>NZ_JBBOBZ010000001.1:0-4800000 GCF_038000365.1 Paenibacillus sp. FSL R7-0333
TTGATAGATAATAACAAAGCCGGGCAGAATATATTGAACTTAAGGAAGGGGCTTTCCCTGACCCAAGCAGAGCTGTCCAGCTTACTTGGCGTAAGCCATCAGGCGGTTTCCAAGTGGGAGCAGGGTGACTGCCTGCCTGATATCGGGGTGTTGCTGAAGCTTGGACAGGTCTTCGGGAAGTCGGTGGAGGAGCTTCTGTTAGGGGAGAGCGTTATCCGCGATTCAGCTTCTGAGAAAATTGTAAGCCCTCCCATCGAGCTGCCGGATGAGGTCTGGACGCAAGCTTTGAATCATATCCAAGGCCGCATCTCACCACCCAGCTTCAACACCTGGTTCAAGGGCACGAAGGGCAAACAGCTGGGGGAGACTTACTGCGTCTACAGTCCGAGCCGTTTTGCTTCAGAATGGTTATATCACCGTTATTCCAATTTGATTGTACCGATTCTCGAAGATATTACGGGCACATCCGGCCTTAAGGTCGAGTTCTGCTCTATGGGAGCGTGGGACATTAACCGTAAGGATTAGGTTTCTGCCCGGTAGGTTTTGCCAAGACGATGACCCAGACCAAAATAATGGCGGAAATTGTAGAGGAGTGGACTCCATTTCAGAGGATCGATATGATTGTCATCGATAATAATTAGCTGCAAGGAATGAAGCTACCACTCCATAAAATTCTCTTCGATCAGCGCAGCAAACGATTCTGCGATCACCTCGTAATCCCCGTTATCATGGTCGATGAGCAGCACGCGGCCCTCGGGGTCAAGCAGGATCGGGTTGCCCGAGCCGTCCATGGAAAAGACTGCACTTCGTGCAAGCAGCCCGCTCATAGGGGTATCCTTGTAATCCTCGCGGAAGGACAACGTTAACTCGATCACACTCTCCCGTCCGATGGAGGAACCGTTGCTGAAGGCGTGTACGGATAGTCCGGCATAGGCGCCGCCAAAGCTTCGGATGAATTGAACATAATCCTGATCCAGCGACAGACCCAGTTGCTTCTCTGCCTCAGCGATTTGTTCCTCTGTTGCCGGTGTACCAAGCAGACTCTGATTTCCTTCTTTGGTTAAAAAAAGCTGCAAACGTTCCATTAGCGCATCATTCATAGCTATTCCTCCACTTCTAAGAGTATCTATTAATCATAACAAGAGCGGGACTTAGGTCAATAGTGCTCTTTGAATGATCTGAATGTGTTGCTGCGAAGGCATATGAGCCGGATATAAAAAAAGCTGTCCCATACGCAGTAAGTCTGCTAAAGGGACAGCTTTTTAAATACTTTCAGCCCTATTTAGTTGTCGCTGCGCCCATTCACTCAGCCAAACGAGGTTTCGACACTCTGCGCGACAATCTCCCTGAGCTCGGCCTTCTGTACGTTGAACTGCTGCGGGGTGATGCTGCCGCTGGCGAGTCTGGCTTCGAGCTGCTGGGTCAGCTGCTTGACTTGCAGGTTAATGACCTGAGTCACGTTGCCGCCATTCTCTTCTGCAATGTTACGCAGGGATTTGCCGTCATACAAGGCGTCGTATAGCTCTTCGTCAGAGGTAGGGTTCAGGTTCAGGGCATCCAGCAGCTCATCGGTATCGGCCACATCAGAGGTGGACCATTTGGCGACAGGAAGGGTATGTAAAGCCGGCTTACCCCAGGCCGTTCCTCCGAACGACATAGCTACGATCATTGTTCCTACAATCATTACACGCTTAATATTCATATGTTTTATATTCATGTGTATCATCCTCTTTTCGTGGTTGGTTATATCGGTCAAGGTTCATCATTTACGGCGGCTAGTGAACTTCAGCTAAGTACAGTTTACCCAACAATACTGAAATGAAGCTTAAGTCTTCTTAAAGATAACCTAAACTTTGCTTGGCTCCTGCCGGTTCCTTGCTCCGGCTTCTTCATCTGCGTTATTCTTGAAGGGCATTACCGAACCGAACAAGCGAGAGCGGAAGGATGAACCGTCTATGAAAAAAATACTGGTCGTCGATGACGAACCGGCCATAGTAAGTGCGATTGCCTACGCGCTGCGGCGTGAAGGCTATGAGGTCGATACTGCCGGTGACGGTGAGGAAGCGCTAAGCAAGGCGAATACCTTCCGTCCGAATGTGCTGGTGCTGGATGTAATGATGCCGAAGCTAAGCGGTTATGATGTCTGCCGCAAGCTGGAGGACCGGGATGATATTGGAATCATCCTGCTGACTGTCAAGAATGATATTGTTGATAAAATTGTCGGTCTGGAGCTGGGTGCAGACGATTATATGACCAAGCCCTTCGAGATCCGCGAGCTGCTGGCCCGGGTGAAGGCGCTGCTGCGCCGGCTGGAGAAGAATACGGCTGAGATCCGCAGTGAGCTGATCGAATACGGCCTCTTGCAGGTTCACCCGGACCGGCGCAGCGCCGAGCTTGGCGGGGAGCCGCTGGAGCTGACCCCGAAGGAATTCGATCTGCTGCATCTGCTGCTCTCGCACCCGCAGCGGGTGTATATGCGCGAGGAGCTGCTGGAGCAGGTCTGGGATATGGACTATGCCGGAGGAACGCGCACCGTGGATATTCATATCCAGCGGCTGCGCAAAAAGCTGGGCGAGCCCTACCAGAATATCCTGCAAACCGTCTACGGTGTAGGCTATAAGGCAGTGCCTGCGGGGAGCTACTCATGAGAATCAGCATTAAGCTGAAGTTCAGCCTGTTCCTGGCGGTGCTGCTGATTCTGGCCGTCGGCGTGCTGAGCTACTTCGTCCTGCGCGGCGTGGAGCGCAATGAGCAGGGCCAGACGGAGCACAATCTGGCCCAGCACGTCAACACGGTCAATCTGCGCGTGAAGCAGACATACTATACCGGTGCGCGCCTTACGCCGCAGGTCTTCATGCAGCAGCGCGGCAAGGCGCTGGCTGCCGAGCTGGCCGGATTCACCGGCCTGGAGGTGACCCTGTACGACAGCCAGGGCCAGCAGGCGGGCACCTCGGCGCAAGGCGAGCCTGGGCCGGGCAAGCCGGATCTCAGCACAGCGCTGGACTACGCGCTGAATAACAAGGTCGCCTACCAGAGTGAAGGCGACAGGCTGTTCTACCTGGCCCCGCTGCAGGGGCCGGAGGGGCAGATGGGCGTGGTGCAGCTGCAGTACTCCCTGGAGGGTGCCCGCAGCTTCCAGCAGACGCTGCTGAATCTGTTCCTGACCACAGGCGGCGCGGTACTGGTATTCAGCTTCATCCTCGGGTATCTGTATTTCAACCGTGCGGCTGCCGCTATCGGGCGGCTGAAGAAGGCGGCGGAGGATATCCGCGGTGCCGACTATATCACAGCTCCGCCGGTGCGGCGCAAGGATGAGCTGGGGGAGCTGGCCGAGGGCATCTACTTCATGAGCCGGGAGATCGAGCGCAGCATTGCCGCCAAGGATGAAGAACGGCGCAAGCTCCAGCTGGCGGTGGAGAAGCTTCAGGCGCTGGAGCAGCAGCAGAAGCAGTACATCGGGAACATCAGCCATGAATTCAAGACGCCGCTGACCTCGATTAAGGCGTATGTTGATCTGCTGAATATGTATGACGATGACCCCAAGCTGCTGCATGATGCCAAGCTGAGTATCGCCAAGGAAACAGAGCGGCTGTACGAGATGGTGGAGAAGGTGCTGCAATTAACGGCGCTGGAGAAGTATGATTTTGAATCCCAGGCAGAGCTGCTGGAGGTTGAGAGTACGCTGCGCGATATCTGCGGACGAATGAAAGGCAAGGCGGAGCGCTACGGCCTCACAGTCACGCTTGACGCCCAGCCCGCGCATATCTGGATCGATAGAGAAAGCTTCATGCATATCTTCATCAATCTGCTGGACAATGCGATCAAATATAATGTCCCGCAGGGGAGTATTCATCTGTACAGCGAGGTCAGGGATCAGCGGGTATGGATCACCGTGCAGGATTCCGGCATCGGCATTCCGGAGGCGTCGCGGGAGAAGATCTTCGAAGCGTTCTATACGGTCAATCGTGACCGTTCCAGAGCCTCGGGCGGCACAGGGCTTGGTCTCTCGCTGGTCCGTAATCTGGTGGAGAAGCAGGGCGGCACCATTGTCTTGCTGGAAGGCTCAGGCGAAGGGGCGGCGTTTGAGCTGTCTTTTCCGCTGGTGACCTGAAGGGATAAAGTTTACAAGTTGGATATATTTGCGATGCGGTCTGGAAATAAGCGTCCAGTATGCTGAAGAGGCAACATGAGCGATGAGCTGGAGGGAAGCCTGAATGAATCATAAGAGCCATAGAGCCTGGGGCAAGATCTGGAGCATTCTGCTCTGCGGAGCTGTTCTGCTATCGGTTACTGCCTGTAGTACTGAGAGCACAGATACACGTGAGGTTGTAGAGAAGGCAGGCCGCAAAATTACAGTCCTCGATAATATCAGCGAACCGGTCTACACAAAGCTGAAGCTTGCGGGCATACAGAAGGTGGAGGGGGTGCGGGGGACGGATTTTGCCGGCGAGGATGTAATGGTAGTGACCAAGGAGAACCGCAGTCTTCCCTCGCAGATTATTGAAGGACAGGAACGGTATCCGCTGAATCTCTATCTGCATACCCTGTCCACTGGTGAGGAAGCACCGCTGCAGGTTGGAGAGCTGAATGTTGGCGCGCCGCAAATATCCCCGGACAAGACGCATGTCTTCTTCAAGGAGATGCATGACATCACAGGATTCGGTTATATTATGGATCTGTCCGGGGGTGCACCGGTGAAGGTAAGCGATGCAGAGTTTCGGGTGGAGGAAGGAAAGTGGGCGGATGACGCGCATGTGATTTTTCCTGATATGGAAGGCAATATTCTAAGTGCAGATCTAACCGGCAAGCAGGAGACGATCGTGAAGACGGGCATCCCGTATGTGCATGAGGTGGTTCAGACCGGCAGCCGGATTCTCTATGTTACAGGTGAAGACAGCCAGCTTAGCGCCTATGACACAGCGACGAAGCAGACCAAGGTGCTGCGAAAGAATGTGATCTGGGCGGTTCCTTCTCCGGACGGAAGTCAGATGGCGATTGTCGAGCGTATCGGACGCGGAGAGATGACTCTGAAGCTCTGTGACAGCGAAGGCAATGAGCAGTCTAAGCTAGCTTCAGGGCAGCAGATCTTCGGCACCAGCTGGTCGCCGGACGGCAAGCTGCTGGCTTATGCGGTCACGGCGGCCGGTTCGACGGATGACCAGCAGGACCTGTTCATTACCGAGGTGGAGACCGGAGAGCAGACACCTGTACTGAATGATTTTCATCTGGCTGACCCTCTCCACTGGAGTCCGTCCGGCAAGAAGCTACTGGCTACAGCTACGGTACTGAAGGATAATATCTATCAGTTTCTGACCTATGTGGTTAGCCTGTCGTAGCTTTCTTATTCGCCAAAAGGTAAAGGCCGCTGGAATGGTGGAATCGACTGGCGGGATTCGTGGTATAATGGGGGAATGTGCAAGCAGGATGAACAGGAAGGAGCAGTACCCCCAATGGAAGTAACCGCACAGGAAGTAGCGGAGTGGATGGTGAAGGAGATTAAGTTCACAGGAACTTTATACCAGACCGCTGCGATTGAATATGTGAAGGCGAATTTCGGTGAGGAATTTGTATTCGTGAATGAGAATGGCAATGCCTCGTTATCCAAGGAAGTGAAGAAGGCCTTCCGCAAGCTGCATGGCGGCCGGATTGCCTGGGACCGCGACGGATTCCTCTGGGCCTGGACCTGAGGCTGGACAAGTAGAGAATACCCATAAGAACATAACAAAGGGAGCATTGCTGTAATGGCAGTGCTCCCTTTTGTATGCAAATAGAACTTACTATAATGATTAGCATCCCCTATACATATTCCAGCATGCCCTTGTCCTTGAGCAGATCCACAATGTCTTTGACGGACTGCGCCTTGTCCTTAGGGCAGATCATGAGGGCATCCCCCGTGTCGGCGATGATGAAGCCGTCAACGCTGATGGTGGTAATCAGCCGCCCGTTGCCATAGATAATGGAATTGCGGGTGTCGATGCCGACATGATTGGCCTTGATAATGTTGCCTTCATCATCAGGCGGGAAGATGGCCCCGAGTGCGTCCCAGCTGCCGATATCATTCCAGCCGAACTGGCCGGACAGCACCACTACCTCATCAGAGCGTTCAAGTATGCCATAGTCAATGGAGATATTCTGCAGCAGCGGATAAATCCGGTTAAGGGTCTCCTGCTCCTGATCTGTACCGAGTGCATCGCGGATCGGCAGCATGGTATTGTACAGCCGCGGCAGGTAGCGCTTGAAGTTATCAATAATGACCGAAGTTTTCCAGATGAAGATTCCGCTGTTCCAGAGATAATTGCCTGAGGCCAGATACCCCTGTGCCTTCTTGAAATCCGGCTTCTCCACGAATTCAGCTACATCGTATACGGCAACCGGCTTGACTGCGATCGGCTCCTGGTCATAAGCGATGTAGCCGTAGCCGGTGGATGGGAAGGTCGGCTTAATCCCGATCGTGACAATGGCGTCACTCTCCATCGCGACGGTGCAGGCTTCGTCCAGCGTAAGCCGGAACTGCGGCTCATCGGTAATGTAGTGATCGGAAGGCAGGACAACCATTAGGGAATCCCCTTCACTCATCTGCTGGATGGAGAAGGCGGCAAACAGGATGCTTGCTGAAGTGTTCCGGGCCACAGGCTCGATCAGAATATTGCTTTTCTGAACACTACTGTGCATAATGCTCTCCAGCAGGACCGCCTGGGTGCGGTTCGTTACAATAACGGTATTCTCCTGCGGGATGATGCCCTTGAAGCGTTCGATGGTATCGTTCAGCATAATATCGTTGCCGCTGATGTTCAGCAGCTGCTTGGGGATTTCCTGTCTGGACAGCGGCCAGAAGCGGGTGCCGCCACCGCCTGCAAGTATGGTTGCGTATTTATCCATGATGAGTCACCAGATGGGCAATCGAGAAGGATATAATGCTCTCCGATCCCTGATTGAGGTTCAGCCCTGAGCTGTGAATGCCGTCGTAGCAAGCCCCGGACTGGGGGTCAATCAGGGAGATCTGCAAGGAATTATTCCCTGTATACCAGGCGTAGCACAGGTCAGCCCGCTGCAGATAAGCCGGGTCCTTCAGCACAACGGCCGCTTCCTCGCAGGCCAGCAGCATTTCGCAGGCTTCGATGGGCTGTTCATCATATAACGCAGGGCTGCCGCCGCGCAGCAGCCAGCCGTGGCTGCCAATGGGCTTGTAATAGCCTTCCGGCGCGAAGGTCCGGGAGATCAGGAAATCGAGGCTTTCCTTAGCCGTGATTCTCAGCGCCGGATTGCCGGAAATCTTGTAAGCCTTAAGCAGCGCCCAAGGCAGCATCGAGTTACCATACGTAAGACTGTCTTCATACCAGTTCCAGCCTTCGCCCTTGGTGAGATTGTATTGGTCATTCAGCCGGACGGCAACAGATTCAATAAGTTCTGTGATGAAGGCTTCAGGCAGGAAGGCACGTTCTTCTTCTGTACTTGGTATATGCGGATAAGGGAAGGAGTAGGTGAGTGCTCCTGGAGTCCCGGGTAAATAGCTGAGTCCGATCACGGCATAGGCCAGAGCCCGGGGCGACCGCAGGCCTGCGATATGCGGCAGCGCCTGGTTGATTAAATAACGGCAGGTATTCAGCAGATTATCAGGCAATATGGAGGAATAGGAGAGTACGAAGCCCAACGCCCAGAGGGTACGCCCCTGGCAATCCTCAGAGCCCCGTTCTTCCAGGAAGGAACGGTTATAGTCCATGAAGTTCCGGAAGTTGCCTTCTTCAGTCTGTGCATGGTGGACGAAAGAGAGGTACGTATGGATCAGGTCGAGGGAGGCGTTGTCCTGATTTTTTTTGTACATCAGAACGGCTGCAATTAGAGCCCGCGCATTATCATCGGTAGTGTAGCCTTTGGCACGGTCGGGAACCCCGAATTTCGTATGCTGAAAAATCCCTGTATCATCGGTAATCCGGCGCATATAGTCCGGCTTGAACTGTAACACCGCTGGCGCCTGCATCAGATCACACTCCGGTCAGCCGGTGTGGCAAGGCCTATAATGTCCTGGAAGATGGCGGCATAGGTCTTCGCAACCTCACTCCACATCATTGTACTGCCGAGTTCCTGTGTACGCTGTTCCATATCCCGGACTTTGGCCGGACTGTCCAGCAGTTCCAGAATACAGGCCTCCAGGGAAGCCGAATCGCGGAATGCTGCCAGCAGTCCTCTGCCTCCCGCCAGCATCTCTTCGGCATAGCGGTAAGGGGTGGAGATAATCACTCTGCCATAGCCGACTCCATAAGCGAGCGTTCCGCTGACGGCCTGTTCCTTGCCCAGATAAGGAGTCATATATATATCCGACATCACCAGGGACTCAATGACCTCTTCCTGGGTCAGCAGCTTGTCGACGAACAGCACATTATTGACCAGGTCTAATTCATGCACCAGATCGGTCAGCTTTTGCCGGTAGACTTCACCGGTCTCCTGTTTAACGACCGGATGCGTCTTGCCCCAGATGATATAGAGCGCGTCAGGATGCTGCTTCACTACGCCGCTCATAGCCTCAATCGCATATTCAATGCCCTTGCCGGGACTCAGGAAGCCGAAGGTCGAGAGGATTTTGCGTTCGCCGAACTTGTATTGAAGCTTCAGCTCTGCACGGGTGGAGGTCTGGACAAAAGGAACGCCGTGATGAATGAATGCTATTTTGGCGGCGTTAATATGATAGACAGAGATTAGATCCTCTACTGTGGATTGGGCCATGGTCACTACCTTGACGCTTCCTTCGGCGAGCCGGGTGATAATCTCATGCTGCTTGGGGGTAGGCTTGGTTAAGACAGTATGGAAGATAACCACGTAAGGGATCTGAAGCTCTTCTGTGAACTGCAGCAGATATTCGCCGCTCTCTCCGCCGTAGATGCCGAATTCATGCTGAATGACTAGCAGATCGGTATCTGACTGGTTGATGTCCCTGGCTGATTCTATATAATCAGATAGCTGATGTTGGTTAATTTCCCGCATGACCTGATCCGTGTAACGGTAGTTCCCGTTGTTATTCATGGCGATGATGCGCGGTTTGTTGAAGCCCTGAAGCTTCGTGAATTCATCCAGCAGATCCTGGGTGAAGGTGGCAATTCCGCATTCTCTAGGCAGGCTGGTGGACAGGAAAACAATGTTTTTATTGCGGTTGCTGTGGTTCATAATAGAAAGCCTCCCTATTGATTATCGAACTTTTGGGGACAAAAAAAGAAAATAAAGAGGACTTTATTTTCCGGGGATGAGTGGTATAAAGTTTTGTTTCTGCAAATAATTTCCTGCCCAAACTATAACATGACCATTTAATCTTGTCAATTTATTGACTCCCTTGAAATCACCGGATATAGTGATGTAGGAGGTGTATGGATGCCAGTCATACGCAGTAAATTGAGTGAGGTTATGGATAAGCATGACCCGAAATTATCGATTCGCAAGCTAGCGAAGGACATTAATTACCATTTCGATTCCGTCCGGCGGATGTACAAAGACGAGATGGTGCAGTATCCCCGGGATCTGCTGCTGAAGCTGTGTACGTATTTCAATATTCAGCCTGGGGAATTGATCCGGATGGAATCGGATGAGAACGATTGGGCAATAGATAAGGCAAATGAATATGAGGAGGAAGGCAATGACAAGGAGCCCGGCGAAGACAGCAACCTGTAATGAACTGCTGGATACCTTTTATGCCAATCTCCGTACCGTGCACGTGGAGAAGCTGGTCTTCTCCGGTGTGGGCGGGCGTGATGTCTACAATATAACGGCTCCGTTCCTGCATGACGGGGAGGAAGTGATCTTGGGAAGAGTTGAGGAACGGGATAGCGAGTTCTCTCAAGTCTTCTTTTTTACATCCGGCGCAGATGGGGTATGGGTTCCCCGTGCGCATACCCATACCTATAATCTGCAGGACCCGTGCGTAACCCGCGTTAAGGGAGAATTGATTGTCGGCGGAGTTGAGGTGATTACGGCTGGGGATAATCCGCCCAAGATAGTCTCCTGGGTTACCCAGTTCTACCGGGGATACCGGATCGACTCGCTTCATCACTTCGCCTCCGGTCCGGCAATGATGAAGGATATCCGGCTGATTGAGCTTCAGGATGGCAGAATCGGTGTACTGACCAGACCGCAGGGAGAGCGGGGCGGCAGAGGACAAATTGGCTTCACCATTATTGATTCACTGGAGGAGCTGCATGAACAGACCTTCCTGGAGGCGGAGATTCTGCAGCATCAGTTCGTGCCGGAAGAGTGGGGCGGAGCCAATGAAGCCCATCTGCTGCGCAATGGCCATATAGGTGTGCTGGGGCATATTGCCTGCTTCGACCGTCTGGGGAAGAAGCATTACTACTCTATGGCCTTCTCGCTTAATCCGGACACTTTGGAGACTACCCCGATTAAAATCATCGCAGCCAGAAGCGACTTCCCGATCGGTCCGGGCAAACGTCCTGATCTGCAGGATGTCATCTTCAGCGGCGGACTGGTACGCGGAGCGGGCGGCCGGGCGGTATTGTCTGTAGGCGTCAGCGATGCGGAAGCCTATAGAATCGAGATCCCTGATCCTTTTGCTGAATATGAAGTCTGATTGCTGCAGGTTTGACTAGATTCTATGGTCATGTTACACTTGAGGTGACAAGAATTTATGGTCGAAGAGAGCGGGAACCAAGCAATGAGTAAATTTATTCAACTAAGCAATCGTACGTCTGACACGAAGTCCAACCTGAATGTGGCAAGAAAGCAGGGCCGCATCCCGGCTGTACTGTACGGAATTGGTAAAGATACTCTTAGTCTTGAAGTGAACGAGAAGGAACTGCTGGAAGTGCTGAGAACGAATCCGCGGGCGATCCTGCAAGGGAAATTGACCGACGGTACAACCGTTCCGGTAGTGGTTCAGAACATCCAGAAGCAATCCATGTCCGGTAAAGTGCTGCATATTGATTTCCAGCATGTGAACATGAGCATCAGCATGGACAGCAAGGTGACCATTCATTTTGCAGGCGAAGCTGTTGGCGTCAAAGAAGGCGGCGTACTGCAGGTGGAAATCTATGAAGTAGAAGTCCGCTGTATGCCGGGCGATCTGCCTACTTCCATGGAAGTGGATATCAGCGGCCTTGCCATCGGCGACCAATTGCTGGTGTCGGATCTCATTTTCCAGGATGGCATTGAAGTGCTGACCGATCCAAGTACGGTCATGATTCAGATCAAGACTGTACATGAAGAAGTTGAAGAACCGGTAGTAGTTACTCCGGCTTAAATACAGTATGACGCATAGCCCTTTCGGGCAGAACGTCTTGGAAGCTCATGATATATCATGATTCCGCTACGTCTGCCCGAAGGGGTTTTTGTTGTTGTGGGGGACAGGAAGGAAGTCAGGGGGAGGTTATTTCAGCGCCCCTTCTGTCAGGCCGGCAACGATGTAGCGGTGGAAGAAGAGGTATACGACAATCATTGGGAGCGTAATAATCGCGAGTGCTGAGAACAGCAGCTTATAGTCGGTCATATACCGGCTGGAGAAGGCCAGCAGACCAACCGGTATCGTCTTCAGTGCATCATTCTGGATGTACAGCATGGCCAGCAGCAGCTCATTCCATGCATTCAGCGCTGAGAAGATCCCGACGGTGGCCATGTTCGGAATAAGCAGCGGAAGGATAATTCTGCTGTACATTCTCCAGTTGCCGCAGCCGTCTATCCGGGCAGCTTCCAGCAGCTCTTTCGGGATAGAGTCCAAGTATGCCTTGAGCAGGAAGATGGCCAGCGGAAGACCGGTTCCAATATAAGGGAGAATTAACCCCATATAGGAATCCTTCAAATTCAGCTGCTCAAAAATATAGCTCTGGGCAATGAAAAAGGATTGCAGCGGCATAAACAGTCCGAATACGAACATCAGCATCAGGAAGCTGCTGCCGCGGAAGCGGAGCTTGCTGAAGGCGAAGGCTGCGAGGCTTGCGAAGAGCAGGATGCCCGCAACGGTGGCCGAGGTTACAATTACACTGTTGCCGGCGTAGGTGCTCATATTGCCGACGGTCCAGGCTTTGGACCAGTTCTGAAGATTGATCTGTTCCGGCAGTGCGAATGGAGCGGAGAAGATCTCCCGGTTCTCACGGAAGGAGGAGAGAATAAGCCAGAGAATCGGGTAGAAATAGAAGCAGGAAATGAAGATCATGAACAGATAATACATAATATGCGAGAACGCTCTGCGGCTGGCCGCTTCCCCGCCGCTGTAAGCGTCTTTCTTGAGATCCAGGGCTGTGGTCGTCAAGCGGTACACCTCACTTTCGTATAATGTCAGAGTTTACATGTATCGGGGTCCCCGCAAAGTACCTGAGTCATCACCCGAAGCCTCTTTCAGAGGACTGCGAAGCCGTTTCTTCCTAATACTCCAGTACACTGGAGTCTTTCTTATTCAGTCTGCCGGCCACAAGCCCGATCACTGCGATCACAATTGTCATGATGACGGCAAGTGCGGAGCCGTAGCCGATGCTCATATGGGTGAAGACTACTTTGACCAGGTAGGTCGTAACGATTTCGGTTGAATTATACGGTCCGCCATTGGTCATTACATAGAACAGATCGAAGGACTGGAAGCCGGTAAGTACACACAGCATGATGCCTGTCTCCACCAGATTACGGATCATGGGCACCTTGATTTTGAAGAAGATCTGTCCTTCCCCTGCGCCGTCCAGATAGGCCGATTCATAGACTTCTCTAGAGATGCGCTGGATTCCGGAATAAAAGATGGTCATATAGAAGCCTGCGTAGACCCAGCCGGATACGATGCAGATGGCATAAAGCGCGGTATCGGGGTTGCCCAGCCAGACACGGGTCCAGCTCTCCAGACCGATCTTCTCCAGCAGGATATTGATGAGGCCAAAGTCGGAATTATAGACGAATTTCCATAAGTAGGAGACGACTATCATCGGCAGCATGACGGGCACGAAGAAGGCGAGCCGGAAGAGTCCGCTTCCCTTGCGGCCCATCGTGATCAAGCCTGCGAGCCCGAGTCCGGCAATGACTTCAACAAAGACAGTGGCGACAATATAGATAAGCGTGTGTCCGTAGGAGTTCATGTAGACACGGTCCTGAAAAGCCCGGATGTAGTTGTCGAAGCCGGTGAATTTCATAGTGCCGATCCCATTCCAATCGTAGAAGCTGAATACGAAGGTCATAAGGACGGGGACAAGTACAACAAAGCCAAACAGCAGGAGGGCTGGAGATATGAACAGGTAGGGAGAGAATTTATTGCTTCGGCCGGACATGGGTCCACCTCCAATTCAAGGTATAAGGGGGGATGCGTAATCTTCGATTTCCGGATGAAGCCGCCTTACGGACGTACTCATCGTTACTTCAGAGGGGCGATGGTTGTCTCGAGCTCAGCCAGAGCCTCTTCAGGTGATTTGGCGCCACCGATAACCTCGGAGGTGGCCATATTGAGCGCGTTGGCGACCTCGATGGAATAGCCGGTATCGGGCGGCGACACAAGTGCCGGAGCATTCTCCATCAAATCGTTCAATTCCAGCGAGAGCGGAAGCATGGTCTCCTTGTCGATCCCGTCTTTGGTAATCGGTACAGCCCCGGCATCGGACAGCTTCTTGGAGGATTCGGGGGAGCTGTAGAGCTTCATGAATTCAATAGCCTCGTCGATCAGCCTGGAGTTTTTATTGACCACCATTCCGTTCAACACGCCGATTACACTCTCCTGATTGCCCTTGCCGTCCGGTATGGCCGGAGTATTGAAGTAGCCAAGCTCAAGTTCCGGTGTCTCTTCGACTGCGGTTGGAGCGAGCCAGCTTCCGATCGGATGCATGGCACCGCTGCCGTTCAGGAACAGCATGTCCGCCTCACTGTCGCTTGCGGCGGTTACATTTTCGTTAATATAGCCTTTATCCCAGAGCTCCTGCACGTAACCGTAGGCTTTGACAAAATCAGGTGAATTGAACGGCTGCTTCAGCTGCATAGCCTCACTGTAGGCGTCTTCGCCCACAACCCGGGAGATGATATGGGCGACCCAGTTGCCTGCCGTCCACAGATCGGAGTTGCCGATCACGAGCGGGGTGATGCCTGCCTGCTTGATGGTCTCGCATACCTTAAGGAATTCCTCCCAGGTAGCTGGCGGCTGAAGACCCAGATCATTGAATACCGCTTTATTGTAAAAGATTACGTTCGTCACATCGCCCGCAGTTGGAATCATATACGTCTTGCCGTCGATTACCATACCATTGAAGGTACCCTCCGCGAACATATCCTTCAGTCCTGAGCTTTGGAGCTGCTCTGTAATATCCGCCGCATAACCGTCCGCTACTCTTGTCTGCAGGCGCTGCCCCGCCCATTCAAAGTACAGGTCAGGAGCGTTCTTGCCGCTTAGCAGATTTGGCAATCCGATCGTCTGATAGGTGTCATCGTCCTGATAGCTGAATTCCACCTTAATCCCCTGATGCTGCGCTTCAAACTCTTTGCCGATCGTTTCCCAGACCTTGATCAATCCTTCGCCGGGCGAACCCATAGCAATACGGAGTGTTTCCGGTTTTGCACCGGAGCCTCCGTTATTGGCCGGGCTGTTATTAGAAGCTTCAGAAGAGCAGCCCGTTAAGGCGGTAACCAGCATCGTTGAGATCATTGCAATCATCCGTTTGTTCATTCGTTAATCGCTCCTTTGATTGGTATTGGCAAATAAGTTGACGCGACTACGCTCTTTATCCTTAGTCCCTACTCTCCCCTACGCGTTCACACTCCTCAATGTAATGTTATATGACTCTTCTGAGTGAGGTGTTTCTGATTTTTGTGTGTGATTGATTGAGTAACTAATATTTGTAGTAACAATATTGCTTTCATTATTCATGATAGCAAGAAGCCTGTCAATTGTTTTTTCATGCAAAAAGACATATAAAAATCATTTTATCCAGAAAGTACGCAGTAATTATTTTTGACCAATGGATTATTGTAAGCGCAAACAACATTGATTTTACATGGAAATTTACGATGTTATGGGAGTTTGTGGAAAAGGGAGGAAGAATATCTCTCTATTTAATAAATGTATTGACAATTTGTTATGATTAAAAATAGAATGTGGGTAAATGTTACTACAATAACATTGATAATATGACATGGAGGTGACATTAAGAAACCTGCCAATTTGAAAAGATTACCTGAAAAGGATGTCACCCCTGGAGATTATGCAGCACATGCTTCCGAAACAGTTGTGTACGAAGTTATCAGCTGAAGTACCGCTTAACAAAACCTTGAGGAGGAGTGCATATGAAGTTCAAATGGAAGCAGACGCTTGGAGTATTCGCCGTAGTGTCATCCGTGGCGTTTACGGGCATGCCCGCAGCATCTGCAGAAGTAGCGGAGAAGATTCCTGCATGGGCCGCAGAGGAAATAGCCTCGTGGAAAGAGATGGGGCTGCTCAAAGGCAATCAGGAAGGTCTCGTTCTGCCGAATGACGGAATCAGAAAAACAGAATTCGTCGCCCTGATTAACCGGATCTTTCATTTCAGTGAGGAGAGCGGCCAGAGCTTTACCGACGTCCCTAAGACGGCATGGTACGCCTCTGACATCAGCAAAGCGGTTGCTGCCGGTGCCCTTATTGGTAACGGCGAAGGCAGGATCAATCCGCTGGAGATCCTGACCCGTGAGCAGGCGGCGCTGATTCTCAGCAGAGTATTTAATGTTGCAGCCTCCGGGAATTCCTTCGTCCCGTTTACCGATGATGCTCAACTTGCCGGCTGGTCCAAGGAAGCGGTCTATGCTATGAAGGAAGCTGGTTATGTGGCTGGAACACCGCAAGGCGCGTTCCAGCCCAAGAAGGCACTGACGCGGGCCGAGGCCGTGAAGATGATGAATAACACCATGGGCCTCTTGGTTGCCGACGGCGGAGATCATTCGGGAACCTCCGGAAGCAACCTGATTGTTAACACAGCTGGAGGCACGCTATCGGATCTGAACTTCTCAGGGAATGTATATATTACTCCCGGCGTTGGCGAAGGTAATCTGAGTTTCATCAATGCTAAGATTGGAGGCACCGTCTACATAAACGGCGGCGGTGTGAACAGTATTACGCTGACAGACAGTCAGGTAGGCAGCATTGTTATCAGCAAACCCGCTTCTCCTGTAAGAGTTATTCTGAAGGGGAAGACAACTGCCGGGAAGATGGATGTAACCTCGGCTGCAAGGATCGTTAATGAATCCGGCCAGGCGATAAGTACCGTTAACCTGCTTACGCGGGCTTCCGATGCTGTCTCTGTATCAGGGGATGTTAATGAATTGAATGTAGCTGCACCGGCAAGCTTCACGCTGGAGGGCGGCCAGATTGGAAGCTTCAACGTCTCGTCCAAAGCAGGCGGCTCAGCGATTAAGCTGAATAAAGGCGGGGTTGTCAAGAAAATGACCTTGAACAGCGCAGCAACTATAACCGGTGAAGGAATAATCGCAGAAGCGGTGGTCAATGGAGAAGGCGTGTCTTTCTCTGTCAAGCCGGACAAACTGACGATGAATGCTGCGAAGGTGCGCATAGGCGGACAAGACTTTGATGCTTCAGGTCATCTGATCACTTCGGCGGCCGGCCATTCGGGAGGAACCGGTTCAAGCGGCGGCACGGGAAGCCAGGCCCCTACTCTAACTCCGGCTCCAACCTCAAGCCCGGGTACAGGGGGTCCAACGCCAACCCCGACACCAGTGCCGACACCGACACCAACAACGAAACCGACGCCGACACCAACTCCAACGCCGACGCCAACCCCAACACCTGAGCCCAAAGCTCCGGAGCTGTATACCTATGCCGAAGCCTTAAGCTCCTTCAGCTCCACAGGAGCAGAAGGATTGGCCAAGCAATACCTGACCTTCCTCCAGGACCCTTCATACACGCCTTCGATAGCGAACAAGGATGTGACCATGCCGAACCTTGTGAATGCAATAACCTTTGTAAATTATGAATTTAATATCAAACCTTCCATATTCGCTTCGATGCGGGGGATTAACACCTCTGTATTGGACAAAACCCGGACTTATTTGTGGATCGGAACAGACAGCGGAGTCACCAAAATCAATCTCGTCACGAATGAAATGATAAGTTATTCCGCACAAGGCAAGCAATTGTACGATGATAAGGTGCTTCTGCTTTTACCGGATGAAAGTACGGGGGTACTGGTTATTACACAAACCGGCGTATCGCATATCTACCAATAAGGAAAGGGGAGCTTACCATGTACATGATGAAAAGAAATGGCGTGAAGATCACGGGTGCACTGCTTGCCTTAACGCTGTTCGTACTGCCGGCAGCGCCCGTGCTTGCGGAGAAGCTGCCGGGTGCGGGCTACTCTCCTGTTCAGCTGGAGGCTGTGCAGACCAAGGAAATGACCTATTACAAAGCCGGATCTGCCTCCATACCGGTTACCCTTGAATGGGTCACCGATGCTGCAGCACTCAAATTCCTGCCGATGTCGGTAACCGGGGATGTAACCAGCGTTGTTCTGGACGGGGGAGTCTACTGGATTGGAACGGAGACCGGCCTGCAGCGGGTTGATTTCGGCGCAAGCGATACCAAGGATATTGTTCAGTATATGGCCGGACCAAGGTATCTGTATGGCGGAGACGATCATGTGACGGGACTTGCCAGTGACGGGCAGAACGGCATTTGGGTCCGGACAGCGAGCGGTGTCACGCATATCGCGATGCCGGAGAAGACGCTGCATGACAAATCGTTTATCTATGAGGATCTGGTGAAGTCGATTCTGGACCGGCGCGGCATGGTTCATGGCGCAGGCTTTACATTTACGGAGACGGACAGCAAGCTGGATGCGGTCAATTACAACTCTAAGACCGGAGTATTCACCTCCACACCTACAACCAGTGATAATGACGGTCTATGGACAGCGATGTATGCAATGGGGGAGATTTTCCGCTATAAAGCACTGCAGGAGCAGTACGGAGCCAGCCCGGCTTCCGGGGAGCAGGCAGAAATTGCTGATGCAAGAGCGGCGGCGCTTAGAGCGACCAAGGCCGTTCTGCTGCTCGATTATGTCTCCGGACGCGGAAACGGATTTCCGGCACGCTCCTATATGCTGACCAGCGAAGCGAGTGCGGCTACAGTGGGCAATTCAGTGTACGGCTACCAATCTCAGAACGGCTTCTGGTTCCAGAACTTTGTCGGGCCGGACATGATTAACCCGAATGGAATCATTCCAAGCATGCAGCGTAACGACGGGGTGGAGCCTATCGGCTATTCCATGGTGAGGGTAACCAAAGACGCTGAGAACAAAAAAGGCTCCACGCTGTTCCCGAGCGGAGGTACCGATGTGCTCAATTACAATGGGCTTGGGCTTAGTCAAGCTGCCATTGACGAGCTGAACCTGACGCGTCCTGAAGGCCAGAAGCTGGGGATTGATATCAAGACACGGGTTGGAACTACCGTAACCGGCTCAGTATATCAGGTGCTGCCTGTCATTACGGCTGCCACTAACAACAATGACGCGAAGGAAGATAAGACAACGGGCATCAATAATAAGCCGCTGTTTCAACTGACAGCTCCCGTCTATGAGCAGATTCCGGAATTCTTCAATGATTTGTTCCCGGATAGCGCAATTGTGGACGGCCATATCGACATGAACCAGATTGTGTATAAGGCAGATACTTCTGCAGATGAAGTGGATGGCCATTATGCCATGTTCTATACAGCTTATAAATATCTGGTCGGTGACAGCACCGATCCTGAACTTCTTGAGCTGAAATCCCTCATTGAAGAAACGACGCACCGCATGACAGAGCTGATTTTGAAGGACGACCATTATTATATTGAGGATGCCACCGGCAAATCAACACAGTGGTCCAGATGGTTCGCCAAATACTTCAACGACAGCCTTGGCGTTATGGAGCAGCAGGTACAGTGGCAGTCCAAGATCGGCGTTGACGAAAAAGGGGATGATGCGCTGTCCTACGGTTACGAAGACGGCCCGCTCAACGCACTGCAAGTCATGGCTGCGCTGAAATCAGCAAGCTATATTGTCGCAGCGAGCTATCCGGCTGATTCGGCCAAGTATGAGCTGGCGTATGAGCAGGCTTTTGCAGGCAGCTACAGCAAGGAAGAGCCGTATATCAACGGTAAGGGCTATATGGCCATGGCACAGGACTATATTGAGCGCAGACTGGTGCGTCAGGCTACCAATGCTTACAGCGAGAACGACAACCAGCCGGTAACTATGGATAATGCAGGCGATGGCACGAACACCAATGCGACGCTTCATAATGACTGGACCCAATACATCAATTACTCGGATGAAGAGCTGGGCTGGTTCCCGGTATTCATACTTGTTACGCTTGAGCAGGATGCAGGCAGACATGCGCAGATTGTAGCAGCCTATGATCAATGGTACTCCAATGAGGTGCGGGAGGAGAATCCGTTCTACACCTTCCTCTACCAGCTTGCGCATCCGGACAAAACCGATGTCGATCTGCAGTCGGCGGTCCGCTTCCTGTACCGTTTCCCTGAATTCCAGATTGAATTCCCGGTACAGTGGGACCGTCAGGATGTGCTGTATATTGAACCGGGTGACCGCGATGATTATAAACAGACGAACTACGCACTGGCTCCGGATGAGCGGCGCATTATTAAGCATAACTCGAATCCGTTTGAAAATGACAGCCAGACTACCGGGGCCAATCCGGGGTATAACTACCATTCAGGCGGCATTGAGGCTGGTTCGGTATTCACACTGCCCTACTGGCTGGGGCGCTATTTTGAGATCATCAAGGAGTAACAGGGCTTACTGAACTGAAGGTAACGGAGCCGGAGCGCCCCATCCAGGGGTGCTCCGTATGCTCTCTGCGCTGACGATCGTCCGGCCTTCCTTCATCCAAACTGTCTCTCGATAGTATAGCTGGGGAAATCGCCCCGGAATACGCCGAAGCTGTATTCCAGCGGGGAACCGTCGGCCAAATACGTAAAAGTTCTCACTTGCAGGCAAGGGGAGCCTTCTTTGACACCAAGCAGCCTGCTGGCTGTTTTGTCCGCGAGTACAGGCTTCAGCTGCTCCACAGAGCGGTGGGCCTTCAGGTTATACTCTGACTCAAGGAAGGAGAAGAGCGATCCATCCTTATATTCATTAATGAGCCCCGGAGCAAGATCCCAGGCAATATAAGTGGTCTCATATAGAAGTGGTTCATTATCGGCATAGCGGAGCCGCAATAGCTGGTTTACCGGTGCTTTCAACGGAATATTGAGGAATTCATTGAGCGGGATTTCCGCAGGTGTCACTTTGGCTTCAATAATTGTACTGGTCGGCTCTTTGCCGCTCATCAGCACATCTTCAGTGAAGCTTCGTTTCTGGTTAAGCTGGAGCTCCTTCCGTTTGACAAAGGTGCCCTTGCCCTGATGCCGCTCCAGAATATCCTGAACCTCAAGCTCGCTGAGCGCGAGGCGGATAGTGGTCCGGCTGGCGGAGAACATCTCGCATAACGCGGCTTCGGTGGGAAGCTTCTCTCCGACAGCATAGAAGCCGGATTGGATCTGTTTGAGCAGTTGTTCTTTAATATTGAAATATAATGTATTATTTGTTCTCTTTGTCATTACAAGTTTCCTCCGATGCCAATTTGTTATATTATATCACGGAAAAAGAGCAGGAGAAACCATATGGAAATGACGGGGTTTTGAATCCATAATGTGTGCACCCTTTGCCGGGTATAGAGATTCACAAATCATTTGAGTGATTAGAAAATCCAATGAGGAGAAAAAAGGTTAAAAAAGGACATGTATTTGTAGGAACAATAAATAGAATTGTTATTATAAATATCTAACCGGGGCAATAATAAAGCATTTCAAGAGAGACGGAGGAAATCACAAATGAAGAAGAAACACTTGAAAATCGCAGTCATCGGAGGAGGTTCCTCCTATACGCCGGAGCTTGTTGAAGGGCTGATCCGGTATCATGATGAATTTCCGGTTGCTGAGCTGTATCTGGCAGATATCGAGGCAGGGGCGGACAAGCTGAGAATCATAGGGGAGCTGGCGCAGCGTATGATTGATGCAAGCGGCAAGCCTATCAGGCTGCATACGACACTGGACCGGCGCGAAGCGATTCGCGGTGCGGATTTTGTCGCTACGCAGATCCGTGTCGGCATGCTGGATGCACGCTCCAGAGATGAGAAGATCCCGCTGGCCCACCATTTAATCGGCCAGGAGACGACGGGCGCGGGCGGGTTCGCCAAGGCGCTTCGCACCATTCCGGTCATTCTGGATATTTGCCGGGATATCGAGGAGCTGGCTCCGGGTGCGTTCATGATTAACTTCACCAACCCGGCCGGTATCATTACGGAAGCCGTCTCGAAGCATTCCCGGGTCAAGTCTGTGGGGCTATGCAATCTTCCTATAAGCACGAAGATGCAGATCGCTGAGCTGTACGGGGTTCAGCAATCGGAAATGTTCATTGAGATTGTCGGGATCAATCACCTCAACTGGACGACCCGGGTGCTGATTGAAGGGGAGGACATGACGGAGGACTTTCTCAATAAGCTGTCGGGAGCCAAGGGGCCTTCGATGGCCAACATCCCCGATCTGGAGTGGGATTCGGAGTTCATTCAGTCCGTAGGTGCACTTCCCTGCCCGTATCACCGTTACTACTATATGAAGGAAGAGATGTACCGGGAGATCTCTGAGCATTACCAGAAGAGCGGCAAGACACGTGCCGATGATGTGAAGGAAGTGGAAGCCGAGCTGTTCGAGATCTATAAGCAGCCTGAAGTGAACAGTAAGCCGGCTCAATTGGAGAAACGCGGCGGTGCCTACTATTCGGAAGCGGCGGTTCAATTGATGAAGTCTATCTATAATGATACCGGCGATATTCAGACCGTCAATGTGCGTAATCAGGGGGTTATTCCGGATCTTCCGGGTGATGTCTCCATTGAGATCAACTGTGTCATCAAATCCGATGGGCCTCATGCGCTTGCACCAAGCCAGCCCCTTCCCCCGCAGATCCGAGGTCTGCTGCAGGTAGTGAAGGCTTACGAGGAGTTGACCATAGATGCTGCAGTAAGAGGAGATTATGCCTCTGCACTGCAGGCCCTGACGATCCATCCGCTGGTGGGCGACGAGCGGATCGCCAAGGAAGTACTGGCCGACATTCTGGAGCAGAATGCCGAGTACCTGCCCCAATTCCAGGTGCGGGCAAGATAAACCCGGGAATAACGGCATCAGCCCCTTTCTGCAGCGCCGATTAGCTGCTGAAAGGGGCTGATGTTATGCATGGCAGCCGTGCGTCCTGTTATACCGGGACGTCCCGGGTGCTTGGTTCCATCGGGGAGCTGCAGAGCGGACACGGCTTCGAGGTCAGGTGATCCTCTGCGCCGCCCGCCTTCTTCCGGGTCCAGCCCGGACAGGCTTTGCCGGTGCACTGCCAGACCGGAACAGTATGTGTTCTCACTGCGGCTGAACCGTGTGTGCCGCTGCGTGTTACATGCGTTCTGCCCGGGCTGCTGGCTCCGGCGGCTGGAGCCGGTGCCTGTGGGCGGGCCGCCGAACGGAAGGCCGCGAGCATGAAGCGCGAGACCTCCGCTTTCTTGCCCCGATGCCTTGCAGGCGAGCTGATGAACAGCTCCTCCCTGGCCCGGGTAACGGCCACGTAGGCGAGCCGGCGCTCTTCCTCCAATGCGGCAATGCCCGCTTCGGCTGCGGCTTTTGCAGCAGCCGCGCTGATCACCTTGACCGAGGCCTTCGCTGGCTTGCGGTCCTTAGCACGGTCCTCCTCCAGAGCGGAGCTATGCGGCAGAATTCCCTCTGATGCTCCGATCAGGAAGACTACGGGGAACTCCAGTCCCTTGGATTTGTGGATGGTCATCAGCGCCACCCGGTTGCCTTGCTCCTTCAGCCCCGGCTGCCGGTTCTGCTCGTTACGCTCCGTTACGTTGTCGATGAATTCAAGGAACAGCGGAATTGTAGCGAAGCGCTCCGCCGAGGACTCCAGCTCATCCAGCATTTCCTTCAGCGTCTCCCGGTGCAGCGTAGCCTGATGGCGCTCGCTGCCTTCGATGAAATAATCATAGAATACAGTGCGGATCTGGCGGATCGCCTGCACGGGCGTCAGCTCGCGCAGGCCGCGGATCAGGTCCAGCCGTTCGCGCAGCTTGACGCCCTTGAAATCCTCCATGCCCGGCATGGAGAGCAGATGAATCAACGGGCCCTGCTTCGCCTGTACCGCCTCCATGCGCCTGATATGCTCCATTCCCTTGTCCCGGTTCATGTAGAGTGTCGGCAGAATATTCTCCATGGCAGCGAAGTCGCGGCGGTTCACCGACAGGCGAAGGTGATCCAGCACTGGAGAGATTAGCCAATGCTCATAGAGCAGCTGGCCTTCCCCGTAATCAATATAAGGAATATCGCGCAGCAGCAGCAGCTCCAGCACCGCCCGGTTGCTGCTTGTGGCGCGGTACAACAGGGCGAAATCACGGTATTCCCGGGCCCCGCTCTGCGTTTCACGCTCAATATGCTCCACGATTTGTCCAGCCTCGTCATCTGCTGTCTGCGGACGCAGGTAACGGGGTGGCAGGCCGCTGCTGCGGGCTGCCTGCAACGTCTTGGCGCGGCGCCGCGAATTATGGCGGATAATGCCGTTGCCCAGTCCGATGATCGCCGGACCGGACCGGTAGTTGATATCCAGCGTGATCACCTTGGCCTGCGGATACAGCTTCTCGAACTCCAGGATGAACTCGCTGCGGGCACCGTTGAAGGAGTAGATCGTCTGGTCATCGTCGCCGACCACCATCAGGTTATCCTGCGGAGCAGCAACCATCTTCACCAGCTCATATTGCAGCGCATTCGTATCCTGGAACTCATCAACCATCACATATTGATACTGCTGCTGCAGCTCCCGCAGCAGCGCCGGCTGTTCCCGGAGCATCTGGTAGGCGAGCAGCAGGACATCGTCGAAATCGATTTTGAAATGATCGGTCTTCCACTGCTCGTATAGAGCCAGGATGGCCTTCATCTCCTTCTCTGCCTCGGTAGTCTCCGGCAGCTGCCCGGGCAAGCCCATATTCATCTTGCAGGCGGAGAGCAGGCTGAGCAGATTCTCCGGCGGATAGGCATCCTTCGGCAGTCCCAGCTCGCGCATAATCTGCTTCAGCAGAATATGCTGGCGGCGGGTCTCGCTGAAAATATCCTGCCGCAGTCCCTGCCGCCGCAAGAAATAAAGAAAGAACGAGTGGAATGTACGCGCCTGCAGGCGCGCGGCATCCCCCTCGTTCACCCCCGGCAGCAGGGCAATCCGCTCGCGCATCTCTGCTGCTGCCTTGCTGGAGAAGGTCAGCAGCAGCAGGCGTCCGGGGGCGATGCCGCGCACAGACAGCAAATACCCGGCTCTGCAGATCAGCACCGAGGTTTTGCCGGAGCCGGCTCCAGCCAGTGTCAGCAGCGGCCCGAGATGATGGCGTACCGCCGAGACCTGCGGCGGATTGAGCAGAATGCCGCCTGCCTCCAGCCGCCTGAAATAAGCGGCATCGCTGTCCCCCGGCTGTACCGTCTCCCGGCTTGTCCGGGCTGAGGCTACCTTCGCCTGGGGGATATTCTCACCGCTGGCTCCCAGCGGGATATTATGAAATAAGAGCTTGTTCATTATGTTCACCTTCGTTTGTTTCTGAATGCGTAATCAGTCATGCGGTTTTGGCCAGTATACACTATACCATTCCGCACTCTATTCTGCACGAGGCTATCTCCCGGATGCATTCAGCTTGGCCAGAAAAGAATTCACCTTGCGCTCGTACAGCCGGGGCTGGTCCTCCTTGATCTCCTCCAGCAGGAAGGCCAGGCACTGCCGGATTCTTGGCGGCATACGGACGGCGATCTCGGCGTAATCCCTGCGGTAGCGGTCGTCCTGGAGAATTCTTTGATTCAGCACAATCGCCCAGTTGCGGGCGTGCTCCAGCATCTCCGGCAGCGATTCCAGCAGCTGGGTCAGATACATCTCCATCTGGACACTCTCTACAAAATGAACAAGGCTGAACATCACCTCTTCCTGCTCCGTATCATCGTCGAATACTTTGAAGATCTGGTGAATGACGGCATCCTCTGTATCACCGGCCAGACCCTCCAGTGCCTGATCGAACTGCTCGCATTCCAGCTCGGTGCGCAGCAGCCGGTTCTCATATAACCGGGCAATCCCGGGGTATAGGTGGTTCATAGAGTAATTCCTCCCAGCAGAAAATAACGCCATTTATCATAAAGTCCACTTTTTGACAGATAATACTAATATATTGAACAAAGGACTAGCTGATTATAACAGATAGACAAATAGAAGTGAGGTATGGAGGGATATCATGTTTATTCCGGTGCTTATGGAATTAACCAATGCCGAACGGTTGACGCTCATTCTATATTTAGCAGTCAACCTGGGCGCCATCTCATTATTATGCTTTCGGCGCTCGGGGACCGACCGCCGTTAGCGGAAGCAGCCTTCATTTGAAGGCTGTTTTGCTGTTCAGAAGATGCCGCAGTCCCGCCGCTACACCATTCTCCGTATGGCTCAACGTAATGAAGTCGGCGGTCTGCTTCAGCACAGGGGCGGCATTCTCCATGGCAATCTTGTACCCCGCCATCTCGAACATAGGCAGATCATTGTAGCTGTCGCCCATCACCGCCACTTGCTCCGCAGGAATCCCGTAATGGGCTGCGAGCATGCTTACACCGGTGCCCTTATTCGCTTCCTTATGGTTGATCTCGATATTGTTGACATGCGATGCGGTAATAATCAGCCCGGGAATGGCAGCGAACCGCACAGAGGCTTCCTTCAGCAGCTCACGGTTCAGCGAGAAGACCAGGGTCTTATAGATCAGATTCTCTTCCTTGCTCCAGACGTCCTCCATCTTCTCCACGTAGGTTACCGCTGCCTGCTGGAACTGCTGGTCTACCATTGCCTGGAGCAGCCAGGCCAATTCCTCGGGTACCTCAGTATCCTTAAGAGTAGCCAGCTTCTCCAGTTGTACCCGCTTGTCCAGCTCTACATATACGTTATCCTCAGTGTACACCTCGTAATACAATTCAGGAATTTCATTCATCCAGCGCAGTGCGGGGATAATATCCTCTTTATTCAGCGGAGTGCTTGCCGCCACCGTCCGGTCAGCCAGCGTGATCACAGCACCGTTAAGACTCACCACAGGGCACTCCAGATCAGCCAGCCGCAGCTGCCGTTCAGCATCCATGTAGGCCCGGCCCGTAGCGATAATCACGATATGCCCCAGGCGCTGTGCTTGAAGAATAGCTTCTTTGTTCTCGTTGCTGATTTCACCCTCCGCATTGAGCAGTGTTCCGTCCATATCCAGTGCAATAAGCATGTGATTGATCTCCTGTTCTATCTATTTATTGTAATTTCCCCTTCAAGGGTGCGTATGCTTTGCCTGTATTTTATCATTATTTACTCGGAAACTTAAAATTAAAGTGTTCATCTATAGTATTACAGAACAGCTTCGCTGCTGCATGCAGCGTGACGGATTTTCAGAAAAGAGTGCTCCCGTGGTACAATGTAAGGCAGACCTGTAACCTGACAGCCTGGTTCGTCTTCTGCAGTGCAAGGGACGATGACCGGGATGCAAGCGGCATGGGGTCGCTATGTAAGGGGGAAAAGATACTGATGAAATCCAGAAATTTAGCTACGATCTCTCTGGCTATTATGGCCTGCGGCTTTCTGTTCACCTTGTTTCTGCCGGAGAATCTGGCAGTTATTCTGCTGAGAGGCGGCTTCGAGGCAGGTCTGGTCGGAGGAATCGCCGACTGGTTTGCTGTGACGGCGCTGTTTCGTCACCCGCTGGGCCTTAGAATTCCGCATACCTCGCTGCTGCTGAAGAACCGGGATAAGCTGATCCAGTCCCTGATTTCTGCGATGGAGAATGAACTGCTGAACAAGGAGAGCATTGAGAACAAGCTGCGCACATTCAATATAGTCTCGCTTGGAGCTGGCGTACTGACCCGGTTCTTCTCCAGAAAGAAAGCGCGGCAGGAAGTGCTGGAGCAGCTGAAGGGCTTCGTGCTGCGGCTTCCGGTAGAGCAGGCTGTTCCGTATATTCAATCGGCAGCAGCAAGCTATCTGCGTGAAGCTAAGCTCGGAGTCGCAGCAGATACCATAGCAACCAGCCTGATGAATGAGGGCAAGGATATTGCAGCTCTTGATTTTGCGCTGGAGGGGATCTCCGCCTGGAGCGGACGCCCGGAGACGCGGGCCATGCTGGGCAAGATCGCCAGTGAGAAGCTGGCCGAGGTTAAGCTTGGCGGACTGAAGGGAATGGCCTTCCAGGCCTTCGTCGGGTTCGTGGATGCTGATATGCTAGGGGAAATGCTCCAGGGTATGGTACAGTCTACGATCCGTGACTTTAAGGAAGAGGATAGCCCCTACCGGGAGGAAGTCATCCGGGAGATCCGGGTGGCTCTGTTCCAGCTGCTGAGCGATGAAGAACGGATTGCCTCACTGAAGAATTGGGCGCTGAATGAGCTTCAAGGGGAAGCCGCTGCCGCATTTGTACTACAGCAGCTGCAAGGGCTGCGCGGCAAGGCGGTTACGCTGCTGGAAGAGGACCGGGGCCGGGGCGGGCGCAGGCTGTTCTCGCTGTATGCCGCGCTGGTCCGGCGGGTTAGCCAGGAGAAGGAATGGATTCAGACATCAGAGGACCGGATTCGTGGTACACTGATCTCCTTCGTGGAAGCTAATCATTACCGGATCGGGCAACTGGTCAAGGAGAACCTCGATCAGATGGACGATGCCGCTCTGGTGAATATGCTGGAGGAGAAGGTCGGCAAGGATCTGCAGTGGATTCGTGTCAACGGTGCCGTCTGCGGATTTGTGGTCGGGCTGGGACTTACCGTGATCCAGCTGATCTGATCATCGCAAGACCAGGAATTCATAAAGGCAGCAAGGCAGTCCCCGGTCGTCCGTGAATACGGAGAGCGGGGGATGCTTTGCTGCCTCTTTCATAGACGCTCTATAGCTGGTTCTTGCCGTTGCTGATGGTGAAGACCTCCTGTACAGGCAGGACAAAGATTTTGCCGTCGCCGAAGGAGCCATGCTCACCGGTTCTTGCCGTACGCATAATAATGCTGATCACGTCATCCTTGTCTTCATCCTGGATGACGATCATCAGCAGCTTCTTGGAGATTTGGTTGTAATGGTTGGTTCCGACCTGAATGCCCTTTTGCTTGCCGCGCCCGAGCAGATCCATCTTGCTGATGGAGGGGAAGCCGGCCAGCAGCAATTCGGCCATTACTTCATCCGCTTTCTCAGGTCTTACGATAGCTTTGATCATTAACATAACGATGCACCCTTTCTACAGCGAATAATAGGTTGTAGGGGGTTGCCAATATCTCGGTGGCTTACTGTATAGTGCATTTGTTTAATGGCAACGCTTACACGTGTAGTATATTATTAACTCCGGCTGCATCCTGCGAGAAGGATCACAAAATCCGTATTACACATTGTCGTATCCTGACTGGACTTACAGTTCGGCGCTGTCCGCCCGCCAGGAAAGTATTTCAAGGTAAAGTGTTATGCCCCTTCGTTAACCGGAGGAGCCTTCTAGAAGGATGCTTCCTCTGGTTAACGTGAAGGAACCAGCTTCAGATAAATGTTCTCCAGCAGTTCTGCGGTATGCTGCCATTCATACATCTGCAGCGCATCGCTCCTTCCTTGCAGTCCGATCCTTGCGGAAAGGTCCGGATTGCGGCCGATCTGCAGCATACGGCTGGCAAAAGCAGCAGGGTTCCTGTACTGCTTCACCAGATAGCCGTTACGGCCCGAATCGATAATCTCCCGGATTCCGCCGTTGCTGGAGGCGATCACCGGCAGCCCCGAGGCCATCGCCTCCACATTCACCAGCCCGAAGGCTTCATGCTGCTGGGAGGGGCAGATGAAGCAGTCGGCAGCCTGATACATACTGTGGATATCCTCATGGGGAATATTGCCGAGAAATGACACCTGTACGCCCAGCCGCCGGGCAAGAGCTCTCAGCTGCCGGAGATACGACGGCTTCCCTTTGCCCGCGATCAGCAGCCGTGCGGGCATATGCCGGTTCAGGCGGTGCATGGCCCGGAGCAGCACAGGCACTCCCTTGCGCGGAATGACCCGGCCTACGAACAGGACCGTGAAGCCGGGGCCAAGACCATGCAGCGTGCGCAGACGCGCCTTCTCCTGCACAGATGCAGGAGTGAAGCGTGACAGGTCTGCTCCCAGAGGAACCACGCGAAGCTTGCTGCGGATGCCGGGGAACCTCCGGATAAGCCGCTGCTCCAGGGAGCTGCTGTTGGCCGTGACGGCATCGGCCAGGGCCAGGCAACGGGCGATGCCGGGCTCCTGCGGCACGAATGTGAGAGAGTGAAGGAATATCATCACCGGAGTGCCGGGGGACTGCCGCTTCACAGCCGCCGCCAGCCGCGGCCGGTTGTCGATCTGAATAAGATCGAACGGCTCTGAGGCTTCCAGGAATGTAAGAACGGAGCTGCGGTACCGGGAAGGGGTGCCTGAGGGCAGCCGGATGAACTGGACCTGCTCGAGCTCATCCGTGTCAGGAAGACCGGCGGCTCTGCGGCTCACAATGGTTACCTTGTGTCTCTTGGTCAGCCTGCGCGCGATATTCCAGATGCAAATCTCCACAGAGCCGTCCCCGGGAACCGTGAACTGCTCCGGTGCAATCATGCAGATGTGCATTGTGGCTGCTCCTCCCGCTGCATAGTAGATAGGGTTCTTAACCTAACATATGCGTTCAGGCGTGCAGAAGTCACAGGAGCAAGCAGGGAACGGCCGTCTGCGGTCTAGCTGCCTGTCTGTCTAAGAGTAGCTGCAATGACTCCGGCAATCGTCTGCTCATACTCCAGGATCTTCAGCTTCCCCGCCGCGATCTGCTTGTACCCGGCGACCATAGAAGATAAGGATTGTCCGGCCAGAGCCGGATTCTGCTTGCGGATAGCCACTTTGAAGTCACTCCAATCTGCCGTTAGCCGCTTGTTTAGGGCAGAGACTGCGCTTTTCTGTGATTTGATTAAGCTTTGCGGTCTGTCAATGCCCGCCAGGGTCTTGCGGGCAGCGGCCATCCGGCGGGTACGGGTATCCTTGGCGGCCTTGAGCAGCGCTTCCTTGTCGCGGATCTCCTGGCGGGCAATCTGGACCAGCAGCTTCATGGCTTCCGACTGGGCCTTCAGGACGGAGTTCAGCGTCTTGTCCTTCAGTCCCTTGAGCAGGGAGATCCGCTTGTTCAGCGCGCTGTATTGATCGAACAGCGGCTGATAACGCTGCTTGGCACTGCTGACGGCGGCGCTCAGCTTGGTGATGGAGGCCTGGTCCATATTCTTGATGGACTCCCGGACTGCATTCAACGCCTCTGTATTCTGATCATGGAGCGTCCTGATCTGCACCTCCCGGCTGTCATACCCGGCAGACAGGACGGTCAGCTCAGTGAACTGGCTCTTCATCCGGGCGCGGGCAGTGCTGTCTGCCTTAGCAGCAGTCAGATCAAAGGAAGCCTGAACCGATGAGGTAATCACCGTTACTGCTGCCGAAGCCGGACCGGCCGGGAAGCTGAGGGCGAGGGCAATCAAGAGGGATAGCAGCAGACAACTGGGCTTGTACAGATTATTCATTACATTCCTCCGCTTGTCTTCATGTCCCGCAACACAAAGAAAGCACCCGCAGTAAAGGCCAACAGGCCTCTATTACGGGTGCTTCCGGCGTAATGAGTCACGAAGATAGTTTTGCTTTTTATTATAGATATAATATCTTATTTATGTCAATATTATCAATTTTAACTTATGCGAATCAAGGGGGAGGACCTTCATTTCATTCCGTGACGGTCTTATCGTATACTGTGAAGGAAGAACGTCAAGTAAAGCACAACAGAGGGTCAGCAGAAGCGCCAGCCCCAAGATGAAGGAGGCCTTAGGTGATGGATAACCTGGCTAGGAATAACAGCATTCTCGATCAAGCCTTCCAGTTATCTCCGGTGGGGATGGCTGTATTGTCTCCGGAAGGAGGCAGATGGATGAAGATTAATCCTGCTTTTTGCAATATGCTGGGCTGCACTGAGCCTGAATTTCTCTCAGGGACTCTATCGGGGGCCGGCCGGGACCTGCAGGAAGAATTCTCTATTCAGCGAATCGGGACAGAGCTTGCACAGCGGCAGGGACAGCCTCTCCAGGTGGAGCAGCGGTTCTCCGGCAGTGACGGGAAGCCGTTCTGGCTCGCCCTGACCTTCATTCCGGCCCAAGAGGAGCCTTCCGGCCGGACCGTTATTGTATATGCACAGGATGTAACAGACCGCAAAATTGCTGACCAGCTGACCGTAGACAGCCGCGATCTGTATAATTTATTCATAAAAGACGATCAGAGCATGATCTCCTTCTCCCTGCCCGACGGGACGATAACCTTCATATCGCCGTCCTCCTATTCCCAGATCGGATACCATCCGGAGGAGATCGTCGGCAGGAACCGCGCCGAATTCTATCACCTGGAGGATGTTGAAGCAATCAACAGCTCCGGCAGCCTGCTGAAGAACAATATCTCCAGTCGCCGCCTGCGCCATAAGGAGGGCCATTATCTATGGTTCGAGACATCCTTCCATGTGGTCCGCGGCGATAAGGGTGAAATCACACGGATTATGGGGATTGGCCGTAACGTCACCCGGCGCAAGCACAGCGAGGAGGCCCTTGCGTCCGCGCAGCGGGTGGCGCGAATAGGCTCATGGGGCTGGGATCTGGTGAAGGGCAGAATCACGTTCTCCGACGAACTGCGGCGTATTCTGCAATATAGTGTGGAGACAGGCCAAGTGAATCAGGAGGCCTTCCTGGCACTGGTCCATCCGGAAGATGTCCGGATTCTGCAGGAGGCCGTAGAACGGGCTATGGGACTAGGGGAGCCGGGGAATACGGCTTACCGGATGATTTTGCCGGATGGGGAGGTCCTGATGGTGCATGTCCAGTGGGATGTCATCCTGGGACCGGAGGGCCAGCCAGCCCAGCTGTTCGGCATGATGCAGGATATTACGGAGCGTATGCATATGGAGGAGCAGCTGCGGGAGAGTGAACGGAATTTCCGGCTGATGTCGGAGAACTCCCTCGACCTGATCTCGCGCCATGCGATTAAGGACAGTATCTTCCTGTATTGCTCACCGGCCAGCCGTTCGCTGCTCGGTTATGAGCCTGAGGAGATGATCGGCACCAGTGCCTACGATTACCTGCATCCTGATGATCTGGAGATGATTCTGAATCAGATGGCGGAGAGCGTGGATTCGGGATTGATTCCGCCGGCCTCCTACCGCTACCGGCACAAGAACGGAACCTATGTCTGGTTTGAAACGAACAGCCGGTATATTTTTGACGCGCAGGGCCGGAAGACAGAGATTATTGCCGTAGGCCGTGACATTACTGAACGCAAGCAATTCGAATCGAAGCTGCAGGAGAGTGAGCAACGCTACAAATCCCTGTTCGAGTATAATCCTGCGGCGGTATATTCCATGAATCTGCAGGGCGATTATCTGACGGCGAATGCCAATCTGGAGAAGCTGAGCGGCTACTCGCTGGAGGAGCTGCTGGGTAATTATTTTGGACCGCTGGTGGCTGAGAAGGATATCCAGAAGACGCTGCATCATTTCACCCTGGCCAGCCAGGGGGAGCCGCAGAGCTATGATCTGACGCTGATTCACAAAGACGGGCATCCGGTGGAGATCAATACGATTAATATTCCAATAGTTGTGGATCATCAGGTGGTTGGAGTATATGGGATCTCCCGCGATATTACGGATCATATCAGGTACACGGAGCAGATTGAGAAGCTGAGCAATGATTATACCCTGATTCTCAATGCCGTGTCCGAAGGAATATTTGGTCTGGACAACGAGGGGCGGGTCACCTTTATTAATCCTGCGGGGGCGCATATGCTGGGCTTCGAATGTGATGAGATTACCGGGCATCCTTACCTGGACCCCATCCAGCAGACCGCGCTTGACGGCAACCATTACCGGCCGGAGGAGTCTCCGCTGATGCGGGCAGTCCGGGCAGGAGAATCTCATCAGAGCCTGGATGCGGTGCTGTGGCGCAAGGACGGCTCCAGCTTCCTGGCCGAGTACCAGGTAACCCCACTGTTCGACAAGGGTGAGCGCAAGGGAGCGGTTGTTGTCTTCCGTGACATTACCGGGGAGAAGGAGATTATCAGAGCCAAGGAGCTGGCGGAGAAGGCGGACCAGGCCAAATCGGAATTTCTCGCCATCATGAGCCATGAGCTGCGTACACCGATGAACGGAATTATGGGCATGACCGATCTGCTAAGTGAGACGGAATTGACGGAAGAACAGCGGGGGTATGCCCAGATTATCAGCGAGAGCAGTGCATCCCTGCTATATATTCTTAATGAAATTCTGGATTTCAGCAAAATCGAAGCTGGTAAAATGACGCTTACCCACGAGCCGGTAAGTCTGGTGGAATTACTCGACAATATCACGGAGCTGTTCATGCCGAAGGCCCGTGAAAAGAATATTGAGCTGTCCTGCCGCATGGCTGCGGATGTGCCGGAGCTGATCATGGGAGATGCGGCCCGGCTGCGCCAGGTGCTGGTGAATCTCGTCAGCAATGCCGTGAAATTCACCGAGACGGGACAGGTCTTCATTCTGCTCAGCAGAGAATATAGCAGGGAGCGCAAGAAGCTGATGCTCAAATTCAGCGTGGCCGATACAGGGATAGGAATCCCTTCTGAGAAGCAGCCGCTGTTGTTCCAGTCCTTCTCGCAGCTGCACCCGTCCATTAACCGCAAGTATGGGGGAACCGGACTGGGGCTGGCCATCTGCAAAAAGCTGGTGGAGCTGATGGGCGGTGCCATCACTGTGGATAGCGTAGTCGGGGAAGGGTCTGATTTCTATTTTATCCTGCCTGTAGATATGGAGCTGGGTCTGGAGCATTTCAGCGATAAGGTATCCCTATGAGCCGGAGGCCTTCTGGTGAGCGATTGAAGGCGAAGGCGTATACACAGTGGGAGACAGGCGTAGCCTCGCCTTCCTCAGCCTGCGGTCCGGCAACCATGGCTGCCCTCCTGGAATATTGGCATTCGCAAATGGGCCGGACGTTTATTCCGGGTATCCGTCATTTTGATTCCATGGCCGCGCATATCAATTACATCTACACCCATCATGGCGGGACGCCCTGGGGCATGAGTGCACGCAGCTTTGTCAGAGGCCTCCGGGCGTACATCGGCGCAGCCCTGCCGCCTTTAAGTCACCGCTCCGACCTGATTAAGGTATCCGTGTTCAATGATATCGGGCGCTACCGGGCCGAGATTGATGCCGGGCGTCCGGTTGCGCTCAAATTCGACAAGTGGTTCAGCCTCCGCTGGCGGGGCAGATATGCGTATGACTATCATTGGGTGCTGGGAATCGGCTATGAGGATGAGGAGGACGGCTCCTGTAAGCTGATTGTCCATGACAACGGGGTGCAACATCCTGGCGGCGGTTATACGCCGGGCAGAGAACGGCAGATCTCCTATTCAGCCAATAAAAAAATACTTACGATGGTGTCGCTCGACCTGCCGGAATAATAATCCTCCTATTCTCGCTGAAACGGTCCCGTCCTTTAAAGGGACGGCCAAGCCGTTTCCACTTGCAAAGTGTGATTCAAACGTTTGCACAAAGTTGGCGGTTAGGATAAAATTTCATTTAGAGAAATGAGGAGTTGTATAAAACCCAGGAGCCCTGCCGTATATTTAGTTAAGGGTAAAGGAGGCGGTAAGCCTTGTCAGTACAGAAGGAAATGAAGGAACCGATTGATTACGGGGACCCTGCAGCTACCAGCGGAATCTCCGTCTTCGACCGGAATTTCGATGAGCTGTTCAGCTATGACGGAGAGGATCTTGGCCTAACCTATTCGGCGTCCGGCTCCGCGTTCTGTCTGTGGGCCCCGACAGCCCAGGAAGCGGAGCTGGTGCTCTATCCATCCTGGAAGGATGCTGCGCAGCGGCAGATACCCATGGTGCGAGACGTCCGGGGAACCTGGAGACTCAGCGTTCCGGGCGATCTGGATGGAATGTTCTACACCTACAAGGTGCGTATCGGTGATCTATGGAACGAAGCGGTGGACCCGTATGCCCGCGCAGTCGGGGTGAACGGGGACAGAGGGGCTATACTGGATCTGCGCAAGACCGATCCCGTGCGCTGGACGCAGGATAAGCCGCCGCTGGAGGACCCGGTGGATGCGGTGATCTATGAGCTTCACCTGCGTGACTTATCGGTTCATCCTGCCAGCGGGATTAAGCATACAGGGCAATACCTCGGCCTTGCAGAAGCCGGAACCCGGGGTCCCGAGGGCATTGCCACCGGCCTTGATCATATTGCCAGTCTGGGTGTTACCCATGTGCAGCTGCTGCCTATCTATGATTATGCGACAGAGAGCGTAGATGAGACCCGCCTGGATGAGCCGTATTATAATTGGGGATATGATCCCAAGAACTACAATGCTCCTGAAGGTTCCTATGCGTCAGATCCGTATGTTCCGGGCCTGCGTATCCGGGAGCTGAAGACGATGATCCAGGCGCTTCATGACCGCGGTCTGCGTGTCATCATGGATGTGGTCTACAATCATGTCTATGACGGCTTCCGTGTTAATTTCACCAAGCTGGTCCCTGGCTATTATCTGCGGTATAAGCAGGACGGGCGGTTGTCGAACGGCTCCGGCTGCGGGAACGACACTGCTTCTGAGCGCAAGATGATGTCCCGTTTCATCGTAGAGTCCGTGTTGTACTGGGCTAAGGAGTACCATATTGACGGCTTCCGCTTCGATCTGATGGGACTGCATGATACAGGGACCATGAACGAGATCCGCCGCCGTCTGGATGAGCTGGACCCCTCTCTGATCACCATTGGCGAAGGCTGGGTGATGGACACGGAGCTGCCAGAGGACCTTCGGGCCAACCAGCGCCAGGCCAATGAGATGCCGGGCATCGGGCATTTTAATGACGGCTTCCGCGATGCGGTCAAAGGAAATATATTTCTGCATGACCAGAAGGGCTTCATAAGCGGCGGATTCGGCTTCGAGCGCAATGTGAAGGCAGGCATTGCCGGAGCGATCTACTACGGGCCCGGCCTTGGGCAATACGCCCAGGAGCCGCAGCAGAGTGTGAACTTCGTGGAGTGCCATGACAATCATACACTGTGGGATAAGCTGGTCTTGTCTACGGCAGGAGCAGAAGACAGGCAGCGCCGCGCCATGCACCATCTGGCCTCAGCCATCGTGCTGACGAGTCAGGGGATTCCATTCATTCATGCCGGACAGGAATTCCTAAGAACGAAGGGCGGGGTGGAGAACAGCTATAAATCGCCAGTGGAAGTGAACTGGCTGGACTGGGAACGCTGCGCGGAACATGCCGAATCTGTGGAGTACATGAAGCGTCTGATCGCGCTGCGCGCGGCTCACCCCGCCTTCCGGCTGCGTACCGCCGAGGAGATCCGTGACCATCTGATCTTCGAGGAGGCACCGGCGCAGGCGGTGGCCTTCACCCTCCGCGATCATGCGGGAGGAGATTCTGCGGAGCATCTGTACGTTCTGTACAATGCCAACCCGGAGGGTGCAGCCCTGAAGCTGCCTGAACTGGGCACATGGAACATTGTATTCGGCGGGGAGCAGATCAGCGGGCTGGCGGGCGGCATTTTAACTGCTGCAGGAATTGGAATGATTGTACTCGCTGTGAACTAATGGATTGGTACCGCGATTATAAGTCGCGCAGAAGCAGGCTGCCAGGGCAGTCTGTTTTTTGCTGTGGCGGAATTCTGCTTAATGTATGCGGAAAACCGAACACAATGTGCTGATGGGGGGGCGTGTGGCCAAATGTATGTGGAAAACCGAACACAATGTGACAGCATGAAGGTGAGCGGGCCGGATGTATGCGAAAAACCGAACACAATAGGCGGCCGCGGGGGTATGTGGCCAAATGTATGCGGAAAACCGAACACAATAAGCTGATGCGACAGTGTATAAGCCTGTTGTCAGCCTACTTTTAATAAAATATAAAATTCCACTAAACACTACTTCATCTGTCGTAGTAATTATGCTACAATGAACCTAATTACTACGACAGATGAAGTATAGGAGGCAGGCAATTGATCAGCAGTGATGTGATTAGGGGATACAATGACACGATGATCCTCTACATGCTTCTGGACGGGGAGTCTTACGGCTATGAGATTTCCAAGAATATACGGAAGCTATCCGATGAGAAATACATTATGAAGGAAACCACGCTCTATTCGGCATTCACCCGGCTGGAGAAGAACGGTTATATTGATTCCTTTTATATGGATGAGACGTTTGGCAAAAGGCGTACCTACTACCGCATCACTCCCCAGGGTCTTGCCTACTACCGTGCCAAATGCGAGGAATGGCAGATTACGCAAGAAGTTATCAACAAATTCATAAAGGAGCTGTGAGGAACTTGGATACCATCATTGGATACTTGAACAATATGTTCGCATCTCTGCCCAGAACGGAACAGATGGTGATGCTGAAGCAGGAGCTGCTGGGCAACATGGAAGAGAAATACTATGAACTGAAGCATGAAGGGAAGTCGGAGAATGAGGCGGTGGGCATCGTGATTTCCGAGTTCGGCAACATTGATGAGCTGGTCAGTGAGCTGGGGCTTGGAGAGGATCGTAAGGAGGAAGGATTACGGCTGCCCATGCTGGATGAGCTTGCTGTAGAAGAATTCATTGCTGCCAAAAGAAAATCCGGCCTGCTCGTAGGCTGGGGCGTAGGGTTGATTATGTTAGGTGCTGCCCTGCTTATCCTTTTCTCGGGTCTTGGGGAGAACGGGGTCATGGGAAATGTATTCTCTGAAGATGCTATGAGCATGATCGGACTGATCCCCCTGTTACTGCTGCTCGGTCCGGCTATCGCATTATTTATCTACAGCGGCACGAAGATGGAGAAATACAAATACATGGAGTCGGGTTTCAGTCTGCCGTATCCGCTGGAGGCATATATTGAGCAGAGACAGTCCGCTTTTGCTGCCACGTATACGTTGTCGCTTATCATGGGTGTCTGTTTATGCGTACTTTCGCCGATTGCTATCTTTGTATCTTCCGCGTTTGGAGATGAATACAGTTCTTACGGGGTAGCCGTTCTATTGATTATAGTGGCTGTAGCCGTTTTCCTCTTCGTGTATTACGGGAATATCCGGGGGGCTTATCAGAGACTGCTGAAGACCGGCGATTTCAGTGAGGAGAAGCAGGAGGAGAAGAAGGAGGAGGACCGGATTGTCGGTGCGGTTGCCGCTATTATCTGGCCGCTGGTTACCTGTGTTTTTCTGGTCAGCGGTTTCGTGTTCGACCAGTGGGAGATCAACTGGATCGTCTTCCCGTTAACGGGCATTCTGTTCGGGGTGTTCAGCTCGGTCTACAATATGTTCAAGAAAAAAGATGCTGCCTGAGTCTGCTGTACATTATTTGCCACACAACGTTAATAAAAAAGGTGACATTGCTCATGTTCCCTCCCTGCGGATAGATGGTAATATGAAGGCATTTATTCCCCTTATGATAACCGTGCAAGAGCCTGTACCGGGGTGATTTGAAGCCCCGTTATAGCCGCTTGCTTCGCTGCTTTACAGTGACAGAATAACGGACGGTGACAGAAGAGTGTATTTCTTTTTGGAGCCGGGTGTGGGCATGAATGCCGTCTATTATCTTTCGGCGGCCAATCAGAGAGACTCGGAGGATGACAGGGATGGGCAAAACAACCGGATTTATAGAATATCAGCGGCGGACGCCTGCTGAATGTGAGCCAATGGAGCGGATTAAGAACTGGAATGAATTCTCGGTTCCGATGGAGGAAGAACAACTGCGTGAGCAGGGTGCCCGCTGTATGGATTGCGGAACACCGTTCTGTCATGTGGGGCGTATGTTGTCAGGGATGGCCAGCGGCTGTCCGCTGCATAATCTGATTCCAGAGTGGAATGACATGGTATACCGCGGCAACTGGCAGGTCGCGCTGAAGCGCCTGCACAAGACGAATAATTTCCCCGAATTTACGGGACGCGTCTGCCCTGCGCCATGTGAAGGCGCTTGTACGGTAGGGAAGAACGGCGATTCGGTAACGATTAAATCAATCGAGAAAGCGATTGTAGATAGAGGGTTTGCTGAAGGCTGGATCGTTCCTGAGCCGCCGCTTACCCGTACAGGCAAGAAGGTCGCCGTTGTCGGCTCCGGCCCTGCCGGGCTGGCCTGCGCCGCCCAGCTGAATAAGGCGGGACACAGTGTAACGGTCTATGAGCGGGCTGACCGGATCGGCGGTCTGCTGACCTATGGCATTCCGAACATGAAGCTGGATAAAAAGAAGGTGCAATGCCGGGTGGATCTGCTGGCAGCGGAAGGCGTTACCTTCGTCACCCGGACTGAGATTGGCAGAGATATTGCAGCAGCTCAGTTACAGGAGGAGCATGATGCGGTCGTCCTCTGCGGCGGCTCTACCAAGGCGCGTGACCTGCCGCTGGAGGGCCGGGAACTGCGTGGTATCCATCAGGCGATGGAGTTCCTGACACTGAACACCAAGAGCCTGCTGGATTCCGGGCTGGAGGACGGAGAGTATCTGTCAGCGGCGGGCAAGGATGTGGTCGTTATCGGTGGCGGAGATACGGGGACAGACTGTGTAGCTACTTCGATCCGCCACGGCTGCCGCAGCGTGATCCAGCTGGAGATTATGCCGCAGTCGCCATTAACCCGCCAGCCGGGCAATCCTTGGCCGGAATGGCCGAAGGTGCTGAAGGTGGACTACGGACAGCAGGAGGCAGCTTCTCTATATGAAGAAGATCCGCGCCGCTATCTGGTGAATACCAAGCGCTTCGTCGGCGATGCAAGCGGACATGTACAGGAGCTGCACACGGTGCGTATTGAATGGAAGCGCACGGAGGACGGACGGATGGCACCAGTCGAAGTGCCGGGCAGCGAAGAGATCATTCAGGCGCAGCTGGTGCTGCTGGCTCTGGGCTTCACCGGACCAGAGGAGACAGTGCTTGGAGAGCTTGGCGTGGAGCGCGATGAGCGTTCCAACGTTAAGGCAGAGTTCGGCGCGCAGGCAACGAATGTGGAGGGAGTCTTCACGGCAGGTGACATGCGGCGCGGCCAGAGTCTGGTGGTCTGGGCGATTAACGAGGGCCGCCAGGCCGCCCGCGAGGTAGACCGTTTCCTGATGGGCTCGTCCAATCTGCCTTGAGGCGACTGATTAAGTAACTAATTTTCTAATTTTATATTGCGGAGGCTGTGATGCGACCGATTGTTGCATATATTGCAGGCGTGTTGATTACCCATATTATGGGATGACAAAAACACCTAAATGTTCTTTACGCCTGAGCTGATTAAGCTGAACCTGCCACTCCAGCGGAAGATTAAATATACGCCAGTCCTGCATAAATTCCCAAAGAGTCAGCTCAGCAAAGACCGGTACCTTCGGGTGAATTTCATCAAAAATGTATTTCAAAAGCACATACGCGGCAAGGGCTACAAACAATTGGCTATATACTGCATTTTCGGTGGTTCCAAATAGACAAGGGACATTCAAATGCTGTTTCACCCAGCGGAAAAATACTTCAATTTCCCAGCGTGCTTTGTACATTTCAGTAATCACATGAGCGGACTCTTTTCTCAAATCGGTCACAATTCGTACCACTTCACCCCGGTCATTTTCAAATTCAACGACGCGGTGGCGGTGGGCGGATTGGTGTTTGCCTTGACCAATATAACAGGTGATATCGCGTACAATTTTGGTGTCTCCCTCCGCCGGTCGTTGAAGCTTTCGCGGCATCACCAAATGGAGATTGTCTTTCAGACGAATCACAAAGGACTGACCTTGCTGCACATATTGATCCAATCGACCGATCTTTCCATACGCCCGATCCTGAACTAAAAGGTAGTCCTTATCGGCCAAAATTTCTCCAAATGGAGCGTCATTGCGCCTGGCAATCGATTCGACCACCTTCACGGGTGAATGCTGTCCATGCGAGAAGGCCACATGCAGCTTGATACCTCCTCTGAATTTTTTATACGGAGCCCAAGACATACGGGAGTTTGCCGCCGTAACCGTCGTAGAGTCAATAAGCAGAAGATCTTTAGGCAGATTCAGGTGCCGACGGGTTTGCCGGTTACATTTCTGGACGAGCAGTTGAAACAAACGCTTGAAGATATCGTAAGGCACTTCACCGGCTTTGCCCGAAAGAGTGGAGTAATGAACCTTGGGCAAATCGTAGTTCGAGCCCACCCGAGCACTTTGACGAAAGCCATCCCATTGGTGGTAGCAGGCTTGGATAAAGTAGTCGAACAACACACCGACAGTCATTTTGGTTCCTGTATCCTCGTAGTTCTCGGTTTGCCCAGTCACCATTTCGACTTCTTCCGGGGTTAATACTTGTTTGAACACGGCCAGGAATGGGGTATTATTATTCATGAGGTCGCCTCATTTCGGTTTGGTTTGGTCGTACTTACCATTACCCGAAATGGCGGCCTTTCTTGTCCCTTTTTTTGGGAAATCAACACGCTTACATATATTGCAGTTTTGGTGCATGGATACATGGGAGTTTAGGTGAAATGTTGCACAAATTGCAGGAAATCGTCCCGCAATTCAGCTTGAAGGAACAGGAATCCTGCTTTTTATGCAACAATAGTCGATTCGTACTGGAATGGTGAGCGAAATGTTGCATTTTGGGCAGGATATATGGACAGAAAGGAAGCACTCACATGAAGCTGATGTTTATTTCCGATATTCACGGATCCCTGTACTGGCTGGAGCAGGCGCTGGCGAAGGCGGAGGAGGAGCAGCCGCACACGCTGGTTATTCTGGGGGATTTCCTGTATCACGGACCGAGGAATCCGCTGCCGGAGGGGTATAATCCGCAGGGGGTTGCCGACAGGCTGAATGCTTACAGCCAATCGGGCAAATCGCTGGCGGCGGTGAGAGGTAACTGTGACGCCGAGGTGGATCAGATGCTGCTGCACTTCCCGATGATGGGCGACTATGTGCTGATTCTGCATGAAGGCCGCACAATCTATGCCACGCACGGGCATGGCTTCAGCATCGACCACTTACCGGCGCTGGCCCCGCAGGCTGTGTTCATTCAGGGGCATACGCATCTGCCGGTGGCAGAGGTGAAGGACGGCATTACTGTGCTCAACCCCGGATCGATTGCGCTGCCGAAGGAGAACAACCCGAACTCCTACGGCGTTCTGGAGAACGGTGAGTTCAGCATTAAGGATTTTGAGGGCAATATAATCAAGCGCATCACTCTGTAAAATCGATTCATCCCCGAGGTTCTCTGATTGTAGTCCCGCAATTTCTCTGATTACAGTCTCACAGTTTTTCTGATTACAGTACCGCAGATTATTATGCTTCAATGACAGTCCCTCTGGATATTTCCAGAGGGATTATTGCTGCGCAGCAATTGAGCCTGCCGGCATATTCATGTATGATGGGTGAGGAGCTTGCGGGTAGATCCCCGGCTTCAAAAACTAAACAGCAGAGGTAACTAAATGATGCATCCACGTGATTTACACTATACAATGCCTGCCGAATGGGCCAAGCATGAACGGACCTTCATTTCATGGCCGGTGAAGGACTCTATGGTACACCCTGATAATCATGAAGCGGTTAGTAGGGGCTATGCCGAGATTATCCGGGCGATTGCCGAATTCGAGCCGGTGACGGTTATCGTCAATCCAGAGGAGCTGGATCAGGTAGAGAAATTGGCGCTCGGCGGGAATGTGACACTGCTCCCCGTCCGGCACAACGATGCCTGGCTGCGGGACAACGGACCAACCTTCCTCACGGGTCCTGACGGGAAGCTGGCCGGGGTCAACTGGAAATTCAATGCCTGGGGCGGCAAATACTCGCCTTGGGATCTCGATGATGAGGTAGCTCCGCAGATTCTGAAGCACCTGGAGGTCAGCGCGTTCGATGCTCCCCTGGTGATGGAGGGCGGCTCGATTCATACGGACGGTGAAGGCACGCTGCTGACCACCGAGGAATGTCTGCTCAACACCAACCGTAATCCGGGCTTAAGCCGCGAGGAGATTGCTGCATATGTGAAGCAATATACCGGGACCGAGTCCATCATCTGGCTGAAGCGCGGCCTCAGCGGGGATGAGACGGACGGGCATGTCGATAACATCGCCTGCTTCGCGGCACCGGGTAAGGTGATTATTCAGGTCTGCGAGGACCCGCAGGATGAGAACTATGCGATTACGCAGGAGAATCTGCGCATCCTGGAGCAGACGGTTGATGCCAAAGGCCGGAAGCTGGAGATTATCCGCATTCAGCAGCCGCCCCGCGTAGACTTCGAGGGCAGCCGCCTGACGCTGAGTTATCTGAACTTTTATTTTGTGAACGGCGGCATTATTCTGCCGGTCTTCGGCGGTACAGCGGCTGAGACGGACAAGCTGGCTGAAGAGACGCTGGGCGGATTGTTCCCAGACCGCCGCATTCGGACCGTGAACGGAATGGCCGTGATCGGCGAAGGCGGGAACGTGCATTGCACCACCCAGCAGATGCCTGCGGTGGAGTAGACTGAGATCCAACCAAGGAGGAACAACCATGAGACAAGTAAAAGTAGCCGCGACGCAAATGAGCTGTTCCGGCGACATTGATGAGAATATCCGCAAGGCGGAGACACTGGTAAGAGAGGCAGCCGCCCAGGGTGCGCAGATTATTCTGCTGCAGGAGCTCTTCGAGACGCCGTATTTCTGCCAGAAGGAGAAGTCGGATTACTACGCCTATGCTACAGAGCTTGAGCAGAACAAGGCGGTGAACCACTTCAAGGCTATCGCCAAGGAGCTTGCGGTGGTGCTGCCGATCAGCTTTTATGAGAAGAAGAATTATGCGCGGTACAACTCGCTGGCGGTCATTGATGCGGACGGAACCGTGATGGGCAAATACCGCAAGAGCCATATTCCTGACGGTCCGGGCTATGAAGAGAAATTCTACTTCAACCCGGGCGATACTGGCTTCAAGGTGTGGAATACCCGCTATGCCAAAATCGGAGTCGGCGTATGCTGGGACCAATGGTACCCGGAAGCTGCCCGGGTGATGAGCCTGATGGGTGCGGAGATTCTGTTCTACCCTACAGCGATCGGCTCAGAGCCGCAGGACGGGTCAATCGATTCCAAGGATCACTGGCAGACCTGCATGCTGGGTCATGCTGCCGCTAACCTGATTCCTGTCGTGGCCTCCAACCGGATCGGGAAGGAGACTGACGAGGATTCCAGCATTGATTTCTACGGCTCGTCGTTCATCGCTGGTCCGCAGGGCAACAAGATTGTCGAAGCTGGACGGAATGAGCAGGCCGTGCTGGTCAGCGAATTTGATCTGGATGCCCTTGAGGTCGGCCGGATTGAATGGGGGATCTTCCGTGACCGCCGTCCGGAGCTGTACCGGATGATTGCTTCCTATGATGGCGATCTGACCTTCTAACTTATGCGCTAATATGTATAGACCACTCATTAAGCAGCCAGAATGCTGCCGGAGCTCTCTCCGGGGCATTTTGGCTGCTTTTTTGCATGAGATGTTACAATATATCGATAATAATGTCATATTATATTACACACAAGGATAAAGTTAATTGTCATCACTACTTTAATCTGATAAAATCTCCTTAAGTTATTTTACAAATAAGTAGGGGGATTGGAGAATGGGAATCCGGAAAAAGTGGGCGATGTCAGGTATGGTAGCACTCCTGGTCTTGGCAATGGCGGGTTGTAGCTCTGGTAATGAGGCGAAAGGCGGCAGTGCGGACGGGAAAAGCCTCAAAATCGCTACCGATGCCAGCTATGCACCAATGGAGTATATGGATACTGATACAATCAAGGGCTTTGACATTGATTTCATTAAGGCGGTGATGGAGGAGGCCGGCATTGATTACACGGTCACCAACACAGGCTGGGATACCATGCTGACCAGTGTGAAGCAGGGCACTGAATATCAGGCGGGTGTATCCTCGGTATCGATTACAGATGAGCGCAAGGAAACCTATGACTACTCCATCCCTTATTTCGAATCTACGAACATGATCATGGTGAAGGAAGGCAGCGACATCAAATCCGCCCTGGACCTGAAGGGGAAGAAGGTTGCGGTTCAGGCAGCCACCACAGCGGATGAGCTGATGAGCGGCATTATGGGCGTTGACAACGGAAATCTGAAGCGGTTCGACAGCAATGCGGTAGCGCTGATGGAGCTGAACGGCGGCGGAGCGGATGCGGTGGTCGCGGATATCGCCATCGTGAACGAATACATCAAGAACAATCCGAAGGAGAAGCTGACAGGCATTATCGACAAGGAGAATTTCGGCTCCGAGTACTACGGCATTCTGTATCCTAAGGGCAGTGAATGGAAGGCGAAGCTGGACCCGGCGATCAAGAAGGTCATCGAGAACGGCAAATATGCGGAGATCTACAAGGAATGGTTCGGCGAAGAGCCGGACACGGCGGCGCTTATGAACGCGAAGTAGCATAGGGGCCGGCACAACTAAGCATGCGTAATGATTGCTATTGCGCGTGCTTCTTTTTTTGAGCAAGCCACAAGCAGAAGAGAAGGGAAGAATTCTATGGATTTCAGATTCGACATCATCATTCATTATTTACCGGTTCTGCTAAAAGGGACCCTGTTCACCATCGGCGTATCGCTGGTCTCCATTCTGTGCGGTTCCCTGCTGGGACTGGTGATCGGCTTCGGCAAAATGGCGCCAAGATGGTATTTCCGCTGGCCGTTTCACGCGTATATTAACCTCTTCCGCGGTACGCCGCTCTATGTGCAGATTCTGATCGTCCACTTCGGGCTGATCCCGTTGTTCTACGGCAAAACCTACGCGCTGATGAGCGCATTCGTGGCGCTGTCGCTCAATTCCGCTGCCTATTCTGCGGAGATCTTCCGCGCCGGTATCCAGTCCATCGACCCCGGTCAGCGGGAAGCGGCCCTATCCCTTGGAATGACCCGGCAGCAGGCGATGCGCTTCATTATTCTGCCCCAGGCCATCAAACGGATGGTTCCCGCCTTCGGGAATGAATTCATCGTACTTGTTAAGGATTCCTCGCTGCTGGCGCTGATTGCCGCCCCTGAGATTATGTACTGGAGCAATACCATGAAAGGCCAATACCTGCGGATCTGGGAGCCTTATCTGACCGCTGCACTGATCTATTTCATCCTGACCTACTCCCTCAGCAAGCTGCTTAATTATATCGAACGGAAGGTGTAACCCCTATGGAACCGGTTATTTCAGTCAAGCATCTGCACAAATCATTTGGTGCCCATCAGGTACTGACGGATATCAGCGTCGACATTCACAGCCGGGAGGTTGTGGTCGTCATCGGGCCTTCGGGCTCAGGCAAATCGACCTTTCTGCGCTGCCTTAATCTGCTGGAGCAGCCGCAAAAGGGCGATATTATCATTGAAGGCACTTCCTTGATGGCCAAGAGCACAAGGATTAACGATATCCGTACTGAGGTGGGGATGGTTTTTCAGCAGTTCAATCTGTTTCCGCACCGCACAGTGATCGAGAACATCATGCTGGCCCCGATGAAGGTGCGGAAATGGACGGAGGATCAAGCGAGGCAGAAGGCTGTGGAGCTGCTGCAGAAGGTGGACCTCAGTGAGAAGGCGGAGATGTATCCTGCCTCGCTCTCCGGCGGTCAGGCCCAGCGGGTGGCGATTGCCCGGGCGCTGGCGATGGAGCCGAAGATCATGCTGTTCGACGAGCCGACCTCGGCCCTGGACCCCGAGATGGTGGGCGAGGTGCTGGCCGTAATGAAGGAGCTGGCCCTTGAGGGGATGACTATGGTTGTGGTGACCCATGAGATGGGCTTCGCCCGTGAAGTGGGGGACCGGGTGCTTTTTATGGAGCAAGGGGCCATAGTGGAGCAGGGTGCGCCGGAGCAGTTGTTCGGCAGCCCGTCGCATGAGCGTACACGGGAGTTTCTGTCCAAGGTGCTGTAAGAATCGCCCAAAGTAGAATATTGTTATTTAATCGGTTATATTAGAAGAGTAAGAAATAGGCAATAAGTCCAAGCGTGAATAGCTGCCCAGGGTGGCGGGGAGGAGGCTCGGAGATATCTTTTTTTAAAGTATAAGGATGACAGCGGTTCTGCATAATGATTGATCCTTATATTTCCGGCAGAAAAGGATAGGGTGCTTAATAAGACGGCATAGGCTTTCTGCTGGTCATAATTCCATAATGATAGAAGGAGAATACGATGAGCACATTCAAGAATTGGCTGAATACCACCAAGAGCGGACTGACGGATCAAGTGAAGAAATTTAAAAATAAAGACTTTATGAACGCGGTGGTAGCGGGCTGCGCGCTGGTCGCTGCTGCTGACGGCAAGATTGAGGAAGCTGAGAAGAACAAGATGGCGGGATATATGAATCTCAGCAATGAACTCAAGGTATTTGACATGAGGGACGTCATTGCCCAGTTCAATTACTATGTAAGCAACTTCGAATTCTCGCCGGAGATCGGTAAGCAGGAAGCGCTGAAGGCTATCGGTAAGTTTAACGGCAAACCGGAGGTTGGACGCTTAATCGTGGGCGTATGCTCGGCGATTGGTGCAGCAGACGGTGACTTCGACGAGCATGAGAAGGCAGTTGTGCGGAATATCTGCAGCGTACTGGGACTCAGCCCAAGCGAATTCAGCCTGTAATTACAGGCTGGATTTCATTTGCTAATTACTGAAACTTTAGGCGATTCATCGCCGTATCACTGATGTAACACCCGCAAGCACACTTCTATCTGGAAACGGAGGTACTTCAAGTTGGCTGGAATTAATCTGGTAAAAGGTCAGAAGATCGATTTAACCAAAGGCAATGCCGGACTGTCTAACGTAATCGTAGGACTGGGCTGGGACCCTGCCGAACCGGCAAGAGGATTCTTTGGGGTTAAAAAACAGGCGAATGTTGACTGCGATGCTTCAGCGCTGCTGCTGAATGAGAACGGCAAGCTGACGAACAAGCTGAACCTTGTCTGCTTTCACAACAAACAGAATGCGAATAACTCTGTAGTCCACTCGGGGGATAATCTGACGGGTGAGGGCGACGGGGACGACGAACAGATCATGGTGAATCTGAAGCAGATTCCTGCCGATGTCCATAAGGTCCTTGTTGTGGTTAACATCTACGACGCGGTGAACCGCAAGCAGGATTTCGGAATGATCAAATCTGCGTATATCCGCATTATTAATGCGGCAGGGAATGCAGAATTGGTTAAGTTTAATCTGACAGAGAATTATACAGGCTTCACGGCACTGATCTGCGGCGAGCTGTACCGTCATGGCGAAGAGTGGAAATTCGCAGCCATCGGTGAAGCGGCCCACGCCGCGCATATCAATCAGCTGGCAGAACGCTATATCTAAATCCAATTTGAGAAAAGAGGGCTCTATTCATGGCTATTAACTTATCCAAGGGACAAAAAATTGATTTAACCAAAACGAATCCAGGCTTGTCCAAAATCACAGTCGGCCTAGGATGGGATACGAATAAATACGATGGCGGTAAGGACTTTGACCTTGACGTTTCCGTGTTCCTGACGAATGCCAGCGGTAAAGTAGATAAAGAAACCAACTTCATCTTCTTCAACAACAAGCAGAACGAGAACGCTTCTGTCGTACACACCGGCGATAACCGTACCGGGGAAGGCGACGGAGACGATGAGCAGGTTCAAGTCGATTTGCTTAATGTTCCTGCAGATGTGGACAAGATTGCCTTCACCATTACCATCTATGAAGCAGAATCCAGAAGCCAGAACTTTGGACAAGTCTCCCGTTCTTATGTACGTATCGTCAACGATGCGAACAGTGAGGAACTGATCCGTTTTGACCTGGGTGAAGATTTCTCCGTTGAAACAGGCGTAGTTGTAGGCGAATTGTACCGTAACGGCGCAGAATGGAAATTCAATGCGATTGGCAGCGGCTACAAGGATGGTCTCTCCGGCTTGACCCGTGATTACGGTCTGCAATAAGGCTCTGACATTACGGGAATTAAATCTGTAAGGAAAGAGGGTTTTTGACAGTGACGATCAGTCTTTCCAAAGGACAGCGGATTGATCTTACCAAGACTAATCCGGGTCTGACCAAGGTAGTTGTAGGACTGGGCTGGGATACAAACAAGTACAGCGGCGGCAAGGATTTCGACCTTGATGCATCAGCATTCCTGCTGCATGAGGACGGCAAAGCCAAAAGCGAAAATGACTTTGTATTCTATAACAACCCAAGCGGCGGTACTGGATCTGTAACCCACACAGGCGACAATCGTACGGGGGAAGGCGACGGGGATGATGAGCAGATCGTCGTAGACTTCAGCCTGGTGCCTGCCAATATTCAGCGGATCGGGATCACGGTCACGATCTATGATTATGAGGCCCGGGCACAGAACTTCGGACAAGTCTCCAACGCTTTCGTCCGCGTAGTGGATGCATCCAGTGACCGTGAGATTCTGCGGTTCGATCTGGGCGAGGATTTCTCCACCGAGACGGCTGTGGTCTTCTGTGAATTCTACCGCCAGGGGGCGGACTGGAAATTCCAGGCGATTGGCAGCGGCTTCGCCGGCGGACTAAGTGCATTATGCAAAAACTACGGGCTGGACGCGCAATAAGAGCTTCAAAGGCGGGATCATCATCGATCCTGCCCTTTTTATACACAAAATCTGATAAGTTGCGCTCTTATCCATGTATAAAGGTGGCGTAAGAATGAATACAGAAGTAGTCAAAGGACAGAAAGCAGATCTGACCAAAGGGAACCCGGGGCTCCGCAGCATTACGGTTGAGATCGGGTGGAAAGCTCCGTCTTCCATGGATATTGATGCTTCCGCATTCCTGCTTGGAGCTGGCGGTAAAGTCGGCAGTGACGACGATCTGATCTTCTACAATAACCCGTCTACTCCATATATCACTTATAAGGATGTGCCGGGTACGGCTTCGGGCGGACTGAAGCAGTTCGAGGTCTCGCTGGAGCGGATTCCGGCAAACATAGTGAAGATTGCCTTCACGCTTACTCTGTATGACGGAGAAAACCGCAAGCAGATGTTCGGACAAATGAGTGAAGCGGAGTGCCGGATCGTGAATCAGGCGACAGGTGCGCAGCTTCTGCGGTGTAACCTTGGAAATCAGTTCTCTGTGGAAACGGCTGTTGTAGTTGGAGAATTATATAGACATGGTGAAGAATGGAAATACAGTGCGATTGTTGCGGGCTTCTCGGGCGGGCTTAAGGCGCTCTGCGGCAACTATGGCATAGAAGTAGAGGACGAGCCTGCGCCGGCACCGAAGCCGCCTGAACAGACGCCTCCGCCGGGACGCCCGCCGCTTCAAGTGCCGCCGCCCCGCGCAGAGTCATCCAGACCGAATATTGTGATTCCGCCACCGCCTGCACCGGCACCCCCTAAGCAGGAGGCTGCTCCCGCACCGGCGCTGAATCTCAATCTGAAGAAGATTGAGCTGAAGAAGAAGGGCGATTCGATTAACCTGAAGAAATCCGCCTCCGGTCTGGGTGAGCTGCTCATTAACCTGAACTGGAACCAGAAGCAGGGCGGAGGGCTGTTCAGCCGTAACAAGGGCGGGGTAGATCTCGACTTGGCCTGTCTGTATGAGCTGAAGAATGGCAGCAAAGGTGTGGTGCAGGCACTGGGCAATGCGTTCGGCAACCTCCAGCAGCCGCCGTACATCATGCTCGATGGAGATGATCGGACCGGCTCCGTAACATCTGGCGAGAATCTGCGTATAAACGGAAGTAAGGTCGCCCAGATTGAACGGATTCTGGTGTTTGCCTTTATTTACAAAGGAGTTACCAACTGGTCTGAAGCGGATGGAGTGGTTACCCTGAAGCAGGATGGAGGACCGGATATTATCGTTAATCTGGACGAGCATAACAACCGTAAAGGCATGTGCGCCATCGCGCTGATCCGGAATGTGGATAACGAGACCTTCAGTATTGAACGGCTCGTGCAATATTTCAGCGGTCACAGGGAGATGGATGAGGCTTATGGCTGGGGGCTTCGCTGGGTAGCGGGAAGCAAATAATTTGATATTACCGGAGGCGCAAGTGGAATGGACTGGTTCAGTGATTTTTTTAGGAGTATCGGTGAGAATTACGGGCATTTCTTCTCATGGAGTGATATTGCAGGAACGCTCTCCGACCCTGTCAGCTGGGGGATAATCGGAAGCCTGATTCTGCTGGAGGGTCTGCTGTCCGCTGATAACGCGCTTGTACTGGCGGTCATGGTTAAGCACCTGCCGAAGGAGCAGCAGCGTAAGGCGTTGTTCTACGGTATTATCGGTGCTTATGTATTCAGATTCCTGGCGATTGGGCTGGGGACCTATCTCGTCAAATTCACGCTGGTGAAGGTGCTTGGAGCCTTGTATCTCTTCTACATTGCCTACAAAGGGTTGTTCAAGGGCAGCGGAGAAGAGGGAGAGATTAAGAATAAAGGCGCCTCCTTCTGGAAGACGGTACTCCTCGTTGAATTAATGGATATTGCCTTCAGTATTGACAGCGTGGTAGCTGCGTTTGGTCTTAGCAGTGAAGTATGGGTACTCTTCCTGGGCGGTATTCTCGGCGTACTGATGATGCGCGGAGTGGCACAGGTGTTCCTCAAGCTGATTGCCAGATATCCTGAATTGGAACAGACAGCATTCCTGCTTATTGCACTGATTGCCGGTAAAATGCTTGCCGGAGCCTTCGGCTATGAATTGCCGCATGTAATTTTCTTCGGTATTCTAATTGCGGTGTTTGCAGGTACTATCGTGTACAGCGCAAGCAAACGCAAGAAGGCTGAGAACCACAAGGCCTGATGGTTGTGCGTGCTTCATCTCTTTATCCTTTATAGCTGTGCAGGAAGGCGCGGGGTTCACGGGAAGGGTGGACTCCGGCACGCCTTTCGGGTAATCGTAACAGGTTTATAGCATGGCCTTTGCTTGGGTTCTAAGCAAGCCGGATACCGTCCCCGAGAGGACGGCATAGCTGGTTCTGCTCGCAGCCAAAGGCCATTTGGATTGTGCTGGCACAACATTAAGGGGGAAGGGCCTTGAGATATTTCGATTACCTCACACAAGAACAGGAAGCCTCATTATTCCATGTTCCGCCGGTTTCATTTGATCATACTACCCGCAAGGATTTACTGGCTTATGCCGTCGGAGCAGCCCTTTATATGCCGGCCACCCGTGCCAGTGTTGCCGAAGATATTATTAAGCTGAGAGCCTCGGGGCTTATCACGGTAATCATAGATTTGGAGGATGCCATCGGGGACGGTGAAGTGGATTATGCCGAAGAATCCATCGTCAGGCATCTGGCATTTCTGTCCGCTTATGCGGAGAATGAGCCGGACCAGCGCGGCAGTCTTCCGCTGCTGTTCATCCGCGTACGTAACCCTGCACAGCTGCGGGATCTGATCTTTCGGCTGGGATCATTAATCACCATGCTGACCGGCTTCGTCTTCCCCAAATTCTCCGTAGAGAACGGTACGGATTATTTCGAGGCCATTGCCGATTACAATGACACACGCAGCTATTCCGCTCCGGTGCTGTACGGGATGCCGATTCTGGAGAATGCACCGATCATCTACCGGGAGAGCCGGATGGATACTTTGCTTGGGGTCCGCGATCTGCTGGGGCAATACCGCGAGTATGTACTGAATGTCCGGATTGGAGCGACGGACTTCTCCAGTCTGTTCGGACTGCGGCGCAGCCCGGATATCAGTATTTATGACCTGACGCCGATCCGTGACTGCATGTCGGATATTATTAACGTCTTTGGCCGTGTGGAGGAAGGATACGTCATCTCTGGGCCTGTGTGGGAGTATTTTGCCAGCAAAGGACACCGGGTCCTCCGCCCGCAGCTGCGGGAGACGCCCTTCGAGGATACTTATGGCAAGCATGGCCGCGAGATGCGCAACAGCTTCATTTCAAGCTCGATGGACGGACTGATCCGGGAAGTAATTCTGGACAAGGAGAACGGTATTGTGGGCAAAACCATTATCCACCCCTCCCACCTCAGACCCGTGCAGGCGATGTATACCGTAATGCATGAAGAGTATGTGGATGCCTTAAGTATTGTAGACAGCAACGATGGCAGCCGCGGCGTGTTCAAGAGTGAATACTATAACAAAATGAATGAAATCAAGCCTCATTTGAACTGGGCCAGACGAATTTTATTACGATCTCAAATATACGGGGTGTTACATGAACAACAGCATTTTGTCGGATTACTACCCGAGAACGAATACACACACGTTTAATATCGTCGAGAATCTGCGGGTTACGGTAACAGAAACCTCGAATCCTTTTCATATGCCTGTGGATTCCTTGTTCTCCATGGCTGCACGAATCAATAAGAAGCGCTCCTTCCTGTTCGTCAGCAAAGTGCTTGGCAAGCATATTCCCGTAGGGCCCTATACCCCGCTGCTTAGCGGAGCGGCACTCGCCTTGCTCCTGTATCTGGAGATGAGCGCGGATACCGCTGACCGGGAGATGATGGAACCGCTGATGAACCAGGCCGTTCATGGCCTGATCCATCCTGAGTATGCGGAAGAAGCTTATCATGCGCTGCTTGCTGCGCGCCTGGCTCTGCCTGAGCCGGTTCTGTTTATCGGGTTCGCCGAAACCGCTACCGCCCTGGGCCACAGCATGTATAATGCATTCGCCGGCGGTGCGTCCTATATTCATACCACGCGTGAGCTGATTCCTGAGCTGGAATCGGTGGTGACCTTTGAAGAGGAGCATTCCCACGCCGTAGATCATCTCTGCTATGCCCTGAATGCCGGGCTGTTATCGGGGACAGAGCCGATTGTATTAGTGGATGACGAGATTACGACCGGTAATACGGCGATTAATACGATCCGGGACATCCAGTCCAAATTTCCGCGCAGGGAGTATGTAGTGGCTTCTCTCTTGGACTGGCGGAGTGAAGCTAATATCCAGGCGTACCGTGATCTGGAGCTGGAGCTGGGGATACGCATACAAGCTCTATCCCTGCTGCAAGGAAGCATCAAGGTTGAGGGGGTTCCGCTGCTGCAGCCTGCAGCCGGTAACGGAGCCGCTGCTACCACAGGCGCAGAGCTTGTAACTACTTATGCATTCGACGGCTTAGAGCGGCTTCCGGTAACCTCGGCGGATGGGCAGGGCGTTATCAATCCATCGCCTTATCTGAAGCACAGCGGCCGCTTCGGCCTGGAGTCTGCGGATAATGCGCGGATAGATGCAGGTGTAAGCCGCGTGGCCAGGCAGCTCCGGGGGCTGCGGGAAGGCGGACGTACCCTGGTGTTGGGCGTAGGCGAGTTCATGTATCTGCCGATGCGGATCGCTGCAGAGATGGGAGAGGGCGTGCTGTACCAGTCCTCAACCCGCAGTCCGATCCATCCCGAGCGGCGTGCGGATTACGGCGTGCACAGCGCCGCTGCCTATCCGTCCGCAGGCGACACGGAGATCACGAATTTCATCTATAATGTGGACCCCGGCCAGTATGACGATATCTTCGTCCTGCTGGAACGCGAGGTGCCCCGGCAGCGGATTGCACCGATGACGGATATTTTACAGAGGCTGGCGGGCAATAAGGTACATCTTGTTGTGCTCAGCCCAGAACCAGATACGGGAGGCTCAGGGCTATGAAGGGAATAGATATCGAAGCCATTCACAATAGAACAATATCCCCTCCGGTGGCACTGGGCAGCTATCCTGCTTCCGACGTTACCTTCCTGCTCAAGGATCTAAGCAATGTATCCCTGGAGCGGGGAACAGCCGAGCGGGAGGAAGCGATCCAGTCCGGCGTGCATTATTCGGAGATGCTTCCGGTGGAGTACCAGCCGACAGAGCAGTATATCGAATTGTTTCATGAGACGCTGCAGCAGACTGCGAAGAAGGTGGCGCTGGCTGTAGCTGTGGTGTCCGAGATGATTGTTGCCCGGCGGGGAACGGCGAATACCGTGCTGGTCTCCCTGGCGAGAGCGGGCACTCCGATCGGGGTATTGATCAAACGTTATATTCTTGAGAAATATGGAGCAGATCTTCCGCATTACAGCATCTCGATTATCCGCGGCAAGGGGATTGATGAGAATGCGGTGCTCTATATGCTGCAGCAGCATGGAAGGGATGCCGAACTGCAATTCATCGATGGCTGGACCGGTAAGGGGGCCATCCGGCAGGTGCTGATAGAGGCCTGTGAGAGTATGCATAAGAAATATGGCATTACGCTAAATGATGATCTGGCGGTACTTGCTGATCCCGGGCACTGCTCGGGAACCTACGGCACCCGGGAGGATTATCTGATTCCAAGCGCTTGCCTGAACTCCACGGTATCGGGCCTGATGAGCCGTACGGTGCTCCGCGATGATCTGATCGGGCCAGAGGAATTCCACGGGGCCAAATTCTACAAGGAATGGCTGGACAGTGATCTGTCCAACGTATTCGTTGAAGCGATTACCCCGTATTTCACGGAAGTAGCAGCAGAGGCATTTGCGCAGGCTGCGGAGATGCTGGAGCATCCGCCGGAGATTACCTGGCAGGGGCTGGCCGATATCCGCAGTATCCAGGATACCTTCGGCATAGATAATATCAATCTGGTGAAGCCCGGAGTGGGGGAGACGACACGTGTACTGCTGCGGAGAGTGCCCTGGAGAATCCTTGTCGACAGGCTGGACAATCCCAACCTGCGGCATATTCTGCTGCTGGCGGAGGACCGGGGCGTGCCGGTAGAGGTCTATCCCGGGCTGACCTACTCCTGCTGCGGCATCATCAAGCCGCTGAAAGGGGAGAGTGAATGATCTACGCCAGCGATCTGGACCGCACGCTGATCTACTCTCTTAGTGCGATAGGCGTTCCTGAGGATACCCCCGGTCTGGTTCCGGCAGAGGTCGTTGACGGCAGGACGGTATCGTATATCTCACAGCAGGCTCTGGCTACACTGATAGAACTGGTTGCGAAAATTGTCTTCATGCCGGTGACTACACGTACGATTGCCCAGTACCGGCGGATTAACCTGTTCCAGGAGACGGTCATTCCGGATTATGCTATCACCAGCAATGGCGGCAATATTCTTGTGAACGGGATAGTGGACCAGGATTGGCGGACGGCTGTCGGCAGAGCGGTGGAACGCGGCTCCGCTGCGGCGGAAGAAGCCGAAAGCATCGTGCGTGCTGTTGTTCAGGAAGAATGGATCATTAGCCGGCGGTATTGCGATGAGCTGTTCTTTACGTTCGTGGTTCACCGGGATTCGCTGCCGCTTGAGGAGATTGCCCGGATGTCTCAACGGCTGGGCGAGCTTGGCTGGAGAGTATCCCTGCAGGGGCGCAAGCTCTATATCGTGCCGGAGGCGGTGAACAAAAGCGATGCCATTCTTCATGTCCGCCGCACCGTGCATTCGGAGCCGATGGTCGCTTCAGGCGATTCCCTTCTGGACAAGAGCCTGCTCGCCGCCGCCGACTATGCCATAGCCCCCTGCCACGGAGAAATATTTGCCGAGCAGCAGGCGGGTTTAGTACACTTAGAGTATCCGTTTACTGAGCGGCCGGGGGTATTTGCCGCGGATGAGATTATGCAGTATGTTCACAGGATCTATACACATTCGACAGCATTGGGAGTTGGACCGCCACCATGAAAAAGGTAAATATATATTTCAACCGCTGGTTTTCTGTTGCCTATCACTATATGAATCTCATCCGGGGCAATGAAGACGGAATTCCGGTGCAAATCTTCGCCACCCACCCGGATATCCACCATATGTCGCTGCAAGGCGCCGATGTGGCCGGAACCGAGCCGGCGCTCGAAGGCATTGAATACGTGCAGTTCTGTGTTGATTTTTGCCGCCGGAACGAGATTGATATCTTCATCCCCCGGCTGCATATGCTCGATATCGCGCTGCATGCCTCGCTGTTCGATGAGATCGGGACGAAGGTGCTGGTCTGCCGTGATCTGGATCTGCTGGAGATGATCATGGACAAAGGCAAGTTCTATGAGAGCGTGAAGACCACCGGGATTATGACAATTCCTGATTATCATGTGGTTAGTAATGCGCAGCAGTTCAGGGAAGCTTATGAAGATCTCGCAGCCAAAGGACACAAGGTCTGCTTCAAGCCTACCGAGACGGAGGGCGGACTCGGATTCCGGATTATAGATAATGACCGCAGTCCCGTGGAGGAGCTGTTCGGCCACGTAACTCCGCTGATCTCCTTCGAGGAAGCTTACCGTATCCTTGATGAAGCCGGGAGCTTCCCTAACCTGATGGTGATGGAGCTGCTGGAGGGATATGAATATAGTATTGATTGCTTGTCGGATGAGAAGGGCAGGCTGCTGGCCGCAGTTCCCCGCCGTAAGGCAGGCGGCCGCCTGCGGTTGATGGAGTATATCCCGGAGCTTGCGGAGGTGGCCCGCAGGGTGGCTGAGACATACCGGATTCCGTTCAATTTCAATATCCAGATGAAATACAGCGGCGGCGTGCCCAAGCTGCTGGAGATCAATCCGCGGATGTCCGGCGGCCTGCATATCTCCTGTCTGTCTGGAATTAACTTCCCTTATCTGGCTGTCAAAAGCGCGCTCGGAGGCGAGGTTCTGCCTGCGTCGTTCGAGCATAATGTCCTGGCCAGCCATGTCGAGCAGCCGCTGATCATGAGAATAAACGGAGAATCCGTCATTACGGATTCCGTGAATTGAGCGTGTAGCATTCACGCTCATAAGAGGTGAGAAGGAATGCAAGCTAAATTCAAAGTACTGGCGTATGCCGGTGCCGGTTATGTCGTAGCCGTACTGACCAGCGGCTTCCTGCCTGAGCTGGTCTCGCTGCTGCTCCCGGTAATCGGGGCAGCACTTGCAGTGCCGGAGCTCAGGCGCACCAAAGTGAATCTCCCGGTAGAGGTGATTCCTGCCGGACAGGAGCCGCAGGCAATTCCGGCGGCATCCTCCGCCGCGCAGCAGGCTTCGTCTGCTGCCGCTGCCTCTCCTGCTGCTGCGGGACAGGCCACCCCGGCCCATTCGGGTGCCGGACACAGGGAGGACATACAGATCGGAGCGGAGTTCGCTCCGGTGGTGGAGTATCTGGGCATCCTGGAGGATATGATCATCTCCGAAGGGCAGAAGGATACGCTGGACAATGAAATTGTCGAGAAGTCGCTGGCGCTGTTCGCCAGGCTGCAGCGCGTCATTCCGCTGCTGCAGGAGCTGGGCAACGGCGAGATTAACCATACCGTCCGCAGGCTGGTGCTGAAGGACCTTAATGGAGTAATCAATCCGTTCCTGCGCCTGGGGGGCGAAGCCAAGACAAGAAACCGGAGAATGCTGCTGAACGGTCTGCGTGATGTCGATGCCAAAATTTCCGATATTGCGTCGACAATCGAGCACAAAGACCTGATGGAACTTCAGACCAAGGCGGAACTGATTCATCAGCGCTACAGCAGTTCCGAATTATAGGAGGAGGATAGCCATGTCCACGCAGTTAATTGAGCTTAGAAAAGAAGATGAGCAGAAGGTAGTCCAGGAGGCTTCCCAGTTAATTGAGCAGGTAGCCAAGACTGACACGGTGGCACTGGATTCCCTGATGGACGATATCGGGAAGCTTGGGGTGAAGACGCAGGAGAAGGCAGGCCAGACGCTGAAGCTGCTGGACCGCCCCGTCAATGACCTGATGAGCGGCAAGCGGGTGGAAGTGCCCAATATGATTATGAAGCTGCGGGGTGAGTGCGAGACCCTTCAGCAGAGCAAGAATGTCAGCTTCTTCGGCAAAATGCTGCGCAAAAGCCCGCTTAAGAATTATGTCTACAAATATCAGTCGGTCCGCACCAACATTGATGCCATTATCACCGGTCTGCGTGACGGCCGGGATACGCTGGAAGAGAGTATCGTTAACATGCGCCAGTTGAAGCGCACCTCCATGGAGGAGATCTATAACCTCCAGACCAAGATCGCCTTCGGCAATAAGCTGAAGGAGCTGTTCGAGGTTGAGATCGCCAAGCCCGAGAATGAATTCCGCAAAGCGTATCTGGAGCGGGGGCTGCGCAAGGTCATGGTGCGGATTCAGTCCATGACCGAGATGATTCTGCTCTACAATCAGGCGATTGCGGCAACGGATATCATCAATGACAATAATGACAAGCTGATCGATTCCGTAAACAACGCGATCGATAAGACCTCTAATCTGATCACCGTCTCGGCGATGATTGCCATGTCCCTGGCCGATCAGGAGAATGTCATCAATGCGGTCGAAGCCACCAACAAGACCATCGAGGACCAGTTCAAGGAGAATGCACGGCTGCTGCGCACGACGACCGAGAAGACAACGGAGCTGCTCTCCAAGCCGTCCATGTCGCTGGAAGCCGTGAATCAGGCTATTGGCGACTTGCTCAGCGCCCTGGATACCTCAGAGCAGTCCAACCGGCGGATCATCGAGAGCTGTCAGGATTATACGTCCAAAATGACCACCATCAACACCCAGCTGAACAACCGGCTCGGGCTGAATGAGGGTTCACAGCCGCAGGCGTTGAAGCAGGCGGAGAACGGCCTGAGCAGCTTTTTGAACTAAGAGTTTGATTCTGGGCCGGTAAAATAACTTGAATAATGCACCAAGCCTGCTGATATGGATTCGGCGGGCTTTTTTGTTGTGCACTCATTCATATTGTCTTCGCCCCCCACATACGTTGTCACTAAGGCGACCTGTGGAGAAAGAGGGGATAAGCGGGATGATTCTGGGATGCTTGATCGTGGTGCTTATCGTCGTAGCCAGCAGTGAGAAGGCGGAGGCGATTGCCAGCCTGAATGATCGGGAGGATAACAGCCTGTAACAAGGGTGCGGGGAGTGTGCGGATTCATAAATTATTGATGCTCTGTGATTCAAGCAATTTCCAGTGGTTTATTGGGTATAATAGCTGGAGGCTGTACATCAGTCTTCCGGCACCACTGAAAATATAAAGTGAATACGGAGGGTCAAATGGAGAACGAGGCACTGCTGCAGGTAGAGAAGCTTGCACTTAAGAAACAGAAGATCTTCCGGCAAAGCGTATGGCGGTACATTGCCAGGGCCATGCTCGCCAGCATGTTTATCGGATTCGGCGTGATCGTAGCCTTTAAGACCGGCAACTTCTTCTATATGGAACAATCGCCGATGACCTATCCGATGGCTGCGATCACCTTCGGCGCAGCCATCATCCTGATTTCCTACGGTGGAGGAGATTTATTTACCGGGGACACTTTTTATTACACCTATGCGGCACTGAGGCGCAAGCTGGCATGGACTGAGGTTGTGCGGATGTGGGTCGTCAGCTACCTGGGCAACATTCTTGGGGCTACGGCGTTTGCGCTGCTTATTTTTCTGACCGGATTGTTCTATGATTCCTCTGTCAACGGGTTCCTGCTTAATGTGGTGGCCCATAAGATGGAAGCACCGGCGATGCAGCTGTTCTTCCGGGCGATTCTCTGTAACTGGCTCGTCTGTCTGGCCTTCTTCGTCCCGATGTCAATGAAGAACGACGGTGCCAAAATGTTCGCCATGGTCCTGTTCGTGTTCTGCTTCTTCATCTCGGGGTACGAGCATAGTATTGCCAACATGTGTACCTTCGCGATTGCTCTCGTCCTGGACCACCCTGGTACGATCTCCTGGGGAGGCGTGGTGCATAATCTCGTCCCGGTCACATTAGGCAATCTGATCGGTGGCGGCGTGCTAATGGGCGTGATGTATTACTATGTGAACAAGCCGTTTCTGGAGGATGAGTCTCACTGAACGGCAATAACACGACACAACAGCGATTCTCCGGTTACCGGGGGATCGCTGTTGTGCGTCCGCAGCTCGGAATTAGGGAACTGGGGGATATTATAGTGAGCTGTCAGATATGTTCCAGTATAAGGGGCATACTTGGCAGCAGGGAGAGCTGGAGCGCTACCCTAGCAGCTTCAGCTCCTGGGCCTGGGCGATAGCTTTGGTGCGGCGGTTGACCTTGAGCTTGGCAAAAATATTCTTGACATGCACTTTAACGGTACTTATGGCGATGATCAGCTGGTCGGCAATTTCTTTGTTCGATAATCCTGCTGCCAGCAAGGTAAGAACCTCCAATTCACGCTCTGTGAGCGGTTCATCCAGCAGGGCAGGCAGGGGCAGCAGCGCCTCGGTCTGCTCTATTTGTGAACCCGGAGTCTCGCCCGAACTCTGCAGCACACACATAAGCAGGGCGCGGGAGGCCAGTGCCAGCAGAACCGCCTTATGTTCATCCGCGAAGATGCCGCTGGTCAGCTTGTTCTCCAGGTAGAGGACGCCAAGCATCATACCGTGTACCGTTACGGGAATACACAAGGCAGAACCGGGCCGGTGGTAGGCCATGTAGGGGTTATGAATCAACCAGCTGTCGCTTCCGCCGGTATAATGCACCTCCTCCTGTGTACGGTACACATACCGAATAATCCCTTCCGGCAAAAGAATGCTGTCTGTCATTTCGGCAGGTGACGAGACCGCAGGGTTCTCAGAATCCGCATAGGTTTGAATGTACAGGGTATCCTGATTGCCTGTCAGCAGTGAGCCTTTGCTTGCCCCGGCATATTTCATCAGCGTACTCATCATCTCTCTGAGCACAGTGTCTATATCCAGCGGATTTGTGATGGCCTGGGAGGTTTGAAGGATTGCAGCCAAATCCATCGGTTCCACAGCATGCGCCTCTTTCTGGACTGAATGTAAGGGTTCTGCGCTCTGACGGGGATTTCCCTGGCTAATGGCTGTCGATGCAGGGACAGGTGCCGGATCGACTGCAGCCTGCCATTGGAGGCGCAGCTCTTCTATCTGGGACACCTTGATCAGCACCTCCCAGTCGCTGTAGCCCCCGGCAGCCGTCTCTAAATAGAACAACGCCGTGGTGCTTTTGCCGCAACTCCAGTAATATCTGGCAGCCAGTTCACCGGTAAGAGCGGTGATCTGCACCTCCTCATATTCCCTGGCCTCGCGGATCGCACGGTCATACATCTCCTCAGCTCTTGGAAGCTGCCCGGATACCCGGGCGAATTCGGCTTGCAGCAGATCATATCTGGACTGGAAATTGACCGGACTGGCCAATGACCATTGTCTGAAGCGGCGCAGAATGCGCCGCAGACGGCGGTGTTCAGGTGCAGATTTGCGCCAGTGTACAGGCATGGACATCAGAGAGAGAGCTTCGTACATCAAGCATTCAGGCAAATGGGGCAAATGGGTGGCATACGCCTCATGTACACGAGCCTTTCTCGCCCACTGTAGCGCCTGATCGTAACGGCCCAGCAGCCAGCATAGCTGCGTTTTGTAGGTACAGTATTGAAATAAAGTGGTGGACGAGGTCTCTTCCCTACGGATTTCCTCCAAAAACAGCTCTTCCCTGAAGCCAGCTCCGCTGAAGGAATCGGGTTCAGCCGACCGGCCTTGCAGTGCCAGAATCCATTGCTGGAACAGCTGAATGTTCTTCTTCACGAACTCGTCTTTGGTGGTATCAAGCACTACGGCATACTCGGCCAGTGTCCGCGCGAATTCCCCCAGCGGTGCTCTTGAGTACAAGGCGTTGATATGCGCGCCTATGGCATAGCTGGCAAACACATAATCCCCCGCATCCAGGCCATGGCGCAGCGCTTTCGCCAGATAGGCCTCCCCTTCACGTGAATTTCCGGCAAATTGGCACAGAACGCCGCCAAATACGGTGTAGGTCTTGCTTTTAATGGAAGGAATATTATAACGATCCGAGAGCTCCAGCCCTACCTCGCCGATATTATAACCTTTGCGGGCTTTGCCCGGTGTATTGCCCAGAATCATACCATATGCCGAGTAGACGGCTGCAGAAGCAGGCGTGTTCCCGTATGTGAGCGAGAGCTGGATGGCACGGCACACCAACAGGAAATACACCTTCTTGTTGGTGAAAAAGGTTGAAGGCACCACGGCAAAAAGCAGATTCATAGCAGCAATCCGTTCAGGGTCCGACATTTCCTTCAAATGCGCGAGGCGGTCATACCGGCCGTTCAGCAGGAGCTCAAGCTTCATACTCTCCATCAACAGCATGACTTTGCCGGGCCGGGGAGAGATCATAATGCGATGCTCCCGCAGACTGCTGAGTCCAAGCGCAGTGCCTTCCAGATATCTGCCCTGGTTGATGTACTGCATGATCCGGATTAACTGAATCCGGCTGCGTTCAACCGGATTGCGGGCATGCTGCAGCAGAGCATCAAGCTCCAGTTCGGATTGTCTGATATTTCCGCATAAATATTCGCATTCTGCTTTATGTATATACAATTCGAAACAAAGGTCGAACTCGTTCTCCCAATCCTTTGCCGGCAGCAGCTCCAGTCCTTGGGCGAAATACTCCAGCGCGATGTCGTAAGCGGAGGAGGTTTTGGCCCTTATTCCCGCCTCCAGATTGAGGCGCACCAGCTGCAAGATCTCTCGCGGGTCTGTTATTCCCGCCGAGCCCAGGTTCAGCTGATTGACTGCATCAAAGGCATGCGCTATCCAGGCGCCGTCTCTTTCAAGCAGGAACCTGCCAATCCTGAGATGGAGGTTATGCCTTGCCTCATCGTCTATTCTGCTATAGATCAGCTTCTGAATATTGTCGTGGGCAAACCGGAATTGGCCGTCGCCGCACGAAATCATCATGCCTTCGGCTTCAAGGATCGACCAGGCGTCGCTGCGCTCAGAGTGGGTCTGCCCGGCGATATGCACAATATCCTGCGCTTGAAGCACACTTCCGATACAGGCGGCAATGGCGAGCAACTGCCGCGCATCCTCTGGGAGACGGTGCAGTCTATGCTCCAGCAGATCCTTGACGGCATAGCTGGGAGTCTGCTCTATAATCTGTCCCAGATTCCATTGCCAGCGACGCTGCTCGGGACTGTAGCGCAGAATGCTGTCATCTTGAAGCCGGCGGAGGATTTGCTTGAAATGAAATGGATTGCCTCCTGAAGAGGGATACAACAGTTCGGTCAAAGCAAGTGCTGTATCGGCCGGACTGTTCAAGGCTTCCATCACAATCGGATTCATCTGCGCAAGGCTCAGCGGAGCCAGATGAAGGTGATGAACAAGTGCCTGATCGGTGACCGTGCCATCCGGTTCATATCCTGGGAGCCTGCCAAGGTCCGTCTCGTTATGCCGGTAGGCACAGACGAACATCAGATACTGGCATTCCGGATCACACAACAATTCATGGATCAGCTGAAGCGAAGAGTCATTCGCCCATTGCAGATCATCAATAAACAGAACGAGCGGATGCTCGCTGGAAGCCAGGGCCTGCACAAACTTGCGGAAGACATAGATAAACCGTTTCTTGGATTCACTGGCCGGCAGTGTCTCGGCCTCCGGCAAGTCCCCCAATATCCGTGCAGCTTCCGGTATCATCGCAGTAATGATGTGGGCACTTGAGCCCAAGGCATTCCGCAGCCGCTCCGCCCAGAATTCGGACGTGTCCCTGCGCTCTCCCAGCAGATGCCGCAGAAGTCCGCGAAAGGCCTGGATAATCGGGTGATAGGGACTTTGACTGGAGATTTGCTCGAACTTACCGGTGATATAAAAGAACTGCCGGGCATGCTGCTGGTTTTGGAACATTTGCTCCATCAGGCTGGTTTTGCCGATTCCGGCTTCTCCGGATATGTACACCATTTCCGTGGAGCCGAGACAAGCGGAATAGAAGGCTTGCGTCAGAGTAGCAAGCTCATGCGTTCTCCCGTGATAACGTGTTTGTGTAAGGATTCTGTCCTGGACTAGTCCAAGGGTATCCAGGTCCGAGATCAGCACATGAGTACTCGGATAGCGCTTATCCGGATTCTTGCTGAGCAGCTTCATGATGATGGATTCCAGCCCCTCAGGCAGATCGGCTCTTGTATGTGCAAGGGGGGGAGGACTTTGGGCCAAGTGCATATATACCCATTCGAGTGAATCTTCAGCCTGAAAAGGAAGTCTGCCTGCAAGCATTTCATAGAAAATAATCCCTAACGAATAGAGGTCACTGCGCTCGTCTATCGTTCTGTGCATCCTGCCGGTGTTCTCCGGTGAGCAATAAGGCAGACCGGCTGCAGGGAGGCTGTAGCCGGGAGGATGGATATACCCTTCTGGCGAGCGGGACACGGCAGAGCCGGAAGCTGTTATTTCAACCGTTTGCTCATCGGAGTATACAACAATATGTTCCGGCCGCAGATCAAGATGGAGAAGCTGCTCCTGATGCAGCTTCCCGGCCTCGGCGGCAATAGCCCGGGCCAGGTGCAGAAACAGCTCCGGCTCCAGGCAGGGCTGCCCGTTCATCAATGCCCTGAGCGTAATTTCTTGGGTATACTGAACTTCTTCCATTTTATTAACACCCCTACTGTATGCGTACTGGTGATTTCTATCCTATATTCTAGAGGATACTCCTTTATAGGTATAGAGAATTTGAAGCATTTGCTCTATCTTGAAATTGAAGAAATATAGGTCTGCGGCTTACTAGACGGCGGAACAGGTTCTTCTTGTTCGCTGCATCAAACTTAAGGAGGTAGAGGTACACATTAAATGGAGAACGCACTCATCGCTTTTGTAAGTATATTAATTCTCGGAATCGTCGTCTTTGTCAAGATCTGGTGGGAAGGTACCGGAACGAGTCTACGGTTCACCAAATGGTATTTTGGCTTTTTTACTTTGGTGGCCGCAGGGGTTGGAATGTACACGTATTTCGTGGGCTAATGAGTTCATTACATAATGCAGGAATTCAAATGGGGGATTGAGATGAAAGTCTGGAACAGAGGGAAACGGTGGATGGCTATCCTTCTGACCGTAGTGATGGTTGCGGGAGGAGTGCCATATAGAGAGGCTAGCGCTGAAAGTACAGCGGTCCTGGATCAAGAGCAGAGTGCAACAACCGGAAACATCTGGGTGAATTCTGATAATTCTAGGTACCAGACCTTTACACCGGCAATAACAGGGAACCTTAGCAGGATCGCGCTCAACATCTTTGACAGCAGAGGCGCACTTGGATCCATTAATGTAAAAATTTATAAGGAAGGAGATCTTTCTACACCCTTGGCGACAGGGCGACTCGTGACTGACAGTGCATCGGGTTGGACGGCTATTGACTTCTCTGCAGCAGATCCTTATTTGCAAAAGGATAAAATGTATCGGATGGTAGTAACCACGGATGTCGGAGGTTTAGAAGCTGGCATTGGGTGGTATTCAAGCAGCGGCAATCCATATCCCCGGGGATCCTCCCCGGCAACTAATTATGATTTTTCGTTCCGGACATACATGGTTGCGGATTATTCGGTATCTCCGGGCAACAGTCAGATTTTCAGTACGCATTCCAGTCTTGTAGCCGACGGCAGCAACCAGACGATGGTAACGGTGAGGCTGTGGGATGCGCAGGGCAACGCGCTGACCAGCGGCGGAGCGGCGGTAACAATCAGCGCGACGGCGGGAACGGTTGGCGTGGTGACGGACAACCGGGACGGTACGTATAGCGCGAAGCTAACGGCGCCGACGAGCGCAGGCAGCGGGGTGGTGAGCGCGAGCGTAAATGGCGCGGCGCTAACAACAAGTGTAACGGTAGCATTCGTACCGGGAGAACCATTCCTTGCGAAGAGCACGATAGAGGTAGCGGACACAGTACTGACCGCCGACGGCAGCAGCCAGACGACGGTGACGGTGAAGCTGCGGGACGCGCAGGGTAATCTGCTGACGCAAGGCTATGAGGTAGTAGGTTTCGACACGACGAAGGGAAGTATTAGTGGGCCGAGGAACAATCAGGACGGCACGTATTACGCGATATTGACGGCGCCGACGAGTGTAGGCAGCGGGGTGATAAGTGCCAAAGTGCTTGGGAGACCGATACTCTTGAAGGTGGATGTACAGTTTGTACCTGGGCCTGCATCCCCGGCGAAAAGCACGCTGGAGGTGACGGACACTGCGTTGACCGCCGACGGGAGCAGCCAGACGACGGTGACGGTGAAGCTGCGGGACGCGCAGGGCAACGCGCTGACGAGCGGCGGCGCGGCGGTAGCGATTAGCGCGACAGCGGGAACGGTGGGTCCCGTGACGGACAACCGGGGCGGCACGTATAGCGCGACCTTGACGGCGCCGGCAAGCACAGGCAGCGGGGTGGTGAGCGCGAGCGTAAATGGCGTTGCGTTAACGACAAGTGCAACGGTAGTGTTCGTACCGGGCGTAGCCTCCGCAGCGAAGAGCACGCTTGAGGTAGCGGACACTGTATTGACCGCTGACGGCAGCAGCCAGACGACGGTGACAGTGAAGCTTCGGGACGCGCAGGGTAATGCGCTGACGAGCGGCGGCGCGGCGGTAGCGATTAGCGCGACAGCGGGAACGGTGGGTCCCGTGACGGACAACCAGGACGGCACGTATAGCGCGAAGCTAACAGCGCCGGCGAGCGCAGGCAGCGGGGTGGTAAGCGCGAGCGTAGGTGGCGCAGAGCTGCCCAGAAGTGCAAAGGTAGCGTTCGTACCGGGCGCAGCCTTCGCAGGGAAGAGCACGCTGGAGGTGATGGACACGACGCTGACTGCCGACGGCAGCAGCCAGACGACGGTGACGATGAAGCTGCGGGACGCGCAGGGCAACGCGCTGACGAGCGGCGGCGCAGTGGTAATAATTAGCGCGACGTCGGGAACGGTTGGTCCCGTGACGGACAACCAGGACGGCACGTATAGCGCGAAGCTGACGGCGCCGGCAAGCGTGGACAGTGCAGTGGTGAGCGCGAGCGTAGCTGGCGCAGAACTGCCTAAAAGTGCAACAGTAACGTTCGTGCCGGGCGCAGCCTCCGCAGCGAAGAGCACGCTGGAGGTGGCGGACACCACGCTAACCGCCGATGGCAGCAGCCAGACGACGGTGACAGTGAAGCTGCGGGACGCGCAGGGCAACGCGCTGAGGAGCGGCGGAGCAGCAGTAGCGGTTAGCGCGACGTCGGGAACGGTTGGTCCCGTGACGGACAACCAGGACGGCACGTATAGCGCGAAGCTGACGGCGCCGGCAAGCGTGGGCAGTGCAGTGGTGAGCGCGAGCGTAGCTGGCGCAGAGCTGCCGACAAGTGCAACGGTAGCGTTCGTACCGGGCGCAGCCTCCGCAGCGAAGAGCACACTGGAAGTGACGGACACCACGCTGACTGCCGACGGCAGCAGCCAGACGACGGTGACGATGAAGCTGCGGGACGCGCAGGGCAACGCGCTGACGAACGGCGGCGTGGCGGTAGCGATTAGCGCGACCTCGGGAACGGTTGGTCCGGTGACGGACAACCAGGACGGCACGTATAGCGCGAAGCTAACAGCGCCAACGAGCGTGGGGAGCGGGGTGGTGAGCGCCAGTGTGGAAGGGACCATGCTTGACGCTACAGCTTCCGTCCAGTTCACATCCGGGGAGTTCAGTACGCTTCACTCTACAGTTACCGCCAGTGATCTGGTGGTACGGGCAGACGGACAGAGCTCAGCTGAGATCATCGTGCGATTGCAGGATGACTATGAACACCCGATTGCCGGGAAGCGGCTCATGCTTGAGGCGAACAGCGGGCAGTCTGTGATTCAGAATGTATATGGCACGACGGATGCCGAGGGCCTTACTGCTTTTTCAGTAAGTAACACAGCCGCCGAGAAGGTTACTTATATGGTCAAAGAAGAAGCTAGTGGCCTGGCGCTGCTTCAGACGGTGAGCATCAGCTTTACGTATGATCAGCCGCCGCGCATTATACTGGAGGCTGACCCTCCTAGCGCAACTTACGGAAGTGTAAAAGTTACCGTATCAGCGTCTGTGTATGGTGAGTTCAACCAAATCTCTGCGGTGAAGTGGGCCGCAGGCAGTAGAGATATCGCCTATTTCGCTGCAGCAGGTACAGAGATCACTGATCATTTTGCCGTGCAAGAGAATGGAGTTTATTCCGTATACGTGGCAGACGTGGCGGGGAACGCGAATGTCAGCAATATTGAGATCAGCAACATTGTCCCTCTGAGCAGTAACGCAGACTTAATAGCCTGGGAGCTCACAGGTTTGGGAGGGCAAGTCGGATTTGATTTTAAGCCGGGGGTAGCAAACTATACGGTAAAAGCAGATCACGCTGTATATGCATTGAAGATGCGGATTACTGCTGCAGAGGAGCTGTCGGCCCTTCAAGTAAACGGATCGCAGATCAGCCCTAACTTGACCACCGGGGAATACCCGCTTGCAATCGGTGAGAACCGGTTTGAGGTAACAGTCACAGCGCAAGACTATACTATCCGCACATACATCCTGACTGTGATTCGTTCAGCTGCGCCAGCAGAGCCGGCTGTCGATTCAGGCACAAACCATTCGTCATCGCCTGCGGTTACTCCAAGTCAGCCGCCGCAGAACCGTTCAATAATGATTTGGATTAATGATAAAGGGGTATCTGGAATGGCTTCATTTGAAATGAGTGCGGACAAAATAAAGGCGATTGCTGTACGGATAGATACAGGCTCACTCAAGAACGTTCTGGATTCGCTGTCCCTTAAGCCGGAGGAGGCTCTTACGATTGCCATTGAAGAAGAGGCGGACAAGCTGACGCTTCGGCTACCGGGCAGTGCGATTTCGTTCATGGACAAGCAGGTAGGGGCAATTACACTGAAGACCCGGAACGGGCAGTACCGTTTGCCTTTGGCTGAAATCGTACATCAGCTGCCGGACTTCACAGACGAGACCGAGGTTCAAATTACAATCGAGCGCGGGGACAGTGAAGCGCTTGCCGGATTGCAGGAAGCGGCCGATCAGGGCGGGTTCCAGCTGGTTGCGGCCCCGATATATTTCGAAGTGCATGTGGTGCGTCAGGGGGTCAGGCAAGAGATTTCCAGCTTCAACCATTACGTGGAACGGGTCATCTACTTGCCCAAGGATGTCCTGGCAGCATCCACTGTCATGGTCTGGGATCAAAAGCTGGGTGCGCGTCCGGTATCTACAGCATTCGTCGAAGTGGACTGGCGGCGGGCGGCGGTGATTCACAGCCTTACGAACAGCGCGTATATACTGGTCGCTAAGACACCGGCATTTATAGATTTGGAGGGTCACTGGGCTGCAAAAGAAATCAGCAACATGAACAGCAGAATGATCGTTCAGGGGATAGACGGAACAAGGTTCGCCCCCGAGGCGGCGATTACGCGGGCCGAGCTTGCTGCACTGCTTGCCAGAGCGCTGGGTCTGCCGGAAGCCGAAGGTCATCTGGGTTTCCGCGATGTAGCAGAGTCCGGCTGGTACAGCGGAGCCGTAGAATCTGTCCAGGCATATGGAATTATGGATGGCTTCGCCGACGGGACCTTTAAACCGCATCAAGCGGTAACACGGCAAGAAGCGATCGTTACGATAATCCGGGCCTTGCAGATGACCAATGCGGCCTCGGTTACAGATTCTGCGGGGAAGACTGTCGATTTGTCAGTCTACGTGGACAGCGGTGAAATTGGGAGCTGGGCTGATGAGGCGATCCGTATAGCTATTGCAGGGGGACTAGTGCAAGGGTATGAAGACGAGCTTCGTCCAGGCAAGGCCTTAACCCGTGCAGAGACAGCTGTGTTATTGTACCGTATGCTGATTCATGCGCGGCTGATCAATGGCTGAGTCCTGTCTCATGGGGATACTTCAATTTCAAGAAGAATGATCATGAATAAAAGAAGACTTCAGCCATTAACCCTGGCTGAAGTCTTTTTGTTTGTGTCCGTGCCTCCTGCTTACCACTTGGAGCCGCCGGAGCTTCGGCCGGATTTGCCGCCGCCAAACGAAGAGCCGCCGGAGGAACGTCCGCCGCCACCGCCGCCCCCCCAAGAAGAGCCGCCGGAAGAGCGTCCGCCACCGCCAAGCCCGCCGCCGAATCCTCCGCCTGGCGGGCCGGAATTGCGTCTGCGGGCTTGTTCCCGGCGTTGCTGCTCCCGCAGCATGGCCATTCTGGCTGCGCGTTCGGCCTCTTCCTTCTGGCGGACCAGCCGGTTCGCTTCCTCTACGAAGGACGCGATCTGCGAAGCATAGGAGCGCCCTGTCTCCTCCAGCTGATCCAGATCGTAGGGACCTGAGGCCAGACGCTGCTCCAGCTCGGTATACTCCGGCAGCAGGGACAGCTGGAAGCGGTTCTGCGAGGCAATTCCTCTGCTATGCAGCAGATTGTAGGCGGCATCCACCCGGCTCTGCCCCTCCGTGAACAGCCTGTTCAGGCTGTTCACGCGCTCCTCCAGAGCGTCCAGACTGCTGCTGATGCTATTCATGCTGTTTGCCGTCTCATCCTGCAAGGCAAGCAGGCGGTCCAGTCCGCTGCGGGCATTGTCATACTCTCCGCGTGCATCGCTGGTCCAGGTCTCAAGCTGCGGCACTTCCGCCGCGCCTTGCCGTAGCGCGCCGCCGGCCTCTTCCAGCAGCTTTTCCAGAGCGTCCAGGTGCTGCCGGGCGAACCGGTTCTTCGCCTCGGCAAGCCGGCTCTGCAATTCATTCCGCCGCTGGCTTAGTGTTGCCCATGTGCTGCGTACCGTCTCCAGATCCCTGAGGTTATTCTGCCGGATCATAGCCTGGCGTTCCGTCATAGCCACGGCTTCAGTCAGAAGGGCATCCATGTCAGCGCCAATCCGGCGCACTTCGTCCATATCGCCGCTGTGCAGCGGCGCTTCCATGGAACTGGCGGCAGCCGAGGCCTGGTCCAGGCTGTCGTAAGGCTTAACCTTCATATTGTGCAGAGAGTTCTGGTCGATCAGCCCGGCAATCCGGCTGCGTGCAGCCGCCAGGACACCGGGGAAGGCCTTCAGCTTATCGTCAAAGGTCCCCACATCCTGCACATCCTGCTCAATCTGCTGTTGCCGCTTCTTCGCCTGTGCAGTAATCTCCTGGGCGGCGATGGGGTCGAACAGCTCCAGTTGATCTGCCTTGGCCGTCTCTTCGGCCAGCTCCTGAAGATCTTGGGCAATCTCCTCCAGCGTATAGCCCGTCTCCAGGGCCGCTTGCTGCCGCTGTTCCTCAAGCTCGGGGGCAGCCTGCTTCAGCTCGGTGATCTGCTGCTTGACGTTCCGGTCGGCCTCGCTGACGACTGCGATATTCTTCTCCTCTTCCTCCAGGGAGGCACGGAATTCCCCCTCTGTCTGCTGGAGCTGCTCTGCCGCCGCCTTAAGCGCAGACAAACGGTAGAATGGCGGCAATGGGGCTTGCCCGGCTGTCTGCAATGCAGAGATTTCGACCAGCCGGGAGGTCAGGCGCTTCGAGATGCCCTCGACCCTCTCACCGGTCTTGCCCTGCACAATTCCCTGGAAAGGCTGAAGAGACTCCAGAGCGCGGTTCGCCCGTACCAGCAGGTCGGCGAGCTGCTCACGCTGCGCGGACAGTCCCTTCCGGCGGCGCATTCCGGTAATTAGCACATACAGCAGCAATATCAGCAGCGCGGCCAAGACAAGGCCGCCTGCGACCGGCAGGAGAGGGAATCTGCTGCCGCTGCCGTTAGGACCAGAGCCAGCTCCTGCGGTACCGGCATTCGCACCGCCTGCCGCACCGCTGCCGGTATTACTGCTCGGTCCGCTGCTGCCAATGGCTTGCAGCTGCTGGATCACAGAACGTATGCCTTCAGGGATATCTCCGTTCCTGGCATAAGGATTAAAATATTTCTCCAGCACCTTGTTAATGGCTGCGCTGCCCGCAGCTCCGCCCTGTTGTATGGACCAGGCATCGAGCGCATCCTGCAGCCCGGGGTTAATGAAGCTGATCTCAGTCAGCTGATCTTCGTAAGCGATCAGGAGCAGGATGTCCCGGGACTTCAGCCCCCAGGTATCATATACATCCGCAGCGTAACTGGACATGTCGCTCCCGGCTACCGAATCAACGGTTAAGACATGGAAGGTGTAGCGGTCTGTAGTGGCAATCCGGGCAAGGCTCTCTGCTTCTTGGGCAGAGAGCAGCCGGGCTTCATCCGTAATCACTCCCTGCTGTGCGGGAACATTCGCAGCATAGACCCCCGGAATCCATAGCAGGGATAATATCAGGACCAAGGCGAGGGTGAGGTTTTTTCTCAAGCTGACACACTCCGATCTATAGGCTATTGTTCATTGTAGTATGCTGATCATTATACTATATCATTACACATTCTAAGCCCCGCAGATGCAGGTACCCCGGATTTGGTGGAATAAACGCACAAAAACCGCACCCCGGTAAGGGATGCGGCTGTGTAAGAAGTAAGCTATATTCATCTATTTCTGTATGAAATGGGCTATCTGGTCTGCAGGCACAGGATATACTGCAACCGGGACTTGATTTCTTTCTGCCATTTCATATCTCCGACCTTCACAGCAAGATTGAGCAGGTCCAGGTAATCGTCAACCTGCAGGGCGGTCCGGGTAGTGGCTGCGTTCATGGGTGTTCAGTCTCCTTTTAGCTCAAATATAGAAAATAATGAATGTTGTACATCCAATAATGATAATCATTATCAACCGTTACTGTTATTATCCACACTTTAGCCGCAAAAAGCAATACAAATCTAAAGTTTTTGATTAAATCTAAGATGATGCACTAAAGAGTTAAGGATATGAACCCGCAGGATGTGCACAATTTATCGGAAATGAGAAAAAAGGAGCAGGAACCCTACCATATTTTGTCGAATAAGCTTGTATACATAGTTAAGCCGATCTTACTTGGGATAAAGGAGAATTGCGATGAAGCGGTGTAAATTGTTGCTTCTAATTAGCATTGTGCTCATGCTTGCACACCCCGCTGCCGCTTATGCCGAAAGACAGGAAATTAAGTATCAGGCAGAACTGGATTATCCACCTTATAAGTACATACAGAATGGTTATCTGACGGGCTTCGATATTGATCTGACAAGTATGATCTTTGAGAAGAACGAATATCTTGTCCACTACAGCACCGGGAATTGGGAGCAGACATACCGGCGGCTGACTGAGGACGGGATTGATACTACCGGGCTAATGGCTGTCAGCGAGGAGAGGAAGCAGGATATTCTTTTCTCAAAGCCCGTGTTAAAAAGCTATATTTCTGTCTATTCGCGTCAAGGACTCCAGGGTGAGGTGACGCTGGGCACACTCCGTAAGTACAAGATCGGTGTTGGCAAAGGACAATATGCAGAGACCATCCTGCAGCACGAGGCGGGTATCCCGCCATCAGAATACATAGAATATGCAACCGTACCGGATGCGCTTGAGGCTCTGCGTCAGGGGGAGATCGACCTGCTGTTCGAGAATCAGGGGGTTGTCGATTATCTGATTGTAGAACAGGGCTTAACCGGTAATATTATCCGCAAAATGAGCAATCTGTATCCGCAGGATGTGGCCTACGGCATCAGCAAGTCCAAGCCTGAGCTGGTATCCTACGTCAATGCAAGGCTAGAGCGTCTGATAAGCTCCGGTGCCTTCGAAGAGCTGTACCAGCAGTATTTCTTCGTGCATTCCGACCATTATAATGAAAAGATGCGTAACCGGATTTTTACCGTGTTCTCCATCGGAACCATACTGCTGGTATTCGGTGCCGTCCTCCTCCGGATGTATATCCGGCGCCTGCGCCGTACGATTCATTCCGAACAGGAATTCTTCAAGGATGTGATCGAGAATACCGGGGTGATTGTATGGGCTGTTCACGGGGACAGACGGAGTGTGCGCTTCAATAAATATGCCGAGAGAATGACCGGGCTGAAGGAGAAGGAGGTGCTGGGTGTAAGCATAGATGAGCTGCCCGGCCTCGAAGCCGGAGCCGCTGTGCTTAGGGATCTCCTTGCCAGAGCAGCAGCCCGGGATTATGTGACCAATGTCGAGCTGAGACTTCCGGGCCACTCTCCGGGGGCGCATTATTTCTCCGTCCGCACAGCCCTCATTAAGGGGATGGATGAGCAGGCGGAGGATATCTTCGTGCTGGTCGGCATCGATATCGATGAACGCAAGCAGAATGAGCTTAAGCTGCAGCTTAGCTACGAGGAGCTGGAGTCTACATATGAGGAGCTGGCGGCCACAGAGGTAGAGCTGCAGGATCAGTTCAATAAGCTGGGGGTCAGCGAACGGCGGTTCCGCCTGGCCTCGGAAGGCTCTGGTGCGTACATGTGGGAGCTGGACTGGGACAGCGGCTTCTACAAGCTCTCGGACCGGTGGTACGAGGTAATGGGATATACTGAGGCGGAGATCAACTCCTTCGAGGGAGGCGTGCTCAGCATTATTCACCCGGATGATCAGGAATCTGCGCGCAAGGCCAGGCAGGAGCATCTTACCGGATTGACCCCGATCTATGAAACCGAATACCGGATGAGAACAGGGCAGGGGGAGTACATCTGGTTCGAGGTGCGGGGCAAGGCAATCGTTGACCCGAAGGATCAGATCGTCCTGTTCCTCGGTTCCCTGATCGATATCAGCAAGCGCAAGCAGGCAGAATTCAAGCTGAATAACAGCTACCAGGAGCTGGAGGCGACTTATGAGCAGCTTACAGCGACCCAGCAGGAGATTGTAGGACAATATGATATGCTGCTGGAGAATCAGAAGAATATGCATCGCCTGGCGTATATGGATTCGCTCAGCAATCTTCCGAACCGGCTCAGTCTGCTGGAGACGATGGAGAGTTATTTCCGCCGGACGGGAGGCAGTGCGGCGCTGCTTTTCGTAGATATGGATAATTTCAAATACATCAATGACACGCTTGGACACAAGTCCGGTGATATTCTGATCCGCAAGGCCAGCGAACGGCTCCAGTCTGTAGTGCGTGAGGAGGATCTGCTGTCGCGGCTGGGCGGAGATGAATTTGTGATTTTCCTCAAGGATATTGAGAGCCGGGTGGATGTGCTTAATCTGGCCGAGGATATTATGCGTGCGTTCCGCAAGTCTTTTCTTATTGGTGAGAGCAATCTGTATGTGTCCTCCAGTATCGGGATCTCCTTCTACCCGGAAGACGGCGAGACGACGGAAGAGATTCTGAAGAACGCCGATGTAGCGATGTACCGGGCCAAGGAAGAGGGGAAAAGCACCTATGTCGTATATGATAAATCGATGCATACCGCCTTCAATGACCGGATGAATATTGAGAAGCATCTGCGCAGTGCAATGAATAATAACGAATTTGAGCTGCATTATCAGCCGCAGGTACAGATGGAGACCGGGCTGATCTCAGGCTTCGAGGCTCTGATCCGCTGGAACAGTCCGGTCCTCGGCTTTGTCTCCCCGCTCTCCTTCATCAAGATTGCCGAGGATTCCCGGCTGATTATCTATATCGGCGAATGGGTGCTGCGGGAGGCCTGCAAGTTCATGAACAGCATCCATCAGCGGACCGGCATTCCTTACAAAATATCGGTGAACATCTCCATCATTCAGCTCCTGCAGGATGATTTCGTAGAGATTGTGCTGGACAGTCTGGAGGAGAGCGGCCTTGTGGCATCCAGTCTGGAGCTTGAAATCACAGAGTCTATCTTCATGGAGTCGTTCGGGAGTACGGTCAGCAAGCTGGAGTTCCTGCAGTCCCGGGGGATACGAATTGCCCTGGATGATTTCGGGACGGGGTATTCCTCCCTTAGTTATCTGCAGCAGCTGCCGATCTCTACGCTCAAGATGGATAAAGTCTTCATTGATTCCTTGGCCGATAAGGCCTTTAGCGAATCTTTTGTGCAGACGATTATTATCCTGGGCCATAAGATGGGCCTGGATGTAGTAGCCGAGGGTGTGGAGGATGCCAGCCAATGGGCTTTCCTTAGAGAAGCTCATTGCGATAAAGTGCAGGGTTATCTGATCAGCCGGCCGGTGCCGCAGCGCCAGGTCATGGAGCTGCTCGTTCCGCAGAGACGGTATGGGGCGGAGGAGCTGGAATAGATATCAGAACAGGTTCAGATGACAAGCGGGTCCCCGGCATAGGTTGCTATGCACGGTGGACCCGCTTGTTTGGGATATAGGATGGAGAGCCTTACAGAATGACGATTCTGTTCTTACCGGTTTTCTTGGCCTCGTACAGGGCGTCGTCCGCCTGCTGAAAGATAGAGCTCTTGGACTCCCCGCCGTTATATTCATGCATTCCGATGCTCACGGTAACCGATTCATTGTCCATTTCGCTGATCGGAAGGCTTGCAATTCCTGCGAGGATATTCTCCATAATGCGGCCCGAATCCTCTAATGTCTTGGATGTCAGAATAATCACGAATTCCTCCCCGCCGTACCGCGCTGCGAAATCATCCGAGCCGATATGCCGGAGCATGACAGCGGCGACCTGCCGGAGAACGATGTCTCCGACCCAGTGCCCGTACCGGTCATTGACCTTTTTGAAATTGTCGATATCAATAACCGCCAGCTGCATCGGAAAAGGATTGCTCTGCTGATGGTCAATCAGCCAGCCCAGGTACTCATGAAAGGTCTTATGGTTGTACAGGTCGGTCAGCGGGTCGATCTTGGACAGCCGGTCCATAATAATATTCTGGATGCGCAGCTCTTGCTCTGACTTCAACGAATTCTCCAGCGAGCGCATAAGATCTTTGCCCCGTGCAATGACACCGAAGCCGGCCAGAGAGGTTCCGGCTAAGACCAGGGTGATAATGATGTTCTGGATGCGTAGCGTGTAATCGGTAATAGGGGTGTTCAGAAATAGTATGATGATGTAGATCAGGCAGATCACAGAGGAAGCCCTCAGATAATTCTCCTTCAGATAGATCATGGATACCAGCAGCGGAAGCAGCATAATCAGCGGCTTCACATGATATTCGGAACTAAGATTCAGGATGAACACGATACCGCACAGGTGGCTTCCAAGAATAATTGAGAATTCGGATAACAGCGGCTTGTATTTATGAACAGCCTCCAGAATCAGCAGCAGGGCGAACAGAATAGCATCTGGAATCCAGATATGCCTAATGAGATATGGCTTGTCGGACAACTCGGGCCGGTGGCCCCACATGGATAAGTAAACATATAGCTGGCTTGCCATATAAACAAAAAGCGCCATCCAAAAGGTATTGAGGAGGACGCGGTTCCAATACATTTGGCGAGGAGTAGGGGGCGGGATCTGCATAAGATGTTCCTCATTTCCAGTGGCTATGTACTTATATATTCGACAATGTTCTTGTTTCTCCTTCTAGGTCTTATGACTGGGAATAGGTCTGAAATAACGTTCGTGTTTGTGAGGTGTTTGTTAGGTTATCTGGGTACGCGATTCTGCATAATGCTATAAACACGAACTATTAATGCCATTCATCATTGACACATTCGGATTTATTCGGTAAAATTCCAATTGCCCCGTAATAACGGGTGAAGTTGTTCGTATATCCTCAATGATAAGGTTTGGGGGTTTCTACAGGGGACCGTAAATTCCTGGCTACGAATAGGGTGCATTTTGCATACCTATGAAGAGGCCGGGTTTTTTGTGTGCTGTTGTGTGCTGCTTGGTTAAGTGGACTAATATACTGCAGAGACGCTTTGCGGACCCTGTCAACCGCAGGCCGAAGCCGTTTCACCTTGGGAGGAACAGAGAAGATATGAGTAAATATGATGTAATTGTTGTTGGAGCCGGTCCGGCTGGAATATTCGCCTGTTATGAATTAACACTGAAGGCCCCTGAGCTGAAGGTGCTGCTGGTGGACAAGGGACATGATATCTACCGCCGCAACTGCCCGATCCTGGAGGAGAAAATCAAGCTCTGTCCGCCCGCCTCCGGCCGCAAGGAATTCGCCGGGTGTCTGCCGGCCTGCTCCATTACTGCGGGCTTCGGCGGCGCTGGTGCGTACAGTGACGGCAAATTCAACATTACCACCGAATTCGGCGGCTGGATGACGGATTATCTGCCTCCTTCCAAGGTGATGGAGCTGATTGAATATGTAGATGGAATCAACCTGGAGCACGGGGCAACCCCGGTCATTACCGATCCGACTACGGAGAGCATTCGCGGTATCGAGCAGCGGGGATATGCCGCTGGGCTGAAGCTGCTGCGGGCGCAGGTCCGCCACCTCGGAACCGAGCAGAACCTGGAGATTCTGAAATCGATCTATGAATATCTGCGGACACGCATTGATATGTTATACAAGACAGAAGTAGAAGATATCGTTACCGTCAAAGAGAACGGAACACACCGTATTACAGGCATTACGCTGAAGAACGGGGAGAGTCATGAAGCTGATCTGGTGATGATCGCTCCGGGACGGGACGGCTCGGCCTGGCTGACAGAGGTGCTGAAGAAGCGCAGGCTCAAAATGTACAATAACCAGGTCGATGTCGGGGTGCGTGTTGAGACCTCGGATGTGGTAATGCGGGAGATCAATGAGCATCTGTACGAGGGCAAATTCATCTTCAATACCTCCGTGGGTACACGCGTCCGTACCTTCTGCAGCAATCCTTCGGGACATGTGGTTGTGGAGAATCACAGTGGAGCGATGGCCGCAAACGGGCACTCCTATAAGGACCCAGCGCTGGGCTCGAAGAATACCAACTTTGCGCTGCTGGTCTCCCATACCTTCACCGAGCCGTTCGACAAGCCGAACGAATATGCCCGGGAGATCTGCAAGCGGGCCAATGATCTGTCTGGCGGGGGCGTCATTGTGCAGAAGTACGGGGACATCCTGCGGGGCCGCCGTTCTACGGAGACCCGGATTAAGGAAGGGTTCCTGGAGCCGACGCTGAAGGAAGCGGTGCCCGGTGACCTGGGTCTGGTGCTGCCGTACATCACGATGAAGAGCCTGATTGAAATGGTGGAGGCCTTGGAAAAGGTAACCCCGGGCATTGCCTCCGAACATACGCTGTTCTATGGCGTGGAAGCGAAATTCTATTCCGCCCGTCCGAAGCTGACGGATGAGTTCGAGACCGAAATCTCCGGCCTCTACTGCGGCGGCGACGGGGCAGGCATTACCCGCGGATTGGCCCAGGCCGGAGCGGCTGGCGTCTGGATTGCCCGCGGCATGATGGCGAAGAAATAGTTCCCTTAATTTAACTCTGCTGATATAATGTTAGAATACATAACATGATAGAGTGGAGTGAACGTGCAGAATGGGAATTCGCCGGAGCAAGGCCGCTATCGTTATTATTTTACTGCTGGGTGTGGGGTTGTATGGCTTATGGATGGAGATGTACTGGGTACATAAGGTTTTCTATTTGCTGCTGATGGCGGCGCTTGCCGGGCTTGTGCTGGATATCCGCCGGGGCGGAGTGCTCGGAGCCGGGCAACTGGCGGAAGCCCGAAGCAAGGTAGAGCGGCTGGGCAATGAAATTGTTGTCACCTCGGACCGGCTGCATGGTGCTCTGGAGGAGATTACCCGCCACACTGAAGGGCTTCAGCAGACAGCGGACTATTCGCATGCCTACGAGGTGGAGCTGCAGACCCGCAGCAATGAGGCGAAGGCCAATATTGAGGGGGCTTTTGCCAGGATGGGCGGAGTCGCAGCGGTTACCGGACAGATTGGAGAGCTGACCGTACGGCTGAGTACGGCGATGCAGGCAGCACGTACAGGGATGGCGGGGATGGTGGATTCCCTGAAGAATACAGATGAGGTCATGGAGGAATTGCAGGAGCAGAGCGGAGATATGCTGGGCAAATTCACCGTGTTAAGCGGACATATTGCGCTGGTGGAGGAGATGAACGCCCTGATTGTAAGCATCGGCAATGAGACCTCGCTGCTGGCGCTGAATGCCTCGATTGAAGCTGCGCGGGCCGGAGAAGCGGGCAGGGGATTCGCTGTGGTCGCAGGCCGGATCAGGCAGCTGGCCGATCAGAGCCGGGATTCCGTGGAGCGCTCAACGGCGGTGCTGCGGGATCTCAATCATGGCGTACGGCAGGTGCTGGAGTCGGTCACGAAGGAGCAGACAGCGGTTGCGCATGGAGTGAATGAAGTGGCGAAGGTGAAGCAGCGCCTCGGAGATATCTCGTCTCGGGTGGAGGAAGTTGGGGTCATAGTTACAGAGTCAGCGGCTGCGGCCGAGCGGCAGAACAGGCTGATCGAAGAGGTGACCGGCGAGTTGAGCGGTGCAGTAGGAATTGTCAATGAGACCATTGCAGGCGTAGACCTGACGCTGGAGCAGGTAACCCGCCAGCGGACACAGATTGGGCAGCTTAATGAGATCAGCGCAAGCCTGCTGCTGGAATCTCAGACCCTGCAGCAGTCGGTGAACGGTATTGCCGGACGCGAAGTCATTGAACTGGGCCAACATACGGCGCGGCTTCAGGAAATGCAGGCGTTGCTTCAGGAGATAGCAGCCAAGCAGGAGATGGGTGCTGCGGATGCGGACATCCATGGCAGAGTTCTTACAGCCTGTAAGAATAAGGTGCCGGATGTGCAGGCCATCTGGTCCAACCGGACGGATGGCACCTTCATCTACTCGGAGCCTGCGGCCGGGCTGCTGAATGCGAAGCGCCGGGACTGGTGGAACGGGGCGATGGCGGAAGGCCAGTACGTCTCCCAGCCGTATGTCTCGGCCATTACGAAGCGTTCCTGCATTACGCTCTCCAGAGCAATTACGAACGGGGACGGGGAGATTGTGGGTGTGGTGGGGATTGATCTGGCAGTTTAGAGGCATTGAACAGTAGACGTATAATGTGCAGTAAGGAAGGGATGGAACGGTGAGAAAACTCAGCATATCGCGGCAACTCTGAACTAAAAAATAAGGATAGACTGCCGCTGTTATTTTTAAACTGCGTTTCCCGTTTATTCAGCGAGCGAAATAACATTATTTGTCTAATGGTTCGCCATAGAATACATGAAAATGAAGATGTTTTGAGTCTTGGTACTCCCCCAAATTAGTCAGCACCCTGCAAGCACCATACTCAGACTGCACTTGGGATGCCACAATTTTTATAACATCCATCAACTCGATTAAGAGATCGTTGTCGCTTTGTTCCAGTGTTAGAAGTGACGAGACGTGCTTCTTCGGAATCGTAACAATATGAACGGGATAAAAAGGGCGTGTGTGATGATAAGCAAGCACGTTATCACTCTCAAAGACTTTCTGTACATCAGTACGACCACTTAATACTTCATCGCAATAAAAATCTTCAGTCAATACGATCCCTCCAAATATTTTTTTCTTTATTATGGAATTCGTTATATTTGATCGTTATCCTGCCAGTTAACTGAATGAAGCTTTTTCATCAAGAGTCATAGTGTACTGTTGTGCAGTACGAAGAAACGGCGCAGCAGTTATTTTGAGGGGCTGTTATAGCCCCTATAGATTACTTTCGTTTGTTACGGCCAATTAAGCCGCCCACTATCCAAAAGATCAAAATACCAACAAAGGCAAATACAATCCAAAAAGCTATACGCACAAGCTATCACTCCTTTAAAACAACCTTACGATAATAGTTAATTTTCCGCAATAGAAGGGCTTTTATACTCAGTGAGGGAACACGACATGCCTGGTTTGGAAATCCAATAGGATTACCTCAACCCTTAGCGGCTGCTGCGCGGATTGCTATAACCATTATCCCAACTTATAATGGACCGATAGCTTGTCCTATGGAGGCGTGAGTGTGCAATATAATCTGAGTATTCTGCTGCAATTGTTGGAGCGGGCAGCGCTGCTGCTGATGTGTCTGTTCGTCCTGAGCCGGGTGCCGCGGTTCAAGGAGATTTTTGCCAAAGGGGTGCATGCCCCTCAGGAGCTGGCGATTGTCACGGTTATCTTCAGCCTGTTCGCCATCTTCGGAACCTACAGCGGGATTAATGTGGAAGGGTCTCTGGTCAACGTGCGGATTATCGCCATTATAGCCGGGGGGATTCTGTTCGGCCCCTGGGTCGGGCTGATTACCGGGATCCTCTCGGGCGTACACCGCTTCCTGATCGATATCGGCGGGGTTACCTCGCTCCCGTGTCTGATTACCAGCATTACAGCGGGTGTGGTATCCGGGATCATCTACCGGCGCACTTCGCCTGAACGCCGCTGGATCGCTGCCATTGCTGCCGGGATGGCCTGCGAGGCACTGACGATGCTGCTGATTCTAGTGATGGCTGATCCCCATTCGCTGGGGGTGGATATCGTCTCCAAGATTGCTTTTCCGATGATAATGGGGCAGATCTGTGCCGGGCTGATCGTTACGCTTGTGCAGAGTGTAGAAGGGGAGAAGGAACGGATTGCCGCGAAGCAGTCCAAGCTGGCGCTGGATATTGCCAATAAGACGCTCCCGTATTTCCGCAGTATTACTCCCGAGTCGCTGCGTACCATCTGCGGAATTATCCAGGAGGATATCGGGGCGGATGCGGTGGCCATTACCGATACCAGAGTTATTCTGGCCTACGTGGGTGTCGGGGAGGAATATTATGCCGAAGCTAATGAAATCATCAGTGAGGAGACGAAGCAGACGCTGAGCAGCGGGGAGATTACCATCCGTGACGACGATACCGAATACATGAACCGTGACATCCGCTCGCTGATCATTATCCCGCTGAAGGAGAAGGGGGAGGTGACGGGATCACTCAAGATCTACTATACCCACGCGCATAAAATCACCTATTCCCTCCAGGCTATGGCGGTAGGGCTGTCACAGATCATCTCCACGCTGATGGAGGTGTCACGGGTTGAGGGGATCAAGGAGATGGCCAACAAGGCCGAGCTGAAGGCACTGCAGACCAGCATCAACCCCCATTTTCTGTTCAATGCGCTGAATGCGATTATCTCCTCGATCAGGATCGACCCGGACAAGGCGCGCGAGCTGATCGTCAATCTGTCGGGGTATATGCGGTATAATCTGGAGCTGACCGATGAGTCCATAGATATCCGGCGCGAGCTGCAGCAGGTGCAGCATTATGTGGAGATTGAGAAGGCCCGCTTCGGCAGCCGCCTGAGCGTTCTGTACGATATAGATGAGGTAGCGGTACGCATTCCGAGTCTGGTCATTCAGCCGCTGGTGGAGAATGCGATTATCCACGGGATTTTGAAGGGGAAAGGGAACGGAACGGTAGACATCTCGGTCAAGGACTACGGAGACAGTGTAAGGGTGCGAATTGCCGATACCGGAGCGGGGATCAGTGAAGAGACGATTGCGAAGGTCTACAGTGGAAGCATGGAGGGCAACAAAATCGGCCTCAACAACGTGCACCAGCGTATCAAGCTGATCTATGGCACGGGTCTGACCATCCGGCGGCTGGCTAAGGGGACGGAAATCTATTTTGATGTGATAAAGGAGCAGCGATGAGAGCGATCATTGTCGAGGATGAAGTGCTGGCAAGACAGGAGCTTACGTATCTGATTCAGACCCACAGCCGGATCAAGATTGCGGCGGAATTCGAGGACGGGCTGGATGCGCTGAAGTACCTGCAGACAGATACGGTGGATGTGATTTTCCTGGATATCAATATCCCTTCAATTGATGGGGTGCTGCTGGCCCATAATATCAGCCGGTTCGCGGTCAAGCCGTATATTGTGTTCATTACAGCCTATAAGGAGCATGCCGCCGAGGCGTTCGAGATTGAAGCGTTCGACTATATTCTGAAGCCTTACAGTGAGACGCGGATCAGAGCGATGCTGCAGAAGCTGGAAGGTGCCATTGCGGCCAGAAGCCGCCAGGGGGAAGAGGGACCGGTGAAGCTGGGCAGCGATAAGGTCAATCTGTGGAAAAATGAAAAGATTATCGTCGTCGATGCGGACGAGATCTATTATGCTTCGGCGCAGGAGAAAACAACGAGTGTGATCACCAAGGGGGAGGAATACAGCATGGCCCTCAGTATCAGTGAATTCCATACCCGCCTGCCGCAGGAGCAGTTCTTCCGCTGTCACCGCTCCTATCTCGTCAATCTGTCCAAAATTAAGGAAATCATCCCCTGGTTCAACAATACCTATCTGCTTAGGCTGCGTGATCTGAATGTGGAGGTTCCAGTCAGCCGCAGCAAGGTGAAGGAATTCAGGCAGATTATGCGTCTCTAACGGCAGTTCATTCCCCGTCAGTGTCATCTCATTCCGGATTTCTCTCAGATGGAGCTCCTTTCGCTACAATGAAGAGGCCAAGTAAGCCTTGAAGCGACTTCAGCGACTTCAGAGAGAAAGAGGGAATTCTGATGATAACGGATACAGCCAGTAAACGGTGGCTCATCGTACTAGGTACAGTAATTATGCAAATGGGACTCGGCACCATCTACACCTGGAGCCTGTTCAATGCACATCTTGTCAGTACATTTGGTTTTGAGCTTAGCTCAGTTTCGATAACGTTCTCTATTACCAGCTTTGCCTTGGCCTTCGCCACACTGTTCGCAGGCAAGCTGCAGGACCGGTTCGGTCTCCGCAGACTGACCGCAGCTTCCGGTATACTGCTCGGGCTGGGGCTGATGCTAAGCTCGCAGGCCAGTTCCCTGCCGATGTTCTACCTGCTGGCTGGCGTAGTGGTCGGGTATGCGGACGGAACGGCGTATATTACTTCGTTGTCCAACCTGATGAAGTGGTTCCCGAAGAATAAGGGACTGATCTCCGGGGTGTCCGTGGGTGCTTACGGAACGGGCAGTCTGATCTTCAAATACATCAACGGCGGCCTGATTGAATCGGCGGGGGTGTCGGATGCTTTTCTATACTGGGGCCTGATGGTCATGCTGATGATCCTCCTCGGCTCGCTGCTGATCCGGGAGGCTCCGGTGGCTGCACCTGCTGTAACTGCTGCGGGAAACCGGGCATCGTCCGCTTCCGGGGCGGCTCTGCTGCCCAAGGATTATACCGTGAAGGAAATGCTCCGCACGAAGGAAGCGTACCTGCTGTTCGTGATTTTCTTCACCGCCTGCATGAGCGGCCTCTATCTGATCGGTATCGTGAAGGATATCGGTGTGCAACTGGCGGGTATGGATGTTGCGACGGCGGCGAATGCGGTAGCGATGATCGCTATCTTCAATACGGCCGGACGCCTGATCCTCGGCGCATTATCCGACCGGGTAAGCCGGACCAAGCTGATTAGTATCACGCTGGCGGTAACGGTTGTGGCGATGTTTACCCTCAGCTATGCCACACTGAGCTATGGCCTGTTCTTCGCCTGTGTGGCGGCCATCGCCTTCTGCTTCGGCGGTAACATCACCGTCTTCCCGGCGATTGTCAGTGACTTCTTCGGCCTGAAGAATCACAGCAAGAACTACGGCATCATCTACCAGGGCTTCGGGATCGGCGCGTTGTCCGGTTCATTCATCGCCGCCTTCCTCGGCGGGTTCAAGCCCACGTTTAACATTATCGGACTGCTGTGTATTCTGGCCTGTATCCTGGCGGTTTCGCTGAAGCCTCCGGTAGCCGGAGCGGCCCGGGCCAAGGGAATGAGCCTGAAGCCTTCACGGCATACGGCTTAAACCATATATAGATTAATGTCGGCTTGAGAGAAACGTAAACAAAGAGTATTATACAGAAAAAGAACGGCAGACCAAGAGAATCGTTATGGAGAAGAGATGTCCTTAGTTCCGCTTGAGCGGAGGGGATGTCTCTTTTCTGTTGTGGGCAGGCACGGCCCGAACGGATGTCATGAGCTGGAGGGGCGCAGGGTTGTCTTACCCGAAGAGTTATAATAGGGTGGATGCTTGGATGAATTAGAGCGGGGAATCCTGTGACATGGAGGATTATTTATAGATTATTGTGCCGGAGAGGCACTTTTTGCAGGAGTCAGGTGTTATAGAGGTATTACAAGTAAGGAGGTGAGGGCAACGTTACAGGGACATATACCGGAGGGTCAGCAGGTAGAAGCAGTTATTATCAGGGTGCAGCAGGGAGAGCAGGAATGCTTCTCCTGGATTGTAGATGCTTATCAACAGCCGATATACCGGTACTGCTGCCGGATGCTGGGCAACACACAGGATGCCGAGGATGCGGTGCAGGATGTACTGGTCAAAGCCTATCAATCCATTAGGGGGTACAAGCCCGCAGTCAGCTTCTCGGCCTGGCTGTACCGGATTGCGGGCAATCATTGTTTGAATCTGTTGCGCCAACGAAGGCGTCAAGGGCAGTTCCTGCAGTTGTTCCGCCCTGCCGCTACAGTGGCCGGCCCGGAGCAGGAGCTGGATCAGCGTTTATATAGCCCGGCGCTTGAGAAGGCTATTGGCCGGCTGTCGCTGGAGGAGCGGAATCTGCTTGTTCTGCGGGTGTTCGAAGAACAGAGCTTCCCCGAGATCAGCGCCATTCTGAATATCAATCCCAATGCGCTGCACAAACGGATGGAGCGGATCAAACGTAAGGTGAGGGAAACGATGCAAGCGGAGGAGGGGATATCATGGAACGGACGAGAATCGGTAATGAGTACCAAGATATAAAAGCCGCAGCCATCGGCGTGGAAGCGTTGCGTAAGGTTGAGATGACGGACAGGGTGATGGCCCGGGTTCGGGAATTGGGACCGCAGCGTAGTCCGCGCGGGATCAGGTTTGTTAGTAAAACGGCGGCATTCTCAGGGATGCTGGTCATGCTGCTGCTGGTTACAGTGACAGCTTACGCCGCCTCGGAGTATATTCAGATCCGGAATAAGGCGGGTGAGGTGAAGGTGCAGCATGTACCCAAAGATCCGCGTCCTGTAGAGCCGGCGCCGTATTACCAATATGCATCGAAGCTGATGGACTTTGCTAAACCCGGGGAACTGATTGCTTATTTCGTCAGAGGGGAGAAGCTCCCGGAAGGCGCGAAATCTGCACTGCAGTATACAATGAAGGAGCTGCGTCTGACCGATTATTCTGCGTTTCTTGAAGAGATGAAGAAATGGAAGATACCGGTGCTGCCCAAGGAAGCTGGAGGCTATGTGTTTGAGTCCGGCAGGATCACTCCGGGTTCCCCCTCAGAGAAGGAATATGACAACCATCCGCTGTACCGTCAAACCCTTGATGAGCTGATCGCCGAGGCGAGACAGGACACCAGCCGTAATCTGTTCATGAAGGCCATCCCGTGGAACAAGGTGTCGTTCTTTGACAGCATATACACCAAGCAAGGAGCGGTTATTAATATAGCAGTTTCCTTCTTGGGAGAGAGCAATATACAGGTGTATCAGGAGACGAACAACACGCCGGAAAAGCTTAAGGTAGAAGGAAGGGAGATTGTCTACAATCTGGTAAGCAGACCGGACCTGAAACCGGGCTTCAGCTACCATTACCTGAACTGGTACAATGAGCAGCAGGATGCTTACTACACGGTCTCCACTTACGGAGATAGGGAGTTGCCGAAGCAGAAGGTTCTCGACCTGGCAGGTGAATTGATCCGGGGCGGATTATAGAGAGGGTATTCATTCGGGAACCAATCTGTGTAGTCATACAACATTTTTGGATTTTGGTCATTTAAATGAGGCGGATGTTTTATTTTCTATATGAATTTCATGGCACGAAGGAGAAGTCAGTTATACGAAAAGGCATCCGAAGAGCGTAGCCTACACGCTTCATCGGATGCCTTTTAAATCTTAAGGAAAGATTCGATTTGAAAAGTGATCAAGCCGCAGGCTTAACCTTCGAGCAGCAGGGATTCCGGGTCCTCCAGCAATTCCTTGACTCTGACCAGGAAGCTGACCGCTTCTGATCCGTCCACGATCCGGTGATCGTAGGACAAGGCGATGTACATCATCGGACGGTTGACCGTGCGCTCCTCATCCAGCGCGATGGGGCGCAGCTGGATCTTGTGCATGCCGAGAATGCCGACCTGCGGGGTGTTGAGGATCGGTGTGGACAGCAGGGAGCCGAACACTCCGCCGTTCGTGATCGTGAAGGTACCGCCCTGAAGCTCGGGCAGGCTGAGCGTATTGGCGCGCGCCTTGGAGGCCAACTCGCCGATACGCCGCTCGATCTCTGGGAAGCTAAGCCGGTCGGCATCGCGGACGACGGGTACGACCAGGCCTTCCTTGGCAGCTACGGCAATGCCGATGTCGTAATATTTCTTGAGCAGGAGATCTTCTCCGTCGATCTCGGCGTTCAGCATCGGGTAAGCCTTGAGCGCGCCGATGACGGCCTTGGTGAAGAAGGACATGAAGCCGAGTCCGACCTCGTGCTTCTCCTTGAAGGCATCCTTGCGGCGCTTGCGGATGTCGAGAATGGCCGTCATGTCCACCTCGTTGAAGGTGGTCAGCATCGCGGCCGTCTGCTGCGCTTCGACCAGGCGGCTGGCAATCGTCAGCCGCCGCCGCGACATGCGCTTGCGCTCGGTGGCTTTGCCGTCCTCGGCGTGCGGCGCCTTGCCCGCTGCCTGCGGCGCGGGCTTCGCCGGCTCCGGCCGCACGGCCGCCGGAGCTGCTGGCGCAGCGGCCTGCGGCCCGGCTGCGCCATGACCATCCACATCGGCCTGACCGATCCGGCCGATAGGGTCGCGGGCACTGACCTCGCCGAGGTCGATGCCCCGCTCCCGCGCCAGCTTGCGCGCCCCCGGCGAAGCCAGGGCCGCAGTGCCTGCCGCCGCACCTTCGGCGGCGGCTGGAGCCGTTACCGCAGCGGCCGGTTCAGCCGCTGCGGCACTTGCGGCAGCAGCAGGCGCGCTGCCGCTCTGCAGTGCATTATCTGCTGCAGGCTTGCCCCCGCTGGCAGCACCTGCCCCGGCGGCGCTGCCGATGATGCCGATGGCTTCGCCAACGGCAACGTTCTCGCCCGCCTGGCGCAGGATGGAGGAGATGACGCCGTCCTCCTCCGCACTGATCTCGAGATTGACCTTGTCGGTCTCAAGCTCGGCAAGCACATCTCCCTGGCCGACAGTGTCGCCTTCTTTAACCAGCCATTTGTAGATCGTTCCTTCGGAAATCGATTCGCCCAAATCGGGTACTTTTATCTCGGACACAGGCCGTACCTCCCCAAATATAGTGGTGTGCGTGATATCGGATGACCGCCTTGCTGTGCTCAGGAAGACGGTACAGGTGCTTGCACTGCAGCATTCAATTTCAGGGCTTCCCGGACAATGCGCCGCTGCTCGAAGCTGTGGACATCTGCGTAGCCGCTGGCCGGACTGGAACGGTCCGGACGGCCGATATACTGGACAGTGACCTTCTGCGGTGCGATGGCGCGCAGCCGGGATTCGGCATACGTCCACCCGCCCATATTCTTCGGTTCTTCCTGCACCCAGACGATCTCCTCCAGAGAGCTGAAGCTGCTAAGGTGAGCGCCAAGCTCGCGTTCCGGGAACGGATAGAGCTGTTCCATGCGCAAAATGTGCAGCCAGGAGAAGTCCTGTCCGCGCGTTGCCTCCAGCTCCGTCTGCAAGTCGATGGCCACCTTGCCGCTGCATACCACGAGGCGCTTCACGGCTTCCGGCTTACTGCCGAGCAGCGGCTCGGGAAGAACCGGCTGGAAGGTGCCCGAAGCGAGGTCCGCTCCGGCTGAGGTGCTGCGCGTGTTACGGATCAGGCTCTTCGGCGCCATGATCACCAGCGGCCGGGCATCCGGTTGTCCGCAGAGCGCGGCCTGACGGCGGAGCAGATGGAAATACTGCGCAGCGCTGGTCAGGTTGGCTACAGTCCAGTTCTCCTCGGCGGAGAGCTGGAGGAACCGTTCCATTCGGCCGCTGGAGTGCTCTGGTCCTTGGCCTTCATAGCCATGAGGCAGCAGGATCGTCAGATTGCTGCGCTGCGTCCACTTGGCACGGCCGGCGGAAATGAACTGGTCGATAATGACCTGAGCGGCATTGGCGAAGTCGCCATATTGAGCCTCCCAGATGACGAAGGTCTCCGGTGCGAACACGTTATAACCATATTCGAAGCCGAGGACAGAGGCCTCGGACAGCGGACTGTTGTAGACGCCGAAGGAAGCGCCGGAATCACTCAGCTGATGCAGCGGAGAATAGAGTTCGCCGTTCTCGCTGTCATGCAGCACCAGATGGCGGTGGGCGAAGGTGCCGCGCTGTGAATCCTGTCCGCTGAGGCGGATCGGCGTGCCATCCTTCAGGATGGTAGCGAAGGCCAGTGTCTCTGCCAGCGCCCAGTCTACCCGCTCTCCGTCATTCAGCGCATCCTTGCGGCGCTGAAGAATCCGTTCCAGCTTCGGATAGACCTTGAAGCCTGCCGGTACGCGCAGCAGCTCGCGGTTAATCTCCTGCAGACCGGCCAGAGGGAAGGCTGTCGGACGCTGCTGGGGACTGCTGTTATCCAGCGCGACGGCGGTTTTGGACTCCGCATTCTTCTGCTTGCCTTCCTTCATCTGATCGAAGGCCTGCTGGAGGACGCTCTCCGCCTCGGCAATCATGTTCTTCAGATCATCGGCTGTGATTACCTTCTCGCGCTCCAGGCGTTCTGCATAAGCGCGGTACACAGTAGGGTGGTTCCGCACCTTGCCGTACACAATCGGCTGGGTCGTCTCGGGATCATCCATTTCATTATGTCCGTGGCGCCGGTAGCCGATCAGATCAATCAGGAAGTCCTTCTTGAACATATGGCGGTAAGCGCTGGCCAGACGGACTGCGGCAATACAGGCTTCCGGGTCATCGGCATTGACATGCACGACCGGAATCTCATACCCTTTGGCCAGGTCGCTGGCATAATGGGTGGAGCGGGAATCCTCGCTCTCTGTGGTGAAGCCGATCCGGTTATTGACGATAATATGCACGGTACCGCCATTCTGATAACCCTGCAATTTGCCGATATTAAGCGTCTCAGCGACAATACCTTCGCCAGGGAAGGCTGCATCGCCGTGCATCAGCACAGCCATAGCCTTGCTTGTGTTCAGCTTAGGCAGTCCCGGAGCGTTGCGTTCTTCCTGTGCGGCGCGTGTGAAGCCCTCGACTACAGGATTGACGAATTCAAGATGGCTCGGGTTATTGGCCAGCGTGATCCGGGTACGTACGGTCTCGCCTTCGCGGACGGCACGGTCAGCCCCGAGATGGTACTTCACATCACCGCTCCAGCCGTAGGTCACGCCCATGGAGCCTTCTGAAGGGAACAGCTCTTTGTTCGGCGAATGATGGAACTCTGAGAAAATAATATCATAAGGCTTGCCCAGAATATGGGCCAGCACATTAAGTCTTCCGCGGTGGGCCATACCCATCAGGATATGCTCTGCGCCGTCATGCGCGGCAGCCCGCACAATCTCATCCAGCATCGGCACAAGGGCATCATTGCCCTCCAGGCTGAAGCGCTTTTGGCCGACGAAGGTCTTGTGCAGGAAGGTCTCGAAATGCTCCACCTGAACCAGCCGCTTCAGCAGCTCTTTGCGTTCTGTATTATTCAGCGGAGCCGGGGAGGTCATCGATTCCGCCTGGCTGTTGAGCCAGCGCAGCTCGCGTTCATCATGCACATGCCCGAATTCATAAGCAATGGTCTGTGTATAGGCCTGGCGCATTCTGTGGACGGCATCCATCGCGGTATGCACATCCGCAGGGGCATTATCCCAAATCAGCGAAGCGGGCAGGGCATTAAGATCCTCGCGGGTAAGCTCGTAGGTCTCCAGCTCCAGCCATTTGGCCATCGGGTTCGTGCTGCGCTCCAGCGGGTCAATGTCTGCGGCCATATGGCCATATATTCGAATATTGGCGATCAGCTTCGAGGCCTTGACAGCCTTCTTGAGCCACTCGGCATCTGCTGATACGGCAGGCCTTGGAGCCCTCTCGGCATCGGGTGCCAGTGGAGGGGGGCCGGATACGGTGAAGAGATCGCGGTAATGCTGTTCAACAGAAGAGGGGTCCTTGACAAATTGCTCATATCTTTCTTGGATGTAGCCCAGGTTGGGGCCGTAGTATTTGCTCCATACTGTGTCGTTATAGGGCTCTTTGACTGCCATGAATAGGTCCTCCTAACGGATAAACTCCACGCGAGGCATCCAGTGTGCCACTTGGCGGAGCTGCAAATGTTTGCGGTTTCATTCTCACCTTATTGTGCTACTTTCCGGCGGGGTAATCAATTCATACTTTCGGTCAATCCGTTCGCAATTTGGCATGATTCATTACAGTATTCATACGGAACTATCATAAATAGAAAAAACACATATAACAGCCCGTTATACATACAAATGGGTAATTGTCTCTATACGATGTTGCGTGAAGCGGTAAGTCGGGGCGGATGGGGTTCCCTTTAGTATAATTAAACTATTAGCTAGTGTTTGAACTTGGAACTGGAAATATTTATACAAGCCGCTGGCAATTTCAGCTAAGTTTCCTCACATTTTTTCATAAAAAAATTCCAGAAAACGACACACTAATTGCATATGATCTTGTATAATGTTATTGCGGAGAACGGTTTCATCGATTCTTGCCAGATCCTTTCATGATGGAAAGGGTCCAGTAAAAGGTAAACCTGCCGAAAGACAGGGGCACAAAGTCTCGGATCTAAAGTAGAAATACTACAAAGTAGCAATACTACTATGATGGCCGGACTGCCTGGGGACGCGAAAATTCTAGGAGGAGATTTCTTGGATATGTCCAACCAGGGGAATGACGAGCTGCAGGCAGTAGATCTGGATTTAGAATGGGTGCACTTGCTGATGTCTGCCAAGCAGGCGGGGATCGCGGCGGAGGATATCCGCCGGTTTCTAAGTGAGAAGGCGCTCCAGGCGATGTAAGGGCGGTCATCATTGTTCGGATACATACAGAAAAGGCACAGCGTCCGGTACGCTGTGCCTTTTCTGTATGCCGCTTGAAAGGCTGCCTTCGCCGAAGTCGGCCTCCCTGCTGTGCGGAGTCTTCCTGTGGCATATAATGCTCGTCTAGTTGTCCTTTTGTTCCATGCGCCATTTCTGGTAATCGAGGAATTCCTTGAATTCGCGTTTGCTTATACCGGAGGCCATGGCCTCCTGAACAAGCCGGAACCATTCCCCGTCCAGAGCCTGTTCTTCCGTCTCTGCCAGTCCGCCATACAACAGTGCATGAATGGATACCTGAAGCGCGTCAGCGATTTTTTCGATGAATTGAATGGAGGGGTTGGATTGAATGTTCCGTTCCACATTACTGAGGTATGATTTCGCCACATCAGCCTTATCGGCAAGCTCGGATAACGAATAGCCCTTCTCCAGCCGGAGTTTGTGGATGCGGCTTCCCATAGTATCTGACACGATTACAACGCCCTCCGTACTTTTTTTGGTGAAAAATAAGAAGTTATATGCTTCGCGCTATACATTCTCCTTATCTTTCTCGTTGAAACGGTACCGCCCGTTCAAAGGCCGGCAAAGCCGTTTTCTCTTGTCAGTATAACAAAAATCCGCAAAACGGACAAAAATCCTTGAACCCGGCAGCGGGGAAAAAGAAACGGCATACCCGCCCGGATGGGGGAGGATATGCCGTCTTGATGGATTGCTGAAACGCTGCCTTCCTAATAAAGGACGGCAAAGCCATGTTCATTTGTATAGGCTGGCCCCTGAGCTACTTGGCTTCTCCCACTCCTTGAAGAGCATCGAAGGTCCAGTTCAGCGCTAAGCCGTCACCCTGGAAAATGTTCTGATCGAGCGTGTTGTCTACGAATTCGAAGGCGATCTTGAAGGTCTTGGACCCGGCGGCGGCAATCCCGCCTGGCAGTACACCTGCTGCTACGAGATCGTAGCTGGGGGTGTTTTTCAGATCCTTCAGGGAGATCTCGGACAGCACATGACCGCTTAGTGAACCGCCGGTGTACGTATTATCCAGGAGCTTGACCTTGAAGTGGTCTCCGAGATCCTGGCCCGCGTTATCGCCCTTGGCATCGGTCACGGTGTAAGTGGTGGCAAGCTTAAGGAATTTGATATCCAGTGTCCCGTCATTGGACAGGGTGAAGGTGCGGACGGTGTAGTCTCCCGGCTTCAGATTCGTCAGCGCTACCGGAGTATTGAAGGAAGAGCCGAGCTTCAGCGTACCCGCTGCGAAGGTTGCCGTGCTGGTAGCTGTGGAGCTGAAGTAAGCGAAGGTGCCCCCGCCGATTAAAGACAAGCCCAGTGCTGCCGATGCTACGCCAAGACCCAATGTTTTTTTGATACCCATCATTTATTTCCTCCTCGAATGGTTTGTTTTTGTGGAATTATTTGAGCGTGCCTTTTTCCTGGTTGGCTTCGAAATTCAGAGTCAGTGCAAGCGTGTCGCCCTGATAATAGTTCTGCGGCTGGAGGGTCTCCTTGAAGGCGAACTGGATGGTCAGGTTATCCGACGTGCCGGCTTTGATGCCGGACTTCTCTCCGCCTAAGATCGCTCCGAGAATTCCCCGGGCCACCAGATCGGGACTCTCCTGCTCCAGATCGGCCAGCGAGATGACCAGGAGCGGCGATTCTTTCTTATCCTTGTTCACGAGGAAGGTCACAATAATATCATCCTTGAAATTATGGGAGCCGTTGTCTCCCTGGGCGTCTGTAATGGCCGATGAGGTGCGCAGTACCACTTTGGGAATATTGAGCGTCCCGTCATTTTTGAGCTTGAAGTCCCGTAAGACGGTATCGCCCGGCTTGAGATTGCTGAGATTAACAATGACGGAGGGATCAGATTGTAATGATAGGGTTCCGTTGTTAAAAGAAGCTGAGGAAGTAGAAGTGCTGCTGAAGTAAGCGAAGGTGCCTCCGCCGACCAGGGTTAAGCCTAATGCTGCCGATACAACGCCGAGACCTAATGTTTTTTTGACGTTCATTTGTTCATCCCTCTCTTTTGAGTCTGCTTTGTGCATAGCCGGTGCTTCCGGCAAGCTGTATTGTGGCTCCGCGTTTCGTAAACGGGAGAGAACAATTGATCATTGTACGAGGTCAGTCAGAGTATCCGGCCCGCCGCTGCTGGCTGCGGATGACGGGGCATTCTTCTTTTCCAGTGCTGCAACGGCCTTCCAGGAAGAATACAGCGCGTAGAGAAGCAGGAGCAGTCCGGGAATAATCATCAGCACTACGCTTCCGGCTTTGGAGACTGCGAAGCTCATGGCATAGCCCACATAGGGGACGGTCACGCCGGTGTACTCACCGACCACATTCGTGGAACTGACGGCTGCGGTGTCGGCTGAATCATTATTGTCGCCCTTGGTGGTGTAGCTGGCTTCCCCCAGAGCACTGTTCAGCTCGGCATCGACCACGCGGTGGGTAATCAGAATGTTATCGGGATTCAGAAAAGTGATCACATCGCCCTTCTGGAATCGGGTCATGTCCCCGCCCGGCTTAATGGCCACAATGGAACCGGTCTGGATGCCGGGCTCCATGGAGCCGGATAATACCGTCTTGATCTGGTAGCCGAAGAAGGAGGGCTCGCCGCCGGAGGCTTTGGAGATGACAACGGCTGTGATTAGCACCAGGAACACTATAAGAATCAGAGTGGAAATTATCGTATTGGCTATTTTTCGGATGCGCATCTTATTCGCCGCCTTTGCTGGGTTCAGATTGTGGAGCCGGTGTAGCTGTAGGAGCAGGCTGCGCGCCGTCCATTACAGTGCCTGGAATTACGCTGCCGGGTAATGGATCTGGAGTTGCTTCCGGTAAAAGAAGCTCAGACGCCGGAGTGGCAGTGGGAATAACCTCTGCTGCTGCTGAAGCTGTGGGGACTGGATTGTCCTCTACAGGCGCTGCGGGAGCAGGCTCCTCTGCAGGCTGGATTTTGTCAGGAAGACTGGTTGCGGCCGGCTGGTTCTGTGCTTGTTCATGCTCCAGCTTCAGCGCTTCGTCAGCAGCCTTCTGCTTCTCTATGGCAAGCCGCTGGGCTTCCTCCGCTCTGGCTTTATCGGCCTTTTCAAGCGCCAGGCGTTCCTCTTCCTCTTGCTGTGCCTTCGCTTTGTCCTCAAGGGTTGTTTTGGCTTCAGCGATTTCTGTGAGCCGCTCCTGTAAGGTATGGATGGTGGAGAACAGGGTATCCTTGGACGCCGTTAATTCGGTATTCAACTGCTCATACGTGGCCAGCAGCGCGGGGGATACCTGCGAATCTGCTTGGTAGGCGCTGGTTACGAATGAAAGGATAGGCTCTTCAGCAGGGAAGCTGTAGTCATCCTGCCGGAGCAAGACGCGGTCCGGATTGCCGGTGGGCAAGGATCCGCCGATATCATGAATCGAGCCAAGATACTGCACAATTCCGCTTAACGTCTCTGCCAGCGATTCCGACAGAATCCCGCTTTGATGAAGGCTCTCTTGAATCTGGTCGAAGAACTGGGCATCACGGATTTCCAGACAGTTAGGATCGAGGTTCACCATATATCCTCCAAGCTTGTGCAGAATGGCCGCTGCATTGCCAATTTCCTGCAGAATGTGTTGCCAGACCGTCCCATTGAAGCTCAGCTGCTTCTCCAGCAGGTCGATCTCGCTGCCAGCTTGAGTGAGCTCGGACGAGAGTTCATCCGCAGCCTGATCCAGCTCTGCAAGCGACAGCTCTCCGGCAGCGACTGAGGTGTTATACACTCCGCTGATGCTATGGCTGCCAAGGGAAGCTTTCAGCTCTATGACGGTGTTTAGATGCCCGCTGAATTCCGACAACAACTGCTCAATCTGACCCGGGAAAACCGAACACAGCCCGATGGAGCTGATCTGTTCCTGGGAGGTATTGAACTCTCCATAGGTGCTGCCGATCTGGCCTGAGGTGTACATCAGGAGCACAGATACGGCCATACCCGATTGCAGAATCCGCAGGCCGAGCTTCCTGGTTTTCCGTTTGCGCCGCTTGGCAGATCTGGGGTACATAGCTAAGCCCCCTCTCGAGTTGCTAATGAATAATTCGTTATATTCGTTCTTAATAAAGAACGATATCGTAAGCAAATCATACACCGCGCTGCTCAGAAAAGAAAAATGTTATTTTCAGCGGAATGTTCGCAATAAAGTACGAAATGTATTAGATATCTCTATTTATCTGACGATATCGCTGTTTTTCACAAATGTTCTTTATAAAGAACGGTCGGCGGGCGTGGCTGGGAGGGTAGGGAGAGTAACTAGTGCACCTGAATGGGGCGAAAGTGGGCGATACGCGGAAATGAGGAGCACTAGTGCACCTGAATGGGGCGAAAGTGGGCGATACGCGGAAATGAGGAGCACTAGTGCACCTGAATGGGGCGAAAGTGGGTAGTAGGCGGAAAGGAGGAGCACTAGTGCACCTGAATCCGACGAAAGTGGGTAGTAGGCGAAAATGAGGAGCACTAGTGCACCTGAATGGGGCGAAAGTGGGCGATACGCGGAAAGGAGGAGCGCTAGTGCACCTGAATCCGACGAAAGTGGGTAGTAGGCGAAAATGAGGAGCACTAGTGCACCTGAATCAGGCGAAAGTGGGCGATACGCGGAAAGGAGGAGCACTAGTGCACCTGAATCCGGTGAAAGCGGGCGATCCGCGAAAATGAAGAGCACTAGTGCACCTGAATCCGGTGAACGCGGGCGATAGGCGAAAAGGAGGAGCACTAGTGCACCTGAATCCGGTGAAAGCGGGCGATACGCGGAAAGGAGGAGCACTAGTGCACCTGAATGGGGCGAAAGTGGGTAGTAGGCGGAAAGGAGGAGCACTAGTGCACCTGAATGGGGCGAAAGTGGGCGATACGCGGAAATGAGGAGCACTAGTGCACCTGAATCAGGCGAAAGTGGGCGATACGCGGAAAGGAGGAGCACTAGTGCACCTGAATGGGGCGAAAGTGGGCGATACGCGGAAATGAGGAGAACTAGTGCACCAGTTGGCTGAACGATGGGGTTTAGAGTAATCCACGGCAAAGAAGGTACTGTCCATAAAAGGATAGTACCCTCTCCGATGCACCTGTTCAATTTCAGTGTACCTGCCCAATAATCCGGATCTCCAGCAAACTACACCCTTAAGGAAGCTTCTCCCCGCGCGATGTGACGTACAGCTCATACCATTCCTTGCGGGAGAGCTCTACCTGGTCTGCGCCTGCACAGGCGGCGATCCGCTGCGGATTCACGGTGCCGATGACGGGCTGGATGGCTGCGGGATGGGTCATCAGCCAAGCCAGCACGATAGCCTCGGGCGTTGTGCCCTTCTCGTCAGCAAGTCTCTGTACCATGGCTGCTGTATTCACAACATTCTCCGGCTGGCCTTCAAGCGGCCGTCCGCTGAAGAGTCCCTGGGCCAGGGGGCCCCAGGCCTGAAGCTGGATGTTCCCGGCACGGCAATACTCCATGGTGCCCTCCGGGAATGTAATGTCCTTCCACGGGTCGCGGTTCACGCTGAGTACGGCGTCAACCCAGCTGATCCGGGACAGGCTCATATGCAGCTGGTTGACAATGAACGGCTCGTCGCAATAAGTCTGTAACAGCTGGATCTGGGCGGCGCTCATGTTGGAGACGCCGAAGTGGCGCACCTTGCCGGAGGCCTTGAGCCGATGGAGCGCTTCCGCCACTTCTTCAGGGTCCATTAACGGGTCGGGGCGGTGCAGCAGCAGAATATCAATATACTCTGTGCCCAGCCGTGCGAGAGTTCCATCGACGCTGGACAGAATGTGCTCCCTGGAGAGGTCGAAGCTATTGGAGATATCGCCTGGCTCCATCAGCTTGATGCCGCATTTCGACTGGAGCAGGATGTCCCCGCGCAGACCCGGCCGTTCCTTGAAGATCTGTCCGAACACCTTCTCTGCCTTGCCCCGGGTATAGATATCCGCATGGTCAAAAAAATTAATACCTATAGACAGCGCCGCATCCAGCGCCTCATGCCCCTGCTTCATATTCGCAGCCGTGACCGGTTCACGGTCCCAGCCGCCGCCCAGCCCCATGCAGCCCAGGGCGATACGGCTGGCAGGTATGCCGCGCCGGTTAAGGGGTAACGCTCTCAGCAATGTGATCCCTCCATACCATTAAGCTTGTAAATGCTCCGATGATACTACCGGAAAAGCACACACCTTCAGAACCCGGTGTGGTATCTCTTGTCGCTGGAGGAGCGGTGTTTCGTGGTCTCTTTATCCTTCTCTTCCTCTTTCTCGAGTGTCAGGTCCTCTACGGGTATCGGGTCTACATGCTGCTGGCTCTCATCTACATCGAACAGGCTGGGCTTGTCCGTAGGGTATTGCTCCGGGTGGTCACGCTCGTCTCTGATCGGCTTTTTGTCATCGTTCATAGCGGCTTCACTTCCCTTTCCAGAGTATCCGCCAGGCGGGGCCGGCACACCGCACGAATTGAAACTGTAGTACAGCCGGATGCCCAACCCGCTCGCCAGCGGTTTGCTTCAAATATAAGAATTTATATGTTTCACACTATAACTTATCCTTCTATTTCCCGCTGAAACGGTACCGCCCTTTAAAAGGACAATAAAGCCGTTTCCACTTGCTAATAAACACATACGGTCTTCGCTAAACAATTACAGCGGCTATCTACTTCTTGTAGTCTGCGATAATCGGTCTGCCGATATCATTCATGCTGCGGACGGCTACATCCTCATACAGGCGCTTCAGCCATTTCAGCTCGGTCTGGCTATGCTCATATCTGCCGTACATCATATGCAGCACCGAGCGGGGCACAATGGAGATATGCTCCTCGTATACTTGATAGGCAAAATTCACCTGATGCTCCGCCTCCCGGATGCGCTCTTCCAGCAGCTTCGCAACCTTGTCCTGGTCGATATGACGCGCAAGGGCCAGGGCCATGTACAGCGGATGATACGGCGGATCACTTTTCTTAATCTGCTGGAGAATGAGCTGCTCCATCAATTCTTTGCCTTTATCCGTAATGCGGTAGATGGTCTTATCCGGCCGGTCGGGGCTGTGAATGATCTCCACCGCCTCGATATGGCCGCCTGCGGCCAGCTTGTCAACGGCATAATATAAGGAACCGGTCTGCAGCTTGATGACTTGATCCATGGAGCGTTCCTTCATGACAAGGGTGATCTCGTAGGGATGCATATCCCGCTCCAGCAGAATTCCCAGAATCAGCAGCTTCATCGGCATGGGCTTACCGCTGACCTTGATTTGCACCGTGCTGGCTGCCCTGCGGCAGCAGACGGTCCTTCGGCATCAGCAGGACGAAGACCACGGTAAGCACCGCCGGAACGATGGCCCACAAGAAGGTATGCGAGATCGACGAAGACAGTGAATTCGTAATCTTCTCCAGGACAGGCGGCGGAATCTGTGCTCTGGCCTCAGGCGTCAACGCGGAACGCGGGTCGCCGAAGGAAGCGGCCTGGCCGCTGTCTCCGAAGGCTGTACTAAGCTCTGAGGCGAAGCTGTTACGCTGGATGATGCCGAAGATCGTTATCCCCAGCGTCATCCCGAGCGAGCGCATGAAGGTACTGGTGGACGTTGCCGAACCGCGCTGGCGCATGTCGAAATGCTGGATCGAAGACAGGCTGAGTACAGAGAAGGAGAAGCCGACTCCGAAGCCGGTCAGGGCCATGAAGGCATTAAGCGCCATCCGGGAGGTCTCCGGGGTCAATGTGCTGAGGGAGTAGATCCCGCCTACGAAGCAGACTGCTGACAGCAGCATGATGTTGCGGAAGCTCGTTTTGGTGGTAAGCAGGCCGCCGGACTGGCTGCCGATTACGGTACCGATCATCATCGGCATCAGAATCAGGCCGGAGTTGGTGGCCGAGCCGCCGTATACCCCCTGGACGTAGATCGGGATATATACCGTGGCTACGATGAATGCCGAACCATAGAACAGCCCCAGGATACTGCTGGTTGCGAACAGGCGCTGGCGGAACATGGCGAAGGAGATGACTGGCTCTGCCGCGATTTTTTCAATGACAATGAAGGCGATTAGAAGCACGGCGAACGCAGCGAACAAGCCGAGAATGACCAGAGAATCCCAGGCATACTGGTTGCCGCCAAGCTCCAGGGCGAACATCAGGCAGATAATCCCTGCCACCAGAGTGAAAGCGCCGCCCCAGTCAATCCGCTGCTTGGAATGCGATATGGATTCCTTGTAGGAGGTCATAATAAGGAAGAACGAGACAATCCCGATGGGCAGGTTAATATAGAAAATCCAGTGCCAGCTCATATATTCGGTGATATAAGCACCAAGTAGAGGCCCAATCACACTGGAGATCCCGAAGACAGCGCCGAAGAGTCCGGTGAGCTTGCCTCTTTTCTCAGGCGGGAAGATGTCGAAGACAATCGTGAAGGCAATCGGCATCAGTGCACCGCCGCCAATCCCTTGAATTGCACGGTAAATACTGAGCTGGGTAATGCTCGCCGACGTTCCGCACAGGGCGGAGCCAATCAGGAACACGATAAGCCCGAAGATGAAAAACCGCTTGCGCCCGTACATATCGGACAATTTGCCGAAGATCGGGGTGCCGGCCATAACCATGACCATATAAGCAGAGGTGACCCATACGATTTTATCCAGTCCTCCAAGATCGGACACAATCGTGCCCATAGCTGCGGCAACAATGGTATTATCCATGGCCGACATCAGAATGCCGAGCAGCAGTCCGATAATGACTAGCTTGAGATTACTTTCTTTGGTGTGCATGTTAAGCTCCTTTATGTTTAAAATTCAATGGAATTTCATTATATTCAAATTTGAATAGGGTGGCAATTGTTTTTTTCAGGAGGACAGGCGGGTTGGGATCTGCTTGGGAACTTGCATGCGTGTACTTGGTATTCCTTATCGGCCGGTCCTTTATTCCAGCTGCAATAGGGCAAAGTATCTGAAGGAGGGGCGGAGGGCGCTTGTCCGCTAAGGTCTTGACATACCCATGGGGGGTATATTATATTGGTACATAAGGAGGTTGATTCCTGTGTCTACAAATGAGAAGGACCCTGCCGGACAGGATTTCGCCGAAGCCTGCCATTCTTCTGCAGCATCCGGCGGCCGCAAGAGTCATCATTCCCCGGAATTCAAGAATGGGCTGACGACCCGGCTGAACCGGATTGAAGGGCAGATCCGCGGTGTGAAAGGCATGATTGAACGCGATACCTACTGCGATGATGTGCTGAATCAGCTGGCGGCGGTGCAGGCGGCCCTGAACAGTGTCGGCAAGCTGCTGCTTGAAGGCCACATGAAGAGCTGTATTATTGAACGGATCGAAGCCGGTGAGCATGAGGTGATTGACGAGCTGCTGGTCACGGTGAACAAGCTGATGAAATAAAGATGGGGCCTGGAGAGTTTGAATGTCTAAATTCAATGATGAGGACCGTAACTGCGGTGAATTTAGAACTTTCGGCCGCTGTTGTCCACAGATTTCATGATTGATACCGCCGTAGCGGTAGAAATCCGTGGACAAAGGCGGTCGCTGGCGCTCCTGCAGTTTCAAAATTCCCCTCCGTTACTATCATCTATTGTTATTTTCTCAAGATCAAACTCTTCAGGCATATGAGGAGCCGAAAGACCAAGCATTCGCTTACAATTAAGCAAATGCTAAATAACATTGGGAGGTTATTCAAATGTCGAATGTAACACTGAATGTTGAAGGAATGTCCTGCGGTCATTGTGTAAGTGCTGTAGAGAAGGCTGTTAGCGGCGTAGGCGCTGCGGCGAAGGTGGATCTGCCGGCGAAGACGGTGGCGGTTGAATTCGATGAGAATACGGTAAGCCTGGATAAGATCAAGGCTGCTATTGAAGATCAGGGCTACGACGTAGTGTAAGCTAAAGGGTTGTAATACAAGGGCTTGGAGCAGGGAACCCTGGGGTACAGGGCCGGGCGCCAATGCCTTTTCTTTTCAAAATAAATATACCCCTTGGGGGTATGTGGAGGTGCTTAAGAATGGAAAAGAGTGCAGAGTCCGCCCCGCAGCAACAGGCAACGCTGCAAATTACCGGCATGACATGCTCTGCTTGTGCGACGCGGATTGAGAAGGGCTTGTCCCGCATGGAGGGGGTATCCCGGGCGAATGTCAATCTGGCGCTGGAGCAGGCTACAGTGGGCTTCGATCCGGCAGTTGCAGATGTGGCGCAAATGGAGGAGAAGATCCGCTCTCTGGGCTATGATACGCTGAAGGAGTCGGCGGATTTCGATATTACCGGCATGACCTGTGCTGCCTGCTCGGCTCGTATTGAGAAGGTGCTGGGACGGATGCCGGGGATTGCGGCCGTGAATGTGAACCTGGCGCTGGAGACTGCGCATGTGGAATATTCGCCGGGCAATGTCAGTACAGCCGAGATTATGGATAAGGTGAGCAGCATCGGCTATAAGGCGGCGCTTAAGCAGGACCGGAAGGATATCGCGGAGCAGCGCAGTGAAGAGATTACACGCAAGCGGAATAAGTGGATGCTCTCCGCGTTGTTGTCCCTACCGCTGCTCTGGGCCATGGCCGGCCACTTCTCGTTCACAACCTGGATTTGGACGCCGGAGCTATTCATGAATCCCTGGTTCCAGCTTGTGCTGGCGACCCCGGTTCAGTTCGTGATCGGCTGGCAGTTCTATGTCAGCGCCTATAAGGCGCTGAAGAACGGCAGTGCCAACATGGATGTGCTGGTGGTGCTGGGCACCTCTGCGGCTTATTTTTACAGCCTATACCTGACAATCGATTCCCTGAAAATGAGCGGGATGAACCATACCGTGGAGCTGTATTTCGAGACCAGCGCGGTGCTGATCACGTTAATTCTCGTAGGCAAGTGGTTCGAGGCGCTGGCGAAGGGGCGTTCATCGGATGCGATCCGCAGCCTGATGGGGCTGCAGGCCAAGACTGCGCTGGTGCTGCGGGACGGTGCAGAGCTGAGTATTCCCGTCGAGGATGTAGTGATCGGCGATATTGTGCTGGTGAAGCCGGGCACCAAGGTGCCTGTAGACGGTGAAGTCGTGGAGGGGCTGTCCTCCGTCGATGAATCTATGCTCACGGGCGAGAGTATCCCGGTAGAGAAGAAGCCGGGGGATTCCGTTATCGGAGCCACGCTGAACAAGAACGGAATGCTGCGGGTCAAAGCCCGCAAGGTCGGCCGCGATACGGCGCTGGCACAGATTATCAGAGTCGTGGAGGAAGCGCAGGGCTCGAAGGCGCCGATCCAGCGTATTGCAGATGTCATCTCCGGGATCTTCGTGCCGATTGTGGTCGGTATTGCTGCCGTAACCTTCGGGGTCTGGTATATCTGGGGAGCGCCGGGGCAGTTCGCGGAGGCCCTGGAGAAAGCGATCGCCGTGCTTGTCATCGCCTGTCCATGCGCACTGGGACTTGCGACACCAACCTCGATTATGGCCGGGTCCGGCCGGGCTGCCGAGTTCGGCATCCTGTTCAAGGGCGGGGAGCATCTGGAAGCTGCGCAGGGCGTGAAGGTAGTGGTCGTGGATAAGACGGGAACGGTGACTAACGGTAAGCCGGTGCTGACCGATATTATAGCGACTGCCGGAAATGAGACACAAGGCAGGGTGCTTGCCGAGAATCGTCTGCTGTCGATTACAGCGGCTGCGGAGAAGCTCTCGGAGCATCCGCTGGCGGATGCCATTGTGGCCGGAGCACAGGGCAGAGGGATCGACCTGCCGCCAGCGGGCCAGTTCGAAGCGGTACCGGGACGCGGGGTGTCGGCGGTAGTAGATGGCCAGAAGGTAAGCGTAGGCACACGGCGGATGATGGTGGAGAACGGGCTGGATATCGGGCCGTGGACAGGGATCATGACCAGGCTGGAGCAGGAAGGCAAAACAGCGATGCTGGTAGCCGTGGAGGATGCGGTAGCGGGAGTGATTGCCGTGGCTGACACGATCAAGGAGACCTCCCGCGAAGCGGTAGCCCGGCTGCATGCCATGGGTATCGAGGTTGTCATGATTACTGGAGACAACAAGATTACGGCCCAGGCAATTGCAGATCAGGCGGGTATACGCACGGTTCTGGCGGAGGTGCTGCCTGAGGGCAAGGCGGAAGAGATCCGCAGGCTCCAGAGCGGCGGGGTCAAGGTGGCTATGGTCGGCGACGGCATCAACGATGCTCCTGCGCTGGCGACTGCGGATACGGGCATGGCGATCGGCACCGGCACGGATGTGGCGATGGAGGCGGCGGATATTACGCTGATGCGCGGCGATCTGATGAGCATCCCGGATGCGATCCTGATGAGCCGCAAGACCATGCGCAATATCAAGCAGAATCTGTTCTGGGCGCTGGCCTACAATACGATCGGAATCCCGATTGCGGCACTGGGCTTCCTGGCACCCTGGCTGGCCGGAGCCGCGATGGCCTTCAGCTCGGTGTCGGTTGTACTGAACGCGCTGCGGCTACAGCGCGTCAAGCTGTAAGGGGCCAAGACATCTGTCTGCAGACGGTCCGGTCCGGACAATTGCGGAAACCAAAGAACCGCCGGGTTTAATCCTGCGGTTCTTTGTGTTTTTAGGCGGAGTGGGGAATTGAGGAAGTGGGGAATTTACCGGTTGGATAACTTTCTATGGAGTATAGAGCAGAGCTGGAGTGTAGAACGGAGCTCTCTGAAGCACAAACTTTGGTCTTGTATCAGGATTCCGAACGAAGCCAACAATAGTCCGTTTTATGAAATCAAAAGTACGCTGCATGGGCCAATCAAAGGGATAAATCCCTCTGATTCCACCAAATGTTAGAAGCACGAGCTAATCAAAGGGATAAATCCCTCTGATTCCATGAAAAGTTAGCTGCACGACAGGCGTGTTGATTACCCATATTATGGGATGACAAAAACACCTAAATGTTCTTTACGCCTGAGCTGATTAAGCTGAACCTGCCACTCCAGCGGAAGATTAAATATACGCCAGTCCTGCATAAATTCCCAAAGAGTCAGCTCAGCAAAGACCGGTACCTTCGGGTGAATTTCATCAAAAATGTATTTCAAAAGCACATACGCGGCAAGGGCTACAAACAATTGGCTATATACTGCATTTTCGGTGGTTCCAAATAGACAAGGGACATTCAAATGCTGTTTCACCCAGCGGAAAAATACTTCAATTTCCCAGCGTGCTTTGTACATTTCAGTAATCACATGAGCGGACTCTTTTCTCAAATCGGTCACAATTCGTACCACTTCACCCCGGTCATTTTCAAATTCAACGACGCGGTGGCGGTGGGCGGATTGGTGTTTGCCTTGACCAATATAACAGGTGATATCGCGTACAATTTTGGTGTCTCCCTCCGCCGGTCGTTGAAGCTTTCGCGGCATCACCAAATGGAGATTGTCTTTCAGACGAATCACAAAGGACTGACCTTGCTGCACATATTGATCCAATCGACCGATCTTTCCATACGCCCGATCCTGAACTAAAAGGTAGTCCTTATCGGCCAAAATTTCTCCAAATGGAGCGTCATTGCGCCTGGCAATCGATTCGACCACCTTCACGGGTGAATGCTGTCCATGCGAGAAGGCCACATGCAGCTTGATACCTCCTCTGAATTTTTTATACGGAGCCCAAGACATACGGGAGTTTGCCGCCGTAACCGTCGTAGAGTCAATAAGCAGAAGATCTTTAGGCAGATTCAGGTGCCGACGGGTTTGCCGGTTACATTTCTGGACGAGCAGTTGAAACAAACGCTTGAAGATATCGTAAGGCACTTCACCGGCTTTGCCCGAAAGAGTGGAGTAATGAACCTTGGGCAAATCGTAGTTCGAGCCCACCCGAGCACTTTGACGAAAGCCATCCCATTGGTGGTAGCAGGCTTGGATAAAGTAGTCGAACAACACACCGACAGTCATTTTGGTTCCTGTATCCTCGTAGTTCTCGGTTTGCCCAGTCACCATTTCGACTTCTTCCGGGGTTAATACTTGTTTGAACACGGCCAGGAATGGGGTATTATTATTCATGAGGTCGCCTCATTTCGGTTTGGTTTGGTCGTACTTACCATTACCCGAAATGGCGGCCTTTCTTGTCCCTTTTTTTGGGAAATCAACACGCTTAGCTGCACGAGCAAATCAAGTGGATAAATCCCTCTGATTCTCGCGAATGGGGTGCTGGCGGGAGGAATCAGGAGCAGAAGTGCACTTGAATCCGGAATGCCATCTAGCCCGGTCCAGTCAGCCCCGCTTATTCCGGTCCTTGCTGACCCGGAGAGCCTCCCTTGCTGCGGCCAAGCAGGTTCGTGCCAATGACCCCGGCGATGATCAGGAAGGATCCGATCCAGTGATAGACCGTGATCTGCTCACCCAGGAAGACCGCTCCGGCTGCAATGGATACGATGGTGGACAGATTAGTGAACACGCTCATGAGTGAGGCCTCGATTTTGGATAAAATATAGGTTGAAGTCAGGGTTGTGACCAGCGAAGCGATTACCCCCAGATATACGGCGGACAGGACAAACGTTGCACTTCCCAGCGGATTTAGGAAATCTCCAAGCGTCCCGCTGACTGTATGTCCGGTAAGCGAGATGATCAGGAAGGTGGCGAAGCCGACCCCCATCATCAGGTAGCTGAGCTCAGCGGGGCTGAAGTGGCTGGAGAGGGAGCGTGCCAGCACACTGTACCCGGCAAAAGCGAGACAAGTCATGAACAGCAGCACAATCCCGGTCATATTGGACAGCTGAATGCCGCTCCCCTTCATGACGAAGATGAACACCACGCCGAATACCGAGAGGAAGATGCACAGCTTTTGCAGCAGGGTGGTTTTCTCCTTCAGGACAACCCCGGCGATGATCATCGTCACCACCGGAGTGAACGAATAGAGGATGCCTCCCTCGGCTGAGGTGGCGCGCTGAAGTCCGAAGACCTGGAGGGTGAAGAAGCCGAGCGGATACATTGCGGCGAGCAGCAGTGCCCGGCCCATCGGCTTGCCCCGGTAGGATACCTTGACCCAGCCGAGGGCGACCGGAACCGACATGACGGCAAAAGAGGCAGCGAACCGGAAGGTCAGCGTGTCGAGCGGCCCGGCATGAACCAGAGCTACTTTGGTGAACAGGAAGGAGAAGCCGATAATGACCGCATTGAGTACGGCGAAGCTGTAGGCCAGCTTGAGTCCTTGTTTGTGCATGGGTACATCTCCTTGTAGGTTAGTGAAGATTGGATGCTGTAAACATTCGATCTATTACTTTAAAATTAAAGGAAAAGGCATACACTAACAACACAAGGTTTCCTTAACTGTACCGGTACAGTTTGCAGCGATCCCTATATAATAAGGGAAGAATAATAGGATAAAATACAAGGCATAGCATGGTAATGACGGCGAACGGAGGCGGGCGATGAACAAGTATCATCAGGTGATTACAGAGCTTGAGCGGCAGATGAAGGAAGGGCAGTACCGCCCCGGGGATAAGCTACCGTCTGTGCGCAGTGCTTCAGAAATCTACGGCTGCAGTGTCAGTACCATTCTGAAGGCTTACGGGGAGCTGGAGCGGACGCATACGATCTACTCTATTCCGCAGAGCGGTTATTACATGGTGGACAAGAGTGAGGATTCGGCAGCGGCGGGGAGCGAAGGGACGGTTGATTTTGCTTCGGCTTCGCCGGATCTGAACGTGTTTCCGTACCTGGACTTCCAGCATTGCCTCAATAAAGCGATTGACCAGTACAAATACCATCTGTTCACCTATGGCGATGCGCTGGGGCTGGAGACACTGCGCCGCACCCTGGTGTCGCATCTGGCCGAGTATCAGGTGTTCGCCAAGGCGGAGTCGATCCTGATTACCTCGGGGATTCAGCAGGCGCTGGAGATTCTGGCCAGAATGCCTTTTCCCAGCGGCAGGACGGAGATTCTGGTAGAACAGCCGGGATATGATATCTATCTGCGGTATTTGGAGGCTGAGGGGCTGCCGGTGAGCGGAATCGGGCGTTCGGCGGCGGGCATCAACCTGCAGGAGCTGGAGGAGCGGTTCGCGAGCGGGCGATTCAAATTTTTTTATACGATGCCCAGATATCACAATCCGCTCGGGACAACCTACAGCACAGAGGAACGCAAGGCCATTGCCGGCTTGGCAGCCAAATACGATGTCTACATCGCCGAGGATGATTATATGGCGGATCTGGGGATCGGATGGCGTTATGACCCGATCTATGCGTATGACCAGACTTCCCATGTCATTTATCTCAAAAGCTTCTCCAAAATCATCTTCCCGGGCCTCCGGCTCGGTGCGGTGGTGGTACCGCAGCCGCTGCTGGAGACCTTCCGCTCCTATAAAGGCTACACCGATACCTCGCTGCTGTCGCAGGCTGCGCTTGAGGTATACATCAAGAACGGGATGTACGGGCATCACAGGCACAAGATCAAAGCTATGTACGCCAAAAAAATCCGCGCGGTATACGTTGCGCTTGGGCGGCATAATACGGACGGCTTCATCGAAGCCTCTGCGGACAGCTCCGGCATCTATATCCAGTTCAAGCTGCCGCTCACCGTCAACCTGGAGCGTCTGGTCAAGCGCCTGGCCGGGCGGAAGATCCGCGTGGTGCCGGGGAACGGCTTCTATCTGCCGGGTTACCAGACCCGGGACAAATTCCTGCGCATCAGTATTTCCCGGGCGGGGCTTACGCAGATTGATGAGGGAATCCTGGCGATTGTCCAGGAGGTGAAGCGGGGGAGCGGGTGGTAGAGGCGGAGAGTAAGAGTAGTAAGAGTAGTAAGAGTAAGAGAAGTAAGAGGAGGAGGCGGAAGAAGGAAATCCCGCTTGTTGTCTGAGCCGCGAAATGGGATCATAATAGGCTTATATTAGGAGTTAAGAAAGGCGGGACGATAATGAAACCCACGAATGAAACCCTTGAGTTGTTGAACCGTCATACCTCTGTCCGCCAGTACCAGGACAAGCCGGTCAGTGACGAACTGCTGGCAGCCGTGATTGGAGCGGGGCAGATGGCTTCGACCTCCAGCAATGTCCAGGCGTACACGGTTATTGCTGTAACTGAGTCTGCGCTTAAGGCACGGTTGTCCGCACTGTCGGGCAATCAGGCGTACATCGAGCAGTGTCCGGTGTTCCTGGTCTGGTGTGCGGATCTGTACAGGCTGCGGGAAGCGTCGGCTCCGCATTTGCACGGGAAGCCGTCCTACGAGGACACGGCTGAGAATCTGATCGTGGCTACGGTCGATGTGGCGCTGGCCGCGCAGAACGCTGCCGTTGCCGCTGAATCGCTGGGCCTCGGCATTGTTTATATCGGCGGCATCCGCAATGAGATCGCCGCGGTATCCGGGCTGCTCGGCCTGCCGGAGCTGGTCTATCCGGTCTTCGGCATGTGCCTCGGGTATCCGGCTGCCGTGAACGGCATCCGCCCGCGCCTGCCGCAGGCAGCGGTGCTGCATCATAACGGCTACAATGCCGAAGCCGCAGTGGAACAGGCCCGCGTGTACGACGCCATCTCCAGCGACTATATGCGCGAGCGTACCGGCGGTCAGAGCGCAGCCTCCTGGTCGGAGATGATGGCCGGCCGGCTGGCTCAGCCTGCCCGGCTGCACATGAAGGAATACCTGCTTAGCAAGGGATTCATACAGCGGTAGAATTGGAAAGGTCTTCTCCGGAGTTAGCGGGGGAGGCCTTTTTTTGATTGGAGGCGAGTGGACTTGTGTATGCGAAAAACTGAACACAGTAGGCTGGCGCGAAGGTACGTAGGCTCAATACGCCATAGCCAGTAACAAATATTGAAATTTTCTGCAAGAAGTGCAACAATGCTGCCCAATAGAAGCGACCTATGCAGAAATCCTGCACGAAATGCAACTATGCCAGCGCTAACTTGCTCAAAACACCAAAATTCCTGGAAATCCTGCAACATTGCGCCGCAGCCAGTAACATGTCTGGAGAAATCCTGCAAAAACTGCAACAATGTTGCTCCATACAAGCGGTTGGTGAGAGTGAAAACCATCAAAATTGGCCAGAGATAGGCAGAACGTCGCCATGATGTGCTACTGCGAGTGAGCAGGGCGAATGTATGTGGAAAACAACACACAATGTGCAACTGCGAGGGTGAGCGGGGTAAATGTATGCCGAAAACAACATACAATGTGCAACTGCAAGGATGAGCGGGGCGAATGTATGTGGAAAACAACACACAATGTGCAACTGCGAGGGTGAGCGGGGTAAATGTATGCCGAAAACAACATACAATGTGCAACTGCAAGGGTGAGCGGGGCGAATGTATGTGGAAAACAACATACAATGTGCAACTGCAAGGGTGAGCGGGCCTAATGTATGTGGAAAACAACATACAATGTGCAACTGCTGAGGCGCGTGGACCAAATGTATGTGGAAAACCGAATACAATCGCAATGTGCCAGCGCGAAGCCGCGAGGATAAAATATTGCTTAATAAGAAATATTGCGTGTTGCGCAAAAATATGGAAAGTGCTAAAATCTGGTAAGAGGTTGGATTTCGCTGGACGCCAACACCCGGGCCCGGAATCGCGCCGTAGCCTAATTCCCTCTTCCGCTTCGCGGCTGTTTCTGCTGTGGATGATCTTGAAAGGATAGATTGGAGAAGGAGGAGAATGGTATGGTACAGGTAGACGGGCAAGAGACAAAGGTGGCTGCACGATTGACGCACAAGGTATTCTTCGAGCGCGATGATATTGAATTCACGTTCCAGTGGCTGCTGTCGTTCGTACACTGCGGCGGTGTGTCACAGGGTGAAGTATTCAAGCTTGCACGGAACATCGATCCCAGCTCTTTGACCATCTGGAAGACTGAATTCGAGAAGGAAGCCGTTAAAATCGAGGCAACAGCAGAGCTCTGCCTGAAGAAAGGGCATCTGATCAGCGCCGGTGAGGCATTCATTCGTGCCCATTCGTATTACAGGGCAGCCTTCTATGGAGCTTTTCCCGCGAACCGGATTTCGCACGGTACCACGGCAAAAGTGTGGAATGCTTCCGCAAGGCGCTTGATGCGAAGTCTGAGCAGATTCCCCATGAGTGGGTCGAGGTGGAATACAAGGGGTATAAGTTCCCGGGCTGCTTCCTGAAGGCGGAGCACGGGAATGCGCCTAAGCCAACGATTATTTTCCATAACGGCGGGGAGACGCACAAGGAAGATACCTATTTTCTCGGAGGGCAAGCGGCTATTGACCGGGGATACAACGCGCTGATCGTAGACCTTCCTTATGATGTATGTGTCAGATTCTATGAGCCTGAGGCGACAGCACGGAACTTCCCGCGCGAGGAGCTGCATAATGTCTACAGAACCACCACGGATTTCGTCCTGGCCCGTCCGGATGTGGACCCTGAGCGGCTGGTGGTCAGCGGCATGAGCTATGGCGGGGCCAAGACGATGGTGCATGCCAGCTGTGACGACCGCTTCGCTGCGGCAGTGCCGAACTCGCCGGTGTACTCTATGGCGTCCTTCATTGAACGAGGGATGCCTTCATTCCTGCGGGGCACCGCGGAAGAAGCGGCGGAGCAGAGCAAGAAGATGCCCTATACCGGCCAGGTTCTATTCGCCGGATCGGCTTGGTCGCACGGCTTCGACAGTATTGCCGAGTGGTATCATGTAGCCAGGGAAGCCATCGAAGTCGACCCGAAGGACGTCAAATGTCCCTTGCTCTCCATGTTTTCGGAAGCGGAGCATCCTGAGATGCAGCGGCAAGCGATAGACACTTACGAGAAGGCTCCGAATGAGAAGAACGCGATCTTCAAGGGGACGGAAGAGGATGGTGCCGATCTGCACTGCCAACTGAACAATCTGCCGCTCAGCTACCAGGTGATGTTTGACTGGCTGGACGAGGTGCTGGATTATAACATTCAGCTTCCAGTGGCGCAGTAAACAATTCCGCAGAATGATACAAGGGTCTGTAGTGCTGAAATTTTCAGCACCGCAGGCCTTTGATTACATATAGAATTGACTACATACAGGAATGGAGACATAGACGGACATGACGACTGAGAAACCGGGCTTGAGAGAACGCAAGAAGGAAGAGACCAGGCGGACGCTAAGTGATGTAGCCTGCAGACTTGCCATGGAGAAAGGGGCCAGCCAGGTCCGGGTGGAGGATATTGCCGCAGCCGCGAATGTCTCCATGCGGACGTTCAATAACTATTTTGCTTCCAAAGAGGCTGCAATGGTCGGCAATGCTTATCAGCGTTCCGAGCGGATAGCGGCTGCCCTTGCCGGCCGTCCATCCGGTGAACCACTGCAGGAATCGATCCGGGCTGCTGTGCTTGAGGAATTCGCCGAAACAACAGACCGGCAGTGGTATGCACGCATCGTCCTTCTCCGTGATGATCCGGCATTGTTCGGCGCGACACGGAAGGTGGAGATCGAGATTGAGCGGGAGCTCGCCAGGGTGATCGCGGAACGTACACACAAGGATGTGAAGCTCGACCTGTACCCGGATTTATTGGCCGCGCTGCTTATGGCAGCGATACGCACAGCGGTTTTCCATTGGGTAAGCGCCCCTCCCGGAGGGGAGACGCTGAACGGCATGCTGGAACAGGCGATTGAGCAATTGAGGTTTGAGTAATAGGCACACGGAGGCGCTCCTGCTACGATAACGGAATCGTGGACAGGAGCGCTTTATTTAAATATTACGCCAGAATTTATATGTTTCACATGATAAATTATCCTTCTATTTCTCGCTGAAACGGTACCGTCCTTAAAAGGACGGTAAAGCCGTTTCCACTTGTTGCCGGGTGACAGTTGTCACTTTGAATCGATGACAGTCCATACTGATGCTTCTCTCCGGTCTCCGGTACTATAGCAATATAGCCAAGAAGGCAGAAGGACACGGAGGGATACACGATGGAACATGTCATTGAAATGAAGAATGTCAGCCGCAGCTTCCAGGAGAAGCAAGCGGTGAAGCAGGTGAGCTTCACGATTAGCCGCGGCTCGATCACAGCGGTGCTTGGCCCTAACGGAGCAGGCAAAACCACCACATTGGCGATGCTTCTGGGCTTGCTTGAGCCCTCGGAGGGCAGCGTGAAGGTGTTCGGTCTTAAGCCGGCAGACGTCAGGGTGAAGCAGCGGACCGGAGCCATGCTCCAGGAGGTCAGCGTCATGGACCGGCTCAAGGTCCGGGAGCTTCTGGCCCTGATCCGCAGCTATTATCCGCAGCCCATGGAGATGGAGGTGCTGCTTCAGGCGACGGGGCTGGGGGAGGCGGATCTGAACCGCTACGCGGAGAAGCTCTCCGGCGGGCAGAAGCGCAGCCTTAGCTTCGCGCTGGCGCTGGCGGGCAACCCGGATCTGCTGTTTTTTGACGAGCCGACGGTGGGGTTGGATACGACAGCGCGGCGACATTTCTGGGAGAGGGTGCGGGGACTGGCCGATCAGGGCAAGACGATTCTGTTCAGCACCCATTATCTGCAGGAGGCGGAGGATATCGCGGACCGGATTCTGCTGTTCAACCGGGGAGTGCTGGCGGCGGACGGAAGCCCGGACGAGATTAAGGCGAGACTGGTCAAGAAGTCGCTGTCCTTCCTGGCGTCCGGCGACCCGGCGCTGCTGCGCAATCAATTGCTGGAGCTGCCAGCCGTGGAAGGCTGCTACGAGAAGGATGGACGGCTGCATGTGTCGACAGGGAATACGGATGAGGCGCTGCGGGCTATTTTCGTGAACGGGCTGGCCGTGGAGGATGTACGGATCGACCAGGGGAAGCTGGATGAAGCGTTCGAGCAATTGACCCTGAATCAAGAGGAGGCGGCAGTATGATGAACCCTATGATAGCCCAGTGCAAGGCAGAGCTGCTGCGGATTATCCGCAATCCCTATTATGTATTCTGGTCGCTGCTCATGCCGATTATGTTCTACTTCATCTTCACCCGGGTGGTGAATACGGGGACGGACGATACGAAGCAGTGGCAGGCGCATTATCTGATGTCGATGGCGGCCTTCAGCGTGATGGGCTCGGCGATTATGACCCTCGGCGTCCGGCTGGTACAGGAGCAGACGCAGGGCTGGAATACGTTTATCCGCATTACTCCGCTGCCGTCCACGGTATATTTTTTCGGCAAAATGTTCGGTCAGAGCATCATGCATCTGTTCTCGGTTCTGTGTATTTTCGCAGCCGGGTACCTGATTAACGGGGTATCGCTGACAGCAGCGCAGTGGCTGCTTAGCGGACTGTGGCTGCTTGCGGGCTCTCTGCCTTTTCTGGCGCTGGGTACGATTATCGGGTCCATGAAGCGGGTGGATACGGCCAGCGGGGTGAGCAATGTGCTCTATATGGGGCTGGCGGTGGCCGGGGGCATGTGGATGCCTCTGGAGATTATGCCTAAGCTGATGCAGAAGATCGGACACTGGCTGCCGTCCTACAATTATGGAGATGGAGCCTGGGCGATTGTAGCGGGAGATTCCCCGTCGTGGAAGGCCGTACTGCTGCTGCTCGGTTACCTGGCTGTATTTATGTTATTATCGGTCTATATAAGGCGAAAACAGGAAGCGGTGTAATCCATGGTGGCACGTAAGCAGTTCCGGATATTTCCGAAAAGATTCGGCTTCTTCCCCTATATCTGGCTGTTCTATCTGGTGTTCCCGGTGCTGAATCTCGATGGCTACAGCGGCTATAAGCTGATGTGGGGAGTGGCGCTGCTCCTGCTGTTCCTGGTGATTTACCGCCAGCTCTACTGGGCGGAAGAGAGAACGTATACGGCCTGGCTGGGGCTGCAGATGCTGATTATTGTCGTGCTAACCGTAGTCTATAGCCCCTACAACATGTATATGGGCTTCTTCACCAGCAACTTTATCGGCTGGTATACCGACTTGCGCCGGTTCAGACGGGCCTTGGCCATATTCACAGCTATGCTGATCGCGTTGGCTCTGCTGTCCCTGGATCAAATGTACAGCACGGGGGGATTGCTGTTCATGGTGCCCTTTGCGCTGATGATGCTGATTACTCCCTTCGGTATCCGCTCCATGAACCGGCGGAGGATGCTGGAGAAGGAGCTGGATCAGGCCAATGAGGTGATTAGAGAGATGATCAAGCGCGAGGAACGGATGCGCATCGCGCGTGATCTGCATGATACGATGGGGCACACGTTGTCCCTGATTACGCTGAAAAGCCAGCTTGTTGAAAAGCTGGTTGTCAAAAATCCCGAGCGGGCGCAGGCGGAAGCCCGTGAGATCCAGCGGACCTCGCGGGCCGCGTTGCGCCAGGTGCGGGAGCTGGTCTCGGAGATGCGAGCGGTCTCAGTCGCCGAAGAGCTGGTCGAGGCGGCGGAGATGCTGCGCAGCGCGGAGATCGCGCTTGAGGTAGAGGGAGATGCAGCACTGCCGGGCGTATCCGATCTGACGCAGAGTATTCTCAGCCTCTGTATCAAGGAGGGAATCACCAATATCGTCAAGCATAGCCGTGCGGACCAGTGCCGGATTAGCATCGTAATGACACCCGGGGAGGTACAGATTACGCTGGAGGATAACGGCATAGGGGTAGATGCCAGCGGTTCGGAGGGGACGGAGCGCCAGGAAGGCAACGGCATGAAGGGAATGGGCGAGCGGCTGGCCCTGATTGACGGCTCGCTGACGCTTGCTCCAAGGCCCGGCGGGGGAACCCTGCTGACGGTGGTCACACCACGAGTAGTGAAGGATGGAAAGGATGGGGAAACAGCATGATCAGCATCATAATTGCCGAGGATCAGCGGCTGCTGCGCGGCGCAATGGCGTCGCTGCTCGATCTGGAGGAGGACATTGAGGTGGCGGGCGAAGCCGGGGACGGGGCGGAGGCGCTGGCCCTGATCGAACGTGTCCAGCCGGATGTGTGTCTGATGGATATTGAGATGCCGCTGATGAGCGGCCTGGAGGTGGCGGAGATACTGAAATCGCGGGGCTGCCGCACCAAAATCATTATCCTGACCACCTTCGCCCGTCCCGGTTATTTCGAGCGCGGGGTGAAGGCCGGGATTCAGGGGTATCTGCTGAAGGATTAGCCGGTGGATAAGCTGGCGGATGCCATCCGCCGCGTGATGGCCGGAGGCCGCGAGGTCTCACCCGAGCTGGTGTTCGGCAGCCTGCGCGAAGAGAACCCGCTCTCGGACCGGGAGCGGGAGATTCTGAAGCTGGCCGCCGCGGGCCGCAGCGCCGGAGAGATCGCCGCGGCGCTCCACCTCTCCTATGGCACGGTCCGCAACTACATCTCGGAGATCCTCAGCAAGCTTGCGGTCAAGACCCGGATCGAAGCCGTGCGGCTGGCGGAGGACAAGGGCTGGATGTAGGGGCGGGCGGGTAAGTGAAGGTAAGTGAGGGTAGTGCCATGAGTGCAAGTAGTGTAGTGAGTGCAGTAAGTGAAGTAGTGCAACAAGTGCCGGTGAGTATACTGGGTGCGAGATGTATGTGTGGATGATGGATGGTCAGATGGGTGTGCGGATGTGCGGGTTTGAGTAGTGGCGGGGCCTAAGGGGTACCAGTACATGCGGTATACTTAATTGCACTCCATACAACTAAATCGTCTGATAGATCATTAATGATCCCTATAGCTGCATTTCGTACAACTAACCTGCTTTTTATAGCTTGATATCACTCATTCGGGCAGATTTAGTTGTACAGACTACAGTTATAGGAGACGAGCGATCCTTTTTACTGTTTTTAATTGCACAGACTACAACTACACGGGTGAAGTGGTTCGCAACTTACATTACACCACCTGAGTTTGTTCTAGCCCATTGTATTTTCTACAACAGATGCTCCCTAAATATGCCGCGAATTTGAATCTAATGCACTTCGTACAGCAGAAATCTGCGAAAGTGGTGTTTTGGGGCAAACAAACAAAAATCTGCTGTATAAAATACAGCAGAAGTGAATTTCGCCTGGAATATTGCAGATTCTATTGCAGTAAATACAATCAGGTAGAGTTGTGCCGCTACAGACAAGGCAGTGCCGAGTCACGAGGACTGTTGTTACCATAGCAAGGGGCGCAACCGTTACAGCTAAGTCACCAGCGCAGCACCCCCTCTTAGCTCTGGCTCTTCGCCTGCTCCTCGCGCATCCACTCTGAGAGCTGGCGCCGCATCCGGAGGAACTCCGGCGAATCGGCGATCTCTTCGCGGCGCGGGCGCGGGAACGGGACCTCCACGGTGTGGAGGACGGAGCCGGGACGCCCGGAGAAGACGTAGATGCGGGTGGAGAGCAGCAGCGCCTCTTCGATGTTGTGGGTGATGAACAGCACGGAACGGCGGTTCTCCTCCCACAGCTCCAGCAGCCAGCGCTGCATCTGCTCGCGGGTCAGCGCGTCGAGCGCGCTGAACGGCTCATCGAGCAGCATCAGCTCCTGCGGTGCGAGCATGGCCCGCAGGAAGGCGGCCCGCTGCTGCATGCCGCCGGACAGCATGTGCGGGTAGGCCCGCTCGAAGCCGCCGAGGCCGATCTTCGCCAGCCAGTGGCGCGCAGCTTCGCGGGCCTCCCGCTGCGGGGCGCCTTGCAGCTCGCCGCCAAGCAGGACGTTATCCAGTGTGCTGCGCCACGGGAACAGCGCGGGCTGCTGCGGCATATAGCTGATCTTGCCGCGCTGCCCGGTCACCGGGATGCCGTTCATGCGGACGGTTCCGGTATCCGGCAGCGTAAGGCCGCCGATAATATGGAACAGCGTGCTTTTGCCGCAGCCGGAAGGGCCGACAATGGAGACGAATTCCTGCGGCTCCACGGTCAGGGACACCTGATCCAGCACCTGCGTCTCCCGGCGGCGGTGCTTGAACGACTTGCTGATGCCGCTGACTTCGAGCGCAGGCGGCACAGTCCGTGTACCCAGGCGTCCGTCTCCGTCCGCCTTCTCCAGTTTAATCCTCGTAAGCTCAGACACTTCGCGTAACCTCCTTCAGTTGATTATAAGTACTTCCGTGTTGGGATATCCTCCCGTGGGCATTAAGCTTCCTTGCGCGGCTTCCAGCGCACCAGCCATCTCTCCAGCAGGGCAATGAGCGCGAATAATACGAGACTCAACAGCACGATAATAGCGATGGCCACGAACATCCGGTCCGCACGGTAAGAGGACTTCTGCAGCAGCATATAGTAGCCGATCCCTTTGTCGGCGCCGATCCATTCCGCCACCACTGCGCCCATCACCGCATAGGTGGCGGAGATCTTGAGGCCCGAGAACAGGGAGGGCAGGGAGCCGGGAAGCTCCAGCTTGCTGAAGATCTGCCACTTGCCCGCACCGGCCATCTTCATATAATTCATCATTACCCGGTCGCTTTGCGTCAGCCCGCCCATGGTCGCAACAGCTACGGGGAAGAAGCAGACGAGGGTGATCAGGATGATTTTGGGCAGCAGGCCGAACCCGAACCAGATAATCAGCAGCGGGGCAAGCGCAATGGAGGGCACATTCTGGCTGAGGATCAGCAGCGGATAGAGGGCTCGCTTGACCCAGGGCAGCAGATGCAGCAGCAAGGCGGTGAGCAGGCCGATGCCTGTGCCGACCGGGAAGCCGATCAGGGTCAGCCGCAGCGTGGCGGCGGTGTGCTCCCAGATCCCGGAGGCGTTGTTCTTCGTCTCACGCGCGATATCCGCGGGGCTGGGCAGCTGGTAAGCCGGGATGTCGAACAGCATGACCGATAGCTGCCATATCCCGACAAAAAAGAGGACCGCCACAAAGGGCGGCCACACTAGCTTCCAGGTGCTTCTCACGGCCGGTATTTCTCCGTCAGCTTCTCCATGCTGATGCCGCCCGGATTATGGGCGATCTTGATCTGTGAGATCATACTCGGACTGCCGGAAGCGATCAGCGCCTCATGCATGTCACGCACAATATCCAGCAGCTCGGACAGCTCGCCTTCCATCGTGGTCTCCAGCGGATTCACCTGATGCTTCACGCCTGACTTTTGAATGACCTCTATAGCCTTGTCCACGTAAGGGATGGAATCCTCGTTGTTCGGTGTCTTGGGAATTACCTGAATGCTGAGCAGTGTGTTAGCCATGATGAATCCTTCCTCTCCAAGTTAGGTATAAGATTCCCGCCATGCGGGCTCATTATGATTCCGGCAAAAATTCATTCGTAAACGTACTCTCCGCATCCAGCGGCTTATCCAGCAGCTTCAGGCCGTACATCCAGTCGGCGTAATTCTTCCAGATCTCAAGCTTCTGCTCACCCCAGCGCGGGGCGTCGTCCTTGTATTTCGGGCTAAGCCATTTCTGGCTGGCCAGCACCAGCTTGGGGTCCAGATCAGGTACAGCATCAGACAAGACCGTCGCGGCTTCTTCCGGGTTATCGATAGCATACTGATACCCCTTGGACGTAGCCTTAAGGAAGGCCTTCACCACTTCAGGATGCTCGGCGATCTCCTTCTCGCTGGTGGTCAGCACCGGTGTGTAGTAATCAAGCTGCGGCGCATAATCCTTAAGATACAGCATATCCAGCGGCTCGCCGCGCAGCTCGGCCTCTACCCCGGTCCACGCATAGAAGATCCAGGCGAAGTCAATATCCCGCTTCACAGCTGTGAAAAAGTCCGCTTCGCCGATATTCACCAGCTTCACCTTGGAGACATCCCCGCCTTCGGGGTCCATAATCGCTTTCATGGCGGCCTGCTCCGCAGGGGAGCCCCAGCCTCCGTACGTTTTGCCTTCAAAATCCTTCGGCGTCTTAATATTGCGGTCCTTCGGAGCCGCGAAGCCCGAGGTATTATGCTGAATGATTGCAGCAATCGATACCAGCGGCACATCCTGCAGACGGGCCAGGGTCAGCGCCTCCTGGGCACTGATGCCGAACTGGGCTTCGCCGGAAGTGACCATTGTATCCGACCCGGCAGCGCCAGGCTGTACAATCTGGACGTCAAGACCTTCCTCCGCGTAATAGCCCAGCTCTTTGGCTGCATACAGGCCGGTATGATTCGTGTTCGGCGTCCAGTCCAGGGCAATCTTGACCGGAGTCAGCGCCTTAGGTGCATCTGTGGGTGCGGCTGCGGTTGCATCAGGTGCAGCCGTGCTGTTACCGGCAGCAGGTGCGCTGGCCCCCGCATTGCCGCTGTTGTTCCCGCCGCCACATCCCGCGACCGTGAGAACCAGCATGGAGCTGAGCAGTAGTGTGACTGTTTTTTTGACTCCCATTTCTCTTTCTCTCTCCTTCCAGCAACCCCTGGTCTTCAGAGCTTACAGAAACCCTATTCCTGTACATACTTAGAATCAAAAAAGCGTCCCGAAGATCGGGACGCCAGTGACTTGCGTGAGGGGATTCAGCTTCAGTACCGCTCAAGGCACTGTGTTGAATGAAGATTCCTACGCTGGCATTATCCAGATCAGGTGTAAGGGTCAGTATCTTGTGGGATACAATCTCAGCCGGCCAATTCCAGCACCCCTGGTTCTATAAAGTTCACGGGTATTGCTATGTTCTTACGGTGTATTATAGACGGCAGCTTCGACATTGTCCACCCTCTGTGTCTTAATCCCTCGTATAATGCCGCTTCTTCCGGCGGCTGCGGATGCCGTTCCAGATCTCTCTCAGCGTTAAGCCGACACTGACGGTAATCCCAGAGAAGGTCAGGAACAGAGCCAGATACTCGAACGCGGAGTACTCCAGCATTTTGCTCCAGTCGATCTGGCCCTTCAGATCCTCGATGACCTGATTCATCCCGTATATCCCGCTGATGACCGTAAATACGGTGAGCACCATCAGGAGTGTATCCCGCCGTTTGGCCTGGAATTTGTCCTGGTACTGGAACAGGTCATTGAGGGTCATTTTCACCTCATCGAACAGAGCATCATTGCCATATACCTTACGCAGCTGAAAAAAAATCTCCCGCCCCTGCGACTGTGAAATCAGCTCCAGGAAGTAGAATTTGGCCGAGAATTTGTTGATCAGGAAGATCAGATTCTCGATCTCGTCGTTATCGTGGTTGATGCGCAGCCGGGAGTGGAGGTTGGCGAGCTTCAGCAGCACGATTTTATGAAAAATACTCAGCAGCATTCCGTAATAATATTCGCCGTACATCTGGCTGATCAGGCCTGCGGCAATCTCCGGCTTCGCCCGGCTCACGCAGCAGAAGGTCTGCTCATTGGTCATATAGTAGGTGTCCGGTCCCCAGCGGCTATAGCAATGCTCCCGGGTGTACTGCTTGATATAGTCTGGATCACTTGCACTCATGTAGGGGCTGCCGTCGATGGTCAGACCATCCACCTGAGAGGCACGGTAGAGCATTTCGACACTGATCTCTTCCTCATCCTCCGGGAGATTAACGCCGTAGAAGGCCTGCACCAGCATCCGTTCATCGACGAAGAAGGGCAGGGTCTCGAAATAATTGCCATTGGTCTCCGCAGGATCGAGATACGGCTCCAGCCCGGCTGCCAGATGCCTGAACACGAAGTCCTCCACCCGGGCAAAAGACTTCTTATGACAATGGATGAAGGTATGCTCATCCTGAACACTCACATCCTCCAGGTTGCGGAACCGGTCGGCGAATTCCAGCACCATGCTGAAGGGGAGATTCTCCTCCTCAATAGCCACTCTTACCGTCAGAAAGCCCAGCTCGAACGGGCAGAGGAACACATCGGTCGACAGCACGCGGAAGGGAACCGTCTGAAAGGGCATTTGCAGCCCGCACAGCAGATCATTGGCCCGGGAAAAGCGGCGGAAGGAATCCCTGTCCTTCTCACGCGGAAACAAGACATGGGCGGCAAACGGAAGATAGCTGCGCTCCATTTTCTCATGGGATACACAGTGGCTCTCTCCGTAATAGGCATGCTCCAGTTCCTTGTTCTCAAGAAAAAAACGCGTAAATCCATCCTTCTGTAAACTCTCAATCAGCTCTTCATCGACCTCGGCCTTGATGGAGAAGGGGAAAATGAATTGCAGCAAGGCGGTATGCAGAGTGGGCTCGGAATGCGGTATAGCCATGGGTGGGTTCCATCCTTATTCGCAGAATATGGACCTTGTAGCTTCAATTACCCGATTCTCCAGGCGGTTACGCTCAGCACGAATAACAGCGCGGCAAAAGCGGCCAAAAGTCCCGAGGTCTGGGCGATCTGCAGATGATCCATGGACCAGCCGGTCAGCAGCGGCAGCACTGCGCCGCCAATTCCGCCGGAGGCGATCATAATGCTGGGCGTGGATTCTTCCGCGCCGGGCAGCAGCTTGCTGGAGAAGACCAGCGCGATCGAGAAGATGCCGGACATGAACAGGCCAAGCAGCAGGATGATCGCAAAGGCGGCAAGCCGGTGACCGGCGAACGGGAAAATAACGAGCAGCAGCAAAGCGGCAAAGCAGCTGACGAGCACATAGATGCGGTAGGAAATCTTCTCGGCGATGACACCGGCGAACAGTCTGCCCGCCGACATGGCCAGCCAGAAGAAGGTCACCGTGAGTGCAGCCGCGGCCTCGCTCATGCCCAGCTTCGCAATGAAGATCGCCGGCATGAAATTCACCAGGCTCATCTCAGTGCCTACATAGAGAAAGAAGAACAGAATGAACAAGCCCAGCACGACCCATTGCTTGCCCTTGTAGGGCAAGGACAACCGTCTGGTGGTTCCCGCTTCCGCTGCCACAGCGCGGTCAGGGCGGGCAGGCCGCTCATTCAGCGCGCTGTCCAGCGGGCCGAATCTGCTCTTCGCCCAGAAGAGCAGCGAGAGGAGGGAGAAGGCGGCAACGATCAGGAAGGCCAGCCTCCACTGCCCTGCGGCAATCAGCGGACTGGCCGCCAGCGGCATGAGCAGCGCCCCGACACCGAACAGCACCTCCAGCCGGCTCATGGCAACCGCCGTTCCTTCGGTGACTGCGGCTATAATAATCGTGCCGATGACGGCTTCGATCATCCCGAAGCCGAACCCTGCGGCTACGGCAATTACGTACATCCAGCCCCAGGGCGGGAGGAAGGCGTAGGTAATCTCGGCGCTGAACAGCAGGCCGGTGGCAATCAGAATGCCGCCGCGCTTGCCGAACCGCCGGTTCAGCAGCGGCGAGACCAGTACGCCGGCCAGGAAGCCCGCGAACTGGCTGAAGATCAGCTCGCCCCCTGCACTGTAGCTGCGGTCATAATGCTGGAGCAGCACTGGAAGAATGGAGCCCAGGACGACATGGGCGAGGCCGATTACGAAATAGGAGAGACAGCCGATCCAGATTAGTTTTTTCAAGAATAAGACTCCTTATGAATCAATTTATGAACAGATGGCGGGATTCAGAATGAACGGGAAGGGTACACTATATTAGGCACAGGTTAATCATAAATCCAAACCGTGGACGTGAATATATAAACTTATATTCACATGAATTTGAAGGGAGCTGTGACGTCAATGGATAACAAAGAGCTGGAGAAAACAATCATACAGGTACTGGACGATAACAGGTTCGGTTCCTTCGGCACGATTGAGGCCGGTAACAAGCCTAAGGTGCGTTACATGGCGATATTTCATGACGGACTGTCCATCTATCTGGCAACTAACCGCAAGACTCATAAGGTAGAAGAGCTTCAGGATAATCCGAATGCTAGTCTCTTGCTTGGCTATGAACAGGGCGGCGGTAAGAATGTACTGGAGATTGAAGCTACAGTTGCTGTGACGAAGGATGATAGCTTGCGCTCTAAGGTATGGAATGAATCCCTGGAGAAATGGTTCAAGGGACCGGATGATCCCGATTATGTCATTCTTGAGCTGTCCCCTTCGCGGATTGAATATATGGGCAAGAACGGTGAGCACGGGGTATGGCAGTCTTAAGCGGTTGTCTCCGGTAAAAGGATGGCAGTGGCCGGTAACGGATAAGTTCCGCCTAAGCCTAAGTACTATATAGTCCGGCAATCCGGGCCTCTTAGGAACCTTCATGGTTCAAAGGGGGCCCTTTCTGCTGCTGCTTTTCGGATTGTGCCGGAGGAATCATGATATAATGGCCTCAGGTTATCGACATCATGAGGCGGAGGGGATTGCCATGAACTGTGTTGATTGTGCTGACATCGACCCGATTGAGGATCAAGGGGAGCTGAAGCTCCGCCCCTGCTCTGATCCGCTGGCTGCTGCCATCCGGAATGCCGGTTATGAAGTATTTCAGACAAGCAAGACCTGTATCATTCCATATCATAGTAAGGAAGAGCTGTTGAAGCTTATAGAAATGCTTGTGGCGGCTAAGGACATAGCGGACTCCTTATCCGTATGCGTTAAGAGCAAAGGTGCTCCTGCGGCTCCGGACCGGTGGCTGACCTTCGATCAGCTGAAGGTCCGCTTCGCTAACGAGAATCTGGTGTCCATCATTATGAGCCATGATTTTTGCAGCCACATGCAGCCGATTGTGAATTTCAGCGAGGAGATTGTCGGCTTTGAATTTCTGCTGCGCCCGCTGCCCCAGGGCAGTTATTTTCAGCCCTATGAGCTGTTTGAGATTGCCCGGCGGACAGGATTTCATTCCTTCCTTGACCGGGCCGCCCGGATCTCGGCGATCGAGACCGGCAGTAAGCTGCTGCCTAAGGGCATCAAGCGGTTCATTAACTTCCTGCCCTCTTCTATTTATAATCCCAAGTATTGTCTTACGCATACCTTCGAGGCGATCCGGAGGCTGGACCAGGACCCGGAGGATTATGTATTTGAAGTTGTGGAGACCGAGCAGATCAGCGATATTCCGCATTTGCATGCCATCTTCGCTGAATACCGCCAGCAGGGGATGCGGGTTGCGCTGGATGATGTCGGCGCGGGCTACTCCACGCTAGAGCTGATGTCCCTCCTTCAGCCGGATTATGTCAAGGTTGACCGTAGTCTGATCAGCTTCTGTGACCGGGATGAGGGGAAGCAGCGGATGCTTAGGGAGATTATCTCCAGGGCCGGAGAATTCGGTGCAAGCCTGCTGGCCGAAGGCATTGAACGCCGTGAGGAATTCCTGATCTGCCGTGATCTCGGTATGGACTTGGGACAAGGCTATCTGTTCGGGCTGCCGGAGGATAAGCCGCCGGGAAGGTTCGGAATTACGGCCTGAACAGCAAGTATGATTCTCCCCGGATACCGGCAGACCTCAAGACTGCCGGTATCCGGGGATTTGTTTTGCCAGTTGAAGAAAGAAAGGACGGAGAACAACGTGAGTGTAACCCTATTGTACGTAGAAGATGACCGGGAGATCGGCAGTGTCGTAGCTGCAGATCTGCGGGAACGGGAATATGCTGTGCGCTGGCTGGAGAGCGGAGACGGGGCGCTTGAAGCTGCAGAGGGCTGCCAGCTTGCGATTCTGGATGTGATGCTGCCGGGGCTGGACGGCTTCACCGTCGGCCAGCGGCTGAAGCGGGCTTATCCGGAGCTGCCAGTTCTGATGCTCTCGGCGCGCACCTCCATTGACGATAAGCTTCAGGGGCTGGACTTCGCGGATGATTATCTGACCAAGCCGTTTCATCCCGATGAGCTGGCGGCGAGAATCGAGGTTCTGCTGAGAAGAAGCGGCGCTGCCGCGCCCGCTCAGTTGACCCTTAAGCATCTGGTTGTCATACCGGGGAGCAGTGTGGTCACTGAAGCTGCGACCGGACGGGAAATTATGCTTACCGGTAAGCAGTTTCAGATCTTCTCTTATCTGCTGCGGCATCTGGGCCAGATTCTGACCAAGGAGCAGATCTATGAGGCGGTCTGGGGGGAGAGCTATATCGAAGGCGACAAGACGCTGATGGTACATATCCGTTATCTGCGCGAGAAGCTGGAGCTTGATCCGGCCGCGCCGGAGATTATTGAGACGGTCCGGGGGATCGGCTACCGGGTGAGAGGGTGAAAGGGGCAGGGAGTTTCCAGTTGCTGCACCGTTCGCTGCTTTTTCGTTATCTGCTGATTATTGTAGCTGCACTGCTGTTCGTGCCGGTTGTTATTCCGCTGACGATTGCCGTATACAGCATCTTCGCGGGGGCTACTCATACAAGTCCACCCAAGGAGTATGAACAGTATTCCAGTATAGATAAGCTGGAGATTCTGTGGCATGAGGAAGCGCGCAAGCTTCTTGGTGAACCCCCGGCGGATATTACCAAGCGGCTGTCGGCCTTAGGCGAAGCCTATCCGCTGTCGAGAATATTCTGGGTCGATCCTGCGGGCACAACACAGCTGGTGACAGAGCCTTCAGGACCGCCGCTGCTCTTGACGGGAGAGGCTCCGGCTGTTCCCGCCCAGTGGAGCGCCGCTGAAGCGGTATCCTTCATGAAGGACAGTGCGGCGCTGAAGCCGCTGGCGATTGTCGCTTTTATAGGAGACCGGGCAGAGGCCGCAGAGGGCTTCATGGTCATGCAGATTCCTGAGGATATTACGGAGAGCAAATATGCGGCAGGACTGGATAAATGGTATACGATTGCCATGCTGGTGTTCTTCCTGCTGTTCATCACCAGCTCCTGGTTCTTCTTCATCATGATCCGCAGAAGACTGCTGCGGCTGCAGACCGCTATGGTGTTCACCGGGCAGGAGGGCTTGCCGCAGATTGTTCCGCCGGGGAAGCCGGATGAGATCGGGCGTCTGGAGGAAGCATTCAATACCATGGTGACGGAGCTTAAGGCAGGCCGTGCCAGAGAGGCGGAAGAAGAGGCGCTGCGCAAGCGGCTGGTGGCCGATCTGTCGCATGATCTGCGGACTCCGCTGACCGTCATTCGCAGCCACCTCCATGTACTGGGCAAGGAGCCGTTGTCACCGCACGGCCAGTCCTCCCTTGAGCTGATGGATCAGCGGATTGAGAGCCTTGGCATCCTAATTGAGAACCTGCTGTCCTACAATCTGCTGAACAGCGGACGCATTGCGCTGCACCCGGAACGCCGGGATGTGCTGAGACTGGTGCGGGAGAGCGCCGCCGCCTGGTATCCGGTGTGGGAGAAGGAGGGGTACCAGATCGATATTGATCTGGAGGGAGCGCCGCTGTACTGGGAGATCGATGACAGCTGGTTCCGCAGAGTGCTGGATAATCTGTTCCAGAACATTCTGCGTCATGCGCGCAGCGGATTATATGTTGGAATACTTACGGAGATCCGTGAGGGCAACCGGGTGATTATCATCTCCGATCACGGCGGCGGCCTTGCGCAAAGCACGGACTCCGCAGGAGCCGGCCTGGGCCTGTCGATTGTCGATCTGCTGCTGAAACGGATGGACCTGGAATGGAGCATGGAGAACACGGCGAAGGGGACCGAGGTTGTGATCTGGAAGCGGGACGCCCCGAACAATTTAAACAAAATTTAAACTTGCTGCTTCCGTGCTTTTAACCTTGGGGCGTTATGCTGTTACCGAGGTGAAGAGAATGAAGGATACAGTGATAGAGACAAGAAATCTGCTTAAGGAATACCGCGGCCGTGCGGCAGTGAAGAACCTGAATCTCAATATTACAAAAGGGGAAATCTACGGCTTCCTCGGACCGAACGGTGCCGGCAAGACAACAACCATCCGCATGCTGCTCGGCCTGATCAAGCCGACCTCCGGCAGCATTGAAATCTTCGGCAAGGAGCTGCGCGCGAACCGGATGCAGATTCTGCGCAAGGTGGGCTCACTGGTGGAATCGCCGTCCTACTACGGGCATCTGAGTGCATGGGACAACCTGGAGGCGATCCGCCGGATTCTGGGTGTGCCCAAGGTGCGCATTGCCGAGGTGCTGGAGATCGTATCACTAACCGGGGAGGAAAAGCGGCCGGTCAAGGGCTTCTCACTGGGCATGAAGCAGCGGCTCGGGATAGCGGCAGCCCTGCTGGGCAGCCCGGAGCTGCTGATTCTCGATGAGCCGACCAACGGGCTGGACCCGTCAGGCATACAGGAGATCCGCTCCCTGATTAAGCGGCTGCCCGGAGAGCAGGGTATTACGGTTCTGGTATCCAGCCATCTGCTGAGCGAGATTGAGCAAATGGCCGGTACGGTCGGCATTATCCGCGAGGGGCAGATGGTCTATCAGGATACTATTGCCCATCTCCAGCAGCAGGCGGCCGGCCATCTGCGTCTGGCTTTATCCGAGCCGGAGACTGCGCTGATGACGGCGGTGCGGCGCGGCTGCGGCGGCGAGCTGCAGGAGGGCCGGCTGGTCCTGCCCCGGATGAGTGATGCGAGAGTATCGCTGCTGGTCAAAGAGCTGGTCGAAGAGGGCCATGCGATCTACAGGGTAGAGGAGCACAGGCAATCTCTGGAGGAATTCTTCCTGCAGGTGGTCGGGGGAGGGGAGCTATGATGTGGCGTGCGCTGTCAGCGGACTGGCTTAAGATCCGCGGCAAAGGCATTTGGTTCCTCGCCTTCCTCGGCCCGCTGGGTCTTATCGCCATGCAGGGGCTGAATTTCGGCCTCCGCTATGACTATCTTCGCGGGCAGTACCGGGAGGACCTGTGGGGTGGCCTGCTCAGTGAGGTCGTACCCTTCGTACCGATTGCCCTGTATCTTGGAGGCACACTGATCTGCTCTCTGATTGCGAATGTCGAGCATCAGACCAGCGCCTGGAAGCAGCTTCTGGCGCTGCCTGTCTCCCGTACGGCTGTGTTCATGGCGAAGCTGCTGCTCTGCCTGCTGTTGCTTATCGTGTCCTGCCTGCTGTTGTCGGCAGGAACTGTCGTCCTCGGGCTGCTGCTCGGATTCGGCGCTCAGCCGATACCGCTTGCAGATGTCCTGCGGATAGGCTTCGCCGCTTATGCTGCGGCCATGCCTGTCATTGCACTCCAGCTGTGGCTCTCTCTATCCAGCCGGAACCAGACCCTTCCGGTATCGGTGGGATTGACCTTGTCGCTGGTCAGCCCGTTCGGTGTGTACTTCACGGAATGGTTCCCGCTCTCCTGGCCGGTCTTAGCCTGGAGTGATCCGCGTCCTTGGCTGTTCAGCGGAGCCGGCCTGTTGCTTGGACTCCTGGTAATCCTGCCTGGAGCCATACATTTCGCGCGAAAGGATGTGGACTGAATATGCGGACTTTTCTGCGAATAATGTCTGCGGAGTGCATGAAGATAGCCGGATTCCGCACCTGGCTGTTAATACTGCTCAGTCCGCTGATCTCCCTGCCGATAGGCGCGCTTTCGGACATGCAAGAGGATAGGGTGATAACCTGGCAGGTTCTGCTGAGCACAATGTCAGCGGTACATGCGCTGCTGTTTCTTCCGGTACTCTCTGGACTCTTCGCTGCTTTAATCTGCCGCAATGAGCATAGTGACGGCGGCTGGAAGCAGCTCCTGGCGCTTCCGGTTACACGAACCTCCGTCTATTTTGCCAAATATGCATTAATTGTAGCGCTGCTGGGTGCGGTTCAGCTGCTGTTTCTTGCAGGGGTTCTGGGAGTGGGGTGGTATCGGGGTGCAGAGGGGGGAATTCCCTGGGGGCTGCTGCTGAACAGCCTGTTCGGAGGCTGGTTTGCCTGCCTGCCGCTGGCTGCACTGCAACTGGCGATATCTCAAGGCTGGAGCAGCTTCGGCGCCCCGCTTGCGCTGAATGTCTGCTTCACCATTCCCAATATACTGATTGCCAACTCCTCCACCTACGGTCCTTATTATCCATGGGTACAGCCGGTGCTGGCCATGTCCCCCTTCGGCGAAGAACGGTTCGGCGCCTTCAACCTGCCGCTGGAGAGCCTGATGATTGTCGTGGCGGGGAGCCTGCTTCTGTTCCTGGGTGCTGGCTTGATAGCCTTTTGGCGTAAGGCGGTATAAGGTTAGCAGGTATCGGAATGCGGCTGGCGGGAAATGTTAAAACTAATCCTATGTTAGGGTATACGAATTATTTACGTAGGTGATTATGGTAGGTTCGAAGCGAACCCGAACGAAACTGATCATACTAGCTGATCTCGCTGATGGATAGGTATACATCGCCGCATGTTTAAGTGAATTCCCTCCCGTATTTTCTTCTCCATGGACATTGGACGCCATTTTTTCTATAATTAATCGTAGAAGATACTATTAAGCGCCGGTGACACCGGATGAGCATATGGAGGAGGGCGGGAGCATGGAACCAGCGGCACTTGAAGAATGCGACAACACCTGTAATGGTTCCGAACTGGAACCGGAATCGATGGCCTTGATTCTGCCGGACCGTGAGATCACAGATAAGATGGCAGAAATGTTCAAGGCACTGGGTGATCCGACAAGAGTTCGGCTGATCTTCGCATTATCCCAGCAGGAGCTGTGTGTGCATGACTTGTCCTCTATACTGGATATGGGACAATCGGCAGTCTCCCATCAGCTCCGCTATCTGCGCAATCTGCGGATTGTGAAGCGCCGCAAGGAAGGCAAGACCGTATATTATTCGCTGAATGATGCACATGTGGAGCAGATTTTCCTGCAGACCCATGAGCATATCCGGCATGAATAGATTGTCCTGACAGCAAAAGAGGCTGTCCCAAAGCCAGGTAATGGCTTGGGGCAGCCTCTTTTATATTATGATGTGCGATAAACCAAATATATATGGAAAACAGCATACAATCGGTCGTTGTGAGGGCAAGTGGTTCGAATATATATGGAAAACAGCATGCAATTGGTCGTTGTGAGGGCAAGTGGTTCGAATATATGTGGAAAACAGCATACAATTGGTCGTTGTGAGGGCAAGTGGCCGAATGTATGTGGAAAACAGCATACATTCGGCAGGCATACAGAATCGTTAGATTTTCCTCGGACTCTCTCATTCTCCCTTACCCGCTTCCACCTCTTCCTCAGACCGGAAGGTGACCGTGCTTCACAGCAGAATTCTCAATTTGCAGTGTGGAGTGCTGGATGCCGAAATTCTCTTCCACTAATTTAAGTGCCTGCTGCAGCACCTGCTCTGTATTCACCCCGTCTTTGATCAGCAGATGACCGCTGAGAGCATCCAGGCCGGAGGTGATGGTCCAGATATGCAGGTCATGCACATCCTGAACCCCTTCAATTTGAAGTAGCGCCTTTTCGACCTCTTCGGCATTCACGCTAAGCGGAGTTCCTTCCATAAGGATATGGAAGGCCTGCTTGATGACGCCCCAGGCGCTGCGCAGGATGAGCAGGGCGACCAGCACACTGATGATAGGGTCTGCAACATACCAGGAGAACAGGTTCATAATCAGTCCAGCCGCCAGCGCGCCGACGGAGCCGAGAGCATCGCTGATTACATGCAGGTAAGCGCTGCGGATATTGATATTGTCTTTAGCCCCGCTTTTGCGCATCAGTGACCAGGCGCTGACGAGATTGGCCAGCAGTCCGACACTGGCAATCAGCATCATCGTTCCGCTGGCTACCGCCGGAGGGGCGGAGAAGCGCTGGAAAGCTTCATACATAATGAATCCGGAGATTACAAACAGGGTCACCCCGTTGAACAAAGCCGCCATAATCTCAAACCGGTGGAAGCCGTAGGAGTTCTTGGAGGATGCCGGTTTCACCGCGATAATCATGGCCACAAGGCTAAGGGCAAGGGAGGCGGTATCGCTGAGCATATGCCCCGAGTCGGACAAGAGAGCCAGGCTCCCGGTGAACAGGCCGCCGAAGAATTCAAGGAACATAATACCGCCGGTGATAATTAAGGCGATCAGCAGGCCTTTCTTATTATCCGGTGCGTGGGAATGCGCATGTGAATGGGAGTGGGAATGCGAATGCCCGCCAGAGTGCGAATGAGTATGTGATCCAGCGTGTGCTCCAGAGTGCGAATGAGCATGTGAATCGGTTTTGGAATTGTTCATTAGGTAGGACTCCTTTTCAATTAACATATGAACGATTGCTCATATGTTAATATTATGGCCAGCTCAGACAAATTACAAGCTTTTTTATATAGATGAAGAATAGTTTGTCCAAAATAACTCCATCGGCATCCAGATTCTTCACAGTACATAATTAGCCACAATCTGTGGGCTGAATGCATTGACACTGCATGATTCAGGGGAATATAATAGGTGTAAGTTAACATATGAACAAATACTCATATATAGGGACGATCAAGGGAGATGAGTCATTTGAGTACGGTAGAAGACAATGTGAAGCGCAAGTGGGTCCTGGATGGGCTGGACTGCGCGAACTGCGCTATGAAGATCGAGAATAAGGTCAAGAAGATTGAAGGCGTGTCCTCCTGCTCCGTCAACTTCGCGACGAAGACCATGACACTGGAGACAACAGCTGCTGCTGCGGATGAGATCGCGAAGCAGGCTGAGCATACGGTAACCAAGCTGGAGCCGCATGTGAAGCCGCGGGCAGTTCCAGCTTCACGGGCGGTCAAGAAGCCGTTGTCTGCGGAGGGGGCAGCTCAGGTACGCGGCGTAGCGGTTCAAGGACAGGGTCATGTTCATACCCACGGCGAACCGCACGGTCATGAGCATGCCCATGGAGAAGGGCACCAGCATTCACATGCTGCTAAGCATAACCACAGCCAGGAGGAATCACATGGCCACGGACACAGCCATGAGCATGGGGAGGGCGATACGCGCCGCATCCTGATGCGTCTGGGCGGCGGTGCCATTCTGGCTGCGGCCGGGATGTTCCTGCCGGTCAGCGGGATCACCGAGCTGCTGATCTTCCTCGCAGCCTATCTGATTGTCGGCGGAGAGGTCGTCCTCGCCGCTGCCCGGAATATTGTAAGGGGCCAGGTGTTCGATGAGAACTTCCTGATGGCGCTTGCGACCATCGGCGCCTTCGCCATCGGCGAATATCCCGAAGGCGTTGCGGTTATGCTCTTCTATCAAGTAGGGGAGCTGTTCCAGGGGATGGCGGTGAACCGTTCACGCCGTTCGATTACAGCGCTGATGGATATCCGGCCGGAGTTCGCCTATCTGAAGGAAGGCAGTAATCTGCGCAAGGTGTCCCCCGAAGAGGTTAGAGTAGGAGACAGCATCGTAGTTAAGCCCGGCGAGAAGGTTCCGCTGGACGGGATCATTCTGGAGGGCAGTGCGATGATGGATACCTCGGCGCTGACCGGAGAATCGGTACCCCGCTCGACACAGCCGGGCAGCCAGGTACTCAGCGGATTCATTAACCGCAATGGCGTGATTACCATTGAAGTGACCAAGGACTTCGGTGAATCCGCAGTCTCGCAGATTCTGGAGCTGGTCCAGAATGCTACGAACAACAAAGCAAAGACAGAGAATTTCATCACCAAATTCGCCCGTGCCTATACGCCGGTCGTAGTCATAACAGCGCTGCTGCTGGCAGTGGTTCCGCCGCTGGTTCTGAGCGGAGCTACCTTCTCCGACTGGATCTACCGTGCACTGGTCTTTCTCGTTATCTCTTGCCCTTGTGCGCTTGTAGTGTCGATTCCCCTCGGGTTCTTCGGCGGGATCGGTGCCGCGTCGAAGAACGGGATTCTGGTGAAGGGCAGCAACTATCTGGAAGCCTTGAATGATGTGAAGATCGTTGTGTTCGATAAGACAGGAACCTTGACCAAAGGCCAGTTCACGGTAACCGGCAATGTACCGGCGGAAGGCTTCACCGAGCAGGAGCTGCTGCGGGTAGCGGCTTATGCGGAGAGCCACTCCAGCCATCCGATTGCGGAATCCATCCGTGCAGCCTATGGAGAAGCTATTCCGGGTGAAGCCATTACCGGCTATAACGAAATTTCCGGCCACGGCATCGCCGTTACCGTGGAGGGGAAGGCAGTGCTGGCCGGGAATGCGCGGCTGATGGAGCGTGAAGGGATCGCCAGCGTAACCCCGCAGGAGTACGGGACGATCGTTCATATTGCTGTAGATAAGCGCTACGCAGGCTATCTCGTCATTGCAGATGAAGTGAAGGACGATTCGCTTAAGGCCATTCAGGCTCTGAATGCACTGGGAATCCACAAGACGGTTATGCTGACTGGTGACGCCGCGCCGGTGGCCGAGTCTGTCGGCAGACAGCTGGGCATTCAGGAGATTCATGCAGAGCTGCTGCCGGGAGATAAGGTCGCGGCGATTGAACAGCTGGAGCGGGAAAAGGGACCGAAGGAGAAGATCATTTTTGTCGGGGACGGGATTAATGATACTCCGGTGCTGGCCAGAGCGGATGTCGGGATTGCCATGGGCGGACTTGGCTCGGATGCGGCCATTGAGGCAGCGGATATTGTAATCATGACGGATGAGCCTTCCAAAATCGCTTCCGCCATCGGGATCGCCAAACGGACGCGGACCATTGTCTGGCAGAACATTGCTTTTGCGCTGGGAGTCAAAGCGGTCTTCCTGCTGCTGGGAGCGTTCGGAATTGCCACGATGTGGGAGGCCGTATTCTCAGATGTCGGAGTTACTGTACTCGCTGTACTGAACAGCATGCGCGCCTTACAGCCGCCGAAATCGGTATAATCGTGTAAGATGAATCCATAATGAAATAATTATGAAAAGTATAAGCCTTAATGATCCTAATTTTTGGGTCTTAAGGCTTATTTTTATTGTATGTATTATGTTTTTTGTCTATTTATGCCGATATATCAATATATATATTTACAGCATATGGAAGACCAGAATGGGTTTCTAGGGGGATTTTGCGGTGAATGAGGGAAGTGTACGGTCAAAAATGAAAATGAATGCAAAGAATGGAAAATCATTATCGCTGCAAAGCAAGTATTCGCTTGTTATTTTGGCAATTGCTATTGTACCTTTGCTCGGCGTCACGATTTTTTTCATGCAGTACTTCGGGGGTGTAACCAGAGACGACAGTGAGGAGCTGGCCCAGAATATTCTGGAGATGAACACCACACGGATCGTAGAGTGGCTGAATACGCGGACATCTGCGGTTCAGGAGCTGATTGCGCAGCATCCTGAATTCGATACCGCAAGACCAGATACTATTTTTCCCGTGGTCAAGGTACTGGAAGAGAGCGATACGCAGTCCGAAGGCTACAGTGTCATTAACAAGCAAGGTATTCTGGCTAATTCCCTTAAGCTTACGGCGGATGTAGGCCAATCGGCATATTTCATGCAGGCCAAGAAGAGTCTTGCCCCGGCGGTAGCGGAGATGTCTTATCTGGAGCAGCTCAGTAAATATATTATCCCGGTATTCGTTCCCGTAGTGGACAAGGACAAGCAGTTTGGCGGCGGCATCGCCTTCTCGGTGACACCGGACATTCTGATGGAGATGGGCAAAAACATCCACGTGGGCGATACCGGCTACGGATACGTGATCTCGGGCAAGGGTGATTATTACGCCTACTCCGAGACCGAGCGGATCGGCAAGAATATCGCGGATTACGCGAAGACCACAGAGATGAAGCAGGCCGTAGAGCATATTCTCGGCAAGGAAGCAGGCTCGGAAGTTTATAAGGGAGAGGACGGCAAGCAGGTGATTACCTATTTCCGTACCGTCCCGGGCACAGACTGGAAGCTGCTGATTACGGTTCCCAAAAGCGAGATTACCGCCAAAGTCACCTCAGCCCAGCGGATAACCACACTGTTCATTGTAATCATCATTCTGGCGGTCATTGCCTTGGCCTTGTATCTGACCCGTCTGATTGTGAAGCCGATTGTGGCAATCTCCGGGGTGATGAAGAAAGTAGCGGACGGCTATCTCAGCGAACGGGTAACCGTGCGCTCGGGTGATGAGATCGGCCAGATGAGCCAGAGCATTAATGATATGATCGGATCATTGTCCGGCATTGTCGGCAAAATCGATGCTACCGTGGCGCAGGTTGCTGTCTCGGCAGAAAGTGTGCTGAAGTATGCCAATCAGACCTCGAATACGTCGGCTGAGATCGAGACGGTCGTCCAGGAAGTCGCCCAGGGAATGGGCGAGCAGTTCAAAGGCTCGGAGCAGGCGGCCAGAGCTACGGAGGAGATGGCGATCGGGCTGCAGCGGATTGCGGAATCCTCTGTTAATGTGTCCGACCAAGCGGAGACGGTCAGCACGGAGGTCGAGAACGGATATGTGGAGATTCAATCCACACTTAAGCAAATGACTGTAATTAGCGGCGCAGCGGAGGAGACCTCGGCTCTGATCAGCAATCTGAGCATTCAATCCGAACAGATTGGCGAGATTGTTGACGTAATCTCCGAAATCTCCAATCAGACGGGGCTGTTATCTCTCAATGCGTCGATTGAAGCGGCCAGAGCAGGCGAGCACGGGCGCGGGTTCGGCGTGGTGGCGAATGAAGTGAAGAAGCTGGCGGAGCGCACGAACAGTGCCATTGTGAACATTGTGGAGCTGATCCGTCAGATTCAGGAATCCACCAGAGCGGCCGAGGTCTCTATGGAGAAGAGCATTGCTGAGATCGGCGACGGGATGGGTAAAATGCAAAACGTAGGCACCTCCTTCGACCATATCCGCTCGTCCATCCGTGAGGTATCGGTTCAAATTCAGGACGTCTCTGCCGTCAATGAGCAGATGTCCGCCGGGACAGAGGAGATTACAGCCTCCATCTCCGATATGCTGATTATTGCCAGAGATTCTGCCGAGAGCGCCGAGATGGTGGCTGAGGCCTCCACCGAGCAGCGGAATCTGATGGGCCAGGTTGTCACCTCAGCCGAATCCCTCAACCAGCTGATGAGCGAATTGCGCAGCGAGATCGAGAAGTTTCAATAATATCAGGTAAAATCATCGCAAACACCCCTCTGCCCCACAGGTTACTGTGTGAAGCAGAGGGGTGTTTGCGGTATAGGCTGTGCTGTTAAGCTTAGTGCTGCTCCTCCAGCGTGAGGCTATCAATTCCCGCGCGGATGATATTGCAGGAGTCGGTGAATTTAGCCATCTCTGTATCGCTGAGGTTCAGCTCCAGCAATTCCTGAATACCGCTGCTGCCGATAATGGCCGGAACTCCGGCGCATACGCCGCTTTGTCCGTATTCCCCGTCCAGGATGGCGGAGACGGCGATGATTTTGTGCTCGTCATTCAGAATGGAGCGGGTGATATAAGCGAGGGCACTGCCGATCCCGAAGTGAGTCGAGCCCTTGCGCGTAAAAATCTCCCAGCCGGCATCCTTCGTCTTGCGGGCGATATCCATAAGGTCCAGGCTGCTGAAGCGCTCGCGGTGTTGCTCCATAATCTGCAGAATCGGCTTGCCGCCGATGGTCACATGGGACCAGGCTACGAACTGCGACTCCCCGTGCTCGCCAAGGGCGTAGCCGTTGACGCTGCGCGGATCAATCGTGAACACCTCCGACAGCAGTGTTTTCAGCCGGGAAGAGTCGATGGAGGTGCCAGTGCCGATTACCCGGTGCCGCGGCAGGCCGGAGATCTGCCAGACCATATAAGTGACAATATCTACAGGGTTCGCAGCGACGACGAAGATCCCATCGAAGCCGCCTGCCATAATCTCGGTGATAATCTCCCGGGTAATTACAGCAGCGGCATCCAGTACATCCAGCCGGGTCTGCCCCGGCTTGGGATTGGCGCCTGCCGTCAGAATGACGACATCCATCCCCGCACAGTCACTGGCGGTGCCGGCATAGACCTTGGTGCGTGTTCCGGTGAAGTCCATGCAGTGCGAGAGATCAAGCGCTTGTGCCATGGCGCGGTCGTAGGTGCGGTCGATCATCATGATCTCATCGCATATGGCTTGATTCACCATGGAATAGGCAACGCTTGAGCCGACCATGCCGGAGCCGACGATTGCCACTTTTCTCGATTTACTTTTCAATTGCCCAGTCCCCACTCTCTACAAGTATGGTACTATTCTAACTGATCTCATCGCAAGTTACCTGACATCGCACCGAAAATGCCCGCCGCACCCGTCCGTTATTTGGCCATAATTCACATGAAAGGTTAGAGTATCAGGGTTCTTATGAATTATAATATGCAGCTGATGGGCATTTGGGAAGACAGAAGGAAAGGGTGTTCCCGGCAGTCATCCCAACGGCTGCCGGGGACACCCCCTTGTACATAATTATATAATCCATCCCGGCCTCACCCTAGACCCGGGGTTGCGGAATCTGCGGCTCGGCAGGCAGCATTCCGGTATAGTGCTTATACATGAACAGTCTCCAGTGGAGGATCATGCCGAAGGCCAGAATGAAGAATAATCCGCCGGATTGCGGAACAGAGACATACCGGTTGATGAATTCATGGAGCAGGGTGCGGACCAGCAGCAGTCCAAGCAGAATGAAGGCGAAGCTCTTGGAGCGCTGGGCATAGATCAGCCCTTCACGTTCTTCGAACCGCGTACTGCGGATTAGCGGGTAGGCAAAAATAAACCAGCCGACCAGGAAAGCCGCTACCGCCCACCACCAGGGGAAGCGCACTTCCGGTACGACGAACATGGCGAAGCCGGTGGACATGCCAAGCGGCGGAATCCATATTTTGCGGATGGTTACCGGGCGGGCGCTGGCCTTCATGCGGATAAAAATCACCATCAGCGCCATGAATACAGCTCCCAGCGTGGAGCCCACATGCAGAAGTGAGGGGTTGATGTTACCCATAATTCACGTTCCTCCTCTGTGATATCGGTCACTATTTACTTCATTATAGCAGATAATGAACGGATTTCATTAATGATGCGCAGCCTGCTCTCATGCGGGTGATCTGTCTGAAGCACACAGCAAACCCGCCAGAGTCTAACCCCGGCGGGTCTGCTTGCTAAGTATAGTACAGCAGCTTCGTTAAAGCATGCTGCCATAGAGCTTAAGAACGGCTACGTCCGCCAACCGAACGCAGAATCAGGCTTACGATAAAGATCAGAACCACAGCACCGATCAGTGAAGGGAAGACATAGTAGTCGCTGATCTTAGGTCCCCAGCTTCCCAGCAGCATGCCGCCGAGCCATGAACCGAGAATACCAGCGATAATGTTGCCGATAATTCCGCCTGGAATGTCTCTACCCATAATCAACCCGGCCAGCCAACCAATTACGCCACCAACAATCAACATCCATAGTAAACTCATTAACTCTCAGCTCCTTTTGTGTTTGTTGTCTTCGATGGTTACTATTAACCTTATGCACAGCGTTTAAACCAGTGTTAAATTTTGCCGGCACACATTTATTTAGTATTCCAGTCTGTCCAAAATTATGCTGTTTAACCCTGATAACGCAGTGGGTACATAAAGATGTTATAGTGAATTTATGGTTCACCCGCTGAGTGAGTATAGGGGTGTACAGGGTATATAAGCTTATATACTATACAATAAAGGAGCCGCTGCCATGCACCAGCCTAATGAAGTATTATTCTATATTGGAACGTACAACAGTGAGGAGAGAGAGGCCATACTGCTCGGTGCGCTGGATAAGGAGAGCGGAGAAATGAGGGTTATGGGCGGTACCCGGGGGATCCAGAACCCTTCCTATCTGGCGGTTAATGCGGCGCAGACGGTATTATATGCTGTGAGTGAGCAGGATGAGGGTGAGGTTCATGCCTACGCCATTGATCCCGGCAGCAAAGCGCTGCATCCGCTGGGCAGCAGAGCGACCGGGGGCGGCGCGCCCTGCTATGTCTCGGTGGCTCCGAAGGGAGACTACATAGCCGTGTCTAACTATACGGGAGGGAATGTCAATGTGTTCCCGCTGAAAGAGGACGGGTCATTACAGGAGATGTCCTCCCAGGTGAAGCATGAGGGCTCGGGAATCCGCAGCGACCGTCAGGATGCCCCCCATCCCCATTCCGTGATTCCGGACAAGACGGGGGATCATGTGCTGGTCTGTGATCTCGGTCTCGACCAGATCGTGTTCTATCGTGTGGAGGACGGGAAGCTGGTCACTCACCGGGAGGTAGAGCTTCCTCCAGGCTCAGGACCGCGCCATCTGGCGGTTCATCCTTCGCGGCAATGGATCTATCTGGTTAATGAACTGAACAATACGGTTACCCTGTTCGCCAATGATGAGCCTCAGGGCAATCTGAAGCTCCTGCAGAGTATCAGCAGTCTCCCGGAGCATTATACCGCCGGAAGTGATGATACGGCTGCAGATATCCATGTATCACCATGCGGACGCTACCTCTACGTATCCAACCGTGGGCATGACAGCATCGCACTGTTCCATATTGATAAGGCTACGGGTCTGCTGGAAGCGGAGGACTGGGTGACTTCCGGAGGACGGACACCGCGTAACTTCGCTCTGATCGGCGGCATGCTGCTCGCTGCTAACCAGAACAGCGGCAATATTGCCTCATTCCGCATAGACAGTGAGACCGGACGGCTGATCCCTACCGGCAATGAGCTGGAAGTGCCGGCACCTGTCTGCCTTGTAGCCTTGGACTAACCTGGACAAGCATCTCTGTGCAGGAACAGCAAAGCCCCCTGTTAGCCGGAATAAGGCGACAGGGGGCAATTTGGGCTGTTGTTATTTTTTCTACAGATAAATAGAATGATGTCCGGTTAATTCACTCCTGTCAGCGGGTCCTCCCGCTCATAGAAGCCGATGTCGTCCAGCATAATCTTGTCTTCTGTCCCTTGCAGATAAAAGGTGATGTCTGTCAGGCTATCCGGATCAAGCTCGGGCTCTTCCTCAAGGAACAGCTCGAAGGGCAGCTTGTACGTCTGGTAGACGGCTTCCGAGCGGTTGCCGAATTTGCCGTCACTGATCCGCTCCTCCAGCCATGGACTAAGCGTAAACTCAGTCTGCGGCAGCGGCAGAATATCCATCACCTCGTCCAGGGGGATTCTTGCGGCGGTGTCCTTACTGTCGGTCAGCTCCACCTCTACCTCCGGGGAGAGCTCAGTTTCCGGCAGCGGTTCAGCATCGCCGTCCTGGTTAGGATCGGAGTTATGGTTCGCCAGGGAGAAGGTCAGTCCCTCTACGGCAGGAGATTCCGCAAGCGTCTGAGTCAGCGTGTCGCTAAGCCTAATGCTGTAAGCGGCCTCGGCATCCGTATGCTCCTGATCAGGGCTGCTACTGCGCTCCAGCAGAATACCGTAAGAGGGCTTGTTGTTCCGTTCGCGGTCCTTCGCGGCCTCTTCGCTCCAGTGAAGCCCCGTAGTAGCAGAGACGGTCCCGCCTTGGACGGCGCCCCGGTTGCGGTCTTCATCATAGTCCGCCACCGTGATATAGGCCCCGCTCTGGAAGCGGTTATAGTAGGCGGTATCCGGCAGCCACCGGGCACCGCTGCGGTAATCGCGGAACAATTGCCGGTACTCGCTCCTCCCGTGCAGGGTGGTCTCCAGGAAGGCAGAGACATAGACCTTGGCGATTCTCCGCTGCTCTTCCCCGTCCATGATCCGGGAGCGCTTCAGGAACAGGCCGGTAGGCAGCGTCTGGTCATATAGCCCCCAGTCCGTATTGAACTGGCTGTGATTAGCGTCGGCAATATAGAGCGAGCTTTTGAAGCCAGGGGTATTGCCGGTGTAGGAAGAGCGCATATATTGACGGTCCCCGTAGAAATCATGTACATCGCCGTCACGGGCGCCCTGGAGTGTCAGATAGCTCACATCGGTTAGACGGGCCTGCTTGCTGTCGATCATTTTATCCGTAGGAGCCAGGGCAATGACTGAAGTAATATGGAACTGCTGAATAGCGTCCAGAACAGGATCGCTGCTGAACCAGAGCGATGCATCCGCAGCCATGGCTGCGGCCTGGCCGCCGCGGCTGTGGCCAAGCAGTGCAACAGAGTCATAATCAACCTTCTGGTAAAAGGGGGTGCCAGGCTGCTCCGCGAAGCTGCCGATCTGCTGCAGATGCTTCAGAATCATCCAGGTCCGTGCCTTGAAGTCGTTGTCCGGAATACCCGACCAGGCCGAATAATTCAGGAAATTCTCATCCAGGGTGACCGCGATGAAGCCCCGGCTGGCCAGTAATTCACCAAGATAGGCATAGCCGTCCTCGGAGAAGTCCTCCATCATATGGTTGCCATGGACCATGAGCACCAGCGGATAAGGCCCGTCCCCATCCGGCATCCACACTCTGGCATTCAGCGGGAGGGAAGCGGGATCGAACCCCCAGAACAGGGTCCGCAGCACGGGCCAGGAAGAGATATATTCAGTAGCATCCACGGAAGCAGAGGCTAGCAGGACATCCTTGCCATACGCCTTGCGCTGCAGATCCTTGCCGCTGCCATAGGTGAAGGTGTGGAACTCATAGACGCCCGGCTGGGCGGGATCGTCCGCCGTTACGGGAAGCACCTGTCCATCCGCCGCCAGACTCTGAAGCGAGGGTACAGGTACCGGGCTGCTTCCCGTCCCATAGCCATAGGCCAGTGCGAAGGGGGAGAGGAAGAGTGCCGCTGCCAGCAGACCACCGGTGAACATTCTCCGGGTCCGCAGCAGACCGGCCGCTAGTCCCCCTATCCCGCAGGCCAAGGCTGCGATACAGGCGATAACGGCTGCAGCTCCAAGCTCCAGATCGGAAAAATACAGAATCAGCAGTACAGCCCCATAGGTGCTGAGTAAAGAGCCTGCGAACAGATGCGGAAGCCGCAGTCCGGTTAAGGAGAGCAGCACAGCCAGCAGATTGCAGGACAGTGCCATAACAAGTGTTCCCGCACCGGCTGCCAGCATGATATCTGCTGCGCTCCCGAGGCCGGTAGGGATACCCATGACAGCTATAGTAAAAGCCAGAATACATAGAATCCAAGGACCGCTCAGCGCAGTCCTCCATAAAGTAGTATCATACCTGTACGTTTCCAGGATACGTCTGCCCAGTTCTCTGAGTACACGCCTGTGCAGCCGCGGTCCCTGCGGCGCGGGGCCATACTCCAAATCCATTCCCATGATTATTTCCCCCGGTGTAAGCGGCAATAATAGAAACTGCGCTGCCGTTTCTATTTATATGAATTCGCTCTATTTTCGCTCAATAAGATGTAGCAATGATATTACTTTGGGGCAACAATAACAAGTGGGTCTTACAGGAACGGAAGCCACTTCCTGTCCTGGGTCCATCGGTAACTGTCTTTCATTCAAAGTGAAAAAAAGGTTTGACAGCGCGGGAAGCGTTCAGTATTATATCTGTATAACCTACTAAATGGGTAGGAATAATTGAATAAGTTCTTACCGTACAGACGGAGGAACGCCTGCTTCAGGCTCGCAGATACGTGTCTACAAGACCGGTTTGACTTGCCGCAAGCGGGCTTTCCTGCGTCTATTGCTTGTTACAAGACTATTATGGGGGAGTGGACTAAGATGACAAAAGGGATCAAGAAGGGGCTTCTCGCCGGGGTTGCATTGATATTGACGGCAGGGCTTACGGCTTGCGGGAACAGCAATACAGGGAACAGTGCGGGTGCCGGAACAGCGGCCCCGGCCCCCACAGAAGCGGCTGCAAATTCTCCGGCCGCAACGGAAGCTGCCCAGACACAGTCAAAGGAACCGGTCGAGCTGCTGAATGTATCCTACGATCCAACGCGTGAGCTGTATGAGAACTATAACAAAGCCTTCGCCGCCTACTGGGAGCAGGAGACCGGCCAGAAGGTAACAGTCAAGCAATCACATGGCGGATCGGGCAAGCAGAGCCGGGCGGTGCTGGATGGCCTGGAGGCGGATGTCGTTACGCTGGCGCTCGGGTATGACATTGATGCGCTTCAGGAAGCTGGCTTGATTGGCGCGGACTGGCAGAGTAAATATGAGCATAACAGCTCCCCGTATACCTCCACCATCGTCTTCCTGGTCCGCAAAGGCAACCCGAAAGGCATCAAGGATTGGCCGGATCTGCTGAAGGAAGGCGTAGAGGTCATCACTCCTAACCCCAAGACCTCCGGCGGTGCCCGCTGGAACTACCTGGCTGCCTGGGGCTATGCGCTGGACCACAATAATAATGATGAAGCCAAGGCGCAGGAATTCGTGCAAAAGCTGTTCAAGAATGTACCTGTCCTGGACACCGGCGCCCGCGGCTCGACCACTACCTTCGTGGAACGCGGCATCGGAGATGTATTGATCGCCTGGGAGAATGAGGCGTATCTGTCCATCAAGGAGCTGGGTCCGGACAAATTCGAGATTGTGAATCCGTCAGAGAGTATTCTGGCTGAGCCGCCGGTTGCTGTGGTGGATAAGGTCGTCGATAAAAGAGGAACGCGCGAGGTAGCAGATGCCTATCTGAAATATCTCTACACCGAGGAAGGCCAGAAGATTGCTGCCGAGAACTATTACCGTCCGACACTGGATAGCGTAAAGGCCGAGTTCAAGGATCAATTCCCGGAGATCAAGCTGTTCACCCTGGCGGATAAATTCGGAACCTGGAAGGAGACGCAGGCGAAGCATTTCAATGACGGTGGGATTTTCGACAAAATCTACGTACCGGGCAGCTGACAGCGGAGTTCGTGAACGATGATGCAGAAGCGGCAAGACCATACTGACAGGCGGAATTCCGCCAGAGGCTGATCGGCCATATGCCGAAGGCAGGAAAGGATGAATGGGCAGATGAATGTCACGACCAAAGCTGCTGCAAGGACGGTGTCACGGCGCAGGCTGCTGCCGGGGTTCGGGATTACGATGGGATTCAGCGTGCTGTATCTGAGTCTTGTGGTCCTGCTGCCGCTGTCCGCGCTGCTCTTTAATTCAACGGGGCTGAGCTGGGCGAAATTCTGGGATGTGGCTACGGATGCCCGCGTCCTGGCCTCCTACCGTGTCAGTCTGAGTACGGCGGGCGCTGCGGCCCTGATCAATGTTGGTCTGGGACTGCTGCTGGCCTGGGTGCTGGTGCGGTATGAATTCCCCGGCAAAAGAATCTTCGACGCCCTGATCGACCTGCCGTTCGCGCTCCCTACAGCCGTGGCGGGCGTATCGCTGACCGCCCTCTATTCCCAGAACGGCTGGATCGGCTCCCTGCTGACGCCGCTGGGCTTCAAGGTTGCCTTCACACCGCTGGGCATCACGCTGGCGCTGATGTTCATCGGCATTCCCTTTGTCGTCCGCACGGTGCAGCCGGTGCTGGAGGATCTGGACAGGGACATGGAGGAAGCCGCTGCTACGCTCGGGGCAGGCCGCGGGCGCACCTTCCTGCGGATTGTCCTGCCCGAGCTGCTCCCGCCGCTGCTTACGGGCTTCGCCCTGGCGTTCGCCCGGGGCATCGGCGAGTACGGCTCTGTCGTGTTCATCTCCGGCAATATGCCGATGCGCACAGAGATCGCCCCGCTGCTGATCATGTCCAAGCTGGAGCAGTTCGATTACGCCGGAGCCACCGCTGTGGCCCTGATTCTGCTGCTGCTCTCCTTCCTGATGCTGCTGGTCATCAACAGCCTTCAGCACTGGGCGCGGAGGAGCTCGCGATAAGAGAGAACGGGTATGCTTCATAAAACTTAAGCGTATGCTTCCGAAGCGAGTTTTGTCTGGAGCGAATTCAGGATGCATATACTAACAAAACTTAAGCTTAAGCTTCCGAAGCGAGTTTTATTGCGAAGTTAATCGATGAAGTAGGGCTTCATAAAACTTAAGCGTATGCTTCCGAAGCGAGTTTTGTTAGGAGCGGAATCAGGATGCATATACCAACAAAACCTTTAGGAGGAATAAATATGGCCGGTACGGTTCCCCTGCATGTCCCCGGGCCGCGTACAGGCGCGTCATCGCCCTCTACCACAGAGTCCCAAGCGGTGAAATGGGTGCTCATCTCCCTGGCCGGACTGGTCCTGCTCTGGCTGATTGCGCTGCCGCTGATTATTGTGCTGGTGGAGTCGCTGAAGCGGGGGCTGGATGTCTACTGGGCCGCATTGACCGACCCGGATGCCGCCTCGGCGCTGAAGCTGACGCTGCTGGTCGCCGCCATTACGGTTCCGCTGAATACGGTCTTTGGGGTAACGGCGGCGTGGGCGGTAACCAAGTTCCGTTTTCGCGGCAAGGGCTTTCTGGTGACGCTGATCGATCTGCCTTTTGCCGTATCACCGGTGATTGGCGGGCTGATCTTCATTCTGGTGTTCGGCTCGCACGGCTGGTTCGGCCCCTGGTTAAGCGACCATGATATCAAAATCGTCTTCGCCCTGCCGGGCATCGTGCTGGCTACGCTGTTTATCACGTTCCCGTTCGTCGCCCGCGAGCTGATTCCGCTGATGGAGGAGCAGGGCACACAGGAGGAGGAGGCTGCGATTACGCTCGGTGCGCACGGGTGGCAGATCTTCTGGCGCGTAACGCTGCCGAATATCAAGTGGGGCCTGCTCTATGGCATTATTCTCTGTAATGCACGGGCCATGGGTGAGTTCGGGGCCGTCTCGGTGGTGTCCGGGCATATTCGCGGGGAGACGAATACGTTGCCGCTGCATGTCGAAATTTTGTACAACGAATATCAGTTCTCGGCATCCTTCGCGGTGGCTTCTCTGCTGCTCCTGCTGGCACTGGTGACGATGGTTGTAAAAAGCCTGCTTGTACGCAAAAATGCTCATTGACAGCTATTGGGTGCCGTGCTAAGTTAATTCATAGTATACAAGGTGGTAATAACGGGATTTAGGCAGAGTTATTCCCTAACCGGGAAAGGGAGGCTTGCGAATGGCGAAACCACTGAAGGTGGATGAGGTATGGCTTGCGCGGATAACGGAACTGCTCGACGATATGGAATTCGGCTCCTTGCACATCGTAGTGCATGAAGGCCAAATCGTACAGATGGAGCGCACGGAGCGCAAACGTTTCGAGAACAGCACAGCAAATTCACGTGGTAGTGGAGAGACCGGAAGCCGGCGGACCGATACCCGTGCAGGGGGACGAGGATAATACAGAAAGACCTTCGACGGGTTACCCCATTGAAGGTCTCTTTTGGTGAAGCAGGGTATTCTAAAAATTACTGATATTAGATGCTGTTGTCACAACTGCATGTTGCTGAGGCAGCCGGTTTCCCTGGCACGTTCCTCTCAGCATGGCTGCTGGAACTAATCGCTGGACTTCCTGCACAGCTCCTCCCACTCCTCAAAAGACAGCTTGCTTGTGATCGTCTTCAACCCCTGAGGGACTTCGATATGACACATCAGCTCCAGAGAGTTGCCGTCCGGATCATTGAAGTAAACCGAGGCATTGCCTTGATGGGGGCGGATAAAAGGCTCAACCGTGCTTCTGCTGCCGAAAGGAACCGGGTCAATCTGTAGGGAACGCAGCCAGGCGAGCGATTGCTTCAGGTCCTCATAAGTGACTTCGAAGGCAATATGCCTCAGGGAAGGGTGATAAGGGGTCTGAACCTCCGGCCCTTCCCATAATCCGATCCAGCTCCGCCCCTCTGTAATCCAGAAGAACGCGGTGTCCTCATCGCGCCAGGCGAATTTCAGTCCCAGCCTTTTATAGAATTCAATAGATGCTTCCAGATTAGAAACGGGTAAATGGGCTTCGTATAATCCTTTAATCATAGTTGGTAGTGTACTCCTTGTTCACTGATTAGTGTGTTGAATTTCAGTATCGTGGATTGCGCCGTGATCCGCTCAGCCCTTCTACGAGCAGAATAATTGCGGTAATGGCATGCATCACCCAGCCGACAAAAGGAATCAGGGCAACCACCGAGGTGACCACGCCCACTGCATTCCCGATAATCGGACCGCGCTCTCTCAGCAGAATGATTATGGCTACAGCATGCAGCAGAAAAGCGATTCCTAGCGGCGCCCAGGCATTTGCCACCACAAAGCTTCCCCCGATAATCGGCAGCGCCAGAAAAGCCTCATAAGCGAAAGTTCCCCATTTAAACAGTTTCCCTGTAGGAGACATAATTACTTCACCAACCTTCCAAAATAGTAGTGTTGCTTGTCTATCCACAGTTTACCCAAGGACACGGGGTAAGAATAACCTGCCCGTCTGCAGAGAGCAAGTTCTGTGTTTTGAGTTATTGTACGCCGGAGGAGGCGGGGCGTTTCAATTTTGAACAAATACATATATATTGGTATCAGTATAGCAGGCGGGTTATGCTTGCAGATTGCAGTAAATAGGAGGAGTAGCATGACAAATTCAGCACAGCCGGAGATCCGGCAGGAGTTGCCCTCAGTAGAGGATTATATCGCACTGCGGCAGGAAGCCGGGCTTAGTCCGATGAGCATAGAGGGGGCGGCAGCCGGACTGCCTAATTCTGCTTTTGCAGTTACTGTGTATGCGGGCGAGCTGCTGGTGGGAATGGGCAGGGTTATTGGGGACGGGGGATGTTTTTTTCAAGTGACGGATATCGCAGTGAAGCCTTCCTTCCAGGGACGGGGTCTCGGAAAAATCATCATGGGGGAAATCCGCGCATTCCTGGACAGTGTGCCGGAGAAGGCATATATCAGTCTCATTGCTGACGGGGAAGCGGCCAAGCTGTATGCCAAATACGGATTCGAGCCGGTAATGCCTGCTTCACAGGGAATGTTCCTGCGGCGATAAATCGTGTGAATTCGTGTAATGCTAAAGGATAGCAGATTAGGAAAGTGAGGCAGCGGGAGAATGGATATTGTAGTGTTTGGAGCATCGGGCAGGGTTGGAAGTGCCATCGTACAGGAAGCGTTAAAAAGAAAACATGAGGTCACGGCTGCGGTACGCAGACCTGAAGCCTTCAGCCTTCAGCATGAGCGGCTGCAGGTGACGGCTGCTGATCTGCTGGACCCGGCCTCGGTAACGGCAGCCGTGCGCGGACATGAGGAGGTAATCAGTGCTTTCGGTCCGGCGGCAGGGCATGAGAATGATCTGCTGCGGGTGGCGGATTCACTGCTGGAGGGGCTGCGGGCGGCTGGGCTTGAGCGTCTGATCATTGTCGGCGGAGCAGGCAGCCTCAAGACGGAATCGGGAGAATGGCTGATGGACACCGCCGGATTCCCGGAGGACTACCGCGCGCTGGCTTCGGCTCATGCTAATGCCTATGAGATCTATAGAGGGTCGGAGCTGGACTATACATATCTTAGTCCGCCTGCCGCTCTGGTAGACGGGCGCCGTACCGGCCAATTCCGCATCGGCCTTGACCGGCTGATTGTAGACGAAGACGGCCGGAGCAGCATCAGCATCCAGGATTTTGCCGTGGCGGTCATCGATGAGCTGGAGGAAGGCAATTTCAGCAGAGCCAGGTTTACTGTAGGGTATTGATGGGGGGATACGCGGAGGCGGAAGGTGAAAAGGCAGAGGTAGAGTCGGCGGCAGGTTTAATCGCACTCTGTACAACTAAAACGCCTGATTTTCCGCTGATTATCCGTGTAGTTGCAGTCTGTACATTTAAAAATGCCGCTGTGCCGGGATTCTCCCCAATCGGGCAGATTTAGTTGTACAAACTACAGTTAGAAGAGGAGGGCTTTGTTTTTAAGTGTTTTTAGGTGTATGGAATGCAACTATCGATGCAAGTATGCTTATCTGATCCTCAGGACTAAATAGTTGGGATCATTACCTATCTAACATAGAAGTCCTCTTCGTAGCGGGGAGGGCTTTTTGTTGTTCTGGGGGCTTGTTGCTCGTTGGCTGCCATGAGCTACCTGAGTTATTTGCTTGCTGAAACGGGACTTAGTACAATCGAAGCAACTATGAAGGAGGTCTGGACCAATGGATGTGGTGACAGCGGAGGAGATGCGGGCATTCGACCGCGACACGATCGAGCGGCTGGGCATCCCGGCCATCGCCCTGATGGAAAATGCGGGACGGGCCATTGCCGAGGAGGTCATCGCCCTATGCCGCCGCCGGGCAAGTGAAGCTGGTGTGCCTGGTGGTGGGATGTGGGGGGCTGGAGCGGGAGCGGCTGGAGGTGGAGCGAAGTGGGATGGAACGGGTACGGCTGGAGGTGGAGTGCGGAGTGATGAAGCGGGAGTGCTGGGTGACGAAGCACGGTGGAACGGGGCAGGTGTAGTTGGTGGTGAAGCCCGGCATGTTGGGGCAGGCACGGCTCGAGGTGGAGTGCAGGGTAGTGAAGCGGGAGTGCCAGTTAGCAAAGTACCTGGAGCGGGAGCGAGTGTTGATGGTGCACGGAGTGATGGGTTCGGCACGGCTGGAGGTGGAGCGTGGAGAAACGGAGCGGGAATATCAGGTGGTGGAGTGCAGTGGGAAGGAGCGGGAACGACAGGTGGCGGAATGATGCGGAACGGAGCGGCGGCAACTGGTGACGTGGTGGATGCGTCAAGCGGGCGCGGGGCGCCTGGATTCGGCGCTGACGCTGGGGGCTTCTCCGTCGGCGGAGATGCAGCGCTGACGTTTGCCACTGCCGGCGGAGAGCATTGGCTCGTCCTCGCCGGCAAGGGCAATAACGGCGGCGATGGCCTCGCCGCCGCCAGGCACCTGCGTGAGGCCGGCATCGCCGTCACGCTGGTGTACGCGGCCGCGCCGGAGTCGCTGGCCGGCGAAGCCGCACTGCAGCGTGATGCCGCTGCAGCTATGGGCATTCCTGCCGTAGTCTACGGCAGGGACGCCCTGGACCTTGCCGCATGCAGCGGCATCGTGGATGCGCTGCTCGGCACAGGCAGCGCGGGAGCCCCGCGCGGTGCCTATGCGGAGCTGATTGCCGCTGCGAACGCCAGCGGCAGAGCCATAGTGTCCGCAGACATCCCCAGCGGGCTGGATGCGGACACGGGGGAGACGCATGAGCCCTGCATTCATGCGTCAGTGACCGTCTGCCTCGCGTTCCTGAAGCGGGGGCTGCTGCAATATCCCGGCGCGCAGGCCGCCGGGCGGGTCGTGGTCCGCTCCATCGGCATACCCGCTGCCCTTGCCCGGGAGGGCGGCGTCCAGGTCAGCCTCCTGACGCCGGAAGTACTGACGGCGCGCCTGAAGGTTGACCTGGCGCGCCGCCGTTCGCCCGAGGGCCACAAGGGCACCTACGGGCATGTCCTGCTTGCAGCAGGAAGCCTGCGCATGAGCGGTGCAGGCCTGTTGTCTGCCCGCGCTGCACTGCGCGCAGGCTGCGGGCTGGTAACCTGGGCGCTGCCGGAGAAGCTGCTGCCCTGTGTGATCGGTTCCGTACCGGAGCTGATGCTGGCCCCGGTCACCGGAGGTGACGGGGAGTGGAATGCGGGTACGGCCGCTGAAGTGCTGCGGCTGAGCACCAGCCGCGATTGTATAGCTATCGGCCCCGGCCTGGGCCGGTTCGAAGGAGACACGGAGTGGCTCCGCAGACTATGGGAGGAGATGGACGGTCCTATGGTTATCGATGCGGATGCGCTGAATATACTGGCCGATACCGGTTACCGGAGCTGGAGCCGCCGCCATCCGGTTATTCTGACCCCGCATCCGGGGGAGATGGCCCGTCTGGCGGGGATATCTACAGCGGAGGTGCAGCGGGACCGGATCGGAATAGCATTGTCCTACGCCGTTCAGCATGGGGTAATCCTTGTGCTCAAAGGAGCACATACCGTAATAGCAACGCCCGAAGGGCAGGCCTATATCAATATCACCGGGCATCCCGGTATGGGTACCGGCGGTGCGGGCGATGTGCTGACAGGCATCATCTCCGGTCTGCTGGCCCAGGGCCTGGAGGCGGATCAGGCCGCCGCGTTCGGAGTCTATCTACACGGGCTGGCTGGAGAACGTGCTGCCCGGAAGCGGGACCATCCTGCTGCCCTGATCGCCGGGGATATTATCGAGGCGCTGTAAATGTAAGCACCGGGTTTGATGTCTCCAACCAACAGCGCCAGCCCTCCGGCGATATTTTATTAACAGTTTCAAGCTCTTGCTCGCTCTGACACACGGGCTGCTTGGAGTTCAAAGTCTATGTTAGTCTGCTGTCTGCTTTAGCGGATAACAGGTGGATTTTGTCCACCTGCTGATGAGCGGATGAGTTCTGGCGGGACGTTAGTTGGATAGACGGCACTTAATTTAGCACATTTCACCCCAGGCGACAAAACTAACTTTATTAGTTGGAGCTTTTCCACTTGCCTGCCTGTAAACGGCAGAAACGGATGAAATAAGACACATTTCTCCAATTGTTTGCTTCGGGCATCCTATTGAGCGCGATGCACCGGACGATAAGAGTTAACGCAATGTGCCAGCGCGAGGGCATCGGGCCCAATGTAGTCGAAAAACCGATCATATTGGGCCTGATGGAGACGTGTGGTCCCAATGTAATCGAAAAACCGACCACATTGGCCGTGACGGAGACGTATGGTCCAAATATAGTCGAAAAACCGACCACATTGGGCCTGACGGAGGCGTGTGGTCCCAATGTAATCGAAAAACCGACCACATTGGGCGTGACGGAGACGTATGGTCCAAATATAGTCGAAAAACCGACCACATTGGGCCTGACGGAGGCGTGTGGTCCCAATGTATGCGGAAAACCGAACACAATGTGCCGTGAGAAGGGTTTGCGGTTTCCGAATACCGATCCCATCCAGCCCTGTATCCAGCCTTACCCGCCATCCCGGCCCTGCCCCATTCTCCGCCCCGTCTGACCCCGCCAGGTCAGAACAAGATCAGACAGACCAGCGGAATGAACAGAGCGAAGAAGGGAAGCAGGATCGGGAAGCGTTCGCCCGCGATCTGGGCGATGCGGAACAGCAGCAGGATGGCGAGTCCGGTAAGGCCGGAGACAAGGGAGTCGCCGCCCTGCTCCGCAGCGAGCCACAGGCCGGCGCCATAGCCGGCAATGGCGTACAGGGCCAGCGCCGGGCTGAGCGAGGTGGAGCGCAACAGGCGCAGCAGCGCATCGGCCAGGATGGCAGCCGGTAGGCCGTAGGCGTAGATGGCATAAGGCACCGACACCGGCCAGCCGGACGGAATTCCGTTCTCATAGCCATGGATCAGCATGAACAGGGAGATCAGGATGAAGGTCAATCCGGCGGCCGACAGCTTGGTTAGAGCATACATGCCCGCATTCAGGCGGACAGAAGGCAGGTTGAAATCCTTGTGTTGATTCATCGCTATACATCCTTTCGGGTTGGGAATGAACAAGGCCGGAGTGACCGGCTGAAGCCTGGACATGGATCAGCTGGTAACCATGTCTCCGCCGTTAACATGAATGCAGGTGTCTGTTACATAAGAAGCATCATCGCTGGCCAGGTAGACATAGGCTCCTGCCAGTTCGTAAGGCTGTGTCTTGAACGGAGTCTCAGTACCGAAGACACTGACCTCCTCCGCAGAGAAGCTGACGGGAATCAGCGGCGTCCATACCGGACCGGGAGACGATAGCGCCCTTGGTGGATGGTTGCTCCTCCGAGGGAGCCAGCTGCATTACGCTCTCAAGTCCCGGCTGGCGGTCCTGGTGCTGAGGGGGAAAAGCGACAGGCTGCACATGGGAGACCGTTTTGTCATCATAATAAGGATACATGGGGTTCATCGGCGGTTACTCCTCCTTGCCTGCTCAGCTCTTCCGTATATGGGTATGCATGCGCCCAGAAAAGCGTGCGGCGTGAAGTGGAGTCATAAACATAGAAATGGGGAGAATGCATGATATATAGAGCAATGATAGGGGACGATTACGAGGCGGCTTACCGGTTGTGGGAGAATACGGACGGAATGGGCCTCAGTGAAGCCGACTCACGTGAGCATATTATCCGTTATCTGGAGCGGAATCCGGGGATCAGCCAGGTATGCGTGAAGGAGGACGGTACCCTTATGGGCACAGCGATGTGCGGGCATGACGGACGCAGAGGCTATATGTATCATGTGGCTGTTGACAGCAGCAGCCGGGGAAGCGGTGCAGGCCGTGAGCTGGTGAGGCGTTGCCTCGCGGAACTGCGGGAAGCAGGCATCACTAAATGCCATCTCATGGTGATCGAAGATAATGCCCTTGGCCGCAGCTTCTGGACCGGTATCGGCTGGCAAGAGCGGGACGGGCTGTTGCTTTTCTCAAAATAAGAATGTATAGGTTTCACGTTATAAATCATCCTTCTACTTCCCTCACAATTCATGTAATAGTGTAGCTTTGGTGCGGACGCAGTATAATATATAGGTGCTGTACAATGAACAGATGTACATCATTACATCATTCGCTGTACATGGCCGAATTCAGATAGCGGGAGACCAGAACTATGAGATTTAAAGATGTATTCTCAATTATAGGTCCGGCCATGGTCGGGCCTTCCAGTTCTCATACAGCGGGAGCCGCGCGGATCGGGCGGGCCGCAAGGCAGGTGCTTGGTGAGCTGCCGCGAGAGGCCGAGGTTACGTTCTTCGGTTCTTTTGCCGCGACTTATCAGGGACACGGGACAGACCGGGCGATCGCCGGAGGTCTGCTTGACTTCGCCACGGACGACCACCGGCTGCCGGATTCCATTGAGCTTGCGGCCAAAGCCGGGATGAGAATCTCCTTCGGTCAGGGAACGGGGCTGTTTCCCCATCCCAATACGGTCCGTCTGCGCCTTACAGGCAGGGAGAGCGGGACGGAGATGACCCTTACCGGCACATCCATCGGCGGCGGCAATATTGAGATTGTAGATATTGACGGCTTCAGCGTGAAGCTGACCGGCATGTACCCGACGGTGCTGATTCAGCATATGGATTATCTGGGTGTGCTGGCCAGTGTTACGGATGTCATGCGGGAGGGCCAGTTCAATATCGGACATATGTCACTCGACCGGAAGAACCGCAGCGGGGCGGCCTTGACGGTGCTGGAGCTGGATGAGCCAGCCACGGCGGAGCTGCTGGAGAAGCTGCGGGCGCTTCCGGCAGTGAACAGCGTCAAGGTAGTCGATTTGAACGGCAATACACAAGAACAGACACAGAAGGGGAAGGACATCACAACATGAATTTTCAAACACTCAGCCAGCTGGCTGTACTATGCGGGGAGCGGGAGCTTGGAATCGGTGCTCTGATGCTTGAGGAGCAGAGTGCCGAATCCGGCCGTTCCCAGGAGCAGGAATTCGCCACCATGCGTGAGTATTACGGGGTAATGAAGGAAGCGGTGCAGCGCGGCATGACCGAAGATACCACCTCACGCAGCGGCTTGACAGGCCTGGATGCCCAGCGGGTGGCCGCCTATAATGCAGCGGATGAGCCTTGTCTCGGGGGACCGGCAGGCCAGGCGATGGCGTATGCCCTTGCCGTCTCTGAAGTGAACGCTTCTATGGGCCGGATTATTGCCACACCGACTGCCGGCTCCTGCGGAATTATCCCCGGTGTGTTCCTGAGCTGTCAGGAGCGCTTCGGCTGGGACGATGATTATATGGTCTCCGGTTTGTTCGCGGCTGGAGCGATAGGGTATGTTATTGCTAATAATTCTTTTGTATCGGGTGCGGAAGGCGGCTGTCAGGCCGAGGTGGGCTCAGCGATCGGTATGGCGGCCGGAGCCTTGACCGAGATGCGCGGCGGGACTCCGGCACAGGCTGTACATGCGGTAGGGCTCGCGCTCAAAAATACACTGGGGCTGATCTGTGATCCGGTAGGCGGACTTGTGGAGATTCCATGCATTGTCCGCAACGGCTTCGGTGCCGTTACGGCGCTTGCGGCGGCGGATATGGCCCTGGCCGGCGTCCGCAGCGTGATTCCGTCCGATGAAGTGATTAAGGTCATGCTGGAGGTTGGCTCTGCGATGCCCGAGAAGCACCGGGAGACGGCCGGGGGCGGGCTGGCCCAGACCCCGACCGGCCGCCGGATTATGAAGGATCTGCGGAACCCGAAATAACCGCCCGGTCGCAGGCGCTCCGCAGTCTGCCGTTCATCAGAGCATACGGAAGCGTTCCAGGTGCTCCCATAAGCCCTCCTGCCTGAGAATCTCCACCTGCTTCGGGCCCATGAGGTCGAAGTGGGGGAACGGCTGGCGGTTATGAATATACCGCGCCGGGAGACCGTGCTTCCTGCACCACTCTCGCAGGCGGGGCAGATCGCTGCAGCCCACCTTGGTGACTGTTGTGATCTCAGGGTAGCGTTTATCGATCCAGTAATGGGTCAGGAACGCAATCTCCCCTGCGGAGACGGCCTGTTTCCAGCGGGTTAATTCCGCCCGGTTGATTCCAAAAGCCATGGCTGTTCATCCTTATCTGTAAGAGTAAGTAGACTATATATTACGCGAATATTAGCGGAAGGAGAGTGTATTATGAACGGACAAGTAAGAGCAGATATCCGCCCCGGCATTCAGGTAGACATCGTGCTGAAGCAGGATCAGGCAACCGGCAAGCTCACGCACGGCACAGTGAAAGACATCCTGACCAACTCGCCCCGCCATCCGCACGGGATCAAGGTGCGGCTCTCGGACGGCCAGGTTGGACGGGTCAAGAACATTACCGGCTCATGAATTGCTCCACCAACTGGTCGGCCTTCGTCTGATTGCATAGATTGCAGGCACAGACGCAGTTATCCGGCGTAGTATGCCCGCCCTTGGCGCGGGGGAGTAGATGATCGATGGTATCCCCGTATTGACCGCAGAAATAACAGGTATAGTTGTCTCTCGTCAAAATATAGGCGCGGAAGTCCTTGTTGCTGTATAAGCGGCGGATCGTCCGCCGGTTCACGACGATGGCCGCATGCTCCTTGACCAGCGTCACGGCAAGCTCAAGGTCGATCTCCTGATGCCAGCGGCGGCCCTTATCGCTGTGCCCGCGCATGAGAATCATGCCCTTGGCCGAAGGAATCAGGGCAGAGGCATCCTGCGGATCGGGCTTCGGCCCGCGCTGCTGCGGAAGGCTGCGCCCGGTCTCGGCGGCATGCCGGGGACGCGCCTTGCCCTTAAGGCCTGGCGCTCCCGCGCTGCCTCTGGCGTCCCGGGCACGTTCCGGCCGGGAGGCTGGACGGGGCTGGGCCATGGGCGGCTTTGCCTTCTCGGGTGCAGCTGCCCCGGAGATAGAGACCTGCCCCTTGTCCCGCTTGAGGGGGCCGGCCGGTCCGGCCTGGCGCTCCGGCAGGGCAGGCGCTATGCTTGAATGCACTGGCGGCAAGGAAGCTTCGGCCTCGCGGAGCTTGCGGCATTCCCGGCACGCTCCGCGCCGGGACATGCCTTTGGCGCGCTTGCCTGTGCGCCTGCGGAATTCAGCGAGCGGCTTAAGCTGATGGCAGTACGCGCATTTTTTGGATGGTGGTAGAGTTGTGGTCTCAGTCATAAGTGTACTTGGCAGAAGCAGCCCTTAAGCCGCAACCGTCCAATCCCTTCTGTATTGTGAATGATAAGTACATATACTTGCATGCATCCATTGATGTCAGTAGTTGTCCTAATTGATACTAGTATAGCGTAAACCGCAGACATTCACACAGCAGGCACATCATGCAAATTTTCCGGAGTGTGATTTCTTTCCCGGCAATCTTGAGGAGAAATCTGTAAAATCTCAATAAAGCATAGGCGCTAACCAGAAATAGCCCTAATCCGTAGCCGGAAAATAGGTGCCTGAAATGAGGAATGAGGATGAACGCTGCTAAAAAAATGCCAGGTGCTGTTAGGGTGCTGTTGGTACTTCAAGGTTTTTTGAGCTTGGGGGCCATCGCAGGCGGGCTGGCGCTGCTAACTGATCCCAGCGGGGAAATGCTCGGTATGCCGGTCTCGGCAATGGTACGAATGCCCTTTCACAGCTTTGCGGTCCCTGGGCTGCTCCTGCTGTCCGTATTCGGCCTGCTCCCGCTGCTCGTGCTGTACGGCCTCTGGAAGCGGCCGCAGTGGGCCTGGAGCTACGTCTTGACCCCGTTCAAGGAGCGGCATGCGGCCTGGAGCTTTTCGCTCTATATCGGCTTCGGCCAGATTATCTGGATTATGGCGCAGACCTACATGTGGAACATGGTCAGCTTAATTCATGTGTTCTATATGTCGCTGGGAATGCTGATTCAGATCGTGACGCTGCTGCCTGGGGTCCAAAGATATTTTATGCTGGACGGCCGTGCCGAAAGAAGTTAGAATGTCAGTGAACATAAAAGGGCTTTCATTGAGCTGCGGGAGTGAACCGGAAATGACCACGATATACGATATTGCCAAAAGGACCGGCTACTCACCAACCACAGTGTCCAAGGCGTTCAATAACTATTCCGATGTGCGGGAGAAGACGCGTGAGGAGATTCTGCGTACCGCCCGGGAGATGGGGTATCTTCCCAATGCGCATGCACGTACACTGACGACCAAGAAATCCTGGACCATCGGTGTGCTGTTTGTGGAGAATACGGGGGCGGGAATCCGCCATCCTTTTTTCAGCGCAGTGATTGAGAGCTTCAAGCAGGTTGCCGTAGCCAAGGGCTATGCCCTCATGTTCATCTCGAAGGATGTAGGCGGCAAGCAGAGCGGATATCTGGAGAACTGCCGGATTCGCGGCGTCGACGGGGTGGTAGTGTTCCTCTCTGATTATGATGACCCGTATTTCCGGGAGCTGCTGGAGAGTGATATTCCGACCGTGGTGCTCGATTTCGAGACGGAGCTGTCGCATACAGTCTGCTCGGATAACATGACGGGTGCGCTGCAGGCCGTGGAGTATCTGGTCAGTCTTGGACACCGCCGGATTGCCCATATCTCGGGAGGCGGGAACACCTATCCGGGACAGCAGCGGGAGCTGGGGTACAGAACGGCTATGAAGCAGCAGGATCTTGAGGTGCCGGATGAATATGTGGCCGAGGGAGCCTTCTACGCGCTGGAGAATGGTTATGGTGCAATGAAGCGTCTGCTGGCGTTGCCGCAGCGGCCGACGGCTGTTTTTGCTTCGGGTGACTTGCTGGCCCTGGGTGCGGTAATGGCGGCCAAGGATCAGGGGCTTGCGGTGCCGGAGGATGTCTCTGTGATGGGCTATGACGACATTGAGCTTGCCGGATACGTTACGCCTGCGCTGACCACTGTACGACAGAATACCGAAATGCTGGGGACCCGGGCGGCGGAGCTGCTGCTGGCATCTATGAACGGTCCAGGTACGGCTCAGGAAGCACTTGTGCTGCCTGTGGAGATTATTGTGAGGGATTCCTGCGCACCGCCGCGCATGTGATGAAGGTGCGTACATTCAGGAATACCTTTTTTTTCGGCAAAATCGAAACCGGTTTCGATTTCTTTCGTCCCTGGTTTCGCCTGGCAAAAATAATAAAGGAGTGATAGACATGACAACCGTTCAAACCGTAGTCACCGCCAAAGATACAGGAGATCGCCTGAGTCGCAAGGATGGCATTCAGTTCAGCGCAGAGGGCACAGCGGCAAAAGCAGATATCGTGCTGCACCCGGAGCAGGCGTTCCAGACCATTATTGGTTTTGGCGGCGCATTCACAGAAGCAGCGGCGTATACCTTGTCCCGGATGAGTCCGGCGAAGCGTACGGAGGTCATCCGGCGGTATTTTGACCCGGTAGACGGGCTGAATTACAGTATGGGCCGTGTGCATATCCATAGCTGCGACTTCGCACTCGGTAATTATACGTATGTGGAGGATGGGGATACGGAGCTTAAGACCTTCGATATCGCGCGTGACCATAAGTGGGTGCTGCCGCTGATTAAGGATGCTATGGAGGTCCGGGGCGGACCGTTCACCATGCTGGCCTCCCCATGGAGCCCGCCCGCCTGGATGAAGACGAACGGGGAGATGAACAACGGCGGCTCGCTGAAGCCGGAGTATGCGCCGGTCTGGGCGCGGTATTATACCAAATTCATCGAGGCCTACCGCAAGGAAGGCGTTCCGGTCTGGGCTGTCTCTGTGCAGAATGAGCCGGCAGCGGTGCAGACCTGGGATTCCTGTGTGTATAGTGCTGAGGAAGAGCGTGATTTTGTCAAAAACCATCTCGGCCCCGTGATGCACGAAGCCGGAATGGGCGATGTGAACATCGTGATCTGGGATCATAACCGCGACATTATGGTCGAGCGCGTGACCCCGATTCTGTCGGACCCGGAAGCTGCACAGTATGTCTGGGGGACCGGTATCCACTGGTATGGCGGCGAGGAGTTCGGCAATGTGGAGCAGGTGCATGAGCTTTTCCCGGATAAGCATGTGCTGTTCACCGAAGGCTGCCAGGAGGGCGGCGTGCGTCTGGGAGAATGGTTCACGGGCGAGCGCTACGGCCGCAATATGATCGGCGATCTGAATGCCTGGACCGAAGGCTATCTGGACTGGAATCTGGTGCTGGATGAGACGGGCGGGCCGAACCATGTGGGCAATCTCTGCGATGCTCCGGTGATCGCGGATACGGCTACAGACGAGGTTCACTACAACAGCTCGTATTACTACATCGGGCATTTCAGTAAATTCATCGCTCCGGGTGCGGTGCGGATCGGCCTGGATTCGGCAGCGGCAGATGTGCTGTCGGCAGCGTTCCGCAATCCAGACGGCAGTCTCGCTGTGGTGCTGATGAACGAAGGCGGGGAAGCACGTACGCTGACACTGGGACTGGGCGCTGAGACCGCCGAATGTACGCTGCCTGCGCACTCTATCGCGACACATCTGATTAAGCAGGGGTAGGCCTGCATAGTGGAGCAAGGTTAGAGGGCGGGCGGCGGGCTCTGTGGAGTAGCTGGAAGAAGGATCGAGCGGTGGGGCTGTACAGTAGCTTGAAAGAGAAATGTGATCCGGCGGGAGCGTACTGGTGTAAGGGCATGGACGATTGATTCCGGGCGGCATCTGGGCGTCGACGATTGCATTTTGTACACTAGATTCCTGTTATTCACGCCTAAATTATCGATCTATTGCACTATGTGCAGTAGAATCCTGCAGAAGCGGCCTTTTCGGGCAGCAAGCTGGGAATCTACTGTATGAAATACAACAGAAGGCTGGTCGGGAGCGTAATGAGACAAATTTTATTGTACAAAGTGCAATCACCCAGGCGGGTGGCTAATCTTCAAAGGGCTGTAGAGCGGTCATAAAGCGAAGGCACCCAGACTGGCAGCAGCCATTCAGGGGGCGCAATTACCCAAAAGTTATATCGCAAGGGAAAGTTCAGCCGACAACGTAGCTACTGCGGCCCGGTAGCTGAAGCGGGCTGTAAGCATTCATTGATATTTTAGGAGGAGTAAATATGAGCCGTTATACTTTTGACTCAGGAAAATTTGTGATCGAGCAGTTCCATGAAGGCAAGCCGTTCGCCAGCTTCCTGCCGGGCCTTGCCGGACTGAAGGGGATACCGATGTGGACATTCTATGTGAACCGCGGCCAAGGGATCAGCAGCTTCGGCGTACGGGACAAAAACTCACCGATTATGGAGTTCTCCCCAGCTAATATTTCCTATAAGAATGTAACCTCGACCGGCTTCCGTACCTTCATCAAGCTGAAGGGAGCAGCGGAGATCTATGAACCGTTCCAGTCAGCCCGCCCGGACCCGGCAGCCAAGCGGATCATGACCATTCTGCCGAACGGACTGACCATCGAGGAGTCGCATGCCGGACATGGACTGAAGACTACGGTCCACTATTTCAACCTTCCGGGGGATGATTATGCCGCGCTGGTCCGCCAGGTGGAGATTCAGAATATCGGCGGAGTTGAACTTGCGCTGGAACTGCTGGACGGTCTGCCGGAGGTGCTTCCGTTCGGAGTGGCGAACGGAGGCTATAAGGAGATGGGGAACCTTCTCCGCAGCTGGATGGATGTGTTCAACCTGGAGCACGGGATTCCGTTCTACAAGCTGCGCTCCGGCACGAATGACGATGCCGAAATCGGCAAGATCGAGAGCGGGCATTTCTATCTCTCCTCCACGGCGGAAGGAGAGCTGCTCCGCCCGCTGGTAGATTATGAAGTGATCTTTGGCGGGAATACGTCATTGACCTATCCCGACCGTTTCGCGGCGCTTCCGTTGGCCGAACTGCTGGCACAGGCGCAGTATCCGGTCAACAAGGTGCCGTGTGGCTTCAGCGGCACAGCCCGGACACTGGCCCCGGGTGCTTCGCTGAAGCTGAACACCATCATCGGGCATGTGAATGATATTGCCCGGATTAATGAACGGACGGCGGAGCTGTGCCGTGAGGAGTATTTTGCCGTCAAGTCCCTTGAAGCTGCCGCGCTGACCGAGGAGTTAACTGCGGATATCGCCACCCGGACGTCCTCGCCGATCTTTGACGCGTATTGCCGCCAGTCCTATCTCGACAATTTCCTGCGCGGGGGATATCCGTTTATCTTTGACAATGGGGAAGAGGGCTTCGTGGTCCATCTCTACTCCCGCAAGCATGGCGATATGGAACGGGATTATAACTTCTTCTCGCTGGCCCCCGAATATTATTCGCAGGGGAACGGGAATTTCCGCGATATGAACCAGAACCGGCGTAACGATGTCTTTTTCCATCCCAAGGTGGGCAGCTTCAATATCAAAATGTTCTATAGCCTGATTCAGGCAGACGGCTACAACCCGCTCAGTGTGCAGGGCACCAGCTTCGAGATTCTGCCGGGTGCGGAAGAGCAGCTTAAGGCATGGCTGGCCGGGGCGCTTGCAGAGCAGCATGCGGGACTTACACAGCTCCTGGCCGGACGCTTCACCGCAGGCAGTCTGATTAACTATATTGCCGATCAGCAGATCGTGTTAACCCTAAGTGAGCAGGAATTCCTCAGCGGGGTGCTTGCGTTGTCGCAGCAGAACATTGAAGCCGCCTTCGGCGAGGGGTTCTGGTCTGATCACTGGACGTATAACCTGGACCTGGTGGAAGGCTATCTGGATATTTATCCTGAGCGCCTTGGAGAGCTGCTGTTCGGGGACGAGACGTATGCGTTCTACGACTCTCCGGCCTATGTCCTGCCGCGCAGCGAGAAATACGTGATCAGCGGCGGCAAGGTGCGGCAGTTCGGAGCTCTGCTGGAGGATGAGGAGAAGCTGCATAAGCTGAAGCGCAAGGCATCCGGTACCGAGTGGCTGCGCACACAAGGCGGGCACGGGGAGATCTACCGGACCAGTCTATTTGTGAAAATGCTGTCGCTCGCCCTGAACAAATTCGCCACGCTTGATCCATATGGTATGGGTGTGGAGATGGAGGCGAACAAGCCGGGCTGGAACGATGCGATGAACGGACTGCCGGGCCTGATGGGCTCGGGCATGAGCGAGACGCTGGAACTGAAGCGGATGCTGGTCTTCATGTCGGAAGCGCTGGAGAACAGTGCCGGGCTTCCTTCCACAGTGGCTCTTCCATCGGAGATTGCGGCGCTGCTCACACAGGTAGGCCAGGCTGTAACGGAAGTGCTGGACGGTTCGCTGGACCCGTTCCTGTACTGGGACCGCGTAGCCTCGGCGCGTGAGGCTTACCGGGCGGATATTCGCTTCGGGATTACAGGCGAAATTACGGACTACTCTGTTGCCGAGATCCGCGATATGCTGGCCCGGTGGATCATCAAGGTGGATCAGGGGATTGCGCGTGCGGTAGACATGGGCGGCGGACTGGTCCCAACCTATTTCCGTTTCGAGGCTACGCGCTTCCGGCCGGTCACGGATGCTGCCGGCGAGCCGGTCATCAGCGGCTATGGACTGCCGAAGGCAGTCGTAGAAGAATTCGAGGCTTCGGCGCTGCCGTATTTCCTGGAAGGCCCAACCCGCTGGCTTAAGACACTGGAGGATCAGCAGACCGCCAAGGCCATCTACAGCAAGGTGAAGCAGAGCGGGCTGTTCGATCCGGTTACCTCAATGTACCGCACTTCGGTATCGCTGGAGGAAGAGGGGCATGAGATCGGACGCATCCGGGCGTTCACCGCAGGCTGGCAGGAGCGGGAATCGAACTTCCTGCACATGTCCTATAAGTATCTGCTTGAGCTGCTGAAGGCCGGACTGTATGAAGAATTCTACAGCGAGCTGAGAACATCGCTGATTCCGTTCCTTGACCCGGAGGTCTATGGACGCAGTACGCTGGAGAATTCGTCGTTCATCTCCACGGGCGGTAACCCTGACCCGCATACACACGGACGGGGATTCGTGGCCCGCCTGAGCGGCTCCACGGCCGAGTTCCTGAGCATGTGGAGAACGATGATGGCTGGCAGCAGCCTGTTTGCTATTGAGAATGGCGAGTTGACTCTGGCGCTGCATCCGGCCCTTCCCGGCTGGCTGTTCGACGAGCAGGGAGAAGTCTCCTTCAAGCTGCTGGGCAGCACGGAAGTAACGTATGTGAATCCGCGTCATGCGGATACCTTCGGTGACAGCAAGGCGGTTATTCAGCAGATGAAGCTGGAATTCCGCAGCGGTGAGGAACGCAGTGTATCCGGCGGCTTGCTGCGCGGCGCAGATGCCGAGGCCTTGCGGCGCGGGGAGATTACCGCGATCCGTGCGGAGATGGAATAACGTAACGTAACGTGCGTAGATAATGGCGGAGAGGAGGTCCTTGGGGGCCTCCTTTCTGATTGTCTGGGGAGTATGATTACTTTTGATGTGAATAAGACAGTGCGGACCCAATGTAATCGAAAAACCGATCACCGACAATGGGCGGGCGGAGGGTGTGCGGATCAAATGTAATCGAAAAACCGATTACAATGGGCGGGCGGAGGGTGTGCGGACCCAATGTAATCGAAAAACCGATTACAATCGCAATAGGCTGGCGCAGACTCCAACTTAGACGCAAATTCACCAGTCCGAAAGTTAGTTTATAATACTAAGGTATACATCTGCTAACAGGGTACAGCCTGAGGTGATATATCAGATTGGGTTAATCTAGCTTGGGTTGGAGTAGCTCGGTTTGAATTACCTTAGAGCAGAGCAGCCAAACAGGAGAGGAGCAGGATGAAGGAATGAGCGAGCTTAAGATCGGACTGATTGAGAAATACTCCATGATTATTCCCGCCGCGCAGCGGGAGACGTGGGAGGCTAAAGGCTGGACGGAAGAAAGCTCTTTCAGGGACTTCCACTATGAGGCGGAAGAAGGCGAGGCGATGATGACCGCCAGACCGATGACTATGAAAGAGGTGGACACGGACTCGCTGATGGGCAGCCGGGTTGCCGGATTTCACCGCCATCTGGGGACCTATGGCATGGGAGGTCCCGGGTTCTTCGGACTGCTGCTGGAGAAGGAGAGCGTTCGGCAGTATCTTGTGTATGCCGTCTGGGCATCGGGCCAATATATTCTGCTGGACGGCAGAGTGATTGAATGCCACCTGAATTATAACAAGAGCCACCGGCCGTGGATATCCAGCTGGGCAGGGGAGCCTGAGGAAGAGCAATGGGATGAGCTGACGGCAAAAATAACGGGGAGCGTGGTGTCCGCTGTCTGTCTGACCGATGAGGAGCTGCGGCTTGAGCTGACGCAGGAGGGTGCGCGATCCCAGCTTGTTTTCTACAAATATCATCAGGATCTGCCCCCGCTGGGAAACGGCCAGCCCCGCAAGCCTGCGTTTGAGGACGGCGTGATCGGTGACTATCTTGTTTTGTCGGAGGAGCATGCGGTTCTGCATGTGTAAGAGGCTCGGCTTGGGGAGCCCAGAAGAATACTCCAAGCCGAAATATGAGCCCCTAAATACGAAATATGAGGCCTTTTACCGTATACCTAAAACGCATACAATACTTACATAGAGATGAAAACGCTTCACATAAACAGATAGGTATCCTGGAGGTCCACACGATGGAGAACAAACGAAATACCAAGCAGGACCCGGTCATGGGTCCGCTCATTACGGCGTCAATCGAAACCGGTTCAGGTCGGAAACATTCACTCTGGAGGAAATTTGTAGCCCAGCGGCATTTGCAGACGATGGCCCTGCTCGGCGTAGCCTGGATGATTGTATTCAACTACATTCCAATCTATGGCCTGATTATTTCCTTCAAGGAGTACAACATCGTCAAATCGATTGCCGAAGCCCCCTGGGTGGGCCTGCAGCATTTCAGGGAATTATTCGACGACGACGAGCTGCCCAATGTTATACGCAATACGCTGGGAATCAGTCTGATCAAGCTGATTATCGGATTCCCGCTGCCGATTATCTTCGCTTTATTTCTTAATGAGGTCCGTTCCCTCCGGTATAAGAAGGCGATTCAGACGATCTCTTATCTGCCGCATTTCCTCTCCTGGGTCGTGCTTGGCGGGATTCTGGCCACCTGGCTGGCCGATGTGGGGATTATCAATAGTATCCTGATGGCGCTGCACCTCATTGACCAGCCGATTACGTATCTGGCCGAGCCAAGCTACTTCTGGACCATTATCATTAGCTCCGACATCTGGAAAGAGCTGGGATGGTCAGCCATTATCTATCTGGCGGCGATCGCCGGTGTCTCTCCGGAGATGTATGAGGCGGCGACGATTGACGGAGCCGGGCGGTTCCAGAAAATGTGGTTCGTTACACTGCCGTCCGTCCGGGGCACGATCAGCATTCTGTTCATTCTCGCGGTCAGCGGAGTGCTGAGCTCCAACTTCGACCAGATTCTGGTGCTGCGCAACTCGCTGAATGACAGTGCTTCTAACGTCATTGACTATTATATTTATCAGACAGGTATTGTCTCTAACCGCTTCTCCTACTCTGCGGCGGTCACTCTGGTTAAGGCGGTCATTGCACTGATTCTGCTGCTGATTGCTAACCAGGTATCCAAAAAAATCAACGACACGTCGCTGTTCTAGAACAAGGAGGATCTATCTATGTTTGCACTCAAACGCAGAACCAAAGGCGAAGTCATCTTCGACATCATCAATAATCTGGTCATGCTCTGCGTCTGCTTCCTGACGCTCTATCCGATCTGGTATGTGCTGGTCAACGCCTTCAATGACGGCAATGACGCCATGCTGGGCGGAATCTACTGGTGGCCGCGCATCATCACACTGAAGAACTTCGAGGCGGTCTTCGCAAGTCCGGGCATTATGCTGGCGATGGCCATTACCGTAGCCAAGACAGTAGTCGGTGTTGCCGTGCATGTATTCTTCACAGCAATGGTCGCGTATGCTCTATCCCGCAGGGATCTGGTGGGCGGCAAAATCTACATTCTGATCGGTACGGTCACCCTGTTCTTCAACGGCGGGCTAATCCCGACCTTCCTGCTGAACCGCGACCTGCATCTGCTGGATAACTTCCTGGTCTATATCATCCCGGTGATGTTCAGCTTCTTCGACCTCATTATCTTCATGACCTTCTTCCGGGAAATTCCGGATGGTCTGGATGAAGCGGCGCGGATTGACGGGGCTAACGACTGGTCGATTCTGCTGCGGATTGTGCTGCCGGTCTCCATGCCGGTCATTGCCACCATCGCGCTGTTCCACGGGGTTTATCAGTGGAATGATTATTTTACCGGCATTATCTACATCAACAACGTGGATCTGCAGCCGATTCAGACCTATCTGTTCCGGGTCGTGGCCCAGTCCAGCTCCAATACGATGATGACTGCTGTCCAGGGCAGCGCGGCCACAAGAACGGTCACCTCACAGTCGATTAAGCTGGCTACCATGGTCGTGACCACACTGCCGATCGTGTTCGTCTATCCGTTCCTGCAGCGTTATTTTGTCAAAGGCATGATGATTGGTTCGATCAAGGGCTAAGCATCTGCAAGCCACAGGTAACTCCTCCAACGCCCGGGTGTCTGAAGGGCTACGGGGTTGAGCTTATAAATATTATGATCTAGAAAAGGGGTAAACAAATGGGCATGAAACATAAGCCGAAGAAAACGGTCCTGCTGCTCTTGGGACTCATGATGGCCTTCTCTGTTACGGGCTGTGGCAGCAAGGATAACGCCGCGGGCGGAAACACGGGGAATAATAAGCCGGCGAACACGGAGGCTACAACGGCACCTGCAACAGATGCTGCAACACCGGCACCTGCGGCTTCGGCCGATGAACCGGGCTGGAAGAGCGATACTTCACCGATTACTTTTGACTGGTATCTGAACTTTGCCTGGTTCCCGAATAAATGGGGCGTAGATCCAACCTCTCAATATGTGACCAAGAAGACCGGCGTTAACCTTAACTTCATCGTGCCTGCAGGTAATGAGAACGAGAAGCTGAACACACTGATGGCTTCCGGCAAGCTGCCGGACTTCATTACGCTCGGCTACTGGGAAGATGCGATCAAAAAAATGGTAGAAGGAGATCTTGTGCTTCCGCTGAACAAGCTGGCGGATGAATATGACCCTTACTTCTACAAGGTATCGGATAAGGATAAGCTGGGCTGGTATACTCAGCCGGACGGCAATGTCTACGGCTATCCGAACTCCTCGTCCTCCCCGGCCGATTATAAGCAATACGGCGATACCTACGTATCCAACCAGACCTTTGCGGTCCGCAAGGATATCTATGAAGCCATCGGCAGCCCGGATATGCGTACGCCTGAAGGCTTCCTCGCCGCGCTGAAGGCAGCGCAGGAGAAATTCCCTCAGGTGAACGGCCAGCCGCTGATTCCGCTCGGTCTGCATGAGTTCACCGAGAACGGCAACGACTCGCTGGAAGGCTACATTCAGAACTTCCTGAACATTCCTTGGGAAAAAGACGGCAAGGTCTATGACCGTGAGACAGATCCTGAGTATGTCCGCTGGATGAAGACTCTCCGCCAGGCGAACCAGGACGGACTCTTGGCGAAGGATATCTTCATTGACAAGCGTGCGCAAATGGAAGAAAAAATCGTACAGGGACGCTACTTCGCAATGCTCTATCAGCGTACAGACTTTGCTTCGCAGCTCGGTACAATTTTCCAGAAAAACCCTGATCAGGTGTACATTGCAGTAGACGGACCGGCCAACACCAAGATGGACCCGCCTGCACTGAACGGCCCTGGGATCTCCGGCTGGACGGTGACCCTGATCTCCAAGAATGTGAAGGATAAAGCGCGTGCGATTAAATTCCTCAGCTACCTGAACAGTGAAGAAGGTCAAAAGGATCTTTTCCTGGGCGAAAAAGGGGTCAGCTATGATACAATTGACGGCAAGGACCAATTCCTGCCTGAGGCGCTGAAGCTGATGAACACCGACCGCGGAGCCTTCGATAAGCAGTACGGTTCATCCTTCACCTTCTGGATGATGCAGAACACCAATATTACCGATCAATGGAAGCCGGAATCGGTAGAGCCTTACAAACAACTGGAAGACTGGACGAAGGGCAAATCGGTCAACACCTCCGAATTCCAATTGATTGACCCTACCGGCAACTCGCCGGAAGGCATTATCGCGACCAAGCTGAAACAGCTTCGCGGCAAAACCATGCCGAAGCTGCTGATGGCGGATTCCGATGCAGACTTCGATAAGATCTGGAGCGATTATCTCGCCAAGAAAGAAAAGGACGGCCAGGCGACCTTCGATGCCTACCGCCAGACGAAATATGAAGAGAACAAAAAGAAACTCGGAATGTAAGTTTTTAAATATAAGACCCATTGGCCCGCAGACTGCGGGCTTTTGGGCTATTTTCAAGAGGTGAGCATGCGCGAACGAACAGGGGCATTATGGAATTCCTTCCGCTATTGGTGGGGGCGGAGGTCACTGCAGAGCCGGCTGATTGCTGCATATATCTTCATTATTCTGGGACCCAGCCTGCTGGTGTCCCTCTATTCGTACAGAGCGATCAATAATACTTATAAGCGTGATTCTATTGAGAAGAACAGCTATCTCCTCCAGATGGAGAAGCTGTATGTGCTCAACCAGATTGAAGCGATGGAACGGGTCGCCCAGATGGCTTCCTCTGATAAAGGGGTGGAGAGCTATCTGGTCAGCGAGGATGAGCCTTCGCTTGGAGAACTGATCGATTTCAATACAACTACCTTTGTGAGCTTGAGCCAGATGCAATTCAATAATCCGAATATTGAGCATCTGCGGCTGTTCTCCAGCAATAAGAATGTGCATGAGCTGTGGCCGGTTATTTTCAGTGAGGACCGGGTATCGATGGAACCGTGGTTTCAAAAAGCGCTGCAGATGGAGGGACAGCATTACTGGTCCTTTCAGAAGCGGGATCCCGACCTCATGAAGCGCTACGCAGGGGAGGTGGAGGCTGGTCCGGCCAAGGTGTCGCTGCTTAAAGAGAAAAGCATTCCTGCCGGGCATCATGTCGGGATGGTGCAGGTCGATATGCAGCTGAGCAAGTTCGCACCTAAGGCATTCACCTCTGTGCAGGACAATGAATCGCAGATGATGATCGCAGATGAGGAGCTGAACCTGTTCACCCGGACGGACCACTCCTTCTTGGAGGAGAATCCGGGACTCTCTGCGGCCGTTAAAGAACGGCTGGATGTCTACCGTAAGATGGGCGGATGGGAGATGGATTACGAGGAGAACGGGAATTCATTCCTGCTGATTCAAGCGCCGCTGGAGCAGATTAATGCTTCCCTGGTCACGGTGGTCTCCATGAAGGGATTAATGAAGGATATTTCGCGTACCCGCAACCTGATTATTGGGGCGAATATCGTTTTTATTTTCCTGGTAACGGTCATTGCCTATATCATGAACGCATTTATTCTGAAGAATCTCCGCCGCCTGACCGAGACGATGAAGAAGGTCCGCAGAGGTGAGCCTTACGGCAGCATCCGGGTCAACGGCGGCGGTGAGGTCGGGGAGCTGGCCCATCATTTCTCGAAGCTGCTGAATACGATCAATACGCTGGTGGCCCAGGCGGTCCATAAGCAGGCGCTCTCCAAGGAAGCGGAGCTGCGCACCCTGCATAATCAGATCGATGCCCACTTCCTCTATAATACGCTGGAGAATATCAAGATGCTGGCCGAAATCGAGAACCAGCGGACCATCTCGGATGCATTGACCCGGCTGGGCGGCATGATGCGTTATAATTTCAAGTGGAGCGGAGAATACGTCAAGCTGAGGGACGAGATCCGCCATATTGAGAATTATGTGGAGGTTATGAACATCAGGTTCGAGCATACCATCCGGTTAGAGCTGGATATTGACAGCGCTTATCTGGAAGTGGAGGTGCTTAAAATGTCGCTGCAGCCGATTGTCGAGAACAGTGTGAAGCATGCCTGGAACGCGGACGGAGTCGAGCTTAAGGACCGCGTGGTGCGGATTGATCTGACGGAGGTCGGGACGGAGATTCTAATTGTCGTGCGCGACAATGGTCTGGGACTGACGCCGGAGCGGCTGCTGGCGCTGCATGAGGCGATCTATGCGAAAGAGGAGCCTGGAGCGGACGCTTCCGGGATCAGCAGCGGAGGATATAAGGCGGGCGGCGTCGGACTGCGCAATGTGCACCAGCGGCTGCAGCTATTCTACGGTGAAGCCTACGGGCTGGAGGTACAGAGCGAAGCGGGAAAATGGACGGCCGTGTACATGTCACTGCCCAAAGTTCTATTGACGGGGGATAACAGCTATGACTAATCTGCTGATTGTGGATGATGAAAAAATGATCCGTTTAGGCCTGAAGGCGATGATTGAACGGGAATATCCGGCTGTCTACAGCATATCGATGGCGGGCAACGGCGCGGAAGCACTGGAGCTGTACAAACAGGAGCGGCAGGATGTGATTATCACCGATATCCGGATGCCGATCATGGACGGAATTACACTGCTGGCGCGGCTGTCTGCGGAAGCAGCGGCGGATGGGGCTCCGGCTGTCATTATACTCAGCGGCCATGATGATTTCGAATATGCCAAAAGCGCGATCCGCTACCGCGTCAAGGATTATCTGCTGAAGCCGATCCGCCGTGAGGAGCTGTTCGAGATTCTGGAGCGGATAGCCAAGGAAGGGGAAGAGCGGGAATTCAGCAGCCACAAGCAGCTGCAGGAAGCAGAGGGCTACCGCCGCGAGCTGCGGGCGGCCCGTCTACGCAGCCTCCTGATGCAGCAGGAGGGCGAGGTATCGTCTGCGCAGCAGGAGGAGCTTGCGGGGCTTGAAGTGCCTTTTACAGTAGGGGTGCTGAACTATTATCACAGTGACGGTACACGGATGAAGCCTGCAGAAGTGCAGGGGCTGCTGGAGCAGCTGGGCGGACCGCTGGAGCACAAATTCACGGAGATTCTGACGGACGGGGACGGGAAGCTGGTGCTGGTTGGTGACGGGGAGAGCTTCCTGGAGCTGGCCAAGAGGGCCGAGTCCAAGGAGCTTACGCGGCTGCTGCTCGGAATCAGCAGGGAGAGCCGCAGCGCCGAGCAGTTCCGCGCCTGTTATCTGGAGGCTTGCCGGGCGCTGCAATATATCTTCCTGTCGCCGCAGGCCAGCTTCGTGGACTATACCGATATTCAGGCTGGACGGCTGAGCTTCCCGCTCCCGGAGGAGGAGCTGCGGAAGCTGCTCAATATGCTGGGAACCGGGCGGGAGAAGGAGATCAAGGCGCTGCTTGGCGTTATTTTTCAGACGGAGCATCTGCTGAGGCTAGATCTGGGCTACCTGGAAAATGTAGGGCGGAGTATGAATGAACGCGTACTGGATGAGGTGTTCCGTACACATGGCGAAGCTTCGGTGGAGGTGCTGAAGCTCTACCGCCAAGTGGGCAACCTGCATAATTTCCGCCATTTCCACGACTATTACCGTGCGCTGGAGCATCTGCTCCTGAGCGTTAACGATTATATTATAGGCATCAAATCCGCTCATACCGAGCATGCCGATATGGAGGAAGCGCTGGCGTATATCGAAGCGAATTATGCGCGTCCGCTGAACATGGCGATGGTCAGTAATTATGTGTCCCTGAACTATTCTTATTTCAGTGAGGCATTCAAGGCCTATACCGGGGAGAGCTTCGTGCTGTATCTCAAAAAAGTCCGCATCCGTCACGCCAAAGAGCTGCTGGCCGATAACCGGGTCAAGCTGGCCTCCGTCTCTGAGTCCGTCGGCTTCGAGAACAGCAAGCAGTTCGCACGGGTATTCAAGGAGCTGGAGGGCATCTCCCCCGGAGAGTACCGGGCGAAGCTGTTGATGGGGCGTTATCCCGGCCAGGCTGAGGATAAGGAGTCTTAGGATTAGAGCAGCTGCAGGAGTGATAATGAGCGGGAGTTAAGGGCCGGGTGGCAAGACTGGCGGTTCTGGTCTATGATAGGATAGATGGAAGGTCTGGAGGTATTTGTATGGAAGAGATCCAAGGAACATTGATTACAGTAGACAGGCTTGCCGCCGACTTCCGGCGGCTGGGTGTGCAGGAGGGGATGACGCTACTGCTGCACTCCTCCTTCAAGTCACTCGGGCAATGGGTTGCCGGCGGGCCGGTTGCCGTGATCCTCTCGCTGGAGCAGGTGCTGGGCGAGGAAGGAACGCTGGTGATGCCGACGCAATCCTCGGATCTGACCGATCCGTCAGGCTGGAGCAGACCGCCGGTGCCGGAGGCCTGGTGGCCGGGCATCCGCGAGCATATGCCGGCGTACGACCCGGACCTGACGCCTATTCGCGGTATGGGCATTATCCCGGACTGCTTCCGCAAGCAGCGGGGTGTGCGGCGCAGCAGCCATCCGATTGATTCTTTTGCCGCCTGGGGGAAGCACCGGGATGTCATTATTGACGGCCATGGCCTGGAATATGCCTTCGGAGAGCGGTCGCCGCTGGCCCGGATCTATGAGCTGGGGGGAAGCGTGCTGCTGCTGGGCGTGGACCATGGGAACAATACCTCGCTGCATCTGGCGGAGCACCGGGCCGATTATGCAGGGAAGCAGGAGGTTATCGCAGGTGCTCCGATGCTGGTGGATGGCGTCCGGCAATGGGTAGAGTTCAGTGATTACAACTGGAATTCAGATGATTTCGCTGAGCTTGGCGCGGACTTTGACAAGGAGACCGGGCGGATTGCCAAGGGCTTCGTTGCAGCATCTGCGGCGCAACTGGTCCCGCAGTGGGAGATTGTCGATTATGGGGTGAAGTGGCTGGAGCGCCGCCGCAGGTAATTATCGATACATACTTGGGTAAAGGGGAATCGGAATTCATGACTACTACGGTGTATATTACAAGACACGGGCAGACGGAATGGAATGTGCAGAAGCGGATGCAGGGTCATCAGGATTCGCCGCTTACGCCACTGGGCGTCCAGCAGGCGGAGTGGCTGGGCGAGGCTATGAAGGATGTCCATCTGGACGCGGTCTATGCCAGCTCCAGCCCCCGGGCGCTGCGGACGGCAGAGATTATCCGGGGCGGGCGGGAGATCCCGCTTACCGCTTATGATGAGTTCAAAGAGATTAACCTTGGCGTCTGGGAAGGCCGGGAGGCCGGTGAGCTGGAGGAGCAGTACCCGGAGCAGCACCAGCTATTCTGGGGGGACCCGGCGCTGTTCAGCATCCAGGGCGGCGAGACCTTCGCAGCAGTGCAGGAGCGTGCGCTCGGCAAGCTGCGTGAGCTCATAGACCTGCACGAAGGCGGCACGATCCTTATTGCCACCCATACGGTAGTAGTGAAGGTGTTGATGGCTTATTTTGAAGACCGGGCTATGGACAAGCTATGGGATCTGCCCTACATTCACCCTACCTGCCTATGCAGAATTGATATTACTGACGGCGTGCCGGAGATTGTGCTGCACGGGGACACCAGTCATTATGTGACCAGTGAGGGCGGGCTGGAGTCCTGAGTAGCAGTTACAGGATAGCAGCACAGCAGGTGAATTACGATAAACAGGCGATGCGCATGTGGCATCGCCTGTTTGGCGTGGGGCGGCGTAAGGCGTGCGCGGGAATCCTGCACATTGTGCAACACTGTGGCTCGCTAGGGGGCAGTGTGTGAGAATCCTGCATGAAATGCAACACTGGAGCTCGATAGGGGCAGCCTGCGTAGAGATCCTGCACGAAATGCAACAATCCAGCTCCCACTCGCCCCGAATCGCCGGAAATCCTGCAATAGTTGCAACAATGCGCCATAGCCAGTAACAAATTAGAAAAAATCCTGCATAATGTGCAACACTGGAGCACGATAGGGGCTGCTTGCGCGGACATCCTGCACGAAATGCAACAATCCAGCTCGATAGGAACGACCTGCGCGGACATCCTGCATGAAATGCAACGCTGCCAGCTCCTTGAGGTCCATCTACATAGAGATCTTGCCCGTCAGTGCAGCCTCTCTGCGCTGACGGTCCCGCTGCTCCAGCACAGACAGGTCGCCGTCCAGCGCCTTAAGGCCGGGCAGGCGCAGGGCCACTCCGGCGTAGAGCGCCGGAAGCAGGCCTGCGGCAAGCAAAAGAACAGGAACCCCATACAGCTCGGCGACCGTACCGGCTGCCAGGGCGCCAATCGGCGACAGGCTCCCGCCGAGTTGACCCGGCCCTGAAGCTGGCCGGGCACGAGCCGCCCGTGCAGGGAGGAACTCAGGGAGCTGAAGAAGGGCCCCATCAGTCCGGCAGCGAATACGGCGAATAAGGCGAAGGCATAGCTGGGGATGAAGCCCCACAGCATGGTGACGATGCCTGACAAGCCCAGGCTGCCCAGCATGACAGCGCGCCGCTGCTTAATCTCGCCCATGATGGAGATGACCCCGAGTCCTGCGAGGTACCCAAGCGCAGAGGCTGTAGACAGCGTGCCTACAGCCGCCGCATCGCGGTGCAGCACCTCGCGGACATAAGGGACCATCATCGTCCATATGGCTGTGGAGCTAAGATTGCTGACGGCAGCCATCATCATGATTGTCAGTATGGCCGGGAACCGCCGGTAGAATGAGAAGCCTTCGGCTACCTCCCGCAGATAGCCGGATACGGAAACGGCAACAGCAGACGGCCCGGCGGGCTTGCCCATCCGGGGCAGCCACAGCAGCATGGCAATCGCAGCCATATAGCATACGGCGTTGACCCCGAGCGCTGGCAAGGCGCCGCTGGCCGCGGTCAGGATACCGGCAAGCGCTGGACCGAGCAGCGCGGCGGCACCCTTGCAGCCGTCAATGATCGCGAAGGCGCGCATCAGCTTGCCGGTTCCGGCGATTTCCGGGATGACGGCCATGGCCGTCGGCAGGAACAGCGCGGAGCAGGCGCCGCTCAGGCTGGCGGCCGCGAACAGCTGCCAGAGCTGGAGATGGCCGGCGAGGCCCATGCCGAGCGGAAGCAGGAGCGCCAGCAGCCGAAGCACGGCGAGGCAGGCCATGAACCGCACGCGGGGCAGCCGGTCGGATAGCGGCGAGCCGAGCAGGCGCAGCACCTGCTCGGGAATCATGGAGCTGAGTGCAAGCGCCCCCATCGCCACCTTGGAGCCAGTCAGGTCATAGACCAGCCACTCCATGGCCAGCAGCCCAAAGGCATCGCCGAAGGCGCTGAGTGAAACCGTGGATAACAATCCGTAATAGCTCCGTTTCTGCAACCCGCTCACCCCTTCAGATAGTCCTCAATATGTCCGGGCAGATCGTCCAGCGCCTCCAGCCGCAGGCTGTAGGAGACACTTTTGCCGCTGGTGTGAACGATGACCAGACCTGCTGCGCGCAGCGCGATCAGGTGGTAGTGGATCGTGCTTTTGGACAGCTGGACTGCCTTCACAATCTCCGTGAAATTCATCTGACGTCCGGTAAGCTGCCGGAGAATGAACAGCCGGGTCTCATCCGACAATGCCCGGGTAAGCCGCAGGAGCGCGGCAGCAGGACGTCCTTCTCCGGGAGGGAGTGCATCGCAGGAGTAGCTGGTGAACACAAACTCATCATATTGAGAGGAGATGACCAGCGGACGGGCGTGATATTGCGGAGTGATAATAACCTGCTTCAGCGTCTCCGACGGATAGAGCCGCATCCCTTCGGTAGCTGCCTCGTAGATGGCCATATCATTCGTGCCGTCCAGCATCGCTGCCCGTGCTTCGGCCTCCTGCCGCAGCCCTTCCATAATGGCCGGTTCAATGCTGCTGAAATAGCTGTCATTCCATACCCGGATCACTTCAGCCGCAGCATCACGCAGCCCGGCAAGATTCGCAGGCACACTCTGCCCGAACTGCCCTGCAATGTCGTAGAGCTCCCCCGGAGACAGCGCTTCGAACCAATGCAGGAACTCCGCCGCCGTACGCTCTCCGGGACAGCTCCAGATGTAGGGGGAGAGACTGAAATTATCGGTGAGCTTCAGCACTTCCTTCATGCGCTGGAGCATGACAGGGGCAAACTGCGTCTGGACCTGGCGGACCCAGGAGGTCCCGGCATCCATAGCCGTATGATTTTGCTTGCCGATAAAAGCGTTCAGGCTGGTAATGCATTCATAGACAGGCGCGAAGTCCACGGTTACTTTATAATTCATAAGAAATTCCTGCTTTCTGGTGTAGTTGAGATAATTGTTCTATAAACATAGAACTTATATTTGTTTTATTATAAACGAACTTTTTGGGTTTGGGAAATGATTCTTTTTGGTGGGTCTGTCACAAAACACAGCCTTTTGCAGTTATACAGGCAGAGAGGAGAGAGAAGCTGTGGATAAAGCGGAAATCAGCGGTTCGGATAACCGGACAGAGCAGGGGGCGGAGCCGAAGCTGGCAGTGGAGCAGACGGTAAAGCAAGTCCAGCAGGGGGATGTACAGGCATACACCCTGATCATTAGACATTTTCAGCGGCCGATCTACTTGTACTGCTACTACTTACTGGGAAACCGGGAAGAGGCTGAGGATGCGGCGCAGGATATTTTTATCAGGGCACTAACGCGGCTGCAGCAGTATTCGGAGGAAGTTTCTTTCTCGGCTTGGCTGTACACCATTGCGCGCAACCATTGTCTCGACCGGATTAAGCGCAGGAATAAGAGCTTCAAGCTGCTCAGTCTCTACAGGCAACATCAACACCAGGAGGAAGAGCAGGCCGGAGATACAAGATATACAGAGATTGTCCACGGTCTGCTTGAGAAGTTAAATATGGAGGAGCGGCAGATTCTGCTGCTGCGGGCGCTTGAGGAGCATAGCTTCGAGGAGATCGGGATCATCATGGACATGAAGGCCGGGACGGTCCGCAAAAAATATGAACGGCTGCGCAAAAAGCTAGGACGCCGTCAGAATAGTGGAGGGAGAATCACCCATGAACCAAGTTAAACGGGAGGAAGCCGAACTGGAACGGATTGGACGCATGATCCGGGAGACCCCGGTTCAGATTGATCTGGAGGAACGCATCATGCGCCGGGCGCTTAGCGGGCGACTGTCAGGCGTGAAGGCAGAGCCTAGAAGGCTAAGAAGAACAGGCCGGATGCTGCGGAAAAGTGCGGGGATCGCAGCGGCTGTCCTCCTGGTTACCCTGCTGATTGCAAGCACTGAATGGATCTCTCCTACGCTGGCGGCATCCATTAAGCAAATACCGGGGATGAACTCGATCTTCCGGCTTGCCGGGGATCTGGGGCTGCGGAATGCAGATGAGCAGGGGCTCGCAGCAGTACCGGAGCGTAGCGATACCCACGGCGGGTTAACGCTCAAGGTGTCTGAGGTGATGTACGACGGAATTCGCGTGACCCTTGGGATAGAGCGCCATACGGATGTAGAGAAGCTGCAGCAGGGCGATATCAGCGACCTGATGACAGATATCAAGCTGTCGGTGGACGGTGAGGATATTAACACCTATGGTCCGCTTGGCGGCACCGGCGGCGGTTCCTTTGGTCCGTTCCTGCTGCGCGGGAAGGATGCCGATTCCAGGATCATTCAGTTCACGGATTTGCAGAATCAGGGCGGGCGTGCCTTCCCGGATACCTTCGATCTGACGATGGCTGTTGATATCCAGGGCATCGCGGAGCCTTTTGAAATCACGCTGCCTGTGGTCAAGAAGACCTATCGTAACAGTATTGCGGAGCCCATTGTCCGCAGCGTCTCTGGCATGACCTTCACGCTGGAGACGCTGGAGCTTACGCCGATTACTACAAGACTCACCACACGGATTGAACGGCCTGCGGGGCAGCCCGTCGATGCAGTGAAGGACTTCTTGGGCTATGATCTTATAGATGATGAGGGCAACGTATTGCAGGAGATTAACGGGGGTACCGGCTGGAGTGCCTCGGGAGGAACTGCTCTGCTGTCAGCAGCCCTATTCGAACCGCTGGTGCATCCGGGCGGACGGCTCACGGTCAAACCCTTCCGTACACTGTCCATCAACAAGGACGGAGTGCGGGAGAAGGAGTATATCCCCGAATTCGAAGTGACTGTGCCGGTATCAGTACCAGTACCAGTACCATTGCCGATAACGGAGAAGTAATCTTATGCTTCACAAAATAACCCCACAAAGTGGAGTTCCAGCTTCGAAGATGACTCAGGTACTTTGCGGGAACCCCAAAATATAAAAATTCTTATCTATCAAAAAAGGCGGTTCCCAAGGCGCATGATGCGCTGCGGGAACCGCCTTTACTGATTTAAACCTCGTATAACGCTGTAGCGTGCGTGCGTTAGTTAATGAATTGCAGGGACTTCAAGGTCTTCTCCAGCATCGTAGCCGCTTCCGCACGGGTAGCCAGCTTCGCCGGAGCGAACGCACCATCAGGGGTACCCTGGATGATGCCTGCGGCGGCGATCTCTGCTACCGCTGCTCTGGACCAGGCCGGGATGCTTGAGGCATCGCGGAATTTAGCCAGTACAGCCGGATCGGCCGTCAGGGTCTTGCCGGTGTATTTCATGGCTTTGGACAGGACGGCTGCCATCTCCTGCCGGGTAATTGGACTGCCCGGCTTGAAGCTGCCATCCGTATATCCGGTAATCAGACCTGCGGCTGAGGCTGTCTGTACGGCATCCGTGTACCATGCTCCAGCACGGACGTCACTGAAGGACGTTCCTGTTGCTGCCGGGGCAAGGCCCAGGGAACGGGTAATCAGTGCCGCGAACTCTGCCCGTGTTATGGACTGGGCAGGCGAGAAAGCGGCGGCGCTGGTGCCGGTAATCACCAGCTTCGAGGCCAGCAGTTCAATGGCGGATTGTGCCCAGTGCCCGGTAGTGTCACCGAAGGTCTTGGACGACTTCACCACAGTATAATAGCTGTTGCTGTTGCGCTTAATCGTTACTTCCGTATGCCCCTCTGCCGGATTACCAAAGACCGAAGGCACGAAGGACAGCTTGCCTGTGGCCGGGTCAAAGGCGACACCGGTCGCACCCTTGGCATCAAGTGCCCCTGTGGCCGTGAGGGTCCGCTTCACATAAGTGCTGCCGAAGCTGTTCAGAGGTACGCTCTTGCCGCCGGCCTGGGCAGTGATGCTGAATTCAATCACGGGCGCAGCCACAGTAACACTGCCGGCATGCACTGCGATAGCCTTGTTCAGGCTGTCAAGTATAGCGTTACCCGCCTGAAGCAGAGAGACGGTAACCGTGAATTCACTAGTGCCAAGCTGGGCAGCCAGAGCCGTTCCGTTAATAAGACCCAGCGGCAGGGAATAGGAAGCACCGCCGGTAGAGATGAAGGTCAGCACTGTGTCCGGATGGGCCGCAGCCTGCTGCACCAGCACATTGCCTGGCAGCACAGCCTGTGCGCCGCCTGCTGAAGCTGTGAGCGGGAGCTTCAGCTCATTAGTACCGGCAGGCAAGGCTGCAAACTGAGCGGTAAGCTCCGCTGCTGTAAACGTGGTAATCTGCGGCGCTGCTGCACTTGAAGCCGGAGTCGGACTTGGTGCAGGCGTTGCTGTAGGCGTCACTCCTCCGGAGCCTCCCGGATTAGATCCACCCGGATTGGTGGTTGGTGCTGGTGTTGTAGTCGGACTTGGGTTTGGAGCGGCACCCTTCAGATCGGTGATCCGTCCTTCAACGCTGGAGGTCACCTGAAGGTGTTTCTTCAGATAGGCCAGCAGAACTTCGAAGTCAGGAAGACCCAGCTCGTAATAACGTCCGTCTGCCTTGGCTGAGGCCAGTGCACGGTAGAAATCCCCGCCGCCTGCCATGAAGGAATTCGTAGACAGAATATAATAGCCTGCCGGATCAATCGGCAGGTAAGACCCGTCTGCCTGTTTGATTTCAACGGAGATTATGCGTTCTCCCGCTTGCGTGACCTTGCCGGTTAATGAATCTATAATCTCCGGCTTCTTGGTAGAGTCATACGTGTATTTCATCCCCGAGACATGGGCGAAACGTCCCTGGTCAGATTCCAGGCCGCTGACTGCGTTCTCCAGGGAGGAGATGATCTCTGCACCGGTGACCTTCAGGGCTGCCAGACTGTTATTGAATGGGAGTGTGGTCAACACCTCACCCATCGTAATATCGCCCTTGTCAATCGCTGCACGAATGCCTCCGCCGTTCTGGATGGCGACGACCCCTTTGATCGTACTCTGGTCCTCCTTGGAGACGAAGTTAGGCATTAGCTCGGTTACTTTCTCCGCAATACTGTCAGCAATCATGTTGCCGATTGGCGTCTCTTCCTTACGCACTACGCGGACGGATTTCCCGTCAATGTCGCGGTTGGTGTAGAGGTCAACGTCCGAGTAACCTACCACCTGGCTTCGAACCGTTGCCAGTTCGGCATCGTATGGGGCAAGAATTTTTTTGGCAGCAGCATCTTCACCGAACAGGTTAACATCCAGCAATTTACCTTGGTATGCCTTAACCTCACCGTTCTTATCGAAGGTAACGTCAAGCTCACCGAGGAACTGGCTGTACTCGCCGGTTTGTACAATCAGGACCTTCTTGTCCGTCCCTGCAATCACCACAGGAGTTGGCGGGTTGTCGATCTTCGTGTGGGAATGTCCGCCGACAATGATGTCGATCCCCGGAACGGCCTTGGCAAGCTCCTGATCCACGGTGTACCCCAGATGGGTGACGGCGATAATCTTGTTGATACCCTGGGCTTCAAGCGCCTGGACGGTCCGCTTCGCGCTTTCTATATGATCTTTGAAAATAATCTTGTCACCGGGAGATGCGAGGCCTACAGTATCCTCAGTCGTCAAGCCGAAGACTCCGATCTTCTCTCCATATACGTCCTTGATGACGGAAGGATAGATATGACCGTCTTTGGCGGTACTTTTGGACTCATCGGTCTCAAGAATACCAGTCACCTCATGATACAGGTCGGCAAGCTCACTGTTCTTCGTAGTGAAATCAATATTGGAGCTGGCAAAAGGGAACTTGGCTGCCGTCACGAAATTCCGCAGAATCTCCGGATTCTCCTTATTCATATCAAACTCATGATTGCCGAAGGTCATCGCATCATAGCCGATATGATTCATGAACTTGATGTCTGCCTGACCCTTGAACTGGTTGAAATACAGAGTTCCGGAGAAGACGTCACCCGCATCCAGCAGCACCGTATTGCCTGTCCGTTCGCTGCTGATGGCTGAGGTCCGCTTGGTGATATTCTCCAGATGGCTATGGGTATCGTTCGTATGCAGGACGCGCAGATTGAAATCTGCCCCGCCGAAGTCAATCTGTGCGAGCAGCGGATCATGGTCACTGATCCGGATGCCGTCTGCATCAGATACAGTACCTTGCGGATAATCTCCCGGATCTGCGTAATCGGCATTAATATGCACGATATCAAGCTTGCTGGCAGAAGCCAGCCGGTTATTGACGAGGATATGATCCAGCGTCTGGGAGTTGCCCTGGAAGTTGTAGGAATACCGTTCACTCAGCGGCAGGGTATTTACAAGATTCGTAAGTGCGCTGCCCTTGAGGATATTCAGCGTGTCTGAGAACTGGAAGTCATTCAGATCGCCGAGCACGACAAGATTTGCCGCCGGGTTCTTCTGAAGCACATCCTCAGCGAAGCTGCCTACCACCTTGGCGATCTTGGCCCGCTGAACTTCAGTCGAGAAGACCGGAGGTTGTACGGAACCGAACAGATAGTTGTCACTGCTCTTGGAGTTGAAGTGATTGGCAATCACGATGATTTCTTTGCCTCCGAAGATGAACTCGGCAGCCAGCGGCTTGCGCGACTCCTTGAAGGCTTCATTGCCGGGATCAATGCGGCCCGGATTCAGGCTGAGGCCGGAACCGGCGGTATAGCTTACAGCGTCAGTAGCATTACCAGGTGTGCCCGGCTTCAGCGAGACGCGGTTCATATTGTACAGGAAGCCGGAGCGGATATTGCCGTCCGGAACGCCGCCATCCTGGTTGTTCAGCGGTGCGATATCCGTGTAACCATAGTCAGATGCACCGCCGTCAACAGCTGCAATGGCGGCAATCAGCGCTGTGTAGCTGTTGACGGCATCCGTTCCGCCTTTGCCGGTTCCATCATTATCCTGCACTTCTGTCAGGCCGATAATATCGGGTGTTTTGAGATTGACCACGATATCTTTGGCGACATTGGCGATTTTGGCCGGATCATTATGCTGGGAGAAGTTCTCAATGTTAAAAGAAGCGATATTCAGCTTATCCGCATCTCCCGGGGAGAGCGAAGTCACTTCTCTCTTCAGCTTGCTTGGGGAGACATCCGGCAGGCCGTCTGTTTCCGTAGAAATCAGGAATTTGCCGTAATCATAGGTCAGAATACCGGTGACATTGCCCAAGAATTGTTGGCCTGTAGTGAGTACCGGAGCAGTCTTCACAGAGAGTATTAGGCGCTGCGGGTTAAAGTCGGCACCCGTCAGTACCAGCCCGCCGGCAGGGGAAGTCACTTCAGTCGTGTTGCCCGTACCGTTGACGGTCACCACTGGGATTTCAAAAGTACTGCTGGAAGCATAGTAGACTGCCGGGCCCACAGTGGTCGGCTTGGCAATCTCCAGCCGCATGCCTTCCAGACTCTCATAGAAGTCTATGGCATCGGTGGCCGGCTCGAACTTGGCCGGATTCAGACCATCATCATCGATCACGGCTGTTGGGATGAGGCGTCCGCCAGTGCCCAGCAGGGTTGGGGCCGGAAGCGGATTACCGCTGCTGATAACCGTTGTCTGGGTGGCAGTGATCTGTGTAGTGGATAACTGCCCAGAGCGGCCGAATTCCTTGACTACTCCGTCTACCGTTACAGTATCGCCTGGTTTAACGGCGCTGCTTTTTCCTTTTTGATAGATTTGGATGGCCTCTGAGGTCTTGATATCCGTATCCATATCAGCGGCTGCAGACTGAATGAAGAAGCTGTCCGCATCCTTGATGTAGGTAACAATTCCCTTGATATCAGTGACCATCTTGTCCGCGTAAGGGGAACTATGTCCTGCACCTTGAATCTGGTTAATCTTCAGACCCACCAGTGCAGAGGCGACGCTGTATTCAAAAGTGGAGGTTGGACCTTTCTCAGAATCAGGTATTGAGGAGTAGGCTGTAATCTTAAGCGAGGTAATGCCGGAATGAACGATGATTGGGGCAGTATATAATTGGTCTGCCACTTCTGGGGTAGCACTCTTGTTAGCGTAAACACTGTAATACACACTTGCCGTTACCGGGGTGCTTAGCATAATGGTTGAGCCTGTGCCAATCTTAGTACCCGAAGCGGGAGATGCAGTAACGGGGGGCGCTTGGGTCGCTACAGCAGTGTCGGCTGCTATAATCGGCTCTGCTGAGGCCGTCCCTGAGCCTCCTGATAATGCCGGGAACATCCCGGTTAATAGCAATGCTACCGCCAGGAATAGACTGAGCGGCTTCCTGCATTGTGAAGAAAGTTTCATGTGAGTATACCTCCCCATAAAATATCATTCGTACTCTATTATAATAGAGATAATATGAATCTAGCGCAATTTTTCGGCAATATTTGTTAAACTTGCATAAATCCATGGTTGGAAATGCATGAAATATATAAAAACTTACTATGTTTATACGAAATTCGTTATGTTTTCTGAAAATCATGTAAACTACATGTTATTTATATGCTAAAACAGCGTTCCTCTCCTGAGTGTGGGGGAGCGCTGTTCCACTTTCCCCTCAACGCCTTCGGTGCGCTAAAAACCGATAATAATGTGCTGGCGGGAGGGTGCGGGGGTGATCGGACCGAATGTATGCGAAAAATAGTATACAATGGGGCTGTGCGGAGGCGAGCGGACTGGATGTATGCGGAAAACAGTATACAACGGAGCTGTGCGAGGTCGAGCGGGCGAATGTATGCGAAAAACAGTATACAATGGGGCTGTGCGGGGGCGAGCGGGTGAATGTATGCGAAAAACCGATTACATTGTGTAGCGGGAGGGTGCGTAGGACGGGTGAAGCTCAGGTAAGGGCAAAAATCAGGGGCAGTATTGCCCCTGAGTGTCCCCCGAATGCCCCCAGAAGTCGGCGGATGAGTAGCCGATGGTGGTTAAGGTGAGGTTACTTGAGTTCAATCCGCTCCGCCCCGCCCATATAAGGCCGTAGTGCCTGCGGGATATAGATCGATCCGTCCTCCTGCTGGTGGTTCTCCAGCAGCGGAATCAGAATGCGCGGCGTGGCGACCGCTGTGTTGTTCAAGGTATGGCAGTATTGCAGCCGCCCGTCTTCATCACGGTAGCGGATGCCCGAGCGGCGGGCCTGGAAGTCGAGCAGATTGGAAGCCGAGTGGGTCTCCCCGTAAGCTTCTCTGCCCGGCATCCAGGTCTCGATGTCATACTGCTTATGGGTCTTCATCGCCATGTCTCCGCTACAGACGGCGACTACCCGGTAAGGCAGCTCCAGCAGCTGAAGAATATGCTCGGCATTGCCGAGAATCTCCTGGAGTATCTGCTCCGATTCTGCGGGATCATTCTTGCACATGACCACCTGCTCGATCTTCGAGAACTGGTGGACCCGGTACAGCCCGCGCACATCGCGGCCCGCCGAGCCCACCTCGCGGCGGAAGCAGGCCGACATCCCGGCCAGCCGCAGCGGCTGATCCAGCTCCAAAATCTCATCGCTGTACAGCGAGACCAGCGACACCTCCGAGGTCCCGGCCAGCCAGCGCTTCTCGCCTGTCAGCTCGTAGGTCTGGTCCCGGCCGCCGGGGAAGAAGCCGGTCCGCTCCAGCGCTTCCGGCCGGACGATCACGGGCACATCCATCGCGGTGAAGCCGCGCTGCATCAGCACATCGAGGGCCAGCCGCTGCACGGCAAGATGCAGCAGCAGCCCGGCCCCCTTCAGCACATAGCTGCGGGGCCCTCCGGCTTTGACGCCGCGCGGAAGGTCGATGATGTCGTGCAGCTCTCCGAGCCGGGCATGGTCCCGCGCGCGGAAGCCGAACACCGGCGGCGCGCCATGCCGCCGCAGCTCCACATTCGCGCTGTCATCCGGCCCGATCGGCGTATCCGCCGACACGGGATTCGGCGCGAGCAGCAGCAGCTCGCCGCAGCGCTGCTCCGCATCCAGAAGCTCCGCCTCCAGCAGAGTCAGCTGGCCGTTGATCACCCGCACCTGCTCCTTGGCCAGCTCGCCACCCGAAACGTCGCCCCCGCGCAGCAGGCGCTCGACCTCCTTCGTCAGCGCGTTGCGCTCCGCGCGCCGCTGCTCCGTCTCCCGGCGGGCCAGCCGCCGCCGGTCATCCCACTCCAGAAGTTCCTCCAGGGGGAACTTCAATCTTTTCCACTCGGCTGTCTTCCGTACAATGTCCTCATTCTCCCTGATCCAGTTCATATCCAGCATCTGCATCCGCTCCTTAAGTGTGGGTAAAAAAACGCAAAAAACGCCCTCATCCATGGGACGAGGAGCGTCAGCTCGCGGTGCCACCCAGGTTGACCTCATTCGCGTATAGCAGCTAAGCAGCGCGGAATCAGGCCCTCTTTGGTCTTCGCGGTAACGGGCGAAACCCGGTAAACTTAGGGAACAGGAAGCTGCTCCGGTCGCAGACGCCTCGCGGTTGGATGCCGGTCATTGGCCTGGTCGGGATATAGGTTTGCCGTTTATTATAACCAGAGCGGCAGCGGTTTGCAAGCATAAGAGGGGTTTGACAATATTCCTTGTACTCTGCTAGGATTATTACTAATTTAAAGTATTGATGCCCGGCGAAGCAGCCCGGTTTATCCTATCATGCGGACGGAAGAGGTGCGGAAATGGCCAAAATAGTCGTAATTAACGGAACACCCTCGCTGGTCTCACGGATCAATGCCGTGATTGAGTATGCAGAGAATGCCCTGCGGGAGCGCGGGTTTGAAGTGGAGCGGATCAATGTGGCGGAGCTGCCCGCGGAGGATCTGATCCATACGAAATTCGAGAGCGAAGCCATTGTCAAGGCGAACGGTCTTGTAGCTGAGGCTGATGCGGTCATCGTAGTTAGCCCGGTGTATAAGGCCTCCTATACCGGAGTGCTGAAGACCTTCCTGGATCTGGTGCCGCAAAAAGGGCTGGCCGGCAAAATCGTGCTCCCGCTCTTCATGGGTGGAAGTCTCGCTCATCTGCTGGCGATCGACTATGCACTGAAGCCGGTACTGTCCGTGCTGGGTGCCCGCTACATTCTTGGCGGCGTCTACGCCGTAGACTCCCAGGCGGTTCGTAACGACCAGGGCGTAGTTGAGCTGGCTGAAGAGCTGCGTTTACGCCTGAACAGCGTGCTGGAAGAGCTGGCGGAGGAGACGGAGCATAAGGTGGGGCGCAAGGCAGGGCAGACAGGAGCCGCGGAATAAGGTTAAGCTGCCGGTCCGATCATCCCCGGTACAATCAAAAGGCACTAAACCACCCGGATGCGGGAGTTTAGTGCCTTTGTTTATTTAGAAGTTATACCCCTTGAAAGCTCAGCTCCGGCTCCCACAGAACAACCCTATCTCCCGCCAGACTCGCAGGAATATCAATGATCCGCTGGTTGCTGCTTCCCCGGTAAGAGAGGGTAAGGTCTTTGAGCGCTTCGACGAACCGTCCGTCGATCACGACCTGGCACAAGGCCAGCAGGTTCCATTCCGCTGAACCGGGGGAAGCCGTAAGCTCCTCGTACGTATAACCGGTATAGATCCAGATTGGGAAGTCCGGCAGCTCGGCGCGCAGCTCGTGAATGAAGTCTGCAGCCTCCTCAGCCGAGAAAAAAGGGTCCCCGCCCGCCAGCGTCAAGCCGTCCAGCAGCGGATTGCCTGCAATCTCTTCTATGATCTCCCGCCGCCGCTCCGGGGTGAAGGCCTCCCCGAAGTTAAAGTTCCAGGTCTTCGGGTTGAAGCAGCCCAGGCAGCGGTGGCGGCAGCCGCTGATGAAGAGGACGGCCCGCAGGCCTTCCCCTTCATTGATCGACTCCGGGTAATATCCGCAGATGTTCATAGATGCTTAACACGGTCCCGGACTTCGGCTTGCTTGGCCGCATTGAAGCGGGTCTGATAGTCACCGGTCAGATACCCGGTAACCCGGCGCAGACGGCGGATATGGGTGGTATCCTCATGGGCATTGCAGGTCGGGCAATTCGTACCGATGACCCCTTCATAGCCGCAGCCGGAGCAGCGGTCAATCGGATGGTTAATGCTGAAGTAGCTGATGTCCTGCTCCAGCGCGTATTTGATGATTTTGACGAAGGCTGCAGGGTTGCTCCGGGCATTGCCGTTCAGTTCGACATAGGAGATCGCTCCGGCGTTGCAATATTCATGGAACGGGGCTTCCAGGCTGATCTTCTTGGCTGCGCTCAGTTCATGGTAGACCGGAATGTGGAACGAGTTCGTATAATATTCACGGTCGGTTACCCCAGGGATAGAGCCTAGCACCTTGCGGTCGATCTTGGTAAATTTGCCGGAAAGACCCTCGGCCGGCGTGGCGAACAAGGTGATGTTGAGGTTAAGCTCCTCGCTCTTGCGGTCGCAATATTCACGCATGTGGCGGACGATGGCTACAGCCTTGGCGTGAATCTCCATATCTTCGCCGTGGTGCTTGCCGTACATGGCCTTCATGCACTCTGCCATTCCAATGAAGCCTAGCGACAGGCTGCCGTGCTTCAGCAGTTCGCCTACGCTGTCATCGGGGGCAAGCTGCTCTCCGCCTTCCCAGACGCCTTCACGCATCATGAAATCAGAGGCTTTGGCCTTCTGGGAAGCCTGGATACGGAAGCGGTGCAGCAGGCCGTCCAGCGCAATATCCATATAGTGATTCAGGTCGTCGAAGAACCCTGCTTCATCAGCAGCGAGGCGGCGGCCGGTTATCGTGCCGTGGGCAAGTCCCAGACGCACCAGGTTGAGCGTGTTGAAGGACAGGTTGCCTTTGCCGGAGCAGTGGTTGCGTCCGAAGCGGTCGCCGAGCACACGGGTCCGGCAGCCCATCGTAGCGAACTCGGTATCCGGGTCAGCCGGATCGTAATACTGCATGTTCAGCGGAGCGTCCAGATTGGCGAAGTTCGGATACAATCTGCGCGCCGAGCACTCCGCTGCCTTCAGGAACAGCTCATAGTTGGGGTCCCCCGGCTGCTGGTTGATGCCTTGCTTGCATTTGAAGATCTGAATCGGGAACACCGGCGTCTCCCCGCTGCCCAGTCCGTTCATCGTGGCCGTCAGCAGTGAGCTGATCACAAGCTGGCCCTCCGGGGAGGTGCAGGTCCCGTAGTTGATGCTGGTAAAAGGAATCTGGCCGCCGGAGCGGCTGGACATCGTATTCAGGTTATGTACCATACTCTCTGCGGCCTGCAGGGTCTCACTTTGCGTCTCCTTCAGGGCAAAACGGAAGGCGCGCGGATACTGCTCAGCCAGATCGCTGCGGCTCATCGTAATCTCCCCAAGCTCAGACACCTCTGCATTCTCCTCGAAATACTCCAGACCTTTGCGGAAGAGCTTGGAGAAGGACTTGGTCACATAAGGAGCCAGATCATAATCCAGCTTGTTGGCGGACACACCGCCGTACTGCGCATTCTGCTGCGACTGGAAAATAATCGCCACCAGCGACATCGCCGTCATAATCGAGTTGGGAGGCCGTACGCTGCCGTTGCCGGTGTTGAAGCCTTCACGGAGAAGCCGTTCGAACGGGATGAAGATGCAGTTGGTGGTTCCGATGGCGTATTGATCCAGGTCATGCACATAGACGACATTATCCAGGGTAGCCTGTACCAGCTGCGGCGGCATGGTGAAGTTGCGGGCATACCATTTGGAGTATTCACTGCCGAACTTGCTCATTTTGCCGGAGAAGCTCTCCCCGTTCAGGTTGGCGTTCTCGCGCAGCAGATCCAGATCCCGGCTGTCGATAATATCCCGTCCCAGATGAATGACCTCTTCCAAAAGATCCTCCTGTGCAGCTTGTCCTTCGTTATAACGTTTCTCCAGCAGCGTCATTATATAACTCTCTCCTCTCGGGTATTGTAAGCGTTAAAAAAGCACCTCCGGCCGGGACGGCCGGAAATGCCCGAATGCATGATGCAAAGATCCGGGAAGCGGAAATTTGCCTGTGGTCTGGGTGGAATATACGAGCAGACAAGGGGCAAATAGCTTACGCCCGTTCTTGTATATTCCGCAGAGCCGATACCTGAAAATAATCCGCGATCGTCCTCAGGTATCGGCAGCCTCTGGCCCGATTGACGGAAGGCTAACTCTGCTATTGCAGGCCGCATACGGACACCTTCCCTGTTCCTCGCAGGAGTCTAAGCGGTGCCACCGAAACAGGCAGGTCTCCTGGCTTCCGGCAACTCCTCCGGCGCCTTCCCGGGGGGCTTATTCCGCCCCTTAGTGGCAATTAGCCGGAGAATGCAGCCCTGGGCAACGCACCCTGGGAGCATCCGGTTACAGTGGCGGGACCGCAGCGGTTTTGCACCGCACTTCCCTATTAAGTCGCACCTCTATTACAAGGGGTGAAACGCCCGTTTCTACTATATTTTGTTGTTATCTATTAAAGCTACCGCAATATATTGTGTTTGTAAATGTTTTTTTGCAATCCCGCACGGGGAGCGGGTTCGGCGCTTTTACTCACAGCTGATCCACAGTTAGTCCACAGGTAATCCACAACTTTCCTATGAATCTGCCGTGAATTTTTCATAAAATCTCCGAAAATACGCCACAAAGAATCCATAAATAGAGTGCGTCTAATCCTGGTAATCATTTTGACGGATATTAATAGAATAGAGAGGGTGCAGGTGATTTGTAGCAAGCCTGGCGAAGCGTTACAATAAGAGGATAAGTTAGAGGCAGGCACATCAGATCATTAGGAGGCAGTTCACAATGGCAATTGGCGAAGTGACCGTTATTCCGGTTGGGACAGGCAGCACCAGTCTCAGCAGCTATGTGGCCGAGATGCAGCGCGTGCTGGAGACGGTGGAGGGCATTACCTACGAGCTAACTTCTATGGGTACGATTATTGAGGGGCCGGTAGCGCGGATTCTGGCTGCGGTAGAAGCGCTGCACGAGTCACAGTTCACCGCCGGGGCGCAGAGAGTCTCAACCTCGCTCAAGATCGATGACCGGCGCGACAAGATCTCGACCAGTCGCAGCAAGCTGGAATCCGTGGAGCGCAAGCTACAGGGAGAGTAGCGGGAATACAGTATCTAATCAGAAATGATAATAAGGAGCGGATTATTCATGGCAGAAGCAGCTCAGCAGATCGGAATTCAAATGTATACACTGCGTGACCAGACGGAACGCGATTTCCTCGGCACACTGGCCAAGGTGGCAGAGATGGGGTACCAGGCAGTGGAATTCGCCGGTTATTTCGGTGTATCTGCAGGGGAACTGCGCCGTAAGCTGGATGAACTTGGCCTGGCGGCCCCTTCGGCGCATGTAGGCCTGGACTTCAGCAGTCTGGATAAGATGGAACAGGCCTTAGCCAAAGAGATTGAATACGCGGTAGAGCTCGGACTGCAATATATAATCACCCCGTCGGCACCGCTTCCGCCGAATCCTTCCATAGAGGATGTAACGAGAATCATTCCATTCCTGGAGAAGGCTTCCGCGATGGTCCGGGCGGCGGGGATGCAGTACGGCTACCACAACCATGATTATGAATTCAAAGAGGTTGACGGCAAGGCGGTCATCGATATCTGGCTGGAGCAGATTCCTGCCGAGCATATGCTGGCTGAGTTTGATCTGGGATGGGTATACCGGGGCGGAGCCCGGCCCGTTGATTATGTGTCACGGTACGCCGGACGTGTTCCGCTGGTCCACATTAAGGATTTCGGAGCCAACCAGGAGGAGACCGATCTCGGGAAGGGAGAGGTCGATTTCCGAAGCGTCTTCGAGATCGCGGAGCAGAGCGGAATTCTCTATTATATTGTGGAGCAGGAGGCCTATGAGGTATCTTCTCTTGAGAGCGCTAAGCTCGCACTGGATTATTTCCGCGGGCTGGGGCTGATGCACGGCTGATGCACGGCTGAGGATACAGCAACCAGCGGAAAAAGGGGTTGCGTTTTCCGCTGGAAGAGTTATAATATTTTTTGCTTGGCAGGACAGCAAAGCCTGTTCGCTGGTGTAGCTCAGGGGTAGAGCAACGCACTCGTAATGCGTAGGCCGGGGGTTCAATTCCCTTCACCAGCATTTGTAAGAACTCAATAGTGGCGCGGCTTCTCAAGGTTTTGGGAGGGCGCGTTTTTTTGTGGGAAAAGCTGAACTTCTAACATTCTTCTAACCTTTACTCAACTAAAGTGGTTATTTTACCCTCTTCCTTTACTTCATGGCGGGTTCCTAAGATAGAGTCACCGATGCCTCGAAGCACTGCTTCCTGCAGATTGGGCAGGACATGAGAGTAAGTATCCAAGGTAACATTGATAGAGGAATGCCCCAGTCTCTCCTGGACGATCTTGGGATGAACCCCGGCCTTCAAGAGCAGAGTTGCGTGAGTATGCCTGAGATCATGGAAACGAATGTTTGGGAATGATGGGTGTTCCTTGGTAATCTGCTCAAGTATTCGATAATAATGACGCATTAAGAGGCGTGGACCAACCGGGGTACCAATGCTGGTCTGGACAACCAACCCGGTATACCGTTAGATCTCAAGCTGAGAACAAGATGAAAATGGACAGACGGGCAGAATTTTCGGAAGATTGAAATTTAAGCGGCGTTTGTGACTTGTCGTCTCGATATAGCTAGCGCAGAAGCAAGCAAAACAATAGCATTCAAATATTGATGAGTTGTGACTTTCTGAATGCCCCAAACATGTAATTGGTCTGCGGTTAGATAGGTCTTCATTCGAGAATTGCATCGTTCTACAATTGTTCGCTTGTTGTAGAGTTCTTTCCAATTTCGGCTTTCTCGGTGTGGTAACGCATAGCGGCGAAAATCGTCTCTGCTGCTGCTGACCTTAACGACCATTCCGTAATTGGACGACTAACAGGCCGTCATACCTAAAGGACAATCCACTTGTCCGGTAGCATGTGGACGACGAAACTTCAAACGTCCTTTTCCTGTCCCCCAATACGTCATCAGAACCCCCATTGAACACAAGGTGTCCCTTTGCTTGCATAGTTGGGAGTTCCTTTTCGTTCTGCGGATTCATGGGAATAATCGCTTGGGCCTTGATGCTACGAGCCGTTTCGTAGTTTTTCATTTGGTCATTTGTAGGATCATTTTCACGGCGAGGTAACGTGGGATAACGCCCGATAAGAATCATTCTTTGGGCATTTAAAGACGAGGCCTGTCTTATAAATTATAAAAAATGGAAAAATTGAGGAAGGAAATCAAGAGCTACATGCTTTACTACAATTTCAGATATCAATGGAATTTAAAGAAGATGACTCCTGTATAATACAGAAATCACCTTCACATACCTCATATCACAGACGTGTTATAGATGCATACGCATTCTCTTCCGCAGTAACAGCTGTGTTAAACATGGCAATTACTCCTCCAGCAGTAACGGCTGATAATATTCCAAGGCTAACTAATCCAGGAGGGCCTAACCATGGGGCAGTCAATGAACTTCCTGTTAATCCAACCAAAGCCGTTGCGTAAGACGCTCTATAGTTCGAATAAGCATTTCCAAAATTATCTACATCTTGTCTAGCTCTATTAAAAAAGCCGTTTGTACTTGTAACTCCATATTTCGCAATATGATTCCCCTCAGGTTCACCGTGACCATTCCCCTCACCAACCCAGTTATAGTTCATAGATTCGTAAGCTCTAAAAGTATAACTTGTCCATGCATCGTTAGAATAGTAGTGACAAACTGCTGCAAAACCACCTGTATCCCCAGCGCGAGCGGATAAACCTTTTTGGACAGCGTCTATATCTTTCTTTTCTCCGTTAATAAACAATTCGTTATTATTTGCAAATAGAACTACAGTTTGGTCGGTAGAATCGTTATACATTGTACCATACTCTTCTTGATAAGCAGGTAAGATAGTATAGTCATAATTGATGTCGACAGTGACTTCAGTCCCATTCGTTTTTGTAACACCTGTAGAATCTGTAGTCACTGTTACACTTCCAATTATTTCCTTAGAATCACCGACCACAACATTATTCGTAAAACTACTGGTTTCTTTCACTACTTCTGGAGTTACTATTTCTTCTGCAAGTGCAACAGAACCCATGCTAGAAATTATGATAACTAAAGCGACAAATGATGAAATTAACCTTTTCATTAATGTAACCCCTCTTCTTAATATTATTGAACTTTTAGAAAGAACGATTTTTAGATATGCACCAAACAATTCACCACCAATCCGAGAATGAGTGAGTAGTAACTGCCCTAAACTTGAAATTTTCCGATTAAACAATATAATTGGAATTATATCCATTATGAACCAATGGAATCTATGTTTAAATAGGTATAAATGATCAAATAATAGAAAAAAATGTCGAATATTAGGGGCGCTGCTGTGTGTAGAACATTTAAGGAAAAAGGGAGATTCAGGTTATGCTTGCAGAAAAACTAATCCGGATTACTGGAATAGTTTTAGAGAGAGTTTTTCGCTCGTGTTATGAATACTTATAAGCTGCAGCAAATGAATAATAGACTAGGAGTTGGCCATTATAAGGAAATCAGTCATGTTCGAATATCATTTGAGTAGTTTCGTTGATTTATTTTTACAATGTTAAACACAGAACACGGAGATAGAATCCAACTCTTAGAAGGTAAGGCAGAGGAAACTGAGAGGTCCTGCCCTTAAATTGTCTAATCAACACAACGAGATTAAAGAGCCTGACAGACCAGAGGATCTAATGAATGAGGAACAAGTGGATCTGCTAAAACTTAACACTGATCAACTGAAAGAGATTGCCAACATTGGTCAATTAAATGGTAAGTACGAAGATATCCTCACAGAAAATCGAGAACGCATAGAACGTTTCTCAAGATGTAATTATGCTGAACTATAGATTTTGTGCTTGTGCTGAAACATTGGGCTAGGTTTTGTACACATTTCCAAACCAGCCTCAATCTTAGTGATGACAAGTAGTAGTGGGGAACATTATAGTGCTCGGGATGAACCCCTACGGGCAGGAAGGTTCGATCCGGCTACCTTAATTCTTAAAGCTAATGAAAAGGGATCAATCAGAAAGAACTGGTTGATCTTATAATCACAAAGAGGATATTATGAACTGATCTGCTGAATTACACTTAAAAATAATGTTACAAAATATGGATATTTTATGAATCCCTTATTAATTCTTTATAATGCTATGGAGGGAATGGTTATTAAATTTATGTATTGGTTGATTTTATGGGCGTATAGGCGTTAGCGGGCGAATACAATAGAACTATAGAAACACAGTAGTGTGTTAAACTGTACATTCAAGGGAACAATTAGTTTATCCCGCATCAGCCATAGATGTTTGATTGCTTATTATTGAAGTGGACAATATCTCAGGAGGGATTGGAGAAAGTATGAAGAAAAAAGACTGGATTTTAGTAATTTTAGTAGTTTCTCTATTCGGGAATGCTGCATTATTTATGAATCAGAAACGTGTCAGCAGAAATGAAGATTTGCAATATGAATTATTGAATGCTTACATTCAACGAGATCTAGCTCAACTTGAAGAAACTATACAGTATCAACAAGATAATAATTGGAAAAATGAAACTCTTGTTACACAGAAACTAGATGATGCCATCGATTCAATTATCTTGCACAGTGGAATGGAACGACATAAGGATAGAGAAGATATCCTTATGAAATTGTACGATTACATGAATGAGTTCAAGGTTGGTGACACTACTTTTGATGTTAGCCTAAACGATAAGCAACGAGCCGATTACATCCTTTTAGGTCAAAAGCTGCGTTCTAACGGGTGGAATTATGGTGTAGGATATGATACAAGCTGGGATTCTTTTGCATCAAAAGTTAACAAGTTCGTAGGAGAATCATAGAAGTTATTATATGAATCACTCTTTCTCTAATTGGGATGTTTTATGGTGGAATTACAATAGCTCTCATACACATATAGTTTAAGAGCCTGTTCAAAAAGCTATCAATTTCATAAAAGAAACAAAAATGTACCGCTGCATTAAATGGTAAAATGGAGGTATCCCTACAACCATCAAACCAACTATGCGAGGTGCATTTTCATGGAGTTGCAGTTAGAACTGCTACCCTACCTAAACCGATATCATCGCCAACATTGATACTCATCAAAGTCACTTGAAATGTTTCCCTGTCCATAAAGTAGTACGGTAAGTTTGGTTTTGCTTTGCTACCTGGTCAATATTCACTACAAGTGGACATTGTCTATAATCTCTTAAGTTTATTTTTCCATAGGGGTAACAATTATAATAATGTTGAGGCTGATATGTTTGATAGTTGTTATTCCAATTGTTATGCATAGGGTAATGCAATTGATACTGGTGGCATGAATTATGGTACATACTCATTCTCCTCTTACGATTTTGTGTGTACTTTAGTCAGATGCATTTGCCTATACAAAGGAGTGCAAAACCTGCAAAAATGGGCTGCAGGCATAAGGAATTTACAATTAGATTCTTCCTTCGTTTCAATGGAAGGTTAAAGACGTTTATAATAAACGTGTTAACACAAGGACGCTCATGTTCAAGGAGATTTAGGAAGAAGTGATATGCTGGCCCCAATACTTAGTATTATTCCAGCGGGAACGTGGTGTTAAGGTAGCGTTACGTTGCGGTTTTTCTTCTAACAAAACTTCTAACCAATCTTCTAACAATCCAAATATCAACAATACTTTAGAAGTAACTATACGCTTAAAACACGCGATTTATTGCCCAACAGACCCCAGGAAAACCTTATAAATCTATGCTGGGTCGCACTCGTAATGCGTAGGCCGGGGGTTCAATTCCCTTCACCAGCATCTTACAAAGTCGATAGTGGCGCGGGTTTCCGTTTTTTTGGAACTGCGCCTTTTTTCTATGCAAGCATCAACATCTACCATTCTTCTAACCTTTAGTTAAGTAAAGTGGGGAGCATAGGGTTGGATGCTAGGAGGCAAGGATCTTATATGGGAAACCGGACATTCCTGTGTGTTACCAGTGCCGATACAGATTTGATTAATTATGAGAATACAGCTTTCGAAACGAATAATTTTCTCGCTCCAATATGGTTTTGTCTGGTCAGCCAAGACCAGTTCCAGCGCTATAGCAGACAGCTTATGCAAGCTTGGAGCAAGATTCAACCCCACATGGACCAACCGGATGTGGAGGATTTGCCTGAGTGGGTACATTTTTCAGAGGCCTTCCAATGGCAGATTCCATGGGCGGATGCTGCAGAGCAATTGCGCCTGAGTTTACCCGGCACGCTGGCCCATTTCCCAGCGCTTTCCACTCCTGTACATGAGTGGCTGGAAACCTTATCGACCCATGTACAGCGTTATTCTGCTCCCGTTATTCATCTGGAGCTTTCGCAATATTTCTCATTCACGGGCGATCCCGCCTTGTATCTAAAAGACATTCAAGAATACGTTACCCTCTGGCAGTCGCCGCATCCCTCGCAGGAGAAGGTCTGGCAGGGAGCAGCCGGTAACTTTTATATGCTGAATGGGGAGCATTTGCCTAGGAGGGAACGAACGGCAGCTCAACCGGAGCAAGCTACCGATATTCAGCCAGCACAGTCCATTCCTCCAGTATCCGGGAAGCGCCAGTCCAAATGGAGGCAGGAGCTCTACATCTGGTTGCTTGCGATTCTATCCGCAGCCCTCTTTTTTGCCGTCTATTTTAAGACCTCCAGTGGTTGGTTGGCGGCGCTCTGCTTCTTCATCCCCTCTCTGTGTATCGTTTTGTGGAATATAATTATCGGTCGTAAACAAACCTCCCGTCATCAGCTCGAAGCGGCTAGGACCTTGAAGAGGAACAGTCCCCCTTCTGATGCTGTGCTCAGAATTGAGTATTTCGCTGGGCATTCCCCTATTGGGGTGGATGGCATGGAGACCGGTCCTTCGGAGGATAAAGCGTTACCGGATCTTATCCCCTGGCTGCAAATCCTGCAAGCGAAGGTGCTTTCATCTCATGAGGTTGAGCTTATCGTTTCTGTTAACCCTTCAACAGTCGCTACCTTACAACTTCATTTGAAGCTGGATGAACAGCTGGATGCCAAGGATACCGTATCAGCGGTTAATGCGTTGGTGTTGGCTCATGACAAAGCATTGGTATGATTACATTCACTAACCGGCTTGGTGGCATCTCCCTGGTCGTTAGTACACCAGGATTGGGACTGGAAGGCCAGGAAGATAGCCACCCATCTGTGTTCATTCTCGAAATGAATAAGCACTCCGCCGTCTTGCCACGTGCCATTTTCACTGGCGTACCCGCCTGCATTGCCTTGGTTCATATGAATATTATGAACCCCCTGTCCAGGGGAGAAGCCGAAGTATTTATCGGATTTATCCTCAGGTCCCCAGGGTTCGCCGAACACATACAGGGTAGCACTCTGCTTTCTTGCTTCCTCGATATAAGAAGTTATTTTGTCATAAAAATTGTTGTGGGGATCATTGTCTTCCTTGTCATCTTGGTTCGTATTAGGCAGAGCTACCATCTTACTGGGAATCACCAGGTTTCCCCTGATATAATCAAGGGCAAGGCTCCGGTTATGCCTGGTGATCTTCGTGAAGCCGGATTCAAGCGTGAGCCAACGGGCCGTTTCTTCCGCTTTGAAATCTTCGCCCACATAATACAGCACCTGATTGGCAGTGTCTTCCGGTAAATGCTCGGCTTTATTGCTTGATCGGATGTTGATGGCCAATCTATACTTTTTGTGGTCATCGTCTTCAACGTCAACCAGCACCTGAATATGATTGTTTTTGTAACCTAGCTTATAGACATTATCCTCATTGGATAATTTGCATTTTAATACCCCGTACCCTTGATCTAATCCGTTACCCATAGTTCGTCAGTCCCCCTTCTTAGCTATTAATGTTTCCCATAGAAGGCCATAGTAATTCTGAGTAAAAAGGTGTTCATCAGAGGAGGCAAGCTACATTATGAAATGCCTGACCATACGCCAGCCGTGGGCCACGTTAATTGCGCTGGGAGAGAAACAAATCGAAACCCGGACCTGGCGGACCGCCCACCGGGGAGAGTTAGCCATTCATGCTGGGATGCAGGTGAATAAGGCGATCTGCCGGATGGAGCCGTATCAGTCGTTGCTGGCACGTTACGGTTACACTGCGGACAACCTGCCAACCGGCAAGATCATTGCAGTCAGCCGCATTGCGGATTGCTGTGAGGTGACGCCGGAGCTTGCGCAGCAAGGCTGGCCGGGTGGCAATGAATATGTATTCGGTAATTATGCCGAAGGAAGGTATGCCTGGAAGCTGGAGGAGGTTGTTCCGCTGGTACATCCCATACCTGCTAAGGGACGTCTGGGTTTCTGGGAATATCCTGTTGTGGAAGAGGAATTGTGAATTTCTTGACGGCCATGTGCAGAAAAATTGCTCCAGATTGGCTGTCAGCTGGTATAATTGGGATATTCGGCGGGAAATCTTCCTATATATAAGGAGAGTTGTGCTCTGAGGCGGTCTACCGCTGGAGAGGGGCAGGAATGCCGGGAAGGAGCGTATGCATAATAGATGGGAAGCCTTCTAATTGCATGGCTTTGTATGCTTTGTTTGTTTCTTGCGTTCAGGGATCAGGTAAGCCGGAGAATCCTGTACCCGGTAGCTGTGGTGGTGATATGCGGCACATTGGGGTATTGGACGTTGTTAATGTAGCCGCATCCGGGTGATCATTTCATGCAGAAGTCTGCCGCTTGCGGCAGGCTTCTTTGTTATCGCTGCTCCATCTTCTCCATACCCAGATATCTGCGCATATGCAGAGTGGCCTGGGCGGCAATCACATCATCCAGCAGCAGCATCCGTTCGTGATAGCCCCTGCAGACAAATTTGGCTTCAACACCCGTCTCCAGCCGCTGCTGTTCATAGACCTTCAGACCACGGGCGCGCATCCCGGCACGGACCTCCCGCAGATCGGCAGAAGCGGCATGAGCGGCCGACTGGATTACCTCCAGATAAGGTGCAGGCGTGCGCAGCTCAGAGGCTATAGCAGAAGCATCGCGCTCGAAGGCGGATAGAATAAGCGGCAGCAAAATATAGGATTTGACCAGCAGGTTGTCCTGGCTCTCTACTCTTTGCATCCTTCTCAACCCCTCGAAGAGAACGTATATTCGCATTGTAACTCATCCTTCAAAAAATAATCAATGGGTTTTATAAATTAACTCAAATAATGTGATATATTTCACAAAAAAATAAGATGAATTATTTTATATTAAAATTGAAATATTAAAGATTGAAAAAATAAATCAGCTCAAAGGAGAATGGCAATGAGTCATGAAGGAAGCCTCCGCCGTGGTTTGGTATTCGGGATCATTCTAAGTGTTCCGCTCTGGGTATCGATGATTGGCTGGGTTCAGCTGTTCGGGTCTGCCTAGGCGACATTTTATTCAAAATATATGAACTCTATTAGCAGGTGTCGTCCCTATGGGCGGCACTTTTTTTTCGAGCTGAGCTGCCCATAAATAGGTAAAATTTCATTGAACAGGAGCAGATGATGAGTAGAGGTGGGCTGAGGGCGATAAAATAGGACAAATGCATCAAATTTAAATAATACAAATTAATATTATTATAGGTAAGAGAGATAAACGGCTACAGTCAATCCTCTGATTTCTCGACTTTTTTCGTCAGTAGATAAAAAAGAGACTCGCCCCCGAACCCTTATGGTACAAGGGATCAATGAGCAACCGTCGCAAAAATAATTTCAAAAAATATACTGGGAACGGATTGACAACAGGGTGGGGGAGCGGATAAACTGAAATTAGTACAAAAGTAACAAATGTCATAGACTCAACAATGATCTTACATAAGCAAATCTCAATTGCATACCGAAATCATGTACAAACGCAAACCGTATCGAAAGAACGGGACGCAAAGTCAGGAATCTACTGTCTCTAAAGTTGAGGCTAGGGTCGTCCGGCCGCCGTGAAGCTAACCCTTCGTGGCGGTCTTTTTGTTGTTATAGTCGTGTGACAGATTCATAGAATAGTAACTAGGAGGTGTAGACTATTGAAAAAAGGAGTACGTAAAACAGCCGCCATCATTATGGCGGGCCTATTGACCGTATCCAGTGCTTTTACGTGGGGGACGGATGTCAGAGCAGCTTCAGGGGTGCCGTATACGCCAACACCGGTTTTGGGGGTCGCAGGGAATTTTAATGCTTTTATCCTCGGGGATTTTAAACAAGCCAATGATCAGATTGAAGGCCGCCTGGCAGCGGCAGGGGACATTACCCTCTCCGGAGGTTACGGAGTAGCTAGGGCATACAGGGATGCTTCACCGACGGATGTACTTGTGGCCGGTAAGAATTTTGTACATTCAGGCAGTGGAGAGATCTATGGAAATGTGGTATTTGGGGATAGCTTTACAGCCAATGAGCCTGGTGTCAACATCAAAGGCGGGAAGAAAAATGCCAGCCCGATTGATTTTGCAGCCGAGCAGGAGATTCTGATCTCCCGTTCCACAGAGTATGGGGCCTTGGCTGACACGAATGAGATCGGCAATAACAATTATGGACAGCTCAAGATCAGTGCACCGGATCGTTTCAATGTAGTTCATTTGGATGCCTCGACACTGGCGAAGACCAACTATATCGAATTCAACATTGCCCAGAACGCCACGCTGATTATTAATATAAGCGGGTCTACAGTCAATGTGCCGAGCTTTTCAATGAATAACGGCAGAGCCAGTCAGGTATTGTTCAACTTTTACGAAGCTTCTGAGGTGAATATCGCTTATACCTCATTCTTCGGGACGATCCTCGCACCTAGAGCGGATGTTCATTATGCCGGAGCAGAGCTGTACGGGACTCTGATTGCAAAATCTTTTAGCGGCGGGGTTGAGATGCATCTTGGAATGTACGAGGGAGAGGGGCCGCCGCCGAGTCCGACGCCTACCGCAACGCCGACACCTAGTCCATCACCGACACCGACGGCTACACCGACACCGACGGCTACACCAACACCAACGGTAACACCAACACCTACAGTGAAGCCGACACCGACGGTAACGCCTACACCTACAGTGAAACCAACACCGACGGTAACGCCTACACCTACAGTGAAGCCAACACCGACGGTAACGCCTACACCTACAGTGAAGCCAACACCGACGGTAACGCCTACACCTACAGTGAAGCCAACACCGACCATAAAACCGTCACCTACACCTGTGTGCACTCCAACTCCAAAGCCAACACCGACTGTAAAGCCGACACCAACGCCAACGGTGAAGCCAACACCAACGCCGACTGTGAAGCCAACACCAACGCCGACCGTGAAGCCAACACCAACGCAGACCGTGAAGCCAACACCAACGCCAACGGTGAAGCCAACACCAACGCCGACTGTGAAGCCAACACCAACGCCGACCGTGAAGCCAACACCAACGCCGACCGTGAAGCCAACACCAACGCCGACCGTGAAGCCAACACCAACGCCGACCGTGAAGCCGACACCAACGCCGACTGTGAAGCCGACACCAACGCCAACGGTGACCAACACCAACACCGACTGTAAAGCCGACACCAACGCCAACAGTGAAGCCAACACCAACGCCGACTGTGAAGCCAACACCAACGCCGACCGTGAAGCCAACACCAACGCCGACCGTGAAGCCAACACCAACGCCGACCGTGAAGCCAACACCAACGCCGACCGTGAAGCCACACCAACGCCGACTGTGAAGCCAACACCAACGCCGACCGTGAAGCCGACACCAACGCCGACTGTGAAGCCAACAGCGACACCAACAGCGGTGCCGACGCCAACACCAACGGCCGAGTACCGACACCAACGCCAACAGCGGTGCCGACACCAACACCAACGGACCGTGAAGACACCAACGCCGACACCAACACCAACGCCACCGAACCGACACCAACGCCGACAACAGAACCGACACCAACGCCAACGGCAGTACCGACACCAACGCCAACAGCGGTAGGCAGACCGACACCAACACCAACGGCAGAACCGACACCAACGCCGACAGCAGAACCGACACCAACGCCAACGGCGGTACCGACACCAACACCAACGGCACCAACGGCAGAGCCGACACCAACGCCGACCGACACCAACGCCAACGGCGGTACCGACACCAAGAAGCCGACACCAACACCGACGGTAGAACCGACACCAACGCCAACGGCCACACCAACACCGACGGTAGAGCCGACACCAACACCGACGGTAGAGCCGACACCAACACCGACGGTAGAACCGACACCAACGCCAACAGCAGAGCCGACACCAACACCAACGGCAGAGCCAACACCAACACCGACGGTAGAACCGACACCAACGCCAACGGCGGTACCGACACCAACACCGACGGTAGAACCGACACCAACGCCGACGGTGGAGCCGACACCAACGCCAACGGCAGAGCCAACACCAACACCGACGGTAGAGCCAACACCAACACCAACACCGACGGTAGAGCCGACACCAACGCCGACGGTAGAACCAACACCGACACCGACGGTAGAACCGACACCAACGCCGACGGTAGAACCGACAGCAACGCCGACGGTAGAACCAACACCAACACCGACACCAACACCGACGGTAGAGCCGACACCAACGCCGACGGTAGAACCGACACCAACGCCAACGGCAGAGCCAACACCAACGCCGACGGTAGAGCCGACACCAACACCAACGCCAATTCCGACGCCGACACCAGATCCAACACCAGTAACAACGCCAGCGCCAACATCGCCGCCGTTCAGTTTCCCTCCAGTGCCTACGCCGACTCCGATTATCGGATTTATCGTGAGCAATGATGTGGTTGTGAATGATGATCCGCTGCCGCTTGGACCTGTAGCAACTCCAATAGCTACAACAGTGCCTACGCCAACACCAGCTGTTGCGGTTGCGCAAATAGCAGCAACACCGGAGCCAACGCCTTCAGCAGAACCGGCACCCGATGTAGTCCTTATTGATGATGAGGTTCCTCTAGGCGGTGTGCCTGTGGATGGAACCTTGCCGAAGACGGGCGAATCCAGTCCTGCGCCTTATTATTTTGCCGGTTTGGCACTCGCTGGTCTGGGCTTGATTCTTAGAAGAACCACCAGAAACAGCAAACGTAAGTGAGTGACCCGAACTGAGATTTATACAAACAAACGATGATCCTGTAATTTGACAAGGGCTGCTTTCGGAGAAGATGTTCTCCTGGAAGTAGCTCTTTTTTTCGTTGGAAGTAAGTGCCCGGATACAGAATGTATGCGAAAAACAACATACAATGTGCCGGTGAGAGAGTCAGCGGACCAAATGTATGTGGAAAACAGCATACAATGTGCCGGTGAGAGAGTCAGCGGACCAAATGTATGCGAAAAACAATATACAATGTGCCGATGAGAGAGTCAGCGGAGATGGCGTAAAGTAAGTTGTGTACCAAGATTTGGAGCCTAGTCAGGCACCAAAAAAGTAGGGTATCCTCGGGATTGCGAAACCACCAAGGAGGAACCCTACCAATGAATATTTTACCCGAAAGTTCTCTGAATAATCTATTTGAAAAACTTGTTAAAGATTTTGTGAAAGACAACATGGAACGCCTGTTGCGGGCCGAAATCCAGGGGTTTATGGACAGTGAAGAAGCCGGTGCCAGCAATAGTCGCAACGGCTACTATACGCGAGATTTACACACGAAATACGGCCATATCGAGGAGCTTCAGGTGCCCCGGGACCGCCAAAGCCTTTTCCAGACGCAGTTGTTTGAGCCGTACCAGCGGCGGGACGGATGGTTAGAAGAGGCCGTCATCCAAATGTATAAATCGGGCATGGGTACGCGGGATGTGGGCCGGTTCATTGAAAGTATGTTTGGCAGCCACTACTCCCCCACCACGGTCAGCAATATTACGGCTACAGTGCTGGACGATATCCACCAGTGGCAAAAGCGGCCACTGAGCAAACGGTACTCTGTGATCTATTTAGATGGGCTGTACGTGAAGCTGAAACGGGGCACGGTTCGTGGTGAAGTGGTCTACTTTGCGATGGGAATTGACGAGGAGGGACAGCGTCAAATTCTCGGGTTCTACGTGGGTGGCCAAGAGAGTTCGAATGGCTGGCGGGAGGTACTCAAAGACCTGTACGACCGCGGAGCGCAGGAAGTCCTGCTGGGTGTGTTTGACGGGCTACCGGGACTGGATGCGGCGTTTAAAGAGACCTATCCTCAGGCGGATGTACAGCATTGCGTAGTGCACAAAGTGCGGGCCACGTTTCATAAAATTCGGGTGGAGCACAAAACCGATGTCATGGAGGCGTTGAAAACCGTATATACCGCACCGGATGAAGTGGTAGCCCGGGCTAACTTTGATACGGTCAAAGCGAAGTGGGACAAGCTGTATCCGAAGGAAATGAGGTCCTGGGAGGAACAGTTATCCACACTCCTGACGTTCTACAAGTATCCGCAGTCGATCCGTAAAGCGATCTACACGTCGAACCCCATCGAACGGATGAACAAGGAAATCCGCAAGCGTCTGAAACCGATGAACAGTCTGACGAACATGGATGCGGCAGAGAAAATCGTGTACCTGGAGATGCTGGAATACAATGAACGTCATGCAGGGCGGGTCGCCCAAGGCTTTGGCATGGATGCCGTTAAAAAGAAGCTAAAAGAGCTATTCGAAACACGCTACCCCTCTTTGCCCACACCGGAAGAGGCGTAACAGAGAAATCCAGTTTCTGGGGGTCGGGGTTCCCCCTTCCCCCAGAAACACTACATCCCAACCCGTAACCCGGGGGAGGCACTTCTACTCTTTTACACAAACTTCTTGACGCTACCTCAGCGGATCAAATGTATGTGGAAAACAGCATACAATCTGCTGCAGGAAGACGAGTGTACCCATTGGAGTCCAGCTGCTTCTTTCAAGAGTCTTGCAGAGTAGAAGGGGGTTGAAGTTTGTGTATTTTTAGTTGGCCTTACTCCCGTGCTATACTAGGCTCAAATTAATTAAGCAAGAGATCCTATTCCCTGGCTGGAATGGTTGCTTACTGAAGGAGGAACGTTGATGTGGATGATATACCTGCTTGTGGTGCTGATCGTGGTGGCCGGAGGGGTGGGGTATGCCGGATTCTATTTTTATGGAGTAGCCATTAAGCGGGCCCCTAAGGAATTCCTGGCCAAGACCCCAGACCTTAAGATCGATCCGCCGCCGGTGGCCGGAGCCTCGTGGGGAGAAGGAGCGGAGTGGGTGTCCCGGCAGACCTTCCGTGAGGTAGAACTGGTGTCTGAGGACGGGCTCAAGCTGCAAGGTTATTATCTGGCGTCAGAGCGTGCTGCGGGACGGACGGTCATTGTTGCCCACGGGTATTCCGGGAAGGCTAAGGATATGGGAGCGACCGCCAAGAACTATTATGAGAACCTGGGGTATAATGTGCTGTTGCCTGATGCCAGGGGACACGGGAAAAGTGAAGGGGATTATATCGGCTTTGGCTGGCCGGAGCGCCGGGATTATCTGAAATGGATCGGATTCGTCCTGCAGGAGAACGGCCCGGACGCGCAGATCGTGCTGCATGGTGTATCTATGGGCGGAGCCACGGTGCTGATGACGTCCGGCGAGGAGCTTCCTCCGCAGGTCAAGGCCGTTGTCGCCGATTGTGGCTATACCTCGGTTCAGGCACAGCTGGCCTACCAGCTGCGGCGGATGTATCGTCTGCCAAGCTTCCCGTTTGTGCCGAGTGCCAGTCTGGTGACCCGGATGAAGGCCGGTTATTCCTTCGGGGAGGCGTCTGCGCTGAAGCAAGTACGCAAGGCCAAGGTGCCAATTCTGTTCATCCACGGGGATGCGGATAAGTTCGTGCCTTATGCGATGATGAATGAGCTGTATGAGGCCTGTAAGAGTCCGAAGGAGAAGCTGGTGGTGCATGGAGCGGGGCATGGTCTTGCCTATGATACGGATAAAAACACATACATCCGCACAGTAGGCGAATTCGTGGAACGCTATGTACACAGCCCGGCTAAGGCTGAATTCGTCCGGTAAAAAAGTCCCCAGAACGTAGACGCGCCCGATATCCGCAAACAGCGGGTATCGGGCGCTAATTATGTTCCACACACGGGGCCTTTCCCTGAAGAACAGAGAAGCAGCCATCCATGTCTTATCGGTATATTAATCCCCCGCCGTCTGTGAGCAAGACGGGTGTCGTTATTCCTTGTTATTTCCAGCAGCCGTGTGGCGAGAATAATCCTTCCAATACGACAAAAGCCCTACCTCTCTTTTGTCCTTGCGGCTCCGTGGCCGCGCCAGTGTGAATCGGAATGCTATGTTCGAATTTAGTCTCATAAAAGGGATAAGTACTGCAAGAAAACGTAAGATATTGTGTCCAAACCGCCGATAATATAGAGAAGTGATTCATCGGCCTGACATCTTCTTGATGGGGATAAACATACTCGAAAACAAATATTATTTTATTATAGCATGGTCTTTACATAAATGCAACTGTATATTGGGCTGAGGCCGGACGGGGATGAGGGGACAGATGAGACTATACAGAAGCTTTTTGAGAAATCAGATCCGGAACTATATCTTCGGCTCAGCTGTAGCGGTACTCGCGGTCGGGAGTCTGCTTATGCTATCTTCCCTGGAGATCAGCCGGGTTGAATATTACCGCCTCTTGCTGGTGCTTGCTTGTTCTTTTGTAATAATGGCGACGATAGAGATTACTGTCTTTCTCAGACAGATCAGGCCCATACGGGCTGCGCTCGTTCAGGAGAATGCTGTGCTAACGATGCTGGAAGAAGCATATCTGCACACGCACCAGCTGCCCAAACGGGCCATACAGCGGATTATGGGGCCGCATCTGCTCGGCTTATCCGTTCCGGCCCTGCTGTTAACGTTCTGGATGATTCATACGGGCTTGGTTACGTTCCCTTATATCTATCTGATTCTGGCGATGTGCTGCGCAGTGCTTGTGGCTTGTATGCATTCCCTCATTGAATTCTTCCTGACCTGCACCTCCATTATTCCGCTGATCAAGGAATTCAGGAACCGTGCGCTGGAGCGGTATGGCGTGGATTTTTCCCTGGAGGGTCATGTGTTCGTGCCTATCCGCCCCAAATTCCTGGTGAGCTGTATGCTGATCGGCACGTTCCCGCTGTTCCTTTTTATTATGGCGACACATATCCGTATGAACGGTGAGGGGGATTCGATAGTCGTCGTCGGACTTCAGAGCTATTGGGCCTGGGCGGGGATGGTGCTGCTGATCGGCACGCTGTTCTCCTCCATTGCGGCCTGGCTGCTGACGAACAGCGTACAGCATCCGATCCATGAGCTGTATCAGGCGATGAACCAGGTGAAGGACGGCAGTCTGGTCCAGGTGCAGGATGAGTATTCCGATGAGTTCTCGAAGCTGGTTGCGGGCTTTAACATGATGGTCCGCGGGCTCCAGGCCAGGGAGCAGCAGAGCCGCCAACTGCTGGACAGCTACTTCTCCACCCTGGCTGTGGCGCTCGACGCCCGCGATTCCTATACGGCAGGACACTCGCTCCGTGTAGCGGAGTATTCGGTGATTATCGGGCAGCTGGCCGGACTGAGGGGGCAGGAGCTGGATGATCTGCGCAAGTCGGCCCTGCTGCATGATATTGGCAAGATCGGGGTGAGAGACAGCATCCTGTTCAAGGAAGAAGCCTTAACGGATGAGGAATTCCTCCAGATTCAGAGTCATACTGTGCTGGGAGAGAATATTCTGCGGCAGATTGAACCGGCGGACAAAATGGCACCCTATCTGGGCGGCGTCCGCTCGCATCATGAGCGTTATGACGGCCGGGGCTACCCGGATGGTCTTGCAGGTATGAATATTCCGTTGCACGGCCGGATTATCGCTGTGGCGGATGCTTATGATGCGATGACGTCGGACCGGCCTTACCGTAAAGGGATGGACCATGAGCGGGCGCTGAATATTCTGGAGCAGGGCAGGGGGAGTCAGTGGGACCCTGAATTCGCCGGACTGTTCCTGGGGTACTTCGGCCGGAATCCGGAAGCCCGTAAGGGTGCTCAGCCCGTCCAAGCCGGGTAATTCTATAAATGATTGCATTATCCTTATATTCCTTGCCGAAGCGGATACTATCCAGTTTATGGAGGATCCGCTTCAGCTTTGCGTGCCTATTTTGTGAACTGACATGGAATTGCGACAATTAACGACTACATTCATTGAAGGATTGAGGGCAGACCGTTATAATTATTAAGTCTGGATTTTAATTAAAAAATAAGGGAGATTTCTATGAAACGCGCAGATGTGCTGCTGATTTCTATCGTTCTGATTGCTGCGCTCGCTTTTCTCGTGCCAAGGTGGTTGTCTAACGATGCTGATAAAGGTGGGCCGGGCAAAGAACTCAAGGCCAATATAACGGTAGATGGTAAGTTATTCAAAACGATAACCCTGACCAAAGAAGAGCAGACTATTGAGGTCCGCACCGAACGGGGCTATAACATTCTGAAGGTGCATGATTACGGGGTCGAGATGTTCGATGCCGATTGTCCCGATAAGGTATGTCTTGGCTTCGGATTCATCACGCTGCCCAAGCAGACCATCGTATGCCTTCCACACCGGGTATTGGTTGAGATTGCAAGTGCGGCCGGGGAGGATGAAGTAGATGGCTATGTCCAGTAGTGAATCGGCTACAGCGCTGAAGCGGACCGTAATTATTGCTATATTCGCTGCCGTTGCTGTCGTGTTGAGTATTGTGGAGGCACAGATCCCGCTGGCTGGAGTGGGGCTAATGCCCGGAGCGAAGCTGGGCTTCGCCAATATTATGATTTTGACCTGTATTTACTTTTTGCGCGGACGGGATGTATTGGTTCTGGTGATCCTGAAGACACTGCTGACCGCCTTCCTGCTCGGCACGCTGTCCAGCCTGCTGTTCAGCCTGTTCGGTTCCCTGTTCAGCTTCATCGTGATGTTCGCGCTGGTGAAGCTTGGCCGCAGAAAGTTCAGTGTCATCGGCATCAGCATTGCGGGCGGATTGGCTCATAATACGGGACAACTGCTCGCAGCCTCGTTCGTATTCAATTCAACCAGTATTTTCTATTACCTGCCGGTTCTGCTGATTACCGGTATTATTACGGGCATTGCTGTCGGCTTCGCCGTCCGGTATGTGGTTGACTCGCTATCCAAAATATCCTTGTTTGAAGAGTTCCTGAACGGACCGGGTCACTAGCTGCGGAAGGATGAGTAACATGAACCAAGCGTACAACGATACAAAAGCCGGTGAGAAGCCGGCAGTGATTGCCCTTGAGGGAGTATCCTTCGGCTATGACCCGGAGCATCCGATTCTTCATGATATCAATGTGTCGATCCCGCAGGGCCAATGGGTGAGCATTGTGGGGCCTAACGGCTGCGGCAAATCGACCCTGGTCAAGCTGTTGAATGCGCTGCTCCCGAAGAGCGCCGGCCAGATCTCTGTCTGCGGGCATACGCTGCAGGAAGAGACGGTCCAGTCCATCCGGCAATGCATCGGAATGGTCTTCCAGAACCCCGATAACCAGTTCATCGGGCAGACGGTGGAAGAAGATATTCTCTTCGGCCTGGAGGGCCAGTGCCTGTCCTACGAAGAGATGAAGGAGCGGCTTGAATTCTATACCGGTAAGCTCGGGATTGGCCATCTGCTGTCGAAGCATCCCGGAGAGCTGTCGGGCGGGCAGAAGCAGCGAGTGGCCATCGCCTCGATTCTCGCCATGAAGCCAGGCATCGTCATCTTCGACGAGGCCTCTTCTATGTTGGACGAAGGCAGCCGCGATGAGCTGATGGGGATTCTGCGGGACATGCAGGCCGCGGGCAGCTACACGATTCTGCTGATTACCCATGATGCCGATGAGATTCTGGCTTCGGACCGGGTGCTTGCGCTGCACGGGGGAAGCATTGCAGCAGATGTATCACCTGCGGAGCTGTTCCGTGATGCGGAGCTGCTGGAGAAGTGTCATTTGCGGGAGCCTTATACTTGGCAGCTAGCCCGTGAACTGGAGAGCCGGGGAATTACGGTGGATGTACCCGCCAGCGAAAAGGAGCTTATAGACACACTATGGCAATACAACTACAGCAAGTAAGCTACACGTATGCTGACCGCAGCATGTGGAAGCAGACGGCGCTGCACGGGATTAATCTGGAGATTGCCGAGGGTTCGCTGACCGGCATTGCCGGAGCCACCGGCTCCGGCAAATCTACACTGCTCCAGCTGTTCAATGGCATTCTTAAGCCGACGGAAGGCACGGTGCAGGTGCTGGATGTAACGATAACTGCTGGGGAGAAATCACCGAGGCTGCTTCCGCTGCGGCGGAGGGTAGGCCTCGTCTTTCAATTCCCGGAGCAGCAGATGTTCGAAGATACGGTGGAGAAGGATCTCTGCTTCGGGCCGCTGAACTTCGGAGTCAGTCTGGAGGAGGCCAAGGCACGGGCCCGCAAGTCGATGACGGACATGGGGCTGGATCTGGCGCTGCTGGAGCGCAATCCCTTCCGGCTCAGCGGAGGACAGATGCGCAAGGCGGCTATCGCTTCCGTGCTGGCAATGGACCCGGACATTGTGGTGCTGGATGAGCCGACAGCCACCCTGGACCCGGTAAGCCGCGCGGAGCTGATCGCGCTCTTGGAGCGGCTGTGCCGCGAGCAGGGCCGGACGATCATCATCGTGACGCACCGGATGGATGAACTGTTGCCGTATGCCGACAACTGGGTGCTGCTTAAGGATGGGGAGCTCGCCTTCCAGGGCAGTGGCGGCGAACTGGCCGCTGATCCGGCGATTCTGGAGCGCTGCGGACTGCGGGTTCCGCAGTCTCTGCGTTACTGGCAGGCTGCCGCCGAGCGCTTTGGCCTTAGCGGTGAGAAGCCGCTCCTAACAGCAGAGGGCCTCGCGGGGCGGCTTGCGGCCTTGCTCGAAGAGCGCCGGCACACAGCCGGAACGGAAGAAATGGGGAATGGCCATGAATGAGCGTCTGCTGCTGGGACGCAGCATTGATACGGGCTCCTGGGTCCATAAGCTGGATGCCCGGTCCAAAATCACCGGGATGCTGCTCTATGTAGCCATCATCCTGCTGTCTACTTCGTGGATATCAATCGGGCTGGTTGCGGTCTTCTCCATCGTGGTGATGGCGACGACCCGCATTCCACTGAAATATTTCATCAAGGCTGCGAAGCCTCTGCGTTATCTGATGTTGTTCATCTTCATCGTACAAGCGCTGTCCGTGAAGGAAGGGGAGGTGCTGTGGTCGCTTGGCTCGTTCTCGCTGCATGCGGGCGGCCTGCGGATGGGGGCATTTTCTGTGATACGCATGTTATTCCTGCTGACCTTCACAGCCCTACTGACCTTCACGACGACACCCGCCAAGCTGAATCAGGGACTTGAGGGAGTACTGGCCCCGCTTAAGAAGCTCAGGCTGTCACCCGACCGGATTACGCTGATGATCAGCATCGCGCTCCGCTTCATCCCGACGATTCTGGATGAGGCGCAGATTATCCTGAAGGCGCAAGCCTCGCGCGGAGCGGATCTGAAGGAGCTGCCGCTGAAGGAGAAGGCGCGGATGCTTGTCTCGCTGCTGGTCCCGGTTATCGCCAGTGCGTTCCGGCGCGCCCAGGACCTGATCTATTCCATGGAAGCCCGGGGCTTCCGCATGGATGCGCCGCGCAGCCGGTATCACCGGCTCAGGTGGGGCGCGGCGGATACGCTTTTTGTTGCTATGTTTGTTGTACTGGGAGTTGCAGTTGTATTATTGTAAGACATTTAGGGGGATACGGGAATGGCACGTTATTTTAATGGTAAAGAAGTAGAGTTATTGGCACCAGCGGGAACCTTCGAGATCTTCAAGGCTGTTATTGAATCGAAGTGTGATGCGGTGTATTTCGGCGGTCCGGTGCTGAACATGAGAATGATGCGCAAGGGCTACAACTTGAGTCATGAAGAGATTATCGAAGCCCTGAATATCGCTCATAGTATGGACAAAAAAGTATATATCACGGTCAACAATCTGTTCAGCGAAGAGGATGTGGAAGAGGCCAGAGCGTACCTTAGCTTCCTGGACACGGTCCGCCCGGACGCGCTGATCGTGCAGGATATGGCGGTGCTGGAATTGATCCGCGAGATGGGGCTGAATCTGCCGGTTCACGCATCCGTCATGATGAATGTGCATAATCTGGAGATGATCCACGCGCTGAAGGAGCTGGGCGTCAGCCGGGTCGTTACCTCGCGGGAGATGGATCTGCAGACTGCGAAGCTGCTGGGACGCCAGAGCGGTATGGAGCTGGAGTATTTCATCCATGGCGATATGTGCTCTGTCCACGGGGCGAACTGTTATTTCAGCTCTCAGGTGTTCGGGATGAGCAGCAACCGGGGCAAATGCATGAAGCCTTGCCGCTGGGATTACCGGATCAAGCGTGACGGCTATGTCTTCCCTGCGGAATATCCGCTGGCGGTGAAGGATATGTTCATGTATGAGCATCTTCCGGAGCTGATTGAATCGGGCATTACTTCCTTCAAAATCGAAGGCCGTATGCGCGATAAAGACTTCATGGTGATGCTGTCCAACAGCTACGGCGATGCGATTGACCGTTATATCGATGATCCGCTGGGCTTCGACCGGACCCAGGATTCCAAAGAGCTGTATAACAACCGTAAGCGTGATTTCTCCACGGCGTATGCTTTTGGCAGACCGGGACTGTCGAATATCAACCGCCGTTATGAGGGAACAGGCAAGTTCTACAGTACCGGCAAAGTGTTCAGTACGCCGACTGCCGAGCGTGAGCTATCTGTGGAGCGGGTGACGGAACTGCGGGCACGAATGGCTGAAGACAGACGCAGTACCCTTATCAAGCCTGAGCTGGCAGTGCGTGTGAATAATATGGAGCAGGCTCGTCTCGTACTGGAGATGGGAGTAGACAGCTTGTATCTGCCGGGCGATGTGTTTGAGCCGGACCGTCCTTTTACGAAGCAGGATATTAAGGATCTTGGAGCGGTAAAAGGCCATACCAAGCTATATCTGGGTCTGCCGCGGATGATGAACGAGCTGCATTTCGACCAATATGATCATCTGCTGAACGGGGAACGGCTGCCGATTGACGGCCTGATCATTACGAACCTGGGGGCGATCCGCCGTTACCGTGGCACCGGTTACCCGATGATGGGCGATGCCAATCTGAATGTATATAACCATCTGTCAGCCGGACTGTATGCCGGACTGGGCCTGACGAAGCTGACCGTTTCGCCGGAGATGACGCTGGAGCATTTCGCCTCCTTCACCTCGCACAGTGACTTGCCGCTGGAGGTTGTGGTTCACGGAACGCCTGCATTGATGTATATGGAGCATGATCTGTTCGAGAATACAGAGGTGATGGAGCCGATTGGGGAGGAAGACAACCAGTATGTCCGTAATGAAGTGCTGGTGCTCAAGACCGACAAGGGCGAGAACCCGGTCTACCGTGACCAATATGGCCGCTGCCATCTGCTGTTCGCCAAGGAGCTATGTTATCTCCCGATGCTGGGTGAAATGAACGGCCTGGGAATTACAAGCTTCCGGATTGAAGGTGCGACATACAGCATAGAGGAGCTGCGTACCATTATTGCTGCTTATCAGGCTGCAATGGATGGGGCGAAGCCGGAGGAGGAACTGCTGGGCGGGCTGAAGCCGGTCTATGCGGGATACACCCTCGGTTCACTGCAATTCAACTAATGCTAATAATTCAATTTTAAAATAACGCCGAGGAGAGTATAATAAGGGCATATGGCGCAATTATAAGTACTTTTTTTCACAAACTAATCATCTTGAATTATCAGCAGTTGAAAGTGAGGGATTTACATGGAACAGAGCGTCATCATTGGAAGAGAAGCGGTAGCTGCCAAAAGAAAGCAGTATTTCTACCCGTGCACCGCACATTTTTACCGGGATGCCCCGCAATTGGTACGCGGAAGCATGCAGTACGTCTACGATGAGAACGGCAAGGAATACACCGACTTTTTCGCGGGAGTCTCCGTGGTTGCCTGCGGCCACTGTAATCCGGCTATTACTTCCCGTACGATAGCACAGCTTCAGCAATTGCAGCACACTTCGCCGATCTACCTGACCCAGCCGAATGTAGATTTGGCGGAACGCCTGGAAGAAGTGCTGCCGGGCGCGCTGCGCCGGACATTCTTCGTCAACAGTGGCTCGGAGGCGAATGAAGGGGCGCTGCTGCTGGCGCGGATGCATACCGGCCGCAAAGGCTTCATCGCCCTGGAAGCTGGCCTGCATGGCCGGACCAATCTCACCATGAGTGTGACCGGGCTGCAAATGTGGAGAACCGATGCTTACCTGGATGAGGATGTAACGTTCATTAAACGCCCGTATCATCCGGAATTGACGCTGGAGGAAGCGGCGGCGCAGTCGATCCAGAATCTGAAGGAGGTACTCGCTGCCCAAGGAGACACCATTGCCGCCATGATCGTGGAGCCGATTCAAGGGAACGGCGGGATCGTCATGCCTGCGCTGTCCTATTTCCGTGAGGTGAAGGCGCTGCTTGAGCAGTACGGTGTACTGCTGATTGACGACGAAATCCAGACCGGCTACGGCCGGAGCGGAGCTATGTTTGCGATGGAGCATTTCGGCGTCGTGCCGGACATTATCAGCATGGCCAAGGCGCTGGGGAACGGAGTGCCCATCGCTGCCTTTTCCACAACGGATGAGATTGCGGCATCGCTGAACAAGCCTTCCGCCTCGACGTTCGGAGGGAATCCGGTCTCAGCGGCTACGGCGCTGGCGGTGCTGGACTACATCCGTGATGAGCGGCTGGCAGAACGTGCGGCTGAGCTGGGCGGGCAGCTGAAGCAAGGCTTGCTTGCTCTCCAGGAGCGTTACCCTGCGTTGATTACCGACGTACGGGGCAGCGGACTTATGCTGGGGGCCGAGCTGGCCGGTTCGGAGACTGAGGATGCCGCTGCGGTGACAGACTATGTGCTGGAAGAGCTGAAGGACCGCGGATACCTGATCGGCAAAAACGGTATAGGCCGCAACGTCCTCGCCTTCCAGCCGCCGCTTGTGGTCACTTCCGGTAATATCGATGCCCTGCTGGATGCACTCCATGAAGTGCTGCAAGCGATCCACTGAGAAAGAGGCCTAACAATATGGTTATCATTAATGCTTTTAAACATACGGCGCTTAAAATGAAAATGTTCAGCGAACTGGTGATGTTCTCGCATACGCTGTTCTCACTGCCTTTTGCCATCATCTCGATGGTATGGGCGGCGGGAGGCTGGCCTTCCGGCCATATGATGTTATGGGGACTGATCGCGCTGATCGGGGCACGCAACGGGGCGAATGCGTTCAATCGCCTGGTAGACCGCACCTTCGACGGCAACAATCCGCGAACCGCCCACCGGCATCTGCCGCAGCGTCTGCTCGCAGAGAAGGAAGTCATTCTGTTCATTATCATCAATTATGCCCTGTTCATTGTGGCCTCCGGGATGCTGAACCTGCTCTGTCTGGTGCTGTCCCCGGTAGCCATTGTACTGATCTCATCCTACTCTTATACGAAGCGGTTCACCTTCCTGAGCCATCTGTATCTGGGCTTCGTGATTGCTTCGGCGCCGATTGGCGCCTGGTTTGCGGTTACCGGGAATATCGCGTTCACGCCATTCGTGATCGGAACCGTGGTGATGCTCTGGATTGCCGGGTTTGATATCATCTACGGGACTCAGGACATTGAGTTCGACCGGAAGAACGGCTTATGGTCCATACCGAGCTTCTTCGGCCTGGAGAACGCGCTGCGGATCTCCAAAGGGCTGCATTTCATTATGGTTATGCTGCTGCTGTTCCTGTACGTCTGGCGTGATCTCGGCTGGATGTATCTGGTGGGCATCGGCATCGCTACGGTACTGCTTATGACAGAGCACAAGATTATCAAGCCTGCTAACCGTAAGCTGATGAAGGTGGCTTCTTATAATTTGAATCAGGTGATCAGTATGGTGATATTGCTGTGTACGCTGATTGATTATTTTTACGTTAATTAGGGTGGGGCGGCGCGTCGGAGTGGGGCGCGTGCTGGAGGTTGGGGAGCTGCACTGCGCGGAATATTTGGACTTCCGGTCGCTGTTATATTTGGATTTCCTGATTAGAACCGCTGGCCGAGGTAGAAATCCAAATATAAAGGCGGACGCTACCGCTCCTCCAGTTCCAAAATCCCTCTCCGTTCCGTCCTAACCTCCCCCAGGCAGGATTAACTACAAAAAGACAACAGGCCTACCCAGAGGGGGGAGGCAGAAAAAGCGCGAATAAGCTTAGAGCTTCGCGCTTTTCTTCATTTTTTGGGGCATTCCAACCCCCAACCCCCAATAGCCAAAGCTCCCTGCTAAACTCACTCACGTACGCTCCGCTGCGTTCGCTATTTAGCGGATAGGTGAGATGTGGGCGGTTAAGTGTATTTCGTACAACTAAAAGACATCCAAAAAGCTAATTTCGTATGATACATGTATTCTGTACAACTAAAAATAATGAAAAGTAGCTTTTGAGGGCATTCCAGCCTAAATAGGTGTACAGAGTGCAATTAAAGCACCTGCCAGCTCATTAGAGGGGATTTTAGTTGTACAAAATACAATTAGCGCGGCGAAGTGTGATAAAAAACAAAAAAACGAGCCTTACTCAGGCTCGTTTACTTAATATGTGTTAATACATATAGTGTGAAGGGTAGAGCGTACAGTATGAACTAATAAAGCAGCGTGGAGCTTGCAGCATCATAATACAGCTGAGCTACGTAAGCATTGTACGAAAGCTTACAGATGCTAACCGATTGCAACAGCCTTGGCCAGGTATTCCCTGCTGACGGCCACAATGCGTTAGAGCATCGCTGGCTATAACCCATTCAGTCCGGAGCTCAGCGGTCACGCCCGGCGAAGTATTGCAGCAGGGTCCTCAGGTCGGCATGGGCCGGGAAGCTGGAGAGCTGCTCCACAATCGCAGCAGCCTGGGCCAGATAGTCCTGGCTGACGGCCTCTGAGCGGGTTAGGGCATCACTGCCCCTTACCAGCTCCAGGACTTGCTCGATGTCCGCAGGAGAAGAGCCAGGGCCTATTCTGCGGATGACAGGGGCAAGCTCGGCATCCTCTAAGGCGAAGAGCACCGGAAGGGTAACCTGGCCGTGGCGGAGATCGCTGCCGGCCGGCTTGCCGAGTACATCCGCCGATTGTGTGAAGTCCAGGATATCATCCTGGATCTGGAACGACATCCCCAGCGCTTCGCCGAAATCATAGAGGAGCTGGGCTGTCTCTGCGCTGCTCTCCGCCGACAGTGCGCCTACCCGCAGGCAGGTGGCCATTAGCAGCGCGGTTTTGTTACGGGATTTCTCCAGATATTGCTCCAGCGTAAGATCATAATCGAAGGCATGCTCCAATTGCTGATATTCACCAAGACATAACTGGGCTGTGGCGACAGAGGACAGATCGTGAACATAACGATCCTTATCCCCTGTGTACTTGCTGAGCAGTTCAATGATACGGGCTGACATATAATTACCGATATGAACAGCGGATAGAATACCGGTCTTGATATGCAGCGCAGGCTCGCCCCGCCGCAGCTCGGCGTTATCAATAATATCGTCATGAATCAGTGAGGCCACATGGATAAATTCAGACGCAGCGGATAATTGCAGAGTTCGGCGTCCGGCAGGTCTCAGGCCAAACCGGCTGCCGACAATAACCATCAGCGGGCGGAGGCGTTTACCGCCGGAGCCAGTTAATTCGAGAATGCTCTGCGCCAGCTGCGACTTTTTGGGAACATCCTTATCATGGGTGACCAGATTCTTAATTTCACGGTTAATTTCATTCAGATCAATATTCAAGGCTTCATGCAGCTTCATCGTTCATGTTCCCACCTGTCAAATGGCTTTACTGGTACGGCTTCGTTGTCTGCGCTCCTGAATGAGGAATTCATCCAACTCCCGGGCCGGATTGTGTTCGGTGAACTCTCCATTTGAACGTTCGATCTGCATTTTTTTGATGGAAGGGGCCATGTAGGCCACCAGATCCAGCTCTCGGCATTTCACTGCAAACTGCAGATAGAAGCTGTACAGATAATCTCCATCCAAAATGTTACGGGTCAGGTCAGGATGATGTGGGACACATTCCATATGGCGCTGTGCTGCCACGGTAAGAATGGTATAAATGCCTAGCAAATGGGTTTTGCGGTCATATTCCAGATCATGGCGTTCCAGTACCGAGAGCATTTGCTCACATTCTGCCGGAGAGAGAGACAACTGAATTCCGGCGATCTTAGACATCTCAGCCTGAAGCAACCGGAATGTATCTTGGGCGATTTTTTGGTTCACAAGCTTCTCTCCTTCATGTCGGTTTTGCTGGATGGAACCGAATCCTGATTATCCCTACAAAACCATTTTGTTGAAAACAAACATATAAATGTACTTTCACCTCGTTAAACAAGGAGAGTAATGTGTCCTAGGGACACATTACTCTTAAGAATATCCTATTCAGCTTGCAGCAGCGCAGCTTGTGCATACGCTGCTGTTATAAATGAATGTAGTTCTTAACCACCGGTTACCTGGTTCATCAGTCGGTATACAGATACCAGCGCCGGACGAGAGGTATTCTCTTCCACTGCTTTTTGAGCCAAGGAAGAACATAGTAATCCAGGCTGAACACGGTGCCGGAACCGCCGATGCAGGCAATCGCTGCCCCAACATACCAGAGCATTTCTGTTGCTGCCATCTTGGTGGTCCAGATCATAACCGCCATACCTATCGTGGCTATAGCAGAGATAGCTGTGAACAGACCGACGATCAGCATTACACCGAAGACGATCTCGGCACATACCATACCGATTTGGAACCATTTGGCGAGGAAGGTGTAAGAACCATCCGGGTTATAGAACATGAGATCCATGAACCAGTTAGAGATATCATAAATGAAGCCTGGAACCGGAAGAGCCGATACAGCTTCTTTGGCAGTGGATACTGCGGAAGCGGCAGATTGGGCATCTACGGTAGTTTTGACTGCATCCACAGCCTGACTTGCTGCCGATGTGGCGTCTGCATAAGGAGCCGCAGGAATCAGGAAAATCTTATTCGGATCAACCCAGATTTTGCGGATCTTCTCTATACCTTCATATAACCACATTCCCCCAAGGAGCATACGGAGTGGAACGAGCCAGAAGTTCGGCGAGCGCTTGGAGAAGTAACCGCCGACGAAGCTCTTGCGGTTCTCAACATGGAAGAACTCGTGCATCATGTAGGTCCAGACCTTGTTGAAGCCTACAACCTGTGACAGATAGAACATATTGATGAAATGTTTGGACAACATAGCCATGAAGCCGGTCAGCATGAAGAACTTGCCTGGAAGACCGACGTTCGCTACACCGTAGCGGCTGCCGATCGAAACCATGGTGCCGTGGAAGCCTGGTTTGTATGCTTTTTTAGGCGTACCCTTGATATCGGCAGTGATATTGCCTGCGATAACCGGAGCCGCTTGTTCAGCATTCTCAACCATTTGCGGAACTGGACGTTCTTCGCCTTCAGGGATGAAGAAGATGTTATCCCCTACAACATACACATTCTTATGGTCAACACTTTCTAGGTGTTCATTGGTAACAATACGTTTACGGCCTTGCTGCTGAACATCAAGGTTGCCGACGATTTCGGAGCCTTCAACACCGGCTGTCCAGACGATTGTCTGTGCATCCACGATGTTCTTCTCGCCGAGGGCAACAGAGCCTGCGCCTACTTCGGTGATTTTGGCGCCTGTAACAATTTCTACCTTCAGCTTGCGCAGACGGGCTTCGGCTTTCTGAATCAGCTTATCCGGCAGGATAGGCAGAATCTTCGGAGCCATATCAGCCACAACCAATCTAACCTCAGAAGGATCAATGAAGAATTCCTTGCAGAGCTCCTCGCGCTGCTCGGCCATTTCACCTACAAGCTCAACGCCGGTAAAGCCGGCACCGATGATTACGAAGGTCAGCATAGCGCGGCGTGTAGCCGGGTTCTTTTCCTTCGCAGCTTTGGTGTACATGTCGCGGATTTGACGCTTCAAGGCAACTGCATCATCGTAGGACCAGAAGGAGAAGGTGTTCTCTTCTGCTCCGGGGATTCCGAAGAAGGTTGGCTTGCTTCCTGTGCCGATGACCAGATAATCATAAGCATAAGTGGCTTTGTCGGACTTCAGCTTCTTGTTCTTGAAATCAATGTTGCTGATTTCGTCCAGAACAACATCTACCTTCAGGCCGGCAAAGATTTTCTTCAAGTCAATTTTGATCGAATCCTCAGGTGCGCGATTCGCAGAAACCTCATGCAGCTCAGTCAAAAGAGTGTGGTATGGATTTCGGTCGATCAGTTTGATTTCTACATCTTTGTCGTTCTTAAATTTCTTTGCCAGTTTCTTAGCCGTGAGTACGCCGCCGTAGCCGCCGCCCAAAATGACTATTTTCTTCAAGAGAAACTCACCTCATTCATCTGATTAGCTGCAAAAGGGTAGCGAATAATTATTTCGCGCCTTCGAGTGCTTTTTGTGCAAGTGTGAAATATTCACCAACGTGGATGGATACGCCGGAGATTGCATCTGTTTTACCTTCAGCATCCAGAGTAGGAGCTACGCCTTTGTTCTCAAGGAAGTATTTCTCGGCAAGGGCGATTTCTTCATGCCATTCAGCAGCAGCGCCGCCGGCTTTCATGCCGTATTTGCCATCTACAGAATATTGTTTCTTATCGTCGCCTGCAGCATTCACACCGCTGAAATTAACAGCTACAACGTTGCCGTTAGCAACAGAGAGAGCTACTGTGGACTTCCAGCCGGATTTAGCATCCATTTCACCTTCAGCAGTATATCCGCCATCTTTGTATGGGCCTGCTTGTGCAGGGCCGGCAGCAAGTGCAGCCTGAGCCGCGCCAACGAAATCACTAACGTGTACGGATACACCGGAGATTGCATCTGTTTTGCCTTCAGCATTTACAGTGAGAGCAGCAGGATCTTGTTTTTCAATCAGGTAGGCTTCAGCAAGAGCAGCCTGTTCATGCCATTCGGACTTCGCTCCGCCGATTTTTACCAGGCCGTAGTTGCCGTCTTCAGATACTTTTTTCTTTAAATCGCCCGCTTTTTTAACATTGAAAGCATTCCAGTCAGCTTTGGTGATTTTGCCGCCTTCTACAGTCAGTTGTGTAAAGGTCTGCCAGCCAGTCTCTGGATCGGCATCCACTGTACCGTAGTAGGTTCCGTCCTGGTACTTGCCTGTTTCGGCTGCAGGTGCAGTAGTTGCTTCAGTTGCAGCAGTAGCAGTTGCTACAGGTGCTGTTGTTGCAGCAGCGTTCTCTGCTTTGTTGCTGTTGCCACAACCTGCGAGTAAAGTACCCAATACCAGAGCGCTCGACAAGATTACAGAAGCTTTTTTCATTTTGATATGACCTCCAAGAAAATAGTTTAAAATATATATATTAAAATGTAAAACATTTTAATAGCGGTGGAAGTGATAAAAATCACTTTATAAATGATAAATGTCACTTTCATCTCGGTCTTAAGTCCCTTTTTGTAGCAGGCATACGACATATATCGGCAGGCAATAAGAAAAAATTGAATCAAATCGTTTCTTGTTCGATGGCATTTTAGCACAAGCTATGGAACTATCATGTGAAAATAATCACTTAAATCATAAATAAATTTACTTCTGAAGTATATCAAATTTTAAGATAGTTGAATAGCTTTTTAAAAAGACTTTTATGTGACAAAAGTTGAGTTATTCTGCATGGTTTCATGCAATTGCAGGTGCAGCCCCTGCACAGCCTGGAGATTCAGCCAAAAGTCATGGGGGTAATAGTTCACAAGCAATTATAAGCTTTCGCCAGACATTAAATAGACAACTAAGGAGATGAGCTTGTAGTGGATAACAATGTGATCAAAGGTAAATGGCTGCAGATTAAAGGTGAAGCCAAGAAGCAATGGGGCAAGCTGACAGATGACGATCTGGATATCATCGATGGTGAAAAAGACAAGCTGGTAGGCAAGCTGCAGGAGCGTTACGGCCATTCCAAGGATGAAGCCGAAGCGGAGTACCATAAATGGGAGTCCTCCCACCGCAGCTAATCAGCAGTTAACGATAAGCAGGGCAAGGAAAGAGCGCAAATCGTATCTGATTTGCGCTTTTTTGCTGTCTCCCGGACATTCCGCAGCCATCACTCTCATACATATACATATGCAATAGCCCTCACGCTTCATGTTTTTCATTCCTCCAGTATGATACTATAAATATTATTGTGAACTTATTTTCGCTGCAGGAGTGAAGCCATGGAATATGTCAAAATCTTTTTTGTGAATACAGCTTTACTAATCACTCTGTCGTATCTGGCGAATCTAATATACAAGTACACTGTAACCCACGCATCCGAGCCTGTAAAAAGAGTAAGCTGGGTGCTGCTCGCGGTCTTTGCAGGGTGGATCAGCACCTTTTTCGGCTACAGACTGCATGAGCATGTCATTTTTGACCTGCGGTATGTACCGCTGATCATCTCTACACTGGCTTACCCCCAGCCCTTGGTTCTGATTATCATCGGAATCGCCACCGGGCTTACGCGCCTGACCTTTGGAGTGAACGAGGCAGCGCTGGTAGGCGTGCTGAATCTGACTATCCTGGGCTTTGTCTGTGCCGCGCTAAGCGTATGGATGAAGCGTTCGTCTTCGTCGGTGATGTATAAGGGGATTGCTACTATTCTGGTAGTCAATGTAGTGAATGTGCTGAATATTGCCGTATTTGGGGTCATTCCCACACATGATTACATAACGAAGATTCTGCCGGTTACCTTTCCCGCAGGCCTTGTCCTCAGTGCGTTGTTCGCGCTGATTATCCGCGATTTCCATCTGGACCTGATGCGTACAGGACAGATCATTAGAGCGAATAAGCTGTTGTCCGAGCAGACGGAGGAGCTGCATAAGAATAAAATTGTGCTCGAGGAAAGAGCCAAACAGCTCATGCTCGCCTCACAGTTCAAATCGGAGTTCCTGGCGAACATGTCCCATGAACTAAGAACCCCGCTGAACAGCATTATCAACCTGTCTCAGATGATTGAAGAAGGCGATGAGTCCCTGAGTGCGGAGGAGCTTGCTGAATATGGCGGGATCATTCACCGCTCCGGGGAGGATCTCCTGTCGCTCATCAATGATATTCTCGATCTGTCCAAGGTGGAGGCAGGGAAGCTGGATATTATTATAGAGGATTTAAATACCAGCGAGGTCCCTGATCTGCTCGTCCAGCAGTTCGGCGTTTTAGCCAGACAGAAGCAGCTCACCTTCAGTGTCTCCCTGGACGAAGGGGTGCCTGCGGTAATCTACACGGACCCCCAGCGGGTGCAGCAGATTCTGCGCAATCTGCTCTCGAATGCGTTCAAGTTCACGATGACTGGCGGGGTCACTATGAATATCCGTGTAGTGGAACGTCAGGAGGGGGCTGCTGCACAGAAGTGGATTGCCTTTGAGGTGCAGGATACCGGAATCGGCATTCCCCCGGAGAAGCATGATCTGATCTTCGAGGCCTTTGAACAGGCGGATATCAATGTCAGCCGCAAGTATGGCGGTACGGGGCTGGGCCTGTCTATCAGCAATGATCTGGCCAGGCTCCTGGGCGGCTTCATTACCCTGCATAGCCGCGAAGGCCAGGGCAGTATATTCTCCTTATATTTACCACTGCATTCAGGCGCGTCCGTATAATCCCCGCAGCTCCAACTTTATTTGTGATTTCGGTGTATTGACAGGAACCTGGTGCTGAGTAGAATGAAGCAAAAGCCGCATCAAAGGAGAGTCAACACCCCATGAACATCATGAGAAGCCAGCCGCTGCGGAACCGTTCCAAGGATTTGCGCAAGGCCTCCGTACACCGCAAGAATCTGCAGATCGCTACCTTTGAGGGGATACCATCCACCATATTCCAGGTGCTGCTGCAAGGCCAATTTCTTACAGGATTTTTGTTATACCTGGGTGCCAGCTCCAGTCAGATCGGATTTGTCCTCGCGCTTACTACGCTGGTGAACGTCGCACAGATCGGTGTGGCTTTCCTGATTCAGAAGCTGCCGAGCCGCAAGTGGGCGCTCGTGACTTTTATTGGCTTACACCGGCTGTTGTGGGGATCTACGGGCCTGGTTCCGTTTATTTTTCCGCAAGAACACTGGGTTACTGCCTTCATCGTACTATATACCATTGCCTTTATTGCCAACACTGCCGGCGGTGTGCTCTGGAATTCGGTCATCAGTGACCTGGTGCCTGCAAGGGTCCGGGGCCGGTATTTCGGTATTCGCAATACGTTCCTTAATGCGCTGGGAAGCCTGGTGATGTACGGAGGCGGTATTATTCTTGACCGTTATCCGGGCGGACACGGATTCCTTATCCTGTATATTGTAGTGTGGATTTTCTCGATCTCGAATATTGTGGTGTTCTTCTTCTACCCGGATGTGCCGTTTGAGAAATCGGAAGAGAAGGCCTTCCTGCCGATGCTCAGGAAGCCGCTTCAGGACAAGCTGTTCATGAAATCCACACTGTTCCTGTCTGCTTGGCTGCTGCTGCAGAACCTGACCGTGCCGCTGTATTCCTATGTCATGCTGCAGCTGTTGAATATCAATTATGAGAAGCTGTCCCTGCTGAATGTCGCGCAGACGGTCTTCATGATGGCCAGCTTCTATGTATGGGGCAATCTGAACGCCAGGCACAGCAACAAGAAGCTGCTGCTGTGGACGCTGCCGATTATCGCGGTCTCTTCCCTGATCTGGGGACTCTTGTCTGTGCTGCCGATGCTTCCGGTATTATTTGCGGCCCATATTGTGTTCGGCGTGGGTGTGGGAGGCTTCAACCAGCTCGCCTTCAACTTCATTATTGGCGATACGCCTAAGCGCGAACGGCCGATGTATATGGCGATGTATGCGGCGCTTACCGGTCTGGCGGCCTTCTTCGGCCCGCTGCTGGGTGGCCGTATCTATGAATGGATTAAGGAATGGCCCCAGTGGATGCAGATCTACGGCATGCAGTTAGTGGTAGGCGTGCTGATGATTCTGCTGGCACTGCTGCTGGGCCGCCGTATTCTGCGGGATGAATAAGGAGGAATAGAAGGAGGCTATTTCGGTGACAAGAATTGCACTGGTACTGGGAGCTACAGGGCTGGTCGGCAGTGCGCTGACCCGGGACCTGCTGGGTGGGAATTGGGACGAGGTCCGTGTACTGGTCCGCCGTCCTCTTGCCCTTGAGCATCCGAAGCTGAGACAGATTCAAGTGGATTGGGACCGGCTTGAGCAATACAGCGAGCAATTCGCCGGTGTATATGCAGTATTCTGCTGCCTGGGAACGACGATTAAGCAGGCGGGCTCGCAGGAGCAGTTCGAACGGGTGGACCTGGAGTATCCGCTTGCGGCTGCGGCCCTGGCCAAAGAGCATAACGTGAAGCAGTTCCTGGCCGTGTCCTCTATGGGAGCCAGCGCCAAATCGCGCACCTTCTATAGCCGGATCAAGGGGCGGACGGAGGAGGGCTTGATTGCTGCCGGATTCCACGGCCTGCATCTGTTCCGGCCTTCGCTGCTGCTGGGTGACCGGGCAGAATTCAGGCTGGGGGAACGCGCCGCGGCTGTGCTGATGAAGGCGCTGGATTTCGCCATGATCGGCAAGGCTGCGAAGTTCCGGGCCATACCGGCCGCCACGGTAGCGCGGGCGATGATGAACATTGCCTTGGCCGATACAGGCGGCGTTCATATCTACACCAATGAGGTCATTCATGTGATCGGCAAGCATTAGAGGGGCAGCAGGGTTTGCAAACTGCAGACCCCAGGATTTACAATAAACATACGATTAGAATGTACATAGCGGTCTACAGGCCGCGTACAGCATGCAGGAGGCGTTCACTATGACCAAAAAACAAGTAGCTACAAAGAAAGCTCCAGGAGCGATCGGCCCTTACAGCCAGGCCATTGTTGCCGGCAACTGGGTCTACACTTCAGGCCAGCTGGGAATGGACCCGGAGACGGCGGAACTGCCGGGCAGTGTGCAGGAGCAGGCACGCCAGTCGCTTAACAATGTGAAGGCCATCCTGGAAGAGGCCGGAGCATCAATGGATCAGGTGGTGAAGACAACCGTGTATCTGAAGGATATGAATGATTTCGCGGCGGTTAACGAGGTGTATAGCACCTTCTTCACCGAGCCTTACCCGGCCCGCAGTGCCGTTGAGGTAGCCCGTCTGCCGAAGGACGCGCTGGTCGAGATCGAAGCGGTAGCACGCAAGAAATAAGCCAGGCCGGATGCATCCGGTAAGGGCATAGTACAACGAAATCCCCCGCACGTGAATCACCCGTGCGGGGGATTTGGCGTGCCAATATAAGCGAATCTGCATAGATTGAACTTGAATCAAAACTTCTCTGGAGTCACGGCTAATCCTAAAATAGAAAACCATTAGTTCAATTTATTTAGTATCTGCTGCGGGAACGGCGCGGAGTCAGTAGCAGCCAGATACTGTAGAGCAAGAGAAGTCCTGCTGCAATCAGACCGGTGAAATACACCTCATTCGTGTCCTTATGCTCGATAGCAATGGCGATATAGGCCCAGACGAAGACGAGCGGATAGATGCTGTCCCGGTACGGGAAGCTTACCAGCACAGCGAGCACAGCACCGACGCAGAGCATGATGACGGCCCAGAACGGGCCGCTGAGTCCGAAGCCTCCCCAGTCGTTCTTCACCAGCACAACGCTGACATTGACGATGGTGGCTACCGAGATCCAGCCGAGGTAGAGGCTGAACGGCAGCTTCACGAGCCATTTCTCGCCTGTCGTGGGATCTGCGATGAAGCGGGTTTTGCGGTAAATGACGATCAGGGAGAGCAGCAGAAGCACCATCGCCACCAGCGACAGCTCAATGTACAGGTAATGCCAGAGGAGCAGCCAGCCCATATTGAAGAGACAGCTGAGCATGAACCAAATTCCGATCCGCTGGACGGAATCCCTGCCCCCGGTATCGCTGCGGAACTGATAAATAATGAATCCGGCCAGCAGCAGATAGATCAGGGACCAGATGGAAAAAGCATATCCGGCCGGTGTGAGGTACGTATGATACCTGTCCGAGATTTCGGCGGTGCTGTTCCCGCCAAGCGGCAGGACGACCGAAAGGGTATTGACGGCAATGACGCCGAGGAAGAGCAGTAAATTCCCCCACTTATAAGGATTAGTTCTAGTCATATGACCACTCCCTAACTTGTTTGATAACTACGTTTTGGCCTTGGCCTATATAGAATATACCCGCTGTGGCGGCAATTCAGACTAATCCGGCAAAAAAATGACCAATTGGTCATAAGAATCGCGGATAGTATTCCTTAGGCCCGGGGTAATATGTAGTCAAGAAGTAGATCAGCAAGCAGCGAAGGGAGAGAAGATTCATGGAGAGCAGTGAGGCGATACGCCCCGAGAAGATGGGGCCGATGGTGATGAAGGAGACCTGGAACACGCCGGGCAGCGTGGTGTCCTGGGAACGCTCCGAGAATATCTACATCGTCCGGGGGGAATGCGCCGGGATGGCTTTTATCTTCCTGAGCGATGATATGTTCCGGATGAAGGTCTTCCATAGCAAGGTACCGGACCTAACCACCTCGGAGGCTGTGCTGAAGGAGTGCTGTATTCCGCATCTGTTTCCGGTAGAGGAGACGGAGGAGCAGCTCATTTTTTCTACAGGCGCCATCCGGCTGATTATTGAGAAGGCCTCGTTTCTGCTCCGTGTGGAGAATACATCCGGGAAGGTGATCATGCAGCAGAATCTGGCGAGCTGGAACCCGCGCGGCGCAAGCCATGCGGAATATGATATGCAGCCGGACTCGCATTTCTACGGACTGGGTGAGAAATCGAGCTTCCTGGACAAACGCGGGGAGCGTTATACGAACTGGAACACCGATGTGTTCGCCCCTCATCTGCCGGAGATTGAAGCGCTCTATGAGTCGATACCGCTCATTATCCACATGCACGGTGACCTCTCCTACGGGCTGTTTCTGGATAATACGGGCCGGAGTGATTTCGACATGCGCTCGCACGGCGTTGCTTTTACCATTGGCTGTTCTACGGGAGCGTACGATATCTATTTCATTAATGGGCCCGAGATGAAGGATGTCGTCCGAAGATACACCACGCTCACCGGCCGGATCGCACTTCCGCCCAAGTGGGCGCTCGGTTATCACCAGTCCCGCTACAGTTACATGAATCAGCAGGAGGTGCTGCAGCTGGCCAAGACCTTCCGTGAGAAGAACATCCCATGCGATGTGATCTATCTGGATATCCACTATATGGACGAGTACCGCGTATTCACCTTCGACCCTGTCAACTTCCCTGATCCGCAGAAAATGATCTCGGAGCTTGCGGAGCTGGGTGTGCGCATTGTCCCGATTGTAGATCCCGGCGTCAAAAAAGACCCCAAATACGAGGTGTATAAGCAAGGGGTGCTGGAGAAGCATTTCTGCCGCCGCCTGGAGGGCGATATTTTCTTCGGTGAGGTGTGGCCGGGGATCAGTGCCTTTCCTGATTTCAGCGACAGCCGGACCGCCGAGTGGTGGGGAGATCTGCACAAATACTACACAGAGCTTGGCATTCAGGGTATCTGGAACGATATGAACGAGCCTGCGGTCTTCAATGAGACCAAGACGATGGATCTTGATGTGATGCATTTCAACAACGGGCGGCCGGTGACGCATGAGGAATACCATAACCTGTACGGGATGATGATGTCCAAAGCGACCTATGAAGGGCTGGCCGAGCATATGGGGGGTGAGCGTCCCTTTGTGCTGACCCGTGCCGGGTATGCGGGCATCCAGCGCTATGCAGCCGTATGGACCGGCGATAACCGCAGCTTCTGGGAGCACATGGCGATGGCGATGCCGATGGTGCTCAACATGGGGCTGTCCGGGCTGGCCTTCTCGGGACCGGATATCGGCGGGTTTGCCCATCATACGTCGGCGCAGCTGCTGGTGCGGTGGACGCAGATGGGCGTCTTTTTCCCATACTGCCGCAATCACTCCTCCATCGGGACGCTGCGCCAGGAGCCGTGGTCCTTCGGGGAAGAGGTGGAAGGGATTCTGCGTGAATTCATCGGGCTGAGGTACCGCTGGATGCCGCATTTATATAATCTTTTTCATGAAGCGGAGAAGAGTGGTCTGCCTGTCATCCGTCCGCTGGTGCTCGAATATCCGCGTGATCCGCATGTCAGTAACCTGTGCGACCAGTTCCTGCTGGGTGAAAATGTGCTAATTGCCCCGGTCTACCGCCCGGATACGGATCACCGCTCCGTCTATCTGCCGGAAGGCTGCTGGCTGGATTATTGGGATGGGGAGATCCATGAAGGCGGACGGCATATTCTTGCGGCTGCACCGCTGCACATCATGCCGATGTATGTGAAGGCCGGCAGCTTCGTGGCCGAAGGCCCGCTGAGACAGTATGCGCTGGAGGACACGGAGGAGACGATCATCTTCCACCTCTACGGGGCGGAAGCGGCTGCGGGCTTCTCTTCGTCCTTCAAGCTGTACGAGGATGATGGCCACAGCTTCAGCTACCGCAATGGGCAGTATACGGAGCTTGCCGTGCAGGCCGAAGGCGGGGAAGGTCTGCTTGCACTGAAGTGGGCGTATGCGGTGCATGATTACAAGCCGCGCCGGGAGACGCTCCGCTTCGCGCTCTGCTATCCGTTCTTCACTGTCGCTGCGGTGGAGGGACTGGCAGAGATTAGCCTGGAGCAGCTGAATGAGGGGGCGCTGGGCTGGGCCCGGAACGGCAAGAACGGCGCGATCATCGTTCAGGTAGCGGATGCTGCCGGGGGCGGGGAGCTGCGGATTCTGGCAGGTACGGATTAGAGGGCAGGTAGCTGTAGCCCATAAGATTTTGGTAGTCCAGTACGAGTTGCTGCACAGGATTTCAAGACCGGCTAGCCTGGAGAGGGCGGGCCGGTTCTTTATGCTGCAACGCTATCTGGACAGTAATCGCCTGATCTGAACAACAATCTGCTGAAAATCACAGAAAATGTGCAGAAAAGTTTTTAAATATAGGCTTTTTCGTATAAGATGAAGGGATGAAGAAAAAGTTGCAGCAGATAACGTAACAGGAAGGCTGTACGGCTAGAGCTATTACTGCCGGTGCAGCTTCATAATATATTTCTCGCGCAGCAGGAGGCAGTCTTCCGGATTGGAAGGGCTGCTCTTGCTGTTTGCTCAAAAGAATGGAGATTAACCAACAATGATTAAGCATCTGTATGCAATATGGTTAGGGGACGTATTATTCTGCTTCTCGGGCGAAACCTCCGAGCCGAAGGTGGACGCATGGACACGCGTGATCAAACGGCTGGAGCTCCGCAGCGGCTGGCGTCCTTTTGCGGGTGCTGCACTGCGGCTGGCGGAAGTGAAGTATCCTGCGGCCGCCGCCGTGGAGGGCAAACCGGCGCGGCGCGGACTGCCCGGACGCACGCTGGAAGGACTGGCGCTGTCGCCGAAGGATGCCTTCGAGCTGCTGCTGGCCTGGGATGAGCAGGCCAGCCGTGCCCAGGGCATTGAACCCGGGGGGGAGCTGCGCTACTGGTCGGCAGCCGCCCGCTTCGCGCTGGAGCTGATGGGCAAGGGCGGGATTGTGCCCGGCGCCCAGCCGCCGCGCAAGGTCGGCTCGCGTCGGCGCGGCGGCGAACAGGCCGCTGCCGTATGCTGGTCGCCGGCGTTCCGGGAAGAGGCGGATAAGGAGTTCTTCCTGCAGATGGCGGCTTCTATGCCGGTGCTTGCACTTGGCACGCACGTAGCCGAGGAAGGCGACCTGTCCTCGCGCGAGGAAGCGGGAGGATATGTGCTGTATTCCTTCTTGCAGGCAGTCATGACCGCCGAGATCAAGAATGTGGTTGCCGCCCATGAGAGCGCGCTGTCGCAGTATAAGGCCAATTACCGCCGCGGCTATTCTCCGCTGACGGAGCTGTGGTGGAACAGTCTGCTCACGGGCAGCCGGGATATCCCCGTGCAGGGGACTCCAGCTGAGGTAACGGAGCTGCTGGCAGTGGTGAACGAGACGGCGGGCCATGAGGTGCCGCATTTCGAGACCGAGGAGGCCCGCAGCGGACAGCTAAGCCTGGGCCTGCGGCTGGAGCCGCCGGCGGAGGAGAGCGAGCTGTGGCAGCTGACCTTCTGGGCGGAGAGCCGGGAGGAGGGGGAATTCTGGATTCCGGCGGAAGCGGTCTGGAGCAGCAGGGAGCGGGAATTCACTCTATGGGGCAAGCGTTACCGCAATATTCAGCAGCAGCTGCTGGCTGCGCTGGGACGGGCGGCGAAGAGTTCGCCGGACATCCGGCGCTCGCTGGCAGAACCGGCCCCGCGCGGGATTGAGCTGCCGCCGGAGCGGCTGTATTTCTTCCTGAAGGAGAGCGTGCAGCAGCTGCGTGAACGGGGAATTACCGTGCAGATGCCTTCGCGCTGGAGCAAGGAGGGACGTCGGCGGATCGGCATGAGAATGAAGATGCAGCTCCCGGCGGGTGTAGCGGATGGCCCGGTGCAGTCTGCGCTGGGTATGGAAGAGCTGATCTCTTTCCGTATTGAAGCCTCTCTGGGAGATTCAGACATCACAGAGGAGGAACTGAATGCCCTGGTGGAAGCAGGCGTGCCATTTGTGCGCTTCCGGGGAGAATGGATTGAAGTGGACCCGAAGGAAGTTCGTCAGGTCCTGAGATATATTAAGCGTGGCGAGAGCGGAGAGATGACGGCGGCCGACTGGATGCGCCTGGAGGCTGAAGATGGTGAAGAGCGGCTGTGGAAGGGCATGTCGGTTACCGGCATGGAGACCTCTGGCCTGCTGGCCTCCCTCATGCACGGCGATGTGCTGCGCGGGATGCCGCTGCGTCCGGTGCCGGAGGATCTGAACGGAACGCTGCGGCCATATCAGGAGCGGGGTTATCAGTGGCTTACGGCACTCAGCAATCTCGGCTTCGGCGTCTGCCTGGCTGATGACATGGGCCTCGGCAAAACCGTGCAGGTCATCACCTGCCTGCTCGACCGGGCGCTGAATGCCCCGCCGGGCGAGAAGCAGGAGCCTGTGCTGATCCTCTGCCCGACCTCGCTGCTGGGCAACTGGCAGCGGGAATTGCAGCGCTTCGCCCCTTCGCTTAGCTTGCATATTCACCATGGAGGGCGGCGGGTGCGCGGCGAAGGATTCAAGGAACTGGCGGCCAGCCATGAGATTGTGCTAACTACCTACCATCTGGCGGGCCGGGACAGCGAGGATCTGGCCGGGGTACGCTGGTCCACGGTTGTGCTGGATGAAGCGCAATACATCAAGAATCACCGCACCAAGCAGGCGCAGAGCGTCATGAAGCTGAGCGCGCCGCACCGGATCGCAATGACCGGGACTCCGGTGGAGAACCGGCTGGGTGAGCTGTGGTCGATTTTTCACTTCCTCAACCCTGGCTATCTGGGGACGTATCATTCCTTCCGCCAGCGTTATGTGTCGGGAGAGGGCGGCGAACGGCTGCGTGAGCTGCACCGGCTGGTCTCGCCCTTCCTGCTGCGGCGTCTCAAGAGCGACCCGGATATCTCGAAGGATCTGCCGGAGAAGCTTGAGCTGAAGTCTTATTGTCCGCTTACGGAGACCCAGGCCGCGCTGTATCAGGGGGTTGTGGATGAGATGCTAGGCGTCATCGGCGAGCGTTCGGGCATGGCCCGGCGGGGGCTGGTGCTGTCTTCCCTCACCAAGCTGAAGCAGATCTGCGATCATCCCCAGCTGTTCCGCAAGGACGAGGGACGGAGCCTGCGCAGTGAGCCTTCCGGCAAAATGGATGTCATGTTCGAGGTGCTCGACAGCATCTCCGAGCTTGGCGAATCGGCGCTGATCTTCACCCAGTATGTGGCGATGGGCGAGCTGCTGGTCAGCCGGCTGGCCAGACGATACGGGCAGACACCGCTGTTCCTGCATGGCGGCATCTCGAAGCGCGAGCGCGACGAGATGGTGCATGCTTTTCAAGAGGGGGACGGTCCGGCTTTCTTCGTTCTGTCGCTTAAGGCGGGAGGCGTAGGCCTCAATCTGACACGGGCGAATCATGTGCTGCATTATGACCGCTGGTGGAACCCGGCTGTAGAGAATCAGGCGACGGACCGCGCCTTCCGGATTGGACAGCACAAGAATGTGCAGGTGCATAAGCTGATCTGCCAGGGGACGCTGGAGGAGAGAATCGACGAACTGATTGAACGTAAAAGGAGCCTGTCCGAGCAGGTCGTTGGCTCCGGTGAGAACTGGTTAACCGAGATGTCTAACCATGAGCTCAAAGAGCTGATTGAACTCCAGGGACAGGACTGGATGTAAACAGGGCAATAGATTGTAAGGCAGAAGGAGGCAACATCTATGAATGAGCTGCTGGAGCTGCGGCTGGAGGTGCTGCCCGGGGTCATTAAGGCCACCGGGAGTGTGGGGCCTGCTGCTGAAGGGGCAGACAGACGCAGCAGCAAAGCCGGAGCAGAGATAGAAAAGCAAGGGGAACAGGGCCAGCGGGCGGTTGTTACTCTGCGTATTCCGCAGTGGACACCCGCCCGGAAGAATGAAGTGCTGCATCAGCTCGCTGCGCATCCGGGCGAATTGTATGATCTGCTGCAGGGCAGCCTGAATGGCGGGCTTGCTGCGCTGGAGCTGCTGCCTGTAGATGACGAGCTGAGGCTGGCTGCAGAGGAACAGGGCACGGGTCTGCTGCCTGCTGAGGAGTTGGTGCAGCGGGTCCGGCAGCAGCTGACCCAGGAGCCGCTGCTTGCGTTCGCCCTGCGCGGACTGTCCAAGGAAGAGCTGCTCTCCGGCGTATTCGCCCTGTGGGCGGAGCGGGAGAACGAGCGGAGCGCTGAAGAAGACGCGCCTGCGTCTGTGTCGCTCGCGTCCGAGCTGGCCCGGTTGGAGCGCAAGGGTCCGGCCGTATCCTCTGGAGAGTGGCTGGCCGAGGCAGCGGCTGAAGGCTCTCTGCATCAACCGGGGCCGCTGTTTCACGAGATCTCCTCACGTCCGTTTCCGGCTATGCCTGAGGTAATGGAGCCGGAGGAGGATTGGAGCGCACTCCTGCCACAGACACCCAAGGCGCGTGAAGGGCTTGCGCTGCTGATGCGCCGGGTCTCGGAAGCCGCCGCGAAGCGTGCGGCGGGCTTGAATAAGCTTTAGCTGCGCGGGGCGTGAGATGGACCTAAGTAAGCTGTAGGTGCATGGGTTCGTGAGGTGGGCTTGAGTAAGCTGTAGGTGCATGGGTTCGTGAGTAGGGGCTTGAGTAAGCTCCGGGTTGCACGGATAATAAGTGCGGTGGGATTGAAGGAGCTATAGGCTACAATGTTTGTGCGGCGACTAAAGCTGCTCTTTAAGTAATATAGAGTGTAAACTGGACCAACTGGTGGAATTGAATCGGATGCCGGGACACGAACGAACGTAAGAACTGATCTCACAAGTAATATTAGTTTTGTGAGCAGTGCGCCGGAGAGGATTGGGGATGGCTGCACGAGAATAAAGTGGATAAATCCCTCTGAATCGGCTGGAAGTCGGCGTGCGGACATTTAGCTACTATTCAGCAGGCGGGAATGAGGGGCAGAAGTGCTCCTGAATTGGCTCAAACCGTGCGGTGGGCGGGAATGAGGAGCAGAAGTGCTCCTGAATTGGCTCAAACCGTGCGGTAGGCGGGAATGAGAAGCAGAAGTGCTCCTGAATTGGCTCAAACCATGCGGTAGGCGGGAATGAGGAGCAGAAGTGCTCCTGAATTGGCCTAAACCGGGCGGTAGGCGGGAATGAGGAGCAGAAGAAGTGGCAGAAGTACACCTCATTCCCGCCCTGATTGCCACAAAGCAGCCAACAAATACAAAAGAGGAGCACAAAAGTGCCCCTCTTGTTGCCGGATGATGACCCGGCTGCTGTTATGTTGCCTTAAAAATATGTCTGTTCAGTTATGCAGCTGTAATGCGCGCTTAAGACTCGCTACCGCCGCTGCCTTCTGACAGCTCCAGAATCTCCCGGCGCAGGCGGAGCATCTTCTGGTCCAGCTCATCGGCAGCACGAGCGGCTTCCTTCAGCTCCTCGGCCACATGGGAGGGCAGCTGTTTGTCGAATTTATAGTAGAGAATATGCTCCATGCTGGCCCAGAAATCCATGGCTAACGTACGCAGCTGCATTTCTGCCTTCACCCAGCGGGTGCCATCAAGCAGTACCAGCGGTATAGCCACGATAAGGTGCAGGCTCTGGTAGCCGTTCGGCTTCGGGTGGGCAATATAATCCTTAATCTCAAGCACACGGATATCCTCGCGGGCGCACAGGTGGTCCACCAGCCGGTAGATATCCTTCACGAAGGCGCAGACAATCCGCATCCCCGCAATATCATGGATGTGCTGTTCCATATTATCCAGGTTAAGCTCATAGCCCTTACGCTGCATTTTTTGCACAATGCTCTTCGGTTCTTTGATCCGGCACTTCACATGCTCAATCGGGCTGAAGCCGTCACGCACCTGCCACTCGGTCCGGATGATATCGATTTTATTCTCAAGCTCATTCAGAGCATGACGGTACAGCGCCGGCAAAGCCTTGAAATTCTCAACCTGCTTGGCAAAATCCTCGTTAATCTGCCACTTCTGCATATCCTTCACATGGACCTGCAACTTGTTCAATGTTACTTGTGTACTATCATATTCTTCCACTGAAACTCTCCCGGTTTTCGTTATTTGTGACTGTAGACCATGAATGGATGACTACGGCAATCTTATACAGCGCTAGCTGCGGTTCTGATTCTATTTTAACCGATGTACAGCCCCGGAAGCAAAATAAAACCGTAACCCTGACCGAAGAGAAACATTCTTCCCTCCGGCGCGTATTAGCTCAGTATAGGCTTTAGGCCGTCCTTATGGCGCAACTCCGTTCATCCTTATTTGTTGGTGGGAGAGCCTGTGCCGTAGCCTTCATCCTGATAGCCTGTATTCTCCAGCTTCTGCAGGACGTTCAAGCCTTCGATCTGAAGGCGGGTCTCGTCAGTGCCATGGTCGTGCAGATACTGGAACAGGCGGATGGTGGCGTCATCGAACTGCTCTGCGGCATCATCATGATCGGCTGACTTGTAGGGGACCAGAGCACGCCGGAAGGCGTAGTCATCCCCGCTGGCCAGATCGGCCAGAAGATCCTGAAGCACAGTCAGCCCGTCACTGGACAGCAGAACCTCGTACTCACTGGAGTCGCCTCTCTCTTCCTGAATCAGACCGTGATTCACAGAGACGAAATATCGGTTAAGGTTATCGTCAGGCACAATTCATCCCTCCATCATTCGATAATGTACGGGTACGCAGGAACGGATCCAGCAGAAGGCAATATGTATGATTGCTTCTTCCGCAGCATACTCATTCCAATAAGAACGCTAGCCGCCTCTACTTGGTATTTACCACATGACGACAAATAATGAATCTGCCGTGGACTTTTGGTATGATAGAATCACGTTTCCGCTGCTGCGTGGGGCGGCAATCGGAATGTAAGGATATACGCGGCTGCGAATCAGCCTATTCTCACTCTGGAGAAGGAGGAACTACAATGAATTTACTGCAACGCATTAAAGACGGTGCCAGCCGGGTGAGTGAAAAAGCGCAAAGCTCGGTGGAAGTGAGCAAGCTGAATGGGCAGATTTCGGATATTGAGCATGAGATGCAGGTTGAATTTCTGAAAATGGGGAAGCTGTTCTACGAGGGATATCGTTCAAGGGATATGTCGGTAGCTGAAGGCCAGATGATCGAGCTTGCGCGGGGCTGTAACAAGCTGCAGGAGCAGATCGAGGACGTACGCTCAAGAATTGCCGAATTGAGAAATGAACGCTTGTGTGCCTGCGGTCAGATCGTAGGGCTGGATGCCAATTTCTGTCCGCATTGCGGACGTAAGCTGGAAGCACGCAAGCCGGAAGATAAGGAGATTTCACTGCGTAAAGAGCCGTCTTCGGCGGCCGCCGCTACCGCAGCACCGCCTGTGGTTACCGTACATACGGTGCTGGAGCATGAAGATGAGGAAGACCAGTACTACGGTGAGGAAGAGCTGACCGAAGCGGAACGGGAGCTGGCCAGAAGACCCGAAGCACGTGTTCAGTATGCGGAGGTGCTGCCTGAACTGGAAGAAGAGGCAGAGCTGGAGGAAGCGGACCGGATGGCTTCAGGTTCTGACCGGAGCCGCCGGGAGGCAGATGAACTGGAACGGGAACGGGAGCGGCAACTGGAGCTGGACCGCCGGATCAGGGACTGGAAGGCAAGTGAGCCAGCCGAAGAGCGGGTAGCCGGAGACGCGGACACACGGGAGATCGTGAATTGCCAGATCTGCCGCGCCGATCTGCCGAAGGGCTCCATGTGGTGCCCGCGCTGCGGCTCGGAGCAAATATAGACAGTGTAGTACTGACAGCTTAGGGGGACAACATAGATGGAACAGTTGCTGCTGCATCTGCGCAATTTGGGTTTCACAGAGATGGAATCCAAAATTATGGTTGAGCTGGCCACCAAGGGCCAGGCTTCGGGCTACGAAGTGGCAAAGCAGCTAGGAGTATCAAGATCGAACGTATATGCGGCGCTTCAGCGCCTGACTCAGCAAGGCTACGTGCGCTGCGGAGAAGGGGAGCCGGCACGCTACAGTGTGCTGGACCCGGAAGAGCTGGCCACGATGATATCCGGCCGGGTGCAGGCCTCGCTTGCCTATATGGAGAGTGAAATGCCGCGCGGAGGTCCGGTCAGCCCCTCCTTCTACAACGTGGAGGGTGACCGGAATGTCATTGGAGAGCTGGTCCGCCAGCTGAATCTTGCCGCTCAGGAGATTGTAGTGGATGTGTGGCGGGAGGAAGCCTCGCTGCTGCGCAGTGAGCTTGAGCAGGCGGAGAAGCGCGGAGTGAAGCTACTGTGGGCTTTTGATGGCGGTGATGCTGTGCCGGCACCTTATCCGGTATGGCCGCCCCTGCCGGGGAAGCCGGAACGCAGCGGAGGCCGGAAGTTCTCCTTCGTCGTGGACCGGAGCTGGTGCATGCTCGGCATGCGTTATGAGGACGGGAGCGCCCAAGCCGTAATTACCGAGCATCCGGTGCTGGTGGAGCTGCTGCTCAAATCTTTTACACAGGAATTGGTATTGTTCGAGCTGGAGGAAGATATGGGCCCCGAACTGCAGCGACGCTACGGGGAGCGCTATAGCCGGATCTACAGCAAATATGTGCTGCATGATCAGGAGGAACCGGGGGAAGAGCCGGAGGAATAGGGCTGCAATAGTTAGTGCCCAAGTTCACTAAGCAAGGGAGGTGACAAGCATGGAGTGTATTGTACATTTTGAAGTGCAGCATGCAGAGGGCGTCAAGCCGCTGCGCGGACTGCTGTTCCTGGAAGAGGGCAAGACCCCGGGAGAGCGGGAGCTGGTGGAGATGTTCAAGGACATGAAGTTCAACGTCCGGCTGGATAACCGGGAGAAATGGATTTTCAAGCCCGTGGCTCCGGGAGAAAGTTATTCCGAGATCCGCATTACCAGCTTTGACAACGGGAAGAAAAGCAGCACGACGGAGGGTGAGCTGAAGTCGATTGTCGGCAACCTGCTGCCCCAGAAGCCAACCGGGATATAACCGGAGCAGCGGGGTTCCAGCGGTTTTTGTCCGCCAGCAGAATTACTGCTGCTAGCGGAAGATATCTTTGTGATGAAGGTCTATTCCTGCACGAAGCAGGAAACGGACCACGCGGAAACGTGAAATATGTAACAAAGAGCAGGCCCAGGGGAATACCCGGGGCCTGCTCTTTGTGTTGGGAAATATCATTCCAACTTCTTCATTAGCCAGACCAATCTGCTCCTATCGGACCTGAGAGACCTTATCCCCTGGAAAACACCACTTTTGGTGTCTTATCGGACCGAGGAGACCTTAAGGTAGCTCAAAACGATACTTAAGAGCAGTATTTCAGAGAATAAGGTCCGTGTGGTCCGTTACCTGCCTAATTTATGACTTTCATCCAGAATAAGAGCGCCTCAGTCCGTTACGCGGAGCCACATATGTGCCCCGCCGCGCCCGTCCCGCTACGCCTGTCCCGCCGCGCCCGTCCCGCCGCGCCCGTCCCGCTGCGCCCGTCCCGCGGCGCCCGTCCCGCCGCGCCTGCCCCGCTGCGCCCGTCCCGCCGCGTCCGTCCCGCCCCGCCCGGCCTAGCCGCCCGCGCGGCAGGCCCCCGCGGCGCCAGCAGCCACTGCCGAGGCCCCCGCGGCGCCAGCAGCCACTGCCGAGGCTGCCGCCAGCGGCGAGAGCACGCGCAGCGCGCCCGGCTCGCAAGCCACGGCCAGCGGCGCTGTGCCGAGCGCTTCGCCGTCGCCGATGGCGTGGCGCGGCTGCGCGAAGTGCACGGCTACGCTGCGTCCGCGCAGCATGGTGACATAGGGCAGCTTCGTGTGCCTGCCCTTCACCACCGTCGGGAACAGCCGCAGCAATTGCCCGCGGCTGACCCCGTGTACAACGCAGACGTCAAGCAGGCCGTCGCCTGATTCCGCCTGCGGGCAGATCAGCAGCCCGCCGCCGTAGCTGGGCAGGTTGCAGACCGAGACCAGCCACGCCTGGTCATAGGCCTGCTCCTTGCCGTCACAGGTCACGCTGACGCGGCAGGGCTTGAAGGTCATCAGCGTATGCAGCACGCCGATGATATAGGCTAGGCGCCCGGCGCCAATGGCGTTGCACAGCCGCTTGTAGCGGCTGCCGTTCACATTGACGGCCACCTGCGCGTCGAAGCCGCTGGCCACCGCCGTCAGGGTGAGCCGGCCTGCCGCGCTGATCAGATCGGCTTCGATGCAGTGTTCCTGCAGCGCGGTGTCCAGCGCAGCCTCAGGCGCGAGCGGGATGCTGAATCCGCGCGCGGTGTCATTGCCCGAACCCGCCGGGATAACTCCCAGCGGGACCCCTCTGCGCCGCAGTGCGCCTAGCACACTGTGGATCGTGCCGTCGCCGCCGACAATGATGGCGGCGCGCCAATCCTCGCGGCGGGCAAGCGTCTGCAGCACCTGGCTCTCCGCGCTGTCAGCGCTCTGTGTGAATAGTGCTTCATACGCAGCGGCCCGCTTCTCAAGCAAGGCCTGGATGGTGTGCCAGGTCCGCAGCCCTGCTCCGCCGCCGGAGCGGGAATTTATGATGAACAAATACATGGATGCTTCCCCCAGCCTGTAGATTCCTGCATGTCTTATCCCATTGTAAGGAGCGGACAGGCAAAAGGGAAACTATTTTGAAATACAAGAAATTATATGTTGCACACGATAACTTATCCTTCTATTTCTCGCTGAAACGAATGCCGTCCTTTAAAAGGACGGCAAAGCCGTTTCCACTTATGTACCACACAGCTACAGCTGCCGCAGCTGGCTTTCGGCGATCTCTCCCACCCAGGGGAGCTTGAACCATCTGCTGCCAAGGGCATGGTAGATCATCAGGAGCCAGACTGCGAAGCTGCATAGGGAGATCAGGGCGCCTGCCAGATTACCGAGAAGCGGAATGAAGCCGCTGAGCACATGGGCGATCATAAGGACTCCGAAGGCAATCAGGGATTGAAGCGAGTGGAACAGGACAAAGCGGCTGCGCTTCTCCAGAGCGAGAAAAATAATCGCACCGATAAACGGGAAAAAATAACACAAGGCGGCGGCAAGGTTATCGGGCAGTCCGGTCGAAGATCTGAAAGGCGACAAAGGGCTCACTCTCCTTGGATTGTAGAAGAAAAAGGCAAAGATTATTCGTGCTTCTTCCCTACAAGCCTATGAGGTGTCCGGGCAAAGTATGAGCTGTGCGGAATGCTGTCCAATAATTTTTGGGGATAGGGGGCATACTATGATCAGGTTCCCAAACGGAAGGTCAAGCATATACTATAAAAAATTTCCATTTGCATTTTTACATGGAAAGGTGGAAGTTAATCTGGAATATGATACAATATAACGATAAGGCCCGAAAGGAGTGATTCAGCAAGTGGCTCTTCGGGTAATTAAAGTGTCAAGGTGTCTTTGCAGTGGGACATCCTTACTCTCAGCCCAAATCACGACGAACCTGCTTCACCGGCAAGGCGGATTTCCAAGTTCATGGAATGGTAGTCTGGACGGGTAATGCAAGCCGCGTATGTGTAATGGTTTCTTACTTGCATTTCAAGGTTACGGCGAACTTTTCATCATGCATTCTCTACAACGGAGCATTCATTTTCAATGTTTTGGGAGGGAACTGATCATGGCAAGTAAAGGTCATAACGAAGTCAAGGAAAGTCTGCGGGAAATGACACGTATTTTCCGGCCCAAAGATCCCAAGAAATTTGTGAAAGAGTACGTCCGGAAGTATCGGATCACGGGAGGATACGAGGAAGAGCTGACCATGGTTGTGGAGCATGAGCTGGTTAGAATGAATTCTTCCGTCTCCTGAAGAAGCGGGCAGAGAGAGTGATTCTGTTTCGTGCTGTTTGATGCCGACAACTATACATTTAATCTACATTCAAGCGATAACATCCATGAGGATTCTCATAAACCGTGCCCGGGCAGCGTTCTGCTTCTGGAATCGGTTTTTTTTGTATGCATTTTGCAGATCATCTTCGTATGTCAAATGAATATTTAGACACAAATACATATGAATACGCTTCAAAAGTAGTTTAACAGTTTTCCGGAAAAATTGAAAGCGCTTATAAAATCAGTATTGACAAGCTTTCCGCGACTTCAAAATGATTATGTGAATTTGTTGTGAACGATTGACAAAAACGGTGACCGAACTTATATTAATAGTGATTGTTATAATTGACAGGAAAATACTCTAATCTACGAATTCGGGAAAAGCGGGGTAGATCAATGATGAAAACGTGGCAGGCTGGTAAGCGGCTTCTTCCCATGACAGCAGCACTTGGACTCCTTCTGGCCGGATGCGGGCGGGAGGACTTGTCGGTACTCAGACCGCAGGGACCCGTAGCGGAAAGCTCTTACGGACTGATGAAGCTGTCAATCACGATCATGATTGTGGTGCTGCTGATCGTCTTCTCCATTGCGGCTTATGTATGGATTCGCTTCCGCCGGAAGAAGGATCAGGATGAGATTCCCAAGCAGGTGGAGGGCAGCTTCAAGCTGGAGGTGCTATGGACGGTCATCCCGCTTATTCTCGTCATTGTGCTGGCGATTCCTACGGTGAAGGTGGTCTTCGCTGCCGGCAATGATCATTCGGATGACAAGGACGCCATCAAGGTCAAGGTGACCGGCCACCAGTACTGGTGGGAGTTCGAATATACGGATTACGGAATAACGACCGCGCAGGATCTGATTATTCCTACAGGTAAGCACATTGCATTTGAGCTCAGCACCAAGGATGTGCTGCATTCCTTCTGGGTACCCTCTCTTGCCGGAAAAATGGACACCAATCCTGACGGCACGGTGAACCGCTTCAGCTTCAGTGCACCGAATGAAGGCGTTTACCGGGGGAAATGCGCGGAGCTGTGCGGACCCTCCCACGGGTTCATGGAGTTTAAGGTGAAGTCGGTCAGCGGTGAGGCCTTTGACAAGTGGGTGGCTTCGATGAAGGAGCCGGAGTCTGTAATGCCTGAGGACCCGGTGCTGGCTGAGAAGTTCAAGTCCCAGTGCCTGAGCTGCCATGCGATTGGCAGCATGCCTGCATCACCGGTGGCTCCCAGCCTGACAGGAATCGGCTCCCGTGAATCCGTTGCCGGGATTTTGCTTAATGATGACACCCGTGAAGATGGGGCCCCGGTTCTGGAGAATCTGAAGACCTGGCTGCATGATCCGCAGAGCGTGAAGCCCGGCAACAAGATGCCGAGCCCGAAGGATATGGGCTTAAGTGATGAAGAGATCGACGGCATTGCCGAATATCTGGCCGGTTATACGCTGGAATAGGGGCCTATGACTGAAGCGGAAGCAGCATATTTGATAAGGGGGTACATACCTTGGCTCACGCAGCGCAATCCTTGCAGCCCTCCCAGCCCTTGCAGCCCGGCCACAGCGCCAAGCGGCATACCGGGCTGATGGACTGGATTACCACCGTCGACCACAAAAAAATAGCCATCCTGTATCTATGGGCCGGCGGCCTTTTCTTCGGCATTGGCGGCCTGGAGGCGATCCTGATCCGTATTCAGCTGATCAAGCCGATGAATACCTTCCTGGATGCCCAGACCTTCAACGAGCTGATTACTATGCACGGCACGACCATGATCTTTCTAGGAGTCATGCCGGTTATTTTCGCGCTGATGAATGCGGTGATTCCGCTGCAGATCGGCGCGCGGGATGTCGCCTTTCCTTTTCTCAACTCGCTGGGCTTCTGGACCTTCCTGTTCGGCGGTCTTCTGCTTAACCTGAGCTGGGTGATGGGCGGCGCGCCGGATGCGGGCTGGACGGCCTATACCCCACTTTCAAGTACGGGCTACAGTCCCTCACACGGAGTGGACTTTTATACGATAGGGCTGCAGATTGCCGGTCTCGGCACACTGATCGGCGGGATTAACTTCCTGGCTACCATCATCACGATGCGTGCACCGGGGATGTCCTTCATGCGGATGCCGATGTTCGCCTGGGCTACCTTCATTACCTCAGCCATTATTCTGTTTGCATTCCCTGCGGTTACCGTAGGACTTGTCCTGCTTACCTTCGACCGGATTCTGGACGCCAATTTCTTCAATGTTGCCGGAGGGGGCAATCCCGTGCTGTGGCAGCATATCTTCTGGATCTTCGGTCATCCCGAAGTGTATATTCTGATTCTCCCGGCCTTCGGCATCATCTCCGAGGTCATTCCGACCTTCTCGCGCAAGCGGCTGTTCGGGTACAGCTCCATGGTCTTCGCGACAATTCTGATCGCCTTCCTGGGCTTCATGGTCTGGGCGCATCATATGTTCACCACCGGACTCGGTCCGGTCGCGAACGCCTTGTTCTCCGTCTCTACCATGCTGATTGCCGTCCCGACCGGGATCAAGATCTTCAACTGGCTGTTCACCATGTGGGGCGGACAGGTACGGTTCACGACCCCGAATCTGTTCGCGGCCGGGTTCATTCCTACCTTCACGATGGGCGGAGTAACCGGGGTGATGCTGGCCTCCGCGCCGGCAGACTTCCAGTTCCATGATACGTACTTCGTGGTGGCGCATTTCCACTATGTAATCGTTGGCGGTCTGGTGCTCGGGCTGTTCGCCGGTCTGCACTACTGGTGGCCGAAGATGTTCGGGCGGATGCTCAGCGAATCCTTGGGCAAGTGGACCTTCTGGACCTTTATTATCGGGTTCCACTTAACGTTCTTCGTGCAGCATTTCCTGGGACTGATGGGGATGCAGCGGCGCGTATTTACCTATTTGCCGAACCAGCAGTTCGATACGCTCAACCTGGTCAGTACGGTGGGGGCGTTCCTGATGGGAGTGGGCATGATTATCTTCCTTGTAAATGTGTTCTTGACCTCCAGACGGCCGGCGGATGCGCCGGAAGACCCGTGGGAAGACGGGCGGACCCTGGAATGGACGATCCCTTCGCCGCCGCCGGAATATAACTTCAAGCAGACGCCGCTGGTGCGGGGCCTGGATGCTTTCTGGAAAGAGAAAATGGCCGGGCATAAGGCGATGACCCCTGCGGAGCCGATTGGCCCGATTCATATGCCGTCAGCCACGATTCTGCCGTTCCTGATGTCAGTCGGTATCTTCATTGCGGGCCTTGGCTTCATGTTCAGCCGTGATGAATTCAGCAGCAGCATCATGAGCTTCCTGTTCAATAATTATATTGTTACAGCGCTGGGGCTTCTTATTACCTTCGGATCGATGCTGATGCGGTCGCTGTTCGACGATCACGGCTGGCATATTGAACCCGAAGAGCTGGAAGGAAGGTGAGTAGAGATGACAACGGCACATGCTGAAGCGGCGGATGGTACACTCCCGCATGAACCCGAGAAAGCGACCCTGGAAGGACGCAATAAAGTGCTGGCCTTCTGGCTGTTCCTCGGAGGGGAAGCGGTGCTCTTCGGCACCCTGTTCGCTACCTTCCTGGCGCTGCGCAATCAGACGAATGAGGGACCCTCGGCGGCTGAGCTATTCCATCTGCCGCTGGTTGCGGCAGCGACCTTCCTCCTCCTGGTCAGCAGTCTGACCAGTGTGTTCGCCATTCAGGCCATGCACCGGGGAAATGTGGCCCAGCTACGGAACTGGCTGGTGGTGACTGTCCTGCTCGGCCTTGCCTTCCTGATCCTGGAGATCTACGAGTTCAGTGTATATATCCGGCATGAGGAATTCGGGATGACGACGAGTGCGTTCAGCTCGGCCTTTTATACGCTGGTCGGGTTCCACGGTGCCCATGTCGCCTTCGGGATTCTGTGGATCGCCGTGCTGATCGGGCAACTGATGCATAAAGGCTTAACGGTCGTTACTGCACCGAAAATCTATGTCTCGGCGATGTATTGGCATTTCATTGATGTGGTGTGGGTCTTTATCTTCACAGTCGTATACCTGCTCGGAAAGGTGGGGTGAAGCCATGACGACGAAGCAGCCTTCTTCAGATTCTGCGGTGAAGCACCGGCACCGTCCGGAAGGACCGCAGCGGCATATTGTGGTGTTTGTGTTCTCTGTGGTGCTGACGCTGATCGCTTTTGCAGCGGTGGCAGCCGGAGGGGTGAATGCTACCTTTGCGATCATCCTGCTGCTGGTAATGGCCGTACTGCAGGTTTTCCTGCAGATGGGCTTCTGGATGCATCTGAAGGACAAAGGGCATATGCTCCCGATTATCTTCATGCTGGGCGGCTTTTTTATCGCAGGCACCTGTATTGTAATGGCACTCTATTGGGTATGGTGGGATTGATTCTATCTCCGGGGAGGTCTTGAGGATGATACCGGGATTGCAATATTTCAGCTTTACGGAACTTTGGAGTCCGCTGTTTCTGGCCCTGATGCTCCTTCTGACTGCCGGATATTTTGTGCTGATCGGTCCGCTGGCCTCCCGTTTTGAGGGCAGCATTGCAGTCCCCTTCTGGCGGAGGGGGCTGTTCTTATGCGGAATGCTGGCCCTCTATCTTGCGCAGGGAGGACCTGTCAGTCTGCTGGGACATATCTTATTTTCCTTCCATATGGTGAGTATGGCCTTATCCTATCTGGTGGCGGTCCCGCTGATTATGCTCGGTATCCCCGACTGGTGCTGGCGCGCTCTGCTGCGGGTGAATCCGCTGAAGGGACTGGCTTTTCTTGCGAAGCCGGTGGTGGCGGCCCTGCTCTTCAATGGCCTGTTCTCGCTCTACCACATCCCCGCCATCCATGATTATGTCATGCTGCATTTCACCGTTCACCGTCTGTATTATGGCGTCCTGTTCCTGACCTCGGCGCTGATGTGGTGGAATCTGATCAACCCCTTGCCGGAATACCGGGCGCTTAGCGGTCTGGGACAGGTGGGATTCATCTTCCTGAACATGGTGCTGCTGACACCGGCCTGCGGGCTGATTATTTTTGCGGGCACCCCCCTCTATGCTACGTATAGCGACCCGGGCACCTGGGCGAAGGCGATGGGCTACTGTGTACCGCAGAGTCCGGCTGCATTATTGCAGGCTTTTGGCGGTCCCGGCTTCTTCGGATCTCTGTCCCCCAAGGTAGATCAGCAGGTCGGCGGCATCGTGATGAAGTTCATTCAGGAATTTATTTTCGCCTCGATGCTTGCTTATGTGTTCTATCATTGGTATAAAAAAGAGAATGGACAGGAGGACACGGAAGTGTCCGCGCCATCCTCTGCCCTGGCGGAGGAGGTCTGACCTATAATGAGCTGGTAAGTACCGAGGGGGATATTCATGGATATTTTCACATTGTTTCCTACGATCAGTACATCGTTCATCGTCATAAGCGCGGTGCTGGTGGCCATCGGCTGGAGACAGATCATTCAAGGCAAACGCGAAGCACACAAGAAGACGATGATTGCGGCTGCGGTGGCAGCGATTCTGTTCTTCCTGGTGTACTCGTCAAGAACAGTGTTCGTAGGCAATACCTCCTGGGGAGGACCGGATGAGCTGACGACGATCTACCATGTCTTCCTGATCTTCCACATTGTACTGGCTACCGTCGCTGCCGTATTCGGCATCACTACGCTGACGCTCGGCTTCAAGGCCAAGTATGCCAAGCACCGCAAGTGGGGCAGAGTGACCTCCGTCATCTGGTTCATCACCGCCATCACCGGAGTCGCTGTCTATGTATTGCTGTATATCTTCTATCCGGGCGGACATACGAAGCCGGTCTGGGAGATTATCCTGGGCGCTTAAGCCGAGGGAAGAGAAGCTCTGGATCATGGGGGGAAAGCCTGTCCATCTGCCGCTGCTGCGGGGGAGGGGCGGGCTTTTTTTGGGGTTGACGAAGTCAAAAGGATTAGGGCATTATATCTTTTTCGTTGCTACCAATGATAAAAAAATGTGCTCCATTATCGCTGGTAACTCCTGATGATGCACATTAGGATAACGTGTCATATTAGTAAGTTTGGCATCTGCGGGAGGATGAATATGATAAGGTTCAGTGGAAACGGGACAGATCCGTGAACACGAATGTGTGCCTGGTAAATGAGAGGGAGGTGAAAAGACCGCTGCCATCCCCATCACATGAGTTCATAATAATATTAGAAAAGTCTTTCTCCAACTGGCTGATGTTGGATGGGGGGCGAGTATTCAGTTCCATTTCCTTTCAATGGAGTACAGCAGACTGGACCATTGTACTGCGTCCCGAGATTGTTCTGGGGTTAAATCAGTTTTTTTGCCCAGTGTCTCTTCGAATGTTCCGCCATATTTTTTTTCAAAATGAACGACAGCATTAAGTATTTCAGCCATTTCCTCAGCTGCTGTCATTTCTTTATTTCTGCCTGAACGTATTTGCTCTGCTTCATAACGTTTTGCAACCTCTGCTATAGCTGACTTCATTCCAGTAGGAGAAGTATAAACTGCGTTCTCAGGAAATCTAATTTGTTTGTAACGCTCTCCTTTTTCAACACCGTCAAATCGCCCAAGTGCAATCCAATTATGGATCGTAGCAATACTTACCCCGAAGAATCGAGCTACATCTCCTGTTGTGTAGACTTTAGTGCTTAATACTTCAGCCTCCATCCCTATAGTAACCATGTGGATTAGCACCCGTTGCAGAGCCTGCTCGGAATTACCGTGAACCAAATGACTGTCCACGGCCTGAAGCACTTCTGAAGGATTATGAATGGAGTTCCTTTCAATGTAATTGGCCAAAGCCTTAATAAACAATGACATCTGTGTTTCGGTCTCATGAAGATGTGTCTTGAATACCTCCGAGATCACCAAGGCTTCCGACAATGCAATTTCCTTCTCTGCCACATTAAACATATACATCACCTCAGCTCCATTCTAACACTTTTGCCCCAAACTTCAAGTAACTTAAAATTTACTGCGATTAACTTAAACTCAACTTATATTATTACCTGTTTTAGAATGATATAACGCATGCTCTAAAAAAATCCTGGAAATAGATGATGACAAGGGGTGACTTCTGGAAGTTGCATTATTATTTGAAAAAGCTCAGGATTATTATTGTATTCAATCGTTAGCAGTCAGGCTACCGATCTACAACGACCTAATTATACATACTAAGGAGAAAACATGGACCCACACATCAAACGAATGTTCCTGGACGAATATGCTGCTGAAGGTGCTAGGCGCTTTGGGGTTAGCCCCAAGGATCTGAACTTCATTGGAGGCTTTCAAAACTTCATATATTCTTATACTCTCGGTGAATCCCAATATATTCTTCGATTTACTCCTGGGACACTTCGTACCTCCGAAGGACTTGCAGCTGAAATCGAATGGATTCGTTACCTCGCGGAGAAGGGAGTGTCAGTTTCAGCTCCGGTTCTATCGGTGAATGGAAAGGATTTTGAGCGTATTCATGGGAATACGATGGATTTTTACGCAGCAGCGTTCAATTTTGCACCCGGCACAAAAGTCGGATATCCGGAATGCCTGGGGAACCCGATGCTATATGAACAATGTGGCCGTATTACAGGCCGTCTTCATGAACTGAGTAAGCGGTACAAACCGGTATTCAGAAGACATACCTGGGAAACTAATGAATACCTTGTGCGGGCGAAAGATTATTTGCCGGCAGAGCTTGGGCCCATTCTGCATGCCCTAGACGGACTAAAAGCTGATTTGAGCAGTTTGCCTGTTACCTCAGATAATTTCGGTTTAATTCACGGGGATATCAACGTAGGTAATTTCTTGGTAGATGAGTCAGGGCGGATAACGCTTTTTGATTTCGATGAGTGTCAATACAGCTGGTATGCTGAGGATATTGCTATCCAGCTCTATTATTTACTGTATGTATTTGGGGAGGATTCAAGGTCTGAACGTAAGGCGCAATACGAGCTTTTTATCCGGCATTTCGAGCTGGGCTACGCGGAGGGATGGCCGGCAGCTCCCCGATGCCTGGAAGAGTCAACTGGATTTGTTTCTTAAACTGCGTGAAATTATCGTAGTCGTCGGCATGCACCGGAGTTGGGATTTAACCCAGGCTGACGATTGGACGCGTGGGTTCTTGCAAGAGAGTACAGTGCGTATTACCAAGGGGATTTCATTAATTGATGGGTTCGGCGAAGAGGGGCAACGATGATAGTTGGAAAAAGCACACTTAATTCCAGCGAAACGGAGAGTTGTGGGTAAGCAATTGGAAAAAGTCCACCTAATCCCCCGAAAATCATCGAATTGGACGGAATCGTAGAAATTAAGTGTTGTTTGTCCAACTGCTGTCCGGGAATGGGGCGATGCCGCAGGATTGGATGGACAAAATCCAATTAACGCCACCGGCTGCGTTCAGAACTGTACACTAAAGCCATTGAATCGGTGGATTCCTGTTCTGAAACGTTCCTGGGTATGATACTTTTCTTATGGGTACCCGAAAAATAGAATGAAATTTAGTTAGGATGGGTGAAAATGGACAACCACTATGAATACCTTCTGCTTGCCTTCGAAGAAGCTGAAAAAGCAAAAGAAGAAGGGACTTACCCAATTGGGGCAGTCATTATTGATTCTAACGGAACCGTTGTTAGCCGGGGTAGAAATAGAGTTTTTTCCAGCTATGATACAACTTCACATGCAGAAGTAGACGCTATAAGAAAGGCTGGACATAAGATATTAGATGTTGAAAGTAAGAAATTTGTTGTAGATAACGGGCTTACGTTATATACGACGTGCGAGCCCTGTCCAATGTGTACGGGGACTATAGTTCTCTCCAAGATAAAAAAAGTGGTGTGGGCTGCAAATGATGCTGAAATCGGAGCATTTAAAAAATTCAAAGAAAGGACAAGTCCGTTGCCGATTTATAATGACTTATTTAATGACATTGAAATTGTGGCTGCTCCCTACTCTGATTTAGAAATTAGACAAAGACTAATGCTGGCTGAATGGAATAATAATCGGGGTTACACCGATAATCATTGGAATAAAGAATTCATACGTGATGCGGAGTGATAATTTACGAAGAGCATATTCTCAGGCGGTTAAGCTCTAACGACCAAGGCATGATCGACACGGCTCATCAAACCGTGGCGGAAAGCTGGATGTTGTTACGTGAACAGCTAAATCTGAAGAATATCGTTAATCGATTCAGCTAACGGTAACCGTCAGCTCAATAAACAGCGACAGTCTAGGACTTGAATTTCTGTCCACCACTGCCGCTGTTTCACTTTCAAGGTCTGTCTAAATATTGTTGCTTGGAGCAAGGATGAAGCTACAACCGGAACGAAGACACCGTGCTCTGCAGCTCCTCGGCCAGGCTGGCCAGGGACTGAGCGGAAGAGGCGGTCTCTTCGCTGCTGGCGGCGGACTGCTGGGTGGTGGCGGAGATGCTCTCCACAGCAGCAAGGACGTTGGTGGACTGGGCGGCCTGTTCTTCGCTGGCGGCGGCGATTTCGGATATCTTCTGGCCGGCGTTGTTGACCATGTTGACGATTTGATGAAAAGAAACGCCGGTCTTCTGCGACAGCTCCGCACTCTCCTGCACAGCGCTCACGCTGTAGCGTGTATTCACCTGCATCCCCTTGATGATGTTTGTGATCTGCTTGGTGGCCTCGCCGCTGCGTTCGGCCAGCTTGCGTACCTCATCGGCCACCACCGCGAAGCCGCGGCCCTGTTCCCCGGCTCTTGCAGCCTCAATGGCGGCATTCAAAGCGAGGAGGTTGGTCTGATCTGCAATATCCTCGATGACATCGATAATCTCGCCGACCTTCTGCGAGTCCTCCTCTAGCTTAGCCATCTGCCCGCTGACAGCCTGCATACTCTCCATCGACTCCTGAATGATGCTGTTCCCGTTCTCGGCAATCGTAACGGTCTCATCGGAGATCACCGAGGCCTGCTCGGTATTCTGGGCTACTGAGTGGATCGCGCTGGAGAGCTCTTTGAATAACTCGCTGATCGTCCCGGCATCATCCGCGGTGGTCGTGCTGCCGCTTGCCACCTCTTGCGTACTGGCGGAGATCTCTTCGGCGGCGGCGGACAGGCTCTGGGAATGCAGCAGGATAGAGCCCACTGTGTTGCGGAGGCTGCTGACCATCTCGTTCACCTTGGCAGCCAGGATGCCGATTTCATCTCTGGTGTCGATATCGGATTGGCTGCGCAGGTCGCCGTCAGCCACCTTCGAGAGAATGTTCACGACCTTCGCCAGCGGGCTGGAGATAATCCGGGAGATGATATAACCTAGCAGGATGCACAGAATTACCGCACCAACAATGATGCCAAGGGTAATATTGCGCGAAGAGCTGTACAGGGAAGCCCCATCCTGCCGGGCCTGATCCGCTTCCTTGGTGTTGGTGAGAATCAGTTCGTTCAGAATATTCTTCAAGGTATCACCTTGGTTGTTAAGCGTGCTGCTGCGCAGCATCTCCAGCAGCTTCTCGTCCTGTCCCGTCAGGGAGAGGCTGACAAGAGAATCGTACGTTAACAGATATTCATTCCATGCCGCTTCAAAAGGGGCAATGGCTTGAACCGATTCCGCGCTTAGCTTGGTTTTGCGGAACGCTGCTATGTTATCGAGTACGTTCTGCTTCTCTTTTTTATAATCGTCCACCCGCTGCTGGCGTTCCTCAGGGGTCTTCTTAATGTACAGATCCCTGACGATAACGCGCATGACGGAGAAGCTGTTCTGTGAGCTTTGCAGAGATGAGACGGGAACCAGATTATTCTTATACATATCGTCCAGACTGTTATTAATCGAGCCGAGGTTGCTCAGTCCGTAGAGGCCCACGAAGGAAAGAATGACAGCGACGGTCAGGAAGGACGAGATTAACTTCACGCTTGTTTTTAGATTATAGAACCATTTCATACTTGTTTCCCCCAGTAAAGATGATTTTGTTAAGCGAAGACTCCCGTATTGAAAAATAAGCTGGCTGTATCTATGATCAGAGCGATATTGCCATTTCCCAGGATGGTAGCTCCTGATATGTTCTCAGTCTTGCCCATGTAGGCGCCGAGCGATTTGATTACGATGTCCTGATTGCCGATAAGCGTATCCACGGCCAGTGCCAGCCGTTTCTCTCCCCGCCCCACGATAATCAGTGGAATGGATGCTGAACTGCCGCCCGCGCCTGCGGGGAGCCGCAGGATATCCTGCAGCCAGACCACCGGTACGAGCTGCCCCCGTGCGGTAATGACAGGCTGGCCCCGGACAGAGCTGATCTCCTCTGGAGTGACGCGGACAATCTCGGCCACACTGCTCATGGGAATCACGAAGGTGGCTCCCCCGGCATGAACGAGAAGACCCCGGATGATGGCGAGCGTCAGGGGCAGGCGAATCCGGAACCGGGTGCCTTGCCCCCGCTTGGTCTCGATATCGATCATGCCGTTAATCCGTTCAATGTCATTGCGGACGATATCCATCCCGACTCCGCGGCCGGAAATATCGCTGATGTGCGGGGCTGTGGAGAAGCCGGGCCGGAAAATAAGCCGCAGCGCCTCATCCTCAGTCATTCCGCCGGCCTCTTCAGCCGTAATGATGCCCTTTCGCAGGGCAGACTCTGCAATCAGGCTGGAATCAATCCCGGCCCCGTCGTCCTCGATGACCAGGATGACCTGATTATCCTCATGGGAAGCCGCGACGCGGACGGTTCCGGTCTCGCTTTTGCCGGCGCTGCGGCGGATTTCAGGGGTCTCTATGCCGTGATCAACGGCATTGCGCAGCAGATGGATCAGCGGGTCGCCAAGCTCTTCAATGAGCGTCCGGTCCAGCTCCGTCTCCTTGCCTTCAAGAACCAGCTCAACCTGCTTGTTCAGGGAGCCGGACAAGTCCCGGACCATGCGGGGCAGGCGGTTGAACAGCTGCTCTATCGGCAGCATCCGCACCTTAATCATGCTCTCCTGCAGTTCCCCCGTAATCATAGCCAGATGGTCGGCAAGCTGGCCCAGCTCCTCTGTCAGATCATTAGTTCCGTATTGCTGGTGGAATCTGCGGTTCAGCAGATGGAACCGGGTCTGGTCGATGACCAGCTCACCCGCCAGGTTCATCAGCTTCTCCAGACGCTCCACCTGGACGCGGATCGTTTGCGGCTTGGTTTTGTCAGCGGCAGACGGCGGGGATTCTGGTACTTCCGGGTGCTCCCGGCTCCCCGTCTCCGGATGTGGCGGTCTCACGAATTCACCGGGACGCGAAGAATCGTTAAGCACTTCATCTATGTATATACGATCAACATCCATAATGGATAAGACCTCCTGACGGAGCTCCTCGATATCAATCTTAGGCGACAGCAGCCAGGAGGCCTCGTCGATCCGGCTGTCGTGGTCCTCTATCTCTTCCAGCTCCGGCTTCATGCGCAGGACCGCAGCGACACTCCGCAGCTTGGCATCGATCAGATGAAGACGGGGCAGCTTCATCTCACAGCCGGGAGAGAGCCACACATGCACCCAGAACAGCTGGAGGGGAAGCTCTGCCTGACTTGTCTGCACAGCGGGGACCTTATCCTTCAGCTTGTGCAGCTCCTCCGCTGCGAATGTACTCAGCCGTTGCACCAGACCGGACACATCTGTGGTCTCCTGATCCGTAGCAGCTATCTCGCTCTGCAGCGCGCGCATTCCATCCAGCGCTTCGAAGAACAGGCGAATCAGTTCCTGCGTGACCGTCCGTTCCCCTCCCCGCATCTGATGAAGCAGATGCTCCAGATGATGCGTGACTTCCTTCAGCCCGTTGTAGCCCATAGAGGCTGAGGAGCCCTTAAGGGTGTGGGCCGCCCGGAAGAACTGCTGGATTCCGTCTTCTGTCTCCCCGGCCTGCTCCAGCCTGAGCACCTCATCCTCGATCAGCTGCAGCTGGTCCTCCAGCTCCTCCAGAAATATCCCTCGGTATTCCGATAAATCAACCATGGTTCGCCTTCTCTCCGTTTAGCCTTTGTTTAGTCTCGCAGCAGGATCTCATCCAGCCGCAGAATGCCGACCAGCTCGGAAGAAGAGAAGCCTACTCCGTTGAAGAAGGAGCCGCTGATTCCAGAGATGCTGCCCTGTGCAGGCTGAATATCGCTGAAGGTCGTCACTTTATTCACGTTGTCGACAATAACGCCCAGGGATTCCTCCTGGTGATGGACCACCAGAATGCGTGTGTGCTTGGTCGGGTCCACTTCCTCCATCTGAAGCAGCACTCTAAGGCTGAGTACCGGCACAATTTTACCCCTGAGGTTGATAATGCCCTTCACATAGTGACGGCTGCTGGGGATTTCCGTTATTTCCTGTATTCTTATAATTTCATGGACATCTGAGATCGGGATCGCATAATGCTCGTGATCTACCCCGAATTCAACATATTGTTTCTGCAAAACGGTCTCCATAGTTACCCTCCGGCTTCTCATATTACTTAGCTGGCCCGCAGCCGCTATTTTGCCTCTGTCCCCCTCCTGAGTTCTTCGCGTTACCTTCTGCTGATCTTGTGTATTCCGGTCTTTAGCCATTCCTGTGAGATAATGGGACAAAATACCACGAGAATGTCGTACAATATCACTTATGCGACATGTCTATTCCTGAGGAGTGATGAAAAAAGAATGAGCCAGACCGAATTTAGCCGTACGGCGCTCAGCTTGGTGTACCCGGAAGAAGGCTACCTAAGCGATGATCAGATTGTTCAGATGTTTATGGCTACCTGCTGTACGAATGTTAATACAGGTCGGAATTATAAGCGGGCGATTGCCGATTTCCGCAGATTTATTGCAGGCACCTCCTTACGGGCAGTGACCTGGAGGGAGATGGAGGCGTATAAGATTTTCCTGACGCAGGGGGGCTACAGTTATCAGAGGCAGCTGGCGCCGGCAAGCATAGCGGCATTCCTTGCTCCGTTGAAGTCTTTTTATAAATGGGGGAGTGATCAGCATATCGGGATTTTTGCAGTAAATCCGACCTCTTCGGTACGCATCCCCAAAATAACCGTGACCAGCCGCAAAAACTTCCTGACCAAACGGGAGGTGGGAGAATTACTGAATGTGCTGGAGCAGCAAGGACTGCGCAATTATCTGATCGGGCTGACGCTGGTAGTGCTCGGTCTGCGGGTGTCAGAGCTGACGGCGATGAAGTGGGGGGACTTCCATAATGATCTGCTGGAGACCTCGGTCTGGCTGACCGTGGAGAACGGCAAGGGGGGCAAGCCCAGAGAAATTAAGGTTCCGCCGACCCTGTGGCAGCTGTATTCCAAGTTGTCTGATACCCTGCCAGGCAAGGAAGAGGTCACCCCGGAGCAGAGGATGTTTCCGTTATCTTCAAGGCAGGTGGAACGGATTATCAAGAATGCCGGAGAAGCCAGCTCAATTGAGAAAAAGTTGACCCCGCACTGGCTGCGCCACACGAATGCCACGCTGGCCTTGCTCCAGGGAGCGTCGCTTCAGCAGGTTCAGGAATCGCTGGGACATTCCCACATCAACACCACTCAGCGTTATCTCCACACCGTTCAGCAGATTCAAAAGGCTGCCCCGGATTTTGTAGAGGACAGCCTGCGCACGTTCATTCAATAGATTAGATTCGACAAAAATTGCAGAGGCACGAATGGAACATAATTGTGGAAGCAGAGGGGCTGAATCAGCGAAGTTTCTATACAGAAGTTAGGAAATGACCTATAATAAACGCATTGCTGCTTGAGTATGCGCAAGTATGCATGGGTTATCGTATTTTACTCAAAAAAAGTCGCATAAGTGATATTGTACGACAAAAAACGTCAAAGTATACATACAGACTTAGCTTCATGTGGTTTGTTGCAGCCGAATCAGGCACATGTTCCGCAATTCCCTCGCATGCTCCAATAATAAAGCCCAGACTCCGCCTATGTGCGGGGTTTTTTCGTGCGTGGAATCGAAATACTAAGAATAGTAGAGGTTTTCTGTTGACAGTGGAAAACACAGGTCATATACTGTGTATATAGATATATACAGTAAGCACACACAGATACACACTGAGGCTAGCTGATCTGCCGGCTCCTGCCGTTCAAGATGAATAAAGCGAGGTTAGAAGTTATGACAACATTAAAGCAAGCGTGGGTCATCGTACGCAGCGAATTCCACGGTGACCGCTGGAAGCTGCTGTGGGCACTGCTGTTTTCGCTCTTGTTCATGGGATATTTTGCCGCACTGTCAGGAATGGTCATCGACGATACGCTAACAGGACATGACAAGCAGTTGCTCAGCGATGTTCTGATGGTTACGATGATGCTCATGCTCACGATCACCTTTTCCCGGCGGACCATGAAGTATATCTCGGAGGATTCCTATACCCGGATGCTGGCGTATATGCGGGCGTTGCCGGTACCGGTAGCAGCTATTCTCTGTAAAAGAAAGCTGGACACCCTGTTAGCTGTTGTCATGAACAGCACGCTGTTCTTCAGCCTGCTCTATGCGGTCAGCCCCGGAATACGCGCTGAACTGCCCCCTGCTTCGTATGTGGCTTTTGCCTTTACCTGGATCGGTTACAGTCTGATTGTCGCAGGCATGTATATCATGGTCGAGTACTCAGTCAGCGGTGTCATGTACTTCTGGATCATCTCCGCCGTCATGCTGCTGGCACTGGCCGTGTCAGGACTGGTCCACCTGGGAGGGAGCAATATTCTGCTCGTTACGGTCAATGTCTCCAGATCCTGGGGGATGGGCTCTCCGCTGATGTGGGGGGCGCTTGGAGCGGGTGCCCTGTCCATTCAGCTATTCTCCAAGTGGACGATTCACCGGCTGAAGAGCCGTGATCTCGTATGAGACGGGGCAAGGCGTTCATCCGCGGACCGGGCCTGGAAGGCAGGTGTAAATAATGTGGATACCTATACAAATTAATGAGAACAGCGCAGAGCCGCTGTACCACCAGATCGAGACACAACTGAGGTCGCTGATCATCTCCGGCGCAATAACGGAAGGAACGCTGCTTCCTTCCATCCGCGAATTCGCGGGTAACCTGAAGTGCAGCGTCATTACCGTCCGCCGCGTCTATCAGGATCTGGAGAACGAAGGCTTGCTGCGGACCCGGCAGGGGACGGGCACCTTTGTATCCCATATCGGGACCGGGGCAATGGAGGACTATAAGCAGGAGACCGTCCGCAAGGCGCTGGAGAGCGCCGTGGAGGCGGGACTATCCGTCCATTGCAGCGAAGAGGAACTGATCAGGCTGTTCACAGAGATCGTGAAGAACAAATACGGGAAGCAGGCAGAAAGAGGGGGAAGCTGATGGGACAGCAAGCCATAGAACTGCGGGATGTCTGCAAGAAGCGGCGGAACAAGACCATCGGGCCGATGAATCTCCGGTTGCCGCAAGGATATATTACGGCACTGGTGGGCCAGAACGGAGCGGGCAAAAGCACGCTGCTGAAGATGCTGCTTCAACTGATTTTGCCAGATGAAGGGGAGATCGGCTGGTATGAAGAGGCTTACCGCAGCGTGCTGCCGCTGGAGCTCCGCCAGACCATCGCATATGTGCCGGAGATGTCGCAGCCTGAGGAAAACTTCTGGACACCCGGGGAGGCGGCCGCCTTCCGCAGCCATTGGTATCCTTCCTGGGACCAGAGCTACTTCGAGGAGCTGATCCGTAAGTTTGAAGTGCCGCCGAATGCCAGACTGGGCAAGATGTCCAAGGGCGAGCGCCGCAAGTTCGAGCTTGCCGCCGCCCTCGCGGCGAAGCCCCGGCTGCTGCTGCTGGATGAGCCGTCATCGGGCCTCGACCCTTTTGCCTGGAAGATTATGATTGAGACGCTTCAACGGTACATGGAGGAGAACGACGCCACGATTATCATCTCCACTCATATTGTTGAAGAGGTGCGGCGGCTGGCCGATTATATCGTGCTAATGCACCAGGGACAGCTGCTGGGAATGACCGAGAAGGACAGTCTGTTTGGTTCATGGAGTGAAATATGGGTTCAAATTGAGGGAGAGCAGGAGCTGGAGGAGCTGGCAGCCGAGCTGCCGCAAGCGCTGGAGCTGAAGCTGGAGGCGCCGGGTGTGGCTTCATTTTTAACCCAACAAATTTATCTGTATGAGAAACGCATTCACGATTTGGGCGTAAAGGTACTCAAGAGCCGCAGCCTGGAGCTGGATGAAATCCTAAGCTTATGGACCCGGGGACATCGTCCGGTTCTGATTGACCAGAAGAGAGGGGAATAAGAATGGAAGCATTGCAGTTGAAGCAGGTAGTGAAGCAGTACGGTGAGAAGACAGCCGTCAACGGAATCAGTCTAAAGGTGGAGCAAGGCGAGATTTACGGTCTGCTGGGTGCCAACGGCGCCGGCAAAACAACGACCATGCGCATGGTGCTCGGCCTGATCTATCCCGACGAAGGGAGTATCCTCTATAATGGCAAGCCTTATAGTAAGGAGCTTCAGCATCTGATGGGCTATCTGCCGGAAGAACGGGGATTATATCCGAAGGTTAAGGTAAGCGATCAGATTATCTATCTGGCTCAGCTGCGCGGGATGTCCGCCAGTGAAGCGGATAAGAGCCTGAAGTACTGGCTGGAGCGCTTTGATGTACCGGAATATTACAATAAGAAGATTGAAGAGCTGTCCAAGGGCAATCAGCAAAAGATGGGCTTCGTCGCTGCTGTGGTCCACAAGCCGAAGATTCTGATCCTGGATGAAGCCTTCAGCGGCCTCGATCCGGTCAATGTGGAGCTGCTGAAGGATACCGTCAGAGAGATGCGGGATCTGGGAACGAGCATTCTGTTCTCCACGCACCGCATGGAGCATGTTGAGGAATTATGCCGGAATATCACGATTCTTGACCGCTCGAACACCGTGGTTCAGGGAGATATCCGTGAGATCAAGAAAGGGTATCCGCGGGAAGAAGTTGTATTGCGCACCGCCGGGGAAGTGAACGGACTTGCCGAGATTGCCGGAGTTACCGGAGTGCAGCGGCAGGAGCGCGGGTATGTGATAACCATCAGTGACCTGGGAGCGGCGCAGCGCATTCTGCAATCGGCTGTGGCTCAGGGCGAGGTCGAGCATTTCGAGATTAAGGAACCGACGCTAAACCAAATCTTTATCAGAGCGGTGGGTGAATCCAATGAATAAAATGGCAACTATTATCGGCTTCACATTCAAGAATAAGGTAAGAACGAAATCCTTCATGATTACCACCTTAATTCTGGTGCTTCTGCTTAGTATCGGGATGAATATTCCTTATCTAATCAAAGTGTTCAACGGAGAAGACGGGGCCAAGGACGCGACACAGATCGGAGTCGTTGCCCAGCAGGGCTTCCGGCCTGCCGAGCTGCTGCTCGCTTATACTCCGCCGGCTGAAGCAGACGATAAAGTCGTATTTACCGCTTATCCTTCCGCTGAGGATGCTGCGCTGAAGCAGGGGCTGGAGGATGAGAAGATTGAGGGGTATCTTACCTTTGCCGACAAGGGCAGTGTAGGGGTGCCTCCGGTAACGTATCACAGCAAAGACGGAGACATCAGCAGCCAGCTTAGAACGAATCTGCAAGCCGCTCTGCAGCAGGTGAATACCGGCCTGATTGTCGGCGATAAGCTGACCGAGAGCCAGGTGGCGGCGATCTTCGCTCCGGTCTCGATTGATACCACACAGCTAAGTACTGACGGGGCTGCAGGTGGCGCAGAACAGGATCAGTCCAAACCCATTATCAACTATGTCATTGTCTATATCCTGCTGATTCTGTTCTTCATGTCGGTGATGATGACCGGCAACATGATTTCAGCCGAGATTACCTCGGAGAAAAGCTCGCGCATTATGGAGATTCTCATCACCAGCGCCTCGCCACTCACTCAGATGTTCGGCAAGGTCATCGGAATCTTCCTCGTCGGCCTGATGCAGATCGTCATTATCTCGGCTGCCATCGTGCTCAACCTGATGCTGCCGCATAATTCCACGATCCTGAGCGATTTCGACCTGAATCTGGGACAGCTTAATGTCAGCATGATAGTCTATGGCTTCATCCTGTATATCCTGGGCTACTTCCTGTACGCGCTGATGTATGCCGCTGTCGGTTCAATTGTCAGCCGGACAGAGGATCTCGGGCAGGCCGTGATGCCAGTCATGATGCTGGGCTTCGTCAGCTTCTATCTGCCGCTGTTCAGCATCTCGAACCCGGATACGCTGCTGGTGAAGGTAGCGAGCTTCGTCCCGTTCACCTCTTCGCTAAGCCTGCTGCTGCGGATCGGGGTCGGGGAGGTCGCCTTCTGGGAGATCATGGTCTCGCTGGCGATCCTGCTGGCGACAACCTTCCTCTTCGGCTGGCTCGCCGCCAAGATCTACCGTACCGGCGTCTTGATGTACGGCAAGCGCCCTAGCATCAAGGAGATCAGAAAAGCGATGAAGGCTTATAAAATCTAAGGAATATTTTGTAGGAAAGCCCGTCTGGTTTAATGGACGGGCTTTTTGCTATACACCATTATTTTTACGATAGTCGGAGGGGTTAATTCCCGTCCATCTTTTGAATTGTCTGCTGAAGTGAGAGAGGTTCTTGTAGCCTAAACGACTTGAAATCTCATTTAAAGATATCTTGGGCTGCTGTAGTAATATTTTGGCTTCCTGCAGCTTTAAGTCAGATAGATAGGTGCGGGGCGACATCTTATATATTTTTTGAAATACCTCTAATCCATAGTTGGGGCTTATTCCTAGCGAAGCAATGATGGGCTGGATGTGAATGGTGTAATCCGAATTTCCCTGGGTGCAATTTTTCTTAAAAGCCCTTTTGATGGCTTCGGCAATTTCTTTGGCATATTTCGCTGTGGTCATGGATTCGTTGGCACGTATCTCCGTCTGTACCGGCTGGATATCTACAAGCACCTCCAATAACTCGAACAAGACCATTTGTGCTTTTAGCTTTGCTTTGGTGAACGACAACTCAGGCTCATGCAGAATATCGATCCATTTTTGAAGGCATTTTTTCAGCTGGCTATGATACAAATGGGAGGACTTATAGACCCAGTCACAGTTCTTCATAATTCGCATCCGTAAGGAAGGCTCGTCTATATCAAAATGAGCGCAGAAATAGGTCATCGATGTAGCGGAAATGCATTTATTCGTATGCTCGAACCCAGGCGGAATCAGCAGAATATCATCACTGTTCACAATGAATGGTTCATGATCTATCCTAGTCTCTTGAGCCCCATCCAGCACAATTAGAATCTCAAAGGCATGGTGGGATTCTGTAGTCATGCTCCAATCGGCAGGAACGGTCTGTGTATGTGCGCCAAAAAAGCGTATATTCCAATCAATGCGCGGCAGCAGCAGCGTCTGTGCACCTGTGAGATAGCTATTCATATGTTCCAATTTGCAGCACCTGCCTTTGATTTGGGTAAATCTAGCCGTACTCATCCCATCGCATAAGTACGTTAGTAGTTATTATAATATACATAGACAACAGGAAAAGGGTAAATAATATGGCTAAACAGCGAAGGGAAGCAGAAAAATGACAAAGATTAACAATCCTATAATCCCTGGTATGGCACCAGATCCATCTATTATAAGAGTCGATGATGTATATTATATTGCGACATCCTCGTTCCATTGGAATCCCGGCGTTCAAATTTTCAAATCAACCGATTTAGCCCATTGGACGCTGATTGCCTCCGCATTACATAAAGGCGAAGTGAATCTAAGAGGCACCAATACTCCGGCCGGGATCTGGGCGCCGCATCTATCCTATGATTCTAGGGCGAAGCGGTACTGGTTAGCTTATTCGCATATGTTGAACATGGCAGGCCGTGAATTCAACTCGGATTCCTATGCCATGTGGGCAGAAGATATCCATGGACCCTGGTCGGAGCCCATCTATCTGACATCTATAGGCTTCGATCCGGCGCTCTTCCACGATGAAGATGGCAAACACTATGTGTCCATTCTTGAATGGGAGACCCGTGAAGGGTATCAGGCGCCTGGACATATTGTGATCGCTGAATTTGATTTGAATGACGGCAAGCTGGTTGGACATTGGCACCGGGTGACGCAAGGCTTCACCAGCCGCGGCTGTGCTGAAGCACCGCAGATCTATAAATATAGAGAGATGTACTATCTACTATTAGCAGCTGGCGGAACGGGTTATGCTCATGGTGTTGAACTGGGGCGTTCGGAGAATATTTTTGGTCCCTATGAACCGCATCCGTCGGGAGAGCCGATTATCACCTCCTCGCCGCGCCATCTATTTTCACTTGGCAATCCGGATGCCGGGCATTTTGAGATGTATAATCCAAGTTCAATTATGCAAAAAGCAGGTCACGGCTCATTAGTGCAAACTCAAACAGGCGAATGGTATATTGCTCATCTCATGTCACGCCCTGTGGAAGGAACGCTAATGAATCCATTAGGCCGTGAAACCTCTATTCAAAAAATGCATTGGACAGAGGATGGCTGGCTGGAAATGAAGGATGGATCCAATATAGCGAAAATGGAAGTTGAGGGGATGACAGGTGTTGAATTAGAGGCCGATGGAATCTCTCATGACGTATTTGATGATTTTAATCAGGAGAAATATGATCTTCATTTTCTGACTCCGTACCGGGACCAGCAAGCGGCATGGGTGAATACGATTGAACGTCCGGGTTACTTACGAATTCATGGAGAGAATTCTTTTTTCTCGCAGATCAATCCGGCGATTATGGCTACGCGTGCAACCTCCCTTCATTATGAAGTGCAAACCAAGGTGGAGTTCCACCCCGATCATTACTCGGAAACGGCCGGTCTGGGGCTATACTATGATTCGAATAATTGGCTGTATGTTCACTTGACCCACTCCGAATCAGAGGGCACCGTTCTGTATGTACTGCAGGCCAAGCTGGGAGAGCGCATCGAGCTGGTCCACAATTACATTCCAGTCCCTGAAGACACAGCGGAGCTCAAGATTATCTATCATTCAGGCATCGCTAGTATCCTTTACCGCTTCGGGGATAACGGGGATTGGCAAGTTTTTGTAGAGAATATTGATGCTCTCTATCTGTCGGATGAAGGCGTGAACGGGGAGCCGGGGGAGATTGGCGGATTTACAGGCTTGTTCAATTTCATCGGTTCCGTGGATGCTCACCAGCATGACTCCTTCGCTGATTTTGACTACTATGGAGTGAAGAATTACTAGCCAAGGACGCCATACGTTCTTCCGCCCGGGTGTGCCCGGAGCCGTGGTGAACTGGTGAAAACGCCGGAGATGGTGTACCTTAGTAGTATTAGTCTTTAGGAGTGGTGAATGGTTGTGAAGAAAAGTAGACAAACCCCCGTGCTGGTCGCGGCCTCTATCCTGCTCATTATTGTTAGCAGCCTGATCCCTTCGGATCAGTCGACTTGGTTGGGGGCGTTACAGACCCTTCTGCTGGGAGCCGGACTGCTCGGCTGCTGTATGGCTTTTTGGCGGTTTGCCAAGGGCGGCAAGGGTGGTAAGGGCAAGAGCTGAGTTCTATGTACTGAACGGCCGGTGGAGACAGGATCACTGCATGGGATGGTTGAGCTATGTAAGGTGAGCCAAGCACTGTATGAGCGCTGGCGCTGAGAGTCAAGGACTAAGTCGCGGCGGATGCTGCGGCTTTTTTTGATAGATAATGAATTTATATGTTTTGGGGTCCCCGCAAAAGTACCTGAGTCATCATCGAAGCTAAAGCCCCACTTTGTGGGGGGATTTTGCGGACTCAGCGGCCCTTATTTTGTGAAAAAGACTGATTATCTTCCCGGTGCGGACTGAGAGGACCTTAAAGGGCTGTATGGAGCGCAAAATGAGGCGGAATTGGTTAATTAAGCGCCCCTCAGTCCGCATGGCCTTCGGAATGGTCCCATTTGCTGAAATAGCGGATCTGTAGTCCGCATGGCCCGCTATCCATCTCCTTTTGTCGCATCCGTACCCTAATTCCGCCACATCCAACTCATTCCGCCGCACTCATTTCTATATCCCGCATATCCCGCGTTATCCCCCACCTCAACCCGCCGAAGGGCGGTGGACCGCAGGCAAGGCTGAATGTGCGGCTGCCATCTGTTCGCGTATTCCTCTGAGCCGGGCTTTGAGCTCGGGGACGCTGCACTCAAGGATCTGGCTGATGTCGGAAAGGGGGAGCTGGATGCCGTACCATAAGGCACTGGCAACGTGATCGTCCCAGCTCAGCGGCGCAGAAGCGCAGCGGCCGCGGTCGTGGGCGAGCACTGCGCATTGGCGGATGCACTCTCTGTAGGCAGCCGCAGCAGCGCCGTCACCTGAGAGGCTGCCCTTCAGCCATAGTGTATGGAGTGCTACGAAGGTGGCGATTGCAGCTTGTTCGGCGCGGGCGCCTTGCTCCAGCAGCAGGCAGCTAAGCGCATAGACGGGACCGCTATATTGCTGGGTGTAGGGGTTGAATCCGGCAGCGGCTGTTAGTTTGGGCGATAAGGGGTCAGGCATGTGGTCACATTCCTTCCTGAATCTATACTGTGCAGTTCATTCCAGCGCGCAAAAAACCGCAGGCAGAGGAGGACCTCTGCCTGCGGTTGTGGGTAACAGGCTTAAGACGCCTGGCACAAAAGCGTGGCGGATCAGGGCTCTCTCCTTACGCTTACGAGGTTAGCTGTCGGATTCGGACGGTGAGAGTCGCCCTACCTGCCGGAGACCTGCGCGTGGCATTCTCCTTCGGATTCACCCCAAGTCGGCCTGACGGCCGGATGGTTCCCCCGTTTTCCACATGACGGAAATTCAGCGTGCATGCATATGCTCATTTTCATGAATGCGTTCATTTGCTTTCAACACGAATCATACTCTCTTCAGAGGGGGTTTGTAAAAATGGAAAAGAGTGCTATTCGTCTTATTTTCAGCAAATGGCTGAATGGATGTGCATAGGGAAGCCAAAACACCTATATGTAGCAGATTATCTGCCATTTATCTCGCTCAAGCGCTGTTTTTTATTTTTGGCAGAGCTCACCACCAAAGCGACTCATTCTGATTCTTCCAGGCAATAATCCGCTTCATCTCACGAACGGTTCCTGTTGTAATCTCATAGTCGCTGCGTTCAGTGGCATGAAGGTCCAGGAAATGCAGCATCCCTCCATAAGTCCCCACGGCCAGTATGGTCTCATCAGGATTGACAGCTAATCCAGAAATGGTGCTTCCGGCATAATAACGCCACAGCTCCCGCCCCTCTGCATCAATGAGCCTCAAGTATCCATAGGCATCGCCAATGACAACACCGTCCTTCAGTGCCGCCGCCGCATATACCCGGGCTTCCTCGTTAACGACCGGATATTCCTGATCGGACGAGAGTTTACCTGACTCCGCATGTTCAAGGGACACAGCAAGGGTAACGCCATTATAGAAGTGGCAGGCATTGTACCACACGCTGTGCTGGTCCTTCGTAAATATAGTATAGTGCGGGTAACTGGATTCCGGATTGAATAAGTGAACCTGCCTTAAAGTTGTGTCATATAAAAGATGATCACTGCCCTGGCTGCCATAGGCAATCCATCTTCCATCCGGAGAGACGGCACCATGCGGCATGTCAATTTCAATATGCTCCATCTCATCTGCTTTATATTCTTCGAGATCAGGATGCAGCAGCTTCACCTCCCATAGCTTCTCCTGCGATTGCTGGACCAGGAATATCCCCTGGCTTGTAACAAGCAATAACGCTTGGCCCCCGTTAAAAGGAATGACTTGCTCCAAGGGTAACTCCTGATCCAGGCTGTCTATGTCCAAAACGGGGAAGTCCGGGTCCAGCGCTTGAATCGTGCCATTCAGCTCACGCCATGTGAGATCTGCTACAACTTTTCCTTGTAGAGTGCTGTTCATGGATTGCATAATGGTAATGCCTTGAGTTCCGGCGAGTGCATAGAACTGATTGTCAGGAGATGCCCCAACCAGGCTAAACTCGTCGAATACGGAAATAACATCCTTATGTACAGCCACAACTGCATTCTTCTCCCAAGGTGAGCCGGTGCTGAACACCACAGCATCATCACTTATGAAATGGATACCGCGAATCGCCTGCATCTCCTTCTGGAAGTGCCCGGAGAGCGGCCACGTTGCCGCCGGTAGTTGCTCCCGCAGCTCAGCAATCTCACCGTGCTCATTAGCTCCTCGAATCATCTTATAGATTTTGGCGGCGAGGGCGCCGCGTGTATCCTCTGCGGGTTCGTTTCCCGCTTTGTCCCAGCCTTCTGTCAGTCCCTTATGTACGAATTGATTGACGTCGCTCACATAACGTTGTCCTTCTTCACGCCATTTGGCGGCACGCTCATCCTGTAGCCACTTCAAAGGATCAATCCTCCTTGTCCAGATATATATAAATATACAATTATTTCATCGATGAATCGCAAAAAAAAGGCGCTGCTCCTGTTGAGAGGACAGCACCTTTGCGTATATTACAGAACAGCAGCATCCATAAGCTCCTGAAGCTCAGGGAGATTGAAGCCCTTGACCGCCCGGTCCCCGGATACGGTGACTGGAATGCCCATGAAGCCCAGCTTCTCCACTTCCTCCTGATAGACGGAGCTGGTCATCACATCCCGGACCTCGAAGGGAATGCCCTTGCTCTCCAGCAGCTGCTTGACCTGATTGCATTCGCCGCAGCCGGAGGTCGAATAGACAATTACGTTCGCGCTCATTGTTCCACTGCTTCCTTTATCGCTTTTTGGGTAATCTTCCAGTGTGAGGTGTTCCAGCGGACTTCGCTGTCCTCCAGCAGGAAAATCTGCGGGGATTCATGCTTGATCCCGAAATCCTCAGCAATCTGATTGGAGACAGGACGGTCTTCGATCACATGAACCACGGCTGCAGGCGTATCTGAATGCTGTGTATAGGCCTGGAACTCCTCGTTGGCCTTGGCGCTGATCGGGCAGGTGGTGCTGTGCTTGAAGAGCAGTTTTTTGCCAGGCTGCCCGATATATTGCTGTAGTTCTTCCTTAGTGTGAATTTGTTGAATAGACATTGGAGGATCACCTTCCTGGGTAAGAGTTAATGAAACCTGTTGTCAACAATTGTGTTGTTAACAACTATTAATCATGATTGTAGCATAGTTCAAAATTAAAGCAAAAGTAAAGTTCTGCTTAGCCTTCCCCTCCCTTGAAGGATGTTGTTAAAGGCCTGCGGCCATGCTAATGTGGGAGGGATGAACCTAGGCTCGGTGCATAATCATGCAGATATGAGGGGGGAGCTTATGAAAAGGGTTGCTTGTGTTACCGGTGCTGACCGTGGACTGGGATTGTGCCTCGTTCGATCTCTTTTGGAGAGTAAGTACATGGTGTTTGCCGGACAGTATTTGCCGGATCCTGCGCTACTTGAAGCTTTGAAAGCGCAATACCCGGATAGCCTGAAGCTGGTTCCTCTCGATATCGGCAGTGCAGGGAGCGTAAAGGAGGCCGCGCGGAGTATTGCCGGAAGTACAGGGCACCTTGATATGATTATCAATAACGCAGGGATTATCCACAAGTCTGATGATGCAACAGTGCTCGTGGATATGGATGATGAAGCTATGGCGGAGATTTATAACGTGAACACGCTGGGTGCGCTGAGGGTGAGCAATGCATTGATGGGCTTACTGCTGCAAGGCCGCCAGCGTCTGGTGGTTAATATCTCGTCGGAGGCCGGAAGCATCGGGCGGAACAAGCGGATCAATATGTATGGCTACTGTATGTCGAAGGCCGCGCTTAATATGCAGTCTTCGCTGCTGCACAATCACCTGCGTGCGATGGGCGGACAAGTGCTGGTCTTCCATCCCGGCTGGCTGCAGACCTATATGAACGGGGAGAAGGATGCAGAGGCGCCTGTAACTCCTGAAGAATCAGCAGGCAAGATTATGACGATCGTTCATAACCACAAGATGTATCTGGCCGAAGAACCGGCTTATATCGATCTGGACGGCAATCTCTGGCCCTGGTGACAGCGGCAGAGGGAACGAATCAGGGGTGACACTGACTTTCCGGTCAGGCTAACTTGGCAAAAGAGAGGTGTGTGTAGCATGTCTTCATACAAAGCATTGGCGTTCGGCAGCTATACCGAAGTGAAGTATCATCCCTTCGAGGGGGTAGACCGTGAGCTGGAGCAGCTCCTTAAGCCGGAGCTCCAGGTGGTCTCTACGGAGGATTACGGACGGATGAACCAGGCAGAGCTGGCAGAATGCAGGCTGGTGGTCTCCTATACGGAATTCTCAGAGGAGCAGTTACCCGCTGCGCAGAGCGGAGCCTTACTTGCTTATGTGGCTGGCGGCGGCGGGTTGCTTGTCGTGCACAACGGCATATCCCTGCAGCGTAATCAGGAGCTTGGGGCGATGCTCGGTGCCCGGTTCACCCATCATCCGGCGTTCACGACGCTTCAGATGAAGGTGACTGCGCCGGAGCATCCGATTATGGAGGGGATCTCTGATTTTGTGATCGAGGACGAGCCTTACTATTTCGAGCAGCATCCCCACTTCGAGACAACGGTACTGGCCGAATATCCTCATGACGGAGCGATGAGACCGGCGGCATGGTGCCATACCTTCGGCGAAGGCCGGGTGGTCTATCTGATGCCTGGGCACCATCTGCCTTCCTTCTCTTCAGAGCCGCTGCGCCGGATGATCCGCAGAGGCGGATTATGGGCTGCCGGAATGCTATAGTACGTGACGCTTATGATAAAAGGCAGGATACCGCTTGGATAACATGCGGTGTCCTGCCTTTGTGTAAATGATAGGATGATCAGCTATGATGCCCTATTTTTGGGGCTCAGCACCAGCAACAGGGACGACCTCGTTCTGATGAAGAGCTTCCAGTACCTCTGCACGCAGCGTATCGGTGAAGGCGGCCCAGACTTTTTTGCCGACATCCAGCTCTTCGCGTCCAATCGATTGCAGCGTCTCAAGCCATACCCGCTTGTCATTAATGAGTCCGAGCTGGTCCTGGATGTCCTTATAGAAGGCTTCATGGGCATGGAATTTCTGATTCAGCGCAAAAGCAGCCGCATTCGCCGTATATCGCAGTTCCTTGGCGGCGATCCTCAGCTCATGAAGAGCTTCAAAGGCTTCTTTTGATTCAGCTTGAGGACCCTTGAATAAGGTCTTGCAGGCTTTTTTCTTCTGTTCAAAGGCGACTTCAAGCTCGCGCATGGCGACATTGGCGTCTTTTTTGGCAGCGAGGGGCTCTAGCCCTGTCTCGATAAAAGGGGTCCACAGCGCTTCGAGCGCTTGGCCGGACAGCTTGGGCAGTGCCTTCTTCAGCTTCTTGCGGGCGTCCTTCCGTGTGTCCTTCTGGTGTTCAATGACCGCCTTCAGCAGCTTGGCAGTCTTCTTATCGCCCGCCGCCTTTGCTGCCTTACGCCGGGCCTCAAACGATCCGATCAGCACATCTGCATCACGGACTCTGCCGAGCTTCTTCTGGGCCTGCTTGAAGCTGTCATACAAGTCTGCCGTTGCAGTATGGCCCGGATCAAGAATGGACAACAGGGTCAGCAGCTTGCGGCTATTGACTCTGGCCTGATGAATATCCTCATCGTTGAACCCTTTGCATGCATCCTTGCTATAGTCCTGAAAATTAATGTACAGCTTGCTCATGGCCTGTTCCCATTGCCTGGATTTGCTTAGTTGCCTGTCCTTTGCCTGTGGTACGGTGTTCATGCAGCATCACTCCTAGAGGTTGTGTATAGCATGAGCTTATGCGCGAATCTTATGGCTGGTATATTCTTCTGTACTACATTAAGGATAACGGGTTCGCTCCACCATTTCAAATCTGTAAGGGGATACACTGCCTGTTATACGGTGCGGGGAGAGATCGGTTACAATGTGAATAGTTAACGGAGTTAAGATTGGCCAGGGCTTATAGATAGAAAGGGGAATCAGCATGCGGAGTGAACCTTATGATGTACTGGAGAGCGGGGCTGCGGGTAGTCTGCCGGAGCAGATGGTCCTCTTCACGCATACCGGCGGAGAAGCAGGAGAAGAAGGGGAAGAGGCATCTGCGGAGGATATGCTGATTCCGTTTGCTTTTGAAGAGGTGCTGTGCCGTGATGTCGGGGCCGGTAAGGTCCCGCCGGTGCTGCATCTCTGGAGCCACCCCGGCGGAGTAGCGCTGGGGCTGCGGGACAGCAAGCTGCCCCGCGCAGCAGAGGCGATGCAGGCGCTGGAGCAGCAGGGCATCCGTACGGCAGTCCGCCATTCGGGCGGCGCTGCGGTGCCGCTGGATGCGGGAGTGATCAACGTGTCCCTGCTGCTGCCGAAGCCTGCGGGCAAGCTGGACTTCCACGATGATTTCCGGCTGCTGGCTTCGTTGATTACCGAAGCGGTAGCCGCGGGCCATCCGCAGGCAGCGGCGCAGATCCGGGCAGAAGAAGTCACCGGGTCGTATTGCCCTGGTGACTTCGACCTGGCGATCGGCGGCCGTAAGTTCTGCGGCATTGCCCAGCGTAGACAGAGTAGCGCATACTTCGTCCACGCGTTCGTGATTGTGTCCGGCACGGGGCTCGCGCGCGGAGAGTGCATCCGTCGCTTCTATCAGGATGCAGCGGACGGCGATGCCTCCCTGGACTATCCGCGCGTGCGGCCGGAGACCATCGCCGCGCTCGCGGAGCTTGGCGGCCCGTCTTCGGCGGCCGCCTTCATCGCAGGCATCCGGCAGGCGCTTGCCGGCCGGGGAACCCGCCTGCTGCCGGAGGAGCTTCTGCAGCAGGCGACAGGCTACAGCCTGCGGTACTGCGACCCGCAGGTGCTTGAAGCAGCGCGTATGCTGCGGGAGAGGTACGCCCGCTGAAGCGGGCGGCTACTGGCGGCAGCGACGGGTGGCTGAATGTATGCGAAAAACAGCATACAATGTGCAGGCTGGGGTGTGCGCGGCTGAATGTATGTGAAAAACAACATACAATGTGCAGGCTGGGGTGTGCGCGGCCGAATGTATGCGGAAAACAACATACAATGTGCAGGCTGGGTGTGCGCGGCCCGAATGTATGCGGAAAACAACATACAATGTGCAGGCTGGGGTGTGCGCGGCCCGAATGTATGCGGAAAACAGCATACATAAAATCAGCAATGCGTGCGCAGGCCGGAGGCAGTCCAAGAGGATGACCGCGGGGGCAAGAGATGCCGCCCCCCCTGCGATCAGCCTCTACATATCCCCTGCCGCCCCAACTACATATAAAACTCCGGACGCCGGTCCGCGAAGACCGGGATCTGCCCCCGTACCTCCCGGACCCGGGCGAGGTCAAGCTCGCCGCGGAGGATCTCTTCGCCCCCGGAGGCCTCGCTGACAATCTCGCCCCAAGGATCGATGATCAGGGAATGTCCAGCGAAGGTATTCGCCGGATCTGCCCCTGCCCGGTTACATGCTACAACGTAGCACTGGTTCTCAATCGCCCGGCTGATTAACAGCGCGCGCCAGTGAGAGAGGCGGGGCAGCGGCCATTCGGCGCTGATGAACAGGATCTCCGCCCCTCCGGCCATATGGACGCGGACCCATTCCGGGAACCGGATGTCATAGCAGATCAGCCCGGCACAGAGAATGCTGTCCAGCGTGAACAGTCCTTTCGCACCGCCAGGCTGGAGGTAGAGATGCTCCTCCATCAGCTTGAACAGATGCAGCTTGCTGTACTCCCCAGTGCACGCCCCGCTGCGGTCAAAGACATACATACTGTTCGTAACGCCGCCGTTCTCCTGCCTGACGGCAATGGAGCCGGCAACGATATTCACGCCGTATTCCCGGGCCAGGCCTGACATCAAGGCACCCGTGGTATGTCCGCCGGGATCTGCGATTTCGCCCAGCCGGGTCAGGTCATATCCCGTTGTCCATAGCTCGGGAAGAATAATGAAGTCTGGACTGCCGGCGGCAGCCTCACGAATTTTGCGCTCGGCGGCAGCATAATTCACCTCCGGTTTGCCAAATGCTATATCGAGCTGGATCAGAGCTATTTTCATACTGGCAGCCTCCTCCAAAAATTATTAGTTGACGGGTCAATGAATTAGGTGTAAAGTATGTTTTGTCGAAAAGGTTTTGCACAATTTATTTGCGTGAGGGGGTTAATTTTGAGCGAAGTTCAGCCCGATGAACATAAGATCTTCGAACTGCTACAGGCCCTGCACAAAGAAATCGGCCCCAAATTCGAGCGCTGCGCCGGCATGACTCCGACCCGCTTCAGGCTGCTGCAAGAGCTGTACCGGATTTCCGAGATCAGTCAGATTTCCCTGCAAAAGCTTCTGGAAATCGATGCAGCAGCGGTTACCCGCCACTTAAAAGGGCTTGAAGAGAACGGGATGATCGCCCGCCGCAATAATCCAGCCGATAATCGGGTGACTCTCGTCTCCCTGACTGGTCAAGGCCGTGAGCATATCAATGCCTACCGGGAGAACAAGACCGAGTTCATCAGCGATCTGCTGAACGGATTCAATGAACAGGAGCGCACTGTGCTCGCAGAGATGCTTACCCGGCTGCAATATAACATTAATTTACTGTAGCCGGAAACAATAATCAAACCATTTTAAAGGAGCAAATTATCATGAACACTACCAAAAACAATGATTACATCAGCATTATTACAGGACGCCGCTCTATCCGCAAATATGATTCATCCGTCAAAATCAGCAAAGAGGAAATGACAGAGATTCTTACTGAAGCCACGCTGGCGCCTTCCTCCGTGAATATGCAGCCTTGGCGTTTTGTGATCATCGAAAGCCCGGAAGCCAAAGCTAAGCTGGCCCCTATTGCCAAGTTCAACCAGACTCAGGTCGAAACCTCCGCAGCGGTGATTGCCGTATTCGGTGATATGAATAACTTCGATTACGCTGAACAAATCTACGGAACGGCTGTAGAACGCGGACTTATGCCTGCCGAGGTGAAAGAAAGACAGCTGGCCGCCCTGGGCGCCCACTTCGCCAAGCTGCCCGCAGATGTGAACAGAGAGACCGTGATGATTGACGCGGGGCTGGTCTCCATGCAACTGATGCTGTCCGCCCGCGCACACGGGTATGACACCAATCCGATCGGCGGATTTGAAAAGGATCAGATCGCTGAAATGTTCGGTATGGACAAAGAACGCTACATTCCGGTCATGCTGATCTCGATCGGTAAAGCGCTGGAAGAAGGCTACGCCTCCGTCCGTCTTCCTATTGACACGATTGCCCAGTGGAAATAATACTCCATACCCATGAAATTCTAGGAGGAATATCCAAATGATTATTATCCATGCGCTGCTTCATGTGAATCCTGCACGGGAGGAAGAGTTCCTGGCCACAGCGAAACCGCTGATTGCCGCCACGCACGAAGAAGAAGGGAACCTGTCCTACGAACTGTATAAGCATGCAGCAGACGGAAGTCTCTATATTATGGTTGAGACCTGGCGTGACCAGGCCGCCGTTGCCGCTCACAACACAAGCCCTCACTTCACTGGCTTCGCCGCCAAAGCGGGAGAGTTCCTGACCGCACCGCTTGATGTTAAGGTGTATAGCGCTGAGGAATTGAGCAAATAATTACGAATTAAGCGGTTCACCCTATATGATCTGGAATCCCGGGATGCTCCGGCAGTCTAATGACTGCTGCGGCATCCTTTTTTAAGAGAATAATTTATATGTTTTGGGGTCCCCGCAAAGTACCTGAGTCATCATCGAAGCTAAAGCCCCACTTTGTGGGGTTATTTTGATAGGTGCCATGCCGTTTATAAAACGTACAAGCCGGGTATCTTACCTTACCCTTACTTGGATTGTCATTTGCTGACGAAGCAAGGCGGGGAAGAACGAAGGAGATGAAGACAGCATGACTAATCTACATACCAATCACCGGTTAACCTCAATCCCGGCTGCTGCCGGGCAGGACGGGCAGCTTCAGCAGGATCTCATAGATTACGTGAATTATTATATTTCGGGCGGCTCCCTGGCCTCACTTACCGAAGGTGCGAAGGAGGCGGAGCCGGCGTTTGCCCCTCTTTTGCAAAGTGATGCCGCCCGCGCTTACCGGCAGGAGTGCGGGGGCGTCATAACCGATATGCAGCAACTCGAACACCTGCCGGGTATAAGCCAGGAATGGCTTAATCAGCTCGCGGATACAGTAGCAGGACTCGATTCCGGTAAGCTCAGGGCTCTGGCCCCGCAGACCAGCCGGCATAACCGGGTAGATCCTTATGTGAACGGACCACAATGTCTGGACATGCTGCTCGGCGAGATCGGCAAGGCTGAGCGTTACATTCATCTGTCCGTGATGCTGTTCTTCAATGACCATTCAGGGAACCTTATCGCTAGTGAGCTGCTTCATGCACTTGAACGCGGAGTAGAGGTTAGAATCATGGTGAATTATACGGTCACTGCGCTCGGATACGGCCAGAACCTGGAGGTGGGGCAATTCTCCAAGATTGCCGGGCGTCTGGAGCAGGCAGGTGCAAAACTGCTGGATACCTTCCACTCCTATTACCGTGCAGAGGAATGGGCTGCGAAGCGCAAGGTGCTGAAGTCACAGGGCGTGCCTGAGAGCATCCTTTTTCTGCAGGATAAGGTTCAGGAGGATGTGGAGGTGACCGGGCTGAATGTGATTGACCACCGCAAATTCATGATTATAGACGGAATAACTTCCATTATCGGCAGTCTGAATATCGGGGACCAGTATACGTTTGCCACCCCCATTCAGGAAGCCCCGGATCAGCAGGTAGATGGGCGTCCGCTCGGTATCCCCGCCAGGGAAGAGGAATGGCATGACGGCTGCTTCAGGATTCAGGGGGCTGTGGCCCAGTCGCTGAACGCTGTGTTTCACTCCAGGTGGCTGTTGCTCGGGGGAGATCACTTTGACCTGGCGTCACCCTTCTATCGTCCTGCGGTGGACTATGCATTTGGGGAGGAGGAGTGTACGCTCTTCGCGAGCTTTCCCGGCAACCCGGTGAATCTGATTCAGCAATATATTCTGGATGTGATCACCTATGCGGCCGATGAGACCCTTATTGTGAATCCGTATCTGATCGATCAGGCCTTCTGGGACCGGCTGGGTGAAGTGGGGCCGGAGCGCGCCTGCCATCTCACCATCTGCAATCCGCTGGAGGTTAATGATCATCCGACAAACCGGGCGGCGGTGCGCAGCAACATGTACGTTCCCTTTTGTAACGGCGTATCCTTCTATGATTATAGTGCGACTGAACGCTTCTCCCACTGGAAAATCATCTACGACCACAGAGCGCAGGCGGTATTTCACGGCTCTTATAATATTAATGAACGGAGTGCCTGCCATGATTACGAGCTGGGCCTGCTGGTGAAGGGCAGAAGCCTCGCGGAGAAGGTGAAGCGCATGATTGATTATGACCTCAGCGTATCGCGCCAGATCACCGGCAAACACGAGTTCTTCAAGCATCCTTGGCTGCATCCCAGCACCTATCTGAACAAAGCAACGCAGAATTACACCTGATATCCTCTCCGGTGCCCGGTCATGTATAATGACGTTATACCAATGAACGAAGATGGAGCTAATGAAGATGAACATACACATTCTTGGACAAGGTCCCCGGACCGGGGAAATCAGATTCGCGGCAGCGGAATGGGGGGAAGCCAGAGCCATCTGGTGCGGACCGCCTGTTCAGCAGGGTGAGGAATGGGTGGCAGAATGGGAGCTGCCTGCGCTGTTCATGAGCTGGGTCGATATTGTGCCTGCTCCCGGCGCTGCCTTTGGCCTGCGTATCGAAGGGGACACGGTCATCCTGACAGGCGTGCTGGAAAATATAGAGGAGGACGGCACGGGTTATCTGCGGATCGGCCGCGACCTGATCATGTTCGAATGCCTGGGCGAACCGATGGCACTGGGCGGCTTCGTCGAGCTGAGGACCCGTGAAGCCAGGCTGTATCCGGTGAATCTGTAGGGGCCGCAGGGCCCCCGGCGGACGAACTATTTCCTGCCCCGGCATAGCCACCTTCAGGCAAATGAGCTAATATAATATAATTGAAACAAGTAACAGCATAAGGAGCAGAAGTCTGATGAACAGCGATATTCAACAATTTAAGACGGAATTCTTCAAGGCGCTGGCTCACCCGATGCGGATTCGGATTCTGGAGCTGCTTAGCGAAGGCGAGAAGAATGTGAACGAGCTGCAGGCGATCCTGGGTTCGGAAGGCTCTGCGGTATCCCAGCAGCTGGCCGTCCTCAGGGCCAAAAATGTGGTCACCAGCGTCAAGGAAGGGACCACTGTCATCTATGCCCTCCGTGATCCTCTGATTAAGGAGCTTCTGGCTGTAGCCAGACAGATCTTCGACAATCATCTGGTGAGTACCATTTCCCTGCTTGAAGGCATCCGCAGCGAATAACCCCGGCCTCCGGGGGCGGATTACCCCGTTGACAAGAGCAGCGGGCAGGAGTAATGTGGGTATTATATTCAAATAATCAGATATTCAGAGAAAAGAAGGTTATAGGATGACAGGGTGGGGCCGTTTCAAAGGCTATAACATTGCTTCGCTGCGCAAGGATATCATTTCAGGGACAATCGTCGGCGTTATTGCCATCCCGCTTGGGATGGCATTTGCTATTGCTTCCGGTGTGAAGCCGGAGTACGGAATCTATACAACCATTGTGGCCGGCATACTGATTTCCTTATTCGGCGGCTCCAGGTTCCAGATTGGCGGGCCTACGGGTGCATTCATTCCTATTTTGTTCGCTATTGCCATGCAGTACGGGTATGAGAATCTGCTGATTGCCGGAATGATGGCCGGGGTGATTCTTGTCTTGATGGGTGTTCTGCGGCTGGGGGTATTGATAAAGTTCATTCCGAAGCCAGTGACCATTGGTTTTACAGCGGGGATTGCCGTTATTATCTTCAGCGGGCAGATTGCGAACTTCCTTGGCCTAAGGGACATGAAGCGGCATGAGAGCTTTATCGACAATATGAAGGAGATCGGGGCGCATCTCTCCACAATCAATCTGTACAGCATTTTGACTGCGGGAGTATGTCTTGCTGTAGTGGTGCTGGGGTTGCGGTTTGCCCCGAAGGTGCCGGGTTCTCTGATTGGACTGTTGTGTGCCACGGTTATCGCAGCCCTGTTCTTCAGCGGCAAGGTGACGACCATCGGCTCCGCCTACGGAGATATCCCGAATACACTCCCCAGCTTTCACTTCCCGGTCATTACGTGGGAAAAAATCAAGCTGCTGATCCGTCCGGCCTTTGTCATTGCGCTGCTGGGGGCCATTGAGTCGCTGCTCTCCGCAGTCGTGGCCGACGGCATGTCGGGCAGCCGCCATGACAGCAACCGTGAGCTGATCGGCCAGGGGGTCGCCAATATCGCCGCGCCGCTCTTCGGCGGGATACCGGCTACCGGTGCGATTGCCAGAACCGCCACCAATATCCGCAGCGGTGCCGCTTCTCCGCTCTCCGGGATCATTCACGGTGTGGTGGTGTTCCTGATCCTGTTGCTGTTCGCCCCGTACGCCTCCAGCATTCCGCTGGCAGCGATGGCCCCGATTCTGATGGTCGTAGCCTGGAATATGAGTGAACGCAAGGAATTTCTCCACCTGCTGAAGCTGAAGACCGGGGATTCACTGGTGCTGGCGATTACCTTCCTGCTGACGGTATTCGCTGATCTGACCGTGGCGGTAGAGGTGGGGCTGATCCTGGCCGTTGTCCTCTTCGTCAAGCGTATGGGTGAGGTGCATAGAATCTCCAAGGTGCTGCCTGACCCGTCTTCCGTCAAGGTCGAGGCCCATATGGTAACAGAGAGCCACGACTGTCCGCAGATCGGAATCTACAATGTGGAGGGACCGCTGTTCTTCGGCGCTGCCTACCGCTTCGACCACACCATGCCCGAGCTCGGCCCGGATCAGCCTAAGCTTATCCTGCTGCGCATGGGCAAGGTGCCGCTGATGGATACGACAGGCGAGGCCAATCTGGCAGCGCTGGTGAAGGAGCTGCAGGCCGCTGGAGGCAGACTGATGATCTCAGGCATCCAGAGCCAGCCGCTGGAGCTGCTCAAGAGAACGGGGCTGTACGACCGGATCGGTGCTGCCCAGTTCTATGATCATACCGGCGAAGCGATCAATGAAGCGCTGGGCAGCGTGAATCCGAGCCGGTGCCGGGGCTGCGCGCATGCGGCCTTCAGAGAATGCAGCGCCCTCTCGGGGCTGGAGGAATCCTCATCGCGCAGCGCTGCCTTCAAGGGGCGCACTCCGGCGGTGGCCCGCAAGCTGAGCGGCGGGGTATAGCCCTTGTAATCCGGAAAAAGAAATCGCCTTTTTGGTAAAATGGAGGGTTCGCCTTCCATCCCAAAAGGAGCGATTTCTTTGTCGTTTAATATACCAAGTACCCGCTTTATCATATATTATCCTAAGTCTCCTGTGTGCAGAATCATATCGACCAGACCTGGGAAACGGGTATTTAAGTCATCTTTTCTGAGCGAATAAAAGTGCTGTTTGCCTTCTATGCGCGGCTGGATAATTCCAGCTTCACGAAGCATTTTAACGTGGTGGGACAACGTTGATTTTGAGATGTGGTCGACTTCAAAGGCGGAGCAGCGTTTCTCGCCAGAACTGGCTAGACAATAGGCAATCTTCATACGCAACGGGTCACCTAATGCATTACAGACCGTGGTCAGACGCATCTCTGAAACTGCAGGTATCGATAAATTTCTCATAAGGTAGATACTAGCATAATGAATATCTTCTTTCAATGTTCGAAAATTTTCGAATTATCATTTACGTTGCTTATAGAGTGTGATATAGTTCTTCTTATGTTAAATAGTTCGAAAATATTCGAACTATAAAACCCGACTAAATATAACACTACAGAAAATTCAGGAGGTAATAAAATGTCTAACACAACAACTGCCGGTAATACCACTAACGCTCAACACAGGGATAAGAACATAACCATGTTAAATAACTATTTCCGTTTGTATGATGCCTCTCGCACCGATGATCGGGCTATGCACGACTTGTTGTCACTGTTCACGCAGGATGCTGAAATTGTGTCGGGCGGGAGAAGCCGCACAGGATTCGAGGTAGTGATTAAGACTTTTTATGAACACAACAAAGACATTAAACATATGTGGGACGCATGGGTACTTCAGCCTGACGGCAGCTACCTGACCAACTGGGCAGTATGCGGACAAGCTGCCGATGGCACGGTCTATGCGAAGGCGGGTATAGATATTGTGCGTGTGAATGATATGGGGCAGATTATGTATCTGAAGAACGTGCAGACGACTGAGGAAGAGTACAGTGAATTTAATTCGTAAGCGAAATGTATGTCTTTTCAAAATATAAGAATATCCTTCTATTAAAAAGACGGCAAAGCCGTCTCCACTAGTCACCGCATTTCCCGCTAAACCTCCCGATATTGGACACTCCAGCCCCATATTTGTACAATTACAGAAATGGACTATATCAAGGTTAGGAGATTATCCTTCATGAAAGAACTGAATTATACCAAGGTCTTTATACTTTTGGCTGGAATGTCCGCGGCAACCATTGCAGTGTATCAGGTAGTTTCGCTGCAGACGGATACGTACTATGCGTTTCTGCTCTGGAATCTGTTTTTGGCTTGGGTGCCGTTCTTCTTCTCCATGGCTGCGCATGAGCTGGATAAGCGGAAGATCGGGGGGCTGCTGATTTTGCCGCTGGGCGTAGCCTGGCTGCTGTTTTTTCCGAATGCGCCTTATATTATGACTGATCTGATCCATCTGACTGTCCGCAAAAGCAAGTATATCGTCGGCGGAACGATCCAGAACCGGTACTGGTATGATCTGACCACCCTCCTCCTGTTCACCTGGAGCGGCTGGCTGACCGGATTCTTCTCCCTGTACCAGTTCCAGCACGTGATCTACCGGAAAAGCAACATGCTGCTCTCGTGGGTCTTCGTCCTGTTCGCCTGTGTCATGGGCGGCTACGGCGTCCTGCTTGGCAGAGTCTACCGGCTGAACAGCTGGGATGTGCTGACGGACCGCCATCAGCTCTACCGGCTGGTCATGGACAGTCTGAACCGGCAGTCAGTGTTCTTCAGCCTATTCGTCGCCTTTGTGCTGCTGGTGATCTATGCCACGATGTATTGCCTGCTGAACGGGCTGGCGGGCGGGAGCCGCAGGAGTTATTCCGAGGGCCGGAGGAAGATAGGTTAAGCCTCCTCCTCATCGCCGAGTTCAGGCGGAAGCTCCATGTCCATCTCCAGCTCAGGAGCCGGAACATACTGGTAGCGCTCCAGGTCAACCACGCCCCGTTCATCGAAGATAACGCCCTCTCCGGTTAAATATAGCTGCTGCAGGGAAGCGGATTCGTCTTCGGTGAGCGAGATCATTCCTTTGGCGTTGATGACCCTGTGCCACGGCAGCTTGTACTTCCTGCTCATGGAATGCAGAATGCGCACGACCTGCCTGGCCGCCCGGGGACTTCCGGCAGCCCGGGCAATCCCGCCGTAGGTCATGACGGAGCCTTCCGGGATCGACTGAATAATGAGAATAACTTTTCGCGTGAATGGTGTCATTTTACGTGCTCCTTTTACCTTTCTCTGTCTGTAACAGTCCCACCGCTGTTTTCTAACTGTACTAACCATAACATAAAGCGGCTGCTGCAAGGAGCATTTGCCTTAGTGGAGCAGCGGCTGACGATATCATACGAAGCTTGGTCCAGCCGGCCCCTCTGTTACAGAGCGGGCTTATTTGCTGTGCCGTTCAAGGGCCGGGCGGCTTCTGCTTCTCCTATCCAGCAAATTCTGGCGAATAGGAGTCAGAGAGACGGGGGATAATCAGAGCAATAGATCTCTGAGAGGAGTGATAGCGGTGAAGAACAAGCAACCTGCACTGAACAGCGAAGCTGCCGGTACCCTATCAGCGTATCCCCCGCTAAGCCCTTCGCTGGAGGAGACGGTGGATCGGCTGCGGAAGATATTCAATAACGACGGGACATTAAGAGTAAGGATTATAGAGAACAGCCAGGGCGCTCCCGTCCGCTGCGGGTTAATCTATGTCGATGGAATGGTGGACCGGAATCTGATTCAGACGGGGATCATCAAGCCGGTACTCGCTTACCAGCCTGAAGAAGAAGAGCACCGGGATCCTAAGGTTCTGATGGAGAGAATCCGGTTGAGTGTCATTGATACCCCAGATGTCATGGTCTCCGAGGAGTTGGATGGACTGATCGGGGCGGTCGTCAGCGGGAAGGCGGTGCTGCTGCTGGAAGGCTATGCCGGAGGGCTTCTCATCAATGTTCAGGGATGGGACTCCAGAGCGATAGAAGAGCCTACTACAGAAAAAGCGGTACGCGGCCCCCGTGAGGGCTTCACCGAATCGCTGCTTGTGAATCTGACCCTGATCCGCCGCAGGGTACGGGATCCGGATCTGAAAATTGAATTCACGGAAATCGGAACACGCAGCAAGACGCAGACCTGTATCTGCTATATGGGGAGCCTGGCCTCTCCCGATATTATTAAGGAGGTGTATGACAGGCTGGAGAAGGTAGAGCTTGATCTGATTCTGGACACGGGTTATCTGTCCGAGCTGATCCGCGACGAGCCCTACTCTCCGTTTGAAACCGTTGGAAGTACCGAACGGCCGGACACACTCGTGAGCAAAATCATGGAGGGCCGGGTTGCGGTCCTCGTCGAAGGCACCCCTTTTGCGCTGACAGTTCCTTATGTATTCGTTGAGAACTTCCAGGCCAGTGAGGATTATTATATCAACTATTATTTTGCATCGTTTAACCGTGTGCTTAGAGTGTTGGGAGCCTTCATGTCGATCAGTATCCCGGCTGGTTATATTGCCCTTGTAACCTATGCCCAGGAGATGGTCCCTACCCTGCTGCTGCTTAGTATTGCGACTGCCAGGCAATCGGTACCTTTTCCAACCATAGTGGAAGCGCTGCTTATGCTGACCATCTTCGAGGTGCTGCGGGAAGCGGGGGCACGGATACCGACATCGATTGGCCAGGCTGTAAGCATTGTCGGGGCGCTGGTGCTGGGCCAGGCTGCTGTGGATGCGCGGATTGTCAGTGCGCCGATGGTCATTGTGGTGGGATTGACAGGGATAACGACGCTGCTCAATCCGAGGCTGACCGGACCGCTGATCATCGCCAGACTGGTGCTGCTGGGCACCACCTTCTTCCTGGGCCTCTACGGGTATTTCTTCGGTCTGCTCGGTCTGGTCATTCACCTAATGAGCCTGCGCTCCTTCGGCGTCTCATACATGCTCGGGGTAGGCTCGATCCGCCCCCAGGATATTAAGGACACCGCTGTCCGTGCGCCCTGGTGGGATATGAATCTGCGGCCTGCGGTGATTGGCATGCGTAACCGAAGAAGGAAGCCGTCCAAGAGACCGGCCAAGCGGTCATGAGATCTTTGCTGAGAGGGTGTACCTCTCTTATCGCACTGTTGCTGCTGCTGAGCCTGGGACTCACCGGCTGCTGGAATTATGCCGAGGTGGATGATATGGCGATTGTCGCCGGAGTGGCCATTGATAAGAATGAGGATGGGAAGCTGCTGCTTACAGCAGAGGTAGTGGATACAGGCGGGTCGGCGGACAAGGCCCAGGCGGGCTACAAGATGGTCAGCCTCAGCGGGAATACGATGTTTGAGATCGTCCGCAATATGATCTCTATGACAGGCAAGAAGCTTTTCTGGAGTCATGCGAAGGCCATAATCATCAGTGAGGAAGTCGCCAGAGAGGGGCTGGTCAAAGTCATTGACTGGTACAGCCGGGACACGGAGACCCGCTCGGATGTGTTCATCTTCGTGTCTGGAGAGAAGACGGCCCGCGAGGTGCTCAATATGAAAAGCACCACGGAAGCCATCCTGTCCTTTGAATTGGCCCAGATGATGCGTGACGAGAAGTATACGAACATCGCTCCAGCTGTGGAGATCTGGGATTTCATCGACAAGCTGGAGACTTCGGGGATTAATGCGACGGCCCCAATCATTCATATTCACCGAAAAAATGGTGAGCAGAGCGAAAGGGTGGCAGGTACCGCCGTATTTGTGAAGGACCGGATGGTGGGCAAACTGAGCGGCGATGAGACGAAGACGATGCTTATAATCAAAAATGTAATGCAGGGAGGGGTGTTGGCTGTAGATGATAAGCGGGGGAATCCGGCGTATTCCCTGGAGATTGTCTCCAATCAGACCAAGCTGAAGCATGAAATGGTGGATGGCAAGCTCCAGATACAGATTCATACGGTAACCAAGACAGGGCTGGATGAGGTTATGATAACGGAGGGATTCCTTGAGGATGAGACAATTCAGGATATCGAGCAAAGGGCAGCTGAGCGGCTGCAGGCGGATATTCTGGCGTTAATTCATAAGATGCAGCAGCGATACGATGCTGATATTTTTGGCTTTGGAGAGAGCTTGTACGAGAATCATCCTAAGCTCTGGGCCAAAGTGAAAGACCACTGGCCTGAGGCCTTTGCCGGTATTGAAGTGAGCGTCAAGTCCAAGCTGACAATACAGAGCAGTGCCAAGACTTCGCGGGCCATCCGGCTGGGGGATTAAGGATGTTCATTTACGTGATATTGATCTACGCATTGATAGCTGTAATTGATCCATATGGGCTGCGGAAGAAGGGAATGAAGCGGGATTTCCTGGTCTGCTCCGCCCTGTACCTGATCTCCTTCGGGCTGGCCTTCGCACTGTCGATGCGCTGGGAGATTCCCAGTCCGTCACCGCTGTTTGTGGAATGGGTGAAAAAGCTATATTAGAGCGCACCGCTGAAGGAGGAGGAGAGTGTGAGCAAAGAGACTATTCCGGCTGGCCAGTCCATCAGCATCGCTGTATTATTTGTCACCGGTGCTTCCCTGTTCCTGGGAACCTCGTCACAGTCCGGCAACAGCAGCTGGATTGCCCAACTGCTGGCAATTCTGCTGGCCGTTCCGCTTATGCTGGTCTATGCGAGACTCCATGTCCTGTTTCCGGGCAAGGATCTGTATGACATGCTGATTGAAGTGTTCGGCTCCGTCCTGGGACGGATGCTCTGTTGTCTGTATATCTGGTATGCTTTACATCTGGGAGCGCTGGTGCTGCGCAATTTCGGGGAGTTCAGCAAGACCGTGGCTTTAACCGCAACTCCGATGCTCGCACCCATGCTTATGATTGGCCTGCTCTGTATGTGGGTGGTCCACGCCGGGATCGAGGTGCTTGGAAGAAGCGCCAAATTCCTGCTGCTGTTCTCGCTGATTGTAATTGTGGTCTTACAACTACTCTCCGTACCCAAATTTGAATACCATCATCTGAAGCCGCTACTCAATACCAGATTTAACCTTATTCTTGCAGATACAGCAGGCTCGTTCACCTTCCCTTTTGCCGAGATTGTAGTCTTCCTTGGCGCATTCAGCGCCATTCCGGCCAAGGGCTCTGCCAAGCGGGTGCTGATCAGCAGCACATTGATTGCAGGGGGGATCATTATTATGATCACGCTGCGCAACCTGCTGATGCTCGGCCCTGATATTCTGTCCAGCCTGTACTACCCCTCTTACGTGGCGGTCAGCCGGATTAATATCGGCGATTTTGTCACCCGGATTGAAGGCTCCGCTGCCATTGTGTTTGTTACGGCGCTCTTCATCAAGGTCAGTCTGTGCCTGTATGTAACCTGCAACGGTGTGGCCAAGGTATTCAAGCTGGAGAGCTACCGGTCTGTAGTGCTTCAGATGGGACTGATCATGGTCTATCTGTCGGATTTCATCTATTCCAATATTATGGAAATGGAGTATTTCGCGTATCATATCTACAAGATATATGCACTCCCGTTCCAGGTAGTTATCCCTGTACTGCTGTGGCTTACAGCGGAGCTTCTCGCCCGCAGAAGGAACAGTAGACACAAGGCCCTTCCAGAGCAGCAGCCAGAAGGTTTATAGAGCAGCGTCAGCTATTCAGCCCCGCCCTGCGGGGCTGTCCGGTTTTCAACCTGTGCTGAAGTTAGCTATAATGAGAGGCAAGAGAGAATCTCATAGAACAGGTAGGAAAGGCGTGGATTATAGATGAGCGTATCGAGCATTGTAATGTCCTCACATTGGGGCAGAGAGGTCAGACATAAGCTTATCACGCAAGGCTCCAAGGTGCTGGCTGTGGTGTTCCCGGGACAGAATTATTCCGCCGAGCGGCCGCTGCTGGATTATGCGGGCAAGCTGGCCCGGGAATACGGCTGTGACCTGCTGCTGCTCGAATACGGCTACCAGGCTGCGAGAGTAGCCTTCAAGCGCGAGGAGATTGATATTGTTGCCGAGGAATGTAAGATTGCGCTTGCTTCACTTCCCGACTACGAGCAGCTTTTGTTCATCAGCAAGAGTATGGGGACGATTATTGCCGGTAAGGTGGCGTCGGAGCCCGGAATGGGCGAGAAGGTCTCACATCTGTTCCTTACACCTGTTGCGGAGAGTCTCCCGTTCATCCGGCAGAGCCGGGGCAGTGTGATTTACGGCGGGAGTGACCCGATGTTCACCGGGCAGCATCCTGCCGAGCTTAGCAGCATGAAGCAGGTAAGGGTATACAGGATTGACGATGCCAACCACGCTCTGGAAGTGGACAGTGTCAACGAATCGCTGGCTGTGCTGCTGGTTATTATTAATTTCTATCATGAGTTTTTCCGCGATTCATTATAAAGGGAGATGAGAGCATTTACTCGCGGATCAGTCTGGATTAGCCGGGAGGGCATTGATATGCAGGGGAAGGTAATTGGTCAAGGCAGAACGGCGGAAGTGCTGGAGTACGGGGAAGGAATGATTCTTAAGCTGTACCGCGATGACGTTCCGGAAGAGCATGTGGACTTAGAATACCGCTTCAGTAAATGGGTCTATGAACAAGGTGTTGCTACTCCGCAGCCTCATGAGCGGGTAGTGGTAGAGGGCAGACCGGGAATTGTGTATCAGCAGATCGCCGGTCCGACCCTGTTACAGCAGATGAACCGGAAGCCGTGGCTGAACTTCAGCGGCTTCAAGCAGATGGCCGGCCTGCACTACAGTCTTCACCAGCTTGAGGGCATGGGAGAAGCTGGAGCGCAGAAGAAGCAGCTGGAACATCAGATCATAGCTGCACCCATGCTTGCGACAGAGGAGAAATCACAGATTCTGTCCCGGCTTGCAGAGCTGCCGGACGGGGAGAAGCTATGCCATGGCGATTTCCACCCGGACAACATCCTGATGGACAGTAAGCTGTGGGTTATTGACTGGATGACAGGCGTCCGCGGCAATCCTGCAGCGGATGTTGCACGGTCGGTAATCATGTTCAGTATCGGGGCCTTGCCTGAGCGGGCTTCTGTGTTCACTAAGGGGTTCCTGGGGTTCGCCAGGAAGCGGCTGACCGCGCAATATGTCCGCAGGTATCTGAAGCTGTCAGGCTTGACGCTTGCAGATATCAACCCGTGGATACTGCCGGTAGCAGCCGCACGGCTGGTTGAAGGACTTCCGGTTCCCGAGAAGGAGCTGCTGGTCCGCGAGATCCGCAGACGCCTGAGAGCATAGCGCTGCGGGCAACAGAATAATAGATGATATAGAGAAGGCGGAACGCAGATGAATACATACATTGCCTTACTGCGCGGCATTAATGTCGGCGGCAACAAAATCATTAAGATGCAAGAACTGAAGGCGATGTTCGAAGCGCTTAAATATGAGAATGTGCGCACCTACATTCAGAGCGGCAACGTTGTGTTCGAGAGTGAAGGAGCCTCCGCTTCCGGGCTCGCCGGGACCATCAGCCAGCGGATCCAGGAGACCTTCGGCTTTGAGGTGCCTGTCATCATCCGTTCTCTGGAGGAGCTGGAGGCGGTCATCGCCGGTAATCCGTTCCCGCAGAGTGAACAGGAAGCCTACAAGCGCCTGTACGTCTCGTTTCTGGCAGCAGAGCCATCCGCTGAAGCACTGGAGAAGCTCCGTCCCTATGAGGATGGAGCCGATAAGGTGCAGGTGATCGGCAGGGAGCTGTATGCCTTCTATGAAGTGAGTGTGAGCGAGTCGCCGCTGTTCAAGGTACCATTCGACAAGCTGCTGGGAACGGCGCTTACCGCGCGCAACTGGAACACCCTGAACAAGGTAGCAGCGCTGGCCAGTAAGCCGTAAAGGAAATAGTTGCTCTCCCAAATACCCCACCAGAATATATCACTTGGTGGGGTATTTGGCGTGTCCGACACGTTCAGCAAACATTCAGCGGGCATTCATTGCCGGTTAAGGTACGGATGCCATAATACACCTAAGAAATGAACGAATCGGAGTGGATCAAACGATGAAAATACTGAAGAGGCCGGGTACCGATGTTGTACTGGTAATGATTATGCTGCTGGCAGCCGTCCTGTACGGATACGGAATCTGGAATGACCAATATGCCAATACGTACTATACAACCGCAGTGGGCAGCATGCTGCAGAGCTTCCATAACTTCTTCTTCGCTTCCCTGGATTCAGCAGGGTCTGTAACGGTCGATAAGCCGCCGGTAACCTTCTGGCTGCAGACCTTAAGTGCGCTGGTCTTCGGCCTGCATGGCTGGAGTGTCATTCTGCCGCAGGTGCTCGGCGGTGTAGGCTCGGTACTCTTAGTCTATCTGCTGGTGAAGCCTTCCTTCGGACGGGCGGCGGCACGGCTTGCAGCGCTCGTTATGGCGGCTACCCCGGTAGCAGCGGCGGTAAGCCGGACGAACAATATTGATGCGCTGCTGGTATTCACTTTACTGCTGGCAGCATGGTTTCTCTTCCGAGGTACCCGGACCCACCGGACGGGTAGCCTGCTCGCCGCCTTCGGGCTCATCGGTGTCGCCTTCAATGAGAAGATGCTGCAGGCTTATATGGTTCTTCCGGCCTTTTATCTATTCTATCTTCTGGCAGCCAAGGTGAACTGGAAAAAGAAGACCGGCACCCTTGCAGCCTGCACTGCCGTACTGCTGGTAGTGTCTCTATCCTGGGCTGTAATTGTCGATTCCATTCCGGCAGATGAGCGGCCTTACATCGGGAGCAGCGGCACCAATTCTGTGCTTAATCTGGCTTTTGGCTATAATGGTGTGTCCCGCTTGACCGGTGACCGCGGGGCAGGCGGAAGCGGTGGCTTCGGTGGCGGTATGCCCGGAATGAACGGGGAAATGCCGGAATTAGGCGGTGAATTCCCGCCCATGGATGGAGCTGATGGACAAGGGGGCGCAGACGGGCAAGGGGCGACGAACGGCCGTGATTCCGCCGCCGCCGGGGACAATCAGAGCCGTGACAGCGGCGGGACTGCTCCAGGCCAGGACGGACGCGGTGGCGGAATGGTGCCGGGCGGTCAGGACGGCGGACGGCGCGGAGAAGGAGCGGAAGGCGGGTTCGGCGGCCCGAACGGACGCGGAGGAATGAACGGCGGCGGCATGTTCAACACAGGCACTGCCGGTCCGCTGCGGCTGTTCCAGCAGGAGCTGTCCGGCCAGGCGAGCTGGCTGCTGCCGTTCGTGCTGTTTGGCAGCATCGGGATCTTGGCCAGCCTGCGCCGCAGGAGCTTCACCCGGCAGCATAAGGAAGCCATCTTCTGGCTGGCCTGGCTGGTCCCGGTCATGGGATTCTTCAGCATTGCCGGCTTCTTCCACCATTATTACCTGATTATGATGGCTCCGCCGGTGGCGGCGCTGGCAGGTGCAGGCTGGTCTCAGCTCTGGAGCTACTATAAGGAACGGAAGGCCTGGCTGTCCTGGCTGCTGCCCGCAGCGGTGCTGGCTACAACGGTACTTGAGGTGTACATTATCCGTCCGTACGACGATACGATCGGCAGCGGCTGGTCCTCCGGTATTCTGGCAGCAGGTCTTGCCATGACGGTACTGCTGGTCATTCTGCGGCTGCTGAAGGCGCTACGCGATAAGCCCTCCTGGTTACATGCCGCTGCGGTAACTGGGTTCCTGGTACTGCTGATTGGCCCGCTCTACTGGGCATTTACACCGATTGTCTATGGGAATAATAGTATGACTCCAGCAGCAGGGCCGAACAGCGGCAGCTCCTTCGGGATGGGCGCAATGGGCAACATGCCCAACATAGCCAACATGCCCGACATAGCCAACATGCCCAACATAGCCAACATGGGCGGCATGGGGGGAAGGAATAACGCTGCCGGTATCAATGAGTCTCTGCTGACCTATCTCAAGGAGCATAATACCGGCGAGAAATATCTGTTCGCAGCGATGGATTATGGAACGGCAGGCCCGTATATCATCGACGAAGGGGAGCAGGTCGTCATCCTGAACGGCTTCAATGCGTCAGATACGCCCTACACCCCAGCCACTCTGAAGGAGCTTGTAGAGAGCGGGCAAGTGAAGTACTTCCTGGTCACCAGCGGCGGCATGGGCGGGATGCGGGGCGGCGGCAGCTCGGAGATTACGGAATGGATTACCTCGAACGGGACGGAGGTTCCGGCCGCAGACTGGCAGGGGACGCAGAACAGCGGCAATGCCGGAACCTTGTACGAGATCACCCTGAACTAACCTGCGGGAGCAGGAGATCAGGAAGCGCGTATATCCGGTCGTGTGCCGGCGCGCTTCCTTACTACTTTTGAGGAGGAGCTGCCCATGAGTGTTCAAGTGCGCTATTCCATTATAATACCGATGTTCAATGAAGAGGCTGTTATTCAGGAGACCTACCGGCGCATCAAAAAAGTAATGGGCATAACAGGCGAGCCCTATGAGCTGATCTTCGTCAATGACGGCAGCACGGACAACTGCGCGCAGATGATCGAGGAATACAGCTATTGGGATGAAAGTGTGAAGCTGATCGATCTGTCCCGCAATTTCGGGCATCAGGTCGCTATTACCGCAGGTATGGATTATGCGCTGGGCGATGCGGTCGTGATCATTGACGCGGATCTCCAGGACCCGCCCGAGCTGATTCCGGAGATGATTGCGGAGTGGAAGCAAGGCTACCAGGTCGTGTATGCCAAGCGGATCAAGCGAAACGGAGAGTCCCTGTTCAAAAAGTGGTCGGCCAGCTTATTTTACCGGGTGCTGCGTTATTCGACCGATATCTCCATTCCGGTGGATACCGGCGATTTCCGCCTGATGGACCGTAGAGTCTGCGATGAGCTGAAGCGTCTGCCTGAGAAGAACCGCTTCGTTCGCGGTCTCGTCAGCTGGGTTGGATTCCGCCAGAAGGCGATAGAATACGAGCGGGAGGAGCGGCTGGCCGGAGAGACCAAATATCCGTTCAGACGGATGCTGAAGCTGTCGCTGGACGGCATTACCTCCTTCTCTTATAAGCCGCTGAAGCTGGCGGGTGTTCTTGGAGCACTGCTCTCCGTATCCGGGTTTCTGTACCTGATGTATGTACTGTATATGGCGCTCTTTACGGATGCGGCCGTGAAGGGCTGGGCGTCGATGATCGGGATCACCTTGACCTTCAACGGGTTCGTGCTGCTCATGCTGGGTATTCTGGGGGAGTATGTCGGACGGATCTATGATGAATCGAAGGGCCGTCCCCTCTATATCGTTCAGGAATTCTACAGCGGCAGGCCGCAGCAGAACGCGCAGGAGCAGAGAGTCGCCAGTCTCAACAAATAACTATATTCCTTCCACATCAAAAAACCGCCTCTCCTCCAAAAAGGAAAGGCGGTTCTTATGTAACAGCTGTATCTGCTAAGCCTTCAGCAAATCGTGATCGACATACCGTGCACCGTTCAGCTCACTGATGATGTTGACGGCCACCTTGGCGCCGTCCCCGGCAGTGATAATCGTATGGGCCTCATTCCGGCGCTCATTATTTATAGTGGGGATCTATTGATTTAAAAGAAAGAATGTCCTCCATATCTAGTCGATGTATGATAATGCGCATGATATACAAAACCTAATGCTTGATCTACATTTAACTCAGGCCCTGCAGGGATAGTACCTCCGCCTGCTTCTAGCGCAACTAAAAATGCATTTGATGCATCAATTGACCAAACATTATTATTGTAGATATCAGGACTTGCCAGCCTTACAGTTGCTACACCAAGAGATATTCCAGGTCCTATTCCTACCTGCCCGGATATTATTTTAGCTTGGTAATGATTGAATTTTTTCTCGCTTCGTAATTTTGAAACAACTGAGTCCCAAATGGCATAGGTTACTCCTCCAATAACTACAGCAGTACCAGCTGCAAGTAATTGTGCTAGTAGCCATTCACCGATTATGACACCAATTGGTACCAATACTGGAACAGAAGCTGTTGTTTTATCCTGCTCAATTTGAAAAGTCTGGTTAGTCTCCGTGTCAGTAAATGTTGCATTAATTAGATCTCCGTTCTCTCCCGTAAGTTCATTAATTACAACATTATATATCTTTTCGTTTTTGCCTGTAATAGTTGAAGTTTCATTTGTAGTAAATGTAATTTCATGAGTGTTTTTGTCCAAGGTCATTTTACCGACAGTTTCATCAGCTCTAGATGTTTTGAAAAGTGTATTGGGAGTGTTTGCAAATTTTGTGGTTATGCTTAATGTTTCATCATTATTTTCTAAAACTTTATAATTTGATGAAAATGTTTCAACTTGTTGTTCATCAGCAAATACACTAAGTTTGGAGAATCCAAAAACTAATGCAACAGAGAGGACAATTGCAAATATTTTCTTAAGAGTTGACGGGATTTTCATTAATATATTTCATCTCGCTTCCAAATTTAATTTGTCAATGAACCGTATCCATAAACTTTATCATAACCTTTTGATCCTAGATCTTTAGACATATCTTTAAGTTTATTTTTTATAGCCTTGACCGTTGAAGAATTAGATGGGTATGACGAAGATGCCAACAAGTTTGCTACGATCCCTGTAACATGAGGTGCCGCCATTGAAGTGCCTTCATATATGCCATAACCATTGTTAGGTGCTAAACTTAATATTTCTACACCTGGTGCACTAAAGTCAATTTTTCCGGTTGATGCCAAATTATAGGGGTGTTCTAAATGGTCAATCGCAGTAACCGAAAAAACCTCTTCGTAGGCTGCGGGATAATCAACTTCGTTTCTGTAGTTATTTCCTGCCGCTGCAACTAAAATTATTCCTCGGTCGTAGGCATCAGTTACAACTCTTTTTAATTCGTCGTTTCCTTTTTTGATACCTATACTGATATTAATAATATCAACTTGGTTTTGGATGCACCATTTAATACCTTCGATAAAATCATCAATTTCACCCTTGCCATCTTTATCAAGAACTTTAACTGAGTACAGTTCTGCAGATAATGCAATTCCAATTAAGCCTATATCATTGTCGTTTGAAGCAATTACTCCTGCTACTGCAGTTCCATGACTAAACTCATCTGAGGCATCCTGATCGTGAGTGATTGTGTTGAATTCTTTAACAATTTTCCCCTCAAGATCTTTATGGAATTTGTCAATCCCACTGTCTAATATCGCCACTTTTACTTTTCTGATTACTTGTTTATTTTCGATTTGTGTTTGGTATTTAACTCCCCAAGGAACTCGCTGCTCAACACTAAAATCAATAGATTCAATATCAGATTCAGAAAGAGGGCTGATTATTAAAGAATGAGTGGAATATTTACTCATGAAATAAATCAGTATTGAAATTAAACCAACAAATAAAAAAATATAGGCATACTTTTTCTTGTTTGAAACATTTACCACCACCCATTTATAGTATAAATAAGGAAACTTAAAAATATTATATCATTATAGAAAATAATGTAACTATGTATTACGAACTATTTTTATAACCACAATTTGTTACTTTATGTCGACAGGTGGAAAATCATTTAGTCTAAATCCTTACACCCGATTAACATGTAAAAGCACTAAGCATTAAATTGTTTGATAAAAGCAAGTTTCGGTAGATTCCCGTGCTGTGACTTCGCGCTGAACCTGCCCTGGTTTCATCCGCTCGGGCGGACGGGAATCTTCCAGAATCTAAATCGGCTGTACGTCCATAAGATCAAGATCAGTAGAATTTCAGTATTGCAGGGCAAGCGCAGGTCTTAAGTCTGATTCTTTCGTCCTGCATACAAAATGAGACCATGAACGGAGTGAACAGATGATTCAGCTATGGCTTGGTGAAGTCCAGGGGTAAAGGCAAAATAAACTTGACGATGGGAATGGAGGCGGGGTACCATATATGTGGGATATTACCTTTATCTTGGGAATTTTGTCTGTGGTGAATTTGAAAATTAAACTTAAAATGTAAGGGGAAATATTTTTATTTTATCAAGGAGGTTTTTATTATTTTTGAATTAATATCACTGAAATTACCTGAAGGTTGGACAGTTCATATTAATGAATTTTCAGAAGAATTATACGATTCAAACACCTCTTTTGAATCTTTAAAAGAAAATCTTCTCCTGCTTTCTAATCCTTATAAAAATCGTATAGTTGATGTTGGTTGGTATCCTGCGAGACAGAAAGACGGTGAATACTGTTTGATTATTATGAAGATGGGTGTTAATGGTATAAATACTATGCTCTATTCATCTGATGAAGATGTAGTGTTTACTTATCGAATTAAAGATATTAATCAACTGGTGGATAAAATAAATGAAATATTAAAAAATACACCTTAACAAATATTTTTAATAATCCCGTAGGCAAGGTAGAGAGACCTTGAAAGCAGCGCCCTCACCCGGAGTGCTGGATTTATGCGAATAAGCATTTTTAAGCTAAAAACGAATAATCAAATGTACCAAATACAACAGATCGCCTTGTTGGATGAATTAAAGTGAAATCTATTGTAGAAAATGCAATTGGAGCTAGTACACGCACTACGGTCGTAGCGCTAACTCAAATAAAAGGGGCTGTCCCAATAGTCATGTAATGACCATTGGGACAGCCCCTTGGTGAGCAGTCGCAACCTATGCTTTCAGCAAATCGTGATCGACATAACGTGCACCGTTCAGCTCACTGATGATGTTGACGGCCACCTTGGCGCCGTCCCCGGCAGTGATAATCGCGTGGACACTCATTCCGGCAACGGTTCCGGCGGCCCAGATTCCGTCGATGTTGGTTCTGCCTTCCGGTGTGGCGGCAATCACCGTCTTGATTCTTGGCTCCGTACCTTCTTTGGTCGTTACTCCGGCTGCGGCAGCCAGATCCGTCAGAACACCTGTCGCCAGCACGACATGCTTAGCTTCATAAGTAGCTCCGCTCTCTATCCCGATGACGAAGCCCTCACCGCTGGCTTCCAGTGAGGTCGCCTGTCCGGCAACCAGCTCGGCCCCGAACTTTACGGCCTGCTTATGTCCGGTTTCTACAAGATCAGGTCCGCCGATCTCGCTAATTCCGTAATAATTCTCATACCAGCCTCTGCGGGTCATACCTTTGTCGTTGTCAATCAGCAGTGTTTTTTTGCCGGCCTTGGCTGCGAACAGGGCGGCGCTTGCACCGGCAGGACCGGCGCCGATAATGGCGATTTCGTACATGAGATACCCTCCTAAAAGTTTTGATAGCATAACCTCATTGAATCACTTCGCAAAACTCGCTTCGGAAGCATATGCTTTAAGTTTTGATAGCATAAACCTCATGGAACCACTTCGCAAAACTCACTTCGGAAGCATATGCTTAAGCTTTGATAGTCTATAACTATTATATCGCTATTTACAGCTCATTGGCTAATCCCGCAGACATGGAAGGGAGACCTTAAAGGCAGCCCCCTCACCCGGGGTGCTGGATACAGTAACGTCCCCCTGATGCGCTTCGGCAATGGACCTCGTAATCGACAATCCAAGCCCGGAGCCGCCGTATTTGCGTGTGCGGGAGGAATCGCTGCGGTAGAAGCGGTCGAAGACATGCGGGAGATGCTCCGCAGAGATGCCGGAGCCGTTATCCTTTACGGTCAGCTCTGCCAGTTCTCCCGCGGCGTGCAGAGATATATGGATGATGCCCTTGACCGCATCGGTATGCTGAACCGCATTGTGGAATAGATTAAGAAGGACCTGTCTGATCTGGTCAGGATCAACCAGGCACCGGATGCCGCAGGCCAGGTCGAAGACGACCTGCCGCTCCCCGGCCAGTACCCGGAGCTGCGCCTGCATGCCGTCGATCAGCTCGCCCAGCAGTACCTGCTTGACCCGCAGCCGGGGTGCGCCGTCCATCCGGGCGAGCAGAAGCAGGTCCTCCACCAGCTTGTTGATCCGCTTGGCTTCACCATGCATGCTACTGAGCGCGCTGTAGAGCTGTTCCCGGTTATCGGCAGCTCCGCGCAGCAGCACCTCCAGGAAGCCGTAGATGGACGTCAGCGGCGTCCGCAGCTCATGGGAAGCATCGGCGGCGAACCGGCGCATCTGCTCTTTCGCCTCCCGCTCATTCTTGAACGAAATCTCCAGCCGCTCCAGCATGCCGTTGAAGGACTGGGAGAGCTGGTCGATCTCAAGCTGGCCCTGATCCTCAGGGAACCGCACATTAAGGTTACCGGCATCGATGATCTGGGCCGATCTCCCCATGTTGGATAAGGGGACCAGCGTCTTGCGCAGCGCTGGCAAATACAGCAGCAGCCCGGCCAGCAGAGCCGCTACAGACAACGCGCCGAAGATAAGCAACTGCTGCAGGATGACATCCCTCAGGGGGCCGGTCTCCACCGTCATCTGCAGGAGCATCCGGGCAGCACCCGGTCTGCCGAGGTTCATGAAGACAGCCAGATGCTCACTGCCATCCCCGGCGGTAATCAGCCGGTAGTCCCCATTTGGCTTGAACGTGGGGAGCTTCAACAGCTGGTCATAGGCCTCATTACTCATTCTCGGAGCAGGCGAAGCGGACAGAGTCTCTTCCTTCAAATCCATGAAGCCGCCATCCTGATTGTAGATAGCGAGGGTAGTATGGGCGTCCAGCAGCAGGGGACGATGGTCTCCCCCGGGTCGTCTGTTACCTGCATTATTGAAGATTTCAAATGGCACAGAGCGTATCTGGGTCTCCATCGCCTCTGCCCGGTTGCTGTAGATGAAATTTCGCATGAGTACATACTGGAGTGTGCCGATCAGTATAAGCAATCCTGAGAGAATGAGCAGCGAGGTGACGAGCAACTGCTTGCGCAGGGAACGCGGAGCATGGAATCTGCCCGTGAATCTACGGGTCCGGGCAGTCATACCAGATCCACCCGGTACCCCGCCCCGCGCAAGGTGCGGATGATCCGGTGCTCCTTGTCGCCGAGCTTCTCCCGGAGGGAGCGGATATAGACCTCCACGATATTCTCCTCCCCGCCGAAGTCATAGCCCCACACCTTGTCCAGAATCATCGGCTTGCTCAGGACCAGTCCGTGGTTGATCACCAGATACTGCAGCAGCTCATATTCGGTCGGAGACAGCTCCAGCACCTCCTCCTTATGGCGGATCTCCTTGCGGCGGCCGTCAATCCGGAAGGGGCCGCAGCGGACCTCGCCGAGCAGGCCGGGGAACTGGTTGCGCAGCCGGGCCTGAATCCGGGCCAGCAGCTCCTCGAAGCTGAACGGCTTCACCATGTAATCATCTGCGCCCAGGGACAGACCCGTGACGCGGTCGTCCACCTCATCCCTCGCGGTCAGCATAATGATCGCCACCTCCGCTTCCTCGGAACGGAGGCACCTGCAGACCTCGAATCCGTCCATGCCGGGCATCATCACATCGAGAATAACGACATGCGGCTTGAAGTCGGCCGCCGCTGACAGGGCTTCAGCGCCATCTGCGGCGGTCTGCACCTCAAAGCCTTCATTGATTAGGCCCAGCTCCAGGAACTGAAGGATATGAGGCTCATCATCCACCAGGAGTAGCCGGACACCTTGGGCTGCTTTCATTAGCAATTCCTCCATATCCAGTAATTAAGTAAGTATAGTATGTCCATAGTTTGAAGCCACAGGTTGAAGGTTTGCTGAAAATAGGTCTTTGGAGCCAAACCTTCGATTCATTCGCGCTGATTGCGGTTAATCATATTAATCTAATTATAGTGATTTATCGCGCCATGAATATGAAATATAGTTAGAAATTAATCAGTTTAAGGCGGACAATAAAGGGTTTTGACGGCGGGTATAGAACACTATTAGAATAAAAGGATACAACCTGGTTTTTGCTTTTGATTCGGCTTAACCGGTAATATGTCCCGATCAGCTGTTTTCCTCCCCGTATCACCCGTATTCATCCTGTCTCTGCATTTCTTTTGGGCTACATCTTTTCACAACACTTCTTTTTAGGGTATTTACTTAGGTCTAACTTCACAGCATCACTCATTCAACCTAATTTATTACATGTTCCATTACCCATAAGTCAAGGAGGCTCTTCCATGAAGAAAAAAGAGATGGTAGCCATGCTATTGGCGGGAGGCCAAGGGAAAAGATTAAAAAGTTTGACCAAATCGATTGCCAAACCGGCTGTTTATTTCGGAGGAACCTACCGGATCATCGACTTCCCCCTAAGTAACTGCTCCAATTCGGGCATCGATACCGTGGGTGTGCTGACACAATATGAACCGCTGGTGCTGCATTCGTATATCGGAGTCGGCAGCGACTGGGATTTGAACCGCAAGGATGGCGGCGTATTCGTATTGCCACCGCATGAACGGGAGAATGGAAGCAGCTGGTACCGGGGAACGGCGGATGCCATTTACCGCAATCTTAAGTTCGTGGATCAATTCGATCCGGAGCATGTGTTAATTCTGTCGGGAGACCATATTTACAAGATGGATTATCATGCCATGCTGCAATATCACAAATCCAAGAACGCCGACTGCACCATCTCGGTCATTGACGTTCCATTGGAGGAAGCGAGCCGCTTCGGCATACTGAATACGGAAGATGATCTGAAGATCTACGAGTTCGAAGAGAAGCCAGCCCAGCCTAAGAGCACACTTGCTTCTATGGGGGTATATATTTTCAAATGGGATGTTCTGCGCAAGCATCTGCTTGAGGACGGGGAGAACGCCGGATCATCCCATGACTTCGGTAAGGACATTATTCCGATGATGCTGGGTGAAGGCCAATCCCTGTACGCTTATCCTTTTGAAGGCTACTGGAGAGATGTAGGTACGGTAGACAGTCTGTGGGAAGCGAATATGGATCTTCTGAGCGATACGCCTCCCCTGAACCTGAACGATACCGGCTGGAGAATCTTCACCCGTAATCCGAATCAGCCCGCACAATATGTGGCACCGGGAGCCAAGGTATCAAGCTGCATCATTAATGAGGGCTGCATCGTGCATGGCGAGGTGAAGCACTCTGTCCTCTTTTACGGGGTTGAAGTGGGCGAAGGCAGTGTCATCACCGACTCTGTCATTATGCCCAAGGTGAAGATCGGCAAGAACGTGAGAATTCACAAAGCCATCATCAGTCAGAACACGGTCATTGAGGATAATATGGAAATCGGCGCCGACCGGGAGAATGAGAATGAAATTCTGCTGATCGACAAACGAAGCAAGAAGCTCAAATCTGTAGCAGCCAAAACCATATAACCACAAGAGGGCGGGGGATTCCGATGAAAGAGCTTATGGGTGTAATTAATCTTGATCATGAATTGGATAATTTAAATGAACTGACCTATTTCCGCTGCGGGGCAGCGGTCCCCTTCGCCAGCCGGTACCGGCTGATTGATTTCGTCTTGTCCAACATGATGCGTGCAGAGCTGGAGAGCGTGGGACTGTTCGTCCGCCGCAAATACCGGTCGCTGATGGATCATCTCGGTGACGGCAAATCGTGGGATATGAACCGTAAGCACGGCGGACTGTTCATCCTGCCGCCAGACTGGAATGACCCTACGGACACTTCCCTGGGAGACCTGCAGCATTATCATAACAATCTGGATTTCTTCAAAAGGGCTTCGGCCAAATACATCGTCTTCTCCGGCAGCCAGCACATTAACACGGTGGATCTGCAGGACCTCTATCAGTATCACCTGGAGCAGGGCGCGGATGTAACGATGGTCTACAAGCAGATTGACGAGCTTCAGCCGGAGCATGATCCGTGTCTGCGGGTCGAGCTTAATGACGACAACCTCGTTACGAATATTCACCATGAGAAGCATCATCCGAATGTGTATCTGGACATCTTCATTATGGAGAAGAAGCTGTTCCTGGAGCAGGTGGAGCATTGCATTGCCCATGGCGAGAGCTATTTCTTCCGCGATGCCATTCAGAAGAACCGCCACAAATTCAAAATCTCCGCCTATGAATATAAGGGTTACCATGCCGTTATCAATTCGCTGGAGAGTTACTATAAGAACAGTCTGGAGCTGCTGAAGCAGGAGAATTACTTCGGCCTGTTCAAAGAGAATCCGGTGCAGACCAAGATTAAATACGAGGCGCCTACCCGTTATCTGGATAGTGCGTCGGTCAGCAACTCGCTGGTGGCCAACGGCTGTGTAATCGCCGGGGCGGTGGAGAACAGCGTTATTTTCCGGGGCGTACAGATTCGTAAGGGTGCGAGAATTATTAATTCTGTGATTATGCAGAAATGCGTGATTGAAGAGAATGCCGTGATTGAGAATGTGATCATGGACAAAGATGTGCATCTGAGCAAAGACCGGATACTCGTTGGAGACAGCAGGCGTCCATTTGTCATAGCCAAGAGCAGCAAGATATAATATCTGGATCAGGGGAAATGTGCCACTTCAGGGCATTTCTTCTGATCCAGTGTTGTAATAGGCACGATTATCAACCAATACATGCATGTGTAAGGAGGAACCTGCTGTTGTTCAACGATAAAGAGACTTTCAAACAAGTGTTCCGTGAGAAACTCATCGGGAAATTAGGCAAGCCGCTGGAAGAAGCTTCGAACGCCGACATTTATAATATTCTCGGCAACATGATCCGGGAGAGTGCCGGTAAGGACTGGGCGGACACCAATCAGAAGTTCAAGATCGACAAGGATAAGCAGGTATATTATTTCTCCATGGAATTCCTGATCGGCAGGCTGCTGGGCAATAACCTGCTGAATATGGGCGTGCTGGAGGTTGTCCGCGAGGGCCTCGCGGATCTGGGGTTCTGTCTGCAGGATATCGAAGAGGTGGAAGCCGATGCCGGTCTGGGCAACGGGGGGTTGGGCCGTCTGGCCGCCTGCTTCCTGGATTCGCTCGCTTCCCTGCAATATGCAGGACACGGCTGCGGCATCCGTTATAAATACGGCTTGTTCGAGCAGAAGATTGTAGACGGCTATCAGGTGGAGCTGCCGGATTACTGGCTGCAGAATGACAACGTGTGGGAAGTACGCCGCGAGGACAAACAGGTCGAGGTGCATTTCTGGGGACAGGTGGACACCCGCTGGGAGAATGATGAGCTTGTGTTCGAGCACAAGGATTATGAAGCTGTACGGGCGGTTCCGTATGATATTCCGGTGATCGGTGCAGACCGCAGACATGTGAACACGCTACGGAACTGGAGTGCCGAGTCCATCACCCAGCCATCGAGAGTCTTCGGCGCTCAGGGCGGTACGGATTATCACAAGTTCCTGGAATACAAGCGTTCGGTGGAATCTATCTCTGAATTCCTGTATCCCGATGATTCCCAGTACGAAGGCAAGCTGCTTCGTCTGAAGCAGCAGTACTTCATGTGCAGTGCCGGCCTGCAGAGTATTATCCGGACCTTCGCCAAGACGGGTCTGCCGATTGACAGCCTGCCTGACAAGGTAGCTCTGCATATCAATGACACTCATCCTACGCTGGTGATCCCTGAGCTGATGCGCATCCTGATGGATGTCTATCATCTGGGCTGGGATCAGGCCTGGAGCATGACTACCCGGATGGTGTCGTATACCAACCATACCATTCTGAGCGAAGCGCTGGAGAAGTGGCCGATCGGCATGGTCAGAGAGCTGCTTCCGCGCATCTTCCTGATTATTGAGGAGATTAACGCCCGCTTCTGCGGCGAGCTTATGAGTAAATATCCCGGAGACCAGGACCGGATCAATCAGATGGCGATCATCCATGACGATCAAGTACGGATGGCACATCTGGCGATTGTCGCCAGCCACAGTGTGAACGGTGTAGCGGCGCTGCATACGGAGATTCTGCAAAAGCGTGAGATGCGGCTGTTCAATGAGATGTATCCGCACCGCTTCAATAACAAGACCAACGGCATTACGCACCGCCGCTGGTTGCAGCATGCCAATCCCGAGCTTGCCGGACTGATCAGCGAGTCCATTGGCACCCGCTGGATGCATCAGCCCCAGGAGATGATCGGACTGATCAAATACAGCGAGGATGCCTCCTTCCAGGAGCAGGTGGCCGCCATCAAACGCCGCAACAAGCTGCATTTGGCTGAATATATCACCAGTAAGCACGGTATTGCGGTAGATCCCGACTCGATCTTCGATGTACAGGTCAAGCGCCTGCATGCCTATAAGCGCCAGCTGCTGAACGTGCTGCATATTATGCATTTGTATAATCAAATCAAGGATAATCCATCCATTAATATCGTGCCGCGGACCTTCATCTTCGGTGCCAAGGCTGCTCCAAGCTATCATCTGGCCAAGCGGATCATTAAGCTGATCAATACGGTGGCTGATGTAGTGAACCGGGATCCGGACATAAACGGGAAGATCCGTATCTTCTTCCTGGAGAATTATTCGGTATCGCTGGCGGAGAAGATTATTCCGGCCGCCGATGTTAGCGAGCAGATCTCCACGGCGAGTAAGGAAGCCTCTGGTACCGGCAATATGAAGTTCATGATGAACGGTGCGCTGACGATTGGAACCATGGACGGGGCAAACGTGGAGATGCATGAGATGGTAGGGGACAATAATATGTTCCTGTTCGGCCTCCGGGCAGAGCAGGTACTTGATTATTACCAGTACGGCGGATACCACGCCCGCGATATCTATAATGGCGACGGCCGGGTAAAAGAAGTCTTGGATCAGCTAATCGTCCCTGGCCCCTTCAGCTCCCATGCCCAGGAGTTCGATACACTCTTCCAGTCGCTGATTGATAACAATGACGAATTCTTCGTGCTTAAGGATTTCGCCAGCTATGTGGAGACCCATGTCAAGATTGACCTGGCTTACCGGAACCAGAAGGAATGGCTGAAGAAGTCCATCATCAATATCGGCCATTCCGGCAAATTCTCCAGCGACAATACGATTAGCCGCTACGCCGCCGAGATCTGGCATATCGATCCGGTCCGGCTGTAACGCCATCGGTACAGGCTGCAGCTTCATAGCCGCAGCTTCAGGTGGTATAATCAGAACAGCAAAAGCCGCCCCACCCAGGAATAATTCCTGCGGTAGGGCGGCTTCTTTGGTGCATAAGAATTGATATGTTTTGGGGTCCCCGCAAAGTACCTGAGTCATCATCAAAGCTAAGCTCCACTTTGTGGGGGTATTTTGCGGTTCAGGACTTACTTGCTGCTGATGATGAAGGCTAGCCTTATAGCACCTCGGATACCATGGCTGCGAACCGTTCGAGGAAGCGGCGCTCCTCGTCGTCGAAGCGGTGCTTAAGCGGGCTGTCGATATCCAGTACGCCATAGAGGGTGTCCCCTTTGACCAGTGGAACAACAATTTCGCTGTTAGAGGCAGCATCGCAGGCAATATGTCCCGGGAAGGCATGAACATCGCCGACGACTAGCGTGCGGCGCTCGGCGGCTGCGGTTCCGCAGACACCGCGGCCCAGCGGAATGCGGATGCAGGCCGGAAGTCCCTGGAAGGGGCCGAGCACCAGCTCTGTGCCCTCATACAAGTAGAAACCGGTCCAGTTGGTGTCCGGCAGAGAGAGCTTTAACAGCGCCGAGGCGTTGGCCAAGTTGGCAATGGCGTTCGGTTCACCCTCCATCAGTGCCCCGAGCTGGCTGAGAACGGCTTCGAACCGTTCGCTGCGAGTGCCATCATAAGGCATGGCTTGAAACATGAAGCATCACCTTCCTGTACCTTGAGTCAGTATGAATCCCATAACTGTTAACTATCAAGATAGTACAGGGAAGCGCAATACGTCAAGCATTAACGGGGGATTAACAGGTTTTACCGCTTAGTGGAAGAAGAGGAAGAAGCAAGAATTACTTAAGCGGGGATGTTTCCGGGAACTCAGGGCAGGGTAATGCTTTTATAAATACAGCAGGCTAGTAGCCAGAAGGAGTGAAACATGCGCGCCGACGTACAGAACTTGTTTATTGGAATCCATATGCTATATTGTGCACATGAGAAGGATCTGACACTAACGGAAATGCTGCCGGAGCTGGAGAACCTGGGGTACCGGGTGGCGGAGCGCGAAGTGAAACAGGAGCTGGAACGGCTGACACAGGAGAATTTCCTCACCGCCCATGGCGACGCTTATAGTGTCACGGGAACAGGAATCGAAGAGTTCAAAGCCATTCAGGCCAAGCTTGGTGTACTGTGCACCGAAGTGCTTAAGCCGGTTAAGGCAGCGGGTGCGTCGGGTTAAGTCTGAATGCAGCTGCAACGAATGGAACATAACATAAGGGATAAGGTACAGCGTCTGACCGTGTGGCGGCAAGCCATGGGGGCAGACGCTATTTGTGATGGGTAAGCGGGAGTGACAGGTAAATGCGCCGTCCGGGCAGAATAAGATGTATACTGATAGGGTTGAAAGGGGACGGGAACATGTATGTGTGCGGGGGGGTTATCCCGGAACTAAGCGGACGGAGGGTGCGTCTGCGGGCGATGCTGCCGGCGGATGCGCAGGCGCTGTTCGCAATTTGGAGCCATCCGGCAGTAGCGCCCTGGCTGGATGGCCCGCCTCTGTCCTCTGTGGAGGATACGGAAGCAATGATTGCCCTGCTGGCGGAGTGGGCGGTGGAGGAAGAGAGCCTGCGCTGGAGCATCCTGGGGCCGGAAGGCCGTGTCATCGGCAGCTGCGGCTATAACCACTGGCAGCTTCAAGGCGCTTACCGGGGAGAGATCGGCTTCGAGCTGTCACCTGCAGCCATGCGCCAGGGGTACATGCAGGAAGCGCTTAATCTTGCGCTTGCGTTCGGCTTCCAGAGCATGGGGCTGAACCGGATGGAAGCCTTGTGCCATCCGGGCAACCTTCGGGCAGAGCGTCTGCTCACGGGACTTGGCTTCCGGCAGGAAGGACTGCTGCGGCAATACCGGCATACAGCATCGGGCTATCAGGATGTAGTGATGTATTCCCTGCTGCAAGGAGATACGGGCGCAGGAGAGAGAACAGAGAGAACATAGAGAGAAGGTATGGATTCATTGAGTTCAATGGGGGACAAGCAGCGGAAGTTAATATTGACAGGCGTACTGCTGGCTACATTTCTGGCAGCAATTGAAGGGACGGTAACGGGTCCGGCGGGGCCGGCCATCGTAGGGGATTTCCAGGGGATGCAGTGGCTGAGCTGGATCTTTACAGCTTATCTGCTGGCGATGGCAGTGACCACGCCGATTTTTGGCAAGCTGAGCGATCTGATCGGAAGGAAGCCCGTGTTCATTGGCGGCGCCGTAGTCTTCCTCGCAGGCTCGCTGTTATGCGGAGTCTCGCAGAGTATGCAGCAGCTGATTATTTACCGGGGGATTCAGGGGATCGGTGCGGGGGCACTGATTCCGATGACTTTTACCATTATTGGAGATATCTACAGTCTGAAGGAACGGGCGAAAACGCAGGGGCTGCTTAGCTCAGTGTGGGGGATTTCTTCGCTGGTCGGGCCGCTGCTTGGCGGTTATGTAGTGGATTACTTAAGCTGGCGCTGGGTATTCGTGTTCAATCTGCCGTTCGGCCTGCTGTCGATTATCTTCATCTCGCGTTATCTTAAGGAAGAGAAGGTCCGCCGCAAGACGAAGATCGATGTAGCCGGAGTGCTGCTGTTCGCTGCGGGAATGGGGGCGCTGCTGTTTGGCCTGACGACTGGGGGGCAGAGTCTGCCTTGGAATTCTCCGCTGCTGCTGGCTATTCTCCTGGCGGCTGTCTTGCTCCTGGTGGTGTTCCTGTTCGTGGAGCGCCGGGCCGCCGAGCCGATGCTGCCGCTGGAGCTGTTCTCCATCCGTAATATTGCAGTCTCTACAGGTGCAAATCTGCTGGTCAGCACGCTCATTATCGGTCTGTCTACGTATGTTCCGCTGTGGGTGCAGGGCGTATTCGGCAAAAGCGCTGCCCTCTCGGGCCTGCTCCTGGCACCGATGTCGGTCGGCTGGATGCTGGGCTCCATCGCGGGCGGGCGGATGATTCTGCGTGCAGGCACCCGCCGTACGGGAATGCTCGGCCTGTCGCTGATTGTTATCGCAGCCGTGGGGCTTACGCTGATGAATGCAGACTCCTCGCAGCTGCTGCTTCTGGTGCTGATGCTATTCTGCGGGGTGGGCTTTGGCTATGCCTCGACCGTCTTCACCATTATCGCCCAGTCCTCGGTGCAGCATGAGCAGCGCGGTGCGTCTACGGCACTGAACACCTTCACCCGCTCACTCGGGCAGACGGTGGGGGTGGCAATCTTCGGCTCCTGGCTGAACTTCAGTATTGACCGGAGTTTGGCGGAACAGCCAGGGGCAGCCGCCTCCGGCGCAGATATTAACCAGCTGCTTAACCCGCATAGCGGAAGCGTGCTGCCTAAGGAAGCCTGGAGCAGTCTGCAAGGTGCGCTGGAGGGCGGTCTGCACTCCCTGTTTATCGTGATGGCAGTGTTCGCTGTGATCTCCCTGGTAATCTCGGTGCGTCTTGACCAAGGGGTGCCTTCCATACAGGAAGTAAATACACCATCGAAGCGTTAAGCTTCAACTCGTAGCACGGATTGTCCTGATTATGAGATTTATCGAGTGAGGGCTTGAACATACAAAAATCGCTCCTTTGGGGATGGATGGCGACTTCCATTTACCAGAAAGAGCGATTTTTTGTGTTTATTTAGAGAACTATGATTTTCTTCTATTGTGGATTATAGAGAAATCTTGCAAAAAGTGCAAGAATATTGCCCCGTAGGAGCGGTTTATGCTGAAATCCTGCAGGAAATGCAACAAATTTAGCGCTAACTTGCTCTGAACATCGGAATTTGTGCAAATAATGCAACATTGTGCTTCAGTCAGTAACTTTTATAAAGGAATCCTGCAAGATGTGCAACAATGCTGCTCCTTACAAGCTGATCACGCCTGATCCTGCTCAAAACAAAGGGCTGTTCCAAGCAGCCGTTACCTGCTTTTTGGAACAACCCCTACATTGGCTTGATTAGTGAATTCATTCACAACCGCCGATTCCTCAACTAAGCTTACTTGCGCGGGAGCGGGGAGAGCTTCTCTGCCTGCAGGCCCATCTTCTTCAGCAGCACAATCATCTGTTCCTTCTCTTCATCGCTGAGTCCGCTGAAGGCCAGATGCAGGCGCTCCGAGTACTTCGGATACATCTCGTTCATCAGGCGTTCGCCCTCGGTAGTCAGCTCGGCAAAAATAACACGGCGGTCACTGGGGCAAGGCTTGCGCTGCAGGTAGCCGCGTTCTTCCAGCTTGTCGATCACATAAGTTACGTTGCCGCTCTGCAGCAGCAGCTTGGCACCGATCTGCTGGATCGGCTGCGGTCCTTTGTAATAGAGAACCTCCATGACTGCGAAGGCGGTCGGGTTGAAGCCTTCGATCTTGCTGCCGGTTACAGCATGCTCGTTAATGCTCTTGAAGGACTTGGCAAAAACTCTGTACAAATGCAGGGTCAACTGAGTATCGCGTTCATAGGATTGTATCATGCTTCTCCACCTCTATTGTTAATCGTACGGGCTTATCCGCACGGTTTGGAATACTTCCTTCCGGATATCTAGCTTTTACAATACGTCAAACAAAGATTGAAAAACATGTCATTTGTCACAATAAGCACACTTTTAATTATAAAAAATTGAACAATCTTTTGAAGGACGGGTGAAGGGTGAAAATTATTGCAGCAAAGGTCCGTCTATGGTGCTATGATCGCATTATATTGAATGATGATGCAGGGGATGGAGATAGATATGGAAGAGACAGAAGGCTCAGTCGAACAGAAGGCTCCGAAGCAGACGGAGGATCGTGTCAACAAGTATTACGACGATGATGAGGACGAAGAGGATACTGTGCTTGATGTGATGATTGAGGAAGCGGGCTATGAGGCAGGAGATATCCGCATCTCAGGAATCTCCTTCCAGGTGAGAAAGGGAGAGCTGCTGGGACTGATCGGACCGAACGGGGCTGGCAAAAGCACTACGATCAAGACGCTGCTTGGTCTGCTGAAGCATGCCAAGGCCCGGGTGAAGCTGGGCGGTGAGAACCAGTCCTACGCCTACGTGCCGGAGCAGCCGGTATTCTACGAGGACCTTACCCTGTGGGAGCATCTTGATCTGGCTGCCGCTGCCTACGGCTTAAGCTATGAAGCCTTCGAATCCACGGCGGAACAGCTGCTGGTACAGTTCAGCATGACCCATGTGCGCGATGATCTGCCGGCGGGCTTCTCCAAGGGGATGAAGCAGAAGATGATGCTCATGCTCGGCTTCCTGGTACAGCCGGATGTCTATATTGTGGACGAGCCGTTCATCGGCCTTGATCCCAGGGCCACCAAGGATTTCCTGCGCCTGCTGGAGGCGGAACGGGAACGCGGCGCCGGGGTGCTGATGTCCACGCATGTTCTGGATACAGCGGAGAAAATCTGCGACAGCTTCATTCTGATCTCCGGAGGCAAAGTTGCCGCCGAGGGGACACTTGCGGCGATACGCGGGGAAGCGGGGCTGCCGGAGGGATCGCTGTTTGATTGCTTCGACGAATTAACATGAGCCGGAATTCATTTGCGTTCCCGGCTGCAAGGAATCTCTTAAGACGAAGACTGTTCTCCCATTTCCGGGAGCAGAGTGCTATTATCCGTACGGCTGTAGACTGGACGGTCCTGCTGTATATCCTCATCCCGGGGGGCCTCCTCGGCGGCCGCTTCTATTATGGCTACTGGAACGGCAATCTCCCGGGTTGGTTCAGCCATGTACCCTTTGTGGTCGTGCCTTCGCTGCTGGCCATTCTGCTGGCTACCGGAGGTATCGTACTGCTGCTCCAGGAAGGCGATCTGCTGTTCCTGCGGCAGCGGCAGAACTGGATCAGCACGATCCTCAAGGGCGGGATGGTCTATAGCCTAGCGGTAACTGCGCTGAAGATGGCGGCGGTGTACGTCATTCTGCTGCCGTTTCTGATCCGCGGCTACGATCTGAGCACGGCAAGCGCCTATGGCCTGCTGGCGCTGACCATAACCTGCAGCTGGGCCGTTAAGCTGCTGGGCCATATCGTCAAGGTACAGCGGCAGGGCTTCCGCCGCCGGCTGTGGCTGATCCTGGCGGTGGCCGTACCCTGCGGGATCTACCTGCGTCTCGCGCTCTTCTGGAAGGACAGCCCGGCCCTTCTGTTCCTGGCGGCAGCCGCCTACGCGGTGGTGACCGTCCTGGCCTTCAGAGCCCGCCTGCGTCTGCGCGGCACGTTCATGAATGATGTGCGCGAAGACTACAAGCAGCGGATGAGAATTGCGGCGATTCTGCTGCGCCGTGTGCTGGATAAGCCGCGGCCGACACGCTATAAGCCCTGGATCTTCCGCAAGTCACAGCCGCTGCTGGCTTCGAAGCTGCCCGAGAGCCGCTTCGCCGCCGCAGGGATGAAGGCGCTGCTGCGCAATCCGGCCCACCTCAAGCTGTATTTGCAGTTCACCGGGGTGTCGCTGATAGCAATCTTTATTGTACCGGTAGTGCTGAAGTGGCTGTTGTATATTGTCTTAACTAGTATGATGGCGTACTGGCTGACCTCCTTCTGGAATCTGTTCTCCGGGGATGATTATATCGGCATTCTACCGTTCACCAAGGTGCAGAAGGCGGACGCCGGTTCCAAGGCGATGCCTATTCTGCTGATGCCCTTCGCCGTTCTGTGCTCCGGAGTGCTCTGCATGCCAGCCTATGGCTGGTGGGGCTTGCTGATCTTTATCCCTGTCGGGGCTGCCGCCGGAATCTGGATCGGCCGCATCTTCAGTGTCATAAGGTTTGCAAGATAACAGCAAAAAGCCTTCCTCCACAAGCCGAGGCCACTGAAAAAGTCCATAAAGAACTGAAAGAGACATTCGACACAAAGAATGTCTCTTTTTCTCGTTACAATAAAAGAATTAAATCAAAGGCTGGTGGTCTTCATGCTTCCTAAGCAGCAAAGTTTTATCTTGAGCCCGTATATCGAACTTTACAATATACTCATTCCAAAAGATAACTTGTTGCGGCGCATGGACGAGTTGGTGGACTTCAGCTTTGTTTATGAGGAACTAAACAAAAGCTATTGCCAAGATAATGGACGAACCGCGGTAGACCCGGTCCGAATGTTTAAATATCTATTGCTTAAATCGATTTATGACTTGTCTGACGGCGATCTTGTGGAACGCACCAAAACCGATTTGTCGTTCAAGTTTTTTCTACATATGGCGCCTGAGGAAGAGGTTATTGATTCTAGTTCACTGAGCAAGTTTCGTAAGTTGCGGCTGAAAGATATGAAGTTGCTCGACTTACTTATTGGCAAAACGGTAGAGATTGCCATTCAGCAAGGAATCATTCGCAGTAAATCTATTATTGTCGATGCTACCCACACGAAAGCCCGCTATACCCAAAAAAGTCCGCAAGAGGTGCTGCGAGAACGTTCTAAGAAGGTACGAAAAGCGATCTATGCCTTAGATGAATCCATGAAAAGTTCCTTTCCAGTTAAGCCCGTTACGAATGTACTGGAAGATGAAATCGGGTACTGCCAAGATCTCATTGAGGTCATTGAGAAGGACGGACGTTTTACCGGACTCCCCAAGGTCAAAGAACCCTTCAATCTGTTGAAAGAAACCGTTGCTGATGATGTTGAACAGTTGCAGACGTCTACTGATCCAGATGCCAAAGTGGGCCACAAAAGCGCAGATTCCTCATTTTTCGGGTACAAAACCCATATCGCGATGAGTGAAGAGCGAATCATTACGGCAGCGACTATTACCACGGGAGAACGAAACGACGGGAAGGAACTGCAAACTCTCATTGAAAAGAGCGAAGCTGCGGGCATGAGCGTAGAGACAGTCATTGGAGACACGGCCTATTCAGAAAAAGACAATATTGCTTACAGTACGGAGCAGGGCATTGAACTTGTGGCCAAATTAAATCCACAGATTACGCAAGGAAACCGAAGGAAAGAAGACGAATTCGATTTTAATAAAGATGCGGGTATGTATGTTTGCCGAGCCGGGCATCTGGCCATTCGAAGAGCACGGCAAGGCAAAAAGGGACAGGGCAAAAACCAAAAAGAAACCTACTTTTATGATATTGAAAAGTGTAAACGATGTCCTTTAAAGGAAGGGTGCTACACAGAAGGTGCTCGGAGTAAGACCTATTCGGTAAGTATAAAGAGCAACGAACACGCCAAGCAAGCTGTGTTTCAGGAAAGTGAAGCCTTTAAGGTCAAAGCGAAAGAGCGCTACAAAATAGAAGCCAAGAATAGCGAACTCAAACACAGACACGGGTACGATGTTGCATCTTCCTCGGGTTTAGTTGGCATGGAGATTCAAGGCGCCATGGCGATATTCACTGTTAATTTAAAACGAATATTGAAACTCATGGAGTAACCAAAGTTGAAGAAAGTAGGTAAGAAAAAGACGACGTCCATTCGGAGGACCGAATAGCGTCGTCTTTTTGATACGTTTTTTTACTTTTTCTAAGAACGACTAGTTTTTCAGGAGCCTCCACAAGCCGGGGGAAGGCTTTTTGCTGTTACGGCTGTTCTGGCTGTCACTGGCAGCATCCGGGATGTTTCTCAGATCGCAAGCCAGACAGAAGAAGCTAACTATAGGCGCTGCTTATCCGCCTTACTGCGCCGCTGCATGCTTACCGGCAGTATAGCCGGTGGAGAAGGCGGCGGTAATATTATAGCCGCCGGTATACCCGTGAATATCGAGAATCTCACCGCAGAAATAGAGGCCTGCCGTCAGCTTGGACTGCATGGTCTTGGGGTCGATCTCCTTGAGCGCAACTCCCCCGCCGGTCACAAAGGCTTCCGCCAGGGAACGTGTCCCATGAACCTGAACGGGCATCCGCTTCACCAGGGCAGCCAGCGCCCCAAGGCCAAGCTTGGGCAGATGATGGCCTGTAATCTCCCCGTCCAGCCCGCTCTTCGCCAGCAGCAGCGGGATCAGGCGCTCGGGCAGCAGGCCCTTCAGCGAATTTCGGATAGCCTTCTTCGGCTCCAGATCGAGCTTATTCTGGAGCATAGACTCCGCCTCCTGAAGGGACAGGTCCGGGAACAGGTCGATGGACATCTCCACGGTATCGTTTCCCGACTTCTGCTGAACCTGGCGGAGGAACTGGCTGCAGCGCAGCGCAATCGGGCCGGATAAGCCGAAATGGGTGAAGATCATATCCCCCCTGTGAGAGATCACTTTCTTGCCCTTCTGATTCCAGACGCTCAGCATGACATCGCGGAGGGACAAGCCCTGCAGCTCCCCGGATTTGATCCACGCCTCCCGGGAGAGAATAGGGACCTCGGTCGGGAACAGCTCCGTGATCGTATGTCCGGCAGCGGCAGCCCAAGGGTACCCGTCGCCGGTAGATCCGGTCTGCGGCACGGACTTGCCTCCGGTGGCGATGATGACAGCCTTCGCGCCGAACGCTTGGCCTGACTCCAGGCGGATGCCCCGGACTGCTCCTTCCTCGTAGAGAACCTCACGGACCGGGCTGTCCGTCATGATCTGCACACCAAGGCTCCGCACTTTGCCTATCAGAGCGGATACTACGCTTGCGGCCTTGTCCGATACAGGGAACATCCGCCCGTTATCCTCCTCCTTCAAGGCAATACCCAGCCCCTCAAAGAAATCTATAATATCCCGGTTGTTGAAATGATCAAACGAGCTGTATAAAAAACGGCCGTTGCCCGGAATATGGGCGATCAGCTCCGAGGTCTCCTTTATATTGGTAACATTGCAGCGCCCGCCGCCCGAGATTCCCAGCTTGCGGCCAAGCTTCGCTCCTTTGTCGATCAGAAGTACGGATGCTCCGTGTCCGGCTGCGGCTACGCTGGCCATCAGCCCGGACGGGCCGCCTCCAATGACGATTACATCATAGTTACTCATTCATTTGCTCCTTTTGCTTATTGCGACACTCTATTAACGGCATCATACCATTCCAGGCGGAGTGTAGCCAGGTCCAAGCGACCGAAACCTGATTATCGTTGTCAGGAATGCGCGGTTATGCTTTAATCTAAGTGGAAAAGGAATTTTAACCAATTTGAGGAGTGATTGCAATTATTTATGCGGTAAAGGATATTTTATTGCAAATATCGGCTGCCTGCATTTTTCTGTTTCTCTTTCAGTGGAGGCTGGACCGGGGCCATCCCTTGCGCAGGAACATCAGGTTTCCGGATGACCAGACCTTTCTGATGATCTGCTGCGCGCTGGGGATTACGCTGTGCATGGCACTGTCGGCCACGATGTTCGGGTTGGTCTATTTGAATCTGGCTATTCTCCCGGCGTATATTGGGATCTTATATGGTAATCTGCGCTCCAGCGTCTACCTCGCGCTATATTTCTTCTTCTGTACTGCCTTGTTCTCGGTGCCCTCAGGTCTGGAGCATCTCTTCCTGAATACAGGGGTGCTGCTGTATCCGCTGCTCTTCGGTATGTCCGGGATGTTCAAGAAATCTGCGATACCCGGCAAAATCTTCATCCTGTGGGGCGCACTTTTCCCGAGCATGTTATTCATAGTCATTGTACCGAATATACAGGGCAGGAACGTCATGGATATACCTCCCAGCGAAGCGGCTCTCGCCGGACTATACGGATTAACGGCCCTAATTCTGGGCGCCTTGTTCATCACCTATATCGATAAGGCGTGGGACAAGCTGCAGGTCAGGGTCGAAATGCAGGGAATCTCGGAGAAATTCCAGTGGGAATCGGAGAAGCTGCAGCAGATTACAAATGTAGTTCCGCTGAATATTATGGAGTTCGATGACAACGGGTATGTGACAGAGGTGAATGAATATATGCTGAGCCTGATGCAGCGTCATTGTCCCTTGTTGACCAGAGAGTTTATTTTGTCCAGGTCGGCTAGTGATATCTTCGGCCAAAGCATGGATCAGGCTACCCTGGACCGGTTACAGGCGGTTCTGCGGAGCAGACAGCGCTCCAATACCAAGATCAGGGTCGATTCGATGACCTATCATATTTTTACCGCGCCGCTCCAGCATGAATCAGGGCTGCCGGGCGGCATCGTCATGATTATTCAGGATTTGACGGAAGAGGAGAAAATACGCAGTGAGCTTGACAATGTCGAGCGCCTATCGCTGGTCGGGCAGATGGCTGCGGGCATTACGCATGAGATCCGTAACCCGATGGCGGTAGTTCGCGGCTTCCTGCAGCTGATGCGGGAGAAAAGCCCGGAGGATCTCCACTCCTATTATCATATTGTCATGGAAGAGCTGGACCGGGCCAACAGCATCATCAATGACTTTCTGTCGCTGGCACAGACCCGTGTATCGGACAAGGAGCCGGCCGGGCTCCAGCATATTCTGGAGGAGCTTACGCCGCTGATCTGGGCGGATGCCAATCTCCGCGGCCAGAGTGTGGAGCTGAAAATCAGCCCGGCCATGCCGCTGCTGCAGCTGAATGTCCGGGAGATCAAGCAGCTGATTCTGAATCTGGCCCGCAACGCCATGGAGGCGATGGAGGCCAAGGGCGTACTGACGCTGGCTGCCTGTGAGCATGAGGATACCGTGCTGCTGATTATAACGGATACCGGAAGCGGTATGCCCGAGAGCCAGCTGCAACAATTGTTCACCCCGTTCTTCACCACTAAGAGCCAGGGGACAGGTCTTGGGCTGTCGCTCTGTCTTAGTATTGCAGAGCGGCATAACGGGACGATCCGGGTAGAATCGGAGGTCGGGTGCGGGACCTCGGTCATCGTTACTTTTCCGGTGGAGTCCAGAGAGGGAGCGGTCCAGAGCCCTGTATATATGTAGCAGAATTCACGGGACGGCACCGTTTCGGGGCTGTGCAGCGGCAGGCTGCGTCTCTTGCTTTCGCAGAGTATGTATGTATAATAAAGTTAGCAAGTAGTGCTGGAACGCGGTAACGTTATCCGGGTTCTGACCTTATCTCAATTCAAGTGATGAAGGAGAGTGCAGAGAAATGTCCATGTCTTTTAATCAATATATGAGAGATTCCATTCAACCTATGCGCGATGATCTGACAAGCATCGGATTTCAGGAGCTATTAACCCCGGAGGATGTGGAAGCAGCCCTTCCGGCAGCCAAGGGAACTTCGCTGGTTGTTGTGAACTCCGTATGCGGCTGTGCCGCCGGACAGTGCCGTCCAGGGGTAGCCCAGGCGCTGCAGAACGAGATTCTGCCGGATCACCTGTTCACCGTATTTGCCGGTCAGGAGAAGGAAGCTACCGCCAAGGCGCGTGAATTTTTCGCACCGTATCCGCCATCGTCCCCTTCCATCGCGCTGATGAAGGACGGCGAGCTGGTTCACTTCATCGAACGTCACGGTGTGGAAGACCGTTCGGCCGCCGAGATTGCTGCGGAGCTGAAGGAAGTTTTTGACCGCGTGTGCCAGTAATAATGTCCTGCAGCCTGAGGGCAGCAGCATGAATATGTAATGATCCCGCATCAGCCAGCCGTCAGCCGGGGGCTTGGCTCATGCGGGATTTTTTTCTAATGTTAAGGGCAGGGATTACAATTCTAAGAAACGGGGTGGTCCTGTGAGTCTGCAGGAAGAGATTATTGCTACGCTGGGAGTTAAGCCGGCGATTGATACGGATGCGGAGATACGTAAGCGTGTAGATTTCCTGAAAGCGTATGCGCTCCAGGCGGGGGCCAGAGGTCTGCTGATTGCGATTAGCGGGGGTGTGGACAGCGCGGTGGCTGCGGGTCTGTGCAAGCTGGCTACGGACGAGCTGACGGCGGAGGAAGGCAAGGAGTATATGACACTCGGGGTGTTCCAGCCTTACGGGGAGCAGGAGGATATTGAGCACAGCTATGCGGTGGCCCGGGCTTTTGAGCTGACCCATACGGTGGAGACCAATATCGAAGAAGCGGTGAACGAGATCGCCCTGGAGGTTGAGCACAGCCTGAAGGCCCTGGGCCAGCACAAGCATATTACCCATCAGGGCAAGGGGAATGTAAAAGCGAGAACGCGGATGGTGATGCAGTATGCGCTTGCTTTTGAGAACAATCTGCTGGTGGTGGGTACCGATCATGCCTCTGAGGCCATTACCGGATTCTATACGAAGTGGGGCGATGGCGCCGTCGATATAACACCGCTGTCCTCCCTGAACAAACGGCAGGTACGGCAGCTGGCTGCGGCGCTTGGCGTGCCGGCGGATATCGTAACCAAAGCGCCGACGGCCGGACTCTGGCCGGGCCAGACGGATGAGACTGAGCTTGGAATCACCTATGAGGAGAACAGCGATTATCTGGAGGGGAAGACCGTCAGCCCTGAAGCGGCTGAGAAGCTGGAGCGCTTCTTCCGGAGAACGGCGCATAAGCGCGATAGTATTCCGGGGATCTAAACTGGTTATGCCGGAGCCGCCGGGGCGCTGCGCTTGATGCAGACGCTCCGGCGGTTTTTGTGTAAGAGTATGCTGGTGCGAAGGCGAACGAGCCGAATGTATGCGGAAAACCGAATACAATGTGTGGCGCGAAGGCGCATCGGCCGAATGTATGCGGAAAACCGAACACAATGTGTGGCGCGAAGGTGCATCGGCCGAATGTATGCGGAAAACCGAATACATTGTGCTGGTGCGAAGGTGCATCGGCCGAATGTGTGCGGAAAACCGAATACAATGTGCTGGTGCGAAGGTGCATCGGCCGAATGTGTGCGAAAATCCGAATACAATTAGTCGGCCAGGTATGTGAGACTCATTATAAATGTACGGCCTACTTCGCCAGCACCCGGTCGATGAACTCTCTGGTAGCGGATATCGCCTGTTCTAACTGGGGGGTAGTTCCGGCAAAAGGATGAACGGTGCCAAAGGTATGATTGCCGCCGGGAATCTGCACCCATTCGATATCCGGCCGCAGCCGGATCAATTGCTCGGAGCCGCGCCGCAGATGCTCGCCGTCCTCACTGCCTTGAATCAGGACAACGGGGAAGTTGGCCTGCTTCATCCGCTCTAGAATCTGGTAACGCTCCGCCTGTTGCTCCAGATCCTCTATAATGATGGCGTCCAGCGGCATTTGCTGGCCGGTCCGTCCGTTGAGCACATGGGTCCGGCCCTTTTCCCGCATTTCACTCTTCTGCTGCTCTGTGAACAGATCCAGGTTAGTGATCCCGTTCCAGGAGATGACCCCCGCAATTTCTGCCGGATGATCCAGTGCGTAGAGGAGCGAGTCGCCCCCGCCGCGGCTATGCCCCAGCAGGAAAAGCGGGAGGCTGCCGAACCTGTGGTGCTGGCTCAGATAAGAGAGCAGGATCTCCATATCCTTGATCTCACGCTGGTAGGTGTTGCGGGCGAATTTGTCCAGCTCGGTGAAATTCTGCAGATCCTCGCCGATGCCGGCATGGGAGAAGTTGAAGCTGATCACTTCATGCTCGTCGCTGAGCGCCTGTGCCGTATACGGGAACATCCCCCAATCCTTGAAGCCTTTGTAGCCGTGAGCGATAACCACCACACTCCGGGGCTCTCCCTGAGCGGGAAAATGGGAGCAGCGAAGCACCGTATCCTCTCCTGCGGGTAATTCAAAATTACGGGACATAAGGTATTCTTCCTTTCCTTCATCTCTTGGAACTGGCGGTTGTACTTCTTTACCAGATATACCTGATTTGCGGGTGATAGACTTTCAGTTTTTTTTCTTTTAAGATAGCAGAAAGCTGACGCTAAGACTATTATTAATAATACTTGGCCAGAAAGCTGACAGGCCTCACTGTTACATGAGATCTGTGGAGTCCTAGCAAGATCATATCATTAGACGCAGGGTAAGGATAGAAGGTAATATAAGAGGGTTAAGGAATGCAGAGCCAGGAGAGGTGTGGGAGTGTGATTTACGGAATCGGGCATGATGTGCTGGAAATCGGCAGGGTTGCCGGGATTACGGAGAGCAGCCTGGGTAGCCGCTTCTCCCGGAGAATTCTGACCGGGCCGGAGCGGGTGCTGGCCGCAGGCAAAGGCGCGAAGACAGCGGAATTCACCGCCGGGAGATTCTCGGCCAAGGAAGCGGTTGTGAAGGCGCTGGGCTGCGGAATCGGTCAGATGGTGGGCTTTCAGGACATTGAGATTCTGCCGGATGCGCTGGGCAAGCCAGTAGCCATACTGTCTGCGGAGGCCTGGGCCCGGCTGGGGCTGCCGGAGCAGGAGTATGTCATTCATCTCACCATTACGCACAGCCGCGGACTGGCCTCGGCCTTCGCGGTGGTGGAGCGGACGACCGGCCACAGCCTGTAACTATATAATTATGAACGGCAAGGAGAATAACGATGACCACAGATGAGAAGCAAATAGAAGCGCAGCAGGAAGCCAAGTTATTCTTCAGCCGGTTCCTGCTGGAATGGTACCACCTCCAGAAGCGGGACCTGCCGTGGCGGCGCCACCGTAACCCGTATTACATCTGGATCTCTGAGATTATGCTGCAGCAGACCCGGGTAGATACAGTAATTCCTTATTTCAACCGTTTCATTGAGCAGTTTCCAACCGTGGAGGCGCTCGCTGATGCACCGGAGGAAGAGGTGCTGAAATGCTGGGAGGGCCTTGGCTACTACTCGCGTGCCCGGAATCTCCAGCATGCTGCGAAGCAGGTCAAGGAGCTGTACGGGGGGCAGGTGCCGGATGACCGCGATGCCGTATTCGGTCTCAAGGGCGTAGGCCCGTATACAGCCGGTGCTATTCTGAGCATCGCGTTCAACCGGCCGGAGCCGGCGGTGGATGGCAATGTGATGCGCGTCCTATCCCGGTATTTCCTGATTGAGGATGACATTGCCAAAGGCCCGACCCGTGTGAAAATGGAGAAGCTCGCCGCCGAGCTGATCCCCGAAGGGGAAGCGGGCAGCTTCAATCAGGCGCTGATGGAGCTTGGCGCGCTCATCTGCACGCCGAAATCACCGCGCTGCCTTCCGTGCCCGGTGATGGAGCACTGCGCCGCGCGGCTGGTGGGCTGCGAGGCCTCGCTGCCTGTCAAGACCAAGGCGAAGCCGCCGCGTCCGGAGGAGCGGCTGGCTGCCCTGGTGGAGGGCCGCGGCGAGCACGCGGGCCGGGTACTGATCCGGCAGCGGCCGGCCAGCGGGCTGCTGGCCCGCATGTGGGAGCTGCCGCACTGGCCTGCGCCGCCTGCTGAGGCTGGCGGTGCGCGCGGTGCGCTGCTGCCGGAAGCGGCAGCGCTGGACCGGCTGCGCCGGTCCATGAGCCAGGCCGGGATTCACGCCCGGCCTGAGGGGCACTGGATGGCTGCGGAGCATACATTCAGCCATATTGTGTGGACCCTGCAGGTGTACCGCTGCAGGGAAGAGGCGGCGCTGCCGCTGGCAGCGGAGAGCCGCGCCGTGTACGGGGCGGCGCAAGCGGAGCGCGGCGGCAGACCGCTGGGCGGCGCAGACGGCCCGCTGAGCGCAGAGGCCGGGGCAGTGCTTGCGGCGCTGGGGGCACAGCCGGCGGAAGACGCACCGCTGGCGCTGTTCGACAGCGGGGATGCCGCAGCCGACGCGGCAGACAGCGGAGCGCAGCGCTGGATCAACCGTGAGGACATGAAAAATTACGCCTTTCCGAATGTGTTCCTCAAGCTGCTGAACAGCTATTTCGATGAGCAAGGGACGTAGGCTCCAAGCTGTTACCGCTATGCTAATCCCTGCTGAGCCATACAGATCACCAACGGACAAGCATAGCTGCTGCGATCCTTCTCAATAGAGTGCCACCGCTTCCGTGTGCTGTTGTGCAAATGTAGGGGGCTTCGGTTGTGGACAAACTGGAATTAAGTACTACCTGACCTCAACAGCCTAAAGTATAGTATATGTGCGCCACTAACCGCGCCGGAATCAGACTGCAAAAACCCATTAAAAGTGCCGGAAGTGAGCCGCATGGCCGAACCAAAGGGATATATCCCATTAAATGTGCCGAAAGTGGGCCGCACGGTGAAATCAGAGGGATAAATCCCATTAAATGTGCCGAAAGTGGGCCGCACGGTGAAATCAGAGGGATTAATCCCATTAAATGTGCCGAAAATGGGCCGCACGGTGAAATCAGAGGGATAAATCCCATTAAATGTGCCGAAAATGGGCCGTACGGCCGAACCAAAGGGATAAATCCCATTAAATGTGCCGAAAGTGGGCCGCACGGCCGAACCAAAGGGATAAATCCCAATAAAAGTGCCGGAAGTGAGCCGCACGGCCGAACCAAAGGGATAAATCCCATTAAATGTTTCGAAAGTGGGCCGCACGGTGAAATCAAAGGGATAAATACCTTTGAATGTGCCTGAAGTGGGCTGCACGGGTGAAATCAGAGGGATAAATCCCATTAAATGTGCGGGAAGTGGGCTGCAGGCGTAAATGAGGAGCACAACTACCCCTGAATTCGCCAAAAGTGGGCGGTAGAGCAAAATGAGGAGCACAACTACCCCTGAATCCGCCAAAAGCGTGCGGTTGAACGAAATGAGGAGCACAAATACCCCTGAATGGTCAAAAGTGGGCGGTTGGGCGAAATGAAGAGCACAAATGCCCCTGAATGGCCAAAAGTGGGCGGTTGAGCGAAATGAGGAGCACAAGTGCCCCTGAATTAGCCGAAAGCGTGCGGTTGAACAAAATGAGGAGCACAAGTACCCCTGAATTGGCCGAAAGTGGGCGGGGCGAGCAAAATGAGGAGCACAAGTGCCCCTGAATTAGCCGAAAGTGGACGGGTCGAACGAAATGAGGAGCACAAATACCCCTGAATGGCCAAAAGTGGGCGGTTGAGCGAAATGAGGAGCAGTTGGCGGCTGGCACGAATAAAGGGCGACTAAGCACCTTCCCATCTCCTCGCGCCCTACCAACTCTACCCACGCCCTGCCCCCCTGCTAACTCCCGCTCCACCCCAATCCCCACCCCACCCCAAACCCCGCACCGATCCGCCCCGGATGTAAGTTGCCATAAGCCAGGAACGCGAGACCAAGGAGGTAAAGGATGAAGACGATTACCATATATGATATCGCCAAGGAGGCCCAGGTGTCCGTAGCCACAGTCTCCCGTGTCCTCAACAATACAGCTCCGGTCAAGGAGAGCACCCGGGAGATCATCATGGCTGTGATTGAGAAGCATCAGTTTCAGCCGAACGCGCTTGCCCGCAGCCTGCTCAAGAAGGAGACCGGCACCATCGCGATGATTCTGCCTGACATCACCAACCCTTTTTTCCCGGAGGTCTTCTGGGGAGCCGAGAATGTGGCCAGAGAGAAGCATTATACCTTCTTCCTCTGCGATACGGCGGGGGAGCATAGCCGCGAGTCGGAGTACCTTAGCATCCTTCGGGAGAAAAGAGTGGATGGGATTATTTTCCTGGGCGGCAGAATTAACCTGAACCAGTGTCCGCCGGCGTTGTCCCAGGAGGTTGTGGAGCTGTCAAAGCATGTGCCGATCGTGCTGGTCAACGGCAATCTGCCCCGGAGCGGTCTGCACCGCATTTACACCGATGAAGAAGAAGGGGCGGCACTGGCCACCCAGCATCTGCTAGACCTGGGGCACCGGAGAATCGGATTCCTCGGGGGAATGGAGGAGACCTCCACGACTCAGGTGAAGCTGAAGTCCGTAAGGATGAAGCTAAAGGAGCAGGGGCTTGAACTGCGCAAGGATTGGGTCATGTTCCACGACTTCTCGATCGAGGGCGGGCGGAAGCTGATGGACCGGATGCTGGAGCAGGAGGAACGGCCGACAGCGGTATTGTGTGTAAATGATTTTACGGCTATCGGCGCGTTGAAGTCGGCCACCCAGCATGGGCTAAAGATACCAGAGGATCTGTCGATCGTCGGGTTCGATGACTCGCCCTTGTCCAGAGCGGTTATTCCGGAGCTGACCACGGTGTCGCAGAACACCAACCAGCTGGGGGAGCTGTCTGTAGAGATGCTTCATGAGCTGATTAGCGGCGGAAATCCCAGGAAACGTACGGTGCTCCAGCCAAAGCTGGTGGTACGGGACAGCACGGGCCGTCCGAAAAATACCGCAGAATAGCTCACGCAATAGCACGCATAGTAGCCTAACGGAAGCTGCTTACCAGACAAGTCTGCCGTGCACGCATTCAAGTATGTTCATCCAGGGCCGGTCAAGAACTTTCCAGGCGTATGTGGAGTGCGTCAGCACGAGGGGGCCTGTATTCTGGAAAGTTTTTGGATTGAAGCATGAAATTTGTGTAAAGTAGGATTGACCAGGGGATAACCAGAAGTTATAATGAAATGGATTTCATGAAACCCATTTCATTATTTTTTAGAGTTTGAGTAAGCGGTTACTCTGGCGGTACATATGGGACAAGGAGATTTTGCGAATTTACTGATAATTTGAAAAGTATAAGAATTCGCAGCCGTAACCCACCACTCATCCGGATATTTCCCGCGAGAGAGGTGCCGACCTCAGAGGGACGGCATGGCCCGTGCACCGTTGCTCCTGATACGCCCTCTGAAGCGGTATCGCTCTCAATGGGACGGCAAGGGCCGTGCAATAATCCTTATCCTTCTCTCGGGAGAGGCACCTGCACCGTTGCTCCTGATACGCCCTCTGAAGCGGTATCGCTCTCAATGGGACGGCAAGGGCCGTGCAATAATCCTTATCCTTCTCTCGGGAGAGGCACCTGCACAGTTGCTCCTGATACGCCCTCTGAAGCGGTATCGCTCTTAATGGGGCGGCATGGGCCGTACAACAATCCTTATCATTCCCTCTGAAGCGGTATCGCTCTCAATGGGACGGTAAGGGCCGTGCAATAATCCTTATCCTTCCCTCTGGAGCAGCACCGCCCTTAAAGGGACGATTCAGCCATGCAATGCTCCTTATCTTTCTTGCTTATACGGCACCACCCTTAGGGGGCGGCAATAACCGTATCCAAGTTCATTTATTTCCAAGTTTTCTTTTCATCATCTCAAGGGTAGTCTTAAGGGCTTATATGCTGGCATACGCCACTATATAAATATGACATCGGGAAGGGAGCGGGGGACGGACGCAGACATGCTTGAATCAGTTCAATCTTGGATCAGTTCAATCTTGAATCAGTTCAATCTTGGATTAGCTTAACATCACTGAAATTAGGGGAGCGTGGCGAACAGTGAAACAGTTGAAGAAGAAAAGCTCGGCTTGGTTCATGCTGATGACAGCCGTAGTTACACTTGTAACCGGTTGCAGCGGAGGGAATAATGCGTCTGCACCGGCAACACCGGCGGCGGAGGCGACTCAGGCTCCGGCAGCCAGTGAAACGGCACCAGCAGCAACGGAAGCGCCTTCGGCAACGCCGGCTGCTAATCTGAACGGGCGGGAGATCCGCATCTCCCACTGGTGGGATGCCACTCCTGTCGGGGATTCAGAGGCAGATGAGCTTGCCCGCGAACGGATCAAAGCGGTGGAAGAGAAATACAATGTCAAGATTAAATACTTGAATACAGAGTATTGGTCCACCGCCGAGAAGCTGTCCTCTTCCGTTATGGCGAGCGATCCGTTTGCCGAGATTGTCCGGCTGCCTGACGGCTTCATCTGGGGCCTGATGCATGGCGGCTTCCTGACACCGCTGGATGATTATCTGAAGGATTCACTCATCGATCAGAGTGTGATTGATTCCATGCGCTTCGGCGGCGATAAGGTCTATGGCCTGGAGAGCTGGTATAGCCCGAACGACAGCGGCGTGTTCTACAACAAGCGTATTTTCAAGGAAGCGGGCCTGAAGGACCCGCAGCAGCTGATGGATGAGGATAACTGGAACTGGAATACGATGCTTGATGCGGCGAAGAAGCTGACGATTGACAAGAACGGGGACGGGAAGATGGACCAGTACGGTCTGGCCGGAGCCCATTATGTGATCTCGGAGCTGCTGATCGCCAGCAACGGCGGCAAAATCTACGACGAAGCTACCCAGAAGGCGGTCTTTGATTCACCGGCATCCATGGAAGCGCTTAACTTCCTTCATAAGCTGTACACGCAGGATAAGGTGTTCAAGCCGAACGAAGGCAACGACTGGGAAGACCCGGCCAAGTATTTTGGAGAAGGAACCGTTGCGATGTATCCAGGCGGCCTGTGGGAGATCGAGGGACGTATTCTCGGCAAGATGAAGGATGAATGGGGATATGTCTATATTCCAAAAGGACCGCAGGCGGATAAGTACTACGATCCGCTGGGCCAGACAGCAGCCTATGCCATTCCCAAAGGGGTTAAGGATGCGGATACCATCGTGAAGATCTGGGAGGATCTGCAGCCGTTCGACAGCTGGCAGGAGAACCGCAGATTGTCGATGGAGAATATTTTGCCGGATGAAGCCTCTATCGCCAATGCGATGAATGATGAAGGTAAGGTGGAGCGGGTCTTCGGCGGACGTTACGGCGGTCTTGGCGTCAAGGATCAGCTGGATAAGGTGACTGAGAAATTCCTGAAGGGCGAGATTACACCGTCCACCGGGGTGGCCCAAGTCATTGGAACGGCGCAGGCCGCAGCCAAGAAAGTACTAAGCGGTGAGCAGGATAAAGAGAAGAAATAGGTAGCTCGACAGCTCATAACAAGGATGATTCCTGCTTTTCCTGCGCAATACCTGCTGTGTTTGTCTGCAAAATCGGCAGCCGCCCTTATAGGGCGGCGTAGCCGTGTGCGCTTGAAATATAAGGATTTATATGTTTCACACAATTATTTATCCTTCTATTCTGCACCACCTGTATCACTCTTAATATGCAAGTCTGCTAGAGGAGGGAACCCGAGTGAGAATATCATTATCCCGGCGGATGATGAACCGGACACTTGTAACCGTCATGCTGATCTCCATGATGGCGCTGCCTGCGGCAAGCGCAGAGCTGCCTGCTGCCCAGGCGCAAGGTGTGACGGGGAACGGGCAGGAGGTGCGGCAGCTGCCTGAGGGCAGCTATGAGCATTATCTGCAGCAATATGAGGGCGAGGAGCAGCCACGCGAAGAAATTATGCTGAAGGGAGCTGATTATACCGGGGCCGAGGGGATGAGTCCGGAGGTGCTAACTGAGCTTGGCGGGGAGACGGGAAGATACGTCAGAACGGAGGAGAGCGGTTCGGTAGAGTGGCAGCTGGATGTGCCGAAGTCCGGACTGTATCACATCTCTGTCCGGTATTATCCGGTGAAGGGCAAAAGCTCGGCGATTGAACGTGAGCTGCTGATCGACGGCAAGCTGCCGTTCACCAGCGCCCGCAATCTGTCCTTCGGGCGGATCTGGGTCAATGAGAACCCGGAGATCCAGCAGGATAACCGGGACAATGATCTCCGGCCGCGCCAGATTGAGGCCCCGACCTGGCAGGAGACGCTGCTGAGAGATACGGAAGGCTACTATGAGGAGCCGTACCAATTCTATCTGTCGGCCGGGCGGCACACCTTGACGATGGTGTCCAGCAGAGAGCCGATGGTCATCGACTATATTAAGCTGCACAGCTACGATGCACCCGCTGCCTACGCAGAGGTGAAGCAGAGCTACGAAGCTAAGGGGTATAAGGCCACCAGCGGCCACTCGGTTAAGGTGCAGGGGGAAGACGCTGCTTACAAATCCTCCCCGACCTTGTATCCGGTCACAGACCGCTCAAGCCCTGCAACAGAGCCGTACGATGTGTCCAAGATCAGAATGAACACGATTGGCGGCAACAACTGGCGGGTACCGGGCCAATGGATCGCCTGGGAAGTGGAAGCGCCGGAGGACGGTCTGTACAACATCACCATCAAAGGCCGGCAGGAGCTGCTAAGAGGGATATATTCCACACGCTCTATGCGGATTGACGGAGAGATTCCGTTCCGGGAAATGCTACAGATTCCGTTCTACTATGATTCGGATTGGCAGATGAACCGGCTGGGGAACGATGAGGAGCCCTATTTATTCTATTTAAGCAAAGGAAAACACGAATTACAGCTGGAGGTCAGCCTCGGGGCCATTGCACCGCTCTTGCGCCAGGTGGAGGCCAGTGTGCTGGACATTAATGCGATGTACCGGAAAATCCTGATGATTACAGGCAATGTGCCTGATCCGTACCGCGATTATAAGCTGGAGGAGCAAATCCCGGATATGACGGCGGTCTTCCGTGAGCAGAGCAAGATTCTATATGGCGTATCGGAAGAGCTGGTCCGGCTTACAGGGGAAAAGAGTGATAAAACCGCAACCTTGAATAAAACTGCCTATCAGCTGGCGGACATGGCCGACAAGCCGGAAACGGTGCAGAAGCGGCTGTCGCAGTTCAAAATCAATGTCGGCAGCGTCGGCTCCTGGATTCTGGAGGTACGGGAGCAGCCGCTGGAGATTGATTACCTGCTGCTCTCTTCGCCGGATGTGAAGCTGCCGAAGGCGAATGCTTCCGGGTTCAGGAAGCTTGTGCATGAGGTGTCGTCCTTCACCCATTCGTTCTTCGAGGATTACAACACGATTGGCAATACCACGGAGAACGGCGAGACCATTGATGTATGGATTGGAACCGGCCGCGACCAGGCGCAGGTGCTGAAGGCAATGATCGATGATACATTTACCCCGCTTACCGGCATCGGTGTCAATCTGAAGCTGGTGAGTCCGAATGTGCTGCTGCGCGCCTCGCTGGCCGGGGAAGGCCCGGATGTGGCGATGCAGGTCGGCAATGATATGCCGGTGAACTTCGGGATGCGCCAAGCGGCAGAGGATCTGTCGAAGTATCCCGGCTATGAGGATGTGGTGAAGCAGTTCAGAGACAGTGCGCTCGTGCCGTACCGGTTCGAGAATCAGGTCTTTGCCCTGCCGGAGCAGCAGATCTTCAACATGCTCTTCTACCGCAAGGATATTCTGCAGGAGCTGAATCTTGATCCGCCGCAGACGTGGGATGAGGTATATGCAATGATTCCGGTGCTGCAGAAGCACCGGATGGATATGGCGCTGCCGCTCGCGCAGACGACAGGTGTGCCGGTGCTGGAGGTCAACCGCGCCTATGCCATGCTGCTCTATCAGATGGGCGGATCATTTTATCTGAATAACGGAGCCAAGAGCGGACTTGATACAGAGACCGGGCTGGCTGCCTTCAAGAACTGGACCAATTTCTATACCAGCTACAAGCTGCCGCTGATCTTCGACTTCCCGATGCGGTTCCGTACCGGCGAGATGCCGGTCGGCATTCAGGACTATACCTTCTATAACTATCTGACGGTCTCTGCGCCGGAGATTAAGGGGCTATGGGAATTCATTCCGGTTCCGGGGACGAAGCAGCCGGACGGCAGTATCCGCAGGGACGTTGCCAGCGGGGGCACCGCCGCCCTGATGCTGAGGCAGGCGGGGAACAAGGATGCCGCCTGGGAATTCATGAAGTGGTGGGTCGACAAGGATTCGCAGGTCCGCTTCGGCCGGGAGATGGAGGGCCTCATGGGCGCGGCTGCACGGTATCCGACCGCCAACGTTGAAGCGCTTAAGGAGCTGCCGTGGCCGACTAGCGATTACCGCCATCTGGAGGAGCAGTGGCAATGGGTGCAGGGTGTACCTGAGGTGCCTGGCGGTTACTTCACAGGACGCCATCTGGACAATGCCCTGCGCGAGGTCATCAACAATGGAACGAACACCGCTGATGCCCTGTACGATTATGTGCAGGAGATCGACTATGAGATTGATCAGAAGAGAGCAGAGTTCGATTTGAAACGAAGGGAATAGGGAGGGACTCTTGTGCAGAAAGTGAAAAATACGGCCGAACCCTTGATTCAGTCCCGGCTGTCCCCTTCCGGGCTGCGTAATTACTGGGCTTTGTTCGGCAAGGATGTGCGGCGGGATAAGCACCTGTACGTCCTGCTGGCTCCATATATGGTGCTGTTTCTATTGTTTACCGTACTGCCGGTGGCGATTTCAATCATCTTCAGCTTCACGCACTTCAATATGCTGGAGATGCCGCGCTGGATCGGCTGGGAGAATTATTCCAAGCTGCTCTGGAACGATGATGTGTTCCTGATCGGGGTCAAGAATACACTGATTTTCTCGGTCGTTACCGGACCGGTCAGCTATATCGCCTGTTTTCTGTTTGCCTGGCTGATCAATGAGCTGAATCCCAAGCTGCGGGCGTTTATGACCCTGATCTTTTTTGCGCCGTCGATCTCGGGGAATGTATTCTTCATCTGGCAGATCATCTTCTCCAGTGACTCCTATGGGATCATCAACGGACTTCTCATGCAGCTTGGCGTAATCTACGAGCCGATCCAATGGCTGCAGGACCCCAAGTATATGCTGGGGATCATCATGCTGGTACAGCTCTGGCTAAGCCTCGGGACCAGCTTCCTGGCCTTCATCGCCGGCCTGCAGACCGTTGACAAGACGTTGTATGAAGCAGGGGCTGTGGACGGTGTCAAAAACCGCTGGCAGGAGCTGTGGTTCATTACGCTTCCTTCCATGCGCCCGCAGCTGATGTTCGGCGCGGTTATTCAGATCACTGCGTCGCTGGCAGTTGCTGATGTAGCTATGGCGCTGGCAGGCTTCCCGAGTGTGCAGTACGGGGCGCATACGATTGTAACCCATCTGGTGGACTACGGAACGATCCGCTTCGAGATGGGCTATGCCTCGGCGATTGCCACCGTGCTGTTCGTGATGATGCTGGGCAGCAATCTGATTGTTCAAAAGCTGCTGAAGAGGGTGGGTGAATAAGCGGGATGAAGCTGGCGATACGTCTGAATAAAAAAGTAAACCGTTCCTGGCAGGTCGACGCCCTGCTGTTCCTGGCCCTGGCCGGATTCGGATCATTCATGGCGATTCCGTTAATTTATGTCATTAACAATGCGTTCAAGCCGCTGGATGAGCTGTTTATTTTCCCGCCTACGCTGTTTGTACGTAATGCCACGCTTGAGAACTTCGCCAATCTGTTTCAGGTGATGAAGAATTCCTGGGTGCCGTTCTCCAGATATATATTCAACACGGTATTCATTACCGCTGCCGGTACAGCCGGGCATATCCTGCTGGCCTCGGCGGCGGCTTACCCGCTGGCGAAGCATAAATTCCGCGGCTCTAAGGTGCTGTTCACCGTGGTTGTCCTGTCGCTGATGTTCTCACCGCATGTCACCGCGATACCGAACTATATGATTATGTCCGCTCTGGGCTGGATGGACTCCTACCAGGCGGTTATCGTTCCTGCCTTTGCCTATCCGCTGGGACTCTATCTCATGAAGCAGTTCATGGAGCAGATCCCGGATGCGCTGCTGGAGGCGGCGAAGATAGACGGGGCCAGTGAATACCGCATCTTCTGGCAGGTTGTCATGCCGCTGGTGAAGCCGGCCTGGCTGACGCTGCTCATTCTGATGATGCAGATGCTATGGGGCACGGACGGGGGCAGCTTCATCTACAGCGAGCAGCTCAAGACGTTGCATTACGCGATGGGCCAGATTATTCAGGGCGGGATCGCCCGTGCAGGAGTCGGAGCCGCGGTAGCGGTGATTATGATGACCGTGCCGATTGTGACGTTCATTCTGTCACAGAGCAATGTGATTCAGACGATGGCTTCGTCCGGCATGAAGGACTGAAGCGATGGAGGCGTTAGGGTTGAGAATAAAGTCATCAATACTGGTGCTTGTATCCGTGCTGCTGCTTGTGAGCCTGTGCCCTAGGCCGGCCGGGGCTGCGCCGTATGAAGGATATACCTACTCCTACTGGGGAGACGCGGTTCAGTCGCCGATTGCTTATCTTCCTTCGAGGGCCATCAGCGGGCTGGAGGCAGGGACGGGAGCCTGGACCGCTCCGGGAGACCTGTTTGTCTCAGCGGAAGGGCTGCTCTATGTGCTCGATTCCGGGAACGGGAGGATTGTGGTGCTGGATAAGGAGTGGAACACACTCCGTGTCATCGAAGGCTTCCGGAACGGGGAGAAGAAGGACAGCTTCAATAACCCGGAAGGTCTCTTCGTTACGGACGCCGGCCGGATCTACGTGGCGGATACGGAGAACAGACGGCTGGTCGAGCTGGACGGCACAGGGACCTTCGTGCGGGAGATCGGGGCGCCGAAGGCGGATGTGATCGGAGCGGGTTTTGAGTATTTTCCGCGGAAAGTGATTGTGGATAAGGCAGGCCGCATCTATGTGGTCGGCAGAGGGGTCTACGAAGGGCTGATCGAGTTCGACAGCGACGGGCAGTTCACAGGCTTCATGGGCACGAACAAGGTGCAGTTTGATCCGGTGGATCTGTTCTGGAAGTCGGTATCGACCAAGGAGCAGCGCGAGAAGATGGTGCAGTTCATTCCGCTGGAATTCAATAATGTCGATGTCGATGAGGATGGCTTCATCTATACCACTACGGTGGATAAGAAGACCTTCTCTCCGGTAAAAAGACTGAATCCCTCCGGCATCGATGTCCTGCGGGTTGGCGGGGAGATTCCACCGATTGGAGATCTGAGTAAGGACCGCTCCGCCTTCATTGACATTGATGTGACCGGAAACGGGGTCTACCGGGCACTGGACGCCACGCGCGGGCGGATCTTCACCTACAATGAGGACGGCAAGCTGCTATATGTAATCGGCCAATTGGGCAGCCAGCTCGGCACATTCAAGAACCCGGCGGCGCTGGAGAGCTATGAGAATGCGATTTATGTGCTGGACCGTGATCTGGGGAGAATTACCGAGTTCACGGTGACCCGGTTCGGCAGCATGGTGAATGAAGCCAACACCCTGTACAGCTCCGGCAAGCATGATGAAGCCGCGAAGCTGTGGCGGGAGGTGCTGAAGCTGGATGCCAACTATGAGATGGCGTATGTTGGCATCGGCAAATCGCTGCTCCGCCAAGGCGAATACAAGGAGGCTATGACCTATCTGAAGCTGGGCAATGACCGCGAATATTACTCCAAGGCACTTGGGAAATACCGCAGGGAGTATATGCGCGATCACTTCAGCATCTATATGACGGGAATGATAGCCGTGCTGCTGGGCGGCTACGTGATTGCCCGCCTTGTGAAGCGGCCGAGAAAGGGAGGGAGGGTCCAGGATGCTATTTCTTAAGGACATTAAATATTCACTGCATGTAGCAGTACACCCCTTCGACGGATTCTGGGATCTGAAATACGAGAATAAGGGTAAGCTGCGAATGGCACTGGGCATTCTTATATTCCTTACCCTGACCATGATCGTGAAGCGCCAATATGTGGGCTATGTGGTCAATTATAATCACCCGCTAGCACTGAACAGCATCAATGAGCTCAAGTATATTATTTTCCCGTTCCTGCTCTGGTGCCTGGCGAACTGGTCGCTGACGACGCTGATGGACGGGGAAGGGAAGTTCGCGGAGATCGTCATTACGACAGGCTACGCCCTGCTTCCGCTGATTCTGATCAACATTCCCAATATCCTGCTCAGCAACGTGATTACGCTGCGGGAGGCTTCCTTCTATCATTTGCTGGATGCTCTGGCCACGCTGTGGTTCGTGTGGCTCTTGTTCATCGGGACCATGACGGTTCATCAGTACACGGTGCTCAAAACGATTACAACCATGCTGCTGACGCTGGCCGTGGCGGGCATCATCATCTTCCTGGGCCTGCTGTTCTTCAATCTGATCCAGCAAATTGTCAGTTTTGTCTACACCGTCTACCAGGAGCTTTCACTTCGCGGATAAGAAAGGAGGAGCCAGGCTTTGAAGAAGAAGCTAACCATCATTGCAATTGTGCTTATGCTCAGCGGCGCAGCCGTCCTGCCGTACGCGGACTTGGCCGAATCCGCACCTGAAGCTGAATCGGCGGTACAGTCTGAAGCAGCGATACAATCCTCAGCGCAGAGCGTGCAGGACACCCCGAAATCGCCGGAGCTATCTGCAGACATGAAGGAGGCACTGGACAACGAATATCTGACCCTGTATCTGAATCAGATGACCACGGAGATCGCCGTTAAGGATAAGAAGAGCGGAGCACTCTGGTATTCTAACCCGCAGGACCGCGAACAGGATGCTGTCGCCACCGGATATAACAAATCCAAGCTGAATGTGCAGGTGGAGCTGACCTATTATGACAGCAAGGGCAATCTGATGAACTACGACAACTACATCCACAGTGTGCAGAGCGGCCAGTTCACCATCGAGGAATCGGGCGACAGCCTGAATATCGTGTATACGCTGGGGGAGGTCAAGAGCAATATCGACGGTATTCCCAAATACATCAGTGAAGAACGCTTTCGTACCCTGATTATCGGCCGCCTTGAGAAGGACAGTGACAAGAAGGAGATCGAGAAGCGGTTCAGGTACGATGAGCCGAACAAGCGGTATGAAAGAAGGGATACCTCCTTCAAGGGAGTGGGGCTGAAGAAGGTGACCTCCCTGTTCGGGCAGATCGGCTATGATGAGGCGCAAATCGCCATCGATAAGGCGGCCTACGGTGAAGAGGAGGACGGAGCCGCTCTGGTGACGCTTCCCCTGGAATACCGGCTGGACGGGAAGCTGCTGCGGGTAAGCATCCCGGGCGATAAGGTCCGTTATCCGGATAATATGCATATTCAGAGTTTGTCGCTGCTGCCGTTTTTTGGGGCGAGCGGGACGAAGGATGAAGGCTACAGCCTGGTGCCGGACGGCTCCGGGTCGCTGATACACTTCAATAATAACAAGCTCTATGCTACCCCTTACCGTACCGCGATGTACGGGCCTGATGCTGCGCTGACCCAGCTGGGGCAAGTGCAGAAGGAGGAGACCGCACGGCTGCCTGTATTCGGCATGAAGGTTCAGGACCGCGGCTTCCTGGCGGTGATCGAGAGCGGAGATGCGGTTGCAGCCGTGGAGGCAGACGTCAGCGGACGGCTGAATCAGTATAACTATGTCTTCTCCAGCTATACGCTGGGCAGTCTGGAGGAAGTGACGCTGACCAACGGCTGGCGCTCCAGTACGGTGAAGCAATTTCAGGCAGGTATCTTCCCCGGAGATATCACTGTAGCGTACAGCTTCCTTGATCAGGAGGAAGCCAGCTATTCAGGCATGGCTGCGAAATACCGGGAGTACTTAATCGAACATACCGGGATGGCAAGGCTGGAAGAGGCGGAGGACGTTCCCTTCTACCTGGAATTGATCGGCGGCATTCCGAAGAAGAAATTCTTCCTGGGCATTCCTTACAGCGCTTATGAGCCGCTTACTTCCTTCAAGGAGGCCGAGGTCATTCTGGAGCAGATGCAGGAGAAGGGGATCGGGGACATTCAACTGCGGTATACCGGATGGTTCAACGGCGGCATCAACCATAATTACCCGAAGGGCGTATCGGTGGACAGCAAGCTTGGCGGGGCAAAAGGGCTCAAGGAGCTGCAATCTTACGCACAGGATAAGGGAATTACACTGTATCCCGATGCTTCATTTCTGCAGACCTTCCCGGAAGCCAAGGGCTTACGCAAATCACAGGCCTCCCGGCTGATTACGGGCAAGCTGGCGCATACGTATCCCTATGATATCTCTGACCTCAAGCAGGATGTGAAGCAGCCCTCCGGTTATGTCGTCAGTCCCCGGGTACTGCCGGGTGTGGTAGACGGCTTCCTCGGGGATTATACAGCGCTTGGAGTGGACGGCTTGTCCCTGCGGGATCTCGGCAGCGGGCTGAATTCCGATTTCAATGCGGAGAATCTGGTTGACCGCCAGCGGGCCGAGGGAATCGTCAAGGAGCAGCTGGAGCGCATGAGCAGCTCGGTGCCCCGCTTGATGGTGGAAGGCGGCAATGCGTACGCGGCGCCCTTCGCCCGTCATATAGTGGCTGCGCCCATGCAGAGCAGCGGGTTCAATATTACGGATGAGAGCATCCCCTTCTTCCAGATGGTGTACCACGGCTATCTGCAATATGCCGGAACCGCCTGGAATATGGCTGACGATCAGGATGCATCACTCAGCCTGCTGAAGGCGCTGGAGACCGGGAGCGCACCTTATTATACCTGGTTCTATGCAGATCCCTCTGCGATCAAGATGACAGGCTTCGACCGGCTGTATTCAGCCGATTACCGCAGCTGGATTGACCAGGCAGCCGGGCAGTATCAGGCCTTGAGCCGTGTACTGAAGAGTGTCCAGTCCCAGACGATCAAGGAGCATAAGAAGCTTGCGGCCGGTGTCTATCAGACGACCTATGAAGCAGGTACCGCAATTATAGTGAATTATAACCGTGCACCGGTGACTGTGGGCGGAGTAACCGTAGACGGACGGAATTACCGGGTAGGAGGTGAGCAGCAATAATGAAGCTTAAGAAGCTGTCCCTGGAGCAAAAAAACAGATATTACGGCCTGTACTTTATTCTTCCCTGGTTCGCGGGCTTCTGCTTCCTGTTCCTGACGCCGCTGCTGTCTTCCCTGCGGTTCAGCCTCAGTAACCTGCAGGTCAATGATGAGGGCTTCACGCTGAAGTATATCGGACTCGCGAACTTCCGGGAGGCGCTGTTCTCCCATGAATCCTATGTCCGGACATTAACGGAATCCGTGATGAATATCGTGCTGAACACCCCGCTTATTCTGATTTTCAGCCTGTTTTTCGCTGTGCTGCTCAATCAGAAATTCCATGGCAGAGTGCTGGCCCGGGCCATCTTTTTCCTGCCGGTTATTCTGGCCTCGGGCATTATTGCCAGCATTGAGAACGGCGATCTGATGCAGTCTGTGGTGCGCAGCGCCAGTGATTCCACGGGCGGAGGGCTGTCGGTGATCAAGAATCTGGAGCTGACCACGCTGCTGATCGAATCCGGTCTGAGCCCCACTGTGGTGCAGTATCTGACTGGGGCGGTGAGCCGGATCTATGAGATTGTCAGCCAATCGGGCGTGCAGATCCTGATCTTCCTGGCGGGGCTGCAATCGATTTCCCCTTCCCTGTATGAGGCGGCGAAGATTGAAGGCTCCACAGGCTACGAGGCCTTCTGGAAAATTACGTTTCCGATGATCGGCCCGCTGATCCTGACGAATCTGGTCTATACCATCATCGACAGCTTCATCAGCGACCAGACCAGCCGCATGGTGGTGGATACAGCGTTTAAGAGCTTCAATTTCGGGCTGAGCGCAGCCATGTCCTGGATGTATTTTGCCATCATTGCGCTGCTGTTGTGGATTACGACGGCGCTGATCTCACGCAAAGTCTTTTATCAAGACTAGCGGTTAGGAAGGAGGAACATTCATGAAGACAGAGACCGCAGCAATGCCGCACCGCTCCAGGAAAGAGCAGCTGCACAGGCTGGCCTCGGCCGCTTATTGGGTAGAATTTTCGAAAAAATGGTTATGGGTCATCGCCCGCTTTGTGCTGGTCTTCGGTATCTCGTTCGTCATCCTGTACCCGATCCTGCTGAAGCTGTCGATTGCGTTCAAGAGTATGGATGATTTGTATGATTCCACCGTGATCTGGGTCCCGCAGGCCTTCACCCTGGAGAACTTCAGGCTGGTCTTCACAGCGATGAACTATCCGGCAGTCCTGCGGAACACCCTGCTGTTGTCCTCAGCGGTTATGGTGCTTCAGACGATCATCTGTGTGCTGGCCGGTTACGGCTTTGCCCGAATTAAGTTCAGGGGGAGCGGGCTGCTGTTCGCGGCAGTGATCTTTACGATCCTTGTCCCCTCCCAGACAATCATGATTCCGCTGTACCTGCATTTCAAGAACTTTGACCTGTTCGGCCTGATTGAGCTGTTCATGGGGAAGCCGGCGAATCTCATTAACACGTATTGGCCGTTTATTATTTCTTCAATGCTCGGGATGGGCGTTAAGACAGGGCTGTATGTCTATATTTTCCGCCAGTTCTTCAAGGGCATTCCACGGGAGATTGAGGAAGCGGCCTATGTGGACGGAGCAGGCTATTTCACCACCTTCGCCCGGGTGATTCTGCCCAATGCCATTCCGTCTATGGTAACGGTAATGCTGTTCTCCTTCGTGTGGCAGTGGAATGACTCCTTCTTCACCAATATGTATCTGAACGAACCGAAGGTCATGTCATCGATGATGTCATCGGCGGGCTACGGCATTGCTACCTACATGACCGGCGGCGGCCAGGCAGCGAATTCGCTCGTTCAGGACCCGTTCTTCATGTCCATGATGATGAATACCAGTGTGCTGATGGCGATTCTGCCGCTAATTATTCTCTATGTATTCGTTCAGCGGCATTTCGTTGAGAGTGTGGAGCGGTCCGGTCTGGTTGGTTAGGAGGAGGATAGGAGCATGAAGCGGCTGGCAGTTACGGCGGTTATCGGCGTTGTTCTAGTGTGTGTTGTTGTTGTTGTTGTAATTCTGTTCAGTAATAGGAAAGAGGAGGAAATCCCTGTGCAGCACCAGAAACCGCCGGATGCGGCAGTGACGATAGACGGCAATGTCCGCTATCAGACTATCGATAACTTTGGCGCATCCGACGCCTGGTCCATGGACCCCCTGGGGAAGGAGTGGACCGAAGAGAATAAGAACAAGGTGGCAGATTTGCTGTTCTCACGTACCGAAGGAATCGGGCTGTCGGCCTGGCGCTTCAATATAGGCGCAGGCTCGGTAGAGACCGATCAGGCGATCATTCCAGATCCGTGGCGAAGAACGGAAGCCTTCAAAATAACGGAGGAAGCGCCGTACGACTGGAGCAGGCAGGCAGGCCAGCAGTGGTTCCTGCGGGCGGCTAAGGAGCGCGGAATCGAATCCCTGATTGCCTTCGTCAACAGCCCGCCGGTCTGGATGACCCGGAATGGTCATGCCCAGCCTGATCCAGAGGTAGGGTCCAGTAATTTGAAGGAAGGCTCTGAAGCGGCCTTCGCCTCTTTCCTGATTGAGGTGCTGGAGCATTTCAAGCAGGAGGGCCTTGAATTCGATTATATCAGTCCCGTTAACGAGCCGACCTGGGACTGGAATCATGCGCAGCAGGAAGCCAGCCGGTACAACAATGACGACCTGAAGCGGGTGATTCTGGAGCTGCATGCCCAGCTCCGCGCCAGCGGGCTGGAAGCGCAGATCAGTGCCCCGGATGGGGTGGAGATTACCTCTCTGCTGGATGATGAACACTACCGGGAATTCACGGGCAGCGGCGTCTATTCCAGCGGGGCTAACAGCCTGGGGCTGGGAAAATACCGTGAATATATTAAGGACCTGCTGGGTGACCCTGTGCTGAAGGAAGCGGTAGGCAACAAGATCGCCTCGCATTCCTACTGGTCCGACTACAGTCATTCCGGCGACGACCGGTTGGTGAAGCTAAGAAGGCTGCTGGAGCGCAATCTGAAGCAATATGATCCGCAGGCCAAATATTGGGTCACCGAATACTGCATTATGGGCGACTATGGCCCGGGACGGGATCTGGGGATGGAGCCCGCGCTGCAGGTGGCGCGCACCATTCACTTCGATCTGACCGAGGCGGATGCAGCCGCATGGCAGTGGTGGACCGCAGTGTCCAAGGTAGATTACAAGGACGGCTTGTTATACACCGATTACACTCAGCCTGGGGATGAGCAGAACATCCTGACCTCGAAGATTCTGTGGTCGCTCGGTAATTACAGCAGGTTCATCCGTCCCGGAGCGGTGCGGATTGCACTCTCCGGTCTGAGTCAGGAAGCCGGAAGCGGGCTGCTCGGCTCGGCTTATGTGCACGAGGAGGAGCAGAGCATGACGGCGGTGCTGGTGAATGACAGCCTGGAGGAGAAGCGGGTGCAGCTCACGCTGAGCGGACTGGGACTAAAGGCATCTGCCTTGCGTTCCTATGTAACCAATGAGCAGCTGGATCTGGCCCGCGGCGAGGATGTGGCTGCTGATGAAGCTGCTAATGGGACAGCAGATGGGGAGCAGGTATTCCAGGCCTTGATTCCGGCCAAGTCGGTGGTGACCCTGATGGCAGGCGGGCCGGAGTTAGAGGAGCAGGCAGGCCAGCCGGGTGAGGTTGCCGGAACTCGGGTTACCGGGACTCAAGCTGCACAGGACTTTCCGGCGGCGGCGGACTATGCGGGCTATCTGTTCAGCTATTTCACAGGCGAAGGGACCGGGGACGGCGAGCAGGTATACTTTGCCCTCAGCGAAGGCAATGACCCGCTGCATTGGCAGGAGCTGAACGGCGGGAAGCCTGTGCTAATCTCCCCCTTGGGCAACAAGGGAGTCAGAGATCCCTTCATCATCCGTTCGCCTGAAGGGGGACAGTTCTATCTGATCGCCACCGATCTGAAGATCAACGGCAATTGGGATTGGGGCGCAGCCCAGACACGGGGCAGCCGGTCGATCATCGTGTGGGAATCGGATAATCTCGTGGACTGGTCGGAGCCTTGGGAAGCCAAGGTCTCGCCGGAGGAGGCGGGGAATACCTGGGCACCTGAGGTGATCTATGACCAGGAGAGCGGAGAATATATCGTATTCTGGGCCTCGCGGATGTACGCCGATTCTACTCACACCGGGGACGCCTACCAGACAATCCTGTATAGCAAGACACGCGATTTCCGCGCGTTCACAGAGCCGCAGGTCTATATGGACTATGGGCATTCGATCATCGATACCACTATGGCGGCATATAACGGGAAGATTTACCGATTCACCAAGGATGAGCGCGAGCAAGGCCCGGAATCCCCTTTTGGCAAAATGGTGTTCCAGGAGTCCCTGGATTCGGTATTTGCGCCTGCGGTGAAGCTGCTAAGCGGAAGTGTCGGCGGACTGAAGGGCATTGAAGGGCCAACCCTGTTCAAATCCAACACGGAGGAGAAGTGGTATCTGTTTGTGGATGAATTCGGAGGGAGAGGGTACATCCCGCTGGAGACGGAAGATCTTGATTCGGGCAAGTGGACGGTATCCACTGATTATGAGCTGCCGGCCAGCCCCCGCCATGGAACGGTAATTCCGGTTACCCGGCGTGAGTACGACGCTCTATACGCCAAGTTCATACAATGATCTAAGGCCGGGCCTAACGTACACGCTGGACGGGGCCGGTATACAAAAACAGGTTCACCCTTGCCATTACGGCAGAGGTGAACCTGTTTGCTTAGAGCATCATGCTGAAGGCAGATGCTTATTTCGCGCTTTCGTAACGCTTGCCGACTTCTTCCCAGTTCACTACGTTCCAGAACGCCTTGATGTAGTCAGGACGTTTGTTCTGGTAGTTCAGGTAGTAGGCATGCTCCCATACATCGAGGCCGAGGATTGGAGTTGCGCCTTCGCTGATCGGGTTGTCCTGGTTCGGTGTGCTGGTTACAGCAAGCTTGCCGTCCTTCACAACGAGCCAAGCCCAGCCGCTGCCGAAGCGTGTAGTAGCTGCAGCCGCGAAGTCTTCCTTGAATTTATCGAAGCCGCCCAGCTCGCTGTCAATGGCAGCAGCCAGTGCGCCAGTTGGTGCGCCGCCGCCATTCGGTCCAATCACTTCCCAGAACAGGGTGTGGTTGGCATGTCCACCGCCGTTGTTGCGGACCGCTGTGCGGATCGCTTCCGGTACAGCGTTCAGGTCGGTCAGAAGCTCATCGATGCTTTTGTTTTGCAGTTCGGGTGCCTTTTCCAGTGCGGCGTTCAGGTTCGTCACATAAGTGTTATGGTGCCTGTCATGATGAATCTCCATCGTCAATGCGTCGATGTGTGGTTCAAGTGCGTTGTTCGGATACGGAAGTGCCGGTAATTGAAAAGCCATGGAAAAATCCCTCCTGATTATATGTTGGTTTGGTTATATATCCTTCGAGATACTACTATTAAAACGTATCTGGAACAATAATGCAACACTAAATAAACAAAAATGTTTAAAAAGTATTTTCCCGTCCGTAGCTCACTGAAAATGTTAAGGCTGTGTTAAACTAGTGAGGCTTCGTAACCGGGACGTTTTGACTACTATAATCTCCTAATAGATGTTAAATATGAAACTATATTGAATGTAAACGCTTCATATCAAGCGCTTTCAAAAGAAAAATGATGATAACGCGAGAAAAGTGTGCTTTAATAGAGACAAAAGCAGGTATTCCTCGGTTTTTGATGCTTTTTTCCACTTTATGCTGTTATGGAAACTCCTTCTTTTTGTAAAATCATAAGCCATAGAAAAGGGAGACTTGAAAGTATGCACGTTCGTTCCTTTCAATTAAGCGATGTAACTCCAGTGACTGAATTGCTGCAGACCGCATTATCGGAAGAATGTTTCGAGAGCACGATCGAGCCTTTCTCCAGGCAATTGTCATGGGATTCTGATCTCATTGTAGTTGCTGAGGATGAAGGAGAAATCATCGGTGCGCTGATTGGTACGATTGAGAAGAATCACGGCTGTTATTTCCGCATTGCCGTCCATCCGGATTACCGCCGCAGAGGAGTCGGTAAGAGTCTTGTAACGGCTATGGAGAGCAGATTTCAGGCGCGGAAGGTCAGCGGCATTTATGTTGCCGTCGATGAACACAATTCTTTTGCAATGCCTCTATATGAAGCCATGGGTTATGACGAGAACCACATTTTCAAATCCGTGCGCAAGCTGAGCATTGTCGGGTAACTGTTGCTGAACCGCTGCTGTAAGCGGAATCAAAGGTCAGAGTAGAGAACTGTTGCAGGGCGGATACTTTGAATATGGGTATTCCTGCATAGTCTGTTTCATTATACTAAAGCATATCTTCCCTATGTCCATTGCAAATGGGCGGGAGATATGCTTTTCTATTGTTAAGGAACGGATAACCCAATCGAAGCAAGTAGGTGGCCTATGAACCGGGAGCTTGAAGAAGATTTCATGCGGAGCCGCAGACAAAGATACAGATCAGTGACGCATAACAAGTCCAGACAGAAGTCGAGAAGAACATGGATCAAGGATATGCGGGAGTGGATCATTACGGCGGGGATTGTGTTCGCTGTGATGTCGCTGCTTAATATCTATGTGTTCAATGTGTCAACTGTAATCGGCCAATCCATGGAGCCTACCCTCTATCAGGGGGAGAAGCTGATTATTAATAAAATCGCCCTCAGCTTCGGGAATCCGGGCCGCGGGGAGGTTGTCGTCCTTCATGATCCCAGTACGGGACCCAGCCGCAAGGAATATCTGGTCAAGCGGGTGATCGGCATTCCCGGCGACATTATTGAAGTACGGAACCAGCAGCTCTATCTCAACGGCAAGCTGCTGGATGAGCCATATATCGATACGTCTATAGAAGATCCCGATTTCAGCAGTCTGACCGTGCAGGCGGGGACCTACTTCGTCATGGGGGACAACCGGCATGCCGGAGCCAGCAAGGACAGCCGTTATTTCGGCGCTGTTGCAGGGGAGAGTATTGTGGGTAAGGTCTCCCTGATCTGGTGGCCTCTCTCTAAGATGAAGGCCCTGTAGAGCAACCTTAGTCAATCTATAAAGGAGAGGCGGATATGCACCTCAACATCCAGAAAGGTTACGCTCCGCCCCCTTCCAAATGGGAGGAACTTAAGGCAGAGATTAAGGCGGCTCTACCCGCGCTCGGTATCGATGATATCGGGTTCACCACTGCGGAGCCGTTTTTATATTTGAAGAACATTCTTCAGGAGCATCGGGACAAGGGGTACGAATCCGGCTTCGAGGAGCCTGACCTGGACAAGCGGACGGTTCCCGCCCTCCAGTCCGGGGAGCAGCCGCTCTCCATCATTGCGATTGCCGTGGCCTATCCCTCCAAGATGGAGAATCCGCCCAAATCCGAGCCGGGTGCACGCAGAGGCATTCTGGCCCGCGCCTCCTGGGGCCAGGATTACCATCATGTCCTTCGTGAAGCGCTGGCGAAGCTGGAGAGCTTCATCCGTGAGCGTGTCCCGGATGCTGTGCTGGAGAGCATGGTGGATACGGGAGCGCTGGTAGACCGGGCAGTAGCGGAGCGGGCAGGGATCGGCTTCAGCGCCAAAAATTGTGCGATTATCTCTCCCAAGTGGGGATCATGGATCTATCTGGGGGAGATGGTGACGAATCTTCCGCTGCCTCCAGACCAGCCTGTGGAGGAGGGCTGCGGTGACTGCACGAAATGCATCGATGCCTGCCCTACCGGCGCGCTGGTCGGACCGGGACAGCTCAATGCCCAGGCCTGCATCTCCTTCCTGACCCAGACCAAGGGCTTCCTGAGTGAGAACTATATGACCAAGATCGGGAACCGGCTCTATGGCTGCGATACCTGCCAGATTGTCTGTCCGCATAACCGGGGCAAGAACTGGGACCACCGCCCGCAGCTTCTGCCTGATCCTGAGGTGGTCAAGCCGCTGCTGCTGCCGATTCTGGACCTCAGCAACCGCGAGTTCAAGGAGAAGTTCGGCAGCAGCTCGGCGGCCTGGCGCGGCAAGAAGCCGATGCAGCGCAACGCGGTCATTGCGCTGGGCAATTTCAAGGAGGCTTCGGCGGTGCCGAAGCTGACGGAGCTTCTGCTGAAGGAGCCGCGGCCGGAAATGCGCGGAACCTCGGCCTGGGCGCTCAGCCGCATCGGCGGCGAAGAGGCGCTTGCGGCAGTCGAGCAGGCGCTGGAGAGCGAAGCGGACGCTACGGTGCGCGACATGCTGGAGCGGGCGCTGGACAAGCTCCGCGGGCAGGGAGCAGCGGACGGGGAATAAGCCGGAAATCAACCGTAGGCCAGCGGGATTTGCCAATTGCTGTCCAGTTGTTGAAATGCTATGATAGATTCGCGTGCCTGAACAGGGTTATCGCCAGACAATAGAGTACAAAGGTGGATTACAGATGAATATTGCATTGCCTATTATTACGCTTGTGGTAGGTCTGATCGGCGGATTCTTCATCGGTGTGTATTATCTGCGCAGACAGATGACAACGATGCAGAATGATCCTGAAATGCTGCAGAAGGTTGCCAAGCAAATGGGGTATAACCTGAACGGGAAGCAAATGCAGCGTGCCCAGCAGATGATGAAGAACGGTAATCCGCCGGGGCGTCCTGCTGCGGGCAAAGGACATTCCCGCAAGAAGTAATAATGATGATCGTATGAAATAGATAAGAGTCAGCTGCAGGTGCGGAAGGGGGGAGTTTTCATGGGGGGCATCAAGGAGTACAAGAACGGGAAGGTTTCTGTAAACCGTGAGCAGATTGAGTATCATGTTGAGAAGATTCTGGAATTAATTGGTGAGGATACGAGCCGTGAAGGCCTGCTGGAAACACCGGCCAGAGTGACCCGGATGTATGAAGAGATCTTCGGCGGTTATTCCGTTGATCCGCGCGAAGCGCTGGGCGTAACCTTCGACGAGTCTCATGAAGAGCTGGTCATTGTGAAGGATATTGTCTACTATAGCCAATGCGAGCATCACATGGCTCCATTCTTCGGCAAGGTGCATATCGGTTATGTGCCCAGCGGCCGCATTGCCGGACTCAGCAAGCTGGCCCGGCTCGTAGAAGCGGTCAGCCGCCGGTTACAGGTGCAGGAGCGCATCACAGCCCAGATCGCCGACATCATGACCGAGGTGCTGAATCCGCACGGTGTCATGGTTGTAGTCGAAGGGGAGCATCTGTGCATGTGTGCCCGGGGTGTGAAGAAGCCGGGCAGCAAGACGGTTACGATGGCCACCCGCGGCACCTTCCGTGAGGACGCTGCGGCAAGGGCCGAATTCCTGGCCTTGATCAAGGAATAAAGCCGGAGCCGGGAAGGATAAGCTTGCCGGACCGGCCCTGCAAGCGCAAAAGCCCGCCTGCCACTTCAACAGTGGCGGCGGGCTTTTGCGCGCGAAGGTGCGTGGCTCAAATGTATGCGAAAAACAACATACATTTGCTGGCACGCAGGCATGTGGCCCGAATGTATGCGGAAAATAGCATACATTTGCTAGCGCGCAGGCTTGTGGCCCCGAATGTATATGAAAAACAGCATACATTATGCTCGCTAGCAGGCACACGGACCGAATGTATGTGAAAAACAGTATACATTATGCTCGCTAGCAGGCACACGGCCTAAATGTGTGTGAAAAACAGCATACATTGTGCTCGCGCGAAGGTGTGTGGCCCAATACCTCCACAGCTTCTAATAAATTTAGAGAAATCCTGCAAGAAGTGCAACAATGCTACTCCATACAAGCAGCCGGTGAGAGTGAACAACCTCAGAATTGGCCAGAGATACGCAAAACGCCGCCATGAGAGGGAGGAATCAGCCTCAGAAAGGCTGCCAGACCAGCTTGCGGGCGGCCCCGTAGCGCTCGGCGACATAAGGCCAGTTCACGACTCTCCACCAGTCCTGGATGTAATCGGCGCGGTTGTTCTGATGCTTGAGGTAATAGGCATGCTCCCACACATCGAGCGCCAGCAGCGGAACGACATCCCATTGGGACAGATTTTGATGCTTCTCAGCCGTCAGGATCTCCAGTCTGCGGCTGCGCGGGCTCCAGACCAGAATAGCCCATCCGCCGCCCTCGACTTTACCCGCGGCCTCAGTGAACTGGGTCTTGAAGGCGTCATAGCTTCCGAAGCTGCGTTCTATAGCGTCCAGCAGGGCGCCGGAGGGGCGGCCGCCTCCTTGCGGGGACATGACATTCCAGAAGATCGTATGCAGATAGTGTCCGGCTCCATTGAACGCAAGCTCCCGCTCCCAATGCTTAACCAGATCGTAGTCGCCACTCAGGCGCGCTTCCGCCAGCTTGTTCTCCGCCTTGTTCAGCCCGTCTACATAGCTCTGGTGATGCTTGTCGTGATGAATGATCATCGTCTTCTCGTCAATATACGGCTCCAGTGCATTATAGGCATAAGGCAGAGGGGGAAGCGTATGCCCGCCGATGGGAACCGAGCCTGCCTCGCGGGATTCCCACAACGGAACTGCGAAGCTTCCTGTTCCCTGTAGACTGTCTCCGCCTGCAGCAGGATCGGGTGAAGGTGCGGGTTCAGCCTGTTCCGGCGGATTCATCCGCAGCATCCCGGGTCCGTAGTCCGCAGGAGTCAGGGCGGCCAGTACAGCGAGGAAGTATTCGGACTCCCGGATGAAGTGCAGCAGCGTGGTTCCCGCCAGGGGGAAGGCATTGACGGCGGCGCTGGCCTCCTTCATGGCCTTCAGGTGCCGGATGAATTCGGCGGACTGGTCGCAGGCGGTGTGCAGCAGCCGCCCGGCTTCGGCAGATGGACTCCCTGGACCGCCTGCGTCCGGTGCCTGCGGATAGGTGAGCAACTGCTGCGCCGTTTGTTCTGTAGCCAGGAAGACAATGGCCCAGTCCTCCAGCAGCTTTACATAAGGCTCCTCCAGGCGTGGGATGATCTGGATCAGGACCTCGGCATGCTCCTTCTCCTGATTTTTCCAGAAGGCAATCTCCCCTAGAATCTGTACTGGCGGCGGTGCAACGAATACATATGGCATAACATGCAGTCCTCCCGTCCTAAAGTTTCATCGGTCCATTATATGCCGGAGAGGGACAGCTTATGAGACTGGCCTGTGAGGGGAATTGCGGCGGATTGGAGGTCCTGTGCCCCGCACAGTAAAAAGGCATGCACAGAATGTATCACAGGATACATCTGCACATGCCTTAGGTAACGATAAGATGCTATTTGCTTGCGGTGGGGTTGCCTTGGCTCCCGCTGATCTGGGCCAGCTGCACATTCCCGAGAAAAGCGGATACCCGCCGCAGATACTCACGCGGGTGCTCGCGGAACAGCAGCTCATGATGGCTGTCCTCCACGATCCATGAATCCGAATACGGATTGCTCTGGTTCGCCGCCAGCTCCTCGGCAATCGGATAAGGTGCCTTATCGTCCTTGGTGCCGTGCATGAACAGTACCGGGAACGGATAATCCTCCGATTTGACCTTGGAGTAAGGAATCTGATTCAGTCCTGTGCCGTTCAGCACCGGGAAGAGCATCTCCATAATCTCCAGCGAAGGCTGGCGGGGAAGATTGATGTTCTGCTTGATGTTATGGTACAGGGTGTCCGGCTCCAGCAGGAAGGTGCTGTCCAGAATCATCGCGTCCACATCTTTGGTTACAAGTCCTGCCTGCAGGGCGGTGCCTGCACCCATCGAGAAGCCCCAGACCACAATCTGGTCTGCCCCCTTCTCCTTGGCGAAGGCAATGGCTCCGAGCAGCTGCTGGGATTCTTTTTTGCCGCCGGTTGCGATATCCCTGTCGGTCTTGGAGGCGAAGCCGTAGTCGAACATGACGACATTGAATCTCAGGCTGTGCGCGTAGTGGGCCAGATCATACATGGGAACCCAGCTCTCCTCGCGGTTCGCGCCATAGCCGTGACTGAAAATAATAGTTTTGGTAGCTCCTTTGGAAGGAATATACCATCCCTCCATCATCCGGCTGCCGTCCTTGGCAGGGAAGCTGATATCCTCGTAGGCAAGCCCCTTGGCCTGATAAGGATTGGAATAGAGTGGGGCTACAGTAGGATTCGAGAGTACCCAGGCAATGTAGGCATGCAGGGCGATGAAGCAGAATACAAAGAAGAAGAATACGGATAACAGCAGGGCCACAATGATGTGCTTGAGGCGTATCATCCGAAGTGGAATTAGTGGTGACGAAGCGGGCTTACCCTCGTTAGGCATACGGGAGACCGGCGCGCCGGGATGACTAGTTGCCAGATTCATAAGGTCCCCTCCTGGAAAGTTTCAAGATTCAGAGCATGAATAGTTCATATATTTAATCGTAAATTTATGCCCTTACAAAGTCAATGGAAATGGTTCTTTTGTAATGTAACTGTAAACTGCGGACGGCTGATTATGGATACGGAATCTGCTGGACTTTATTTAGGCTTTTGCACTAAGATAGGGATATCTTAATAATTATGTAACCGGGTTTCAATAGGTGAAACATGTGAAGGGGAGATCGGGGTGGAAGACCGGAAGCTGACTGTACGCGCCGTAGAACGTGCGCTGGATATATTACTGTGCTTCACTCAGGATAATGATGATTACGACCTTAGTCTGACGGAGATCTCTGCGAAGATCGGCCTGCATAAAAGCACAGTGCACCGCCTGCTGACCACACTGGAGGAGAAGGGCTTCCTGCAGCGGGATGAGGGGACGGACAAATACCGCCTGGGCATCCGCATCTGGGAGCTGTCCACACATCTCCCGACGCTGAACGAGCCGGCGGTGCTTCTGCTGCCCGCCATGGAGCGGCTGCGCGACCGCCTGGGAGAGACGGTCAGCCTGTATCTGCGCGACAATCTGGAGCGTGTGCGCATTCAGGCGGTGCAGAGTCGGCAGGCTATCCGCCGGGTAGCCCAGATCGGGGCAAGGCTGCCGCTCTCGGTAGGCGCATCAAGCAAGGTTCTGGCTGCTTACGCGCCGCCGGAAGTGCAGGTCCGGCTGCTGGCCGACCCCGCATGGCCGGACAGTGTAGACCGCAGCCAGTACCTGGAGCAGCTGAAGGAGATCACCCGCTGCGGCTATGCAACTAGCTTCGAGGAACGGGAGCCGGGAGCGGCAGCCGTGGCTGTGCCCATCGCCGGACGGGCCGGGGGCGTGGTAGCAGCGCTCTCGATGTCCGGCCCGGTCAGCCGTTTGTCGCGGGAGACTCTGGAGGAATATGCTGTCATTTTGGCTGAGGCTGCTGCTGAAATGGGCCTAATGATGGGCTGATCTGAGGCCTCCGGCAGCAGATCTATGAAGGAAAACTTTAGGACATACAGGCTATTCAGCCTTCGTCATTCATTGTATATCTAGTTAAAATGAACTATCATTAGTGATGATTAGCTAAATTAAGAGTGAAGAAATAATAGGAATCCAGGGGCACGAGGTGATGGGATGAAAGTAGCTATACCCGATTCACTGATGGGAGAAATTCAAGAGCTCCAGGATACGTTCGGCTCTGTTACGGGCCAGGCGCTTGTGCTTACGGATCAGGCTGGGAATGTGGTTACGCGCCCGACGCTTTCCGGAATATTCTATCAGAAGATGTTTAAATCTTTACAGGTCATAGAGCGTCCCTTCGAGCCTGCATTGCTCAGAATGGGCCCCTTATCATATCCTGCTGTACTTGAAGAGTGGGTCCCCGGACTGAAGTATGTGGTCAGTCCGCTGGTTCCAGACTATGGGCAGACGTACTATTTATGGTCCGGCTTATATATGGAAGAAGGTACCCGCGGGCTTGTGCTGCAGGCGTTCGAGGCCAAGATGCGGAAACACCCCGACTATGAGATGTTGAAGGATGTACTGGCCGCCATGCCTGAGCTTAGCCGGGAAGGCATCGTCAGCATCAGGGGGAAATTGAGTGTGCTCGGGAATGTGCTCTCCAAATTGCTGGCGGGGTGCGCAGTGAAGCCGCTGGAACAGAGACGGAGCCTGGTGATTACCCAGCTGTTATCCAATCTGGAGAGTGAGTTCCTGAAGATAGAGGTTGTGCTGCAGCAGATGGCCGGTATGTTCTCTGATGCGGAGCTGTATGCCTTTGCCCAAGAGGAGGAGGCCGGACAGTTCAAGGTCAAATATTCTGCCGGCAAAGAAGCAGGACTTCTCATGAATGCCGGGTTCCAGCAGGGAGACGGCTTCCTGGGACAGGCAGTTCTGGGCAGGGAGCCCCGGCACTGGCAGGACATTGCCCAAGATCCGAGATCGTTATTCTTCACTCAGCGCGCAATGACGCAGCCGGAATATTTGTCATGCTATCCGCTGAGAATTCACAGCGGGAAGAGGGCATTGCTGCTTGCTGTAGGCTTTGGGAAGAGCCGTCCAATCCAGGATTATGCCCAGTATGAGCAGAATGTTGCTGCGCTCCTGGGCTTATCCGGACGGGGAGAGCAGCTGGTGCAGCGCGAAGCCCTGCGCAGGGAAGCCACCCAGCGCTTGAAGGAGGCTGCCCGCCTGCTGCCGCAGGCCGCATCCACTCAGGAGCTGGGCACTGTGCTGCTGGATATGGTAATGGGCATGCCGTTCTTCCCGTCATCGGTGCTCGTATTCTTCGAGGAGCAGCCGGGGGATACCCATTACGCCAAGGGGTGGAGGCCGGAGGAGATTGCGCCGTATGTCCAGGACCTCCAGTCCCGTTACTCCTCGCAGGCCTTTCTCTCTTCTGCGATCATCAACGGGGAGGCCGAGGGGCAGGTCTTGCTCGAATGTCCGCTGATTGCCGAGAAGGTATTCAAGGGCATTCTGTCAGTGGGCTTCAGACGCCGCAGCGAAGCCGAGGAGTGGCTGTCCTTAACCGGCTGTCTCGCCAGTCTGGCGAGTACTTCGATCCGTCTGATCGAGAAGGAAGCCAGACATATGAAGCAGGCAGGGGTCTTCACCGGGCAGACACTTCATTACCTCCGGCTCAGTAATCCCGAGCTGCACCGCCTGTCGGCAGAGGCTTCTGCCATGGCGTATGAGCTTGCCCGTTATACAGGACTGCCGGAGCGGGAGTCAGAGCAGATGAGAACGGCTGCTCTGCTGGCTCCGTTCAGGCTGGATTTCCTGCATGGGTACGGGTTCTACCCGGAGGAGCTTTCTTTGCTGAAGCAGGTGGACCAGTTTGCTTCGTTCTATTTTCAGATCAATAAGCCTTCGGTCTCTGTCACTGCCCAACTGCTCGCGCTAGTGCTTCATCATGCAGGCAAGGGCGCGGATAAGGAGCTGCTGGCGGATTCGGATCTGGAGTGGCTGGACCCCTCCCGCTTCAACCTGGATGATCATGTAGTCGGGGAGCTGTACAGTGAGCCGCGAACTACCTTCCAATCCTTCTTGCGCAGCCGCTCGGAAGCGATGTCCGCCAAAAGAGGCGTGTCGGCAGGGAAGCTGCTGAACAGTACGGCACTGAAGACGCCCAAGGAGGAATGGGGAATCTCGCCGCGCGAGGAGGAAGTGCTGGAGCTGATTATTCTGGGCAAGACGAACAAGGATATTGCCAGCGCCTTGTTTATCAGCGAGCATACCGTCAAGAATCATCTGAGCCGTATTTTTAATAAAATGGACGTAACAGACCGCTCACAGATCATAGCACTGGTCTACAAAAGAATATTCGATTCCGAGCGTATCGAGATGTCCTGAAAGCCCTCCTGAGGCTGCGATAATTTATCCGCTTATTTCAGAAAAATGAAATCCCCTTTTAAGCGAAAGGGGATTTTTTTTGATTGCGTGCCCAGAGGCACGCATTATCTAGTTGGTGAAAGTCCAACCAAAGGAGGGACCAAGCCACCTTTGTAGCTAGGATGCTTGCGCATGGCGAAATCTGTGTGTAAAAGCGCATCGACAAAAGTACCGGTCAGAGACCGGGCGAGCAACAATCCAGGCCGCAACATGAAGTGAATCTTGCCGCGCCGTCAAAAAGGCCTTGCGAAGGGGAAGAGAGGATGCCGAGTCTCGAATCAATAGACGAAGGCCAAGGAAACTGTAAAGAACTTGGAACAGCAGTGAAGAATCCTCCGGCGTATAGGGAACGGCATGGATTGAAAGATAATGCAGTGAACTGGGGAGACCCTCCCCCACACGGAAGAAAAAAAAGAAAAAAAAAAGAAAAAAAAAAGAAAAAAAATTTTTTTTTTAGGAACCCGTAAAGAGACGCTCTATAAGTCCAGAAGACGAAATGAACCGTCTGTGGGAAGGGAGTCCGAGGGGCTTATAGTACCGAAGAACCTAAGGACAACATAACCTTAGGGAGGGAAGGAGCCCTGCTTTGTTTACGCTTTTGGAGGAGGTACGAGTGAGTGAATGCCAAACGGCTAACGACACCCAAGGAAAAAGTTCAAGAACTCCAAGAAAAGCTAGGTCATGCGGCCAAGGAGAACAACAAGCGTAAATTCCACGCCTTGTACGACAAAGTCTACCGGTGGGATGTGCTATGCGAAGCCTGGAAACGGGTGAAAGCGAATAAGGGAGCTGCGGGAGTAGATGCCGTAACGCTCGCAGATATTGAAGAACAAGGAGAAACAAGATTCCTCAAGGAATGCGAGCGAGAACTGAAAGAAGGCAGCTACCATCCGCAGCCCGTACGTCGGCACTATATCCCAAAGAAAGACGGGAAGCCAAGACCGCTAGGCATCCCTACCGTGCGTGACCGAGTCCTACAGATGGCAACGAAACTGGTGATTGAACCCATCTTTGAAGCCGATTTTAAAGAAGTCTCCTTCGGATTTCGTCCGAAACGAAGTGCGAAAGGAGCGTTGGAGCGAATTCGTAAAGCCTGCAACCGCAAAGGAAATTGGATAGTCGACATCGATATCCAAGGCTACTTCGACAATATCAATCAGGAGAAGCTCATGAAGTTAATACAAATGCGTATCAATGACAGGCGGATCTTGAAGCTGATACGGAAGTGGCTACATGCGGGAGTGATGGAAGAAGGAAACGTACGGCGCTCCGATTTAGGGACACCCCAAGGTGGCGTGATTTCGCCACTGCTGGCGAATATCTATTTGAACTACTTTGACCGGTTATGGGAGAAACACGGAAGTGGGCTGGGAGAACTGACGAGGTATGCAGACGACTTCGTTGTGGTCTGTAAAACCAAAAAGGATGCGGAACATGCGTATGAACTCATCCGCAACATTATGGAACGTCTGGAACTCACGCTACATCCGACCAAAACCCGCATTGTAGGTCTGTGGACAGGAGACGAAGGCTTCGACTTCTTAGGAATGCACCACCGAAAAACGAAAGCAGAAACCTCTCAAGGGAAGGTGTACTATACCACACAGCAGTGGCTAACGAAGAAGGCAGAGGAACGTATCCGGGGCGTGGTCAAAGACCGATTAGCACCACCCGGCATGCGCTGGAAATCGTTTGAGGAACACGTGGAATGGCTCAATCCCAAGATACAGGGATGGAGAAATTATTATTACACGAAGTATAGCCAAAAGAGGTTAGCGAAGCTGGATTGGTATATTCTGCAGCGATTCACCCGGTGGTATGCAAAGAAGAGAAATCGGAGGAGATGGATGAGTTCATTCCCGGAGGTCAAGTATATGGCCAATAAGTGCGGACTAAAAACGCTATTGTAATCTGCATGCCCATGAATGACAAACATCGGAAAGCCGTATGAGGGAAAACCTCACGTACGGTTTGATGAGGAGGGGCTGGGTTATTACAGCCCTTTACTCTAGAGGAAATTATGATTTTTAACTATATTCTGAATCAGTAATAGGAATGACTTCGCTGATTTCACCGAACACATGGACAGCGCGTGGTCTCATCTGGGCCGAATGTGGTCGAAAAACCGACCACAATGGGGATGCTGCAGGTATTTTGTTCCTGCGGAAAGTTCTCGGGAGAGTTGTCAGCATGTCTACTCTGTGATATATTACTAATGATAATGATTATCAATATCATACATACATAGGGGGATTATCTTGCGATACTCTAAACAAAGTCTTGTCCTGATTGTCTTTACTCTCGTCATGGCTGTCCTGCTGGCAGCCTGCGGTTCATCGGGTAATTCCGGCTCTGGCTCCGGGACGGCAGCGAATGCTCCTGCACCTGCAGCTTCTGAAGCACCCACTGCTGCTCCGGCTGCTGGCGAGCCTTCCGCTGAAGCAGAGATGGTTACCTTCCAGGATAGCGCCGCTGAGGTTCAAGTGCCTAAGAATCCGCAGCGAATCGTGGATACTACAGCCTTTTATACAGGATATCTTCTGGCGTTGGGTGTGAAGCCGGTAGGGGTCATGCAGGGAGCCAAGGATAGTCCGTATCTTGCAGACATGCTTGAAGGTGCAGAAGGGCTTGGTGACGATGTCACCCCGGAGAACATTCTGTCCCTGGACCCTGACCTGATTATTGTGTATACCGGCACAGAAGGCATCGATAAGCTGAAGGAAATTGCGCCTGTGGTACAGATTCAGTATGGCGCCAAGAATTATAAGGATCAGATGCTCGACTACGGCAAGCTGGTGAACAAGAATGATGAAGCTAAGGCCTGGATCGCCCAGTGGGAGGCCCGCATTGCTGAGCTGAAGCCGCAGGTACAGGCTGCTGTTGGCAATAAGACGGTTTCTATCCTGAATCCATATGCCAAGGGACTGTTTGTATTCGGACATAACTATGGCCGAGGCGGTGAGATTCTGTATGGGGAGTTCGGGCTGAAGGCTCCCGCAGAAGCGCAGAAGGAGGCCATCGACAGCGGAACTGGCTGGGCTTCCATCTCCCTGGAGAAGCTGCCGGACTTTGCCGGAGACATTATCTTCACCTGCCCGTGGTCAGGGGATACTACAGACCCGAAGATTGTCTATGACAATCCGCTGTGGAAGGGGCTTCCGGCGGTCAAGGCAGGGAATGTATTCCAGTTGAACCCTGCTGCCGATACGTACAATGACCCGATCTCTCTGGAGAAACAGCTGGATTTCATTACGACCAGCCTGCTGTCAGTCAAATAGGGCATTCCTGAAAAAGACAAAAAGCTGCGCCGGTATCAGACTGAAATCTGATACCGGCGCAGCTTGTATAATGATCTATTCTTATGAAGCCGAATTATTCTACCGGCTGAGCCGCTTCCGAAGCTGTAGCATCTGCCAGCATCTGGCGGAGGACTGTCTGCAGAATACCGCCATTGCGGTAGTAGTCGATGTCTACGGTACTATCGAGACGGGCAATGACCGGGAAGTCGAACTGGGTGCCGTCTTCACGGGTAGCAGTGACTGTCAGCTCCTGTCCGGGAAGGACATGGTTGTCAAGACCGGTAATGTCGAAGGTCTCACGTCCGGTCAGCCCCATGCTGCTCCAGCCATGGCCTTCCTGGAACTGCAGCGGCAGCACGCCCATGCCGACGAGATTGCTGCGGTGAATCCGCTCGAAGCTCTCAGCGATGACGGCTTTGACTCCGAGGAGGAGTGTTCCCTTAGCAGCCCAGTCGCGGGAGCTGCCTGTGCCGTATTCTTTACCGGCGATAACGATCAGGTTCTGTCCGGCAGACTGGTACAGCATGGAGGCGTCATAGATCGACATGACCTCATCGCTCGGCAGGAAGGTGGTGACGCCGCCTTCTGTTCCAGGAGCCACTGCGTTGCGGATACGGATGTTGGCGAAGGTACCGCGCATCATCACCTCATGATTCCCGCGGCGTGAGCCGTAGGAGTTGAAGTCAGCGCGTTCCACGCCATGGCCGCGAAGATATTCTCCGGCCGGACCGGAAGTGGAGATATTCCCGGCTGGCGAGATATGGTCGGTAGTGACGGAATCGCCAAGCAGCGCAAGTACACGCGAGCTCTTGATGTCCTTAATGTCAGAGATACCGTCAGCCAGGTGCTCGAAGAATGGCGGATTCTGAATGTAGGTGGAGTTGTTATCCCATTCATACAGCTCGCCTTCCGGTACCGGAATGTTATTCCAGCGTTCATTGGCTGTGAATACATTCTCGTATTTGCTGCGGAACATTTCCGGACTGAGCGAGAGCCCTATGGCTTCGCGGATCTCGGCTGTAGTCGGCCAGATATCGGCCAGGAAGACAGGCTCACCCTGCGGGTCATAGCCCAGCGGCTCGGTCTTCAGGTCAATATTGACCGTACCGGCCAGTGCGTAGGCGACAACCAGCGGCGGTGAAGCCAGATAGTTGGCTTTGACCTGGGCATGCACGCGGCCCTCGAAGTTACGGTTCCCGGATATTACGGCGGCAACCGTCATATCATGCTCTGTAATGGCTTCGCTGACTTCATCCGGCAGCGGACCGGAGTTGCCGATACAGGTAGCGCAGCCGTAGCCGGCCAGGTAGAAGCCGAGCGCTTCCAGCGGCTTCAGCAGATCTGCCTTCTGCAGGTATTCCGTAACGACCAGCGATCCGGGAGTCAGGCTGCTTTTGACATAGCCCGGTTTGGTCAGCCCGCGTTCTACAGCCTTCTTGGCAAGCAGTCCTGCGCCCAGCATTACGCTCGGGTTAGAGGTGTTCGTACAGCTCGTGATGGCTGCAATGACTACCGCTCCTGTAGAGAGCTTGCTAGTGCTTCCGTTCTTATGCTGAATCTCAACTTCTTCGGCAATCTTCTCGTCGCTGAGGCCATAGCCGCCCTTGTCGACAGGTGTACGGATAATGCCTTCGAAATTCTCCTTCATATGGGTAAGCTCTACCCGGTCCTGCGGACGCTTCGGTCCGGCCAGGCTGGGAACCACAGAAGCCAGATCCAGCTCAATGACATCGCTGAATGTGGGGTCCGGTGTCTCTGCGGTGCGGAACATACCCTGCGCCTTATAATAATCCCCTACCAGCTCTACCAGTTCATCCGGGCGTCCGGTGCTGCGCAGATAGGCCAGTGTCTCCTCATCTACTGGGAAGAAGCCGACGGTTGCGCCGTATTCAGGAGCCATGTTGGCTACTGTCGCCCGGTCTGCCAGACTGATGTTCGCCAGACCCGGACCGTAGAATTCGACGAACTTGCCGACCACGCCTTTCTTGCGCAGCATTTGGGTAACGGTAAGGGCCAGATCGGTAGCTGTAGCGCCTTCCATCAGACTGCCGGTCAGTTTGAAGCCAACGACATCCGGGGTAACGAAATACAGCGGCTGTCCAAGCATTCCTGCTTCAGCCTCAATTCCGCCGACGCCCCAGCCTACTACGCCAAGGCCGTTAATCATTGTAGTATGGGAGTCCGTGCCGACCAGGGAATCCGGGTAGACAACCGTCTCTCCGTCAATGGTCTTGGTGGCCGCAACAGAAGCCAGATACTCCAGGTTCACCTGATGCACAATTCCGGTTGCCGGAGGAACCGCACGGAAATTATTGAAGGCGGTCTGTGCCCAGCGCAGGAAGCGGTAGCGCTCCTCATTACGCTCAAATTCTACGTTCATATTATATTCAAGGGCATCGGCCGTTCCGAACGCATCCACCATAACCGAATGGTCAATAACAAGGTCAACCGGTACAAGCGGGTTGATCTTCTTCGGGTCTCCGCCCGCCTTCTTAACGGTATCGCGCATAGCGGCGAGATCCACAACTACAGGTACGCCGGTGAAATCCTGCAGGACAATCCGGGCAGGAATGAACGGGATTTCCTTATTGCGGTCAATGCCGCCGGACCAGTTGGCCAGCTGCTTGACATGTTCTTCAGTAATTGCCCGTCCGTCATATTGGCGGACAGCCGCTTCGAGTAAGACCTTAATGGAGAATGGCAGGGAGGAAATGTCGCCTGCACCTTGCTCCTCCAGAGCATTCAAATGATAGTAGCGATAAGTTTTGCCACCTGATTTCAGGTTCTTGGCCAATGAAAAATGGTCCTTGCTTGGCATATATGCGCCTCCTCGTTTCATCTGGTGAAACTACATTTCATAATTCCTATACTTTAAGTATAACGTTTACAATGGGGGGAGTAAAGTTTTTTTTGCTCCTTGATGTAAGGTATATTCAGGGTTTCCACGGATGCATAGAACCGCCGGCTCCCTGACTTCCTTGCAGTTAAATCGCTCCCGCTTCCGTATAGGTGCGAGCAATCCTTCATATACATAGGACAGCAGCCATTGTGGCGGTGAAACCGTGAAGGAATATTCTTAGCTTACATCATATACATTCTTATCTGTGAACGAAAGGGCGGAGGATGAATGGAGCAGCAGTGGAAGAAAAGTCTCTATGTCTATGTGGACCAGCTGAACAAGGGGCGGGTTGCACCTGGCGCCGAACCGCGCCATACCACAATTAGGGACCCCCGGTTCCTGGACGAACAGCGCACGCGTTCCCGCCGGATCGCCCAGTGGTACACCCGCCGGGGCATTACTCCGCTGCGCGGGGAGACGGGGGTGCGGACGCTGCGAACTGTGCGGCAGAATCCTGCCGAGGTGGTCGCCGATGTGGCGCTGCACAGCGCCTTCTATTATGAGAAGGGCGGGATGACGCACCGCGAGGATGTGGTGGAGTCGGAGCGACTGACCTTTGTACGTGAAAAAGACGGCTGGGAGATTGTGAACGTGGAGCGCCGCGTGCCTGAGCGGAATGGGGTGCGCAAGGTGGTGGAGAAAGATCCGGCTCTGCGGCTCTCGGAATGGGGGGAGGCTCTGCCCGATCCGCGTCCGTCCCAGCCGCTGCTGAACCGCCGTGTCCTGAAGGGCGCAAGCGGCGTAAGGGAGGTGCGGTACCGCAGGGAGGAGGCTGCAGCCTATGCCGACCTCTGGTGGAAGGAGGGGAATCCGGAGTTCGAGATTTTTGAGGTGGACTGCACGAATTATGTCTCCCAATGTCTCTTTGCAGGGGGAGCGCCTATCAACTATACTGGTAAAAGAGAAACGGGCTGGTGGTACAAGGGCTATAATGGAGCCCAGGAATGGTGGAGCTTCAGCTGGGCGGTCTCCGACAGCCTGAAGCGTTATCTGAGCGGGAGCCGTAGCACCGGGCTGCGGGCAGAGATTGTAGAGCGGCCGGAGCAGCTTCAGCTGGGCGACATTATTCAGTATGACTGGGACGGCAACGGGCATTATCAGCACAGCACGATCGTTACCGCTTTTGATGCTGGCGGGCAGCCGCTGGTGAATGCGCGGACGGTTAGCAGCCGTCACCGCTTCTGGGATTACAAGGATTCCTACGCCTGGACGGACCGGACGGCATATCGTTTTTTTCATATCAATGACTATTTATAGATCAGAAAGAGGTTAGGGCATGGGGAACGCTAAAACTACCGTAGGACTGGTGTACGGCGGCAAATCCGGAGAGCATGAGGTATCGCTGCAGACGGCTTATGCGGTTATGAACGCTTTTGACTACGATAAATATGAGATTATTCCGTTCTATATCTCCAAGCAGGGGGTTTGGAAGGTGGGTGCAGTGCTGGAGGCTCCCTTCCCCGCGATTGAGCAGCTTAAGCTCTCCGGGGCTGCCGGAGATATGGGCATGGCCCTGAATGCCTTGTTCAGCGGACTTGGCGGAGGCGAGCAGGTAATAGACGTCATGTTCCCGCTGCTGCATGGCACGAACGGCGAGGACGGTACCATTCAGGGTCTGTTCGAGATGGCGAATATCCCGTACATTGGTGCAGGCGTACTGGCTTCATCGGCGGGTATGGATAAGGTCGTTATGAAGAAGCTGTTCGGCGAGGCGGGGCTGGAGCAATGTGACTACTGCTACTTCAATGCTGCGAACTGGAGACAGCGCAAGCACGAGCTGATTGTAGATCTGGAGGATAAGCTGGGATATCCGGTATTCGTCAAGCCTGCCAACCTGGGCTCCAGCGTAGGAATCTCCAAGGCCACCGACAAGGAAAGTCTGATCAAGGCTGTGGATTATGCCTTCCGTTATGACACGAAGGTAATTATTGAGGAGTTTGTGGATGCGCGGGAAGTGGAGGTGGCGGTCCTCGGCAATGAGGAGCCGGAGGCCTCGGTTCCGGGTGAAATCGTCTCTTCCGGTGAATATTATGATTATGCGGCCAAATACACGGACGGCAAATCACAGATGCTGATCCCGGCACCTGTCGATCCCGAGGTAGCGGACCGTCTGCGCGAGTCGGCAATACTGGCCTTCAAGGCTATTGAGGGCAGCGGAATTACCCGGGCCGACTTCTTCCTGCGGAAGTCTGACGGCAAGATACTTATTAATGAAGTGAATACCATGCCTGGCTTCACCCCGTTCAGCATGTATCCTCTGCTGTGGCGTGAGACCGGTGTGTCTTATAAAGCGCTGTTGGACCGTATGATCGGGCTGGCGCTGGAGCGTTACCGGTTCAGACAGGGCCTGAAATACGATAATGAATAAACCACGTTGATCGGCGGGAGCATTCCGGCCGGGAAGGAGAGAGAAGCATGGGGTTTCAATCAGAATTCAATTCGGTGTGCAAGTTCAAGAATGAGCAGGAGCTGTACGAGCTGCTGGAGTACGGACGTACCAAGATGGTGAAGCAGGGCTTCCGTGTCTATCCGACCGGCCAGAAGGTGATCGCCTATAACCCGGAGAATGTAGCGGTGGCCATTGTCAAAATTTCTGCGTCGATTGCTGAAATCAATTTTCAGGGCAATGAGGTTACGGCGGTGGAAATGGATCTGGTCCGGAAGCTGAATGAGGAAGAGTCGCGCGTTCAGACGGCTCTTGCCTACGAAATGTTCTTCGGGGAAGAGGGATGATTGTCCGCTTCGGCTATGTTGCCATGTCTACGGTGATCCCTGACTGTTCTCCCTCCAAAACGATGACGATGGCAAGCTTCAACAAGCTGGGCGACCGGGAGGCAGGCCTTCGTAAGCTGGAATCCATCGCCCGGATGAATCTGCATAATACGCTCCGTCTGCTGAAGCATAATGTCGGCTCGGATATTAAGGTCTACAGGCTCACCTCCAAGCTGGTTCCGCTGGCCACCCATCCTGATCTGGCGGACTGGAATCCGCTGGCTGCTCTTGCGGAGGAATTCGCTGAGGTGGGCAGCTATGTGAAGAAGCACGGGCTGCGCGTCAGCTTCCACCCGGATCACTTCACGGTGCTGAGTACGCCGCGGCCGGAGGTGCTTGCAAGCTCGATCCGTGATCTGCAGCATCATACGGACATGCTGGACGCGATGGGGCTGCCGGCGACGGCTAAGAGCAATATCCACATCGGCGGCGCTTACGGGGACAAGCCTCTGTCTGCGGAACGCTTCTGCGTACAATGCTCCTCGCTGCCGCTTGCGCTTAGAGAGCGGATGACGCTGGAGAACGACGACAAGACGTTCAATGCGGTGGAGACACTGGAGGTCTGCCGCAGAATGGAGCTGCCGATGGTGCTGGATATCCATCACCAATGGGTCAACAATGAAGGTGAGCTCCCCTGGGAGCTGTGGCCGGAGATCCTGAAGACATGGACAAGCCCTCTGGCGCTGAAGGATGTGCCGCCCGGCGGGCAGCTGCCGCCGAAGATCCATGTGTCCAGCCCGCGCAGCCCGTCTGATCCGCGCAGCCATGCCGATGGGGTGGAGCCGGCACCGCTGGTTGCTTTTCTGAAGCGGATTGCTGCGGATACTCCCGCCGTAGATGTGATGATTGAGGCGAAGCTCAAGGATGGGGCCCTGTTCGGTCTGATGGAGGAGATGAAGGGACTGTCAGAAGGCGGGAATGGAATTATGGTACTAAACGGAGCGAGTGTGAATATAGAACCATAACTGGCAAAAAACTTGCCGGCCAGGCCCGTGAGCGGCACTAGTCATGACTTGATAAACCGGCCGAAATGAGGTACGTTGAAAGAAAGTTGAGCAGTCATGTTCTAAGGCAGAGAAAGGGTATCCTGCGGAAACAGCGGTCCCCGGGAGAACAATCATGCGCAAAGAAAGCGGAGTGAAGAGATGAGTCCTGTAAGTCCTGATAACCGAAATGAACGGCAGCCCTATGTAGTTACAAGCAAGGGACATACGGCGGCAGCCATCAATGCTGCGGCCAAAGCGGGGGAATGGATCAAGAGCAGACAAGGCCAGGTGAAGGAGCTGGGCAGTAAGACATCGGCCCAGGATCTGGTCACGGAGGTCGATAAGGGTGTGGAGCAGATGATCCGCCGGCTGATCCTGACCCATTATCCCGACCATGCCATCCTTGGCGAGGAGGGTGTTGAGCCTGGTGCGGAGGCACTGACGGCCGCCCTGGATGAAGCTCGGGAGCATGAATATCTGTGGATCGTCGATCCGATAGACGGCACGACTAATTTCGTGCACGGCTTCCCGTTCTATTGTGTATCGATTGCTCTGGTCGTTAAGGGAGAGCTTACGGTAGGCGTGATCTATGATCCGATCCGGGACGAGATGTTCGTGGCCGAGAAGGGGAAGGGCGCATACATGCACGGGATTCCTACGAAGGTATCGGCTGAGACTCTGCCGGGCAACAGCCTGATCGCCATGGGCTTCCCGCCGGACCGCGTGGTGGCCCAGCCGGCGAATATGGCCGGGCTGCAGCAGATTATGCCGCAGGTCCGCGGCATTCGTGCCGGAGGATCGGCGGCACTGCATCTGGCTTATGTTGCTGCCGGACGAGTGGACGGGTATTGGGAGGTTGGACTGAGCCCTTGGGACTGCGCAGCGGGGGTGCTGCTGGTGCTGGAATCCGGCGGCAAGGTCACGAATACGCTGGGCGATCCCTACGATATCGGCACACGCCATGTAGTCGCAAGCAATGGACGAATTCATGATTATCTGGTTACGTCCCTGCAGGCCGCAGATGCTACAGGCTTCAAGAAGCAGTAGGAGGGCTTACACCGTTATGAATGAGAATGAAGATCTGGAGCGGAGGCTAAGCGAGCTTCTGGAGGACGGCGAGATGGAGCAGGCGGACCGGCAGGCCAAGGAGATCCGTCAGATTTCGCCCAAGTATGAGATCCGCATACAGACTACACTTGACCCCATAGTCGAAGAGACGCTTCGTTACCGCAAAATCGCCTATGAGCTGGACGACCGGTATGATAAATATGTGAAGCGCTCAGACCAGGCAAGCGGTCCGCCCAGTATTGGCGAACCGAAGAAATCTTCAGAATCCGGCAGCGGAGAGCGATAAGCTGCTGTTATCCACAGGAGCGGTTTTTCCGAATTATCGGGAGACCGCTCTTTTGTGATGAAGAGAGGGATGTTAGAATAGAATTATACTAATTTAGGAGGAATACGATGCTGAAGACATGGAGAAGGTTAATATCAGCTTCTGCTAGCGGACTGCTGTTGTTCACCGTATTAATCAATGTGCATGCAGGTCCGGCGGTTGCGGCTGCAGCAGCCGTGGCGCAAGGAACGGAGCAGGATGTCTTTCGCATCGTGGCACTTGGAGATTCTATTACTGCCGGGTATGAGCCGGGGATGACTGATCCCTCCGTGAAGCCGTACGGATACGCTGAGCGATTACTGGAGCAGGGCTGGTATCACGGCAGAAGTGAGCTTAAGAATTATGGCATCTTGGGCCTTAAGACAGCGGGACTCCTTCAATACACCGGAGCGATTAAGGACAGCGCGGTAATTACGCCGGAGGCTATTCAGCCGGGGCTGTCTGATCCGCGTACCTTGCAATTTGCTGCGCTGGCCCCGCAGATTAGAACGGAGCTCGCTGCGGCGGATCTGATTACCATTACCATCGGGGGTAATGATGTCAGTAGCCTGTTCTTGAATTACAAGACGCTGACCGATGCCGATTTCGCTTCCCAGCTTGCGGAGCGTCTGACGGAATACAGCAGTAATGTAACAGCGCTGCTGAAGAATATCCGGGAAGTGAATCCGCAGGCAACCATTCTGCTGGCCGACCAGTATCAGCCTGCTCCGAAAATCGCCCTGGGGGCTTCGTATGACAAGCTGATGAATGCGGCTGCACAGTTCACCATCGCGGCTGAGAATATCGCGGCTACCCTGAACCAGGCAGGCGCTCCGCTTAAGGTAGCTCATGTAGCCGCAAAGTTCGCCGGGGTAGAGGGATCGCTAACTCATATCATCGGAGCCGGGGCGGCAGACTTCCATCCTACGCAGCTTGGATATGAACGGATTGCCACTGTATTCGCTGAATTGCAATGGGGGGAATACCGTACGCCGGCAGTAACGGCGATGGCTTCGGAGACAGCGCCGATGTCCATCGTGGTGAAGGGGAAGGAACTGAATACGCCCAATAAGCCCATTTTGAAGAATGGGCAGAACTTTCTGGCGCTGAAGGATATTCTGAATGCAGTGGGTGCGGATGGCAAATGGGATAACAAAACCTCTAGTGCGACTGTAATTTACGGAGGAAGAACGGTGGTTATTACGATCGGCTCGAAGACCATTAAGGTGAACGGTGCGGATGTAGCGATTGATACTCCAGCTTTTCTGCATAAGGTTGGCAAAGAGGATAAAACCTATCTTCCGCTCGCCGCGCTCGCTACCGGACTGGGCTTCGATGTGAATTACAGCAGCAAGCTGCGGACAGCTTTCATTAATCCTTAATCGCGCATAATCTAACCATAGCATCATCAAATCAGTCCCGTAGTGGAAAAGGTGGATGAACCCAGTTGTCTAGTACAAAGTATAATGCTGATTACATCATCACGATGGAGGATATCATACGGGAAGGCGACCCTGTCCTGCGTACGGTAGCGGAACCCGTACAGCTGCCGCTGCAGGCAGAAGACCGTGGTGTACTGCAGAGCATGATGCAGTTCCTGAAGAACAGTCAGGATGCCGAAATGTCTGCCAAGTATAAGCTGCGTTCAGGGGTAGGCTTATCCGCTAACCAGATCGGAATATTGAAGCGGATGTTTGCCATGTTTTTGAAGGATGATAATGGCAAGAATGTGGAATATACATGGGTGAATCCCAAGATTATCAGCCATTCGATGGCAATGGTCTATCTGCCGGAGAGCGAGGGCTGTCTGTCTGTGGACCGGCCGGTGCACGGCTTCGTACCGCGTTATGAATCTGTGAAGGTCAGGGGCTTTGATCTGAACGGTGAGGTGATTACCCAGAAATTCAAGGGCTATCAGGCGATCATCATCCAGCATGAGATGGATCACCTGGACGGAATGATGTTCTATGACCGGATCAATCCGCAGAACCCGTTCAAGCTTCCGCAGGATGTGGAGATCCGCAGCCTGTATGAGCAGAAGAGCAGATAACGGCGGATATGAATTTGATGGACGTACGGCTGGTGACCCCGCTCGCGGTGGCAGCGTTGTTCATGTATGGACGGTACTCACATGGATCTTAATCTTACGTAAACAAAACAAAGGCTGTCCCACGAAGTCATTATCTGACTCTTGGGACAGCCTATTCTTATAGTTGGGCGATTACTTCTCCGCCGCCATAGCCGCGAATGAAGCCTCTGCCGCCTCCAGGGTGAGGTCGATGTCGGCATCCGTGTGGGCTGTGGTCAGGAACCACGCCTCATATTTGGACGGGGCCAGGTTGATGCCCCGGCTCAGCATATGCCGGAAGAAGCTGGCGAACATTTCACCATCGGTATCCTGCGCTTCTTCATAATTCGTAATGGGATGGCTGCAAAAATGTGTGGAGAATGCACCACGAATTCGGTTGATGGTCAGCGGAATACCGTGACGGTCAGCGAACGCCTGAAGTCCTTCGGTCAGGCGGATGGCCAGCCGCTCCATCTCGTCATAGACGCCTTCCGCGCTAAGCACCTCCAGGCAGGCGATCCCTGCCGAGATCGAGGCGGGGTTACCGGCCATCGTGCCTGCCTGATAAGCAGGACCGAGCGGAGCGACCTGCTCCATGACATGCTTGCGGCCGCCGTAAGCGCCAATAGGCAGCCCGCCGCCGATGATTTTGCCAAGGGCCGTCAGATCGGGAATGATCTCCTCATGATTAGCAAGACCGGCATAGGTCTGTGTGGAGCCATAGTGGAAACGGAAGGCGGTAATGACTTCATCATAGATAACCAGGGAGCCGTTCTCGTGCGTCAGCTTACATAAGCCTTCCAGGAAGCCAGGCTCCGGCATAACCATACCGAAGTTGCCGACAATTGGCTCGACCATCACGGCAGCCACATCCTGGCCCCATTTGTCCAATGCTATACGCAGGGCGTCCAGATCATTGAAGGGAACGGTGATGACCTCCTGGGCGATGCTGGCTGGAACGCCTGCGCTGTCCGGGATACCCAGCGTCGATGGACCTGAACCTGCGGCTACAAGCACAAGATCAGAGTGGCCGTGATAACAACCGGCGAATTTGATGATTTTGCTGCGCTTGGTGTAGGCGCGGGCGACGCGGATGGTCGTCATGACGGCTTCTGTACCGGAGTTGACGAAGCGTACCTTGTCCATCGAGGGAATAGCTTCCTTCAGCATCTTGGCCAGCTTGATCTCAAGCCGGGTTGGCGTTCCGTAGAGCAGTCCGTTCTGCGCGGCCTCAGTAATAGCGGCGGTGATATGAGGGTGGGCATGTCCGGTAATAATCGGGCCATAGGCGGCCAGATAATCAATATATTCATTGCCGTCCTCATCCCAAAAGCGTGAGCCTCCGGCGCGTTTCATGAAGACAGGGGCGCCTCCGCCCACGGCCTTGAAGGAGCGGGAGGGGCTGTTCACGCCTCCGACAATATGCTGGAGAGCTTCCTCGTATAACTGTTCTGATGTGCTGCGGTTCATAGGTAATGTTCCTTTCTTCTTGGCTTGCGCCCATGGGAAAGGGCGAACCGCGGCTGATTCCCGCTGTCCGCCCGCCCCGTGTGCCAAGCATGGTTATATTGGAGTTTACTTTGTTCCCGGTGATGCGGAAGGGCTGCTGCCCGGTGAAGCCTCTGCTCCAGGAGTTGGCGAAGGTTCGGGTGCGGTTAGCGTATCCTCTACGAACTGCTTCAGCGCCCGCTCGCTGCTGAACCCGATCACCTGGGAGCCGTCCTTGAGGGTCTTCTCCCGGATCAGATTCATCGGCGGAATCTGCGCGCTGCCGCCCATAGAGCTGTCATAGCCTACAGCGCCGAGCTTCCACATGTCGCTAATATCCAGATTCGTGTCAATATAAGGTGTAACCTCACCAAGAATGGTCGGCAGCTTGATAATGGAGGTGGTGCTGATCACCTTATCTGCTACAGCCTTAAGGAAGCCGCGCTGGCGCTCTGTCCGGGTGAAATCGGAGGTCGCGTCATGACGGAAGCGCACATACTGCAGAGCCATTTTGCCATCCAGGTGCTGGAAGCCCTTCTTGAGATCGATATCGAACTCAGGCCCGTCCGCCTTGGTGGTATAACGCATATCCTTCTCAACCTCATAATCCACACCGCCTACAGCATCCACCAGCTTCATGAAGCCCTGGAAATCGGTATAGACATAATATTGAATCGGGATACCGAGCAGGTCGCTGACCGTCTGCATCGCCGTGTTGGGTCCATAGGTAATGGCGGCATTGATCCGCTGTGAACCGTGGTCAGGGATGTCAACATAAGTGTCACGAAGAATGGAAAAGACATAGAACTTCTTCTTCACCGGATCAAGTGAGGCGACCAGCATAGTGTCGGAACGCGGCACCTCGCCCTTCTTCACCCCGCGCGCATCCACGCCCATGAGCAGGATATTGACCGGCTCTGTGCCTTCCCATACAGGGGGCTTAACCGCCTCCGCCGAGGCTGTGGGAACATTGGCGAACGGAGAATCTTCACCTGTCTTGTGGAGGTTATCGAGCTGATTGTAAATTGCAGTGAAATAGTAAACCAGACCTCCGATGATTAAAAGGAGTATGATTGCCAGAGTCCAGAGCAGCGTTTTCTTCTTTGACTTGCCGGCTTTGGCGTGCCGGTTCTTTCTTGGTGGCATTTCGTTCGTCCTTTCCAGTTCACATTCTCTACATTATAATTTCTTTTGGGAAGACACGCAATTTCAGAAATCAACAACTACATTAAGAGGAGTGAATAATAAATGAATATCACAGTAGGTGATAAGGTTCCGGACTTCACACTCCCTGCCTCAACAGGGGGCAATATCAGCTTAAACGATTACCGCGGCAGGAAGGTGCTGCTCTATTTCTATCCTAAGGACAGTACCCCGGCCTGCACCCAGGAGGCCTGCGATTTCCGTGATGCCCACGATACGATTGCCGCGAATGGGGCGGTTGTTCTTGGAATCAGTGCCGATCCGCTGGCCTCACACAGCAAATTTATTGCGAAGAATAGCCTGCCCTTTCCGCTATTATCCGATGAGGAGCATAAGGTGAGCGAATTGTTCGGGGCATGGCAGCTTAAGAAGCTCTACGGCAAGGAATTCATGGGGATTGTGCGCTCTACTTTTCTGATTGATGAGGAAGGAATTCTGAGAGCGGAGTGGCGAAAAGTCAGAGTGAAGGGCCATGTGGAGGCCGCATTAGAACAAATCGTGAAATAATTAAGTATGCTGGTAATTAATTGTATTTGTCTGTTACTTTTCTAACAGCTATAGTCAGGCGCTCTCGTGATATAGTTGCCTCATATTACTTCAAATTTGGAGCAAGGTATGGGGGATGGCATGAAGAGACTGCGTATTGGGCTTGACGTCGGATCAACTACAGCCAAATTGGTGGTTATGGAACGGGATATCATTATATATCAGGATTATGTGCGTCATTTCAGTGATATAAAAAAGGCGGCAGTTACCCTGCTGTCAGAGGTGCAGCAGAGGTTCGCAGGCAGTGAAGCAGCGCTCACCGTAAGCGGCTCCTCGGGGTTGTCCCTGTCCAAGCTCGGGGAGATTCCGTTTGTCCAGGAGGTCATTGCCTGCACGAGGGCGATCAGCGGACGGATTCCAGAATGTGATACCGCGATTGAGCTGGGCGGAGAGGATGCCAAAATCATCTATCTCAGCGGCGGCATCGAGCAGCGGATGAACACAGCCTGTGCAGGCGGTACAGGCGCATTCATCGATCAGATGGCCTCTCTGCTGCAGACGGACCCTGCGGGTCTGAATACGCTTGCGGTGAAGCATGAGCGGATCTATCCCATCGCTTCGCGCTGCGGGGTATTTGCCAAGAGCGATGTGCAGCCGCTGCTGAATGAAGGGGCGCGGCGTGAGGATGTGGCGGCCTCGATCTTCCAGAGCATCGTGAACCAGACAATCAGCGGCTTGGCCTGCGGACGTCCGATCCGTGGGCGTGTTGCTTTTCTCGGGGGACCGTTAACCTTCCTGTCCGTTCTGCGGGACCGGTTCAAGGAGACGCTTGGACTGAAGGAGGAGGAGGTGCTGTTCCCGGAGCACTCGCAATACTTCGTCGCCATCGGTTCGGCGCTTGCCGGGTCAGATCCCGTATTCCTGCCGCTCAGCGGCTGGATCGCCCGGATCATGGCTGTAGACTTCTCGCAGGACCGCGCGGAGGATGCAGAGCTGGCGCCGCTGTTCAGAGCGCCGGATGATCTGGCACAGTTCAGACTTCGTCACAGTCAGGCTACAGCACCGCGTTCCGCGCTGGCTGCCTACCGGGGGCCGGTCTATCTGGGCATTGATGCCGGCTCTACCACGACCAAGCTGGTGGTCACCGGAGCGGCGGATGAGATTCTGCATACCTTTTACGGGAGCAATGGAGGCAATCCTCTGCAGTCGGTTACGGACGCGCTGAAGGAGCTCTACCGGATTCTGCCCTCAGGCTGCTACATTGCGGGAGCTTACGCAACCGGTTATGGAGAGGGTCTGGTCAAGGCGGCGCTGCGGATGGACGGCGGAGAAGTAGAGACGGTGGCCCATTACAAGGCAGCCTCCCGGTTCATGCCGGAGGTCGACTTCATCCTCGATATCGGCGGCCAGGACATGAAGTGCATCAAGATCCGCGGGGGAGCCATCGACAGCCTGATGCTTAATGAAGCCTGCTCGGCGGGCTGCGGCTCCTTTCTGGAGAGCTTTGCTTCCGCGTTGGAGCTTGGCATAGAGGAGTTCGCCGCTGCGGCGCTCGAATCGAAGGCACCAGTGAATCTCGGCTCGCGTTGTACCGTGTTCATGAATTCCAAGGTGAAGCAGGTCCAGAAGGAGGGGGCTACGCTTGCCGATCTCTCGGCCGGGCTGGCTTACTCCGTGGTGAAGAATGCGCTGCAAAAGGTGATCAAGATCCGTAATCCCGAGGATTTGGGCCGGAATATCATCGTTCAGGGCGGTACCTTTTATAATGAGGCTGTCCTGCGGGCTTTTGAGCTGCTGACGGGAAGGACGGTAGTCAGACCCGATATCGCCGGCGTGATGGGCGCTTACGGCTGTGCGCTGATGGCCAGAGAACAGGCTGCCCCGGAAGGAATCAGCACGATCCTCGGACCGCAGGAGCTGGAGGACTTCAAGTATTCAGTCGCTCCAGGCCGCTGCAGCCGCTGTGCCAACAGCTGTGCGCTGACCATCAGCCGGTTCCCGGACAAGAGCTTCCATGTGACGGGGAACCGCTGTGAACGCGGCGCAGGCGGCAAGAAAGAGAAGAACACGCTGCCGAACCTGATGCAATATAAATATGAGCGGTTCTTCGCCTACGAGGGCTTGCCTGAAGTGGCAGCGCTCCGGGGAACGGTTGGACTTCCGCGCACAATGAATATGTTCGAGAATTACCCGTTCTGGCATACCTTTTTCACCTCGCTGCGCTACCGGACCGTGCTGTCTCCGAAGTCCAGTAAGAAGCTGTATGAGAGCGGAATGGATACCATTCCTTCGGAATCCATCTGCTATCCGGCCAAAATGGCCCACGGGCATGTACAGCAGCTGATCGGCCAGGGCGTGGACTTCATCTTTTACCCGGCGGTGGTGTATGAGAAGAAGGAGGATGATGCGGCACAGAATCACTTCAACTGTCCGGTGGTTGCCTCCTACCCCGAGGTGATCCGCAATAATATGGACGGCCTGAAGGAGCAGGGGGTTCCGCTGGTCAGCCCGTTCCTGACCTTCGACGATATTCCGGCGCTGACCCGGGTGCTGGCGCGAACCTTCGCCGAGGTGCCTAAGGAGGAGATTGCGGCTGCTGTCCAGGCGGGACTGGCGGAAGCGGAGCAGGCGAAGAACGATGTGCGCACCAAGGGCGAGGAGACGCTGGTCTTCCTCACGGAGACAGGCACGAAGGGGATTCTGCTCTGCGGACATCCGTATCATGCCGACCCTGAGATCAACCACGGGATTGCTGATATGATTACCGGGATGGGACTTGCGGTGCTGACCGAGGATTCGATCTGCCATCTGGACCGCAGCGAAGGGGATGTTGGCGTAGTGAACCAGTGGACCTACCATGCGCGGATGTACCGTGCGGCCCGGCTGGCGGCGGGAAGAACTGATCTGGAGCTGGTCCAGCTCACCTCCTTCGGCTGCGGGATCGATGCGATTACCTGCGATGCGGTTCAGGAGATTATGGAGCGTCACAACAAGGTCTATACACTCATCAAAATCGATGAAATCAGCAATCTCGGAGCCGCGCGGATTCGCCTGCGTTCGCTCCAGGCCGCGATGCGTGAGCGCGAGAGAGGTGAGGTTAAGCCGCAGCTGCTCTACAAGCCGCAAGTCAATGTGCCGTTCACCAAAGAAATGAAGGATACCTATACCATCCTTGCCCCGCAGATGTCGCCGATTCATTTCGAGCTGTTCGAACGGGTCTTCCAGGATGCGGGCTACCGGCTGAAAATTCTGGAATCGACCGGTCCGCAGGAGACGGAGGAAGGCCTCCGGTACGTCAACAATGATGCCTGTTATCCCGCGATTGTAACGATCGGGCAGATGCTGTCGGCCCTGAAGAGCGGCGATTATGACCCGGACCGGACCGCTGTAATCATGTCGCAGACCGGGGGCGGCTGCCGGGCGACGAACTACATCTCCCTGCTGCGCAAGGCGCTGAAGGATGCCGGTCTGGGGCAGATCCCGGTGATCTCCCTGAATGCCTCCGGGATGGAGAATCAGCCGGGCTTCCGCATCAGCCTGAAGCTGGCGAACCGCCTGATCGCCGCAGCCTGCTACGGAGATCTGATGATGCGCCTGCTGCACCGCTTCAGACCATATGAAGCAGTGCCGGGAAGCGCAGAGGCCTTATTCCGCCAGGGAATGGGCCGCTGTAAGGGCAGCCTGTCAAACTTCTCGTTCCGCGAATATAAGCGGCTAACCCGTGAGATTGTTGCCGGGTTCTCGCGGCTGCCGGTTATCCCGGCGGATAAGCCCAAGGTGGGCATTGTCGGGGAGATTCTGATCAAATTCCATCCGGATGCCAACAATCATATCATCGACATGATTGAGGCGGAGGGCGGAGAGGCCGTGATGCCTGATTTCCTGGACTTTATTTTCTATTGTGTCTACAATCCGATCTACAAGGCCGAGCAATTCGGCAAAAGCAAGCGGCTGGGCTATATCAATCCCATGCTGATCTCCTATCTCGAAATCTACCGCAAGCCGGTCAAGGTAGCGCTGGAGCAGGCTGGACTATCCAAAGGCCGGGAGAATATATACGGTCTGGCCGAGAAGGCAAGCCGCCTCGTGTCGGTCGGCAACCAGATGGGCGAAGGCTGGTTCCTGACGGCTGAGATGATGGATCTATTGGATAACGGCGTGAACAATATTGCCTGCATTCAGCCGTTTGCCTGCCTGCCGAACCATATTACCGGGCGCGGGATGATTAAAGGGCTTAAGGATCTATATCCTGGTGCGAACATCGTCGCCATTGATTATGATGCCGGAGTCAGCGTGGTCAATCAGGCCAACCGGATCAAGCTGATGATGTCGATTGCCAGCGGCCTCGCCGCCGGTACCCAGCCGTCAGCGGACGAGGTGGCGCAGCTCTTGCCGGTACTGGCCGGCAGTGTGGGGTGCCAAGGATAGAGCGAGTTGCCTGAATAGATGAAGAGCGGACCGGAGGAAACTCCGGTCCGCTTTTTTTGGCCTTCGTGCGTGAAACGCGCGAAAAAAAACCTTGGACGGGGGCCTGGCCTCTTGGGGGAGAGATATGCTCAGGCGGGATGGGAGACGGGGGATATGGGACAGGAAATGGGGAATGGAGAATGGAGAATGGAAACAAGTGGATTTTCTCCAACTACTAGTGCACAATTAGGCTGCTGCTGAATCAGCAATTGGAAAAAAGGCACTTAAATCTACCCGTTTCATCCATAGTAGCGATAACTGTCCTAAACAGATGGTGTTTATCCACTTGCTTCCGGCTAAACCCCGCATCTGGTCAAATTAAGATACATTTATCCAACTGCTTCCGGTCAGCCCCGCATCTGGGCTACCTACTTCTAGGCAGAAGGCGGCTTCATTGCAGGTTCCTCGATATTTTTAAGCTTTGTTCCAGGCTAGGCAAGAATAGCCGATTACCGCTGGAGCTTCTGCTTCACACGCATGGCCTTGGTAAGATGGACGAAATTATGGCGTGTAACCGGCATCAGAACATGGCCGGCAAAGGTCTTGCCGCCCCAATAATCCATTAGCCACTGCTCGCTGTCGAGTACCGCTTTCTCCTCCCGGACTCTCTCGAACTGCGCCGGAGTTGCCTTCATCCCGAGCTGTCCCGGCTCCAGAGCGGATAGAATGGAACGTGTTCTGCGGGCGACATCGCGCCGGTACTCGGATAGCGCTCCGAGGTTCACCTCTCTACTGAGTGTAGCAACATCCTGTTCACTCATTCCGTTGCCGGAATGAACGTAAGGAACCCCCAGCCTCCGGGCATACTGACCGGAGTATAGCACCTGCTCACGGTCTGCCCCCAGGATGTTCATGGTGATATCCTCTATTCGTGCACTGTGCCACAGATGCCAGACTATAGAATTACGGCTGCCGGGTGTCTGCACCGGGTAGCTGCGCGCGGTGGACTCCAGCAGCTGGTCCCATAAGGCATCCTCATAGGTTGCCTGTTCCCCGTTTCCTTCTTCAGAGGCGTAGAGGGAGGTATGCAGCTCCAGAATGATAGCGACTGCTTCAGTATGCGCCTCCGGCTTGGTGATGATCCTGGGCAACATTTTATGCTGCCTGTTCCAGTGATTTCGTTGTTCTGTATTCATGTTTAATCCTCGCTTTCCGTAATTTTCAGAAAATTTCTGCAAGAAAATCATTGACGGATAAATAGGTAAATAGTAAAATAGTTCGTATGCGAAGTATTATTGTGCATTTGTGCATTATGCTTGTGGAGGGATAAGGCTTGGAAGAAAAGGAAAAGCAACTGGACGATATTCTGTCCTCTTTCCGCTGCATTACCCATAATTTCCAGCAGCTTCTGTGGAAGGATGCAGAGGAGCTTAACATCACATCTACCCAGCTGATGGTATTGCGTAAGTTATCCTTGCATCCAGATATCGGGATCACGGAGCTTGCCGATCTTCTGCATCTGGGCAACAGCGCAGCCAGCGGTGTAGTGGACCGGATGGTGAAGGCCGGACTGATTACCAGAGAACGCTCGCAGAGCGACAGACGAATATTTAAGCTGGCGATGACTGAGAAAGGCAAGGAGATCCGTCTGCTCAGCAGGCAGTCACTCCGAAGACATTTACAGCCCTTGGCAGACATTCCTGCGGAGGATGTACAGGAGCTGCTGCGGCTGCATGGTGAAATTATCCGAATTCTAGAACAAGGGAGAGACAACAAGAAGCTATGAGTACAATTACAGCCGGTAATGCACCGTCCAAGACGGTCCGCAGAGGCCCGATTATCGCAGCGCTCCTGATCGGCGCCTTCGTGGCGCTACTCAATCAGACGCTGATGAATGTGGCGCTGCCCAAAATGATGGAAGACCTGAATATCCTCGCCAATACGGCCCAATGGCTGACGACAGGATTCATGCTGGTTAATGGTGTGCTCGTGCCGATCAGCGCCTATCTGGTGGAGAAATTTACGACCCGCCAGCTCTTTACGACGGCAATGATGTTATTTTCGATAGGTACACTGGTCTGTGCAATAGGAACAGGCTTTGAGATGATTATGGTCGGCAGAGTCATTCAGGCTGTAGGTGCCGGAATTCTGATGCCGCTGATGAACATTGTGTTCCTGCGTATCTTCCCGATTGAAGAACGGGGCAAGGCGATGGGACTGATGGCGGTTGCGATGATTTTTGCTCCGGCTGTCGGACCTACCTTGTCCGGCTGGGTCGTGCAGAACTATTCCTGGCGCGTGCTGTTCTACATCGTGCTTCCGCTGGCCATTTTCTCAATGCTGCTCGGCATGAAGACTATGCAGAATGTCGGTAAGCTGACTTCTCCGAAGCTGGATAAACCGGGTGTGATTCTGTCTACACTGGGCTTCGGCGGGCTGCTCTACGGCTTCAGTGATGCCGGAACAGACGGCTGGGGTAGCACGACCGTTATTCTCTGCCTGATCCTGGGTATCGTGTCCCTGGGGCTGTTCGTATGGCGTGAGCTGACCACGGATAAGCCGCTGCTTGAGTTCCGCATTTTCCGCTACAACATGTTCTCCCTGACTACCGTGATCAACATTATCGTCACTATGGCTATGTATGCAGGGATGATCCTGCTGCCGATCTATCTGCAGACCATCCGCGGCTTTACACCGATGGAATCCGGACTGATGCTGCTCCCGGGTGCGGTTCTGATGGGCGTGATGTCACCGATCACCGGAATTATATTTGATAAAATCGGAGCCAGATGGCTGGCGGTTATCGGCCTTGCCATCACCACTGTAACGACCTGGGAATTCAGCCAGATCAGCACTACTACCACTTATACTCATCTGATCCTGACGTATACGGCCCGCATGTTCGGGATGTCGATGCTGATGATGCCTATCGTCACCGCCGGTCTGAACCAGCTGCCGCAGCGTCTGGCTTCTCATGGTACAGCCATGTCCAACACCCTGCGTACTGTAGGCGGCGCACTGGGGATGGCCCTGTTCGTCAGCCTGATGACCAACCGTACGAAGAGCAACATCACCGATGCACTGGTCAGCGGTGCGGTGTCGAAGACAGATAAGGCTGCGATGCTGAAGCTTACTCAGGACGCAACAATTAACGGGATTACCCACGCGTTCACTGTAGCAACCTGGGTGACTGTTGTTGCCCTGGTGCTGGCGCTGTTCATCCGCAAGACCTCTCCGCAGCCCGACTTCCTGAAGACGGAAGAAGCGGAAGGCGGACAGACGCAGCCGAGCCTGACGAAATCACAGAGAGCATAAATCCTGTATACAGTATAAAAAAGACGATCCGATATAACCGTTAACGGTTGCCGGGTCGTCTTTTTGCGTCTGCGAGCTAGGGTGGAATTGCCCCACTGTCCTTCATCCTCCCCAGTCTCCCAGTCAAAAACCGGCTTCTCCCTTAGAGTATAAACCGGCAAACCTGACAACATGGATTCAGGTTCGGATGCGGATGGAAAAAGATTGTACATGCTTGAATGCGGGTGGGGCGGTTATTGCTTCTCTGCCAGATCTGCTGAATATACCGCCGCGACGCCGCGGGCCACCTCGCCTAATCTGCGGCGGATGTGCTCCGGTCCCAGCACCTCCAGGACGGTTCCGAAGCTTAGCAGGAAGCCGTATAGCCAGTCATTCTCAGGGTACTGGAGCGTTAGGGTATATCCGCCGGTATCATCCTGCTGGAGCGTCTCACAGTCGAAGTATTCTTCGGCGAGATGCTTGCCTTCCGGCGTGAAACGCAGCTTGACCGGTGTGAGATTCTGCGGTTCCTTCCAGCTACTACTCCACGGCAGCTCTGTAAGCGGAATATCCTGGCGGATATAGTGCCTGTTCTCCTTCACTAGCGCTTTCATCCGCAGCAGCTTGAAGAGGCGGAAATCCTGACGCTCCTCGCAGAACCCGTATAAGTACCAGAATTGTCCCTTGAGGACCAGCGTATAGGGCTCGACCGTACGCTGGCTTACCCTGCCTTCGGCAGTTATGTATTCAAAAGTGACCATGATCTCCTCCTCTAAGGCTTCTTTAAGGAGGTCCAGCCGCTCCTCCAGCGGAGCTGTCAGCTCCCAGGGGGAGAAATCGACGATCATTTGGGTGGTTTTGCTGCGGAAGGCGGAGATCTGGGAGGGAGGGACAACACTGCTGATCTTCTCCATCAATAGCTGATGGCCCTCTCCTCCGATGGAGGAGGCGCTTTGCAGCGCACTGAAAATATCGGCCAGCTCGCGTTGCGATAATACGTTGCGGTCCAGCCGGTAGCCCTGCATGAGGCCGATGCCGCCCCCTGCGCCCTGATAGGTAACCACAGGGATGCCTGCGCTGTTAATGCTGTCTATATCGCGGTAAATCGTACGCACGGAGACCTCGAACATATCGGCCAGCTCCTTGGCCTGAATCAGCGGCCGGTTGAGCAGCAATATGACAATGGAGAGCAGACGGTCTATTTTCACAGGGATACCTTCTTTCAGACGTTAGGTGAGGCTTTAGTCAACGGGTCTTGGAGGTCTCTTTGACCTTCACTTGGACCTTGGGTTCAAGCGTAGCCACTGGCTTGCGCCGGCGCAGCCGGAGAGAAATGGCAGCCCGGTAACGGTAAATGACAATCAGCGCGGCAATAGCCAGCACGCTTACCGCGATCCAGAGGGCATAGGATTCGATCAGGTGGAAGATGCCCATCCACTGCGGGCCGAAGATTTTGCCGATTCCAAGGAATAACACTACCCAGAATATTGCTCCCCCATAGGCATACATAGCGAATTTACGGAAGGGCAGGGCAATAATCCCGGCAAAATAGCCGGTGAAGTGGCGGACGCCGGGGATGAAATAGCCGATGGAGATCAGCACGCTGCCGTATTTCTCGAACCAGCGCTGCGTCTTTTCCAGCTTGGCCGGAGAGAACATGAACCATTTGCCGTACCGCTGGATAAAGGGCAGACCGGCTTTGAGCCCGATGAAATATGTAATGGTCATCCCGATTGTAGTCCCTAAGAAGGCTACGATCACCAGGGTGAAGAAATCCAGCCTCCCCGTGAAAGAGAGAAATCCTGCGAAGGCCATCGTGGTCTCCCCGGGAAAAGGCAGGGCGATAAATTCGAGCAAAAGCCCGAAAAACAATACGCTATAACCATAGCTCGCAAACAATTCTTGTATCCATTTCAGCATATCCATAGATTCTTCACTCTCCAAAGGCTGCGCGCCTATTCTATTCTGAAGCTTGTCTTCATACAATCTACCAAATGGTGCGGGTGCGCCAATAGAATGCTGGAGGTAGAGAAGATGAAGAACAACCTGGAAAATCCTATCCGCCGCATCATGATCTGCGGGTTGCTTGTTATTGCTGTTGTGCTGAGTCTGGGTGTGTCAGCCTATGGAGGGCAGGGGAATTCTTCCGGTTCGCGGATTACGTACTCCCTGCAGGCTGAAGCAGGCAGTGCGTTACCTCTACTCTCTAAGAATAATGCTCCGGCTGTCCCGGTGCAAGATTTGCCTCCGGCAGCAGGCAGAATGACAACCGCAGAATCACGGCAGCCGCATGTTTCGGGCGGTTCAGCCCCTAAGGCAGATGCAGAGCGTCCTGCTCCCGCTATACACCAAGTAGCTGCTGCTGCGGGGAAATCTGCTCCAGCAGCCGGTCACCGCAAGGAGAAGGTGGTCTATCTGACTTTTGACGATGGGCCAAGCGCAGTTACTCCCAAGGTGCTTAGGATATTGCAGGAGCAGGGGGTTAAGGCGACCTTCTTCGTGCTGGGGGATCAGGCCGCAAGGCGTCCCGAGCTGATCCATGCCATCTGGGAGCAGGGGCATGCTATCGGCAACCATACCTATAATCATAACTATCATGATTTATATAGCGGCTTCACGGAATTCTGGCGTCAAATCAAACAGACGGAGGAAACGGTACGTGAGATCACAGGCGTCCGTCCGCAACTGGTCCGTGCGCCGGGCGGCACGTTCGGCCATTTCGACAGTACATACTTCAATCTGCTGAAGCAGGCAGGCTACCGGGTGATGGACTGGACTGTGGACAGCGGAGATTCCCGCCGCCGGGGAGTGCCCGCTGCGGAGATTGTGCAGGCATCTGTGGCTGACTTGAACTCCGCCAGTGTGGTGTTGCTGCTGCATGACGGATCAGGCCATGAACAGAGTGCGAAGGCGCTGCCTGCCATTATTGAACGTTACAGAGCGGCCGGTTATGAGTTCGGCGTTCTGGATACGCAGAGTGATCCCGTACAGTTCAGGGTGTCCTCCAAGGCAGCCTCCCTTCAGCGGGGCAAGCCGTCACAGGATTGGATATCGGCCAATATTGCTCCGAATGCGGAGCTGTTTGCACCAGGCAAGGCGCTTGCACTTGAGATTGGGCGGATGGAGATCAAGCTGAAGCCCGGAGAGTACCGTCTCCAGGACGGGCAGTACTATGTTCCGCTACGCGCCACCGTGGAACGGCTGGGCGGGCGGGTCGGCTGGGATGCGGACACCCGCAGCGCAGCTGTAAGCTGGAACGGCCGCAGCATGACGTTAGACTCACAGAAGCAGGAGGTTGGCATTCACTGGCCGGACGGTACAGCAGAATACAGGGCGGCACAGGTGCAGCTCCAAGGCTCCTCCCTCTGGGTACCCCTGCGTTTGCTGCTGGAGGCGGCAGGTCATCCGGGTGCGGAAGCCTTTGTTAATGCAGAGGAGCGCAGGGTTACCGCAGCTTAAGACGGATATCCGTTTAAGAGGAGGGCTGGACGGAGGGGACGGCAGGATATGACAGGGACGGCAGGGGGGCTGGCGGGAAAAGCGACTACTGGCGGGAAAAGCGGCTGCTGAATGTCTGGGCATCCTTTTTCGTGGAAAGAATAAATAGCAACAGGCCTCAGCAAGTAGTATAGCCAGGGAAAGTACAGGCTGTCAGGGGGCTAGTCTATGACCATGGAAGGGTGTCCTCCTTGTCCTCATCATCATTGACAGATCCGAAATCACAGGTGTATTCACAGCAGAACAGGTACGGGAATGCAGAGGTAGCCGGGTTCCCCCGGAAGCGCATCCGCCGCGCAGCCAAGGAGTGGGGGCGAATGCTGCTCCTGATGGCAGTTACCGGAGGACTGTATATGTGGCGCGGTGGAGAATCGCTCCTGCTGCTGCTGACAGCGGGCGGAGTGGTCATGTCCGGCGGCCTGCTGATGCAGCTCTGCGGTCCCCGGAGAGTTAGTGTCCAGCGCACGATTGTTCCTGCGCGTCTGTCTGCGGGGGATGACGCCGTTGTGGAAGTTCAAATTTCTTTTGCCGCCAGAATCCCGCTGCCCTGGATGATTGTGACCGATTACTGGAGCGGGGGCAGCCATCAGGAGCTGCTGTTTCCCGGCTTCCGGCGTTCCTTCAAATATTCTTATGAGCTGCTGTCCGTTCCAAGGGGTGTACATCAGCTTCATGGGTGCAGTGTAACCTGGGGAGATCTGCCGGGGCTGTTCACCGGCGGCTGCCAGCCGGGCGGCAAGGCGGACTTCAAGGTGCTGCCAAGGGCGTTATATATGGGCACAGTTGTGCCGGATACCGGCTTGCTGCCGGGAGACCGTGTGTCCGGGCGGGGGAACCACAGCAGCCCGCAGGCAGCGGATATCCGTGATTATGCGCCGGGTGATCCGTTCAGCCGGATTCACTGGAAGAGCAGCGCCCGTAAAGGCAACCTGCAGAGCAGAGTGCCGGAACGTGAAGCGGGGCAGATGACCTGCATCGTGCTTGCGAGCAGTCCGGCGGATTACGAGATTCCCGGCGGTGCGCATCCTCCCCGCAGCCAGCGGAGGTCGGTGATCCCGGCCTTTGAACAGGCGGTATCGGCTACGATGGGGCTGCTGCTCTCTGCCGAGCGTACCGGCAGCTACATCCAGCTCTTCAGCGGCGGCTGGCCGGAAGGAATGGCCAGACATGAGGGGCTGGGCCAGATCCCCGGGAGGGTCCGGGATCTGCTTACAGAGATTGCTCCTTCCGGTTCACAGAGTCTCAGCAGACTGCTGGAGGATGCGTCACAGAGCTGGATTCCCGGGATGACGGTATCGGTCGTTACCGGCAGGCTGGAGGAGGAGTCGGCGAGAACGCTGGCCCGTTTCCTGGTTCAAGGAATCAGGGTGGAGCTGTATTATGTCTGGGACCAGCCTTCTCCGAGCCGGACTCCCGGTAGTCCTGTGCGGAGCCCGGCCGGAGCAGCGGGGACGCTGCCGGAGCTATCCCGCAGCAGCAGGCTGGCACCGGAGGGGTGGGAAACAACCGGGCAACATGATCCCGCAGCTTACGGGAACAGCAGACCGCCTGCCTCGGATACGATTGCGGGAAGTCTGATGCGGCTTGGCGCGAGGATTCACTGTCTGAGCTATGCTGCTACTGCACAAGGGTACAAGGGGGCGGAGCCTGATGGATTCCCGGATAACTCCACCTCCTGCTAGTGCGGGTACGGATGGCGCCAGTCCGAAGGGCTCAACCCACAGCGGGCAACGCCGCTACGGAAGCATCCGGTTTACAGCGGCAGGGATGCAGGAATCAGACCTTGCAGAGAACAGCTCCGCAGGTAAAAGAGAGAACAGTCCTCTGTGTTATCGCGGTCTGTTCTCTTTGGCGATTATGGGCGTCTTTGGGCTGTGGCTGCTGCCGCTCTACAGATTGCCTGCGGCAGCGGACCATACACAGCTCCTGCGGCTCCTAATGCTCTCGGCAGCAGCACTTCTCGCATGGGGCTGTCTGCTGTTGCCCCGTCTTGTCCAGGCAAGCGGTCAGTTTCTTCTAATCTTCATGACCTGGTATGGTCTCTGTGCTGGTGCGGGAGGCGGGGGCGGGTGGCTGAAGGTCTATGCCATGGAGAAAAGTGGACAGGATGCCCTGCTGTTGCTCTCTGGCCGGATCTCCGCATTAAGCGAGGACAGCAGGCTGCTGATTCTGGTGCTGGGCTGGGGGCTGCTGGTGTCCTCCGTCCAGCAGCTCGCGCTGTACAGGGGAAGTATTGCGCTGTTCACCGGTGTAACGCTGGTGTATCTGCTGGTGCTGGATATGGGTTATGCCGTTAATACTTCCGGGGATGTCCTGGTCACTGCGGGCCTGATCCTGTGGCTACGGGCTTTAAGCGGGCTGCTCCACCTGCAAGAGAGGACAGAAAGGCCTGTTCTTCCTTACGCCCGCTGGGGAGCCAGGGCATTCTCGGCAGCTGTACTGGTAACGCTGGCCGCCTGGATGGCCGGGCAAGGGCTGGGCGCACGCACGGCTTCCCCGGTTACACTGCAGCCGGTGCTGGACAAGCTGGAGCATTGGGCAGCGGCGCAAAGACCGGAGGAGGCAGGCGTACCCGGCACTGGCAGCACTGGCTACAGTATGGAAGACAGAGAGCTTGGCATGCCCCTGACTCCCAGCCGGGAGGCGGCCTTCACGGTCACTGCTTCCCGTCCCTATTACTGGCGGGGAGAAAGCATGGCGTATTATGACGGCCGCCGCTGGATCAGGAGCGGAGCCGCGTATTCAGCGCTGAATCTGCCCCGGTTGTCCGGGGCGCTGCCCGCTCTGGCGGATGCTGCATCAGCCGGGGGCCAGACGTTTATTCAGCGGATTCAGCTGGCCTCGCCTTCCGCTGGAGGTATGCCGCTGTTCAGTGCAGGCGCTATAACAGACATACAGAACATCCGGCTTGCGGACGGAAGCCAGCTGGGTTACGTGCTGGCCAGCCCGGACAGGCTCAGCTTCCGCCTGCCGGAAGTCTACAGCTCCGCAGGGGTTACGGAATATACCGTCAAGTCTGTTCTGCCGCCAAGCGATCCGGTAGCGCTGCGGAAGCTGAAGGGAAGTGATCCCGAAGGGGTACGCAGCCAGTATTTGCAGCTCCCCGCTGCTCTGCCGCCCAGAGTACGTGCCCTGGCCGGCGATCTTACCGCAGCTGCGGCGAGCCGTTACGATGCCGCCTTAGCTGTAGCCGGTTATCTTCAGGACGGCTACACCTATTCGCTGAAGACCCGAGTGCCGCCGTCCGGTGCCGATTTCACCGATGATTTCCTGTTCGGGACCCGTCAGGGGTATTGTGTGCATTTTGCCACTGCGATGACGGTCCTGCTGCGCAGCAGCGGCATTCCGGCGCGGTACGTCCAGGGCTACGGCCCGGGCACCGCTGTGCCCGGCTCTGTGCCGCAGCGCTACAGCGTGACCGGCGGCGATGCCCACGCCTGGGTCGAGGTCTATTTCCCCAGCGCGGGCTGGGTCCCCTTCGACCCCACGCCCTCCGCCGCTGCCGCCGCTGCCCTCGGCGCGGCGGCTACGGACCCGGCGGCGGCCTCCGCGCCGCCGGACACCCGCCGCTCCGCTGCGCTGCACGCGGACGCGCTCACCGCCGCCCTGCCGCAGGCGGGCGGCCCGGACACTGCGCCGCTCGCGCTGGCGGCGCTGGTGCTGGCTGCCGCCATCCGCTGGCGGCGCAGCCTGGCCCTGCTGCCGGCGGTGCGCCGCGCCGGCAGGCTTGGCCGTGAGCGGCAGCTGCGCGCCGCCGCTGCGGCCTGGCACGGGCTGGCGGCGCGCTATGGGCCGCCGCTGCCCGGGGTTACCGCCAGGGAGTACGCAGACTCCCTGGCTATCGAGGACGGGCGGCTGCGCGCCGCCGTCCGGGGGTTTGTACGCCAGTGGGAGACCCTGGCGTATGGCGGCGCCGGAGGCGGCGTGCCTTTAGCGGCATCGGGCTCCGGTGGCGAGGCCGTGCCCTTAGCGGCGTCAGGCCCCGCTGGAAGCGGCGTGCCTTTAGCGGCGTCGGGCTCTGCTGGAGACGGCGTGCCTTTGTCGCATTCCGCGCGGATGTCACCCGCCCTGCCCAAGTCACCCACCGCGCCCTCTACGGCTTCCGCGTCCCAACGCTGCGCCCCCGCCAGCGCTGCCGATACCATGGACGCAGAGGCTTTCATAGCCCGTTGCCTGATGATCACCTTCCATCTAACCTGATCGAGAAGCGGCGTCCCTGCATTTGCAGCGGACGTCTTTGTGACGGCTAAGCTTGCCGCTCCAAATGTAATCGAAAAACCGACCACATTTAGCGCTGCATGGGCACGAGGGCCAAATGTAATCGAAAAACCGACTACATTCGGCGCTGCATGGGCACGAGGACCAAATGTAATCGAAAAACCGACTACATTCGGCGCTGCGTGGGCACCTGGGGCAAATGTAATCGAAAAACCGACCACATTTAAATCCAAGCTCCCCATGCCAGCCACTATCCACCGCCAGCCACGGCTACAATTCTTCTTTTTATCCCTATAACTTGGTGTCGGCTCCCGGCAGCGGCGAATGAGCAGACATTTGCTCATCTGCAGGTGTTCCGTACTGTCTTGGCTACGAGCCTGTTTCCCGCTACCTTTGCCCTCTGCAGGGATTCCCTCCACCACTACCACAACCAACCCAAAACCTTGAAACAGAGGGACCCCATTTCCTTGACGCTGAGAATTAACCATGAGTATAATGAATCCAATAATCAAGGGAGGCAAGTAATGAACAAGCCAAATGAAATAATCGTTGTTCTGGATTTCGGGGGACAGTATAACCAGCTTATCGCGCGCAGAATTCGTGACCTGGGGGTATACAGCGAGCTTCTGCCGTACAATACACCGATGGAGAAGATTAAGGCCTTATCACCCAAAGGGATTGTATTCTCAGGTGGGCCAAGCAGTGTCTATGCGGAGAATGCACCACATGTAGACCCGGCGATTTACGAGCTCGGGCTGCCGATCTTCGGAATCTGCTATGGGATGCAACTGATGGCACAGCAGCAGGGAGGCAAGGTGGAACGCTCCGCCAAGCGCGAATATGGCAAAGCCGATGTAGAATTCGCACCCAGCTCCGTGCTTGCAGCAGGTCTTGAGAGCAAGCAGACGGTATGGATGAGCCACGGCGACCATGTAGTGGAGCTTCCGGAGGGCTTTAAGCTGGATGCCGGTACAGAGAGCGCGCCGATTGCAGCCATGAGTAATGATGAACGCAAATTCTTCGCCGTTCAGTTCCATCCTGAGGTACGCCACTCCGTGAAGGGGAATGAGATGATCTCGAACTTCCTGTACGAGGTCTGCGGCTGCGAGGGCAAATGGACGATGGAGTCGTTCATCGAGGATGCCGTTAAGGATATCCGTGACAAGGTCGGCGACAAGAAAGTGCTCTGCGCACTCAGCGGCGGTGTGGATTCCTCTGTGGTGGCGATGCTGATTCACCGTGCGATCGGCGATCAGCTGACTTGTATGTTCATTGACCACGGCCTTCTGCGCAAAGGTGAAGCGGAGAGCGTCATGGAGACTTTTGTCGGCAAGTTCGATATCCATGTTGTCAAAATCGACGCCCGTGACCGCTTCCTCGGCAAGCTGGCCGGTGTCTCCGATCCCGAACAGAAACGTAAAATCATCGGCAACGAGTTCATCTACTGCTTCGACGAAGAATCGGCCAAGCTGGGTGACTTCGCGTTCCTGGCTCAAGGTACACTGTATACCGATATCGTAGAGAGCGGTACAGCAACGGCGCAGACGATCAAGTCGCACCACAATGTGGGCGGGCTGCCGGAAGATATGAAATTCAGTCTGATCGAGCCGCTGAACACCCTCTTCAAGGATGAAGTCCGTAAGCTTGGCGAAGAGCTGGGCATGCCGCATGCGATCGTGTGGCGTCAGCCTTTCCCGGGTCCGGGTCTGGCGATTCGTGTACTGGGTGAAGTGACCGAAGAGAAGCTGACCATCGTCCGCGACTCTGACTATATCCTGCGTGAGGAGATTGCCAAGGCGGGTCTCGACCGCGAGATCTGGCAGTATTTCACTGCACTCCCTAACATGAAGAGTGTGGGCGTAATGGGTGACGAGCGCACCTATTCCTACACCGTAGGCATTCGTGCGGTAACCTCCATCGACGGTATGACTGCCGACTGGGCGCGTATCCCATGGGATGTGCTGGAGAAAATCTCCGTCCGCATCGTCAACGAAGTGGACAACGTCAACCGTATCGTGTACGACATTACCTCGAAGCCGCCAGCGACGATCGAGTGGGAATAGATCAAGGATAAAATAAAAACTCTCTTCTGCCGGCGATTTTTGCTGATGGGAGAGAGTTTTTTTTCGAAATATAAGAAATTATATGTTGCACACGATAAATTATCCTTCTATTTCTCGCTGAAACGGTTATGACAAAAAAGAACTCCAAAACCCTATATTAAGGTTTGGAGTTCTTCCCGCTTAGACGGACAGCTGCAAGCTCTTCAATTCATACACCTTCTCCAGCGTATCCAGACACTCTGTCTTCTTATTATCATCCTCCGCATGAAGATATCCCTCCACCAGCCGGTATCCGAAGACGAGCAGAATGAATTCGTAGACGCAGTGGCCGGCAAGCGGGGCAATCTCTCCCGCATATTCCGTGAAGCCCCGGTAATAAGCAGGGACACACCGCTGATAGTATTCAATCATGTGATCAAGATCCACCTCATCTGCAATCAGGCTGGCGATGTCCTCGCCGAGGTAGCCCCAGCCGCTGGTATCCCAGTCAATCAGCGCGATGGTCCCGCCAGAATAGATGATGTTGGTTACCCAGAAGTCCCGGTGGCATAACACGAGAGGCAGGCTTTCAATCCGGGCAAAAATATCGTCCGAATGCTCATCGATGCCGATGAGCATTTGCCGCACATGCTGCGGGAATCCGCATTCCTCAGAACGGATATAGTAGTAGACAACCGGCCATGACCGGTAGTGCAGATAAGTATTCTTCATGAGGTCTGCATGGCTCAGGTTGGTCAGACTTTGCGGCACCTCCGGCTGCTCCGCGTACAACTTCCCTTGATACCGTCCCAACTCCAATGCGGCCTGTTCATACATGTCACCGGTCAGCTCCAGGCCGGAGATGCCGTTGATATATTCCAGCCATAGCTGGTACTCATTCTCTTCATCATTCATCTTCGCGTGATAACACACCGGCCAGCGGAAGGTATCATTGAAGGTCGCTCCCAGCTCAGAAGCGTAGAGATCATATTCCCGCCGCCATGAATCCGGGTCATTGTAACGTTCCCATTTCTTTTGAATTTTCAGCACGATGCGGAACGGCAGGCTCTCCCCGGCAGTACTTGCAGCGGTTCCGGTGACCAATTGCACATCCCCCACAGTTCCGCCGTGTAACTGTAGCGTTTCGTAATCCGCAGAGGTAATCGTTGTATTAAAAAGCTGAGATAGAGCAATATATAAAGCATCTTGGTTTATCTTCATTTGTATCGTCCTCCGTTTTTCTTCATTTGCTTGCGCTGCATTGCAGCTGACTGATTGCGGGCATCCTTGTCCCTGAGATAGTGTGTTCTGTCCTGGACGAACCGGTTCTCCTGCTGCTGTGAGTTGTAACGCTCCCAGCGTTCATGCGTCAGAGAGCCCTCCGCCAGGGCGGCGAGTACCGCACAGCCCGGCTCGGCTTCATGGCGGCAATCGTTGAACCGGCATCCGGCGAATAAGTCCTCCACATCGGTGAAGCCTGCCCTGATGCCTTCCTGGGCGTCGAACAGCCCCAGTTCACGCATCCCGGGCGTATCAATCACCATGGCGCCAGAAGGGAGCATGAACAGCTGGCGGTGCGTGGTGGTATGCCGTCCCCGACTGTCTTCCTCCCGGATGGCACTGACCTTCATAACATCCCGTTCCATCAGGGCGTTAAGCAGCGATGATTTGCCGATTCCGGACATGCCGAGGAACACAACGGTCTTGCCCGGCAGCAGATAGGGGGCCAGCTCATCTAATCCCAGCCCGGCATGGCTGCTGACCGCGTGTACCGGAACATCCGGGATGCTTCGCATGACCTCTGCAAGCTGCTGATGATAATCAGGGGCGAGATCCGCCTTCGTCAGAATGACGACCGGCTGGCCGCCGCTCTGCCTGGCCTGGGTCAAATAACGCATCATGCGGGTGACATTGAAATCCTTGTTCAGGGAAGACAAAATAAATACATAGTCAAAATTGGCGGCTACGACCTGTTCCAGAACGGTTCTGGTATATTCTGCGGCATGGCCGGAATAATTCGCACGCGAGAACTTGGAGCGGCGGGGGAGAAGCGCTGTAATGAGCGATTCCCCGCTTTCGTTCGGACGCAGCAGGACGAAGTCGCCGACGCACGGAAAGTCCCCGCGTGATTCCATACTGTGATAGAACGTGCCTTTGAGTACAGCGGTCAACTCGCCCCGCTTTGTGATTACCGTGAAGCGCTCCCGCCGGAGCTCTGTAATTCTGCCAGGCAATAATCCGGACGGGATTTCTTCTATTTCTGTATATCCATAGGTTTTTAGATCAATCATGTTTTTGGGTTTAGCTCCTTTTAATGTTGTTTTGTGGACGCAAAAATGCCGCGGAACAGCAGCCTCAAGAAGAAGCTGCTGATCTGCGGCATCAAGATGCAAAGAAGATACGACCTTCATCGTATCCCGCAAACAGCAATAATTCACGAAAGGTTACTTGGGATGGCATACCAAATAATACGGGCTTTTACCCGCCTTTTTAAGAAGCATGCCTGCTATGCAGTTCTAAACGGAAACCACCATATAAGTAGTAGCCAATCGAAACATCCCCTTTCGGATAAGGAACTTGTTAGAAATTTAATGCTTATCGCTAAGCACATTCAGATTAACATACATTTGGTATGCAAATCCATGTAGAGTTTGATTATAATCAATTACAAACTCCCTTAATCATGCGGGATTTGTCATAGAAATGTTCAATTTACGAACATTTGTGTAAACCTGACGGCCAATGTTCGTATTTACCATTGACAAGAGCTGTCATCTCCCCCTAAAATGATAAAGCGCTACAGCAAATATATTCGTATAATTCCGGGGATCGGCCCGGAAGTCTCTACGAGGTCACCGTAATGACCTGGCTACGATTAAGAAGAGCAACTTGTTCTGGGATTTCCGGCGATTGTCCGGAATTCCCGGCAGCCATCTCTTTTTCGGGCCGGTGTCTTCCCAGATGCCGGCTTTTGTGTTGCTGTATTGGCACAACATACAACCTTAGGGGGAGAACGATTTGAACCGCTTTTTCAAATTGAAAGAGAACGGCACCACAGTACGTACAGAGATCATGGCCGGTATAACCACGTTTATGGCAATGGCTTATATTCTGTCGGTTAATCCAAGCACTCTGACTGCCTTCGGCCGCATTGATATGGGCTGGTATTCCGTATTCCTTGCGACTGCGCTGGCAGCCGGTATTTTCACCATTGCCATGGGGGTATTCATTAACTTCCCGGTCGCTCTGGCACCTGGTATGGGCCTTAACGCATATTTCGCTTCCGTCGTCTTATCCTCCGCCACCACTGAACATGAGTTCACCTGGCAGATGGGTCTTACCGCCGTATTTATCTCCGGGATTATCTTCATCCTCCTGACCATTACCCGGGTCCGGCAAATTCTGCTCACTGCCATTCCAGACAGCCTGAAGCATGCGATCACTGTCGGTATCGGGATGTTTATCACCATTATCGGCCTGAAGAACAGCGGACTGATGACTATCGGCGTCGAAGCCGGAAGTGATATCGCCGCTAACAAATTTACAGATGTACTTTCTTTTGAAACTGTAATTCATATGGGCAGCCTGGAGAACACCAATGTTCAACTCGTGATTATCGGACTGCTGCTGATCTCCATCTTAATGGTACTGCGCGTTCGCGGCGCCATCCTGTTCGGAATTCTCGGGACTACCGTGGCTGCGATTCTCATGGGGGCTGTAGATTTCAGCTCACTAAGCAATCCGCAGACGCCATGGGTTCCTGACTTCACCCAGCTGAACTTCTGGGAATTCGACTGGGAAGGCATTATGCACACCGGTATCGTATCGGCGATTGCCACTTTTACCTTCGTAGAACTGTTCGATACCTTCGGTACGCTGGTGGGTACTGCTGAACGTGCCGGAATTATGAAGAACCCTGAAGAGGGCAAAAAGCGTGTCGGCAATGCCATGTTCGTAGATGCGGTAGCTGTTGCGGGCGGTGCGATGCTGGGTACTTCCACCACTACTGCTTATGTCGAGAGTGCAGCCGGTGTAGCTGAAGGCGGACGTACGGGTCTGACTGCAGTAACTACAGGGATCTGCTTCCTGCTTGCCTTGTTCCTGGCTCCGGTAGTCGCTCTGATCCCTGGTCCGGCCACAGCGGCAGCGCTGATTATTGTCGGTGTACTCATGGCTCAATCGATCCGTGATATTGATTTCCAGGACATGGTGCTGGCCATCCCGGCCTTCCTGACCTTCGTGATCATGCCGTTTACGTATAACATTGCTAACGGGATCTCGTTCGGGATTGTTACTTACGTGATTCTGGCTTGTGTGGCGAATATCGCCGGCAAGAAGAAATATGATATCCACTGGATGATGTGGGTGCTGGCGATTCTGATTATCCTGCGCTATGTTCTGATCGGCAGCCAAGGCTAATAAGCTCCACGGATTCTGACTTACATTCTGCGGTCTCTTCATTATATGAAGAGGCCGTTTTCTTTTTATTCTTTTAAGGGGGGAGCCGCGCGGGACAAGCTGGGTTTTACCCTTTTCATCAACCAATATTTAGATTATATTGTTGAAGAGGTGATAAATGGTGTCCGGTGTATTCAATCAAGTGTACAAGTCCTTCCGTAGCCAGCCCTGGCCGGTGCTGCTGTTCCTGCTTGGGGCAATAGTCCGTATTCTATACATAACTTCTATTCCACCGGGACTGAATCAGGACGAAGCCTCTATCGGCTATGATGCCTACGCCATTTTGCACTACGGGATGGACCGGAATGGTGTTCATCTGCCGATTCATCTAATCGCCTGGGGGAGCGGGCAGAATGCGCTCTATGCCTACTTGTCCATGCCTTTCATTCTGTTGTTCGGACTAACGCCGTTGTCTGTAAGGGCGCTTAGCCTGATCATGGGACTACTGGGCATGCTGTTTTTCTATCTGATTATGAAAAGACTGTCGGCCTCGCCTGGAGCCGGGACCGCTGCCATGTTCTTTATCGCCATTAATCCGTGGCATATTATGATGTCCAGGTGGGCGCTGGAATCGAATCTGTTTCCTACGATGATCTTGATCGCCGTATACTTTCTGCTGCGCGCCTTTACGAATCCACGGTGGCTGTACGCCTTTACCGGCATGCTGGCCCTCTCGCTGTATGCTTATGGAACAGCGTACTTTTTCGTCCCGCTATTTGCGCTCGGTACGGCAATTCTTCTATTATATAGCAAGGTCCTGAGACCTCGTGCCCTGGTCTGGAATTTCGTATGGTTTACGGTACTGGCGCTGCCTATATTACTATTTATTATCATTAACCGTTACGCCATGCAGGATATAGCTACTCCGCTGTTCACAATTCCGAAGCTTACAACGCCGCGCGTGGAGGAGATTTCATCCCTATTCGGCGGCAGGCTGTGGCAGGCGGCTGCCGATAACCTTAGTGCCTTCAGCAAGCTGATGTGGAGCGGTAGTGACGGCTTGGCCTGGAACTCCATCTCTCCTTACGGATATGCGTACCCACTGGCGCTGCCTTTCGCACTGCTCGGCCTGATCGTTCTCCTGCTTTCCTGGTGGACAAGCCGGCGGGAGAGGGAGAGCGCTGGTAGGGGAGCCGTGCTGCTCTGGTTCCTGGTGGCGGTGCTAATGGCGCTGATTACAACTGTGAATATTAACCGGATTAATATTATTTTTTATCCGTTCATTATGCTGGTAAGCACCGGATTCGTCTGGCTGGCAGGCAGAGTCAAAGGTATAGCCATCCTGGCCGCAGCCGGGTTCGCCATGATGTTTATTTTATTCTCTAATACGTATTTCCGCGAGTTTCCTGAGCGAATCGGTCCAGTCTTCTATGAATCCTTAGGGGAGGCAGTCCAGTATGCTTCGGAACATAGCACCGGTGAAGTCTATCTTACGAACCAGGTGAATATGCCTTATATTTATGTGCTGTTCTATGAGCAGATCAATCCGCATGATTTCCTGAAGTCTGTTCAGTATGCCAATCCGGGAGAAGCCTTTCAGCGGGTTTCTTCCTTTGGAAGATACAGGTTTGATGATTTGAACAGGGTGCCTGCGAATGCCGCATATATCTATGCGAATACTGCTGCGCCGCCTGCGGCAAGCGCCGGATCTAGAGTGAAGCGTTTTGCCAACTACAGCGTACTGCTCACCAGTGAACAGAATGACGGGCCTCAAGACACACCCAAGACTGCTGCAAGCGAATTTGTGAATGGCGGATTTGAAGAAGGGACGGCGGGCTGGTCCTTCTCTGCGGGAACGGGAGTTGCTGTCAACAACCCCTTCGCCGGGAGTCAGCTGGCATATCTTGATCCCGGAACGGAGAACATCGTTTCGCAGGCTTTCACTGCACCAGCCGGTGAGTACAGACTGACCGTCATGTCCAGTAGCGGCGGCAGCGGCGGGAAGATCGGCATCCGGGCAGCCGGTAAGCTGCTTGCAGAGACAGAGCTGCCTGCGGCGGAAGCCTATCAACAGATCACACTTCCTGCGTTCACTCTGGAGCAGGGGATACAGGCAGAAGTATACATAACCGGCGGTAATGGCTGGATTAACATTGACGAGGTGAGGGTAGAACGATGACCAAGAATGTACGTGCAGCGGCAACCGTTATACTGATGCTCCTATTATTTATTCTTCCTGTAACAAGCATTTATGCCGAAGGGAATGTATTGCAGAACCCGGGCTTTGAAGAAGGTGAAGACGGGGCCCCGACAGGCTGGAGCAAGGATATGTGGATTGCGGGGGATGCGGCGGGCTCCATATCCGTTCAGTCGGAAGAGGTTCATTCCGGCAGCAAAGCGGCGGTTATTGAGAATCTGCAGCCCAATCACCTGAAGTGGGTGCAGACCGTTACCGTCTTGCCGGATAGCTATTACAGAATCTCTGGATACGTCAAAATAGCCAGCATCGCAGGCGGGGGAATCGGGGCCAATATTTTCCCTGTAGGCATTGGGGGCGGTTATCCCGCTACCAGCGATACCGGCGGTGAATGGCAGCGTCTGGAGTTCATCGGCCAGACCGGCAAGGAGCAGACCGAGATCGGAATCGGCGCTGCGCTGGGCGGCTATGCCAATCTGATTCAGGGTAAGGCCTATTTCGATGATCTGTCCGTAGAGAAGCTGGATACGGTACCGGAGGGAGCGAATATCATCTCGCTGGACAGCGGAGCCCAGGCTCCGCCGGCAGATGCGGACGGTGGAAGCAAGCCGGAGGAAGTACCGCATAAAGTATCGCCGGCCAAGCTGCTGCTGCTTTCGGGAGTATTCTGCCTGTTTTTTGCTTTTCTATACACAAGAGCCTTCCGCAGTGAGCGTCTGCTGAGACAGGAGGATGTAATCTACACCCGCTGGCTGTACGTTTTGTTTGGGGCAGCATTCATCCTGCGGATCTGGATCGGCCTTACGGCACAGGGCTATAAGAATGATATGAACACCTTCATGGCCTGGGGCCAGCGCCTGACCGACCTTGGACCGGGCAAATTCTATGAGGAAGGTTATTTCGCTGACTACCCGCCGGGGTACTTATATGTGCTATACCTGCTTAGCCTGCTGCGCGGATTATTTAACTTTGCGGGCGGGTCAGGTGCAGAGACGGTTCTCTTCAAGCTGCCTGCGATGCTCTCTGATCTGGTGCTTGGCTGGATTATCTATAAGAGCGCGCGAACCAGGCTCGGCTCTGGACTGGCTATGGGGCTGATGATGCTGTTCCTGTTCAATCCGGCTGTGCTGATGGATTCGGCAGCCTGGGGGCAGGCGGATTCTTTTTTCCTCATCTTCCTGCTGCTCAGCATAATGGGGGTTGTTGATAAGCGCTTCGTACGTGCAGCGATCTTCTTTGCCGTCGCTACATTAATCAAGCCGCAGGCGCTGATTTTCACACCTGTGCTGCTGCTTGCCTTCTATCATCACCGGGCCTGGAAGCAGCTTGCGCTGGGCGCCCTGTACGGGCTGGGGATTTTCCTTGTCCTCGCAGCCCCGTTCTTCTGGAACAACGGCGGTTTTGCAGGCTTGATTAACCTCTACAAAAGCACACTGTCCTCCTATCCGTATTCCACAGTGAATGCATTCAATCTGTATGCCTTGACTGACCCGATGTGGTCGGCGCTGGATGTGACCTGGCTCGGCATACCGTATCGTATATGGGGCTTTATTTTCATCCTGGCGGCAGTAGCACTTGCTGCTTATTATTCCTTCAATACCAAGGAACGCAAGGATCTCTCCAAGTCCTACTTCATCGCTATGGTGCTGATCACGATTGTCTTCGTATTCGGTACCAAAATGCATGAGCGTTACTTGTATCCGGTACTGATTCTGTCCTTATTCGCCTTCATGGAGAGCCGGGACCGGCGGTTCCTGACTCTGTTCCTCGGGTTCTCCCTGACCCAGTACATCAATGTTGGTTATACACTGGCGTATTTGAATACCGGCGGAAATCCGCCGGCTGACGGCATTGTTCTGGTTACAGCTATTACCACTATCATTCTTGCGATATATCTGCTCTATATTGGATACGATGTATATATCCGCCGAACTGCGAAGCTTTTGCCTGAGCCGGTTACCCCCAAGGAGGCATACGCAGCAGATCTACTGCTTGCAGAAGGCATCAAGCCGCTTGCCCCTGCTGAGCGCCGTTCTCCGCTGAAGCTGAAGCGCAGAGACTGGATCTGGATGCTCGGTATCACCGTACTATACGGGGCGCTTGCCCTCTATCATCTGGGAGATAACAAGGCACCTGAGACTCTGTGGGAGCCAGCAGCCAGCGGCGAGAGCTTCTATGTGGATCTGGGGCAGGCCCATCAACTGGAGCGGGTCAATGTGTTCGGCGGTGTCGGAACAGGGAAGTTTCAGCTGGAATTCAGCCAGACCCCTGATAATTGGAGCAGCCCGCTTGAGGTAAGCGAGGATGTGGGCAATGTCTTCATCTGGAAAAGCCAGCCGCTTAACGTATCCGCAAGATATGTCAAGCTCTCGGTTACGTCTCCAGGCTTCACCCTCAATGAGATGGCCTTCTATGAGCAGGGGGCACCGGAGGTTCCTCTGACGATAGCAAGCGTGACACCCGATTCGGGAGCAGCAGCTAAAAGAGGAACGCCGGCCAATCTGTTTGACGAGCAGTCCGTCATTCCCAAGAACTCTAATTTCATGAACAGTACGTATTTTGATGAGATCTATCATGCCCGTACGGCTTATGAGCATTATCATAATATTGTTCCTTATGAGAACACGCATCCGCCGCTTGGCAAGCTGCTGATCGGGGTAGGGATGGAGCTGTTCGGCGTCAATCCGTTCGGATGGCGGATCATCGGCACCTTGTTCGGGATTGCGATGCTGCCGCTGATCTATATCATGGCCATGCGGTTGTTCCGTAAGACCACCTATGCTGCACTGGCAGCGGGACTATTCGCTCTGGACTTCATGCATTTCACCCAGACGCGGATATCGACCATCGATGTGTACGGTGTATTCTTCATTATGCTGATGTTCTATTTCATGCAGCGGTATTTCACGATGAATTTCTACCGGGTGCCGCTGCGGACCACACTGGTTCCGCTGTTCTGGTCCGGCCTGTTCTTCGGCATCGGGGTTGCTTCGAAGTGGATCGTGATTTACGGCGGCGCGGGACTTGCTATTATGCTGGTGCTGTCGCTGTTGGACCGCTACCGGGAGTATAAGGCTGCCGGTCGCCTGCTGGCTGAAGGCAAGCTAAGCGGTCAGGAGCTCAAAGCCGCCTGCCGGACTGCAGATCAGTCCTTCTGGAAGAACACGATCATCACGCTGGCCAGCTGCATCGGATTCTTCGTTATCATTCCGGGAATCATATACAGCCTGTCCTTCATTCCTTCACTATCTGCGTCGGCAGAGGGCTTCACCGTTAAGGGGCTGATTGATGCCCAGAAGAATATGTACAACTATCACAGTCAGCTTGTAGCTACACATCCGTTCGCCTCCTCCTGGTGGGAGTGGCCGTTCATGAAGCGTCCGGTGTGGTTCTTCAGCGGCGGCGAAGGCTTGCCTGCAGGCAAGGCGAGCAGCATAGTAACGATGGGCAATCCGCTGATCTGGTGGACAGGAATCTTCACGATGCTGGCCGCTGTATGGTTCACCCTGAAGCGCCGGGACAAGAGCCTGTATATGATCTGGATCGGCTTCTTCTCACAATATGTTCCATGGATGCTTGTGCCGCGTGAGACGTTCCTGTACCATTACTTTGCGATGGTGCCGTTTATGATTCTATCCATTGTGTACATCCTGAAGCTGCTTGACGGCAGGTTCCAGGGTGCCAAATATCTGCGGTACGCCTATATTGCGGCCGCCGCCATCCTGTTTGTAATGTTCTATCCGGTATTGTCCGGCATGCAGGTGAACAGCAGTTATATCATTCATGTACTTCGCTGGTTCCCTTCCTGGGTATTCTAGGAGGGGAGCTGTAAGAGCCGCATAGTTGTTCAAAGCTGATGTTGATGAAGCGCATCAAGGAAGCTGTGGCTTACAATAAATTGAGGAGGAACCCTTGTGAAGGCCAGATATAGTGTAATTGTGCCCATGTATAATGAGGAGGAAGTCATTCAGATAACCTACGAGCGGCTCAAAAAAGTGATGGATGAGTGCGGGGATTCCTATGAGCTCGTGTTCGTCAATGACGGCAGCCGGGACCGTACGGCTGAGATTATGCGCGGAATCAGTAATAGGGATGAGCATGTCAAGCTGATTGACTTCTCCCGTAACTTCGGCCATCAGGTGGCGATTACAGCGGGTATGGATTATGCTGAGGGCCAGGCTGTTGTGGTGATTGACGCAGATCTCCAGGACCCGCCGGAGGTGATCCTGCAGATGATCGCCAAGTGGAAGGAAGGCTATGAGGTAGTCTATGCCAAGCGGCTGAAGCGCCACGGAGAGACCTTCTTCAAGAAGGTGACAGCCAAAATCTTTTACCGTCTGCTCAGCAGCATGACCAGTGTGGAGATTCCCACAGATACCGGGGACTTCCGGCTGATCGACCGTAAGGTCTGCGATGTGCTGCGCGGCCTGAAGGAGAAGAACCGTTATGTACGGGGGCTGGTAAGCTGGGTCGGCTTCCGGCAGACCATGGTGGAATATGTGCGGGAGGAACGCTTCGCCGGGGAGACGAAATATCCGCTCAAAAAAATGATCCGCTTTGCGCTCGACGGAATCACCTCCTTCTCGCACAAGCCGCTCAAAATTGCCTCTTATGTCGGCTTCTTCCTGTCCTTCTCCAGCTTCATCTACCTGTTTCTGGTCTTATTCCAGAAAGTCTTCACCTCCTGGACCGTGCCGGGCTGGGCATCCATTGTCGGGGTGAACCTGCTGTTTAACGGCATTGTGCTGATGCTGCTGGGCGTGATTGGGGAATACATTGGACGGATCTATGACGAATCGAAGGATAGACCACTCTATATCGTAAGCGAGACCAGAGGCTACCCGGAGACAGAGGCTGAAGACACGCGGAAGGAAAGCGATTATGCAAGATAAGGCTTGGCGTGCAGGCATGATCCAGTTTCTGAAATTCAATGCGGTGGGCCTGCTTAACACGTTCATAGATTTTGCGGTGTTTACTCTGCTGCATTCCTTGGGCATGCTTAACACCCCTGCACAGATTATTTCCTACAGTGCCGGGACGGCCAACAGCTTTGTCTGGAATAAGAAGGTGACCTTCAAGGGAAGGGACAGAGGCGGGGATGGCGGCTTTGACCGGATGCAGCTGGTGAGATTTATGGTGCTGAATCTGCTGGTGCTGGGCATTTCGGTGCTGCTGATTCATCTACTGACTGACCGGCTGGGAGTCCAGGTGCTGATGGCCAAGGTGCTGGTTACCTTTATTACAGTAATCATTAATTTCTTTGGAAGCCGGAAGTGGGTATTCTAAAGAGAGCGTATATCTTCCCCGTATTCTGCGGAGGAAAGCACTTATTCTATATTGCGGAGGCGATTGTCATGCGGAAGTTATCCTATTTGATTATACTTGCCGGGGTCCTGATTATGCTCTACCCCAAAGGAAGCGAATGGTACGAGGACCGTCAGCAGCAGAAGCTGCTGGAAGAGGCTGAACAGGCCTACAGTGAAATCGTTCCTTCGGCTACGGCTCCTGCCAGCCAGGATCTGAGCAAGCCCTATGCGGAAGTCACCCAGCTGCTGGCTGAAGAGTCTGGTGCGGAAGAGCCGGTTCCCACTACAGCGCCCGAGATTGAAGTGGGAGGCAAGATCACCGCTATTATTGAAATCGATAAAATCGATCTGAAGCTGCCTGTACTGGAGGGCGCCACCAAGACCAATATGAAGCATGCAGCGGCGCATATGAAGGAGACAGCTCCGATTGGCGCGGTAGGCAATGCAGCGATTGCTGCGCATCGGTCAAGAACGGCAGGGCGGCTGTTCAACAGACTGGACGAGGTCGGTAAAGGGGATGCCATTACTGTTATTACAAGCGGCCAGGAATACAAATATGTTGTATATGATGTATCTATTGTAGAGCCTACCGATATTTCAGTACTGAAGGGTAAGGATGATGATAAGATTCTGACCCTCATTACCTGTGATCCGCTTGTCAATCCGACCCACAGACTCATCATTCATGCGAAGCTGACCTGATTCTATCAGGACAAGGCGATAAAGGTCGAAAAAACATAAAATTTTAGTATATTTGTGGTGAAATCTAGCAATTGGGTCTTGATAATAGAGATGGATATGGTAAGATAGAACTATCAAAAGCTAATGCACGATAACGGCAAACCTATCGAAAGGTAGGGACGCAAAGCTAAAGGGCCTTCCCGTCATGGATGGCAGCCAGCTACCGAATGAAGAGGCTTTTTTTGTTTGTTTTCATTCTGAATCTGTCATTATGTGGTAGTAGATTGGACAGATAAAGCTTATACGATAACGGCAAACCTATCGAAAGGTAGGGACGCAAAGCTAAAGGGCCTTCCCGTAAGAATGGCAGCCAGCTACCGAAAGGGGTTTTATCCATGAAGAAGTTTTATTTAATGCTGATTACACTTTTTGTGATCGTCACTTCCGTGCAGACAGGCACTGCTCAAGCGGCAAATGCAGATTCAAGCTGGTTAAATGTTGGACAACTTGATCAAGGGATTATCGGGGTTTCGTACGATGTTCCTAAGGACAAGAAGATGAAGCTCATGATTACCAAGGACAATAACAGCTATACTTACAACTTATACACTTCCAAACCGACCGAGACGTTCCCGCTGCAACAAGGTAATGGCTCTTACAAGGTCTCCGTTCTTGAGAATACTACCGGCAACAAATACAAAGTACTATCTTCCGAGACTGTATCTCTCTCCATGAGCAATGTGAATGCCGTATATTTGAGCTCTGTACAGAATGTAAAGTGGAGTTCTTCCGATAAATCCGTTCAAAAGGCAGCACAGCTTACAAAGGGTCTGACCACAGATGCAGACAAAGTTAAGGCTATCTACAATTACATCGTAGCTAACGTGAAATATGACTACTCTCTGGCCAACAGCGTAAGCACAGATTATATTCCGAACAACGACACCACACTGGCTACCAACAAAGGTATCTGCTACGATTACGCTTCCTTGTTCGCTACTATGCTCCGCAGTGAAGGGATTCCAACCAAGTTGGTTATGGGGAATACAAGCTATGTAACTTCATACCATGCCTGGAATGAAGTGTTCCTGAACGGCAAATGGGTGACGATTGATACTACAGTAGATGCAGGTCTGGGTAAGAAAACAGCATCAACAGAACTGGTCAAATTAGCAAGCAAATATACTGCAGCGAAATTCTACTAAGAATAGCTGTGAACTATAGCATTATCTGAGAATAACCCGCTTAATCATTAAGCGGGTTATTTTTATTTATATAAAGGTTGCTTTTTAATAGAAGGATAGGTTATTATAAATAAGCGTTGTTGGAGCGGCAAAGGAAATGAGAGATTACTTAAATAAGTGATTTCAAAAATAAAGCTTGCATTGCTCAGATGAACGTGATATATTATAAGAGTTGCTGGTGGCGACAACATCGACACTAACAACGAGCTTGATCTTTGAAAACTGAACAACGAGTGAGTGGGAAATCACTTCGGTGAGATCCAAAATTAGAGAATGTAAATTCTCGTCAGATGTTTCAAAATGAGCAATCGCTCTTTCTAAATACCAATTTGGAGAGTTTGATCCTGGCTCAGGACGAACGCTGGCGGCATGCCTAATACATGCAAGTCGAGCGGAGTTTGAGAGGAAGCTTGCTTCCTTTCAGACTTAGCGGCGGACGGGTGAGTAACACGTAGGCAACCTGCCCTCAAGCCTGGGATAACTACCGGAAACGGTAGCTAATACCGGATAATTTCTTTTTTCTCCTGAGAGAAGAATGAAAGGCGGAGCAATCTGCTGCTTGGGGATGGGCCTGCGGCGCATTAGCTAGTTGGTGGGGTAACGGCCCACCAAGGCGACGATGCGTAGCCGACCTGAGAGGGTGAACGGCCACACTGGGACTGAGACACGGCCCAGACTCCTACGGGAGGCAGCAGTAGGGAATCTTCCGCAATGGGCGCAAGCCTGACGGAGCAATGCCGCGTGAGTGATGAAGGTTTTCGGATCGTAAAGCTCTGTTGCCAGGGAAGAACGTCCGGTAGAGTAACTGCTACCGGAGTGACGGTACCTGAGAAGAAAGCCCCGGCTAACTACGTGCCAGCAGCCGCGGTAATACGTAGGGGGCAAGCGTTGTCCGGAATTATTGGGCGTAAAGCGCGCGCAGGCGGTTATTTAAGTCTGGTGTTTAAACCTTGGGCTCAACCTGAGGTCGCACTGGAAACTGGGTGACTTGAGTACAGAAGAGGAAAGTGGAATTCCACGTGTAGCGGTGAAATGCGTAGATATGTGGAGGAACACCAGTGGCGAAGGCGACTTTCTGGGCTGTAACTGACGCTGAGGCGCGAAAGCGTGGGGAGCAAACAGGATTAGATACCCTGGTAGTCCACGCCGTAAACGATGAGTGCTAGGTGTTAGGGGTTTCGATACCCTTGGTGCCGAAGTTAACACAGTAAGCACTCCGCCTGGGGAGTACGGTCGCAAGACTGAAACTCAAAGGAATTGACGGGGACCCGCACAAGCAGTGGAGTATGTGGTTTAATTCGAAGCAACGCGAAGAACCTTACCAGGTCTTGACATCCAACTAACGAAGCAGAGATGCATCAGGTGCCCTTCGGGGAAAGTTGAGACAGGTGGTGCATGGTTGTCGTCAGCTCGTGTCGTGAGATGTTGGGTTAAGTCCCGCAACGAGCGCAACCCTTGACTTTAGTTGCCAGCAGGTTGAGCTGGGCACTCTAGAGTGACTGCCGGTGACAAACCGGAGGAAGGTGGGGATGACGTCAAATCATCATGCCCCTTATGACCTGGGCTACACACGTACTACAATGGCCGGTACAACGGGAAGCGAAGCCGCGAGGTGGAGCCAATCCCAGCAAAGCCGGTCTCAGTTCGGATTGCAGGCTGCAACTCGCCTGCATGAAGTCGGAATTGCTAGTAATCGCGGATCAGCATGCCGCGGTGAATACGTTCCCGGGTCTTGTACACACCGCCCGTCACACCACGAGAGTTTACAACACCCGAAGTCGGTGGGGTAACCCGCAAGGGAGCCAGCCGCCGAAGGTGGGGTAGATGATTGGGGTGAAGTCGTAACAAGGTAGCCGTATCGGAAGGTGCGGCTGGATCACCTCCTTTCTATGGAGAATCGTCTTCTGCAATGAAGACATTCAAATCGGAAGCTAAGCTTCCACAATAGAACCCTTGGGTTCGAATACTCACTCGTTGGTCAGTTTTGAGAGTTTAAGCTCTCAAGTAAGAAACTTGATCCTTGAAAACTGGATACCGAAACGAATTTGCGTTTTAGAACATCTTTTAGCTGAAACTTGTGTAAGCAAGTGGAAATAGTTATTAGTTGCTACCGTGATTTTCCTAACGGAAAACACATTGGTTAAGCTACTAAGAGCACACGGAGGATGCCTAGGCGCCAGGAGCCGACGAAGGACGTGGCGAACAACGAAACTGCCTCGGGGAGCTGTAAGCAAGCTTTGATCCGGGGGTGTCCGAATGGGGAAACCCAGCTGTGGTAATTCGCAGTTACTCGTATCTGAATACATAGGATACGCAGAGGCAGACCAGGGGAACTGAAACATCTAAGTACCCTGAGGAAGAGAAAACAATAGTGATTCCGTCAGTAGCGGCGAGCGAACGCGGAACAGCCTAAACCAAGGGGCTTGCCTCTTGGGGTTGTGGGACGTCTCACATGGAGTTACAAAGGAATATGGTAGGTGAAGAGGTCTGGAAAGGCCCGCGATAGAGGTAAAAGCCCTGTAGCCTAAACTGTGTTCTCTCCGAGACGGATCCCGAGTAGTGCGGGGCACGTGAAACCCCGTATGAATCCAGCAGGACCATCTGCTAAGGCTAAATACTACCTGGCGACCGATAGTGAAACAGTACCGTGAGGGAAAGGTGAAAAGCACCCCGGAAGGGGAGTGAAATAGAACCTGAAACCGTGTGCTTACAAAAAGTCAGAGCCCTCTTTATGGGTGATGGCGTGCCTTTTGTAGAATGAACCGGCGAGTTACGTTTAACATGCAAGGTTAAGGTGAGAAGCCGGAGCCGCAGCGAAAGCGAGTCTGAATAGGGCGACTAAGTATGTGGACGTAGACCCGAAACCGTGTGATCTACCCCTGTCCAGGGTGAAGGTGCGGTAACACGCACTGGAGGCCCGAACCCACGCATGTTGAAAAATGCGGGGATGAGGTGGGGGTAGCGGAGAAATTCCAATCGAACTCGGAGATAGCTGGTTCTCCCCGAAATAGCTTTAGGGCTAGCCTCGGTGAATGGAGTGGTGGAGGTAGAGCACTGATTGGGTGCGGGGCCCGCAAGGGTTACCAAGCTCAGTCAAACTCCGAATGCCATTTACTTCTTGCCGGGAGTCAGACAGTGAGTGCTAAGATCCATTGTCAAAAGGGAAACAGCCCAGACCATCAGCTAAGGTCCCCAAGTGTGTGTTAAGTGGGAAAGGATGTGGAGTTGCACAGACAACCAGGATGTTGGCTTAGAAGCAGCCACCATTGAAAGAGTGCGTAATAGCTCACTGGTCGAGTGACTCTGCGCCGAAAATGTAACGGGGCTAAACACACCACCGAAGCTATGGCTAGGATCGACTTCACTGCGCCTTTGAGGCGTGTTTATCCAGATTGACATTGATGCCGTGAAACATCCGAAGGGGTGAATGGCTAAATGCTTTCAGGGGATAAACACAGACTTCGAAGCTGGAGTGAAGTCGATCCTGGGGTAGGGGAGCGTTGTATATACGTTGAAGGTGTACCGTAAGGAGCGCTGGAGAGTATACAAGTGAGAATGCCGGTATGAGTAACGAAAAGATCAGTGAGAATCTGATCCGCCGAAAGCCCAAGGTTTCCTGAGGAAGGCTCGTCCGCTCAGGGTAAGTCGGGACCTAAGGCGAGGCCGACAGGCGTAGTCGAAGGACAACAGTTTGAAATTACTGTACCACCGTAATCCGCTATGAGCGATGGGGTGACGCAGGAGGGTAGTGACGCGGACTGATGGATGTCCGTCTAAGCAGTGAGGCTGGTGTGTAGGCAAATCCGCACATCGTAAGGCTGGGCTGTGATGGGGAGCGAAAATTATAGTAGCGAAGGTCATGATCTCACACTGCCAAGAAAAGCCTCTAGTCAGGAGAAGGTGCCCGTACCGCAAACCGACACAGGTAGGCGAGAAGAGAATTCTAAGGCGCGCGGAAGAACTCTCGTTAAGGAACTCGGCAAAATGACCCCGTAACTTCGGGAGAAGGGGTGCCTCGGTAGGGTGAATAGCCCGAGGGGGCCGCAGTGAAAAGGCCCAAGCGACTGTTTAGCAAAAACACAGGTCTGTGCGAAGCCGTAAGGCGAAGTATACGGGCTGACGCCTGCCCGGTGCTGGAAGGTTAAGGGGAGCGGTTAGGGGTTAAACCCGAAGCTGTGAACCGAAGCCCCAGTAAACGGCGGCCGTAACTATAACGGTCCTAAGGTAGCGAAATTCCTTGTCAGGTAAATTCTGACCCGCACGAATGGCGTAACGACTTGGGCGCTGTCTCAACGAGAGATCCGGTGAAATTTTAATACCTGTGAAGATGCAGGTTACCCGCGACAAGACGGAAAGACCCCATGGAGCTTTACTGCAGCTTGATATTGAATTTGGGTACGATCTGTACAGGATAGGTGGGAGCCGTGGAGGCAGGAGCGCAAGCTTCTGCGGAGGCGCCGTTGGGATACCACCCTGATCGTATCTAGGTTCTAACCTAGTGCCCTTAGCGGGTACGGGGACCGTGTCAGGCGGGCAGTTTGACTGGGGCGGTCGCCTCCTAAAGAGTAACGGAGGCGTTCAAAGGTTCCCTCAGAATGGTTGGAAATCATTCGCAGAGTGCAAAGGCATAAGGGAGCTTGACTGCGAGACCTACAAGTCGAGCAGGGACGAAAGTCGGACTTAGTGATCCGGTGGTACCGCATGGAAGGGCCATCGCTCAACGGATAAAAGCTACCCTGGGGATAACAGGCTTATCTCCCCCAAGAGTCCACATCGACGGGGAGGTTTGGCACCTCGATGTCGGCTCATCGCATCCTGGGGCTGAAGTAGGTCCCAAGGGTTGGGCTGTTCGCCCATTAAAGCGGTACGCGAGCTGGGTTCAGAACGTCGTGAGACAGTTCGGTCCCTATCTGTCGTGGGCGCAGGAAATTTGAGAGGAGCTGTCCTTAGTACGAGAGGACCGGGATGGACGTACCGCTGGTGCATCAGTTGTTCCGCCAGGAGCATGGCTGAGTAGCTACGTACGGACGGGATAAGCGCTGAAAGCATCTAAGCGTGAAGCCCCCCTCAAGATGAGATTTCCCAGTATGTAAGACCCCTTGAAGACGACGAGGTAGATAGGTTGGAGGTGGAAGTGCAGCAATGCATGGAGCTGACCAATACTAATCGGTCGAGGGCTTATCCAAATTTCTAACACGCAGATTCGTTTCGGATTCAGTTTTCAGGCGATCAAGCCTGGCAGGATGTTAAACCGATGGTTTGATATTTTCTGTAGCGATTATTTTGGAAGGTTGATTATTTTCCTGAAGAAATTCAGGGAGTAAGCCGACCGGAAAAAATCCGTTTGGTGGCGATAGCGGAGGGGTTCCACACGTACCCATCCCGAACACGACCGTTAAGCCCTCCAGCGCCGATGGTACTTGGACCGAAGGGTCCTGGGAGAGTAGGACGTTGCCAAGCACACATGACCACTGTTGATTTCTCAACAGTGGTCTTTTTGTATTTTCGGGGAAGCATTGTGGACAGGTTGTGAGTAGATTCCAGGTCTTCTTACAAGTGGCGCATAGTTATACACATGTGGATAGATTTAGTTTTTTTGATACTTCTCCCCAAATGATGTGGATATCCGTTAGAATAATGTGGATAGGTACCGAAAATTGGGGATAGACAGGTGAAGGAGCCAAAAGTTATGGACAAGCATAGCAGCTTTTTGTGGACAGAGCAGTTCAGGGTTCAGGCAAGTGACACGGATTACCGGTCAAGGGGCAAGCTCTCCTTCCTGCTGGATATCATGCAGCGTGCTGCGGATTCGGCTGTAAGCAGCCTGGGGCTAAGTATGGAGAGTATGCTCAAGGCGGGCATGGGCTGGATGGTCATCACCCTGGATCTGAATCTGCAGCGTCTGCCATCCCCGGGTGAGCTTCTTGAGGTACATACCTGGAGTAAAGGAAACAAAGGACCGCTCTGGCAGCGGGATTACCGGATCTATGACGCCCAAGGTGTAGAGCTGGCTTCGACGCGCTCGATCTGGGCCCTTGTGGATATCGGGAAGCGGAAGATTTTGCGTCCGTCAGCCTTGCCTATTGTTGTTGAGCCGTATTTAGAGGATTCCGTAGGAAGTCTGCCGGATAAAGTAATTATTCCATACGAACTCCCCTTGCAGGAGGCTTACCGTTATCAGGTAAGATATAGCGGGCTGGATAACAACAAACATCTTAACAACGCGCGGTATGCAGATTTATGTTGTGATGCTCTGGCGCTGGAGGAGTGGGAGGAGTTAGAGCTTACGGGGCTTCATATCACCTATGCCCAGGAAGCCAAATATGCTGAGGAGATTAGTGTTATGCGATCTTCTCTAACTGAAGAAGGTATATATGTGCGCGGGCAAGGCGGGGAGCGGATCTTTTTTGAAGCTTGCCTAAAGCTTGGAAGAAAGGTTGATGTCTGAGAGAGACTTACATAGCGTTAAATCTAGACAGTTGCTCGAATTTCAGGGGAACTGTCTTTTGTCATATTTGCTATTTCCTTATATGTCACAAATACACAATTGGCATTCGTTATACAGGTGTAAAAGGAAAGTGGAGGTGATTCCTTTGGAGCAAGGCAACCCCGGGGGCCCAATGAATCCAAATAAGATTGAAGAAGCCATTCATCAGGTACATGCAGGAGACAGGGAAGCGTTCTCAACAATAATTAAGGAGTATGAAAAAAAGATTTACACGTATTGCTACTATCTCCTAAGGAGCCGTGAAGAAGCAGAGGATGCTGTGCAGGATATATTCGTTAAGGTGTATCAGCAGCTTGGGCGTTATGAACGGCGGGTTTCTTTTTCGGCCTGGCTATATAAGGTGGCTTATCATCATTGTCTGGACCAGCTTCGCAGGCGTAAGCGACGCAGCCGGTTGCTGTCCCTGTATAAGCTGCAACTGATGACGAATCAACAAGCGTTGCCGGAGGAGTCACCGGTAGACCGGATTTTTGAAAATCTCACTTCGGAAGAGCGGGGGCTATTAATCCTTCGTGTCATTGAACAATACAGCTTCGAAGAGATCTCAATGATTACCGGAAGCAGTTCGGCGGCGCTGCGCAAAAAATATGAACGGCTCCGTAAAAAACTGATTCAGCAAAAAGCGGATGAAAAGGGAGGGTGTGCTCATGGAGAAGTCGCAGAATCAAACTGAGAAGCAAATGCTGGAACGTATTCGCAGCAGCGTCGGAAGAGTAGAGCTTCCTGTAGATAGCTATAATGAGCAGATTATGAACCGGATCGAACATTTGGAGACCAGAGGAGGAAGCAAATTGCTTAAGAAGACGTTAGCAGCCGCAAGTATAGCTGCAGTGATAGGGTTAGGTACGATAACCGCAGGGTTCATCTCTCCTGCCTGGGCCGAAACCTTGAGTCAAATTCCTGTCTTCAGCAGTATATTCAAGCACACGGAGAACCCGGGACTGAAATTAGCGGCGGAACAGGGCCTGGCTACTTCACCTAATATGAGCGTTACCAAAGATGGAGTGACTTTAAGTGTTACGGAGGTATTTTATGACGGAATCCAGTTGGCCATCGGCTTCGAAAGAACCGGAGTAGCAGATGAGCGGGTGCTTGCGGAGATTACTGATTTTAAAACCCATGAATTCGATCAATCAACTAAAGGACTGCTGGGTCTGCCAGAGGTTACTCTGGCGACAGGAGAGCCTATCGGCTTCGGTTCTTCTATCACAGGTGACGTAAAAGGACAACCGAACACCCTCTTATTGGAGCTTAGAGAACTGCACAATGCTTCGGCTCTCGGAGACGAATTCAAGGTGAATATCCGCGTACCGGTTGCCCAGATCGCCGAGCCGTTTGAGTTCGAGGTAACAGCGAAGAAGCTTGCGGAGGGAATCATCAACCTTACCCCGGGCCAGGGGGCGAGCAAAGACTCCTTCCATTATAAAGTAAAGAGTCTGGACATCACGCCTGCTGCCATGAGGATGATCATCACCAGTGAAGGGGAAGTGCCTGCATCACCGGAGCAGACAGGGGAATATGGTCCAACTGCGGTATTCTATGAGCTTGTGGATGATGCGGGTAATGTTGCTGCTTCCAAGCAAGGATATGCCTTGATGAAGGCTGTTCAGCATCCTATTGTAGATAGCCTATACAATACCTTCCCGCAAACCCCTAAGACGATTACGGTCAGACCGTATACCATGACTTTGGATAATGATCTGAAGCTCTTGTTGGATGACAATGGGAAACCGGTGAGAACTTATCATAAGGACCTTGAGAGCACTATAGTGATTCCATGAACCCGCGAACCGTGAAAACGGGAATGGGAAGATAGGCTGAGCCCTTGTCCGCGTCTGCTGTGCAGATGCGGGCTTTTTTGAAAAATACCTGAGTCATCATCGAAGCTAAAGCCTCACTTTGTGGGGTTGTTTTGCTGATTAGAGCAGTGTTAACGGAATGTAGATTTCACTTATAGAGTTAGGATGGTAGGGGCCCAGATAGCCCTGGCCGTAGTATTCAAATTCATAAGAGAGGTTCAGGCGGTAATCGGTTCTCGGCAGAAAAACGCCATAGATATATTTGTAGGTGGCAGAAACTTCTGCGGATGGCCCTGTATGCTTAAATCTAAGATAACGTGCTGGCGGCAGTGTGTGAATGGGCAGATTGTGGCTTGTTTGTTCGCAGCACGACTGAACGATAGTGCCGTCACGTACGGATGCTGGGGTATTCAACTCGCAGGCAATGTGAAAGAAGATTCCCTGGTCCTCATAGTTATCCGGCCAATAGCCTAGCTGGTAATATTGTTCTGGAAGCTTGCGGTCCGGGATAGCAGAAAGGCTGCTGAATAGCTGTTCCCATGCTGATCCGATGACCGAATGATCTTGCGTAACGGTAATGAATGGCCCCTGAAGCCTGATTGCACCAAGCTCAATCAGGTCAGGAGAGACGCCCTTCTGGTCTGACCAGTGCGGCAAATCTTTTGGCTGCAAGGGATGGAGCAGCAGAGGGATGTCCGGGTTAGACTTGTGGCGGATATGTGTGGGGGTAGTGCGCAGCAGTCTTTTGAAGGCCCGGGTGAAGGTCTCGTAATCATTATAAGCATAGTCCAGTGAGATCTCGTGAAAGGTCCGCCCGGGTCTGCTTAGAATATCACGGGCTGCCTCGGAAATCCTCCGTCTTGCTATATAGTCGCCCGGTGTGAGTCCGGTAACTCCCTGAAACAGTCGGATGAAGTGGAACAGGGAATAGCCGCTCTCTCTGGAGAGGGTCAGAACAGACAGCGGCTGCTTCAGATTCGCTTCGATATATTGGGTCGCCTGCAGAATAAGCTGGCTGTTCTTCATAAAGTCCTCTCCTCTACGGTCTACTCTACAGTCCACTCTCCCCATGATGCGGCCCATGTGGGCACTCTAACCTGACGAACACGGTCGGTGGAAGGGAAATAAGCTTTGATATCAAGCACGGGCGTTCCCGGATAAGCATCCAGTCCGCTGACCTCCACAATTCCCTGATCTAGGTCAACGGATAGAATACGGGCAACCGTGAGTCCAAGCGGATTAGGGCGGACCGGAGACCGGGTCGCAAAAACACCGCTTACCGGCGCAGTATAGGGAGGCTCAATCTGAGTAGTCCCCCGGAAGCTATCATCTGCAAACTCATGAATCCACCACAGGATCTGGCAGTGGCTGAAAGCATCTAACCCCTTCAAGGCAGGTCTGTATTCGGGTCTAATCTCAAGTCGCAGGTTCTGCTGTGTTCCCGTTACTACTCCTACTGGTATAATATTATACAATTCTGAGGCGGGCATTGGCTGTGACTCCTTTCGGCTGGGGGATGATTCTAGTCTAGCTGAAGTGAAGGGAATTCGGCCTGATGATAATTGCGGACTTGTATGTCATGGTATAATAGGTTGTTGATGACAGGGAGGGGTTTGGACGATGAAGGTATTGGTATTGGCAGAGAAGCCGTCGGTGGCCCGTGAGATTGCGCGGGTGCTGGGCTGTGGGAATAAACAGAAGAGTTATATGGAAGGTCCGAAATATGTGGTGACCTGGGCGCTTGGGCATCTAGTGGGCCTGGCTGAGCCTGAGGACTATAACAATAAATATGCAACGTGGGCGCTGGAGGATCTGCCGATTCTTCCAGAGAAGGCCAAGCTGAAGGTGCTGCGCGAGACTAGCCAGCAGTATAAGGCTGTGCAGCAGTTGATGAAGCGGCAGGATATAGAGGAGCTGATCGTAGCAACGGATGCGGCACGTGAGGGTGAGCTGCTGGCCCGCTGGATTATGAATATGGCAGGCTGGAAAAAGCCGTTCCGGCGGCTGTGGATCTCTTCGCAGACGGATAAGGCCATTAAGGAGGGCTTCGCTTCGCTGCGGCCTGGACGGGATTTCGACCGGCTGTATGAATCTGCCCGCTGCCGTGCTGAGGCGGATTGGATGATCGGGCTGAATGTGACGCGGGCCTTAACCTGCAAGTTCGGCGCGCCGCTCTCTGCGGGGCGTGTGCAGACACCTACCCTGGGAATGATTATGGACCGGGAGAATGAGATTACCGGCTTCCGTTCCCAGGAATATGATCTGCTGACTGGTGATTTCGGGAATTTCCAGGCGGGATGGCGCGCGCAGGGCGGGGATGGACGGATTTTTGATAGAGAGAAGACAGGAGTTCTTAAAGATAAGCTTACAGGCCGCAGCGGAAGGATTACCAAGGTCCTGAAGAGTGAGAAAAGCGAGCCGCATCCGCTGGCTTATGATCTGACAGAACTGCAGCGGGATGCCAACCGTAAATTCGGCTTCTCAGCGAAACAGACCTCAAGTGTGCTCCAAAAGCTGTATGAACAGCATAAGCTGGTCACCTATCCGCGTACAGACAGCCGTTATCTGACCGCTGATATGACGGGCACGCTAAAAGAAAGGCTCGACAGCGTGGCTGTCGGGCCGTATGCAGCCCTCGCCAGACCGCTGCTGCGGAAGCCGCTGCCGATTACGAAGCGGATTGTCGATGACAGCAAGGTCAGCGATCACCACGCGATTATTCCGACAGAGCAGACGGTGCTGCTCAATCTGCTGAGTGCGGAAGAGCGGAAGCTCTACGATCTGATCGTACGGCGGTTCATCAGCCTGTTCTATCCTCAGGCCCGTTATGACGCCGTAGCTGTGACGGTAACTGTAGATGGGGAAAGCTTCTATGTCAAGGGAACTACCATCAAGGATGCAGGCTGGCGTGAGGTATACGGCGGAGATATGAGCTCGGATGACGACGAGGAGGATGCGGGGGATGAACCCGCAGCAGGCAGTTTGAAGCTGCCGGAGCTGCGGGAAGGCGACCCTGTGAAGGTGGAGCGCTGCATCATCAAGCCGGGACGGACACAGCCGCCTAAGCGTTATAATGAAGCCACGCTGCTGACGCAGATGGAGAAGCATGGGCTGGGGACACCAGCCACCCGTGCGGATATTATTGAGAAGCTGGTCAGCTCGGATACGATTGAACGGCAGGGCAATCTGCTGCATCCGACCGGCAAGGGCAAGCAGTTGATTGAGCTGGTCTCGGGACAGCTGCGTACACCGGAGCTGACGGCACGCTGGGAAGCGGAGCTGGAGAGAATTGCGCGCGGGCAGGGGCGCCCGGAGCCTTTCCTGCAGGGTATCCGGAGTATGGCCCAGGAGCTGGTGTCCGGGGTGAAGAACAGCGGAGCGGAATACAAGCCGCATAATGTCTCTAACAGCCATTGTCCGGAGTGTGGAACAAGGATGTTAGAAAAGAAGACCAAACGCGGCAAGCTGCTGGTCTGTCCGAAGGAGGACTGCGGCTACACCCGGGCGGGCGAGAAGCAGTTGTCGAACCGCCGCTGCCCGCAGTGCCATAAGAAGATGGAGATGAAGGAAGGCAAGGCCGGGAAGTATGTGCAGTGCCTCGGCTGCGGAATTACAGAGACGATGGATAAGGACCACAAGCATATCAACAAACGCGAGCAGCAGAAGCTGGTGCAGCAGTACAGCAAGACGGAAAGTGCCGGCAACAATCTTGGTGACCTGCTGAAGGCTGCGATGGAAGCGAAACAGAAGGGCAAGTAGCCGCAAGAAGCCAAAGTAAGGCTGTCCAAGGGACGGCAGATATGCTTTACTGTAGAAGATTGATACGGGGTCAGCGTTAGGGCTCCGGTAAATAGAGTGGGGCAGGTGGAGAAGTGGCGGCGGCTGAAGGTTTAGCGGGTGTGGCGAAAGCGGCAGAGGCTCCGGGTACGAAGGGGAGCAGCCGGTTGTATTTTCTGGTGATCGTCTTTATGTTCTGGTTCTCTTCTTATATCTATGTTCCGGTGCTCTCGCCGTATGTGGAGCATCTGGGAGCTTCTTATGTCATGGTGGGAGCGGTGCTGGGGATCTACGGACTGATGCAGATTCTGTTCCGGCTGCCTATAGGGATGGGTTCAGATGTACTTAACCGGCGGCGGCCGTTCATTTATCTGGGGCTGATCGCAAGCGGAGCGAGCTGTCTGCTGTTCCTGGCAGGGGCACATCCGGGCTGGGCGCTGGCGGCGCGGGCGGTTTCGGGGATAGCAGCATCGGCGTGGGTAGTATATTCGGTGATGTTCGCGGGGTATTTTCCGAAAGAAGAGGCGGGCAGGGCTATGGGTATGCTCCAGTTCACCACGGTGATTGCCCAGTTGACCAGCATGATGATCAGCGGCTATATCGTAGACCACTTCGGCTGGAATACCCCGTTCATCATCGGTGGGATTGTGGCGGTGGCCGCGATGCTGCTGGTCGTCCGTCTTCCGGAGCAACAGCTGGAGAAGCGCACGGCGATTAAGCTCAAGGATCTGGCCGGTGTCGTGAAGGAGCCGCTGCTGGTAAAAGTATCGCTGTTATCGGTGCTGGCCCATTGTGTGCTGTTCATTACAATGTTCGGCTACACGCCGAACCAGGCGCTCTATATTGGCGCGAGCAAGGGGAGTCTCGGCTGGCTGACGCTGGCTTTTATGCTGCCTCATGCGGTAGCGACCCTCTATGGAGCGCGCCTGTTCGGCCGGTGGCTGGGGGACCGGGGGACGCTGATGCTCGGTTTTGCCGGAAGTGCGGTGTTCACGCTGCTCATTCCTTCGATGCCAACGCTTGCCGCCTTATGTGCCACACAGATCGGAAACGGGTTCATGCAAGGCCTGATCTTCCCGCTGCTGCTGGGTAAATCCGTCTCCGGGGTAGCTCCGTTCAAGCGGGCGACAGCGATGGGGTTCTATCAGGCGGTGTATGCGATCGGCATGTCAGGCGGTCCTTTTGTAGCGGGATGGATGAGTGCGGCGTACGGTCTGCGCGGAGGCTTCTGGCTGGGCGCTATTGCAGCGGTGCTTGCGGCGGTGCTGTCCTGGTTCTGGATCAGGGAGGCCGGATTCGCAGGCAAGCGGAGCAAGAAAGAGCGGCGGTTGCAGGGCCGGTGATGTGAGGTTATTGGTGTTTTGCCGGATTGGGTAATATAATAGAGAGCAGATAGGATGCTAGGAGGAGGGGCCGGAAGGATGGTCAAGGTTGTATTGCTGTGGTTCGCGCTGATCAACATTATCGGGTATGTCGTGATGTCGGAAGACAAGAACAAGGCCCGGAAAAGACGGGATCGGGTGCCGGAGAAGACACTGTTCCTGCTGGCGTTCATGGGCGGTGCGCTGGGTGTGCTGATTGCCATGTACCGCAAACGCCACAAGACAAGGCATACTTCCTTCAGACTCGGAATTCCGCTGCTGCTGCTGCTGAATATGGTGCTGTATGGATATTTTTTGAGGTAAGACCTTTGCAGGCTTGGTAATGATGTAAATAATAGAAAGAGGTGGCGTATATGTTATTCTCTAAAATTCTGCTTGCCTATGACGGTTCAAAGGCTTCGAATCAGGCTCTGGAACGGGCGATTGAGCTGGCTAAGGTAACTCCGGGGTCCTCCTTGTACGTCGTACACGCATTTGAATTCCCGCGATTCTTCATCGGGGAAGCTCTCGCGCCTCTGCCGGCATCGGTGAACAAGGATTATTATGACCTCGCGGTCCAGACTACGGATGAAGTGAAAAGCCGCTTGGAAGCCGAAGGTCTGAATGCTACGGTAGAATTGCTGCAGGGATCGCCTGCGGAAATTATTCTGAATTATTCCAAGGAGCAGAATGCAGATGTGATCGTAATCGGCAGCCGGGGGCTGGGCGGTATCCGGGAATTTGTTCTGGGCAGCGTCAGCCATAATGTAGTGCAAAGTGCGCGCATTCCGGTGCTGGTTGTTAAATAATAGGAACTTTAGTAGAGGGACGCTGCGGCGTTCCCCTTTTTTTAATGTGCAGATGGGCGGATTAGCGGGAATAAGATTTTCAATCAAGCCCAAAAGCGAACATTTTACAGACATGATATGACAATGTTCGTGTTTAAGTTGACATGATGTGTAGGGCGTTGTTAAACTGAATCTATGAAGAGCTCGTATAAAACCGGGGATAGGGCCCGGAAGTTTCTACCCGGTAACCGTAAATTGCCGGACTACGAGGAAATAGGATAACTGGAACGACAGCAGATAGCCTCCCCGCAGCCCGGGGCGGTGTTCCTGCATTCTCCTGCCTGTAGAGACGGGGAGTATGCAGCTGCCGGGCGGTTATCACCTGATTCCTTAGTAGTCCGGGTCCACCCGCAGCAGAATGCGTCTGGAGTCCGGGCTATTTTTCACGGTTCATGCGGGAATTGGCAGGAAACGGGACACACTGAAATCAGAGAAATCTCTATAACGGAAATGGAAGGCTGGGTGAACGATGTCTGTGCAAGTAGGTGTCATTATGGGCAGCAAATCGGACTATGAAACGATGGAGCATACCTGTGCGGTGTTGGAGGAGCTAGGCATAGCTTATGAGAAAAAGGTTGTCTCCGCACACCGCACACCGGATCTGATGTTCCGTTATGCCGAGGAGGCCGCGGAGCGCGGCCTGCGGGTCATTATCGCCGGAGCGGGCGGCGCGGCGCATCTGCCGGGTATGGTGGCTGCGAAGACCACGCTGCCTGTTATCGGGGTTCCCGTACAGTCGAAGGCTTTGAACGGCATGGATTCGCTGCTGTCTATTGTGCAGATGCCTGCGGGCATCCCGGTAGCGACGGTAGCGATCGGACGCGCCGGAGCTATCAATGCGGGACTGCTGGCGGCGCAGATCATCGGCGCCTTCGAGCCGGAGGTGGCGAGAAGGGTGCAGCTGCGGCGCGAGGCCACTCAGCGCGAGGTGCTGGAAAGCAGCGAGAGCCTATGAGCCCGGAGGAGCTGAAGGCCGGACGGCTGGAGGACGGCGCGGAGCTGGCCGGAGCGGAGCGCGCGGTAAAGGCTGAAGGCGAAGCGGAAGGTGCCGGAGCTGGGCGAATGGTGAAGGCTGAAGGCGAAGCGATAGCTGCCGGGGCTGAGGCACAGCGGGAAGAGACCGGGGCGCAGCCGCCACGGACGCTGCTGCCCGGCGCAACGATCGGCGTGCTCGGCGGCGGGCAGCTCGGGCGCATGATGGCGTTGTCCGGCAGCGCCATGGGCTACCGCTTCGTGGCGCTGGACCCGGCAAAGGATGCGCCGTGCGGGCAGGTGACGCCGCAGATCACTGCGGCGTACAATGACCGGGACGCCGCGCGCGAGCTGGCACGGCGCTCCGACGTCATCACGTACGAGTTCGAGAACGTGGACGCGGGTGTAGCCGCGCTGCTGGCGGAGGAATCGTACGTGCCGCAGGGCAGCGCGCTGCTGTATACGACGCAGCACCGGCTGCGCGAGAAGGCGGCAATCGAGGCGGCCGGCGTGCCCGTTGCCCCGTACCGCAAGGTTGGCAGCCTGGCGGAACTGGAAGCGGCGGCTGCCGACCTGGGCCTGCCCTGTGTGCTGAAGACAGCCACAGGGGGGTATGACGGCAAGGGACAAGCCGTCATCCGCAGACCGGAAGAGCTGGCCGCAGCGTTCCGGCAGGTCGCGCCCGGGGCGCAAGTGCCGGAGCTGGTGCTGGAGAAATTCATCGCCTTCCAGTGCGAGATTTCGGTCATCGCCGCCCGGAGCGCCTCGGGGGAGGTTAAGAGCTTCCCGCCTGCCGAGAACATTCATGTGGATAATATCCTGCATCTCTCCATTGTCCCTGCGCGGGTGCCGGAGGAGATTCAGCGGCGGGCCTGCGAGCTGGCCGAGCGGATTGTCTCCGGTATGAAGGCGGTCGGGCTGCTGGCGGTTGAGATGTTCGTGACGGAGGATGGAGAGCTGTTCGTCAATGAGCTGGCCCCGCGTCCGCATAACTCCGGCCATTACACGATGGATGCCTGCGTGACCTCGCAGTTCGAGCAGCATGTGCGGGCGATCTGCAATCTGCCCCTGGGCGATACGAAGCTGCTGACTCCTGTGGTGATGGTGAATGTACTCGGCCAACATCTGGACGGAGCCGTTCAGGCAGCCTGCTGTGCGAATGAAGAGGCAACCCGGCTTGGGATATCGCCCAAGCTTCATATATATGGTAAGACCGAGAGCAAAACCGGCCGTAAAATGGGCCATATCAACCTGCTCTGCAAGGATACCGGCGACGGATTGTCCTGGGTAGAGCAAACTAACCTTTGGAGGAACTGACAAGCTATGATTGAACGTTACAGCAGACCTGAGATGCGGGCCATATGGACCGAAGAGAATAAATTCAACGCGTGGCTGGAGGTTGAGATTTGCGCCTGTGAGGCGTGGGCCGAGCTGGGAGTGATCCCGCATGAGGATGCCGCGAAGCTGCGCAAGGATGCCAAATTCGACATTGCGCGGATTGATGAGATTGAACTGGAGACGCGCCATGATGTGATTGCTTTTACCCGTGCCGTATCCGAGAGTCTTGGCGCAGAGCGCAAATGGGTGCATTACGGACTAACCTCGACAGATGTGGTCGATACGGCGCTGGGTTACCTGCTGCGTCAGGCCAACGAGATTCTGGAGCAGGATATTATCCGGTTCATTGAGATTCTAAAAGACAAAGCCATCGCCTACAAGGATACCCCGATGATGGGCCGTACCCATGGCGTACATGCAGAGCCAACAACATTCGGCCTGAAGATGGCGCTCTGGTATGAGGAAATGAAGCGGAACCTGGAGCGCTTCCGTCATGCGGCCAACGGCGTACAATTCGGCAAAATCTCCGGGGCGGTCGGCACCTATGCCAACATCGACCCGTTCGTGGAAGAATTCGTCTGCCGCAAGCTGGGCACCAGCCCGGCACCAATCTCCACCCAGACGCTGCAGCGTGACCGTCATGCAGAGTATATGGCGGCGCTGGCACTGGTTGCCACCTCCCTCGACAAGTTCGCTACCGAGATCCGCGCTTTGCAGAAGAGTGAGATCCGCGAGGTAGAGGAGGCTTTTGCCAAGGGTCAAAAGGGTTCGTCCGCTATGCCGCACAAGCGTAACCCGATCGGCTGCGAGAACATCTCCGGCCTGTCGCGCGTCATCCGCGGCCATATGATGACAGCTTACGAGAACGTGCCGTTGTGGCACGAACGGGATATCTCGCATTCCTCCGTGGAACGGATTATCCTGCCGGATGCGACCATGCTGCTCAACTATATGCTGAACCGCTTCGGCAATATCGTGAAGAACCTGACCGTATTCCCTGAGAATATGAAGCGCAACATGAACCGTACCTTCGGCGTTCCGTTCTCCGGCCGTATTCTGACGAAGCTGATCGACAAGGGCTTCAGCCGTGAGCAGGCGTACGACACTGTGCAGCCGCGTGCGATGCAGGCCTGGGAGGAGCAGACCCAGTTCCGTGACATCGTTGAAGCTACACCGGAGATCACTGCCGTTCTTAGCGCAGAAGAGATTGAGGATGCGTTCAATCCTTCCTGGCATCTGAAGCATGTGGACACCATCTTCCGCAAGCTGGAGCTAATCTAATCTTTAAAAATAGTAAGTCAGTGGTGAACTGATGAGCTGGAGAGAATTTAGATGTTGGGGTTAAAGGAGGAGCGGAGGGGATTTTGGAACTGGAGAAGCGTCAGCGTTCGCCTTTATCCTCGGAAGTCCAAAATTTCTGAAGTGACCCTATTAACCCGAAGGAGAAATTATAGCAAGATCATTTGTTCAAGGGAGGAAAGGTCATGACATCATCGGCCGTATCCACTGCCGTGGAATTAATAAATGCGCCGCTGCTCTACAAAGGCAAGGTTCGTGAGCTGTACGATTTGGGGGATGAGGTGCTGATCGTGGTGACAGACCGGATCTCTGCCTTCGACTATGTGCTGGACCCGGCAGTGCCGGATAAGGGCAATGTGCTCAACCGGCTTAGCGCCTTCTGGTTCGGCCAGACCCGGGAGCTGATCGAGAACCATGTGGTGCATATCGAGGTGGACAAGCTCGGGGATATTGTGAAGGACCGTGAAGCGCTGAAGAACCGGATCATGGTCGTCCGCAAAGCCGAACGGATTGATATCGAATGTGTCGTGCGCGGCTGCATTACCGGAGGTGGCTGGAGGCAGTATCAGGAGACTGGCAAGGTGAACGGAATCGTGCTTCCTAAGGGACTGCACAAGAATGCAGTGCTGGCCGAACCGATTTTCACACCGGCAGCCAAAAATGATGTCGGCCATGATGAGGATATCCCTTTTGAGCAGATGCAGGAGCAGATCGGTGCAGAGCTTGCGCTGGAGCTGAAGGAGAAGAGCCTGAAGCTGTTCGCTTTTGCCAGAGCCTATTGTGAAGAACGCGGCATCATCCTCGCCGATTGCAAATTCGAGTTCGGTCTGCTGGACGGTAAGGTGATTCTGATCGATGAGATTTTCACACCGGATGCTTCCCGCTTCTGGGCCAAGGACAAGTACGCACTGGATATAGAGATCGACAGCATGGATAAGGAGCCGGTTCGCACGTACCTGTCAGCCTCCTCCTGGGACAAAAACAGTAAGCCGGACCCGTTGCCGCCTGAGGTGGTTGAAGAGACGTCGCGCCGGTACCTGGATATCTATCACCGCCTGACCGGGAAGGCATTATAGATTATCGTATTATCCTATTCTAAAGAGATACAGCCAACTTTAATTGCATTCTCTACAGTTATTTTGCCCGAAAAAGAGGCCATTTGCTGTTTAATTGTATCCGGTACAACTAAACATTAGCGGGATGACCTGAAACGCAGATGTCCGTAGAAATAGCTGTATGAAATGCAACTAAGGCTAATTTTGCAGAGAATATTGAGAATATAGCTGTACATTATGCAGTTAAGCAAGCTGCCATTAAGCCTAATTCAGTTCATTAAACTCTAGGAGGAACTACAAGCGTATGTTAAAAGCGACAGTCTACGTCACCATCAAGAAAAGCGTGCTCGACCCTCAGGGAGTTGCCGTGCAGGGTGCCCTGCATTCCGTTGGATTCCAGGAAGTTGAAAGCCTGCGGATTGGCAAATATATGGAGCTGACCTTGGATACCGATAACCGCGCAGAAGCGGAAGGACGCCTGAAGGAAATGTGCGAGAAGCTGCTGGCCAACACGGTGATCGAGGATTACCGCTACGAATTGGAGGACTAAACGTCATGAAATTTGCGGTACTTGTCTTTCCAGGCTCCAATTGTGACATTGACTGCTACAAAGCAGTAGAAGACAGCCTCGGCGAACCAGTAGATTATGTATGGCATACAGCGACAGACCTGTCGGCGTATGACTGCATTCTCGTGCCTGGCGGCTTCTCTTATGGTGACTATCTGCGCTGCGGCGCAATCTCCCGGTTCGCTCCGGTAATGGCTGAAGTGGCTAAGGCGGCAGAGCAGGGCAAATTCGTGCTTGGCATCTGCAACGGGTTCCAGATTCTGACCGAAGCGGGTCTCCTGCCGGGCGCGCTGCGCCGCAACATGTCGATGAAGTTCCGTTGTCATGACACGGTGCTTAAGGTCGTTAATAACACAACCCCGTTTACTATTGACTATGCGAAGGATGAAGAGATCGTCATTCCGATCGCGCATGGCGAAGGCAATTATTATTGTGATGAAGAGACGCTCGCAGAGCTGAACGCGAATAATCAGATCGTATTCACCTACAGTGACAACCCGAACGGTTCGGTGGCCGATATTGCCGGAGTCAGTAATAGGGCGGGCAATGTAGTCGGCATGATGCCTCACCCGGAGCGTGCAGCGAATAGCCTGCTGGGCTCGGAAGACGGCAAACGGATGTTCACATCCATTCTCAAGACATGGAGGGATCGTTATGACGCAGCAAGTATCCGCTAAGGAGCCGACCGCAGAGCAGATCGCGGAGCAGAAAATCTACAGTCAGTTCGGTGTATCAGACAGCGAATATGAGCTCATTACCTCCTTCATGGGACGTAAACCCAACTATACAGAAATCGGTGTGTTCAGCGTCATGTGGTCTGAGCACTGTGCATATAAAAACTCCAAGCCGCTGCTGAGCCGCTTCCCGACAAGCGGGCCTAAGGTGCTGATGGGACCGGGCGAAGGCGCGGGCATCGTGGACATCGGGGATAACCAGGCCGTTGTCTTCAAAATTGAAAGCCACAACCATCCGTCGGCGGTAGAGCCTTATCAGGGCGCGGCGACCGGGGTGGGCGGGATTATCCGCGATATTTTCTCCATGGGCGCAAGACCGGTGGCGCTGCTGAACTCCCTGCGGTTCGGGAAGCTTGAGAGCGACCGGGTCAAATATCTGTTCGAGCATGTTGTGTCCGGGATCGCAGGCTACGGCAACTGTATCGGCATCCCTACTGTCGGCGGGGAGATTATGTTCGACAACAGCTATGACGGCAATCCGCTGGTGAACGCGATGTGTGTCGGACTAATCGATCATGACAAAATCCAGCGCGGCGTCGCCAAAGGGGTAGGTAACCCCGTGTTCTACGTAGGTCCGCCTACAGGGCGTGACGGTATTCACGGTGCAACCTTCGCCTCTGTGGAGCTGAGTGAAGAATCGGAAGCCAAGAAGACAGCGGTTCAGGTCGGCGATCCGTTCATGGAGAAGCTGGTCATGGAATCTTGCCTGGAGCTGATCGACAGCGGCATTGTCCTCGGTATTCAGGATATGGGCGCAGCCGGACTGACCTGCTCCAGCGCGGAAATGGCGAGCAAGGCGGGGAATGGTCTGGAGCTGTATCTGGATCAGGTGCCGCAGCGTGAAGACGGGATGACCCCGTATGAAATGATGCTCTCGGAATCCCAGGAGCGGATGCTGTTCGTGGTGGAGCCTAAGGATGAGGCGCAGGCGCAGGAGATTTTTGACCGCTGGGGCGTGATCTGCCGCAAGGTGGGGAAGGTGACCGATGATGGCCGCCTGAAGCTGTTCCATCACGGCGAAGTGGTCGGCGATATGCCGGTCAAGGCGTTGGTGGATGAATGTCCAATCTATAACAAACCGTCTGCGGTTCCTGCTTACTACGAGGAGAATGCAGCGATTGATACACTGCGTTATGAGGAAGTGACTGATCTGGGCGGCGCGCTGCGCACCGTACTGGGATCGCCTACCGTAGCAAGCAAAGCATGGGTATACAATCAATACGATTATATGGTCCGCACCAGCACGGCGGTTCGTCCCGGTTCCGATGCGGCTGTAGTAACTATCCACGGTACACGTAAGGGGCTGGCGATGACTACGGACTGTAATGGCCGTTACGTCTATCTCGACCCAGAAGTGGGCGGACGCATTGCTGTTAGCGAAGCTGCCCGCAACATCGTCTGCTCCGGTGCCCAGCCGCTGGCGATAACGGACAACCTGAACTTCGGCAGCCCGGAGAAGCCGGAGATCTTCTGGCAGATGGAGCGTGCGGTAGACGGTATGGCGGAAGCCTGCCGGGTGCTGGATACGCCGGTCATCGGCGGAAATGTCAGCTTGTACAATGAGAATGCTTCGGGAGCTATCTACCCGACACCGGTTGTCGGTATGGTAGGTCTCATTGAAGATACCGATCATATTACAACCCAGGCCTTCAAGCAGGAAGGCGATGCTGTACTACTGCTGGGCGTTACGAAGGCAGAGCTGGGCGGCAGTGAATTCCAGTATGCCGTTCACGGCTTGACTGAAGGCCGTCCGCCGGAGCTTGATCTGGCGACAGAGCGCAAGCTGCTGGATGCTGTGCTTGCTGTGATCCGCAGCGGTCTGGTCCGTTCGGCGCATGACTTGTCGGAAGGCGGCCTTGCCGGAGCACTTGCTGAGAGCTGCATCAGCGGAAGCATTGGAGCGAATATTGAGCTGTCTGCCGGCGGACTTCGCCAGGATGTAGCACTGTTCAGCGAGAGCCAGTCCCGTATCCTCCTGACTTCGGCACCTGATCGTGCAGAAGAGCTGAAGGCTGCAGTTGCCGCCTACGGCGTACCTGTTGAGATTATTGGAACCGTTGGCGGGGACCGCCTGCGTGTGGCGCTGGACGGCGCGGCTGCACTGGATGAAGTCGTTACTGAACTCAAGACCATTTGGGAGGATGCTATTCCATGTCTTATGAAATAAAGACCGGGAACAAGCAGGAAGCCCCTATCCTGTGGACCGGCGACTTTTACAACGAAGGAACGGGCTCGGGAGATATTTTTGACACATTAAAAGAGGAATGCGGCGTCTTCGGGGTCTTCGGACACCCGGAAGCCGCTTCCATGTCCTACTACGGCCTGCATGCTCTGCAGCATCGCGGGGAAGAGAGCGCGGGCATCTGCGTGGCGGATGGACGCGACTTCAACTATCACCGCGGCATGGGCCTGGTGAAGGAAGTCTTCGACAAAGACAAGATCGCATCGCTGGTGGGAGACATGTCCATCGGCCATGTGCGTTACTCCACCAGCGGAGACAGCCGGCTGACCAATGCGCAGCCGCTGGTCTTCAAATACCGTGACGGCGATCTGGCGATTGCCACGAACGGCAATATCGTTAACGAACCGCTGATCCGCAAGCAGCTGGAGCAGGGCGGCTCGATCTTCCAGACGACCAGTGATACCGAGGTGCTGGCGCATCTGATTGCACGTTCGCAGAAGGATTTTGTCGAAGCGACGAAGGATGCCTTGGCGCAGCTGGTCGGCGGCTTTGCCTTCCTCTTGATGACCAATGATAAGCTGATTGTCGCATCAGACACCCACGGACTCCGTCCGCTTGTGATGGGCCGTCTGGGCGAAGCCTATGTCTTCGCTTCCGAGTCGTGTGCGCTTGAAGTCATCGGTGCCCAGCTGGTGCGTGATATTGAACCGGGTGAACTGTTGGTGCTGGACCAGAACGGCTTCCGTGAAGAACGCTTTGCCGAGCCTAAGCGCAAAGCGCTGTGCGCGATGGAGTACATCTACTTCGCCCGCCCGGACAGTGATCTGAACGGCTCCAACCTGCACTCCGCGCGCAAGCGCATGGGTAGCCGCATGGCGCTCGAAGCCTTCGTGGATGCGGATATTGTCACCGGCGTGCCGGATTCCAGTATCTCCGCCGCCATCGGCTATGCCGAGCAGACGGGCATCCCGTACGAGCTGGGGCTGATCAAGAACAAGTATACCGGCCGCACGTTCATCCAGCCCAGCCAGGAGCTGCGTGAGCAGGGCGTGAAGATGAAGCTCAGCGCGGTACGCCGCGTCGTGGAAGGCCAGCGCGTAGTGATGATCGACGATTCCATCGTGCGCGGCACGACCTCGCGCCGGATCGTCAACCTGCTGCGCGAAGCCGGAGCCGTAGAGGTCCACGTGCGGATTACCTCGCCGCCGTTCAAGAATCCGTGCTTCTATGGCATCGATACCCCGGACCGCCGCGAGCTGATTGCCTCGTATAAGACCATCGCCGAGATGTGCGAGGAGATCAACGCCGATTCCCTGGCGTTCCTCTCCCCTGACGGACTGATCCAGTCCATCGGCGGCTATAATAGTGACGACTACAAAGGCGGCCTCTGCCTGTCCTGCTTCGACAATGATTACCCGACGCAGGTGGATTTCGGCGGGGAAGAGAAGGACGGATGCTCGTGTTAACATCCCCCTAAGTCCCCCTTGCGAAGGGGGATTCCGGAGGGCGCTGCCCTCCGGCCACCCGAAAGTTTGGTGGGAGGAGTTTGCTCTAAACTTGCTAAGAGGGCGTGGGTGCGGGTGCCCGCTTTGTCCCTGTGTGCTGCGCACGGCCGGGACACGCTTCACGGCGCTGCACCCCCGGCGGCCTGCGGTCCGCCGGGCCCTCTGGCTCCAGAATCTGTCCTGTTTGCTGCGCAAATCCGGAGATTCTGTCGCCCTAGGGAATGCACGGCTTCGCCCCGTGCGCAGAAGTGCCCCAGACCCTGTCCTGTTTGCTGTCGCAAATCCGGAGGTTCTGTCGCCCTAGAGACCGCACGGCTTCGCCCCGTGCGGGGAAGTGCCCCAGACCCTGCCCTGTTTGCTGTCGCAAAATCGGAGGCTCTGTCGCCCCAGAGACCGCACGGCTTCGCCCCGTGCGGGGAGAGCTCCCGCCCCTGTCCTGTTTGCTATCGCAAAGTCGGGGGAGCGGTTGCCTAAGGAGGCGCTGTGCGAAGCCCAGCGCCGACCCCTTACCGCTGTGCAAGGCGCGAAATTTCGGCTTGCGGCAGGGGTTTGAAACCCGGTGGTGGGAGTCATGGAGAGGGAATTTGGAACTGTAGGAGCGATAGCGACCGCCTTTATGGCCCGATTTCTACCGCAAACAGCGGTATCAATCAGGAAATCGGGCCATAACAGCGACCGGAAGTCCAAATGTTCCTCGGAATGACGAATATAACCACCAACCGAACCAAATCCCTGCCGCCCCGAACACGCGCTCTAAACTAACTTAAATGAGGTGTCCAAAAGTGTCAGAAGCGTACAAGAAAGCCGGAGTGGATATTGCGGCTGGCAATGAAGCAGTAGAACGCATGAAGAAGCATGTGAAGCGCACATACCGTCCGGAAGTAATGACGGAGCTGGGCGGCTTCGGCGCCCTGTTCGGCCTGAATAAGGACAAGTACGAAGAGCCGGTTCTCGTATCGGGAACAGACGGTGTGGGCACGAAGCTGAAGATCGCGTTCGCGGCTGACCGCCACGACACGATTGGCATCGATGCGGTCGCCATGTGCGTGAATGACATCGTGGTACAGGGCGCTGAGCCGCTGTTCTTCCTAGATTATCTGGCCTGCGATAAGGTGGTGCCGGAGAAGATTGAAGCCATTGTCTCCGGGATCGCCGAAGGCTGCCATCAGGCGGGCTGCGCGCTGATCGGCGGCGAGACCGCCGAGATGCCGGGCATGTATGCGGCAGGCGAATATGATATCGCCGGATTCACCGTCGGTGTGGCCGATAAGGCGAAGCTGGTAACCGGAGCAGACATTGCTCCAGGAGACACAGTGATCGGTCTGGCTTCGAGCGGGATTCACAGCAACGGCTTCTCGCTGGTGCGCAAGCTGCTGCTGGAGGAAGACGGTTACGGCTTAGATGAGGTTGTGCCGGAGCTGGGAGCGCCGCTGGCGGATGTTCTGCTGGCCCCAACCCGGATATACGTGAAGCCGCTGCTCGCTCTGCTCGAACAGCTTCCGGTCAAGGGCATGGCCCATATTACCGGCGGCGGGTTCATCGAGAATATTCCGCGCGTGCTGCCGGAGAACGTGAATGTTGAGATTAACTACGGCTCCTGGCCAATTCAGCCAGTCTTCAGCCTGATGCAGAGCAAGGGGCAGGTAAGCAACCGCGATATGTTCACAACATTCAATATGGGTGTGGGGCTGGTGCTGGTCGTGGCGGAAGCGGATGGAGAGCGTGCTCTGGAACTGCTTAAGGCGAGCGGGGAAGAGGCTTACCGGATCGGCACGGTCACTGAAGGAGAGCGTATCGTTACCTTTACGGGAGCTGAAGTCTGATGGAGTGGGGCCGAATCGCTGTCTTTGCCTCCGGAACAGGCAGCAATTTCGCTGCACTGGTCCAGGCACAGCGGGAGGGCAGGCTGGGCGGAGGCAGCATAGAGCTGCTGGTCTCGGATAAACCGGAAGCGCCTGTAGCACAGCGGGCAGAGGAGGCAGGAATTCCTGCTCTGCTGCTGCGGCCGAAGGACTTCGAAGGCCGGGAGCAGTATGAGGCCGCGATTGTGGCTGAATTGCAGCGCCGGAACATCGGACTGGTGGTGCTGGCCGGCTACATGCGGCTGATCTCCCCTGTTCTGCTTGCACCGTATGCCGGACGGATCATCAACATTCATCCTTCGCTGCTGCCGGCGTTTGCCGGGAAGGACGCGATCGGGCAGGCGCTGGAGTACGGCGTGAAGCTGACGGGCGTGACCGTGCATTTTGTCGATGGAGGCATGGATACCGGACCGGTGATCGCCCAGCGCAGCGTGGAGGTCCAGTCTGGAGATACCGCTGAATCGCTGGCTGCACGCATCCATCAGGTGGAATACGCGCTGTATCCTGAGGTAGTGAGTGCTTTTGCCGCAGGAAAAGTAGAATTGAACGGAAGAATGACGACTATTGCCGATTAAGCGAAGCTGTTGTATAGCTACCTGTGTTGACTGTTGAACCGGAGTGATTTCGACATTTCAGGCAAACCCCGGCCGATTCTGATATTTCTCGGGAAATACTTCACAAGTGGCAGTAATTGACGGAAGATCTGGCGGCTTGGCCTGAAATTGCGAAAATACAGGTTTGCTGGCATAAGGACAAAAGCATATATAGCAGGACAGAAACAACCAAAATACCTGATTACCTGAATTACCTGCCTATTCTACAAGATTCGTGTCTGCAATCATCCGGCGTTCATCCGGCAATCATCCATAGCTCCATAGGTACAAGGTAATTCTGATATGAAGCTTCAGAACAGCTGAACCCATAAGCAATCGTACAACACCCCAATAATCTAGCGTGAATCCAGAGGAGGACTATTCAAAGTGAGTATCAAGAGAGCGCTGGTCAGCGTATCGGACAAACAGGGCATCGTGGATTTTTGCCGCGAGTTGTCTGCATTAGGCGTAGAAATTATCTCCACAGGCGGCACCAGCACACTTTTGGCGAAGGAAGGTGTTCCGGTCATTGGCATCTCTGATGTTACCGGCTTCCCTGAGATCATGGATGGACGCGTCAAAACCCTGCATCCAGCTGTACACAGCGGCCTCCTGGCCGTTCGTGACAACGAAGAGCATACCCGTCAGATGAATGAGCTTGGCCTTGATTACATCGACCTCGTCGTGGTGAATCTCTATCCGTTCGCGGAGACGATTGCCAAGCCGGATGTGTCTTATGAAGAGGCTATCGAGAACATCGATATCGGCGGACCGACCATGCTGCGTTCTGCGGCGAAGAACCATGCGTTTGTCAGTGTGGTGGTCGATGCGGCCGACTATGCGAATGTGCTTGAAGAAGTACGCGCCGGTGGAGATACAACCCTTGCAACCCGCAAACGTCTTGCGGCCAAAGTCTTCCGCCATACGGCGGCTTACGACGCCCTGATTGCCGATTATCTGGCGAATGTCACCGGTGAACCGCTGCCGGAGCGCTATACGGTCACTTATGAGAAAATTCAGGATCTGCGCTATGGGGAGAACCCGCACCAGAAGGCTGCGTTCTACCGCAAGCCGCTGGCGGCGCAGGATACCCTGACGGCTGCTGAGCAGCTGCACGGCAAAGAGTTGTCCTACAACAATATCAATGACGCGAACGCAGCGCTCCAGATTGTCAAAGAATTCGAAGAGCCTGCCGTTGTAGCCGTGAAGCATATGAATCCTTGCGGTGTGGGCGTGGGCACAAGCGTCTATGAAGCGTATCAAAAAGCGTACAATGCGGACCCTACCTCCATCTTCGGCGGAATTGTGGCAGCCAACCGGATTATTGATGCGGACACGGCTAATCTGCTGAAGGATATTTTCCTCGAAATCGTCTTGGCCCCAGGCTTCACGGACGAAGCGCTGGAGATCCTGACGAAGAAAAAGAATATCCGCCTGCTTAAGCTGGGCAACCTCAGCACTGCTGCATCCCGCAAGAGCAGCTTTGTGGTCACCTCCGTTGAAGGGGGAATGGTGGTGCAGGAGAGCGACGTACACTCTGTGAATCCTGAGGAATTGCAAGTGGTAACTGACCGCAAGCCTACCGAAGAAGAGCTGAAGCAGCTGTTGTTCGGCTGGAAGGTTGTGAAGCATGTGAAGTCCAACGCCATCGTGCTAGCGGCTGACGATATGACAGTCGGTGTAGGTGCAGGACAGATGAACCGTGTCGGTGCGGCCAAGATTGCCATTGAACAAGCAGGCGAGAAAGCGAAGGGTGCTGTGCTGGCATCAGATGCCTTCTTCCCGATGGGCGATACCCTGGAAATGGCTGCGAAGGCGGGCATTACGGCAGTTATTCAGCCGGGAGGTTCGATCAAGGACGAGGAATCGATTAAGGTTGCCAATGAATACGGCATTGCCATGGTCTTCACCGGCGTACGCCATTTCAAACACTAGCACGCTGGGGAGGATCAGAGCCTTATGGATATTTTAGTAGTCGGCGGCGGCGGACGTGAGCATGCGATCATCTGGAGCTTGTCCCGCAGTCCCCGTGCCGGTAAAATCTACTGCGCCCCCGGCAATGCCGGGATTGCGCAGCTTGCGGAATGTGTGCCGATCGGCGTCTTCGAGTTCGATAAGCTGACCGCTTTTGCCAAGGAGAAGAAGGTAGGACTGGTGGTCATCGGACCGGATGATCCGCTCGCTGCAGGCATTGTGGATGCCTTCGAAGCTCAGGAAATCCCTGTATTCGGCCCGCGGAAGAATGCCGCAGAGATTGAGGGCAGCAAGACCTTCATGAAGGATCTGCTGCATAAATACAGCATTCCGACAGCCGCTTACGAGAAATTCAGCGATTATGAGACAGCCTTGTCTTATCTGCGGAGCCAAGAACTGCCGATTGTCATCAAGGCGGACGGCCTGGCCGCAGGCAAAGGGGTAACCGTGGCGTATTCCCGTGAGGAAGCGGAGCAGGCCCTTCAGGAGATCATGGTCGACAAGGTTTTCGGGGAAGCAGGGGCGCAGGTCGTCATTGAAGAGTTCCTTGCCGGGCAGGAAATGTCGATTCTGGCGTTCGTGGATGGGGAAACGGTGCGGCCGATGGCTGCGGCCCAGGACCATAAGTCTGTATTCGACGGCGATAAAGGACCTAATACGGGAGGCATGGGGACGTATTCCCCGCTGCCGCATATCGATGAAGCTATCATCCGTGAAGCGGTCGAGACGATTATTGAGCCGACAGCCAGAGCGATGGTGGCTGAGGGCCGTCCCTTCAGCGGAGTGCTGTTCGCAGGACTGATGATCTCGCCGGATGGCAGACCGAAGACGATCGAGTTCAATGCCCGCTTCGGGGACCCGGAGACACAGGTGGTTCTTCCCCGGCTGCGAAGCGATCTGCTGGAGATTTTCCTGGCTGTGACCGAAGGCAGACTCGCCGATATTCCGATCGAGTGGAGCGAAGAGGCCGCAGTCTGCGTGGTCCTGGCCTCGGAGGGGTATCCCGGGCCTTACCCGAAGGGGGTGCCGATCAGCGGGCTGGAAGACAGCGGCTCGGCGCTCGTCTTCCATGCCGGTACCGCACGCAGCGAAGACGGAGGCTGGGTGACCGCCGGCGGCCGTGTGCTTGGGGTGGTAGGCCTAGGGGCAACCATTGCTGAAGCACGTACATCGGCCTATGCCAGTGCGGAGAGTATCACGTTTGCGGGTAAACAGAACCGCAGTGATATCGCAATGAAGGCACTGGTCTGAGGAGAAAGTCCCAAAAAAAGGACTGACAAGTTGTAGGAGAAGTGCTATAATACAACTCGTACGGGGGAAAATGTGCGGATATATACAGATAAAGGGTCTTTCCTTTCTAAGGAAAGGCCTTTTTTAACAATTTCATAACGAATGCTATAATAGTACAATGACAGCGTTGCTTATGCGGATGTACAGTTACTGATTTAAGGGGGAATTAGTTTTGAGTAAGGTAGGAAGAAATGACTTATGCCCGTGTGGAAGCGGGAACAAATATAAGAAATGCTGCATGGAGAAAGACAGAGCGGCGGCCCAGTTGATGCTGCGGCTGGTTAACGCAGGGGATGCAGCGGCGCAAGCACCTGTAACCATACCCGGCGTAATCGTGCACGAGGAACAGCCGGCTACGGTAAGTGCCGCCCCTGCTGCGGGCAAGCTTACGCTGCCCAAGCTGAAGAAGATGGTGGCAAAGGAGCTGAACTGGGAGCATCCGGCCCATGAACAGCTGGCGCTGGAGCTGATCGAGCACATGAGAGACCAGTATGACCGTGAGCTGATCCTGGAAGCACTGCTGCTGTGGAACGGCTTCTCCCGCCAGACCAAGCCGGCCGTGAAGAAGACAGGCTCATTCTGTGCGGCGATCGAATACCTGCTGTCCGAGGAGTACGGCTTCATGCTGTCGCAGGCGGAGCTGGCGGACAAATACGCGATTACCACGGCCACGATCTCCCGCAAGGTTAAAGAAATATATAACTATGTCGAGGAATACGGCATGACCGGGGAAGCGGACGATTTGATGGCGCTGAACGGAGCGGAAACTCCGCAGGAGAAGGCGCAGACCCTTCTGGCCCAAGCCATGGAGGCAACCTCTGCGAAGCGCCGGGTCCAGCTGGCGGAGAAGGCGCTGGAGCTCTATCCTGACAGCCCGGAAGCCTACCTTATTCTGGCCGAGGAAACGGAGAATGAGGAGGACGCCCGTGAGCTGCTGAAGGCGGGAATCGCCGCAGGCAGACGGGAGCTGGGCGAGTCTTATTTTACGAAGCATAAAGGGTTCTTCTGGGGGCTCTATGAGACCCGCCCTTATATCCGGATCTGCCAAAGCTACGCGGAATCCTGCTGGTTCGGCGGTAAGGCGGAGGAAGCAACAGAGATGCTGGAGCATATTCTGGAGCTTAATAAGGATGATAATACGGGTGCCCGCTATCTCCTGACTGCTGTATATCTGTATAGCAACCAGCTTGAAGAAGCAGAGCGGATCATTAAGAACTACGGTGAAGAGGATGCGGCGGCGGCTTTTGCCTATGACCGGATTGTACTGGAGTTCAAGAAGAACGGCATTACCTCGCAGCTCAAAATGCTCTACCGCATAGCCCGCGGAGTGAACAAGCATGTGCCGGATTACCTGCTGGGTATGAAGCGGTTGCCGCATAATCTTCCCGATTATGTCGGTATGGGTGATCCCAATGAAGCGATTGAATATGTAATTATGCACTCGCGCTTGTGGGCGAGCCTGCCGGATCTGCTGAAGTGGATGCTGAAGCAATAGACGCTATAGATGAATACCAGACACAGTCCTCCGGGGCTGTGTTTTTTTATGGATAAGTAAATAGGAGTGACCTCGCTGATTTCACTGGACGCAGGCCTATGCCGATGTATGCGAAAAACCGAACACAATGGGCGATGGTGCTGGTAGAGGTCGTTAGCGTTAACAACTATTCCGAACAATACATCTATGAGATTACACCGCAGGGCGACGAGCATTTCAAAGCGCTGATGGCCAAGTATTCATTGCAGACGGACGATATACAGGATCTACGATACTGCAAAGTCGATGATGAATAATGTCAGAGCGCTTTGCTGAATACAGCAGATACAAAGGAGTATTTTTTTGCAAATAACCTGACATGAATAAGCGGTGATAAGGGTAAATAAGAGGCTTAACTCGATAATTATGAGAAAATACCTTACATGGACACACTTATTTCACAGCCTATGGGAAAATGGTACAGGGATAAAGGGATTTTTTGCAGAAATAAGTCGAAAAGACAGAGAAGATCCGGGACAGCCCCGGGTCTTTATACATGGAAGGTGGGAGGGTCTATGGCACTGGGAAAGAGTAAGAGGGTCAAGGAGAGGGGGCTTATCGGCTCACTCCGTAATATGGGGATTCGCGGCAAGCTGTTTTTGTCAGTGATTCTGTCTGTGGTGGTTATTTTCGCGACTGTGTCTGTAGTGATCTACAGCAATGCCAAGCAGCTTATCGTGGACGGGCTGAAGAGCTCGCTGACGTATGAGAAAGGGGCGATCGGGGTGCAGGTCAATGACCTGCTGCAGCCTGCTGTAGACAGTGTGGCACTGCTCAATGCCAACGCCTACCTCCGCGACTTCATTCTGAGGGTGAAGGATGCGCAGACGCTGAAGACTACGGACGGGTACACGGAGCTGATCGAGACGCTGAACCTGATCAAGAACAACAATAAGAATTTGCTCAATGTATACATAGGTCTGGATGCGGTGAACAAGGTGATTACCCAGGATGAATTCGAGCCTCCGGCAGACTACGTGCTGAAGGAGCGAAGCTGGTATTCCGCTGCGGCTGCGAACAAGCGTGTAACGATTACCAATCCTTATATTGATGCCGGGTCAGGCAAAATGGTCGTCAGTGTCAGCACACCGCTGCTTGATGATTCAGGCAGGCTGATCGGCGTGGCGAGTGCAGATATTTCGATTGAGCAGATTACAGCTGCGCTGGGCGCTTTTCATTATAAAGGCAGCGGCTATGCCGTGCTGATTGATGAGACGGGGACCTTCATCTATCATCCCAATCCGGATCATATTCTGCTGAAGAAGATGGCTGATCTGGGCGGATCGTGGAAGACTGTCGGCGATAAAATGCTGCAGTGGGGCTCAAATGTCATCCGGGCGGACATAGACGGCGAGCCCAGCTATGTATCCTATTCACCGGCTGTGGCTAACCAGTGGTCAGTCGCGCTGATCGTACCACAGAAGCATGCGGAGCTGGAGCTGAAGCGCTTCGAGCTGATTTTCTTCCTCTCCATTATGGTTTCGATTGCGGTGCTGTCTGTCCTGCTGTATCTGGTCTCGGGCAGTATCCTGAAGCAGTTTCCGCTCCTCACGGCTGCGTTCGGGCAGGCGAAGGCGGGGGACCTGTCGGTAAGGGCAAGGGTAACCGCTGGAGGCGAGATCGGGGTGTTGGCTGAGGGCTTCAACGATATGATCGCCTCGCAGCAGTCGCTGATTCAGGAGATCCTGCACAGCTCGCAGAGTATCTCGGGCGCGGTAGGGAATACAGAGCAGAACGTATTCGTGCTGGATGGCAGCATTACCGATATCTCGGGGGTTACGGAGGAGCTGTCGGCAGGCTTGCAGCAGACCGCCGCCTCTATGGAGGAGATGAATGCCAGCACGACCCAGATCGAGGCTGCGATCCACGGGATTGCCCGCAAAGCTCAGGAGGGGGCGGAAGCCGCCGGAGAAATTAACCTGCGGGCGGAGCGGCTGAAGGAGAGAGCCTGGGAATCCCGCACACAGGCGGATACCGTGTACGGGCTTAGCGAAGAGAAGCTGCGCACGGCCATTGAACAGTCGGGATCGATCTCGCAGATCAGCGCGCTCACGGGTGCTATTCTGGAGATCGCCGCCCAGACCAATCTGTTATCGCTGAATGCTTCAATTGAGGCGGCAAGGGCCGGGGAAGCGGGCCGGGGGTTCGCTGTAGTGGCAGAGGAGATCCGTAAGCTGGCCGACAACTCGCGTGAGACGGTGACTGAGATCCAGGGAGTGACAGGGGCGGTAGTCCAGGCGGTGTCCAATCTGGTGGAGGCTGCGGAGAGTATGCTTGGCTTCATGGACAGCCAGGTGAAGAAGGACTACGATGCCATGCAGGAGACCGGAGAGCGGTACAGTGAGGATGCCCGGTATATCGAGGAGCTGGTGACGGACTTCAGCGCCACCTCGGAAGAGCTGCTGGCTTCCATCCAGAGCATGCTTACTGCGATCAGTGAGACAGGCAGTGCGACGAATGAGGGAGCGGAAGAAGCGGGAGTCATTGCTGCCGGAGCAGAGCAGATCATCGGACGGTCCGGCAGCATCGTGGCCGAGATGGAGGAGATCAAGCTTAGCTCGGCGCAGCTGCTGAGTGCGGTGTCGAGGTTTAAGGTATAGAGGGCCGCCCGCTTGCTTATCGGCAGGGAGCTGCTGCGCATAATTCCACTCGCAGTGGATGTTATGGTGTGTGGGGAGGACAAGGGTTGAAAAAAAGTCCTTGGAAGAGTATGTTACAAGAAGCGAAACGATAAGAAAGAGACAGTGAGGCGGGGAAAACATGAGAGAAGGCGAAAACCGGATCGTAGGAATGGAAGATATTGTACGCGCGCACCATGTGCTGCGGGAGGTTATCGTCCGTACGCCGCTCCAGCTGGATGCGGTATTGTCGGCCAAATACGGCTGTAATGTGTACTTGAAACGTGAGGATCTGCAGATTGTACGCTCCTTCAAAATCCGGGGAGCCTATAATATGATCCGCAGTCTGTCTGACGAGGACAGAGCCAAGGGCATCGTCTGCGCCAGCGCGGGAAATCATGCCCAGGGCGTGGCTTATTCCTGCAAGGCACTAGGCATCAAAGGCAAGATATTCATGCCGAGCACTACTCCTAATCAGAAGATTAAGCAGGTCCGGCGCTTCGGCGGCGAATTCGTTGAGGTGATTCTGAAGGGGGATACCTTCGATGATGCTTACGATGAAGCGCTGCAGGCTTGCATTGACCATAGCATGACGCTGATTCACCCGTTCGATGAGCCGCGTATTATTGCCGGCAACGGAACCATTGCCATGGAGGTGATGGAGAATCTGGACAAGCCAGCGGACTTCGTGTTCGTCACCATCGGCGGTGGCGGGCTGGCAGCCGGTGTAGCCACCTATATCAAGACGGTGAGTCCGGCAACCAAGGTTATTGGTGTGGAGCCTAGCGGCGCGGCTTCGATGAGTGAGGCCATGCAGAGCGGTGAGGTCATCACCCTGAAGGAGATCAACAAATTCGTGGACGGCGCGGCGGTGAAGCGTGTCGGCGGCCTGACCTTCGATATCTGCTCGAAGCTTCTGGATGATGTGGTGAAGGTGCCGGAGGGCAAGGCGTGTACCACTATTCTGGAGCTGTATAATGAGAATGCGATTGTGGTGGAGCCTGCCGGTTCCCTCCCCATTGCTGCACTGGACATGTACCGTGACCAGATCCGGGGCAAAAGCGTGGTCTGCATCGTCAGCGGCGGCAACAACGATATTGACCGGATGCAGGAGATCAAGGAGCGTTCCCTGATCTATGAGGGTCTTAAGCATTACTTCATGGTCAACTTCCCGCAGCGCGCGGGCGCCCTGCGCGAGTTCCTGACCGAGGTGGTCGGACCGGATGATGATATTACCCGGTTCGAGTACACGAAGAAGAATGAGAAGGAGAACGGCCCGGCCCTGGTCGGCATTGAACTGATGTCTACCGATGCCTACGCCCCGCTGATTGAGCGGATGAAGCAGAAGGGCGTCGATTACGTGGAGATTAACAAGGATGTTAATCTGTTCAGTATGCTGATCTGAGGTGCGGCGGGTAGCTGCATATAGACAAAGTAAGCCCCGCCCAGCAAAGTCTGGACGGGGCTGTTTCACGTTGTAACGGATTTAATTGAACCGCCTACAGCTGGGGCACCTCAGTCTTCAGATACTGCTCCGCTGCGTCGTCCAGCAGGTAGCCGTTACTCTTCATCAGCTTCATGAAGCCCTCAAGCTTCTGCAGGAAGGCACTAGAGCTGCTGTTCTTGGCCAAGATGCTGGTGTAGGCCTTCTGCGCCTCCAGATCCATCTCCAGATTATCGTAATGGAAGAGCGGGGTGTTGTTCTGGCCGTAGAAGGTGTTCACAGCATACTGGTTATACAGCTTCTTGACGGCCTGTACCCGGTTGGATGTGGGATAGGTCTGGATGAATTGCTCCTGGGTCAGCGCACGGTCGGCTACCTCGCCCCAAGCAATGATCAGCCCGTTATCCTTGGAAGAAGGCAGATCTGATTCAGCCGCCATAATGGAAATATAACTGCTGATATCCTCCGTTACATAAGGCTTATATTTGCGGTAAGCCGCATAATCAATCACCGGGTAAAAGCTGCCCTCGGCGGTATCCAGCTTGTACCCGCTCTCTCCCGCACTTTGCAGCAGGGCGCGCAAGGCGGCGTTATCCGTACTCTCAGCCAGCTTCTCCATGCTGACTCCCCCTCTGTAGACGGTGAGGAGCTTCCGCTGGACCTCGCTGCTGCTGAATTTCTTCTCCCAGGAGGGCAGCAGCGCCTTATGCAGGTTCTCCAGCTTCAGCGTCAATACAGTCGCCTGATAAGGAGTGACTGCGTATAGCTTCGTCTTCATATAGGCAACGGCGCCCGGCAGGTTACCGCTGGACAGCAGCGGCAGCGCGCCCTTATAGACCGCTTCTGCATGGCTGGCAGTCTTAGCGCTTGCAGTTGCACCGGAAGTGCCTGTCCGGCTGCTTCCGCTGCCTTCGGCACCGGCCGGGACGGCTGCGCCTGCCTGAAGCCCTATGAGCAGGGCGATTGCGGCGGATAGAACGGCATGCTTTTTCATTCGAGTCTCCTCCTGTGTGGAATAGATGTGGGTTTCAGCCTCTAAGATGGGAAGAATATGAATTTCAGCCCCAGCCCTCCGGCAGCGGCCAGAGCCAGACTGACCCAGGGCGAGACCGGAATCACCGGGAACAGATTATCGAGGAATATGCCGGCGAATACCGCAATCACAGCAATTCCGATGTAGATGCCCAGGGCCTTAATGTCGAAGGTCTTGGGCTTCGGACTGTCATCCTCTGACAGGGAGGCCATCCATTTCATAATCAGCTCAACCAGCAGGATGGAGCCTGCGCCGACAACGACCAGCGTGAACAGGCTGAGCTGGCCGAAGAGTTCGTGCGGACCGCCGCTCCACTGTGTAATCAGGCCGGCAATGCCCATTGTCCCGAACAGCAGGGTCAGAGCGGACCAGGAGATCATCATAGAGTTCTTCAGCCGGCTGCGCGGTATGCGCGGCGGGACACTGTCCATCACGTCCTTGAAATAATCACCGGGCTTCTCGCCAAAAATCTGCTTGGCATTCTTGCCCTTGGCTTGTCCCTTCAGCAGCAGCTCAGCCGCCTCCAGCAGCAGCTCCTCTGCACGTACAGCATCTACTGAACTGGCGCGCATCGCCAGAATCATATCTTCGTAATAAGAGCGGTTAGACGGCGTCATCTGCTCCCGCAGCAGGTTGTTCTGCTTCATCATAGCTTTGACTTTCATAGTGTGGACCTATACCTCCAGCATTGAGTGATCAGGATACCTTCAACCTAGAGTATACGTTTGTGCACCAGCCGTGTGCAAGGACAACGTTCGTTCACGAAGGTCTGAATAATCCTTTTGGAAGAGTAAACACTGAAGAGGTGGTGGCTTCACCAACTATAGCTAGAGGGAAGGCAGGGAGCGTTATGGAACAGGAAAACAAGCAGGAACCCGGCAAGGCTGTGAACGACGGCACCACGCCTGTACCGACTAATGATGTGGGGGACTGGGGCAATTCTGACGGCTTCAGCCTATGGGATGCTGCGGGGCAGGGCCAGGAGAACGGGCTCGGGGATTGGGAAGGCCGGCAGGAGACACACGACATGTTTCACGACAGCTATGACTGAGTGATGCCTAAGCGGGTATGGGCCTCTTTTGCTCCTGCGGGAGTGGAAGGGGCCTTTTCTCCGGTAGGGCTGACGTAAGCGGCGGGCTTCATGCGTATTGACAACAAATTAGCACAGATATTATAATAGAGATATTAATCATACTAAGTTAATCGGAATTATTATAATTTAAAATAAATCAGCCATTCAGGGGAGGACGCCGCAATGGAACGGAATATCATCATCCGGCATAACGGAGAGGAACTGACAGCGAGCATACATTATCCGGCCGCAGACCGGGCAGGGACAGGACGGTGCAAGAACCGGGTGCCGCTTGCAGTGATCTGCCATGGCTTCGTGGGCAGCCGGATCGGTGTCGACCGGATCTTCGTCAAGGCAGCCCGTGAGCTGGCACAGGATGGCTATATGGTAATCCGCTTCGATTATGCGGGCTGCGGGGAGAGCAGCGGTGATTACGGCAGCGAAGATATGGAATCGATGATCGGGCAGACCCGGGCGGTGCTGGATTACGGCATCAGCTCGGCCGATGTGGACCCGCAGCGTGTAACGCTGATCGGACACAGTCTGGGAGGTGCGGTGGCGCTGCTGACCGGTGTCCGTGACCGGCGGGTGAAGAACCTTGTACTGTGGTCAGCTGTCGGTTATCCCTTCAATGATATCGTCAAGATTGTTGGCAGAGATGCCTTCGACCGGTCGGTGAAGAGCGGTTCAGCAGATTACGCCGGCTATTCGTTCACGCCGGTATACTTCAATTCCCTGGCTGCCTTCCAGCCGTTCCAGGAAGCCGGGAAGTTCAGCGGCGATGTGCTGGTCATCCACGGAACCTCCGATGATGTGATTCCTGTAGATTATGCGTTTCTCTACCAGAAGCTGTTCTGGACCCGGCCGGAAGGACGGTGCGACAAGGAGATTATTTTCCAGGGCGATCATACCTTCTCTTCGGGTCCGGCGCAGGAGCAGGTGCTGAAGCGTACCCGGGATTGGATGAACCAGCAGGAGCATCTGCAGGAGGAATGGCAGAACTGGATGATATAGGAGCGGTAACGGCACTCGCAATGGCTAGGAATTAGCTGTAAAATAAAGGGGAAGACCATACCGGAAATGGAGGCTCTTACCCTATGAAATTACCAGCCTTTTTCATTGCGCATGGCTCCCCGCTGCTGGTACTTGAGGATAACGACTATACGCGTTTCTTGCAGCGGCTGGGTTCGGATCTGGGGAAGCCCCGCGGCATTGTGATCTTCTCAGCTCATTGGGACAGTCCCGAGCAGCTGATCACAGTGGACGCACAGCATGAAACGCAGCATGATTTCTACGGGTTCCCGGAAGAGATGTATCAGCTGAGTTATCCTGCTCCAGGTGATCCCGCACTCAGCCGCCGTATTTCGGAACTGTTCAAGGATAGTAATCTGCCCCATCAGCCCGTGCTGGGCCGTGGGCTGGATCATGGTGCCTGGGTCATCCTGAGGACCATGTTCCCGCAGGCGGATATTCCGGTCGTGGCCTTATCCGTGGATTCGCTCCGCTCGCCTGAGGAGCAGTACAACATCGGACGGATGCTTGCTCCGCTGCGTGAGGAAGGTGTCCTCCTGATCGGCAGCGGCGGTCTGGTGCATAACCTCAGGCTGCTGAAGCAGAAGGATCAGCCGGAGCAATGGGCGCTTGACTTCGACGGGTGGATTGCAGAGCGGCTTGCGGCCTGGGATCTTCCCTCTCTGTATGCGTATGAGAAGCAAGCTCCGCATGTGAGGGAGGCCGTACCAACCTACGGCAAGGAACATTTCATCCCGCTCTTCTACGTAATGGGTGCAGCCGATGAAGGCAGAGCGGCACAGTTAATGATTCAGGCCTACCAATACGGTACGCTCAGCCTGAACTGCTGGATGTTTGATTAATATAGGAATGAATAGAGGGTACAGCTGCTATAAGGGCTGTACTCTTTTTGTGCTGCCGTTTCCACTTGACTCAAGACAAACTCTGCCAGCTATGATTAAATAAAGGAAGCGAGTTTCATAGAAGAGAATCGAGAGAAGCAAGCTGTAACTTACGATTAGGAGGAACAACGTGTCTATATCGGTGAACCGTTATGTATCCCGTCCTGTATCTGCTCTGGTCCTTGCCGCCGTGCTGCTCTCTGCCTGCAGTAACGAGCAGGCCAGCCCTGTGCCCGTACCCACGTCTGCACCAACAGCAGCGCCTACCCTGGAGCCACAGCCGACAGAGGTGGTACAGTCCCCCTCTCCTGAGCCTGCCGCCGGAGCAGTCTCCGGCTTAACAGGCCTGCCGGTTGAGGAGGAGAGCCTGCCCCGGCCGCTCGCGGTCATGATCAATAATGCCCCGGCGGCCCGCCCGCAGTCCGGGATCAGCGAGGCGGATATTCTGTACGAGGTGCTGGCCGAAGGCGGAATTACCCGGCTGATCGGTATCTTTCAGAGTCATGCCGGGGTGGTGAAGATTGGGCCGATCCGCAGTATCCGCCCTTACCTGCTGGATATCGGCGAGAGCTATGGCGGCATAACGGTGCATGCCGGAGGCAGTCCGGATGCCTATGCCATTCTGCAACGGCAGAAGAAGGCGGATATGGACGAAATCGGCCGCGCGGGGGCCTACTTCTGGCGGGACAAGGAACGCAAGGCCCCGCATAACCTGTACAGCAATGCCGCCAAGCTGCGGGAGGGGGCAGTGAAGCTGGGCTATGCGGAGAGCGTGAAGGTACCGGGTTTTCTTTTCCATGATCCGGAGTACATTCCTGTGGAGGGCACCCCAGCGCTTGCGCTGGGTGTGAACTTCCTGCTGAAGAGCTACAATGTCGGGTACCATTATAACGCAGAGCAGCGCACATACGCCCGCTGGGTGAACGGCAAGCCGCATCTCGATCTGAATAATAACCGTCCGGTGGAAGCGGCAAACATCATCGTGATGGGTTCGGACCATAAGGTGCTGGACGATGTCGGCCGGCTGCAGGTGGATACGGAGCTGGGGGGAGAAGCAGTGCTGTTACAGCGCGGTGTAGCGATGAACGGCAAGTGGTCGCGCAGCCCCGGAGACGTCATCCGGTTCGTGAAGAAGGACGGCAAGGAGGCGCTGATGTTCCCGGGGATTACCCATATTCTGATCGTTCCGAACAGTCCTTCGTTCAGCAGTCATCTCGAATACGCGCAGGCGCCTGCATCCCCCTAATTCCGGCTGGAGATTGAATGTTCGGATGATTATTTTCGTAAGTTGCAGGGAATTGTTATTATAGTGTGAAAAAGTTCGGTTTTTTGTCTTCTATCCCTTCTGTCGATATGATAAGATAACAAGGGTTGTCATTCATTTTCATGCATTTACATTTGGATGGCTGCATTTTTTTACGGCAATTTCATGTAAAGGGGTATAAAGCTAATGAGGCTCAGAAAAAAGGATATATTCTTTGAGACGCTGGAAAACATGGCTGACACCATTGTTCAGGCGGCGGATTATTTCGCTCAGAATATCTCGACTCTCCAGGGCAATGTGGAGAACTTCGCCGGGGAGATGAAGAAATACGAATCCCAGTGCGATACCTACACACACACTGTCATCAAGGAATTGAACAAGACGTTCATTACGCCGCTGGAGCGGGACGACATCATGGATCTGATTACAAGCATGGACGATGTCATTGATGGGCTGGAGGCTTCTGCCTCGCGTTTCTATATGTATAACCTGCTGGATGCGGATGAGTATATTGTCCAGTTCGCAGAGATTCTCCGCCAGAGTGCATACGAGATCCAGAAGGCGGTTCATTTGCTCTCCCAGAAGAAGCTGCTGGCGATCCGCGAATACACCATCCGTCTGAATGATCTGGAGAACCAGGGCGACGAAGTCCTGCGTATCTGCACCAAGGCCCTGTTCGAGACTGTGAAGGACCCGATTGAGCTGATTAAGCGCAAAGAATTGTATGAGCGGCTCGAGACCACCACGGATAAATGTGAAGACGTAGCCAACATGCTGGAATCGATCATCATGCGTAACTCATAAGGGGCCTCAAATATGGATACATCTATATATGTACTAGCTTTTGTTATCTTTCTTGCGCTGGCGTTCGACTTCATCAACGGCTTTCATGATACCGCCAATGCGATTGCTACCTCTGTCTCAACCCGTGCGCTGAAGCCGCGTACAGCCATCATGCTGGCCGCTTCGATGAACTTTATCGGCGCCTTGATGTTCACCGGAGTGGCGAAGAAGATCGGGGGCAGTATTACCGATCCCACCCTCCTGGACAACGGGATAGACATTGTCACAGCGACGCTCATTGCGGCAATTATCTGGAATCTTGTGACCTGGTGGCTGGGTATTCCTTCGTCCTCCTCCCATGCGCTTATCGGTGCGTTAGCCGGGGCGGTCTATGTCGGGGCAGGTACAGAGCATATCAAATGGAGCGGGTTCATTGAGATCGTAGAGGGGCTGATTTTCTCCCCGCTGATCGCTTTTGTAATCGGGTATATTGTGATGACGATTCTGAAGTGGATCTTCGCGAAGAAGAGTCCGCACACGGTCAACAAGGGCTTCCGTTCGATGCAGATCGTGACGGCCGCACTGCAATCCTTCACCCATGGTACGAATGACGCGCAGAAGGCGATGGGGATCATTACCTTTGCCCTCGTCACCTCGGGACGGCTGGATACGATGGAGGTTCCGCTCTGGGTTAAGATTGCAGCGGCTACATCCATGGCACTCGGAACGTCGATCGGCGGCTGGAAGATTATTAAGACGATGGGCACGAAGATTTTCAAAATCGAGCCGATCAACGGCTTCGCAGCGGATATTTCGGCGGCCTCTGTTATTTTCACGGCTACGCTGCTGCATCTGCCGGTAAGTACAACCCACGCGATCACCTCATCGATTCTGGGTGTAGGTTCAGCCAAGCGCTTCTCTGCTGTCAAATGGGGAGTAGCCGGACGGATCGTGGTTACCTGGTTCATTACGATTCCGATCAGCGCCTTGCTGGCGGGAGTGATCTTCAAGCTCTTCTTCTAGGGCTGGAATAGAATAGATTGCCTGGACAAGATGTCGCAGAAGCCATGGATGGCTTTAGGACATCTTTTTTTGCGTTCAGCGGTAAGCCTCGGCGTAAGCGGAGGTTATTTGATTTTTCAAGAGAGGAATGTCACAAAAGGCTACACGGAACTGATAAAAAATGTTAATAGGCATAAAAAGAAAATGAAATACATCACATAATTAAAAGAAAATAACATATGAGAAATGAATTTTGCGTAGTATTATGTAGGATTTGGTAGTCTCTGAAGTAAGGTTTGTTTTAAGTGTTACCATTGCTGACAAACACCCGAATAGACAAAGGAGGCCTAGCCATTGATCGACTTTCATCAGGTAGACAAACATTACGGACAATTCCATGTACTGAAGGGCATTGATCTGCATGTTCAGGAAGGGGAAGTCGTTGTTGTAGTCGGTCCTTCCGGCTCCGGCAAGAGCACGATGCTGCGCTGCATTAACCGTCTGGAGACGATCACGAGCGGCGGATTAACCGTGGACGGTATAACTGTAAACGAACGCAAGACAGATATCAATACCCTGCGCAAAGAGATCGGAATGGTCTTCCAGCACTTCAACCTGTACCCGCACAAAAAAGTCATAGATAATATCACGCTGGCCCCGGTCAAGGTGCTGGGCTTAAGCAAAGCGGAAGCGGAGAAGACCGCAATGTATTATCTGGAGAAGGTCGGCATTGCCGACAAGGCAGAGTCCTATCCTTCCCAGCTATCCGGCGGACAGCAGCAGCGGGTGGCGATTGCCCGGGGGCTGGCGATGAAGCCGAAGATTATGCTGTTCGACGAGCCGACCTCGGCGCTGGACCCGGAGATGGTCGGAGAGGTGCTGGATGTCATGCGCGCCCTGGCCCGCGAGGGCATGACGATGGTCGTTGTGACCCATGAGATGGGCTTCGCCCGCGAGGTGGCGGACCGGGTCATCTTCATGGATCAGGGGCAGATCGTGGAAGAGGCGGAGCCGGAAGCCTTCTTCGCCAGTCCGAAGGAAGAGCGGACGCGTACTTTTCTCAGCCGTGTATTAAGCCACTAAACTAAATATATAGGAATCCGGGGAGGAAACGAAATGAAAATGTCCAAGAGCTTCAAGGTGTTAAGTGTGCTGATGATTGCGGCTATGCTGGTCATTGCCGGGTGCGGCAACAACAAGGGCAAGAACGAACCTGCGGCAGGCGGCAATGCAGCCGGAGGGGCAGCAGCTGACTCTGCGGCCATTGCCAAGATTAAGGAGCGCGGCAAGCTGCTCGTTGGCGTGAAGTTCGATACCCGCCTGTTCGGTCTGAAGGACCCGGCTTCCGGCAATGTGGAAGGCTTCGACATCGACATCTCCAAGGCCATCGCTAAGAAAATTCTCGGTGACGAGAATGCCATCGAGCTGAAGGAGGTCACCTCCAAGACGCGCATTCCGATGCTGAATAACGGCGAGATCGATATGGTGGTGGCTACCATGACCATTACGGAAGACCGCAAGAAGGAAGTCGATTTCTCCGATGTCTATTTCCAGGCCGGCCAGTCTCTGCTGGTGAAGAAGGGCAGCACGATTACAGGTCTGGAAAGTGTTACGAAGGATACGAAGATCCTCGGCTCCAAGGGGGCAACCTCGATCAAGAATATCAAAGAGAAGGTGCCGGGCGTAACCGTGCTTGAGTTCGATAACTACCAGGATGCCTTCAGTGCGCTTAAGGCGGGACAGGGTGATGCGCTCACTACGGATGATGCGATTCTGTACGGAATGGCCTCCCAGGACCCCGGCTTCGAGGTGGTAGGGAAGCCATTCACCGATGAGCCTTACGGCATTGCGGTCCAGAAAGGCAACGCCGATGTAGTTAAGGCGATTAATGATACACTGGCTGAACTTAAGGCAAACGGGGAATATGATGCCATCTATACGAAGTGGATTGGTAAAGCTCCGGCTAAATAAGCCTGTTCCAAGCAAGAGCTTGCTTCCCTCAAGGTAAGAACGTATAAACGGGTTTCACACGAAATTCTCGTAGAAACGGTACCGCCTTTTCCAAGGACGGCAACGCCGTTTCTACTTGTTTGTAGGAACGGCGGTCATGCCGGGCAGGAACGAACTCATCTACAGGTAAAGGCAGGTGAACATTGATGGATTTCTCAATATTAACGAGATACTTCGGACTGTATATGGAAGGCTTCTACGGTACGCTGCTGTCCAGTGTACTGGCCCTGATCGGCAGCTTCCTGATCGGCGCGGTCGTTGCCGTCTTCCGCATGACTTCAGTCAAGGGTCTGCGCTGGTTCGGCGCGGTGTATGTGGAGTTCATCCGCAACATCCCGCTGCTGCTGGTTGTGTATATTTTCTATTACGGGCCTTCCGCCCTGGGCTTCACGCTGGACGGCTTCAAGGCAGGAACGATCGGACTCGCCGTATATACCTCGGCCTTCATCGCCGAAGCGATCCGTGCCGGAATTATGGCCGTGCCCAAGGGACAGATGGAGGCGGCACGTTCCTCCGGTCTCAGCTACATACAGACGATGCTGCATATCATTCTGCCGCAGGCGATCAAACTGGTGATCCCGCCGCTTGGCAACCAGTTCATTAACCTGATTAAGAACTCATCAGTACTGACTCTGGTGGCCGGTCTTGATCTGATGTACTTCGCCGACGGAATCTCTACTGAGACTTACCGTACCTTTGACACCTACATTTTCGTAGCGGTATTCTATCTGGTGCTTACGCTTCCGCTCAGCTACGGCGTGCGGATCTGGGAGCGCAGACTGCAGCGCAAATATTAAGAAGCATCATAAAAGGACATCTGAAGCTAAAGGAGGGCTATTATGGATTTCATAGGTGCATACTCTGCCGATAATCTGAAGTTTCTGCTGGACGGATTGTATGTGACGCTGATCGTTGCTTTTGTATCGATCTTCCTGAGCTTTATCATCGGCTGTTTTATTGGTGTCATCCGCTACTCGGAGGTGCCGGTGCTGTCTCCGGTCATGTTCTACCTGGTGGAGCTGATCCGTAATCTGCCGCTGCTGCTGATCATCTTCTTCATCCGCTTCGCCTTGCCGGAGGTCGGGATCAAGCTCGGACTGATTACTGCAGCCATTGCAGCCCTAACCATCTTCGAAGCGGCGATGATTGCCGAGATTGTCCGCGGCGGCTTAATGTCGATCGATAAGGGACAGATTGAGGCGGCGCGTTCCTCCGGTCTCAGCAGTGTACAGACCTTATGGCATATCGTGCTTCCCCAGGGCCTGCGGCGGATGGTTCCGCCACTGGTCAGCCAGTTCATCTCCCTGCTGAAGGATACATCACTCGCCGTTGTGATTTCCCTGCCGGAGCTGATGCATAATGCCAACATTGTCATCGGTCACAGCTACAGCTATGCCATCCCTACGCTGGCGCTGGTTGCCCTGATTTATTTTGTCGTCAATTACCTGCTGTCGCTGCTGTCCAGAAGGCTTGAGCACAGAGTGGTATAAACTAAGAGCAATGAGGATTAAGCCATATTCAAGCCAGTGCGGCTATGATACTATAGTTGTCAACCTCTCTAGGCAGGAGCAGTGGCGATGGGACAATCGATTCTGAGAATGAAGGCGGTACAGATTCTGCTGGTGGCCGCCGTTACTGCGGTAGCCGGGGAATTCAAGATCAACCCGTTTGACGGAGATATCTTCCGGATTGCCATGGGCAGCAGCGCCTTTCTCCTCTTCCTGCTGTTAATGAGGCAGCTGCCGTATATCCGCACAGGCTGTGTTACCGGGGTGGTCGTGCTGCTGTTCCGGACTGCGATGGATATGGTGGAGGGAAGCGGACTGACGGTAGAGCAGAGCCTCAGCAGCCACTGCTCGGCAATGATCTATTACATGGTGTTCGGCGCACTGATGCGTGTCATCAAGAGCCGGATCGATACGTTTCATCCGCTGGTGCTAGGCGCGGTTGCCGCGCTGATCGATCTCCTGTCGAATGAAATGGAGCTGCTGACCCGGCTGATCGTACTGGATTCGGCTACCTTCCGGCTGAACGAGTGGACGTACCTAATGGCGATTGCCGTCCTGCGTACGTATTTCACCACCGGGGTATATAGCAGTATCTCTGTCAGCCAGCTGCGTATCCGGGAGCGGGAGCAGCATGAGCGGACCCAGCAGATGCTCGGATTCGGCTCCGGCCTGTACGGGGAAGTGTTCTATCTGAAGAAGTCCATAGGCACCCTGGAGCAGGTAACGCTGAACAGCTTCGAGCTGTACACCAAGCTGAAGGACGGGGAAGGCACGGGGCGTTACAGCCGGCAGGTACTCGACATCACCCAGCAGCTTCATGAGGTGAAGAAGGATTCGCAGCGGATTCTGGCAGGGCTGGTGAAGCTGGTGGAGCGTGAGGTGAACGGGGACATGCCGTTATCGGACATTCTGAGGTTCGCGGTTAAGAGCAATGCCAAATATGCAGAAATGCTAGGTAAAGAGATCAAATTCCATATTCACATCACCTCCGATTACACAACCGACAGCTACATTCCTCTATTGACCCTGCTTAACAATCTCACCGCCAATGCGGTGGAAGTCATCCAAGGGACAGGCAGTATCCATCTGAACGCTTATGAGCAGGACGGCATGACGATTCTGACAGTGAACGATAGCGGGACAGGCATCGGGAAGCGTGACCTCGATCTGCTGTTCGAGCCGGGCTTCACCACGAAATTCGATGAAGAGGGCATCGCTGCCACAGGGATCGGGCTCTCTCATGTACGGGATATAGTGAATATGTTCGAGGGAAGCATTACGGTTCAGCCGGTATCGCATATCGGTGGGGCCATGTTCCAGATTACAGTGCCGAGCATTAAGCTGCGGAAGGAGGAATAGAGGATGCCGCTATCATTCTGTATTGTAGATGACGACGCGTCGGCGAGAAGAATGCTGCAGCATATTATTGAGGACAGCGGGCTTGGTGAGGTGACGGGTACTGCTGAGAGCGGACAGGAGGGGATAGCCCTGATCCTGAGCGAGACCCCGGACATTGTGCTGATGGATCTGCTGATGCCGGACCAGGACGGGATTGAGACCATCCTCTCTCTTCAGGCACAGGGCTGCCGCTCCAAATTCGTAATGATCTCGCAGATTGAGAACGGGGACATGGTGAGCCGCGCCTACAAGAGCGGAATTGAATTCTTCATCCGCAAGCCGATCAACAAGATTGAAGTGGAATCTGTACTATATAAAGTGAATGAACGTTACGCCATGGGCCGTTATCTGGATGAGATCAAGCTGACGCTGGGTAAGCTGGAGGGTCTGCAGTTCGGACTGACGCAGCTGCCGCCTGGCAAGCGTACCGTCAAGGAGATTGTCCAGCCAATTCTGATGAATATGGGCATGATCTCGGAGAATGGCAGCCGTGATATTATCACGATCATGGAGCTGGCGGTAGCCGAAGGGAACAGCGGAAGTCTTCCATCCCTCAAAGAGCTGTACGAGCGGACCGCTGCCAAGTACAGACCGGTGCCTGCGGAAGCAGCCAAAGAGGTCAAGGCCATCGAACAGCGTCTGCGCCGCGCACTGGCGGCAGGTCTGACAAGTCTCGCGTCCATTGGTCTGACGGATTACGGGAATCCGAAGTTCGAGCATTATGCGCCGCTGTATTTCGACTTCGAAGAGGTACGCTTGAAGATGAAGGAGATTGAACAGGGCAGAGATAGCGGCAAGGTGAAGGTGAATATTAAGAAATTCCTGCAGGTGCTGCATCTGGAGGTGCTGGAGGGCTTGGGCCGATAAGCTATATATATTGGAAAATTGGACCGGGCCGTTCGCCGTAAATGGCGCCGTCAACTATAAAGACAAGACCAAGAAACCTCCGGAGCGCTGGTCAGCGGGCTGGCGGTTATTTTTTTGCGCAGACATGCTGTACAATAGGAGGAAGCAACTAGAACAGCGCGGCTCTGCTGCGGATTGCCTACATAGGGCGGAGGACTTATATTATGATACGAACACTTGCCGTTACGCATGCGGGCGAGATACTGACCGATCTGCTGCTTCAGGATATTGTCCTGGATGATTATGCCTGGATCTGGGCGGATTTCGCTATGCCGACGGAGGAAGAAACCTTGAGGCTGGACACGTATTTTCATTTTCACCCGCTGGCGATTGAAGACTGTATGCATGTTTTGCAGCGGCCGAAGCTGGATTATTACGAGGATGTGCAGTTCTTCGTGCTGCATTCGCTGAATGAGCGGACATTGGAGGCCGAAGAGATCGACCTGTTCCTCAGCCCGAAATTTCTCGTCTCCTACCATCATCAGGACAAGCCGGAGATGGAGGAAGCATGGCAGATGGTCAAAGCTGAGATTCATAGCCGCAAGGGCTGGTCGGGCGGGCCGATGGCTGCTGCTTACACAGTGATGGACAAGCTGGTCGACAGGTATTTCCCGTCCCTGTATACGCTGGAGGATGAACTCGCAGATCTGGAGAGCCAGGGCGGCAACGAATCGGTGGAAGAACTGATGAGCCAGGTCTTCAATGTGCGCGGAAGGCTGCTGAAGCTGCGGCGGACGATTGTGCCGATGCGTGATCTGATGTACCGGATCGTCAATTCGCAGCATGTGCAGAGTAACGGCGAGGAGCGGGTATACTTCGGCGATATCTACGATCATCTGCTGAAGCTGACCGACATGATTGAAGTTGACCGGGAAATGACCGCCGACCTGCGTGACAGCTATATCTCGCTCAACTCCAACCGGATGAACTCCATTATGAAGACACTCACGGTGATTACCACGGTATTCATGCCGCTGACGCTGATCGCCGGAATCTATGGAATGAACTTCAGGGTGATGCCGGAGCTGGAATGGAAATACAGCTATTTCGCAGTGCTGCTGCTTATGTTGGTGCTGGGGATCGGGATGTTCGGCTGGTTCCGGCGGAGCGGCTGGTTTAAGTAGAAGAAAAGCGCGTTAAACGCCGCCGCTTAGGAACGGCGGCGCTTAACGGAGGAAGGCCCACCGGATTTACGCTTCTTGGAGGTGGTATTGCGGCGCTTCGCGGCGGGGCGTCTTTTTTTGCGCCGTTTGGGGCTATAGAGGGCTGCATCCTCTTCGGCGGCGAGCTCTCCCGCTCCGCTTCCCTTGCCTTTGCCGAACCCGCCCATCATAAGCTTCACCATCGGAGCCATCTGTGAGAAGCCCTGCATCACCTTCTGCACCTTGCCCATGGTATTGACGATTCCGTCAATTCCGCCCATCCGGTCAACGATGCCCTTGATCTGTTCCATATTCGCCAGACTTCCAAGATTGCCGAGTCCGCCAAGCAGGCCTCCGGCCTTCGCGGTAGAGGCTTCTGCAGCAGGGAGCGCGAGTGCCGTATCGGTGACTTCAGCGCCGTAAGCAGGCAGCAGTTCAGGTTCTCCGGGAAGCGGGGCAGGTGTATAAGCAGATAGTCCCGGGTAAGGTGACGGATTGTAAGGTTCAGCCAGTGAACGGCCTTGCTGGCGGGAATGATTATAGTAATGCTGAGGCATAGGATCACATTCCTTCGTTAGTGGTTTGCTATACTGTATGTCATGGGCGAACAGACGGTATAGACGAATGCCCGGGTAACCGGGATACTAGCGGAAAAGGGCGGATGCCTATAGAGCGGCAGGCGGAAGTGAAGAAACCGTGTCCATGCTTGATTTCGCACGGTTTTGTAGTACTATGAGTAAGGCGGTCTAACCTGGGAGCCGGAAGTAGAGACGGGTTAACCCTGGTTATGGTGTGCGCCTGGGGTGGACGTTTGTCCATCGATTTCACTCTTTACAGCGTGAAACCGTTAATGCTTGAAAAATGTGCTCCAGTACAATATAGTAGAGGCAAGATAGTCACATTAAGTTAATGTTTAGGGGATGATAGGGCGATGCAGCTAAAGAAGCTAAACGATAAAAGTATCGATCAATTATTTGAGGCTATTTTAACATTGAAAAATATGGAAGAATGTTATGTATTCTTTGATGATCTGTGCACAGTGAACGAAATTCAATCGCTCTCACAGCGCCTTGAGGTTGCGCGGATGCTGGGCAAGGGGTCTACATATAATCAGATCGAAGCCGAGACGGGGGCCAGTACGGCCACAATTTCCCGTGTGAAGCGCTGCCTGAACTACGGCAATGACGGTTATAAGCTTACGCTGGAACGTTTGGGCCGATAATTTATGGTTCCGGGTGTATTGTTAATCAGTCACGGCTCCCGTGATCAGGCCTGGGTGTCGATGGTAGATGAGGCAGTGAGCCATCTCACGCTCCGGGAGGAGCTGCCGGTGGCAGTGGCTTTCCTTGAGCTGGTAGAAGGACGATTGATACAAGATGGAATTGATAAGCTGGAACATGCAGGGGTCACAGATATTATTGTGATCCCCTTGTTTGTGTCTTCCGGCAGTACGCATGTCGATGAGATAGAGTATGCGCTGGGCGCTAAGCCGGTTCCTGAGCGGGAGACCGACCTTGCGCCGTTCAGGGTTGCCGCGAAGGTTCATTACGGATATCCGGTCGATGACGATCCCGATATTGCACAGATGCTGTGGGATAAGCTCCGGGAACTGTCGCAGCATCCCGGGCGGGAGATGGTGCTGCTGGTCGGACACGGCAGCAGGCATGACGGCTTCCGGCAGCGCTGGGAGCAGGGCATCTCTTCACTTGCCGCGCGGGTACGGGAGATAAGCGGGCTGGCTGCAGCTGATTACGGGCTGTTGAACCCGGACAGTGTAAGAAGCCGGGTGGAGCATTGGCAGGAGCAGGGCTATGATGTACTGGTGGCTCCGCTTTTTTTGAGTGAGGGGTACTTCACCAAAGTGGTTATTCCGCAGCGGCTGGAGGGGCTCGATTATGCCTACTCCGGCCAGACGCTGCTGCCGCATCCGCTGCTGCCGCGCTGGATTCAGCGGCAGGTGGAAGCAGCGCTCCAGCGTCTTGAGGGTCAGCGTTAATTCGTAAGCGGGTAATGTAGCTGGCCCCTGACATTGCTTGTGGGGTACAGAATTGGGTATAATCAGTAAAGTTATCCATTATATAAACAGGTGGCGTTCCGGTAATGAAAACTGCGAGATTGATTTATAATCCCACTTCTGGTCGGGAAGAAATGAAAAGACGACTCGCCGATATTCTAGACCGGCTGGATATGGGCGGTATCGAAGCTACCTGCCATGCAACAACGGGAGAGGGCGATGCTACTGCGGCTGCAGCCCAAGCTGTGGAACGCGGCACTTATGATCTGATCATAGCTGCCGGAGGCGACGGTACGCTTAATGAAGTGATTAACGGGATGGCAGAGAAGCCGAACCTTCCCCCGCTCGGCATATTGCCGCTGGGAACGACGAATGATTTCGCGCGGGCCATGGGCATTCCGAAGAATTGGGAGGAAGCCTGCGACCTGATTCTGCGTCAGGAAGCGCGCCTGATCGATCTCGGCAAAGCCAATGACCGTTACTTCATTAATATAGCAGGCGGCGGACAACTGACGGAGCTGACCTATGAGGTCCCCAGCAAGCTGAAGACCATGATGGGTCAGCTTGCCTATTACCTGAAGGGGATCGAGAAGATGGCCAGCCTTGCTCCGCAAGAGCTGTACATCCGCGCGAACGGCCAGGAGATGATCCATGACGAGTTCATGCTCTTCCTGATCGCCAATACGAATTCGGTCGGCGGCTTCGAGAAGCTGGCTCCGGGTGCGCGTATCGATGACGGCTTGCTCGATGTTATTGCCGTTAAGAAATGCAACCTGGCCGAGTTCATCCGGCTGGTGCGTCTAACCATTCGCGGAGATCACCTGAATGACAAGAAGGTTATCCATTTCCGCACCGATGCCATGGAGGTAACCTCTCCCGGCTACGTACAGCTGAACCTGGACGGCGAGCTGGGCGGCACCTTGCCGGGCAACTTCAGCATCCTGCCGCAGCATCTGCGGATTTTTGCGCAGAATTAATCGTGAAGAACATGAAAGAAGTGAACCTATACACATGAATAAACAACGCAGCAGGCGCAGCGCAAGCCGCCGGGAGCAAGGGGCGGCCCCTGTCGCCGGACTGCCGGTAAATAAGAATGATGAGGTCCTGCTCGATATCATCGGCATGACCCATGAAGGTGAAGGGGTAGGCCGCGTAGAGGGCTTTACCCTATTTGTGCAGGGCGCTCTTCCCGGGGAGAGAGTCCGGGCCAGAGTACTCAAGACCAAGAAGCAGTATGGCTACGCCAAGCTGCTGGAGCTGGTGCAGGCCAGCAGCGACCGCATCGCGCCGCCCTGCCCGATCTATGATCAGTGTGGCGGCTGCCAGCTGCAGCATATGGACTATACCGCGCAGCTCGCGTGGAAGCGCCAGCTGGTGGTGGACAACCTGCAGCGGATCGGAAAGCTGGAGGTGGCGGGTGTGCCAATTAGAGGAGTAGTGGGCGGTAGCGTTGATACGGATGTTGCAAATGCAGGGGCAGAGCTTGCGGCGGTTGAAGGTGGTAGTGCGGGCGATGCAAGTTACCTGGCTGAAGGCATCCGCGTGCTGCCCACCCTCGGCATGGACGAGCCCTGGCGCTACCGCAATAAGGCCCAGGTGCCTATCGGGGTGACCGAAGGCGGTCTGGTCGGCGGCTTCTATGCACGGGGCAGTCACCGGATCATCGACATGGAGACTTGTCTAATTCAGCATGAGGACAACGACAAGGTCGTTGCCACCGTCAAGAGCCTCGGCCGTGAGCTGGGCATCACTGCCTATGACGAAGAGACCGGCCGCGGCCTGCTCCGTCATGTAGTGGTGAAGAAGGCGTTCCGCACCGGCCAGATGATGCTGGTGCTGGTCACGAACGGCCGGGATATCCCGCACCTGGACGCCTGGCTCGGCAGTATCCGCGGGCAGCTTCCGGCAGTGGTCAGCATCTGCCAGAACATCAACACCCAGCGCACCAATGTTATCTTCGGCAACGATACCCGCGTATTGTGGGGCAGCGAGGTCATTTACGACTACATTGGCGAGGTACAGTTCGCGATCTCGGCACGGTCCTTCTACCAGGTGAACCCGGTGCAGACCGAGCTGCTCTACGGCAGAACGCTGGAGTATGCTGCGCTAACCGGCAAAGAGACTGTGATTGATGCGTATTGCGGCATCGGTACCATCTCCCTATTCCTGGCCCAACATGCGGATCAGGTGTATGGTGTAGAAATCGTGCCTGAAGCCATCGAGGACGCCCGCGCCAACGCGAAGCTGAACGGAATGAACAACGTGAAGTTCGAAGTCGGCGCTTCGGAGGATGTCATCCCGGCCTGGAAAGAGCAGGGCATCACCCCGGACGTCATCGTCGTCGATCCCCCGCGCAAGGGCTGCGACCCGCGCCTGCTGGAGACCATCCTGCTGATGCAGCCGGAGCGTGTCGTGTATGTGTCATGCAACCCATCCACCCTGGCCCGCGACCTGCGGGTGCTGGAGGACGGGGGCTACCGGACGGTGGAGGTTACGCCGGTGGATATGTTCCCGCATACGGTGCATGTGGAAAGTGTGGCGGTGCTGGAGCTGAAGTAGGTGATAATTCGACATAAAAGAAAGCAAGAAGGCGCTCGGGAATTACTCCCCGCAGCGTCTTTATTTTTGCGCTTTTGCTTGCTATTCTGTGATGATTTTGTTCAGCAGCCTCTCTTTTCTGTATAAAGCTGCTGCAGAAATCTGCCCTTAATGTGGGATTACCCGCCTTATCCGGATACGCCTATCAAACTATAATCAGGTTGTAAGCGAATACAGAAGGGATATATAGTATTTTCTAAAAAAGATGAAAGAGGTGTTTATTTATGTTAAGGAAGTTAAAGTTATTAAGTGCATTATTAATTTTTTGTATGGCCAATCTGTTACCTGTCTTTCCTTTGACAGCAAGCGCGGCGGGTACAATTGTAAGCTATCCATTACCGTCGGTCTATACCACGACCAGTCAATACACGGTAACAGCAGACTCTACGAATATACCGGTAATCGACACTTCGGCGGTATTTGTAAACTATAATTATTGTAATTTCTCTTTTTCAGGCACGACTACAATCACAATAACAGCAAGCGAGCCCATCAATACCTATAATATTTCTCCCAAAGCTTTGGGAATCACGGCTACAAAGAGCGGAAATACACTTACCTTTACACTTTCATCACCAACCTATCTTATCGTTAAAATTAATAACCTGAAGGATCTGGTTATCGCGGCAGATGCTCTTGAAACCAATGTTCCGGCGTCATCCGGTACAGGGATATACAATGTTAAAACCGGGTACGGTGCTGACAGTACCGGTGCCACTTTGGCTACACCTGCCATACAGAATGCCATCAATGCGGCTAACGCAGCAGGCGGCGGTATCGTATACGTTCCAGCCGGCGTGTACAAGAGCGGTAACATTGTTCTAAAAAGCAATGTTTCGGTTTATCTGGAGGGTGGCTCTGTGATAAGGGGTTCAGGAAATCCAAGCGATTACACCACCCATTTTCATAAGAATTCCCTGAATAAGGATGGGACATGGTTTATTTATACCGAAACCAATGCCAACAATATTAAGATATACGGCAGGGGAACGATTGACGGTAATGGCCATTATATGAGAAATACAAACAATTATCTAAACAATATTCTTGTCCCCTTGCAATGCAGCAACTTCACGGTTGACGGCATAACCATAAGAGACAGCGGCGGCTGGGCTACTATCGTTACAAGATCCAATAACGTAACCTTCCAGAATACCAAGCACTTCAACAACAATGAACTTGATTATGAGAATGATGCAATAGACATCCAAGAGAGCCAGAATGTACTCATCAAGCACACTGTTGCAGTATCGGAGGATGACACCTACTCCTTTAAGACCTGGGATGTAGCCACTACCGATATAGCTGCAAACTGGCCTGGAAGTCCTGAAGAGCAGTCAAATGTAGTTGTCGATGATGCTTTGGCTTGGAGCAGATGCGGAGCATTCAAGGTTGGAGATGGAGTGAAACAGCTTCAGGATGGCATCGTGGTTAAAAACTCTTATGTATACAGATGCTGGCGCGCTTTAGCGGTAGGTCATCTGTATGGGACTCCAGCAGCACAAAACATCGTATTTGACAATATAGATGTAGAAGGCTTCTGGCCAAGATCCGGTGTTCACTCCAGATGGTTTGATCTTTCTGCAAAAACCGGTCCGATCAAAAATGTGGTCTATAATAATATCAATTTACGCGCTTTAGGTGAAGTATCAATAATGAAGGGTTGGAGTGACACCTCTACGGTCTCCGGAGTTACCTTAAACAATGTTCGCGTCGGTGGAGTTGCGGTAAATAATTTGGCAGATTTGAAAATAACAGATACGAACAGCTATGCTGCAGATCCAAAATTCAACACATTGAAATTCGAAGCGGAAGGCTACAACCTTAGTTCAGGTGTTCTTTCCTATGAGAAAAGCACTGATGGCGGGCTGGATGTGGGTGGAGGCAGTAATGGCGACTATATCGCATTTAAAAATGTAGACTTTGGCAGTACAGCTAAAACAAGTATTGATATGAAGGTTGCATCCGCTAATTCCGGCGGAAAGATCGAATTCCACTTGGATAGCCCTACAGGCCCTATGCTGGGTTCTTGGACGGCCGAAAGTACAGGCGGATGGCAGACATGGTCCCTCAAGAATATCCCGCTTACTGCCGGGACAGCTGTAGGAACCCATACGGTATATGTTACTTTTGTGAAGTCAGATTCAACCACAGTTGCAAATTTAACCTGGTTCCAGTTCAAATAGAATGGACAAAGGGGTATATCAAATGATATACCTCTTTATTCTGCTAAAGGACGACCTCCCGTCAATTGGATCTCTAGAGGGCAGTAACGGACATATTTAAAATTGTTGACAATTGGTATATTTGCAATTTATACTAAACATATCCATTTACGGGTGTCATGCACCGTATTGAAGTAGAGCATTTTCAGCAGGGCTTTATCGCTTGGGAAAATGCTTTTTTCTGCTTTTCATTCCTGCACCGAGTCATATTCCGCCTCCAGCATTAATTGCAGCATCTCTGCAAACAACTCTTTTAGTGCGAATGCACATTGTCCATCGTTTTGAGATTATTCTCCTTCACACTCACTTTCACCTGTTCATTACTGAATATCACCATGTATGCTATCCTCTCTAATCAGCCTTTCTAAAGATTATCTAACGGAGGAAACAGGATGTCTAAATCAATAGAATCTATCTTGAGAGATGAAGTTTTTGCTGAGCTGGACATCGAGTATCCGGAAGACCCCGATACCCGTTTGCTGGACCTGGGGATCGATTCGGCAGGCTTCATCAAGCTTATTGTTTCAATGGAATCGAAGTTTAATATCTCGATCCCTGATGAGGATCTATTATTTGAAAAGTTCTCCACGGCTGGATTAATCCTTAATTATTTGGCCGGGAAAACGATATGATGACTATCATTCAGCGTTTATTCATGGAGGCTTGTGATCGCAAAAATCATATTATCCTTCAAGATCTAAAGCAGCAGTGGACTTATGCGGAAGTGATGACAGAAGCATACTTGATTGCTCTATATATCCAAAAGAACTTTGAGCTTGAGGCCGGTAGCCATATAGCGGTATACACAAATAATGAGCCCTTGTTCATTACTGCTTCGCTTGGCATTCAGTTCAGCGGTCATGTACTAATACCGGTTCCTTACTCGGCATCCCTAACTGAGATTGAAAATATTTTACAAGCCAGTGACGCCAAGCTGGTTATCAGCAAATATGCACAGCCTGCGCGTTTAAATTGCCATATTCATTGGGTTACCGCTCAGGATTTCTCGCAAGAACCAGTGCCTTCGTTTGAATCGATCTCGCTCACGAATCCGTCCGATCCCAATTCATGTGCTATTCTCCTTCCTACATCGGGCACAACCGGACCATCTAAAATCGTTATGTTATCCCATGAGAATGTATTAACGAATGCGTTGGCACATGGAAGAGAGGTGGGTTATACGGATCAAGATTCGTTTCTTGTAACGATGCCCGTTCATTTCAGTTCTACAATTGTCACGCAATTGATTTCTTGTATGCTATTTGGAACCCGAATTAGGCTTATCAGCTTGCCCTTGCTGCCGCGCACAGCGTTTAGACTGTTTCAGGATAAGGCGGTCACGGCATTCTCAGCGGTTCCTACGCAATTGATGCACTTTATTTCCGATTATCATCAGACAACCAACTGGAGTGCCTTTGATTCCATTGAATTTATTGTTATAAGCGGTGCGCCGATTCCCGCGAAATTAGTAGACCAGCTTCAGACTGTATTTCCCCAAGCGGACATTATTCAAACCTACGGACTAACAGAAGCTTCTCCGCGGGTGAGTATGATGGAACGGGGAGACCGAAGCCTGTCCTGTGGAACACCCGTCAGTGGCGTGTCTGTCCGGCTTGTTGACGAAGAAGAGAATGAGGTTATAGGACCTGCTGCTTCAGGAGAAATTTGGGTCAAGGGCCCGAATGTGATGCTCGGTTATTACAGGAACCCGGAGTTAACCAACGTTATCATTGTTGAGGGTTGGTTAAAGACAGGAGACTTGGGATATTGGAATGAATCAGGGTGTCTCATCATTACAGGCAGAAAGAAAAATATCATTATATCCGGCGGTATCAATATTTATCCGGAAGAAATCGAAGAGTTTTTATATGGTTTGAAAGAAGTGGAGGAAGTCATGATTGTTGGTGTGCACGATGATCTATTAGGCGAAGTACCCATCGCATTTCTGAAAGTTTGTGAAGAATGTCTGGTTGATCTAGATGCGCTGACACAACATTGCAACTTGCATTTGTCTTCGTATAAGGTACCTAGACAATGGAGGATTGTAGATGAAATTCCAAAAACAAAAACAGGAAAACTGGACAGGGCAAGTACGAAGTGCTTATTGCTAAATGAGTAGGGGTGAACGAAATGTTGAAGAATACAACTCAAACATTGCGCAGCGAAATATTGCCGGTCAGTTATCCGATGATTACAACCTATACGCAGCATGCCCATCTCTTGTCCATACTTACCCACTACGAGTGCGCGCACCCATGGATATTCAGCAATTATATTCAATTATTTATTAACAAAGATTATAAACATCATTGGGGAGATTTCTATTTCCCTCTGGCGTATGAGCTGCGGCCTTCGGATGGTTGCAAATGGATTTCGACTCAGAAGATACATAGAGATACTGTAACGACTAAATGGGACTCTGTTATTCATTTTATTATAGAAAATATTAATGCCAATAACTATATCCACACCATGATCAATTATTTCTATGTGCCCTTAAGCGACCGATATCATAGACTCCAATTGCATCATGACATATTGGTGTACGGCTATGATTTAGATCGAGAGATATTGTATGTTTCCGATTTCTTTAAGAACGGCGTGTACAGTCAGGCTGAGATCTCATTTGCCGATTTCAATCTTGCGTTCAACACCAATCATCTAACAACCAATCATGATTATCTGAGAGAAATGGTGTATCTGTATAAATTCAACGAACAAAATCAGGATAAATTCAGTGCAGATACCCTAATAAATTCTATAAGAAATTATTTCACTATGAAAACGCCCGAGTATTGGGAGATGTTCAACTATGGGGGCGACAGGGATCATCTTGACTTCGGCATGCAAATATACACCACTCTAGTTAATTATGTGAGAGAGACAGCGGAACATAAGGCTATGCTTGATATAAGACCCTTTCATTTACTTTATGATCATAAGAAGATAATGACGCTAAGATTCAAGTATTTGTACGATCATCGGCATCTAAATCAATTAAATCAAGAGCATATAGATGAATTCACAGCCATTGAGCTTAAGGCAAAGATCCTTGTGAATGTAGCAATGAAATATAATTTGACAAGGGATACGAGGATTTCCAAAAGCTTACAAACGCTGATTACGAATATAGAAAATGAAGAATCCATATTCCTTGAACGATGGCTGAATCAGGTAGGCATTCAGTAACATCGAGGGCGCAGTGGATGTCAGCCAGGTATATCTATGGAGGGAGTGATGCCGGGATTATAATCGTTTCGGTACAGCGTATGGAATAAGCACAACCACCACGTATCCACTCACCTCAAGCACCGTTCACCAACCTTAGGCAATGGGGGGATCTTTATTTTCATTGTATTAACAGGAGTCGCAGGCTTCATCGGTTCCAACCTTGCCGAGAGGCTGCTGCGGGAAGGACATACCGTTATCGGGGTCGATAATTTTCTGACCGGGTCCCCTGTCAACATGGACAATCTCTTGCGGTCGCCAAATTTCAGGTTTATCGAGCATGACGTCATTTATCCGCTCGCAGTTGAAGGTCCTGTCGATTGGGTGATGCATTTCGCAAGTCCAGCCAGCCCGCCCAAATATTTGTCCTATCCGATCGAAACGATGAGGGTCAACAGCGAAGGAACGATGCATCTGCTGCAACTGGCCAAAGAAAAGCAGGCTGCGTTCTTCTTGGCTTCAACAAGCGAGATCTACGGTAACCCAACCGTTCACCCTCAGCCGGAGAGCTATTATGGCAACGTGAATTCAATTGGATCAAGAAGCTGCTACAACGAAGCGAAGCGGTATGCAGAGGCGATCACCTACTGGATGAACAGGAAATACGGCATACCGGTAAGGGTCATTCGAATCTTCAATACATTCGGCCCGAAGATGGATTTATATGACGGACGTGTCATTACCAATTTCATTAATCAAATCATGTCCAAGCGCAACCTTACGATTTATGGCGACGGCAGACAGACGAGAAGCTTTCAGTATATCGACGATTTGCTGGAAGGGATTATAAGACTGCTGGGCACCACGTATGAACAGCCAGTCAATTTGGGGAATCCGCAGGAAGTCACCATCCTTGAAGTCGCCCAAGTATTGAAGGAGCTCATGAATTCCAACGCGCAGATCGAGTTTCTCCCGCTGCCGGAAGACGATCCTAGGAGAAGGAAGCCGGATATTACCGTATCAAGGACGATTATGGACTGGGAACCGGCGATCGGTTTGCAGGATGCACTCGCTAGAACGATCCATTATTACCAAGGTCAATATATCCATTAAACGGGAGGTACCTATGCAAGAACAGATCATAGTGATGATAAGCGAAATCAAGGACGACGCCCAGCTGGCAAACCGCTTGAACGAGCATTCCAGCATCATGGAAGACGGGGGACTCGACTCGTTACAGCTAATTACTTTCTTATTAAAAGTGGAAGAGCGTTTCGATATTGAAATCGATTTTGAACAATTCGACTTCGATTTTTTGGAGTCGGTTACAACCTTCTGCAATTATATCTCGGAGCTGCAGAAGACGGCATCTGTATGAACGATAGACGCAAGGGCGTCCGGGAGCTTATGAATAAGCGGAAAGTAACGATTCTATGCTCGGGTTTCGGTCTGGGGTTCTATATTCCCGGCCTATTATCTGCAAGCGGTTTCAATAAGAGGGATATCGCGACGGAAGTGCTCGTGTTCGAAAGCTATTTGGAGCAAGACAAAAGGGATCATATTGCAGACAGCAGGAAGGCTTACCACAATGATTTCGCGCTTGCCAATTTTTCGGCCCGAATGCCGATGGATATCCGGGGCAGCATTGATTATGCCCAGGTAGAGCTATTGCTGGAGGCGTGGAAAGCGGAAGAACGGTACGAGTTCATATCACTATCCGGACACTGGGGCTATATTCTGGATTTGTACAGGGAGAAGATGCTGCCGAATCCAATTCATGTAGACCTGCTCTACGTCGATTCAGATTTGGCCCCGTCTTGGAAGAGCCTGAAGAAGTATCATCCCCGGTATGACGAGCATTATTACAATGCTTGTCTCTATGACACCGATAAGATGGCGATTCGATACGAAATCCCGGTTCCTCTTGGTACGCCACTGCCCTTCGAATCGAGGAAGCGGCGGCTTGTTGTTCATGGCGGCGGCTGGGGGATGGGCACTTATCAAAGTAAAGTTCCGGAGCTTGCCGGCCATAACTATGGGCTTGATATCGTAGCTTACGACTGGAAGGAAGCGAAGCCCGATCCCAATCACCGGTATTGGATGAACGATCCGGATTGGTGTTCATGGGTGAAGAGCGGAAGCGGCCTGCACGAGTTCCCGCCATACATTGAAATAGCGGGAGAAGCTACGAAATCATACGCCGCTAAGGCTGATCATCATTGGTTATTTGACGTCGCTTCGGAGGCGATGGCTATCGTGGCCAAGCCGGGAGCGGGCACATTGATCGACTCGCTTGCATCCGAAACCCCTCTTATTTTGCTGGAGCCGTTCGGCAGTCATGAGCTTAGCAATCTGGAATTGTGGGAGTCGCTTGGGTTCGGAATACGCTACGAGAAGTGGCGGGAGATGGATTTTTCCGTAGATGTCCTTAAGGAGATGCATCAAGCGATCAAGAACAGACCCGGCGAACGGACGAATTATGTGGATCATTATTGTTCGAGAGTCGCGTTAATGAAGAGGTAAGATTTCAATGGCAGAAGGGGTTATGCGATGAGTGTTAACAAATTGAGTGTCGCCCGAGATACGACAAGCTATCCGAGATGGATCGTCTTGCAGCTGCTCGAGGAGTGCAATTTACGATGCAAGATGTGCTATGAGTGGGGACTCGAAGGGCCCTACAAAAGCAAAAAAACATTATCGCAGCTGGACCCGGATCTGATCAAAAAGATTATCGTGGAGTGCAGCCCCGGCAAGCCGTATTACGATTTCTTCGGCGGCGAGCCGCTGATGTACCCTTGGCTGAGCGACATTCTCGCCATGATCAATCATTATGGGAGCATAGCGGACTTCCCTACGAACGGCACATTGCTTGAGAAGCATGCCGAGATGCTTGTCGAGACTGCGCCCAATAAGATCTGGGTGTCACTCGACGGCCCTGAGGAAATCAACGACAGGCAGAGGGGCAAGGGCGTATTCAAGAAAGTGATTAAGGGGATCGAGAAGCTCTATGAGCTCCGTCAAAGCAAAGGCAAGCAATTTCCGAAGATGGGTGTATCCTTTATCATTACGCCCTTGAACTATATGTACATCGAGGAATTTTTCTTTAAGCATATCGACTTGTCGATGCTGGACCATATCAGCATGGAAGTGCAGCTCTATGCCACGGAAGAGCAGTATGCCCAATATGTGGATGTTCTTAGAGAGGAATTCGATGTGCATGAAGCTCCGTATGCCAAGGGGATGGTCTGGCAGGACATCAGTTCGTTCAGCCAGATCGATATTCCCGAATTGACGAGACAGCTCAATAATGTTAAAGCGTATTGCTTGAAAAACCATATTCATGTGATCACTTATCCGAAGACTACAGATGAACTGAATTTGCACAACTACTTCTCGGGGCAATTCCATCAGATGGCGGATAAGCGAAGACAGTGCTCTCTTCCATGGACGTATGCTGAGATTACGGCAAGGGGCGACGTTTCGCCCTGCCATGCCTTCTATGATTTGACCTTCGGCAACGTAAATGAAGAGAATTTGGTGGATATCTGGCGCAGTGACAAGTACAAAGAGTATCGCGCGTATATGAAAAAAAATATGCTGCCGATTTGTACGGCTTGTTCAAGGTATTATATCTACTGATTCATGTGAATGACCTATTACGTTTAAGAAGGGTGTGTTGATATGAATCCGAAATCAGAGATCAAACATTCCGCTAAGGATTTGCAAATTTTGAAACGTACTATCAGGAATACGATGGAAACCAAGCGGAACATTGAGAAAATAGCGGGTTACGCGACACCGTTGCCAGAGTCGGTCGGGATTAAACTGACGAACCAATGCAACTTGCGCTGCAAGCATTGCTATCAATGGAACGACACCGGCTACCATCACTTCATGACACCGGAGCAGCAGCGGGAACAGCTCGACTACGGGCTGCTGGAGAAGCTGATCCTTGAGACGGAACCAGCCAAGTCGAGACTCTATATCTGGGGCGGTGAGCCGCTTGTATACAGCCATTTCGACCGGTTGGCCGATTTGCTTGAAGCCCATCCTCGTGAGACAACGATCTGCACGAATGCGGTGCTGATCGAGCGAAAGCTGGACGCCTTGCAGAGAATCTCCGATAACCTGGAGCTGCTCATAGCGCTTGACGGATTCGAAGAAGAGAATGATGCGCTTCGCGGCAAAGGAGTATTCAACAAGGCGATAGATGCTATCCGGATGCTTGTCGAGCTGCGCAAGGAGAACCGGTTCAGAGGCAAAATTTCGATCCATACCGTTGTTAACGATGGCATGACCGACAAGCTGTACGATCTGCTGGACTTTCTGGAGGGCGTCGGCGTAGATCTGGTCATCGTCTGCTTCCCGTGGTACATCTCGGATGAATGCTCGCAGGGAATGGACGATTACTTCGATCAGAAGTTCCACTTCCTTCCGGCGAGCGAACACAAGGGGGAACGAAGCTGGCACGCTTTCAACTATAAGCTCGATCCGGAGCGTATTCCTGCTCTCATGAGCGAGTTGGACCGGGTGAATCATCGGGTCTGGAAAATGCGTTTGCGCTACCAGCCGAATCTGGATCATGACCAGATCGAGGATTTCGTGCTTGGCAAAGAGGTGAAGGGTAAAGGCACGATGAACAAGAAGTGCCTGGCGCTCTCGAACCGAATGGATATTACGCCCGATGGAACAATCATCGCGTGCAAATTCTTCAAGGAGTTCGAGATCGGCAAATTACATGAAACGTCTGTACAGGAATTATGGCATAGCATGACCTACAGAAGAATAAGGGAAATGATGGACGAACGACTGACACCGGCATGTTCCAAGTGCAGTGTGTTGCATTTGCACGGTGTATAACTCTTCTAAATCACATAAATGAGGTGCGCGAGTGAGCATTATCCAGATGGAAGGATTGTCCAAAAGCTTCAAGTATTACGAAAAAGAATTGGGCCTCAAAAAATCGCTCAAAAATCTAGTGAAGCGCAAATCCCTGATCAAAGAAGCGGTTAGCGATATATCGCTTGTGATCGAGCAAGGCGAGATGGTCGGATTCTTGGGCCCGAACGGCTCCGGAAAAACGACTACGCTTAAGATGCTGTCCGGCATCTTGTATCCGACAAGCGGGCAGGCGACGGTATTAGGCTATGTCCCTTGGGAGCGAAAGAAAGAATTCAAGATGCAGTTCTCGATCGTGATGGGGCAGAAATCGCAGTTGTGGTGGGATCTGCCGGCGAATGAATCGTTGTACCTGAACAAATGCATCTATGAGGTCGAGGATAAGCCCTACAACCTTGTCCTGGATGAGCTTACGGAGATTCTAGACGTAAAGGACCTGCTCAACATTCAGGTGCGGAGGCTTTCGCTGGGAGAACGGATGAAGATGGAGCTTATTGCGTCGCTCATCCACCGGCCCAAGGTGATATTCCTGGATGAGCCTACAATCGGACTCGATCTGATTTCGCAGAAGCGCATTCGGGAGTTCCTGAAGTATTATAACCAGCAGACGAAGGCAACGGTCATTCTGACAAGCCACTACATGGCGGATATTGAGGATCTGTGCAAACGAACGATCATCATCAATCAAGGGAAGATCGTATACGACGGCGATCTCCGGCGTGTGAACGAGCTGTTCCATGCCAAAAAGATTATAAAGCTGCAATTTACGGACGAAGTACCGAGACAAGCGCTAAGCGACTATGGCGTTATTACTCAACATGACGGCCTGAATGCCGTTATGGAGATCGATAAGCATGACCTTCAGCGACTCTCCAAGATGATGCTGGACCGGTTCCCGATCCTTGATTTCACAGTTGAAGATATACCTGTCGAGCGAGGCATCGAAAGCTTATATCAGAAAGATGGGGTCAGACATGAAAGCCTTGCAGAAGTATAAAAGGACGTACATCCTTGCGCTTCAGAATGAGATGGAATATCGGACCGATTTCCTGATGAGTATTATCAGCGGCGGCTTCATCATACTCGTCCAATGCTTCCTCTGGACGGCCGTGTTTCGCAGTTCGCCGCAGGAGATTATTAACGGCTATTCGTATTCGCAGATCATCATTTATTCCGTGTTGTCCGGCGTCGTCTCCAAGCTGGTTTCTGCCGGCTTCGAAGGGGAGATCGCGAATGATATCAAGACGGGTGGACTGAGCAAATTTATCGCTCAGCCTATTCATTATTTCAGCTATCGGATATGCAATTTTTTCGGCGGGAAAACGGTTCAGACCGCGGTTGTCCTTGTCTTATTCGTCATCCTGATGATCGTGTTTACTCAGATTTGGGAGTTTCAGCTTAGAGTGGGGCAGATCGTTTTGTTCCTGGTCAGCATTCTGTTCGGACTGCTCATCAACTTCCTGCTTTTTTATTCGATTAGTGCGCTCGCGTTCATCATTACTGAGGTTTGGGGTGTTTATATCGCGTTCAACCAAGGCGTCTATCTGCTCAGCGGCGCCATCTTTCCGCTTAATATTTTCGGAGATACGTTTGCTAGAATTTCCAGCTATTTACCGTTTCAATATGTCGTATACTTCCCGGTTAAGATCATCAATGGGAGCTTGACGATTCATGAAATCGTGCCCGGGCTCCTCTTACAGGCGGTTTGGGTCATTGTGCTTATGATCATTTCCAAGTTGTCTTGGGATTCCGGGATGAAGAAATATGTAGCCGTTGGAGGTTAGATCTGTGAGTATCAGCTTGTCTGAGATTCGGAAGCATGTACGCATGTATTTTATTTTCGCAAAGAACAGCTTGGTCGGTTACATGGAATACAAAGCGAATTTCTACTCCGGTTTGATCATGGAGACCGTATTTCTGTTCACCAAGCTGATCTATATCGTCTTCGTTTACCAGCTCGGAATCGAAATCAATGGAATTTCTCCTGACCAGATGATGATCTTCACCGGGACTTATACGATTATGATCGCAATCTATACTGGACTGTTTATGGATAACTTTTATAGATTCGCCGGCCATATCCGCAACGGGACGCTGGACTTGTATATGACGAAGCCGCTATCGCTGCAGTTCATGATTTCATTACGGCACGTGAACTTCGCGTTTCCGATTCCGAACCTGATCGCCGGGATCACGATGATCGTATTGGCCTGGCAGCGGCTTGGCATCGAACCAAGCTTCATCCACTTGGCCGGATATATCGGCGTGATCTTGAGCAGCACGATCGTGACCTACTCGGTGCTTCTGCTTCCGCAGATTCTCGCCTTCTGGACGGTGAAGTCCGGTTCGATCTTCGACATACTGGACAAATGTTGGGATTTGAACAATATGCCAATGTACATATACCCCAAATGGCTGCGGAGAATAGGGCTGTATGTCGTGCCTATCTTGTTTATCACCAACATGCCATCGGTTTATTTGATCGACCGGTTGGACTTGTTCCTTGGGATATGGATTTTTGCAGCTCCTGTGATATCGCTTCTAGTGGTCAGGCTGTTCTGGAAGCTGGCCGTCAGACACTATGAGAGCGCCAGCAGTTAGAGAAATGCCCCAAAAAAATTGTTGAGAAGGTGAATCGGATGAACAGGATGGAGCACAAGAGCTTTTCACCGCAGACAGAAGCCACTGCCAAGAAGCGGCTGCACAACGGGATCGAAATCTATCAAAACAACGAAGGAGAAACCGAGTTCCTCTACAACGAGATTTTCCAGAAGGAGATGTATTTCAAGCACGGGATTACGCTCCCGGATCATGGCACGGTCATGGATGTCGGGGCTAATATCGGCATGTTCACCCTATATGTCAGCAGCAAGAGTAACTGCAGGGTATATGCCTTTGAGCCACTGCCTCCGACGTTTGAGCTCTTGAAGATGAATACGAGCTCGCTGCCTCGCGTAACTACGGTTAACGTCGGGCTTTCCAATGAGATCAAGGAAGCGGAGTTTGTCTATTTTCCTACGATGTCCACGGATTCTGTCCAGATCAAATACCGGGAGAACCACGATCAGGATCTCCGGTACGGGTTAATCAACCATTACCGGGATGACTTCGCCGACCCGCGCATGCTAAACCGGTTTGTCGATCATCTGATGTCGCCGAAGCTTCTGAATGAACAAATCCATCGATGCAAGCTAACTACGATCTCCGAAATGATCCGCTATTACGATCTGAACCAAATTGATCTGCTCAAAATCGACGTGGAAAAAAGTGAGTTCGAGGTACTGGAAGGCATCCATCCGGAGGATTGGGGCAAAATCAGGCAAATTGTAATGGAGGTACACGGACTGGACGGAGAGCAGATCAGCAGGCTCGAAAACATCTTCCGAACCAACGGCTTCAATGTCTCGATTGATTACTACGAAGATTTGAATATCCCAAATTACTATAATGTGTACGCGTTGAATCAAATGCACATATCGGCTGGGTGATAGTCATGCTACAGCATCTGCATGCAAGGTTGGTATGCTCCAGCTGCAAGGGTGTGCTGGTCCAGTCGGAGGCATTGCTGCAATGCTGCAGCTGCGATGCGGTATACACGATCGATGACCGTTATGTATCGATGCTCGACCGGCGTGAGCAGGTTGCCCACCCTTCCGATTGGAACCGGAAAGAGGCTGAAATTCAGGATTATAGCGAGATTTCGCACTCCCTTGCGCTGTCCGGTATAGGCCGATTCGCCACCTTTTTAAACTATGGTTACGTCCCGCACGGGAATGAGCAACATGCGGTGATCGAGCCCGACGATGCATGGAATAGAAACTCAGTCAAGCTGCTGCTTGAGACAGTGGGCAGGACGGCGATTCGGGAGCGGCAGGTAATCGACATCGGATGCGGCAGGGGAGGGAATATAGCAGCTTTGTATAAATATTTCAAGCCTCTGTCTATTGTCGGTCTCGACATCTGCCCTTCGAATATTGCGTATTGCAGTGCCAAATCCAGATGGGCTGAAGCTTTCTATCTCGTCGGAGATGCGGAGAATATACCGTTTGCAGACGAGAGCTTCGATGTTGTATTGAACATGGAATCCGCGCATGCCTATCCGAACCGATCACGCTTCTACGAAGAGGTGTACCGGATAATGAGAGTTGGCGGCGTATTTCTGTATACGGAGCTGATGCTGGGAGATCAGGTAGCGCAGAACGTCAGGCTGTTAGAGGAAGCAGGCCTGTCTGTAATCCGCAATCAGGATGTGACTTCGAATGTTCTTCTATCATGTGATGAGAATGCAAAGCAGCGTACGGGCACACAAGGGATTGCAAGCAACGTAGGCTCGGGTACGAATATTGGAGATATTAATGATTTCATCGCATTGCCCGGCTCGAAGAAATATGAAGAGATGAAGGCTGGAACGCGGCAATACCGTATGATGAACCTTGTTAAGCGGTAGTATAGCCGTAATATCGACAATAATTTTAGTATAGGAGAAATATTTTATGGATGAAATTATTTCCCTGGATACCTTTCAACCCTTCGATGGCATGATCAAAATGTTTCCTCATCATAATTTTCCTTATTTTAGTTGCGACTACAATTTGTTATTAACGCTTGCCAATTATTTCGAAAAAGCTGAGCTGCCGATTCTGAATAATGTCATTAGTATTTATAGATTTGATAAACAAAAAATACAAACAAGAGGATATTTCAAGTTAGAAGTGTTGAATCTCGAGGATGAAGAGAAGATACTTGAGGAAATGGGTATCTCTGTTCGTAGAACATCTCCTGCATTAGATACTTTACAAGATGAGATCATAAACTCTATTTCTAGGGGTCATCCGATTTCCATTTTTATTGATTTATTTTATCAACGCGGGAGAGACTTTTACTATAACAAAAAACATGGACTGCATCCTGTTTTTGTCTATGGCTTCAATCTTACGAACGGGGAAATTTATACGGTTGATGATATTACAGAATACAGACAATATTCTCTGCCATTTTCAGAATTTAAATTGTCTTGCCTGACTCCGGAACACGTAAAGATGCCAAATTACTTTTGGGAATATGCACTAGTGTCCCCCGCTGATCATGAGCTCTTGAACCATAAGAAGTCAGCACACACCAGCATCAATAGTTTTGTAGATAATATGTTCAGGTATCAAAACGAAATCACGGAAAGTTTGAATAATATATTGTTGTTGGCAGAAAATTACAAGCTCATTCTAACCAATGAAACGATTATAGAAACACTAAGCAGTACTATTTATAGAAAATGTTCTGAGAAATACAGGTTAAATACGCTCTATAAGTATAACCTTGATCATATCAATGCCAAAGATACGCTTGACCCGTTATTGGACCAAATTATTAATGACTGGAAGACAGTAAGGTTCTATTCGAATAAAGCCATCATGTCCCAAACGTTCACTGGGGAAATCATAGATAAGTGTATGGGTTTATTTACAAAAATATATAATAATGAAGTGCATTTTCATCATCAATTTTATTTAATGTTAGAGGCTGCAAGCGATTTAAGAACTATATGAGCAGTTTTCAATTTGAGGGGCAGAACTACAAAAACATTTAAAGGCCCGAGTTGTACTTGGACGACAGTGGTGAGAGTACCGTATAACTTCTTCTCACTGGATACTCCATACATGTGGAGTGCCTAATATTGATGGTTCTGAATGAATTGATGAGATGTGACAGTATTGCTCAAGCTACAAAGCGGTGGACCGTGCCACAAGTGACGGCTAAATTTTTCGAGCACAAATAATCGGCAGTCGTCTACATAACGTTGTTGTCACAAAACGATCCCTTATCTCGTTTTATATGCAAATAGAATAAGGGGTGGTTGTGTTGAAAGAATTGACATGCATCGTCATTGGCGGAGGATATGCGGGCATTAATGCAGTTAAAGCAATTCGGAAAACATTTAAGGGTCAAGCCAATAAACAAACACTCCGACTTATTTTAATCGATAAGAACCCTTATCACTTTCGCAAAGTATTGCTTTTTAAGCCCGCGGTCGGAGATGAAGAGATTACTATCCCTCTGACTAGGTTATTTCCCGAGGGGGTTGAATTCGTTCAGGCTACTGTAACGAAAATCGAATCAAGGGAAAGAAGGCTACTTTGTCAGAATGCTGAAGGAAATAAGAATTCGATAAATTATGATTTCCTCGTTTTGGCGTTGGGCAGCGTCGTGCGGCAACCCGACCCTGATCAAGGAGGTATGGCATTAGCGAGTTTAGACGCTGCGTGGAAGATCCGAGAGGCGTGGCGAGCAAACATAAAGAAGGCTGCTAAGGAAACAAACGCGAAAGAGCGTCAGAGATTAATGACCATTGGCGTTGCGGGAGCGGGCATAAGCGGCATTGAGACAGCTGCCGAACTGGCTCATTTCGTTCGAGAAGATGCGCAGCAATTGGGACTTGATCCGGGTGCTGTGAGGATAAAACTATTTAACGCGAACAAGGGGATTTTTCCGGAAGGCCCGGCTAAGGTAGGACTTAAACTGGAACGTTCACTTAACGCTTGCGGAGTAACTATCTTACATGGGAGCAGGGTGTTACAGGAGAAAGAGGGGACGCTAACCTTATCTAGCGGCGAAACGATGTCCGTCGGCCTATGTGTCTGGACGCTGGGGCTGTTACCCAATCCAATGCTGCAAAGCATCGGGTTGCCGGTCACTCCAGAAGGATACGTGATCGGCGCCCAGTACTTATCATCGGTATTCGTTATGCTTTGCTCTCGGTATTTATAGCTAATCTGGCAGGAATTATCATGATTATCTTGCAAAGCCGTTTTATCGGAGCTGGAGGTAATTTTATTGTACTACACGGAATTGGTCTTCACTCGTTGCAAACACTATTGTTACCGGCCTGGCTGCTGGAACATTCGAATCAACAGCAAGACAGACAGCGCCTGCTTCTGCATACAGGAAGCATAGCTTGGTTGACTGCTATTTTGTTTATAGCCGTTCAGACTAGTCTTGGCCGTTCTATGTTTGAAGTTGGTTTGTTTTCGATACTAGCCATCATCTGTTTACTTGTCTGGTTGCTCACTGCTGTTCTATCTCTAATGTATTGGGTTCGTTTCATGTTGAAACCTGAAAGGATGTTTTTTATTTGATAGGAATGTACAGGTCTATTTTGGAATCAGGATGATCATATCCTAAATATCGTTGATCGTATAGCTCAAAATCCTCCCGATCGTCCATTTCCTCTTTCGTGTTAAGGAACCACGTTCCCCAAATATAATGGAACGTTTGGGGAAGCGTGCGTAGTGTGCCAGTGTGAGTGAATATGGCGTAACGCCCCTCTGGAATTACCTTTTGCACAAATTTTGCAGGAAGTCCTTCAAAAGAATCCACTTCGATGCCAGCGATCTCCGTAAATAGCACCTCATCACTCATGGAGTACAGGCTGTTTTCATGACAGGCCTCGCAGATGCCAAATCCTCGTCCATTAAGTGAACGATTGGGAATTTGAGTAGAAATTTTGTTGAATTTCTTCCACAGCTCGTATAGTTTGTTATCCTTGAGCGTTGTTTCTCCACGTATTCCGGCGACCTTTGTCTCTGGGAGATTTACAATGGTAGGATGTACAGTAACATTACAAGTTAGATGCTCCAATAAATTAGCGTGCAGTTTAGTCTTGGAAGCAATGAAGGTGTCCAGTCGATTGATACGGTATTCCTGCGGGCTGACCTTATATATGAATTTAAACGCGCGGCTAAAAGACTCGGGGGACTCAAAGCCGTTGTCTAGCGCAACATCTATAATTCTTTTGTTTGAGTAAAGCAACGCCTTTGCAGCATTGGCCAGTCGACGCATCCTAATATAGCTGCCGATGCTTTCCCCTAATATAGTGGTGAATTGGCGGTTCAAATGATAGTAGGAATACCCTGCTGCCCTAGCAACATCCTCCACTTTAATCGCTTCGCCAAGCATGTCTTCAATATAGATTATCGCTTGCTCTATCGCCAGTCGATAGTCCAATTTGAATCCCTCCATCGGTCAACTGTTCAAAGGTTGATAATCGAACATAGCTTTGTCCGCTATCTCCATACAAATCTGGATACTTGTTGTGGAGTCTGGTAGAGCTTGCTTTAAATCATAAGTCTTCCAGCCATTTTCCGCTCTCCCGCCCCAACATAGCTCTATTATACCGTCTGCGGGGGAGAACACCATGCTTTTGGTTGTACCAAAGTAATCCTCATAATAATGACTGCACAGCCCATTCGGGTATTTGGACAACAGCATCTCCTTTAGATGTTCATTCGTCATAGCTGTTGCTCCTTTCAGTTGGGAAGCGATCCACTCCCCTCGCCGCAAAGAATGAGCGGCAGCCTGAGGCTCATAACGAACTAATGGTGGAAGAACTGGATGATTGGTAGCCCAGAGGAATTGCTCTTGCGAAGCTGGACTAATTTGCTTCGTTGCATGCATGCCGTCCATCGTTTCAAACAAGGCGGCATTCCCTTTTTTATCTAGCAGCATCAAATTGACATTACAGGCAATCGGCATCTCTTTCAAATAATAAAGTGATTCTTCGACATTTTTACAATTTTCCAGTAGCGCCCGAATGGCTGCCCAGAAATGTAATCCTTTTACTTTAGGTGCACGCAAAAAGGGCACAGCCCCAACAGGAAAGCCGCAAGCACTCATTGTAACAGCAAGTCCATGCTCATTAAAACCGTCGTCTCTCCCAAAACTCATTGTACTTGTGCCCATGTGTGTGTATTTACCTGTAACTAAGGTTCTGACTAACACAAAATCCTCTAACTTATGATTGAATTCATAGTTGCGAGCTAACAATGACTTGTTCTGTGCTGTCATACTTGGCAGCAAGGCAATCTGACTGCATCGCGGTAGCAGATACGTCATGGCGTAGTAAGCGATTTGCTCGGTATTAACTTTTAATGCATCGGCAAAGCCAACCATTTCTTCTGAAATGCCTGGGCACCACTCATCGAATAGTTTGACTGCGTCTTTATATTCTTTTAGACCAAAGCCTTCGAGTGTACGAGTGTAAGCAATCTTGAGCGCTGTATTTTCTGAAATAATGTTGCCTAGCTTATACCCAATTTCATAGCTTGTTCCTTTCAAATCTAGTGTATGAACGGAATGGGTTAACATACTGTCCCCCCCTTTTTTTCTATAGTTTAAGGTGGAAAGGGAAGCAGTGCATGATATTTTGTGCTGTTTTTTTCGCTCAATACCAAAATAGGTTAGAGCGGAAGGACAACTAAATCGGACATGTATTGGCGGAATAGCAAAGGGGGGCGGTCTATTAGAATTTAGCTGATATTCCATTACCACACCAGATCTTCTTTTTCCTGGCAGGATGAGCTGAGAAGTGTGTCCATTTTCGTAATATATTATAATGAATCGTGCATTTCCCGTATTTAGACTTTCCCTTCCAGTTGCTAATATGAAAGCTGTTACAGCCTAATCATCCGCTTTCGTGAATGCGTTTACAAACAATGTCTGCCATTAGGTTCAGAGGGAGGTGCGGGATTGACTGTCAAGCCAGACTTGGCGTAACCAAGGGTAAGAATCTCCATAAGAAAAGGAGTCAAACTTAGATGAACAGTAGAAAATATGTAGTCAGCATCTCCCGCCTTCTCGTTATCATCATGTTGTTCTCCATCTTCACGTATACTCCCGTCCCGGCTGCTGCGGCTGGAGAGGAACCGTCCGTTGAACTGAGCGACCTCATTGCTGAGGCCGAAGCTCTAAAAACCGGCAGTGCGGAGTTCCCGCTCCAAGTCAGCCAGTCTGTCTATGGTTCCGTCTACGGTTCTGATGTGAACCGGGCTTTGCCCTGGGTGCATGTAGACGAACTCCAAGCTCTTAATGATGCGCTTGAGCTTGCGCGTAATGCGAACACTCCGGCGGGCGAAGCTATTGCAACGCTGAAAGAAGCCATAATGAATTTCACTGCAAATATCAAATCAGACGGCTCCGATCCCTATTTCCGGCTTGATCCGGGTCCGGGTAAGGTTCCTGTAAAAGTTACCGCGCCTACGAATGCCTGGAAGGCAAGAACTCCGCTGGATAACCGTGTCCCGGCCGACTTTGCCGGTGGGACATTCAAGACGATCCCTTATCCTTTTGGAGATGCCCAAGGGAAAGCGGAAGTGCTCCAGATTAATTACGCCCATAACGGAAAAAGCACCTTCGGCGGCATCAGTCTGGAATCCCCGTTGTCCCCGGCCGTCAATGTCACAGCGGGTTCAACGATTGAATTCGATGTCTACTATCCGAAGAGTGCGCAAGGCAAATTCATGAGATGGAGAGTCAGAAATGCCAGCGATAACCTCGACAGCTACCTCAGGGAATACCAGTACAACAACTTGAATCCTGACTGGGTGGGCAGCTACAACGGCGAATCCTGGTTGAAGGCGCATCACAGTATTACCGCCTCAACGGGCAATTCCTCGAACTTCATTCTTGAGCTTCATGGGGAGAATGCCCGTCCTGAAGAAAACGGTATGCTGCTAGTCTCTAACATTGAGATTACCGCACCTGATCCGAAGGGTGTTGCGCTTCCGAGCGTAGTCAATAAGGAACACCAGAGTGTCGTAGCGCCTCTAAAGAGTCTGTACAATAAGGAGAATGGCCTGTTCATGGTCGGCGCGATCGGTACCGGGCCCGTAACCGGAACGAGAGCCAATCACTATGAGATCTTCGTCGACGGCAACAATCTGAAGGCCGAGGGTACGCATCCCCGTGGCCCGGAATGGCTGAAGAACGTGAACGGAGAGGCGCTGAACGGCGCAACCACTGCCCCTGGCTTAGCGGAGTATAGCTTCCCTACCAACTCTTATCAGGCGATCAGAGATTCTGGAACTCCCGGGCAGTACAAGTCTCACGGCCATGTTCTGGCATGGTATAACCAGGCCCCTGGTTGGATGGCGCAGATGATTCCTGCGAACCTTCCTTCCGGTTATAACGGCTCTGCCAATTTCTACGGACTGGGTAATGGCGTTACAACCACGGTTAAGGTAGACAAAGAAATGGCGAGAAGAGTGCAGTTCAACCATACGATGTATGTGATGCGGCACTTCCTGACCACAGATACTAAGTACGGCTCAAGCGAATCCCGTGGCGTCATTCCCTTCAATTCCTGGGATGTACTCAACGAAGAGGTTCACGAGAGCCGTCATAGCGAACTTATCCTTGAGGATCCGAACAGCTGGAGAACGAGCCTGAAGCATACCAACTGGCTTGTTGCCATGTCAGATGATGAGATTGGCGGCGACATCACCGATCATTACGTATACCTGCTGTTCAAAAACGCGCACATCGCGGCCCCCAACGCCAAGATGGCGGAAGCTTACAAAGCCAATTACGCTGACCTTCCAGAGTACATGAAGTTGGATGGACACGATACTAAAGGCAGCATTGACAGTTACATCGTTGACAATCCTCCGAAGCTGACCTACAACGATTACGGGGTTGCCACCCGCAGTAAAGCTAGAACCGTATATAACATGGTTCTTGAATTAAATACCGCATGGCGCTCCGATCCGCTGTATGACGGAAGACCCCTGATCGAAGACATCGGAATCCAGGGACATGACGCGGTGGGTAAGACCCTTGCCAGCGACAACCAATATGCGATGGCCCTTTATGCCTCTCTCGTTGACCGGGGGCTGCTGTCGGGTATTACCTATTCTGAGCTTGACCTTAAGGTGCCGACCGATGCTCCAGGAGGAGGCGCAACTGCTCCAGCAGCGCTTAATGTCAGACAGTCGGACGCCCTTGGTTATCAGTACGCGCTGCTGTACAAAATGTTCAACAAGTTCGCCCCTTATATTGATCACATCATCAGTTGGGGCGTAACCGGTTCCGGATGGCAGGGAAGCTATGTCCTGTTTGACGGTCAGAGTAATGCAAATGCCGGGTACTATGGTGCTATGAAGCCGGACCGGTTCATTCTGGGACATTCGTATCTGGATGATTACTTTGCAGGCGAATATCAGACTATTCAGAATAATAAAATCGACCTTGGCGATCTTGGAGTCTATACACCTAATAGTGTGAATGCAGACCTCAGCAGCCTGACACTAAGTGCGGGAACACTCGAGCCTGTATTCAACGCAGCAACCACAGAATACGAGGTGTCCCTGAAGGATGCCGGCAGCATTACTGTGACAGCAGCAGCGGCAGACAGCAGGTCAACCCTTAAAGTGAACGATAAGGTGGTTGCCAGCGGTACAGCTTCCGAAGCTATAGCGCTGACACCTGGCACAACAACAGATATAAAGATTGAGGTCACAGGGGCAGACGGCAGGGTCAAGACGTATACCCTGAAAGTAACCAACAGCAAGACGGAGACTCCGTCCACTCCGGAACCAGGAACACCATCTGCAACACCTGAACCAGCAACACCAGCACCTGCAACGCCTGCACCTGGTGGAACCTATTCAACGTCTGCACCTGTTGCATCTGCAACACCTGCACCAGCAGCACCTGTTGTAGAAGGACAGAAAGTAACCATGCAGGCAACAGTGAGCAATGGAACCGCAATGGTTAAGGTAGCAGATCTGGCAAAAGCAAAGGAACTCATCGAGAAAAATGTGACGCTGGACATCCCTGCCGTGCAAGGAGTGAAATCATACTCGGTAGGCTTGCCTGCTGCAGCACTGACCGGCGGAACCAAGGATAACAAACTGACCATTTCGACCGAATTCGGTCAGGTCGTTATTTCCGGTAATATGTTGACAGGCACACCTGAAAGCAGCGGCAAGGAAGTATCGCTGGAGATTGGAAAAGGTGACAAGTCGGGGCTCCCGGCGGAAGTAAAGGCGGCTCTAGGCGATAGACCGATCATTCAGCTTAGCCTTAAGACGGACGGAAAAGAAACGGCCTGGAGCAATCCTGGTGCACCTGTTACCGTATCCGTACCTTACCAGCCGTCTGCGGATGAATTGAAGAATCCTGAACTGATTATTATCCGGTATATTGACGTAAATGGAAATGTTCTAACCGTACCGAGCGGACGTTATGATTCCAAGACCGGTATGGTAACCTTCACAACTACTCATCTCGGCGATTTCGCAGTAGCTTATGTATCCAAGACATTCACAGATCTCGGAAAGGCAGCATGGGCGAAGAACGCGGTCGAAGTCCTTGCATCCAAGGATATTCTCAAGACTGAGGGCGGTGAATTCCATCCGTCAACCGAGATCACCAGAGCAGATTTCCTGTACTCCCTCGTCAGGGCACTTGGCTTGACTGCGAAGGTAAATGGAAACTTCAGCGATGTACAGGAGAATGCTTACTACTATAATGAGATTGGAATGGCCAAAGCGCTTGGGATTACGAATGGCCTGGACAACGGCAGCTTCGGCAGCGCTCTTAAGATCACCAGACAAGACATGATGGTGTTGACCGAGAGAGCCCTGAAGCTGGAGAAGAAGCTGAATAGCCAGGGGACGGCTGCGGATCTGGAGAGATTCTCCGACAAGTCCAAAGTGGCTTCCTATGCGGTGAACAGCGTAGCCGCCATGGTGAAGGAAGGGCTCATCGAAGGCAGCGGCAACAAGGTCAATCCGGCTGGCAACACCACTAGAGCAGAAGCTGCTGTATTCCTCTACAGGTTGTATAATAAGTAAGAGAGCCGCATAAGAATGACGGAAACCGTGACAGCTATTGCTGGCGCGGTTTCTGTTGAATCCGCTACGTACACAGGTGTTAACATCCGTTAACGTCTGTGGTATAGTAAAAGCAGAACGGGCGTACAATGCTAAGAGAGCCGTGCTCCAACACGACTCTCTAGAGCAATAGCCGCTTTTAAGGGCGGTAGGCCTCAGGCAAATAGGATACACAAATAGACCGCATACCTTTGCGAGGAGGGCGGTCTATTTGCGTTTATTGGACAGCAGCGCTACGATAAGCGAACCAAAGGTTAGCATAAGCATCATTGCTTCAAACACTGTCACAAGGCATCCCTCCCTTCTGAGAGAGGTAGCCGACCGACCCTTTAAGCCTATTCTATTGCTCAATAAAATACACAAAGAGCAGCCCCCAATACGGGAGCTGCTCTTATTTGTGTTTGTTCTTACAAACCGCCGTCGGAACACAACCTACAACTTCTCCAGCAGCTCAGTATAGTAGCCGTTACCGTTCCGCTTATCCAGCTTCTCCGCTGTGGCGAGAGCCAACTGCTGGAAGTACTTCGCAAGCGAAGCGACGTCTTCGGACTGGCGCTCACACGGGTGCCCGGCTGGAAGCTTGACCTGGAAGCGGATGGATTCTTCCGCCAGACGGCGGAACATTTTGGCGGAGTAGGCATTGAAGATCATCTGATCGGCCGGGTTCTCATGATCGAGCGAGGAGGCGATATACTCTTCAAAGACCTCCAGCGCCTTGACCGGATCGGTCAGGGTCAGGTAACCAATATGCTCTGCCTGGTGATACAGGAAGTCGCGGTTTCCTTTTACCAGCTTATAGCCTTTCTTCTGAAGCTTATCCGCTTCCGCTTGGCGGCCCAGCCGCAGGAGAGGGAACAGCACCTTCGTAATGGTCACATGCGGGACCTCACCGCAGGTCATCCGGCCCTTGAGAATAGGCTCGGCTGCCTTCACGGTTGCTTCGTCGTCTCCCTGCTTCGCCAGGAACTCGACCAGGCCATGCTGCTCACAAGCCTCACAATCGCTCATCTCGTCCCGGTCCATGGTCTGTACAATCGCCCATTCGGCCTCTGAAGCTTCCAGCTCCCCGAAATCTTCGAGGATATTCGCCCGGTAATAGTGATAGGTCCGGCTGCTGTAGCCTTCGGCTGCATAGCGGGCCTTCATGTCCTCCAGCAGGTTCTCAATCTGAGTGCGGCTGATATCTGCAAAAGCAGTGATGCGGTCCAGCACCCACTTGTACGACCACATCAGACTGTAATCATCGAACCGGCCCGGGTTCTTGTCATACTGTCCCAGCTGCCACGAGAAGGCGACCAGCGCCTTCATCGGATACCCGTGGAAGCTGCCCAGCTCTACGATTTCGCTGCGGGCCTCATAGCCCTGGTCGATATCTCCTGCGGCATCTGCTACCCGTACCGCCTGCTCCAGCAGCGCAAGCTTAGCATTGCCTCCGGGCAGGCCATAGGCTTCTTCCATCAAATCGTCGAAATCCATCTCAGTAAGATTCATCTATTCGTCTCCTCCTGTGGCTTGATTAGCCGTCAATCCCCAATCTATAAATTGAATAATGCCCTGGTTCAGCAGCGCGATCTCCTGGCGGTTCATCGGATAATGTCCCATCATCAGCGCATTGCAGTACAGCATCTCGACAATGGAGGGCAGCATCTTCTGGTTCGCCTGATGAAATGCCCGCCCGATGACAGGATTATTCAGGTTGAAGTAGAGTGTGGCGTATGCCGTCTCCTTAAGCGAAGCGCCCAAGCTGCCCAGTACGGAGGCCAGGGCATCGGTGCTCACTTCTTTGGTTGCTTCCATTACACGCCACTGGGCGGACTCCTCAGACAGTGTGTAGAGGACAGGAATCTCCTCTGGCTTGAAGCGGCGCAGCTGCACCTGGCAGCGGAACTTTTGGAGCACACTGTCTGCTAATCTTACGGATTCGTAGTAGTCCAGCCGCTCTTGAGGAGTGATATCGGTGAAGGATAACGACACCTCCTCCGGCAGCAGCCGTTCCGTCTGCACATCCGGGTCAATGAGCGGAAGCTGGGACAGCAGCTCGGCATCATAGATATACCCGCCGTTCACCACCAGCATGGATTGGGCCGAAGCCACGTGAGTAATCTGGCGGTATTCGTCCAGCGTGGCCGTGAAGTACAGGGGAGGCTGCTGCTTCAGCTCGCCAAGCGTCTTTCTGCCATACGTGCTCTCAAACGGCAACCACTCGTGAATGATAGAATAGAATGATGAATCTTCCACAGCGAGCGCCTTCATCGATAAGGCGTGCAGTGAAATGATCGATTGCAGGCGGTCCGGGTCGTACTCGGCCATCCGCATCAATTCCTGACGAATGGCATTCCCGAGCTCTTCCCGCACCTGCTCCAGCTGGGCATTCTCGTAGAAATGCTCCCGGGAAGCGGTCGGCTGCAGCTCATCGGTCCAGATCAGGCATTTCACGAAGAAGGCCCAGTCCGGCAGGATATTGCTGGCAGCTTCGGAGACCAGCATGTGCTTCAGGTATACCCGGTGATTGCGCTTCGCGTTCAGGTTCACCGCGTGCGGCAGAATGAAGGCGATGCCTCCCGTCCGGCCCGAGGCGGTGTGCAGGGGGATGAAATCGCGGAACGTCTCTCCCAGCACCTGCTTACCGAAGGACAGCACCTCGTCACGATGCTTCCGGGCCAGCTGCGGATCTTTGACCCACGGCGGGGTCAGCGGATTAATCAGGCGGGTGTTACGGTCCGACACCAGCTGGATCGGATAAGGCAGCAGAGCGCCGTAATGGAACAGCCCTTCCTGCAGATTGCTCTCCTCGAAGTAAGCTTCGGACCCTTCTTTACAACGCAAAAAAACCTTGGTGCCCGGAGCGTGCTCCCCTTCGAGCTTGCGGATCGTATAGGTGCCGTCCGGCTTCCCGCGCCATTCCAGTGCAGGGCCGCCCTTGGCGGACTGGGTAACCATAACGATATCGTCACTCACCATGAAGCAGGACAAGAGCCCGATGCCGAACCGCCCGATAAAAGAGGTGTTGGTCGACAGAAAATCTTCGCCCCGCTTGGAGGATTGTCCGATCATGGCCAGGAACTCATGAATCTCTGCCTCGTTTAACCCGATTCCGTTATCTTCTACCAGTAAGGTCGCCCCGGTAGAGGTTCCGCTTACCTCGATATGAACTTTGCCTTCGTAGCCCGCTGGGGAATAGGCCTGGCGTGCAGTAATCGCGTCGATGCCATTCTGGAGCAACTCCCTTAAGAATACCTTCGGACTGCTATACAAATGGTTAGACAAAATGTTGATCATACCGCTTAGGTTGACCTGAAAGCGATAAGTATCCTGGTTCTGATTCTCCATCTTTGTTCTCCTATTCTGTAATCAATTGATATGTAGACAGACACAACTCTATGTATTACCCAGAAGCCGCATTATAAGAAACAGATATTCCCAATCCTCCCGTTTTCCCTGCCTTGAAAATACAAAGAAACCCAAGGTCTTGATTCACCTGGGCTTCCCGCCAATCTATTCTTAGTCCGCCATCTTCACCGCACAGACCCGCAGCCGCCGGTAGTCGGCGATCCATTGGCCCTGCCGGTAATGCTCCGGACGCAGCTGCTCTTCCGCTTCGCGATAGATCGCAGTCTTGTCTTCTGCATTGACATCGTAGAAGAAGTCATCGGCCATCATGTCGAGCCAATCCCGGATTCCGCTCTCCCCCTGCAAGGGAGTCGGCCGTTCGAAATGCTGGGCCAGCGTGACGAGGAAGCCATGCGCCTCCAGCACTGCCGTATATTCTCCGATGGTGGGGAAGTACCATGGATTGCGTCCCTGCGGATCATAGCCATGCGCGGACAGTGCGGCCTCGGTCGCATTCACCAGCGCGGCAACGTTGCGGTAGCCGCCGAATTCGGCGACGAACCGTCCGCTGGTCCGCAGTGCGCTTTCTACCGTCACGACAACTGCGTGTGCGTCCTTCATCCAGTGCAGCGCAGCGTTAGAGAACACCGCATCGAAGGTCCCGGAGGTCCGGTATGTGTAAGCATTCTGGGTGCTCAGATTCAGATGCGGGTACTTGGCACGGCCGCGTGCAATCATCTCGGCCGACAGTCTCCGCTCCAGCGGCTGCAATCTTAGCCGTCAGGTCGGCTGTCCCGCAGCCGATATCCAGCACGCGTTCACCGGGCTGAGGCTGGAGCAGCGAGAGGACATCGCCACCCAGCTTGGAGACGAAATCCAGTTTGTGATCATACGTGTCTGCCTGCCATTGGTTATTGGAAGCCGGCTCTAATACACCAGCACGCCTGCATCCAGCACGGACTTGTTCGCCACGGAATTGCCAGTCAGGAATACCTGTTGCAGCTTGGGCAGCTTGCTCAGAAGCTCTATATTGGAAATCGCATTGTTCTCCAGATGAAGCTCTTCGATGGCCTGCCACTTGCTCATGAACGCAAGAGAAGCCAGGTTGTTGTCCTGCAGGGTGAAGGAACGCAGGGCAGTCAGGCCCGCGAAGTAAGGCATCACCTGGTCAACCTCACTAACGGAGTTGTTATTCATGGAGAAGTATGGCCGGCCCAAGGTCAGATGCTCAAGCACACTATTCGTTGCTGCTGTCTGCTTGAAATTCAGGCGGCATTCCGAGCACACCAGCGTGTTCACCTGCTTCAGACGGAATAAGGCATCGCTCTCCATATACAGCGACGAGTCGAAGATGCTTAGCTTCTGTAGACGTGGCAATTTGTCGAGGGCAGCCAGACCAGCCATTTCATCGACTCCCCAGAGGGACAGCTCCCCAAGCTCAGGGAATTTCTTCAGCTCAGCCATATTAAGCTCCCCGCTTCCGCCCCGGAGTGTCAGATCTGTTACCGCAGGGGCCTTCAGCCCGGAGAGGAAGGAAGCTGGGATTTCCACCCGTTTGACGCCCGGCAAAGTAAGGCTGTCTGGTTGCTCGTAATAACCGTCCAAGGTGAATTCCCGCAGCGAGGACAAGCTATTCACGGCCTTTACCGAGCCAAGCTGGCTTAAGGAAGCCAGGCGGAGCGAGGTAATAGAGGTTTTGCCGGCCAGACGCTCCAGGCTGGAGAAATTCACATTTTCGAGATCAAGCGTCTGCAGTGCAGGCATGTTCTGCAGGAAGTCGATCGACTTCACATTGGATAAATAGGAAAGCTTAAGCTCCTGGAGCCCGGTTAAGGCGTATAACGGCTGCAGATCTGTGGTTTCACTGTGGTAGATAGCCAGAGAAGACAGCCCGGTCATGGACGATAACCACCCCAGGTCATTGACGAAGGTAAGGGACAGGGACTTCAGCGGCAGCTTATTAAGCAGATGCAAATCCGTTATAGACTCATCCACATAGGTAATGGAGAGTGAGCTTAGATTGGGAAATTCCAGCAGCAGGGCCACTTCCTGATTACTGCGCAGCTGAGTGGACAGCTCCGTAATTTTAGATTTATCGCCGAAGTAGCCGGAGAAGGCGCTGAAGGATTCGTTGAAGGCGCCGCCATAGCTTTTTAATCCGGGCATATGGGCAAGAGTTGTCTGGTCCGCCTGGTTGATCTCGTAGGTATTCGTCAGGTTCAGTGCCGTCAGTCCCTTGAAGGCTTCGAAATCCCGTTGATCAATCCGCTGGGCATTCAGCCGCTTGTCCTGGGTCACATAAGTAAGCTTCTCGGCCTGTGCATCGCTGAAGGGATCGGAAAAGCTGTAAGTGAACTGCCACTGGTCATTCTTCGAACGCTCCACAGTTAAATAACGCAGTGAGGCCAATTCCTCCTCTGTAGGCATGGCAGAGCCTTTACCCAGGGTCTCCCGCAGGAAGGTGAGCAGGACCTCGCTTTCGGGCATCGTCCGTACAGACAGATTAGCCTTGGTTGCCTGCTGCGGAGAGCTGAGGCCGTAATAGAAATAAGTACCGATGGCCCCGCCCAGCACCAGCAGCAGAACCAACACCAGCCTAATGGGGATAGAGACGGAGACGGGTGGCTTCGGCGCGGCCTTGGGAGGGGGTGCCCCGTGATAATGATTAATGGTCTGATCCACATAGTAGACATTATTTTGCTTGAGCAGAAGCTCAGTCTGGCAATAAGGGCACTTGAGGATGGTGCCTTCCTTATATTCAATTCTTCCGCTGCAATTGGGACAATTTAACGGGATAAATGCCACGGGCTGCCGCCTCCTTCATGATGTGATGATGAAATTGCGCCGGTATCACTTGAATTAACTTATCGGAATTTACGTGAGTTACGCTGATTTGTTCCATTATTCTCTGGAGAGAAGCTGATAATTTGATTCTATATGAACAAATGCTCAGAACACAACAATTGTTAAAAAGGAGAATCAAGCCGTTAAGATTAGGTTGACATCTGGGACGGTTTATATATATCATCTGATATATATCATGAGTTATGTATTTAATGCTCTATTTCAGGAGGAAGCCCGTGGCACCCAAAAAAAAGTTCACCAAAGAACAAATCATCGATGCGGCGTTCGAGATTGCGAGGACCGAAGGAGTGGACGCCGTGACCATCCGTAAGGTGGCCGAGAAGCTGGGAGGCTCTATCGCCCCCATCTATGTCAATTTCAAAGAGGCTGGCGAGCTGGTGGAGGAGGTATTCCAGAGAACGCTTACGGTGAGCAGACAGATTCTGCTGGAGCAGAACTCCGGGCATCCGTTCCATGATATCGGGGCGGCCAGCATCCGTTTTGCCAGAGAGTATCCGGTGTTGTTCCGGGATCTGGTGATGAAGAAGAATGATCAGGCGAAGTACAATGAGGCAGAGACGCAGGGATTCATTCAGATGATGCGAACGGACCCGGATCTGAATGGATTAACCGATGATGAACTGGGGATGATTTTGCTCAAGATGAAGATGTTCCAGGTCGGGATGAGTGTAATGGTTGCGAACGAATTACTGCCGGACCATTATACGGAGGAGCAGATGATTCAGCTATTGAACAGCGCGGCAGAGGATGTCATCAGCACAGCGAAGCGTAGCTCGGAGAAATCTTGAACCCGGAGGGGATGATCATATGACAGCAGGCAGAACAAAGCTCAGTCTTCTAGTGTTCATCGTTATTGTGCTGGCGTGCGGCTGGATTGGGGTATGGGTGGATACGAAGCTGCCGGATCAGCCGGAAGGGAATTCACCGGGAATGGGCTTGTGGCTCATTTTTCCGGTGATCGCAATGCTCGTGCTGCGGCTGGTGAACCGCGATTGGAAGGATATGGGCGTAAGGTTCAATTTTAGAGAAAATAGGAAGTGGTACGGCGCAGCCATTGCCATCTATCCGGTAATCATGGCGATTGTGGTGGGGCTTGCTCTGCTATTCCATAGCGCCAGCACTTCAGAGGCCGAACTACATACTATTCTGTCATTGGTTGGGATATCGCTCGCAGGCAGCTTTGTTAAGAACATCTTCGAGGAGTTCGCCTGGCGCGGCTATCTGACTCCGAAGCTGATTGAGCTGAAGCTGAATGACTGGATGATCTATCTCGTATCCGGTCTGGTCTGGGCGCTGTGGCATACGGCTTATTATCTGGTCTTCCTGCCGGATACTTACTTCGGGACAACCACGAGATGGGGCTATGTCGTCATAGGCTGTGTGCTCATGGTTGCTTGGTCCATCATGTACGTTGAAATCTATCGTCTTACGCAATCGGTGTGGCCGTGCGTACTCATGCACGCAGTGGAGGATGGCGTGCCTACCTTGCTGGTATCGGTTGCGGGGATCATTACATTCACGCCGGCAGGCGAACTGTGGTTTAGCCCGACCACCGGCGTGTTTACAACGATTCTGTTCATCGGATTCGGCTTATGGCTCAGATCTAGACGATTGAAGCGCTTTGCAGATAGATAAACTTGGTGAAGTCCTGCGGCAGTTCGGGCGAATAGCGCTGATGTAAGGCAAATAGACCGCCTTCCCACTTACGGGAGGACGGTCTATTTGCTTTCATTTACTCATTAATAGGTTGCTTGTCTGCACCAGTCCCCGCAAACCTGATAAATATGAATACTCCAATCAGGACCACAACGATCCCCGACCAGAAGAACCAGAACGGAACGCCGAACCGGTCGGCCACAGGTCCCGCCAGTGCAAGCCCGATTGGGGAGGACAAAAGTCCGATACTTGTCACGAAGGAGAGTACGCGCCCCAGGAGCTCAGGCTCATAAGACTTCTGGATCATCGCCATGTAAGGGCCGTTGAACAAGGGGGCAGCGGCACCCATCAGGAAGGAGAGGACGGTAAAAGCAAGGAACGCCTCGCGCCCGGCTACCCCGCTCAGGACACAGGTGAGCCCGATTACAACCAGACTCACACTCATGTAGGTGGTGTCCTTCCACCTGGAAGCAAGCACCGACAGCAGTGCACCGCCAAGGATCATTCCGATCCCGAAGACGGCCTCAATCAGGCTGGCACTGTAACCGCCGCGTCCGAAATGGGAGAGCGTCATCAAGGGAAACAGCATCGCCAGCGGCATGAATACCACACTGAAGACCGCCATGGCAACCGTAATCGTGACAATCGGCTTGTGCGACAGGAAGGCCCGCCAGCCAAGACTAAACTCCTTACGGAACGAGGGTGTCTCCACGCTCTCCGGCTTCGGTTGATGAATGTGGACGAACAGAAGCATGACATTAGCGATTAAGGCACCTGCCACATCTAAGAGCAATACGGTTCCTAGTGAAGTAGCCGAGTATACCGCTATTCCAAGCGCAGGTCCAAGGACGCTAGAAGCGGAGAAGATGAGCTGGTTCCAGCCTGCCACCTGGGTGAGCTGGTCTTCCGGCGCAATCAGAGGAATAGCAGCCTGGAACGAAGGGGCATGGAAGGATGAAGCTGCCGAACGAATCAGCAGGATGGCATACACGATCCATAAGCTGGGCTCGCCCCATAGATAATAAGCACCCAGAATCAGACTGGTTAGTGCAATGGCGCTGTCCGCAGCGATCATGGTGAGCTTACGGTTCCACCGGTCCAGCCAGACACCAATGAACGGACCTAAGAGCGCTTGCGGCAGAAACCCGGCCAGACCGGCAAGCATTAACACGGCGGCCGACCCCGTCGTCGCGGTCAGATGCCAGATGATGGAGAATTGAACCATCGCAGAGGTTAGTATCGAGAAGATTTGTCCGCTGAAGATGAAGGCGAACGTCTTTTTCCATTGAATATTCATAAGTGTATACCCTCCCTAATAAAGACAGACCCAAATCCGTAAGTGGACTTGGGTCTGCAACAATTACATGACGGGACAGTGCGAAACCGGGCATCGTGAAATAAGCCGTAGCGGATCGCAACCAATGTCCTTAACGTAAATAGCAGCAGCTCAAAAAAGCCCACACTTGGTGAGAAATCAGCTTTTGTTGGGCGTGCTTACCATATACGTGGAATCATCGGCTGCCATCCTCCTCAAATTTTTATAGCTGGAGCTTAACATTGAACTGTTGGAGGTGTCAATAGAATAGCCCCCGCTCAATAATTAATGTACCCGTCTTCGCGTAAACAGCCACCCGCCAGCTATGAAAACAAGATAAAGCAGCAGGTTGAATCCGGTGCCCAGCAAGAGAGAATCGTTCAGCAGCAGGGTACGGAAGAAGGAGGCCACGTGAACCCGGAGCTCCGGGATGGCTGTTCCGACCGGAATGGCCGCAACTACCAGTACAGACAGCAGCCAGCCTGCGGGGGTGAAGAATCCCGAGACCAGCATACTCAGCAAAGCCATAGCCATCAGGTAAAAGGCTGTTTGATACAGAAAGGAGCCGGCAAAGCCAAAGTCGTTCCAATGAAAGGCGGCGACCAGATCCGTGGCGTTATCATAATTGTGAAAGACATGGACCTGTAAGGCGAGCCATAGGGAGTTCATTAAGGCGACGGCTGCCGCCCAGACGGCAAAAACGGTATGTATTCCCCTGTAATATTGCATCCGGCTGGCGCCCAAATGAACAATCCGTTTGTAATAGCTTAGCGGCAGAGCGATGGCGAACAATGGCAATAGAAGAATAAGCATGTTGCTCTCCGATAGACGGGAGGCGCCCATCGTATCTGTTAGGAAGGTAATTATAAGTTCTGTCGTCCGGCCAAGCACAATAATCATCGGAACCAGCCAGATATAGAGTTTGAGCTGTCTGTAGGTTGCTTTTAAATGAACGGTCAACGCACTCAATCTAGAGACCTCCCTCGATCAAATACAGGAATAGCTTTTGCAGACTCAGCGCCTCGATAGATATGTCCTGCTCACGGGCCAACCGTTTGTCCTTGTCACTCAGCTTCTCGTAAAGAGCGGCAAGCGTGCCTCTTCCATAGTCCTCGCGGTAGATCACCCGTTTGCCGGACGTATAAGATGCTACAGCCTCCGAATTTCCCCGGATCAGATAAGCCGACTGGCGGCATTGCTCCATATCATCCTGAAGAAGGAGGGAGCCTGATTCAAGGATAATGATTCTCTCTGCGACCGGCGCGATCTCATCGATCAAATGCGTGGATAGCAGAATCGTGCGCGGATAATTGGCGTAATCCTCCATAAGTGCCTTGTAGAACCGTTCCCTCATCAACACATCAAGGCTTAGCACAGGCTCATCGTATAAGGTTATCTGCGCCCGGCTCGCGAGTCCGATTACATTTTGGAGCAGCGATTGGTTACCGCTGGAGAGCTGCCGGATCTTCTGGTCCTTATCGATTAGAAAGAGGTCAAGGAGCTCAAGGGCATAAGACCAATCCCACCTGGGATAAAAAGCTGCTGCGGTCTCCAAAGCTTCGATGACTCTCGCTCCCCCGAAGTGCCGGTAGTGATCGCGCACATAGCACAGACCCTTCGGTAACTCTCCCCTGCGCAGCCGCTGTCCGCCAACCTCAATCGTGCCGGAATCTGCCGCAATTCCACCCGCAATCGTATTCAGTAAAGTGGTTTTGCCGGCCCCGTTGCGTCCGAGCAATGCGTAAATGACGCCTTCCTCCAGCTGTAAATCGAGCGCCCGCAGAGCAGGAGCAGAGCCAAAGGATTTGGTCAGATGGCCGCAAGCTAATGCTATACTCACGGATTTCAGTCCTTTCTCAGTTGAGTGATCATGTCAATGATATCGCCGGTGGTCAGCCCAAGCTTGTCGGCTTCGTTCAGCAGCTCGGACAAGAGCTCTTTGGTAAACCGCTCTCTTCGTTTCAACTGAATTTTATCTTTGGCATCGGCCGCGACAAACATGCCGAGCCCTCTTTTTTTGTACAGGATCTCTTCATTGACCAGTATGCCAATCCCCTTAACCACCGTGGCCGGATTAATCTGAAACAGCTGGGAGAACTGGGCAACCGAAAGAATCTGCTCGTCCACCTGAAATGTGCCGTTCAGAATATCATCCTCAATGATATGGGCGACTTGCTGGAATATCGGTAGATTATCGTCAAAAGTGATGGTCATGGCTTCACCATTCGTCCTCTTAGTATGTTACTCATATAACATACCACCATAAGGGATGGACAAACAATTGTCAATCCACAGGATCATAGCTCCAGGTGAACCTGGGAGGCTAATATTGACAGCTTGAACTTTCATGTATTACAGTATGCTACATGAGTAACATACTAACATACTGAAACCGGAAATAACAGCCTCGCTCATGTGGTTGTGTGACCTTTCAGAGAAGCAGAGGAGATGGAAGCAGCAGTGAATAAGCTGATTGAGTTCAAGAATGTAGCCAAGGAGTATCAAGTAGGGGAGGTGACTATCCGGGCACTTGACGGTGTAGACTTCTCCATATCCGAAGGGGAGTTCGTCGTAGTACTGGGAGCCAGCGGGGCAGGTAAAAGCACCATTCTTAACATTCTGGGAGGTATGGATACGGCTACATCAGGCCAAGTTCTTGTCGGTGGCCAGGAGATCACGAAGTACAGCGAGAAGAAGTTAACCCGCTACCGTGGTGAGAAGGTTGGCTTTGTGTTTCAGTTCTACAACCTCATCCCCAACCTGAATGCACTGGAGAATGTCGAATTTGCTGCTGAGGTGTGCAAGGATCATCTGGATGCCAAGGAGGTACTGCACAAGGTGGGGCTAAGCAGCCGGAACCGCAACTTTCCGTCCCAGCTATCCGGGGGCGAACAGCAGCGGGTGGCGATTGCCAGAGCCGTTGCCAAGAATCCGCTGCTGCTGCTCTGTGATGAACCCACCGGGGCACTTGATTATGTGACGGGCAAGGCCGTATTGAAGCTTTTGGAGGACTTGAACAGGGAGACGAACAAATGCGTTGTGCTTGTCACGCATAATTCGGCGATTGCCCAGATGGCGGACAAGATTATTAAGGTGAAGAGCGGCAGAATTGAAAGTATTACAATGAATGAACACAGACAAAGTGCTGAAGGGATTGAGTGGTGAGATGAAGCTTCTATTCAAACTGTTCCGGGATATCAGGCAGTCGCTCGGGCAGTTTTTCTCTTTCGTGCTGATTGTCGCGGTAGGTGCTTTTTTCTATACGGGTCTGGCGACCTTAAGCAATCATTTGAATGATTATACAAAGACTTATTTTGCTGAGCACACATTAAGCGATCTGAATCTGTATTACAGTCAACTTCCGCCAGAGAGTATCGCGCCGCTCAGCCAAGTGGAGGGCATCCATAAGCTGGAGGGGCGGTATACCTTCAATGCCACGGAGGCTTTTGACGGCTACCGTTCAACGCTTAGGATTCACTCTATTCCTGAGAATAATGAAATCAACACGCTGGCGATGCTGGAGGGAGGACTTCCGTCCGGGGCCAACGAGATTGTACTGGATTCCCGTTATGCGGCAGAGCATGACTATGGAGTCGGAGATCCAGTGACGATCCGCGTTCAAGACCAAGAGATGACCTACAGGATCAGCGGCTTAGGTGAGAATGTGGAGCATGCGAAGAAGAATGAAACACAGGATCATAAGCATGAGGGTATTGCTTACGTCAACGAGGCGGCTATCCCTGAGGTTGCAGGCGCTTTTGTCTATAATGAACTGTTGGTGGATGCCAAGGAAGGCTACGATGTGGATCAAATCGGTAAGTCTATAGAGGAGAAGTCCAAAGGCCTGCAGTATCTGGGCCAAGAGAGCAAGGAACGCTCGTTCAGCTATTCGCGACTGAAGGCTACGCTCCATAATAACGGGTTAATGAGCAAGGTCATTCCTCTGGTGCTCTTCCTGATCGAAGCGATTATCTTATTCCTGGCCATGTCCCGAATAATCGATTCCCAGCGGAATCAGGTCGGCATCATGAAGGCACTCGGTGTGAGCCGAAGCAGCATCATGCTTCATTATATGGGCTATCCTGTGCTGGTCGGAGTGGCAGGCTCGATTCTGGGGTACATCCTGTCTGCGACTGTATTTGTGCCCCTTATCGCGGTATCGAATGCAAGGTCCTTCACACTGCCGGGCATACAATTTGATCTGTCGGTTGGCCTGATCTTCCCGCCCATGCTCGTCTCCAGCCTGTTTGGAATGTTTGCATGTTATTTCAGCGGAAGAAATCTATTGAAGGAAAGTGCATCACGGGCCATGCGCCCTAAGCCGCCCAGATCCATACGGCCCATACTCATCGAAAGAATTCCGGGGCTCTGGGGACGGTTGCCGTACAGGTACAAGCTGATTTTGCGGAATATTTTTCTGAACAAGGTTAAGGTTCTGGCAAGCTCCGTCGGGGTGATGGTCAGTACAGTGCTGTTAATCACCGCCTTTGGCACCCAAGCCTCCCTGCAAAAGGTAGCCGGTCAGTTCCGGCAGGTGTACACCTATGACCTTCGTGTCGATTATAAAGCGGGGGAGGTCTTGGCAGGGCAGTCTCTTCCTTCGGGCATCAAAAGCCATTATGCGTTGTCCGCCTTCCCGATTGAACTGAAAAAGAACCAGCAGTCCGAAAAAGCGGAGCTGATCGTCACGGAACCGGATAACAAGCTCATTCATTTCTATGATGACAAAGACCATCCCCTGCATCTGGAGGACCATGGCGTACTGGTGCCCAAATCGTATGCCGACCATTATAGCATTGCGGAAGGGGATACCATAAACATTGCATTTACGGCGTCTGAGCTGGACAACAAGGTGGCAGAGATGAAGGTGCTAGGCATTTCTACACAATATTCAAGCCCGGCTTTTTACATCACGCCAGACTATTTGGCAAGCTTTGGGGTCGTGTACAAACCGTCCACCCTGCTGGTGGAAGCTGATTCCCCGGGAGCGCTAACCGGTATTCAGAGCGCGTTCGGGAACAATCCAAAGGTGGAAGCTATTTCAGGCAAGGATGGACTGGAGAAGGAAGGCCGTTATATTTTGCAGCAAAACAGCTTTGTCTTTATTATGTTTATTGTTTGCGCGGTGATCCTGTCCTTTGGCGCGATCTACACGATCTCGTCGATCAATATGTACGAGAGGAACCGTGAGCTGGCGACGCTCAAGGTATTGGGCTATTACAGGAATCAGATCAACCGGCTTATTTTCCGGGAAAATATAATAATCACCACGGTGGCCGTCATGGCCGCCCTGCCGATCTGCGGCTATGTGTATGAACTGGTCGTACAAGCGTTATCCAGCACTCACCAGCAGATCCCGGATCAATTAGGCATTGTCAGCCTCCTGATGTCGGTGGTGGTTGCGTTCGCGCTTACCCTTATGGCTAACCTGCTGCTTAGACGCAAGGTGACCCGGATCAACATGATCGAATCGCTGAAGGGCCTGGAATAAGGACGGGCGCTCCTCCGGGTGAAAGCCTTCCGATTCCCCAGCACTGTATCCTTAGAACACAAATGCGTTCCTGTGCGGAGGCGGCGAATTCTGATAGGGTAGATATCGTAAACGCTTTCACCTAAGGATAGGAGGGCATCAGGATGAAAAAACGTTACAGGTGGCGGAGTGTGTTGTCGAGGTGGGTCGTGTGCTTGCTGACGGTGAATGTGATCGCCGCTTCAGCAGGGGAGTTCGCAGGCCAGCCGCTGAGCGGCAGGGCATCAGCGGACCCGGCGGCATCGACCTTTGAAGCGAGGGCTGCGGCCTTGCTGGAGTATTTCGACACGCATTCCCCGGAGGAGGCACCGATCCAGAACGGGGTGGATAACCGGTACAAGAATTACGCGAAGTATCACACCTGGATTGCCGAGGCCAGCTTGGAGCTGGGCAACCTCAGCCGGGGGCTGGAGATGGCAGAGGAGGCGCTTACGCGGACCAGCGATATCTTCGATTTCTATTCGGCGATGGACAGCTATCTGCGGTATAAGGATCTGTATACGCCGGAGATGCGGGAGCTGGCGAAGACGGTCATCGGCGGGCATCCCTCCGGGGCTTATGATGGCGGATCAACGGAGAATCATCATCTGATGCACTCGGTGGCCCGCTATTTAGCCGGGCAGGAGTGGCCGGAGGTAGCGGATCATGTGGGGGCGGATAAAGGGAGGGACTGGCTGCTGGCGTTCTTCGACCGGGTGCCGCGCGAAGGGATTATGGAGCAGGATTCCTCCACCTATATGCCGACTTACACCAGCGCCCTGCTGTCGCTGATCGATCATGCTGCCGACAATGAGATGCGCATTAAGGCGAAGCTGACCTATGACTGGCTGCTGGCCCAGTGGGCGCCGGAATGGCTGAAGGGCTATCATGTGACGTCCAGCTTCCGCATGTCCACGCCGGAGTTCGAGCCTAAGCATCCGTCGGAGAGCCTGATTGTGGGCTGGCTGTACTTCGGCGGGGAGCAGCCGGCGACCTTCATGCGCTTCCTGGAATCGAACAATGAATGGTACCCGGACGGCATCTTCGCCATCTCTGCGGCGATATCCAGCTACCGTCCCCCGGCGGCCGTGACAGCCGCTGCACTGGAGCGCACGGCGGATTATGTACACCGCGAGACCTCGGATGTGGGCGGCGATAACGCTGAAGGCTTCAAGCGCTATACCTACATCAACAAGGAGTATGGAGTGACCAGCACCTACAATGGCTACGGCGGCGGTCCGCTCTACCGGGATCAGGTGCATGAGGGGCAGGTGAAGTGGGTGTCGGACCAGCCGAACAGCACTTTCTTCATCAATCAGCCGCTGAAGGATACGTCGAATGCCAACGTGCAGGGGCAGCTCCGGGTGGATGGGGCAACGGGCAATCTGCAGACCTTACAGTACAAGGGCACCCAGGTATCCGTGATCAAAATGAAATCCAGTGACGCATACCCGTACCTTCGCGGCCTGGTCTCGACAACAGCGCTGAACGGGGTGCTGGAGCAGGACGGCTGGATCTTCATGGATGCCGGTCCGGTCTATATTGCGGCGAAAATGACGGCCGGCTCCTATGCCTTCTTCGAGGACGATGGCCGCTACCGCTGGTTCAAGAATACGGCGCTGCAGAACGGCATCATCATTGAGACGGCTCCTGCAGCGGACTATGCAGCGCTGCAGGATTTCGCCGATGCGGTCAAGCTGCTGCCGGTCGATGCCTCTGGCGTGTCTGCGGTAAGTCCGAGCCTGACCTTCACGAACCTGGAGGGCAAGGTGATGACGATTACTTATGGCGGAACGCGCAGTGTGGACGGCGCCCCTTATGATTACGCCAACTGGCCGCTGCTCGATAACCCGTGGATGCAGCAGGAACGCCAGGGAGTGCTGACCCTTCAGACGGGAAGCGGGACCTGCACCTATAATTACGCAGTGTGGTCAACGGCCTGTCCCTCCGGTACCCCTGCCCAGCCTGACCTCGTGGTGAACGAGATTGGCTGGACGCCGGATAACCCGGCAACGGGAGACAGTGTGGTGCTGCAGGCGGAGGTGCAGAATCTGGGCACAGCAGCCATTCCTGCCGCCAGCGGAGCGGTGCTGCAATTCAATGTGAACGGGACGGCGGCCGCCACGGTGCCGCTGCCTGCGCTACAGCCTGGGGAGAAGGCGGTTGTATCGGCAGGAAGCACGCAGAGCTGGCAGCCTCCGGCAGCGGGGACTTATACCATTACGGCGATTGCAGACGCTGGCGGCCAGCTTACCGAAGCGCAGGAACATAACAACACACGTATAAGCAAGCTTGTGCTGTGGAACACGGCCTTTGCCGAACCATTCGACAGCGGTGCAGCGGCCGGATGGAGCACCACAGGCGGGCCGTGGACGGCTGGCGTATCAGAGGCGGTCTACCGTGCAACCGCACTGAACGGCTTGCAGCTGGCGTCCTATACCGGCAGCGGCTGGAGTAATTATTTCGTTAAGACTAACATGCGTATAGATGGCACGGGCAGTGGCGCTACACCATCAGCGGGACTGGTAGGCCGTTATCAGGATGCCAACAATATGTACTATCTGCGCTATAACTGGACGACCGCGCAGCTTCAACTGCTTAAGATTGTGAACGGGCAGAATACGATTCTGCGCAGCGTCAGCCAGACGATAGACAACGGCACTTGGCACACCTTCGGACTGAGATTCGAGGGCACAACAATCACAGCCTATCTGGACGGGGTGCAGCGGTTCATCCTGGTGGACGCGGGTCTCTCTACCGGAGGCATCGGCCTGCGGGCGTATAATGCAGCGGCTTCCTTCGACAATGTGCTGGTGCAGACGCCATAACAGGAGATTTATAGAAATAGAGGCGGACGGGCAGACAGCCCGGGGCCTGCGGCAGCAAGACGCAAGGCGCGGCACCCTTCCCGGATTGACGGCGGGGCGGCTGCGCCTTTTTCCCGTTTCCGCATCTTCAGCCTAGTATGCTATATTGGGAATAATGAAGCGGATACAGGGGGCTGGAGGATGTTCTTTTTCATAGTAATGCTTGTAGGTTTCGGTGTGTTCGTAGCGCTTGCCTATATATTCAATGCGAAGCATAAGCTCGTGATGCCGCTTGTCAGCGCGGTGGCGGTCAGTATGCTGGTGCAAGTGCTGGAGCAATTCTATATGAGCAGCATTATTGTCGTGGCGTTCATTCTGTATTTCATCATAAGCAGCATCAGGACCTTCAAGCATGAACAGTTCCAGTTGATGGTAGCTATCTTGTTCAGCACGTCCGTTGTTACTCTCATCATAACCTCAACCTACTTCAAGCAGCCTGTGGTTCCCTCCGAAGCGGAGATGGTCAGGGTGATGTTCATCTATTACCCGCTGCTGATTCTGTTTATCTCCTGCTATACCTACATGCTACTTAGTGTATTCAATTTCAAGCTGCTGCAGTCCGGGAACCCGCTCGGGTATGTGATGGGTAAGGTGCGGGGCTTCAGGCGTATGATCCGTCTGCTCTGGATCGCTTCACGCAAAGGGCTGAATCATCTGCTCCAGCAGGATCATGCGAAGCTGCCGCAGGTGATTGCTGCCATTCTGGATAACATGGGCGGAGTCTTCGTGAAGTTCGGGCAGGTCTTATCGACCAAAAAGGATCTGCTGCCTGCGCAATACATCGAAGCGTTCTCCAGCCTGCATGACCAGGTTAAGCCGCTCAGCCGGAAGGAGCTGAAGGAGATCATCGACAGCAGAATCGGCGATCTGGAGGAGACGTATGAAGACTTCGGAATGGAGCCCATTGCAGCCGCTTCGATCGGTCAGGTGCATCTGGCACGGCTGAAGTCCACGGGAGAGAAGGTAGTTGTCAAAATCCTGCGGCCGGATGTGAAGCAGAAGATGAGCGTAGATCTGGATCTATTAATCCAATTCGTGACCCGGCTCTCCGAACGCTCCTCCAAAATCCAAAGACTCGGCTTAATCCAGCTCGCCCAAGGCTTCAAAACGAATCTGATTGAAGAGACGGACTTCGACATCGAAGCGCTGAATACCAACCTGCTGCGCCAAGCATTCCAGGAACACGATATTCCGATACAAGTGCCGAAGATCTACGCCGAGTACTCGACCAAGCAGATTCTGACCATGGAATATATTGAAGGGCACCGGTTCACCCGAAAGGTGAGCAGCGATGTGTCCGAAATGATCATGCACGCATTCCTGCAGCAAATTCTGATGATCGGCATCTTCCACGCCGACCCGCATCCCGGCAATCTGATGCTGACCCAAGACGGGAAGGTCGCGCTGATTGACTTCGGTTCCGTGGGTTATCTGACGGAGGAGGAGCGGGCCGGGATGTTGAATTTCCTGATGGGATACAGCCGGAAGGATACAAAGCAGATGGCCCAGGGTCTGGCCGGAGTCTGTGAAGAAGGGGAGCTGCTGGATGTGCGAATGATCGAGCGGCGCCTCGGCAGACTTTTGTCCGAAGCCTCTTTCTCGCCTGATCCGACCAGTGTCATGATGAGACGGCTGATGTCGATGATTACCGAGCTGGGGATGTCCTTGAAGCCGACGGTGGCTGGGGCTTTCCGGGCGATTATTACCCTGGACGGGACCTTGTCCTCTGTAGATGAGTCGTACTCTCTATCCGCAGCAAGCCAGTCCTTCGCAGACCAGATGGATCAGGGGCAGATCGTCAAGGAGCAGCTAAGCAAGGTCAAGGGTCGGCTGGAGGACTATATCCCGAAGCTGCTGGAGCTGCCGCTGCTGAAGGACAACCGGATCACCCTTGCGCGTGAGGACAATCATAGTCTGACGGATTTCGTGGGGACGCTGACGGTCGGGATGTTCACGGTAATCTGTATGGTGATCATGCTGGCCAGCTTCTGGGTGCAGGGGGAGATCATGCGGTTCGTCCTGGCTCCCTTATCGATGTCAGGCTTCGGCACGGGGATGATTATTCTGATGATGTCCGTGATTAAGCAGTTGAAACCCAAGGGCTAGAGGAGGACAGAAGAGATTATGGCAGGTGTGGTTAGGCAGAGTTCAATAGCGGATTGAGACACAAACAACCTCAGAGACTCCTCTGGGGTTTATTGTCTGTAGAGGGGGCCTTGGCTGGCGGCTACAAATCCCAAGGAGTTATGATATAATTTAGCTTTACTACAGCCGGATAAGGGATTATCCCGGCACGCATAGAGAGGTACTTCATATGATAAATAATTTCTGGCGTGAATTGCCACGCCCTTTTTTTATACTGGCTCCGATGGAGGATGTGACGGATGTGGTGTTTCGTCATGTGGTGAGTGCGGCGGGCCGGCCGGATGTGTTTTTTACGGAGTTCGTCAATACAGAGAGCTATGCCCACCCGGAGGGGAAGCAGGCGGTGCGGGGGCGGTTGACCTTTACCGAGGATGAACAGCCGATGGTCGCGCATATCTGGGGGGACAAGCCGGAGTATTTCCGGAAGATGAGCATCAGTATGGCCGAAGAAGGCTTCAAGGGCATCGATCTGAACATGGGTTGTCCTGTAGCGAATGTAGCCGAGAACGGGAAGGGCAGCGGCCTGATCTGCCGTCCGGGGACCGCAGCGGAGATCATTCAGGCGGCGAAGGCCGGAGGACTGCCTGTCAGCGTCAAGACCCGGCTCGGATTCAGCAGCGTGGACGAATGGCGGGGCTGGTTGACTCATATTTTGCAGCAGGACATTGTGAATCTGTCCATCCATCTGCGTACGCGGGAGGAGATGAGCAAGGTCCCGGCCCACTGGGAGCTGATTCCTGAGATTAAAAAGCTGCGGGATGAGATCGCGCCGGATACCCTGCTGACAATTAACGGGGACATAACGGACCGGGAGACTGGCCTTAAGCTGGCCGCAGAGTATGGGGTGGACGGGATTATGATCGGGCGCGGGATTTTTCATAATCCGTATGCGTTCGAGCAGGAGCCAAGGGAGCACAGCAGCAAGGAGCTCCTGGATCTGCTACGGCTGCATCTGGACCTCCATGATCACTATTCGGCGCTGGAGCCCCGTTCGTTCAAGCCGCTGCCCCGCTTCTTCAAAATCTACGTCCGCGGCTTCCGCGGCGCCAGTGAACTCAGAAATAATCTAATGAACACCAAGTCCACCCGCGAGGTGCGTGCACTGCTGGATGAATTCGCAGGCAAGGAGCAAGACGGGGCGGAGGAGCTTGGGGACTCGAGGGAGGGCGTATGAGAAACTTTATTATTTTCGGAGCAAGCAAGGGCTTGGGAGAGGCCTTCGTCAAGGCGCTGCCGGAACCAGGCGATCAGGTCTGGGTGGTCTCAAGAACGTATCCGGATAGCATGAAGCTGGAGGATGGGGTTCAGCGGACCTGGATTGAGGCTGACTTGGCGAAGCCGGATGCTGCGGGGCGAATTGCAGAATCATTGAACAGCGTTACCCTGGACGTATTCATCTATAATGTTGGCGTATGGGAGAGCAAGGGGTTCAGCGATGACTATGATTTTGAGCAGGATGATCCGGCTGAGATTTCCAGCATTATTAACATCAATGTGACTTCGGCGATTACGTGCATCCAGAAGCTTTTGCGGAATCTTAAAAAGTCAGAGAACGCCAAAATCTTCTTGATTGGTTCTACGGCAGGCCTGGATCATAATGACTACACCCAGGTCTCGTTCGCCGCTTCCAAGTTCGGTCTGCGCGGGATTGCCAATGCGGTTAGGGAGCATGTGAAGCCGTACGGCATCGGTGTGACTGTCATCAATCCTGGTGAGATTGCTACCCAGATTCCGCTGGAGGCGGGGGCCGAGCCTGTCTTGTCCGCCTATAATGGTGCGCAGATTCCGCTTCAGGATATCGTATCCCTGGTGCAATGCGTCATGAACCTGTCCAAGGCTTCCTGTGTGAAGGAAATCAATATTCCGGCGATGCTGGACTCGAATGCGTAGGGATGAAGGAGTAGTCCATGTCCAAAAAGTACATCAAGATAACCCGAATAACTATTCTCATCATTGCCCTGCTGATCGCAGCCGGATTGGTGTTTCCAACGTGGACACCCCGAATTCAAGGGGAACATAGCGTAAGTAAGTTGGAGCAGATCCGGATTAACGGCACAGGACATGAAGTCATGATCAGAGGAGCAGACCAGCGCAATCCGGTAGTTATTTTTGTGCATGGCGGTCCCGGCTGTTCGGAAATTCCATATGTGCGGAAATATCAGGATTTACTTGAGCAGAACTTTACCATTGTGCACTATGATCAACGCGGAAGCGGCAAGTCGTATCACTTTGGAGAAGATTATTCTAATTTATCCACGGACCTGCTTGTCGATGATTTGCTGGCATTGACGGACTACGTGAAGCAGGAATTCGGACAGGAGCGGGTGCTGCTGATCGGCCATTCTTTTGGCACCTATATCGGGATTAAAGCGGCTGCCAAGTCCCCGGAACGGTTCACCGCTTACATCGGAATCGGGCAGATGGGCGATCTGGGAATCAGCGAGCGGGATAGCTGGAATTACTCCATGGAACAAGCCACGCGAGCCGGTAATACCAAGGATGTTGCGCGGTTAGAAGAGCTTCGGGCTCTCATAGAAGCAGGCGGGCAGCTGACGCCAAGAGACTTGGTTCGCAAATATGGCGGGGCCGCGAGATTAATAGACGATAACCGGGATTATTATGCAGGGTTCCTCTTGAACCCGGAGTACAATCTGCTGGATGTGATCCGCTACATGAAGGGTGTTTCCCTGTCACAGGATATTTTGCTGGATGAAGGGGCTAAGAATTATATTACGAGTGTTGTGGATAAGGTAGACATCCCCGTTTATTTTGTGATGGGACAATATGATTATATGACTTCTGTTCACGCGGCAAAAGAATACTTCACAGCACTGAAGGCACCGGTGAAGGAATTTGTTATGTTCGAGCAATCGGCCCATTATCCTCAGTTTGAGGAGAAAGAGCGGTTCGCGGAGTGGCTCAGACAAACGGCAGGTAAGGGGGAGGAGCATGAGCTATAAAAGCTTAATGTGCGGGTTGCTGGTCTTGTGTATATCCCTATTAGCAGCATGCAGTTCTGGTTCTTCAATAAGCGATTCCGAGAAGCGGCAGATGGTGGAGCAGGTGAGGATCGTTGAACAGAGTGAGTATAATCTCCTTAACCTTCATAAATCATATAGACAATATCATAAAGCTGTAAATGAACTGGTAAGTGAAGAATATTGGGCATCGATCAGCGGCGAGATTGTATTCGGATATGATGCTGCAACATACACCCGGGATGATCTGGCGAATATGCCGCAAGAGGAGTACGACATATTCAAAGAGCGTATGCTTCATATCCTTCGTGGAGCGGAAATGGATAAGCTTAGTGCAACGGTTCGCATATCGGATGTGTATGCAGGGAGTAGCTCCAATCAAGCCAACATATACACGTTCGAACATAAAGAATTGAAGGATCAGCCGTACACTGCAACGACTAAACAATATTCCCTGGAGAAACGCAGCGGAGAATGGCTTATTACCAAAGTAGAGCAAGATAAATTCACTTATGGAAGCGGGCAGACCTCAGCGGAACAGGAAAAAGGAATTAAGGCTCTGCGCTATCAAGTCCATGATGGCAAGGATATCGGTTATCCGACAGTGATCGTGTTGCCTGGAACCTCAGATTCATCCTAACAAGTCCAACCCGAAGAAAGCACTCTTTTTGGGTGCTTTTTGGGGCCGTCACTCTTTCATCAGACGTACGACTTGCCTTAGGGTTGCGGAGAATCAGACTTAATAGAATGCCAGCAGCCGCGATCCGCGCGGTCAAGGGGAGAGAGGTTTTAGAGTGGAGCATCTGTCACAGTATACTTACGTTCAATCGATCGCAAAAGCTACTATAAGTCAATTACAGGGGATAATTAAAGAAGGCATCACAGAAAAGGAAATCGTCTATAGAGCCGAAGAGATTATGAGAGATAAGGGGATTCATAGTTTTTGGTATCACGGTGTAGGGGCATTTGTTCACGTTGGAAAGAGAACAATTAGGTCCGAGTCGGGTAAGGAGTATAAGCCTTCGGATACATTGGTCCGCAGAAATGATATCGTGACCATAGATCTTAGTCCAGAGATTAACGCCTATTGGGGAGACTATGCACGAACACTAATAGTGATTGATGGAAAAGTAATTGCCGAAGACGCACTTGCACATCCCGATAATGAATCTGCACTAGAATTTTCACATGGAATTAACGCCGAAAAGGAGCTCCATAACAAATTTATGGATTATGTAAGACCGGGCATGACTTTTGAACAAGTCTACTTATATATGAATGAGGTTATCCAACAACTTGGTTACATTAATCTTGATTTTTCCGGAAATTTGGGGCATACCATCGAATTCGATAAAGATCACAGAAAATACTTTGAGTCCGGGAATAAGATGAAGCTTAGTGAAGGATCACTATTTACATTTGAGCCGCATATTAAGCACAGAAATGGATTGTACGGTTTTAAACGGGAGAATATTTATTATTTCCGTGATGGAGAATTACTTATTTTATAAGAACGTACGCTGCGGGACGGATTCCAGAACCATTGAACGGCGTTACCTTGGACGTATTCATCTATAATGTTGGCGTATGGGAGAGCAAGGGGGATACGAATGCGTAAATGAACTGAGGACCGGATGAATGGCAGGGGATAATGCTGGAGCCAACAAGCCTGTCCTCTATTTTGTTATATCTACCCAATCGTAATACTTCCGCCATGTACCTGGGACCCGATATAAGCGAATATAGACACAGAAGCGTCGGGTGATCCCGAACATAGGAGGTTGAAAAAGATATGGCTTATACAACGATAGACGGCGTGCGGGTCTGGGGGAATCCCGATCCCGGAGCGATGGCGCAAGCCAAGATGTGTGCGGAGACAGGAAATGTGGTGCAGACGCTGCTCATGGCGGATCATCATAAAGGCTACAGCCAGCCGATCGGCGGCGTGGTCGTATACGATGGACAAATTTCCCCGTCGGGTGTGGGGTATGATATCGGATGCGGGAATAAGGCGGTGCGGACCGGCTTGAAGATAGAGGAGCTGCGGCCGCGGCTCTCAGGGATTATGGATGAGATTGCCCGCAGAATCTCCTTCGGTGTAGGCCGGGTTAATAACGAGCGGGTGGAACACGAGCTGTTCGACGACCCGGATTGGGCGGTGTTCAAGGCGGTGGGCAGCGGAGTACATGATAAGCTGAAGGCCCTGGCGCAGAATCAGCTCGGTACGGTCGGCAGCGGTAACCACTTCGTAGATATACTTGAAGAAGAGGCAACGGGTCGGGTGTGGATTGCCAATCATTTCGGCAGCAGAGGGTTCGGGCATAAGACGGCGAGCGGATTCCTTAACCTGGCAGCAGGCAGAGACTTCCTGGCGAATGCCCCCGGGGAAAAAATGGATCAGCCGCCCGTTCTGCTCGACCTGAACAGTGAGCTAGGCGATATGTATTACAGAGCGATGAAGCTGGCCGGTCGCTATGCTTATGCGGGAAGAGACTATGTCATCGAGCAGGTCTTGGCGATTCTGGGAACGGAAGCGGATCTGGCGGTGCACAACCATCATAACTATGCCTGGAAAGAGACGCATAACGGGAAGGAAGTCATCGTTGTCCGCAAAGGGGCTACTCCGTCGGCGCCGGGCCAGACTGGTTTTATCGGGGGCAGCATGGGAGACATCTCCGTGATCGTCCGGGGTAAGGACAGCGAGGAGAACCGGGATGCTTATTACAGCACCGTTCATGGAGCAGGCCGAATCATGAGCCGGACCCAGGCTGCGGGCCGTATGAACTATAAAACCCGCACCCGCAGCGGCGGTCAAATTACGACAGCGCAAATGCTGGAGGCGGTCCGGCAGTTCGGCGTAGTGCTGCGCGGCGCGGGGACGGACGAGAGTCCTTTTGTCTACCGGAAGCTGCAAGAAGTGTTGGACGCGCACGCCGGGACCATTGAGGTTATGCATGTGCTGAAGCCTGTGGGCGTATGTATGGCGGGCGCGGATGAGTTCGATCCGTATAAGGATTGAGGGGGGGATTCATGTGCGTCAAGATAAGGAAGATGGACAGCTTATCATCAACCCTAAGTCGGTTACACTGGATGAAATCCTGTCTTGTATTACCCCAGATAATATCCATCACGAAGTCTCCACAGGCGGGCAGCAAGGACGCGAAGTATGGTAACATAGAACTTCAAGAAGAGGCCGACAGGCCTTTTCCCATTTTCAATAGGGAGGGATTACATGTCCTGGAGCAAACTCAAGCAACAACTGGAGGGCTTCCTCAGTCCATCCTTAGAGGGACGGGTAGAGTATCGTGCGCCCGCTTACCGTTATTCGCCGGATAAATCAGGCACCTGTTATATTACGGTGGACAAGAAGAACATTCTCAGCATGACCGATAAGTCTAGCCCCATCCGCTGGTATTCGTCCGAGCTGGAGGTCAAGAATGACCCGGAGCTGCATATCTCCGTCACCCATGAAGACATTGAAGCAGTCAGACTGACGGCCAAGGGGCCCATCCCTGAGGACCGCCTAATCATCATGGCCCGAAGCCGCTTAACCACCGAACACGCCAAGGCATTAATGTTGGCCCAGAGTGCCCTGACGAAATCAAATTTCATTGTGGTGGCGAATAAGTTCCTGGTTACTCCTATCGAGGAGAGCCTTGAGAGCAGTGATATGGTACTGAATATTCTGGCTCTGATGGACCGGAGAGTCGGGCGGAAGCGGATCGAGGGGATGGCCGGGAAGATGCAGCGGAAGCATCCGGCGGTGGAGTATTTCTATGATCTGCGTCGCGGGGCATTATGACTGTTACAGCTGCTGCCGTTGGAGCGATTCGCTACGCTTAGCGTTTCCCGGCAACCAGCATATATCCGGCCCCCCGGACTGTAATGATCCGCTCGGGATGGATAGGGTCTTCCTCGATTTTTTTGCGCAGATTACTGATGTGGACCGCCACCGTCCGCGTATCCTCCAGACTCTTCATCCCCCAGATGAGGTGAAACAGCGTATCGACAGAGACCACTTGATTCACGTTCTGTGCCATGTAGGAGAGCAGGCTGAATTCTTTTTTCGACAGAAAAATCGTTCTGCTGCCCATATGGACCGACTGTGCATAGAAATCCAGCGTCAGTCCCGGCAGCTCCAGCAGCTGTTCCCTTCTGCCTGTGGATACCCTGCGGAGGTGAGCCTTGATCTTGGCCATGAGTACGCCCGGACTGAACGGCTTGGTCACATAATCATCCCCGCCATACGATAAGGCGCTGATCTTCACCTCATCCTCCTCCTGACTGCTTAGGAACACAATCGGGGCATTCGTGTAATTGCGTGCGTTCTTGCACCAGTCAATGCCGTTCTCATTCGCCAGCAGCACATCCAGCACAATCAGGTCCGGGTTAAATGACCCAAGCTGCATCATAGCATCGGCTCCGCTGTGGCAATACGAGGACTCGAAGCCTTCCCGCTGGCAGTATAGCTGAACAATCTCACAGATATGGGGATCGTCGTCGACGATCATAATTCGGTATGTGTCCATTCTATTGTCACTCTCCTGCTTCCTGAATCAATGGCAATATGACCTGGAAAATCGACCCCGTCTTCCCGTCGCTCTCCGCCCGGACACTCCCGCCATGCGCTTGTACAATTTCCCTGCATATCGCCAGCCCGAGCCCGCTACCTTCTACGCCCATGTCCAGCCCCGGCCGGTCCACCCGGTAATTGCGGTCGAAGATCTGCTCCAGCTGCTCTGGAGGAATACCCATGCCGGAGTCTTGTACGCTGATGACCACACACCGCGTATCGTTCACTTCGTCCACATCTAAAACAAGACGCACCAACCCGCCGCCAGGAGTGAACTTCATCGCATTTGACACCAGATTGAATAGTGCCTGCTCTAATCGTTGCGAATCAATCCGGGCAACAGGCAGGCCGGCGCCCAGGTCTACTGTATCCCCGATGTCCAGATCGAAATCCAGCCCCGCATCCCGCACCACCAGCTCATATTGTTCATAGAAGCCGCGCAGGAACTTAGTCACCTGGACCAGCTCCATCCGGTATTCCACTTGCCCCGTCTCCAGATGCGACAAGAAGCTCAGCTCTCCGATCATGCGGTTGATCCTTATCGTGTTATCGCGGATATATTTCAGATACTGTTCATTGCTCTCCGGCTTGACCCTATCCATCACTGCCTCGACATAACCCAGCATACTGGACAGCGGCATGCGCAGATCATGCGTAATGTAGGCCAGCAGCTTCTTCCTGCCTTCCTCGGAGTGCAGTAACCGCTCATACGATAGGCGGAGATCCTCGTGGGCTGCGGATAAGGCATGGGTGCGCTCCAGCACGATCTGCTCCAGATTGGCATTCATCCCGGTCAGCTTGAGATTGGCCTCCTGCAGCTCCCGGGCAATCCGTTCTTCATTCGTTGCTGCCCTTGTGAATCTTGAAGAGAGCAGCAGCATCTGGGCGACCGTGAAGATGAGCAGTCCGAACGGCGAGCTGTTCCCGATGGGGGACCATTCGTTGTAATACAGGAAATCGTTGATCACCGTAGCCAGAGCCACCACCGACACCAGCAGGAAGATCAGTGCACCCTCCATCCGCCGCACCGCCGCATGAGCCAGCCCCACCATCAGATACACCATATGGAGAACCACGACCACACCTATCAGCAGCAGCATCCGGGAATAGACGAGGGCAGGGGTCACCACAACCACCAGACAGAGTGCGCCGGTGACGATCCGGGAGCCATAGCGGAACCAACGCGACACGTAATCCGGGAAAATGCACTCAAAATACATCGTGATTATCCACCCGCCAAGGCATAGAATCAGATACTCAAGCTTGAACTGCAATTCCCACGGAAAATGAGGCAGCCACTGGGTAAGCATAAGCTCGCCGTTCAGCAGGGAGCGGATCGCGAACATCACAGTGAACAGACCGAAGTATAGCGGTGCCCGGTCCTTACGCCGCAGCATGAACAGCAGCAGATGATACACGCCGATCACCAGCAGGCTGGCAGTGATGAACATATCCGCAGAAATCCTCAGATGGGTCCGGACCGTTAACACATTACTGCCACCCATTTCAATATTCTTAGTGATGCCGCCCCGCTTATGATGGAAGTTCGCTACCTGCATCACCAGCTCCACCGTGTCGCCTTCAGGCTGGAAGAACACCAGCTTCGTCGCCAGACGCGGCGTCATGCCCTCTTTGTCCTGATCCACCACACCGACTTCAGCTAGCAGTTCTCCATTCACCCACAATTTATACGCATGAAAAATAGTAGGCAGCCTCAGAGCCAGCCGCTCCTTGCTATCCTGCTCACTAAGCCGGATCGCCAGCCGGAAGGTGGCATAACCTTCTCCCTTCAGCGTTTGCCCATCCAGCGGGTAGCCCAGCCAGGAGCTGGGAATGTTGATATACCGGTTCCGCTCAGCTGATTCCCCGCCTGCTATCCGGCTTTGAATATCCCCGGGCGAGAGCAGCTTGTGCCAATAGAAGGCCCATTCTCCCTGTAACTTCAGCGGATTCGTACGGATAGAGGTATGTGTTAGATCCAGAAGGCCTTCCTTGCTTCGGGGCTTGGAGGCACCCGGCGTTGCAGACAGGATGGCATAGCTTGCGATCAGCCCGATAACCACGACCACAGCGATATGTAACCAGATATTACGAGAACCGGACCTTAGTATACCCCTCATGATGAAGCCGACCCCAATCTACAAGATTCGTCATTCTTAAGCTCATTGCCTTAATGATAGCATCATTGCCGAAAATTGTGTGAAATTGCACTATTTAAGTTCTCTTTTCTTTCATTAAGAGGCTAAATTCCCGTGTAGAATGCTAGATAAGGAAAAGGATATGTCGAAAATTGTAAGTTTCTCGAGGTGATTCAAAAACTACAACAATGTTGGAATGAATTAGAAAATCGGTAATAAAATATAGTACCCTGATGGATGGCCCCGTGGAGGGCCCTTTTGTAATGTTATGTTTTGGGGCTTTGTGGGGTTATTTTATGAGGGGAAACGATCTAAGGAGGCTTGGCTATTGTATACCAAAGTGTCAGCTAGAGCTGTATCCCTGTTGGCCGCATTCGCATTACTGCTCTCCGTATTCTTCACCGCCTTACCAAATGCAAGTGCAGCCGCGAGAGGAGCGTGGTCGCCGAACACGGCCTATGCGGTGAATGACACCGTAACCTATGGCGGAGGTACATATACCTGTCTTCAGGCGCATACGTCCCTGACTGGCTGGGAGCCGCCGAATGTTCCTGCACTGTGGAAGAGCGGGAACAGCACAACACCGACACCGACACCCACGCCCAGCACACCCCCGGCCACGAACGGAGCCATCTTCTATGCAGATAGGGACTATGGCGGCAAGGCCGTCACCCTGGGAACAGGCAATTATGTGCTGTCCCAGCTGAACAATGCGGGCATTCCGAATGACTGGATGTCCTCGCTCAAGGTACCGAATGGCTGGACGGTTGAAGTGTATGCGGACGATAATTTTAGCGGCACGAAGTGGACCTATACAGCAAGCTCCTCCTGGGTCGGCGACAGTGTGAATGACAAGATGTCTTCGGTCAAAATCTACACCGGTTCACCGCCAGCGTCCGGCGTCACCCGCCCCTCCGAGGTGCCCAGCCAGATCTGGACCTATGCCATGAATGTGGACAATAAATTCGGAAAAGGCGGAGATTTCGCACTACTACTGAGCGCGGTGATCAAGAAGGAAAGCAGCTTCGGAGCAGGTCTGCCGGGCAGTCCATCCGCCGGTGACGGCTTGATGCAGGTCGAGCCGAATACACGTGCCGCGTATGCCTCCCAATTCAGCGCCAAATTCGGCCGCACGTATAATCACAGCAGCGAACAGGATCAGGTTGCCTTAGGCGGACTGATTCTTGATGAGAAAATCTCAAGATTCGGCAACATCTACAACGGACTCTTACATTACAACGGGGGCGACAACTGGTATCCAGGCGCCACCGATTCCTACGGCCGCCCGATTCTGGCGGATCAGTATGCGAATGCCGTCTATGGTACGTATAAGGGGTATGGGGGGAAGAACTAAGGGAGCACCTTTCTTTCCATAAAAGAAAAAGACGCTCGGGAATTCCCGCAGCGTCTTTATTTTTACGTTTGTGCCAAGCCCAGGTGAAGGTTCATTCCCAATACGGCACGCCGCTGAAGAGAAACGATTCATTGTTTAAGTAGGCCGTAATCTCTCTACTGGCTAATTTACCGATATGCCCGGGCAGCCATTCCTGCCAGTCCGGCAGGCCCAGCCAGAAATTCATCGTCTCCAGCTGTGCTGCAATGAAGAAGCACTCTAACCTTTTAATATAGTTATCCGGCAACGGATGGTGCTTGGAATAAGACTGAAGCAACTGTTCTCTGAATGAAGGATGGATGTAGGAGAACGTCCAGCCCAAATCCACTAAGTAATAACCGAACCCGCAAGCACCAAAATCAATGGGCCGTACTTCTTCTCCATCAAACACCAAATTACTTGGAATCAGATCGGCATGAATCATGCCCCAATTGCTGGCTGTCCGCTCCATAGAGTCCATCATGTGAATGACCCGCTCACCGGCATGCAGCAGAAGCTCCGTATCTCCTGCATCAAACAGTCCGGCATTAGCACGTTCCTTCAGCGTATTAAGGGCTTGTAAGATCCGGGAGCCATCAAAGGCCGGGCGTTCAAAGGCAACGGGGATGCTCCAGTTCGAGGCTTGCTTATGTAACTTGCCGATCAATTCACCTATGGCCCCGGCATCTTCTATAGAAGGAATGAAAGGCTTCTGTTCACCCTCCACCCATCGTAATAAAGTGCAGTGGGTATGGTTCACGTTCGTAATGAATTCTCCGCGAATATTCTTACAAGGTGAAGGCAGGGTCACATCGGTATCCAAGGTTAAGGCTTCCAGCCAGACCATCTCGGATTGAAGCACTTCCCGCTTACTCCAGATTTGCTCAAGGGCGTCACCTTTGGAGATATGCAGCCGGAGGCTGTAACTATTGTTGTCCAGATCAGTGACTTTGTAGATCGTATTGCCGCTCTGTGCAATGAAATCAACCGATTTGCAGCTTATAGGGTAGTGCTCCAGTGCTTCCATTGCGGTATTCAAGTGTGCATCCAATCGCAGCTCGCTCCCTTATTTATCAAAGTATAATAGGTACGATATCATAGTTGTTCATGGGCGGGAATGGAACCGTTGACTATATTTGTTTTTTATTGATAGGGGGAGCCGGAGCTTATTCCGGAGCTGTAGATGTTAGTATTTCTGCACTTTGACTCTCTTGGCGCGACCGATAGCTTATCCTGCCGAACAACGCAGCAGAAATCATAGCCGCTACAGCAACGGAGGCAGCAGCGACCCACATAATGGCTTGCAGCGATAAATAGTTAATGACAATGCCTCCAAGTCCAGCCCCCGCCGCTATCGCCAGCTGCAGCACAGATGTGTTGAGGGCAAGCATGACACCAGATGTCTTGGGAGACAAGGTAAGAAGATCATATTGCTGGCTTGGAGAAGCTGCCCAGGAGAAGAGCGACCAAAGCACCAGCACCGGGAAAACAAGGAATATGGAAGTGCCAGAGACTACCGATAACAATATCAGCATCACCATATTTAACAACGTTGCTCCAGTTAACGTTCTGCCTACACCCCATCGATCGGTGCCGCTTCCCCCTGCCTTTGACCCGATCAGACTGGCGATGCCGTATGCGAACAGGGCGCCGCTTACCCATCGATCGCTCATTCCGGCAACTTCCAGCAGATAAGGCGACAAATACGTGAAGGCAATGCCATAACCCATCGTCATAAAAAAGTTAATGGCGAGAGAGAGTGCGATTCGCGGTCTCTTCACCATAGCCAGTTGTTTGGCAAAGGAGATCGGCTCATCACCTTCCATCCGTGGTATTGCGCTTGCCAGGACGGGTAGACTGACCATAGCAAGAAGGCTAATACCGCCGAAAATCAGCCTCCAATCGTACGCGGCGGCAATCACCCGGCCAATGGGCACGCCCAAAATAAGTGAAGCGGTGACACCCATTAACACCGTTGCAATCGCACTCCCCTTCTTGTTCGAAGGAGCTAACTTAGCGGCTAAGGCAAGCGATGTCACGACAAATACGCCAGTTCCGAGCGCCATGATTATCCGTGCAAGCAGCATAAATCCATAACCCGGAAAAATCATGATTAGCGCATTACTCACGATAATTAAGCCAAGCGAGTACAACAACAACTTTCGACGGTCAAACCGGGCCGTGACCCCCATTAGGACCGGGGTACCTATGGCGTAGGCTAGTGCGTAGACGGTCATTAACTGTCCAGCCTGAGATAATGTCACTCCGGTATCTGCGGCGACTTTATCTAAAATGCCCGTGATCATGTATTCGGATGTCCCGACAATAAAGCAGACCACAGCAAGTATGAAGATTTTCCAGTTTTGTCCCAAATTAATCATTCCCCCTCGTTAATCAATGGCTGATGTTAGTGTAAACAGTAAATAAGAAATGTAGAAGTACGCACTTTTAAGTCCTATAGGATGATGCTGGTGCTATAGGAACATGGAAGTTCCCTAGAAAAGAGGACAGAACTAAATAGAGGGAACACGAGACGCCCAGATTCGCCTGCGGCGTCTTTGGTGTGCGAAGGGGAGGGGATAACCAGCATATGATATACTTGGGGATGAATGTTAGGATGATATCAAGAGGAATGAGGAACAATCACTACATTGAACTTCATTCCTGGAAATGACGCAGAGTGATTCTGAATGTCTCCGAAGATAGGACGGAACTGCTTCTGGCGAAGATTAGCAAGGATAACACAACCAGCCGCTGGTATTCCATCCTGAACCAAGAGGAGATGAAACAGATCGTCAGCTTAATTATGGCAAAAAGAACAGATTGAAGCTTACGATTTCTTGCATACGCTGATAAGGAGAGGGGAGGAGGGGGTGAACGGTGTGCGATCCCAGTCTGCATACTGATGCTCGATACGAAATCCGTAACGGGTCAATAACTCCGTCAGCGCAGCGTAGGTTGTAAACCGGCAGTCGATCCGTGAATGCGTCCGCTTATAGCCCCAATCGCGAAAGGTTACCCAGTGCATGATGGAACGTTCCGCATCGTAGGTCTGTGTGCCCGATACCTTGACTACGTTGCCGTCTGAATCGATGAATTGCCCCCAAGCCGTCTCCCCTTCATCGGACAGGTCAGTTCCTGCTGGATTACGCATCTCGAAGATCAGACGTCCTCCGGGCTCCAGATGATTGTAGACTGTACTGAGTAAGGCGGCCTGATCCTCATCGCTCAAAAAAGCCTGAAACGCATTCCCCGTTAAATAGATCATGGCGAACTTCTTATCAGAGCGGAAGGTTCGCGCATCAGCTTCGATAAACGCTACAGGCAAGTTCCCGGCCTTCACCCGCGCATAAGCCAGCATAGAGGAAGCAATATCAACGCCAGTCATGGCCATTCCCGCTTGAGCCAGCGGCAGGGTCGTCAATCCGGTTCCGCAAGCCAGTTCCAAGACCTCGCCGGCAGCCGCTTGAGCCCATTCCAAATAGAACTGATATTTCCGGGTCTCCCCGCCGAACTCCAGATCATAGTTGACCGGATCACGGTACTCTTCCAGATTGTTATGCGCAGTCAATGCTAGTTCCTCCTTGGCAATACAATATAAATGCATAAAGGTAAGATAGCATAGCTGTTCATAGGCGGGAATGGAACTGTTGATTATACTCGTTTTTTATTGATAGGAGGGAAAGGAAATATGTTCAGCTTACATAGCTTCACTGACAGCAGTTGTCAGTGAAGTTGTTTTATTATAGAGATAGTCATAGAGAGAGGAGCTACACATGAAGCATACAGTATATCTATATGTGTTAGACACCATGGCAGACTGGGAGATAGGGTATCTAACGGCTGAACTGAACTCGGGAAGGTGTTACAAGGAGGGACAAGCTCCATCTACAATAGTTACCGTAGCCAATGAGAAGACACTGATCACTACCATGGGCGGACTGAAAATCATGCCTGACATCACGGTAGATGAGTGCAGCTTGGTAAGCGGAGATGCCTTGATCCTGCCCGGCGGTGAGACATGGACCGAAGCCATCCACAAGCCGATTCTTGGGCTCGCTGAGAGATGTATACAGGAGGATATATTAGTGGCAGCCATCTGCGGAGCCACCATGGGACTGGCCCAGGCCGGCCTGATGAATGCACGCCCGCATACAAGCAATGACCTGGAGTACCTCAAAATGATCTGTCCCACGTACACCGGCGAAGAGTTCTACCAGAACCAGCCTGCTGTAACGGACAGCAAGCTGATCACAGCAACCGGCATCGCCCCGCTGGATTTCACGGTCCATGTCTTGAAAGCTCTGGACGTAATGACTCCACAAAAATTAGAGGCTTGGTATGGTCTGTATAAGACACAGGAAGCGAAGTATTACTATGCGTTGATGGGATAAGAGCAGTTAATAAGGTTACCCTCTCTTCACGGAGAGGGTATTTCTGTTGGTCTGGGGGATTCCAAAGATACTAATGTCTAAAAAGTTAAATTATTCAAAAAAGTGTTACATTTAGTCGAGTTATGCGTCTTATATTGATAGACAGCATGAGTCATTTCGACTATTAACGCTATTTCTATATCGAAGGGAGGAATTATAGGACTTTACTTGTAGATAAAGACGACGTATAGGAGCTTTAGGTGAGACCTGCTGGATACTTATGAAGAGAGGATGAGTTTGTTGAAAAAGAACATTCGTTATTTTTTATGCCTCATGCTCGTATTTCTAATGATTCCGCTGAGTGTAGCTGCTTCTAATCCTGACCGAAATGCAGACTTAACACATACTGTACCGAAGGCCATTATACAAGCGATGGAATTGCAAGAACCGGCCCTTCAAGCCTATCAGAATCTCTGGGATAGTTTCAATAAAGATGAGCTAGGCACCCCCATTTATCCTGAACATTATGCAGGGGAATATGTCAGCGGCGACAAACTGGTTATTATGTTAGTAGATCCTTCTGAAGAGCTGAAAGAAGAGTATATGAAACGTGCACAAGATAGTGATCATGTTATATTTGAAAGCGCTTCATACTCACTGAATTATTTGAATAGTCTAGATCAAGTCGTTACACAGCTGGAGGAGCAGAATTATAGCATCGGTAGCTACGGTGTGGACCGGAAGGCTAACCAGTTCTATGTTTCAGTCATCGAAGAGGATTACAATAAGCTTATGAACGAGCAGCCCCAGACCCTCCAGAAGACAACGGAGAGCTTGCCTGTCCGGATCGAGCCGGGAACACCTAATACGAGTACGGCCCAATTATGGGGCGGGGATCGAATTACCAATGAAGATAACGGTGCCGGGTTAAGTGTCGGCATTGGCGGTACCTATGGCGGCAGTAATGCCATTCTGACAGCTGGACATAGCAATGAGAAGGTGGGCTTCTTATCTACAAGATATCCTTATATTCAGTATTCGGGAACACGGACAGGACAGGTAAGTTATCAGCGTGCGAATAGAACAAACGGTGCGACTGGCGTAGATTCACTGGGCGATTTTGCGATGGTGAAGTTAACCGGAAGCGATACGGCGACGAACAAAGTGTATGGAAGTGTGTCCATTACCGGCACCTATTCGTCGGTCCCTGTGGGAACCACGATCTATAAATACGGAGCAACGACCGGATATTCTTGGGGGACTGTGACACAAGCGAGCATAAACGTGATCTACTCCGATGGCCTGTTTAATACCTATTACGTGAATGGCCTGTATCAGTCTCTGATGCAGAACTCATCTGGTACCGATGCCGTTGCCGGGGGAGACAGCGGCGGACCGGTGTATATGAAGGATGGAAGTGCGAACAAGTTACATGGCATTGTAACGGCCAGAAGCAATCCGACGAGCGGGCCTGCTAAGATTATGTATTCCACCCCGATTTATTATGCGGAGCATGCCGGCTTCACCGTCAAGGTGAATTAGTTCAACTGTACCCATAAGGAGGATAATGACATGTCTGTTCCCTCAGTCTCTAGACCATTCTTGTGGTGGTGCGCCGTGTTGACGGTCATTATCCTCATTTGCGTTGTTGTCTACCGGACAGGGTCTGCGTGGGTTTACAATCACCAGTTACGCAAAGACTTCTCAGCTGCGGCAACGGCCAGCCCCTATGTACAAGGCATTCCGCTGGAGCAAATGGATCTGAGTGCGTATAGCTCCTATTTTCCCGGCATATCTGGAGAGCCTGAATATTCATTAACACATCGTATAGAAGCGCCTGTGTCTCTGCAGTATTATACTGAGATTCCAGGCGGGGCAACGGCGGTTGCCTTAGAAATTCCCAAGGGAACAATCATTGAGGCCATTCCGCCAAAATCTCAGGGATCTTCATTCTATGAGTTAGGGTATGGGTATACCAGCTATCCTACCTATGAGAAGGGGTGGCGGTATGTCCGGCCGTTCAAGACGGCAGAGGATGCAAATCCTGCATTGAGCGAGAAGTATTACTATGTGCAAATGGACAGCTTAGAGGCTGTATTGGATTCAGCGATTAGAGCAAACAAGCCATTTCGTGCTGCTGTACGTCAGCAACATTGGACCCTGGACCAGGGGAAGCATACCTTTGCACGGTATATTGACGACGTACTGTATCAGAATGGAGCGTACCTCTCACCGGATTTGTTCTACCGGACCTTTGACCGCTGGAATATCATGTTGCTTGGGGCGGTGGTGGTGATCACCATTGTCCTGTTAAGTCCAAGTTCATGGTTTGCCCGAAAACGAAGATAGAGAGACATTAGAAGCTACGTGATACTGAATGATTAAGAGAACGCCGTGGCGTTCTTTTTTTCTGCACCAGCCTATTATTCACGAGCCCGAGTCACCAGGAAAAAGGGTATAATTAATTAAAAATGGAATTAATATGGATTATATGGGGAGGGGTTACAAATTTCACTTCGCGTTCTAAAGGCTTGTGAACCCGATGATGATAGAACATTCATGAAGAATTTATATGAGAACCACTATCCTTTAATGAGAAAGAAAGCATTTAATATTATTAAGGATCAAGAAGTCATTGATGATCTGATTCAGGAAGCTTTTATAAAGCTGATCCCCAAAACATCTCTATTGCGCTCCTTAAGCGGCTGCAAGGTTACCTCTTATGTCGTCAACACCATTAAGCATTATTGTTATGACCATATCCGAAGGCGCACCCGCCGTTCCAGGAAGGTCTATACCGGCTTGAAGAACGATGTAGCGGACTCGTCTGCCAATATGTAACCAAGAATAGCGCCCCGCGTTCTGTGTATATGAAGAAGCTCCAGAAAAACGTGAAGAAAGTGGTCATTGATAACCTGTTCAAGGGCTCAGGTGTATATTATGATGCATTGCCCAATGAATTCGATTGCCTGATTGTGGACGAGGCACACCGCTTAAATGAGAAGTCCGGTCTGTTCAAAAATAAAGGGATCAATCAGACGATGGAGATCATCCGTGCTTCCCGGTTCTCGGTATTCTTCATCGATGAATATCAGAAGATTGCCATGCACGATGTAGGCAGCAAGGAGCAGATTAGACACTATGCGGAGCTGATGGATGCGGAAATTACAGAGATGACATTGGCCTCCCAATTCCGGTGCAATGGCTCGGACGGATATTTGGCATGGCTGGATGATGTGCTCGAAATTCGGGAGACGGCGAATGCAGACGGCTTCGACTTCGAGTATGACATCCGGCTCTACGATGACCCAAATGAGCTGCGGGACGAGATCTTCAGCAAGAATCAGATCAATAATAAGGCCCGAATGCTCGCCGGCTACTGCTGGGATTGGAAGACCGACGGCAAGAACAATCCAGGCGTTCATGACATTCAATTAGAGCAGTATCAATTCTTCATGAGCTGGAACCTGAGCAACACCACCACTTGGGCAATCGACCCTGATTCCATTGAACAAGTGGGCTGCATCCACACCTCACAGGGCCTGGAGTTCGACTATGTCGGAGTGATCATCGGCGAAGATATGCGCTATGAAAATAACCGTATCATAACCGACCCGTTCAAACGTGCGAAGACGGATAAGTCCCTGTCAGGCTTCAAGACCTTGTACAAAAAAGACAAGGACGAGGCCCTACGCATGGCCGATCAGATTATCCGTAACACCTACCGGACCCTAATGACCCGGGGGACGAAGGGGTGTTATATCTACTGTGTTGATCCTTATCTGAAGGCGTACTTGCAGAGGCGATTGGTTTTGCAGGGGGTGGTGGTGGGTTTGGGGTGAGGTTCACCCCGGTGAAGCTTACGTTATTTAAATCGTTCCCTAGTGAAGATCAATTTTGAGTTCACACTGGTCAAAGGGAATTATACTGTCTTTGTGGTTAGAAAAATCAAGCTCTATATTGGAATTGTTGGTTAAATAGGTGAATGGCGTTTCATTAATATATAGGATATCCATTAGAACAATAATATCTTTTTGTGCTTTGATAATGTACATGAGTGATTCTGTAAAAATATTATGAACCTTGATAGCGCTTAATAAAACGGAGTGCTAACAAGGTTCAAAGAGATAACATGTATATTTGTGTCATTTTCAAGGGAATCCGGACGAAAAAAGACTAAAATCGCCTTATAGCGACATTAGTCTTTTTGACTTGGAGTATAGCGAAATATACAATAATAGTGGGACAGTAGCTTTCCGATGAATATTCTGTAGGACTCTAAATGTGGGGACATTGAGTCTAATTAATTAATGCAACGATCCGTTTTCTTTCACGATGAGTTCATATTAACAGATATGAGTCATACTAGGCAATGATATTATGAAATGTTCATTTTATGTTCGCCTTTCGTTCGGAAGAGAGAAACGGGTTTTGTTAGAATGGCAAAAAGTTAGGGGGTAAATAGTGGATTTCTTCCTGTCCCAAAATATAAAAATCAGGAAGGATTGGTATTTTGAATAGCTATTTGAGGAAAAATGAGATTATTGAGTTGTTGGACCGAGGTACTGATATTGACCAAAAAGTTTTTGAACAGGTTGGCGGAGAGGCATTTGCAGCAAGTAGGGATACAATTAATATTGCAGGTCTTGTTACTCCAGTTAATCTTTTAATTCCAAAAACTACTTGGACAAAGCAGGATTATGTTATCAAGCTAGGAGATCTTGAATTAATTGGTACTGAGAAAGATGCTGACAAGGAAGCTCAGATACTTCTGGGAGTTAAAGGTATTGAGGACACCTTCATTACAACGTCTGAAGCTATTTCCCAGTTGTTTTCCGAATGCAGTATGGGGAAGTATGCCAGTTTTTTATTGAAAGAACCTGATGAACATTTCCTCCTGTTGGAACATAATTTTGACTATTGGTTCAAGGGAAAGTTTGCTGAGAAAGAGGTTTTGCTGCGAACTGTTGTAGAAAATGGGAAAAGAATTGCTCGATGTTTTGCATCACCTGAGATGTATCAGCAAATTGATAACCACATTCTACTATACTGTACAGTTTGGGCTTTAGATAAGCTTGGGTTTAGATTCGATTTGACATCTCAGGACATCAGACATTCGAGGATGACACTGAAGTTTACTTCAGAAGAAGTCTTTCAAATTCCTGGTGTTGGTACTGTCTCTTATGGCTTTACAGTGAGAAACTCAGAAGCTAAAATACACGCTGTCGAACTCCTTCCGACATGCCATATTGAGAATGAAGACGGAACATCCGTTCCAATTGTATTGGATAAAGTTATTAGAATCCGTCACTTTGGAAAAGAAATCGGTTCTATTATTTCGAAAATGTTGGAACTTGCTAAACTTCCAGAGCATGTCGAAAATGCTGTGGAAGTTATCAAGTTAATGAAAACCCAGCAAGTTAACGATTTACTTATATATCGCGTAAGAAGAGAACTTATTGATATTATAGGTGATAGAGCTTTCAAAAAAAACAAGGAAAAATATAGTGAGGTTCTTTCGAGTAATACGTATAATTTGCTTCAATTTTTTGGACGGTTAAATGAAGTTCCTGTGGAAGACGAGCAGAAGAAGCTAGCAATTGAGAGTATGTTCTGGTCATTCATGCAAAAGAATGATTGATATTTTAAGAGAGTCCTGATCTTCAGGGCTCTCTTAACTTGCCGTTATAGGCAGTCCGGTGCAACCGTACTTTAAGTAGGACAAAATTTATTTAACAGTGAAGTCATTGATGATAATGTATAATATGGTGTGATTAATAATTATTTCTGTGATAACAGAAGAAATTCCTTAACAATATCAGATTTTTCAAAGTCAATTTGTTAAAATAGGGAGATCATCTGTCTACCTACAAAAGAAGTAAGATAGACAGTTTTTCAGAGGTTTAAACTTTACATAGTAGAATAAAAAAAGGGGATCTTAAAATGTTAAATTGGGAAAATTTATTAAATGGATCAAGGGAAAGAAAATCTGAAAGTCAAAGTACCCCATATAGAAATGAATTTGATAAGGATTATGACCGAATTATATATTCTTCTTCTTTTAGAAGATTACAAGATAAAGCACAAGTATTTCCACTACAAGATAATGATTTCACTAGAACTAGGTTGACACATTCCCCAACAAATCCCTAACTGAGACCTCCAGCGCCTTCGCAACAGCCACCACCTCATAATCCTGTACAAGCCTATGTTGACCTTACAGTCTTGATAAACTGGTCGGGTTAATGTCCAATCAAAAGATCTGTAACTGGGCAAGGAAATCCTTCTGCTTCATTTATTTAGCTTTTCGTATCGATACAACTCCCAATGATGTTTTTGTCACCCCAAGGTCATTAGCGACGCTTTATTTGGGTGTCGACTCATAATATATTATTTTAATTCGAGATCCGAACTAAAATAATACCTACCTCGTGTACACTGTGGTTAATAACCAATAGAATTCTGTACATCTTCTACAGACATTACTTTTATAGAAAGGAGAGTCTAATGAAATATTGGATACAGATATTATATGAGGAAGAGAAATGCAACCTAAATGAAATCGAGCAACGATTACATTAGCAAGGAATTCCAAAAAGTTCCATTGGGGCACTTCTAGCTCAGGGTTGTAGGGTGGACGAACTTATTAATCAGATGGATCAAGAAAAGACTGAGATTCACATGAGTGTCGTTAAACTTCTATCTTGGAGGAGAACTAGTGAATTTTCCAATATGGTTTATAGAAACAATTCAAGATCGATTGGTTGAGGTAAGCGCATTAATTGAACATGAATCTGAGCCTAGACAAGCTTTTGATGAAGAACGCAAAGCCTTTCAAACGTTGTTTGCCTCTATGGATATTGTGCATAAGCCAGAATTTGAAAAATGGGAGGATAAGCTTTCAATAAAGCAATCCGTTATTTATGAGCGTCTATACCTTCAGGGGCTCAAGGATGGAATGCAGCTTGCACATTCCTTTAATACTCCTTCTGTTCTCTCTGAATAAGAAAAGATAAAAACATAAGCTTACTCTTGATTGGGCTGTTCACGCGACAGTCCTTTTCTTATGCTCATTATTGGAAGGGAATCCTTCCCATATTGTCGAATTACCATACATATTGTAAATCTAGAGGATATGAGGTTGGGTTATGTTTGAAGCCCTAAGGGCACTCTTCCGAAAATCAGATTCTAAGCCTTCACATTCTGCACACAAGTCACAAGCTTCAAGACCAAAGCCAAAGGTTGCGCCTACCAGAATTGGTGATCTAGGCGAGCATAAAATTAACATTCAGCTTGACCAGTTACCTAAGGATTGCAAATTCTTAAGCGATCTGCTGCTTCCTAATCCCAAGTCTCGAACGGGCTACGCTCAGATTGATCATGTCGTCATTTCCCCATATTGTATATTTGTTATTGAGACGAAAAACTACAATGGAGAAATTAAAGGTGGGCGGACGGATCAGCAATGGTCTGTGAGTAACCGGTACAAGATGTATAATCCGCTGAAGCAGAACTATGGGCATATCAAGGCCATTGAGAGTCTGCTGAAAGATGTGGCCGCATTAAAATACATCTCTATGATTTCATTCACGATGAGATGTAGGTTCAGCATTGACCCGGAACTTCGGAAGATTCAATCGGACGAACTGGTTGTCTATGATGTGGAATTAAGCGAATTTATCTCTAGGAAGCTAATCAGCTTGAAGGCAGGAACCTCTGAGCCACCTATTTCTGCGGCACAGATCCAAACTATTTATGATCATCTAGTTCAGGCTAATATCAACGATGTCGAGATTCGTAAACTTCATGTACAGAGAATAAAAGGGAGCAAAAATTATTGAAATCATTACTTTTATAGAGGGGTGTTAACTATGGGGAATATGTGGCTTGTAAGAGCGGGGGAGAAAGCATACCTTATCGACGAATTCAAAGAAAAGCAAGCGATCGCGATAGGTTGGGCTCAATTGGGGAATGTCAGTACAGTGAAGACTTTGGCAGAAGTGAAGAGGCTTTTGAAGTTAGCGTATCCTGAATACAAAGAAGGTAAGATCAATATAACTGCTGGCCAGATTTTTCGGTTTGTGAGTGATTTTAAAATAGATGATCTTGTAATCACTTATCATCCGGAAGAGCGTCTTTATTACATAGGAAGAGTTGTTTCAAATTATGAATATAAACCTGATTATATTACGGATAAGCCGCAAATTCGCAGAGTAAATTGGGAGGGGACGGTATCTAGAGATGTTTTGTCAGCCAGTGCTCGGAATACGCTTGGTTCTATTATGACTATTATTGCTATACCCAATGAAGTTCAGAAGGAATTGCTCAAGCAAATGGCAGCTGGTCAGTCAGTTATTAATTCATCGGATCAAATAAAAGAGCCTGTGAAAGCTGAGACAGAGGAGGAGGCTGAAGAATTAGAGATTATCAAGGACGATGTCATTGAGAAGTCCAACGAGTTTATTAAGGATAAGATTGCTAAGTTAGACTGGGAGCAAATGCAGGAACTCGTGGCAGGCGTACTCCGAGGAATGGGGTACAAGACGCGAATCTCTCCTAAAGGGCCGGATCGAGGAAGAGACATTTTTGCATCTCCAGATGGTCTAGGGCTTGAAGAACCCAGAATTATAGTGGAAGTAAAGCACCGTTCAGGCAGTATGGGATCTAGTCACATACGTAGTTTTACCGGAGGATTAAGAATAGGGGATCGGGGGATTTATGTATCTACTGGTGGATTTACCAAAGAAGCCAAATATGAAGCAGAACGATCAAATATCCCTTTATCGTTAATAGACTTGGATCTACTAGCGGAGTTAGTAACGCAATATTATGATCAATTTGATTCAGAGACACGGACGTTAATACCGTTAAGGAAGATATATTGGCCGTTATAAGTTTGGGGTTTTTAGATAACTAAGGATGTGGTGTATCCACATCCTTAGTTATTGATACATTCTAAGATTTAGTCAAATACCCGTACAACTTACTCTCAACAGCATTCTCTAATAGCAGATTCATATGCACTACCGATATAGACTCATTATTCTTGTCCAGCATAGATGCTTGTACAGCGCTCGATTGATCGGGATGTGCTTTACCTAAGTAGTAGAATTCGGTTCCTTCGGCATCATCTTTTTTAACGAAAACATGAAGGTCGATCTTTAAGCGGTCTGCCTCAAGAATCGTTTTAACCTCCTCTGATTCAAGTGTTCGTCTACTTCTAGTTGACCACGTTAGTACCTCTGCGTTGATGAAGTTTTCTTGATATTTCGTACTTGCTTCGATTTCATCCTGTTTGTGATAGGTCACAAAGATTGGGCAAGTCTGATGTTTTGTTTTATAGCCATAAATAGTTGAGCCCTCATCATTACTCCAATTCAAAAGTTTACAAGAATCTTTTCTGGAATACTTCTTGTATAAAGTTAAGGGTTCGCTACAATCGTACTGTTCATTTTTATGAAATGCAGTCTGAATAATATCAATGACCATTTCTCTAAAATACATGTTATTCTTTAGCGAATTAGCCAACATTGGGTGGAAAACATAATTTTGAGATGGATCAAATTGCACTACAGCTGTTTCTCCATATTTTTTTCTTGTAGGTTCAGTGAAAAAAGATAGGTTGAGTACACGAGTGACAGAATCAATAGTTCTGGAATCTGCTGGGCATCCATCATCTATAAGGGCATTCATATACTCGATCGGAGTAACACTATCTCCAGAGAGAAGTAAGTTTATTAATATAATTTCATGCCTGCGTTTTCCATTTAGAATCTCTTCCGATAGCATCGCTATATAACTTTTCTCGTGCTCTGATAAGATGGGAATATTTTCTTTAATCTTTTGTAGAAAGTGATAATAGCTTGAATGCTCATCAGTGAATATAAGCGGATCAATTGAGTTCGCTTCAATGAAATCCATTAGTTTGGGTATTCGATTAAGGCGATTTTTAAGTTGAGAGTAAGATTCTTTAAGAATCTTGAGTGCTGTTAGATTGCTATTACTAATCGAGCGATAAATTTGTTGAAGGGCAATTTCTTCGAAGTTAATGGTTGAGATGCCCTTAATATAACTGGTGTCCTTCATATGACGACGAATATTATCCTTGTTTTGAGTCTTGTCTCCAGACAGGGCTACAGGAATCAAATAATTATTTTTGTAGTTACCAATAAAGTCGATAATCGTGACGAACTCTTTATTAGGATGCTTACGTAAGCCACGTCCTAGCTGCTGAACAAACACTATACTGGACTGAGTTTGACGAAGCATCACAACTTGGTTAATACAAGGGATATCTATCCCTTCGTTGAAAATATCTACAGTTAAAATATAGTCTAGGTCACCTGATTCAAGATCAGTTACACAGCGCTCCCGTGTTTCTTGACTATCACTCCCAGTCAAAGCTACTGTACGATAACCGTTCATATTTAGAATGTTAGACAGCTCGATAGCTTCTTCTCTGCGACTACAAAAGATTAAGCCCTTTATGGCTTCCCCTGAGTAACCGTAATATTCAATCTTTTCAATTAAATAAGATACTCTTTCATCTGTGACTAACTGGGAGAATAGAGTGGTATCATCAACGATTTGGCCATTGTATTCAAAGTCAGTAACGCCAAAATAGTGAAATGGACACAACATATCTTCTTCCAAAGCTTCTTGAAGGCGGATTTCGTAAGCAATGTTGTAGTCGAATAGTTCATATATATTAAATTCATCAGTGCGTTCTGGAGTTGCTGTCATGCCCAGTAGGAACTTAGGTTTGAAATATTCGATAACTTTAAGGTAGGAACGTGCTCCGGCTTTATGAACCTCGTCAATCAAAATATAATCAAACGCCTCAGGATTAAAATTACTTAATGAGGAGTCCTGAGAGATGGTTTGAATTGTAGCAAAGAGGTACTTGGCCTCTGTTTCTTTACTGTTTCCAGATAAAATACCAAAATCACTGTCCGTACCGCCTAGAATTCGCTGATAATCGGCCAAAGCTTTATGCAAAATTTGTTCTCGGTGTACTACAAATAGCATTCTACTTGGAGCAAAGTTCTTCACGTCAAATGCAGAGAGATAGGTTTTTCCTGTCCCAGTAGCTGAAATAATAAGTCCTTTTACTGCTCCAGTTGAGCGCAACTCTTTTAGATTTTGTAGAGCGTTCTCCTGCATTCTATTAGGTGAGACTAAAGCAGATGCAGTTTGAGGAAACATTTCAGGAGTTAAGGGCGCTGCTAGTCGATCATTACGAGTAACCTTTTGAACCTCTTCATAAAGGATTTGATATAATTCGATCCATCTATCGGTAAGTAGAACAGCATTAAGCCATACTTTTTCAAACTCACTATGGAACTGCCCAAGAAGGCCCCCATGTTTAAATGAGGTTAATTTCACATTCCATTCATAGTTGGCTTTTAATGCAGCGGCAGTCAAATTAGAGCTTCCCATAATGATTGTTGAATGATCTTCATGTTGAAAAACGTAACCTTTAGCATGAAAACCACTTAAATCGGTCAACCGAACTTCTACATTCGTTATTTTTAACAACTCTCTATATATTTTTGGTTTGTTAAAGTTTAGATAATTGGAGGTTAGGATTTTACCACTAATCCCTCTTGATTTCAGATCAGCTAAATGCGACTTAAGGGTGGCTAAGCCACTCTCCGTAATAAAGGCAACAGAAATAATGAAAGAGGAACAACGGTCTAGTTCCTCTAACAAAGGCGTAAGAACATAATCATTAGTGTCCTTATTATTGACTAACAGTTTTGGCTTATATTTATCTGGCGAATCCTGTTGATGGTCAATAAAAGCCCAGCTTAATGAACTGTTTAAATGTAGAAGGGGATTGTCCATTTCATTTCCCCAGTGCTTCTTGAATTTTTTTTACAGCAGGAATATCGGCAGGCGCCCATTCTAAAGACATCAATTCATTAGCAGCTAACCATTGTATGGCAACATGTTCAGTTAAGGTTGGTGTACCTTTTAATAGATTACAATAAAAAGTAGTGAGATGAACAAAACCAAAGTCATATTCGTACACAGTGGTCTCGATTGCTTCACCAATTTCGATTGTGCAGTTCATTTCTTCATCGATTTCTCGTTTTAGTGCAGACTGTGGTGTTTCACCGTCCTCAATTTTCCCGCCTGGGAATTCCCACATGTAGGCCAATGCTTTGCTGGCTCCCCGCTGTGCACAAAGTATCTTTTCATTTTCAATGATCACAGCACCAACAACATGGATATGTTTTTTCATTAGTTAGTTCCCTCCGGTTATGCAGCTTAATGAGAAAGATATGGATTCTGCATTGATAATACTATTTTAGTATACTTTCATGAATGTTTACATACTGCATATAAGGAAGAGTCCGACCGGCAGAATACCCTATGGAGGCAGTACAATTTTGCGGGACTGGAGTAAGTTGCTTCTTTTCGATTGCTTGGACATTTTTTCTGTAACAGAACTGAGATTTTTTTACTTTATGAAATGATTTGTGGTATAGTAAAGGCAGAAAAAACGTAGAATACAAAGAGAGCCGTGCAGCGAACACGACTCTCGGAGCAATAGCCGCTTCTAAGGGCGGCGGCTTCAGATGAGTAAGACAGTTAAAGAATAGACCGCTACCCTTCAGAAGGGCGGTCTATTTCTTTTTGAGGTAATTTAGCAGCGCGATAATGAACATGCCGAACATGAACATCAGGGACAATGCTTGATAAACCTCCATTGGCTTCACCTAAAAGCTTTCGCAGAAAGCTACTTCGTAAGCATCAGCTTTTCCGGGAGATTAGCCGACCGCCCATATAAGCCTTTCTATTGCTTCAGCGATTATACCATGAATGGAAATATTTGAATATACGAACAGCGCAGACTCTTCCAATGGATCTCGCCGGAGGAGTGGGCTCAGGCTAATGAGAAGTTTTGAGAGAGTGGTGCAATAGGCAGAAGAAAGTATAATGAAAAAAGAGAGCCGTGCTGCTAACACGACTCTCGGGGCAATATCCACTTTTAAGGGCGGTGGCTTCAAGAGGTAAACCAGTCAAAGAATAGACCGATTCCTTTGGTGAGGGCGGTCTATTTTTTTGTAGTAATTTTTAATATACAAACGCAATCGCCATACCCAAGCTCAAAAGCAGGCTCCCCACCTGCTTTTGGGCTTTTTCCTGTGCCTCTTAAAATCCCCCTCTGGAAATTTATTCTCCCATCGTAATACTTCCGCCATGTTCGCCACGCTGGATATCAGCGATGATAGAGCCTGTAAGGTAACGCCAAGCGCGTTCATCCTACATCCGGTTCTTATCCGGGCGGGCGTAACGAGGCGGGGATCTCTGGTGATCCCGCAGTGCCGGCATGTATGTTACGGTATCCTGTACGGTCCGTCTTAGGTAAGAGCAACCAAGGGGTTCGATTCCCCGATCGCCTTCACAGCGACGTTGGTTACACTCGATTTCCATCGAGCCATAATTGAAGCACAATCTGAGTAAGGAAACCAATGGACAGAATCCCTGGCGGCTGGCATAGCGCTACTGTGGCAGGGCTTTGTAATCCGTGGATACCGGCAGCAGAGAAGCAGGGTAGAGTGGGGCAAGGACAGAAGGGAACGAAGGCTTACTGAAGTATAGGTTAGCTTCGGACCTCAGGCAGTCCTCCCGGATCTCCCGGCAGACTGCCTGTCTCAAACGTGATTCCGTCCGGATCCGCAGCGGGATTCTGTCATCCATTGGTCAATCATGAAGGGGGTAATACATATGATGTTGAAGCCAATCACGATTCAAGCGGACCAGCGCGGTCTGCTCTTTCATAAGGGAAGCTATGTGAGGCGGCTGCTGCCGGGAACGTATCGTTATTTCTCATGGACGCAGCATACGGTGGTGGTACTGGATATTGCCAAGCCTTTTAACGCCGGGGGCAAGGACCTGCAGCTGTTCTTACAGGATGATGAGCTCCTGCGGGAGCTGGAGGTGGTGCGCGTACAGGATCATGAGAACGTGCTGCACTATGAGGATGGTCAATTCATGCAGCTGCTGAAGCCGGGGGTGTATGCGTATTGGAATCTGCTGAGGAAGCACACCTTCGTACACACGGACATCCGTGTGCCGGAGCTGCCAGCGGGGATCGACCGCTCGATCATCGCGCGGCTGACACCGTATGTGCAGAGCTGCGAAATCGCCAGCTACGAGCAGGGATTCCTGTTCTATGATCATACACTACAGCGGGAGCTTACGCCGGGGAAGTATTATTTCTGGAAGGGACCGGTCTCGGTGCTGACCAAGAAGGTCGATCTGAGACAGCAGCAGATGGACCTGCTCGGCCAGGAGATGATGACCGAAGATAAGGTGACGCTGCGCCTGAACTTCGTCTGCCAGTACCGGATCGTAAGCCCGCACCGCGTGCTGGAGATGAAGGATTTCGATGAGCAGATCCACATCCAGCTTCAGCTCCTGCTGCGGGAGTATGTCGGGACGCTGAGATTGGACGATCTGCTGAAGCGAAAAGAGGATGTTGCCTCCTTCATCCTGGACCGTATCCGGGAGAAGGAGGAAGAGTTCGGGGTGCGCTTCCTTGGGGCGGGGGTGAAGGATGTGATTCTGCCGGGAGACATGAAGGACATTCTGAACACTGTGCTGCTCGCAGAAAAGAAGGCCCAGGCCAACCTGCTGACCCGCCGGGAAGAGACAGCCTCCACGCGCAGCCTGCTGAATACGGCGAAGCTGATGGACGAGAATCAGACGCTGTTCCGGCTCAAGGAGCTGGAATTCCTGGAGAAAATCTGCGACAGAATCGGTTCCATCTCGGTTACGGGCGGCGGCGATCTGCTGGAGCGGTTAAGCTCGCTCATCGGCAGCAATAAGTAGACCACTTAAGTTATAAGTAAAAGACGCCCGGGAATGTCTCCGAGGCCACTGAAAAAGTCCATAAAGAACTGAAAGAGACATTCGACACAAAGAATGTCTCTTTTTTTCGATACAATTAAAGAATTAAATCAAAGGCTGGTGGTCTTCATGCTTCCTAAGCAGCAAAGTTTTATCTTGAGCCCGTATATCGAACTTTACAATATACTCATTCCAAAAGATAACTTGTTGCGGCGCATGGACGAGTTGGTGGACTTCAGCTTTGTTTATGAGGAACTAAACGAAAGGTATTGCCAAGATAATGGACGAACCGCGGTAGACCCGGTCCGAATGTTTAAATATCTACTGCTTAAATCCATTTATGACTTGTCTGACGGCGATCTTGTGGAACGCACCAAAACCGATTTGTCGTTCAAGTTTTTTCTACATATGGCGCCAGAGGAAGAGGTTATTGATTCTAGTTTACTGAGCAAATTTCGTAAGTTGCGGCTGAAAGATATGAAGTTGCTCGATATACTCATTGGTAAAACGGTGGAGATTGCCATTCAGCAAGGAATCATTCGCAGCAAATCCATTATTGTCGATGCTACCCACACCAAAGCCCGCTATACCCAAAAAAGTCCGCAAGAGTTGCTGCGAGAACGTTCCAAAAAGGTACGAAAAGCAATCTATGCCTTAGATGAATCTATGAAAAGTTCCTTTCCAGTGAAGCCCGTTACGAATGTACTGGAAGATGAAATCGGGTACTGCCAAGATCTCATTGAGGTCATTGAAAAGGACGGACGTTTTACCGGACTCCCCAAGGTCAAAGAACCCTTCAATCTATTGAAAGAAACCGTCGCTGACGATGTTGAACAGTTGCAGACTTCTACTGATCCAGATGCCAAAGTAGGCCACAAAAGCGCAGATTCCTCATTTTTCGGGTACAAGACCCATATCGCGATGAGTGAAGAGCGAATCATTACGGCAGCGACCATTACCACGGGAGAACGAAACGACGGGAAGGAATTGCAAACTCTTATTGAAAAGAGCAAAGCTGCGGGCATGAGCGTAGAGACAGTCATTGGAGACAAGGCCTATTCAGAAAAAGACAATATTGCTTACAGTACGGAGCAGGGCATTGAACTTGTGGCCAAATTACATCCACAGATTACGCAAGGAAACCGAAGAAAAGAAGACGAATTCGATTTTAATAAAGATGCGGGTATGTATGTCTGCAGAGCCGGGCATCTGGCCATTCGAAGAGCACGGCAAGGCAAAAAGGGACAGGGCAAAAACCAAAAGGATACCTACTTTTATAATATTGAAAAGTGTAAGCGATGTCCTTTAAAGGAAGGGTGCTACACAGAAGGCGCTCGGAGTAAGACCTACTCGGTAAGTATAAAGAGCAACGAACATGCCAAGCAAGCTGTGTTTCAGGAAAGTGAACCCTTTAAGGTCAAAGCGAAAGAGCGCTACAAAATAGAAGCCAAGAATAGCGAACTCAAACACAGACACGGGTACGATGTTGCATCTTCCACGGGTTTAGTTGGCATGGAGATTCAAGGAGCCATGGCGATATTCACTGTTAATTTAAAACGAATATTGAAACTCATGGAGTAACCAAAGTTGAAGAAATAGGTAAGAAAAAGACGACGTCCATTCGGAGAAACCGAATAACGTCGTCTTTTAAATACGTTTTTTTACTTTTTCTAAGAAAGGCTAGTTTTTCAGTGGCCTCAATGTCTCCCCGCAGCGTCTTTATTTGTTGACTTATTGATAAGTTCCAGTATACTTCGGCGATACCAGCTTAGTGCCGGTGGCTTCTTTGAGTTCCTGGACGCGGGTGTTCTTCGCGGCTTCGATATCCTTCAGGCCCAGCTTGTCAAGGGTGGCGAGGGCTTCGGTGTAGACGGATTCGAATTCGGCTTCACTTTTGGCGAAAATGATTTTGGGAACGATTTGTGCCCAGTAGACATTGATCTTCGCTTCAGCATTGGCTTCCTTGGAGCCGGGCTCATAGGCATCGAAAAGGTTGCCGGAATCCATAACGTCATTGCTGAACATATATTTGGCTGTGCCGGAGAAGAGCTTGTCCATATATTCGGTCTGCTCGGTCTTTTCGGCTTCTTTGACATCCTTCAGCCATACCTCATTAACCATCCACCAGATGGAGTCGAAGCCCCATTTCTTGGAGGCGGCGTTCCAGTCCTTATTGATCGCTTCCTCAATCTCGGGGTTCAGCTTGTATTTGCCGTCTGCCGTTACCGTGAAGGTCTCGCCTTCCTTACCGAAGCTGTTGACGGTCTGTCCATGCTCGCTGTACAGATACTCCAGGAACTGAATTGCGCGGTCCTGCTGCTTGGACTTTTTGTTAATGAAGGTCAGGGTCCAGCCCTTGTTGAGCGATCTGCCGTATTGCGGCAGCGTGCCTTCCTTGGACTGAATCGCGTCAACGGTTACATATTTCGCTTCCTTATCCGCTTGATAGAGATTGTTGACCGGGTCTTTGTAGTCGGCATAGCTGCCGATCTTCATGAAGATCGAGCCCTGCGTCATTTTCTCCGCAATCTGGTTGTGGTCGCTTGTGAAGTTCTCCAGCGACAGCAGATCTTCCGAATACAGCCGGTTGACGAACTTCAGCACGTTCTTGAATTCGCTGGTGCGGCGGACATCCGAATAAGAGCCATCCTCTGTCTCGCTAACGGCGCCGAAGGAGCCGCTCAGCACACTCAGGGAGTCGTTGATATATTTATCCTTATCGTCCAGATAGACTGGAATGACATCCATGCCGTTATATTTCACCCCGGCGGCCTTCACCTTCTTCAGCGCTGCAATCAGGGAATCCTCCTGCTGCAGGTCTTCCATAGTAATGCCAAGATCGTTCATGATGTCCTGGCGGACCAGAATCTGGCCGTTGGAGCGTTCATTGTAGAACTTCTTCACCCCGGGATACTGATCCAGCATCTCCGGGGATACATAGTAGTTCGGAATGGAGTAGAGATTGCCGTCCGGCTGGGTGTACCAGTCTACCATGGATGGCGGCAGAATGGTGGTCAGGTACGGATCATACTCCTCCATCAGCTTGTTAAGGGGAGCCACCGTGCCGCTGCTCATCAGCGTCTGGATCAGCGAGTTGCTGTTCCAGCGGTCCAGCGTGATAATGTCGGGCAGATTGCCGGTTGCCATCATCACGTTGAATTCGGAGTTCACATCATTCCCTGCGAGTACATAATCTACGCTGACGCCGGTCTCCCCGGTAATAAGCTTGTCTACATAGTTGTTCTGCGCATCCCATTTCTTGGAGTACCCCGGTACGCCTACATACCAGGACAAGGTGGCAGGCGCCGTGTTGGATTTCCAGCCGGGATCTGAGGCTGTTGCTGTATTTGCGCCTGTGTCCCCGCTGCCGGCAGTCGCTGTAGGCGACGGGGTGGTTTCGTTATTGGCGTTGCCCGCTTTGGAGCAGCCGGTTAATACGAGTGTCAGACTGAGACAGATGGATAATAAGGCCGTTGCTGTTTTCTTCATTTTTTTACCCCCAAGTTATCATCGTAAGCTATATGTTCATCCCACCTTAAGGCGGATTTATCCTTTGACAGAGCCAATGAGCATGCCCTTGATGAAATACTTCTGTACAAAAGGATAGATCAGCACAATCGGGAGCGATGCGGCGACCATGGCGGCCAATTGCAGGGTCGTTGTCGTAACGGTGCTATGCGACGTGCCGACGGTGCCCGACATATTAGCCAGCAGTAAAGCGGCTTCCGTGCTTTGAACCAATTTCAGGATATAGAGCTGGACCGTCTGCAGATGATCGCCGAACGTATAGATCATGGCGTCATAATAAGCATTCCAGTGGCCGACGGCCGTGAAGAGCGAGACCGCGGCGATCACGGGCTTGGACAAAGGCAGGATAAACTTGAAAAAGATCGTGTATTCCCCGGCGCCGTCGATTTTGGCCGATTCGATCAGCGCTTCCGGCAGCTCGGCGAAATAGGAGCGGAACAGTATCACGTTCCAGAAGCTGAACAAGGCCGGAATAATGAACACCAGGAAGTGATTATACAGCCCCAGCGAGTTGATCAGAATGAAGAACGGAATCATTCCGCCGCTGAGGTACATGCTGCTTAGTCCCAGCATGGAGTAGAATTTCCGGTATTTGAGGTTCCGGCGGGAGAAGGCGTAAGCGAACATAGCTGTAAACACAATATGGGTGAACGTACCGATCACCGTCCGGGCCACCGTAACCCCGAAGGCCCGGATCAGAGCGCTGTCGCTGAACAAAGCGCTGTAGTTGTCCCAGGTGAACTTCCGGGTGAACAGGTACACGCCGCCTCTGGCGTAGTCTGCGCCTTCGTTGAAGGAGCCGATCACGGAATACCAGAACGGATAGAGCGTAAATACAATCAGAATGAGCATAATCAGAACATTGCATGCATTGAACAGATGTTCCCGCCATGAGCGATCCTTAACCACGAGCGTACCCCCTAGAAGATTCCTCTTTTTGTTATTTTTTTGGCCGTGAGGTTGGCAAGATAGAGCAGGACGAGCGCAATGACCGTCTTCATTAAGCCAACAGCCGTAGCGTATTCCATACGGAACTCCCTGAGCCCCACCTTGTAGACATAAGTGTCAATGACCTCGCTGCTATCAATATTCAGAGGATTCTGAAGCACGAAGAACTGGTCGAAGCCGCTATTCAGGATATTACTAATGGAGAATACGAGTAAAATGACAATCGTGCCGGTAATGGACGGCAGCGTAATATGCCAGATGCGCTGGAAGCGTGTGGCCCCGTCCATGTAGGCCGCTTCATACATTTCCTGATCGATGCCCGCAATGGCGGCGAGATAGAGTATGGCCCCCCAGCCCAGCTCCTTCACGAGGTTCGTCAGCACCGCAAGCAGCCAGAAGTAATCCTTTTCCCCAAGGAAATGGATCGGCTCGGAAATGATCCCAAGCTGCAGCAGCACATAGTTAACGACACCGCTGCTCGGCGACAGAATGTTGATAATTAATCCGCCGAAGATGCTCCAGGAGATGAAGTGGGGCAGGTAAGTGACCGTCTGCGTCAGCTTCTTGAAATGCTGGGAGGTCAGTTCGTTGAGCATCAGCGCGAACAGGATGGTCAGGGGGAAGTTGATGAGCAGCCCCAATAAATTGATGCCCAGCGTATTGCGCAGCATATTCCAGAAGTTGATATCGTTCACGAACTCCTTGAAGTTAGCCAAGCCGACCCACTCTGCCGTAAAGATGCCTCTGATCCCTGTGACGATGTTGTATTCCTTGAAGGCAATCAGTACACCGTAGAGCGGAATAAATGTAAAGACGAGAATGAATATAATACCGGGAAGAATCATGGTCTGAAGCGACAGCTGATCCTTGTTCCGGAAGTTCCTGCCTGTGCCCGGGGATTTGCGCGCCGCGAGCGTAGCCTCTGAATCTGTCATCTGGCAACCTCTTTTCTCTTGTGCTTCATCAATTGTAAGCGGATTAAGAAAGCGATAACAGGATTGGAGGTTATGAAAAGGTATCATTATTCATCCTGAACAGACAAAAAGCCCCTCCTTTCGCGTGAGCGAAGCGGGGAGCCTGCGGTCATGAGACAGAGTGGGGCGGAGGAAGCACCGCTTAGGCTGAATTCACCGGGATTGCTTCTGGAATTCCTTCGGGCTGACCCCAAAATAGCTTTTGAAGACACGGGAGAAGTTCTTGGGGTTGCTGTAGCCGAGCTGCTCGGATACTGTATGGATTTTGACATTGAGGCCGCTGAGGGCCTGCCTGGCGTATTCCATCCGCTTCATCGTGACATAATCCTGGAAGTTGACCCCGGTGCTGTCCTTGAACATTTTACTGAAATAGTTATAGCTCATATTACAATAATTAGCGATAAAAGCCATGTTGATGCCGTTCAGCAGCTGCTCCTGCACATAGGTCTTGGCAATCTCCACTACATCGCCGGTGTGCACCAGACTCTCGCGGGCTTCGATCATGTGCAGGATGCAGGACTTGAGGTACAGCCGCAGGGCCTCGCTTCGTTCGAAGGTAGAGAAGTCGCGCTTCTGGCCGGGAATCCAGCCGATCGTGTGCAGAATGATATCGTAATTGTGGCGAATGCTGCTCATGCTGCTGCTCTTCAGGGCCTCTTCGTTAAAATAATGCTGGATCAGCGGGAGCACCTGCTCCCGGCGCCCCATATCGATCAGCTCCACCAGCGTTCTCAGATGCTCCGGCTTGATCCGATTGTCTTCCTTGTTCAGTGTGTCCTCGTACACAATAAGGCTATGCCGGGAGGCGGTCAGCTTGTACTGAAGCGTGTCCAGTGCGCTCTGGTAGGCAAAGGCCAAGCCGTTGGTGCGGCAACCGGACTCAACAGCACCGGCTGTCGCTCCCTGTGCTGCACCATCTGCGCAGTAGACCGCAGCACCGACAGCTACCGCGGCGGTGCCATCCGCCAAGAACGGCTGGAGCAGCTTGTGTATGCCGCCAGCATCATACAGCTGATCATTATAGTTGAGCCAGAGGACCAGGTCATTATGGCGGTTATAGAAGGGGAGCAGCGTAAGATGGGGCTGATCCCAATTGGCGGCCAGCAGGATATGCTCCCAGTTGCCGCTGGCGGAAGGCTCGTGCGGAGCCGATTGGTTCACGGAGACGATGGCCGCCGCAGTGACAGGATGAGGGAAGCGGCAGCCCAGCTCATCCAGTACGGCCTGGATGGCGTCATGGTCATCCGGGGCAGTGTGCAGAACCTGATTCATGCCCCGGCTGGCTTTCTCCAGCAGGGCCAGCTTGTTCTCGGAATGGCCTTCGAGGTCCTGCTGCTGCTCCTGCTGAAGCTCGTGCACCGTCTTGTTCAGCACCTCGGCAAGGTCGCCGGAATGAACGGGCTTCAGCAGATAGTCGCGCACGCCCAGCTTGAAGCTCTCCTTCACCAGATGGAAATCATCGTATCCGCTGATGACGATGATCTTATGGCGCTGATGCCGTTCCTTAAGCGTACCGATCATCTCCAGCCCGCCCATGCCGGGCATATTGAGATCCGTCAGCACGATCGGCGGCTCTTCCCGCGCGATCAGCTCCAGCGCATCCGCGCCATCGCGCGCAGTTAGCAGCGGGCCGATATGAGGCACCTTCAGGTACTCGATAATATCCTGAAGGCCCTCGCGCACGATTTTCTCATCATCTACGATCAACAGCTTGTACATCCCTGTGCCCTCTCATTCATAAGGAATTCTAATCTGAACCTTCGTATAGTCATTGCTCTTGCCCTCCATGGTAATGGGGTAGGCGTCGCCGTAATACAGGCGCAGTCTGGAGTTGATATTGTGCAGGCCGATGGAGCGGCGGGGCGGCTCGGCCGCAGGGTCCTCGTAATGGAGCGGGGCGCGGAACTGTTCATTCAGGCCGGCAATCTGCTCTTCCTCCATGCCCCACCCGTTATCGGTGATGTCGATGATAAGCTGCTGCTGTTCGGCGTAGGCCCGCACCTGGATATGCAGCAGCTCCCGCCGGGCGGTCTGTCCGTATTTAATACTATTCTCCACGATCGGCTGGAGCAGGAACTTGATCACCGGAAATGCTTTTAACGATTCATCGATCTCAATGTCCAGCCTAATTACCTTGCTGCTGCTCAGCGATTGCAGACTGACGTACTTGCGGATTAAGCCGATCTCCTCGTTCAGCGTCGTATGCAGGGTATTGTCGCTCAGGTTGTAGCGCAGGATCTGCCCGAAATCCGCCAGCCGGTCCGCCGTGTCGAAGATCTTGGCCTTAATCAGCTGCATCCGGAAGATATCGAGTGTATTGTAGATAAAATGCGGGTTGATCTGATATTGCAGCGCCTTGATCTGAGCTTCCTTCCGCAGCCGCTCCTTCATGACTACCCGATGGATCAGCTCGTTATTGCGCTCGATGAGGTCGTTGAAATCATGCGCGAGCTGTCCCAGCTCATCCGGTCTGTTATCGGGAATGCGGAGCGAAGTGTTGCCGGTAATGACCTGGCGCATAACAGACACAATTTTGTTCAACCGCAGAAAAATCATTTTGAACATGAAATAACAAGTGATGATCAGCAGCAGAATACTGAACACGATCAGCAGGATCTGATTCCACACATTTTTGCGGACAGAGGCATTGAGCTGCTCCAGCGACACCTTGTACACCAGGCTCTGGCCGATGGAATCGAGGTTGCGATGCAAATATAAATATTCTCCCTGGATAAAATAAGCTCGCTTATCGCCGATATGCTGCTGCAGGATGGCTGCTTCCTCTGCTTCGTCCAGCTCAGCGGTAGACAGACCAATATGGCCGCCGGCATAGAGGAATTGGGCGTTCGACAGATTGGCGGGCTCCTCCTCGATGCTGAACAGGCTGTCCTCGGCCAGCGTAACCACGGCAAGTCCCAGCATGCCGCGGGCAGGCGAATACAGCTTGGTAAGCAGCGTATACTTCCTGCGCTCATCGTGTAAGCTGGCGGGGCCCAGCTCACGGTCATCCGGCAGCAGCCACAGCCGGGTCTCCGAATCCTTTTGCACAAATTGCTGTAGCTTGGGATGAGAAGAGTAGTTGCTCAGATGAAAGAAATAAGGCCACGACTCCGGGATGGCGTCATTCCCCATATAGACACGGATGGAATAATCGTCACTCTCCGAGAAGGCGGTCGCATATTTGATAATGGGCGTGACGGTGTCCAGATATTCCTTCAGAAATTCCGATTGATCCCCCAGATAGGGGTCATTGATGAATTCGAGCATTTTGTTGTTCCGGCTGACCATGGAGGTCAGATCCGATGCCACCTGGATGCGGCCATCAATATCCCGATAGGATTGGTCAAAGGCATGGGACATATTGGTGATGAAGCTGTCCTGGATGTTGCGTGTGGTATGGGTGCTGTTCCACACGAGCAGGACGGAGAGCAGAATAAAGGGAATGGTATAGAACACTATCATTTTGACCATAATGCTGTTTCTTCGTTTGGATATCATGGCTTTGTCACCTTCTGCGGCAGATCTTTACGGGTCCGGGAAGCCGGTCGCCGTATGGGTATTTATGATCTACTATGAATGCTGCCGTCCAAAAGAACAATCGAAAATGCATTAATGTTCATTTTGTGCGATTGGTTCCCTCCCTTTGTACTAACGTCTTTCGTTCCGCTTTTCTACAATAGAAGTATTACAACGATAGAGAGGTATTGACCTATATGAGAGAACGGTTAAGCATGGACAAGGATTGGTTGTTTCATCATGGGGATGTAGCCATCCCGGTGGAGAACAGCCACAAAGCGGTATACGGCAACGCCAAAGCAGGCGGCATCATGGGAGCAGCCAGCATTGAATGGAACGATAATGAGTGGGAGACGGTGGGGCTGCCGCATGACTGGTCTTACCGCCAGCCGTTCGACCGCGAAGGCGGGGTGCCGGACTTCGGCTACAAGCCGCGCGGCATTGGCTGGTACCGCAAGAAGTTCAAGCTGGAGCCGTCCGACAACGGCAGGCAATTGCTGCTGGAGTTCGACGGGATCGCCACGTATGCGACGATTTATTTGAACGGCAGCGTGCTGGGGCGGAACTTCTGCGGCTATACCAGCTTTGTGGTGGATATAACGGACCATGTCTTTTATGGCGACCGCCCTAATCTGCTGGTGGTGAAGGTGGACGCCTCGGTGTCCGAGGGCTGGTGGTATGAAGGCGCGGGCATCTACCGCCATGTGTGGCTTACGAAGAAAGACCCGCTGTCCATCGCCGATCGCGGCATTTGGGTCAATCCGGTGAAGCAGGACGGGGACAAGTGGCTGACGAACGTGGAGACGAGAATTACGAATGAGCGGGAGACGGCAGCGGAGGTTGAACTCCTCTCCCGTGTGGTGCATGCCGATGGGGCGGTAGTGGCGGAGGAGCGGACCGCAGGCCGCGCGGAAGCGGGGGAAGCCGCCGTTCTGAAGCAGGAGCTGCCGCTTAGCTCGCCGCTGCTGTGGGATGTGGAGGCTCCCCACCTGTACAAGCTGTACTCCACTCTGCTCGTGGACGGAGAAGAGCGGGACAAGGTCACGACAACTTATGGTTACCGCAGCATTCGGATCTGCCCCGATACCGGATTCTATCTTAATGAACGCCCGCTCAAGATCAAAGGCACCTGCAACCATCAGGACCACGCCGGGGTTGGCGTAGCGTTGCCGGACTCGCTGCATGAATACCGGATACAGCGGCTGAAGGAAATGGGGAGCAACGCTTACCGCTGCGCCCATCACAATCCTGCGCCGGAGCTGCTGGAGGCCTGCGACCGTCTCGGTATGCTGGTGATGGACGAGAACCGCAATTTCGACAGCTCGCCGGAAGGGCTGCGCCAGGTGGAGAATATGGTGACGCGCGACCGCAATCACCCGTCTGTTGTGTTCTACAGCCTGTTCAATGAAGAACCGTTGCAAGGCACACCGGTCGGGCGCAAAATGTTCAAGCGGATGAAGCAGGCGATCCTGCGTCTGGACGATACCCGCCCGGTGCTGGGGGCCATGAACGGCGGCGTCATGGAAGACGGAGGTACCGTCGATGTGATGGATATTGCCGGATTCAACTATATGCATGGAGGCTATGACCGCTTCCATGAGAAGCATCCCGGCCAGCCGATGATCGGGTCCGAGACGGTCAGCGCTTTTGCCACAAGAGGGACTTACGTCAGTGATACCGCGCTGCAGTTTTTTGACAGCTTCGACCGGGAACGGGCGAATTGGGGCAATACCGCAAGAGAGTCGTGGCAAGCCATTAATACCCGCGACTACATGATGGGCACCTTTGTCTGGACAGGCTTCGATTACCGCGGCGAGCCGACGCCTTATGAATGGCCCAGCGTCAGCACGCATTTCGGTATTCTGGATACCTGCGGTTTCCCGAAGGATTCCTATTATCTGTACCAGGCGTTCTGGCTGGACGAGCCGGTGGCGCATATCGCAGGCGGCTGGAACTGGCCGGGGAAGGAAGGGCAGCCGGTGACCGTCATGACGCATACCAACTGCGATGAAGTGGAGCTGTATGTCAACGGGGAGCTGCGGTACCGGCAGGCTGTCGATATTTATGAGCAATGCCAATGGGAAATTCCTTACGAGCCTGGAACGCTAAGGCTGGAGGGGTATCGTCAGGGCAAGCGGGTTGCTGTGGATGAGAAAATAACACCCGGGGCTGCTTGCGCGCTGCGCGTGGAGACGAGCAAGCCTGCCCTGCTTGGTGACGGGCGGGACGCGGTAGTTGTCAATGTCTACGCCATCGACGCCGAAGGGCGGTTTGTGGAGACAGCGGGGCAGCAGGTCTCCTTCTCGTTAACCGGCAGCGGCATTATTCTGGGAGCGGGCAACGGCAATCCCAACTCCCACGAGCCGGATCATCTTATGGAGCGTTGCCTGTTCAATGGCTGTCTCCAGCTGATTGTTGGCAGCGTTGGCAGCGATGCGGGGCATACCGCCATTGAACTGACGCTTCAGGGGGAAGGCTTGCAGCCTCTGGTGCAGGTCATCCCGGTAGAAGCGGTGGACGAGCCTCCCTATGTGTTATCCGTTCACGAGCGGTATATCAACAATTGGCTGCTGACACAGGAGCTCTCTCCGGAGCGTCCGGACCCGAATGTGGAGATCCATCCTACGGACATGAATTCATGGGAAAAGGTTGACGTCAGCTTCGGGCCGCAGCAGCTGCTCCAGGGAGCGGACGGCTATGTGATTTACCGCAGCTCCATCGCCCTGACGGAACGGGAGAAGGGCAGCAGCCCGTATCTATATTTCCACGCGCTTAGCGGGGATACCGAAATCTATGTCAATGGCCGGCTGCTGGCCAAGCAGTCCTCTCCATGGCCTTCGTCCCTGGAGGTTGCACTTGACGATGTGGAGCTTGGCGACCAGACGGTATTGTCCGTGCTGGTCGGCATTCAGCCGGATGTGTATAAGCCGGGCATTAACGGTGCGGTCTCGATGGGGTTGAGGGGGTAGAGGCAACTTGAATCCCAAGATGCCATGGGTTCATGAGGCTTGTTGCCACAAATTGCAACAATAATAAACAGAGGAATGTTATAAAAGAAACAAGAATCGCCCTCCACACAGCTCAGCTTATGAGCTAGTGGAGGGCGATTCTTGGTTGAGAAGTTTCTTCCTCTGTACGATTCCACCTATTCTACTCCACCAGCCCGAGCAAATACCCGTAATGCTCCGCTTCCATCTGGTCCTGGGGGATGAAGCGGATGGAGGCGCTATTGATGCAGTAGCGCTTGCCGCCACGGTCAGTGGGACCGTCATCGAAGACATGGCCCAGGTGGATGTCACCGGATTGGCTGCGGACCTCGGTGCGTTCCATGCCGAAGCTGGTATCCGTATCATAGGTGACGACCTGCGGGGCAATGGGCCTCGTGAAGCTGGGCCAGCCGCAGCCGGAATCGTATTTATCCTTGCTGGAGAAGAGGGGCTGACCCGTGGCGATATCGACATACAGGCCAGGCTCATAGTTATCCCAGTACTCGTTGCTGAAGGCACGCTCCGTGTCATTCTTGACGGCTACCGCGTATTGGTCGGCGGTTAATCGCTCCTTCAGTTCTGCGTCGGAAGGGCGCGGGTACTGGGCCGGATCGATAACCGGCTCTTGCTCATCAAGGATGCTTAAGTCAATGTGGCAATACCCGTTCGGGTTCTTCTCTAAGTAGTCCTGATGATATTCCTCCGCCAGATAGTAGTTCTCCAGAGGAAGGACTTCCGTTACAATCTTCTTGTCATACTTGGTCTGCTCCTGGGCTACGGCCTGCTGGATAACCGCTGCATCCTCCGGGGACGAATAGTAGATTCCTGTCCGGTATTGAATGCCCCTGTCATTGCCTTGCTTGTTGAGGCTGGTCGGGTCAACGACCTTGAAGTAAGCCTCCATGAGCTGCTTCAGGGTGACCTGCTTCGGATCATACTTCACATGCACAGTCTCCGCGAATCCCCGGTCCCCGCGAATGACATCCTCGTAGGTCGGATTCTCGCCTTTCCCGTTGGCGTAACCGGAGGTGACATCCTGAACTCCTTGAATGCGAGCCATATACGCCTCAACGCCCCAGAAGCAACCGCCCGCCAGGTACAGGTCACGCAGATCCTTCTCGGCTATAGCTGCGGTCTTGACCGCTGGAACCGGAGCGGCTGCTGAGGCGGAGCTCATTCCCGCGAAGGTGTCCTTAATCTGCTCGTTGGAGGCATGACCCGGGAGGGACTTCACCAGCAACCCTTCTTCATCGATATAAAAAGAGCTTGGATACGCCCGTACCTGAAACTCCTTGGCCCATGTCCCATCTTCATCGAGCAGCACGGTCAGATTGTCATACGACTGCTTGTTGAACCATTCCGTGAACTCCTTGGCGGATTTCTCGCCTTTGTAGCCCGGAGTTACAATCGAGACCACCTGGAAATCCTTCTCCTGTCCGGCCAGCGTATTCAGTTCCTCCAGACCGGCAAGACAGATGGAGCACCAGGAGGCCCAGTATTTCACATACACGTTCTTGCCTTTCAGATCCTCCAGCTTCATAGGGTTGCCCTTCAGATCATTTAATGCGAATGCGGGTGCAGGCTTCCCCTTGTTCATGGCTGCCGGGGAGTCCGTCTTGCCGGATGCTGTATCGGGCTTCGCACCGCATGCAGCCAGGATCGACAGCAGGCCGCCAATCACCAGCATATATCCCATCCACTTCCATATCTTTTTCATACCAGATTCCTCCACCGGTTATTGAATCCAGCTCACAATCGTATTCAGCTGGTCTGTCATTAGCAGCAGCCCCATGGCGATCAGCATACAGCCGGAGGCGATCTTGATCCCTCCCATGAACCGGTACAAGCGGCGAATCCGCTGCACCAGAACCTCCGAGAAGACGGATAGTACGAGAAAAGGAATCGCCAGACCCAGCGTATACAGCAGCATGAGGAATCCGCCGTAAGCAGGGGAGCCTTCCCCGGCAGCGATACTGAGAATGCCCGCGAGTACCGGGCCGATGCACGGCGTCCACCCGAAGCTGAACGTCAGGCCGAGCAGGAAGGCCCCGATATAGCCGCCGCGTGCAGCGCGGGGACTGGACAGCTTTTTTTCCCGTTCCAGCCAGGAGATCTTGATCAGTCCGGTCTGGTAGATTCCGAATAAGATGACAATCGCTCCGCAGACGGCAATGAACCTGGAGCTTGAAATGACATTGCCAAGAATACCGGAGCCGAAGCCCAGGGTGATGAAGACCACAGACAGTCCAAGCACGAAGATTAGGGTCCGCAGCATGAATACCGAACGGAACCGCAAGGAGCCAGTGTCCACCCCGCCCTGATTCACATTGCCCGCCAGGCTTCCGGACAGATACGAGACATAGACCGGAAGCAGCGGCAGAATACAGGGTGCAAAAAACGATAATACCCCTGCGCCGAAGACGCCGAACAGGAATACAAAATCACCAGCCATCTCTGTCACCACCTATATGAGTACTGCTTCTCTAAACGCTAAGGCTTACCGGCTGGTGTAGATGGGAACCGTGAACCAGAAGCAGCTTCCTGAACCCTTATTGCTCTCTACACCAATCTTGCCGCCATGCAGCTCCACAATGGATTGTGCGATGGCAAGACCCAGTCCGGCGCCTCCGCTATTCTTACTGCGCGATTTATCTATCCGGTAGAACCGTTCGAAAATCCGTGCGGTCTCTGCCGCTTCAATTCCCTGCCCCTCATCGCTCACGGCGATCCGCAGGAACGGGCCTTCCTCGGCGGCAGACAGCACGATATGGCCTTCTTCAGGAGAATGTTGAATGGCATTCTGCACAAGATTGGACAGTACCCGCTTGATCTGCGTGGGCATCATCAGGGCCGCGGGCAGCTTATCCGGCAGCTCAATCTCGACCTTCAGCCGCTTCTCCGCCAGATGGAAGGAGAAGCTCTCAAGCGTGCTAATCAACAGCTCATCTGCATGGCAGGGCTGCGGGTCGAAGGTTCCGCCGCTGGCCTCCAGACTGGATAGTTCAAAGAGGTCCTGGATCAGCCCGGCCAGCCGTTTCGTCTCCAGCCGGATCGTATTCAGATACCGCTGGAAGGTCTCTTCGTCCTTGATCACATCATCCTCCAGCGCTTCCACGAATGACTGAATGGAGGCAAGAGGGGTCCGCAGATCGTGGGAGACATTCGCGATCAGCTCCCGCCGGGCGGACTCGGACTGGTGGAGATGGTCGAAGCTCTCTTTTAGCTTACTGCTCATCTCATTGAATTGCCGGGCCAGTAGCTTGAACTCGTGCGGGCCGATCGTGGGGACTTCGGTGTGGAAATCCCCCTCGGCAATCCGTACCGTCTGCTCCGTAATCCGGGCAATGGACTTCTCCACCGGCCGCGTCAGCAGATGCTGAACGATGAAGGAGAACACGCCGATCCCGGCTGTGATTCCGGACAGATAATATAGCTGATCGATGGTCAGCAGCATTTTGGAATAGCTGACGAATAGACAGACTAGCAATACGCCGATCCCCGTGAGACTGGACAATAGTAGATAGGTACGCAGCTTCATCAGATGCCATCACCCGCAAACTTATAGCCGATACCCCAGACCGTCTTGATGTATTTCGGGTCGGAGGGCGTCTGTTCGATCTTCTCGCGTAATCTCCTAATATGCACCGTAACGGTAGTCGTATCTCCTTCATAGCTGAAATCCCAGATCTTGCTCAGCATCTGCGTCCGGGAGAACACCTGCCCCGGATGGCTCGCCAGCAGATAGAGCATTTCGAATTCGGTCACCGTCAAGTCAATCGCCTGCCCGCTGATCTCCACGGTACGCTTCCCGACATCGAGGGTCAGTCCTTCGTACTTGATCGTGTGCTCAGCGGCGGTAACCGGCGATACCTGGACATATCTCATTCTGCGCAGAATCGCCTGCACCCGCAGGACGAGCTCCCTGGGACTGAAGGGCTTGGTCAGATAATCATCCGCTCCCATCGTCAGCCCCATCAGCCGGTCCTGCTCCTCGCCGCGCGCCGTCAGCATGATGATCGGGAGATCTTCGGTCTGCCGGATCTCACTGCACACCTCCCAGCCATTCTTATGCGGCATCATGAGGTCGAGCACAATCAGGCTTGGAGACTGGCTGCGCCATAGCTCTAGCGCTTCCAAGCCGTCCTTGGCGGTGGTGACCAGATACCCCTCCCGTTCCAGATACCTGCGGCAGACATCGGTAATATTCGGATCATCATCCGCGACCAGTACTCGTTCATTCATCCTAACCCACCCCATATCCGGAAAAATCCATTTGATTCCATCATATCACAGGGTGAGGGCATCGCTCATCCCGTCTTATTTCATGGCCTTGGCAGGCTTCATGTACATGGTCACTACCGTATCCGCCACATAAGTGCTTCCATCGTACAGGGCAGGGGCCATGCTCAGATTGACGGTCTTACCGTCGACCATCATTTTTTTCGAACCGATCATAACCTTGATCATCTTGCCCATCGGCATCATGCCATCGTCCATCATCTTGCCATCGTCCATCATCTTGCCGTCGTCCATCATCTTACCGTCGTCCATCATCTTGCTATCGTCCATCATCTTGCCATCATCCATCATCTTGCCGTCGTCCATCATCTTGCCGTCGTCCATCATCTTGCCGTCGTCCATCATCTTGTCGTCATCCATCATCTTGTCCATGTACATCAGCGATACGGAGCGGTCCTTGCTGTTCCATTCAATGCTGTAGCCGTACATCATGGCGGCCTGTCTTAGGTTCATCAGCTCCATGCCGTCTTTCTTCATCGTCTTGATGCCTGCCGCTGCGCCGGCGATGCCGGACACCGCCAGAGAGAGTACCAATACTGCCGCCATCATGAACCGTTTGCCTGCTTTGCTGTTACCCATGCTTATCACGCTCCATATCTTTTTAGTGGTTTACATGGAACAGCATAAGCGGCAGAGCTTACGATTCTCTAAGCGAAACCTTACGATTGTATTACGGCAGCGCAAAGAGCGTATAACTTCTCCCTATAGCCAGGTATCAGTTATAAGTGTTACTCCTAAGGCCGCACTCCATGCTAGAATTTATACACAAAGACAGAACAGTGGAATTAGAGGAGGGCTAATCATGTGTGATAGATTTCAGATCGTAGGCAGCCTGCTGCGTCCGGCGGAGCTATTAGAATATAAGCAGCAAATCGAACACCGGGACGATATCCAGTATCCTTTTTACGAGGATTTCCAGGGCTATGAGCAGTGTGAGGCGAAGGCGATTCAGTCGGTAGTCGAGCAAGCGAGCGAGAATGGGCTGAGCATTCTGACGGATGGGGAGTACTCCAAGTCGATGTGGCATCTGGACTTCGTGTGGGGCTTCCAGGGGATTCAGCGCTATATTGCGCCTCACGGGTATTTCTTCAGAGACATTGACGGCACCTCCAAATACGAGACGCGAAAAGACATCGGTCTGCGCATCACAGGTGAACTCGGCGGGAAGAATCACCACTTCCTTCAGGCCTACCGCCAGCTTCAGGAGCATGCGGGAGACCGGGAGACGAAGCTGTGCGTGCCTTCACCGTCCCATATCTTCGGAGAGCTGTCCTGGTCGGATAACCTTGGCGGCGAGGGTGCAGTGTACCAGAACCGTGATGAGCTGAAGGCGGGTCTGGTGACGGCGTATAAGGATTTCGTAGGGGAATTCGCAGCCGCTGGCGGTAAGATTCTGCAATTCGACGACTGCCTCTGGGAGCTGTTCGCGGACGATAATCCGAATTCGCCATTTACCGGTGAGAAAATCAACCACGAGGAAGTACAGAGTCTCGCCACAGAGTTCATCGATATTAACAACACCATTATTGATTACGGACATAGCCTGGGGCTGCTCATGTGGACCCATAACTGCCGCGGTAATTATGATTCCCGGAATATGGGCGGCGGCTCTTATGTGAAGATTGCTAACCTGTTCCTGAAGCAGCTGAAGTACGACCGCTTCTTCCTGGAGTGGGACGACGAACGCGCGGGCTCGCTGGAGGCACTTGCCGTGTTCAAGGATAGACCGGAGACGGAAATTGTACTTGGCTTGCTGTCTTCCAAAACCAGTACGCTTGACGATGAGACCCGTGTCCTCCGCATGCTGGATGAAGCGTCCACGATCATTCCGAAGGAGAGATTACTGCTCTCCCACCAATGCGGCTTCGCGTCCTGCGACGGCGGCAACGAATTGACGGAAGCGGAGCAATGGGCGAAGATCAGACAGGGGCAAAAGATTGCCCAGCAATACTGGGCTTAACTTCATTAATAGGTAGCAGCTGTTCATAAAAGCAAGCCCGCATCTGGCAACAGGATGCGGGCTTGCTGCTGTTTATGAAACTAAGTAGTCTTTGAAACATCTGAATGAGGAGCAGATGGAATGTATATGAAAAACCGAACACAATATGCTACCACGAAGGTAAGTTGCCTAATGTATACGGAAATCCGAATACATTGGGTGCTGCTGCGATGAAGCGTCGCGCTATGCTCCACAGCCAGTAACATTTATAGAGAAATCCTGCAGGAAGTGCAACAATACTGCCCCATAGATGCGGTCTATGCTGAAATCCTGTAAGAAATGCAACAAATTCAGCGCTAATCTGCTCTAAACACCGAAATTTGTGCAAATAATGCAACATTGTACTTCAGCCAGTAATAGGTAAGGAGGAATCCTGCAAGAAGTGCAGCAATTCTCTATACAAGCGGCTGGTGAAAGAAGGCATAAGCATCCTTCACCCGGTAGGGTGATTTCCTAATGTTTCCTTCTATATCACCTGCTATATAGATTAAACTTGAAAATTTAAGTTAAGGGAAAAGTGGCGGAGGGGAATTTTGGAACTGTAGGAGCGGTAGCGTCCGCCTTTGTGTTTGAATTTCCACCGTGCGCAGCAGTTTTAATCAAGAAATTCAAACACAACAGCGGCCGGAAGTCCAAAACTTCTCTGGAGTTACGGCCATCCCAAAACAAAAAAATCATTAGTTCAATTTATATAGCTAAACACCATGTCGCATTTATCCGGCTGCAATGTCGCAAAAGTACATGGAAACAGAGGCGGCAGATCGGCTATACTCGCTGTAACAATTATGATAATGAAAATCATTATCACATAATACATAACAGGGGGAGTCAGCGTGAACAGAGCAACACAGAAACAAGGGGCCGGCAGGAAGAAATTCGCCGCTGGGCAATCAGGATTATTCATGGTATGGATGCTGGCGCTGGTACTGGTACTTACAGCTTGCGGTTCTGGGGGAGGCACGAATGCAGGTACAGCCGCACAGCCGTCTGCATCGCCTGAAGCACAGACGCAGGCAACACCGGAGGCACAGGCTACAGCAGCCTACCCGGTTACCTTCAAACATATCAAGGGCGAATATACGCTTACGGAGAAGCCGAAGGTGATCGCTGTGCTTGACGTGAAATTCGCCGATCAGCTGATCGCGCTTGGAGAGAAGCCGACAGGCAGCGTAGTTGCCGGAACCAAGGACGAGTTCCCGGAATATTTGAGTGCTCAGATGGACGGGGTGAAGGTCCTGGGTACACGCGATGAGCCCAATCTGGAAGCCATTGTGGCGCTGAACCCGGATCTGATCTTGATGACCGATTTTCAGGAAGAAGCTTATGAGAGTGTGAGTAAAATTGCGCCTACTATCGTCTTGGACTTCTACGAGGATTGGCGGGATACACTGGCTACCATCGGTACAATAACAGGCAAGCAGGCAGAGGCTGAAGTGGTGAAGAAGGCCTATGAGGACAAACTCACCGGACTGCGTGAGCAGCTGTCGGCGAAGCTGGGCGACGAGACGGTGGCGCTGATTCGTCCAAGACCGGAAGGGATTCGGGTGCATGGTCCCGAGCACCGGACAGGAAGCATTCTGTATGAGGATCTCGGATTAAATGCACCTGCGTTCGTTCAGGCGATCAAAGATGATACCTCGGTTGAAATATCGATGGAGACTGTCTCTGACATCGGGGCAGATCACTATTTCCTGCTCTCGGATGATCTGTTCGCCAAAGAGGCAGAGGCTCTGGCCAGCAGTCCGATCTGGAAATCCCTTGATGCCGTTAAGAATAACCGTGCCTATGATGTGAATTCAACGCTCTGGATTGCGTACTATGGTCCCCTTGCGATCAATATTATTGTAGATCAGGCCTCGGAAGCGCTGCTTGGAGCTAACTGAGATGGACCAATATCTGTCGTCGGCCCTCTGGAGGGAACTGGCGGAGGATTACCGGATGAGGCTGGGGGAGCCGCCTGCGGGCAGCGTTCGTACCATCGCTCTGAGTGAGCTGCAGGATGAAGCGGTATGCCGCGAATATGTTAGCTGGCTTAAGGATTATATCGGTGCGCCGGACCTGCAGGTTGCGGCTTCCATGCTGGCCAAGCGGATCGGCTATCTGTGGATCGCGCCAATACTGACCGCCATGACCGTTCATAATCGTGAAGTCTTCTTCCCGCTGAACAGAAGCTTCCTCTATCATCCGGCTTCTACAGAAGAGACGACATTCCCATTCCTGGCGCTGGACGGGCTTCAGTCAGCCTCACCACAGAAGGATAGGGCCGTGTGGCGCGAAGCTGTTATTGAGGAGAATTTTGCGGCACGGCTTGCGCCGATGCTGCAGACGCTTGCCACCGTGGGCCCCGTCTCCATGGCCGTGCTGTGGGAGAATATTATGGTGCGTATTGCCCCGCTCTATGCCCTTGGAGCAGACTCATCCGGCGAAGAGAGGCTGCGGATGCAAGAGGATTTTGTGTATCTGACCCGGACGGCTCCCGGCGCATTGTTCGGCGCAAGACGCAATCCATTCACCCGGTTCACCGAGGGGAATGACGAGGCTCCGGTTGCGAAGAGCAAGCGCATTACCTGTTGCTTTTACTACCGGATGTCCGGGGAATATTGCAGAAAGTGTCCGAAAATTGACAATGAGAATGAATCTCAATTAAAATGACAGCAGGTCTATCCGTTAAGCAAAGGATACTGTTGTCAGGAGATGAGAGAAATGCCGCAACAAGAACAGGCAAGTCTATGGAGTGATACGGCGGTCAAGATGCTTGATGTGCGCAGCGGTACTGTGCCGCCCGGCGGTGTGCTTAGCGAAACGGGACTGGCGGCAAGTCAGCTGCTGCTGGCCATCGGCGGGCAGGGAGGGCTTGTGATGAATGGTGAAGGCTGCCATGTCCAGGCCTCTTTTGTTTGTCATGCCGCCAAGGGATCAGCCTACACTCTGAGTGCGGAATCAGACAACATTCATTATACAGCTATTAGCTACAAGGCCATTCCTGTGGCGGGAGCTGCACATGTCCTCTTCCCGCAGCGCAATCACCCGCTGCGCACTTCGTTCATTCACCATTCCGGGTCCCCGGCGGAGCTGCATATGGCGGCGGAGAGAATTGCCGCCAAATGGAGCCGGGGAGAAGGGCTGGAACGCTTCCATGCCAATGCGCTGCTGCAAGGTATGCTCTACGAGCTTATTATGGAGCATGAACGCGGTCAGGGCGGGGTAGAGCCCGATATGGTGGAGGTTGTTGCCGCCTATATCGAGGGGCACTATCGTCAGGAGCTGGGGCTTAAAGAGCTGGCCGCGCTGGCCGGATGCGGCGTGCGGCAGCTCCAGCGGCGGTTCAAGCAGGAGAAGCGGCTCGGGCCCATGGAATACGTAATCCGGCTGCGGATGGAGAGCGCAGAGCGGATGCTGCGTTATACGGATGCTTCCATCGGCGAGATCGCTGAGCGGACAGGCTACCGCGACATGTATTATTTCAGCAGGGCGTTCAAGAAGCATTATGGAGTTCCCCCGCAGCTCTTTAGGCGCACTGCCGCTTCAGATCCAACTGCGCTCTCCGCTCCTTCGGGACGGTCAGAGCGCTTGGCCTTCCCGCACGAGTCACCACAGGGTCCGGTGATCTTCCATCTGCGGGGCGAATATCGAGTTACCGCTGCTCCGCAGCGGATCGCCGTACTCGACGTCCAATATGCTGACCATTTGCATGCGCTGGGGATTTCCCCCGCAGGAAGCGTAGGCTTCGGAAGCGGGGCGCTGAATTTCCCCGCTTATTTCCGGGAGAGGCTTGTGGCAACGGAAATGCTCGGAACCTACGAGTACCCGGACCTGCTGGCTGTTGAACGGCTGTGCCCGGATCTGATTATCTGCACCGAGGTGCATGCTCCGCACTATGAACGCTTAAGCCGGGTAGCGCCAACGGTCATGTTCAAGCGTAATGAGAGCTGGCAGACGATTCTGCGCCTGTTCGGCCAACTGACCGGCAAGCAGGGGGAGGCAGAGCATATGATTGCCGATTATCTGCGCCGTACGGCATTGCTGTCCGCAGAGCTGGCTCCGGTACTCGCGGGTAAGAGTGTGGCTCTGATCCGTCCGCGCGAGTCCATCGTCCGGGTACACACGGCTTCTCACCGCACAGGTGCTGTACTGTACCGCGACCTTGGCCTGCCTGCCCCGTTATTTGTGGCGGACACCACCTCTGACACGGCCTATCATATCTCCGTGGACAGACTTCCGGCTGTGCAGGCCAATTATTATTTTCTGCTCAGCAACGAGAAGATGCAGGAGGGGATATCGAGTACAGAGTGCAGCGTGAGAGGCATGCTGGGTACAGACCAGCAGCGTATATACCCGGTAGATGCGGCTACCTGGATCGGCTGCTATGGACCTACAGGCATCAACTGCATTCTGGATCAGGTGGCCCAGGCGTTACTGGCTTGAGCGGACTAGCGGCAGACGGAACCGCTGCCAATTACATCTCCCGATCATACTTGAACCGGTAATAGATGCCGTATCCAATCGTGAACAGGTAGGCGAATACCAGTAACAGCACCACGGTGAGGTCAGCCTCCATTAAGGCAAAGGCGAGCATTAAAGCCCCGAATACAAAAACCATCATATCATAGGCCTTCGCCTTCGCCCGGGTTGCAATGGCGATATTGCGTTCATCGTGCTTGTTAATCTCCATCTGCTTGGCGATGGCGGGGCTATTCTTCAATGCGCGCCGTCCGAGGAGTTCCCCCATCCCGCTGCCGAACAGGCCAGAGCCCAGTCCGATACAGATAAAGGGCAGTGTCCGCAGCACCCCTTCCGGCTCTTGAACTGTTCTAATGAAGTACAGACTGCCTGCCAGCAGGACTACACCTGCAATAACCAGAAGATAAGCCGAGACGGATTTCTTCATCAATTCTCTTCCTCCTCATAAATAAAAATCTCCTCAATGCTGAGTCCGAAATAGCGTGCGATCTTGAACGCGAGCAGGATGGACGGGTTATAGCGACCGTTCTCCAGTGAACCAATCGTCTGCCTGGACACCTCAAGCGCCGCTGCTAATTCCTCCTGCCTGATTCCGCGCTGCTTGCGTAACTCTTCCAAACGGTTATTCATGGAATCCCTCTCTTTATGGAAAGTTAACTTTACATGGAGAGTGTATCGCATGATGATCCAAATGTAAAGTTGACTTTCCATTTTAGAAAAATGGAGAATTTACTCACTCCTCATATACGAACGCCCGTGCTACAATACTCATTGTGAATATATGGAAGGCGGTGGGGCAGTGACTGCAAGACGGTGGGTAATGACGTTCATACGGATGCACAAGCTGGTATTTGTATGCGGTTTCTTTGTGACTACGTTAATGACCCTGGTGAATCTGATATATCCGTTCCTAGGCGGACGGCTGATTAATATCGCTTTTTATGACCAGAATCTGAAGGCCTTCCTGAAGCTGTGCCTGATCTATGCCGGAATTCTCCTGTTCAATCAGTTCATTGTGGCGACGCTGAACAATCTGATCTCCTCCCAGATGATGACGGGGTTCGTGTTCGATATCCGGCGGGCGCTATTCCGCAAGATTCTGCATCAGAAGGGGAAGGATCTCTCCGGGATGTACAGCGGCGATCTGATCAGCCGGATGAACCGCGATGCTAAGGACATTATGAATCTCCTCTTCTGGAGCGGACTGTGGGGGTATTCCAATCTGCTGCATATTGTGTTCGCCGTGGGCTTCATGTTCTATTATCATGTCCTGCTGGGCGTGTTCACGGTGGTGCTGGTTCCTGTGGTGTTCATGGCCTCCAGATATTTCAAGCAGAGAGCGCTCCGGGTCAACCGGGATCTGGCGGCAGAGCAGGGGAGGCTGTCCTCGTACTTATTTGAAATTGTGGCCAATATGCGGGAGATCAAGCTGCTGAATGCCGGGAGGCTGGTAACCCGTACCTTTCTCAGGCGGACAGTCTCTATCCATCACAAGAATGTGGATAATGGAAGAATTGAGGTATCCACCGAGCGGGTGAATGCATTCATCACACTTGCCGCACAGCTGCTGCTGTTCATTATCTGCGCCCGGCTCATTGTGAAGGGGCAGATGCAGCTTGGTGTTTTTGTGGCTGCCGCCAGCTATTTCAATATGGCGGTGACCTACTTCAGCTCGATCAATAGCAAGATTACCGATACCTGGGGCCAGAATGTATCCCTGCAGCGTGTTGCGGAGCTTCTGAATGAAGAGGAAGAGGACTACAGGGAAGCCCGTCTGCCCACACTGATTAAGGAGGGGACGATTGAATTTCGTAATGTCAGCTTCGGATATACGGAGGAGAGGCCGGTACTGGACGGGTTCAATCTCCGTGTCGAGGGAGGAAGCACCGTGGGCATTGCCGGAAGGAGCGGAGCCGGGAAAACAACGCTAGGAAGCCTGCTCTGTAGCCTGTATCCCGTTGACGGCGGCGAGCTTCTGATCGATGGCCGCAACGTGAATGAATATAACCTGCACAGCTTGCGGAGTCAGGTGGGCGTGGTCCATCAGGAGACGGTTCTGTACGATAACACGCTGCGGTATAATCTGTCTTTTACGAATAACCGTGATCAGGATAGCCTGTTACTCGAAGCACTTAAGAGAGCTGCGCTGTATGAGCTGGTCCTGAATCTGCCGGACGGGCTGGACACGGTGCTGGGGACTTCCGGGCAGGAATTATCGGGCGGCCAAAAGCAGCGTCTGGCTATTGCGCGAATCCTGGTCAAGAATCCGAAAATTCTGGTCTTCGATGAAGCGACTTCGTCCCTCGACAGCAAGAATGAAGCGCTGATCCGGCAGATGACCGGTGAGCTTGCGCAAGACCGGACGCTGATCATCATCGCCCATCGGCTGTCCACGCTTAGAGGCTGTGACCGGATTGCAGTGCTGGAGGATGGCCGGGTCACAGGCTACGATACTCACGATGTATTGATCAGAAGCAACAAAACGTATATAGATCTATTCAGCGAACAGCGTGCAGGAGGCGAAGCGGTATGACTATGACAAGATGGGCCGCCTATAAAGCGCTGACTCAGGGAATTGAAGGTGTCCGTAAGCCGCTGCTGGCGCTCGTGCTGTTCAAGCTGTGGAATCTGGTCTGCGGACTGCTTCCGTTATTCCTGTACTCTCTGCTCGTCAACCGCGTGCTGGTGGAGAAGCAGCTGAGTGGGCTATGGCCGGTTATCGCGGGTTATCTGGGAGTATTCGTGCTTACGACGGCCGGGATTGCGGTCAGCAAGCGCTACTACAACCAGCTGCTTCTGAAGTATGACCTCAGGCTTAAGCGCAAACTGCTGAATAGAGTGCACAGCCTGGATTATGAGGAGTATAGCGGGTACAGCATTGGTGATCTGAAAAGCCGGATCGAGCAGGATTCAGCTGCAGCCGGGCGGTTCTTCACGGTACATCTGTTAGATTTCAGCTACGCTGTCCTGTATGCTGCTGTGCTGGCTGCGATTCTTGTAAGCTATGACTGGCGGATCGCCCTCCTCAGCTTCGTCTTCGTTCCGGTCTCCCTGCTGACCGTGAATCTCCTGGGCGAGAAGACGAGGAAGGCGGGGGAGGAGCTCTGGAGGCTGCAGAACAGATACGAATCTTTTTTACATGCGAGTCTGCAGAACTGGAAGGATATTAAGACCAATAACCTGGAGGTGGCCCAGCTAGAGGAATTGAACGGGCATTATGCGGCTATTCGTCCGGTGTGGTTCCGCAGCCAGCTCTACCAGCACCTGGGCGTTACGTATTCGTTCTTCACCAAGAACTTCATTACCCAGCTGTTCATCTATTTCATTGGCGGACTCTTCGTGATTAAGGGCTACTCGGAGGTCGGTGTGCTGCTGGTGTTCATCAGCTTCTACGGGCAGTTCTTCGGGTTCATCGAGACGATCAGCAATGGCCTGATGAATTACAAGAATGATTCGGTGAATATCAGTAAAGTGATCGGACTGTTACAGGCAGAGGCGGACCAGCGGCCTTACAAACGCATTAGCGGACAAAAGATTGAGGTTCAGAATTTGTGGTTCCGCTATGAGGGGAAGGATGCCTTCGCACTGGACGGGATTTCGTTCTCGGTGGGGAAGGGGGAACATCTAGCCATCGTAGGGCAGAGCGGCAGCGGCAAGTCTACCCTTGCCAGGCTGCTGACCGGACAGATGAAGCCTCAGGGAGGGAGCGTCAGCATCGGCGGCACGGATCTGCATGCGGTGAACAGCGGGAGTGTGGCGGCCAAGATAAGCATCGTGGTGCAGGAGCCTGTTCTGTTCAATATGACGATCCGGGAGAACCTGCTGCTGGCGAGGGACGGGGCAACGGAAGCAGAGCTGATTGCCTGCTGCCGCAGCGCCAATATCTATGACTATATTACATCCTTGGAGGAGGGGCTGGATACGGTTATCGGGGAGAAGGGGGTGAAGCTCTCTGGGGGCCAGAAGCAGCGGCTGTCGATTGCGCGGGCGCTGCTGCAGAAGCGGGACATTATTATTTTCGATGAAAGTACAAGCGCCCTGGACCCTGAGAATGAGAGTGACATTAGGAATGAGCTGAAGCGTCTGTCTGCCGGCACAACCATGATCTCGATCGCGCACCGCCTCTCTACGATTCAAGACTGTGATAAGGTGCTGGTTCTGCAAGCCGGGAAGGTGGCAGCCTGCGATACCCATGCTAACCTGCGTGGCCGGAATGAAGCCTATGATCTGCTGTTCCACAGCCAATACGCCGCCTTAAGCCATACCACAGAACTTGTTCATTGACGGCGTCTCCGCCCGGTAATATATTAAAATTAAGATTAACTATGTCCGTGACAGACTGTAGAGGAGAAGAGAAATGAGCCCGACCCATGTATGGATACCTGTCGTATTTTATTGGCTGCCGATGCTCTTCTTTTTCTACATGGGAATGGATGTGCTGCTGCGCAACCCGCGGCAGATCGAACATCGTCTGGTAAGCGCTACAATTCTGTGCTATTTCCTGATGTTCCTGGAGGAGTACTTCCGGTATATGCTGCCCATGGAATATAGTCCGCTGCTGGCTGCGGTCTGGTTCGCCAATGTCGGTATCCTTATTCCAGGGCTGGGCTTCCATCTGATTGCCCGGTTAATCGGCTTACATAAGCGGATGTCCCGGCCGTGGTACCCCTATCTGTTCCATATCCTAACGCTGGCGATCCCGGCGGGACTCATTGGTCAACGTTCCTATACCTCCGTCCAGCTGTTCATGGTATCCGGGGTCTGGAAATGGCCGATAGCCAATGCAGCCTACTATGGGACCTTAACGGCAAGTCTGCTGCTTAGCTTCATCCCCATCGTCATGCTGCGAAGTAGGCGCAAGTGGAGTGCCGCCGATCCTGATTATCAGGAGCATGGCGGTATCTTCAAGCTGCTGGAGTATGGCTCCTGGGTGACATTCCTCTGGGTAGCGGTGTTCGGCTATTTCCGCTTCAATGAAGTGCTGCCGCCTTATACGTATATCTACGGAGGACTGATCTGGTGCTTCGTGCTGCGGCTGTCCATGCAGCGGTATGAGTTCCTTAATCATGCGGGGCAGCGCTACAAGAAGATGTTCCAGATCAATTCACAGGCTGCGCTGCTCGTCTCGTTGTCAGGCAGCATTAAGGAAGCGAATCCGAGTGCCGGTAAGATGTTTGACCGCCCAGCCCTAGGGAAGGCTAACCTTACCGATCTGGGCGGTGCAGAGATCGTGGCGAAGCTTAAGGCACAGGACGATATCGGTGAGCTGGAAATGGTTCTGCATAACGGGGAGAGTCCGGTCGAGGTGATGATTAACGGAGATTACGTGACCGTGGATCATGAGATTCATGCGGTGCTGCTCATCCGGGACATCCGGCTGCGCAATCAGCATGTACGGCAGATTGCCTTCATGGCCTACCATGATCCGCTCACAGGGCTGCCGAACCGCAGGCAATTCTATGATAAGCTGGAGGAGACTCTTGCAGAAGCAGAGCGCGGCGGCGGGGAAGTAGCCATCCTCCTACTTGATCTCGACCGGTTCAAGCAGGTGAACGACCGCTGGGGTCATGAGGCCGGAGACCAGATGTTATGCAAGGTAGCGGCCATGATCCATCAGGTGGTTCAGCCGGACGGGCTGGCGGCCCGCTTCGGCGGCGACGAATTCGTGCTGTTCTGCCCCGTGGGCCGGGATGGGCTGACCGCCGCAGAGCTGGAGCACCGGCTGCTGGCGGAGGCTGCACAGGCCACGCTGGATTATGAAGGCGAAGAGCTGAAGATCGATATGAGCATCGGCATCAGCTTGTATCCGCAGGACGGAACGGCTCCGGATGCTCTTTTGCGCCAAGCCGACAAGCGGATGTATGCGATCAAGCGGGGAGAGGCGGAGGGAAATCATGAGATTTGAGATTGGCGGAGGGATGGATTTAATTGAGGAGACTGTGCGGCAATTCCTGTCTGATAAGGCAAAGGTCCTTGATATCGTAAGCCCCCCGCTGCATTCGGATTAACAGGCGATAGTTGGATATGGTTATTGTGTAGTAGATATGTTTTGATGTCGGAGTGGCCTTTTCTGTTCAATGGCAGAAAAGGCTTTTTAGCATTCGCAGAAAATAAAAACATGGAATTTTTATGTAAATTATTACATTTTTTGATTTGTTATGTATGATTGTAATAGGAGGTGATTTTAATAGAGATGCTTGCTATTAGTTTTGTGTTTAAGTCAAATGAAAATTAGGAGGGATAGTTATGAAAAAAAGTTTGAAAATGCTCTCTGGGTTCTTGGTAATCATGTTGTTATTTGTCTTCGCATTCCCGGCAAATCAAGTGAATGCTGAGGCTAATCCATTAGCAATAGAGAGGCTTGCACAATTAAGCAGCGATAATTTACTGGATACCCTCGTTGATAACGGGCTGATCTTGCCTGAGGGATTAGAACAGAATGAATACACTGAGAATGCTGTGAAAACAATCGTTTCGGACATTGAGCGGGGAGTAGTAAATGAGGACCACATCCCATATAATTATACAGAACTAGCGGAGTTGGCTAGGAGGATTCTCGATGTCTCTTCCTCAAAAAGCTCTGCTAAAGCCAGCTATTCATTAATAAATAGCACAGTGATAGGATCATGGTCAAACAGCTATACCGGATATAATTGTTATGGATATTCTATTGGTGTGCATGTATTCCAAAATCCAGGCTATCATTCAGGTCAGGGTTTCAGTATGAGTTTACCTATAGCTAGTATGGCGGATTTAGTAGTTGATGATTTGAATACTCTTGGATATTGGGGTTATAAAACAACCACTAAACCTTCGCCACTAGCTAATTATCAAAAAGTAGTTGCTATTAGAAAAGGCAGCGTAGATTATCATTTCATGAAAGGTGATCTATCAGGTAGCGATTGGACACATAAACCTGGGGGGACCAATCCTTTAAGATGGAATTATTCGTCCCCAGGATATACCACCTGGACAAATGAATATTCTGTAAATAATATAAGTAACCCAGGGAACATAACATACGATAGCTCTATTTATTATATTATTTATTGGGCAAAAAACGGTCCTGGGCCCCAGCCTAACAAGATGGAGCCTGCAATCTGATCTTAATTTTCTAAATTGAATAGAGGAGGTGCTGAATATAAGATTTAACAAAATCAAAGGTGGCAGATTAAGGTGGGGATTTATCTGCGTAGTCCTTACTCTGGCACTGATTGGTACCGGGTGCTCGCTCAATACGGAGGAAAAAGTGAAGGAACTGAATGCTGTTGATGTGCCTGCTGACGAAATAGTTGATATATCCTGGAATGCTGGGTGGTCGCCAGCAATCAGCGTAACTCCAGGTATTCTGTTTGAGCTGCGTGGCAGTGATGATGTTATCTATGAATTATCTGGAGATACTGCTTACTTATGTGTTGATGCTGGGGGGAAGCTTGAAAGCCTCAGCAAAGGAGGAAACACTAAGAAATCCGGGGAACGCTTCTACTGGAACTACCTCTACGGAGACCCGCAGATACAGCCTGCCGATGTTGAAGATTCATGGATCAGCATTATCCGCAAGGAGGAAAATTATCGCACCGGATGGGTCTTAATTAAGATATCTTCAGGAACAGACAAGACAGTAGAGAGTGAGAATGGATTGTTCAAAGCTGAAGTTATGGCAAGTCTGGAATTTCCCCAACAGGCTGGTAATTACCAGGTAATCTCGGATAAGAATCTACTGGACCTTGAAGCCGCCTACAAAAAATGAATAGAACTGATAAATGAAACCCCTTCGCCGGAAGGGGTTTTATTATCACCAACGTTGAGAATTCACCTTCATTGAGGTGAGGAGCAAAATCGGAATTTTCACTGCATGGAGAACGTACGTGCTATAATTAAGGAGGCTACTGCCTAACCAATCAATTACTTAGGAGCTGTGTCACATACCATGATCAAGAAAGAAGCCGCACATATACGCAAGCAGTTCAAGATGGACCATGATCAGCTGAATCTGTACGATATTCTGAATGTCTATATTATGAAAGAAACGAATGAAATCTACCACTTCGAACGCCAGCCGTTCGCCATGCTGGAACGCGAGAAGCAGGAGCTGTATATGAGTAACTTCCGGAAGCTGCTGACGGGCGAGCTGGACCAGAAGCTGTTCGAGCTGAAGTTCCTGGAGGAAGCAGAGGAGCCGTCGCAAGTGATGCTGCACCAGGGGCTGATAACCGGTGACCCGGAGGAGTGGCAGGACCTGATGCTCATGCTGGTGGACAAAATGCTGGTGGATGCCAAGTATGAGAAGGATGCGGTCATCACCTTCGTGCGGGGACAATACTTCCGGCCGACCAAGGCGCGTAATGATGAGGCCGAGGAGACCGGGAAGGACGAGGTATTCGCGCATCCGTTCATTTTGTGCAGCGTGAATTCCACGGAGCAGCAGCGTAAGACGCTTTTGTTCGATTATGTGGAGCGGGAGTTCAAATACAATATCATGGTGGATCCCATCATCAAGCTCAGCACGCCGGAGCAGGGCTTCTTCTACCCGAGTGTGACCGACAACTATTCGGATATCAACCGGGTGCTGTACTGCACGGGAAGCGCGAATAATCCGAACCCGCAGTTCATCGAGCAGGTGCTGAATGCGGAGCGGTCGGTGACGGCGCTGGAGGAACGGTCTATTTTTGAGGATATCGTGAAGGAAGTGGCGGGCGAACAGATCGATGTGGCGACCATTGCTCAGGTGTACGAGGAGATTCACCAGGTCATTGAGGACAACGCGGAGGAGGAAGAACCGCCGAGACTTGATTACCGCGATGTGGAGCGTGTGCTGAAGGCCAGCGGTGTGGAGGATGTGACGGCGGAGAAGGTGGAGCGCGCGTTCGAGACCATCGTGGACAATAAGCATTATGAGCTGAAGGCCAGCAGCGTCATCCCTAAGTTCACCTCCAAGTCGATCAAGATCGATACGAAGGTTGCATCCATCACGATCAGCCCGCAGGACCTGAGATATGTGCGGCAGGTGAATTATCAGGGCAAGCGCTGCATCATGATTGAGATTGATGAAGATGCGGTGATTGAAGGCTTTACGCTGCTGACAGAGAACTTATCCTAACCTGTACACATGTATATTGAAAAAGGGCTATCCCGATGTCTCCTTACGAGAGCGGGAAGCCCTTTTATTTGTGGAGGGTGGTTGCGCTAGGAAGAGCTTCCGTATTTCTCCCAGACCGCCGCAAACTTCTTCTCCCAAATCGCCCAGCGCTTCTCGGCGCCGTATTTCGCTTGGAGCTGCTTCAGATATTGCTCCGCAGTCTCTGTATCCCCTGTATCCAGCAGGAACCCGAAGGTCTCCTCACTTAAATGCAGTGCTGTCCGCTGCATATAGTATTCAATAATGGCCCTGGCATCGTTTAGGGTGTACAAGAATTGAAGACCCTGATCCAAGTGGAGCAGCAGGTCTGCCGTGAACCTGTCCACATCTACCTCCGGCGTCAGGAAGTAGCGTTCCGGGGCGGCGGGGACGATGTTCCCGATCCGGGTATAGAAGTGAGCCAAGCCCAGAGACACAGCTGGCCTATATTGCGCAAGCTCTTCGGAATGAAGATTGTAATTCACATAGAAGCTGAGTTGCTTGTGTGTATTGTACTTGAATTTCTGGATATTGATTTTATAGCTGAGTTGGCCCTCTGTTTTGAAGAAATTCAAATCTTTTGTACGATAGCCCTGTGCGGAGAACAAAGGTTTGACGTCCTGCTTGATGATCTGCTTGAACAATTCCTTCATATCTAACAATTCATTCATAGTAAGTAAATCCTCCTTCACCTGGGTTAATTATAGGCTGCATATTATAACGTGTCGGCTGACAGCTATAATTGTACTATAAACAGGATCGCCTCAAATGACTTCATTCTGGGTAAATATAGGATAGGAGGCAGGAAAGGAGAATGCAGGAAGTGAAGAAGAATGTTAAGACTTTATTGTTTTTCTTTGGGTTTGCGGCTGTGATGGTGCTGCTGTTCGGATGGGGGCTGCCGGTAGTTTTTCAATTATTCCTACATAACGATTACATAAGAAGTCTGACTTTGCTGGTTGTGTTCAGTATGGTGGTGTTAGTCAAAAGGTTGAATTGGTCCACTTATTTGGTCTTTGCCGTCGCCCTCTTCTCGTTCTTGGGCATGATGATCGACACGGCCGGGAACCCCGTAACCAACAAGCCGCTGGAATGGATCGTCTCTCCTATAGGTCAATTGCAGCTGGACCAGGATGTCAATAATTATGCGCCAGGCCAGTACGTCATTTCGGATAACCTCTCCATTCTGAAGCCAGGCGGGGAAATGGTTACGCTAAGTACCGTATGGTTGTACTTGTACCGATGCGCCCAGTATTTGGTGCTCTACTCGATTGTAGGTACTTTGCTTGCAGCAATCCGGGGGAATAAGCCAGAACGCTGGCCGGTGCCTGCCGCGACGGTAGACGAGGTGTTGACGCCGGAGGTGGAGCAGCGGGTAGCGGCTGAACTGAAGCGCCGGGAGGCAGCAGGCACTACACTGAAGGTCGTTCCCGAAGAGGTCCAGGAGCATGTCCGGCAGTTAAAAAAGGATGGACAGCTCATTTTGGCCATCAAGCTGGTCCGCCAGCATACCGATCTTCCCCTTGGAGATGCCAAACGGTATGTGGAAGAAATGTAGAGGATATTTATCAGCCCGTTCTGTTCAATCGACAGAGCGGGCTTTTTTGAGCGTATGGTAACGCATCATGTTGCGAAGCTGGAGTTCTTTTGCAAGAGCGCCTTCCAAATCCAGCTAAAAAATATAATGATATATTTTAAATTTTAGCATAGTATTTTTGAAGGTTTATGGCGATTTTTGTCGAATCCAATGTGGAGAATTACATTCTGCTCATAGGAGGGCACTTTTACTAACAGGTTGAGGGCTGACTAACGGATAAATTGAACGGCACATTTAATGGACATAAGGGGACATGTGTATGAAAAGACCGTTGTTATGGAAAAAAGGCTCGATTTTCATTCTTATATTATTGCTGATATTCCCGAATATGAGCATTGCCGGAGCACAGGCTTCGGCGGATACTTTGACTGTTGCATCGGCGGTGGCAGAGAACCTGGATACGAATCTGAACAGTGTAATCTATGCGGGCGGAACTTATACCGCAGTAGGAGAGGGCGGGAGAATTGTACAATCGGCAGATGGGATGAGCTGGAGCAAGATTAGCACCCCGTCATCTAATGCCAAGATTTCTTGGAGGAGTATTGCATTTACTTCAAGTACTTATGTAGCGGTAGGTGTAGATTATTCAAACTCCACTGCAAAGGCTAAGGTCATTGTCTCTACGGACGGAGGCGGAACCTGGAGTGATAAATCCTCATCTGTAAATGCTGACATCCTGCAAAAGGTGCGTTACATTAACGGGACATTTTATGCTGTCGGCGGAAGGTGGAGTGCCACTAATCGGGCGCAAGACCTGGGGGTTATCTATTCTTCTGCAGACGGACAGAATTGGAGCCAGTGGAGTACGGTTCCTGCGCTCTGGCCAGCCCAATCGACCACCAGCAGTCCTTTTTTTCTAACAGACATTATTAATTTCAATGGAAAATATGTGATTACGGGCAATGTATTCGCCTCTTATGCCCACTCGGATGACGGGTCAAGCTGGACGTCTGCATTCTTGGGCGGAACGTTTGGACTGGATGCATTAGCTGTGTATAACGGTAAGCTCTATGTATCGAAAAACTGGGAGAACGGTTATGTAAGCAGCAATGGAATGACCTTTGCCGCAGACTCTTCTTATGATAATATGCTTGGCATTGTGCAGGCGGGATCCTTACTCTATCGATTTGGCAGGGAAGGTAAAATGTATACTTCGGCCAATAGTGGAGGGGCGTGGACAGCGGCGGAACCCGTAACGAATCATACCATTATATCGGCCGCTTCAAACGGCACAGGAATGGTTCTGATAACGAAGTCAGCACATAGTCTTGTCGTGACGCCAGATCAGACCCGCTGGGTCAGGTTCAGCGGGAACCTGCAAGGAAGCACGTATAATGGAAGCAAGTGGGTGGTAGCTGGAAACGTTCTGTCAGACTTTGGTACGGAGGTTCAGGATAATATATTCATGTCCTCTTCAAGCGGCTGGAATCAGTTGAGTGTGTCTAACCACCTGCCGCCTAATCTGGGATTCGCTGAAATTGCCTATGGAAACAATGTTTTCGTTGCAGCGGGGAAGAAGCTGGGTGTCTCTGGAGATGGAGAGAATTGGACGGTTACAGATCTTCCAGCCGGAGCTGCCGGTCTTGTAAAAGGATTAGCTTATGGCACTAACGGTTTTGTTGCTGTGACTGCCAATAATGTTCTACAATCTGCTGATGGAGTCTCATGGGCTGTTGTAGCAACCTTAAGCGGAGCTTCATTCAATCATGTGAAGGCTGTGAACGGGGGTTATGTGGCTTTTGGGGATGGAGGAATCTGGGCCTCTACGAATGGAACAAGCTGGAGCTCACTTGACTCATTGAAGAATTACGAGCCCTCCAGCTACTTCACTTTCTATGATATCACTTATGCAAATGGAAAATATGCCGTTATGGCTACGAATGGCAATGATGGAACTCCGCAGCTGCTGGAGACAAGCGGTGTGTTAAGCAGCAGCTCTGTCTGGACGGAACATGGGATTGATGCAGACTCAGCCTGGACGGAGCTGCGTTCCATAGATTATGGTAACGGTTATTATGTTGCTGCAGGTATGGTGTACAACGATCGGGAATCCCATGTGGCTTATTCTTCTAAAGATCTGGTTACCTGGACCCAATATGACGAGCAGGCGCTGGGAGTCAGCGGAAGCGGATTAAACCAGGTTAGGTTCCAGAATGATAAATTCTATATTGTAGGTAACGACAATACAAGAATTGTACTGGACAGTGGAGTGGGGGCAACGCCGGAAGCAACCCCGGCAGCTGTCATTGACTATACTGCCGAGCAACTGACTGGCCTGACGCCAGGCGGTGCGTATACCGTGAACAGTCAGCCTGTAACGGCAGACAGCAGCGGCAAGCTGGCTATAGTTAGCAACTGGCTGGGAACACCATTAAGCATCGTGAAAAAGGGAGACGGATCAGCGACTACAGACAGCGTGGCGCAGACCCTGAATGTCCCGTCCCGTCCGGCAGCGCCTACAGGTGTAACGGCGACCGATGAGACGGCGATCAATGCGGAAGATGGCGCGTTGGTGAATGTGGATTCGGGGATGGAATACAAGCGGGGGGCCGCAGGCGCTTGGGTGAATGTTGCGGGTACAAGCGTAACAACCCTTGAACCGGATACCTATTATGTCCGCACGAAGGCGACAGTAACTGCATTTGTGTCAGAAGCGCATAGTGTGACGGTGAATGCATTCACGGCAACGCCGGAAGCAACCCCGGCAGCTGTCATTGATTATACTGCCGAGCAACTGACTGGCCTGACGCCAGGCGGTGCGTATACCGTGAACAGTCAGCCTGTAACGGCAGACATTAACGGCAAGCTGGCTATAGTTAGCAGCTGGCTGGGAACACCATTAAGCATCGTGAAAAAGGGAGACGGATCGGCGACTACAGACAGCGTGGCGCAGACGCTGAATGTCCCGTCCCGCCCGGCAGCGCCTGCGGGTGTAGCGGCAACGGATGAAACCGCGATTAATGCGAAAGATGGCGCGTTGGTGAATGTGGATTCGGGGATGGAATACAAGCGGGGGGCCGCAGGCGCTTGGGTGAATGTTGCGGGTACAAGCGTAACAACCCTTGAACCGGATACCTATTATGTCCGCACGAAGGCGACAGTGACTGCATTTGTGTCAGAAGCGCATAGTGTGACGGTGAATGCATTCACGGCAACGCCGGAAGCAACCCCGGCAGCTGTCATTGACTATGCAGCCGAGCAACTGACTGGCCTGACGCCAGGCGGTGCTTATAGAGTGAATGGTCAGCCTGTAACGGTGGACGTTAACGGCAAGCTGGCTATAGATAGCGGCTGGCTGGGAACGTCATTAAGCATCGTGAAAAAGGGTGACGGTTCAGCGACTACAGACAGCGTGGCGCAGACGCTGAATGTCCTGTCCCGCCCGGCAGCGCCTGCGGGTGTAGCGGCGACAGATGAAACCGCGATTAATGCGAAAGATGGAACACTCACGAATGTGACAACAGGTATGGAATATAAGCGCGGCACAGCAGGTGCTTGGACAGATGTTGCGGGTACAAGCGTAACGTCACTTGAACCGGATACTTATTATGTTCGCACGAAGGCGACAGCAACTGCATTTGTGTCAGAAGCGCATAGTGTGACGGTGAATGCGTATGTGCCAACGGCAGAGGTTACCCCGGCAGCTGTCATTGACTACGCAGCCGAGCAACTGACTGGCCTGACGCCAGGCGGTGCGTATACCGTGAACAGTCAGCCTGTAACGGCAGACATTAACGGCAAGCTGGCTATAGCTAGCAGCTGGCTGGGAACACCATTAAGCATCGTGAAAAAGGGAGACGGATCAGCGACTACAGACAGCGTGGCGCAGACGCTGAATGTCCCGTCCCGCCCGGCAGCGCCTGCGGGTGTAGCGGCAACGGATGAAACCGCGATTAATGCGAAAGATGGCGCGTTGGTGAATGTGGATTCGGGGATGGAATACAAGCGGGGGGCCGCAGGCGCTTGGGTGAATGTTGCGGGTACAAGCGTAACGTCACTTGAACCGGATACCTATTATGTCCGCACGAAGGCGACAGTAACTGCATTTGTGTCAGAAGCGCATAGTGTGACGGTGAATGCATTCACGGCAACGCCGGAAGCAACCCCGGCAGCTGTCATTGACTATACTGCCGAGCAACTGACTGGCCTGACGCCAGGCGGTGCGTATACCGTGAACAGTCAGCCTGTAACGGCAGACATTAACGGCAAGCTGGCTATAGTTAGCAGCTGGCTGGGAACACCATTAAGCATCGTGAAAAAGGGAGACGGTTCGGCGACTACAGACAGCGTGGCGCAGATGCTGAATGTTCCTTCCCGCCCGGCAGCGCCTGCGGGTGTAGCGGCAACGGATGAAACCGCGATTAATGCGAAAGATGGCGCGTTGGTGAATGTGGATTCGGGGATGGAATACAAGCGGGGGGCCGCAGGCGCTTGGGTGAATGTTGCGGGTACAAGCGTAACGTCACTTGAACCGGATACTTATTATGTTCGCACGAAGGCGACAGTAACTGCATTTGTGTCAGAAGCGCATAGTGTGACGGTGAATGCGTATGTGCCAACGGCAGAGATTACCCCGGCAGCTGTCATTGACTATACTGCCGAGCAACTGACTGGCCTGACGCCAGGCGGTGCGTATACCGTGAACAGTCAGCCTGTAACGGCAGACAGCAGCGGCAAGCTGGCTATAGTTAGCAGCTGGCTGGGAACACCATTAAGCATCGTGAAAAAGGGAGACGGTTCAGCGACTACAGACAGCGTGGCGCAGACGCTGAATGTCCCGTCCCGCCCGGCAGCGCCTACAGGTGTAACGGCGACCGATGAAACCGCGATTAATGCGAAAGATGGCGCGTTGGTGAATGTGGATTCGGGGATGGAATACAAGCGGGGGGCCGCAGGCGCTTGGGTGAATGTTGCGGGTACAAGCGTAACGTCACTTGAACCGGATACTTATTATGTTCGCACGAAGGCGACAGCAACTGCCTTCACCTCAGCTTCGGTGCCATTGACGGTAACGTCATTCGCGGCAACGGCGGAAGTGACGCCTATTGGTATCATTGATTATGCCGCTGAGCTACTAACGGGACTGATACCGAACGCTTTATACACCGTGAACGGCTCGGCGATAACGACGACAGCAGACGGGGCGCTGGTTATAGACAGCAGTTGGCTGGGAAGCGTGCTGAATATCGTGAAGACGGGCGACGGGGTGACCACCACCGATAGTGCTGCGCAAATATTAAGTGTTCCCGCGCGCCAGGCCGCTCCGGTGGGTGTGAGTGTCACGGATGTGACCTATAACGGAGCCAATGACGGAACACTGCAGAATTTGACCGTCCAGATGGAATACCAGATGGGGAACACAGGGGCTTGGACAGAAGTTACAGACACTACGATTACCGGTCTTGCACCAGGCACGTATTATGTGCGGGTGAAAGCTACGTCAACGGACTTTGCTTCTGCTATTGCTCAGGTGACCGTTCATGACTCAGATGCCGTGATCCCGGCGGCTCCAGAAGTGGTGGCGGATGATCTGAACAATTCGATTGTGGGCCTGAACACCAGCATGGAATTCTCCGTGGATGACGGACCCTTCGTACGTTATGACGGAACGAACCTGCCGGACCTCAGCGGCGAGCATGCCGTAAAGGTACGGGTGGCGGCGAGCGGATCGGTTCCGGCGGGACCGGCAACTGCGCTGACTTTTACAACGAATGTCTTGATCCCTGCCGGGAACTTGGCTGTGAGTGCCAGTGATCCGGGTGGTGCAGAGAGTAACGGCTATACACAAATCAAGGTTACGCCTGCACCGGCTGATGGACATAAGCTGCTGTATAAGAACTTTGGTTCTGGCAGCATCATCGTGCCGAATGTGGGAGACCTTCTGACCGGATACACGCTTGTAGGCAGTGAAGGGCTGATTCCGGCAGCCGATGGGGATACAATTGGCATTGCTGAGATAGATGCTGAAGATATGGTGGTAAAATACGGCAGCGTCATTGCAGTAGTTGCAGTGACTACTCCGGTAACGCCGACTCCCGATCCGGTCAGCCCGGGCAGCGGAAGTAACCCGAACAGCGGGACCCCTTCCGGGAATGCGGCCAGTACGGTTACCGATGTGATTGTCCTTGTGAACGGCAAGGAGGAGAACGCGGGCAAAGCAACGACCACGATCTCCGGTAACCTTAGAACGACGACCATCGCGGTAGATCCGGCCAGACTGCAGGCGAAGCTGGATGCCGAGGGGAACGGAGCTGTAGTAACTATCCCGATGATGCTGGATTCGAATGTGATTGCCGGCGAATTGAGCGGCCAGATGATCAAGAATATGGAGAATGTGGCGGCCACCCTGGTGCTTCAGACCAGCAAGGGCAGCTATACGTTGCCTGCATCCGAGATTAACATCGGCGCATTGGCCGCAAGATTAGGTAACGGGGCTAAGCTGGAAGATATTACGCTGAGAATTACCATTGGTGATGCTTCGGCTGCCATGAATCAGGTGGTCACCGCTGCGGCAAGCAGGGGCGGCCTGACCCTTGCAGCGCCTATCCTGGATTTCACAGTTACTGCTTCTTTCGGAACCTCAACAGTAGAGGTGAGCCGGTTCAATGCATATGTATCGCGGACAGTAGCGCTTCCGCAGGGGGTTAACCCCAACCGGCTTACAACTGGTATCGTTGTTGATCCGGATGGAACGGTGCGTCATGTACCGACCAGAATCATCCAGAAGGATGGTAAATACTACGCAGAGATCAACAGTTTGACGAACAGCACCTATTCGGTGGTCTGGCATCCGCTGACGTTCGCGGATGTGGAGAAGCATTGGGCGAAGAATGCAGTGAATGACATGGGCTCCCGTCTGGTCATTAACGGGGTGAACGAATCCACGTTCAACCCGAACGCTGACATCACCCGTGCAGAATTCGCAGCGATCATCGTACGCGGTCTGGGCCTGAAGCTTGGAGAGGGAGCTGCGAGGTTCGCAGATGTTCCGGCGAATAGCTGGTATGCAGGAGCAGTCGGAACAGCCTCCGGGGCGGGTCTGATTACCGGCTTCGAGGATGGAAGCTTCCGTCCCGGTGACCGGATCACACGCGAGCAGGCCATGAACATCATCGCTAAGGCGATGAAGCTGACCGGTCTCGCAGAACAGACCGGCACAGTGGACACCGCTGGTGTGCTTGCCGCCTTTACGGATGCAAGCCGCACGGGAGCCTGGGCGAAGGACAGTCTGGCGCTCGCAGCATCCGCCGGCTTAATCACCGGCCGCGGCGGCAATAAGCTGGAGGCCAAAGCCAACGTTACCCGCGCAGAAGTGGCGGTGCTGATCCAGCGTCTGCTCCAGAAGTCGGAGTTGATTGATTAATGGTATGAATTAAACTGGGCAAACCAGAAAAAGCGGATTCAGTCATAGGCTGAATTCGCTTTTTTTTGGCGTTAGAATTTTGGCATTTAGCGTGTACCCAACAATAGGGGGATTTCGAGCTGGGAGGGGCGGGGTGCTGCGCGGAAGCAGTTGGATTTTATACACTTGCTGTAGAGCGGACGAGTCCTGAAGGGACAGTAGTTGGATAAATGTTACTTATTGAATCACAATTCAGCGGAATTGGCACAATCACTAGAATTAGTTGTTGTTTTTCCACCTGTTTGCGTACAATCGCCAGAAAGCGATAAATTAAGATACATTTGTCCACTTGCTGATTACCCGGGCGATTGGAAGCCTTGTATTTGCTATATGAGGTCTGGTATTTGCTATAATTGGCTTTAACAGAATTTTCAGGAGAGGGGCATGGCGTATGTTCATTGTTAACGTAGAAGCAGCAATCTGTAAGGAAGATAAGTGGCTTGTGATTACACGGAGTACCAAAGAAGAGCATGCAGGAGGGACTCTGGCTCTTGTAGGAGGGAAAGTGGATATTGAGGGCAACTCGCTCGAAATCCTCGAACGGACGGTGAAGCGCGAATGCGATGAGGAGGTTGGCATCGTGATCAAGGATGCGGTTACTTTTGTGTATAGCTCCTCCTTCGTGACAGAGGACGGACGCAATGTCATCAATATGGTCTTCCTATGTGAATATGACAGTGGTACAGCAACCACCCGGAGTCCTGATGAAGTGGAAGCCGTATATTGGATGACCCACGATGAAGTTATGGATCACCCCCTGGCTCCTCCCTGGACCAAAGAAAGTATAAGAAGAGTAGCACTGGCAAGAAAATAACCTGCACTCACACCCACCCCGTGAACTCCAGAATACTCGCCTTCGCCGATTGCGCCTCCGACTGCGCACCCTTGCGCCATTCCTTGGGCGGGACGCCCATCAGCTTGGAGAAGCAGCGGTTGAAGCTGGAGATGGAGTGGAAGCCGACCTTCTCCGAGATCTCCAGAATTGAATCCTCGGTGCTCTTAAGCTGCTTGCAGGCTTCCTCAATCCGGGTGCTGCTCAGGAAATCCAGGGGGGCGGTGCCCATCGTATCATGGAATTTGCGGCGGAAATGGGTGGTGCTCAAGTGGCACAGCCCGGCCAGGTCATCGATGGTCATCGGCGCCATATAGTTGCGGGTGATATACTCCAGCGCGGGGGCGATAGCGAAGTCACCGAGGAGCGTATGCCCGGCCTCCTGGCCGCTCAAGGCTTCGTTCGTAGAATGAATGCGGAGCAGCTCAATGTACAGGGACAGCAATAAGCCGTACGCACTCTCCTGATAGTAAGGCTTCTGCTGCTGTAATTCGAGGACGATGGAGGTGGCCAGCGTATAGACTAGGGGGTGCTTGTCTCTGCTCAGAATACAGTTCCTGCCCTGCACTGCCCAGAGATTCGGCTCGAAGCCAGCGTAGGCGCTCTTGAAGGAATGCTGAAACAGATCCTCCGGCGAGAAAAACAGATAGGACCACAGACTGGCCTCACCCGGAGAACTGTACGTCGTATGGGGCAGATACCGCGGCAGGAAGGTCACATCCCCGGCGGCAAAAGGCACGTTCTCGCCCTTAATCTCCATAATCCCGCTATCTGAATAGCAGATCCCGATCTCCAGGTGGTTGTGGAAATGCAGGTGCTCGCTCTTGATATCAGAGATCCTCCAGCGTTCGCCGCTGAGCAGCAGGACAGGGAAACGGATCGGCAGGCTGTAGTGGCGGTACTCAATGACGGGTTTCTTTTTTCTGGGCATCTTCAACAGCTCCTGTCCTTCTTGCGTTAGAATAGGAATGTAGAATAAAGGGTCGAAACTGCGCAGTTTTGATGTGAATGTGCTTAGATGTAGAACATTTTACTGCTTACAATAGATTCTGTAAAGCGCTTCCAAACGGATGGACGGATAATAGCTGCCTTCAGAGACGCAGGGAACAGGAGAGGGGAATACACATGCTTCAAGTCAACTATAACCGGGAAGAAATCTTAAGCGTAATCGATAAAGTGGCAAGGAAGACACTGGCGATGGATTTAACATGGGAGTGGCCTTGCGGCGTTGCCTATTATGGGGTGTCCAGAGCCTACCAGACCACGGGGAACCAGGAGTACCTGGACCAGCTGGTGAAGTGGGTAGATGAATATATTGAGCTGGGGCTGCCCGACTGGACGGTCAACACCTGTGCCATGGGCCATATGCTGATCACCTTGTACGAAGAGACCGGGGACCAGAAATACTGGGATATTGTCATGAGTAAAATCGGCTATATCCGGGGGAGCGCGCTGCGGTTCGGGGATCAGGTGCTGCAGCATACGGTCTCGGTGTCCAATGACTTCCCGGAGCAGGCTTGGGCGGATACGCTGTTCATGGCTGCGTTCTTCCTGCTGCGTGTGGGCAGTAAGCTGGAGGATCAGGAGCTGATCCAGGACGCGCTTAACCAGTATTACTGGCACATCAAATATTTACAGGACCCCAGCACCGGCCTCTGGTTCCACGGCTATAACCATGTGAAGCAGGACCATATGTCCGGGCTGTACTGGGGCCGGGCCAACGCCTGGGGAGCCTATACGATGTCGCAGGTGAAGCCGCTGCTTAAGGAGTGGTACCTGTACCCGCAGTGTATGGATGTGGAGTGCTCGCTCCGGGATCAGCTGGCGGCGTTGAAGCTGGTACAGACGGAGGACGGCCTGTGGCGTACGCTGCTGGACGATGAGGAGTCCTATGAAGAGGTATCGGCATCCTGCGGGATCGCTGCGGCCATGGTGAATAACGGAAATCCGCTGCATACCAAATATGTGCAAAAGGCCCTGAAGGGCATTCTGGAGAACATTACTGAAGACGGACGCGTATTGAACGTATCGGGCGGCACCGCCGTCATGAAGGACCGTGAAGGGTACCGCCATATTCCCAAGGACTGGACTCAAGGCTGGGGCCAGGGCCTCGCGCTTGCGTTCCTGTCGGATCTGCTGAAATAGGAGGAATTCCCGTTGCCGAAATTATCTACAGGCTCCACAGGAGCTTTTACCCTGCCGGGGGAAGCCGGTTATGAAGCACTGACGCTGAAGCTTGCCGAACGCTGGGGGGCCGATGTCATTCGTGACAGTGACGGTACGCAGTTGTCAGAAGAGATTATTAATGCCGGTTACGGCATCTATTCGACCCTGTGCATCATCCGCGACCATAACGGCTGGGCGGCGAGGAACCCGGACAAGCTGCAGCAGACCTTCCTGATTACAAGTCCGAAGGTGGCCGTGCAGGATTACATATCCATCTATCTGCTGGAGGATTTCTTCGCAGAGCAATTCAGGGTGAATGATTCCCCTGAGGCATTCAAGTACTGGCAGGTGTACGACCGGACAACCGGGAAGGAGGTGCCGGGGGAGCAGTGGAATTACGACCGGGAGTCCGGCAATGTGGTGCTAACCGGCATTACGCCTTGGCATAAATATACCGTCAGCTTCATGGCCTACCGGATCTGGGAAGAGATCTCCATGTACAACCACACGACGAATCACTGGGACAAAGAGCATCTGATGCAGATCGATCCGATGTATAAGGGGATCCGGCAGTACCTGCTGGACTGGATGGAGGACTGGTGCGGGGAGCATCAGGCGACGACAGTGGTCCGCTTCACCTCCCTGTTCTACAATTTCGCCTGGATCTGGGGCAGCAGCGGGCAGAACCGCCATCTGTTCTCGGACTGGGGGGCCTACGACTTCACGGTGAGTGCGCGGGGCCTGGATCTGTTCGCGGAGCAATACGGCTATCCGCTGACCGCAGAGGATTTCGTGAACGGCGGCAAATACCGTGTCAGTCATATTCCGGCAGAGCAGCGCAAGCTGGACTATATGGCTTTTATCAACGATTTCGTCATCGGGTTCGGCAAGCAGTTAATTGACATTGTCCATAAGCACGGCAAGCTGGCCTATGTCTTCTACGATGACAGCTGGGTGGGCGCTGAGCCCTACAATGACCGCTTCGGGGAGTTCGGCTTCGACGGGATGATCAAATGCGTGTTCTCGGGCTATGAAGCCAGACTCTGCTCAGGGGTGAAGGTAGAGACGCATGAGATCCGGCTGCATCCGTATCTGTTCCCGGTTGGCCTGGGCGGCGCACCCACCTTCATGGAAGGGGGCAATCCCACACTCGATGCGAAGCAATACTGGATTAACATCCGGCGCGCCTTGCTGCGTGAGCCGGTCGACCGGATCGGCCTGGGCGGCTATCTGCATCTGGTCGAGCCTTACCCGGATTTCTGTGCGTATATTGAGAAGATTGCGGATGAATTCAGGGAGATCAAGGAGCTGCACCGGCAGGGGCAGCCTTATCAGATCAAGACTAAGGTAGCTGTTCTGCACTCGTGGGGCAAGCTGCGGTCATGGACCCTGTCGGGCCACTTCCATGAGACATATATGCATGACCTGATTCATATCAATGAGGCCTTATCCGGCTTGCCGGTGGAGGTGCGGTTCATTGATTTCGAGGATATCCGTCAGGGTGCCTTGCAGCATGTGAATGTGGTGATCAATGCAGGCAGCGCCGGTTCAGCATGGAGCGGCGGGGACCACTGGAAGGACAGCCAGGCAGTGGACGCCTTGACAGAGTGGGTGTATAAGGGCGGCGCATTGATCGGGGTGAATCAACCCTCCGCCGTGGACGGCTACGATCATTACTTCCGGCTGGCGCATATTCTCGGGGTGGATGAGGATACGGGCGCAAGGGTAGCCCATGGCAAATGGGCCTATGAGGTTCAGCCGGTGCCAGGTCTGGTACCGGATGGCGTCAGCCTCACGCCGAAGAACGGGATTTATCTGACCGACGGGGCTGCTGCGGTGGTCCGTGAGGCAGAGGGCAAACTGGCCTTGACGGTGAATAGCTTCGGGAGAGGGAAGGGCATCTACCTGCCGTCCTTTGCCTTCAGCTGGGAGAATACCCGCCTGCTGCTGAATCTGATCCGCTATGCCGGCAATGAGCTGGAGGAGACCCGCTACCTCCCGGATAATCTCTACACCGAGTGCGCGTATTATCCGCAGAGCAAGCGCCTGGTTGTGATCAACAATAGCGGTCAGCCGCAGCTTACCACCATCGGGACGGACTATGGTCCGCAGGTTGTGGAGCTGGAAGCTTTTGATACGGTGATTCGGGTGATGGGGAGGATTTGAATCATTATCATAATTATGATATGATAGCGCAAAGAAGGAGGGGTTATATGCCACAGATCAGGCCTGTATCCGATTTGCGTAACCATTTCTCTGAAATCTCCCGGATTGTCCATGAGAGCAAGGAACCAGTCTTCCTTACCAAAAACGGTTATGGTGATATGGTAGTCATGAGTATTGAGCAATATGAGAATATTCAGCAGAATCAAGAAATTATAATGAAGCTTAAGGAAGCTGAACATGAAGCGGATACCTCAAAGGAACGCTATAGTCACTCCGAGGTAATCGATAATTTACGAATGCAGATTCGGAATAGGACCAAGTGAACAAGTGGAAACGCCTTTTTTAAGGCGTATTTTTTTGAAGAGTAATAATTAGGTATGGTCATACATAAAAGAGGTGCGGATTAATGAATAGCAGAGAAAATGAATTTATGTGCTTAATTGAATCGATAACGGGGGATTTGGAAGGTTTTTATAGAAATGAACAGATAGGCCGCATGATTTTGGTTCTTGTGACCATTGTTTATTTAAGAGAGTTCGGGGAAGGCGAAGAAGATCAAGGTGCCGGGGAAATGCTCTCAGAGTCAGACTCCATTGCTCATATCCTGGATAAAATCATGTTTGGGCTCGAGCATCGGCAGAAGGAATTTCAAGGAGTACTTACGGGCTTGGTCCCCTCTTTTCTCCAATGTAATATTCCTGATAGGGTCCTGCAAACGATGATTGGGAAGGTTGCCGGATTTCCGTTCAATGATCAAGAGGAGGTCTTAAGGTTCATTCATTTAATTGCTTTGAAATACAGCGGCAGTGAGGAAATGAATCAGACGCCGGAAACTATTCTTAAGCTGGTTATTGGGTTGATGGATTTCCAGAATATTGTGACGGTTGCTGATTATTGTTCAGGAATATCCAGCTTTGCCATTGAAATGTATGCGAATCTCCGGGCTCAGAGCTGGGGGGAGCCTGTTTCATATTATGGAGAAGAGCGGAATGCAGCCGACTATTTGATTTCAAAATTGCTGTTAAATCTTAATCGTATTCCCTCTTTTCAACTTGAAAATAAAGATGTGCTGGAGAGAATTCAATGGGAAGATGAACCTTCAAAGGCCGATTTTGTCTGGTCAGATGCTCCTTTCGGAATGCCGTGGAATCCACAGGAGAGTCAACATGATCCCAGATATGTATATGGTCTTCCTCCCAAGTCCTCTGCAGATTGGGCTTATTGTCAGAATGCGCTATTTCATTTAAATGAACGGGGACGGGCAGCCGTAACGGGAACCAAGGGAACGTTGGTTAGGCATGCCGAGGTACATATACGCAAAGCAATTATTGAAGAGGATTGGATAGAGGCGGTAATTACTCTGCCGGACAACCTGTATCTGAGAACTAGAGTAGGTACAGAACTCATTATATTTAATAAGTCTAAGCCGACAGATAGGCGGGGCAAGGTGTTGTTTATCGATGCCAGCAGGTATGCGGAGAGACTGAACAGGAACCAAGCCATGATTACCGGAGAGGGAATCACCAAGATTATTTCTGCATACTGGAACGGTACAGAAGAAGAGGGCTTCTGCAGATTTGTTGATCTGGCAAAGATCAGGGAGTACAACTATAGCCTTAACCCTAAGGAATATCTGGATTTTGATGTGCTGAAATATTCTCTGGGTCGAACTCTTAAGCTTGGCGATGTTGCTTCCATTAGACGCGGGGTGCAGTTAACCGCAGAGGAGTTATCGGAGCTATCGGTTACGGCCACCCACTGTCTATTGAATATTAAAAATATTGAGGATGGAAGAATCACCTATGATGAAGCGTTAAGAATCAGGTATAAAAAGAAGGAATGGCTCGATAAATATGCGATCCGTACACGGGATATTGTTATGACTTCCAAAGGGTCTGCAGTCAAATTTGCAATGGTAGATGAGCAGCACGAAGAAGCGTTTGTGAGCGGCAATCTATCCATTATTCGGGTGAATCCGGCTCGATATAATGCTTATGTGCTGTATGAATTTTTACAAAGTGAAGTAGGACGCAGGATGCTCGATGGTCTGCAGACAGGGACTACAATTAAATTAATGAATCCGTCCAAATTAGAGAAACTTGAAGTCCCTCTATTCCCGCTGGAATTGATGAACCATGTGGGAGCCGAACTTAGAGAGAATAGGCAGGAATATGAGGACCAGCTTCAAAAGACAGAGCAGAGATTCAGAACGGAAAGGGAGCGGTTGCTGGAGCAGATCGGTATGAATAAATAATCAGGGGAGGGACATATGGATAAAGAATATAAATTGCGGTATCTGAGATTGGCACTAACTGATTTGCAGGATATTATTGATTATGTGAGCAATGAGGGAAGCGCAAATATGAAGATCTGATGTAATATATCAATTCTTGGCCGGGGGCCGGCGTGGAGATAATATGATAGTATAGAGGTACATTTATTTTCCCGTAGGGGTAGAAAAGAGCGTATCATGAGAATCATCATTTCACCTGCCAAAAAGATGAAGACGGACACGGATTTCCTGGAATCCCGCCAGGCTCCGCAGTTCTTAAACGAGTCACAGACGCTCCTGGCCCTGCTTCGTAAGCTCAGTTACGCAGAAGCCAAGGCGCTGTGGAAATGCAATGACGCTATTGCTGCGCTGAATATGCAGCGGATTGAAGAGATGGATCTAACCCGGAATCTGACCCCGGCGATCTTCGCCTATGAGGGCATCCAGTACCAGTACATGGCGCCGGGGATTTTTCAGACGGAGGAGCTGGACTATCTGCAGCAGCATTTGCGGATACTGTCCGGGTTCTATGGCATCGTCCGGCCGTTCGACGGGGTGGTTCCTTACAGGCTGGAGATGCAGGCCAAGCTGGGCGGGCCGGGCTTCAGTACCCTCTATGAGTTCTGGAACAGAAGATTAGCGGACCAGCTGTTCGCAGAGAGTGACACGATTGTGAATCTGGCCTCCAAGGAATATAGCAAGTGCATCTCTCCGTACTTGAGCAGCCATGTCCGGATGGTTAGCGTTGTATTCGGACAGGAGATCGGCGGCAAGGTGGTGGAGCGGGCGACACTGGTCAAGATGGCCAGAGGCGAGATGGTCCGGTTCATGGCGGAGCAGCAGATTACCAGCGTCGAGGAGATTCAGGGCTTCAGCGGGTTTGATTTCAGGTATGAAGCGGCCTTGTCGGACGAGAACACGTATGTGTTCGTTCAGGCTAAGCAAGACAAAGAGTAGACTGATAGAGCAAGCAGTATAGAGGGTAATCTTGAAGATGGTGGAAGCACCGGATTCGGGGTTGCCCTTTTGTTTGAAATATAAGGATTTATATGTTTCACTCAATAACTTATCCTTATATTTCTCGCTGAAACGGTACCGTCCTGTAAAGGACGGCAAAGCCGTTTCCACTTGTTGCGGGCGGAAGCCCGCTTTTTGTAAAATAAGGAATAACTCAGAACAGATTCAAGAGGAGGACTTATGATTAGGAGACGAGACCCGCTTACCAAACAGCGCTTACTGAAGGAGCTGGATGCACTGGGGTATTCCGATAGAATCAAAGCAATCACAGGACTGGGCCGCGATCACCTGGGGTCCCCGGAATATTCACAGTTACTTACCTCCTTACTGGAGGACGGGGCTTATGAAGCGCGTCTGGCCCTGATGGGGGCGATCGCTACGCTGGATGCTTCTGTGATTCTGGCGGGGCTGAAGCACCCCATGGCAAGCATCCGGAATATGGCTGCAGGGCTGGCAGCTCAAATAGCCTCAGTGGAGGAAATCGAGCGCGAGCTTCCGCAGCTGTCACAGGATTGCCGCCGCAAGCTGCTGCGTACGGTAGCCCTGATGAACCGCCAGGAGCTGGCGGAACGGTTATTGCCTGTGGTACAGGCCCGGTGGGGCCCGGAGGAGGCAGCGATTGTGCTGCAGGCCTGCTCTGCGGCAACCGTCCGCGCCCGGCTTGTTGAGCTGGGGTACGCCATTAAGGATTGGAAAAAGCTGGCCAGCCGCCACCTGGAGGTGGTCGCGGAGTATTTCACCAGAGAGCTGGAAGCAGCTCCGCTTAGGGCCAAGGGGACGGTCTGGTCACGGTTCTCCTCCGCGCTGGAGCATCTATGCAATCACAAGCCTGACCTGGTGCTGGCTTATGCGGTGAACCATGGACCGGCAGACATGCTGCCGCCTGCGCTTAAGGCGAATCTCGGCACACTGATGCGCCTGAGACCAGGCGCGGTGTATGAGCTGCTGATCCGGACACAGACGCGTGGTGAGCTTATGGCTTACGGTGTGCCGGAAGCAATGCTTAAGCGGGCGAAGCTTCTCTCCATGGATCAGTGGGCGCAGCTTGCCAAGCTGCTGGCGGACGAGCCCTACCATGTGGCGCGGCTGCTGGAGCATCTTGCGCCGTCCAGGCGCCAGGAGATTTTTGATGCGGTGTATGAGGAGGAGAAGCGCGAGGAGTGGATTTTCCCGGAGGGGCTGCTATATGTATTGCCGCATGAGCTGCGTGAGCGGGAGGCCGCCCGGATGCTGGGCCTGCGTGAGATCAGGGAGAACCGGGAGCGCACCCTGCGCATCACCGCCGCCCGCCCGATTCTTCAGGTCAGAGAGCAGCTTGAGCAGGCCACCCGGGTATCGAATGCCGACGAACGCGCCACGGCGCTGATGCAGCTGATCCGCAGCACGGTTCTTGCAAGGCAGGGAATGGATGCCACACTGCTGACCTTAGGCCGCATCCGTAATGATCAGGACCCTGTGCGGAGCGCGGTGTTCAAGGAGCTGTCGGAGAGTCCGGCGTCTGTGTACGAGGCTGCTCATGTCCCTGCGCTTACTGTGCTTGTGGACAGTGTGATTGATGCTAGAGACACTTCCTACGGTACTAGGTACTCTGTGCAGCAATTGGCCTTCTCGATTCTGCGCCATCAGGCGGCGGAGCCGGGCGGGGAGCTGTTCAAGTTCGCGCTGAACACGCTCCAGAAGCTGGCGAAGCAGGACGGGCAGCTCTCTTTGCCGTCCCTTGCGAAGAATATGCCGCAGGGCGTGGAAGAGATCATCTTTGACAGTATCTATTCCTACGCCGCACAGGCGGGGAAGCGTGAGAATTACAATCTGGTGCTGAGCCTGGCAACTTCATTTGGTAAAAGAGGCTATGGCATCGTCAAGCTACAGCAGCTCTTACGGGAAGCCACCCGGGCCAAAACCGAGGGAACCGCGATACAGGCAACCAGGCTCTGGCTGAAGCCACTGCAGACGCGGGATGAACGGGTGAAGGAGCTGCTGGATGCAGATCCATCGTATATTACCATCCACGAGGTATTCTTGCATCTGCATCTGAAGCGTCAGGAATGGCTGGACCCTTACCTGTCGGGGGCTGCGATCAAGGGTAAGTTCCTCTCAGGCAAAACGGTATATCCTGTTCCGGCTGCGGACGGGTTTCACCGCTGGCTGCCGCGCCAGCAGGAGGCGTATGGTGCCCTGTTAAGCACAATCGCTTTAGGTCCCAAGTACAGCCTATTTGAGCGTTCGCGAGCGATTAGAATCATGGCGAGTATGCCGGATAGGAACCCGAAGCTGCTGTATGAGCTGGTACAGGACAAAGAGGTGGCGGTAGCGGAGGCAGCGCTTCATGCCTTGTCTCTGCTGGAGGAGCCGGAGAAATCCCTGCCCGTGCTGTTGGAGCATCTGGATGGTGATCGGGCACGTGTAGCGATGTACTCCATCCCGAGGTGCATCCGCCGGGTCAGTCCGCAGCAGCTGTCTCAGGCTCTGAAGGAGCTGTTGAGCCGGGAGAAGCTGAAGATCACCGTCCGCAAGGAAGCCATCCGCCTGCTTGGTGCGTATAGAAGTGAGGACAGTCTTTCGCTGCTGTTGAATGAATTCACGAAGCCTGCTGTGCATAAGGATGTAGTGATTGCTATAGGGCATGCTGCCAGAGGGCTGCTGGACGATGAACGGAGCTGGGAGGTGCTGCGCGCCATCGCGGCTTCTCCAGAGCGTGATATCGCAGTGAGCTTGTTGTCCCAGCAGCCTGATGCGCTTCCGCTTGCCTACAGACCGCGCTATCTGGACTTAATCATAGCCATTGCCGATCACCCGGATGTATCCGTCAGCAGCCAGGCTTATAGTTCCATGAAGAGGTGGACAAGCGGTTATGAGGGCACCGTTGCGGCGGCTGCGGCTCAGGCGGTTGCGGGTCTGAAGGACAGCTCCAGCTGGGAGTTCGCGATGATGACACTGATTGAAGCCGCCCGGGACGGCAATGTGAATGCGGTTGTGGCCGGGATCTGCCGGCAGCTGGCGGCTACCGCCATGAGGAAGGAATGGAATGCAGCAGCGGACAGAGATCTGCCCCACCGGCAACGCTTGCAGGTGCTCATCAACCAGCTTACAGGTCTGCCCAAGAGTACAAGGGTGCAGCTTACCCCGTTGTACCTCGAGCTAACCGATATTCTGGCCGCCGATGAGACATTACAACAGCTGGTCCTGACCTTATATATTGCAGTGATCGATTGGAGTAACGTTGAGGAAGCGTCCGTGTATGTGAAGCGGATCGCGCAGGAGGTAACCCGTCAGCCGCAGCTCTTGAGCGAGTTGTACCGCGGGCTTGCCGTCAGCCTGGAGAACAGCGCCGGATACTGGACAGCAGAGACATTGCTTGAGATTGTGGATGTGCTGCGGGCAGAACCGTCTTATGAAGCTCAGTATCTCGGACTGTCCTTGCTGGAAGCAGCGGGAAGCGCGCTGCGCTGGAGCCCGGAAACGTCAGAGCGTCTGCGGGAGTACAGGAACTATGCGAATCCCGCAGTCCGCACACAGGCGCTGAATATTTGGACGGCGGGGGAATCCCGGCTGTTCATGCTATAACCGCATATGCAGGATGGGCCAAGGCTTGCCTTGCTCATCCTGTTCGGAGCGGGCGTAGACCCGGAAGCCTAAATGTTCATAGAATCCGGTAGCATTAAGAATAAATAAGAATCGAGATGTCCCAAAAGATTAATGACGGGACTTCCAATTCTTGATACAATAAAACCGCTTACGTGAAATTATTCACAATTAAAGCGGCTAATGATTGCTATAACGGGTGTGATTGCATATTATATGTATAAAATTATAAAGTACATTTGTAAAAGTGAGGGGGATTCGAATGGCGACACATCGCTTGAACAGTATGGAAGTTAAAAAGATGAACCGGAACGCCATTTACCGGTACCTGTATCAACGTGAATCCACTTCCATTCAGGAGATTGCGCAGGCGCTAGGTCTAAGTCTTCCCACCGTGACACAGAATCTCAAGGAGCTGCAGGAACGCGGGCTGATTGAGGAGACCGGGCTGTATGAATCCACCGGAGGCCGTAAGGCCAAGTCGTTGGCCTGCAACAGGGTGGCGGGTTATGCTGTCGGATTGGATGTTACCCTGAATCATGTGGGAATTGTCGTCATTGACTTGAGCGGCAGGATCATTAAGAATGTCAGGAATCATTATCCATTTGCGAATGAGGAGACTTACTTCCGGGGAGTAGGCAAGCTGGTGGAGGATTTCATAGAGGCTTGTCAGCTGGAGCGCAGCCAGATTCTCGGTGTAGGCATTGCGCTGCCCGCGATTCTATCCGGGGACCGGCAGACCGTGAGCTATGCTACAGTCATAGATTTCAAGGGAGGCAGTGTCCGGCGGTTCGCCGAATACATCCCTTATCCCTGCGTCCTGAGCAATGATGCGAATGCGGCGGGACTCACTGAACTGTGGGGAGAGCAGGACATACACAATGTGGTCTATCTGTCCCTTAACAATAGCGTGGGCGGTGCCATTATAGTAGGTAATCAGATCTATACAGGCCAGAATTACCGCAGCGGGGAGTTCGGGCATATGACAATTCTGCCTGGAGGCCGGACCTGCTACTGCGGGCAGAAGGGCTGCGTCGATGCCTACTGCTCCGCGAGACTCCTCTCGGACAGCACCGGGGGCAGTATTGTGGAATTCTTCAGGCTCTTGGGAGAGGGCAGGAAGGAGCAGCAGGCCATCTGGCAGGAGTATGTGGGCTATCTGGTCATTACAGTGAATAACCTGCGGATGCTGTACGATTGCGATGTGATTCTCGGCGGCTATGCCGGAGCTTACATGGAGGAATACATCGATGATCTTCAGGCGTTAGCAGCGAGCAAGAACACCTTCGAACAGGACGGTTCCTACCTGCGGGTCTGTAAATATAAGCTTGAAGCCACCGCTGTGGGCGCTGCTCTGGAGCTGGTGACGGAGTTTATCGACAGCATCTAGATCCGGATTGATTTTACCCAAATACAATATCTGCTTTCCCCGCTCCCCCAGAAGAGGGACGTTGCTGCAATCGCGGCACTGTCCTTATCTGGGGGAGTTTTTGTTGACTTCACTTTAAATCTGATTATAATCTTATTTAAATAGTTTTATAAAAGTATATTATTATACTAAGAGTACCTAATGTCCCTGAGGAGGAGAAACAGATGAAGAACAGAGCTTGTTATATGACAGATCTGAAGCAAATGGCAATGAAGGAAATCGGCATGCCTGTAGCCCAAGCGGGCGAGGTCATTGTGAAGCTGGAGGTTGTCGGCATCTGCGGCTCGGATGTGCATTACCTGGAGCATGGCCGGATCGGCGATTTCGTGGTGAACGGAGATTTCATTCTGGGGCATGAATGCGCCGGAGAAGTGGTGGAGCTTGGCCCTGGCGTGAAGCATCTGAAGGTGGGGGACCGGGTGGCCTTGGAGCCTGGTGTGACCTGCGGACAATGTGAGTTCTGCAAGAGCGGCAAGTATAATTTGTGTCCGGATGTACAGTTCCTGGCTACGCCGCCGTATCATGGCTGTCTGATGGATTATATGGCTTTTCCGGAGAACATGGCCTTCAAGCTGCCGGATAATGTGTCTTCGAAGGAGGGGGCGCTGGTGGAACCGCTGGCGGTGGGACTCCATGCTGCGGCACAGGGCGGCGTTAAGCTGGGGGACCGTGTGGTGATTCTGGGAGCGGGCTGCATCGGGCTGGTCACTTTGCTGGCCTGCAAGGCATACGGGGCTACGGAGATTGTAGTGGTGGACATCATTGAGAAGCGGCTGGAGGCGGCGATGAAGCTAGGGGCTACGCGGGTGATTAACGCCAGACATGAGGATGTGCTGGAGGCGGCTGCGGCATGGACCGACGGCGCGGGCGTGGATAAGGTCATCGAGACGGCAGGCAGCGAGCATACGGTGAAGCAGACCCCTTATCTGGTCAAAAGAGGCGGAACCATCGTCCTGGTCGGCCTGGCCGCCAAGGATATCATCGACTTTGACTTCATGCAGATTATGTTCAAGGAAGCCGACATCAAGTCGGTCTTCCGGTACCGCAACCTGTATCCGGCAGCCATCGGAGCCATCGCGGACGGCAAGATTGACGTCAAGGGCATCGTCACCCACGAATTTGACTTCGAGGAGACGCAGCAAGCGTTCGATTACGTGATCAACAATAAGGAGGATGTGGTCAAGGCTGTTATTCGGATGGGTTAAGCGGCTGCAGGCGAACGGTGAGTATGTAGCGATGAATGAATATTGACAGTAGTGACAAGTGAGCTATAGCTGAGTGTTGAGCTGTCCCGTTCCGGGGCGGCTTTTTGGCGTTGGAGGGATATGAAGGCGGGACGAGGTGGAAGAAAGGGACCCATCCCTTTGGTGGGCTGAAGGTGGGCCGGAGGATGAACTGAAAGGCCCACTCAGGTTACGAAGAGCATTAGTACACCTGATTTCAGCAAAAGTAGGCCGGATGAGCCAATGAAGAGCATTAGTACACCTGATTTCAGCAAAAGTAGGCCGGATGAGCCAATGAAGGGCATTAGTACACCTGATTTCGGCAAAAGTGGGCTGAATGAGCAAATGAAGAGCATTAGTGCACCTGATTCCAGCAAACGCAGGCTGAAGGAGCCAATGTTAGTCCGCCGCTGCCGAAATTTCCCGAATTTCCGCCACTTGCTTCCCGCGAGAGCAAAGATCCCGTCGATTAGACCCAATAATTTCATAATATCAATAAAAATTGGGGGTTAATCTTTAGTTTGCAGAGAGAAATGTAAACGCTTACTAGATATAATCATCTCGAAAGGAGGACAAGTAAATATATGGGATAACCATCAGGATAAGTTATATTCTATGGAGAGAAGCAAGCTGCAAGCAAACACCATTATAATCGGGAGGTATTAATTTACAATGAAAAAGAAACTTCTTACGGTATTAATGACAGCGGCACTGAGCTTCAGTGCGTTCGCAGCGACTGCAGGCGCAACAGATTATTGGCAGAACTGGACCGATGGCGGAGGAACCGTGAATGCGGTGAACGGAAGTGGCGGGAATTACAGTGTGAACTGGTACAATACCGGGAACTTCGTAGTGGGTAAAGGTTGGACTTACGGATCACCGAACCGGGTTGTAAATTATAATGCAGGGGTTTTCGCGCCTTCCGGCAACGGCTACCTCACCTTATACGGATGGACCCGGAATGCCCTTATTGAATATTACGTGGTAGACAACTGGGGAACTTATAGACCCACCGGCGATTACAAAGGCACGGTGAACAGTGATGGCGGTACTTATGATATCTATCGTACGATGCGTTACAACGCTCCTTCCATTGACGGAAATGCTACGTTCCCGCAGTACTGGAGTGTAAGACAATCCAAACGGCCCATCGGCAGCAATGTCCAGATTACGTTCAGCAACCACGTGAACGCCTGGCAGAGCAAATCGATGTATCTGGGAAGCAGCTGGTCATATCAGGTACTGGCTACCGAAGGATATCAGAGCAGCGGCAGCTCCAACGTAACCGTGTGGTAATGGACAAGCTGACCGGCACCTTGCCGTTCCGGCAGTGGCGTAAGCTCAGCTAACCATTAACAGGCTAAGGCCGGCCGGGTGTACAAGCTGCCGGCCTTATCATTTTCACACACTGAACTGTGCTTAGGTCCTGTACCTTGCCCATCTGCTCAAAGGAGAGGTATTCATGAGAAAACCATTAATGATTCTGATTCTGTGCATGGCAATCGCGGTTATAGCCAGTGCCTGCTCGCAGGAGAAGCCTGCCGCTGATGAGCGTTTAGTGCGGGTGGAAGGCGGTGCTTTTAAGGATACGAAATCCAATTATTACGGGACAGAGATGATCCTCCCGGACTTCTACATCGGTAAATATGAGGTCACCCAGCAAGAATGGCTGGAAGTGATGAAGAATAACCCCTCGCAGTTCAAAGGAGATAAGCTGCCGGTAGAGAGCGTAACCTGGTATGATGCCGTGGAGTACTGCAATGAGCGGAGTGTGAAGGAAGGCCTGGCCCCTTATTATAATATAGACAAGAATACGGTCGATCCGAATAATACAAGTGACCTGGATTTCATGAAATGGACTGTAACGGCCAATGAAGGGGCGGACGGTTACCGTCTGCCGACAGAAGCCGAGTGGGAATATGCAGCAGGCGGAGGCCGGATGAGCACAAGCAATCCGTATAGCGGAAGCGATAACCCGGAGGAGGTAGCCTGGTACTGGCGGAATTCCGGCGACCAATTCCTGACCGGGGACTGGAACTGGCCTGCGATTGAGAACAACCATAGCCAGCCGAGAAATACCGGCCTCAAGCAGCCCAATGAGCTGGGACTGTATGATATGTCAGGCAACGTAAGGGAATGGTGCTGGAACTGGTACGGAGAAGGGGATTCGAATAGCAAGACCGGCTCGGTCCGGCTGGTGAAGGGCGGCGGCTGGATCGGCGGGGTGAACAACACAGAGGTATCCTTCCGGGGTCAATACGAGCCGAGCAGCCGGGGGAATGACCAGGGGTTTCGTGTGGTTCGTGCTGTTGCTGACAAGTGATTCACCTGTACGTATTCACCAGGAACAGAGTAGGTTAGCAGCAAGCCTTCGGGAAGCTTTTCCGGCATGAGCGCATCTATGAATGCGGCGGCTGGAGAGGACCCGGAGGTTTTTTTATGCTCAGGCAGCATCCTTTCAACTAACATTCAGATTCACTATGTATACTCCGTATATGGATTAAGACACATGCGAAAGACTCGCCGGACGCTGCCGATCAGGAGGGTATCATGGTAAAAAGAATCCAGCAAATCATAACGTTCATCCTCGCCTTGTTCATTGGGCTGTTCATCGCTTCATCCTTCTTTTTTCGGGCGAAATATAATTATTCCGTGTATGGTGACCGGGCAGTGCTGGAAGGGCAGCAGCTGTTTGTGTTCCTGCTATGGATTGTATTTGTTCTGGGACTGGGCTACGTGCTGTACAGACTCTCACGGAAGCTTGAAGGGTATAGCCGGGTCAAGGTTATTCCTGCCGTTCTGCTGTTGTCTGGTGCCATGCAGCTCGTGATTATTTTCCTGTTCACCCGCATGCCTACAGATGATTCACAGACAGTGCTGTCCCTGGCCTGGGCTATGCTCTATGACAAGGATTATTCCTCCTTCCAGTCAGGCGGATACCTGTACATGTTCCCTTTTAATTTCTCCTTCGTGCTGTATCTGAAGACGCTGCTGCTTCTGTTCCCGGACAATTATCTGGTGATCAAAAGCTTCAATATCCTGTTCACGCTCGTCACCACGCTGGTCATCTATCTGCTCGGCCAAGAACTTAGACCCCAATCCCGCAGCAAAAACTATGGCCTTCTGATTGTGGCTGCGACCTATGTTCCGGCTTTGTTCATGAGCAACTTCATCTATAATGATGGAATTGCCACGGCTCTGCTCACCAGCGCGCTCTACTTCGGAGTCAGGTTCATCCGCAGAAGATCCATGAAGGATATGCTGTTCGCGGCAGTACTGCTGACACTCGGCAACTACTTCCGTAGTATAGGTATGATCTTCCTGATTGCCATTGTTCTCAGTCTGCTTCTCAACCTGCGGGCAATTGGCGTGAAGAAGGTTATTGCTGCCTTTGGCATAACCCTGCTGCTGTGGGTTCTTCCTGCCTGGATTCAGAATACGGCGCTTCAGGCAACAGGCATTGTGGACGAATCGCCGTCCGGCAATTCTGCTCCAGTGTACATGTGGCTGAATATGGGGATTAATCTGGAGACACTCGGGTTCTGGGATGACCGGGAGAGCTATAATATCTACCAACAGGAGGCCGGCTATAATAAGGCGGAGAGTGTAGAACTGTTCAAGGCGTCTATCCGCAGCAAGCTCTCCGGTGCGACCTTAACCGAGCTTGCAGAAATGTATTATAAAAAGCTGGTCTGGACCTGGACGGAAGGGACATATCAGATGGAGCGCTACGGAATTGGAAATGAAGCAGCCTCCTCCGGCGGAGGAAGGGGCGGCATGGTGATGGGCCATTACAGCTATTCCACAGCTGCAAGCAGACTGTTTGAAGGTGATTCTATGTACCGGAGCGGCTTGCTGTGGGCCTTATATGTCCAGAATTTCCTGATGTACGTCTTCATTCTGATCCGGTTAATCCGGGGACTGCGGGCTAAGCGCTATGCGGAGACCCCGCTCCTACTGGTGATTCTTGGCTTCATCGGGTTCTACCTGCTCTGGGAGATTAAGTCGCGGTATCTGTATCCCGTGTATCCGCTGCTGCTTGTCTTATCCTACTTGGGTGTCCAAGACGTATATGTATTGCTGACCGGCACAAGGAGGTCTAATCATGCGGACTAAGAAATATTACATCACCTTAATCATTAGTGTGCTTAGCTGTTCGCTGCTGCTCACTTCCTGCGAAGCAGTCACGGCTCAGAATATTACCAGTGCAGACTTCAATTCCCGGCCCGGCGGGTTCCCCGGCATGAATGGCGGCGGCACCAACTTCAAGGACGGGAGCAGGGGAATGAACCGGGAAGGCCCTGGCAGGAGGGGGATGCAAGCGCCAGACGGGAGGGCAGACAGCACGCAATGATTGCGAAGCAGTGGACGCTAAGCATTGGATGCTATGCTGCTATGCGAATTTGTCATACTGCCACTATTTTACTCTGCCAGTCCTTCAGGACAATGCTTTTTCCACTTCCGGATCTTTCCCCGAAAGGTCTTGAACGGGGCCGCCGAGTTAATTTGAATCCACCGGGCCATCGGCCAGTTCTCCTTGGTTCCGGTCCACTTACGCGCGCCTTGGATGAACAGCTCCTCCTCTGTTAATGTTCCAATCCAGTCCAGCCACTGCTGCTCGGTTTGCCGGAAGAGTTCTCGTAACTCAGGCAGAGAATACTGCGCATATTTGCTGTAGAAGGACTGATACAACCCGCCGAGCTGATTCCACTTGTAATCCGCAGCGGGCATCTGGACTGTTCGTTCCGCCAGCTCATCCTTCTCCCAGCCCCTCACCAGCCCCAGCCAGCCCAGCTGATAAGCGATGATCTCGGCTGGGGTTTTGTCCACCTCGGGAATTCGCGTATCCTTATATGTATTGTTAATTCCGTCATACTCGGCATCCAAGAGCAGGTACAGATTATGGATCGTGTCTATCAGCTCCTGACGGGACGAGTATTCATAGCTTGCCATAACAATCACTCCTTTCCTCTGGTTATACCACAGGGTTGTGACAACAGTCTGTCCAGTTTAATAGGATGGATGGAGAGTAATTACCAAATACGTTGCACGCCCACAAGCTTGTCCTCATGGAAGCTTAGCTTATAGATGTCGGGCATTTCTAACTGCTTCCAGAAGCTATAATCATAACGCTTATCCAGAGCATTCATGATCAGAACCATCATATTACCGTGCGTTCCGATAGCGATCGAATTTCCTTTATATTGCTGCAAAACTTTATAGAGTGCTTGTACGCCTCTGTTCTGGGCAACCAGATTGGATTCTCCTCCCGGCCAGGCGAAGGAAAAGTCCTCCCACACCTTGGATATTGCCTGCCCGAAGTCAGGTACAGGATCTGAAGACAACACTCTTTCTCTAAAATCATCCTCGATTATAATCTTAGCATTAAGCGGTTCCTCCAGCCCCTCAATGGTCTGTATAGCCCGTTTATAGGGACTTGAGATCAGAATATTAATATTCTCATGGAGGAGTAGTCGGGTAACCCTCCGGGCGTCTGCCCGCCCCTTCTCAGATAAAGGTCTATTCAATTCATCGGTAGAATAAGTAGAGTGGGCATGTCGTACGAAGTAGAGAGTGGTAACCATTGATTATCGCCTCATCCATTTATATTTGTACAGTATTGTAACACGAAGGGGACGGAGGATTCAGCGATGCAGGAGCAGTATGGGGAGAGGATTAAGCAGGTTATTGCCTACATAGAAAATCACAGCAGCCAGCCGCTGCGGCTGGATCAGCTGGCGGAGGTCTCCCATTTCTCCAAGTATCATTTCACCAGAATATTTACAGCCTTCACGGGCATGACGCCCATGGCCTTCGTAACCAGGAAGCGCATTGAGCGGGCATGGGTGCTGCTGACTGAGACGAACCTGACCATTCTGGAGATCGCGGGGAATTGCGGGTTCGAGTCGGTATCTGCGCTGGGCGTTCATTTCAAGCGTCATTACGGCTGTTCGCCGGGCACCATCAGAAGCAGGAAACGTAAACATAGCAATTTCCCGTCATTCCTCAGCAATAAGCAGGCAGAGCCGGGCGCCCTGGTAGATTACAATAAAGCAGCAGGTAATCCGCTGTTAAGGAGGGCGTGGGACAGTATGGTAGAACTCAGAGAAATTACAGAGGTTGAGGTCGCTTATGTCAGGCATAATGGAAGTTACCTGGATACGCATCACGCATGGGACAAGCTAACCGGCTGGGCTGCTGAGCAGGGGCTGCATCCGGCGAATCAGCAGTTCATCGGAATCTCACTGGACGACGGGGAGCTTACGGAAGAGTCGGCCTGCCGCTATGATGCTTGTGTAACACTGCCTGCCGACTTCGGGCCGGAGGCGCACCGGGAGGCAGTCGGGTTCAAGACATTGGCCGGCGGCCTGTATGCGGTGTATTCTTACTACGATACGGTAGATAGATTTGTCCTTGCGTACGATACTATGTTCAGCGTATGGTTATCTCGCAGCGGCTATGAAGCCGATGACCGGCCGTGCCTGGAATTCTGTCTGAATGATCCTACGCAGGACCCGCAGGGCAAGTGCATGGTTGATCTGTACGTCCCCATCCGGCGAGGCATGCAGGAAGCAGAGAATGGAGTGTAAGGGAATGAACATGGAGGTTGTGTTTGACCAGTTCCCTGTCCTAAGATCAGGGGAGCTTGTACTGCGCAAGATTGAGGAGCAGCATCTGGATGAGCTGTTCGAGATCTACAGCAATGATCATGTGTTTGAGTATTGCGGCATCATCCCCAAGCACAACAAGCTGACAGTGAAGAGCATGATCGGTCATTATGAACGGGACTATCTCAAAAGATCGCGGATCAAGTGGGGCATCTTCACCGCAGAGGACGAGATGCACCTGCTCGGGATTATTGAAGCCTGTGACTTCAATCAGAAGGTGAACATGGTGACGATTGGCTACTTCCTCGCGGAAGCCCACTGGGGGAAGGGCCTTGCTTCCAGAGCGGTGGCCTTGCTGACGGAATTCCTGTTCGGACAGGTGCAGGTGAACCGGATTCAGGCGGAAGTGATGCTGGACAACGAGACCTCCAAGAAGGTGCTGCTGAAGAACGGATATGTCAAGGAAGGGATGCTTCGGCAAGCGGCCCTCTGGTCCGGCAAGGGGGTGGTCGATCTGGAGATCTACAGCATGCTTAGGGAAGAGTATATGAAGGTTCTACAACCGGACCATGAGGCCCTTATCTTTTGAAAAAGACAGCTTTACAGCTCGCCCGCGGACTGAGAGGCCGTTATAAGGCCAGTTGGTGATGGAAATGAGGCAAGAGCGACTAGTTAAGTGCATGTGAGTCCGCTTAGCCCCCAAAATGGTGCAATTTACAGGAATAGCGGCTCTCCAGTCCGCATGGATCGCAGCAGGAGTGCTGCTTAATTGCACAAATTGATGAAGCCAGCAACCAGCAGACTTAGGTGGTAACGGATCGTGCATGCGGACATATTCTTCACTGAATATGTGCTGTATGGTTCATCATAGCACGCCAAAAACCGCAGACAGGGGCGAACCCTTGCTGCGGTTTTGGCATACTCTTATTGGTGTCTAAGTTTTATCCTGCACTGCACCTCAGGCTTCCATCTTCTGCGCCGTATACAGCCGGTGGTACAGGCCGCGGCGGGCGATCAGCTCGTCATGGGAGCCGCTCTCGGCAATGCCCTTGTTCGCGACATACATGATCCGGTCGCAGTTCTTCACCGTAGACAGGCGGTGCGCGATGATGAACGAGGTGCGTCCCTTCAATAGCTCGTTCAACCCCTTCTGGAGCAGACGCTCGGTCTGTGCATCGATGGAGGAGGTGGCCTCATCCAGGATGAGAATCCGCGGGTTGGCCAGCAGCGTTCTGGCAAACGAGATCAGCTGCCGCTGCCCTTGGGAGAGCTTGGAGCCGCGTTCGTTCACCTCGGTCTGGTAGCCCTGATCGAATTCGCGGATGAAGTCGTCGGCGCAAACTGCCTTCGCGGCGGCGATAACCTCTGCCTCGGTCGCATCCGGTCTGCCGTAGCGGATATTATCCAGAATGGTTCCCGAGAAAATGAAGCTGTCCTGCAGCATGATCCCCATCTGGCTACGCAGCGATTTCAGCGTGATCTGCGAGATATCCTGCCCGTCGATCAGAATGCGTCCGCCGGTCAGGTTATAGAACCGCGAGATCAGGTTGACGACCGTGGTCTTGCCCGCACCGGTCGGACCAACCAGAGCAACGCTCTCTCCGGCTGCAACATCGAAGGAGATGTTCTCCAGGATATTCAGACCCGGATCATAGGCGAAGGTGACATCATCGAACGTCACCCGGCCCTGAACCGGCGGCAGCGCCTTCGCACCGGGAACATCGCTGACCGTTACCGGCTCATCCAGCGTCTCGAAGATCCGCTCCAGGTAAGCCACTGCATTAATGAAGTTGTTGTACAGGTTCGACAGGTTCAGGATCGGCTGCCAGAAGCGGGCCGCATAGCTGCTCATAGCCAGAATGACGCCCAGCGTCATGTTCTGCGGGTCCAGGGTCAGCAGGCCGACCAGGAAGATCATAGCCGTAACAATGGTAGACAGGTTATCGACACTGAACGGAATCAGAATGTTGTAACGCAACGCCTTCATCCAGGCGGTGCGGAAGTTGCCGGCCAGACGGGTGAAGATGCCCTCATTGCGTGTCTCCCGGGAGAACATCTGGGTAACGCCGATGCCGCTGATGCTCTCCTGGAGATAAGCGTTCAGGTTGGAGCTTTTGTTCGATACGGCCTGCCAGGCCCGGCGCTGCCGGGTCTTGATCAGCAGCATGATGCCGAGGAACACCGGCAGTCCGGCCAGAATGATGAAGGAGAGCCGCACATCCACGGCGAACATGAACACGGCGATGAAGATCAGGTTCACGATTTCCAGGATGAAGTTGATAATTCCGTTCGACAACACATCGGAGACCCCGTTGACGTAGTTCACGACCCGGATCAGGATTTTACCCTGCGGCCGGTCGTCATAATATTTGAAGGGCAGCTCCTGTAGATGCTTGAACAGGTCGGTGCGGATATCGAAGATAATATCCTGTCCGACGCTCGTCATAATTCGCGAGCGGATCGTAGCCAGAATGACGCTGACCACGATGGTCGCCAGCATTAGCAGGGACCAGCCTGCCAGTGCGCCCATGTCTTTGGCCGGAATGGTCACATCCACGACATGCTGCATGATCAGCGGAGCCGACAGGGCAATCGCCGCCGACAATGCGCTAAGCGCGAATGCGATAAGCATCGGCTTCTTCTTACGTCTGATATAGACCATGGCCCGCCGGAAATGCTTGATATTGAACGGCGATTCCAGATTCTCATCGACATCGAATTTATTTCTGGCCACTTTCGGTCACCTGCCTTCCAATGCCCTCGTTCTGAAGCATGAATACATCATAGTAATACCCCCGCTTCGCCAGCAGCTCGGCATGGGTTCCTTCCTCAATCAAACGCCCGCCCTCCAGAATCAGAATGCGGTCAGCCTGGGCGGTAGTGGATACCCGCTGCGCAATGATGATTTTCGTGCAGGGATACTCCAGCTCACGCAGGCTGCGCTGAATATGCTCCTCCGTCTCCAGATCGACCGCAGAGGTCGTATCATCCAGAATCAGAATCGGACGTTGGACCGCCAAGGCGCGGGCCAGCGCAATACGTTGCTTTTGCCCCCCGGACAACCCTACACCGCGTTCCCCGACTACGGTATCGTAGCCTTCAGGCATTTTGACAATGAAATCATGGGCAGCGGCCAGAGCCGCGTAAGCCTTCGCATCCTCTTCAGGCAGATCAGGATCGCCGTAAGCGATGTTGCCGTCAATGGTATCGGAGAACAGCAGGACATCCTGCGTAGCCATCCCGATATTCCCCCGCAGCTCATCCAGCTCCAGCTCCCGGACATCTCTGCCGTCTACCAGCACTCGCCCGCCAGCCACATCATAGAAGCGGGGAATGAGATTGATGAGGGAGGTTTTGCCGGAGCCGGTGGCCCCCATGATCGCAATGGTCTCGCCGGGGGCTATCGTGAAGCTCACATCATCCAGCACGGTAGCGTTATCATATTTGAACCGGACATGGTCGAATTCAATCCGTCCCTCATAGCGGCGGCGCTCCACCGGGTTATGGTCATTGGCAATCGCCGGACGGGCGTAATAGATATCGACGATTTTGGATAAGCTGGCGAAGAAGCGCTGAATATCATTAATAATAATGCCGATATTGCGCATGGGGTTCGAGACGGCCCAGATCAGCGAGGAGAACGCCGTGAACTCACCGAAGGTAATCCGCCCCTCCATCACGTAGTAACCGCCGGCCAGCATCAGGACCACGTTGAAGCCTTGTGCGAACGACTCCAGATAAGGGAAGTAGTCGAGCCAGACGAGGGCCGCTTTTTTATTCGCCACCGCGTAGTTGACATTCTTCTCCGTGAACTTGGAAATCTCGAACTCCTCACGGGCAAAAGCCTTCACCACACGGTTCCCCGAGATATTCTCCTGTGTCGTCGTATTGAGCTGGGACAGCCGCTCGCGCAGGTCGATGTACATTGGGCGCACTCTCTTGGCGAAGATAAAGGCCACCACAAAAATCGGCGGTGACAGGATCAGCATCCACAGCGTCAGCTTCACATCAATCGTGAGGAAATAAATGACGGCTGCCAGGAAAATCGTAAGCGATTCAATAATCGTCTTGAAAATCCATGCCATCGAGTGGCGGACCATATCCAGATCCCCCGTCATCTTCGTCATCAGGTCCCCGGTGCGGTTGCGGTCATAATATTCCCGGTCCTGGCCCTGAATCTTGTTGTACAGATAAATCCGGATATTGTACATCATATTCTGTGAAGAAATTTCGTACTGCATGGTCGTGAAGTATGCCAGCCCTGTACGTAGCAGAGAGAAGCCGATCATGCCCAGGCAGAGCGCAATCAGCAGCCCGCGTCCTGTAGCAAGATTCGCTCCTGCGTGGTCACCGGCAATGAACGTATCGACGATGCGCTGGCTGATGTAGGGGTTCACAATCGTAAGACTTGATCCCACTACCGAGAGGCAGAGCGCCACGATATACCGCGCCCGGTTGCCCTCCAGGTTCTGCCACAGCCATTTGATTTCAAACATTTGATCACCTGTTTCCTGTTGTTCTTGTGAATAAACAAAGTGATTATAACACTATGGTTCAGAATGTATAGGTTTTCGGGCAATTTTATTGTTACAAATGGTGAAACTTTCTGATGGAGTAATTCTGCATTGCGTTAATGTATATCACAGCATACAATGATGCTTACATATTAAGATAGATTGCGTTGAGTACGTGTGAGGTGTACAGGTGTACATATGAGGGGGAGCATTTCATTGGAATCCAAACAGTTAACCAGAGGACTTAAGCCGCGGCATATCGAGCTGATCGCACTGGGCGGCACGATTGGCGTGGGATTATTCATGGGCTCGGCAAGCACGATTAAGTGGGCAGGGCCTTCCGTGCTGCTTGCGTATCTGTTGGCAGGCATCATTATGTTTTTTGTGATGCGGATTATGGGGGAGATGCTGGTGGTGGAGCCGGTGACCGGTTCTTTCGCCACTTTTGCGCACAAATATATCAGCCCGCTGGCCGGCTTCCTGACCGCCTGGAGCTATTGGTTCCTGTGGGTGACAGTCGGAATGGCGGAGGTTACGGCGATTGGTATCTATGTCGGGTACTGGTTCCCGGATATCCCGCAGTGGATTCCGGCACTGATCGGTGTGGGCATCATTGCAGCAGCCAATCTGGCAGCGGTGAAGCTCTACGGAGAATTCGAATTCTGGTTCGCGATGATCAAGGTGGTTGCCATTGTGGTCATGCTGGTGATTGGCACCGGAGTGATTTTCTTCGGTCTCGGGAATGGCGGGCAGCCGCTCGGACTGTCCAATCTGTATAGCCATGGCGGTTTTTTTGCCGGAGGACTGAAGGGCTTCCTGTTCGCGCTCTGCATTGTCACGGCGGCCTATCAGGGGATTGAGCTAGTGGGGATTACGGCCGGGGAAGCGGAGAATCCGAAGCAAACGCTGCGCAAAGCGATAAAGAATATCATCTGGCGCATTCTGATTTTCTACGTGGGGGCCATCTTCATCATTGTGACCATTTATCCGTGGAATGAAATCGGCGAGATCGGCAGTCCGTTCGTGTTGACCTTCGCCAAGGTGGGGATTGTCGCTGCGGCAGGCATTATCAACTTCGTGGTGCTTACAGCGGCCATGTCGGGCTGCAACAGCGGAATCTACAGCGCGGGCAGAATGCTCTACACGCTGGCCCAGAACGGACAGGCTCCGAAGTTCTTCGGCAGAGTCTCTGCCAGCGGAGTGCCCCGCAACAGTATTATTACAACGATCTCCCTGCTGCTGGTTGGAGTACTGTTCAACTATCTGATACCGGACTCCAAGCTGTTTCTCTATATTTACAGTGCCAGCGTGCTTCCGGGAATGATCCCGTGGTTCGCCTTGGCCTTCAGCCAGTTCAGATTCAGGGAGCGGTGGGGAGGCGAGATGGCCGCCCATCCGTTCAAGTCCCGCTTTTTCCCGGTCAGCAACTACATTATTATTATCTTCCTGTCGCTGGTCATCATCGGCATGTGGTTCAACCCGGATACCCATCTGTCGCTGATCGTCGGCGCGTCCTTCCTGGCTATTGTTGTTGCGGGGTACTATGCGTTTGGGATTGGCAGACGCCGGATGCCCGGGGATGGGGAGGAAGTGTAGGCTTCTTATAACGAACAGAGCATGTCTCCGGCAAGTCCGGGACATGCTCTTTAATTTGAGCGTTAGGAGGCCGCCTGTAACCGGGGTGTATGAATCAAACAGTGGAGTGGCTGTAGTAACTGAACATAATAAATAAGTGGATAAACGTCATCTGATTATAGAAAAATCGTTGTTTGGGGAAGTTTAGTTGGAAATTATACACCTACTCCAGCCGAATACAGGTAACATCGCAAATAGGGCAGAATTAAGTGTCATAAATCCAACTAACTTCCGTCACCCTGGAAATGGCTCATCAACAAGTGCCGGAAATCCAACTATTGAGGACGCATGCTACCAGGATAAAGTTTGAAACTTAGAGAGGGGAGGGGATTTGTTCCTTTTTGACGAATATACACCACCATTAACATAATGAATTGATAAGCATAAGAAGCATATGGATTGCTGTAGTATTAATCACTGGAGGGTGAATGATGGTAACGATAAGGAAATGTACCATGGAGGATGTTCCTCAGGTAGCTGAATTATCTGAGATGTGGGCAAAAGAAGCGGTTACTTTCGCTTATCCAGCATCGAACACTGACAAGATTGCTCAGCGTATAGGGGATTATTTCTGGATTGCCGAGAAGCATGGACGGGTCATTGGATATACTCATGGAGCCATTCAAACATCCCAGTATTCGGTATTCCCTAATAACGCTTTATTTCTAGAGATTTATGAAGTATACGTCCATCCAGAGTACAGGGCAGATGGAGCAGGTCATCAGTTGGTGGACAAAATCATAAGTGAAGCTGAGCTACACGGTGTAGCTCATGCACTCGTAGGTTCCTCTAATTTGGATTGGAAACGAAGTATCGGATTTTATGAGCGGCATGGCTTCAAGATGTGGTATGTCCAAATGTATCGTTAATAAAAAGGCTTCCGAAGCAAACTACGCTCCGGTAGCCTTTTGCATGTCAACCCTTAAGACGAAGCTGCCGCCGCCGCAGAGGCCGCAGCTACAGCAATCGCTGTCTGCTGGGCAATGATGATGTTGGTCAGGCTGGTAGACAGCGTGGATTCAATGATGCCGTTTCTGACATCATCGACATATTGATAGGAGACGAGTGCGGCAGACAGCAGGAGCAGCTCCTGCTTGTTGATCGACCAGCCGCCGAAGCCCTTCTGCGGACGGAGGAACTCATAGGTGTCCGAGACATCGCTTACCAGCTGCTGCTGCTCATAGGGGATCAGGGACAGGATGCCAAGTGAAGAAAGTGTATACTCCTTATCCAGCCGGATATCCTGTGCCCGGAACGCCTCACGCAGGCTTAGCACCCGGCTTGTGAGATCCTCGCCGCCCAGAACCAGGACCTGTGTCAGCGCCTGGACACTGTTGCCGGAGAAGAACTCGGGCTTGAGCGTAACATATAGCTGTTCCAGCTGCTCCAGCCCTTGCTCTACAGGGATATCGGAGAGGCCGAGCATGGCAGCGAAGATATAGTCGTCCTGTCCGGTCAGGAAACGGTGCTTCGAGCGCATCCCCTCGTAGAACGCCTGGGTGCGGTCTATGGCTGCGGCATATTGATCGTACGGAGTATGGGCGGCAATCTGATAGGCGGCAATGACCAGGTAGTCGGAGGCCCGGAATTTGCGTTCCTTGAGCAAGTCATATACAGCCAGCGTATTTGCAAGCTGCTGCTGCGGCTGGGGAGACAGGGAGAGCAGCGCAGCAATACAGATGGCTGAGGTTCCCCGGAAGGACGAGAAGCCCCGGGTGTTATCCTTGACCATCTCATGGTACAGGCGGATCGCTTCCACATTGGCCATCTTGTCTTCCACGGCGTAGAGCAAGGCGGCCAGCCGGTTCACGGAGGCATTTTGCCAAGGGAATTCCTGTTTAATCTGCTGGGCGTTGGTTACGAATAATTCAAGTCTGGCTATGTATGATTGCTTCATAGGATGCACCTCTCATTTAGCTGTAGTTAATTGGGTATATTCTACTATAAAAACCAAATCGATGAAATTGAAACTCTTCCGGTAGACTTGCCCCCAAACCTATGAGAGCGTATTCTTGAATAAAGGTTACTAGAATGATGGATATTTATTCTGGAAAGAGAGGCAAGAGAATGATCAGAGCATCTGAAGATAACGAATATTATGAGCTGTCCAGTCCCACCATTCTCCCTAAGGCTTCGGGGTTCCTGTGGAATGAGCAGATGATGATTCATATGAACTGCCGGGGATATGCGGTAGCCCAGTTCATGCAGCCGGAGCCGGCCAAGTACTCCTATGCGCCGAATCTGGAGGCCAAGACGTTCATGCAGCCGGAGCAGCCTTATTATGCCCATCACCCCGGCCGCTTCGTCTATGTCAAGGATGAGGAGAACGGAGAGGTGTTCTCTGCCCCTTATGAGCCTGTCCGCACCCCTCCGGATCATTACACTTTTGCGGTGGGTAAACATAATATTGTATGGACCATCGAGAAGAACGGAATCGCGATAGAGATGACGCTAAGCCTGCCAAAGGATGACCCGATGGAGCTGTGGCGGGTGAAGGTGACCAATCTGTCTGCGGCTCCCCGCAAGATCAGCATCTATCCCTACTTCACCATCGGCTACATGTCATGGATGAATCAATCCGGCGAGTATAAGGAAGCTTTGCAGGGAATCGTGGCTACAGCGGTCACACCTTATCAGAAATATCAGGATTATGCCAAAATCAAGCATCTAAAAGACAAAACCTTCCTGCTGGCCGACCATGCCCCGGCCTCCTGGGAAGTGAATCAGGAAGCCTTCGAGGGCGAAGGCGGAATCGGCTCGCCGTCAGCGCTTAAGAGCGAACGGCTGGCGCAAGGCGAAGCCCGTTATGAGACCCCGGTTGCCGCCCTGCAATACAGTCTGGATCTGGCTGCAGGGGAAGAGCGTGAATACCGCTTCATCTTCGGCCCGGCCCGTAGTGAGCAGGAGATTGCGGAGATCCGCCGGAAGCTGTTCCTGGATACCAATGCGGCGGGCGAGGACGGATTCGTGCGCGCCGAGCGGGAATATGCGCAGTACATTGCGGAAGGCAGAGGGAGCATTGAGATCTCCACCCCGGATGCGGACCTCGACAATCTGGTCAACCACTGGCTGCCCCGGCAGATGTACTATCACGGGCAGACCAACCGCCTGACCACCGACCCGCAGACCCGGAATTATCTGCAGGATAATATGGGGATGAGCTATCTTAAGCCGCAGACGGCAAGAGAAGCGTTCCTGACGGCCTTAAGCCAGCAGGAGGCCAGCGGAGCGATGCCGGACGGCATTATTTTGCATGAAGCGGCTGAACTGAAATATATCAATCAGGTTCCGCATACCGACCATTGTGTCTGGCTGCCGATTTGCCTCAGTACCTATCTGGATGAGACCGATGAATACAGCATTCTGGATGAGGAAGTATCGTATGCGGGCGGCCTGGAGACAGGACCTGTGCATGAGCATATCGACCGGGCGGTGCAGTGGCTGCTGCATGAGCGGGACGAGCGCGGCCTGAACTATATCAATCAGGGGGACTGGTGCGACCCGATGAATATGGTAGGGTACCGGGGGCAAGGCGTGTCCGGCTGGCTGACCATCGCTACCGCGTATGCGTGTATGGTCTGGGCGGATATTTGTGAGCAGAGCGGCCGTACGGATATCGCCAAGACCTTCCGTCATGCGGCGGAGGAGACCAATGCGCTCGTCAATCGATACTTCTGGGATGGCGAGTGGTATGCGCGGGGAATTACTGATGACAATGTAGTGTTCGGAATCAGCAGCGACAAGGAAGGCCGGATCTTCATTAATCCCCAGGGCTGGGCGCTGCTCAGCGGTGCGGCCGATGAGGAGAAGCGGGCGAAGCTGATGAAGTCGGTCCATGAACAGCTGGAGACCCCGTATGGAGTGGAAAAGCTCGCCCCGTCCTATACCGCCATGCGCGAGGATGTGGGCCGGGTCACCCAGAAGCATCCGGGGACAGCCGAGAACGGCGCTGTCTATAACCATGCCGCAGCCTTCTATATCTATGGCTTGTATGCAGTAGGTGAGCAGGATCACGCGTACCGTCTGCTGCGCAAAATGCTCCCCGGGCCCGATATCGAGGATATCATCCGGCGGGGCCAGCTCCCGGTGTTCATTCCTAATTATTACCGGGGCGCGTATAAGCAATTCCCGCAGACTGCCGGACGCTCCAGCCATCTGTTCAATACCGGAACCGTTCCCTGGGTATACCGCTGTCTGATCGACGGATTGTTCGGGCTGCAAGGGAACCGGGAAGGGCTGCAGGTGAAGCCGCAGCTTCCTTCCGGCTGGCAGGAGGCCACCGTGAAGCGCAGCTTCAGAGGCGCTGAGCTGCAGATTGAGATGAAGCGTGAGTCCGGCGTAGCGGCAATCGAAGTGTATCTGGACGGACAGCTTGTGAAAGATGGTGTTCTGAAGGAACTGAAACCGGGTAAGCAGTATCAGGTGCTGGTTAAGATTCCGGCTGGGGCTGTTACTATCTAAATACAGGAGGCGCATGAACATGACGAATCATATTCCGGAAGTACTGCTGAACGATGGAATGAAGGTGCCTGCGATTGGCTACGGAACGGCCTGGATCAAAGGTACAAAGGGCGTGCAGAATCTGAGGACTGCCCTGGATTTGGGGTATCGTCTGATTGATTCGGCATTCAACTATGAGAATGAAGGCGTTGTCGGGGAAGCGGTACGGCAGAGCGGGGTACCCAGAGAACAGCTGTTCATTACATCCAAGCTGCCCGGACGCCATCACAAGTATGATGAAGCGGTCGAGACTGTTCAAGAATCGCTGTACCGGGCCGGACTCGATTATTATGACCTGTATCTGATCCACTGGCCGAATCCCAAGGTGAACCTGTATGTGGAGGCGTGGCAGGCACTGATCGATGCGCGGGCAAAAGGGCTGATCCGTTCGATCGGCGTCAGCAACTTTTTGCCGGAGCATCTGGACCGCCTGATCAAGGAAACGGGGGTGGTACCGGCTATGAACCAGATTGAACTGCATCCCTTCTATCAACAGGCGGAGCAGCGCGCATATCATGAGCAGCACGGAATCGTCACAGAATCCTGGAGCCCGCTGGGACGCGGCACGGAGCTGCTGAAGAATGAACAGCTGATTGCTATCGCCGCAGCCCATGACAAATCGGTCTCACAGATTGTTCTGCGCTGGCATGTGCAGCTGGGGGCGGTTCCGATTCCAAGATCGGCGTCGGAGGAGCATCAGCGGGAGAATCTGGAGATTTTCGGCTTCGAGCTGTCGGAGGCTGAGATGAAGGTGATTTCTGAGCTCCCGTCCACCGGACCGCTGTGGGACCAGGACCCGGCCGTGTACGAAGAGTTCTGATTCGTTGATGTTATAGTTATGGCCCCTTGCTCTTTGGCAGGGGGCTATTGTTTTGTTATAGCGCTCATACATAATTCGTTTAAGAAAAAGGGAAGCTGGTTACATAGAAAGAGTCAGAAGCCTACACAATCAGAAGCGAACAGAGGAGGAATATTATCATGAGTAATCAATATAAGATTCAAGATCCTGTGCAGCAATATGAAAAGGCTACGCCTGAATTCGAGCAGCAGCAGCCCAGTCCGGGCTTAGAGACGAAAATGCACCCGCGTCCCGATGACGGAGCGGGCACCTACAAGGGCAGCGGGAAGCTCACCGGACGGAAGGCCGTCATTACGGGAGCGGACAGCGGAATCGGGCGGGCGGTAGCGATTGCTTATGCCCGTGAAGGCGCCGATGTGGTGCTGGCCTATCTGCCGGAGGAAGAAGCTGATGCGAAGGAAGTCGTTAAGCTCATCGAGGAAGCCGGACGCAAGGCGGTGGCCCTGCCGGGCGATCTGAAGGACGAGAAGTACTGCGAGCAGCTGATTGCCAAGGCCGTAGAGGAGCTGGGCGGAATTGATATCCTGGCTAACATTGCCGGCAAGCAGCAGTTCGTGAAGGACATCGCCGACCTGACTACAGAACAGTTCGATGCTACCTTCAAGACGAATGTCTACTCGCTGTTCTGGCTCTGCAAGGCAGCGGTGAAGCATATGAAGCCTGGGAGTACAATTATTAATACCTCATCGATTCAGGCCTATGAGCCTTCAGAGATTCTGCTGGACTATGCCACCACGAAGAGTGCCATTAATACCTTCAGCAAAGCTTTTGCCCAGCAGGTGGCCCCTAAGGGAATCCGGGTGAACGTGGTTGCCCCTGGACCGGTATGGACTCCGCTTCAGATCAGCGGGGGACAGCCGGAGGAAGTCCTGAAGGACTTCGGAGCTAAGACCCCGCTGGGACGCCCCGGCCAACCAGCTGAGATGGCTCCGGCCTATGTGTTCCTGGCCAGCCAGGAATCAAGCTATGTCAGCGGTGAGACCCTGAATGCCAACGGCGGAATGCCGACCCCATAAATAAGAATGAGTAACAACACGCTTGAGCAGGAACCTCCGTCAGGAGGTTTTTTGCTGTGAGGGGAATACTTGCAGCAGTCTGAAATATAAGAATGTATATGTTTCACGCTATACATTATCCTTCTATTTCTCGCCGAAACGTTACCGTCCTTTACAAGGACGGTAATGCCGTTTCCACTTGTATCACCTGGATTTAGCAGAGGCGGGGCTTCCGGCTCCCACTTTTGCCATCATAGGGGGTTCATGTGCTACACTTGAGTCATTGAATTGAAATCGTATCTGCCAGTTCTGGTGCATTAGCGGTTTGTGGAGAAGACAGGAGGAGACGGCATGGCATTCGTAACGGTGAAGGGCGAATATAAGCGCTATAAGATGGGGGAGACCCTGATTGTTGCCAACGACGGCATTGAGTTCGAGATCGAGAAGGGTGAATTTGCTGTAATTGTAGGGCCCAGCGGGGCGGGAAAGTCAACGGTGCTTAACATACTGGGCGGGATGGATTCCGCCGACGAAGGCCAGGTCATTGTGGACGGTACTGACATCGCACGTTATAGCGCCAAGGAATTGACCGGCTACCGCCGTAATGACGTGGGTTTCGTGTTTCAGTTCTATAATCTGGTCCCTAATCTGACCACCCTGGAGAATGTCGAGCTGGCTTCGCAGATCTCGCCCCGGGCCCTCGATGCCCGGAAGGTGCTGGAGGATGTGGGCCTTGGCGCGCGGCTGAATAACTTCCCGGCCCAGCTCTCGGGCGGGGAGCAGCAGCGCGTGGCTATCGCCAGAGCGCTGGCGAAGCAGCCGAAGCTGCTGCTCTGTGATGAGCCGACCGGTGCGCTCGATTACAATACCGGCAAGCAGGTGCTTAAGCTGCTGCAGGATACCTGCCGCGACACCGGCACAACGGTGATTGTAATTACGCATAACCTAGCGATTGCTCCAATGGCCGACCGGGTCATTGAGATCAACAACGCCAAGGTACGGAAAATGGTGAAGAATCCAGCGCCGGTATCCGTGGAAGATATCGAATGGTAAGGAGCCGGGAATGATGAAGAAACGGGCACTATGGAAGGATGTTTTTCGGGAGATCGGCCGAACCAAGGCGAGGTTCCTCTCGATCTTTGCAATTATTATGCTGGGGGTCAGCTTCTTCTCCGGGATCAAGTCGGCCGGGCCGGATATGCTGGACACCGCAGCGACGTATTATAAGGATCTGCGGCTGATGGATCTGCGGGTCCAGTCCACTTACGGCCTGTCGGAGCAAGGGATTGAGCAGCTTCGGGGGATACCCGGGGTGCAGACGGTTCAGCCTGTATACAGCTCCGATGTCTTTCTTGGCGACAGCGGGCTGATTGCCAAGGTCTATTCGTATGCGGACAATAATGAACTGAACGGCTACAAGCTCACCGCCGGGCATCTCCCGGCAGCCTCTGGAGAGATTATGCTGGATGAACACCTGCGCGAACAGGAAAAATTTAAGCTCGGCGATTCCATCACCTTAGGCGGGGAGGCCGGGGAGACGCCAGAACAGAGCTTTCGGATCAAGACCTATACTGTAGTAGGCTTCGCGCAGAGCCCACAATATATTGAGACCGCGAACCGTGGAACGAGCCGGATCGGCAAAGGGACTGCCGATGCGTTCGCCGTCATCCCGGAAGGGGATTTCACACTTCCGGTGTATACGGAGGCCTATCTCAGCTTCAAGGATACGGCTGCGGAGAGGGCCTATACTCCGGCCTATGACACGTTGGTTGAGCGCCACCTCACAGAGACAGAGCAAGCGCTCAAGGATTACCCGGCGCAGCGTCTGGAGGAGCTGAAGGCGGAAGCCGCCGCCAAGCTGGCTGCGGGCCGGCAGGCAGCGGATGCCTCACAGCAGCAACAACAGCAGACAGCGGCGCAGAGCCAGCCGGAGCTGCCTAAAGTATATGTGGCCGATCGCACAATGAACCCGGGATACGCCGAATACAAGGATAATGCGGATCGTCTGTCCGCAATTGCGTCGGCTTTTCCGGTATTCTTTTTCCTGATTGCAGCGCTTGTCAGCTTAACCACGATGACCCGCATGGTGGAGGAGCAGCGGCTCCAGATTGGGACGTTGAAGGCACTCGGATACGGTGCTATGGACATTATGACCAAGTTTCTGGTGTACGGAACACTTGCCAGCCTAGCGGCATCCATCGCGGGTCTGGTGGTCGGCTTCACGTTCTTCCCGGATCTGATCTATAATGCTTACAGCTCTCTCTATAACCTGCCGGATGTGATCAAGAGCTTCTACCCTTCATACGCCGTTATTTCCATAGTCGTGGCGCTGGTCTGTACAACGATGACGGCGATGATCGCTTCACGGGTGGAGCTGCGGAGCAACGCGTCTGTGTTGATGCGGCCCAAGGCACCGAAGAGCGGGCAGCGGATTCTGCTGGAGCGCTTCAAGTTCCTGTGGACCCGGCTCAGCTTCGTGCAAAAGGTGACGGCCCGCAACCTCTTCCGCTACAAGCAGCGGATGTTCATGACCGTTATCGGGGTGGCAGGCTGTACCGCGCTGATTCTGACCGGCTTTGGACTGAAGGATTCCATCGGCAGCATCGCCGAGCGGCAGTTCGGCGGCATTATGAAATACAGCGCCCTGGTCGCCCTGCACGACAATGCAGCCGCCACAGATCAGGCTTCCTATAAGAAGCTGATTCAACAGGAGACTGCGGTGACAGGCACGCTGAATGTGCTGCAGGAGGCTATGACCGCCCGGGCCAAAGGCGTGAACGACCAGGAAGTGCGGATCTTTGTTCCCTCGGATACAACCGCACTGGCGTCTTTCGTTAATCTTAAGGACCGCAGCACCGGTAAGCCGCGTGTACTGAGCGACGAGGGCGCGGTCATTACAGAGAAGCTGGCCAAGCTGTATGATGTGGCACCCGGGGGCACGTTGACGCTTCTGGACAGCAACAATGAGCCATTCCAGATCAAGGTAGCGGCGGTCACCGAGAACTATGTGCTGCATTATGTATACATGACTCCGGCTTACTACACAGAGGTGTTCGGCAAGGAGCCGGTCTATAATACTCAATTGTTGAATTACAGCGGCAAGGATAAGGAGTGGGAGAGTGCCTTCGGGGAGAAGCTGACTGCGAATGGACAGGTGGCCTTGGTCAGCTTTTCCAGCGGTGTGGGAGAAGCCTTCGAGGAAACTATGGACAGTATGGATATCGTCATTGTGGTGCTGATTGTCTCTGCTGCCGCGCTGGCCTTCGTGGTCCTGTACAACCTGACTAATATCAATGTGTCTGAGCGGGTCCGCGAATTGTCTACGATTAAGGTGCTCGGCTTCTATGATAAGGAAGTCACTCTGTATATTTACCGGGAAAATATTCTGCTGACCTTGCTCGGTATCTTGTCCGGCAGTGCCCTGGGGGTGATTCTGCACCGGTTCGTCCTGTCGACTGCCGAGCTGGATGCCACCATGTTCGCTCCGCTCATCAAGTGGCAGAGCTACATCTATGCAGCCTTGCTGACCATACTATTCTCAGGCATCGTAATGGCTTTCATGCACATCAAGCTCAAGCGGATTCATATGATTGAAGCGCTGAAGTCGGTAGAGTAGTTCAGTCACGATTTTGTCAAAAAAATAAAAAAAGCATCAGCATACAAGGAAGGATAATGAGCCGAGGGCAGAGGGAGCCCGGAGCCGTTATCCTTCTTTTTTGTGCCTGAAAAGGAACCGATGGCTGGGGAATTAGCGCTGAAACATACGAAAATATGACGAACAGTGTCGGAAAATCGCGAAAATGATAAGAAAGTGTCATTAAAACTAACCCGATTAAACTCATTATAATAATGGGTAAAAGGTATTTTTACAGTTATTTCAAGATACGTTGGAAGTAAATGTTTCGGGAGCAAAAAAGTAAGATTGTACAGCGGTAAATAAATATATTGACGTAAGATATATTCACATGTAATATAAACCATAATTTATGAGGGAAGTTGTGAGGCTTCCCGCCGGGAATGTTATCCCTGACCTTAATTGACCCGCGGTCTATTCAACGCATTTCTACAATATATATTAGGTGTGATGTTATGTCACATGTAATGCGTAGGCGGTCATTAGTGGTCTTAGACGGATAACGATCCGGAGCATCCCAGTCTCCCGAGAAGCTTTGAAGAGCAGGTACAAGCACTTAACTAAGGAGGAGTAAAGGAATGGCGAAAAAGAGAAAATGGTGGTCAGGTTTACTAGTCTTATCGTTGGTAGGGGTTCTATTTACAGGTTGCAGTACGAATAACACTGCGGGTTCTTCAACAAATGCGCCTGCAGCCACTACAGCACCGGCAGAGAGTGCGACGCCTGATGCTACGGAAGCACCTGCGGCTGACGCACCGGTCGACGGCGGAACGCTCGTTACAAGTACATTCTCCGATATTGTTAATATTAACCCTCTTATGATTAATGACACCTCGTCGGGCGATGTTGCCCAGTTCGTCTTCGCCAAGCTGTACAATCTCGATCGTGAAGGTAATGTACAGGCAGAGGATTGGTCGCTGGCTGCCGCGTTGCCGGAGATCTCTGAAGATGGCTTAACCTATACCGTGAAGCTGAAGGATACCGCCAAATGGAGTGACGGCCAGCCGGTTATTGCAGATGATGTAGTGTACACCATCGAAACGGCCAAGAATCCTGAGACAGGTTCACCGTTGACCAGTGCCTTTGACAAGGTGAAGAGCGTTGAGAAGGTGGATGACCACACCGTCAAGATCACAATGTCCCAAGTCTATGCGCCGTTCCTGTATGCGCTGGTCCAGGAGATTGTTCCAGCCCATGTCCTGAAGGATGTGAAGCCTGCGGAAATGCAGAAGAATGCCTATGGTACTGATCCGGCCAAGACGGTTACAAACGGACCGTGGAAGTGGACAGCCTGGAAGCAGGGCGAGAGCCATACCCTGGATGCTGATCCGAACTACTGGGGAACCGTGAAGCCTCATATCGCTCAGGTTATCTACAAGATCTACGCCGACCAGAACACTGAGGTACAGGCGATTATGAAGGGTGACACTGACCATATCAGTGCGATTCCGGTAACTCAGGTTGAAGCGGTTAAGGCTGACGGGAAAATCGATATCATCCAGAAGCCGGGCGCGCAGTACGAATATGTTAACTTCAACTTTGACGGCAAGAACTTCCCGGATGGCTACGGCCTGTTCCAGGGACAGAAGACCAGACAGGCGATTGCCCATGCCTTGAACCGTCAAGGAATGGTGGATAATATCCTGAAGGGCGTAGGCGCGCTGATGAATGCGCCGTTCCTGCCGGATACGTGGGCTGACCCGGGTGATGCTGCTGTGAACTATGATTACAATGCTGAAACGGCCAAGAAGCTCCTGGCTGAAGACGGCTGGGTTGCGGATGCCAAGGACGGCATTCTGGTCAAAGACGGCCACCGCTTCTCCTTCGAGCTGCAGTATAATGCCGGCAACAGCCGTCGTGAACAGGTAGCCGCTGTTATCCAGCAGAACCTGAAGGATGTCGGCATTGAGGTGAAGCCTAAGGCGATCGACTTCGCTGCATGGATTGACCAGAACGTAACGCCGGGTAAATATCAGGCCCTGCTGCTGGCATGGTCCCTGAATACACCAGACCCGGATGCAGAGAGCATCTTCTCCTCCAAGTACTTCCCGCCTGCCGGACAGAACAGCGGCTGGTATAAGAATGAGAAGCTGGATAAGCTGTGGGTAGACGGATATTCTACGGTAGATCAGGCTAAGCGCAAAGAAATTTACAAAGAAGTAGGTAAGGAAATCTCGACCGACCTTCCTTATGTATTCCTGTATCAGTATGGTCAGGCGATCGGAACAGGACCTAGAGTGCACTGGGCAGAGGAGGATGCTCCTGAGCCGTCACTGGGCTACGGACAGTTCTTCCACGCTATCAAATGGTGGGTAACCGAGTAACGTACCGACTAACTGAATAGACTTGCGGGAGGTGAAGGAGCGTGCTCTTTCACCTCCCCCTTTTGTATCAATGGGAGGGGCCGCCGCAAGCTTTCGCCTTACCATCTCTAGGAGGATAGCCTATGACAGAATATCTGATACGCCGAGTGCTTCAATCGGTATTGGTCATCTTTCTGATTACCATACTGACCTTTCTTCTGATCCATGCAGCTCCGGGCGGCCCTACACAAGTGATGCTCGCGCCGGGCCTGACACCGGAAATCTTCGAGCAGCAAGCCAAGAACCTGGGTCTGGATCAGCCGATTCATATCCAGTATTTCCACTGGATCGGCGACCTGCTGCAAGGAGATCTGGGGTATACCTTCAAGAACCATATTGCGATCTCGGATCTGCTCTGGCCGCGTATCGGCAATACCATAATCCTGATGGGCGCGGCTTGGCTGGTATCCCTGCTGATCGCAATCCCTTGGGGAATCTATAATAGTACCAAAGTCTATGGTTTATCGGATCAGACGGCTTCGTTCATTTCTTATCTGGGCTTCGCCATGCCGACCTTCTGGTTCGGGATTCTATTGCAGCAGTGGCTGTCGCTCAAGCTGGACTGGTTCCCATTGTCGGATATGCATACAAGAGGCAAGGAAGACAGTATCGCTGATTTATTCATGCATCTGGTGCTGCCGGTAACCGTACTGGCACTTGGTTTCCTGGCTTCTTATATGAAGTATGCGCGGGCCAGTATGCTGGAGGTGCTGGATCAGGATTATATCCGGACGGCACGGGCCAAAGGTGTCAAGGAACGGAAGGTCGTCTTCCGCCATGCCCTGCGCAATGCACTAATTCCAATTATTACGATACTAGGCCTTGATCTTCCGATCCTGGTGGGCGGGGCCGCATTAACTGAGAATGTATTCAACTGGCCGGGAATGGGCCGTTGGTTCGTAGAGATGGCCACTGCACGTGAATATTCGGCACTGATGGCTGTCACTATTGTAACGGCTGTGATGGTCGTCATTGGCAATCTTCTGGCAGATATACTGTATGTAGTCGTTGATCCCCGGGTGAAGCTCGGTAAGCAAGGGGGGAAGGCAGCATGAGTACAGACAATACTGAGCTTATCAAAGGGAAGGTCTCCAAGCCGCTGGGAACGCCGGATATGAGTCCGATGCCGGGCGGGACCGACCCGGAAATTCCGGTGGTGGATATGGACAGACCTCCCGGCCCGTGGAGAGTGCTGTGGAAGAAGTTCTCGCGCAATCCGTTTGCTATGGGCGGGTTGATCGTGCTGTTTATCTTTGTGCTGTTGGCAATCTTCGCATCGCGGCTGACCCCGTATGGACCGGAGAAGATTGATCTGATGTTCGCCAACCTGAAGCCGGGAGCGGAGGGCCATCTCCTCGGTACAGATGAGCTGGGCCGCGATATTCTCAGCAGACTGCTGTACAGCGCGAGGATATCGCTGCTTATCGGTTTCTCCGTTGCTTTTGTATCCGTGCTGGTCGGATCGGTGGTCGGGGCGATTTCGGGTTACTTCGGCGGATTCATAGATACGGTATTCATGCGTATTGTTGATGTCATGAACTCCGTCCCATCCCTGTTCCTGAATATCCTGGTGATGGCGCTTTTCGGAACACAGATTAAATTCATGATCCTGATTCTGGCGTTCACCAGCTGGATGAGTATTGCCCGGCTGGTCCGGGGAACCTTCCTGCAACTGCGGGAGATGCAGTATGTGGAGGCGGCCAGAGCCATCGGGGTATCCAGCTGGGGGATCATCTTCCGGCATTTGCTCCGCAACGCGAGCTTCCCGATCATTGTCAATGCCACCTTGATGGTCGGCGGAGCGATTCTCAGTGAATCTGCACTGTCCTATCTGGGTCTTGGTATCCAGGCTCCGGCCACAAGCTGGGGACTGATGCTCAGCAGTGCACAGGAATTCATGCTGATTGATCCGATGCAAGCCGTGTATCCGGGTCTGTGCATTCTGCTCGTCGTGCTGGCGGTTAACTTCATCGGCGACGGCATCCGGGATGCCCTTGATCCCAGACAGCAAGTGACCAAATCCCGGAGGAGGCTGGAACAATGGCGCAAAAACTACTCGAAATCCGGAAACTAACTGCCGGCTTTGCGACAGAGAAGGGACTGCTCAAAGCAACCGACGGCATCTCCCTTACGGTGAATAAAGGTCAGACAGTCTGTATTGTAGGCGAATCCGGCAGCGGCAAAAGTGTCACCTCGCTGGCGATCATGCGCCTGATCGATTATGCGGGCGGTATGATCCTGGATGGACAGATTGACTTCCATGGACAGGATCTGGGGGCGAAAAGCCAGGAGGAGATGCGGGAGATTCGCGGCAACCAGATCGCGATGATCTTCCAGGACCCGATGTCTTCGCTGAATCCGGTCTTCACCATAGGGGAACAGATTGCGGAGAGTCTGCGGCTGCATCAGAATAAGAAGGATGCAGAAGCGCTGAAGCTGGCGGTCGATCTGATTAGATTGGTGGGCATACCGGCACCGGAGATCCGTGCGAAGCAGTACCCGCATGAGCTGTCTGGCGGGATGTGCCAGCGCGTAGTCATTGCGATTGCGCTGGCCTGTAACCCCGAGCTGCTGATTGCCGATGAGCCGACCACCGCACTTGATGTTACGGTCCAAGCGCAGATTCTGGATCTGCTGCGCAAGCTTCAGTCGGAGCTTGGCATGTCCATCCTGCTGATTACCCACGACATGGGAGTTGCCGCTGAGATGGCGGACCGCATTGCTGTCATGTATGCGGGCGCTATCGTGGAAGAAGGCGGTGTGGAAGAGATCTTCGACCATCCCAGTCATCCTTATACGATAGGTCTGCTCCAGTCGATTCCGGGGTTCGAAGGCGGACGGGGAGGCGAGCTCTATACGATCAGCGGAACGATCCCGCCGATAGGACAGCTGCCTGCGGGCTGCCGCTTCCATCCGCGCTGTCCGCATGCGATGGAGATCTGCCGGAGCCAGGAGCCGCCGGATTTCCTGATCTCTGATGATCACCGGGCCGCCTGCTGGCTGTTCAAGGATAAGCCGGTTTCAGCGTATACCAGCGGGGAGGCGAAGCGCGCATGATGAACAAGACATTGGCCAAGCCAGATCGTAAGGTAGCTGCCTCCTCAGAAGTACTGGTGGAGGTTAAGGATATTAAGAAGTATTTTCCGATCACCAAGGGTCTGCTTAACCGGACCGTCGGGCAGGTCAAGGCGGTGGATGGGGTCAATCTGGCGATCCGCCAAGGCGAGACGTTCGGGCTGGTCGGGGAATCCGGCTGCGGCAAATCCACCTTCGGACGGGTACTGCTCCGGCTGCAAAGTGCGACCGGGGGGCAGGTGCTATTCAAGGGCCAGGATATCCATTCGCTGGGTTCGCGTGACATGCGGAAGCTGCGGGAAGAGATGCAGATTATTTTCCAGGACCCGTTCGGGTCGCTGAATCCGCGCTTCCTCGTCAAGGATATTATCGGCGAGCCGCTGCGTATTCACTGGAACATGTCCGGCAAGGAGATCGATGCCCGGGTGGTTGAGCTGATGGAGCTGGTGGGTCTGGATGCCAGCCGCCGGAACCGCTATCCGCATGAATTCTCCGGCGGACAACGCCAGCGCATTGGCATCGCCCGGGCGATTGCACTGAATCCGCAGTTTATTGTGGCCGATGAGGCCGTGTCCGCACTTGATGTGTCGGTGCAATCCCAGGTCATTAACCTGCTAATGAAGCTGCAGAAGGAGCTGGGCCTAACCTTCCTGTTCATTGCGCATGGTTTGAACGTAGTCCGTCATATCTCTGACCGTGTGGGGGTCATGTACCTGGGCAAACTGGTGGAGGTGGGAGAGACGGAGGAACTGTTCGCGGCCCCTCTGCATCCGTATACTGCCGCCCTGCTCTCGGCCATTCCCAAGCCGACACCAAGGCGTAAGCAGGAGCGCATTATGCTGGAGGGAGATGTGCCCTCCCCGGCCAATCCGCCCTCCGGCTGCCGGTTCCATACCCGCTGTCCGTTCGTCCAGGACAAATGCCGCTTAGCGGAGCCGCTGCTGGAAGAGGTCCTGCCGGGCCGTCCGGTAGCCTGTCATTTCCCGTTGCTTCCGAAATCCTGATCAAGCATTACCCTATGCTGTACCGAAGAGGAACACTGCTGAATCTTACGCAGTGTTCCTTTTTTTGATTTTGGGGCGCCCCGCAAAGTACCTGAGTCATCACCTACGCTAAAGCCCCACTTTGTGGGGTTATTTTGTAATTCCGCTTCAAACTAATCATTGTGCTACAGGCATTTCTATAAGAAAATGAGAAAAAGACAACGCAAACGCAAAGGTTGCGGAACCGGAGGCTATGGTGAAAAAGGTCAATACAGCAATTTCAGCGCTCTTTATCCTTGTTATGATAATAGCTGTCTGGGTATGGGCAGTGTCGGTACATACCTGGACCCTGGCGGGGGCCTTGGCTTCCCTGCTCTGTCTGGCCCTGTTTATCTGGACGGGCCTGCGGGCCATCCCCGCTATAACCGGGTACATCAATAGCCCAAGCGCACTGCGGACGGTGAATACGGACGACTCCCCGGAGGAACGGCAGCGGATCTGGTGGAAGATTGTGCTGTGGGTGATCGCTAGCCGGGTGCTGCTAATCCTTGCGGCTTATGTATTCTGGGTGCTTCGGGAGGGAGGCTCCGGCAGCCTGTTCTCCCGCTTCATTGAGATGTGGCATATCCGCGGAATTGATGCGATGTCTTATCTGGGCATTGCCGAGCGGTGGTATGTGACGGAAGGAGATCCCAGATTTCATATTGTATTTCTGCCGTTCTTCCCCGTTATGATCAAGCTGGCGCAGTTCTTCACAGGCAATTATATGGCTGCAGGATTTGCCGTAGCCAATCTCTGCACGCTTGCAGCGGCGTTGTTCGCTTATGAACTGGCCCGGCTGGATATGGGGCGCAGGAATGCCCTGCGGGTAGTGAAGTACATCTTCATCTTCCCGTCGGCCTTCTTTTTCTTCCTTCCCATGACAGAGGCGCTGTTCCTGCTGCTCTCCCTGATGGCACTGTATTTTGTGCGCAAAAAGCGATGGCTGCTGGGCTGCCTCTGTGCAGCGCTGGCCGGATTCACCCGTTCCCCGGGGATTCTGTTGGCCGTGCCGATTGCCGTGGAATTTGCCCGGGAGCTGGCCGCTGGCTACAGGTCAATGGACCGGAAGGCTTTTACGAATAAGCTGATCTTGGCTGTTCTCTCCCTGGTGAGCGTCTCGTTCGGTCTGCTGGCTTATCTCTACATCAATTACAATGTGACGGGCAACGCGTTCCAGTTCAGTATTTATCAGCGGGAGCACTGGTCGCAGCGGTTCTACTTCTTTTTCGATACTGCGAGATATCAGATGGAATATGCGGTGAATACCTTCAAGGATGCCGATTACCGGTCGTTCTTAGGGCTGTGGCTGCCGAATTTGTGCGCGATCTTCCTGGTTCTCTTCATGATGCTCCGCAGTACGAAGAAGCTTAATCCCGCCTACATGGCGTACGTGATCGCCTATTTCGTCTATGTAGTGGCCCCGACTTGGCTGCTGTCTGCTCCGCGTTATTTCGCTGTTGCGTTTCCGCTGGCGTTCGCGGCTGTGCTGTTGACGGAGGATAAGAAGTGGAAAGATATCCTGCTCACTACGCTATTTATAGCGGGGGGTCTGCTGTATCTGGCGGTGTTTGTATCCGGTTATCCGGTATATTAGTGTGTAATAGAAATTACAGAAACGATGGTGGCTATGCAGATTCAACTAGAAGATCAGATGGTTACGTTACATGTCCAGTATGCCAAGCGCAAGAAGCTATCCGTAACGGTGGAAGGCTCGGACCTCATTACCGTTAAGGCGCCCAAGGGAACGAGTGAAGAGGCGATCCTCGGTGCGGTAGCAAGTCTAGGCCCGAAGATTCTGGAGAAGCTGCGCAGCAATGCGGCAGCCCGGCAGGTGCCGAGGGTTAAGGCTTATGAGGGCGACGAAGAAGCCTTCTTGTACTTGGGGAAGGAATATGCGCTGCATGAGTTGATTGGAGAACGGCAGGCGGATGCGGAGGAGCTGAAGCTTGCGCTGAAGAAATTCTATACGGCCAGTCTGAAGAAAATCATCGCAGAGCGCATCAAGCCCTACCAGACGCAGCTCAGAGTGAAGCCGAAGAGTGTGGAGATTGTGGAGTCGCGGACCAAGTGGGGGAGCTGCAGCTTTGACGGCAAGCTGACGTTCAATTACCGCCTGGCCATGGCGCCGCCCGAAGTGATTGACTATGTCATCATTCATGAGCTGTGTCATCTGCTGCATATGAATCATGACCGTTCCTTCTGGCGGCGCTTGGGAAGTATTATGCCGGACTATAAGGAGAAGGAAGTGTACTTGGCCCGGCAGGGGCAGTTCATGACGCTGTGACCATATTACAAAGGTAAAAGTGTAGCGTACGCCTAGGCGATGGAAGTAGCCGGATGCTTAACGTTCGCAGGATATTGCTGCCCGCCCTGAGTGCGGACGAAAAGGCCCTCTGAATGGCTGCTGCCTGACAATTCCCGGCCAGGGTCATCCGGGGTGAAGTGGAAGACGATCGTCTCCGTATCGCTGTCCGCAAGCTTCAGGGCGATGTCGCGGCAGGAGACGGGCTGTGCGCTGATCAGATCGAAGAGCTCAAGCTGCCCATTCTCCTGCTGGCAGATGGCAATGAGATTCTCGTCCTCCAGGTAATAGAGTTGGTCGCTGAATACGTTCAGGCAGTAGAACATTAATAGTCCATGGGCACCGCTGACGCCAAAACGCTCAGATACCGGTACCCGCTGCGCTCCAAGGGTAGAGACCAGACTCAGATCACGCGGGTCGGCAAGATCCAGCTTGCGGATTGCCGCAGATCTGGCAGCACCCCCGGGGCAGGCCATGGAGAAAATCTGTTCTTCAACAGGATGGAAGCCGAACTTTGGATAGAACTCCAAGACTGACTCATTGGCAAAAAGATACATGAATTCACACGCTCGTCCATACTCCTCCAGCACCTTGTCCATCAACCGGGCAGACAGGCCCCGCCCTCTATAGTCAGGATGAGTCATCACCGTCCCGATCTGCACAGCAGGGGACTTCACTCCATTAATGGTTAGCTCTATGAGATTCACCGAGACATTCGCCACGATCCGGTTTCCCTCCGCGTAAGAATATGGAACATACTTATCCGTCCAGCAGCCCTCTCCATACCAGCGTTCCAGCTCCAGCTCGAACGTGTCTTTTGCCAGCTCGAAAAAGCTGTTCCGAAGCGGCGCTATGTCTTTGTAATCTCTGACAAACTTCAATTCTTGCAAGGCTTATCACTCCGTATCATATATTTGTTGCCTCTACAGTATAAGCCATTATATACCATAGGTCATATTTCAGGGTTTTAATACCATAGATTTTAACTAAAGTCAATACGCTAAAGGATACCTAAAAGTACTCTCTGGTACTATTCACATTTAATGGCAAGAACGTTATCTTAGGTAATAAGAAGTGTTCACTATTAAGAACCTGTTGTAATGAACCTAGTACTGAAACGGTAGCGAAATTATAGACAGCTGGAGGTAACCCATGAGTGCAATCGCCGGGATCTATTCTATGCAGCATGGGCCGCTGGACCCGGAGCTCGGCCCGCGCCTGATGCAGGAGCTGCAGCGTTATCCGGCGGATGATGCCCGGGGCTGGAGTGCGGATGGGCTGTTCCTCGGGTGCCACGCACAGTGGATTACCCCTCAGTCCCGGGGCGAGGTGCTTCCTTATTATGATCCGCAGCGGAGGCTGGCGATCGTAGCTGATGCCATTATTGATAACCGCAGCGAGCTCTTCGGACAACTTCAGGTTGTCCGGGAGGATCGGGAGTCGATGCCGGACAGCCTGCTGATTCTTCTGGCCTATGAGAAATGGGGAGATCAGGCTCCGGTGCATCTGGTCGGAGATTTTGCCTTCATGATCTGGGATGCCGGCAGGCAGACGCTGTTTGGAGCGAGGGATTTCTCGGGGAGCCGGACGCTGTACTTCCACCGTTCAGGCAGACAGTTCTCCTTCTGTACCGTGATTCATCCATTGCTTACGCTAATGGATGGAGAGCACGCGCTGCATGAAGGCTGGATCTCGGAATATCTGGCGGGCCAGGGCCGGATGGATGTCGCGGATATGTTCTCCACGGTCTATCAGGGTGTGGAGCAGCTGCCCCCGGCGCATTCAATGACAGTAAGCCCGAAGGGGATTACATTCTCCAGGTATTACACCTTCCGGACTCCGTCTCCACTCCGGCTGCGCAGCAATGGCGAGTATGAGGAAGCGTTCCGTGAGGTGTTCGGGCGTGCAGTCCGGGACCGGCTGCGTACCCACCTTGAAGCTGGTGCGAACTTAAGCGGCGGGCTGGACTCAGGGGCGGTGGTGAGCTTTGCGGCACAGGAGCTTCGCCGTACGGGCAAGCCGCTCCACACCTTCAGCTCGTATCCTTTGGATCACTTTACAGGGTTCAAGCTGGGCCAGCGGGTGACCGATGAGCGTCCATATATTCAGGAGACCATCGACTATGTCGGGAACATTGAGCCTAGCTTTTACAATTTTCCTGACCGAAGCTCTTATGGCGAAATCGACGAATGGCTCGATATTATGGAGATGCCCTACAAATTCATAGAGAATTCTTATTGGCTGAGGGGCATATATGAACAAGCCGGACTGAAGAATGCCGGTGTGCTGCTCAGCGGACAGCGGGGCAACTGGAGTATCTCCTGGGGACCGGCGCTGGATTACCAGGCGAAGCTGCTGCGTGAATTCCGCTGGTTCCGCTTTTACCGGGAGAATAAGCTGTACAGCCATTCGATGGGAGTAAGCCGCAAAAGAATGCTGAAAATAGCCGGGCGCAAGATATTTCCCGCTCTGGGCCAGCTGATGGCCGGGAAGCAGGAGGCTGCGCCCGAGCTGATCCATCCTGAGTTTGCCCGGCGGACAGGGGTGCAGGAGCGGCTGAAGGAGCTGGACCAGTCGCCTGCCTCCCAGACTGTGTACGATATCCGCAGAGAGCATTTCCGCCAGCCGCATGTCTGGAATGTGAATGGAACGGCGGCTACCAAGCTGTCGCTGAAGTACAGGGTATGGGACCGGGATGCGACGAATGACCTGCGTGTCATCAACTTCTGTATGTCGGTGCCTGAGGAGCAATACGTTCAGAACGGAATGGACCGCTCGCTCATCCGCCGGGCGATGGAAGGGCGGCTGCCGGATAAGGTCAGGCTTAACCAGACCCGGCGCGGTATCCAGGGGGCGGATGGCATTACACGTATGCTGCCCGAGTGGCAGAGGTTCCAGCAGGAGCTGAGGGAGATGCTGCAAGACCCCCGTACTTCTTCTTATCTGAATCGTCCCGGGCTCGCCGGATGCTTGGACCGGCTGGGTAGTGAGCCCGAACCATTATTAATCTTTAACACGGATTTCCGCCTTCTTACAAGAGGACTGGTGTTTTACCGCTTTTTGAAGCGGCTCTCCTGAAGGACGTTTCTTGAAAGGGGGTGACAAGATGAAAAAGGAATACAGCAAGCCTGCATTGGAAGTGTTGGATGTGAAAATGACGATGGCTGGCCCGGGGGTATCCATTGCCGATGCGTTCCAAGCCGATCCAGATGAAATCGTTAGTCACTCCTAGTCTTCCTGCGTTACCGCTCAGCCCTAATCCCTCTTAGCTTGCTGGAGGGGGATCAGGGCTATCCCTTTATCCGAAGTAATGTTTCCACTTGTCATCCGCAAGACAACGGGTGAAATTGACTGAGATGGAGTGAGCAGTATGGCTGGCACAGTGCAATGCCCCGGTTATAAGGCTTTTGGCCTGCAAATCCTCAGTGAGTTCGCGCTACCAGAACTTCCCCGTACAGATCATCCTGGAAGGATAGGGAGCCTGTCGGTAGTTGAAGGCCGTCTGGCGGAGCGATGGGAAGTGATACCGAAGATTACGCCGAATCTGGGCATCGCAGCGCATGAAGTGATGTTCATGGTGAAGGGCACCGCTATTTTTTCCATACAGAACGGCAGTACGATTACAGTCTCTCCGGCAGCAGGCGCAGATCCGGATAGCATCCGCTTGTTCATTCTGGGTAGCTGTATGGGTGTAGTATTGATGCAAAAAGGCATACTGGCCCTGCACGGCAGCTCGCTTGTGCTGGACAATAAGGCCTATGCGCTGGTGGGGCGTTCAGGTGCGGGTAAATCCACGCTTGCCTCCTATCTGATGGATCAGGGACATCTCCTGGTCAGTGACGACGTTATTCCCGTGTTGGTGCATAATGGACATCCATTAGCTGTTCCAGGTTATCCGCAGCAGAAGCTGTGGCAGCAGAGCCTGGACTACTTGGGAATGAATTCGTCTGCGTACCGTCCGCTGTTTCAGCGGGAGACCAAGTTCGCCGTACCGGTGCATGACCGGTTCCAGAGTGAGCCGCTGCCGCTGGCCGGCATATTTGAACTGTCTGTGGTGCAGGACGGACCGGTGGCCGTAGAGACGATAAGCGGCTTGGACCGGCTTCATACCTTATACAATCATACCTATCAAAAAGCGCTGGTCGACCCTATGGGTGTCAGAGAATGGCACTTCGGGCTGCTGGCCTCGTTCGTGAACCGGCTGCCGATGTACCGGCTGACCCGCCCTGAGCAGGGCTTCAGTGCACCGCAGCAGACGGAAATGATTATGGAGACGATTATGCCCAAGGTGAAGGAGATGAATCTATGAATATAAATACTACAAAAGTGCTGTCGCCGGATTCGGTACTGGTTCAACGGGAAGGCAATATCGCAAGTGATATGGACGGCGAGAAGGTCATGCTGAATGTGAAGAACGGCAAATACTACAACCTCGGCGAAGTCGGCGGTGAGATCTGGGAAGCATTGGCTTCACCGGTATCGATTCGGCAGATTGCCGGGAAGATTCAGGAGATCTTTGAGGTGCCAGCAGAGGTGGCACAGCAGGATGTGATTGATTTTGTACAGAATCTGCTGAATGAGGATCTGGTCTCCATCGTTAGCGGCCCATGATGACCCTCCGGCGGCTCCGTCTCCTGCTGGTGCATGACAAGGCGTTGCTTGCGCTGCTTCCCGAGACATTATGGCGGCTGATGCTGGTCCGAATCCAGCTGTTGTTCCCCTTTGCCCGGACAGCCCCGCAGCTTGGGGTGAAATCCCTGGAGACTCCCGCAGTATCCAAGCCTTCCGATCTTCGCCGCATCCAGCAGATTACCAAGGCAATCCGGGTGATGAGCCGCTATACTCCCTGGAAAAGCACCTGTATGGTCCGGGCGGTAGCCGCCCTGAAGATGCTGGAGAAGCGGGGCATTGAGAGCACCCTCTATATGGGGGTCGCCCGCGATAAGCAGGGACAAATGATTGCCCACGCCTGGCTGCGCAGCGGAGCCCATTATGTCTCCGGGGATGATGCGATGCAGGGCTTCGTGGTGGTGGAGAAGTTCGCGAAGGTGTTACAAGCCGAGTAATCGAGGTGGGTCCATGCAAGCTATAATCTACTACGTCCGGCAGCTTCAACGGTTGTCGGGCGTGAAGCTGTATCTTAATCTGTTAGGCATGGTGATCAGCGGTCTGCTGGAGAGCTCCGCCATTCTGCTGCTGGTTCCCATGCTTGGCATGGCCGGCATTCAGCTGGGCGGCGCGGCGGCGGGCTATCATCTGCCTATGCTCGGATTCATAAGTGAATTGCCGCAGTCCACAGCGCTGCTGCTGGTGCTGGGCAGTTATGTTCTGATTGTGCTCTGCCAGAATCTGATCGCAAGGTTCGTGGCGATCCGCAATGTCGAAATTCAGCAGACCTATGGCAGGCAGCTGCGGGTTGAGGTCTATAGCGCATTGCTGCGGGCGCAGTGGTCTTTTTTTCTGAAGAAGCGCACCTCTGATCTGATCAACATGATGACCACCGAGCTGGCCAGAGTCCTGGCGGGTATCAGCGGCTTCCTGCAGTTCCTGACTTCGCTGTTGTTCACCCTGGTTCAGATTGCCTTTGCCTTCTGGCTGTCCCCCAAGATGACACTGGGGGTTCTCGTCTGCGCGGCACTGCTGTCCATCTTCTCCCGGCGGTTCATCCGTAAGGCAAAGAGGCTGGGTAGCCGCAGCACAGAGCTGGGCAAGACGTATCTAGGCGGCATTACCGACCAGTTGAACGGAATTAAGGATATCAAAAGCAATAATCTGGAGCAGTCCCGCCTCGAATGGCTGCATGCCTTCACCGGCGAGGTCAAGCAGGAGCAGCTGGACTATACGCGCCTGCGCTCTAACTCCCAGCTCCTGTATAAGCTGTCCTCCACGCTGCTGATTGCTGTGTTTATCTTCGTGTCCTTCCGGTTCATGCAAGTGGAGGGGCCGAATCTGCTGCTGGTCATTCTCGTCTTCACCCGGCTGTGGCCGACCTTCTCGACGCTGCAGTCGCTGCTGGAGCAGCTGGCCTCAGTAGTGCCCTCCTTCAAACAACTGCAATTACTGCAGGAAGAATGTCTGGCCGCTGTCGAGCATGAAGCGGATCAAGGCGGAGAACGGGTGCTGCCTATGACGCTGGAGCACGGTCTGGAAGCCCGGAATGTCGATTTCCGTTATCATGCGGACGAGCCGCAATATTCGCTCCAGAACGTCAATGTGCGAATTCCCGCCCGGCAGATGACGGCGATTGTCGGACGTTCAGGCGCCGGCAAAAGCACACTCGTTGATCTGCTCATGGGACTGATGCAGCCGGAGAACGGGGAGATCCTGGCGGACGGCGAGCCGATCACCGGGGAGCGGCTGCTGTCCTACCGGAGATCCATCGGTTATGTGGCGCAGGACCCGTTCCTGTATAACGCGACCATCCGCGATAATCTAATGATGATCAAGCCGGATGCGGAGGAGGCGGAGCTGTGGGAGGCGCTGGAGTTTGCTTCCTCGGCGGACTTTGTCCGCAAGCTGCCGGACGGACTGGATACGCTGCTCGGCGACCGGGGCGTCCGCCTGTCGGGCGGGGAACGTCAACGCCTGGTGCTGGCGCGTGCCATTATCCGCAAGCCGTCGATCCTGGTGCTCGATGAAGCGACAAGTGCGCTCGACACCGAGAACGAGCAGCGGATTCAAGAGGCACTGGAGCGCATTAAGGCTTCTGTGACCGTCATCGTCATTGCCCACCGCCTGTCCACGATCCGGGGAGCCGATCAGATTCTGGTCATCGACCAGGGCCGGGTCATCCAGCAGGGAGTCTACAGCGGTCTGGCTTCGGAGAAGGGCGGCATGTTCAGCAGGCTATTGAAAGGGCAGGAAGAGGCTGGATAAGGGTATACCTTAAACGCGAATGTAGGCGAAAAACCGAACACATTCGGTGCCGGGTGGGTGTGTGGTCCCAATGTAATCGAAAAACCGATTACATTGGGCGAGCGCAGAGGTTGTGACGCGAATGTAATCGAAAAACCGATCACATTGGCTGACCGCAGAGGTTCTAGCCCGAATGTAATCGAAAAACCGATTACATTGGGCGAGCGCAGAGGTTGTGGCGCGAATGTAATCGAAAAACCGATTACATTGGCTGACCGCCACCAGGCTCCGAAACCGTAAAAGGCAAGTGCTGCTAATCTAACGCAGCACTTGCCTTTTTGGTATGGCTGTCCCTGCCTACATCTCCTTCTCCGCACCCGTCACCTTCCGCCAGCTCCACAGCAAAGGCCGCAGCGGGAAATACAAGAAATGCAGCGGCTTCGGCAGCGGCAGGGTCTTGGCATCCGCTGCATAGGGATAGAGGAAGCTGGCGGAGCGGAGCATCCGGCTTCGTGTGGATAGAATGCTTGGAAGGTACCGGTTGAAATGCTGCTCCACCTCCGGCTCGAGCGGAGGGGTATTCAAATTCACGATGCGCGGGAGATAGAACAGAATGTCCTGTGCCAGCCTGCGGGCCTTGGGGTTGTCCATCAGCGGGGACAGCGCCGGGTCAACCGGCGTCTCCAGCAGCTCTCTGGCCAGGATCAGCGTCTGTCCTCCTATGGCGTTGTGATCATAGTGTTGTAGTAAGCGGACTAGCTTAGCGGAATCGGGCGGCTGCTGTCCCATTAGCAGCATCTTGATGTCCTGCAGCCATCTCAGCCGGGACCAGGCATGTCTGGCACCGTGTACAGCCAGGAACATGAACAGATCCTCCGGCCCCAGATAGCGGACATTCTGGCCGAAGGTGCTGCTGGTCCGCGAATGACGCCAGAGCTCGTCGAACGCAGGCTCTTTGGCGGGCCCCGGTCCTAACCGCCAGTGCAGCTCAAGGTTGACGTTGCTAACAGGATGCACGAACGTCGAATGATGCTCTCGCCATTTCCAGTCGCCAAGCAGGCTCTCAAACTTGTCTTCCTTCTCATAGCCCAGCCGGATCAGCAAGGTTTCGGCATCCTCCAGCTGTTCCATCGGCACCAGGAAGTCGAGATCCCGGGAGGTGCGCTGCGACAGGTCTCCGTACAGCTCCTGCCCAAGCACCGGCCCTTTGAGGAACAGACTGCGGATATTCAGCTCGGCCAGCTGACCTGCGATATTGCTCATTTCGCCGCTAAGCTGGAGCATCTGTACCGTATTCCTGCGGTATTGCCATTTCAGCTGCTCCAGAACGTCAGAAGGGACCACCTTCTCCTCCATCTTGCTCAGCCTGGAATAGAGGTAGGGATACACCCTGTGCTGACGGTTCAGCTCCACGAATAAGTCCCAGTTCACCTCTGTGAACAACTGCGGATGCTTCCGCGCCATCTCATCTGGACTTCCGGAATTCAGTAGTGCAAGAATAAGGTGTACTTCCTTGGTTAAGCTTGCCTGATTAAGGATCTTCCGGTCAGTCATAGAGACGCTCCTTACCTGATTTGTGAACGGATTACTAGAATATTAGTGAGCGTACCACCGTTTACAGAAGGTTGTCAATTTAATGGCCCGTTCGCCTGCCCGACTTCAATAAGTCCCGGCACTCAGCTTCAGAATCGTGCCGGTGGAGGCCGGAATCACATCCGCATCACTGCCCAGTCCGAAGTAGAAGTCGCCGCCGGATTCCTCGAAGGAACGGGCGAACGCATCCCGGATGAAGCGGAAGACCTCACTCCAGTCCCCTCCGCCGGAGGTGAAGGCCGAGGTGCTTTTGCGGTAGACATAATTCGTATATTGGCCGGAGGCCTCCTTGGCATAGCCAAGCACGTATACCGTCTCCCCGCGGTCGAGAATATCGATAGGCATTACTGAAGAATTCGGCAGCAGCTCCTTGCGCGTGTTCTGGAAGCCCGCTCCGGCGGAGAACAGGCCCTGCGGAATGGATTGATGGTCAGTGGCGGAGGAAGCATAGAGCGTGTCACCTAAGCCGAACAGAGTATAAGCCCGCATAATGCCGTATTGGGAGACTGTGCCGAACCGGGTCCAGCTATTTCCCCTGTCAGCGGATACATAGATCAGCGGGCCACCGCTGGCGCCGAGTGCAGCATACAGCTTGCCTTGATAGCAGGCCATATCATAGACATGGATACCCCCGGGAATATTCATATATTGGTCCCAATGGTTGCGGGCATAAGCCGCTTTCTTGAACGGGCTGCCCAGCACCGCTATGGAGGAGTTGAATGAATCTCCTATAATTTGGAATGAGGCGTGGTAAACATGCAGTGCATCCGCTGGGAGGTAAGGCCCAGGGCCGGATGGAAGCATAGTACCCCCAGTTCAATTCCAAAATCCGTACCCCTACGCCACAATTGCGTTCATTCTGCAAGTCTGCCCCCTTTGCTAGACTTACCTTATGAATACTTTGCAAAGGAGGGATCGCTTGAAGAAGCTAAGAAGAACCGGCATTCATGACCATCATCCGGCCGGTTATTGGTTTATCGCCCCCAGCATGATGGGGATTACGCTGTTCTATCTGGTGCCTGCCCTGATGTCGCTGGTCATGATGTTTACAGATTACTCCTTCATGAACAAGGGGGACATCCAGTTCGTCGGGTTGGACAATTTCAGACGGCTGGCCGGAGATGCCTCATTCTACAACTCCGTCCTGAAGACATTCATCTTTCTGCTGACGGTTCCGGTATCGCTGATTGTGGCTTTTCCCATCGCCTACATTCTGAACAGAAGCGTCTACTGGGCCAAGCTGCTGCGCACGCTGTACTTCCTGCCCTATATTATGAACGGTGTCGCCATCGCCTTCGTCTGGATGCTGCTTTTCCATCCCAGCCTCGGCCCCATTAACGGAGCACTCCGGCTGGTTGGCATCGCTGATCCTCCGGGCTGGCTGTCCGAGAGCGGTACGGCAATCTATGCGTTATGCATCATTCAGATCTGGATTATGGTCGGCTACAACATGATTATTTATCTCTCCAGTCTTCAGGAGGTGCCGAAGGAGCTGCTGGAGGCGGCGACCATCGACGGGGCCCGGCTGTGGCATTCCATCCGTTATATCACCGTGCCGCTCGTATCGCCAACCACCTTCCTGCTGCTGATTACAGGGTTCATCTCGGCCATTAAGACGTTCGGCATCATTCAGGCCACCACCGCCGGAGGACCGGGAGAAGGCAGCAATGTGCTGTCGCTCTACATTTACAAGACAGCCTTCCGCTACTATGAGATGGGTTACGCTTCTGCCGTGTCCTGGATGCTCTTCGCCATTGTTATGCTGATCATGCTTGTCAATTGGGCAGGCCAGCGCCGCTGGGTGCATTACTAAAAGAAAGCAAGGAGAGCCGCTAATGGAAACGACAATAACACCTGCTGTCCGGGCGGGGCGGCAGACGGCAAGGCGTGCCTCGCGAATGTGGAAGTGGCTGCTTACGCTGGTCATGACTACTATGGGCCTGCTGCTGCTGCTGCCCTTCTTCTGGATGATCTCCACCTCATTCAAAACACCACTTGAGGTGTTCGAGTTCCCGATTCAGTGGATACCGCTGCACCCGGTCCTGAAGCACCATGTGAATGTGTGGACAGGAACGGGGAACTTCGCGCTGCTCTATATGAATTCACTGAAAATCTCCATCCTTTCGACCCTGGGTGCGGTAACGTTTGCCGCTCTGGCCGCCTACGGATTCTCGCGGATTCAATTCCGCGGGCGGGAGCCGCTGTTCCTGATCTATTTATCCATGATGATGATCCCGCCGCAGATTCTGTTCGTGCCGAGGTTCGTGCTGTTCAATTGGATGGGTATTTACAACACCCACTGGGCGCTGATTCTGCCCGGGGCATTCACCATCTTCGGTGTGTTCCTGCTGCGCCAGTTCTTCATTACCGTGCCCCAGGAGATCAGTGAAGCTGCTTTCATCGACGGCGCCGGGCATTTCCGCATCTTCACACGGGTCATACTGCCGCTGGCGAAGGCTCCGCTCGCAACACTGACGATCCTTGATTTCTCCTGGCACTGGAATGACTATGAGAACGCCTTGATCTTCCTGGTAGACAAGAATCTGTATACGGTGCCCCTGGGCCTGCAGAATTTCGTACTGGAGAATTCGGTCGATTACAACGGCATGATGGCTGCAGCTACAGCCGCCATGATTCCGATGATTGTGGTCTTCCTGGCCGGACAGAAGTTCATTATTCAAGGCATCGCCAGCGGGGCGGTCAAGGGTTAATACATGACAATATAATAAAGACAATGAAGCCTCAGGAGGTACTATCATGAACGTTCAGATTACAGAGAATTATGACATCGTAGTGGTGGGTGGCGGACTAGCCGGCTTCTCTGCGGCTGTCGCTGCCGCACGCGAGGGCGCACAGGTATGCCTTGTGCAGGACCGTCCGGTGTTCGGGGGCAATTCCTCCTCGGAGATCCGTGTATCGCCGCATGGAGCGGCGTGCTTCCATGCTTATGCCCGGGAGACCGGCATTATCTCGGAGCTGCTGATTGAGGAACGGGCCGTCAACCATGAATGGATAACCGAGAACGGCTGGACCAACAGTGTATGGGATATGACGATGTATGGCATGGCGGTTAGAACCCCCGGTCTCACCTTCCACTTGAATACGGCGCTGCTTGACATCACGATGGAGCATGAGCGCAAGATTCATTCGGTGCGGTGCCGGACCGCAGGCGCGGAGACTGATCTGCTGATTGAAGCGAAGCAGTTCATCGATTGTACCGGCGATGGCATGCTCGCCGATCTTGCCGGATGTGAATGGCGGATGGGCAGCGAGGGCAAGGATGAATTCGGCGAGCCGCACGCCCCGGAGCAGGCCAATCAGGAAGTGATGGGCAATTCGATTCATTTCAAGGCAAAGGATATGGGGCGGCCCGTTCCGTTTGTGCTGCCGGACTGGGCCATCCGCTATGAGGATGCCAGCTTCTTCTACGATCAGGGCCGCAAGCCCTACGATATCCGCAGCGGATACTGGTGGCTGGAGATCGGCGTGCCCTGGCACACCATCCATGATGCGGAACGCATCCGCCATGAGCTGACCCGCCATACGCTGGGGGTATGGGACTGGATCAAGAACCGTGATCCCAAGACCCGGGAGCTGGCCGCGAACTATGCGCTGGACTGGATCGGCCAGGTGCCGGGCAAACGGGAGAGCCGGCGCATCATGGGCAAATATCTGATGACCGAGCATGATCCGGCAGGGCGCACCGTCTTCGAAGACGAGATTGCCTTCGGTGGCTGGTTCCTCGACCTGCATACGCCCGGCGGTCTGCTGGCACCGACCAGTGAGCCCAGCAGCGCAGAGCATTACGACCAGACCACCGATTATGCGGTCAAAAGCTATTGCGGTCCTTACGGTATCCCGCTGCGTATTTGTATGTCCAAGGATGTAGACAACCTGATGATGGCAGGCCGCAACGTGAGTGTCACTCATGCCGCTCTGGGGACAGTGCGTGTCATGGGCACAACTGCGCTGATGGGGCAGGCGGCAGGGGTCGCGGCGGCAATTGCGGCCGCGGAGCAGCTGAGTGCCGATGAGCTGCTGGCGCACCGGGTTCCGCACATTCAGCAACAGCTCCTCCGGGACGGCTGCTTCCTGCCGAATGTGGTCAATGAAGATCCGCTGGATCTGGCCCGGCTGGCTGCGGTGACCGCAAGCAGTGAAGCGCTGCTCTACGGCGTAGGCCCGTCCTCCTCGGGAACTGCGGAGCATCTGGTGGATTGGACGGAGACGAAGCCGCAGGCACCGGTAGTGCCGGTGCAGCGATACGACCGGGACCGGCTGAACCGGCGGACCGGGCAGTGGATCGCGGTGGGCGACCGTCCGGTCCGGCGGCTGGAGGTCTGCCTCAGCAACCTGTCCGGTGCCGCGCAGCAGGTTCAAGGAGCTCTGTATGCGGTGGAGAGCATCTGGGATTACCGCACAGAACCGGGAGAGCCGGCGGCAAGGCTGGAGTTCATGGTGCCTGAGGGCGAAGAGTTATGGGTCACTGTGCCGCTTGAACTGGAGCCGGGCCGCGACTTCCCGGCGTTCTCCTACCTGCGGCTCGATCTGCTGGCGCACAGCAGAGTGGCCTGGATCAAGGCCGGAACGGTCATTCCCGGCCATGCTTCGGCCTACGAGATCGGCGGCGGCAAGATGCGCAGCCTTAAGGAGAACCGCAGCTTCCGGCTGGACCCGCCGCAGAATTGCTATGCTGCGCACCAGGTGACCAGCGGGGCTACCCGCCCTTACCGCGCAGCTAATCTATGGCGCTCCAATCCGCAGGAGCCGCTGGAGCAGTGGCTGGAGCTGAGCTGGGAGCAGCCGCAGGAACTGCACACGGTGGTGCTCAGCTTCCCGGGGCATCTGTTTCACGAATATCATAACTACCCGCCGCTGTACCGTGATCCGCAGTGCGTGAGAGACTACAGCATCCATCTCTGGCAGGACGGCCGCTGGACCGAGGCTGCCAGGGTCAAGGACAACTACCAGCGCCGGAATACCGTTACGTTAACACCGGCATCCGGCAGCTTCACGGCGGACCGGCTGCGGGTAGTGATTCACGGGACGAACGGCGATGCATCAGCAGCCATATATGAGATCCGCTGTTACTAACCGAATTAGACAGACCGCCATGCGGTCTGTCTTTCGGCTGTATGCGGAGAGAAAAACTTTTTATCTATCCAAATTATTGAATAATGAATCCTCTGCTATACTGGGCAGGAACATGCTGCAAGGCCGAAGGGGGAAGAAGGATAATGAAGAGATTAAGATGGCCCGGGGGCCTGAAATACCGCATTTTCACGGCATATCTGCTGCTGGTCATTATCCCGTTCTCCCTGCTGTGCCTGATTGGCTTCCAGCAGATTGAGCAGATCCTGAAGCAGCAGCAGGTCGAACAGAACAAGCGGGAGATGGGCAGCTTCCGGGAGGATCTGCTGGATCTGGCCGGACTGATGACCCGCTCACTCATTCTGATTAACCAGAATCCTTCCCTGGAGCAGTATCTGAGCTCGGACTCGCCTCATTCTCCCTTCACGGCCATGCGCGAAATTAACCGCAATCTGGACTCGCTGGCGAACTCGTTCTTCCTGTCCACGCCGTCCGTCTTCCTGACCGTCACGGACCGGGCCGGACATGCTTATTACAATTACACTTCGCGTAAGCCCATAGACGGGGAGCAGGTCTACAACGAGATAGCCGCCGGGCTTCAGGAGCAGCGCCGGCCGGCCTCTTACTATTGGAAGGTTGCAGACAGCTATGTCTCCAAGGAGATTGCCTCCGGCAGCAAACTGCTGACGATTGATTCCCTGCTGCTGGATGCCGGCTCTGAGCCGTACGGCGCAGTGAGAATCAGCATGGACCACAGGCAATGGCTGAAGCAGTGGACAGGCGTGGCTGATCCTCAGGCGGCCTATCTCGTTCTCGGCAACGGGGGAGAGATGATCTACCGCAGCAAGGAGGATGCCCAGATCCCGGATGAGCTGACCCGCCGTTTCCAGGAGGAATTCCGCCTCCACCCGGATAAGCTGGCCGATCTGACAAGTGAACGCGAGCAAGCCCTGTACCTGGCCAGCTATATGCCTTCCCTGGAGTGGACCCTGATTAAGAAAATCTCGCTGGAGCAGGTCTTTGCCGGCACCAATGCCATCAAACGCACGGCGCTCGTCTCCCTCGTAGTGCTCACGCTGGTGTTCATTGCCGCTACGCTGCTGATCTCCTCCAATGTAACCAAGCCGCTGCATAAGCTGCGCGATCAGATGAGGCGGGCCGCTGACCAGGAGCTGAGGGTGACGATCCCCACCAGCGGCTACCGGGGGGAGATTCTTCAATTGCTGACCAGCTTCAACCGGATGATAGCCGATATCGGGACACTGATCTACCGGCTCAAAGTAGAGGAACGCCAGAAGGAATCCGTCCGGTTCCAGATTCTTGTCTCCCAGATGGACCCGCATTTCCTGCTGAATACGCTGAATATGATCAAGAGCCAGGCGCTTAAGAATAAAGACAACACCACCTTCGACATCTGTGTCTCGCTCGGTCTGCTGCTGGAGACCAGTCTCAATACCGAGCTGGATCTCATCCCGCTGGGGCAGGAGCTGGGCTTCATGGAGGCTTATATGCACATTCAGAATATCCGCTTCGGCAACCGCTATCACCTGGATGTGGAATACGATCCTTCGCTGTACTATGCCCTGGTTCCCAAGTTTACGTTGCAGCCGCTGGTCGAGAATGCCATTATTCATGGCTTCGCTGACACCGTGTCCGGCGGGCAGATCACCGTGAACATTCAGGCCAGCGGGAAGGAGCTCATCATGCTCGTGATGGATAACGGCGCAGGTCCTGAAGCCGCCCGGCAGGCTGCTGCCAAGGCTGCGGTCCGGCGCAGCCGCAAAGGAATCGGCCTAAGCAATATCCAGGAGCGGCTGGAGCTGCTGTACCGGGGGCAGGCCTCCTTAACCCTCACCCGCAGCGGGGAAGAAGGCTGGACGATAGTCGAGATCCGCACCCCGCTGCTTGTATCCGAACCTTACGCCAAAGGAGAATCAGACGATGTATAGTGTCTACCTGGTAGAAGATGAAGTGTTTGCCCGGGATATGGTGAAGCATCTCATTGCCTGGGAGAAATACGGCTTTGTCATAGAAGGCGAGTATGCGAACGGGGCTGAGGCTATGGAAGCTATGGAGCAGCGCCCTCCCGACATCGTGATTACCGATATTGTCATGCCTGTTCTGGACGGGATTGAGCTGCTGCGCCGCAGCCGGGAAGTCGGCTTGGAATGCCCGTTCATCATGCTGACCTGCATGTCGGAGTTCGATTATGCCCAGCAGGCGCTGGAGCTTGGCGCTATAGGCTATGTGCTGAAGCTCTCTCTGCGGCCGGAGCGGCTGATTGCCCTGCTGGAGCGGGCGCGGGCGGGTCTGGAGCAGCGGGACAAATGGCGGAAGCTCAGTACCCTTGGGGACACCGCGCTGCTTGCAGCGGCCGGAACAGCCGGGGGGAAGACGGGGCATCCGCAGGTTGACCGCATTATAGACTATATCTCCGAGCATTATGCACAGGAGCACACACTTGGCGAGCTGGCGCGTCTGGTCAATATGGAGCAGACCTACGTCAGCAACCTGTTCAAGAAGAAGACCGGGCTCACCCTCACCAATTTCACGCAAAAGGTCAGAATCGAAGCGGCCGTGCATCAGCTGCTCCACACCAGCCTGCCGGTCTCGGCGATCTCCTGTGCGTGCGGCTTCTCGAACGATAACTATTTCAACAAGGTGTTCAAGCGGTGGACGGGCAAAACTCCGAGCGACTTCCGCCGCTCCTGAAGCGGAGCCTCTAGCCGGGCGTACGCTATATCCCAAATCTGTATCATTAGATCACAATAGCGTTCATGGGGCAGCGGGGCGCGGGCTGATATCATTATAGGCAAGCGGAGGATGCTGCACAGCAGCGGACTTGCGGACAATAGCCAAGGGGGTTGACGATAGATGAAGAAACCAAGATACGGATGGCTTGCAGGACTTACAGCCCTGCTGATCATTGCAAGCGGTTGCAGCAGCAAGGAAGGGGCTGGCACATCGGCTGGAGTGGCTGAGGGCACGAATTCCGGGGGGCAGAACAACAAGACCATTACGCTGAAATTCTGGGGCGGGGTTCCTGAGGAAGCAGGGCCGCTGGACATGGTGAAAGCCTGGAATGAGGCGAATCCCGGAGTGCAGGTAGAATATGTCCGTTACGTCAATGATGACAGCGGCAATCTGAAGCTGGATACGGCGCTTGTGGCTGGAGAGAATATTGATCTGTATACCAATTACGCCAAGTTCCAGCTGGAGAAAAGAGTGCAGTCCGGCGGCGCGCAGAACCTCAGCGAGCTGGGCGGGTATGATATTGAAGCTGCTATGGGTGAGCAGGCCAAAGCGTGGCAGTTCGACGGCAGCTACTACGGCCTTCCGACCGTCTCCTCGAAGTCTTTTATCTGGCTGAACAAGAACAAGCTGGATGCTGCCGGGCTGAAGCTGCCGGATAACAACTGGACCCAGTCGGACCTGGCGGAATATGCCAAAGTGCTCAGCAAGGATTCAACTTACGGCTACGTTCAGGGAACCAACATGTTCCCCTTCGGCATGGACGGGGAGCTGCAGAATGAATTCGTCAAGGACGGCAAGTCTAACCTGGACAGCCCGGTGACGCGCGGCTCGGTGGAGAGCTGGTACAAGATGATGCACGATGATAAAAGTATGCCCGCCTACGGCGAGCAGATTGCCACCAAGCTTCAGGTCGATGCCTCGTTCCTCAAAGGGGAAGCGGCCATGCTGGGCTCCGGTAACTTTATTTTCCGCAATGCGAACAATCTGACCGATTACCCGCGTGAGTTCAAAATTGCCTTTGCCACCATTCCACGCCCGGATGGAGCGAGGGAAGACTTCCGCCTGGAAGGCGGGCTGAGCGATGTCATTGCCATCAACCCTGGCTCGGCTTACAAAGAGGAGGCGTGGAAGTTCCTGCAGTGGTATGCGGATGAAGGTGTAACCTATCTGACCAAGGGAGGCCGCATTCCCGCCTCGGCGAAGATTGATAACTCCCAGACGCAGGCCAAACTCGTTGCAGGCTTCGAACAACTGTACGATCTGGAGTCTATGGAGCGGGTGTTGTTCGGCGGCGAGGATACCTACATCAATACGGTGCCGATTCAACTGAACGACCTGCGTATGGAGGAGCTGGAGCATTATTTCCTGAAGGATAAGACACTGGATGAGACCTTCCAGAGCATCGGCAAGCGCCACAACGAATTAATCGCCAGAGGGAAATAACCACAGAGTTATTATCAAAATACCCGTACCGTCAGGAGAACCGCAACTCCTGGCTGTACGGGTATTTCGCTTACTATAATCCCGGTTCCTGTTGCCCGATCGTGATGGCAATAATGCCTGGAGCTTTCCCGCTCGCCTGAAGCTCACAGGCGCTCTGCAGCCCTTCCACGCTAAGCGGGAAGACCGGGCCGGCCGGTGCCTTCAGCCTCCGTGCGGCAATCAGCCGGGCCAGCTCGGACAGCTGGAAGGCATCAGCAGCGGGAATAATACACCCTGCCTGGACTCCCTGCTGTGCAGCCTGGGCGGGATCGGGCGGTCCGGCCGTGGAGAACAGCCTTCCGCCGGAAGTCAGCACCGCGAAGCTGCTGTCCAGCACGCGGCCCTCTGCCGTATCGATGACCACATCGATACTCTGCCCCAGGATGGCTGCGAAGTCCTGTCCGCTGCTGTTAATGGCCTGGTCTGCTCCCAGGCCCCAGACGGCGTCCAGATCTGCATCGTTGCTGATCGTTGTAATCACGGTTGCCCCCCGCAGCTTGGCGAGTTGCACCGCGAAGCTGCCGATGGCTCCCGCGCCGTTATGCACCAGCACGCGGTCCCGGCTGGAGACCCGGGCTGCGGCCAGTGCCTGCCATGCCGGCAGCCCGGCGGCTGCGGTTACCGCAGCCGCTTCATAGGATAGCTCCCGGGGCTTAAGCGCCAGCTCAGTCTCACGTGCCAGCGCATATTCTGCGTAGCTTCCGTCCGCTCCGGCGTTTATCAGGCCGTACACTTCGTCACCGGTCTGCAAGCGGGTTGCTGCCGGGCCGGTATCCGTTATTGTTCCGGCTATGGCTTTAAGTAACGGGCCATTATGAAGCTTCTGGAACGCCGGATGAACAGAGGCAGCGCGCAGTTCGATGAGAACTTCATACTCACCGGGAACAGGAAGCGGGGCGTTAATTTCTTTGAAGCTCCAGGTGTCGCTGAATGAATCTGGGAATAGGACTCTCATCTTGCTGTAAGACCTCCTTGTCCTGCTGGCCGCTCTTTTGGTTCATACTATACTTATGCAGCCAGGTGAAGTCAAAAATCCCGATGCCCGGTCTCGACCCTCATCCAAGCGATATCTTCGCTCCCGGTTCAGCCGAATGTTTGGACAAAAGATTGAATCAGCGAGTACAGTACTGTAGAATTGAACTATATCAGATTTAACCAAGAAGGGGATTGTAACGCTTGAATAATGAAGAAGTAATCCAAGAGCTGCCTGAGAACTATGACGAACTGAAGAAAGCCGCCGGCCGTTCCGCAGACTGGAGAGCGCGTCTTGAAGCGGTAGAAGAGCTGGGCCGCTACAACCACAAACAAATTATTGATATCCTTAATCGCCTGATGATCAGCGATCCTGTATATACCGTGCAAGAAGCCGCATATAACAAGCTGGTGGCTTTTGGCGAAGAGGTCAAGGTTCCATCGAAGAACAAAGCTGAACTGTTCAAAGGGGTATCCAAGATTATTCTGCGGATTAAGAAAAGTCTGCCTAAGGACCATTCTTACGAAGAGTTCAAAGAAAAGCTGAAGAAGATGCGGGTTGATGTCTACGATGCCTATGAAGGCGAGAAGGGCGCGGATTTCGATCAGTGGCTGGAGAAGATGTGGGCTTCGGCTGCCAAGTAAGTAACCAATCTCAAATAACATAGCACATTAGCATGGCAGCACCAAGCGGAGAGATAGGGGCGTTCCTTATCGCTCCGCTATATTTTTGTGAGAAAGGATGATTACATGCTTACCGGTACATTTCAGGAATTCCTTAAGCTGTCCACGCAGCTGCGTCCCGGGTACACCGCCAGTCTGGGGAAGGCTCCGGAAGGGGGCAGTGATGCGATATTAGAGTTTACACCCGAAGTTCCTGCGCTTCTGCGGGCGGTCTATGATACAGTTCTTGGAACAGGCGGCGCCGAGGAAGATCCCAGTCTGCTGGAGTTCATTCCGGGCTACCGGCTGATTCATATCGGGGAATACGGCCATGAAGTGAAGATACTGTCAGGGATTCTGCAGGAGAAGGGATATACCGGCGGTGGAACCGTGTTGCCGCTGCTGACGAACTATGGAAGTGATTATATCTGCTACTACCGCTCTGAAGAAGGCGTGGAACGGATCTGCGATCTGCTGCACGACTACGGAGATTTGGTGGTAATGTACGATTCGCCGGAGAAGTTCCTGGAGACGTTGTGCGAATTCTATAAGCAGGAGGTTTATTTTCTGGATGAGGAAGGCTATCTGGACTGCGATCTGGTAAAAGAAGGCGAAGTAGGCACAGCGCTCAACCCGGATGCGGAGTATTGGTCCGAGTAAAGTACGCACTGCACGCTTAGGTGTCCAAAAACACAAAAATCCCCGTCCTGCATCACTGTAGGAACGGGGATTTTAAGGTTCTAAGCTGGTGGGGAGAGCTACCTGCTTGTAGTACTCCCTTGACTGAAGAGCTTCTGCTACTGGTTAGCCTTCTTCTCATGCTCACGCAGCTCGATTCTGCGGATCTTCCCGGAAGTGGTCTTCGGCAGATCTGTAATGTATTCGATTTTTCGCGGATACTTGTAGGGAGCGGTCTGCTCCTTGACATGGGCTTGCAGCTCTTTGGTCAGCTCCGGTGTTCCGGCATGGCCGTCCTTGAGTACGATAAAAGCTTTGACGACTGACCCGCGGATCTCATCCGGGCTTGCGACCACGGCACATTCCTTAACGAGGGTATGCTTCATCAGCGCCTCTTCGACCTCGAACGGCCCGATCGTGTAGCCCGAGCTGATGATGATGTCATCGCCGCGCCCCTCGAACCAGAAATAGCCGTCCTCATCCTTGCGCGCCCGGTCGCCGGTTACAAAATATTCTCCATGCGAGCAGTTCGCTTTGCGCTCAGGGTCTTTGTAGTAGTTCTGGAACAATGCAGGCATGCTCAGATGTACGGCGATATCACCGACCACTCCGGCCGGCAGCGGATGTCCAGCCTCGTCGATCACCTCGACAATGCCCGGAGCAATCGATTTGCCCATGGAGCCGACCCGGATCGGTTCATCCTTCAGCGCTGCGATGATGAGTGTGCTCTCCGTTTGTCCGTAGCCGTCACGGATTGTAATATTGAAGTGTTGCTGGAATGTATGAATAACTTCCTGATTCAGCGGCTCACCGGCGGATACAGCGCAGCGCAGATTGGACAGGTCGTATTCTGCAAGACCTTCGGTCTTCGCCATCAGGCGGTATTCAGTCGGAGTGCAGCATAATACCCGGATCTTCTCGTCTTGCAGCAGCTGCAGGTAGCGCTCCGGATGGAAGGCTCCGTTATAGACGAAGCCAGTTGCCCCGTTGCCGAGTACCGTCAGGAATGGACTCCAGATCCACTTCTGCCAGCCCGGTGCAGCTGTAGCCCAGACCGTATCTGATTCACGGATATCGAACCAGAGAGAGGAAGTGATCCGCAGATGGGCATATCCCCAGCCATGCGTGTGAACTACTGCTTTGGGATTGCCGGTGGTTCCGGAGGTATAGGCCAGAATGGCGATATCATCGCGGCGGCTGGCAACCGTAGGGTAAGAATCAGCTTGTCCTTCCATTAGACCTTCCAGGTCAATCCAGCCTTCTTCAGCCTCAGCCTCACCGCTGGAGACGGACAAGCGGTAGTCCAGTGCGGGCAGATCGTCGGAGATTTTGTTCACTTCTCCGGTAACCTCAGACCAGACAATAACAGCCCGCGCTTCGGAATGGCGCAGCCGGTACGAGAGATCCTTCGCCCGCAGCATTTCAGACGAAGGAATAACAGCCAGTCCCAGCTTCAGGCAGGCCAGATATATCGCATAGGCGATGATGCGGCGGGGGACCATGACCAGGACCCGGTCGCCTTGCGTAAGTCCGAGACCGGCCAGTCCGCCGGCGAGACGGTTAGCCTGAGCCATGAGCGCACCATAGGTGATTTGCTCCAGGCTCCCATTTTCATGTAACCATTTAATTGCAAGCTTATCTTCAGGATGCTGCTCCATTTCCGAAGTGAGATTGTAGAATTCAGGTGCGATCCAACGTTGATTATCCAAATGAACCTCTCCTATATAAGTGTGATGATGTATCTGTTGACTACAGTATAGCACGTTCTCCTAGTACCAGATGCTAATCGGCACATAGGGAAGCGGAGAATGTTCTGTGACAGTCTTTATTTTGAAGCATCTTGATGCGTACAGAATCCCTGAAGGTATTTTTAACCGGATAAGGGAACCATACATTAGAGTCCTTCGCGCAGCGAAGCGGCAGAAAGCAGGCCATTGCAATGGACGAGAACACAGTGATCGATGAGACATTTATTAATGAAGGAAGTATTAGTGAAGCAGAATTCAATGGAATATTCGCTATCATGGAAGCCTCTTTTCCGGTAAGTGAGCTTAGAACCCGCAGCGGGCAGCAGGCTTTGCTGGATCAGCCGAATTATCATCTGTATACCAGCAAGGATACGGAGGGGCAGATACTGGCTTTTCTGGCGGCATGGGAATTACCCGAACTGCGGTTCATCGAGCATATTGCCGTGAATCCCAAGCGCCGGAGCGGAGGGATCGGCCGCAAGCTGATGAGCAGCTACCTTATGCGTTCGAGCAAGCTGGTGCTGCTTGAGGTTGAGCCGCCGGACGGGGAGCTGGAGCAGAGAAGAATCGGATTCTATGAGCGGCTGGGCTTTTACCTGAATCCCTATGACTATATGCAGCCGCCGTTGCGTACGGGGCAAGCCGATCTTCCGCTGCGCATTATGACCTACCCGGAGCCGGTGACGATGAAGGAGTTCCTCCATTTCAGAGATGTTTTGTACACAGAGGTGTATGGGGTGAGCATTTGAATTACTTCTTTACAATCCGGATACAAGTTAGAAACAAGTTAATGGTTTAATAAGTCTATAGCAAGGAACACACACAACAACATCACAACTAAGGGAGACGATATTCAATGAAAAGCAAAAAAATGATCATAGCAACGATGGTATTCGGAATGGCCGTTACAGGTTCAGCAGGGGTCTACGCAGGAACGAATATGCAGAAGATCAGCGCTTATCTTAATCACGGAATCGGGTTCAAAGTGAACGGAGCGGCCTATACCCCAGTCGATAACAACGGCAAAACGATGGCGCCAATCACTTATAAGGATACAACGTATCTTCCGGTCCGGGCGATGGCAGATGCACTGAAGGTGCCGGTGACATTCAATGCCTCCACGAATGAAGTTATCCTTGGGACTGGAACAGGGGCCACAGCGCCTGATAATGGTTCATCTGTGAAGCTGACGGCCGTACAGTACAGTGCAGCGCAGAAGGAGCAGATTGCTAAGGCGTTTGCGAACTTCCAAGGCTTTGAAACTGCCTATGCTCCGACGCAGATGGTCAGCGGAGATGCCTTCCAGAAGGTTGCAGGCGGCGATGACGGCGTAAGCTTCCTGTTCAATAAAATGCGTGTAAATGTCTCACCGCGTGACTATTCCGATGGTTATGACAGTAGTACAGTGAAGCTCTCCAATGGAACAGAAGCGAAATGGTACACTCCTTCAGATACGCCAATGCTGACCTTCAAGCTCGCAGACCGTTTTGTAACCATCAGCTCCGCTGACAAAGCTCTTAGCAAAGCACAAATTGAGAAAGTGGCTGTAGGCGTAACGAAACTAAGTAAATAATTACTACTGCTTCTATAGAATAGAATGCAAAAGGGATGTCCGCAGAGCCGTAACTGGCCGCGCAGACATCCCTGCTTTGTTTTGTCACCGTTATTTGTTAGAGCTATGCTGTTTATTGGCCAGTCTTGCTCCGGGAGTTCCTTTACCGCGTTTTCTGTTCTTTAGCGCTTTACGCTGATTCTCCTGGAACTTCTCCACGAATTCATGAGTGTCCATAACAATCCCCCTAGAAGGTTAGATAACGTAGGCTTGAGGCTTCCAAGCATACGTTTAGATATTCGGTTATTCTGTCCATTTGCGGCTAATATCATTCTAAGATGATGGTTATAAAATAATGCTTGTAATGAATCTCTATCCGTGATATATTCTATTTCTGGCCGCGAAACATCAAGTGTTCGCTAGAAAAGAAGTTGAAAAAAGAGCTTGCATTGATCGGCTGGATGTGATATATTATAAGAGTTGCTGGTGACGATAACATCGCTACTAACAACGAGCTTGATCTTTGAAAACTGAACAACGAGTGAGTATCTGGAAATCACTTCGGTGAGATCCAAAATTAGAGAATGTAAATTCTCGTCAGATGTTTCAAAATGAGCAATCGCTCTTTCTAAATACCAATTTGGAGAGTTTGATCCTGGCTCAGGACGAACGCTGGCGGCATGCCTAATACATGCAAGTCGAGCGGAGTTTGAGAGGAAGCTTGCTTCCTTTCAAACTTAGCGGCGGACGGGTGAGTAACACGTAGGCAACCTGCCCTCAAGCCTGGGATAACTACCGGAAACGGTAGCTAATACCGGATAATTTCTTTTTTCTCCTGAGAGAAGAATGAAAGGCGGAGCAATCTGCTGCTTGGGGATGGGCCTGCGGCGCATTAGCTAGTTGGTGGGGTAACGGCCCACCAAGGCGACGATGCGTAGCCGACCTGAGAGGGTGAACGGCCACACTGGGACTGAGACACGGCCCAGACTCCTACGGGAGGCAGCAGTAGGGAATCTTCCGCAATGGGCGCAAGCCTGACGGAGCAATGCCGCGTGAGTGATGAAGGTTTTCGGATCGTAAAGCTCTGTTGCCAGGGAAGAACGTCCGGTAGAGTAACTGCTACCGGAGTGACGGTACCTGAGAAGAAAGCCCCGGCTAACTACGTGCCAGCAGCCGCGGTAATACGTAGGGGGCAAGCGTTGTCCGGAATTATTGGGCGTAAAGCGCGCGCAGGCGGTTATTTAAGTCTGGTGTTTAAACCTTGGGCTCAACCTGAGGTCGCACTGGAAACTGGGTGACTTGAGTACAGAAGAGGAAAGTGGAATTCCACGTGTAGCGGTGAAATGCGTAGATATGTGGAGGAACACCAGTGGCGAAGGCGACTTTCTGGGCTGTAACTGACGCTGAGGCGCGAAAGCGTGGGGAGCAAACAGGATTAGATACCCTGGTAGTCCACGCCGTAAACGATGAGTGCTAGGTGTTAGGGGTTTCGATACCCTTGGTGCCGAAGTTAACACAGTAAGCACTCCGCCTGGGGAGTACGGTCGCAAGACTGAAACTCAAAGGAATTGACGGGGACCCGCACAAGCAGTGGAGTATGTGGTTTAATTCGAAGCAACGCGAAGAACCTTACCAGGTCTTGACATCCAACTAACGAAGCAGAGATGCATCAGGTGCCCTTCGGGGAAAGTTGAGACAGGTGGTGCATGGTTGTCGTCAGCTCGTGTCGTGAGATGTTGGGTTAAGTCCCGCAACGAGCGCAACCCTTGACTTTAGTTGCCAGCAGGTTGAGCTGGGCACTCTAGAGTGACTGCCGGTGACAAACCGGAGGAAGGTGGGGATGACGTCAAATCATCATGCCCCTTATGACCTGGGCTACACACGTACTACAATGGCCGGTACAACGGGAAGCGAAGCCGCGAGGTGGAGCCAATCCCAGCAAAGCCGGTCTCAGTTCGGATTGCAGGCTGCAACTCGCCTGCATGAAGTCGGAATTGCTAGTAATCGCGGATCAGCATGCCGCGGTGAATACGTTCCCGGGTCTTGTACACACCGCCCGTCACACCACGAGAGTTTACAACACCCGAAGTCGGTGGGGTAACCCGCAAGGGAGCCAGCCGCCGAAGGTGGGGTAGATGATTGGGGTGAAGTCGTAACAAGGTAGCCGTATCGGAAGGTGCGGCTGGATCACCTCCTTTCTATGGAGAATCGTCACCTGCAACGGTGACATTCAAATCTTAAATCTAGCCGGTCGGCTAGTTACTCACTCGTTGGTCAGTTTTGAGAGCTCAAACTCTCAAGTAAGAAACTTGATCCTTGAAAACTGGATACCGAAACGAATTTGCGTTTTAGAACATCTTTTAGCTGAAACTTGTGTAAGCAAGTGGAAATAGTTATTAGTTGCTACAAAGTGAAGGTTTTGGATTGTGCAAACAAGCCAAATGCCGGAACGTTGGTTAAGCTACTAAGAGCACACGGAGGATGCCTAGGCGCCAGGAGCCGACGAAGGACGTGGCGAACAACGAAACTGCCTCGGGGAGCTGTAAGCAAGCTTTGATCCGGGGGTGTCCGAATGGGGAAACCCAGCTGTGGTAATTCGCAGTTACTCGTATCTGAATACATAGGATACGCAGAGGCAGACCAGGGGAACTGAAACATCTAAGTACCCTGAGGAAGAGAAAACAATAGTGATTCCGTCAGTAGCGGCGAGCGAACGCGGAACAGCCTAAACCAAGGGGCTTGCCTCTTGGGGTTGTGGGACGTCTCACATGGAGTTACAAAGGAATATGGTAGGTGAAGAGGTCTGGAAAGGCCCGCGATAGAGGTAAAAGCCCTGTAGCCTAAACTGTGTTCTCTCCGAGACGGATCCCGAGTAGTGCGGGGCACGTGAAACCCCGTATGAATCCAGCAGGACCATCTGCTAAGGCTAAATACTACCTGGCGACCGATAGTGAAACAGTACCGTGAGGGAAAGGTGAAAAGCACCCCGGAAGGGGAGTGAAATAGAACCTGAAACCGTGTGCTTACAAAAAGTCAGAGCCCTTTTTATGGGTGATGGCGTGCCTTTTGTAGAATGAACCGGCGAGTTACGTTTAACATGCAAGGTTAAGGTGAGAAGCCGGAGCCGCAGCGAAAGCGAGTCTGAATAGGGCGACTAAGTATGTGGACGTAGACCCGAAACCGTGTGATCTACCCCTGTCCAGGGTGAAGGTGCGGTAACACGCACTGGAGGCCCGAACCCACGCATGTTGAAAAATGCGGGGATGAGGTGGGGGTAGCGGAGAAATTCCAATCGAACTCGGAGATAGCTGGTTCTCCCCGAAATAGCTTTAGGGCTAGCCTCGGTGAATGGAGTGGTGGAGGTAGAGCACTGATTGGGTGCGGGGCCCGCAAGGGTTACCAAGCTCAGTCAAACTCCGAATGCCATTTACTTCTTGCCGGGAGTCAGACAGTGAGTGCTAAGATCCATTGTCAAAAGGGAAACAGCCCAGACCATCAGCTAAGGTCCCCAAGTGTGTGTTAAGTGGGAAAGGATGTGGAGTTGCACAGACAACCAGGATGTTGGCTTAGAAGCAGCCACCATTGAAAGAGTGCGTAATAGCTCACTGGTCGAGTGACTCTGCGCCGAAAATGTAACGGGGCTAAACACACCACCGAAGCTATGGCTAGATACTTTGTATCTGGGGTAGGGGAGCGTTGTATATACGTTGAAGGTGTACCGTAAGGAGCGCTGGAGAGTATACAAGTGAGAATGCCGGTATGAGTAACGAAAAGATCAGTGAGAATCTGATCCGCCGAAAGCCCAAGGTTTCCTGAGGAAGGCTCGTCCGCTCAGGGTAAGTCGGGACCTAAGGCGAGGCCGACAGGCGTAGTCGAAGGACAACAGTTTGAAATTACTGTACCACCGTAATCCGCTATGAGCGATGGGGTGACGCAGGAGGGTAGTGACGCGGACTGATGGATGTCCGTCTAAGCAGTGAGGCTGGTGTGTAGGCAAATCCGCACATCGTTAAGGCTGGGCTGTGATGGGGAGCGAAAATTGTAGTAGCGAAGGTCATGATCTCACACTGCCAAGAAAAGCCTCTAGTCAGGAGAAGGTGCCCGTACCGCAAACCGACACAGGTAGGCGAGAAGAGAATTCTAAGGCGCGCGGAAGAACTCTCGTTAAGGAACTCGGCAAAATGACCCCGTAACTTCGGGAGAAGGGGTGCCTCGGTAGGGTGAATAGCCCGAGGGGGCCGCAGTGAAAAGGCCCAAGCGACTGTTTAGCAAAAACACAGGTCTGTGCGAAGCCGTAAGGCGAAGTATACGGGCTGACGCCTGCCCGGTGCTGGAAGGTTAAGGGGAGCGGTTAGGGGTTAAACCCGAAGCTGTGAACCGAAGCCCCAGTAAACGGCGGCCGTAACTATAACGGTCCTAAGGTAGCGAAATTCCTTGTCAGGTAAATTCTGACCCGCACGAATGGCGTAACGACTTGGGCGCTGTCTCAACGAGAGATCCGGTGAAATTTTAATACCTGTGAAGATGCAGGTTACCCGCGACAAGACGGAAAGACCCCATGGAGCTTTACTGCAGCTTGATATTGAATTTGGGTACGATCTGTACAGGATAGGTGGGAGCCGTGGAGGCAGGAGCGCAAGCTTCTGCGGAGGCGCCGTTGGGATACCACCCTGATCGTATCTAGGTTCTAACCTAGTGCCCTTAGCGGGTACGGGGACCGTGTCAGGCGGGCAGTTTGACTGGGGCGGTCGCCTCCTAAAGAGTAACGGAGGCGTTCAAAGGTTCCCTCAGAATGGTTGGAAATCATTCGCAGAGTGCAAAGGCATAAGGGAGCTTGACTGCGAGACCTACAAGTCGAGCAGGGACGAAAGTCGGACTTAGTGATCCGGTGGTACCGCATGGAAGGGCCATCGCTCAACGGATAAAAGCTACCCTGGGGATAACAGGCTTATCTCCCCCAAGAGTCCACATCGACGGGGAGGTTTGGCACCTCGATGTCGGCTCATCGCATCCTGGGGCTGAAGTAGGTCCCAAGGGTTGGGCTGTTCGCCCATTAAAGCGGTACGCGAGCTGGGTTCAGAACGTCGTGAGACAGTTCGGTCCCTATCTGTCGTGGGCGCAGGAAATTTGAGAGGAGCTGTCCTTAGTACGAGAGGACCGGGATGGACGTACCGCTGGTGCATCAGTTGTTCCGCCAGGAGCATGGCTGAGTAGCTACGTACGGACGGGATAAGCGCTGAAAGCATCTAAGCGTGAAGCCCCCCTCAAGATGAGATTTCCCAAGTCAGTAAGACCCCTTGAAGACGACGAGGTAGATAGGTTGGAGGTGGAAGTGCAGCAATGCATGGAGCTGACCAATACTAATCGGTCGAGGGCTTATCCAAATTTCTAACACGCAGATTCGTTTCGGATTCAGTTTTCAGGAATCAAATTCCTGAAGCATTTACGCTGTAAATGCCCGTTTGGTGGCGATAGCGGAGGGGTTCCACACGTACCCATCCCGAACACGACCGTTAAGCCCTCCAGCGCCGATGGTACTTGGACCGAAGGGTCCTGGGAGAGTAGGACGCCGCCAAGCGGACCATCCACACACATTGTGGTATTTTTTTTGTCCTAATTGGTTACATATTCCCTGATAGCTCAGTTGGTAGAGCACTCGACTGTTAATCGAGTTGTCACAGGTTCGAGTCCTGTTCGGGGAGCCATATGGAGAGGTGTCCGAGTTTGGCCGAAGGAGCACGATTGGAAATCGTGTAGGCGCCACAAGCGTCTCGAGGGTTCGAATCCCTCTCTCTCCGTAGCGTTACTTCCCTGAATAGGGATGAGAACCCTCAGTGGTTCGTTGGAGCCTAAGCTTCGATAGCACTACATCTCAATCTCGTAACGAAGTGAAGAGTATCCCTCTCTCTCCGTAGCAATACTTTTTACACAGCATGGCTCGTTGGTCAAGGGGTTAAGACACCTCCCTTTCACGGAGGTAACATGGGTTCGAATCCCATACGAGTCATATATGGAGGCTTAGCTCAGCTGGGAGAGCATCTGCCTTACAAGCAGAGGGTCGGGGGTTCGAACCCCTCAGCCTCCACCATCTATCTTTAACCGAATAGATTTTATTCAATGACGCGGGGTGGAGCAGCCCGGTAGCTCGTCGGGCTCATAACCCGAAGGCCGCAGGTTCAAATCCTGCCCCCGCAACCAATCCCCACAAAGTGAAGAGATGCTCTGTAGCATATTCCGAATACTTTCCGGGGGCCCCAAAACCTTTTATTCTGGAACCGTGGTGTAGTTGGCCTAACATGCCTGCCTGTCACGCAGGAGATCGCGGGTTCGAATCCCGTCGGTTCCGCCATTTTAGTGGCGTAAGGGATGAGAAATCCCTGGGTTCGTTGAAGCATAGGCATCGTAAGGAATACTTCGCAATCTCGTAACGGAGTGAAGAGTATCCCGCCCTGTTCCGCCATTTTAATGGCGTAAGGGATGAGAAATCCCTGGATTGAGCATCCTATATCTCGAAGTATAGAGTATCCATCCGATTCCGTAGTATTTTGCTAATTATAATATTGGGGATTAGCCAAGCGGTAAGGCAACGGACTTTGACTCCGTCATTCATAGGTTCGATTCCTATATCCCCAGCCATCTTTTTTGGATTGTTTCTCTTATGAGAGCCATTAGCTCAGTTGGTAGAGCACCTGACTTTTAATCAGGGTGTCGAAGGTTCGAGTCCTTCATGGCTCACCATTTTCTTGTAACGTGTGCGCGTGTGGCGGAATGGCAGACGCACCAGACTTAGGATCTGGCGTTTCACGACGTGGGGGTTCAAGTCCCTTCACGCGCACCATGTTTTTGCGGACGTGGCTCAGCGGTAGAGCATCGCCTTGCCAAGGCGAGGGTCGCGGGTTCGATTCCCGTCGTCCGCTCCATATAGATTTTGCGCCCTTAGCTCAGCTGGATAGAGCGTTTGACTACGAATCAAAAGGCCGGGAGTTCGAATCTCTCAGGGCGCGCCATTTTTATTAACGGGATGTAGCTCAGCTTGGTAGAGCACCTGGTTTGGGACCAGGGGGTCGCATGTTCAAATCGTGTCATCCCGATATTTCATTTCACCTATGCGGGTGTAGTTCAATGGTAGAACTTCAGCCTTCCAAGCTGATAGCGTGGGTTCGATTCCCATCACCCGCTTATATCTGTATCACGTGAGTCTGTCATCCCTATGGGGAAGGCGGACTTTTTTTGCTATTTGGAAATGTATGCGAAAAACGGAACACAATGTGATGGAGGGAAGGTGAATGACCGAATGTAATCGAAAAACCGAACACATAGAAAGCAGAGTATCTGTGAGCCAGAGCGCTAAGGGCTGTAGCTGTCAAATGGCCGTCAGAAGTCAGGGAGATGGAGAAAAGTGAGCTTCGTATACGAGTGGTATAGAGGCACCAGTAGTATCATTCACCCGCTAGGGTGATTTTGTTGTAAGGGCCCGGATGTTGCAATAGTATGGGAGGGCGTTATGTTTCTATAGAACTGATATAGTATAACTATTGGACTATTGGATCATAGGCAACACTTACTTGGAAGCTGAGGAGCATTTGTTATGACAGACAAAGTAATACGGATTTTCAGAATCATTAACGCCATTCAGTCGAACCCGGGGATTACCGCAGCAGACTTGGCCTTTAGGTGCGAGGTGAATATTAGAACGATCTACAGGGATCTTGAGGTGATCAGCCACTTTGCACCGGTTACGAATGAGGGAAGAGGCACGGGCTACCGGTTCATGGGTAAATTCTTTTTATATCCGCTGGATTTCTCGGAGCAGGAGTCGCTGGCGTTCTCTTTGCTGCCTTCTGTGCTGAATCCGGATAGAATCCCGCCGGGTTTTCATTCTGCTTATGACAAGGTGATGGGGACTCATCTGAAGGAGAAATCGCGGCAGAATGGCCTGCTGGAGAATATCGCGGATATTATTCAAATGGGTACCCCGGCCTACCGCAAGGAGAGCCGGAACTTCCTGCAGCCGCTTATTGGAGCCATTCTGGAGCAGCGCAGCATCCGGACGGTATATCACTCGCAGTCACGCAACGCCACTACAGCGCGGAAGATTGATCCTTATTATCTGATCCCGCGGGATCAGCGCTTTTATCTGATTGGTTATTGCCATCTGAAGGGCGCAATTCGTACGTTCCGGATCAGCCGGTTTGAGCAGGTCGAGATGACGGCTTCCACTTTTGATAAGGGAAATTTCAATATTAAAAAATATCTGAAAAATACCTGGTCGATCAACCGGGGGACCCGGAATGTCACGTTCAAGGTACGGTTCGATCCGGAGGTGGCGCGTTACATTAAGGAAGAGGAGCTGTTCGTACAGCCGCGGATGAGCGAAGAATGCGATGGAACGCTGCTGTTCGAGGTCACGGTTAACAATGAGAAGGAGTTCATCAAGTGGATTCTGCAGTATGGCCCGAATGCTGAGATTCTAGAGCCGGAGTCGGCCAGGGAGCGCTTGAAAGAGCAACTGGAGCAGTGGCTGGATGTGTATCAGCAGTAGCCGCAGACTACATTATTACATAATATGGAATAAAAATGTCGAAAAGGTTAGATTGAATAGCTCAACTGGAGAATAAAGGCTTTTTTAGAGATATATATGTCGGGAATGAATTGACCGGAGCGGTGAAGCAGGTTATTATTGGAATATAATGGAATGATAGGAGGCAAGATAGAAATTGCTGGAACTGGATGGGATGAATGAAGACTCTTTGACAGACATGCTTAAAGTCTCGTTCTCATGGGAGAACTGGACGGCAATTCTCGAGATTTCAGACAAGCTCTTTGAACTTGCAGTTCTAACCTACGGCTCCCATCGACAGGGTGCAAAGAAGTATTATTTGAAAAAAAATATAGCGTATTATCTCGGTTACAGTGCGTGCATGAAGGGGATTGCCTATCAAAAGCTCGGTAACCTCGCTGAATCAAGAAAGTGTATAGGTTTGTATTCGGATTTGAGCTGGATCACGGATGTGGATCAGGAAGCTGCCGTAGAAGTGGAATACTACAGGAACATTGCGATTGCCAACACCTTCGTCATTGATCTGCTGGAAGGAAAGGTTGAAGTACTCCCTGATTATGTTGAATTCATTCGCACAGGGGACCAGGAGGAACTGCTTGCCTGCTTGATTACTGTGCTGGAATCGGCCATTAAGTACAACTTTTCTATCGACTGGGTACTGGATGAATTCAATGAGCCATTGAAGGAACTAAGCTGCAGAGAGAAGCAGGAAGATATCAGATACTACATAGACTACATGCATCTTAGTGCAATTTATTTGTATAAAAGGGAGAAAATTCATGATGCAATTAATCTGACTCTCTATATTTTGGTAATAAGTAGTAAACTTTATGACGGGACAGGCTTTAGGAAGATTGTGTCGTTTTATGAACATATCCGAAGCCATGCGACCGCAGAACAACAAGAATCTTATCAAAATGTAATGAAAAATATCTTAGAGAGGGAGTTTTTAAAAGATGAAAAAGGCGATCTCGTTATTAACAGCCGTATTGCTGATTAGTGCAAGCGTAGTGGTAACAACGGCAAGCGCAGGCGGCCACTTATCCGCATCCTCTGGCAATATCTCTATTAACAATCACGGAGCAGGCCACTAGTCTAAAATCTCTCTGTCTCATGAATCTGGAAATATAAACTGCATATCATGCAAAAAAGGGGTAAGCGACGATGCTTATCCCTTCTTTGCTGTGGATAGAGGTTACTCTGTTACAGCCAAACCCAGTCCTTCTGCAATTCGCCGGCCAAACTCCGGATCGGCTTTGTAGAAGTGGCCAATCTGGCGGAGCTTGATCTCCTCGGACTCCACTGGAGTCATCGCGCCGACAATATTGCTCACGAGCCGGGCACGCTCCTCTTCACTGAGCAGACGGTACAGGTCACCCGGCTGAGTGTAGTGATCGTCATGGTCATAAGACACGCTGTCTGCCTGGCCGGAGACTTCAAAAGCAGCCGCTTTATGCGGCGCTGACTCGGTTGCCCCGCCGGCGCTGTTGGGCTCGTAGTAGACGGAGCCTCCCCCGTTATTCGTAGCATTCATCGCGCCGTCGCGCTGATTATTGTTGACCTCTGCGATAGGCCGGTTAATCGGCAGGTGGTTATGGTTCGCTCCTACCCGGTAGCGGTGGGCATCCCCGTATGCGAACAGGCGGCCCTGAAGCATTTTATCTGGAGAAGCTTCTATGCCTGGAACGAACGAGCCGGGGGAAAAGGTAGCCTGCTCCACTTCGGCGAAGTAATTCTCAGGATTGCGGTCCAGCACCATGCGGCCTACCTCAATCAACGGATAATCCTTCTGCGACCACACCTTGGTGACATCAAACGGATCGAAGCGGTAGGTGTCGGCATCCTCCACAGGCATAATCTGCACATGCAGCCTCCAGGCCGGGAAGTCTCCAGTATCAATGGCGTTGAACAAATCCGCTGTATGATAATCCGGGTTCTCCCCGGCTAGCTGTGCTGCCAGCTTAACATCGAGGTTCTTGACGCCCTGCTCTGTCTTGAAGTGATATTTCACCCAGACGGCTGCGCCTTCAGCATTCACCCACTTGAACGTATGGCTGCCGAAGCCATGCATATGGCGGAGAGTAGCCGGGATGCCGCGGTCGGACATCAGAATCGTCACCTGGTGCAGAGACTCGGGGGAGAGGGACCAGAAGTCCCAGACGGCATTCGGGTTCTTCAGATGGGTCTGCGGATGGCGCTTCTGGGTATGGATAAAGTCAGGGAACTTGATGGCATCACGGATGAAAAAGACAGGCGTGTTATTGCCGACCAGGTCGTAGTTGCCTTCCTCAGTGTAGAATTTCACAGCAAAGCCGCGCGGATCGCGCACAGTATCGGATGAACCCAGCTCCCCGGCTACGGTAGAGAAACGGATGAACATCGGGGTGCGTTTGCCGACCCCCGACAAGAAGGCAGCCTTCGTATATTGGGAGAGATCATTGGTGACTTCAAAATAACCATGGGCACCGGCGCCTTTGGCATGAACGACACGCTCAGGCACACGTTCACGGTTAAAGTGGGCCAGCTTCTCCAGCAGATGGATATCCTGCAGCAGCACGGGGCCACGGGCACCGGCGGTCATTGAATTCTGGTTGTCACCTACGGGGGCGCCCCAGCTTGTCGTTAGCTTGTTGTTATTGTTTGTGGTCATGAACACAATCACCTCGTATAGGATTTGATTTTAGATTAAGTATAAATATTATAATAGCAAGAATTTAAATAAAATCAATCTTTTTTTATAATTATTATAATTAAGTGTATGCGGGAGAAGATAGATTCATGATATGAGCGATGGTCTGCGGGTGAGAAATAAAGCTCCATTAAGAGCAGCGGGAAGATGGGCATAATGAGGCCGGATGAAGCTACAAGTAGCGGTATGGGAAATGTCAGGAGGGCCTAAAAAACTCCCGCCCGCAGCAGCGGACAGGAGGGGGGATTCGTGAACAGTAACGGAGCAGCAGCAACTGGATGCGGGTGACAGGAGCAAAAACTACCGTAAGTTAGCTTGGGATATACATACGGTTATAGTATTCATCCAGCATGCGCTTGGTGGCGAACTCGGTGCGGGTGGTCTCGATGCTGCGGTGCATCATCTGCACCCACTTCGCCTGATCCTCATAGAAAACCGGGAGGACGCGGTTCAGAAGGGTCTCGTACAGTGCATCGCTGTCATGCTGGTCAAGCACCGCAAAGTCGGTAGTCTCGAAGCCGCCGCCGATCTGCCAGCCGTTCTCGCCGTCGATGCAGGCTTCCGGCCACCAGCCGTCCAGGATGGAACAGTTCAGGACGCCGTTCATGGCGGCCTTCATCCCGGAGGTTCCGCTGGCTTCGAGCGGTCTGCGCGGATTATTCAGCCAGATGTCAGAGCCGCGGGTCAGCTGGGCTCCGATGGTCATATCGTAGTTCTCCAGGAAGACTACGCTCTTCGGATATTTGCGCATCATGGCTACAAGGTTGCTGACGATCCGCTTGCCGTTGTCGTCCAGCGGGTGCGCCTTGCCGGAGAAGACAATCTGAATCTTGCCGCTCTCCAGGTACGGCTCTATAATATCCGGCCGGGAGAAAATCAAGTCACTGCGCTTGTAGGGAGCGGCGCGGCGGGAGAACCCGATCAGCAGATGCTCTGGATTCAGGGCGATGCCGGAGCGTTCTTCAATAAAGCTGATCAGCTCCTGCTTGATCTCCTTGTGGACGGCCCACAGGTCGCCGCCCTCCTCAAAAGCACGGGTCATCCGCTCATCTACCCAGGTAGGGGTGTGAATCGCATTGGTGATGCCGATGATCTCGGATCTGCCGGCGACTTCCTTCCACATGGTGTTCGCGGTGTCGGCATGAAGCTGAGCCACTGCATTCGAGATTCTCGACAGCCGCAGACCGGCAACTGTCATGTTGAACGGCTCTCCGCCGATCCGCTCCATCTGGGCGCGGGTTAGGCTGTTGAAGGCTCCCATGTATTCCAGACGATCCAGCGGATGTGTCTCGTTGCCTTCCTTGATCGGTGTATGTGTAGTGAACACAACCTCTTCCCGTGTAGCCTTCCAGGCTTCTTCAAAGGTACTGCCGCCGGACATCTTCTCCCGGATCAGCTCGATTGCAGCGAGCGCCGCATGTCCCTCGTTGAAGTGATAGACATCGATCTTTATTCCTAGAGCGCGCATGGCTTTGACGCCGCCGATGCCAAGAACGATCTCCTGGGCAATTCGCTCCTCCCCGAACCAGCCGTAGAGCTGGCCGGTAATCCAGGCATCACTGTTCTCCGGGATATCGGTGTCGAGCAAATAGAGCGGACGGTTACCGAAATGGTCGGTTCTCCACACTTTGCAGACCACATCGGTCTTTCTGACTTTTACCGTGACCTTGACACCCGTATCTTCCAGGAAGTCGTACACATAGTTGTGGTAAGAGTCGTAGGGGTTGCCGTCCGCATCAATCTTCTGGTCCGTGTAGCCCTGTTTCCATTTGAGTCCGATGGGGATGATGGGTGCCCCGATATCCTGCGCGCCCTTGATGTAATCTCCGGCCAGAATGCCCAGGCCTCCAGCGTACATTTTGAAATCGGAATGCAGTCCATACTCCATGCTGAAATAAGCTACTGACGGTAAGTGGTTCTCGCTCACGTGATAAGCCTCCTAAATGCGATTTAGATAATAACGGGTTGCTGCAGGCTGTATCTAAGATGCAAACGTTTGCTCAATGAGGCAGGACGGGCTCTGGAAGCGATTGCACCATCATTCTAGCATACTTATCCTTAAAAAGCACAGCGGAGTTTCGGTGACAACTGGCTGCCTGCGGAGCCGATAAATAAAATTTGATAAACCTGCCGGAAGGCCATAAGATAAGGGGAGTAAAAATGTACAAGCTTCATCTAAACCATAAAGCAAACAATAAACCAAGTGGTGGTGTAAAGGATTGAGTATAGTCGTAATTGGAAGTCTGAATATGGATATGGTCGTGCGGGCAGAGCGCGCACCGGGGGCGGGTGAGACCCTGTTCGGTCAGGGGTTCGCTCTGTCTCCGGGCGGAAAAGGGGCGAATCAGGCCGTTGCGGCGGCTAGACTGGGCGCGGATGTGACGATGATCGGCAGAGTGGGGAAGGATGCTTTTGGCAGCGGGCTGATGGAGATTATGGAGCAGGAGCGGGTTCATACCGAGTATATCTCGCTGAGTGAATCCCAGGCTACAGGGGTGGCTTCCATTGTGGTCGACGGGTCCGGTGAGAACCGGATCATCGTAGTGCCTGGCGCGAATGTGGAGATGAAGCCGGAGGATATTGAAGCACTTGAGACAGTGATCAGCGGAGCCGGGATCGTGGTGATGCAGCTGGAGACGGATCTGGCGATGTGCGAGGCTGCGGCAGTCCTGGCGTACCGGCATGGGATTCCGGTGATTCTTAATCCGGCTCCGGCCCAGCCGCTGAGCGATGAGCTGCTGCACCATATTACCTACCTGACTCCGAATGAGACAGAGGCGGGGATTCTGGCCGGCATCGCTGTGGAGAGTGTGGAGGATGCAGAGCGTGCTGCCCGGATAATGCTGTCAAAAGGGGTCCGGCACGTCATTGTAACGCTGGGCTCCAAAGGGGCGCTAATCGTGGACGCTGCCGGAAGCCGGCATGTAAAGGGGTTCCCGGTGCAGGCGGTAGATACAGTGGCAGCCGGAGATTCCTTCAACGGGGCGCTGGCCTGGCAGCTGACCTGCGGCAGGACGCTGGAGGAAGCGGTCCGCTTCGCCAATGCAGTGGGTGCGCTGGCGGTGGGTAAGACGGGTGCGATTGCTTCTCTGCCCAGACTTGAAGAGGTGGAGCAGTTCCTGCGGTCAGCTGCTAAGGCGGAGCCACAAGACCTGTAGATCCCAGTAGATTTCGTGTGTGAGATAGAGGAAGCAGATGATGATATATAAGACACACTAAAGAAATTAACGAAAAGCAAAAAGAAGCGGAGGGGAAATTTGAAACTGTAGGAGCGGTAGCGTCCGCCTGAAAGATTTCCGAAGGAAAGCTCGCATCGTAAGCATCAGCTAATCAACGGATTTCAACCGCGAGTAGCGGATTAAATTAAGAAATCTGTTGACGGGCAGCGGCCGGAAGTCCAAATGTTCACCGCAGCGACGACCAAGCTTCCAGTTCAAACCTTAAGTGCGTTTTATATAATAGACAAATTAAGCGGGGAGCGTCAGAGGAAGCTCTGAGACTCCGGGTCCGCTAAGGAGCTGATAGGATGAGCGGTACAGTAACCGTCAAGAATATAACCCTCGGAGAAGGGATGCCCAAAATCTGTGTTCCGCTGGTCGGAACGACGCGGACGGAGCTGCGTGAAGAAGCTGAGGCGCTAATCGCACTGGCGCCGGATGTGGTGGAGTGGCGCAGTGATTTCTTCACGGAGGTGGAAGATATTAATGCCGTAACCCAGGTGCTGGAAGACATTCAGCGCCTGCTGCCGGAGATTCCATTGATCTTCACCTTCCGCAGCGCCAGGGAGGGCGGGGAGAAGGAAATCTCCACCGCCTATTACTTCGAGTTGAACCTGGCTGCGGTAGAGAGCGGACTGGTGGATATTGTGGATGTGGAGCTGTTCCATGAGGAAGCGGAAGTCCGCAAGCTGATTGCCGCAGCGCATGGAAAGGCGGTGTTCGTGATTCTCTCGAATCATGATTTCGACGGGACGCCGTCCGAGGATGAGATTGTCTCCCGGCTGTGCCGGGCGCAGGAGCTGGGCGGCGATCTGCCGAAGATTGCCGTAATGCCGCAAGGACCAGCCGATGTGCTGACCCTGCTGGCGGCGACGAACCGGATGCAGGAGCAGTATGCGGACCGTCCGATCATTACGATGTCGATGGCCGGGGAGGGCGTGATCAGCCGGCTGGCCGGGGAGATCTTCGGCTCGGCGCTGACCTTCGGTGCGGCGCATAAGCCTTCGGCACCGGGGCAGGTGGCAGTCGCCGAGCTGCGCGGTGTGCTGGAGCTGCTGCACCGCAGCTTGTAGCGGCTGCTGGTTCAGACGCAGCAGAAATGAAGATGGATAGGGGTGTTTCCGGCCGGTATTACGGTGGAAGCACCCTTTTGCATATAGAGAGAGATAGCAAATAGCGGGCGGAGTTTGAAACTGTAGCTGCCCATGCCCTACAATGGAGGCAACCAAGTAGAAGGGGCGGAGCGCCGATGACAGAATTGATTCTGGTGGTGGAGGATGAGGTGAGAATTGCCCGTCTGCTGCAGATTGAGCTGGAATGCGAGGGATACCGTGTGTCCATTGCCGGGAGCGGCCATCAGGGGCTGGAGATGTACCAGGAGCAGCAGCCGGATCTGTTATTGCTGGATGTGATGCTGCCTGGATTCAGCGGCATAGAGCTGCTGCGGCGAATCCGGGCGGGTGATCCCGATACGCCGGTGCTGCTGCTTACAGCCAAAAGCTCGGTAGAGGATAAAGTATCAGGCCTGGACCTTGGGGCCAATGATTATATTACGAAGCCGTTTCAAATTGAGGAGCTGCTGGCGCGTGTCCGTGCTGCGCTGCGGCTGGCCTCGGGGCAGAGGAGAGAGGAAGCCGTCAACCCGCTGATTGCAGAGGATCTGGAGCTGAACGAAGCTACGCGGGAGGTGAAGCGGGCAGGCCGGAGTATCGAGCTGACTCCCCGGGAGTTCGACCTGCTGGTCTACCTGCTGAAGAATAAGCGCCAGGTGCTGAACAGGGAACAGATCATGGCTGCCGTCTGGGGATACGATTATTACGGCGATACGAATATTGTGGATGTCTATATCCGCTATGTCCGCAAGAAAATCACGCTGGACCACCAGTCTGAATTGATTCATACCGTGCGGGGCGTTGGTTATGTGCTGAAGGATGCCCCATGAAGCTGCGGAGCACCATTCATCTGTATTCCAGCGTGCTGTTCGCCGTGCTGCTTATTCTCATGAATCTGTTCATCTACGGCGTGTTCAGCCGGATGTCACTAGACAGCCAGCTCGGGCAGGCATCTGCCGAGACGGCCAGAATTGCTGCCGCGATGAAAAAAACGGGAGACGGGGTAACGGCACCGGAGCTGCTCCGGGCATATGTGCCGGTGGAGGGAATGCTGCGGCTGCTCACTGTGGACGGAGGCGGACCGGCGCCGGTCACCTCAACCTCGGGGCAGGAGATCAGCCGGCTGAAGCCGGTCTACCATCCCGGGAAGCAGGCGGAGCGGGTCCGGGTGGACGGACGCTTGTATGCGTTCGTGAGCGTTCCGGTCATCTGGACGGACGGGAACGTCCTGAATGTCCAGATGACCAAAAGTCTGGAGGGCACGATGGATACCTTGCGGGTGCTGCGGCTGGTCCTTGCAGGCGCTACGCTTGCGGTGCTGCTTCCGCTGCTGCTCTCCGGCCGCCTGTTGTCGGGCCTGATTATGCGGCCCATCGTCCAAATGACGGCGACTATGCGGGAGATTCAGCGCAGCGGGAAATTCCGCAGGCTTCCGCTGAAAGCACACTCGAAGGATGAGCTGGTGGAGATGGGGCATACCTTCAACGACATGATAGGCCTCTTAGAGAGCAATTATGTGAAGCAGGAGAAATTCGTGTCGGATGCCTCCCATGAGCTGCGCACACCGCTGACGGTTATTGAGAGCTATGCCAGTCTGCTGAAGCGCAGAGGGCGGGATCACCCGGAGCTGTTCGATGAATCGGTTGAGGCCATCCATTCCGAAGCTGTGCGGATGAAGGAAATGACGGAGCAGCTCCTGCTGCTGGCGAAGCACCCGGAGCAGTGGGATCTGGAGCTGAAGGTGATGGATCTGGAGGAGCTGGTGCGTTCTTCGGCGAAGGCTTTTCATAATGCGTACGGGAGAGAGGTCACGGTTCAGGTCAAGGGGCCGGCTGAGGGCTACAGCGATGAAGCGAAGCTCCGGCAGCTGCTGTTCATCTTCCTGGACAATGCCCGCAAATACAGCGATGAGCAGATAACCGTGCGTATTGAGGCTGCCGGGCAGGAACGGATGATTGTGATTACCGACCGCGGCATTGGAATTCCGCCGGAGGAGCTGCCGAAGATATTCGACCGTTTCTATAGAGTGGATGAGGCGAGAACCCGTGAGAACGGAGGGGCAGGCCTGGGGCTGTCGCTAGCCGCAGAGATCGCGGGGGCGATCGGAGCGGAGCTGTCCATGGATAGTACGGTAGGCCTGGGAACCTCGGTGACGATCCGCATGGCTGCGGACCGCAGGGGAGGTGGACAATGAACCAGCATCCAAGGGACAAGAGCAAAATGTACAAGGCAGTCATAGGTATGGTTGTCTTCCTGCTGCTGGCTTGGGTTGCCTTCCGGATATTCGGGAGGGATTCGGAGCCGCTGTTATCCAGAGATCAGGCGGAGCTGGCTGTGCTGAGCGAATATCCCGGTAAGGTAGACAGTCTGAAGCTGCAAGCCGGAGCTTATGTAGCGGTGCTTCAGACGGAGCAGGGACGGTATGAGCTGAAGCTGGACGGAGTTAGCGGCGAGATTCTCTCCATCGTGCTGTTGAAGCGCGCGGACGAACCGGCGGTGCAGCCTACGTCTGCCGCTACTCCAGCTCCATCTGGCGGAGCTGACGCTACCCCGTCACCAGCACCTACCCCGTCACCAGCACCTACCCCGTCACCAGCACCTACCCCGTCACCAGCACCTACCCCGGCAGCGCAGAGCGTAGTCTCCGAAGCGGAGGCTGTCAGGCTCGCTCTGCTTGAGGTACCGGGGAAGCTGGACGATGTGGATACGGGAATCGATGCGGCGGGCGCTTTTTACCTGGTGGAGATTCATACTTCAGACGGGCGTGAGGCCGTAGTTCAGGTCAACGCAATCTCGGGTCATATTATGTCTGTGACCTGGGAAGAGCCGGATGGGGACGATTCCTAGGGTATCTGTTTACTTTTTTCTCAGCGAATTCTAATGTTGCTCCCGCTGTTCTCTCAGATTGTAGCGTTATAGTTACTACATGAAGCAGCGAAGAATGAACTTAGGAGGCGTTAACATTGAAGACAAAGATAAAGATATGGAGCAGTATCACGGCGGCAGCACTTATTCTCGGAGGCGCTTATGGTATAGGCGAGCTGAAGGGCAGTACGGCAGAAGCAGCCGCATCCGCGAAGAGTCAGAGCAAAACGTTAATTAGTGTAAGCAAAGCCGAGCAGATTGCCTTGAAGGCAGCTCCGGGACAGGTGGAGAGCATCGATCTGGAGAAGAAGGCCAGCGGCACGTTTTACGATATCGAAATTCAGCAAACCAAGCAGGAGATAGATGTCCGGGTAGATGCCTATTCGGGAAAAGTGATCAGCGTGCGCAAGGATGCAGACGATGATGACTCTCATAAGGCAGCTCCGGCCTCAGGCGGCAAGCTGATTACCGCAGGCAAGGCGGCTGAGGTGGCTCAAGCTGCTGTGAAGGGGACGGTCACCGAGATTGATCTGGACCGGGACCATGGAGGAGCTGTCTATGAGGTTGAAGTCAGGAACGGGCAGGTCAAGACAGAAGTAGGTGTCGATGCGTATACTGCCAAGGTTGTGTACACCGATACGGATTCCGACGAGGATGATGATTGATATGTAAAAGAGAGGCAGCCGGATTGAACGGCTGCCTCTTTGCTATGCCAAACTATTACGGCTGCTGCTTCGCTCCAGTATACACATGCACTGCATCCCGCAGGAACGCGGCCATGCCGGGGCGGCGCTGGTCGTAATAAGCGGTGAAGCGCTCATCCTGGGCATACATCTGGGCTACGCCTGCATGGGCTTCCTTGGTGTACGTATCCCAATAGAAGCTGAGCCACTGGCGGTGCAGATCGGCGGCCTTTTGCGCCAGTTCGCTTGCCGAGTCGCCTTCCTCCATCGCCTGCTCCAGTGATGCGAACATATCAGCCTCAAGCTGCTGAAGGTCAGCGTACTGCTCCTCTGTCATATGGCTGAGCTTGCGGTTCGACTGCTCCACAGCTTCCGCGCCGTATTTCTCCCGGATCTCCTGGCCGTACTTCTGCTCGTTATCGTCAATCAGCTTCTGCTTGAAGCCTGCGAATTTCTCCTGATTGCTCATTATACTTCTCCCTTCTGTGTGTGCAATGGTCTGCTCGACGTTCGCGATGAGCCGGTCCAGCTGCTGTCTCCGCTGAAGCAACTGGTCATGGTGCTCACGCAGGGCGCGGGCGCCGTCGAAGGAGGGCGAATGGACAATATCTCTGATCGCCTCCAGGCCGAGGCCCAGTTCCCGGTAGAAGAGAATCTGCTGCAACAGGTCTACCTCAGCCTGGCCGTAGATCCGGTATCCCGAGGAGCTGATTCTGGCCGGCTTCAGAATGCCGAATTCATCGTAATACCGCAAGGTCCGTGCACTGATTCCCGCGAGTGTCCCCAGCTTCTGCACCGTATATTCCATGGTCCAATCTGCCTCCAATCTGTCTTGGCGTATACAGCAGAGAACGGGTTCAAGGCGTTCCCGCCGGGTAAGCGGCCGCTTACAGATCTAACTGTATACTTTGACGTAACGGCAAGGTCAACTCTTAATTTGTATAATAACCAGACAGCAGGGCGGGTAACCGTGTGCTGGAAAAGCAAACAGCGGCAACCGCCCAGGCTATGCCTCGGGAGATTGCCGCTGCTGCGCGGGCATATGGGGTTATTTCTTGCTAAGCTGGGCGGTGAAATACGCCTTAAGCTCTGCCAGCTTCCGGGGGTCCGCCAAGGCATCCTCCGCAGGGAAGTAATGCTCGGCGACCAGCTCCCAGGTGGGGACGATTTTTTGGGCGGTCATTGCTTTGATGGCGATCTTAACCGTCTTGCGTTCCCTGGCGTTCGAGAAGGTATCGACATAGTGCTGGGAACGGCCGAAGTCCAGCTCGCTGAAGACTGCGCGGAAGATCTCCGCCGTCATCTTGGCATCGTCCAGCGCGCGGTGGGCGGAGCCGGAAGGCTCCAGGCCGAATAGGGCCATGGCCCCTTCGACGCTGATGTCGTTACTGAGGCCGCGGGCGCGCAGGACGCCCTTAAGCAGATCGAAGTAGGTGGCCTCCATCCAGTAGGCATCATCCATCTTGTGCATCCGCACATCCTGGATAATCCGCTTCATATCCTCGCCGCCCCAGGTTAAGAGCAGCACGCCGTCAGCACTCTGGTCGAGCCACGCTCTGAAGGCGGTAATGACCTTCGGGAACCGGCTGGCGACGTCGATATCCTCTTGGGGGATGCCGGTTTTTTTCTTGATGAATGAATTCAGGGTGGAGAAGTATATGGGTCTGATTAAGGCTGAGAATTCATCCTTAACCTGCAATGAAGCGTCTAACCGGACCGCTCCGATCTCAATGACCTCCATGGGATGCTCGCTGGCAAATTTGCGGCCGTTGAATTCGATGTCCAGAATAATATAATCCACAGGTAATGCCTCCGTTTCAGTGACTGGCGCCAGGATTGCACGGAAATGCGCCGACCCTTCTATTTTAGCAAAAAAAGAGCTGTACAGATACCGGATGCTCTGTATCCGCATAAATTTGAATTTTCGGCCGGGGGAACGGGTTGATTTCTGGGAAATGGGGTAATGAACTAGATAATCTGTCGAATAGAGCTTTTGAGGTAAGGAGGGAAGGCCATGAAGCTGTATGTAACCGTCAAAAGCCTGGGCAAACGCAGGCCGGTGTTAGAGCGTAAGGAGCTGCTGCTTGCTGACCGTCCGCAGACGCTGCGCGCGTTGATCTCGGAGATTGTAGCCGGGCAGGTGCAGGCGATGCTGGAGCGGCAGGAGCGGGGAGAACTAATTCCTTACCTGACCGCAAATGAAATTGCGGAGCAGGGTGATAACGGCAAGGTCGGATTCGGTACGGTGTACGGTGAGACGAAGCCTGAGGTAGAGCAGGCTACGGCTGCGGCACTGCTTGCTTACGAAGACGGATTGTACAAGGTATTCGTGCAGGAAGCGGAATGTTCCGCGCTGGATGAGCCGCTGAGGCTCGAAGAGGGCGATGAGCTGACGCTGATCCGGTTCACGATGCTGGCAGGAAGACTATGGTGAGGGAGATGACAGTATGAAAATCGGAAATGCAGAGTGGGAGACTCAGTGGTACGCGGATGTTGAGAACAAAGCCAAAGGGCTGAAGGGGGAAGGCGCGGAGCTGGCAGGCCTGCTCGCGGAGTTCAGCAAGAACCGCTACCTTCATGAAGGGGAAGATTCGCTGGACCGCTTCCTTGTGATCATGGATGATCGCGCTGCGGCGGCTCAGGCTGATTTTACCGGATACTGGGAGCCGCTGATGGGGATCATGCAGCAGCTGTACAGCACACATACCGTTGAGCTTGCCCGTTACATAGTTAAGCATGCAGTGGAGTACCCTTATTCCATAGGGTATCTGCGCCGGCCGTTCCGGACCCGGGAGGTTCAGGCGCACCGGATGCAGATCCTCCGGAAAATCAATGCCCTGATCTATATGGAGCTAATTGAATTCTCGTTGCCGGAGTACCTGAAGGGGGATTATGAAAAGGATTACAGTATCTCTTACCGTGTAGATGTTGCCGTTCCCGATGTAGTCGCCTATGAGCTGGACCGCAGCGGCAGCGGGATGGAGGAGCTGCTTAAGGATGCGGTGTACGGGGACAACCAGGGGGCACTGCTCAGCCGCAATATGATAAAGGGTGCATTCCTCAGTCGTAACCAGGCCGCTGTTCAGATGATTGGCGAGCTGCTGCTGGCTGCCCGGCTGCAGGAGGGACTGCGCCAGTCCATTATGGAGACGATGGATGAGGGGACGATAGAGAACAACCTGTACATGCTGAAGGTGATTCTGGACAATGATCTCGTGCGCTACAGCTCGGTGGTGCGTGCCCTGGGCGTATGGACGGGGATGGGCCTGGAAGCCCAGAACCAGCGGGTGGCGAAGCAACTGATTGAAGGAGCCTATCAGGTGCTGACGGATGAAGCGCTGCGGGCTGACTGGCTGACCAGCGAGAATGCCAACCATGTCTACCTGAGCTTGTGGGGGACGGCTGTCTATGAGGAGAATGAGTTGATCGGCAAGGTGGATGTCCTGATGGAACAGGGCCAGTCCTACCAGAAGATTGTAGCAGAGTATGTACTTTCCGGCAGCCAGAACCGGGAGGTGCGCCTGAGCAGCGCCCGGAAGTATCTGAAGGAGCAAGAGCCGGAGCTGCTGTACTGGATTCTGACGAATTATAATTATGATTATAACCGGATGTGGAGAGGGCCGAAGGATAATGGGCCGAAGATCGAGGTCGTAACCAGCCCGCAGCTTGAGGATAAAAGCGAGCGGCAGCGCGACTTCAGCCTGCTGAAGGACATCTTCCTGAATCCGGACAGCCGGGAGCTGACCGGTACCTCTAAGGTGCTGGATTTCCTGCAGGTCAACTACACCCGTGATCTGCCGGTCCAAAAGATGCTTTATCTGATCTCCTATGATATGGACCCGGCCTGGGTGAATGAATTGCTGGCGCTGAAGGACAAGCTCAGCACGGACATACGTGGGGAGCTGCTGAATTACTTCGTGCAGCATACGGAGGATACTGTGCAGCGCGAATTCATCTTCGCCAGCCTCTCCGACAAGAGTATCAAGAACCGGGAGCTGGCGCTGGACCTGGCGCAGGGGCTAACCCTGGCGGAGGATGAGCTGCTGATGGCCGAAGGGCTGCTGAAGCTTAAGACCGGTACGCTGCGGCAGAGCGTGACCCGGATGCTGCTGAATCAGCCGGATGAAGCGCTGAAGGAGTCCGTCCACAGACTGGTGCAGGGCAAGAATGCCCTGCAGCGGCAGGCAGGGCTGGAGATTATGACCGTGTTGTTCCAGGATGAAGAGCGGCAGGCACTCTTTGAAGCGGTCCGTCCGCTGGCGGAGGCGCTGGAGAAGCCTTCCGACCAGGAGCGCGAGCTGATCGCGAGGCTGAGCCAGAAGAATGAGTATACGAAGGCTAACGGCTTCGGCTTGTTCGATCCGCAGCAGACGGAGGAGTGGCTGGCTGAGGGGCCTGTACTTGACGGATTCGCCTGGGATCAGGTGTTCAAGCTGTCCTTGGAGCAGATCAAGACATTCCTTAAGGGACTGGACAACACGATCCACAAGCACCGCGACGTAGAGTACGAGGTTGAGTATTACAGCGGGTATAAGGACACGGTGCTGATCGGCACCAACCTCAGACCGTTGCAGGGGTACTTAATTAACGATGAGGAGAGCGGCAAATCCGCCCTCGAACAGTACCCGCTGCATGAAGCATGGGCTGAATATTGGGACAAGAGCGGCTGGAGCGCCCGGGATCTGATAGAGTTGAACTTCTATATCAGCCTGGAAGAGCTGGATGAGACCCTGGATAACTATGACGGTTACGACACCTTAGGAATTGATGATAAGGAACTTAGCAAGCAGAAGCTGCTGTCCGGGTGGCGCAAGGAGTTCGCGTCAGAGGTCTACCCGCTGGAGCAGATCGAGGCTGTGCTGAAGCTAGTGGACAAGCTGAAGTACAGATGGCAGGTAGAGACGCTGCTGGATGCGTACCGCGCGGACCACAAGAGCCCGGAGGGCTTCCGCCAAGTGAATGGTGCGGTGAATGCGCTGATGGCTGCGTTCCCGGAGGAGAAGCTTGCGGCGGACTGGCCTTTCCTGTCTGTGCTGGCTGAGCCGTGGGTCGATATGGTGCAGAAGCTATGGAACGGAGCAGAGGAGTTCAAGGAGATGTTCCGTACCTGCTACCGGTTCGAGGGGATCAGCGGAGGCGAAGAGCAGGACAGCATCATCGGACTGAAGCACTACGTTGAGGCCTTCACCGGTGGAATCATCCGCGAAGAGACGCTGCTTAAGGAGCTGCTGCTGAGTAAGGATGCACGCAACCATATGAGCTGGATCAGTTCACGCAGATATGATTGGATCGAAGACAGTCCACAGATGGTTGCACTACGCACACGGATCATCGACCGTCTGCTGGCCATTGAGCTGGGGCGCGGCGACCTGCCGACTGAGGTGACCGGCATGACGATGGGGCTGCAGCGGATAGAGGGCCTGGAGTATTGTATCCGTATCCTGTCAGGGCTGAACAAGGATACCTTCGTGCGCGGGTACGTGTATGGCTATGGCAACAATATTACGAAGAAGGAATCCTTCAGCCATCTGCTCAAGGTATGTTATCCGCGTGAGGGCGATAATGCGGAGCTGCTGAAGACCTTGCTGCAGGAGTACAAGCTGTCCGATCAAAAGCTGCTGGAAGCCGCCATGTACGCCCCGCAGTGGATCGAGATCATTGCCGAATACCTGGGCTGGGAAGGGCTTCGCAGCGGGGCCTGGTACTTCCACGCTCACATTAACGAGAGCTTCTCGGCCGAAAAAGAGACGGTGGTGGCGCATTACTCGCCGATCACGCCGCAGGAGTTCAACGACGGCGCCTTCGATGTGAACTGGTTCCAGTCCGCCTACAAGGAGCTTGGACAAGAGCGGTTCGAGCTGCTCTATGACTGTGCCAAATACATCTCTGCCGGTGCGAACCACCGCCGTTCCCAGCTGTTCGCCGATGCCACGCTCGGCAAGCTGAACCTGGAAGAGATGAAGCAGTCTGTGGAGCAGAAGCGGGGCAAGGATCATCTGCTCAGCTATAGTCTGATTCCGCTGGGAGAAGACCGTGAACAAGATATCCGCGTGCGTTATGAGTTCATCCAGCGCTTCCTGGCGGAGAGTAAGAAGTTCGGCGCACAGCGCCGCGCCAGCGAAGGCCAGGCCGTACAGATTGCTCTTGGCAACCTGGCACGAAATGCCGGATATGCCGATGTCACCCGCCTGATCTGGGATATGGAGGCGCGCAAGCTGGATGATTATGCTGCGTACTTCGAGCCGTATGAGCTGGACGCAGAGACCTTCGTCTCGCTTAGTATCGACGAAGAAGGGCAAAGCGATTATGTGGTGACCAGCAAGGGGAAGGCGCTGAAGTCGGTGCCCGCACGCTTCAAGAAGCATGAGTGGATTGAAGCGCTGAAGGAGGCCAAGAGCGAGCTTACCGGGCAGTTCCGGCGCGCCCGGGCTGAACTGGAGCGCTCGATGGAGTCCGGCAGCGGCTTCACGCCGGCAGAGATTGCCGGGCTGAGCCGGAATCCGGTGCTGGCACCGCTGATTAGCAAGCTGGTGCTGATGAGCGGCGATGCGCTGGGATATTACGATGCGGATCAGGGGGCGCTGGTAAGCCCTGCGGGCGAATCTAAGGCCCTGAGCGGGGAGGCGGCGCTGCGGATTGCCCATCCGCTGGATCTATACCGCAGCGGACAATGGAGCCTGTACCAGAAGGACCTGTTCGACCGTCAGCTCCGTCAGCCGTTCAAGCAGGTCTTCCGCGAGCTGTATCTGCCGAATGAGGATGAGCTGGCCCAGGGCGTGCTGTCCCGCCGTTACGCCGGCCATCAGGTGCAGCCGAGCAAGACAGTCGCCCTTCTGAAGGGGCGGCAGTGGACGGTCAGCTATGAGGAAGGGCTGCAGAAGGTGTTCTATGCCGAGAACCTGATCGTCCGGCTCTATGCCATGGCGGATTGGTTCTCACCGGCCGATACCGAAGCTCCGACATTGGAGACAGTGCAGTTCTTCGACCGGAAGACGTATAAGGGCGTGCCGCTCGATCAGGTGCCGCCAGTGCTGTTCTCGGAGGTGATGCGGGATGTGGATCTGGTCGTTAGCGTGGCTCATGTCGGGGGCGTCGATCCGGAAGCGAGCCTGACGACTGTAGAGATGCGCCGGGTCATCGTCAGCGAGTCGCTGCGGCTGCTGAAGATTGAGAACGTCCGGCTGGACGGCAATTATGCACGGATTGACGGTACGCTGGGCGAGTATGCGGTGCATCTAGGCAGCGGCCAGGCGTACAAGCAGGCCGCGGGCGCCCTGTCCATTATTCCGGTGCATTCCCAGCACCGGGGCAGGCTGTTCCTGCCGTTCCTGGACGAGGACCCGCGCACTGCGGAGGTCCTCTCCAAGGTCGTGCTGCTCTCTGATGATACGAAGATCAAAGACCCGCAGATTCTGGTACAGCTGAGCAGATGAGCGGCTGTGCAGTAAGTGGTAATGGCTAAGCGTCTGCTTAGCCAGGGGATATATGGCACCGGCGCTGGAAATATAGCGCCGGTGTTTTACTTTTATGAGGAGGATGGAGTGAGTTTTTGAATTTCGCATATGCGCATTTTTTCGCGTAGATTCCTGGACTATACTGCTACGTTTGTAGAATGAAAGGGTGTAAAAGCAGGGAATCGGTGAGGCTATGGCGAATTTTGGAGGGGAAAGCGAGGAATAAGCAATGAAGAACAAGCTCCGCCGAAATCTGCAGTCTTTGCAAGACGCATACGCATCATTATGCGGATTGACAATTATTATTACCGATCAAGCGGACAAACGAATAACAGAACCCTCCGGCTTAACCGAGATGGCATCTCTGTTGTTCGGTTCTCCTTGTGCAACCGCTGAACATGCAATTGCGAACCTGCTGGAAAAGGTCAGGAATGTATCGAAAACTATTGTCTATGAAACCCGCTCCGGGCTGAAAATGCTGATTACCTCCATCGGGATCAGTAAGCAAAGGCCCTATTATATTCTGACAGGCGTCTGGGTGGACGGTTGTACGAAAGAGCTGATTACCGGCAGGATTCATGAAACCGTTCCCCCCGGAGAATGGGAGGACTGGATTCAGGCTCTGGATAAGGTACCGGTATTGGATCAGGAGGGCGTCGCCAGGATTATCGGCCAATTGGATATACTGGCTGATACCGTGCAGGCTCTGCTTGAACGGGAGCAGGGCGGAGAATATTCTGCGTATGACCTGCAGCTTATGAATCTGATCTATCTGCTGGACCCGGCAAGCCCGGAGTGGCTGCAAGGAATACTGGGCATAGTGGTACGTATTCTTGGAGTAGAATTTGCGGGCTATGCCAGTAATGCTGCAGACGGGGACCAATTCACAGTGGTGGAGACAACCGGTATGCCGAAGGATAACTCCCTGCTGGGGGCTTCTTTTTTTTACGGTGAGGGATTTCTGGGACAGGTGGGGCTCTCCAAGCAAATGGGGTACTGGAGGAATGCTGACCGCGATCTGCGGATTTCTTTTTTTGCTGCGCATGGGGTAAGGCCAAAGGTGTTAATCTGCTATCCCATCAAATACAAGGACAAGCTGTATGGATTATTGTATGCCGGAGACCCGGTCCGTCCGGAGCTGACGGAGGAGCAGGCGGATATGGGTATGCTGGTGGCCCATCAGCTCGCTGCTTCCATGTATCATATGGAGAGCGAAGCGCTGTATGAACGTCAAAGGAAGAGGCATGATACCTATAAAGAAATTGTCCAAGGGATTCTGGTTACTCAAGATAAGGAGGATTACCTCCAGCTGTTCATCGAGTTTTTCCAGCAGCAGCTAGGCAGTCCGTTCATGTGCTTGTTATTACATACGCCTGAGGAGGCCGGACTGAGGATCTATTCTTCCTCTTCTGCTCCGAATGAACTGTACACCGTCTATGCAGAAGATGCTGAACAGATCTATTTCGCTGACGGGATACCGGGGTTCAACCTGCTGAACAAGCCGATCCGGCGGGAGTGGAAGAGCTGGCAGCTGGTAGAGCATCCTATGGTATTTGAACAAAGGCTGCTGGGGTTATTCACGGTCCAGTTCAGTGATGAGGGGCAGCGGCGGGAATATGAAACGATTTTTCATATGACCAATGTGCTGCTAGTGACCAAGCTGCTTGCCCAGCAGCCTCAGAACACGCCCTCCGGAACTGACTTCATGCGGCTGCTCCAGGATAATCTGCTGATACAGCAGCCGGTAGTACATAGCAGAGCTGCGGATATCCGAAGGCTTGCACAGGACTTGCTGGAGCCGTTAAGTCACTCTGCGGAAGAGATGGAATGGATTGGCCAGGCCGCGCTCCTTGCTCCATATCCTATAGGGCTGCTGATCAAATACCTGGGTGATATTCCTGCTGTATGCGTTCTGCGCCATATGCACTATTACCTGACGGACTACAATGGGCAAGAGGATGTAGGAGAAAGTTCCCATCTGTACTTGGCGAAGGTCTTGCTTATGCTCACGAAGTATACGGAGCAGGGCGGCAGGCAATGGAAGGAAACACTTCCTATACCCGTGCCCGAGCCACTTATGCATTCCTTTGAGCAACTGATAGCTCCTCCGCCGGTTGCAGTGCAGCAAGAGGGAGGCGTACGTTTTACTACCCGGGAAAACGATATCCTGGATGGTCTGCTGACAGGCCTCAATAACAAGCAAATTGCGGAGAAACTGTTTATCAGTACGCATACTGTCAAGAATCACATAACCAAAATCTACGAGAAGCTTGGTGTGCACAGCAGATCACAGGCGATCTCGCAAATATATCAAGCTACCGGCAAAAAAGATTCTTTATAAAAGCAATGATTACGCAGCATGTAAGCGTACATTGCTTTTTTTGTGCAGTAAAGGAAAGAAGGCCTGTAGAAAACAGGAAGATTATGTCGAAACTTAGGAACCAATGGCGATAGGCGCAGAGGCCTTACGTTATACATAATAGGGGAAGCTTTGTAGGCTCGACAAAATACATATTGAGGAGTGCTTCATTTGAAACTAAACATCCGCACCAAATTGTTGGGAGGCTTTCTGGTTATTGTAGCGTTGCTTATATTTATCAGCGGGCTATCGATTATGAAAATGGCGGGCATGAACAGTAACTCTGTACAGATGCAGAGCTACAACTTCCCCGCGCTTGTCAATATTGCTGAGATCCGGACTGAGCTGTACAAGCTGCGCGGTGATCTGTTCAAGCTTATCCTCGAAACCGATGATTCGGTGAAGGAGGAGATTCAGGCAGTTATTAAAGCGGATCAGGACAAAATTGCTGACCGGATGAAGGTCTATGGACAGCTCGCACTGAATGCGGATCAACGGGCTGCGTTAGAGATCATTAAGCAGAGCGTGGATAACTATAACCAATCCGTACCCAAAGTCAATGAACTGCTGGATAAAGATCAGAATACGCAGGCCTACGGCGTCTTAATCGACGCACTGCCTGATTTGCAGAAGGCTCAGGATACCGCCGATCTGGCCGCCAGTAATGTAATCGAAGGTGCAGATGAACGGATCGACTCTACGGTTGCCAGCTATACCTCGGGAAGATTGATGATCCTGATCATCTCCATCCTTGCGGCACTTGCAGCCATTGCGCTGGGCATCGTGATCTCGCAGGGAATTGTGGGTCCGGTATCCAAGCTGCTCGCTGCGATGGTCCGCATGGCAGGCGGTGACCTCAGGGAGGAGATTGCGATCAAGAACCGGGATGAGTTCGGCCGGCTGGCCGCAGCAGCCAATGAGATGATTACCAGCCTGCGCAAGCTGATTGGCGGGACGGTCGAAGCGGCGCAAAGTGTCGCGGCCTCCTCTGAGGAAATATCGGCAACCACCGAAGAAATCGCCAGCGGCAGCCAATCCCAGGCCCAGGCGGCGCAAAATATCAATCAGCTGGTTCAGGATCTGACCCGGGGCATCGATGAGGTTGCGAAGAATGCCGAGCAGGCATCAGAGCTGTCGCTGCTGACGCGTCAGGGTGCTGAGGAGGGAAGCACTGCGGTAAGAGAATCCGGCCTTGGTATGAGTAATCTGTCGGAGAAGATGGAGCTGCTTGAGCAGGATTCCCAGAAGATCGGCGAAATTATCGAGGTGATTGATGAGATTGCCGAGCAGACCAATCTGCTGGCGCTCAATGCAGCGATTGAGGCAGCGCGTGCCGGTGAGCAGGGACGGGGCTTCGCCGTTGTCGCCGATGAGGTCCGCAAGCTGGCTGAACGGAGCAGTGAAGCGACCAAACAGATTGCCCTGATCATCCGGGTGATGCAGAAGAATACGGTTCTGAGTGTGCAGGCTGTCAGTGACGTATCGGCCCTGTCCGAGCGTACAGAGCGGCTGATCGATGGTATCGTTACCCGCGTCAATGATACTGCCCAGCAGATTACAGGCATCGCTGCGGCTTGTGAGGAGCAGGCGGCGCAGACGAACGAGGTGCTGCTCTCGATTGAATCCATTGCGGCCGGAAGCCAGGAATCCGCCGCAGCAGCCGAGGAGACGGCCTCCTCCTCGCAAATGCTCGCCTCCTTGGCGGATGAACTGAATAGCTCGGTGTCGGTGTTCAGATTGTAGAGGGGGAGTAAGCCATGCTGGCTGCACGAACGGAGCAGTACATCATCTTCCGGCTGGTACAGGAGAAGCTGGCCATCGATATCCGGGAGATTAACGAGATTATCAAGATGGAGCCTATCACAGCCGTGCCTAACAGCAAGTCTTTTATTAAGGGCGTGATTAATTTACGCGGCAAAATTATACCGGTGGTCAGTCTGTGCAGGCGGTTTGGCCTGGCAGAATCTCCACCGGATACCCGGTCAAGGATCGTAGTGGTACATTACCGGCAGGAGGCCATAGGGATTATGGTGGATTCCGTAGAAAAGGTGGCTTCCTTTCATGAGGTAGAGCCGCCTCTGGAATCCCATGAAGTGCAGGGCGTGCAGTACATGGACGGGATCGGCATGTGTGCCGAGGAGCTGATCAGCATTCTGAACATCGGGCGTCTGTTAAGTGACGGGTGAAGGCCAACGCATGAAGGCCAACGCATGAAGGCGGGGAGGAGAACTGAGATGAACGAGTTTCATAATATGGTGTATTTGGGCGTTTTTCTGGATGAAATGGACGAGCAGCTGCGGTATTTGGATGAGGCCCTGCTCATGCTGGAGAGCAAAGGGTATCAGAATGACCTTATTCAGAGGCTCTTCCGGGTCGCGCATACGCTCAAGGGCTCATCAGCGGTCATGGGCTTCAAGCAGCTTAACCGGCTGACGCATCAGATGGAAAGTGTGCTAGAGCTGCTCAGGGGCAGACAGCTGGAGGTCACCTCCGAGTTATTGAATATTCTCTTTGATTGCGTAGATTTCATTAAGCAGCTTCGTCAATCCATTCTAAGCGGTGCCCTGGAGGAGGGGGACATCTCAGAGCTGTTGCGCCGGTTAAAAGAGTTGCGGAAGACAGCAGCCGAGTCTCCCGCTCCTGCTGCAGAGGGGCTTCCGCAGGGAGAAGCGGGGCCTGTGCCGGATATGATCTTCGATGATATCCGTAAAGAGCAGATCCAGGCAGCTATAGATCAAGGCTCTGCGGCAATGGCGGTTCATATTCAACTTGCTGCTGAGGAGCCGATGAAATATGTCCGCGCGAAGCTCGTAGAAGCCAAGCTGCGGGAAACAGGCGAGGTTGTTGCCACCTTCCCCGAGCTGGAAGCCCTCGAGAGGGATGCGCAGTTCTCCGGTACTATTGCATATATTCTGCTTACGCAGCAGTCCCGGCAGGATATGATGTCCTCTCTGCAGGAAATCTCACAGATTGAAATTATACATACAGATCCTATTACGAAAGCAAACCTCGACACCTTCACCGAAGGAAAAGAGGCTCAGAAAAATAGCGGCTATGCGGCCCAGACTGTCCGTGTGGATGTGGAGCGGCTGGAGGGACTGCTGAATCTGGTAGGAGAGCTGATTATAGATAATACCAGGCTGCACAGTGTCCGTTCCAGATTGAGCGAGCAGTTCAAGAATAACAGTGATGTTCATCTGCTTAATGATATCGCAGGACATTTGAATATGGTCATCAGCGATCTTCAGGAGGGGATGATGAAGACCCGGATGCTGCCGATGGAGCATCTGTTCGGCCGCTTCCCCCGAATGATCCGGGATTTGGCGCAGAAGTCGAACAAGGAGATCGAGTTCATCATTGAGGGCAATGAGACCGAGCTGGACCGCAGCCTCATTGAGGAGATCAGCGATCCTCTGATCCATATTCTGCGCAACGCCGTGGACCATGGGCTGGAGCTGCCGGAAGAACGTGCAGCTCTCTGCAAGCCGCGGAAAGGGACCATTACTCTGCGGGCAAGTCATCAAGGAAACATGATTGTCATTACGGTATCCGATGACGGCAGGGGCATTGATACCGGCAAGGTCAAAGAAGCCGCTGTGCGTAAAGGCTTCGTCACCACTGATGAAGTGAAGCGTATGACGGACAAAGAGCTGGTGATGCTCATTTTCCGCTCTGGCATCTCAACAGCCCGTACGGTCACAGATTTATCCGGCCGCGGAGTGGGCATGGATATTGTCAAAGCACATATAGAGAAATTAAATGGCATTATAGATATTGAGACGGTTCCTGATCAGGGGAGTATATTCACGATCAAGGTCCCGCTGACGCTTGCCATCATCCGTTCCCTGCTGGTTAAGCTGGGGAGCAGTACCTTTGCCATTCCGCTGATTAATGTCATTGAAATATTCAGAATGAAGGCGGAGGATATTGTTACCATCCAGGGGCGGGAGGTCTGCCAGTTCCGCGATCAGGTGCTTCCGCTTGTCCGTCTGCACCATATGCTGCAAGTGGAGGAAGGGGAGCATACGGTGAACGGCCGGCTGTTCGTTGTTATCGTCGGCTTCGCGGATAAGCGGGTCTGTCTGGTAGTAGATCAGACGATCGGCAATCAGGAGATTGTCATCAAGTCACTGGGAAGTTACATAGGCAACGTTTCTTATATCGCAGGCTCAACCATACTTGGCGACGGCCGAGTGGCCCATATCCTGGATATAGGCTCGATTGCAAGGGAAACAGGCTCGGCCCACGATGCATTGCTCCAAGAGAACACAGTTACGGCAGGGGAACAGGATAGTCAGAGCGAGAAATATATCACCTTCAAGCTGGAGAAGCTGGATTTCGGGATTCCGATCCGCCAAATGAAGGAGATTGTACCTGTTCCTGAGATTCATTCGCTGGTGTCTGCCCCGGCTCATGTCCTGGGAATGATCAATCTGCGCGGATTGCTGTTCCCGGTCTATGACATACGGCCCAAGCTCGAAATGGACAGCGGTGAACAGACGGCCGGCTCCCGGATTCTGATCTGCGAGGTATCCGGACAGGAGGTAGGGATATGGGTGGATCAGGTGTCAGCGGTGCAACTGCTCGCAAGGGAGCACATGGATGAGGCGCCAGATCACATTCTCCAGAATCCAGAGGTGCTGGATGCCGTCTATAAAGACAACCATCAGTTTATTCACTTGTTGAATTTGGAGAACCTGCTGGACCTGCACGCCTGCTGCATTACCGGTCACGTATCACATGACCGATCCCCGGAGTGATCTCGCTGAAGCCGGCCATGTGGCGGGACTGATAGGGAATGGGCCGGGCGCTGGCGGTCATGAGGATATTGCGCAGATCGGCGGTCCCTTCTGCCGGGAGGACGAAGGTTCTGGTATATGGATATACTTCACGGAGTGTGGTATGAATAGCACTGATAAAGCGGTCATTGCCGCTGCGGCCCATCAGATTCATGATGATCTGGCCGTGTCCGTTCAGCTTGGCACGGGTTAGGCGGAAGAACTCCAGCGTGGTGAAATGAGGCGGCGTCCCGGCAGCGGTGAAGGCATCCAGCAGGATATAGTCATGGCCGCGTTCCGGCGCGGCTTCCAGCAGGCTCCGGCCGTCACCGATCAGGATGTTATCCTGCGTGTAGCCAAAGCGGGTTCTGCTGTATTCCACCACCTTCGCATTCACCTCAGCCACCGTAAACTGCTTCTCTGCGAAATAACCGGCAATCGTACCAATCCCGTGTCCGATCAGGAAGACACGCTCGAAATGCGGATTGCCCGCCTCCATCAGATGAATCATCGCCCGGGGATATTCGAAGATCACCCGGCGCGGATGGTCCAGATCCAGTGCGCCCTGAACAGCTTCCCCCGAGAATTGCAGTACCCGGAACCGTCCGGTCTCACCATATAGCTCGGTTGTATCGTAGACCTCGATGTCCTTAGAGTCGTGGTTAGGATGGGATGGTGCGTGCAAGCGGATCAGACTCCTTCTGCAGATGGGATTCGTTCGTTACAACCTTCATAGTAACATAAAGCAGCCGCAGGAAGGGCTTCCTGCGGCTGCTAGTATTTCTTGGAGGGGGCTTAAGCCCACTTAATGAACCAGACTCTCCAGTTCGGGCTGGAGCTTGTGCCGCAGGGCGTACAGCATGACGGCACCGACCAGGAAGGCAGCGGCATCGGCAATGACCAGCGACCACACCACGCCATGGAAGCCGTTCATCCGGTTGGCGAAGTAGAGCACAGGAATCAGTGTGACCCCTTGAATAATCGACATTACGAATGCGGCCGTTCCCTGCGCGGTAGCCTGGAAGATCCCCATGAACAAGGTGGTCAGCCCTGAAATGAATAAGGACAAGAAGGTGACATGCAGAATGTAGCTGCCCATCTCAATCATCTGCGGGTCTCTGGTGAACAGACCGATCAGATGGTCGGAGATCAGATAGACGACGATACCGAATACGGCAGCCATGGCGGCCATCGCTTTTACTGTGAATCCGATCGTATGCTTCATGCGCAGCTTATCCGCTGTAAATGAGAAGGCAATGAGCGGCACCACTCCCTCGCATAACCCCATCAGAATAAACTCGGGGAACTGCAGTAATCTAGAGGATATCCCGTAAGCGGCCACAGCCGAATCCCCATATTCGATCAGGAACAGATTGAAGATCAGCGACATGGCTCCCAGAAAGACACTCATGATGAAGACCGGAACGCCGATTTTGAACACATTGCTTAGAATTTCCTTGGTGGCCTTGAACCATTTGAAGGAGACCGTCAGGAATTGGCTTTTGTAGCCCATGTGGAAGGCATAGTAGGCACTCGCAACCATGTTGGCAACAACCGTTGCCGACGCTACGCCAATTACACCCCAGTGGAGCACGAAGATGACAAATGCATCGAGCAGGATATTAACCACCACGCTGAGCATCATACCGATCATGGAGACGATGGCTGCACCCTCGGAGCGGACCATATTCTCCAGTGTAAAGAACAACACGACAAACGGTGCGCCAATCAGCATGACAGTGACATAATCCTTCGTGAATCCATAGGAATCCGGCGTTGCCCCCAGACTGTGAAGGATGGGGCCGATCAACGGCAGACCCACGGCCATCACGAGGAGGCCAAGCAAGAGACTGCTGTAAAAGGCGAAGGAAGACACTTGCTTGACTTCATCATATTTGTGCTCACCAAGCAGCCGCGAGATGTAGGTGCCGCTGCCAATGCCCACCAGATTGCCCAGCGCCATGATGATGGCGAACAGCGGCAGGGTCAGGGCTAGTGCGGTCAGCATGGCCGTATTGTGGAGAGTGCCCAGGAAATAGGCATTCAGAATCGAATAGATGACGTTCATGGAGGTGCCTAACATCATGGGCACGGCGAAATGGGCGACGGCTTTGGTGATGGGTGCTTTTTCAAAATAATAAAGGTTTTCGGTATCCATTAGGGATCACTTCTTTCACTGATTTTTGTTAATCTAACGTCGTTAGATTGAACCTTACAGTGTTAGATGATATCATGAACCTAATGGACTGTAAAGCATAAACTTACACTGTTAGATAAAAGGGCGGATAGCGATGAAAAAAGCACAACCTCAAATCTCGGAAGACCGGATTCTGGAAGCTTCATGGGAGCTTCTCAGGGAGGGGGGGATCGAAAAATTCAGTATGCGGCGTCTGGCGGACCGGCTGGGGATTCAGGCTCCCTCGCTGTATTGGTATTTCAAGAGCAAACAGAATCTCTACCAGCGGCTGGCCAACCACATCTCCAGAGTCATCCTGGAGGAGCACCGCCCGGAGGGCGACTGGAAGGAGCAGCTGACAGAATTTGCGGTAACGGTACGAAGTGTGCTCAGCCGGTATTCCTGCTCTACGCAGCTTATGATGATGACACTGCCCCACGAGCCGGACATTATCCGGTTCAACAACCGGATGCTGCACTGTGTGGAATCCACGCCGCTTGAGGAGGCGCAGAAGGTGCAGGTGGTCACTACACTTGTGAACTTCGTGTTCTTCTTCGTGCTGGATGATTACGAGCATGAGCGTAATGTCTCCATGATGGCTAAGGAACAGCAGGAGCCTCCGGGCGAGGAACTGCTCCGCCTGATGGATTCCATGAGCGAGAAGGAGGTTGGATTGTTCCGGAGGATGTTCAAGAACGGACTGTTCGAGCTGCTGGGGACCGACGGGGCCTTTGAATTCGGCCTGAGGCTGATTCTGCTCGGGACGGAGCAGGTGATTAAGGAGCATGAAGAGCAGCAGAAGCAGAAGTAAGCGCAGGGGGAAGATAACAAAAATAACAAATGGTAAATCGGTGATTGGGGCTTATTATAGCGGGACATCTGTTTGAGAGGTTTGATGGGATTTTTGTTTTGTTTGTATTGTAGCTTCTATAAATATTGTTATTGCTAACGTAATTATAACAAAATATAATGAGGGTAGCTAAGCGCCGTAATGCGCAAAAACAGTATAGGAGGAACTATGAAACAACTACAAATCGACCTGCCGAACTGGGAATTCAGAGCCTGCGGAGATGAAGAATGGCTTACGGCTGTTGTACCGGGAACGGTGCATACGGATCTGCTGCGCAATGGCGTAATCGATCAGCCCTTCTATGGAACAAATGAACATGAGCTGCAATGGATTGATAAAAAGGACTGGGAATACAGAACAGGATTTGTATTAGAAGAGACATGGCAGACGCTGGCGGTAACTGAGCTGGTGTTCGCCGGGCTGGATACGTATGCCGATGTGTATGTGAACGGCGTGCACGCCTTGTCCGCAGACAATATGTTCCTGTCCTGGACCGTGAATGTGAAGGGTCTGCTGCGGGCGGGTGAGAATGAGATCCGCATCGTCTTCCGCTCGGTGGTGACGGAGGATCTGCCAAAGCTGGCGGCGCTGGGCTACGATCTGCCTGCGCCGAATGACCAGTCTGAGCTGGGCGGGCTTCAGGAGCAGCGGATCAGCGTATTTGCCCGCAAAGCGCCGTATCACTACGGGTGGGACTGGGGCCCGCGATTCCTGACCAGCGGGATCTGGCGGGAAGCTGTGCTGACAGGCCGGGATGTTGCGGCGATTGAGGATCTGTACATTCGCCAGCAGAAGGTGAATGAGCAGGAGGCCCGGCTAACGGCCGTGATTGAAGCAGACGCCCCGGAAGCATGGAGCGGCCTGTTGCGGGTGAGTGCCGGAGGGCAGGAATGGATGAAGGCGGTTACGCTCACTCCGGGCAAGCAGACGCTAGAGCTTGAGCTGGTGATTGACCGCCCGCGTCTGTGGTGGTGCAACGGCCTGGGCACGCCGGAGCTGTACCTTTTCCGTGCAGAGCTGCTGCAAGGAGCGGAGGCTGTAGCAGTATCGGAGGTAACGACGGGGCTTCGGGAAATTAAGCTGGTGCGTAAGCCGGATGCGCAGGGGGCGTCGTTCCATTTTGAGCTGAACGGGGTGCCGGTCTTCGCCAAGGGTGCCAATCATATCCCGAATGACAGCTTCATCACAGAGGTTACGGAGGAACGTTACCGCCATGAGATTGCCACGGCCGTGGAATCCAATATGAATATGCTGCGGGTGTGGGGCGGCGGCTTCTATGAAGAAGAAGTGTTCTACCGGTTGTGTGATGAATACGGGCTGCTGGTCTGGCAGGACTTCATGTTCGCCTGTAGCATGTACCCGGGCGATGAGGCGTTCCTGAATAATGTCCGCGCAGAAGCGGTATATAATGTCCGCAGATTGCGTAACCACCCTTGTATCGCACTCTGGTGCGGGAACAATGAGATTGACTCAGCCTGGTCGCAGTATGAAGAGTACATGGGCTGGGGCTGGAAGGAGAAGCTGAATGCTGAGATTCGCCAGAGCTTATGGACTGCCTATGAGGAAATCTTCCACCGGATTCTGCCGGAAGCCGTGGCTGCGAACCATCCGGGTATGGATTACTGGCCGTCCTCGCCGCTGCGCGAACTCACAGGTGGTCAGGATCAGCATGCGACGCGGATTATGGGTGACGGGGATATCCACTACTGGGGCGTCTGGCATGCCAAGGAGCCGTTCGAGAACTATAATCTCAAGGTAGGCCGCTTCATGAGCGAATACGGCTTCCAGTCCTTCCCGGAGCTGAAGTCGGTGCTGAGCTATGCAGAGGAAGCGGAGCTGGCGCTGGAATCAAAGGTTATGCTGGCCCATCAGAAGAATGGAGCGGGCAATCAGCTGATTAAGGAGTATATGGATATGTATCTGCCGCAGCCGAAGGATTTCCGGGGCTTCCTGTACATGAGCCAGGTGCTTCAGGCCGAGGCGATCCGCATGGCTATGGAGAGTCACCGCCGCAACAAGCCTTACTGCATGGGCACGCTGTACTGGCAGATGAATGACTGCTGGCCGGTAGCCTCCTGGGCGGGCATGGATTATTACGGGCGCTGGAAGGCGCTGCAATATACGGTGCGCCGCAGCTTCCAGGAGGTGCTGCTGTCTGTAGACAGCACAGACGGGGAGAGCGTCAAGGTCTATGGGGTGTCTGACCGGAGGGAGGCGTTGGACGCAGAGCTGGTGCTGCGGCTGCATGATATCAGCGGCCTATTGCTGCGCGAATGGTCACAGCCGGTAACCCTCGCTGCGGATTCGTCGGCTGTGGTCTTCACGCTGCCGCTGGCTGAAGTGTTGGAGGGCCGCGAACCGGCTCAGGTGCTGCTGATAGCTTCCCTGCTGGAGAGCGGGCAGGTGGTGCAGGCGGAGCTTGTGCCAGGACAGGTGCAGGAGCCGGGGACGGAGACAAGGCAAGTGCTGGAGCGCAAGGAGCATTACTTCGCCCGGGCGAAGGATATTCCGCTGAGCAAGCCGGTCATCACGGTGACAGAGGTACCGGGAAGCGGAGGGCAGAGCTTCACGCTGAGCAGCGATGTGCTGGCGCGGGGCGTGCATCTCACTGTAGAAGAAGAAGGCATCTTCTCCGATAATTACTTCGATCTGCTGCCTGGCGAGCCGAAGACGGTGGAGTTCTCGATTCGGGGCGGGAGCAGCGGCGGAGGGGCAGACTTCACCCCTGCCGCTCCGACCGGACTCGTAGTCCGTTCTATGGCGGATTATATCTAATCACGAACTCTCACGCAGATGCAGACACTTCCGCAACCGTGGACTTGCCCGTAACTGTGATTCCGCCGCAACTGTGATTCTGCCGCAGCGGGGATCCCGCCGTAGCGTGAATTCACCTCTGGAGTCGTGGCTCCCCTGACCCACAGCCGGTTTGCGGACTGACATGATCTTATTTGCTCATAAACTAACCTGATTTCTGTTCTTGCGGACTCAGAATACCTTATTGTCTTCCGGGTTGGCCGTTTCAAGGGGAAATCGCACGAATAAGGGCCACTGAGTCCGGATGATTGGGCCAAAGCGGCTATTTATGCGGAATAGCGGATTCTCAGTCCGCATTGGCAGCATGATTCAGTATATGGGCATCATGATTCAGTATATGGGCATCATGATTCAGTATATGGGCAGCATGATTCAGTATATGGGCATCATGATTCAGTATAATTCAACAAAGAGCGGTCCCCCGTCATCGGAGGACCGCTCTTTGTTGAATACGGCTACCTTCAGGCCGGTTCGATAAACATCTCACCCAGGATCTGCCCGGTGCGATATGCATGCTTGGGAAGCGCAGCGGCGGTGTAGGCCTCCACATCCTCTGGATTGATATCGTACATGGCCTCGATTTCTCTGGAGAAGAGAAGATGTCCTTCGGCCAGCAGCACCGGCAACACCGGGAGAGCGGCAGGAGCAAGCGGCTCAGGAATAAGCTGCTGTAAGGCATCTACGTAGTTTTGCAGGGTGCGGGACCCGACCAGCTTAATGCCTTGGTTCTCTTCATTGACCATGACAAGGGTCGGGAAGCCGCGTACGCCGAGCTGGGCCACCTTCTGAAAATCCTCCTCCAGCAGCTCCTGCGCCGCTTCCAGTCCTGCGGCCTGAACGATCTCTGCGCCGGGTAATCCCAGACTATTCACAATATCCGTGAGGACCTCGTCTTCTCCGATATTCCGGTTGAAGACGAAGACGGCTTCTCTGGCGCTCCGCAAGTAGGCCAGTTCCTTTCCCGGATGTCTCTGCTGGATAACCTTGAATACTCTGGAGGGCGGATAAGAGGACATGACCGGATTGTTCAGCCATAGGGTGCCGTCAATGGGCATGCGGTAATGCGCCCCGACTTCCTTCCAGTGCCCCGCTACATCGGCTGGCTGCTGTATTCCATTTGCCTTGTCAGCGAAGCCATTCCAACCGGCTAATAATCCGCCCATCAGAGGCTGCAGATGAAAGTACTTGCCATATTGCTGGATAAACCGGTTCAGGGTAGGCTCGATGGCCCAGCAGTGTGAACAGATCGGATCCGTCGCATAATAGAGAGTAACTTTGGGCTGCTGCTGCGGATTGAAATCTATAATTTGTGTATGCTCCTCGTCGCTTACCCCGCATACACCTGTCTTCAGATCACAGATCATAGGATTTGTATTCATAGCTGTTTACCTCACTTTCTTTTTTTAAAATATCCGTTTCCAGTTGTAGTATGATTATAATATCTGGAATCAGATTAACAAGTACTATTGTTTTTAATACTTGGTATATAAAATATACTAATGGAGGGATCAGCCATGAAATATGAGGTTGACTTAACGCAGATGTGCCCAGCCACCTTTGCTTTTCATGTCATCGGCGGGAAGTGGAATCTGCCTATCCTCGCTTTGCTGAGCGAAGAGGGGCCGATCCGGTATAACGAACTAAAAAGAAGGCTGCACGGCATCACCGGAACCACGTTAACGAACAGTCTCAAGGACCTTATCGACTACGGCATTATCCATCGCGAGCAATATCCTGAGGTGCCTCCGCGCGTCGAGTATTCCCTGACCCCCTCCGGGCAGGAATTGGTTCCGTTAATTGAAGAGATCGTGGCTTGGGGAGCGAATAACATTCATGCCTTAGGCGGACAGAAGGTATAGGATTTTTTCCCGGTGAATCCGTTCCCTCCGGTTGACTTGCGTATGACCCGCCCCTATGATGATAAATAATATGTAACATTAACGCTCGCATAAAGCTCGCACACAGAGGAGAGAAACAGCATGGCTATGGAGATTGAACGCAAATTCCTGCTTCCGGAATACCCGGAGCGGCTGATTGAAGAAGGACAGCTGAAGGTGCTGACCCGTCACAGTATTGACCAGACGTATCTTGCCATTGAGGACGGGCAGGAGCTGCGGGTGCGGAAGATAACGGATCTGGACACGGGTGAGGTGACGTACACGCATACGTTCAAGGATGGCAAGGGCATCAGCCGCCAGGAGATTGAATATTTCATTTCCGCAGGCTTGTATAACCAGATGATTGAGGCTGTGAAGGCGATCCCGCTGGTCAAAACCCGCATTACAGGCGTATGGAACGGTACAACGGTGGAGATTGATCTCTACACCCAGCTGGAGCTTACGGTGCTTGAGGTTGAGTTCGATTCGCTGGAGGAGGCGGAAGGCTTCACCGCCCCGGAATGGTTTGGCCTGGATGTCAGCACAGAGAAGAAGTACAGCAACAAAACCGTCTGGAAAGAGCTTCAGGGCAAATAGCCTGGTGAGCCTTAATCTTATAGAATCAGCGGACTTTAACGCGTAAACGTGGTACTATGTACAGTAAATAAAGAGGGGTTCAGGAGGATGAGACGGGTATGGAGTTTATAAGCACAAGAGGCAAGGTAGCTGCCAGAGGCTTTATTGATACGGTTCTGATGGGGCTGGCGGATGACGGCGGGTTGATGGTGCCGGCTGAGATTCCGGTAATTTCCCCGGAGAAGCTGGAGGAATGGAGAAGCCTGAGCTTTCAGGAGCTGTTCCTTGAGATTTTCTCCTATTATACCAATGACGAAATTCCTTATGATGATCTGCGCTCGATGGTCTACACCAGCTATGGCAGCTTCCGCGCTCCGGAAGTCACGCCGCTGCATCGGGTGAACGATTCTCTATACGTGCTGGAGCTGTTCCATGGGCCGACGTTTGCCTTCAAGGATGTGGCGCTGCAGTTCATGGGCGAGCTGTATTCATACATTGCCAAGGTGCGGGGCGAGATTATCCATATTCTCGGGGCTACCTCCGGCGATACCGGAGCAGCTGCGATTCAGGGTGTGCGCGGCAAGGAAGGCATCAAGATCTGTATCCTTCATCCGCACGGCAAGGTCAGCAAGGTGCAGGAGCTGCAGATGACTACCGTAGATGACAGCAATGTGCTGAACCTGTCCGTAGAGGGCAACTTCGACGATTGCCAGAAGATTATCAAGGAGCTGTTCGCCGATCTCGACTTCAAGGGACGGTATCACCTGCGGGCGATTAACTCCATTAACTTCGTGCGCATTCTGGCGCAGACGGTCTATTATTTCCATGCTTATCTGCAGCTTCCGGGGAGCGATCAGAAGAAGGTCAATATCAGCGTGCCTTCGGGCAACTTCGGTAATATTTTCTCAGGCTTCCTGGCGCGGAAAATGGGTCTGCCGATCCACAAGCTGATCATCGCCACCAATGAGAACAACATCCTCGAACGGTTCGTGGTCACCGGCGAATACAAACCAGGCAGCTTCACGGGCACCTACAGCCCGTCGATGGATATCCAGGTGGCGAGCAACTTCGAACGCTATCTGTATTATCTGCTGGGCGAGGATGCGGATAAGCTGTCCGGGTACATGGCAGCCTTGCAGAGCGAGGGCGCGATTACGGTGGACGGCGAGCTGCTGGCCCGGGTACAGGCGGATTTCTCCGCGCTGGGCGTGAAGAATGCACAGTGTCTGGAGATCATCAGCAAGTACCAGCAGGAATCCGGCTATCTGCTCGACCCGCATACGGCATGTGGGGTAGCCGCGTACGAGAAGTTCAGTGCCCCGGATGAGGTGAGCATTGCTTACGCTACAGCGCATCCGGCCAAGTTCGATGAGGCGATTGCCTTGACCGGCATCAAGCAGGAGTTCCCGGCCCAGATCTCGGCCCTGTTCGAGCAGCCGCAGCATCAGGTCGTGGTCGATCATGATAAGGCGGAGATCGTGCGCCAGCTTGTAGCTTTTTACGGGTAAAATAGGTGCGTGTCCAGTGGGGCCCGTGCAGGATGAAGACAGCCCCCGCCGGGATGAGCGGGGGCTGTTTGCTGCCGCTCGTATTGTGGAACACTGGATAGTATGCGCGCGATGTGAATTTGTGAGAAGGACGTTAACTAATTGCTTACTGAGGGTTTGCTGTGCCAAGGTTAAGTTGTGAATGAGATGCTTAAATGCAATCTGTACAACTAAATCGCCTAGTGTGCCGCCGAATATCCGTTTAGCTGTATTTGGTGCAATTAAAATACCGTTATAAATGAGTACTCGCCCATTCGGGTGGATTTAGTTGTACAGACTACAGTTAGAAGAGGAAATCCTTCCTTATTCCTGTTTTTAATTGCACAGACTACAACTATCTCCAAATGTTTCGCTCGGTGCACAGCCACAGTCCAACTGACCAGTGATTAACTGCCTAACGGCCCAGTGGCTAACTGACTAACTGACTAACTGCCTAACTGCCTAACTGCACACTGCCATTGCGCTCTGCTCATTGCTCACCTCCTACTGCGACTAACCTGCCTCCGCCAGTCGGGTGATTGCATTATGTGCAATAGAAAGTCCCCAAAACACCTCTAAAATTGAGTCTGTTGTATTTCATACAGTAGATTTATGGGGTGAGGGCTGTTACAGGCCCAAACTCCAGATTCTGTTGTACAAAATACAGCAGAATGGCAAAACAGGAGCTTTACACCGGATTCTATTGTACGAAGTACAATTGCAGGCTCGGCTGTGTGGGATGCAAGGTAGGTTAGAGTGGAGTGGCTCTATGTGAGTTAATGCATGGCCCCGCTGAAGGTAAGGCATGGCTTCACTGAAGGTGAGGTATGGCTCCGCTGGAGGTGTTGGATCGGCGAATCGTTCCAGGTTCGTATGGTTGCATCTTCGATTGGCCGGCCCATGCACCATTGCCTCCATGTACGAATGGACCAAGGGATATTGGATGAAGGGTGCTTAATCTTAGGTGTTTTTTTTCACAATCGAAATCTAGCGGAATTTGTCGGAAATTACGGTATATAAGTGGACATACCTATCATGGAATGAGAAAATAGCAGTTATAGCTTATATATTTAAAAAAGGACGGGATCATTCATGACTATTCGTTTCGGGGTTGTAGGGACTAACTGGATTACAGACCGCTTTGTGCAGGCGGGACTTGAGAATGAGGAGTTTCTGCTCACGGCCGTGTATTCCCGCACACAGGAGAAGGGACAGGCTTTTGCCGCCAAGTATGCCGGGGCTTCGATCTATACGGATCTGGAGGCGATGGTATCAAGCGCAGAGGTGGACGCGGTCTATATCGCCAGCCCCAACTCGATGCATGCGGAGCATTCATTGATCTGTCTGAACCACGGTAAGCATGTGATCTGTGAGAAGCCGGCGGCCTCCAACAGCCGGGAGCTGAAGGCGATGATTGAAGCTGCGCGCAGCAATGATGTGCTGTTCATGGAAGCGATGAAATCCACGTTCATGCCGAATTTTGGCGTGATCCGGGATAACTTATATAAGCTGGGTCAAGTCCGGCGCTACTTCGCAGGTTATTGTCAATACTCTTCGAGGTATGATGCTTACCGGCAGGGGACGGTGCTGAATGCGTTCAATCCTGAATATTCCAACGGCTCTCTGATGGATCTGGGGATCTATTGCTTATATCCGATGGTGGCTTTGTTCGGCAAGCCGGATTCGGTCAAGGCCGTTGGGCTGATGCTCGCTTCAGGTGTGGACGGGGAAGGCAGTATGGTCATGCGTTACCCGGACATGGACGCGGTGGTCATGCATTCCAAGATTGCCGATTCCTATCTGCCTGCTGAGATTCAGGGCGAGAACGGAACGATGGTGATCGACAAGATTAACCAGCCCTATCAGGTCAAAATCCACTACCGCGACGGAACCGTCGAGGAGCTTACGCTACCGCAGGTGTATGAGGCAATGTACTATGAGATTGAAGAGTTCATTCATTTGCTGAAGAGCGGGCAGCGGGAGAGCGCGACCAACAGCCACGCCAATTCCCTGGCGGTGGCAGAGCTGATGGAAGAGGCGAGAGCCCAGATTGGCCTGCGGTATGCTTCGGATCTCTAACGTAACGGGCAGCCTGGGCTGCATTATATATTGAAATGGGGAGCGGAACTTGAAGACGTTCAAAAAGGTATACATCGAGATCACAAGCGTCTGCAACCTGGCCTGCAGCTTCTGTCCGCCCACGGAGCGGCAGAAGAATTTCATGAAGCTGGAGACGTTCAACACGATTCTTGATGAGATCAAACCGCATAGCAATCATATCTATCTGCATGTCAAAGGCGAGCCGCTGCTGCATCCGAAGCTGGGTGAGCTGCTGGATGCCGCGCATGCCAAGGGCTTCAAGGTCAATATTACGACCAACGGCACGCTGATCCGTAAAGCGGGGCCGAAGCTGCTCGGCAAGCCGGCACTGCGGCAGATGAACTTCTCGCTGCACAGCTTCGACGGCCATGCAGGCTCGGAGAACCGTGAAGGTTATCTTACAGAGATCATCCAGTTCGTCCGGGAGATCTCTGCGCGCGGCGTCATTGTCTCGTTCCGGCTCTGGAATCTGACGGAGGACAACCGGACGAATCTGGAGAAGGAGCGCAACCGTGAGACACTGGCCATGCTGGAGGAGGCTTTTGGACTGGGCTACAGGATCGAGGAGAAGGTCGTTCCCGGCAGCGGCGTGAAGATCGCCCCGCGTGTGTACCTGAACCAGGACCACGAGTTCAGATGGCCGGCGCTGCATGAGCCGGAGGATGACGGCAAGGGCTTCTGCCATGCGCTGCGCAGCCAGGCGGCGGTCCTGGTAGACGGCACCGTTGTGCCGTGCTGTCTGGATGGCGAAGGGGTGATCAACCTTGGCAATATTCATGAGCAGCCGTTCTCCGAGATTGTCGAGGGGGAACGGGCGAATAATCTGTTCTATGGTTTCTCGCGGAGGGAAGCTGTTGAGGAGCTGTGCCGTAAATGCGGCTACCGGCAGCGGTTCGGCACCTAGCCGTAGCGAGGCCGGAGTGGGTGCTGGTGTCGGTGCATACCGGCAAAGCAGCAGGGTGATGCTAATGGGAAGATAGAAATAGTTATAAGGCCGGATCATACGAAAAGAGGGAATAGATGCCTACTATACTTGTTGCAGACGACGATGCGAATATCCGCGAGCTTGTCTGCCTATTTCTGCGCAATGACGGATTCGATACCGCTGAAGCGGCAGACGGGCAAGAGGCGCTGGCGGTCTATGCCAGAACGCATGTGGATCTGGTCATCCTGGATATTATGATGCCGGTGATGGACGGCTGGGCGCTATGCAAGGAGCTTCGCAGAGCAGACCCGGAGCTGCCGCTGTTAATGCTGACGGCAAAGGGGGAGACCTGGGAGAAGGTGAAGGGATTCGAGCTGGGAACCGATGATTATCTGACTAAGCCCTTTGATCCGCTGGAGCTGACGGTCCGGGTCAGAGCCTTGCTGAAGCGCTCGGGAATCGGCAAGTCGCATACGATCCGTATCGGAGAGGTAACGCTGGACCGGCAGACCTACAAGGTGATGAACGGGACAGAAGCGCTGTCCCTGCCGCTTAAAGAGTTCGAGCTGCTGTATAAGCTGGCCGGAACACCGGGGCAGGTCTATACCCGCGAGCAGCTGATCGACCAGATCTGGGGCATTGATTACTCGGGGGATGACCGGACGATAGATGTACATATCAAGCGCCTGCGTGAACGGTTTGCGGCTTCGCCGGATTTTCGGATCGAGACTGTCCGCGGTCTGGGATACCGGATTGAGGTTACTGAATGATCAAGTCCTTATATACCCGTGTGGTCCTGACTTATCTGATCTCCGTAATCGGGGGGACAGTGATCTCCTTCAATCTGGCAATCTGGATATACAAAGATGAATTGAACGAGAACCTGCAGGTTCAATTGCTGCGCTTCGCACAAGATGTCGTACAGATCTATGATGCTTTCCCGCTGACGGAAGCTGACAAGTTCGTAAGCGGCATGAAGCAGCTTGAGACCTATCATGTGCGGATTTACGATGCGAACGGCGGGGTTCAGTCTTATGGCGGTCCAGAAGGAATGAAGCTGGAGACCGTGACTGAAGCGCAGGTGCAGCAGGTGCTGGCAGGCGGAATTGTGCAGGTCAATCCGTCAGGCATCTCCATCAGCCTGCTAGGGATGCAATTAACTACGGATACGGGAAAAAAAGCACTGTTCGTAGAGCCGGTCGGTCCCCCCTCCTCTGCTTTTGTGCTGAAATGGCTGGTGAATTTCGTGGTGTATTCGCTGGTCTCCGGGAGTCTCGTGATCTTGGTGGCGGCCATGTTCGTGGTCCGGCCGATTAAGAAGCTGACCAACGCGACGCGCAAGATCGCAGCCGGGGACTTCAACGTGAAGCTGAATATCAAGCAAAAGGGAGAGCTGGGCGCCCTCGCGCGCAGCTTCGAGGAGATGACGCATGATCTGCAGCAGCTGGAGCAGATGCGCCGTGACTTCGTGTCGAATGTATCTCATGAGGTGCAGTCGCCGCTGACCTCCATCTCCGGCTATGCCCTGGCGCTGAAGCAGATGAATATTCCTGAGAGCGAGCGGGGCCGCTATATCGATATCATCATCGGGGAAGCCGAACGGATGTCCAAGATGAGCGACAGCCTGCTGAAGCTGAGTCTGCTTGAATCGCAGTCCCAGCAGCTCCGGTTCACCACCTTCAGCCTGGATGAACAGATCCGGCGCGTGATCGTTGCTCTTCAGCCGCAATGGTCGGCCCGGCGCATCAACTTCGATCTTCAGCTGACGGCTGCCACGCTGACAGCGGATTATGACCTGTTGAGCCAGGTATGGACGAACCTGCTGGGCAACAGCATTAAGTTCTCCGGGGATGGGGGAGTAATCAGTGTCCATACAAAGCAAGATAATAGAAGTGTAACCGTTCGTGTATCCGACACCGGCATCGGGATCGCTCCCGAGGACCAGAAGCGGATCTTCGAACGCTTCTTCAAGGCGGACCGCTCCCATAGCCGCAAGTATAACGGCAGCGGGATGGGGCTGGCGATCGTGAAGCAGATCGTCCTGCTTCATCAAGGAGATATCCGGGTCGAGAGTGAGCTAGGCGCAGGCACAAGCTTCATTGTAACGCTGCCGCTGAATACACCGGCAGATTAGATTATTACACCGTTCATCCTCCGTTCATATTACCGTCACGGAGAGTACATTTTCATTATATATACTATCCTTAGCACTTCATCAAGGCAGTACATCCGATTCATAAGGACAGGTGATTGTATAATGAAAAAAGGACTCAGAATCCTGCTTAAGTCTATAGCGGCATTGTTGATTGTGATCGTATTGTTTTTTGCCGTAGTATTTGTGGTCAATATCATCAGCAGCAAAGCGGAGCTGAAGAAGATTGATCAGTACGGGCAGCTTGTGCCAGTCGATGGCAAGAAGATGAATGTACTCATCCAGGGATCGGGTGAGGAGACTGTGGTGCTGCTGACGGGGTATGGCACCGGGGCACCGGCGCTTGATTTCAAACCGCTGGTAGACGAGCTGTCTCCTAACTACAAAGTAGTCGTGGTGGAGCCGTTCGGCTATGGCTTAAGTGACCTGACCGATAAGGAACGGACCTCGGACAATATAGTCAGTGAGATTCATGAAGCGCTGCAGCAGCTTGGAATCAAGCGATACACACTCATGGGACATTCCATCGCCGGAATCTACGGACTGGATTATGTGAACAAGTATAAGGATGAAGTGACGGCTTTTGTAGGAATCGACAGCAGTGTGCCGAACCAAGGGGGCTTGGACGATGAAATACCGGTGGGAACGCTTAAGTTCCTCGACAAATCCGGCATTGTGAGATTGTTCCAAAAGATAGGCGGCGACCCGTATGCCGGGCTTTCGTTCGACGAACACACCAAGCAGCAGATGAAAATGATCGCCACAAAGAACTCAAACAATGACACTGTCGTGAATGAGATCGATCATTTCAAGGAGAATTTCACAGCAGCCCAGGCGCTGACCTTCCCCAGAGAGCTTCCGCTGCTGCTCTTCGTACAGTCAAATAATACCGATGTTGAGGGCTGGATGCAGCTGCATGAGGAACAGGTGAAGGATTCCGTGTACGGTAAGCTGGTGCCGCTCAATGGCGGACATTATCTGCATCATACGCTGTCCAAAGAGATTGCCAAGGATTACAGAGAATTCATGGCAGGTGTGAAATGAGAGGAATCTGATTCCCGGCCAACTATCTGATACAATTGAACAAGAGCTCTTCGCAGCCGCAGGCTTCTATAATAGAAGCTTGCGGTTTGTTCCATTCCGGGGACACTCTGATTCAAACCTGAAGCACATGGGCTATTGTATATAGATTGCTATTACATAGGGAGGCATGCAAATGCTGAAATCATTACGGGCTATAGAGGCGTATCGTGAAGGAGAATGGCCTGCCGGAGAAGTCTATCCGTGGCTGGAGTACATCGTGCAGGCAGAGCAGACGATTGTGAACCTGGAGCGGGTAGAATCGCTGCAGTCGCTTGCGCAGCAGAATCCGGTGCTGGATTATGTAGAGCGGAGTCTGCGGGTGCTGGACAGTCTGCCGCTGTCGTATTGGATCAAGGAGCTGGCCGAGGAGACGCTGATCTGGTCGGAGACGGCTAAGGGCGGGACTCTCCGGCAGCGGCGGAGCTGGCAGGAAGAGGGCATTAATATTTTCGTTCATAATATCGGCTCCGCAGAGTTGTACCGGAGGTACGCAGAAGTTATGAAGCAGGACGAGGCAGGCTCTGCGGAGAAGAGACGGGTCATACATGCGCTGATCGAGACGCATGGGCTGATTGGACAGCAAATCCGCGGCGAGGTTCCGCCTTCCGTCAATCTTCCGTTGTCCGGACTGGTGGAGCACGGCATGCTGGGCGCAGAGGAGCTGGAGCGGCTGCTGTTCGCACTGAATCACTGCATCATTGCTGCGGTATCCCCGGAGCTGTGGCAGGAGGTCCGCCTGCAGGCCATGGAGCTGATTGCTGTAATTGCTTCAGGGCATCTGCAGCCTGAAGTCCCGATGAAGGAACGTCTGCGGAGAATGCGCGCCGGGTCCATTGCGCAGGGGGAGGATTACGAGACGGAGTGGGACGGGCTGGTGCAGGAGGGCTTCCTCCCTGCTGCGCTGGAGCCGCTGCAGCCTGCCACCTTCTGGTATGTGGAATCGGCGCTTCAGACCTTCTCGCTGGAGCAGTTCCTGAAGGTCATGAGTCTGGTGGCCGGCAGCAGTCCGCTTCAGCTAAGTCATCTGAGCTTCGAGGCGGTCATGAACAGTATTCATTATGACTATAAGGGCAGTAAGAAGATCAACGTCTATAAGAAACGGATTATTGAGAAGTATCTCTCGGAGCTGAGCTGGGAGGAGATCTACAGCGGCGTGAAGCCTTCCGGCAGCAACCCGCATCTTACGCACAGGCTGCGGGGGAAGGAGCATCTGCCGGATACGCTGTTCTTCCAGTTCGAGTTCTCAGCGGCAGCGGAGAAGCTGATTGAGTTCTGTATGGAGGCCGAGAAGTCAGCGCTGTATGAACGGGCGGTCCTGTTGCTGTTCGACCTGTTCGATCTGCGGCGGGATGCCTTCGACCGCTTCCACAATGAGGACACCTACTTAAGCCAGATGAATGATACGGCAGATTATAAGGCGGTGATTCTGGACTACGTTACCGGGCGGAAGGTGCTGGACATCGGCCCCGGCGGCGGGGTGCTGTTGGACCTGATCGAGCAGCGGATGCCGGAGGCAGTGCCAGTGGGTATTGATATCTCCAGCAATGTGATTGAATCGCTGCGGCAGCGCAAGCAGCGGGAAGGCCGCCGCTGGGAGGTGCTCCAGGGCGATGCGCTGAACCTGAAGGATTATGTGGAGCCGGGCACGGTGGACACGGTGATTTTCTCATCCATTCTGCATGAGTTGTATTCCTATGTGCCGTTGGACGGCCGGAAGTTCAATCACGGCACGGTAGCGGCAGCCCTGACCAGTGCCTTCGAGGTATTGGCTGACGGCGGGACGATCATTATCCGCGACGGCATAATGAGTGAGCCGGAGGATGAGCTGCGGCGGGTACAGCTTCTAGAGGCGGACGGCATGGCGTGGCTGAAGCGGTACGCGAAGGATTTTGCCGGACGGAATATCCGTTATGAACAGCTGGGCGAACACGAGGTGCTGATGCCGGTGAATGATGCGATGGAATTCCTGTATACGTACACCTGGGGGGAGGAAGCCTACATTCATGAGGTTCAGGAGCAGTTCGGCTACTTCACACCCTCGCAGTACACCGCATTCATTCAGCAGACGCTGGGGGACCGGGCCAAGATAGAGGTCTTCCGTCATTACCTGCAGGAGGGATACACGGAGGCGCTGGAGAACAGAGTGGTTATGATGGACGATAACGGGCAGGCGGTGCCTTTGCCGGACAGCACGTGCTTTATTGTAATTCGTAAGGAGGCAGGCTAAAGTGAACAATGCCAATCTCAGCGTACTTGTGGTAGAAGATGATGCCGACATTAACCGCCTGCTGTGCCGTATGCTGATAAGTGAAGGACTGACGGCCGTGCCTGCATTCTCAGGGAGCGAAGCCTCCCTCAGAATGTCGCTTGAAGACTACCAGTTGATCCTGCTGGACCTGATGCTGCCAGGCATGAGCGGCGAATCGCTGATTGCGCAGATCCGTGAACAGTCTATCGTACCCATTATTGTAATCTCGGCCAAAAGCACGCTCGAGGACAAGGTGAGTCTGCTGCGTCTGGGAGCGGATGACTACATCACCAAGCCCTTTGACCAGGAGGAGGTGATGGCCAGAGTGTACGCGCAGCTTCGCCGGCTGCAATATGCGCCTGCCGCAGGTCCTGATGGAGAGATGCTCAAGGTACGCGGGCTGGTCATGGACAAGCAGCGGCGGGAGGTTATGCTGGATGGCCAGGTCCTGACTTTAACCAAATACGAGTTCGAGCTTCTGGCGGTGCTTATGTCCAAGCCGGATCACATTTTCTCCAAAAGCGAGCTGTACCGGCAAATCTGGGGCGGCACGTACCTGGGAGACGATAACACCATTAATGTACATATCAGCAATCTGCGTGCCAAAATGACTACAGTCTCGGAAGAGGAGTATATCCGCACGATTTGGGGCATCGGGTTCAAGCTGGTGTAACGGGGAATTCTTTAAACTTTCTTAAGACTTTGCTTAAAGCTTATTAAAAGTGTTCTTTATACAATGGAATTATCAAACGGCAAGGGAGTCTTAACGATGATGCATTGTATATTGGAGATTAAGGCGCTCAATAAGACCTATCAGGAAGCTTATGCGCTCCGGGATATTAACCTGCAGATTGAGTCAGGGGATATTGCCGCACTGATCGGTAAAAATGGCGCAGGCAAAACCACGCTGTTCAAATGTATCACAGAGCAGGTGTTTCCATCGGCAGGCACGATTGCGCTCTACGGACACCGGGATGACGCCGGTCTGCGGAAGGGACGCCGGAGCATCGGGGCGATGATTGAAGAGCCTGCGTTCTTCCCGGACTTCACAGCCAGGCAGAACCTGGAGTATTTCCGCCAGCAGAGGGGTCTGGCCGGTAAGGATTCCATCGAGCAGGCGCTTAAGGATGTCAATCTGCTTCATGCCGCGAACAAGAAATTCAAAGCCTTCTCCCTCGGGATGAAGCAGCGGCTGGGACTCGCGCTTGCGCTGATGACCCGCCCCGAGCTGCTGATTCTGGATGAACCGACCAATGGCCTTGACCCGGAGGGGAAGGCGGAGATCCGCCAGCTCCTGCAGACGCTCAATCAAGAGAAGAAGGTCACAATCCTCATCTCAAGTCACGTATTGTCTGAGCTGCAGAGTGTGGCTACCCGTTATATTTTCATGGACCAGGGGAAGATTGTGGAGCAATTGACGGCAGAAGAACTGCTGCAGAAGACCAGAAGAAATGTAGAGATCGTGGTGGATGACAGCGGCAAAGCGTCTACCGTTCTGGAGAAGCATTTCCCGGGTATCCCTTACCGGATCCTGCCGGGGCACCGGATTCTGCTCTCCGGCGGTATGGATAAGACCGATCAGCTCAACCGGGTGCTTCATGCCCAGGGCGTCAGCGTGTTCTCCATTGCAGCCACCGGCGGGGATCTGGAAGAATATTACCTGGGGCTGCTGGGAGGTGAGCGTCATGCTTAATCTGATGAAAAGTGAGCAGTACCGTTTTGTCCGCACCAAGAACTATTATTATTACGGGTTGCTCTGTGCGGTGTTAATGGCCGGTGCCGCTATAACACTCATGGTCTTTCATCAGTCTGTGCCGGATTTTCCCTATGGGAATGAGCGCTTCTTCTACCGTAATGTGCTGTCAATGATGCCTGTGGTATTCGCATTGCTGTCTATTTTTACCGGGGTCCTGATGGGAGATCACAAGCATGTGCTCAAAAATACCGTAGCCTACGGCTTCAGCAGACGCTCGATCTACACCGCCAAGCTGCTGGTTACACTGGCCGGCTTCCTGCTGTTCGCGCTCGTTCTGGTCGGGATCTCTGTCCTGCTTGGTTCGAAGCTGCTGCTGCGCAGCTATGAATATGCGCTTACTGAATACTGCCAGATGCTGCTTGGCATGCTGCCTATTATGATTGCCGGTGTAACCACCTACTTCTGTATCAACGCTGTGATGAACAAGAATGCACAGATATCTACCGTGTTCCTGCTGATCTATTTCCTGCCCTACTTGATTTTGGGTGCTCTGAAAGGCAGATATGCCTGGGCAGCATGGCTTCACAGTCATAGCCCTGCTTATTATTTGTTCAATGTCTTTGATGTGCCAACCTATCCTGCCTGGGAACCATGGGTTACAGGAATGGTGTATACGCTGTTCTTTTATGTATTGGGATTGTATCTGTTCAGGAAGGAAGAGTTCTAACAGGTGCAGCTAAGGAGGGAAGACAAATGTATCTTGCTATGGTCATTCTTGCCGCTCTAGCCGCTGTATGTATACTCCTTGTGTATCTGCTACAACGGCAGAGTATGATTCAAGTGCGGCGGCAATTGACGGAGTGGGAGTCGTCTTCCCTGCAGCACCTGCATGTCAAGCTGCCTCTGCCCGGGAAGGAGATGGAGCGGCTCATCGTGGCTGTTAACCGGCTGCTGGATCAGCGCCAGAGAGAGCGGGTGATCCACCAGTCGAGAGAGCACGCCGTGAAGGAAGAGATCGCCAATCTGTCCCATGATCTGCGGACTCCGCTTACGTCCATGCAGGGATATGCCTATCTGCTGAAAGATCCCCTTGCTTCCGAGGCCGAGCGGCAGCAGTATCTGGAGATCATTATGCATAAGATGGCGGTCATGAACAATATTGTAGAAGCGTTCTACGAATTGTCCAGTATAGACTCGGGGGACACTCCTTTGGACAGCCAGCCGGTTTATCTCTACAGCCTGCTGAGCGAAGTGATTCTGGCGTTTCATCCGGACCTTACGCAGAAGGGCATCGAGGTGCAGCTTCATCTGGATGAGAACGTCAAGGCCATCCCGCTGGATGAGAAAGCCATGATCCGCATTTTCTCCAATGTGCTGCAGAATGTGCTCCGGTACGGCAAAAACCGCTTGACTGTCTCCCTCTATACGGAACAGCAGCAGGTGAAGCTGAAGTTCGCCAATGAAACGGAGCATATCCAAGAGCAGGATCTGCCCAGGTTGTTCCAGCGGACGTATACCAGCGATTCTTCGCGGTCAAGCGGCCAGCTCGGTCTGGGACTCGCCATTGTCAAGCAACTGGTAGAGAAGCAGGGAGGCAGCCTTGAGGCTGCGCTTGACGGCGGACAATTCCGGCTGTCTTTTGCCTTCCCGGATGATTGTCTCATACCAAAGAAATCGCTCCTTTGAAAGGGCTGGGCGGCAGCCCAATCTTCCGAAGGAACGATTTCTTTTTTTTGCTTCATAAAAGCCTATTTAAGCGTGATGATTAGCTCGCTGATTTTGCCGCCTTGTACCTTGAATTCATGGGTGAACTGCTGCGGGGCGGGAACACGGTTCTTATTGAACTCCCCCTCCATCTCAGCGGTCACCGCAATGCGGCCCTGGATTTCTTCAATTTCCATAATGGTAAAGCGGACCTTAGCGGAGAACAGCTCGGATTCTCCCCAAGCCGCTATAGCCTCTGTGCCTTCGGCCGATTTCCCGTTATCCTTCACGGTAGCGCCGGGTGCGAACAATTCGATCAGAGCGTCAGGCTGGTATTGGTTCACTGCATTGTAGAAGTCCTGTACCTCAATTGGCAAGGTAACATGTTGATTCATGAATATCTGCCTCCTCTAAGTAGATTAGTGGGGAACGGCATGTCCACCGGAATGAGCCATTAGGCTACCGCTGAAGCGGCAGGTGCTGTGGTCATCCATACCCTAACTTAAACGTATCCGGGCATCCGTAAGCAGGAAAAAGTACAGGACGGGGTTCAGCCTACGGATAAAGCTGGTTCTGCCCGGCGAAGGGACCGGCGTCCTTGCGGAATTCCGAAGGCGAGCAGTTCATGACTTTGCGGAACACTTTGATGAAGTAGCTGACGTTGTCGAAGCCGACATCCATGGCAATATCGGAGATTTTGCGGTCTCCCTGCTTCAGCAGGGCTGCTGCCTGGCGGACCCGGTAGGAGTTGATGTAATCGACGGGCGTCTTGCGGGTCATGCTTTTGAAAAAACGGCAGAATTGCCCTTCGCTCATCGGAATCAGCCCCGACAGGTCACGGGTACGGATCGGCTCCTGGTAGTTGTCCTGGATATAGAGAATTACCCGCTTCAGGCGGTCAATCTTCGTGGGCTCCGCGCCTTCGGACTGGCTGTGGTTGACGAAGCGCCCCGGCTGCGCAATCTGCGAGAGCATAATCAGCAGGATCCCTTTCATAAAAGCTTCGAATCCGGGCATTTGTTGATCATACGCGTTCATCATGCGGTTCAAATGCACCAGCAGCTCCGCCTGCCAGGGAACAGAAGGGGTGAGGTGGCGCGGAAAGCTCTGGCGTTTCTCCTGAAGCGGCAGAATAACACTCTGCTGGATGGTATCATATTGGGCGCTGGCCAGCAGGTCAGGGTGAAAGACCAGGGCGCAGAAGCGGCAGGGGGTCTCCGTAAGCGCGTATGCGGCATGGATATCGCCGGATTCAATGAACACGGCCTCACCGGGGCGAAGCGTGAAATAGTCGGTGTCCACCTGAAACAGAATCTCGCCTTCCAGCAGCAGGAAGAACTCGGCTTCCTCATGCCAGTGGGTGTCCAGGACATGCGCTCCGGCGGGAAGGTCGATCCAGTAGGCAGCCAGGGGGAACATGACATCCCCGTGTTCGCGGTCTTCTTTGAGCAAGCGCTGCGAGGTACGGTCCATTAGGGGCCTCCTTGTCTGATGACGTCAAAATAGTGTTATAAATGAGCTATATATTATTAGTTTTGAGATTTTATTATCGGTATAATGCAACTATATACACCAAATCGAAGGGTGGCAAGTGCACATATGAAATTTACAGACGGCTTATGGCTGGTTCGTGACGGAATTACAATCAATGGTGCAGTGCAGAACTATGTAGTAGAAAAAACTGAAGAAGGCCTAACCGCCATCACGCAGACGACTCCCATCACGGGACGTTCGGCGACACTCAACTCCACACTGCTGACGGTGAAATTCCATTCCCCGCTTCCGGGCGTGGTAGGCGTCAAAATTATTCATAACGACGGCGTGATTCAGCGCGGACCTTCGTTCGAGCTGACTGAGGGAACCGGCGATCATGTTCAGGTGGAAGAGAGCGAAGCGCAGACCGTGCTGATCAGCGGGGGACTCCGCGTAGTCATCAACAAGGGCACACACTGGTCGGTGGACTTCTACCGCGGCGACGAGCGTATTACCGGCAGCGGTTACAAATCAATGGCCTATATCACGGATCAGGACGGCAACACCTTCATGCGTGAAGAGCTGGACTTAGGCGTCGGCGAATTCGTGTATGGCCTGGGTGAACGCTTCACGGCTTTTGTCAAAAACGGCCAGGTGGTCGATCTGTGGAACAAAGACGGCGGTACAAGCTCCGAGCAGGCGTACAAGAACGTTCCGTTCTATGTGACCAGCAAGGGCTACGGCGTCTTCGTGAACCAGCCGGAACTCGTCTCGTATGAGATTGCATCTGAGAAGGTGAAGAAGGCCCAGTTCAGCGTAGCCGGAGAGAGCCTGGAATACTTCGTGATTGAAGGGCCGACGATTAAAGAGGTCATCACCAAATACACCTCCCTGACCGGTAAGCCTGCGCTGCCTCCGGCCTGGACCTTCGGCCTGTGGCTGACGACTTCGTTCACTACAGACTACGATGAAGCTACCGTGAACTCCTTCGTGGAAGGGATGGCGGAGCGCGATCTGCCGCTGCATGTGTTCCACTTCGACTGCTTCTGGATGCGCGAATATCAATGGACGGATTTCCAGTGGGATTCCCGTGTGTTCCCGGACCCGGTGGGGATGCTGAAGCGTCTGCACGACAAGGGGCTGAAGATCTGCGTCTGGATCAACTCTTATATCGGACAGCGCTCCCCGTTGTTTGAAGAAGGCCGGAAGAACGGTTATCTGCTCAAAAAAGCCAACGGTGACGTCTATCAGACGGACCTCTGGCAAGCGGGAATGGGCCTGGTCGACTTCACGAACCCTGCGGCTTGTGAATGGTATGCCGGTTACCTGCGCGACCTGGTGGATATGGGCGTAGACAGCTTCAAGACGGATTTCGGCGAGCGGATTCCGACGGATGTGGTCTATTTCGACGGCTCCGATCCATACAAGATGCATAACTATTATACCCAGTTGTATAACAAGGTTGTATTCGAGGTGCTGGAAGAGAAGCTCGGCAAAAATGAAGCTGCCGTGTTCGCACGCTCCGCTACCGCTGGCGGCCAGCAGTTCCCGGTTCACTGGGGCGGCGATTGCTATGCCGACTATGAATCGATGGCAGAGAGCCTGCGCGGCGGCCTGTCGCTCGGCCTGTCCGGCTTCGGCTTCTGGAGCCATGACATCGGCGGGTTCGAGAACACCGCTCCGGCGCATGTCTTCAAGCGCTGGCTGGCCTTCGGCCTGCTCTCCAGCCACAGCCGTCTGCACGGCAGCACCTCGTACCGTGTGCCTTGGGCGTATGACGATGAAGCCGTGGACGTTACCCGCTTCTTCACCAAGCTCAAGTGCAGCCTGATGCCGTACCTGTATGATGTAGCCGGACAGGCACATGAGCAGGGCTGGGCCTCGATGCGGGCCATGGTGATGGAGTTCCCGGAAGATCCGACCTGTGAAGTGCTGGACCGCCAGTACATGCTGGGCGATTCCTTGCTGGTCGCTCCGATCTTCCAGGAGAACGGCGAAGTGAAGTATTACCTGCCGGCCGGCCGTTGGACACACCTGTTGAACGGTGAGACCGTACAGGGCGGAGCATGGCGCAAGGAGAAGCATGACTTCTTCAGCCTGCCGCTGTTCGTGCGTCCGAACACCTTGCTGGCCTTGGGCAGCGAGGACAGCCGTCCGGATTATGATTTTGCCGACGGCGTGAAGTTCGGCCTGTACTCCCTGGAGGACGGGAAGTCTGCTGCGGCGACTGTGCGCGATATCCACGGCGCACCTGAGCTGAAGGTAGAAGCTGTACGCAGCGGCAGCACTGTAAAGGTTACTGCCGAAGGCAGCGGCAAAGCATTCACCCTGGCGGTGAAGGATCTCGGCGCTATCGCTTCCGTGGAAGGTGCGGAGCAGGTAGATGAGACTACAGTGAGCGTGGGCGCCGGTGAGAAGTCCGTAACGTTCACGATTACGCTGAAATAAGTGAACTATAGACGGAATTAACACACACGCAAGACTGAATTAACACAACTATAGACGGAATTAACACACCCGCACGCTGGCTTAGCCTATGGCTGTGCCCTTAAGTAACCAAGCTCTCTGATGACAGGGGACATTCGTCTCCTGGATTGGGGAGCTTTTTGGGGATCAGTGCCAATGTGATCGGTTTTTTGGTTACATTGGGCCCGTGTGGCGTGCCCGTTCCAAATGTGATCGGTTTTTCGATTACATTGGGCCCACGTGGCGTGCTCAGTGCCATTGTGATCGGTTTTTCGATTACATTCGGCCTACGTGGCGAGCCCAGTTCAAATGTGATCGGTTTTTCGATTACATTAGGCCCACGTGACGCGTCCGGTTCAAATGTGATCGGTTTTTCGATTATATTCGGCCCACGTGACGCGTCCAGTCCAAATGTGATCGGTTTTTCGATTATATTCGGCCTACGTGACGCGTCCGGTTCAAATGTGATCAGTTTTTTCGATTACATTCTCCGAAGGAGTGCCAAAGACCTAAGGAGTGACAAGGTACTGTCAGCATAAGTCGCATCAGATTAGAGGAGTCGATGACTATGAACAATATTGAGAACAGTCTAGGCGGAGTACTGAGCCAGCCGGAGTTCACCTCGGCCACCGCGCTGTCTACAGCCGCCAACTATATTATGAACGCGGCGGAGCCGTTCACCCATACGTACCGCACCTATATCCGGCTGCGGGAGAACGGCAAGCTGACGCTGAAGTTCTGGCACAGCAACGCGGTGGATTCGACCTGGGACCTGGGCGCGGATGCCGTTGCCAGTGAACCGGGCGGCGAGTGGAGCATCGAAGCGGCATATGTCGCCGATGGCGGAGCCGCGCTAGACGGCAGCGTTGTGCCGGGCTCGCAGGTGCCGGTTACCTTTGGCGGCGAATTGTCGCGGCGAGTGGAGCCGGGTGAGCAGTTCTGGAGCGACGAAGCGCTTCTGGAGCTGCCGGAGGGCCATATGCTGGCCTTCACCTGGACCTTGAAGACGGCTGGCGCAGGCAAGTCATTCCCCTTCAATGTGGAGGGAATGCTGGTCTCCGGCTACGATGCGCCGGGTACACAGGCAGCGCAGGAGTCAGCGGCGGGGTTCAGCGAATCGGATAAGCTCCAGGTGCTGCCAAGCTTCATGGGTTACAAGAAGCAAGTGGTGAAGAGACTGGTATTCCTGGGCGATTCCATCACGCAGGGGGTGCGGACCGCCAAGGACCAATATGCGCACTGGGCGGCAAGAATTGCGGAGGGGCTGGGTACAGAGTATGGAGTGTGGAATATCGGCTCCGGCTGGGGCCGGGCTTACGATGTAGCCACGGACGGTCCCTGGTTGCATAAAGCACAGCAAGGTGATGAGGTGCTAATCGTGCTCGGCGTGAATGATCTGGATATCGGCCAGCGCTCGGCAGAGGAATTGCTGGGGGACCTCGCACACATTATCTCCCGGATCAAGGAAGCACAGCCGGAGGCAGCGGTAATTCTCAGCACGGTGCCGCCTTTCAATTTCGAGGGCGAGCGTGAGACCCATTGGCGTAAAGTGAATGAATGTATCCGCATGAGTCCTCCGGCCGGAGTGGACCGCGTATTCGACATGGCGGCCGTGCTCTCTGTTGCTGTTCCTGCTGACCACCGGATCAAGCCGGAGTATATGAGCGACGAGTTCGACCCGCATCCGAACGGTGCGGCGGGCAAGGCAGTGGCGGCGGCTTTTCTGGCGTGGTACAGAGGTTAGCGAAATTTAACAGCAAACGGACTCCAGTAAGTTAGTAGAGCATCAGCTCTTCATCTGTGGATGGGTGAAGAGCCATGGAGGACTAAAAGGGTGAAGTAACCGGAGCGAATGTAGGCGAAAAACCGAATACATTCTCCCCCAGTAATCAGCATTCACATACCACCCAGACGGAGCTTAATGCTCCGCCTGATCCCGGTAGTCTTTCGGCGAATGGCCGGTGTGCTTCTTGAAGACCTTGCTGAAGTATTTGACGTCGTGGAAGCCGACCATTTCCGAGATCTGGGCCAGCTTGAGGCCCGGATTCTGCATCAGCAGCTTGGCCTTCTCGATGCGGACGCTGACGATGTAGTCGGAGAAGTTGATGCCGTATTCCTGCTTGAACCGGCGTGAGACATACTCGCGGCTGACCTGGAATTTGCCCGCCACCTCCTGAAGGGAGAGGTCGGAGGGGTAATTCTGCTCAATGTATTTTACGATCTCCGTCATCGGGTTCCGCTCTTTCTGCTGTCTGTCCGTGAGCGCCCGGGATAACTGCTGCATGAAGGCAAGGGACCAATCGCGCCAGGCGAACAGGGAGAAGGAATAGCCGCTGGGCTGCGGAGAGGGGTTCTGCTGGTCCCCGTGCTCAAGCTCAGCCAGCACGTTAGCCGCCTGGCTGCCAAGCGCTTCCCGGACCAGCCGGGAGCGAAGCAGCAACGCATCGGCCTTCCAGTCGTTCAGCATCTGCGGGGTAACCACCCCCCGGCGGCTCAGCTCCTGGGTCCAGTGCTGCGCCGCTGCGGTCAGGGCCTCGGGCGTCCCGCTGATGACTGCCATCCGCCAGTCCTCCTGGACATCGGCGAAGCTCAGCGGGACGGCACTCTCCCGCTTATCGCGCGGCTTCCCGCCGAGCATCGCCCCCGGCCCCGCACCCGCACCTGACTTCCGGCCTGTCACCTCGCCCGTTCCCGAGCCAGTCAATCCGCCTGTCGCCGCACCCGCACCTGACTTCCGGCCTGTTACCTCGCCCGTTCCCGTGCCAGTCAATCCGCCTGTCACCGCACCCAAGCCTGGCTTCCCGCCCGTCATCACACCCACATCAGTCTCCCCGCCTGCCACCGAGCCCGCTCCCATGCTTGTCCCCGCGCCCGGCAGCGCCTCCGCACCCGCATAATGGCAGTAATCCTCATGCCTGAGCAGATTCCGCCGCAGCAGGGCTTCGGCGGCTTCGGCGCGTCCCGCCGGCAGATGCGCGGGGAAAGCGCCCGGCGTGCTGATTCCGAAATGCATGCGGAATTGCAGCGTCAGGAAGATGCCCTGATTCATCCGGCTAATCAGCGAAGTGACAGATTCATGCGGCTCCCAGAGCAGGATGGCAATCTCCGGCGGCCCGCCCCAGTAGCGGAACGCGATGCCCGTGCCCTGCTGCTGCAAAAATTCGTTGCAGATGTTCACGATGGCATAGTAGAGCAGCTCGCTGTCACCGCCGAAGCGCCGCAGCAGCGGATTGTTGCCGCTGTCCGTCTGCACGAGGAGCAGACGCGAAATCTTAATGTCCGGCGGAATGATGCCGTCATGGATCAGGCGGCGCAGCGAGGCCTCGGCATTCACCTTATCGTCGATCAATGCGGACAGCAGCTTCTCCCCGAAGATCGGCTTGATCTCATTCAGCCGGAGGCTCTGGTGCTGGCGGTGGCTGCGTTCCGCCTCCTCGGCCCGCCAGGCGGATACTGCTTTGGAGACCGCGCTGTTAATCATATCCGGGTCAATCGGCTTCAGGATATAATCGATGCCGCCATGGCGGACGGTCTGGCGGACGAAGTCGAAGTCATTATGCCCGCTGACCACAATGAACTTGGTGCTGCCTGCGAATTCATCCACCCAGGTCATTAGCTCCAGGCCGCTCCCGGACTCCATCATCATATCCATAATGACCAGCGCTGGCTTCTCCTGGCGGATTAGACCGATGGCCTCATTGCCGTTACCCGCCTCCAGAATCTCCTCAATCTGATGGGCCTCCCAGTCCACCAGCAGGCGGACGGCCTTCCGGACTCTTGCTTCGTCATCTACAATCAGTGCCTTCATATCCGTTCACTCTCCACTACAATATCGATTTCCAGGCGGATGATTACCCCGCCTGTCTTCAGATTATCCACGGTCAGCAGGGCGTTATCGCCGCAAACCAGCCGCAGCCTGGCCAGCACATTGCCGAGGCCGATGCCCGCGCCCGGTGCATCGCGTCTGCTGGGGCTGTCCTGCCCGGCATTCTGCAGGAGCTCCCGTTCTTCAACGGTGCTGGACTGCTCCAGCTCCTTGCGCAGCGCCTCCAGCCGTCCTGCCGGAATCGGGAGGCCGTTGTTGGCGATGCTGATCTCCATCCGCTCCGGGGTTAGCCCGGCCACGTTAATCTCCATGTATCCGTCCTGGCGGTCAAGCTGGAAGCCGTGTTTGAAGTAATTCTCCACAATCGGCTGAAGAATCATTTTGGGCATCAGCGCCTGAAGCAGCGGCTCCTCCACCTCAGACTGGAAACTGAACTTATTCTCAAAACGCTCCTTCTGCAGCTGGATATACGCTTTGACATGATCCAGCTCATTCTGGACCGTCACCACCTTCTCATCATTGTACATGCTGTAGCGCATCATTTTGGCCAGAGCCGAGAGCAAGCCGTAGATCTGCGGCACCTTCAGCTCCAGGGCCAGCGTACCGATAATCTGGAGAGTGTTGTTCAGAAAATGCGGATTAATCTGGGACTGGAGCGCCCTCAGCTCATTGGTCCGGCTCGCCAGCTCCAGTCTGTACTCCCGCAGAATGAGATTGTTTATCGTGTCCATCATACTGCGGAAATGCTCGGTGACCACCCCGATCTCATCGTTGCCCGCCGGGCGGATCTCAATGTTGAGATTCCCGGTCTGGACCTGATTCATATACCGGGTCAGCTGCTTGATCGGCGCGGTAATCCGGAAGGAGACGAGGATCGTCAGAACAATGATCGTCACCAGCAGCAGCGCCAGCAGCAGCAGGTTGATCGCGGCGGCCTCCTTGGCTTCGCGGAACAGATAGGAGACAGGAATCTGCTTGACGAGCGTCCAGCCGAGGCCGATGCTGTCGATCTTTTGATAGATGAATACAGAGCTGTCCTGTTCAAAATAACCCTGCAACTGCGTACTGTCCGCAATCTGAGTGTTATACCAATCAGCATTCAGCGGTTTGCCGAGCAGCCCGGAATCATGGCTGTAGACCAGCCTGCCGCTGCTGTCCACCAGGTAGAGCTTCTCCTGATCCTGCTCGTACAGCTGGTCCACAATCTCACTGAGGGCTGCCAGCTTCACATCAATTGACAGATAGCCTAGCGCCTGCGAGGTAGGGATACGCTCAATTCTGCGGTGCAGCGTAAAAACCGGCTCCGGTATAAACTGCGTTAACGGCAGCCTCAGCCCGTAAGCGTTGCTCAGATGTGTACTCTGCACGCTTACCGGGGAGCTTCCGCTCAGACTGGACTGGTGGTAGGGTGCACTAGCCAGCCAGCGCTTGGGTGTTGTATTGTCCGTAATCAGCGTAGCCTTCGAGTCTTTCACACTGTATAAGTACACCTGTGAGAGGTGGGGCAGCGAGGTGGAGATATAGCTGAGCGAGTTATAGATGGCAATATCGGAGGACAGATCGTCGTACCCTGCTTCCAGCAGCCGGTAGAAATCGCCGTCAGAATACACGTTCAGCGACAGACGGTTGAGCTCCTGCAGCAGACTGTTAATGTTCTTATAGCCCTGATAGAGCAGATTCTTGTTCTCCTCGACCGCCCGGTCCCGCAGTGACTTGGTGGTGTGGGAATAGCTGACATACATTGTAGCCATAATGCAGATTAAGGTGGGCACAAGCAGGAAGACGATCAGCTTCGTGCGGATACTGGTCCATTTCATGGGGCGGGTCACATCCAGGTCAATATTTTACACCCTAAAGATCACTTGCGTAGGTGTAAGAGGCTCTGCAAAAAACAGATAATATCTTTAGATCATAAACAAGTGAGTGAGTAAAAGAAAGGGGGGCCATAACATGCGCGGCAATAAATTGTCCCAGTTCGGTCAGCAGGTATTTTTCGTTGGCCCGGCATTATTGTTTTTTACCTTGATCATGATTGTTCCGTTTCTGATGGGGATGTACTACTCCTTCACAGACTGGAACGGTGTATCCGGTAATGTAAGCTGGGTCGGCTTTGAGAATTTTAAGAGTATTTTTACGAATGATCACGACTTCTGGTCATCCTTCTGGTTTACCGTGAGATTCACCGTGCTGGGTGTGATCTTGACTAACATAGTAGGCTTCTTCCTGGCCTATCTGTTGACCAAACCCTTGAAAACACGCAATATGCTCCGGACCATTTTTTTCATGCCGAATGTGATCGGGGGTCTGCTGCTCGGGTTCATCTGGCAGTTCATCTTCATCAAAGGCTTCGCCACTATGGGCGATCTTACAGGGCTATCCTTCTTCAACCTTCCTTGGCTCGGGGATGCGACCACCGGCTTCTGGGCAATTGTCATGGTCTTCATCTGGCAGTCCTCCGGCTATCTGATGGTCATCTACATCGCTTCGCTCAGCAACGTCTCCAAAGAGGTGCTCGAAGCTGCCGAGATTGACGGCGCCTCCCGGATGCAGGTGCTGCGTAACATCATTCTTCCGCTGATTATGCCTGCGGTTACGATTGGACTGTTCCTGGCGATCTCCTGGTCCTTCAAGATGTTCGACCTGAACCTCTCGCTGACCAAAGGCGGACCGTTCAAATCTACGGAATCTGTAGCGATGAACATCTATAACGAAGCCTTCCTGAACAACCGTTATGGTCTGGGTACGGCAAAGGCGCTGTTATTCTTCCTCATTGTAGCGCTGATCACTGTCATTCAGGTTCGTATAACGAAGAGTAAGGAGGTAGAAGCTTAATGAATGCCAAGACCAAAAGCAGATGGAACATCGGCATTGAAGTGATGATGATCCTTCTGGCGCTTCTGTTCCTCTCTCCGTTCTACTTCCTGTTGGCAAATTCGGTGAAATCCTTCGGCGAGATTCTGAGCGACGCGGCCAGCTGGCCGCAGACCTTCATGTGGTCGAACTATGTGAATGCCTGGAAGCTGGCCCGGTTCTCCGAGGCCTTCCGCAACTCGCTGATTATTACGATCATCAGTGTAGCGCTTATCTCGCTGTTCAGTGCGATGGCGGCGTACCGCATGGTGCGTGCCAATAACCGGTTCAACCAGATTCTGCTGCTGCTGATGGTAGCGGCGATGGTGGTTCCATTCCAGACGATTATGATTCCGATCCTGAAGGTAGTGAACGTCCTGGGCGTGAATAACTCCTTCACAGGTCTCATTATCTCCCATCTGGGTCTGAGCATTCCGATGGCGATCTTCCTGTTCCACGGCTTCATCAAGTCTGTGCCGCTGGAGATTGAAGAGGCGGCCACGGTGGATGGCTGTAACCCGATCTCCGCGTTCTTCCGGATTGTATTGCCGCTGCTGAGGCCGATGCTGATGACCATTATCGTGCTCAATGCGCTGGGAATCTGGAATGACTATCTGTTGCCGTCTCTGATTCTTCAGGCACCCGGACTGCGGACGATTCCGCTGGCGACCTTCTCGTTCTTCGGCCAGTATACGAAGCAGTGGGATATGGCGCTTCCGGCACTGACCATCGGGATTGCCCCGATCGTCATCTTCTATCTGTTCATGCAGCGTTACATTGTTGAGGGAATAGCGGCTGGCTCGGTGAAGGGTTAATTCACCGGGCTCCCGTTCCACATAAGAAGCAGTTAAATTATTCAAGGGGGAAATATCTAATGAAGAAGAAACATTCTGCACTGATGATGTCATCCGTAATGCTAATGTCAGTAGTGCTCGCGGCTTGTGGCGGCAATGCCGATAAGTCTGCCTCAAATAATGCTTCTAATGGAAGCGCTGGCAACAGCGGCGCTGTGAAGACGGTTAAGATTTTCCAGTTCAAGACTGAGATCGTGGAAGGCCTGAATGAGCTGAAGGTGGAATTCGAGAAAGAGCATCCTAACATCAAGCTGGATATCCAGACGGTGGGCGGCGGCGCAGACTATGGTGCAGCGCTGAAGACCAAATTCGCTTCCGGCGATGCTCCTGATATCTTCAGTAACGGCGGGTATGCTGAAATGGCACTGTGGCAAGACAAACTGGAAGACCTGTCCGACCAGCCTTGGGTGAAGGATCTGATTCCACTTGCAGCAGAACCTATGACCAAGGACGGCAAAACCTACGGGATGCCAATGAACCTTGAAGGAATCGGTTATGTATACAACAAGGACCTGTTCGCCAAGGCCGGGATTACAGAGACGCCAAAAACCATTTCCCAGCTTGAAGAAGCAGCTAAAAAGCTGCAGGCGATTGGAGTAACTCCGTTCGGCAACGCTTATCAGGAATGGTGGCTGCTGGGGATTCAGGGCATTAGCGTAGCTTTTGCACAGCAGGATAATGTGGATGAATTCATCAAGGGTCTGAACGACGGAACCGCATCCATCGTAGGGAATGAGAAGTTCAAGGATTGGAGCAACTTGCTGAATCTGACGGTAAAATACGGCCAGAAGAATCCTCTGACCACGGATGCTAACACTCACCTGGCGCTGTTCGCCAAGGGCGAAACGGCTATGATGCAGGAAGGCAACTGGGCACAGACACTGGTGGATAACATTACGCCGGACATGAACATCGGGATGTTCCCGATGCCAATCAACGACGATGCGGCGATGAACGATAAGCTGTCGGTGGGTGTTCCGGCGAACCTGGTAGTGAACAAGGAATCCGGCTCCAAGGAAGAAGCGAAGACGTTCCTGAACTGGCTGGTCACTTCGGATATGGGGAAAGAGTATATCGTGAAGAAATGGAAGTTCATTCCTGCATTGTCCACCATTCCGGCAACCCCTGAGGATATCGGTCTGCTGGGTGCAGATGTCTGGAATTATGTAAAGGAAGGCAAGGTCTATGGGCTGCAGGCATCCAAATTCCCTGATGGCGTCACTCAAGAGTTCGCCAGCTCCATTCAGGAATTGATTGCGGGCAAGGTGGATGAAGCAGGCTGGGAGAAGGGCATGCAGGCTGCCTGGGATAAGCTGAAGAAATAATCTGAAAGGGAACAGATTGGATAGAGTGGTTTGGCCGGGACGCTCATGCCCATCTCAGTGAATGAGGTGAGGCGGGGCGTCCTTTATGGTTTTCGGCTAACTGGTGATTGAGGTATACTCGAATCAGAGTCTTGTACATTACGATAAGAGGGAGCTGGGCACAATTCGGGAGCGGAATCATTACAGCAACGTGCAAATCGGTGTCGACTATTATCCTGAGCATTGGGACGAATCCATGTGGGAGAAGGATATCAAGTTAATGAAGGAAACCGGGGTCAAGGTTGTCCGGGTAGCGGAATTTGCCTGGAGCCGGCTGGAACCTTCGGACGGCAGCTTTGACTTCGCCTGGTTGGACCGGGCGCTGGATTTGTTCCATGCGTACGGGATTCAGATTGTGATCGGGACGCCTACAGCAACACCGCCGCGCTGGCTGACCTCCGCTTACCCGGATGTGTTGCCTGTACTCGCGGACGGCGGCGTCTTCCATCCGGGCGTGCGCGGCCACCGCTGTTATAATAGCGCTTCCCTGCGGAAACATGGCAGCCGGATTATTGAGGCGCTTGCCCGCCAGTACAGCAGCCACCCTGCAGTTATCGGCTGGCAGACGGATAACGAATTCAGTATGCTGGATTGCCACTGTGACAGCTGCAACCTGGCGTTCCGGGACTGGGTTCAGCAGAAGTACGGGACGCTGGAACAGCTTAATTCGGAGTGGGGAACCGTGGTCTGGAGCGGAAGCTACAGCAGCTGGAGTGAACTGACAGTTCCTTATGGCGCTTCACCTTTTCAGAACCCTTCGCTGCTGCTGGACTTCCAGCGGTTCCAATGGGATTCAGTGATTGCCTTCCAGAAGTCGCAGATTGATGTGCTGCGGGCGATCTGCCCACATCACTTTATCACCCATAACTTTCACAGTTATCCGCAGCGGCTGGACATGCACGGGCTGGCAGAGGAGCTGGATGTGGCGGCCTTCGATTACTATCCGAATCCTTCGCCTAAAAAACAGGCCACTGCACCATACAGCGGGGCCTTATCCCTGGATCTGACCCGCGGGATTAAACGTCGGGGCTTCTGGATCATGGAGCAGCTTAGCGGCCCTCCGGGCTGCTGGTTCCCGATGTGGCGCACTCCGTATCCCGGCCTGATCCGTGCATATGCCTGGCAGGCGATTGCCAGAGGTGCGGATACCGTGGTGCATTTCCGCTGGAGAAGCGCAGCCGCCGGAGCAGAGCAGTTCTGGCACGGCCTCATCGACCACAGCAATGTGCCCGGGCGGAGATTTGCCGAATTCGGGCAGCTGTGCAGTGAGGTGAATGCTCTGGCTCCGCTGCTGGAAGGGACCGGAGTCATGAGTCAGACGGCTATCCTGTATTCACACGAGCAGTTGGCTGCGCTGCGGATTCAGCCCCAGGCGGAGGGGCTGGACTATTATGATAACATCAAGCAATATCACCGGGCGTTAACCAAGCGTGGCATCAGTTGTGATGTGGTGGACTGGCGTCAGCCGCTGGAGGGCTACAAGTTGGTTATCGTCCCGAGCCTGTACCTGCATGATGAAGAGGCGGCACAGGCGCTGGAATCCTTTGCGGACGGCGGCGGCACAGTCATTTTGATGAGCCGAAGCGGTGTGAAGAACATGAATAATATCTGTGTAATGCAGCCTCTTCCCGGGCTGTTCTCACGTGCGGCCGGCATAACGGTGGAGGAGTATGATCCGGTTGGAGACGAGATTCATACGCTCCGTGATGCTGAAGGGAATATGTATGCATGCAGCCATTGGTGCGACATTCTTTGTCTGGAGGGAGCGGAGCCGATCGCCTGGTATGAAGATGATTACTATGCCGGAGTTCCTGCGGCTACACTTAACCGCTTCGGGGCGGGCAAGGTATATTATATCGGAACCGATCCCGGGGAGGATTATTGGCTGAAGCTTTTGGGTGATATCGCGCTGGACGCAGGGCTTGAGCAGTTCGCGGAATTACCGGAGGGCGTTCAGGCCTTCAAGCGTACAGGAGAGAACCGGGAGCTGCTGTTCCTGCTGAACCTCAGCCGGACGGCTCAGAGCATCCGGCTGGAGAAGCACTACCGCAGCGCGCTAACCGGCAATCTGGAGACTGGAACCGTCATGCTTCCGCCTTTTGCTGTTCAGATTCTGCAAGCTGTAAGCTCTGGCCTGCAGGAAGCTGGAGTCAGGCAGTAGGGTGACGTCTCTTCTCCTGCATGCGGGAGGCCAGGGAGACCACAGGAGCTTTCGGCTGTGGCTTCCGTCTCTCGGCCTGCTGCTTCTGCGCCGCCATAAGCTCCTCTTGGCGGAACCGGCTTAGGAGGTCATGGACAGTTCTGATTTCACTTGTACCGATAGCTATTTCTATGCCATCCGGATTACCGGGCAGCTGGAACTTCCACTTTTTGTTTTCCACTGCTCTCACTCCTAGCAATTTTTTAGTCGGGGTCTCGCATTCCTGTTATATTTCCATCATAAACGGTGTATCGGATCATGTATAATGAAGGGAAATGATGGAGGCCATCACTGCGGCTGATGGGTGATCCGGGGGGAGCGATACGGCGTGGATACGGGTCTTCTCAAAGTATTTCTGGCGGTTGCCGAAGAAGGAAGTATCTCTAAGGCAGCCCAAAGCCTGAACTATGTGCAGTCCAATGTAACGGCAAGAATCCAGCAACTGGAGCAGGAGCTGAAGACTCCGCTGTTCTACCGGCATAGCCGGGGAATTACCTTGACCTCGGCCGGACGGACGTTCATGGAGTATACGGTCAAGATTCTTAATCTGCTGGATGAGGCGAAGCTGGCGGTGCTGGATTCGCCGGTGCCCACAGGCTTGATTACCATCGGCTCGGATACGACGGCGGCAGTGCGGCTGCCTGCTATCCTGTCCACTTACCGAGGATGCTACCCGGAGGTGGAGGTGCAGCTGCAGGTCGGACGGGCGGGGGAGCTGATCGAGTCGGTTCTGCAGCATCAAGTCCAGGGGGCCTTTATGGACGGGCCGGTGGAGCACCCGGAGATTGTCCAGGAGCTGCTCATCCACGAACGGATCGGGCTGGTGATTCCCGATAGTATGGATTATCAGGGCATCCTCTCTGTTCATGACAAGACCCTGCTGATGCTGAATGCAGAATGCCTGTACCGGAACAAGCTGGAGAGCTGGCTGGCGGAAGAGGGCGGACGGCTGGGTAAGATGATGGAGTTCGGGACGATGGAGGGATTACTCGGCTGTGTAAGGGCGGGAATAGGGTATGCGGTGCTGCCGTTATCCTATTTCATCCGGATGAATGTCACGGAGGGGATAAGGATCTATCCGTTTCCCGAGAAGTATGCGGAGGTGCCGACGGTATTCATCCGGCGGCGCGACCTCTATATGACGAGCGCGTTCCGGGAGTTCATCGAAGAGCTGAAGGCAGGGCTGCCGGAAGCGGTGAGCGGGACAGACAGGATGCAGAACGGCAGCGGTCCTGTGGAGTAACGGGCAGCAGTGAAGTCATAAACGCAGGATAAGATCCTATATTCGTGCCGCAAAAGACGGATACCCCACTTAGGTGGATGGTATCCGTCTCTGTATGTTCAGGAGTTAGTGCAGCTTCCTGAACTGCTCCGGCGTAACCGCCGACTGCTTACGGAAGGTGGCTACGAAATGGCTGACATCGCGGAAGCCGACCAGCTGCGAGATGGCCTTAACGGTAAGCTGGGGATTCGCAACCAGCAGCTCCTTGCTCTTGCGGATGCGCAGCCGGACGAAATAAGCATAAGGCGATAGCCCGAAGGTCTGCAGGAACAGGCTGTTCAGATATCTGCCGGACACCTCAAGCCGGGAGGCGAGATCACTGAGGCCTACCTCGGGATCACCATAATGGCTGTCCATCCATTTCAGCAGCGGCTGAAGCTTGTCCACATTGCGGGAGATGGCCGTGTTGTTATGCAACTGCCCGTATTTGTTCAGGGTCAGCAGGAAACGGTAGGCATCGCTGGATTCCCCGAGACTGAACATGTCATTCGAAGTATCGTGGCGGTCCAGCATCTCCTTCAGCATCGAGCTCAGCGGCGCCCCGCTCTCCCAGCGGTAGAACAGGCTGGTGTTCATCCCGAGCGAATCCAGAATATGCCGGGCTGAGGTCCCGCCGAAGGTGAGATAATAGGTGCGCCAAGTCTCTGAGGAGAGTGCTTCATAGCGGTGCGGTGTCCCCGGCATCAGCAGAATGCCGCTGCCTTCGGTGAGTGTGAGCTTCTTGTTGTCGAAGTGGATCATCCCGCCGCCATGCGCCGTCTGCAGCCAGTGATAGGTGTGATAGCCTTGCGGCCGGGAGACTTGTTCCTGATCAGGGTTATAACCCATACTGTCGAGGGTGATGGGGAGCAGCTGGCCGCTCTCCTGGGCGAATACGATTCTGCGGACGGTATCCAGTGACATTTCGGTTCATCTCCTGGTGTTCCATATTATTATATTCCAATTCATTAATATTATATTTATAGCGATAGAGGTAGCGATTAAAATAAGAATATACTTATACTATAAAGGATGTGCGTAGCGTGATCAACGAGAAATTACCTAAGATCTGGTACGGTGGAGATTATAACCCGGAGCAATGGGAGGCCCCGGACTGGGCGGAGGACGAGCGGATGTTCAAGCTCGCGGGCATAGACGTAGCAACCATTAATGTGTTCTCTTGGGCGCTGATTCAGCCGTCTGAGGATACGTACGATTTCAGTGGTCTGGATGAGTTAATCGACCGCTTATATAAGAACGGCACCTATGTATGTCTGGCTACGGGTACCGGGGCACATCCGGCCTGGATGGCTCACCGCTATCCGGAGGTCACCCGCGTGGATGTTCAGGGCCGGAAGCGTAAATTCGGCGGCCGCCACAACTCCAACCCGAACAGCGCAGTCTACCGCAAATATGCGGCCCTGCTGGCCGGTAAGCTGGCTGAGCGCTATAAGGATCACCCGGGCCTGGTGGCCTGGCATATCTCCAATGAATATGGGGGATATGATTACTCCGAGCAGTCCGAGGCTGCTTTTCGTGTCTGGTTGAAGGAACGTTACGGAACGCTGGATGCGCTCAACAAAGCCTGGAACACCCGGTTCTGGGGCCATACCTTCTATGACTGGGAGGAAATCGTTGTTCCGAATGAACTCAGTGAAGAGTGGGGCGGTAACCGGACCAACTTCCAGGGAATTTCTCTGGACTACCGCAGATTCATGTCGGATAGCCTGCTGGAATGCTACATCCTCGAATATGAAGCAATCAAGCAGCACAGCACGAACATTCCGATTACAACCAACATGATGGGCTTCTACCCGGAGCTGGATTATTTCAAGTGGGCGAAATATCTGGATGTAATCTCCTGGGATAACTATCCGGCACTGGACACACCGGTCAGCCATACGGCGATGACGCATGATCTTATGCGCGGCCTGAAGAACGGACAGCCGTTCATGCTGATGGAGCAGACGCCAAGCCAGCAGAACTGGCAGCCGTACAATTCCCTGAAGCGTCCCGGCGTCATGCGCCTCTGGAGCTATCAGGCAGTAGCACGCGGTGCTGACACCGTGCTGTTCTTCCAGCTGCGGCGGTCCATCGGCGCTTGCGAGAAATACCACGGAGCGGTCATTGAGCATGTAGGGCATGAGCATACCCGCGTATTCCGCGAATGTGCTGAGCTGGGCCGGGAGCTGGAGAGCTTGGGCAGCGAGCTGCTGGATGCACGCAGTGCGGCGCAGATCGGGATTATCTACGACTGGGAGAACCGCTGGGCGCTTGATCTCTCCAGCGGCCCGTCTGTTGCACTGAAATATGTGGACGAGGTCCATAAGTATTATGATGCGCTCTATCAGCAGAATATTGAAGCGGATATGATCGGCGTTGAAGAGGAGCTGTCGAGATACAAGATTGTCATTGCACCGGTGCTGTATATGGTGAAGCCGGGCTTCGCCGAGAAGGTCGAAGCCTTCGTCCAGGCAGGCGGCACCTTCATTACGACGTATTTCAGCGGGATTGTCAATGAGAATGATCTGGTTACGGTTGGCGGGTATCCGGGAGAGCTGCGCAAGGTGCTCGGCATCTGGGCTGAGGAGATCGACGCCCTGCTGCCGGGCATGAGCAATGAGATCGTGATGAACAAGGAGTGGGGATCACTTAATCGTTCATATAGCTGCGATCTGCTCTGCGACCTGATTCATCCCGAAGGCGCAGAGGTGCTCGCTCAGTATGGTGCGGATTTCTATAAAGGTATGCCTGCCCTAACGGTGAACAGCTTCGGCGCTGGTAAGGCTTATTATGTGGCCACCAGCCCGGATGCGGCCTTCCTGCGCGGCTTCCTGGCTAACCTGTGCGCCGATAACGGCATTGCACCGCTGGTCAGCGCGCCGGAAGGTATTGAGTCCGTTCAGCGTGTGAAGGACGGCGTATCCTATTTGTTCCTGCTGAACCATTCAGCAGAGGAGCTTCGTGCGGATATCGGTAACCTAGAGCGGACCGATCTGCTTACCGGGAAGAAGTTCAGCGGCTCCACTACAGTTCCCGGGCGCGGAGTGCTGATTCTCTCAGACAAGCAGTAAGGCACGACAAAGCTGTCCCGAAGGCCGTTCATTAGACACGGCCTCTGGGACAGCTTTTTTAAAACAGACTCTTAACGGGATTACCCTATTGAGTGAAGGAGCCGAAGTCCGTAATCTTCAAATCAACCGTGACATGAATAGGAGTCCGGCTGAACACCTCGTCCCAATGATCCTTCAGCTTGTTCCATAAGGCGGGTTCCTGGATGCTGAGCCTGGTGGAGAATCCGCCCACATCTGCTTTGTAATCCGACTGCAGCTTGTGAAGCATACTCTTCATCATCCGCTCCAGCCGCTCCTTGAACAGCTTCTCTGCTTTTTGGGGAAGATGGGTGGCCGCAGGGTATTCCTCTACGTTCCAGGTTTCGCTTAGCCTTCCTTCCGTTACAAGCTTGACGTCGAAGGACAGCTCGCCGCCGTCTGCTTTGGCAGTGATTTTACTCTTCATGGACTTGAGTTCATAGGTAATCGGCTCATTGTTCCAGTCGTAGGTCTTGATGACCCCGCTTTGCCCCCCGTTGGTCAGCCAGCTCAGACATTCGGTCTCCTCCTGATTCAGCGGGCCCACCCAGTGCCCGGTATCTCCCTTGATGACTCCGGCTCCCGAGAATTCTACCTCCCCATTCGCCGTTACCAGGTTCTGCAGTGCATAACTGCGTTTGGAGTGCATATTGGCATCCATTTTCGATAAAATAACAGGGTCCAGCACCTTGCTGGTTCTCTTCTGATTGCGCAGCATATCTCTGATGTGAAAGGCAGGAATTTCATTTTTTTGCTTCGCGACCATGGTGTCTGCTGCGCGGCCTTGGCTTAAGAACACCATCGTGCTGGGACGGATATCATTATCCCGAAGGACGAAATCCATTAACTGGTTTATCCTCTGCTGCTTGAGCAGCTCACTGGAGATCACTATAACCTTGAGGTGGTGGCCGATGATCGGCCGTTCACGCAGAATCGAATATTGACGGAAGATCTCCAGCACAGAATCTCCGGTTCCGGTTACATTCATATAGGGTGGACTGCTGCCGCTGCTGCCGCCTTGTTTATCTGTCCCTCCCACGGAGTTAGCCGGAACCATCTGCACAGTGGCGGTGATTTTATTCTTTTTATAATAAGTAGCGCCCTTCTCCTCCAGCTCCTGTTCTGTGGGCGAGAACTCTCCGACATCCAGAGCCAGCCCTGCGTATAGGGCCAGATCCTCAATCTCTTTACTGCTCCAGCAGGAGGTCAGTGTGGCAAGGATTAGCAGACTGCACAGCACTACCAGGATTCGTCTACACATGCTGCTTCAGCCCCTTCACCCGGATGAGCCAGACGACAGAGAGCAGGACAGGCACCAGCAGGAACAGCACCAACCCCATCTTGCCTATGGTATCTCCGAGTGCGAACAGATCGCCTAAGGATTTGGGCAGCATCGCCGAGATGAACAGCAGCGGAACCAACGCATAAATAATCGGGTGCACCTTAAGCTTGAAGATCTGTGAGAGACCCAGCGTAGACTGGAAAAAGAAGCTGCTGAAGTTGCAGAACATCTGCATCAGCCAGATGACCATGAACGGGAATTCCAGGCGCTCGAAGAAAAATCCCGGCACCTCGAAGCTGCGCAATAGATCAATAGTGGGCCAGGTGCTGGTGATGGCGGAATCAATAGAGATGCCTCCGATCACTATAATGATGGTCAGGAAATAGATGGACAGCAGGATGGCCAGGCCGCCAAGCATAGCTTTGACAGCCTTTTTGGGGTCATCCATGAATGCCACAAGCGTCATAGTGACTTCACAGCCGGTGAATACAAGCACGGTGGATTTGAGCCCGGCGAATACGGGGGACCATCCCTTGCCGAGTACAGGACGCAGATTATCGATATCGAACATCCGCAGGCTGAGCACGAAGGAGATGAGCAGAATCATAATGCTGATCGGAAAAACAATGGTGTAGACACGGGCAATAGAGTTGATGCCTCCGTATACGAGGTAGGTGCTCAGCCAGAGAAAAGGTAGGATTACTGCCCAGATCGGAGTCCCCTCCAGCAGGAAAAATAGGGTAACCTCAGCCAGTGTACGGATCTCAAAGCCGGCGATAGTGATGAAATACAGGATTAACAGCATGGACAGAATGCCGCCGATGAACCGGCCGGTCAGCAGCCTTGAGTACTGAAAGACGGTTTTTCCCGGAAATTGCTGGCTGATCTTCACCATAAGGAGGACAACCAGCATCACAATGGCCCCGCCGAGCAGGGTGGAGATCCAGCCATCCGGAGTTCCGACACTCTTGCTTACGCTGCGCGGCAGTGTGAGCACACCCGCGCCCAGCAAGGTATTGTTCAGGAAAATGGCCGTTTGTGTAGCCGTGATTTTATCATCCGTGCGTATGAACATACTGCATTCCTCCTTATACCAGGCGCGGTCATGATCTTCGTTTACTCTGCTTAGTCTTCATCATTTTCGGTCTGCGCTTCATCAGTGCCATCGGAGCGCGCAGGAACAGATCCTTCCAGTCACTGAGCCGGAAAGGGGAGAGCGGGGTCAGATAAGGCACTCCGAAGCTCTTGAGCTTGGTCAGGTGGCAGCAGATCAGCAGGAAGAACAGAATGGTCCCGTACATTCCCAGCACCGAGGCGAACAGCATACCGGCGAAGCGCAGCATCCGCAGGGTGATCCCGGCGCTGTACATCGGAATGGAGAAGGAGGAGATGGCAGTTACGGCCACCGTAATGACCAGGAACGGGCTGACGATCCCCGCCTGAACCGCTGCATCGCCGATGATCAGACCGCCGACGATGCCCATCGCCGGACCGATCGGCTTCGGCAGCCGGATGCCCGCTTCCCTAAGAATCTCGATGGCGACCTCCAGAATCAGCACCTCTATTAGAGAGGGAAAGGGCACACCCTGCCGGGTCTTAATGATCGTGATCGCCAGCTCTGTAGGAATCAGCCCCGGATGAAAGGAGATGAATGAGATGTACAGGGCTGGAGCCATCAGGGCAAAGAAGGATGCTCCAAAACGCAGCAGCCGCAGGAGAGTGCCGGGCAGCCAGCGTTCGTAATAATCTTCCGGCGACTGCAGCAGCATGCTGAAGGTCACCGGTGCGATTAGCACAAAGGGCGTGCCGTCCAGCAGAATGGCGACCCGTCCTTCCAGCAGGGCACTGATGACCCTGTCCGGCCGTTCTGTATTCTGCAGCTGCTGGAACGGGCTGAGATAATTATCCTCAATCAGCTGCTCGATGTAGCCGGATTCGGCCAGGAAATCCATATCGATTTTGCAGATGCGGTTCTTAATCTCCTCCAGCAGGTCGGGATTGACGATATCCTTCATGTAGGCCACAACGATCTCCCTTTCAATAGCGGTCCCTGCCCGGAAGGATACCATCTCAAGCTGATCGCTAAGGCCCTGGCGGCGTAAAATAGAGGTATTCTCGCTGAGCACCTCCGTGAAGCCCAGTCTGGGGCCGCGGAGCAGCGCTTCGGAGACCGGCTCGTCCGCCTGGCGGCTGGGAGCACCGGGCATCTCGATCAGGAGCCCGCAGCGCAGCCCATCGATCAGCAGGGCGGCATGGCCGAAGAGGACAGACTTATTGAAGTCCCTGATATGCTCTTCCTCTCTAAGCTCGCTGAAGGGAAGACGATGCCCGGCCATTTCAACAGAAGACTGCGGACCGGGAGGCATCGCATGCATCAGGTATTGCATGACTTCCATACTGAGCAGCCGGTCACTCTGCATGCCGTCGACATGGATGACGACTCCTTGTGCACCTGTTTTCGCATTTGTGAATGCTCTGAAATGGACATCGCTGTTGTTGCCGATGCCGGATTTTACCGCCTGCAGGTCATCCTTAAGATCACCGGTAAACCGGGCGGAGGATTCCTCTGGAGCCAGCGGCGGCGGCCCCTGCGCAGGAAGGGTTCTTGCGCCGTACCCGATCTGGCCGCGTCCGCTGCCTACCAGCTTGTAGAGCGATTTATAGAGATAGGCCAGGAGCAGCGGAACAAGCATAGCCACACCCGCTTGGGCGAAGATTGCCCAGCCGGGTATATAGGAAAGAATCATACCGAACAGTGTAATCATCCCCAGCTTTTGAATTTGGGTATAACGGAGTACGAGTTTTCATCTTCATGCAGTTTTCCAAACTTTATCTAAATTTACTCGTAATTACCGAAAATAATTTGGCACGGTGGTCCGGCTTATATGCTCCCCGGGTCCGGCAGCCCTGCCACGCGAAATAAGATATAATGCATAGAGTACAGGTTGTTCCATACATTTCGGAATGAAGCAGTCAGGAGAGAGGCGCAGCACATGAAGACTTTACTGGTCACAGGCTACCGGGCCCATGAGCTCGGCATTTATGACAGCAAGCATCAGGGCATTCCCTATATCAAAAAAGCACTCGCGAACCGGATCATTCCGCTGGTGGAGGAGGGACTGGAATGGGTCATTACTCCCGGGCAATATGGTGTTGATCTGTGGGCCTGCGAGGTGGTGCTGGAGCTGAAGCAGCAATATCCCGGACTGAAGCTGGGCATTATTACAGCCCATGCGTCACCGGAGGAGAAGTGGAAGGAAGAGAAGCAGAATGAATACCGCCGCATTGTAGCCGGTGCTGACTACTACGGAGCCGTTAGCAATGCTCCCTATGACGGGAGCTGGCAGTTCAAGGCCAGAGATGATCTGCTGCTGCGTAAAAGCGACGGGATTCTGTTGTTCTACGACGAGGATGCGGCGGAGAGCAGTGCGAAGTTCACCAAAGAGCGGGTCGTGAAGCTGCATGCTGAAGGCGATTATGAGCTGCATCTGATGCATGCAGAGGAGATTCAGAGCATTGCCGATGAAGAGAACCGGCATGACTATGATTGAGAAGGGGGTGCGCAGCTGCGAGCTGCGCACCTGGAGCCTGTCCCATGTTGGCATGAAGCGGGATCAGATGAAGCTGCGGAGTGAAGGCGGCTTGCGCACCTTATAGTTCTGCTCATAGGCGTAAGCCAGTCTGATAAGCACCGGTTCTTCATAGGCCCGGGCGGAGAAGGTTACGCCGAAGGGGGCACCGGCTGAGGTATAGCCTGACGGCACCACGATCGACGGATATCCGGCTCTTGAGGTAATCCGTGCGCCGAAGTCAGCGGGGAACAGCAGGGCATCAAGCTGATGTTCGCGCATAGTAGCGTCAATCCCGAGCTCCTTGCAGAGTCTGAGATCCGTCATGCGGTCACGCAAATATTGCGGCTCAGTGAAGGTGCCGGAGGTTGTTAATTCGGCATCGAGCAGGGTCGCTTGCCCGAACTTCAGCGTCTGGACCGGATGGGCATGATTGAAATCAATAATTTCCTTCAGGGTGCGCATCGGTGCACCCGGACCCAGGCGGGCCAGATAGGCGTTCAGTGAGGTTTTGAATTCATTCAGCACCACAGATGAATAGCTGATCTCCCGCGCCGTTGTTATCTCGGCCGGATCAATAATGGTCGCTCCAAGCTCACGCATTCTCACTACAGAGGCATTGAACAGCCCAAGCTGTTCCTCCGTCAGCTCCTCGAAGTAATAATCGCGCGGAATTCCGATTCTCGCTCCCCGCAGACCGTCTGCATCCAGGAAAACCGTATAATCCTCATGAACCTTAGATCTGTTCGTTCCCATAGCCGCATCACCGGCATCCTGACCGAGTAAAGCATTCAGCAGAAGGACGGCATCCCGGACCGTTCGTGCCATAGGCCCGGCGGTATCCTGCGTGCTGGAGAGCGGCAGAATACCCGAGCGGCTGATCAGCCCCACCGTGGGCTTAATACCGATAATAGAGCCAAGATTGCCGGGATTGAGGATGGAGCCGGAGGTCTCTGTTCCAACGGAAACGGTGCAGAAATTACAGGCCACCGCTACCGCAGACCCTGCGCTGGAGCCGCCTGTCGGCGTGGAGATGTTATAGGGGTTAAGCACCTGCCCGCCCCGGGAGCTGTAGCCGGAGGGCATGCCATTCGTCATGAAGTTGGCGAATTCCGTCATATTAGCCTTGCCCATAATGATAGCTCCCGCCTCGCGCAGCCTGCTGACGATGAAGGCATCCTCTCCGGCAAAAGAGTCCGCCAACGCGAGCGAGCCCGCGCTGGTATGCATGTTATCCCCGGTATTAATGTTATCCTTCAATAGCACCGGTATGCCGTGCAGCGGTCCGCGCGGACCCTGAAGCTGGCGCTCTACGTCCAGGGATTCAGCGATGAACAGCGCATCCGGGTTAATCTCCAGTACAGAATTCACCGTCAGACCGTTTTTGTCATGATCCGCTATGCGCTCAAGGTACATCAGGACTAATTGTCTGGAAGTGATCTCCCCGGAATCCAGAGCGGCTTGAATGTCAGACAGGGTAGCCTCTACGATTTCAAAACTCATGCGGGTCCACGCTTCTTTCCCTTTAGGATTTATATAGATTGTTCTTGTAAGTTTTTCGGACCAGGAATACGTGACTCCAAAGAATGTTTGGCCCTCCGTCACTTTCCTTGTCCTTGTGTTTCCAAATTCAATCTATATATTGGTTTCTCCATATATAAGCACAGTTTTGCCTGTCTTCATAGCATTCTTTTAACACCCGGACGACCATGACTTTGGATGTAACTTTTAAACGGCTGATTAAAAGGGGGGCTCCTGTGGTTAAATACATCACAAGATTTAACAATACTACTTGCTAACATCACTAGGAGGAATCGAACTTGAAGAAATGGACTACGATATTTATGGGTGTTATGCTGACTGTTGCCTTGGCTGGCTGCGGCAATAATGAGGAGCTCAAACCATCGGAGGGCGCTGCAACAGCTGCACCTGCAGGAAGCGCGGCTCCGGAAGCCTCCGCATCGGCAGCGCCTGCTGAACAGACATCAGATGGCGTTCCAACGGTGGATGAATTGATTCAGAAGTCGGTTGCCGCATCGGGTGATCTGAAGAGCTTCGCGATGGAATCGCAGGTGAAGCAGAAGATCAATGTGAAGACGGCACAAGGGGACAATGCGCAAGATACCGATATGACCACGAAATCTGAGTTCATTAAGGAGCCGCTGATGATGCATCAGGAGGTGCAGATGAAGACGGCCCAGGGCGACCAGAAGATCGAGCAATATGTGACTAAGGACGGCTTCTATTCCCAGATGAACGGGCAATGGATGAAGATGCCTGCTACGATGGGTGAACAGGTCCTAGCTGCTATGCAGCAGTCCGCGAACCCTGAGAAGCAAATGGAGCAATTCAAGGCGCTTACCGAGAAGACAAAAATCACCGAGGAAGGCGATAGTTATCTGCTGTCTGCTGAGGTATCCGGCGATGACGTCAAGGAGCTGGCGAAGTCTTATATGAACCAGGGCGGCAGTGCCGATCCTCAGATGGCTGCTATGATGGAGCAGATGAACATCAAGAGCATGAACATCGCTTATGCTGTTGATAAGAAGACGTATTATCCAACCCGTACAGATGTAACCATGGTCATGGATATGACCAGCAATGACCAGACGATATCGATTGATATGGATATGAAGGCGACCATCAGCGAGCACAACAAGGTCGATGAGATCAAGATTCCGCAGGAAGCGCTGGACGCGAAGGAAGTTGAAATGCCAACAACCCCGACAACTCCGTAACAGGCTTACCCGCTGAATAGCAATGTAACATATGGAAACGGCGCTGCTGTCCTGATTAGGACGGCAGCGCCGTTTTTGACGTGAATTGTTTGGGGGGTGATTTTATAAATTAAACGAGTTGCTTAGCATACCAAAGGCTGCGCCGGCAATGACGGAGGTGATCAGCTTGTAGAAAATATACCCGGTCACAATGTTGGCGATGGCAATCGGGTATAAGGTGTCCATTCCCCGGCTGCCGGCGGTGTTCAGCGGATATTGAAACAAAGCCGTATTCATGCTGATGAAGACGAACAGGAAGGACAACGCCAGCAGTGTGGTCGAGAAGGAGTACAGGCTGACAACGAGCGTGAGAATCGCCAGCACCAGCAGCGCCACGGCCGGAACCAGCAGCGTGCCCATCCGGGTAATCAGCAATTTGAAATCGAAGCTGACCTTCTCCAGCCGGAGAACGGCATAAGTGGCTCCGCAAGCAACGGCAAGGCCTACCGCCGTCAATAACAGCGGCTTCAGGAAGCCGGGGCCGAAGATGGCTGAGACATCCCATTTGATGAACAGGGTGAGGAAATATAAGGCGGTTAACAACGCTGTAAGGCCCATGGTGATCAGGCTGTTCATGAAATGGGCCACAGGAATTTCCCTCATTGTACTGTACGGGCGGGTAAGGGCTCTCAGGTAAAAGCTCCAATACTGCTTGCCTACTGCCTGTGCCTGCTGTACACGTTCATCCTTGAGCAGATTATTGAACTGCTCGGTTACCTTGCGCTGGGGCTGCGGTTGCCCAGGTTGGTTGTTAGGCCCCTCAGGATTCGTGAAGGGTGTTCCGCCTTCCGGATTGTTCATTGTGATTCCTCCTTGTGAAATATATGGAAAATGCCATTGGCTATAGTATAAGGGCACTCACCGGGGAATTCTATAAATTTGCCGGAATATGCAGGAATTCATGCGAAAAAGCCCGTAAATCGTCGATAAACGTCGATTTACGGGCCGGGCCCCCTTCTATACCTGGGGTTCGTCCACCACCCGGGCAAACCCCTCTTCAGCGAGATATTCCTCCGCTTCAGCCGTCGTCTCGAAGGCCATCTCAAGCTGTAGTCCTGCATAGAGATACCACAGATCCTCCTCGAATCTCAGGCTCAGCGTATGCCCGTCCTCATTCTTCCACAGCGACTGCGCTTCAGCTCCGCCCGTCTGCGCTTTTTTCTTTCTTTTGGAAGGGGCAGGGGCCTCGGGAATGTACATCAAGAGAGAAGTGATCGACGCATCCAGCAGCTCGCGCAGCGCAGCCTCCGAATAATCGCGGATATTGACCAGTCCCTTATCATCCGTCTCATAGCCCCGCAGCAGTCCGGCATAGACGAAGCCGTTCCCGTTCGGGTGAATATGCGAAGCCACGGTCTTCTTATCGTGACGGCTCTGCTCCAGGTGATAATTCACCCGTCCCAGTGAGACCTTCCGCGCCTCCAGCTGGGGGTAGGAATCAAGAATAGCTATTTTCTGTTCAAAAGTAAGCATATACGCCTCCGGTTCACTTGAAATATAAAAATGTATAGGTTTCACGCTATACATTATCTTTCTATTTCTCGCTGAAACGGTACCGTCCTTTAAAAGGACGGCAATACCGTTTCCGCTTGTAGTCAGTTGATTATAGCATGCAGCGGGACAATGGACTACAGCGCCTCTCCATGGATTGTTTACTCTGCCAGCGGGAGCCGCAGCACGAAGGTGCAGCCCTGCGGCGGGTTGCTGCCCAGCTCCAGGCTGCCGCCCATGGCCTCGGCCAGCAGTCTGCTGAAGGTCAGGCCCAGCCCGAGTCCGCGAAGCAGGCTCTGCTTGCCCGAGCTGCGGTAGAAGGCTTCGAAGATCCGCTCCCGGCTGTCCGGATGGATGCCCGGTCCGTTATCCGTAACAGTGATTTCGGCCTGTCCCTGCGGCGTAGAAGTAAGTTCAAGCTTCAATTGAAGCTTGCGGTCCGGCGTCTTCGCCTGCAGGCTGTTGCCCAGCAGATTCACAATAATCTGTTGGATGCGCAGCGGGTCTCCCCGCAGCACAAGCGGAGTCTCCGGCAGCAGCAGGATGGGCTTACTGACCTCCTCGTTCTGGGTCAGCATCCATTGATAGAGGATTTCCTCCAGCAGCGGGGCCGCTTCGAGCTTATCATGACGGACGGCAACCATGCCCGCTGTCAGCGCATTGTAGTCCAGCAGATCGGCGACCATATGCTGCAGCCGCCCGGTCTCAAGCAGAGCAATATCGAGGAATTCATTGGCCTCCTCGCCTTCGACAACGCCCTCGCGGACCGCATGAAGCAGTCCTTTGATTGAGGTGACCGGTGTCTTGAGCTCATGGGACACGCCGGCCAGCATGATGGCCCGCGACTGCTCGAACTGCTGCAGCTTGCCCGCCATCTCCTGGAAGGAGACGAGGAGTTCGTGAATCTCTCGCTCTCTGACCCCGGTCTCAAGCGCGATATTATACTGGCCGCTGCTGATCTGCGCGGCGGCCGCAGCCACCCGCTGAACCGGCTTGGCCAGCTTGATCGACAAGAGATAGATCGTCAGCCAGCTTAGGATAATCAGGAAGACGATGATAATCGAGAAGAAGGTGATCTCCTCTGTCGGAATATGACGCAGGGAGCGCTTGGACTGCATAACCAGCACCTGCCCCAGCGTGCCCTGGTCCCCCTGGATCTGAGCGGCAGCGGCTTTGTATTCCGAGGTCCGCGAATCGGTCAGGGTATCATTGAGCTTATATCGCATCTCCTCGTCCGTCATCGGGGGCTGGGAGTATAGCAACTCGCCTTCGGGTCCGGTGATGATTACGCACATCTCCTCAGTTACCTTGAAGAAGCGTTTGCGGTCCTCCACCAGCCTATTCAGGTTCGGGGTAATCGCTAATTGACCGTCTGTATCCACGCTCCGGTCAGCGATCTCCTGCGCCAGCAGGCCGGTCGTCTGCATCCGGTTGCTCATCGCCTCCTGCTGCATCCACCAGAGGGTGAACAGCGCAGTCACCAGCAGCCCGATACTGATGATCAGCAGATACCGCAGTGTCCAGTAAGTGAGAATGGAGGTGGTCTTCTTCTTCCTGCTGTTCTTCTTACTCTTATTTATGTTGTCCATAATTGATAACCTGTTCCTCTCAGTGTGCGGATCTCGCCTTCATCCTCCGGCCAGTGCGAGAGCGCCTGGCGCAGTCTTTTGATGGAGAGATCAACGGCCCGGTCGCTTCCCTCGTAATCCATCTCCCATACATGCTCCAGCAGTTGGTCACGGGTGCAGATCTGATTCGGCCGCTCGGCCAGGAACAGCAGCACCGACATGTCGCGCGGGCTAAGGCTGACCTCTGCCCCGTTCAGGAAGATGCTGCGGGCCGAGAAGTCGATGAACAGGCTGCCGTAATGGCGCTTGCGGCTGCCGTCCGACCACTGCGAGGGGCGGCGCAGCACCGCCCGCACCCTTGCGACCACCTCCTCGGGAATGAAGGGCTTCGACATATAGTCATCCGCCCCGCCGTCCAGACCCGCCAGCCGGTCCTTGATCCCGTCGCGGGCGGTGAGCATGATGACCGGGCAGCTGCTCCGCTCACGGATGAGCTGCAGCAGCTCGAAGCCGTCCATCGCCGGCAGCATGATATCGAGCAGGACCAGCGAGGGAGGTGCCTCCTCGAAGGCGTCCAGGGCACTCCGGCCGTCTGCGGCCCGGGTGACGTGAAAGCCAGCTTTTCGCAGATAGGCACTAAGCACCCGCGCGATGGCTTCTTCATCCTCTACGATTAGTATCGATTGCATGAGCTTCAGTCCCTTAACTAAAATTACGACAATTCTAACACATTTGCAGGCTAGTATGCTTTGACTTATTCCCGACATATTGCTTTGGTAGAATGGGAGCCAGGCCAATAGAGCAGAGATAAGAATATGGAATGGAGGAGATCGTATGAAGAAGAGAACAGTCGCTATAACCGCAGCTATCGTCGTCATTGCAGGAGCCATCACCGCCTTCATCCTAGTGAACAACAGCCTTGGCAATAAGGTGGAGATTGAATCAGTGATTCCTGAGCAGGCGCAGAACAGCGGAGCCCAGAAGGAAGGAACAGCCAATGCGGCTGCTGCCGCTGCTGCTGTAACGCCGGAGCAGTTGAACGGAACCTGGAACATTGCAGAGCCGTCCAAGGTCTACTGGTCCGTAACCACATCCAAAGAAACGGTTAACTTCGTAGATCCTGCCGTGAAGGGCACCTGGAAGGTGAATCTGGAGGATGCCTCCGCGATGACCGGCGAAGGGTCGGTCGACATGAGCGCGCTTGATTCGGGAACCGCCCAGCGGGACGAGCATGTCAAGGGAGCAGACTTCCTGTCCGTTGCGGAATTTCCGGAGGCCACCTTCAAGGTGAAGTCCTTCTCGGAGCTGCCGAAGGAATGGACAGAGGGGACGGCGGTGCCGATACAACTGCAGGGGACGCTGACCGTGAAAGGCGTCGAGAAGGAAGTGACGTTCGACTCGCAGGCCGCATATAGCGGCGGAGAGCTTAAGCTGTCGGGTACGACTACCGTAACCTTCGAGGATTTCGGCCTCAGCAATCCGCATTCCATCGTGCTCAGTACCGAGAACAACCTTGAGGTGCGTCTGGAGCTAGTGCTTAAGAAATAACATAGGGTTGGGGATGACCCTCCCCGTCTGCTGCGGATTCACGGCTGGCGGGGAGGGTTTTTGCTGTAACTTGGGCTGTTGCGGCGGCGGGGGCTGTGGAGGATGTATGTGGAAAAGCGAACACATTGGGCTGGCGCGGGGTGTACGGCCGGAATGTAATCGAAAAACCGATTACATTGGGCTGGCGCGGGGCCTATGGCCGAAATGTAATCGAAAAACCGATTACATTGGGCCGGCGCAGGGCGAATGGCTGGAATGTAATCGAAAAACCGATTACATTGGGCTGGCGCAGGGCGTATGGCTGGAATGTAATCGAAAAACCGATTACATTGGGCTGGCGCAGGGCGTATGGCTGGAATGTAATCGAAAAACCGATTACATTGGGCTGGAGCGGGGTGTATGGCCGAAATGTAATCGAAAAACCGATTACATTGGGCTGGCGCGTGGTGCGTGCTCCACAGCCCGTGACTTTTTAGAGGAATCCTGCAAGATGTGCAACAATCTATCCATGTAAGCGGTCGGTGAGAGAAGACTCTCAGAACTGGCGAGGGGGAGGCTGAGCATCGACATGAAAGCATCTTTCACCCGGTAGGGTGTTTTTTGTGACGGTGCAAATTCCCGCCTCCAGGTTAAATATAAGAGATACATAATTATTCAATAGGACCATCAGGTAAGGAAGGGAGCTAAGATACATGGATCGTAAGGCCAAAACCATACTGCAAAAATCGTTCTGGAGCGCCAGCGGCTGGAAGGGGACATACGGGCCTTTTTCCGGTGAAGATTTCGACTATGCGAAGAGCAAGGGGGTCATGTTCGATCCCCTCACAATCACCCATGATGAGCTGGTGGAGAAGCTGCGGGTGCTGCACAGCAGAAGCGTGACCCGGGACAAGGTGGCGGCGGCTTTTCTGCACAGCCTGTCTACCCGCAAGGTTCGTCTGCGGAGTGCCTTGTCCAGCTGGGCTTTAACCTCGGAGCTGCCTGCACATGAATTCGCCCAGCCCCCCGCCGAGCAGCCAAGGTATAGCAGCTGTGCTGCTTGTGATGCCAGGCACCTGATGTCTGATCAGCAGTACAACGGTGTGGATCTGAATGTGCTCAATTTCGAGCGGGTCAAATGGGGCGGCATCCGCCTTAATAAGCTGCTGTATTGCTGGCTCGATCTGGAGCTGTTTAGCAGGGAAGAGGAGGTGGAGGCTGCTCCGCAGGATCTTCGTATTTTGCAGGATATGGCCGAAGCCGTGAAGCTATGCGGCAGCAAGGATGGTGCACGGAAGCTGGAGAAGCATTGGAAGGATATATTCCCCTCGAACCAGCATGAACGGGATGTGGTGATGGAGATCTGGGGATATGCTGGCATTCTGGTTCCGCAGGAGGAGCCGCGCCAGGGGCGGGGCGGAGACAATGACTTCAACGCTGTAGCCAACTGGCGCGGGGAGGACGGTTATTCGGAGGAGCGCCTGAATTTGTTGTTCGGGCTATAATACATATCTGTATGGAGCTGGAGGGTTCCGGCGGGATGCGGACATGTACACAACAGGGAGATTTTGATAGAATCAGAGGGACCTGAGCTTCATTACGAGGAGGATATTACTATGGCAGAAGATAACGCTTACACGATAAAATGGGGCATTCTCAGCACAGGCTGGATCGCCCATCAGTTCGCCACGGATCTGGCCCACGCCAGCAATGGGGTGGCCTATGCAGTCGGCTCGCGCTCGCAGGAGAGCGCGGATAAATTCGCAGCCGATCACGGCATTCCTGTCGCATATGCCACCTACGAAGAGCTGGTTAACGATCCTGATGTGGACGCCATCTATATCGGCACACCGCATCCGTTCCACCGGGAGAATGCGTTGCTGGCTTTGCGGGCGGGCAAGGCTGTGCTGTGCGAGAAGCCTTTTACCGTTAACAGTGCTGAACTGGAGGAAGTCGTGGCCTATGCCCGGGAGCATAAGCTGTTCCTCATGGAAGCGATGTGGAGCCGGTATATCCCGGCACATGTGAAGGTGAGGGAATGGCTGGCCGCCGGGCGCATCGGCGAGGTGAAGCTAGTGAAGGCGGACCTTGGGTTCCGTTCTGACTGGAACCCGGAAGGACGTCTGCTGAATCCTGTCCTTGGCGGCGGTGCGCTGCTGGATGTCGGCATCTATCCGGTCTCCTTCACCTCGATGGTTCTCGGACCTCATCCAGAGTCGATCGCCAGCACCGTTCATATCGGGGAGACCGGCGTGGATGAGCACTTCTCGCTGCTGCTGTCCTACGGGAATGGCGTATCTGCTTCACTCCATGCCGGCATCCGCCTGAATCTGGACGATGAAGCCTATATCTATGGAACGGAAGGCAGTATCGTGGTCAATGGCACCCTGGTTAATCCGAAATCGGCCGAGCTCTACGTGAACGGCGAATTGGCGGAGAGGTTCGAAGATGACCGCGCTTCAGTCGGGTACTGCTTCGAGGCGGAAGAGGTAGGCCGTTGTCTTCAGGCCGGACTTACCGAGAGCCCGGTGATGACGCTGGATGAATCCGTAGCCCTGATGAAGCTGCTGGATGAAGTCCGGGCGCAGTGGGGACTGAAGTATCCCGGCGAATAAGTGCGGGCAGGAAGCTTCCGAGAAAGGGGGAGACCAAGTGCCATTGACTGATGATCGTTATCAGGGCTGCCTGCAGGGGCTGGCCGCCGGGGATGCGCTGGGCACAACTGTAGAATTCCAGGCACCCGGAACCTTCAAGCCAATGACAGATATTGTCGGCGGCGGGGTATTCGCTCTGCAGCCGGGTCAGTGGACGGATGATACCTCGATGGCGCTCTGTGTTGCGGAGAGTCTGCTTGCCATGCAGGGCTTCGATCCGGCAGATCAAATGCAGCGTTATGTGAAATGGTACCGCGAAGGAGCGCTTAGCAGCACCGGCAGATGCTTCGATATCGGCAACGCAACGCGTGAAGCGCTGCACCGGTATGAAGCCAGAGGGGAGGCTTACAGCGGTTCAGAGGATCCGTTCTCTGCCGGGAACGGCTCAATTATGCGTCTGGCTCCGGTGGTGATGTACTATGCGGAGCAGCCCGCTGAGGCGATCCGCTATGCAGCAATGAGTTCAAGAACCACGCACGGGGCCGCCGAGTGTCTTGCTGCCTGCCGCCTGCTCGCGGCATATATTCTAGCCGGGCTGCACGGCTGGAGCAAGCAGGAGATGCTGGCGCCGGATGCCTTCCGCGAATGGCTGGATGAAGATACGCTGACGCCGCATATGCTGAATATCAAGCAAGGCTCCTACAAGCTGAAGGAGCCGCCGCAGATTCAAGGCTCGGGCTATGTCGTAGAGTCGCTGGAAGCGGCGCTATGGGCATTCCATAAGTCGGACAGCTTCGCAGAGGGCGCGCTGCTTGCTGTGAATCTCGGCAATGACGCCGACACCACTGGTGCCATCTACGGCCAGATCGCCGGAGCCTACTATGGCCTGAGCGGCATTCCGGCCGATTGGAGCGGCAAGCTGGCGTTGCGCGGGCTGATCAGCGATTACGCGGGGCGGCTGTTTACGGAGCGGGTGCGATAGACGGAGGTAGTTAAGCTGCACGTGGCAGGCGGGGCGCATGGGTTACAGGGCGCCCCACCTGCCACGTGCAGGATGATGCGGAGTTTCGCATGTGAACTATAGAAGTTGGTTCATTGCGCTAACGCTGTAATGTGTGGGTCTGTGTTTGAAGGAGACATTCAGAGATAAGTGTATTCTGTACAATTAAAAACCGTGAAATGGCAAACATTCCTCTCCTAACTGTAGTCTGTACAACTAAATTTGCCTGAGTGGGCGAGAACCCAGATATAGAGGGATTTTAGTTGTACGAACTACAGCTAAACGGCTATCCTACGGCACATCAGACGATTTAGTTGTACAGAATGCAATTAAGTTAACCGCTTGTACCTTAATGGGGGCCACAATGGATGATAGTAGGCAATTCTGCACCTGTCGCCGGCCCCTGGACTTGAATTGAAAGCAACTGATTGTATTTCCTGCAATAGAAAACTCATATTTGACCATGAAATGAGATTCTATTGTATTTCGTACAGTGGAATGTTGCGTATTGAGCGAAAAATGGCTTTTATTCAAAATTCAAATGTACCGAATGCAATAGAATCTATTTCGATGCCCTTTTTACAGCATTCCATTGTACAAAATACAGTTACTACTGTTTCAGCGCCTACAGCATACGTATGACTGCTGCGGGAATGAGGCGTTAGTTATCTTTTTCGGAACAGGGCCGTCCACAGAAAAGCTTCACCGACAGATTCTCACTCTGCTCCGTCTGGCATCCGGACAATCCCGGAAAAAAGGAATGGCCTTCTCCTTATCCGCATAGAATCCATCCCACCATGCCCCCTCGTCCCGGAAAAGAGCGTCCAGCATCCTCAGCGTGTCCTCATGGCTATAAATCGTTTCGTTCGACATTCTATAACAGCCTCCCTTCCTCTCATCAGCGGTAAACCCAATGTACACTATGAGACAATACAGACAGTAACCCTCCTAAATTATGTTATAATATTCCGGAAATATGTTCTGTGCGGTTGGTAGGAGGGAACGGAGATTCTGTGAGTGAAGGACTTCCAGCAATACCTATCAGAGGATCTGTCCTACGCGACAATGTACAAGGAGAATAACTGCTTTGTGAAGATGGAGAAGCGGGTCCGCCGGGTGCTGCTGGAGGAATTCCGCCTGCGCGGCGTAGATGAGCCTTGGCTGGTGGAGTGGTGGAAGTACTTCGAGGATTGAATGGTATTAGACAAATGGGAGAGGTGAGATGATGAAGGACAAGGTGTGTATTCTGGGAGTCCCCTTCTCCAAACTGACGCTGGAACAGACAACTTCGCTGCTGGACGAGCAGATCATGGACGGGCAGGTAGGGCTGTTTCATCTCATTACGGCGAATCCGGAGATTACTTTGGCGAGTCAGACGGACGAACAGCTGCGGAAGATTATCCATTCGGCAGACCTGATTGTCCCTGACGGGATCGGCATTGTGATGGCTGCGCGAAGACAAGGAAATCCTATCACGGAGCGGGTGACCGGCTACGACCTGCTGCTGAGTTTACTTGCGAAAGGAAATGAGCGGGGCTGGAGTTTTTATTTTCTGGGAACAGATGAGCCTACTAGCAGACTGGCGGTGGAGCAAATTAATCTGCGCTATCCGCAGGTGAAGATTGCCGGGAGGCATCACGGGTTCTTTGCGCCAGACGAAGAGTCAGGGATCATCGCCAGTATTCAGCAGTCCAAGCCGGATGTGCTCATTCTTGCCATGGGAGCGCCTTACTCGGATAAATGGCTGTATAAGCACAAGGACGAATTGCAGGGAATCAAGCTTGTTTTTGGCGTGGGCGGAAGTCTGGATGTGATCTCCGGGAAAGTAAGACCGGCACCGGCCATCTGGAAAAAAATGAATCTGGAGTGGGCGCACAGACTGTTGTTCTCCCCCGTCGCCAAAGGCCAGAAGTCACGCTGGCGCAGACAATCTGCGCTGCCGAAGTTCGTCTACCGGACGATGATCCGTAAATGAAATCTTAAAGTTGCATTCTCCTGCAAGCTACAGTCTATTGATGAAAGGGGCTCAACCCATGTCCAAGAGCTTTGAAGTCACACTCCAAAAAGTAGTCGATCACTCGTACTCTATTGAAATCGGTGAGCATCTGTTTGCCTCAGTAGTCCGAGATTTGAAGCAGGGGCTGATTACGGGAGTCAGCAAATATGCTATTATTACAGACTCTACGGTGGAGCCGTTATATGGCCGTCCTTTATTGGAGCTGCTGCGGCGCGAGGGATTCCAGGCGGATCTGTTCTCCTTTCCGGCGGGCGAGTGCTCGAAGACCCGGGAGACGAAGGCATTGCTGGAGGACCAAATGCTAAGCCAGGCCTACGGCAGGGATTGCTGCATCATTGCGGTAGGGGGCGGAGCGGTGACTGATCTGGCAGGGTTTCTGGCAGGGACCTTTGGCCGGGGAGTGCCTTCTCTGAATTATGCTACCACCTTGCTGGCAGCAGCAGATGCCTCCGTTGGCGGCAAAACAGGCGTGAACACCCCTGTCGCCACCAACCTGATCGGCGTCTTTCACCAGCCCCGTAAAGTATACATAGATTTGGCCGCTTGGCGCACACTTCCGTCCCGTGAATTCAGAAGCGGTCTGGCCGAGACCATCAAGCACGCTTGTATGAGTGATGAGGAGTTCTTCAGCTATCTGGAAGCGAACATGGACAGGATTATTACGGAAGAAGGGGAGCTGATCCTGGATGCCGGGGTATGCGAGCAACTTGCGCTGACGAATTGCCGGATCAAATATGAAGTGGTAGAGCAGGACGAGCATGAAAGTAATCTGCGGCAGATTCTGAATCTGGGGCATACGGCAGGCCGGGCGCTTGAGGCGCTCAGCGGTTACCGGCTGCTGCATGGCGAGGCCATTGCAGTGGGGCTGGTCATCCAGGCGAAGCTGGGTGTGGAATTTGGTTATATGACGGAAGAGCAGGCTAACCGTGTGGTGGCTTTGCTGAAGAAGGCAGGCCTGCCAACAGAGCTTCCAGAGTACATTTCAAACCGGGCACTAGTGGACAAGATGTATACAGACAAAAAAGTACGCAATGGCCGCATCCGCTTCGTCTTCCAGGACGGCATCGGGAGGATGAAGCGTTTTGCCGACGGTTCTTATTCTGTTCCGGTTGAAGAATCGGCAGTCATGGAGCTGCTAGAGGAGATTCGCGTGAACCCGGCGACTTGAATGTTATATATTCTATCATGATATATATTTTTCTTTTAATTATGTTATATTATCTTCCGTATTTTTATTGACAAGTCTTTATATTTATCTATAATGATGTATAAGCGGTGGGAACACAGGCGATATAGTTGCTTATAAGTCACATTTCATAACATAATCTATTGCAGCAAAGGTGTGATCGCTAATGATCGCTTCCGCCGGACAATGGAAACAGGATATTCTACGGATTTACAACGAAATCAACAAGAAGCTGTTCAACGCCGGCGTTAAGCAGCAGAAGGTCGACTTCGTGGGCAACAAGATTATTATTTTATCCATTAATAGCCGGGTGCCCGTACTTAAGGTGCTGGATACCCATGATCCCACGGCAAGCCGTCAGATGAACCTGGTACTGCATGAAGTATTCAAAGCCGAGATCAAGCAGGCATTTCTGGATGAATTTCAAGTCAATATTAAGGCCGTTCTTAAAGATTATGATGTGGAGACCGAGTATTCCGGTACGATCATAATTTTGGAGAAGGACCTTGAGCATTATCTGAACGCTACGCTGGAACTCTGATCTTTCGGAGAGCCGGCCTGCCGTCAGTTTTCGGACATTTCCCTGCGGGGCTGTGTCCAGAACTGGCGGCTTTTTGTTTATGGTCATTATTCTATTACTTTCTTAAGGGGCTGATTCTATGAAAACCAAAATTGAGATTGCCGGTGTCAGCAAGTGGTTCCGCCGTGACGGACAGGAGATTATGGCCATGCAGGAGACGAATCTCTCCATAGAACAAGGCAGATTTGTCAGCATTATCGGCCCCAGCGGCTGCGGCAAGTCCACGCTGTTCAATATTATCGCGGGCCTGATTCCGCCCTCCACCGGCCGTGTGCTTGCAGACGGAGAGGATATCGTAGGGAAGACCGGATATGTCGGGTATATGTTGCAAAAGGATATGCTGCTGCCCTGGAGGACGATACTGGACAACATTATTCTAGGCATGGAGATCCGCGGGGTGCCGCGCAAGGAAGCGGTAGCCCGGGCCAAGCCCTTGATGGACCGCTATGGACTGAAGGGCTTCGACGGACATTACCCGGCAGAGCTGTCCGGCGGGATGCGCCAGCGGGCAGCGCTGCTCCGTACACTGCTGTATGAGCGCGATATTATTTTGCTGGACGAGCCCTTTGGCGCACTGGATGCCCAGACCCGGCTGACCATGCAGAACTGGCTGCTGGAGCTCTGGGAAGATTTCCGCAAGACAGTGTTATTCGTCACCCATGATATTGATGAAGCCATCTATCTGTCTGACGACATCTATGTCTTCTCCGGGCGGCCGGGACGGATCATCTCCAAGATTTCTGTAGATATGCCGCGTCCGAGACACCAGGAGGATACGGTATCTGCTTCATTCATGGAGCTGAAAGCCCATTTGCTGAATCTGCTGTCAAGCGGGGACCAGGAGCCAGCCACCCGTATCTCTTAGAATTCATAAACTGTTGAAGGAGAGGACAACCATGGAGAGTGTACAAAAGAAAGGCTATGTCATTCACAAGCTGGAAGCTGCCCCGGTCTATTCAGTCAAGCCGGACAAAATGCAGAAAGTGCCCGTCATCATTGATGAAGAAGCCGCCAGACGGCGGACGCGGCGGATCATCGGGATTGGACGGCTGTCTGTGGCGCTGCTGATCGTGCTCTGCTGGGAGCTGTTTACACGGATTGGCTGGATGGACTCGTATTATTGGAGCAGCCCGCTGCGGATTATTAGCACAACCTGGACTCAGATGACAGAGGGGACGCTGCTGGAGGATATCGCTTATACCTCAGGCTCGACGATTCTCGGCTTCATCGGCGGAACGCTGATTGGCTCGTTGCTCGGCCTGTCCTTCTGGTGGTCACGCAAATTTGCGGGCATCAGTGAACCGTTCCTGATCCTGCTCAACGCCATGCCGAAGCTGGCGCTTGCCCCGGTGCTGGTGATTCTGCTGGGCATTGGCTTCTTCTCGAAGGTGGCGCTAGCTTTTGCCATGACTGTGGTTGTGGCGGCCTTGTCGGCGCATAGCGGTGTGCAGAGTGTGGACAAGGATATGGAAAAGCTGATGTATTCGCTCGGGGCGAAGCGGCATCAGGTGTTCACCAAGGTGGTCATTCCCTGGGCAATGCCCTGGATGATCAGCAGCCTGCGGATTAATATTGCCCTCTCGCTGGCCGGTGCCATTGTCGGGGAATTCATCGCTTCAAGCCATGGTATAGGCCGCATGGTCATCTACGCCGGTACTATTCTCGATATTAATCTGGTCTGGGTAGGCGTTGTCGTTCTGTCTGCGCTGTCGATGGTCATGTATGCGGGAGTGGTGCTGCTGGAGAAGTGGTTGTCTAAGGGATATGGGATGAAAAAGGCTTAAGAAGCGGGCAATCATTTCAACAAGATAGAGGAGAGAAGCCAATGAAGAATGTTACTACAATGAAGCTGTCGACCGTCCTGCTGGCCTCTGTAATTCTGCTGTCCGGCTGCGGTGGCAAAGGCAATGCTGAAGTGGAAGCAGCCGCTGCCGGGAACGGTGCGGGGAAGCTGAAGAAGCTGGTTATTGCTGAGCCGCTGCATTATACAGGTTATTTGCCGCTGTATGTGGCGCAGCGTGAGGGGTATTTTGCCGAGGAGGGTCTTGAGGTGGAGATGCTTCAGGCTGCGGGCGGCACGCATGTCACCTCGGTGGTCAGCGGGGATGCCTGGGCGGTCATCGGCGGGCCGGAGTCCAATGCGTTGGCGAATATCGGCAACTCAGACCCGATCGTCTCGGTCAGCAATGTGGTGAACCGGGCGAATGTCTATCTGATGGCCAAAAAAGGGACCGCCCCGGCAGGCAGCTCAGATGAGGAATTGGCAGCCTTCCTGAAGGGCAAGAAACTGAATGCCGGACGGCATGGCGGAACGCCGAACCTGCTGACCCAGTATCTGCTGCTGGAGCTTGGGCTTGATCCGCAGAAGGATGTGCGGCTGCTGGAGCCGGCGGACGGCTCCACGGTGGTGGCGATGGTTCAGCAGGGGGCTGCGGATATTGCGAACGGCGCGGAGCCGCAGATCAGTGACGGGATGAGCAAGGGAGTGTGGGATGAACCTTTTTACAAGTTCCATGATCTGGGTGACTATGCTTACTCGGTGCTGAGCGTGAAGAAGTCTACCCTGGAGAAGGACCCGGAAACGGTACAGAAGGCGGTGAATGCTGTCGTCAAGGCGCTGAAGGTGATCCAGGAGGATAAAGAGCTGGCGATGCGTGTCCTGAAGGCGGAATTCCCTACACTCTCGGAGGTTGCTGCTCAGGCTGCGCTTGACCGGGCGTATCAGGACCGGCTCTGGAGCCCGGATGGAGTGATCTCGCAGGAGGCACTGGATAAGGATATGGATGTGATGATCAAGACCGGAATCTACAAAGGCGAGTATACCTATGATGACCTGGTCGATATGCAATTTGTGAATAAAACAGCAGCGAAGTAAGCTGAGACCCGCAGGTCTTCAAAAATGAAAGAGGTGACCAAAATGGAGTTAACTGCCGATCTGATTATCCCTGATAAAACGGCGCTTATTATAGTAGATGTTCAGAATGATTATTGTCATGAGGAAGGCGCGCTGGCCGCTGGCGGGAACAATGTGTCAGCCGTCGGTGAGATGATGCCGCAGCTCCACGGGTTGATTACGGCAGCGAGAACGCAGGGAGTGCCGATCATTTACATCCAGACCTTTCATGAAAAAGCGACGGACTCTCCGGTCTGGACCTCCCGCTCCGGACGGGGCTCGCTGAGTGTCTGCCGCCGGGGGAGCTGGGGGGCTGAATTCTACGAGGTATCCCCGCTTCCGGAGGAGATTATTGTCAATAAGCACCGGTACAGCGCTTTTATTAACACCCGGCTTGATTCGGTGCTGCGTTCGCTGCGGATCGAAACCCTGATTATGACTGGAGTGAGCACCAATGTCTGCGTGGAGTCGACCGCAAGGGACGGGTTCATGCTGGATTATCAGATTGTGATGGTTCAGGACGCCTGTGCCTCTTATTCCCGGGCGGCGCATGACATGACGCTGGAAAATATGAAGGGATACTTCGGCGTGGTTGCTTCAGCCGCAGAGATTGAAGCGGGCTGGAAGATCTGGAACCAGCCTGTGCTGCAGCAGCTGTCGTGAGCCTCACGATGCCGTCACCGGAAAGGGCCTTAAACCTCACGGCGGTTAAGGTGGTCATCTGTCTCGGGGCGTTCCTGTCCAATCTGTCCGCCGGGATGTTCAATATATCGCTGGTTGATATTTCCGCTGATCTGCAGATTCCCGTGGCCTCTGCGCAGTGGGTGGTCAGCATCTATCTGCTGGTCATTTCAGTGCTGTTGCCTGTAATGGGACGGCTGGGAGACAGGTTCGGCCGCCGCAAGGTGCATAATCTGGGTCTGCTCGCCTTCGCAGCAGGAGCGCTGGGCTGTGCGCTCGCCCAGAATGAAGCGATGCTGCTGGGCTTCAGAGTCTTGCAGGGGGCCGGGGCTTCCATGTATCAGGCAACCAACATGGCCTTGATCGTCTCGCTCTTCCCGGCGGAGCAGCGGGGCCAGGCGCTGGGGCTGATGAGCACCTTCGTGGCTGCGGGTTCGATGGCAGGTCCGGCCTTAGGCGGCTTCCTGATCCAGTGGTTTGCCTGGGAGAGCAGCTTCTGGCTGCTGGCCGTTGTTGCGGGAGCCGTGGGTGTGCTCGCGCATAGGCTGATTCCCCGGGATACAGAGACCGCCGGAGGCCGGATGAATCTGGCCGGAGCAGCCTGGATGGCTGTCTGTCTTACTTCGCTGATGGTGGCCTTCGATCTCGGCAGCCGCTCCTCATTCCTGTCTGTACCCGTACTGCTGTTGCTCGCGGTCTCGGTAGGGCTGGCAGCGGGTTATACGGGATATGCCCGTTTCGCTCAGCGCAACTCCCCGCCTGCGGAGAACGGCTTCAGCCTGTTCACGGACCGGGGCTTTGCCGCGGGGATCGTGATTACGGTTATCACGTATATGGCCGCTTTTGCCGCACAGCTGGCGTTGCCTTCGTTGCTGCGCCTATCCGGAGCTGAGCCTGCGTGGGTGGGGCTGATCATGATCGGCTATCCGCTGGCGCTGGTGGTAACTGCCCCTGTCAGCGGGAGTATCGCAGACCGCAAAGGACCGCTCGGCATTCTGGCCGCCGGCCTGCTGCTGATGAGTGTCACGCTGCTGGCGCTGGGCATTGGCTCTCCTGCTCTGAGAGCAGGTGCGATGGTGCTGCCGGTCGTACTGCTAGGCTGTGCTATGGGAATGATTACTTCGCCTAACACAAGCATCGTTATGGGTTTGGCGGCAAAATCGCAGCTTGGCCGGGTCAGCAGTATACTGGCGTTATCCCGCAACATCGGCATGATGTTCGGAACGGCGGCCGGTGGTCTGATGATCAGTGGGGGGAACGGGCCGAACGGAAGCTATGTGGCGGTGTTCGTAGCCTGTGCTGCGGCAGTGGGTCTGTCTTCCGTCTGGCCGCTGTATTCCTTCAGGCACAGCAGCAAGCGCAAAAGCGCGGAGCATCTGCACATACCGTAATAGAGTTAAGTTTCAGGTGAGCTGACCCCCGCCCCCTTCATTCTGGGTAATATAGAGAAAGAGAGCTTAGGAGGAGTCGATCATGGGCAACCCGCTGAAGGAATTCAAGAACAGCATGGATGGGCTGAAGCAGTCCCTGGATGGAGTGAAGCAATCTGTTGATGGACTGAAGGCGCCGGTGGATGAGTTCAAAGCGAATATGCAGGAGACGGTGGAGGCGGCGAAGCTGCGGAGTGACGGAGTGAAGTCGGAGCTTGGGCGGATGAAGCAGTCGGTCAAGGACACTCAGGAGGTGCTTGGTGAGGTGAAGGAGACGCTGAGCGCATCGGCGGAGGTGCTGTCTACCCGGAAGCGGTATCTCCGGCTGTTCAGCCGTAAGAAGGGACGTCTGATGGCCGCTAAGGGCCGCCGTTCGTGAACGATAACCACACATCTCCACGCGTCAAAAGAAAACGCAAGAGTCAGGGCGGCATACATCCCGTGTGACTCTTGCGTTTTTGTGTTCCGTTTTGGGATTTTCGGTCCATGCGGACTGGAGGGCCTTTATTTGGTCCGTTTACGCCATTCCAGTAACCTATCCGGACTCAGAGGACCTTAACTAACCTGTATCGACTCATTTTCAGTGTCAACGCGCCTTTTAACGGCCTCCCAGTCCGCGACGGGCAGAAAATTTGTCTTTTTGACCAAATAGCGTCCTCACAGTCCACCAAGCATTCAGCCGGGCCGCCATCAAGGTGCCATCAGGCTTAAGCTCTGCGCCGAATCGACCATAAACACAGGCACAGACTGTACCCCAAGCTCCGTCTCCACCTCTCCGAATTCATTCCCGAACTGGCCGCTGACTGCGGCGGGGCCGGTAAACAGCGGCACCTCGCCCTGGAGGAGCAGATCACGCCCATTTGCGCGTGCAACGGTTCTTCCGGCGGAGTCGATGATAATCTCGCAGGAGAACATCACCTTCTCATTGAGATGAAGCTCAAGCTGTGCCGCATCAATTGGAGTATAGGTGGCGGCGGACTCCTGATAGAGTTCCGAGAATTCATATGCCCCGTTCACTTGGCGGAAAATAGCGGTTCTGCCGGCAGCACCATCGGCCAGATCCGTGTTCATTACGCGGATGGAGCCATCCTCCGCCATCAGCTCATAGCTGCTGCCTGTGAAGCTGAACAGCAGGGAGATTCCCTCCGGCCGGATGGTATAGCCTGTGAAGATGCTGCGTCCGTCAGTCTCGCCGCTGTTAGCTACAACTACGGGTACTTCGGAGTAAGCAGACAACGCTTCGTCAAAAGAAAGAGCGCTCAGCATCCCCGAACCCGGGATCACCTCCCCGTTCCGGGTGGAGACCGTGCCGTCCCCGCTCATCTCGGCGTAGACCAGCTTGCCGCCAGCGTCTACTCCGGCTACAGCCACCTTGGCCCCGTACTTGTCGGTGACGGAGGCTGTAAGGGAGTAGCTGCCCGGCACTTCGCCGCCCGGCAGCAGCCGGAGCGGCTCGGCCATATTCCAGGCAAGCGTTGCGGCAGCGGTCTCCTTGGAGGTATCCTGCACCGGAGCCAGCTCTGCATAGAGCCTGATGGCATCCGCATACCGGCCGCCGCGCACATGGCGCGCGCCCTCGCGTAGCAGCCGGGCGATGCTGTTGTCGATCAGCTTCAGCACCTTGGAGCTGGTAATGCCGGCTGATGCGGCATAGCTGCGGTAACGGGCGGCATGTCCGGCGAAGGCTGCGGTGAGGTCACCGTCCAGATCCTTGTTCAGAATGAGCGAAGCGCTCTCCTGAACCTGCTTGCTAAGCCAGGGTGCGGTATAGCTATGATTCTTATAAGCTTCTTCCATAGAGAGGGCGCTCTCCAGCATAGGCCCGAAGCTTCCGGCTGCGGCCAGAGCCTTGAGCCTCGCGGTATCATGGGCCTTGAAGCTCGCAGCCAGCAGCTTATCCTTGGCGGCGGTTCCCCCGTAATAGTCTGCCGGAATCTGAAGCAGGCTCCATTTTAGATTGTCCGTACTGCCGCTGTCCGTCCCCGAATCTGCCCCCTTAGAACCTGCGGCGAGTCCGGCCAGATACTCCTCCTTGAACTGCCGGAACCCGGCTGTCATCTTGTCTGAGAGACCTGAATCTGCCGAGAGCTGGCGATAATAGGCTTCATAGGGACTGCCCGGCGTCATATATTTGCTCTTCAGACTGAGCAGAGCGGCGTAGCTCTCCATCATCCCTGCGAAATCCTTCACAGTCAGCTGGTCCGCAAGCGTTAAGGACAGTCTGCTTAGACTGCTGCGGATACTGGTGATGGGAGCCAGCTCTGCCAGTCTTTCATTGATTTCTTCTTCTTTATAAGAAATCGCGTGATTGGCCGCTGCTTGGCGGTACCGGTTCTCGGCAGCAATAAGCTCCCCGGCAGCGTACAATTCTCCAGCTTCTTGTACATCCTGAAGCTTATTCTTAATCCCTAGCGCCTTCTGTCCCAGCGGGAGCAGCATCAAAATACACAGAATAATCATAATATTCCGCAGGGTTATAGCCCGTATGATCGTCATATAATATAGCCCCTTTATGGATAGATAAGGATTAGAGCGGCAGGCAGCTTCTAACCTTATACTTCAGGGTCCCAGCGATACTTAAGCTCGCGGATCTCCTCCACCTTGACATCCAGGCCGTTCCACGGCTCATAAGGATTCGCGGCAATCAGTCTGGATAAGCGCAGGAACCGGTCCTTGGGCAGCTCCTGCACATAGCGGCCGATCATGCCGGAGTAGAGCAGCGCGTATCGCTTCATGCGCACCGCAGCACTGGCAACGGCGGTCATAATGTCCAGCCCCTTATCCATTTCGAGAATCTGCACCTCGTAATTCTTGACATAGCGCAGGGTGCGGTCTTTGATCAGCTCGGGACGGACCCTGGCGATCTCGCCGATATATTCAGCCAGCAGCGGCTCGAAGTCCTTCAGCAGCAGCTGCTCCAGCTCCAGCGTCATGTCCTTGCGGAGCTGGAAGCCGTGCAGCAGGGCGACGCGCTGGCGGGAGATCCGGTCTCCGCGCAGCAGCACGGAGATCTCGCGCAGCTTCTCATAAGCGAGCACATCATTCTCGCGCAGCACCGTTACGGCTTCCTGGCGGTTCAGCTCCAGATCCTCCTTGATGCTATAGATATTACGGCCAAGCAGTTTGTTCAGCGCATACAAATTTTCGTTCTGCCGGACTTTCCGCTGCGTATAGTAGACCAGTCCGGCTAATACGATGCCGCCTGCGCCGCACAGCACCATCTGCTGCAGATTCTGTCCGAAATAGATTCCGGCCAGGGTCAGCAGGAGGATAACGAGCAGCCGGGTCTGGACCTTGCGCCCGGCCTGGGACACTGCATACTTCTCCACCGGAGTCAGCGAGGCGCGGCCGCAGCGGGTGCAGCGTTCCTCGCCCAGCGCGGTGTAACGGTGACAGCGGCGGCAGATGCGCAGCTTCTCGAAGGCGTAACGGGGGGCCTTGAAGGGACGGAAGATGACGGGTTTCTTTTTACTCACGGGCCGTATCCCCTCCGTTCAATGCAGCCAGCAGGCGCTCGTCGATATCCTCACGGGTGAGCGGCTTCCGCTGGCGGGAAGCATATAGAATGATTTGAATCACAGCATAGAGAAACGTTATCCCGAGTATGGCGTATGTAATCATGGAACTCTTCCTTTCTGCTCTGGTTACGGTCTTTTAATCAAATATTCAGGATTACGGCGTATACTTAGAATAGTCTATCCGGCTCAGGATGGCGATTGTTACTCGCGGAAGTGCCGGTCCAGCGGTCACTATGTTGAAGTTTACAAGGTTTAATTATATCATAATGGCATGCTATTGACAGAATTTAGCTATGCGTTACGGATCTGCCATATCCGCCTAATTTCACACAAGAGGAGCCCTATTTATGCTTCGTAACGAACGTAATTTCAGCAAGGCCAAGAATAGACTACAGCGCATATTGCCTGTATTGCTCATGATTCTATGTATCACTGTATCCCCATATGCTGCTTCGAGAGCCAGCGCGGCTTCAGCCGCACCGTCACATATTGACGCTGTGCTGCTGATCGACGTCAGCAACTCGATGAACAAGAGCGACAAGAACAAGATAGCCAATGAAGCGATGAAGATGTTCATAGATATGCTGTCCACCCAAGGCGATAAGGTAGGCATTGTGGCCTACACCGATAAGGTGCAGCGCGAGAAGGCGCTGCTCGGCATCAAATCCGCCGGCGACAAGGAGGATCTGAAGAATTTCATCGACGGGCTTAGCCGCGGACCCTACACGGACCTGGCAGTCGGGATGGAAGAAGCGGTGAAGGTGCTGGAGAACGGCAGCGATCCCGGCCATGAGCCGATGATCGTCATGCTGGCGGACGGCAACAATGACCTCAACGAAGCCAGCGGCCGCAAGCAGTCCGATTCCGACAAGGAGCTGAAGGCGGCAGTAGAGGCTGCCAAGCAGAAGGGGTATCCCGTATATACCATAGGACTGAATGCGGACGGCAAGCTGAACAAGAATATTCTGGCCGGACTGTCCACCGAGACAGGCGGCAAGGCGTTCACCACGAATTCCGCGGATGATCTGCCGCAGATTCTCAGCGAGATTTTTGCCAGCCACTTGAAGCTGAAGGTCGTGCCGGTGCCGTCTATTACGGCAAACGGCGATTATCAGGAAGTTACGGTAAATGTGCCTAACGGCAGCGTGCTCGAAGCGAATATTTCCATCATGTCCTCGAAGCCGGTGACCGCGAAGCTCAGTAACCCTGCGGGGAAGGAAGTAGCGATTCCCTCCGATAAAGTGCTGTTATCCAAGTCTTCCAGCTATACGCTGATCAAGCTGCTGTCGCCGGAGGAGGGAGACTGGAAGCTCCGGGTCAAGGGAGTGCCGAAGGATAAGATCGACATCAATCTGGTATTCAACTACGATCTGGAGCTGAAGCTGGATGCCCTGCCCTCCAAGTCTTACGGCAAAGGCGACACGGTGGATATCTCCTCGCATCTGTTCAGCAACGGGACAGAGGTAACGGAGAGCAGCCTGTACCAGGATATGAAGGCTGTGCTGCTGGCTACAGATAAGGACACCGGCCAGGTACAGGAGATTCCGTTGGATAACTCGGGTGCAGAGTTCAAGGGTGCTTTTGAAATTAAGGATAATCATGAATATGAGCTGAAGGTCCGGGCCGAAGAGAGCAGCTTCTATCGGGAGAGCGATGTGCTGACCATCAATGCCAAGACCGGAACCGTGGCGACCACCCCGTCGTCAGCAGGCACTCCTGCGGGCGAAGAGCCTGCCGAGGAGAAGACCTCGAACACGCTGTACTATATCATCGGCGGCATTGTACTGCTGCTGGCTGCTGCAGCCGCATTCTGGCTGCTGCGCAGTAAGGCGAACCGGGGGTTCGTCGGACAGATGGTGGTAGAGGTGCTGGACAACAACACAGGAGAGAAAACCTATCCGCAGTACAAGAAGCTCTCCGGCTTCCGCGGCAAATTCACACTTCACCAGCTGCTGCAGCTGGCCCCGGAGCTGAAGGAGAGCGAGAAGCTGGTCTTCACGCCGGGAACGAATGACCGCCTGCTGCTGCGCAGCGGCGAGGGCATTACTGTAGAACGCTCAGGCCGTGCCGCCGATACGTCGCGGGGCCTGGAGATGAAGAGCGGGGACCGGGTAACGGTCTCTCTGCAGACGGTAGACAAGACGATTTCTCTGGAATATCTGATCTGATAAGCAGGCTAAGTGTATGCTCCCGAAGCAATCATGCGAAGTGATTCGGGATGCGTAGGCTATCACAACTTTTGGGGGAGAACCTATGAAACCGGTAGTAAGAGAACATATTCAACAGCTGGATGTATCGCTTGGCGGAGGGATCGTCAGCGACAAGATCAGAGTGGATACCATTGACAACCCGATCCTCATTATCGGGCTTGGCGGCACGGGCATCGATGCCCTGCTGCGGCTCAAATACCAGATTAACCGCCGCTTCAAGCTGCCTGAAGATCCGTTGTCCAAGAAGAAGCGGGATAAGCCCGACAACGTGGAGTTCCTGGCGTTCGAGACCAATGAACAGGACCGCGGCAAAAAATACAAGGGCATCGGCCTCGACCCGCAGAATGAATTCGTGCTGCTGGCCAATGCCGAGATCGGCGGACTGCTGCAGAACCGCAGCATCCTGGATTCTTACATTACAGACTGGCTGTCGCCGGAGCTGAGCATCACAGACGGGATGAACGGAGCCGCCGGGGTGCGTCAGGCCGGACGCTTGCTGCTGTTCACGAAAATCAACCAGGTGGTTGCCGCCATCGACAAGAAGATCAAGACGCTGTCTGTCGGCACCAGCAAGAAGCTCATGGTCTTCCTGCTTACCGGTCTGTCCGGCGGAACCGGCAGCGGGGCGTTCCTAGATATTGCCTACATCGTGCGCGGCATTATTGAGCGTGACTACGGCGCAGCCGGGATAGACCGTGTCAATACGCTGGGCTATCTGTTTACACCGGACGTCAATCTGTCCAACAAGAGCCTCAGCGAGCATACCCGCGAATATATCCGCAAGAACGGGTATGCCGCGCTCAAAGAGCTGGACTACTGGATGAACGTGGACAGCCGAGGCGAACGCTTCCGCCAGAAGTACGGCAATATTCTTAGCGTCAACTCGCCGCTGCCGCCGTTCAATCTCTGTCATCTCATCTCCGCAACGAATACGGAAGGCAAGCTGTTGGAGAACGCCTACGATTACTGCATGAACGTGACGGCTGAGAATATCACCAACTTCATGGCCAGTGAAGAGAAGGCCTCCGGCGAGGAATTCGCCATCCATGACTATATCAGCAACATCCGCACGAACATTGCCCAGATGAACAAGACCTATCCTGCCAACTATGAATACAACATTATCGGGGCATCCTCGGCCGTGCTGCCGATTGAGGAAATGACAACTTACCTGGCTTACCGTCTCTTCGACAAAATGGACAAGATGTTCCATCACGCCCCGAATCAGGAGGATGTGGAGAAGATGGCGCGCAAGCTCGGCATTGATCTTGATACGATGATCAAGACGTTCGAGTCCCGTGTGCCGGAGCCGCTGCCGGGTTATCAGAACAGCGAGCGCCTCAGCCATGCCAATGTCGTCAAGAATCAGGTCGTCAGCATGGATACGGAGCTGGAGCAGAACTTCCTGGCCCGTGCGCGTGAGGAATATATCAAATCCAAGAAGCAGCTTCCGGGTGAGATTGCCGGACAGTTCGGCGAAGAGCTGGAGCGCATCTTCTTGCATCCTGAGCAGGGGCCGTTCTATGTGTCGCGGCTGCTGTACACCGAGAAGGGCTTCTGCATCCTGAAGCTGATCCAGTCTTATATTGAAGCGCTGCGCGAGAGTCTCTTGCGCCTGCCGCGTGATATTGAGACCGCACAGGAGAGTGCAGAGGATAAGCTGGGCGATGCGCGGAGCGCTTTTGTGTCCAAGGAGAAGAAGAAGAACGCCTATATTGAAGCCAAAATCAATGAATACTGGCTGCATGCCGATGTGGAGCGCACCGAGCAGATGATCCAGTTCTATGAGGATCTGTATGAGCTGCTGAATGAAGAGAACAGCCGGATCTACGGGGTGTTCACCGAGATTCTGACCGCGCTCAGCTCGATCTTCGAGAAGAATGGCGACATTCTGATTAACGGCGAAGAGCAGGCCGACCACAAGGGCAACAAAACCTACTATTGGAATATCGTTAACGTGCCGGATATCTCTGCGACCATCTCCAAAATCATGGACCAGAAGGACGGCGATGATCTGATCCGTGACTTCACACGCGAGATGCTGAAGCATTCCGGGCGCTGGGTAAGGGAGCAGGAGATTGATATTGTCCGCTCCATATCCGAGTTCCTCAGCGACAAGTTCGGGGACCTCATTACCCGCTCGATGGAGGATTTCCTGGTGATGAAATACGGGCGCGAGGAGCCGCTGGATAAGTTCGTGGAGCGGATTATTGCCGGACGTCTGGATGAGGATGCGGTGCCGATTTTCCACCTCAGCAACAGCTCCGGCAGCCTGCACTTCCCGTCCTGGGGCTTCGTCTCTGTGCCGGTGAAGGCGCCGGGGATTCTGAAGGGTGTACGGAATTATCAGAATAATGCACTCGGCAAATCGCAGTTTACGATCAAGGAGAGCGAGGTCAAAAACCGGATTTTCTGGCTGAATACACGCAACGGGGTGCCGCTGTTCGTATATACACCGCTGCGGGTGTACGAGGAGAACTACGAGCGGACCATTCTCGACAAGGAAGGCATCGGCCGCCATCTGGTGATGACCGATAAGGACAACTGGACCTATCTGCCTTCGCCGATCCCGGAGAAGTCCTGGGGCGATACGTATGCGAATCCGCGGGTCCGTGAGTACAATGCCAGGGTGCGGGCAGATTTCGGCCGGGCGCTGGAGTCGGGTGTAATTATAGAAAAGGGTGTGGACGAGAACACGAGCAGCCGCTTCTCGGTGATCTTCACGAAGCCGCTGGATCTGGGCAAGCTGCTGGGTGCTTATGATCTGCAGCTGGATGCGCCGCGTCCGAATCTGGGTGAAGTGCGCAAGGCCGCTGAGGAGCTCAAAGCGCTCCGCACCGGAGGTATTGAACGTGAAGCCGTGAAGGATATCTTCGGCAGTATTAATCTGGAGCTGGCGCAGGAGAACCTGATCCGTTCCCCGCAGCTCATCGCCCGTGTCCGTGAGGAGCTGGCGAAATACGATGCGCTGGCGGCCAAATCTGCGGAACTGGAAGCGCTGGTGCATCAGCATCTGGATGAGGACAAATGGCTGGACCAGTTCATCGAAGCGCTATACACCGATACGATTACCAAAAAAGGCGCGCTTTATGTCTATGACCGTGACGAGGACGAGGATGCCTGGGAGCCGTTCGCGAATCTGATGAAGGAACGCAGCTATGTGGAGTATGCCGTCTACCGCCATTTCCGTGAGCTGGATGAGAAAAGCCGCAGTCTCCTGCTCCGCAAGGCAGCGCGCCGGGCCGGAGAAATGACCGCAGCTGAAGATGTAACTCCGCTGCTGTATAAGCTGGAAGGGATGTATGTCTCGTTCCTGGAGGCACGTGACGCTCTGGAATATGAGCGGGTAGAGCATGCTAACGGAGATGAAATGTACGGCTTCTACAAGAGCCTGACCGGCAAGCTTGGCAGCATCCGCAGAAAGCTGAAGTAGGCCTATGATCAGAGATCAGGCCTTACAATATGCCGAGCAATACGCCGCCCAGGAGGAAGCACAGCATAATAAGGGGGATGGGCGCAGCAGTATCCATTACCCTGCGCTGTTCCTGTTCCTGGGCGATAAGGTGACCCCGGCCATCGGTCCGGTGCTGGAACGCTGCCAGCGTAAATGGGACAATACAGGCGGCGTGATGGCACTGCATGCCGGTTCGCATAACGGCAGCGGCAGTACGCAGGAGAAGGAGGGGGTCAAGGGGCGGATCGGCAGCGGAAACAGCAGCGTCCATGAACGCGTGATGCACATGACCCTGCCGGATACGGCAGGGCGTGATCCGCGTACGGTCCGGCGTGAGCTATACCGTGAATTTCATGAGGATAGCCAGTATTTGGCCGGAATGAACAGGACGCTGCGTCAGTTAAGCAACAGCATAGCGGATTACGGGCGGCTGTATTCTTCTTTTGACGTCATCCATCTGTCTGTCATTACACGGGTCGATGACCCGCAGAATGTGCTGTTGCCGGAGATCGTGCTGCTGGCCCGCGCAATTCTCAGCCAGTCATTCAAATCGGTACAGATGGATCTGTATGCGCTGATTAACGAACGGGAGCAGGGGGATAACTTCGGCTATTCCAGCTCGGTCGGGCTGGCTTGTCTGCGTGAGCTGGACGGGATGCAGGCGGCGGATTATGCCTTAAGCGCTCCGCTGCTGGTGACGGAGGAAGGGCTGTCCATTCCGGTGACGCATGGCCCTTCTCCGCTGTTCGACCTGGTCTATCTGCTCTCCGACAAGAACGAGCGCGGACTCATGTCCGTCCATGGCATGGACGATAATTACGAGATTATCGCCCACATCAGCCTGCTGAAGAACCGGGTCCGGCCTGCGGCCGATCAGGCCTCCGGGCACGGCGGCTACAATAATATGACGTTCAAAAGCGGCATCCGCGGCAGCACAGGCAGACAAGGCTATGCGTCTGCCGGCTTCTCGGCGGTGCGGCGGCCGAACCGCCAGATTGCACTGGCGGTGCTGTACCATGCACTGCATTATCTGTCCGGGCGGCTGCGTGCAGGCCATACCCGGAGTCTGAAGGAGCGGCAGGCGATGCTTGGCCTTGGAGCGGATACCCTGCGGGACCGCGCGGCGGAATTGCTGCCAGAGCAGTCCGCTCTCGCCGAGATGACCGGGCTGATGAGCCACGGGCGTCCGTCCTATTCACAGCTTCGGATGCTCTCGCTGCGCGAGGCTGAGGAGCTGCTGTTCGGGGAAGGGGCGCAGGCTTACTTCCGCAGTAATTTTGCGGAGGTGTCTGCCCGTAGGGCTGCCGGGATTGATCCGGCCCGGGAGTGGGCCGGAGTACTGGCTGCCGGGGAAGCAGGAGCCTCCCCGGTCACCTTCTACCAGCTGGCGGAATGGACCAGTGAGAAGACAGGTGAGGGAGGCAGCGTCCTGCAGGCCTTGCGCCAGCATATGGGCGGACTACGTTCTGCTCTGCTCTCCGGTCAGGAGGAGCTGGAACGGCTCTATGCGGAGAGCGTGGAGCGCCAGCCGTTCCAGCGGGTGCCGCTGCTGGACAAACGGACGGTGCGCAATTTCATTCATTACCTGTTCGAGTCCGTCTACGGCAAGAAGTATGAGCTTCTGCTGCTGGAGAGCGAGCTGGCCCTCTGTCTACGCTATGACGCTGCACTGGAGCAACTGCATGCAGACAGCAAGACCAAGGTTGCGAAGATGGAAGCGCTGGAGGAGGAGCTGCAGAGTGTCGCTCTGGCCAGCATCGGCCGCAGCAAGGAGACGGTAGATCAGAATATTATGGAGTACTACCGCACGGTGACGGATGAGGTCATGAAGGACATCGAGAACCGGCGCGGGGCGGGAATCTTCTTCAGCGAGCGGTTCCTGGGCAGCCTCTCCGGGCTGCTGGTGAACGGAGGCGGCCAGGCGGTGGCCGAGCGGCTGATCGAGCTGTGCCGCTGGGAGCTGCTTACAGCGGGGCCGTTCAACCTACCGTTCGAAGAAGAGCTGCTGCGGCGGGCCAATGTCGCAGCAGCCTACGAGAACCGGGACATTGTCTCCAAGGAGGAGCTGTTCAAGCAGCTCTACCGCAGTCTGGAGGAGGAGGCGGCGATGAATGTTCGCCTGTTCGAATATACGCAGGAGCACCGGCATGAGGAGAAGTACTTCTTCGGCGACAGCTCCTCCGAATTCTTGCGCTATGCCTTCAGTGCAGACGAGACCACCCGCATCTACCGGCTCGGCTTCGTGCATGAGCAGCGCCGCAGCGGCGTGGAGAAGCTGAATCTGATGGGCGGCTTCCACCTGGAGGACCTGCTCTATTACCGCAACGGTAAGGTCTATTACGAGACTTATGCCGGCAACGGATACCAGCTCCACGGTCTGGAAGAGGAGCAACTGCCGGAGATGAGATGAGTGGAATGCTGGTGAACGGAAATGAGATTGGATGAGCAGAGTAGAGATTAGATTAGATTAGTGGAGTGTTATGACAAACTATTATTTTAGGTCAGGCTACCACAACCATATTAGGTCAGGCTACCACAACCGCAGGATCTATAGTCCACGCTAGTTCAGAGGCTCATCGGATGCTGCTGAAAGTGGGCCGGATGGCGGAAAAGAGAGGGATAAATCCCTTTAATGCTGCTGAAAGTGGGCTGGATGGCGGAAAGAGAGGGATAAATCCCTTTAATGCTGCTGAAAGTGGGCTGGATGGCGGAAAGAGAGGGATAAATCCCTTTAATGCTGACAAGTGTTGGCAATAGTGCACCTGATTTCACCGAACGTGTGCCGAACCACCAAATGAGGAGCACTAGTGCACCTGATTTCACCGAAAGTGTGTAAAACCACCAAATGAGGAGCACTAGTACACCTGATTTTACTGATAGTGTGCAGAACCACCAAATGAGGAGCATTAATGCCCCTGAATTCACCGAAAGTGTGCTAAACCACCAAATGAGGAGCACTAGTGCCCCTGATTTCGCCAAATGCCCGTCGAACCACCAAATGAGGAGCACTAGTACCCCTGATTACAGGGGGACGGCCGAAATCCGAGGGTTTGCCATAATAATGCCTAGGCTCCGGGTCTCGGACCTGGGTGCGGGCCTACACTAACAGGCTTAGTAGGACAATTCTCATTCATTCTGCTGCCGGATGTGCAATAGAATGAAATGGGGAAGCGTGTGTTGAGCAAGCTTTTCCCGGAAAGGATGAAATGCAATGCAGCGAAAAATCAATCTGCTCCTGCTGCTGTTCAGTCTGCTCGGCGCGGGTGTAGCGTTTGTGCTCGGTGAGCTGCTGCTGGACCGCAGGCCGTATGATTTACCTCAGATGGTGCTGGTCGGCATCTATTTTGCCATCTGGGCCTTATGTGTTGGAATAGGCGCTCTGGTCGCAGAGACGATCTCGCCGAGGCTGAACGGACAGTCCTGGAAGCTGCGTTATCTGGGCACCTCGTGGAAAATGTTCCCACTCATGGTCGTGCTGCTGCTTGGCATGGGCACGCTGACCGAGTTCGTGTACGAGCTGAACTTCGGCGGCAGCAAGCCGGTTAAGAATGTCGTCATGGTGATCGATGATTCCGGCAGCATGATGCAGAGCGATCCGTCAGACCGGCGTTACGCGGCGGCCAAGAATCTGGTGCAGCAGCTCAAAAAAGACAACAAAGTCGCCGTAGTCACCTTCAGCAATGAGGCTTCCGTCGTCCAGCCGCTGCTCCCGCTCTCCAAAGCGGCGAACCGCGAGAAGGTCATGGAGGTCATCAGCAGTCTGAAGACGACCGAAGGCGGAACGAACATCAGCGGCGCGCTGGCCGAAGCAATGAAGGTGATTCATGAAGACGGCGCGGACCGCGGGGCGATGGTTATTCTTTTATCCGACGGCGTCAGCCAGTTCAATACCTCTACGGAGCTGACAGACTATGTGGCGCGGGGAATTAAAGTAAATACGATCGGGCTGGCCCTGGATGATCCGTCCGGCGCAAGTCTGCTGCAGAATATCGCCAGCGGTACCGGCGGACAGTATTATGATGTGGCCGATGCGAACCGGCTTGGCGATGTATTCCAGCAGATTTATGACCGTCTGGGAGACCGGACACTGCTGACCGAGCGCAGCGACCAGACCGCGGACAGCCCTTATTATGCTGTGGTGCGTGTGCTGGCCTTGATGCTGCTCGGCACGGCGCTGGGTCTGGGCCTTGGCATTGTGTTCGATAACCGCCATCTGGCCCGGAGCTTCAGTATCGGAGGCGCGGTATCGGGACTTGTGGCGGGGCTGATTCTGGAATCCGGCCTGAACGGCGACACGCTCTGGGACCCTATGACCCGGCTGCTGGCGCTGCTCGTTCTGGCGGCTATTCTCACCTTGTTCACATATATCGTGCCTGTAGGGGAAGGGCGCCTGTCGCGCCGGGGAAGAGCTGCCGGAGCTGGTAATGCACCTGCGGACAGTATTCATTCACCCCGCCGTAACCGCGGCAGTAAAGGGTTCTAAAGCCAGATGCAGGGAAAGGGGCAGGTTGCCATGAAGTACGCCGAGGCAGACGCTGGAGCACCGGTTATTGCCGAAGTTGTATCCAGAGTGGAGGACCGGTTCTGTACGCTGCGCTGGCGCTGGCCGGACGGTGTACAGGCAGTATATATTCATAAGGCCTCTGCGGAGGCACCGGACAGTCATGAGCATCCGCCTCCGGGCATGAAGCTCTATACGCGTGAAGAGTACAAAGCGAATAACGGGTACCGGGACCGGCTGGACGAGATCGGGATGGTGGCTTATACCATTTACGTGCGGCTCAGTGAGAATGGGGAGACGCTGCTGGTCCGCCAGCAGGATGGCGGTAACCGGGCGCTCGTCAGTGCGGGCAAAGCGAGGATCTACTACGCGGTCCAGCACAAAAAAGGGTTATTCAGCAAGCTGAAAACCGTGCAGATGACGATCACTGCCGAGGTGCCGGTACCGAAGGAAGTGCTCTGCTACGTCAAAAAGCGGGATGCGCACCCGTCCTCCAAGGAGGACGGCGCAAGGTTCCCGTTCGTCCAGGACTTCGCTCCCGGGCGCAACCAGCTCCCGCCGATTGAGGTCGGCAAGGACGACTTTATCCGTATTTTTTTCACCGACGGGCCTAAATACGGGGCGTATTATGAGCTGGTACCCGAGTGAGCGGGAGCAGCATACCGGGTGCTGACACACCCTGAGGAGGATGAGAGATGTCTTTTTTTAGCCGTTTCATGAAGAAGAATCAGCCCGCAGCGAGGCCGCTGTATTACGATATTGTCTGCCCGTTCTGCTTCACGCGCTTTGAGCCGGAGGAAGTGGTGTTCCGGGCCATGCACAGCCGTGAGGATGATGAGAATTATGCGCTCGGTGAGGATGATCTGCTGAATAAATACCGGGAGCGCTTCGGCCTCGATACGGTGGATGATATGGAGGCGGTTCTGCATCCGGCGGATATCCCGGAGGAGTACCATCATTATACAGACAACGTGCTGACCGGGCTCACCGACCGCTATGGGGTGATGACCCGCAGACGGCTCTGTCCGTCCTGCCATAACGAGCTGCCTGTAACGGCCGGCAAGGTGCCTAGCAATATTATCTCGATTATCGGGGCTTCCCAGGTCGGGAAGTCTGTCTATATGACCTCGCTGATCCATACGCTCCAGCATACGACGGCAGGGCATTTCGACGCAGCCTGTATGCCGCTGAATGCCGAGATCAGCCGCAAATTCCGCACCCTGTATGAGGAGCCGCTGTTCGAGCGGGGGGATCTGCTGGCGTCTACCCAGAAGGAGAAGATGCAGGAGCCGTTTATTTTCCAGTTCGTGTTCAAGGATGAGTCCAAGCCCCCGCTGACGCTGGTGTTCTTCGATGTTGCCGGTGAAGGCATGGTCGATCAGGATTATCTGGGCCTGCACGGCCAGCATATCAAGAACTCCGCAGGGATTCTGTTCATGGTCGATCCGCTGCAGATCCGTTCGGTCCGGGAGAAGATCCGCATTAACTTCGGCGACCGCCCGGGAGAGTGGGTATCGCAGTATGATGAGCCGCGTGATGTGGTGCTGACCATGTTCGGTGATTTCATCGCCTATCAGGAGAAGAGCAAGACCGAGATTCCGACCGCAGTCGTCCTGGCCAAAAGCGATATGCTCCACTCCCTCAAGGATGAGGATGGCGACTATATCAAGTCGAACAGCAATGTGTTCAACAACTATGTGCACCGCAAAACGCTGAACCTGGACGAGTTCCACAACATCGACGGTGAAATCCGGCGCTTCATTGAGAAGGTGGACCGTCCGTTCAAGGATACGATGGATGTGTATTTTGCCAATACCGGGTATTTCGCCGTGTCTGCGCTGGGCAGCAATCCGGTCAATCAGAAGGTGGAGGGCGTAGTCAGCCCGATCCGGGTGGATGAGCCGTTCATCTGGCTGCTGCACAAGCTGAATTATATTGAGGGGAGCGACGGGCCGTGAACAGATTGTCAGGGTCCATGATCACCCAGCAGATGTATACCCGCGAGCGCCGTGGCGTATACCGGTCGACAGAGGGCTTCGATACGGTAGCGAAATCGGAGAGTCTCGACAATAATTTTGTCAAAAAAATTCTGCATCCCTTCTGCCTCTACGATGCCCCGGCTGAGCTTACGGCACGCGGCGAGAAGGATGAGGAGCTGTATCCTGCTGCGCTGCATCTGTTCCATACGGAGAGCAACGAGACAGTGATTGGAGAGAGCCGGTATCTGGCGGCGGATTTCACGGGGCAGCGGAGCGCTTTTTTTGCCCATAATTTCGTGGTGCCGCCTATCCGCTCCGAAGAGATTGTCGAGGGGTACGGGGACTGGCTGCATGCGGGGTTTGCCCGGAGCTATGAAGGGGAGCCTGGCGGGACACTGCCTGAGCTGGAGTCGATTCCAGTGGCAACCCGTCCGCTGGACGAGCCGTCAGACCCGCGCAGCGTGCTGTCCGGTCTAGGCTTCACAGAAGAGCTGTTCAAAGCCCTGCTGCAGGCAGTGATGCTGTCCGTAGCCGGGAAGAAGAAAATCTATGTAGCGCTGGATGTGCCGATCAGTGAGTTGTCGCAGCGTGCGGCCCGGCTGACGGAGGTCCTCTTCGCTGCGCTGCCGTATGACTTCCGCCGCAGGCTGGGAGTGATCACGTATGCCAAGGAGCCGCAGAGCCGCAAATACATTCACCTGACCTTCGTGGAGAAGGGCTCTCTGCGTCCGGGCGACCGCAATATCGAGAAGGATTATATCTTCGATCTGGCCGGCGCAAGGTTCCTGAATACCGACTTCGGCGAGTCGCGGCAGATCTATGCCGATCTGGCCTGGAAAACGCTGGTGGAGAAGGGCGGAAGCCTCCGTGATTTCGCTAAGTTTGCCGACAGCTTGCTGCTCGGGGAGAGTGCGGAGCGTAAGCTGTCGCTGGCGCTCTACAATGAGCTGGCGGTCTTTTATGAAATCGAGCAAGGCAACGAAGCCTTATATACAGATAACAAGAACGCTATACTCGGCGGCCTGTTGTCCTATCTGAAGCCGGAGGGGAAGCTGGACTCGCGGGTGCGGCTGAATGATATGTTCCTGGAGCGGTTCGACCGCGAATATGATCTGATCCGCAAGCAGGGGATTCCGTCAGTTGAAATCCTGGAGCAGTTCAAGGCGTATTACGCGCTGCCGGGCCATAATTACCGGGTGAAGATCGTCGATTACTTCATCAACGGGATGCTGAACTGCCAGTCCGGGGGCCGGGAGGATGTGCTGGCGGCGGCTTACGGGATTATCGAGAGCGATGCGGAGCTTAGTGAGGCGTTCTTCAAAAAAGTGCTGTCCCAATCTCTCTTCCGCAGAGCGCTGTTCGAGCCGTATCTGGAATCCCGGCTGGCGGCCGCTGCCGGAACGGCGGATATCCTCCGCCTCGTGGGCCACTTTGGCCGGAGTCTTCCGGAGGTGCTTCAGCAGGCAGCGGTACGGGATACCTTCAAGGAATATCTGCTGGAGAAGCTGCAGCGGGAATCCGATCCGGTAGCGGCGGTAACGGCTGTTCATGAAGCGGTCCAGCAGGCAGAGAAGCAGCGCCGCAGAGGCGGCGTATACCCGGAGGCCTTGTCCGTTATGGAGGAGCTCGGCACAGTTGCTGACCGCTTCCTGCTGAACCGGCTCTCGCTGGACGAGCTGACGATGGAGCAGCTGCTGGAGATCTCGTTCCTGCGTTACCGGGATACGGCAGACTGGCAGCCGCCGCTTGATGCGATTGCGAAGCGCAAAGCGAATGCGCTGCGCGCGGCCTACCGCTGGTTCGGGGAGGAGTCGCCGGACGAGGAGATTTTTGCCGGACTGACGCCGCGTGAGCTGGACGATGTACAGCTGCTCGGCGCGCGGTGGCTGAAGGAAGCGCGGAGCCTGGAGCCGTTCGACCGGCTGCCGCTGGCCTTCTATCACAGCAGTGAACGTGAAGGCGGGCCGCTGGATTATGATGCGCTGCTGGATCTGGTGGTCCGCAAGGCGGGCAATGACAAGGAGACGGTGTACCGGTTCCTGGACTGGTCGCAGCACAGCTGGCTGTTCGCAAGCTCAGGCAAGAAGCTGTGGCCGAATTACAAGCGGGCCGTGCTGAGGTATTTCCTGAAGAGCGACCGCGAGGCGTTCAAGAACCGGGAATTCCGCAAAACCCATCTCGACACAGCAACGCCTGCCATGCAGACTGTCTACAATGAAGCCCGCGCCCAGCTGGCTTCGCCGCTGGCGCGGTGGGTCAGCCGCAGCCGATTTCAAATCCTGATCTCAGGGAGCATCCTCGGGATCATTCTGATTGCGGCGGTTATCCTGCTGAGCCAGCTAGGGGGACGCGGCAGGGATACAGCTGCGCCGGTGGCCAGCCCCAGCCCGCTTCCGGCAGTGACCGGGGGGGCCGCTGTAGCGGCCCCGGTCTCTGTCCGGCTTATCGGCGGTGATGCAGGGACTGGCGGGAATAGTAGCGGTGATGCGGGAAGCGGAGAAGCGGGTAAGAATAACGGCGTTAAGCTGTTGTTCAGCTTCACTGATGCTGCGGAATGCTCCGCCTTCAAGCCGGAGCGGATCGGCGTGGAGTCCGCCAGCGGCGTTACGGACTACGAGGTTAAGGCAACGGTTAGCAGTTGCCAGGTTGAAGCAGGCGCCGGAGTGGACGGCGATGTGAAGAGTGAAGCAGGCGCCGGAGCGGACGGCGGTGCGAAGAGTGAGGCAGGCGCCGGAGTGGACGGCGGTGCGAAGAGTGAAGCAGGCGCCGGAGTGGACGGCGATGCGAAGGGTGAGGCAGGCGCCGGAGTGGACGGCGATGCGAAGGGTGAGGCAGGCGCCGGAGTAGACGGCGATGCGAAGGGTGAGGCAGGCGCCGGAGTGGACGGCGGTGCGAGCGCTGAGACAGGCGCTGGAGTAGACAGCGGCGCGGATAGTGGAGCAACCGCCACTCCAGCGGCGGCGGGGACTCCTCCGTCACGCGTCTACGAGGTGACGGTGGAGCTTTCAGCAGGCGCGAAGCTGGCGGCAGGTGATATGATCACCGCCGGAAGATACTCGCTGAAGCTGGCGGCAGATCCGGGCAGCGCCCCGGAGGCCACAGCCACAGCCGCGCCTAGTGCGGAGCCGTCCGCTTCCGCAAGCCCGGAAGCGGACAAGGACGTGGAATAACACAGCGGCAACAAGCAGGCTGCGTAAGCTTTTAACTAACGCGATCGGATAATGCAATCGACTGACGCAATTGATTGCCGCTACCGGCCAACGCAATCGACTGACGCTACCGACTGACGCTACCGACTGACGCTACCGACTGACGCTACCGACTGACGCTACCGACTGACGCTACCGACTGACGCTACCGACTGACGCTACCGACTGACGCTACCGACTGACGCTACCGACTGACGCAATCGACTAACGCTACCGACTGACGCAATCGACTAACGCTACCGACTGATGCTACCGGCCAACGCAATCGACTGACGCTACCGACTGATGCTATCGACTAACGCTACCGACTGACGCAATTGATTGCCGCTACCAGCCAACGCAATCGACTAACGCTACTGATTCACTCAACCGACTGACGCTACCGAGTGGCGCTTTTAACTAACGCTAACGAGTAACGCTCCTTAGTCATTCAGCCGACTCACACAACTAACTGACGGTTTTGAGTCGATACCAAGTGATGGTACTGAGTAACATTGCTTACAGTGATAGGTGTACTCCGTACAACTAAAAACAGTGAAAAGGAAGACGTTCCTCTCGTAACTGTATTCCATACAACTAATTTTGCCCGAATGGGCGAAAAGCCGGTACAGAAGCATTTTAGGTGCATGAAATACAGCTAAAAGTACATTTGGCAGTAAATCAGACGATTTAGTTGTACAGATTGCATTTAAGCATAACGTTTGGAGCTAGAATAGTACCTTAGTTAGTCGGGGTACGGCAGCCCCCCAGCAAGCTAGAGGATTAAATGAATGCTGATTAGTTAGAACCTGATGATCGACTAGCGGTAGCTGATCCGCTGTGCGCATATAGCGCGGCATGGTGGACTGGTCAGAGCCTGGTGCATACTACTTTATGTAGTACAATGATTTGCGCTCCGGCAGGCTGATACGAGCATAAAGTAATTAGTTAAGTGTGCTAGTGTCCGAACGAAGCTGCTCGATTGCACTTTGTACACTAGAATGAGGCATATCGAGCCTTATATGGTGTTCTGCTGTATTCGGTACATTAGATTTTGGGAATTTGGCCCGGCGGAGGGTTATTTGCCACAATCGATTGTATGAAATGCAGCAGAATGCGTTATCGACCGCTTTTACACGAATTCTAATGTACATAATACAATCGCCTGGCTTCCGCTGTCTCCGTTAGTACCGCCAACGGCTTAATTAACAGCAGAAGAATGACTCCATAGTCCTGAATAGTACGATGTGCCGGGGTAGCGGGCATGTGCTGTTCAGGATTTTTTGCTGCGGAATGGGCGGGGCTTCGGGGGGATGGAATAGAAATAGCTTGTCTATAGACATACAGGGGAATAGTAGATATGATTGTTTCAGAATATTAAAATTTAATAAGCTTTGGGAAAAGGTGCAGATTGCCTCAGAGACCGCGCGCTGTCGCTAGCAGATGCTGGCAGGGCTATGTCTAATAGAGGAATCTGCTTAAAAGGGAAGCCCGGTGCAAGTCCGGCGCGGTCCCGCCACTGTAAATACGGAGCAACTCCTGAGGAGCCACTGTCTGCTAACGGGATGGGAAGGCGGGGGAAGCGGTGAAGTATGAGCCAGGAGACCTGCCTTTTTCGTTGTTGTTTCTATTCTTCGGGGGTAAGAATGTGGAAGCAGATGCTGATATTGGCGAGGGCTGTATATGCTGTATTGTATGTAGTGTGGGAGAGCAATCGGCTCCTTCAGCCGCCCTGTATTGTATTCTTCCCCGGCCGCCCTGCACAGGGCGGTCTTTAGGTTGCCGCTTTATCTGCGGAGGAAGCAGGATTCATCCATTCTATTTCAGGAAAGAGGTTAGTTATGAAGAACCATTCTCTATCATCCAGGTTCACACGGCTGGGACTAGCTGTCATTATGCTGTTCGCACTGTTGGGAGCAGCCGTAGCCCCGGCAGGACAGGCTGCTGCTGCACAGGCAGGCGGGACTTCCGCACCCGCGGTATCCGCTCTGCCCGCAAGTGAGGCAGCCAGCGTAACCGCTGCGGTCTATGCCACTGCGGAGTTCATGCTGAAGAACGGAGTCCAGTCGGACTGGCAGGCGATTGGCCTTGCGCAAGCAGGCTACAAGGTTCCTGCCAGCTATCTGAAGGCGCTTGAAGGCAAGGTGGCTGAGGCTAAGGGTGTTTTTGCCAGAGCTACGGACTATGCCCGGATCACGCTGGCTGTTAAGGCACTGGGCGGCGACCCGGCGAATGTGGCAGGCTTTAACCTGATCGAGAAGCTGTACAATAACGATAAAATTACGGGCCAGACGCTGAATAATCCGGTCTATGCACTGCTGGCTCTGGATTCCGGCAGCTATACGATCCCGGCAACTGCAAAATGGACACAATCTAAGCTGCTGGCAGAGATTCTGGCGAAGCAGAACCCGGACGGCGGCTTCACCCTGACCACGGGTGGGAGTGATCCGGATATGACAGCGATGGTGCTGAACGCACTGGCTGGACACAAGCAGGAAGCGGCAGTGAATGCTGCCGGTCAGCGGGCGGGAGCCTGGCTGGCTAAGGCACAGGATAAGAACGGCGGATATGGCGACAGCAGCGAGAGTGTAGCTCAGGCCATCATCGGTCTGTCTGCCTTCGGCATTGATCCTGCAGGAGCAGATTATACCAAGGGTAATATCAATCTGGTCAGCAAGCTGCTGAGCTTCAGCGCAGAGGGCGGCGGATTCGCCCACACTGCAGGCGGCAGCTCCAATCCGCTCTCTACAGAGCAGGCGCTGGAGGCTTTGGTAGCGTACAAGCTGTTTGGTACAGGCGGTAAGCTCTTTGATTTTAGCGGCATACCAGTGAAGAATCCTCAGGTAAGTGTCTCGGTTACAGTTGAAGGTCCGAATGGAACCTTGGCTGAGGGCAGCGTGTACGCCGGAAATGTGCTTACGGCACTGGATAAGACAGCAGCAGCCAAGCGCCTGGCTCTGGTCAATGAAGCAGGCAATTATGTGACGGATCGGCGGCGTGATTGCGGGTACTTTTGGTGGATATGATGGCTGGATGTACGTGATCGCACGCGGCGGAGCATGGATCTATCCAAGTGTAGGGATGGGCGACTTCGCGCTGGAGGAGAATGACCGCATTGTGGTCTATTATGGTGGGGACAACACGCAGGTGGTTGATGCCGTAACCGTGACTCCCGCACAGCCGCAGCCTGGACAAGATCTGAAGGTGCAGGTAACCCAGAAGCAATGGGTCTGGAATGAGGCGACCTTCACCTCCGATTCGGTAACCTCACCGGCGGCAGGCGTACAGGTAACCATCGGCGGCAAAACAGCAGTTACAGATGCTGCGGGCGTGGCTGTTGTGGCCGGAGGACTGCCAGCAAATAAATATACCCTGACGGTTACGGGATATCTGAAGGATAAAACCCCGGCCATCGTGCGTCATACGGTTCCGGTAACAGTGGCTTCTGCGGCGGCGGACCGTCCGGCTTTTGGCGATGTGAAGTCGATCTCGCCTTGGGCGCTGGAGTCGGTATACACGGCGTATGACCGCAAGCTGATGAATGGTGTGAGTGAGGACAGCCTGCTGTTTGCACCGAAAAAGAATATTACCCGTGCTGAATTTGCAGCACTGCTGCTGCGGTTAACCGGGAACGAGCCGTCTGCGGCGTCTTCCGCTGGGGCCTTCAGTGATGTTAAGGCTGGTACATGGTATTATGGAACAGTGAACCGGGCGAAGGAGCTAGGAATCATCAGCGGCGTAAGCGCCAAAACGTTCAAACCGGACGGGCTGGTTACACGCCAGGATATGGCTGTGATGATGGTTAGAGCTTTTAAGCTGGATGCTACATCAGCCGGAGCAGGAGCAGGGGCTGGTAAGTTCAGCGATGAAGATAAGATTAGCGACTATGCATTGTCCGCTGTCCGTACGGTGACGGGACTTGGATATATGAGCGGTACCGGCGGCGCATTCGAGCCTACTGCTGTAGTAACCCGTGAGATGGCTGCTGCTGTAGCGGTTAGATTGCCATAGTTGAGTAAGAGTAGGGGATGGTATAGTTTAGTTGAAATTTCCATTCCGCTGCAGGATGGGTGCTGTACGCTGGGGCGGACAATAAGTGGATAAATGACATCTAATCTGGCAGGATTTGCTGCAAAGCGGGAGTTAGTTGGAAAAACAACACTTATTCACGCTCGATGCTCCCGTATGATGGGTTGTGGGCAGAATTAGATGCCTGAAATCCAACTAATTTCTATACAGGTGCGTAACCAGAATAATTAAGTGTAGAAAATCCAACTACCGCCCCCGTGCCGATGAGTAGTTGAGGCGTATAGGGTTGTTGAAGCGTTGCAGGCTCATTAGACAGGCGATTTTGCTTGGAATTAGTTCGGATATGTCTTGAAAAGTAAGCATAAGGTGTATGAAGGAACGGGGAACAGGCTGACTGGCCCCCGTTCTTTTCCCTTTTGTGGAGGTGTGCTGGTAATGTTCAATCTATTCAAAAGAGGCCGGGGAAGGCTGGCGCCGCTGCTTCTCCTGCTGATGGTATTGCTGCTCCCCGGCTGCTCCTCTGGGCAGCCGGATCAGGCAGGCGGCAGCCCGCAGCCGCCCGCCGGGACCCCGGCCGCGCAGACGCCGCGGCCTGGAGACGAAGCGGCTCCGCTGCCGGGAGCCGCTGAGGGCACTGCCGTACCATCCGCCCCTGCGGAAGGTACGGCAGCTCCAGCGTCGCCAGGCGCAGCTGCGACGCAGCCTCCGGCGGGCGCGAGCGAGCCCGCCAAGTCCCCGGCGTCGCCAGGCGCAGCGGCGACGCAGCCACCGGCGGGCGCGAGCAAGCCCGCCAAGTCCCCGGCGTCGCCAGCCGCAGCGGCGACGCAGCCTTCGGCGGGCGTAAGCGAGCCCGCCACGTCCCCGGCGTCGCCAGGCGCAGCGGCGACGCAGCCTTCGGCGGGCGCGAGCAAGCCCGCCAAGTCCCCGGCGGCCACACCCAAGCCGGACAACGTAGTCACTCTCTCCATCACCGGAGATGAGGAGCATGGCGTGATTCTGGCCGCTGCCCAGTACGAGATCAAGAAGGGCGAGAGTGTGCTGGACCTGCTGAAGCGGATTACACGGGCGCAGAAGATCCAGATGGAATATCAGGGCAGCAAGGCTTTTGCTTACGTGGAAGGTATAGATAATTTGTACGAGGGTGATCACGGGGCAGAGAGCGGCTGGATGTACAAGGTGAATGGAGAATTTCCGTCCAAGGCTGCGGGTAGCTGGATCGTCGAGCCCGGGGATACCATCGAGTGGCTGTATACACTTGATCTAGGCAAAGACCTGGGGGCCAAAGCGCCATGAGCAGCGGCTTTCGTTCCATGCATCCGGTAGTAGCCCTGCTGTATTATGCAGGGCTGCTGCTGTTCACTCTGCTGGTCTTCCATCCGTTATTTCTGGCTACAGAGATAGCCGGACTGCTGGCGCTGCTGCTGTTGCAGGGACAAGGGCGTCAGCTGGTGCGCAGCTTGCCTTTTATACTGCTGATGGCAGCTTCCGTGGCCTTGCTGAACCCGCTGTTCTCACATCGAGGGGCGCATATTCTGTTCTACTGGCTGGATCAGCCTATTACGCTGGAAGCTGTGCTGTATGGACTGATGATGATGACTATGCTGCTTACTATTTTTATCTGGTTTATATCCTACAATTACACGGTGACTACAGATAAGTTCATGTACCTGTTCGCGGCGGCTGCGCCGAGAACGGCGCTGCTGACGCTGATGGCCATCCGGTTCGTACCGCTGTTCCAGCGGCGGCTGCGCCAGATTACGCTGATCCAGCGTCTGCGCGGGATAGATGCCGGTACGGGAAGCCTTAAGAAAAGAATGACGGACGGAATGACGCTGCTCAAAGTACTGTTGACCTGGTCGCTGGAGGAAGCCCTGCAGACAGGAGATTCCATGACAGCCCGCGGCTACGGAAGTACCAAACGCAGCACTTACACGATATACAAGGCCGATTTGCAGGATAAGCTGGTGATGCTGCTGTTAACCGTTAGCGGTGTGGTTACGCTGCTGTTCTGGGTGCAGGGCTACGGCAAGCTGGAGATCTATCCCCGGATGAGACCAGCGGACTTCGGCTGGCAGGAGGCCGTCATGTACGGCAGCTTCTGCCTGTTCGTGCTGATTCCTGCGGGACTGGAAGGAAAGGAGAAATGGTTATGGAGATCCTCAAAGCACAGCAATTATCCTTCCGATACCCTGAAGAAGACAGGGACACGCTCCATGAGCTATCGTTCGTCATAGAAGAGGGGGAATTTGTCGTGCTCTGCGGCCCGTCCGGCAGCGGCAAAACCACCCTGCTGCGTCATCTGAAGCGGGAGCTCACTCCGGTGGGTTCATCCAGCGGAACCTTGACCTACAAAGGGCAGCCTCTGTCCGGGCTTCCGGCAGCGGTGGCCGCCGGGGAGATTGGGATGGTCTTCCAGAACCCGGATGCACAGATCGTGATGGATACGGTCTGGCATGAGCTGGCCTTCTCCATGGAGAACCTGGGGCTGCCGCCTGCTGTCATGCGGACCCGGCTGGCGGAGATCTGCGGCTTGTTCGGGCTGGAGCCGCTGCTCTACCGTCCGGTACATGAGCTGTCAGGCGGACAAAAGCAGCTCATGAACCTGGCCTCAGTGCTGCTGCTTCAGCCCAAGGTGCTGCTGCTGGATGAGCCAACCTCCCAGCTTGATCCTGTTGCTGCACGGGAATTCATGATGGCGCTACAGCGGCTGAACGAGGAAATGGCGGTCACGGTGATCATCAGCGAGCACAGGCTCGAGGAGGTACTGCCGCTGGCGGATCGTGTGCTGATGCTGGAAGACGGCAAGCTGCTGGCAGATGCCGCTCCCCGCCTGTTCGCCCGGCAGACCGGCAGCGGAGCCTTGACTTCGGCTGGGCGTTACTTGCCAGCCGCCTCACGCCTGTACTTGTCGCTTGCTCCGGAAGCGGATTCGGCTGCGACGGAGAACATTCCGCTGACGGTGCGTGAGGGCAGACGCTGGATACATTCCCTGATGGCAGGAACGGACGCTGCCGCAGGCGCTGAACTGGTTAATAACTTGAATAGTCCCGCCGCAGCGTCTCTGCTCACCTGCCGCGAAGTAACCTTCCGGTATGAGAAGGAGGGCCGGGAGGTCCTGAGGAAGCTCACGCTGACACTTAAGCAGGGGGAGCTCCTGGCAGTCATGGGCGGGAATGGTGCGGGCAAGTCGACCCTGCTGCATGTACTGAACGGACTGATGAAGCCGCAGCGCGGCAAGATAGAGCTGGCCAAGGGCAAGACAACAGGTCTCCTGGCGCAGAATCCGTTGCTCTATTTCAGCTATGATACGGTAGCCGAGGAGCTGCAGCATATGGGGAGCTACGCCGGACTATCTCCTGAGGCAACAGCAAGCCGGATTGAGGCTTTGCTCGAAGTGTTCCAGCTCCGGGAGGTGCTGCAGAGTCATCCGCATGACCTCAGCGGCGGGCAGCAGCAGCAGGCCGCGCTTGCCATGATGCTGCTGATGAAGCCGGATATTCTGCTGCTGGATGAGCCGACTAAGGGGCTTGATCCGGCCGCCAAAGACAGGCTGGCCGCCCTGCTTCAGCAATTGCGCGGGCAGGGGATCAGTATTCTCATCGTAACGCATGATGTAGAATTCGCGGCTAAGCATGCTTCGCGCTGTGCACTCCTGTTTGACGGGGGAATTACGGCAGCGGGCACACCGGCTGAGTTCTTCAGCAGCAATTACTTCTATACCACGGCAGTCAACCGGATAGTGCGGGACTGGCTGCCGCAGGCATTGACCATAGAGGATGTGATTCGCGCATGGCCCGCTTCCGCATTCCGCTGCTAATAGCCCTGGGACTCTTCACCGCCGGGCTTGCGCTTACCGCAGCATTCACTGACCGGCATTATGTGCTGCTTAGCGTGGTGCTGCTGCTGGCTGCTCTCCTGCCGCTGTTCATCCGCCTGGAGCGCCGGCCGCTCCAGTCCCGTGAACTCGTGCTGCTGGCTGTATTGTCCGCTATTGCAGCTGTCAGCCGGATTCCTTTTGCTGCGTTGCCGGGGGTAAAGCCTGTGTCGGCCGTTGTCATCCTCTCCGCTTATGTCTTCGGGGCAGAGGCGGGGTTCGTTATCGGAGCAGTCGCTGCCCTGGTCTCCAATATTTACTTCGGGCAAGGGCCCTGGACGCCATGGCAGATGTTCGCCTGGGGTATGACCGGACTTACAGCCGGGTGGCTACGGAGGAGCTGGCTATTGCGCCGGCGGGCCGGGCTGCTGGTGTTTGGCTTCATCTGGGGGTTCCTGTTCGGCTGGATTATGAATATCTGGGTCCTGCTCAGTCTGCCGGATGCCTTAAGCTGGCGGCTGGTTGCCGTTACGTTTGCCGCAAGCTTTTACTTCGATCTGGCCCATGCCTTGTCGAATGTATTCTTCTTAGCGGTGCTGGCCGGAGGCTGGACCAAGGTGCTGCAGAGATTCCGCAAGAAATATGGCTTGCTTCAAGAGTGAATGGAATTATAATTAATGGATATCGCTCTACCAAAACGATAATTTTCTTCTTTTTTCGACAAATTTCTTAGCAGGGCCATCAACAATTCGATGTTATTCTCCGATAATTAAGGTTACAGCTAGATATCGAGAAGGCGGGATAACAGGAAATGAGACATCTGAAGATTAAGCATAAAATGATTGTACTGATCGCAGTGGTTATTCTACTACTAATCGGGATCGGAACAACGGGTATCCTGACGACAACCAGAATGGCTGAGAGGTCTGAAGAGACATACAGGCAGAACCTGCAGCCGATTTATTTCGTAACGGAGATCCGCGGGAATAACCGGGCGATTGAGTCTTTTCTGCTGGAGGATCTGATTACAACGGATGACGCGAAGAAGCAGGAGCTGAAGGCGAGAATTCAGGAGAATATCCAGACGAACAATGAGCTGATGGCCGAACTGAGGAAGATTGAATTCAACAATGACAAGATTGCAGCTTATGTGAACGAATATACCCTGCTGCTGCCGGATTACCGTTCACAGCGTGATAATATTATCCATCTGGCCGATAACGACCTTAACGATGAAGGATATCAGGTGTACACGGGCCGGACCTTTAACGAACTGCGTGACAAAATGGTCCGGCTGCTAGAAGAGACGGCGACGTTATTCATTCAGGATGCGTCTGCCCATAATACACGGACGGCTGACAGTGCCAAGAGCTCTGTTACGTTAAGCGGCATTCTGATTGCGCTGGCCTTGCTGCTCAGTATTGTCCTGAGTGTGATCATCACCAGATTGATTACGAGACCGCTGAAGGAATTGCAGGGGCTGATGAAGCGGGCGGAAGAAGGGGATCTGACGGCCTCTGCCGCTTACCGGTCCAAGGATGAGATCGGCCAGATTAATACATCGTTCAATACCATGCTGGACGGGTTGAAAAATATGATGCGCGGCGTCTCGGAGAGCGCCGAGATTCTCTCGGCCTCCTCCCAGCAGATGAGCGCCAGTGCCGACCAGACAGCGCACGCCTCACAGATGATCGCTGAGACCTCAGGCGAGATCGTAGCCGGATTCGATGTGCAGGCGGAGAGCATTACCCTGACTACGCAGTCTGTGCGGACGATGTCCTATGAGATTGCCGAAGCCCGGTATAGTGGACAAGAAATGACCCGCCTGATGGAGCAGGCTGCCTCCTCCACGGAACGCGGTGTATACGCAGTAGAACAGATTCTGGCCCAGATGCGGGAGATTGACTCCAGTGTCTCGGCGAGCCGCCAGATTGTCGGCAACCTGGGTAGTCTGTCCGAAGAGATTAACACCATTATTACAACCATTAATGAGATTGCGACCCAGACCAATCTGTTGTCCCTGAATGCTTCCATCGAAGCCGCCCGGGCGGGCGAGCATGGCCGTGGCTTCGCTGTAGTTGCCGGTGAGATCCGCAAGCTGGCGGAAGCTACCGGAACAAGCTCGCTGCAGATTACAGAGATCATTAACCATATCCGTCAGCAGACCGCCAGTGCCGTAGAATCGATGGAGCAAGGCTCCGGGATTGTCTCTCACGGTGTAGCACAGAGTGAGGTGGTATCCGAATCCTTTACGGCGATCCAGACCTCCATTCAGGCTGCCAGTGAGCAGACAGAGCAGATCACAGAGGTCATCGGCCATGTCGCGCAGGAATCGGAGGAAGTGGCCAGATCCATGTCAACGGTGAATGAAATCTCACGCAAAGGCGCCGCAGACGTTCAGGGCACCAGCGAAGCAAGCCTGGAGCAGCTGACCGCGATGGGAGAGATGTCCTCCTCTGCGCAGTATCTGGCTACCCTGGCCGAGGACCTGCAGAAGCATCTGGCCCGGTTCCGGCTGTAACGGCTATAATAGACATCAGCCCGGCCCGATTCGGCCGAGGAACCCTGGAGATTCCCGGGCATCTTCGGCGGAGCCGGGCTTTTGAACGTATTATTATTAATCTCAAGGAGGCGGTCTCTATAATGAACACTCGAACATGGAAGCTGGTGATAGTTCCAGCCTTGTTAATGACACTTGCAGCTTGTAGCTCGAATCAGGCTAGTGCTCCGGCGGTTAGCCCCAGCCCACAGCCAACAGCGGCTCCTGTAGAAGCTTCTGCCCAGCCTACGGAAGGGCCAAAGGTTACACCGGCACCTGCTGAAGCTGCTGGGGTAACGGTAGGGGAAAGTAAACAGTATGAGAAAATAGCAATCTCCGACTGGAAGGACGATAGAACCGTTGTCGTGTCCAAGCAGAACGATAAGCTGGGACCGATCAGCTCGGGAGAGCTGAAGGGTTCCTATCCGCAGAGCCTGTATTTCTTCCATCTGGATACCGGCGAATACGAATTGATTACAGAGAAGGCGAACATGATGCTGGGGGATGCCAAGCTGTCCGCCGATCAGTTGTTTCTGCTCTATAGTGAATTCTCCCTGGGTGATCCAGTCTACAATGTAATGGACCTGGGGTCCAAGAAGACGTTCACCATTAAGGGCGATACCATTGCCGGAGCAATGGGGGCCGATTGGGCGGATAAGGATACGGTAGTGGGTCCTGCATACAGCGGCGGTGCTTACACAGCGACGGCTACCTCAATGAAGATTGCCCCGGTGGAGGGACTAGGCGGGGAAGGTCTGATTGTTGTAAGACAAATCAAGGATAAGATCTATTACACCAGTAATTCGAAGGACTCGCTGCACACCCTGGACCTGAATACTAAGGCGAAGGCTGACCTGAATATTCCGGGTACCAGCAGCGTAATCCCTTCACCTGACGAAGAACAAATGCTGATCCTGCAATATAAGGAGACGACCCAGTCGCTGCTGCTCAGCGGCACAGACGGTAAGAATCCGCGGACCCTGGTGGAAGGCACCGAGCTTGGGGCCGTCTCCTGGTCCCCGGATCAGCGGCTGATTGCCTATAGTGTAACTCTTGAGGAGAATGGTATAACGAATCATACCTTATATGTCTACGATCTGACTTCTGACAAGTCCGTCCAGATTGCGGAGAGCAACGGGACGATGACCACCTCATGGAGCCCCTCGGGCAAGCAGCTTGCGTATACAGAGCGGGATGACAGCGGAAGCAGCAGCAGTATAGTCCAGTTAAAGTATTAAAGGATCTTGTAGATTTTGAACTTGAACAGACCATGCCAGGTGGAAGTGACGGAAGGGAAGTTTGAAACTGGAGGAGCGTTAGCGTCCGCCTTTATGTTTGGATTTCTACCGCAGCCAGCGGTTTATAATCAGGAAATTCAAACATAACAGCGGCCGGAAGTTCAAACATTCCCTGCAGTTACGACTACATCATCATGATGGCAAGCTTTAAAATCCAAAAAAAGCGGTCCGTATCCGGTAGACTCACCGGTACGGACCACTTTTTTTATAACTAGATAGAACTAAGTTCTAAGCATACCAGCCCCATACGAAGATGAACAGGGTGCCGAAGATGGTGACCAGAGCCACGAACATGGCGTATGCGATGTTGATATACAGTTCTTTTTTGGAATCGGCCGATTCTCCGATGTGCATGAACACAAACAGCTGCAAGGAGGCCTGGATCAGCGCCGTAACCAGCAGCACCACCATATTGGCACTGGAGGACAGGTCTCCGTAAATTACAATCAGTGCAGCGGCAGAGAGGACCAGAGAGGCTACATAACCCATCACATGCTTAATAGGGAATAGTTGCTTCATCATGTCACATCAGTCCTTTCAGGTAGACGAAGCTGAAGATAAAGATCCAGACCACGTCTAAGAAGTGCCAGAACAAGGAGAAGATGAACGTTTTGTTGGCGGTAGCGGGAGTAATGCCGCGCTTCCACAGTTGAATCATAATGCCAATTCCCCACAGCAGACCGAAGCTGACGTGAAGACCATGCGTTCCCAGTAGTATGAACAGACTGGAGAGGAAGCCGCTGGTCTGCAGCGTAGCTCCTTCATGTACATAAGTGAAGAACTCGTCGATTTCAATACCGACAAAAGCCAGACCCATCACCAGCGTAATCGCCATGAAGACCATCATGGCTTTCTTGTAGCCGTGCCGCATGGCATGGACAGCCAGACCGATGGTGAAGGAGCTCGACAGCAGGAGGAAGGTCTCCATCAGCACCGGGCCGATCTCGAACAGCTCGCTGCCGCTTGGTCCGCTGGCATAGCGGTTAACCATTACGAAATATACAGTGAACAGCGTAGCGAAGAGAGGGATCTCGGCTCCGAGAAAGACCCAGAAGCCGAAGATCTTGTTACTGTTCTCTTCCGTTGAATATTCGAGCGGCTTGGACGCATCTATTTTCATACAGTCTCACCCCGCATCAGTTTCTTTTCTGTAGCTGCAATCTCTTCTACAGGAATGTAGTAGCCCTGGTCCTTATCGAAGGACATGAAGGCCAGTACGACCAGAATTCCAATCCCTGAGACGATCGCCGGAATCCACATGCTGAAGACCAGGAAGAAGCCTAGGAAGAAGAAGACTACACCCAATATGAACGGTTTGCCGGTATTGCTTGGCATATGAATCTTGGTGTATTTAGTGTCTGTATACAATGGAATATTCTCGTGCTTCGCAGACCATAGAGCATCGCGCGTCTCAACCTTAGGCACAATCGCAAAGTTGTAGAGCGGGATCGGGCTGTGTGTCGCCCATTCGAGCGTCCGGCCATCCCAAGGATCGTTGGTTGTATCTCTCGGCATGTAGCGGGTACTCCAGTAAATATTGTAGACCAGGATCACGAAGCCGATCGCGAGTCCGACGGCCCCGACGAAGCTCAGCATATTGAGCGGACCAAAGCCTGATTCCTTAGAGTAAGTATACAGACGGCGTGTCATTCCCATCAGTCCCAGGAAGAACATTGGGAAGAAGGTTACGTTAAAGGAAATGATGATCCACCAGAAGGCATGCTTGCCCAGCCGTTCGTTCAGGCGGAAGCCGAACACTTTCGGGAACCAATAGTGGAAGCCGGCGATGACGGCGAACACGGCACCCGGAATCAGCACGTAGTGGAAATGCGCTACCAGGAACATCGTGTTGTGATACTGGTAATCGGCGCTGGCCATTGCCAGCATGACGCCCGTTACCCCGCCGATCGTAAAGATCGGGATAAAGGCCAGTGTGTACAGCATCGGGGTCGTGAAGGTAATCCTGCCCTTTCGCAGGGTGAATAGCCAGTTGAATATTTTGACCCCGGTAGGTACTGCTATGGCCATCGTTGTGATTGAGAAGAAGCTGTTGACCATGGCACCTTGACCCATTGTATAGAAATGGTGCGCCCATACAAGGAAGGACAGGAGCGAGATGATCAGCATGCTGAATACCATGGAGGTATAGCCGTACAGGTTCTTCTTCGAGAAGGTGGCGATAATCTCACTATAAATACCGAAGGCCGGAAGGATAACGATATAGACCTCCGGATGTCCCCAGACCCAGAACAGGTTGGCCCAGAGCATATCCATCCCGCCGTTGGCCATCGTGAAGAACTGGGAGCCGAAGAGGCGGTCGAACATCATCATCGCCAGCGCTACGGTAAGAACCGGGAAGGCGAAGACAATGATAACGTTGGTGATAAGTACGGACCAGGTGAACATCGGCATCTTCATCAGCGTCATGCCTGGTGCGCGCATTTTGAGAATCGTTACGATAAAGTTAACCCCTGTGATCAGCGTACCGATACCAGATATTTGCAGGGCCAGAGAGTAATAGTTGTTCCCTACGGTCGGGCTGAATTCAAGACTCGCCAGCGGGAAGTAGGCTGACCAGCCCGCATCCGGCGAGCCGCCGATGACGAAGGAAATGTTCAGCAGCATGGCGCCCATGAAGAAGAGCCAGAAGCTGACGGCGTTCAGCCGCGGGAAGGCAACGTCCCGTGCGCCGATCTGCAGCGGAATGATTACGTTCATCAGACCGATGATAAAAGGCATGGCCATGAAGAGAATCATGATCAGACCATGGGTGGTGAAGACCTCATTGTAATGCTGCGCATCGAGGAATTTCATTTCCGGCGCAGCCGTCTGCAGACGCATCATCATCGCATCTACACCGCCGCGGAACAGCATCAGCAGCGCCGCGAGGATGTACATGATCCCGATTTTTTTGTGGTCAACCGTGGTCAGCCATTCGCGCCACAGATAGCCCCATTTCTTGAAATAGGTAAGCCCTACGAGAATCCCGATGGTTGCCAGTGCAATACTGATCATGGCCCCGTATATCAAGGGTTCGCCGTGAACCTTAAATTTGTCCAAATCCATTAGGGTAGCTCCTTTCAGTGTGTTGCATTAAGCTCTTCAGAGAGCTAGTGTCCTTCATGTGTGCTTTCATCGACAGGGGAGCTTGGCAGCGGCTGATCGACTTCCGGATCAGGCTTGCTGTCGAATTCCGTTCCGCTGGACGGTTCGGGAGACGGATGAATCTCCTTGTTATCCTGATGCTCCGGATTGCCGTTGTCCATATCCATCTCTTTGCCGCCGCCGCTCATATGATCTCCGTGATTTCCCGGAGGAGGGCTGAACTCCAGATGGGTGGAGGAATACGTTTTGCGTCCGAGGTAATCCGTGGCCAGCAGGCCTTTGAATTCTTCCTCAGTCAGCTTAGGTGCAGTTTCCTTCACTTCCTTCACCCAGTCCTCGTAACCTTTGTTACTCAGGACAAGTGCTTCGAATTCCATGTGGGCGAAGCCTTTACCGCTGAAGTTAGCATTCTTTCCGATATAAGAGCCTTCCGTATCAGCGGAGAGGTGAAGCGTTGTCAGCATGTCGCTCATGGCGTACTTTTGACCGGCAAGCTGTGGAATCCAAAGACTGGTAATGGTGCCGAATGAGTACATTCTGAATTCAACTGCACGGTGTACCGGCATATTCACGTAGTTAACTGTTTCAATGCCTTCTTCCGGATAACTGAAATGCCATTTCCAGTTGGAGGAGGACGCATAGATGACCAGCGGAGTCTGATCTTTATAATCCGCAGCCACATTCTCCACTTCGTTTGTCGTCTTGACGGTTACAACAGACAGGAAGGCTACGATAATGATCGGGATAATAATCCAGATCGCCTCAAGGACTACATTGCCTTCCTCGTGCTTTGGAATGTAACCCTCATTACTCTTCTTCGCACGGTATTTCACCAATACAAAGATGTATAGGATGTAGACAACTGCCAGAACACCAAGCATTACAATAATTGAGAGGATAATGGTGTCAGATAACGTTCTGGCAGACGGCCCCTTCGGGTTCAGAACAGCGATTGAGCTGCATCCCGGCAGGAGAAGGATCAGGCTTAGAAACAGAGCGTATAACGGTCCCTTTTTTTTCATATAGAACTCCTTCCTTCAATACTACTTTTCATTCGCCGTTCATTAACGGAAGTACATTGATCTGTATCTATAGTAAGAACTACTTACCCATAATGCAAAATACATATTTTGTATAATTATATAAAATAGACCTTAAAAATGGCGAACAAGTTAAATATGTGTGATCAAATTGTTACAACTCCCTAAGGGTATGATAAAGATCACTGTAGTGGCGCACTTTAGCTAATTTTAAGGTTGTTCAATTTTTGTTCAAAATTCCGATATTGTTATTAAATTTGTCACAATTATTCTGTGCCAAAAACCGCTGATTTAACCGTGTAACGCCTGCTGTGACAGCATTCGACGAGAATTGCGTGCTTTCTGAAAATAATGGCGAACCCTCATTTATCATTGCATAAGAGTAACAATTTCTTAGCTTGCGGTTACAATCTCTCAAATTACGTTGAAAGTATATATGATAAAGTGATAGACAAATATACATAGATTGGAGACTGCTGCTGTGCGCATCAAGAAAATTCTGCTTTTATTCATGTCTTTATTCCTAATTATGGGGCTTGTGCAGGTCCCGGCTAACGCTAAAGGTGAAAGCACTATTCTTAAACTCGGAGTCAACGATAAATTAAGCAAGGTTGAAGCTGTATCCGTAAAAGGCACCTATTATGTTCCGCTGCGCGCGCTTGCGGATGAGCTGAAATGGACCCTTACCGGCCTGACGGACGGGATTCATGTAGCCGGCGGGACAGGTTCGCTTACCCTGCTGAGCAAGGACGGAGGTGCGGTGCTGAAGGATGGGACTGCCGTGCCTATGAGCACTTTCGTACAGGACGGCAAACTCATGGCTCCGCTGAAGCTCAGCGGTTACCTCGGGTATAGCATTTCCTATGCGGGAGATAAATATTTACTTCGTGTGAAGGACGGCTCGGCGCAGCTTACCGATGCAGCCTTCACCGATAAATATGCTGCCGAGCTGAAGCCGGAGGCTCCGGTAGCTCCAACGAATCCAGCGACTCCGGTTACACCAACTGAGCCGGGCAAGCCGGGCCGGACCGTATACCTGACCTTCGACGATGGCCCGTCAGCCACGACTGGCGACCTGCTGGACATCCTCCGTAAATATGACGTACAGGCAACCTTCTTCATGCTGGGGAACAACATGAATCAGCATCCCGCCCAGGTGAAGCGGACTGCGAAAGAAGGCCATGGCTTAGCGCTGCATGGCGTGACCCACCGCCAGGAGAAGTTCTATGCTTCGCCGGCAGCGGCGCTTGCCGAGATGTCGGGGGCCAATGCGACACTGAAGAAGCTGACGGGAGCCAGCACCACCTTGATTCGTACGCCATATGGAAGTAAGCCGTATTTCACCAAGTCCTTCCGCGATAAAGTCCTGACGCAGGGATATCATCTCTGGGACTGGAACGTGGATTCCTATGACTGGAAATACAAACAGAACAGCGACAGAATCTATAACACCGTGATGGATCAGGTGAACAAGCTGAAGGCGTCCAAGACCAATCCGGTCATTCTGATGCATGACCAGAAGGCTACACTCAAGGTGCTGCCGCGTATTCTGGAGAAGCTGAAGAAGGAAGGTTATACCTTCAAGCTCATTACGAAGGATATGGAGCCGCTCAATTTCTGGAAGGATAAACGCTGATCCGTAAGGGTTAATAGAGAAGAGCAAGCTGCAGGGTAACCTGCGGGCTTGCTCTTTTTTTTGGCGAGAATCTATAAAGAAAACACTGCTGTTACTTGTACAGATATTGCACCAGCATATGAACCAGCTCTGACTTCAGCCGGTCCACAGTGACCCGCTGCGGTGAGAAGGAGATGAAGTCGACAATAGCGCTCACAGACTCAAACACAATGATCGAAGCTGCCTCCGTATCCCGGGTCTTCAGCTCGTCCTGCCCCATCTGGAGATAGGTAAGCGTTTTGAGTCGGCCGGTCTCGTACTGGGCATCCATCAACTGCTTGATGGCCTCATCGCTGTGATACATAATGCTTAGATCCTTATGATATCCGATAAAAGCCTTATGCGAGAGCAGAAGCGTGTCTATCAGATGCAGGATCAGGTCCGTACGTTCAATCGTATTGAAATTAATTTCTGACATTGAATCATCGATTCTGGCGAGCAGCTCATCCCCGTATTTGTGGAGCACTTCAATGAATACGGCTCTTTTATCCACAAAATAGGAGTAGAAGCTCCCGGTAGAGACCCCGGCGGCTGCTGCAATCTCCTTGGTATTCGTCTGATAGAAGCCCTTGTCCGAGAATAGCTTCATCGCGGCCCGGATAATGGCTTCCTTGGTTCGTATACTGCGCTCCTGCTGCGGAGTTCTAATTTTGTCCTCTGTTTCACCCATATCGTAAGATCCCCCTTATAGTACAGATTGTAGTGGAGCGGTTTTGTGCTGTCAATAAAAGTTGAACCAAAGTTCATTTTTTAAATTGACAAATATGAACTTTGGTTCATATAATCTGAATATGAACTCTATTTCATATTTCAGGAGATGATCAAGATGGGGATTGGAATGCGCAGAGCTTTATCCTTTACGGCGATTGTGCTGGGCTTTTTCATGGCGCTGCTGGATACGACCATTATTAATATTGCCCTGCCGGAGATGACCCGCCAGTTCGGGGGAAGTGTGTCGCAGGTATCCTGGGTGATGAACGGCTATAACCTGGCATTTGCCGTATTCATCCTGACTGCCTCGCGTCTGGCCGACCAATTCGGACGGAAGAAGGTGTTTCTCATTGGAGTGGGGCTGTTCACACTGAGTTCCCTGCTGGCTGGACTCTCCACTTCCCTTGGCATGCTGATTCTGTTCAGGGTTATTCAAGGCTTGGCGGGAGCCGTTATTGTGCCGGTTACGATTCCGCTGAGCACCACCACCTTTCCCAAAGAAATGCACGGACTGATTATAGGCATATGGGGGGCCGTCTCGGGAGTGGCTGCTGCAAGCGGTCCGGCGCTTGGCGGAATATTGACACAGAAGCTGAGCTGGGAGTGGATTTTTTTTGTGAACGTACCGCTTGGGCTGCTGAGCATAGGGCTGACCGTTATATTCATTCAGGAATCACGGGATGATTCAGCAGGGCGGTCCATAGATTACGGCGGAATCCTGGGGATAACGGGAGGGATGTTCTGCATTACATATGCTCTGATTAAAGTGCAGGATTACGGCTGGAGCTCGCGCCCGTTCCTGGGTCTGACGGCTGCGGACCTGCTCTTTCTGGTGGTCTTTTTTCTTACGCAGTATAAGGGGAAAGAACCGATGCTGCCTCTGTCCCTGCTGAAGATCAGAGCCTTCAACAGTACCTCGGTATCGATGATCGTGCTGGGGGCGGCGCTGATGAATATTTCGCTGTTGACCTCCTTTTACCTGACCCGGGTGATGGGGGTATCGGAGCTGAAGGCAGGGCTTGTCCTCTCAACCATGGCCTTAGGCTCCATCGCCAGCTCGGCTGTATCCGGGCCGCTATCTGCGAAATATGGCAGCAGTCTGTTCGCCGCAGCGTGAATGGTGATGATTGGCGCTGCCACCTATTCCATGAGCGGGCTTGAGGCTGATTCTACGCTGGGTGCGGTGATGCTACGGCTTGCACTGACCGGCTTCGGCGTGGGGCTCTCAATGGCTCCTGTGATGTCATCAGCGATCCGGGTTGTTCCTGAAGACAAGGTCGGCATCGCCTCGGGGGTGACGAATATGGCGAAGGCGCTGGGAAGTGTGCTCGGTGTGGCCATCATCGTCACTGTGCTCCAGCACAATACAACCCGGGAGCTGAGCGCGGCGAATTCCGCAGGCACAGAGGCGGGGGCCGGGGTAATAAGACAGCAGCAGGCGGCTGTGGATGCGTTCAGTCAGACCTATAAGTTCGCAGGCTACCTGCTGCTCCCGGGTATAGGCGCTGCCCTGTTCAGCGATGAACGCAGACAGCGGCGGAGCAGAAATAGTCAATAGAATAGTGCTTCCAATCGTTTGCCCGTTCAGTTGCGCGTAGTGAAGACCTCTTCGAACGAAGTGTGGATATTGATATCGTCCCGTCCTTTGGGGTGAATGAAAGAACCGTAGCTCCGATCTGTCCAAAAGATAGATGGGGGCTTATTTGCGTGACACGCTGAAACTAGACAAAGTAAAAGTTAATGATTGACATTAATGCTCAACTGTATTAATAATAGTAGTACAGTTAACACAGTTGATCAGTCGGATCATAGATCCGAAGAAGGGAGGACTGTCATGTTCGAACTGGATGTGCGCAGCCGCAAGCCGATCTATGAGCAGCTCACCGACAAGGTCAAAGAGATGATTATGCATGGTATTCTGCGGGCGGATGAACAGCTGCCCTCGGTGAGGGCTTTATCCTCGCAGCTCACAGTGAACCCGAATACGATCCAGAAGGCTTACAGGGAGCTGGAGCGGGAAGGGTACATCTATTCACAGCAGGGCAAAGGTAATTTCGTGGCCCCGCTGCAGCAGGGGCAGAATGAGAGCAAACGGACGGAGCTGAAGGAAGAGCTGCTGCGTCTGATGGCAGAGGCGGTATACCTTGGTTTTACGGAAAGTGAAATGAGTGCGCTGTACCGCCAGGCGTTGGATAAGAGAAGAGAGGAGAACAGCCATGATTGAGATTCGCGGAGTCAGCAAGATTTTTCAGGAGGAAAAGGCTGTTGATAACATCTCGCTGACTGTACATAAAGGTGCTATTTACGGATTGCTGGGATCGAATGGGGCGGGCAAAACAACGCTGCTGAAGACGCTCGCCGGTATTTATCGTCCTGAGGCGGGGAGTGTCAAGCTAGACGGGCAGCCGGTGTATGAGTCGCCGGAGGTGAAGCGCAGAATGATCTTCATGCCGGATAGTCCGTATTTCTTCGCGCAGGCAACCCTTAAGAGTATGGCGGCATTCTACCGTTCTATATATCCGGGCTGGAGCCAGAAGAGGTACGAGGAGCTTGGGACGATGTTCCGGCTGGACACCCGGCGCAAGCTCAGCCGTTTCTCCAAGGGGATGCAGCGCCAGGCTGCTGTCTGGCTGGCCCTCAGCTGCAAGCCGGATGTGCTGATCATGGACGAGCCCATCGACGGGCTGGACCCGGTGATGCGCCGCCAGATCAAGAATCTCCTGTTCCAGGAGGTCGCCGAGCGGGAGCTGACGGTGCTGATCTCCTCGCATAACCTGCGGGAGATTGAGGATTTATGCGACCATGTCGGCATTATGCATGAGGGCCGGATGCTGGTCGAGAAGGATCTGGATGATCTGAAGGCGGACACGCACAAGATTCAGGTGGCTTTCCGCGACGAACGCCATGCGGCCGCACTGGATGCCAAGCTGCAGATTCTCCACCGGGAGCAGCGGGGAAGTGTCAGCTTGTATATTGTAAAAGGGGACCGAGAGCGGATCAGCCAGGCTTTTCATGTCTACGAGCCCTATGTATTTGATCTGCTGCCGCTGACGCTGGAGGAAATCTTTATTTATGAAATGGGGGATGCCGGTTATGACGCGCAGCCGATTATTCTTTAACAGCAGCATTATCCGCCAGAACCTGCGCCAGCATGGCTGGATCGGAATATTATATACATTGGTCCTGTTGATTGTGCTTCCGCTGGAGATGTTCATGGAGAGCAATCCGCTTGCGGAGCCAAATACAGTAGACAATCTGTTCAATATCGGTGGTGCCGATATCGCACCGTTCCTTATCGCTTTTCCGGTTGTGGCCGGATTGTTCCTGTTCCGTTATCTGCAGTCCAAAATGCCTTCGGATCTGTGGCACAGCCTCCCGCTGCGCCGCTCGCACCTGCTGGCTTCCCATACGGTAAGCGGATTGATCCTGCTGCTTGTGCCGGTCTGGCTTACGGCTGCGGTTACAGCTATCGTCCGCCCGCTGGACGGCAATATGTATATCTATCAAGGCGCGGATATCTGGGAGTGGTGCCTGGTTATCAGTGTGCTGACGCTGTTTCTGTATGTCTTTACTATCTTTGTAGGTATTTGCACAGGACAGACCATTCTGCAGGGAATAGTGGTCTTCATTCTGTTAATTCTTCCGGCAGCCATGCTGCAATTTACCGACATGCACTTGAACAGATATTTGTACGGGTATCCGGAAGGGCAAAGCTTGTGGGGGACCCTGATGAACTGGGCGCCGTTACTGCGTATTATGAATATCTCCTATGAGCCTCTTAGTAATAAAGAGTTATGGAGCTATATCCTCTTGTCTGCTGTGTTCATGGTATTGTCATTCGTGCTGTACCGTAAGCGCCACAGCGAAAAAGCCAGTCAGGCGATGGCCTTCACCTACTTCAATCCGCTGTTCAAAGGCGGTGTAATGCTCTGCAGTATGCTGCTGGCGAGCAGCTACTTCGGCAGCATCAGGCAGCAGCCCGGCTGGATTATCGGCAGCGCCATTGCCGGAGGGATGATCGGCTATATCGTAGTTGAAATGATTCTCCGCAAAACCTGGCATATTCTGACACGCAGAATGCCGCTGGAGTTTGCGGTGTACGGTGTACTGCTGGGCCTTCTGCTCTATGTTCCCGTGTCCGAATTAACGGGTTATGAGAACCGGGTTCCGCGAAATGATAAAGTAACCGAAGTATTTGCCGGAGGGAATTACGGGGAATTAACCCGGAATCCGCAAGGAATCACTACCCGGGAGGAACGGGAGGATGAGATATTCTCCGCAGACCGGAAATACATCGAGGCTGTAACCGCCTTGCATCATGCTGTTGTAGCTTCGAAGCCGGACCAGCAGCGTAATACCCGTCGGTATGATTATCGCGAGAGCAAGCGTTTCACGCTGGTTTACCGGCTGGAGAGCGGGCGGAAGCTGATGCGGACCTACATTATTCCGGCAGCGGGCTTTGAGCCGGAGCTGAAGGCGGTCATGGAGCATGCGGAATACAAACGTGACCGGTATCTTCTGTCCCGGATGGACGAGAACGTAGAGAGCTTCAGGCTAAGCAATTTGAACAAGGTCATAAGTATTTCTGACCCGCAGGATGTACAGGAGTTCAACGAAATTCTGAAACGGGAAATTCTTAATATGTCCTATGAAGATGAGGTCTCTGATCAACGGGCGAGAGCATCTATTAATCTGGTCTACAAGCCGGATTCGACCGATTATCAGCTATTCTATACGTATGAATGGCTTCCTTCCTTCAAGGAGATGACCGCTTGGCTGGAACAGAAGGGCTATGCCGGTAAAATCAAGCTTACCGCAGCAGATGTTTTGTCCGCCGAGATGTTCAGGGATATACACCAGAGTGCAATCCCTCAGGGTTTGATGTACAATCCCGACGCTCATATGGAGTTAGCCCGCAGCGAGAAGCGGTCAGCGGTGGTTACAGATAAGACTCTGATTGATAGTATTCTGGAGCACCGGCGCGATTTCACCCGCGAAGAGGGCAGATATGTAGTGAAGATCGAGTATAAGGAAGGGACGGTGAACTACATTTCGCTGAATGAGCAAGATGTGGCACCGGCGCTTAAGGCCCTTCTTCCTTAGTCAGTTTGTTCTGTTACAGTAACCAGGCAGTCTTGATTTCCCCCGTTAACGGATGTATATCCTGTGCGGGGGATTTCTTTGTTGAAGGGGAAGCTGTTGTTGTGCTATTGCTTCTGTTGCTGCTTCTGGTGTACCTGAGCACATAGCATGGGTATATTAGATTAGGGTCTGCAAAATAATGCGGACAGTGTAAGGAGGAAACGAACATGGAAGAGGTACGGGATCATCTGGATCACGGACTCCAGATTGTATTCATAGGGTTCAACCCCAGCATCCGCTCGGGCGAGCTGGGTCATCATTATGCCAATCCGCGCAATAATTTCTGGCGCATACTGCATAAGTCCGGGCTGACGCCGCGGTTATACGAGGCTACCGAGGACGGGGAGCTGCTGAAGCTGGGATATGGCTTCACCAACATCGTTGCCCGCCCCACCGTAGGCGCTGAAGATATCACCCGCGAGGAGTATGCCAAGGGCCGCGAGCTTCTGCGGGCCAAGCTGGAGGAATACCGCCCGGAGATTGCCTGTTTTGTCGGCAAGGGCGTATATACAGAGTTCAGCCGCAGAACTACAGCCGCCTGGGGCTTCCAGGAAGGTATTGCTCCCGTGGTGGACGGAGTCCGCGAGTTCGTCGCCCCGTCATCCAGCGGTCTGGTCCGCATGCCGATGCCAGAAATCATCGGAATCTACTCGCAGCTGCGTGACTTCACGGAGGAGCAGGAGCCGTGAAGCCAGGCCTGGGATCTTATACATGGGTAACTGGCCCAATGTATGCGGGAAACCGAATACAATTTGCTGGTGAACGGCACGTGGTCCCAATGTATGCGAAAAACAGCATACATTTGCTGGCGCGCAGGCGTGTGGCCCGAATGTATGCGAAAAACCTAACGCATGAGCTGACGCGAGGGCGAAAGGGTGTGTAGTATCGGGTTTGTGGTTTTAAATCGCATCCCGCTTAAACAGCGGAGAGGACGGAACGAATGCGGAAAAGCGATAGCGGTCGCCTTTGTCTCCGGATTTTTACCGATTAGGGAAATAAATAAAATCTGGAGACAACAGCGATTGTAGCAACGTTCCGTTCGCGGAGCGTCCACCCGAGCGCCCGCGTTGATCCTGCTCAAAAGTAAAAGTCCGAGCAACCACTTCATGTGGAACAACGTTCCGTTCGCGGAGCGTCCACCCGAGTGCCCGCGTTGATCCTGCTCAAAAGTAAAAGGTTCTCCCATGTAATCAGGCAGCGCCCACGCTGATCCTGCTCGAAAAACCCATACTAAAAAGGCTGCCCCAATCAGCCATTTCATGACTTTTGGGAACAGCCCTTTTAATAAATAGCGGCCTGCCTACGTCTGGATCAGCAGCAGGATGATGGACGACAGGGAGAGGCAAATGCTGGCCAGATAAAGCACGCCGACCACCTGTCTCTGGTTCAGACCAGCCTTGAGCAGACGGTAATGAACCTGAGTGGCGTCCGCCTGATAGATGGCTTGTCCCTTCAGGAAGCGCCGGATGACGACAAAAATATTGTCGAAGATCGGTACGCCCAGCGCGAGAATCGGAATGAACAGCGACAACACCGTGGCCTGCTTGAAGGCGCCGTCCAGCGCAATCACTGCCAGAATGAAGCCGAGGAAGGTGGCGCCGGCATCGCCCATGAAGATTTTGGCCGGAGCCTTGTTGAAGCGCAAGTACGCCAGCGTAACCCCGATCAGCGAAATTGCCATGTAGGCAGAAGTAGATTGGCCCATCGTAAGTGCGACTACGAATAGGGTTACTGCTGAGATCGCTGTAAGTCCGCCGGCCAGACCGTCCATACCGTCCGAGAAATTAATGACCGTAGTGACGCCGAAGATCCAGATGATCGTCAGCAGGAACTGCAAAATGAACGGCAGTGAGATATAATCACCTGAGAACGGATTAATGAAGCCGGTAAACGCATTGCCCGAAAAGAACACCAGAACGGCGGCGGCAATCTGTACGATGAATTTGGGCAGGGCTGGGAAATCCTTGCCTTTGGTTTTGTACCAGTCATCGATGGTTCCTATAGTCAGCAGAAGCACACCGCCAATGAACAGGGCGAGCGTCTCCAGGGTGAATTCACGTGCGAAGAGCAGATATGTAATGAAAAAACCTACGAATATGGCATAGCTTGCCGTTAGCGGGATGGGTTCCCTATGGATTTTGCGTTCAACATCTTCCCTCGGCCTGTCCACGAAATCCAGCCGGAAAGCGAGCCTGCCCAGAGGAGGAATCAGCAGATAAACGATAAAAAATGACACGAGAAAAGCTAAACCGTATAAAATGACAATCACCCCGTTGATTTTTTTAAGGCCTATCCCAGATTATATCGCAGAAGGATGTATGTTGTCGAACTACATAAGCGAGATGGAGGAAAAGATGAAATACGAATGTATCCTATTTGATGCTGATGATACACTGTTCGATTATGGAATGGCCGAGAACCACGCCTTGAGCCATGCCTTTGCCCACTTCGGGCTGCCGACAGGCGCGCAGGAGTATGCGGCCAGCTACCAGGAGATTAACCATGCCTTATGGAAGGATTTCGAGCAAGGGAAGATCACCTCTGCCGCCCTGCGGGTGGAGCGGTTCAACCGGCTGTTTGCCGCCCGTCAGCTCACGTTCAAGCCGGAGGAATTCAGTGAAGCGTACCTGCGCTTTCTCGGGGAAGGTACCTTCCTGATTCAGGGGGCTGCCGAGCTCTGCGGTGAGCTTGCCGGGTGCCGGCTGGCAGTGATTACGAACGGAATCAGCGATGTGCAGCATGCCCGGATTAAGGGTTCCCCGCTAAGCGAGGTATTCGAGGCGGTTATTGTATCGGATGAGACGGGCTACCAGAAGCCGGAGACGGGGATTTTTGATTATGCTTTTGCTAAGCTTAAGCTGTCCGATAGACGCAAGGTGCTGATCGTCGGGGACTCCCTGACCTCGGATATCCGGGGCGGGAACAATTACGGCATCGATACATGCTGGTTCAATCCGCTGGGCAAGCCCGGTGATCCTGAGATCCTTCCTACCTATGAAATCCGCAGTCTGGACGAGCTGGTGGAGATCGTCAACCGCGCTTAAGCGGAATAAACGGCGGCAGGCAGGTTGAAAGTTTCGCTTCCGTGTTAAATATATAGGGACGCAAAGTTTCTACTTTTTTAACAACAACATACGGGAGAGGATATTATGAAAAAAAAATGGCTGATTGCCGCGGTGGTCACCGGCATGACGGTAACAGGCTCGGCAGGAGTGTATGCGGGCACCAAGCTGCAGCAGATTAAGGCTTATCTGAACCATAGCCTGGGTATTGTGGTGGATGGTAATCCTTTTTGGATGAAAGACGGCAACGGCAAAACCCTGACTCCAATTACCTATGAAGGTCTCACCTACCTGCCGGTCCAATCGATCGCCACGGTGCTGAAGGTACCTATCAATTATGACTCGGTCAACTATAAAGTGAGAATTGGAGAAGGCAGCGCAAATATTCCTGCTCCGACTCCTGCACCGGGAACCTCTACCGGCGGTGGGAATACAACTCCTGCTCCTGTAGTGGAGGGAACGGCCAGACCGGTTAATCTGCCTAAGGATTTTCCGATTCCCCAGGACGCCCTGATTGCGATCACTCTGGATACGGATGCTAACGGCCAGAAGAAGGTAGCGTTCACGTATTCCACGCAGGAGACACTGGAGATCATGGGCTTCGTGTACAGTGAATATGCGCGGATTAAAAATCTGGATAATGCCTCGGAGTCGGTATCCGCCAGCAATGTAAAAATTTCGGGCAGACTCGGCGGGACAAGTCCTGTATCCATTACAGGCAAAGCTTCCACGGCCCGGCCCGGCTTCAACCTCTTCACGATCACCTGGTCGGAGAGCTGATCTGAGCCAGTACAGTTAAGCTATGCAGGCTTGGCTAACCTAAAAAGAAACTCCGGCTTGTAAATCAGCCGGAGTTTCTTCATGTGCAATTCAGCTGAATAAGGTTAGACTTGCGGGCGGGTATCCAGCGGCTTCAGGTGGGCCTCAATCTGTTCACGCTTTGCTTCCAGGAACGGCGGCAGGGCCAGCGCTTCGCCCAGATGCTCGACTTCCTCATCTGTGGCGAAGCCCGGTCCGTCCGTTGCCAGCTCGAACAGAATACCGTTCGGCTCGCGGAAGTACAGGGAGCGGAAGTAGAAGCGGTCCACAAAGCCCGAGTTCGGGAGCTGTACGCTGCGGATGCGTTCAATCCACTGCTTCAGCTCCTCTTCGTTATCGACACGGAAGGCTACATGATGCACGCCGCCTCGTCCCAGGCGCTCCTGCGGAAGATCGCTGCGTTCCTCCAGATGGATCTCCGTACCAGAGCCGCCTTCACCAGTCTCGAACACGATAATATCCGGCTGGCCCGCGACTGGAGAAGGATAATTGCCTGCGCGGCGGAAGCCGAGCAGGTCCTCCAGAATCAGTGCCGTATGCTCAGCGGTCTCGACGGTCAGATGTGCCGGTCCCAGCCCGACAATGGCATACTCGGCAGGAACCGGGCTCTTGGCCCACGGCTTGCCGCCGGGCATGCCCTCGTTATGCTCATCTGAGACGAGGATGAGGCGCTGGCCCTCATGGTCGGTGAAGGCCAGCGTTTTGCGGCCGCCGCGTTCGGTGATTTCTTCATGCTCTACGCCCAGCACGGTGAAGCGCTGTGTCCAGAAGAGCAGGGCATCATCCCCGGGTACACGCAGGGAGAGTGCGGAGATGCTGTTGTTGCCGTCGCGGTTACGCCCTGCGTTAGGCAGCTCGAAGAAGGTAAGCTCCGTGCCGGGATTCCCGGTCTCATCCCCGTAGAACAGGTGATAGACAGATACGTCATCCTGGTTGACGGTCTTCTTGATCAAGCGGAGTCCGAGCACTTCTGTATAGAATTTGTAGTTTTCCGGCGCTTTTGCGGTAATGGCGGATACATGGTGAAGTCCTTTTAATGTTAAACTCATGGGAATACCTCCTGAAATTTAGGTTGTTGGTTATATAAAAGCCGCAAATTACTTATTAATATTAAGTTACTATAATTTTAATAGTAAATGAGTAATTTTGCAAGGTGTATTTCAAGGATGGTATTTATTATTTAGGAAAGCGGGGTTAATCATGCACACCAGATCAAGTCTGATGAAGCAGCTGGAGAGGATGGGAATCGATCCGCAGGGGACACTGCTGGTCCATTCCTCGCTCAAAAGCATCGGTGAAGTAGAAGGGGGAGCGGATACCGTACTGGATGTTCTCTCAGAATATATGAAGGAGGGGCTGCTGGTTCTGCCCACCCATACCTGGTCTTATATCGACGGGCAGAATCCGCGCTTCTCTGTGCTGGAGTCTCCCGCCTGCGTAGGAATTCTGCCGGAGCTGTTCCGGAAGCGGCCGGGCGTGATCCGTTCCTGGCATCCCACACATTCGGTGGCGGCGCTGGGCAGGGATGCGGCGGTGTTCACGGCCGGAGATGAGCGCTGGGATACGCCCTGTGCACGCGGTTCGGTCTATGGCAAGCTGCTGGACCGGGAAGCGGAGATTATGCTGCTTGGTGTGGATCTGCGGAGAAATACGTTCATTCACGGCATTGAAGAGTGGGTGGATATTCCCGGCCGGATGACGGATGGGCATGAGGCGCTCTGTACCGTGACGCCTGAAGGCAGGGAGATCGCGGTGCCTTCGCGCAGACACTGCGGACTGTCCTGGTCGCAGCATTTCTGGAAGGTGGAATCCGTGCTGGAGGACGGCGGGGCGCTGCGCAGGGGCAGCTTCGGCGATGCGGCGGTTATGCTCTGCGGCACTGTAGAGACTACGCGTATCTTGAGTGATATGCTCAGAGAGAACCCGGATCTGTTCTCGGATAACGAGCCGTTATACGGGGAGAATGCGCCTGAGGCGCTGCCGAAGACGAAGCGGGGTCAGCCTGTAGAGGCAGTGCAGGAGCATACCAAGAGTTAACCCGGGCCGGATATTTACGGGTCTCTGGCAGGTTTCTATCAATGTATGGTATATTATTCTCACAAAAACATAGTAAGGAGATTGGAAATGACAAAAACTTTGATCTTTGGTCACAAAAACCCGGATACAGATACGATCTGCTCGGCCATTGCTTATGCGGCACTGAAGAAGGAACTGGGCTGGGATGCTGAGCCGGTCCGGCTTGGAGACATCAGCGGAGAGACTCAGTTCGCCCTCGACCACTTCGGGGTAGAAGCGCCGCGTCTGGTGGAGAACGTTGCTGCAGAAGCTGAACAAGTGATTCTGGTTGACCATAATGAACGCCAGCAAAGTGTGAATGATATCGATCAGGTCCGTGTGGTTGAGGTGATTGATCATCACCGGATTGCGAACTTCGAGACCGCCTATCCGCTGTATTACCGGGCTGAGCCAGTCGGCTGTACGGCTACCATTCTGAACAAGCTGTACAAAGAGAATGGCGTGGCCATTCCTAAGAACATCGCCGGTCTGATGCTGTCCGCTATCATTTCCGATTCCTTGCTGTTCAAATCGCCGACCTGCACGGAGCAGGATGTGGCTGCTGCGCGTGAACTGGCGGACATTGCCGGAGTGGATGCCGAGAGCTATGGCCTGGACATGCTCAAAGCCGGTGCAGACCTGAGCGATAAGAGCATTGCCCAACTGATCTCTCTGGATGCCAAGGAATTCAAGATGGGTGAATATAAGGTGGAGATCGCCCAGGTTAACGCTGTGGATGTGAATGATGTCCTGTCCAAGCAGCCGGAGCTGGAAGCCGCGCTTACCGCGATTATTGACGACAAGGGACTGGATCTGTTCCTGTTCGTGGTTACCGATATCCTGAACAACGATTCCGTGGGTCTTGCCCTGGGCCGCGTAGCCGGCGCTGTGGAGCAGGCTTACAATGTGAAGCTGGATGATAACAAGGCTGTGCTGAAGGGTGTAGTGTCCCGTAAATCACAGATTGTACCGGTTCTTACCGAGACGATCGCCAAGCTGTAAATGCTGCTTCCGGGTGTACCCGGAGCAAGAAGTTTGTCCCGTGACCGGCTGTGCCTTTTCCTCAGGAAAAACGTACAGCCGGTTTTATTTTACAATTCACAGCAACTCCTTGCCGCCTTAAGGGTATAAACAGCATAGGACATTATAGAGGGGGACGGGAATAATGGGGAAGATGCGCAAGCTGGCGATTTCAACAATGTGCCTGATGATGGTCTCGGGAGGAGGCTTGCTGTATGCTGCTGCCGGCAAAACAGATCTCTCATTCTATGTGAATAATATGCTGCTTAAGCAGCCTGCAATATCCTCGGAAGGCGGGGCCTATGTGCCTGTGGAGCAGCTTTCTGAGAATATGCAGGCGATTGTATCCGTGGACGAGTCAGCAGGGACGGTCAAGATCTACAAGCCTAATGTGAACACGGTGCTGCTGGATGAGCAAGGTAAGATTTTCGGGAAAGTCAGAATTGACACCAGCAATACCTTCTCTGCCCTGGTGCAGGTGGATGATCTCAAAACAGATATCTCCGATCTGAAAATCACCATTACAGACCCGGCAGGCAAGACGGATGTTGTGGATAACCAGCCGATTACAGAGAAGAAGGACAGCTTCTGGTTCAAATCGGCAGCGTATAATTATAAGGTTACGGACAAGGGGAACTATATGATCCAGGTGTATTTCAAGGATGCTGCGTCCAAGAAATGGTTCATCGTTTCTGAACTGCAGATATCGACCACTTCATAATAAACTACAGGAGGCGGTTCCATTGATTACAATCTATCCTGCTGCGTCTGCGCACCAGTTCGATCTCGGCTGGCTGAAGGGCAGTCATGTCTTCTCCTTCGGGGATTTCTATGATCCGGAGAACACGGCCTTTGGGCCGATGAGGGTCTGTAACGATGATACGATCGCTCCGGGAAAAGGCTTCGGTGCCCATCCGCACAGTGACATGGAGATTGTCTCGATTGTGCTGTCCGGCGTGCTTCGTCATGAGGACAACCTCGGCAATGTTGCACAGACGTCCTTCGGCGGGATTCAGCGGATGTCGGCAGGGACCGGCGCGATTCATACGGAGCATAACCCTTCGGACAGTGAGCCGGTCCGCCTGCTTCAGCTATGGTTCATGCCCAAGGCCCGGGGGACGGCTCCCTCCTATGCAACCGGACGCTTCGATCCGGCCAAGCTTGAAGGACGCTTGCTTCCGGTAGTAGCGGCCGAAGCGTCGGAGGAGATTGTCGATATAGCCCAGGATATGACGATTTATCTGGGGAAGGCCGAGGCGGGAGGGCAACTGAATTTCCGGCAGGAGACGGGGCGGCGCAGCTTTGTATATCTGGTAGAAGGGCAGCTTACCCTGAACGGGAAGGATGTGCTGAAGCCGGGCGATTCGGCAAGAATCGAGGACACAGCGCAGCTGGAGCTGAAGGCTGATGAGAATATACTGGTCATGGTGATTGATCTGCCGTAATGAGCGGCGGGATTCAGACATGAAGGAGGAGCGCGAATGGCAGAACAGGAAAGAGTGCTGGTGAAGCATTCCGTAACCGGGCGCATGCTTGTGAACAGCATGGAGGGAGTAGGGTATACCTTCGATGAGCAGGGCGGGCTGACCTTAATCACCCTGACGAATGTGGCGGCAGATAAGGGCGCGGCGGTAGTGGAACTGAAGACGGAGCTTAATGTATTCCGCTTCGAGGAGCCTGCGGACGGGCCGGTCATCAAGCATTGGTACTACGTCGGAGATCAGCCCGTAACCTATGATGCGGACTCCGGACGTTTAACGATAGCCGTGCAGTCCGAAATCGAATACCGGCCAGATCAATACTGGGCCTGATGGGGATAGAATTGTGAGAAATGTAGCAGTGCTCGCCATGGATAATAAGGAAAATAGAACCAGGAATAATTTGCATGAATGAAAGGCGGAGGCCCATGGGAGCACTGCATATGAATCCGGCAGCGATGAATTATGGAAGCAGGGAATCTTATTTTGACGGGAAGCTTATTGAGTACATTGGGTGGTGCCTCGCTGGCTGGCTGGTTACGGTCTGTACCTTCGGTATCTGCTATCCCTGGTCAGTAGTAGTGCTCTACCGCTGGAAGGTTGAGCATACCGTGGTGGAAGGGCAGCGCCTGCGGTTCGACGGTACAGCCGTCAGCCTGTTCGGACAATGGATCAAGTGGTTCCTGCTGACGCTGATTACGCTCGGAATCTACGGCTTCTGGGTGGTCATTAAGCTGGAGCAGTGGAGAACGAAGCACACCCACTTCCAATAAGAAGCTGCATGCTTTAAGTATACTAAGATGCGAAGAAGAGCCATTCTCCGGTTATGGGGGATGGCTCTTCTGTGTGGATTTTGGAGCAAGACTAGTGAGCATCAGACCTAAAGAAGTTAATGCAGTTCAACCCAAGCAGTGCTTTATGGCGTGTAGTTCCAAGTAGACATTCAGGGATAGTTGCAGAATGTACACTTAAAAACAGCGAAAAAGAAGGCTTGCCTCTTATAGCTGCAATCTGTACAACTAAATCTGCCCCAACGAGTGTAAACTCGGGAAAGTGGGGATTTTCAGTGTACGAAATACAGCTAAACGTATACTGGGGAGCCAACCAGACGTTTTAGTTGTACAAAATACAATTAAGCCTATCGCCTATGAATGGTTACAGGTAATCGGGGCGCTGCAACAAACTGCAGGTGCTGGAACGATAGCAACTGCAGTTTGTACATTAGAATGCTGTAAAAAAGCCTACAAAATAGATTCTATTGTATTCAGTACAATGGAATGTTGAAAAAAGGCCATTTTTCAGCTAAAACACAACATTCCACTGTATGAAATACAATAGAATCTTATTTTACGGTCGGCTATGCCTTTTCTATTGCAGGAAATACAATCAGCTACTTGAATGTAGGAGTTGAAGTCAGCAACGGGGTTCAGCCTAGTATTAAATCGATGTTAATGCTCAGATTTTAACACTCCTGAGGTCTATTCTTACAGTTCTAAATCTGATGCTCCACTAGTCTGTGCAGCCGGCCTGCAGGCTGCTTATTGTACTTTTTGCGGCTCGGGATACGTAACCCCAAGGGTATCAACGGTGACCTTCTTCATTACCGGCGGCTGATCCGGACGGTCATTCTTGCCACGCGGCAGACTGACGATGGCCTGGACCGCTTCGAGTCCTTCGGTAACCTTACCGAAGGCAGCGTAATCGCCGTCCAGGCTTGGATAAGCAGCGGCCATAATGAAGAACTGGGAGCCAGCAGAGTTCATATCGTGCTGTCCTCTCGCCATGGACAGCACGCCCTCTGTATGCAGCAGATTATTGGTGAAGCCGTTGTTATTGAATTCTCCGGCAATGCTGTAGTCCGGTCCGCCCATTCCTGTGCCATCCGGGTCCCCGCCCTGGATCATGAAGCCCGGAATGACCCGGTGGAAGATGGTTCCGTCATAGAAGCCCTTCTGAATCAATGAAATGAAGCTGTTGACCGTATTGGGGGCAACCTCGGGATACAGCTCGGCCTTAATAACAGCGCCGTTATCCATCTCGATCGTGACCACCGGATGGCTGGCTGTGGCTGAAGGCACGCCTTCTGTAGCAGCGGCGCTCTCCTGCGGTGCTGCTGTAGCCTCACTGCCTGTTCCGTTACTGCTGTTACCATTACCGGCGGCATTATTATTCACTGGCTTATTGCCGCAGCCCGCCAGAATGACGAGCATCAGGCACATCATCGCAAGCAGGATGACGGGTTTTCTTGTGATAGACTTCACTTCAGTATCTCTCCTTTTGAATAATCTGGTGCATTCACCTCTGTATCATACCTTCTTTGTCCTGCTTCTGGCAAAGCCTGCTTCCGCGCCCTGCCGGATTCCGCTACTTTGGTGCGGGCTGCTCTTTGGCGGAAGCGAGCGTTGTTCCTTCGGGAACCGGCAGTAAGGCGCTTTTGGAGATGCCGATGAGCTGGGAGCTGTAGATGCCGCTGTGCCCGGAGAACAGATAGCTGATGATGCAGGCGATGAACATATAGACCGCTCCGCCGGAGCCGAACAGCTCGATGCCCATTATGAAGCAGGCAAGCGGTGTGTTGGTGGCTCCGCAGAAGACAGCGATGAAACCAAGTGAGGCCAGAAAAGGCCCATATAGATGAAGCACTCCGGCCAGGCTGCTCCCCAGAGAAGCTCCAATAGCGAATAGCGGCGTCACTTCGCCGCCCTGGAAGCCGGTCCCCAGAGTGAACGCGGTGAAGATCAGCTTCCATAGAAAAGCGAAGGGCGATACGCCGTCTTCGAAGGAGCTGCTGATCAGCGGAAGGCCCAGCCCCAGATAGTCCCGGGAACCGGCTATGTAGACCAGGGCAATAATGATCAGCCCGCCGGCGACGCTTTTAAGCATAGGATTACGGATGATGGCGGTGAAGGTCCGCTTCAGATAATGGGTAAGCTCACTGAACAGCAGGCTGCACAGGCCGAAGAGGATGGAGGCGAATATAACCTTGACCAGCACCAGCGCATCCATAGCGGGGAAGACATCCACCTGATAGTGGATATGGTGAACGCCCCACAAGCGGGAGGCTACCAGATCACCGGTGAAGCTGGCGGCAAAACAGGGCAGCAGCGCCTTATGGCTGATCAGCCCGATGGCGATGACCTCCAGGCCGAACACCGTTCCGGCCAGCGGAGTGCCGAAGATGGAGCCAAAGCCGCCGCTGATGCCGCACATCAGCAGGATTCGGCGGTCCAGCGGACCGATTCTGAGCCAGCGTCCGAGTGCGTCGGCCAGACTGCCGCCCATCTGCACGGCCGTGCCTTCGCGTCCGGCCGAGCCGCCGAAGAGATGGGTAATTAGCGTCCCGCCAAGGACCAGCGGGGCCATGCGCAGCGGAATCGCTTCATTGCCCTGGCGGATCTGCTCCAGGATCAGATTGTTACCCTTCAGGCTGCTCTTGCCGTAACGCATATACATTCCGCTGACGAGCGCGCCTCCCGCCGGAAGCAGGAAGAGCAGCCAGGCATGCTCCAGCCTTACCTGGGTGACTGCGTTCAGACTGGCCAGGAACAAGGCCGAGGCACTTCCTGCCAGCAGTCCGACCATTCCCCCCAGAATCACCCATTTCACGAATGTACTCCAGAGCGCAAGCTGGCTCCGGCGTGCTGCAAGCTCTGCCCACTGTTCATACTTCCTCTTCATTATGGCTAACGCTCCCCTACCCGAAATAAATACTGCCCTGAAATCAAAACAGACTCCTACCAGCGTTGTTAACCACTGGTAGGAGTCATTAGCCCCGAAGGGCGGTTATGGCGAACTCCATCGCCGTAATCGAATGAAACTATCGTATGCTGATTGTCTCCAAAAGTCAATACGAACCTGGACCTTGGGTGAACGCCCCGGCAGGACCGCTTCGCCGTGTCTACTCATCACCGTTCGAGCCGTTCAGCACATCGGTTCCGGGCATAGCATCAGGGTCCGGGGAGACCGGGTCAACGCTGCTGCCGGGAACCAGCTCATCCGCATCCGGGACATCCTCCAGCGGAGCGGCTTCCTCCGCTGCTCCTGCCACCTCGTCCTCCGTATCCGCATAATCAATGATGCTCCCCGTTAATCCGGCTGCACCGGCTGTGTATACAGCATCCGACTCCAGCAGCTCATCCCGCTGCGGACCGGGAGTGGCGGAAGAAGGAGCGGGGCGGTCTGCGCGCGGTCCAAGCCCGGCGTCCGGCACATTCAGGCCGATATCGGCTGCTAGTATAGGATCGCTCTCCAGCGCTGGATCCGAGCCGTCATCCACTACACCGTCGAAATCGATCGGTGTGAAGTGAGCAGGGTCATGACTGGCCAGTGCAGATTCCAGCGGGCGGTTCCCGGCGCCTACAGTTTCTTCACTGGGGCTTGGCTCAGTAATCGTGCCAAGCGGACGCAATTCTTCCAGCGGGATATCCTGCTCCGGGGAGACACCGCCCATTTTGGTATAGCGCTCATATGCAAAGTCGGCTTCCGTCTTATTGAATTCGTTACCCATCGTGAATCAGCTCCCTTTTCCCTTGTTGTAAGTCTTCTTCATCTTATAGTACAACTATACCCGTTTAAGCGGCGGCGAATCTGCCCGGCATCCAGGCTGCCCATCTGATTAATATATTCATTTCTCCGGCAGAATAACCGGAATAGATGAATTAACCGAGCCGTTTCGAGGTTATTTGCAGTCTGATGGCAGGTATTGTGCAAACGTTGTCGAAAATAAGAATCATATGGACTATATAAATACAACTAAGGATTCACTGAGGTGCCACAATGAAGTTAGCATCAACCAAAACAGCCGCAGTCTTTATTATGCTGCTGCTTGTAATAACCATCATTCCGGCGGGGATCGCCATAGAATGGGATGCACATACCGAAGCGGAAATTCCGGCCTGGGAGCTGAAGTGGGAAACGGCCGGGAATAGCGGCATAGAAGCTGTAATGGCCGGGCCAGCCGCCGGATGGACATGGGTGCGGGCCAGGGAGGCCAGGCCCCTTTCGCCACCAGGTACCGCTTCCGCCTGGATGCGGATTACCTTGCCCCCTGCGGGAGCAACTCCCGCTATTCTGATTGATAGAGTATTTGGCGACAACCTGAAAGCATATATAGACAACCGGCTAATCTACGATTCCAGCGGGGATGTGGAATATAGCGGCAACAAGGTGCTGATTCCATTACCGGCACAAGATAGTGCGAAGCCGCTCTATCTATGGAATGCGGGCAGCGGGGAGTTTGGAATCGAGGGGGACATAAGGGTCGGCAGCTATAATCAGCTGCTGTCCTTTTATGTGAAGCAGGATCTGGTGGACGTTGTACTCGGAGCCGCCATGATCTTCATGGCCGGAGCGTTATTGATCTGCCTGCTGTTCCTTAAGCCGGAATTCTTCTACAGCGGTTTCTTTCTGGCCCTGGTCATCCTGTCCTTTGGAGTGCTGCTGCTTACGTACTCCCCGTTTCTAACGCTGATTCTAAGCCGGGGGGACCGTCTGAGGCAGATCAGTTTCGATTTGGCCCTGTTTACCATTATGCCCGCGTTCACGCTTTATTTTGAGCAGTTATTCGGACCGGGCAAGCGGAGACTCACTGCCCGAGTGCGTAAATTTCAGCTGGCCTACTCCCTGTTCTGTACCGCAGCGCTTATTCTGAATACCGCAGTGTCCTTCCGGCTGGACGCGCTCTATTCTGCTCTGACTATTAACGCAACCGGTGTACTAATGATTGCCCAGTTTATCTATCTGCTGTATCTGGCGCTTACTTATGCCCGCAAAGGCAATTCAGATGCCATCCTGTTCACTGGCGGCTTCTCTGTATTTGCCGTGGTATCGGTGGCGGAGCTGTTGCGTTACTTCATTTCAATGGAGAGGTATCATCTGTACTGGTGGAAATGGGGCATGGTGGTATTCATTCTTTCCCTGATTGCTATTCTGGGGAAACGGTTTGCGGGAAGCCATGAGAAGGCGCTGGAATACGCCAGGGAGCTGGAGAAGTTCAATAATGAGCTGCAGCGTTCGGAGAAAATGGAGATTATCAGTGAGCTGGCCGCCTCGGTAGCCCATGAGGTGCGTAATCCGCTCCAGGTCACACGCGGGTTCCTGCAGATTCTGGGGGAGCGCTCCGGCAACAAGGAGAAGGAATATCTGAAGATGGCTGTCGGAGAGCTGGACCGGGCCTCGGTAATCATTACTGATTTCCTTACCTTTGCGAAGCCGGGCTTGGATATCGTGGATGTATTCGAAGTCTCGGGGGAGCTGAAGCATGTGTCGGGAATCCTGCTGCCGCTGGCTAATCTGCAGGGCGGTTCGATAGAGCTGCGTCTGCAGCAGGAGCTTCAAGTGACGGGCAGCCCGGCCAAATTCAAACAGGCGTTCATTAATCTGATCAAGAACAGCATTGAATCACTGCAGGAGGAGGGGGAGATTGTCGTAACAGCCTGGAGGACAGGCAACTGGGTAATCATCAGCGTGAAGGATAACGGCGAGGGAATGAAGGTTAGCGAACTGGCCCGTCTGGGCGAGCCGTATTACTCCAATAAGACCAAGGGGACGGGGCTCGGCCTCATGGTCACCTTCCGTATTATTGAAGCGATGAACGGCACGATTGAGTTCCACAGCCGCAAGGGCGAAGGAACCGAGGTGCTTATTAAATTGCCGGCCTCCAGCATAAATTAGGAATTTTTTTTGTTTATTCCGTTTTTTTGAAGGGATGGGCAGAGCATGGGGCGAAATATTAACACTAAGAGAACTTTGCTTCTAAAACTTTCCTCTGAGGTGCTTGCATGTCTTTGATGGTCAAAAGTTTACATACAGCGTTAGTATTGTTTCTGCTTTGCCTAACCTGCGGAAGCCTCCTGGTGTCCGCGCAAAGCGCTTCCCCCGCCGGTGAGATCAGACATTGGCAGATGAAGTGGCAGGAGGGGACGGATGATGGCGGACTCCAGGCTCCGGTAACGGAAGACCAAGGGTGGATCGATGTGGAGGCGAAGGCCGAGATGCCGCGCAAGCCTTCCGGGGTATCCTCCGCCTGGACCAAGATTACTTTGCCCTCCTATCATTACGTGTCTCCCTCCGTCTATATTCAGACGATCTATGCGCTACATGTGAAGGTGTATGTGGAGGACCGGCTGGTTTTTGAAGGGGACCGCGGCTTTATTATGGATAATTATTCCTTGCTTGTGCCCCTGGACATGCGGGATAACGGAAAGACGCTCTATATCTGGACGCAGACGCTCCAGGACCGGATCGGAATCAAAGAGCAGGTTGTGCTCGGTGAGCACAGTCTTCTAATCAAGGACTATATCAAGAACGGACTCATAGATGTGATTCTGGGCGGCGCTTTTATCTTCGTGGCGGCGGTGCTGTTTGTGTGCGCATTTTTCCTGAACAAGGAGTATTTCCCCGTGGCGGCTTCGCTGTCTATTGTTATCGCCTCTACCGGTGTGCTGTCTGTAACCTACTCTCCCTTCACGTATACCTTCTACAGCTATTTGGGCGGGCTCAGTGTATTTTTGTTCGATGTGGCGCTGTTGTCCCTGTTACCCGCACTGACCTTCCTGTTCGAGAAAATATTCGGCGCGGGCAAATACGGCATCATCCGCAGGTTCCGCAAATTCCAGATGGCCTATTCCTTATTCTGCTGTGTCCTCCTCATTATAAATGCACTCTCCGGGGGCCGGTATCTGAAATTCTACTACTTCATCTCCACCAACATTGTCGGCATTATTATGATTCTTCAATTCATTCTGCTGATCGGCTGCGTCATCGTGTTCTCCCTGAAGCGCAATAAGGATGCGATCATCTTCGCCTGCGGCTTCGGTACGGCTGCCCTTACCGGGGTGTTGGAGCTGTTGTGGTATTATTTCAAACGTGGAAATTATGATCTCTTCTACTGGAAGTGGGCGCTGGTTGTGTTCATTCTCTCGCTGATTGTGATTCTGGGACGGCGGCTGGCGCAGAACCACAGCCAAGTGGTGAAATATTCGCAGGAGCTGGAGCTGTTCAACAACGAACTGCAGCGTTCAGAGAAAATGGAGATTATCAGCGAGCTGGCAGCATCGGTAGCCCATGAGGTGCGTAACCCGCTCCAGGTGACCCGGGGGTTCCTCCAGCTGCTCAGCGAGAAGTCGAGCGGGGATGAGCAGAAATACCTGTCCATGGCGCTCAGTGAGCTGGACCGGGCGGCGAGTATTATCACCGATTTTCTGACCTTTGCCAAGCCGGAATTTGAACAGGTCTCCCTGCTCTATGTGAATGAAGAGTTCATGCATATCCAGAGCATCCTGCTGCCTTTATGCCATTTGAACGGGGGCAAAATGATTCTGGAGGTGGAAGACGGCCTGCGGGTCAAAGGGAATTCCTCGAAGTTCAAGCAAGCGATGATTAATATCATCAAGAACAGCATTGAATCCCTGGGGGAGGAAGGCACGATTCATCTGCTGGCCTACAGCCGGGGGGATAAGGTGCATATTCATATTAAGGATAACGGGGCAGGTATGGAACCGGCTGTGCTTAGCCGTCTGGGCGAGCCGTATTTCTCCTCCAACAAGACGAAGGGCACGGGGCTCGGGCTGATGGTTACCTTCCGTATTATTGAAGCGATGGAGGGCGAAATTCGTTTTATGAGCAAAAAAGGAGCCGGAACCGAGTCCATTACCATTCTGCCGCGTGCAGAAGGGCCGGACGATTCCAACTCCCGATAATAGGTTGACTTGAGTTTGCTACCAGGTTCCCATTGGGGTGATACGTGTCTTCATTACATCGGAAGAAGGGCTTGGGGGAATGACCAGGTAGAATTCATTAGAGCCTTCCTCTACGGTCTTCAGTGTAATGTTGTCAGGAAGGTTGATGCCCAGCGCTTCCTGGAGCGCTGCCTTCGGGTCTGCGAGCAGTCTTTGTTTGAAAGCCGGATCTTCCCACGCCTTCTGAATCACCTGATTCTTAAGAACTCCTACTGACAATACAATCACCCTTTCAAAATGGTTATAATTGCCTTTTTAGTATAGCATAGGCCATTCTATAATTCTATTGCTATTTCCATAAATTATGAGAGATTTGAGTGCGAAGATAGCCAGTAATCCAACCCCCCGCCCAGCAGCAATTGCTTCTGCGCTTCAATGGCTGCGGCGATTTGCTGCAGGTTCTGCACGAGCACGAGATGAAAGGACACCAGCAAGGGCAGCTGTAAGCTGGCCTCCTCCAGGATGAGTTGGTTGGCTTGGGCCGTTGCGGCATATCCAGTAAGTCCGCCTGTTACATAGATGAAGTCCTTCACTGTTGATTCGGTCAGTGGTTCTCCTGCGGCCATCCCGGTACTGGAGCGTACCAGTGACAACAGGCAGTTATAGCTGCTGTCCTCCAGATCCTGCTCCCAATCTTCGTAGTCGTCAAGCAGCTGCAGGGTCAACAGCACAGTGTGAATCATCTCTTCGGCCTCGGGAATGGAGGAGGACTGGCCGGAGAGCAGCAGTGCGGCCGTGCTGCTGAGCTTAAGCGGGCTGGCCTTATGGGAGATACGGATGCGGTCATTCAGGAAGTAATCGCTGCCGGCTTCACCGCTCACGCTGTCTGCCCACTCGCTGATGTAACGGCTGAAGCAGGGCCAGAAGGGAGAGTCCGCCGGGAACAGCGGAAGGTAGGTAGCCAGAAACTCGACATAGAGCAGATTGGCAAGTGGCAGCACTTGCGCAGCCGAGGCCTCCGGGCTGTCCATCAGATCATCCTGGAGGAAGAAGTAGAGCATGAGGAAGATGTTACCTGCGGACATCCTGCGGGCCACTTCAGGACTCAGGCCACAAGGGTCCTGGAGCCAGAAGGGCAGCAGGTAACAGATGTAATTCTTGTGGCTGTCAGGGTGGAACACGTTGAACTGATTGAGATACGACAGGCCGCGGGCATTAAGCGGCTCTGGAAACGCAGAGATCACCCTGCGGTTCTCCTCAAAGATCACACGGAGCTCGTCCTCATAAGCATGAAGCCAATCCATAGGCTTGTCTCCTGTCAATTATGTATTTTATTTAAAATATTAGGTAAAAAGTGGGTATGTGACCTGATTATAATCCTACGTCCGTCCTATTTCAATCAAAATTTGGAAAGTAGGACTATATTCCTTGGAAGCATCGGACACTGACCATATACACTTTGCCATGTATGTATTCATTTTCTTCGCTATCCGTAAAAAAGACGATATAAATAACATATGAGGATTTAATTCCCATGATAGGACTGGTTATAATGCAGGTACACCGCTCCAAGGCGCAGCGGTTTGCAGCCTGACATTTAAATGACTTCATGGAGGTGATTGGGTGAGGCGGGCGGCTTCATATAAATTACAGCACCTTGCATATGAAAAATGAAAGGGCGTGTACAAAGATATGAATTCACCGGATTCGGTTCAAGCTAGTGTAAGCGGCATATTTATAAGGGTTAACCAGGTTGGATACAGTCCGGCTGCGGCTAAAATAGCCATCGTATTATCAAGCACGGGCTTGAGCGGAGTTAGATATGATGTGTTCAATTCAAACAACACCTCGGTATTGAACGGAACCATTACCACAGCCAGTAAAGGGAGCTGGGGTGACGCGGGTGGTGCAAATTGTGCTTATTCCTATGCTATAGATTTCAGTGCACTAACTACTGCCGGAAGCGGATATTATATAAAAATCAACGCCTATAAGTCCCCGGTCTTCGCTATAAGCAATTCGGTTTACAGCAGTTTGGCCGATCTGTCCATGCAGTTCTTCAAAGTGCAGCGGTGTGGAAATACCAGTCCGCAGGATCACGGCGTATGCCATATGACGGGAACGAACTCATCCATTGACGGAAAGCCGGATGGTGCTTCCGGCACCAAGGACTTTACCGGGGGCTGGCATGATGCCTCGGATTATATCAAATTTCTGAGCACCATCGGACATGTTACGGATGTGATGCTAACGACTTATATCCACCATCCGGAAGCTTTTCCTGCTCCAGGAAGCGCGGCCGGAGCATTGACGGAAGCGAAGGTAGGTCTTGATTTCATTCTCAAGCTGTGGGACAACACCAACCAGATTCTATATATGGAAGTAGCCGACGGCCTGGACCATGATGTCGAGAATGATGATCTGGATTCCCGCAGCAAAACCTGGCCGCAAAATGACAATACGATCTATGGCGCGGCGCGTCCGGTGCATCCATGCCCTGCCGGTACAGGCGCAAACTTGGCCGGAAAAGCTGCAGCTGCCTTAGCACTAGGAGCTAAAATATGGGGAGATTCTGCCGGACCGGTCTATAATGCTGCATTAGCTGCCGGCTATTTGACTGCAGCCCAGCAGATCTACACCTGGGGGAAGACAAGGACGGGAATTGCCGGGGATGCGGACGGATTCTACGTGGATACGGACTATAAAGACGATATGGCCTGGGCGGCTGCCGAACTCTACCGGGCCACAGGTACCGCCGCCTATTTAACAGAAGCGAAATCGTTCTGTGACAGTGCGGGAGAATGGTACAACAAAAGTAACACAAGCCTCAACTGGTCCAGAGCCTATCACTGGGCAAACTATGAGGTCGCCTCCCTTGATCCGGCTTATAAGAATACTGCCGCAGGCCGGATGAATAATCATCTGAACCTGAAAAAGAATTATGCTGACGGGCAATTCTGGAATACCAGCAGTGAACCCAAATGGGGTACGTATGAAGCCATGAGCAATAATGCGGTAGAAGCGATGATGTATCAGGAATTAACCGGAAATACCACATATGCGCCTCTGGCCCAGCAGCAGATTGATTTCATGCTGGGAAGGAATCCGTGGGGCGTGAGTAAGTTAAATGGTGCGGGTACCACCTGGTTTAAAAATCCCCGCCACCGTGTAACCACATTGAACCGTGTGAATAACCCGAATTACCAGCTCCGCGGAGCCTGGAGCGAGGGGTTTGAGACCAGCAGCCAGTACGCTGTAGACCAGCAGGACCCGCTGCTTGCCGGGCAGGAAGATCCGGGTATCGTGCAGTTCAATGACAACCGGATGATCTGGCATGATAACCGCAGAGATTATGCTACCAATGAGGTTACCATATCAGGCAATGCAGCGGGTATGGCGATGGTCGCCTTCATGGGAGGAGGCGCATCCTCAGGTGCACCAACCGACTATATTACAAATGGAGATGCCTATGTAAGAGACGGCACCTATGCGGCAACCAACTATGGAACAGCAGCAACAGTCGATGTAAAGGGAGATGCGGATGAGGGCTATAACCGGAAAGGGTTTGTAAGATTCGATCTTACCGGTCGTACGGGATCACCCGTTGCTTCTGCTCTCTTGAAGATGTACTGTAATGCCGTATCTGCGTCAACGCCTGTGAAGGTATACGGACTTACCGGCAGTGATGAATGGATAGAGTCGGGAACAGGAGGTATCACCTGGAACAATCAGCCGGGCAGTACAGGTGCAGTGCTGATTGGAACAATTAATGTATCTACAGCCGGCTGGTACACTATCGATGCAGCGGGGTTTGTGAATAGCCAGCTCGGAGGCGATAAGAAAATGACCTTCAAGCTGCAGGTTGAGAACAATAACGGTGCAACGATAAGCTTCAACAGCAAAGAAAACACAGCCAATAAACCGGTTCTGACTGTGAGTTAGGCAGGTGATTAAATAGGAACCACAGAGAATCCAGACTGGAACGGAAGGCTGCTGAGCTTAGATCAGCAGCCTTTTCTTTGCGTGCGTATGGACCATCGAGGCAGAGGAAGCGGACCGCCTCAAGGCTCGTCTTCCGCAGCGGGCAGTCCTCCGCTGGCATGGCTTTTGCGGTATTCGCCGGGCGTAAGGCCGGAGGCGCGTTTGAACATACGGATGAAGGAATTGACATTCAGGTAGCCGACCTGGAGTGCGATCTCCTGAATGCGCAGGTCGACGTTCATCAGCAGCTCCTTGGCATGGCTGATCCGCAGGTTGTTCAGATAGTCGCTGAAATTGATGCCTTGCTTCTCCTTGAAGAAGGTAGACAGATAGCCCGGACTCAGATTCAGCTTGTCTGCAACAAGATTCAGATTGATATTCTCTCCGTAGTGCTTATCCAGATAGTCCAGCATATAGGCAAGTACCGGGTCCCTGGTCTCGGATTTCGCCCGCATGGCGGCAAGGATCGGCCGGACCATTGCGTGAAGCCATTCCTTATACTGCCCGGTGGAATAGAAGCTCTCGAAGTTCTCCTTAAGAGCCGGCTGAATCAGTACGGCCTCCTCCAACCCCAGCTTCATTACCGTCTTGCCCGCCTGCTCCACCGCTCCCGCGGCAAAGGCCCGGAAATCTTCGGCCGCAGCGTCCTTCTGGTTCAACTGCTCCAGCTGTCTGGCCAGCCATCCCAGCACCGCTTCCTCATTGCCTGACAGCAGAAGGCCCGATAGCTCCTCCCCATGGGTTACCTTGACATGAAAGGAACGGGCCGATGAAGCGCGCGGCTCCACGATAATCTGGGTTTCTTCGTTCAGCCTGCGTTCTTTAAGCAGTGAGGAGAGAATCCCGTAAGCACCGGTAATCGGAGTTTCTCCGGAGTAGACAGGACTTACCGCAATGGTCAAATAAAAGGCGGGCTCCACCTCCAGCAGCTCCTTCAGAGTCTGGAGTGTCTGAAGAATAGCGCTCTGCGGTCCGCATTGGAACAGCAGCAGCAGGAGCTGATTCTGCTCCGGTTGCACAGCCACTATATCCCCTTCGCTGCCCAGGAACAGGTGCTGGATCAGCTGCCACAGCATCAGGGTATCCTTCTCCGGGCTCTGGGACGGCTGCTTGAAGCTGAGCTTGAACAGCACGGCTGCATACGGCCGGTCTTCCGCTTGGGCATCCTCCAGATCCAGCAGATTGGGGTTCAGGGGGATGTTCTTAATTTTATGGGAGTAGGCGTACTGGCGCACCAGCGAATTTTTATGCTCCAGATCGGTCTGAATGAATTGGTTGGTCTCCAGAATACGGCTCATGCGGTCCCCGATGATAGCGAATTCCTTCACGCTGCTTAGCTTATCCGCACCTGTACCCGACTTGCGCTCCAGTGCTGCAATCAGCCGCTGCAGCGGCCGGTTAAGACGGTAACTGAAGAACAGCGAAAACAGAATACTGGTGAGCACGGCGGCAGTCAGCAGGGCGGCCAGCAGCAGCTGCATCTGGCGCATTCCGGAAGTAACTGCAGCGGCTGGTGTAACCTGGACATAAGTGAATCCGGTCTGCCCGCCTTTTTGATAGAAATAATATTGGTCTCCGACCTGCTCATGGTAGCTGATGCTCCCGGAGAAGTCGCTTAATACCGGCCGGTCTGCCGTGGTGGAGAACAGCATGACGCCGTCTGCATCCAGAATATAGAACGGACTTGCGCTCCCATCCCCGTAAGCCGTTTGCAATTCGCGTGCATTCAGCATGACAATGCCATAGACCTCCTTATTGGGAAGAACCTGGGTGACCAGCGGCAGCAGCGACCCGAGCGGACGCGAGGAATTCATCGTACTCTCTCTAAAATTAGCTGCAGGCAGGACCCTCATGTACTGATTGCCCATCGTCTGCCGGCTCCAATAATCCGGCGGATACTCCTTGCTGGCATAATATTTGGAGAACATATCGTTCATACTGCTTGTGCCGTCCTTTTCAAAAACATAATCCGCTTCTTTGAAATAGAGAATGAAGTTCTCAATATGCAGGAACGGGTTGGAGTAGACGTTCGCCAGATCCGATTTGACCTCACGGACCACATCATAACGCCTGTTCTCGCGGACCTGGCTCAAGAGGCCCAGGTTGGCCGTCCATGTACGCGATCGGTTAAGGGTTAGAATGATGTTCTGTGTCAGCCGGAAATGATTCTCGTAGCTCAGGGCGGTCTGCTTGAGACTCAACTCATTCTGGCGGACCATCTCCTGATAGACCTTCTTGCTCAGATATAGATGAGAGACAAGATTGAAAGAAGCCAGCAGCAGGATAACGCTGAGAAAGCTCAGCATTAGCTTCACGAACAAGGCGTTGAAAGCAAATTTAAAGTCTGTTCTTCTGCGCATGATGGTCCCCCTTGCTATGGACATTCTTTTTATACCATCATAGCTCCCGAAAGCTCACACGGACAATATGCACTTTCTTCTTTTTATACGCCGATTCTTAGAAAATCGCTAATCGGGCGATATGTATTATAACATGCTGATAGCGCTATCACTGATTTTATTCCTATAATTCAACCATAACTCCCGGCTTGAAAGGGGAAATAAGCTAACATCACTACAGTATTTAGGGAGGATGCGTATGGGGCAAGCAAATGCACTGCCGGAGACAACCGCCGGGAGAAACCGGGAACGGCCGCAGCTGAGGGAACGGGTGATGAAGACCTGGAGAAGAAACAAATTATTATGGCTGCTGTTTCTTCCCTGTCTGCTGTATTATTTGATTTTCAAGTATCTGCCGATGTTCGGGCTGGTGATCACGTTTAAGGATTACAATCTGTTCAAGGGGATCTGGGCCAGCAACTGGGTGGGCTTCAAATATTATCGGATGTTTCTGGAGAATCCGGATTTCCTGCTGCTGATGAAGAATACCTTTCTACTTGGATTATACCGGCTGGTATTCGGCTTTCCTGCCCCGATCCTACTCGCGATTCTGCTGAATGAGGTAAGGAAGGCATCCTACAAACGCCTCGTGCAGACGGTAAGCTATCTTCCGCATTTCATCTCCAATGTCATTGTTGCCAGTATGGTGATTATGTTTCTCTCGCCAACGGGAGGGCTGATCAATAATCTGCTCGGCAGCATTGGCATCGGGCCTGTTAACTTCATGAACGAGCCGGGTTTCTTCCGTATCATTTATGTACTCTCCGAAATCTGGCAGCATATCGGCTGGGAGACCATCATCTATCTGGCTGCGCTAACCGCCCTTGATCCCCAGCTATACGAAGCGGCAGAAATGGACGGAGCAGGCAGACTGCGGCGGATCTGGCATATTACGCTGCCGGGTATCTCTCCCGCGATTGTCATTACACTCATTCTGAATATCGGGCAGGTGCTGGAGATAGGCTTCGAGAAGGTCTTCTTGATGCAGAATCCGGCGATTTACGAAACTGCGGATATTATCAGCACTTATGTATACAGAGTCGGTATGCAGCAAGGTAATTTCAGCTACGGTGCTTCCATAGACCTATTCATGGGGATGATCAGTCTGGTCTTCATCTATAGTGCCAACTGGATCAGCCGCCGCATAAGTGAAACCAGTCTATGGTAAAAAAGAGGTGCTTATTATGAAATTCCGGATGAACCTGTTCAGTATAATCAATGGGATTGTGCTGCTGATGGTTGTGGCCGCTACGCTGTATCCGTTTGTACACATGCTGGCGGTGTCGCTTAGCAGTGATTCTAATGTCATCCAGAATAAAGTGTCCATCTGGCCCAAGGGCTTTAACCTTGACATGTATAAAGTGGTACTGGAGGACTCCAAGATCTGGGTAGCTTACAAGAACACGATCGTCTACACCTTTACGGGTACACTGATCTCCCTGCTCATCACCTCCACGGGAGCTTACGCCTTGTCGCGGAGCGATATGGCGCTGCGCAAAAGCTTGACCATGCTGATTGTAGTCACCATGTTCTTCAGCGGCGGGATGATTCCCACCTTCCTCGTGGTCCGCTCTCTGAATCTGGTGGATACCGTATGGGGGATGGTGCTGCCGGGTGCGGTGAGCACCTGGAATCTGATTCTGATGCGCACGTTCTTCGCGGGCATTCCGAAGGAGCTGGAGGAGTCGGGGCGTATGGACGGATTGAATGACATCGGTATCTTTGCCCGTATCATCGTGCCCTTGTCCAAAGCTTCATTTGCGACGATTGCGCTCTTCTATGCAGTGAGTATGTGGAATAATTTCCTCGGCCCGCTCTTGTATCTGCGCTCCTCGGAGCTGTTCCCGCTGCAGGTACTGCTGCGCAATATGGTCCTTGCCGGCACCTCCAGCTCAGGAGATGTAACCGGTATTGGGGGGGATAATCAGATTGTTGAAGAATCGCTGAAATATGCGACGATTATGGTATCAACACTTCCGATTCTAGCCGTGTATCCGTTTATCCAGAAGTATTTCGTCCAAGGCGCAATGATTGGAGCCGTCAAAGGCTGACAACGAACAGTACAATTCATAGGAATGGGAGTGGCTTATATGAGAAAATGGATGACTGCAAGTCTGCTTACCGTGATGGCAATGCTGCTTCTGTCCGGCTGCAGCGGCAACAATAATAATGCAGCCGCGCCGGAAGCTGCTGTGCAGGAGGGCGGTGAAGGTTCGGGAAGTCCGTCTGCATTGCCGGTCAAGACCTTCACGGCACTGCTGGACAACAATGCTACGTTTCCTTATTCGGAGTCCTGGCCGGTCTGGAGCTGGCTGAAGGAGAAGACCGGTGTCACCCTGAAGGTGCAGACGCCTTCCGGGGAGCTTGAAGAAAGCCTCAATCTGGCGATTGCCTCCAAAAACCTGCCGGACATCCTATATATGCCGAACCGTAAGGAATCTAACAAATTCGGCCAGCAAGGTGCTCTGGTGGATATCAAGGAGTATATGGACAAGATGCCGAACTTGAGCAAGTGGATCCAGCAGTATCCTGATGAAGCTAAGGCGGCGTTGTCCGCAGACGGGAAGATGTATATGTTCCCGAACCAGGGCTTCGGAGAGACGAACCGCTTAGTCTGGATGTACCGGAAGGATGTTTTTGACAAGGAAGGCTTGAAGGCGCCAACGACCTATAAGGAGCTTCATGAAGCTCTTCAGGTGCTGAAGGCGAAATATCCGGATAGCTTTCCGCTCTCCATCCGTTACGGGCAGAACCCCGATGAGCTGAATGCCAGCATGACGATAAACTTCGGGACCAGTGAGGGTGCATATTATAATTTTGATAACAGTGAGTGGCATTACGGGCCAACGGAGCCCGCTTATAAGGAAATGCTCGGTATGTGGAAAAGCTTCTATGATGAAGGGTTAATTCCTCCAGACTTCCTCTCGCTGCAGACAAAACAGTGGCAGGATATGGTGTCTACCAGCAAGTCTTTTGTCACCGTCGATTATATCAGCCGGATTGATTTCTTCAACAATGCGATGCAGAAAGACAACCCTGAATACAACATGCAGTTCCTGGCTCCACCCGCAGGTCTGGCGGACGGCAAGCAGCTTAATCCTTATTTTCACTATCTGGAGAGCGGTCTGACAGTGGCTTCGACCTCGAAGCAGATTGAAGACATCATGGCCTATATGGATTTCTTCTATACAGAGGAAGGGCGTACACTTGCCAGCTGGGGCAAGGAGGGGGAGACCTATACCAAAGAAGGCGATACGATCAAGTTCAAGCCGGAATACAGCGATGTGACCGAAATGCGCAAGCAGACCGGGCTGCAGACCAGCGGCACGTATACCTGGATCGACTTCGATGCCCATCTGTCGCTGTTCTCCGATAACCTGAAGCATGCTTATGAAGAAGCGACCAAGTATGACCCGTCCGCCATGCAGCCCCGCCCGGCCTTCACCGAGCAGGAGAATGAAGTGATCTCGCTTACCGGGGAAGCGATCAACAAGCACCGGGATGAGAGCTTCGCCAAATTCGTCACCGGCTCCAGAAATCTGGCCGAATGGGATAAGTATGTGGAGGAAATGAACAATCTGGGCGTGGATAAGCTGGTAGGCGTATATAAGGAAGCTTACGACCGTATGCAGAACGTGCAGCTGAGCGGGGAATGAAGCTGCAAGATAAGGAGGAGAGCCGTGTATAATTTATTGCCAGAACCGCAACAGTTGAAGCTAGAGGACGGAAGCGCTTTTCAAATCAATGATGGAGTATGGCTGAGTCTGATGATGGAGCAGGAGGAGCCAAGGCTGGAGCGGCATTGCCGCCGTGCTTTTCCCGGGGCGAAGCTGGCCAGCTCCACAGAAGGCAGCGGCTATTCTCTGCTGCTGCACAGCGCGTCGGGAAAGTCTGCTGGTGAGCGTCTGCAGAAAGGAGCGTTGGGAGGGGGCGGTGGTGAGAACGGCGTAGCGGGAGCTGGGCTAGTTGGAGTGCCGGAAGCGGAGCTTTCGCTGCTGGAAGGCCGGAAGGAGAGTTATCTGCTGGAGGTGTCTGAGCATCGCGTTCGCATCCAGGCTACGGATGCCGCCGGGCTGTATTATGGGCTCCAGACCTTGCTGCAGCTGCGGAATCCGCAGGGAGAGATATTCGCAGTCACCATTATGGACTGGCCGGATACCCGTTTGCGTGCGATGAACTATGACCTCCGCCAGACCTTCTCAAAGCCGGAGCTGTTGGTCCGTTATTTGGCTGATTTCTCCAACTACAAGATCAATGCGGTCCTGATCGAATACGAAGACAAGTTTCCGTTCCGGAAGTATCCGGAGCTGACGCACCCGCAGCATGCGCTGAATCTGGAGCAGCTGGAGGCGCTGCACGACGCTGCGAAGGAGCATTTTATCGAGATTATTCCGCTTCAGCAGAGCTTCGGGCATCTGGAATATGTGCTTCGGCACGACCGTTGGCGGCATCTCCGGGAGACCGAGTCTTCCACCGGAGAAATCTGCCCGTCCCGTCCGGAATCCTATCAGCTCATTACGGATTTGCTGGAGGAGATGATGGAGGCTCATCCGGACTCCCCATATATTCATCTAGGCTGTGATGAAGTGTATAGCTTGTGTGAGTGTACGCAATGCCGGGAAGCCTTCGGCGGAATCCGGGAGCGGGCGTTCATCGCCTTTCTGAACCAGCTGATTGAATTCACTTCAAGCCGGGGCAGAACGCCGGTATTCTGGCATGACATGCTGGATAAATGCCCGCCTGAGGAACTGGCGAAGCTGGACCCGCGCAGTGTAGCGATGATCTGGATCTATAACGGCCGCAATATTGAAGCGGAGGTCTCAGGGCTGGCGGACAAATTCCGGGCTCTCGGCATTGAAGTGATGGGTGCATCGGCGGTCCGCAGCTTCGACTCGGCAGAGCATCAGAATTATCCTGTGCTGGATAACCGGACGGATAATCTGCGGCAGTGGGCTGAAGCAGCCGGTCGTCTCCACCTTGATTGCGTGGTGGCTACGAACTGGACCGGCCCGTTCAGTCTGGGAGTCCCTTACGGAATCTTTGAAACGACCTGGTATCCCATGCTGCTTCATGCTGAGCTGGCCTGGAACCGGAAGGCGGATACGGAGACTTTTATTGACCGCTTCCTGGAGCGGTTCCACGGCATTCCTGCCGGGAAGGCGCATGAGCTTCAGGGAAGGTACAGGCTGGAGGATTATTATCATCTGATCTGGAAGCTGGTTGATGAAGTCCGGCTCAACAAAGATGTTGCCGGACTGATTGCGGTAATGCATGATTTTGAAGAGGCTACAGATCGTTCGCGGGCTATCCATAAATACGTCTACCGCTGGGAGATGTATCCGGGGGATGAGGCGGAATGGCAGTCCCTGCTGAACAGTTACCGGCATAACCGCCATGGGCGAGAGGCGGTCCTCCCGCGCATGACAGCAGCGTTGGAACAGTATCAGTCTCCCGATATGGCCGCTCATTTTGTAAGCTCGCGTTTCTTCCTGCATGATTATCTGGAGCGGACCTTATACCATGTGATGGGGCTTCATTTGGAGCATTGAGCAACCAGTTGATAGAACTCTTCAAGCAGAGTCAACAGGACAAGTCTCCTAGTTAACAGCGGGGCTTGTTTTTTTGGCATGGAATGATGACTCATTTTCTATTTGTCTAAACTTAGAAGCTTTACTCCACAGCCGCCCCACTCAGCTTGGCGGCAAGTACGGTATATTCCCCGCGCAGGCGGACCAGCTTCGAGACACTGCGCTCCAGGCCGCCCGGCCGGTTGCGCCGGGTCCAGAGCTGGCGGTACTGGTGGAGCAGCAGATCCAGGTCATGGATCAGCGCCTGAACCTGCGCTGCCTGGGGCTGCGAATCGGCTGCGGCGAGCTGCTGCTTGAGCCGGGTAAGCTGCACGGCATGCTTCACGAAGTGAATGCCGCTGCGCAGCTCCAGGATCACCAGCTCTGCATCGCTGCATTCCAGAACCGGCTGCTCAAGCCGGGCTTCAAGGCCGAGGATGTACTGCTCAAGCCTGTCAAGCTGCTCTACAGGCAGCTTCGTAGCCAGCTGCACATGCTCCAGATGGCTGCGCAGCAGCATAGACATCTCCGTGTCATTCGGGCGGACCGTGCCCGACTCCAGCTTATAGTAGTTCCCCAGATCTAGCAGCAATTGTCCGATGGTTCCTGAGCGGTCTTGGAAGACCGCCGTGTTCAGATAATGCGCCACATCCGCCTCCAGATTCCCCTCTACATTCCAGGCCAGTGCTGCCCCGTAGGCGAATCCGGCATAGCTGACCGGCAGCTGCTGCCAATGGCCGAAATCACCCCAGTCGGTAATCAGGTAGCCGATAGCGCCGTTTCTCTTGCCATGCACCGCAGCGCTGCGCAGATTGGCGAGCATGTTGTCGGTCCTGCCGGTGAGCGAGTTCCAGGAACTGGTTCCCGGACAGACATAGAACGGGATGCCTGCTTCTTTGAATTTGCGGGTATCCGCTTCAAAAGGATGAGCCGCGCTGTACCCCCATTCCATGGCGATGATATCCTTCGGCAGCCGGGGGATCAGCCCGGGATGCTGGATGATGATATCGCCCCAGAACTGCATGGTTTTGCCGCGCTGCTTGACCAGTCCGTGAATCTTCTGCAGGAAGGAGAGATACAGCTCGCCTTTGCCGGAAGACTCCGCCAGCGCCTGGCTTGCGCCAAGTCCCAGTTCATAAGTCTCATCGCAGCCGACATTGAACATCTCTGAGCTGAAGTAGGGAAGGAGGTCGTCATACATCGTGCCCAGAAGCTGCAATACCTCAGGGTCCTCCGTATGGAAGGTGCCGGGATGCATGAACAATCCTTCCGGGTATAAATCGCTATCATACATCTGATCCGGAAGCATGAAGCCTGCGGGGATCTCTGCCAGATGGTTGAACTCCGGCCGGGTCAGCCAGCCTTCCATATGGCCGAAGCTATTTTGATTAGGCACCAGCTCAATATACCGCTCGCGGCAGTAGGCATCCAGCAGCAGGATTTCATCGCCGGTGAGCGGAGTTTCCAGCTCCCATACCTGCGGGAAGGACTCGTAAGCAAACGGAGCTCCTTCTATATATAGCTGCAGCTGATTCAGCTTGAGGTCCGCCATGAGATCAATGATCCGGTATAGGGTATCCAGCGTGGGGATTTTGTTGCGGCTGATATCAAGCATGAGTCCTCTGGCCGCGAAATCCGGCTGATCGCAGATATGCAGATAAGGCAGCGTCCGGCCGCACTGCTGCAGGAGCTGCTTCAGCGTCGCCGCTGCATAATAAGCGCCTTGCGGGGAACCGTAAGCGGCAATTAGGCCTTCTTCGTTAATGTGCAGCTCATAAGCTCCTTCTGTAAGCTGTGCGTTATAGCGGAAGGTGCAAGCCGGAACTGTGGCAGACCGCTGCCCTATGGACAGAGGCAGACTGAGACGGACCACCTCGGAAGCGGTCTGTTGAAGCCTGCGGGCTGCGGGAAGGGCGGACAACTGGTCCTCACCGGTCAGCACAATGCTGCCCCGGGATGGAAGGTGGAACTGTCCTGCGGATACCGTGAGCATATGCGGCCGGGGAAAAAGCTGTAAGTGAACAACATCAGACATAGCGTGGACACCTCTTATTCATGTAGAATATGATCATCTTCATTATCAACATATCACTCCTGAACACATGGAGGAATGCAGTGTATGCCCAAGCTCATGGATTATATGATCAGCCCGTATCCAGTAAGAATTATTGATCCGAAGGTGGAGGCCGCCAGGCTGCGCCTGAAGTCGATCCGTGTCGGGCAAGCCGGCCATCTGCCGGGAAGAACGCTGTTTCGTTCGGGCGTCACCTTTGAACACTGGGCACTTGTATATATAGTCGCAGGAGGCGGAACTTATACGGAGAACGGAGGACCAGAGCAGCAGGTCCATGAGGGAAGCCTGTTTTTTTTCAGACCCGGTTATAGCTACAGCTTCGGACCGCCCCCAGGCGGGTATTGGGATGAATATTATATTAATTTTAGCGGAAGCCGTGTCACCGAATGGCTGGAAGCCGGAATGATTGCGGGTGGAGAGGTAACCCGGGGGGATAAGGCGGAAGGGCTGAAAGCGTCCTTTGAAAAGGTTCTGGCGTACATGGCCGGAGATGTTCCCGGTGATGCGGACCGGGCTGCGCTGCTGCTGGAGGAGATGCTGCTGGAATGCTCGCTGCAGCTCCAGGGCAGCCGCCGCCCGTGGCAGCAGGAAGCCATGCCGCTGATCCGGGAGGCGCTGAATGCCTGCATCTATGAGCAGCCGGATCTGCCGGGGATGGCTGAGCGCCTGCACCTGTCCATGTCTACACTCCGCCGCACCGTGCGGCGGAGCAGCGGGTACCCGCTGCATGAATATATCCACCGGCTGAAGATGGCCGAGGCCAAGCATTTGCTGCTGAATACCTCCCTGCAGGTGCAGGAGATAGCGGGAATGCTTCATTATAGGGATAGTTTTTATTTTTCAAGGCTATTCAAGAAATATATGGGCCTCTCCCCGCAGACCTGCCGGAATCATCTGTGACATAATAAACGACATAATTCTACTTTTTATCTTAAAAGTGTCTCTGAATAATGTCGTTTTTTGCAGATTTTTGTTGACACGCAGAAAAAAACAGTGCTATGCTCTAGATAATATTAGCAGTTCTAGAATAGTTCTTCTAGACTATGCCGGAGATGAGACTATTGAGAGAGTATTACTGCATCAGTTGCCGCAGTCTCCATAAGGTGGTAGGACCTAATCATACCTTGCGTATTTTGTCCACCGGGTATCATATCGTTGGCGAACAGCGCTATCAAATTTGTATATGTAATAATGCCAAGCTGGAGCAAGCTGTGACGGCGGTGACTGAATAGACTGTGCCGGGTGTACTCACCGGATAACCGAAGACTTCTCTTTTGAAGAGCCTGTCCCTGGAGGGAGAGGCTCTTTGTCATGCCCGGAGCCGGACTGGATAATTTTGCATACGCTATCATTTGAGAAGCTGGATAGAGTTGGTTAATTTTTCATGAAAAAAGAATAATTATACCCATTTTATTTTCAAAGTAAACGCTATCATTAGAAATCGAAACTTGTTATTGTGATTTTTCTCATGTATGATGCTTTTAAACATAGCTTAGAATAAACTCGAATTTTCCACAAACTGGAGAATAGGGTGGTGGGATGAACATTAAATTAACAGTCGAAGACCGTACGATCGCCTTTTTCAGAATCTTTTCTTTGTCCCTCACATCGTTTATGTACCTCATGGTTCCTGCGGGGCCTTCCGTAATATACAAATCCCTACTAATCATTGTGCTATTCTTATTTGCCCAACTATTCCCGTATTATTACCGGAGGTTCCATGCAAAAGCCCGTACTCTAATGCTGATGGTCAGTATGGAGACGGCACTCATTGCGGTGTTGATGTTATTTACTGGAGGATACGATAGTCCTTTTAAGCTATATGTACTGAATCCGGTGCTGTTTGCGGCGGGTGCGCTCTCTTTGTATTGTGCCTGGAGTCTGATCCTGGGTTATATTGCCATGGTGGCGGTATCGGGCTACATGGATGCCGGTTCTCCGGGTCTTACGATTGCTGAAATTATGCTTGCCAATGGTAACCTGTTTCTAGCCCTGGCTCTCGCGGTTATAGTTATGCAGATGGTTAAGGGGATAAAGCGGCAGCGGGAGGAAGCGAACGCGCGGACCAACGATACCATGGAGCATATCAAATCGCTTTATCACATCGTGGAAACATCAAGCCAGCATGACTTCATGAATATTGGCCAAGTCATTACCGACTATGTGGTCAAGCTTACCAAGCTGGAGAAGGCCCTGTTCTGGTTCGCCAAAAAAAGCGGTGAGCCTGCTCCGCAGAGCCGCCAGACGGGATGGCAGCATGAGGAGGAGCGCTTTCTGTTCATGGAGCTGGAGAAGCATGAGCATGAATGGAGGCTGCAGCGTGAACCGGTATTCAAGAGTATGCCGGGGATCGGCGACTTCCTGCTGATGCCGGTAAGAATGAGCACCCGGTTCGTCGGAATGATTGGCGTGAAGCTGGAGGCCTCGGAAGGGCTGGAGGGCCGCCGGTGGTACATCCAGCAACTGATGTTCCTGTCGGAGCTGAGTGCGATTATTCTTGAGCGCCACGAGCTGGGCGTGATCGAGAACCGGCTGATCATCACGAACGAGCAGAACCGGATAGCCGATGAGATGCACGACAGTGTCTCCCAGAGTCTTTTCGGCATCGTCTATGCGACCCACTCCCTGAAGCAGACCTGGCGCAAAATGTCTGAGCGGGAGCTGGAGGAGCAGATTGAGCTTATCCATGATTCAGCCACTAAGGTAGCCAAGGAGCTGCGGATTACCATCTACAGCCTCAGCTCCAAGAAGAGCGGCGGCCCGAGCTGGCTTGGGATGGTGCGCTCGCATCTGAAAAGCCTCTCCCGGCTTAATGATGTTGAGATTGAACTGAAAATAACGGGGGATGATTTCAGTCTCCCTTATCCTTACCACAAGGCACTCTTCCGGATTATCTCCGAAGCGACCGGCAACGCTATAAGACATGGTGCTGCCAGCCGGGTGGATGTAGAACTGTCGCTTAAGCCGAAATGGATTAGACTATCGATTGTCGACGATGGCATCGGTTTCGATGCAGATCTGATCTGGGCTGAATCCGAGGATCACTCAGGCGGACTGGGAATGAAGAATATGCAATATCTGGCACAGTCCCTTGGAGGCGATTTCCAGTTAACCAGCAGCGAGAACGCTGGAACCAGAATTTTAATCTCTATACCTGTCGGTGTGGCTGAACTGAAAAATGCATAAACTTTAGGCAGGAGGTCGTTCAAGTGAAAATCGTCATTGTTGATGATCACCCTTTGGTGAGAAGAGGATTGGCATCTGTGATATCGATGCAGTCTAATCTGCAGTTTGCCGGCGAAGCAACGAATGGCCAAGAAGCTCTTCTCGTGATTGAGGAGATACAGCCTGATCTTGTGCTGATTGATCTGAAGCTTGCCGATGAATCGGGCCTGGATATTATCAAGGAAGCCCGCGTGCGCGGATTCTCATGCAAGTTCATCCTGCTGACATCCTCAGCCAGCCGGGAAGATTTCCTGAAGGCGGAGGAAGTGCTGGTAGACGGTTATGTACTGAAGGAAGCTCTGCCTGAGGAATTGCTGTTTGCCATTCAACTGGTCCACAAGGGCAGGAAGTATTACGATCCCGGGCTGATGGAAGATAAGATGCGCATGAGCGGCAGCAGTCCGACGGATGAGCTTACACCCAAAGAGAAGGAAGTTCTGATCGAGCTGGGACAGGGGGCCTGCAACCGCGAGATTGCTTCACGCCTGTTCATCAGCGAATTCACCGTCAAGAAGCATGTCAGCCAGATTCTGGCGAAGCTGCAGGTGGCGGACCGGACGCAGGCGGCCTTATACGCCAATGCTGTCGGGCTTACCAAATATGAGATGTCATACGATTAATAATCATCCCTGTGAATGATCGGGGACGGAGCACGGACAATACTGTCCGTGTTTTTTTGCGTTCCGGGAAATCAAACCGAACACAATGGGCGGCTGTGAGGCCCACGGCCCGAATGTATGCGAAAAACAGCATACATTATGCTCGCAAGCAGGCCCACAGCCCAAATGTATGCGAAAAACAGCATACATTATGCTCGCAAGCAGGCCCACGGCCCAAATGTATGCGAAAAACAGCATACATTGTGCTCGCAAGCAGGCCCCGGCCCGAATGTATGCGAAAAACAACATACATTATGCTCACAAGCAGGCCCACGGCCCGAATGTATGCGAAAAACAGCATACATTGTGCTCGCAAGCAGACCCAAGGCCCGAATGTATGCGAAAAACAACATACATTATGCTCACAAGCAGGCCCACGGCCCGAATGTATGCGAAAAACAACATACATTATGCTCACAAGCAGGCCCACGGCCCGAATGTATGCGAAAAACAGCATACATTGTGCTGCCGCGGAATGTTGGCCCGAAGGTGCACCAGCAGCCTTCCCCCCCCCCCGGTTAGGTGATGTTGTGTCACCGGGGGTGTTAGTATTTTCCATGGATATGGTACTAAAGTATACCATTCACCCCCTCTTGCGGACCAAACGGGGTTACTCGAAAGTGAAGTGTAAAGTGATGCGAGGGGGCATGTGATAAATCCTGCGCGTTGTTAGAATAAAAGCAAGACATCTGAAACTTTCATGATTGCTTTCAAAACGAACACAAGCGGAAGGAGGGTTACTGTGGAAAAGACGATTCTGGATTACATTAACCTGATAAAGAAAAAATTATGGTTAATCATGGTATTTGTACTGATCTCCTGCGCCACCACCTTCTACGTCAGTAAAAACTTCGTTGCACCCGTCTACTCCGCCTCTGGACAGCTACTGGTCAACAATGTTGTGAATGTCCCCGAGAGCAATAATCTCAACGCACTGAACTTCAGTCTTAACCTCATCGAGAGCTATAAGGAAATCATGAAGTCGCCAACCATTATGAAGAGTGTGATTGCGGAGCATCCCGAGTTCGGTCTGACGGCGGGCCAACTGGCTGCCAAGCTGCAGATCAAATCCTCGGAGAAAAGCCAGGTGATTAATCTGACCGTGGAGGATAAGGATTACGGCACTGCAGCTACGATTGTAAACGCGGTTTCGCAGTCCTTCATCCGCAGCCTGCCGGCACTGATGAACCTGGATAATGTAACATTCCTGACTCCGGCTGATCCTGCAGCCCAGCCTCTGCCGGTCAACGGCGGGGTGACCATGAATATTCTGATCAGCTTCGTGGTGTCACTGATGGCAGCGGTCGGGATTATCCTGCTGATGGAGACGCTGAACGGTACGCTGAGAAACGAGAAGGAAGCGGAATTTGAGCTTGGCCTTCCGGTCATTGCCAGTATTCCGGCCATCCGCAAACGCGATTTCGGCAGTGCGGACAATGACAAGGCAAGAGTAGGGGAGGGCAAATATGTTACGGCTGAATAGAAGTCTAATCGCGGACATAAACCCGTCATCGCATGTCTCCGAATCCTTCCGCTCGCTGCGCACGTATATCCGCCAGCTCGGCTTGCTGAAGGGGCCAGGCGGACAGGTGCTGCTCTTCACTTCAGCGGAGAGCGGCGAAGGCAAGACCACCATTCTCTCCAATCTGGCCGTATCCTTCGTACAGGATGGCAAGAAGGTAGCGGTGGTGGATTGTAACCTGCGGAAGCCCGGCCTGCATAGCGTGTTCGATGTGGAAGGCAGCCAGGGGCTGGCAGCTTACTTAAGCGGCTACGAGGAAGCGAAGGACGTTCTGGTATACGGCAGCTTGGCGAATCTGGCGGTAATCCCTGCCGGAGTGAGTACAGTCAGTCCGCCGGATCTGCTCGGCAGCGAGAAGATGGCCGGGCTGCTTACAGAGCTGAAGGCAAGCTTCGATCTGATACTGCTGGATTCGCCGCAGGCGGTCGATTACAGCGATGCACGGATTCTGGCCCCGCTCTCGGATGGGGTGGTCATTGTCGCCAGACACGGCCGGACGAAGCGCGAAGCGCTCCGCAAGCTGAAGGGTCTCATGGAACAGACAGGTGTAAGGATTCTCGGAATAGCAATGAACCAGACCAAGTAGAACACCGAAGCGGCAATGTGAACGAAACTATTGGGAGGTATGTGTGATGAAAAAGGTAAAAAAGGTAATTATCCCGGCGGCCGGGTTAGGCACACGTTTCCTTCCGGCGACCAAGGCAATGCCCAAGGAAATGCTGCCTATTATCAACAAACCGACAATCCAGTATATCGTGGAGGAGGCCATTGCCTCCGGGATTGAAGACATCATCATTGTTACCGGTAAGGGAAAGCGGGCGATCGAGGATCATTTCGACAACGCCTTTGAGCTTGAATCCCGGCTGCTGGAGGACGGTAAGCTGGAGCTGCTCAAAGAGGTGCAGCGGTCCTCCAAGGTGGAAATTCACTACATCCGGCAAAAGGAACCCAAGGGTCTCGGCCACGCCGTATGGTGTGCCAGACGGTTCATCGGCGATGAGCCATTCGGCGTTATGCTCGGCGATGATATTGTAACCGGACAGGTCCCTTGCCTGAAGCAGCTGATCGACCAGTATGAGGAGACCCAGAACTCGGTAATCGGGGTACAGGTTATCCCGGATGAATTCACGAACCGCTACGGGATTATCGAGCCGGATCTGCAGGACGGGAAGCTCTACCGGGTGAACAACTTCGTGGAGAAGCCGGCACTTGGCACGGCGCCTTCCAATCTGGCAATCATGGGCCGCTATGTCTTTACCCCTAAGATCTTCAAGTATCTCGATCTACAGGAGAAGGGCGCGGGCGGTGAGATCCAGCTGACGGATGCCATTCAGAAGCTGAACCAGAGCGAACGTGTCTATGCTTATAACTTCGACGGTACCAGATATGATGTCGGCGAACGGCTCGGTTATATTTTGACCACACTGGAATTTGCCTTAGAGAGCGAGGATCTGCGTTATCAGGTCATGGATGCTATGGCGGAATGGTTAAAAAAAGCGGAACAGACCTCGGTCAGCAGCTGAGACGGTTCCCCGAAAGCGGGCGACACAAGCCGGAGTCAAGAAGTAAGGCTGCATAAACCTTTACGAGAAATGAGGAGAGATGAGCATGCAAAAACTGCCGGAAGACTATGAGGCCGTCCTGCCGAAACTTTACATGCTGCATTCGGGTGAAGAAAGCAAGGGAATGGAGTCCTATCTGGTCATGAAGCGGATCATCGACATCTTGTTCTCTGCCCTGGGGCTGCTGTTCCTGCTCCCGCTCTTCGCAGTGGTGGCTGTCCTGATTAAGCTGGAAGATCCGAAGGGCAAGGTGTTCTTCCGCCAAATGCGGGTCGGCAAGGACGAGAAGCTGTTCCCCATGTACAAGTTCAGATCCATGGTCGCTAATGCCGAGGAGCTGAAGGAGAGTCTCATGGCCTATAACGAAGTAAGCGGCGCGATGTTCAAGATCAAGAATGATCCCCGTATTACCCGGATTGGAAGATTCCTGCGCAAGACCAGTATTGATGAACTGCCGCAGCTCTGGAACGTGCTGATGGGGCATATGAGTCTGGTGGGTCCCCGTCCTCCGCTCGTTGAAGAGGTGGAGCAGTACACGGAATACGACAAGCAGCGGCTGATGGTAACCCCCGGCTGCACCGGCTACTGGCAGGTAAATGCCAGAAACAGCGTCGGCTTCGACGAGATGGTTCAGCTGGACCTCACGTATATCCACATGCGCAGCACGATGCTGGATCTGAAGATTATTGTCAAGACCGGCCTGATGCTGCTAGGTTCCAAAAATGCTTATTAAAAATATGGGAATTAGGTGATGCCGATGTTCGTACACGGAGATGGACCTGAGATTTCCATTATCATATGCACCTATAACCGGTCGGCGCTGCTGGTGAAGACTCTTCATTCGCTGCTGCCGCTGGAGAATTTGCACCAGGCCGAGATCATCGTCGTGGATAACCAGTCCACAGATGATACGGCGGCCGCCATTAAGGGGTTCATCGAAACCTATGGTGCGGATATGGATATCCGTTATCTGCTGGAGCCGGTTCAAGGGCTGTCAGCAGCCCGGAACACGGGGATTCTGGCTTCCAAATCGCAGCTCATCGCCTTCCTGGATGATGATGCGATCCCTTGCCGGACCTGGATTACAACCATTGTGGGCACCTTTGCGGATAAGCCCGAGGTGATGGCTATGGGCGGCAAGATTGCTCCGATCTTCGAGAGCAAGCGCCCGGATTGGCTGATCAAGCCGTTCGAGCTTCCTTATACGATTGTCGATCTGGGGAGCCGGATTAAAGAGTATCCGAAGCGGCTTCACCCTTGCGGGGCCAACATGGCGATGCGCAAGCCGGTATTCGATATCAGCCTGTTCCCGCTGGAGCTGGGCCGCAAGGGCGATTCGCTGCTCTCGGGTGAAGAGACCTGGCTGTTCAGCCAGCTGCAGCAGGAAGGGCATTCGATTCTCTATCATCCCGAGATGGCCGTGGATCATTTCGTTCCGGCGAACCGGCTGACGGAGGACTGGATCATGAAGCGGTATTACAGCCAAGGCATATCGAATGCTATGAAAAGTGAAGGAATGAAAGGGCATCTGCTGCTCCTGGGCAAGACAGGTGCCAAAGTCATCTACATCCTGGCAGATTCCGTTCTTTCCCGCAGTAAGGGAAGGAAGCTGCTGAATAAATGCCGGCTGGAGAGTATTCGCGGAACTCTTCATATGATTCTTAACCGGAAGAGGGAATCCGCAGCGGGGTGAGGGGAGGTACGCGCGATGACCCATTTTGAGTGGGGCTCCAAAATCAATAGTCTGCCATATGGAATGCTCTATCTCGTAACTGCACTGTTCCTGGGAACAGCCGTCATCTTCCAGCCGGTCATCGCAGTAGCGGCCGTATTCTTCATTCTGCTGCTGGTTGCCTCCCTGTCACGCCCTGAGCTGATCAGCTATTTCGTTCTGCTGACCACGGCGGTCTCGATTAACTTCTTGTACAGCGGGAGTATGTTCGGTATTGAGATCCTGTCGCTCTACAAGCTGGTGATTCTGATGCTGCTGGTGCCGTGTATTCTGGTTAATGGCCTGAGGTTCAAGCTCAGCCCTCCCTTATGGGCGATGCTGGTCCTGATTCTGCTCACCTTCAGCTTCTCCATCTGGCTGCCGGAGATGAGCACATCGATTGCGGTCAAAGCCTTCATCGGACTGTCTCTGCCCTTCGTACTTCTGTTGATCAACTGGAAGAAGGAGGTCGCCGAGAAGCAGATCCGGATCATTACCCTGCTGCCGCTGGTCAGCATGCTGATAGGCGTGGTGCTGCAAGCTGCGAATATACATTCACTGGTAGCCGTGGAGTTCACAGGTGCGGTGCGGGTGCAGGGGGCGAACATTCCGCCTCACCTGGCGATGCTGGCCTTCATGGGAGTAGCGATCGCGTTCATCGAGATCAAGCGCAGTCCGCAGTATACCCGGTTCAATTACATCATGCTGGGGCTGAATTTCTTCATTCTGGTGATTACAGGCACGCGCGGGCCGATTCTCGCCCTGGTCCTGATGGTGCTCTATTACTTCTATGATATCTCCCGCGCTTTTCTGAAGGGGAAGAAGAGATTTCTGATCCCGCTGCTGTGTTCACTGCTGGTCATCACCTCGGCAGTATACATGCAGCTCGACAACCTCAAGAAGCGCTCCTTCGAACGGACGACCGAGACGGGAATTGACCTGTCGGGGCGGGCGGAGGCCTGGGAGTACTTCCTGAACAAGGCGGCGGATTCGCCGGTTGCGGGGCGGGGGCTCGGAGCGGTAACGGTGGCGAATGACGGAACGCTCTACGGAGGGTTCGTGGTTCCACATAACGAATATATCCGCTTTTATTACGATGGGGGATACGTTGGTGCCATCCTGCTGCTGCTGTCCTTGCTCGCTGTGTTTCTAATGGTATACAGAGTTCTTTTGCCGGCGGTCAAACCTTATTTCCTGCTCTTTATTGCAGCATTTCTGATCTATTCTTTCACGGATAACACGCTGTCGACGGTCCAATTCATCATTCCGTTCTGTTGGTACCTGAACTGCCTGTATCGATCTTCACAGCTGGCCGATTCCCCACAAAAAGAAGTGATACGATGAACCAAGTGAACATGTTCGATGTCAATTTCGATAACTATGATTTCATGGACCTGCTGGATTATATCGACAGAACCATTCAGGAGAGGAACCAATCCTACATCCTGACCTGTAACGTCGACCATGTGATCAAGCTGCGCAAGGATAAAGAGTTCCGGGAAGTGTACTCCGAAGCAGGTGCCGTAGTCGCGGACGGGATGCCGATTATCTGGGCGTCCAAGATGCTCGGCAAGCCGCTGAAGCAAAAGGTGTCCGGCGCAGACCTGTTCAGCCGCCTGGGCAATGCGTTCGAGCAGAGGCAATACCGGTTGTTCTTCCTCGGTGCCGCCGAGGGTGTGGCAGAGCAGGCAACGAAGAATCTGAAGGCCGCCTTCCCGGGCATTAACGTAGTGGGCTGTTACTCTCCCTCCTACGGCTTCGAGCACAACGAAGAAGAGAACCGGCATATTATCCGGCTGCTGACCGAGAGCCAGCCCGATATCGTGTTCGTAGGGGTAGGCGCACCGAAGCAGGAGAAGTGGATCTACCGTCACTATACCTCCTATCAGGCGCCGGTCTCCATCGGCGTAGGTGCAACCTTCGACTTCCTGTCCGGCTCGGTGAAGCGGGCCCCGGATTTCATGCAGCGAACCGGCATGGAGTGGCTATGGAGACTTAGCCAGGAGCCGGGCCGGTTATGGAAAAGATACCTTGTCGACGATGCCCAGTTCCTGGTGCTGCTGCTCAAGGAGCTGCGCAAACGGGGCAAGGTGAAGAACAGCAGTACGGATTGAAGAAAGCGGCGAAAGACGGGAGGCAGGGAATGAAGATGCTAAGCAGAGATGAGAATAGTCTGAATCTTCCATCGGCACAAGCCGTGAAGTCGGCTGTAATGATGACCTTGATCTGCGCTTCGGCGCTGGCCCTGCCGCTTGCGATCGGCTTCGCCAGTGCGAACCTGAGCGCGTCGAACAGCCTGCAGGGCATCATTCTGGCAGGCATCCTCTTTCCGGCCTTGCTGCTGGCCTTGCTGAATACACGGATGCTCATCCCGTACACGCTGCTGATCTGGGCGGTTGCCCCGGAGCTGAGGCGGATTGCAGACTGGTACGAAGGCGTGTATCATTCCGTCTCTCTGCTCAGTCTGGCCCCGCTGCTGACCGGAGCGACCTTAGCTATTCCGGTGCTGCGGGAAATTCACCGGATTCGCAAGTCCTCCACCCGGATCATGTTGCTGTTCTCTATCGCACTGGCCTACGGCGCATTGATTGGTCTGGCGAAGAACGGCATCGGCTCGGTATACGATCTGGTGAATTACATCGTACCGCTGCTGCTGATTCCCTTCTTCGCGGTGACGCCGTTTAAGCCGAAGGATATCGACCGGCTGCTGTACGCTTTTGCCAATATTGCGGTACTGGTTGCGGTCTATGGGATCGTGCAGTATCTGACCGTTCCGCCTTGGGATGCCTTCTGGATGCGGAATGCCGATATGATCTCTATCGGGACCCCCTATCCGCTGGAGATCCGGGTCTTCTCGACCTTGAACTCCCCGGGTCCGGCTGCAACCTTCCTGGTCTTCGCTCTGGTGCCGATGATTCTGGAGAAAAGATGGCAGGGTACCCTGCGCTGGCTCGGTGTTCTGCTCGTAGTAGTCTGCCTGCTGACTACGCTCGTCCGGTCCGCATGGCTGGTCCTGCTGGTGATGCTGTTGGTCTACATCGCTTCCTCTCCCTCCAAGGGCAAATGGAAGACGCTGCTGCAGCTCGCATTCGTGGCAGCCGCGCTGTTCTGGATCGTGCCGAAGCTTCCTGGAGCAGAGGGGCTGGTGGCCCGGATGGAGACCCTGACCTCCGTGCAGGAGGATCATTCCTACAATGAACGCCTCAGCCTCTGGACCAACATGCTGCCGATGGTGGCAGGCAATCCGGTAGGGCAGGGGATCGGCAGTGTAGGCCAGGGCACCAAGCTTGGCAACGGCGGAGAGCTTGGGGAATACGGCAATATGGATAACGGCTTCATCGCGCTGCTGCTGACCTTCGGTGTACTCGGCGCATTGTTCTTCTTCGGAGCGCTCGGTGCGGTCATCAAGGAGATCGGCGCCAGAGTCACCCGCAGGAATGAACTTCAGCCTTACGCCAGACTGGCGCTGGCGGCGTGGATGGGAGCTGTAGCCAGCCTGATATCGGATAACGGCTTTCCCGGTCTTAAGGGGTATCTGATCTGGATGCTGATCGGACTTGGCCTCAGTGCCAAGGAGCTCACTCAAAGCAGAAAGAAGGGACTACCGCATGCAGCAGTCAAGCGCCAAATCACTACCCGCTAACCGGGTATGGTCCACCTTCCGGAGATTCACGAAGAGTAAGGACAATAGCTCGGCTGCTGTCAAAACGATGTTCGTCAGCGTGCTGATCCTGCTGGTCAATATGCTGACCGGCGTACTGACCGCCCGTTATCTCGGCCCGACCGGCCGGGGGGAGCAGACAGCGATGGTGAACTGGTCGCAGTTCCTGGCCTTCAGCATGAGCTTCGGCATTCCCTCGGCGCTGATCTATAACGCCAAGAAGAATCCGGAGGAAGCCGGGGTGCTGTACCGGATCGCCCTGCTGATCGGCCTGACATTCGGAACCATCGCCATGACAGTCGGGATACTCGTGCTGCCTTATTGGCTGGGGTCGTTCAGTCATGAGGTAGTGGTCTTCGCCCAGTGGTCGATGATTCTCTGCCCGCTGATTGTGGTGTCGCAGATCAACAACGCGGCCTTCCAGTTCAGAGGGGATTACAAGACCTTTAACTGGATGCGGTACCTGGTGCCGCTGCTGACGCTGGGGGCCATCGGTATTCTGATCCTGACCGGCTACATGAATCCTTATACAACTGCACTGGCCTATCTGGTCCCGTCGGTACCGCTGTTCATCGGGATGACTATCCTGCTGCTGCGGACCTACAAGGTCAAGCTCCGGGACTCCTATCTTAATTTCAAAAGATTGTTCACCTACGGTCTGGGCTCCTACGGGAACGACCTGCTTGGACAATTCTCGGTATACATAGACCAGATCATCATTGCCGGTTTACTGAGACCGGCAGATCTGGGGCTCTATGCGGTAGCGGTCAGCCTGTCGCGTATGGTGAACTTCTTCGCGAATTCGATTACGGTGGTGCTCTTCCCGAAGGCCTCCGAGATGTCGAAGGACGAAGCGGTCGCCCTTACGTTCAAGGCTTTCCGGATCAGTACTACCTGTACTCTGCTAGGCGCAGTGTTCCTGATGCTGGTAGCGCCCTTTGTCATCCCGCTGCTCTACGGCAAGGATTTCAATACCGCGCTTACCGTGTTCCGCCTGCTGCTGCTCGAAGTAACCATCAGCGGCGGGACGCTGATTCTGGCTCAGGTGTTCATGGCGCTGGGCAAGCCGAAGTTCGTATCCATCCTGCAGGGGGTCGGCCTGATCCTGGTGATTCCGCTGCTCTTCCTGCTGGTGCCGAAGTTCGGACTGTTCGGAGCCGGGGTGGCTATGCTCTCATCAGCTGTGCTGCGGTTCCTGTTCATTATTCTCAATATCAGGTACAACCTGAAGGTTAAGCTTCCGCGGCTGCTCATTAACGCCCAGGACCTTCAGTGGATGAAGACGACGATGAATTCGTATATCCGCAAGAAACCTATGGATGTGTAGAGGATGTCTAGGCATTTAAGGGTTTGATTCAAGTGTTTTGCTTATGAATCAAATGGTTTGTATTTGTTTCAGCGAGCAGAGACACGATGCGAGCCCCTATCTGCTTAAAAAACCATGGGAAGGTGCTTGGAGGAACGTAGAGAAAATTTGGAGCTGTAGGAGCGAATGCGTCCGCCTGAAAGCTTTTCGAAGAAAAGCTCGCATCGGAAGCATAAGCTGTCTTCTGATTTCTACCGCAGCTAGCGGTTCTAATCAGGAAATCTAAACACAACAGCGGCCGTAAGCCCAAACTTTTCTCGGAGCGACGACACACACCGGACCATCAGAAGGAGGATACCTATCATGGATTCAGTAACAAGCGTGCTTGGCGGCCGGGGAAGCTACCCGATCTCGGCGGTCATCATTGCCCAGGACGACGAAGTTCGGATATCCAAAGCCATTCAGTCCTGCCGGTTATTCGCCGATGAGGTGGTTGTAATCGACGGAGGAAGCACAGACGGGACCGTAGGGCTATCCGAGAGCCTGGGATGCCGGGTGTATGTCAACCCATGGCCCGGATATGCGAAGCAAAGGGAATTCGGAGTGGAACGTGCCATCCATGATTGGGTCTTCCTGATTGATACCGACGAAGTGGTCAGCGAGGAGCTGGCCCGGGATATCCTGGAGCGCAAGCCGGGACTGACCGATGCTACGGTGGCGTTCTCGCTGTACCGGATTGGCGACTTCCTCGGCAAATGGCTGGATAAAGGCGAGTATCTGGTGCGGCTGTATAACCGCAAGGAATACGGTATCCGCAACTCTCTGGTGCATGAGATGCCCGAGGTGTCCGAGGAACGGACGGTGAAGCTGAACGGAACGCTGTGGCATCAAGGCTTCCGCAGCATCAACGATCATGTCGCCCGGTTCAACAAATACACCGATCTGGAAGCAGAGAGTGCATTCGCCAGCGGCAAGCCGTTCAAGCTGAGCCACCTGCTGCTGCGGCCGCCGGCACGGTTCCTGCAGAAGTATTTCCTGCATGGCCTGTTCAAGAAAGGCATCTCGGGCTTCGCGGTATCCGTCTTCTGGGTGATGTATGAATTCATGGTCGGCTTCAAGCATTACGAATTGCACAGCGCAGGCAGGCTGGCCCGGCATAACGAAGCGGGTCAGGCCGAGCAGGAGAACAAGGGGGAGAGAAGCTATGTCGTACAATGACGGACTCAACATTATGACGACCGGCCTCAGCTGGCCCTCGTTACAGCCCGGAGGACTGAACACCTATTTCAAATCCGTGTGTGAGCAGCTCTCCACGCGGAATCAGGTGCATGCCCTGATCTGCAGCCAGGAAACGCCGGAGACGCCGAAGGAATTGATCATCCATAACGCCGGTGATCCGAAGGAGACGATCTGGAAGCGCAAGGATGCCTTCCAGCGCAAGGCGGCGTCCCTGATGGGAGATGGCAGCGGGCGGATAGATATCCTCTACACCCACTTCGCGCCTTACGGCATCGGGCCGGCGATTGAAGCGAAGAAGCGGGGCATTCCCGTCATCATGACCTTCCACGGCCCGTGGAACGAAGAGATGAAGATCGAAGGTCAAGGCATCAAGCATAAGGTCAAAACAACGATTGCCAAATCGATAGAACATAAGGCTTACAAGCTGGCGGACAAATTCATCGTCCTCAGCGAATACTTCCGTAACATGCTGCATGAACTGCACGGTGTGCCGCTGCATAAGATCACCGTTATTCCGGGAGCGGCCAATGTCGAGCGGTTCACACCCGCCCCCAATCGGCTGGCGGTCCGCCGGACGCTGAATCTGCCGGAAGGCGCAACAACCGTCCTGACGGTCCGCCGGCTGATGAACCGGATGGGGCTGCTGCAGCTGCTGGAAGCCTGGAAGCAGGTGGCAGAGCGGTTCCCGAATGCGATTCTGCTGATCGGGGGCAAGGGCCCGCTGCGCGGGGAGCTGGAAGAGCGGATTGCCGATTACGGGCTGGGCAACAAGGTCCGGCTGCTCGGGTACATTCCCGATCATGAGCTGGCCTCCTATTATCAGGCAGCCGACATGTTCGTCGTCCCTTCCCAGGCACTGGAAGGCTTCGGCCTGATCACCGTTGAAGCCTTGGCCTCGGGGCTGCCGGTGATGGCTACGCCGGTCGGCGGCAACAAGGAGATTCTCCAGGGCTTCCGTCCGGAGCTGCTGTTCAAGAGTGCGGCCAGCGAGGATATGGCGGAAGGCATGATTCATATGCTGAGCAACCGCAAGCTGCTGCCGGGCCGGGACGAATGCCGGAATCATGTGCTGGAGAAGTACACCTGGCAGCATGTAGGCGACAAGATTGAATCTGTATTCCTCGAAACCTTGGGAAAGGGTGTGAGCGTAGGATGATCAAAGTCGCTTATATCGACCACACCGCCAAATGGAGCGGGGGCGAGGTTGCCCTGTTCAACATCCTTACCAACATCGGTGAGCAGATTGAGCCGCTGGTGATCCTGGCGGAGGAAGGCACGCTTGCCGAACGTCTGCGGGAGAAGGGCATCGATGTCCGCATTATCCCGCTGGATGAGAGCATCCGCAGCCGCGGCCGCAATGCCGTGAATCTCGGGGCTCCGGCGGCTGCAATGAAGCTGCTGGCTTATGGCCGTAAGCTGGCTCCGCTGCTGAAGGAAGAGAAGGTGGATTGCGTGCATACCAATTCATTGAAATCGGCCTTCTACGGAGCAGTCGCTGCCAAAAAAGCGGGCGTGCCGCTGATCTGGCACATCCGGGATCACATCGGTGCGCCTTATCTGAAGCCGGTTGTCGCCAAGGCGATCCGGCTGCTGTCACGCCTGCTGCCGAACGGGGTCATTGCCAATTCCCACTCCACGCTGAATGCGCTGGAGCTGCCGCGCTCGAAGAAGACGCTGGTCGTCTACTCGGCGTTCGCCAAGGCGATCGGCGAAGGGATCGGCAAGCGGGATCAGAAGGACTTCAACGTTCTGCTGGTCGGACGGCTTGCCCACTGGAAAGGCCAGCATATTGTGCTGGAAGCAGCCAAGGCCTTCAAGCAGGACAGCCGGGTGAAGTTCTGGCTGGCCGGCGACGCCCTATTCGGGGAAGAGGAATACAAGCAGGAATTAATTGCGCAGATGCAGCAGGGGGACATCACCAATGTCAGCCTGCTGGGTCATGTAGATGATATACAAGGACTCATGAACCAAGCGGATCTGTTGATCCATACGTCGATTACCCCTGAGCCGTTCGGCCAGGTCATCGTCGAAGGCATGGCAGCCGGACTGCCGGTGATTGCCTCCAATGAAGGCGGACCGGTGGAGATCGTGGTTCCTGGTGAGACAGGACTGCTGATCCAGCCGGGAGATGCTACTGTACTTGCAGACTCCATCACCTGGATGCTGAACCATCCCGAAGAGCGTAGACGGATGGCGGACAATGGAATGAGACGGGTGAAAGAGCATTTTGTCATCGAGAACACGGTCAAGGATATTGTCGCTTACTACAAAGGTCTGCTGGCAGTTACCTGACCTTCCCGCCCCATAATGCTTAAGGCTTGCATCATATCTGTCTCTAGCCATGCGTGTACTGCTTAATGATGCTGCTCCATAAAACTTTGAGGATGATTCACATGAAAATTGCGATCGCGCACGATTATTTAATCCAGATGGGCGGGGCGGAACGGGTGGTTGAGGTTTTTCATCACATGTACCCGGAGGCTCCGATCTTCACAACGGTTTTTAACGGAAGCCGCCTGACCGATAACCTCAAAGATGCCGATATCCGGGCCTCCTGGCTGCAGAAGATTCCGGGAGTGAAGCGTAACTTCAAAGGGGTGCTCCCGCTCTACCCCATGGCTGTCCGCGATTTGGACTTCAGCGGGTATGATATCGTTCTTAGCTCGAGCAGCGCTTTTATGAAAAGCATCCAGGTGCCCGAGTCCACCTTCCATCTGTGCTACTGTCATACGCCGATGCGTTTTGCCTGGGACTATGACACGTACATGGAGCGGCAATCGAATTCCGGGTTATTCAAAAGACTGCTCAAGGTGTATATGCAGCGGCTCAAGAACTGGGATCAGCGCACCTCCAAAAATGTGAACCAGTTCGTCGCCAACTCCTCAGTCGTGAAGACGCGGATTCAGAATTATTACCACCGGGATTCCGATGTGATTTTCCCGCCGATCAATACGGCCCGCTTCACCAGCTCTACGAGCATCGGCGATTATTATCTGATTGTCTCGCGGCTGGTCTCCTACAAGCGGATCGATCTGGCGGTGGAGGCGTTTAACCGTAACGGGCTTAAGCTGTATATTGTCGGGGATGGACCGGACAGGAAGCGTCTGGAAGGCATGGCCAAGGGGAATGTATCGTTTCTGGGCCGGCTGGAGGATCAGGAAGTCACAGGGCTGATGTCCCAGTGCCGGGCGTTTGTTTTTCCCGGGGAAGAGGATTTCGGTATTACGCCGCTGGAGGCGAATGCCGCAGGAAGGCCGGTCATCGCCTATCAGGCTGGGGGAGCGCTCGACACGATTATTCCATACGTTAACGGCGTGTTTTTCCAGCATCAGGAAGTTGATGATTTGCTTAAGGCCATTGATGAGGTGGAGTCCTATGCGTGGGATATCGACCAGATTATGGGCCATGCACGCAAATTCGATGAGCAGGCGTTTATGGTTCAGTTCAAGCAGTATGTGGAACAGGCCTACGTCAATTTCCTAAAAGGAGGATGAAAGTATGAAACTCGCAGTGATTGGTACCGGCTATGTAGGACTTGTATCAGGCGTATGCTTTACCCTAAATGGAAATCATGTCATCTGTGTGGATAAGGATGAACAGAAGATCGAGAAGCTAAACCGGATGGAATCCCCTATCTATGAGCCGGGCATTGAAGCCCTGATCGAAATGAATCTGCGCGAGGGGCGGCTGAGCTTCTCGTCCGATCTTCAGGAGTCGGTCCGCCGCTCCGATATCGTCATTCTTGCTGTGGGTACACCTTCTCTGCCGGGCGGCGAAGCCGACCTGAGATATATCGAAGGGGCCGCTGCCGAGATTGCGCAGGCGATGGAAGGCTATAAGATCATTATGACCAAGTCGACCGTCCCTGTTGGAACCAATGAGCGCATCCGCCAGCTGATCTCCTCCCTCACGAATCATCCCTTCGATATCGTCTCTGCGCCTGAATTCCTCCGTGAAGGCTCTGCCATCCGCGACACGCTTCATCCCGACCGGATCGTAATCGGACTGGATAATCAGGCGCTTGAGCCGACCATGCGCGAGCTGCATAAGGGCTTCACAGAGAATGTATTCGTCACGGATATCCGCAGCGCCGAGATGATCAAATATGCCTCGAATGCTTTTCTGGCGACGAAGATCTCCTTCATTAATGAGATTGCCAACATTTGCGAAAAGGTAGGAGCGGATGTCACCGAAGTCGCAGGCGGCATGGGGATGGACCAGAGAATCGGTGCGACCTTCCTGCAGGCCGGTATCGGCTATGGCGGCTCCTGCTTCCCGAAGGATACCAATGCGCTGATCCAGATTGCCGGGAATGTGGATTATGAGTTCAAGTTGCTCAAATCCGTCGTTGAAGTCAATAAAGGCCAGCGCTTCATGATTATCTCCAAGCTCCATGAATCGCTCGGCAGCCTGCGCGGCGCGGTCATTGGCATCTGGGGGCTTGCCTTCAAGCCCAATACCGATGATGTCCGCGAAGCCCCGGCCCGTGAGATCGTCGAGGCGCTGGTCGCCGAGGGCGCCATCGTCAAGCTGTACGATCCCATCGCTGCCGAGAATTTCCGGCGCGAGTACGATCACCCGCAGCTCCGCTGGTGCGGACTGGCCGAAGAGGCAGCCGAAGGCAGCGATGCTGTCTGCCTGCTGACCGACTGGAGCCAGTTCAAGGAGATCAACCTGCACCAGCTTGCCGGAACCATGCGCCGCCAGGTGCTGATCGACGGCCGCAATGTCTACACCAAAGAGCAAATCGAAGGCACCGGCCTCGAATATATCTCCGTTGGTCGCCCGCAGATGGGCGGGCTTAGCGGATTCTCCGCCAGCGTGGCTGGCGCGGTCTAATCTCTCTGGCGGAGTGCGCCGGCAGTGGTCCGCACGGCGAATGAGAGGGATAAATCCCATTAAATGCGCCGAAAGCGGGCTGGACGGCGAAATGAGAGGGATAAATCCCATTGAATGCGCTGAAAGTGGGCTGGACGGCGAAATGAGAGGGATAAATCCCATTGAATGCGCTGAAAGTGGGCTGGACGGCGAAATGAGAGGGATAAATCCCATTAAATGCGCCGAAAGTGGGCTGGAAGCGGAAATGAAGAGCATAAGTGCCCCTGAATCTCGGGAAAGTTGGCTAAACGAGCAAATGAAGAGCATAAGTGCACCTGAATTCTCGAAAAGTTGGCTAAATGAGCGAATGAAGAGCACTAGTGCACCTGAATCCTCGAAAAGTTGGCTAAACGAGCAAATGAAGAGCATAAGTGCCCCTGAATCTCGGGAAAGTTGGCTAAACGAGCAAATGAAGAGCATAAGTGCACCTGAATTCTCGAAAAGTTGGCTAAACGAGCAAATGAGGAGCACAAGTGCACCTGATTTCTCGGATGTTGGCCAAATGGAGGAAATGAGGAGCACAAGTGCACCTGAATTCCGGGAAAGTTGGCTAAATGAGCGAATGAGGAGCACAAGTGCACCTGAATCCCGGGAAAGTTGGCTAAACGAGCAAATGAAGAGCACTAGTGCACCTGATTTCTCGGATGTTGGCCAAATGGAGGAAATGAGGAGCACTAGTGCCTAGTACTTAACTAACTAGCTTCTGCCGCCGCGAACTTGTGCGGCGAGCCCTTGGCACAAGAGTCTTGAATCTCGATCTTGAATTCCATTGTCTTGGAACTCTTGTTCTCTCCAGCCGCTAGGTCAGCGGCAACGCCTTGGAACAAGCGGCACTTAAGAGTCTTTGAGTCTTTGAGTCTTTGAGTCTTTGAGTCTCTGAGCCTTTGAATCTTTCGCCGCTGCAACAGCAGCGGCAACCAGGCTACCACTGCTGCCGCGCAAGCATAGCGGCATCCTGGCCCCTTGCCGCTACAACAAGCGGCAAGATCGGATCTTTAGCCGGGAGCTTCGCCTGCGGGCGAAGCGGATGTAAAAGCACAGCCTGTTATGAAATGGAGCGGAGAGGAATTTTGGAGCTGTAGGAGCGTTAGCGTCCGCCTTTGTATTTGGATTTCTACCGCGAGGAGCGGTTCTAATCAGGAAATCCAAATACAACAGCGGCCGTAAGCCCAAAATTCCTTGCAGCGACCCTCATAACAGGCGGGTTTTTACCACACAGCTCCGCAACAAGAAATACCCAATAACAATACGATATGGAGGGTTCACTATGAAACTAGTACTTCTATCAGGCGGCTCCGGCAAGCGGCTCTGGCCGTTGTCCAATGATTCACGCTCCAAGCAATTTCTGAAGGTACTGGCAAGCCCGGCAGGTGAACCGGAATCAATGGTACAACGGGTATGGAGACAGCTGGAGGAGAACGGCATGGCCGGGTCCTCGTATCTGGCGACCGGGCGCAGCCAGGTGGAGATGATCCAGAGCCAGCTCGGCAGCGGGGTGCCGATCATCGTGGAGCCGGAACGGCGGGATACCTTCCCGGCTATTGCGCTGACGGCGGCCTACCTGTATTCCATCGCGGGGGTGTCCCCAAGCGAGACCGTGGCGATTCTGCCGGTGGACCCATACGTGGAATCCTCCTTTTTCGAAACGGTGCTGCAGCTGGAGAACACCATGCTGGTGAGCGGGGCGAACCTGGCGCTGATGGGCGTAGTTCCCGAGCATGCTTCGGAGAAATACGGCTACATTATTCCAACGGGCGCAGATGCGGGAGCGAATGGTTACCTGCAAGTGAGCCACTTCCAGGAGAAACCGGACCGTGTGCAGGCCGAGGAGCTGATCGGCAAGGGGGCGCTCTGGAACTGCGGAGTGTTCGCCTTCCGTCTGGGTTACCTGCTGGATATCCTGCAGCGCAAAGGGCTGCCGCTCAATTACGAGGAGCTGCAGAAGCAGTATAAGCTGCTGTCCTCGATTAGCTTCGATTACGAAGTGGTGGAGAAAGAAGAGAACATCGTCGTGCAGCCTTACGCTGGATTCTGGAAAGACCTGGGCACCTGGAATACGCTGACCGAGGAAATGACCAGTAACCATGTGGGCAAAGGATTCATCACTGCTGACTCCGAAGGCACCTGCCTCATTAACGAGCTGGATATTCCAATCACGGTAATCGGGGCGAAGGATCTGATTATCGCCGCCAGCCCGGACGGCATTCTGGTGACGCACAAGGCCGAGAGTCCGCGGATCAAGGAAGTGCTGAAGACTTTTGAACAAAGACCGATGTACGAAGAGCGCCGCTGGGGCCACTACAAGGTGATCGATTATGTGAAATATGACGAAGGCAACGAGGTGCTGACCAAGCGGATTTTCATAGGCGAGGGTAAAAATATCAGCTATCAGCTGCATCACAAACGCAGTGAAATCTGGACCTTCGTCAGCGGGGAAGCCAGCATTGTCATCAATGAGAAGATGCATACGGTGAAGGCGGGAGATGTGGTAAGGATACCGGAAGGAACCAAGCATGCCATTCTTGCTCTTACCGATGTGGAGTTCATTGAGGTGCAGACGGGGTCGGAGCTGGTAGAGGAAGACAATATCCGTATTACCCTGGACTGGGAGGATATCGATCTACATCAGTTCATTTCGTAGGTATAACTTATCTATTTAACCAATTGTTACAATTTTAAATCAGGCATTTAGAACTATTTTTCAGACAAAATTTGTTTTTACTCTACATTAAATTTGCATATCGACGATACTTACGGTAAGAGGGATTGATCCTTCCAAAACGACAATGGCAAACCTAATCGAAAGATAGGGACGCAAAGCTATAGGGCCTTCGCAAGAGTGGCAGCCTGGCTACCGAAAGGAAGAGAATATTGTGAAAACTTACCGTAAGTCTCGTTTGCTCTGCGCTGTGCTGTCGCTGGCCGTGGTATTGTCTGCTGTACCCGTGGGACTGGGAATCGCCCCGTCCACTGTCAAGGCTGCTTCCTCTACAGGAGCGCCCGTGAACCCTAATGCCTCAGCCGAGGCGGTCAAGCTGCTGAACAGTCTCTATGGGATCTCCGGGAACGGAATCATTACAGGGCAGCATGACTATTTCGAAAGTCCGGATGAGCTGAGCAACAAGCTGAAGGGAACAAGCGGACAATACGCCGCACTGCATGGTTATGAGCTTGGAGCAATCGGTGGACAGAGCGAGAGCGGAGTAGCTGCACAACGCAAAAATATCGTCTGGAGTGCAACGAACTGGTCCAGAGCGGGCGGCATTGTCGCCATGACCTTCCACCAGAATCTGCCGGGCACCAAGTACGAATGGTCCAATGTGCAGAAGCCAATCACTCAGGCACAATTCAACAAATACGTAACTCCAGGGACACCAGAGTATAATGCGCTGATCACCGATCTGGATAAAGTAGCTGTCTCTCTGAAAAGTCTGCGGGATGCTAAGGTTCCGATCCTCTGGAGACCGTACCATGAAATGAACGGCGGCTGGTTCTGGTGGGGCAAGAAAGACAACTTCACTGCACTATGGAATATTATGTATGACCGGTTCGTGAACGTTCACCAGTTAAATAATCTGATTTGGGTATGGAACCCGAATGCGCCGAATGCCAACTCTGATCCCTATGCACGGACCTATCCGGGCGCGGACAGAGTGGATGTGCTGGCAGCAGATATATATAATAACGACTACTCCAATAAATATCATGATGATCTGACCAGCCTGGCTGGCGGCAAACCGATCGGCATCGGCGAGAACGGCGAAATGCCGAACATCTCGAAGCTGAAGCTGACCCAGCAGAATTACGTGTTCATGATGAACTGGGGAAAGATGCTCTATGAGAATAACAGCACGGCTACGATCAAGAATTTTATGAATGACAGCTACACACTGACCCGTGACCAATATAAGGCCTGGTCTGCTCCGGCGGCGGCTCCTAAGCCAACGGCAACGCCAACGCCTACCGCAACGCCTACCGCAACGCAGACTGCAACACCAACGCCGACTGTAACACCAACGCAGACTGCAACACCGACACCAACGGCAACACCAACCGTTGCGCCGATTCCGAAGCCGGTCCCAACCTCCGGTAATACGGAGAGTAAGCCTGCCCAGAATGGCTTGCTTGGTGAATACTTCAAGAACATGACGCTCTCGGGGACACCGGTTATGGTGCGTACCGATGATGTCATCAGCTTCAATTGGCGTCAGAGTACTCCTAATACCGCACTCGGCGCGGATTACTTCTCGATCCGCTGGACCGGCCAGATTAAGCCCGCTTACAGCGAGACCTATCAGTTCTATACTACATCGGATGATGGTATCCGCCTGTGGGTGAACGGCACAGCAGTCATTGACAGCTGGGTCAAGCAGAGCGGAACTGCCCGCACAGGAAGTATAGCCTTGACTGCCGGGCAACTGTACGATATCAAGGTAGAGTATTACGAGAATGCAGGCGATGCGAATGTTCATCTGATGTGGCAGAGCCCCAGCCAGGTGAAGGGAACCGTACCTGCAAGTGCGCTTTTCTCCAGAGCAGGCAACACATCCATACCTGCTCCGGCTGCAACAGCAGTACCGACAACGGTACCAGCAGCGACAGCAACGCCGGCACCAGTAACGACACCAATGCCAACACCAGCACCAACACTGACGCCAGCACCGACACCAACGCCAACACCGGTGCCTACGCCGACAGCGGTTCCTGTTCCCGTTCCTTCTCCTACAGCAACACCGGCGGATCCGCCGGTAGAAGTTCCTGCTGCCAATGGACTGTACGCGGAATACTTCAATAACATAACGCTATCGGGCGAACCCGCTGTAGTGCGTACCGATGCTGTGCTTGATTTCAACTGGCGCCAAGGCACGCCGGATGCCGCTATCGGCATAGACTTCTTCTCTGTCCGCTGGAGCGGAAAGATGAAGCCACTCTACACGGAGACTTATCAGATCTACACCACTTCCGATGACGGTATCCGCGTACGGGTGAACGGTGAGCTTGTGATTGACAGCTGGGTGAAGCAGAGCGGCACCGAACGCATGGGCAGCATCAGCCTGACCGCAGGCGAGCTGTATGATATTCAGGTAGAGTATTATGAGAATCAAGGGGATGCAAAAGCGCGGCTGATGTGGCAGAGTCCAAGCCAGGCCAAAGGAACCATTCCGGCAAGCGCGTTGTTCCTCCCGTCCGCTTAGTAAGCTCATAAGGTCCGCAGCTGTGTTCAACATTGGCGCTGTTACTGGTTAAGACGTTACAATTATAAATCCTGTAAGCCACTCTTAATGGCCCTGCTTACCAGCAGGGCTACTAAGCTATAGAAAGGCAGACAATCCGGCAGGTGTAACCTCCGGGGCCCTGCCGGAGAGTGTGGCTGAAGAAAGGAGATTACATTGAACACTTACCATAAGTACAGGCTATATACAACTATTTTTCCTCTAATCCTTATCCTTTCATTGCTTCCATGGGGGGAAGGGCGCAGTCTGCCCGCAGCCGCCAAGGTTACAGCACCTGCCGCCCCCGCTCCCATACAGCCCATTAATCCTTCGGCCTCCAAGGAGGCTTCCGCACTGTTAAGCTATCTCAGTAATCTCAGCGGCAAGGGGATGATATCCGGCCAGCATGATTACCTGGAGAGCCCCGATGAATTTAATAATAAGCTCCGCACCACAACCGGCCGCTATGCCGTTCTGCATGGCTATGAGCTGGGAGCCATAGGCAACCAGTCCAAGGAGACCATTGCCAAGCAGCGTCAGGCTGTCGTGGACAGCGCCATCCGTTGGCATGAGGGCGGCGGTATTGTCGCCATGACCTTTCATCAGAATCTGCCGGGAACCGCGCCGGTATGGACCAATGTGCAGAAGCCGCTGAGCCAGAGTCAATTCAAGCTGTATGTCACTCCCGGAACGCCGCAGTACAAAGCCCTGGTCGCTGAGCTGGATGAAGTGGCCAAGTATCTGGGCGAGTTGCGCGATGCCGGAGTTCCGGTGTTATGGCGGCCCTATCATGAGATGAACGGCGGCTGGTTCTGGTGGGGGCAGAAGGATGAATTCGCGAAGCTCTGGGACCTGGTCTATGACCGCATGGTGAATACGCATAAGCTGAATAATCTGCTGTGGGTATGGAATCCGAATGCTCCCAACAAGTCGTCTGAGCCGTATGCCGCCTATTTTCCCGGCATCGCTAAGGTGGATATTCTGGCCGCCGACATTTATGACAATGATTTCAAGCAGTCTTATTATGACAGCCTCCTGAAGCTGGCGGGCGGCAAACCGATCGGAATCGGGGAGAGCGGAGAGCTTCCAGACCCTGTCATCATGTCTCAAAAACAAAGCAAATGGGTATATACGATGACATGGGGCAAGATGCTGGTTGAGAATAACCCGACCGTGAAAATTCAAAGCTTCATGAACCATAAATACACGGTATCGCGGGAGGATTACAAGCTCGCGGGGGGTGCCAAAACGCATGCGGCGGCTGTAAGCTCAAGGAACGGCCTGAGAGGCCAGTATTATGGCAATATGGACCTGTCCGGCACACCGCTGCTTACCCGTAACGACAGCACCCTTCAATTCAACTGGCATGGCAATTCACCGGCTCCCGGCCTTCCCAAGGATGCATTCTCGGTACGCTGGACCGGGACCCTTAAGCCTCTCTACAGTGAAAAGTATACGTTCACCGCTTCTTCGGATGACGGCATCCGCGTATGGATCGGCGGCAAGCTCCTGATCGACAGCTGGAAGAACCAGAGCAGTGCGAGCAAGGAGGGCAGCATCACGCTCTCTGCGGGTACCCCCTACGCCATCAAGGTGGAGTATTACGAGAACCGCGGGGATGCCAGCGTCAGTCTGATGTGGAGGAGCCAGAGCCAGAAGCAGATGATTATTCCCCAGAGTGCGCTGACGCTTCCTTAAGGAAGCCCCCGCAGAAGAAGTGTGACGTAACCGGTACAGCATAGAATTCCGGAAGAAAGCGAGGACAAGGGAATGAGGACTAGAGTTCAAAAGAAACCCAGTAAATATCTCCACAGGCTACTAAAATTTGCAGCATTGATCATCTTGATTCTGTTGTCCGTCTCTGTCTTCGGAGATTACGGGACGAAGGACGGTGAAGATGATGTGGATCTGTCTTCATTGTCGGCGGCCAAGGATGCCGGTCCTGAGATGCCGGAAGGAACTGTTCTATGGAAGCTTGGCAAGCATGACGGCTCTGCCGGTGAGTTCAAGGCGGCAGGTTCAAACGGGGTGAAGAAGACGCTCAGCATAGCTTCAACTACTGCTAAGTCGGCAGAGCTGAAGTCACTGCCCTCCGGCCTGCACGGGGAGACCAACCCGGAGCTGCGGATTCAGTATGAGCTGGATAAGATCCCGGAGCACGGGGTCTTATTTCGCGTGAGCATTATCGATGCTTACAAATCCGTTCCCCAGATGAGCGTGTTCTCCAACCGTCAGCTCTCAGGCATTATTCAGATCGCCGGGATTGCCGGAACAGGCAGCAAATACGACTTCCGCAAAACCTATGAGCTGTACATTCCCAAAGAGCAGCTCATCAGCGGCACCAACGAGCTGACGCTGCGGACGGCCAGGGGAATCTATTCCTCAGAGGCTGAGGATAAGTACAACTGGTGGACCTGGGATAATCTGAGTCTGGAGGCGCTGAAGTCTCCGATTAAGGAGCCGATTCACGGCAGCTATACGCTGACGGGGACGGTGGTGAATAACAAGCAGTTTTATTTTGACGAGGGGGCGGTTACGCATCTGCCCTATATTATGAAGTGGCTGGGCGTAGCCTATAGCGGCAATATCATGCGGACCAGCTGTGCCAGCGATGTGGGCCGCTCGTGTGAGAATATGGAGGAGTATTACAAGGTCCTGAAGGATTACAATATGCAGGCCGTAGCGCTCTATCTCTACACAGGCGATATCAAGCTGAAGGCGGACGGATCGCTGCCCGAGGATGCCGAGAAGAAGCTGACGGAATATTTCCAGAAGTACAGCCCGTACTTCCAGTATTACGAGGTGGATAACGAACCGGGTCTGTTCAACCGTTCCAAAGCGGTCAATCTGGCCATAGCCGGGTGGCTGAACAGCAAGGGTAAGACGATCGCACCGCATCTGCAGACGGTTGCACCCGGATGGGCCTACTGGCCGGGCTACAGCGAAGACTCGTGCGGCAATCAGAAGGGGCCGGTGAAGCAGTGCGGAGACCCCGACGGCTGGGAACGCGATCCGAAGCAGCGCGATGAGCTTGAAGCGGTAACGGATCTGACGAATGGCCATTCTTATGGGGATTCCTATATTTTCGGACAGGGCGGGAGCTTCACGGAGAACCTGAAGACCTTCGGGGGCTCGCTAGACGGCCTTAGCAAAAAAATGCTCGCCACCGAGTTCGGCACCTCGGACTCCCATGTGGACGCGTATCAATATGGGGCCAAGGAGCGGACTTCAGCGGTGTTCGACCGGATTATGCGGGCACATATCGGCTATGCCGAGATGTTCGTGCAGCATGCCGCCTTTTTCAAAAATTTCAGCCTGTTCAAATACGGCTTCAATCTGGAGGATCATGATCCGGCGGCTACAGAGATCTACTACACCAAGGAAGGCGAAGAATCCCGCGTCAGTATCATGCGCAGGCTGGATCTGGCTTATGCTACACACGGCGCTCCGCTGACCTACCAGATCAGCAATAAGGAGGAGCTGAAGGATAAGCTGGTCTACGTAAGAGCAGTGGACACCTCCACGCTTGAGCCGCTGGCGGGCAGCAAGGCGACATCCAACAAGGTGCTGGTGAACTTCGTCAATTTCGAGGAGACCGAGCAGACCGTTAAGGTTAAGATCACTATGCCGAAGAAAACGGTGTACGAAGGAGAACGGTTCGGCAAGGGCGATACTTATGCGGAGGCCCGCAGTTATGTAACCGGCAGAGCCGCTTCGCCGGAGCTGGAATTCACGGAGACGCTGGCTCCGGGAGAAGGCGTGCAGTACATTCTGGAGCCTTCCTCCGAGGTGGCGGATACGGCGCCTCAGGGCCTGAAGGCGACTGCTGTCAAGGGATTATCGATGCATCTGAACTGGCTGGAAGCCCCCGGAGCAAGCTATGAAGTGCTCCGGGCGGACGGCCCGGACGAGAAGCTGAAGGTCATCGCTACAGCAGTGAAGGGAACGGAGTACAACGACAGCAAGCTGAAGGAAGGCACACTTTATACTTATGCTGTAAGAGTGTCCGGCTCTGGTGTGATGTCAGAGAAGACACAGATTACAGCAACCGGACTTGTCCCGCTGGACCGGGCAGGCTGGAAGGTGACGTCCAGTGTGAGTAAGGAGGCTTCCAATCCGGCAGGTGCCATTGACGGAGACCGGCGGACCCGCTGGGATACGGTCAAGCATCAGGCTTCGGGGGAGTACTTCCAGATTGATCTGGGCGCAGAACATACGGTAGAAGCTATAGATATGGATTACCCTTTATCGCCATATGATTATCCGCGCGGCTACACTGTCCACGTATCGGAGGATGCCAAGAGCTGGAGACAGGTCGCAGCGGGCAAAGGCCAGCTGGAGAAGACCAAGATTACGTTTGCTCCGGTCAAGACCCGGCATATCAAGATTACCCAGACAGGCTCCGGAGGCAACTACTGGTCCATTCAGGAGCTGCAGGTGTATTCAAGAGAATGAAGGACGGCATAATAACCTCCGTGGAATTCAGCCCACCGGGGTTTTTTTCTATCTAACGAATCATACACATACTATAAAATACATGGGGCTAAGGCGAATACCCGCTCCCGGGAAAGGTGTGAACCGGTTCATGACTCATCTTGCAGATCAAATCATCCTGCTGCTGGCGGCTTTGCTGCTGATCGCCGTGCTCTCCACCAAATTCTCCACCCGTTTTGGCATGCCTGCCCTGGTCCTGTTTATTGCAGCCGGCATGGTCCTCAGCCATTTTATTTATTTCAACAATGCTTCGCTCACGCAGATTGCCGGCATTTTTGCCCTGGTGGTGATTCTGTTTGAGGGCGGGATGCAGACGAGCATGAAGGATATTCGCCCGATTCTGAAGCCGGCGTTGTCGCTGGCTACACTCGGAGTGCTGCTGACTGCGGTGATCGTTGGTGTTTTTGCCAAATTTATACTCGGGGTGCCCTGGGCGGAGAGCTTCCTGTTCGGGGCCATTGTCGGCTCCACAGATGCGGCGGCAGTATTCTCCGTGCTGGGCGGCAAAAATATCGACAAACGGCTGACCTCGACGCTTGAAGCCGAATCCGGCAGCAATGATCCGATGGCTGTATTCCTTACCGTGTCGCTGATTGAATGGGTGCAGCACCCGGATACCGCAGTCTGGAGCCTGGTGCTGTCGTTCTTCTGGGAGATGGGGGTAGGGCTGCTGGTCGGGATCATCATCGGCAAGCTGGCAGTGTATCTGATTAACCGGATCAATCTGGACTCCACCGGGCTGTATCCAGTCATGGCGGTAGGCTTCGCAGTTCTGACTTACGGAGTCTCGGCTATGGTGCACAGCAGCGGACTGCTTGCCGTCTATGTCATGGGGCTGGTGCTGGGGAATTCCGAGCTGGTGTACCACCGCACCATTATGAATTTCAGTCATGGCTTTGCCTGGATGATGCAGATTGCCATGTTCATTCTGCTCGGAATGCTGGTCTTCCCGCAGGAGCTGGCGGCTGTGGCTTGGCAGGGGCTGCTGCTGTCCGTCATCCTGATGGCCCTGGCAAGGCCGCTCGGCGTATTCCTCAGCCTGCTATTGTCCCGGTTCTCCTTCCGTGAAAAGACACTGATCTCCTGGGCCGGGCTCCGGGGAGCCGTCCCGATTGTCCTGGCGACCTACCCGCTGCTCGCGGGGCTGCCGCATGGCAGGCTGTTCTTCAATGTCGTATTCTTCGTTGTTCTGACCTCGGCAGTGATTCAGGGAACAACCATTTCACCCCTGGCCTCGCGGCTGAGGCTGGTGGGGCGTGAGCAGGCGTCCCAGCCATCCTTGATGGAGCTTGTCGCGCTAGGGAAGACTGATTCCGAATTCAATCATATCGGAATCGACCGGCAGATGGCGATATCCGGCATGCAGATTGCAGAGATCGGCCTGCCGGACGATATTCTGTTCACGGCCATTATACGGAACAAGACCATCGTGACGCCGCATGGCAGCACGGTGATTGAGCCCGGAGATACGGTATATGTGCTTAGCCCCAAGAGCAAGCGGGAGGAGATGCGTGCCATCTTCCGCAGCGGACTGGGACGGGCGGCAGAGACGGATATCCCTACGGTATAAGGGACATCCTACGGGAGGATGTAAGCTTCTCTTCCGGTTCGGGTGATTTATGTCAATCCATGTGCTTTTGCAGAGATGTGATTCAAATTATAGGATAGCCTCCCGGAGGAGTGCTAGAATGTGCAGTACATCAAGGATGCGGGACATTAGATTGCAATACAGTAAAAAGTGTGTTAAATTGTATATAGATTTAGAACGAGTCTAAATACAATATATTGTAGAATACACATTCCGGGAGGTTATTTAAATGAGTACACAAGTTAACAGCCACACTGCACTGCATGCTGTTCTGAACCGTCAGACCGCGAACTGGACGTTGCTGGGAGTGAAGCTGCATCACTACCACTGGTATGTCAGCGGAACCCAATTCTTCACCCTGCATGAGAAATTCGAAGAGCTGTACAATGAAGCTGCGGGTTATGTGGATGAGCTGGCTGAGCGGCTGCTCGCCATCGGCGGACGTCCTGCTTCTACGATGGCAGAGTACCTGAAGCTCTCCAGCCTGAAGGAAGCTGCCGGCGGTGAGAGCGCCAAGGAAATGGTGGCACAGCTGGTTCAAGACTTCGCTGCCGTAGCTGAAGAGCTGAAGCAGGGCATTACTAGCGCAGAGGAGGTCAGCGACCAGCCTACCGCCGATCTGCTGATCGGAATCCGGACAAGTGTAGAGAAGACAGCCTGGATGCTGAACGCTTATCTGGCGTAACTCCGGCATCGGACATATAAAAGAGCGCCCGCGTTATACAGAGGCCACTGAAAAACTAGCCTTTCTTAGAAAAAGTAAAAAAACGTATTTAAAAGACGACGTTATTCGGTTTCTCCGAATGGACGTCGTCTTTTTCTTACCTATTTCTTCAACTTTGGTTACTCCATGAGTTTCAATATTCGTTTTAAATTAACAGTGAATATCGCCATGGCTCCTTGAATCTCCATGCCAACTAAACCCGTGGAAGATGCAACATCGTACCCGTGTCTGTGTTTGAGTTCGCTATTCTTGGCTTCTATTTTGTAGCGCTCTTTCGCTTTGACCTTAAAGGGTTCACTTTCCTGAAACACAGCTTGCTTGGCATGTTCGTTGCTCTTTATACTTACCGAGTAGGTCTTACTCCGAGCGCCTTCTGTGTAGCACCCTTCCTTTAAAGGACATCGCTTACACTTTTCAATATCATAAAAGTAGGTATCCTTTTGGTTTTTGCCCTGTCCCTTTTTGCCTTGCCGTGCTCTTCGAATGGCCAGATGCCCGGCTCTGCAGACATACATACCCGCATCTTTATTAAAATCGAATTCGTCTTCTTTTCTTCGGTTTCCTTGCGTAATCTGTGGATGTAATTTGGCCACAAGTTCAATGCCCTGCTCCGTACTGTAAGCAATATTGTCTTTTTCTGAATAGGCCTTGTCTCCAATGACTGTCTCTACGCTCATGCCCGCAGCTTTGCTCTTTTCAATAAGAGTTTGCAATTCCTTCCCGTCGTTTCGTTCTCCCGTGGTAATGGTCGCTGCCGTAATGATTCGCTCTTCACTCATCGCGATATGGGTCTTGTACCCGAAAAATGAGGAATCTGCGCTTTTGTGGCCTACTTTGGCATCTGGATCAGTAGAAGTCTGCAACTGTTCGACATCGTCAGCGACGGTTTCTTTCAATAGATTGAAGGGTTCTTTGACCTTGGGGAGTCCGGTAAAACGTCCGTCCTTTTCAATGACCTCAATGAGATCTTGGCAGTACCCGATTTCATCTTCCAGTACATTCGTAACGGGCTTCACTGGAAAGGAACTTTTCATAGATTCATCTAAGGCATAGATTGCTTTTCGTACCTTTTTGGAACGTTCTCGCAGCAACTCTTGCGGACTTTTTTGGGTATAGCGGGCTTTGGTGTGGGTAGCATCGACAATAATGGATTTGCTGCGAATGATTCCTTGCTGAATGGCAATCTCCACCGTTTTACCAATGAGTATATCGAGCAACTTCATATCTTTCAGCCGCAACTTACGAAATTTGCTCAGTAAACTAGAATCAATAACCTCTTCCTCTGGCGCCATATGTAGAAAAAACTTGAACGACAAATCGGTTTTGGTGCGTTCCACAAGATCGCCGTCAGACAAGTCATAAATGGATTTAAGCAGTAGATATTTAAACATTCGGACCGGGTCTACCGCGGTTCGTCCATTATCTTGGCAATACCTTTCGTTTAGTTCCTCATAAACAAAGCTGAAGTCCACCAACTCGTCCATGCGCCGCAACAAGTTATCTTTTGGAATGAGTATATTGTAAAGTTCGATATACGGGCTCAAGATAAAACTTTGCTGCTTAGGAAGCATGAAGACCACCAGCCTTTGATTTAATTCTTTAATTGTATCGAAAAAAAGAGACATTCTTTGTGTCGAATGTCTCTTTCAGTTCTTTATGGACTTTTTCAGTGGCCTCCGTTATACATGCGGGCGCTCTTTGCTTAAAATATAAGAATTTATATGTTGCACACAATAACTTATCCTTCTATTTCTCGCTGAAACGGTACCGTCCTTTAAAAGGACGGCAATGCCGTTTCCACTTACTTAATAAATACACCGCCGAAGGGCAGGGCTTCCCGCAGGAAGCGTTTGATAATACCGTCTTCATTATTGTCGCGCTCGAAGCGTCTGCTCTGGCGTCCGGCCTGGAACAGCACAGGCCCATGGCCGGTCATCTTCCAGTGATAGCTCATATGCTGGCTGGCGAGGTGGTTGCCGTACACCGTCAGCTCAAGCTTGGCATTCTCGGGATAAGCGATAATACTGCCGGCATCGACATAGAGCGGATCGAAGGGATGCAGCTCGGCTTCGCAGACCGTGCCCTCCGTGAGAATGCCGATGCTGCCGCGGCCGGAGAATTTGACCTTGACGATATCCCGGGTAATCAGCATATTCTTCATGCTCAGCACTCTTGTCTGCATCGTGACGCCCTTGCTGTAGAAGAAGAGGTGCCTGAAGTCGTAGAGCAGATCGCTTTTGCTGTCGAGCTGGATGGTCTTGACCCGGTAGCCGGGCGGCAGCGCGGCTGTGAACCGGCAAGGGCCGATCAGATCCGCCCGGATCAGCTTGCGCTTGCGGTACATGCCCTTCACATCCATGAACCGGTCGGCCCGTCCCGCCGAAGGGCCCTGGTAAGCAATAATCTGCTGCGGATGCAGCACATGGACCTCCTCGTTCTCCTGAACGGTAAAAGCAACCGCCTGTCCGCTGCCGCTGTCGCCTTCATCCTGAATGTCAATGTTCATTCTTCATCCTCCTTAACGCAGCCGGTCGCTTCTTCTGGAGCGGTACCGCATCGTGAAGCGCAGCACCCGGATCAGCAGGAAGTAGCCCAGCAGAAGAGCAATCCCGGAGATGACCGTCACCTTGATCCGGTTGAAGTAGTTCTCTCTCGCCGTGCGGTCATTTTTCAGTTCGTCCACGACCTGGCTGAGCTGGCGGTTCTGCTCCTGCAGGGCAGCATTCTGGGACTGATACGTCTGCATTTGCTGCAGGCTGTCCGTCAGCTGCTCCTTGGCTTCACCGAGATCCTCCTTCGTCTGCTGAAGCTCTTCTGCAGTCTTCTGGTAACTCTCCTGCAGCTTGGTGACTTCTCCGGGAAGCTCCGAGAAGCTCTGTATTCCATTGTATATATCATTCAGATAATTGGCCTTGGCCTCGGGGGCAGGCCAAGTGAGAGTAAGGCCAAGCATAAGCAGGGAAGAACCCAGCAGCCTCAGCATCACTCCTGTTACCCGTCTTTTCATCAACTGATCACCACCTGTTAGAGCTAATTGTCCTCCTATTTTATCATAGCTGCTTGCTGTTTGAACAACCCGGGCGGCTGTAGGCATAATTACCCTTTGTGTCTATGGAGAGAACCAAGAGGTAATACAGTGTTAAGGCAGGGATGGTTTCCATAATATTGAGTGTCGCTGCAAATTAACGTATACTGTGAACGGAAAGGGGCTGTATTCAATGAATAGATGGCTCAAAACACTGTTGTTCCTGGCGGGCTCCGCCCTGTTGACCCGGTTTATTCCGTTCTCCTCCTTATTCCGTAATCTGGATACCATGTTCCATGAATTCGGCCACGCGCTGATGACTCTGCTGCTCTCCGGCAATGTGCTGCGCATTGAGCTGTATTCTGATCACAGCGGTGTGACCTATTCGGCGATTGCTGCCGGAGGCAAGGCGATCCTGGTGTCGCTGGCGGGTTATCCTCTGGCTTCACTGTTCGCGTTGCTGCTCTTCTATTTCTATAGTAGAGATAAGCGGGAATGGGGGCTTGTTCTGACCAGCCTGGTCGCGCTGATTATGCTTGTGCTGTATGTACGGGGCGGCTTCGGGATGATCTGGCTAAGCGGCTTCATTCTGCTGAATGCTGCGATGCTGTTCCTCTGGCCGAAGGTCAGCAAGGTGTACTATCTGTTTCTTGCGTTCCTGACCCTGGAGGAGTCTGTGATGGGGACCTTATTCCTGGTCTATGCTTCCGTCGTGACGCCTTCCCGGGCAGGGGACGCGGCGAATCTGGCCAGATTGACCATTTTACCGGCCCCTGTGTGGTCACTCCTGTTCTTCCTCTTGGCATTGCTGTGTGCAACCTGGGCCCTTGGGCTGTTCTTCCGGCATGAGAAGGCGGGCAGACGGGTCCGATTGATGTAATGCGTAAAACTTTGTTCGTCATATTTTGACAAAAGAATAGACTTTCATAAAGAGGCAATCACCTTTTGGGGTAGGTTGGCTCTTTTTTTGTCGATATTATAGGACCGAACATACATTCCATGACAAGGAGTTGTCCGCCAATATTGGTACATTAATAGAAGACCCAAATTAAGAAAGAGGTGGAAATATGCAAGCAAGTATTCAGACGTTGTTTACATGGAGCCAGGAGCGTATTTTGGCAGGCGGTGCCAAGAAAATAGTGCTGCTCGTGGAGTGGAAGGGAGCGCTACAAGGGGAGGATTCCCGCAAGAAGAGCCGCAAGGTGGTAGCCCGGGATATTGAGCTGCGTGTCTGGCTCGAAAGTCATGTCAAGGTAACAGGATGTTACGGCTGTAGTGCAGAAGAAGGAGAGGGGAGGTCACTGCTCCTGAAGCTAGGCAAAATCCATTCCGGGCAGCGCAGGTACATCGCCCTGGAATTCATGATGGCTGGTATGCCTGCAGGCATACATGAAGCCCTCTGGCTGCAATGGCAATACAAGCAGCCTACGGTGGAACGTATCCGCGAGCTGCCGCTCAAGAAGCTGGGAATCGAATATTCCCATCATACCGGCCTGCTGGGGGCCAACTCCTGCTTCCATGTGGAGAAGCATCTGGCGCTGCTGCAGACAGAGGCGCTAATCGCGGAAGCCCAGGAGGCCCGGATGAAGAACAAGCCTGAGGTACCCGCAGATATTCTTCGCAGGCAGGCCGATCAACTACTCCTGATGGCTGCCCGCTCCGGGGATATGCAGCTGCTCAGAGAAGCGGAAGCGCTGTATAAAAGACTGGAGGCAGAGCATCTGCCGCTCAGCAGGATAGGAATGAGATAATTGCTGGGAAGCTGCGTAGATAGAATAGGAATTACCCATACATAGGGCTCAAATATAGAATCACACTCGGCGGAGCAGATAAAGAAATGCGTAATATCTAAATGTGGTAACATAGTAAAATAGTTCTATTATATTTTCTTATCTCGGTTATTACATCCTTGGTTATAGATATATATAACTAGTTTATTTAAAAATAATGGGTCTATTTTACCATAAGTCAAGGAGAACTGAATATGACAGACCGATTGATCCGGCTGATGCGCATCATTACGCTAGTTCAAGCCAAACCGGGAATTCTGGCCCGTGAGCTGGCGGAACGATGCGGCAACAGCGAGAGAACGATTTATCGGGATATGGATGCGCTCAGTGCCATGCATATCCCCATTACTCATATGGGACATGGCAAGGGGTATGCTTTTATCGGTAATTTCGCGCTGTACCCCTTGGATTGGTCAGAAGAGGAAGAAGAGGCTTTTTCACAGTTGCGCAGTATTATGGCGGAGATCAAACCTTTGCTGCCCCCGAGCTTTGAAGACGCATACGAGAAAGTGATGGCTGCAGATTATAAGCAAAAGGCAGAAAGGGAAGAAACAATGGAGCGTACGAAAAAGGAAGCCGGGCCAAACTGGACGGAAAGCAGCAGATCTCAGGGAGACCAGCCTCTCTTTCTGACCGACATTCTTGATGCCGTAATGAAGCAGAGAAGCATACAGGCCGACTATAGTGAGAATGCCTACGAAGAAAAAGGTATCCGGATTGATCCCTATTGCCTGGTCCCGCTAGAGAATCGTTTTCACCTGATTGGTTTCTGTCACCGCTTCGGGATCATCCGCACCTTTCATATTAACGGCTTCTCCAGTGTCAATCCGCTGGACAGGTGGTTCTCCAAAGACCAGTTCGATCTGCAGTCCTTCATGGAGCAGAAATGGTCCCTGGAACAGGACAGCCTGCAGGTTGAATTCAGAGTCAAATTCTCGCAGCGGATGATGGAACGGCTGAAGCAGGAGGAGATGTTTGTAAAGCCGAGCAGGGTGGACCGCCAGAACCGCAGCCTGCATTTTAAGGTCGCTGTGGAGCAGGATATCGGCTTCGTTCATTGGATTATGAAATACAAGGAAGAGGCTGAGATTATGGAGCCGCTATATTACCGGGATGTGCTGAAGCAACAACTGGAGAAGTGGCTGTCGCTATATAAATAACGATAGGTATATTTCCCCACACTTTTATGCTCTGATATATTCATACAAAATTCATAGGGTTAGTTATATGCATAAATTTTCCTTGCCTAGATAGGACATCCATAGTAAAGTTATACATTAAATAACAGTAATATGTATTTAAAGTTAATTAGATTACTTATTATGTTAGGTATTAGTTAATATATCTAACTTTTTAAATAGTTTTCCTGACCAGGCATTTGACCTTCGTTCAATTTTAACAGAAAAGAGGGAGAGACTTGATCCAGCCGATTCTGAGCATTGAGAACCTGCATACCCACTTTTTAACGGACCGCGGTGAGGTTCCGGAAGTGGATGGTGCTCTACGCGATTGCCATCGTCAACATTCCGACCTACGGCCGGCTGGTCCGGGCCAAGGGGCTGAGCCTGAAGTCCGAGGAGTACATTACGGCGGCCAGGGCCATCGGGATGAAGAACGGGCGGATTCTGTTCAGCCACATCCTGCCGAACAGCCTGACGCCGATCATTGTTCAAGGCACTCTTGGCGTCGCGACAGCCATCATTGAAGCCGCTGCCCTGGGCTTCCTTGGACTGGGCGCTCAGCCGCCCGACCCGGAATGGGGCAAGATGCTATCGGATTCCCGCCAGTTTATCCAGAAGGCCCCCTGGACCGTAGTGTTCCCGGGTCTGTCCATCATGCTGACCGTCCTCGGCTTCAACCTGATGGGCGACGGCCTGCGGGATGTGCTGGACCCGCGGATGAAGAACTGAATCTGAATAGAAGGTATTCGCAAGGGCTGTCCCAAGCCATATCAATGGCTGCTTGGGACAGCCCTTTATTTTAACAGAAGGTGGTTTACTGTTGGAAGGCGCGAGGATGCTTCACCTGTTAGGATGATGTTGTTCAAATATAGTTAGTTGTAGAATGTACACTTAAAAACAGCAAAAAAGCATAGCTTCATCTTTTAACTGTATTCTGTACAACTAAATCTGCCTACTTAGCTGATAACCGGGAGAAGGATGCTTTTTAAATGTCCGAAATACAACTAAACGTGGAAATGGTTATGAATAGGACATTTTAGTTGTACAAAGTGCAATTAAGCCAAACCACCTCCTATCCTCGGGTCAGGGCTATTTTCAAATTTCATTAACTTTTTCTAAAAATAACCTTGTGAATTTTCGAACAATATCTGGGATGCTTCGTAATGTAGGTTGAAAGGGCGGCGGGGAACAGATGATGACCGACAAACAGCTCGTTGAAGGATGCAAGTCCGGTCAACAGGAGCATCTTGAGTTTCTCATTGTCAGGTATAGGGATGATTTATACCGGTTCTGCCGCCATCTTACCTTGAACCGGCAGGATGCGGAGGATTTGTTCCAGGAGGTATGGGTACGTGTGCTCCGCAAGCTGGAGAAGTATGATGCGGAGCGTCCCTTTAAGCCTTGGCTGTTCCAGGTGGCCTTCAACATGTACCGTGACCGCTACCGGAAGTGGAAAAGCGTGTATGCCCTTTGGACCTGGTTGTCCTCGGATGCGGAGCTTATACATATTAGAGACCCGGCTCCACTGGCAGAAGAGGATCTGCTGCGGCATGAGGAGCACCGGTTCCTGGAGGAATGCCTGCGGAGTCTGCCCAAACGTTACCTTGCCCCTCTTGTACTGTATTACTATGAGGAGTTCAGCTATGAGGGCATAGCGGAGGTGCTGGGAGTTCCCCTCGGAACTGTCAAATCCCGATTGAATCATGGCAAGAAGCTGCTGCACAAGCTAATGAAGGAGATGAACTAAATGAAGGAGTCCGGAGACGAAGACCGGCTGCTGACGGAATATTTCAATCTGCCGCTCACGTCATCATCAGAGCTTGTCTCTAATACGATTCAGCGGATACAAGGGCGCAGGACAATGGGCGCACTTTCCATTTTAATGGCCCTGCAATGGCTGATATTCATGGTGCTGGGACTGTACTTCCTGGCTGGTCCGGCTGCCCTGCAATGGAAGATCAGCATGGGGCTGCTGTTCATTCTGTCTCCAATGGTCGCCGGAACATTGCTGTTGTACAGTACTATGGGAGGCGGGAGAGGGTCTTATGAAAGTTCACTTAACCGTTGAAAAATATGTTTTTTGGGCGCTTACAGCAACCATCCTGGTAAGCTGTATTGCGCTGGGGTACGCTATAAGCCCCTATATGGGCGAGTTTATGGAGGAGAATCTGACCTGGCTCATCGTGATAAGCCTGTTGGCCCTGCTGTTCCTGGGGCTGAATGTGCTAATCGCGGTATTCATTTATAAAGATGCCTCGCGGCGGCGGATGAATGCCTGGCTGTGGGTGACTGCGGTCATCTATATCCCTAATTTCATCGGTCTGATCCTGTATCTCCTGGCAAGGAAACAGCATCACATTCACATAGCATCTAATGCAGGCAATGAGGGTATCCGTTGTCCGCATTGCGGCCATCTAATCTAAACCGGGGAGTGTTGGGAATATGAAGAATAAATGGATGAAACTGGGGATTTTGATCGTCATGGCGTCGGTGCTGCTGACTTCCTGTGACAAGAAAATAATGTACGTCGGGTCCAGCACGAAGAGCAAAATAAGCGGCTCCTACAAGCTTTTTACGGGCACAGAGGAGAAGAAGCTGAGCATGAAAAGCGGTGAAACGATCAGCATCGATTACAAATCCAAGGTGGAAAAGGGCCAGCTGTCCATGAAGTTATACGGGCCGGATAATGAGGTGCTTACTGAACTGGCAACCAATGAATCAGGTACCGAGAAGGTGGAAGCCGGGAAGGACGGGAAATACCGGATTGAAATCAAGGGGGAAGATGCCAAGGGAAGCTTCAAGATTGCCTTCAAGGTCGAATAACAGGAACTGTGAGAAGATTATTGCGAATAGCCCTAGAAATGGCCTCTTCCCTATACACTATACAATAGGGCGGGGTTTTTTTAGCGTGCGGCTAGGGTTATCCCTATTTTATTAGAATTTATATGTTTTGGGGTCCCCGCAAAGTACCTGAGTCATCATCGAAGCTAAAGCCGCACTTTGTGGGGGTGTTTTGATACTAATTATAACTAAACATATACAAACATAATCAAATGCATTGTATAATTCGATTTAACTTGCTAGAATATGATCAAAATAAAGAATAGTGATGGGGAGGTATGGAGTGTGCTGAAGAAGTGGTTAGCGGGATTGTTGGTGCTGCTTATGGTGGCGGGCGTGTCGGCGGGTTCAGCAGGAGATGTTGAGGCGGCAGTGAAGAAGACGGAGATTATTGTCTCCGCAGCAGCGAGTCTGCAGGATAGTCTGGACAAGATTGCTGTACAGTATGAGAAGCAGCATCCTGAGATTAAGCTGGTGTTCAATTATGGCGCCTCAGGTACGCTACAGAAGCAGATTGAGCAGGGGGCACCGGCCGACTTGTTCTTCTCGGCAGGCGATAAGCAGATGAACGCGTTGGTGGATAAAGGGCTGATCGCTGACCACAAGGCGCTACTGAAGAATCAATTGGTCGTCGTGGTTCCTTCTGATTCGAACACGAAGCTTACAACTATTACTGACCTTACCGCTTCAGCCTTCAAAAAGGTAGCCGTAGGCCAGCCTGAATCGGTACCGGCCGGACAATACGCTCAGCAGTCCTTGACCGCGAAGAAGGTATGGGATACGCTGCAAAGCAAGCTGGTCTTCGCCAAGGATGTCCGCCAGGTGCTGTCCTATGTGGAGACAGGCAATGCAGATGCCGGGTTCGTCTACAAGACGGACGCTTTAACCTCGAAGAAGGTGAAGATCGCCCTGACGGTGGGCGGCCATGTGCACAAGGCGATTAACTATCCGGTGGGTATTGTTAAGGATTCGAAGCATCAGGCGGAGGCCAAAGCCTTCTACAGCTATGTGCAGACTGCTGCGGCCAGCTCGGTCTTCACCGGCTACGGCTTTCAATTAGCGAAATAAGTAACTTCTATTAGATAGGGTGAAAAGAGATGGAGATCAATTGGAGCGACTTTTTCGCCCCGGTCTGGCTGTCCATCAAGATTGCGGTATTGACCAGTATCATCGTGTTCCTGTTGGCCATGCTGGCAGCCAGGAAGATGGCGGGGCGCAGGTTCTTCGGACATAATCTGGTAGAGACCGTGTTGCTGCTGCCGCTGGTGCTGCCGCCAACCGTGGTCGGCTTCGTCCTGCTGGTCTTCCTCGGGCGGCGCAGCTGGATCGGCAGGCTGTATGAACAGTTCACAGAGCAGACGATTCTGTTCACCTGGGGGGCAGCGGTCATTGCCGCAGTCGTGGTGGCTTTTCCGCTGGTATACCGCACGGTCAAGGCAGGCTTCGAGGGGGTAGAGAAGGACCTTGAGGATGCAGCACGTGCGCAGGGAGCCAGCGAGCTTCAGGTGCTGCGCTATGTGACCCTGCCGCTGGCCGGGCGTTCGCTGGCTGCCGGTTATGTCCTCGGCTTCGCCCGAGGGCTGGGCGAATTCGGGGCAACGATTATGGTGGCGGGTAATATTCCGGGCCGCACCCAGACCGTGCCTACCGCGATCTATGTGGCGGTGGATGGCGGCAACATGACGCTGGCCTGGATGTGGGTCGGCTCGATCATTGTGATCTCCATGCTTATGCTGATGTTCGTGAACCGCCGTTCCTGACGGATGATTACAGGTTAACAAGAGCAACCCCCGTCCTCACCAGATTTCCTGTGAAGGCGGGGGTTGTTTACGGTAAACCGGACACAACCAGACAGCCGCTGGCCCATGGACCAAATGTAATCGAAAAACCGACTACAATTAGACGGAAGACGGCGCGTAAGGCAAATGTAATCGAAAAACCGAACACAATAGGACCGGGAGCGGCGCGTAAGCCAAATGTAATCGAAAAACCGACTACAATTGGACGGAAGACGGCGCGTAAGCCAATGTAATCGAAAAACCGACTACAATAGGACGGAGGACGGCGCGTAGGCCAAATGTAATCGAAAAACCGACCACAATCGGCCAGCCGACGGCCCATAGTCCAATTTATATGCTGTGTGTTCCCTGCCGGCGGTAATCCGAGGGGGAGACGCCGGTCTCCTTCTTGAAGATCCGGTTGAAGGACCGGTAATTCTCGAAGCCGATGGATTCGGAGATTTCGAAGGTTTTGTGGTCGGTGGTGAGCAGCAGCAGCTTGGCCTGTTCGATCCGCAGGCGGGTCAGGTATTGGACAAAGCTCTCGCCGACGGCCTTCTTGAACATGGAACTGAAGTAGGGCACGCTGTAATTGATCGAAGCGGCCAGCTCCTCCAGCTTGTAGGGATAGCTGAGATCTTCGCGCATCTGTTGAATGATACGTGTGATGGAGGCATCGATCTTCCGGCCGCCCTCCTGAAGCTGCTGAAGCTTGCGGAAATGATCGCAGGTGATCTCATGTACAGCGTTGAATGTCTGGCACAGCTCGATTTGTACACGCAGCTCTGCTTCAAGATCCGCCCCGCCTTCCGCCCCAATAACGTTATGGCTCATATCCAGAAAGACTCGCAGATATAGGGACTTGATCTGCTCCGGGTCCCAGGCTTGCTCCATCGCCTGACGGTGCAGGGATTGGCGCTCCTGCTCCAGAGCCGCCGTGCTGAGATGCGGCTCCAGCAGTGCTTTCTTCAGCACCTTGCTCCAGAAGCGGCTCTGCGGCTCAGGAATCCGCTGGAAGCTGGAGAGCTGCCCCCACTCCCCAATGCCGATAAGCTCATTGCAGCGGTAAAAGAACGGATACGGCGCCGAAGCCAGCAGCTTCAGTGCCTCCGGCCGGTCCTCCAGTCCCTGTTCGAAGCTGCACAGCAGGGCGATGCAGCTCATCCGGAGATTCGCGGCCAAGGATTCCAGCACCTGCTCCAGGAAGCGGGGTCTCTCCGTCTTGAAGCTGTCGGTATACAGGGCAAGGAACCGCCCTTTGTCGAGGGCGATAACCTTATGCGGGCCTATGCTGCCGAGCAGCTCCTTCAGCACGTTCACCCCGGCGAATTGCCACAGCTTCAACTCCTCCAGCTGGTCGATCGGGAAGCGCAGGGAGTTGCGGTCCAGCTCCAGCAGCAGGGTCATGAAGCCCTGGCCGTGAAGCGGAAGCTGCGAGTCCGCAAGACTGTGCAGCCACTTGGCTTCCGCCGCCGGGCTGCGCAGCATTTCCAGGAACAGGCTCTGCTCGATCTCCAATTCGCTCAGGCGGACCTGCTGCTCCAGCTGCAGATAATTGTCTCTCGTCTCGCCGCGTGAATCCGCCAGGACCGCCAGCTCCTCCATCGTCCGGGTCAGCAGTCCCGGATCGGAGAGGCAGTCATCCTTAATCAGATAGGAGGCGGCCTTCAGATGAATGGCCTGCTGGGCATAGTGGAAGTCCTGATGGCAGGTCAGGATAATGATCTGCGGCGCACGTACCCCGCTCCGTTCAATCTCGCGCAGCATCTCCAGCCCGTTCATGCCCGGCATCGTAATGTCGGTGACGATCAGCTCCGGCTTATGCTTCAGGAACAGCTCCAGCCCGTCCCGGCCATCCTCGGCTTCACCGACAAGGGTGAACAGGTCTGCGCGCTCCTCAATGAAATGCCGGAAGACGGTTCTTGCCGGAATCTCGTCCTCCACAAGGACAACTCTATAGTGATTCATGATGTTCCTCCTTAATCAGAACGTTCCCGGATGGCAGCAGCATGCGGATGGTCAAGCCTTCACCCGGAGCGCTTGTGAGCAGGATCTGTGTCTCCGCCCCGAACAGCAGCTTCATGCGCATCCATACATTCTGCAGTCCGATGTTCTCGGCAGACTCTTCCTGCTGGAGATGGAGCTGCAGCTTCCTCAGATCAGCCTCTTCCAGACCGTTCCCGTCATCCTCGACTTGTACAATAATATGGCTCCCGCCGGGACTTCTGTATACGCGCACACGGATATGCCCTTCCGGTGCCTTACGCGGGAGAATGCCGTGGAACACGGAGTTCTCAATCAGCGGCTGCAGACCCAGCTTCGGAATCATCATGCCCCGCAGCGGCTCCTCAATCTCAGCCTCCAGATGAATCTGGCATTTGTAGCGCATATTCAGCAGCCCGACATAATCCGCCAGATAATCAAGCTCCTGCTGGAGCTGCACCGTCTGCTCGAAATTCTCCATGGAATACCGCAGCAAGGCCACCAGCCTTCCCATCAGGGAGTTGATCTTCTCATAATCCTTCATCATGGCGAACATACGGATCGTATTGAGGGTATTGTACATGAAATGGGGGTTGATCTGCGATTGCAGCGCCCGGATCTCCAGCTTGCGCTTCAGATCCTCCGAATCATGCAGGTCTGCCAGCAGATCCTGTATGCGGACAGCCATGGTATTGAGCATCCGGCCCAGATCCCCTATTTCATTATTGGCGAAATGGGTGACTCGGGCATCGAAATTCCCTTTTTTCAGAGCATCGACCTGCCGCTTCACAGCCTGTAGAGGCCGGTAGAGCTGATACCCGAAGCCGACCACACAGAGCGCCCCCAGACAGACCAGAATCAGCAGAAAATAAGTGACCGTCCGGCGGATAATCTCGGCGCTGGCCGTCAGCTCCTTGGACGGAATCTCCGAGAGCACGATCCACTTGTCGTAGGTGGAGGTCTGTTTGACAGAGACTATTGAGGAGCCAGCCGCGAACTGATCCGGGTGCTTCAGCTCCTTCCAGCGCTTCAGAATCTCCTGCACCCGCTGCGTATCCGCCTGCTTCTCCAGCTTGCTGGTTGTGGCAATGGTCAGGCCGTCTTCCGTCAGCAGGGAGATAGAGCCCTCGCTCCCAAGCTGAATATTCTCAATCTGCTGCTGGTATTGGCTATTATTCATGGAGATCAGCAGCACGCCCTTCAGGTCCTTATATAAGTCGAAGGGAACGCGTGAGATATAATAGGTAGACGAATTCAGAATAGCCAGCTCAGGCAGTGAGTGCTTGTCCAGAAAAAGATTCGGCCGTCCCGAAGCCAGATACGCTTCAATCAGCGGCCGGTACGGGGACTCCTCCAGCATGGCCGGGGCTTCCGTGGAGGAGAGGACCTCTCCTGTAACGGCGGAATAGACCTGTAGGCCCTCCACATTCCCGATGATGGCGGACGCGCCGCTGAGCACGGAGATCAGATCCTTTTTGCGGACCACCTCTTCAAAATATTGGGCCGAAGGCGATACCAGCGCGCTCTGAATGGACGAGATCCGCGAATATTGCTCGCTGAGCTCCCGCAGCCGGGTCATGGTTAATTCAATCCGGTCCACGACCTGATTGACGAGCTGGGCATTCAGGCGGTTCACCTGCTGCTCCACCGTCGTGCTGGATACGCTTACAGAGATGAAGGACAGCACAATCAGCGGAACCACCGAGATGGCGAACATGACCACAATCATCTTAATGTAGAAGCTCCGCCGCAAAAAGCTGAAAAAGGGTGAATTCATAGCGTCACATCCGTTAAGGGTTTTGGACTATGGATACCGGGCAGGCTATCCTAAACAGATTATAGTACATTGGCGGACATGGAGATACCTGCGGACCGGCAAATCTTAAAAATGGTGACACTTTGGCTGGAATCCGGCATGTTCTTAAGCTCCGGCGTCTTCTATAATCCAAAGTGTAAGCACGATGTAAACGCAATCAATACAAGCAAATGGGGGATGACAATGAATATTACAAAAAAGCTTGTACCGCTTGTAGCTTCGGCGGCGTTGATGGTAACTGCACTGGCGGGCTGCGGCGGCGGCAATAATTCTGCGGCAGGCAGCACAGCGGCACCGGAAGGCAGTACACCAAGCGGTGAGGCTAGCAAGCCGGCCAGCATCAAGGCCATGACCATTCTGTTCGGCAATCCGCCGGAGATGACGAACAACAAGGCGCTGGAGGATCTGGAGAAGCGCGGCAATGTAGATCTGAACGTAACCTTCGTGCCATCCGAAGCCTATACGGACAAGCTCTCTGTGGCGGTATCGGCCGGAGATTCCTATGACCTGCTGCTGATGGATGGCGGCAAGGACGATAAATTCAACAACCTGGTGAAAATGGGCGCTTTTCATGACCTGACCCCTTACCTTGCGAAGACCAAGAATATAAGTCAGATTGATGAGGTGGTCTGGAACGGTGCCAAAATTGACGGCAAATCCTACGGGATTCCCCGGCCGCGCGGTCTTTACGGCGGAGGCGAAGCCAATATTCTGATCCGCAAGGACTGGCTGGATAAATATAATCTGTCGGTTCCGAAGACCATGGATGAGCTGACGAATGCGCTTGCGGTGTTCAAGGAGAAGGACCCGGCAGGCGGCGGCAAAACCATACCGTTCACGATCTACGGTTCTGACGGTGTGAATAGCCCCGGGCCGTTCTCGGGTGTCCTCCCGATCCAGTATGCCTTTGGCATTCCTAATGTGTGGAAGCTGGACGGCGACAACGTGGTCCGTGATTTCCAGACGCCTGAATACAAGGCATTCCTGGAGTGGCTGAGAGATTCCTGGAGCAAGGGCCTGATCGACAAGGATGCGCCGGTATTGAAGAACCAGGGGCAGGCGCGGAGTAAGTTCCTTGCGGGCACAGCGGGTGCTTTTGTCGGGAATGTCAGTGATATTGTAGAGACCAACGTAGAAAAGCTGAAGCAGACGGACCCGAAGGCCGAAATCGCGATTGTCGATGTGCTTGAAGGCGCGAACGGACAGAAGGGTGCTTCTGTACTCTCCGGGTACTACGGACTGTGGGCGGTTCCAAGCTCCGTACCGGAGGATAAGGTGCAGCAGATTGTAGACTTCCTTGACTTCACGGCCTCCGAAGAGAATGTAGCGTTCTCCAAAGCGGGAGTCACCGGCATCCATTCCAGCGATTTCAAGAATGGGGTTGCGGTGCAGACCGAGGAGCAGAAGAAGCAGTATGAGCTCGATAAGCCGAACAATTTCATCCTGGAGAACCGTGCAGATCCATATGTATACGCCAACTCCAAGGAGCCGGACATCCTGGCGCTGCAAAAGACAACTCTCGATACGATCAGCAAGATCGGGGTGGAGAATCCGTTCCTCAGCTACAACTCACAGTACGCCAGCAAGAATCCGGACAGCTATAAGAAAATGAGTGCGGTCATGACGAAGTATGTGCTGGGCGAGGGAGCCTGGGAGGATGTGCAGAAGGAGATTGATACCTGGACTAAGGGTCCGGGCGAGCAGATCACCAAGGAACTGCTGGACCAATATCACGCAGAGCATTCCACGAAGTAATACAACAACACTATATACAGAGGCAAAGGAGGGGCTTTCCCCTTTCTTTTGCCCATTTGGATAAGGAGGTTTAGCCTGTGCAAAGAGCTTTACGACCCAAACGGTTTCATCAGCTATGGCCCTTTTACTTACTGGCAGCACCGGGTATTCTCTACTTTCTCACCTTTCATTACATTCCGATGACAGGACTCATTCTGGCCTTCAAGGAATACAGCCCGTTCAAGGGCATGATGGACAGTCCCTGGGTGGGGCTGGATAATTTCAGACAGTTTTTCGGAACCTCCGATTTCTATATGTTGCTGAAAAATACGCTGCTGATCAGTCTGCTGAATCTGATCATTTATTTTCCCTTCACGATCCTCCTGTCGCTGCTTCTGAATGAAGTGCGGCTTAAGGTGTTCAAGCGTGTCTCGCAGACCATCGTATATCTGCCCCATTTTCTCTCCTGGGTCGTGATTTACGGGATTACGATTTCTTTCTTCGGGCCTTCGGGCGTCATTAACCATTACCTCGGCCAATGGTTCGACGGCAGCGCTAACTTCCTGGTCAGCAACGAATGGTTCCGGCCGCTGGTCATCTTCCAGTCGATCTGGAAGGATGCAGGCTGGGGCACGATTATCTTCCTGGCGGCACTGGCGGGGATTAACCCTGAGCAGTATGAAGCAGCCAAGGTGGATGGAGCAAGCCGATTGCAGAGCATCTGGCATATCACCCTCCCCGGCATCAAAGGGACCATCGTGATTCTGCTGTTGCTCCGTCTGGGCTCCTCGATGGACTCCAACTTCATGCAGATCTTCCTGATGACCAATAGCCTTAACCTGGATGTCTCCAATGTCTTCGATCTGTTCGTCTACCATGTCGGTCTGGAGCAATTCAATTACAGCTTCGCGATTACCGTAGGCATGTTCAAATCCGTTGCCAGTCTGATCCTGGTCCTCGGGGCCAATTATGCGGCGAAGCTGCTGGGTGAGGAAGGCATATTCTAGAACAAGAACAGGAGTGGAGAGGTTATGAAGCTTAAGGCAACCTGGTTTGACACCATTATTGTAGTCATGATTTGCTTAATCAGCTTGCTGGTTATTCTGCCTTTTCTATATATTATTGCGGTCTCTTTCAGTCCGCCGGGAGATTCTATGGCCGGGAATTTCTTCATCTGGCCCAAGCACTGGACACTGGATGCTTATAGCTATCTGCTGAATGCGAATACGTTCCTGACCTCTGTCAAGAATTCTGTCATTATCACGGCGATGGGAACGGTGCTCAGCCTGTTTGTCTCCATTACACTGGCCTATGCCCTGTCGAAGAAATTTCTGCCCGGACGCCGGATCATGCTGCTGGTTATTTTCTTCACGATGATCTTCCATGGGGGCATGATTCCGAACTATCTGGTCGTCAAAAATCTGGGTCTGATCGATTCTTACTGGGCGGTAGTGCTTCCGGCAGCCTCCAGTGCCTTCAATATTATGGTCATCCGCTCCTTCTTCCAGAGCCTGCCCGAGAGTCTGGACGAAGCAGCCAGAATTGACGGGGCCGGGGAATTCAGAATTCTCTACTCGATCGTGCTGCCGCTGTCCAAACCGATTATCGCCACCTTCACCCTGTTTTTCATGGTGCAGTTCTGGAATGAGTTCTTCTCGGCGGTCATCTATCTGAATGATACCTCGCGCTGGCCGATTCAACCGCTCCTGCGGCAGATGGTGGCAATCAGCGCCTCCAATATCTCGGCAGAGGCAGCGGTAGATGCTTCGCTTGCGGCCAACCTTGGACCCAATGTCCAGAATGCGGCCATTTTGCTGGCGATGCTGCCTATCGTCATAGTGTACCCGTTCCTGCAGAAGTATTTTGCCAAGGGAGCCATGCTTGGTTCGATTAAGGAATAGACTTTAGGCGGAGAGATCCGCGAATATAAAGGTGATGATAGAATTGACTATGGGATATAAAGATCTGCGCCACAATCCCGCATATACGAAGCCGCAGCTGGCTGCCGGGGAGTTCTTAAGCACAATGCTGGACTTGACCAGACCGGAGCTTGCTGAGGTAGCTGCGAAGCTGGACGTAGGCGATGTCCCCGGTGCACGGGATGCTTATTTAGAAGTCATTGCAGCGGGTAACAACGGGAGATATTACTTTGAGGTGAAGGATGTTCCCAAGCTTCGGGCGTACGCCGCCAGCCATTACAGCGGGGAGGAAGAGGCGCAGCAGGATATTGCCGAGGCGGACCGGATTGTGGAGGGGGATATTCCCCTGTTCAAAGGGAAAAGAGTGCTCTTCCGGCACGGAAGCTATGACTGGAACAGCTGGCTGTTCGACAGCTCGCAGTATCAGCTGCATCTGACCCGGTTCGTCTACGTGAAGCGCCTGTCCAGAGCCTATGCGCTGACCGGGGATGATAAATACGCCAGATGCTTCAATGATATGATCAGCCATTTCATTGACGACAACCCTATGCCGGTGGATGGTACCTTCCGGGCGGAGCATTGTAGCTGGGACCCCCTCTCCGCCGGTGTGCGGATGTTCATGCTGCCGGAAGCCTTCATTACCTTCTTCAGCTCCCCGGCCTTCGAGCCTGAGGTGAAGCTGAAGCTGATTCAGTCCTTCCAGCAGCACGGGGATTACGTCCGTAAATATCATGCCAGCGGCGGCAACCATGTCTGCATGCAGCTCCGGGGGCTGACTCAGACGGCGCTGCTGCTGCCGGAGCTGAAGGATTCCGCCGCATGGCTGGAATACGCCGGACGTAAGCTGCCGGGCTATATCCTTGAGAACGTCTACCCCGACGGGGTACAGTTCGAGGGCAGCCCGAATTACCACCTGATCGTCATGCGTGAGCTGTATGAGCTGGTGGTTCTTTACCAGAAGCTCGGCATCGATGCCGGAGAATACCGGGAGACGCTGGAGAAGATGTATGTCGTCACGATGCATCTGCTGGCCCCGGACGGGCAGCTGGTCAAGTTCGGCGATACCGATGTTCAGGTCGTCAGCGAGCTGCGTGGTGTCATGAGCCTGGGCGCTTACCTGTATCAGCGGGGAGACTTCAAAGCGCTGGGGCATGAGCGGCTGCCGTTCTCCCTGCTGTGGAGAATCGGGCCGGAGGCTGCAGCGGAGTATGATCAGCTGAAGGCCGTCGAGCCGGCGGAGACGGCAGCCTGCTTCCCGGCAGGCGGTTATGTGACCTCGCGCCAGGGCTGGAGCCCTAACGACATGTACATGGCGATGCGTGCAGGCGTCGGGATCGGCGGGCATGCGCATTCCGATGCGCTCAGCCTGGTGCTCTACGCCGGAGGACGCGAGCTGCTGGCGGATTCGGGTATGGGCTTGTTTGAGTGGAACAAGGAACGAAAATATACAGTCTCGACCCGTGCCCATAACACTGTGGTTGTCGACGGGCAGGACCAGCATGTCCGCAGCTTCCACTGGAATACACCGCCTACGGCGAGCTGCAGAATCTGGGATACACAGTTCAATGAAGCATATGACTACACCTTTGCGAGCCAGTACGGATATACCCGGTACGAAGATCCGGTGGTCCACTCCCGCAAGGTGCTGTTCGTCAAGAACAGCTATTGGCTGATCGTGGATCTGTTCGAAGCCAAAGGGCAGCACCGTTATGAGCAGTTCTTCCACCTGCCGCCGGGTGCAGCGGGCTACGATGCTCTCAGCGGGGACGTTGTCTCCCAACTGGAGGGGGCTAATCTGCTGCTGAAGCCGCTGCCCTCCGGGCTGGCCGACGACCGGCTGACGCTGGAGCAGGGCCTGATCTTCAAGCAAGGTCACTACCATGAGAGTCCGGTCATGAAGCGTTCCCTTACCCTAACCGGCAGTGCAGCCATCGTCACCCTGGCGGTTCCGTTCGGGGCAGCGAAGCTGCAGATGCATGCAGAACGGCTGCCTGTGCGGCAGCATGGGGAACTGCTCTCAGTGCAGGAGGCCACCGCGCTGCGTATCGTCATGGAGGACCGGGTGGATGACATCTGCCTTTACCATAAGAGTGTCGATGTCACGAGCTACCTCGACCATACCGGCAATATGATCTCTGAAGCGCTGCTGCCCCGCAAGACGGAGCCGGAAGGCATTGCGTTTGCCGGAGACAGCTATAACCAGGATGTTATTGTCATTAGTGGTCTTAGAGAATAGCAGAGCAGAACTAAGCAACGCCCATCCTGAACCGGGGATGGGCGTTGCTTAGTTGTCCAATATATTGTATCTCTCTTCCGGTGATAGCTTGGGGCAAGTGCTGCAATACTCTCCGGCATCAGGCCCAATCTTGATCCGGTAGGCTAGGCAGCAATGCCTGCGCAGATATAATGAATGGCCGCACAGCTTCGGATGCTCATACCGCCGGAACCGCATGGATAATTCATCCGGCTTCTCCGGCTGAAGCAGGGTAGTATAATCCTGGCTGATGATCCGGCCCCGATCCTCAGAGTCCCAGAGTCCCTTGTCCGTATGCAGTCTTTCATACACGTTATGCAAATTATGCGCAATCAGCGACCACATGATCTTCTCCTTAGCTCCCGTATACCCTGATACAGCCTGGAGCACCTGCCGTAAATGTGCCAGCAGGCGATCTATATAGCCGGAAAGGCAGGCTTGACGAACTTCCGAAGGGTTATCAGGCCATTTGTCCGTGGCTGCCGTCTCCGCTTCATAATGCATCATTCCTGCATCCGTTAGCCTGAACCGTAAAGCGCCGGGCAGCAGAGAGAGCGGGGTATCGAAGAGAGTGATGGAAGCGGCCAGTCCCATGATCAACACCGAGTACCTTTTGGCAAACAAAGTTCCGACCACAATTCCTCCAGGCTCCCCAAGCTGGAGTGATTGCTGCCCGATAATTAACGGGAGCTTCGCCTCGTCCAATAGATCTTCTGTACTGTAAGGAAAAGAATGATCCCGCTTCTCCGTGACCGTCACGGCAAAATGCTGCTGCATGAAATCTTGTATCCACTGGCTGCTAAAAGGTATAACCTCACTCATTGCTCTAGCCATGCCATGATTTCATCAATAATTTCACCCCGGCCGATCACTCCCCAGCCCTTAAAGAGCCAGAAGGAATCGGTCTCATGAACCTTTCCTCCCTGTACGGCAGGGATGTTCTTCCAGAGTGCGCTGGCCTGCATGTTGTCCAGGAAATCGCGGGCATTGGAATCCACCTCAAGGACGATAAAGTCTGCCCCCAGCTCCGGTATTTTCTCCAAGGATAAATCTGCTCTTTGCTCTTCCGGCGTAAGTGCGGCAGGTTCGAACCCGAGATCCTGGTAGAGTAATGCATTGGTTGGATGACCTTGCTTTGCGTACACTTGGAGTGTCTTCTCCCGTACACGGAGGTAGGCGAGTTTTTTGTTGTCCAGCGCTTTGATTTTCTCACTGGCCTGGACCGTTTTCTGTTCCAGTTCGGCAATTTTTTCCTTCGCCACATCCGTCTTGTCATACATCTCGGCAATGGTTAGCAGATCCTTGGTCCAAAAGGAAGTATCGTCGCCATAATCAAGCCATTCATTTCCAAGAACGATGGTAGGGGCGATTTTGTTCAGTTGCTCATACTTATTCTCGGCCGTCCGGCTCTCAATAAGAATCACATCCGGATCAAGCAAGGTAATGGCCTCAAGGTTGGGATTATCCGCCGAACCTACAGTTTGTACCCCCTGCAGCTTGTCAGCCATATAGGGAAGATACTCTCCTCCGTACCGGACCTCGGTGTTCACACCGGAGGGCTTCTCTCCGATAGTCAACAGATGATCTATGAACTCTGCCGAGAGAACAACGATTTTTTCGATTTTGGCCGGAATCACGGCTTCTCCCTTAAGGTGGGCAATCGTGCGTGTGCCCGGTTCCGCAGCCCCCTGATCGCTGGTTTGGGAAGCGGCGGGACTCTGTTCTTCGGAGGCCGGTTGTCCCGCTGTATTGCTGCAAGCGGCCAGTATCAGCAGCAGAACGGCAAGGAGCATGACCTGGATGGATTTCATTCGATTCATTTATTTCTCGTCTCCTTTGTGTAATAGATAATAATAATCATTATCATTATGATAGGAGATCGATACATGTTTTTCAATGGATTATAACCCTTTGTTGGCGTGGATAATTCTATCGTCCAGCGTTCCTATCCGGGATGCAACATACGACATGGCCCACTTTCTGCCTGAGGGTCCGAGTGTTTTGAACAACAGATCTCCGGCATCGAATACCCGGGACTGCTTCACTGCATCCAGTGAAGACCATTCTTTGGACGAGAGCAGTGCTTCCAGCCGTTGTCTCGATTCCAGGGTAGGGTCCGCAGCCAAAAAAATGGTTCCCGGGTTATACCCAGGAAGCTCATGAATCTCGAAATCCATTGATTCAGTCTGCTCACGGGTTGAGGGGGGCGGACTCAGTCCAAGATCTTGGTATAGCAGAGTTCCTGTCTGATTGGAGGCGCCGTACAAGCGGTAGAATTCAGAGCTGACTCTGATAAAAGAAACCGTGGGCAGTACATTCTGTGCTTCCAGCCGTGATCTAAGGAGGTGCTTCTGCTCTGCGTAGCGGTTCATCCAGTCGTCAGCCTGCTGCTCTCTGCCCAGAATACGGGACAACCGGGACAACTGCTGCTCCACATGATCGGTATGCTTAAGGACAACCGTGGGTGCGATGGACTCCAGCAACTCGCCTGGTAACAGCCGGTCGCTCCCGATAATCAGATCAGGCCTCACCCGTGCCAGCTCTTCATAATTCAACCGGGAACCGTTCAGGCGGACAATGTCCTGCTCCAGCACACCCGGGTGGGGGAGGCTGTAATTTCTTGACACCCGTTCCCGGTAAGACAGCGCAGCCACTGGCGTCAGGCCAAGTGTCATCAGGTAATCATCCAGACCATAGTAGAGAACAGCAATACGGATATGATTGTTTTTGAGGTAGCTGGCCGGTGCCACGCCTTCCGATTTTTTGAACACCCGGCTGAAATAATGCTCGTCCTTATAGCCCACTTCCTTGGCGATCTGCTTGACACGTTCGGAAGAGAAGAGCAGCTGCTTAGCCCTTTTTATCCGTTCCTCCAGCAAATAGGCCATAGGTGTCTTTTCTGTAAGCTGCTTGAACGCTCTGATGAAATGATTGGTGCTTAAGCCTGCCATTAGAGCCAGTTGCCCAACTTTAAGCTCTTGGTTGTAGTTGTTCTTCATGTGGGCAAGCACAATATCCATCCCTACAGCCTTGTCCTGATCAATATGCTTACTTGGTTGAAGCAGCAACGCGAGCAGCCGCTGCAGCCGGTACTTGGCATGCATGATATCCTCCGGGTTACGGGTGCGGTGAGAGGAGGTCATTTGCCGGGTGATCTCTGCAGCCCGTGGATGGCCGGGTGCTTCAAGCTTCCCGTTAACCGGAAATACCGGAGGATGGAGCTCCTGGTGCCTGTGATCCTTACGAAGCTGTATACAGGAGAAGAAAATGATCATATAACGCAGCGGTTCTGCCGTCAGCGCTTTGCCTTCCACTGAAGTTTCGGGCAACAACAAAAAGAGGTCTCCTTTATTCGCCGTAAGCAGCCCCCCATTTAGGATAATCTGCCCCTTACCTTCTGTTACATAACACAGGGCATGGTGGTGAAGGGTCCTTCGGGGCAAAGCTTCCCCTTCTGCCAATCTTCCGTAATAGCTGTGTACGCTTGAAAAAAACAAGCGCTCCAGCCTGAATGCTGCCTGCGGTATTGTGGATAACATGCGTTCCTCCTCTGGTTTCAAGTCTCGTAAATAATATTGCCCGTCTCGCTCAGGTCATAGCTGTGAATCGAGCTTAGCTCACTGCGGAAGGCCTCCGAGCGCAGAATATTCAGAATGGCGTTAATCCAGGCTTCATTCTCCGGCTTCTTCACCATGACCAGATCGTAGCGCTCCCGGATCAGCGGAATGAAGTCGATGCCGTCAATGATTCTGGCGGCTTTCTCGGTGCCGATGCCCACATCCGCCCCGCCTCTTGCCACCAGGCTGGCTACTGCCAGATGGCTGTTCTCTTCATTAATGTATCCGTTCAAGCGGGAGGACGGAATTCCATGCAGGCGCAGCTGTTCATCCAGCAGCACCCGGGCGCCGGAGCCGCGCTCACGGTTAATCAGCGTTAGCCCGTCCTGCCGGAGATCCCCCCAACTGCGGATGCCTAGCGGATTGCCCTTCTGAACATAGAAGCCTGCGCTGCGTGTTAGCAGATGCACTACAATATAGGAGAAGCCTACGAGCAGCTTGCGGATATAGGGCAGGTTATATTCGCCGCTATCGCCATCCAGCAGATGGGTACTGACAATATCTGATTCGCCCTGATACATGGCGATGAGGCTGTCCAGACTGCCCGCATAGGAACGGAGCGGGCGGGTGGAGGGCAGGGTCCGCTCCAGATGGGTCGCCAGAATATCAAGTGACATATCCTGCCCGGTAATGACTACATGCACACCGCTGTTCTTCATGCTGTGCGGCGGTGGGGAGGCGAAGGCCTGATAAGGCGCGGCGAACGGGGGGCCCGTCTGCTGCAATGGCTGCACCTGAGGCAATGCAGCTTCAGTCAGCCCGCCCCCGGGCAGGGGATGCGCAGAAGGCCCGCTGTTGCGGGAATTCTGCTTATACCTCTCCAGATCAGAGAGGTCAACCCGCATCTGTTTGCCGACACGGTAAGAGGGGAGCTCGCCCTTTTTAATGAGATCATAGACCTTGAGCTTGGAGATTTTGAGCAGCCGGGCAATTTCCTCGGTTGTATAGGAAGTATTCTCGGTCATGTATTGTACCCTCCTGGGGGATGGACATCGGCAGATTCACAAATAGCCATATTAGGATAGCCTTATTATGCTCAAGACTACCTTATTTTGTGAACCTGTGCAATCCGGGCAGGCCCCCTAATAGGTCATATGCCGGTCTGTCTTCGCCTGCTGCACATCGGATAGCTGAATCAGCTCCGAGACGGTCACAAACCGGAAGCCCTGCTTTTTTAGCTCTGGCAGAATGATTTTCAATGCTTCCTTCGTCTGCGACGGCCCGTGGACATGGTCGTGGAACAGGACAATATCGCCGCTCTTGGCATTGCGGATCACCCGGCTTGAGATGTTCCAGACGCCGGGGCGGTTCCAGTCGCGGGTGTCCTGATGCCAGGACCACAGAACGGGCTTCAGGCCCATGCTGTTGGACACATCGATCAGCGTCTCGTCATACATGCCGCCCGGCGGTCTGAACAGGCTGCTGTGTCTGCCGGATATCTTCATAATTTCCTTCTCCGTCAGCGCAAGCTCCTCCTGAATCTGCTCCCCGGAGATCGGCCTTTTGAAATAGACATGATTATAGGTATGGTTCGCCAGCTCATGTCCTTCATTAATCACGCGTCTGGCGACATCGGGATAAGCGGCGATCCGCTTGCCAATCGCAAAAAATGTGCATTTCGCTTGATACTCATGCAGCACCTCCAGAATGCCGTCCGTCTCCAGGGGGTCCGGGCCGTCATCGAAGGTCAACGCAATCACCTTCTGGCTGGTGCGCACTTCCCAGATCATATCGCCGCGCTCCTCATAGTAGTAGCGGTTTTTTGCCTTGTTCGGACTGCCCAGGGCCAGATCGGAAGGGCTGTGCATCAGCGCCAGTGCGGCAAGAACTGCGGCGGTCAATCGGGTGGCTGTTCTCATGGCTCACAAATTCACTCCACACTTGTTTTTATAAGCGGTTCTTGCTGCTTAAGTCTTAGAATGCTCTATCCCCCTTGGTTGCTATGCATTTATAGCAGCCCGCAGGGCGATTTGCATTTTAGAGTGAAAGTTCCGGCAGAAATGACTTATAATAAGTTACTAAATACAGATCAAGGAATAGGGGCGGCGGAGATGACACTGATTGAACAAAGAGAGCATAGACAATATCCGGAAATCACGAAGCTGGAGACCTCCAGAGCCGCATATGAACGCGACTATTCGCGTCTGATCCATTCGCCGACCTTCCGGCGGCTGCAGGGCAAATCGCAGGTGTTCGGGGCCGGAACCGGGGATTACTACCGGACGCGCCTGACCCACTCGCTGGAGGTGGCGCAGATTGCCCGTGAAGCGGCCAAGAGTCTGCTGCGTTCTTACCCGGAAGTAGAGACAGGAGCGGCGGAGAATCCGGGCCTGGTCATTGATCCCGAGGTAGTGGAATGTGCGGCCATCGCCCATGACTTCGGCCATCCCCCATTTGGGCATAAGGGAGAAGAGGTGCTGGACAACCTGCTGGAGAAGCTGGTTACCCGCAAGACGGTAGAGGCAGTGGCCAAGTCAGGGGCAGGTCCGGTTCAGCAGCAGACGATTCATGAGAGCATGAAGCGCAAATATGAGCATTTTGAAGGCAACGCCCATAACTTCCGCCTGATCATGTTCCTGGAGAAGCGCGAGAATATCGACGGTCTGAACCTCTCGGACGCGGTACTGCTGGGCATTAACAAATATCCTTTTCCCGGGACGGTGCTGAAGAAGGGGATGTATCTGCATGAATGGGAGTATATCCATGAGATCCGCACCCAGTGGGGAATTCCGGCAGGCAAAAAGACGCTGGAAGCGCAGCTGATGGACCTGTGTGACGATATTGCTTATTCGGCGCATGATCTGGAGGACGGCATCAAGGCCGGTAAGATTGAGGTACATGAGCATTTCATGCATGACGACTATATTCAGCGGCTGATTGTGGAGAAGATCACTACGCTTGAGGATGCCTTCTGGTCCGGCTGGAACAAGTCGGCGATCCGCTTCAAGGTGGAGGAGGTGCTGAGTTCATTCCTTCGGATCTGGAAGGAGAAGATGCCTACCTGTGAGAATGACTATTCCCGCACCCGCCGTGAAGTCAAGGCCTATTGGGTCAGTACCTTTGTCGCCAGCCTCGGCGTGATCGGGGACGGGGACTGGAAGAAGGTTACCTTCATTAAGGAAGGCAGGGAGGATGAGGACATGCTGCGGACCGTCAGTGTGCTCAAAAGCTTCGCCTGGGTAACGATGATCCGCGATTTGCGCGTACAGCGCCTCCAGAAACGGAGCGAGTGGATACTGCGGCGGCTGTGGGAGGCGTTCCTTGATCCCGAGACGTCCCGGAGTATTATCCCTTCGGACTGGCTGCAGCGGTTCGAGAAGGATCAGAAGTCGGCCAAGCCGATCTGGACCTGGGAGCATATGGTGACCGATTATATCGCCGGAATGACCGACGCTTTTGCCGAGAAAATCTACAATGAGCTGTACGGGCTGAAGGTCGGTTCGATATACGATCTGGATTAGACCTATCCTATATAGTAGAAACTTTACCTGTCCGCCGTCTGGGCTGGCAGGTAAAACCTTACATCGAGAGAAACATGTTAATTTTTAACCGTCTGCTGCCGACATAGTACATATAACCTATTTTTTTTTGCTTTTTTTATGAAAATAAATGTAATCAGATGGAAATTGGTGGAATCATCCAGAATAATTTCAAGGGGGCACACAGGTGTGGGGATAGGTCAGCGACTGAAGGATCTGTTAGGAAAAGGGAGGAAGGGAGCAGACAAGGAGCAGCAGGCAAGTCTGTTCCGGGGCAGAAAAAGCATCGGCTCCAAGATAGCCTACGGTTATGCGGCTCTGGCTGTATTCGTTATCATCAGCGGCGTGGTTTCGCTCTATCAAATGAACAATATGCAGAAGAACACCGGGAAAGTCATTAATCACATCATTCCCGAGCTGAACAAAATTCACAATGTCAACTATCTTACAGAGCATGTTATGGCACTCAGCCTGCAGCATATCCTGAGCACTGATAACGCGGACAAAAACGCGCTTGCGGAGGAGCGGTCCAAATTCATCGGCAAAGTAGCGGATACTTTTAAGGAATATAAAGCCAATCTGAAAGGAGATCAGGAGCTGAAGCAATTACAGTCGCTCGTCGGAAAATGGGGCGAGTTCCTGACCGTCAACAATCAGGCGATTCTGCTCAGCAGCTCCAATGACGAGAAATTGGCCCTCGAGGTATCAGAGAAGGGGATTGACGCTTTTAATTCCATGCAGGTAGATCTGGATGCGCTGGTGGCGCACAGCCAGAAGGATGCTGAGGATGAGGGCAAAACTTCTGCGAGTATTTTCAATACCGCCGGGAGAATGAATATTGCGACTGTGCTGATTGTCCTGATCGTTATCGGTGTGGTGAACATGTTCGTCCGCAGAACGATCGTCAACCCGCTGAAGAAGGTAACGAAGCAGCTGCAGCAGATCTCAAGCGGGGATCTGACGGCGGAAGAGACGCTGATCCGCAACAAGGACGAGATTGGCCTGCTGGCCAAGACGGTGAATGAAACGAACCGCACGCTGCTGGAAATGGTCAGCCGGATCAGAGATGTATCAAGGATCATTGGGGAGCAGGGCGATGTGTTAATGCATACCATTGCCGATACCAAGGAAGGCAGCAGCCAGATCGCGCTGACGATGGAAGAGCTGGCCACAGCGTCCGGAAGCCAGGCCGAAGCAGCGGTAGATGCCTCCAAGGCGGTGGAGGAGCTGAATACGTTAATTGAGAATTTTGCCGGCAGAGGCACGGATCTCTCCAATCATTCCGAGCAGGTACGGCAAAAGGGTGAAAAGGGCCGGGCGCTCATGGAAAGCTCCGTGGCGCAGATGAACGAGATTGCTGATGCGGTCTCGCAATCCATGGATACCGTAGAAGAGCTGAACCGCAAGAATGAAGGGATCTTCCATCTGGTAGCCTCCATCCGGAGCATCTCGGAGCAGACTCATCTGCTGGCGATCAATGCCGCTATTGAAGCCGCACGGGCCGGTGACAGCGGACGCGGCTTCGCCGTTGTCGCACAGGAAGTACGGAAGCTGTCAGAGGATGTGCAGCAGACGGTCTCGGAGATTACAGAGATTACACAGGGCATCCAGCTTGACTCCAGAACCATGGTAGAGCAGCTGCGCGGCGGGGTAGCCAAGACGGAGCAAGGCAGCCGGCAGATTGTCGAGACCGGTGATGCGCTGGCTGAGATCAACGGCTCGGTCCGCATGATGGCGGTGACAATCGACGAGATGGGCCAGGACCTGCAGCAAATGACCGGTGCCAGCGAGACCATGAACGAGTTCAGCCAGCATATCTCGGCACTCTCCCAGCAATCGGCGGCAGGTGTCGAAGAGACCTCCGCTTCAGCGCATGAGCAGCTCAGCTCAACCACCGCTGTGGCTAACGGCATCGCGGAGCTGAAGCTGCTGCTTGCGGAGCTCCGGGAGTCGGTGACCCGCTTTAAGGTGTGAGGGGGTTAGATTGGACTAAAAGCTTATCAACGGCGATGCCGGCCGTAACTGCGGTGATATTTGGTCTTACGGCCGCTGTTGTTCCCGGATTTCTTGGATTGAACCGCAGTAGCGGTTGAAATCCGGGAACAAAGGCGGACGCTATCGCTCCTGCAGTTCCAAATATCCCCTCCGTTACTCTCATCTAGTTGTGGTAATTTCAAGTTCAATCTATTTAGGGATGGAAGTAAATAAAGAGCCTCTGCTTAGTTCAGCAGAGGCTCTTTATTATGCGTGAATTCGTGAATCACTGAATGAACTGAATTGCTGAAATTAGTTGAAAGAGCTGAACGAGTTGAGCATGTATGCGACATGTGGGTGATGCTGATGGCCCCCTAATACTGGCGGTTATAATCCACCAGGTTGCGCGAAGGCTTGCCGGATTCCAGGTAGGCCTTCATGTTCTCCACGAAGATGTTGACCACCCGGTCGGCATAGCGGTCGGTTACCCCGGCACAGTGAGGGGTGATGATGACCTGCTCCATGCCCCAGAGCGGGTGGTCCTCCGGCAGCGGCTCGGTCTCGAAGACATCGAGGCCCGCACCGGCCAGCTGGCCGCTGTTCAGGGCAGCGATCAGATCGTCCGTTTGCGTGGTGACGCCGCGGCCGATATTAATATAATATGCCCCCTGCTTGCAGGCGGAGAAGACCTCAGCATCGAACAGCCCGCGCGTTTCGTCGGTGAGCGGCAGCGTGTTGACTACGAAGTCTGCTTCGCGGACGGAGTCCTTCAGCTCCCCGGTGGTGAAGATCTGGTCGAAGCCGTCCACCGGTCGCCCGGAGCGGCTGACTCCGACCGTCTTCATATGGAAGGCTTTGGCGATTCTGGCGGTCTCGCTGCCGATCGCGCCAGTTCCGGCGATGACGATTGTCTTGCCAGTCAGCTCGCTCTCCTGCCCGTCCGAGTGCCAGCGGCGGTTCTGCTGGTTACGGATAGCCGTGTGCATATTCCGCGTGAACATTAGCATGAAGCTTAGGATGACAGCAGTAATCGGCTGCGCATGCACGCCGCTGGCGTTCGTCAGCTGAATTTCGCGTTCCTTCAGGGCATCCAGCGGAAGCTTCTCTACTCCGGCGGACCAGGCTTGTACCCAGCGGAGCGGCGAGCCCTGGCGCAGCACAGTGTCCCGGATGCCTTTGCCCCAGCCGATAATAATCTCTGCGCCGGAGAGCAGCTCCAGATCAGGGTTCCTGGAATCTCCAAGGGTAAGGGTGTACTCTGGTGCAGCGGCGCGGATCAGCTCCTGTTGAGCAGAGGACAGCTGCTGCATACAAACGATGGATTTAGTCATGATGGTTCCCTCCTGTTCTACATTTCAGTAGAGAAATAGACGATAAGTATAGATAAGCATAACAAATCTGTCTGGAAAGGTGAAATTCGCATGAGCCATTTGGACCCGGAGCAAGAAGTGGAGCGTCTGTTCGTTGCGGTGCCGTTGCCTGATACGCTGCTTGAATATCTGAAGAATGAGTCTGCCCGTGTGTCGTCCGGACTTAAATTTGCCAGATGGACACATTTCAAAGATTTCCATATTACGCTTCAATTTCTTGGAGATACCCCCAGGGAAAATATTCCACCTCTCTATGAGGCACTCCGGAAGGTTGCGCGTTCAAGTAAAGGCTTTCAGCTGAAGCTCGGCGAATGGGGCACCTTCGGTCTTCCAGACTCGCCAAGAGTGCTCTGGGCCGGGATTTCCGGCGAATTGGAGCCGCTGAAGGAGCTGCAGCAAAAGGTGGTTTCAGCGACCCTTCCCCTAGGCTATACCCCAGAGATGCGAACGTACAATCCCCATTTGACAGTAGCCCGCAAATACCGAGGAGAAGATCCGTTTACGCTGGAGCAGCTGGAAAATTTACGGATAAAGAATCAGCCCCCGGGCGAATTACTTCCAGACATAGGCTGGACGGTAGAGGCTTTTGTGGTGTATGCTACCAGGATGCATGCCATTCCTATGTATGAAATGACTGAAAAATTTACATTTTTCTGAATATAAAATCGACAAGAAAGTTTTCAAAGCTTCCATTTTCGGTTACATACAATAGGAATGTGCCGTAAAATAGGAGGTAAAACATGTTGATTTTCAAACAGAGCCGCTATATTGCGCTGCTGGTTGGTGTAATCCTAGTGTCTTTCTCAGCGATAAGTTTGATGAACCCCGAAGGAACTGCTGCTACCGGGGAGAATGTAATAGAAATGGGTAAGCTGAAGTCTGCAAGCCATCAATCGGTAGAGCAGCTTATTCCGCAAGCCGCATCCGTCCTGCACAGGACAAGCCATTCAGCCGAAATTAGTACACCCATGCTCTACACCACAGCTGCCAAACCGGTCCATACCTGGACCCGCACGGTGAGTGCAGGATGGTTGAGTCCCGAGAAGCTGCAGCACAAGGTTGCGGCTAAGCCGGCTTCCATTCTGACTAAGCCTAAGGTAACTGTGGTGAAAGCATCGCCGCCAGTGGCGCAAGCGCCCAAGATCGCGGCAACGGGGACGAAGAGTGTGAAATCAAGCAAGGCTGTAACTCAGCAACATCCCCCCGCAACATTGTTCTTCTCCCGGACCAAGCTACTACCCAAGGAGCAGCAAGCTGAAGCTACCTGGAGCTACGCCGTATCCGGAGAAGACCTGCATCTGCTGCAAAAAATCGTCATGGCAGAGGCAGAAGGCGAACCGTACAAGGGCAAGGTGGCAGTTGCCAACGTTGTTCTAAACCGGCTGCGGTCAGCCAATTATCCCGACACTATTAGAGAAGTTATTTATCAGAAAAGGCAGTTCAGTCCTGTGGCCAACGGGCGTCTTAAACGCGTGAAGCCAAATGCGGATAGCATTAAGGCTGTGAATGCAGCGCTTATGGGGGTCAAAGAGGTTACGGATGATACCTATTTCTTCCTGTCGCTGACGCTGGCACAGGATCTGACCGTGCATCATTCACGGACATTCGCCAAGACCATCGGCAATCATACCTTTTATAAATAAAAGACCCGCTACACTTCAGACGCCATACGTCTATATTATTACGGCCATATGGTCTTAACGGCAACTGCAGCCAACTTGAGGATATCGCCGGCTTCTCTGTCTTGTCAGCTCCGTACAAAAAGAGCCTCCAAATCCAAGCTTAACGTTGGATTGGAGGCTCTTTGCGGTTCGGGTAGGGGAACCCGCTTAAGGTGTGACATAGACGGCTTCTTCGCTCCGTACTTTGGGCGGAGGGGCGCTCCACGCCTCGGAGAAGACCGCTTCCGCAGCTGGCTTGCCCAGCATCTTAAGAATGGTGGCGGCGCAGTGCTGCGGCTGCTGGAGGTCCGGAGAGGCCTTGCGCTTCTGCGGTCCCCCGAATCCGGCATATTCGCTTAGCAGCATGGAGAACCATTTGTCCACGACGCCCGGATTAAGCATCTCGGCCAGACCCAGCTCGACGAAATACTGGCTGTTCTTCTCTTCCTGGCCGGGGATGGCGTTATAGAACAGCATCGGAATGCCTTTGGCCTGACCTTCAGTGCAGGTCATTCCGCCGGGCTTCGTGATCAGCAGATCCGAGGCATCCATCAGCTTATTGATCTCGCTGCTGTAACCGAGAATCCTTACATTGGGATGGTTCAGCAGGGGGTTGGCCTGCATTTTGGCTATAGCCTTGTCGTTGCTGCCCATACAGAAGATCAGCTGGATCTCATTGATCCGGGCGGTGAGCGAGTTCATAATATCCTTGCCGAACATCAGGCCCCAGCCGCCGCCCATAATAAGCGCAGTCGGGATGTCGGCAAGCCCCAGCTCTTTGCGCAGCTTAGTCTTGCCCTGGGACTCCCAGAATTTCGGATGCACGGGAATCCCGGTCACTGTCACCAGCTCGGAGGGGACGCCGCGCCCCGTAAGAATGGATTTGACCCTTGAGGTCGATACCAGATATCGGTTGGCTTCCGCATTCACCCAGCTGCCGTGGGCATCATAATCTGTAATCAGCGTATAGAACGGTACATCAAGTCCCTGGTGCTTCAGCCTGGAGATGACCGCAGCGGGAATCGGATGCGTGCAGATAATCAGATCCGGCCGCAGCTGTTCAATGACCTGAGAGGCATGGGTATAAAAAATCCGGTGAAGGGCCAGCTTGGTCAACCGGTTCAGTGATTTATGATATTGGGTCTTATACATCATGCCGACCAGCTTCGGCTGGCTGCTGACAGTTTTGCGGTAAGCGGAAAGAATCCAAGGAGCGACCGTAGGATTCAGGAATTTTCCGAGCTCGAAGACCCGGCACTGAACATCGGGATTCAGCAGTCGTATTCCTTCAGCCAGAGCATAGGCTGCCCCTGTATGGCCCGTGCCGAAGCCTTCCGAAAACAGCAGTACTCTTTTCTTTCGCATAAGTTCACCTGCAACTTTCCATTATAGATAGGTTTGTTAGATAGCTTCATTAGTAGTCCGTCTGCGGTTACCGCGTACATGCTTCTCCTAATATTATACTAGGGATTTTGCTTCTTTTCTCACATTATACAAATAAGACGTAAATAGAAAGTTAAAACACTGCAATAAAATAAAAAAATTTAGCAAAAGTATTGCAAAGGCATAGGCAAAGTGGTAAAGTTGGTCTTGACCGAATGACCGGATCAGTAAAATGGTCAAAACGGAAGTGGTAGACGATCCTTCAGGAAAGGGAGTGTATGAATGGCTGTGGTAGATCGAAGGCAGCAGGTGCTGCAGGCGGCGACGAAGTCTTTTTCATTATTCGGATATAAGGCAACAACGATGGACCAGGTCGCTAAGATTGCCAATGTCGGCAAAGGGACGATTTACACCTTTTTTACGAACAAGGAACAGTTATTTGATGAAATCCTGCGGGATGTTATCCTCGAGATGAAAATGATCGCCGAGCGGGAGATTAGGCGCGATAAGCCGTTTTTTGATAATCTGCACCGTGTGTTGGATGCCCTGCTGGAATTTCGGAGCGAACACGAGCTATTCATCAAGCTCTCCCAGGAGAGTCTGGACTTCGGAACGCCGCAGGCTGGTGAAGGACTCGACAAGATCGAGAGTGTGGTGCTTGAATATCTGGAACGGGAGGTGGAGCAGGCCATTCGTCAAGGGGAAATCAAACCCTGCGATCCCCAGATTGTGTCGGTGGTAATGTTCAGGTTATATATCGCGCTTACTGCTGAGCTGAGCAAGGTACATGTGCCGTTGACCAAAGAACAGATCAAGTATTACTTTCATCTGTTTTTGGCAGAGGGGTTGTCACAGTAGAAGTTAAGTCCGGTATAGGGATGGCGTCTCGCATTGCTGCGCTTTCCCTGATTGGAATTGATGGGCTGAGGCGGATGGTGCTGAGTTGGATCGTACTGAACAGGATAGACCCATTTTTTTTGCCTTTGAATGACCAAATGGGGAAAACAGTCATCCGGTGTTACTGTAATATTCACGAAACTATCATTTCACAGCAAGACATCGTATTTTCAAGAGAGAGCATATGATCATAAGGAGAGAACCAGAATGAAATCTTTATCCGTGTTTATGAAGGATCTTGGCGCGGTATTCAAGAATCCCAAGATGCGTATTTCCATGTTCGCCATTCTATTTATTCCTGTTCTGTACAGCGGATTGTTCCTGAAAGCATTCTGGGACCCTTACGGTAAAATGAACGAGCTTCCGGTAGCGGTTGTCAATCAGGATAAGGGTGCTGATTATGAAGGCACCAAGCTGACCGCCGGAGAAGATCTGGTCACGGAGCTGAAGAAGACGGACGGGTTCAAGTGGAATTTCGTCAGCCGGGAGCAGGCGGAAGCCGGGCTTGCGGACAATACCTATTATATGGCGATTGTGGTTCCGGAAGACTTCTCGGCCAAGGCAACTACACTGCTGGATGCGGATCCGCAGCCGGCCAAGATCATCTACGAGCCGAATGAAGGCTACAACTTCCTTGCAGGACAGATTGGCGGCACGGCAGTGAAGGATATCAAGAGCAAGGTATCCGCCAAGATTACGGAAGCTTATACCAGTTCTGTGTTTGATAAAATCACCAAAATCGCAGACGGTCTGGGCGAAGCCGGAGACGGTGCGACCAAGATCGCAGACGGCGCCACCAAGCTGGATGACGGCGCGCTGAAGCTGAAGGACAATCTGGTTGTCCTCACCGAAGGCACCGGCAAGCTGCTGGATGGTGTAGCGCCGCTTACGCAGGGTGTGAGTGATCTGAATAACGGAGCGGCCGCACTCAAAACCGGCAGCAGCACGCTGGCCGGAGGACTGCAGCAGTTATCCGCAGCGCATAAGCAGCTGCAGGATGGGGTGACGCAGTCGGCAGCGGGCAGCAAGCAGCTGAATGCCGGGCTGCAGAAGACGGCAGCCGGAACAGCTTCGTTACAGGCTGGAACACAGTCGGCTGTCGTCGGCACCGAGAAGCTGCAGACAGGCACGAAGGCAGTTGTGGATGGCAGCGCGAAGCTAGCGGCCGGATTATCATCCTCCGCCGAGGGCAGTGCGAAGCTTGAAGCCGGACTTACGGCTTCGAAGGACGGAAGTGCCAAGACAGCAGCCGGAGCTAAGGCTGTGTCTGACGGTCTGCAGGCGCTGGCGAAGTCGAATCCTCAGCTGGCAGCAAGCCCTGAGGTGCAGAAGCTGGTGGCAGCAAGCGCAGCAGTAGCTGCGGGCGCGGCGCAGCTGGACCAGGGCCAGCAGCAGCTCCTTGACGGAGCTGCGGCCCTGAACAGCGGCCAGGAGCAGCTGCTGCAGGGAGCGAATCAGCTGCACAGCGGTTCACAGCAGCTGGATGCAGGTGTGGGTCAGCTGCATGAGGGAGCGCAGAAGCTCTACGCAGGCAGCACACAACTGCTGGATGGCCAGAATCAGCTGGCAGCCGGAGCAGGCGCACTGGAGAACGGCGGCGCGAAGCTGGCCGCAGGCATGAAGCAGTTCGGCGCGAAGCTGGACATCGCAGCAGCGGGCGGCGTGAAGCTGGCAGACGGCGGCAAGGCGCTGGAAGCCGGCACCACGAAGCTGCTGGCTGGAGCAGGCAAGCTGGGCACTGGTCTCAGCTCGGTAGCCGATGGCTCGAAGAAGCTGAGTGACGGAGCGGGGCAGCTGAAGGATGGCCTGGATGAGCTGAAGACAGGCTCCGGTGAGCTGGCAAGCAAGCTGGGCGATGCGGCTTCACAGACCAAATCGGTGAACAAGACCGATGGACTGGTATCTATGTTCGCCCAGCCGGTACAGATCGAAGAAGTGAAGGTTAACAAGGTGCCTAACTACGGCACAGGATTCGCTCCTTACTTCCTGTCCCTCGGATTGTTCGTAGGTGCTCTGATCTGTACGATTGTTATCCCTATGCGTGATTCCGAAGTCATTGGAGCCAGCCGGTTCAACCGGTTCATGAGCCGTACACTTACATTCTCCATGATGAGTGTGCTTCAGGCTCTGCTGGCTGTCCTGATTGTCTTGTATGGTCTGGGACTTGAAGTACAGAATGTACCCTTGTTCTACGCCTTCTCGTTCATTACCAGCCTGGCCTTCATGTGGATGATTCAAGCGATTGTTACTTGGTTGGATCAGCCTGGCCGCTTCGTAGTCATTCTGATTCTGATCTTCCAGTTGACTACAAGCGCAGGAACCTTCCCGCTGGAGCTGATTCCTAACTGGATGAAGATCGTAAGTCCGCTGCTGCCGATGACTTACAGTGTCAAAGGCTTCAAGGCAGTAATCTCTACGGGAGACTTCGGCTCCATGTGGGCCGATGCAGGAACGCTTGGCGCTTATGGAATAATCTTCCTGGCCCTTACCTTCACCTACTTCATGACCCGTGACCGCGGCAATGAAGCAGTACTGAAAAGTGAACAAGTTTTGACTGTATAAAGCAACAACATTCTTTGTAAAACATACGAACCAAAAGCGCCCCTTTACGGGGCGCTTTTGGTTTATTCATAAATATAAATAGCTAAAGGAAGTGCCGTTTTCAGGCCGGGAAAATGATTGAAACGCTTTCAGTGCATAAGCGCTTATTCGTCATTTATGCATAATTATACATTCGACAGTTTTTTTACGCTTTTATTCGCTAAAGCTGCAATGCAAAAGCAAATGTTAATCAAGCTCATAAAAAAGTTTAAATTGCGCTCATGTCAGCTCGATGATAAAATAATAACACCAATTCTGCCTGAATAATTATTAAGATTTTCCGCTGAAAAATTTTCCTGGAATTCCGTCTACTTTATAATAGAGAGGTTGCATGTGATGAGACACACTGAACTGCCCGGCAAACAGGGCCTTTATGATCCCCAGTTCGAAAAAGACGCTTGCGGCATGGGATTTGTCGCGCATATAAAAGGCAAGCCGTCCCATGATATTGTCAGTAATGCACTGACTATGCTCTTCAATATGGAGCATCGGGGAGGCCAGGGAAGCGAGCCGAACTCTGGAGACGGAGCCGGCATTATGCTGCAGATTCCCCACCGTTTCTTTGCCGGCGAAGCTGCGAAGCTGGGCTTTGAGCTTCCGGAGCCGGGCCATTATGGCGTGGGCATGATCTTTCTGTCTCATAACGAGGAGATCCGCGCCCGCCACGAGGCGCTCTTGAGCGAGATTATCGCGGAAGAGGGTCAGCAGGTACTCGGTTACCGCGATGTCCCGACCTTTGACGAAATGCTCGGCAAGACGGCCAAGGCGGCTAAGCCTTATGTACGCCAGGTATTTATCGGCCGCTCGGAGGGAATCAAGGATGACCTGTCCTTCGAACGCAAGCTGTATGTGATCCGCAAACGGGCAGAGCTGGCGATCCGCTACGGCGGGGCAGAAGAGGGCGAATCCTTCTATGTGCCGAGTCTTTCCTGCAAGAAGATTGTATACAAAGGCATGCTCACTACCGTACAGGTAGGACAATTCTATCTGGACCTCCAGGAAGAGACGCTGGAATCAGCGATTGCGCTGGTCCACTCCCGCTTCAGCACCAACACCTTCCCGAGCTGGGAACGTGCCCACCCTTACCGCTTCATGATCCACAACGGTGAAATTAACACCCTTCGCGGCAATGTGAACTGGATGCATGCCCGCCAGTCGCTGTTCAAGAGCGAGAAGTTCGGAGAAGACATCAGCAAAGTTAAGCCGGTGGTGAATCCGGACGGCTCCGATACGGCCATGTTCGATAATACCTTTGAATTCCTCTACCTGAGCGGACGCTCCCTGCCCCATGTGGCGATGATGATGGTTCCTGAGCCTTGGAGCAATCATGACAGCATGGACGAGAAGAAGAAAGCCTTCTATGAATACCACAGCACCCTGATGGAACCGTGGGACGGGCCTGCCGCAATGGGCTTTACCGACGGTGTACAGATCGGGGCCATCCTCGACCGTAACGGCCTGCGTCCTGCGCGTTACTATGTCACCAAAGATGATCTGATTATTCTCTCCTCTGAAGCGGGTGTCCTCGACATTCCGGCAGAAGATGTTCTATACAAAGACCGGCTGAGACCTGGCCGCATGCTGCTCGTGGATACGAAGCAGGGCCGGATTATCTCGGACGAAGAGGTCAAAGCCGAGATCGCCTCCGAGCAGCCTTATCAAGAGTGGCTGGATGAGCATCTGATTGGTCTCGATCAGCTCCCGGATGCACCGGAGCTGCCGAATCCGAAGCATGATAATGTGCAGCAGCTGCAGCAGTCCTTCGGCTATACCTTCGAGGATCTGCGCAAGGTGCTGGAGCCTATGGCCTCCACAGGCGCCGAAGCTGTCGGCTCCATGGGTTACGATTCGCCGCTGGCCGTACTGTCTGACCGTCCGCAGCGCCTGTACAATTACTTCAAGCAGATGTTTGCCCAGGTCACCAACCCGCCGATTGACGCCATCCGTGAAGAACTGGTAACGTCCACAGCGACTACGATCGGACCTGAACGCAACCTGCTGAAGGCAGAACCGGAGAGCTGCCGGCAGATCTCGCTGGATTCTCCAATTCTCTCGAACGAGGATTTCGCCAAAATCCGTCATGTCCGCCGTGCGGGCTTCAAGTCGATGTCCATTCCGATTCTCTTCCCGGCAGAGCTGGGGGCAGAGGGGCTGCGAATCGCGCTTGACCGGATGAATGAGGCGGCAGACCGCGTCATGGGCAAGGGCCATAATATTCTTATTCTGTCCGACCGGGGTGTAGACCGCGAGAATGCGGCAATTCCGGCGCTCCTGGCAGTCTCCAGCCTGCATCACCATCTGATCCGCTCGGGAACCCGTACCAAGGTCAGCATCCTGCTGGAATCCGGCGAACCGCGTGAAGTTCATCATTATGCGCTTCTGCTGGGTTATGGTGTAAGTGCGGTCAATCCTTACCTGGCCTTCGAGAGTCTCGATGACATGATCAGCCAAGGCCTGCTCCGCGGAATCTCGCATGAGAAGGCTGTGAAGAACTATATCAAGGCAGCTACGAAGAGCGTGGTCAAAATTCTGTCCAAAATGGGAATCTCCACGATTCAGTCCTATCGGGGGGCACAGATTTTTGAAGCGGTCGGGCTGAATTCGGAGTTCGTAGACCGTTACTTCACTTGGACACCTTCGCGTATCGGCGGAATTGGCCTGGAGGAAGTGGCTCAAGAAGCACTTGCCAGCCATAACCGCGCCTTCACCGACAAAGACGGCAACGATATGGTGCTGGATTCCGGCGGTGAATACCAGTGGCGCAGTGACGGGGAAGAGCATCTGTTCAACCCGCAGACCATTCATCTGCTTCAGCACTCCGTGCGCAGCGGTGATTATGAGATGTATAAGAAGTATGCAGCGCTCGTTCAGGGCGAAAGCGAGAAGCACCAGACGCTGCGCTCGATGCTGCAGTTCAAGAGCGTAGGTGCTCCGGTATCGCTGGATGAGGTAGAATCGGTTGAATCGATCATGAAACGCTTCAAGACCGGTGCCATGTCCTTCGGCTCGATCAGCAAGGAAGCACATGAGACGCTGGCTATTGCCATGAACCGTATCGGCGGCAAGAGCAACACCGGGGAAGGCGGAGAAGATCCGGCGCGCTTCCTTACGGACGCTAACGGCGATTCCCGCCGCAGTGCGATCAAGCAGGTGGCTTCGGGACGGTTCGGCGTTACCTCGAACTATCTGGTGAACGCCGACGAGATTCAGATCAAGATGGCGCAGGGCGCCAAGCCGGGTGAAGGCGGACAGCTTCCGGGCCGCAAGGTGTACCCTTGGGTGGCGGAGGTCCGCGGTTCAACGGCAGGCGTGGGACTGATCTCGCCGCCGCCGCATCACGATATCTATTCGATTGAGGATCTGGCAGAGTTGATCTATGATCTCAAGAATGCCAATCCGCGCGCTGCCATCAACGTGAAGCTCGTCTCTGAAGTCGGCGTCGGCACCATTGCCGCAGGTGTGGCGAAGGGCCGCGCTGATATTATCCTGATCAGCGGTTATGATGGGGGGACCGGCGCTTCGCCGATGAACTCCATCCGTCATGCCGGACTGCCTTGGGAGCTCGGCCTGGCGGAGACCCACCAGACGCTGATGCTGAACAATCTGCGCGACCGTGTCGTGCTGGAGACAGACGGCAAGATGCTCAGCGGGCGCGACCTCGCGGTAGCCGTTCTGCTGGGTGCTGAAGAATACGGCTTTGCTACTGCACCTCTAGTAGCCGTAGGCTGCATCATGATGCGTGTATGCCAGATGGACACTTGTCCGGTGGGCGTAGCTACCCAGAACCCTGAGCTTCGCAAGAACTTCATGGGTGATCCGCAGCATGTGGTGAACTTCATGACCTTCGTGGCACAGGATCTGCGCGAGATTATGGCAGAGCTGGGCTTCCGGACAATTGAAGAGATGGTCGGCCGTACCGATTGCCTGGATGCGGTTAAGGCATCCACACACTGGAAGAAGAAGGGCGTTGATCTGAGCAGCCTGCTGCACATTCCGGCTATGCCGGAAGGAAGCACACGCTTCCGCAGCAAGTTCCAGAACCACGGTCTGGAAGAGACCCTGGATATGACCCATCTGCTGGATATTGCTGCACCGGCGCTGGAATCCGGCACGGCAGTGGAAGCTTCCCTGCCGATCACGAACGTGAACCGTGCCGTGGGTACGATTCTCGGCAGTGAGCTGACGCGCAAATACGGCGCAGCCGGATTGCCGGACGATACGATCCGCCTGCACTTCACGGGATCGGCGGGACAGAGTCTGGGCGCCTTCGTGCCGAAGGGCATCACCATTACCGTTGAAGGCGACTCGAATGACTATGTCGGCAAAGGGCTGTCCGGAGGCAAGCTGATTATCCGGCCTTCGCGCAAGGCTACCTTCGCGGCAGAAGAGAATATCATCATCGGAAATACGGCGCTGTACGGAGCAACCGGCGGCGAAGCTTATGTGAGCGGTATTGCCGGTGAACGGTTCGCCGTCCGCAACTCCGGGGCGAATGTAGTCGTTGAAGGCGTGGGCGACCACGGCTGCGAATACATGACCGGCGGCCGTGTGGTTGTACTGGGTACAACAGGCCGTAACTTTGCAGCAGGGATGTCGGGCGGTATCGCTTATGTATACGATCCTGACAACACCTTCATCAAACGCTGTAACCTGGAGATGGTGCTGCTGGAGCGTGTAGAGGAAGCGGACGAAATCGCTGAACTGCATGCTATGATCAGCCGCCATACCCAGCATACAGACAGTAATGCGGGCCGGGCAATTCTGGATTCATGGGATGAGGCCCTGCCGAGATTTGCCCGTGTCATTCCGAAGGATTACAAACGGATGCTGGAGCAGATCCGCAAGGTGGAGAGCAGCGGTTTGACCGGTGAAGCTGCACTGATGGCTGCTTTTGAAGCGAATATGCGTGAGCTTGCGCGTGTTGGCGGTTAAGATTCAATATTCAACTGAATAAGCAATTTGCTCCGGCATTGCCGGAGCGTGTCGCTAATCTGGAGGCCGTATCTTTCCATTATGGAAAGAACGGCCTCTCTTGATCTTCTCTCTTTAGGAAATTATGGTATCGTCTGAAGGTGATAAAGTATGCTTATCGTTGTGGATAATAAATGCAGCTTAATCCATCCGCAGGATGCTGGCGCGAGGGTGCACGGGCCAATGTATGCGAAAAACCGCATACATTGTGCTGGCGCGAGGGTGAACGGGGGAAATGTATGTCAAAAACAGCATACATAGTACTCGTACGCAGGCGCATGTCCCGAATGTATGTGAAAAACAGCATACATTGTGCTGGCGCGAGGGTGAACGGAGCAAATGTATGCGAAATACAGTACACATTCGGTACACGGGGCCCGTGCTGGTTCATTGTAATCGGTTTTTCGATTACATTTCGCTCATACGCCCCGTGCTGGCCCAATGTAATCGGTTTTTCGATTACATTCCGCCCTCGCGCCCCGTGCTGGTCCATTGTAATCGATTTTTCGATTACATTCTTCCCATCCGCCCCGCGCTGGCCCAATGTAATCGATTTTTCGATTACATTTCGCTCATACGCCCCGCGCTGGTCCATTGTAATCGGTTTTTCGATTACATTCCTCCCATCCGCCCCGCGCTGGCCCAATGTAATCGGTTTTCCGATTACATACCGCCCTCGCGCCCCACGCTGGCCGATTATTGTGCTCGCACGCAGGCGCATGGCCCGAATGTATGCGAAAAACAGCATACATTGTTCTATCCCGTTCACCCGTTAGGGTGATTTTGTGCCAAGCCGTTTCCACTGGCTTTCCCTGCATATCTTCCCTAATTTCAGGGAAAAGGGAAGGTGTGGTAAAATATATAAATGGTTGAAACGGGTTTTGGATATAACAATAAAGTGTAAGTAACGGAGGGGAAGTCCAAACCTTTCCCGCAGTTGCGATGGACACTTTAATTTAATCTGTACCCGTTTCACACCAAACCGACGAAAGGAAGTGAAGTTATGCCGAATACGGCAGAAGTGGTGAAGCCTGTAGCCAGCCTGATGGGGGTTACCAAAAGAATAGGCTCCAAAACGCTGATCAGCGACTTGACACTCGACATTCCACCCGGGCAAATCTTCGGATTCCTCGGGCCGAACGGAGCCGGTAAAACCACTACCATCCGTATGATGGTAGGACTGATCTCCATTAGCCGCGGGGATATCCTGATCTGCGGACGAAGCATCAAAGACCATTTTGAAGAGGCCATAGCCAATGTGGGTGCCATCGTAGAGAATCCTGAAATGTACAAGTTCCTAACCGGATACCAGAATCTTCGCCAGTATGCCCGTATGGTGCCCGGCGTGACCAAAGAACGCATCAATGAAGTAGTGGAGCTGGTCGGCCTCAGTCAGCGGATCAATGACCGGGTCAAGACCTATTCCTTAGGGATGCGCCAGAGGCTGGGGGTGGCCCAGGCTCTGCTGCACCGGCCGAAGCTGCTGATTCTGGATGAGCCAACCAACGGACTGGACCCGCAGGGTATCCGCGAGCTGCGTGATTATCTGCGCAAGCTGTGTCAGAGCGAGGGGACAACCGTGTTTGTCTCCAGTCACCTGCTGTCGGAGATGGAGCTGATGTGCGATAGTGTGGCGATTATCCAGAACGGCCGGCTGATCGATGTGAAGCAGCTTAAGACTGTCGGAGATGCAGCGGTACCGGTAAGCCAGACGTTCTTCGAGGTAGATAACCCTGAGGCTGCACTGGCGCAGATCGGCCAAGGTGTAATCATGGAAGGCGGATTAGCTGTAGATGCGGTGCGGGAGGAGATTGCTGAGCTGAATGCCAAGCTGGTAGCTGCCGGGATTAAGGTCTACAGCATCAAGGCGATGTCCCGTTCGCTTGAAGATCAATTCTTGGAAATTACAGGAGGTGAAGGCATTGGGTGAGTTCGCTTCTCTCATACATAATGAGAATATCAAAATATTCAGACGTCTGCGGACATGGATTATGCTGGTTCTTCTGGCACTGATGAGCGCGCTGTTTCCGGCGCTGGTTCACTTCACCACGAATGGCAGCGATGTAGTCGGGTTATGGGACAGCTTCCGGACCACCGTAGCCATCGCATTTTTCCTGAATACCATCTTCACAGCCTTAGTGGCTGCCGACTCCGTGGCGGGCGAATTCACCTGGGGAACGATTAAGCTGCTGCTGATCCGCCCTTGGAGCCGGTCCAAAATTTTGCTCTCGAAATATATTTCGCTGGTCATCTTCAGCCTTGTCAGCACGGGCGTGCTGATCCTGTTCGGCTATGGCTCCGCCTTCATTTTCTCTTCCGGGGCTGCAGGAATTACGGGGGACACGGTGATGGGCTGGGGGCAGGGAGAATATGTCTTCATGCTGATTCTGTGCAGTTACATTGAGCTGTTCCTGACAGCAGCCATTGCCTTCATGATCTCCAGCGTATTCCGTTCCAGCGGCCTTGCGATTGTGCTGTCGCTGTCGATCATGTTCACCAAGGATATCTTTATCGCCATCTTCAACCCCGATCGGTATGAGTGGGCTAACTATCTGATTTTTGCCCATATGAATCTTAGTAATTATGTGGTGTCGGATACCGGTCCCGGGGGAGCGACGCTGGGGTTCGCGATTGCCGTCCTGGCTGTGTATTATGTGGTATTCATGGCGGTATCATGGATTGTGTTCCGTAAAAGGGATGTAGCAGCGTAAGTAGCAAGATAGGGCTGGCTAGTGTAACCGTACAAGCTGAGAGCTTACGGCTCATGCGCCCTCCAGCTTACTCTGCTTGCTCTCTCTGCGCTTGCCTGCAGTCTTCTTGGTATTGACCGTTTGCAGCCCGCCCGCTGTCTCAGGGGCGGGCTGTTCGGTCATGGCCACAGCCCCGTTCAGCAGGCTGCCTTCCGTAATGCTCAGGGAACCGGCGGCAATGTTACCATGCAGCTGTCCTGTTCCGGTGAGAATGAGCTTCCGCTGGGCGGTTACGTCTCCATAGACCTTGCCGGCGATAATGATCTCCTGCGCCTCAATGCTGGAGTGGACGGTGCCTTGTTCACCAACCGTCACTGTACCCTCACACAGAATCTCCCCGCTGAAATTCCCTTCAATCCGCAGATTCGTATCGCAATGCACTTTCCCCTCAAGCGTGCCGCCATGTCCGATCAGCGAGTCGGTTGACTTGGGTGAAGCACCCGGTTGACGTCTGTTCCACATTCCAGCATTCCTCCTTATATTCTTAATATTATGAAGGCTTAACATAGTTGAGCGGATTCACCGGCTTGTTCTGCTTCACGACCTGAAAATGCAGATGGGGGCCCGTGCTGCGCCCGGTGCTGCCCAGCATGCCGATCTGCTCCCCTTTGCCGACCCGCTCACCGGGAGAGACAGTCATTTGGTTCAAATGCATGTACCAGGTCTCCAGTCCATTGTCATGCTTGATTATGATGTATTTGCCCCGGGCTCCCATTTGTTCTGCAGAGGTAACTACGCCGCCCAGTGCCGCGTATACTGCATCTCCGATATTTCCGGCAATATCAATCCCGGAATGATAAGCAGAGACGCCCTTGAAAGGATCGGAGCGGTAACCGAAGCTGGAGGTAATGACCTTTGAGCCGGTAGGCCACATCACGGCCCGTGCCAGCCGGGCTTGCTTCTCCTGGGCTTGTTTTGCCTGAAACTCCGCTCTTGTCTTGTGTGCCTTCTCGGCCTGTGTAATCGTGCTTGAGATACTGCTGATCATCTCATCCATTATGCTGTGGATCTCCTCGAAGTCGTCCTTTGTCTCCTCAACCAGCCGCTGCGGATCATTCTCGTAGACGGCGACATATTCACCGCCGACCTGCGGATTGGCAGGCAGGATCAGTGCTGTAGCAGCAGCCCTGATCCGGAAGTTGACGGCAGGCGATACGGTTGCAGAGAGAGCTTCCGGCTGTTCCCGGATGAACGGGCCGGCGCTTAACCGGCTGACCTTGCCATAGCTTCCGGCGGCTGCGGTTCCTGCTCCGGTATCAGGCAAATCTGCCACTACCGGCTGGCTGCCTTTGAAGGAAGCTGCTGAGGTTGACGTATCCGCGCTGTAGGTCTTGGAGCCAGCATTTTCAGTGCGGATAGCCGCACTAGAACCGCTACCGGCAGCAGAAGAGGTGGTTTCTTTGTTGATCAGTGATTGCAGCTGCTCTTCCAGCTCAGTCACACTCTTCAGCTTGTCTTTAATGCTCTCCGCTTCCTCCGAGAGCTCGCTTACCTGGCCGCGCAGCTGCTGCAATGCCTGATCCTTATCGGCAACCTTCAGCTCCATGCGGATATTGGTCAGCGATAAGGCGGCCGCTTCGGCCTCCAGCTCTGCGATGGACCGGGAGGCATGGATATGCATGGAGGTGACCAGACTGGAGAGGGACAGCGCGGCCGCGGCAGGCAGCGCCAGAGCGAAGGGCTTTGACATCTGCAGCTGCTTCACAGGCCGTCCGGCCTCACGCATAACGAGCAGCGTAATCTTTTCCTGACTTGGCTGACTCTTCATAACGTCTCCTTACTGCGGCCATGGCAGCCGCTGGGTATGAATTGACTGAAACAATCTGTCGGGGTGCAGGGGGCTTATCCGATTCGTCCTACTACTCTATGTATTCCATAACTAAGGTGAACATGACAACGGTTTACTTGAATAAAGAAGGAGAGTTAAGGCAAAACCTGTAGTAAGAGCAGGCTTCCGCCGCCGCCGATTTCTCATGAAAGTTAGCAGGCGCCGTCTATGCCCGCAGAGATAGTAATAGTTCATTCAGTTGATCAGGAGGCCCGGAATGAGGATATTTGCCGTAATCTTATGCCTTTTTATTGTGCAGCTTGCCATTATTACCGCTTCCGAATTCCGCCGTCCGCAGCGGGCGCTTGCCTGGATATGTATTACCTTCTGTTGCCCGCCGCTGGGTCTGCTGTTCTACTATTTCCTGGGGCGCGATTACTGGCAGAGCCGCAAGCTCGTGAACCGGTGTGTCTCCCTGCTGCGGGAAATCCGTATTCATGTTGCCGGCAAGATTCATAAGGTCAAGCAGGCGGAGGATACCGGCAACCCCGGATTTGAACACCGCTCTGAGCTGCTGCACCTGTTCTCTGAACTGGCGGACAGTCCGGTTACAAGCCACAACCGGTGTGAAGTGCTGTCCAGCGCACAGGCAGCGTATAAGTCCATGCTGGAGGTGATGGAAGGTGCGCAGGAGCATATCCACATGGAATTTTATATTTTCCGGGAGGACGGGATCGGCAAGCAGTTCCAGGAGCTGATGATCCGCAAGGTACGCCAGGGGGTGAGGGTGCGCCTGCTGTGCGATGGCCTGGGAAGCCATAAACTAAGCCGGGGCTTTGTGAATACACTGAAGAACGCGGGGGTGCAGGTTTATTTTTTTCTGCCGCCGCTGACTGCACTGCCGGACCGCCGGTTCAACTACCGTAATCACCGGAAGATCCTGGTGGTGGACGGACTGACCGGATTCACCGGAGGCATGAACATCGGCGATGATTATCTGGGCAAAAATCCGGAAATGGGGTACTGGCGGGATACGCATCTGCGACTTGAAGGGGATGCCGTCTATCATCTGCAGTATGTGTTTCTCAAGGACTGGCGGCTGGCGGCCGGTGAAGCTCTCAGCCATCCGCGCTTCTTTCCGGATCATGACTGTAGCGGAAGGGAAGCCGTGCAGATTGTCGCCAGCGGTCCCGATGCGGGCATAGATGCCACCCAGGAGATGTATTTTGCTTCCATCTGTGCCGCGAGGCAACGTATCTGGATGACCTCACCATACTTCATCCCCGACCCCGCGATTTGCAGGGCGCTGAAGAATGCAGTCCTTAGCGGTGTGGACGTAAGGATTATTATCCCGGCGAAGCCGGATAACAAGCTGGTCTATTATGCCACGCTGGCGTATCTGGAGAATCTGCAGGACGCCGGCGTGAAATTTTACCGCTATACCAGAGGGTTCATGCATGCCAAGGTAATGATTATCGACAGTCTGCTGGCCACCGTCGGCAGTGCCAATCTGGACATGCGCAGCTTCTATTCCAACTTCGAGCTGACGGCGGTGCTGTTCCGTCCGGAGACAATTACAGAGCTGGCTGAGGACTTCAGCAGAGATCTGGAGCAGAGTGAATTCATTGATCCGAAAAAGTTCCGGGAGCGCAGCCGTAATGTCAAACGCATAGAAAGTCTGTGTCAGCTCTTATCTCCGCTATTATGACAGAAAAGATGGCCGAATCATCGATTATCGAAGGTTATATCAATTTACATGCGTTATTTGACTTTCTTTTATGATATAATGGAAATATAAGAAGAACAGGGGAGAAGGCACGACTGTACGTTCGCTTTCGTAAGCTTCTTAGATATACTATTTATAGGGGGAGTTCTATGACTGTAAGCCAACATATCTTTACGAGTGAAGAACAGAAGAAGCCGGAGAAGTCTGGAGTGTTCAAGACGGCAAGACTGGCCCAGCGGATTGTGATGATTGTCATCGGAGCGGCCATGATGTCTGTTGCCCTTGAAATTTTTCTTGTTCCCAATAAGTTGATTGATGGCGGAATCACCGGTATTTCCATTATGTTGTCCCATATTTTCAATATACCGCTCGGTATTCTATTGACCCTGCTTAACCTGCCGTTCCTGGTTATCGGGTATAAGCAGATCGGTAAGACATTTGCCTTATCTACTCTATTTGCTGTAATTGTAATGTCCATCGGTACCCAGTTGCTCCATCCTGTTCATCCCATTACGGTTGAGCCGCTGCTCGCAGCAGTATTCGGAGGGGTAATTCTCGGCGTTGGGGTCGGGCTCGTTGTCCGTTACGGCGGATCGCTAGATGGTACTGAGATTGTAGCCATTCTTGTATCCAAGAGGCTTCCGTTCTCTGTAGGGGAAGTCGTTATGTTCTTCAACCTGTTCATCCTGTCCGGCGCAGGCTTTGTGTTCGGCTGGAATAATGCGATGTTCTCGCTCATTGCGTATTACATTGCTTTCAAACTGATCGATATTACACTTGAAGGTCTGGACCAGTCTAAGTCGGTATGGATTATCAGTGATAAATTCCGTGATATCGGCGAAGCTCTGACGGAGCGTCTGGGACGCGGAGTGACTTATCTTGATGGTGAGGGCGGATTCTCCGGCGATAACAAGAAAGTGATTTTTGTTGTCATTACCCGTCTGGAAGAAGCGAAGCTGAAGTCTATCGTAGAAGATTGGGATTCTGACGCGTTCATCGCGATCGGCAATATCCATGATGTTAAGGGCGGCCGCTTCAAGAAAAAAGCAATTCATTAGCATTAGCGTAACCGGTTCAGCCGGAACGCTTCGAAGGAAGGTATATTTACGAACGACAGAGTAACCCATACGGCGGTCCTGACTTGTTGCGCCGTATGCCCATATATAATAATACCTTCCGTCCTGATTCTGGACGTCAGATAAGCCCGCAGCCTGAGAATGGCATTTGCGGGCTTATTGCTGTCCTGAGGGCAGCTTGGCAATAATCGCTTCGACCGGCTGAGGAGGAACCTTGGCAATCAGATCTCCTAACCGGCTGAGACGCTCCTCTATATTCAGCAGGTTGAAATCTGTAGGCTTGACGCCCCGTTCAACCTCCTCCCACAAGAGGGGAGTGGAGACAGTAGCCAGCGGCCGGGCGCGCGGGGTGTAAGGGGCAGCGAGCGTTTTGCCGCCGTAATGCTGGAGATAATCGAAGTATATTTTGTCCCCGCGATGCTTCTTCAGGCGCTCCAGGGTGAAGAGATCGGGCCGCTTCTCGGTAACATAACGGCCTACGAAATGCCCGATCTTGCGCAGCTCATCGAAGGTCACCCCCGGCTTAACCGGAACAATGATCTGCACTCCCGTGGCTCCCGAGGTTTTGGGAACGGAGTCCAGTCCGAGCGATCTCAGCACCTCCCCTACCACAGCAGCAGCTTCCATAATCCGCGGTTCGACCTCAAGCGAAGGGTCCAGATCAATCATCCATTCGCAGGGCAGCGTACTGCCGGCATAATGGAGGGACGGATGGAATTCGAGCGCAGCCAGATTGCCCAGCCAGAGCAGCTCCGGCAGGCCCTGCAGCACAATGTAGGTGATATTGTCCTGCACCGCCGTGCGGACGAATTCCGGCAGCGGCTCCGGGGCGTTCTTTTGATAGAAGGACATCCCGGGAACGCCATGGGGATAGCGGATCACCGTGAGCAGCCGGTCTTTGCAATAGCGCAGCAGGTAGGGCGAGAGGGCCGCCAGCTTTTGCAGATAGATCTGCTTGGTGATGCCCATCTCGGGCCAGAGCGGTTTGTCGGGATTGGTGATGCTGATTTCATGTCCATCGATAGTTATGGTGCCTTTGATGGCTGCCGGCATCGGGCCCCCCCCTTTCTGTTCAGAATCACTACGTTACAGGTATTATCCGCATACCAGAGATATTCCATCCGTATATAGGCTAACATGAAGCAGTGAAAATTATTGAACGTTGTCCCGATTGTCTATCGCCGATGCTTATAAGAGTAGGAGATGTGCGTAGAAGGGAGTGTTTGTTGATTTTGGACTGGATTGAACAGGCCGTAGCCCGCGTGCAGGCCGGAGAAGTGGAGCCTTACGCCCAGATTGTCGAGGCGTACCAGAAGCCGATTCACCGGTATTGCAGCCGTCTGCTGGGAAGCAGGTCCGAAGCGGAGGATGCCGTGCAGGATGTCTTGGTCAAGGCTTATTTGAATATTGCGGCGTATCGCCCCGTTGCCAGTTTTTCCTCCTGGCTGTACAAGATTGCCTACCATCATTGCCTGGACCTCATCCGCAGACGTTCAAGGCAGCAGCGGGTGCTGAAGCTGTTTCAGCCTGCGCCGCCCACGGAAAGCCCCGAGCAGAAGGTAGACCGGAATATTTTTAGCGAACCGCTTGCCAAAGCGCTGTCCAGGCTGAATACCGAAGAGCGGAATCTGCTGGTGTTGCGGATTTTTGAAGAGCAGAGCTTCCCGGAAATTGCGGGGATTATGGATAAGAACATGGAAGCAGTTAAGAAAAAATACAGGCGGACCCTCATGAAATTAGCCAAAATGATATCAGCTTACAAAGGAGGGAGCGAATGGAACGACAAGGAAGCTTTATCGAAGAAAATGTGAAGAAGCTGAGCGGAAATGAGGGCTATGAGGATGTGGATGTGAAAGACCGGGTGATGCAGCGGATACGTGAAATCCATGCCGGAAATCGGTCAGAAGCGCCTGACGCCGCAGCACACGGAGATTCTGTGAGTCCGCCTGCAGAGACTGGAGCAGATCCCGAAGCCGGGAACAGCATACCGATGATGCAGCAAGCCCGTACGAGGTATCCGCGGCAGCGGAAGCCGCGTTCCAAGACTGTAATTGCAGCTTCGGGACTCACGGCGGTCCTCCTCCTGTCAGCAGCAGGATTCGGCATATACAAGCTGACCGCCGACAATAACTTTCCAGTACCGCCCCGCACTGCTGTAGAAATCATCGAATCTCGGGAAGGCTCGCCGCTGACGTTGAATAACAGCACTGGTAAACAGGTTCTTCAAGCCTTCTGGAGTAAGCAGGGGACCACTCCTATCTCCACTCCTTCATCCGCTGCAGTTAAATACGACGATCTGATGAAGGTCTATGAACAGCAGGCGGAGACTGAGCTTGGTCCCGGGGAGAAGGCGGTATTTTACATCAAGGATGCCGGATTTAAGCAGCTGGCCGATGGGCTTGGATACAGCACCAGGCTGTTCACTGTGTCCCGTTCGCTGACCTATAACGAATATGGCGATTTCGCCAAGGCGTGGAGTGCCATTGCCCTTGCCGGAGCGCCGCTGCCTTCCAGCCTGTCAGGCGGCTATAGCTTTGCCAAGGCACAGATCAAATATGATTTTTATATAAGTCCTGGAACCCCGGACTATCAGCACCTTCTGCAAACGCTAGAGGCAGAAGCCCAAACGGACACTAGCGGCAAGCAGGTATTTGCCCGCAAGCTGGAGAAGGATGAGACCGATAAGCTATTCATCACCATGGACTTCCTCAAAGATGGAGTCACTCGTTCCTTTCAACTGAATATTGGCTCCAGCACAATAAATCTTCTCCCCGGACAATCCGCCGAGAAATGGTTGATAGAGGGCAAGGAGGCACTCTTCATCTCGGGTGTGTCATCCGGAGGGAATCAGAATATCTGGTCTGCCGCCAACAGACTGATCTATTATAACGAAGCGGCCAACGCAACATATACCTGGAACGACGCCTTAAACAGGCTGGATAAAAGCGAATGGCTGGCGCTGACCTCCGCTTTTATCCAATAACGGTGGGTCAGAAGCCTTGCAGCGTTAGATTCGAAATCATTTTTGGGTAGAGTGTCCCTTTTATAGTATGAAGGGCGTTACAGATATGTAGCTACACAATACACAACAAGCGGTTGCCGGAACCGTTGCTAAGGAGAGAATAAGTCATGAGAATGAATGTTAAGGCTGTTATTGCAGGAATGAGTCTTGTATTACTGATGGGAACCGCCAGCGGTGCGGCAGGGGCTGCTTCGTCATCCGCACAGAAGAAGAGCAAGGGCACGGTACCTGTTGTACAGTCTGTCCAAACGGAGCCATCCATTCAGCAGCTGATAGACAAGAAAAATACAGTCAAGCTGCAGAGCGGAGAAATCCGGCTAACCTACATTAATCATGCCAAGGTCAATCCGGACGAGACGCTTGATTTCCGCTATATGCCATACAGGTTCGCTAATATCAGCGAGGCTGCCAAGAAGCTGCTGGCTTTGACAGGGAAATCATTGGAGGAACCGGGGAGCTTACCGGAGGGCTTCGTGTTTCAGGAGGCTGTTCTTGACCCTGTGATCCCCTTCTTCCTCGGCGCAGATTATAAGAAGCTCAAAGATCAGCTTAAAGCGGAGGCAGTAGCTTCCGGCAAGAAAGTAATCTTTAAGAAGTACAAGTGGACGGGCGGGCAGGTTATGTTGACCTATACTAAGGGCGCGGAAAGAATCCGTCTTCATTCCGGACCGACGGTCGACCTCCCGGCAGGGGTAACCTATGCGTCACTGCCAGGCGACAAGGCTGAGGATCTGATCATCAACGGGCGTGAAGCTGTCTATACCCTGTTTGGTCCTCATCATAATGATCTCAAGGCAGAGTTAACCTGGGCCAGTGAGGATGGAAGCCAGACCTACAAGCTTACGGTGAATCATAGCAGCAGCCTTGCCAAAGAAGAGCTGGAAGCCATTGCAGCCACCCTGATTACGCCATAAATAAACAGACAAAAGCGTTCTTCCGTCCATCGGAAGAACGCTTTTAGCTGAAAACGGGGGCTTCCCGCTGACTCAGCAGGCAATGCATCGGAGGCAGCTCAACCCAGGCTTGAATACTCGGCTGGCGCAGAGTGCCTGAGGCATTCCATTCCAGATAATGAACCTTGAAGACCAGCTTCGGCTTGATCCAGAATGCGCCCTTGCTGCGCTCCGGCAGTTCGGCAAACGGCATTGTCTCCGAAGCCAGCGTGTGAACCTGCTCCGTCAGTTTACGCCAGTCCTGCACGGTCATCCGGCCCGCCCCGGCGTGGCCGATATAATGGAGCTTACCTTCGTCATCGTAGAGACCGAGCAGCAGGGCATTGACCGTCCCGTCCCGGAAGGTTACGCCCCCGGCGACAGCGGTGACATCGGAGATGATCTTGAGCTTCTGCCAGCGCTTGTCCTTGCCGCCCGGCGCATAAGTGCTGTGCATATCCTTACAGACGATCCCCTCCAGACTGCCCTGCCGCGCCGCAGCGAGCAGCTGGGCGGGGTCCGGGTAGCTCGGCACCTGCTGCACATGGGGATGGGGCAGCAGCATCTCCTTCAGCAGCTCCTGCCGCCGGGACAGCGGTTCATCCAGCAGCCAGATACCGTCACAATACAGTATATCAAAAACCATATACAGCACCGGAACCTGCGGCTGCACTGCCCGGATCGCCGCCTCGTTCTTCAGGCTGTCCCGCCGCATAACCTCATGGAAGGAGGGCTTGCCGCCGCTGAGCGCAATGATCTCGCCATCCAGAATGAAGGAGCCGGCCCGGCAATAGCTTCCTGGTTCGGCCAGTTCAGGATACTGGAGTGTGCGGCGGTTGCCCCGGCGGTTAATCAGTTCGGCATGGCTCCCGTCGTAATAGGAGATCATCCGCACGCCGTCCCATTTGATCTGGGCGATCCACTGTTCTCCGCTTGGAAGCACAGAGGCCAGTACAGGCTCAAACGGAGTGATGGTCTTAAGCTGAAGGGAGCTGTCCAGCCTGGCGGCGGGTGCAGACGCCCGGCCTCTAGGCACCGGTTCCCTTGCTCTTCGCGCTCCGGCGCTTCGGCTTCGGGGCAATCACCGGAATTGGTCCGGTAGCTTCATCTACAACCGGAGCGGCGGCTGTATCGGTTGTAGTCGCGGCGGCAGTGGCCTTGGCCGGACGTTTCTTCGCACCGGCGGCTGTCCTTGGCTTAGCCCCGCTGCCTCCCTTAGCCGGTCCGGGATCGGAAGGAATATGCTGCACAGCTTCGATACTGGCCTGCAGGGCAGCCATCAGATCGATAACATTGTTCTCCTGGCGGGCCGGAGCAATATGGAACTCTTCCCCGGCAATTTTGTGCGTAATCAGATCAAGCATCCGCTGGCGGTAATCATCCGTATATTTGGCAGGCTCGAACGGGGTGGACAGCTGTGAGATCAGCAGCTTGGCCATATCCAGCTCTTTGTCGTTCACGCTGCCCGGCTCCGGCAGGCCGGGAACCTGCGATACCGGACGGACCTCGTCCGGGTAATAGATCGTTTCAATCGCCAAGCAGTCCGCCAGGACGCGGATGGCGGCCAGACTGCTTTTGGAGCGGATGGAGATCTTGGCAATACCGATCTTCCCGGTCTGACGCATCGCCTCCATCAGCAAACGGTAAGCATTGGCCCCTGCCTGGTCTGGCGATAAATAGTAGGTCTTCTGGAAATAAATCGGGTCAATCTCCGTCAAATCCACGAAATCCAGTATGGTGATGCTCTTACTGCTCTCCTCGCTTAGCTGATCCAGCTCCTCCTTGTCGAACAGAACAAACTTGCCCTTCTCATATTCGTACCCCTTGCCGATCTCCTCCCAGGTGACCTCCTTGTCACAGACAGGACATTTACGTACATAAGACAACGGACTGCCGCATTCTTTGTGGATGTAGCGCAGCGAGATGTCTTTATCCTCCGTAGCGGAGAACATCTTGACCGGAACATGCACAAGCCCGAAGCTGATGGCCCCTTTCCAAACGGTATGCATGAGAATCGCCTCCTGATGGGATGTGGTATGGCTTAGTATGGGGAGGCAGGGCTTTTTCTAGCCGGATGCATGTTTTGAGAGTCATGGGAAAAAATAAATGCTGCTCAGCTTGCACAGACCCAAAGCGAGAAGAGGAGGCATTATGGACAAGGAGCACTATCAATGGAGCGATGCGTTATCCGAGCAGGATATTCCGGCTGAAGCGGTCAATTGGGACAATATTATTGCCGGTCCGGAGGATGCCGGACTGGACGAGGACGCAGTATTGCTGGATGCTGATGCAACGATCGGGGAGCTTCCAGCGGAAGATGAAGAGGAATAGGGGGGCAAGAAAAGAATGGATATAACACGTGCGCAGGATATTTACGCTTCCAAGGACAAGATTGGGGTGCATCTCGACGGAGAACCGGTTTGGATTGAGCATGTAGATTCGGATAATGGTATGGTAACGGTTCAGGTAGGCTCCCGGCCGACGAATACACAGACTGTTGGTGTTGAGCGGCTGGAGGAGCAGGGGAAGTAGCGGGTCAGCACAATAAGTCCTGGTAGGTATCCAGGTGAAATACTAATTCGAGCAGGCGTTCTCTTGGCGGTGACACCATCGCGGGAGTCTCCTGCTTTTTGTGTGGCTGACCTCCTACACACGTTATGCTCAGGGCCGGGGTATGGAGCCGTAGCCTCTAATAATAGCTGACACAGATATTGACGCCGGGCGTGGTGAGCCCCTATATTTGGGAGAAGAATTTTGACGAAAAGAGATGATGGAAGTGCGTCCGATATTGCTGGGTGTCTGCTCGGCGCTGTTTTTTGCGGTGACGTTTGTGCTGAACCGGAGGATGGAGCTTGCGGGAGGAAGCTGGGCGTGGAGCGCCTCGCTGCGGTACTTGTTCACGCTCCCGCTGCTGCTGGCGATTGTGGCCGGAAGAGGGAGGCTGAAGCCGCTGCTGGCTGCGATGAGAGAACGGCCTGGAGCCTGGCTGCTGTGGGGAACTGTCGGGTTCGGCTTGTTCTACGCGCCCATCTGCTTCGCCGCTGCCTATGCACCGGGCTGGCTGACAGCAGGAACGTGGCAGATCACAATTATCTCCGGTTCGCTGCTGGCTCCGTTCTTCGGAGAATGGGTTAGCGGACCGGGAGGACGAGTATACATAAGAGGTAAAATCCCGCTGCGCGGGCTGCTGCTCTCCCTGATTATTCTCGCGGGAGTGGCGCTGCTGCAAGTAGAGCAGGCGCGGCAGCTTGCCCCATCCCAGGTCCTGCTGGGCATTGTCCCGGTACTTATCGCTTCCTTCGCCTATCCGCTCGGCAACCGTAAGATGATGGAGCTGTGCGGCGGCCAGCTGGATGTATTCCAGCGGATTCTTGGTATGACGCTCGCCAGTCTGCCCTTCTGGCTGGCTGTCGCTCTGTATGGGATGGCAGATACAGGCCTGCCCTCCTTCTCGCAGGTAGGACAATCGGTCATCGTTGCACTCAGTTCGGGAGTTGTGGCTACGGTGCTGTTTTTCCGGGCTACCGATCTGGTCCGGGATAGCATGAGCAGTCTGGCAGCCGTGGAAGCGACCCAGTCACTGGAGGTGCTGTTCGCCTTGCTGGGGGAGATGCTCCTGCTGGCCTCGCCGCTGCCTTCCCTCCTGTCATGGGCGGGGATTGCCGTCATTATTGGTGGTATGGTGCTGCATAGCCTGTTCTCCCGGCATCCGGGGAAGCCTGCGGCGGCTCCGGCGTTCTCAACGGAATGACAGGCTGTTGCGGTGCAAGTAGCATACCGATATAATTAAAAGTATTGTTAACGGTTAAGGGATCTTCAAAAAGGTGGTAGTTGCAGCTTTGGACAATAATACACAAACGGTGTTTACAACCCGTTCATTCGGCCTTCAGGATACGGAGGCACTTGCCGCCGCTATTGCTGCCGCGTCATCGGCGGGGATGGTTATCGGACTTGACGGGGATCTAGGTGCTGGCAAAACAGCGTTCTCGCAGTGCTATGCACGCCATTTGGGTGTGAAAGGTATTGTGAATAGTCCTACTTTTACCATTATTAAAGAGTATGAAGGACGTCTGCCGCTGTATCATATGGATGTATACCGGATATCGCTGCAGGAAGCGGACGAGCTGGGACTGGAAGAGTATTTCTACGGTCAGGGTGTGTGTCTGGTGGAATGGAGCCGAATCATTACTGATCTGATGCCGCCGCGGCATCTCCATATAGAGCTGAAGACCGCCGGCCCGGAGGAACGGGAGATTACGGTGACCGGAATCGGAGAGCCTTACGGCGAAGTGTGCCGGATGCTGATCCAGAAGTGGGGTAAAGAAACATGACGAACTCGAATAATGAGCCGCGCAAGCGGTTTTTGGCGCTGGATACATCAACGGCAGTTCTGGGAGTGGCCGTGACTGGCGGCGGGGAGCTGTTGCATGAGATTAATGCTTCCGGGGAGCGGAACCATTCGGTTCATCTGCTGCCTATTATTGAGCAGGCACTTCAGGCGTCTGCCACTACGGCCGAAAGAATCGGCGGAATCTCGGTCGGGATCGGCCCGGGCTCCTATACTGGAACACGGATCGCTGTGACTGCAGCCAAGACGCTGGCCTGGGCCTGGAACGTACCGGTTACCGGTGTATCCAGCCTGCATGCGCTGGCCTGGGGCGGATACCATGCGGCTTCTGCGCAGCAGAAGCAAGGCTCCATAACGTCCCCGAACGGCACGGCAGGAACAGACTGGATCATTCCGCTGATCGATGCCCGGCGGGGACAGGCATACACCGCTGTATTCGCGGCGGACGGGGACAAGCCTCCCCGGCGGCTGGCGCCGGATGCGATCCGGCTGATGGCCGACTGGGTGCAGGAGCTGGCGGTACGGCTGAAGGAAGCCGCAGCTGAGGGCAATCTGCCGGACACACTGTGGTTCGTAGGGGAGACGGCGCTGCACGGAAGTGCGGACATGCTGGCTCCGCTGATGGAAGCTGCCAACGTCCAGGCATTGCCTTATGAGCTGGAAGGACGCTGGACCGGATTTCTGGCGGAAGCGGGTCTCTACGAAGAGAGCGGAGATTTGCATACGCTGATTCCCAATTATACGCAGCTGTCGGAGGCGGAGGCGAATCTGCGCCGCAGCAGCGAAGGGAGCCTGAATACACGATGATCGAACCGGAACGTAGACCGGCTCAGGGGACTGAGCTTGTTTTTCGCCTGATGCGGCTGGAGGATGTGCCTGCGATTCTTGTGATTGAACGGGAGGCCTTCACCATGCCTTGGACAGAGGAAGCCTTCCGCAACGAGCTGACCCACAATCATTTTGCTAAATATATGGTAATGGAGCTGGCAGGGCATATTATTGGCTACGCAGGAATGTGGGCGATTGTCGATGAGGCGCATGTCACCAATATTGCACTGCTGGAGGCATACCGGGGACGTAAATGGGGCGAGCGGCTCCTGGACGAGCTGATGAAGACGGCGGCTTATCTCGGCATGCAGTCGATCACGCTTGAAGTACGGGTCTCCAATGAGGTGGCCCAGAATTTATACCGCAAAAAAGGCTTCAAGCCTGCGGGTACCCGCAAGGGCTATTATTCGGACAACCGCGAGGATGCGCTCATCATGTGGGCCGATCTGCCGGAGTACGGGGAGCAAGCTGTAACGGAAGGAAGCGTGGACTTGAAATGAAGACAGACACGGGCGCAAGGGAGCCTGTATTGATTCTGGCGATTGAAACCAGCTGTGACGAGACCTCTGTAGCTGTAGTGAAGGATGGCTGTGAGGTGTTGTCCAACATCATCTCCAGCCAGATTGAGACCCATCGGGCATTCGGGGGAGTGGTGCCTGAAGTGGCCTCCCGCAAGCATGTCGAGGTGATAACGCTGGTCATTGAAGAAGCCTTAAGCGTAGCCGGCGTACGTCCGCAGGAGCTGACGGCAGTGGCGGTAACGCAGGGTCCGGGATTGGTGGGGGCGCTGCTGGTCGGAGTCGTGGCTGCCAAAAGCCTGGCGCTGGCCTGGGGCAAGCCGCTCATCGGCACCCATCATATTGCCGGTCATATCTATGCCAACCGGCTGGTCAAGGAATTGAAGTATCCGGGCATGACGCTGGTGGTGTCAGGGGGGCATACGGAGCTGGTGCATATGGAGCGGGAAGGAGCTTTCCGGATTATCGGGCGCACCCGTGACGATGCCGTCGGCGAGGCGTACGACAAAGTGGCGCGGGCCTTGGGCTTCCCTTATCCGGGAGGGCCGCATGTGGACAAGCTGGCGCATGAAGCGGAGGAAGCCTTCGCTCTGCCGCGTGTGTGGCTGGAGCCGGGCTCGTATGACTTCAGCTTCAGCGGTCTGAAGTCCGCGGTGCTGAACGCGGTGAATCAGAGCAAGATGAAGGGGCTTGTGCCGGATGTCGCGGCTATTGCGCGCGGCTTCCAGGAATCCGTAGTTGAAGTGCTGGTCGAGAAGGCGATCCGTGCCGTCCGTGAATACCACGCGGAGCAGCTTCTGCTCTGCGGAGGGGTAGCTGCGAACAAGGGGCTGCGCGAAGCCCTGATCCGGCGCTGCGGAACAGAAGGGATTGAGCTGATTATCCCTCCTCCCGTGTATTGTACGGATAATGCGGCGATGATTGGTGCCGCAGCTTATGTGAAATGGAGACATGAAGGCGGAATTCCGCTGGATATGGTAGCTGATCCCGGTTATTCGCTGGAGAAATGGTCGGTATCTGCCTATTGACTTTTGCAGAAGCCGCCGGGTATAATCAGTTCAATTCAATCATCTTATATTTGAACAAACGCAATGATCGGAAGCAGTAAGGTCACTCCGGGATAAGAGAGCTGCGGGAAGGTGCGACGCAGTCGATGGAGACCTGAACTCGTCCGGGAGCGGAGCGGTGGAAGCAGGGAGCTCTTGGAACAGGAGCGCTGGCCGGTACAGGGTGTAATCCGGCAACCTTAGGTACACCGTTACGGTTAACCTCCGTGAGAGGGTGGTCAGTCAAGGCTGAACGGAGTGGGAACATTCCGGGAACCTTGCAGACATGGAGTGGGTATCGCAGAACAGCTGGAAGGTTAGCAGGTTCGGATATCAACAAGAGTGGTACCGCGACAGTGAATAGCCTGTCGTCTCTTGAATGAGACGGCAGGCTTTTTTTGTGCACATTTTGTGAGGAGTTATATAGGAATGACACGCAAGGATCGGGAGCAGTAGACGGCTAAGGTGAACAGAGAGCTGCGGGGAGGTGCGACGCAGACACCAGAGGCCGGCGAATCTCGCCCGTGAGCGGAGCGGCGGAAAGAGCTACAGGTACGCTGCTACGGATGTCCCCGTTACCGGACTATTCAGATCTTTATAGCTTCCGTTATCGGGGCTGGGAGATCTGATCTAAGCTGGACGCAGCGGGGACTTCTGACATCAGGGAGCCTATGCGTCAAAAAGAGTGGTACCGCGGAGGGCTGACCCCCCGTCTCTTTATAAGAGACGGGGGGTCTTTGTGCTTTTTAGGAGGCAGCCCTCCATTATATAAACCTAATTTGAGGAGGAATTACGATGATTATTCCGGTAAAGAAACGAATTCAGATTTTTGACACGACGCTGCGTGACGGGGAGCAGGCCCCGGGAGCCAGTCTTACCCCTGAGCAAAAGATTATTCTGGCCGGCAAGCTGGCGGACCTGGGAGTGGATGTCATGGAGCCGGGATTCCCTGTATCCAGTCCGGGGGATTTCGCTGCGGTGGAGACGATCTCCCGCAACATTCAGGGCGTGGAGATCTGCGGCTTCGCACGTGCAGTCAAGGGGGATATCGATGCTGCTGTACGGGCCACCCGGGATGCCGCGCGGCGGCGGATTCATCTGTTCATCTCCTCCTCCGACATCCATCTGCGCCATCAACTGCGCATGAGCCGCCCTGAGGTTGTAGCGGTTGCCAGAGAGATGACGGCTTATGCCCGCCAGTTCTGCGATGCGGTAGAGTTCACTGCAATGGACGCTGCACGGACGGGCATCGACGATCTGATTGAGATGGTCGAGGCAGTAATTGAAGAGGGTGCTTCGATTATCAATCTGCCGGATACGGTAGGTTATGCGCTGCCTCAGGAATACGGAGAGATGTTCCGGCGTGTGCGGCTTGGCGCCAGGGGCGGAGACAAGGTCATCTACAGTGCGCACTGTCACAACGATCTGGGCCTCGCCGTAGCGAACAGCCTGGCGGCCATTGAAGGCGGCGCTACACAGATTGAGGTCACGGTCAACGGTGTGGGCGAGCGGACCGGCAACTGTGCGCTGGAGGAGCTGGTCATGGCGCTGGAGACACGCGGAGACGCTATCGGCGCCGAGACTGGAATCGTGCTGGATAAGCTGTATGACACCTCACGGATGATCAGCGGGGCGATGCATTTCCCGATTGCCTTCAACAAGCCGGTGGTCGGGCGCAATGCCTTCCAGCATGAATCCGGCATCCATCAGGACGGTCTGCTGAAGGACCGCAGCACCTACGAGATTATGGACCCGGAGCGGCTGGGCATCCCGCGCAGCATGATTATCCTCGGCAAGCATTCCGGCAGGCATGCGCTGAAGGACCGCGCCGCGAAGTACGGCATTGCCCTGGATTCGGCGGAGCTGGACGCGCTCTACGAATCCTTCAAGGAGACGGCTGACCGCCAGAAGGCCGTCAGCGATGATGAGCTGCTGCGGATGGTCAGCAGCACCACAGGACAGCAGGCGCAGGTCTATGCGCTCGGCGAGGTCCAGGTTCTGGCCGGCAGCGCGCCGCGCCGCGTGGCTGCAGTGACAGTGCGCCATCTGCAGAGCGGCGCAGAGACGACACAGACCAGCACCGGAGACGGTCCGCTGGAAGCAATCATTGCCGCTATAGGGCAAGGGATTGCCGAGGATATCCGCTTCGACGGGCTGGAGCTGCATTCCCTCGGCAGCGGCGGGAATGCCCAGGCCGAGGCCGCCGTCATGGTGGAGTGGAAGGACACCAGGTTCCGGGGCACGGCCATCCATCACGATATCGTGATGGCCGCAGGCATTGCTTACATCGCCGCTTGTAATGCGGCACTGCTGTCGGAATCGGAGGTGCCCTCTCCCGGCTCGGCGGTGAATAGCTAAAAAGCTAGAGACCGGAGACCAGAGTGAAGTTGCCTCGCGGATTCAACGCTTTTCAAGGACGCCTCTGCCATGTCACCGACATCGGCAGGGGCATTTTTGCTGGCAGGGGCTAGCAAAGCGGCGTATGGCCGAATGTAGGCGAAAAACCGAACACATTTCTCGTCGCGATGGCTGACGGGCGCATTGTAATCGAAAAACCGACCACAATGCGCCGGATGAAGGTGCGCGAGCCAAATGTAATCGAAAAACCGACCACAATGCGCCGGGTGAGGGTGCGCGAGCCAAATGTAATCGAAAAACCGACCACAATGCGCTGGGTGAGGGTGCGCGAGCCAAATGTAATCGAAAAACAGACCACATTCGGCGTTGCGTGGGAGCGTGGGCCGGATGGCGCACAAGTGAACGTACATATCGCCTAAACCTAACATGATTTTTGCCACTTGCGGCATTTGTCAACCTGTGGACAACGTTATCCACATATTCCGCACGAGTTGTGTAAAAACCGTGTAAAATAAGCAATAACGCCTTTTTTGCGAGCACCATAAACAGGAGGTTATGCTATGAAACAAAATTGTGAGAATTGTGGATAATGTGGATAGTTCGGTGGATAAAAAGTCCTTGACAAGCAAAGTAGCCATTTTACGCATGAAAAAAGCCCCGAAGGGCTAATTTTAGACGATAGTTATGCACGGAAACTGTGGATGAGCCTGTGGATAACTAGATTTGAACAAATTGGAAACTGTTAAAATTTTTTTTGATGCGCCTTTACATTATTCCTCAGCCAGTTTCTCCCATTCGCTAAATAAATCTCCCAGCTCGCGTTTTTTGTCCTTAAGCTCACTTTCATGCTCCTGAAGCGCCATATAATCCTGATACACCTCAGGCTTAGTCATTTCATGCTCAATCCCCGCGATGGCTTCCTCCAGCTTCGCGATATTCTCCTCCAGTTCGGAGATGCGGCGCTGGCGGTTCCGCTCCTCGCGTTTGGCCTGCTTCTCCGCCTCATAGGAGAGGGAGCTTCCTTTCTCGGCGGATACCGCCTCGTTGTCGGCACTGCGGGAGGACTTGGCGGCGGCAAGCTCGGCTTCCTCTTCGGCAATCGCTTTGAGCTCGAGCTTTTTCTCGATATAGTCGTCATAATTGCCCAAATACTGATCAATTCCGTCCGGGTGCAGCTCCAGTACCCGTTCAGCCATCTTGTTGAGGAAATAACGGTCATGGGAAATGAACAGCAAAGTGCCTTCAAAATCGATCAGGGCCGATTCGAGTACCTCACGGCTGACGAGATCCAAATGGTTGGTAGGCTCATCGAGAATCAGCATATTGGCTCCGCGAAGCATTAGCTTGGACAGGGCCACCCGGGCCTTTTCGCCGCCGCTCAGCGCAGCTACCTTCTTAAGTACATCCTCGCCGCTGAACAGGAAGTTGCCGAGAATCGTACGGATTCTGGCCTCCTCCAGCATCGGATATTCACTCCACAGCTCCTCCAGCACCGTATTGCGCGGATTCAGCCGGGTCTGCTCCTGGTCGTAGTAGGCGATCTTCACCTTGGTTCCCCAGTTCACGGTTCCGCGGGAAGGCTCGCGGGTGCCGGTCATGCATTGCAGCAGTGTGGACTTCCCGATCCCGTTTGGTCCGATCAGCGCCGCTGTCTCGCCGCGCCGCAGCTCGAAGGAGGCATTGCGGAAGAGCGGTGCAGCCTCAGGACTGAAAGAGACTGCGACCTCCCGGACCTGCAGCACTTCCTTGCCGGACATGAAGTCAGGCTCGAAGGAGAAGCTGGCCTTCTTCAGGTCGCCCAGGGGCTTGTCGATACGCTCCATCTTGTCGAGCGCCTTGCGGCGGCTCTGTGCCCGCTTGGTGGTGGAGGCCCGGACAATGTTGCGCTGCACGAAATCCTCCATCCGTGAAATTTCGTCCTGCTGCTTCTCATACTGCTTCATACGAATCTCGTATTCCGCAGCCTTCAGCTCCATATAACGGCTGTAGTTGCCTGTGTATCTGCGCGATTGGTGCCGCTCGATCTCCACAATGGTCGTCACCAGGCGGTCAAGGAAATACCGGTCATGGGATACGACCAGGATGCCGCCGGCGTAGCCGCGCAGATAATCCTCCAGCCAGGTGAGCGTCTCGATGTCCAAATGGTTAGTCGGCTCATCGAGCATGAGCAGATCAGGGGCTTGAAGCAGAATGCGGGCCAGTGCCAGACGTGTCTTCTGGCCTCCGCTTAACGTTGAGATCGGAGTATCCGGTGCGAACTCTCCGAAGCCCATCCCGTGCAGCACGCTGCGGATACGCGTATTGATCTCATAGCCGCCGTGATCCTTGAACCAGTCGGAGCGCCTGGCATAGCGCTCCAGCAGATCCTCATAACGCTTCGGATCTTCGGCAAGTGCCGGATCGGCGATGTCCGTCTCCAGCTGCCGCAGCTCGGCCTCTGCCTCCAGCAGCGGCGCAAATACCGCGAGCATCTCTTCCTGTATGGTGTTATCCGACTGCAGGCCGCTGTTCTGGGCCAGATAGCCAATCGTAGTCTCTTTAGACTTATGAATTTGTCCGCTGTCATAAGACATCTCACCCGCGAGAATCTGCAGAAAGGTCGATTTGCCTGCCCCGTTGACGCCAACCAGCCCGACTCTCTCCCTCTCGTTCACCATTAGGCTAATGCCGTCCAGCACGCTTTGTATACCGTATGATTTCGTAATTCCTGTCGCTTGAAGAAGCATTCTGATGAAACCTCCGCCCTTGCAAATTGGCCTCGGCGGCTTGCGCCCAGGCGATTGTCTAATCTTATTCTCCAGTTTACATGAAAAAGGTTAGCCGTGCGAGGCTCATTCTTCTAACAAGGGGAATGAATCAACCTTGGCGAACCGGTGAGAAGAGTGGTAAACTGAGCTTACAAACTATGATAAGCTAGGAACAAGTGAAGGAGGAGGCTGCCTATGCAGGAGCACAGCATGCAGCTTGCCGGGCGGAAGCGCGAGCTTCGCACCGGGAAAACCGCGCTCCGCGATGCCTTGCCCATGGAGCAGCGGGAGCTGTTATCCGCCCGGGTGTGCGCCCATGCCTGGAGCTGGTTCTCGCAGGAAGGCGCAGCTTCACTGCTTGCGTATGCGCCGTTTCGCTCCGAGCTGAACTGCCGTCCGCTTCTTGCGGCGGCATGGGCGGAAGGGCATGAGGTACTGCTTCCCCGCGTCAACCGGGAGAGCGGGGACTTAAGCCTTCACCAGGTAAGCTCCTGGGATGAGCTTGTCCCTGGAACCTACGGGATCCTGGAGCCGCCGGCCGGGAGTGCTGCACTTGCCAGCCCCATCGCGCAAGCAGGACGGGGAAGCGGCTTGCCGGAGGTCATCTTCGTGCCCGGACTGGCCTTTGACCGGCGGGGCGGCCGCCTCGGCTACGGACGCGGTTATTATGACCGCTTGCGCACTGCCCTGGAGGCCGGAGTCCCCGGTACGGCTGCCAAGCCTATGTGGATTGGTCTGGCCTACGGCCTCCAGCTGGTACCGGAAGTACCGCTTGAGGAGCATGATGCCTTAATGGATCTGCTGATTACGGAGAACGGCATCTGGGATTGCCGGAAGGAGAGGGCTGCATGGAATTAACTCATTTCAACGAGCAGGGCAGAGCCCGCATGGTGGATGTGAGCGACAAGGAAGTTACCAGGCGGACAGCGGCAGCCAGAAGCCAGGTGCATATGGCCCCGGAGACGCTGAGCGCCATTAAGGCGGGAACGATCCGCAAGGGCGATGTGCTTGCGGTAGCTCAGGTTGCAGGAATCATGGCGGCGAAGCAGACCGCAAGCTGGATTCCCATGTGCCACCCGCTGCCGCTTACCGGAGTGGATATCCGCTTCATGGATAACAACAAAGATGAACTATATATAGAAGCAACCGTCAGCACTACCGGTAAGACCGGGGTGGAGATGGAGGCGCTCACTGCCGTATCGGCAGCGGCGCTGACCGTATATGATATGTGCAAGGCGCTGCAGAAGGACATGATTATCGGACCTACAATGCTGGTGTCCAAGAGCGGCGGCAAGAATGGGGATTACGCGCTGGAAGCAGAATAGAGCAGCAACAGAGAATGATACAGCCGAAGGCGCAGCGGCAGCTGCTTCAGCAGCCGGATATACATAGTACATAGAGAGGGAGGGACAACCTATGGCGTGGAAAACAGCAATCCTGACGGCCAGCGATAAAGGGGCCAGGGGCGAACGGGAAGACACGAGCGCCCAGGTGATTCGGGAGCTGGTGGAGGAGGAGCTGGGCGGCGAGATCATTGAATACCGGATCGTGCCTGATGAGCAGGATGAGATTATTGCTGCACTGATTGAGCTTACGGATTATTTTCAGGCGGATCTGGTGCTGACAACCGGCGGAACCGATCTGGCCATCCGCGATGTTACGCCGGAGGCGACGCGGCGGGTCATTGAACGCGAAGTGCCCGGACTCTCCGAGGCGATGCGCAGTACGGTGATGCAGAAGAACCGCGCAGCTATGCTGTTCCGGGGAATCTGCGGCATCCGCGGAAGAACTCTGATTGTCAATCTGCCCGGTACCCCGAAGGGGGTACATGAGAATCTGGCGGCGATTATGGATCAGCTTCCGGAAGCTCTGTTAATGGTTACGGGACAATACCGCCAGTAATCGGACTCTGCTCTATTCACTTTTGTCTAAATCGTTCAGGATACACAATGGATGTGTGATATAAGTTATGGTATTATTATTTTATCGTTAACTATTGTCATGAACGGACAGAAGGATGGGAGGAAACCGGTATGTTAGGTGGTATTGGCACACCCGGAATTATCTTGTTGGTTATCTTGGCATTGCTGCTCTTCGGTCCCAATAAGCTTCCTGAGCTGGGGCGGGCAGTCGGGCGTACCTTCCGTGAATTCAAGGACGGTGCACGGGAGATTGTGAGCGAGCCGGAAGCGGCCAAGCGGAGCGAGACTGTTGCTCCTGCGGCTGCGCAGACGGCAGCAGCAGAACTTCCGCAGGACCGCCGTCTGCCGGAATAATTTTAAGGTTCCCACGCAGGGGCGTCTTTCCCAGGTCTGCTTTTAGACCGGGGCGGCGCCCTTTTTTTGAAGATGAAAAAATGTCAATCCGGGTGGTGTCAGTCATGTCTCTGGAAGCGGAAGAAATGTCCCTCGTCGATCATCTGACGGAGCTGCGCAGACGTCTTATCTACGTGCTGATCGTGTTCGTAGCAGGACTTGTGCTCGGCTTATTCGTCGCCAAGCCAATCTATCTGTACCTGATCAGTGCCGATGCTGCGCAAGGCTTCGTCCTGCATGCGTTCTCCTTCTGGGATGGAATCGGGATGTATATGAAGATCGCTATGGCGGTCTCGCTGGTCTTCTCCGTGCCGTTCATCGTCTTCCAGCTATGGGCGTTCATCAGCCCCGGCCTGCGGCCTGTGGAGCGGAGCGCTGCCCTGCGTTATGTGCCTTATGTGTTTGTGTTGTTTATTGCCGGCATTGCTTTTGCCTATTACATAGTGTTCCCTATGGCCTTATCCTTCACGATTTCGATTACGCGGAATATGGGGCTTGAGGAGACCTACGGCATCGCCGAATACTTCGATTTCCTGTTCAGTCTGGTGATTCCGCTGGCCCTGCTCTTCGAGCTGCCGCTGATTGTCATGTTCCTGACCAAGCTCAGGGTGCTGAACCCGCTGCGTCTGCGCAAGATGCGCCGTTATGCCTATTTCGCGCTTGTGTTCATTGCTGTGGTCATTACACCGCCTGATTTCATCTCGGACTTTCTGGTGACGATTCCGCTGCTGGTGCTGTATGAATTCAGTGTGTTTCTGTCCGCATTCGTCTACCGCAGGCAATTGGCTGAGGACGCTAAGCGGGAGTCGCGGTATGTGAAGGCAGATTAGTGGGAAGGGGGCATAATATGCCCCTTGCTGGATAGAATGTAGGAGAGTGTGTGTCGGACAAGCGCTGAAACCATAATTTTGGCAAAAACAAATATGATTTTGTGTAAAAGGACTTGAAATTCGCCTTCAAGTTGAGTATCATAAAAATTGTTGTTAGCACTACAGAGGGTTGAGTGCTAACGCTGCTGAAAAACCGGGATTGGCCGGAGCAACATTCCGTAAGGGATGCTGATGGCGCAGATCCCCGCAGCTCAATCTATGTTTTTAAGGCAAATCACATAATTTCAAAGGAGGCTATTTTTACATGATTAAACCACTAGGTGAACGCGTATTGGTAGAACCAAGCGAGCAACAGGAAACCACTTCTTTCGGGATCGTGCTTCCGGACTCTTCCAAAGAGAAGCCGCAAGAAGGTACTATTATCGCTGTAGGCAGCGGAGCTTTGAAAGACGGAGTCCGTGTAGCGCTGGAAGTAAAAGAAGGCGACCGTGTGCTTTTCTCGAAATATGCCGGAACTGAAATCAAATACGAGGGTAAAGAATATCTGATTATGAAAGAAAGCGACATTCACGCTATTCTTGACTAGTCTTAAGCGTCTCTCATAAGTCAGATTCAGAATACATTCACAAATTATATTAGGAGGTTAACTATACAATGGCAAAAGAAATTAAGTTCAGTGAAGATGCTCGCCGTGCAATGCTGCGCGGGGTTGACGCTTTGGCAAATGCAGTAAAAGTTACACTGGGTCCTAAAGGCCGCAACGTGGTGCTGGAGAAGAAATTCGGCAGCCCGCTGATCACGAATGACGGTGTAACCATCGCCAAGGAAATCGAACTGGAAGATGCCTTCGAGAACATGGGCGCACAGCTCGTTAAAGAAGTAGCTACCAAGACTAACGATGTAGCCGGTGACGGTACTACAACTGCAACGGTTCTGGCTCAGGCTATGATCCGCGAAGGTCTGAAGAACGTAACTGCAGGCGCTAACCCGATGGTTATGCGTAAAGGGATCGACAAAGCAGTGAAGGCAGCTGTCGCTGAACTGCAGAATATCGCTAAGCCGATTGTGGATTCCCAAGCGATCGCACAAGTAGCTGCAATCTCCGCTGCTGACGAAGAAGTGGGCCAACTGATTGCTGAAGCTATGGAAAAAGTGGGCAAGGACGGCGTTATCACCGTTGAAGAATCCCGCGGATTCCTGACAGAGCTTGAAGTGGTTGAAGGTATGCAGTTCGACCGTGGTTACATCTCCCCGTACATGATCACCGATACGGACAAGATGGAAGCCGTTCTGGAGAACCCGTACATCCTGATTACAGACAAGAAAATCAGCAGCACTCAAGAAATTCTTCCACTCTTGGAGAAGATCGTTCAACAGGCGCGTCCGCTGGTAATCATCGCTGAAGACATCGAAGGCGAAGCTCAGGCGATGCTGATCGTGAACAAGCTGCGCGGAACGTTCAATGCAGTAGCGGTTAAGGCTCCTGGCTTCGGCGACCGCCGTGAAGCTATGCTGCAGGATATCGCTGCTCTGACAGGCGGCCAAGTGATCACTGAGAAGCTTGGACTGGATCTCAAGAGCACTTCTATCGAGCAACTGGGTAACGCACGTCAAGTACGCGTAACCAAAGAGAACACTACAATCGTAGACGGAAGCGGCGACAAGGCGGACATCAATGCACGCGTAAGCCAAATCCGTTCCCAGCTGGAAGAAACCACTTCCGAGTTCGACAAAGAAAAACTGCAGGAGCGTCTGGCAAAATTGGCTGGCGGCGTAGCCGTTGTCAAAGTCGGTGCTGCTACTGAAACTGAACTGAAAGAGCGCAAGCTCCGCATCGAAGATGCCCTGAACGCAACCCGCGCTGCGGTTGAAGAAGGTATCGTATCCGGTGGGGGTACAGCTCTTGTGAACGTATATGCTGCTGTAGCTGCTGTAGTAGCTGAAGGCGACGAAAGAACTGGTGTGAACCTCGTGCTGCGCGCGCTGGAAGAACCAGTTCGCACCATCGCTGCTAACGCAGGCCAGGAAGGTTCCGTTATCGTGGACCGTCTGAAGAAAGAAGCTATCGGCATCGGCTACAACGCTGCAACCGATGAGTGGGTAAACATGTTCGAAGCAGGGATCGTTGACCCTGCCAAGGTAACCCGTTATGCGCTGCAGAACGCAGCATCCGTAGCGGCTATGTTCCTGACCACTGAAGCGGTTATCGCTGACAAGCCAGAACCAGCCGCTGCTGGTGGCGGAATGCCAGATATGGGCGGCATGGGCGGTATGGGCGGCATGATGTAATAAGGGTGACAAACCCTTATGCATCAAGGGTTTCCTGAGAAGGAAACACCGTTTGACCACATGATGCAAAAATAAGAGGCTTCCTATGAGTTCATTGAACTTGTGGGAAGTCTCTTTTTCATAGCTCCAATCTTTAATATTCTTCAATCTAATTCTTGATCTAAAAGAGGTTTTACTAAACGACGCACTTCGTCTGTTGAAGTGGTTTCCATTAATTGGTCTTTTAGTTCGTCTGCGCCTCTAAATCCACGAACATAGATTTTGAAATAGCGAAGAAGTGGTCTAAATGAACGTGGCAGGGTTTCTGTTGAATATTTATCGTGAAGCTCCAACTGTAAAAGAAGTAAATTGAGAAAATCCTTCGCGTTATGTTCTTTAGAGTCTTTCTCAAAAGCAAATGGATTAGTGAAAATGCCGCGGCCAATCATGATACCATCAACACCGTATTGTTCTACTAATTGTAATCCTGTTGCGCGGTCCGGAATATCTCCATTAATAGTTAACAACGTATTTGGAGCGATTTCATCGCGTAATTTTTTTATCTCAGGAATTAGTTCCCAGTGTGCAGCTACTTTACTCTTCTCTTTTTTTGTACGAAGGTGAATGGAAAGATTCGCAACATCTTGTTTCAATATATGTCCTAACCAATCGCGCCACTCATCAATTTTAGAGTAACCTAATCTTGTTTTAACACTAACCGGCAATCCACCTGCTTTTGCTGCTTGAATAATTTCTGCTGCAACTTCAGGGTGGCGTATTAATCCAGCCCCTTTTCCACTGGCTGCGGCGTTTTGTGCTGGGCATCCCATGTTTATATCGATACCACGAAAACCAAGTTTTTTCATATCAATACTCATCTGTTCAAAAAGTGCAGGTTTATTGCCCCAAATATGAGCGACAATCGGTTGCTCATCAGCTGTGAACATTAACCGGCCACCTACATTTTCTTTTCCAACAGGGTGACAATAATTTTCTGCACTTGTGAATTCTGTGAAAAATACGTCAGGTTTTGCAGCTTCACTAATGACGTGACGAAATACAATATCTGTGACGTCTTCCATTGGAGCTAATATAAAAAACGGTTTCGGTAAATCCAGCCAAAAGTTTGGTTCGTTACTCATATTATCTTCTCCTGTTGCAACATATAAAAACGATATAGTCTATAGCAAAGTCTTTTACCCATCATACATAGTATCATTATTTTTCGTTTGATGCACAGAATCAATGGTGTGAGCAACGGACACATTTGTGGTGTCTGCCAAAGTCGAGCGGCAAGCGAGAACTTAAAGATTTCTTTAACTTTCACACAGGGGTTAATCCGCCATGATAGAGTAATAGCTTGATAGGATTTCAAATTGAAAGGCCGGAACTTGATGGGAAAAATCCGAGGTTTTATCATTTTTTTAATCTTTCTTCTCGCAACAACTCCAGCAGCAGCAGCACAAAACTCCAGCTATGCAGAAGCGCTTAACCACTTAGGATTGTTCAGTGGAACGGAGCAAGGATATGAACTGTCGCGGGTGCCTACCCGGGCAGAATCCGTTGTAATGATGCTGCGTCTGTGGGGGAAGGAGAAAGAGGTTCTGAAAAGCACCTACAAAGATCCATTTACTGATACCGGGTGGGAAAGCCGCTACGTGTCGTATGCCTATACCAAGGGTGTAGTTAATGGAATTGATGAGTTTCGTTTTGGCGGTAACCGGCCCATCTCTCTTAACCAATATTGTTCAATGGTTTTAAGGGTGTTGGGATATTCAGAAACCAAGGGCGACTTTACCTATGAAACCGCGGTTTCTTTCGCCTCCATAGTTCTAGGAATAGACCTTACCAAAGAACGCGAATTCAATCGGGGAACTCTTGCAAAAATAAGCAGTTATGTTCTAAACACAAGACCCAAAAACCAAATTGCCACACTAGGTCAAACCCTTAGTGCAACAGATGTCTTCACCACGCAACAATTAAACGAGGCAAGGTCACTTTGGGAGCAGGATAAAAATCTGGATGGAGCGACGATTTTAATATATGCAGTGGGTTCTGACCTTGAATCTCAGCAAGGCCGGCTAACCGATGATTTGGAAGAAATTTTACGTGGTCAGCCAAACCAAAATACAAAAATCCTGATTCAAACAGGTGGAACGCTCAAATATCACAACAAATATATGGCCGATGGAGCATCAGAACACTTTGAGGTTAGCCATGGACAACTTCAAAAGCACGAAAGTCATATCCAAACTGCCGCATCAGACCCTAAAACACTAAGGGATTTTCTTGTATGGGGCAAAGCCGTTGCACCAAGTGAGCGTTATATCCTGATTTTATGGGACCATGGGTACGGAACAATGGGCGGATTTGGTGCAGACGAGCTAAACGAACGAAAAACGATGAAGGTCTCGGAGCTTTCCAAAGCAATCGATTCATCAGATCTGTATTTCGACTTAATCGTCTTTGATGCATGTCTTATGGGCACCGTTGAAACTGCCTATGCTCTTAGAGATCAGGGCAAATATCTCATAGCTTCTGAAGATTCAACCCCCGCAGCAGGCTTGTACTATACCACATGGATAGGTGCGATAGAGCGAAACCCGCACATCAGCACTGAAAGAATAGGGCGGTTAATATTAGATTCCTTTACCCTTCATTCGGGGATGGAAGCTAAGATGCAAACAACCATGTCAATGATGAAGCTTTGTCAGGCAGATTCCTTGGTTAAGGCCATAGAAAAGGCGAAATTTGATCGCTCACTAACAGACCTTGCAAACCACTCAGAGCTGTTAGGCAAAAACGATGGGATATTTGATCAATATGATCTTATAGAGATCATGGGCCAATCATCAGAAATCACAGCTGCAGCCCAAGCGCTTGCATTTGAAGTAAGAAATTCAGCAGGCTATAAAAACCGCAACGGTGTGGCTTTATATGTCCCTAGCAGAAAAATCGCACACACACTTGAAATGAAAGAAGAGCTAAAAGCCATTGGCTTTAGCTCAAAATATATAGAAACTATTATCAACGAAAACTAGCTGTAAAGGCTGATCGTTGTCCAGAATGTGGTCTTATAAGGAGGAGGCATTTTATGAAGAAGATTTTAAGCTTGATGCTGGTACTATCGCTTCTGGCATCAGTAACGCCTGTTTATGCGAATGTAGCAACAGAGTACAATTATATGTTTGGTGTGAAAACAGGAGGAAACGATGACGGCGGAACAGGTGATGAGATTCACATGGGCGTGAGTACCTATGAATCTGGACTAACCTCTGATCATGCAGCAAATCTTGGCGGAGCTCCCGCTTGGTCTGATATAAAACATACCTTTAAAATGCAAGATATTCCACCATGGAGAATGAATGAATTCGTTTTTTGGCTGGTGGGCAGTAATGACTGGTACGGTGAATCTGTGGATTTGTATCTTCCCTATCTTGAGGGGAATACCAATCCAGAGAAGGTAATGACCATTCCAATACACTCATGGACAAAAGGCAAGGACAGACTGTATCATGACATTTCGGATGTAACCAAAAGAAAATTCACCGATATAGGTTACGTTGACGAGCTTGGAGGAGAGTTCTATCTGGATGCGAATTCGTCAGGCTCTGAACATGCAGAGTGGAACAAAAAAGTCAGAGATCAATATGGTTACTATGACATTATGCAATATGAGGATGCTCCTGTATTCAGCTATACTGTTTCGGACGACGCTGTAGGCAGGGATTGGTTAACATTCCAGGAACCAACCAAAACAAAAACGTTTCAGCTGGATATTGACCGCAAGAAGCTTCACGACCAAATGGTTGCACAGAACAAAGCAGAGATTTCGCTAACCTACAGGGTGGCGCTGCTTGCCCAGTCTACCAATGCTGAAAGCCTTGGGGGGACCTTTGCCCATACAAGCGCAGGAGATCCCGAAGTTAAAACCTATCTAACAACAAAGATAGGGCAAGCGGATTACTATTATAAAGATGTAACTTATACGTTCTATCGTAGTATATATAATCTCGGTAACCCCGATATCAATCAGACCGTTACCTACTCGCCGAGCCAGGACAACCGATATCTGAATCGTAAATTGACAGATGTTAACATCACAGTTGAAGCGGTTTCCATTCATAAAAAAGCCATGACGCAAGAAATTAAAACGGAGCTGATCACCAACTTCCAAGCCACGCCTTCGTTATATATTGGGAACAGTACGGAAACACCGCTTGCCGACCTTACCATGACCAAACTGCAGGGCAGTGACGGCAAACCAAACGGCAAACTTCAGTTCACCGGACAAGTGCCGCTGGATGTTAGTGCAGTTGAAAGCGAGGGCATAAGGCTTCAGCTTGATAAAGTATCTACCTATCTAATGAAAAAGGGACGCGCTCAGGCCTATTATTTAGAGAATCCAACTCCAGAATCACCGACATCACAAAGTTTTTATTTCTCGACTCACAAAGTGGACACAAAAACACCAACTGTAAGAGTGACCGATAAAAATGGAAATGACCTGGTGGGGGCAGATTCCATTCAAGGCAACATCAAAAAGCTGCATGAATTTTATATGGTTGCCAGCGAAACACTCTATCCAGACGGAAATGTCGCCCACAGCGAGTCGAATCAAAACTATTTTAATTATGAGTTATACAAGAAAACCGGTGATTCCTATGAACCGGCCATGACCCGAATAACAAACTTTGACGGTACAGGAAACAGAGCAACAGTTACCGCACCTATTAACACGCAGGTTATCAATGGCGTTAGCCTAAAACTAAGTCCAATTGATCGGGTGGAAGGCGAATTTAAGCTTCGGCTGTATGGATGGGATAAAGCCGACAATCCGCTGGGCGGAGAGGCCGGATATGCAGAAATTGAAAACATCAAAATTGATAATCTGGCTCCGCGAGTGACCGTAACCGAAACGGTACATCCGCAAGATGCACAGCTTCGCAAAAGAAATGACTATAGCTTTGAAATGAACGACCTTGAGCAAAGCAATAACGGCTGGTCAAGAACTTATTATACCTTTATGAACGGGATGACGGCGCCGCCTGACACGCCAATCAATCAAATTAAAGCTGCCTCCGCAGAAATTGCTTCAACTCAAGGCACATGGGCATTCGTAGACTCAGAAGGTGATAGCACAACTGCCATTCTATCTATTCCAAAAGGGGACAACTTTGAGGGAACTCTCTATTATTTCACAGTAGACTCACTGGGGAACGATTCTAGAAACGAGCAAGCCTCAAGATACTATAAAAAACCTGTGAGTATTCTCAATGGAAATGTTACCGACACACTGATTACGGAGGATTCCAGTCTTCCAAAGCCGCATTTTGACATTAGCTTTGACGGAAGCAATCCAAACCTTGAAACGAGTTACCGGTGGATTTCTGATCCTGGCAATGACAAAAGCTTTACACAAAAATTTAGAGTGTATGGATCAAGCGATGATGTTGGTGCAGCTGAAAAAACTAATCTTGCCGGAACCAAAGTTTTGATGGACGGGAAATATATACTGGAATATCGTGTGAAAAATAAACAGTCTGGTAACACTGCCGAATTTTCACAAGTATACACGTATGACGCCTATTCCCCGGAGATTAAATATACCGCAATAAGTCAGCACGATCATTTCAAATCATCACAACAGTTTAACGTGAAAGTGACAGATCGCAGTGGAATTGCAAGTGCATATTACTATTTATCTAAGCCAGACTCAGAGATCAGAATGGAAGATATGCCAAACTATCCGCTGACTCTGACAATGGACAGTGACAATATAGCCCAGGTTAATCAGACCTTGACCCTGACAGGACTTCCAACAGGTGCGTACAGCATTGTTGTTGTGGCACAAGATCCGCATGGCAGAGTAAGCAAAAAGGTTTCCCCATACTTTGGCATGAGGTCAGAAGCTGTGATCATTGACACATTGAACTTTACGGAGTCAAAGGCTGTAAACGGAATGGGTACAACAACGGATGGAACCTATAGTGTCTATGCTGTCTTGAATGAACCGCATGTAGCATGGACTTCTGATAGCGCATTGAAATATCAAAACCCGGTATATTATGCAACAACGGACGGCATGCCAACAGATAACAGCGCTTTAGTTCCTGAGTTTACAGCGAGCAACAATTCCGGTGGGAATTATGCCTTTACACTCGACACACCGGTTCCGCTTCAAGAAGGTGTCAACACCATCTACTTCCAGTTTGGACTCATCAATGCTCCTGCTGACGACAAACCTGAATTTTTAACAGAAGCAAGACCGCTCACCATTCTTTATGATAGCCAGGCACCAACCTTTGAATTGCCGGACTATAGCACCATTCAGCCAACAAACGCATCCGTGACAGCAACAATCATCGCAAGTGATGCTGGCACAGGGATTAGCAAACTGACAGTTGCACCAGAGGATGCAGACAAAATCACAGTTTCTCCATATACAGACGGTGCATTCACAGTAACGGTAAGCGAAAACATCACAACAAAACTGATCCTGTCTGATGAGCTTGGGAATCGTGTTCTAGTTCCTATTTCCGTATCTAACATTGACCGGGCAGCTCCATCTGCGCTTGCTTCAAGTAACAACGTGACCAAAGGAGCAAGACAAGATGGTGTGGTTACAGTTGATGTCTCAGACAAGAACGATACAACCGTTACATTCGCGCTTATTCAAGACCCGGCAGACAACCATATTCTAACCGAAACGGACTATGCGTTGTTTCAATCAAGCCATTCCGTGGAAATGCAGAGTAGTCCGGTAATCATTAATGGCGAAGGCAATAAACAGAAAACCTACACCATTGACTTGAAGGGGCTTAGTGGAAGCTATGCCATTGGGGTCAAAGCCGTCGACACAGCAGGAAATGTAACTGAAAAAGTGTTCTTTGACTCAAAACTGGACCTGGTTGACGCGGAGGCATCCATTGTAAGTGTCAGCGCAAACCCTGCAACAACAAAAACCACCGCAACGGTTAGCGTTTATTTTAACGTTCCAGTCACCGTGATGCCTAACGCACCTGTAGAGGGTGATGTTGTGGGTGAAATGGCAAGGTCGAACCTTCTGTATACAGGACTTCTAACAACATCCGCAAACTATGTAATGGACTACGAGGTTGTTATTCAAAACAATAATACAATCAGCCTCTATATTCAGGACGAGGTTGGAAGGGATAGCGTTCTAGAATTCACACCTGATGTTAATTTCGTTACAGGATTTGATATTTCAGGTCATGTAGAGAAAAATGGTCAAACGCTCCAAAACGGCGGGTTTATATCCTATAACCAGGGCGACAAGCTGTATTATATTGTCGTTCCGGATCCAAAGTATTCCGGACAATATTTCTTTGTTGAAAATGCAGTGTTATCCGGATTAGAACTCAATACAGAGCTAAGTGTTCCGGACCCTTCATTTACAGAAGAAGAAGGAAGAACAGCTTATTCAAAGCTGGTATTCGAAGCGCTAAGAGACGGAAAAACAACAAAATCAGCTTATTTCGAGTCATACACGGCAGAAGGTATGGAAGCTGACCGGATGGAAGCTGAATATGTTGCCATTACTGTGGTTGACGAAACTGCACCTGTTGCCAAGGTGGACTATTCAAGCACAGAGTCAACCAACCAAAATGTTACCGCAACACTTTCTGTCTATGACCCGGAAAGCGGGATATTAAAACTTGAACGTTCGTATGACGGCATAAGCTTCAGCCCCATTGACTCTGTTGTTTCGCATACCGAAACCTTCGAGCAGAATGCAACGGTATATTTCAAAGTGACAAACAAAGCCGGAATAGCAACGGTACTGCCGGTCACAGTCTCGAATATTGATAAAACGCCAATTACGCAAGACAAGCACTACACGGTGGAATACAGCTATGAGAACTATCTTGGGAACTGGGTTCCAATCACAGAAGGAAAAGCCTATAGAAGGGTTATGGCAACGCTCAAGTTTACCGGAGGCGGAAAAACTCTTTCGATGACAAACAACAACGCAGCCTTCTCAAGGACTCTAACTGAGGATAATAACACATTCACCTTTGAGTTTAGGGATCAATCGGGCAACACAGGTTCTCATACGGTTAGCTATAACCAGTTTGACAACACCATTGGCCGAACATCCTATGTGTTATCCAATACGGCCAAGACGAACCAAAATATCTTTGCAACGATCACTTTAACGGATGATTCAGGTGAAATCGCTTTTGCAGAGGTGAAGAAGGGCGATGTGGTCTATCCCTTCAAAGGGGAGCCGCTTGAGAATGAATATGTCGTTGAACTGGACAGCTCAGGAATTTATAATGTGACAGCCTATGACTACGCTGGAAACCGTTGGACGACTCCGATCACCGTCTCAAACATTAACAAAATAGTGCCAACTGCAATTGCAAAAACGTACAGCACGCCACCAACCACCATTACTGCACAAAGCGTGAATGTGGAGTTGACCCAGTTCAGCAAGGATATCAAAACGATTACAGTCACCGGTGTAGAACCTACCGGAAGCCTAACTGCCAACGATATCGTACATATCCCCGGCACAAAAGCTGTTCGGTTTAGAAAAAATGGTACAGTGTCCATGTTCTTTGTTGACGACTATGGCAACGAAGGACAGGAAGTGATTACCATATCGAATATTGTGTCCACACCGCCGCAAATCAAAGCCACTGCAACATTAGCTGAAGATAAGCTGAGCGTGAATGTAACCTTTGACCAAATCCGTGACAGTGACGGCGTTCCGCTGGACATTCTTAGAAAACTAACAGAGCTTACCGTTTCTTATCGTGGATATGAACATGCACTTCTGACTGAAGTGAAGGACGAGTCCGGCGATGCCCTGTCCTATAAAGAGGCAGTAATCAACGTTAAAACTAACGGGGAGCACGTTTTTCAAGTTAGGGACCAAACAGGCATCACGCAAAAAATTCTCGTAACGGTTGAAGGAATTGAAGTGGGTGGCCCAAGGGTTAAGGAAGTCCGCTGGACATACAAATATCTCGAAAAGAACCAAAGCGGCGAATGGGTGGAAAAGGATCATCAAAACAAGATTGTTGTTGGTGTTGACACCTCTGGAAAAGAAGAAGGATATGTTGTGGGAACCGACAAGAACCCGGCAACGAACCAGAATGTGAATGTCACAGTAATGACTGACAAAGATGCTAAATTTGTGGGCGGAAACGATTCTTGGGAACAAGAGAAGTCAATGAACTATAGAGAAAATGGACTTTACAATTTTAACCTTGAAGGAAGAACAGGGACCTATACCTCGTATGGTGTCGACATTGGTCTAATCGATAAAACACCCCCAGAGCTAAAACTTAAAAATGGGGAAGAGCTAATCTTCATCGAAGGCATGACGCCTAAAAAAGATGCCTCCATTGCCTATGACAAGTCCAAGCTTCTAGACTTCGAAGCATGGGATATGGTTGCGGGTAAAAAGGTGGACCTGACGAACCGGGTCACCATAAGCTATGGAGCAGGCGGACGGGTGTTTAACCCTGACAACATCTCGGCAAATGAATTTGTCCGCTCGAACCCGTACTATATCGACTATACGGTAAGAGATGATGCAGGGAATCAGACCACTATTCGCCGAACCGTTCGCCTGGTAGGTCTTTATGACACCATAGCCCTTGTGAACGGCGTGATGCCAGACAGTTCCAATGCTGCGTCGGTTCTTGGAAACAAGGTTGAAATCTCATTGAAAAACTTTTCCGGGATCTCGTATGCACGTTATGAAAAAGGTGTCTTAACACAAGGTCAGATGAAGACAAAAGGAACGGTCCTGCAGGAGAAAAGCGGAGTGTATACCCTCGATAATGTTACGAGCGGCTGGTACACCGTATATATCCAAACGGATAAACGCGACTATTTCAACATTCATGTATATGTCTCAAATCAAGGAGGGAAATAGGCAATGACGTTCTATAGAACAATGAAACGCAGCGTAGCTGCAGCTATTATTCTATCCATGCTTTTCACTTTTGCAAGTTTCCCTGTTCATGCTGACGCTAGCAATGCGGATTATTCCATTGCGAACGAATTTATGAAATATTCAATCAATTCAAAAACGGGTGGTTTCTCCATTGAAACCATTGACGGTCATCCACAAAAAGCGTTTGACAACAACCTTCCGCTTCTTTATAAGGAAGATACGGCAAGGAGCAATGGAACATCCTTCACAACCGTTCGTATCGACGGAAAGGATTTTATTTTCGGTCAGGAATATGGCTGGTTTGGAATCGATACCAAGCTTCATGAACCTGTCGTTTCAGAGCAAAACAGGCTTTTAACCATTGCATGGGACATTAAGGGCTATACCATCACACAAAAGGTGTCCATTTCGATAGACCCTAACAATTCAAGGACTGGTAACATTGGTATCTCATATGATGTGAAAAATAACAATGCCACAGCCGGAACGGTGGGGATCCGGCTTCTTTTAGACAACGCGCTTGGTTCAGAAATTGATGCACCTTATGTGTTGGTTAATCCGTCGCAACCGACAATCGTTGAAACCGAATATAGCGGTGACAACCTTCCGCAGCAAATTAGATATGTTGATTCTCTTTCAGCTTCGAACAAGACGGCTTATGCCCTCTTGTCCGGCTGGAGCGGCAACAAGGATGTAAACGTTGATAAAGTGATTGTCGGGCACTGGATTAATCTTGCAAACACAAGATACGATTATACACCAAACCCTAGTGTTGACTTTACGAATTACTCCAACAAATATTTAGTTCCTGACACTGCAACGGCTTATTATTGGAATGAAAAATCAATTGAGCCGGGTCAAGTCAGAATTTCTGAAATGCTCTATGGTATCGGTAACTTTGCTGAACAAACCAAAAAGGAGCATGTATCCATAGGGATCCACACTGAAGATGTATTACTTACTAACGACAAAAAAGCTTATGAAAACAATGGTGTTTTTAAAGCAAATGTAGTCATTGACAATAGTGTCTCAGGAGCAAAAGAACTTATAGAACCCATTGTGAAGCTTAGCCTCGAAGAGGGACTTGTGTTTGCAGCCACGAATACACGGGAATACACGGTGAAGATTTCGGGCGGTCTTAACATTGGAACGGTGTTTGATATTCCGGATGTTGACATTATTGCAGAGACACAGTCTATGATCACATCAAAACGTCTGGTCGTTTCTTTAAACGCAACAGAAATAATTGATGCTAACACCAATAAAGTGGTTGACTATAGTGCAAACACAAACATTTTGATTCCAGCAGTTGAAGGAAAGCTCCCGGAAGTTTCAATGAAGCATGTTTTCCCGGCGGCAGTTTATTATGAAGGCGACAAAAATATCACCGTTTCTGGCGATATGAAGGTTCTGATGGAGGCCCTTTCGGGAAGTGACGGATGGAGTCTGTACCTTGTTCCATCATCCAGCGCTGAGGCTGTTCTGATTGACAAAAGAAAAATAAGTTTTGTTGAGGAAGGTCAAACGCTTGCCTTCTCAACGAATCAGACGTTGGCGGTTGGAAAGTATGACATTGAATTTAGATTTACGAATCAACAGCTGATCGATGCCTTCGGTACAAAAATCCAAGCCACAACTAAAGTGGACGTCACCAATAAAATAGCGGATAAAAGTGCAAGCTACGGTATTGTTTCGCTAGTCCGATTCACAGACGCTGCAAACAACAGACAGTTATATGATTATATTAGTTTTACAAACGAAGATGTAATGAAGAAATTTATATCCGGCGGCGTGAAAAAAGATGGCATTCTTCACAAAGAAATAGCATTTGAAGAAAATAAAACAGAAATTCTGTTGACCCTTCGCGGAAAAATCAGGCTTATGGATACGGGTAAAGAAAAATATTACTCTGCCAGCAGAGCCGATGGCGATATTACCATCAACAGCATCCTGACCTATGACAGCAACGAAGCTCTTAAGATGACCGTTGACAACAAGGGTGCAAAGCTAGAAGGCGATGGCACCGTCAAAGTGATCAACTCGATTAATATTTGGCATAATAAGTGGCATTTCGAAGTGAGCAATGGAACTAAATATACCCTGGATCGGGAGGCTGTTGCCGAGAAGACTGCTCAAGCATTTGAACTTCAGCTCGGAGATGCCGGTTCTATGATGCAAAATATTGCAGGGTTCTTGATCAATATTAAATATGGTGTGATGACCCAGGACGATGATGATTTCGGAATCAGCTTCGGCGGTAGAATTTCAATGCCGTTAAAAGCTGCTGATCCATCTAAGGGTGAGGAGCATTATGATTATAAAGGCTCGCTAACAGCGAACGTTCAAGATGTTCTCTATGGCAGTAAAGACAGCAAAATTGGTTTTGTTGGCATTAACACAACACTGTCTGTAGCCCTGCCCAAAGATATATTAGGCCCGTTAGTAGGAAACGAAGCCGGTGTTAAGGCGGATATAACCATTAATACCATTGATGATATTTATAGCATTGATGCCGGTGTTTCAGTTACCATGCTGGAAGTAGAAGGGTCACTGGCACTGAAGAAGGTTCCTATTAACGAAGTTCCCAAGATGATGCTTGATAAGCTCACCTTCTTTTTAGCGCCAACTACAATGAAGGTTCCTGTGGTTGCACCTTATGTATTTATCACAGGCCTTGGCGGAGGAATTTCGAACCTTGCAGACACCGTTGCCGGAGACCCGGCAGGCGAACTTCCACCCCTCACCATCCACCTTCAAACAAGGCTTTTAATTAATGCCATTATTGTAGGTGACTTTAAGCTGGATGCTAAACTATCCGGTCTTGCCATAGAAGGCAGCGGCCACTTGGAGAAAGACGAAGAGGGAAGGCTTCTTAATATTCAAGCGGGAATGAATGTTCAATGGATCTCGCCGTTTCAGCTTAATGCCTTCGGCAGCATCAGTATTCATGCCGGAGCCATTCGTGGCGGTATAACGATTAAAATTACGGAAGATTATTTTTATGGTTATGTTTACGCAGGGCTGTTCATTCCAGACTCCATCCCGCTGCTTGGGGGCAAGGAGATCGCAGGAGTTGAGGCAGCAGTCTCATCTGACTTTGTGGGTGCAAACTTTAAGGTCATTGGGGTGAAGCTTGGCTTTATCTATTATTGGAACGGTGACCTAAGCTTTGGCGGGTCCATCGACCTCTCCTCAAGAGGAGATGCCGTTCACTATGTCCACTCGGAAGCGCTGGACGAGAGCGGCAACCTTGTGCCAACCACCATGATCTATGGAACGAATATGAGAAGACTGAGTACGGAGGCCATCGCTAAGACAAGGGCCGGGAATGGGGTTACAAAAGAGATTAACCCGACAACAAAGGATGCACTTCTCTTTGAAGTTCCACTTCGCGGTTTAATCAAGCCTTCTGCATCAGAAATCATTGTCACCAATCCAGATGGAAAAAAATTGACAATGGTTGAAGACGATAACAAGGGCAACGGTAACTATCTTGTTCAATCTTTAGATGGCACTAACTATTTATACATTTCAGTCACTGATCCCTCTCTGATTGTTGCGGGGAACTGGTCCATTTCAGTTGCAACACCTGATGTTTATATAGACAACTTTGCAGTAAACAGTGTTGACTATATGCCAGAGCTTACAGGGATTAGTGCTTCTACTAGCAATAATACAAGCCGTGATATTAACGTTTCCTGGACTATGGACAAGCAAAGCAAATATTCGGGTGCACTTAATGTCTATGTTACGAAAGACCCGTCCGTCATGAAAACCATCGAATCCGCAAATATTCAAGATACTTCATCATTAATTAGTATTGGCAACCTGGAGTTAGATGAAATTGAATCAGGTTCTCATGTGTTCACGCTTCCTGAGTCCTTCCCTGAAGGGAAATATCATGTGGTGGCAATGCTTGTTAACCATCAAGGCGGAATGAGCAAGAAAATCACTTCTTCAACATTCACTTTCACAAATCCATTGCTCCCTCGAAACCCGAAATCCGTTTCTGCGGTCTACAGCGGTGACGGCTATGTGAAGGTAAATATAACGGGAAGCGACGAAACTGCAACACATTATCTCGTGGCGATCCAAGACGAGGATGGGGCCCAGGTCGAGAATTCCTTTGGTCAATTTAAAGTGGGCAGTGACATCATTCTAAAACCATTGGAAAACCAAACCAACCGACCTCTATTAGAGGAAGGCAAGACTTATTTTGTTAAAGTGCAGGCTGCTAGAATTGTGGAGTCTCCCCTGAAACAGGCGGAATATTATCGTTCAACCGAAGTTGCGTCATCGCCAAGCTTTGTTATGCCTTCAACGGCTAAACCTCAGCTTGTAAGCATTGAAACAAACGTTGACCGGTCGAAAGATCTCTATTACTTAAACACTGACCAATTTAAGGCGACGTACACCTTCGACAGACCTGTTAAAATGACCTTAAATCTTAACACCGAAGATAAAAACACGCCTCAAGAATTTAAGAAGGTCTGGTCATTTGAAGAAAGTCTTGAAGACGGCCAGCAGCTGGTTGACTTTATAGCGGTTGCTGAAAACCGTGACACCCTCCAAGGCAGCAGGTCATCAGGGGCTATTGGATTTACTGTTGATACAAAAGCACCTGCGTTACTCCTTGATGAAGATGTTCAAACCAGCCTTGATAAGGAAAACGTTGATAACACTGTCAGCAATCAAGTTGTTTTTGTTGGCGCAGACTCAAGCTACAGCTTCCGTGGTCTAACAGATCCATCCGCAACATTAACGTTAGACGGCACTTCAGACGGAATTGTTATCAGTCCGGACGGAACCTTCGTTGTCAATCGTAAGGCCTCGAGTGAGGACCCGAACCAAACCCTGATGCTTAAAGCGGTTGATGATGCCGGTAACGAAACGGCTGTTCCAGTGTATCTTGTGAATCGTGTTTTATCAGAGTATGAAAGCATTAAACTAATCTCTGACCTGGAAGGCTCCGAGGATCAGCCTGATTCGATCGAGCTTGGCATAGGCGGGACAACGGCGCTTTCTGTGAAAGCTCTCCGCACAGTTAACGGTACCGTTCTAAAAGCAGAAGACGTTGTGTGGGACGTTCTTTATAATCAGAACATCATCAGACTCTCACAAGACGGGACCATTGAAGCATTGGCTCCAGGCGAAACTGCCATCAAGGTTAGTTATAGACTTTCTGCCTTTGAAGGCCAGGACGGGAAGACGGTCTATAAAGAACTGTCAGACGTTATCAAAATCAAAGTAAAAGATTATGGTTACCGTTATGAAGTTCGTCAGACACAAGGGTTCTCGTTGTACACCATATACACTGAAATGAACATGGGCAAGGCAACGGTTGTGATTGGAGGCAACAAACAAACTTTGTTATATGACAATCTTAAGAAAGCATATATTGGTGCTTCAAAGGAGCTTGTCACAGGCGAGCAATTAACAGCCAAGCTTGGTTTTGAACCAACGGTGAAATCTCCTGTTCTTCTGCGTGGAGACACCGATGGTAGTGGTGCTATTGATAAAATCGACGTTATGGCAACATTGAATGCTATTTTAGACAATGTTTACAACGGTTTTAGTTCTGTAGAAAATTGGATGAGAGCTGATACAAACGGTGACGGCATTGTTGATATTGTAGATGCGCAGCTCACACTAATGGAGGCACTTAAAAGATGATCAAATACTTAAAAATCATTTTGTGCATCATGCTTCTAGGGGCTGCCCTACCATCATATGCCTATGGCGCAAATGATGCTGCAGACCTTAGTTATCGTGTGGACATCACAGTAACAGATAGCTCAGGTTCCTTGAAATCATCATTTAAAGTCGGAGAAAAAATATTTGTTAAGCTTAGTCTTTCCTATACGGGTGCCGGAAGGGCACCTGTATATGGCTTTCAAGGAAAGCTGCAGTTTGATTCTTATGTACTGGAAAATACCGGTGTGAATGTGGAAAAGGACATTTCAATGAAATATTCCGATGGTGCCATCAACTATGTCTATCTGGATATGACCGCCAAGGGAAAAGAGGATTCAATACTGAAAAATATTGGAACGGCTGTATTTCAAGCTAAGAACAGCGGCACGTTCAGTATTTCTTCAAGCAGCTTCATTCTAACCAACAAAGATGCGACACACCGGTATATTGAACCGGTTGAAGATGTGCAAATTATTGTGGGCGATGGAGTAAAGGATGCCTCAAAATCTCTATTATATGAAAACATTGTTGCTGCAAAAGCTTTACTTGCTTCAGTTACTATTGCGGATAATCCCAAAACCATCTATTATCCGGATCATTGGTATCCAACAAAATCCGCTCAAACATTGAGAGAGGTGATTGCCGGGGCTGAGGCTGTTTTTGATAAAAAGGATGCGCAGGCTTCGGAAATCTCTGAAGCAATAGAGAAGCTTAGCATGGGCGTTTCCGATTTCGAGAACTCCAAAATTGTCGGCCCGAAACGTTGGGCTGCTCCGGCCGACAATACCACAGTCAATAACACCGCAGTTGATCTGTACTATTCCGTTAAAGCTTCTGTTAAAGGCGGAAATGGAAAAATTGCCGAGGGCTTTGAAGCTCAGACCATTCGTGCAACAACCTCTGCAACCATCAGAATGATTCCGGATGAAGGGTTTGAGACCGAATATATCTTTGTCAACGGTGACAAATTTATAGGCCATGACATTTACACCATTCCAGAGGTTAGCCGTGACACCATTGTGGTTGTTACCTTTGCGAGAAAAACTCCTTTTACAGATATAGCACATGACGATTGGTTCTATCCTTCTGTAAGGTATGTGTACAACAAGGGACTATTCACGGGAACCTCTGAGACGGAATTCTCACCCTCCGGGAAAATGAGCCGTGCCATGCTGGCCACTGTAATCTATCGTATGGAAAATAAACCGAATGTTACATTTGCAAATGTATTCTCTGATGTTCAAAGTGGCCTTTGGTATTCTGATCCGGTTATTTGGGCCAATCAAAGCAAAATTGTTAACGGGTATGATAAGGGTAAATTTGCTCCCAATGATGCCATCACCCGTGAGCAAATTGCTGTTATGCTGCATAGATACGCAAAGGTTAAAGGTGTTGACCTTCAAGCTAAAACTTCAAGCCTGAGCTTCAAAGATGCAAATCAAATTTCAGGTTATGCCAAAGAGTCCATTACTTGGGCTGTGTCTAAGGGCATTATGAAGGGCAACACGGATTTGACTATAAATCCTTCGGGTCTGGCAACCAGAGCAGAGGTTGCCACTATGCTCGAAAGATTTAGTGAGTTGAACTGAATTTCAAATAAATACAAACCGCCCCGAAATATTTATCTCATTAAATAAAAAACCGCGAAGCCTTGCTGCTTCGCGGTTTTTCTGTGTTTGCTCTCCAAAGCTTTCATTATTCTTTTATTCCCTTCCTGTAGACTCAAATATACAAGATATGATTCTGTCTATGAGAAAAATCTCATAGATTGTCGAAAAACAAAGGTGCTGTGATGAAGGGGGAATTGGCGTGAAGAACCACCGGGCAAAACAGAGAATAAGGCTCTTGCTCCATTGGCTGTTGATTGTCAGTCTAATTGCGGGGCTGTGGAGTCCCGGACTTTGGCAGACAGGCCAGGCAGAGGCTGCGGCTGTGAACGGGACAGCCTCTGCTGCGAGCGATATTAACGGTCATTGGGCGGAGCCGCAACTAAGCGAATGGATAGGAGGCGGGTATATCAAAGGCTTCCAGGATGGAAGCTTCCGGCCTGATCAGACTATCTCACGTATAGAGTTTGTGGCGTTGGTGAACCGCTTGTTTGCTTACCAGGGAACGGGAAAGATCAGTTTCAAGGATGTTCCCTCTGCGGCCTGGTTCGTCTCACAGGTGCAGGCAGCGGTCCAGGCCGGATATGTGACGGGATTTCCTGACGGGACTTTCCAGCCGGACAAGCCGTTGTCACGGGTGGAGGCGGCCGTAATGCTCGCCAAGCTTACGCCTGTGCTGATGAAGGACGGCGAAGATCCGCTGAAGGTATTCAAGGATGCCGGCAGTATTCCGGGCTATGGCCGTGATGCGCTGGGTGCTGTGCTAAGTGCCGGTTACATGAAGGGTTTCCCGGATGGAACGATTGCAGCTTCACGGCAGCTTACACGGGCCGAAGCCGTTGTGCTGCTGGATCGTCTGAAGCAGCAGTCCGGCAGCCATGCAGAGGGAGGGATCATTCCTCCAGCGAAGACTCTGGAGACGGGCGGCACTTATGGTCCTGCTACAGGCTCGTTCACCGTTGCCGGTGATCTTACCCTGAATGCGCCGGGCATAACGCTGCGCAACGTTCAGGTTCAAGGAAATCTGCTCATCGGCTCCAAGGTTGGAGACGGAGAGATCTACCTTGAACAGGTGACGGTACAGGGCAGCACAGATATTCAAGGCGGCGGTGCCCATAGTGTACATATCAATCATTCGCAGCTCGGTGTTGTAACCGTGGATCGGGCGGACGGTCTGGTACGGGTTGTGGTCGGCGGGACATCGATCATCAGGCAGTTGAATGTCCAGTCCGATGCCAAGCTTGAGTCAGAGCAGAGCGGGACAGCTTCCGGCGGTATTGAGGGAGTTGTCATTTCAGGGTCGGGAGAAGTCACCCTGAGCGGGGAGTTCAGCTCGGTGGAGATTAAGAGCAACGTCAAGGTTGTGGTCACCTCGGGGACCATAGGCCGCTTAAGCGTTGCAGGGGGAGTCAGCGCTTCGTCCATTACGCTGAACGAAGGCGTGAAGGTAAGTGATCTGGAGCTGCATGGCACAGCAAGTGTATCAGGCGCGGGAGAAATCGTGAAGGCACTGGTAGATGCTCCAAAAGTAGTGTTTGAACGTTCCCCCGGCAGCGTGGAAACTACGACACGCGGAGAGTATACGGTTACTGCTCCGGCTGCAAGCACGCCTCCTGCCGGAGCAGGTGGAGCGGGTGGAACTGGCGGAGGAAGTGGTGGTGGCGGTGGCGGAAGCAACCCGACGACCCCGCCATCTCCAACATCTACTCCATCCCCAACACCTCAGCCAACCCTGCCGCCTGCAGAGCAGCCGCTTGAGGTGGCAGTTACTGCTGCGCTCGGTACTCCGAGCGGCTTCATGCTCAGCTTCAGCAAGCCTGTTGCGAACCTGACAGCAGCAGAGCTCTCGCTGAAGGATGCAGCGGGACAGGCCATAGAGATATCCTTCATTGGCTCACTGAACGGGGGAAGCTCTTACCGGGTTGCCGCAGTCTTAAAAGAGGGGGAGACCTACTCCATTACACTCTCTAAGGCAGGGTATGCCTTCGGGGCCCCGGTAACCTTAGTTATTCCGGTGACTACACCGGAGGATATTCGGGTGGCCACGGCGGTGCAGAATATCAGTGTAGCGGGCTTGGAGGTCCAGTTCGATCAGCCGGTAGCCGATTTGCCGCTGTCTGGCTTCACCCTGAAGCGCAGCGGGACGGGCGAAGCTGTCGCTATTCAAGAGGCTGCTGCCCATAACGGCGGAAGCTCTTACCAGCTGACAGCTGCCTTGCAGGAAGGGGCTACCTACTTGTTAAGCGTGACGAAGGCGGGCTACCACTTCGGCGGGGTTGTGTCCGTATTCGTTCCGGTTACGGACCCGGTAGTGATCTCAGTATCTGCTGAGGTCTACGGCATCACGGAGACGGGCTTCCGGGTATCCTTGAATCCACCGGTTGCGGGATTAACCCCAGCTCATTTCGCTTTGACAGCGGGGGATGACAGCAGCATTCCGGTGGACGGAGCGGCCTCCGCAGAGGATGGCGGTGTATACACGATTACTACAGGACTTGTCCCGGGCAGCACCTACACGCTTAGTATGGAACGGAGCGGCTATAGCTTCGGGACAGCGCTTGAAGTGACTGTACCAGCCGTAGGCAAGGTGAAGGTTGAACCTTCGATTGGCACCGTGCGTACTTACGGCTTTATCCTGTCTATGGATAAGACAGTGCCGGAGATAGATTCTCTGAGCCTGGTGCTGGAGAACGCGGCGGGCGGGCAGGTCAGTATCGATATGCTCAGTACAGTGGTTCCCGGCCAGCAATATGAAGTGTGGGCCAGCCTGGCCCCGAAGGATTCGTATACCCTTTCGCTTGATATGGACGGGTATGAGTTCACGGAACCGGCGGCTCTGGCGGTCCAGGCAGAGGAAGTTCCCTCTTCGGCAGGCTGGGTGACGCATAGCGGATTTGAGCTGCAGTTTGCGCAAGGTACGCCAGACTTCTCGGCAGGCGATATGACTCTGCAGGCTCCGGGCGGCGGGGCCGTAGCCGTGGATGAAGTCCAGCTTGGTCTGGACAGGAAATCTGCAGTGATAGCTGCGGATTTGCCCGCAGCAGGAAGTTATGCTTACCATGTCAATCTCTATGAAGGACGGTTCATACAAGGGACCCTAGTTGTTCCTGAGACCGTGGAGATCAGTAAGTATACGACCTTCGACGGGTACCCCGGTGCTTATAGCGGCCTTACGGTTCACTTCGGGCGGGCGGTGCCGGGGTTGACTGTCTCAGCCTTTGAGCTTACGACTAGCAGTGGCGGGGCGGTTGTATTGGACTCGGCGGGCTCCAGTGACGGAGGCCGTACCTACAAGCTGCTTACCACGCAGATTAATGCCGGAGGCCCGTTTGTACTTGGCATTACGGCTCCGGGCTACAGCTTCGGGAAGCCGGCCACACTGGTGAACGCGACTCTGAATGTGTGGGGCGCGGGGCGGAAGCCGACCCAATTCATGGCCGGACTGAATCCGCGCGTGCCGGATTTGACGGCTGAACATTTCAGGGCCACGGATCTGGCAGGCTATGAGGTTGCGGTTACAGGCGTCACTTGGGATAACCAGCAGCGGATCTATGTAGTGGCTTTTGACGGAGAGGGCGGTCAGAGTTATTACGTATCGGTTCAGGCGGACGGGTATGACTTCGGCGCGCCGAAGAAGATTTATGTGTATGCCCAGAACACTGTAGTAGATCCGACGTACAGCGGCTTCACGCTTGTGATGGCACCTGCGATGAAGATTAATACGCAATACGGCTTTAAGCTAACCAAGGCTTTTGGAGGCCCGGAGATTCCCATCAAGAAGGCGGTCATGAATGATCCGGAAGGCAGAAGCTACCAGTTCTCGGCGGCCTTGACTCCGGGCTACTATAGTCTCGCGCTGGATGCAGAGGTGGACCCGAACGTGGTCACCTTCTTAGTTCCGCTAATTGCTACAGTCTCTGTCGATGAGATTGAGAACAATGGGCTGGTTGCGAAGCTTGATTATGCTGTGGATGGGCTGGATGCCGGGAATTTCGTATTGTTGAACAACGATACAGGAGATCCCGTAGTGATATCCTCAGCAACAACGGCGGACCAGGGCGCAAGCTACCGGCTGTCGGCCCACCTGGCGGGAGGCAGCTATACTCTGAAGCTGACCGGGCATCTACCAGAAGCAGGGGTGAATTTCAAGGTTGCAGCGACCACAGACGCAGGGACAACCAGTGTATCGAAGATCACGAGTGCGGGCTTCGAGCTTTCTTTTGCCAACCCGGTAATGGGGCTCCTGCCTGGCGACCTTATGATCACAGATGCGCAGAATAACAAGCTGAACGGAGTTACGTTAACCACGAGTGATAATGGCGGGACCTATCATGTGCGGGTAACGCTTGCGGAGAATGCGGACTACACGATCGTGCTGAAGAAAGGGTATATCCTCTTCGACTCGCCGGTCACGTTCCATGTGAATAAGTGGATTGCCGCCAGCATAGCGGATGTAACGAAGGATGGGCAGTTCACCTTGAAGTTCGCTCCCGCGTTCCCGGAGATTGAGAATTATCTGGGGCTGTCGTTAACGGATGAATCCGGCACGCTCTATTATCCGAATCTGTTCGAGTCGGCAGACGGCGGGGCGAGCTACCAGCTTCGAGTGCCGGGCAATCAGTTGAATCCGGGTATGGCCTATACGCTCAAACTGGACAAGGATGAATTCTCAATGAATCCAGTCTCCTTCCGGCTGCCGCCAACGCTGACAGTTATGGAGGCGACAACAGCAAGTGTGAAGGTGCAGCTGGATGCGCCGGTTCCGGGGCTGGCCCAGCGGCATTTTGTAATCCGAAATGCCGCTGGTGACAGCATTGCACTGACTTCAGCGGCAACTGCGGATGCAGGCGCTCACTACACCCTTGCCGGTACCTTTGCCGGAGGGCAAACGTATACGGTACAGTACAAGCCGGATGTAACTTATCAGGTGAATGAACCCGTAGCTTTTCCAATATCGAAAATCATTACGGCTGCACTCAGCAATATAACGGTACTGGGGTTCAAGCTTCAATTCAGCTCCAAGGTAACCGGTTTGACCCCGCAGCAAGTGATCCTCCGTGATCCGAGCGGGAATCCAGTCCCTGTGAATGAGTATTCACTCAAGACAACGGATCAGGGGCTAAGCTACCAGGTGACGCTGAATGCGGTGGCAGCGGGCAAGGGGTACACCCTGGATCTGGCGAGAGATGATTTCCGGCTGGCGTCTCCGGTCTCCTTCGATATCTCGGCATCGGCTGCTCTCCGGCTGGTGGGCACTGTGCTGAACAAGATTGTGGTGTCCGTCTCTCCGAATCTGCCGGATATGACCGAAGAGCATTTCGCGTTGTATGACAGCAAAGGCCGCAAGATCGCGATTACGGTGACTTCTCAAGGTCCGGCAAGTGCGATGTACAATATTGAAGGGAAATTCGACGCCTTCGAGACGTATACACTGCAAGCCAAGTATCCCGGCTATCTGTTCGGGGCTCCGCTTACGGTGGGCTTCCAAGTAGGGGTGTATGCAATCATTCACAGCCAGTCGCGGAGCGGCTTCAAACTCGTATTGAGCACGGAGGTGTCTGGTCTAAGCGCTGCGGATATTACGGTCACTGATAAAGAGGGAAATATCGCTGCGGTACAATCCCTCCAGGCTTCCACTGCTCCAGGCAGCTACAATGTGCTTGTTCCGCTGACCGGCGGCAAGACGTACACGGTGAAGATTGCTGCGAAGACGCCGTATGTTTTTGACAGCATTGACCCGTTCACCTTGAATGCGGCTTCGGCCACGGTGGATCAGTTGTCTGTGACCGGCTTCAAGCTGAGCCTGTCCTCACCGCTCAGTCTGGACCCCGGGAATCTCAGCCTTACGGATGACAAGGGCGAAACGGTTAACCTCCGTTCGATTCTTACCCGGGATGCGGGCCGATCTTATGAGATTAGTGTGTATCTGAAGGCAGGTGTGCAGTATAAGCTGGGCCTGCATGTGGCGGGATACGACCTGGGTACGGAGCTGCCGTTGTCCATCCAGGCTGTAGCGGCTGCGTTCGAGGGGATGGAGACCGGGAACAATCAGGCGTTCACTGTACGCTTCGATCAGGCGATGCCAAGCCTGCTGCCGGGTGATTTCAACATCAAGCAAGGATACAACGCTACAGTCTACCATCCTATGAAAATCTCGACAGCGGACGGGGGATTCACTTATAAGGTAGAAGCGAGCTTCTGGGGAACAGAGCGTTACTCGCTGCGTATTGTCAAGCACGGGTATGACTTCGGCACCCCAATCTTCATTGACGTTCCGGCTATGATAAGCGCGGCAGTGTTGAGAATAGGAGCGGACTACATGGAGGTCGGACTGAATCCCGGTGTCTTTGGAATGAGTGCCGCTGATTTCACGGTGAAGGATAGCGCAGGGCAAGTGTTGCCTGTGTCCTCTGCGGTGACGGACGACCATGGCTTGACTTACCGCCTGAAGGCAGCATTTGCCGGAGGCCAGACCTATACGATTGCGCTGCAACAGACGGGTCATGACTTCGGGGAGGTCTTGTCTGCTATGCTGCCGAGTGTGATTGCAAGTGAGGTTGGTCCTGTTAACGGACAAGGCGTGAGTGTTCTCCTGAACCCGGCTGTTGGCGGGCTTAAGGCTGGCAGCTTCAAGCTGGTTAATGCTGCCGGGCAGTCCACTCCGGTTACAGCTGTCAAGGAGCTGAACGGGGGGGCCGGTTATGTATTGTCTGCTAATCTTGCAGATGGAGCGGTCTATACGCTGACTGTGGCCGGGACAGGCTATGACTTTGGGGCAGCACTTGCGGTGAAGGTGCCGGTACAAGTTGCACTCAGCTATGACAAAATTCAGAATGACGGGCTGACGGTGAAGCTGGACCCGGCTATTCCGGGACTTAGCGCAGCCAGCTTCATCTTGAAGGATGCGGAGGGCAATCAGAGCGTTGTGTCTGCGGCAACCACCTCAGATGGAGGTGCGACCTACGCCGTACAAGCGGCACTGCAATACGGGGACGCCTATAGTCTGAATATAGTGGCAGCCGGTTATGATTTCGACGCGGTCCTGCCGTTAACGGTGCTGCAGCCTGTCGCCAAGTCTATCGAGGCGCTGTCCAAGAACGGGTTCACCCTGCGGCTGCAAGCCGCAGTCCCTAATTTGAAAGTCAGCCACATGATATTGAAGGACAGTAACGGAGAAGCCGTAGCGCTGGATTCGCTGGTAACTGCTGACGGCGGGCTGACGTATCAAGCGGCGGCGAAGCTGACGGAAGGGGCGGCGTACCGGCTGGAGCTGACAGCTCAGGGGTATGATTTTGGACCGTCGGTTCATCTGGATGTCCTTCCGATGCTGCTATTGACGGCGAGCAGCATTAATACCTCCGGCTTCAGTCTGCATCTGAGCAAGGCCGTGCCTGACCTGAATCTGTCCTCCGTGCACCTCAGTGGACCCGGCGGGCAGAGTGTAACCCTCACCGCAAGCTCATTCTATGATGCTAATCCGGGTACAGCCGATGCGGGCAAAATCTATCTGGTGCGTGTGCCTATAGCCGCCGGTCAAACGTATACGCTGATGGTGCAAGATCCGTCCCACCCGGTAGAAGGGCCGCTCGAAGTGGTGCTGCCAGTTGCGGTTACGAGCCAGGTCACCCGTACGGATGCCGGCGGAATAAGTGTGCTGCTGGGCCGCAAGGGAATTGATGTGCAGCCTGAGGATGTGGAGCTTCTTACGGCGGCAGGCGATCAGATCAAGGTGGTGGATATCGCTGCGGGAACAGATGCCGGTACCTACACCATTCAGGCTCAACTTGCAGAGGGCAGTACGTATTCGCTAAGCCTGAAGAAAACAGGGTATGACTTTGGGGCAGCGGTTAAGGTGTATGTGGCTTATCGTGTCACTTCAAGTCTCACAGGTGTGAATGAGAATGGCTTCACGGTAAGCTTCAGTACTCCGGTTCAGGGTGTACAGTTCAGCTTGCAGGATACCGGCAACAACCCGGTAACACTGGGTCCGGTATCCACGGCAGACTTCGGACAGACGTACAAGGTGGCAGCGAGCCTGGCTTACAATAAGGAATTCAAGCTGCGGCTGGATGCAGCGGGGTATGATCTCGGTGCGGAGCTGACGGTGAATAATGTAAGCACGCCTCCCCACCTGCTGGATGCGACCTCTTCGGAGAATGGGACCCAGGTTATCCTCACGTTTGACAAGCCGCTGGCCAGCGTGATTTCAAGCGGGTCCTTCTCCGTCAAGATCGACGGACAGTGGCAGAGCTCTGTAACTGCGGCACTCGGCGCAGATCCGGCGCAGATCCTCTTGAGCTGGAACAACAGCGGCCGGGTAATTGGTTCAGCCTCCACGGTATCGGTAGCTTACACCGGTGTGAACCGGGTGAAAGCGGTCAATCAGACGTTCCTGGCTGTCTTTGACGAATTGCCGGTGGCTAATGTGGCGACCCTGCTCGGGTTCGTCTCCAGCTATGCCTATAAGAACGATGCAGCCTACCCGGCTCAAATACTTCACAAGCAATACGGCAAGACGGCGCTGGAGACAGCGGAGCTTCTGCGGGACGGCGGCTTCAAGGCAGCGAATCTGTACCGTGCGGTTCTGATCGAGTATGGGATGATCCGCTCAGAACTGACGCCGATCCTGTATGCAATGAACGCGGATGCGTCTTCGGTCTATGATGCCTACAATTCCCTTAAGCCGGCTACGGCTGCGTATGATGGATTGATTACAGGAGAGCTTCTCTCGGCAGGGTATTCGGCCAGTGAGATCGGTCCGGTCCTTCAGAGATTCGGTCTGTCCAGCAAAGGCATCCTGGGATATCTGAAGCGCTACAATGTATCCGTTACAGAAGCGGCGAAGGTCCTAAAGGATAACTGGAATGAAACAAGCGGCAATACCGTACAGTTACTCCGGTTGACAGGTTATGACAGCCTCGGGATTGCCGGAGCTGTCCAGAGTGCATATGGTCTGAGCCATGCACAGGCCGTGTCCGCCATGGCCGAAGGCAAGCAACCGGCAACGGAATCGGCAGCGGTCATCAAGGAGCTGTACTCGGGCGATGCCGTTACCAGTGCGACTTGGCTGTCCCAAGCGGGATATTCGGCGGCGGATGTGAGCAAGGCAATTGCAGAGCAATACAGCTTTGCTGGCGCGGCAGAAATGCTGCGGGCCTTCATGGGCGCTGGCTTCCCGGCGGCGTATACGTATTCTCTGCTGCGCCGGGAATATTCGCAGCAGGATGCGGCGACAGAGCTGCTGAACGCGAAGGTATCTGCACGGGAAGTGGCCGAAGCGGTTAAATCGGCCGGAGATGGTGCCTCCGTGATCATTAGCGCCTTAATGGCCAAGCGCTATGAGGTGCAGGAAATTGCCATCATCGTGAATGATTTATGGGTGTCGGCAGGTGTCACGTTAAGCGAGGTACTCGCTCAATTCGCCACCAGCGGGTATCAGGCTTCAGCACAGGCCGCGCTGTTGCGTGAACAGTTCGGTGCAGAACTCCCGGCAGCGATTGCGGCTCTCTCTCCAGGGCTTACCCAATCCCAGCGGGAGCATATCCTGAAATATCTTCTGGACGGGGGCTATGATCCGGTTCAGCTGGCGGACTATTATCTGAAGCAGGGCAGCAATTCCTATGAACTGTTCAGACAGTTCAGGCTGGCGGGCAAAACGTCGGTACAATCGCTGCAGACAATGTATGATGCTTACAGACAAGCGGGAACAGCGCTCACGCTGAGCGGTGCAATGGATCTGTTCTACCATGATTACAACAACCGTTATGAAGCAGCCGATGTCCTGACGGCGCTGCGAGCCGTATTCGTCCAGGATAGGGATGGGCAGGCGGATGCTACCGCAATAGCGGCAGCCATGAGTAATTCCAGGCTGTGGGATAAGGTTGAGATTGCAGGGCCGCTTATCCGGCAGATGGGCCTCACGATGCAGGATTGGGTGGAGCTGGAGCGCACCGAGGCCTTTTCCCGATTTGGCTGCGCCTGTGATGTGCGGACGGTGGTGAAGGATACCCAGTATTTATTCGCTGGTGCGACGCTGCCGGATATCACTGTTGCCATGAGCTTATCCAGCCGATATACCTTGAATATGATCGTGGAAGGAACGATTAATCTCTACCCTACAGAGGGTGACAGAGCGAAAGGAATGCCTTACCTGATCTCTGCGCTGAAAAATGCGGGGTATTCCTTCGAAGAGGTCGCTGCTGAATTCGACAGTCAGGGGTGGAGTGAATGGGTAGCCGCTTTCAGCACATACGGAATTGCAGCAAATGATGTGACTGCTTATCTGGTTACAAAAGGTCTTACCATGAGCCAGGTCATTGATCGGCTGGCTCCGTATCCGCTGAAGGACCGGGCGCTGGTGCTGCGCGAAGTCTACGGGCTGGATAGCGCTGCTGCGATGGCACTGCTCCTCCAGCAGACGAACGAGGATCAGGAGGATATCGGCCGGGCGGCGGCCTGGGCCTACGGCAGCGATCCAATCTCGCTGTGGATTCAGACGCTGCGGGCACAAGGGGCTACAGCTGCCTCCGTGATTAACACGCTTGCTGCGCGTTACCCTGCCTACTGGCAGTCGGACAAGGTGGGTCCGGCCCTGATTCAGGGCGGATTTAGCCAGGACGAGGTCATGAGGGGGCTGCTGATCCATGCCGGAGTGCGTAACAACCTGAAGGCAACGCTTGCGCTGCTGCAGTCGCTCTATAGCCAGCAGCAGATTACCATTGCGCAGCTGCTCAGTGCGGCCAAGTACGAATCGCCGGGAGACGGACTGGAATTTCTGCAGAAGGGCGGCTATAAGCTGCCGGATATGGCCCGCGCACTCAAGGATTATTACGGGCTTACGGCCGGAGAAGCAGCCAAGCTGCTTACCGCCGCTTATCCGAATGATCAGAGTCTTATTCTATCCGGGCTTGCTTCCGTATACGGACAGACGCTCGGAAGTACGGTAGCAGAAGCACTGCAGGAGCAGGGAATTACTGAAGTAAGCGCAGCTGTTGAATATCTGTGGAATGCGGGATTTGCGCCTAGAGATATTGCCAGCTCAGCCAAAGACGCCTTCCACCAGGACGCAGGTCAGACGGCGCTGCTCTTCGTGCAGAAGAATATTCTGGCTGACAGGAATGTGCTGGTAACGACCCTTGCCGCAGTCTATGGACAATCTGTTGAACAAGTGATTCATGCACTGCTTGTCCGGCAGGGATCCCCCTCCTTCGAGGAAGCCATCGCCTTTGTGTTCCAGGCCCGGTTCAGTCTGGCGAACAGCATCAGGCTGGCCAAGACAGAATACGGATTATCTGCGGGAACAGCCTTGCAGCTGCTCACAGATTCCCGGCTATACCGCCAGGAGGATATCCTTGCGGGTGTGACGGATATCTACCGGACCTCGCAGCGTGAGAGTATCGTGGATTCACTGGCAGCCAGCGGGCTGGTCACCCTGGAATCTGCTGTATCCTTCCTGCGCAACATGAAGTTCGATCTGAACGGGATCGTCAGGGTGGGCAAGGAGCATTACCGGTTAAAGGCCGGAGAGACTGCCGCCGCTCTGACCGTCGAGGGATCTTATGGTGATGAGGACATACAGAATTCGGTGTCCTATGTATACGGGCAGAATCTGACGCAGACCCGGCTGGATACGCTGAATGCGCTGGGGATCACCGTGTTCGCCGATGCTGTGCCGGAGCTGAGAAGCGCCGGATTTGCAATCACCGACCTGGTGCTTGCAGGCAAGACGCACTACAATCTTAGCGCCGGAGAGACGACTTACAGCCTGCTGCAATCCGGGGGCTATCCGGCGGCTGACATTCTGGCTGCTGTGGCGGAATACTACGGCAAACCGGTGAATGAGAGCGTGGAGGAGCTGCTGAACCGCAGCGGCATTGCCTCCATCCAGGATGCAGCGCCATATCTTCGTTCGCTGGGCTACACGCTGCAGGATGTGACCGAAGTATCCAAGAGCTATTATGGAAATTCGCTACAGGCTACTCGGGATGCTTTGCTGTCGCTCCAATTGGAAGACGCCAGCATTATAGAATGGACGGTGCGGCAGGTCTACGGCACAGCTGTGGAGGAAGGCAATACGGCTGCAACGCCTCAATCTATCCTGCAGGAAGCCGGAATTACAGGAGAGCAAGCGGCCATTGCCTATCTATGGACTGCGGGCTACCCGCTCCAGGATATTGTCAAAATGCTCAAAGAGTATAACGGCCAATCAGCGGCGGCTGCCGCAGCACTGCTGATTGCAGACGGATCGTTCAGTGCTTCAGCAGTTCTGAGCAGCATCAGCGCCATTTATGGGACCACGTATGATGCCGCCACAATGGAGTTCTTCAGAGCGCAGGGTATTTTCACAGATGCCCCGCAAGCGGCGCAGGTCTTGAGCACAAGCGGCTACCGGATGGCGTATATCGCAGAACTATTGAAGAAGAGCTACGGCAAGACGGAGGCGGAGGCGAAGGAGATCCTGAACGGACTGGGTATTTACACAGCGGATGCGGTACAGAAGACAGTGGCTGAGGTGTATTTTGCAGTGGGCACATCCTCTGGGACGCTTCAGCAAGTACTTGATCTGTATGGAATCACGGGTACAGAGGCTGCTGTAAGCCTGCTCTATAAGCAAGGTACACCGGTGCAGGATATCCTCCAGTATTTGAAGGATGCTTATAACTTGGGTGCCGATGAAGCAACCGCCCTGCTGGCAGTGCATGTCAAAGGTCCGGAGCTTGGTCTGGCCGTCACTACGGTGTATTACAGCAGCACGAATATCGGCTACCTCGCGAAGTTGATTCCGGCAACCTCTATGGGCAGCCCGGGAACGGTTGCGAGTTATATGAAGGCGAAATTCAGGGATACCGATATCGTGCTTGCGCTGAAGGTGATTTTCAATCTGGATGCGTTGGGTGTGCAGGATGCGATCTCCACTACGATCATGTCTGCGGAGCGTGTTCGTGCAGCGGTGACTGAAGTGTTCGGCGCTGATCCGCTCTACGCCTATCTAAAGCGTATGAAGGACCGGGGAGCGAATGCCAATGATGTGGCTGCCGAGCTGGAGCTCCGGGGGCTGCTGGAGCTGGCACCGTCCAGCTACCTGGTGGATACGCTGCGGAGCCTGGGTTACGACAATGCCAGCATTCTGAAGATGCGCTACAATTACTTCAACGAAATGCGCCAAAATGCAGGTACGGAAGAGGAGCAGGGAACACAGCTGGTACAATTGGGTGTTAATACGCCAGCCGCTATCGTTCAATATTTGCGGAAGTGGAATCTGCTCCCGTACAAGGTCATTAAGATTGTCAAGGCAGGACTGCCGAATGCGCCAATAGCAGAGATTGCTCTTGCCATGCGTGAATACGGATATACGGGTACGGCGATTATGGGAGGGCTTGATGCAGTAGGCGAAGGCGGGGATGCTATTGCCGCGATTCTCAAAAAGCTTGGACTCTCAGTACCGCAGGCGCTGGTCTTCCTGAGAGACTGGCCCGTGGACGAGCAGCTGCAATGGCTGATCCGCAATGACTACACACCAAGCGAATACATTGCTTATCGGAATGTGCAGACCGACAACACTATTGCAGTTCTGAGGCAGCAGCTCGGTCTGTCCGCAATTGATGTTGCCAAGCTGCTGAACAAGTATAAGGGCAGTATGAGCCACTACTCCTTAGCCAAAGCGCTGTATGACGGAGGATTTACACAGGTCAGTGAGGTTGCGGGTGCTCTCATCTCGATCAATTATCAGCCGGTCTGGCTGCTGGGATTGCTGGTGGGAATTGGCGGCTGGACAATGGATGACATCGCCCAGGGAATGCTGGATTCCGGTCTGATCTCACTCGTGGATCTGGGCACTGCGATTCAGATGGCCACGGGCGGCGTGCTCAAGGAGACCTACCGTATTCTCAAAAAGGTATCCACCGCCAAACAGCGGGAATTCTATGACAGTCTCGATTCCCTGGAACGAAAATTGCTGGACAACAATGAAATCGCCATGATTGTTGTCGTATCCGCCATGCGCAACGGAAGGATTAGTATCTCCGATGCCACCAATCAGCTGAAGGTGACGGAAGGGATTGAACCGGAGGATGCACTGAAGGTGCTGATTGTATCCGGAGCCAACGTGCTGGATTCGGCAGGAGCCGTATGGGATGTCTACCGCGATTATATCGGGGCGAAGATTGTCCTGAAGATGTTCGAAAAGGCGGCAGGCCAGTATATTAGTGACTTCAAAAATTACTACAAGCTGGTCATGACATTATCCAAGATTATTTATAAATTATCCAAGTAAGAAATGAGGCTGCAGCAAAGGCCGGTCCGCATAAGGACCGGCCTTTGCCGGTAACCTGTAATGGAAAATCAAGGCGTGGACACCCCGACCCGGAAGGTGCTATCCTAACTTAATAGAATTTGTTATTAAGGGAGACGCAGCCGTGGAAAGTAGGCACTGGATGTCGATTATGCTTTTTATTGCAGCAGCACTGATGCTGTTTGTGTCGTTCCTGTCGTACCAGAAAAGACATCTTCCTGTTGCCAGAACGATGATTCTGATTATGCTGACAGCAGCCTTCTACGCCTTCGGCTATGGTCTTGAGCTGCTTAGCGGGAACTTAAGCCAGGTGAAGCTGGCGCTGCACATTCAATATCTGGGTATTCCTTTTGTCTCCACCTTATGGCTGGTACAAGCGATTCAATTCACCGGAGCCGCTGCGCGCTTCCGCAAGCGACTGATCGCCCTGCTGTTCCTGATCCCCGCCGTCATCTTCATCCTGCAGCTCACCAATGACTGGCATCATCTAATCTACCGGGATTTTCTGCTGAATACGGACCCTTCGGTCTCCTTGTATTACACCGTCAAGGGGCTGTGGTATAACATCCATGCTGCGTATAATTATCTGGTGCTGCTTGGCGGGATTGCGCTGTTCATATCCATGTTTGTGCGGGCGCTGCCGATTGTACGCAAACAGATTGCTGTTCTGCTTCTGGGTGCGGTTGCGCCTATGCTGCTCAATCTGTTCCTGTGGACCGGAACCCGGATTGATCTCACACCATTCGGATTTGCAGTGTCGGGCATCGCCTACGCCTGGGGTATCCTCAGATTCAACCTGCTCCGCCTGACTCCGCTGGCGATGGCGCAGGTGTTCGAGACGATCCGCGACGGTGTCCTTCTGTTCGATTATGAGAATCAGATCGTCAGCTACAACCGTGCCGCAGAGAAGATGTTTCCCGAGCTTGGGAGCAGGAGGCGCTACCCGGCGGATATGACGGAGGTGCTTGCCGGCAGCGGGGAGCTGCTTGAACGTCTCAGGGGCTTAAGCGATGAGGACGAGCGGTTTGCCTACGAGCGGCTCCAGGCTGGCAGGCGTCTGTACTATAATTGCAGTCTGTCCTTCATTCATGATACAGGCAGCACCCCTATCGGCAAAATCCTCTTATTCAGCGACATTACGGAGCTGAAGGAGAGCGAGGTCCGGCTGCGCGAGAATGCCCGGCAGCTATCCGAGCTGAATGCCTTCAAGGACAAGCTGTTCACCATTGTGGCCCATGATATTCGTGATCCGGTAGCACTGCTGGTCAGCCTGACAGAGCTGCTGGGAGACGAGCTGACGGCTGCGGATGCTGAGCACGCGGAGGTGGTGCGGGAGATCAAAGGGCAGGTCCGTAATACATTCCAGCTCGTTGATAATCTGCTGGACTGGTACCGCAGCCAGAAGGGAAAGGTCTCCTTCCATCCGCAGGCCTGGAGTGTACAGCAGGTGGTCCGGCAGGCCCTGATGCTTGCGGGTACCAAGGCCGGGATGAAGCAGATCCGCCTGACGGAGCGCATCGGCAGCGAATTAACCGTCCGGGCGGATAAAGAGATGCTGGATCTGATCCTGCGTAATCTGCTCTCTAACGCAATCAAATTCACGGGAATAGGCGGCTCTATTGAGGTTGAAGCCGTGCTTGAAGACGACCGGGTTATCTTATCTGTACGCGATGACGGGATTGGTATTGATGAAGCGACCGCAGACATGCTGCGCCTGGAGGAGCCGATTCTGAAGGCGCCGCTGGGGGAGGAGTCAGGAGATGCCCGCTTCGGCCTGGCGCTCGCGCGTGAATTCGTGCGCATCCATGGCGGGAGCCTGTGGTTTGAGAGCAAGCCGGGAAGTGGAACGATCTTCTACTTCACGTTGCCGGGATCGGCAGGAGGAGAACGGATGGAGTAACGGGGCATCGGGAGGGAGGATATATACAAATGAAGGTTATACTGGTCGATGATGAACGGATGATGCATCTGATTCTTAGCACTATGCTGCTTAAGCTGCCTGAAGTCGAGCTTGCGGGTACGTTCACAGATACGAAGTCGGCTGCTGCCTTTCTGGAGGAGCACCCGGATGTGGAGCTTGCCTTCGTAGACCTCTCTATGCCGGGAGAGGGCGGCATGGCCTTTGCAGCCAGGCTGGCGGCTGCCGGTTCTCCAGTGCAAATTGTGTTCGTGACCTCTCATAAGGAATTTGCCCTGGAGGCTTACGACTTGTCCGTGCTGGACTATCTGGTCAAGCCGGTCTCCCAGGAGCGGCTTGCGCGCACGGTGAACCGGGTGCTTACCCAGCGGCGGGCTGCTCCGGCACGGCTCTCCCCTCTGCCGGAGGTGCAGGCTCCGGCCGGTTCCGGCCGGGTAAGGCTCACGATGCTCGGGGATGTTGCCGTGAGCAGCGGGGCAGGCCGGGTCAAATGGACCTCCCGTAAATGTGCTGAGCTGTTTGCCTATCTGCTGCTGCTCCGGGGGAAGCGCGTCCCCCGTTCCAGGCTGGTTGCGGATATCTTCGGCGGCATGCATAAGGCCAATGCGGAGAGCTATCTTAACACTACCGTCTATCAACTGCGCAAATCTCTGGAGCCGCTGGGACTGCGTGAAGCGATCCGTTCGGAGAACGACGGGTATGCGCTTGAGCTTCAGGCGCCGGTTATCGACTATCTGGAATTTGAACAGGAGGCAGCCGCCTTGCACACCATAGAACCCCCGGATATAGAGCGGGCTATGCGTATCGAGCAGCTCTATACAGGGGAGCTGTTCGGCGACAAGGCTTATGTGTGGGCCATCCATGAGACGGAGCGTTATGCGGAATTGTATGCCTCCTTCGTCAAACGGCTGGCCGCAGCGCTCATTGCCAGCCGGGATTCCGCTGCGGCCTCCAAGCTGCTGCTGAAGCTGAACAAGCGGAATCCGCTCGATGAATCGGTGATCCGCCAGCTGATGGTCGTGCACGAGCTGGCCGGAGACAAAAAAGGCCTCAATGCCGTCTACACAGACTACGTGCGGCTGCTAAGCCGCGAGCTTGGCATCAAGCCCTCCGGCGACCTGATCTATCTGTATGATTCCCTGGTCCGGCGGATCTCGGAACTCAAATAATCTCTGTTTCAGCCTTCTCCGGAGGGCCCGAATTACGGGTCCTCCGGTTTTTTTTGCTGCTCAACCCAATCAGAATGGCAATTGCTAGAGTAGATTAGCTTGAGGGTGATTCTGTTAGAGTGGCGGCAATGGACTACGCCAAAAATGTGGACAGGGGTAAAGGCGCGAAGCCGTTCCGATTACATTAGGAAATGGGGGGATACAGATGGATTTCAGTGCATTGACTGGCCTTTTCGTAGATAACAACGGTTCAGTCGTGCTGAATGTTCTGTTATCTACTGCCTTGATCTGGAGTGTTAAGCAAATTGCGAATAAAGAGAAAGTAATCCAGAATTATCAGAAACGCGATGAGGAGAATGAGAAGCAGCTTAGCGAATATAACCGTACGCTCGTGAAGCTGCTGATTGAGAGAGGAACCGCAGAGAGAAAACCTAATGATGAGGAGGTCGTCAACAAGTGAAGCTCCTCGATATCTTTCGCAAGCACGAGCTGAAGCCCAGCCGGGTCAAACGGGAAATTGAGACCCTGGGCCAAATTCAGGAGGCGTATGAATCCAATGATCTAGAGAGGCTTATTGATCTGCACCGTACCGGCTTAGGCAGAAGGGGAGATGATCTGCATGGACATTATTGACTTGATCCTGATTACACTGGAAATGATAGCCTTGATCGCTTTTACCGCGTATGTTATCCGTTACAGCAAATATTTCATCGGACGGGGGCCTATGCGCACCTATAATTTGTACCTCCGCAGTGTGTGGGTAACTTATGGGGCAGTAGCGCTTCTGTGTCTCAATCTGCTGTGGGGAAGGCTGAACATTATTCTCGGGCTGAACCTGTCCGGCAGCTTATCCGATATCCTGCGGGAGTATGTGCTGGTGCTGACGCTTGTCATGCTTGTATTCGCAGGCTTGATGCACAAGGAGTTATGGGACAGCAACCATAGGCACAAGCCCCGCCGTGAGCGCAAGAAACTGAAATAGCAGGCCCCATTCCCCATCATTCCCCCTCGGACACCCGTCCTCCGCCACGTTCATCTCTCTCAATATGAAAAAGCACCAGCTCCAGCTGAAACAGCTGGCCGCTGTAAGCAAGCTGAAGCAGCCCGCCGGCCCGCTCCATCGTCTGGCGGATATTCCGCAGTCCGATCCCGTGGGAGCGCTTATCGCTTTTGGTGGTCAGCAGCTCACCGCCTGGGCCTTGGAGGACAGAACCGGAGTAGGGATTCTGAATCCGGATAAATAAGCTGGCATTCAGGTAATGCATATGTACCGCGATGTATCGTTCTGTTCCCTGTTCCTTGGGGATCAGGCTGACTGCTTCCAGGGCGTTATCAAGGGCATTGCCCAGAATAACGCTGATGACAGCGGTATCCAGCATCATCCGGGGGGGAAGGCTCAGCTCCATACGGAGATCAATCTCTGCTGCGGATGCCTCCTGCCGTTTGTAATCCAGGATGGAGTCAATAACCGGGTTACCGGTGTTGCAGTATGTTTGGGCTTGTCCAGTCGAGCCAAGCAGAGCGTCCAGCTCGGCTGTAGAGGCGGCTTCTTCTCCGCTGAGAATTCTGGAGCGCAGGCCCAGCAGAATATGGTTGAAGTCATGGCGGAACCGGAGGGCTTCCTCCTGAAATTCCCGGTTCCGGTGGTACTGGTTCACATAATAGCTGTTCTGCTGCTCCAGCAGCAGGCGCTGGCTGCGTTCAGACTGTGCGCTCAGCACACGGTCAATCAGCAGGAATACCAGAAGATTAATAGCGAGCAGCAAGGCGGGAACGACAGGGAATAACTGCGGATATAGCTGGAAGAAGGGACTGCCGGATAACTGCAGTAATACCGCAATGCTAAGACAAGGACAGAGCAAGACAACAGACCCTAACCATCCGGTTGGCTGGCCCCGGCCCTCGTCTTTCACCAGCCTGCGCAGCAGCAGAACGAGCAATAGCATCAGCAGCTTCGAGAGCAGCAGGCCGAGCCTGTAACCGAAGTCAGTATGTGGCAGTGGAACCGCCGCATCGCTGAGGATAATCACAGCAGAGATAAACACCGCAGCGTATAACCGTGAGGCAAGGCTGCCCTTGTAGAGCAGGGACAGCCCCAGGATCAGTCCGATATTGCCAGCCATCAGCGGGAGAGCGGACAGGGAGCTGTGATGGAGCAGAGCATGAACACCTATGTACAGAATGTAAAATGCGGTCAGCCGCAGCCGTGATTCCACACGACAGGGGAAGAAGCGGCTGAAGAAGAGATGCAGTATGACTGACAGGAGCGGTAGTACAGCGAGATAAATGATTTCATCGAGGAGTACGGAATTCATACCAGCTCCCCCCTGAAATGAAGATAGGCCCTGCGCACAGCGGGGCTATATTTGCTGCTGACCGGCAGTTCACAGCCGGTGGTAAGAATGATTTTTTTGGCGCTAATGGCCTGGATTGAATAGAAGTTCACAATATAGGACTGGTGAATCCGTACGAAATGGCTGGCCGCCAGCTTCTGCTCCTCCTCTACCAGCTTCCCGTAGTATTGTAGTGTCCTATCCTGAGTAACCAGTGTAATCTGCCTGATGCTGCTCTCCAGATAATGAATCTCCAGGTAGGGAATCCTTAATTCCTGGTTCTTCAGCTGTACCGCAAGGAAGTTCGTCCGGCCCTGCTGCCGGAGGCGGAGGGTCTTATGTATGGCCCGGGCCAGCTTCTGCTTGAAGCTCTCCGGCACCACAGGTTTCTTAATGAACCCTGACGGACGCAGGTCAAACAGCTGCATATGGTATTCTTCATGGCTGGAAATATAGATAAGCTGCACCGGATCATTGCCGTCATCCTCCCTCAGGAGCTGTCCCGCCGCAATGCCGTCCAGACCGCCCAGCTCAATGTCCATCAAGATAATATCGAACTGGCTTCCGTCCCGGAGGGCCCGGGCAAAGCTTTCACCGGAATAATATAGGGAAATTTCAATAGGTTCGTTCAAGTCTTCTCCGGTTTCCAGAATCAGGCGCTCGGCCTCTCCGGCTGCGCGGGGCTCATCGTCACACACAGCAATATGAATCATCGGCTTCTCCACCTTTGCATTAATCCCTACATTATACATTTTCATCCTCAAAAACGACATGATTTCGCGTGAATATGACACCTGCGTTAGCGGAGGGGACACCGGATGGTATTGTTATGCCATCAACAGATTTGAGAGGGAAAAGGAGTGTTTGCTTTGACGGCAACAGTATTTGAGGCTGAGGGCTTATCCAAGGAGTACCCTTCAGGGGTTGCGCTGGATCAGCTCTGCATGAGCATTGAGGCTGGGGATGTGTACGGATTCGTAGGGGAGAACGGGGCGGGCAAAACAACGCTGATGAGAATCATCGGCGGTCTGGTGCATCCGACAGCCGGAAGGATGGCCTTGTTCGGAGAACAGAGCAAGGAGAGGCTGGCCAGCGCCAGACGCCGTATCGGCTTCCTGATCGAACGGCCTTCGCTCTATCCGCATATGAATGCGATGGAGAATCTGGGCTTTTACTGCCGGATCTTCGGAATCAGGGATAGGGGCAGGGGCGCTGAAGTGCTGAAGCTTGTAGGTCTGGATGAGGCGGGTCCGAAGAAGACGGGCGAATATTCGCTTGGCATGCGCCAGCGGCTGGGCATTGCCGTCGCCCTGCTGAACCGGCCGGAGTTCCTGGTGCTGGATGAGCCGGTAAATGGACTGGACCCTGCGGGAATTGTGGAGGTTAGGCATATCCTGGAGCATCTGTCCCATGAACAAGGCGTGACCCTTCTAATCTCCAGCCATATTCTGAGTGAGCTGCAGCTGCTGGCCGGTAAATACGGTTTCATTCATCAAGGCCGGTTGATTCAGGAGATTTCGGCTGCTGAACTCCAGCAGTCGGCGCCTAATCTGGAGCAGTATTATATGGACTTGATCGGGGGCAGCGGAAGATGAGAAACTTCTGGCAGGCTGAAATCTATTATTTGCGTAAGGATCCGGCCTTCAAAAGCATCACCGCAATCTTCGCCCTCGCCAGCCTCGCACTTGTTCTAATTCTGGGCAGCAAAGGCGGTTATTCCTTAAGCAGTTATGCAGAGCCGCTCCAGACGGCTGCTTCGTTCTCCATTCTGTTCTATCTGGTTATTCCGCTGCATGCCTGCTTCTTCGCAACGGAGGGCTTCGAGCATGGCTCGGTGCAGAATATTATTGCTGCCGGGCATAGCAAGGCGAAATACTTCACCGGTAAATATGTGCTGGAGCTGCTTGCCGTTCTGGGATGGCTGCTGGAGTTCTACGGTTTATTCTATCTGTTCTCTCTTGCGGCAGCGCTGATCACAGGAGCTTCGGTAGGACATGCCGGATATACAGAGGATCTGGCGGCTGGTCTGACAGCCTTGGGACTGAATCTGCTCTATCTGGCAGCTTATTGTGCAGCAATCATGATGCTGGGGATGCTGATCCGCAAACCGGCTTCGGCGGTGGTGGCCGCATTCTTCTTCATCTTCGGTAACCTGCTGCTCAGCGGGTATCTCAAGGACGCCTCCTCTGCGGTTCTTCGCGCAATTTCTGAGCATTCCCTGATGACGCAGATTTTCAAATTCTCGGGGATATACGTGGAGAACTCACAGCTGATTCTGCTCTCGGGGACGGGGGATTATATACGCGCGTTGTGGATTCCTGCAGCTTGGATCTTGCTGTCTCTAAGCATCACCCTGACCGTTTTGGAGAAGCGGGATATTCAGATATAATAGGGGAAAAGCATGCAGGGAGGCGGTCTGTTTGACTTCGAATGATACGCTGCAGCTGGCGACCTTCGCCGGCGGCTGCTTCTGGTGTATGGTCAAGCCGTTCGACGAGCTGCCGGGCATCGTCTCGGTGGTGTCGGGTTATACAGGAGGGCATACGGAGAATCCGACCTATGAAGAGGTAGGATCGGAAACTACCGGACACCGGGAGGCGGTGCAGATTGTCTATGATCCTAAGCTATTCCCGTATGAACGGCTGCTGGACATCTATTGGCAGCTGATCGATCCGACGGATGACGGCGGGCAGTTCATGGACCGGGGGCATTCTTACTCTCCGGCAATCTTCATTCATAATGAAGAGCAGCGGAAGCAGGCGGAGCTGTCGAAGGAGAGGCTGAAGGCCAGCAAGCGCTTCAAGGCGCCGATTGTGACGCCCATCCTGCCGGCTGCGCCGTTCTATCCGGCGGAAGCGGAGCATCAGCACTATTACCGGACCCATCCGCTGGATTATAAGCTATATCAGAAGGGCTCGGGCCGTGACGACTTCACAGCGCTGCACTGGAACAGCCGCGAGGACAAGAAGCGGCTGCGGGGGAAGCTTACAGAGCTGCAATATGAGGTCACCCAGAACAAAGGCGCGGAGCCTGCCTACCAGAATGCGTATTGGGACCACTTCGAGGAGGGCCTCTACACGGATGTGATCAGCGGTGATCCGCTGTTCAGCTCGGCAGCCAAATTCGATTCCGGCACAGGCTGGCCCAGCTTCACGGGTCCGGTGGAAGAGGGGATAATCCGGCGGGAAGCCGATTATAGCGGCGGACAGGTGCGGACCGTGCTGCGCAGCAGGTTAAGCGGAGCTTATCTGGGGTATCTAACCTTTGACGGACCGGAGCCGGCGAAGCAGCATTATCATATCTATTCTGCCGCCCTTCTGTTCGTCCCGAAGGCAGAGCTTGAAGACCGGGGGCTGGGACGGTATGTGAGACTCTGAAGCTTGGGTCTATTTATAGCTGCCTTGAGCATATGCTTGATCTATAGTCCTGTCCACAAAAGGGGTTGAAGATTTGGCGGGTGCACTTTTAGGCAGCTTTTTGTCTGCAATGGCAACGGTGCTGGGCGTTATTCCTATTCTGTTCGTAAGGCGGCTGTCCGAGCTGTGGAAGGATGTGCTGGTGGCCTTCACCGCCGGGATCATGGTCTCTGCAAGCACCTTCGGGCTGATGCCGCAAGCCATTAAGGAATCGGGTATTACCGCACTGACTCTGGGGCTGATTACCGGCGTATTGCTGCTCGATCTGATCGAGAGCCATATTCCGCATATCGATGTGGAGAATAAGCCCGGCCTCAGCAATCTGGATTCCAAAGCATTACTCGTCATGATTGCGCTGTTCATTCATAATATCCCCGAAGGGCTCAGCACAGGCTTCAGCTATGCCAGCGAGCAGACAAGCCTCGGCCCGATGGTGGCGATTGCGATCGGCGCTCAGAATATGCCGGAAGGGCTGATTCTGGCGATCTTCCTCATGAATGCCCGCGCCAGCCGGCGCAAGGCCCTAATTATAGCCGCACTGACCGGGCTGATGGAGATGGTGTCGGCTGTGATCGGGTATTTTACAGCCAGCTATGTACAGAATGTGGTTGGATACGGGCTGGCATTTGCTGCCGGGGCAATGCTCTTCATCGTGTATAAGGAGCTGATCCCGGAGAGCCACGGCCACGGATTTGAACGGCCCTCGACGTATTCGTTTATCTTCGGGCTGCTGGCGATGGTCTATATTACGCAGTTTTTTGGCTAGGGTGCTTCAGCGGCAGTGTCATTTGCATCTGCCTGCCGCAGCCGCTATACTATAACGCAATCCCCGGTTCCTATGGAGAAGGAGTGATGACAGGATGGTTAGACTGGAATGGGAAGCTGTATTATCCTTCGTATTATTGATTGCTTCATACCTGTGCTTATACGCGGCTATTCAGAAGCGGACGAATTTCGCCCGCTACAGCATGACGGTTCTCCTGATAGCCAGCGGAGCGCCGCTCGTAGTGATGCTGATTCTGGAGAGCAGAAGGGAAGCGCTGGATGCCAATATCGGGCTGGGCATGGCGTTTCTGCTGACCTGGCTCATTACTGCAGTGGTATTTGTGGCTGCATTAATTACGTGGATAGTTAAGGCAAGGAATCGCGTGCGTAGGTAGAAAATAAGAAGCTAAGCAAAAAATAAGAAGCTGTCCAGAGACTGTAATGCCTACAGTTTCCGGACAGCTTCTTCTGTTAAAATATAAGCGTACTATGTCAATAAGCAAAAACAGACTAAAGAGACAACTCAAACACACCTAACTCTTTATTTTCCAAAAAATAGTTAGCAACTGACGAAAAGCAATGGACAGAACCGGCAGGTCTCGAACTTGAAAGGAAATAGCCTCGTGTTCAATTCTGTTATGCAATCTGGCTGAGTGCAGATCGAGTTCTAACGTACAATTCGCATTAACAGAACGAGGTGGATAAGGCTTATATACGAGGTCTGGTCCTCAAGAATTTGATCCGATCTTCCCTCCGTTCCAGACCTAACGGTTCAGTCATTTCAGGCTTATTCAGGCAACGTCCGACGTTAGAAAACAGCTATAACGAAGCTTCTTATTGATCTCTTGAGCAAGCGAACAAGTGGGCTTCGCGGAGAGAAAGGGCTTCTTGTCACGAAGCATTGCAAATGCAATCTTAAGCACCTTGTTCCCCATGGCTACAAAAATGGATCGAGGATGCTTCCCACGGTTCTTCAAGCGTTCGTAAAACGGCCTTAGATCCGGGTTATGCAGGCAGAGGCTTCGTCCGGCTAAGAAGGCAACATAGCGCAAATGGGAATTGCCTTGTTTGGAAATTTTCCTGTACGAACCGGCACCTCCCCCCGTTTGCTTCACGACGGGATTCGTTCCTGCTTTCTTAATCAACTGTCCGGCATGAGTATAATGAGACACATCGCCCATCTCTGCGTAGAGCTCAGCGGCGGTAGAGACACCAAGGCCTGGAACGGTAAGTAACAGCCGTCCGTCGGTCTGAAGCAGGAGGCCTTCGATCTCTTGCTCAAGGATATGGATCTTCGTGTCAAAAGCGCGAAGATCTTGTAGCTTCATTCGTAGCAGAAGGAGCTCGGGACGAAGGGTTTGCTCGTCAGAGGAAAGCGACTCTGTGGCGACCTGAAGAAGCTTACGAATGGCAGTTGCTCGAAGCTTCAGATTATGCTGGATGGACAACTCCCGCAGTCCTGTCTCCCCCAGCTTACAAATCGCTGCGGGATGTGGGTAGTGCTCCATAAAGAACAGGGAGGCCTTTCCCCAAAAGTCGCTAAACACCTTGATCTTCTGAGCCCGCCCATGCTGATGGTCAGCATAGCCCTGAAATTCGCGCCAAACGATGTCCATGAGTGTTCGGATTTCCATCCGCAAAGTGGAGCGTTTGCGGATCTCCGAGCGTCTGGCCCGGGTAAGAACATGCAACTGTCGCCGAAGCCCCTCGGCCAAACGGAACTCAGTGGCTTTATTGTTCTTCAGCGCATGAGCGATAGCGACTAGATCGAGATCATCGGTTTTACACCAGTTCAGCGCGCTAGCCCGTTCTTCGAAGGTCGTATACGCGTTGAGAATCTGGACGAGGTAGCCTTGCTTGGCCATTTCTCTAACGATATCTTCATAGTAATGGCCCGTAGCTTCGATTCCCAAAAACAGCCGTACGGCCCCGGTGGAGACCACGGCTTGTTCGATGGCATCGTATAACATTTGCATGCCGGAGTGATTGACGGAAAAGAAAAAGGGTTTTGCAATGATGTCGCCGAAGTAATTGCAGATCAGGGCTTTCTGGTGGAGTTTGGCTGCATCGATAGCTACGATGAGGACCTGCTCCAGGTTAACACCCCGTAGTTGTTGACTGAACTTGGTTCCCTTTAAGCCTTGAATATGTAGGGATTTCCCCATGCGACTTCAACCTCCTGTGGTAGGGTAGGTAAGATTGAAGCTCTTTGTCAGGTGCTTCTTTCTTCGATAGTCGCTGGGGATTTTCCTTTTCTACGAGGATTATATATTACGCCAGAATTTATATATTTTACGCTATAAATTATCCTTCTATTTCTCGCTGAAACGGTACCGTCCTTTAAAAGGACGGCGAAGCCGTTTCCACTTGGCCGTAAGCACGCTCTATACGTGCAGGGTATACCGTCCTGCCTTGCTGGAATCCCTTACAGCTTCAAGCTCCAGTGTAGAGAGCGGCTGCGAGCGGGCAGCCGCCATATTCTGCCGCAGCTGCTCCAGGCTGCTGGCTCCCGGGATCACGGCGGCTACCGCCGGATCGGCCAGCGGATATTGCAGCGCGGTCTGCGTCAGCGTCCGGGTAAGGGTAGTCTGGCTCATCAGTTGATCATGCAGCTCCGTAAGCTCTGCCTCCGTATAGTCGAGATACGCCCGCTGTGCCTTGCTGCGGCCATGATCGGTCAGAATGCCGCTCGCCAGCGGCCCCCGCGCAATCAGGCTGATTTCCGCGCGGCCCAGCAGCGGAAGAATGCTCTCCTCCGGGCGTCTGTCGAGAATGCTATACTGGCTCATCACGCTGACGATGCCGGAGCGCTGCACATATTCACGGATCACATTCGGCCGGATGGAGGAGATGCCGTAATGCCGGATAACCCCTTCCCGCTTCAGCTCCTCGAAGGCTTCAATCGTCTCATCGATATCATCCTCCAGCGTTCCTCCGTGCAGCTGATACAGGTCAATATAATCGGTCTGCAGCCTGCGCAGGCTCTCCTTCACAGCTGAGCGGATATAGCCCTTGGAGGCATCCCAGCTCCAGCCTTCCTTGCCGGGAATTCTGCGGTTGCCCACTTTGGTCGCCAGGATCACATCGGCGCGGCGGTGCCGGATGGCCTGACCGACAATCTCCTCATTGCGGCCCTCATCGTAGAGGTCGGCGGTATCCAGAAAGTTAATTCCGCGTTCGAGCGCTTCGTGGATAATGGCGGTGGCCTGCGCTTCCTCTGTCCCCAGCGACATGCAGCCAAGTCCCATGGCACTTACATGTAAATCGGATTGCCCCAATCGGTTAGTCTTCATCGGATGTCCTTTCGTTACGCAGTGATAGTTATTGATGGTTATGAATGAGTTCATTATAGCATTCAGGTACACCGTAAGCACTCGGGCAGGACTGCTTCAAGATTCAACGGGTACAGCATCAGGTTTAAATTAGTGAAAACCGTTTGTTGCAGCGCCCCGAGTACCATACCCACTCATAGGCGATAGGCTTAATTGTATTTTGTACAACTAAAACGCCTGGTTTGCTCCCCAGTATACGTTTAGCTGTATTTCGTACACTTAAAATCCCCGCTTTCCCGAGTTTCCACCCGTTGGGGCAGATTTAGTTGTACAGATTAGAGCGACCGAGCCTAGGTTGAGTAACTTAGCAGGTGGAATCCCTGCTTGGAAAGGCGAAAGCCACGCCACCAATAGCGAGTCTTGGAGCGGCAGGGGTAACCCTACCGTTTAAGCGTAGACAGTTAGGATGCAGGCCTGAAAGTGATTGAGCCTCGAAACGCAATAAACGGGAAGGTCGACGGGCTTATTCTCCCGGAAGACAACATGATTCCAGCCGAAAGGGCGAGGATGGAGGAGCTTCCCCGGGGTCGAAGAGCCAGGCATGTATACCCATTGGTTACTCAGCAACTCGGGAGACCCTGGCGCTCTTCTGCGAGAGAAGTACTCTTTAGGAACCTTTACAGGAGTATGGCAAACAAGCCGTAACACGTAAGAATGCCAAACGGCGTCCAGGGAGTCGGATTGCCGCATAAGACCTGTGAAACCCCTGTAATGGGGGCGGAGGAAAGGCAGGCGACACCCTATCAATCTTGGTAAGGACACATTGGCCACACGCAGAGGTGGGAAAAAAAAATGGAAACGAAATTAGCAAGAATAGCAGAAATGGCCAAAGAAGATCCGAAGTTACGGTTCACCTCCATCGGACATCTTATTGACGTAGAAGCATTAACGGAAAGTCACAAAGAGATGAAACCGGGAAAAGCAACGGGAGTCGACGGATCGACCAAAGAGACGTACGAAACCAACGTGGAAGCGAATGTAGCACATCTAGTGGACCGGCTAAAGCGAAAAAGCTACAGACCTCAGCCGGCGAGAAGAGTCTACATCCCAAAGGACGAGAAAAGCATGCGGCCCCTAGGCATTCCTGCGTATGAGGACAAACTGGTGCAACATGCGCTGAAAAGAGTGCTCGAAGCCATTTATGAACAAGACTTCCTGGATTTCTCGTATGGATTTCGCCCGAACCGAAGCATGCACAGTGCGCTGAAACATCTAAACCGGGTCATTGAACATGGGAAAACCAGCTATGTCGTCGATGCGGACATCTCGGGTTTCTTCAACCACGTGGATCACGAATGGCTGATGAAGTTCCTCGAACTACGAATCGGAGATCCAAACATCCACCGGCTGGTGAGACGGATGCTGAAAGCGGGCATACAGGAGGAGGGACACGTTGAACCGACGGAGGAAGGAACTCCCCAAGGTTCGGTGGTGTCGCCCCTGCTAGCCAACGTCTACCTGCACTATGTCCTTGACCTATGGTTCACCGTGACGGTGAAGAAGCAGTGCGCGGGGCAAGCCGAAATGGTGCGCTTTGCCGATGATTTTGTGTGCTGCTTCCAGTACAAAGAAGACGCAGAACGTTTCTATACCGCGCTTGTGCTCCGGCTGGAGAAATTCGGGCTAAGCATTGCGGAAGAGAAGACAAAAATCATCGCGTTCGGTCGCTTTGCGGAAGCAGAGTCACGGAGGAAGGGCGAAGGGAAACCGAAAACATTCGATTTCCTAGGGTTCACACACTACTGCGCCAAGAGCCGAAGAGGAACCTTCCGGGTGAAGCGTAAAACGAGTGGGAAGAAGTTCAGACAGAAGGTCAAAGCCATGAAGAACTGGGTCAGGTGGAATCGGCATATGAAGCAGGAGGAGTTTCTAGGCGTCATCCGGGCCAAATTGTCGGGTCACTACCGATACTACGGAATCACGGATAACGCGCAGAAAATGAAATCCTACTACCTGCAAACGCTGGACTTGATTTACAAATGGCTAAACCGCAGAAGTCAGCGCAGGAGCTTCACCCGGGAGAGATTCTACGAAGTGCTTAAAGAATTCAAGCTACCGAAGCCGCGGATCTACGTCAATATCTACGACTAAGGCCAACTGTGAACGATGGGGTGAAGAGCCGTATGCGTAAATTGCGCACGTACGGATCTGTGAGGGGTAGGGGCACAATCCACGATGGAGAGGCCCCGCCTACTCGACCAGCTATAAGGGGCAAGCCTTCTTTTACGCTGTTTTTAAGTGTACATTCTGCAACTATCCCTGAATGTCTACTTGGAACTACACGCCATAAAGCACTGATTAGTTGAAGCTCTCCCGCCAACCCAATGCTCTATTGCACCAAATAACCAACTGATTGTATTTCCTGCAATGGAAACCTTATATTTTGCTGTGAAATGGGATTCTACTGTATTTCGTACAGCAGAAAGTTGCATTTCAGGTGAAAAATAGCCATTGCTCTAGATTCAACTGTACAGAATACAATTGAGCCTAGGTAATAGCCGTTTTTACAGCATTCTATGGTAAAAAACGCAATTGCTATTGTTCTAGCTAGTACAGCATCAGATGTTTAGCTACAGGAATGAAGCATTCGCGTGATAAGGTCTGATCATTGTCATATTCACAAGATTAGCTCTGATGATGTACTAGTTAGGGAGATCTGTACAAAAAAAGAACCCTGCACCACCGCGAGCGGTGGGCAGGGTTGCCGTCATATCTGTGATCTAGGATCTGTAATCTGTGATCTGGTATCTGTGATCTGTAGGTTCGGCAGGTGCAGTATCCGCCCCGGCTTATCCGCGCAGAATCGTCTCAATCTGCTCCAGCTCTTCCGCGCTTAGCTCAGGCGCATTCAGTGAAGCTACGGCATCCTCGATCTGGCTGATCTTGCTCGCCCCGATCAGTGCAGAGGTCACCTTGCCGCCGCGCAGTACCCACGATAAGGCGAGCTGGGACATCTTCTGTCCGCGTGCAGCCGCAATCTCGTTCAGCTTGCCAACCTTGGCAAGCACCTCAGGCGTGAGCTCCTTCTCCGAGAGGAAGACACTCGGTCCGGCTGCGCGGGAATCGGCTGCGATGCCGTTCAGGTAGCGGTCGGTCAGAATCCCCTTTTGCAGCGGGGAGAAGGCGATGGTGCCGATGCCCTCTTCCTCCAGCACATCCTGCAGGCCGTCCTCGATCCAGCGCGACATCATCGAATAGTTCGGCTGATGGATCAGGCAAGGCGTGCCCAGGCGGCGGAGAATCTGCGCGGCTTCACGCGCTTCCTCCGGTTTATAGTTCGAGAGGCCCACATACAGCGCCTTGCCCTGGCGTACCAGCAGGTCGAGGGCGGACATGGTTTCTTCCAGCGGCGTATTCGGGTCTGGACGGTGGTGGTAGTAGATGTCTACATAATCCAGCCCCATCCGCTTCAGGCTCTGATCCAGACTGGAGACGAGATACTTCTTGGAGCCCCATTCACCGTAAGGGCCGGGCCACATATAGTATCCTGCTTTGCTGGAGATGATCAGCTCATCGCGGTAAGGGGCAAGATCCTTCTTCAGCATCTGCCCGAAGCTCTCTTCGGCAGAGCCGGCGGGCGGACCGTAGTTATTAGCGAGGTCGAAGTGGGTGATTCCTAAGTCAAACGCCCGGCGGACCATAGCGCGGCCGTTCTCGAAGACATCATTGCCCCCGAAATTATGCCACAGCCCGAGGGAGATGGCCGGCAGCAGCAGGCCGCTGCGTCCGGTGCGGTTATATTTCATCGTGTCATAGCGTTCAGGATTGGCGATATACATATTGGATTCCTCCTAAATTTAAGTTGTACGGGACTTCATACCTCCCTAATTGTAGCGGATAAACGCTTTCAATCGTATGTCAGCAAGGATGATTTTTATAGCACAATGTCCGTATCTGCATGGCGGAGCCGGTATTCTTTGGGCGAGCAGCCCTTCACCTTCTTGAACATCCGGGAAAAGAGCAAAGCATCCTGATACCCCACGGATTGCGAGATCTCCCCGATGGTGCAGCCTGTCTCTGTCAGCAGCTCGCAGGCTTTGGACATACGGAATTGGAGCAGATATTGCTGCGGCGGCAAGCCCACCGTCCGCTTGAACAGCGCCGACATATATTTGCGGTCCAGCTTCAGGGAAGCGGACAGACTCTCCATCGTCACATTCTCGGCGTAGTGGGCTTGAAGGTAATGGAGGCACTGCTCCACATAGACACTTCTGCTGCGAGGAGCCGGGCTGTCGGCAGCCGGGACCGTGCGCAGCAGCAGGGCGAAGAACTCATAGAGCATCACCTTCAGCGGCAGGTCCAGCAGCTCCCCGCTGCTTCCCGTCTCCGATAACCTGGCAGACAGCGAGGGCATCAGCACCTGATCCATCGGGAACACCGGTTGCTCCGGGGTAAGCGAAGTCCGTCCCAGCAGATAACTTGCCTCCTCCCCGGTAAAAGCAATCCAGGAATACAGCCAAGGATCATCCTGATCTGCGGCATAATGCGTGACCACATGCGGATAAGTGAGGAAGGCCTGCCCTGCGTTCAATGTATGGGTGGCTTCACCGACGGTTACCTTGCCGGTTCCGGCGTGAATGAAGTGGACTTTGTACAGGTTGCGTACTCCGGGTCCGAATGAATGACCGGGTGCGCACTGCTCCTGGCCCCAGTAATGCAGATATAAGTCAGGATTGGCCCGGTGAGGGCGATGGGCGTTATATTTGAATACAGTCATGCTTGCAGCCTCATTTCCTAAAAGGATGATGGCACTCCTAATGAACATATACCTCTAGTATACCTCAGAAGGAGGAGGACCGGACAACCGCAAATAGTCCCAGCCCGGAAAGGGGAGGGACTGGGAGTATGAGGCTGAAGGCAGGCTGGCTGGGGCTGCTGGGAATCAGGCTTCCATTTTGAGCATAACCAGCTCTTCTACCGGCTGTCCGTTCACCAGATGCTCCTCCACGATACGGGCCACATCCTCCGTCGTTACATTGTAATACCAGACCCCGTCCGGATACACGATGACAAAAGGGCCGTTGCCGCATAGGCCGAGACAGCTGGTTTTGTTGATTTTGACCGTCTTGTTGATCGCCTGCTCCACCAGCTGCTCCTTGAATTCCTGCATGACATCCTCTACATCCTGGTTATTGCAGTGCTCACTGCAGCAGAAGAGCAGATGCTTCTTAAGCACCTTTAGACGCATATTCATCGCGGTTTCCCCCTGAATTCTATAAGAGTAGCTTACTTGTTATACGAGGAGTATAGTCTCTTTTGGAGGCGCTGTAAGGAGATTAGAGCATTGTTCCCAAAGGCTTAATAACTGCCATGAACCGGAGAATTCAGTGTAATCTAAGCTGACCTCAAACCACTGAATTTGTGGAAAATGTGTCCGGCGGGCAAATTCCTGTTTCATAAATTTTTTTGCGGAACCCGGCTCAAGATCGAAAGTTACCAGTTTCGCGGAGAAGGGTTTGGTTAAGTAAGGGATGTGAAAGTAAAGCGAGAGTTAAACCATCAACTACCTAAATCAGCTACCAGGAGGGAATCGTTATGAATAAGAAAATTGTAGGTGTGTTCCATACAGAGCATGAAGCTTCACGGGCTATTGAAGACTTGAAGGCGCACGGCTTTCTGACAGAGGATATCTCAGTGATAGCAAGAAATAAACGCGATGTGGAAGCGATCAATGATGAGACGGGGACCAAAGTGCCGGAGGGCTTGGCTACCGGCGCAGCAACAGGCGGTCTGCTCGGCGGTGTGACCGGACTGCTGGCAGGCATCGGCGCTCTGGCGATTCCGGGAATCGGGCCGATTATCGCAGCGGGGCCGATTGCAGCCACCTTAACAGGCGTTGCGGTAGGGGCCGGAACGGGTGGTCTGGTCGGCGGGCTGATCGGATTAGGCATTCCGGAGGATGAAGCTGCGAGCTATGACAACTATGTGGACGAAGGCCGCATTTTGGTCATGGTGGATGCAGATATCTCCCGCGAAAAGGACGTATACACTGTATTCCGCAACCATAATTCGGCGAATGCTGACCGCTATATGAGGGATGCGGGGACTGCCGGAACAGCTGCAGAAATGAATGCTCCTCGGGACTCCGTAACAGATGCGGTGGATGCAGCGTTCAATGGCTCAGGTCTGGAAGGCCGGCATGATAGGGGGCTGGATACGATGAATTCGGCTACGGAGCATGACCTCCCGGAGCGAAGCGCAGTGGAGGATATGAAGCGGCCGGGAATGACAGGAGATCTGTATTCAGGCACGCGTAACGGCATCGACAAGATGCCGGATCATACCGCGGAACGCAGGCTCCAGGATGAGGAGGATCGGCTGGCTCAGGAAGCCGCAAGACAGGAAGGCGACCGGCCTGGCAGCCTTGTTGATGAGAAGGCGAAGGATAACAGCGAGCTGCTCAGAAACCACGGGCGCACCCGTTAAGCGGCGAATGAGCAGCGGGTGACGCATGGGAATAGAATGATGAATGGCGCATAACATGATCACAGACAAGGGTTTCCCGAAGTCCTGCCGGACTTTAGGGAGGCCCTTGTTTTGTGATGTGAATCGTAACTGAACCGGGGAATTCGCTATTGTCTGATATAACATGAAATGATGTTTTTGCCCATAATTAGACACCAAAGTATTGAATAACAATATCTGGTATGTTAAGCTTTTGTTAGGGAATATATGGAATGATAGAACATATCGTTAATATATTTCCTTTTATTTCATAAATTTGTATTTGATATTTATTGATTAATATTAAAGAAAGGAGGTGAGAAGAATTATGTCAAATATTAGGCCGCCGAATATGGAAAAAAGGCTCCTATATACCTCCATATCTTGACCCTGAGAAAGTTTTTGATTGGGTGGGTATCTAAGAACCTATGTAGCATTTTACATTTTAACTTTATCTGTGTAAACTCAAAAATTTATAAGGAGAGGTTCATAAATGTTCAAAAAACATACATTAAGTTCAATAGTAATAGCAGGAGTACTTACCTTATCATCACTAACACCAGCCATGGCTGCCAGTGCAAATGGAGCAACAAGCGGTTCTGTAAAATTAACCAATGCAATGATTACTCCGTTCGCAAGTACAAGTGTGGGTGGCGGAACCTGGAACTACGGAACTGAAAAAGTTGGAAATCAAAAGCATGTATGGTCACAATATGACCATTCTGAGTTGTCGCATAAAGCTTCGACCAAATTAGGAAGTGAATCTCATACAAGTGGTTGGAAATATGCAAAAACCACAGCTAAATCCGAGATCTATGGTAACAAAAGCAGCACAGGATATGCATACTGGGATGTCTATAAAAAATAATAAAAGTCATCATTAAAATGATGTGATATTCCACTTTTGAAGTGGAGTATCACACCTTTTTCTTATAAGGAGATTGTTGAACTTGAAAAAAATATCCTTACTATTTCTAGTAGCAGCTTTTTTGTTTTCTTATTATACTGCATATCTTCAAACGGATTATGAAGAATTTGAGAAGGTTAAAAATATAGAACAAACCGTGGGCAAAGAATTTGTAATTCCGAATTTACCCGGATTTGCAAGTCCTGAAGAGGTTTACCCGATATTAGCTTCAGCAGCAGAAGCTTCCAAAGTGAATATTTTACGGGCCGGTATTAATTATAAAGAGAACGATGAAGTAGAGATTTTTAAATATATATTGCTGACAGCCAGCACAGATCTTTTTAATCATTTTAAGCTTACCCAGGGAAGATATCTAACACAAGCAGACACCAAACAAACTAATTTCTATTTATCCACAGTTCATTTAGAAGGTAGTCATCAGATTGGTGAAATTAGAGATTTCGGAGATAACAACAGAATCAGCATAAAGCCGCTACAATCATCTTATGAGATTTTTCCTGTTCAAGGAACATACTATGCAGAAGCAGCTGACGACAAAGCTTTTAATGATTTTATAAACCTATTTGTGGATAAGGCGAATAAGTATTATAACAAAAATGATAGTATTTTTACTGCTGAGGATTTTGTAAAAGATTCAAATGGTGATGAAATACGCATTGTTACCTTTCCCTGGATTACAATTTTAACCTATTTAAGCTATGCAATTTATGGATTTGCAGTGGTTTTACTTATCTACTACTTGTTCAATGAGTCCAGAAGAATAGGAATACTGAAAATGCATGGCGTCTCAAATGTTCGTTTATGGTATATTTTGGTAGGTGGACTTATAACATTTGTGTTTATATTTTCTGCTGCAATTTCGCTACTTCTAGCCCTACTAGTAAAAAATACTACTTACATATTTATATACACAGTACTTTTTAACCAGTTTAAAGTTTTTGTTCTACTGATAATCCTTTCACTAATTTCCTATTTGTATATTATGAGAATTAAGATAATTAGTATTATTAAACATTACAAATACACGAATCATATATTTGTGTTGAATATGCTTATTAAGGTTGGTTGCTCCATCCTTTTGGTCTTGATAGGACTTTCAACATGGGCGGAATATACATCTATTAATGATAAGCAGCACGAATTAAAGAATTGGGAGCATAGTAAGGACTACGGTGTACTTTATCCTGTAAACAATGGCTATGACGGAGATAGAATATTTGGAAGTGATTCCTTATTTGAATTAACTTCGCATGATGAGCTTTATTTTATGTTGAATAAGATGGGGGCAATATTAATAGAAACACAAAGTTATGAGGAAGATCAACTTCTTTTAGACCGGAATTGGAAAGGAATACGCTCTATAAAGACAAACAATAACTACCTGCAAGAGTTTCCAGTCTTTGATATCGATCATAAGGCTGTACAAATCTCTGAGGATACAAGCGATTGGATATTGCTGGTGCCTGAAAAATATCGGGACAAGGAAAAAGAGATATTAAGTTTCTTTCTAAATATGAGAAAAAACAATATGGAAAATGATCAGGGGTTTTATAAAAAAGTGATTCCTGATCGTATAAAAAATCAAAAAATTGACATCAAGTGGATTAATAATAATCAAAAGATATTTAGTTTTAATCCGAAAGTATTTCCTTCTGAGCATAATGTTATAGTTGATCCAATTATTGAGGTTGTAACAGAGTACAATAGTGTGCTCACAGACAGAGATACCATATTAGGCCGGGGGCCGGGAGATCCCTTGAAAATAAAACTGATGAATAGAGATCCGCTGTTAACGTATAAAATGCTGGAGCCTAAGTTTAAAGAATTGAAAGTGGACGATAATTTAAAACACTTGGTTACGATTGATCAATATATTTTGGAGGAAATTTACCAAAAGCAAAATGCGATGAAGGAAAGCCTTCTTACTATGTTGGGACTAGCGTCAGGCTTCATATTGCTTACAACTCAGAATATTATCATTTATTTTAACAAAAACCAACATAAGCTTATCGTCCGAAGATTATTTGGTACAGGTTTTTTCAGAACTTATAAGGAATACGCCATTTTATTTTCACTCGTATGGTTAGTTCAAATAGTGATCTGTGGTGTTATGAATAGAGGAATTGAGCCTAGAATGCTAATAGTAGCAGCTATTTTGCTATTGTTCGATTTTATAGCTTCTTCCGTAGCGATTTTACTCATAGAAAAGAAAAACAAAGTGAAAGTTTTAAAGGGGGGGAATTAAAGATATGAATACTATATGTGAACTTGTTAATATATGTAAAAATTATAATAATCATAAAGTCATAGATAATATCAATATGACCGTCTCAAAAGGGGAGATGGTAGCTATTACGGGGAAAAGCGGTTCGGGGAAGACGACCCTATTGAATATCCTTGGGTTACTTGAAAAACCTGATAGCGGCAGGATCAAATTGTTTGACGAGAAAGATCAGAGAATTGGTCCCCTCCGTAGAAACAGGCTTCTCCGGACAAAGATCTCGTATCTGTTTCAAAATTATGCATTAATTGATAATGAAACCGTTGAGTATAATTTGGAAATACCACTTATGTATTCTAATGTAGGAAAGAAAGAAAAGCGAAAAATGAAAATGGCTGTCCTTAAGCGGATGGGTCTAGAGATTTCACTTAAACAAAAGATACATGAACTTTCGGGTGGAGAACAGCAAAGGGTTGCTATCGCAAGAATTCTATTAAAACCTTCTGAAATGATATTAGCTGATGAACCTACAGGCTCGTTGGATGCGGAGAATAGGAATGAGATCATGAGGATTCTAAAAGAGCTTAATGACGAAGGAAAAACGATTATAATCGTTACCCATGATCAATATGTTACTGAAATATGCAGTAGAATCATAAAGCTGGGATGAACATGGTATGGCATCCGGGGCGGCGACCGGCGGTATCCTTGGAAGGAGGTAGGTTCATTTGAGACGATCATACTTTTTGCTCATCTGTGGAATAGTGGTTCTTTCCTTATTAACAGCGGGCTGCAGCAAGGATACACCCCAATATAACGAGCTGTTCGCACAGGTAGAGAAGCACCGGGCCGTATTCAAGCAACCGCTTGAAGAAGGGCTTACTACTTTGGGAATGAAGGATGCTGCTCAAGCGTACGATACAACCTTGGGTACACTGATGCTGGACGAAAAACTGACCGTCAATCAAAAAGAATTCATCCAGCAGATGACAGCAGATGTCACAAACGGTAAGATTACCGGTTACCGGATCGGGACGGTTTTTCCCAGATCGGACAGCGGGTATGAGGATGCGAGAGAACTAGTACGTGATTTCCTGAGCCAATACAAACCAGGGGATGAGGCAGAGGCTGACAAAGTAGAGGAATCACTCCAGTCGATTGACGGGATGACCTTCCCGTTGAAGCCGCTGACAGGGGCAGCAGAAGAGTACTGGACGCACGGCGAGGGTGAGAATAAGCTATTCATCACCTACAGAATGGTCAATAGCTCCGAGAGCGATAAGGAATTGCCGCTGAATTTGTATTTCAGTTCAGAAGAGCAGCCGTAGACGCCCATTGGCGTGAAGCCCGTGAAGATAACAGAACAGCCTGTATCCCTTTAAGTCGGGGTGCAGGCTGTTTGTGTTTGGGGAGAAGCGCAGCAGTTACTCCTGAAGCAGGGGTTCAACGCTTGCTTTTGGCAGAACGGGTATTACCGGTTTAGGCTTGAAGAACAGCTGCTTCAGTGCGCCGGCATTCACAAGGATGGTTCCGAATATAATCGTGAACACGCCAAGCAGCGTTACCCAGGTGACCGCTTCGTTATAGAACAGGAAGCCTACCCCAACGGCAATCGGCGGCGAGATGTACAGCCAGGTGGACGGAAAAACCGGATTCGTCTTGGAGACGAGCCAATAGAACAGCGTATGTCCGACCATGGAGCCGACAACGGTCAGGTAGAGCAGGGAACCTGCGGTTTTAAATGACAACAGGAAGGACGGGTGCAGCGGCTCAGTGAACAGGGAGATGATGAACAGCAGCGCTCCGCCGTACATCATCTGGGCAGCGTTCAGAGCCACGGGGGACTCCCCGGAGAAGGTTGTGGTTACTTTTTTGGAATAGATTGCCCCCGCCGCGTAGCAGAGTTCCCCAATCAGCACCACCACACAGCCGATCAGCCAGAGCGGGGTAACGTCAGCCGCCAGGCTGGGCAGCACCAGCAGCAGGACTCCGGTGAACCCGATGATACAGCCGAGCAGGGAGTAGGCGGGAGCTTTTTGGCGCAGGAAAACCGTCTGCATCAGCAGAATCATCATCGGTCCGGTGGCTGACAATACGGCAGCAAGCCCGGAGGATACATATTGTTCCGCCCAGTAGAGCGCGGCGAAGGTGCCGAAGGTCAGGGCTGCTCCTGTGAGCAGCATTTCCTTGCGCAGCAGCAGGGAGAAGCGGGCTTTGCCTCTAAGAACCATGAACAGGAACAGCACCGCACCCGCCACGAAAAAACGCAGACCCGCAGAGAAGAAGGGCGGCGCTCCGGCGTCTACGCCGATTTTGATGGCCAGGAAGGTAGTGCCGAAGATCAGACAGACAAGTGAATAAGCTAACAGAATCATGGTTCAGTTCCCCTTTGCGGTGGTAATGTGCCACCCTCGTACAAGATTTCAGTTAATCATAGCCTCATAGGCACAGAACAGATTGGAGATAGTAGAACAGTTGCGGGAGGGAATGCTGTACAATAGGGCAAAGAGAAGTTAGCCGCTGGACGTGCGCGGATATGTAGAAGTCAGCAAGCGTCAGAGGGAGCTGTGTCGAGTGAAGATTGAGCGATGGAGCGGGGGCGACCCCGGTATATGTTGCAGAAAGGCGGCAGGTTGATGAAAAAAATAGCGGGTGCCGGGCAGAATAATCCCTTATTCCGCCAAGTCTATGAGTTCATGCTGAACCGGATGGAGCGCGGGGAGTGGAAGGCCGGTGATAAGCTGCCGTCGATCCGGCTGCTGGCGGAGGAGCTGGGGGTTCACCGGCTGACAGTGTTCAAGGCCTACCGTGCGCTGACCGAGAGCGGCAAGCTGTATGTCAAAGACAAATCCGGTTATTATGTGGCCCTGGGCAGCAGGTTGGACCCTACGGTGGACGAAGGGGCGGCAGTACCGGGGTATATGGTCAGGAGCCCGATGTCGGATATTCAGCGGATGCCGGTCACGTACCAGTTCTCTCAGGCCTTGATTGATCCGGGGCTGCTGCCGAACCTGTTCCTGTCCGATTATGTCAAAAAAGTATTCGATCTCTACCCGAAGGTCATGGGCACCTACTCCTCCGTGGAAGGGGATGAAGAGCTGCGTGTTACGCTGAGCAGCCATTTCGAGGAGCGGTATAAGCTCCAGTTGTCGGCCCGTGAGCTGCTGATTACTTCAGGCGCACAACAGGCCATCAATCTGATTGCCGGAATCATGCTTGGCCCGATGGATGCTGTGCTGGTGGAGCGGCCTACGTATAGTGTGGCGCTGGATATTTTTCGGCGGGCAGGAGCGCGGCTGGTAGCTGTGGATATCTCGCCGCAGGGCTATGATCTGGCGGCGGTGGAGGAAGTAATGCGCAGGTATAAGCCGCGGATGTTCTACATCAACCCGACCCATCATAACCCGACGGGGTATACGATTCCGGCGAAGCAGCGCAAGCTGCTGGTGGAGCTTGCAGAGCGCTACCGTTGCCTGATCGTGGAGGATGATCCGTTCCGTGACATGTACTTCGGGGAAGAGCCGCCCCCGCCGTTCTTCGCCTATGATACGGAGGGCTGGGTCATTTATATCAGCAGCTTCAGCAAATACGTGGCTCCCGGCCTGCGGATCTGCGCAGTGGCCTGCCGTTACCCGTTCATGGAACGGCTAATCGCCGCTAAGTCCTTGGCGGACAACGGGACTCCGCTGCTGAATCAGAAGATTTTTCTGCATTATTACACCTCACCGCGCCTGCAGCAGCATCTCGGCAAGCTGCGGATTGCTCTGCAGGTGCACAAGGAGATTATGGAGGAGGAGCTCGCGGCCACCGGCTGGGAATGGATCACCCCGCAGGGCGGACTTAATCTGTGGGTCAAGCTGCCGGACCGTATTCCGGTCACTAAGCTGCTGGCCCGTTGCCTGGAGCAATCCATCTCCTTCGTTCCCGGTGAGCTCTGCGATCCTCTGGGGGAGATGAAGCCCTGGCTGCGCCTGAGTTACTCATTTGCCAGTGAAGCCTTGCTGCGCGAGGGAATGCAGCGGCTCACTGCCATTGCGCGGGAGCTTGAAGCGGGGGAGTAGATGATGGAGTGAAGATACAGGTTACAGCCGCAGCATAGTGCCTGGTGGTCTTGCCGGGGATTAGCTGCGGCTGTTTTGCCGGACGGGACTTTTTGGTCCGTAGAGTAACCTTTCTCTGGAAGCTTCCGTCTGAGGGTTATGAGGAGCGTGATGATGGTAATGAAAAGGAAAATGTGGAGCGCCTGGTTAATGGTTCTCTGTGCGCTGATTGTCTTCATGACACTGCTGACTGTACGCCCGCAGGTGACCTATGCCTGTTCTTGCGCAGTGCCTGCTTCACCGCTGGAAGCAATGGAGCAGAGTGCAGCTGTTTTTGAGGGAACAGTAGTTTCGATTAAAGAGAAATTTAAAATTATGCAGTCCAGCGCTGATCCGGTGCAGGCAACCTTTCAAGTGGGAGCGCGGTGGAAGGGCGAAGTGGGGGAGAAGGTGACTGTAACTACTGCATTGTCGGGGGCAAGCTGCGGCTTCGAGTTCACTAAGGGTGAACGCTACATCGTATATGCAGGCGGAGAGGAAGCAGCGGGTGAGGGAGGAACTGCTAAGCTTACAGTCAGCTTGTGCAGCCGGACCGCATTGTTCTCTGGTGCCGAGGAAGACCTGAATGAGCTAGGCGCTGGAATGTCAGGGGGCTCGCCCACGGAGCCGCCCGGGATCGCTGATGATCCAGGGGCGGTCTCTGGTAACAACCCAACCTCAGCAAACCCTCCAGTTTCTGAAAATAACTCAACATCCGAGCCTAAAACCACATCTGCACCTTGGCTGCCATACGCCGGAGCAGGAGCCGGAATCGTAGTCCTGGGAGCCGCCGCAGTGATTCTCCTGCGCCGCCAATCTAACTCGCGCAAATAATCCGGAGTGGATTAATAAGACGAAACTACCTACACTATTGTATTCGGTTTTTCACATACATTGGGCCCGCATACCCGCGCATCAGCAATTGTGTTCGGTTTTTCGCATACAATCTGTCCCAATGTGCCTCTGAATGCAGCGGATGCGCGCGAAACGAGCGAATGAGGAGCATTAGTGCACCTGAATGCAGCGGATGCGCGTTAAACGAGCGAATGAGGAGCATTAGTGCACCTGAATGCAGCGGATGCGCGCGAAACGAGCGAATGAGGAGCATTAGTGCACCTGAATGCAGCGGATGCGCGCTAAACGAGTGAATGAGGTGCACTAGTGCCCCTGAATTCACCAGATGCGCGTTAAACGAGCGAATGGGGTGCATTAGTGCACCTGAATTCAGCATACGCGCGCGAAAGGAGCGAATGAGGAGCACTAGTGCCCCTGAATGCAGCGGATGCTGGCTAAACGAGCGAATGAGGAGCATTAGTGCACCTGAATTCCCCAGATGCGCACTAAACGAGCAAATGAGGTGCACTAGTGCGCTTGAATTTCCCGGATACACGCTAAATAAACAAAGGAGGGGCATTAACGCCCCTCCTTATTCTGTATTCTCCTATTCCATCACAGCCGATAAAGCCGATGCTCTGTGAGCCAGCTGATCAGCTCTTCCATGCATTGCTCCGGTGTGTGCTCAGCTGTGTGCAGCGTAAGCTCCGGGTCAGCTGGAGCTTCATAAGGATCGGAGATCCCGGTGAAGGCCGGAAGCTCACCGGAGCGGGCCTTGGCGTACAGCCCTTTCACATCCCTTGCTTCACAGACGGGAAGCGGGCAGTCCACATAGACCTCGACGAAGCCCGGCAATTCCTGCCGGGCATAGCTGCGCATCTCAGCATAAGGGCTGATCACCGAGACCACGGTAATCACGCCATGCCGGTTCAGCATCCCGGCGAGGTAGACCGCTCTGCGGATGTTCTCGAACCGGTCCTCGCGGCTGAAGCCGAGTCCACGGCCCAAGCTGCGCCGCAGTTCATCGCCGTCCAGCCATTCCACCGCCTGCCCCTGCTCCCGGAGCCGGTCTGTCAGCAGCGCGGCAAGCGTAGACTTGCCCGCTCCCGACAGACCGGTAAGCCAAATCGTTAACCCGGCAGAGGTCTTGTGTGCCTGTAGCTTAGCAGTAGTCATTACTCTGTCCTCCCTGCGCCGTAAGGAATCCGCTCCAGCAGGCCGGAGCCGTAGATCTGCTCCAGGCCAAGCTCCGGCATATGAATATAGCCGATATAGCAGTCACAGACCTTCATGCGGCAGCTACGCTGGGCCGCCAGCCCTTCCAGTCCGTCACGATAGAGGTTGCCGATGACCGCGCGGTCCTTGTAGCAGCGCTTCACCAGGCCGGGGCCTTGCACGTAGAATACGCTGCTGCCGGCATTACATCTGGCGCCCAGGCTTTCGTAGTCCATGGCATTAATCTGGAAATGCGGGTCTATCCCGCTCAGGAAGCTTATATCCTCCGCCGTATAATAATCCCGCTTGTCCTTGTAGGCGTTAACCCACAGATACACGTCCTCCGGCAAGGCCGCACGCAGCGAGGCGATAGCCGGGAAGGCACTATGCACCCCCACACTGCCTACGCTAAAAGGAATCCCCCGGCGGTATACGCTCATACACTGCGCCAGGAACCGCTCCTCACTGACCTGACCCGGATGATAGGTTGCCCAGAAGGCTGCCTTGGCCGGGTTCAGTTCAGCGGTGAAATCAAGCCGGGCAGACAGATTGGTCTGGATGGCGACCTTGTTCACATGCTCCATATGGGACAGCGTGATCAGCGCATCCCGGTACCAGCGGTGCGTCAAGCCCTCGCCATACGGATTGAAAAAAATAGACAGGCGGTGGCCTGCAGCCCCCTGCTCCGCCACCCAGCGGACGAAGGTCTCAAGACCTGCGCGGTCTTTGGCGAGGGTGGAGGCGCTGTCTTTGGTTTTGCCGAAGGGGCAGTATGGGCAGTCATAATTACAGGAGGAGAGGGAACCCCGGTAGTAGAGGACTGCCTTCATGGCAGGATGAACTCCTTCATCTGCTCGCGGATTGCGCCGGAGATGAACCAGTCACCGATGGAATCGGAGTAGCCCAGCCCATCAGGAGTCAGCCGCAGAATGCCCTCATCATCCGTGGCGAACCCGCTCTGTACCAAGAGGCCAAGCTCGGGGTGATCCTCCCATAGGGTAGTCCCGAACCGCTGGTTATAGTCCGCAATTGTCAGTCCTTCGCTGTGCAGGATTGCTTTTAGAATGAACCGCCGTTTCTGCTCGTCCAGGCTCAGCACGATGCCATAATCGGCCGTATCATAACGCTCGGCTGCAACATAATCCGCGATAATGCTCTCCGTGGCCTTGCGGCTGACGCCGTAGCGGGAGGCATAATGAACATTCCGGGTATAGGAACGCGCGCCGCAGCCGAGGCCGACCATCCCTTCCTCCTGGCAGCTGTAGTCGAGAATATTCTTGCCTGTCCCGGCATCCTCCTTGGCGAATCTGCGCATCGAGTATTGGCGGTAGCCACGCTCTGCCAGCACTGCACGTGCCGCTTCATAGCATTCGTGACGGATATCCAGCTGGTTCACCAGGTCGCCCGGCTTCACAATCGTATGCTCACGGGTGTAGAGCGGATAGAGGAAGATTTCCTCCGGTTCATGCAGCAGCGCCTGGTTCAGCGAATAGAGCCACGAGTCCACCGTCTGCCCCGGGAGTCCGTAGATCAGATCCAGATTGAGAATGGGAAAATCAAACTGCCCCAGCAGCTCCAGCGCACGGTAGACCACCTCGGGGTCCTGCGGGCGGTAGATCGCAGCCGACTCGGCGGCCACGAAGCTCTGGATGCCCATACTGACGCGGTCCACGGTATGCTCCTTCAGAATCGTCAGCTTCTCCTCCGTCAGCGTTTCGGGTGAGGTCTCCACGGAGATAGAGGTGGTTCTAAGATCAACCCCCATGATATCCGTTGCAATCCTGAACAGCCGGTTCAGCTGTGCGGGAGCCAGAAGGCTGGGCGTTCCGCCGCCGATGGCGAAGCGCGCGTAAGGCTTGTGCTTTGTGAAGACCGCCCACTCCCTCGCCTGCCGCTCCAGTGCGTCAACGTATTCGGCGTGCACATTCGCTCTTTTATCAGGCAGCGTGAACAGATTGCAGAAGCCGCAGCGCGCGCCGCAGAACGGAATATGCATATATAAGAACAAACTCTCCGCAGGCTCATCCCGCCACAGCTCCTCTAATGAGACGGGCGGATCAAGCTCACGGTAAGCGGTTTTGTGCGGATAGGAATAGAGATAATTACGGTAAGGATGGGCCGTGATCTGCTCCGTCCATTGCTGAAGCTCCCCAGCGGAGAAGGGAGGGTGTCCGTCTTGGTTCATGTGATGTAGAGATTGCCGGATGGACGTCATACGTTCTCCTTCCTTGTGCGGGATCGAATTTCAGTTCAATGCTTATAAAATAAATTCCCGGTACGGAACATTCCATACCGTGTCATGCGCCAGCCGGTGGCCTTGGTAGCTGTCCTCTCCGTAAGCCGTACCGTGATCGGAAAAAACCAGACAGAACACCGGATTGCCCCGCTTACGGAACGCATCGAACAGACGCCCCAGCTCCCCGTCGGCATAACGCAGCGCTGCGCGCTGGCTGTCCACGGAATCTTTGCGCGCACCCGGCAGGAACATATGGTTCGGGCCATGGATCGCCGAGACGTTCATGAACAGGAACAGCCGCTGGTCCAGCGGGGTGTTGCCTAGCAGCTTGAGCGCGTGATTCACCTGATGCTCCGTCGAACGCGGGTTCGTGACCCCGAAGGTCATCCGCCAGTAGCTCTGCTGGAAATAACCGGGGAGGACGCGGGCGAGGGGCACTTTTTTGCTGAAAAAGATTACGCCCCCGATACACACCGTCTGATAACCCGCCGCTGCCAGCCCCGACACCATATCCGGTGTATCGAACAGCCAGGTATGGGGGTGGGTCTTCAGCCCGGTATTCCTGGAGTGGAACAGGCGCACATGCTCAGCCTTATTCGTGTTAGCCGGAGTGGGCAGGAAGCCACCGAAGAAAGCATGATGGGCCGCATAAGTGAAGCTGCCGGGGGTATGCCGCTGCTCCCAGGAGCCGCTGCCGCACAGGTTGGGACAATTCGCCTCCTCCAGCACAGCCGCATCGTAGCGCAGAGTATCGAGCGTAATCATCAATATATCGTGGGTGCCGACAACGGCATTCATATCAGTCATAGGGACAGGTTCCTTCCGGAGAGCTGCTTCATTTCCCATTCGTAGGTGCCGCAGCCCTGGTATTCAACATCGTACAACAAGTCGCCAAAAGGATTCACATCCGCCGTATACATCTGCCCGGAGCTTCCTGGCAGCACATCAATCCCCGCGATAGAGCAGCGCGGAAAAGCGGCCAGCGAAGCCTCCGCTGTCAGGCGTACTTCTGCCTGCTGCGCCTCGCTCAGCCCGGCTTCCGCCGGAGTCATCCGCCGGCTGCGCAGATGCAGATTCGTAATCGGTGTGGTGCTGACTCTGGCGACTGCATGGCAGGCTTCACCAGCGACAACCAGCTGACGGATGTCGAAGGAATGTCCGTCCTTGCCGGGCTTCGGAATCCACTGCTCGGCATAGGCGCCGTGGCGGTAGAGCCAGTTAATGATTCCGGCAAGGCGGGCAGAATCGGTATAACGCTGCAGCTTGCCGGAATTATAATACACCGGGGGCCGGGTGATATAGCTCTCGACTCCGATGGTGGTAACCGCCGACTCAGCTCCTGTTGCCGGGTTCAGCTGATAAGCAATCACGCCGGAAGCAGCGGAGCCGCTGGCCAGCTTGATGAACACGCGGTGCATCCGCTCCGACAGCATCAGCTCGCGCAGGGAAGCATAGTCCACGGGGACTTGTCCGCCGCTGCCGCGAAGCGGCCGGGGAACAGGGACGCCGGACTCGGCGAGAATCTGCTGGGTCCGGCGCTTGTCCGTCATGGCTGCGATCTCCGCCGGATCGTTGGTCCAGCGTGAGGCGGGCAGGACCTGCCCGGCCTCCTGCCGGAGCCGCGCCAGCAGGCGGCAGTAGCCGCGGAACCACTGGGACGGGTGATGCAGCACGCCGGGCAGGTCCTTCAGGGCTGAAGCCGCTTTGAAGCTGAGCGGCCTCAGGTCCGGCTGCTGCCCGAACGGGTGCAGCGAGTCGTCTTGGTCCGGCGCATCCGGTGCGCCCAGCGCGATAAGCGCCCGCTCCAGCGCGAAGCTGCCGCCGGGGGACTCCAGCCGCAGCAGCCCCAGCGGTTCCGGCAGTCCGGCTGCCTGCTGCTGCACAGCCTGCTCCAGCAGATCAGCCAGCGGCTGGCCCTCCAGCAGCCCGGCGTAGGGAATCAGCAGCGCCGGTGGCATCCCGAGACGCGAGCGCGCCTGCTGGATACCGGCTGAGCGCCGGTCGCCGGGCTGGCAGAAGACAATCAGCGGAGCTGCGGGCTGCATTATTCTGTGATCGACGGATAACGCCAGTCATCATCGTCATCGGCCTGCTGCTGGTCGCTGACATCCACCGGCAATCCGCTGTTCTTCAGGCGCAGCATCATCTCGTCAGACATGTAGTGATGGCTCAGGTTAAGCTGCTTCAGTCCCTTGACCCGTTCGCTGGCGAGCAGCGCCTCAGCGCCAGTGTCGCTAAGCGTACCCAGTGACATATCGAGGGTATGGAGCTGGTCCAGAATCGGTGCATCCGCCAGGGCGGCGGCAATTTCGTCCTGAATCTCACTGTTTTTGAGTCCGAGATAGGTAAGCTTAGGGAACTTTCCAGGCTCGATCAGCGGCAGGAGATCCTCCAGTCCGCCGTCGAAGCCGTAATTGTCTACACCAAGGTATAATTCCAGCTTGCGCAGATTCGGCAGGCGGGAGGCGGCAATGTCCGCCAGCACGGCCTTGCTGAGTCCGCCGGTAATAATAATGAGTTCTTCGAGCTTGTCATGCTGCAGCTTGCTCAGACGAAGATCGGTACCGCCTTGTGCAGTCAGGGATTGCAGCTCAGGATAAGCGGACAGCAGCGGCGAGAGATCGGTCTGGTTAATCCACGAGATTTCACATTCCTCATAGCTCATGTCCCCGATGAACAGCTTGCGCAGCGCCGGGAAGCTGGCGCTGTGCTTCACCAGGGCCTGGACGGCTTCCTCCGAGGTGTTCTCATAGGCTTGACCCCAGTCGCCAATCGTAAGGCTGGTCAGGCCGGCGGCTTCAGGACTTCCGCTTAAGCGTTCAATCTCCGTCTCCATCCGCTTGCCTTCTTCAAATGCATCATAATCAATACTGAGCTTCACTGCTGTCATGAACAATCCCTCCCGGAAAATAGTAGCTTCCAAATCACCCTAACATGTAGTGAGAGGGAGAGTCAAATGGCAGAGGAACAGGTGCACCTATTTCCCCGTTAACGCCCGTAACCACGGGGTTGTACAGGTCAAATGTAATCGAAAAACCGATCACATTTGGAGTGGCGATGGCGTGTGGTCCGAATGTAATCGAAAAACCGACCACATTGGGCCTGGCGGAGGCGCGTGGTCCGAATGTAATCGGAAAACCGATCACATTTGGAGTGGCGGTGGCGTGTGGTCCCAATGTAATCGAAAAACCGACCACATTGGGCCTGGCGGAGGCGCGTGGTCCGAATGTAATCGGAAAACCGATCACATTTGGAGTGGCGATGGCGTGTGGTCCCAATGTACTCGAAAAACCGACCACATTGGGCCTGGCGGTGGCGTGTGGTCCGAATGTAATCGAAAAACCGATCACATTTAGCCTGGCGGAGACGCGCGGACCCAATATAATCGAAAAACCGATCACATTTGGAGTGGCGGTGGTTTCCGCGAAGGATGCGCCCAGAGCGCAAAAAAGCACTATCCGCCCGTCCGGGGGAATAGTGCTCTGAATGATTTACACCCAGCCGAACAGCCGGGCTGCCGAAGCCACCGCGAAGGTTACGCCGATAGCGATAGCGAGCGGGATTACAGCGGAGAGCACGGCCCATTTTAGGCTTTTGGTCTCCTTGTAGATGTTCACGAGTGTGGTGCCGCAAGGATAGTGGAGCAGGGAGAAGAGCATCATATTCAGCGCCGTCAGCCACGTCCAGCCGTGGCTCAGGAAGATGTCCTTAATGCTGCCGAGACCTTCGATATCGACCATGGCCCCGGAGGACATGTAGCCCATCAGCAGGATAGGCAGTACAATTTCATTGGCGGGCAGGCCGAGGATGAAGGCCATAATAATGAAGCCGTCCATGCCGAGCAGCTGCGCGAACGGATCGAACCAGGCCGCCATATGATTCAGCACACTCTCACCGCCGACAAATACATTGCCGAGAATCCAGGTGATGATCCCTGCCGGAGCGGCCACGATGATGGCGCGGGTCAGCACATTGAGGGACTTTTCCTTGGAGGAGCGGACAATGGTCTTCCAGATCTGCGGGCGGCGGTAGGGTGGCAGCTCCAGAGTGTAGTGGGTAGGCACACCGCGCAGCGCGGTTTTGGACATGATCCACGATACGCTCAGGGTGACGATAATTCCGACCAGTACGATGCCCATTAACACCAGCGCAGTCGCGAAGGTGCGCAGTGCTCCGGTGGTTGCCGCCCCGACCATGAACATGGAGGAGAGCAGAATAAGCGTAGGCCAGCGGCCGTTGCAAGGGACGAAGTTGTTGGTCAGAATGGCCAGCATCCGTTCACGGGGCGATTCAATAATGCGGGTGGACAGAATAGCGGCAGCATTGCAGCCGAAGCCCATCGACATCGTCAAGGCCTGCTTGCCATGCCCCCCGGATTTCTTGAACAAGCGGTCCATATTAAAAGCCACCCGGGGCAGATAGCCGAAATTCTCCAGCAGCGCGAACACCGGGAAGAAAATCATCATAGGCGGCAGCATAACGCTGATGACCCATGAGGTTCCACGGTACAGTCCCAGCACAAGGACGCCGTGCAGCCAGGCCGGGGCATGAACAGCCTCGAAGCCGGCGGTCAGATAGCCTTCGATCCAGCTGAAGAGGGAGGCAATCCAGCCGGAAGGATAGTTGGCTCCGGCAATGGTAATCCAGAATACCAGACCAAGACCGGCGAGCATAATAGGGAAGCCCCAGATCTTCGAGGTGACGATATTATCCAGCTTGTAGGTGCTGCCCAGCTTCTTCTTGTCGTGATAAGTAACGGCATCGCTGCAGATTCCGGCCGATACGCTGTAGATTCCGCTGACGATCTCGTCGCGGACCGCCCCTTTGTCTGCCAGCTTCTTCGCAGTAGCGAGCAGGGAATCGAGCGGGTCTTGGCCGTTAATGGCATGCGGTGACTCCATGGCGGGCCACCTCCTTCGCTACAGATATACCCTTGCGTCCCATATGGGCTTTGAGGGAAGCCAGCAGACTGTGGTCACCGTCCAGCAGGCGCAGGGCAATCCAGCGTGCCGGATATCTGGCACCGACTGTCTGCTCTACCATCGGGATCAGCTCGGCGATGCCTTGCTCAATCTCCTTATTGTAGGTGATCTTCAGCGGCTCTGCCTTGAATTCACCGGTCGCTACGCGTGCGATCTGATCCAGCAGCGCTTCAATACCGATCCCGTTGCGGGCCGAAATGGCCGTGACAGGCACCCCGAGCCGCTCCGCAATCCGCTTCAGATTAATATCAATGCCCAGCCGCTTGGCTTCATCGATCAGATTGATGCAGACTACGGCGCGTCCCGTTATCTCCAGCACCTGCAGGGCCAGATTGAGGTTGCGCTCCAGCGACGTTGCATCCAGAACCACCAGCGTGACATCCGGCTCCTCGAAAATAATATAGTCCCGGGCCGCCTCTTCATCGGCGGAATTGGAGTAGAGCGAATAGGTGCCGGGAAGGTCAACGGCCCGGTAAGTATGCTCCTTGTGGGTGAACCGCCCTTCGGCGGTGACTACGGTTTTGCCGGCCCAGTTGCCGGTATGCTGGCGCATACCGGTCAGCAGGTTGAACAGCGTGCTCTTGCCTGTATTGGGGTTGCCGGCAAAAGCTACGGTATACTCACTCATCCTTCTCCGCCTCCAATCAATTCGCCATAAATGAGTGAACTCTCTTCCCGGCGCAGGGCAATGGTAGTATTGCTGATCCGGTAAGCCGTAGGGTCTCCAAGCGGGCTGCGCCGCAGCACTTCTACACTATTCCCGGCGACAAATCCGAGATCAAGCAGTCTTCTCCGCAGCACGCCCTGGACCTCGATGCCGCTAATCCGCAGCGTGCTGCCGTTCGTAGCTTCAGACAATGGAATTACGGCTCCGGCCATAAGCTCTCCCACTTTCGTATGAATAATGAATGAATAGTTATAGTTATCCTTAAGTATGAAATATGCACTTGTATAGTATATTGTGCAGGGCACAGAATATTGCATCCTGCCACAAGATTAGTATACGTAAATAAATTTGTCCTTGCAACAATAATGTTTCCCTAGGGAAAGATAAATACAGCAAGATTTATCAAAAGTATTTCCGGTGTCTGCTATATACTTTGAGTTGTGGAGGGGGTGAGAGTCATGCACTATCAGTTGATTCACAAGAGCATCGAATTTATTGAGCAGCATTTGGAAGAGGATTTGGATTTGGAGAAGGTGGCTAAGGCAGCGGGGTTATCCAAATATCATTTTCACCGGATTTTTCGTAAATATGTGAATAAAAATGTCCATGAATATATCCGGGCCCGCCGTCTCAGCCAAGCAGCCAATCTCCTGCTGTACTCCGAGACACGTATTCTTGAGATTGCGCTGCAGTGTGGCTTTGAGAGCCAGGAGGCTTTTACAAGAGCTTTCAAGGAAATTTATGATTTGCCGCCTGCTCAGTACAGATCGCAGGTAAGACTATTGATTCAAGAAAGAGAGGTATTTACAATGTCAGAGATTACAGGCTGGTATATTACAGGTACCCACCAGGAGAAATATAAGGTCGAGATTGATCCCCGCGTCTGCTATAAGACAAGTCCCTCGATGCATCTTCACTCCAAAGAAGAGGCTGCGCAGGACGAGAATGGTTTTGGAACCTTGATGCAGCAGTTTCAGGCAAGAGAGTATCGGGGGAGACGGATGCGCTTCTCCGGGTTCGTTAGAACGGAGGAGGTCACCGGCTGGAGCGGCCTGTGGATGAGGGTGGATGATCATCAGCAGAATATGCTGGCATTTGACAACATGCAGAACCGGAGCATACAAGGAACCACGGAATGGAACCACTATGCTTGCGTCATGGATATTCCGTCCGAAGCCGATGTGATCAATATCGGAATTCTGCTGAGCGGAAGCGGACAGGTATGGCTGGGGGAATGTGAATTCGAGGAAGTAGGCAAGGATGTTCCCGTAACGGATGGCTCTACAGGTGCGGAGAACCTTCCGTCCGGGCCGCAGAATCTGAAGTTCGACCAGCAGCCGGAGCACTCTGCTTCAAGCTGAACGCTGTAACCGGCCCCGCACCCAGATCGACAGGGCCAGCAGCAGCGGAATGGCGACCTGGAATAGCGGGTCAAGCTTCAGGCTCGGCCCCAGGCCGACGGCGATATGCTGGGTGTAATCCCGTTCCAGGAATGAGGAGCCGTAGATGACTGCCCCCACAGGGAAGACCCACCATTTGGCCGGTTTGCCGGTCAGCTCTGCAAGAGCTTTTACGGAACAGAAGTAGAAGAGCATCATCTTGATCAGCAGCCCCAGGAAGAGCTGGATCGTGACCAGAATATCAAGCCGCTCGACAAATTTGAGATTGGACAGCACCCGGACGGTTTTGAGAAAAGGCAGCTGGCTCACTCCCGCTATCGCCGGGCCGAGGACGGCCACATTCAGCGCGTTCATGAAGATCAGGAATGCGCTGATGAGCAGATAGGCGTTCACTGTGTATTTTACAGGCACACCGGGCTTCTCCCATAGCGTCCACAGCATCAGAAAAACAATCATCTGCCCGAAGGGAAATGAGACGATCTCCGGCAGTGCCGCTTGCAGAACCGGCATCAGCCCGCCCTCCATCACCGGCGCCAGACGGCTGAGATCAATCGCCCCCATGATGCTCAGCATCACAATAAGCAGGAAATAGAAGAACAGCATGACCGGCAGCAGCACCTCAGGCAGCCTGAAGACAACCTCCGCCCCCTTCCAGATGGCATATAGGGCCAGCAGCACGAACACCAGCATCGTAATGGCCATCGGGGTTCTCGGCAGCATGGTCATCGCCGTCAGCTCGCCGAGGTCGCGGACATTGCGCATGGACTGATAGGCGAAATACAGGCTGTAGACCGCGCCGATGAACGCCCCTGGAGCTGTGCCGAAATGAGCTTTAAGCATTCCGATCAGGTCCGTGCCCGGAGACCGGTGCTGAATCCACATCAGCACAAGGAGAAGGACGAAGCCCGCCGCTGAACCTGCACACATCGCCAGCCAGGAATCCTGCTTAGCGGTGCCCCCAAGCAGGAACAGCGGCGTGCTGCCGATTTCAAACAGCATAATCATGAACGCAATCTGCAGGGAAGAGACCTGTTCTTTGTTCACCATGATTGCATCTTTAGCCTCCTAACCAATAGATAATGGCTCTGCCGACAGGCTGGAAGAACGCCGTATACAGGCTGCCCAGCGATACATGAGGGGTATTGGTAATTCCGCATAGATTAAGATACGCTCCGTACCCCATAATGCAGCCAAGTAAGAGCCGTCGCCGGCGGCGCTCTTCTCCGCGTAGCTTCGTCCACCCCCAACCATAGGCAAGCGCATAGAGTAGAAGGGTAATAGCTATTTTCATAGATATGCTCCCTTACTTCTGCTGGACAGACTTGAATGATTTATTACTGAGTCCGGTCCGTTCTATCTCGATGGAGACCTGCGGGCGGAGCTCAATCTCCTGAAAGACGCTGTCCCAGCTCTTCTCCTTCTCAATCTGCTTCCAGCGCTTCGGTTCGCTCCGGTGTACCCTCACAGCAAATCCGGTGACGTCTGCCCCTAGCCGCTTGACCTCCGCCCAGGCGTTATTCATTAGCTCCAGCACCCGCTGCTCCAGCGAGGCCTCCATTTCACTGATCGCCTTGCGGTCGTTCAGATCCATGACACTGCCAAGCTCCGTCAGCACACCGCTGCCCTTGACGTTAACCTCCATCACATAATGATCCTTGTCCCAGACCGGGTGGACGGTGGTGGCCGAATTCTGCAGGATGAAGGAAGCATCCAGCTTGTCGCTTGCCCCCGGCCGCGAGGGGAAGGCGATGGTGGCAGAATCAATGTTATCGGTCAGAAAAGAAAGCCCAAACGCCTGCTTCTGGCTGAGCCAGCCCGCGAACGTATCTCCTTTAATGACGCCCAGCCTTCCCAGCGCCAGCCGCGAGGGCAGGTCGGTAACTGCGGTCTCACTGGTCTCATCCATCGTCCGGGGGCCGGTCAGCAGTATCTCCGGCAACACCGCGCTTTTGGACTCGGAGGACAGCGCCATCGCCAGCTCATACAGCCGAATTCCCGGATAGTAGGACAAGAGCCTTGATTCCTGTTCGATCATAAGCTGGATGCCGGCGCCCTGATTCTTGGTCATCTGCATCAGCTGATCCAGAATCATCCCGGCATCTCCATGGGAGATGAACACAAAGACCGTTTCTCTGGCATCCTGCTTGCGCAGGAACATATCAATCAGCTGATTGATCCCGTGTCTGGCCAGGCTCTCGCCGATGACGGTGATTCTGGAGTGGGAGAAGAACATCTCCCGCGTACTGGTCAGATTCGTTCGTTCAATGGCTTCCATGATCGTCCGCCCCTTGACGGTGAAGGTGAGGAAAGGCGGCGAGCTGGTGCTGCCTCCTCCGCTGCCACCCATCCCGCTGGCGCCTGAAGAGGGGTTAATGACCTGATAAGTCGCCTTCCATTGATTATCCTCCCAGTCGTAGGCGGAGCCGGAGGTAATGCCCAGCTCGTTAAGCTCCCGGTCATCCCAGCAGCCGGAGAGCAGAACGGATAGAAGCGGGAGGCAGAGCAGGAGGCGCAGCAGGGTGCCCGGTTTGTTCATCATGTCTCCAGCCCCTTCCGTTTAGACCGGGCCTTGTGCAACCTGTTCAGCAGTACCGCGCCCAGCGGCACCAGGACGTTGAACAGGAAGAAGACCACGAACCGCCCTTCCTGATTGTAGTTGTTCAGCTTGGCTGAGCTTTGCCAGGAGAACAGGCATTCCAGGGCAATAATCAGACCTAAAGCTCCAATGAAGGGCCGGCTGCTGCTGACCCGGAACGTCTGCTTGAAGCACTCCACTGTCACGAACAGGAAGATCGCAAATTTCAGATAGATCGACAGCACCCAGTAAGAGATGAAGAGAATATCCAGCTTCTCTATGAACCGGCCGATCCGGAGGATGCTGATGGTAGCGAAGCCGGGATAGGCACTCAGCTTAATGAATTCCGGGCCGAATACCATCAGGGCGGTGATCAGAATGAACATCATCAGGATTGCAACGAACAGCAGGCCTGTCCAGCCGATAATCTTGGCTCTCTGCGGATATTGCAGATAAGGGGCCAGAAACAGCAGCACCGCCACTTCAGACATCCATGCAGTCGGTGTCAGGCTCGCCAGGGTGATCTCAGCCAGACTATGGTCGAACATAGGCAACAGATGATGCACATTCAGGTCGTTGTACAGCCCTAGCAGATACAGCGGTACGAAGAACAGATAGAGCAGAATAACCAGACTGTTCACTCTGGCGATAGCTTCAATGCCCTGCCTTACCATATAGATGGTGATGAAAAGAATCAGAATGACGAGCACCGTGATCGGAGTATTGATCAGGACGTTGTCTTTAAGGAAATTAACGAATTCCCGCAGAATGGTTGCCGTGGTGTCCAGGTAGAACTGGAGCATCAGCAGACCGAGAATCACGGACACTACCGGAGAGCTTTTCTCCCCGACCCACTCCAGAAAAGGAGCACCGTTGCTGCTCTGAATTACCGTCCCGACAATCCACGCTATTAGCAGCCCCGCCACGGTAGACAGGATAATCGCTAGCGGAGCGTCCTGCTCTGCATAGGAGCTGATAATGATAGGAAGCACGACGGTAGCTGTCGGCAGTATGGTATTGACGACAAGCATGACGGCCTGGGTGGTGCCGATTTTTCCATTCATGCTGGACCCTCTCCCTGCGGCTTGGGCTGTGCCGGTGATGGATTAGCGGCATTTTCAACGGGCTGCGGCTTCTGGTTAGGGGCTTGTCTGCGGGTCTCCTTGCCCAGATTGGTCTTGGGACGCATATTCATGCTCCACAGCGGAACGCGGATGAAGATATCCTTCAGATAACGGGGAATCATCGGCGCTACCGGAGACAGATAGGGAACTCCGAAGGAGCGCAGGCCTGCCATATGAATCAGCAGCACCATCAGGAAGGACATAATGCCGAACAGGCCGAGCGAGGCAGCGATGAACATCATCACGAAGCGGATCAGCCGGATGGAGTTGGCGATGGCCAGTGACGGAATTACGAAGTTCGAGATGGCGGTAAAAGAAACCACAATGACCATTGCCGCCGAGACCAGCCCGGCCTGAACGGCAGCCTGCCCCAGCACCAGCGCACCGACGATAGAAATAGCCGGCCCGATGGTGCGGGGCATACGTACCCCCGCTTCACGCAGGACGTCGAAGGTCAGCTCCATCAGCAGTGCCTCTGCGAAGGCGGGGAGCGGAACGCCTTCCCGCTGGGCAGCCAGACTGATCAGCAGCGTGGTCGGCAGCATCTCCTGGTGAAAGGTAGTAACGGCAATATAAAGTGCAGGCAGCAGCATAGAGACGAAGAACGCACCGTAGCGGATCAGCCGCAGAAAGGAGGAAATATCATACCGCTGGTAGTAATCCTCGCTGGATTGAAAAAAGTTGAAGAAGGTGGACGGGGCCAGCAGCGCAAAGGGAGTGCCGTCAATGACAATCCCCACCTGGCCTTCCAGAATGCCCCCGGCCATGGCGTCGGGACGTTCGGTATTCTGAATGGTGGGAAAAGGCGTCAGTCCGCCGTCCTGTATGAATTCTTCAATATAATTGCTCTCCAGAATGGCGTCGGTATTGATGGCGTTCAGCCGGCGGCGGATTTCGGTCAGCACCTGTTCACTGGCGAGGCCCTTCAGATAGACGAGGGCAATTCCGGTCCCGGTACGCTGGCCGACGGTATATTCCTCAATCCGCAGATCAGCAGTTTTCAGGCGGCGGCGCAGCATGGAGGTCCCGGTACGCAGACTCTCGGTGAAGCCTTCCTTGGGCCCGCGGATAACCCCCTGGGAGGTCGGCTCATTAATGCTTCTTTTCTCCCAGCCGGAGGTGTCGGCGGCCAGTGCGACCTGAAGCCCCTCGAACAGAATCAGGGTATAGCCGTCAAAGAGCAGGGGCAGCAGCACCTCCAGGGTCCGGGCCTCCTTCACTCCCCCAACCGGCAGAATGTGCTCCTTGATCAGATCGAAGGCAGCTTCTGTGGTCATCTGATCTCCGTTCAGCGTGCTGTTCTCCATTAAGGACTGGAGGACCGCCTGATTGACGGTATCGGCGTTGACCAGACCGTCAATATAAATGAAGGCAAGGGTAAGTGGAGGCTTGGCTTCACTCTTATAATGGCGGATGACAATATCGGAGCTGCTGCCGATCCGGCGGTTGAACTCCTGCAAATTCTCCTCAAGGGAGAGCTTCAGCGGAAGCGGTGCAGGCACGGAGGTTTCTACAGGATCATTGGTAGTCTGGCGGCTCTTCTTCGTTTGCTGAGGCATCTCGGGGGGCTCCTTTATGCTGAAATCTGGATGTGCTCCCTGTATTATCCCCCGCTGGCGGATTCCTTATTCTGCCTGATTACAGACTGAACTGAGCCCGCTTGAGGAGCCGCTGGAATCCAAAAAAAGAAACTGCCCCTTAGGAATGGCAGCTTCGCAGCATTCCATAAAGGCAGTTTCATCAACACACTTAAGATTTACATTCTAAGCTTGGTGCATTATTTTGTCTGTACGACCAGAGCGTTGCTGATCAGGCGTCCCGGAGTCGTCAGATACTTGCCATTGTAGTACAGGCCGCTTGAGGCGCCGCCATCCAGGTTCATCGCCTGGTAGGCTCCGGCCTGCTTCATAATTTCCGCCAGCTGGGGAATAGTTGCCCCTCCGGAGGTGAGCAGAATCAGCTTATGATCGCGGGTGATGCCCAATGCGCTGCGGGCGCCACCGCCAGTCAGGATTTTGGGGTCCCGGAAGCCTTCGGCCGCTACATTCAGCGCGACTTTCCCGTTGACCAACAGCCGTGGTCCCGCCTGGAGTGCGCCGAGAACGGAACCGGAATCGAAGCGGGCCTTGAATTCACTGCCCGGAATCAGCTCAGCCAGCATATTACTGTCGTAAGCGAAGACAGCCCGTTTATCTCCGGAGCTGTTCTTCAGCATCTTCCCGCCGCTGATGATGTAGCCGTAAGGAACCTTGAAGGCGCCGTCAGTATAGGCTGCGAAGAACGTGCCGTTTATCGCGGCGGCGGCATTGCTGCGCTTGGCGATGCTGGCAAGAGCTTCTGTCTTGCCGACGGTATTCCCGGCCAGAACGGCATCCAGCTTCACCGAAGGATGCAGCAGGGAGACCGTGACGGTCTGAACGCTGAAGGAGCGGCCGCCGACCTTGTAGGTATGATGTCCGCTGACTATAGCGGGCGATCCGCTTTTGATCAGGCTGCCGTTCTGTACAGGCAGGGTGGCTGTCTCAGCGGTGCCTGTTTCAGCCCCGCTTGTCAGCGTAAGTGAACCGGCCTCCTTGTTCCACTGGAGCTGTATGCCAAGTGTCTGGCTTACAAGAGATAAGGGAACGTAGGTAGTCCCGTTCTCACTGAAGGGCCGTACACTTGCGGTAACGGGCTTGCCGTTGACGGAAGCCCCGGGCTTGCCTGGAGTGAAGCTAATGGAATTCTCGCCGCGTGATATCTCAATCTGGCCGCCGGAAGCGGTAAGCACAGACTGGATACCGGCGAAGCCGTTCAGGAAGCGGACCGGGATGAAGGAGTGATTCTCCTTGTCCACATATACGGCAAGCTTGGCCTGCGGCGCCGCAGCGGCACCGGATTGCAGTGCTGGAAGAAGGACAGCCAGCAGACAGAAGGCGGTAAAGAGGGTGAGCAGTTTTTTCATGATACACAAAATCTCCTTTGCTTATAGCAGGTTGATCTGCAGGTTAGGATGATTCTGGAACAGGCCCCAGAATGCAGCACTTGAGCTACCATCATATAATCGTCTTCCGTTACCGTCAATGGAGCATGCATCCAGCAGCGGGTTAGTTTATAATGGGAACACATTAGAATATCTGCATATAAGGGTGGTAGCGATCATGACAAGAATAGGCTTAATCCGGCACGGCAGCACTCGCTGGAATCAGGAGGGCCGGGTCCAGGGCCACACGGATAATCCTCTGGACGAGGAAGGCTTCCGGCAGGCCGGCGTGCTTGCGGAGCGGCTTAGCGGCGAAGCGTGGGATTATATCTATTCAAGCGACCTGCTGCGGGCCAGACAGACGGCGGAGACTATCGCCGGGAGGCTGGGCATCCCGCTGGCCGGTCTCCTTCCGGACATCCGGGAGATGAACGGCGGATTGATTGAAGGAACCACAGAGAGCGAGCGGATCGAGCGCTTCGGCAGCCAGTGGAAGACGATGGATCTGAAGCTGGAGAGCCAGGAACTGGCCCGCGAACGGGGAGTCCGGGCGATTGAAGAGCTTGCTGCCCGCCATCCCGGCAGCAATGTGCTGGTAGTCAGCCACGGGGCTATTCTGCGGAGTACGCTGGCCGGACTTGTGCCTTCCCTGGATGTGAGCGTGCTGCTGAAGAACACCTCTATCACCTGCCTGGTCAATGAGAATGACAGCTGGAGCTGTGAATTGTACAACAGCGCGGAGCATATGGACGGATAGAACGGGATATTTCCGAGCATTTCATTACAATAAAGCGCCGGTCCTGCCGATAATATGCTTAGTGCTGATCCGGTGGGGGTATTAATGTCCAGCATCCCCTACGGGAGTTGTTCAGAATATGTTCAGTCGGATCCTGTACAGTAGCGCTTGAAAGCGATAAAACCATAAATTCATTGATAGGCTGAAGGAGGGCGTAAGACTAGTGGAAGAGGCCCGCAATTATATGCTGACGATTCTATCCATACTTATAGGGGTCCTGACCGTATATAGCACGCTCAGATTGACAAAGGATTTCTCCAGACAACCGCAAAGAACCCGGGCGGTCCGCTCGAGTCTTGTGGTGCTGGTAATTAGTGCCGGGCTTGGCGGCATGCATCTGCTGGGCAGAAGAGCCTTAACCGGCTTCACTACAGAAGGCAGAAGCCTGCTGATCTCTTTGTTCCTGTACATGCTGACACTTGCCGGTATACTATATCTGTTCCTGCGGGTGCGCATGATCCTTGGGGAGCGTGACCAGCTCAAGGAGTTGGCATACCGGGATACGCTGACCGGCCTGCTGAACAAGAACGGAATGGATCATTTTTGGGATCACTGCAAATTGAGCGAGCAGCTTGCGGTATTATATCTCGACCTGAACCGGTTCAAATCGATTAACGATACCCTCGGCCATCATACAGGGGATCTTTTACTGGAGGCTGTAGGAACCAGCCTGCAGCAATTTACCTGCAAAGGCAAGCGGCATATTTTCCGGGTGGGCGGAGATGAATTCGTCATTATCGCCAAACGCTGCAGCCGTAAGGAGTCAGAGCAGCTTGCCCTTAAGGTTCTGGAGCGCATCACCCGGACCTATAGGCTGGAGAGCCATGAATTATTCGTGTCCGCCAGTGTAGGCGTGACGATTAGCCAGGGCCGGATTGACCCGAAGCAGCTGCTTCAGGAGGCGGATTCGGCTATGTACAGTGCCAAGCAGCTGGGAAGCGGGCGTTATGCCGTATACAAGCAGGAGAGCCGTATTCCTTCCGTGAAGCTGGTCAGCAGCTCAAGGGCGCAATAAATATTTCGTCTAAAGCCCCACTTGGTGGGGCTTTTTTGACAATAGCGGCTGCGCCATCCTATGGACAGCGCAGCCGCGTTATATCAGTCAGACGCTTCTGGCAGCCAGCAGCCCGGCCAGAACATCCGGATGATCGGTAATGATCCCCGCCACCTCAGCATCGATTAGAGCCTGCATCCGCTCGGGATCATTAACCGTCCACGGATGATAGACAATGCCTTTCTCCGCTGCGGCATTCACGAACTCCGGCAGTACCGAGGAATGATGGGCATGCAGGGCATCCGCCTGCAGGGTAGCCGCGTAATTCCAAGGACGGTACAGCCCCTCGCCGTAGAGAATACCCGTACGGATCTCCGGTGCCAGTGACTTGCAGTAGGCCAGGGAATAATGATTGAAGCTGGAGATTACCACCCGCTCACTCATACCCTGCTCCCGGACAGCGGCGATGACCTTCTCTTCCATGCCGGGATAGAGGAAGGTCCCGTTCTTCAGCTCTATATTCAGAATCGTCTCCCGGCCCTGCAGCAGATCCAGCAGCTCGTCCAGTGTCGGAATCCGTTCTCCTGCAAACTCAGGGCTGAACCAGGAGCCTGCGTCCACCTCCAGCACCTCACGAAGCGTCTTATCCTTCACATAACCGCTGCCTGAAGTGGTGCGGTTAAGACTCTCATCATGGATCACTACTACTGCTCCGTCACTGGTCATTTGTACGTCGGTCTCAATGCCGGTTGCACCAAGCTCCAGACCCTTGCGGAAGGCCGCCATTGTGTTCTCCGGTGCGGCTGCGGATGCGCCGCGATGCGCGAAATTAATGATGTTCATGTCGAGTAGTTCCCTCCATCTCTAGATGTAATGCAGCCCGTAGTGTCCAGGCCTCTTATAGTATATTCCACATCACGTCAAGAAACCCTGTCCCCTGTTCTATAAAGGACGGGTTTCTTGAATTTTACCGTGGTACGTTCGGAAGCAATCGCTTAGAATAGACAACAACTATACTACCTACAGAAAGAAGCGATAAAGCTTGAAGTTTTGTCTGGAATGCGGAAGCCGCTTGGTAATGAAGGAATGCAATGGAGAAGGTGAGGTACCCTACTGTGATTCATGCGCCGTCTTCAGATTCCCTGTGTTCAGCACAGCGATGAGTACAGCCGTACTGAACCGGGGACTCGATAGAATCCTGCTCATCCAGCAGTATAAGCGCAAGGATTACATTCTGCTCGCCGGGTATGTGAATAAGGGAGAGAACGCCGAAGCGGCCCTGATCCGTGAAGTGAAGGAAGAAGCGGGGCTTGAGGTGATTGCTTATGAATATATGCGCAGCCAGTATTTCGCCCCGTCTAATACATTAATGCTCAATTACATTAGTGTGGCTGACACGGAGGACCTGAGTGCCATGAGCGACGAGCTGGACCACGCAGCCTGGTTCACACTGGATGAAGCTGCGGACGCCATATTACCAGGCAGCCTCGCGGAGAGCTTCCTGCTTACAATTATTGATAAGCTGAGACAGGGGAGGGCTCTGGAGGATTTTACAGCGGTTGTCCGGTAATTGTGAATTCTGAAGGCTAAGGCTTCCCTTATGCAGAGACGATGTCGCGGATTCTCTCATGTACCTGCTGCGCCTCCAGGAAGGCTGCGGAATATTGAAGATCTGTTTTGCGGGCCGGCAGGCGCGCCGGGAGAAAAGGAATGGATACCACAGGCGTATCTGCGCTGCTAAAATAGATTCTGAGCGTCAGCTCGCGGATCTCTTCGGCAGGACTGCCGCCCTGGACAGGCTCTGTGAATTCATAGCTTGCGGCGGCACCTGCCCGTATTCTCGGTGCACTGGTGGTAATCCGGCTGGTCTTGCTTACCTTGCTGAGAGTCAGAGCATTCTCGACAATCTCTGCTCCAAGGATGGCATCGAACGTATACAGGGTGGCTGTCGCCGGCTCCGGCTTCCCCGGATGCAGCAGCCCGATGGCGAGCGCCTGGCCTTCTTCGTCCAGGGCAATCAGATGGGATTCGTCTGGAGTTATGAACCGCTGGGGGAATTTCAGGCTGAAGGCGGACAGGGCATGGGTAGCCCCGCTATGGCCCGCAGCCCTGGGACGGGAGAGTCTGTACTGAAGAACCGCAGCCAACAGCAGGAGAGACACGCCAAGCACAGCAAACAGATACACCAGGATCATGAGCACTGAACCGCCTCCTCACAAGGTTGTGCGGGCTGCCCTTCCTGCAATCACTTTGGGCACAACCCGCTTCGTAAGCTTTGGCAAGTGAACTATTAATAGATATGCGGGAAGAGATCAGGTATGTATGACTTCAAGCGGAGTACTGGTGGAATTCACAGGTGTTCCTGAAACTGTGTTGATCCAGGCCGCGTACAGACGTCCAAGACCCACAAGCAGCAGCGGCAGAATCAGCAGCAGTACAAATCCGGTTCCGCATAGAATCCACGAGCGTTCATCTGAGGTTGTGCCGGACAGGAAGAAGAAGAACTCCGGGTCCAGCATATTCAGATCATAGGAGAATACCGATGAACTGATTCGCTGGGCCACAGGTGACATAAGAGCACTGAAGGCCACCGCAGGCAGAACCAGTGCTAGTGTGAACCCCAGAATACCTGCGGGCAGCTGGAGGAGACTGTACAGGATTCCCCGGTACGACTCCCTTTCGCGGAGCTGGTGTCCTAATGTCCGCAGCCCCTCCCAGCGGAAGGCGGGAGCATGAGCTGCGGCAGCAGGCAGCCCTGTTCCACGTCGGCTGTTGCCGCTGGACCAGGCTTCAACTGTTTTGTGTTCACTGGACATCATGCTGCGGCACCAGGCCAAGGTCAGGGCCAGCAGCGGCAGCCCCACCCATACAATAATCAAGGGCAGGCTTGCACATAGACCTGTAACAGCAATTACGAAGGCGATGATTCCTTTGGGCAGAGAGAGGATCAGCATTGTCCACGCGTGTATACTTTGTCTTATCATTCAGGGCGCTCCATTCCGGATTTCCAAATTTCAACTTCTTCAGTATAGAGGCTTCATCCAGAGAACACACTCTCCAAAAGGCGGGAAAAATCCTGGTCGCAGGTCTAGTACTGATATAGCCAAGAATCTTCCTGCTATTTACAATGTTTATCTTTATACTAAGGGTAGAGCGGTTTATAAGGATTACGACTAAGAAGGGGAGTGCAGCAATTTATGCTGTTAGAGGTTATAGCAACTACAGTAAATGATGCGGTCATAGCGGAGCGTTATGGTGCTGACCGGATTGAACTGGTCACGGGTATCCGGGAGGGCGGATTAACGCCCAGTCTGGGACTGATCGAAGCGGTCCGGGAGAAGGTCAGTATTCCTGTGAGAGTGATGGTCAGGCCGCATGCACGCTCCTTCGTGTATGACGCATCCGATGTGGAGACCATGCTGCGCGATATCCGCCATATAGCCGGGGTAGGCGGGCTGTCTTTGGTTATGGGCATGCTCCGCCAGGACCGGACAATAGATGAAGAACTGCTGAATCGGCTGCTGGAGCGGGCAGGGGGGATGGAGGTTACCTTCCACCGTGCGTTCGACGAGGTGCAGGACCAGCTTGAAGCCCTTGAGGTCTTGAAGCGGTATCCGCAGATTACCGATATCTTGACCTCCGGCGGGACTGCTGCGGCCAATACACCCGGCGGTATGGTAAGGCTCGCCGTATTGGAACGGCTGTCTGCCGGTTCTTCGCTCTCCATCCTGGCAGGCAGCGGTCTGAACGCCGCAGATCTGAAGGATTTCGTTACAAGGACCGGAGTCCGCCGGGTACACTTCGGATCGGCGGTCAGGGAGGAGGGCGATCCGCTGAAGCCCATTGACCCGGAGCGGCTTGAAGCCATCCGTGCGCTTCTCAAGCCCTATTAGAGGCCCAGCAGTCTGGGCAGCAGCGTCAGCAGCCGCTCCCGGGTCAGCGCATCGCCGGAATTCCATTTGGCTCCATCCAGCATATAGGCATGGCCCTGCTCCACGGCAGGCAGACTGCTCCAGAGCTCCGTCTGGAGCAGCTGCTCCATGGCCTCCCGGGAGTCCTCCCGCTCTGGAATCAGCATGAACACACGGTCCCCTGCGTAGCTGTGCAGCATCGCCGGGTCCACTTCGCGGAACCCCAGATCCTTGTCCAGAATGTCCTTGATCTCCGCTGTCGGCTGCAGGCCGCCAGGGGCATACAAGGCCGTGGACAAGCCGGTCATTCCCATGGCGTATAGATGGTTGCCATGGTCATAGAACAGCGCCGAAGCTGTTTCACCCTTCAAGAGTCCCCCGGCGTACAGATGCTGCCACATGGCTGCGTTCTTGGCATGATAGGCCTGCAGCCAGACCTCAGCTTCGCGCTGCTTCCCGAGCCACTCTCCAAGAATCCGCAGCCGCTGCTCCAGCGGTGCGAAGGAGTCGAAGGTGAGTGTTGGGGCGATGCCGGATACACCCCGGTAGATCTGTTCATCCGGGCTTGCGAGGATAATCAGATCAGGCCGGATGGACCGGGTCAGCTGCGGGTCCAGCGGAAATCCGACATTAGCTAAACGCTTGATCCGGTGGCTATAGACGCTGCCCCGGGCGAACGCTTCGTCACCGCCGACAGGCTTCACCCCCAGCGCCAGCACATCGCCCAGTGTCTCCCCGTGGTAGACAACACGCTTCGGACGCTCCGGGATGTCCACCGAATGTCCGGTCCAGTCCGTGACCGTAATCCGGCGCTGCTGCGACCGGGCATATTGCCCGGGAGTCATTCCCGTCTTCTGCCGGAAGCGGCGGCTGAAGTAGTATTCGTCGGAGAAGCCTACCCGCAGGGCAATCTCGCGCAGCGGCTCGGCGGCTTCAAGCAGATAAGTCTTCGAGTGCCCAATGCGCACATCGGTCAGATAATCGAGCGGGCGCTGGCCGGTCAGTTTCTGGAAGATCGGAGTGTATTGCCAGGGGGAGACACCAGCCATCTCCGCGAGCTGCTTCACCGTGATACTCTCCCTATAATGCTGCTGCATGAAGTGTATCGTACTCTCCACCGATTGCGCCGGACTTGGCAGCTGGCGGGTGGAGTAGTTCTGTTCAAGCAGCAGGAGCAGCAGCTCTTGGAATTGGAGCTGTTGTCTGACATGCTGGAGCTCATCCCTGCCGTTATGATGCGCAAGCAGCTCTTCCGCCAGCCGGATCACTCTGGTGAAGGGGTGGACAATCAGCTCTTTTTGCCCCGGGAGCAGTTCATCTACGTAGAACGCAGGGGAATCCCCTGTAGTCAAAGCGGCGAAAGTCAACACATAAAAATAAAGCGTCAGCTCCCGGTTATCCAGACTGTATGAGGTTCCGGGAGGCAGCAGACAGCACTTGTCCGCATGCACAGAGAGTGAGGTCTGCTCAGTGATTCCGAGTTCACCGCGCCCGCCCGTAAACAGCAGGAGCGTATGCTGCTCCGCTGTCTGCACACCCGATATAGTGTCAGCGCTCTGCATCACCAGTTCAATGCTTCTGAATTGAAACAGCAGGGAACGGAGAGGGGCGGACGGGAGTGCAGACAGGTGGTCGTGGTCAGGCTCGCGCAAGGCAGGCACTCCTTTCAGGCAGCTTAGAATTGAATTATATTGAGAACGATTATCAATAAACAATATTGTATATAAAATAAAGCAACTTATCAACAGGCGTTGATAAGCTGCTTTTCAGTCTGTCTGCCCCGGAATTATTGCTTGCCCAGCATGGTAGGAATCTCGCCGAGCAGCCACTCTCTGGTGGTAGCATCACTGGAGGTCTTCGTGATGTCCTGCGTGTAGACGTAGCCGTTCTTAACGGCAGGCAGGCTGTTCCACACCGCGCTCTTCAGCAGATTGCCGGTCGATTGCTTGGCTTCGTCTGCTACCGGAGTCAGCAGGAAGATACGATCTCCGGCGTATTCCCGAAGCACTTCCAGTGAGATTTCCTGGAAGCCCATATCGGCATCCAGCACCTTTTGAATAGCCGGGGTAGGCTTGAAGCCTTGCTCTCCGTACAGTACCTGCGAGAGGCCCGTCGTTGCCATTACGAACAGCCGGTCCCCCGGATAATAAGTGAAGACCGAAGCGGTCTCACCGTCCTTCATCCCCGAAGCCTTAAGCTGGGCCCACATCGCATCCTCCTTCGCCTGATACTGGGCCAGCCAAGTCTCCGCTTCCTGCTTCTTGCCTAAAATATCTCCAATATCCAGCATCCGCTCCTTCAGGGGGGCGAAGGTATCGAAGATAATCGTTGGAGCGATTTTGGAGAGAGCGTCGTAATCAGCTTCATCAATACCGGCGTAGATAATCAGATCGGGCTGAAGCTCCAGCGTCTTCTCCAGATTGATCGGGAACCCGACATCTGCAATTCCGGTCAGCTTGTCCTCGAAGACCTGGCCCTCCCCCATGGAGAGCGGATAGCCGATGGCTTGTACACCAAGTGCCAGCAGATCGCCATACGTTTCTCCGGAATAGATAATCCGCTGCGGATTCACTGGAATCTCCGCCGTATGGCCTTTGTAATCCGTGTGTGAACGGGTGGTAGCTGCAGCTTCAGCAGTGGCTTGCGCGTCAGGTGCGGTGGTTGCTGCACTACTCCCCTGATTATTCTTATTGCTGCTGCAGGCGAGCAGTAAAGTGCCCATCAGGAAGAGCATGCCCAGGATAGCGAAGGGTTGTCGAGTCTTGTTCATTGTATGTATGCCTCCCAAAGGTATTGTGATTACCAATAATGATAATCATTATCGTTTAGACCATCATAAATTATAGCCAGTTGTTACTCAATGGACAAAACACGAGGCAGGATTTGAATATGTACAATATTTTTTTGCCTGTTTTGTTAATAACATATTGATATTATCAAGGAGGTCTGCTATGATGTTGTTAATAACAAATTAATAATAACAATTAATTAATAACTGAGTTCACCTTTGCTCAACAGATGACTCAGAATACACCCCCTAGGAGGTAATGATCATGTTTGGATTCCGGTTCGTGAAATTTCAGCCTAGTGATTATGTGCTCAAGGTGAAGAATGGCAAGGTAGTGCGTGAAGGGGTCGGTCTCTCTTTTCATTATTATGCGCCGACAACTTCGGTGGTTGTCGTGCCTGTCTCCTCAATCGATGTTCCATTCATGTTCGAGGAAATTACGGCGGACTATCAGACGGTAACCGTCCAGGGGCAGCTGACCTACCGGATTGTCGATTACCGCAAGACCACCCAGATCCTCAACTACACCTATAATCTCAAAAAGAACACCTATCTCTCCGACGATCCGCACAAGCTGGCCCAGCGGGTGATTAATATCGCCAAGGTCCTGACCAAGAAGCAGCTCGGGCAGCTCCCGCTGAAGGAGGCAATCCAGTCGAGTGAACGTCTTGCCAAGATGATTACCCATGAAATCGGCCAGAGTGCTGAGATTGAGAAGCTGGGTATTGAGCTGATGGGCCTGTCCATTCTGGCGATTGTACCGAATAAGGAGACGCTACGGGCCCTGGAAGCGCAGGCCAGAGAGGAGATGCTCCGTAATGCGGATAACGCGCTATATGAGCGGCGCAATGCTTCGATTGAGCAGGAGCGGCGGGTGAAGGAGAATGAGCTGAATACGGAGATCGCCGTTCAGACGAAGAAGAGACAGATGCGTGAGGCGCTGCTTGATTCTGACCGGTCTGCGAAGCAGAAGCAGAATGAGATGAAGGAAGAGCAGCTGATTTTTGATACGGAGCTGGAGGAGAAGAAGCAGGCGCTGATTGAGCTGGCCATAGCGAATAAGAGAGCCGAAGCGGATGCCAAGGCTTACGAGCTGACGGCGGTAATGAATTCGCTGCAAAATGTATCGCCTAACGTCCTGCAGGCGCTGACGAATGTCGGCATGAACCCGGATAAGCTGATCGCCATCGCCTTCCAGGAGCTGGCGGTGAATGCCGGGAAGATCGGCCAGCTTAACATTACACCGGATCTGCTGCAAGGAATCATGGCCGGCTCGGCAGGAGGTGGAGCCGGAGCAGAAAGAGGAGGTAACGGACGATGAGCAGCCGGGGTTCGGAGAACAAAATCATACTGATCAAGCGCAAGACACGCCTGGAGGAGCTGGTGGTCCGCTACAACACAATCCAGCAGGCCCAGTTCTATATTGAACGGCTGGGAGCCGATTTCAGCGACTATTTAAGCGAGGATTTCCAATACCGCAAGGCGGTGGAGACCGCAGTGACCGAGCTCAGCGCCATCGGCCGGCTCCAGGTGCTGGAGCGGCAGCATGTGCCGAATTTCATCTTCGGGGCTGAGGATACCGTAGTGGTCCTGGGTCAGGACGGTCTGGTCGCCAATACGCTGAAATACCTTCAGGAGCAGCCGCTGATCGGAGTGAATCCTGACCCGCTGCGCTGGGATGGCGTGCTGCTGCCCTTCAGAGTCAAGGAGGTGCGGCAAGTGGTGAGTGAGGTGCTGCGCGCCCAGCGCCAGGTCCGTGAGGTTACCCTTGCCAAGGTGGAGCTGAATGACGGGCAGAGTCTGTACGGGGTGAACGATCTGTTCATCGGCCGCCGGACCCATGTCTCGGCCCGGTATCAGCTGGAGCTGAACGGGCAGCTGGAGCAGCAGTCCTCCAGCGGCATCATTGTCTCGACCGGCCTGGGCTCCACGGGCTGGCTCAAGAGTGTGCTCGCCGGAGCCGCAGGTATCGTCAGCCGTGCCACACAAATGCAGGATGCAGCTGCTGAACAGACAGCCCGGGTGTCTGCGGAGGTTGCCGCAGTCAGTGCGGGCAGCGGGCTGGCCTGGAATCATCCGGAGTTGTATTTCACTGTGCGGGAGCCTTTTCCAAGCCGGACGACTTCAGCAGAGCTGGTATTCGGGAGAATCAGCAGCAGTTTGCCGCTGCGCATCACTTCGCAGATGCCCGAGGACGGCGTGATCTTCAGCGATGGAGTGGAGAGCGATTATCTGGAGTTCAACTCCGGGGTGGAAGCGACGGTTGGGCTCGCGGAGAAGACCGGCAGGCTGGTAGTCTAGACGAGGCGCGGGCCGTTCATGGCGGGGCGGGTACGCCAAAAGGGTTCTCTCAGCTTCCGCTGCTGCGGTCTGAGAGAACCCTTTTTAGCATACAAAACAGCCGTTCAAGCGAAGCTGCCTATGCTCCCCGCTCTTCCTACAGGAAGCTTCGTCCCTGGTTCATTGGAGCGTTATAGGAGGAGCCTGCGGACATCGGTGCCTGCATTGGCGTATGCATCGGCTGGTGGTTAATCCCCGCGTTGATCGGGCTATGCAGTGAGTTCACCGGCTGGCTGTTTGAAGCGAAGGATGGGCTAAAGGAGGAGTTATACCCTCCCATTCCTGTATTGTGGCTCTGACCCATTGGCTGGTTCTGTTCCATAGAATGCATTAGTCCCATCTGGTTCCCGGAATTGAAGCTTGGAATGCTTGTATGGGTATTGAAGCCGGAAGTCTGCGGGAACTGCTCCATCGATCTGACCGACTGCGAGATCTGCTGCAGCTGCTGCATCGCGGTCTGATGGCCCTGCAGCGCCTGCTGGATCATCTGAATGGCCTTGCTGTTATGCTGGCTAAGCTCCTGGAGCTTGGCGGCATCCTGCTGCTCCTGCTGAAGAAGCTGCTGGTAATTCTGCGTTCCCTGCTGGGTCTGTGCCATCAGCTGCTGAACGATTTGCTCGCATTCCCGGATCTGTGCAGATGAGTTGGTATTCAAAATAGTTGACCTCCTTGAGATGGGTGTTATGGTCATGCGGGCTTATTATCTCTGATGGGGCTGGCGAATATTCACGCTTCGGTTGCAAGGGAGGCGCTTCCGCCCAGAACGGTTACAATATTGCAAACGTTGCGTCACTCCGGGCGGGACGAGTTGATAAGAATAGGTACAGGCTGCTCTGCAACTATTGCGGCAAATGAACGTCTATGTAGAAAAGACAATCCAGGATCATCCATTACCCGGAGGTGGGGCAACCATGAATCAGCAGGAACAGGCAAGCCGGATTCGAAAGTATTTCCCGAAAAGTATCGCACTTACACTGGTATTTATTATGCTTTTGACCGCATGCTTCACAGGATCGGCTGCTGCGGCATCGTCTTCCTCAGATCTGATCATTGTGAACAAAAAAACGAACAAACTGGCGTATTACAGCGATGGCAAGCTGGTGAAGATTTTTCCGGTCGCTACCGGTAAAACGAAAAGCCTGACGCCTGAAGGCAGCTTCAAGATGGTGGTCAAAATCAAGAACAGACCCTATTACAAGGAGAAGATTCCCGGAGGCGATCCGGCCAATCCGCTGGGGGACCGCTGGCTGGGGCTGGAGGTCAATGACACTTACGGCACGACCTACGCCATTCATGGCAACAACAATGAATCCTCTATCGGTAAATATGTCAGCGCCGGATGCATCCGCATGCATAATGACGATATTCATTGGTTGTATCCGAAGATTAAGAAGAATACCCGGGTAATCATTACAACCTCCGGGCTTGAGATGGCGAGCATTGCCGAGAAGAACGGCTACCGTCTGGGATCTACGATGATTGCGGGAGCTTTTGTCAAGGGCGGGGAGAAGCTGCCGGTGAAGAATTCCTTCCTGCTGGAGGATGCACGGGTGTACATTCCACTGAGTGAATCCGTGAAGCTGCTGGGCGGAAGCCTGATGCAGGAGGCGGGAACCGGAGCGCTCATCATCACAATAGGCAAGAATACAGCAGTTCACAAGCCGCTTAGCACGAAGGCAAAAGTGAACGGCAAAACGGTGGAGATGCTAGCCTCCAAAAGTATAGACGGGCGCCTGTATATTCCACTGGGCAGCTTAACGCCGCTGTTCGGCCTGCCGTTCAGCTGGAATGCTAAAGAGGGAGTAGTGAAGCTATAAAGTAGCAGGGCGCTGCGCAAGGCCAGATGATCCAACCAACATGCCGCCGTATACTGCGGCTCCAGAAGCCAGCCGATCGATTATTGATGGGCTGGCTTCAATGTTTCACCAGGTGGACTAGAGTGACAGGATACATAGAGAATAGTAATATGAGAGAGATTTGTTATATTCTTGATCTGCCAGGGGAGGGACTGAAGATTAGAGTACGTATTATAGGCGGCTGCGGGAGCGGGAAGACGTATATCGCCCGGAAATTAGCTCAAAGTTACGGAATTCCGTGCTATGAAACGGATAATTTTGTCTGGGATCGCAGGGACAACACCAAGAACTCCCCGGAGGTACGGGATGCCAAGCTCGCGGAAGCTATGGATGCGGAGTCGTGGATCATAGAGGGCGTACATTACCAGTGGGGAACAGAAAGCTTCCGGCAAGCGGATCTGATTTTTCTGATTCGGCCTAAGGCTTATGTACAGGATGCCCGGGTCATCAGCAGGTTCATGAAGACCAGGCTGGGGCTGGAGCAAGGGAATTATAAGCAGTCGTTCAAGTATCTCCGGGTGATGCTGCTGGAATGGAACCGCGGCTTCAGGAGGGAGGGTATTCCTGCGATCATGGCATTAACCGAACAGTATCAGGCTAAGCGGATCATCGTGCAGGAGAATCGTGAGATTTTGCAGCATGTGGGCAGGTATGTGCAGGGGAAGAGTGTGCGGGAAACGAGTGATTAATTCGATTATATGGGAGGCCCGAGTCTCATTGCCGTTGCGCTGCTGCTGATTGTGCTGCCGGGGTTATGGACATGGACATGAATGATGAGACTACTTCTGCGTGAGGGGTGAAAGTATGGAGCCGTGGATCGAGGAAGAACTTAATTTATACGATTTTGTAGGCTTTTGGAAAAGAGTGCTGATTAATATCATTGACTCACTTATTCTTATCCTACCTACCTATTTACTGACCAGGATTTCAGTGCCGGCGGCAGAGTCTGCAGGGTCAGCTTTTCCGCTTTTTATACAGTTTGTACTGCTTATGGCGTTCAATATATTTATGGTTGTCCGATACGGCGGGACGCCGGGCAGGCTGCTTCTGGGGGCAAGAATCGTTGATGAGAATGGAAGATATCCTGTGATCAAGCAGGCTTTGATCAGGGATAGTTTTATTATTGTTAACAGCTTCCTGGCAGTGGTTGTGAGTCTGAATACCGAGGCGTTATCCGCCATACCAAGCAGTCTGGTGAACTGGAGTCCGCTTGCGGCCGATATAAATGTGTTTTTTGGCTGGGTAGTGATCGTGGATTGCCTGTTCGTCGCATTCACCCAGCGCAAACGGGCGCTGCATGATCTGATGGCTCGTACTTATGTGGTGAACAAAACGGCGCTGGACCGTGATCAGACAGGGAAATTCATAGCATAAGGCAATGAGTATAATACCTGGATCAGGAGATCTGTACCTGCAACCTTTGTTAAAGGCGCTTCGTCATAGGGTACAGTTTAGACAAAAGAGGATGGTTCCCATAACGAAGGAGATGGCATCATGACTACATCAATTAGAACAATCACAGGTATTCTTATCGTTGGGGCGATGCTCAGCCTTACAGCCTGTAATTCCGGCAAAACGGAACCATCGCCTAACAATACGGCTGCGGCTACAGCAACTGTACAGCCAGGGGATAGCGCTTCATCGGCAGCAGAAGGTGCGCAGGTAAGCGAATCCGGTACAGATGACGGCGCTGCTGCGGGCGCAGAGCCTGTAACTGCTGACCCTGAAGCCGCCGCCGGAGCCACATCAGAGTCTACGGTAACTGAAGTCGCAGGGGCTGAAGCAGATACCGTGGCTCCCGCCACCCCGCAGGAACGGAGCAAGCAGCTGAAGGAGCTGCTGGAGCTTGCTAAGCAGGGCAAGGTGCCCGGCGTCGAATATGCTGCACATACCGGACTTATTGATGAGGTGGAAGCCGCGTGGGGAGAGCCGGACCTCAAGGAATCGGCAGGCAAAGGGATCTATTCCACATATTCAGGCAAGCAGGTGGTAATCGGCTTCAATAAGGGCAGCAAGATTTTCGATGTGCGCTCCAGCGCCCCGGACCTGCGTAACCTGACACTGGAGCAGATTGAAGAAGTACTCGGCAAGCCGGATGATACTACTGTGAATGGCGAGCATAACATCTATATTTATCAGGCCAACAAGCAGTATCAGCTCAAATTCATCATCCCGGAATCAACAGGAACGGTAGATCATATCTCGGTGTTCTCGGAGCAGGACTCCATTAATAATATGGCAGGCTAGCCTCGCGTCAACAGGTGGGCCGATTAGAGCGACTGTAGTCATATCAATATTGTAATGAGAAATCCCCTTACAGCGGCAACTGTAGGGGGATTTTTTGTGAATCGAATACAATAGGCCAGTGAGAGGGTGAATGGGATATCGTGCAAGCAAGTGCAAGCTGATATAATCGACTTGTGGATTCATTAGCAGAAGAAGAAAAGAGGCACCGCCATGCATCTGGAGTTGAACGGAAGTGAATATAAGGTATCCGCCGGAGGATTAACGGTAGAGCTGCTGCCCAAGGAGTTCGCGCTCCTGCAGTTTCTGTACCGTAACCGCGGGCGGACCTTCAGCCGGGAGCAGCTGCTGGATAAAGTGTGGCCGATGGAATATCCGGTGGAACGGACCGTTGACGATCATATCTACCGGCTGCGCAAGAAGCTGCGGTTACTGGGCGGGATTGACATTAAGACGATTCGCGGATTCGGGTACAGTCTGGCAATTCCGGGCGGCCTTGCGGGCGTAGCGGTAAATCCGGCAACGAATGACCCGGAGCTGCGGGACACGATGCGTGAGGTGTTCATGAAGTTCCATGTCTACGGTCAGGGGAACTCCATGCTCACTCTTGCCCGCCAGCAGGACATCCTCGGCTACGAGCTGGACCCGCATTATTCTATGGTTGTTCATTTTGTGCAGGGAGATTTGGATTGGTTGGTCCACACGGACGAGATTCCGCTGAAGGACCGGCTCTTTTACCTCAATCTGTTCTACTTCTTCATTGGTGATCCCAGGGAGAAGGTGGCGTACGCCGAGCGCCTGATTGCGCGGAATCTGCTGAACCCGCCAGAACAAACCGAGCTTGAGATTCTGACGATGCTGGACATGTACACCCTTGCAGGTCAGCCGGAAAAAGCACTGGAACGTCTGAAGCGTTCCTACCAGGTGATCGCCGGACCCGGCTTCGAGAATTTCATCCCGGTCACGGTAATTACAGAGCTGTTCATCCATCTCTCAGCGGGAGCTGGAGATGAAGAGCTGGAACGGATGGATGAAGCCGTCAGCCGGATTTTGCAGGACAAACCCTTTTTGCGGGAGATTGGCAACTACAAGGTAGTGAAGGGACTCTGGAAGCTGCGCCGTGAACAGTGGGCAGAGGGGGAGCGGCTCATCAATGAGGGATTGCAGGTGCTGGATATGTCGGGATTCGTGCCGCTGCGCTTCTATGCACTGTACAAGATTCATCATTTTTGCCGGATGTTCCTGACCGGAAGTGCCTTGGACCGAAAGTATAGTAGCCTGTTTGCGGCCGAGCTTGAAGCTTGTGGCCTGGACAGACTAGAACACACTCTGGAGCGCATCCTGCTGCCGCTGCTGGAGACCCCATGATAATTCTCTGACAATTCTCCGTTACTTTAGAATCATAGATGGAGCTTCATCTACGATCTTAGGTAACCTGGAGGAGTGTCAGATGGAACGATCAACCAAGCAGGGAAACAGTCTGCTTCATAACAAAACGTATATGCGGGTGTACAGCGCTTTTGCCACAGCGAGCTTCGGCGACTGGTTCGATGCACTGGCGATTCAGGTGCTGGTCGGTTACCGCTGGCAGGCTGGGCCGCTGATGCTGGCCCTCATCCCGGTAGCGCTGGCGCTGCCGAGTATTCTGCTCGGCTCGATTGCCGGGGTAGCCGCCGACCGGATGAACAAGCTGAAGCTGATGCGTACCTGCGACCTGCTGACAGCGCTCTTGACCCTGCTGGTGCTGTTCGCACCGAGCATGGTCTGGCTGCTGCCGCTGCTGGCCCTGCGCTCCGCGCTGTCCACGCTGAATATGCCGGCCCAGCAGTCATTGACCCGCAGTCTGGTCAGGGAGGATCAGCTGCTGCAAGCCTCATCGCTCAACGGTCTGGTCAACCAGGGCTCCAAGATCGCCGGCCCCTTACTCGGCGGTCTGGCGCTCGCCTTCCTTACGCCGCAGTGGTGCATCCTGCTCAATGCCTTACTGCGCGGCTGTTCTTATCTGCTGCTGCTGTCCGTAAAAAACATCCATACGGAGGAAGAAGACAGCAAACAGCCGGAAGCGCCGGACAACAAAATTTCGCTCCGTACCATGTGGCGGGAAGGCTGGAGCTTCATGCTCCGCAGCCGGCTGCTGCTGAATACGATGCTGTTCGGACTTGCCGGGTCGCTGGTCATTCAGGTCGTCGACTTTCAATTCACCAGCCTGTTCCGGGTGTTCGCACCAGACCGGGAATCACTGCTTGGCTGGATGGTAGCCGCTACCGGAGCGGGAGCTGTGTTAATCATCCTAATCCTGAACAAGCTGAAACTAGCAGCCGGTTATGGCTGGAAGCTGGGTTCTGGGTATGTCCTGATCGGCGGATCGATTGCAGCGCTGGGTCTGCTTCAGCCGGGGGCATCTCTGATTTGGGTGCTGCTGATCGGGTTTGTACTGGGGATCGGCAACGGGGTATTCATGATTACTTTCAATTACTGTCTGCAAAAAGAAACCCCGCCGCACATGACCGGCCGCATCTTCGGCATTCAGAACACCGTCCTCAGCACGGTACTCATTGTGGCACCTTTGCTGGGCGGCGTGCTTGTGCAATATGCAGGTCCGGCCCGCATTTTTGTTAACATTGGCTTACTACAGCTGCTCCTGGGTCTGATGGGTGTGACGTTCAGACGGCAGCTCTGGCCGGTGTCGAGGTCTACAGCGAAAGCCGCTCAGCCAGCGGTAGAGAGTAGCTAAGAAGGTTAACGGATCACTAATTTCTGTATGGACGATTAGGAGGAGCCTATGACAACTTATATCTACATGGTAAGGCACGGAGACTCGCTCCGTACCGGGGTGGATGAATGGACGCGCGGCCTGTCGCCCAAGGGGGAGGAGGATGCCCTGCAGGTCACGGAATGCCTTAAGGATGAAGGGATAGATGTGTTGTACAGCAGCCCGTATATCCGGGCGGTCGATACGATTGCCGATCTGGCTGATAAGCTGGGGCAGGAAATCATTTTAATCGATGATCTGAGAGAAAAGGTTTGGATGGAGGGCAACCAGCAGCTATCCGACGAAGGCTTATACGATGAACTCCAGAAGATGTACACCGATCCCGATTATGCCCTGCCGGGCGGGGAATCGAACCGGGAGTGCCAGGCACGGGCAGTGAAGGCGCTGCAGAATATTCTGCGGACCCATGAAGGGAAAAGAGTGGCCATCGGAACCCACGGCATGGTGATGTCCTTGATGATGGGCCATTTTGCCCCGGGATATGGTCTGGACTTCTTACTACAGACGACCAAGCCGGATATTTATGTCATGGAGTTCAAAGAAGATGAAGTACTGGTCCGGCGGATGTCTTTTTAAACTAAGGGGTAGAATAGTTATCGTTATTACAATAAAATGGTAAAATGAGGTGAGGAGTACAAGGAGGTTAGTATGAAAAATCCATTATTTCGAAGCTTAATTGTTGGACTAATTCGGGCATGAATATAGTCCATTAGGGGGAGTAATTGAATGCTCTGGTTTAATGCTACTTGGAATAATGGTTTACTTTACTTGGAGATTTTTGAGAATAGTTACTACTAAAAAGTGATAGTCACTACGCTAAAAGGCAACAATAACTCAATAAATCCAAGAGGCAGCCGACAAATGTGATCGGCTGCCTCTTTAAAGACCGGGTTAGAGGCGGACATTCAGGGCTAGTTGTATTATGTACATTTAAAAACAGTCAAAAGGAAGGATTTGCTCTTCTAGCTGTAGTTTGTACAACTAAATTGGTCCGAGTGGGCGAGATCCCGGATAATGAGACATTTTATATGTATGAAATACAACTAAACTTATATTTGGCAGTGAATCAAACGTTTTAGTTGTACGGAATGCACTTAAGTATATAGCTTAGTTTGTACCTTAACAGATTTAAGTCTGATGCTGTACTTAAGTAGAGTGGCTAGCCCTATAGCCCATAGAATCGTTTTGTGTTGGCCGTCAGCAGGGCCTGGGCCTCTGGAACGGAATATCCATGCAGTGCTCCCCAGGCGGCAGCAACGTCATGGACCATAGCCGGATGGGTGGTGCGCCCGGCGAACGGTCCTTCAAACGGCCAGGGGCCGTCCGTCTCCGCCATGACCAGCTCCGGCGGATAGCGGCGTGCCAGCTCCTGAATCTCCGGTTCGTAGAGGATATCGGGAGTGAAGGAAATGTAGTAACCGCAGCTAATCATCCGGTCAACGGTAGCAGCGGGGCCCTTGAACCAGTGGAAATGGGCCTGCGCAAGGCCATGCTGCTCCAGCAGATCGCATACGGTCCATGCATCCTCATAGACGGCATGCAGTACTACAGGCTTGCCCAAACGTGCAGCCAGTCCAAGAAGTCTGTCCAGAAGCTGAATGTAGGGTGCCATATCCCAAGCTTCGCCACGCTCCACAGCTGCTGCCCGGGAGTAGTAGGGAAGACCGATTTCACCAATAGCGACCATATTGTCCGCATGGTCTGTAATCCATTTCAGCAGCGCATTCAGCTCTTCCTCCGCAGGCAGAGGCTGCTCGGGATGGAAGCCGTAAGCCGGCTTCACCAGACCGGGATACCTGGCTGCGAGCTCCCGGGTACGCTTGCTGGAGGCGAGATTCATGGAGACCGCGATCAGGGCCTTAATGCCCTGCTCCGGCAGTCCCTCCAGCAGGGAGGACACTACGTGATCCTCATACTGGTCAAGATGAATATGGGCATCAATCATTGGCAAGCCTCTCCTTCCGGCAGCCGATTATTTCTCCACAATGGCTTCACCCCGTTCATGCGGCTCAAAAGCAATAGACCCCAGCTCCATCCCCGTCTTGCCTGCCTTATATTCTAGCTTCAGGGTACCGACACTCTCGGTCATGCCGACCATTAAGCTGGTATCTGCGAGCAGCTTGTTATTCTCAACTTTGTAGTAAGTCACTGCGCCAATGGCCGCTTTGCTGCCGAAATACTTCAGGCCGTCCTCAGCACGGTCCGGGAGTCTCAGCGTCAGTTTGGAGGGCGCGGATCCTGTAAGCTCAAGCTTCAGCAGGACATCGTCCTTATCGAGCGAAATACTGGAGGATACTACAGCAGAAGCCGCCTTGTCCGCAGCAGGCACGGAGAGCTCCTTCCCCTGCTCCGGCTTCACGACATGAACCTCCTGTGCAACCAGCGAGGTTCCGGTTCCCAGAGTGAACACAACCGTAGCCTCCGGTTTGCCGTCCGAATCTACATCGGCATAGAAGAGCTGAGGCGGGTGCGAATAGTCTCTGGGTACGGTCCAGTTGAAGTGTTGCTTTTTCCCGTTCACTTCAAGAATGAATCCTTTGTATGTATTGCCGTTTTTGAGCGCAGCGTACAGCTTCACCTTGGGATTATTCTCTGCAACGGCAAGGGGAGCTGCGGGTACTCTGACGGTTGTGCTAAGACTGCCCGGCGTAACGGTAACCCGGCTTCCTCCGGTCTTCAGTTCCGTAACAGCTCCCGTAAGGGAGTCCAAAGTGGCTGCCGCGATATACACACGGCCTGCCTTCAGCAGAACAGGGGAGTCCACATCCTCTTGATATCCTCCATCCGTTTGCGTATAGGTTACTTGCATGGAAGCGCTACCGGGCGTAAGAATCGTCTTGTCCCAGCTTGTGGACAGAGTAAGCTGCTTGAGGGTGTTGTTCCATTGCAGCTGCATCGGATAGAACTCCAGCAGCGTGCGGGCCGGAACATACAAGATGCCGCCGGAATGGAAGGGCGCAGCATAGGGCAGGACGGCTTGTCCATCTACAATAAGAGATAGCGGTGCAGGAGCAGAAAGGGCTGTATCTATAGGTGATGCCGCAGCAGCGCCAGCGAGGAGCAGGGCAAGGGCAGTAGCAGCGAGAATTTTTTTCATAAGATAACCTCCGGAGTCTGGAAATTCCAATCTCTTGTATTATAAATGAAAAACGCCGCCTGCGGGTCACGTTCTGTTAACAAAGATAAGACAAGCCTGTTACAGCCCTAGCTCATACAGCCCATACTGCCCATACTGTATTGTGCCTATCCGCCTGCAACTTGCCATCCCTTATATAGTAGTCTTGCAGGAACCTCAAGCTTGTAGCGCCTGAAGGGCAAGCGACACCAGGGATCTGACGGAGGCCTCGCTCAGTTCTCCCCCGGTCAGCAGCAGCCGGTAAAAAATAGGGCCGTAGACCAAGTCGATACAACTCCCGATATCGAGTCCCTGCTTCAGTTCCCCCTGGGCAATCCCCCGTTCAAACAGCTTCCGGGCTTCCTCGCGGCGCGGGCCGAAATATCTGCTCCGGTATGCCTCCGCCAGTCCGGTATCGGATTGCCCTTCACCAATCAGCTCCGTAATGACTTTACCTTCCCAGCTGGTGAGGAACTGCGCGAGCGTCCCCGCATGAATCAGAATATCCTCCTTGGCGGAACCGGTATCCGGGATCGGAAGTCTCGCATTAGCAGCATACAGATATCCGTCCATCACCACCGCCGCTTTATTCGGCCACCATTTATAGATCGTTGCCTTACTGACCTGGGCCTGCTCCGCAATCTTCTCCACGGTAACTGCGCCGAAGCCGGTCTTCAGCAATAATTCATATGAAGCGTTCAGAATAGCGTTCTTGGCCTCGGTATTGCGCGGGCGGCCTCTTTTTTTCTCCATGGTGATCCCTCCTGACTGTGCTGATTCAACTATAATTGGAGTATAGCATAAAATCGCCTATTTACAATACTGAACGTTTAGTATATTATTTGCTCATAACTAATTAGTGTACTTAGCGTTCAGTATTTAAAAACTGGAAGGTGGCGCTTCAAATGAAAGCTGGAATTCCTGCGCAACAACAATCAGTATCCCCTGTTACTCAAAAGGCTGTTCCCGGCTGGATCACATTTCTGCTGGCTGTCTCCTGCGGACTGATCGTGGCGAATCTCTATTATACCCAGACGCTGGTTGGGCCCATCGGGCAGGCCATTCATCTGTCCGCTGGAGCGACAGGGCTAATCGTTACCCTGACGCAGATCGGTTACGTAGCCGGGCTGCTGTTCATTGTCCCGCTCAGTGATATTATCGAGAACCGCCGGCTGACTGTGATGTCGCTGATTCTGGTTGTGGCCGCCCTGGCGCTATCCGTCCTGGCACCGAATGCACCGCTGTTCCTGGCCGCCTCCTTGCTGATCGGGCTGGGCTCGGTAGCTGCACAGGTCCTGGTGCCGTATGCCTCCTATCTGGCCACAGAGGAAGATCGCGGCCGCGTCGTCGGCAATGTGATGAGCGGCCTCTTGCTGGGCATTATGTTCGCCCGCCCGGTTGCCAGCTTCATGGCCGGACTCTGGGGCTGGCAGTCCATCTTCATAGTCTCGGCTGTCGTAACTGCGCTGCTGACGCTGCTGCTAGCCCGTGTCCTGCCTGCCCGGAAGCCCGCTCCCGGCTTGAGATACGGACAATTGCTCCGCTCTCTGGGCACATTGCTCATGCATACGCCGGTGCTGCGGCGCCGCGCTTTATACCAGGCCAGCCTGTTCGGTGCCTTCAGTCTGTTCTGGACGACAGTTCCCTTGTATCTGTCCAGCGAGTATCACCTGTCCCAGCAAGGAATTGCCCTGTTTGCCCTGGCTGGTGTGGGCGGAGCCGTAGCTGCGCCGATTGCGGGCAGATTGGCTGACAAAGGCTGGACCCGGTTATTGACCGGTCTAGGCATTTCACTGGCCGTTCTCTCCTTTATCCTGGCCTATCTGCTGCGGGATACCTCCAATCTTACACTAGGCCTGCTGGTGCTGACGGCCATTCTGCTCGATATGAGCGTGTCCGGTAATCTGGTGCTGGGGCAGCGGGCGATCTATTCACTGGGCAATGAGACCCGGGGACGGCTGAACGGCTTGTTCATGGCGATTTTCTTCATTGGAGGCGCCGTGGGATCATCACTCGGGGGCTGGGCGTATGCTTACGGCGGCTGGAGTCTGACCACCCTAATCGGGCTGGCACTGCCAGTGCTGGCGCTGATCTACTTTTTGACCGAGAAGAAGCAGTGCGCTTGAGAAAAGCAGACATGGCGTTCAGCAATAATCCGCATAGCCAGTAATTCCTAAAAAAACTACAGTAGGCAGAGGAGCTAGATCCTCTGTCTTTTTTTCGAAATATAAGAATGTAGGTTTCACGCTATACATTATCCTTCTATTTCTCGCCGAAACGGTACCGTCCTATAAAAGGACGGCAAAGCCGTTTCCACTTGCCTGCATATGTAATGGATTTGATAGATAGAGCGTATTAGCTCATGTAAATTACTTGGCCAAGTAAATTCAGCCTGGAAGGGAGGGCTTAAGGAATGCAAGAGCGCGCATTGCTGCCTTTGATACATGACAGGGTTTCATCCCATATAGAGACAGAGCTGGAGTTTTCAGCCGTTTTCGAAGTCTATTATAAACGGATATTCAACTATATCGCCTACCGGGTGAGCTGCCGTTACACCGCTGAGGATCTGGCCAGCCAGGTATTCGAGAAGACGCTATCCAAGCTGCCCGCCTACTCCCCGGAGAAAGCGCCGCTGGAAGTGTGGCTGTTCGCCATTGCCCGCAACGTAGTGAATGATTATTACCGGAGCCGCGCGCGTCAGCGCTTCTTCTCCCTGGACAGTATCCGGGAGCTGGTGTCGGGCAAAAAAGAGCCGGAGACGCTCATCCTCGGCAGAGAGCGCAGCGATAGGCTACAGGATGCGCTGGACACGCTCAGCCCGAAGGAACGTAACCTCATCGCTCTGAAATTCGGGGCGGATCTGAAGAATACGGAGATTGCCCGGATTACCGGAATCTCGGAGAGCAATGTCGGAGTCATTCTCTATCGCAGCATGCGAAAACTGAAATCTGAAATAGGGAGTGTGGAAGAGCTATGAATAACAAGAAGAGCGCCGCACAGGCGGAAGGGTTTGAACTTCAGGAGCTTCACGAGCTGGGCGAATACCTGGCGAAGCAGGACTTCTCCCGGGAGTCCGATCGGGCGGCGGTTCTCCGCCAGGTGAGAAGCCGCTCCATTCAGAAACAACAGGAGGAAGATAAAATGAAGAACAAACAACGGATTAGACGTCCGGTGATGATTGCAGCTTCTCTGCTGGTGGCAGCCGTGGTGAGTATATCCTTCGTCAGACCCTCGTTCGCACAGGAAATGCTGGAGCGTGTGCTGAATTCAGTCCATCTGGGACATATTGAGGTCGCTCAGATGGATGGGAGCCACCCTAAGGAGTTCCCGGATGCCTGGAAAGGCAAGATATTTGACCAGGAGGGGAATCCCGTCACCTCGTTTAACCCCATGCCGGAAGCCATCTTCAATGCTGCCGGGGAGGCCATCGTCAATTTCGACGGGGATAAGCTGATTACCCTGAGCGAGCAGGAGCAGCTTGACAAGGAAGCTTCAGAGCAGAAGTTTACCGTCAAGGAGGCAGTTAAGCTGGATCAATACGCTCTCTTCAAGGTGAAGCTGCCGGAATACCTGCCAGAGGGCTTTGCCTTTGACCACGGGGAGTTCTATAAGGACGAGGCGGGTGTAAGCGGGCAGATTGTTGAATTGTTCTTCGCTAGCAAAGATAAGGATAAGCGAATCTGGATGCAGCTGCGCTTGGCCAATGAGGAGAATGCCTTTTCAATGGCAACTGACGACAAGGTGGAGCAGGTGAAGCTTAAGGGGACGGATGCGGTTCTGGTCAGTGACAGAAGCCTGGACTGGGAAGCGAACGGCGTGATGTACGGCCTCAGCACCCGCGGCCTTGACCGGGCTGAGGTTCTGAAGATCGCAGAGTCGATTAACTGGTAAGCCGCTGAGGAGCGGATAAGAGAACAGGTACGAGGCATGGGATGAATCAGAGCACCAGACTGCAACCCCGGAGCGTGGCGGGGATCGCGGGCTGGTGCTTTTTGCAATAGTGTTTCTACTATATAGAAGGAAATAAGAGGAACCATACATAGATTGTTAGATTCCCGGGTGGCGGGAGCGGATTCGCGTCTGGAATAACACTTCTCTTCATGCTTGTCATGCCCGTCTGCATATTGAGGCCAAGTCCTTCATAGACATGTACTAATCAATGCATTCAAAACAGGTTAAGGGGATGATGTCATGCGCCGGATAACATGGGTACTCGCGATCATTATGAGCGTGGCCTTAGTATTGGCGGGGTGCGGGAAGAAGGATGCCGCCTCTGTGGTCAAGGATCTGAATCAAGTGTCTGACAAGCTGGAGAGCAAGCAGGGAGCTTATCAGGGCTCAGGCACGATGACCTTGTACACCGGGGAGCAGCCGCAGGATTACAAGGTGGAGGTATGGTATAAGAATCCTTCGTATTACCGGATCAGCCTGTCGAACGTCCAGAAGGATGTGAAGCAGATTGTGCTGCGCAATGATGAGGGCGTATTCGTCCTTACCCCAAGCCTGGGCAAAAGCTTCCGCTTCCAGAGCGACTGGCCGGACAGCCAGGGTCAGGTGTATCTGTACCAGACGCTGCTGAAGGGAATTGTCTCCGACAACAACCGGCAGTTCGTGGAGGACGGGGATAATTATGTGTTCGAGGTCGCTGCGAACTATCAGAGCAGTGCGCTGGTCCGCCAGAAGATCTGGCTGAACAAAAAGACCTATGAGCCGAAGCAGGTGCAGGTATCGGATTCCGAAGCCAAGGTTGTGGTGAATGTGACCTTCGACAGCTTCAAGTTCGATCCGGAATTCACAGCAGATTCCTTCGATATGCAGAAGAATATGGCGGCCGGCAGCCCTTCCGAGAACACGATGGCGGAAGTGGACCAAGAAGGTAATCCGGTGGTCTCTGAAGATGGTGAACAGGCCGGTGAGCCGGTTACGGCCGAGCTGGGCGACTTCGGAATCATTGAGCCGGCTTACATTCCGGCCGGTGTGAAGCTGAAGGACACGAACAAAATTGAAGGCAGCAAGGACCATGCGGTGCTGATCCGCTATGACGGCGTCTACCAGTATACGATTATGGAAGCCCGTCCGCTGGACCGTGCGGTGTCGCTGGCTCCCGGAACATTGGTCGATCTGGGCTTCACGGCAGGCCTGCTTAGCGGGGATGAGCAGCAGACGCTGACCTGGATGAGCGAGGGTGTAGAGTACCGGATAACAAGCGCAAATCTGCCAGTTACGGAAATGATGCAAATAGCCGCTTCTATGGAGGAACAATCGGGTAAATAAAAAACAGTGGGCGGATACTGCGCAAGGTGGGAATCATTCCTCTACCCGCGGTATCCGTTTTTTGTCTACATCTGCTCACATTGACAGCGGCCTTCACGAGCATTACCATTGGCAGTAAGACTTCTGATCTGTGCGAATAAGGCAGAGATGTTTTACTACAATGTAAGAAGGTGACCTGAAGTGAAGGCAAGCTATCGGCCGACAGCAGCCGAGATTAACCTGGATGATTTGCGTGCCAACTACGAAGCTTTTCGCGGCGTATTGCCGCAGGAGACCAAGTTCATGGGATGCGTCAAAGGAAATGCGTATGGACATGGGGCAGTGGAAGTGACGCGGGAGCTGGAGCGGCTTGGAGCGGACTACGTCAGTGTTGCTTTTCTCGATGAGGCATTGGAGCTGCGTCAGGCGGGAATACTACTTCCTATCCTGGTGCTGGGCTATACTTCACCGGAAGGCATTGCCGTAGCCTGGGAGAACAATATTACCGTTACACTGTTCACACCGGAGGTACTGGAAGCGGTTAGCGCCCTTCCTGTAGAGAAGGAGCACCGGCTGAAGGTACACATCAAGATTGACAGCGGAATGGGCAGACTGGGATTATTGCCGGAGGATGCGCCCGCATTCATCGCTGAGGTGCATGCGGTGGAACAGGCGGAGCTGGAGGGCATGTTCACCCATTTTGCCAGAGCAGACGAACACAACAAAAGCTATACACTAATGCAGCACCGACGTTTCATGAGCGTGGCGGAAGCGCTTCGGGACATGAACATTACCATCCCGATCATACATACGGGCAATAGCGCTACGGCCATTGATACACCTCTACTATCCATTAACATGGTGCGTGTAGGCATAAGCTTGTACGGATTCTACCCCTCGGCTGAGGTGAACCGTGAGCTGGTGGCCTTGCACCCGGTAATGACGCTGAAGACGCAGGCTGTATATGTCAAAACCCTGCCGCCTGACTCAGGCATCAGCTACGGCACCCGGTACTTCACGGCAGGCGATGAGGTTATCGCTACGCTCCCCGTGGGGTACGCTGACGGATATTCCCGCATGCTAACAGGCAAAGCGGAGGTGCTAATACGCGGACGCCGCGTTCCTGTCGTCGGAACGATCTGCATGGACCAGTGTATGGTATCACTGAAATCTTTCGCTCTAGAAGCGGAACAAATCAAAGCAGGCGAAGAGGTTGTACTCATCGGCCGCCAGGGCACCGAGTCGATCACGGCAGATGAACTGGCGCTCCATTTAGGGACGATCCACTACGAAGTAATCTGTATGCTGGCTCACCGGGTACCGCGCGTGTATGTACGCCATGGTATGCTACCCAACCTCGTTAATCCCTTGCTGCAAGCCTAATACCCTGACCAGATACCTAGTACAGGAACTGAATATAAGGAACGTACCGTATAGAGCTTGTGACTTATAGTCTATACGAACCGCCATTTCTAGTTTATAATGGGATGCAGCATACTTGATATACTGGCGGCATATATTCCTTGTATAAAATTCCTTGTATATTGTAACACTGGAACACAAGGGCAGAAGGTTTGTGGGGGTGGAAGAGAAGGTGGCCAATTTGCAGAACACCAAAAGAATCATGATCAGCTTGCCCGATCATCTCTTGCAGGAAGTAGATGGGATCGTTCAACTGGAGAACTCTAACCGTAGTGAATTGATCAGGCAGGCCATGAAGCTGTACTTGAGCGATCGGAGGAAACGCACCATCCGCGAGTCCATGCAGCGGGGCTATATGGAAATGGCTAAGATTAATTTGACCATGGCATGCGAGGCCTTTCTCGCTGAGGAAGATGCAGACAGTACTCTTGGCCGCTTAGTAAGCGGGGTGTAACTATTGATTGTTAAACGCGGCGATGTTTTTTTTGCCGACCTTTCACCGGTTGTGGGTTCTGAGCAAGGTGGAGTAAGGCCGGTACTGATTATTCAGAACGATATTGGCAATCGTTTCAGCCCGACTGTGATTGTGGCAGCTATCACTGCCCAGATCCAGAAGGCCAAGCTGCCGACTCACGTGGAGATTGATGCGGCTGCACATGGCTTTGACCGGGATTCCGTGATTCTGCTGGAGCAGGTTCGTACCATTGACAAGCAACGCTTAACGGATAAAATCACCCACCTGGACGATGAGACCATGAAGCTGGTGGATGATTCGCTGCAAATCAGCCTGGGGCTGATTGATTTCTGAACCCTACGGGGATATAACATCAACCATCGTAATAAAAGGCAGGCTGGATAGATTCCGGTGCTGCCTTTTTTGGCGTTCGTCCATATATACTTATTGATATACCCGAGGATAGATGAGTAGTGGCGGCGAGGGTTGTGCATGGGCACGACCGGGTGATATAATTGTACCGATCGGTCGGTCTAGAGGAGGGATAACCATTAAGGGACGTTCAGATGGAGAAGAAACGAAGAGCCGGATTCTGGAGCATGCCACCAGTTTATTTGCGCAAAAGGGGTACGGCGCTGTAAGCATGAACGAGGTCTGCACAGCCGCGAAGGTCAGCAAGGGCAGTCTGTATCACCATTTTCCGGGCAAGGATGAATTGTTCCTGTACGTGGTGGAGGTGGATACCCAGAATTGGCTGAATGAGTGGGAGGAGCTGCGGAGCGGGATTAGCGGAACGGAGGCCCGTCTATACGCGCTGGGGGATCACTATGCAAAGGATATCCAGAATCCGCTGATTCATGCCCTGGAGGAATACGGCAGATCCCATACACTGTCGAAGGAGATCAGCGAGCGCCTTTCACATATTTTCGAATCGGTAACAGAGGCCTGCCGTGTGCTGCTGCAGGAGGGGATGGATTCCGGTTACTTGATCCGTGGTGACCTGGATAACTATGTGATCACGCTTAGCGCTATGCTGGAGGGAATCAGCCGGGTCCATGAGATCACAGGTAAGACCGATACCCCGGAGACGATCAGGGCATACTACCGTGCGGGAATTCAGATCCTGCTTCAGGGGATTGGGTCCGGGAAGATGGAGCAATGAATAGAGATAACTGATGAATTGCAACTAGAGCATATAGCAAGGCTCTGGGATATACGGAGGGAAACACCATGTCATTACTGTTAAAAAACCGGGGAGCGATGCTGCTCCTGATGTTGAATATCTTTTTGGCGTTCACGGGGATTGGTCTGGTTGTCCCTATTATGCCTACCTATATGAACGAGCTGGGCATTGGCGGGAGTGTGGTCGGACTGCTGGTGGCAGCCTTCTCGCTGACGCAGCTGCTGGTCTCGCCCTTCGCCGGAAGACTGTCGGATAAGATGGGCCGCAAAAAAATCATTGTCGGCGGGCTGGCCGTATTCGCCTTCTCGGAGCTTCTGTTCGGTCTGGCCAATGCCTCCTGGGTGCTGTTCGTATCCAGAATGCTTGGCGGTATCGGTGCCGCGATGATTATGCCTGCGGTTATGGCTTATGTGGCAGACACCACGACTTCAGAGGAGCGGGCCAAGGGCATGGGCTTTATTAACGCAGCCATTACCACCGGCTTCATCATCGGGCCGGGAATCGGCGGCTATCTTGCGGAGCTGGGCATTCGCGTTCCCTTCTTCGTCGCTGCGGGGGCAGCCGCCATTGTTGCGGTTATCACCCTGTTAGTCCTGCCGGAATCGCGTTCAGCGGAGCTGCGCGAAGAATCAAGAACGATGGAAGGCAATAAGGATAGTCTAATCATGCAGCTCATGCGCTCGTATCGTGAGCCTTATTTTTTCGGATTAATTATTGTATTCGTGCTGTCCTTCGGACTGGCCAATTATGAGACGGTATTCGGACTGTTCGTAGATCATAAATTCGCGTTCACCCCTAAGGATATTGCGTTTGTTCTGACCTTCGGCTCCATTGCCGGGGCGGTGGTGCAGATTACCGCCTTCAGCTGGATTCTGAACAAATTCGGGGAGAGCCGGGTCATTTCCGCCTGTCTGCTGATCGCGGGCCTGTCGATTCTCCTGACCCTGTTCGTGCATGGCTTCGTAGCGATTGTTTCTGTGACCTTTGTTGTTTTTCTGGCTATGGATATTCTTCGCCCGGCTGTCGGCACCCAGCTCTCCAAGATGGCAGATGATTCGCAGCAGGGCCTGGTAATGGGAATGAATTCCGCGTATACGAGCCTTGGCAACATTGCCGGCCCGATTGTGGCGGGGGTTCTGTTCGACCTGGATATCAATTTCCCATATGCGGTGGCTGCGCTCGTCTTGTTCATCAGCTTCATGTTGTCGGTTGGCTATGCCCGGCGGAGAAGAAGCAAGCAGGTTACTGCGGTGCGCTAGTATCCGGGGCATGAATAGAATAACGGACTTATGATTGCGGCTGCGCTATCCCGGTGGGGACGGTGCAGCCGCTTCTTCTTGTGTAAGGGACAAACTTTGGTCCTGCGGCAAACTGTGATAGTATTTCAGTAGAGAGTTATGAACTCAGACTGTGTATAGAAAGAGGGATCTACTTGAGCGTTGATACGAATCAGGCGGCGAAGGCGGCGGAAGATGCCGCTGCCCGTCAGGAGCAGGAACTGATACTTGCAGCTATCGCGAAGGAGCTGGGCATCAGTCTGAAGCAGGTAAGAACAACGGTGGGACTGCTAGATGAGGGCAACACCATTCCGTTCATCGCCAGATACCGCAAGGAAATGACCGGGGAGCTGGACGAGAATGTCCTCCGCGATGTCGAAGAACGGCTCGGATATCTGCGTAACCTCGGTGACCGCAAGAAGGATGTGATCCGCAGCATCGAGGAGCAGGGCAAGCTTACTCCTGAGCTGCAGGCGAGCATCATGAAGGCGGTGAAGCTGCAGGAAGTGGAGGATCTGTACCGTCCGTTCAAGCAGAAGCGCAAGACACGGGCCAGTGTCGCCAAGGAACGGGGACTTGAACCGCTGGCGGATTGGGTGATGGAGCAGAGACGCCAAGGAGTTCCGTTGGAAGAGGCTGCGAAGTATGTTGATGCGGACCGGGGTGTGGAGAGTGCCGAGCTGGCGCTGCAAGGGGCGATGGACATCATTGCCGAGAATATTGCCGATGACCCGGCCATCCGTTCCTGGGTACGCCAGTATACAGCGAGTCAGGGGATTCTGGTCTCCGAAGCCAAGGATGCCCAGCAGGAAAGTGTATACGAGAATTATTATGCGTACCGGGAGCCTGTGCACCGGATCCCGCCGCATCGTATTCTCGCGATCAACCGCGGGGAGCGGGAGAATATCCTCAAGGTCGGCATCGAGGTGGTGCCGGACAAGATCCATGCGTTCATCATCCGCAAGCTGGTGAAGGGGCCTTCTCCGGTCAAGGAGCTGCTGGAAGCGGTGACCGAGGATGCCTACAAGCGGCTGATTGCCCCTTCCGTTGAGCGCGAGGTGCGCGGAGAGATGACAGAGAAGGGGGAGACGCAGGCGATCTCCATCTTCTCAGGTAATCTGCGCAGCCTGCTGCTGCAGCCGCCGGTGAAGGGACGGCATGTTCTGGGCGTCGACCCGGCCTACCGCACCGGCTGCAAGCTGGCCGTAGTGGACGATACCGGCAAGCTGCTGGAGGTAGCGGTCACGTATCCGACGCCGCCGAACAACAAGAAGCGTGAGGCGGCGGCCAAGTTCAAGGAGCTGATTGCCAAATATGGCATCCAGCTCATTGTGATCGGCAACGGCACCGGCTCGCGGGAGACGGAGCAGTTCACGGCCGAGGTCATTGCCGAGGTCGGCGACCCTGAGCTGGCCTACCTGATCGTTAACGAGGCAGGGGCCAGTGTGTATTCGGCCTCCAAGCTGGCGCAGGAGGAGTTCCCGGATCTGGATGTGGCGGAGCGCAGCGCCGCCTCCATCGCCCGCCGCGTGCAGGACCCGCTCGCGGAGCTGGTCAAGATCGACCCGAAGGCCATCGGTGTCGGGCAGTACCAGCATGATGTGTCGCAGAAGCATCTGGAAGAGAGCCTGAGGGGCGTCGTGGAGTCGGCGGTTAACCATGTCGGCGTCGACGTGAATACCGCTTCGGCCTCGCTGCTCTCCTATGTGGCAGGAGTGAATACGACGATTGCCAAGAATATTGTGAAGTTCCGCGAGGAGAACGGCAAGTTCACTACGCGCAAGGCACTGCAGAAGGTACCGCGCCTGGGCGCGAAATCCTACGAGCAGTGCATCGGGTTCCTGCGTATCCCCGGAGGCGACAATACGCTGGACCGCACGCCGATCCACCCGGAATCCTACGCGGTGGTCGACAAGTTGTTCCGCGAGCTGGGGCTGGATGTGAAGCAGCTCGGCAGCAAGGAGGTTGCAGAGCAGCTAAGCGCTCAGGATGCGGAGGAGCTTGCAGTGAAGCTTGCGGTGGGCGTGCCTACACTGCGCGACATCCTGGAGAGCCTTCAGCGCCCGGGCCGCGACCCGCGCGAGGAGCTGCCGCTGCCCATCTTCCGCAAGGATGTGCTGAAGATGGAAGACCTGCTGCCCGGCATGGAGATGCAGGGCACGGTGCGCAACGTAATCGACTTCGGCGCTTTCGTCGACATCGGGATCAAGAACGACGGGCTGGTCCATATCTCCCAGCTTAGCGGCAGCTATGTGAAGCATCCGATGGATGTGGTCTCCGTCGGCGACAATGTCACCGTATGGGTACTCGGCGTGGATGTGAAGAAGGGCCGCGTCAGCCTAACGATGCGCCAGCCGCGTGAGGCGGGGAGCAGCGGGGAGTAGAAGTAGAGGACGTTACGGACTCAGAGGACCTTATTTTGCTGAAATCGGCGTTTTGTGGATCGTTTGCGGACTCAGGAGCCGTTAATACAGGCTTCGGAGCCTGTAATTAGGCCTGACAGCCTCATTAGCGTCTTCTGAGTCCGTTTAGGGTGACGAAAGAGGCATTTTATTGCAAATAACGGCCTCCTGGTCCGCAAACAACCGGAGAATGCAAATAAGCTGTGCTTTCCTTCAACAGGATTGCACAGTTTTTTTATTGTATAGGAAACTATAGTATCCTGCTGCTGTGGAAAAGGTGAGTGTTAATTGCTTGAACCCGTATACAATTGGCTGGTACAGCGGCATATGGACCAAATGTATATGAAAAACAGTAATGTGTTTGCACACAGGCGCATGGCCCGAATGTATGTGGAAAACAGCATATATTGTGTTCGCGCGAAGATAATCTTATTCATCCGCTAAGATGATTTGTTCTGTAATGGGAGACTTTAACTATTTAAGTTTGCCCGCGTTGAAATCTGGTAATTATTAAACTTTTTAATACAAAATCAAATGAGCTTAAAAAAATTACGTATTTACCAGGAAGTATTTTCTTATTTTATACATATTGTATAATTCACTTTAAAAAGGAGGGGGAGCACATGGATGATATTGACCTGCAAATCCTGGAGCTGCTAAAGAGGAATAGCCGGATGACCAGCTCCGATATCTCTAAACTGATTCATCTGTCGATTCCATCCATTGCGGAGCGAATCCGGAAGCTGGAACGAAACGGGGTCATAGCGCAGTTCACGGTTAAGCTGGACCGTAAGGCTATGGGCAAGAACTGTGTAGTCTATATTTTCCTGCAGCTTAGCAACTCGGTGGAAACTCAAGACTTCCGTGAGGGCATCATCCAATCCGATGAAGTACTGGAGTGTCATCATATTTCTGGTGAATATGATTATCTTCTGAAAGTGGCATTAGCAGATATATCCGGTGTTGAGACCTTCATTACGCATACGCTTAAAGCCCGTTACAGCATTGTCCGTTCAAACACCATCTTTAGTCTATCTGCCCTGAAAGAGGAATAGAAGCGAAGGAGCGGTTATCTATGCCATGGGAATGGATATCGAAGGGTATGCTGCTGGGCCTGTCCATCGCGGCTCCCGTAGGGCCTATCAGTATTTTGTGCATCCGAACGACAATTACCAGAGGATTCAGAACAGGGCTGTACAGCGGGCTGGGTGCGGCAACCGCAGATGCCATCTACGGCATACTGGCAGGATTGGGATTGACAGCTTTGACCGCAGCTCTAATGAATTACAACATTATATTGCAGGTGCTTGGCGGATTGTTTATTTGCTGCTTTGGCATAAGATCGTTACTGCGGGTTCCATCCAGGGAAGAACCGCAGTCCCCTGCCAGCCCAGGTGTACTGGGCTCTTATGCGATGACATTTCTGCTGACGCTGTCTAACCCGATGACGATTATGTTTTTTCTGGGCGTATTCGGAGCTTCTGGTGTTCTACTGTCGCATAAGCTCACAGATATGGTGTTTCTGGTTACAGGCGTGTTCCTGGGCTCGGCACTATGGTGGGTCCTCCTCTCAGGAGCGGCTGCGCTGCTTCGGAATAAGGTACTGGAGGGACCCTTTAAGCTCTCCCTATTTAACAAAATGTCCGGGGGAGTACTGTTTGTATTCGGTGTAGTTACCCTTGTGAAATCCGCAGCTGTGTTTTTGTAACGAGGACGCTAGGCGCCACCAGCTCACCAGTATAAAACAACTATAGTTATTCAAGAACAGAAGCCCCCTGCCCGGCAGTGTTATGATGGACAGAAACAGAAGGTGGCGGATGGTAATTGAGTAACAGAGTGATCCGGCAGTTTGAAGAGAGGGATATGGCGGCGCTTGGTGCGATGTACAAGCAGGTGTCGGCACAGGAGGATGTGTTGTTCTGGTGGGTCGGGGATGCGGGCAACTGGGAGAATGTCTTCTGCGCTTTTGAAGGGGAGCAGATGGTGGCCAAGGGCCAGCTGCAGATATTTAACGTGGTGCCACCGGGACGCGCAGCGGAGAGTAAACACAAGATTTTCGTGAATCTGAAGACATGGCCCGGACGGGAAAAGGATCTGGAGCTGCGTGACAGCGTCTACGCCCTTCTGCTGGAACGGGCCCAGGTGCTGAAGCGTACGCTGCCCCCGGAATATGGAACCCTCCTGTGCACAGGCAATTATGCGGCGGAGGAGAGCTGCCGTGCTTATTTCGCAAAGCATCTTGGTTACCTGCCGGATAGCTGCTTGTATACGCTCCAGCGCGACCTTCGTGAACCCGTCCATGCGGTGGAGCTGGAGGAAGGCCTTGAATTGACCAATGCGCCTATGGATTCGCCGGAGCAGCGGGCGGCTTATCTGGAACTGGAGGCGGAGATCTGGCCGGAGACCCCGCTCGGAATGGAGCGTCTGCTGGAATATCAGGAGCATCCGCTCTGGACATGGATGGTTGTGCGGGATGCAGGCCGGGTGGCGGGCAGTCTGATGGTCTGGCAGGAAGAGGAGCTTGGCATCATCGAGGATGTATTTGTCTGTAAGCCCTGGAGAAGAAGAGGCATTGCCAAGGCGCTGCTGAATCGTGCGTTAATGTATCTTCAGGAGAAGGGTCTGGAGCAGGCGCAGCTGGTCGCACTGACCACGAATGATTCCGCGCTGTCTCTGTACCGGTCAGCCGGGTTCCAGACCGGGCGTCAGGAGATCCGGTACTATAAGGAGCTGGACTAAGCGCTAACCAGCCAGCCGCAGGCCGCGCTAACCAGCCGATCCAGAGTGTGAGATCTTCAGTCCGCAACGGGTGGACTTACTGGTTCATGGATATTGTAAAATCAAGCATCACAAAGAGCGCACCGGCCGGGTATCCGGCGGTGCGCTCTTTGTGATGCATCTAGTTAGGTGGAGGCTGTTACTTTATGACTCTGGAAGCAGCGGAGGTTGCCGAGCCTGGTACAGCTTGGGCTACTGCGGTATAGCCTTCCGGCAGATAGGTGACGGCGGTGCCTGCCGAGATGACCTGCGGGTTCATGGAACCGGGCTTCGGTGAGGTGACCTTGAAGTAGATCACTGCGGTTTTGTCAGCGCCGAATTCAATCCGTTCAATGACCAGGCCATATCCCGGGTTCGGCAGATTGGATACAGTCACCGTAGCTTTGTTGACACCGGCGGCGGCTTTGTCCAGTGTAACAGCAGCATCGTATGTGCCGGACGGAGCCGCAATGTTCTCATCCATCATAATCACTTCCTTCACGAATTTGGCCGCATCGTAGACCAGGACGGCAGCTTCTGCACGGGTAACCGCCTCGTTCGGACGGAAGGTGTTGTTCTTCTCCAGCGTGACCAGTCCGGTGTTAATCAGAATTTGCAGGCTGTTCATCTCAGAGGCGGACAGCTTGCCGCCGTCCGTAATGTTGGCATACATCTCCGTATACGCGAAATCTCCTTTGTTCTGTAGCGCCTGAAGCAGCAATTGTGCGAACTGGACCCGTGTCATCACAGCATTAGGATCAATAGACCGCTCCAGCGGCAAGCCGCTTTCTTTGGCCTCCAGGAAGGCGGAGGCATACCATGCCTTATTACTAACGTTGTCAAAATAATCGCTGGCCTTCTTGCCAGAGGGTTGCTGCGGAGCAAGCTTCAGGCCGCTCACCATGAACTGCACGCCTTGCGCATACGTAAGGCTGGACTTCGGCGCGAACTTGTCGCTGGTCACTCCGTTAAGGATGCCCTCCTGATGAAGTGCATTGATTTTGGCTTCCGCCGCGTGGCCCTTCAGATCTGAGAAAGCGGAAGCCGGTGCCCCGATCGCTAAGGTTGCCGCCAGAATGCTGCAGGCCAGCGAGATTTTGGCCGTGCGCATCCGGGTTAATGTATTCTTCATTGTACATCACCTCGTATCCTCTTAGATGGGTTTCAGGAGCAAAAGGTTGCAGCCCATCACTCCATAGATGGAATTATTATTCTCTAACCCCGCAGCGGTGATTCGCCGGAGGTCCAAACAATTCATCATGTGTCAATTTTCACCTACCGAAAGTCGAATCTTCGCCTGAATTCAGCTACTTTTGCAGCCGAAAAGGTCAATATACGATGATTAAAAGGTAATATACGGTGAGACAGGGTGCGGAAGAAAAATTATAATAATGATAACGCTTTCGTAAATAATGCGATGAAGGATTGGCTTGTATTACCGATCATTTATGAATTCCTACTAAGGGGGTAAGTCAAATGAGAAAAAAGAGTATTCTTGCCTTGATGCTGGCAGGCGCTTTGGCAGGACTATCACTCACAGGCTGCAGCAGTAAGGGAAACAGCCCGGATGCGGGGAACGACGGCAGCAACACGCCGGAGGGGAAGACGAAGCTGAAGGCGATTATCGTGAAGCATTCACTGACCAAAGATGTCACGCAAATGAAATGGCTCGCTGAAATAGAAGAGAAGGCGAATGTCGAAATTGAATGGCAGCAAATCTCTGCGGACTGGGACCAGAAGAAGAGTGCCCTGTTTGCCAGCGGTGAAATTCCGGATTTGCTGTTCAATGCGACCTCTAATTCCGATTTTGTACAATTCAACGGGTTGTTCGAGGATCTGGGCCCGCTGATTGAGAAGGACGCTCCTAATATTCAAAAGATGTTCAGCGAGCACCCGGAATTGAAAACGCTTGCTACACAGATCGACGGGAAGCTCTACGGCACTCCGCGTTATAAGGGCATCTGGCCCGGCTCCACCGCCTCGATGTTCATTAACAAAACCTGGCTCGATAATCTCGGCCTTCAGGTGCCTACGACTTGGGATGAGCTGGAGACTGTGCTGCTTGCCTTCCGCGAGGGAGACCCGAATCAGAACGGGGACAAGACGGATGAGATTCCGATGGACTTCAACCCGATCGGCTGGGATTTCACACCGAAGCTGTTGCTGGGCAGCCTTGGGCTGCCTCTGTCCAACGGGGCGAGCGACGGCTACTTCACCGAAGGGGCGCAGGTTAAGAATTTCTATGTAGATGAACGGTTCAAGATACTCATGCAATTCCTGCAGAAGCTGTACAGCCAGAACCTGATCAGCAAGGAAGTGGTCACGCAGGATTACTCCAAATACCAGTCTGTTGCCCGCGGAAATGGAACTACGGCCAAGGTAGGATTCACCTGGGGCTGGGAGACAGGAGACCGCTTCGGCAATGAGCTGAAGGATCAATATGTGACCCTGCCGCAGCTGAAGCAGCATGCAGACTCTACGAATGAGCTGTACTGGAGCAATGACTACTACTACCAGAATTACGGCTCCAATGCGGTGTCGGTCAGTGCCCGTTCTAAGAACAAGGAAGCCGCGATGCGGTTCATCGATGCTTTTTATGAGCCGGTGGTTAGTCTACAGGTCCTGTTCGGCGGGATGAATGACACAGATAAGGGAATCAAGGATAACGGGGACGGCACGTATGCGATTCTTCCTCCGGCGGATGCATCCCTCGACCCGGGCTCGTGGAAATGGACGAATTCGTTCGCGGACAACGGTCCGATGTACATTGCCGATGCGCTGAAGGACAAGGTGACGCTCGGCTCGGATATGCAGAATGTGCTGAAGGAGAAGGCCGTCTATGATGAGCTGCTGAATAAGGCGGACGAGAAGAGCAATGTCTATCCGCAGAACTTCATGAAGTACAGCACAGAGGACACCAACACCCTGGCAATGAATCAGGCGAACGTCAATAATATCACGGATCAAAAGTGGGCCAACTGGCTGACCACCAAGGTTGATATTGAGAAGGAGTGGGCTGCGTATGTCGCCTCCGTCAATAGCTCCGGCCTGGAGCAGAATCTGCAAATCCGCCAAAAGGCTTATGACGAATACCTCTCGACCTTGAAATAGTGGACTTGAATGGAAGGGGCGCTCCCAAATGAAACCAGCACAGACCACGGTGCCGCATCAGACGCTGCGCGGGAACGGATGGCTTCGTAAGCAGGCCGGGCATTACCAGCTATGGCTGATGGTGCTTCCTGCGGTCATATATATCGCCATTTTCTGCTATGGTCCGATGTATGGCATCCAGCTTGCTTTTCGTGAATTTGATTTCAGCAAAGGACTGACGGGCGGGGAATGGGCCGGGCTCAAATATTTCGAGCAGTATTTCAACAGCCCGATGTTCTGGCCTACGCTGCGAAATACGTTTATCATTGCGTTTTTCTCCATCCTGCTGGGCTTCCCGATGCCGATTCTGCTGGCGCTGGTGGTTAACTCGATACGCAGCAACAGACGCAAGCGTATCCTGCAGACTACGGTGTATATGCCTTACTTCATTTCTACTGTTGTTCTGGTTGCGTTGCTGCAAATTATGCTGTCGCCTACGACCGGGCTGATCGACGGCTTCCTGAAGGCCCTGCACCTGATCCCTGCGGATACGAATCTCATTGGTGATCCCGGTGCCTTCGTTCCGGTGTATGTCATCTCTGCCATCTGGCAGGCCTGCGGCTGGAACAGCATTATCTTCATCGCCGCCCTGTCCTCGGTGGATGCGCAGCAGTATGACGCCGCCCGGATTGACGGGGCTAACCGCTGGCAGACCGTCTGGCACGTGGAGCTTCCGGCCATCCTGCCGACGATTATTATTTTATTGATTATGAATATGGGCAGCATACTGAGTGTAGGCTTCGAGAAGACTTTTCTTATGCAAAATAGTCTTAACAAGCCCGTCTCGGAGGTCATCTCCACGTATGTCTTCAATGTGGGCGTGAAATCCAACCAGTTCAGCTTCGGTTCAGCGGTCGGACTATTCAATACCCTGATCAATTTCACGTTCCTGATGCTGGCGAATGCCCTGGCCAAAAAAACTTCAAAAATCAGTCTGATGTAGGGAGGAAATGGGATGTCAAACAGTCAAGCCGCTCATTCGCAAAAGATAAAGCATTCGGGCGGCATCGCAGACAGGCTGTACACGCTGGTGGTTGCGGTCATTAGCATCGCAGCGTTCATCATGGTCGCGTACCCGCTGTATTTCATCATCATAGCTTCCGTCAGCAACTCCACCATGGTGAACCAGGGACAGGTTATTCTATGGCCTAAGGACATTAACCTGTACGGCTATGAGCAGATATTCAAGGACACCCGAATCTGGCAAGGGTATAAAAATACGATTATCTACACGGTGCTGGGCACGCTGCTCAATCTGCTGGTCACGCTCCCTGCGGCGTATGCCTTGTCCCAGCGGAAATTCCGGGCACGCAGGTTCATTATGCCGCTGTTTGTGATCACGATGTATTTTGGCGGGGGGATGATTCCTACCTATCTGCTTATCCGTGACCTGAATCTGTTGAATACGCCCTGGGTAATGATTGTGAACGGTGCCATTAGTGTATACAATCTGATTATTACAAGAACCTTCTTCGAGACCGCTATCCCGGAGGAGCTGCACGAAGCGGCTACCCTGGATGGCTGCTCGCACTTCCGTTATTTCATTTCGGTGGTGGTTCCGCTGTCCAAGGCAGTGATCTCCGTCATCACGCTCTATTATGTGGTGGGTCACTGGAACGACTTCTTCAACGCCTTGCTCTATATCAATACGGATAGCTTACAGCCGCTGCAGATCGTCCTGCGCAATATTCTATTATCCAATCAGGCGTTCGCGGGCGGAGCCGGATCAGGTGCCGGGGCCGGTGCGGGCAGCTATGCCCAGCAGTTCGCGGATCAGATCAAATATGCGGTCATTATCGTATCGACGGTGCCGGTGCTGATTATCTATCCGTTTATCCAGAAGTACTTCGAGAAGGGCGTAATGATCGGTGCGGTGAAGGGCTGAGCGTATAGCTGACGCTGCGTGCAGCATCCGGTGGGCCGGGAGGAGGGAACCTCAGTGAAAAAAAGTCTTGAACTGCTCGATTCCATCGGCGAACCTGTATCTCAAGATATGAAGGAAAAGCTTATTCATGGCAGCAGACAATTCCGCATGAGTGTGCATGTAACCAAGCTATCCTCGCTCAATAATCTGGTGCTGTATTCCCACTGGCATGAAGAGCTGGAGCTGCTGTTCATGATCAAGGGCACGGCCAAATTCCATGTGGGGCAGGAGAAGCTGGTCGTCCAGAGCGGAGAGGCGGTTTTCATTCAGCCCAATATGCTGCATTCGGCGATCCGGGTGGATCAGGAGGAGATTATTTTCTGCGCGGTGCTGGTGCATTTCAATTTCCTCTCGAGCCTGGAGAATGACCAGATTCAGCAGCAGTATGTCTTCCCGCTCTTTCTCGACAACCGGCGTTATCCGCTGCTGATCGGGCGGGAGCTGGAGGAGAAGCTGCGGCTGATTCCACTGCTGGAGGAGGTGCGGGATCTCTATCAGCAGGAGGCGCACGGCTATGAGATGCTGATTAAGGCCAGGCTGTTCGAGGTGCTGTACCGGTTGGAAAAGTGTGCGGCTGAGCATCCTCGGGCAGGACTGCCCGGGCAGTCCCGGGGCGGCAACAGCTCGATGCTGGCAAAAAAAACGCTGGCCTACGTCCAGCAGAACTACAGTAAGCGGATCACGCTCTCGGATATGGCGCAGCAGGTCAACATGAGCCCGTCGTACTTTTGCCGGTTCATGAAGAAGCAGTTCGATCTGTCCCCGATGGACTTCCTGAACGAATACCGGATCTCGGAGGCGGTCAGCCTGCTGGAGACCACGGATAAGAAGATCATGGAGATCTCCGGCATGACCGGCTTCAGCAATGTCAACCGGTTCACGGAGATGTTCAAGAAGACCTACGGCTGCCGCCCGATGGATTACCGGAACCGGCTGCGGCAGAGTAAATAGGCGCAAAGCAAGAAGAAGCTGTGCCAAAAGCCATGAAAAGGCTGCTTGGGACAGCTCTTTATTGCGGAGTAGGATCAACGTGAGTACTTACGTGGACGCTCCGCAAACGGACCGTTGTTCCAATCGCTGTGCTCTCCAGATTTTTTTCATTCCCCTTATCGGTGAAAATCCGGAGAGCAAGGCGACCGCTGACGCTTTTACACAATCGTTCCGTCCGCTCCGCTGTTTAAGCGGTATACGAAGTACCCAACCCTAAGAGAATGTCAGATAAATTCTCTTCCAAAAACAGAAAGCAGCGATTCCTTTAACGGAGAATCGCTGCTTTTGTAACGTTTAAAGTTCTTGAGAAATTTATCTACCTACAGATAGAGAATAGATATAGAAGCTTACTTCGCTGGAGCCGATGGATCAAGCCAGCGCGAACCCATTACAGGCTCAGCCGTTGCAGTGTAGCCTGCGGGCAGGTAAGTGGATACCGAGCCTTTGGTGATCACTTGCGGATACATTTTATCCGGGTCAGGCAGGGTTACCTTGAAGTAGATTACGGCTTTGGTGGCGCTGGTGAACTCTATGCGCTCTACCGCCAGACCGTAGCCGGGGTTTGGCAGGTTATCCACGGTGATGGTGGCTTTGTTAACGCCTTCAGCCACTTTGTCCAGGACTACATCAGAGACGTAATTGTTAGCCGGAACCGGCTCCGGCTCAGAAGGCTCATTGCCCGGATTGTTCGGCGTAATCACCCGGTCGGCGAATTCAGCGGCATCATGGATCATGACCGCAGCTTCAGCGCGGGTAATCGCATCGGACGGACGGAATTTCCCGTTATCCAGCGTGAGCACCTTCGTGTTCAGCAGCACCTGCAGGCTGTAATTAACCTCTGGAGTAAGTTTATCGCCATCCTCAATCATGAAGAACATCTTGGTTACCGGGAAATTGCCCTTGCTCTGCAAGGCTTGGGTCAATAGATGGGCGAATTCTGCACGGGTCATCGGTGCATTCGGGTTGATATCCTTTGCCAGTGTCAGGCCGCTCTGCTTCGCAAGGGCGAAGGAGGAGGCGTACCAGGCATTATCTTTTACATTGTCAAAAAGCTGGCTGGCCTTAGTACTGCTGTCGGAACCGGCTTTCGGTGCAAGCGCCAATCCTTTTACAAGAAACTGTACGGCTTGCGCATTCGTCACTTTGGCATTGGGGGCAAACAGGTCGTTCGTAATTCCGTTAATTACACCAGCGCTATGCAGTGTATTGATCTTGGTTTCGGCTGAATTTCCCTTGAGGTCCGAAAAGGCAAATGCGGACGCTCCGAACGATAAGCTGGCAGCCAGGATTCCGCACGCGATGCTCATTTTTTTTGCGTGCTTCGTTAGATTAGTTGGTTTCATTGTGCATCACCTCTATATACTCAGATGGTTCTTTACCGCGAAAAGTTGCAGTTGTCCGGAAAATAATACGAAAAAACTTAGGACAACGGGATAAACCGGGTGGACCACAGGTACAATTTATTTTGCGGATCGGTAAATCCTCTTTTATTCTGATCCAGGGTTGCGATTCTCTTCATCTCTTCGTCCGACAGGGAGAAATCAAACAGCTCCAGATTCTGTTTCAGCCTGGCAGGAGTAACCGACTTCGGAATCACAGCGATATCCCGCTCCAGATTCCACCTCAGGATGACTTGCGCCGCTGTTTTATCATATTTGGCTGCCATTTCGGTGAGTACAGGGTGGGTAAGCATCTCCTGGTTACCGTGTCCAAAAGGGCTCCACGCGACATGCTGGATACCGTGCTTGCTCATATAGTCATGAAGCGCCCCTTGCTGGAGCAGCGGGTTCGTCTGAATTTGATTCACTGCGGGGACAATCGTCCCCTGCTTCATGACCTTATCCAGATGCTCCTGCTCAAAATTAGATACCCCGATCGCCCGGATCTTGCCCTCTTTGTATAAAGACTCAAGGACATGCCAGCTTTCCAGATAGTGCTTGGCCGGCCAGTGGATCAGGTAGAGATCGACATAATCCGTTTGGAGCTTCTGAAGGCTGGCTTCAAAAGCTTTACGGGTCTTTCGCCCCAGGTCCGTACTCCATACTTTGGTCGTAATAAAGAGCTCGCTTCGAGGGACACCCGATTTCTGAATAGCCCTGGCTATCAATTCCTCGTTGCGGTAAGCTGCCGCCGTATCCAGATGCCGGTACCCGTTTTGAAGCGCCCATACTAGAGCGTCTTCATTATTGTCTTTGATGTTATACACACCCAGACCCACCTTCGGCATCTGGACTCCGTTATTCAAAACGAAATGTTCCATTTCGCATCTTCCTTTCCTTTTGAGTTCGTGTAACCAGCCCTCTTGGTCAACGATTATAGCATAAGAAGGCAACTAATCATCATTGGGAAAGAAAATCGAGACGGATGCACTTCGTAGGATTTTTATGAGAAAAGCAAAAAATTAATCCGGAGATAGCATGGGTTATGCTCTTTTCTCCGCTGTCGCACTCCGTATAATAATCATGCTTGCATTCCCAAATATGAACCCATATAATTAAACCGAACAGTCGGTTTTTTAGGAGGAGTGAAATGAGTACACCAAAAGGTTCGGTAAAGCGGAGTATGATCCTAGACCAGGCGTTGGAGCTTTTTGTGCAGAAGGGATATGCCGCCACCTCGATGGAGGATATCGTCAAGCACACCGGGGTCAGCAAGGGCAGCATTTATTACCATTTTTCCAGCAAAGATGATTTGTTTGTGAGTATGGTCGAAAAAATCAACCGCGAATGGGTGGAGGAGTGGTCTGAGATTCGCCGCCAATTTCCGGAGGTCGGAAGCAGACTAATGGGAGCAAGCTTGCATTTTGTGAACAGCTTCCAGAGTCCTCTGACGAAGGTGGCTGAAGAGTTCTCCATGAATATGCAGGAGGGTTACCAGGAGATACATCAGCGGCTGATTGAGATCTCAATGGTGCAGATTGAAGTATTTACCGAGATCTTCCGGGAGGGGATGGAGCAGCAGGTTTTTACTATGGCGGACTCGAGCCGGCTGGCTGTGTTATTCACCAGTATGTTAAGCGGCTTGACGCTGTATCCCCAAGTGTTCCCCAAAGACGGGATGCACCAGCATACGCAAGAAGCGGTGGCTCTGTTATTAGAGGGAATTAAGAAGAAATGAATGAAGCGCAGCCTGTTCGAGTCGTTGAACCGCAGTTCTCGGGCAGGTCCGCTTCATTTGACAATTATTAAACCGAACGGTCAGTTTTATCGAAAAAGGAGGTAATACGATGAAAGAATTGTTGCGAAATCGGGTATTTCTGCTGGTAATGGCCTCGGATGTGCTGCAGCAGGTGGGGATTTGGGTGCGCAATATGGCTTTGCTCTATTATGTGGTGCAGCAGACGCAGGGTGACCCGGTGGCTGTGTCCTTGCTTACGGTGGTGGAATACGCGCCGATTTTCTTATTTTCCCTGGTGGGCGGTGTGCTGGCTGACCGCTGGCGCCCCAAGCGCACCATGATCTGGGGCGATGTTCTAAGCTTTCTCTCCATTGTGCCAATTTTATTTGTGGTGGCATGGGGATACTGGCAGGCGGTTTTTATTGTGACGATGATCTCCGCGATTGTGTCGCAGTTCTCCCAGCCATCCTCGGCCAAATTGCTTAAAACCCATGTTCCTGAACAAGAGTTGACGGCTGCCATGGCGATGACCCAGATGGTCAGCTCGCTGTTTATCATTCTGGGCCCCATCCTCGGCACCTTTGTTTACTACACCTTCGGAGTTATGGTTTCCTTGAGCAGCCTGCTGGTAATCTTTGCGCTTTCCGCTTGTTTTTTGCTCTTCCTGCCGGATTCACCGCGCTCCATGGAAAGGTTGTCAGTGCAGGCTGTGGTCAACGATTTACGCGGAGGACTGCTCTACCTGTTGGAACATGCCAACTTGAAGGTGTTGATGGTGATGTTTGGCGTCCTTGCTCTGGGAGCCGGTCTGACCGCTCCGCTTGACATCTTTCTGGTTACGGAGCGGCTGGGATTGGCAGAAGCAGACTTGCAGTGGTTTACCGCCTTGTCCGGCTTGGGCCTCCTGATCGGGGCAATAATCGCCGCCAGCCTGTCCGGTCGCCTTAAGGGCAAAGGGGTGGTTTTCGCCGGTTTGATTTTGCTCGGGGCGGGGACGATGATTGAAGTATGGTCGGTCTGGCCCATTCTAACAGGCGGGATGCGGCTGATTACCGGTTTGTTCCTGGCTTTGACGCAGACTGTAATTGGCACGTATATGCTGACTTTGGTTCGAGCTGAATATATCGGACGGATTAATGGCCTCATCACTCCAATTTTTACCGGGTGCACGCTGATCGGGACAGGACTTTCTGGTATGCTGGTGGCGCAAAGCTCGCTTATCTTTGTCTATATGCTATCCGGTTTGATTTTGATGCTGGCGGCCTTGGTAGCGCTTCGTCTACGCTTCGACTACCCTGTAGCTAAGCAGGCAGAGGGGGTAGAAACAGCGGAGAAGTAATGCAGATAGAGGGTTGTCCGTAAAACAGAGGACCGTAGCGAAAATGCGCGGCCCTTTTTTGTTCATTTTTTAAGAAAGAAGCTATGATATTTTTCCTTTTATATCCCAAAAAATACTATATTATAGAAAATGTAATCTTGGGAAACCAAGCTTGTTTGAGAAGAATGGGATTGGAGAGAAGTTCATGCGTGTTGCGCTGGTGTGTTGTGCAGATTCCACAGAGCCTTGTGAGGATTGCAGGTTTAAAATTGTTCATTCTTTTTTTGCACAGGAGTACGGTTGTAAGGTATTGCATTTCAAGGAGCTTGAGGCGCTGGTCGATATTGTGAAGGAAGGCCTACAGCTGGATGGTGTTGTGATCAGCACCCCTGACTTCAACCCGGGCTTCATTCACACGATGCAGTACCTGCAACAGATGCTTACGCTGAGAATATTCTTCATTGTAGAGGAGATCAGCGCGCAGGGTACCCCTGTCCCTTTTCCTTCCAATCATATGTACATCAGCGGCTTCGAGCGCAACGGCTTCCAGGAGGAATTGTTCAGCCGGTTGCGCTGCTGGTTCGACGAAGGACTGGCCCCTCACACACACCACACCAGACAAATCAAGGATATCGCCCTTCATCTGCACTCCAAATCCCTGAAGGTCGGAGAATTCGTCATTGAGCTTACCTGTAAAGAGTTCGAACTCCTGGAGCTGCTGCTGGAATGCCAAGGCCAGTACATCCCTACCGAGCAGATTCTGCACCAGTTATGGGACAGGTATACTTCCCCTGAGATTGTAAGGCAGTACGTATACAAGCTGAGGCACAAAATCGAGATCATCTCCGGAAGAAGCGACATTATCCTGTTTCGCCGGGGAATCGGATATTCGGTGAATCCATTGATCTGACAGAGTTCTGTCAGGTCTTTTTTTTGTGCCCGGGAAACACATAGATTCTACTCTTCCGTAAACTCCCATAAATCAACAATAACTGTAAATTAACGCAAGTTTAACAGCCGGGTTATGTCCCCTTTCGGGCGTAGGCGTTACGATGTCATTAATACGAATGGGGAGGCAGATGGAGTGGCAACGATTCAGAACAGTATCTGGATTCACGCAGACCGGATCACCGTATTTGAGCGGACGAATGATATTGCGCACTGGACAGATTTATTCACGGAATACAAGGAGACGCGGGTGCTGGAGCAGGGGGACGCCTACATCCGGTTTGAGCTGACGACACATCCCGAGGGGAACCGGCCTTCGCGCACGTGGGAATCTGAACGCTGGCTGGACCGGCCGAACTTCCGGATTACGGCCAGACGTCTGGCGCCGCTGCTGCCGTTCAAGCATATGAATCTCGAATGGCTCTATGAGGAGCAGGACGAAGGGACGTATATGACCTGGATTCAGGAATTCGAGGTTGATCCGGCAAGCGGGCTGACCGGGGAGCAGGTGGAAGCGCATCTGAACCGCACGACCAAGGAGCAGATGACGGCGATCAAGCACAATATCGAGAAGCAAACGGTTCGGAGCTGAGGGCTTATATGGAGAATGTGACAAAAAAAAGAGTCGTGATCACTGGCATGGGGCTGCTTACCCCGCTGGGGAATACGCTGGAGCAGTTCTGGAGGAACAGCCTGCAGGGCAAGGTGGGATATGACCGCTTGCAGGGCTATGAGCATATGGCGTTGAAAAGCCGCGTTACTGGCACAATACCGCAGTTCGAGCATTTGGGCCGGACGGCCGATGAAGGGCAGCGGGCAGGTATGGGGCGGCCGGGTATTCTGGCGGTCAACGCCGCGATAAGGGCGGTTGCCGATGCGGGGCTTGCGTTCACGAAGGAGCTGCGGGAGCGTTCCGGGGTCTGCATCGCCAATGCGATTGCCGACACCCCGTTCTCGGAGCAGACCTTCCTGCGGATGACGGAAGGCGGGCAGGGGCCGATTGATCATGGACTCTGTCAGGAGGATTTGTACCGCAAAGGCATGTTCTCTTATATTGCCTTCGAAGTGGCGCATGAGTTCGGGCTTCAGGGAGAGGCACTGGTCATGTCCACAGGCTGCACGGGCGGCATTGATGCTGTCGGATATGGCTATGAGTCGATTACAGCCGGGGAACATGACGTCATGATCTGCGGCGCAGCGGAAGCACCGGTCAGCTCCATGACCATATCCTCCTTCGATGCCATCGGTGCGTTGACCTCCAGGTTCAACGATGACCCGCAGCGGGCTTCGAGACCTTTTGAGAAGAACCGCAGCGGCTTCGTTCTCAGCGAGGGGTGTGCCGTCGTTGTGCTGGAGGAGCTGGAGCATGCGCTCCGGCGGCAGGCGCCGATCTATGGCGAGGTGACCGGATTCGCCAGTACGAATAACGCTTTTCATATGACCGATCTGCCACAGGATGGGGATGCGCTCAGTCTGACGATGAACGAGGCGCTGGGCCACGCGGGCCTGACAGCGGAGGACATTCAATATATCAACGCACATGGAAGCTCGACTCCGCAGAATGATGCTTTTGAGACCGCCGCTTATAAAAGAACGTTCGGAGAGCTCGCCTACTCCATCCCGATCAGCTCCACGAAATCCATGGTAGGCCATCCGCTCTCGGCAGCGAGCGCCATTGAAATTGTGCATTGCCTGCTGGCCTTGAACGAGGGCTATATCCCGCCAACCGCCAACCTGGACGAGCCGGACCCGGCCTGTGATTTGAATTATGTGCCGAAAGAGGCGATCCAGCGCGACCTGTACCATATTCTGACCAATGCCAGCGGATTCTCCGGGATTCACTCCGCGATGATTCTGGCCGCGAACGAATACAGCAATCGGGCAGGCAAGCTTCAGACTGAACAATGGATGTGCAGCCTATGAAGAATACAGTATTCGTAACCGGAGTAGGGATGGTGGGGCCGTGCGGGAATAGTGCCGGGGCCTTCTGGGAGGGCCTCCTGAGCGGCCGTAATTATATGACTCCGCTCCAGCTTGAGGGTACGACTGGTACCGCGCCCCCCTTCGCTGGACAAGTCAGCGGGATGGAGCCGGAGCAGGTCATCTCGAAGCGTCTGCTCAAGAAATGCTCCCGCTTCTCTGTCATGTCGATCCTGGCTGCGAAGGATGCCATGGATGATGCGCACTGGGAGCTTGATCAGATGAGCCGCGAGCGGATCGGGATCTTCGTCGGCAACAACTCGGGGGGCTGGGAGAGTGCGCGGAACGGTCTGCGTGTCCTGCATACCGAAGGGGCGCCCTTCATTGACCCGAATCTGGCGAGCAACTGGTTCCCGGCGGCGGCACAAGGGCATATGTCCCTGGCCTTCGATATCAAGGGCTACAGCAAGACGGTGATCGCCGACCGGAGCAGCGGGCTGCTCGCCATTGCGTATGCGGCCAGAGCCATCCGCAGCGGGATCATCGATGCGGCAATTGTGGGCGGAGCTGAGACGCCGCTCGATCCGTGGGCGCTGTCCTTCTATAACACGGAGGGGCTGCTGAATCTGAGTGCGGACCGCCCGCAGACGGCATACCGGCCGTTCGTGGAGGGGCGCAGCGGGATGGCCCTGGCTGAAGGAGCCGCGTTTCTCTGCCTGGAATCAGAGCGCAGCCTTCAGAAGCGCGAGGCGTCCCGCCGGGTGCGGGCGAGCATCCAGGGCTTCGGCTTCACGAATGACGGCCAGGCTGCCGCTCCGCCTGAGGAGAGTATAGCGCAGTGTGCCAGGGCGATCCGGCTGGCGATCGGGCATTCGGAGACGCAGCCGGAGCGGATCGGCTATCTGTCGCTGGATGGGGCCGCCTCCGCCCGTGAAGACGGAATTGAATGCTCGGCCATTCAGGAGGTGTTCGGCAGTAGTACAGAAGCCAAGTGGGCGGGCTGCCCCAAGACCGTCTTCGGCAACACGATTGGAGCGGCAGGGGCGTTCGATGTCGCACTGAGCGTGCTGGCTATGAATCACGGGGAGCTGCCCGGCCTTCCGTATCTGGCAGAATCGGTTCAGGACAATGGCTTGAACTTCGTGCCGGGGATCAGCCGCCGGACCGCTGTGGAGTCTTCGCTGATTCTGTCCAGAGGGAGGGGGGGTGTCTCTTCGGCACTGGTTGTGAACCATGAATTGTAAAGCAAGAAGCGTAAAGCCCATTAACTCTAAAGGAAGGGTGTATCTAATGGTATTCGAGAAGGTAAAAGCAATCATTGAGGATATTGGCATTGAGGATGAGATTATCGAATCATCGCGGCTCTATGACGATTTGGCCCTGGATTCAACAGAGCTGGCGCTGGTCTCTACAGCACTTGCGAAGGCGTTTGGCATCTTCATTGAGAGTAGGGTGCTTAAGACTTATTCTGTAGCCCAAGTGATCGAAGCCGTTGCCTTGAAGGCATGATAAGAGGGATCGGCATGGATCTGGTCAGTATCAGCTTCGTGGAGCAGATGCTGGCCAAGTGCGGTGAACTCTTCATCCAGCAGTACTATTCAATGGAAGAGAGGGAGCTGTTCGCTTGTAAAAAAAGACAGGCCGAACACTTCCTTGCCGGCAGATTCGCCGCCAAAGAAGCGCTGCTGAAGGCCATCGGCACCGGGATGAACTGTGAGCTGGACTGGAATGAGCTGGAGTTCCTCAACCTTCCCAGCGGCCAGCCCTATCTGGTCCGCAGCCGAAGACTGGAGTCTTATATACAGCAGCAGGAGAGCATCCACGTAAGCATTAGTCATCACGGTGATTATGCTGCTGCATTCATCATTATTGAGAGCAGTCAATGACTGTGAGGAGGACGAATCACATGAGCAACAACAAAATATTCACACTTTTGGCCATCAACATTCTGCTTGTATTCTCTATTATGGTCAGCATCTTCCCGATCGCACCCCTGATCAGCAGTGATCTCGGCATGACCTCCGGTGAGATTGGAACCATAGCGGGCATTGCCTCGCTGGTGATGACCTTTCTGTCCATTCCGTCCGGCGTGTTCGCAGACCGGTACGGGCGGAAGAAGATTATTATCGCCTCCATGGCATTATCGGCAGTGGCCGTATTCATGGTGGCTGCATCCCACGGAGTGCTGCTGTTCACGGCTGGATGGCTGCTGTTCGGCTTCGCCAGAGGGTTCGTGTCCACGCCGATCTTCGCGGTGGTGATGGATGTGTGCAAGCCCGAGGAACGGGGCAGAGCGATGGGTATTGTGTCCGGGGCGATTGGCGCCGGGTCGGTGCTGGGGTATGTGCTTAGCGGCCTGCTGAGCAATTATTTCGGCTGGCATACCTCCTTCGCGGTGCTGGCTTCACTGCTGCTGCTGTCCACGCTGGTTACCACGGTGCTGCTGAGGGAGACCGGGGTCAAGAATACAAGCAGAAGCATCGGGCAAGCCTTCAAAAGCTCCTTCAAATGGCTGGGCGTCCGCGAAATTCTGCTGGCGGGTATTGTCGGAACTCTGTGCTTCATGGTGGGGGTGTTCACCACCTTCCTGGTGCCGTTCGCGGCTAAGGAACAGAATATCTCCCTGGTGCTGCTCAGCCTGCTCTTCATTCCGTATGAAGCAGTAGCCTCGTTCGGAGCAGTCTTCGTTGGCTGGATCTCAGACAAGGTAGGCAGACATGCACCGCTGATCTGGGCCCAGTCGATCTGTGTAGGAGCGCTTGTGCTGCTGTATGCACTTGACTTCAATCCTTGGCTGCTAACCTTCGGATATGCCCTGATCGGGCTTACGGAAGGGCCGATTATTACCCTGGTCAACACGATTATTACGGATAAGGTCATTAAGATTAATCCGATGGAGATGGGCGCGGCCTTGGGAACCTTCCGGACCCTTCAGGGGGTCGGGATTGCGCTGGGGTCCACGCTTGGCGGATTCTTCTACAGCCGGATCGGAACGCATCCGAGCTATCTGGTGGCCGCAGGGCTGATGGTGCTGACGCTGCTGATCTCACTGAGCCTTGGCAAGAAGGAAAAAGCTGGCGTCACCGAATATAAATCTGCGGGATAAGGGGTGCAGTATGAACCAGGTCTACACGAAAACAGTGGTCCATATGGATGAAGTGCCGGTGGTTCATTCCAGAGGAGGACAGATGCGCGTGCTGGCGAGTCCGGCGACAGTCGGGTCCACCCAGCTGATCATGGGCCATGTCCTGCTCCAGCCGGGAGAAGAGATCAAGGAGCATCTTCATGATTACGGCGAAGAGAATGTCTACGTCGTCCGGGGCCGGGGAACGGCGTTCATCGAGGATATTCCGCATGCCATCCGGGAGAATAGCCTGTTCATTGCGCGGAGGGGTGAGCGGCACCGGGTAGTCAATGAGGGTCCGGGCGAGCTGGAGCTGGTCTTCGCTACAGCGCCGCTGGCCCCCAGGCCGGAGATCGGGCACAGAGAGGTCTGACCTCCCTTCTAGGCAATACCAATTCTAAGCAAAGTGGTGAGAAGACAAACGTGAAGAGTGATCTTGTGATTGTAGATACCCATGCCCATTTCGCCGTCAAGGAGAATAAGAGCCTGGAGCTTAGCCTGGCCGCGGCCGGGACCGTCCCGGATTACAAGAAGCAGAAGGGCTTCGATGACCTGCAATATCTGAAAAAGATGGTGGGCGCTGGCGGAGACGGCTTCGTGGACGAGAACAATATGCTGGAGGATTACCTTGCTTGTATGGACGAGAATCAGATCGCCATGAGCTGGGTTCATCAGCTGAGCTTCGAGGATGTCTATGGCTATGAGGTGCTGTCCAATGAGAAAATTGCCGAGGCGGTCCGCGCCCACCCCGACAAGCTGCGCGGCTTCGCCAGCGTCAATCCCTATAAGGGGAAGGAGGCGCTGGCGGAGCTGGATTATGCCATTAAGACGCTGGGCATGCAGGGCTTCAAGCTGAACCCCAATGATTACGGGGGCTTCGTCCTGAATGACCGGGATTTGCTGTATCCGCTGTATGAGCGGTGCAGCGAGCTGGGCGTTCCGGTCAGCGTGCATACCGGGATTACGCCGGGCAGTATTTTTCGGATGAAGCATAATTACCCGATTCTGCTCGATGATGTTGCTGTGGATTTTCCGGACCTGACGTTGATTGTGGAGCATATGGGCCATCCCTGGAATGACCTGTGCTATTACATGGTCGGCAGACACGACAATATGTATGTGACGATCACGGCGGTAGCCAATATCCTGATTCACAATAATCCGAAGGTGTTCCGGATGGAGCTGGCCAAGATGATCTCGGTCTGCGGCAGCCACAAGATTCTCTGGGGCTCGGACTGGACGGTTACCCCGAACATCGCCGAGGTGTTGAATTACATGCAAAAGGTAGTGATCCCGCTGCCCATGAAGCTGATGATGGGGGTGAAGGAGATCAAGCGGGAGGATGTCCAGAACATCCTGGGACGCAACGCACTCAGAATTATGAAGTAGGTGAGAACTTTGGCAGTTCAGTTCATTGATTTAAGCGTGCCTATGGAGCAGAATCCGGGGGAGCTGGCCCCGTACGGGTTCGAGCAGACCGGCCATCAGGAGGGCGCGGACCGCTTCGCCCGTCAATTCGACGGGAGCCGGAAGGACTTCCCGGGCGAAGAGTTCCTGAACATGGAGATGATCACCGCGTCCACCCATACCGGAACCCACTTCGATGCCCCCCTGCATTTCGGCTCCAGGAGTGAGGGAGAGCCGGCAGCATCCATTGACGAGGTGCCGCTGGAGTGGTGCTTCGGCGACGGGGTGGTGCTGGATTTCACCCATATCCAAGCGGGTGAAGCTATTGAGAAGCAGGATATAGTGCAGGCGCTTGAGCGGATTGGATATACGCTGAAGCCGCTGGATATTGTGCTGATCCGTACAGGTGCGGACCGGCACTGGGGAACCCCCCGGTATCTTACGGATTACCCGGGCATGAGCAAGGAGGCTACGGCGTTCCTGACCGGCCAAGGTATCAGACTGATGGGCATCGACAGCTACGGGTTCGACCGTCCGTTCAAGCATATGATCAGTGATTATAAGCGGACCGGGGATAACGCCTATCTGTTCCCCGCTCACTTCTGGGGCAGAGAACAGACGTATTGCCACATGGAGCGCCTGGCGAATCTGGAGCAGATTCCGGTACCGTACGGGTTCAAGGTGGCTTGCTTTCCGATCAAGATCAGGCAGGCCGGTGCGGCCTGGGTACGGGCAGTAGCGATTATCGAGTAGCGCATTTCAGTGCAAGTGAAACGAATCACATATTATATGAGGAGGAATTAGGGATGAATTATGAATTTGAACTCAAGGTAACAGGCGTTAAAGGGCATTGCCGGGCAGGGCATAAGGAAGGGGATGTCATGAAGGTCTCCCCGCTGAACGCAGGCAATCTCTGCGGAACGGCCTTTCATGCGGTCTTCCCGATGCTGCTGGCGCTGAACATGGATGCGAAGCTGCCGTGGGACCCGGAGGGCAATATTGTACACTCGGCTTGCCCGGATATGCGCAACCAGATGACTATGGAAATCCGCCGCATCCCAGTGGATCCGTCCGAAGATTCTCCATATGCAGGCCGGATGCTGCAATCCAAATGAAGGGAGACCGCTCCATATGAATAATGCGAAGCCATACGTTGAAATGTTCAAGGAGAGAGATTCGATCTGCGTCTCGCATTATCCGGTGCCTGTCTCACAGCACACAGAGCCTGAGGTCCGGTCGCTGATGGAGCTGGATCAGGTGAATACCAAGGATACGCCGGTAGCGCTGTATCTGCATATTCCCTTTTGCGATGCGACCTGCTCGTTCTGCCCGTTCAACCGTTATCTGAAGCGGCAGGATCAGGTGGACCGCTACCTGGCCGCTGTCCGGCAGGAGATGGACAGCTATGCGGCTACGCCGTTTGGCAGCAGTATTACGGTCTCCTCCATTAATCTGGGCGGCGGGACACCCTCCTGCCTGTCCTCGGAGGAGCTGACCGGACTCCTGCAATACATGAAGCAGTCCTTCCGCGTGGAAGAGGAGGCCATGATCTTCATCGAAGGCAACCCCCGGAATTTCACGGCGGACAAGCTGGAGACCTTGGCTTTGCAGGGATTGAACCGGATCAGCGTGGGCGTGCAGACCTTCCATGAGGAGCTTGCCGAGGTACTGGGACTGTATCACAGTGTCGAGGATTCGTTCGCATTAGTGAAGAATGCGCGTAACAGCGGTATTGAGAATGTCGGCATTGATCTGATGTACAATCTGCCGGGTCAGACGCTAGATCAATGGCGGGCGGATATTCTCACCTCCATCGAGCAGGAGATTGACCATATCTGTGTGATTTCCTTCTGTGTGGTGCCGCATACGCAGATTGCTTCGCGTATAGCGGAAGGGAAGATTCCGGGGATCGGGGATGTCTACCGGGAGATTGAGCTGTATACCATCGCCAAGGAGATGCTGCTGGAGGCGGGGTATGAGCAGTACAGCGTCATTGATTTCGCCAAGCCGGGCAAGACGGACCGGCACGCCACCCTGTACTTCTCGGAGCAGGCGCATATGATCGGGATCGGCGCAGCTGCTTTTGGCATCATTAACGGCTACATGTATATCAACAGCGGCAATCTGAATGAATATATGACCCGCGTGCAGGATGGGCTGCTGCCGGTCAATTGCGGGGAGAAGGCCGACGAGCGGGAGCTGGCGCACGGGGCCATGGCCAAGGGGCTGCGGATGCTTTCCGTGAACCGTGCCGGGTTCGTGAAGATGTTCGGGCAAGAGCCGGAGGAGCTGTTCCCGGAGACGATCGAACGTCTGGTGCAGGATGGGCTGCTGATTCAGGATGCGGAAGGGATTCGGCTGACTGAGGACGGCATTATATGGGGCAACAATGTGAGCAAGCAATTTTTCTCCGCGAAATATGCGGATTACGGGCTGCAGCACCGGATGAAGCTGGCTAAGGGACGCCCGGTGCAATCGGTACAATCGGTTCAATCATAAGGAGGGTATAGCTGATGAGCGATATGTTGATGAGAGTTAATCCGCAGGTAGGGGCCGCTTTTGATAGCATGTGCAAGTCGATTGAGGATACGGGGACGCTTGAGCCTAAGGTGCGGGAATTGATCCGGCTGGCTTGCGTAGTTACAGACCGTTCTACCTACGGCATCCGGCTGCATGCGCTGAAGGCTTATGAGCTGGGTGCGAGCGCGGAGGAAGTGACAGAGACCGTGATGAATTGTCTGCCGGTGGCAGGGATTGAGGCGGTCTCCTCGGGCCTTGCTGCGGCATTGTCGGCTGTGGAAGCCAAGCGGGGTGTTCATCATGGCCGTTAAGACCACAACCCGTGAATCCTTCTACAACGTCTATCCCCATAGAGATCCTATCTGTGTGTCCCACTATCCCAATCCTGTGACCGAGGTTACCCCGGCTGATATTTACGGAACAATGGGCCTTGGTGACCAGCCTCCGGCGCATAATGTCGGCGCAGTCTATGTCCATGTTCCCTTCTGCGCCTCGGTCTGCATCTTCTGCCCCTTCAACAAGATGGCCTATCAGGAAAAGCAGGTGGAGCAGTACATGGAGGCCGTCAAAGCCGAAATCGGCATCTATGCCTCTTCCCCGTACGGTTCGCAGTCCACGATCAGCGCGGTGACGTTCGGGGGCGGGACGCCTTCGGCTCTGTCGGCTGAACGGATGGTGGAGATGCTGAAGAGTGTCCAAGCGAATTACCGGGTGACACCGGATGCACAGATCTCTTTTGAAGGCAGTCCGGCAACCTTGACGCTGGAGAAAATGCAGGCCATCCGCGCCCAGGGGGCGAACCGGATCAGCATCGGCATCCAGACCTTCAACGACAAGATGGGGCATCATCTGCGGATGAGCCATGATTCCCGGCGGGCCTTCGAGGTGCTGGAGGAAGCGAAGGAGGCGGGCTTCGAGAACATCGGGATTGATCTGATGTATAACCTGCCTGAGCAGACCATGGAGGAGTGGCTGGAAGATGTGCGAACAGCGGTGCGGCTCGGCATCGACCATATCACGGTCTTCTCTCTGTGTGTAGTACCCTTCACGGCACTGTTCAAAATGATCAAGGAAGGCAAGATTCCGCCAACCGGCAGTGTCGAGCTGGAAGTGGATATGTATCTGGAAGCCAAGCGGCTGCTTCAGGAAGAAGGCTATGTCCAGTACAGCGTGTGGGATTTCGCCAAGCCGGGCTTCGAGGACCGGCATGTCCTCTTGTACTATACCCAGCAGAAGGATCTGTTCGCGCACGGTCCGGCGGCCTTCGGGTACGTCAACAAGCTGATGTATATCAACCAGGGGGATATTCAGGAGTACAGTGACCGGCTCCAGCAGCAGTTCTTGTCCGTCTTCATTGCCAGTCCGGCGGATGATCTGGAAGCGATGCACGGGATGATGGCCAAGGGCCTGCGGATGCTGTCCGTGAAGCGGAAGGATTTCACCGGCATGTTCGGATTCCAGCCGGAGGAGGTCTTCGGTAAGACGATCGATGAGCTGGTGGCCAAAGGCCTGCTGGAAACGGATGAGCATGAGATCCGCCTGTCCGCGAGAGGTATTGTCTGGGGCAACAACGTCTGCAAGGAGTTCTTCTCGGAAGCGAACCAGCAGACCTTCGAGAGCCGTGTGAAGCTGGCACGCGGACAAAAGCCGGCTGAGGCTGCCGGAGAGGAGCTGAAGGGATGAAGCTGTCTGTCGGCACGAACTTTGATGACCGGTTGCCCATCCTGCTGAAGGATTCGCATGTGGATGTTTTCTACGGCAAGCTGTCCTCTGATCTGGTGGGCGGCGGAAGACCAACCTTTGCACTGCCAACCATAGACCGGGCGAGGGTGGAGGAGCATGTGAAGCTGCTGCATGCCTACGGGTTCAAGTTCAATTATCTGCTGAACGCTACCTGCCTGGATAACCTGGAGACCACGAAGGATTTCCATTACCGCCTGCGCGAGCTGCTGGAATGGATCGGCACGCTGCAGCCGGAATATGTGACGGTATCGCTCCCGATGCTGATTGACATGGTGCGCACCGCGCTGCCGGATGTGAAGATCAGCCTGTCTACCTTTGCCAATGTGAACACGCTCAGACAAGCCCAATATTTCGAGGAAAAAGGCGTCAGCGAGATTACCCTGCCCGAGAGCCGGAACCGTGACTTCGCCTTCCTGGAGAGCCTGCGGAAGAATACCCGCTGCGACTATCAGCTCATTGCGACCAATGACTGTATGCTGGATTGCCCGATGCGCCATAATCATGCGAATTTTCAGAGCCACGCCTCGCAGTGCAACCATGTGACCGAAGGCTTCGCGCTGGATTATTATATGCTGCGCTGTACGGAGCGTAAGCTCCAACACCCGGAGGAGCTGCTGAAGTCGCAGTGGATTCGCCCGGAGGACATGTATGTCTATGAAGAGCTGGGCTACCACAAGTTCAAGCTGACCGAGCGGATGAAGACCACGGAGAAGATTGCGGCTACTGCGCAGTCCTACTCCGAGCGGAAGTATGAGGGGAACCTGCTCAGCCTGCTCAATTCACGGATGGCGGAGGCCGACTTCGAAATGCCGAACTTCTCCAAGAACATCAAGGAGGATTTCGCACCGTCTGACAAAATGAGACAGGTCTACCGCCTGCTGTTCAGCTTCCAGGCCAGCATCGACAATGAGAGTCTGGAGGGCTTTCTGGAGGGCTTCCGCTCGAAGCGCTGCGACCGGATGGACTGTGACAAGTGCGGCTACTGTGCCGAATGGGCCAGCCGGACCGTATCCATGGCGAAGCCCGGAGATGAAGCGCTGAAGGAATTCGAGCAGCTGTTCGCGGCGCTCGCATCGGGAAGCTTCTTCGAGTCAGCGGCCGGGGCGAAGGCGGTCTGGAGCGCGGAGGGCGAGAGTCTTCTGGGTGCGGTCATTGGGCGTAAGCCTGAGTTCATCCGCGATATGGCCGGGCCTGAGATCCGGAAGAAGGCCGAGGAGCTGGCGGCTGCCCGGGGAAGTGCCCAGGTCTTACGGCAGGATGTCGCCAAGGCCAATGTACTGTGCACCCCGGCAGACTTCCGGATGTTCGCGCTTAGCGATCTGCGGGCGCTGGGCTTCGATACGGCTGAGCTGGACTTAGAGGAGGCAGCCGGATGAAGAAGATCATCGGGCTTGCCGGGTCCATGAAGAAGCATCACAGCTCCAGCGAATATCTGCTCTCCGTTGCGCTTGAAGCGGCAGCGGAGCAGGGGGTGCAGACGGAGCTGCTGCGGCTGAATGATTACAACATTCTGCCTTGTGACGGCTGCGGCAACTGCATGAACGGCAAGCACTGCCACCTGCTGAAGGACCCGGAGGATCAATTGACAGAGCTGTACGACAAGCTGAAGGAGGCGGACGGGTTCGTCTTCGCCTCCCCGGTCTATGCGCTCTCGCTTCCGGCCGTCTGGAAGAACTGGATCGACCGCTGCGAGCCGTGCAGTGACGAGGATCTGGACTTCGAGTACTACAATTATGACCGGGTGGCTGGAGTGAAGGGTAAGGCGTTCAAGGGCAAGGTCGCCGGACAGATTGTTGTCGCAGCGGGACCCGGGCATGAATGGGCGCTGGCCTCGCTGATGCCCTGCTTCACGGCGATCAAGCTGTCGATGATTGCCAGCGCGGGCATCAGCCTGATTGAATATGACGGCCAGCCGGGCATCCGCAAGCGCTCCTGGAGCAAGCCGATTGAAGAAGCAGAAGAGGCGAAGATGATGGCCCGGGCGGTCGGGATGCGGGTGGCCTCCTCCTTGGGCTTCTCTTACTTCGACCTTCCCGGGCAGTCGGGGGCAGGGCAAGGGCAGGGAAGCGGGGGGCAGGATGCTATGGAGCCGAGCCAGGAACGCGGGGTGCAGGCTGAAGTCTGGTCTGCCTTCACTGTGCAGGACGTCCGGGATGAGGAGGTTACACTCGGTGAACTGGCTTCGATTCAGCCGCGCATCTTCGTTATCGGTGATCAGCAGGCCAGCCTCCGCTGCGGGCCGCTGCTGGAACAGCTGGAGCAGCAGTTCGGCGGGAGCGCAGACTGTGCGCTGATTGCAAGAGTGGGGCAGCTGCCCCACTTCATCACGCATGAATTCGTGAAGGAGAAGACGAGCCAGACCGTTCCCGGCTTCATGCTCTACTATGACTGGGAGGATAAGCTGGCCTCACGCTGCACCCTGGCGCCTGGACAGCCGGCTATTCTGGTAGGCAGAAGCCCCGGGGAGTGGCGGTTGTTTGCAGTCGAGGAAGCAGACGGCCGGGATATAGACCGGGTCGTGGACTATCTGGAGGAAGCTGTCGTATGAGCGGCCCGGCCGGGAAGTTCAAGGGAGGATACACACTATATGCTGAAGACTAAGGGGATACCTTTATTTTATAGCCGGCAGGGCGCCGGGGAGGCCGTGCTGTGTCTGCACGGCAACCGGGACTCTTCGCTCGTCTTCGGGGACCTGGCCCGGGCACTGGAGCCTCATTACCAGGTGCTCCGCGCGGACCTGCGCGGACACGGCCAATCGGAATACGCCGGTCCGGCCTTCACCCTGGAGGACATGGTTGATGATATTCTCAGGCTGCTGGATGAGCAGGGGCTGAAGCAGGTCTCGATCATCGGGCATTCCCTGGGCAGCACGCTTGCGCTGCTGCTGTCCGCCCGTGAGCCGGACCGGGTGAAGAAGCTGGTGCTGATGGGGGCCGCCGCCACCTTCGCGGTTCCGTTCAAGCGGCCGGAGCACGGGGAAGAGATTACGCCGGAGGCTGTGCGGCAGACGAATGCGGCGGCGGTTCCGTATTTTTTCACCGAGGGGCATGAAGAGGTTCAGCATCAGATTCTGGAGGGCTGGTCCCGGCTGCCTGCCGCGACCCACCGTCTGATGATTCAGATCAAGCATCCCGATCTCCGGCCGATCCTTCAGGGCATCCGGCAGAGATCGCTGATTATTACCGGGGAGGCGGACCGGATTACGCCGCTGCACAAGGCCCTGGAGCTGAACCGGTATTTGCCGGACTCCCGGATGCATTCGGTTCCAGGCGCTGGACACTTTATGTTTCTTGAGGCGGGCGAGGACGTAGCTGCTGCCGCACTCACTTTTCTTAAGGGGGAGTGAGTATGGGCAGAGTGCTGCTGATCTCGGCGAATACGGAGAAGCGGCCCCCTGTATTCCCGCTGGGTCTTAGCTATATTCACGCCAGTCTGGTCGCTTCCGGCTGGGAGGCAGGCATGCTGGACATGACCCAGCTGGAGTACACCCGGGAGGCCGTTACGAATTACCTTAACGCCTATGCGCCCGATTACATCGGCTTGTCGATCCGTAACCTGGATAATTGCTGCATGCAGTATCCCCGGAGCTTCGTGGATCAGGTCTGCTTGATGGTGGATTGGGTGCGGGAATGGAATAGCAGGGCTGGTATCATTCTGGGCGGGGCTGGCTTCTCGCTACTGCCCAGGCAGTGGCTGCAGGAGACGGGAGCCGATTACGGCATTGTCGGTGACGGCTGTGACAGTATCGTGGAGCTGCTTAGCCAGCTGGAAGCGGGGCAGGTGCCGTCCGCAGTAAGCGGGCTCATGTTCAGGACAAGGGCCGGGGAATGGAATTACTGGTCGCCGTATGCTCCTGAGCAGCTGGATCAAGAGTATTTTCCGAGCCGCAGCGGATTCCTGCACAGCTATGATGTGGATCGTAGGGTCCGTCATAATGTATTGACCAAAAGGGGCTGTGCGCTAAGCTGTACCTATTGTGCTTACCCGTCACTGGAGGGCCGGGCCGTCCGCCTGCGGTCGCCTAAGGGGGTGGCTGATGAGATTGAGCAGATGGTGGTGCAGTATGACATCGGCTCATTTGATTTCGTGGACAGTGTGTTCAACTATCCCCTGGAGCATGCCGAAGAAATCTGCCGGGAGCTGATCGGGCGGACACTTCCGTTATCCTGGGGCTGCTTTCTGAATCCGCGGTTCTTCACGGCAGAATTCGCCGGCCTGCTTAAGCAGGCCGGGTGTACGGAGGTGGAGTTCGGCATTGATTCAGGCAGCGATATCTGTCTCAGGTCGTTCAAGAAAAACTTCCGGCAGGCCGAGATCCGGTCGGTGGTCCAGCTCTGCCGCGATCAGGAGCTGGACTTCAGCTTCTGCCTGCTGATCGGGGGGCCGGAGGAGACGCCGGAGACCCTGCACGAGACGCTGGAGCTGATGGAGGAGCTTGCGGTGCAGCGCATCTTCGGCTTGTTCGGCATCCGTATTCTGCCGTCCACCGATATGTACAGCTATGCAGGTTCGCCGGAGCCGGATGAGCTGCTTCATCCGAAATTCTTCATGTCCCCGCAGCTGAGCCTGGAGCAGGCGAACAGTATCTGTGCGCCGTACCGGGAGCGCAACCCGGACTGGATGTTCATTTGAATGAGGAAGAGCGGGTGGAGTGAAGCATGAGAATACTGGTGGTGTCTACGAATACGCTGCTGAAGCCGCTGCCGGTCCTGCCTGTCGGGGCGGGGATGGTCTACTCGGCCCTCACGGCTGCCGGATTTAAGGCACGCTTTCTGGATCTGGCTTTTGTGGCTGAGCCGTTGGAGGCGCTCCGCGAGGAGCTGCGGGTCACCGGAGCGGATCTGATCTGCCTTTCGGTGCGCAACATCGATAATCAGGTGATCCAGCAGCCGGAGAGCTATCTCTCTTTCTTACAGCAAGTCATGCAGGTATGCCGTACCTGCAGTTCAGCCAAGGTACTGCTTGGCGGGGCTGCAATGCTGGTAATGCCGGGCGAGCTGGTGAAGGAGCTGGGGGCGGATTACGGCATCAAGGGGAGCGGGGGCGAAGCGGAAGCGGTACGGCTGGCCCGAGAGATCGATCGGGGGCAAGCCCCGGAGGCAGGCACGGTACGTAATGCAGATCCCGTCTATCATCCGGTGTACAGCCGTATTCCGCCGAAGCCGCTGTTCGCTCCGCAGTATTTTATCCCGAACCCCCGCATCAAAAAAGCCTCGATGGGCTACCAGGCCTCCAGAGGCTGCAGCCGGCACTGCATCTATTGCTCGGAGGGCTATATGAATGCCGGCGCCTGCCGGATTCCTGCGGAGCAATTCAGCGAAGACATGAAGATCCTGGAGAATGACTATCAGGTGCATAATATTACTTTTGTAGATGGTGTGTTCAATCATGAGGTGGAGGAGACGGTGGAGTTCTGTAAGCTGATCGGCTGCACAAGCCCCTCGCTGGAATGGAGCTGCGCCTTGACCCCGGCTCAAGTTACGGAGGAATTGATCCGCTCGCTGAAGGAGAACGGCTGCCGCTTCGTGGACATCGGGGCCGACTCGGGTTCACGGCAGATGCTCCGGCGGATGGGCAAGCAGTTCACCCCGGAGCATCTGGTTGCGCTGGGACGCCTGCTGGAGCACTATCAGCTTCCCTATTCGGTATCGCTGCTGTTCGGCGGTCCGGGAGAGAATGTGGAGACGGTGCAGGAGACGGTCCAGGTGGTCAATCAGATGAACCCTGTGTATATTCTGGCCAGCCAAGGCATTCGTGTCTACCCTCACACCGCACTCTACCATATCGCTCTACAGGAGCAGGTGATCCGGGCTGAGGATAACTTGCTTTTTCCAGCCTACTACCAGTCCAAGGACTACAGCGCTGACCTGCTCACTGATGCTCTGTCCGCATCACGCCACATCTATAAAGATATGCTTATGAATTCAATTGGAGGAAGGACTTGATAGAATGAACAAGCCTGTGTACCCGTTCCGGGAGATCGGGATAGGGCACTATCCCATGGGGAACGCTCCGGTGTCGCCAGAGGACAGCAAACGGCTGCCGTCTCTGATGAACTTGAATCAAGCCGCGGCAAGCTCCAAGCTGGTCTATGTACATATTCCCTTCTGTGACTCGATCTGCCCGTTCTGCCCGTACCCCAAGGCGTTCAACGAGCAGGGAGCCCGCAAGGATTATCTGGCTGCACTGTTCCGCGAGCTGGAGATGTACGGGATGACGCCGCAGATCCGCAATTGCTCAGTGGAGGCGCTATATATCGGCGGCGGGACGCCAAGCGTGCTGGACGAGGAAGAGATCACAGCGTTATTCGAGCAGCTACAGGCTACACTTCCTGTGCATAATATCGAAGAGATCACATTCGAGGGCAATCCCGCCTCGTTCACCGCTGCCAAGCTGAAGCTGCTTCAGGCGCTTGGGGTGAACCGGATCAGTCTCGGGGTGCAGACATTCAACGATGAGCTGGGCAGACGTCTTGGGCTGCTTCAGACCGGTGAGGATTCCCTGCGGGCGATTCAGGATTCCAGAGAGGCGGGCATTTCGAACGTCAGCCTGGACCTGATGTACAATCTGCCGGGCCAGACGATGCAGGAATGGCTTGAGGATCTGGCGAAGGTAGTGGAGCTGGATATCGGTCATGTCACGCTGTTTCCGCTTAAGATCATTCCCGGCTTCGGTCTGGCGAAGCGCATTGCCAGCGGCGAGCTTCCGGCCTGCGGCGGACTTGAGCTGGAGCAACAGATGTATGTGGAGGCTTGCCGTTATCTGGAGTCGCAGGGCTATTCGGTGGAATCCACTTATGATTTCGTCCGTCCGGGAGGCCATCATGTGTATAGCCGCAAGCATTTCGACGATTACCTGGACTTGCTCTCTGTCGGACTGGGGGCGTTCGGCGACGTGGGCGGGTATGCCTACCAGAATGTGAAATCACTCCCTGAATATGTGAAAAAGATTACATCCGGTGACCTGCCCATTGCTTTAGGCTACGAAGTGAAGGCAGAGGATCTGCCCAACCAGTTCCTGGCGATGGGCCTGCGCCGTACAGCGATTGACCGCCACCAGTTCCGCCGCAAATTCGGCGTCTTCCCGGAGGAGCATTTCCCCGAGCTGTTCGACAAGTTCGTGAAGGAAGGGCTGATCGAGATCCGCGAGGACACCATCGCGCTGACGCGTTTCCACGGGTTGTTCTGGGGCAACAATGTATGTAAGGAGTTCTGCGAGGAGCAGATCAAGATGGCTTTTCCAAAATGATGGAGGGGTACTGAGATGAATAGTAAAGTAACCAAAAACGTCTTCTATGAGGATCTTCAGGAGGCCGGGAGGTTCGGGGAACTGGAGCAGCGTCTCATGGGTGAGTCGAACCTGCCGGGACCCCGGGCGAATCTGGGCGCGGCTTCCACCTTCGCGGATGCTTTCGCATCGGACTGGGTGGCCAGCGAAGCCTGGGAGCTGCTTGTGGAGTGGACCGGCAAGACGGAGGCGGAAGCGCCGACGGACGATCCCCGCGAGTTCCTGCCGTTCTGCGCGCTCCAGGCGATGGGCAGCTATTACCGTTATGCGGAGCCTGCCCGCCAGGAGACTATTCTGGAGCGCTGCCGGGCGGCGATGAATGACGCCCGCTGGCGGATGCGCGAGTCGGCAGCGATGGCGCTGCAGCGCATCGGGGAGCAGGACTTCGGCGTGCTCCGCGCACTGTTCGACGGCATGAAAGGAACAGCTAACGCGCTGGAGCAGCGGGCCTTCGTCGCTGCCCTGGCCCACCCGCCGATGTTGAAGGAACAGGCCAATGTCCTGTATGCGCTGGAGCTGTCTGAGCAGATCCTGGACCAGATTGCCGCCGGACAGACCCGCTACGGCGCTGAAGAATTCCGTGTCCTCTCCAAAGGTCTGGAGTACGCACTCAGCGTTTTTGTGGAACGCGCCCCCGAGCAAGGCTTCCGCATGCTCGCCAAGTTCGCAGTAACGGATGACAAGCGGATGCAGAAGATCGTGAAGTCCAACCTCGGCAAAGCCCGCCTGGCGAAGAAATTCAGCCAGGATGTGGAGCGCATTCAGGTGTTGATGAATGCTTGATGGGGGGAGCGAGGAGGTGAGTGATGCGGCCTTATATGGTGGATTGGAGGTGCAGCGTATTGCTCCTGGGAAATATGCCCTTAGAGAGAGCGAATCCGTCTTAGTCCACCCAAGTCTGCTGCTCCATGCTCCTTCGCGGACCTGAGGGCCGTTATTTTCAAACAAACATTGTTTTTTGCGGCTAGGCGGACTGTGGTGCGCTTATTGTCTCTCTGCGAGGTGTTTTCTGGTGGCATATCCATCGATAACGGCCCTGGAGTCCGCGTATGCTGCAAAAGTTGGATTTTTCGCGGAATAAGGGCCTCTGAGTCCACTTGGGAGAGCGAAAGAGAGTATCACGCTGAGGGCTTAGCAAGTAAAGGGAACAGAGATAGCCGGCCTGCATTCATAAGTATGCGGTCCGGCTTATTTGCAGTGTTTTGTGTTTATGTATTTGTTAATTTGGATGCAGTCGCACTCTACGTGTGTAGAGTGCGTGGATTGAACTCAGAATTACTCTGTTTCAATACATAGCTTAAACCACTCCTATCCTGATACCTCTACTTTGTGTTGTCCACTGTTTTCCAAAGCCGCAGCAAGCCGAGGCAAAGCTATACCTAACTTTTTCGCTTCCCGCACAACTTCAAGTATCGCAAAACCTGCTTTACTATTGTTGTATTCCATGAAAAGGCGCGGCAAGCTGCCCTTTGCAAAAACCAGCTTGTTAAACAGCGTGCCGAGCAGTGCCAGCGGGATCTTAGTCAGCAGCAGAGAAGTCGCATCAGCTTTTCCGCCTCTGGCTTTTATTACCGGGATAATCTCCCTCATATTCCTGCCAACATTTGCGAAGGAGTCGCTATGATCCAAGAGTGCCGGAAAACTTCCCCGTCTCAACACCTCGGTCTCCATCGCCGCATTCATGGCAAAGTGATTCCATAGCCAGTTTTGCATATCCTTGATCCAACGAATTTTAAAATGGGCACTTTCCAATAGCTCTTTGACCTTGTTATTAATAGTTTCAGTGCCTACCCGTGGCTGTTCCAGAAACAGCATTTTTAAAAAGCCGCCTCTAAGCCTGTTGTCCTCAATGCCACCGCCGCCTCCCGGGAATCCAAAGACCACATTGTTCATAGACAAGGGTGAGATCGATGATTTCAAATCCTGCCAAAGGTTATTAAAGATGAGGACAGGCGTGTTCCCAGCAGTAGTCGATAATAGTTGTGCTGCTGCCGGAAGCTGCTCCGTGTGGACACTTACGATAATGAGGTCATAATCAGGTCGAATCTCCTCATGCAGTTTGACGTTCCAGTGTTCTTTTATGAGCTGTTTCCCTTTTCGTGCGTCCCACATTTCAAGCTCGATGCTGCTGCCGAAGGTTTCTTTTCTCCCTTGTCTAACGTAGAACTCCACTGTATGTCCTGCCTGTTCAAAAGCCCAAGCATATTGGGTTGATATGACACCTCTGCCGAAAAATAAAATTCGCATATTAGCCTCCTGAGCCTATATATTAATCCTGGTTGATAATCCAACAACGTGTTGTATAATTTATTGTATAGATCCGCTATACGGCTATCAACCATCAGATTTTTAAGATCTGTCGTGTAAGCGATGTACGGAAACTGGAGGCAAATAATGAAAAAGCAACCTGAACTTACGGATAAAACAAGGCAAACTTTTATTAATGTATTCTGCGATTTATATAGCCAAAAACCCATTGAAAAAATAACCATCCAAGAGATCGCTAAGCGATCAGGATATAACCGCAGTACCTTTTATCAATATTTTACGGATATCTATGAGTTGTTGGATTACGTGGAAGAGCGTGTTTTTAGATCCATTAAAGAGGAAATGGCAAGCAGAGAGTTCTCCACACATACCTTCCAAGATGCACTTCAATGCCTGGAGAATGCAGAGGAAATTTCAATCCTGAAAGCCCTCTTGGGCGACTATGGTTCTGTTCATTTTATCGAACGTCTGAAAAGAGAAATTCCTTTTGAGCGATTAATTGTCGACCTTCCGGCAAATGAAGCTTTAGCACCCTATATCATTGAGTTTTACATATCCACACTAATGTCGATGTTTCGCCTATGGATACGGAATGACAAAGATCTATCGTCGGAAGAGTTGGTCAAGCTGATAGATACCCTATTTACAAACGGAATTGGGACTACGGTGATTCCTTAATGTGTTAAGATACAACAATGATATAATGAGGGGGATTGTCCTACGGTAAAAACTCAGATCAGACAGCTAACCGTCCAAGACCGGCCTTTTGTATACTGGCATGTGGGTGGTTCCCGCCTCACGTTAAATATTTCACCCAAGGAAGATAAAACCACAAAAATCACGCTCATTTTCGCAGTCACTCCACCTGAAGAGGATCGTCACACCTCCTGGGAGTTTTATGATATTTCAGCATACAAAAACAACTCCCAAACCACCATTCATCTAGGCAAAAGTTAGCGGCCGCAATCTTTTTTTGCTCATACGGAATCAAAATGCACAGGAACCGTCAAATTTCTGTTATTTTCTTTGTCCTAACTGTTTTAAGTATTATTCTTGTACTTATGCAATTTTCAGAACTAAACTAAACCAATAATTAAAATAATACCGAGAAGCCATTTCGTGACATGAATTCACAACTCTTGTCTTAATGGGGGTCCGCAATATGAATCTTAGGCCGATAAAATTCATTTCAGTTCTAATCTGTTTTGCATTGACGGTATGCGGATGTGCTGGCTTGAAAAGCAAGGGAACGGAGCATGTTAGGGCAAGTGATTTCATTATTCCCTTGAACGTTAGCGAAGTGTTGAAGCGTCCAGAGACTGGGGTTATTGAATATTTTCAAAACCGTCGTGAAGATTTTGATGTTCTAGGCCGTTATCTGTTAGAGAATGAAAAAGTGTTCCAGACTCGGCCTGTCATACTTCAACAAGATTATTCCATCGAGAACATCCAGGACCCTGAAATTCAACAAATCGCTCAAACATTGTTTCGAGAAGGTATTGTAAAGAGGATATCCTCCTTAAATGATGCCCCTAGTAAAAGTATTGACTTTTTGTTTGATGCCGAAGACAACTTGTATCAACAAGGCATAACCTACCTCAGCCTACCAGAGATGGCCAAAGGGGATCCTTCGAAATTCAGCTATGTGAATGACTATAAGAATCTGGGCGACGGCTGGTACTATTATGTCTTCCACTATGACAAACTTAAAAATGAAGATGAATTTCGGAATCTAGCTTGGGCCCAAATCTCAGAAAAGGAAAGAAGCACTTTAACCACGCCGAAAGAGAAAGCTATAGTGATCCTAGAGTCTAGTAAAAACGTTGGCTATTGGATGGATGACAGAAAGTTAGATGTTGTTGTATCCGTTCAATTTGATACGGAAATGAACGGCCAACTGGGACCGATTACAATGTTTTTTGATCCAATGACCAAAGATTTGATCGGGGGCAATCTGCGTTTCTAATAGGCTGGAGTAAAATGCGAACTCCGTTTTTATTTAAATCCCTTCCCCAACTCGGTGAACCCGCAGCAGGTTAGTGGTTCCGGCGCAGCCTACAGGGACTCCGGCGGTGATGAGCACCAAGTCGCCATTTTGCACGTATCCGGCAGACCTCGCCAGTTCAACAGCGGTTGCTATGGCTGCATCAGTGCTGGAAGCAGACTCGTCGCGGAGCATAGGAATTACACCCCAAGTCAAGGAGAGGGCATGCAGCACGCTCTCCTTAGTGGATAAGGCGATTATCGGTGCAGCGGGCTTGTGCTTGGCGATCATCCGGGCGGTAAAGCCGCTTTCGGTCAGGGCGAGAATAGCCTTGGCGGAGAGCGTGAGGGCAGTGCGGACAACGGATTCGCCAATGGCGCTGGTCACGTTGGTGCCAGTCTCGTTACTCTTGCAGTTGGAGCGGCCGTAGCTCCCCAGGACGGACTCAGCGCGGGCGGCGATGCGGGCCATGGTCTCGACGGACTCCAGCGGGTACTTACCTGCGGCAGATTCACCAGACAGCATAACGGAATCGGTGCCATCGAAGATAGCGTTGGCGACGTCACTTGCTTCTGCACGGGTCGGACGCGGGGTCATCTGCATGGACTCCAGCATGTGAGTGGCGGTGATAACCGGTTTTCCGGCCAGATTACACTTCTTGATCATGTCTTTTTGAACCAGCGGCACATCTTCTACCGGCAAGTCCACGCCCAGATCGCCGCGCGCAACCATTAGTCCGTCGGCTACGCTCAGGATGGCGTCCAGGTTCTCCAAGCCCTCGTCATTTTCAATTTTGGCGATGATTTGGATATGGTCGGCCTTATGTTGACTCAGAATATGTTTAATCTCGAGAATATCTGCAGCTTTGCGGACGAAGGATTGAGCGATGATGTCGATATTCTGCTCAACGCCGAATTTGATGTGCCGAATGTCCTTCTCAGTTACGCCTGGAAGACTGGTTTTGATGCCGGGAACGTTGACACCCTTGCGTGGCTTCAGCTTGCCGCCGTTCTTGACGAGGCAGGTAATCTCGGTGCCTGCGGAATTTACGACTTCCAAACGCACTAGACCGTCATCGATCAGGATGCTGCTGCCAGGCTTCACGTTTTGGGGTAACTGCTTATAGGTGACTTGGATGCGGTCCTTCGTGCCGAGCACTTCCTCTGTGGTTAGAACCACGGTTTCTCCTGGTACCAATTCCACGTACTCCGAGGCCATTTTGCCGATACGAATTTCCGGACCCTTGATATCGAGCAGGACGGCCACATATTGGTTTAGTTCCTTGGCTGCTTCCCGGATGTGGCGGATGCGCTCTGCGTGCTCCTCCAGCTCACCGTGGGCTAAGTTCAGGCGGGCGACATTCATACCGGCTTGGATCAGCTTACGGAGCATTTCGGGGCTTTCGCTGGAGGGGCCGATGGTACAGACGATTTTAGTTTTACTCATGAATTTTCTCTCCTTCATCGATTAATATTTAACCTTGTGAAAATTTTCCCTTATCTTTACAATAAAGCATAACGATTCATCAGAAAAATATATATAATTTCGTTCTTCATCAATTTTGATGTAGGAGGCAGATCATCTTATGAATCTTCATGCCCTTAAAATATTTCACACCATCTCTGAAAAAGGCGGAGTCACCCGAGCTGCGGAGGAACTACGGATCAGCCAGCCTGCGGTCACGGCCCAGGTACGCAACCTGGAGAAGGAATTAGGCATACAGCTGTTAGCCCCCAAGGGGCGTGGTATCTTAGTAACCGATGCGGGTCAGATGCTGGCCAGTCATGCCAAACGATTGTTTGCATTGGAGCGTGAGCTGGATGAGGCAGTGCGTGAATACAAGGCCGGGTTCAGCGGCATCTTGCGGATTGTAGCCACCTATCTGCCTGCTAATCTCCTGCTGCCGGAATGGCTGGCACTCTACAAGCAGGAGCATCCTTCCGTGGAGGTGGTCTTGAATACTGCGAATTCTCGGGAAGCGGTGGAGGGGCTGCTACAGTACGATGCTGAGGTAGCCGTATACGGAGGCGGCTGGGAGGAGCAACCGGGTATTGAATGGGAGCAGCTTCTGGAGGATGAGCTCTGGTTCATCGTCCCGAGAAACCATCCATACGGTGGACAGGAAATTACTTTAGCGGAGATGATGAAGGTTCCCTTCATTCTGCGTGAAGAGGGAAGTTCTACCCGGGAGCGTCTCTTCTCTTTATGCCGGGCTTTGAACGTGAGTCCTCCCAAGGTCGGTCTACAATTTAATGGGGTGAACGAGATGGTTCGGGCCGTTATCGCGGGCTACGGAGCCATCTTCATCTCCTCCCTGGCGGTAAGGGACAATGTGGAACGCGGGGAAGTGGAGCGTGTGATGGTTAAGGGCACTTCGCTGCTAAATCCGATTGCCGTCTGCACCCGGAAGCAGGAGGCATTGTCGCCGGCGGCGGCAGCCTTTCTCTCACTTGTCCGGGAGCAGTCAAAAGGATGGGTAAGAAATTAACTGTTCTGCTTGCAAAAGAAGAATGGCACTATTAAGACGTTATGGAGAGAAGATTGCGGTTGCGCACATCGGTTTTTCGAAGATAAAGAGAGGACGATCAGAACATGAATGTGGAAGTGTATACGTTAAATGCGTTTGCGAAAGGGGGGCGTGGCGGTAATCCGGCAGGCGTTGTCTTGGAGGATGGCCATTCTCTGGATGCTGCTCAAATGCAGCTCATAGCGAAGGAATTGGGCTTTTCGGAGACGGCCTTTATGGAAAAATCCCTGCTTGCGGATTACAAAATCCGCTATTTCACCCCCGCCAGCGAAGTTGATCTGTGCGGACACGCCACGATTGCTGCGTTTGGGCTAATGCATTCGCTGGGTTTGTCAAAGGGAGGGACCTCCTATTCGATTGAAACCAAGGCAGGGATTCTGGAAGTCGATATTAGCTCCGAGGGTCTTGTTTATTTGTCACAGGCGTTACCACAATTTCTTGAAAAGATATCCTGTGAGGAAATCGCCCCATCTTTGGGGATGGATGCCGGGGATCTGAAAACCGGGTTGCCCATCCAGATTGTTTCGACGGGTCTGCGGGACATTATGATCCCGATCCGCAGCAGGAAGCTCTTGAATGAGGTTCAGCCAAATTTTGATGCCATAACCGCCATCAGCGAAAAATATGATGTGGTTGGATATCATCTGTTCACGCTGGATACTCCAGACGATGCTGCTGCGGAATGCCGGAATTTTGCGCCGCTGTACGATATTCCCGAGGAGAGCGCGACAGGAACATCCAACGGTGCCCTGCTCAGCTATTTGTACCAACATGGCCAACGATCCTTGCGGGAAGTAGAGAATGTCATGTTCAGGCAAGGGTATTCGATGGATTGTCTTTCTGAAATCAGGGCAGGACTGCGCCTAAGCGAGAGCGGTGAAATCAATCAGGTTCGGGTTGGCGGTGCAGTGGCTGGCATTGAACGAAGACATATCATGATATAAGCGGAATCAAAAAGCCTGTTTGCAGCTACCCGGTCGTATAATTTTTCCATTTCAGGGCAAGATAAAACCGCAGGATTTTGATTTCTTTTTTGATTTCTTTAATGAAGGAGAAGACTATGGTTGAAAAATACGGCCCTCAAATGAAAAATCATCAAATGTCCACATGGATTGATGAATTAAAACAGAAATTAAACCATATGGATGATGCCGAAATTGTTGAGCTCAGAATGGGTACCAGTGCCTCAGTCCATCTTTTATACATAAAAACGTTAATCGATCCAGAGCGTTTAAACGAGACGATTATTCAGCCACTTCATCGTTCTGCTTGCAATTCGCTTTCTTCATGCATAACCAATGCCAAAGTTTCGGAAGTTCTATCGATCGAAGATGCTGAGCAAAAAATAATGCAGGGATTTATTCTTCTAAACGATTCAGTCAACGATCAGTGGTTAGGCGTCCAACTGGAAAGCCCTCTTGGTCGGGCAGTTGAACCTTCCCAAACGGAAACTGTTATATATGGAGCGAAAGACAGCTTCAGTGAACAAATCGATAAAAACATTACAATGTTGCGCAGACGTTTGCCTATAACTACATTAAAAACGGAAAGCTTTACTATTGGTTCACTGAGTAAAACGAAAGTTGTGTTACTGTACATAGACGGATTAACAAATCCAGAATTTGTTTCCCTTGCAAGAAAGAAAATTGAAAGTGTGGATTTCGATCAATTTTTAGACTCCTCTCAGCTTGCAGCTTTTATTGAAGATCATAACCATACGGTCTTTCCGCAGTTTCTACAAACGGATCGGCCGGATGCCTGCGCCTATGCCTTAGGTGAGGGAAAGCTGACGCTATTGGTTTCCAATTCACCGTTTGCTTTAATTGCTCCCATTACTTTTTTTCATCTACTCCAATCTCCGGAAGACTACTTCCTTCGTTGGCCGGTAGCCAGTTTTTTACGTTTAATCCGGTACGGAAGTTTTATTGTTTCTTTGACGATGATTCCTTTTTATGTTGCGTTAACGACATTTCATTACCAAATGGTTCCGCTGCCGCTTCTTTACGTATTATTGGAATCGAGAGGCAAATTGCCCTTTACTCCGTTTGCGGAAGGATTATTCATGATCGTAACGCTGGAAATCATCAAAGAAGCAAGTTTGCGAATGCCGACCAAAACCAGTCAAACTTTAGGGGTTATCGGTGGTATCGTCATTGGACAAGCTGCTGTAGAAGCAGGCTTTGCAAGTAAAGTATTGATAGTGTTGATGGGTATATCCGCTATTGCTTTCTTTTTAGTTCCCAACTATCAAGTTACAAAATCCATGGTACTGATGCAAATTCTTCTTCTTGTCCTTGCATCGTTTCTGGGGTTGCCGGGAATCGTGATCGGGCTGATCGGGATTCTTGCACATCTCCATGCATTAACGTCATTAGGTCAACCTTATTTAGCACCGATCGCTCCTTTTTATGGAAAGGATTGGAATGACCTCTTTATCCGCGGCCCTTTAATTTGGATGAAAACGCGTCCGAAATATCTAAAACCACTACGGAAATGGCGACAGGAGATGAAGAAGTGAAGAGTTTATCCTTATATAATCGAACTTCCACTCCTGGCGGTATCTATTTCGTTCTATTAGTGAATCGCATGCAAATGCATTATTTTATTTTAATCATGCCGGTTTATTTGGTTCATTCGTATATGGTTTGGGGAATTGTCGCGATGGGGCTACTGTCCCAACTTAATTTGATGATGATGTCCAAATGGTTTACTTCCAGTTATGCAGCGAAAGGCTATCAAGGATTTTTACAGCTTTTCGGGAAACGGACGATTCAAGTTTTCGCAATACTTGGATTTTTGATAATATTGTTAAAAATTTCAGTCATCACACTGGGATACGTTGATATGCTCCAAAATTTTATTTTTCCATCTATGGATAAAAGGTGGCTGATCCTAATCATTCTTTTGATCAGCTTATATGTGGCTTCACATGGAATGGAGAATACATTGCGTTTTGTCGTCATCGCCTTTCTTTGCGGGGCTTGGATTTCAGTCCTGTTTATTCCTTTCTTCTTTCAATCGGATGCCAATTACCGCGATTTGTATCCTCTCATACCCACCGAATGGTCAGGACAATCATGGCAAGGTTTGTTGTTTATTTGGTCGGCATTTTCCGGTCCGGTATATTTGGCTTTTATGGTTCCATGGTTGAGCTCCAACCAAAAAATATCGAAATACCTGGTCATTGGAAACATGCTGTCGATCATGGAATATTTAGTATTGTTCGTTGCTTCGGTATTGTTTTACGGTTCGTACTACTTACGCAAGATCGATTTTCCGATAGGATATATGGGAAGCTACATTCAAACGAGCGGTTTAGAACGAATCGATTACATCCTTATCTCTTTCCATATGTTTAATTATGTGTTTGACATTTCAATTCTTCTGTTATGTTTTTATGGAGCCGGAAGAATCTTTATGAGAAAAATGAAAGAACGCACGACTTGGATCGGATTATTGTCGAGTTGGTTCGTCATTTTGATAAGCATCATCTTAATGGATCAATGGTTATGGCAAACGGTTCCGGGTCAAAAGATGTTACTGAACCTTCAAATCTGGATCGGCGCATGCATTTATTTACTTATTCCTACGATCCTTTTCACTACTGTCAAACGAAAGGAGAGTATGTAGGCATGGTTCCATACAAGCACTATGGTTTATTGGCGATTGTAAGCGTTATGTGGATGGCCGGCTGTTCTTCTCCATATGTCGAGAACAATAAGATTGAAGAGATTGCTCCGGTAGTTTTCTGGTCGGTTGACAAGGGGCCGGAAGGAAAGTTGAAAATCAGCACTTTAGTACCACCGCTCATCCAAGAAAAAAAACGTCTTCTCTCCAAGGAAGTCGATCTGTTAAAGCAGGGAGATCAGAAGTTTAATTTAATTTATTATCGGGAATTAAAGCAGGGGCAGCTGCGAATGTTAATAATTAATGAGGAGCTGGCAAAAAAAGGAGGCATTGAAAAGCTGATCAATACCATACTGGTTGATCCTGATATTTCAATGCGTGTCTATTTGTTGATTGTCAGAGGCGATTTTGATGAATACATAAAAAATCAATTGACGGAGCAAGAAAACCAAGATTATTTTCTTTATCGGATGTTAAAGCATTACGAGGAGCATAATCAAGGTGAAATGAGCATCGTCAATATTCATAAATTCATGAAGAAGGTATATTCCCCTTTTAAGGATCCGATCCTGCCGGTTTTTCATTCGGATAAGAACAATTTCAATTACATAGGAACAGCCATCTTCCAAAACGATAAAGAAGTAATGGTCATTCAAGACGTGGACGATAATATTTTTCAACTTCTGGATAACGATCATTTTCTAAAAGTCTTGGCCATTCCAAAGCTATCTATCAGTTTAGGACGGATTCGATCCAATGTTCGCATGAAACTATCGAGGGACTATTCATCCTTGTCTTTACATGTGAGCTTGAAAGGAAGAATTGAGGAGTACCAGGGAGAATTGAATATTCAAAGTGAGGAACAATTGGAACATTTAATTCATGAAACTGAGGTCTACCTTGAGGAACAAACGTCAGATTTATTAAAAAGAATGCAACGTTGGAAAGTCGATCCCTTAGAGGTCGGAACCCATTCGCTTAAGCCGTTTTCTAAAGAAATAACGGATGAGCAATGGTTGAAACATTGGGAAAACATGAGAATTAATGTTGACTACGACATCAAAGTACATCCTTTGATTAATGGAGCGGTTGATGTGTTTCAAAACAAGTAAATCGTTCCGAGCCGCTTAAGAGCGCATGATAAATTATCGACGTTAATCGGTGAGGGATATTAAATCATTACACTGTAAAACGGATGAACGATCGGGATTGGGTTAATTGAACAGATTGTTATTGCTATCGGGGAACGAAAAAAGACAATACACGACTCGCCATTCGAGTTTTGAGCTGTCTTTCTTTTTGTTATTCAAAAAAAATTCCGGGAATCCGCTTAATCGAAAATCATCAGAGAATGTTAGAAAAAAGCTGGTCAAATCTCTTATTTTTTGCTCGTGATTCTTTTTGTTCGCAATTTTATTGAAAATATCTGCAAATTTGGGCTCGTAGTACTCCATTAATACCTGTTTAAGACTTTCATAATTTCTATAGAAGGCCATTCGGCTGACGCCGGCTGTTCTAACGAGTTCTGAAATCTTCAGCTCTGATATTCTATTCGTTCGCAATAGCTCCAGCAATGCAATAGTAATCCATTCTTTGGTGTCTTTTTTAATAATTTGTGCGTGATCCGTTGCTGCCATTACACTTACTGGAGAAGAAGTATCGTGTGCGGGTAACCCTTCGTGCGATGAGCAGACAAGATGAAGTGAAAGCCATGATCATGACGGGCGGAGTGACAAATATGGAGGATTTGTCTTTTGTTCAAACGGATCTCGCTGAAAAAGCTGCCTGGGATTTCATTCAACACGAAGGGAAGGGTTTGGAATTTGCAACTGTAAATCCTGTGGGTGTGATGGGGCCGATTCTAGGCAACGATTATTCACATTCAAATGTAATTGTCCGCCAAATGCTAGAAGGCAAGCTGAAGGCTGTCCCCAAAATTTATTCTGATTATGTGGGTGTTCGAGATGTTGCAGAGCTGCATATTCTGGCAATGATTCGTCCTGAAGCAAGTGGCGGAAGAAGCAATTGTAGCCACAGGCAAAAGTAGGATGAAGGTTATCAAGGGACAGATGAAGGTATAAGTTATTGCGGGGACAATTTGCGTTTAACAACTGTCCCTTCTATGTTAGGTCGCCTGCACAGCTCCGACGTTTTGGCAATCCTGCATTCCTCTCACAAATGTCATTCTGGACATCATACCGTAGGTCTGACAAGATAATGAATAGGGTGTTTCCCAAAGATGTAATATGAAAAAAATCCACCCAGAGGAGGAGACGTTACTTAGCGTCACACACCAATCATGCGAGTCAATCGATTACTCTCCATGCTGTTGATCATCTCCGGTCAAGGTACGGTAACGGGCAAGGAGCTTGCCGAGCATTTCGAGGTATCCTTGCGGACAATCTACCGGGACATCGAGAAAATAAGCGAAGCCGGCATACCGGTTGCATCGACCAGCGGCAAGGGCGGAGGATACTATATTATGGACAGCTATAATGTAAGCAACCTCTTTCTTAATGGGGACGAAGCTCATACGTTTGTAGCTGTAATGAAGAATTTACACGGCTTGTTTGGCCGGAACGAAGCTTTTAATGACATCCTGCTAAAAGTCGAACATACCTATAAGCGGGAGCCGGGGAAGGATAAACTGACTCTGAATTTGTCCCATTTCAGCATGGAGCAGGAGATTAAAGAGTTCCTCGGGATCATAAGCGAGGCCATCACGGAGAGCAGGCTGCTGGTGTTCGACTACATCAACAGGGATATGGAATACCTGGAGCGAACGGTAGAGCCGGGCTGGATTGACTTTCGTCACGGCCATTGGTATGTTATCGGCTTCTGCCGGGTCAGAAAGGACTACCGCAGATTTAAGCTTGTGCGTATCAGACAATTGGAGCTGGGGCTGCCTTTTGCAAAAAGAGATGTGCCCGAAGCACGGATTGCCGAGGTGATTGAGCACAATTATTCGCAGGCGGGTATACAGGTTGTGTTGAGATTCACTTCGCGAATCGGCGCGCAGCTTACCGAGTATTTTGAAAAAGAGAAGATTAGCCGGGGGGAAGATGGCAGCTATCTCGTCACGGATACTTTTCCTCATGAGGAGGGCCTGCTGAAATTCATTCTAAGCTTCGGCAAGGAGTGCGAGCTGCTGGAGCCTCGTGGATTACGGGCGGAGCTGCAGCAATATATGCAAAATATGCTTCTATCCTACAATGACTGACCCCCTGGTGTCAGTCATTGTGTTTTATAGTAGTTATATCGGCTGGAGAAATACATAACGCCGCTATAACTAGGTTAGGAGTGAACCGACTAGATGAAAGCCTGCATTTTGGACGAAGATGTCAATGAATGGGGTACGAAGGACACGCGGACAGAGCTGATACACAAGCTGCACAGATTGGAGGAAGAACAGTATATCCTGCGAGAGGGAGAAAGCATCCAAGACTTTACTGATCTGATGTTGCGGCATATTGGTGACCCGGGGCCGGAGCTTCGTGAGCATATTTATTCTACCTTTTACATATGGCTGAAGCGCGATAATAAGTTCACAGATGAGGAAATGCGGCATCTATTAACTGTCCTGATGGACGACCGGTATTTGTTCTACCGGATTGGAAGCGTGGATGACCACAGTGTACTCACCAGGGCATTCGCGGTTCTGCCGATCGCTCTTATTATGCAACGGGACCGGATTCAACCATTCTTGACGCCAAAAGACTTCCAGCATCTAAAGCGCTCGCTGCTTCGCTACTATCAGGAGGAGAAGGACCTGCGCGGTTATCTGGCAGCCGAAGGCTGGGCTCATGCCGCAGCTCACGGGGCAGATGCCCTGGAGGAGCTGATCCGCTATAAGGAAAGTGACATTGAGGTGCAGCACGAGGTGCTTATGGCGATTACAGGAATGCTGCATAACGGTGTCCGGATTTTTGACGAGGAGGAAGACGAACGTATGGCTAACGTTGTGGACACGATGATCAGTGAAGCGCTGCTACCACAGCAGGAGATTGCCGACTGGATTCATAGCTTGGCGCAGTGTACGGAATGGCCGGATACACGCGCACAGAGAGTTGCCAGAGTGAACGGGAAAAATATGGTGCGCAGCCTGTATTTCAGAACACTTGCCCGGCATGACGGGAATCATCGGAGACTTACCAGCGCCATGCTGGCGGCTGAAGCTAAATTAAACCGCTTTAACGGGGCAAACCCTGCATATGGAGGTAATGAAGCTTGAGTACTCACTATTATTTCAGTTGGTTTAATGATGTTTTGCCAGAGAAGCTGGTTGAGTGGCTGCAGGAGGATCTGCAAGATAGACAATCGCTTGTTATGATTAGCGCTAAACCGTCTGATTATGAAGACGAGCAGATTAACCTTGAGGCTATAACGGAATGGACATGGCTCCAACAGTCTAATCTTATGTTTGATGAATATCATTTCATCGATTACCGCATGCAGAAGGAAGAGGCCCGGCAATGGATTCAGAACGCCTCGGTCATTTTTTTATGCGGGGGAGACCCGGTTCAGCAGCACGATTTTGTGGCGGAATTAAAAACAGCAATGCCGTTATCTTGGGGGCCAGCGCCGGGGCGTTGAACATGTCTGCCAAATGGGTAACCTCGCGTAATGTCGCCCATACAGTTGAAACAGATACGATTCAGGATGGGTTGGGCTTTGAACCGTTTGCCTATGAATCTCATTCGAAACGCGATTACGCCTCTTTCGTTCAAGGCTACCTGTTCCCCTTATCGGAGGAGATCGATGTATATGCGGCAGAGCAGGAGAGTGCGATTTCGTGTAAAAGACGGCGCAATCGAAATAATGGGCCCGGTATATTTAATATCCCGCTCGAAGATTCAGAAAATAAGTGTATGATTACGAGTTAGTATGCGAAATTTCTGATCGATTGGAATGGACAAGTGTATCGTAGATACATGCACGTTCAGTCTTTGGAGCTGTTTCGGTTAGAGACAATCTTCCAATCATCATCGATTCAATATTTGAGGTTGAAAAATAAAGGAGAACCCAGGAGGATACCTTGGAATGCCGCTCATCCAGGCACCTACTACGTTTGGTGGGAGTGTTAATATAGGAACTGTGCATTAAACCTTTCTTCGAAATAATCACACTCTGGGCTTATGTGCATATAATTGATGATGTGATTATTTGCATTTCTGGAGGTTTAGCTCATGCATAGGATGTATCCTTATCCGTATTGGTGTAGATCACAATTCGTCCCCGTTTGGGCCACTACAACTCAAGAAGCACTTGAATTAATGAGGAATGCCGTACAAGGTGAACGAAATGATGAACTTTTTTATGATCAACTCATCAGACTTGCCCCGAACCAAGAACAAGTTGAAGTGATTACCTCTATTCGGAATGATGAAAGAGGACATAATCAAATGTTCCGACAAATGTATAAGGAATTAACAGGACATGAAGTAACAGGAGTTAGCAACGAAGCTCCGGATAATGTTAATTCTTATATTGCCGGGTTGCAACAAGCCTTCCAAGGTGAATTATCTGCTGTTGAGAAATATCGAAAGATATGGTTCGGTCTTCCGTACGGCATTTACAAGGATACTCTGTATGGCATTATTCTGGATGAGCAAAAACATGCGACTAAATATAACAATCTCCTGCTACAAAACTTAGCTGCAAATCAGTTCTGATCCTACGCACGAAGAGGCCTCTTTACTCACAGGGAGTGGAGGGGCCTCTTTGCTGATTAATAAGCATCTAGTGTTCACTGGCCGTATCTGGTGTAGAGTACATAAAAAATTCCCTTTCTGCTACGCCCCATACTCGGACTGCGCAGTGTGTGGACATCAGATCAAGTTAGCATGATATAATAGGTTAATTACTTTATTTGAAAATGGGGTAAAAATATGAAAAACGAAAAGAAGGAAGATCAAAATATATATAAATGGATCTCCATAATTAGTATTATATTAATACCTCTCACTGCTGGCATCGTCATTGTATTCGATATTAATCGAGGTCCAATGCAATTTCTTATTATGACTTTAGGTCTTTTATGCATCTCTTGGATAAATTGGGCAAAGTACAAAGAGAAATCTAATTCATAAATACTTCTACTTCACAGTTTGCGTCTACTGTTCACTGGTCCGTATCTAGAATTTAAGAACACAGGAGGAAACATTGGAATGGACTTTCGGTTAAGACTTGATGGTGCTTTAGATGAAATCTATGAACCTCTATGGAAGCTCAGGATTCAGCTCACTGATGAAGAAAAAGCACTGCTCCGAAGCAAGAAGGTGCGGCGGCTTCATTACATTCGGCACGGAGGAGCTTCTTTCATCAATACCCACCATACCTTCAGCCGCTTACAGCATACGTTAGGTGTATTTGCGCTTACAGCGCATTTTGAGCCGGATAATCATACGTTGCGGGCAGCAGCATTGCTGCATGATATCGGACATGCACCTTTTAGTCATACGTTAGAATCCCTTCCAGGCGTGGATCATCATGAATGGACGCGGGAGGCCGTGTTTTCACAGGAGATCGTTGACATCCTAGCCCGTGCGAATATTCGTACAACTGATGTTATGGACTATATAGATGGATCAAAGCGTAGTCTCTTGAGGAACAAGGACGGAATTCTTCATGCAGATCATCTGGACTCTTGGGTCAGAAGTGCATTTGTCGGCGGTTATCAGACTATTTCGACTGGCGAACTTTTTGAAGCGATGAGCTATACAAATGGAAGTCTCCAGTTCACACTGGAAGCTGGTGAGCGTGTCACCGGGCTCATATGGGAAGAAGCTCGTTTGCAAACTTCCCCTGCTAACATCGGCGTAAACGCGATCATGAGGAAATTGGTTGGCAGCTTAGTACATAAGGATGGATTTGAAGCGGCGAAGCTGTCCATCATGACGGATACGCATATTGAGCAGTTGCTTTATAGTGATCCAGACACACGGGAAGAGTATGAGCAGTTGCTCATGGAATCATGGCGAATTCGCGTGTCGCGGGCAAAGCCTGCTTTTCCAGTGGAACAGGCAGTATTGAGTAAGCTCTATCTCGCGATGCCGCTCATCCAGGGTGTTGTGATCACTGAATATTCGCAAGACAGCCTTGCCACGATCAACCAGCTTACAGAGTTGCTAGGCACCTACTACGTTTGGTGGGAGTGTTAAAATATGATGAATCCAGAGAATTTAACCATCAGTTGACAGAATTACCCTATTTTATTTAAGTGGGGGATGAATGGAAACGGTCTAATCTACATGGATTCTAACCGCCTAAGATACTATAATTAAAGTATTCAGTCGTATCTTGGAAAGGTCAGTGAAATCAATGAAATTAGATTCAAATAACCATTCAGTGTTCTCCCTTCATTTTCACCTTATTCTAGTCATCAAGTATCGTAGGAAAGTAATTACAGATCCAATATCCGAACGTCTGAAAGAGATATTTGCATACATTCAGCCTACTTACAATGTGACTTTGCAGGAATGGAATCATGACAGGGATCACGTTCATATCCTAATGAAAACTCATCCTAATACCGACATTTCTAAATTTCTCAACGCTTATAAGAGTGCATCATCTAGGCTGATCAAGAAGGAGTTTCCTACCCTCCGAAAATCACTTTGGAAAGAGGCTTTTTGGTCACGCTCCTATTGCTTGCTTACAACGGGTGGAGCGCCAATAGACGTCATTCAAAAATACATCGAAAACCAAGGTGTGAAAGGGTGATCGCCATTGCTGAAAGCCTACAAATACCGTATCTATCCAAGCCATGGGCAACAACACTACTTCGCTAAAGTGTTCGGATGCGTTCGCTTCATCTACAACAGAATGCTTGCAGATAAAATTGAACATTACAAGCAAACGGAAACGATGCTGAGGAATACACCCGCACAATACAAAAAGGAATTCGACTGGCTGAAAGAAGTCGATAGCCTTGCCTTAGCGAATACACAACTGAATTTAGACAAGGCTTATAAGAATTTTTTTCGGGATAAGAAAACGGGATTTCCTAAATTCAAGAGCAAGAAGACGAATAATCATAGCTTCACAACGAATAACCAAAATGGAACAGTGGCTATAGAGGATGGACATCTCAAGATTCCAAAGCTAAAAACTGGCATCAAAATCAAGCTGCACCGCCCATTCGTGGGGCTGATCAAATCATGCACGATTTCAAAAACACCAACGGGAAAGTATTATGCTTCCGTATTGGTTGAAACGGATATCGTCCAGTTGCCCAAAATGCATACGAAGATTGGCGTTGATCTTGGGCTGAAAGACTTTGCTATTACTTCAAATGGCGAAATCATATCCAATCCTAAATACTTGCGTACGTCTGAAAAGCGATTAGCGAAGCTGCAAAAGGATGTATCGCGGAAGAAGAAGGGAAGCCATAACCGTCATAAGGCTAGGCTGAAAGTTGCCAAGCTACATGAAAAAATAGCGAATCAGCGTAAAGACTTCTTGCATAAAACGTCTGCCAAAATGATAAACGAAAACCAAGTCGTCGTGATGGAAGACTTACGTGTAAAGAATATGATGCAGAATCACAAACTTGCAAAAGCGATTAGCGAGGTATCTTGGAGTATGTTCCGTTCGATGCTTGAATATAAGGCTCAATGGTATGGCAGAGAACTTATTATTGCCCCTAAGCACTATGCAAGTAGTCAGCTTTGCTCCTGTTGCGGTTATAAGAACGCAGAGGTGAAGAATCTCGCCTTGCGAGAGTGGACTTGTCCAGAATGTAATGTGCATCATGATCGCGATGTAAACGCTGCTCAAAACCTACTGAAACTAGCCATGTGATATTGCAATGATTGGGCTAGGGACTAGCCTTTGAGCTTGGGTAAACTTGGAGCAGTAGCTTCATTGACCAAGAAGCCGCCACCTCTTAGGTGGATGGTAGTTCACATTAACTGCTCTGGTTCTTGCTGTCTTTGGCTGCTACGCGCTTATTATGAGATTATTTTTCTAATGATGGTCTTATCTTCAAAAAAAGTCCAAAAAATTGTGGCCGAGTGCCTTATCGATAACATTCCATCTATCAGAGTTTTGGAGAAATTAAATTTTACACGAACCGGAATAGAGAACGGAATGATTATGTGGGAATTACTGAATATACACTAATTTATCGTCATGCAGAATGACTTGCGATGGATTAAAATAGAAAAGAGAGTCGGTGCGAATGTCAAGCTCCCATGAAATTCCCGGGAGTTTCGCACCTCAGAATTTGTCGAAAGTCTATAAATATGAGGGTAGTCTTGATAAGTCAAGGGTGGTCTTATATCTTTTCAAGAATAGAATTAGGAGCCAGATAGTGAATTAATACTGGAAAAGCATGGTTTATGCTGTTTTTCGCTGTCGCACTCTACGTGAGTGCGTGGATTGAAATTTAGAAATAGGCTGAGTTTCGGAGGTAGTGTGCGTCGCACTCTACGTGAGTGCGTGGATTGAAATCTGAGAGGGAGCACAAATACACCGCCTTTGAGCGAGTCGCACTCTACGTGAGTGCGTGGATTGAAATCTCCGTATACAGCAATGTACTGTACAGCGACTCACGTCGCACTCTACGTGAGTGCGTGGATTGAAATTATATTGACAGTCGTAGGCCGGAGAATGCCGACCGTCGCACTCTACGTGAGTGCGTGGATTGAAATAGTGTCCCCAAGGGTAGCTCTCTTGCTCCGCAGGTCGCACTCTACGTGAGTGCGTGGATTGAAATTTTTGCGTTTTATTTAAATAATCCAGCACGGAAGTCGCACTCTACGTGAGTGCGTGGATTGAAATTGTCCGATGTGGAGGATAAAGCGAAGGAAGTATTTGTCGCACTCTACGTGAGTGCGTGGATTGAAATAGGATATCGGAGATGCCGCAGGGAATGCAGCGGGGTCGCACTCTACGTGAGTGAGTGGATTGAAATGAGGCTGTTAAGCCGTTGATTGCTGAGGCATTTTGTCGCACTCTACGTGAGTGCGTGGATTGAAATGGCATGTCGCTGATTGGCCCTAATGCAAACGGCGTCGCACTCTACGTGAGTGCGTGGATTGAAATAATAGAAGCATAGGCGTTACCCATGGCTCGGCTGGGTCGCACTCTACGTGAGTGCGTGGATTGAAATAATATAACGTTTCCGAGAGTTGCCGGAGCCGAGACGTCGCACTCTACGTGAGTGCGTGGATTGAAATAATAGAAGCATAGGCGTTACCCATGGCTCGGCTGGGTCGCACTCTACGTGAGTGCGTGGATTGAAATAATGCCTTTTTCCTTGTTGATGGTCACAAATTGCTGTCGCACTCTACGTGAGTGCGTGGATTGAAATTACGAAAGAAGAGAGGTCAAGGATATATTGGCTTAGTCGCACTCTACGTGAGTGCGTGGATTGAAATATCGGTCTGAGTGACCGGGCAAAGATGGCTAAGTCGCACTCTACGTGAGTGCGTGGATTGAAATGCAAATGGATCACAAGTGAAGTCATCCCAATGATCGTCGCACTCTACGTGAGTGCGTGGATTGAAATAGTGTGATAGATGTAAATAGGTACACGCCCGGAGGTCGCACTCTACGTGAGTGCGTGGATTGAAATCCCTGCGCAAACTCGATCATATGCAGATCCCACTCCGTCGCACTCTACGTGAGTGCGTGGATTGAAATGCTCCATGCCTGCCCAGTATCCGGGCCAGCGCTCCGTCGCACTCTACGTGAGTGCGTGGATTGAAATCTAGCCCAACATCCGAAGCCGTCAAGGTGACAGTGTCGCACTCTACGTGAGTGCGTGGATTGAAATGGTAATGATGTCTGTTACCTTGCCTTTGGCAGTGTCGCACTCTACGTGAGTGCGTGGATTGAAATTTAACTCCATATTATCGTTAATGGTCTTACTTAGTCGCACTCTACGTGAGTGCGTGGATTGAAATAAACAGTTGGCTATTGCTACAGACGATGCCCGGTCGCACTCTACGTTAGTGCGTGGATTGAAGTATCTAACGAGGTGATGTCCATGAGAGGTTTTGTAATCGTTGTTTTGATTTTAGTTGTGGCTTTGGATTCTTCAGGAAGAAGAGGTGAACCCGCTTGACCCTTCAAGCTGTATTTGTGGATCGCGATGGAACCTTGGGCGGGAACGGTCATTTCATTCACCCCCGGAATTTTGAATTATTTCCATCCTCATTAGAAGCATTGCAATTATTCAAAAAATATGAAATCCCAATCATCGCCCTAACGAACCAACACAACATATCTAAAGGGTTTGCTACAGAATTAGACTTTAGGAATGAATTTGACAGTTACGGATTCTACTCCGCATACATATGTCCACATGAGCCTGAAGACGGCTGTGTATGCCACAAACCGCAACCTGGGATGCTTCTGCAAGCGGCAACCGATCATGGATTAGATTTAACCCGGTGTGCTGTGATTGGCGATGTGGGTTCAACTGATATGCTTGCAGCCGCAGCAGTGGGGGCCAGAAGAATTCTGGTAGAGACAGGCTGGGGGCTGCAGTCTTTGAATAAGTACCGTCACCTGTGGTATGAGCAAGCAGAACCAGATTACATCGCGAAAGACCTTCTGGATGCGGCAAAATGGTTAGTTAGCACAATAAAGCGGACCACGCTTGAGTAGAACTGCGTTGTCCGCTTTGTTTTGCTAGGGTCCCTCGGTTATTGCACGTTTTCCGGGTTAAACTCCGTTAGGCGGATCAAAGGCTTTTTCCTCCGAGTTCCTTTTTTCGTTGTGGTATTTCCTTGTTCGTCCGTTCTCCTCTCTACAAATCGTCCGGTCAAAAAATTGATATCATCCTCGTCCGCTTGATCCATGGTAGTTGCTCCTGTGAAGTAGCTTCCGCTTGTTGCTCCGATCAAAAACCAATCATGATCCTGGTAGCGGAATCTATATTTGTTATACCATCTCCAGTTGCTCCCCCCATAATCGCTAACCAATACAGATCCCCTATTAATAGTAATGCTCTCAAAAGGATCGCCCCAAACTCCGCCTTCATCCGCTCGCAAAATGACATTTTCGGCGATGATGGATAGGGTGTACGTATTATTTTTGCCGCCAAATGCGATTAAGAGTGACCGTGGAGACGCCTCGTCCTTAACCGTATCCTTCTCAATGACCGTTGCGAGATCTGAGATCCCGTCTTTATTCAAATCTCCTTTGGCGATAGCCTTTTCTCCCAGGACAGGCTCTAAAATGTGCCAACCTGCCGGAATTAGTGCATTGATGTTATTTACTTTGGCCTCTGGTTTTGGGGTATGGGATGGCGCTGCTTTCGCCTCCGCAGTTTGAAGTTGAGAAGGATCAGTACACCCCACTATGTAGCTTAAAAGGGCAACCATACCTACGGACCTTACTATTAGTTTTTTCATCAAGTTAAATTCCCTTCCTCATCCTGTGTTTCAGCTTAATAATTACCTGTACGACCCTTAGTATATAGAATGGATTGATGAACATGTAACACCTTACACACAACAAAAAAACTACAATATTGAGAGATTTATAGTTATGCAGAATTACTTGCGATGAATTAAAATAGAAAAAGAGAATCGGTGCGAATGCCAAGCTCCCATGAAATCCCTGGGGGTTTCGCACCTCGGAATTTGTCGAATTCCTGACAGGTTGATAGTGCTAGTTGAATGTCAAGGTGTGATTCATACTCTTCTGATATAATATTAAGGGAAAAGAAGTAAAACGATGTGTGAAATGCAGTGGTTATGCTCTTTGTCGCTGTCGCACTCTACACGAGTGCGTGGATTGAAATTTCGGTATCGCCTCCCCATCTAAGCTCATGATTGGTCGCACTCTACACGAGTGCGTGGATTGAAATGACCAATCCACTTGGATGTAATCCGGCGTATTGGTGTCGCACTCTACACGAGTGCGTGGATTGAAATCTTAAGGGCTTGTCGGCCAGGACAGGCCCTTGAAAGTCGCACTCTACACGAGTGCGTGGATTGAAATCGGTAAAAACTTATCTGATAGATTAATAATATTAGTCGCACTCTACACGAGTGCATGGATTGAAATATGGGGGTCAAGGGGATTCGGCTGCTCATGGATGTCGCACTCTACACGAGTGCGTGGATTGAAATGGCATCAGGTGCAGCCGTACGGCGATGTTAATGTGTCGCACTCTACATGAGTGCGTGGATTTAAATCTCAAGGGGAAATACTTTGGGGGTTAAAGCACTTAAATGATTGGACTTACTGTAAAACGGATAATAACGAATACGGTTGGGTCCCAGCTTTTTGTTTATCTGACTTACAGGATTCTTGTTAGCTCCTGCTCATAAGTAAAAGCACTGAATATCTGCGCAGCCGCAGGACTCAGTGCTTTTTTTTATAAAATCCTATCCTATTTCTTTCGGCGTACCTCAAATAAGTCGTTAGGGCTGACTTCAAAATAAAGACACAACTTCATGATCAACTCTGCCGATATCTTCTTCTTGTCCATGTTGGTGTTATGTACTAGTTCCATTATGGTTGTTCTCCGATGCCCAATCTCATTGGACAATTTTAGTACTGAGATATTGTGTGCCTTTAAAATTTGGTCGAGTTTACAATGGAGCGTATATTTATCAAATTCCATAGGGGACCTCCTAAATAAAAATGGTTGCACTTTAAAGGTGCATAATGTATATTGTTGATATAGAGGTTGAACTTTAAACGTGCAGTTCCCTTGAGGCAATCAAATGGAGGATGCTCTATGCCCAAACGTCGCTCTCGTAAGCTTAACACTCAAGCTATTCTTGAAATTTTCCGTAAAAACATAGTGTGGCCAGAACTTCAAGGATTACCTGATAATATTCACTACTATCACCTCATTGATGCACTGGGGCGTAAATGGCAGACCATCGGTTGTCATGTTACGGATGCGATTAAGGTTTTCAAAATGGGCGCTTACCCACCTTGGACAATGATTATTGAAAAAGCACCTGACAAGCCTGATATTACATCCCAAGAGTTGATAGCGATCCTGAATTGTGATGATAAAGCGTTGATTAGTGACATGCAAATTATTTTAAACACACCAAAAAGATGCAATCAGTTTATAAATACTATTGTTAACGTTAATCATTATAGCATTTTTACAGTGTTATATGAGCTGAAAAATGAGTATCTGTTAAATGATCCAATGCCCAATTCAGATTTTGAAGCTCTGTATAAAATAAATCCAATTGAGGCGTTATCGCGATTTTACTTGGAAAATGTAGATACGTTGGATTATTGGGATTGGCTGCAATCTGGAGGTATGGCCGAGTTAGCTGTTCATTTCAGATCCGAGAATCCTACGCTAAGTTTTATACAAGCTATCGAAAAGGCTGAGCGGAGTAACAACAATACATAGACTTCTGAGCTAGGAGTGAGCTAATTGGTTTGCAGAAAATAAGTGGTGGAGTAAGATAGGAGGGAGGGCTGGTGCGAATGCCAAGCTCCCATGAAATCCCTAGGGGTTTCGCACCTCAGTATTTGTCGAAACTCTAGCAAACAGTGAGTAATCCTGAGAAGTCAAGGGTTGATGTATATCTTATCAAGATTAGAGTTAGAGGAAACATAGAGAATTAATACGGGAAAAGCATAGATTATGCTGTTTTCCGCTGTCGCACTCTATGTGAGTGCGTGGATTGAAATCTGTAGCGTCATTTGTAGCCGATCCCGTCAGTCCAAGTCGCACTCTATGTGAGTGCGTGGATTGAAATCTGGATATGATCGGTTTAGAGTGGTCGGGCAAGATGGTCGCACTCTATGTGAGTGCGTGGATTGAAATGTCCTATTGGCCTGCAAGCGCTGCGGCAGCGTCAGGTCGCACTCTATGTGAGTGCGTGGATTGAAATAACTCATTTGATGTGTCCATAGGAGATCTATAGGTGTCGCACTCTATGCGAGTGCGTGGATTGAAATTTGGATTAAGCCCGCAGGGATCACCACAGCAGCCAGGTCGCACTCTATGCGAGTGCGTGGATTGAAATATCGTCGCGTTTTCAGATGCGCGAGAGAATGTTGGTCGCACTCTATACGATTGCATGGATTGAAATAAAATGCTACTCACAAAAGGCCATACGTGATCTAATAACGATCCATCTATGAGAGTACGTGATTGAAATAATGTACACGATTTTCCTTTGAAGTCTGTTCTCAAAGTATTACTTTTTACGAGTGCATTGGTTCAAGGAGTAGTGCAGTACTGAATGTATTATTGTCTTGCAGAATATTAGCCATAGAGTAAAATAGGAACGAAGGTAGGTGCGAATGCCAAGCTCCCATGAAATCCCCGGGAGTTTCGCACCTCAGAATTTGTCGAAACTCTACGGAAATATGATAGTACTTGAAAAGTCAAAGGTTAACATATGTTTTTTTGAGAATAGAGTTAGAGGAAAGAGAGTGAATTAATACTGGAAAAGCATAAGTTATGCTGTTTTCCGCTGTCGCACTCCGTATGGAGTGTGTGGATTGAAATTTGGAACATTGCATCAGGAGAGAAGTTGAGGGCCGTCGCACTCCGTATGGAGTGTGTGGATTGAAATGACAAGCTAACGCGCGGGGAGCTGCTGACAAACGGTCGCACTCCGTATGGAGTGTGTGGATTGAAATCTCATCCCGCTGCCGGAGTTGATCGAACGGTACAGTCGCACTCCGTATGGAGTGCGTGGATTGAAATCAAGTACACACGGAACGGCATCCAGGCTGAGAAGGTCGCACTCCGTATGGAGTGTGTGGATTGAAATGCCAGAGGCGGGCCGGAGGTGAAGCAGGCGTTTAGCGTCGCACTCCGTATGGAGTGTGTGGATTGAAATCTCCAGGAATGGTCCGCAAGGGATATGCTGATCGTGTCGCACTCCGTATGGAGTGTGTTGATTGAAATATACTTTGTTTGATCAGACGGAACACTCATAATCGTCGCACTCCGTATGGAATGTGTGGATTGAAATCCATGAATAAACTAACAGAGGAGCAGATATCAGACGTCGCACTCCGTATGGAGTGTGCGGATTGAAATATAATGATAGTCCGTATTTGCATGGTGACGTCCAGGTCGCACTCCCTATGGAGTGTGTGAATTTGAATGGATGAACTGTTCAAATCTTTAACACCTTTTAGCCACAATCAGAAATGGAGTACAGTATGAACACAAGAGCCCCTATCTTCTCGCTAGAATACTTACCGTTACTTATTCGGCTTAGAGCTAAGGAGAATGCTCGCTTGCCCGCCTTCCTTGGCTCAACGCTTCATGGTGTGACAGGGTGGGCATTAACTCAGCATTCTTCAGAATCCTACAGGTATGTGTTTGAGAATCGACGATGGGGTGGAGCGGGGCAGGATATCGTGAATCCTTATATCATTGAGCCGCCTAGGCCGAGAAGGGTATATGCTGCTGGCGATCTCCTTTGCTTCAAGCTGATCCTTTTAGGTGATGCTATCCGTTATGCGCAGCCGATTGTTTCTTCCCTCGTGCAAGCGCAGCGTTTTGGTATCGGAGCAGAACGTAAGCCGTTTGAGCTTACAGATATTTTGCAGGGGGAGCAGTATGGGGGGATCTGGAGAAAAGGTGAGCTGGATATGGATGCGGCGATCCCGGAGAATATTTCAGTTCATGCTTTGCAAGAGCCTGCTTCCTGGTGCTCTGTGCATCTGGTGACGCCTCTTCGTATTCGTCGAGGGGGAATGTTGGTGCAGAATATCGATTTCCCTACCATTATCCGAAGTATTACGAGAAGAATCCAGTTGCTGAATGAGCGTTACGGCGGTTCTATGAACACAGAGGCAGCGACGAAGGTGTGTGAGCTTGCGGGTGAGATCAGTCCCGAGTCTAAGGGATTATTCTTGCATGAGATGCATAGATACTCCAGCCGGAAGAAGGAATCCCTGGATTGGAGTGGTATGCTGGGGTCATTAACCTTCTCTGGGGAGCTGGCCCCATTCATTCCCTGGCTGAATGCTGCACGTATTTTACATATTGGAAGGAACTCTACTTTTGGATGTGGGCAGATGGATGTGATCTATTGGTGAAAAGTATAAAAAGTGACAACAAATGCTATTTGGGCTAAAGCTCAGACAGCATTTTTTTTATATGGGAATTTCAGGAGGGGTGATATACTATTCGTAGTTTCAAAATATTGGACATCAACGAAGGAGTGCGAAGCCGTGACAAAGGAATTATCTCCTGAAGAATTGGATAGAAAAAACACCATGATTACCAATGTGACAGCGAATTACAAGCAGGTAGAGAAATCTATTGTGAATCAACTTTACATGAAGCATGATCTGCATGGTACGACAGTTGGCTCTGAACGTGAGGTGATCTGGTCTCAGCTATTTGAGATGATGATTCCGAAGAAATTTGTCATAGAGTCTTCTGTATTTATTATTGATTCGATTGGCAGGGTGTCGAAGGAAGTTGACTTTGCCATTCTGGATGAAACCTATACTCCTTATATTTTCCGTTATGGCAGAATAAAGTTTATTCCCATTGAGGCCATTGCGGCAGTCATTGAATGCAAGAGCCAGAGTCTAAAACCCAAGTATATTAAAAATTGGGCGAAAAGTATTAAATTATTGAAAACCTCTGATCGTTCTATTGCCCGGTTTGCTACCGATATAATTTTAGGTGAGGGTAAAGGAGTAAAGTCCCAAAAATCCACCCGTCCGCTCCGCATCCTCTGTGCATTGCGGGAAAACTGCAATGAAGATATCAAAAAGCATTTTGACTTCACGCTGCTTGCTTCCAAGGGGGCTGGGCAAGAGGAGCAAATTGAGATTGCATATCGAACAGATGATGAATCGGAGGGTACGCTTTTCGACTGGTTTAAAAGTCTTAATTTTCATGATGCGGAAATGGACAGCGATTTTAGTGGGAAAACAATAGAAAAACTTAAAGATACTTCACTTGCGCAATATGAGGTAGTGGATAATAAAGGGAAGAATATCTCCCTTCTGACCTTCAATTTTCAGTTCAACCAGCTATTAATGTTAATCAATAATCCGTTATTATTTCCGCATCGGGCTTATGCAGAGCTATTCAGCGGCAAGGGAGGGAGCGAATAAGGTATGGAACAATACGTGGTTGCCGTTCAAATGGATAAGGTGCAATCCTTCCTGTATGATGTGCTTCAGGCCCAGATTCAGCAGAAACAGAGCAATAGCGGAACATTGAAGGAAATCATGGGGGCTTCCCGGTTCATCTCCGAGCAATTCTACAAGGACATCGGTTTGATCGGGGAAGAAGGGAAATTCTTCGGGCATATTGACTGCGAATTGCTGAAATGCTCCGGGATGTGTATATTTGTCACCCACCTTTCGGAGCGGGAGATTGCGGCTAAGCTGAAGGGTTTATTTGAGATTTATTACGAGAAATTCAGCGGGAAACTGTTCATGAAATATGTATATTTTCTGCAGGCGGACATCGGCAATAACGAACACTACCAATTAGAAGCGATTCGTGTGAGCAAAAAAAGACTTAATGAAAAAGATTGTACAAATTCAATGATCGAGCAAAATCGGGAGAAGGTATTCCGATTCCACCCTTCTCCTGAGAAGTTCGAATTCGGGGTGCTGCCGCTCAGTGCAGAACAGCCTGCTGTATTCTCTGACACCATCAACAAGCTGTACTCGGAGCAAGAGGAGCTTAACGAGAACCATTTTCGGATTGCGGTGATTAAGGCTGATCTTGACGGGATGGGGGATCGGTTCAAGCAGATTCAGAGCTATGAGACGTATAGGCAGGTTAGTGAGCTGCTATCTAAGTACATAAGCATTGATTATTTGAGTGAAATTGCCAAGAAGTATAGGGACAATGATGGGGAATTCAGACTATTTCCGCTGTATATAGCAGGGGATGATATTTTCTTTGCTGTCCCTACCTCCAAGCTGTTAGATGGCATTAACCTGTGCACCGATATATTGAAGAAGATCAATCAGGAATTTCAGGAGATTAATGAAGTAAGCCAGGAGCAGCTTCAGCCGTTGTCCGTGAGTATAGGTGTTGAGTTCACCTTCAATCGTGAGCCTATCCGATACTACTATGAGCGTGTACAGATGCAGCTTGATTATGCCAAAAGTCAACCGGGTGTAGAATCATTCGCGGGCATTGCTCCCTCGAATTGTGTGAAAATCAGTATAAACGAACATGTACTGTATCGTTACGATCTGCCTAAGGATGAATCAGCGAAGCCGGGCATTTCTCGCACCTCGCGCAATACAAATAAGGGGAAAAGTCCGCTGGAGCAATTCAAGCAAAAACATGCAGACAAAAACCAATGGGGGCATTTCGTTACACAGGTCAAACGGCTACAGGTTGCGATGGACGAGGGCTTTGCAGCGCATCACTTTTTCTATGGACTGCTTCATAAAATTACTGATCCTGAAATACGTAAAAGCCCCATGAAATACAGCAATGCAGTGCTCTATCATGTTATTCCGCAATATCTGGGTAGCAATAATAACAAATTAAGAGAGACAGAGCTTCTTGTGATGGAATCGCTGCTCAAACAGGTGATGGTCAAAAAAGATGGAGGGCGTCCAGAATCCAAGCTCTCATTCGGAGTAGAACAACAGCGGCAGCTTGAGAAGTATGTCCGGTTGTTGTTATTATTCTCCGATCCAAGATTTAAGGTCATGCAGCGTACCGACTCGAAGGCTAGAGTTCAGAATAGCAAAGATTTTGAACTCAAACGGGTTAGAAGCACGGTGTTTAACAAAACATTACGTTACTTGTTCGAGAAAAACCTTGGAGGATGGAAGGAACGTAACAGCTTTCGAAGTATTTTTGTCGAGCATATGAATTATAGTGTTGCTCCTGAAAACATCAAGAATGAAAAGAAGAGCACAAATGGAGCTAAGAACAAAAGTCCATCAACGGTTGAGGTGTACCGCACGGTGCGTTTATCCAGTTCTATGCTGCACCGCTTCAAAACTATCCATGATTTGAAACGGATTGTGGAGATGATTGAAGCTACAGATGAGAGGTCCAAGGAAGAGTTTGAAGCTCTTGAAAAAACGAGGAAAGAGGAGCATAAGGCCCCGCCTGGGCTATATTTTGATAAGGATAATTTTCTGCGAATGGCTAGGAAATTCTGGAACCAGGATTATGTAGACTCTTTGTTAATCTTCCATCAGTTAAGAGAGCAGTTGATTCAGTTCAGAACTCATCCATCGGTTGATAACAAGTCAGGGGGACAGTGACATATGGAGAACAGTAAAGATAAAATGACAGGGCAAAAGATTTCAGTCAAAGTAACAACACGCTCGAATCTGTTCATTGGAGGGGCGCCGTCTACGTTCGAAATTGGTGGTGTCGATCTATTTACTGTGACGAATGGGAAGGGTTTGCCTTATATCCCGGCTTCTTCGCTCAAGGGGACTTTGCGCCAGATTGTTCGGGAAATGCTGGATGGTCATGCAGATAGTTCAATCATTGCGGAAGCTTACAGACAATACTTAGAGAGGCTCAGAACTGAAAGTAGCGAAGAGTGTAAGAAATATGGCATAGAAAAGGAACGAATTGAACGTATGCAGCAAAGGTACAACAAGGTTATTGACAAGGCTAGCGCTGAGTACCTATTCGGTATTGAAGGGTTCAATGACACACCGAAGCTGCTGTTTAATGATCTTCTTCTGATCGACGAAGAGAAACATAAAGAGAACTGGTTCTCTATAGATTCCAAGAATAACATAGAAACAAGTGTTTCAACTAAGGACGGTTCCAGTTCACCCTCGGTTGTTGCGAATCCCCGGACATATAGAACTGTGCGTCCAGGGGTCGCTTTTACCGGAGATATCCTGTTCTATAATTTCGGGAAATTAGATGTATTGAATGAAGGGTCTACACCTAATTCGTCTATCTTGGCTCTTAGTAAGCAGTTCATCCAAGCGGCGCTGGACCAATTCAATTCAGGAATATATCGCTTGGGCAACTCTGGGAGCAGGGGATATGGACGGATAGAGGTCGAATGTATCAGGGAGGACTCCTTGCATGGCTGACTGGATATATTACCGGATTGATCTGGATGTGCAGGGTGCAATAACTCAACTTCCAGATTCACAGAAAGTATTAGGAGCGTTAATCCACCGGTTCTCAGAGACCTATTCTTCCGCAGAAGCTACTCAATTGGTACAAGGTATTAGAGAGAATACGGTACCTCTCACGTTATCCAATATCCTGCCGCGCGGCTATTTTCCGGTTCCTCATACGGAATTGCTGGATCAATTAAGCAGACAGAGTATGGATAGCAAGGATAGGAAGGGAATCTATAAGGCAGTGAAGAAACGGCTGTATGTGAAGAGAGCACAGCTTGAGGAGATCATGAGCGAACCTCAACGTGCAGCCTGTATCTATCCCTATGTATCCAGTAAGCCCACTCAGCAAATTCATGCCTCCATTGACAGCAAACGTTTCAACCTGCCGGGCCTTGATCCAGACTTGTTCTCGGTGCCTGGAGTGATTATACAAGAGGTTCGTTCAGAACAAACGAAAGAATTGATACGCGAATATTCGTTGTATATGGCGATAGAGAGAGGGACTGAAGGAGAAAGGCTGCTTGATATGTTGAAGCTCGAAGCCAACAGGGCGGGCGAGTTTGTGCTCGGAGCGCGCGGCTCACAAGGATTGAATACATTCATCGTAAAGGATGTTCTAGAAGAGATGAGGGTAGAATCGAATGCAGCTGGTTATTATTTGAATCTGGGAATGTTGCTGCCGGGAAAGATTAGCTTCGAGAAGTCTAGCCTCAAGCTATTTACTTCAGAGCGTAGACCCTATAATCCGCCGGGAGGCTGGGACAAAGCCCATCATGAAGGCCAATTCATCAGCTTCATCGAACAGGGGAGTATCATATATGCACCTGAGGGAGTTGGCCATGCCGGAGAATCTATCACATCTCCGGCGTTTACGAGGGATATTGTGTTTGGAAATGCCTTGTTATACCCGGTAAACAAGGAGGAGGCTTCCTGAGATGTCATTCAAGAAATATAAATATCATTTGGAGACGGTGTCCTCGCTCATCATGTCACCCAGGGATCATGAAGGATTGTATTTGGCAGCCAGAGATTTTCAAAGCGAACAGCTTGTGAAGTATATTTCAGCGGATGAAACTGACAAGAGTGCTGCTGCGAAAAGGATTAAAATCATCTACCCTTTTTATCAATACGGGACATATTCATATCATCCTGACAGTACGGATTACTATATTCCGGGTTCCTCCATTAAGGGAGCCTTGCTCTCCAATGATGAGGGAAGGCTTGCGCCGAAGCTGTTGGTTGATGATGTACCGATCAAGGGTACAGATTTGAGACTAACTCAGCTTCAAAAGCTGCAATATCTCTCACCGGACAATGGCAATGCAACGACGCTTGCTCCCTTTTTTCAGAATGTTGCGGTAGAGATGTTGCCGGCTGAACGTAAGTATACCGGGGAAATGTTCTGTAAGGAGGATATCCATACCTATCTGCAAGCGGCTCAGGAGAGAACAGCGATTAAGCTGTCCCAGTTACATGTTAAGTTAGCAGCAGTCCTTGAAAGAAATGAAATAGATGAAAAAACCAAGCCAAAGGTTATTCAACTAAAGGATAATGTCCAAATAATTATGGAGCGGAGTCGTGAGCGTTGCTTCCTGTTACTCGGCGGGTATAAAGGTCTTTCGTTATCGGGACCGTTCAAACAAAGAGACAAACCAGTAGATTTCGGCGCGGTGGATACCGCAGTGTACATGGATTGCTCCAGCTATCTTCCCCACGGAATCGTGGAAATTTCGGAATTTCGTGAAGTGCTTTGAGGCAGGTGCGAATGCCAAGCTCCCATGAAATCCCCGGGAGATTCGCACCTCGGAATTTGTCGAAACTTTTAAAAATGGAGAAGATTGCTGAAATGTCAAGGGTTTAGGCATACCTTTTCAAGAATAGAGTAAGGCGAAACATAATGAATTAATACGGAAAAAGTATAGGTTATGTTGTTTTCCGCTGTCGCACTCCGTGTGAGTGCGTGGATTGAAATCGGGGTTCCACGGACAGAGCCGCAGACCAGCTAGTCGCACTCCGTGTGAGTGCGTGGATTGAAATCAAACGCGCTGCTCAACACGCCGGACGGCATGTTAGTCGCACTCCGTGTGAGTGCGTGGATTGAAATCCGGACCTACGGTTTGTCCGTACGCGAAACGGCGGTCGCACTCCGTGTGAGTGCGTGGATTGAAATACGCTCAATAACGTACCCCTCTGCACCTTTAACGTCGCACTCTAATGAGTACATTGATCCAAGGAGAAACGCAGTGCTGAAATTATTATTGTAGTGCAAAATATAAGCCATCGAGTAAAATAGGAACAGAGAGCAGGTGCGAATGCCAAGCTCCCATGAAATCCCTGGGGGTTTCGCACCTCAGAATTTGTCGAATGTATATAGAAATGTAATCATTTTTCAAAAGTCAAGTTTGTAAACATATCTTTTTACGAATAAAGTTAAGGGTTCGACAATGAATTAATATGAAAATAGCATAAGTTATGCTGTTCACCGCTGTCGCACTCCGTACGAGTGCGTGGATTGAAATACTTTTTGCTTGAGCAATTCCCTGTGTTGCCTACGTCGCACTCCGTACGAGTGCGTGGATTGAAATACCAACGAATGGCAGAAATATTTTACGAAAACGGCGCACTCCGTACGAGTGCGTGGATTGAAATGTCAAAAGCTGATTGAGGATGAAACTAAATCCGTGTCGCACTCCGTACGAGTGCGTGGATTGAAATTGTACTGGTCATTCTCTTCAAGGCTCCAATCAGCGTCGCACTCCGTACGAGTGCGTGGATTGAAATTGAAAGGAATTTCACACGACTATCTCCATCAACGGTCGCACTCCGTACGAGTGCGTGGATTGAAATTTTAGGGTAATGAAACAATATATGTTTGTAGACAGTCGCACTCCGTACGAGTGCGTGGATTGAAATACAGCGATGCCTCCCTATGCTATTTGAATTATTTGTCGCACTCCGTATGAGTGCGTGGATTGAAATCCGGTCTCTCATACACCCGAATGGCAAAACATTGTCGCACTCCGTACGAGTGCGTGGATTGAAATAACCGGCAGGTGGTCGGGTTATGGCTGAAATATGTCGCACTCCGCCATGAGTGGATCAAGGTGTTTGGTCGCGCTCTATACGAGTGCAAGATTGAAATTAGAGAACGTAGTACGGGGACGCACTCTACGTGGTTGCATGGATTGAAATTGAATACACTTGATATAGAGAGTGGCCCCCCCGTTGTTACGACGCGTCTTTCTAACTAAAAAATCATTTGATAACGCTGATAATTCCTACAGATCTCCTCAAAATCGGAAGTGTGGAGCAAATGCCGGTGTAACACGGTTGTCCCATTGGGGAACGACTCTACATAAGTAGAGGAGCTTGGGTTAGGGCGCAGAGTAGAGATTTGATGAGGGTGAATGATACCTTCTTTTACAGCCAGAAATAGCAAGACATCCTTACTAAAGTAAGAAATAGGTGGCGAAATAGGCGTCCCCAGTGTAAGGGTCTTATGGGCTTCCAGAACCATTCTGTCCTTAATATTAACTATACCGAGATCACTTGAGGCAATAGCTATGTTTGACAACTGAGTAGGATAATGAGAGAGCAATGCGAAGCATAATGTTAGAATGGAGACTTCCCCTGCATTCTTTTTAGTAATCATTGTTTGCGTTTCACGGGTAAAGAAGCCTTGTTCATAGTATTGCTCGATCCAATCATCCGGATAATCCTCTGTCCCCAAACCTTTATACAGGTTGAAAAACCTCTGGGAAGGTTCATTAGGCGCTGCCAATCGAAATAACTCCATCAGCTTTTTGTCGCTGTAACCCAGCATGGGCAGATAGTCATCCACTTCATCGACGATAAAGTAAGGTTTGGGAAGAGATGCAATGTATCCAGATTTTCCCGAATGATGAGCATACTCGGCATGAACCCAGCCAGGGATAAGTACAAGATCATAGCGGTTGAAGATGAATGAGTAGGGGAGTAAGTCTCTATTTTGATAGAAAAATTGAATGTTCCCCGTATCCAAAATCAATATTTTCATTTGACTAGCTGTACGTATGCATTGTTCCAGGTCTCTGTAATTACCCATTCAAATGCTCCTTTAGTTCCTTTTGCACAGTGCTATATTTCCCGGCCCATTTCTCCACCACGCGCAGATTCTCCCGGTACAGCTCCACATCAGGGTGCGCCTCAATTTGTTCCCGTATAGCAACCATAATGGGGTGCAGATTGATAATTAGTGACGGTTTCATTAAGGAGTCATCCAACGCATAATCCTGAAAAATCGCGGCCCACTCATCCGTTGACAAATGTTTATCAAAGTACAGTCTGATTTTTTCCTGAAGAGGATCATTCCGGCTTTTTTTGGCAATCTGATAGAGTTGAATCAGCACGGCTTTGTATGGAGCCTTGAAAGATTTCATGCAATGGGCCACATTAACCAGAAAATCATCATGTCTCAGGGAGAGAAAGTAATCATACAAGTCATGACGGCCAAAAATCATTTGGCTGGCAAAATAATCAGCTTTTCGCTCATTTAAATCAAATTCGATGGTAATCTCGTAGTCCTCCGAATGGCTGTCCATTTCTTCGTGTTCTGTCAAGTGGTAAATTTCATGCCAGTAGATAAAGTATTGATACAACCTGGGTTGCGCGGTATTAATGACCGGAACGGTTATACCACTTGAGAACTTTCGGATTGCGCCTCCCCAATTCTCATCCGGGATCGGGAGTTCAATCAAGTTGTATTCTTTCAGGATCTCGTAGGCCTGCTCTTCAAGGGGGAGGGATCTCCATTTGATTAGGCGCTTGTTAATATAAGCGATGTGCTCCTCGACTTGCCGTTCAATCTTCAGATTCAGTTCCACTGTCTCATCTAAGTTTTTGCTAGTAATCCGCACGCTCCAACCCCCTCAACGTAAATACAAAGAATAGATATCCAAAATGTTATCCAGGCCATCCAATAGTTCCCTAACTACTGGGTCCTTAGCTGCACCTCCACCATGATCTGAGTAAGCATAGGCTGAGGGAGCTGAAGGGAAGGGGATTCGTGATGTAATGAAGTAGTCTTCTGGTAACTCAAAGGCATGATTGATCTTCACAATTTGCGAATTGTATTGCTTGGGGCTGGGACTTTCACCTTTAATGATTTGGTCGAGGGTTGGGCGGGAGATCCCTGTCTGTTTCGATAAAGATAATTTAGAGAACCCTCTCAGCCGCAAAAAGTTTACTACATTCTTAGCAATCGTCTCCTGGTGCTCGAAATAATTAATGGTCATGTTATACACCTCACTTTGTGTAATATACGTTGTATTATATTTTGTATTATAAAGGTATTGAAATTGATTGTAAAAATTATTTTTACAATATGTAAATTTATGAAATAGTATTGGTGAGAAGCTGGAAAAATATACTGGGATATTGAAAAGAATAGGATGAGTGTAACTAAGCGGGAGCGAGTTGAAAGAATTATTATTTGGTAGAATATGAGATATGGAGTAATATGGAAGGGAGAGCTGGTGCGAATGCCAAGCTCCCATGAAATCCCTGGGAGATTCGCACCTCAGAATTTGTCGAAACTCTATGAACATAGAAGTCTTTTTTAGAAGTCAAGAGTTTAAACATATTCTTTTGAGAATAGAACTGGGTGAAAGAAAGTGAATTAATATGGAAAAGGCATAGATTATGCTATTTTCCGCTGTCGCACTCTACATGAGTGCGTGGATTGAAATCTCCTTAAGCAAATTTGATTGTGCCGCGAATCAGTCGCACTCTACATGAGTGCGTGGATTGAAATACGGTTTGGTTGACAGAACGATTCACTCCCATATTTGTCGCACTCTACATGAGTGCGTGGATTGAAATAACTTCAGGAAATCATTGAGAACAAACATATCCTGTCGCACTCTACATGAGTGCGTGGATTGAAATTTGATGGAGTTGCTGTCCTTGGTGACGTACGTCGTCGCACTCTACATGAGTGCGTGGATTGAAATCACTCAGTGTCCGGTCGTATGTGGACGAAAAGACAGTCGCACTCTACATGAGTGCGTGGATTGAAATAAGTACAAGGGTCAAGCGGTGCAGCGGATGTATTGTCGCACTCTACATGAGTGCGTGGATTGAAATCGCATACATCCGCTGAAAGGTGCTTAACTGGCATACCGTCGCACTCTACATGAGTGCGTGGATTGAAATGCCACCGACTTTAGGGACCCAATCGGGAAAATCGTCGCACTCTACATGAGTGCGTGGATTGAAATTCATACTGCTTTAGAAATGAGACAAGCTCGCCAGTCGCACTCTACATGAGTGCGTGGATTGAAATCTGAAAGAGCTGGAGGCGCTGTCCTAATGGCGGCCGTCGCACTCTACATGAGTGCGTGGATTGAAATATTGCTATCTTGTTGGTTAGCAAGTCCCATAGCGTCGCACTCTACATGAGTGCGTGGATTGAAATTGATCCATTCGCAAAAACAGTTAGTGAACAAGATCGTCGCACTCTACATGAGTGCGTGGATTGAAATTCAAACGCTTAGGACTTTGCGTCCCCTCCGAAGAGACGTCGCACTCCACAGAGTGCGTCTATGAAATCACTTGATCACGTGGGAGTGTATTGGAATCCCGTGATCACACACTCCTCGAATTCAAATCGACTTAAAGATTGGATTAAATGGAAAATCCGATAAAAACTTTGGACGGTCTCCAAATTCCGACAGCATCTGCATTGGGGGAGGAATATGATAAAAAAGTAGTGGAAAAGACCTATATGAGAGCGGTGGTAGGATGGATTATATTGCTCATATTCGCGAAAGCGATGGGCAAGTACAGACGGTGAAGGAGCATTTGCTGGAAGTATGTGCGTTAGCCGAAGGTTTTGGTGAGAAATTGGGAGTGCGCTATATTGCGGGACTGGCTGGGCTCCTACATGACCTTGGGAAATATACAGAAGAATTTAGAGAGTACATACTAACTGCGGTTAATAACCCGGCTGCTCCACCCAGAAAAGGCAGCGTAGACCACTCGACGGCTGGCGGGAAGCTATTATTTGACTGGTTTCATCCTTCTTCGTCAGAACATGTGAAGGGGACAAGCAGCCAAAATAAAATTATTTTGGCCGAGATTGTAGGTAACGCTATTATTTCGCATCATTCTTATTTGCAGGATTTTCTGAATCGGGACTTGGAATCCAGTTATCTCAAGCGTGTTCGCGATAAAGAGCTTGATGAATTTTATCCCTTGACGGTCAAAATGTTTTTCGCGCAAGTGATGACGGAGCATGATTTTCGTCTCTATGTAGATAAGGCTGAAGTTGAACTAAGCGTTTTTCTTAAAAAAGAACCCAAGGTTACTCTTGAACACAGGGCTATGCTTCTTAGTAAATTTATTTTCAGTGCGCTAGTCGATGCTGACCGAACGAATACACGCTGTTTTGAACAGAACAAGAAGGACGAGGAGATTAACTCCAAGGCCTTGTTTGCGCAGTATTATGAGCGGCTGATGACAAAGATTGAATCTTTTAAGAACCATAAGCAGGCAGACTCCCCCATTAATCAATTAAGACGGGAGATGTCGGAGCAGTGCGATGCTTTTGCAGAAAAAACCTCTGGTATCTATACCTTGTCGATTCCAACAGGAGGCGGCAAGACACTGGCAAGCCTGCGCTATGCCCTGAAACATGCCAAACGCTACAACAAACAGCACATTATATACGTGGTGCCTTTTACGACAATAATTGAACAGAATGTTGAAGAGGTCCGTAAGATTCTTCAGGATGACCAGCACCTGCTGGAGCATCACTCGAACGTCGTTGAGGCGGAGAAGGAAGACGATGAAGAGGATGAAGGGAATGCTACGATCCAGCAAAAGCTGAGATTGGCAAAGGATAACTGGGACTCCCCGATTATTTTTACGACGATGGTGCAGTTCCTGAATGTGTTCTACGCAGATGGCAGCCGAAATATTCGCAGACTTCATAATTTGAGTGATGCCGTCATTATATTTGATGAAGTGCAGAAGGTGCCAATTCCGTGCATCTCTTTGTTTAATCAAGCGTTGAATTTCCTGAAAGCGTATGCAAACTCAAGTATAGTCCTGTGTACTGCGACTCAGCCGGAATTGGATTATGTTCGGCATAAATTGCAGCTTAGTCCTGATGCCGAGATGATCCACCACTTAGACGATGTTGTTCAGGCATTTAAGCGTGTGGAGATCATAGACAGAGCGACTGGAGAGCAATTCAACACAGATAAGCTGGCGGATTTTGTAATGGACAAGACCCAAGAAGTCGCTAATGTACTAGTCATTCTAAATACCAAATCAGTAGTGAAGGCTCTTTATAACAAGCTGCTAGAGCAAGAGTCATCTATTCCAGTTTATCACTTGAGTACTTCTATGTGTGCGGCTCACCGGAATGAGATCCTGACTGAGGTTAAAAAGCTCCTTGATGCAAAACAGCCAGTGATCTGCATTAGCACCCAGTTGATTGAGGCCGGAGTAGATGTAAGCTTTCAATGTGTGATTCGATCTTTAGCTGGACTGGATTCCATTGCTCAAGCCGCAGGCCGCTGCAATAGACACGGTGAAGATGAATTGAGACAAGTTTATGTAATTAATCATATGGAAGAGAACTTGAAGAATCTGAAGGAAATCCGGATCGGTAAAGACAGAACCGCCAAAATCCTTGTGGATTTCAGCCGCGATCCTGCAAGCCTTGGGGGCCATTTGCTGTCTGTGCAGGCAATGAAGCAATATTTTCAAGAGTTTTACACAGAGTTAGCTCCTAGTCTGAATTACCCTATTTCCAAGCTGCAACTAGAAATGACCGAACTATTGTCCGCAGATAGAGAGCATAACCCCTATCATCAGGAATATTTTGGTGAGCATGATGCCAGCTTGCCATTGTTCCTGCATAACAGCTATAAGACGGCTGCGGAGCATTTCCAGGTGATTGATAATATCACGACTTCTGTCATTGTACCTTACGGCAAGGGCAAGGAGGTTATCGCGGACCTTAATGGTCAGCACAGCATTGAAGATTTATCCAGACTGTTGCGAGAAGCACAGCAATTCACAATTAATCTTTTCAGCTACGAGAAGGAAGCACTTGGCAAGAACAATGGAATCGTTGCTTATCTGGATGGCAAGGTTCTTGCTCTTAAGGAGGGGACATATTCGAAAGAGTATGGCTTGGATTTGAAGGGGGAGAGTGTGATGGAAGTGAGCATGTTTTAAACAATATACCAAGTCCAATCCCAAGAAAGGAGGCAAACCGTATGAGAAATTCCATTGAATTTGTAGTCTACGGAAAATACGCATTGTTCACCGACCCTTTGACCAAGCTGGGCGGGGAGAAGCTGACGTATAGCGTGCCAACGTATCAGGCGCTTAAGGGAATTGTGGAATCCATCTACTGGAAGCCTACGCTGGTGATGGTTATCGATGAAGTGCGGGTAATGAATGCAATCCGCATGGAGTCCAAGGGTGTTCGTCCCATCGAATACGGTGGTGGAAATACGCTTGCGAATTATACCTATCTGAAGGAACCGCGTTACGAGGTTCGGGCGCATTTCATATTCAATGAGAATCGCCCGGATCTGGCGCATGACCGCAACGAGCACAAGCATCACAATATTCTTAAGCGATCGCTGGAGGCTGGAGGCCGGAGGGATATTTTCCTGGGGGCAAGAGAGTGTCAAGCCTATGTGGAGCCTTGTGTTTTTGGGGAAGCGCCAGGCTATTACGATAACTATGATGGTGAAATTCACTTTGGCAGCATGGTGCATGGGATCAACTATCCTGATGAGACCGGCAGGGATCAGATGGAGGTCAGGCTGTGGAATCCGGTGATGAAGAATGGATACATCCAGTTTGAACGGCCTGAGGATTGTAAGCGGGTACGGAGAATCTCGGATATGCAGCCCAAGCTTTTCGGTGAGCACAATGTTCAGTCGGCGGATGAGCTGCTCCAGGAGATTGAAGCGGGAGGGCATCTATGAGCTGGCTGCTAAATCTATATGAGACGTATGAGGCGAATCTGGGCCGTGTCGGTGTGATTGAATTAAAAGCAAATGATACGGAGTATACGCTCCTGCCTGTATCTCATACCACTCAGAATGCCCATATCACCGTCGAGATTACAGAGGATGGAGACTTTCACTCGGCAACAGTGAATGATAAAAGCGATATTAACACCCTAATTCCTTGTACTGAGGAATCCTCCAGCCGGGCCGGCTCCAAGGTTGCCCCTTACCCGCTTCACGACAAATTGAGTTATGTTGCTGGTGATTTCGTAGCATATGGCGGAAAAATCAAGAAGGAAGAGCCCTTCGCAGCATATATCCAGCAACTGGAGGCGTGGGCAAATTCCCCTTATGCCACCCCAAAGGTGAAGAGCATATACCGCTATTTAAGCAAACGAGAATTGATTCGGGATCTGGTAGCCAGCAAGGTGATCTATCTGGATGCCAATCATAAGCTTATCGATAAATGGGACAAGAAGTATGAACCCTTGCATGGGGAGAAACCACCGATCTTTGTCTTGGTTACTGCGGAGCAGGAGAGTGCATTTGTCCGGTTCAACGTGCGTAAGACGGGCGATCCTCAGGTAATCTGGAAAGACCCGGAGATGTATGACTCCTTCATCCAACATTATTCCAGTCTGCTAGGCGAAGAGGATTACTGCTTCGTAACCGGCAAAGTTCTGCCCAGTACGGACCGTCATGCAAACAAGATCAGAAATGCTGGCGATAAAGCCAAACTGATCTCTGCCAATGATAACAGCGGTTTTACGTTTCGGGGGCGTTTTGCGCAGAGCAGCGATGCGGCTAGTATCAGCTACGAAGTGTCCCAGAAGGCGCATAATGCCTTGAAGTGGCTGATTAACCGGCAAGGTAAAATCATTGATCAGCGTGTATTTCTCGTCTGGGGAAACAAGGAGTTGAATATTCCTGACCCTATCGCCGATTTCTTCACGTTGAAGCTGGAGCTGGAACCGGACTCTGAGCCAGAAGTGACACCGGTTACTCCCAAAGCAAGCACAAGTTATACCTTCAAAGAGTATGCACGGGAAGTCGCCAAAAGTCTTGGAGGATACCGGAATAGGCTGGCGTCCCGAACAAAATCGGATGTGAATATTCTGGTTCTGGACTCAGCAACCACTGGCCGCATGGCTGTCTTGTATTATCGCAATATCGAAAAGAATTTGTATGTAGACAAGCTGATTCGGTGGCATTCAACCTGTGCTTGGCTGCATAAATACCGTAAGGATGAGCATGGAGAGGTAGCTACTTTTTACGGAGCGCCGTCTACCAAGGATATCGCCTTTGCCGCTTATGGGCCGAAAGCTAATGATAAAGTGGTCAAGGGAATGATGGAGCGGGTCTTGCCATGCATCGTGGACGGACATAGGGTTCCCAAAGATATTGTGCGAAGCGCCTTCTATCGGGCTTCTAATCCGGTTGCCCTGGAGAGCTGGGAGTGGGAGAAGACCCTAAGCATCGCTTGCGCTCTAATTAATACAGAGGAGGAATACAATGTGGCACTGGATACTGAAAATGATGACCGCAGCTACCTGTTCGGGAGGTTACTAGCCATTGCCGACGTCCTGGAGAGACGGGCGCTGGACTCAGAGGAGAAGCGTTCGACGAATGCGATCCGGTACATGAACTCTTTTTCCAAATATCCCGCCAGAACCTGGAGTACGATTCAATCCTGCTTGCAGCCGTATCAAGCCAGACTGGGGACAAGGGTGAGATTCTATTCCAACCTGATCGATGAGGTGGCCTCCAAAATCAAAATCGAAGAATTTGATAATAAGCCATTAACAGGCAAATATCTGCTCGGATTCTATAGTCAGCGGCATGAGCTTAATCACTTCAAGGCGAAATCTGAGGATTCCCCTCCGGCGTCAACTAATACTAATCAAGAGGAGAGATAGAAGATGACCACACTCGATCATAAAATTGATTTTGCTGTCATTGTATCCGTTACTAGAGCCAACCCTAATGGTGATCCCCTCAATGGAAATCGGCCACGCCAGAACTATGATGGCTACGGTGAAATCTCGGATGTGGCCTTGAAGCGCAAAATCAGAAACCGCCTGCAGGACGCAGGGGAATCCATTTTTGTTCAATCCAATGACCGTAAGACTGACGCTTTCGGGAGCCTTAGAGAGCGGGCCGATGCAAACCCTGAGCTGGATAAAATTCTAAAGTCGAAAACAAGCTCGAACGAGGAGTTTGCCCGCATTGCTTGTCAGGAGTGGATCGATGTACGCAGCTTTGGACAAGTGTTTGCTTTTAAAGCAGACAGCAAGGGTTCAGGTGTATCTGTGGGGGTACGCGGTCCGGTATCGATTCATACAGCAACCAGTGTAAGCCCTATTGATATTACCAGTATGCAGATTACCAAAAGTGTGAATTCGGAACCCGGCAAAGACAGAGGCTCTGATACCATGGGGATGAAGCACCGGGTAGACTTTGGAGTATACGTATTCCAGGGCAGTATTAATACACAGCTTGCTGAGAAAACTGGGTTTACCAATGAAGATGCCGACAAAATCAAAGAAGCACTAGTGACTCTATTTGCCAATGATGTCTCTTCCGCGAGACCGGAGGGTAGTATGGAGGTACATAAGGTGTACTGGTGGCAGCATAACTCCAAATTGGGACAATACTCTTCGGCCAAGGTACACCGTTCACTGGATGTGCGTGCGAAGAAAGAAGAACCTAAATCTATCGATGATTATTCCATTGAATTATATCCATTGGAAGGATTGAAGCCTGAGGTCTTAGATGGCCTATACTGAAGAAGATGATGCGTTGATGCTCTCCGGAATACAGCATTTTCATTTCTGCAAAAGACAGTGGGCATTGATCCACATTGAACAGCAATGGGCAGAGGATATGAGAACGATTGAAGGACAGCATCTTCACCGCAATGCAGATCAGCCTTTTACACGGGAGAAACGCGGAGATAAGCTGGTCGTCCGGGCGATGTCGGTGAAGTCGAGACAGCTTGGCATTACGGGGATCTGTGATGTGGTAGAGTTCATCAAGGATGACAGCGGGGTTGAAATCCATGGAGCCGAAGGCAAATATGTGGCTTATCCGGTTGAATATAAACGGGGGAAGCCCAAGCTAGAAGACACGGATGTGCTGCAACTAACCGCCCAAGCGATGTGTCTGGAAGAGATGCTGCTGTGCGAGGTGCGGACCGGGTTTATTTTTTATAATGAGGTGAAGCACCGGATTGAAGTGCCGCTTACGGATGAGCTGAAGAGCAAGGTAAGCTCTGTGCTGGAAGAAATGCAGGATTACTACCGCCGCAGATATACACCGAAGGTCAAGACGGGAGCCTTTTGCCAGAGCTGCTCTCTTCAGCATATCTGTCTGCCTAAGCTAATGAATAAACAGACCGTAAAAAGCTATGTCGAAGGGAAAATCAGGGAATGAAAAAGCTGCAAAATATCCTATATATTACACAACCGGATGTTTATCTATCGCTCGATGGGGATAACGTAGTTCTGCTCAAGGAGCAGGAGAAGCTGGGCAGAGTTCCTCTGCATAATCTGGAGTCAATTGTCGCTTTTGGCTATACGGGAGCCAGTCCGGCATTGATGGGGTACTGTGCGGACAATGATGTTTCGCTGCTCTTTTTAACGAAGAATGGAAGATTTCTGGCCAGGGTAACCGGTGAGAGCCGGGGGAATGTTGTTTTGCGCAAGAAGCAATATGCGTTATCTGAAGACGAGACGAAATCTGCGAAGATCGCCCGGAATTTCATTATAGGCAAGATTTACAACCATAAATGGATACTCGAAAGAACAACCAGAGACTATCCGATGCGGGTGAATGTGGACCAATTCAAGGAGGCTTCCAAGCAGTTGTCTGCTCTCATCCTTGAGGTGAGAAGCTGTGAGCAGTTGGACCGGTTGAGAGGGCTTGAGGGGCAGGCGGCGATTACGTATAACAAGCTGTTTGACCCTATGATTTTGCAGCAAAAAGAGGAATTTCAATTTCATCTTCGCTCCCGGAGACCTCCGCTCGATAAGGTGAATGCGTTGTTGTCTCTGGCGTATACCTTGCTTGCACATGATGCGGCCTCTGCGCTAGAGGCGGTGGGTCTGGATGCTTATGTAGGGTTTCTTCACCGGGATCGTCCAGGGAGGGCTTCGTTAGCCCTCGATCTGATGGAAGAACTGCGTGGGGTGATGGCAGACAAGTTTGTGTTGATGCTGATTAACAAGAAGCTTGTGAACAAGGATGATTTTGTGACCAAAGAGAATGGAGCGGTGCTCCTGACGGATGAGGCAAGGAAGCGATTCCTTACCGCATGGCAGAATCGGAAGCAAGAGAAGATCACCCACCCCTACCTGGGGGAGAAAATAACCTGGGGGTTGGTACCACATGCTCAAGCCTTGTTGCTGGCCCGTCATTTGCGTAATGATCTGGATGAGTACCCTCCGTTCCTGTGGAAGTAGGTGTAATCGATGTTAGTGCTAATCACTTATGACGTAAGTACAACCAGTAGTGTAGGCCAAAGCAGGCTACGCCGGGTAGCCAAGGTCTGTCAGAATTATGGACAGCGTGTCCAGAACTCGGTATTCGAGTGTATTGTGGATGCCGCGCAATTTACTGAGTTAAAGCTTAAGCTGAAGGATATTATTGATCTTAAAGAGGATAGCCTCCGGTTCTACCAGCTAGGAAATAACTATAAAAATAAAGTTGAGCATGTGGGGATTAAGGAATCATTAGACCTTGAGGGCCCGTTGATTCTGTAGTGCGAATGTGATGCTCACATGAAATCCCCGGGAGATTCGCACCGAATTTATAGAAAAATTTGTAATTTTATTAAGATAATCTAATAAAAAATGATAAACTGTTCGATTTTGGATCAAATAAGAGGATTAATTTCCTTATTTTGATGTAAAATCGCTGTCGCTCCTCGTGCAGGAGCGTGGATTGAAATAACACGTTGCTAGATAACTCAACTTGTTTTAAGGTCGCTCCTCGTGCAGGAGCGTGGATTGAAATACTGCCGTTCAGAGAGCATTCAACACGGTAGTGTGTCGCTCCTCGTGCAGGAGCGTGGATTGAAATTAGTGGGTCAATTGACGCAGAAAGTAACGACACGTCGCTCCTCGTGCAGGAGCGTGGATTGAAATGATTAAGATTGGATGATGATCGGAAACGGATAGGTCGCTCCTCGTGCAGGAGCGTGGATTGAAATAAGAAGGTCAGTGTCAATGTTGATAATACGATTAGTCGCTCCTCGTGCAGGAGCGTGGATTGAAATCTCATAAAAATTAAGGTGCCGCTCAAAGCGATATCGTCGCTCCTCGTGCAGGAGCGTGGATTGAAATAAGTCTGTAATAACTCCGAAGTGACCCGATTCAGGTCGCTCCTCGTGCAGGAGCGTGGATTGAAATAGATCAACAAAGGGGTCAAACAACACAATGGTTATCGTCGCTCCTCGTGCAGGAGCGTGGATTGAAATATGGATGGTACTGGTATCAGTATCGAAAAGAACGTCGCTCCTCGTGCAGGAGCGTGGATTGAAATAACCAGAAGATCAACGCTGTCGTATTAGGATGAGCGTCGCTCCTCGTGCAGGAGCGTGGATTGAAATTCATAGCTGAACGAGTAATGCTTGTCCGGTAATCGTCGCTCCTCGTGCAGGAGCGTGGATTGAAATAAATACGAGGTGAGGTAAATAATGGTCGATATAGTGTCGCTCCTCGTGCAGGAGCGTGGATTGAAATTACGGAGTATGATTTTTTTGTAAATCGAGTATACCGTCGCTCCTCGTACAGGAGCGTGGATTGAAATGTTAGTGGTGTTGTGTGAATATTGATGAGTTGCTGAGTCGCTCCTCGTGCAGGAGCGTGGATTGAAATACGTCGTATGGAGGAAGGATATGACACAGGTCGTTGTCGCTCCTCGTGCAGGAGCGTGGATTGAAATCATCCGCAAGCATGTCGTTTTCGGAAGCCTTTTCCGTCGCTCCTCGTGCAGGAGCGTGGATTGAAATAACTCAGCCATTGCAACGTCAACATCGCGAATTGCGTCGCTCCTTGTGCAGGAGCGTGGATTGAAATTGTCTGAGCAGATCGGGAGGGCGAACGCGAGGGCCGTCGCTCCTCGTGCAGGAGCGTGAATTGAAATACCCTTACCCGAGAAACAGATGTATTTGTAGAAGTCGCTCCTCGTGCAGGAGCGTGGATTGAAATCAGGGCACCATGGGCGCGGGCTTTATCAATGTGCTGACGCGTCGCTCCTCGTGCAGGAGCGTGGATTTAAATAAGCAGATGCTTGAAGATGATGGTCCAATTATGTGTCGCTCCTCATGTAGGAGTGTGTATTAAAAGTGGGGGGAATCGGCACTATCACAGGGATGGTCTGGCCTGTCCTTATGTACGAGCATGTATTGAAATCGCACAAAGAATAATCGCCCTCATACAAGCACATGCCCCCAAACTCCCAACCCTACGTCCTTTCGCCCCCGATACTTCACCCTTCCACTAACCCACTTTCTCCCCCCACCCCCCGTACATATCCCACAAGTGAGTATCCGACCCGGACCCTGGCATGTTAAAATAGGAGAAATGTGTACATCCTAGTGTGAATTTAATCGGGGGGCAACAGGTGAGAGCGTGGAGATTGAGAGATTACATGGGCCCTTCGGAGACTTCGGCGCACCGGCAGGCGAAGTGGGTCAAGCGGTTTCTGTATACGTATTGGCTGGTGATTGCTCTGCATTTCCTGGCCCAGCTGGGGTCTTTTGTATGTTTGCCGTATCCCATGGGAGCGCATGAATTCTACTATGATGTGCTGCTTTATCCGACGCTACTGATGAGTGCGGTGGTCGGGTTGACGCAGCTGGTGGATGTTGCGGCACCGAAGTATTCCTTCGTGCTGCTGTTTGTGGCGGGGACGATTATCGCGATGATGATTATTCATCTGAATATGGATATCCGGATTATCGGGGCGTTGATGCTGCTGCCGATTATAGCGTCAGCGATCTTTTTTCGGCTGGATCTGACCTTGTTTACGTCTGCCCTCCAGGCGGCTGCGTTCTTTATTCTGTACCGCTGGGATTACTGGTTCAAGTATTATCTGACGGATTTCGACCTGATTGCGATCCCGCTCTTCCTGCTGGTCGGCACGCTGGTGGCGGGGATTATCATCATTAACGGGCGTGAGCTGGCAAGCGATCTGGAGGCTACTCTGACGGCGAAGCAGGACCTGATGATTGAGAATGCGGTGATCCGCAAGCTGTCTACCACTGATGCACTGACAGGACTGTATAACCATATTTCTTTTCATGAATTCTATGAAAAAGCGCTGGAATACGGCAGCCAGGGCGCCCCGTTCCATCTTGCGCTGGTGGATATCGATAATTTCAAGCAAATTAACGATAAATATGGACACCGTACGGGGGATCTGGTGCTGGCCCGGGTCGCGCAGATCATCAAGGAGCATCTCTCTGCGGCAGACATTGCTGCCCGCTACGGCGGGGAGGAGTTTGCGGTGTTGTTGTTCGAGAAGAGCTTCGAGGAGGCTTATACTCTTATGGATTGGATACGCCACCAGCTCTCGGAGACGCTACATGAAGAGATGGAGAACGGGGCGGTGACCGTCAGCATTGGCCTCAAGAGCTATGCCGAAGGCACCACCAAAGAAACGCTCTTCGAAGAAGTCGATAATCTCCTCTATACGGCCAAGCACTCCGGCAAAAATACTACGCTGACCCCGCTGACCCAGCGGAACGCTGTGTAGATTACTCCTTTGAAGCTTCATCCTCCGCCGCTTTTTTGCGTGCCCGGAACCGCCGGACCTTCATCAGATTCCCGCACAGCTTGTCGTCGCAGTACCGCTTCGAGCGGTTGCGGGTATCGTCGTAATAGACCCAGAGACAGTCAGGATTCCCGCAAATGCGGAAGCGAGAAGGTTCTTTCTCCAGCAGTGCAGCCGCAAAAGAGGCGGCAATCTCCGCCATCACCTGCCCCCAATCCGCACCCTGCGGCTGGAGGGAGATCTCTGCGTCACCTGCGGGCGTCCAGACCACACGGCGAACAACCGGCCCGTTGCCCATGTATACATTGAGCTGCGCAAGCAGCGCTGTAGACGGAGATTCTCCCGCGACCAGCCGCTGCAGCTCGTCCCACAACAATCCGCGCAGTCCTTTGAGTTGCTCCAGCTCCTCCGGCAACATAGGCCCGGCCGCCGGCAGCTTATGCTCCTCCAGCCATTCCCCCAGCCACTTGGGGTCTTCCAGCCGGTCCTGGTCCGTGCTCCGGTCACTAGTCCGCCAATTCCGCCAATAGCTGTTCATGAAATCTACCCACAGCACGTTCATCGGTCCTTTCGTTTCTTCCTTCCCTTGATTGTAACAGTTCAACATAAGTTTTGCTAGTTACTTGATCCGCTCCTGCAAATATGTTACATTGCTCATGTAACTGTTATTCGGGTTGTTTAGTCGTTACCGAAGCATGTACACCCACAAATTACAGGAGGGATACAGGTGGAAAACAAAATTAGCGATGTGCTGATCGAGAACTGGGATTATGCGATGGATATTGAGGATTGGGCACCGCCGCTTAGCGCTGCGCTGGAGGGTGTGACCAGTGAGCAGGCTCTCTGGAAGCCGGAGGGCGCTGCGGGTAATTCAATCTGGGAGAATGTGAATCATCTGACTTATTATAAGGAGCGTCTGCTGCGTAAGCTTAAGGGACTGGAGAAATTGCCTGATCTGGAGAGCAATGATGCTACATTCACTGTAACAGGAAGCGGGGAAGAGGACTGGAAGCAGGCGGTAGACAAGCTGAAGTCCATTCATGCCTCGCTGCGCGAGATTATTGTAGCTCTGGAGGAAGGCGCATATGAATGGGGTGGCTCCGGACATGCGCCGGGGGAAGAGGTAATGAGCCTGATTCTGCATGATGCTTATCATACGGGACAGATTGTACTGGTCCGCAAGCTGCAGGGCTCCTGGCCGGGCACACGCCGTTTCGATTAAGCATTATTATCACCTTCGGAGTTCTGTTTTTCCTGGTGAAATACGTATTCCCGATGTTTAAATAAGCCGGCTGCCAAGCGCAGACTTGGCCGGATTTACGCCAAAAAGCCACGATGCCCCTTAGGGGATCGCGGCTTTTTTTTGACATAACCTATACGTTCTTCTGGATCATCTCGTGGGAATCGGCGGTATTCCGGTAAAAGAACCAGCATTCATTCAGCAGTCTAATCTGACGGCAGTCCTTCTTGAAATAGGCCTTCATGAGCTGTTGGCGAAGCCATTGTGGCAAGGGTACCCCTCCTCTGCATGCTTCCTGTGTATAGATAGCATATGGGGGAATACGCCCAAAGGTGCACGGTTAGTTTCAGGTAGCCAAGCCGAATTTCACAAGGCCGCCCGGAACCAGCGTTACTGCACCCGTTCTTCTTCCTCTTCATACCATTGTTCCAGCTGGGCCTGGAGCGCCCGGATTTCGGTTAATAGTGAGATCAGCGGGTAATGCTCCTCCTTAATGGAGGCAAAAGCCTGCTCCAGCCGGTTAATATACGCCAGCCCCGACTCCAAGTGATGCTCTTCTCGCAGCAGCTCCAGCGCCTCGCATTCGGCCACCGCCCGCGGCAGTCCGGGTACATTCTCGGCTGTCAGCTTGTCGATTTCTTTGTTCAGGCGAAGATTGAGGGCGCTTAGCTGGTAAGCATATTCCTCCGGCATCTCCACGAATAGCAATTCCTGATCCTGCTGCATAATTACATAACGCATTCTAGGCATCTTTCATTCTCCCTCCGGACTTGTCTTCCTTCTTGACAGTGTAGCGTATGGGCAAGTTACAATTCAAGTAGTGATCTAATTTCAGGTGGAGAGGACCGTGAAGGAACGCTATGACCAGTATGAGCAACGGAGAGCTGCAGCAATGGATTGAGCAGGTGTCACTGAAAAGCTTTGGCGTGCCTTTCCGGCATACGGCGAGCTTTAACAGCAGACTTACGACAACCGGCGGACGATATTTTACCAAGAGCCATAATATAGAGATTAACCCCCAGCAGCTGGCGATGTACGGACGGGAGGAGACGGAGCGAATCATCAAGCACGAGCTCTGCCACTACCACCTGCATCTGGCGAAGCGGGGATATATGCACCGGGATGCTGATTTCAAAACACTGCTGGCCCGCGTAGGCGGCAGCCGGTATTGTCAGACCCTGCCGGGCGCCAAGGCCCGTAAGCCGCAGCCTTACCGGTATAAGCTGGTATGCATCACCTGTGCCACTGAATATCTGCGTAAGCGCAGGGCCGATCCAGGGCGGTACCGCTGCGGTAAATGCTCCGGCAAGCTGAAGCTGATTACGCTAGAAGCCGGCGCGGGTCCGGCCACTTAATTTTTGATAACCAGACCTAGTAGTCCGGCAAAAGAAGCCGCCTGCTCCGCAGAGATGATACAGCCCTCCAAATCCTGGAGATCCACTAGAAGGCCGGTGAACTCGCAGTCGCTCAGGTCAACGCCCTTCAGCTTGCATCCGGCCAGCGTGGCCTGCTCCAGATTACATTCCGAGAAATACAGGTCTTTCAGGGTGGACTGGTAATAATCCGCGCTGACCAGCGAGCTGCGCTCGAAGGAAGCCCCTTTGAAGTTGGCGAAACGAAACACCGCGAACTCCCCGATACATCCGGTAACCGATACATTTTGAAACCGCGCTCTGGTGAAGTCTGTACCGATCATGCGGCAATCCCTGAATTCGGTCCGGTGGATGAAGGCCTCGCTGAAATCCACATTGGACAGGTCGCAATGATCGAATATCACATCGGTAAGCTCAATACGCTGCAGCGAGGATTCCGTGATGGTGACGTTTTTGAAAAGGGTCTTATCGAAGGCTACTCGGGTAGCCTCCTGATATTCAATGAGCGCCCCTTCAATGAGGCAGCGGCTGAATTCGTCTTTTGAAGCAAGAGTGTGAATATCCTGCGGCGTAAGCAGCCCGGGATCTGGGATTCTGGGTGGTTCTATCTTGTTACTCATGTCGGCCTCCTTGGCATTTCTTATCCTTATTTAATCTGGCCCATGTCCAGGTTGATCCGGTAATTCCCATACTTCAGCAATTCGTCCAAAAAAGCGGTCAGCGCGTCCTGATCCACAGTGCGCACCCTCATCCAATAACAGCCTTCCCCGCTGATGCGGTACAGCTCGGTGACACTCTCATGGGATTTCGCAAAAGCCTGAAAAGGCGGATGATCCTTGTTGCTGCTGAGAAAAACCGTTATAAAGGCATGAGTGTTCTGACCCATCCGCAGCGGGTTATAACGGATGGTGTAGCCTTCAATGATGCCAAGCTCCCGCATTCTGCGGACACGTGCGCCAACAGCCTGGCCGGTCAGATGGACCATCGCCCCGATATCCTTATGGCTTAAGGTGGAATCATCGATAAGGAGCTGGAGGATGCGATAATCGGTATTGTCGATGAGATTAGGGGACATATTCATGAATTCCTTTCGGGCTGAAAGCAGAACGTAAGAATCTCTTTCGCGGCACAATGTCTTCTGTTCTTGCGCTGATCTATACTTATTGTATCAGAATTTGAACTTAAGGAAGACATCCGGGAAGAGGTGCATATGATGAAAATAAAGCTGATCCGCCACGCCACTCTATGGCTGGAATACGGCGGTGCGACGTTTCTGATCGATCCTATGCTGAGTGTGCAGGGCGTGAATCCGCCGATTATGAATTCGGGCGATGACCGCCGGAATCCGCTGGTGCCTCTGCCGGGGCCTGTTCAGCAGTGGCTGGAGCCGGATGCTGTGCTGGTGACGCATCTGCATCAGGATCACTGGGATGCAGCAGCAGTAGAGCAGTTGTCCAAGGAGTTGCCGGTGTATTGCCAGGAAGGTGATGGGGAGCGAATTGCTGCCCAGGGCTTTGGGCGTGTTACAGAAATTATGGATACCGGCTCTGTGTCCGTCGGCGGTGTGACCCTGACACGTACAGGCGGGCATCACGGGACAGGGGAGATAGGAGAATTAATGGGTAAGGTCTCCGGCTTCGTCTTCCGGGCGGAGGGCGAACCTGTGCTGTACCTGGCGGGAGATACCATCTGGTGCGAAGAGGTTCAGCAGGTGATAGCGGGGCAGACACCGGAGGTCATTATAGTCAATGCCGGAGGTGCCAGCTTACTGAGCGGAGGCCCCATTACCATGAATGAACAGGATGTGGTGGAGGTATGCCATTGCGCTCCGGCTGCTTCGGTAATTGCTGTGCATATGGATACGATTAATCACTGCCATGTAACGAGGGAGCTATTGAAGCAACGCCTTGAACAGGAAGGCTTACTTAGCCGTGTGGCTGTTCCGCTTGACGGAGAGTGGGTCTGACATAAGCGACACCTATAGGGATACCCTACAGATAGGTAGAGTTTGTAAACGATCTCATAATCTCTCGCTACGCGCTTGACTAACCTGTAGAATCATGATAAATTAATCCTTGTTCATGTTAATGTTCCCTGATAGCTCAGTTGGTAGAGCACTCGACTGTTAATCGAGTTGTCACAGGTTCGAGTCCTGTTCGGGGAGCCATTACTTGGAGAGATACCCAAGTGGCTATAAGGGGACCCTCTGCTAAGGGGTTAGACTGCGTAAGCGGTGCGAGGGTTCGAATCCCTCTCTCTCCGTTCTGAAATACTTCATTGCCAGGGATGAGAAGCCTCAATGGTTCGTTGGAGCATAAGCTTCGTGAGGAACTCTTCGCAATCTCTCGCGTAGCGAGAGTATCCCTCTCTCTCCGTTCTGATTAAACTTCCCTGCCAGGGATGAGAACCCTCAGTGGTTCGTTGGAGGAGCTCATGTTGAGCTCCTTTTTTGCGTCCTTTAGCGGGAACGGCTGAACCTCGGAGCGGTACGATATCCTTGTCTGATGTCGTAATTCCATATAATTGATGTCGCATTTATCTACTAAAAATCCTGCTTATTATATGATACTTTATAGGTGATGTCAGAATAATGTATATGGAGGTGCAGGCGGGTGAGCTTTAGGATTGGCAAGATCAGCTATTGGCATGTACATGCCTGGGATTATACGAAGCAGGCTCAGGAGCATAGCGATACGGAAATTACTGCGGTATGGGACGAGGATGCGGAGCGGGGCAGGAAGGTGGCAGAGAGCTTGAATGTCCCGTTCTATGATTCTTTGGAGGACATGCTTGCCCGGAAGGATATCGATGCCGTGATTGTCGACGCGCCAACCCATATGCACCGGGAGGTCATAATTGCGGCGGCCAGAGCAGGCAAGCACATTTTCACTGAAAAGGTTGTAGCTGCATCGCTGAATGAGGTTAACGAAATCCTCTCCGAGGTCGCGGAGCATGGAGTGAAGCTAACCGTGTCTCTGCCGCGGCTAAATGACGGTTACACGTTATCGGTTACAGACATTCTAAGCCAGGGACTGCTTGGGGAGATCACTTATGTCAGAGTCCGTTTATCCCATAACGGCGCAACGGCCAACTGGCTTCCCGAGCATTTCTATAGCCTGGAGCAATGCCAGGGCGGGGCTTTGATTGATCTGGGATGTCATCCCATGTACCTGACCAGGCTGTTTCTGGGTCAAGAGGTGACCGGGGTCAGCGCGAGCTTCGGATATGTGACGGGCAAGGAAGTGGAAGACAACGCAGTTGCGACGCTCTATACGGATTCGGGAGCAATCGGTGTGGTGGAAGCTGGCTTCGTGAACAGCTATTCCCCTTTTACCATAGAAGTGCATGGAACGGAAGGAACTCTGCTTTATGGTACGCCTGAAGCGAAGCTGCTGGTTAGAAGTAATAAAGCAGCAGATCAAGGGGCTGCCTGGAACGATACGCCTGTGCGGGCCAACCGGGACAGCGCTTTTGAGCAATGGGTTGGCCACATCCAGAACAACACGCTTGCTTCTGACAATATTCAAGCGGCAACGGAGCTTACCCGGTTAATGGAGGCGGCGAATCTCTCGGCGAAGGCAGGACGGGTGGTCCGGTTAGCCGAACTGAAATCTTAATCAGTTATCCGGGTACAGAGCGTAGCTCAAGCAGGAGGTTAACATGAGCCCTTTTCCCTTCGAGATTATGTTTGAGAAGATGGATCTGCTGGAAAGACTGGATATTTCCATCCTGTGGGGACATTATGAAATTTCTGTTCTCCGGTTTCATTTGACCTCTTTTCCCCCGGGGAAGGTCATTGATTTCCATAACCATGCTGAATTTGAATTTCATTTCATCCCGCAGGGCAAGGGAACGGTCATTCTTGGGGATCAGCAGTATCCTTTATCGGAGGGAATGCTCTATTTGACCGGACCGGGCGTTATGCATCGTCAGGAAGCAGATGCGGAAGAGTCGATGGAGGAGTTATGTCTGCATATCCATATTGCGGAGAAGAAGAGGGACGATGCAGACCCATGGGAGGTTGCGGAAGCAGAGGAATGCGTGGAGAAGCTGAAGAGGCTGCCGCTGATCCCAGCGCAGGATTATCACAGGGCGATGAAGTGTTTTCTGGAAGCCTATGAGGCCTGTGACGGCAAGCTTGCGGGATATTACACCTCTATCAAGCATCTCGTGATCAGTATCCTGCTGAAGGTAACCAGAGCATATGATGCAGGCGGGATGGGAGCTGCGGCACCCGTACGGGATATGGTGACCTACCGCTATCAATATGCCGTTCAATACATGGAAGCGAATTATTCAGCAGCCGTGACGCTGGAGAATGTTGCCGAGAAGCTGAATATCAGCCCGAGGCAGCTACAGCGGATATTTAAGCAGGTTGATCCGGATCAACCCTTCAGCCGGATTCTTGAAGAGATCCGGTTGAAGGCAGTGTGCAGCAAGCTTGAAGCCAGCAGCCTGTCGATTGAACATATCGCGGAGTCCGAGGGGTTCACCAATGCTACCTATTTGCATTCGGTATTCCGCAAGCGGCTGGGCATGACCCCGGCTGCCTACCGCAAGGCCCGAAAAATACATGAACAGTGAGGATGAGATGGCTATGAGCAAAGTGTATCGTGTTGGAGTGATCGGCTGTGGAGGTATTGCGAACGGGAAACATTTGCCTGCCTTAAGCAGACAGGATAAGGTTCAAGTGGTAGCTTTTTGCGATATTATCAAGGAACGGGCTGAGGCGGCTGCTGAACAATACGGCAGTGCAGAAGCTGCTGTCTATGCGGACTATCAGGAGTTATTGAAGGATGCTTCCATTGATATTGTTCATGTTCTTACTCCCAATGACGCGCATGCGGAAATATCTATTGCGGCTTTGGAAGCGGGCAAGCATGTGATGTGTGAGAAGCCAATGGCCAAAACAGCAGCAGACGCCAAACGTATGGCTGAAGCAGCGAAACGTACAGGGAAGAAGCTGACCATAGGGTATGACAACCGGTTCCGGCAAGACAGCTTGTATCTGAAAAAAGTCTGTGAAGCTGGCGAGCTCGGCCATATCTATTATGCGAAAGCACATGCCATCCGGCGCAGAGCGGTCCCTACCTGGGGTGTATTCCTGGATGAGGAGAAGCAGGGGGGCGGCCCGCTTATCGATATTGGAACCCATGCGCTGGATCTGACGCTCTGGATGATGGACAACTACAAACCGAAGGTTGTGCTGGGGACCAAATACCACGAGCTCTCCCAAAAAGAAGACGCGGCCAACGCCTGGGGACCCTGGGACCCGAAAAAATTCACCGTCGAAGACTCGGCGTTCGGGATGATTGTGATGGAGAACGGCGCAACGATTACGCTGGAAGCTAGCTGGGCGCTGAATACGCTGGATGTGGATGAAGCCAAGTGCAGCTTAAGCGGAACCGAAGCGGGGGCGGACATGAAGGACGGTCTCCGGATTAACGGGGAGAAGCATAGCAAGCTATACACGAATGAAATTGAGCTTGGTGCCGGGGGAGTGGCCTTCTATGAAGGCAAAGAAGAGAAAGCTACGGATATCGAATTAAGAAAGTGGATCGAAGCGATCGAACAGGATAAAGATCCGGTCGTGACTCCTGAACAGGCTTACGTGGTCTCCCGGATTCTGGAGGCAATCTATGAATCGGCCCAGACGGGGAAGGCCGTATATTTGGACTAACGTTACACGGCCCAGCAGAATATACCTGACAATAAGCCGACCTCCTATGTTAAGGGAGCGGCTTATTTGCCGGTTCAATCCGTTACCCCTTTAATTAATTGAAGGAATGATGCTGTAAAGAGACAAATGTTATATTAATTCCGCAGAAAAAAAGTATTGTATAAGAAAAGGAAACAACTTCTAAAACGTTCCTGCTTAAAAATCCTCTGTTTTTCTCCTGTTTTCTGCGCATTTTTCGTAAACCTACAATAACCTACCGAATCCAACATATATCATGTTATGTAATATAACACCAATAATTGAATTTTGTATTAATTTCCACAAAAATTAGTGACGATCCCTTGACCTTGTGTTAATATAAATGACATCATAATCCAAGAAAAGAGAAGCAGCACAGAGAAAGGGGTATACAAGATGAATATGGGGAGAAGGGGATGGCGATGGAGTACTTCATTCAACAACTAATAAACGGAATATCCGTAGGCAGCATTTACGCTCTGATCGCCCTTGGTTACACCATGGTGTACGGTATCATCAAGCTGATTAATTTTGCGCATGGCGATGTATTCATGGTAGGGTCGTTCATCGGACTGTACAGTGCCAAATACCTGGCGAATGCGGGATTGCCGCCTATCGTTGTACTGCTCTTGTCGCTGATGATCTCGATGACGATCAGTGCGCTGCTAGGTATCAGCATTGAACGTCTGGCGTATAAGCCGCTTCGTAAGTCCACACGGATCGCGGCGCTGATCACAGCCATTGGTGTATCCTTCCTGCTTGAATATACGGGGGTGCTGATCCTTGGGCCGCAGGCCAAGGGCTTCCCGGATATTATGGATAAGAAGCAGTATCACCTGTTTGGTTCCTCCATCCAGGTCGAATCCAATCAGATTATGATTCTGCTAACAACGATAATTCTTATGCTGGTGCTGCAATATATCGTCAGGTACACCCGAACGGGCAAAGCCATGCGGGCCGTATCCTTCGATGTTGAAGCGGCGCGGCTGATGGGCATCAACGTAGACCGCACCATTTCAGCCACCTTCGCCATCGGTTCGGCGCTGGCCGCTGCGGCGGGCGTGATTTTCGGCATGACGTACAATTCGGTTGATCCTCTCATGGGCGTAATGCCCGGGCTTAAGGCTTTTGTCGCGGCAGTGCTTGGAGGAATTGGCAGTATACCGGGTGCGCTTGTCGGCGGATTACTGCTGGGAACGGTTGAGACAGAGATTTCTTCGCTCGGGTTCTCCTCCTGGCGTGACGGTGTAGCCTTTGCGGTACTGATTCTAATCCTTATCTTCAAACCATCCGGGCTGTTCGGCAAGAATGTCCGGGAGAAAGTGTAGGGGGAAGCTGCCGTGACAAAGATAAATAAAAAATTCTGGCTGGGCATTCTTATTGCCCTTGCGTTCTATGGAATCGTAAAAGTTCTTCTAACAACAGGAATACTTAGTGATGTAAATCAGTCTATGCTGCTCCTCATCGGGGTTAATATCATGCTGGCCGTGTCGCTGAACCTGATTACCGGGATTACCGGGCAGTTCTCCATTGGTCATGCCGGGTTCATGTCGGTGGGTGCGTACACCTCGGCGATCCTTACCCTTGACTACAATGTGCCGTTCATTCCTGCGATTCTTGCGGGCGGCCTCCTGGCTGCGGTGTTCGGCGTATTGATCGGGATGCCTACGCTCCGGCTTAACGGGGACTATCTGGCTATTGCGACGCTGGGCTTCGGTGAGATTATCCGCATTATTATGCTGAATACGGAATATGTCGGCGGAGCTTCAGGGCTTAGCGGTATTCCGGCCAAGACGACCTGGACCATGCTCTTCTTTTTCACTCTGATCTCAGTCGTACTGATTAATAACTTCATTAGATCCACTCACGGCCGGGCCTGTATTGCGATTCGCGAGAATGAGATTGCCGCTGAGGCGATGGGGATCAATACGACACGCTACAAAATCATCGCCTTCACCATCGGTGCACTGTTTGCCGGTATGGCGGGCGGCCTGTCGGCCCATACGTTCTATGTTATTACGCCGGGCAGCTTCAACTTCCTGAAGTCTTTTGAAATCATCGTCATGGTGGTGCTCGGGGGGCTGGGCAGTACGGCGGGTTCTATCGTGGGTGCGGTGTTCGTTACCCTGCTGTACACCTACTTACGTGAATTCCCGGAATGGCGCATGATTATCTACTCGATTGTGCTCATTCTGATGATGATTTTCCGTCCGAGCGGCCTGCTTGGCGTAAGCAAATTCTCATTTGGCAAGTTCGGCAAAAAGGAGGCGAAGGCAAATGACGCAATCGAGAGCAGCGGTACTCCTTGATGTGAAAGCGGCCAGCCGGGCCTTCGGCGGACTGAAGGCGGTCAGTGAGGTATCCCTTCATATTGATAAAGGCGAGCTGATCGGCCTGATCGGACCCAACGGTGCCGGTAAAACCACACTGTTCAACCTGTTGACCGGAGTGTACCCGCCATCGTCGGGCAGCATTCTTTTGAACAATGAGTCTATCGGCGGGATGAAGCCCTACAAGATCAATCATAAAGGTGCTGCGCGTACGTTCCAGAACATCCGCCTGTTTACGGCTATGACCGTGCTGGAGAACGTCAAGATTGCCTTCCATCAGCATGCGAAGCACTCGTTGTTCTCTTCGATGCTACGTCTGCCGAAGCATTTCCAGGGCGAAGAGGAGATTACCCGGAAGGCGATGGATATTCTCAAAATCTTCAATCTGGCTGACCAGAGTGAGGAGGTGGCGAGCAACCTGAGCTATGGGAATCAGCGGCGTCTGGAGATTGCCCGGGCGCTTGCGGCTGGACCCAAGCTGCTGCTGCTCGATGAGCCGGCCGCCGGGATGAACCCGAATGAGACGCGTGACCTGATGAATCTGATCGCCTGGATCCGGGAGGAGTTCGACCTGACCATTCTGCTGATCGAGCATGATATGTCACTGGTGATGGGGGTCTGCAGCCGCATCTACGTGCTGGACCGCGGAATTCTGATCGCTGACGGAACGCCAGCGGAGATCCGCAACAATCCGAAGGTCATCGAAGCGTATTTGGGACAGGAGGCGTAGCGCCATGCTTACAGTACAAGGGATTAATGTCTATTACGGAGCGATACATGCTTTGAAGGAGCTCAGCATCACCGTGAAGCAGGGAGAGATCGTGACCTTGATCGGTGCCAATGGCGCCGGCAAGTCTACACTGCTTAAGACGCTCTCGGGGCTGCTGAAGCCCAAGACAGGAAGTATTGAATTCCTCAATAAATCGATAGCGAATCAGAGTGTACAGGCGATTGTCAAAGAAGGGCTGATCCATTGTCCCGAAGGACGGCGCGTATTCGCTAATATGTCGGTCGAGGAGAATCTCGAATTAGGCGCTTACCTGCAGGATGGAAGCAGCCTGGCTGCTGACTTCGAGAAGGTGTACAACACCTTCCCGCGTTTGCTTGAGCGCAAGAAGCAGCAGGCCGGAACCTTATCCGGCGGGGAGCAGCAGATGCTGGCGATGGGGCGGGCTATTATGGGCCACCCGAAGCTGCTGCTGCTGGATGAACCGTCGATGGGGCTGGCGCCGCTGCTGGTCCAGGATATTTTCCGGATTATCAAGGAAGTCAACGATGCCGGAACCACTGTCCTGCTGGTTGAGCAGAATGCCCACCAGGCGCTCAAAATCGCCGACCGTGCCTATGTCCTGGAGACAGGCCGGGTAGTGCTTGAAGGGGATGCCAAGGAAATGGCCGATTCCGATGAGATCAAAATGGCTTATCTCGGGCACTAGCAGGCTATCCATACTACAGCAGCATCACAGAAACAACATATATAAACTAAATAATCAGGAGGCTGGGAGAAACTATGAAGAAAATTGGGGCCATTATCTTGTCGACAGTATTGACTGCGGTATTAGCATCCGGCTGCGGCAACAACACAGAGAACAGCGGTAACTCTGCAAGCGGCGGGAACAGTGCCGGAGGCACGATCAAAATCGGGGCTGACCTGGAGCTTACCGGCGGCCAGGCTTCTTTCGGCGACTCGGCCTCCAAGGGCGCGAAGCTGGCGGTGGACCAGATCAATGCCGCAGGCGGTGTACTCGGCAAGAAGCTCGAACTGGTAGTAGCCGACAATGCATCGAAGTCTGAAGAAGCTACCCAGGCGGCACAGAAGCTGATCACCAATGACAAGGTCGTGACCATTATCGGCGCCTCCACTTCGACCAACACGCTGGGGATCGTTCCGGTAGCTACGGAGAAAAAGATTCCGCTTGTCTCGGTAGGGGCTACCAATCCAAAGGTTACTGTGGATGAGCGCAGCGGCAATGTCAATGAATTCGTGTTCCGCGCGGCGTTCATCGATCCGTTCCAGGGTGAGGTAATGGCTAACTTTGCGCTCGATTCCCTGAAGGCTAAGACGGCTGTTATCTATACCGATACTTCGTCTGACTACTCCAAGGGTCTGCAGAAGTTCTTCGAAGAGACCTTCAAGGCCAAAGGCGGCGAAGTGCTGAGCCAGGAGTCCTACCAGCAGAAGGATTCGGACTTCAAAGCAGTACTGACCCGAATCAAAGCAGCGAATCCGGATGTCATCTACCTGCCTGGTTATTATGAAGAAGTAGGTAAAATTGTGAAGCAGGCCCGTGAAATGGGTATCACCGTTCCATTCCTGGGCGGCGATGGCTGGGATTCCCCGCAGCTGGCGGAAATCGCCGGTGCCAAAGCGCTGGAGAATACGTTCATGTCCAATCACTACTCGCCTGAAGATACAGCTCCTGAAGTAACCAGCTTCGTAGACGCCTACAAAGCGGCTAACGGCGGAGCGGTTCCCGATGGTATGGCGGCCCTAGGCTATGATGCCCTGAAGCTGGTGGCTGATGCGATTACCCGTGCGGGTGAAGCTGATCCGGCCAAGATTACAGAAGCGCTGGCAGCGACTAAGGATCTGCAGCTCGCTACAGGCAAAATCACCCTGAACGACAAGCATGACCCGGTCAAAGCAGCAGTTGTGCTGAAATTCGTGGACGGGAAGCAAACCTTTGAAACCAAGGTTAATCCTTAAGCTGCGAAATTGCATATACTAAGGTGAAGGAACGGGGGAGCCGGTCCGCAGGAGGCCAGGGAGCCTCTTGCCTAACCTTAACCATGAAGAGGAAGGCCCCGAATGGGAGCCTTTCTTTTCGCATCTTACAGGGATACAATGTTGACTATAATAGAACAACTTTGAGGGGGAATCGGCATGATTATTGGCGTACCCGCAGAAATCAAGAATAATGAGAACCGCGTCGCCATCACCCCGGCCGGGGTGGAAGCGCTCCGTAAGGCAGGTCATGAAGTGTATATTCAAGCTTCTGCCGCAGCGGGCAGCGGCATGGGTGACAAGGAGTACTCAGATAAAGGTGCAGTGATACTCGATACGGCTGCTGAGGTCTGGAACAGGGCAGAGATGATTATCAAAGTGAAGGAGCCGCTGCCGGAGGAGTACGGTTATTTCCGCAAAGGACTGATCCTCTTCACCTATCTGCACTTGGCACCTGAAGCAGAGCTGACCAAAGCACTGGTGGATAGCGGTGTGACCGCTGTGGGCTATGAGACGATTCAGCTTGAGGACGGCTCGCTGCCGCTGCTGATTCCGATGAGTGAGGTCGCCGGACGGATGGCGGTGCAGATCGGTGCCGGACTGCTGGAGAAGCCGCATGGCGGCAAAGGCGTTCTGCTGGGCGGTGTGCCTGGCGTACAGCCGGGAGAGGTCGTCATTGTCGGCGGCGGCATCGTTGGCACCAATGCGGCCAAGATCGCGCTGGGCATGGGGGCGCGCGTCACGGTGCTGGATCTGAATGCGGGCCGTCTGCGCGCGCTGGATGATATTTTTGGCGGACGGCTGGTGACCGTGATGTCGGATTCCTATCATCTGGAGCAGGCTGTGCGCCGGGCGGATCTTCTGATCGGGGCGGTACTGATTCCCGGTGCCCGCGCCCCGAAGCTGGTTACAGAGGACATGGTGAAGCAGATGGAGGAAGGCTCTGTAATTGTGGACGTTGCGATTGATCAGGGCGGCTCGATTGAGACCATTGACCGGATCACCACCCATGAGAACCCGACCTATGTGAAGCATGGCGTGGTCCACTATGCTGTAGCCAACATGCCTGGAGCGGTCGCCCGGACCTCGACACTTGCGCTGACCAATGTGACGATCCCCTACGCGCTGCAGATTGCCAATCTGGGCATTCATGCGGCGGCAGTCCAGAGTGCGGCGCTTGCGCGTGGCCTGAATGTAGTGGCAGGACAAGTGACCAATGCTGCGGTGGCGAAGAGTCTGGGGTATGAATATGCGGATGGAATCCGCGTGCTTGCTGCTGGCGGGGAGCAATAATCGTCGGAATTAGCTAAATTGCCCTGCGGGAAGGCAGGGCAGTATGGGGGAGAATCAAGGGCTAATCGCCTGCGGTTCTCCCTACTTTTTTGTCAGAAATAATGCTTGTCAAATCGGACAAGGTTTGATATACTCATTTTTGTTGTGACAAACACATAAATGATAATATGGCTCGTTGGTCAAGGGGTTAAGACACCTCCCTTTCACGGAGGTAACATGGGTTCGAATCCCATACGAGTCACCAATATGCGGTAGTGGTGGAATGGCAGACACGCTATCTTGAGGGGGTAGTGGGTGTATACCCGTGGAGGTTCGAGTCCTCTCTACCGCATAATATGTTAAAAGCAGAAAAACCTTGATGATTCAAGGTTTTTCTGCTTTTTTTGTTTTAGGCGTGCCCAGAGGCACGCATTATCTAGTTGGTGCAAGTCCAACCAGGGGAGGGGCCAAACCACTCTTGGAGCTAGGATGCTTGCGCATAGCGAAATTTGTGTGTTAAAACATGATGTTAATGAAGTGAATCCTGTTATGTTGGGTGCCGATTCCCTCTACAATGGACGAGAGCCAAGGAGACCAACAAGCGGATGAAGTTTGTACGGTTCCGTCCTACCGGAAGAACTTTGAGAAAATTAGACGCTCGTTTGAAGAGGTGGGAGGTTAAGCAGGCAGTTGCGGATATTGCTGAAGAAGATAAAAGGTATTAGTTAAAGCTCATATCTCCATAAAAAAAAGCGGTTCTTACGTATGTAAGGCTGCTTTTTGATCGCAAATATTAAAATGAATGCAAAAAAACCAAATTTTGTTTGACAAAAAACCAAAAATATTTATAATATAAAATGCACATTATTTTTTAATATATCATATTTAAAAACAAAAGTCAAGATAATTTTTTTCTGTTTTGATTTTTTTGTGAGAGGAGTTAGAGGGATTAACAGCTTATTTCCTTGGAGAATAGCACAAATTAAATGAGGGAGGAATTCTTATGTTTTTGTCGCGTATATTCAACTCCTTAAATATTTCCATGCAGGAACAGGCTATGGTCCAGATCCTTGAGCTGAACGAGAAGACGAAAGAATATGGGCTGATGTTGTCTCCTGAAGAAGTGAAACAAATGATTCTTGCCAGGAATCAGGTGCTGATCAGCTATGGACGAGTGGAACTGAGTATTGAAGTGACTAAGGATTTAATTGAAATGTTTTCCGCGTCTCCCTATGTTCATGAGGATGACTATGCCTCTACATTGAATGAGCTGCATGAAATTTTTTACTATCTCAAAAACGAAACCGAGGACAAGATCGGAGATTACAGGCTGATTGAAATGATGAGAGAGTTCTATGACAACGACTGTGGAGGTTCTGTGGATTTACTGAAGAGCAGGCTTGAAGAGTATGCTGAAGTATTCAGGAGAGAAATACAGCAGAACGAAGCTATGCTTGAGGGAGATGATAACTAGTGGGGACAGAGGACTACAATGATTTTCAATCACTGGTCACCAGGGGGGACATCAAAAGAAAAAATCTTAAACAAAACCAGTACACGGTTTCGCTTATGAATGAAGGACTTCGCACTGGGCTGCTGAACAGTCAGGAAACATACGGTATTCAAAATAGGCTGATGCTGGTCCTGCAAAATCTGATCAAACGCTACACACAAGGAGAAAGTTCATCGGTTACCACAGAAACAGCGGAAAGCCTCCTTATCTCTATGATCTATGCAGTCGACGCTTTTCTTAAGAGTATGGAAACGCCTGAGGAGGCGATGACTTGTCTTAAAAAGGTTGATACTCAAAGCATCTACGAAAACGGTGTGAAGATTGTAAGCAAATGCTTTGAAGAGACAAAACAACTCTACAATGAAGTCAAAAAGAACAAGCTTGATGTCCCGGTAGATGCCTACAACATGACTATAGATGAGTCTTTGCCCGTATTTATGAAGAAATACGGAATCATCTTTGACGCACATAACACAATGGCTAGCATTGATTATCCTCTCGCGATCGACGATATGCGGCTTCAGGGTGTATTTTACATTAGACAATATTTAGAGCGTCTTCAGATGGAAACTAACTTTTGCCGCTTCTTCAGCCACGAAGACCTTCTCCATATGCTTGTGAATTTCGGGAGAGTAAGCCGGTTTGATTATCGTATCGAATTATTCAACATCTATGAACTAATGTTACATAATGCAGTCTTCTCTGTTATATCGGGCGGTGAGGCAAGCCAGGTTAAGATTTCGGAGTGTCAATTCGAGCGGTTGGAGCGGGAATTGACTCAGGCTACTCCGAGTCAAATTGATTTGCTTGTCCGCGAAGCGATGGTCCGTCTTAAGAATGAACTGTATATCATCGACCCTTCATTAACAGAGTACATGGATCGATGCAGAGATACGCTGGTACAACGTATCGTCAATACAGCACATTCCCGCAGCCTTCATGCCCTCATTTTAACTCGGCAGGAAGAGAGACTCAAGCCACTTGAATTTTCTTTGAATCCGGATGACCATTTGAGCGATATTGAACTGCGGAAATTGCTGGCTGAAATCATGAAGAGGGACAAGAAGGAAGATAAGGCCCTTTTAATCAAATCGAGTCTGTATTCGCTTCATGATTATTTGGATGTTTTTGAATCTGATAGTCTTTACGGGGACGAATATGAGGCGGTATTCTTTCTGTTTGGAGATACGGAACTAGCGATCTTGGCCAAGATCGTTTTTTATGAGGACCTTCGGAGCGACTTCCTGGATTTTGAAACGATTGTAGCAGACAGCAGCGGAAGCGATGGTGATTGGAGGTCACACTATATTGAATTTATGCAAAGATTGGATGTGGATCGTCTGCGGTCCATTGAGAAACTCATCAATATGATTGATTATGAGGAAATCAAATTTTATTGAGCCGAAAAAATATTCTAGGAGGGACTTCCATAATGATATTTCATACATAGAGAAAATGCTGATGACGAAGAAGTTATAATTGAATTAGACGCTATATTAATTTAATCTCATGGAAAGAAATACGTGATTTACAAAGAATTCTAACTTGATCACGCTCTAGCTGGTGACAATTACCTGAAACCTTTAGAATGGAGAAACGAAGATGAATGAAAGGGAGATCCTATGTTACTGGAAACGGAAAGGCTAATTGTTCGTGGATTTTCAGAAAACGACTGGAGCGATTTACACGAGTATTTGTCATTGGAGCAGGTGCTGAAATACGAGCCTGACGGTGTAAGCGGTGAAGAGGAATGCAAGAATATGGCCAGGGAACGTGCGGAAGGAGATTGTTTCTGGGCAGTTAGCTTGAAGGAGACCAATAAAATGATCGGTCATGTTTATTTTGGGCAACAAGAGCCTGCTGAATTTAAAACATGGATGATAGGTTACATCTTCAACCCTAATTTTTATGGAAAAGGCTATGCCACTGAGGCTTGTCAAAGAATTTTAGAATATGGGTTTGAAGCATTAGGGATTCATCGGGTGGTGGCTATGTGTAATCCTGAGAACGCGTCTTCCTGGAGATTGCTGGAGCGATTGAATATGCGCCGTGAAGGGCATTTCAAGAAAAAAGCCTTTTTCAGAAGAACAGATGACGGGCAACCCGTATGGCATGATGCGTATCAGTATGCAATTCTAAATGAAGAGTGGAGTTCTATCGTATAATCCTATCAATCTTGGAGACAATACTAGTAAACGCCTTATTGGGAGGTAGTCTACGGTAATGAATTACTCTGAGATCTATGATCTTCACCTTCGATTGTTAAAAGCTTACTCTGCCCATAACAACGGAGAGTACTCGGCCTATCAAAGGGAAATCGATTACTACACGAATCAGCTGCGTTTTGCGGAGGATATAGTGCAGCGGGTTTTTGTTCTGAACCAGCTAATCAAGATTCATGAAAAAGAGCGGGATGACCTGATCCGGTGGTGTTCAGAAGCATATTTTCATAAAAGCTACGATGTTAACGACTCACCGGATGGCAGTCTTGGATAATGCCAACCGGTGAGTTTTTTGTGTGGAAGACTCCGGCAATCGGCAATTTATTTAGGAATTCATTTCCATTGACAGCCCTTCCATGTTCCGTTATACCTGCATATATATCAGGATTGGACAGGGACGGGGGGATTTCTACAGTGAATTCATTAATTTCAGTCATGCTCGTAGATGATGAGCCGCTTGCACTAGATCATCTGTACAACTCGGTTGCTTGGGAAGAGAACGGCTTCCAGGTGGTCGCTCAGGCAACCAGCGGGCGCATGGCGCTGCGGAAATTCGAGGAGCTGCGGCCGCAGATTGTGATTACCGACATCTCCATGTCCCCTATGGACGGGCTGGAGCTGGGACGTCATGTAGTTCAGCTTGCTCCCAGGACCCGGCTGATCTTTCTCACCGCTTACCGTGACTTTGACTATGCCCGGCAAGCGCTGGAGCTGCGCGCGGCCCATTATCTGCTTAAGCATGAGATCAGCCGCAATCGCCTGTTGGAACAGCTGAAGCTGCTGAAGGAAGGTCTGGCAGCGGAGGCCGCTGAGGAAGAAGGGCACGGACATGCGCTCCATATCCTGCTTAAGGATATGTTAGCAGGCAAGTATCAGGCTCCTGCAGGAAATCAGGAATCCCGGCTGCACCGTCTCGTGGCAGATTATCAGCAGGGTCAGCCTGGACTGCTGTATTTCGAGCTGGAGGCCGCATTGAAGCTGGACGGCAGCCGGAGTAATGCACGCAGTACCACTGCCCTGGTATGGAAGAATATCGAAGAAGAGATCCGCCGTCAGACAACGGGCTTGGAGGAGCTTCAAGTTCTGGAGATGGATGAAGGCGGATACATCGTGCTGCTGAAGTTAACCTCTTCCAGCAGTCTGCTGCTCCAGCACTACAATTTGCGGCAGGCCGCAGCACAGCTGCTGGCCTGTATGGAGACCGCTTATGATGGCAACCTTCCCAGAGTGATCCTCTCAGCAGGCAATGGTGCAGAATTGCCGGACCGCCGATATTCGGCGATGAGACAGGCCTACGATTATTCCGTGTTTTTGCCGCCCGGCGGTGTGTTTCTGCTAGAGCAGGCCGTTTCTGCCGGAGAAGCTACTGGTCTTGCCCAAGAGGTCAGGCAATACCTGCTATCCCCGGAACGCAGCCTGCTGGAACGGCTGAAGACCGGTCTGGACCACATCGCCACCCAGGCCTACTTGGGAGATTTGCGCGCCGTCATAGGTGAGATCAATGGTGCAAGCCGTAAGGACGGAAGCCCCAGCCCTGATCAAGTGCTGGGTACAGACGCGCGGCAAGTAGTTAACAGCTTGTACCGGATTCTCGAAGACTGCTTGCAGCAGCCGCAGAGTCCGAAGCGGTATTCCCGCTGGGTGAACAAAGCGATGGAGTATGTTGCCGGGAATTACGCCGATCCTGATCTGTCCCTGGAGACGGTCGCAGGCCATCTGCAGATCAGCAGCATCCATCTGCGGACAACCTTCAAGCGGGAGACGGGCCAGTCCCTCCTCGACTACACGACGGAATATCGGATCGGGCTGGCGAAGCAGTTCCTGCAGACCGGTGAGTACAAGATCTACGAGGTATCGGAGAAGGTAGGGTACAAAACCAGCCAATACTTCAGCCAGGTCTTCAAAAAAACCACGGGTATACAGCCCAAGGATTTCCTGCAACAGAGGGGCAGGGAATAGCTATGCGAAAAATTAAAAATAAAATTCTTGGCAGCGTGATTCTGATCGTTACGCTGTCGGTAACGGCCATCAGTGCCCTGGCGTATGAGCAGTTCTCTTCGATTCTCGAAGCGCAGGCCCTGCGTGAGGATACCATCCATCTGGAGCAGACCACGAATCAGATGAACCATCTGATTGACGATGTGCAGAAATATGCCGCCAATATGGTCAACGATGAGCTGCTTCAGCAGTTCGCTACAAGGTTGAAGTATTCCTCTACGTATGACGAGCTTAGTGCATACCGCGATGTGGTCACTCAGCTGACCAAATTTAATGTGCTGCGTGACTACCTTGAGAGCTCGGCCATCGTCCGCTCTGATGGGAAGATTTTCTGGTCCTCGCTGTATATTGATCCGTATTTTGAACGGCTGCTGCAAGAGGACTGGTATCAGGATGCCTTGAAGAACAATGCCAAAAGCGGGTTCACAGCCCCCCATCTGATCCAGGACCCCGAGAGCAAAAAAATTGTCAGCTTCTTTATCCGTTTTGATCCCCAGTATGGTGGAGTGCTGCTTTTGAATATTGATTACGCAGCTTTTGAGAGTCTGTTCCAATACTTGGGCCAGTCCTTCGACCAGGTAGCCTGGATCGGCCCGGGTCAATCATTGCTCTATCAGCAAGGCACCGCTACAGAGCTGCCTGCCCCCACGCTGAGCGCAGACAGCCCGGACATTCAAGTTGTTAAGCATGAGAAGGGTTATTATTTGGCCAGCGCTTTTGAGAAATCGGACTGGTCCGTCTCCACGTTTACCTCCAATGAACGGTTCTATGAATGGGTGGGTTATATTGTCCGCTACTGGGCGATCTTCCTCGCCTTGTGTCTGGTGCTCTGCTTCCTGTTGTTCCTTCCCATCATCTCAAATATTATCCGGCCGATCCTGCAGATGACCAAAGCGATGAAGCAGGTGTCTATGGGCAACTATAATGTTCAGCTCTCGTTCCGCAGCAATGATGAGCTGTCTGTGCTGAAGAATGGGTTTGAGACGATGCTTGGTGATATTGAGCAGCAGATGAGCGAAAGGGTGGAACAGGAGCGCTGGAAACGTAAAATGACGGCAGAGCTGTTATTCGCCCAGATCAATCCCCATTTTATCTACAATACTCTAAATACGGTTGTGTATCTGGCCCGCAAAAAGAATTACCCGGCTATTGAAGAAATGGTTGAATCCTTCATTGGCATTCTGCATGATGCTGTCAATATCGGTGATACCAGTCTGTATATCACGGTGGAGCAGGAGATGAGCATTATCAATCACTTCGTAACGATTCAGAAGTACCGGTATGCAGACCGGTTTGAGGTAGTCTGGAGCGTAGAAGAGGAAGCGAAGGGTGACTATATTCCGAAAAGCCTGATCCAGCCGCTGGTGGAAAATGCTATTTTTCATGGATTCTCAGAGAAAGAGACTGTAGGCCATATAGAGATCATTATCCGCAAGCGCAGCGGAAGGCTGCTGGTCTCGGTCAGAGATGACGGCTGCGGCATGAGCCAGGAGAAGGCCCGGTCTATTATGAAGGGAACCCTGCCGCCCGCACGCCTCCCTTCAGGGGCTATGAAGCAGATTGGATTATGGAATATCCGGGAACGAATCGAGTATTTGTACGGGCAGGAAGGCCGCCTCGTCATCCGGTCAAGTGAGCAGGGTGGCACCAAGGTGTCTGTTCTCCTGCCCGTCCGGCAGCAACCGTCCGAGTGAAAAGCACTATCATTATTTATACAAAATCATCAGATCGTCTAATTGTTGGGTGATCCCTTCAAGCTTATAGTTCTACTATACAGACGGACGGAAGACATTACAGGAACCGCCCGCTGTCACAACAGATGCAAGGGGGATCTTAATTTGCACAATCTATTCAGTAAAAAAGCATCGGCTATAGCGCTTGTCTTAACGTTATGCTTCACCTTGGTGCTGGCCGGCTGCGGCAATGGAAGCAACAACACTTCGGGAGACTCCAGCAGCACAAACCCTGCGAATACCCCAAGTGACCCTGCAACCGCTTCCGGTAAATTAACCGTGTGGGGCTGGGACAAAGCCTGGTTCGAGGGTACCGGAGCGAAGTTCAACGAGAAGTTCCCGAATATCAAGCTGGAATTCGTCGAAGTCTCGGCGGGGGATTATCTGAAAAAAATCCAGACCTCCATCGCTGCCGGCTCGGGGCTGCCGGATATTATCTGGGGAGAAGCGGCCTTCCGCGGCGCTCTCTATGAGCTTAACGTACTGCAAAGCTTGTCCGAAGAGCCCTACAATTTCGATACCTCCAATCTGCTCGACTTCGAGCTTCCGCTGCTGACGAACAGCAAGGGAGAGCTTGTCGGTCTGGAGCAATCCGGCTCGCCTGGAGCACTGGCTTACAAGCGTGATCTGGCTAAAGAATACTTCGGGACAGATGATCCTGATGCATTGACTGCAATGTTCCCTGATTGGGATACCTTCATTGCCAAGGGCAAAGAAGTCTATGAGAAGAGCGGCGGTAAGACATTCATGCTGGGAAGCCTGATGGATGCGTATACCATCCTCTCCAACCAGGGTACAACCGCAGTTGTGGACGGAACCAAGGTGAATACTCAAGAGCTGCTTAGGATCTTCACTCAGCTGCAGTCCATCCGCGACAATAACGCAGAGGGCAAGCTGGCAATGTGGTCACCCACCTGGAATGCTTCGTATTCGCAGGACAACGTAATCTTTTATCCGTCGGCGAACTGGTCGCCAGAATTCGTAATCAAGCCTAACGACAAGGCCAGTAATGGCCGCTGGGGTCTGATGGTGCCTCCGGAAGGCGGATATCCATACGGCGGTACTACTATCGGCATTTGGAAGGACAGCAAGAATAAAGATGCGGCCTGGGCGTATCTCAACTGGCTGTTAGGCACGGACGAAGGCGCTGAAGCCAACTTCGCCGTCTCCGATTACATTTTGCCGCTGAAATCCTTCTTCAAGGATACCTCCAAGCTGTCTTCCGGGGCAGATGAATATTTCGGCGGACAGGATCTCGGCAAGTTCTGGGTAGAGAAGGTGTTCCCGAACATGAAGTCCAAAGCGGTGACCAAATACGACCAGGATATCTATAGCTCCTCTGAGCTGGTGCTGCAGGTTATGGCGCAGGATAACAGCTTCGATGCCAAGCAGGCCCTGGATAAGTGGGAAGAGCAGCTGAAGAAGAACCACCCTGAGCTGACATTTGAATAGACCATATACTATATAAAAAGCGGCGGCCCGCTCGAAAGAACAGGCTGCCGTTTTAACGGATAGGAAGTGAAGAATTATGAAAACGAAGGGAATCAGCAGCAAAAATAAATGGCCGTACCTGTTCATCACGCCTTATTTCTTATCCTACGCCGTACTGAGCTTGTTCCCAATTCTCTTCACTCTATATATCAGTCTTACCGACTGGGATTTGTACGGCAACCGGAATTTCATCGGATTCAGCAATTACACGCAGTTATTTTTCCATGATGCCTTCTTCTGGAAATCCCTGCTCAATGTCATGATCTTCATGGCGGTATACCTTCCGGCCCTTGTCCTTATGGGAATGCTGGTAGCCAGCCTTATCGAAAGCAAGCTGATCCGCCGCAAAACCTTGTTCCGGCTCAGCGTATTCAGTGCCTATATGACGACTCCGGTCGCTGTCGGGATTATTTTCTCCCTGTTGTTCGACTGGCAGGGCGGGTTCTTCAATAATATGCTGATGGAGCTGGGCATCATTCAGGAGAAGATTAATTGGCTGGGCTCCGCAAGCTCCTCCCGCTGGGTAGTCATCCTGATGGTCTTCTGGAAAAATCTTGGGTATTTCGTCATGTTCTACACGGCGGGGATGGCCAGTATTGATACTTCTATCTACGAGGCCGCAGTCATTGACGGAGCCTCCTCCAAAGATGTGTTCACGCGCATTACGATTCCGCTGCTGAAGCCGATCAACCTGTTCCTGATTATTACTTCTATTATCAGCGGCTTGCAGCTTGTCGAAGAACCGATGCTGCTGTTCAGCGGCTGGGCTTCCGGCTCCAGTATGGTAGGGGGGCCAGACGGTTCCACCTTCACACCGATCTGGTACATGTTCGATGCTTCCTTCAACGGCAGTGCGTTCAAGTACGGCAAAGGGGCAGCGATTGCTTACGGCACCTTCCTGTTCATCGCCTTGTTCTCAGTAGTTGGCATGAAATGGATCAACAGGGGCGGTGACGACAAATGAGAGCGAAGAAATTCTTTACCGTATTGCTGCTTAGCCTGATCGCTATCGCGTTCCTGTTCCCGTTCTATATGATGATTGTGATGGGAACCTACTATTCCGAGGACCTGTTCAAGCAGCTTCCGATTCTGCCCAGCGGCTATCTGCTGGAGAATCTGCAGACGATCATGTCCGCCAGCTTCCTGCGGAATTATTGGAACAGCTTCTATGTTGCCGTGTTGTTCACCCTGGTGACAGTTGGGGTGGCCTCGATTACCGGGTTTGCTTTTGCCAAATATGAATTCAAGGGTAAAAATGCGTTGTACGGCTTCATTCTGCTGACGATGATGATTCCGGGACACCTGGGCCTGATTGCTTATGTCATGGAGATGAAGTGGTTCCACCTGAACAACACCCATGCGCCGCTCATTCTGGCCGGACTGAATAATGCCTTCGGCGTATTCTTCATGACCCAGTTCATTCGCTCCTCCGTCCCGACAGAGGTTATTGAGAGCGCGCGGATCGACGGCTGCTCGGAACCGGCTATTCTTACAAGAATTGTTGTTCCGTTCCTCATGCCGGCCATCAGCACCCTGGGGCTGATCTCCTTCCTCGGGTCCTGGAACGGCTATCTGCTGCCGCTGGTCACGATCAACAAGCCCGAGCTGTACACGCTGCCGCTGGGCATTGCCAATCTGTCCACTGTGTTCCGTACGGATTATTCGGCGAGTATTCTGGGGCTTACCCTCGGTACACTGCCGCTGATTATTCTCTTCCTGTTCGGCTCCAAGACCCTGGTCAGAGGACTTACCGGCGGAGCGGTCAAAGGCTAACTCACTAAATTAGGTAAGAAACCGGAAAAAACAGGAAAGAAACCTCTCTTGTGGTGAAATGGAGTACGCTCAGCCATTTCACCGGAGAGGTTTTTTTGTGTATGAATAGAGTGCGCGGGAAAAGAAGGATTTTGCCAAGATAAGGTAGAATAACAGTAGCTACAAGAAGAATAATGCCGGTCGGTCCACACATGGAGAACTGCTGCTCCAACTGGAACTAAGATGGCGGCAGATTCAACAATTCAGCGACTTGACGGCGGTATCTGTCTGCCTTGCGCGTGCCGTGAATCAGGTTGGACAGCCGATAGGGTGGGATGTCATGTAATTCACAGAATTTCTTCTGATCCAAGTGCAGTTCTGCCAGACGCTGCTTAATGGCCCAGCCGTAGGCAGTAATAGGGCGTTTGCTGTTCAGATTGCTCACCTCGTATCGACTATCCAGCCGGTATGATATAAAATAGGTAAAGATATAATAATAGTTAATTATATACTTTTTTACGTCATTTTTCAATAAAAAATAACGTTTTTACGTATTATATTTTTTGGGGAGGCAGTTGACTGATGCAATCCATCTATGAACGTATTGAACTATTGATTAAACGGCAAGGAATTACGAAGAAATCCTTCTGTGCACAGCTCGGAATCAGCACCGGCAATATGGGAGACTGGAAGCGTGGCAAATCTACGCCTGGTACACATAAGCTGATTGAGATTGCTGCATTTTTTCATGTGAGCTTAGATTGGCTGATCCTGGGCAAACAGCCCCAAACGATTCAGGAAAGCGGCGAGGATTATTTTTTTGGCCAAATGCGGCAATTGAATTGCCAAACCGAGGAATTGCTGCCGGAGGAAAAGAACTTTATTAAGGAATATCTGGCCTTCACCAAGTACCGGAAGGATCAGGATACGAAAGGCGAAAATTCTTAAGCGGGTATCTTTACTTTTGAGCGCAACCGATTTATAATATTGAATGTTGGCCTCAAACAATGCTTCAACGTTAGACACACCGCGCGGTAGTGGTGGAATGGCAGACACGCTATCTTGAGGGGGTAGTGGGTGTATACCCGTGGAGGTTCGAGTCCTCTCTACCGCATTCAATGTACAGCAGAAACCTGGAATTCCTTGATTTAAGGGACTTCAGGTTTTTTGTTGTTTGTTTGTGTTTTGAGCTGTAAGTAAGTGCAGAAGTACACGTAAAGGGGTTGAGGATATGTGTGTAGAACAGAATGGGGAATTTAGGGGGAATGGCCTCTGAACGAGCGCTGCCTGATTATTACTGCGGATGATTTCGGTATGTGTCATTCTATGAATGCGGCGATTATGGAGTTATGGAGGGATCAGGCGATTACTTCATCCATGATTATGATTCCAGGTCCCTGGTTGAAGCAAGCCGCTGATTATGCGGTACATAATCATGAAGCCAATATCGGTGTGCATCTTACGCTTACTTCCAGTTTCCTGCAGTATAAATGGAAGCCGGTAACGGGAGGGGCGGGTGTTGAGTCACTGATTACGGCGGAAGGATATTTCTGGGGAACACCGGCAGAAGTGGAACTGTATGCTTCTGTAGAAGCGGTCAGGACAGAATGTCGTAATCAGATTGAAGCTGCTATAAGGTTAGGAATTGATCCGACCCATCTGGATAGTCATGAGGGCAGTCTATTGGGACTTGCGGGGGGAAGGGACTTTTTGGAGCTGGCCTTTGATCTCTGTGAGGAATACCAACTCCCGTTCAAATTACCCCGGAAGATTGTGGACCAGCCTTTTTTATCCCCGTATATGCGTGAGTTGTTCCGGTCGAGGATTGCCTCGGCGGACCGGCGGGGAATTCCTTTAATAGATGATTTATTAATTCTGCCTTATGAACAAAACGATGGTGAAAAATACGCAGATGTAAAGCGTGAAATAGTAAAGGCCATTCAAGAAATGAGTGGTGGAATAACGGAACTGGTCATCCACCCTTCCCGGGACACTGCCGAAATGCGCTGCCTAACGCCTTCCTCTGCTAAAAGAGAAATGGAATATCATATGTGTATCGACAGGGAGTTCCGGAAGTTGTTAGAGGATGAAGATATCCGGCTGATTTCATGGAAGGATGTACGTGACCATATGCGGTTACGCCTGGCTAGATGATGCAAGGCTTGCTACCGGGGCTGATTACAGACAGTTCACCAGCGAGTTTATGAAGAAAACACCCTTTTGAACCGTCGTGCATTCTGGCCAAAAGGGTGTTTGTATATTGCAGCATATAGTCGAATTAGGATGCTCTAGCGCAGCAGCTTCTCGATATCCTCTTCGATCTGATCCGGTGTAGTCTGCGGGGAGAACCGCTTCAGTACACGGCCTTCCTGGTCCACCAGGAACTTGGTGAAGTTCCATTTGATGCTCTTCGAGCCGAGCACTCCCGGTGCCTCTTTGGACAGATATTTGAATAAAGGATGGGCTTCGCTGCCGTTGACATTAATTTTCTCATACATGGGGAAGGATACACCGTAATTGATCTCGCAGAACTCGGCAATATCCTCGCTCTCACCCGGCTCCTGTCCGGCAAACTGATTGCTGGGGAAGCCCAGAATCTCAAAACCGCGGTCTTTGAATTTATCGTACACTTCCTGGAGACCCTTATATTGCGGGGTGAGTCCGCACTTGCTGGCTGTATTCACGACGAGCAGAACCTTGCCTTTGTACTTGGAGAGTGATTCTTCCTGGCCCCGCAGGGTGTTGGCTTCAAAATCATGGACATTCATGAATGATTCCTCCCGAACATTGATTTATCACAATTTAATTGTACACTATTCACCGCCGGAAGCAAGTTTTAAAAGGTAATAATGTGCCTGGTCGTTTCAAAAATGTGAGGTTGTTTAAGTTAAGGATAAGTGTTCTTACAAAATTTGTGTTAAAAAAGGAGAAGATTAAAGATGAGTACAGTGAAACTGAAACCCCTATATACTGCTACAGCCAAGGTTCGCGGAGGCCGTGAAGGTTCGGTGGAATCGTCCGACGGAGCGCTGAAGCATGATCTCAAAATTCCGAAGGAGCTTGGAGGTCCTGGTGGTGCAGGTACAAATCCGGAGCAACTGTTCGCGGCAGGTTATGGTGCGTGCTATGAGAGTGCCCTTGCTAATATTGCCCGTAAAGAAGGCGTAAAACTGCAGGATGTCGAGATTACCTCGAATGTGCTGATCGGCAAGGACGAGAGCGACGGAGGCTTCAAGCTGGCCGTGAAGCTGGATGTGAAGCTGCCGGGTATTGAGCGCTCTGTGGCAGAGGATCTGGCTAAGAAAGCCCATGATTTCTGCCCGTACTCCAAGGCGACCCGCGGAAATATCGAGGTTGAACTGAACGTTCTGTAGAGATAGATAGCAATGTTCAATTGAATAGCATGCTTATTCGTAAGACCAGACAGTCAATGTCTGGTCTTGCGTTATGTAGAGCCGCAGAACCACGGGTAGGAATGGACAAAGCTGGGAATAATGGCTAAATAGAGTCTGAGAAGGCCGGAAGTGTGGTAAATAGCTTGCAGGAGCCTGTACTTTGGTTGACATCACCCCGGAAATTCTTTAATATGTCTAAGTATCTGTTAATGTCGCGCGTGCTATTAACTACCAAAAATTTAAATAATGGGTGATGAAGATGTCTTACAAACCGAGTATTACGAATGTGACCAAAGCCAGCAGCAATGATAAGGAAGGATTGTACGAGTTCATTATCAAGCTTGCTGACGGAACGGAGTGCCGCGCGTTCTACAACCGGTTTCCGGAATGGAAAATGACGAACATCAGCCGCCTGCTCAAGACTCCTTGTCCGGTATGCCGCAAAGATTTCATCTGCAAATGCATGGAATCCTTCACTGCTGATTTCGAAGAGCAAATGACCGGGGACGAATGGATTAACAAAGCAATTGCTGAATAATTAGACGAACGGACGTTGTAGGCGCGGGAGCTATCCCGCGTTTTTTGCTTTTTTTTCAAAAGGGGATATGAATGTTACACTATGCTTAAGCGGAAGGGGGCGGCGATGTGGCTGAAGAGCGGAAGGAATTGCAGGGCGAAGCTATTGTGCTGATCGATGGGGTGTGTCATCTGTGCCAGGGAGTCGTCCGGTTCATTATTCCGCGTGATCCCAAGGCGCACTTCAAATTCGCCTCCTTGCAGAGTGAAGCGGCCCGGGAACTGCTTAAGACAGGCGGTCTGCCCGAGCATCAATTAGATACTGTGGTGCTGATCGAGGACGGCAAGTATTATACAAAATCGGCAGCAGTGCTGCGGATTGCCCGCAGACTCCGGTTCCCGTGGCCCGCCGCCTATGTGTTCATCCTGATTCCGGGACCGCTGCGTAATGCTATGTACAGGATTGTGGCCAGGAACCGCTACCGCTGGTTCGGCCGGGATGAGCAGTGTCTGCTGCCGACACCGGATATGAAGCGCAGATTTCTGTAGAGTGAAGGGGGATTCTGAGGAATTCTCTCAAATAGTGGTGAAAAAGATATTGCCGACCTCTTGTATATATGCTACTATAGCAGTAAATTACAGGAACAGTAACGGAAGCACCGTTCAATGACCGTATTCACGGTTATTGGCGGTGCTTTTTTGCTGTTCTTTTTCCCATGTATTCAAGAGAGGAGGAGAAGTTCATGACGGCAAGAATCGTGCTTGCAGTCCGGGAGAGCCAGTATATTGAACCGCTGCTTCATTACCTGCATCATAGCGAATATGGGGAGATGCTGCGGATTACGGCTTTCAGCAGACTGGACGCTTTTATGGAATTTATGACAGGTGACGAGCTGCCGGATGCGGTTGCCGGTGACCCGTCCTTCATTGAAGCTTGGCTGGTGGAAGGGAGAAGTACGGTTCCCTGGGCTGTCTTAAGTGAAGGCGGAGAATTGCCGAATGGCCGGGACCTGGCTGGGGGAAGGCATATTGCCAAGTATCAGGCACTGCCATCGCTGCTGGAAGCGATTCTCCAGCTGAGTGATCTGAAGCGGGTACGGACAGCAGCTCTGCCTAAGGAAGCAACGCTGCTGCTCGGGATCGTCTCGGCCAGCGGCGGCAGCGGCAAAACCACGGTAGCGTTGAACATGGCGAAGCAGCTTGGAGCGGTGGGCCTGTCCGTGTTCTATCTGAACCTGGAGAGTGTGGACAGCAGCGGCTTCATCCTGCGTATGCCGGGGAGTCATGTTCCCGGTCTTGAGCGGCTCTTGTATGAGCTTAAGGCCGGAGGGCCAGAGAATAAGAGGGGGAGAGGGCAGCCGAAATGGACTGATTATGCGTTCAGACATGACAGTCTGCGGTGTGATGCCTTCCGGCCTGTGGAGAATTTCAAGGAGATGCTCCAGATGTCCCGGCAGGACACGCTGGATCTACTGGAGGGGCTGGCCGGAGCCGGAAGCTATGATGTGGTTATTGTAGACACCGGCGCTATTGAGGAAGAACGGGCCCAGGCTGTTCTGAACAGGTGTGGCATTCTGCTGTGGGTGCTGAAGAATGAACAGGCCGGTATCCGCAAGACCGAAAGCTGGCTGGATTATATTGCAAGTCCGCACTCCGGCATGCAGCCGGAGCTGGTGAACAGGAGCCGATTCGTCATGAACGGCTGGACCGGAGCGAAGAATGAAGGGCCGCTATCCTCAACACTCAGGCTGGATGCTGTACTTCCGTATATTCCATCCTGGGGGTTACAGCATTATGGAGAACTCTGTCTAAGCTCTCCCCAATTCATTGACGGTATACAGCAGCTCTCCAGAGCTATAGTAGAGCCTGCATTGCCTGGGGTGTTCACCGGGATTCCAGTATGAATGAAGAGATGTTCCGCGCCCTGCGCAGCGACATCCGGGCAGGGCTGGATGTGACCTCGGTCATCGGGAATGATGAGCTGGCTGCTTATATCGAACGGATCATTCTGGAGCGGGAACAATTACGCCTCCTGACTGCTCAGGAGAAGCACGAGCTGGTGAAGAAGCTGTTCGATTCCTTCCGGGGGCTGGATATTCTCCAGCCGCTGGTGGATAATCCGGCGATCACCGAGATTATGATCAACAGCCATGAGGAGATTTTTATCGAGGAAGAGGGGATGATCCGCAGGCTGCCGCTGGCTTTTGAATCGGGGAGTAGGCTGGAGGATATCATTCAGATTATTGTCTCCGGCGTCAACCGTGTGGTTAATGAATCGTCGCCGATTGTGGATGCACGGCTCCAGGATGGCTCGCGTGTCAATATCGTACTGCCGCCTGCCGCGCTGAAGGGTCCGGCTATGACCATCCGCAAATTCCCGGAGACCCCGATGACGATGGAGGAGCTGGTGAGGCGTGAAGCGCTCTCGGAGGAAGCGGCTGAGCTGCTGCGGATTCTGGTTGCTGCCAAATACAATATTTTTATCAGCGGCGGTACTGGCTCGGGCAAAACAACCTTCCTGAATGCCCTGTCGCAGTTCATCCCGCCGCAGGAGCGTGTCATTACGGTGGAGGATTCGGCAGAGCTGCAGATCGTTACGGTTCCGAATCTGGTCTCCCTGGAGACCCGGAATGCTAACACAGAGGGGCGGGGCGAGATCACGATCCGTGATCTGATCCGCACTTCGCTGCGGATGCGGCCTAACCGTATTGTCGTCGGCGAGGTGCGGGGCGCTGAATGTCTGGATATGCTGCAGGCGATGAACACCGGCCATGACGGGAGCTTGTCAACGGGGCATTCGAACAGTGCGCTGGATATGCTCAGCCGCCTGGAGACCATGGTGCTCAGCGCTGCTGATCTGCCGGTAACCGTAGTCCGTCAGCAGATTAGCTCAGCGATCAATATATTCGTGCATCTGTCGCGGCTGCGTGACCGTTCACGCCGGGTGATGGAGATCAGTGAAGTTGCTGGTATCCGCAGCGGTGAAGTCATCCTGAATCCTCTATATGAATTTCGGGAATCAGGTGAACAGGATGGCCGGGTGCAGGGGAGGCTTGAGGTGTGCGGCAACCCTCTTCTGCATACAGACAAGCTGCGGATGGCCGGAATCCTTGATTATCCGCTCAAGCAGTATGAGAGTAGAAGCTCTGCTGAGGAGGAGAATGTACCTTGAACGTCATGAAGAAGAGAGACCGGCATCCCCCTGTAAGGCAGAACAAAGGGTTCATGAAGAGTACACTGCCCGTACTGCCGGTTAGCGGATCTCAAGGGGGAGAGCAGATACTGTTGCCGGATTATACCGTATACGAGTTGACCTCCCTGCAAAGAATGCTGGTCATTCTGGGTGCCGGAGCTCTGTTGTTCGGTATTGGTTACTTGTTCTATCACCGGCTGCTCCTGGCGGCACTGCTTGTCCCCGGAAGCGCCTATGGGCCGCGGCTTCTGCGCGAATATCTGCTGCAGCGCCGCCGGGCTGCGCTGAATCTGCAATTCAAGCAGATGCTGTTCTCACTCTCTTCGTCGCTCTCTGCCGGACGTTCGGTGGAGAATGCTTTCCGTGAAGCCGTGCAGGATCTGCGGATGCTTGACCCGGAGGGCGCAAGTGACATGATCTCCGAGCTGAATATCATCTGTGCCCGGATGGAGAACGGGGAGCCGATTGAAGATGCGCTGTACGAATTCAGCAAAAGAGCAGGAATGGAGGATGTGGAGCGCTTCGCAGATGTATTCATGGTCTGCAAGCGTACGGGCGGGGATCTGGTTGAGATCGTACGCCGCACCTCATCGATCATCGGCGAGAAGCTGGATATCCAGCAGGATATCGCAGTCAGTATCGCCCAGAAGAAATTCGAGGCGAAGGCGCTGCTCGTCTCTCCACTGATGATGGTGATGTTCATGAGTCTGAGCGCCGGAGACTACATGCAGCCAATGTACACAGGTGCAGGAATAGCCGTGTCTACACTGGCGCTGATTGCACTGTTCCTCTGTTACCTCTGGACCAATAAGATCATGGATATTCCGCTGTGAGGGAGGGTGAGTGAAGGGGATGTCTTTGATCTGCGGTGCGATTCTGCTTCTGCTCGCAGCAGGCTGGCTCATTCTGAGGTTGAGATGCGGCAGCCGTTATGCTGCTCTGCGGGAGCTGCCTATGGAAGGCCTGCGGCTGCGGCGGCTGGGTGAGCCTCTATTGTTGCTAGTAGAGAAGGGAAGAATCGCCAGTTATCTCCCGTCCGTAATGTTCAGGATACAACGTTCGCTGCAGCGGATCTATGGTATGCGCTACAGTGCAGAACGTACCTTGCTGTTCATAGGGGAGATGCTTAGCTACAGCTGGCTGCTTGCAGCAGGCGGAAGTGCGCTGACAAGCTTTACGGGAGAGCAGGCGGGAATCATCCTCGGAGGGCTCTTGGCAGTTGCACTCCCGGTGGCGATGGTTAGCGATCTGCACAAAAAGGTACGTGTACGGGAGCAGAATATTATGCTGGAGCTTCCTGAGCTGCTGAACAGTATTGTTCTGCTGGTCGGCGCAGGTGAGACCGTTCAGCGGGCGATTGTACGCTGTGTGAACAGCCGTCATGGGGATAGCGCTCATCCGCTCTACGCTGAATTAATGAAGATGACAGCTGAATGGGACGGCGGTTACTCCTTCCAGCAGGCGTTCGAGAACTTCAGTAAGCGCTGTGCTGTACAGGAGGTCTCCATCTTCACAACTACAGTGCTGCTTAATTACCGCAGAGGCGGGGCCGACTTTGTTCTGTCACTGCGGGATCTGTCACGGATGCTCTGGGAGAAGCGCAAGGCGATCAGCCGCACACGCGGCGAACAGGCATCGTCGAAGCTGGTTTTTCCGATGGTGGTTATCTTCTTGATTGTGATTGTGCTGGTGGGAACACCGGCGATTATGATGTTAAAAATGTAGGAGGTAGAGGTGTATGTTAACACAGATGGCAGAAGGAGCAAGAAGTTTTTGGAGAGATGAAGAGGGGCTGGGAACACTGGAGATGATCCTGATCATTGCTGTCCTGATTGCGGTCGTTCTGGTATTCCGTGAGGAGATTGTGAAGGTGGTTAAGGATCTGATCGGCACTGCCGGAGATAAGAGCCAGGAAGTCTTTGAGTGATTCCGCTGCGGGAGGATGAGGGGAGCTTCACTATCGAGGCTTCGCTTCTGCTGCCGATTGTTATGGGGATTACGATGGTGCTGCTATTCTTCTCCTTATATACCTATCAGAAGTCGATGCTGCTGCAGATTGCCTCAGCTACTGCGGAGCGGGCTGCTTATAACTGGGAGAATAGTAACCGGGCGGTAAGCGGAGAATTCCAGACTGGAAATGTTGATCCGCTGTACTGGAGAATCGGTGAGGATGGACTATTGGCTTCGCTATTCGGTTCAGGAGCAGAGAATGGCAGTACGGCCATTACGCTGCCTGGTAATGCTGAAGAAGGAGGGCCCCTGCCGGTAGTGAAGCTGCGCCGGGCATCACAGATGGTGCCTGCCGGATTACAGGGAGAAATGAGTTATGTCTACGGATTGACTGGCCGCAGAATCAGTACGGAGCTGAAGAAGGTGCTACATCTGCCTGTTCTGGATAATCTGCTGGCCGATAGAGCCGCACCTGAGGTGTATGCCCGCTCCTACGTTACGGAGCCTGTTGAATTCATAAGAACGGTGGATCTCATGCGTTACTACGGATCGAAGTTCAAACAGGATTCCTCCGCCGGTAAGGAGGGCATCGGCATGGAGAAAAAGCATGCAGCCCAGATGCTTGATAAACTGCATTAAGGATGACTGGTGATGGAGCAGCTTGGGCCGGGCTGCTCAAGAATAAGGTTAAGGGGAAGTTCGGATGCGTATTTTCAGTCACAGCAGGTGCTTAAGCAAATCGCCTGGCCGGAGCCGCTGCTTGGATTACGGCGGTGATCCTATTAGCAGTAGTACATCCCAAGGCATAGGCAAATGGTTACCTGGATATATTGTCAGATGTCTTTGCTCAGTGGAAGGTTCGGTATCGGTCTTTCTTATTATGGTGGTGGCGTTTGTATTTCTGTTTAATGCTGTGCTGATCGATTACGCACGGATTGCGGCGGTGAATGTGCAGGAGGAACGTCTGGCGAGAGCCGCTATACGCTCTGTAATGTCGGCATATGACATTGAGCTGCGCGAGAACTACGGCTTATTCGCCTTCGGCGGCGGGGACGGCAATCAGCTGCTATCGAAGGTGCTTAACGACAATCTGTACGAGAGCGGACGGGGGGATGCCTTTAACCTGCTGCCCGTGATGGTGGATTCCTCTTCGCTGGACTGGAGCCACCCGCTGGGCACCTATGAGGTCTTCCGGCGGCAGATTATAGAAGAGATGAAGTACAAAGCGCCGGTTGATTTCGCCTTGGAGCTGGCGGGCAAGCTTAAGCCATTATCGGCGGCGATGACTGAGGCTTCACGGACAACAGAGATACTGGGTGACTTGCAACCCTTATATGATCAACGTGAGGAAGCTCTGGATCTCATGCTGAAGAAGCGCAAGGAAGCTGCTGACAGTGCACAGAACCTGCAGAAGCTGCTGATGAATCCTCCGGGTGACAGTATTCCGGCGCGTTCGCTCGCAACCTTGGCCGCAAGCTCCGATATCCCGGCGATGTACGGGGATTATGTGAACAAGTATTATGACGATTATTACCGTCCCCCCAAGACGTGGCCAAAGTACACGGCAGTGCTATCACAGTATCAGGTTCAGATTGGTGAAATAACAGGCAAGATACCAGTAGTTCTGGCTGACTTCCAGGAGAGAAACGGCCGTCTGCTGGATGAAGCAGAGGCTGCACTTGAGCAGGTGAATGCGCTGAACCTTCAGATGAAGAGTGTCATTGATCAGGCGGAGGCGGATGCCAGCACTGCGGGGGATGATCCTGCCCATAACTGGGACATTCCGGACACGGCCGGAGAGCTTAGCTCAGAGCCTCTTAAGAAGCTGAGAGCACAGGTGGAGGGACTTATCCTTCCTCCGGCTGAGCTTAGCGGGCTGGGGAATAACATCGGGATACAGCGAAGTACCGCGCTTCCCTTGGAGCCGCTGGTCTCCGGCTTGCCGTCTATATTAAGTACAGCATCCGGGCTGTATGCCGACTATTCTCTTATGAGCGCAGGGGTTCTTAATGCTTCCCGGGCAGTGCACGGCTATATAAGCAGCTACGGGCAACACGGTACTGTTATAACACAGGAAGCGGAACAGATTGAGAGCCGCCGCACTGATGACAGCCAGCGCAAGCAGATAGAAGGGCAGGCGAAGAAGAAGCTTGGAGATGCGATGAAGCTGCTGGATCAGATCCGCGCGCTGGGAAGCAGCGCACATGAAGCGATGGAGCAGTATGGTAGTCTGCGTCAATACTACCAGCAGAATGTGGCCTTTAACGAAGGTCTTGAACAGGAGCCGGGGGCTGCTGTGAATACTGGCGATCAATACGCTGCGGGCAAGTCGTCTATGAAAGATATGGATGGGATATATGCTGCTATGGGCAGTGTGTTGGCAGGAGCCAGAGACCGGCTGTACCAGACGGAGTACTCTGCGATGTATTTCCGGCATTTCGATCTGTCTGCGCTAACCTCACTGGCCTCCGGGTCTGCTGAAGGATTCGGTGAGCAGCTGGGAGAACAGCTGAAGCCGCAGGCGCAAGAGCTGGAATATATTTTGTACGGATTCTATAATCCTGCAGGCAATGTGGCAGCCGCTTATGGCGAGATCTTTGCTCTGCGGCTGGCTGTGCGGACGATGGAAGGCCTGATTGAGAAATCTGGTATGGGAAATCCGCTTGTCGTCCTGGCTGCTGCACTGCTCTACGGTATTGAGCAGGCTATCCAGGATATGATACAGCTCTGCACCAAGGGGGAGATTCCCTTATCCAAATACATGACCGCACAGCTAAGCTATCGTGACTATCTTCGGCTGTTCCTCCTGTTGCATGGGGGAGGGGAAGAACAGTTGTCCCGGATGCTTGCGCTGATCCGCCTGAATACCGGTATCAATCCGGTAGAGAAATATACATATGCCTCCGCGCGGATCACGATGGGGATGCAGCTTTGGTTTTTGCCGGGTGTAGTGAAGCTGGTGAATTACAGTGCCGGACTGCCAGGGGATGTGCGGGGCAAAGTTTATTTCAGACAAGCAGTGGCTGACTTTTCTTACTAAGGGGGAGGGTAGAATGAAGCGGTGGCGGAGGAAATCGCCGGACCCTAAGGATGAAGGCAGCATGGTTGTGGAGGCGGCATTGATTCTGCCTGTGTTCCTGCTATTTGTCCTGTTCCTCATCTTCATCATCCAAATGACCTTGTATTCAACAGCGCTGCAGAGTACGGCTTCTGACACTGTCAAAATAATCTCAACCCATATGTATCCGGCAGCTCTGGCCATGCAGCAGCAGGAGGGGGGAGGTGGAGAGGAAGCCGGAGAAGCAGGTGAGGCTGAGCACTCAGATGATGCGGACTCCTCCAGCATCTGGAGCATACCGCGGCTGTCGATAACGGAGTGGAGTGAGGACTACGTGGAGAAGCTTCCGCAGCCGATGGAATCCTGGGTCAAGGCTGTGATCCGGGAGGGAGAAGGGCCGCTGCAGAAGGTGCAGGCGGGAGCATCCGAGGCTGCGCTGGATTTGGTGCTTAAGCCGATGCTCCGGCCATATCTATCATCGGACTGGCTTGAATATAGCAGAATTCATGTATCCAATGTCACTGTACCCGATCTGAGGCAAGGGACGCATCCATATTTCGGCATGGTAGTCAGCTATGAGCTGCCAATGCGAGTCCCGTTCCTGAATGAAAAAATCGTGCTGGAGGCCAGCGCAGTTGAACGCTTATGGGTCGGCAACACCGATTCAACCGGGGAAGGAAATCCGGCTGAACCTGCTGAGGAGACCGGAACCATTATGATCCTGGAGAAGCCGAATCCGGGAGTAGCGAATCACCAGGGCATTATCAAGGTGAAGGTGCCTCCCGGGGCATCGGCCAATCTGTCGATCTTTTACAAGAGTGGTCAGAGTACCGCCAAGTATCTGGGCTGGAAGCAGGCAGATGAACACGGGTACATCGAATGGGAATGGAAGATCGGCGTGAATACTACGCCGGGTACCTGGCCCTTCGTGGTTAGTCTGGCTGATGGAGCTACGCTTCAGGCGACTTTTACAGTGGTGAACAAATAAAAGAGTAGAGAAAAGAGGAGCACGGATGACGGAATGGGCGTTATGGGGCTGCCTGCCGTTCCTAACAGCAGCATTATTCACAGATATACGCTGGATGAGAATTCCTAACTGGATTACACTGCCTGCGCTGATTGGCGGACTGCTACTGCAGTTGATTATCAATGGCTGGCAGGGGCTGCTGTTTTCACTTTGCGGCAGCGTAGCAGGCTTCCTGCTCCTGCTGATTATGTATTTTATCGGGGCGGTGGGGGCTGGCGATGTGAAGCTCTTTGCGGCTATCGGCGCTTGGACAGGAGTGCTTTTCTCGCTTCAGGTTATTGTCTATTCGGTGCTCTTGGGGGCAGTCGTAGGCTGGATCTTCATTCTCTACAGGAGGGAGACAGGACGCAGGCTACGCAGCATGATTAGCAGAACAGCCGGGTTCCTGCTGCTCCGCAATATGAGTCTGGCCAAGGGCCGGGAGGGGGAGTTACTCCGGTTTCCCTTTATGCTGGCCGTGTTTCCGGGCTTCATCTGTGCTTATATTTATTTCTGACTTGGAGCTTATCGTTGACAAGCTTAGGAGGTGAAGAGACTTGTTAGGACTGGAACGGGATTTCATCCAGCAGGACGGAATAACGATGCTGCTGGGCAAATCCGGGGGGCTGAGCGCAGGAGAGCTGAATATGGTGCAGGCCCGGATGCTGATGACCAGCGGGATACCGCATCATTTACGCTTGCTGCTTAGAGAAATAGATCTGCAGGTTACCCTGGAATACACGGTTGCAAGACGTAAAATGCTGGGAGCGCTGCTTAAGAGCGGGAAGCTGAGCATGACGGAATTCTTCGGGCTGATGCTGCAGATCGCTGCCGGGATGGAGGAGGGGCAACTGTATATGCTGCGTACAGAGCAGTATGCGCTCCATGAGGACTTTATCTTTATCGAAGGTACGCTCAGCAGCGGCAAGGTCTTCCTGACCTATATTCCGCTGGAACTCACTGAGCCCGCATTGAAGCCGGGAGAAGCCTTGAAATCGCTGATCATGGTCTTCATGGGAGCCATTCAGGAGTTATCGGGTGACGGGATTCAGCGGCTGCTGCAATATTGCGGGGAAGAAGCTTTTAGTCCGGCGGGGCTGAAGGAGCTGCTCGCAGAAATGCTGACGGAGGTTACACCCCATAAGGCCCATGCTGAAGGAGCGGAGCCTGCACATCTAAGTCCTATGGCTGGCCTAGGCACTTCTGCCGCTGTACCAGGAACGAGGATAGACTGGGCGCAGCCTACGGATCGCAGGCTGGAGGAACCGGGAAGGGAGAGGTCCGCGGCCGCAGCGTTCTCCCGTGTACATGGAGATAAGGAGGCGCAGCCATCCGGTTCGATGCTTAATCCCACGCCTTGGATGAGCGGTATGCCGCAACTGAAGCGTAAGGAGGGATTATCAAGAGTTCAGACAGCAATGGATGCAACAGTTGGACCTGTTCAGGCTGAGGACAAGCAGAGTCCTTACAGGACATATATATTGCTGGGGGCATTATTAGGTGATGCGTTACTATGGAAATTCCTCTATCTGAATGATCCCCGGACAGTTTGGCTGGCAGTATGTGCTGCGGGAACTCTAATACTTGCGGCTGTGTGCTGGCTGGTATGGAGTGGAAGGCTGGCTTGGGGCGAAGCTGAGGAAGAGATGGACACTCTGGAGGAGGGGGCAGAGGATTATAACAGTACAGTCCGGAACCGTAAGCTGAGAAGCGATCTGGAGTGGGATTTCGGCAGAAATCCGGTAGATCGGCATCGTCCTCCTGCCCCGGTCTACACTCCTCAGCAACAAGAAGCAACTGTGGGAGTCAACGGCTTCACAGCTACACCGGCTGGCAGACAACAGGCTCCGCCGGGGATGGGGATGGCCGCCAGCAGTCCGCAGAAGAAGGAAGCGGCGATGCCTACAGCGCTGCTGACCCGGGAACCCGTTCAGGCTACAGGCAGCAGTCTTCCCCAGGCCGGAAGGACAGTACCTTATCTGGAAAGAAGCGACCCGGATGACGTTGGAGCTATTGAGAGAATTGAGCTGAACCGGCCCAGCTTCATTATTGGACGCTCCTCTGAAGTGGCCCAGTACATTGAGAAATCGGAGGGTGCTTCACGGGTTCATGCTGAAATCTCCAGAGCCTCAGGAGGATACATTCTGAAGGATCTGGATTCCAGGAACGGGACGCTGCTTGCAGGCGAAGCTATGGTTCCCTACAAAGAATACCCGCTGACCGAAGGCACCGTGTTCACCATTGTTAAGGGTACCTACACCTTTCGGACAGCGTAGCAGAGATAGATGGGACGGATGGAATGATGCGTTTGCACAGCCTACTGGTTTTTCAGTTGTTCCAATGCAGGCTGTAGCGTGGGATAGTTGAAGGTGAAGCCGTGGTTAATTGCTTTGGAAGGAAGCACACGCTGGCCTTCCAGCAGAATCTCTGACAGCTCGCCAACAGCGGTTTTTAGCAGAAACGCCGGAATCGGGAACCAATGCGGACGATGGTAGACTTTGCCGATCATCCGTCCGAACTGTTCATTGGTGACCGGCTGTGGAGCCGTGGCATTAACGGGACCTTCGATCTCAGGCTGAAGAATGCAGAATTCGATCAGGCGCACAATGTCTGTAAGGTGAATCCAGGACATCCACTGCTTGCCGGTGCCGATTTTGCCGCCGAAGCCAAGCGAGTAAGGCAGCTTCATTTTGGGAAAAGCACCGCTCTCATTGCCAAGCACAATCCCTGTGCGCAGCTTGACCAGACGGATACCGGCATAGGCCTCATCTGCAGCCTCCTCCCAGGTCTTGACCACCTCGGAAGGGAAATCGATCACCCGGGTCTCGGAAGCTTCGGTGTAGGTGTCCTGCACAGATGTACCATAAATGGCGACGGCTGAGGACTGGACGATCACGCTTGGCTTATGCTGGAGTGAATTTAGCAGCTTCCCGGCAGCGGTAACGGTTTCAAGACGCGATTCCATAATAGCCTGCTTCCCCTTAGGGGTCCAGCGCTGGCTAAGCGAAGCTCCGGCAAGATTAATCAGCGCATCTGCGCCTTCTGCCGCTTCAGGATTGGCTGCCAGGCTGTCCCAGGTGAGATAGCTAAGCCCCGGATGCTCCAGCTTGTTCTCGGGGTTCTTGCGCCCGACACTGATGATCTGATGTCCGCTCTGCAGCCAATATCCGGTAAGCTCGCTGCCGATGAATCCGCTGCCTCCGCAAATGATATATTTCATAGGGCTTGCTCCTTAATATGCTTTATTTGACCAGATGCTTGTAAGGCGCGTAGTCGATGCCGTTCTTCTCCAGGAAGGTGATCAGGAACCTGTTGTCACGCCGGGGCGTAGCAATAATGTACCCTTGAATACAGTGGTCACGGGTAACCTCAGTTGCATGACTCTCTACAGCCAGCTTGCCGATCTCAGCGGCGATAGAGTGCTTGGCAATATCGCGGAACGGGCTAGGCACCGGCTGTACAAGCTGGTCCAGAAAAGCCTTCATCTCGTCGCTCCACAGCGGACGGCTGCGTTCCACCCAGTAGTTCTGCCAGTCCAGCTTGGATTTGCCGTCAGCCTTGGGCAGCACCTTCAGGAATTTGCGGAACATAAAATAGCCGCCGATGCACATGCAGCCCAGCAGTAAAAAGGTCCAAAATGCGATGGAGTTCATAAACCAGTTGCTTGGAGATGTGGATAATAAGCTTGAGGGTAAATGGAAATGCATGAATACACCGCCTTTGACAATGATGATTGTCACTTTCCTTTTGCTCCTCTTGAGTATAGCGTATTTCCTTAGGTTTGCGAAGCGGAAGCGGCCTTTCGGGGCTTGCCTAGATTTATTCTCCCGATCACGGTAGAATAAGGGTTAATTCGTGAAGGAAAGAGGGAAATAGGCATGCTGAAAATAGGTTCACATGTGTCCTGCGCGGACAAGGGTCTCCTGAGCGCGGCCAATGAAGCAAATGAGTACGGATCTACCTCGTTTATGATATATACGGGAGCGCCGCAAAATACGCGCCGGAAGCCGATTGAATCGATGTTCCCCGAGGAAGGCAAGCAGAAGATGCGGGAGAATGGCGTCGGCGAGATTGTGGTTCACGCCCCTTACATTATTAACCTGGGCTCCTACAAGGAAAATACCTATCAGCTGGCAGTAGACTTCCTGCAGGAGGAGATCCGCCGGACCCATGCGCTTGAGGTCAAGCATATTGTCCTGCATCCGGGTGCATTCACTGATAAGGATGCTGATTACGGCATTCAGCGTATTGCAGACGGTCTGAATGAGGTGCTGGGCGGTACGAATGAGACCGATGTGCATATCGCACTGGAGACGATGGCTGGTAAAGGCACAGAGATCGGCCGCACCTTTGAGGAGCTTGCCTCCATTATAGATAAGGTCGAATTTAATCAGCGGCTATCGATCTGTCTTGACACCTGTCACATTCATGATGCCGGATATGACATCGTGAACGATCTGGATGGGGTGCTGAAGAAGTTCGATGATACCATCGGCCTGGAGCGGCTCGGCGTGATCCATCTTAATGACAGCAAGAACCCGCGCGGAGCGGGCAAAGACCGTCATACACCAATTGGCTCCGGCTACATAGGATTCGAGACGATCAACAATGTAGTCCAGCATGAAGCACTGGCAGGTCTGCCGTTTATTCTGGAGACGCCTTGGATCGGCAAAGACGCCAAGAAGCTCCGTCCCATGTATGAAGTAGAAATCGCTCTGCTGCGCGGCAATGTTGCTGAACGCTTCGGTGCGGAATTCCTGCAGGAGCTGGAAGAGCTGCATGCCTTTTTTGCCAAGCAGGAGCTGGATTCACGCCGTTATGTGCTGGAGGTGTGGGAGCTGCTGAAGAATGACGCCAAGGCTAAGAAGGCGGATCCCCGGGAACCGCTGGAACGTCTCTATGATCAAGTCATAGCTGCCGGATTATTCCCTCAGCTTAGTGAGGAAGCCGTTAATCACCGGCTGATCGCCTGGCTTGCAGGCAAACAGCTGCTCGTGAAGGCATAGACCCGCATAGATAACGCAAGCAGATGAGAGGATGAACGGAGAACTATGGAATTACATGTGAAGAGAGAGCATTCAACAGGCAGACCTTATCCCGACCGGGCGCGTATGCTCATATCTTGTCCTGACGGACCGGGGATTGTAGCGGCGGTATCGCATTTCTTGTATCAGCATGGCGCGAACATTGTGCAGTCGGACCAATATACGATGGACCCGGACGGCGGAATGTTCTTCATGAGAGTAGAGTTTGACCTGCCTAAGCTGGATGAGCGGCTGGAAGAGGTACGTAACATCTTCGGCGGTGTTGCCGAGCGCTTCAAGATGAACTGGCAGATCTTCAAGGTGAGCCACAAGAAGCGGCTGGCGATCTTCGTCTCCAAGGAGGACCATTGTCTGGTGGAGCTGCTCTGGCAGTGGCAGGCGGGCGATCTGGATGCAGATATCGCGCTTGTGGTCAGCAACCATACCGATATGCAGGCTTATGTGGAATCCTTCGGCATCCCGTTCCATCATATTCCGGTTACCGCAGAGACGAAGGCTGAAGCTGAAGCGCGTCAACTGGAGGTTATCGGTGAGGATATCGATGTGATCATACTGGCCCGGTACATGCAGATTATCTCCCCTTCATTCATCGAGCATTACCGGCACCGGATCATCAACATCCATCATTCGTTCCTGCCTGCCTTCGTCGGCGGTAAGCCGTACGCCCAGGCCTATCAGCGCGGAGTCAAGATCATCGGGGCAACCGCCCATTACGTGACCGAGGAGCTGGACGGCGGGCCGATTATCGAGCAGGACGTTCAGCGGGTTAGCCACAGCGATGATGTGAACGAGCTGAAGCGCATTGGACGTACCATTGAGCGGGTCGTTCTGGCCCGTGCCGTTAAATGGCATATTGAGGACAGAATCCTCGTGCATCACAACAAAACCGTAGTATTTAATTAATCAGCTAATCTTGCCGTAACCGTTACAACCACTCCGGTAAAAGTCAGCAACCCTGCGTAACGCAGGGGATATGGAACAGCGTTCTGGTCTGGCTTTTACCGGCATTCATCTTCAGCGGGAGCTTCCCGCAGCCTCAGGCTTCACAACCTCACAAGGATAATCTAATACACTTCTCAACCACTAAGGTAAAAAAGCATTTTACCGGCATTTTGGACATAAGCGCCAAGATGTATTTTGCTATGTGCAGAAATCACATTCAAAGGGGGTAAAGGGCTTGTCAACAAAGCACGGACGTCTATTAAAACGCAATTATTTCTTCGCCGGACTCATCCTGCTCATTGGCTTCGGCGGACTGCTCGGCTATGATCTGTATTTCAAGCCTTATGTACTGTCACAGACCGTTGTCAAAATCAAGGTGGACGGGGGCGGCTTCCTGCCGAAGAATCATGAGCTGACAGCGGAGAATCTCTATCTGGATTCCGTACAGACCAAAGACATCCCGGCAGGGGTCGTCCGTAGTCTGGAGCAGGTGGAACAGAAGATTACGAATGTTAATCTGACGGATGGCAGCATTCTGACCGAGTCGCTGGTGGATGTAAGCGAACTGGAGCCACAGCAGGACGAGGGGATTTTCCCGATTCCCAAAGACGCGATCTATGCCATCAACGGTTCTCTCCGCAGCAGGGATAAGGTAGATATCTATTTGGTCGAAGGAGACTTACCCGCAAAAGAACGCAGAGGATACAGTCCGGCTGCATCCGCATCTGCATCTGTAACTGCTACTGGAGGAGGGCAGACCTCAGACGCTTCTTCGCTGCCGGAAGCAGAGGTTCCGCCGGAAATCCCTGCGCGCAAAGTATTCTTAAGCGGAGTGACAGTAAACTATGTCCGTACGGAAGATAACAACGATGTACTCGACTCGGAGAACGGCAATAACAATAACCGTTTTACTTCAACCGGGAAGGTGGCAGCCCCGGAGCTGAAGCTGAAGAAGAGCGACGGTGAGCTGCTGGGAGCTTATCTCGAACAGGGCAAGAAGCTATGGATTGTCCGGGTGGAGTAGAAGAGCATACAGAAAGGAGGAGGAATAAACTTGAGAATATTCAGTCTGGGTATAGATCAGTTGACGATTAATGAGATTAAGCTGGCAGGCTTCACCGTTATTGCTCAAAGTGTGCTGCCGGAGCCTGAGCATGCCGGAGGGCATCTGTTAATGGTAACGAGCGAGCAGGTACCGGTAGCGGAATTAAGAGAGCTGAGAGGGAGGTATCCGGACTCTTCAATTTTGTACATCTATCTGCAAAAGGGGGTGCGGGGTTACCAGGCCATACATATGCAGTGTGAGAGTCTGGGCATATTCTTCATGCCTCCGCGCTGCACCTCAGCGGCAATCATCGATAAGCTGCGCTATATGCTTGAAGATGAGCACAAGGAGAGTGGTAATGTGGTAGGCTTCTTCGGTTCAGGGCCGGGGATTGGCTGCACGAGTATTGCCAAGCTGTTCGCCAGGAGGATTGCCGCTTCAGGGCTGCGGGTGATTATGCTGGGTCTCGACCTGTACGATCCGGGCTATGACCGGAAGACGGCGGTTAGTCTGGACAGGCTGCGGCCGCGGATTACGGGTAAAATGCTGCATGATGAGGACTTCAGCGCGCTGGTGAAGCGGGAAGGCTATGCCTATCTGCCAGGGAACTTCGATTATCTAAGCGCTCAGGATTATCAGGAGGAGGAGATCGAATATCTGCTGGCGAGAGCAAGTGAAAGCGCCGATGTGGTGATTGCGGACTTCGGGTCGATTCCCGAGAGCGCCGCGTGGTATGTGGGAATGCAGAAGTCGCTGCTGCGCATGATCGTTACACACCCGCGGCATGAACACAGGCTGCAGCCCCTGATGGAGCTGGCCGGACATATGGACCTGCATCCGCAGGACTTCCAGTGGATAATTAACCGCAGCAATGTGGAGGAGCTAACATCACCGAAGAGCCTGGCCCTGCGTTTTGGCAGCGAGCTTTTGCTGGAGCTACCGTATTATCCATCTTTTCCAGAGAGCCTGCCACTGGGCAAAAAAGAGCTTCAGCAAGTGGACGATAAGGTCCACGCATTGCTTGTATCACTTGGCCTCGCCCAGGAAACCCGCAAGAAGGGGATATTTCAATGATGAACAACAAGGATGAAAGCTTGCCGTTGCAGCAGAAGCGTGTGCTGTCCGGATGGGCTCCGCTGGACCCTGAACAGGGCAGGCGGCAGGGACAACGGGACGAGTGCTTACAGGCGGTGCCTGGACTCGCGGACGGAACGCAGAGCAGACGGCTATTCTCACTGAAGCAGAGTGTACTGCGTACCAGCAAGCCCGGCAAAGAGGACTTCTACAGCTTCCTGCACACCATGAAAAGTGAAATGAACGCCGGGCTGGAGCGTGAGGATGACGGCTATTTCGAACTGAATGCGAAGGCGCTGGTTGGTGATCCGCAGGCGGTCAGCTTTTTCATGAACGAGATTGAGAAATACCTGCGCCGGACCCCGTTTACCGGAAAAGTGCCGGAGGCTTACCGCACAGCCGCTGAAGCGCTGTTTCATGAATGGAAGGGCTTCGGCCCCGCCTACCGCTGGTTCACAGACCGTGCCTATAGCGAATCCACCGGACTGCAGATGATCGGGCGGCAAATTTTTTATAACCATCAGGGGAGGTTTGTGGCGTATCCCTATGAGATGCCTTCGCTGGACCGGGTGGAGCAGCTCAAGCGCTCTCTCCTCAAGAGTGATCCGGGCAAGAAGCTGAACAAGGATAATCCTTCCGTTGAATTCAAAATGGATGATCCCCTCTGGCCCGGCCGATTCATTCGTCTAGCCATCTGGGTCTCCCCGCGGGTCTGGGAGGGCTTCACTACCATCTCGCTGCGGCGGCAGGTCGTTGAATTTCTGGATCTGGATGATCAGGCCGGCACGGAATGTATTCCTGCGGAAGCGATTGATCTGATTCGTGCGCTTACCGGGACGTTTCGAAACACGATTATCGCGGGGGCGGTTGGCTCGGGCAAAACTACTTTTGCCAACACAATTGTCGGCGAGCAGTTGCTCGGCTCCTCTTCCTGTATGGGCGTCGTGATGATCGAGAAGCATCCGGAGTCGATTTTACCGTACCAGATCAAAGGCCACCGGATCATTCCCATCCAAGCTTCCAATGAAGAATTGATGGAGGTCGGAGTGGAGTCGCTGCGGCATGACCCGAACATTCTATACATGACAGAAATGCGTTATAACGAGTGGGAATTCTATTTGTGGAGCGGGGAGAAGGGCTATGACGGCATTACGGGCACCTTTCACACCGTAGATTCGGAGGATATTCCTTATCAGGGGGCGTTTGCAGTATCTACACGGATCGGCGGCAGCCTGAAGGGGCATTTAATCTCAGCGCTGAAATCCTGTGAGCTGGTGTTCATTCTGGAGAGTGTCCCGGATGGGAAGAAACGGCTTGTGCGGATCTCCGAAGTCTTTTATGAAGAGGCCAGTAATTCAGTCTTCGCTAATGATCTGATGCGCTGGGAACCGGAGCAGGCGGGCTGGACCTATAATGACAGGCTGACCCAGGCGCTGATCGATAAGATGAAGAAGAAGAATGCCAGAGCGGCACGGATGCTGCTGCAGGAGCTTGGACATCTCGCTGCGCAGAAGCCGATGACTGACCCGCTGAAGGAAAGTCTGAAGTCCAAAATCGTTTTGAACGAATGAGAGGAGGGAGAGCCTGTGGGGCTGCTGTTCTATATTATCCAGTTTGTGCTTCACCTGCTCGTTGCAGGCGGACTCTGGCTGCTGGTCAAGCCGCTGATTGAGCGGCATTTATGGCAGTGGGGGCAGAAGCTGGATCTGCGGATGAACCTGTTCGGCCACAAGTTCAGCAGCGCGAAGAGGAAAGTGTGGCTGTACCGCCATCTGGATGATCTGCTGTATTTTGCCCATAAGCGATACGAGCCGGGCATCAGTGTGCTGCGCTTCGTCACCCGTTCGGGGATGCTGTTCCTCGGTGTATTCCTATCGAGTCTGCTGACTCTTAAAGAGCTGCCGGGGCAGATGAGCTTCAGCAATCCTTTTCTGGAAGGCATGGTGTTGAATGACGGCGCACCTGTGGCGAATGCCTGGCGGCTTCCGCTGTTTCTGGCGGTGCTCTCGGCCTGTATTCCTTATCTGCGGATGAGATATACCTATGCCCAGCGCAAGGTGCGGGGGAGCTACGATCTGCTCGATGTGATCAAAATCGCCACCAAATTCACGCATTTGTCTGCGGATTCCATTTTGTCCAAGACCAGTGACTTGCTGCCGGTGGAGAATGTGCTGAAGACGCCCTTGAGGCTGCTGGGTGCAGCGTTCGCCGGCTATAGTAATGAACGGGAGCTGAATGAGGAAGCCGGGCGTTTTGCCGGAGCGATTGGCACGACGTTTGCCGTTGAATTCGTATCTGATCTGCTCTATTGCGAGAAGGAGGGCACCCGTTATCTCAAAAGCTCGCTCATGACGCTTAACCGCTCAATGGAGCTGCAACGGGAGACTATTCTGACGGTGAAGGCCAGCAGCCGGGATGCGATCAGCCTGGGACTGTACGGTAATCTGATAGTGCTGGTATCTTCTGTGGGAACGTTCATGTACATGCTGAAGCCGGATGTGTATTTCAAATTGCAGTTCGAGACAACGATTGGACTTACTTTTATGATGGTGATCCTGACGGGCCTATTCATCTCGTTCATGATCAGTACCATCCTCGCCAGACCCAGACTGGACTACCATTAAGGTGATGAATGATGGATAGATTACTACTTTTGATAGCTGTAACAGGTATTGTGTATCTTGCCTTACTGGTCTTTATCAGCAGCAGCAGCCGTCAGCAGCGGTATGTGCTCCGTCTGGGCCAGCAGTGGAAGGCCTTCGGGGAACGTGTGCACAATGAGCGGCTGCAGCAATTGCTCAATCAGAGCGGACTCTCTATATCAGCAGCCAAAATCACCCTGTTCCGATATTCGGCGGCTTTTCTCTATCTGCTGGCCCAGGTAACGGGAGACTTCTTACGTTCAGAGCCAATGTCAATATACGATCCTCTGATTGCTCTGCTGATTCTCGTGATTACCAGTCCGCAGCGGGCGCTGCCGTTTGGCTGGCTGCTGAGCTGGCTGCATCAGAAGACACTGATCCAAAAAGACGGAGAGCTGATCTCCTTCATCCGTCTCTATGAGAATAACCGTCTGCGCAAGCGGGGGTATGTAGAATTTGGCGCCTTCTGCGCCGGGACGGCCAACCATTTCAGTTACATCCGCCAGGATCTGTATGAGCTGTCAGAGCGGGCGGTGGATGAGGGGACGGAGCGGGCCATTGAATGGTTTTGCAGCAAATTCCCGGAGAACCACATGTTTATCAACGATATCCGTTCAATTCTGCTGGCGACAGAAGGGATGGATGATGACCATGAAGCAGCAAAGTATCTGCAGGAGCAGGGCAAAATTATTACCAAAATCTCAAGTGACCAATATCTGAAGAAGTGGTCCTTTATCGGGGACATCTCCACGATCATCAATGTCATTCCGTCGATCGCCACCTTTCTGATGATTGTGTCGCTGGCGATGCAGTACATTATGCTGATCAAAGGGAATTTTAACGGCGTAGGGATGTTCCAATGAGCTAATTAGGCAGGCTGGAAGCAAGAAAATAAACGAAGTGAAATTTTTGTTATATTCAAGAATCATTTTAAAATATACAATCAAAAGGGAGATATTAACAATGAAAAAAGACGCTATTTCTACTGGTTTATTTATCGCAATCGGGTTCCTGTGTGTGGCTATCGTAATTGCCGTATTGATTCCTGTGGTACGGGATGTAATCGATAAAGCGGATGACAACAGACCTGAAATCCCGAAGGTTAGTCTGGTTCAGCCCGCAGATTTCGTGGAAGCAGCTGTAACGTATACGATCGCCAGTCCTTTGGTGTAACAGAGATGAAGAAGGACTCGATTTCCGTCGCGCTGTTTCTGGCTATTGGCTTTGTGATTGCCGGGATTTTTATCGCTGGGGCTACAAGCATGATCGGCGGCAGCCAGGATGATATTATTACCCATGTCAAAGCTGTCGAGAAGTATTAAAAGGAGGCGCTGCGTTTGAAGGCAACCGTCCTCCGGGCCTTGTTCATGTGGCTGGTGTTGTTCATTATCCTGCAGCCGATTTTTACGTACATCGATTATTTGCTCGACCTGCAGGTCAAAGCCAACACCTCGTATATCACGCAAAAGGCAGCCACAGAAGGGAGGGTCACTGTCTCCATGAAGGCGGAGGTCATTTCTAACCTGAAGGCTGTAGGATTTCCCGAAGGCTCGATCAAGATAACCAGCGGAACAGAAGTGATCCTTGAGCGTAAACAGCGGATTGATGTGTATGTGACCGCACCGCGGGTGAACCTGTTCCCCTACAATTTCTCCGGCGTATCCCAGCCGGCACAGTACTATGGACATGGCTCGATTATGAGTGAATATCTCGATTAATTAAGGGATGAAGCTAACCTATGGATTATATTATTAAGCTGGCCTTTGTCCTGTTGATCTTTATTTATTCCTGGTTTTTTCAGATTCAGAATCAGGAGTGGGACCAGGTGCGCAGCATGCTTAAGGATGCCAACAATATGGCCGTCCATGACGCATCACAGGAGTTGAACGAAGCAGCGAGGGCCCAAGGCCGTCTGGTCATTGATCCCGCTGAGGCCTATGCCACCTTCCGCCACACCCTGCAGAGTAATCTGGGACTGGATGACGGCTTATCCCCCTTGGCGGGGAGCCGGCTTCAGGCTCAAGTGAAGATCGTCAAATTCGACATCGTGGATGAATCTACGGGCGATACTTTTCCGCTGCTCTATGAGGACAGTACTTACGGTATCACCAAATACATACAAGGTCCTTCGGTCATCGCAGTTATTCAAACGCAGCACCCGGTGCTGATCTCCAGAAGCAAGGTTCAGGAGGCCATTACTGTGCCGGCGGTTCAGGAGTATAAGATGAATCGATGAAGTATCCGGCAGGGTAATCCTACCCTGAGGCGAGCCTTAGCAGGTCGTACAAACTACTAAAGGAGAGATTTAGATGAAAAAGATAATGATGAAAACAATGTTAGCAACTGCACTGTTAGCAGGTTCGATTTCAGGCCAAGTAGGATCTGCACATGCGACAGCTGCAAAACCGACGGCAGCTCCGATTATGAGAGACAACCTCTCTAAGTTCGGGTTGGTGAAGGATGTGGAGCTGCCAGTTACGGTTACGGCCGGCGGGCTGAGCTATACGTTGGAGAAGATTATGATCTTTGATGCGAAGTCGAAGGATGCCCAGGCGTTGGCTAAGCAATATGGTTACAATCTCAACGGGACTCAATATTTTATCTGGACAAAGATCACTGTGGAAAACAAAGGCGGGAACGTTGTTCAGCAAAATATTAAAGATTTAAGTGATAAGTGGCGCTTAAACTTTGGAGATCTTTTGAGAGGTGAAGCTTCTTCTGCTATGCCAGATAAATTGGTTGATGTAAAAAATAGCAAAGATGCCCTTTGGGATTGGACTTTAAAGCCAGGACAAAAACTCAGCACCTACCAAGGATTTCGTTATACCGGTACAGTTAACTACTTTAAACTGAGCGTAGATTACAAAGGTCAATTTGTCTCAAAATACATCGTAGAGCCGGAAGCGTAAGGAGCCGAGCAGATGAAAACTAAGCAATTTTGGATTAGCACATTGGCTGTTCTCTTGACATTTGGAATGCTTGAGCCGAATTACACCTATTCTGCAGAGAGTACAGGGGCTAAGCAAGGTAGCGTCAGCATACCGGTGACAACCGGGTTAACTGGCTCAGGAAATAGTGCCAAGACGTTTTATCTGGATCTGCCCAGCGGGGTCACTGGCCCCGCGATTAAGGCAGGCACACTGAAATATTCAGGAAACAACAGTACTGTAGGAGCGCTCACTGTCGAGAACGGTAAGATCAAGGTTACGCTGAAGGGGAATGTGAAGGATGAGAGCTTTCCTGTGGTAGGAACAAAGAGTGGATTTGAAGATCCTTTTGTGAGTAATCCCGGAAATTCTATCTGGCGCTATTCAGACGGACGGCGTTGGCAGATCAATGACTACAAAGAGGACAAGGGGCACAACATAAGCTATAACAAAAACGCAGAAGATTACGGAATGCCCTCTACGACACCACCTAAAACAAAGGTTTCAACAAAGTCTGACCCAGTAAATCCTAGTGAAGCAACCTGGTATAAGATGGATAAAACGCCCGTTCCATATAGTAGCGTGATTCAATCGAGCATTCGGCTTAATCCGGGTGAATTAAAAGATGATCTGGGAGCTGTTAGTGTTAAAAATGGAAAGTTTGTGATTACTTATAGTGTCCCTTCTGTAAAGAAAAGACCTGAAGAGGTATCCGAAGGTTTTGGACGAGGCGGTCATGCTCAAGGATGGCTATATTATATTACCCTCCCTTATTACTTCGATGCTACTGCCAAGGTCACATCCTACAGCTACGCCGGTTCGGTCACCTTTGATTATTCCCCACCTGACCAGGCTACGTTGAACGGAACGGCCACGCTAGAGAAGCCGAGTCCAAACCCAATCAAGCTGGAAGGCAGCAAGGTCGATGTGAAGATCAACGTTAAAGGCGAACTGCTGGGTTACACAAATTCCTCTAACATCGAAGAATGGGTATTTTATGCCAAGGAAAAAGACAGTTCAGCGAAGGCTGATATGAAGAAAGAATACGGAAAAATGCTCACCGCATCGAAAAGCTTTGACTTCCAGATCCCGGCCAGCCGGGTGACCAGTGACAGCTTCAAACAGGATTACGCGCTGACGGTGATCATCCGGTTCAAGAATCCTGTGGTTACTAAGTCCGGTTCGATAACCTCCTTGGAACAGAAAATGGAAGTCTCGGCCGGAGTGTACAAGAAGGACAACCCCATTACCTATCCATCCATACCGGGAACGCCGAGCAAGCCGGAAGGTAAGCCACCGATTGCCCGAATCAGCGCACCCAAGTACGTCAAAGCCGGTTCAGACATGATGGTATACGGAGGGAGTTCCTCTGATCCAGACGGATACATTACGGACTATGCCTGGGGAACTCCTGGAGCAGAGGGCGGGATTGAAAATACAGCCAGAGGCTATGTGTGGTACACACGGGACAAGGTTGGACAGACATTCCCCATAATGCTTACCGTTGTCGATAATGACGGGCTGATCGGGAGCACCAGTACCGAGGTAACGGTTATTGAACCGATTCCATCCGCAACCTTGGAGATCACCGGATCGCTGAAGCAGAACCGGAAAACCACGCTCACCAACAGCAGCACAAGCCCGACACGATTCCCGATCATTAAGTCTAAAACTCAGGTCACGATCAGCGCAGTCAGCGGCGGGACTAATGCAGATATCAAATACAGCGGCAGTCTGGCCGAGCTGGAGAGCAAGGACGTTCTCTTCCGGAAGCCAGGAAAATACAAAGCAAATATTCATGTTGAGAATACAGCCGGCTATGGTGCAGATGGGGAGATCACGTTCGATATTGCACCGGATGAAGTTCCAAGTGTGTATTTTGACGTTGCCCAAAAAATGTATCGGGACCCGGAGAAGGGGAATAGAGCGATCATCCAAATTACGGACAGATCCTTTTCCACAGACAAGGATACCCTGAACCGGCGGATCTGGGAGTATCGGTACAACTCCAATAATGACGGTCGGTTTACCGATGAGAATTGGGAGATCTTCAATAATGGAAATGAGATTAATCCTAAGCTGGAATTGACTCAGGTTGGGAGATATGAGATCCGGTTGACGGTCTTTGAAGAGTTTGGCCAACCGACCATCGAGGATTATGTGACGGAGGCGGACCGGCGTTCTGCAGACTCTTATACCGACCCCATTAAGCAAGCATTGGTGGAGCGGACGATAGAGATTGATAACCGCGCGCCAGAAGTCGATTGGGATTTGTAAGGGGGAGACACGCAGACCATGAAGAGGATTCATTTTTTCAAAAGAAGCATTATTTTACTTATGACTTATCTGCTGCTGGTTCCCGCACTGCCGCAGCCTGCAGTCGAAGTGACAGGGCTAGTTAGTACAGTGCAGGCTGCAGAGGATAATTTCATTTATTATCGGGATATTATTTTTGAAGCTGGGCGAGGGGGACATGCCAATCAGGATGATAAGGTTGTCATTGATTTCCCTGCTCTGAAGGTAACCAATCTTAAATTTAATAAAACGACCAAAAGAATGACCTATGATATTGTTCCAGGATCTAATTTGCATGTTACTTATACAACGGGAAGACCTGATTGGGGCGGATATACTGAGCCAATGAAAATCGAAATGTGTAGTACTATGTATACCAAAGCTGCATATCAATATGAATTAAACAGAAATGCTTATGGTGATGATAATTTATGGACCTGTAACGATCCTAGAACACCTGATTATTATGGTCAATATTACAACTGGTCAGCAGATTGGGGGATGTTACACGCCAATGCAGTAGCATCACAAGGATATTATATGCCTGCTGTTCTTGATGTAGATATGTCCAAAATACGGGAGTTAATGGCGAACACCTATCCTAATGAATATGCACAAGGATATAACTATTATCAGCCAAATGAATATACTCCAGGACTAGCGGATGATCCAGAATTATTCCGGTTTCGAGTGCTGGCATGGACAAACACCTATTGGTGGTCACCTTACATGACTAGAGTTGCAGAATTGATACCCAATTATGCCCCTAGCCTGTCCGTAGGAACAGCAAATGGGATTACCCTGGTTAATGCCGCAGGCTTAAGCGGAATCAATATCGAGGGGTATGTCAGCGATCCAGATAACGAGGACGTTACCGTCACCGCCGAGATCCCTGGTGTCTTCTACAAGAAGACGGTGGTCCCTCAAGCCAAGATGTCCAAACCATTCAATATCCCACTGGATGTGCTGCAAGATTCGATCCCGCCGGGAACCTACACCATGAACATCACGGCCTCCGACCCGTCGGGGATGACCGCGAAGGCTGCGCTTACGATCAATGTCAGACAGCAGATGAGGAATAAGTCCTTTGTCCTGGTCAATACCCCTGTAGAAACCAGAACGAAATTCTTTGACTCGGAATGGGACCCTAAACGGGAAGAGCGGTACAGATTTGATCATGACCCATACTTCTTTGACAATTCGATGGGGATCATTGGGGATTCCGGATTATGGCGAAGTTCACCCTATACGACCTTCCCGTTTAGCGGTTCCTACGTGGCCACGTTCCAGGGTCGTGACAATCCCAAGGATGACGACCGGTTCGATGTGTACCGGAAATGGAGCCGGAATAACCTCTCTTCGATGACCTTCCATGTGCATCGCAAGCCGATAGCCTTGTTTAGTGCCAGGTTGTCAGGCGGATGGCTGCAGATCACGGACAGCTCCTACGATTTGGATCATGTCACTGCCTCCAATAAAGGGATCATGGATTGGCAATGGCAATACAAGAAGACAGAAGGGCAAGTCTGGACGGATGGATATCCGCCGGCACAACTGCCGACCAATGACCAGTATGATATCCGGCTAAGAGTGCGGGACATCGATGGCGAGAATGGGATTGGCGTCTGGAGTGACTGGTCGCAGCAAACGGTAGGGGCGGCCGGCAACCTGCCGCCGGTAGCGCTGTTCACCGTAGAGCCCAACATTGTATCGTACCGTAAGGCTACAGCGGTCACGGACAAGTCCTTCGACCCGGACAATGATCCACTGGACGTATACAGCTGGACAGTGATTAAGGATGGCTGGCAACAGGTATGGAGTCATTCGGGCGGTGCGGCGGTGCCGCCGAATATCGCAGCCTACGGCGTGGGGAAGTATCAGTTAACCCTTCAGGTCCATGATAACCGCGGGCTATGGTCGCAGCCCTACAGCCAAACGGTACAAGTCCTGAATCACCCGCCAGCAGCTGCCTTCAATATGCCGGTGGAAGTATACCGGGATACGGTCATTACGATGGAGAATATGACACCTGACCCGGATGAGGATGGGGATTGGCTAAGCTATGCCTGGAATGCCCGGATCAATAGCAGCCCGTACTATTATGCCGGAGGTAACCGAAACCAGGTGATGACAATCCGGGATCTGATCGCGCGTAGCGGCATTTCACCACAACAAGCCATTTCAGATGGCTGGGAAATGCGCCTGACCGCCTCAGACGGGTCGCTTTCCTCGAATGCGACACGGACGTTCAAAGTCCTCAACCATGTCCCTACGGCCGCCATCAATGGGCCAGGGGCGGTGTATCAGTTTGATACGAAGCAGTACACATCATCTGATTTTGATGAAGATCCTTCGGACATCGCCAGTCTTCAATATTTTTGGAAGGTGACAGACAGCGACAGCACCACCAAGTTATATAAGACGCCGAGTATCAATATCAGTTTTCTGGAACCGGGAATATACACGCTGGAGCATTGGGCAGTGGACCAGATTGGGGCGAAGTCAAATATTGAGTCACTCAAAGTGAATGTAATTAAAAACGAAGCCCCATCCATGACGATCACTTCTCCTCAGGGTACAACCGCGAGCCCAACGGTCCTGGATGCAGAGAAGCAGGGGGACCCGTTGATTCAGTGGACCTACTCCGATCCGGAGAATGATCCGCAGGAAAAGTACAGGCTAGAATTTTTCACCAAAGAAGGGTTATCGGAGAAAACGGTAGAGAATACAGATGGCAGCGGATCGATCCGCCAGTATCAAGTGCCGAACCCAACCTTCAATCGCTTCGAATATTTCACCGTATTGGGGCGGGCGTATTCCAAAGGTTCCTGGTCGGAGATATCCAATGAAAAAATGTTCATCATCGACAACCCGCCAAAGCCAGGCTTCACCTTAACCACGGATACCGGAAAGGATGCTACAAAGGTACCAATCTACCGGACGGATGTGCTTAATATCAAGAGCACGGCAACAGATGAGGATATTCCGAAAGGAGACATCATAAGTCATCAGTATTTCTTGAAGCCGGCGGCTGGTGTAGAGGGGCTTGTGAGCACAGAAGGCGATTTTAACAAAAAGTTTACTACAAACGGTACCTTTACGTATCGGCAGCTTGTTACGGACTCCCTGGGACTGTTCAGAGAGCTGTCCCATAGCATTACCGTGTTGAACCGGTTACCCAAGGTCTCAATTACCTATCCGACAAGTGATAGCCCCAACAAGCCAACGATTGCCAGCACACTGACGCCGATCATCAAGTGGGATTACCAGGATGAGGACGGGGATCAGCAGCAGCGCTTCCGGGTGCGGATAATTAATCTGGCCACAGGTGCGATTAAGGTGCAGACCGGTGACCAGGTATCCAGTTCAAAACAATGGAAGGTACCAGATGGAGCCTTAGCAGAGTACGAAAAATATGCTGTTGAAGTTGAGGTCTTCGATGGATTTGAGTGGAGTGTTGTGTCCGCAAGAAAGTACTTTATGGTTAACCTGCTTAGCATCAAGGGGGCTGTCCGTCATACAGAGGAGTGGAATGGCAACCGTCAGGCGTACAATCTGAAGCAGAGCGGCTCGCCTGAAAGCCCGCGGGGGTATAGTGTCTATTGGGCTGGCGAGAAATTTGTGCTGCAGGGGACAGCTACCGGACTACCGGATACCGTGCAAGTCACAATGACTGGAGGATACACGGCGGCGCTGAGTCCGACCGGGAGTGATAAGACCTTATGGACGGGTGAGCTGGCCGACCCATCGTTCGAACAGCTGCCGGATGGTCCGGTTACTTTTACCTTTACCGCAACCAATGAGTATCAGACCAAGGTGGATACAGTGGCGGTAACGATTCTCGGAGATTGGACAGAATATTATCAGAGCCATCGTGTAAAATAACGCGGGACGCAATCCTTATGCCTTATGTGCTACTATGATTTTGTTTTACTTGGCATCAAGCGGGCGGAGGGTGATCGTTCAGACGATTCCCTCGGTCCGTTCTTCATGCAGCCGCAGTCTAGGAGCCGCAAAATCTGCCGGATTAGTAGTTTGGGGGTTATGTAGACTGGAACCTCTGAGGTCCGCAGAATGACTCCGGTCCATATAGTAGGAGAGTTTGCCGCTGAATATTTTGTGGGCACACAGGGATGAAGCGAAATCCTCCGGAGTGACGAAGCAGGAGGGCTTGGCTACCGGATGAACAGTAGTTTCCTCCAATACAGAGGCTACGAACTGGGAGCAGAAAAAAGCATTCTCCCGGTCAATCCGGATGTTCAACAGCACACCGACCAGACCGAGCAGGTGATATTTATAACGCTCCTGATTCTGCATCATACCCTGGACATGGTTATACATAGTATTGTACTCTTCCTCACTGACTCTGAGCTGGTAGATGGCACAGTCTGCACTGTTGTAGAACGGATGGATGAAGTTCTCATGGATAAGTCCGGCAATAAACGGGTTGTACACTTTTTTTCGGCCGAAGCTGTAGACCTCACGCAGCTCACTGTCAAAAGCAATCGAGGCATGATTCAGCTCCGCTTTGGTGAACCATTTAATAATTCCGCTGAAGGCCGTGCCTGTTCCGGTCAGCACAATATAAATGTCTCTGTTTGCAGTCATCTTCTGAATTCCTTTCTGCTGGAAATTATGGATAATCCGGCTAAAATTCCGCTGTGGTACTTCCATCTTACTGTATAAATCCGCTTTGTAAAACAAACTTTAGTCTTAATTAGAAACTAGACTTAAGGCTAAGTTTCCGGATTCCCATCCGTATCTCCAAAAAAGAACCTCCTGAAGCACCGTGAATCTGGCACAGGCGTGCATAGACCCGACAGAAGCCGCTAAATATAAGCTGCAGCAAAAACAATTGGAAATGCTTCCACTTCCGTGATACAATAATAGTCAAAATGACATTCTTGATTCGAGGAGGATTATTGTAATGACTGAACAAGCAAAAGATCAAGCCATTCATAAAGAAGAAAACTCAACGGTGGACAACCTGGCCATCACTACGATCCGTACACTTGCCATTGATGCCATTGAAAAGGCAAACTCCGGACATCCGGGTATGCCGATGGGCTCCGCACCTATGGGATACCAATTGTTCGCCAAGACGATGAATCATAACCCGGATCACCCGACTTGGGTCAACCGTGACCGCTTCGTGTTGTCTGCCGGACATGGCTCCATGCTCCTCTACAGCCTGCTGCACCTCAGCGGCTATGATCTGCCTATGGAAGAATTGAAGCAGTTCCGCCAATGGGGCAGCTTAACTCCGGGACATCCGGAAGTCGGCCACACTGCCGGTGTAGATGCGACAACCGGTCCGCTTGGACAAGGTATCGGTATGGCTGTAGGTATGGCAATGGCTGAAGCGCAGCTGGGTGCGACTTACAATAAAGATGAACATAATGTGATTGACCATTATACGTACGCCATCTGCGGCGACGGTGATTTGATGGAAGGGATCTCTTCCGAGTCTGCTTCACTTGCCGGACACCTGAAGCTGGGCAAGCTGATTGTAATGTACGATTCGAATGATATCTCTCTCGACGGCAAGCTGAACCTTGCATTCTCCGAGAATGTTGCTAAGCGTTTTGAAGCTTACGGCTGGCAGGTTCTGCGCGTAGAAGACGGTAACGATCTTCCTGCACTGGCTAAGGCTCTTGAAGAGGCTCAAGCAGACAGCAACAAACCGACGCTGATCGAAGTGAAGACAGTCATCGGCTACGGCAGCCCGAACAAGCAAGGTAAAGGCGGCCACGGCGGTACCCACGGCTCCCCGCTGGGTGCTGATGAAACGAAGCTGACGAAGGAATACTACAAATGGGTATATGAAGAAGATTTCTATGTACCGGATGAAGTCCGTGCCAGCTTCGCTGAAGTGAAGGCCAAAGGAATCGCCGCTAACAAAGCATGGGATGAGAAATTTGCAGCCTACAAAAAAGCATACCCTGAGCTTGCTGCACAGCTCGAAACTGCACTAAGCGGTGAGCTTCCTGCAGGATGGGATGCCAATCTGCCGTTCTACAAAGCAGAAGACAAAGCCGTATCCACCCGTGTGGCTTCCGGTAATGCGCTGAACGGATTGACTGGCGGTATCCCGCAGCTGGTTGGGGGTTCTGCCGATCTGGAGAGCTCGACCATGACGCACTTGAACGGTCTGTCCCAATTCACCTCTGAATCCTATGACGGCCGTAATATCTACTTCGGCGTACGTGAATTCGGAATGGCTGCAGCCATGAACGGGATTGCACTGCACACTGGTCTTAAGGTGTTCGGCGGTACGTTCTTCGTCTTCACAGATTACCTGCGTCCGGCTGTCCGTCTGGCTTCCATCATGAAGCTGCCGGTAACCTACGTGCTTACTCATGACAGTATTGCTGTTGGTGAAGACGGTCCTACCCATGAGCCGATTGAACAGCTTGCTTCCCTGCGTATCATTCCAGGTCTGACGGTCATTCGTCCGGCTGATGCCAACGAAACCTCTGCCGCTTGGGCGTACGCTATGGAGAACACCGCTAATCCGGTAGCACTGGTACTGACTCGTCAGAACCTGCCGATCCTGGCTGGAACTGTAGACGGTGTGCGCGACAACATCAAACGCGGCGGGTATGTGGTCTCTGATTCCAAGAACGGCACTCCACAGGCACAGATCATTGCTACAGGCTCTGAAGTACAGCTGGCGGTTAAGGCTCAGGCTGCGCTTGCCGAAGAAGGCATTGATGTTCGTGTCATCAGCTTGCCGAGCTGGGATCTGTTCGAGAAGCAGGATAAAGCATACCGCGATTCCGTTATCCTGCCTGAAGTGAAAGCCCGTCTGGCTATCGAAATGGCGCAAACCTTCGGCTGGGAACGTTATACAGGCGACCAGGGCGATATTCTGGGAATCACTACCTTTGGCGCTTCCGCCCCTGGCGACACCGTAATCAGAGAATATGGCTTCACTGTAGAAAATGTAGTCAGCCGCGTAAAAGCGCTGCTATAATAGACGGATCTAACGACAAAGGGGAGAATAAGCACATGAGTCAGTTCACCAACGCGACAATTCAAAAAGCAGCCAATATTTACTACGACGGAAAAGTGACCAGCCGTACAGTTACACTGGAAGACGGCACTAAGGTGACACTCGGCATTATGCTGCCTGGCGTATACGAATTCGGCACCGATGGCCCCGAGACGATGGAGATTCTCTCCGGCAAGCTCAAGGTGCTGCTTCCCGGCACTGAAGTGTGGAAGGACATTGACGGAGCGGAGACATTCCATGTTCCCGGCAACTCTAAATTTGCCCTGGAAGTATTCGCATTAACTGATTATTGCTGTTCTTACCCGATTGTATAAAAGAAAGTGGCAGAAAAAAAGCACCCCTGGAAGATTCATGGTCCAGGGGTGCTTTTTTTTGTATTGTCAGCTTCAGCGGAGCTCAGCTCCCCGTGCTTTTGTAATGCCTCACGCCTATGCGCCATACCAGCAGAGACACTCCGAGGAAGGCAGCTCCAGAGGGAAGCGAGAGGAAGCCCAGCCAGTGGGGATAATCCCAGCCGCAGACGGTGGCCGCCGGATAGAAGCTGATGAACAGCATTGGGAGCACAAAGCTGAACACGGATTTTAGCATTCGCGGCAAATAGGGCTCTGGGCAGCGGGTAATCTGGTAGCTGGCGTTGGTCAGCAGAAAGATCCAGTCCAGCCCTTTGATCGTGAAAAAAGCAAGACCTGAGGTTAGCACGAACACTCCGCAGTACATCAGACAGCCTCCGGCCAGCGCCATCGCCAGAATGCCGAGTCTGCCGGGCGTCAAGGGAACGCCGAGCTGTCCCAGCGCCCAGCCCGCAGCACAGATCCCTGTAAACGGCCGGACCAGCCGGTGCAGATGGAATCTGGAAGCGGCGACCTGCACGAACAGGGACCGCGGGCGGAGCAGCAGCCGGTCGAAATCGCCGGAGCGCAGCAGATGCCACGGGAAATAATCAAAGCCGCGGCATACGCTCTCGGCAAGTCCGAAGGAAGCCACCGCCAGCGAGTACACCAGAATGATATGGGCGACGGTCCATTCGCCTATATTGCCAAAGCGGGAGAACAGCAGGACGGTGGCTATAGGATCGGAGATCACCACAGTAAGCACCTGAATCAGCATCAGCCACCAGCCCTTATATTCCATGCCGGACAGCAGATGCATCCGCAAGTATTTGCAATAAATTTTACCTTCAGCAAGCATACGGTACTCTCACCCTCCCTGGACGATAATGCTGTGCAATCTGCGTTTCATGATCATCCGGCCCGCCGCGATAAAGATAAGGCTCCAGAGGAGCTGTAAGCCGATGCCGGGCAATGCGGCGGCAGGAGCTACGCTACCTATATATAGCTGCAGAGGGATGTCGGCGAATCCGCCAAACGGCTGCAGGTACAGGAAGGTCTGCATGAAATCAGGCCACAGCCGCAGGGGGAGGTAGGTGCCGGACAATATGCCGCTTAACAGTAGAAGCATATAGGTCGGTCCGTCCCCCCAAGTGATATTCAGCCGGATCGCAGTCACAAGCATAGCGAAGGCCGAGCACAGCACAAACGCCATGACCACCGACAGAAGGAAATAGAATAGTGCAGGCAATGAGGCAGGGCCCCCTAAGGCATATCCGGCAGGCATCAGGAACCCGGCGAGTACGGTGGCCAGCCCCCTGATCCAACTGGTGCCGAGCTTGCCGGCCGAGCTTTTGACAAACCAGTGGGTGTACAGGTTCATGGGCCGGCACAGCTCGATACCGACGTCACCGTTGTTGATTTTGCCCATAATTTCGCTGTCGATGTTCATACTCTGGAGTACAAACAGCCCCTGAGCCAGCCAAACATAGGATATGGCCTGAGGGAGGCTGAGTCCGTTATTGTTCCAGGAGCCATTCTCGCTGTATGTATAGAACACGGTGAACAGCACACATTCTATAAGCGCCCAAAACACACCTACCATCGTGCCAGATATGGCGGACACCCGGTACTGGAGCCCTTCTGCCATGCGGATTCGGAAGAGGGAACTGCAGGCCCGCCATGTATTTCTAACATTCATTGTGCACCTCCTGATGGGTTAGCCCAAAGCCAAGTCATTGTACATAGCCGCAATCATCGCATCCGTGTTCACTTTCATGACGACCTCCGGCGCATATTTCTGCTGCAGACCTGAGAGTTGCCCGTCATAGAGCAGTTGGCCGTGCCCGATCACCATGACCCGCTGGCATAATGCCTCAATATCGTCCATATCGTGGGTGGTCAGCAGCATCGTAATCCCGTACTTCCGGTTCTCTTCCTTCAGAAAATTGCGCAGCGCGAGCTTGGATACCGCATCAAGTCCGATGGTTGGCTCATCCAGAAAGAGAAGCTTCGGCCGGTGCAGCAGCGCTGCTACCAGCTCACAGCGCATCCGCTGTCCGAGCGAAAGCTGTCTCACTGGGGTCCTTAAGAGCGCTTCCACACCAAGTGTTGCCGATAGCTCGGATAATCTTAAGCGGTAGTCGCCTGGAGGAATAGCATAAATATCCTTCAGCACGTCAAAAGAGTCTGCCACCGGAACATCCCACCATAACTGTGAGCGCTGGCCAAACACGACGCCGATCCGGGATACATGCTCTATGCGGTGCTTCCAGGGAATCTTGCCCAAGATGGTGCATTCTCCGCTGTCGGGTGTCAGGATGCCGCTCATTACCTTGACGGAGGTGGATTTGCCGGCGCCGTTCGGGCCAATGTAACCTACCAGTTCACCCTCTTCAATATCAAAGCTGATGCCACCGAGCGCGTCCACCTGGGTAACATTCCGCATAAACGCTCCTCTCAGAAGTCCCCATTTTCCTTCGGGCCGTTTGTACACCTTGAAGCTTTTGCGGATATCTCTCAGTCTAATTTGCATATCAGTCGCCTCCTTCGCGCAGAAGATCATATCATCAGGGGAGGAGAGGGGGACAGCCGCGTCTGGCGCCTTCTTGATCCTTGCTGCCAGGCTGACAGGGGGAGAATCATTTATTTTCTTCATTTTCCATAAAAATGCTTGTTATGTTGACATTTCTGTGCTATATTAATTTTATAGTTAACGCAAGGAAAACGTATGTTTTTTTGTATACGTACTGTAAAATAAACTTCTCGTACCGGTGATTAAATCACCGGTACTTTTGCGTTCTCACTCCTGACAAGAAGACCATGCTCGCATAGTAAAAGGGCGCAGCCGATACTGCCTGGCTGCGCCCTGATTACGAGTTACATATGCAGAATGTATGCGGAAAACCGAACACAATAGGCTGGGCGTCGGCACATGGTCCATTAGCATGATTCGCTCGGTAAAGTGATTCTGTTCTTAGCAGCCTGCCTCTGCCAGCGGACCTGTCCCCTCATATTCCCAGATGCTCTGGCTGCTCTCCGCATCATAGATCTCTCCGGTACGGACGAAGCCGTGCTTCTCATAGAAGTGATGGTTCCGGACGGCCCACGAAGGGGTATCCAGCGTCCAGCGCGTAGCCCTAGGGTACTTAGCCAATAAGAAATGCAAAGCTTCATGCCCGAAGCCTTGATTCTGGTAGAGCGGATCGATAAAAATCCGGCCCAGATGACATTCCTCTTCTGTGGGCGACGGGAAGATTATCATCCCGCCGACAATTCCACCGTCTTTCAGAAGCTTGTAGTAATGGCCCTGCTGCATTTGTTCCGCCTGCCAGGGCACCGAATCATAACCGGGAGGGCCATCCTTCTCTTTATCCTGATATCGGCTGGCATCATCATCGAAGGTTCTTTTTTGTACATCCGCCAACATGGCCGCATCTTGTGGCCGGGCGAGTTCAAAGGTCAGCATTGAAACTACCTCCCCTGTTTACAATAGTGTGTGAAACACCATCATAAACAGATTCTGAAAAGTCGCCGTTACATTAGTTACCTTCGCCGATCTTCTTCCCGATCCAGTCTTCGTAGGATTTGACCACCGCGGACAGGTCCTCGTCGCCGTAGCCGTGGTTGAAGCCTGCCTGGAACAGGCTCTTGGCTACGCCGAGCATAGGGGAAGGGACGCCGGTGGAATCACTGAGCGAGGAAGCCAGCTTGAGATCCTTGAGCATCAGGGCAAGGGAGAACTGGTTGCTGAAGTCGTTATCAATGATCTTCTGGCCCTTCAGCTCGGCCTGCTTGCTGCCTGCTGATCCGTTCTTCACCAGCTCCAGGAACTTATCTGCGGGTACCCCGGACTTCACCGCAATGGAGAAGCCCTCAGCGAGCGCGACATTGTGAATGCCGACCATGGCATTGTGAGCCAGCTTGGCTACAGCGCCGCTGCCGTTAGCGCCCATATGCAGCAGCAGACGGCCCATAGAGTCGAAGAGATCCCGGTGTTTCTCAATCACTTCGGCATGTCCGCCGACCATGAAGACCAGTGTGCCGTCGATAGCTGCCGGCTTGCTGCCGGTTACAGGGGCATCAAGGAAGCTGCCGCCCCGTGCTTCTACTTCAGTGGCGATCTCCTTTGCAAGGCCGGGGGAGATGGTGCTGGAATCGATTACGGTTGTTCCCGGCTGAAGGGTGGCGAGAATGCCATGGTCACCGTAGAAGACTTCACGGATCGAATCATCGTTGCTGATCATGGTAATAATAACATCCTTGCCTTCCGCTGCTGCCTGCGGTGTGGCGGCTGTCTTCGCACCTTCCTGTTCCAAAGGTTTGCATTTCTCTGCTGTACGGTTGTACACCGTAACCTCAAAGCCGCTTCGCAGCAGGTTCGACGCCATAGGTGCTCCCATTGTTCCGAGTCCGATAAAGCCGATGTGCTTCATTTCAATTCCACCTTTGCTTTCCTGAGATCATATTATAGAAACTAAGTTTGCCTTCATTCTATCAGAAGGTTACGGCCTGTTCCACAGAACAGGTCTGCTTGTCTGCTTGGTAACCGCTTTCAGTTATTTTTTCATAAACAGGGTTCGGAAAGCCGGGGATATGCCTTAAGACCTTGCCAGTCAAGGCAAATTAAAGTATTCTAGATTATAATGTTGCAACACACGGTGTCAAATCTAAAGAGATAAACAGGAGGCTACCATTACCGATGTCCAAGAAGATTAATTTTGACTACACCAAAGCCCTTTCCTTCTTCAGCCAGACCGAGATCGACTACTTCGCCGCTCCGGTGAAGCTGGCCCACGAACAATTGCATAACAAGAGCGGAGCAGGCTCCGATTACCTGGGCTGGATTGATCTCCCTACAGCTTATGACAAGGAAGAGTTCGCCCGCATTCAGCAGGCCGCCAAGAAGATTCAGAGTGATTCCGAAGTGCTGATCGTGATTGGTATCGGCGGCTCTTATCTGGGGGCACGCGCAGCTATTGAGGCGCTTTCGCATTCCTTCTACAATAACCTGTCCAAGGACAAGCGCAAGACACCGGAGGTTTATTTTGCCGGTAATAACATCAGCTCTACCTACATCACACATCTGCTTGACCTGGTAGAAGGCAAAGACTTCTCCGTGAATGTAATCTCCAAATCTGGTACAACTACCGAGCCTGCTATTGCTTTCCGTATCTTCCGCGCAGCACTGGAGAAGAAATACGGCAAGGAAGAAGCACGCAAACGGATCTACGCTACAACAGATAAGGAGAAGGGCGCACTCAAGAAGCTGGCTAACGAAGAAGGCTATGAGTCGTTCATTATCCCAGATGATGTAGGCGGACGTTATTCCGTACTGACACCGGTAGGCCTTCTGCCTATCGCCGTAGCGGGAATTAACATTGAAGAAATGATGCAAGGGGCCGCAGCCGCAGCCGATGAGTTCAACAACCCCGATGTGGCTACGAACCAGAGCTATCAATATGCTGCAGTACGTAATGCGCTCTACCGCAAAGGCAAGACGACAGAAATCCTCGTGAACTACGAGCCGTCCCTGCACTTTGTCTCTGAATGGTGGAAGCAGCTGTACGGCGAAAGTGAAGGCAAGGACTTCAAGGGAATCTATCCGTCTTCGGTGGACTTCTCGACTGACCTGCACTCCATGGGCCAATTCATTCAGGAGGGTAACCGCAACATCTTCGAGACGGTTATTCAAGTGGAGAAGGTACAGCATCATGTAACGATCGAGAATGATCCGGACGATCTGGATGGCCTCAACTTCCTGACCGGCCAGACCATGGACTTCGTGAATAAGAAGGCATTCCAGGGAACTATGCTGGCGCATACCGATGGGCAGGTGCCGAACCTGATCGTTACCATTCCTGACCAGACGCCTTATACTTTTGGCTATCTGGTGTACTTCTTCGAGAAGGCTTGCGGGATCAGCGGATACCTGCTGGGTGTGAATCCGTTCGACCAGCCGGGTGTTGAAGCCTATAAGAAGAACATGTTCGCACTGCTGGGCAAACCAGGCTACGAGAAAGAAAAGGCAGAACTGGAAGCAAGACTTACCGAATAGTCCCACTCTAACCGCAGATCATTCAACCTAATGTAAGTCATCAGGGAGCAGTCCATAGGTAACCACTACCAGGGCTGCTCCTAATATATATCAAGTCATCACATGTAGAGTAAGGAATGGACAACAATGCTGGAACAATACCGGACGGTACGTACCCCCGGCTCGCGGGAGGTCGTAATCCGTAAATCACGCTTTATCGGGCATGTTATGCCGGTGGAGAACGAGGAAGAAGCTGTGCAATTTATCGATTCGATCAAGAAGCAGCACTGGAATGCTACGCATAACTGCTCTGCTTATATGATCGGGGAGAGGGATGAGATCCAGAGACAGTCGGATGACGGGGAACCGAGTGGAACGGCCGGGAAACCGATTTTGGAAGTAATCCGCAGCCAACAGGTGAAGAATGTCGCTATTGTTGTTACCCGTTATTTCGGAGGCATTATGCTGGGTGCAGGCGGGCTGATCCGGGCCTATACCGATGGCGCTGTACTGGCGCTTGCGGCCGGAGAGGTCATTACACGTGTGCTGAGGCGGGAGGTATTCGTGGAAATCGAGTACACTTGGCTGGGCAAGGTGGAGAATGCACTGCGGGGCCGGAATATTGAGACCGGAGAGACTTTGTTTACGGATAAAGTTACACTGCTGTGTCTTCCGCGCAATGATGAAGGTGACGCATTTATCGCATGGATAACCGATCTTACGGAGGGGCAATCCCTCGTTACGGAAGGGCGGCGGCTTTACTACAGCGAAGGGGAATAGATTATGGCAAGAAGAGCAGTGGAACAGGAGTTGTCGAGAGAAAGAATTCTGGAGGCGGCGAGGCATCTTTTCATCACCAAAGGGTACCGTGCCATTTCGATGCGCAGCATTGGTCAGCACCTGGGTTACAGCCACGGCTCCCTGTATTACCATTTCAAAGAGAAAGCCGAACTCTTCTACGCCATTGTCGTTGAGGATTTCAATCATGTGGCTTCGCTTCTGAATCAAGCTATGACCACTCCGCCCGAAGAGGGAATGACCCGGGTGGAGCAGCTGATTATGGAGTTCATCCGGTTCGGGCTGGACCATCCGTATCAGTATGAGATCATGTTTATGATCCGCGACGAAGAGCTGCTGGCGTATTGCCGGGCAGAACAGGGCCGATGTTTCGAGTTGTTTGCGAGCATTGTCCGCCGTCATATGAAGGAAGAGGGATATGTAACGGAGGACTGGCAGAACGTTCCGCTGACCTTATTCCTGTCTGCTCACGGATTTATTTCGTATTATATCCAGGATAAAGTGTTGTTCGAAGATGTGAAGCAAGCTGCCCTGACACATGTCAAGGTATTAAGCCGCAGTTTATAAAAAGCTGTTTTTTTTAACAGTTCGTACTTTAGAGCGTTGCATTGGTATAACTTTGCATGGTGAAAGTGTTACAGGAACTATAAATTGTATAGAGAGCAGCTTCGCGGTTCATGCGTTGCTGCTCTTCTACAAGGGCAGGCAGTGCTAGCCTTCCATAATTTTGAGGTGGCACTGGCGTTGCCTTGGACCATCGAACTCGCAAAAATAGATGCCCTGCCAGCGGCCCAGCAGCACAGCCCCTTCATGAATAATTAGGGTCTGCGAAGGACCGGCCGTAATGGATTTCAGGTGGGAAGCCGTATTGCCCTCCGCATGGCGGTATTTAGGATGCTCCCAAGGATAGACCTCTTCCAGACGCATCAACACATCGCGCTTCACATCAGGATCGGCGTTCTCGTTAATCGCAATCCCTGCGGTGGTGTGCGGACAATAGACAATCAGCAGTCCGTTAAGAACTCCGCTATTCTTCACATAAGCCTGAACCTCGCGGGTAATATCCCGCATTTCATCCCGTTTGCTGGTGGTGATCTCCATAGTATGCAGCATCATGAACAGCCCCTCTCTGGTTTGGATATAACAAGTGCTACTTATACTTTAACCCAAAAACTAACAAAGTAATTGACGGCAGCAAGCGGTATTTGGTAAAGTAGGAATAACTTTAAACCAAGTATATTAATAGGAATAATCAAACCTTAAAGTCGAGTATACCGACCGGTTATCCGGAGGTGGGAGGTTGACCATTGAATTCGCTGATCAGGCACAAGGGCTGGACCTGGGGATTTAGATCAACGGTTGTACTGTATTTCGTCATTCTGATTGTGCTGCCGATCCTTGGGGTCTATTACAATTCATTCTCATCCGGGCTCGGAAGCTTCACTGAAAGTGTGAGCGATCCGATTGCCTGGAAGTCGGTCCTGTTAACACTCAAACTGGCGGTCATTGCGGCTCTTACGAATGTGCTGCTGGGCACGATGATCGCCTGGGTCCTTATCCGTTATAAGTTCCGGGGCAGGGCGCTGCTGAACAGCCTTGTTGATCTCCCGTTTGCCCTGCCAACTGCGGTGGGCGGACTGATGATTCTGCTGCTGCTGGGCCCGGGAAGCCTGATTGGGGGCCTTGCGGAATCGCTGGGCTTCACGATTGTTTTTCACCAGCCTGCCATTGTGATTGCCATGGTCTTCGTCACATTCCCCTTCGTCATCCGGGCGGTGCAGCCGCTGCTGGAGGAGCTGGACGCTTCGGAAGAAGAGGCAGCCTATACGATGGGAGCGAAGCCAAGCAGGGTCTTCCTACAGGTGATCTTGCCGTCTATGGCACCTGGCATGATCGGCGGCGGGATGCTGGCCTTCTCGCGGGCGCTCGCTGAATTCGGTGCGGTAGTTCTCGTGGCAGGCAATATTCCGGGGCGAACGCTGGTGTCTTCTGTTTATATTTTCGGAGAGGTCGAAAGTGATAATCCGGCGGGAGCTGCCGCGGTGTCGATCATCCTGTTGACCTTATCCTTCCTGATTCTCTGGCTGATCAGCCTCATGCAGATGCGGGGGAGAAGATCATGAGAAGATTGTGGATTGGACTGACCTATCTCGTGTTCTTCGTCCTGATTGCAGCTCCGCTTGGCAGGATGACAATGGGGGCCTTCAGCGAAGGCTGGAGCGGCTTCTGGAACGCCCTGACCCGGCCCGAGGCGCTGCATGCGCTGCTGATGACCGGATATGTTGTAGTGGTTGTGACGCTGCTGAATACGCTGTTTGGGATCATGACGGCCCTGTATCTGGTACGGGCGAACTGGCTGGGCCGGCGCCTCAAAAGCCTGCTGAACAGCATTGTGGATCTGCCTTATGCGGTATCGCCGGTGATCGGCGGGCTGATGATCGTTCTGCTGCTCGGGCCGGACAGTGCGCTGGGTGCGTTGTTTGAGCAAATTGGAGTGAAGATTGTGTATGCTTTTCCGGGAATGGTGATTGCTACGCTGTTCGTCACGTTCCCGCTAATGGTGCGTGAGGTGATGCCGGTACTGCAAGAGATCGGGTCCCAGCAGGAAGAGGCCGCGTCCACACTTGGCGCATATGGCTGGACGACCTTCTGGAAGGTGACCTGGCCTTCGATCCGCTGGGCGGTCATCTATGGAGTGATTCTGACGGTGGCCCGCTCACTGGGTGAGTTCGGTGCGGTGCTCGTCGTCTCAGGCAATATTATGAACCGGACCCAGACGGCCACCACACTGGTCTATCAGGATGTCGAGAATTTCAATGTTACGGCTGCGGGCGGGATAGCACTGGTGCTGGCCGCATTCTCCGCAGGACTGCTGCTGCTTATGGAATGGAGCAAGAGAAGAAAGGGAGGGCACTAATTATGCATGTAGAGGTCCGGGGACTCGATAAGCATTTTGGCGATTTTCATGCGGTGAAGGATGTCCATTTCGGCATTACCAAAGGCCATCTGATCGGGCTGCTTGGCCCAAGCGGCGGCGGCAAAACCTCCATCCTGCGGATGCTGGCGGGCCTTGAGACGCCGGACAGCGGCGAGATTATTTTCCACGGCCGGGCGGTGAACCATCTTCCGCCGCAGGAGCGTGAGATCGGCTTTGTCTTCCAGAACTATGCGCTGTTCAAGCATATGACGGTGTTCGAGAATATCGCCTTCGGCTTGAAAGTCAAGAAAGCTAGTAAGTCAGTCATCCGTGACCGTGTCACCGAGCTGGTGGAGCTTACCGGACTGAAGGGCTTCGAGAGCCGGTATCCGCATCAGCTGTCCGGGGGGCAGCGCCAGCGGGTGGCTTTTGCCCGGGCGCTGGCCCCTGAGCCGCAGCTGCTGCTGCTGGATGAGCCGTTCGCCGCGATTGATGCGAAGATCCGCCAGGAGCTGCGTTCCTGGCTGCGGGAGCTGATCGAACGTGTCGGGATCACCTCAATCTTCGTCACCCACGACCAGGATGAGGCTATTGAAGTTGCGGATGAGATTATGATCATTAACCAGGGGCGGCTGGAGCAGAAGGGTACGCCTTGGGATATCTATAAAGAGCCGAAGACACCGTTCGTGGCCACCTTCATCGGGGAATCGACGCTGATCGAGAGTGCTTCCGAGCTGAAGGGCTTCGAAGACGCAGGCGTCGGTAAGCCGACCAAGGCGCTGATCCGTCCGGAATATATTGAGGTGGGCCATCTGCATGAATTCAAAATAGCTTCGGCCACGGAGCAGGGCGTTGTGAAGCATCTGCATTTCCGCGGCAGTGAATGGCTGGTGGAGGTTGAGATCAATGGACATAAGCTGGTCACCTACCGCTCTCTGGAGAAAGAAACGCTGACTCCGGGCCAGGAAATATCTGTGCTGGTACACCGCGCCTACCTGTTCAATGAGGAGCGGAGCTGGATTCAGGAGAATGGGCTGAAGAAAGATCCGATGCCTGTATTTATCTAAAAAATAAATGAGTGGGATGTGTCGCCGGTATGTGGCTTATCAGAAGGAGCAGACAACTGCACGGATGGCTGACGGTCTTACTGCTGGCGGTGTTCGCCCTGACCGCTGCCGGCTGCGGGAATGAGCAGCAGGCTGCAGGAGAGGCAGGTGCACCGCCGCAGGGAGATCTAACGCTTGTGGTGGGTGCCTACAGCGTGGTGAAGGATGCCATGGGCGAGATTCTCCCCGGGTTCGCGGAGAAGTGGAAGGCGGATACCGGTCAAACGATCGTATTCCAGCAGTCCTATGAAGCTTCAGGCACTCAGGCGAGGGCAATTGCCGGCGGCTTCGAGGCGGATGTTACGCTGCTTGCCATGGAAGGCGATGTCGGGAAGCTGGTCAAGGCGGGCCTTGTGGAGAAGGACTGGAAGCAGCGGGGCGGCGAGGCGGGCATGGTGACGCGGTCGGTTGTGGCCCTGGGGACGCGGGAGGGCAATCCGAAGGAGATTCATGATTTTGCCGATCTGGCGAAGCCGGGGGTGAAGGTGCTCTACCCTAATCCGAAGACCTCCGGCGGTGCCCAGTGGGACATCAACGCGATCTACGGGGCCGGTCTGAAGCGTTCTGAGGAGCAGGAGGGGGCGAAGGACCCTGCGGCTGCCAAGGCCTTCCTGGAGAGCATACACAGGAACGTCGAATCTCTGGATAAAAGCGGGCGGGCCTCCATGGCTGCCTTCGAGTACGGCGTAGGCGATGTGATCGTCACTTATGAGAATGAGCTGCTGGCGCGGATTGCAGAGGGTGTGAAGTATGAGGTGGTCATCCCGAAGAATACGATCCTGATCGAGAATCCTGCGGCCGTGGTGGATAAGTATGCGGATAAGCATGGTACCCGTGCAGCCGCAGAAGCGCTGGTCGATTATCTGACGACGCCTGAGGCGCAGGAGATATTCGCCAAGTTCGGCTTCCGTCCCGTGAACCAGCAGGTCTATGCGGCACATGAGAGTCAGTATCCGGTTCCTGCCGGGCTGTTCGATATTAGCTATCTTGGCGGCTGGGAGGAAGTCCGCACCACGCTGTACTCCAAGCGGGGCATATGGTATCAGGTGCTGGCCGGGATCTAGGCGGGTAGATGAGACGGAAGAGGATTAGAAGACACCTGCTTATTGTGGAGTGCGAAGGATTAAGGGAGCTGTTCTACGGCCGGATCAGGCTGAAGGGCAGCTCTTTACTGTCTTACGGGCCGGGGTGCAAAGGACCGGCTCCTGTTCTATAATGAACTGACGGATATTCGAGAAAAAAGACGATGAGGTGGGCAGACATATGGATACATTAGTGTTCCTTGGAACAGGGGATGCCATGGGCGTACCCCGGGTCTACTGTGATTGTGAGACCTGTACGGAAGCAAGAACCACCGGGCGCAATAACCGCCTCCGTTCTTCTGTGCTTATAGATAACGGCAGCGGCTTCCTGGCGATTGACTGCGGACCGGACTGGCGGAGACAGATGGAGCTGCAGGGGCACCGCACCATGAAGCGTCTGCTCGTGACACATGCGCATTTTGATCATATCGGCGGGCTGCCGGAATGGGCGGACAGCTGCCGCTGGATGGGCTTCCGGGGAGAGCTGTACGCTCCGGCGGAGGTCATTCCCGTCATCCAGCGGCAATACCCGTGGCTAAGCGGGCATATCGACATGATCCCTTGCGATGACGGCATTACGCTGGATGGCTGGCAGATTAGCACATGGCGGGTGAACCATGGCAAGAATGGTTACTCCTATGCCTACAGGCTGGAGAAGGAGGACTATGCCTGGGTGTACTGCCCGGACTCGATCTCTCTGACCACGGAGGAAACCAGGCGTATGCATGGAGCGGACCTGCTGGTGCTGGGAACCAGCTTTTATTATGAGGCAGCTGAATTGTCCACCCGCTCTGTGTATGATATGACTGAAGCCGCCGATCTGCTGGAGACGGTCCAGCCGCGCCGTGCGGTCTACACACATATGTCGCATGACATCAATCTGGACAAGGATTATATTCTGCCGGAGAAGGTTACGCTTGCCGTTACAGGCATGAAGGTTCCGCTGTATAGGGAGGAGTCCTGAACAGTAGGATCGGCAGGCTAGTCCGGGTTGACGGACATCACAATAGGAGCTTTCCGGAAAGTCAGGATGTGCTGACTTCCCGGAAAGCTCCATTTTGAATTCGCTTAGCGGGGCGATGAGCCGGCAAAATAATCACCATGCTCCATTTCCGCCATCAGATCGCGCTCAACCGGACTCCAGCCGTAACGCTCGCGGGTAAGCGTTGAAGAGACAGGATTGTCGGTTGCCGCAAAAGGACCCAGCCAGCCGAAATAGGAGCCGGCTTCTTCCTTATGGATCTGCTTGGACGGCAAGTTCGCCTGCCGGGCAATCGCCTCGGCTATGTGCCTGAAGGGAACACCTTCCTCTCCTACAGCATGCAGCCGCGAGCCGGCGGGAGCCTGCTCGGCAGCCAGCTTGAACAGACGCGCTGCGTCAAGCCGGTGCACAGCAGGCCAGCGGTTGGCGCCTTGTCCGATATAGGCGCCCGCGCCTTTGGATCTTGCGCTGCGGATCAGGCTCGGCAACAGGCCGCCCCGGTCGCCCGTGCCGTAGACGATTGGCGGCAGACGCACCAGCGACGCCCGGACGCCTGACCCGGCCAGCGCCAGCAAGGCGTTCTCCGACGCCACACGTCCTCCTCCGATGGATGAGGCATCTCCCCGGTCATCCTCGGCCGCCAGCCTGCCGGGAGTAAGCGTCATGGTCGGCATCGCGATGACAAGCGCGCCGGACCGCCCGGACAGCACGGCTCCAAAGGCTTCGATGGCGCGCAGTTCTGTTTCTACCGCTGCCGCCATGAAACGGGCCGGCGTACGGGCCGGACTTCCGCCCAGCATAATCCGCAGTTTTGCCGGCAGGCCGGCATGGGAGAACTTATGATAGAATGCCGTATGCACAACAGCATCGGCCTGAGCTGCTTCCCGGCGCAAAAGCTCGGTATTCTCAATAGAGCCGCGAACAGCTCTCGTTCCAGCCGCCTCCAGCCGCTCGGCCGCTTCCTTGGAGCGTACCAGCCCGGCCACTTCATGTCCGCCCTCAAGCAGTTCCCGGACCACTGCCGACCCGATAAAGCCGCTTGCTCCCGTTACAAAAATCCGCATTCCGGTATCCTCCTTATAGAATCAAGCCTCTAAATCCCTGTACAAAGCAGCTTGTTCCAACGATGATTTCCGCTTCGCCGCTTGGCTTATCCGGATAAGATCAGTATAGACGGCCCGATACCCTTTCATTTGACTGTTCTGCTTGATTTCTTGCCCGATTCAACGGAAAAGCCCTCCGTTGACAAGATCGGAGGGCTTGCTGGGTAGCATTCAGGAGATGAGGCCCGATTTCCACTTGGCGATATCCCGGCTCGGCGGATTGCCGAAGAAGCGGCTGTAATCCCGGCTGAACTGGGAATCGCTGATATATCCGACCAGTTGGCACGCCGTGGTAATATCCCGCCCGCCGGACAGCATCAGCCGCTGCGCTTCCTGCAGCCTTAGCGCTTTCTGGTACTGGAGCGGGCTCATGGAGGTCACCGACTTGAAATATTCGCGGAAGGAGGACTCGCTGAGATGGACCATGTCTGCCAGCTCGGCGATTCTCAGCGATTCGGCGAAGTGGCTCCGCAGCCAGTCGATCGCTTTGGCGACGCGCTGGACATCCGAGCCGGCCAGTACGGTCTCGGCGACATAGACGCCGATGGGACTGCGCAGCAGCCGGATGAAAATCTCATCCGCCGCAAGCGAGGCCAGCAGGCCGTTGTCGCCGAATTCGTCCAGGCACGTTACCAGCCGCGTCACCGCGCCTATCAAGGCCGGTTCACCTTCCAGCACATAGCTTGCGCTGCGCTTGCCGATCTTCGGCAGGCCGTTCGGGAAGACCTGAGGGATAAGCGCAGCGATTCTGCGCGGATCGAGATAGACGCCCACGCCGAGGAACGGTTCCGAAGCGCTTGCCTGAATCGTCTGCATGCGGATGGGCACCGCTACGGGAGCAACCAGAATGCGCGATCCGCTGTATTCGGAAGTGGCTTCGCCGATCTTGATCATTTTGGTGCCCTGGGCGGCAATGCCCACCGTCGGCCACTGCATCGTGTGCAGGTAATCGGACGGTTCCGTTTGCGAGTAACGGTTGAAATACAAGCCTTGGATCGGTGTTTCGGCTGTACCGTCACGTGTAACATGAGCCTCAATCAGACGGGCCAATCTAAGCGTTTCCAGCCTTGTTTGCTCTTCTGCTGATTCTTCCATATGTGTTTTGGCCATGACAATTCCTTCATCCTCTCTTAACCAACCATGCTTTGTGCAAGTATACAATACGCTCCCCCATATTTCCCCCAAGTAATCACCAAGCATCGGCGATGATTTTCGCATAATCCCGCATAACTCCGCAGTGTCTTTTGAAGCTACAGCGTTCATTTTCTTCAGGACTCTTACAATGTATTTCAGCCCTAAGACCGATACGGGAATCCGCCCCCCGCCGCTGGGGCCCTTTCCAGGGGGCTAGTACACTAGTGGCATCGGAGCCGCAGAGAGTGAGCCCACGACGGGGCTGACTTCCAGTTTTATGAATATGATGCGTATATTTCTTTATTTTCAAAAAGAGAAGGAGGTACTATACTAAAACGATGTGCCAGTGGGGATGGCATTCTCCACAAAAGTACCCGCGGGCCGTACGGGGAACTCCATGACAGGAAGGTAATGCCAAGGTGCGGGGTGCGGAATTCTAAAGAGGAGCTGATGTTGTGAGAAAGAAAGGTGCTTTTGCCAGATTAAGTACATACATGCTTAGACATAAGCTGATTTATGCCGTGTTGCTGTTGGTGACGTTATTCAGTATTGTGCTTGATCTTACGATGGCCTGGTTCCTGGCCCGGATTACGGATGCTGCTGTCCGGCTGGATGTGGAGGCGTTCAAGGGACTTACCTGGTTCGGGATTCTATTCTTGCTGGTTACGGGATTGAATACCTTCGTCAGTGCGTATCTCAAGACCAATGTATCGGCCAAAATCAGAAATGAGCTGCGTCAGGACATGATGGGGCATACGCTGGCCTTGCCGCAGTCTTATTTCGACCGCAATCATTCCGGTGATTTGTTGTCCCGGTTCACGAATGACAATCAATCGGTCGGTGAAGCCTGCGGGCAGGTGATGCTGGATCTGCTGCGCAACCCGCTGCTGGCGGTAGCCTCCTTCGGCTATCTGCTCTATATTAACTGGCTGCTGGCGCTGATCTGCCTATCCATCGGTCCGCTGCTGTTCCTGACCGGTAAAATCTTCGGCAATGCGATGCGCATCAACAGTGTGCGGGTGCAGGAAAGTATGAGCCGGACTACGGCTTTTCTGAACGATATTCTGGGCAGCAGTATGGTGTTCAAGGCATTCTCCATGGAGCGCAGGCTGCAGAAGCAATATGTTGGCTACAGTGAGGATATTGCCTCAGGAGAGAAAAAGAAAGCGAGAATCGAAGGAGCCACCGGAGCGATCTCCTCCTTGCTGGGGAATCTGACCTTCCTGCTGGCTCTGGTGATTGCCGGGTGGTTCGTGGCGAATGGAAGACTTGAGGTCGGGGCGATGATTGCCTTCATTCAGCTGATGAATTATCTGGTTGGGCCGTTCTCGTCCCTGCCGGGCCTGGTCGCTTCCATGCAGCAGTCGCTGGGTGCGGCGGAGCGGATCTTCGAGGTGATGGATGCGCCTGCTGAGGTTGAGGTGCTGCCTGAGGTCCAGGCGGAGCTGCCGGGGTTCGGGGAGCTTCAGCTCGCAGAGGTGTCATTTAGCTATCCGGGCAGTGAGAAGCAGAGCCTTAACAAGGTCAGTCTGGAGCTGGCACGCGGCCAGCAAATGGCCGTAGTAGGTCCGAGCGGCGGCGGGAAATCCACCCTGTTCAAGCTGCTGCTGGGCTTCTACCAGACGGATGCAGGTGAGGTTGCGATCAACGGCCGTCCGATCAGCGGAATACCACTGGCAGAGCTGCGCAGCTACTTCGCCTATGTGCCTCAGGAGTCGGGCCTATATTCCGGGAGCATCCGGGATAATATCGAGAGCGGCAAGCCTGGTGCGTCAGACGAAGAGATTATCGAGGCGTTGCGGCAGGCGAATGCGTACGAGTTCGTGACGGAGCTGCCGGAAGGCATACACACGGATATTGGCGAGCATGGCTCCCGGTTGTCCGGCGGTCAGAGGCAGCGGCTGTCCATTGCCAGAGCGATGCTCAAAAATGCGCCGATTCTGCTGCTGGATGAGGCTACGGCGGCACTTGATAATGAGTCAGAACGAATGGTCCAGCAGGCCATCCGCAAGCTGATGAAGGATAAGACAACGCTTGTAATCGCCCACCGGCTCTCAACGATCCAGAATGCCGATGTCATCCTGGTGATGGAGAACGGGGAGATTGTGGAGCGGGGCGGACATGAGGAGCTGCTTGCGGCGGAGGGACGGTACTCTGAGCTGTATCATTCCCAGCTGGAGCAGGAGGCGGCGGAGGAACTCTTAGCCCCTATAGCCTAGCTTCTTAGAGAGTCATGGCCTGGATGACCTGTCCGAGCGCCTTCAATCTTCTGTCCAAAAGCGTCCGCTGAGGGCTCCCGGCCTTAGACTTAGCATAACTGGATTCTATGGATGGGATTAACCCGAGAAGAACATGGCGGGCTTCTGCCAGCTCGGCAGGGGGATAAGAGAGCGGCTTCTGATTCCAGACATGGTCAAGAACAGCTAACCCGATGTGCATAGCATTTAGACGTTTCTGAACCAGAGTAGTGTTGGTGCCGCTGTGCGTCATCTGGGTTAAAGCGCTCTCAAGCTTACGGATTGTCGATTGTATAGAGGCTATGGATTGCAGTTGTTCCTCATTCGATATCTCTTCCATGAAGGCACTTCCTTTCTACTTAGTATAAAAGGGTGGCGCACCGCAGTTCGTACCATGAACCTGCGGGGTGCCACCCTTTTTTGGAAAGATAATTTAGATGTTCTGGGGTCCCCGCAAAGTACCTGGATATACATCGAAGCTAAAGCCCCACTTTGTGGGGTTATTTAGCATAAGCTGTTCTGCTGTTGTTGCAGCAGCTTATGCTTCTTGACCTGCGTTAAGAATGAACTTATCAATGGCGTATTTCACGCCGTCCTCATTGTTGCTGAGGGTAACGAAATCGGCAATTTCCTTCAAGGCTGGAATGGCGTTCGCCATCGCGACACCGAGGCCGGCAGCTTCAAGCATCTCATGATCATTCCAGGAATCGCCTACAGCGATGGTCTCGGACAGGTCGCAGCCGAAATGCTTAGCCAGGAATTCAAGCGCCAGGCCTTTGGTGCCTTCATGGTGCATAATCTCCAGGAAATGCGGCTTGGACTTCGTAATATGAACCGAATCGCCGAGCAGGCTGCGCAGGATCGGGGACAGCTCATCGAGGAAGTCCGGATCGTCGATAATGAGCATTTTTGGTGTTTTTTGCGGAACCAGCTTCGCTTCCCAATCCGGTTCGATATAGTACTGTGTCCCGTTCAGGGTGGAATAATCAATCAGCTTCTGGTTCTCTTCACGGGCATACAGCTTATCGTCGATATAAGTCTGCAGGTGCAGGTTATGCTCCACACAATACTGGAACAGCTTGCGCACCGCGTCCTGCGGCACATAACGCTCATAGAGCACTGCTTCATCGAGCAGATTCTTCACCAGTGCGCCCTGATAGGTAATGATCGGCACGTTCAGACCGGTCTGGCGGGCAATCGCCTGGGCAGAAGCATAAGCGCGTCCGGTAGCCAGAGTAACTACTACGCCAGCGGCTACAGCCTGCTCCAGCGCGGTTTGGGTGGCCGGGGTCACTTCCTTGTCGTCGTTAATCAGGGTATCGTCAATATCAATGGCAATCAATTTGTACATTTGGGTTCTCTCCTAAGTATGGTTTGTAGTCCGGCTATCCGCTATAACTTCTATAGGAAGGGGAACGGTAGCACGGCTCTCTGTCTGTAGCAATGGAACTTATTAACGTGAAGTCTGGCAAAAGGGTCCGCGGATTCCGGCTCAGCCCTGCGCCTGCGTTCCTGACGGCGCGGGGCTGAGCTCCGCCAGCAGCATAGCGGCCAGAATGCAGCCGCAGCCGAGCAGTGCGGATACGCCCAGCGTCTCTCCGCCGAAGAGCAGACCGGTGACGGCAGCGAACACTGGCTCCATGGCATAGATGATCGCCACCCGGGATGGGGTGGTGTACTTCTGGCAGGCCGTCTGAATCCAGAAGGCGAAGGCGCTAGTCGGGCCGATGGAGATCAGCATAGCAGAGAGCACCTCCGGCTGGCGGAGCAGCTCTCCGCTATGCAGCAGCGGGCCGCTTCCATCCACGAGCAGGGAGGCGGCGATGCTGAGCAGGCCTACGAAGCCAAGCTGAAGCGCCGCCAGCGGCAGGGCCGGATAACGCGGCGCGTATCTGCCGGTATACGCGATCTGCAGCGCAAAAGCCACGGCGCAGAGCAGAATCAGGCCATCGCCCTTATTCAGGGAGAAGGCAGAGCCGGTAAAGGTCAGCAGATACAAGCCCCCCGCTGCAAGCCCGGCGCTCAGCCAGGTATATCTGGAGATGGCCGTCTTCAGCAGTGCCAGAGACAGGAACGGGACCAGCACCACCGACAGCCCGGTGATAAATCCCGTGTTGGAGGTGGTGGTGTACAGCAGCCCGACGGTCTGGAAGCCGTAGCCGAGGAACAGGAATAGGCCCAGCAGCAGGGCGTGCATCACCATGCGTAAGCTCAGCTTACGCCATTCCTGGCGGTAGAAGACAGCGGTAATCAAGGCCAGCAGCACGGCGGCACCTGTAAACCGGATGCTGTTAAAAGCAAGCGGCGGCAGCACCCGCACGGCAGACTGCACGATCAGAAACGTGCATCCCCACATCATCGCCACCAGTAGCAGACTTAGATCGGCGATTCGGGAGCGATTCACAGGGTTCATCCTTTCAGGGCCAGTTGAGTTGTCCAAATTGTATCCTAAAACAGGGGGCAGGACAAGCCGAAACTGTGCGGCATCCTTGGCCCCGCGGGCGTGAAGAGCCTGGAAACTACATATAAGCTGGACAAAAAAGGAAAGCCTTGGTATACTTCGGTAACCGCACACCTGTTCTTATTTCAAGACATCCAGAAGCATTTATACTTTCATCTAAGGAGCGGATTCACCATGATGGGCAAATCCCATTTAGTTATCAGCACCGGGGTTACCCTGTCCGCCATGAGCCTGCTAGGGCATGCTATTACCCTTCCGGCTGTTGCTGTCGCCGTCGTCAGCTCGCTGCTGCCCGATATCGACGAGCCGAATTCCATGCTGGTACGCAAGGCCGTGCCGGAGTTTTTGCTGCGTATTCTGCAGGTAGCGCTGATCGGAGCGGGCATTTATCTTTATTTTGCCGGGATAGCGGAGCCGCCCTGGAATATCGCACTGGCGCTGCTGGTGGGCAGCGTATCCTTCCTGCCCAGCCGCAGGCTGCGGCATCTGGTGATGCTGCTGATTGCGCTGGCCTTGTTTGCTTTTGCCGATGCCTATGATCCGTGGAACTATATCGCCGCCTGTGTGCTGGTCGTAGCTTCCATAGTTCCTCACCGGGGAATCACGCATACGCTGTATGCCGTTGCCGGATGGGGGGCGCTGCTGTACTTCGTCTCCCTTGACATGAATGACGGCGGCAGTCTGTGGATTGCCGGGAGCCTGTCCTACGGGCTGCATCTTCTCGCCGACTCCCTGACCCAGCGCGGGATCACCCCGCTGCCTCCGATTCCATTTAAGCTGCGGCTGAAGCTGATGAGCACCGGCACGAAGAAGGGCAACGCGGTGGAGAAAGTATGCGTGATGCTTACGCTGGCGCTGGTGTTGTATGTGTTCGTGCTTGTATAGCAGCGAACCCAGCAAGCATACGAAGGCAAAGAACCCCACTAGCTCTGCGCAGGATGCGGCAGGTTAGCGGGGTTCTTTTTAAAATATAAAATTTGACTTGCTATGAGCTATTCCTCAAGAAACACAAGTCCGATGAAGTCCTCCGGCTCAATACGGCCGAAGTAATGCTTCAGATCGAGATCAGCCAGCGCCTGGCGGACCTCTGCTTCCTCATAACGCTTGCCGCGCAGCGCGTTCTCCACATCTGCCACATCGCCGACGCCGAAGAAGTCGCCGTAGATTTTGATCTCCCGGATGACCGAATCTTCAATATCCATACGGATATCCACGAGCCCTGCCGGGAATTTGCGGGTGTGCTTCACGTTGCTCTTAGGCGAAAGACCGTAGTTCCAGTCCCAATTCTGGTAATGCTCCTTGGAGATTTCATTGATCCGCACCCAGTCGTCCATGGTCAGCTTGTACTGCGGAACGTCAGCGGCCTCCATCCCGAAGATGGAACGCAGCAGCCCTTCGCGGAATTGTTCAATCGTCATGTCAGGATTGCCAAGCAACTCCTTGATATTGGCGACCCGGCTGCGGACCGACTTGGTGCTCTTCGACTTGAACTTCTCGGGATTCACGTTCAGGGAAGCTTGCACATCATCCAGATTCAGATCGAACATCAGGGTGCCGTGGCTGAACATGCGTCCACGCGAGGAGAACTGGGCATTGCCGGAGATTTTCTGCTCCCCGACCTGAAGGTCATTGCGTCCGCTCAGCTCGGCATTCACGCCCATGGATTGCAGATAGTCAATCACCGGCTGGGTGAATTTCAGGAAATTATGGAAGGACTGGCCGTCATCCTTGGTAATGAAGCTGAAGTTGAGGTTGCCGAGATCATGATACACAGCGCCGCCGCCGGACAACCGCCGTACGACCTGAATGTTGTTGTCCTTCACATATTCCTGGTTGATCTCCTCGATCGTATTCTGATGCTTGCCGATGATGATCGACGGGCTGTTAATATAGAAGAGCAGGTAGCTCTCGTCCATCGGCAGGTTTTTGAGCGCAAACTCCTCAATGGCCAGATTGATCGATGCGTCTGTAATTCCGGTATTATCGATAAAAAGCATTCGTGATTCCTCCGCGTGACCATAGTAAACTGCTGTACTTATTCTAAACTAAAAGAGAGATTTCTTCAAAAGGGAAGGGGGAATTGCGGGTGGAGGGGCGGGGGCATAGGTGAAGGGGGGATAGGGAGGGAGTCGAGTAGATTGGTGACGGATGAGAGTTGCTCGGGGGATATAGAACCAATCTACTTCCTCAGTTCCTCACTAACTAACTGACTAACCCGCAAATTCGATAACCCGTGACCCGCAAACTCGATAACCCGTGACCCGCAAACCAGCTCGACCTTCCTCTCGCAGAATAATCACTCCATTCCTCAGCGAATAGAGCAGACAGATAGAGTAATGAGGTGTGTGCAGCAGGTAGCAGTTAATGACACCTAGGTGCAGTTAGATGTATTTCTTACAATTAAACCTCGGAGAATTCCCCGCCGGGGCAACTTAAGTGCATTTTGTACAACTAGAAGTGTGGGGGAGGGCTGATTTTCGCAAAAAGGCGGTTTTTAGTTGCAATAATGCAATTAAAACGTCTGAATGGTTCATTTCGGTCACTTTAGTTGTACAAAGTGCAGTTAGGGGGTACGCGCGGGGCCGTTGCAGCAGAGCTTGAGGGATAATCTTGAAGATTAGCGGCCTCCGGCAGGGAAGTGGGTGATATAGCATTGACGGATTTCCGGCAATCGGCCAATAATTGGGAGAACGGCGTTGGAGCTATGGATTAGTAGCGGGCCTTATATAGAAGTGAATGAACTGATGGAGCTTGAATGGACTATGAATAGTGTGGACAGGGAGGATGTATGGTGGGGAAATATGGACATGGAGGCTATATAGGACTGGAAAGATGGACGCGGCGGATATATACAATGGGGAAATATGGACATGGAGGCTATACATATGCTTGAAAAATACGGCCACGGCGGTGATCTGCTGACCGCAGCCGAGTTATACGGGGACAACGGCAGCGGCTTCCTGGATTTCAGCGCCAATATTAACCCGCTGGGTCCGCCGCCGGGTGTGCTGGAACTGCTGCGGGATGCGGTCTCCGCGATCACCGCATACCCCGATCCGGGCCATCGCAGGCTGAAGTCACTGCTGGCGGAGGACCTGGGTCTTGGCACGAATTGGATTACCGTGGCGAACGGGGCGGCAGAGTCGATGGCGCTGCTGCTGCTGGCGGTGGCTCCGCGCCGGGTGGGCATCGTGGAGCCGTGTTTCTCCGAATACCGCCAGCTCGCGGAGCAGTTCGGCGCGGAGGTCCTGTCCGTTCAGGGGACCAGCCGGACGGATTACCGGGCTGCCGTGGACAGCGTCTCCGCCCTGCTGGAGCAGGTCGATCTGCTGTTCCTCGGCCAGCCGAATAATCCGAACGGCGTCCAGTATCCGCTGGACGAGCTGCGGCAGCTCGCGCAGCAGGCAGAGGCCTGCGGGACGGTGCTGGCGGTGGATGAAGCGTTCATCGACTTCATCCCGGAGGCGGACCGGCAATCCCTGCTGCCAGAGCTGGGGGCTTATCGTCATACGGTGCTGGTGCGCTCGATGACGAAGTTCTTTGCCATTCCGGGGCTGCGGCTGGGCTTCACTGCCGCGCATCCGGCGCTTGCCGCAGCCATGACCGGCAAGCAGGTGACCTGGAGCGTGAACGGCCTGGCGCTGCTGGCCGGGGAAGCTTGTCTGCGCTGCGGCGACGGCTACGGGCAGGAGACGCGCGCGCTGATCGCAGCCGAGCGGCAGCGGCTGCGGGAGGGCTTGCTTGAGCTCGGCTGCGGCGTGCCGCCGGGCGAAGCGAACTTCCTGCTGCTGCGGCTGCCCGCTCCGTGGAGCGCGCAGGAGATGCAGCAGCGCCTGGGTGCGCGCGGCATCCTCGTCCGCAGCTGCGCGATGTACCCCGGCCTTGAAGCCGGGCATATCCGCGTCGCGGTCAAGGGCCGCGTAGACAACGACCGTCTGCTGCGGCAGATGGGGGAGCTGCTGCGGGCGGGAATGTGAGCAAGAACGGCGGCAGTGCAGGCTGCGAGCGCGCGAAGAGGGCTAATCGGAGCGAACGGAGAGGAGCGAAGGATATGAATGAAGCAAAGGAAGTGCAGGAAGCGAAGGTAGCGAAGGTAAAGCTGCCCTTTAAGGCCGAAGACGGGGAGAAGACGTACCGCAGTAAGGTGTGGCCCGGGCTGACGCTGGAATGGCGGGAGGGCCATCTGCTGGTGGAGTTTCCGGCTGAAGCGGATAGTATATCAAGTGCAGTATATGGTGGAGGCGCGGGGCGTCTGAAACGTGCGGTGAACCAATACGTCAGCCGGGACTACGAATGCAGCAATCCGGTGCAGGATCTGGAAAACAAGCTTCAGGAATGGGGCTACCCGCTGGAAGGCTGTGCGGGTCTGATGACAGCGGTTCCCCTGGAGCACGCCGCTGTTGCCGAGGAGGATACGGGATCAGCGGGCATATTCTGCTGCGTAACAGCGGCGGCGGGCAACGCGGCCCGGGCCGGGTCGAAGCGTAGTGTGCTTGCGGCCTACCGTCCGGGCACGATCAATATCATGCTCGGCATCGACGGCTGGCTGTCCCAGTCGGCCATGGTCAACGCTGTCATGACGGCCACGGAAGCGAAGGCTGCGGCGCTGGCAGACCTCGGAATCACGGATTCCGAGAATGGGCTTGGCGCAACGGGAACCACTACGGATGCCATTGTGATTGCGGTGAGTGGAAGCCGCCGCTATGCTGCGGAGCATGTGTATGCCGGAACGGCGACTGACCTCGGAGGAGCCATTGGCAGACTGGTGTACAGCGCGGTGACGGAGAGCCTGCGCTCAGTGAAGGCAGCGCAATCCCAGAGCAGAGCAGAGGCGGAAGCATTGCAGGCTGTACACGGAGTAGAAGAGAAAGGACCGCAGGATGCACACGGAGTCGACGCGGAAGCGTCACAGGCACCACGTTCTGCGCTGCCCCGTGTCTCTCAGAGCGGCGGCCGGGAATGACGAATACGGACTGCTATACAGAGCGGAGGGGTGAGCCAAGGTGAAGCTTGCTATCATCCTGCTCTCTGCTTATATTGTGGACCGGGTGGTTGGTGATCCGCGCAGCCTGCCCCATCCGGTTATTTACATAGGGAAGGTCATTAGTGCTCTGGAGCGGGGGATTCGCCGCTTCGCCGCAGCTCCAAGTGCTCTGAAGCGTGCCGGTATTCTTCTTCCGCTGCTGGTGGCGGGCGGCGCTTGGGCGCTGACCGCGCTGCTTGTTATGCTGTTCGCCCGCTTGTCTCCCTGGCTTGCCGGGCTTGCCGAAGTCTGGCTGATCTCGACCACCATCGCCTCCAAGGGATTGAAGGATGCAGGCATGGCAGTATACGCCGAGCTGCGTTCAGGAGATATTCCCGCCGCGCGCCGGGCGCTGGGGATGATCGTGGGCCGGGATACGGCTCATCTGGACAGCCCGGAGATTGTGCGCGGTACGGTGGAGACGGTTGCGGAGAATATCGTCGATGCGATCATTTCTCCGCTGTTCTTCGCCCTGCTGGGCGGGGCGCCGCTGGCCATGGCTTACCGTGCGGTGAACACGCTGGATTCCATGGTCGGCTACAAGAACGATAAATACCGCGACCTCGGCTGGGCATCGGCCCGCTTGGACGATGTCGCCAACTACATACCGGCGCGGTTGACCGCACTGCTCTTAACCTTATGTGCTGCGCTCCTGCGGCTGGACTGGCGGAGATGCTGGCGCACCGTGCGCCGGGATGCCCGCCTTCATCCCAGTCCAAACAGCGGCTACCCGGAATCGGCAGTTGCCGGGACCCTCGGCATCCGGCTGGGCGGCGAGAATGTATACCATGGAATCGTCTCCTTCCGCGCTTACATGGGTGATCCGCTGCGGACGATGGAGCCGGAGGATATTATTGTGACCTCGCGGATGATGATGTGGTCTTCCGCAATATTTGTCTGCATCTGTGCAGCCGTTGCCCTGCTATGGCACGGGATCGGGGGCTGAGCGGGGTGAAAGCTGACCATTGCCAAGCAGAATGGAGTGGAGGTTCTCCTCGGGGAAATTCCAGCGCGCCAAGAAACCTGTTACAGCCAGTGCAAATGGAACTGGTGCTGTTGCGTCACGGCTATACGCAGTGGAACAAGGAGCGGCGCTATTTAGGCAGGACAGATCTCCCACTGCTACCGGGGGAAGCGCAGCGGCTTGCTGATCTTCGGTTGCAGCCAGCACTTAGCGGGGAATTTCAGCAAGTCTATTGCAGCGACCTGCGCAGGTGCCGGGAGACTCTAACAATCCTGGCTCCGCACCTGGAGCAGAAGGCGGTCTATGATTCCCGGATGCGGGAGATGGATTTCGGTGCCTGGGAAGGCTGCACCTATGAGCAGCTACAGGATAATGGACATTACCGCAACTGGATCGATCATCCCGAATCGGTAACGCCGCCGGAAGGGGAGTCATGGGAGGACTTCACGGGCCGGGTGGAGGCTGTCTGGGGTCAACTCCAGCGGGAAGCAGGGCTAGGAATTGAAGCAAGAGCAGAGACAGACGCAACAGGGTCTGTTGCTGCGCTGCCAGGTGCGGATTCGGCAAGCCAAGAAGAGTGCGTCCAAGGAAGAGATATGCTAAAGACCACAGCACGGGAGCTAGAGTCATCGCAGGCACCCGTGGTTTATCGTGTGCTATTGGTAACGCATGGAGGCGTCATCCGGCAACTGCTGGCGCGGTTCGTCGAAGGGCTGACCTTCTATACCGCAGCGGCACCGGCTCCAGGTGAAGTTACTGTATTGAACCTTCTGAGCGATACCGGAACTTGGAGCCGGATAGCACGCGAAGTACAGTGAGCATCCAGAAGGATCTTGCGATTATTTATGAGGTGATTGCACTTTATACATCAGAATTCGTGAAAAAGAACTTCAAATCACATTCTATTGTATTTCCTGCAGTAGAATCTTGGAGATCGGCCCAATTCGAGTGGAAATCCTAAATTCTAGTGTACAAAGTGCAATAGTACATGAGAAAAGGATAACTTTACACTAATTCAACTGTATAAAATGCAATAGATCATCCAGGGGAACCTCGAAAGGGAGTTGAGAGGAATTCTGGTAGTCCGAACACGAAATGGGAGTCCATATCACGTTTGCCTATTATCTCCCAGCCCCGGCTGGTACTCTTCAGCGCCACATTACTCCCAGCCCTGGCAAGTACTCCTCAGAGCCACGTTACTCCCGGCCCTGGCAGGTACTCCTCAGAGCCACGTTACTCCCGTCCCGCTTGCATCCCCCGGCCTACCCGGTCTCCCACAGAACCACGCCCGGAAGAAAATCCCGGGGCGGTGGTTCTTTTTTTACGGCAAAGTCTGTGCCATGATAGCTATGGAGGCGATCACAGGATGTTTAAGGATTTCAAGCTCATTGCCGGGCGTCCGGTATCGATCCAGGTGAAGGATTACATGAAGCATCTCATCATCAAAAGCGCGCTCCAAGGCGGGCAGAAGCTGCCCTCGACACGTGAGCTGAGCACCTTGCTGAAGGTCAGCCGGAACTCGGTAATCTCCGCTTATGAAGGTCTGGAAGACGATGGCTTCGCCTATACCGTACAGGGCCAGGGGAGTTACGTCGCACAGGGCGCAGCAGCGGGGCAGGGTGAACCGGAAGCGGCAACCTGGAGCATGGACTGGACAGAGCGGCTCAGCAGCCAGGCGCTGCTCGCAGAGGAGCTGGATATTATGAAGCGGGGGATACGCGCGGAGAAGGGCACGATTTCTTTTACCAGCATCGCCCCGGATGAGCGTCTCTTCGATCTGGATCATGTGCGCAGAGCGTTCCTGGAGCGTATGTCCGTAGAGGGCAACGTTCTGCTGAATTATGGATATGCCAAAGGCTATAAGCCGTTAATAGACTATCTCAAACAATATATGGAGCATAAAGGCGTAGATCTGCGCGGCAAGGATCTGCTGATTACGAACGGGTTCACGGAGGGCTTCGACCTGGTGCTGTCGGCTCTCGGCAAGCGTCATGGCACAGTGGTCTGCGAGAATCCGACGCATCATACGGCGATCAAGAATCTGAGGCTGCACGGCTTCGGAATTCACGGAGTCACGATGGAGCGGGACGGCATCCACCTCGGGGAGCTGAAGCAGGCGCTGGAGGCGCGGCCATACGACTGTGCTTATCTGGTTCCCTCCTACCATAATCCCACCGGCATCGTCATGTCTCCCGAGAAAAGACAAAGGCTAATGAAGCTGATGCAGGACTACAACGTGCCGGTGATTGAGGACGGGTTCAATGAGGAACTGCGGTATTCCGGCGCCCATGTGGCTCCGTTAATTGCGGCGGCGGGCGGCGGGAACGGCGTGGTGTATCTCGGCAGCTTTTCCAAAGTCCTGTTCCCCGGGCTGCGGGTGGGCTGGGTGCTGGCGGATGAGAAGCTGATCTATTATCTGGAGAGTGTGAAGCGGGCGCGGACCATTCATACCTCGACGCTGGACCAGTCCATTCTGTATCAATATCTGCTGGGCGGCAATCTGGAGAAGTATCTCAAAAAAGCCCGGCTGGAGTATAAACGCAAATACGAGCTGACCCTGGCCTGCTGTAAGGAGCATATTCCATATGCCTCCTTGTCGGGTGATGGCGGGCTGCATCTGTTCGTAACGTTCGCGGAAGGCTTCAATACAAGGGAATTGCTGGCGGCTTGTCATGCGCGGGGGGTTATTTTTACGGCGGGAGACATCTTCTTCACAGACGGTGCAGGACAGAATACGTTGCGGCTGGGATTCTCCAGGGTGGCGGATGAGGATATCGTGAGGGGTATTGCAATCATCGGGAAGACAGCACGGCAAATCATGGGAGAATGAGGTGCGGATATGCTTAGAGTAGGGGTTATTATGGGCGGGGTGTCGTCCGAATATGAGGTATCACTGAAGACCGGCAGGGAGATGCTGAAGGCGCTTGATCCGGCAAAATACACAGCGGTTCCGGTACACATTACCTCGCGCAAAGAGCTGCTGGAACGGGTAGCGGGACTGGACTTCGCTCTGCTTGCCCTGCATGGGGCCTACGGAGAAGATGGTACGGTGCAGGGAGCCCTGGAGACGCTCGGAATTCCGTATTCCGGGAGCGGGGTGCTCGCAAGCAGCTTATGTATGGATAAAGGGCTGGCCAAGACGGTCATCCGCAGCAAAAGCATCCCCACACCCGATTGGCTGTGCTGGGACAGCATGGATGAATATGCCCCGGAAGCCGTGCAGCGGCTCGGTTATCCGGTGATGGTGAAGCCAAATTCCGGCGGGTCCAGCATCGGCATGACCAAGGTGAATCATCCGCAGGAGCTGGCGGGCGCGGTAGAGAAAGCTTTTGCCTGCGCCGAAGAAGGCTCTGTGCTCATTGAACACTATATCCCGGGACAGGAGATTACCTGCTCCATCCTGGGGGGAGAAATGCTGCCGGTCATCGGCATTCAATCGCTGGGTGCGGACTGGTTCGATTATGAGGCCAAATACGAGCAGGGCGGCGCGGAGGAGCGGATCATCCGGCTGCCTGATGCGTTGCAGGAACAGGTGCAGACGGCGGCGTTAACCAGCTATCGGGCGCTCAAATGCGCAGTGTATGCACGGGTGGATATGCTGTTGAAGGATGGCATCCCTTATGTGCTGGAGGTGAATACCCTGCCCGGAATGACGGCAACCAGTCTGTTGCCCCAGAGTGCAGCGGCAGCCGGGATGGACTTCAGCAGCCTGTTGGATGAGATTATTACCAGATCACTGCGGGAGCGCGGGGGGCTGCAAGGTGCATCTGGAGAGGGAGTGCAGACTGTAGAATATGGAGGTGTCAGGCTATGAACACGATGAGAAGGGACAATGCCTCCATCATTAATCCGCGGTTACAAGAGATTCCGCCTTCGGGCATCCGGGCTTTTTTTGATCTGGCTGCGGGTAACAATGATATTATATCGCTGGGAGTAGGCGAGCCGGACTTCGCAACACCCGCACAGGTTAGAGCTGCCTGCATTCGCGCGCTGGATCGCGGGGAGACGGGGTACACCTCTAACAGCGGACTGCCGGAGCTGCGGGAGGAGATTGCGGGCTATATGCAGACCCGCTTCGGATTGGGTTACGATCCTGCAGATGAAATTTTGGTTACGGTGGGCAGCAGTGAAGCGGTGGATCTGGCGCTACGGGCCTTCATGGCTCCCGGGGATGAGATTCTGATTCCTTCTCCGGGTTATGTTGCTTACGCGCCTATCGCCTACCTGAACGGCGGGACGCTGGCACCGGTGGAGACGAAGGTGGAGGAAGGGTTTAAGCTCACTGCCGAAGCGCTGCGTAAGGCGGTAACGCCGCGTACGAAGCTGCTGATGGTGAATTTTCCAAGCAATCCTACGGGGGCGGTTATGACTTACGAGGACTGGCTGCCGGTGGCTGAAGTGGTGAAGGAGCTGGGGCTGATCGTCATTTCCGATGAGATCTACGCCGAGCTGACCTACGACAGCAAGCATGTAAGCATCGCTTCCCTGCCCGGGATGCAGGAGCGGACGGTGGTGATCAGCGGGTTTTCGAAGGCTTTTGCCATGACGGGCTGGCGGGTGGGCTATGCCTGCGGGAACCGTGAACTGCTCTCGGCCATGCTGAAAATCCATCAATACACCGCCATGTGCGCCCCTGTACCGGGACAGATTGCTGCTGCTGAAGCCCTGCGCAGTGCGTTGCCGGATATGGAACGGATGAAGGCATGCTTCAAAGAACGACGCTCGCTGCTGGTGGAGGGCCTGCGGTCCGCCGGGTTGTCCTGCCATATGCCGCAGGGGGCCTTTTATGCCTTCGCTTCGATCGGCCGCACCGGGCTCGGGTCAGAAGAGTTCGCCATGCGCCTGCTTCAGGAGGCAGGGGTTGCCGTGGTGCCGGGCCATGTGTTCGGGGCTGGCGGGGAAGGCTATATCCGCATCTCCTACGCCGCTTCTACGGCGAAGCTGACGGAAGCGCTGGAACGGCTGGAAGATTTCATGAAGGTGACCAGGCTGCATAGTATTGCAGGTAAAAATGTAATTGTAAGATGATTTCATATCACCTATAATCCTTAAAGGAAGAAATAGGGATATTGTAACAGCATTCCGGCCCGCCGCCGGATCAGGAAGCCCCCTTCTTCATTTGGAGGGGGGCTTTTGGGCTTGTATTGGGGGAAGGCTAAACAACTTCAACGTAACCTGATCAGCAGACACAGATGTATTCTTGCAGCGGGAGTCCGCTTCCGCACTATCTAATAGGAGGCATTATTAATGATCTCAGCCATTCAAGAAGTAACCGGACGGATCGCCCCGCCTGACGAAAAAGCTACACTGCGCGCGGTGCTCCGCCTGAACAGTCTGACCAAGCCGCCCGGAAGCCTCGGGCGGCTGGAGGCGCTGGCTGTCCGGTTGGCCGGAATCTCCAAAGTAGAGCAGCCCTGCTACAGCAAACGAACGGTAGTGGTTATGGCCGCAGACCATGGGGTCTGCTGTGAAGGCGTCAGTGCTTTTCCGCAGGAGGTCACCATGCAGATGGCCTATAACTTCCTCAGCGGCGGGGCGGCGGTGAATGTGCTGGCCCGTCAGGGCGGTGCTGAGGTACAGTTCGTGGACATCGGGATCAACGGCGATATCGAGCACCCGCAGCTGATTAACCGTAAGGTCCGCCGGGGCACAGACAATATGGCAGCAGGCCCGGCGATGAGCCGGGAGGATGCACTGCGCGCGATTCTGGCCGGAGTTCATGTGGCGCAGGAGGCGGTGAAGAACGGAACGGAGATTTTCATTACCGGGGAGATGGGCATCGGGAATACGACAGCCAGTGCGGCGGTCTTGTGCGCACTCGAAGGCATTCCGGCAGAGACGGCGGCTGGGCGGGGGACAGGCATTAACGATGAGCGGCTCCAGCACAAAATCTCGGTAATTGAACGTGCCCTCGAGGTGAATAACCCTGACCCCGCAGATCCGGTTGATGTGCTCGCCAAGGTGGGGGGGCTTGAGATTGCCGGGCTGGCCGGGCTGATTCTCGGAGCGGCGTCCCTGCGGATTCCGGTCATTCTGGACGGCTTCATCTCCGGGGCGGCAGCCTTGATCGCCCGGGCGCTGGCGCCGGAATCCACAGCGTATATGATCGCTTCCCATGTCTCTGGTGAGCAGGGGCATAAGCTGATGCTGGACCGCCTCGGTCTGGAAGCGCTGATTGATATGGGCCTGCGGCTGGGAGAAGGCACTGGGGGTGCGCTGTGTTTGCATTTCATCGAAGCGGTCTGCCGGATTATGCGTGAGATGGCAACCTTCGAGAGTGCGGGCGTCTCCGGATCGGAGAGCGTATGAGCATTCTGGTCACGGGAGGGGCACGCAGCGGCAAAAGCGGCTTCGCCGAGCGTCTGACCCGCAAGCTGGCTGACTCGCGGCAGGCGGTCTATGTGGCAACCGGACAGGCTTTTGATACGGAGATGGAAGCGCGGATTGCGTTGCACCGGCAGCAGCGGCAGGCGGACGCGGACGGCTTCCAGTGGGAGACACTGGAGGAGCCGCTTAAGCTCGCAGCGCTGCTGGAGCAGCTCTCCGGCAGCAGCCAGATTGTGCTGGTGGACTGCCTGACGCTTTGGCTGTCGAATCAACTGCTGGCTGTGGAGGAGCGAAGTGACAGGCAGGAATTAGCAGAGGCTGCAATTGCCGAACTGGAGCAGGTCGTCTCCGGCTTCGAGGGAACGCTGATCCTCGTTACCAATGAGGTCGGCGGCGGCATTGTGCCGGAGTATCCGCTGGGCCGGTTGTACCGTGATTTGGCCGGAAGGATGAACGCCCGGCTTGCTGCCTGGTGCGGGCAGGTATTTCTTGTTACCGCCGGAATCCCGGTTGAGCTGAGAAGCCGGGAGTATCTTCTGTGAGTGCGCGGGGGAGCGCCGCAGCCGCGTTTCAGTTCCTGACGCGGTTTCCGGTCAGAAGCAGCGGGGAGTTCTCGCCGGAGCTGCTGCGCGCGAGCGTGGTCTATTATCCGCTCGTCGGGGCAGCCATCGGCCTTAGCACCGCACTCGGCGCCGCCGCAGCAGGCTGGCTGCTGCCGGCTTGGCCTGCCGCTGTCATCACCCTCATCCTGTGGGTGGGGCTGACCGGCGGGCTGCATTTGGACGGCTGGATGGACAGCGCCGATGCGCTGCTCAGCTACCGCTCCAGGGAGCGGATGCTGGAGATCATGAAGGACAGCCGTGTCGGCGCTATGGGCGTGCTGGCCTGCGTGCTGCTATTGCTGCTGAAGGCCTCGCTGCTGGCGGCATGGCTCGAAGGCGGCAGCTTCAGCCTGCTGCCGCTGCTCCTGCTGCCGCCGGTTTGGGGCCGCTGGTACATGGTGCGGGCGATGGCCCGCTATCCCCTGGCCCGCGGCAATGAAGGGCTGGCCGCCACCTTCGGCGGGCTGCCTGCCCGGCAGGAGCGGCGCGCGGGCCTGAGCGCCGCACTGCTGACGCTGGCCGCTGCCGCTGCGCCTCTGGCGCTGGGCGCGGGCAGCGGGGCCTGGCCGCTGCTGGCGGCTGCGGCGATCCTGGCGCCGCTGGCGGCTGCAGTCTGCGGCCGGCTCGCGGCGCGGCGGATTGGCAGCCGGCTCGGCGGGCTCACCGGCGACGTCTACGGCGCGCTGGGCGAGCTGCTGGAGACGGTGGTCCTGCTTGTGCTGGTACTGGTCCAGCACAACTTACCTTAGCGGGCTGCGCGGCAACTGCCCGCGTCCCTCTGAATGATGCGCCGTGCCTACGCAGCATTTATGCATCGCTTCGCGCCGCGCCCGTAGCGAACAATCAGAGATAAATGGATTCTGTGCAACTAAAAACAGTGAAACGGCAGGCTGTCTTCTTCTAACTGTAGTCTATACAACTAAATTTGCCTGAATGGGCGAAAATCCAGATATAGAGGCGGTTTAATTGCACGAAATGCAGCTAACCGGAGATTCGGCGGCAGACAAGGCGATTTAGTTGTACAAATTGCAATTCCGCCACCCCTTGCATCCCTAACCGGGGCACGGCGAATTCTCAGCCAGCGATAAGTTAAAGCGGTGGTCACAATTATAGATCTGATGATTAATAATGCATAATCAGATTTACACTTGCGGGTGGGCATGATGAACCCTAAAAGGACTAAATATGAAATCATTGGGCCAATGTATGCGAAAAACAGCATACAATTTGCAGGTTTGGAGTGTTTGTGGCTCGAATGTATGTTGAAAACAGCATACAATTTGCAGGTTGGGGTGTTTGTGGCTCGAATGTATGCTGAAAACAGCATACAATTTGCATTTATGGTGTTTGTGGCTCGAATGTATGCTAAAAACAACATACAATGTGTAGGTGGGGGTGTGCGCCGCCTGGATGTATGCGGAAATCCGAACACAATGTGCTGGCGCGAAGGTAAGGGGCCCGAGGTATACGAAAAACCGAATACATTAGCAGGTGCTGTACCAGTGTTCCTAGTTGCGCCGTCCAGCCCATGTGCACCGCTTCGCCCGGCGCATGAACCGGCCGCGCCGGCCCTTCACCTATACGCCGCACCACCCGGCGACCAACACCTGCGCGCCGACAAGCCGGCAGCAGCAAGAAAGCGAGGAAGATGAACATGGAAGATACAGCCGCATACACAGGCGCAGCCCGGGCAGCGGAAGCCGGGCTGCGGCGGCCCGGCGCCGTGCTGATGATCCAGGGGACGGCCTCCGATGTCGGCAAAAGCCTGGTCACCGCCGCCATCGGGCGGATTATGACCCGGGACGGCTACCGGACCGCCCCGTTCAAGTCGCAGAATATGGCGCTGAATTCCTATGTCACAGCGGACGGCAAGGAAATCGGCCGCGCCCAGGGGATGCAGGCGGAAGCCTTCGGTATTACGGCTACCAGCGATATGAATCCGATTCTGCTGAAGCCCTCTGGGGAGATGAGTGCGCAGATTGTCGTGCATGGGGTGCCGCATGCCGCCCTCAGCGCGAGGGAATACCGCGAGAAGTTCCTTCCCGAAGCTAAGGACACCGTAATGGATGCGCTCGGGAGGCTGCGGGAGGCTTATGATATTGTGCTGATGGAAGGTGCGGGCAGTCCGGCGGAGATCAATCTTAAGAGCCGGGATATCGTCAATATGAATCTGGCCGGCTGGGCAGATGCGCCGGTGCTGCTGGTCGCCGACATTGACCGGGGCGGCGTCTTCGCCTTCATCGTCGGCACCCTGGAACTTCTGGAACCGCATGAACGCGCCCGGGTCAAGGGCTTCATCATCAATAAATTCCGCGGGGATGTCTCCCTGTTACAGCCCGGACTGGACTGGCTGGAGGAACGGACAGGCATTCCGGTGCTGGGAGTGCTGCCGTTCCTGCCGCAGCTGCGGATTGAGGCAGAGGATTCCGTAGTACTGGAAGGAACGTCCCGCCGCCAGCGGGAGGAGTCCGCGAAGGAGCTTGATATCGCGGTCATCCGTTATCCGCGGATCTCCAACTTCACCGACTTCGATCCGCTGGAGGAGGAGCCGGATACCGTCTTACGCTACGTGCAGTCGGCAGATGAGCTGGGAACGCCCGATGTAATTATCCTGCCGGGCACGAAGAACACCGCTGCTGACCTGCAATATCTGCGCGAGCAGGGTTTCCCTGCTGCAATCGAGCGTGCGCTGGAGCGGGGAACGCAACAGCTTGCCGGAATCTGCGGCGGGTATCAGATGCTGGGCTTGAAGCTGCTGGATCCCCATGCCGTAGAGAGTGCGGAGCCGGGAGAGAGCGAGGGACTGGGATATCTGCCGCTCTCGACAGCTTTTCTCCAGCACAAGACCACGGTGCGGGTGAGCGGCGGGCTGGCTGCGGATCATCCCCTGCGGTTAAGCACCACAGCCAATGGTGTAACACCGGAAGTTTTGTCTGTCGCTGGTTATGAGATACATATGGGAACAACCACGAACCACGATCCGTCTTCTGTACTCAGTCTCTTTACGCTGGCCGGACCGGAAGGACAGGCTGTGCCGGAGGGTTGGGGAACCCGGGACGGTAGAGTCTGGGGCAGCTATCTGCACGGGCTGTTCCATAACGATGCCCTGCGCCGGAGCTGGCTGAACGGACTGCGCAGCTCCAAGGGGCTGACACCGCTAACGGCGACCTTCTCGGCTGCCGAACTCCGTGAACAGGAATTTGACCGGTTGGCAGATGCTGTGGAGTCCCATTTGAATATGGCTGCGGTATATGCAATCATGGGTCTGCCTGGAGGGGGAGAATAGCCATGCTGCTTGCAGTGCTGCTGTTTGTTGTAGCTGGTCTCGCTGAGATCGGCGGCGGATACCTCATCTGGCTCTGGCTGCGGGAATCGCGCCCGTTATGGTATGGATTAGCAGGTTCGGTTATCCTGATCGCCTATGGCATCATCCCGACCCTGCAGAAGTTCCCTTCGTTTGGCCGGGTTTACGCCGCTTATGGCGGAGTATTCATCGTGCTGGCTGTACTATGGGGCTGGCTGGTGGACCGCAAGACGCCGGATCTCTACGACTGGGTCGGAGCGGGCATCTGCGTCATCGGGGTATCCGTAATTTTATGGGCGCCAAGGCACTGAGCAACAACCTTCACTTTTCCAAAAAAAAGCAGTTCCAAAGGCCGCATCGCCTCGGGAACTGCTTTTCTATTGTATTAGCTGGTCCGGCGGATCTTCAAACTCTGTATCAGCATCAGTATCAGCGTCAAAAATAGTTGGATTTTCGGCACTTGTTCATGCACCACTGGCACCTTACCAAGCAATAGTTGGAAAAAAGGCACTTAAAAAAGCTGGAATTACCGAAAAAAGAGAATTCATCCGAATATAAGTTACACTTTTCCAACTAAAACCCTCTAACGTTCCAAAATTGCCGAATTAAGATACATTTATCCAACTAAATCCTGCATCACGCTAACGGCAACAGCATTCACAGAGGTCCCAGCACTCCCTTCCACTAAATAAGATACCGTTTGAAAATCAATTCACACTATAAGCGTTCCCGCTATCTCCACATGACCGCTCTTAGCACCCTTAAATCTTAAACTGCTGAGCGGCCTTCTGCAGCTTCACGGCCTGCTGGTAGAGGTGCTCGACAGTTAGGGCGTGGCCCTCCAGTTCTTCATGCTGGCGTGCAGAGTTGTCGGCAAGCGTGTCTGCGTTCTGCTGCGACTTGGCGGTAATCTGCGCCGTTTCTTCTACAGAGGCACTGACTTCCTCGGTACCTGCTGAGATCTGCTGGGTTGCGGCAGAGACGGACTGGATGCTGTGATTGATGCTCTGAATGAGGATCAGCAGGTGGTTGAAGGCGTTGCCTGCTTCGACCACCTTATTCACTCCGGAAGCCACTTCAGCGTTGACATGGTTCATTTCGGATACGGACTGGTTCATATCCTCCTGCAGACTCAGCAGGAATTCACGGATCTGCTCATTGGATTCCTTGGACTGCTCGGACAGCTTACGCACTTCCCCGGCCACCACAGCGAATCCGCGGCCATGCTCCCCGGCACGGGCAGCCTCAATGGAAGCATTCAGCGACAGCATCTGAATCTGCTTAGTAATCTCGGTAATCCCCTGCACGACTTCACCGATCATCAGCGAGCGTTCGTTCATCAAGCGGAACTGCTCCAGCGACTGTTCGGAGGCCTGCTCTACCTGGCGCATCTGCTCCACTGCACTCTGGGCAATATCATTGCCGCTCTGGGCTTCGGTGGAAGCCTCGCTGATCTGCTCGGTGACCTCACCGGCGGCGGAGGCAATATGCTGGATGCCCATATTGATCTCATCCATGGCGCGGGAGTTATCCATCGCGCTGCTGGCAATCATGGTACTGCCCTTGCCGATCTCTTCCACAGAGGCCGCTGAATGTTCAGCCATCTCATTAAGGATCTGGACACGCGTCTTCAGATCATTGGAATCGGCCACTACTGTCCCGGAGGTATCCAGCACATGTCCAATCATCTCCTTCAAGCGCTCACTCATGATGCGGAAGCTCTCGGAGAGCTGTCCGACTTCATCGGTACCCTTAAGCGTGAGCGCTTCGGTGAAGTCGCCGCCCGCCAGCTTGTTGCTGTAGGCCGCAAGCTTAGAGATCGGACGGGTGATTCTGCGGCTCATGAAGCCAGCGGCAGTGACGCCTACCACCAGCGCCAGCAGGGTAATTCCTGCGCTTGTCCATAGGATGCTGCTCATTTTGTCTTGGACGAAGTTCATATCGGCGCTTGCGGCTACAATCATGGTTGTTCCGGGAACACCGACATAGGCACTTTTATGTATACCGTGGCTATCACTATAGATTTCACTAAGCCCTGTCTTTCCTTTGGAGGCTTGCTCCATGGCAGGCGATACTTCTAAGGCTTCATCCGGCTGGAGCTTGGCGCCATGATCCGCGGTCAGGACAGTGGCCTGGCCATCCTTCAGATTGATGAGGAAAAGGGTATCCACATCCAGCTTTTTACGCTTGTCCTCCAGATAGAATTCGACATTGGTCCTGGCCTGCTCGTTCTTGTTCAGGGTCTGCTGCGCACTGGTAGCATTCAGGTTCTTATAGGTATCCTGGGCGGCGGCAGTCAGAGACTTGTCGATCTGCGGAATGACATAGCTGTTAATGGTGCCGATAGATATAATGTAGAAGCTGATACTCAACGTAAGAGAAGTGAGTAGCAGAACGACGAACAGCAACAGCGTAAACTTGCGACTAATTGATTTTTTGAAGCCAAACATGGCATTCGCTCCTTTTTACGTGAAATGCATCTTAATCTCATTATTCTATAGAATTAACCTCCGGTTGAATAGTGAAAATTTGCAATAAACTGCATTATTTTCAGAAATAACTGAATATTTAATGACTCTATCACCATTTCGCCAAAAAGATGCAAAGAAATGCCGTTTTTCTGAAAATTTAAAATTTCATAGCATGTTAGCTTTGTATGTGATAGAGTAGTAATGTTTTGTTTCATGACTACTGCGATCCGCGGTTCGTAACCATCCCGCGTAACCAAAACTAGGAGGAATACCAGGCATTATGTTTAATTTGTTGTGGGGCGTTTGTTTTGTCGTCGTTAATTTTGGTTTTTTTCTGCTGTGCTACCGCTTATTCGGTAAAAAAGGGCTCTACGCCTGGGTCGGCATGGCGACTGTAGTCGCTAATATCCAGGTTGCCAAGACCATTGCGATGCCGTTCGATATCGTGATGACGCTGGGCAATACGATGTATGTCACGCTCTATATGACCAGTGACCTGCTCAATGAGCGGTACGGCCGGGCTGAAGCGCGGAGCGCTGTGTGGTTCGGCTTCTTCACGCTGCTGATGACGACCGTCATTATGCAGATGGTGCTGGTGTTCAAGCCGCAGGAGACTGACATTGCCCAATCCGCGCTGCAGACGATATTCGGCCTGATGCCGAGACTGGCGCTGGGCAGTCTGACCGCTTATTTTATCAGCCAGTTCCTGGATGTACGGCTCTACGCCTGGATTCGAAAATATTACGGCAGCTCTAAGCAGCTATGGATCCGCTCGAACGGCAGCACGATGATCAGCTCCTTTGTCGATACGCTGATCTTCTGCACGATTGCTTTTGCCGGAACCTATGACATGAAGGTATGGACCGAGATTCTGCTGACCACCTACCTGTCCAAGTTCATCCTCACGGCCGCCGGTACGCCGGTGCTGTATCTGGGCCGTTCCTTCAAGTTTGCCGAAGAAGAGCAGAAGCCTGTTAGCCGGGACTAAGCCTCCCGATGATTAAAGCCCCAGCCCCCGAAGATCCGGGAGCTGGGGCTTTTGTGTGCCGTGATGTATAGTGGGCTCGCGCGCTAAGTTTGAGGCTTCCTGAACGCTCAGCAGAATTACAGGTTAAGTACTGTCCATTCTTTGGGGAAGCGGGTCAGCGTCTGTGGACCTTCGGCGGTGACCAGCACATCGTCCTCAATGCGCACACCGCCGAGACCCGGCACATAAATTCCCGGCTCTACGGTGAAGACGTTGCCGTTCTGGATGATATCCGTATTCAGCCCGTGCAGCGAAGGATATTCATGGGTGTCCATGCCCAGCCCGTGTCCGACACGGTGCATGAAGTACTCCCCGTAACCTGCGGCTTCAATCACATCACGTGCCGCCTTGTCGACAGAACCGAAGGACGCTCCGGCCACGGAGGCGGCAATGCCCGCTTCATTGGCAGCAAGCACAGCATTGTATATATCACGCAGTCTGCTGTCCACTTCGCCTACCGCGAAGGTGCGGGTAATATCGGAAGCGTAGCCTCCGGCATACACACCGAGGTCGAACATAAGCAGATCGCCCGGCTGAATAAGGCGTTCGCCCGGTACGCCGTGCGGGAGGGCCGTTTTCGGACCGGACAGCACCATCGTGTCGAAGGAGGGGCCGGAGGCACCGGTTTTTTTCATCAGATACTCCAGCTCCGCTACCAGTTCAATCTCGCTGACTCCGGCTTTGACATGCGCCAGACCCTGACGGAGAACCTCCTCCACCAGCTCGGCGGCATGCTGCATGATGCGCACTTCCTCCGGGGTCTTGACCGCGCGCATCGCCCGTAGCAGATGGCCGATATCCTGGTAGGAACCGGCGGCGACCGCTTCTGTGAGGAGTTCATACCGGCTGACGGAGAAGTGTTCCTTCTCGATGCCGATGCTGCCCGGACTAACACTGCCGAAGCGTGACTTCAGCAGAGCGTACGGGTTGTCCGTGTCGCTGTGTGTCAGAATCGTCTTCACCGAGGAGGCGGCATGCGCGGCTTCGGCGTCCAGCGCCGGCACAATCAGCACCGGGTTCTCGCCCCGGATCAGCAGCAGGCCCAGAAAACGTTCATGCGGGTTGCTGGCAAAGCCCGTCAAATAGTACACATGCTTGGGATCGGTTACGAGCAGGGCATCCAGCTTACCGGCTGCCATGTCCTGCTCCAGTTGTTGCAGAGCTGCATTCATTTCATTAGTTCCCCTTTCGTCTACACGCTTGAACAGCAATGTTCCTATTATAATTCATACAAATGGATGCTGCACCTCCCGTTATCGCTGCCGCCTCAGTCGTTTGAGGAAGAGAAGCACAGGGTAATAGTTGCCACAATCAGGATCTGATAATACCTGAAGGAGGTTAAGGAATATGACTGGAGCCAAAATAAGGCTGCTCTCCCGTACCTGTCTGCTGCGTGTAACACTGGTCTTGCTGATGACGTTGTTGTCAGCCTGCACTTCCGCTGCAAAGGAGGATAAGCTAGAGGAGAATGGAGCAGAAGGCAGTCCGCAGGTTAATGCGCAGCCTGACGAAGCTCCGGGTGCATCCCCGGACTTTCCCTATACTGCCCAGACGCTGGCCAGCGGGCTGGAGGTTCCCTGGGAGATGGCATTTGCACCGGATGGACGGATTTTTATTACGGAGCGTACCGGCAGCCTGCGTGTCATGGAGAACGGCAAGCTGCGCGATGCTCCGCTGCTGAAGCTCTCTGATCCTTTGGTCAGCAAGGGAGAAGGCGGGCTCTTGGGTCTCGCGCTTGATGCTGATTTTGAGCAGAACGGACGGGCTTATGTCTATCACACCTACCGTACCGTAGAGGGCGGGACGGCGAACCGGGTGCTGCGGATCGTAGTTGGAAGCAGCACAGCTGAGATCGACCGCGTCCTGTTGGATAACATACCGGGCGATACGAATCATAACGGCGGACGGATCAAGATCGGGCCGGACGGGAATTTGTACATCACCACAGGTGACCGCTATGAACCGGAGCTGGCGCAGGACAAGAATAGTCTGGGCGGCAAAATCCTGCGGATTATGCCTAGCGGCTCTATCCCCGAAGACAACCCGTGGCCCGGATCGCCGGTCTACAGCATGGGCCACCGCAATGCCCAGGGTCTGGCCTGGCAGCCGGAGAGCGGGGCGCTCTACAGCTCCGAGCATGGCCAGTCCAGTCACGATGAGCTGAACCTTATCGAGGCCGGAGCCAATTATGGCTGGCCGCTGATCGAAGGCGATGAGACCGAAGACGGCCAGCCCAAGCTTGTGACTCCGCTGGTTCACAGCGGGAAGGAGACCTGGGCTCCGTCAGGAATGACCTTCATTACGCAAGGACCCTGGGCCGGTGAGCTGCTGGTTGCCAATCTGGCGGGACAGCAGCTCCTAAGGGTATCGCTGCCGCCTGCGGGCGGAACGCCTTCAATGACTAGCCTGTTCAAGGAAAAGTACGGGCGAATCCGTAATGTGGCGGAAGGGCCCGATGGTACCCTGTACCTTATGACCAACAACCGCGACGGCAGAGGCGGCCCGCAGGCGCAGGATGATCGGCTGATTGCGCTCCGGCCGGACTGGAAGTGAAGAATGGCCGTTTTTTGACTATGTTAACCCTCTGAAATGATGTAACATAACCTTAACTAGCATATACTTACTCGGGTTAGGCCAGGCCGCTACAATTGCCTATAGGACCTATATGCAGGAGAGGGGAGGATGTCCATGCAAGGCAAAACCGTGCTGGTCACTGGTGCAAACTCCGGGATGGGGCTGGCTACAACCGTGGAAATGGCCCGCAGGGGAGCAACTGTCATTATGGCCTGCCGCAGCCTTAAGCGGGGGGAAGAGGCTCTTGCCGAAGCGGTGCGGCAGAGCGGCTCCAGCCAGATCCGGCTGATGCTGTGCGATCTTGCTTCCTTCGATAGCATTCGCGCTTTTGCCGGGGAGTTCACTGCCGAATATCCTGTGCTGGATGTTCTGATCAATAATGCAGGGGTAGTCGCGCTGAAGCGTGAGCTGACAGCAGACGGCTACGAGCTGGATCTGGGCGTGAATCATCTGGGGCACTTCCTGCTGACCCGCTTGCTGCTGGATAATCTCAAGGCTGCTGAACAGGGCCGGATTGTGGTTGTAGCTTCAGGAGCATATAAGCTCGGCAAGCTGTATCTGGAGGATCATACATTATCCCGCGGCTTCAATCCGGCGAAGGCGTATGCCCGCTCCAAGCTGGCGAATATTCTGTTCACCCGTGAGCTGGCTTCGCGCCTGAAGGACACCCGGGTTACTGTGAATTGTCTGCATCCGGGCGCGGTGGGAACGAGTATCGGGGTGAACCGGGAGACCGGCTTCGGGCGCGGAGTGCTGAAGCTGCTGTCCCGCTTCTTCCTGACGCCTGAGCAGGGGGCGGATACGGCCATCCTGCTGGCGACTGCGCCGGAGCTGGACGGGGTAAGCGGGCAATATTATTACCGCCGCAAGATCAAGGAACTGACGCCACGGGCGGAGGATGCTGAAGCGGCCGCACGATTATGGAAATGGAGTCTGGAGCAGACCGGGCTTGAATAATGCTGTTTCAGTGAGGTTGCTTCAGCTTTACTGAAACTGTAGAACTGCTGCGTAATAAGACCGGCTTGGAGTATAATTACTCTACGGATGTTCATACCACAATTAGGAGGACGTACAGCATGGATTGGCAGGCTTACAGTATAGAGGATGCAGTGATAGAGGATTTGGAAGCAATTGTGGAGATCTATAATTCGACGGTTGCCGGAAGAGTGGTAACTGCGGATCTTGAACCGGTAAGCGTAGAGGAGCGGGTGGGATGGTTCCATGAGCATAACAGCCATCACCGGCCGCTGTGGGTACTGAGACAGGGGGGCGAGATCGCCGCCTGGTTCAGCTTCCAGTCGTTCTACGGACGTCCGGCTTACAATGGAACAGCAGAGATTAGTGTCTATGTAAATGATAAATTCCGCGGCAGCGGTGCGGGAAGTATTCTGCTGGCCAAGGCGGTGGAGGAATGTCCGCGCCTTGGGCTGCAGAATCTGGTCGGGTTCGTATTCGGCCATAACGAGCCCAGCCTCGCCCTGCTGCGGAAGTTCGAATTCAAAGAATGGGGGCTTTTGCCGGGAGTCGCGGTGCTTGACGGCATCCCGCGCGATCTGGTCATCATCGGCCGCAAGCTGTAAATATATAAATCGACAGGCTTTATTGAGGTTGCGGAGGAGCGCTGAAGGCGGAACGGCATTCCTCTTCCGTAATCCATGATTCCGACCAGACCTGGAGATCGCGGATGACGGATTCCAGCGCCCGGCCTTTGCCTGTAAGCGAATACTGGATGCGGACGGGGGTCTCAGGGAATACCTCGCGCAGCACGATGCCTTCCTGCTCCAGCTCCTTCAGCCGTTCGGACAGCAGCCGGCCGCTGACAGGCAGCGAGGACTCAATTTCCCCGAAGCGCTGGGGACCCTGCAAAAGCTGATAGATGATTAAGCCCGTCCAGCGTCTGCCGATAATATCCATGCTTTTTTGTAATCTTGGACATAACTCTGTGGATTTCATTAGGCTCACCTCTTACTGTACATTATAAACGAAAAGCCCTGTGCCTAAAACAAATTTGAAGGATTATAGCCGCATGAAAGGATGATTCCCATGGCAAAAAAGAAGAAGAATACACCGGTCCCGCGCCCTGCGGCAACGGATGCTCCGGCAACCCTGAAGGATATGCTGAGCGGCGAGGTTCTGGAGAAGCTAAAGGCGCAGTCCGATGCGCTCAAGGCAGAAGAACGGGACAAGAAGGAGGCTGTCCTAAAGGCAGCCGAGGATAAGCGCAAGGCGGAGCAGAAGCGGCTGGAGAATGATTTCGGCCATCTGCTGGAGAACAGCAATCAGGACTGGTCCAAATTTAAGTAAAATAATTTTTTACCAGAATAAGGGTTGACAATCTGCTGTAAGGCCATATATTATTGGGTTTATCATTTAGAGAAGGGAGGCTGATGGATCATGATTGGAACAAATGAACGGAACAGACAGCAGGATCACCTGACAACCGCATATGTACGATCTGATCTCATCGCCTTCGTCCGGAAGACATAATGCGCAGGGTATTGCTGCTGATGTCTGAACTGAATACGGGTGTGCTTTGAACGGGTGCAAGCTTCAACGGGAAGCTGCACTTAGCGCGCCGGGAGCCGCATGATCAGAACTGGTCTGCGGCTCTTTTTTGTGTACCTGGAAACCCAACCTGAGAGGAAATGAAAATAGATATGAATAGCATGAAGCAACAAGCGGAAGAGATGTCCCGCTATAAACATGAGGTGGCCCTTCCGGGCGGCGACCTCAAAATCTACGCCAGTGAGCAATTATTCGGCACGCTGGATTACAAGGTCTTGGAGATGGCTAATAACAATCTTCAGATACCAAATATCGAATATATGAGCTATACCCCGGATGTACATGTAGGCGTCGGAACCTGTATCGGCACTACGGCTGTATGGGATGCCGAATCAGGCTATGTGTCGCCGTCCATTGTGGGCAGCGACATCGGCTGCGGAATGCGTGTGCATCTGACCAACCTGCACGTGGATGATCTGCGCGAAGTGAAGCTGCGCCGCAAGCTGGTCCGCGCGATTGAGAAATATCTGCCGATGGAGGCTCAACAGCGCGGCCACTACAGTGATATCCGGCTGGAGAATATCGTACGCAAGGGACTGCACGGCCTGCCCAACAAGTATATCCCGGACAGCTACACACCGAAGAAATCAAGTGCGCTTTCCCACGTGGAGATCAGCAAGCTGGGCTTCGACGAAGAGATTCTGAATGAGCTGCCGGACATGGCCTGGCACCGGGGCCACCGCCAGCTCGGAACTCTTGGCGGCGGCAATCATTTCGTGGAGATTCAGGCGATTGAGATCGCGGAGGAGCAGCGGGAGGTGGCGGAAGCCTGGGGGCTTCAGGACGGGCAGATTGCTGTCATGATCCACTCCGGCTCACGGGCCTGGGGCGGCATGGTCAATCAATTCTGCACCCCGGCCTTCGCCAAGGTCATGGGCCAGCTGGGGCTGGGCAGCGCCGACCCACGCTTGATCTATGCGCCTCTGGCGCATCCGCAGGCGCAGCGCTATGTTAATCTGATGTACTCGGCACTGAACTATGCGGTAGTGAACCGTCACCTGATTGCTTATGGAGTCCGTGAGGGCTTCCATGACGTCTTCGGCCCGAAGTGCGAATTGCGCACTCTCTACGATCTGATGCACAATTATGCCTGGGAAGAGAAGACTTCCGCAGGCAGCAAGTTCGTCCACCGCAAAGGAGCCACCCGCGCTCTGCCTGCGGAGCATGCGGATAATCCGCGCCCTTATGCGGGGACCGGACATCCGGCGCTGATTCCCGGCTCGATGGGCACCGCCTCTTATATCATGGTCGGCCAGCCCGGAGGGGAAGAGAATTATTATTCCATCTGCCATGGTGCAGGACGTATCCGCTCCCGCTCGGCCACGAAGCGGCTGGTGAGTGTCCAGGAATTCTCCCGGTCGATGAAGGTGGGAACGGAAGACGAGATTGTCGTGAACCAGCATTCCCTGGAATCTATCATTGACGAATCCCCCCAAGCCTATAAGAATGTAGATGAGATCATAGAAAGCGTTACGGGCGCCGGCCTGGCTGCCGTGGTGGCCAAATGCAAGCCGCTCGCAGCGATAAAGGGGACGAAATAAGGATGGAGCAGGAGAACAAGAAACCGGCTGTAATCTATGAATATGATGAAGAGAGAGCCGGCATTATCAAAGGCTACGATGTGTATGCCCGCCTGGTGGACGGTATCCTTGAAGCCCTCTACACCCGGTACGGTGTCCGTTACGAGCTGTATGCCAGCGATGATCCCAACAGTGAATACTGGAAGCTGCTGGAGAACGATGTGCAGAGCGGGAATGCCGGGGTGGAGCATGTGGCGCGGATTTTTGACCGCCTGGAGGACCGGACCTTCGTGTTCGATGATGAGAAGGAGCAGCCGGAGTACCATATCCATCTGTCGGTCCGCAATAATGTGCTCGCTTATCCGGCGATGGGCATTGCGCTGGCGCGGGTCCCGGTGTTTCAGGAGAACGGGATTAACTTTCAGGATTATGTATTTGCCGCATCGGATCAGCAATTGCAGTTCTTCCTTGGCAATGTACGCAAGCGTCAGCGGGAGCAGAATATTAACAAGGTGACAGTGTTCACCGACCGGCGCAACGGAATTTCCCGGGAGGATGAGCCGATTACGCGTGCGGTTAGGCGTGAAGAAGTGATTTTGGATGCCGGTATCAAAAAAGAGATCTACCGCTCGCTCGACCAGTTCTTCGACAGCGACCGCAGCTTCTATGTAACCTATGATATCCCGTACAAGCGGGGGATTCTGCTCTACGGGCATCCGGGCAACGGTAAGACCACGCTGGTCAAATCCATTGCCGGAAGCGTGCCGGGACCGGTGCTCTATTGGCAGATTACAGAGTATACGAGCAGCGAATCAGTGAATGAGGTGTTCGAGGCTGCGGCCCGGCTGGCGCCGATGGTGCTCGTGATTGAGGATATCGACTCCATGCCGCAGGAGGTGCGCTCCTTCTTCCTGAACACGCTGGACGGGGCCACCTCCAAGGAGGGAATCTTCCTGATCGGCACGACCAATTACCCTGATAAAATCGACCCGGGTCTCATGAACCGCGCCGGGCGCTTCGACCGGGCCTACGAGATCAAGATGCCAAGCGAAGCGCTGCGCCTTGAATATCTGCAGCTGCGCGGTTTCTCCGCCTTCGCAGGTGAGGAAGGCACGGCCACTGCTGCGCGTCTGACCGGGGATTTCTCCCTGACCCAGCTCGGCGAGCTGTATGTCAGTGCCGCACTGGAATGGCATGAGAACGGCACGGCAGATGTGGAGCTTCTTGTGCGCGGCATGCGCGGCGAGCTGGACAAGGGCCGCAAACGGGAATGGATGAAGGATGCTTCGGCCAGCATCGGCTTTTATTGAATAAAATACGTGGAGAGCAGGCTGCCAGCGCGAATGAGGCTGGGGAATGAATCGCCAGAGTTAGCATACAGGGGGCCGGGAGGCTCCCTTTGTGCTGAATTTGAGCTCCTCTGCCGTTGCTGGCTGCTAGCCTTCGGTGTTTACAAATTAGAGGTTTCGGGGTCATCTAGGGAGTTATGCGGACACAGAGGACGTTATTTGGCGAAAAAGACGCCTTTTCTGCTCGTATCGGACTCAGGAGCCCCTATATTGTATTGTGGAGCGTAAACGGAGGCCGGAGAGGGGGCTTAACGGCATCTGAGTCCGCCAGGCATGCGAAATGCTGTGTTCCGGCCCAATAAGGGATCTCCAGTCCGCAACGGGAGTGGCGGGGTTCGCTCCCCTGCACATCGCACCCCGCACCATCGCATCTCGGCCCATTGCACCCTAGCGGATCCCGCACCACCGCCCCTCCGGGGATGAAGGACTTTGCTTGCGAACAAAATGGATGATTTCAGGAAATTTCGTACAGAGGTGTAACTTTTCGCATTCTCATACGTGGATGGAGTAAGGGGGGAGGAGATGGAGCCAAATTCGCTGGATGAACTATATGAACATTATGTTGACGACATCTACCGCTATCTGCGCTCCCTCTGCCAGGACCATCATGCGGCTGAAGATTTAATGCAGGATACCTTTTACCGGGCGTATCTGTATCTGGAGGATTGCCGGGAGGAACGGGTTAAGCCGTGGCTGTTCCGGGTGGCGTATAATGCATTCGTGGATTATACGCGCAAAGAGAAGCGGAGCGTGGCGAAGGAAGGTGCTTATTTCAGCAGCCTGCCCCACCCGGAGACAACGGAAGGCACACTGTTGAAGCAGGAACGGTGGGAGGAAGCGGCGCGGGCGCTTAGCCTGTTGCCGGAGGGGCAGCGCCATGCCCTGCTGCTGCACGATGTGCACGGGCTGAGCTATAAGGAAGCTGCTGGCATTATGGAGGTGGGCTTGTCCCAATACAAGATACTCATATTCCGCGCCAGGCAGAAGCTGCGTGAGGCGGATCGGAGGAGGAATGAGCATGAGTGAGGAATTCAAAGAGAAGCTGCGCCAATATAGCGAGGGCACCCTCCCGGAGGAAGAGCGTGAGGAGCTGGAGAGTGAGCTGGCGAAGCTTGAAGCGTATCAGCAGTATCTGGAGGAGCAGATGGAGCGGGAGGAGCAGGACGGGCAGGTTACCGGGAGTTGGACCAAGACGGATGCGCAAGGAAGCGCAGCTCCAGGGTTCAAAAAGGCGAAGAAGAAGCGAAGAGAGAAGTCCGTTATTCGCCGGGGTAAATGGAAGGCGCGGATTAACAATACACTTACTGTATTTTCGGCGTTCCTGATCTTTACGGTCATTAGCAGCATTATCACAATAGTCTTCTACAACACCGGAGACCGCGGCGACACTTACCGTGATGTGGTAGAATCAGCGATTGCCGTTACCCGCCCTAACACCACGGTGCGCCTTTCATCGGATGCGCATTATTTTTTCCGGTTGGAGTTATCCGGGAATCTGCTGAAGCAGGTGGGCAGCGAGAGCATTCAGGTGGGCAGCTATACCCAGGATCTCCATCTGGGCCTGGCCAATATTGGTGAGTTTAATTGGACGGATGAGCAGAACGGGGCTGGAAAAGTGTTCTACTATCCGTCTGCGGAGGGCAATGCCGGGGGAGGAGATGACAACAGTCAATGGAAGAGGCTGGCGAAGCTTCCTGAAGGTACGGTTGCTGAGGCGTTTCTGTCACTCGGCCATTTATATACCACAGATGAACTCCTGAAGCAGTTGGAGCCGCTGAACCTTCAGCCTGTCTGGTTCGGTGCCGATACCGGACCTTCAACGAGGAATGACGATGTGGTTGTATATCCGCTTGGCTTCCCCTATCAGCCCATGTGGCACAAGGACGATATGAAGACAACTCAAGTCACCAAGGAAAAAACAGGCTGGTTCAGCTCGGTCTCCTCCTACACCAGCGTAGCTCCTTCCGTTGAAGCGTACGGGAGCGGCGCGCTGCGGGATGCCAATTTCATCAAGACCCTTAAGCTGCTGCAGGAGCATCAGACACTCGCTGCCAGAGCGGTGTATATCGATCGGTTAGACACCTCCGTGGCCTATCTGGAGCAGAACGGGGTGAAGCTCTACGGAGCCGTTGTCACCGGACCGGTCAAGGAGTTGCTGAAGCTGCGCGAAGCTTCGTGGGTAAGCCACCTCCAGGTAGGGGAAGTACGGCTGTGGAACTGGACGGAGTGAGGATCGCTATATATGAAAATGGCTAAAGGATCAGATCGCGGTGCCCTGAAGCTTCAATTTGCATTCCCTCTTCAGGGCATCGTACAATGATAGAACGTAAACTTGGATTTGAACATAAAAATGGCTGGGAATCGCAGTTAACCGCGCTTCTTAGCCATTTTGAATAAGGAGGAGAATGCAGATGAAGATTGGAGTGGTCTCGGATACACATCTCTCAAGCCGGGCCAAAGGGCTGCCGTCCGTGCTTATAGAAGAATTCCGTCAGGTGGATATCATTCTGCATTTGGGTGACTGGGTGTCGCCGGAGATTTACGATATGCTCGCCGAGCTTGCTCCGGTAGAGGGGATTGCCGGGAACAACGATGGCTATGAGATTATTGAGCGTTTCGGCGAGAGCAAGATCCTTACGCTTGAAGGCTTGCGCATCGGAATGATTCATGGACACGCTCCGTATTCCCGCAAGGGTACGGACGGTAATGCGCTGCTCGCTTTTGAAGGCCAGGACGTAGATTGCATCCTCTTCGGGCATTCCCATCAGCCGCTTATGCGCCGGGAGAACGGGATTCTGCTGTTCAACCCCGGATCGCCCACGGACAAACGCCGGGAGAAGCAGTATTCGTTCGGTCTGATGGATATTGAGGATGGGAAGATTACGGCCCGTCATGTCTTTTACGATTCCAGGGAATAAGGGGGCATAACTTTGCTGAATTTTGGCTTTGAACGGGCGGGTCTTGAGGATGTGGAGGAGCTTGCTCCGGTATTTGATGAATACCGCAGCTTTTACGGCCAAGCCGCCGACCTGGAAGCTGCCCGGGAGTTCCTGATGGCAAGACTGCAGCATGAGGAATCGGTTGTCTTCATGGCGGTCGCCGGTGAGGGTGAAGACAGGCGGGTGTATGGTCTGGCGCAGCTGTATCCCTCGTTCTCTTCCATTACGGTTCAGCCCGTATGGATTCTGAACGATCTGTTTGTGACGCAGGAGCAGCGCGGGCAAGGACTGGGTTCGCTACTGCTTGAAGGCGTGAAGGGCTTCGCGCAGGGGACAGGTGCCAAGGGTTTGACGCTGTCTACCATGATCACCAATACAGGTGCACAGCGACTATACGAAGCCCAAGGTTATGAGCGGGACGAGAGCTTTTATACTTATCATTTATATTTCTGAAGATATAGTTAGGAGAGTTATAGTGGTGGAGACAAGCAGTAAGCTGGCTGTATTTTTTGATCTGGATGATACGCTGTATGACCATCTGGTCCCGTTCCGGGATGCGGTGCGGGAGGTGCTGGCTCCTGAGGAGGACAAGCTGGATTACGCGGAGCTGTTCTACACGGTAAGGCATCACAGCGACTTGCTGTGGCCGAAGTATCTGCGCGGGGAGATGGAGCTGGAGGAGACGCGGGTGCTGCGGCTGGAGCTGGCTTTTGCCGAATATGGGTTGCCGCTCAACCGGGAGCAGGCGGTGCAGATACAGGCCTCCTATATTGCCCGCCAGTACACGATTGAGATGATTGACGGCGTAGCAGAGCAGCTTCAGCGGTTCATTAGCCTGGGTCATCCGGTAGGCATTATCACCAACGGCCCGCAGGAGCACCAGATGGGCAAGCTGCGCGGGCTGGGCATCGACCGGATCATTCCCCCGGAGATGATCTTCATCTCGGATGCTGTCGGTCTGGCGAAGCCGGACCCGGCCATCTTCGCTCATGTCAACAGGGTGACGGGAACTACACCAGAAAACAGTCTTTATGTGGGCGATACCTGGGCCAACGATGTAGTAGGCGCGCTGGCGGCAGGCTGGAAGGTATGCTGGTACAATCCGCGCGGGCGGCAGCCGGGCACGGACCATACGCCGAGCTATATTTTCACGAATTATAAGGAGTTCAGCGAGCTGCCGCTGGTATGATATTCATACAGAAAAGGTGCCCTCCGTGAGTGGAAGGCACCTTTTTGTGTATTTTACCCAGAAGCTACTTCACCACATCAGCACCAAGCTCCGTTAATTAGCGAAGCTATAAGTCGAATCGGTCAGATTCAGCCGTTTCTTCAGCTCAGAGGTGGCATAGATCTTGTTGTCGTCTGTAATGAAGAAGGCCTCCACCTTCTCCGGCAGCGCTTCGAGATATTTCAAGCCTTCTTCCAGGCCCATGAGGAACACACCGGTGGAAAGAGCGTCCGCGTCTGTCGCGTTGGGGCTCATGATGGTGATACTCTTCAGCCCGTTCTGGGAAGGAAAGCCTGTACGCGGATCGAGGATATGGTGGTAACGCACTCCGTCCTGCATGAAGAAGCGCTCATATACCCCCGACGCGTCAACCACCTCATCGGCAACCTTAATGGTTCCGAGCTGGCTTCCGCGGCTCTGATCGGGGTCCTGCAGGCCGATATTCCATGGAGAACCATTTGGCTTGTTGCCAAGGGCGATAATGCTGCTGCCGCCGAGATTGATCATCGCGCTGTTCAGGCCCTGAGCCTTAAGATAGTCGGCGATCCGGTCAGCCGCATAGCCTTTGCCGATTCCGCCCATGTCCAGCACCATGCCTTCTTTGGCCAGCTTGACCGTCTTCGCAGCCTCATCAACAATCACATCCTTGTAATTGACCAGACTCCGGGCCTTGTCGATCGCCGCCTGGTCAGGCACATGCTCCCCGCCTTCGCCGATCGCCCATAGATCCACAAGCGGGCCAACCGTCGGATCATACAGCCCGTCCATTTCCTCAGCATATTTGAGGGAGAGCTTCACGATATCCAGCGTTTCATCAGACACAGCAACGGCTTCTTTGCCGGCGGCTTGATTCACCGCGTACAATTCCCCGTTCGTCTTGGTGCGGCTGAACTCGATATCCATCCGTTCCAGCATAGCCTGAATGTCGTCCATATTCTTCTGTTCCACCGTATCGCCGAACACCTTGATATTCACAACCGTATCATAAATATAAAACGTCTGCTCCAGGGACTTCGTATCGCCGTCTTTGGAGGCAGTAGCGCCAGGGGTTCCGGTAGCAGCAGGGCTGTCTTCACTCTTGTTACCCATTGTAAGCCAGATTACCACAGCCGCAGCGATAACAACGACTAGAGCGGCCAGAATGACAACGGTTTTTTTGTTCTTAGATGTTTTTTTGATTTCAGACATATTCCACCATCCATACAATTAGTTTCGTGGTTGCATCTTTACTATCATACCCCAGAAAGAACGGCAATGGATACTCATTTGGTGACATTTTGTGCAGAAGAGCGGCTTGCGGAGTGCCGAATCCGGTGATATTTTGATGAAAATATTGTCTTCTTCCCGGTGGCGTGGTAAATTGGGTGGTAATTAATGACCGGAAATAAATTCTAGTCAATTTGTATTCTAGAGAATGGAGTGTTACCCATGTCCATTGACCGTAAAGCATTAATCCTGCAGGCAGCAACCCTGTCCTTTGTTCAATTTGGTTATAAAGCTACGACTATGGATCAGGTATCCAGAATTGCCAATGTGGGCAAAGGCACGATCTATACCTTTTTCAAAACCAAGGAAGAACTGTTCGAGGAAATTCTGGACAAGGCCACCTCTGAATTAACATCGGTGATGAGCCGTGTGGCTGCGCAGCAAACTTCCTTCGTACATAAGCTGCTTAATCTGCTGGATTCCATTCTGGAATTCCGCCTGGATCATGAGCTGTTCGTGAAGCTGGCCCAGGAGGTCCGGGACATCGGTACGGCCCAGGCGCTCGAAGGCGTGAAGCGGATGGAGGGCTATGCGCTGGACTTCCTGCAGCAGCAGATTGAGGAGGCCATCGGGAGCGGAGAAGTGAAGCCTTGCGATGCCAGTGTGGCGGCGTTTATGATTTTGCGGATGTATCTGGCTCTAACCACGGAATGGAACAAATCCCATGAGCCGCTGGATCAGGACAAGATCAAAGAGCATATGATTCTGTTTATCTCCACCGGAATACTGCAATAGAGGCAAACTAGCTAATTGTTGTAATAACTAAACAGAGCTTCAGATTGTACGTTGAGCTGTTCCGGCACCCCGGGCTATAATGAAAGCGTTAATGAAGACGATTATGGCGCAGCTGAAGTCTAGAGCTGGCATGGCGGCGGGGTACTGCTGTCCTGTTCAAAGATGGATGAGAGCGCCTTCAGACAAAGTGAGGCTGATGGTTATGGAAGAGTATAACAGCGGTATCGGGCTTGGCGGGCAGGAGGGTCCGGCGGCACCCCAAGATCCAGTGGAGCGCCGTAACGGCTTCTTCGTCATGTTCGAGACGGCGATTGAGGCAACCGCCCGGGCGGAGGGCAAGCCCTCACAGGAGGTCTATCTGGAAGGCAATTATCTGATCGATAAGGCCAAATACATAGGCGGGGTTACGGATGAGCAGATGCTGGCGATGCTTAGAGACTGGACTGGCTTCCGCAAGCTGGTGCACAGCATTGGAGTGTCCGTGAAGACGGCGGAAGAAGGGGGAGCAGTCACTTTTCTTATGCAGAATTGGGGCAGAACCAGCAAGTATGAGACCGGCACGCAGCTGCGGGTCCCCTGCCCGGGCGATGGAACGGAAATCCTAGTGAAGCTGGAAGAGCACGAGTGGTCTGAGGAGGATGTGGCTCCTGGCAAATACGCCTTTGAATTCAGTAAGGAGGGGGAACTGGCGACAGCGAGCATCGTTCTCTACCTGAATGACGGGTACACGGCGCCTGAGCTGACAGCGGAACCTTCCGTAGACTTCGAGTCGTCTGCTTACCGCGCGATGATTGCCAAGTCTCTGCTATATGCGGGCAATAACCGGCGGCTGAAGCGGGCTATGGACAAGGCTGCAAGCGGAGAGGATGTGACGATTGCTTATATTGGCGGGTCCATCACACAGGGGGCCGGAGCTAAGCCCATTCATACGGAATGCTATGCCTATCAGTCGTACTTGAGCTTTAAGGAGCTATTCGGCAAGGAGGGTGGAGAGAATATTCATTTCATCAAGGCCGGGGTTGGCGGGACGCCCTCTGAGCTTGGGATGATCCGCTATGAGCGGGATGTGCTGAGGAATGGTGCAGCCGCTCCCGACATCGTAGTGGTGGAATTTGCCGTGAATGATGAAGGGGACGAGACGAAGGGCAACTGCTTCGAGAGTCTTTGTCTCAAAATCCTGTCTGCGCCGAACCAGCCTGCCGTTATTCTGCTGTTCAGTGTCTTCGTGAATGACTGGAACCTGCAGGACCGCCTCTCCCCGGTAGGCAGACGCTATAATCTCCCGATGGTCAGTGTCAAAGATGCAGTAACAGAGCAGTTCCGGCTGAGCAAGGCCGAAGGAAATATCATCTCCAAACGGCAATTCTTCTACGATATCTATCACCCCACGAATGACGGGCACCGCGTAATGGCGGACTCCCTGGGCTACCTTTTCGCCGAGACCGCCCGGATGGGATTGGATGAAAAGGAGCAGGATATGCTGGCGGGACCGCCTGAGCTCGGCAATGATTTTGCCCATGTCCGGCTGCTGGACCGTATAAGTGATCTGGGCAGCGCAGGTACTGCGATTGCTATTGAAGCAGGCGGCTTCCACGGTACGGATGAGGAGCTGCAGCAGGTGGAGCTGGATGCCAATCCGTTCGGCACTCCGCAATTCCCGCATAACTGGATGCACACGGCTGCGTCCGGTGAGGATCGCTTCAGGCTGACAATCACCAGTAAGAATCTTATCCTGGTCTTCAAGGATTCGGGCAGCCCGGATGTAGGCAAGGCGGAGGTCTATGTGGACGGCAAGCTGGTTCTGACGGCAGATCCGCATGTGAATAGCTGGACGCACTGCAACGCTGTGATTCTATACAACAATGAGCAGAGCGAGGAGCATGTGGTGGAGATCCGGATGGCACCGGAGGATCAGGACAAGAGCTTCACCATCCTGGGCTTTGGCTATACGGCTTAAGAATCGAGCGGGTAGAAAAGGGTGTCACCGTGGCAGCACGAAGCTGCTTCCGGTGACACCTTTTTTAATGTACTGACCAGAAGGTGTATGAACCGGATGTATGGGGCACAGGGCCCCCAGCATCCTTAAACTGCTTGGTTCTGTGCGCACTAGCAGTTCTTCGCGGAATGCCGTACCTAATCCAGCATGAATTCCCTGTATTTATTCTTGCGGGGATTAAGCACGAACAGAATGCCACTGGCGTAGCCGGAGACGGCATTGAAGTTCCGCTTGAGCGTAGACTTGACGGCGAGGTAAGACAAGGTCCAGAGCAGAGCTACATAATTTTTCACGGGTGCTTTGCGCAGATTCAGCAGATAATAATGGTTGACTGCGGTCGCCCGGGCTACCCGGCCTGCCTTGTCACGAGAGCTGGGCGATTCATGATGCATGATTTTCAGCTCCGGGTTAATCACCAGCTTGCCGTATCTGCTCGCCAGATGGCACATATAGATATCGTCCGCTACCGCGTAGCTAGTCATCCAGGGGTACGGCTTCATGTCCTGCAGCGCCGAGCTGCGGAAGGACATGTTGCAGCCATGGAAGAAATCCGTCTCAAAAATATTCTCCGTCTCCCCCCACAAAAGAAGAGACCCAGCCAGTGTGCTTGCCGACAGTCTGCCTGGCGAAGCCGACATTTGGCAGGTCAGCCGGCCAAGCAGCTTGCCTGATTTACTGCTGGAGAGACCCTTGGCGATTCCGCCGACTCCGACAATGGACGGATCTGAGGCGTAGGTGTCGAGCAACCGGCGGATATAGAGCGGATCGTCCAGCTCCGCATCGTCATCGAAGCTGAGCAGAATCTCACCGTCGATGAGCCCGAGGGCCTCATAGCGGGAGAGCCAGACGCCGGGCTTGGTTTTGCGGTAATAACGCAGGCTGGCATCCGGAAGACGCCCGAGCACCTCACGGAAATAATCCAGCACCCGTTCTTCGATCTCACCGTCGTCCACGATCAGCAGTTCGATGGAGACATTCTCCAGCCCGGTCTGGGCACCGATGGATTCAATGCAGAGGGTCAGATCGCTGATCCGGTTACGCGTGGGAATGACTATAGACAGGTCATGCATGCCGCTGACTCCTTTCGGGACGCCATAGACCGTCCGCTTTGAATTAGAGATGTTGCTCTAATTTTACCTGCCCGGCCGGGCGTACGTATATACCTCTTTCGTTTACTTTTCTCAAGGAAGCCAGCAGGGAAGAGAGTGTACGGGACATTCAATGGGAGAGGCCGTTCAGAAAGTTTGTTTGTAATTTTCGGTTTTTAACTATATAATAGTAAGTAAATTGCAATACCAATAACATTACCATTCAGGAGGAATTCCCATGAGAATAGATATATGGTCTGATTATGCCTGCCCGTTCTGTTATATCGGCAAAAGACGGCTGGAGCACGCGCTGAGCCAATTCCCCGGCCGTGACCAAGTGGAGGTCGTGTTCCGCAGCTTCCAGCTGGATCCGAATGCACGCACCGATGAGACGAGAGATATCCATGAGCTGCTGGCCGGCAAATACGGCATGACCCGTGACAAGGCCAAGGAGATGAACGCACAGCTGGCCGAGCAGGCGCAGGGTGTAGGTCTGGAGTTCAATTTCGATACGATTCAGTCCACGAATACCTTTGACGCTCACCGCTTGAGCCACTATGCCGCTACTCAGGGCAAGGCTCCGCAGATGACCGAACGGCTGCTGCGTGCTTATTTCACCGATTCACTGAATGTGGGTGACCATAAAGTGCTGGCTGAGCTGGCTGCGGAGGCCGGACTGGATCAGGCTGAAGTGGCTGCAGTGCTCGACAGTGAGGCTTACGGCGATCGGGTCCAGGCTGACATTGAAGCTGCCCGGCAGCTGAACATCACCGGCGTTCCGTTCTTCGTCTTCAATAATAAGTACGCCGTATCCGGTGCGCAGCCGGGTCCGGTCTTTACTGAAGTGCTGGACACGGTATGGGCGGAGGAACAGAAGGGTCCAGAGCTTCAGGTGGTCGGCCAGCCGAAGTCCGGGGCTGCACCGTCTGCTGACGGCTGCGATGACGGTTCTTGCAGCATCTGATTACGATCAGTGGCAGGTTTGAGATAAGCGTTGCAGCAAGCTGTGCCTGGACGGGACGTACGATTCATTCTGGTTACGGACTATAGTTCCGCTATTTGCGCCAAAAGGCCATTTGGAGCGGCGTGCCGGACTCAGAAGACGCTATGCAGAGGTTTTTGAAGCGAAATTGCAGGATATTCGGCACTTAAGCGCACTGGAGTCCGTAACGCTGCCGTAAAAGATGATTTGGAACAAATAAGCGCACTGGAGTCCGCCGCTAGAGTCTGTGTAGCGTGATTCATCCAGTCATTCAGGAAGCCACGCCCTGATCGAAGCAGGCTAAAAGTACGGCATTCCTGCCGCCACTGGCCCTTCCTGGTAAGTCTGCAACAAATGGACGCACCAAACCCCCGCCGCATGAAATTCATGCAGCGGGGGTTTTTGTTCCTTACAAAGACCACTGGCCTGGAGCGGGAAACCGAATCATTCCGTTACCGGAACGAGGTCACCAGACTGGAGAACAGTGTGCGGACATCGTTCTGGTACGCATTGATCGGCTCTACCGGACGGTTCAGGCCGAACAGGGTGTAGACGGCGATGCGGGCGGCACGGACTGAATACTCTTCTGTGAAAACGATATCGTCTGGGATCTCGCAGTATTGGCCGATAAAGGCCAGGTTGGTTGAGCCTTCGGGCACCACCTGCGGCCGGTCGCTGTTCAGGCGCGGCATGAACTGGGAGGTGATGTACGGCATCATGCAAGGAATACAGTTGGCGGTAGCCATGATCTCTTCCTTATGCGCCTCGAAGTGCAGATGTCCGATCAGCTCCTCCATAATCTCCTCGCCGGTACAGTCGCACATTTTTTTGTGTACATAATCGCCGACCTTGTCCGGGTACAGGCCATATCCCCAGAAGACCCTGACATGCTCCGGCTGGTTGCGGAAATGCGGCTGGAAGGCCAGCACGACAGACATCAGCCAGCTGGAATCCTTGAAGGTGACCAGTGCGCCGGTTCCGGCCCGGTTGCGGGTGAACTTCTCCATAAGGTCGAAGAACTTCGAGTCCTGGAAGGTCACCGTGAAGGATTCCCATTTGGATTCGTCCACATGATCATCGAAGGAGGAGGGATTGCCGAGACCCGGCTTCTTCGCGGCGATCGTCTCCCACAGCTTCCATGAGCTGCCCTTACCGTTCAGCCCGGGAGCGGAGGTCATTGATCCAAGGCTTGCGCCTTCGGTCATCGAGCCGTTCGTCACAATGACGCGGTCGCCTTCATTGACAGTAATGACTTCCTCCATGCCATCGCGGACGACCTTCATCGCTGTCACAGTAATGCCGTCGCCTTCTTTGAATTCCAGATCAGTTACCGTACATTTCAAGTTGAAATCTACGCCCAGCGGCTCCAAATATTGATGCAGCGGCAGAATAATGGAATCATATTGGTTGTATGGAGTGCGGGTTACGCCTTCAAGCGTTTGAATTCTAGGGAACTCGTGCATGAAGCGGAGCATATAACGCTTGAACTCAACCGCACTATGCCAAGGCTGGAAGGCGAAGGTGGTTGCCCACATGTACCAGAAGTTCGTCGTGAAGAAATGCGGTCCGAACCAGTCGTTAATCCGCAAGGTTCCCATGGCCGGCTCTGGCGTAATGATCAGCTTGCCCAGGGCCAGACGGTCTGCCATATCGAAGCCCATTGAGGTGACATCCTGAACTTCACCCTTGCTGTTGATCAGCCGGGCCTGGCCGCGGGTCGGATTGGATTCGTCGAATTGAATGATTTCTTCCCGCAGCGTCAACCCCGGCTGGTCAATGGACGGAATGGTATTTAATAGCTCCCACAGGTTCTCATAGGTCTCATCGTTCAGCATCCGGCCGCCGCGAATGACATACCCATGCTCTGCATCGCCGGCTCCGTCATTGCTGCCGCCAAGGATCTTCATTTCTTCAATAATGTGAATGTTCTGTCCGGGAAAACCGCAGTCTCTGACAAGATAGGCCGCACCCGCAAGGGATGCAATGCCACCGCCTACGAAATATACCTGTTCGTTACCGTACTCTTTTTTCACTGAATACCGCCTCCATAGGTTTGCTTGATTACTGGACCTGAACCGAGTGTAATCCAGTCCTGCCCTGGAGGGTATCATCAAAGCGCTTGATCTGTATAAAATTTGGACATATGGAACAAAGTGTAACATTTTTGAGCGAAAAAAAAGCCGCAGCCTCTAAGGTTACGACACAATGTTCTCATATTTATGCAGCGCCTTCAGAAAGTTCCCTTCAATCAGGACGCTCAGCTTCCCGATCATCGGCCCCGGTTGCTCCTTCATCCCGTCCTGCATCCACTGAATGACCAGTCCGGTGAAGGCTAGGGTGTAAAAGTTGGCAATGAACTGCTTATCCGGCGTCCCGACATCCAGCCCGGCGGCCAGCTCGTTGATGACGCCCATGACAAGATCATTCGTCACCTCATACAGATACGCGTCCAGATGCCTCCGTCCGAGGGAGTCCAAGGTATTGCAGCAGAACGCCTTATTGTTCTCGATATAGCAGAATATCCGGTAGAATCCGTCTGTCCACGTGCTGTAGCTGCGGTACTCAGCAATGCTCTCGACAGCCTCAGTCTTGTAGATCCAGCCCAACAAATCATAGATATCCTGAAAATGATAATAAAAGGTCTGCCGGTTCACGCCGCAATCCTCGACCAGATGCCGGACGGAGATTTTGTTCAGCGGAAGCTCCTCCATCAGGTCTTTGAGCGAGCGGGCGAGCGCATTTTTGGTCAGCATGGAATTGGACATAAGGGTCATCAGCTCCTAACAGGAATCAGCGTGTGCGCCAATAGTGTATCAGCAGCCGGCCGCCCTCGGCGATCAGACCCAGAGCGAAGCCGCCTGCTGTAAACAGGCCGAAGGAAAGAAAGCCCGCAAGATCCTCGAAGCCCGACATCTCACGGTAAGTGTACAGGTACATCAGGAAGAGCCCCGCCACAGTTCCAGCGGTTGAGAAGATCCACACAAGCTGCGCACCCAACCAGCCGAACCCGTTGACTATACCGGAGATGACAAGGGCAAGGATGGCCCAGCGTAGGGCAAGAATAAAGTTGAAAGGCTCACCTAACCACAGATACCGGTGCAGAATCAGCGATAGCCACAGCAGCAGCGCGTAACCGGCAGACCATGCCAGCCAGCGGCCCGTCCGGGCAGGAGGCAGGAAATTCATTATCAGCTCACCCCATGTATAGCGTTATACCTCTTCCAGTTCCTCTGCGCTCTGCAGCATGAACTTCAGGAGGTTCGGAAGGTCTTCCATTTGCTCCTCGGTAATTTGCCGTTTGAATTGCAGTTCAACACAGTTATTGTACGTATCGTCCGTCTGTCCATAGCGGAAGCTGAGCGATTGCACAGGCTGGAATTCGGGTCCCCAGATTCGGGTCAGAATCTCTTCAATGGCCGGGCACTGCACATTCACATCTTCTATCTCCATATAAAAGCGTAAGAAAAGACTGCACCCCGGATCGCTGCCCGGTGTCTCCAGAATCTCATCGCTGAGGTCCTTCACTGTGGATTGCAGCAGAATCTCGGACGTTACATTCAGGCCTCCGGTCAGCTTGAACGCGAGGCTGAATTCACGCGACATCAGCGCGAGATTGAGCAAATCGGACCGGTCAGTTACAACTAGAACCCCATCCAGATTATCGTAGTCGTAGATCTGGTTCTCCAGGGCGATTTTGATATTGTCAAAAACAGTAGGGTGGAACAAGAGCGGCACCTTCTATCGTTTCTCTATAATATATTATGATCTGCTGTTGGCACTCACAGCTTAGGAATTAGTTCGTAGGTGCCGGTGCCGTGTATTTCAGAAAACTCTTCGGAATCGCGCTCTCAAACGTTAGAATTTCGCCTGTGGTCGGATGGACGAACGAGAGCACGCGGGCATGCAGGCCGAGGCGGCCGACCGCCTTGGTCTCAGCGCCGTACTTCTTGTCCCCGGCAATCGGATGTCCGATGTCGGACATGTGGACACGGATCTGATTCTTCCGTCCGGTCTCTAAGTGCACCTCCAGCAGGGAGAAGTGGCGGTTCGCCTGGATCAGCTTATAGCGGGTTACGGCGTGCAGCCCGTCTCCCTCATGCGGACTGGAGTACATCTTCAGTGTGGAGGTCTCCTTCAGCCAGGAGCTGATCGTGCCTTCGGATCTCTTAACGGCGCCTTCCACCAGAGCCACGTAGGAGCGTTCCTTGACGGTCTCCTTCCAGCTGTTCTGGAGCTGCTGCTGAATCGCCTCGCTGCGGGCAAACATCATGACACCCGAGGTATCACGGTCCAGCCGGTGCACCACATAGACGCGGTTCTTCGGGTTGCTCAGGCGGACATGCTCCATCAGCTGGCGGTAAGCCGTCAATTCATTATCTTCACCGGTAGCGATGGACAGGAGCCCCGCATCCTTCTGGATCACGATAATATCGTCATCCTCATGGACAATGGTCAGTCCGAGCATCTCCTTGGTTTCGGCAGGCTTCTCATGGTCAATCGTCACGGTCTGGCCGGGATGGAGCGGATGGTTATGCTTCGTCACCGGCTTGCCGTTCACCGCAACCTGTCCGCGGGAGAGCATGGATTTGATCGAGTTGCGCCCCTTGTTCGTAATCGTCTTCAGCAGCCAAGGAAGCAGCTCCGCAGGCTCGGCTACCGTATAGGATTTGGGTGCAGCTGCCGGCTTGGCCGGGGCTCCGGATCTTGCTCCCTGTTTATGGTTAGAGGTTCTGTTCCCCTGATTTCTGGTTCTTCTTGTATTCATGACCGCATTCTCCGTCCTTTAATAGGTTACTCCTCAATATACCATGGGCCGTGAAGAAATACTACGAAGGGACGTGGGGCACTAGATATAGAGGAGCAGGCCGATACAGATTATCAGGGAGAGCAGGATATAGCTCCAGGCTATGATCTTTGCGTACTTTTTCTCCCGGAGCCAGCCCCGGTTACTGTAAATTCGGATATCTACAACCAGCAGGAGCATGGCCGAGAACAACAGCATCCCGGCAAGGCTTCCCAGCAATCGGATCATACGCTTCCTCCTCCATAGGCGGTTACCTGCACGGGCTGGCGCTTAATCATGCTTGAGGCCCACTCTGCGGATATGCAGGGTCAGTCTGATATCTACACCAACACTGCTGTACAGGCTCTCCCAGTCGTTTTTGCCGTGGATATGCTTCCTCCAGTAGGCGGGATGATGGCTTCGGATCTGTTCGCCCATGCCAAAAATATCGGAGTGGTCCTGCTGGGTCTGCTTCACCAGTCCGGTCAGCACCGTCTGGATCTGCTGCTCGAAATCCCGCTCGATCTCATGCAGCTTCTGCGGGGAATTGACAGGAATGTCACTGCTGTAATGCTCGTCCAAATCCCCCTCCAGGAAGATCTCATAGGACAAATAGGGCTTGCCGTCCTTGATATAGCTCCGGGTGCGGGTGAAGCGTTCATTGATCTTGGTCATGACAATCCCTAGCTCCTGCGTACGGAGCAGAGTGGAATAGCCGCCGGGGTCCATCCCCTGCATCGCCATGAACCCGCCGATCTCTATAGGGGCAGTCTTGCTGACCATCCGGCCGCCGCTGAAATAAGCCAGCCCTTTGATCAGAATATTATCCTTGTTGCGAAGTGCCACATAAGGCAGATAAGCGCTTTGTCCCCACCTGGAGTCGGCTGACCAGAAGGTGCCGATATAATCCCGGGGGAATTTGCCGGAGGAGACGGACTTCTCCATCATGGACAAAATATAAAGAGTAGGCACACGCTGCAGCGGCGGGTTCACATCCATGAAGGCGGAAGCACGGCCCTCGGAGACGAGCAGCCAGGTTCTGCGCCGGATTTCCGGGTTGCGCCGCAGATAATCATTCAGCTCGGCGAGACTGCCCCGGGCAATCTCCTCGCTGATGATGATGATCCGCAGGTGAACCAGATAACGCGGGTCGGCTATCTGCTGCTGCAGATTATTCATGGCATCGTCGAGCGAGATGCCGCGCACGCTGACTACCCAGACGGGACTAGTCTTGCCTTCCCCTGCGTTGCCGCCGGTGCCGGGGCCCAGCGGGACTCTGCCCGGGACGGCAATCTGAGCGGTGACACTGATCATCTCCGTAGGCAGAGAGTTATCATGGATGTGAGTGACCCGGTCTTCTTTTTGCGTATCGTCTGCAGGGATCTTGTCAATGGATAGGCCGAGAACCAGAGCGCGGTCCTCAATCTCCACCTGATCCCAGCATCCGCTGAGCAGCGGGGCGGCTATAGTGAGCAGCAGGAGCAGCGCGAGCGTGCGCGGAAGCTGTATTTTCATGAGGTCACCTTTTCCTTGTGGCGTCTGAGCAGATAGACTGTCCATAACAGCAGCGGATAGCCGAACATCAGCATCATGCCGGCATTGCCCAGGTGAAGGGCCCATCGGTAAGATTCGAACACATTGGAGGGCAGCATGGCCAGGATGAACATCACCGGCAGCAGGACCGTGGAGGCCATCCGCTGGTCGCGGAATCGCAGCAGCTTGTGCAGCAGATAGGCAGAGATGTAATAAGTAGTGTAGATCGTCGTGTAGACAGAGATGACCCAGATAATAATGAAGATAGCATCCAGCCGCTCCAGGAATCCCTCGCCAAAAGCCGCCGAACGGGCCATCTCCAGGGTAGGGTAAATCAACAGCTTGGTCTCCTCGGCACCGAATATCCCTACAGAGGCAATGACGATCAGCACGTAGATTGCACCCGACAGGAAGATGGCCCAAGCCCCCGCACGGACGGCATGCCCAGGCTTCTCCATGAATGGAATCAGCAGCACGATGACGAAGGAGCTTTGGAACAGATAGGTGGCCTCCTGCGCTCCTTTCCAGAACTGGAGGCCGGGAGCCATCAGGACAGGCTGCAGATTGAGCATATCCACATTTTTGAGCGAGAGCAGAATGGTGACCAGAATAGAGCCGACAATCAGCGGCAGATAGAAGAAGTGGATATAGGAGAACTTCACAACGTTGCGCCTGGAGGACAGGAGACTGATGAGCAGCATCAGGAAGATGGTTGCTTCGATCGGTGTTTTTTTGTACAGCACGGTTGTGGCGACATCCCCGAACTGGCGTACAGTGAGGCCGGTGAGTACAATGAACAGCAGCATAATCACCAGAGTGAAAATAGCAGCAAGCGGGCGTCCGATCAGGCGGCGGCTGAACACAAACAGGGTCTCCTGCGGAAACCGCTGGCAGAGGGAGGCCAGCAGCCAGTAGCTGATGAAGGAGAAAAGTACGCCGCAGAATGCAACAAGGGGAGCGCTGCTGTTGCCTGCTTCGGTCATATAGCGCGGGAAGCTGAGGATGCCCACTCCGATAATGGTGCTGCTGATCACGGCTGCTGCGCGCAGACTCGTAATCTGGCGCGGATTATTCATCGGTCTCATCTCCCTGCCTGAGAATCTGATCAATCTCTGCGGCTGGCACGCTGCGGGGCAGTCTGTCCGTATCCCGGACATGCAGGAAGCTGGGGCGGCGGCGCATCCACCAGAGCGGCACCCGCACCAGCGTATCCTTCAGATCACGCCACTTACCGGGAATGTAAGGGGACATATAGGGAACTCCGAAGGACTCCAGGTAGAGCAGATGGTTCAGAATCAGAATCGTTCCTGTCATCACGCCGTAGAGGCCGAACATGCCCGCCAGAAGGATCAGCGGAAACCGCAGCATCCGCAGGGCGATTGCCGCATTATAGGCCGGGGTGGCGAACGAGCCGATGGTCGTCAGAGCCACAATAACCACAGTGATCGGGCTGGCAAGTCCCGCGCCCACTGCAGCCTGTCCGATGACGAGGACGCCTACAATAGATAATGCCCCGCCAATCATCTGCGGCAGCCGGATCGTCGCTTCCCGCAGCACCTCCATAGATACCTCCATGATCAGCACCTCCAGGACAGCCGGGAACGGCACACCCGCCCGGCCGCCCGAGATTGCCACAGCGAAATCTGTAGGCAGCAGCTCGGGGTTGTACGAGATGACAGACACATATAACGCCGGGAAAAACAGCGAGCAGGCCAAAGCAATCAGCCGGATGATCCGGATCAGGCTGCCCATAATGAAGCGTTCCGTATAGTCATCCACCGTCTGGAAGAACTGGTTGAAGAGGGCGGGAACAATCAGGGCAAACGGTGATCCATCAACGAGAATGGCGACCCGGCCCTCCAGCAGGGCGGCCACAGTCTTGTCGGGCCGCTCGGTGCTCTGAACCTGGGGGAAGGGGGAGAGCGGCTGGTCTTCGATGAACTGCTCGATGTATCCGGCATCGAGGATGCCGTCCGTATGAATCAGCGAGATTCGGCGCATGACTTCAGCGACCAGACTGCTGTCAGTGACACTGTCAATGTAACATAGAGCCACCCTTGACTGGGTACGCTCTCCGAGCGGGCTGATCTCAATGCGGAAGTCCGTGCTCTGCAGCCGGTAACGCAGCAGGGAGAGGTTGTTCTCTAGCTTCTCCACATAGCCTTCACGCGGCCCGCGGATGACCTGCTCCGTCTGCGGCTGCTCGACCCCGCGCATCTCAATCTGCCGCATCTCCATGCGGAGCGCCTCGGGAATCCCGTCGATCAGCAGAATCAGTTCACCCTTCACGGCCGCTTGAGGGAGAGTGGATAGATCGGCAGTTGTGGTGCCTTGAGTGACCTGGACGGCTGTACTCCAGATGTAATGAATCATTCCGCCCTTATCCTCCGGCACCACAGGCTGCCCCGGCGGCGGGGCCATTAGCGGCTTTAGCACATGCTCGCGCACCTGCTCCATATTCACGAGTGAGGAGAAGAAGAGCATTGCGGCAGGATAAGCCCCGAAGAGCAGGAAGTCGCGTACGACCAGGTCGCCGTTCTCCCCGAGCCTGGCCTGAAGCTCCGGCAGATCGGTCTTCAGCTCTCCTGTCAGCCTGCTGCCGCTGGCCGGCTTCGGCTCTGGAGGAGAAGACTGTTGCTTATCTATGTAGGAGGCATATTTATCTTTCCAATCTTGCAAACGGGCGGCCTCCTTCATGGGGCAGATGGATGAATCTATCTAAAGTGTTGCTTGATCGTAAGGTTTTTATGTAATTTCTATGTGTAAGGCCAGGAAGAAGTGCCAGGATATCTGCTTCAGGCGGTTGCTTGGCAGCCGGTTGCCCGGTAAACTAAAAGGTAGAAAGCCTTAAGGAGTTTGAAGAGATATGGAGATGCAAGGATCATTAATGGAGCAGGCCCAGGCCGAGCTGCAAAAATATTACGGTTATCCCGATTTCCGGGACGGCCAGAAAAAAATTGTGAACAATCTGCTGGAAGGCCGCGATACGCTGGGCATTCTGCCTACCGGAGGCGGTAAGTCCATCTGCTATCAGGTTCCGGCGCTGCTGCAGCCGGGGCTTACCCTGGTCGTCTCACCGCTGATCTCCCTGATGAAGGATCAGGTGGATGCTCTGACGACCGCAGGAATTCCCGCTGCTTATATCAACAGCACCCTGAGCGGCAAGGAAGTGAATGAGCGCATCCGCGCGGCCCGCCGCGGCGACTTGAAGCTGCTCTATGTAGCTCCCGAGCGTCTGGAGCTGGACTGGTTCCGCCTGGAGATGGCCGGACTGAACATCTCCTGCGTAGCAGTGGATGAGGCGCACTGCGTCTCGCAGTGGGGCCATGACTTCCGCACCAGTTATCTGGCGGTCTCCCCGTTCGTGGAGCAGCTGCCGCAGCGTCCGATTCTGGCGGCCTTCACCGCTACGGCTACCCCAGAGGTCATGGAGGATATGGTCCGGCTGCTGCGCCTGCGCGAGCCGGGCGTCTTCATGACCGGACTTGGCCGCGACAACCTGGCGATGTCCGTGCTGCGCGGAGAGAACAAGCGCGAGTTCGTGCTGGATTACGCGGCTCAGCATGCCCATCAGCCGGGCATCGTGTATGCCGCCACCCGCAAGGAGGTGGATGATCTCTATCAGCGCCTCCAGGCCGCAGGAATCACCGCCGGGCGCTATCATGCCGGAATGAACGACCAGGAGCGGGCGGACAGCCAGGAAGGCTTCCTCTATGACGATATCCGCGTCATGGTCGCCACGAATGCCTTCGGTATGGGGATCGACAAGTCTAACGTGCGTTATGTCATCCATTACAATATGCCGAAGAACATGGAAGCTTATGTTCAAGAGGCGGGACGTGCCGGGCGTGACGGGGAGCCGAGCGATTGTATCCTGCTGTTCAGTGCGCAGGATATCATGACCCAGAAATTCCTGATTGAGCAGAACCCGCAGGACCCGGAACGTAAAGCCAACGAATACCGCAAGCTCCAGCAGATGATTGAATACTGCTACACCACCCGCTGCCTGCGCAGTGCGCAGCTCGACTATTTCGGCGAGAGTCATGACGATGATCACTGCGGGATTTGCAGCTCCTGTACCGACGAGCGTGAGCTGGTCGATATCACCGTTGAAGCGCAGAAAATCTTCTCCTGCATCCACCGGATGCGGGAGCGTTACGGCGTGGCGCTGGTCTCATCCGTGCTGAAGGGCTCACGTAACCAGAAGGTGCTGCAATACGGCTTCGAGAAGCTGCCGACTCACGGCGCTATGTCCAGCCGCAGCGAGAAGGAGATTACCGAGATCATCAATATGTTGATCTCGGAAGGATATCTGGCCTTGTCTGAAGGCCAGTATCCGGTGGTCCGGCTGCAGCCGCTGGCAGCCGAGGTGCTGCGCGGCCAGCGCCAGGTGCATCAGCGCGTGGCCCGCACGCTGGTCACCTCCGGCACGCGGGACCGCAGCCGCTCGCGCGATACTTCACCGTCTGCGGTCAACGAGACGGTGTTCGAGCAGCTGCGTCTGATCCGCCGCGAGCTGGCGGGGCGCGAGCATGTGCCGTCGTACATCATTTTCAATGATGCGACGCTGCGCGAGATGAGCGTGGTCTGTCCGCAGACGGAATCGGAGATGCTGAGGGTGAAGGGTGTCGGGGAAGTGAAGTACCGGAAGTACGGCAAGGCCTTCCTGGAGTTTTTTCAAAATGACATGTAAAGAAGGTTATAAGGCATGAGAATCATCCTGGCCACATTAAATGCCAAATATATTCACACGTCGCTTGCGATCCGGCTGCTGAAGGCGTATAGCGAGCATGAGTTCAAGGATATCCTTTTGGCGGAATATACCATCAAAGATCCCGCGATGAACATCGTGTCTGACCTTTTTCAAAAGCAGCCGGATGTGATTGGCTTCTCCTGTTACATCTGGAACATCGAGGAGACCATCAAGCTGGTCGGCATTCTCAAGCAGGTCATGCCGGAGGTCAAGATTGTGCTGGGCGGGCCGGAGGTATCCTATGAGCCGCTCTACTGGATGAAGCGGGAGGCCGGAGTGGACTTTGTCGTGAACGGTGACGGGGAAGAGACCTTCCACCATCTGCTGCAGGAGATCCGGGATGAACATAAGTACCATTTCGTATACGGTGCGGCTTACCGCAAGGGCGAAGAGCTGATCGTTAACCCTCCCCGTCCCAAAAGCGATCTTAACACCCTGCCGACCCCGCACCGCTTCGCGGAGGATCTGCCGGAGCTGAGCAAGCGGATTGTGTATTTTGAGACGAGCCGGGGCTGTCCCTTCAACTGCCAATTCTGCCTGTCCAGCATTGAGGTGGGCGTGCGTTATTATGATATCGAACGGGTGAAGTCCGATCTGCTCTATCTGATTGAGGGCGGAGCCAAGGTGATCAAGTTCCTGGACCGCACGTTCAATATCAACCGCAATTATGCGATGGAGATGTTCCAGTTCCTGATCGATAATCATCAGGGCTGCGTGTTCCAGTTCGAGATTACCGCTGATATTATGCGTCCCGAGGTGCTGGATTTCCTGGCGCAGAACGCCCCTCCGGGCGTTTTCCGTTTCGAGATCGGCGTCCAGTCGACGAATGACGAGACCAATGAGCTGGTCAAGCGCCGCCAGAACTTCACCAAGCTGTCGCGCACTGTGATGAAGATCAAGGCCAGCGGCAACATCGACCAGCATCTCGATCTGATCGCCGGATTGCCAATGGAGGATTACGACACCTTCCGCAAGACCTTCAATGACGTCTTTGCCATGGAGCCGGAGGAGCTGCAATTAGGGTTTCTCAAAATGCTGCGCGGCACCGGGCTGCGCGCCCAGGCCGCAAAATATGACTATACGTATATGGAGCATGCGCCATACGAAATTCTCAGCAGCCATGTCATGCCGTTCGCCGATATTATCCGGCTCAAGCGGCTGGAGGATGTGCTGGAGAAGTACTGGAACAGCCAGCGGCTGGCTCATTCGGTAAAGTACCTGATCCGCCATGTCTTCCCGTCCCCGTTCGACTTCTTCCAGGAGTTCGGGGACTACTGGGAAGAGCGGGGCTGGCAGAAGATCGGGCATCAGCTGGAGGATCTGTTCACCCGGCTGCATGACTTCCTGACGGACCGGGGCACGGCCTCCATGGATATTGTCACCGGCCTGATGAAGCTGGACTACTTCCTCGCCCACAAGTATAAGCCCCGCAAGATCTGGTGGGAGGATGTGCTTGATAAAGCGGAGTGGGCGAAGCACCTGAAGCAGATCGCCAGTCAGCCGGAGCTGATCTCGGCCAAGCTGGCGGAGGCCGGGCTTAGCGAGCGGGAGCTCCAGAAGTTCATCGTGCTCGACGAGCTGCCATTCCGGCTCGATCCGGTGCTGGAATCGATCAGCGGGCTGCGCTATGACGGGGAGCTTGGCGCTGAGGCGGGTGCCCAAGCTGAAGCCGGTGCTGATGCCGGGAACGGGGACGGCCGGGAACTACACGCGGCGGTTACAGCAGCGGCTCCGGCAGAACGCGGGGGAGCTGGAGCGGGCGGCGTGGCCGCTGCTGAGGCAGATCTGCTGCGTTCTGTGGCAGCAGTGGCCGGTGGTGTGCCAGCGGTGGCCCTTAACGATCCGCACCCTGGTGCAGGCGACGGCCGCACGCTGCTGGTCGTCCTGTATCAGCAGGACGAGAGCCAGCGGGCGCAGTATTATTCGCTGCCTTTGTAGGGGAATGCCCCTGACTACACTGGACACCTGCCTGCCGATGTGGACGTATGAGAAAAACCGAACACATCCGGCGTTGTGTGCCCACGTGAGCCAAATGTAATCGAAAAAGCGACCACATTCGTCGCCGCGTGGGCACGTAGGCCAAATGTAATCGAAAAACCGACCACGTTCGATGCTGCGTGGGCGTGTGGGCTAAATGTAATCGAAAAATCGACCAGATTCGTCGCCGCGTGGGCACGTAGGCCAAATGTAATCGAAAAACCGACCACATTCGGCGAAGCGGCCTCAATGGAGCATGAGCGGGAGTCGGTTACCTATGGGGGGCATACAGTTGAGTCAGGAGCAGCACATATCATTGTTTAGGTACGGTGACGAGCATGGGGAGCAATTCAGGGACCAGTTACTTGGCTTTCTGCTTCCGGCGGAGCAGTTGCAGTTCACCGGAATGCCGGAGGAGACGCTTCAGGATATCAAGGAGGATGCCGGTAAGGAGGGAGTGGTTATTGCTCATGGAGAAAGGGCGGTGGGCTTCTTCATCCTCCATACCGGTGAAGGCATATCCGATTTCTTTCCAGACTATGGCGATGCAGTTCTGCTGCGCGCTTTCCTGATGGACTACGCCAGCCAGGGCCGTGGGTTCGCTATAGCAGCGATGTTGCAGCTGCCGGATTTTGTCCGCCGCCACTACCCTGAAGCCCGGCAGATTGTGCTTGCTGTGAATGAACGCAATACCGCCGCCAGTCAGCTATATCTCCGCACCGGATTTCAGGATCACGGCCTGCGGCGGAGCGGAAGCAAGGGGACACAACTTATTTTGCAATATGCGCTGCCTTCCGGGAGTGTTGGGGGTTTGATCGATGGATAGTAGCAATGAAATGCATAACCGTCTTACAGAGCTATTCACCCGCGATACTCTGCTAATGGATATTTTCAAACGTGCCCAAGGATTGGCCCCATTCCCTTATTACATTGGCGCAGGCTGCCTGGTGCAAACGGTATGGAACGAGCTTACCGGGCGGACGCCGGGTTATGGGATCAGTGATATCGATATTATTTACTACGACGGGGAAGATTTGAGCTATGCTGCTGAGAATGAAGTGGTTGCGAAGGGGGATGAGCTTTTTGACAGTATAGCGTTTCCGGTCGATCTCAAGAATCAGGCCAGAGTTCATCTGTGGTACGGGCAAAAGTTTGGTGTGGAGATCAAGCCGTACCTGTCGCTTGAAGCGGCAATTGACAGCTGGCCGACTACAGTGACATCGCTGGGGGCCAGGCTTGCCCTGAATGGAGAATGGCAGCTGTACGCTCCATTTGGTCTGGAGGATTTGTTTCAACTGGTTCTGCGGCCCAACAAAGCGCTGATCACTGAAGAGGTATACCGTACCAAAACGCAGAAATGGAAGAGTAAATGGCCGGAGCTTAAGGTGGTCCCTTGGGGGCAGTGAGGCTCTGGCCGTTTTTGGGCGAATAGAGAAATGCTCATTACGAGGTCTGGAGGATTCTAAATGACTCAATTTTATCTCATCCGTCATGGTGAACCCGATTGGGAGATTAATGAATTGTACCAATTGAAGGGGCATGGCCGGGACCTGGTCCCTCTTACGGATACAGGGGCTCGCCAGGTATACGAGGCCGCGAAGGATGAACGTTTACAAGCAGCAGAGATTATAGTTTCTTCTCCATATACAAGAGCACTTCAAACGGCAGCTATTTTATCCAAGGAACTGGGATTGGACATAAGAATTGAATTCGATCTAAGGGAATGGCAGCCGGACTTAACCTTTCAATACGATTCATTGAAGCGGCTAACTGAGCTGGGGAATGATTATGATGCTAACGGCGGAGTTTACCCTCCCGGAGAGACCAGACCTTGGGAATCCAAGGAAATGCTGAAAAACCGCGTGGAGAAGGTGATTGACCAATATCTCGGGTTTCAAAAGGTGATCATTACCGGACACGGCATGGCTTTTCGTACCTTGATAGGGGAGGCTCCAGAAACACCGCATGCTTCAATTAGCGAGTATACCAAAACTGGGGAGTCCTCTGAAATCTAAGCTGTTTTCAAAAACACATCATTGTATTTACCTCCTTCAAATGTTAAGTTAAGTCATGAGATGCAAATAAAGGAGCTTATGCCTTATCATGTGGATTACTCTGTAAGGATTAATTAACCGGAAGAATGCCAGCAATAGTGCAGAACACTATGCTATTCGGCATGTCTTTCTTTAATCTTACAGGGTATGCAGGGGTAAGCTTGGTTCATAGACCGGCTTCTGCGGATACCTTAGGGTATCCTTTTTTGTTGCCGGGACACCGCATCTCTATGGCTCCTTGCCTGCTTATCCTCCTAAATCATGAATGGGGGAACTACTATATGTATCCAAAACTGATTTTAATCGAGGGCTTACCCGGCTTCGGAAAATCCACTACGGCACAGCTGGTTTATGACATTCTTACGGAGACGGGCATTAGAGCTCAGCTATTCCTGGAGGGGAATCTGGATCATCCGGCGGATTATGACGGCGTCGCTTGTCTTGCGGAAGCAGAGTACGATGAGCTGCTGGGGATGTGGGCCGATTCAAGGCATATATTAAGTCCGCGGACTACTGTTCATGACAGCCATTACCTGGTGGAATACCTCAAAATCATAGATGAACACGGGCCCCTTATTCCAAAGGAAGCGCTGGATTTGCTTACCCGGAACGATGTGTATGAATTGCCGCTCGCGCAGAACAGGGAGCTGATTACAGCAAGATGGAGACAGTTCGCGGAGAAGGCCTTGCAGGGGGCGGACACGTATGTGTTTGATTGCTGCTTTATCCAGAACCCCGTAACTATGGGGATGATCAAGCATGGCGCAGCTGTGGAAGACATTATAAGCTACACGTTAGAGCTGGAAGCCATTACTGCCGGATTGAATCCGCTGCTGATGTATATTGATCAGGACGATCTGGAGCATTCTTTCCGCAAAGCTGTCCGCGACAGGCCCCTGGAGTGGTCAGAGGGGTTCATTGAATATTACACCAAACAGGGCTATGGCTTTAAACACGGGCACCAGGGCTTAGACGGAACTCTGAGGGTGCTTGAGGCCAGACTGAAATTGGAGAAAATCATATATAACCGCATAAACATGCACAAGATCAAAGTCAATAATTCTTCGTATGATCTTCCGGCGTATAAGCAAGATTTAGCGGGGAGACTGGCAGGATATTTAGAGCTTGAATAACGCGTCTTTGTAGAGTTACTGTTAATACCTGAGATGATCATTAGAGTGTTGGCGCGGAAAGTGGGGCCTAAGAAGAAGCCTGGAAATCCTGCATAAATTACAACATTCGCTGCTTCTGGAGCGTCAATATGCCGAAATCCTGTACAAAGTGCAACAACTGGTGCTCCAAAGAGTGTTAATTTGTTAAAAATAATGCCTAAAGTGCAACAATTGCTACTGAGACGGTGCCGATAGAGTGGAGATCCTGCAAAAATTACAACAATTGCAGCAATCGTGACAATTGCTACTGCCGGATCAGCGGCATACCTTATGTTGCAGCTAAGAGGAGAATTTTAACTTACTGTTATGGCAAAATAATCGAAAGAGAGGCACTCCGCTACCCAGCGGAGTGCCTCTCTTTTTGTAACGTACCTGCGGATCACAGCGCAGTGGCGACATAGGTCTGCACTGTGGACATAGGTCTGCACTGTGGACATAGGTCTGCACTGTGCTACACCACCGTAAGCATCAGACCAACGTCAGCACCAGTCCAGTACGTGCGTTTGCATCAATAGGTTAATCCGCCGTAGGCTGAAGCCGCATGGACCCGGCAGGCAGGTGGCGGGCGAGCCAGTCCAGCACATCGGCCGTGACCTCGTCCCGGTTGACCTCATTCAGCATCTCATGCCTTCCTCCCGGATACAGCTTGCATTCTACATCCTGAAGCCCCTGCTTCCGGTATAACTCAGCCAGACGCATCACCCCTTGACCGTTCAACCCCACAGGGTCCTTCTCGCCCGCAAACAGGTAGACCGGCTTGTCGCTGCATAGGTGCTGAAGAGTGGACCTGGTATGAAGCTCACGCAGCAAATGGAAGAAGTCCCGGAAGAAGCGGGTGGTGCAGATCGCCCCGCAGTACGGGTCTGCAATGAACTTATCTACCTCCTCCGGGTCACTGCTGAGCCAGTCAAAAGCTGTGCGGACCGGAGAGAAGGACCGGTTATAAGCGCCGAAAACAATGCCATTCAGCAGTACACTGCGGTGATGGTCGCCCTGCAGCCTTAACTGCATAGCCGACAAGGATTCTGCCAGCCGCAGCATGCTCCGGGGACCATTGGTGCCGCTGAGGATGAAGCCGCTGTAAATCTCATGCCCCTCTTCGCACATGAGCTTCTGAGCCAGAAACGAACCCATGCTGTGCGCGAACAGGTAGATCGGGGCATGTTCATGCCGGGAGCAGGCAACTCCCGCAAGCTGCAACAGATTGCGCCGCATCCAGTAGAAGCCGTTCTCCCCGCTGTCACCAAGCAGGTTGACTCTGCCGGCGGTAAGCCCATGCCCCCGGTGGTCATTGGCATACACGGCATAACCGGCTGCGGTGAGCGCCGAGGCGAACCGGGCATACCGCGCAGCCGTCTCACACATCCCGTGTGCTATCTGCACAATCCCCCGGATCTCCGTTCCCTCGTCCGGCAGCCATTCATAGACATGGATTTTGACATCTAAGGGATCAGTCATGGTAAAAGTGTTCTCAGTCATCGCCTGTCCTCCTGAAAGTGAAATTCAGCATTCCTAGCGTAAAGAGTACCTGTTGCTTCTGATCCAAGTGACGCAGTCCGGCTGCTTAAGGCAGATAAGAGCGCAGCACTGTAGATTGTCCTTCAATACTGTAAGCGCCCAGGCTGGAAGGAAGCAGATAGCATTCGCCCGCTGCGTATGGCTGGGAGCCGCCGTCCCAGATCAGGTGGCCGCTGCCTTCGCAGACCACCAGAATGGTGAAGCTGTCATCGGTGGTGGCGAGCTGCCATTCGCCGGACACCAGACCTTTTTCTACGATAAAATAAGGAGAGGAGGCGATTCTAAGCCATTCTCCGGCCACAGCACCATCGGTCTTCATCGAAGTCGCGCCTGCGCCTTCATAGGCAGTAACATTCAGGGAATCCTCGATATGCAGCTCGCGCGGCTTCCCGTCCAGACCCGGACGGTCGTAATCGTAAATCCGGTATGTAGTGTCAGAGTTCTGCTGGATCTCCGCTACAACGACACCTGCACACAAGGCGTGTACAGTCCCGGCAGGAATATAGAAGGAGTCACCGGCAGCTACAGTCACTTCCTGCAGGCTGTCCATCACCGTTCCGTTCTCCAGAGCGTCCTTCAGCATCTCGCGGGTGACGCCTTCCTTCAGGCCGTAGATGATTTTGGCGCCTGGCTTGGCGTCCAGCACGTACCACATTTCGGTTTTGCCCAGCTCTCCCTTGGGAAGTCCGGCATAATCATCCGTAGGGTGCACCTGTACAGAGAGGTTATCGTTGCAATCCAGCAGCTTGATCAGCAGCGGGAATCTTCCGCCTTCCTCCGTGATGCCCTTGCTGCCGAACCACTCGTGCCCGAACTGCTCACGGATGGCATCCAGGCCTTGTCCGGCCAGCTCGCCGTTGACTACAGAGGAGGTGCCGTTCGGATGATCGGCAATCATCCAGCCTTCGCCGATATGGCCTTCGGGCAGATCCAGGCCGAATTTCTCCAGCGCCCGGCCTCCCCAGACACGTTCTTTGAATTCCGGCTGAAATTTCAGAGGATATGGTTTCGTCATTACAACATCTTCCTTCCTGATAATAGAATTGGTGATTTGTCTTGTCCCGGGCTGTCAACCCGATGATGGTGTCCCGGGAAAATACAATCGCTGCGAAAACTGGGCGATTGCAATCTCTGATCAGCTTCTTTTCTTCTCTACAGCTACTACATACGGTGCAGACTCGCGCTGAAGCTGGCGGTACACGATGGTCTGCGCGTCCTGCTGGGCCAGTCCGGCGGCCCAGGCTTCGACAGCGGCGGCTTCGCGGCCGCCGCCTTCGTGGCCGGGATACAGCACGGCCGTGATGATCCCGCCCGGGCGCAGCAGCAGCAGCGCCGCCTCCAGCGCGGCCAGCGTGCTTCCCGGCTCGGTGATGATGGTCTTGTCGGCATCGCCTGCGGGCAGATAGCCGAGGTTGAACATCACCGCCGAGACCGTTCCGCGCCAAGCGGGCGGAACGGCTTCAGCCATGGCTGCATGGCTCTGCAGCAGCAGCGTCACGGGAGCCAGCGCCGCAGGTGCTTCCTCCCGGGCCAGCCGCAGGCGCTCGCCGGCAAGAGCCAGCGCCTGCGGCTGGATGTCGAACCCGTACACCCCGCCGCGCGGCCCGGCCGCCTTGGCGAGGAACAGAGTGTCGGCGCCGGTCCCCACGGTGGCGTCGATAGCCAGTCCGCCGGGCGAGAGCCGCTCAGCGGTCAGCTTATGGGCGAAGCTAAGGACAGACAGGAAGCCCATCAGCCCTTCCTCCAGTACTTACCCTGCCAGGTGTCCCTGGCGACCAGCTCCTGGTCAATGGCATTCAGCACTTCCCACTTCTTGAGGCTCCACATCGGGCCGATCAGAGCATCGCGCGGGGCATCGCCGGTCAAGCGGTGGACGATCATGTCCGGCGGCAGAATTTCCAGCGAGTCGGCAATGAGCTTCACATATTCATCCTGCTCCAGGAACCGCAGCAGCCCGGCTTCATACTGCTTCACCATCGGCGTTTTGCGCATGAGATGAAGCAGGTGGATTTTGATCCCCTGAACTCCCATATTCGCTACAGCAGCTACAGTCTCCAGCATCATCTCATGCGTTTCCTGCGGAAGACCGTGAATGATATGGGTACACACCCGGATGCCGTGACGGCGGAGCTTCGCAACAGCTTCAGTATAGCAGGCGGTATCATGCGCGCGGTTAATCAGATCCGAAGTGGACTGATGAATGGTCTGAAGCCCCATTTCCACCCATAGATAGGTGCGCTGGTTCAACTCCGCGAGATACTCCACTACATCATCCGGTAGGCAGTCGGGGCGGGTGGCAATGGCGAGGCCGACAACCCCGGGCTGCTGCAAAATGACTTCATAATATTCCCTTAGCTCCTCGACAGGAGCATACGTATTGGTATAGGCCTGGAAATAGCCGATATATTTGGCATTCGGCCATTTCTGATGCTGGCGGTCGCGGATATGGTTGAACTGGGTGACCAGATCATCCCGGCGGCTTCCGGCGAAATCGCCTGACCCTCTGGCACTGCAGAATGTACAGCCTCCTTTGGCGATGGAACCGTCACGGTTCGGACAGGTGAAGCCCGCATCGAGCATGACCTTGAACACCTTGGTATCCATCTGCCCGCGCATTTCGTAGTTCCAGGTATGGAACCGTTTATCCCCCCACAGAAGCGGAGAGGAGGCTTGTTGAAGATTAGACATGTGCAGCTCCTTTCATTAACCTTCCCATTGTATCAAAAATCCGTGATGAACGTAACAATCCCTCCCGGAAATCCGCCGAAAAAAAACTAAAAATAGGCTGTGAATTACTGCCATTCGGCTTGAAAATGCTTACACATTATGTTATATTTAAAGTGTTAAAAAAGCCGCTGCAGCAACCACAATCTTATGCTTGAATTCATAATTTCGTGTCGTCCGGTCCATACTAAACCTTAGAGGTGATAACGATGAATTCTCCAACGGTATTTGCTGATAACAAAGGTTCGATTGATGTGCAGCTGACTCCCGATGAAGCTCTCGCCCTGACAGGCGTAGAATTCAACGGCAACCACAAGATCAAGACAGAAGCGCAGCGGAAGATCCGCAATGCGTTCGAGAAGACCTTCGAGTTCGATAAATAAATGGCAGTCCGCTGAAAAGCGGGCCGGTATTACAGATACAACACGCACGGAACTTTCGACCAGTCCAACAGGGGCAGGATGGAGGTTCCTTTTCTTTTGCTGAAATCCCTTTACTTTTGCCGGTAAGTTCGGCACAATATTGCAAGTGGCATTTATCCTATTCACAGATAAGGCAATAAAGAGATAAGCGGAGGAGTACCTATGCGTTTACGCGGAAGAAAAGGAATACGTGAAAGTCTTGAGGAGCAGACCGATCTGGTCATCCTGGAACCACGCAGCCTGAAGGGGCGCTGGTCCGAATTGTTCGGCAATGATCATCCGATTCATGTGGAGTTCGGAATGGGCAAGGGACAGTTTATCAGTCAAATGAGCTTCAAATACCCGGAGATTAATTTCATCGGCGTGGATATGTATGACGAGCTGGTGCGGCGCGCAGCCGAGAAGGCCCGGAATGTATGGGAGCCGGCAGGAGAAGAGACACCGCCCAACGTGAGAGTGGCCCTGGCCAATATCGATTACGCGGAGGAAGTGTTCGCTCCAGGGGAACTGGAACGGATCTTTCTCAACTTCAGTGATCCCTGGCCGAAAAGCAAGCATGCCCGCCGCCGTCTGACGCATCCGCGTTTTCTGGATAAATACCGCGGACTGCTCAGTCCGCTCGGCGAGATCCATTTGAAGACGGATTCCCGCAGCCTGTTTGAATTCTCGCTTAATGCCTTTGCGGACTATGGCCTGCAGATGAAGAATATTTCGCTTGACCTACATGAGGGCGGCGTGATCAACGAAGAGCATGTAATGACCGAATACGAGACCAAGTTCTATGGACGGGGCGTGAACATTCACCGCTGCGAGGCAATTGTCGGAGATGAGGCGCTGAAGCAATATCAGGCCACCCGTCTGGACAAGTACCGCCTCTAGGCTGCATTACCGGCAATTACAGCAAAAGGCAGTCCGGTTCATTCATACCGGACTGCCTTTTGCGTTCTAACCTGGTTCTCTACTGTCCATGTTCTGCGCGCGGTTTATCCAGCATATCAATAATGCTTTGGGCGCTTTGCAGCGGGTTGTACCTGGAGATGGCCTCCAGATGGGCCTTGCGCGCCGCACGGACATTTCCGTAATCATTCAGCAGCCGCTCCATCCACCGGTCAACTACATCGAGGGAGCTTATCGGCTCTCCCAGTCCGGCGGCAGTGAAGTACCGGCAGTTCTCTTCTTCCTGGCCCGGCAGCGGAGAGTGGAAGAGCATCGGAATGCCCTTGGCCAAGCCTTCGCTGCAGGTCATGCCGCCCGGCTTGGTGACCAGCAGGTCGGACACCTCCATCAGCTTGTCAATCTCCCGGGTGAAGCCCAGCAGCCGGATGTTGGGATGCCTGAACCGCGGGTCTTGCATCATCTCCTGCAGCAGCTTGTCATTCTGGCCGAGGCAGAACACAATCTGCACCTTGTCCCGCCATCCGGCCAGAGCCGCATTCACTACTTCGTCATTCATCATGCCCCATCCACCGCCCATGACCATGACCGTCGGAACACCAAGCAGCTTGAACTGCTCTTGAATGTCTTCCCGGCCGTGCTGCTCCCAGAAGCTCGGGTGGACAGGAATGCCGGTTACCCGGATCTTGAAGGCGGCAACGCCCCGGCGGCGCAGCTTCGCCTTGACCTCAGGGGTGGATACCAGATAGCGGTCCACCTGCGGGCTGATCCAGCTGGCATGGGCGTCATAATCTGTAATGACCGTAATCAGCGGAGCCTTCAGCGACGGGTGAAGCCGCTTCAGGCGTGAGATAACAGCACCGGGAATGAAGTGGGTACAGACGATAATGTCCGGCTTCAGCTGCTTCACAATATTTTGGGCATGCGTATAAAACAAGCGGTGCAGGGCAAGTGTGGTAAGACGATTGAATGATTTCTGGTGACGGTACACATAGCCCATCAGCCGGGGCTGGGAGGTAACCGTCTTGCGGTATGCCGAGACAATGAGCGGGGCCACCTTGGGATTCAGGAAGCTCCCCAGCTCCAGCACCTTGGTCTGCACCTCCGGAGACAGCTTCCGCAGGCTGCTCGACAGCGCATATGCAGCCTGGGTATGCCCGGCACCGAAGCCCTCTGACAGCAATAATATTCTTTTTTTGCGCAATGTATAGTTCACCTGTTCCCTAGAGGTATTGACCGGCCGGCGCCCCTCAGGCATCATATCCAGAGGGCAAGCGTACCGGCTGCGACTCCTGACCCAATGACCGCTCCTGCGAGGACATCAGATGGATAATGCAGCCCGAGGTAGATCCGGGAGAAGCCGACTGTGCAGGCCAGAGGAAGCAGGACCGCAGTCAGCACTGGAAAGGCTATCATATAAGGAACCGTTGAGGCGAAGATAGCGGTCGTATGGCCTGAAGGAAAAGAATGATCCTTAAGCGGATTGCGGAACGTATTGGTGTCCGGCAGGGCCAGATAGGGCCGCAGGCGCGGGTAGAGCTTTTTGGCGATAGCGACGGGCACATGGCTTATCGCCAGCGCGACCAGTGCCTGAAGTCCTGTAGTTCTCCATGGCTGCGGGCACACTGCCCAGACCAGGAGATTGATGCCGATCGCGCTTGTTGCACCTCCGAGATGAGTGAGGTAGAAGAGCCAGAAGTTCAGAAACGGATTGTGCATCCGTCCGTTAATCCATTGAAACACCCGCTGCTCCAGGAGATGCAGTTTCTTGAATAAAGGTCTCATATCATGTCCCTCCGATAGTCCGGCTAAAAGAGTTCTGGCGCAGCTTAAGCAGCAGATTTCACGGCCTGAAGCTGTCTTTATCATACTTTTTTAAGGTAGCCCGTTCAAGAAAAAGCTCGGGTCCGCTCGAAAAATGTCTCTTTTGACTTGTGAGCCCCAAAGCGACTACAATGATTCAAGCAGGAAGATCGCGTTTATAAGGTAACAGAGAAATAAGGAGCCAGCCAGTACACTGGAATCCATATTCATATCTTGTGAAACGGGACATAACACAATTCGGAATCCTGCCCGGAACTAAGGGGAAATTCTTGTCTACAGTAAGGGATGCAACAAAAGGGTCAGATAGAACGTTAGCAAGTTAGAGAGAGAAAGAGAAAAAACATCAAGATTTGGAAAAAGGGGGCATCTAAAGATCATGACAGACGCATTGTTTGTTACGCTCCAAGTGATCTTGGCGGCAATCGCAGTTTATCAGTTTGCATTTTCGCTGTTTGGACTGCGCAAGAAGAAGAACAAGGTTAGGCATGCGCCGCAAAAGTCATTTGCCGTACTGGTCGCCGCACACAACGAGGAAGAAGTGGTTGGCGCTCTGATGGAGAACCTGAAGCAGCTTAATTATCCCCAGGAACTGTACGATGTATTTGTTATCTGTGACAACTGTACGGATAATACCGCTGCGATCGTGCGGGAGCACGGCATGAATGCCTGTGTACGTACCAACAGCAACCTGCGCGGTAAAGGCTATGCCATCGAGTGGATGCTGAAGGAGCTGTGGGCGCTGCCCCGCCAGTACGACGCTGTAGTCATGTTCGATGCCGACAACCTCGCACATACAGAGTTCCTGACAGAGATGAACAACGATCTGTGTTCAGGCGGACGGGTCATTCAAGGCTACATTGATACGAAGAATCCGGAGGATTCCTGGATCACGGCTGCTTACGGCGTATCCTACTGGTACATCAACCGGCTGTGGCAGCTGTCGCGCCATAATCTGAAGATGGCTAACTTCCTCGGCGGAACAGGCATGTGCTTCGAGACGAACCTGCTGAAGGAAATGGGCTGGGGCGCAACCAGTCTGGTTGAGGATTTGGAATTCACCATGCGCAGCGCCTCCAAGGGCGTATATCCAAGATTTAATTATGATGCCAAAGTATTCGATGAGAAGCCGCTTACCTTCAAGGCTTCCTCCAGACAGCGTCTGCGCTGGATGCAGGGTCATTTCACCGTAGCCCGCCGCTACTTCTTCCCGCTGCTGTGGCAGGGGATCAAGGAACGCAGCCTGACGAAGTTCGACCTGGCACTGTACGGAGCGAACGTATACATTGTGTTGCTTACGTTCCTGATGACTGCCGTAATGTTTGTGGATAATGCTGTGTTTGGCGGTCCGCATATTGCGAATATTTACGGACATCTGCCGCTGTGGCTCGGGTACTTTGCCGTAGGGGCGAACATTCTGACCTTCCTGCTGGCTATGGCGCTGGAGCGGGTGAAGTTCAAGAAGGTCTATCTGTACCTGCTGGTGTTCCCGGTCTATCTGCTCTCGTGGTATCCCATCACGTTCTATGCGTTCTTCACGCAGAACAACAAGCAGTGGAGTCATACCAAGCATACGCGCGTAGTCCGTCTGGAGGAAGTGCAGAGCAAGCAGGTTTCATAATCCGCACTGTAAATTAATAATTTCAGAGGATGTTGACATCTTCAGTCTGATGATGTATAGTATTCAAGTGTGCAAAACATAGGGATTGCAAGCAGAAGCACCGGCTTCTCACCTGACAGGCTAACAGCCTGCTGGTTTTGATCTCAATGCTTTATGAATGGTTACAATTCATGAACGTTGATCAAACGGGGTGTCGGGGAATTACCGGCATCCCTTTTTTATGGAGAACCGTAATATATTATCTGAAAATTATTCGGAGGTGGAGGATTATCAGTAAGGAACATATGATCAATGATGAAATTCGTGCCAAAGAGGTTCGGCTGGTCGGAGCAGAGGGTGAACAAATCGGGATCAAGCCGATCCGCGAGGCGTTACAAATGGCGATCGATCTTAATCTGGATTTAGTCAACGTAGCACCGCAGGCGAAGCCGCCGGTATGCCGCATCATGGATTACGGCAAGTTCCGTTATGAAACGCAGAAGAAAGAGAAGGAAGCCCGCAAGAACCAGAAGATCGTGGATCTCAAGGAAGTCTGGTTCCGTGCAAACATTGAGGAACATGATTATCAGACCAAGTTCCGCAATGTAATCAAGTTCCTGGGCGAAGGCGATAAAGTGAAGTGCTCTGTCCGTTTCCGCGGCCGTGAGATTACCCACGCTAGTATCGGCCAGAAGATCCTGGAGCGCGTGAAGAGCGAAGTAGAAGAAATTGCTGTTGTAGAGCGCCAGCCTAAGCTGGAAGGCCGCAGCATGATTATGATTCTGGCTCCGAAGCCCCAATAATCCTGGAGTCACTTGCATAGCAATTTGGCGCCGCATAATATTCAAGGAGGAAACACCATGCCTAAAATGAAAACACATAGCAGCCTGAAAGGCCGCTTCAAGATCACTGGAACTGGTAAAGTATTGCGTTACAAAGCTCACAAGAACCACTTGCTGTCCCACAAATCGAAACGTGCAAAACGCGTATTGAACGGCAATCCGGTAATGGCCCCTGGGGATGTAAGACGTTTGAAACAAGGACTCGCTAACTTGAAATAGTTAATCACACATTTTTGGGAGGTTTATTAATATGGCAAGAGTTAAAGGCGGATTTGTAGTTCGTCGTAGACATAAAAAAGTATTGAAGCTGGCAAAGGGTTACTTCGGTTCCAAGCACCGCATTTTCAAAACAGCTAAAGAGCAAGTAATGAAATCGATGGTTTACGCATACCGTGACCGTCGTCAGACGAAACGTAACTTCCGCAGACTGTGGATCGTTCGTATCAATGCTGCAGCCCGTTTGAACGGTCTGTCTTACAGCAAGCTTGTATACGGCCTGAAATTGGCTGGTGTAGAAGTGAACCGTAAGATGCTGGCTGATCTGGCAGTGAATGATCTGAACGCCTTCAACTCCCTGGCTGTTGTTGCCAAAGAGAAGATCAACGCGTAAGACGCTATAAACCGAAAAGCACCGCCTGCGGGTTCTCCCGTGTGACGGTGCTTTTTTTGCGCGGTGGGAACCGCCGAATGGACAGCTATTCCCAGTATTTCGTTGTGCTAAGCAGCGAAGCGAGTTTCTTGCTGCTGGAGCGTCTCAGCTTGCGTAGCGCAGACCGCTCGTCAGCAGACTGGCAGATCAGCTTCTCTTCGTCGGTCTGGGCCACGATGGCCGGAACAGGGGCTGTAGTGCCGTCTTCATTCATAGCTACGAAGGTCAGGAAGGAAGTTGCGGCAACGGCGCGTTCGCCTGTGTAGAGATTCTCGGAGATAATCTTGACGAATACCTCAATGCTGGTGCGGCCCGTCCAGGAGACAAAGGATTCGAAGCAGACGGAATCCGTCGGCCGGATCGGCAGGAGGAAGTCGACAGAGTCAGCGGATGCCGTTACTACGTTGACCCGGCAGTGGCGCATGGCCGAGATGGAGGCCACTTCATCGATGGTGCTCATGAGCTTGCCGCCGAACAGTGTCTTGTGATTGTTCACATCATTCGGGAAGACGCGGCCGGTTTTGAATACGCGGGATTCATGACAGTATTTGAAGTCGGGTGCAGCTTGTGGTGTGTGTTCTTGTTCCATTTTCAGTAACTCCCTTTGCGTACAAGATGTAATCATACATGATAATAGAAAAGCCTTCCCTGTGCAATAATAATGTTAATGCACTTGGAGCCAGAAGCTACATTTTGAGGTTTTCTAACATATAACGGACACAGAAATAACAGCCTGTGTCAAGGTAAGCGATTTCTTGTTGAAAAATGCAAATTATTATTGACCTGAGGTCATTAATAGACTGGATTTTAGCTTTTTTTGCAGGTATAATTTGTACTAATGGTATGTCCAAAGCAGAACACAGAAGACATCCAATTTACTAAGGGGGATCACTTTCGATGAAGAAGTTTTACCAACTATCTTTGGTTATGGTTATGGCCTTCACTGTCATTCTGGCAGGTTGCGGTAACAATAACAGCGCTAATTCCGGCTCCAATGCTGGAACAGCAACTACTGCACCAACAGACGCAGCTGCCACAGAAGCACCAGCAGCAACTGACGCTCCTAAGGCTGTCAAACTGGGTCTAGTAACTGACGTAGGCGGAGTAAACGATAAGTCCTTTAACCAGTCTTCCTGGGAAGCACTGGAGGCTATGGAGAAGGAATTCGGCGCTGAGATCAAATACCTGCAGAGTAAATCCAATGCAGACTATGAGCCTAACCTTAACCAGTTCGTTAAAGGCGGTTATGACCTCACTTGGGGAATCGGCTTCGACCTTGGCGATGCCGTACTGAAGGTTGCCAAAGAGAACCCGAATGCTAACCTGGCGATCATCGACAGTGTAGTGGACGCTCCTAACGTTGAATCTGTAACCTTTGCCGAGAATGAAGGCTCCTTCCTGGTGGGTGTTGTTGCTGGTATGACAACCAAAACCAACAAAGTAGGTTTCATCGGCGGTATGGAAAGCCCGGTTATCAAACGTTTCGAAGTGGGCTTCAAAGCCGGCGTAGAAGCGGTTAACCCTAATGCTACAGTAAAGATCACTTATGCAGGTGCTTATGATAAGCCGGATACCGGTAAATCTTTGGCGGCAACATTGTATAATGATGGCAATGACATCATCTTCCCTGCTGCAGGTGCAACAGGCAACGGTGTATTCAATGAAGCCAAATCCCGCAACAAAGCCGGCGGCAGCAAAGTATGGGTTATTGGCGTTGACAAAGACCAGTCTCTGGAATTTGGTGATGATGTAACGCTGACTTCCATGATCAAACGTGTTGACGAAGCGGTTAAGAAGGTTTCCCAGCAGGTTGTTGACGGAACATTCAAAGGCGGCACTACAACCGTTCTTAGTCTGAAAGACAACGGCGTAGGCCTTCCTGAAACATCCAAAGCCAATGTTACCGCTGATATTCTGGCTAAGGTTGACGAATACAGCAAAAAAATCATTGATGGAACAATTGTTGTTCCTTCCGAGTAATTCATTGCATCAGCTTTAACCGATTTAACATAACGACAAAGCAGGGCCGGTTCAAGTACTGGCCTTGTTCTCTGTCGGCATCTGTTATAGACAATCACAACTGTACCGTCCTTGTGTGGGGCGGTACAGCCGTGTCTAAAAGGCAATATTATATATATTCTGTGATGAGGGTGATTCCATGAGTGCTGCGGCTCCTGTCGTAGAGTTGAAGCAAATCACAAAACGCTTTCCCGGTATCGTTGCGAACGACTCTATTAGTCTGACGCTGGAAAAAGGGGAGATTCATGCGTTGCTTGGTGAGAACGGGGCAGGCAAATCAACCTTGATGAATATCGTATTCGGACTGTACCAGCCCGATGAAGGCAGCATCGAAATCGACGGGAAACCGGTTATTATTGATAACCCCAATAAAGCTATTGAGCTTGGCATTGGGATGGTTCACCAGCATTTCAAGCTTGTTGATCCTTTTACGGTCACCGAGAATATTGTTCTGGGCATGGAACCGAAGAAAGGTCTTAAAATTGACTATAAATCCGCTGCGGAGCAGGTTCGTAAGCTATCTGAGCAGTACGGGCTACAAGTCAATCCAAATGCCAAAATTCATGACATTTCGGTAGGCATGCAGCAACGGGTAGAAATTATGAAAACCCTGTACCGCGGAGCGGATATACTTATATTCGACGAGCCTACCGCTGTACTTACGCCGCAGGAGATTACGGAACTGATGGCGATTATGAAGCGGCTCGTTGCAGAAGGTAAATCCATTATTCTGATCACACATAAGCTGAAAGAAATCATGCAGATTTCCGACCGTGTCACCATTATCCGGCGCGGTAAGGTGATTGATACGGTGAAGACCACCGAGACCAATCCTAACGAGCTGGCTGAGAAGATGGTCGGACGCGGAGTAACCTTCAAAGTGGACAAGCAGCCGCCGCATATTGGCGAGAGCATCCTGAAGCTGTCTAATGTCAGCAGCAAGAGCAAGGATGGCGTGCCTGTGCTGAACGGCCTGAGCTTCGAGGTTAAGGCGGGGGAGATTCTCGGAATCGCCGGAGTGGACGGTAACGGCCAGAGTGAGCTGATTCAGGCCATTACCGGGCTGCGCAAGATTGACTCAGGTTCGATCCAGGTCTCCGGTAAGGAGATTGCCAATCTGTCACCGCGCAAGGTATCTGAAATGAATGTCTCCCATATTCCGGAGGACCGTCACAAGCATGGTCTGGTGCTGGACTTCACCGTGAGCGAGAACATGGTTCTGGAGACGTATTATAAGAGTCCATATAACCAGAACGGGTTCTTGAACACAGATGTGATTAACAAGCATGCCGAAGATCTGGTCAGACAATTCGATGTGCGCACACCTTCCATAGAGAACAAAGCCCGCTCCTTATCCGGCGGTAATCAACAAAAAGCGATTATTGCGCGGGAAATAGACAAGAATCCGACTCTTCTGATTGCCGCTCAGCCAACGCGCGGTTTGGATGTCGGAGCCATTGAATTTGTGCAGAAGCAGCTGATTGCGCAGCGTGACCAAGGCAAGGCTGTACTGCTGATTTCATTTGAGCTGGATGAAATTATGAATGTGTCCGACCGGATTGCCGTTATTTATGAAGGGCAGATTGTCGGAGAGGTATTCCCGCAGGATACGAATGACCAGGAGCTGGGTCTGATGATGGCGGGCAGTTTGAAGCGGGGAGGTCATGCGGATGTCTAGACTCCGGAAAATATTCGCAACAGACAGCTACATAATTCCTCTTGTAGCAATTCTGATGGGTTTCCTTGTAGGTGCTATCGTCATGCTGATTGGCGGTTATGATCCTATTGCGGCTTATTCTGCGCTGTTCAAGCGCGTGTTCGGCAGTCCGTATGATTTCGGTGAGGCGATCCGCGAGATGACTCCGCTTATGCTGACGGGTCTGGCTGTAGCCTTTGCCTTCCGCTCAGGGATGTTCAACATTGGTGCGGACGGGCAGGTAATGATCGGAATGACGGCTGCGTCTGTTGTTGGCATTAAGCTCGGAGGGGTATTGCCGGCTTTCCTGTTAGTTCCGCTTGCGGTCATTGCAGCTGCTGTATGCGGCGGACTTTGGGCTGGTATTGCCGGATATCTGAAGGCCAAGCGCGGAATTAATGAAGTTATCACAACGATCATGTTGAACTGGATTGCGCTCTTCCTGTCGAATTATATTGTCCGGACGTTCCTGCTTCTGCAAGGGCAGAACCGGTCGGAGGATAATCCGGCTTCTCTATCCATGACCTTCCTCTTCTCCACCTTTGATAATGCCCGCTTGCACTGGGGAACCGTGATTGCCCTGGCGGCAGCAACTTTCTTCTATGTCTATCTCTGGAAGACCAAGCAGGGCTACGAAATGCGTGCAGTAGGCTTGAACCCGCATGCTGCGGAATATGCAGGAATGAATGTCGGACGCAATGTGGTGAAGGCAATGTTCATCAGCGGCGTGTTCGCAGGTCTCGCAGGCGCTGGTGAAGTACTGGGTGTATTCCATTATCAATCCGTATTTGCAGCTTCACCTGGTTATGGATTTGACGGTATCGCTGTTGCCCTGCTTGGACTGACCCATCCGCTGGGTGTCATTCTCGCTGCTATTCTGTACGGCACGCTGACGTACGGTTCGGCAGGCATGAGCTTCGGTGCGGATGTGCCTCCGGAGCTGATCCGTATTGTAATCGGTTCGATCATATTCTTCATTGCTGCGCAAGGCATTGTACGCTGGGTGCTCAAACCGTTTTACTTCAAGCGCAAGAAAGAGAAGGTGTTATAGATGGACTTCGTAGTCTTAGGCCAACTGCTCAATACGACGCTTGTTTTTTCCACAGCGCTAATATTTGCCTCCCTCGGCGGCATCTTCTCTGAACGATCCGGTGTCGTGAACATCGGACTTGAAGGCTTAATGATGTTTGGCGCCTTTGCAGCTGCAGTAGGTGGCTACTATGCTCAAGATGCAGGCATGGGCGAATGGGCCCCTTGGGTCGGGGTGCTTTGTGCCATGGCTGTCGGAGTAATCGGTTCACTGATCCATGCAGTGGCTGCGATTACCTTCAAGGCTGACCAGACGATAAGCGGTACGGTTATTAACTTCCTGGCCGCAGGCAGCACATTGTACATGGTTAAGCTGTTCTTCGAAGGATCAGGCGAAACTCCGCTGATCGACGGATTCAGCAAAGTGGCGATTCCCGGGCTCTCCAAGATTCCGGTTATCGGCGAGGGGATATTTAACTCCTATCCAACCACTTATCTGGCGATTATCTTAGTCATTGTCATTTATTTCATCCTGTTCAAAACTCCGTTTGGACTCCGTCTGCGCGCAGTCGGTGAACATCCGAGTGCGGCTGATACCCTGGGTGTCAATGTCAACAAGATGAGATATATCGGCGTCATGCTGAGCGGACTGCTGGCGGGTATCGGCGGAGCCACCATTACCTTGACTACTACAGGTACGTTTGCGCACAATACGATCTCGGGACAAGGCTTCATTGCCATTGCTGCGATGATCTTCGGGAAGTGGAATCCGCTTGGTGCCTTCGGTGCTGCGGTATTCTTCGGCTTCTCCCAGGCGATCCGCAACTATGTCCAACTGTTTGAATGGTCCAAGAGCATTCCGCAGGAATTCATCTTCATGATTCCTTATGTGTTAACCATTATCGTTCTGGTGAGTGCTGTGGGCCGTTCCTCGGCACCTAAGGCGCTTGGTGAACCTTACGATCCGAGCAAACGCTAAGGCTATCGGTATACCAATTCCAGAGCTTAACAGAACAGAACAGAGCGCATTTCCGGATTTCCGGGAATGCGCTTTTTTTGATAGATAAGAATTCATATGTTTTGGGGTCCCCGCAAAGTACCTGAGTCATCATCGAAGCTAAAGCCCCACTTTGTGGGGGGATTTTGTAATCATTGCAGGCAGCAGCTTCGGATATTTTCAGCCCGGAGGCGGGCAGATGTACAGGCAAATACCGGGTGAGGCGAATAGAGTGTTAAGAAACAACTACAGGAGGGATATTATGGCACACCCGGTTACGAAGCAACAAGTGATCAAGCTGATAGGCAAACATATCGTGGCGGTAAAAAAAGACGGGTCCAAAGTGACGGGCAAACTGATCCGCATCTCAGGCAACCGATTGATTCTGCAGCGTATCAGTGGTAAAAAAGTACAAACCAAGGCACTGATTCCGCTCGTATTGTTTGATTTGCTGGCCATTGGTACGGCTCCTTACGGTTATGGCGGAGGCTACGGGTATGGCGGTGCTCCTTACGGGGGCGGTTATGGTTATGGCCATGGTCCTGTTCCCGGCCCTTATGGCGGCTACGGCCCAGGTCCTGGTTATGGAATTCCGCCGATCGGATTCTTTTAAGCCATATAACTTGCTGCTTTATCAGCGGAACTGTTTCTCAAGCTCATAGCAGTAGTTTTGCGGTTGATAACGGGCTACGCTGTAGCCCAGTTTTTCATAAAAGTTCAGACCGGCGGTATTTCCGGTATCTACAGAGACCTTTGCTCTGTGGCATGCACGGGATAGTGCAAACCGCTCCGCCCTGTCCATAAGCATATTTCCGTATCGCTTACGCCTTGCATCCGGGGCAATGGCGAGCATATCAATGTATAATAAATCGCCATGCAGCAGAAAATGTACGAACCCCAGCGGATCACTGTCGTAGTCGGGACAAGCAACAAGTGTGACTCCCTGTCCCAGGCGGCGGGGCAGATCCTTCCTGACCTGATTAATGATTGTCTGCGGAAGATGGGATAACGGGACAAGCTGCTTTTCAATTAAGTCATAAATAATCGTGTCATCCTGCCTGGGTCTGCGGTAACGAATCATAAATATTGCCCCCTTTCCACGCATTGTCGTACATCATATGCCCCGGGCGGTGTGGGCGTTCCGGCAAGAATAGAACAAGATTTTATGAACAATTTAATGTATAACCCGCAGATGGGTATTGACTAACCGTGTGAGGAATCATATAATGTGTCTAAACATTTAACGAGCATACATGTATCGGCAATGATGAGGACGAAGTTTTAAGGGCTCTTTTGTTCAGAGAGTGAGAGGAATTGCTGCAACCTCCACCAGAATCCCTTATATACGAGCTCACCTCGGAGCTGTTTCCCTGAAAGGTCCACCAGCAGGAGCGGTGGAATTATTAGGGGGAATCGTTTGGTCCGCGTTAGGGACTTCAGGTTACGAAGATTTGGGCCCTGCCTACATCGATGGATTTTTGTATACCTGATAAGGCATATCATCGTGAGATGTTATGCAAACATGGGTGGTACCACGGAAGCTAAACCTTTCGTCCCTCACGCGCTTCTTCTGCGCGTGGGAGGCGAAAGGTTTTTTTGTTGAAACAGGAAAGATTTAAGCCTGTTCGCTAATATTAAAGGTTGGATACTGACGTCCTGTCATTTGAATAATGCATGTGAACGATCGAAGGGAGGAATACTGATGAGCGCGCAATTACCGGAAGAAGTGCGGTCGATAGAGCAGTTACGTGAGAAATGGAAAAATCCAGAGGTGGTTTCGGGTTCCGAAGTCCTCCTGCGCAGTCTTGTACTGGAAGGTGTAGATACTGTATTTGGATATCCCGGCGGGGCTGTACTCTATATCTATGATGCTCTTTATGGATTCGACGATTTCAATCATATTCTGACACGCCATGAGCAGGGAGCGATCCATGCGGCTGACGGGTACGCAAGAGCGAGCGGTAAAGTGGGCGTATGTATTGCCACTTCAGGCCCCGGGGCAACCAATCTGGTAACCGGAATCGCTACAGCTTTTATGGATTCGGTTCCGCTGGTGGTCATTACCGGTAACGTATTCTCCAGCCTGATTGGCACAGATGCTTTTCAGGAAGCGGATATTACCGGGATAACGATGCCGATTACGAAGCACAGCTATCTGGTGCGGGATGTTGAGGATCTGCCGCGCATTATTCATGAAGCCTTCCATATTGCGAATACGGGACGTAAAGGTCCGGTACTGATCGATATTCCGAAGGATGTATCGGCGGCGATGACATTGTTCACTCCGGCAGAACACCAGGGAGTTAACCTTCGCGGCTACAATCCGCGCACGGTTCCCAATAAGCTGCAGCTCGATAAGCTGGTGAAGGCTATTGAGGCGGCGGAGCGTCCGATTATTATTGCAGGCGGCGGAGTCATCTACTCTGGAGCGCATGAGTCCATGTATGAATTCGTGAAGCGCACGGAGATTCCAATTACTACTACATTGCTGGGACTGGGGTGTTACCCGAGCGGCGAAGAGTTGTGGATGGGAATGCCGGGAATGCACGGCACATACACAGCCAATAATGCCATTCAGCAATGCGATCTGCTGATTAACATCGGTGCCCGGTTCGATGACCGCGTAACCGGCAAGCTGGACGGCTTCGCTCCCAAAGCGAAGATCGTGCATATCGATATTGATCCGGCCGAGATCGGCAAGAATGTAGCAACTGATATTCCTATTGTGGGCGATGTTAAGACGGTTCTGGAAATGCTGATCCCGGATGTGAAGCGTGCCTCGAAGGCCGATGCCTGGAGAACACAGATTGCACAGTGGAAGCTGGACCAGCCGTACCGGTACAAGGATTCGGAGACGGAGCTGAAGCCGCAGTGGGTCATCCAGATGATCAATGACACCACCAAGGGTGAAGCTATTGTGACGACTGACGTAGGCCAGCATCAGATGTGGGCTGCTCAATATTACAAGTTCAACCATCCGCGTTCATGGATTACTTCGGGGGGCCTTGGAACAATGGGCTTCGGATTCCCGTCAGCGATCGGGGCGCAAATGGCCCATCCGCAGCGGCTCGTAGTCTCCATTAATGGTGATGGCGGCATGCAGATGTGTTCCCAGGAGCTTGCGATCTGTGCGATCAATAAGATTCCGGTCAAGATCGTTGTGATTAACAATCAGGTACTCGGAATGGTCCGTCAGTGGCAGAACCTGATCTATGAGAAGCGTTACAGCTATACCGATCTGGCCGGCAGCCCGGACTTTGTGAAGCTGGCTGAGGCTTACGGTGTGAAGGGCCTGCGGGCAACGAACAAGGAAGAAGCCAGCGCCGCCTGGAAAGAAGCCATGGAAACACCTGGACCTGTCCTGGTAGAATTCGTTGTCCCCAAAGACGAGAATGTCTACCCGATGGTAACCCAAGGGTCTACCATTGATCAAATGCTGATGGGGGATGAATAACAGTGATGAGACATACGATTGCTGTGCTTGTGAATGACCAGCCTGGCGTGCTGCAGCGGGTATCCGGATTATTCGGCCGCCGGGGGTTCAATATTGAGAGTATTACTGTTGGGCAATCCGAAGAGGTCGGATTGTCCCGGATGGTTATTGTAACGTTAGGTGATCAGCATACTCTGGAGCAGATTGAGAAGCAGCTCTACAAGCTGATTGATGTAATTAAGGTAGTTGATCTGGGTTCAAAGCCTATGGTTGCCCGTGAGCTGGCGCTCATTAAGGTCAAGGCTGAGCCCTCTGAGCGGCCTGAGATTATGGGCGTAGTCGAGACCTTCCGTGCCTCGGTAGTAGATATCGGTACGGCAAGCCTGCTGGTGCAGGTAGTCGGAGAAACCACCAAAATTGATGCAATGATTGAGCTGCTGAAGCCTTATGGCATTAAGGAGCTGTCCCGGACAGGAGTAACGGCAATGATCCGCGGGAATGCCTAATCGTCACATTTTACAGCTTTAACGAATTGCTGCTTGCGTGCATTAATTTAATTAAGACATTCATTTAATTAAGATTAGGACAGACTTTGCCCGCTAAAGAGCGGGGGCTTGAGGAGCACGCTATAATAGAGTAAGCCTAACAGGAGTGTGCTCTTGAAGCACCCGCTCTTTACGATGGGTCCCAAATTAAAGGAGGATTTTGACAATGGCAGTTACAACGTACTATGAACAGGATGCAGAGCTTAGCGTATTGAAGGGAAAGACAATTGCAGTAATCGGGTACGGTAGCCAAGGACATGCCCAGGCACAGAACCTGCGTGACAGTGGTCTTCAGGTGGTTATCGGTCTGCGTGAAGGTAAATCTTTTGAAACTGCCAAGAATGACGGCTTTGAAGTATTGTCTGTAGCAGAAGCAGTATCCCGTGCAGATGTGGTGCAAATCCTCATGCCGGACGAAACTCAGGCATCTGTATATAAGAATGATATCGAACCGAACCTCAAGAATGGCGCGGCTCTGATGTTCTCCCACGGTTTCAACGTGCATTTTGGACAAATCGTAGCTCCTAAGGATGCGGATGTGCTGTTGGTAGCTCCTAAATCTCCTGGACACATGGTTCGCCGCACTTATGTTGAAGGCTTCGGCGTTCCCGGCCTGATCGCTATTGAACAGGATGCAACAGGCAATGCCAAGGCTATTGGTCTGGCGTATGCCAAAGGCATCGGCTGTACCCGTGCCGGAGTCATCGAAACCTCCTTCCGTGAAGAGACAGAAACGGATCTGTTCGGTGAACAGGCTGTTCTCTGCGGCGGTGTGTCCGAACTGATCAAGGCTGGTTTCGAGACATTGACTGAAGCCGGATATGCGCCTGAGATGGCTTACTTCGAGTGCTTGCATGAGCTGAAGCTGATTGTTGACATGGTATATGAAGGCGGATTGTCCAGCATGCGCGATTCCATCAGTAACACAGCGGAATACGGTGACTATGTAACTGGACCACGCATCATCACTGCTGAGACTAAGAAAGCTATGAAAGAAGTACTGTCTGATATTCAACAGGGTAAATTCGCCCGCGACTTTATCCTTGAGAACCAATCCGGCCGTGCCTTCCTGACCGCTACCCGCCGCAATGAAGCCGCTCATCCGGTAGAAGTGGTTGGCAGCCAGCTGCGTGAAATGATGCACTGGATTAAGAAATAAAATCATATACTTCAGAATACAAGTAACCATAGTGTGATTCTCAGATGCGGCCGTAATTTTGCGGGCCGCATTTGAGGGTTTATGGACAATCTTCAGGAGGTGCTCAGCATGCGGAAAATTCATGTGTTCGACACGACGCTGCGTGACGGGGAGCAGTCGCCGGGTGTGAACCTCAATACACGTGAGAAGGTAGAAATCGCTTACCAGCTGGAGAAGCTGGGGATTGACCGGATGGAGGCAGGCTTTCCAGCCGCTTCGCCAGGAGATCTGGCTGCGGTGAACGCAGTGGCCAGAGCGGTCAAGAACGTCACCGTAATCGGTCTGTCCCGTTCCAGAGAGAGCGATATTGATGCGGTCAAGGAAGCGCTGCAGGGGGCACAGGACCCATGCATTCATATTTTCCTGGCTACATCGCCGATACACCGGCAGCATAAGCTGCGCATGGAGAAGTCACAAGTGCTGGAAACGGCACAATCGGCGATCCGCTATGCCAAGAAGTATTTTCCCAAGCTGGAATTCTCCCTGGAGGACGCCGGCCGTACCGAGCGTGATTTCATGGCTGAAATGGTATCCATGGCGATCCGCGAGGGTGCGAATGTGGTGAATATTCCGGATACGGTCGGTTACCTGAATCCGGCGGAATACGGTGCCATCTTCAAATTCCTGAAGGATACGGTGCCGGATATCGAGCGGGTACAGCTTAGCGCCCATTGTCATAATGATCTGGGGATGGCTACTGCCAATACGCTGGCTGCCATTCAGAATGGCGCAGACCAGATTGAGGGTACGATCAACGGGATCGGGGAACGTGCCGGCAATACAGCGATTGAAGAGGTGGCTCTGGCGCTTGAGACCCGCAGTGAGTATTTCGGCGCCAAGACCTCTCTGGTCCTATCCGAAATCTCCCGTACCAGCCGTCTCGTCAGTAAGCTGACAGGGATGGTTGTGCCGGGGAACAAGGCGATTGTCGGCGCGAATGCCTTCGCCCATGAATCCGGGATTCATCAGGATGGCATGCTGAAGGAGAAGACGACCTACGAGATTATGACACCGGAAACCATCGGCCTCAAAGAAAGCAAGCTGGTGCTCGGCAAGCATTCGGGCCGTCACGCTTTCCGCGATAAGCTGAGTGATCTGGGCTATGACATCTCTGAGGAAGAGGTCAATGCCGCTTTTGCCAAGTTCAAGGATCTCGCAGATAAGAAAAAAGAAGTCTCAGACGAGGATATCCTTGCGCTTCTGGAAGAGAAGCTGATCGATACGCCGGAGACCTTCAGCCTGCAGACGATCTATGTTACGTATGGCAATGAGGCTACTCCAACCGCCAAGGTGATTATTCATGGCCAGGACCCGCAGCCGATTGTGGCGGTTGCCGAAGGCAATGGATCGGTAGATGCGATCTACAATGCCATTGACCAGGCTACAGGGGAAGAAGTCACACTTGGTGATTATTCGATCAAAGCCGTCAGCCGAGGGAAGGATGCTCAGGGTGAGGTGCATGTCGTGCTCTCGCAGGGCGAGGTGGCTGCACAGGGCCGCGGACTTAGCACCGATATTCTGGAAGCGAGTGCCAGAGCCTACCTGGATGCATTGAACAAGCTGATTGAGAAGCGCAAGACCTACACCAAGCGGGAGCATGCCAATCTATAATTCAACTATTTAAAAGGTTTAAAAGAAGCTTCACCGGACCAGTTCATTCTGTCCGGGGAGGCTTCTTTTTTTTGTTCAATAATCTGCTGAAATTTTTTTGACGCTGAGCATTCCGGGGTAGAATCCAGTTGAAGGGGATTTGAAACAAGTTTTAATTGAAAAGAATGAACAAGATGAGTCGGAAAAATGAAAAATAGTTCATAATCCAGGGTGGATTCCACATTATCAGCGTTTGAAACCACTTTTTTGTCGATAAAAATATTTTATTTTTAAGTTATCTATGATTTATCTCATAATCTGTTCAGAAATTGTTCAGAGGCGGCAAGTAAAGTTACGAAAGTACAGTAAAAGCGAAATCGAAGGCCCACATACATACTAGTGACAGGGGGACGATCGGGAAGAAGCAGGCAGGAACGGTAATTGTGACGCTGGAACAATCATTTTGCAGAAAGAGAGAGAGGTTATAGTGATTATGAAGAAAAAGACGATAGGCGCCTGGTTGGTTGTTGTAATGCTGATTACACAGTTTGCCAACGGTTTCGGGTTCATGACGAAGGTTAAGGCGGATGGGACGGATAATATCATCACCAGTGTTACGATGGCCGTGTATGAGAATGGCACACAGGTCACGGATAACGTGTACAAGCTGGATTCTGAGGTTAAAGTAGGGTTGACCTTCAAGCTTCCTGTGACGGACCCTGAGACGGGGACACATGGCTTTAAGGGCGGGGATACGTTCGTATACCAGTTGCCTTACCAGCTGGCCATTGATAAAAGTTACCCAGGAAAATTGTACTATGATGGGGTAGACTCTGGCAGTATCGGGGACTTCGTAGTAGGTACAGACAACAAAGTAGTGCTTACGTTCAATAGTGAAATCGAAGGCTTATTTGATGTCGGCGGTACTTTTAATGTGACGTCCAAACTTAGCTCCACCAAAGTCACTGGCACCACGACACAGGAGCTGTTATTCCCGATCGCCGGGAACCTGAATAATACGATTGTTATTAAAGTCCACCCTAAGGGCGGCACCAGCATTACCAAGGACGGAATTCCGCAGCCGCAAAAATACAACCCGTCCAGCATCCTCTGGACCGTTGATGTGAACACTGTGCAGGATGAAGTGTACAAAGCGGTTGTTACGGACTCCATTTTGGCAGGCCTGGAGCTTGACCTAAGTACGATCAAGGTCTATAAGCTTGCAGTGGATGTTCAAGGGAATACAACGCCGGGAGTGGAGATCGGTTCGGATCAATATAATGCTTCAAGCAGCACGGCAAGTAGCTTGAACGTGAAGTTTAATAATACGATTAAAGATGCGTACCGGGTGACATTCTCGACCAAGATTACAAATACATCGGCTAAAAATTTCACCAATACAGCTACACTTACGGGTGAAGGAATCAATGAGAATTCTTCTAAGACGGTTGATATCGTGCGTGGAGCACCGTTGAAGAAAATTGCAACAGGAAACTTCGATCCCGTGACCGAAACAATTCCTTGGGAAATTCAATTCAACTATAATGAACAGTCTATTGCAGCCGCCAATGCTGTGTTGCTCGATTATTTTAACAATTCTCAGGTACTGGTTGAAGATTCAGTAGTGGTCTACAAGATCAAACTAGATCAGAATGGCAATGCTAGCGAAGATGGCACCCTAATTAAGGGAACGGAATATACAATTACTACTGTGCCTTCGCCCCCAACAGGCAAGACCGGGTTTGAACTGAAATTTAATAATGACATCAATTCAGCTTACAAAATTGTCTATAAAACAAAGGTCAAAGACCGTGTATACGGTAATACAGAAACGATCCGTAATGATGTTACTTACAATGGTGAGACTAAAGGAGATCAACGGGATATTTTCCAGCAAATAGTTAAGAAAAATTTTGCCGATGTTGACTATTTGAATAAAACTGTAAAGTGGACCATTGAGGTAAACAAAGATGGTAGAGTGATGAACGATCTGGTGCTGAAGGATACCTTTGATAATGGCGGGTTACAATTAATTGGTCTGCCAACCATTAGTCCTATACCAGGCATAAACAGCTCAGATTATACGATTACACCTAACGGAACAGATTATGCCAAGGGCGACGGATTCACCATCACATTCTCGAAGACTATTGATAAGCCGTTTACAGTTACGTATACAACTAATTTTGACTATTATAAATTGCAGAGTGGTGCAACCAACTTCAAAAACACCGCACAGCTCAATTGGAAGGATGCTAAAGGTGACCCTCAAACCATTAAGGGTGATGCAACCTTTGATCCGCGGTCTGAAGTTAAGAACAACGGTAGGAAGACAGGTTCATACGATGTAAAGACCAAACAGCTTACCTGGGTGGTTGGAGCCAACTATAATAAACGCGAACTGGCAGCAGGGGCCACACTGGTGGATACAATTCCCGCAGGCCAGAAAGCAACTAATGTAACTGCAGTTGTATATAAATTTGATTATGCTGCGAATGGAAATCCAGTTAGAGGTGCTGTGATAGACGCATCGAAATACGAACTGGACGTCACAGACGAACAACTTACAGTGAAATTTAAAGAGCAGGTTGATTATGCTTTCCAGCTGGTCTTCAGTACGGAGTTCAAAGACGGGGATGTTAATCAAGGCACAGTTAAGAATACAGCCACCTTATACGATAAGGACAACAAACCGGTTTCTAAGCCTCTGGAAGCAACCGTAACGATTCCTAAGGGCGGAGAATATGTCGCCAAAGGGTTTACCCAAGATAACAATGATCAGACTCTTCTAAACTGGAAAGTGGTCATCAATGCCAACCAGTCCGTTGTCAAAAACGTAAAACTGGTAGATTATCCCAGCACAAATCAGGTACTGCTGCCGGGCAGCTTCCATCTCTTTGAGACTACTGTTGATAGTGGTGGGAATGCAGGAAACCCAGGTAATGAATTGAAGAAGGATATTGATTACACCCTTACCTTCAAAACAAGCACAGATGGGAAAGAAAGCTTTGAGCTTGTCTTCCTGAACCCGAACCCGATCAGCAAGCCATACATTCTGACTTATCAAACTGTTGTGACTGAAACGGGAAATAATGTTCAATTGAAAAACGCTATTTCGTTTAGCGGTGATGGTGTAGATCAGATTACAAAACCTGTTACATCTGAGAAGACTATTAACATTGTAGACACATCCGGTACAGGTAGTGGTGTAAAAGGCACGCTGACCGTAACCAAGACCAATCAGACCGGCGATGAAAAACTTGTAGGTGCCGAGTTCGCACTTTCACGGGTGGTTGGAACCGAACTGAAGGAGACTCAAAAACAGACTTCTGCAGAAGACGGAACCCTGACTTTTACAAATCTTAAGGCTGGTAAATATGTACTGAAGGAAACTAAAGCTCCGGCAGGGTACTCACTGGACAGCTCAGAGATTAAGGTGACAATCAATTCGTCCACAGCTGTGAAGCTGACCGTCAAGAATGATTTCTTCGGTTCACTCAAGCTGACCAAGTTGGATGTGAATGATTCCTCCAAGAAGCTGGAAGGCGCAGTATTCGAACTGTTCGACTCCAAGAACGCACTGGTGGGAACGAAAACAACCGATGCCAATGGTGAGCTGAAATTCACTAAGCTTAAGGGCGGGGAGTATACCCTGAAGGAGAAAACCGCTCCTGCCGGTTATATCCTGGATACCAAAGTCATTAATGTTACCATTGATCCATCACAAGAGAAAACTGTTACAGTAACTAACGCACTGATTCCTGCCGAAGTCTTCGGCTCGCTCAAGGTGACTAAGGTTGCTGAGCAGGATGCCAGCAAGAAGCTTAAAGACGCAGAGTTCGGATTGTATGATTCCACTAAGAAGCTAGTAGCAAGTGGCAAAACAGACGCTAACGGTGTATTGGAATTTAAATCGCTGAAGCTGGGAACATACACCCTGAAGGAGCTTGCTGCTCCGGCTGGTTATGTGCTGGATGCAACAGAGCACAGCGTAACCATTGATTCAGACGTACAAAAAGTACTTTCACCAATCACGAATAAACTAATTCCAGTCGAAGTCCTCGGTTCGCTCAAAGTGACGAAGGTTGCTGGTGAGGATACGAACAAGAAGCTGGAAGGTGCAGAGTTCGGACTGTATGATTCCGCTAAGAAATTAGTGGCAAGTGGTAAAACAGACGCTAACGGCGTATTGGAATTTAAATCGCTGAAGCTGGGAACATACACCCTGAAGGAGCTTGCTGCTCCGGCTGGTTATGTGCTGGATGCAACAGAGTATACCGTAACCATTGATTCAGGTTTACAGAAGGTATTGGCCCCAATCACGAACAAACTGATTCCTGTTGAAATCCTCGGCTCGCTCAAAGTAACGAAGGTTGCTGGGGAGGATACGAACAAGAAACTTGCAGGAGCAGAGTTCGGACTGTATGACTCCGCCAAGAAATTGGTGGTAAGCGGAAAAACAGATGCAAATGGTGAACTGGTATTCACATCTTTGAAGCTGGGGAATTATATTCTGAAGGAAATTACAGCTCCGGAAGGTTATGTTCTGAGCACAACAGAGCATTCTGTAACGATTGATTCCGGCGTGCAAAAGGTGCTGTTACCAATTACTAACCAAAAAATAACGACACCGCCGACAGAACAACCAGCGACACCAACACCAACGCCGGTGACACCAACAGCAACAGCAACACCGACACCAGTTACAGTACCAACATCAACACCAGCACCAACATCACCGCCGGTGTACTATACACCGACACCTGAACCATCAAGCATTCCTGGAGTTATCGGTACACCAACACCGACACCATCGGTAACGCCAGCGCCAACGGGGACTCCGGCTGCTTCCAGTACGCCAGGAGTAACGGCAACACCACAGGTGACGCCAGCAGCAACACCGGCCCAGCCTGGAACGGTTAGCACTCCAACGCCGCAAGCCACACAGGTCACTACGATTGAGGAAGTGCCTATCGACGGCGAGATCCCGCTGGGAGGTATTCCTAGCATCGGCGAAGAGCCGGCGCATGGTACGGTAACTATTACACCGGATGGCAAATGGACGTATACTCCTGATCCAGGCTACACCGGCAAGGATAAATTCACGATTGTCGTAACAGATGAAGACGGCAATGAGGAAGAGATTACAATTGAAGTTGGAGTCGATGAAGTGCCTAAGGGCACGGTTACAGAACCAACTGACAAAGGCAACAACAGCGGACTTCCCGGCAAGCTTCCGCAGACCGGAGAAGAAAGTCCTCTCCCGCTGTATCTGACTGGCGGCGGATTGATTATTCTGGGAGCTGTACTGGCCAGAAGATTTAATGCCCGCAAGAAAATGTAGGAGAATGCACCTTAGCAGGTATTAACCAGCTAATATGGCAGCATACACAAAGACACCCGCAGCCTGCTGCGGGTGTCTTTGCTCTTATAAATATAAAGTCGCTGAAATCATACCGTCCCCTGAAAGGTCAGCATTGCCGTTTCTATTTACGGAGAATCACATGCTTCTGAGGTTAAGATGCTTCCATTCCTCATACCAGCGCTTAATACTCGCGGGCGGCTTCACGCCGAGCTCCCGCTTCAGTAAATCCGTCAGAATATGATATTGTTCCTCTACCGCTGAACGCTCTCCAATACTGTCGTAGACCTTCATCAGCCCGAGATGCCCCTGTTCAAAATAAGGCTGGAGCTGCACCACTCTCTGGTACACGGTCACTGCTTCCGGTATCCGGCCGCTGCTGACATAGAATTCTGCGATATTCATTGCGTGATGCAGCCAGATGGTCCGCAGACGCTGCCGTTCCCCTTCCGCCCAGAGGTAATCGTAATCGTTCAGATAATCGCCGGAATAGAAATCGAACAACCGCTGATGTTCCTCATAGTTATCTTTATTGATGGCATCCAGGGTAAGAATGCCCTTCTCCCATTCGTAGCTGTCTATCAGCAGGCTGCCGGTCTCCAGGGTGTAGCCTTCTCCTCCGCTGGCATTGCTGATCTGCAGATCGATCTCCGCCTGCTTCAGGCATTGCCGAACCTGATAAATCGTTGTATAAAGATGAGTGGAGGCCTTCTTGAGATTGAAATCAGGCCACAGCAGATCGGTTAGGGTATCTTTGCTTACGAACCGGTTGCGGTTATGAAATAAATAAGCGAATAATTCCTGTGCCTTGGAGGTGCGCCAGCGGATATTGGGCAGCGGCTGGCCGCCCCGTTCGAATCTTAAGGACTGGAAGCTGCGGATCATTACCGTCTGTACAGGCTTGCGCGAATCCTCCTGTGCCTGGCTGAGACGCTCCTCCAGCCGCTCGATGGTCTTCAGCAGACGGCCCCGCTGTACAGGCTTAAGAACATAATCAAGCGCATAAAGCTCGAACGCCTCGATGGCGTAGCTGTTATGTGCAGTTACAAATACGATGCTTGCCTGCGGGCACAGCCTTTGCATGGCCTCCGCAGCCTGAACGCCATTCATCTCAGGCATATCAATGTCGAGGAAAATCACATCAGGGCGTAGCAGCGGCACTGCTTTGACCGCCTCGGAAGGATCAGTATAAGCAGCGATTATATTTATAGTTGTCAGTTCCTCCAGCATCATTTTCAGCTTCATAAGAGCAAGCCGTTCATCATCTACCAGCAAGGCCTGAATCATGTCTATCCCACCACTTCATTAAGGAATGTTGTCTTGTCATAGGCTGTTTAAGGATAATTCGACAAGGATGCGGGTTATCCTCCCTCTGAGCTTGCACTTGAGGCTGATTTTGAATAGAAATGCTGCTATTCTAAAATAATTTAAAAAACTATGCAGGGGAACCTTAAAGCCAGACGTCTAACGTTATGTAGCTGAAGGAGGGAAGAAAGACTTGGAAGAGACGGAGTGGATCAGTGCTGTGCTAAGCGGGGAGCATCAGGCCTTCGGGAATCTGGTGACCCGTTATCAAGGCATGGTATATAGCGTATGCATCAAAATTACAGGAGAAGCCGAGTCTGCCAAGGATATGGCTCAGGAAGTCTTCATCAAAGCCTATAAAGCCCTTCCCACCTTCAGAGGACAATCTTCCTTCTCCACCTGGCTGTACCGGATTGCTTACCGCACCTGTCTGGACTGGAAACGGGCCAATGACCGGGAATGGCGGCACCGGAGTGCAGCAGATTACACTGAGAATGACTGGGTGACTTCACAGACACCTGAACAGGCAGTGCTTCGCAAGGAGGCTTCCCGGGAGCTGGGTGAGAACCTGAATAGTCTGGCGGAACCGTACCGGTCGGTTGTGCAGCTGTACTATTTTCAGCGCCACTCCTATCAGGAGATCGCGGAGCAAAAAGGAATTTCGGTTAAAACGGTTGAATCGCAGCTCTATCGGGCCAGACAGATGATGCGCAAAAGCGGGGAGGAATGGCGATGAATTGTTCAACAGTAAAAGAGTGGATGCCGCATTATATAGATGGACAGTTGTCACCTGAGGCCCAGCAGGCGATCTATCTGCATATCCAGACCTGTCCCGGCTGCGCGGAATGGCTGGAGGAGGCGCGGGAGCTTGCGGCGATGTGGAGCGAGATGGAAGCCGGGCTGGATCTTAACGGGCAGGAGCCCGTTTTGCCGCATGACTTCCCTGATTTGACCGGGGATGTTATGGCAAGGATCGGCCAGCTGGAGAACGGACGCAGAGAACGGATCGTGAAATCAACCATGTCCAGACGGCGTACGACCCGGGGAACCTCCTGGATGCATTACGGCGTGGCGGTCGGTCTGACGTTTCTCCTGCTGCAGCTTGGCGTATTTGAGAATTTGGCCTATGGCATCACTGAAATCAACGGGCATATGTCCACATCGGTCAGCTCCTGGTTCGGCCCGCAAGGTAACCATAAATAAATCCATAGCGGCTTCGCCGGTTATCTAATTTATTTCAACAAAACTTTTGGGAGGGTAACATATGATTAAGAAAAGACGCTGGCTCACGTTTCTCCTGGCTATGGTTCCGGGACTGGGCCACATGTATCTGGGCTTTAAAAAAATGGGTCTGGAGTATATGATTGGAGCATCGCTCTGTATTATATTCATTCCGTCCATGCCAGCAGTGTTTCCGTTCGCACTTGCTGCGCTCTGGTTCTATCAATTATTCGATGCGCTGCAAAAGGCGGCTTGGATGAAGGTATCGGCTGCCGAGCATGAGCGGATGATGTTCCATCCGGATAGCTTTGGAGCACCCTGGTCAATGGGAATGTCTGCGCCCCCGATGTACCCGCATGATGACGTGAATCCAGTGTGGGTCGGTATAGGGTGTGTTATCGCGGGCATCCTGCTGCTGCTCATCACTGCATTTCCCGCTCTGTGGGAAATACTGAGCGATATGAATATCGGAGCGATTCTGTTGTCGCTTGCCTTGATCGGGTATGGATTCAGAATGCTGAAGAATAATTCAAAAGTATAGTGAAATGGGGAATTGAACGATGGGGAGATGGAAAATCGGCAGCTTTACCGCCGCAATAGGGTGCATAATAGTAGGCGTTATTGTAGTCATGGCTCAATATGGTGTAATCACGTACGATGTGCTGGGTTATATCTGGCCGGCCCTGCTTATCCTGTTCGGCCTGGAGATGCTGCTTAGGCTCTTCATTAAATCAGATGTCAAAAGCCGCGTAAGCGGCTGGGCCATTCTGCTGATCATTGTGCTTATCGCGGCAAGCGGGGCACAGACGGTGCTGGCCGGAGGCTCGCTGAGCAGTATCTTCGGCAATACCAAGCTGGTGCCGGTGAACGGGAAGGTAGAAGTGCAACAGGATATTAAGAATGTGCGGATTGATCTGCCCCAAGGCAAGGTTAAGCTCCAGGGTGTGGATGGGAACACGCTGACGTATGAAGGAAAGCTGGAGCTGCCGGGCAATACAGACAATGAAGCGGCAAGTGCCCTGGAGCGTAAATGGAAAGTGACGACCGAGGGCGACACGCTTGTGATGGAGCTGGAAGGAGATTCAGGCTGGCTCTCCAATATCCAGATCGGCTTTAATAACAATGCCCCATATCTGAATGTCGGCATTCCGCAGAATCTGGCCGCTCAGGTAGAGACCAGTGACGGTTCCATCGAAGCCGGGGGGCTGGCCGCAGGCATTAATGTGGATACGAGCAACGGAACGATGGATATCCATGATGTCTCCGGAGGGGTGAAGGCTCATAGCAGCAACGGCACGCTGACGGTAAAGAATGTACAGGGCGGAGCAGACCTGGTTAGCTCGAACGGTGCGATTACGCTGGGGAATATTGACGGCGCTGTGTCGGCCAGAAGCAGCAACGGCAAGATTACAGTCAATTCGGCAATCACAGGTGCATGGGAACTGAAATCCAGCAACGGCAAGATTGTCTTGGGTCTTCCGGCGGTAACGGATGCCAAGATTACGGCAGATACCAGTAACGGATCACTTAAAGGCAACGTGGACTGGGGCGGCGACGATGAGGACCATGGAACGGCTGTACTTGGAAAAGGCACCCATGAGGTCACCTTGTCCACCAGCAATGGTTCTATAACAGTGGATACGGCGCAATAAAAGACATAGAAGTATAAAGAGCTGTTCACCGGATACGTTATGCCGGTGAACAGCTCTTTATTGTAAGAGAAGAAATGATATCGGGAGGTTATGCAGGCTGCAGCCAGTTAGTTCTGATTACCATGCATAAGCCTTCGGAGCCGCACCGCCGGGTCCGGGGAAAATCTCGTCCAGACGCTTCAGCACGGACTCGTCCAGAACGACCTCCAGGCTGCGCAGCGCGCTCTCGAACTGCTCCAGCGTACGCGGTCCGATGATTGGCGCTGTTACGGCAGGGTTGGCCAGCAGCCAGGCCAGAGCGATATTATCCTGCGGCTCGCCCAGCTCCAGACTCAGCTCCGCAAAGGCCTCAAGCTGCTTCTTGTGCTGCTCCACACGCTCCGCGTTGCCGCCGCTGCGGCTGCCCTCGATCTTCTTCAGCGCATTGCGTCCCAGCAGCCCTCCGTCAAGCGGACTCCACGGAATAATGCCGAGGCCCAGATGCTGCGCCGCAGGCAGAACCTCAAGCTCCGGCAGACGGCAGGTCAGGCTGTATTTATGCTGCTCGGATACCAGTCCAAGGAACCCGCGGGCCTTCGCTTCCTGCTGGGCAACGGCAATATCCCAGCCAGCGAAGTTGCTGGAGCCGGTGTAGCCGATCTTGCCTTGGCTGACTGCAAGCTCAAAGGCGCCCCACAGCTCGTCCCAGGACACGTTACGGTCGATATGGTGCATCTGGTAGAGTTCGATGTGATCGGTCTGCAGACGCTGCAGGGAGCCCTCCAGATGGCGGCGGATAATGTAGGAGGAGAGGCCGCCTTCATCATTGGGTCCATCCAGCTTGTCACTCATCGCCCCGTAGACCTTGGTCGCCAGGACAACCTTCTCACGGCGTCCGCCGCCCTGCTTGAACCAGCGGCCGATAATAGTCTCAGTCAGACCCGAGTTTTCACCCCATCCATACACATTGGCGGTATCAAAAAACTGGACTCCCGCGTCCAGCGCCGCATCCATAATCCGGAAGGCTTCCTTCTCGTCGGTGATGGGACCGAAGTTCATCGTTCCCAGACAGAGGCGGCTTACCTTCATACCAGACTTGCCAAGCTTCGCGTATTGCATCTTAAGATCACTCCTCTTCCATAGGATTAGAGATCCGATAATTTCACCTGCCCATTAATTGTAATCAATTGGCGGGACAAGGGCAAATTAGGGATTTGTCTCACTTATAGGCTATATCTATGAACGTGATAGAATCTATATCTTTGTCCTTTGTCCTTCGTTATGATACAACAATATACAGAAGAACTATGTCTGCGACCAGCAGGACTACCTAAGGAGTGACAGGAATGAGCGAGGTCAAAAAAATCGCCGTAATTGCCGGGGACGGTATCGGACCTGAAGTTGTGGCGGAAGCGGAAAAGGTATTGAAAAGAACGGAAGAGCTGTTCGGGTATACATTTGAAACAGAGCACGCCCTGTTCGGCGGAATCGCCATTGATGAACGCGGAACTCCGCTGCCTGAGGATACGCTTGCGATCTGCCGCAGCGCCGATGCTGTATTGCTTGGAGCCGTAGGCGGACCGAAATGGGATAACAATCCGAAGGAGCTGCGTCCGGAGACCGGACTGCTCGGTATCCGCAAGGCGCTTGGCCTATTCTCCAATCTGCGTCCGGCGGTGGTCTTCGATTGTCTGAAGGATGCTTCGACGCTGAAGCCGGAGGTCCTGGAAGGCACAGACCTGATGGTCGTGCGTGAATTGACAGGCGGGATCTACTTCGGGGACAAGCTGCGCCGTCAAGGTGAGCATGGGGAAGAAGCGGTAGATACTTGTGTCTACAACGTCACTGAAGTGGAGCGGATCGTACGCCAGGCGTTCGAGATTGCCGGAAAGCGCCGGGGCAAGCTGGCGAGTGTCGACAAAGCCAACGTTCTGGAGACCTCCCGTCTGTGGCGTGAAGTGGTGAACAGACTGGCGCCGGAATATCCGCAGGTTGAAGTTGAGCATGTGCTGGTGGATAACTGTGCGATGCAGCTGCTGCGCCGTCCTTCGAGCTTCGATGTCATCGTGACCGAGAATATGTTCGGTGATATCCTGAGCGATGAAGCAGCGATGCTGACAGGCTCCATTGGTATGCTGGCCTCCGCTTCACTGGGAGAAGGCAGCTACGGACTCTATGAGCCGGTTCACGGCTCCGCGCCTGACATTGCCGGACAGGGGCTGGCGAACCCGATCGCTACGATCCTGTCGCTTGCACTGATGTTCCGTATGACCTTCGGCTACGAGAATGCAGCCGCTGCCATTGAAGCCGCAGTTGCGGAGGTACTGGATGCCGGTCACCGGACGAGCGATATCGCAGTTGATAAGAGCAAGGCGATCAGCACCACAGAGATGGGCGACCTGATTGTAGCCGCTATCCGCAAAGCCTAGTTCTACCACATGTATCCCTTTTGACGCAGAACAAGTGGAAACGGCTTTGCCGTCCTTTTAAGGACGGTACCGTTTCAGCGAGAAATAGAAGGAGAACGTATAGCGTGAAACCTATACGTTCTTCTATTTTGGAGAAAAACTTCACAAAATGTTGCTTATTTATAATTATTATAAAAAAGTAATCAATGTAATATTGACTTTGATTTTGTACGATGATAACATTTGGTCTGTACCCGTAAGAATGTAACCATCCAATAAAATCAAGAAAAGCATATTGCATCCGGCAACGGTCCGGTAGCTGTTTTTCTTACATAATCAAAAGGAGGATTTAAGCAATGGCAGAACGTTTGGTAGGTAAACCCGCTCCTGACTTCTTCATGGAGACAGTAACAGGCGACGGTAAGGATTTCGGTAAGGTAAGCTTGTCCGACTATCGCGGCAAATGGCTTGTATTCTTCTTCTATCCGCTTGATTTCACCTTCGTATGTCCAACTGAAATCACAGCCCTGAGTGATGCTGCTGCTGATTTCGCAGAGCTTGATACAGAAATTCTAGGTGTGAGCATCGACTCCATCCATAGCCACAAGGCTTGGTTGTCTACACCTAAGGATATGAACGGTCTTGGCCAGATCAACTTCCCGCTGGCTTCTGATATCACGAAGAAGGTTGCCAGCGATTATGGCGTCCTGATTGAAGAAGAAGGCATTGCGCTGCGCGGACTGTTCATCATCGATCCTGAAGGTGAACTGAAGTATCAGGTTGTTAACCATAATGATGTGGGCCGCAGCGTTGAAGAGACATTGCGTGTGCTGCAGGCTCTCCAATCCGGCGGGCTGTGCGCTATGAACTGGAAGCCAGGCGACAAGAACCTGTAAGCTTCCGGGCCTCATGAACTGCGATCTTTGATATACTAAGAGGACCTCCTTGCGGGAAGCATTATTCCCTTCAAGGAGGTTTTTTGCAAAGATATGGACAGACGTTTGAAAATGGGCATAAAGGTTAATATATAGCTTGTAAGGAGAGGAATCTCTCCCGCTGTTTTGTAATATACTAATAGGAAATCAACGACAACACTCAAGGAGGGTGAACAAAAATGAGCTTTTGCTGTGGAGCGAGTATGGTTGGAACGAAGGGGACCCTAAAGCATTATCGCACGCAAGTCCATAATGTTCCCCTGCTTTTTTGTCCGGTATGCCACCGGGTAGAGGTACATTACAAAGTCGAGAATGAATATGAAATTCTGGCGGAATATGCCCATGGCGACGGCGTCACGGATGTGGATTTCCAGGATTATGTGATGGAGGAAGAGGAAGCGATCTTCGAGAACGTCATCAATATGGAGAGCGAGGACCCGCTCGCGATCATACGCAGCCAGATCGATATGTCGCTGGACCTGCTGGCAGTTGCCAAACAGATCGGTGACTCCAAATGGGAACGTGAGCTGAAGAAGCGTCTGGCTGTCATGAGCCAGCGGCGTCACCGGCTCCAGCAGAAGGCTTGAATATCTGTCTTGATCCTGCCACCATCATGTTATAAATCAGTGAGCTCCCGCCGCCTGGCGGGGGCTCTTTTCAATGTATTTGCAGGAAATAAATCATTCCCCTCCCACTTAAATGTGTCTTAAGAATCATTTTAGGAATATTTTTGCCATTCGACAGATTCTCTGATTGCGTTGTCTTCTTCTCTTGGATATGATTGGAATATAGTTGAAACGGTTGGATAATACAATACGATTTTCGAATGTTCTGGCGGCTTCGTCATATACTCAGATACATAGTAATTTGATGTCGCTTAAGCGTCTTCGTCAATTGCAGTAAAAGGGGGAACTTCGTATCGTGATAAGCCAATATCAGGAAAGCTTGCTATTATCGGCAAGAACGTTTCAATCTGGTCCGATGGATACCACATTTGAGGATGTGCTGGAGCACATCGACAGCGGGATTCTGCTTTTTGATGATGAGGGTGTGCTGACTTTCGTCAACAAGCAGATGTACGGCATTCTGGAGCTTAACCGTCACTCTCTTCTGGGCTGCACCTTGCATCATCTGTTATCCCATATTCAGCTCAGCCGCTTCAAGAAGAAACAGGTGCTGAGGAGTTATCGTGAAATGGTGCTCAAAGGTAAGCCAAGCTATGAATTTGTGGATGAATATGGACGGTACTGGCGCGCAACCCTGTCCAGCGGAGAGGAAATGAAGGGCAGCTACCTGTTCACATTCAAAGAGATCTCCGACTACAAGCTGATTGAACAGACGGCCTACCAGAACGACAGCCTGGCCATGCTGGGCCGGTTATCGGCCTCCATCGCCCACGAGATCCGCAATCCTCTGACGGCTATCCGGGGGTTCATCCAATTGCTTCATCCCCATCTGCATCTGCTCGGCAAAGAAGAATATGCGAAGATTATATTAGCGGAGATTGACCGTGCCAATGACATTATTCATGAATTTCTGACTTCCTCCAAGCCTTCTGTGCCGCAGATCAGCATGATTCCTGTCTCTGCCTTGCTGAAGGAAGTGGTCCTGCTGACAGAGAGCGAGGCGCTGATGAAGGGCTGCCAGATCAACTTGCAGGTGCTCCAGGAGGACCTGGTCATCTCAGGGGATATTAAGCAAATGAAGCAGGTTGTGCTGAATATGATCAGAAATGCGATGGAAGCGATCTCGGAGCGGGTGGATGATTCTGTAGGCCGGATTGAGGTAGGCGCACGTAAAGAAGGAACAGAGGTGCGCATCTTCATCTCTGACAACGGCAAGGGAATGGATATCTGCACACTTGACAGACTATTCAATCCGTTCTTCACTACGAAGGAGAATGGGACGGGACTCGGGCTCTCCGTCAGTGACCGGATCATCAAGAATCATGGCGGCTGCATCTCGGTCAGCAGCCGGCTGAATGAAGGAACCCGGTTCGTCATTTCGCTTCCGCTTACTCACTAATGCTATCTTAAGCCCTTTGTTCTCGGTGGAGTGCATACGGGTTATAATTAATATGTAAGGGCTGATTCCTGCGATGCACGAACAAGTGCGGGAGATCAGCCTTATCTGCGTTAGTAGTGTATTTGTTAGTAGTGTTGGGCAACCAGGATGCGGAGGGATGGAGCTTGATCTTTGAATGGAGCAGTGATGCCGGTAAAGCTTCGCCGCAAGGAGATGCTGTATGTCTAATCATCTCAGAGGCACAGGCACAGGGAGAAGGACTTCCGGCAGATTGGGCCGCGAGAGTCCGCCTATTGTCCGCTGCGGGCCTGTTCAACGGCAAACAAGGGCAAGTGTATATACTGCCCGTAATGGAGCAGCCTGAGCAGCCTGTGGTCATTCTGGCCGGAAGCGGAAAGGGCCAGATGGGTATGCACGATCTGCGGCAGCTGATGGCGCAGACCGCCAGGGCAGCTTACAGGCTGAAGGCCGTTGCGCTGGTTGTGCAGATATTGGCGGTACCAGGCGGGCTGACTGGGGCGCTGAAGGCGGAGCAGGCCGGCCAGGCCATCGCGGAAGGGCTGGTCCTGGGGTCGTACCGCAGAAGACAATATAAGCTGGACCAGGCAGCCTATACGGGTATAGATACGGTACATCTTCGTACGGAAGGCAAGAGCGAGGCAGCAGAAGAGGAAGCCTGGAGACAAGGCATCAAGCGGGGGAAGGCTTTCGGGGAGGCTGCCAACCTTGCCCGTGATCTGACCAACCGTCCGGGGAACCTGCTGACTCCTTCGGGTCTTGCAGTGGCTGCCATCGAAATTGCACAGCGGCACGGGCTTCCGGCTGAAGTACTGGATGAACGGGAGCTTGCGCTTAAGGGAATGGGCGGCTTGCTTGCGGTCGGCAGCGGCAGTGTGAATCCTCCCCGCATGATTGTTATCCGCTATCAGGGGACGAATCAATGGGAGAACGCAGTGGGCTTGGTCGGCAAAGGAATCACTTTCGATACCGGGGGCATCTCCCTGAAACGGGCACCGGGCATGGAGAGCATGTTCAGTGACATGGCCGGGGCCGCAGCGGTTCTGGCGGTAATGGATGCGCTGGGGCATTTGCGTCCCAAGGTCAATGTGGTCATGCTGATTCCGGCGGCAGAGAATATGCCGGCAGCGAATGCTTATAAACCGGGCGATATCATTACTACCCTCAGTGGAAGAACGGTCGAAATCATCAATACTGATGCGGAGGGACGGATCATTCTGGGAGATGCGCTTACCTATGCCCGGGAATGGGGCGCACAGCGGATCATTGACGTAGCCACGCTGACAGGAGCTGTGGTGTCGATTCTGGGAGATGTGGCTACAGGGGCAGTAACAAATGATCAAGCATTCCTGGAAGAGCTTCTGGCAGCCTCAAGGCTGTCAGGGGAGCACATCTGGCCGTTGCCTGTCTATCCTGAATTCCGTGAGATGCTGACAAGCGAGGTTGCGGATCTCCGCAATGCTGCCGGACGATATGGGGCTGCCAGCACGGCGGGGCTGTTCATCGGAGAATTCGCCGAGGGATTGCCGTGGGTGCATCTCGATATTGCAGGGACTGCCTTTCTGTCTGCGGAACGGGGTGTGAATCCTAAGGGTGCCACAGGCATCATGGTCCGCACCTTGCTGGAATATCTGCTGAGCGCTGCGGCTGAACCAGATCATCGCCCCTCTGAAGCCTAGACCGAATTGTCCAAACAGACACAAAGAGCCGCAGATTCTCAGTTTCCTGAGACCTGCGGCTCTTTGTTCATTTGGAATCCTGCTTCTCATAACTGCGGGAATAGCAGCCTATTTACGGGCCTTCATCTGGGCCGTCAGGGATTGGACGCCATTCATAATCTTATCCCGTGTATTCTTATTCTTCAGCAAGTAGGCGGCTCCCAAGGCTACCGTTGTAAACAAAGTCTTCTTGGTGTTCATGGTTATTCCTCCTTGGCAATAGTCTGGTTGTTAAAAGCTTATAACTAACATACCCGCATGCCAAGGTTTCTAAACGAAAGAATACTAAGTCTGTATCCGCTAGAACTGCATCCTAGCGCTTGCTGCCCAGTGAAGCACTGCCGCAGGACAGAGGTGAATCCATCGCTGCTGCGGGACAGGTCTTGCCCTTGTCACAGCCCGCACAGGCCCCCTGCTTGCCTTTCTGCACATGGCGGTAGATTATCCAGCCGGAATACCCGAATATTAGCGCCACAATCACAATATTAACGATCATTGCCGTCATCACTTCCTCTCCTAATAACTTGGACTTGCTGCGGGGCTACGACCATCCGAGCAAACGTCCTCCTTGATAGATCACCAGTGACACCGCATAGGCCAATACCAGAGAGTAACCCATGGAGAAGAATGTCCATTTCCAGGACGCAGTCTCTTTCTTGATAACGCCGACAGTGGCCAGGCAAGGAATGTAGAGCAGGATAAAGGCCATGAAGCTGATCGAGCTAAGCGGTGTAAAGACTGAAGCAATCTGGCCTTCCAGTCCCGCTGTATCCGGGGCATGGTAGATGATGTTCATGGTAGAGACCACAACCTCTTTCGCGAGGAAGCCGGGCACCAGAGTAGATCCCGCCTGCCATGTTCCGAAGCCGAGCGGCTGCAGCAGCGGGGCAATGAAGCCGCCGAATTTGGCCAGGAAGGAGTGATCCATGTCCACATTGAGACCGCCAGGACCAGCGTAGGACATCAGCCAGATCAGGACCGAGCCGGCCAGGATAATGGTCCCTGCTTTGCGCAGGAAGCCCTTGCCCTTCTCCCAGGTGCTGCGGCTCAGTGTCTTGAGCTGCGGCATCCGGTAAGGAGGCAGCTCGATAATGAAGATAGACGCCTCATTCTTGAACAGGTACTTGGAGAAGAACTTACACAGAACCAGGGCAAATACAACGCCCATGACATACATAGAGAGTACAGCTGCAGCTTGCTGGGCAGGGAAGAAGACCGCTGCGAACAGCAGATAGACTGGAAGCCGGGCAGAACAGGACATCAGCGGCATAAGCAGTGTCGTCAGCATCCGGTCCTTGGGCTGTTCAATACTTCGGGCCGCCATAATCGCCGGTACGTTGCAGCCGAAGCCGATAATGAACGGAATGAAGGCCTTGCCGTTCAGTCCCATCCGTTCCATCGTGCTGTCCATCAGCAGGCAGACACGGGCCATATACCCGGAATCCTCCAGGAAGGAGATCATCAGGAACAGGATGAATATCTGTGGAACAAATACGAGCACGCCGCCCACACCGCCGATGAGACCATCAACGATCAGTGCGTGCGTGAATTCTGAAGCTCCGATGGCCCCCAGCAGCGAATTCGTCCAATCGCTGAGCTGACCGCCGATGAAGCCATCCAAGAGATCTGACAACGGCCCGCCAATCCAGTCAAAGGTAGTTTTGAACATGGCATACATAAACAGGATGAACAGGGGCAGTCCGAGAAAACGGTGGGTAAGGATGGAATCCAGACGTTCGGTCAAATTATGCGGTTTTTGCAGGGTGGAGTCTATCGCTTCAGCGCACACCTTGCGGATGTAGTCCATGCGGACCGAGCGAATCCACTGGGGAAGAGTGAGTGCAAGCTTATCCCGCTGCAGCCGGGTCTGAGCGGTATCTGCAATCAGCAGCAAGCCGGAAATATCCGTCCGCTTCTTAAGCAGCTCCAGGATTACCGGGTTCTGCTCCAGCAGCTGGAGAGCAACCCAGCGGAGATTAGGCAGACCAGAGATCTTTTGCAAATGTGTAACAATGGAGGCTATGGCTTCTTCAGCGAGTTCGCCATAATTCAACCGGAAGGTAACAGGCGGGATATGGGAAGGCTGCTCCAGCACGCTAAGCACCTGACTGGTTCCTTTGCCTGTCCGGGCAACCAGCGGCAGCACGGGAATACCGAGCTGTTCCGAAAGAATGTCGGGGTTCACCTGAATGCCGCGCGCCTTGGCGACATCGGTCATATTCAGTCCGAGGATCGTCGGCTTGCCATACTCCAGCAGCTGCAGGGTAAGCAGCAGGTTCCGTTCCAACTGCGAGGCATCGACAATATTGATAAGTGCTTCAGGGGTTTCTTCGATTAGATATTGTGCGGCTACGCCCTCATCACGGGAGAGGGGGTGAAGGGAGTAGATTCCAGGCAGATCGATGAGCTTCCCGGCTCCGTTCTTCAGGCTGCCGATTTTTTTCTCAACCGTAACGCCTGCCCAGTTCCCTACATATTCGTAGGAGGAAGTCAGGGTATTGAACAGCGAGGTTTTCCCGGTGTTGGGGTTCCCCACAAGTGCAATGGAGCTCATGATACTTTCACCTCTATCATAGATGCTTCCTTCCGCCGGATAGCAAATAGCTGACCGTTACATTCAAGCGTAATCGGACCCATGAACGGCCCTTTGCCCTTGAGACGGATCATTACACCCTCAGATACTCCCAGATCGGCCAGACGGCGGCGCAAAATTGGATTCATGCCTTCAATTCTTTGAATGGAGCCGGTAGTGCCTGGTTGCAAACGCAGCAAGGAGCAGGATGTTAGAGCCATTGTTATCCCTCCGAAAGAGACTGATAATCAATCTCAATGATTTCTTGTAATGTAGCATTTTACTGCCATTTATTCTGTGATTAATGTCATTGTTTCTGTTAGCGAAAATCGATATGAAGATTACTGAAATTTTCTTTACAATATCTTCTTCGTTAAAGTATGATTGAACGATAATATAAGCATAGTACTAAAGAGATACCCCGAAGGGAGAACAGATTGTGAAGACGAATCATAGTAAAATTGTCGATTGTACCATCCGTGATGGGGGATTGGTAAATAACTGGGATTTCAGTATTGAATTTGTTCAGAAATTATATGCCGGACTGAATGAAGCCGGTGTTGATTATATGGAGATCGGATATAAAAACTCGCCGAAGCTGCTCAAAGGGGCAGAGGGTGCAGGCCCTTGGCGCTTTTTGAATGATGACTTCCTGCGCAAGGTCATTCCGCAAAAGGGGCATACGAAGCTGTCGGCTCTGGTCGATATCGGCCGGGTGGACGAGAATGATATTCTGCCACGCAGCGAGAGCATGCTCGATCTGATCCGTGTGGCTTGTTACAGCAAGGATGTGGACAAGGCCCTTCAGCTGGTGCAGACCTTCCATGACCTGGGCTATGAGACGACCATTAATATTATGGCCCTGTCCAATGTGATGGAGAATGAGCTGCTGGAAGCCTTCGAGCAGATCCGTGAGAGCGTAGTTGATGTAGTCTATATCGTGGATTCTTACGGCAGCCTGGATCATAATGACTTTCATTACCTGGTAGAGAAGTTCAAGACACATCTTCCGGAGAAGCGGCTCGGTGTGCATACCCACAACAATCTTCAGCTGGCCTTCTCCAATACGCTGATTGCAGCCGAGAAGGGGGTAGAGCTGCTGGATGCTTCCTGTTATGGAATGGGCCGTGCCGCAGGCAACTGTCCTACAGAGCTGCTGGTTACCCATCTGAAGAATACGAATTATACGCTCCGGCCTGTTCTGGATATCATTGAGAACCTGATGATCCCTCTGCGGGAGAAGGAAGAGTGGGGCTATATCATTCCGTATATGATTACAGGAACGCTGGACGAGCATCCCCGCTCGGCAATGGCGCTGCGATCTTCGGCCGATAAAGATAAGGCGGTTGACTTCTATGACACACTGACAACACCCGAGGTCAATTTCGGGGACAAATAACCGTCTGGAAGGAGAAAGCACTGGCCTCTGTTTGTAGGCAGGTGCTTTTTTTCTGCCGAATCTGCTTCCTTACAATATTAGTAGGTGATCAATGTAACTTTACAGAGCTATCTAGCCGATATTTATACATAGGACATCATACACATCCATCTGACTTTATAGATATTATTTTTAGACGCGAGGGACTTATGAGACAAGAAGAGAGAAAGACGATTCATGCGGCTATTCTGGGGGCTGTGCTATTCCTTCTGATCCAGATTTTTCGTACACCGCTGGGCCGAATCGAGGACAAGGATTTACTGATAGCCTTTTACCTTATTTTGGGCTGCTGTACTGTCGCGTTCGGTTTTGCGATTTTTGCCCAGGGCTGGCTGCTGTTCGCCAATAGTTTATCTAAGGCTAGGCTGTACACCTCTGCATTGTTCCTGGGGGTGAGCATTTTTGATTTCCTGCATGTACTCGGGTTTGTAGGTATTCCTGGAATCACCTCGTATATCAGCCCGGAGCAGTCCTTATGGCTCCTGACGTTCTCACGGCTGGCCAGTGCACTGGGGATTATGCTTATTTTCAGCAGAGAAGACCAGCTTGTAGGAAACGGTGTCAAGGGGAAGGTGTTTCGGAATGCTTTTGTGGTGATTCTGCTGGCTTTGGCTGTGTTTGGTCTCGGCAACCTGATTGTCTCCGGGCTGGCGGACGAACCATGGGCAGAAACGGCAAGAGACCTGATGAATATGGCGATACTGTTCGTCTATTTACTTGGTGCTGCGATTATTATCTATCCTGGCAAAAGCGAAAAGTCAGCCTCTCTGCTGATTATTATCCGTTCCCTTGTGTTCTTCTCACTGGCTCAGGTCTTCTTCATGAATCTGTTCAGTGTCGGAGAATTGGATTATCTCTTCGGGATGCTCAGCAGCGCAGCGGCCTATTATCTTCTGCTGACCGGGGTCTACAGATTGACGATTGAGGAGCCATTTCAGGAGAATCAGCAGGCGGAAGCGCGGATTAATTATCTGGCGTATCACGATGAGCTGACAGGTCTTCCGAACAGACGCCGCCTGATGCAGCGCATGGAAGAGGTGGTGCTCCTCAGTGAGCAGGACAAAAGCCGCGGCTTCGCCGGGCTGGTCATTATGAACATCAACCATTTCAAGAATATCAATGACTCTCTTGGCCATTATGCAGGAGATCTGCTGCTGCAGCTGGTCGCCCGGCGGATCGGGGATGAGGTTAGAGTCAATGAAGAGCTCTTTAGTATGGGAGCGGACGAGTTTGCTTTTCTGATGACGGAGCGGACGGGTCTGGAGAATTGTCTGGTTCGGGCGGGTGAGCTGCTGCGCCTGTTCGAGACACCGGTAGGCCTGGAGTCGGGCGAATACCATATCTCACTGAGTCTGGGGGTAAGCATCTACCCCGGGGATGGAGATACGGCAGAGCAGTTGATACAGAATGCAGACACAGCGGTGCACAATGCCAAGGATCAAGGGGTGGAGATCCGCCGCTATATTCCGGCTATGCAGATGAAGGCGAAGGAACGGCTCAAGCTGGAGAACGATCTGCGCCGGGCGCTGGAACGGGGGGAGTTCTATCTGGTCTATCAGCCCCAGGTACTACTTGAGACAGAAGAGATTGTCGGCATGGAGGCGCTGTTGCGCTGGAACCATCCCAAACGCGGCTTGGTCTCTCCGGTGGATTTCATTCCTATCGCTGAAGAGAGCGGGCTAATTGTCCCCATTGGGGAATGGGTGCTTAAGACGGCCTGTATGCAGAATAAAATGTGGCAGGATGCCGGCTATCATCCGATTTGCGTGTCCATTAACCTCTCGATGCGCCAGTTTCTGCAGCCCAATCTGGCCGGCAAAATTGATGCCATCCTGAAGGATATCGGTCTAGATCCCTGCTACGTGGATTTGGAGATTACCGAGAGTATGACCCTCGACAAGGAGACCGCCTTCGACCAGCTGAACCGCCTCAAAAGACTTGGCGTATGCATCAGCATCGATGATTTCGGCACAGGCTACAGCTCGCTGCATTATCTGAAAAATATGCCGATTGACCGCTTGAAGATCGACCGTTCCTTCGTATCCGATGTCATGGAGGACAGCAACAATGCCGCGATTGTCTCTACGATTACCTCGATGGCCCACCATTTGAAGCTCAAGGTCACCGCCGAAGGTGTGGAGAACAAGGAGCAGCTGCACTTTCTGCGCCAGCAGCATTGCCATGAGGCCCAGGGGTATCTGTTCAGTAAGCCGGTGAAGGCAGCTGAATTCGAACAGTCCTTCCTCAGGCCTTTGCTGGAAATGCCGTCGTAACCTCCAGACCTCCGGTATCTGAATTTAATAGGGTTGCAATTTATTCGTAGTGGTGCTACAATGTTTCTTGTACTCAATTCGAGTTGCGGGTGTAGTTCAATGGTAGAACTTCAGCCTTCCAAGCTGATAGCGTGGGTTCGATTCCCATCACCCGCTCCATATTTAACTTCCGAAATCCTTGTCCGCAAGGGTTTTTTTGTTGTTTCGGAGTTGTTGCAGGGAACTAGAATGTGTGGATAATGCTGATCAGGGAGGATAGGGTACAGGGAAGAAGACGTAGTGGCAGGACGTGAGGGAGTACCTAGTGATAGAAGATACGTGAGTACATAGGGACAGAACAGAACTTAGGGTCAGAACATAAGGGATAGTACATACTGGCAGAACAATTACTAAATCTGCTGAAAGTAGGGTGCGGCTTCATTCAAAGGTAAAAGTCCCTCTAATTCGGCCTGAATTGAGCGATAGGTGAAAATGAGAGGGATAAATCCCTCTGATACGGCTGAAAGTTGGCTAAACGGGAAAATGAGAGGGATAAATCCCACTGATGCATCTGAAAGTCAGTTATACGTGAAAATCAAGGGGATAAATCCCACTGATTCCGCCATCTGTGGCCATACGAGAAATTAGATGGCTGGATTGCAAAGGTGAGTAGTAGCACAAAGACTGCATACGCTCCAGCATATAAAACTTAGCCGAAAGTTGACGGTAAGCAGAAATGAGGAGCATTAGTGCACCTGAACTCGCTGAAAGTTGACGGTAAGAGAGAATGAGCACAGGTGTCACAAGTCACACCGGCTACACCAGCCACAACTAATTCATCTGTTGAAAAAGGCAGGCCCCTGATCCTTCGGGGGCCTGCCTTTGCTGATAAATGTGTCCCGATGACAGGTAAGCCGTCTGCCTTGGACGTTAGACAGTCTTCAGGAACTCGACAAGGGTCAGCAGGCCTTTGTCGAAGTTCTCCAGGTTGAAATGCTCGTCCGGCGCATGCAGATTCTCGTCATCGAGTCCGAAGCCCATCAGGACGACTGGCGCCTTCAGGATGCGGGCGAAGCTCTCCATGATTGGGATGGATCCGCCGTCTTTGGTGAAGAGGGCACGTGTGCCGTAGACCTTGCCATAAGCATCGGCAGCGGTCTGGAGGATCGGGTGCGACGGATCGATGTTGAAGGCGCGTGCCTTCTCCATCTGCTTCACCTGAACCTTGGCGCCATTCTGGATATTAGCCTTCAGATGGGCTTCAACGGCATCCAGGATATGCTGCGGGTCCTGGTCGCCGACCAGGCGGCAGGTAATCTTGGCATGGGCTTCCTTCGGGATTACGGTCTTGCTGCCTTCGCCTTGGAAGCCTCCGTATACGCCGTTCAGCTCCAGCGTTGGACGCGCGCCGACCCGTTCCACGAAGGTGTAGCCTTCTTCGCCGTACAATTGCTCCAGGCCGAGGGCGGTCCGGATTTTGTCTTCATCCACACCTTGCTTGGCGAATTCTTCGCGCAGCAGCGGGGACAGGGCAGGCACACCTTCGTAGAAGCCTTCTACAGATACGCGGCCCTTGTCATCGTGAAGGGTGCTGAGCAGCGAGACGAGCGCATGCAGCGCATTGGGAACGCCGCCGCCGTAGGAGCCGGAGTGCAGGTCAGTCAAGGCGGTGTTCACTGTGACCTCCATCGAGCAGAGACCACGGAGCCCGGTGCAGATGGCCGGGCGTCCGCGTTCCAGCAGAGAGGTATCCGAGACGAGAACGGCATCTGCCGCAAGCTTGTCCTGATTCGTTTCCAGGAATGGCGGCAGGTTGACACTGCCAATCTCTTCTTCCCCTTCGATGCAGAGCTTGATGTTGACCGGCAGAGTGCCCTCTTGCTTCAGGATCGCCTCGATGGCTTTGATATGCATGAATACCTGGCCCTTGTCGTCTGTAGCGCCTCGCGCATACAGCTTGCCGTCACGGATCTCCGGTTCAAACGGAGGCGTAGTCCACAGGTTCAGCGGATCCACCGGCTGTACATCATAATGGCCGTAGACCAGAATGGTCGGCTTGCCGGGAGCGTGAAGGTAGTCTGCATAGATCACCGGATGACCGGCTGTAGGGTGCAGCTCGATGTTCTCAAGACCCGCACGCTTCAGGGTCTCTACCAGCCAGCCGGCAGCGGTATTAATATCTTCCTTGTGGCTGGACAGGGCTGAAATGCTGGGGATCGCCAGCCATTGCTTGAGTTCGCTGAGCTGGGCTTCGCGCTCAGTCTGAAAGTAAGTTTCATATGACATTGTGGGTATGTACCTCCTTGGAATTCGCTGCTTAATACCACAGCTACCCGTATTATGCGGCAATATGCATAACGGAGGGTCTCTGCGGCTCAGGTTCGGCAGTGTAATGCATTCATTATACTGGAGATATCCCGATGGATCAAAAAAGGATTGTCCCATCCCTTCAACTGAGGGTGACTGGAGCTGCGTAGCTTAGGTAACACTTCCTTGCAGGCTGTTGATTACTGGCAGTAACCGTGATAGACTTACTTAGTTTAAGCAAAGGAACCGCCGAGCGCGGCGGAAGCGACAGGAGCGAAATTGAAGTGTCAGCGAATATGCCTGCAAGTGTTGAACCGTTATATATATATACTTATGCCCATTCACCGGATGAGACCTCTTTATGCGGGATGGAGCTGCGCTGCCTATTCGGCAGGGAGATCCCTCCGGCTATATTTGCAAGCGGGGTAGAGGTGGATGTCAGCCGCAGTCCTTTTATCAAAGAGCGGATTGATGTGATGTACGAAGGGGACACGCTCCCGGAGATCTACAAGCAGACGGAGCAGGTAGATGTGGAGGGGCAGAGCTTCAAGGTTATTTTTGTGAAGACTAATGATCTGGCTCCTGAGCACAAAATCGAATACGGTGAGCGCAGAGTGATTGAGCGGGAAATCGGCCTGCGGATTGAGGGAGAGGCGGATGTGAACCATCCGGAGCTGGTGTACGGGATTGTAACGCTCGGTGGACGCTGGTACTTCGGCCCTTATCATAAGAACAATGCAACCTGGTTCCGGCAGATGCACAAGCCCCGCAGTTACTCCATAGCGCTCAGCACACGGGTAGCCCGGGCGGCGGTCAATATGGCGGTTCCGCGCATACCCGGTGTGAAGCTGATCGACCCCTGCTGCGGAATTGGCACGGTAATGGTGGAAGCACTGTCGATGGGAATCGATGTCGTCGGCCGTGATATTAACCCGCTCATTGCAGCCGGTGCGCGGACGAACATCGCTCATTTCGGCTTCGAGAGCATCGTGACGCTCGGTGATATTGCAGACATCCAGGAGCATTATGATGCGGCCATTGTGGATATGCCTTATAACTTGTATTCACGGATTACCCCCGAAGAGCAGTTTGCAATTCTGAGCCATACGCGGCGGATTGCGGACAGAGTGGTCATTGTGGCGATTGAGGCTGTGGATGAGATGATTGCTGCGGCCGGTTTTACGATTGTAGACCGTTGTGTGGCGCGAAAAGGTGCGTTCTCCCGTCATCTGATGCTGTGCGAGTAGTGCACCTTGAAGGAAAGGCGTAACTAAATCCGAGTGAAGGCGGTGTGCTTATGGAACCGAAATGGTTAACCTGGGCCAAAGAAATTCAAGGGATTGCCCAGACAGGGCTGACGTATGCCAAGGATGTATATGATATTGAGCGTTATCAGGCGCTGCGGGAGCTGAGCGTGGATATCCTGGCGAACTATACGTATGAGAGCAAGGAGCGTATCCGGCTCTCTTTCGCGGGCGAAGGCGGGTACAGCACACCTAAGGTGGATATTCGGGGAGTGATTTTTCAGGATGATAAAATTCTGCTCGTACACGAGAAGCTCGACGGAAAATGGGCACTGCCCGGAGGGTGGGCGGATATCGGCCTGTCACCAAGCGAGGTAGCGGTGAAGGAGATTGCCGAGGAATCCGGCTATCAGGCGGAAGCGGTCCGTCTGCTTGCCGTACTGGATAAGAAGTTCCATCATCATCCGCCGGAGCCGTACCATACCTATAAAATGTTCATCCTCTGCAGAATTACCGGCGGGGAGGCGGCGGGTGGTGTGGAGACGAGCGGTGCGGGTTTTTTTGCCGAGGATGCATTGCCCGAATTGTCTGAAGAGCGCAATACGGCGGAGCAGCTGCACACCCTATTCCAATATTTACATCATCCCGAAAAAGAAGTAATATTGGACTAAAGCACTGCATATAATAGATAACCAAGAGTGTATATAAGTTTTATGAATACATTTTTTGGTTAATATTATTTATGTAAGCCTTTACAGTGATAGTCCGCTGAGCCTTTATATCTAAAAAATTTATCGAAAACATCTCTTTTTGGGCCTGGCGGTCTACATTTTTTCCTCTGCTTTGACGATAAGAATTTTAGGAGGGGATCGCATGGAACAAGAAGAGCTAAGACTTCCGCTTGCGCAGGAGGGGATGACCCGGCCTACAGAGGGCAATATTGCCACGGGCCTGGTATGGGGTGTCCTGATCAGTATTCCCTTATGGATCTCGTTGATCGGCTGGATGATGGGCATCTGGAAATTCTAAGACCCGTCCGCAGAAGCTATATTCCACTACTAACTTACACATATACAATGAAGGCTGCCTCTTCGAAGTGAAGAAGCAGCCTTTTTATGCTGAAATTACAAGTCGTTGTTGATATGCACCAGCTGGAAGGTCTCGCAGACCACCCGCATATCCGGGTCGAATGGCTTGCCCTCACGCCCCAGCTCCCTGGTGAAGAACACCTCATGCTCGTAGCGCCAGGATTCAAGGCTGCGGTCATCCTCCCCTTCGGAGTAGGCGAATTCAGCGGTTACCTCAGCGAATGGAACGACCTCCACCTTCGTTGTTTCGATGATCGCACGCGGCTGCCCCTGACTGTCCAGCAGGATGGACAACCCGCCTGCAAAAGGCATGGCCAGCCCCTGGGCTTCAATCAGCTCAGCATTCTGCGCGGTTCCTGTCTTGATTCCGCTCAGAACCAGATCCAGCAGCTCATCCGCCAGCCGGGGATTGTCGCCGAACGCCCAGGCGCTGTCGAATTTGTCTGCCGCCTCCGGATGCTTCACCAGATAACTCTCCCAATATTTCGCAATTTCCGGGGTTAATGTCATTACGGTCACCTCTACCTTAGATTTGTAAGTCTATATTCATTTATCGTGAAGCCAAGCCGATTCCAGTTGGGCGAGGACGGGAGAGCAGTGCAGATCAATCCGCTTCGCTTAACCAGCCGCTATACAGGTCATCGAGCTTCTGCTGCGCAGCATCTCTCATTCCTTGCAGCTCGGCCAGCTTCTCTGCATTGCTCGACAGCTGCGGGTCCAGCATCTCGGCATCGATAAGAGCAAGCTGCGCTTCCGCTGCGGCAATATCCTGCTCCCACGAAGCTGCCGGACGCGGCTTGCGGTTCGGACTGGCAGGACTGGAGGGTGATCCCCCTGTATTCTTGCGGCGGGAGGAAGCGGATTCCGTACCCGAACCTGCTGAAGCAGGGGCAGAAGGGGAGCGGTCTACCTGCCCGCTTAAGGAGCGGGGCTTGCCGGTGCCGTCCCCGGAAGATTCCGGCTGCGTGGCCTCTTTCCGCTGGGCGGCTTCGGCCTGCTTTTCCTTATAGTATTCATAGTTGCCCGGGAAGGAGGAGAAGTGTCCGCCGTCAATATGCCAGAGCTTGCCGAAGCAGCGGTTGATGAAATAACGGTCATGGGATACCGCCAGCACGGTGCCGGGGAATTCCTCCAACGCTTCTTCCAGCGCCTCGCGTGAATCGATATCCAGATGGTTGGTCGGCTCATCCAGAATCAGCAGGTTCGGCCTCTTGTGCATCAGGATCGCGAAGCGCAGCCGGGTCCATTCTCCTCCTGACAGGTTGGTGATGCTCTTGAAGACATCGCTGCCGTAGAAGAGGAAGCGGGCCAGCTGGCCGCGGGCTTCGCCTTCTTCAAGGCCGGCCTCCTCGCGGAAATACCGCAGCACGGAGTGGCCGCCCTCCTCCGGCACAGCTTCCTGGGCCAGATAACCAACGACAGCTCTGGAAGCGAGCGTACAGCTCCCGCTGTCCGGTGACTCCTGGCCAAGGATGATCTTCAGCAGGGTACTTTTGCCTGCTCCGTTGCCGCCGATCAGTGCGGTGGTCTCGCCGTATCTCAGAATATCGCTGGCGGCCGAGAAAAGCCTGCGCTCCCCGTAAGACTTGCTGATCCGGTCCAGGATGACGACCTGGTTGCCGGTCCGCTCCTCCTGCTGGAGCTGCAGATCCATGGACTTGCGCTCCAGGATCGGGCGTTTGACCTTGACCATCCGGTCCAGCGCCTTCTGCATGGACGCCGCACGGCGGTGGAAGGAAGGGTTCGGCGGATTGGAGCGGTTGCCCCATTCAATCAGCCTTTTGATACTCTCTTGCATCTGCTTGATCTTCTTCTGCTGCTCCTGGTAGTCAGCGAATTGCTGAAGGAGCCGGGCTTCCTTCTCCACCTGATAACCGCTGTAGTTCGTATGGAAGGTGAAAGCCTCCCCGTCTTCAATCTCGATGACCTTCTTCACCACGGCATCCAGGAAGTAACGGTCATGGGAGATCGCCAGCACCGTGCCGTCATAGCTCTGGAGGAACTGCTCCAGCCACTCGATAGCCTCCATGTCCAGATGGTTGGTCGGCTCATCGAGCAGCAGGATGTCGGGACGGCGCAGCAGCAGCTCGGCCAGCCCTACCTTGGTCTTCTCTCCGCCGGAGAGGGAGGAGAAGCGGCGGTCGTACTGCTCCGTTCCAATCCCCAGCCCTGAGGCTACACGCTGGATCGAGGCTTCCAGCTCATAGCCGCCTGCGGCCTCGAACTTCTCCTGCAGGGTGCCGTATTCCTTAAGCAGCTGGTTCCAGGCCTGCCCGTCTTCGCCCGCGCCGGAGGAAGACATCTCCTGCTCCAGCTCCCGCAGGCGGCGCTGCCAGCCGAGCTGCTCGGCGAAGCTGCGCTGGAGGACGGCATAGACCGTATCGCTCTCGTTCACCTCCTGAATCTGGGCAAGCAGGCCGATGACGCTGCCCCGGCGGATGGAGAGCTGCCCTTGATCCGGGCGTTCTTCCCCGCTCAGCAGGTGGAAGAGGGTGGTTTTTCCGCAGCCGTTGCGGCCGATCAGGCCGATTTTTTCGCCTTGGCGGATATCGAAGGTGACATCGCTCAGGACGAGCTGGGCACCGTGGTATTTTTGGATATTTTGGCATGAGATAATCATCGTTAGGCTCCTTTTATTAGAATGCCCTCTGCTCGCCGCTTCTGGTTATCCGAATCCTCCGGTCAAAAGCACATAAAAAGGCCGCAGGGAAATTTCCCTGCGGCCTGAGAATTCTTCGGGTTAAGACATCCGTTGAAGTGTAGGCGAGAAAGGCATTTCACAATGTTGTAGTGTTATTAAGTTCGTGTAAATGGACAGACTTCTCCCGTTGTCGGATTTTACATGAACGATGCCAGACATGATATTAATCAGCCGGCTGCTAACACTGTTGGTCACATTGCGATCCATTCTCCTACACCTCCTTTGTGATAAATGTAAAGCTAGTGTAACCAAAAATCCCGGAATAAGCAAGGGAGAATTGTTCCCGCAGAGACATAAATGCATGGTTCTGCAAGTAGTATGGAGTGTGGCAAAGGGGCGTTGCCCTTATAACGGCTGCGGGAAAAGAGGAGAGCTATGGCGATTTTTAACGGATTGCTGGGCAATGCGACCCAGGTCGAGCTGGGAGAGGTGCAGCGGGAATACGGACGGATTCTGGCTCCGAATGAAAAGATTGAGCGCGCTTATAAGCTGGTCCGGGACATGTTTATTTTTACAGACAAGCGGCTGATTCTTGTAGACAAGCAGGGGATGACCGGCAAGAAAACCGAATACCATTCTGTTCCTTACAAAAGCATCACCCATTACTCCGTGGAGACGGCGGGGCATTTCGACCTGGATGCGGAGCTGTGCCTGTATATCTCGGGCGCGGGGCTACCGCTGAAGAAAACCTTCAACAAGTCGGTCGATATCTATGAAGTGCAGGCTGTGCTGTCGCAATATATCCTGAAGTGAGGGGGATGCACAGAGGGCGTACTAAGGCTGTAGCCTGCTGCGCTCCATATAACAGACGGATAGAAGGGATGACGGGCCTGGGCCTGCTTCCATCCTGAAATTTGTGCATGGCTCACAAAATAAGCGGCAGCAAATGTACGGTCCTGCGGAAGCCGTTGACAGGGGTTCAGGTCCTGCTGTTAAATGACACTAACTTAAGCGGCAGGGAAGGGAGGCGGGGGTGACATATGAGCAGAGGACCTGTAATCGGAACGAAAACGATGGTGGTCAGCCCGCACTATCTGGCCTCGGCGGCGGGCGCGCAAGTTCTGGCCAAAGGCGGCAACGCCTATGATGCGGCCGTTGCAGTCAGCGCGGCGCTGGCTGTGGTCTATCCGCATATGACCGGGCTCGGCGGCGACGCCTTCTGGCTGGGGTACAGCGCGAGCGAAGGGCGCGTGCGGGCCTACAACGGCAGCGGACGCTCGGGCTACGCCGTCCGCCGGGACTGCTATGCCGGGGAAGAGGCCATTCCCCGGCGGGGTGTGCGCAGCGCCATTACGGTGCCCGGAATGGCGGATAGCTGGTCAGCCGTCCAGCGGGAGTATGGACGGCTGACCCTGGCCGAGGTGCTGGAGCCGGCTATCGGCTACAGCGCCGGGGGCTTTCCGCTGTCGCCGGACCAGCATGGCGGCAGTGTTCTGGCCGGAGCCGCGCTGTCGCCTGAAGCGGCGGCGGTGTATCTTCCCGGCGGCCGGATACCGGCGGCGGGAGAACGGTTTGTGCAGCGGCAGCTGGCCGGGACGCTGCGGCAGCTTGCGGCGGGAGGCCGGGATGCTTTTTATAAAGGGAGCATTGCGGAAGAGATCAGTGATTACATGCAGGCTTCGGGCGGTTACCTGACCCGCGATGATTTCGCGGACCACCAGGGAAGCTGGGAAGAACCGCTCCAGACGGAGTACCATGGGCATACCGTCTATCAGGTTCCGCCGAACTCGCAGGGCTTCACGGCGCTCATGGCGCTTAATATCCTGGAGCATTCTAACTTCGCGGAGATAAGGCATGGTTCCTATGAATATTATCATCTGCTGGTGGAGGCGCTGAAGCTGAGCTTCCGTGACCGCGACCAGGTGCTCACTGACCCGTCCTTCAGCAGCATTCCGCTGGACCGTCTGCTGAGTAAGCCCTATGCTGCTCAACTCGCGGCGGCAATTTCTCCCCGTAAGGCGCTTGCTCTCAGCAGCGAACCGGTTGGAAGGGATACGGCTTACGCAGCGGTGGTGGATGAAGAGGGCAACGCGGTGTCGTTCATCCAGAGTCTGTATTTCGAATTCGGGTCGGGGGTTGTGGCCGGGAATACGGGAATTCTGCTCCAGAACCGCGGGTCCTTCTTCTCGCTTGATCCCGCCCATGTGAATACGCTGGAGCCGCACAAGCACACCTTCCACACGCTGATGCCGGCGATGGCCTGCCGGGACGGGAAGCCGGCTTATCTCTATGGCACACAGGGCGGTGAAGGACAGCCGCAGACGCAGACCCTGCTGCTCACGCGCATGCTTCACTACGGGATGGACCCGCAGACTGCGGTGAGTGAACCCCGCTTCGTCTGGGGCAGAACCTGGGGAGAGCCGACTCAGGAGCTGCGGATCGAGAACCGGGTGGCGGAAGCCGTGCGGGCGGAGCTGGCGGAGGCGGGGCATCTGGTCCGTGAGGCACAGAGCTATGACGGGGTGATGGGGCACGCCCATGCGATCTCGATTGACGGTAACGGCTACCGCAGCGGGGGAACGGACCCACGCTCTGATGGGGCGGCTATCGGGTGGTAGGGGATCGAATGGGTGACGGGAGCAAGGAAATAAGGGGAACTGGAAGAAAGGAAGACAGTAAGACTAATAGAGCATCAGATTTCAGCTTGTGAAAATTACTTTAACTATTCGCTTTAACTAATCGCTTGCTAACTAAACATTTGCTGAATTTTTGCCGCGCCCCGATCAGGGTGCAAAGGGGAGGCTTAATTGCAATCTGTACAACTAATTCCTCGAATGTGCCGCCGAATCTCCGTTTAGCTGTATTTCGTACAAATAAAATGCTGCTGTACTTGGATTTTCGCCCATTAGGGCGGATTTAGTTGCACAGAGTACATTTAGAAGAGGGAAACCTTTCATTTCACTGTATTTAGATGTACAGAATACAACTATCGCCGAATGCTCGGCTTGAACGAAGCTTCATCCCTTACCTGCTCTGCTAGAAGAGAAGAAGGCAGAGTGATTAGGGAGGCAGGGTGTGATTAACCGGGGTTGTCCGGGAGGGAAAGGGTGGAACAGCATGGTTCTTGATAATCGGCACGGTGCATTCCGGGTCCCGGAGCTGGAGATTCCCGGCAGCGGGCACGGGGCGTTGCATGGCCTGGCCTTCACGGTAAAAGATGTCTTCGCAGTGGCCGGGCACCGCTCTGCCGCCGGTAACCCGGACTGGCTGCGTAGCCACGAACCTGCGGCTGTTCATGCAGATGCTGTGCGCAGGCTGCTGGAAGCCGGAGCTGCGCTGCGGGGGGCTGCCCATACGGATGAGCTGATGTACAGCCTGGGCGGAGAGAACTATCATTACGGTACGCCGGTGAATCCGCACGGGGAGAACCGGATTCCCGGCGGCTCGTCCAGCGGGTCAGCGGTGGCTGTGGCCTCGGGGAGTGTGGATTTTGCCCTCGGGACGGATACAGGCGGCTCTGTCCGGGTTCCATCGGCTTATTGCGGTGTATTCGGTTATCGTCCGACTCACGGGGCGGTATCCCTGGAGGGGGTTATTCCGCTGGCCCCGGCTTTTGACACGGTGGGCTGGATCGCTGGAAGCACGGAGCTGATGCTGAAAACAGGGCGCGTTCTGCTTGGGTTTGCGGACAGCGGTGGTGATGCTCAGGGCAGAGTGAGTGGGAAGAAAGTGAGCGTTCTGCTCGAAAATGCGGACAGTGGCGGAGCTGCCTGTAGCGGGGAGGATAGGAAGAAGGCGGGCGATCAGTTCGGGCCTGTGGACAGCGGCGTAGATGCCCAGAGCATGGAGAATAGTATGGAGCAGAGCGGCGGTGAGGCGGTTGACAAGTCAGCCGGTGACCTTCAAATATCCCGGATGTTCTTTCCCCCGGAAGGCTGGGCGCTTGTGGAGCAGGACTGTGCAGACTACCTGAGGCGGGGGCTGGACAAGCTTCAGGCAGGCGCTTCGCTACAGGCTGCTGAAGCCGTGGTTGCCCCTGAAGGCTTGAAGACCTGGATGGACGCCTTCCGCGAGCTGCAGGGTGCCGAGATCTGGGCAACCCATGGGGAGTGGATCGGGCGGGAGCAGCCGGTCTTCGGGCCGGACATTGCCGCCCGGTTCGCTTGGGCGGCGGGGCTGGCCGGGGCGGATCACAGCCCGGCCGCTATGCTGCGCAGCCGGATCACTCAGCGGCTGCGGGCGCTGGTCGGGAAGGACGGCTGTCTCGTCCTTCCGACCGTGCCGGGTCCGGCCCCGCTGCGCGGCGCCGGACCCGGGCAGCTGGAGCGGAGCCGCAGCAGCGCCATGATGCTCAGCTGCCTGGCCGGACTGGCCGGGCTGCCGCAGGTTACGCTGCCGGTGCCCGGACCCGGCGGACTGCCGCTGGGGCTGTCCGTCATCGGCGGACACGGACAAGATCTGAGGCTCCTGTCATGGATACAGGAGGTATGGAAGTAGGAAGTCACAGCCCTGGTTCTCTGAACGAAGAGAACCAGGGCTTTTTGCTGATTGCTCAATGTATGCGGAAAACAGCATACATTGAGCCGGTATGGGGGTGAGTGGTCCAGATGTATGCGAAAAACAGCATACATTGGGCCGGTATGGGGGTGAGTGGTCCAGATGTATGCGGAAAACAGCAGACATTGAGCCTGTGCGGGGGGATCGGTCCAGATGTATGCGAAAAACAGTATACAATGTGCAGGTTAGGGTGTGCGCGGCCCGAATGTATGCGAAAAACAGCAGACATTGAGCCTGTGCGGGGGGATCGGTCCAGATGTATGCGAAAAACAGCATGCAATGTGCAGGTTAGGGTGTGCGCGGCCCGAATGTATGCGGAAAACAGCAGACATTGAGCCTGTGCGGGGGGATCGGTCCGGATGTATGCGAAAAACAGCATACATTGGGCCGGTATGGGGGTGAGTGGTCCAGATGTATGCGGAAAACAGCATACATTGGGCCGGTGCAGGGGGATCGGTCCGGATGTATGTGAAAAACAGCATACATCCGGCCGGTGCGGGGGACAGTGGTCCGGATGTATGCGGAAAACAGCATACAATTTGGCCGGTGCCGGGTGAACGGTCCCAATGTATGCGAAAAACAGCATACATCCGGCAACTGCGAAGATACGTGGGCCATATGCAGCTTCATGGGACCAATCCAGAGTCGCCGCCGCCCAAAATGTTATGTTACCTAACGCAAGGAAGCCTAATTCTAACTTTTCTCTTTCCAACAGCGGTCATTTTATCTATAATGTTACATAAAGTAACATATGACTCGAATAAACCTATTATGAAGGTACAGAAGGAGGGGTGGCTATGCATCTTACGGTGGAAGAAGCGTTGTCCATTTATCCTTTATCCGAAGCGAAGCTGATTGCCGGGTCCAAGGGGAAGCACAGGATTGTGAAATCGATCAATGTCATGGATGCTCCCGATATCTCGGACTGGATCAAGGAAGGGGAAATGCTGCTGACCACAGCCTATCTGATCAAGGACAGCCCGGAGGATGCCTCGGCACTGCTGCAGATGCTGAACCGGCGCGGGTCAGCGGGGCTGGGCATCAAGCTGGGCCGGTTCTGGGAGGCTGTGCCGCCGCCCTTGATTGCGGAAGCGGAGCAGCTGAATTTTCCGCTGATTGAGCTGCCGTTGCAGTTCACCTTCTCCGACCAGATGAACGGCTTGTTCCGCGCGGAGCTGTCGCGCAGCGTGGGCACCCTGCAGAGCATGATGGAGAAGCAGCGGCTGCTGATGCGTCTTGCCTTGCGTTCCGGGCGCAGCCGTCCGCTGCTGGACACCGTCTCCGAGATCATCGGTTATCCGCTGGCTGTAATCAGTAGCCGCGGAACGGTAGTATTCAACAACTCGGGGTACACCGAAAGTGAGCTGCTGGAAGGGTGGCCCTGGCAGCCCTGCAATCAGCGCTTCCGGCTCAGCACGGGCACAGGCTACCGGCTTCCGCTGCTACAGGCCGGGAAATGCCTGGGTTACCTACATTATTGCGATATTGATCCTTTGCTGCTGCCCGTGGAGGAAAGTCTGTTCGTCCAGGGGGCAGAGCTGATTTCTTATCATATGCATACCGGACTGGAGGATTATTTCGAGCAGGCCGGACACCGGGAATTCAGCGGGCTGCTGCGGCGGTTCCTGAAGGACGGGCTGAAATACGCTGAGCTGGAGCAGGCAGCGCTCCGGCTGGAGATTACGCTGCTCCAGTCTCCGTATCAACTGCTGCTTACCGATGTGGCTGCTGCGGGAGAAGCCCGGCAGGCAGAGCTGCTGCGGCTGAAGGAGGAGTATTCGGAGCATCCGGTGCTGCATGGCCTGCAGGCGGTCCACTTCCTGGTGGAGGAGGGACTGGTGTCGCTGTACCCTGCCGGGCCGCATCAGCCGGAGGAGTTCCGGGCAATGATTCAGGAATGCTTCGACAGCCTGAAGTTCGATAAAGGGTATTATCCGCAGGCGGCTGTCAGCAGCGTGAAGCTGAAGCCGGAGGGGCTGAAGGAAGCTTTTGCCGAGATTAAGGAATGTATGGGCATGGCCCGGCAATGGGGCGCACAGGGAAATGTGGTGCATTACCGCCAGCTGGAGCTTGATCTTCTGCTGAGCAAGATTCCGGCGGAGACCATGGAGCGTTACTATAACGGCAGCCTGCGGGGGCTGCTTAGCCGGGAACCGGAATATGTTAAGGAGATGCTCCACACGCTGGAGGTCTACCTGGAGAATGACGGCCATGTGAACGAGACGGCCAAGAAGCTGTTCATTCACCGCAATACGGCCACTTACCGGATTGAGAAGCTCAGTGAGCTGCTGGATGTCGATTTCAAAAAAATCAATGATCTCATGAAGCTGAAGCTGGTATTCCTGTTCCGCAGAATGCTGGAGCGCGAATAACAGCCGTCCATCAGCAGATTGTCCAAAAAAAGGAGTGGAGAACAATGAAGGTGGCCGGAATCTTTTTGGCGGCAGGCCGCAGTAATGGAGCAGGGGCCTCTGAAGGTTCTCTGAACAGGGCGGGTGCGGGTTCAGCCGCTGCGGTGATGCTCAGCGAGCTGGAGACCTGCGGGCTTGTGCCGCTGGTTGTGGTGGTTCGCGCGGATGATCCTTTGGGCTGGCTGCCGCCGGCCGGGATGGCGGAGAATATGCGGCGGATTGAGACTTGCCTGACGGCTCATTTGGGCCTGTCTTTCTCACTGCGCTGCGGCTTGAATGCTGTAGCTTCGCTTCAGCCGGATGCGGTGGTCATTGCGGCGGCAGATCAGCCGTTTGTGGCAGCGGCTCAGATCCGCCGGTTCATCCAAGCGTATGAGCAGCACCCGGAGCTTGATTATGTCACCAGTGCGCAAGAAGGATTGCTGATGCCGCCTACTCTGTTCTCAAGCACGCTGTTCGGCGGACTTCAAGAGCTGGACGATGAAGAGGGCGTAGCTGCCATTATGCGGACCAAGGAGTATAAGGGGCTCATCCTGCCGCAAGAGTCTGTTCAGGCCTTCGCAGAGACCGGGCTGCCGGAGAGCTTCGGAGAGTACAGCAGAGAATGGAGCGTGCGGAGCGGGAATAGACAGTGAATTCGCTATTTTTTAAAGATATGTAAGGTAATATCACAGTATTTAAGTTTAATTTGAGATGACTTCGTGCATGAAGCACAAAATCGGCCCCCTCTTCTTATCCAACCACACAAAGCTATGTTATATAAATTTACGTAAGTGCTGCGCCTCAGTATAGTAGAGATACATTAATGGCTGTAGCCATTAGAAGAGATATCCTGGAGGAGGAGAATTATGAAACAAAGGGGTCAGGCATTCAAATTCAGCATCATCACGATGTTCCTGCTGGCGGTGGTTCTGACGGGGTGCGCAAAGGATAATACGGCGTCTAATACGGGTGCGGCAGCAACGACAGAGCCTTCGGCGGCAAGCACACCGGCAGGGAGCGAGGCCGCGGCAACCACAGAGCCGGCAGCGAAAAAGCCGACGGTTGCTTTTGTCTATATCGGGCCTCCGGGTGACGGCGGGTATACGTATCAGCATGATCAGGGCCGCCTGTATATGGAGAAGGAGCTTGGGATCAAGGCGGATTTCGTTGAGAATGTACCGGAAAGCGCCGATGCCGAGCGGATCATCACAGAGCTTGCACAGAACCATGACATCGTGTTCACCACGAGCTTCGGCTATATGGATTTCACTTTGAATGTGGCTGGCAAATTCCCTAACGTGAAGTTCCTGCACGCCTCCGGCTACAAGACCGCCGAAAACATGGGGACTTACTTCGGCAAAAACTATCAGGCCAGCTATCTGTCAGGGATCGCAGCAGGCAAAATGACGAAGAAAAACCATCTCGGCTATGTGGGAGCCTTCCCGATCAGCGAGGTGATCTATAATCTGAACGCCTTCACGCTGGGTGCGCAGAGCGTCAACCCGGGGGTTAAGGTGGATGTGGTCTGGACGAATACCTGGTATGACCCTGCTACGGAACGTCAGGCGGCAATCAGCCTGCTCGACAAAGGAGCGGATGTCCTGCTGGCGTATCAGGATTCACCGGCTACCCTTCAGGCTGCGGCGGAACGGGGAGCTTTTGCCGGGGGAAATGACTCGGATATGAGCAAGTATGCACCGGACAACTACTTAACCAACCCTGTATGGAACTGGGGTCCTTATTATGTAAAAGCTGTACAGTCTGTGATGGACGGAACCTGGAAAAGTGAGCAGTATTCTGGCGATATGGCGGACGGCATGGTGGAGCTGGCGCCATTCGGCAACAAGGTTCCCGAGGATGTGAAGAAGCTGGTGGAGGACGCCAAGGCCAAAATCATCAGCGGCGGGCTGGAGGTCTTCACCGGACCGATCTCGGACAACAAGGGCAATGTAACTGTTAAGGACGGTCAGAAGCTGACCCTTGAAGAGGTGCTTGGCATGAACTGGCTGGTCAAGGGTGTCGAGGGCACGATTCCGCAATAACAGCTGCTACACATCTTCATACAGCACAGCCTTACGGGTGGGGCGGGTTCCGGATACCGGAGCCTTCCCCACCTGTACTATAACTACCCGGAAAGGAGCGTAGTATTATGCAGGACCCTTCGGTTGAAATGCGCGGGATAGTGAAGACATTCGGTGCTGTAACGGCCAGCGATCAAGTTGATTTTTCGGCAAATGCGGGGGAGATTCACGCGCTGCTCGGGGAGAACGGGGCAGGGAAAAGCACAGTCATGAGCATGCTGTCAGGAGTGTACCGGGCGGACGCAGGAGAGATTCTCATTCATGGCAAACCGGCCAGAATCCGTTCCCCGAAGGATGCGGCACTGCTCGGTGTAGGCATGGTCTTTCAGAACTTCAGACTGGTGCAGAGCCTTACAGCGGCGGAGAATATCGTGCTTGGCGAAAAGTCGTCTTTCTGGCGCGGCAGCAGATGGATGAAGCGTAAGCATGAAGAGATAGAGGCGCTTGGAGAACGGTTTGGCTTGAAATTTCCCGTCGACCGGCCGATCTGGCAGCTGTCTGTCGGCGAGCAGCAGCGCGTTGAGATTGTCAAAACGCTATACCGCGGGGCAGACATCATCATTCTGGATGAGCCGACTTCGGTGCTGACGCCGGGGGAGGCGGAGCAACTGTTCGAGACCCTTCAGGTGATGAAGCAGGCGGGCAAGACAGTGATCATGACTACGCATAAAATGAAGGAGGTCATGGCCTCCTCGGACCGCATCTCCGTGATGCGCAAGGGGAAAATGATTGCTTCGCTGATGACGGGCGAGACGGATGAGCTGGAGCTGGCCCGGCTGATGGTGGGCCGGGAGGTTACGATCAGCCGTCAGGAGCGCGCGGCGACGGCCGGAGAGCCGCTGCTGATCGTCCGCGATCTGGAGGTGGCTGCGGATCATGGCCGCAAGGCGCTGGATGCCCTGTCGCTTACGGTTCATGAAGGCGAAATTGTGGGCGTGGCCGGTGTCGCGGGCAACGGGCAGAAGGAGCTGGCGGAGGTATTGACAGGGCTAAGAGCATGGAGGACGGGCGAGATCCGGTTTGACGGCAGTCCTGTAAAAACAGCTTCGGTAAGAGGAGCGATCGATTCGGGCATCTCGCATGTGCCGGAGAACCGGATGAAGAGCGGTCTTGCCGGACGGCTGGGGTCCGTTGACAACCTGCTGTTCAAGTCTTACCGCAGCGGGGAGCATTCCCGGTTCGGCTTCCTGAAGGCTGCGAGGAACCGCTCCTGGTCGCAGGAGCTGGTCCGCCGCTTCAATGTGAAGACGCCGGAGCTGGATACTCCCGTGCAGCAATTGTCCGGCGGGAACCAGCAGAAGCTGCTGTTCGCCCGTGAGGTCAGCCACCGTCCAAAGCTGATGGTGGCCGTGCATCCGACGCAAGGGCTGGATGTCGGTGCAGCGGCAGGGGTGCATGAGCTGCTGATGGAGCTGCGCAGCTCCGGTAGCGGAGTGCTATTGATCTCCGAGGATCTGGATGAGCTGCTGCAGTTATCCGACCGTATTCTGGTGATCTATGGCGGGTCAATTATAGGCGAGAGCGATCATGAGCAGGCGGACCGGGAACAAATCGGCCTGATGATGGCCGGTATCCGGAGCAGGGAGGGAAGTGCCGTATGAGTCCGAAGCCTGGAAATGAATCTGCAACGCTTACACGAGTGGCGGGGCGTAGCGGGAGGTGGTACTCCCTCAGGCTGGAATATGATTCAAGCCGTACCCGTTCACCGTGGTGGACGCCCATCCTGTCCGTTGTTCTGGCACTCTTGCTCTGTGCGGTGTTCATCGCCGCTAATGGAATGAGCCCGCTGGTCGTCTATGAGAAAATGTTCCGGGGAGCCTTCGGCACCTCCTACGGCTTCACTGAAACCATGGTCAAGGCTATTCCGCTGCTGCTCTGCGGGCTAGGTATTGCTGTAGCTTACCGGATCTCTGTGTGGAATATCGGGGCAGAGGGTCAGTTGACAGTAGGCGCTATGGCGGCTACTGCGGTAACGATCTATTTCCCGGACCTGTCTTCCTTCTGGTCCATCACGCTGATGCTGGTTTTCGGTACAGCGGCCGGAGCTTTGTGGGGTCTGATGACGGCAGTGCCGCGAACCCATTTCGGTGTAAATGAGCTGATTACCTCGCTGATGCTGAACTATGTGGCCCTGCTGGCTCTGGATTATGTAGTGTTCGGCCCCTGGAAGGACCCGAAGGGCTTCAACTTCCCGGGTTCGCCGATGTTCACCGCTGCACAGTCCCTGCCGGTGCTTGGCAGCACCCGGCTGCACATCGGGCTGGTCTTCGGCCTTGTGGCTGTGCTGATCTATTATCTGATGATCCGGTTCACCCGCTGGGGCTATGAGCTGCGTCTGATCGGCGCCAATCCCACAGCGGCCCGTTATGCAGGCATCCATATCAAGAAGCATATTATCATCGTCATGCTGATCAGCGGCGGTCTTGCCGGGATTGCCGGCATGGCCGAGGTGTCCGGGGTTACGCATAAGCTGATGCAGGGAATCTCACCGGGCTATGGCTATACGGCGATCATCGTAGCCTGGCTTGCCAAGCTGAACCCGCTGGGCCTGATTGTGACTTCGATTCTGTTCGGCGGCCTGATTGTAGGCGGCTATAGTGTTCAGACCATCGGACTGCCTTCGTCCATATCGGAAATGCTACAGGGCGCGATCCTGTTCTTCCTGATTGCCGGCGACATGGTTCACCGGTTCCGCATCCGCCGGAGCGCATAACAGCATTCTCGTACAGGAGGGAGTTCACTCATGGATTTCACTACACAGTTATTAATCGCCGCCATCTCCGCCGGAACACCGCTGCTGCTGGCTACGCTGGGAGGCATTCTGACCGAACGGGCCGGCATTATCCAGCTCGGTGCGGAGGGGCTGATGCTGATGGGGGCAGTGACGACTTGCATCGTCTACATCCGCAGCGGGAATCTGATCCTTGCGCTGCTCTCGGCGGTAGCCATTACCGCTCTTCTGGGTATGGTTCATTCCTTCTTATGTGTCACGCTGAGGGCGAATCAGACGATGTCGGGTCTGGCTATGACGCTGTTCGGCAGCGGCTTAAGCGCTTATGTGGGCAAGTCGATCAGCGGCATTCCGCTTCCCGGCAGTCTGCCCAAGCTGGATCTGGAGATACTGAAGCCGGTGCCGGTGCTCGGGGAGCTTTTTGGAAGGCTGGATATGCTGACCTGGTTCAGTCTTCTGCTCGTCCTTGTGCTGCATCTGCTGATTCACCATACCTCGTGGGGGCTGCATCTGCGGGCAGTCGGCGACAATCCGGCTACTGCGGACGTCATGGGGATTCGTGTGCAGCTGATCCGTTACTGTTATGTTACTGCCGGGGCGGCGCTGATTGGGCTGGCCGGTGCGGATATGGTGCTGGCATATGCGCCGACCTGGAATGAAGGGCTGACCGCCGGACGGGGCTGGATCGCGGTGGGTCTGGTGATTTTCGCCAGATGGAATCCGCTGCGCGCTCTCTTCTGCGCCTACTTCTTCGGAGCACTCGACTCGCTGGGCTTCCGTATTCAGCTGTTGGGGAGTGCGGTGCCGTCTTATTTTCTGAAAATGATTCCTTACGTCGTAACCATTCTCGTATTGATGTATCTGGGATACCGCAACCGCAACAAGCCCTCCGGTACGCCGGAATCACTGGGAACACCTTATATCCGCGAACAGCGGTTCTAGGCCGGAAGGGCGCAGGCGGAAATATACAAATTAGAGGGATGGGGGCTGGCCTATGACTATACCGGCGGACCGGTTGACTCTGGAGCAGATGAACTCGATGGTAAAAAAAGACTTCGTGGAGCAGCTCGGCGGCATCTTCGAGCACTCCCCTTGGGTAGCAGAGGGGGTGTACAGCAGGCGTCCGTTCGATTCGGTGCAGGAGCTGCATGCTGCCATGATGGAGATAGCACGGCAGGCGGAGCCGGACCAGGTGCTGGCGTTGCTTAGAGCTCACCCGGATCTGGCGACAAGGCTTGCGGTCAGTCCGCTGTCGGCGGCTGAGCAGCAGGGGGCCGGACTGGACCGGCTGACACCGGAGGAATTCGCGGAGCTCACCGGGCTGAACGCCGCCTATACAGCGAAATTCCGCTTTCCGTTCATCTTCGCCGTACGGGGCAAAACTAAAGAAGAGATCCTTAGCGCCATCGGTGAGCGTGTGGATCGTTCGCTTGAGGAGGAGCAGGAACAGGCGCTGCTGGAGATTGGTGCGATTACTCGTTTTCGGCTGGAGGATCTGCTGGGGGCGGAATAGAGCAGGGCACTGCATATTATAGGAGGAGGGTGACGCAATTGTCTGAAAGGAACGGACGGCTGACAACTCATGTGCTGGATCTGTCACAGGGCAAGCCTGCTGCGGGCCTGTCGCTTCAGCTCTGGCGGCTGAGTACCGGAGGGCCTGTGCTGCTTCGTGAGGCGGTGACGAATGAGGATGGCAGGCTGGACGCTCCGCTGCTGGCGGGAGAAGAAATGCAGGCCGGAAGCTATGAACTGCTGTTCATGGCAGGGGATTATTTCCGGGGCGCTCAGGCTGGTGCCGGAGAACCGGAGGCTGAGGAGGAGGGAGCAGGCGCTGTAGTCTCGTTCCTGGACCAGATTCCGATCCGCTTCAATATGCCGGACCCCTCCGCCCATTACCATGTACCGCTGCTGGTTGCACCTGGAGGATACAGCACTTATCGCGGGAGTTAACACGGCAATTCAGTGTACCGCTGCATCTAATCTTAAGCCAATAGACCGGAGGTGGGCTGTCATGAAGGAAGAAGGTTATGAGCTTATCATCAGGAACGGACAGGTGGTCCTGCCCGGAGAAGTCCGCAGGCTTGAGATCGGGGTGAAGGATGGCAAAATCGCTGCACTGGGCGAAGCCTTACAGGCATCGTCCGGGACCAGAATTCTGGATGCGGAAGGACAATATGTGCTGCCCGGCATAATCGACATGCATGTTCACTTCAATGAGCCTGCGTTCGGTCACTGGGAGGGCTTCCGGAGCGGGTCAGCTGCTCTAGCGGCTGGCGGCTGCACCTGTTATGCGGATATGCCGCTGAACGGGAATCCGCCGACGGTTAATCTGGAGGCGCTCCGGCTGAAGGCGGAGGCCGCAGCCGGGAACTCGGCGGTGGATTATGTGTTGTGGGGCGGACTGGTGCCCGGGAATCTGGAGGAGCTGGAGGGACTGGCGGCAGCGGGCGTTACCGGGTTCAAGGCGTTCATCTCGAATCCCGGCGGTGAAGGCGAGGGCCGGTTCCGTGAGGTGGACGATGATACCCTGTATCAAGGGATGCTTCGGATCGCCGCAACCGGCGGGATTCTCGCCCTGCATGCGGAGAGCGAAGCGATAACCTCGGTGCTGGGGGCGGCGGCACTCCGTGCCGGGCGCAGCAGCGCGAGGGATTTTGCGGCTTCACGCCCTCCACAAGCGGAGCTGGAGGCTGTAGCCAGGGCGCTGCTGTACAGTGAGCGGACCGGCTGTAAGCTGCATTTCGTCCATATCAGCACAGCTGCAGCCCTGGAGCTGATTCATGAGGCCAAGCTGCGCGGTCTGGATGTTACCGCAGAGACCTGTCCTCATTATCTCATCCTGGATGAAGACAGCATGGAGACTCTCGGGGCGCTGGCGAAATGCGCTCCGCCCCTGCGCAGCAGCAGTGAACGGGAACGGCTGTGGGCGGCGCTGGCTGCGGGCCGGGTGGATCTGGTCGCCTCCGATCACTCCCCCTGTCCGCCTGAATTGAAGCTGGCGCCCGGGCTGTCGTTCATGGAAGCCTGGGGCGGGATATCGGGAGCACAGAGCAGTCTGGAATTGATGTTCCATGAAGGCGTTCATGTGCGCGGCCTGCTGGTTACGCAGATCTCGGCGCTGCTCTCCGGGCTTCCTGCCCGGCGGTTCGGGCTGGAGGGGCGCAAGGGCTCCATTACGCCGGGGCTGGATGCCGATCTGGTGCTGCTTGATCCAGATGCGGCCTATACCCTGCGTGCAGAGGATCTGCTGTACCGCCACCGGCATAGCCCTTATGTCGGAATGACCTTATCCTGCAAGGTAACGGCAACGATCTGCCGGGGCAATATGGTCTATACTGCCGCGGAAGGCGTTATTGCTGGCGGCGGAGGAGAATGGCTGCGTATCCGGCACAGCCAGCCGGGGATATGAAGCCGCCGGTCCCGCATGTCCCCGCCGGGGAGATGCTGAAGCTGCTGGATGAACTCGCAGCCTACAGCGCTCCGGGTCCTGGAGTTACCCGGCTGCTGTATACGCCGGAGTGGCAAGGGGTTCAGCATTTTTTGCAGGAGAGAATGGCCGGACTCGGGCTTGAGGTCAGGATGGATCAGGTAGGGAATGTCTATGGCACACTGGCCGGTTCTCAGGTAAGCGACAAGGTTATCCTGACCGGATCGCATATTGACACGGTGGTGAACGGCGGGCGGTATGACGGTGCTTATGGTGTAGCGGCAGCTGTAACTGCGCTGCACTATCTTCTGGAGACCTTCGGTCCGCCGCTGCGGACGCTTGCGGTGGTATCCTTCTGCGAGGAAGAGGGCAGCCGCTTTCCGCTGACGTTCTGGGGCTCGGGGAATGTGACCGGGCTGTATAGCGGGAAGGAATGTATAGACTGCACAGATGCGGATGGGATCACGCTGGGGGCAGCGATGGCGGCCTGCGGCCTGGCAGGGGATGAAGGGTTGGCTGCTGAAGCTGCGGCGGGTCTGGAGCAGAGTGGCGGATATGGGCGTGACGAATATGGGAGTGAGCGGCCAGAAGCTGGAGCTACTGCGGGTCTGGAGAGAAGCTTCTGGCGCAATAATAGTCCTGTGCGCAGTGATATTGCCGCATATGTCGAGCTGCATATTGAACAGGGGATTATTCTGGAACGGATGTCCCGTAGAATCGGGGTCGTGCAGGCTATCGCCGGACAGCGGCGGTATCTTGTCAAGGTCGGTGGGACGGCCAATCATGCAGGGACTACGCCGATGGGGTTAAGACAGGATGCACTCGCCGGGAGTGCGGAGATGCTGCTGGCGCTGGAGCGGTCCGCCCTGGCGGCGGGTGATCCGCTGGTAGCCACGACGGGTCGGCTCGAGGTCTATCCGGGTACATCCAATGTGATTCCCGGCGAAGTGCAGTTCACGCTGGATATCCGGCATAGCGAAGCCGGGGTGCTGGAGCGCTTCTGCGCAGCGGTCCTGGCGGAGTTCGCAGAGCTTGGCCGCAGGCGCGGCCTCACGCTTGAGGTACAGCCGCTGCTGGAGACAGCCCCAGCCCCTATGGATCAGGAGCTGCGCGCGACTCTTGAAGAGATCTGTCTCCAGCAGGAGAAGCCTTATCTGAGCATGGTCAGCGGTGCGGGGCATGACGCCCAGCTGTTCGCCCCGCGCTGCCCGGCTGCGATGATCTTCGTGCCGAGCCGGAGCGGGATCAGCCATTCCCCCGGGGAGTATACCTCCCCGGAGGAACTCGCTGCTGGACTGGAAGTACTGACAGCCATATTATATAGATTAGCTTACGAATAAGAGACACTGTTCACCGCAGCGACGACCAAGCTTCGAGTTGTAATTTTAATTTCGCTATAAATAGCGAGATCTGATCACCTGAAAGTCTGGAGGGGAGAGAATCATGAAGCGGTACGAAGATTTGTCGCCGTCCTTGCGGTGCATTATGACCCCCGGCCCCGTGGAGGTTGATCCGCGTGTGCTGCGGGCGATGTCTTATCCGGTGCTGGGACAATTCGATCCCGAATTCACAGAGATCATGAACGAGACGATGGAGATGCTGCGTGAGCTGTTCGCCACCAGGAATCAGTGGGCGTATCCGGTAGACGGGACTTCGCGTTCCGGCATTGAAGCGGTGATGGTCAGCCTGATTGCGCCGGGGGACCGGGTGCTGGTTCCGGTCTTTGGCCGTTTTGGCCATTTGCTCCATGAGATTGCTGAGCGCTGCGGGGCTGAGGTCCTCACGATAGAACAGACCTGGGGCCGCGTCTTTCCGCCGGAAGAGGTAATTGCGGCTATACGGAGCTTCAAGCCGGATGTGGTGGCGATGGTTCACGGTGAGACCTCTACAGGCCGTGTACAGCCGCTGGACGGGATCGGGCAGGCCTGCCGGGAGCAGGATGCGCTGCTGATTGTGGACGCGGTGGCGACGATCGGCGGGGTGCCGGTAGAGACAGATGCCTGGATGCTGGATGCCGTGGTCGGCGGAACGCAGAAATGCCTGTCCATCCCTTCGGGCATGGCCCCGGTGACGTATAATGACCGGGCCGAGGCCAAGCTGCTGAAGCGCAAGCAGGTAGAACGTGGACTTAGAACTGACACTGCTGCTGTCAGCGAGCTGCCTGTAGTGCGCAGTAATTACCTCGACCTGAGTATGCTGCAGGATTACTGGAGTCCCCGGCGGCTCAATCACCATACGGAGATGACCTCCATGCTCTATGCTCTGCGTGAAGGCCTGCGGCTGGTCCTGGAGGAAGGGCTGGAAGCGCGGCATGCCCGGCACAGGTTCCATGAGCAAGCCCTTACTGCCGGACTATCAGCCATGGGGCTGGAGCTGTACGGGGAGGCGGAGAGCAAGCTGACAGTAGTCACCTGTGTGCTCATTCCGGCGGGCATAGACGGGGAATCCGTCCGTTCCATGCTGCTGCAGCGTTTCGGTATTGAGATCGCCAGCTCCTTCGGGCCGTTACAAGGCCAGATCTGGCGGATCGGTACCATGGGCTTCAGCTGCCGGGAGAATAATGTGCTGCGTCTGCTTGGCGCGCTGGAGGCGGTGCTTATCCGCCACGGGTACGCAGTACCTGCCGGACAGGGCGTTCAGGCGGCACTTGACGTATATGATTCAAAAGTAAGATAATCATACAATGCGATTTGTTTAAGTGACGGCTTGCGCCCCTTGAGGGGCGTCAGGGCCGTTTTTTCTAAATAGATAACCGGAAGGGAGTGCACATGATGACTTATACACGACAACCATTGGCCGACTGCGTGCCTGAGCTGGTAGCTACAGCCCGCGGAGATCAGAAGGCTACACTGGTCATTACAGGCGGCAAGCTGGTCAATGTCTGCTCCGGGGAGATTCTGGACGGCATGTCCGTCGCTGTACAAGGCGGGCGCATTGCTTACGTCGGCAAGGACGTCTCCCATACGATTGGGGAGAGAACTCAGGTTATTGATGCGGCAGGAAGATACATTGCTCCCGGCCTGATTGACGGACACTGCCATATCGAGAGCACTCAATTGACGGTGACTGAATTCGCCCGCGCTGTATTGCCGCTGGGGACGACCGGAGGCTTCTTCGACGCCCATGAGATAGCCAATGTATTCGGGCTTAAGGGAATTAAGCTGATGCTGGACGAGATGCGGGGAACACCGCTGGCTGCCTATATGCAGGTGGCTTCCTGTGTTCCTTCTGCGGGCGCAGAATTTGAGACAACCGGCGCGTCCATCGGACCGGAGGAAGTAGCGGAAGCCTACACCTGGGGCGAGGATGTGATCGCACTCGGCGAAGTCATGAACTTCCCGGGTGTAGTCTACGGCGATGAGAAGATGCTCGGAGAGATCCAGGCCACGCTGCGTGCGGGACGGTATGTTGACGGGCATTTCACCTGGCCGGCGAGTGACTGGAGACTTCCGGTCTATGCCGCAGCAGGGGTGACAGGGGATCATGAGTGTGTGACAGCGGAGGATGTGATCGAACGCGTACGTCTGGGGATGTATGCCAAAATGCGCCGCGGCTCTGCCTGGCATGATGTCGCCAAAACCATCACGGCGCATACCGAGCACGGGCTGGACCCGCGCCGGATGATGCTGGTGACAGATGACCGCAGCTCCGAATCGCTGCGCGATGAGGGGCATATGGATTTTGTCGTGCGCCATGCGATCTCCCAGGGGGTGAAGCCGGTCACGGCTTTTCAGATGGCAACGATCAATACAGCCGAGCGCTTCGGCGTAGCCCGCGATATCGGCTCCATCACTCCGGGCTCCTGTGCGGATATCATTCTGCTGGACGGAAATCTGGCCGATGTTCATGTGGTCATGACAATTGCGGCTGGCGTTGTTGTGGCTGAGAACGGAAGCATGACGGCTGAGCTGAGTCCTTACACCTACCCGGATGAAGTACTGGCCTCTGTGCATCTGCAGCAGCCTCCGGTTCCCGCAGACTTCGTGATCCACGCGCCCATTGAGGAAGGTGTTCTGTCCACGCGGGTTATCCAGGTCATTGAGAACCATGTGGAGACCGGCGAGCTGATCATGAGCCTGCCTGTGGCTGGATCGGAGCTGGTTGTGCAGGGCGGTCTGTGCAAAATCGCTGTTCTGGAGCGGCACAAGGGAACCGGCAACAAATCCGTAGGGGTTGTGCAGGGCATCGGCTTCCGCGAGCCTGCGGCCATAGCAATGACCGTAGCTCATGACAGCCATAATGTGCTGGTCATCGGTAACGATGATGGACTAATGGCGCAGGCGGCGGCTGCCGTGGCGGAAGCGCAGGGCGGTGTGGCGGTGATTACCGCTGCCGGAACCACGTTGTTCCCGCTGGCGATTGCAGGACTGATGTCCGCAGAGCCATTTGAGATTGCCGCTGCGCAATCCGCTGCCATCAGCAAAGCGCTATATGATGCGGGCTGTACGCTGAACTATGCTTTTATGACCCTGTCTCTGCTGGCCCTGGCGGTTATCCCCGCATTGCGGATCTCGGATAAAGGCCTGGTGCGGATTTCTCCCGAAGAGGGAATTCAGCTGGTACCGTTGTTCGTCAGCTAAGGCAGCGGGACATCCTGCCGGGGAAGATATACTAGTATTCTAATCTTGAGCCATTCAGTCTTTCACAGACTGGGTGGCTTTTTGTTTGTTGTTTAGGAAATTATGCGAAAAACTGAGTACAATCGGTGCTGCTGCGATGACGTATGGCTCCATGCTCCACAGCTAATAACATTTATAAAGAAATCCTGCAAGAAGTGCAACAATACTGCCCCATAGAAGCGGCTAATGCTAAAATCCTGCAAGAAATGCAACAAATTCAGCGCTATCTTGCTCTAAACACCGGAATTTGTGCCAATAATGCAACATTGTACCGCAGCCAGTAACATTTGTAGAGAATTCCTGCAAGATGTGCAACAATGCTATCCATACAATCGGTCGGTGAGAGAAAACGCTTAGAATTGGCAAGAGATAGGCGGAGCACCGCCAGGAAAGGAAGAGACAACATTGGATTCCACGTATAGTTCACCTAAACTCGCCGGAGGTGGGCGAACGTAAATGGAGAGCAGCAGTGCATTTGTATTAGGGTTTGATACTCCCACTCTTAAACAGCGGAGCGGGCGGAATGATTGTGGAAAAGCGGAGCGGTCGCCTTTGTATCCGGATTTTCACCGATTAGGGGAATGAGAAAAATCTGGATACAAGAGCGATTGGAACAACATTCCGTTTGCGGAGCGTGCTCCTAAGCGTCGCCGTAATTCATACTCCATTACAAATACACTAATAAACAGGGGCCTCATCAGCCCCATGGCCTTTGAAGACACCCTGAATTTCATTCACCGTTAATTCCTATTGCTTCACAATATCCTGCACCGCTTTGTCCTTCGTCTGTGGGCATAAAAAAGATAATAATTAACCGATTTTTTGCAGTGTGAAACAGAAAATTTTAAGTTTTTAATGAAAAAGCATTAACAATAGGGGCGGAAAAGACGATAATACTTTTAAATTAGTTAAAATTATTGTCGAATCAGCAAAATTCAGCATATACAGATAGTCCAAACATGAGGAACGGGGTGCATGAGAATGATGAGATTAGAAACACAGGACATCTTGAATATCACCAGGAAGCAAATTGCCGGTATTTTTAAAATGGAGCCGGTTGAACTGAAATTTGTCAATGATTATCAGGGTGAGCAATACCTGCTGACCAATGATAAGCTGCATCTCAGCAACCAGCATTATTGGGCTAAGGTTATGGATTGTGTGTTCGAGAACCATGTCAGACCTGTTCTGATGTGTGAGGTGCTCTACTTCCTTCGTAATGAGTTTCTGGAAAGTGACATCAAGCTGATGTTCTCTTATGATTTTGCGGAGGGCTCGGAGGGGGAAGCGGCGGCTTCGGCCGAGATCAGCTTCAAGGATTCGCCGGATCTGCAGCCTGACGAAATTGCCGAATTGATTGATTTTGCCCTGACTTTGCAGGATAAACAGTGGTTCGAGGAACTGACTGCCAAATATAAACAGCTCACGGTTCAGTAATCGTACTATTTAAAATAAAACGCCCGGCTCACAGGATGATGGCATCCGTGAGACCGGGCGTTCTTGTTATCTTCATTCAGTGGAAGACAGCCAGCCCTGGGCCGAGCAGTCTACCCGTTCCGCAAGGAAGCTGATCCATTCTTCCGTATCGTTCAGGCAAGGGGCCACCTCCAGCAGCTCAGCGTTCCCGCCGCCCATGGCGAAAAGCTCCCGGCCTTCTACGGCCAGTTCATGCAGTGTTTCGAGGCAGTCTGTAACAAGTCCGGGTGAGAAAATCAGCGGCCGCCGGATTCCGCGTCCGTGAAGCTCCTTCAGCGTGTCCGCAGTCGCCGGCCCTACCCAGGTCTCCGGCCCGAAACGGGACTGGAAGGAGAGCTGCCACCGTTCCGGGGGCCAGCCCATCGCTTCTGCGAGCAGACGGCCTGTCTCCTGGCACTGCTGCGGGTAGGGATCTCCGGTCTCGGCATAACGGCGGGGAATGCCATGGAAGGACAGGACATAATAATCCGGCTCTTCACTCATCGCGCGGATCTGCCGCTGCAATAAGGATTGCATTGCTGCTATGTAGCCTGGGGCATCATGGTAGGCTTCTACGAACCGCAGCGCCGGTACGAAGCGCTTGGATACCTGCCCGTAGCGGCTATGCCGTCCCAGAGCGGCGAAGCTGGCAGCTTCATAGACGGAAGCTGTTGTTGTTGAGGAATACTGGGGAAATAACGGAAGAACTATGATACGGGTCACTCCCGAAGCTTCCAGCTTGCGGAAGGCTTCGGCCATGCCGGGTGTGCTGTAAGCAAGCCCCAGCTCGACTTGATAACTGCTGCCCAGCAGTGCCTGGAGCGCTGCCTGCTGAGCTCTGGAATGGACGAGCAGCGGTGATCCCTCTTCCATCCAGATCTCCTGATAGAGCTTCGCGGACCGGCGCGGACGGGTACGCAGAATAATGCCGCGCAGCAGCGGCTGCCAGAGCAGCGGATGATAATCAATGATTCTGCGGTCAGACAGAAACCGCTTCAGATAAGGACGGACCGCCTTGGCGCTCGGGGCGTCAGGGGTTCCGATCTGAGCAAGAATAACGCCTATACACGATTGATTCATCAGCAGCTGTTACTCCCTTCCATGAACATGACATCGTTTTAAAATATCATATTCAAGTCCAATCACACAATATAATATATCTCACCGTTATCATATGAAGGAGGATATGGGAGATTATGAGAGGTGAGAGGAGTATATATTTTGTGCTATTGCAAAAAAGTGATGTTTCTTATAGGGTATGTGATTTTCTACACAGAGAAAAGAGTTTCAATTTTGTTACCATCAAGCCAGAAATATTCACCAGCAGCTTGAAGTCCACTTATGTGAATTAATTCACTCTATTATGTGAATTGTTTCACCTTTTGAAAGATTGTATATATAGATGAATCTTTTCTTACACGGGCTGGGCCGAGCAGGAATGAAGGAAGGAGTGGATGACGTTCAGGGAGAGTTGGCTGCTCTTCGTAATCAGAAGGAAATGATACGGAACAAGACGGTTTGAAAACGCTACATACTACTGGGGAATAATAAAGGAGAATACGCATTTGAAAAAATTAATTTCTTTGACTGTAAGCGCAGCCTTGCTGCTCGCGCCATTAGCCTACACGATTAACCTACCTGCCTTGAACCTGAAGGTGGATGCGGTTTCAGCAGCCTCGGAAGAAGCGCCGGCAGCGACTGCTAAACCAGCTCCGAAGGCAACAGCCAAACCGGCGGCAACCCCGAAGGCAACAGCCAAACCGGCGGCAACCCCGAAGGCAACAGCCAAACCGGCGGCAACCCCGAAGGCAACAGCCAAACCGGCAGCCACTCCTAAGGCGACAGCTGCACCGGCAGCAACGGCTAAAGTAACCGCTAAGCCTGCAGCAACCACTGCACCGGAAGCATCCGCCAAGGCTTCTGCGAAGCCAGCGGCAACTGCTAAGCCGGCAGCAACAGCAGCTCCAGTTACTGTACACGAGGATGTATATCAGGACGGAGTATATGTTGCCTATGGAGATGCGTATTCCAAAGGCACAGAGGGTGCAAAGGTAACGATCAAAGACGGCAAGATCGCCGATATCGAGCTGCTCAGAACCAGCCCGAAGATCATCGACCGCAATGCCCGTGAGAATTACAGCGGCGTGTGGGCAGCCTATGGCCTGATGAAAGACAGACTGATGGGTAAAACCAGAGACGGCGCGGCTGCGGTTGACGCTGTATCCGGTGCAACCCGTACCAGTAACGGCTGGAAGCTGTCTGTAGACAGAGCTTTTGAGCGATCCCTTGCGCACCAAGCGGCTGATGCCACATATTTTAACGGAGTCCATATGGGCGTAGACCCTGAGGCCAAATATGCAGTGTTTGCTACCTATGAAGCAAACAAGCTGACTGCGGTGAAATTGTATCCGCTGAGCGCTACCGGAGATTTCGTGGATGAGAAAACATATACGGCTGAACAGACCGCAGCGATTGCAGCAATCACTCCTGCACTGCTTGCCAAAGGTGCTAGTGCGCAGCCGGTAGCCGGCTTCGAGGCAGAGACCAAAGCCGCAGTGAACGCCTTCTGGGATGCCGAACAGAATGCCAGCATCAACAACAAGGCTGCTTATGTTGACGGATTCTACTCTTCCTACGGTACAGCAAGAAGTGTGGGCGTGGAGAGAGCGGATGTTGTGATCCGTAACGGTAAGCTGGTAGATGTGAAGTTGTTCAGACTGGGCAGCAACCTGATCGACAGAGGGGCAACCGCTTATGCGGAAGTTGTGAAGGCGAATGCTCCGATGACCGCCAAACTGCTGGCTAACGGATCTTATATCGCTAACTATAATGAGAAGGTAGATGGAATCTCCGGCGCTACGGAGAGCAGCCATGGCTGGAACCAGGCCGTAGAGCGCGCTTTTGAGAAAGCCTTGAAGACTCCGGGTGAAGGTCAAACCTTCGATGGTAAATTTGCCGGTGTGGATAATCAGTCCAAGGTTATGCTGCTGGTTGATATCGATGCGGATCAGGTAACGGGCATCAAGCTGAGCCTGTTCGGCGCAGACGGTAAGCTGATTGCAGATGACAAGCGGACCGAAGAACAGAAGTCACTGGTCGACAAGCTGACCGCAGGACTGCTCGCAAGCGGCGTGCAGGCTCCAGATATCGCCGGACAGGAAGCTCTGTCGGCTGCAGCGAAGGCAGCACTGACGGATGCTTTGACCAATGCGTCCAAGGTACAAGGCACTTATAAAGACGGCACTTTCACCGCTTATGGTGATGCTTATGACAAAGGCACGAACAAAGCAGATGTTACACTGCGTAACGGCAAGATCGTAAATGTGGCCCTTTCCCGTGTAGGCATGAACATGGTGGATCTGGGTAAATCCGCTTATGCTGAGGTGCAAAAAGCTATTCCGGTGCTGACCGCCAGCTTCCTGGCCGCAGGCACAAGAGAAGGCGCTCAGGATGTGGATGCGGTATCCGGCGCTACCAGCAGCAGCAATGCGCTGAAGGCAGCCGTTGACAGAGCTTATGGTAAAGCGGAAGTTACGGAAACGGATAAGGCTGCGTATTTCGATGGCATTTTCATCGGTGCAAGTGTGGATAAGACTGTAAATGTCATGGTTACTACTAAGTATAATGTGCCTGTAACTATGGCTGTGTACTACCTGGATGATAAAGGTAAGGTAAGATATAATCTGACGGATGATGAGCTGCTTGTGAAATACGAGATCGAGAATACCTCGAACGGCAAGGGACTGCATAAGTACGGGTACCGTGCAGCAGCCTTCGGAGCGAATGATGCCCAGAAAGCCATCTCCGCCAAAGCGGTAGAAGCGATCAAAGCAGCGCTCGAATCTGCCGGCAAATAACAGAATCCATTCACTAAGGGTTGTCCTGGGTCATGCAAATGGCCGGGACAGCCCTTTTTGCAGGTGTGGACATAAATAGAAATGCCAATCGTATAGTAATTTAAAGGGATTTGGGAAGGGAGTGTCAAACCTCTAATATACACACTAATATACCCAGCAGGCCCAGGCCTGTAAGTCATAGGAGGCTTCACAATGACATTAATCAAACAGCTAGCCCCGCAGGATGAATTCACCGGCTTCTATCTGCTTAGAGAACTGGTGCTGAAACAGACGAACGGGACTCCTCCCAAGGATTACTTCGATATTGTACTAGGCGATGCCAGCGGCCAGATTTCGGCGAAATACTGGGACGTCAGCGTGACGGATAAGGAGACTTTTTTTCCGATGGCGCTGGTGAAGGTCCGGGGGATGGCTCATACGTATCGCGAGAAGCTTCAGGTCAAAATCACCAAGCTAAGACTGGTCAATGAATCCGACGGCGTATCGCTGACCGACTTCATCCGCTCAGCCCCGGTGCGTCCTGTGGACCTGGTCCATACGATTAAGAATGAGATGGCGAGTATTGCCGATCCGGAGATTGCAGCGATTGTGAACTTCTGTGTAGGGAAGGTTGAGGAGAAGCTGATGCATTATCCGGCGGCCAAGACCCATCATCATGCCTATTTCGCCGGGCTTGCTTATCACATGGTCCGTATGCTGGAGATTGGGGATTTCCTGTGTAAGCAGCGTCCGTTCCTGAATCCTGATCTGATGAGAGCGGGCATTATCCTTCATGATATCGCCAAGCCGGAAGAGATGATCTCGCAGTACGGCATTGTGTCGGACTACAGTGTGCACGGAAAACTGATTGGACATATCTCGATGGCTTCAAGCTGGATTACAGAAGCGGCCATCCGCACCGGCATTGATCTGGAATCCGAGAAGGTCATGGCGCTTCAGCATCTCGTCTTATCCCATCATAATCTGGGCGAGTGGGGAAGCCCGGTCCAGCCGCAGACGGCTGAAGCGGTTGCCCTGCATCATATCGATGCGATGGATGCCAAGCTGCAAATGGTGGAGGACGCCCTTGATACCACTCCGGAGACGGAGGAATGGACGCCGTTCATTAGAGGACTGGAGAATAAGGCCGTCTACCGGCTGAAGATATAACGATTGAGACCCTTGTCTCTCTGAAAATAGAGCAATCCCCCCATCCCGTAGTTGCGGTTTGGGGGGATTGCTTTACTTAGGATCTTCAGCCTCCGCTGCGGCGGCGGATTCTGCCTGTGTCTTCGCGGCGCTGTCCGCTTCCAGGCCATAGTGGCTGCACAGGGCGCGGAGTCCGCCCGCGAACCCCTCGCCAATTGCAGCGAATCTCCATTTGTCCTTATAACGGTAGAACTCGCCGATAACGACGGCCATACCCGGCGTAATGTCCTGGCCGAAGGGGAACACGGCCAGTCTGACTCCCGTCCGGGAATCAATCAATGATACGGAAGCGTTCCAGACCGGACCCAGATTCCGGTCACCGCTGAACTCCGCAACCGTGAAGGCCAGTGCAATCCGTGTAATGGCTGCAGGCAGGCTGGTCAGCTGAAGATACAGATGCCCCATGTGCGCAGCAGGCTTGGAGCAGAAGACGGAGCCGCTGGGGTCCTCTGTGTTCCCATAGAAGATAAGCTCCCGCTCCTGCTCACAGCGTCCGCTCTCCCGGAGCAGGAAGGCAGCGGTCTCCGGCTGGCTCACTTCCGGGTGCGAAGCCGGTGCATCCCACTCCACAGCGGCAAGAAGTCTGGAAGCGCTGAGCTTGTCGCCGATATCAACTCGCTGCCCCCGCACCAATATGGGGGCAGCCGCAGCTCCAGCGGCTGGCGATGCTTCCGCCGGAAGCTTACCGGGTAGAGCCGCTGGAGCTTCACCTGGCGACTGCCCGGCCACCGTTCCGCCCACCGGCAATCCTGGGCTAACATCGACCGCAGGACTGGCCGCTGCCTTCTTCCCGGCGGCCGGCTTCTTCGCGGCCTTCTTGGGCGCTGCCTTGAACGGCGTATACCCGCCGTCATACATCGTCCCGGCCTTGTAGCCCTGGCTGCCGGCTAACAGCAGCGGATCGAACTGCTGCCACTGCTCCATCAATTTCAGGAGAATCAGTGCAGAAGCTCTGGCATCCTCCAGGGCATCATGGTGCTTCAGCCGGATGCCGAAATGCGCCGAGATGACATTCAGCTTATGGGAGGGAAGGTCCTGAAGCATTTTTTTGCCGAGCAGGTAGGTACATAAATATTGAAAGCCGGGATAGCAGAGAGAGCAGTCATCCAGACAGTAGCGCAGCACACTCATATCGAAGGCGGCATTATGCGCGATCACAATCTCTCCCTGAAGCAGCGGTTCCACCGTGGGCCACAGCTCGGCGAAGGTAGGCTGGCCTCTGACCATCGAGGGCGTAATGCCGTGAATGGCAATATTCATCCCGTCGAACCGCTGCCGCGGATCAATCAGCCAGCTATGTTCCGCTGTAACGATACCGTCCCGGACCTGAACAAGCCCCAGGGCACAGGCGCTGGAGCGGCCGGAATTGGCAGTCTCAAAATCTATCGCAGTGAAATTCATCAGGTAAAGCCCCTATCTATCATCTAATACTTTTCATATTAAAGGAGCAAAGCTGGAAATACAATCTGTTCAGGTTGTGCAAGGCTGCCTCAATGGGGTATACCTTATCTATGAACTTCTGGAATAGAATGCTATGAAGAGGAGATGAAGGATTTGCAGCTGTCAAAAGGTCAAAAGGTCGAACTCACCAAAGGAAGAGAGGCTCACGAGATATCTATCCAGCTCCGCTGGAACACGCAGCATAGCGGAGTGGGCGTCGATGCGGCAGCCTTTCTGTTGTCGGATCAGAACCGGTGTGAACGGGATGAGGATTTTATATTTTACGGGAATCCGGTGTCGAGGGAGGGGGGAGTAGCTCATTCTGCGGAGGGGGAGAACGGGGCGGACCTGTCCATTTCGTTATCGAGAATACCTCAGCATTATGCCCGCATTGCGGTAACCTTGACGATCTATGAGGGCGAGCAGCGCAACCACCGGATGAAGGATCTGTCCGGCATGCAGCTAACGCTGACAGACCGCAGGACTGGGGAAGAGCTGTACCGCTTCGAGTATGGGGCGGATCTGTCAGAGGAGACAGCCGTCGTAGCCGGGGAGCTGTACCGTCATCAGGGAGAGTGGAAGTTCAGCGCCATTGGCAGCGGGTATAATGGAGGACTTGCAGCCTTGTGCCGAAGCTACGGGCTTGAGGTGGAACAGGAGTCCGGGAACGAAGCCGCAGCGGCGGCTGAGTTATTGGAGCGAACACCTGAAGTGGTGGAGCAGACATCTGAGCTAGTGGAGCAGACATCTGAGGTGGTGAATAAGACCCCGGAGGTAATCCGTCAGCCCGAGGCGGAGCCTCCGGTGAATGTGTTGTCTTCGATTAATCTGCGCAAAAAGATTGTGGAGCTCACCCTGGTCAAAAAACAGCTCACCGGTGTAACCGCAAGAGTGGGTATCGTGCTGGACATCACCGGCTCCATGCGCAGCCTCTATGCCAGAGGGGTGGTGCAGGAGGTGGTAGAACGTATCCTCGCGGTTGCCAGCAAGTTCGATGATAACGGCTCCCTGGATGTGTGGGTCTATGATACGGAATTCAGCAGACTTCCGCCGGTTACCGAGCAGGAGCTTGGCAGCTATGTCTTCACTCATATTATGAACAACGATTCAATTCATAAGTTCGGGCGCAATAACGAACCGCCGGTAATGCAGGATGTCATCGGAAAATACACCAAGGAGGAGCCGGACACGACGCCAGTGTTCATTATCTTCATCAATGACGGCGGCGTAGTGAAGCCGACCCGCAAGGTGATTATGGACGCATCCGCCCTTCCGATCTTCTGGCAGTTTGTCGGCATTGGCGACTCCGACTTCGAGGTGCTGAAGCAGCTCGACACGATGAGCGGCAGGCTGGTGGATAACGCCAGCTTCATCCATCTGGACCGGATTGAAGACGTATCCGATGAGGAGCTGTATGACCAGCTGTTGAATGAATTCCCGCAGTGGCTGAAGGCCGCGAAGGCGAAGAGTATTCTGTAGCAGCATTCACAGGGAAGCGCAAAGTCTCGGCTCAGTAGCAGTATTCGCAGGGAACCGTACTGTCGCTACTCTAGTAGCATTCGCAGAAAAACGTGCTGTCTCCGCTCTTAAGCGGCCTTCACATTGAGCTGTGTCTGCCTCCTTACTGTGGATGGATTGTACAGTGATGCCGGGAATGTTGTACTAATTGCAACTTGGATTCCTAGATACCTGGGTGTTAGGGGGATTGTTGCACGAAATGCAGGATTTGTGCCGCCAAACCGTCCGTAGGTGGAGAAATCCTGCTTTTTATGCAACAATGTTGGACTTTGGCCGGAATGAGGAGGGGAATGTTGTACTTTGGGCAGGATTGTGCAAAATTTCCCGGCCAGGCGGAGCTTTAGGGCGTCACGCCGGAACGGTCCTCACCGCCCCGTCGGAACAGTCCCTAACCTCCAGCCGGAACAGTCCCTAACCTCCAGCCGGAACAGTCCCCATCGCCCGCAGTAACGGACCTCACGGCCCACCGAAGGTGTTGAACGCCCGCCGGAACGGACCTCATGGCCCCGTCGAAACGGAGTCCCACCGCCCCGCTCAGGCTGTGGAGGTTTTTTTGCTCTGCAGACCGGGCGGGGCTTGCAGCTCCAGGCGGTAGCCTTTGACCAGAGTATCCCCGTTCTTCAAATCCGTTTCATAAGCCCGCTTGAAGCCCAATGCCTCGTACAATCTAACCGCAGAGGCCATCATATCCGAAGTATGAAGATTTAAGCTAGCTGCCCCAAGCGTAATGGCCCTTTCTGCGGCTTCACGGATCAGAAGTCTGGCCACCCCGCGTCCCCGGACCGCCGGAGATACAGCCAGCAGACGGATGATCGGTGTATGGATACCCAGCTCCGGTCTGCCGTAAGCAGCCTCTGAGGAGGTGAAGAGCAGCACGCTCCCTACAATTTGTCCGTCCAGCTCTGCTACAATCCGGGAGACGGGTGCATCGCCATGAACGGAGCCGAGAATGGAATCCCGGTACTCCGCCCAGAACGGCCCGGGCAGCACTGCTGCATATTCGCTGTAAGCTTCAAGCAAGACCCTGGCAATGGCTTCACGATCGGAAGCTGCGGCTTCACGGATTACAATTTCTGCTGAGTGATTCATCTGGTGCCTCCTGTCCGGTAATGGTGTTTTGTTATTATAATCTATAAATCCGATGAGTATAAGAGGGATTTAATGATTTTGATTAATGGATAGAAAAGTTCTATCTGTAATTGTGATCAATGTAATGGTTATGGCCGTATGCTACACAATAAGTCTGTTGACAAAAAAAGGGCCGGTGACTAAGATATAAACAAATTCTATAGGAAAGTGCGGATCTAATTCATTGTTAAACGATTGGAATAGTAAAAATTATAAAATGCGGAGGGGGACTACGCTTGAACATCGAGAATATTGAAGCTTTTGTCTACATCAACCACTACGGCAGCTTCAACAAAGCGGCAGATGTGCTCTATATCTCGCAGCCGACAGTGACTGCCCGTATCCAGTCGCTGGAACGGGAGCTGGACTGCAAGGTATTCGACCGGCTGGGCAAGCAGATTAACCTGACGGATAAAGGCCGCCAATTCCTCCCCTATGCGCAGCAAATTCTGCAGGTCTATCAGAACGGGAGGCATCAGATTCAATCCAAAGGCCAAATCCCCGGCGAGCTGAGAATCGGCAGCACAGTATCGGTCTCCAATTATCTGATGCCCCGTCTGCTGCTGCATTTGAAGCAGCGGTATCCCCACATCCGTATGAAGCTGACGACTGCTCCTACGGAAGTATTAATTGAGAAGCTGAAGGCGAAGGAGATCGATCTCGCTTTTATCCGCAAGGTAGTGAATCCGGCCATCCAGTCGTTCCCCTTCTGTGAAGACCCGATCTCGCTGTATGTGTATGCCGGTCATCCGCTGGCCCGCAAGGGCCGCGCTTCGATCCGGGAGATCTCTGAGCAGACCCTCGTATTCTTCGAATGCGGCTCGCTGGACTGGATGCGTCTGCACCGGGTATTCGAGAGCATGGAGCGTCCGCCGGGCATTGTCTATCAGGTGGATAACCTGGAGACCGCCAAGAAGCTGGTGCTGAAGCAAGCGGGAATCTGCTTCCTTCCAGCCCTGAGTGTGCAGGAGGAGGTAGAGGCGGGAACGCTGGTAAGGGTGGATATCACGGAGACCGAAGGGATCTCCCTGCGGACCCACCTGATCTCGCTGAACGGGGAGAACGCGGAGTTCCTGGACACCCTGCTGGAGCTGGGGACGGGGACGTTGAGCAAGCTGAATTGACTTCTTGAATAACCATATTAAGAAACTCTATTAGCGCATGGCAGCATGCAGTGATAAAGTTAATTGCATATAATCACCACTAAACAGATAGGGATTATCTAAATTGAAAAGGGGTTTGAGAGATGAACAAGACGATTTCGTTCGCATCCACACTTGTACTAACACTGCTGATCGCTGGCTGCGGCAATAATAACAGCGCTAATAGCTACAAGGTAGCGGAGGCAGCATCTCCTAATAGTTCGGAGTCCACGGCTGCTGCCGCCGATCCGGCTAAGGTGACCAAGATCGTGGTCGGCACAGGCACCGCTTTTCCCAATGTTTGCTTCATCGATGAGAACGGCAAGCTGACCGGCTTCGATGTAGAGCTGCTGAAGGAGATTGACAAGCGCCTGCCGGAGTATGAGTTCGAATTCCAGACGATGGATTTCAGCAATCTGCTGCTGAGCCTGGAGACGAAGAAGATTGACCTGGTAGCCCATGTCATGGAGAAGAACCCGGAGCGGGAGCAGAAATACGCTTTTAACAAGGAAGCTTATGCCCACTGGAGAAACCGCATCGTTGTAGCCAAAGGCAATACCTCGATCCAGACATTGGACGATCTGAAGGGGAAAAAGGTGCTGACCGGCGCCACCAGCGCGCAAGCGCAAATTCTTGAGAACTATAACAAGGAGCACGGTGCGGATTCGATCAAAATTGTCTATCAGAACGGTGCCGCCAACGATACGGTCAACCAGATTGATTCGGGCCGGGTGGATGCTACCCTTGCTGCGGATTTCGTATTGCCGATCATCGACCCGCAGAGCAAGCTGCAGGCGGTAGGTCCCGAGCTGTCCTCCGCTGATATTCTGTATGTGCTGCGCAAGGATGATGCCCCTTCGCAGAAGCTGTCGGATGCCATTGACGGTGTGGTCAAGGAGCTTAAGACAGACGGCACACTTGGCAAAATAAGCACACAGTGGCTGGGGGCAGACGTTACCACCTCATCGGTTCAATAATGCGCAGGCCCGTACAGCGGAAAGGAGGTGCAGGATGGGTGCACCGTTTGATCTAGGTTTTGTCTTCTCGTTCCTGCCCAAGCTGCTGACTACGCTGAGTACCACGCTGCTGATCGTAGCCTGCTCGCTGCTGGCAGGAATGATTGTCGGATTTATCATTGCGCTTCCCCGCCTGTATAAGGTGCCGGTCCTGAAGACCTGCGCTGAGGTGTACATTTCTTTTTTTCGGGGGACGCCGATTCTCATTCAGTTATTCCTGTTCTATTACGGTCTGCCTGAGGTGCTGAAGCTGGTGAATCTGGATATGACTCGGACACCGGTGCTGGTGTTCGTGATTCTGACCTACGGCCTGCATACCGGGGCCTTCATGTCGGAGATGATCCGTGCTTCAGTGACAGCAGTCGATAAGGGCCAGGTGGAAGCGGCTTACGCTACGGGGATGACCTCGTACCAGGCTTTTACCCGTATTGTGCTGCCGCAGGCGCTGGGAATTGCGATTCCTGTCTTTTCGAACCTGCTCATAGCGCTGCTGAAGGATACTTCACTGGCGTTCACGCTGGGAGTGATGGAGATGACGGGCAAGGCCCAGACCCTGGGCAGCGCGACCCAGCATTTCATTGAGACTTATATTGCGCTTGCCCTTATCTATCTTGTGATCAGTTTTACGATTGAAAAGCTGCTGCTGGTTGCGGAGAAGCGTCTGCTCAGGCATGAAGCCCAGGACAGTCCGGCCAAGAAGCGGTTCACTCTTCAGCGAAAAGCATCCTACCGCACAATCGTTGCGGATATGGGAGCGGGTAAAGGGGGCGGCACGTTATGAAGCTGGACCCATCGTTTATCTGGACGGCCTTCCTGCAGATTCTGGGAGCCATTCCTACGACGCTGTATATCACGGTTGTGTCGGTGCTGGCAGGCTTCGTTATTGGTACGGTTGTGGCCCTGATCCGGATTTATAGAGTCCCCGGGCTGTATCCGCTGGCCGCAGGATATGTCACATTCATCCGCGGCACCCCGATGCTGACACATCTGCTGCTGATCTATTTCGGGCTGCCGATGATCATCGACGGGCTTGCTGCACAGTTCGGCTGGAGCTTCCGCTCGGTATCGATACCGATGATCGGCTTCGCCTATATTTCTTTCTCCATTACGGCGGGGGCCTATATGTCCGAGGTCGTGCGCTCCGGTCTGCTGGCGGTGGATCGCGGTCAGCTCGAAGCGGCCCATTCCATCGGGATGAGCACTCCGCAGGCGTTGCGGCGGATTGTGTTCCCTCAGGCGCTGGCGGCGAGCCTGCCGAATCTGTCGAATTCCGTGATCGGAATGCTGCACGGGTCTACGCTTGCTTTTACCGTATCGGTGGTGGATATCAATGCCCAGGCGCAGATTGTCGCTTCAACCAACTGGAAGTTCTTCGAGGCCTACCTTGCGGCGGCGCTGATCTTCTGGGGACTGACGTTCCTCATTGAGCGGGCAACTGCCGTCATTGAAAGACGGATCAATCTGTATAACCGGGGGGGAGTCGCATGATTAAGCTGTCACAGCTATCGAAGTCGTTCGGGCGCCATCAGGTGCTGAACCAGATTGATCTGGAGGTGTTGAGGGGCGAGGTGGTCGTCATTCTCGGTCCCAGCGGCTCCGGCAAAACAACCCTGCTGCGCTGCGTGAATGTGCTGGAGAAGCCCAGCGGCGGCGAAATCTCGATCGGGGACTTCAAGCTGGACTTCCGGCACGCCCGCAAGAAGGATATCCACCAGCTCCGGCAAAAGACGGCGATGGTCTTCCAGCAGTACAATCTGTTCCGGCACAAAACCGCGCTGGAGAATGTGATGGAAGGCCTCCTAATCGTCAAGAAGCTGCCAAAGGAGGCGGCGAGAGAGAAGAGCATCGCCCTGCTGGAGAAGGTCGGACTCGGCGCCAAGCTGGATGCCTATCCGAGCCAGCTCTCCGGCGGCCAGCAGCAGCGGGTCGGCATTGCCCGGGCGCTGGCGCTGGAGCCGGAAGTGATTCTGTTCGATGAACCGACCTCGGCACTGGACCCGGAGCTGGTGGGCGAAGTGCTTGCGGTGATCCGCAAGATCGCCAAGGAAGGCATCACGATGATTGTGGTGACGCATGAAATGGGGTTTGCCCGCGATGTGGCAAATCATGTGGTTTTCATGGATGGCGGTGTGATTGTCGAGGAGGGCACGCCCACGGAAGTATTCAACCACCCGCGTGAAGAACGAACGAAGCAGTTCCTGAAGCGGATTACGCCGGAGCTGAACTATTCCATCTAGGAGGCATATCTATGGCAATTACAATCAGCGTACTCGACCAAAGCCCGATCTATCCAGGGGAGACACCGGAAGAGGCTTTTGCACATACAATCAGGCTGGCGCAGCTATCAGAACGCCTCGGCTTCCGCCGCTTCTGGGTATCCGAGCATCATGATTCCGAGCAGGTAGCCGGATCTTCTCCCGAGGTACTTATCTCGCACCTGCTGGCCAGGACGGAGCGTATCCGCATCGGCTCCGGCGGAATTATGCTTCAGCACTACAGCCCCTACAAGGTGGCTGAGAATTTCAACGTGCTGGCTTCGCTGGCCCCGGGACGGGTGGACTTAGGGGTAGGACGCGCTCCCGGAGGTCTGCCGCGCAGCACACAGGCCTTGCAGCAGGGAGGCGTGGAAGCCGCTTCATTAACGGACAAAATCACGGAGCTGGACAAATATGTGCATAACCGGCTGGAGGCGGAGCATCCGCTGCACGGATTGAAGGCAGGCCCGCTCCCCGGAACCCCGCCGGAGCTGTATGTGCTTGGCGCCAGTGTCGCCAGCGCCGAGATCGCGGCCAGCCTAGGCTTGCCATACGTGTTCTCCCTGTTCATCGGCGGCGATCAGGCCGTTGCCTTAGAGGCGGTGCGGGCTTACCGCAACGGCTTCAATCGAAGCGGCGGGCAGGAGCCGCAGGTGATTATCGCGCTGGCTGTCATCGTGGCCGATACGGAAGAGGAGGCCGGAGAATTGGCCGGAGCGCATAAGCTGATCCGCATCCGTTTCGCCAGCGGCAAGATCCTGACGCTGGCCAGCCGGGAGCAGGCCGAGGAGTTCACACGCCAGAGTGAGGAAGCGTACACGCTGGAGGAGCGGGAGCCTGAGATTACCAAGGGGACGAAGGAGACGGTCCGTGAGCAGCTTCTGGCTTTAGCTGAAGCTTCCGGCGTAGAGGAGTTCATCGTCACTACTAACGTGCAGCCCTTCGAGAAGCGGCAGCGTTCCTTCGAGCTGCTGAGTGAGGCGCTGGCTGAAGTGCCGGCGGAGGCATCCCGCTAATGACAAATTCAGCCACGGAATCTGCGGCACAGGAAGTACAGGCGTTATCGTTCAAGGAGCGGCTGGTTGAAATCAGGCGTCATCTGCACCGGCACCCGGAGCTGTCAGGGGAAGAGGTTGAGACTACCGCATACATCACATCGCTGCTGAAGCAGGCGGGGGTGAAGATTACAGATTCCGGGCTGAAGACCGGGGTCATTGCTGAAGTCGGCGGTCAGCAGGGCGGGCCGGTGATTGCGCTGCGGGCTGACATAGATGCCTTGCCGATCCAGGAAGAGACCGGGCTGCCATATGCCTCTCTGTATCCGGGCAGAATGCATGCCTGCGGACATGACTTCCATACGGCGGCGCTGCTTGGAGCTGTGTATCAGCTCAAGGAGCAGGAGAGCGCCTTGAGCGGAACGGTTCGCTTCCTGTTCCAGCCTGCCGAGGAGAAAGCGAAGGGGGCACAGCAGATTATCGCAGCCGGCGGGCTGGAGCAGGTGCGCGCAGTGATCGGTATGCACAATAAGCCGGATCTGCCGGTAGGGACCCTTGGCATTAAGGCCGGTCCGCTGATGGCGGCCGCAGACGGCTTCGCTGTCAGTATCCGGGGCTTCGGCACCCATGCAGCCGTGCCGGAGGCCGGGATTGATCCTATTGTCGCCGCCTCGCATAATGTAACGGCGCTGCAATCCATCGTCAGCCGGAATGTGAGCAGTCTGGATAGCGCAGTAATCAGCGTCACGCAGATCCACAGCGGCAATTCGTGGAACATCATCCCGGATACGGCGGTGCTGGAAGGGACGATCCGTTCCTTCGACGAAGCGGTGCGCGTCAGGGTGCTGAAGCGGTTCGAAGAGGTGGTCACGGGTGTGGCCGCTGCGCTTGGTGCCGAAGCCAGCGTGCGCTGGATCGGCGGTCCGCCGCCGGTCATCAACGATGCGCTGCTGGCCCGGCTGGGCGAAGAGACGGCAGCGAAGCTGGGCTATACCTCTGTGCAGCCGGTGCCGTCACCGGCCGGGGAGGATTTCGCCTTCTATCAGCAGGCGGTTCCCGGTTTATTTGTCTTCACCGGCACAGCCGGAAGCCGGGAATGGCATCATCCCGCGTTCGATCTGGACGAAGCAGCGCTGCCTGTAGGTGCAGAATTCTTCAGCGATCTGGCGGTACGTGTACTTGAGCATCTGGCGGCGGAGAGGGGTGCAGATCATAGCGGAGCGTTCTGATTATGATGTCATTATTGTTGGTGCAGGCTCCATGGGCATGAGCGCAGGCTACCATCTGGCCCGGCGCGGTGTGAAGATACTGCTGATCGATGCCTTCGATCCGCCGCATACGGAAGGGAGCCATCACGGGGAGACCCGGCTGATCCGGCACGCCTACAGCGGCGATCCGGCCTATATTGACCTGGCGCTCCGTGCCCAGGTGTTGTGGGAAGAGGCGGAGGCAGAGAGCGGCCTCAAGCTGCTGGTTCCGTCAGGCGTGCTCAATCTGGCGGACAGCCGTGTTTATTCCTTTGCCGGACGCCATGCGGAAGCGCAGAAGCGGAAGGTGCGGACCGAACAGCTGGATGCGGCGGGAATCCTCCGCCGCTGGCCTGCCCTGACCCTTCCGGAATCCTTCGAGGCTATGTATGAGCCGGATGCCGGTTACCTCTATAGTGAGCGGTGCATTACCGCTTACCGGCAGCTTGCACTGGCTTACGGTGCGGAGCTGCTGACGAATACTCCTGTGCTGAAGGTGACGGCCCGCGAAGGCAGTGTCACGGTCCATACGAAGAACGGCGATTACCATGGAGCGGCTGCTGTTCTCAGTGCCGGGGCCTGGTTCAGTTCATTGTCGCCCTTCGTCAACTTGCCCATTAAGGCGGTACGCAAGGTAGTAGGCTGGTTCGGGAGTACGCCGGATTTCGATGCCGGTAAGTTCCCCGGCTTCACGCTTGGTGCTGAGGAAGGCGGGTTCTACGGCTTCCCCAGTATCGGCGGGGCGGGACTGAAGATCGGCCGCCATGATACAGGCGAAGAATGGAGGCCCGGTCAACCGTTGGCACCCTTCGGCAGCCTGGAGAGTGATGAAGGCGACCTGCGCCGTGTGCTCGAAGCTTATATGCCCGGCGCAGCCGGGCGTCTGCTTAAGGGCTCCGTCTGTAAATATGAGCATACGCCGGATGAGGATTTCATTATTGACCGCCACCCGGTCTACAGCAATGTGCTGCTGGCCGGAGGCTTCTCGGGCCATGGCTTCAAATTCTCCAGCGCGGTCGGAGAGATTCTCGCGGACATGGCTGTTCAGGGACATACCAGGCATAATATAGCTCCGTTTGCGTTGTCGCGCTTCAGTAGCAGCGCATCCGATTTGAAATCATAGAGGGTGTGCAATAATACCTGGAGGACCGAGGAAGTGGAGCGATTCCCCTTCGGATGAGCCCTTTCCAGGCCGGAGTTGTTGTTCTTATGCGTTTCATGGGCGTTTGGCTAGGCGTAACCGACCTCCATTTGGGGATAGTTGTAGAATGTACACTTAAAAACAGCGAAAAGGCTTACGTGCATCGTATAAGTGTAGTCTGTACAACTAAATCTGCCCGAATCGGTGAATTTCAGAAGCAAATAGACTTTTAATTGTACGAACTACAATTAAACAGACAATGGGTTGTAAATCAGACGTTTTAGATGTACAAAGTGCAATTAAGCATATCCCATCAGCGGGTAACAACGATAATCCAAACCTATATTGGAGGGAATCGCAATGAGTAGTGTGAGTGTGGAGCTAGCCAGCTACTTGAATACTCATGGTCAATTGGTCCAGGCGCTAGAAGGATTGTCTGAAGAGCAGCTGAAGTGGAAGGCAGAGCCGTCCAGCTGGAGCGTAACCGAGGTAGTGGCACATCTGGCGGATCACAGCATCGTGGTCTCCTTCCGCATCCGCGATATTCTGGCGGATACGAAGGTACAGCTCCCGGCGTTCCATCAGGATGCCTGGGTCAGCGGACAGCACAGTAATCAGGGCCGGGCGGCAGACAGCCTGGAGCTGTTCCGCAGCCTGCTGCATTACAACAGTCTCCTGCTGGGAAGATTGAGTGATGCAGAATGGGAGAAGAGCGGGATCAATGTCAAGGGAGAGACCGTCCGGATTGCCGATATCGTCCGCAGCTTCACCGCCCATGTGCAGAATCATCTGGCCCAAATTGAACGGGTAAAGCAGGGAGTACAGGCTAATCAAGCTGCTCAAGCTTCACAGCAAGCGGCTCTATAAGGATATTTCTTGAGGAATCAAGCGGACTGAATACCAATTTGAGGAGGAATGAACATGACGAAATCAAGACAGTTGAAGCTGGGAGCTCTATTGCACGGAGTGGGAGGAAGCACCTCCATGTGGCGCCATCCCGATGCGCAGCCTGATGCCAGTGTGAACTTCGAGCTATACAAGGAATGGGTACGCAAAGCGGAGGAGGGCAAGCTGGACCTGATCTTCATTGCAGACGGTCTGTTCATCAATGAGAAATCCATCCCTCATTTCCTGAACCGCTTCGAGCCGCTGACGATTCTTAGTGCGCTGGCGGCAGTCAGCAGCCGTATCGGTCTGGTAGGCACCTTGTCCACTTCCTACAGTGAGCCGTTCACAGTTGCCCGGCAATTCGGCTCGCTGGATGTCATCAGCGGCGGACGGGCCGGCTGGAATGTGGTGACTTCTCCGCTCGAAGGCTCCGCGCTCAATTACAGCAAGCAGGAGCATCCGGACCATGGCAAACGGTACCGTATTGCCGCCGAATACCTGGAGGTGGCACGCGGGCTGTGGGATTCCTGGGAGGATGATGCCTTTGTCCGCAATAAGGAGACGGGCGTCTTCTTTGATCCGCAGAAAATGCATACGCTCGATCACCAGGGTGAATTCTTCTCGGTGAAGGGACCGCTCAATATCGCCCGCTCGAAGCAGGGGCAGCCGGTTATTTTCCAGGCAGGTTCCTCTGAAGTCGGCAAAGATTATGCCTCCAGCGTGGCGGATGCCATCTTCACGGGTCATGACTCGCTGGAGTCCGCGCAGGAATTCTATAAGGATGTGAAAAGCCGGGTGGCCTCCTTCGGGCGCAATCCCGATGAAGTGCTGATCTTCCCGGGCATAGCACCGATTCTCGGGGCCACCCCGGAGGAAGCGGAGCGCAAATATCAGGAGGTGGCCGGACTGGTGACGATTGAGAATGCGCTGAACTATCTGGGCCGCTTCTTCGAGCATCATGATTTCTCGCAGTATCCGCTGGATGAGCCGTTCCCGGATGTCGGTGATCTGGGCCGAAACAGCTTCCAGAGCGGCACGGACAAAATCAAAAAGGATGCCAGAGAGCAGGGCTTAACCCTGCGCCAGGTTGCCCTGCAATCGGCAACGCCGCGCAGCAGCTTCATCGGTACGCCGGAGCAGGTGGCCGATCAGCTTCAGGCCTGGTTCGAGGCCGGAGCCGCTGACGGCTTCATGCTGGCAGCCGCCGTACCGAACGGGCTGGAGGAATTTGTGGATCAGGTGGTTCCGATTCTCCAGGAGCGCGGGCTGTTCCGTACCGAATACGAAAGTGATACGCTGCGGGGAAACCTTGGGCTTCCGGTACCGGAGAACCGTTATACAAAGGCTTCTGAACCGGCTGGGCAGCCGCTGTGAATCAGAACTTTCCCTCCCGCAAAGAATAAGGTGCAGCAACAATTGTACCCGGTCTTAATTCGGATGGAGGGAGATGGATGGTTATGAAGGCAGACGCTGTATTTGAGGGCGGCGGTGTCAAAGGTATTGCCTTTGTCGGTGCGATTGAGGTAATGGAGCGTAAGGGGTACAGCTGGAACAAGCTGGCGGGGACTTCGGCGGGAGCGATTGTGGCGGCGCTGCTGGCGGCAGGCTACAATAGTGCAGAGATCAGGGAGCTGATGCATTCGCTCGATTATGTGAAGCTCTTGGGCAAGACAGGTTTGAACAATGTACCGCTGCTGAACAAAGCCCTTCCGCTGCTCCTGAATTCGGGGATCTACAGCAACCATGTTCTGGAGGGGGTGATGAGTGATTGGCTAAAGCGCAGGGGTATAGAGACATTCGGCGATCTGCCGGAAGGCAAGCTGTCCATTATAGCATCAAACATCAGTAACGGAAAAATGGTTATTTTACCCAGAGATCTCCCGCATTACGGGCTGTCATCAACCACCTTCCCGATTGCTGCGGCTGTAAGAATGAGTACCACCTTGCCGCTCTTCTTCAAACCCTATCAGTGGCATACACCGCTTATCCCGAAGCCGTATTACATGCTGGATGGAGGAATGCTGAGCAACTATCCCATCTGGCTGTTTGATGTAGAGGGGGTTCCGCGGTGGCCAACCTTTGGCTTCCGCCTGTCGGAGAAACGCACGTATGCCCAGACCCTGGATATCAACGGCCCTGTCTCTTTATTAAAAGGCATGTTCAAAACGATGCTCCAAGCACACGATCAGCGTCATGTAGATGAGCATGCGGAAGAACGGACCGTCTTCATCCCAACCAGGGAGGTGACGACGACCAAATTTGATTTGACGGATGCGGATAAGCAGTTCTTACTGACCTCGGGCCACACAGCAGCAGAGAAGTTTCTGAGCACATGGGATTTTGAAGCTTATAAACATAAATTTCGGGACAAGAACGCCACCTCACCGGTTCCAGCCTATTACAGCGATGAACCGCAGTCCGCGCAGGAGGATTCAGTACTCTACCATTGATGGAAAAGGGAGCAAGCTCTTGGCACCTATTCGGCTTAGAGCGTGCTCCCGCTTATTAGTGAATTTATTTGAACTCGCCCGTAACCGGCATCGCAGGATCGTAAGGGATAATAATGGAGCCCTTAAGAATTCGTTCATCCCCAGGCCGTGTTGGACATGTTGTATTGAGCGGAGTAAGTTCATAGACGAAATTGCCTACCGGGAACTGTTGGTACAGGCATAGCTTGACTAAGGGTTTACTGGATGGTAATGCTCCTGAAGATGCGCTGTCAGGGGAAAGCCCCATGGAGTCAGAGGCCGGCGAATGGCATACATACATCGTAATATAAGCCAAGTCCACGGTGATTTGTTGATAATAGTGCCTGCCGCTCCAATCCTGGAACAAGGCGCAGCCGGTTAAGGTGTTTCGTTTGCCTTGAATGACCCGCTGAACATAAACCCAGAGATTTCCCACATTGGTATTCGTCCAGATATACACCCAGGTGTTTGTACACAAGGTTTCGGGGGTTGGGGGAATCGGGATGAACGGCGGGCTGGGATTTGACTGCGGCGGCAGGCCAACAGTCTCTGAATTGCAGGTTTGCGGGGACAACATTTGATTTTCCAACAGAATCGCTCCTTGGCATTGAAATAGTTATAGAATATATCTATGCGAATGCCCAGAGAAAGTACCAAATAATGGTAAGTGGGATATCTCTATCTAGTCGATGCAATTTAGGACATCCTTGAAGGGAATACAATTTAAAATAGCAATAGCACACAAAAAGGTTGTTCCCCGGCCAGTAATGGCACCGGGAACAACCTTTTGTGTTCATGAAGAACAGTTATGCGTCCCTGTTCACGTAATTGTCCGAACCGTTTGTCTTTCCACAATGGAGTGGGCACAGATCAGACTCTCCGCAGACTCCCCCGTTTCAATCATGCCGATCAGCTTCTCGGAAGCGAGCATTCCAATGTCATACAGCGGCTGGCGCACTGTAGTCAATGGCGGATTGACCATCCGGGCTAACCTGAGATCGTCGTATCCCATGATGGAGATATCTTCAGGCACGTTCATTCCATGCTTCGTAACGACCGAAAGGGCACCAATCGCCATTTCGTCACTGGCCGCGAAGACAGCAGTAATCTCAGGCGTTCTCCGTAACAGGGCTTCCATGGCTCTGCAGCCGCTTTCGTAGGAAAAGTCCCCATACACGAGGTAACGGCTATCAAAGGCGATACCGTGTGCTTCCAGCGCTTTGCGGTATCCTTCGACCCGTGGAGTTCCGGCGATGGGATCGCCCTTGGTGCCGCTGATCATGCCGATGCTGCGGTGGCCTTTGGTGATCAGATAATGGACAGCGTCATAGGCCGCCTGATAATCATCGACCTTCACATAAGGGACATTGGCATAATCCGTTTGGGAAGAGACCAGCACCACTGGAACATTCATGCTCTCCAGCATGTCATAGTACTCTTGCTTGAGCACTTCACTGGAAAAAATAATCCCGTCAACCTGCTTCTCGCGCAGAAGCTGCAAATACTTCAGCGTACGTTTGCCGTCCTGATCGGTATTACAGACTATCACACTGTAATTGCGGTCATGGACGAATTCGCCGATTCCGTGGAGCAGATCGGAGGAGAAGGTGCTCGACACATCAGGAAATAATACGCCGATGGTTTGGGTGCGCTTGTTAATCAGTCCGCGGGCGATAGCGTTCGGCTGATATTTAAGCTCTTTGATGGTCTGATCTACCTTTTGCTTCGTTTTATCTGAATATCCGCCTAAGTTATGCAGAACCCGTGAGACGGTGGCAATGGATACGTTCGCCTTTTGGGCAACATCTTTAATTGTGGGATTCATGGACTCTCCTACCTGTCGTTTATAGCAGTAAACGCTTACTGAAAATATAAGTCCTTGCTTTTTCTTTGTCAACTGAAATTAAACCTTCTGTAAAATAAGCATTGACAAGGAAAAATAAACGAGATAACTTTTATGGTAAGCGTTTACGTCATGGAAATATAGGATTGTAGGTACAAAAATACATAACTTACATTCAAGTAAACGTATAAATTTACACCATGAATTTTTTGGAGGAGGAGGGAAAGGCCTTAATAAAGGGATGATCTTTGCCTATTTGAGTAAACGTTTACGTAAAAAAAGGACTCCTTGAAATCTATTATTCCTTCGATACCTTCGCAAAACCTAACATCCTTATTCAGTCTTTCAGCAACATGTATTCTCAACAATATGGATATAAAGGAGATGCTGTATGTTTAAGAAACAAGCTGTGATCTGTCTCTGTTTATTACTGCTGATTCAAATTTGTACAACAGGCTATGGCGGCAGAGGAATGGCCCAGGCAGAGCCAACGGGGACGGCGAATCCCAAAATACTAAAAATGGTACCCTCAAAGGCACGATTCGCTCCGGGGGAAGCCGCAGAGCTGATTATGACTCTGGATCAATCTGCGGATTGGAGCGGCCAGCTGCATCTGCAAATTTATCAGTTGAATACCCTGGTTGCTGAAGGCGACAAAGCGCTGAAGGTATTGCAGGAAGGGAGCAACAAGCTAACCGTGGGGTGGACGCCTCCGGCTGAGGACTTCCGCGGCTACACGGCGAAAGCGTGGATAGAGGGAGATGCGCCATCGGAGTATGTGACCGCAGCAATCGATGTTTCCAGCGATTGGACGAAATTCCCACGATACGGATATGTCGCTGATTTTCCGCAGGAGACGGCGGAGGAGAGTGACTCCAAGCTCCGGGAATTGTCCCGGGACTACTACATTAATGCCTACCAGTTCTATGATTGGATGTGGCGGCATGATGTTTCGGTGTATTCCAAGACCGACAGCAATGGACAGCCGGTCACAGATGCAGACGGCAATTTCATTGATGAAGACATTAACGCGGATACACACTATCCGGATCTGCTGGGACGTTCACTGTATCCGCTCAGCGTTAAGCAGCAGGTGGAGGCTGCACAGAAATACGGCTCGGCCGCTATGGCCTATCAGATGAATTATGCAGCGCGTGAGAACTATGAGGACTTCGGCGTCAGTCCGGAGTGGGGACTCTATAACAGTGCTCAGCTCGATCCGAACAATCCGCAGAAGGACCAGAACGGGTATACCTTCGATGTGAACGGGAAGACGACCTCCCTGTTCCTGCAAGACCCGGGAAGCAGGTTCTGGCAGGACTATATCACCAGACAGTATGACCGTTCCATTAATACATTCGGGTTTGACGGCATTCACCTGGACCAGTGGGGAGCGAATGATAACAATTTCCTGTATGACTATAACAGCAATAAACGTTATTATTCCCTGGATTATGCCCGGTTCATTCATTCCGTCAAGGACTCATTGCTCGCAAATAACCCCTTAAAGAGCAAGGTTACGTTTAATATGGTGGGAGGCAATGCCGAATACAGCGCAGTACCCGATCCGGGTACGAAAACCGATTTCGACTACAGCGAGATTTGGCAGGACCGCAACAATTACCGGGATATTCAGAAGGTCGTAGAAGATACCCGGGAGAAGGATGGCGGTAAGGCGATGGTGATCGCCGGTTATATGAACTACAAAGAGGCTACAGGTCTGCCGACACGAGGCACGGAAGCCCAGGATGCTCCGGTAACCGTGGATTACCAATCACGGATTGCCAAAGCTTACGGCTGGGTCGGCAACTTTGGACGCAAGGATACTGATTCGGTGACGTTTACGGTAAATGCGCCAGCAGACGGAATGTATACGCTTGTCCTGAATTATGGACAGGGCAATAGCTCCGGTTCTCCGGAAGGCAAGCTGATGGTGAATGATGAGATTGCCGCAGCGGCAATTCCCTTTGAGGCCAATACGGGGTGGGGGAACCCGACAGCACAAGCCACAGTAACGGCAATGTTAAAGGAAGGTGAAAATTCCGTTAAGCTTACCCTGAACACAAATAGCCTGTGGCTCAATCTGGCGGGCCTGGAGGTCCAAGGGCAGGGGATCAATGAGCGCTATGAGGCGGCAGATGCCAAGCTGGATACGGTAATTGTGGATCAGTACAGCAATGTATATTATTTTGATACCGCAGGCGATTATGTGAAATTCCATGTAAATGTTCCTGCTGAAGGAGAATATCCGCTCGGATTCAGCTACGCTTCGGATTGGCAGGAGGTGAAACGTGAGCTGCTTGTGAATGATGTGCCTCAGGGAGAGGTCTCGTTTGCCGGCACGGGTACATGGGATAAATTCTCGGAGCTTGGCAATCTGCAGAAGGTTCATCTGAACGCAGGCGATAATACCCTAACGCTAAGAGCGTCTGCAAATGACCTGGGTATTAAGCTCCGGTATATGACGGTCGGCACACAGAGAAACTATGCACTGTATGCGGATGTTCCGCAGACTAGCAGCCTGAGTTACAGCCAGAGCAAGACAGACAATTTCGGGCAGGCAGGACAGACTGTCACCTACGATGTATATGCAGAACATCCGCTGGACACGATTACGGTCCTGTATCATGGCGATAATGATCCTGTAATGTCGGTTCTGGTGGATAGCGAACCAGCTCCACAGGCCCAGAATATCACATTTGCTAAAACAGCCGGCGGCTGGGAGGGCTCTATGCAGCCCCGTGAATTATCTGTCCCTGTCCAGGAGGGATACCATAAGGTTACGCTGCGAATGGAATCAAGCGGACAATATATCAATGTGGGCGGGATCATTGCCGGAGGGTATGAATACAGTACAGGCGGCGCTGAAACAACAGGCGGGGTTGTCCCTATCATCGGATATGCCTCCGAGTTCAATAATGTCAATGACCGGTTGACTTTTACAGTGAATACAGCGCAATCAGGCATCTACGATCTCGGCTGGATCTATCAAAATAATGCCCCGGGGGCAGCGACCGTCAGCCGCAGTGTGTATATTAACAATGGCGCGGGCACTCCTGTAAGCTTTGCACCAACCGCTGACTCGGAATGGGGAGAAGCGGCAATGAGCGGCATTCCAATGGAGGAAGGCATAAATCGCATAATCATCAAAATGCCGGAGGGGCAGGACAGCGGAATCAGGCTGGATAAGCTGAACGTTGCATTATCCGGTAATCCGGACCCGGTAACCCGCAGCTATGAAGCCGAGAGTACGGATACGGAGTCACCGTTCTCTCTCTACAAGGATACCGTGCTGAACTTTGGTGAAATCGGAGAGCAGGTGACCTATCCGGTGAATATCCCTCAATCGGGGGAGCAGAGTCTGATCTTCACCTATTCCAATGCAGGCGGCATGACCACCCGTTCGGTCTACATTGACGGCGTGCGCGCCAAGGATGAACATGGCAATGGTCTGAAGATTGGATTGGATGGCACTGAGAGCAGTGAGAAGTACAGCGGGGACGGATACGTGATTATTCCATACATGGAGGCGGGAGCCCATACCGTTACATTGAAGATGGAAGCAGATGATATTGCCGGAAGCGTCCGGCTGCGCGGGGTAACGGCTGGCTATTTCAACGAGCCGTCCGTGCGGCTGATGGATGCCGGGCTGGCATCGATGGGTGCAACCCATATTGAGCTGGGAACCGCCGAGAAGCAATCGGAAGGCCCGAACATGCTAGCCCATGAATATTATCCGAACCGCAGCAAAAAAATGCTGGAATCCACCAAGGAATCCATGCAGGAGTATTATAAATTCAATGCTGCCTATGAAAACCTGCTGTTCGGCAGCAAAGCCGATTCATCCGCTGTTGTGTCCGTGGAAGCGGACGGCGGCAATCTGGCAACAAGCAAAGACGGAACGGAGAATACACTCTGGACAACAGTCAGAAAAAATGATGCTAATACAGGCTTTGAGCGGTATGATGTACTGCATCTGATCAATCTGCTTCATAATGATGACAACTGGAGAAATGCAGCCAATGAGCCAGCGGTCCTCAACCATTTGAAAGTGTCTTACGATATCGGCATCACCGAGACGGAAGCACCGGATCTGAAGGTCTATGCCGCCAGTCCTGACGCCGGGCATGGTCTGTCACAAGAGCTGAATTATACTTGGAATGGTGAACAATTGCAGATTGAACTGCCATCGATGCAGTATTGGACGATGATTTATATCGACAAGGCGCCGAGGACAGCATGGGTTCAGCCGATCTTCAGTGATGATGAACCGGGCCTTCCAAGTCCGTCACCGACTGCAGAGGCAACTCCTGCACCTGCTCCCGGAGGGGCAGATATAGGTACAGTGACGGTATCGGCCACACCTGCGCCTACACCTACTTCGGCAGCAGCAGAAAGGGATGTTCTTGTTTTGCAGGCGAAGGATTTGAATCCGGCGATTGATGGGACAATCACAATTGCGGTCAATGAGGATGAGTACAACCGGATTCAGATTCCTGTCTCTGTTGCGGAAGGGCTGCAGGGGAAGAAGCTGCAGCTTCAAGGAAGTCATTTCAGCCTGAACTTCACCCATGATCATATTCTTCAGCTTCTGGAAGAGAATAAAGGGAAAATAACAGCCGATTCACAAATTCAAATTACCTTCAACAGAATCGAGCCGCAGGCAGCTTTCCTTCCGGCTGTGAAGCCTTGGGTTCCCGCTGGATCGACCTATGAATTTGAATTCGGAGTAACGACGGCAGATGGAGGATTATCCAGGCTCGTTTCCTTTAGAAGCCCGGTGCAGCTTACCTTAAAGGTTGATGATCTGGAGCAAGAAGATCTGAATGAATTGCTGGGCATCTACACTTTCAGTGAGCCACTGAAGAAATGGGAATATACCGGCAGCAGAGCCAACACGGCCGAACAGGAGATTACAGCTGAGCTTAGTCACTTTAGCCGTTATACCGTGTTTGCTTATGACAAAACGTATGCTGACTTACCTGCGGAGCATTGGGCATATAAGGCTGTCCGCCGCTTGACCGCGAAGCATGTCATCAACGGAATGACGGAGAATACGTTCGTTCCAGCGGCGAAGATTACCCGGGCACAGTTCGCTGCATTGATGGTCAAGGCACTTCGGTTAAAAGCCGGAGGACCGGCTCCATTTATGGATGTAACTGCGGATAGCTGGTATGCCGGTGATGTTGCCGCTGCTTATCAGGCAGGTCTGGTGAACGGAAGAAACGGGAAGCGATTTGCACCTGATGAAGCGATAACCCGTCAGGAGATGGCGGTGATGCTTGCCAAAGCATCAGCCATCCATGGAAGTATCAAGCAGACCGAAGAGGTAAACCTAACCTTTAGGGACAGCGAAGAGATCTCTGCCTGGGCACAGTCAGCAGTTCAGAAGGTGAAGTCAGCGGGTCTGATGAATGGATACGCGAATGGAAACTTTGCACCTGAATCCAGCGCAACACGGGCAGAAGTCGCTCAGGTCATAGAGCATTTAATTGATTAATCCGCAAATAAGGTCATAGGATAAGGGTCACTGAGGTGACTCTTTCTTATGTTCTGTTGCAGAAAGGAGGCATTATGAAAAACAGGAAAAACTCGCTGGGCGCAAGACTGATTCAGCTGTCTGCTGCGATAACGATACCGCTGCTCTCCGTTCTTTTTGCAGGGGGATATTATGCCAAGGGAATTGTGCTCGATCAGGTATCCCGATCCTATCAGAATCTGGTCAACTCCAATCTTAAGATGATGGAGAGCAGCCTGAATGACATTACGATTAATCTGGTCGATATTGTCGATCATGATGTGAATTTTCTTCAATTGAATCAGCCGGGGCTGACAGAGTCCGACTATTATTTTGCCCGTATGGGGATTATGCAGAGAAATCAGGCCTACCAGGCCTACTACCATAGCGTGGACATGTTCTATCTGTACTCCGGCGTTAATGATACTTTGACACTATCCAATGTACTGGGAACGACAGAGGAATATATGGACCAGATAAGGGATTGGATTACGACAAAGGTTCAAAATGAAGATAATCTGGAAACATTTCAGTACAAATGGACAATCGTTAACATTGCCGGAGATTACTATTTAAACCGGACCGTCAGCAATAATCTGGACAATACCGCTTGTATTGGCGCTCTGATCCGAATCGACTCCATGCGCTCACCGCTGGGCAATCTCAACCTGCAATCGGGCGGTGATGTGCTGATTGTGGATAATGAAGGGAATATCTTAACCCGTCCTTCGGCATCCATGGGCTACGACTTCAAGCTGCCGGGTGAGAAGATGAATCTGAATTCTTCCTTTTCTTTTACCCATGATGGGCTGAAGTGGTTTGTGGTGTCCAGCCAGTCCTCCGCACTGGGAATCAATCTGTCCGTGGTCATCCCTGCTTCCGAGCTGCTCCAGGGACTCAATACCTTCCAAACGATTATTAATGTGCTGCCCTTTATTATTTTGCTCATTTTACTGGTTTACTTATATTATTTCCGCCGTATGGTCATCCGCCCGATTCTGGATTTGCTCAGCGGCATCCACCGGATCCGCAACGGCGCCATGGAAACCAAGCTTCCCGATTCTAACCTGGTGGAGTTTCAGGCGCTGAATCAGGCATTTAATAACATGGTTGTGGAAATTCAAGATCTGAAAATTGATATCTACGAGGAACGGATTCATGCGCAAAAGGCAGAAATGAAGCATTTGCAAATGCAAATTAATCCGCACTTCTTTTTGAATACGCTCAATATTATTTTTCAGCTTGCCGATCTGAAGCGTTTCGAATTGGTCAAAAAGACAGTACGGCATCTGGTGCAGTATTTCCGCTTTATGCTTCAGGTCAAGGATAACCGCATTACTTTGGGCCAAGAGCTTGAACATCTCCGCAATTACCTGGAAATTCAAAAGATGCGCTACCAGCAGTCGTTTGAGTTCCAGATCACCGTAGCCGAAGCGCTTAGCCGCGCCTCCATACCGTCCTTGCTGGTACAGCCCTTTGTAGAAAATGCCATGCTTCATGGCATAAGTCTAAAGGCAGAGATCTTTCATCTGGAGATTTCGGCGGGTCTCTCAGAAGAAGCGGCCGATACCATGATCATTGAAATCTCGGATAATGGAAAAGGCAGCAGTGCAGAGAAGCTGCAGGAGCTGAATGCACCGGATTATACCACGGCCACAGATGAAGGACATATCGGGATCTGGAATGTGAAACAGAGACTGGCTATGATCTATCAGGGGAGAGCTGAAATTCACTTCAGCGGCAATCAGCCGTCCGGATTCCGTGTGCGGCTTAGCCTGCCTATTGAATATACAGAAGGAGAACGATGAGCCATGCGATTATTGATTGTAGATGATGAACAATTCGCTGTGGAGGGGCTGCTCTACTGCTGTGACTGGAAGGCGTATGGAATTGAAGAGGTCTTGACGGCGAACAGGGCCGACAAGGCCAGGGAGCTGCTGAAGGATCACAGAATAGAATTGCTGATTTGCGATATTGAGATGCCGGATGAAGACGGACTTTCACTGGTTGGCTGGGTGAGGGAGCACTCTCCCTGGACGGAATCGATATTTCTGACCTGTCATTCCGAATTCTCCTATGCCAAGAAAGCCGTTAACCTCGGGAGCTTTGATTACTTGCTGAAGCCTGTTGACACAGAGGAGCTGTTGTCAGCTGTATCGGGGATGATGGCGGCCATCCGTGAGAAGGAAGAGTATGAGTCCTACAACCAGATGTATCATAAGTATCTGAATCTGTGGCAACAGGAAAAGCCGAAGCGTGTAGAACGCTTCTGGCAGGATTTGCTGTCCCGCAGCATCCTGTCGTTTGGGGATTTCTTTGACCGGGAGCTGGCGGGTGCAGGGGTAGGGTTAAATCCTGACGATCAGGTGCTCCCGGTTCTGATCAGTATTGAGGAGTGGTCCAAACCGCTCAGCCCGCGTGATCAGGAAATCATGGAGTATGCGGTGAAGAAAGCGGCGGAGGAATGTTTTACAGAAGAACATCCGGGGGAGGCCATCACCGATAAGAGCGGGGTTTTGTTCATTCTGCTGTATGCCGGAGGTGTGGAGGGAGGACCTGCGGCTAAGAAGGTTAGCCTTCAGCAGCTCACGGCCATAGGTAAACGTTTCATCCAAGCTTGCCAGGAGTTGTTCTACAGCATCGTAACCTGCTATGTCGGTTCGTTCAAACCCATCCAGGAGCTGCCGGGAATGTGTGAAAGTCTAAAGACCATGGAGCGTGATAATATCTCCCGGACCCAATCCGTGCTCTTATACTTACCACAGGATCAGATGCTGTCCGCCAATTCTAATTCGGAGGATATCCTGCTGGGTGATCTGATCTCTTATATGCTGAACGGCAAACGTGAGTCCGCTGTGCAGTTCATTCATCATCTGACAGCGAAGCTGGAAGCCAATCCTTCTTTTCAGGGAAGACATCTGGACGCCCTGCATCAGGATACCCTGCAGATTATATATCACTTCCTGCAGGTCAGAGGAATCAATGCGGGAAGCATAGCTCTGTTTCCAGACTGGACAACCGCCCGGATACGGGGACTGCTTCAATACAGGCATTGGGCGGAAGGAATTGTATCGGCGGTCATGGAAGCGGAATTTGAGCGGCAGGAGAAGGGCGGTGTGATTGAACGGTCCATCCGCTACATCCAGCAGAAGGTGGAGGAAGAGATATCCAGGGCCAGTGTCGCTGATTATGTGGGCTTGAACCCGGCTTACCTCTCCAGGCTGTTCAAGAAAGAGACCGGCCAGAACCTGATTGATTTCCTGATTTCGGTGAAGATGGACCGCACACGCGAGCTTCTGGACACCACGGATATGCCGGTCAGCGCGATCGCGCAGCAGGTAGGCTACAGCAATTTTTCCCATTTCACCAAAATGTTCCGCAAGCAGTTCGACGTCAATCCCCAGGAATACCGCAATGTCACAAAACGAATAGATTAAGGTTATAAAAACGGCAGAGCAGCTGCAGGCAACTCCTTATAATGAAGCCATAACCCAATAAGAAGGTGTGGAACTATGGCTTCGGAAAAAGCACTAACGGCACCATCAGGCAGCTCGCGGCCTGGCTCAAAATGGAAAAGCATATGGAAGTACAGGGCCTTGGTCGTGCTGGCATTGCCCGGTGTGCTGCTGATGCTGATCAATAACTACCTGCCCATGTTCGGTATTTTCCTGGCCTTCAAGGACCTGAATTATACGGCAGGAATCTGGGGCAGCAAATGGATCGGACTGGACAACTTCAAGTTTCTGTTTGCTTCGAACGACGCTTGGCTGATCATCAGGAATACCTTGCTGTACAACCTTAGCTTCCTGATCATCAATACGATACTCGCAGTGATGCTGGCACTTCTCCTTAACGAGGTCAAAAATAAGTTTGCCTCCAAGTTCTTTCAGAGCACAGTGATCCTGCCCAATTTCATTTCCATGGTCATTGTCGGCTATATCGTGTATGGATTTCTGAATCCGGAGCTGGGATTCATCAATAAATTCATTCTGGAGCCCTTCGGAATAGATCCTAGAAACTGGTATGCGGAAGCAGAGCATTGGCCTTATATCCTGACCCTTGTTAACACCTGGAAGGGTGTGGGTTACTCGGCCGTCGTCTATCTGGCAGCCATTGTCGGGATAGACTCTGAATATTATGAAGCGGCCGTCATTGACGGGGCCACACGCTGGAAGCAAATGACGAAAATTACGATTCCGCTGATCGCTCCGATCATCATCATCATGACACTGCTGGCGATCGGCCGGATCTTCAACGCGGACTTCGGTCTGTTCTATCAGGCAACCATGGCCTCCGGTATGATCAAGGAGACAACGGATGTTATCGATACCTATGTATACAGGGCGTTAATGGTTACCGGGGATACGGGACTCGCCTCCTCGGCAGGGCTGCTGCAATCTGTAGTTGGCTTTACACTTGTCATTACCGTCAACCTGGCTGTCCGTAAATTCAGCAAAGAAAATGCTTTGTTCTAGAAGGAGAACACCATGCAGAAAAAACGAACCAATCCCTTTATCCTTATTGTCCTGTCATTGTTCAGTCTTGCCTGCCTGATCCCGTTCTGGCTTATCTTTATGATCTCGGTTGCTGATGAGGACTGGGTAACTGCGAATGGATACAGCTTCTGGCCCGGCAAATTCAGCCTTGTCGCTTATCAGTATTTATTGGAAGATGCCGGAAAAATATTGCGGGCTTATGGTGTTTCTGCTTCGGTAACACTGATTGGAGTTGTAGTCAGTCTGTTTGTGACTTCGGCCATGGCCTATGCATTATCGCGGAAAGAGTTTCCTCTCAGAGGTGCTCTAAGCTTTTATATCCTGATCACGATGCTGTTCTCGGGCGGCTTGCTGCCCTGGTATCTGGTCTACACCCGGTTCCTGCATGTTCAGGATACGCTGATGGCGCTTATCATTCCGGGTCTAATCGGCGGCTTCAACGTGATCATCATGCGAACCTTCTTCACGAACAGCATCCCGCCTTCCCTGATTGATTCCTCTCAGATCGATGGTGCAGGTGAATTCCGGACCTACTTCAGCATTATTCTGCCGCTGTCCTTGCCTGTAATGGCCACCATCGGGTTATTCACCACCGTATCCTACTGGAACGACTGGTTTACAAGCCTGGTCTTCATCCAGAATGAGAAGCTGTTCTCTCTGCAATATCTTTTGACCAAAACCTTAATGAACGCTTCGTTCCTGCAGACGATTGCCAATAAGGCTTACAGTTCAACCGCACAGGTCACAACGCCGCTTGAATCCATCCGGATGGCGATGGCGATGATTGCAATCGGACCGCTGGTGCTGGTATTCCCTTTCCTGCAGAAGTATTTCGTCAAAGGCCTTACCGTAGGCGCTGTGAAAGGCTGATCCCGGTATATGACCGGATTAGTATAAGCAAGTTCAGAATGATGAGGCAATAATAATACAGAAGTATTCCAGGGAGGTCTATTATCTATGAAGTGGTTGAAAAAGAGTTCTGTTGTATTGACATCGCTTGTGCTGACTTCAGCCCTAGTAACCGGCTGCGGCGGGAATAATGCTGCGAATTCACCGGGGGGCACAGTCCAGCCGGGAAGCGAGGGCAGCTCCGAATTGAAGCCTTACGAAGTGGTCATGGTATTCCCCGATGCGCCGCAAAACGATAATCAGCGGGTACAGGATGCGATGAATGAGTATCTGGCAAAGACCTACCCGGACATGAATATGACGGTCAAGCTGAATCCCATCGACTGGGGCGCCTGGAGTGATAAAACGAACCTGATGATGGCTTCCGGCGACAAAATGGACCTGCTGTTTACAGCGGATTGGCTCGGGTTCCAGCAGCAGGTGACCAAAGGGGGCTTGCTGCCGCTGGATGATCTGCTCGCTAAATACGGCCCGGACATCGAAGCTGTGGAGAAGGACTATCACGGGCCGGCTAAACGCGGCGGCAAGCTATACGGTATTCATACCCACCAGGAGCTGGGCGGTGCACAAGGGGTCTATTTGAACAAAGAGCTTGTGGACAAGTATAAATTTGATCTGACTGCACTGAAGTCTGGTAAAGTCGAGGATCTGGAGCCCATGCTTCAAACCATCAAGGAGAACGAACCGGGGATTACGCCTCTGGTGGCACCGAGCTTTCCTCTCGAAGCGTACTATTCCTCCACGAATCTGGATTCTATTGTGAGTATTGCAGCGATTAACACCGTGGGAACAGCGGCAGATGATTATACCGTCATCAATTCCTACACGACTCCGCGGTATATGGAGCTTGCCAAGCTTACCAACAAGTGGTACAAGGCAGGATACATTAACAAGGATGCACTGACACCTGGTCTGGACGCCTGGAAGAAGATTCAAGCGGGTAAAGGCTTCGCCTTTGTCTCTGATATGGATATTATCGCGGATATGGAGATCGGCACAGCAGCCGTATCCCCGAATGGTTCGATTAAAGCAGGCCGTGAGATGCTGCAGGTTCCGCTTAATATTGACCGTTTGCAGACAGGCAAGATGACAGCAACCATGTATGCGATTTCAAAAAGCTCCCAAGATCCGGAACGTGCCATGATGCTGCTCAACCTGTTCTATAAGGACAAGGAATTGCTGACCCTCTTCAACTTCGGGATTGAAGGAACCCATTATGTACTCAAAGACGGACAAGTTGCGCTGCCGGAAGGCAAAACTACAGATAATGTCGGCTACTATCACGATATTATGTGGCAGCTTGGCAATCAAATGCTCAACTATACCCGTGTAGGCGAAGATCCGAATAAATACCAGAACTACGAGAAGTTCAACGAACAGGTGTCTTCTAATCCTTCACGGATCTTTGGATTTGTCTTCGATGCGGAGCCGGTGAAAAATGAATTGATCTCGATCGACAACGCCAACAAAGCCTTTGTTGACGGCCTGAAATCCGGCCAGCTCGATCCGGAAGAGTCTCTTCCTAAAATGCTGGAAAAACAAAAAGCGGCTGGAGCAGACAAAGTCATCGCGGAGGCGCAAAAGCAGCTGGATGCCTGGCTGGCGGAAAACGGCAAGAAATAAGCGGAAGTAAACAAGCTCAATCTACAAGGATTGGAGAATTCATATGGACCATAGAGTATTGACACATATAGATATATATCCGGATCAGGCCCAGTACAAGACCGGCCAATCAGGCAATATAATCATTGAAGTAGAGACCGAGCAGGAAGCGGTTCTGCAGCTGGTGGTCAGCTTCTACAAGCTGGAGCAGCAGGTTGCGGAAGCAAGACTTAGCATCCGTACGGAACCAGGCTTGAGACAAAGAGTGCCCGTCCCCTTGTTCACTGAAGCTACAGAGTGGGCGGGGTACGGGGTCAAGGCTACAGTTCTGTGCAATGAAGCTGTAGTGTCAACCGCCTATACCTCCTACGATATTGCCGATCATTGGGGCCGGGCGCCACGGTATGGATTTCTAAGCGATTTCCGGAGTGAAGAATCCGGAGACACCCGTGACGTTGACAGCATGAACAAATTCCACTTGAATGTCATACAGTTCTATGACTGGATGTACAGGCATGATGATCTGGTTCCGAAAGAGGATGAATTTATTGATCCGATGGGCCGGACGATGTCCTATAAGGTGGTTCGTGAAAAGATCGCAGCCGTACACGATAAAGGGATGGCTGCCATGGCCTATGGAGCGGTATATGCAAGTCTTAAGGACTTCTTGCAGGCACGCCCGGAATGGGGACTGTATAATCGCCAGGGAGATCCGTTTCAATTAATAGATCTATTCTATATTATGGATATTACGCCGGATTCTCCTTGGACCGATCATATTGTTGAACAGTTCCGTCAGGCCGTACATGCCGGATTCGACGGAATTCATATGGATCAATACGGCTTTCCGAAGAAAGCCGTGCGCCGGATCGCAGGAAAAGAAGAGCTGGTCGATTTGGCGGAATGTTATCCGGCTCTGATTAACCGGACCCAGGCGGCCGTGAAGGAAATCAAGGCAGAGGCCGGGGTTATTTTCAATAATGTGGGTAATTATCCTATACACAAGACGGCCCCGGCGGATCAGGAGGCGCTATATATTGAAGTGTGGCCGCCGGTAGTCCGGTTGCGTGAGCTTAAAGGACTGATTGATCATGCGCGTTCACTCGACCCTCACAAGCCGGTGATCCTCTCCGCCTATCTGCCCTCCTTCTACCCGGAAGCTGGACATGACAAGGAATGGGCTGAGAACGGGGCGCTGCTGACGATGGCCTCCATATTCGCTAGCGGGGGATATCACCTTTTGCTGGGTGAGGATCATGGAATGCTGACTATGCCCTACTATCCCGATTATGCAGTGATGCGGCCTGAATTTGCCGTCGAGGTCAGACGCTACTATGATTTCATCGTGCGTTTTGGTGTGCTGATCCAGGATGCAGAGCTGGAAGATGTGTCTTATACCTATACCGCCGGGGTGAACACCGAGATTACCTTCGAAGGCAAGGTGCCATTTGCCCCGAACGGAGATATTGACTCTGTCTGGACGATCATTAAGCGCAAGCCGGGCTATCAGATCCTGCAGCTGATTAATCTTGCCGGGCTTGAAGATGATTATTGGGAGCATGGCAAGCAACAGCGGCCTGAAGCTCAAAATGATGTGGTGTGCACACTGCTGATCGAACAGCCGATTGAATGCATTTACACGGCCAGCCCGGATGATGAGGCCCAGGAAGTGATTGTCCTGGATTATGAGGTGGTTCCTCGCGGGCAAGGACTTGCGGCCAGATTCACTTTGCCGTCCCTGCGCATCTGGTCGATGGTTGTAGTTAAATTTAGCTTACAGGAGTGATTGGCTTGAACAATACGAAATGGTGGCAGACAGCTGTAATATATCAGATCTATCCCCGAAGCTTTCAGGACAGCGACGGCGATGGAATCGGCGATCTCCGGGGGATTATTAGCAGGCTGGACTATCTGGAGCAGCTTGGCATTACCGCAATCTGGCTTAGTCCCGTATACAAATCACCCAATGACGATAACGGCTATGATATCAGCGATTACCAGGATATTATGACCGAATTCGGAACCATGGATGACATGGATGAATTAATCGAGCAGGCCAAGCAGCGCAATATCCGGATTATTATGGACCTGGTCGTTAACCATACCTCGGACGAGCACCCATGGTTCATTGAAGCCCGCAAAGGAAGGGATAACCCGTACCGTGACTATTATATCTGGCGTGATCCGGTCAACGGCGGGGTTCCCAATGCCCTGCGTTCAACCTTCAGCGGGTCGGCCTGGGAGCTTGACGAAGCCAGCGGCCAGTACTTTCTGCATTTGTTCAGCCGCAGACAGCCGGATCTGAACTGGGAGAACCCCAAGGTCCGTCAAGAGGTATGGGACATGATGAATTTCTGGCTGGATAAGGGTGTCGGCGGATTCCGCATGGATGTCATTGATCTGGTCGGCAAAATTCCCGATCAGGAGATTACAGGGAATGGTCCGAAGCTGCATGAATATCTGCAGGAGATGAACCGGGAGACCTTCGGAGCGCATGATGTTCTGACGGTGGGAGAGACCTGGGGGGCGACGCCGGATGTAGCCAAGCTCTATTCCAACCCGGACCGCAAGGAGCTGTCGATGGTATTCCAGTTCGAGCACATCGGTCTGGATCAGCAGGCCGGGGGAGAGAAGTGGGATCTGAAGCCCCTGGATGTAAGCGAATTGAAGCAGGTGCTGGCGAAATGGCAGACCGAGCTGGGGAACGAGGGCTGGAACAGCCTGTTCTGGAACAATCATGATTTGCCGAGAATTGTATCGCGCTGGGGCAACGATAAGCAGTACCGTGTGCAGAGCGCCAAAATGTTCGCCATACTCCTTCACCTGATGAAGGGTACGCCTTACATTTATCAGGGCGAGGAGCTCGGAATGACCAATTATCCGATTCAGGATATCAGCGAAGCGCAGGATATTGAGGCCATCAATATGTATCATGAACGGATCGGGCAAGGCTACGCCAAGGAAGCTATCATTCATTCCATTAATGCGAAGGGGAGAGATAACGCCCGGACTCCGATGCAGTGGGATGCTACCCGTAACGGAGGATTTACAACCGGAGAGCCATGGCTGCCTGTACATCCGAATTATAAGGAAATTAATATGGAGGCGAATCTGAAGGACCCGGATTCGGTGTTCCATTGCTACCGTAAGCTGATTGAACTGCGGAAGAACAACCCGATTGTGGTATGGGGCGATTTCGAACTGGTGACCGGCGTGCCGGATCAAGTGTTCATGTACTTCCGCCGCTATGAAGGACAGACCTGGCTGGTAACGGCCAACTTCAGCGGGGAGCCCATCACACTGGAATTGCCGGAGCTGGGTCACGCCGGATTCATTATCGGCAACTACTCCAGAGATGATGTGGACTTCAAGCAGCTGCAATTACGGCCTTATGAAGCTTTTGCTGTTGTACTTGCATAGGCTAACTTGTCTAGCCCTATTTGGAACAAAGTTCATTGCACCAAAAGGATGCCTCCCTGATGAAAGGGGAGGCATCCTTATTATTATTGCTGACTATAGACCGTCAGCTTATTTGCGGTTGCGGAGGCGCTCCAGCTCGGCTTCAACCGCGCTGTTCAGCGGGGATTCAGGAGCTGCTGCGGCTGCAGCCAGACCGGATTGCTCGGCCAGTGCTTCCTGCATGGCGATTTTGTCTTCCATCCGTTCGAAGCCGCGGGCTGCGGCACCGGCGTTCAGCACCTGACCGCCGTATCCGGCCGGGAAGCATGATGCGCTGGCCAGTGCAGACTGCTTGATCTCCGCAGCTTTGCGGGCACGTTCAGCCAGCTCGGCTCTTTTGGCTTTGAGGCGCGTATGTTCTTCCTTAACACCGGCAAGCTGTACCTCCAGCGAGGAAAGTGCTGCCTGTGTCTCTTGAAGTCCGGCGGTGCATTCCTGTCCGCTCTCCGTGTAGCGGAGCTTAGCCATTACCGCCAGGCGGGCAGCAGGTTCATTGCCCTCGCTCATGAACTGGACTGCTTCCGCTTCACTGCGCTCTGCAAGCACCTTGTATTCGTAAATCCGGCGCTCAAGCACACTGGCTGCTGCCTTGAGTTCACGCTGTTTGCCTTCGGCATTAGCGATCTTGTCCTCCAGATCCCGAAGGTATTGACCGGTTAGCAGGATCGGATCTTCCAGCTTGTTCAGCCCTTCGTGAATGGCAGCCTTCGTTAACGTGGTGATTCTTTGGAATATACTCATAATAATGATCTCCTTTTTATGTGGGTTGGTTAAGGTATGACGCAAGTATTTAATAGAAGGAATTAGTAGTTGAAGCCGTCATCGAATCCGCCGTAGGATTCCTGAGGAACAATTAGGCTGCCGATAATATACAGAAAGACTACAGTGCCGAAGCTGAATATCGTAGCGATAGCAACAATCAATCTTACAAGGGTTGCATCAACTTTGAAATAGCGGGCCAGTCCTCCGCATAAACCGGTGAGTTTCTTGTCTGTTAAGGAACGGGTTAATTTTTTTGTCATAGTCATATCTTCCTCTCTTATATGGTGATCGCCGGTTCGCGGCGTGTTCACTGCGTTGTCTATGTATGTATTGTACGAATTTATCCTCTCTGGCAAAACGGCCTGCAGACTGTTCTTTGTTCCCGACCTTAGTCGGGGATGGGGACCGCAATAGGACGGGGAGAGGCCGGGCAAAAACGTTAGATGCGCGCAGCCGTGCGGATTTTACACAATGGGGTGCTGAGGTTCATCCGGGGTTAACACTGGAGGATTAGACTGAACTCTAGCGTAGCCTAACTAACATACGGGAGGACTAGCCATGGGAATTCACAAGTATTTTCGCTCACTGAATGAGCTGGAGCGCATTATCCGCTGTCCGGGCAAATTCAAATTCGAGGAGCATAGCGTTGCGGCCCATTCCTGGAAGGTCGTGCAATACGCGAAGACGCTGGCGGATATTGAAGAGAAGCACGGCGCGGTGATCGACTGGAAGAAGCTGTACGAGATCACGAGCAGCCATGATTACGGAGAGATTTTTATCGGGGATATCAAAACGCCGGTGAAGCACTCCTCGCTCCAGCTCAGATCATTGATCCAGCAGGTGGAGGAGGGCATGATCGACAACTTCATCAAGGAGCATATCCCGGACGAATTCAAAAGCATCTTCTACCAGCAGCTGCGCGAAGGCAAGGACGAGTCGCTAGAAGGCTTGATTCTGGAGGTTGCGGATAAGATGGATCAGGTGTATGAGGCCTTCGCCGAGCTGCAAAGAGGGAACACGGAGAAGGAGTTCGTGGTGATGTACCGCAATGCGCTGATTAAGATCAAGCATATTGACCTCAAGTGCGTGGATTACTTCCTGGCAGAGATTCTGCCGGACATGGTGAACGAGGAGACGCTGTCTCCGATTGATATCAGGCAGATTACGGAAGAGGCGCTGGCCCTGTAGAGGAGCTGTGGCTCTTTTTTCATATATACATATAGAAATACCTCAGGCCTGAAGGTGCTTGCTTGCGGAAGCCCGGGCATACCACACGGCCGATCCGTTAAAAGCAATATGCAGCGGAATCGTCAGCAAGAGCGACTCCGTAACCTGCGCGCACAGCCCGAAGAAGATCCCTCCGCTAAAAGCAAACAGCATGAATCTGACGCTCTCGCGGTTCAGCTTGTAATACTGCAAATGGGACACGGCGAACAGGAAAGCGGTAAGGAGAATAGCGCCGCTGACATCAATGATCGAAGTGGAATGCAGCTGACCGAGTACCGGATGGCGCGCAAGGATGGGCAGTATAAGTCCTCTGAAGGCGATCTCTTCAAAGACAGGGAAGCACAGCACGAAGTTGACCGTATTATAAGTTCCCGCAGGATTATAGCCGGAGGATCTGGAGATGATCAGGTTCACAAGCAGAATAATAAGGAACAGCGGGAGCACTCTCATTACTTGCTGCGGGGCGCCAAAAGTATAACTGTTGCTCCAGAGAACGCTCCCAGCAATCATCGCGGCTCCCCAATAATAAATCGTAAACCGCGCTTGCTGTTTAGAGATAACCCGGAGTATCCCCTCGAAGATTCTATATGAAAAAGACAGCAGTACAGCAATAGCGCATGATTCCAGCAACAGCATAGGTGGTGCCCCCTCAGAGATAGTCGAAGTGTAAGTATGGATGGTAAGTCTGTGTCAGAATGTAAGTGTATCTATTCTTGCAGCATTACAGTTAGAAAGCAATTACAAATATTATAATAATGTAGGAGATGAATGTTACGGCGGGAAGATCAGTGGAAATGATACTATAAAGGAAAAATAAGGATGGTGCATCACTCTTGCAGTATTTTAATCTTATTCCGTTCTCTACTACGCTGTTCTGGTTCAGTGTTCTGCTCCTGATCGTATGGGCTGTCGACTTCCTGCTGGGCGACTCCGCTGTTCAGCTTCCGGCGGGCAGCCGCAGGGAACGGACCAAATCCATACTTGCGGATATTCTAATTTTTGCCGGGATTAACAGCTTGCTATTGTATGTACTTCATCCTCTGAGCAATCCGCTGCTGATTTCGCTGGTTGCTGCGGGATTGCTCGTTACGTATTTTATGACCTCCGGTATGCGCAAGCGCCTCTCCCCATACCAGCCTTGGATCTTGCTGATCCATGTTGTGCTTGGCATAAGCTTCTACCTGCTGTTTGGTATGCTGCTGATGAGCAGGCTGATTGTCACGTATAATCTTAACATGACGAATCAGTTCGATATACTCTATTTCGTCTATGGACAGGACCGGGCGGTGGTGTACGTGCTATTGCTGATTATGACTGCTCTCTATTTCGTAATCGGCAAGCTGCTGATGCGGCCACTTTACAACTGGTATGCAGAGAACTATTACCAGGCTTCGAGGATGAACATTAAGCTGGTTGGGGGAGAGCTTCTGAACGGAGTGTATATTCTGCGGGACACGGATAGAGGATTCCTGTCCGCAAGCGACAGTCTGAATCCGGGGCCGGACGCCAGGCTCTATAGGATCAGCCGGGAGAAGATAGAGTATATGGAGAGAGCCGGCAGTGTAAGCTGATCTGAATAGGTAAGACAATTAATAGCCCTCAGACCGTATGGACGGTCTGGGGGCTATTGGATGTCTCCAGGAGTCTTGTATCATAGCAGCTACTACTGCCCAGGTAATGTTGGCCTTGCGGACTTTACACCTGAAACCGATATCCCGCTCCCCACACAGTCTGGATATATCGCGGGTTGCCGGGGTCCTGCTCGATCTTGTCGCGCAGCCTGTTGATATGGACAGCTACGGTAGCGTTATCGCCCATGGCATCGAAGCCCCAGATCCGTTCATACAGGGAATCCCTGCTGAAGACGATATCCGCATTGACAATCAGGAAGTGCAGCAGGTCGAATTCCTTCTTCTTCAGCTCAAGCTCCCGGCCGTGCAAATAGGCTCTGTGGGATAAGGTATGAATGATGAACGGACCGCTTTCGATCCGGTTGCTCTCTGCGCTGCTACCGCTCATGCCCTTAAGACGAGCATACTGAGCCAGATTGGATTTGACCCGGGCCACTAGTTCACCTGGCGAAAAAGGCTTGACGATATAATCATCGGCCCCAAGCCCCAGGCCCCGGATCTTGTCGATGTCCTCCTGCTTGGCCGTGACCATAAGGATAGGAATGTCGAGCTGGCTCCGCAGCTTGCGGCACACTGAGAAACCGTCTTCCCCAGGCAGCATCAGATCGAGCAGAATAAGCTGGAATTGTCCCGAGAGCGCCAGTTCAAGCCCGGTGATTCCATCCTCGGCAACCTCTACCGTGAAATCATTAATTTCCAGATAATCCCGCTCGATCGCTGCAATTGCACTATCATCTTCAATGATTAACACTTTGGTCATAGCAAAGCCCCTTTATCCAGCACTGGCAGTGTGATAATGATGCACAGACCCCCTGCGGGGGAAGGCTGTGCCTGAATACTTCCGCCCATCCGGCTGACGGCTTTGGCTGTGATTGCCAGCCCCAAGCCGCTGCCCTTAGTCGGATTATTGCGCGAAGGATCACTGCGGTAGAACACATCAAACAGCTTGTCCAGCGCGTTCTCCGGTACGCCGGGTCCGTTATCCTCCAGGTAGATGAACACATCGCTTCCCTGTACTTCGGTACTGATGGATACCTGGACACGCTCCTTGAGCTTGTATTTCCAGCTGTTCTCCAGAATATTGAAGACCATGCTGCTGAGCTGCGCCGGATCGGCAAAGATATGCACATCGGGAGCCAGTGCGGAAATGACTACGTCCAGGCCCTTCTCCCTGTATTCTTCGGCAGTGACCTTGATTAAGGAGAGGAGCTCCTGATTGATCTCCAGCACCTCTGGTTCATAGGGATAATCGCCCAGATCCATTTTGGAGAAAAGAAAAATTTTGCCGACCATCCGGTCAATATCCTCCGCCTTGGTCTTGATCATGGTGATATATTTCTTCTGGGATTCAGGGGTTGTGGCCACCCCATCCAGCAGCCCCTCCGAATACGCACGGACAGAGGTCAGCGGGGAACGGAGGTCATGCGATATCCCGGCAAGCAGCTCCTTGCGGCTCTCCTCCTGCCTCTGGAGCAGGCGCTGGGATTCCTTGAGGCGGATAGCCATGTCATTGAAATCCTCACAGACAGGAGCGAATTCGTCCTTGTTCCCGTAGTGGATTCTAACATCCAGATTGCCGTCCCGGATCTGATGAACCCCGTCTGCCAGCGTATCCAGAGGCTGCTTGATCCGCTTGAATACAAACCGGGTAAGAAATTGATTCGTTATAAATACCGCAGAGATGATCCCCAGCGTGATCAGAATCAGAAAGGTAACCATCGCAGGAGTGACTTGTCCGTCTGTATAGTCCGAGGTCCTGCCGATAATGGTGACAGTATAAGTGCTGCCCTTAACCCGGATCTGTTCAGCATAGACCTCCTTGTTCGAGGTAGAAGCGAAACCTTGTCCATCCATGGCGCTGACGATCTGCAGCAGCTTCTCTGTCTCCGGGGTCTCCTTAAAATTGAAGCTGATCAGCCTTGTCGAGGAATCGTAAACGGCCAGACTCATGTCCTCCGGCTTCAATATCTCTTCGATCTGGCGGCGGAGTTCAGCCTGTTCCTGCTTCTCCCCGTTCTTCAGCAGCCCGGCAGACAACTGAATCAGATCATCATATCCGGTATAGAACGGGCTCTGCTTATCATGCTTCGATACCTTGAACAGGAGGGACACGCTAACAAAAGCAATGAACAAGGAAATACATACGGGGATTACAATCATCAGGATATTAGAGATGAATAAGCGCCGCTTAATGGTCATACCCGGTTCCTTCCCGCAGACATTTTATCGTATCTTTTCTTCCATCATAACATCCTTGCTGCAGCACGGCTAATCGGTACGCAGAGCTTGAATCGGCCGGAGTCTCGCCGCTTTGCTGGCGGGTAGGATGCCGAAGAACACACCGATAAAGAGCGAGAAGAGGAATGAAATGTTCACCATGTTCCAGGCATAGCCAACCTGAAGGGCGGTCAACTGGCCGACCAGCCAAGTTAGGCCTAATCCTGCTCCGATTCCGAGGATTCCGCCCATCGTGCTGAGCACCATCGACTCAATGATGAATTGCAGCAGAATATCTATTTTTTTGGCGCCGATGGCTTTGCGTATGCCGATCTCCCGGGTGCGTTCGTTCACTGAAATAATCATAATGTTCATAATGCCGATTCCGCCAACGAACAGCGAGATTCCGGCGATTCCAGCGAGGGCAAGGGATAGGGTGCCGGAGGTTTTCTTCAGCGTATCCAGCATCTGTTTGGAATCGAACACACTGTAGGCATCCTTGGCACGGAGGAACTTGCGGTCCAGAATCTGTCCGATAGCTGTCTTCACAGACGCTACATCCTTGTCGCTCAAGGCAGTGACGGTAAAAGTCTGAATTCCCTTGCTCTGAAGCAGCCGCTCGGAGGTGGATAAGGGGATGAGAATCTTCTTATCGTTGGATCCGCTGAGTGAGGTTCCCTTCGCCTGGAGCAAGCCTACAATCTGGAAGGAGGTACCGTTCAGTTGGATCTCACGGCCCACAGGGTTGTCAGCGCCAAACAGCTTCTTCGCCGTCTCGGTTCCGATCAGGGCGGCCTTCTGCCGGTATTCATTGTCGATATCGAGCAGGAAGCGGCCGGACTGCACATGAAAGTTCTGTACCTTCTCATAGCTTGCTGTGATGCCTTCAAGTGAGACATTAGTATGAACGTTACGATATTTGGCGGTTACATTGCTGCTGATCGTAGGCGATACCTGATCCACACCGGGAACCCGGCTGAATGCGGCAACCTCCTCAGCCGTGAGGGAAGTGACTGCCCCCCGTCCGGTAATCATGACCGTCAGCTGATTCGTGCCAAGGTCACTGAATTGGCTGGTGATCTGACCCGTAACTCCCTGCCCCACCGAGACCAGCAGAATGACCGAGGATACTCCGATGACAATGCCCAGCATGGTGAGGAAGGAACGGACCTTATTGCCGACGATACTCATTACCGCCATTCGGATACTCTGAGCAAGAATCATTGGTCATTTCTCCGATCTTCGACGAGGTGGCCATCCTGAATCCGGATGACCCGCTTCGCTTGTTCCGCAATGCCCAGGTCATGTGTGATGACAATAATGGTATGTCCCTGTTCATTCAGTTTTTTGATCATGTACATGACCTCTTCTCCGGTCTTGGAATCGAGTGCGCCGGTAGGCTCATCTGCCAGTAGAATGGGAGGATTGCCGGCAAGTGCTCTGGCGATGGCAACCCGCTGCTGCTGCCCCCCGGACAGCTCGCTCGGACGGTGGTGCATCCTCTCTTGCAGGCCGACCTTCTCCAGGGCGGCAGCGGCCAGCGTTCTTCGCTCCCGTTGTGACAAGCCCCGGTAGACTAAGGGCAGTTCGACATTCTGGACAGCAGATAACTTAGGAAGCAGGTTGAAGTTCTGGAAGATGAATCCTATTTTCTCATTGCGTATTCGGGCCAGCCAGTTATCGGATAATCTGCGGACATCCTGTCCATCCAGAGAATAGCTCCCTTCATTCGGGATATCCAGGCAGCCGATCATGTTCATCAAGGTGGATTTTCCAGATCCGGACGGGCCGATAATGGCAACAAATTCGCCATGATGGATCTCAAAAGAGATATCCTTCAGCACCGTCATCTGTTCCTTAGCCATCATGTATCCGTGGACCATATGCTCAATCCGGATCAGGGGCTCTGTATTCATTGTGGCCCTCCTCCGGCACCGCCGCCATCGCTGCCGTCAAAGCCGCCCTCGTCACCGCCCATATCGAACATACCCGGAGCTGCGGGAGCAGGCGTACTGACAGCAATAATGGTCGGGACAATGACCTGTTCCCCTTCGCGCAGACCACTGACAATTTCGATCCGGCTCTCATCATGCACACCTACAGTGACAGGCTTCAGCTGAACGGGCGGAGGTGTGGCAGGGCTTCCTGCGGCGGAGCTGCCCTTGGGCGAAGGGGTCTGCTCCGGAACGGAGTCCTGCACTTGAACATAATACTTGTTATCCTTTTGGGTTACAGACTCGACGGGAAGCAGCAGAACCTGGTTCTTCTGTTCAATAGTAACGACTCCTTGTGCTGACATACCGGCTCTGGCTCCGGTGGAGTCCGTGAGCAGAAGGGTCACTTCAAAGACGGAGACTCCGTTAGTCACCGTTCCTTCATCCGCAATCCGCGTGACCTTGGCCGGGTAGACCTTAGCGGGCAGCGCGTCCATCTTAATGGCTGCGGACATCCCCGGCTTAATCTTGGGGATATCCAGTTCGTCAATTTTAATCGTAGTGCTCAGATTCTTGTAGTCCGTTATGGAGAAGACCTCGGCACCTTTAGTCACCATCCCCCCTGAGGAGGCGCTGATCTTGGTCACCGTTCCATCCATCGGCGCTGTTAGGGAAGCGGGCGGGATATGATCCTTCTTCAGTGCTTCAAGCTCGGTTAATGTGGCTGTAATGCTATCCTTGGTTCTCTCGATGGCCAGCTTCGCCGCATCAATATCGGTTAAGGCAGCACTATCCATGATTAGCTTCTTGTACTGGTCTTGTTTCTCCAGCAGGTCATTCTGCGATTGCTTGAGCGTATTCTGCTGGATTCTTACGTTACTGGCTACATTGGCTCCCTCATAAGTCAGAAGGATCTGACCCTTCTTGACTTGTTCATTCTCCTTAACGAGAACCTTGGCTACATTTCCTGTGTCCCTGGCATATACGATCGTAGTATTCGTAGCCTTCACGGTGCCGGAGCCTTTGACGGTGACAGATATATCGTCCTTGGTCACTACAGTAGTCTGAGCAGCAGGAGGACTGTCCTGCGTGCTCTTATCCGGCCATAAGCTATACACAACAATTCCAGCAGTGACAATGACTGCGGCTGACAGCCCTAAGGTTTTTTTGACGTTCATAGCGATCCTCCGGGATCTGGATTTGCCGCGTTTTTCGGGGCAGTGATGGTCTCAGGGGCTTTGGCCGCAGGGGTGTAGGTCAGACTGTAGCTCTGGCTGCCCAAGAGAATCCGCTCTCCCTGGAACTCGTCATAGAGAGTGACGAGGAATTTGCCGCTACGGAGCGTTTTATAGGCATTGCTTGTAAGGGTCATAGAATAGGTCAGGAATTTCCCTGTCACCAAATCAGTTCCGGGCACCAGCGTTCTCTCCTGAGTCTGGCCGAGAGGATCGGTAAGCTGCACGACCAGCTTATGCGCATTAGTGCCCATATCATACTGGTTGTCCTTAGCAAGCGTATACGTCAGATTGACACTCAGCGTATCCTGGCCCTCAGACACAGCACCTGTGGCCTGAGTAACCGTAAATGTATAAGGGAACAAGGGCACTCCGCTACCCAGAGTGACTAGTGCAGCCGGAGTCTGAATATGAAGGGTGAGTGCCTTAGGATTAATATAGGCGGTTGGCGTTCCGTCCGGCGCTGTCAGCTTGTTCTCGCTAACTCCTTCTCCCGCGAAAAGCGTCAGCTGCGAGGCATCGATGCTTGCAGGCAGCTTGCTCCATATACTCACCAGACTCTTGCCCTTGGGCCCGGCCGCCAGTGCAGATTGACTGACTTCTGCTTCATAATAGGTATTGTCCGGTGTCTTATAATAAGCCACAAGTCTGGACAGCTCTGCCCTCCGGGCTTCAAGACTGCTCACCTCAAGCTCAGTATACAGAATGTTCTGGCTTGCTCCGGGATAGAGGAGGGTCCGGCGCTCTTTAACCTCCGCCCGCTTGCCTGCAGTATCGATCTTGAAGGTGGCGTTATCACCAGCGTCAGACATACCCGGAACAACTTGCTGTGTTTTGAGGGAGAGGAAAGGCTCAGTGGTGTCGCCTGTCCCGCTATTTAGTCCGATACGAACCTGGTCCAGAGATTGCTCATAAGGGAGCTTGCCGATCACATAATACACAGCGCTTGCTCCTGCGGCTAGCTGCTGGCTGGAGGCGGCTGCGACGACTTGAACCGGAGCGTCCAAGGCGGTCTGCCCTGCTTGGATAGTTCCTGTAAAAGCAGGGAGGGTCACTGCCGCATCTCTGACATTACGGATACGAATCGTGCCGACAAGCAAATCTTCAGTTGTCCAAGGCATACGCTGCACTGACTCGAGTACGGCACCGAAGGTTCCGAAGCTGTTATCCAGGATGTACTCCGAAGCAACGGAGTTGGTCATCTCTAAAGAATAGGGAATCTTGTACATAGCTGTAGGGAAGATAGTCTTGCCTTCTACTGCCGGCTCCACCATCTGGAGCTTCAGCGTACTCTGGTTCACATTCAGCGGCACTTCGGCAGAGAATTGCAGGATCTTCTCCTCAAGCGGCTTCAAGGTGAGGCTGGCCAGCGCTTTGCTGTTGACCGGGAAGGAGTAGCCTTCCTTGGCGGTTACAGATAATTCATAGGCTGGCAGAGTAACCGCCTTGTTGCCAGCATTCCTAATGCGCAGCTTAAGTGTCCACAGTGCCTTCTCGCCTGTTGAGGATACGGATGCCTGCTTCAGCTGGGTCTCAATGGTATTGCTGCTCACGCCGAATTTCTTCACCGCGTAAGCATTCACCTCAAGACTTGGATAGCTTGCTTCCGGGAGACGGAAGGAGACTACCGGCAGATCCGCTTTTAGCCCAGCATTCTCCCCAGTGATAAGCAGCGACATGCGCGTAGTCGGTATGTAAGCCGGGAGCTCCGCCAGATAAAAGATCTTCTTATTCTCACCGGACTGCACCTTGTAATCCCGGCTGGTACTGTCAAGCGTCAGCTCAAACGCGGAACCGCCGGAGGATTCAAGGAATACCAGGTGGCCGGGTGCAGCGAGTACCTTGGCTCCTTGATTCGTCAGGCTCAGAGCAACCTTGGCATAGATTTTATTATTGAAGCTGAAGATTTGCAGGCTCTCGGGCTTCAGGCTAACCGGAAGGTTGCTAACCGTAATCTGCTTGCTAAGACCCTGCTGTACATAAGGAGTATAAGCGGCCGGGACCTTGAAGCTGCCCAGCTTCTTCTGGTACTCTGAGCCGCTGAAGTCGAAGCCGAACAGCGAGATAGAGAGGCCTTGGGTAGAAGCTGTCTTGCTGACGTTCACATAATAGGTGACGGTTAGCTGCTCCTTGGGCGCAACCGCCACTTTGGTTTTATCCTCAGGAATGGGGCTGCTCTTAATCGTTGCTCCCGCTGGGGTTGTAATCTTGGAAAAAACGTTGATCAGCTTATAGGTGCTGCTGCTGGTATTGCTGTACATCAGGGTATAAGTCAGACTGTTGCCGCCATCGGCCTTGGCTAATTGCACATCGGTCAGCCTCACGCTGACTCCAGCCTGGACAGTCACTGCAGGCAATTGCGACAAAGCGTTAGCCTGATCCTGCAGCGAATTGTTCGCTGTCTTGTTTGCTGTAACGCTGCTTGGTGCCGCAGATGCCGATAACGCCAGGTGCTGACTGGCAATAATCATCCCTAGTACCAAAGCAGCACAGGCACGGTAATTCTTCATTTCATTCCCTCCCAACATTCATCATCCGATTGACGGCTTAAAGCAGCCGCTAGAAGATGTTTCCTATCTTACGGGAAAGGATTAACACAGGGATAAATAAAAGGAGGAAGAAGGCAGGGGAAAGATAAATAGAAGTTAAACTTTTTATAAACTGGCTTGTTCCATCCATGGCGTGAAGTGAAGGCTGGACTTGCCGGTATATAATAGTAGAAACATAGAATCCGGGTAAGCCGGGACAGGGGGATCAGCATGGAGCATGAAGTTCATAAGTTCAGCTGGGTGGGCAGCGGGGAGATGTATCTGGATCATCCGGCAACATCCAGACTGAACAGGATGGTTATCGGCCGGTACGGCGGGAACACGGCGGCAGGTGCCGAGAAGAATGAAGATGGTGTCTATGTATTAAGCGAGCTGGACGGCGGTTGGGAGTTCGCAATGCTATTGGATGCGCACCATACGGCGGAAAGTGCTGAGCTGCTTGTCCGTACGATCAACGGTAAAGCTGGTGAAATCATCAGGCTTCTGGCGCTGCCTGTTCAGCAGGCCTTTCGGGAACTGGAGGCTTTCCTGCTGTCTATTTTCCAGGCAGAGTCATTTTTGCAACAGTGCCAGCAGGTAACAGGGGAGACCGCATGCCTAATCTGCGTAAGGCTGGAGAATTATCTCTGGTGGTTCTCGGTGGGCGATAATTCAATCTATCTGCTGCATCCCGAGCTGGCGGCACGAGGGCAATATCTATTGAACCAGCGCAATTTCTATGAGTGGATCGGCTTCGTGAACACCTTCTCCCAGCCCGTTGCCTGTTATTCCTCCGGCATCCGCGAGCTGCGGCAGGGCCGCAACATCATCGTGATGACCACGGACGGACTGCTGGAAGTCGGAGCAAGACTGCTGGAAGACCCGCGTAGGCTGTATGAAGCTTTTACGGGTAGAGAGGATCTGGAGGAATGTGTGGCGGAGATATTGACGGGGGTGCATGAACAGCTTGGGCGGGACAGCGCAACGGTAGTGGCCTGGAGTTATGATAATGGCAAGGCGGGTGCGATGCCTAGTGATTGAGGGTTATTATCATGTTTGCAACATCTGGATGAAGCCGGGAGGAGCTATGCCAAGAGTTTTTGTGGATGGCTGGCACAGGACATTCGGCATGAGCCGGATAAGTTTGCCCATTTTCTGAAAGGAGGATGAAGATGGATTTTACATTAGAAGATATCAAGGACTTCTGCGGGGATACCTTTTATAAGCGTGGGCGTTCCTATTATAATTCGGGGCAGGTAACCAAACTGGTATTCGATGCGGAGAATAACCGCTATACGGCTCAGGTAAAAGGAAGCAAAACGTATCGGGTGAAGATCGACTTTTATTATCATATCGTCGGAGTGGCTGAAGTCTACTGTACTTGTCCCGCCTATGAGAACTATGACTGTTGTAAGCATGTTGCAGCAACACTCATTGCAATCTACAAGCTGAGGCTGCTTGAGGCTAAGGAAGGAGTGAATGGCGAAGCAGGAAAGCCTGTACAGCGGGCCGCGCAATCTCCGGTTGCACCACCGGCTCTATCTCCAGCGCCCGTAACTTCTTCTAAACGTGCAAGCAAGTCCAACTATCAACAGACGGATCTCTTAATCTCCTCAGTAGCCCAGCTGGGTCAGACAAGAGACCGTGAGCAAGAGCCTGTGTTATTTGGTGATGCGGAGCAACTGCAGTTTGAATTCTTCTTGAATTTGCCTGATTACCAACACAAGGGCCTTACGCTTGAAATGCGGGTGGGCTATAAACACCGGTATGTCGTGACGAAGCTGGGCCAATTCCTGGAGCATCTGGAGCAACGCAAGCCTTTTTATTTCACCATGAAATTCACCTTTGATGCGCAGCAGCAGCAGATGAACGTGGCCGATCGGGAATTCCTTGAAGTGATGCTCCTTCTAAAAAAATCCGAGAAACTCGTTAAATCCAGCTTGAATCCATACTATAGTCAGACGGAGACTGACGAGAGAACGCTGACGGTCGCTCCGCTGGCTTGGGACAAGCTCAAGCCGTTGTTGTCAAAAGTCAATGTGACCCTAAGAGGTGTACGTCTACCGGAGGTGCGTGCTGTTCTCGCGGACCAGCCTCCGCCGCTTGAATTCTCGATCGGACAAAAGAAGAAGAAGGAATATATTCTGTCCGCTTCCGAGCTAGATACCTTCACCCTGCTCCCAGACTATTCAATGCTGATTAAGGATGGGCTGATCCATGAGTTGGACCGGGATACCTTCCATATAATCGCACTACTCCAGCAGCATTTCAAGGCAACAGGAGAGATTGCAGTTGCTCCCGCACAGATAGGGCCAGTGATGCAGCAGGTACTGCCAGTATTAAGGAAGCTTGGGGAGGTCCGTGTCGAGCAGTCCGTACATGAGCAAATTGTGGAGCCTGAGCTAAAGGCTAAGCTCTATCTGGATTATGCAGACGGGACGATCATGATCCGGCTGGAATTTCATTATGAGGACATCGTGATTCATCCGCTGGAAGAGAAGCAGGGGGAAGCGGCGCACAAGTCCAAGATTCTGATCCGTGATTTCCAGCAGGAAAACACAATCATTGCAGTTCTGGATCAATCTCCGCTAAGGCGGGAGGGCCAGTACTGGGCTTCACGAAGTGAGCCGGCCATCTACGACACACTGTTTCAGGTGGTGCCTGCTCTGGAGGATCATGCAGAACTGTTCATCTCCACGGCTGTCCAGGAGCTGCTTCTGGAGCGTAAAGTCTATCCGAAGGTCAATGCGGATCTGAATGAAGGCTTGGATTGGCTGGAGATTTCGTTTGGGCTGGAGGGCTTGGATGAACAGGAGACAGTTCGGGTCATGCAGGCGATTGTGGAGAAAAAGAAATATATCCGCCTGCGCAGCGGGGCTTTTCTGCAACTTGAAGGAGATCGCTTCAGCGAATTCGGCATGATTGCCGAGCGGCTCAATCTCAGCAAGAAGGAAGTGAAAGGCTCCCGCATTCATCTGCCCTCCGTTCAGGCTCTTCAACTCCCCGAGCGGGGAGACGGGTTCAAGCATACGAAGTGGGGCAAGTCCCTCCGGGAATTCCTGGAGCAGCTGCGGGACCCGGAACGTATGGAGTTCGAGCTGCCGGATGAGCTGAAGCCTGTTCTCCGGGATTACCAGGCCAAGGGCTTCCAATGGATGAAGACCTTGTCGAAATTCAGGTTCGGCGGGATTCTTGCAGATGATATGGGACTAGGTAAAACCATTCAGAGTATCGCCTATATCTGCTCCGAGCTGGCTGAGATGCCGTCCAAGGTACAGGGGAGAGCTCCGGTGCTGATTCTGTGTCCGGCATCCTTAACCTATAACTGGAGCCATGAGTTCGCCCGGTTTGCACCAGCAGTCAACGTACTGGTGGCGGAAGGGCAGAAGGAGGAGCGCAGTGGACTGCTGGAGGGAAAGGCCGCAGAAGAAGCGGATGTGATTATTACCTCGTACCCTCTTCTCCGCAGGGATATTGATCTGTATTCTGGTATAACCTTTCATGCGTTAATTCTGGATGAAGCCCAGGCGATCAAGAATTCGGCCTCCCAGACGGCCAAGGCAGTACAATCGATTCAGGCTGCACGAAAATTTGCTTTGACCGGCACACCGATTGAGAATTCGGTGGATGAGCTGGAAGCTATTTTCAGCACCGTCTTCCCGGCGCTGTTCACCGGACGATTGATCTTCAAGGAGCTGCCTGCCGGACGTATCGCCAGCATCGTGTCCCCTTTTATTCTGCGGCGGCTGAAAAAAGAAGTTCTGGAGGAGCTGCCGGACCGCATAGATACTGTACTGCGTACGGAGCTGCTGGATGAGCAGAAGCAGGTATATCTCGCTTATTTATCCAGGCTACGGGAGGATACCAAGCAGGACTTATTAGCCGAAGGCTTCCACAAAAGCAGGATAAAGATTCTGGCGGGCATCACCCGCTTACGGCAGATCTGCTGTCATCCTTCGCTGTTCATCGAGAATTATACGGGTGGCTCCGGCAAGCTGGAGCAATTACTGGAGACGGTGAAGGAATGCCGCGATTCAGGCCGCAGAATGCTGGTGTTCTCGCAATTCTCCAGCATGTTAGCGCTGATCCGGCATAGCCTGGAAGAAGCGGGAGTGGAGCCCTTGTATCTGGACGGCTCCACTCCGGGTAAGGAGCGGGTGGAGTTGTGCAAGCTTTTTAATGAAGGTGAAGGTGAAGTGTTCCTGATCTCGCTCAAGGCGGGAGGAACAGGGCTGAATCTGACTGGAGCGGACACGGTGATTCTGTACGATCTGTGGTGGAATCCGGCAGTCGAAGAGCAAGCCATTGGAAGAGCGCACCGGATGGGGCAACGGAATGTAGTACAGGTGATTCGGTTAATCACCGAAGGTTCCATCGAGGAGAAGATGCTGGAGCTGCAGCAACGCAAAAAAGATCTCATTGAAGAGATCATCGAAGCTGGTGAGAACAAGACCACCCGGCTGTCGGAGGAGGATATCCGCGAGCTGCTCCGGGTGTAGGAGGCCCGTACCTATTTTCCCCGTAGATGCACTTCTATGGGCTGTGTTTAAAAATAGGGGGGAGTATCAGTTTATGCTTTTGTGATGGTTAAGAAAGCTCCAGTGAGACAAGCCAGGGAAATTGCTATCACATTCAGGTTTATATAGTGATTATTTATGCATCTATGTAACTAAGTTTCCTTTATATTACTTACTGAGGGTAAACATTTAATAATGGAGGGTATTAAGTTGCGAAGGAATTGTTTAAGGAAACTGTTATATATTTCGTTTTTTATTTTCGGCCTGACTGTTAGCAGAGTACATATCGCAAATGCAGAGAACGAGGGAATATCCATAATTATTGATGGGAAGGCAGCAGACTTATCTAAAAAACCAGTAACCATAAATAATGTGAATTATGTACCATTGCGTGGAGTGTTGGAGCAAATGGGTGTGAGTATCCGATGGGATCAGAGCTCATCTACAATAAGAGCAAGCAAAGGTGCGCAATTGATGGAATATACACTTGGAAACTCATATGCGCGTATTAATAATAAAGAAACGGTTATATCTGCAACTCCTAGAATTATTGATGGTGCAATTATGGTTCCCCTTAGGTTTGTCGGAGAGGCCTTTGGAGCAGCGGTAACTTGGAATTCTAAAGATAAAAAAATCTTAATTTCTTCTGATGAAATTCTGCTCACTTCGATTTCACCTGAGACAACCGGGAGTTCTGCCTCCAATCTGATGAATAACAGTTTTGTAGTTAAACAAGGGAATTGGATTTATGGACTTGAAAATGAGCAGTCGGGTTATCCTAGTGGTGGGAATGGCGGTTATCTCTATAAAGTAAACGAGAATGGCGGAGCAATCATTGCACTAATCTCTTCACAAGCCCGGATGCTGAATGTTCAAGATGATTGGATTTATTATATTGGTATGGGTGGGGTATATAAAATACGCACAAATGGCAACGAAGCGACTCGGCTTACCGACTCACCGTACTCAACTCAGTTGTATCTTATGAACAATTGGCTATTCTATAATACGGAAGATGGGATTTACCGATTGCAAACAGACCGGCCGGGAGCAATGGCAATACGTGTTGTTGATAATAGCAATGTTGATGAATTTACTGTTTCGCAAGGGTGGGTCTATTACAAGGAATTCCGTGAAAACGAGCAGGCTGGAATGCTGGGCCGAATCCAAATTAACGGAATGGACCCAATGGATTATGGCAGACTCGATTATGAAGGCCTTACGGTACAGGGTGAATACATCTATTTTAACTATGCCGAAGAAGATATGATGAAGATTGGGAGAATGCCTATAAAGGGCGGAAAGTTACATCACATAGCTGAAGCTGAAGGTTATAATATTTCAAATAACGCATTATATTACGCCAGAGGTTCTTTGCTCTATCGCTCTAATTTAGATGGAAGTGACAGTGAACTTTTGGCTAACCTTGAATTCTGGTCAATGCCTTTAAAGTTCATAGTATCAAATGACTCCGTATTTTATGAAAAATCAGTTTTTGATGAATCTGGCAAATTCGCGTCTGCGGTTTACTCAGTAGATTTAACGGCGAAGACAGGAGCTAGTTTATTTGGAAAAGTGCTACCCAAAGAGCAACAATCTACTGATTATATTAATCCGTATAATGGTAGTTATGAAGTTATCCAATATGCTCAAAGAGTATTACAACAAACACTTCTCCCTGCCATGACTCCACGTGAAGAAATAAAGGCACTGCATGATTATGTTGTGAAGAATACGGCTTATGATTACGATAATTTTCTAAAAGACACAGTGCCAGAAATGTCTCGTACAGTGTATGGTACTTTGTTAGAACATAAAGCGGTCTGTCAAGGGTACGCATTAACTATGAACTTACTATTAGAATTGGCTGGTATTGAAAGTTATTATGTAACAGGAGTAGCTAATGGAGGAGCTCATGCCTGGAATGTCATTGTCTTGGATGGCGTATACTACCATTTAGATGCTACTTGGGATGATCCTGTGCCCGATAGTCCGGGAAATGTCAGATATGATTATTTTATGATATCGGATGAAAAGATGGCTCTTGATCATAATTTTGATAAAGAAGAAATTACAGATTTAATAGAAGCAAGAAGATCGATGTTGAAAGAAAAAACAAGGATAGATAAAGTGAAGATTAACTTTAAATAGCCCGTACCTATTTTCCCCGTACATGCACTTCTAGGCACCTACCCACATAGAATAAAAGGACCATGAACCCGTAGTTCTCCTTGCTGACCGGTTTCATTGTACATGTGCGGGAGGTGTCGCCAAGTTGCCTGGAATCATAAGCACGATTGCGCTGCTGATCAAAGAACTGACGCTGCTGGTATCTTACGTAAGGAACAACGCTTTTCCCCAGCCTCTATCGGAGCAGGATGAGAGCAAATACTTAGGCATGATGGCCGAGGGAGATGCCAAGGCACGGAACCTGCTGATTGAGCATAACCTGCGGCTGGTTGCCCATATAGTGAAGAAATTCGACAACACCGGCGAAGACATGGAGGACCTCATCTCCATCGGCACCATTGGGCTGATCAAGGCCATCGAGAGCTACCGCCCGAACAAGGGCACGAAGCTGGCTACTTTTGCGGCTAGATGTATAGAGAATGAGATCCTGATGCACCTCCGGTCACTCAAAAAAACACGTAAAGACGTATCCCTCCACGATCCGATCGGGACGGATAAAGAGGGTAACGAGATCACCCTGATCGATATCCTCGGCTCGGAAGCGGATGATGTGATTAAAGAGGTCGATCTGAAAATTGAGAAGAGCAAGATCTATCGGAATCTGGATATATTAGACGATCGGGAGAAGGAAGTCGTCGTCGGCCGCTTCGGCCTGGACACCGGCGGGGAAGAGCGGACGCAGCGGGAGATTGCGAAGGAGCTGGGGATCTCGCGGAGTTATGTGTCGCGGATTGAGAAGAGGGCGCTGATGAAGCTGTATCATGAGTTTTATAAGGTGAAGCGGTAAACTCTTAATCAATTTATAAAGCAACTTGTCTGCGGATGAGTTGCTTTTTGTTTTTCAAACTTAATTTTGAACAGGTTTTGTTTTACGGATATATCGTCCTGGAGATACCCCTTCTGACTTCGTAAATTGTTTGGTGAATGAATATATATCCCCGTAACCAAGGCTAACGGCTACGTGTTTGATGGGAAGTCCGGATAGCAGCATCATTTTTGCCTGTCTCATTAAATGTTCAGTGTGGTACCGCTTAGGGGAAATCCCGGTAGTCTCTTTAAAAAATTTCCGGAAGTTCTCGTAGCCCATATTCACGGCAGATGCCACCTCCTGAATATCAAAGTGAATATCATTGGAGACACTAATCAGCTCGCAGGCTTTTGTTATTTTACTTTCAATTTCATTGCTATGAGCATTATGAATGCTACTGTGCAATCTGATAATCAAATCCTGAGACTTCATTAGCAGGGAGGGGAGACTTTCATCTGTTGCACTTTTCAAGGCTTTCAGCAAGGAAGCAAAATCAAAGAGAAAATCATTCGTATGCTGTGTCGATTGGACTTCCTTATCGGAATTAATAATTCCAAGTGTCTTTAAGTATGAATAGACAGGATATCCGACACTGATATAAAACTCGATCCAATTCCCATCTGGTTCAATTGCAGTAGAGTGCAAACGTTCAGGTAAACGTTGAACAAGATCACCTGCTTGCATAGGAGTAACGGTACCGTCCGCAGAAATAAATGTTCCACTGCCTTGCAATACCACAAAACAGCTGTAATATCCTATCTTAAAATCATATTGAGAACGCTCTGCTGATCTTTTCCGCATAAAGCCGCAAGATAAAATACCCTGATTAAAGTCTTTGCCGATACATCGGTAGATTACATCATTTTCATTAATGTCTGCAAAATTCATGTATTCACACTCCTACCAAAATGGATAAATGAAATACCATACTCAACATTTAATATTAGGAATTTTCCTTATATTATAGGGGTATCTACATTGAAAGATCAACCAATTAGAACAATGGATGGGAGTGTTATTTAAGCCGATGAAGCTAAGCAGAGATTGGGAAAATCAATATGTTACTCAAAAAAACCGTTATCCCATGCATGAGCCCTACGGAGTATACGAAACCGTTGAACAGGCTTTAAGCGGAGACCGGAGAAAGTCTAAATACGTAAAAAGCCTGAATGGAATGTGGAAGTTTAAAATGTTCGGATCTCCCGATGAAGTAACGGATGAATTCTATAGTCCTGAATATGATGTTTCCCATTGGGATCATATTCCGGTTCCTTCCAATTGGGAGCTTTCGGGGTATGGAAAACCTGTATACACCAATATGTTGTATCCTTTTGTTCAAAAAGGGGAGGGTTCAAGTCACGAAATTCAACTCAGGAATAATGAATACATTTTGAATCCGCCTCATGTTCCAGAGAGTAACCTTACCGGTTGTTACGTTAGAACGTTTGAAGTTGACGAACATTTTAACGAAAGGGATATATTTATCGATTTTGGAGGTGTAGAATCGTGTTTTTATCTGTGGTTAAACGGCAAACTGGTTGGTTATTCTCAGGATAGTAAGCTTAACGCTTCTTTTAATATCACGGATTACATTCAAAAGGGACAAAACCTTATAGCTGTTCAGGTGATGCGGTTTGGAGCCGGGACTTATCTGGAGGATCAGGATTACTGGCATCTCTCGGGGATCTACCGGGATGTTCTCATTTATGCAAAACCACGTATGCGCATTCATGATTATAAGATCGAAACCCTCTTTTCAGGGAATTACAACAATGCCGAATTAAAAGTGACGGTTGCACCTAATAATCAAGTGAATGGTTATGGTGAGGCTCATGTGCGGTTGTCCCTGTATGATAGCGAACAGAAATTGGTTACTGAGTTTGAAACGCCAAAGTTTGCGGATTGTGATTCCTACCTGCGAGAAAAATATGTAGCAAAGGTTACGAAAACCATTTCAAATCCTCACTTGTGGAGCGACGAGAGCCCTTATCTCTATAAATTGGTGTTAGAAATGATTGATTTGTCTGGAAATGTAGTTGATATTGAGAGCGCGAATGTCGGCTTCCGTGAAGTGAATATCGATCGAAAAGGGGTCCTGAGAATTAATGGGAAGCGTCTCATTATACGGGGAACCAATCTTCACGCCTTTTGTCCTGAAACAGGACGAGTCGTAACAACAGAATATATGCGCGAGCAAATCAAGGTCATGAAATCGCTGAATATCAATGCGGTAAGAACAAGTCACTATCCGCACGCAATCGAATGGTATGACTTGTGTGATGAACTGGGCATTTACTTGGTGGATGAAGCCAATATTGAAACACACGGTCTTGGCGGCCAGTTAAGCGCATCCCCCGAATGGACAAATGCGTATATGGAACGGGCTACACGGATGGTTCTGAGAGATAAAAATCATCCATCCATTATTCTCTGGTCTCTGGGTAATGAATCCGGTTATGGAGCGAATCATGCTGCGATGTACGGCTGGATTAAGGAGTATGACAAAACAAGGTACGTTCAGTATGAGTCTCTGAATCCTCCGGCAAACATCTCCGATATTATGGCGCCTATGTATCCTCAGAAAGATTGGATCCTGGATGTCATGGCTGAAAGCGAGGATTTGCGTCCTTTTATTATGTGTGAATATGCGTATGCGAAAAGTAACAGTAACGGAAACTTTAAGGAATTTTGGGATCTCATTCATAAATTCCCGCGGTTTCAAGGAGGATTTATTTGGGATTTTCAGGATAAAGCGCTGGTTAAGCAGGATAAAGACGGAAATAAAAAGTATGTCTATGGCGGGGCATTCCAGGAAGAGGTTACTGATCCTGCACCTGATATGTGCCTGAATGGTATAGTTTTCCCAGATCTCACTCTCAAGCCGGCTGCGAATGAAATCAAAAATGTACAAGCTCCTATCCAAATGGATTACATGCCTGGGAATGATGGCTATCGAATTTATAATCATTACACGCATCGGGATTTAAGCCATTTGAATATGGCTTGGGAACTGGTTTGCGATGGCAATGTGATAGAAAGCGGTAGTTTGCCTAAATATCACACAGCGCCCGGATCCGTTGATAAGCTTCAAGCACCATACGATTCGTCTAAAGTCTCCGGGGAAGCTTTTCTTAATTTCTATGCTTATTTGGACGAGGACACCTTTTATTCTAAGAAGGGAACCTGTATTTATGCCTGCCAGATAGAGATTAAGGATTCTGTGAATAAAGTGCATACCGGAGATATAGAAAAGGATAGCTTGAAGTATGATGAAACGACAAATGAAATTCATATCTATAATGAAAATACAACGGTTCTTTTCTCGAAAGAAACCGCAGAGTTCATCTCTGTAAAATACAATCACAAGAATTATTTCACGGGAGGAACCAATAACTTCTATCGCCCTCCAACAGGAATTGATGGAGGTATTCATCTTGAATCGTCCAATTATGCAGATGAATGGATAGCTCTCGGGCTCCATTCCAATGAGAAAGAAATCAAGAGTATTCGGGTATTTGCAGCACCGGCTGCTGTTATCATTCAAGTTAATTGTATCTATCATGGATGCATTGAAACCAAAACCAATTATACCGTCGGCGGCAAAGGGATAGAAATCACCAATACAGTTGTGAACAATGCCAAGGTCGACACCCTCCCGAGAATTGGGCTAAGCTTTAAGTTCTCGGATGCCTGGAAGAAGATGAAATGGTATGGCCGCGGGCCATGGGAAAACTACGCGGATCGTAAATCTGCCGCATTCGTTGGAGTATATGAGAGCACTGTAGAACAGCAGCACGTACCCTATATCTTACCGGTAGAATGCGGTGGTAAGGAGGATGTCCGCTATTTATATTTGTCATCCAATGAACAAGAAGTAAAAGTATCGGCAGCGGGACATTTCCATTTTGATATTCATGGGCACAGTATTGAGCAATATGACAACGCCGCCTATGAAGACGAACTGGGAAATTCAGATTCTGTTTATCTTCATATTGATCACAAACATGCAGGTCTTGGCGGAGATACCGGCTGGACCAAAAATATTCACGATCCCTATCAAATTAAGAAAGGTATCTATGTTTATACGGTAACTATAGAAATCATTTCTTAAGAAAAACTAATTTTTGACTGGCTGAGTAAGGGAAGGATTGTGAAAGAGGTCCGGTTCAAGCAAGCTGGGAAATCCGTAGACCGGATATATTACCGTATTGGGGTATTATAGGGCGAAGCGGTGAGAGACAAAGCAGACCTGCCATAGGCGGGTCTGCTTTGTTGGTTTATAAACAATGTCACATTTAAATAACGAGTAATAAACCAAGAAGAGGTTCGGGTTTATTGATATTTACAGCATCTTCAATTAAGCTCCCGGAAGCGCTGGGGCGTATTTGCCTCGAATTTTCGGAAGGTGGAGATGAAATGGCTCGCGTCCAAAAAACCGACAAGTGTGGCAATGGCTTTGATGGTCAGGTGTTTGTCCAGGATCAGGTGCTCCTTGGCCTTTTGAATGCGTAAATGAATCAAATATTGGTAAGGGCTCATCCCGGTGGTTATGCGGAATAAATAATTTAGCCGCTGCGAACTGAGGCCGGTGAACTCGGAAAGATTGGCCAGACCGATGCCGGGATCATGAAAATTCTTCTCCAAAAACTGAATCATGGGTAGCAGACGTTTCGAATGCTGGGAATAGGAGCGCTGGTTATCCACTTGTCCAAAGCGCTTTAGATCGATCAGGAAGCGATAGACGAAAGCCGAGCTGTCCATTCCGCTGAATTCGGATGGCCGTTGCTCCAGATGGCGCGTTCTGTAATGAATCTTGGACAGCCTGGAGCCGGGCTCCCAGCTAATGACCGTAGATGTAGCCAATCCCAATGAGGAGATAATGGTCGGAGCTAAATTACCATTGAAGGTAACGTACCAGGTGGACCACGGGTGTGATAAGGTGACATAACGATGCGGGACATGCGGAGGAAGCAGGATTCCCTGGTTCGGTCCAAGCGTAACCGTGGTTCCCGAACATTCGAATTGGCCTTCCCCGCTTACCGTATGCAGCCAGTGATAGCAGTGATAGCCCTCTGGCCGGTCAAATTCCTCTTGCCATTCATTATAGCCCGTCAGTTCTATATAAATCGGCAGCGTCCGATCCAAAGTGGTGACGAGAAATTGCTTCATGTAATGCTTCATATAACGCTCCATGGACCATCAACAACTTTCATTTTTTTATATGATACTTTAATTTTACCTGATTTTACTCTGAACTGCCATCCCTTATAATCAAGACAAAGTTTGAACGAAATGCAGCACCTAACCTTCTGTTTATTGGATTGGAATAATGGCTAGAGGTCTGTTTATCCTTCATCAACAGTTTTGAAAGGGTATTCATTTTCATTCCGCTACAGTTATTGCTTGTCTGAAGCAGCAGTGATAATCTTATATAATTTTAAGAATGGATTATTCAGTTTAAGGGGGTGATTCGCAGTATCGTTGTACAGCATGAATAAAATAGAGGGGGCTTCAAGGATGGACGGGAAACGCAAAACCGTAATTTTAATGTTAACGATCATGGTCATTATACTGTTAGCCGGATGTTCGCAAAGTAATAACGGTAAAAAAGAAAGCGCTACCACGTCGGCTGGTGTATCGGGTACAAACGCAACGGATCCGACGGACTCATCCGGACAAGGCAAGCCTATCACTGTCAATCTGTTCGCCGGCACATCGAGCACCAACGGGAATATGGATACCAACTGGTTCACAACGTATGCCGAAGAGAAATTCAATATAGATATTAAATGGTCAACTGTACCTAACACGGATGTTACGACCAAGCAGCCGCTGCTGCTGGCCAGCGGTGATTATCCTTCGATCTTCTGGGCGGGGCAGTTCACCAATGAGGACCTGCTGAAATACGGCAAGCAAGGCGTATTTGTGCCCTTAAACGATCTCCTGAAAGAGTATGCGCCTAATGTCTGGAAGGAAATCGAGAACACTCCGGCGCTCAAGCAAGGGGTATACGCTCCGGACGGCAACATTTACGGCCTGCCGTTCTATAACTACTGCCTGCATTGCTACTACTCCAGCAAGCTGTGGGTATATGAGCCGCTCCTGGAAAAGTACGGTCTTAGTATTCCGGCGACTACGGATGAATTCGAGCATATGCTGGAGGTTTTTAAGTCGAACGGCATCCTGCCGCTTACAGGGTCCACGGACGGCTGGAACTCCGATCCGACGACGTTCCTGATGAATGCCTTCGTGTATAACGACGGCGGGAACCGCCTGGAGATGAATAACGGAAAGCTTGAATTTGCCGCAATCAAGGATGAATGGAAAGACGGGCTGTCCTATATCAACCGTTTGTACAGCAAAGGTCTGATCAGCAGTGCGGCATTTACCCAGACGAATGACGTACTCAGCAAGCAAGCGGTCAATCATGAAGTTGGCGTAGTGCCTTGGGGCTGCATCAACTGCGTCGTCGGGGCCGAGAACATGAGTGAAATCATTGACTGGGTCACCATCCCGCCGCTCAAAGGTCCGGAGGGCGCCCAATACGCGGCATTCAGCGGCAATGGTGTCAGTGGAGCCGTCTTCACCATTACGAATAAAGCATCAGAAGAAGAGAAAATTGCCATCATGAAGCTGCTGAATTTCATCTGGACGCCGGAAGGTGCGACCATGGCGAACATGGGGCCGGAAGGCGAGTACTGGACTAGAGCTAAGGAAGGTGAAACCGGACTGGTCGGGACACCGGCGCTGTTCGATATTGATTTTCAGCCGCCGACACCGTTCACCCGGGGCTGGAATCAGTTGGGGCCGATCTACCAGTCGGAGGAATGGCGCAACAGCATCGTCGCCAAATCTCCGTTCACACCGGATGGCTCCGGCTCGGAAGCGCTGCTGCACTACTATACGGAGAAGGATTACAAAGGCAAGCAGCCGGCGCAGGTTGTGCCAGCGTCGATCTGGATCGATCCCGCCAAGTCGCAGCAATATTCCCAGCTGAAGACGAACCTTACTTCGTACGTCAATCAATGGACCGCCGAGTTCATCGTCGGCAATAAATCGATCGACAAGGACTGGGATGCATATGTGGAGGGCGTGAAGAAGCTGGGTCTGGCAGACTTCCTGAGTATCACTGAAGAAGCAATCGTGAGCCCGTTTGATACGAGCAGCTACCAGCGCGATGATGCAGTGGTGAAGAATCTCGAATCGCTGCAATAAAGCGGCATGGGCATCATCCGCTCCGCGGTATTCCGGAGCGGATGATGCAACTTTTTAAGCGAGGAATGATCGACGATGAAACCGAATTCTGATATCCGGCAACGCATAGTCCGGCACTGGCCGCTGTACGCGATCATCGCGCTGCCGACAGCTTTTCTGCTCGTGTTCAGCTATTGGCCGATGATTGGCGTTCAGATTGCCTTTCGCAACTTTAATCCGGTTCAAGGGATCTGGGGAAGTCCCTGGGTCGGCCTTCAGCAGTTCGAGCTGTTTCTCTCATCACCGTATTTCTGGCCGCTGGTCAAGAATACGCTGGTCCTGAGCCTGTACTATCTGATCGTGTCGATCCCGTGCTCGCTTATTCTGGCGCTGGCGCTGAATGAAGTAAAACACGTCCGCTTCAAAAAAACCGTGCAAATGTTTACTTACGCGCCGTATTTTATCTCGACGGTTATCCTGGTCGGTATGGTCCAGATCATGCTGTCTCCGACGAGCGGCCCTCTAGCGCTGTTCTCAAGTCTGCTCGGCAACAACAATCCGCCCAATGTCTTGGCAAGCGCCGACAGCTTCTCGTCAGTCTATGTATGGTCAGGCATCTGGCAGGAAACCGGGTATGCGGCAATTATCTATCTTGCGGCTTTGGCCAGCGTCAATCCTGAATTGTACGAGGCGGCAAGAATTGACGGAGCCAGCCGGCTGCAAAAGATCCGCTATATTGATCTGCCAGGCATTAGCTCCACCATTATTATCCTGCTGATTCTCAGTGTGGGCGGGCTGCTGAGTATCGGCTTCGAGAAAGTATTCCTGCTCCAGAACAATCTTAATCTAAGCAGTTCGGAGGTTATATCCACATATGTGTACAAGATCGGACTGGTTAACGCCGACTTCAGCTTTGCGACAGCGATCAGCTTATTCAACTCTGTCATCGGCCTGATCCTGATTACCGCGGTCAACTATAGCGCCCGTAAAGTTTCAGACAGCAGTCTGTTCTAGGTTAGGAGGAAATTTGATGCGTCGCATATCTGCAATTCGGGAGTCCGGCTCAGACCGCATCTTTTTATTTTGCGTGTACACCGGATTAACAATAGTTCTGCTTTTGGTGTTGTACCCGCTGATCTTTATCGTCAGCTCCTCTTTCAGCTCGGCAGCGGCGGTACAGGGAGGCAAGGTCTGGCTTCTGCCGGTTGATTTCACGCTGGACGGCTATATCGGTGTTTTTCAATACAATGCGGTGTGGACGGGATTCTTCAACTCGCTGTTCTACACGGTAGGCGGTACCCTGCTGAGCGTATCGCTCACCGTCATGATGGCGTATCCCTTGTCCAGAAAAGAGATGGTGGGCCGCAACATCTGGATCTGGGCGATTCTGTTCGCTATGCTGTTCAACGGAGGACTCATTCCATTCTATCTTGTCGTCAAGAATATGGGGATGCTCAATACGCCATGGGCGATTATCGTGCCGTCGGCACTCAATATTTACTCGATTATCATTGCGAAGACATTCTTCCAGAATTCGCTGCCGAAGGAAATGTATGAGGCTGCCCAACTGGATGGCTGCGGAGACTTCAAGTTCCTGACCCGCATCGTCTTGCCGTTATCTAAGCCGATTCTTGCTGTCCTGATGTTATGGTCGGCGGTGGGATTATGGAATTCGTATTTTAATGCAATGATCTTTCTGAATTCACAGTCCCTGTATCCGCTGCAATTGGTGCTTCGCCAGATTCTGGTCGAGAACAAAATCGACTACACCAGCATGTCGGCGTCGCTGGACCCTCAGCGGTTGACCATGATGAAAAACATGGAGACGCTTTTGAAATATTCACTGATCGTCATTACAACCATTCCGATTCTGATCATTTATCCTTTTGTGCAGAAGTATTTTGTGCAAGGGGTCATGATCGGCTCAGTTAAAGAATAGTGACAAGCGTACTACCTCTCTCTAAAACACAAAGCGTATTGGAGGAACGTTCAATGAAGACATCTGCTAGGGTCAAAGGACCGTTTGAGCCGAAGCTTGCTTCCCTGCAAACCTTCGAATGTCCAGCCTGGTTCCGGGATGCGAAGCTGGGAATCTGGTCACACTGGGGAGCGCAGTCCGTGCCGATGTTCGGTGACTGGTACGCCCGTAACATGTACTTTGAAGGTTCGGCTCAATACCGCTATCATATCCGTCATTACGGCCATCCGTCGGTCTTTGGCTACAAGGACATTGTCCAGCTCTGGAAGGCAGAGAAGTTCGATCCCGAAGAGCTGATGGATCTGTATCAGGCTGCGGGTGCCAAATATTTCGTGGCGCAGGCGATGCACCATGACAACTTCTTCAATTACGATTCCAGGCTGCACCGCTGGAATTCCGTTCAGATGGGACCCAAGAAGGATATCGTGGCCTTGTGGAAAGCAGCAGCAGACAAGCGGGGCTTGCCATTCGGCCTGACCGAGCATCTTGGGGCAACGTTCAGCTGGTTCCAGAGCAATAAGGGACAGGATAAGGAAGGCCTGTACAAGGGTGTCCCATACGATGGCAATGATCCGCAATACGAAGACCTGTACCTGCCCAACCAGATGTATTATCACACAGATAAAAAGATGTACGATCTGGATCCGTGGTATGCCACCGAGCCGGAGTGGCATCAGCGCTGGCTGGATGTGATGATGGAGCTCATCGATCTGTACCAGCCGGATCTGCTGTATTCCGACGGAGCACTTCCGTTCACTGACATCTTTCAGGATGCGGCCACTGCGCCGGATGAGGCGGTTATGGCGGCAGGGCTTCAGGCAGTTGCCCATCTCTATAACAGCAGCGCCGCCCGTAACGGAGGCGTGAATAAGGCGGTCTATAATCAGAAAGACCGCAGGAAAGCAGTGTACACGATTGGCGTCCTGGATATTGAACGCAGCCAGGAGCCGGGTATCAAGGAAGAGCCCTGGCAGACGGACACCTGTGTCGGCGACTGGTTCTATAATGCCAAGGCCGTATACAAGAGACCGGATCACGTGATTGAAATCCTGATCGATATCATCTCCAAGAACGGCAATCTACTGCTCAATATACCCCAGAGGCCGGATGGAACAATTGATGATGAATGCCGGTATATTCTTCAGGAGATGGCTCAGTGGATGGCTGTATCTTCGGAAGGAGTCTACGGGACGAGGCCGTTCCGCGTGTCTGGCGAAGGGAATTCGCGCGTGGTTATCGAGCAATACAAAGAGGACAGGGTGGAGTGGGATGCGACGGATTTCCGGTTCACGCAGAAAGGGAATACGGTCTACGCCTTCCAGATGAAGGCACCCGGTGACCGGATGGCTGTCATACGGTCATTCGGGCCGGAAGAACGGGTTAGACACGTGCGTCTGCTCGGTGCAGGACCTGTAGAATTCAGCCAGGCATTAGGCCTGCTGGTTGTATCTTTGCCGGAACATCTGCCGACGCCGTACGTGCATTGTCTTGCGGTCGAACTGGAAGGATAGAGAAAGCGGGTATCATCCTCATTCAAGGATGATACCCGCTTTTGCTTCACTGTCCCAAACAAAGTCTGATCAGATCCTCTTGGAGTATGAAAAGTGTTCTAGGCCAATACTTCCATAGGGTGCGAACGGATAGTCGATCGTAATACGCCGCACTCAACTCATGACGTCCGAGCTGCTAACTGTGACTTTACTTATTCTTGGAAGAGTGCAGGCAAGATAAGTTCACTTACGGCGCCGTTTTGATTATAAAAGCGCCATTTTGCTTTTCCCTCAAATAACAAGGAGAGACGCTGCAGGGTATTACTGACTCCAATATGCTCAGCCTTGCTATCAACTATAGCTTTCCCTTGATTCAATTGCTCTAGTTGAGCTGCAGGATATCCGTTTCCTGTGTCGGAAATCATTATTTTCGCAAATGGGTAGAAATCGAGTTCGATCGCGACAATTTTAACTGAAATATGTGTTGATTTATCGGGTTGTATAGCATATTTAATGGAGTTCTCCACAAAATTTTGAATAAGCATAGGTGGAACAAGCATATCCTCGATCATCTTATCGGTTTCAATGGAATAGGTAAACCTGTCTTTATAGCGGATTGACTGAATCTGAAGATAAGTGTTAACATGTTTGATTTCTTCATAAAGTGGGAGCAAATCGACCTCTATTTTGATCATGTACCGATAGAAGTCCACAGAATGAACAATCAATTTCTGAGCGGTCTGAGAATCTCCATTCTCCAGGAGATTATAAACCATATTTAACGAATTAATAATGAAATGAGGTTGGATTTGAAGTTGAAGATTCCGAAGTTGTGACTTTTGAGCCTTGATTTCTTCTTCGTAGACACTTATTTTCAAATGCTGAACCTCATCGATCATCTGGTTAAATGTCTTATTGACAATGGCAATTTCATTGGACGCGCGGTAATGGGGAATCCGGTATTGCAAATCGCCTCGTTGAATATGTTTCATGGCTTTATTCAATTTCTGTAGCGGTTGAACAACTGTAATTCTCAAAATATAAAAAACAAAGGGAAGCATCAAGGCAACGATTACAGATATTGCCACTACATACTTCTGCATGAATGGAAGGGTCCTCAATAACTCATTGAATGGTATGATTTCAATGAAGGTGATGGGTGCAGCAGAGGAAGAAGCTGTAACAACCAAAGCATTATCATGTTGTGAAAGTTTGGGGTTTACAACATCCCCCTCCGCTACCAGTCTTAGGGATTTGCTTTCCTGATTAGGTACAAAGTGACTTAAAAGCCTGTCCAGATTAACATAAGCCCCGGTTAAAACGCCATTGCCATTTTTAATGATTTTTAGCATACTGAAGTGATTGTTGATATTCATAAGTTGCCAATTTGATTTCAGATTATCTGCATCTTCAGCATGGGCGGTATTTAAAACATAGTTTTGGATGTCACTTCGTTCTTTCAATTCTAAGGTGGCCTGGCTTCCCGATATAAAACTATCATCAGTATAGACAAATAACATATCGATGCTGCTGCCTATATTTATAATTTTCTCAGAGAGAGTCAGGCTAATTCTTTGCTTAGCTAACATGGAGTCTGTTTCATTATTGCTCATTGCCAACTGGGGATCATTATCAAACAACGCTGTAGTAGTTATAAAGGTGGTTGCATTATTAAGCTGATTGTCAACCTGAAACCAATAGGACTCTAACATATTTTCATGAGTGCTGTGCACTTGCCCCAGCAGTGTAGACCGGGATTCATAATTGTTGTAAATAAACATCCCGATTACCGGTATAAGGAGCGTGAAGATGGATATGAGTTTGAAAAAAATAGAGTTATAGAACTCCTTATGATAAAATCGCTTCATCGCTCGGCCCCTTATTGTTTGTGATTAAACTACCGTGCTACAGTACATCATATTGTAGGATTAAATCAAGAAAAAAATGCAACAGGAGGTTCATAATCATGAATGTGCTGATAGTTGATGACGAGCTGAGTGCCATAGAAGCTGTGCGTAACGGTATACAGTGGGGAATGATCGGAATTGAAAATGTATTCACCGCAATGAATGTGCAGGAGGCTACTCGCCAATTCGATAATGTTCCAATAGACATTCTGCTTAGCGATATCGAAATGCCGATGGGTACAGGCCTAGAATTGTTGAGATGGGTAAACACGCATCATCCCCATGTGAAATGCATCTTTATGACTTGTCATGCAGATTTCCGCTTCTTACAAGAAGCTATGCAATTGGGGAGTGTTAACTATATCCTGAAACCTTTGAATTTTGATAAAATGGAGCTCGTTCTAAAGGAGACGAAGGACAATATCCTGGCGGACCGGATTCTGAATGAAAATAGTAACTCTTGGATCCAGAATAAAAAATCTGTAGTAAAACAATTTTGGAAAGACTTTTTCCTTGGTGAGATATCGCCGAATAAAGATAGCCTGACGAACTACTTTCGACAGAAACGATTGGAAATTAATCTGGAGAACGCCTATCTTCCTATTCTGATTGTGACGAAGAAATTCACGGAGTCTGTAACCAAAGAAGACCAAAAACTGCTGCATTACGCTTTGAGGAATATAACGGAGGAGATTTTTGTAATTCCTGGAGTTGCTGAAGAGGTGATCCCTTTTTCGGAAACGACCCTATTAGTTATGCTAGAGATGGATGCAAGCCAAGATGAACATCGTCTATATAATCAAATTAATGATTGTTGCCGCCAATTAAGTGATACAGCTGCGAAGTACATTAAGGAGATTATCTGCTGTTATATTGGCGATAAAGATACTATTTATGAAATGCCCTCCGTTATTGAAGCGCTGCAAGAGAGGGATTTTAATAACGTAATTCATGAATCCGAAGTATTCTATCTGAAACAAGAACGCCGTACGCATAGTTCAGTACAATCAGAATTCCCTATTGCCCAGTGGAGAGAATGGTTAAGGCAAGGAAGATATAACCAAGTAGAGGATGATATTACGACCAGGTTAACCTCAAAAGAACAAAGACTCAAGATTAACCGGGAATTTTTGAATAAATTCATTAGAGATTTCTATTATTTGATCTTTGGATTTACCCATGATCGAAGTATCTTTATTAATGAGCTGTTAGGCGACGAGGAATCTAATCAATTATTTGAGAACGCTTCGGAATCATTAGAAGGTATGCTGAAATGGGTGAACCATGCCATAATTCTCATGCGGAATTTTGATAAGGAAAATGCAAATAGAGATCTACCGGTTGAACAGACAAAAAAGTATATCGATATTCATCTTTCTGAGGAATTATCGATGGAATTAATTGCACAGAATGTGCATCTAAATGCCGATTACCTGACGAGAATTTTTAAAAAAGAGGTAGGCATATCGATTAGTAAATACATTATCAACAAAAAAATGGAAGTTGCAAAAGAACTTCTAATCCATACTGACAGAAGTATTGGGGAGATTGCTTCACTTGTCGGATACTACAATTACTCGAGCTTTAATCGCATCTTTACCAAAGAGACGGGAATGTCTCCTCAAGAATTCAAAATCAGGAACAGAAATTAAACGATATATTAAAAGTCGGTTTTTGTAATCTATATAGTCGGAACAAGTATAACGTAGGCGTTCCCCCGCTTATTATAATGAAGACAAGACAGAAAAAATAAATCCATTTACTATGAGGGGGAAATAACATTGAAAAAAATAACACCTGTATTACTGGCAGCCAGTCTAACGCTAGCCTTAGCAGGATGTGGAAACGGTAACAATTCGAATTCATCAGCTACAAACAACGGGAATGGTTCACTAAGTGAAGGTGTGGAGCCTGGGGGAATTGATTTCAAGGAAGAACCGTACACGATAAAAGTCAACTATGCGGTACTGGGGCAAGAACAAGTGGATCTGCCTAAAATCGAGGAAAAGGTAAATGAAATCACTCTAAAAGAAATTAATGCAAAAGTCGATCTTGAAGGTGTTAGTCTATATAATATGGCCAATGCATATGCGCTAAAAGCTTCCAGCGGCGAGAAAACAGACCTAATGCTCCTTATGCCCGGAAGTGCTTATCTCGCTCCGTTTGCGAACAACAAAATGATTCGTCCCATTGACGATGAACTTGCGAAGTGGGGACCCGCGCTTAAAGAAACGTTGGGGGATATAATCAAAACTGGCCAATTCAACGGGAAGCAATTCGGGATTCCGCAAAAGATGGATCAAAAACTTACATTTGGCTTTAATATGAGCAAAGCAGTCTTGGATAAGTACAATATTGATCTTACTTCTATTCAATCGATCGCTGACATGGACTCCGTGTTGGCCAAGGTTCACGAGGGGGAACCCAAAATGATCACGTTTGCTCCTGAAGTAAGTTCGTCCAATATTACAAACTCCCTGGTATATGGAGATGGGCTCGGGAATTCATATGGTGTGCTCATGGATGGCAGCGGTACGAAGCTGGTGAACATGTATGAATCCGAGCAGTGGATGAACACAGCGAAAAAAGTTCGAGAATGGTACAAAAAAGGGTATATCTCCAAAGATGTAAGCACTTCGCAAGATGATGGCGCTGCGCTACTTGAGAGTGGAAAAGTTTTTGCAACAGCAGCTAATTCTGTCGGATTTGCTGGCGGGTTCTCGCAGCCCATTGAGCAGAAAACAGTGGCATTGCATCCGCCTGTTCTCTCAACTGTAGATTCGCAGTTATTCGTTTGGGCGGTAGCCTCTTCTAGTAAACGTCCCGACAAGGCAGTTCAATTCCTGAACCTGATGAACTCCAATGTTGAGTTGTCGACCTTGCTTCGTTTTGGTATTAAAGGCGAACATTACGAGATCAACGAAGACGGGACCATTGATGAGTCCAAAAATACAAATTACAATCAAAACAGCTGGCTGATGTTCGGGGATTATGATCAATTACCGTTAGCTGCTAAATTTGTTGAACCAACCGGTCTTTCCGTCGAGGAATATAAAACGAAACTGAAAGAGTGGAATGACAAAACGGCGAAATCTCCTGGGTATGGATTTATATTCGATCCGACACCCGTAAAAACGGAAATCTCGGCATTGGACGCTGCTAGTGAACAATATGTGAAGGTGATAGGCAACGGTGCTGTGGATACGGATGAAATGGCTAAGACATTTAATGAAAGTTTATATGCAGCAGGCCTGCAAAAGGTAATAGATGAAAAACAGCGTCAATTAGATGCTTGGCTGGCACAAAACGGGAAATAAGTCAAACGATAATGATCATAATTGGAGCTGTTTTCCTGTAGCATTTTTTGCAGGTGAAGCGGCTCTTTTTTTATCTCCGAATGAGATGAAACAGCAAGGAACAAGTCGGAAAAGGATATATTATACGTCGTTCAAAGTATAACGTTAGCCTTTATTCTTTGTGTAAGATAAATGAAGAGAGTAACTTGAATGGGGAGGCGGAAGCGGTGAAAGCAATATCAGATTTAAGATTACAGAACAGAGGTGGAAAAAAGATTAAGTGGAAGTCCTATATTCCTTTATATCTTATGGCTCTGCCCGCATTAATTTATCTGTTTATTAACAATTACATGCCATTATACGGAATGCAGATTGCTTTTCGGGAGCTTGATTTCTCGGGAAGTATTTTCAGCGGAAAGTTCGTATGGTTCAAGAACTTCAAGTTTTTATTTGCAACTGATGATGCCTGGATCATGACACGAAATACAGTTTTATACAATCTTCTGTTTATCGTTGTAGGAACCCTATTTTCTATCGTTGTAACGATTCTTTTTAATGAAATCATTAGTAAGAAGATATCCAAGGCTTATCAATCTGCTGTATTGATTCCTTATTTTATCTCAATGGTTATTGTAGGGTATTTAGTCTTCGCATTCCTTAGCAGTGATAATGGCTTCATTAATCATTCCATCTTGAAGCCATTAGGGATCGAGCCTATATCCTGGTACTCCGAATCGAAGTACTGGCCATTCATTCTGTTATTTATAAACATATGGAAAAGTTTGGGATACAATCTAATGTTTTATACAGCGAGAATTATTACGATCAGTACTGATTATTATGAAGCTGCAAAAATAGACGGTGCAACAAAGTTTCAGCAAATCATGAACATTACGCTGCCGCTTCTCAAACCAGTAATTATATTGACGACAATTCTATCCATTGGAAGAATGTTTTATTCGGATTTCGGATTGTTTTATCAGGTGCCAATGAACTCAGGTGCACTGTATGACGTTACGACGACAATCGATACGTATTCGTTCCGGGCGCTCATGAAGCTTGGTGACATTACAATGTCAACTGCAACAGGTGTATACCAGTCAGCAGTCGGGTTCATATTGATTTTAATTGCAAATGCAGTGATTAAAAAGGCTAGCAAAGAAGATTCCCTATTCTGAACACGGAGCGATTAACGATGATAGAAAACAAAGATAAAAGATGGTCCATTGCTGGACATGTTCTCATGATAATTTTAAGCGTTCTCGCGGTTGCACCTTTTATTTTGCTGTTTATGTCTTCTATAACGGACGAAGCAACGGCATTACAGGACGGCTACAGCTTCTTTCCGCAAAAATTTTCTCTGGATGCATATTCTTATATTCTGGGGCAATGGGAGCTTATTGGGAGAGGGTACTTGGTATCCATTTTCATTACCGTAGTTGGAACAATCCTTGGCGTAAGTATATCGGCTATGCTTGCATATACGCTTAGTAAACATGATCTGCCTGGACGCCGGCTACTAATGTTTCTGCTAACCTTTACGATGCTTTTTAATGGTGGATTGACTTCAACTTATATTGTGTATACACAGATCTTGCATGTCAAAGACACAATCTTTGGTTTGATGATGCCAAATTTGTTGATGAATGCCTATTTCGTTATCATGTTCAAAAATTATTTTGAGCACACTCTTCCGGGAGCACTTGTAGAATCTGCAAGAATAGATGGGGCAACAGAGTTTAAGGTCTTTTACAAAATTGCAATACCGCTGTCTATGCCAATGATCGTGACGGTCGGGATGACTTCAGCATTGACCTATTGGAACGACTGGACGAACGGGATGTATTTCCTCTCGACGAACAGTAAACTTCAAAGTATTCAAACCATTCTTAATAATATTAATGAGAATATCAAATTCCTACAGCAAAATAATGTAGGGACAGCGGTAACAACAGCAGATTTACCTTCAGTTACCATACGCATGGCTATTGCTGTTGTCGGTGTCTTGCCGATGCTGGCGTTGTTCCCACTCTTCCAGAAATGGTTCGTTAAAGGAGCAACTGATGGGGCAGTTAAAGGGTAGGAACAAAAATATGGCGATTCAAGGGAGTGGATATAAGATGTACGTTTGCAATCCTATTAACATGGAATACAAATATCAGTTTATCGAAGGAGCAGGAAAAATGCTTACTTTTAGGGAAGCTGCTGATCCTTCTATGATTCTATTTCATGGACAATACTTTATGTTTCCCTCAATGACAGCGGGATTTCTTGTAAGCGATAATCTGCATGACTGGGAATTTTATCCTTTGAAGGGTTTGCCTATTCATGATTATGCTCCGGATGTGCGGGTTATCGGGGAGTATATGTATTTTTCTGCATCCAGCCGATCGAAGAATTGCTCTTTCTACAGAACAAAAGACCCGATTCGCGGTGAGTTTGAGGAAATAGAAGGGACATTTCCATTCTGGGATCCCAATCTATTTGTAGATGATGATGGTAAGGTTTATTTTTACTGGGGATGTTCCAGTCAAACGCCTATCTATGGGGTTGAGCTGGATCCAAGGGATATGAAACCCAAAGGGGAGCCGCTAGAACTGATCTATAGCAATACTACGGTTATTGGTTATGAGAGAAATGGCGAAAATCATATCCCAAAAACGCTCGAGCAAATTGAGGAGATAGTGCAAGGCTATGCAAATGCAAATCCGGGTATTACTGATGAGCATCTGAATATGATTAGGCAGGCGGTAGGGGGTGATCCATACATTGAAGGCGCATGGATGGATAAGCATAACGGAAAATACTATCTTCAATATTCTAGCCCCGGGACGGAGTGTAACATTTATTCGGATGGGGTCTACGTATCCGATAAACCATTAGGACCGTTTACGCTGGCGAATAATAATCCTTTCTCCTACAAGCCGGGGGGGTTCATCCCAGGTGCTGGGCACGGATCGACAATGGAAGATAAATACGGGAATCTTTGGCATTCTTCAACCATGAGAATCAGCATCAATTATATTTTTGAAAGAAGATTGGGATTATGGCCTGCAGGCTTCGATAAGGACGGGGAATTATTCTGCAATCAGCGATTTGGGGACTGGCCCTTCAGGATCGAACAGGCACAGATGAATCCATGGGACAATCCGGAATGGATGCTGTTGTCTTACAATAAACCCGCTAAGGCATCTTCCTGTACAGAAGGAAAAGAAGCTTCGAAAGCGACGGATGAGAATGTTCAAACATGGTGGCAAGCAGGCTCTAATGGTTCCGGAGAATGGATCGAAGTAGATTTGAAGCATCCATGCGATGTACATGCCATACAAATCAATTTTGCCGATGATCAATTGGATCTTTCGCTTCCAGAGGGAGCGGCTATGATAGAAGGGCGATTCATCGACGAACGTCAGCATTATACCAGATGGATTCTCGAAGGATCAGTGGATGGAAAAGAATATTTTGTAATTGAGGATAAGTCGGATGCAACTACGGATTTGTCACATGATCTCATAGTGAAAGAAGACGGAATAAAGGCAAGGTATCTCCGGTGCATTGTAAAGGAGCTTCCGTTTAACCAAGAGGCATGTATTTCGGGTCTTCGCGTGTTCGGGATTGGCGTTGGAACACTCCCTGATAAAACGAGCGAAATTCAACTCGAACTTTTAAATGATCTTGATCTTTCGGTTTCATGGAACAGTGTTGAAGCGGTTGGTTACAATGTGCTCTGGGGATTTGCTCCGGATAAACTGTACCATAGTCACATGATATTCGGAAAAAATCAGATGGTAATTAAGGCATTAATCAAAGATCAGCCTTTATATGTCCGGGTGGATAGTTTCAATGAGATCGGGATAACTGAAGGCGAAGTTTACAAGGCGATCTAATACGTCCAGCGCGACAGGAGATGCTTGAAATGAATAGAGATCTTAAAGAAATCATCTCACGGATGACCTTGGAAGAGAAAGTGAAATTATGCTCAGGAGTAGGCGCTTGGAATACAACTGCTCTTCCTGAACACGAAATACCATCGCTAATGCTCACAGACGGGCCGCATGGTCTAAGAAAACAATCAGGAGCTCAAGATCATATGGGGCTCAACAACAGTGTGCCGGCAACTTGTTTTCCTACAGCAGCAGGACTAGCCAGTTCGTGGAATAAGACTTTACTAGAACAAGTTGGAGCTGCACTTGGCGAAGAATGTCAGGCAGAAGATGTTCATATTCTCCTTGGACCCGGGACAAATATCAAACGATCGCCGCTGTGCGGAAGAAACTTTGAGTACTTCTCTGAGGACCCCTACTTATCAACTGAATTAACGACCAGTTATGTTCAAGGCGTTCAAAGTCAAGGGGTAGGAACGTCACTTAAACATTTTGCAGTAAATAACCAGGAAACGAAACGGTTTAATATCAATGTCATTCTTGATGAGCGAACGTTACGTGAGATTTATCTTGCGAGCTTCGAAAATGTAATAAAACAAGCACAGCCGTGGAGTGTAATGGCTGCTTATAACAAGATTAATGGTGAATATTGCTCACAAAACGAGAAATTATTAAATGATATTTTAAGAGAGGAATGGGAGTTCGAAGGAATAGTTGTCTCTGACTGGGGGGCTGTTAGTGAGAGGGATGTTGCACTCTCAGCAGGTATGGATCTGGAAATGCCCGACAGCAATGGTGTAGGCAGCGAGAAGATTATTAACGCCGTGCGCAGTGGTACTATGTCTGAAGAAATCTTGGATGCTGCTGTTGAAAGAATTCTTTCAACTATATATAAAGCGATAGACAATAAAAAGGATCACGTAACCTATAATCAAAAAGCTCATCACCAATTCGCTAGATCCGTAGCAGCAGAGAGCATGGTGTTATTGAAAAATGACGATCAGCTTCTTCCGCTTCAAAAAAAAGGAAAACTCGCAGTAATCGGCGCCTTTGCCAAGCATCCAAGATACCAAGGCGCAGGAAGTTCACGGGTAAATCCTACACAGTTAGAAGTCCCAATGGACGAAATAGCTAAAACAGCGTCGCAAGCACGAGTACAATATGCTGAAGGTTATTCATTGGACTCAGGCGAGATTAATGCTCAATTGATTCAGGAAGCTAAAAAGGTTGCCGGGGAATCGGAAGTAACGATTTTGTTCGTTGGACTGCCAGAGAAATATGATGCTGAAGGTGTGGACAGAGAGCACTTAAAGCTTCCAGATAATCAGAATGCTTTGATAGAAGCAGTTACCGAGATTCAGAGCAACACTGTCATTGTTCTATTCAATGGTTCTGCTGTTGAAATGCCATGGATTCACAAGGTGAAGGGGGTGCTTGAAGCATATTTGGGTGGACAAGGGATGGCCGGTGCTGTAGCTGATATTCTTTTCGGTGATAAGAATCCATCCGGAAAACTCGCGGAAACCTTCCCTGTTCAACTGAGCCAAACCCCATCTTACATTAACTTCCCGGGTGAAGGTGACAAGGTAGAGTATAGAGAAGGCCTATTCGTAGGTTATCGTTATTACGATAAAGTTGAGATTGAACCTTTATTCCCGTTCGGGCACGGTCTCTCCTATACCACGTTTGAATATTCCGAGCTTCAATTGAATAAGAAAGAAATTACAGATTCCGAAGAAGTCATAGTCTCGGTAAAGGTGAAGAATACAGGAGGCAGAGCAGGGAAAGAAATTGTACAACTCTACGTGCAGGATATTGTGTCTAGTGTTATCAGACCTGTCAAAGAATTAAAGGCCTTTGAAAAAATTGAGTTGGCTCCAGGAGAGGAAAAGCGGGTTATTTTTAAACTGGGGAAACGTGCGTTTGCTTATTATAACGTTGAATTAAAAGATTGGCATGTGGAAAGCGGTGACTTTGAACTTCTTATTGGTAAATCCTCTAAAGAGATCGTTCTGCAAGATACAATTAAGGTCCATTCATCAGTTAGATTGCGCAAGAAATATACCTTAGATTCTACCTTAGGCGATATTAAGTCTGAACCAGCTGCTGCTTCATTTATTTCATCGTTATTGACAGGGATGGGCTTCGGAAGCTCAGGATCTGAGGGGCCATTTGGAATGGACATGGAATCTTTACTGAACAGTATTAAGCTCAGAATTATTGAGAACCAAAGAGCAATGCCGCAGGAACAGCTGGAGCAATTTCTTGCATATTTAAATGAGGGCTAGAAGGCTAGACAAATCAGATAAGCCCAGGGAGGGTTATTATGATAATTGGAATTTGGAACAGTAAAATTGAAACAGAACTTGCTAGTATTAAATTTATCTTTCAAATTGAGGAACTGAACGGATTGCAGCTCCGCGTCTGGTCTGAGCCCGTCCCTATGGTTGAGATCGAAGAGACGGTTATAGAGGGAAATCATCTTTTTGCTAAGGGACATAATAAATATGTGCCTGGTATCCTTACGTTCGATTTATATTTTGAAGAAAACTCTTTTACCGGAAAATTAGATATGATGGGTCAAGAAATTGAGCTGATTGGAGAAAAAGGTAGAGGAACCGCTCTGTCCGAAGAGTTCGCAGCTCTAGCGGAAAAGGTCCGTAAAACGGATCTAAGTCCCCGAACAGATGCGGAGATAAAAGAAGAAGTTGATAAGCTGCTAAGTAAGATGTCTCTAGAAGATAAAATCGGGCAAATGAGCCAGTGTTTATCGTCCAATCACTCTTTTGGCGGCGAAGTGGAATCTGCACCACCTGAAGTATTAGTTGCGGAAGGAAAAGCAGGCTCTATTCTTGGGGCATTTGATCTAAAGCGTATATATGAGCTGCAGAAGATTGCGGTAGAACAGTCTCCTCATAAAATTCCGTTATTCTTCAACGCGGATATTATCCATGGATTTCAGACTATTTTTCCTGTTCCGCTGGCATGGTCATGCAGTTGGGACATGGAATTAATTAAAGATGCTTGTTCCATTGCAGCAAAGGAAGCGACAGCTTCCGGCAATACCTATAATCACGGACCTATGGTTGATTTGACCAGGGATCCACGTTGGGGACGTGTTGTAGAAGGAGCGGGAGAAGATCCATACCTTGGAGCTCAAATCGCTAAGGCTCAGGTTGAGGGATTTCAAGGAGATAGTTTGTTTAGCGACGAAACCTTGATTGCTTGCCTGAAGCATTTTATTGGCTATGGAGGGACTGAAGGAGGACGTGACTACAATACTGTGGACATCTCCGAGGGAACACTCCGGAATTTCCATTTGCCGGCATTCCAAGCGGGTATAGAGGCAGGGGCGGGTTCAGTGATGAATGCCTTCAATATTTATCAAGGTGTGCCTGTGGCCGGGAATTCATTCTTGCTTCGTGAGTTGCTGCGTGAAGAGCTTGGATTTGAGGGAATGTTAATCTCGGATTATGGTTCTGTGGAAGAGATACAGATTCATGGAGCAGCCCGGGATAAAAGAGAAGCGGCGGCTATGGCCATGAATGCTACGATGGATATTGAGATGGTCACAAGAGTGTATGCTGAGGAGCTCCCTCGCTTAGTGGAAGCAGGTACTATTAAAGAGGAACAACTTAATGACGCTGTTCGTCGGATTCTAACTTACAAATATAAAATAGGAATTATGGATGATCCCTATCGTTATATCCAGCCAGAGAAAGAAGCTCAACTCCATCTTCATCCAGATCATTTGGAGAAGAGTAGAGAATTAGCTCGTAAATCGGTTGTAATGCTCAAAAATAACGGAGTACTCCCTCTGGAAAGAGAACAAAAGGTTGCAGTAATTGGGCCTTTTGGTGCGAGCAGAGATTTGCTTGGACCTTGGCAATTCTCCCAATATGCTTACGAGACCATATCCTTATTACAAGGGATATCGGCTAAAGGGTTGGACAAGAGCCAGCTGAAATACGTGCAGGGATGCGGTGTAGAGACAGATATTGAGAACGGTATCGAGGAAGCCATTATGGCTGCCAAGGAGTCAGATGTCATTGTTCTCGCATTAGGTGAACACAGCGATATGAGTGGAGAAGCAGCTTCGCGGACAGATATTACACTCCCAGCGGTTCAGATGAAATTGGCTGAAGCGGTTGTAGCAACAGGAAAGCCAGTTGTTCTGGTATTAACTAACGGCAGGCCTCTTGCGCTTAATTGGTTTGAACAGCATACGGATGCGATTGTTGAAACTTGGTTTTTGGGTTCCCAGGCAGGTCATGCCATAGCCGACGTTTTATTTGGTGACTACAATCCATCTGGTAAACTCACAATGAGCTTTCCACAGAACGTAGGACAAGTGCCGGTGTATTACAATCATTTTAAAACTGGACGTCCAGTGACGAATGCAACTCGGGATCAGAAATATATCTCAAAATATATTGATTGTCCTAATGATCCGTTATACCCGTTCGGATACGGACTTAGTTATTCCAAATTTGAATACTCGAATCTCCATTTAGACTCACCAAAGATGACCCGGAAAGAAGTACTTCATGCGAGCGTGACAGTAACCAATACGGGACATTATGCCGGTGAAGAAATTGTACAGCTTTATATTCAAGATCTATACGGCAGCACTGTTCGTCCGGTCAAAGAACTTAAAAACTTCCGCTCTATATGGCTGGAGCCGGGTCAAAGTCAAATGGTAGAATTCCAAATTTCGGAGCAAGATTTGATCTACTACACAGGCAATCATAGATACGAAGCAGAGCTCGGAGAGTTCAAACTATATATTGGCTCAAATTCAGTTGATGTAATGGAAGTTGCTTTCGAACTGGTGTAGGTATCGGGAAACAATACGGAAAATGATCAACAAGAGTAAAAGTATAAATCAGGAGGTAGAAGAATGAATATCGAAACACTGGTCGGTACATTGACGCTTGAAGAAAAAGCGGGACTGTGTTCCGGAAAAGACGATTGGTTGACAAAAGCGGTAGAGCGGTTAAACATCCCTTCCATCCGTACAAGTGACGGACCTCATGGTCTACGGACGTTTGATGATCAGCCTGGTGCAAATAATAGTAAGCCAGCAGTCTGCTTCCCGGCAGGGTGTGCCACCGCAGCCAGCTTTGACCGAGCGTTGCTGAGTAGCATGGGGGAGGCTTTAGGGAGAGAGGCTCAGGCGATGGATGTGCAGGTGCTGCTTGGACCTGGTATCAATATTAAACGCAGTCCGCTTTGTGGCCGTAACTTCGAGTACTTCAGCGAAGACCCTATGCTGTCCGGAGAACTTGGTGCTGCATTTGTAAATGGTGTTCAAAGCCAGGGTGTAGGCACAAGCCTTAAGCATTTCTTCGCCAACAATCAGGAGTACCGCCGCATGGACGCTTCTTCTGAAATGGATGAGCGTACCATGCGTGAGATCTATTTGCCGGCATTTGAACGGGTAGTCAAGCAATCCCAGCCGTGGACCATTATGGCTTCTTATAATAAAATTGGCGGCACGTACTCTACAGAAAACAAACAATACCTCACCGATTTGTTACGTGAGGAATGGGGGTTTGAGGGTCTTGTTGTCAGTGATTGGGGAGCGACGCACAACCGGGTCAAAGCCGTGGCCGCAGGAACCGATCTTACAATGCCTTCAGCTACCAAAACAGATCAGGAGATTGTAAAGGCTGTGCAGGAAGGTGAGCTATCCGAAAGTGAACTGGACAGAGCCTGCATTTATTTATTGAAGCTTGTCTTTAAATCAATGGATAACCGTAAAGAAGATGTTACCTTTGATTACGACAGCGACCATGCATTGGCGCGTAAGATCTCAGCTGAATCAATGGTGCTTTTGAAAAACGACAATAATGTATTACCGCTAAAGAAGAATGCAAAAATTGCATTTATAGGTGCGTTTGCCAAGGCACCCCGCTATCAAGGCGGTGGTTCCAGTCATATTAACAGTTATAAAGTTACAAATGCTTTCGATGCTGCTGCTCAACTCATGTCTGGTAACTTAACCTATGCTCAAGGTTATCACTTGGACAGTTTGGAGCCGGATGCGGATTTAGTCCAGGAAGCAGTTGCTGCAGCCAAGGATGCAGACGTTGCTGTAATCTTTGCCGGATTGCCGGATTCGATGGAATCGGAAGGTTTCGACCGTGGTGACATGCGGATGCCACACAATCATAATGAACTAATTGCTGCTGTAAGCGCTGCCCAGCCCAATACTGTTGTTGTGCTGCATAACGGCTCGCCTGTGGAAATGCCATGGGTTAAAGCACCGAAAGCCATTCTCGAAGTATACCTCGGGGGGCAGGCGGTTGGCGAAGCAACAGTCCAGGTGTTGTTTGGTGAGGAGAATCCCTCTGGACGGATACCGGAATCGTTCCCGGTTCGTCTGGAGGACAACCCTTCCTATCTATTTTTTCCGGGGGAAAATGGGGTAGTGGATTACAGTGAACGGATGTTTGTTGGATACCGTTATTATGAGAGCAAAAAGATGGACGTGCTGTTTCCATTCGGTCATGGGTTGTCCTATACGACTTTTTCGTACAGTAACCTAAGGGTTAGTGCAACAAACATGACGGAAGATGATACGGTAACTGTCTCGGTTGACGTAACTAACACTGGAAGTATGACAGGGAAAGAAGTAGTACAGTTATATATCGCACCTCATAAAGGGGAGATCATCCGCCCGGTACGTGAATTAAAGGGCTTTGAGAAAATTGAACTGAACCCACAGGAAATGAAAACGGTGACCTTTACACTGGGTAAGCGGGATTTTGCTTATTGGAACATGGCTGCGCAAGACTGGGCAGTAGAAACAGGTGAATACACTGTGCAAATTGGGTATTCCTCTTATTCGATTGCACAAGAAACCACATTGCATATCGAAGGGAAAGAGAACCCCGAAGGAATGGAATACACAATGTTCACACCTATAAAGGACTTTATACGTCATCCGATTGGTAAAACCTTTTGGGAAGCGAACTTTGGCAAGATGGCAGAAGGAATGGTGCGAACCGGCTTAGTCCAGGAAGAGGCGCTTGCAGCGGGTATGCAGCTTGGAAATAACGACTCAGCATTAATGATCCAGCCTATATCGATCATGACGGCCTTTGTTCCAGAGCTTGATGGCCAACCTATCAAAGAAATATTAGAGCAAATGAACATCAAATACTCAGCTCAGAAGGAGAAGTGATTCGTATGTATAACGCAATGGTACAACTTCTCGGAATTCGCAAAGAACGAATAGGATTGATATTATAACGTCCCGGCAGGGAGAATGTGCTATAGCAGCTCATTTCTCCTGATGGGCTTATTTTTTGTGCTGCTTTCTAACTAATCACGAAAGGTGTTGTGAAATATGATTCGAGTTTCTTTCAATGAGGGCTGGACCGTTGGTCCGAATAGTGGATTCTTTAACATGGCTCCAGATCAAATGCCGCAGCAGGTTACTTTGCCCCATGATGCTATGATCTCTAAGTTAAGAAGTGAGAATGCCGTGAGTGGAGGCAAAAAGGGATATTTTCCTGATGGAACTTACGATTATGTAAAGAAATTTCATGTACCCGAGACCTATAAGGAGAAGAGAATCACCATTGAATTCGAAGGTGTATATATGAACGCCATGGTATACATCAACGGGGACTTCGCAGGACAGCATCCTTACGGGTATTCCAGTTTCTATATCAAAGCAGATCGATTCCTGAAATATGGGGAAGACAATGAGATTAAAGTGGTTACCAAGAGCAGTGACGATTCACGATGGTATACAGGAACAGGGATTTACCGTGATACAAAAATGATGGTAGCGAATCTGGTGCATTTCCAAGTGGATGGCCTTCAAATTACAACACCTGAAATTTCTAACGGGTATGCTATTGTGAACGTGGCAACGTTTGTAGAGAATGAGGGCGTGAATCCGCAATCGACCCGGATATCCACGGAAATCCTGGATGCTGAGGGCAATGTAGTAGCTTTTGACCATTCCCCATTAACTGTTTTTGCGGGAGAAGTTACAACAATGCGCCAGCGCCTGGTGGTAAAGCTGCCAAAGCTGTGGAGTGTAGAGACGTCGTATCTATACACCTGCAACAGCAGAGTAATGGATGGGGACAACATTCTGGATGAGGAGATGAGTACATTTGGAATCCGTTCTCTCTCTTTAAATGCTGAACAAGGTCTATCTATCAATGGAGAAATTGTAAAGCTCCGCGGAGCTTGTATCCATCATGACAATGGTGTGATTGGAGCAGCCACGATCGGCCGTGCTGAGGAACGCCGCATTGAGATTTTGAAAGAAGCCGGATTCAATGCCATTCGTAGCTCGCATCAGCCTTTGAGTAAGGCCATGCTGAATGCATGTGACCGTCTGGGTATGCTGGTCATGGATGAAAGCTTCGATATATGGACGAACACGAAATCAGATTTCGATTATGCCTTGAATTTCCCTGTATGGTGGGAACGGGATATCGAAGCTATGGTGAATAAGGATTTTAACCATCCGAGTGTGATCATGTATTCCATTGGAAATGAGATCAAAGAGACAGGGAGTGCCAATGGTGCGGCATGGGGCAGAAAGCTTGCAGAGAAGATTCGCCGTATGGATAGCACAAGATATGTAATTAACTCGATTAACGGCTTTGTTTCTATCATGGATAAATTGAAGGATGTCATGAGCAGCCAACCCTCAGGTGATGTCAATACGGCCATGGCCTCTGCCGGCGATATGATTAAATACGTGCAAGGTTTGGAATTTGTTAAGAATGCAACAGCTGAATCCTTTGCGGCGGTGGATATCGCGGGATATAACTATGCAGACAATTGCTATGTACCTGATAAAGAATTTTTTCCGAACCGGGTGATCTGCGGAAGTGAAACCTTCCCTAAAGATATCGCCAATAATTGGAAGCTGGTACAAGAAAATGGACACGTCATTGGTGATTTCACTTGGACAGGATGGGATTATCTAGGGGAATCAGGTCTTGGCAGGGTTGAATATGGAGAAGTCAGCCGAGGGCTTGGGGCGTCCGGAGCATTTCCATGGCTGACAGCACATTGTGGCGATATCGACATTACGGGTCATCGTCTTCCTGTTTCTTATTATCGTGAAATTGTCTTCGGATTGCGCAAAGAGCCGTATATTGCCGTTCAGCGTCCTGCACATTACGGTGAGCAGCCTACAATGATGCCTTGGAGCTGGAGTGACGCCGTTTCCAGTTGGAGCTGGGAGGGCTTTGAGGGTAAGCCTGTTAAGGTAGAGGTATACTCTGACGCGATGGAAGTTGAATTGTTGATCAATGGAAAATCAGTTGGCAAGGCAGACGCCGGTGAAGCGCATGACTTTAAAGCATTGTTTGATACCGTATACCAACACGGTGAAGTGGTGGCGATCGCCTATTCGGATGGAAAGGAAACCGGACGTATGACCCTGGTTTCGGCTGAGAGCGAAGTGAACGTCCAGCTTGAGATTGACCGCATGCAAATTAAGGCAGATGATACTGACCTGGCCTTTGTTACGATTTCGCTTGTGGATGATAAAGGAGTGGTGAAACCCCTTGCCGACCGGAAAGTATCCGTCACCGTAAAGGGTGCGGGAATCCTTCAGGGTCTGGGAAGCGCGAATCCCAAAAATGAAGAAAGCTATGTAAATTCTACGCACTTTACCTACGATGGAAGAGTCTTGGCTGTCATTCGTCCTACTGAGGCCGGAAGTATTGAGATGAGGGTTGAGGCTGAGGGCTGTGCGACAAAAACTGTGAAAATTGAAGTTTGTAAATAGGGAGGGTTTGATATGAGACATTACCCACTAAGGACGATCATAGCAATGGGCGGGAGCCGCTTGTCGCGGGAAGAGTCATCTCAAATAGATTCACGAGGAGGTATATTATGAACGATAATAGTAAAAAGTTAACCATGCAATATCAATTCCCAGACAAATTTTTATGGGGGGCTTCAACAGCCGCCCACCAAGTAGAAGGAAATAACACAAATAGTGATAGCTGGGTGATGGAAAACCTGAAAGGCACGAGCTACAAGGAGCCATCAGGAATTGCAGTAAATCATTATCGACTCTACAGAGAGGATATTGAACGTTTAGCCGCACTTGGCCTCAATTCGTATCGCTTTTCCATCGAGTGGGCCCGGATTGAACCGGAGGAAGGCCAATTCGATGAAGCAGCCATGGAACATTACCGGGATGTATTAAGAACTTGCAGCAACTTGAATGTAACCCCGGTCGTAACGCTTCATCATTTCACCTCCCCGCAGTGGCTTATTAGCGCTGGAGGTTGGGAAGCTGAAGGTACGCCAGCAAGGTTTGCACGTTATTGTGCTCATGTCATGAGCCAATTAGGAGATCAAATTCCTTATGTATGTACAATCAATGAGGCAAATATTCCTATTGGAATTGCAAAAGTTATGAAGCAGTATCAGCAGGGGGAATCTGCAGCAGGACAACTTGGCATGAACATGGATTTTCAGGAACAAATGCGGGACTACTATGCTGAATTGTCTAAAGCATTTGGTATACCACCCATGGAGGTGCATACCTTCCTGTCACCACGTTCCGAAAAAGGCCTGCACATCATCTTCCAATCGCATGTGGAGGCAAGGGCGGCTATCCGGCAGGTTAGTCCGAACACTAAAATCGGATTAAGCATGTCGCTCTTTGATTTTCAGTCCGTCCCTGGTGGAGAAGAACAGGCTGCTCATGAATTACATGAGGAATTTCTACAATTCCTTCCTTATATGGAGGACGATGATTTCCTGGCCTTACAGAACTATTCACGTGAGATCTACGGACCGGATGGTCTCATCCCTGTACCGGCTGATAGAGAGCGTACCCAGATGGGTTACGAATTTTATCCCGAAGCTCTAGAAAATGTTATTCGTTGTGCTTCGAAGCATCTGAACAAGCCGATTATCGTAACGGAGAATGGTGTTGCTACGGATGATGATACACGCCGTGTTGCTTTTATTGATCGGGCTTTAAAGGGTGTGGCTGCATGTATTGCTGACGGGATTCCAGTTAAGGGGTATTTGCATTGGTCACTACTTGATAATTTTGAATGGCAGCTTGGATTCTCCAAGCGTTTCGGGTTAATTGAAGTAGACCGGCAGACACAGGAGCGCACTCCTAAGCCTAGCGCTTATCATCTTGGAAAGATTGCCCGAGCTAATATTATTTATTAGTGTGGATATTCTATAACCTTACTAGCGGACGACATAGAAGCATCCGCTGAGGATAATAGCCTGTAGAGATGAGAGAATAACGTCTCATTCCTACAGGCTATTTTATGTTTCTATATCATGAACAAATTTTGGGTATCATCGTAGAGCATTCTACTTTCCGCTATACTTATCTAAGCAGCTTGAATATGTAATTAAAGAGCTTAGGGTAGGAGGCAAAAGTGAATACTTCAGATGATATCCTTTCGTTTATAAGCCGAAATTATTTGAAAAAAGATGAGCAACTGGAGATGCCAACATTAATAAGTGATGATTCTCTTGTTGATATAAATATTGTAAAAAGGACTGCCCGTACGCTACGAAGAGTAGGGATCATTACCGTTGCATGGCAGGATGGCTTAAGTGCTGAGGAGCCTCCGGAGCAGCAGCTGTTACGCTGGACAGTGGGGAAGCGCGCCTTATTAGAGGACAATCAACAAACGTTTGACTGGCTGAGTAAGGGATGGATTGTGAAGGAGGTCCGGTTCAAGCAAGATGGGAAATCCGTAGACCGGATTTATTACCGTATGGGGTATTTATTATATGTTCAACTGATAAATAAGCAAAAAGATGCAGAAGGGGATATAATAGATCAATTTACGTTTTATCAGTCAGAAGCTGCCCGGAGAATGGAAGAAATAATGTGTGTACCGGGCGAACGAATACTTCAGCTAAAAGGTCTGACAGTATTCTTAACGGAGAGTGTAGCGTGGAGCCTTAGTACTCTGAAGGATCAGGCTGTTTTCCCTGCGAATTGGAGTGTATCAAAGCGAATCCATTCATTACACTTTTTACTGGCTTTTGGCATGATTTCTTGTACCAAAGAAATATTTGACTGGAGAGAAATTGGCGCGCAGTATTACCCGGGTATTGGAGGCTCTAAGGCATTTGATCTATCTAAAATAGAGTTTCTTAACATGCTAGAGACGCTAAGCGGTCAGCCAGCGGAAGCATTAGGAATGATAAGCGGAGGGCAGATTACGCCGATCTATTTTGCCGGTACCCTTGAAGGGAAATGGTCCAATTTCCAGGCAGGACCTGTTCATGCTTTAACCAATATTTCAGTATCCCAAGACCAGTATTCAACCGCAGCAACTACGCTATGGTTAGTCGAGAACCGGGCTGTTTTGACGCGGATGTCAGCAGAACCCCATTTCTTGCAGGAGACTAATTCTGTGATTATATGTGTGGACGGACATATCCGGAGTGTGCACCGGTATTTTATCAGACAATTATTGAATAACAGCTCCATTGATCAAGTAATCATGTGGAGTGATTATGATGAGGCGGGGCTGCAAATTGCACGAGAAATGTACCAGTCGCTTACCGGACATGATGTGCGGCATAAATGGATCTGCCCGGATCACTCCATACTAACCAGTTGGCCGGAGTATCAAAAGCGCATGGAGGATTTGCTGCAGTATATGAAGCTGGAACAAGAGATTGTGTTAGGGGAGGCAGAGGATTGGAGAAGCTGGATCAACCATTAATTTCAATTTTTCAGACTGACGAATCCGGGCCGGAAATGCACCAGGCCTTAAGGGATATTGCTTTGTTGTCCGGGGTATTGAATGATCTGGGCTCCCAGAACTTTCTGCAGACGCCTATCGAAATTTTACGGTTCTTACGTATTATTCAACTGCTCAATGAGGAAGCCCTGGGACTGGATGAACCGATTGAGAACGTAGATACCCTGTATTTTCGTTACCGGAACCGCTATGAGGACCTTGACCCGCCAAGCAAGAAAAAGGTTGAACAGATTGTAAATGTCCTGGTGAAGTATAACTGGATATCCAAACAAACCAGGCAGCTAAAAATGCGTGATGTAGGGAAGCGGATGATGGATACGCTCATACGGCTTGCTAATGATTCTTTAGCCTATTATATGCATGATGATATAGGACGATCGTTATTCCAGGCCAGACGGGATGCCGAGCTTAGCGAAGCCTATGATGATCATGGCATTTCCGGCGGCAACAAAATTGCCAGTATGATTCGCAACGTGGAAAATGCTATACAATTGATGAAGGAACGTGAATTAGAAATGCTGGCGGACCGCAATGCACTGCCTCAGTTAGAGATTATCCATCAGTTGATGCAGGAGCTGGAGATGAAGCTGACAGAGCGTCTCCGTAAGTTTCATACATTAGAGGACAGTCTGGTGCTCAGTGATTTAATGCAGGCAGGAACATCTGCACTTGCCGATGGCACGAATCTGAGCATGGGGATGATTAATAAATATCTCAAATTTACGATGATGAAGCAAACGATGCTCTTGTCCTCGATTAATCCCGAAAAAGTTCGGATGTTCATTACTCAAATGTATGACCCGCCTCAAGAATCGGACATTCCTAATGCTCATCAGATTATGAGCTTTATGGAGCAGAATGAATACGAGGGGGAGTCTATGGACGGTCTGTGGATGCCTGTGAAATTCGCCGCGCCGCTGTCTGGTGCAGCCATTAGTGAAGCTATTCAATATCTTGAGGACTATGAGCCGCTAGTGGACCGGATGCAGGAAGATATCCAGGAGACCCAATATATCCATGAGGAGATTGATATTACACAATTAGAGGATATGATGGGAGATTCAGCGTGGTTGCTGACGAAATCTATGATTGAGACGGACGCCATTGAAGGATTCATGCAGGAAGTGGAGCAAGCTCCGCTAGAGACGGTAATCATTGAAGCAACATCTGCGGAGTGGGGCGATGCGATTAACGCACTTACAGCGTTATCTGCGTTAGTAGGCAGCAAGAAGCTGACAATGGAGGAAGCGGCGGCGGAATCAGAATCCCAAGCCCCCCGATATGACAAGGAATGGGACTGGATGAATCCGAAGGATATTAATCAAGTCGTTAAGCATAACAAAGCTTCAATGAACAGGCAGAAGAGGAGTGACGATGAGCTTGACGGATGAATGTAATGTAAATCCGCTTAATGTCATGCAGGCAATCAAAGGCATGTTAACCGAGGCGGAAGAGATCGTGTTTATGAATCTTTTATTCTCATCCTCTGCAACAATACGTGTGGGCAATTTCGGCTTATCCCGGCGCGAGGTAGAGAAGCAGTTAAAGATATCTAATGATGATGAGCAGTTCAATTCATTTTTAATGCGGGTTAATCAGGCGGTAAGCCGGTATTTCAAAGTAATCTATGATGTGAAAAGAGATCAGGTGATCGTGATGATGCGGGTTCCTGCCCGATCGGCACGCAGTACATTGTCCAAAGAAAGTCTGGCCATTCTCTTGTTTATCTTTTATCAGCAAGAAGTGTTGCAGCATGAGTTCACGCTATTCGATCAGTTGCTAAATGCTCTTGGACATGAGACGACGAAGGCAAATCAGCGTTTGATTCTAAATATTGACCAATTGAAAAAAATCGGGGCACTCGAAGAATATGATACCAATTCAAATGAGAAGGCGTATACCATCACTGGAATTGGGGCTAATATGTTCTCGGATTCCTTTCTGCGCCGTACGGTTGAATTCAGTCAATCCAATCAATTAAACAAAGAGGAAGTTCTTAAGTTTTTCAAACGATATAATCTGTATCAGGAAGGAACTGACGAAGCATAATGATACCTTGGAAAATGTGGTTTACCGGCATTCGGGATTATCAGCCAACGATGATGGACTTGTCAGGACAAGAATCACATATCTTGATCACCGGCCCGAATGGAGCAGGGAAATCTACCATAACGTACTGCATGGGGGTTGTTTTGTATTCTTCCAAGGTAGATTTGGAGGGTCTGAAATCCCGCAATCTCCTTCCGGATGATACATGGAAAGCTCATATTCGGCTATTGTTTAAGAATGAGGGAAGCGTGCGCATGGATGCCCCTGCTTTTATCGAATTCTCGATTTATATTGTGCAGGAACCGGGACAGCCGGCCAAGAAGGAATTTATCATTCAATCGGGGGATGATCCGGAGCAATGGGATGAGACTATTAAGTATACTTCAGGTGACCGGCAATACAATTTCTCTACGTACAAGAAGGACCTCCAGTACAAATACAAAATTGATCCCGACCTGTTCTACCTGATTTGGTATCAGCAGGAGGTTAATCAATTCGCGGTCATGGACCCGCAGGAGCGGTTTCGTATTTTTGCTGAAATGCATGGCATTGATCAGGTACAGCACAACTGGGAAGAAAGTATGGAGAAGTTGAAGGAAGTGCAGGAGAGTCTAAGAACAGCTGATATTAACGTTTCCAATAAAAAGCAATGGCTGGGAATTGCTAAGGCAGCGCTGGAACGGTATGAGGATAATCGCAAGCGCCTTGTAGAAGGAGGCCGGATGTACGCTGGAGCACTACTGAAATTAGAAACCTTTTATAAGCAGGAACAACAGCATTTATTAGCCAAGCAAGAACAATTGCTTGTGGACCAGGAAGCAACGAAGGACAACCTTGACCTATTGCAGGAGCAAGCCGAGCGGATTACTTATGAGCTAACGCAGGTCCAAGCGGAAAAAGAGCAGATTAACGAGGAAATCACTTTATTACAGGAGAAGCTATCTCTTGTGAATAATGAAATAAATGAAACCACGAACGTTATTAATGAATTGAACCACCAGCTGAAGGAGCTCAATCAAGAAAAGTCTGGAATTACGCGCACTGAAGAAGAGGTACAGGCGCAGCTCGAGGCAATCACTTTACAGCTTCAAGAACGGAATCATGACTTGGCGAAGGCTGATGCAGACATCCAGGAATCCGAGGGTATGATAGCGAAATTAATGAATTCAAGCTATATTCTGCATGCGCAGATTCAGCAGGATAAGGCACTGGAGTACGAACATCAGGGACGGTTATGGCAATATCACAGCAGTTATGATGTGGATAAGAATATTGCAGCATTAGAGCAAAGAATTCGAGACTTTAAGCATGAACGAGATAAGAAGGCGAAGCTGCTTCAGGCATTAACGGAAGAGGGATTTCAGCTTGAGCATAATCAATTATGGTCGGACCGCCAAAGAGAATCACTTGCGCTATTTAAAGCGAATGGGGTGCGTGCTTATACCTTAAATGAGCTGGTTGAATTACACGAGTCCGCCCGGCCCGCAGCAGAGGAGCAATTCGAAGCTATTAAATATACAGTATTTTTTGATGGTATGCATGTACAGGCTCCGAATGATTTGTATCATGTTCCTCTGCGGAGTATTGTGCCGGATCGATCGGTTACTGACATTCAGGAGCTTCAGATTCATGTGAAAAAAGGCATCAGTGATGATGTATTCCCGCATGCAGTTAAAGCTCTATGGTGGGTAGAGCAATTCTATCAGGCAGGAGAAATACGTGTAGAGAAGGGTCTGCTGATTGATCCGAGGGGGATACGCGGGCCACAGGAGAAGAAGAACTATATCCTAAGCCAGAAGGCTCTGCAGAAACGCAAAGAGGAAATTCAGAAGAATACCAGCCAATTAAATACAGCGCTTGCGGATATCGAAGATTCCATTAAGAATGATACACAGACTATGCAGGAATTGCATGCGATTATTCAAGCTGTTCGTGAATCCGAAGCTTTCCTCACCAAGAAGCATGAACGTGAAGGACGGGCTGCGAAATATGCACTTGAAGTGCTACGTCTTGACGAGCAGAAGCAGCAGCTTCAGGAAATAAAGGTTGTGCACAAAAAAATCCTCGAGAAACAGGTCAAGCTGGAGCATACACAGGAAATTTTGCAGCAGGAAGCGGATTTTTATGTACGCTTGGGACAGCAGAAGGAAAAGTATGAGACGTTGCAGCAGAAGACAAAGCACCGCCAGAGCTTAGCCGCGCAACAGGATATGATGAAGCAGCAATCTGACACTCTTGAAGAACAGCTTGATCGTATAGACGGTAATGAACGCCGGCAAAACCGGAATTTTGCCAAGAATCAAGACGATGTTGAACAGGTAACGCGTACGTTGCAGCAAATGAATATCCAATTAAAAGATACCCATGAGGCGCTTGAGACATCACAAATAAATCTGCTTACGGCCATCGAAGAAATTGAGAATTTCAAAGGAACAGCCCGGTTTATTTATGATGAGCTGGTTAACGAGCCTGGACCAGAACTTAGTAATGTGAAAAAAACGCAGTCGGTTACCAAGCTCCGTCAAGAATATGAGTCCGGGAAGGTTACATTTGATAATGCCAGGTATGAATCGGGTCTAGACCCTGCTGCACCTGAGAATTACAAAGTCATTGAAGAAGAGGTTCACCGGCTGCAGGATGAGTATAAGCGGACAAGCTTATTGTATGAAGAGAATCAAGAACGGGCTGAGACGCTCAGGGATCAATTGGAGACAACCATTAATATGAGAGTGCTGGAAATTCAGCAGCGATTCAAAAACTACATGAGCGGTTTTCAGTTCGAGGGGCAGATTGATTGGAAGCAGCAAGAGGACCGCAAGGGACGGGTGCTGTTCCATTTATTCATAAGAGCCCGCAAGGAAGGGCACCGGGGAACGTTAGAGGATGTCAGTGTGAAGGCACGGGGAGGAAGAGTTGGCAAGGGTGTCTCTGGCGGAGAGGAGTCGCTTAGTTCACTACTGTTTGCACTCGCTTTGTTACAGAATCTGCAAACGGCACCGGGGTTTATTGTGATGGATGAATTCGATAGTGCGTTAGATGAGCAGCGGAAGTTAAAAGTATTTGATCTCTATGCGAGCGAGCTAAAGCGCAAATTAATTATCCTATCTCCGAAGTCACATGAGAACTCCTACCTGGACCGCTTTTCCAAAGCCTATATTGTGCAACATGACCCTACCGTACCTTGGAGTAAGGTGACGGGGTTGATTCTAAAGCGTGAATGAGAGCTTGAGAGTAGATTGGCCCGTTAGAGTGAGCTGAACATTACTTGGTCTAACGGGTTGATTTGTTCTGTTAGTAACTGATTGGGTTAAAGATATAGTGACCAAGAAAAAATAAATAATTATTAGAGGTATTAAAGTGTTAACATTTTTTAATTCATTTTCTTACAATGGTGTACTAATATTCACTTTTGGATGTGGTACATGCTTGCTAGCGGTTTTGCATTAATTTTATTTGGGATAGCAATGATGGGAATAGGCACTGTTACTATTTTGAAAAAGTACAATTATGTTGATCCATCAAGCATGATTACTATAATACCAGCTTTTATAGCACTACTGAGCATCCCATTACTATCCCTATCCTCCTTAAAGTTGATAGAAAGAAAACCGGAATTGATGAGGATTTATAATCATGTAAAAATCAGCTTGATAATATTCATAATTTTTTTTGTTATGTTTATAATTCTCATTATTTTTGCATTCACTAAATGAAACTTTAACCACAAGCAGCAGTACAAATCAAGAATTTGTTACAGCAAGTTAAAGGCCATCCCTTTCGGGATGGCCTTTCCTGTGAATTCTATACTTTTAATAATTACTCCCCTTACTTCCCACTCTCCAGCAATCTCGCCACCATAGTAGCGAACTCTGCCCGGGTAATGTCTTTAGCAGGCTTAAATGTACTGTCTTCATATCCGGTAATAATTTTATTCGATGCCAGTGCATCAATGGAGTTATAATACCATGCCTCTTTATTAACATCTTTGAATGAGGTGGTTCCGGTACCAGTCAGCTTAAAGGCTCTGGTGATTAGGGTTGCTAATTCACTGCGGCTAATCTTCGCATTAGGGCGGAAGGTGCCATCGCTGTATCCGTTCATCAGGCCGGCACTGGCGGCTGCGCCGATGTACTTGTTCGCCCAATGCGCCCCAGACACATCGGTGAAGCTGCTTGCTTGTCCGTCAAGCCCCATGTGCGTTGTAATGACCTTAATGGCTTCGGCACGGGTCAAGCCTGCATTCGGACGGAAGGTTCCATCTTCATAACCTGTTAGTAATCCTTTGGAAATCAGCAGGTCGATGCTTGCCTTTGCCCAATGATTCAGTGTATCTGTGAAGCTGACCACTTCCGGCTTAGGTGTTGGTGCTGTTGTTTCTGCTGGTGCTGGTGTGGCTGTAGGAGCCGGTGTTGGTGTAGGCGTTGCTGTTACCGGTGGAGTTCCGGTACCTCCTCCAGGACTTGGATTGCTTGGTCCATTATCTGTTGGATCAGGAGTAGTAGGGTTTGGAACATATGGGAGTGCTGGAGCAAAAGCGGTAAGCAGTCTGGCTTGACTTTGCTGCTCAAGCGCATAGCCCATACCCAGAACTTTGGCATCGTCCCATGCTCTGCCTACAAGCTGCATCGAGATCGAATAACCGCTGTCGTTCGTTCCTACAGGAACCACTACCGTAGGGAGGCCGACATTAGACGTTAATACGCCTGTGTTACGATCCGAGCTTAACTGAGAGGCGGATGCGTCATTGTTATATACGTCACTGATGAAGCCTGCATACACAATAGCATCCACGCCATTCTCATCCATCCAGCCTTTGATCACTTCTTTATAGTCCGTTCTATACTTGATGTAATCTTGTACAGCCTGTTCCGTCATCCGCGTAGGTGCAGTGTAACCTCTCTGATTATAGATAAGCACCTTATCTGAAGCGAGTACACTTGCTCCGTCCGCGTAAGGGAAGGCTTTGTGAAGCTCAATGTAGCGCGCCCAGCCTTCAGTAGAACCGTTAATGCCTGATGGACGGGTAGGAGCTGCTGGCATTTTTGACATTTCAACCATTTCCGCTCCCGCAGCTTGCAGTTCTGAGAACTTATTCTTTACGGCTAGTCCGGTATCATCATCTGCGTAGCTGGAGACAAAGGATTCGGGGATGTATCCGATTTTCTTTCCTTTCAATGCGCCGGCATCCAGCGACTCCTTCCAGTTCTCCGGACGTTTATGATCTGCATCAGCAGTTACGGTGAAAATATCCTGCGGGTCCGTTCCCGTTGTAGCATTCAGCATAATAGCCAGGTCCGTTACGGTTTTGGCAATGGGTCCCGCATAATCCTGTCCCCAAGTGAGCGGGAGCACACCTGTCGTACTTGCCATGCCGTCTGTACCACGGAAGCTTTTTAGACTGGCGCCTGTTGTAGGTGCATAGAGAGATACCCCTGTCTGCGATCCCATAGCTGCCGCTGCGAAATCAGCTGCAACCGATACTGCTGATCCGCCGCTGGAGCCAAAAGAGGTTTTGGACGGATAGAGCGCATTCCATGTCTGCATCCAGCCGCTTTCACTGAAGCTTCCGCTGTTGGCGAACTCCGAAGTGTTGACTTTACCAATAATGACCGCGCCGGCTTCCCGCAGCTTATTCACCTGGAAGGCATCCGATTCAGGCCGCCACCCTTCAAGCGCTTTACTGCCGCCTGTTGTTGGCATGTCCTTGGTGTCATAGATGTCTTTGATCGCAATCGGAATTCCCAGCAGATCGCCTGAAGCGCCTTGTGCACGGGCATCATCAGCCGCTTTGGCCTGAGCCAGCGCAGTTTCGGATACATGCAGGAAGGCATGGAAGCCAAGTTGCCCGAAATCGTAAGCTTTGATTCGATCGAGATACGCTTGCGTAATTTGGACAGAAGTTGTTTTACCACTAATCATATCCTGTTGCATCTGTGCAATGGATTTATTCACAACATCGTAAGGGGAGGAAGTGATGAAGCTTTGCGCTGCAGGAGCCTCTGGAATGAACAGGTTATCTCCAGTATTAAGTCCCTCTATGCCTGAGATATCCCAGTTGCTGATAGAGCGGATCTGTGCAGGGGTTAAGCCGGATACATCCAGCTGCTGATTAAGTCCATTAAGCGTGGCAACCAGATTGTTCAGCCCGGCTTCACCAGCTTCTCCAACTTGTACAAAATTCACCAGGGATTTCGACTGGCCCGGTTCAAGATTCAAGGTATTAATGAAGCCATAGAAATTCGCCTCATTACCGGACTTGGCCAGAGGTGTGGTGAATGGATTCTGCTGCTGATTCCCTAGAGCGGTTAATCCATTATTAAATGGATGTGGAGACCCGACCGCAACACCTAGAGGTTTATTGTTTCTGGCGCTGCTATCGACCACAATCCATGAATCGTCTGTAGTCACCTCCAGATCATTGGAGTAGGTTGCCTTGACCACTGAAGCATTTGCCGCTGTGCCATAGCCTAAGGAGCCGCCGAAGGATACATCAACCTTTACAGCCATATCATTCTTATTGGTAAAAGTATCAAAGAATCTAGTCCGGTTATTGATAGTGTCCACATACACATCACGGGTGACGGTGACATTTCCCAGATTGACAGATTGAGAGGAAGTGAATCTATTAACGCCATCGTATTTGAGGTCGAACCCGCGCATCATTTGTCCATTCATCAGGGAAGCTGAAGGTGAGGATACTTTAACAAAGATATTACCGAATCCCTGCACTTGTGTAGTACCGACGGTACGCAAGCTCCCTGTGTCCAAGCTGGGTGCAAAAGCATCGTGAATCTCCCATACGGTGCCACTAGATGAAGTAACCCTCGTTAAAGCATCGGCCGTTTGAAACGGAACGACTCCTGAAGCAATAACAGATAACGCAATGGAAGTAGCTATAACTTGCCTCTTCGTTCTACGCAGACGTTTTAACTTACTCATGTAGGCAATCTCCCTTTCCTCTATGTATATTATTAATTGTGTTAAGAAATATAACATTGTATATTAATTCAGTCAATGAATAATATGAAATTGAACTATTTTTAGAGATTTTAACAAAGAGAGAGTACTATATTTATTAAAAAGTGCATGAAAAATAATATAAAGGTGTTTTATATAACATTTAATGTTATTTATATGGTAGTTATTCTGGTTAGTTTTTTCATAAGCCTACTTTTATGCTGATAGATTATGGAATGTGCTACAATATTTTAAATGGAATTTTTGCTTGTATAGGATGACACTCAAAGGAGATTTAGAATGAAACGCTATCGATGGAGCATTACGGTTTATTTCATGCTGTTCGTGTTTGTCTTATTCGCATTATTCAACGAATATTCACCCATCCTGATCGTTATGGGGGCTGTGGCGGCTTGTCTCATTGTTTTTACAATCCAATTCTATTACCCGGCAGTTTTGGAAAAGCGTGTGGACCGCGTGGAGTCTTTTTTACGCAGCCCAAAAAGTAATCCAGCCCTTTATATTCAGTATGTTCTTGCGAACAGGCTTGAGGATAAAGCGGGAACGGTTATGGAGCAGCTGATGAGCAAGCATAAAAGGGTAGCAGTACAGGCAACATTCAAGGCGGGTTACGGACTGTACCGCAAAGACATGGCTGCTGTTCAGGAAGCCGTGCCGTATATCCGCCATGCTGATTACCGGGCGTACTATGAAGTGGTTCTGCTGTTGGAGGAAGGGAAAAGTGCACAGGCGCGGGAACATCTTGAGTCCATTAGGAAGCAATGGATGAGATCAGCTCTGCTCGCAGAAATAGAACGCAAAGCTGACAACAGGGTGCTTGCGATTAAGTATGCCAGGGAAGCAGTAGAGGCTTCGAGGGGCGTCCAGCGTTATGTGTTACATAAGGAGTACGAAAGAACGTTACCGCAAGCGGTTGAAGCATAGTTTGAAAAAACGGGTATCATCCTCATTGATGGATGATACCCGCTTCTGTTAGTTAAGATGTCAGTTTTACTGTCCCAAACAAAGCCTAATCAAATCATCGACATGAGCGGTGGCCAGGCATTCTACGGTGTCGGCGGCGCCGTAATAGATTTTAACTTCGCCATCGTCCTCCAGGATCATGCCGCCGGGGAAGATGACATCATTACGGAAGCCTCCGTCGATTTCGTAGGGGGCTTCAGGGACGAGCAGCGGCGAGGCGCTCATTCCGAGGATTTTCTTCGGATTGTCCAGGTCCAGCAGCATAATGCCTGCCGTATACCGCTTCTTCCAGGACGGCTCCCAGCCGTTCTTCCCTCTGGCGGGATCAACATCCACCGCATGGAAGGTGGTCAGCCAGCCCTTATCTGTCTTCACGGGCGGTGCTGCCGGACCGATCTTGTCATTGGCGAACGGGACCTGCTCCACCGCCAGCAACAGATCGGAACGTCCCCAATAGATGAGATCCGGCGACTCCGCGATCCAGGTGTCGAACCGGTCCTTGCCTCCGCGGCTGTATACGGTGAACGGCCGTTCCAGCCGCACATAGTTGCCGTTGATTTTCTCCGGGAACAGCACCATATTCCGCAGGTCCGGCGTAGACAGGCTCAAGATTTCAAAGGATTCAAAGTCATCCGTGACTGCGATCCCGCCCCGGATGCCATGCCGTGTATCTACAGCGAAGCACATGTAGCAGCGGCCATCAATTACCGACAGACGTGGATCATATCCGCGCACAAACTCTTCGTCGTTCAGCTTGAACACCGGCTTCGGCCCGGCCGTCCAGTGAATCCCGTCTTCACTGAATGCGATCCCGAGATCCGTTGTATGAGACGGTTTAAGAGTCTGCTGCTCAAGGGAGCCGTAGTCATTGCGGAATACCATTACATACCGGCCGCCGAACTTCACCACTCCCGCGTTGAATACAAGTGCGGTGGGGTAAGGAACCCGCGCTGCATCCAGCACAGGGTTGGCCGGATGGCGGCGGATGAGCGGACTGGAGGCCAATGCTCCTATGATGGGTGTATTGTTAAAATTCATCGTTGAATATCCTCCTTGAATGTGGAACTGCTTTTGCTTTAACTTGAATTTTTAGTTCAATCTATTTAGACAATGCTTCCATAGGATGCGAACGGATAGTCAATCGTAATGCGCCCGGCCTGGCAGTCGCCAACGCCGCTGTACAGATCGGCCTTGCCGTCCTCGCGCATCACGATCCCCGAAGAGAAGACGCAGTCCGTCAAATACGGTGTCTTTGCAGGTCCGGGCGGGTAGCAGGAGCGGCTTCCGATCAGATGCAGGTCATGGGATTCCCGGGTCACGGGATCGAAGACGAAGGCCATGTTCAAATATACCTTGATTTCCTGCCCATTCTCATCCTTATGCGAATAACAGATATGGCCGATGATTCCGATTTTGCTGCTGCTCAACAGGTAAGCCTGATTGACGCCTCCCCATTCGCCTGCTCCGAAGATACCATCAATGTAAGGTGCGTTCTCAATGACTTCAGCAGTCAAATCCTCCAGCTTGTCAATCACAGTGAATCCGATCATGGACTCGCTGCCGTATTGGCCTTTCATTTCATGATTGCGCGGACGCGAGAAGACGCCAATTCTGCCGTCTGCCAGAGCAACCAGGCGGATATCCTTCATTTTGTTCGGACCGGTAGTGAAGTAGTACAAATCGTGGAGGTCCGTCCCCCGGTAAAAATAACCGAAAAACGTGCTGTATTTGCCGCTCTGATATTGCACATGGGTCCCGCCCAGTACAAGCTCATCACCTATTTCGCTGATATACGGGTCTTCCAGCGTATAGATCATGCTATTCTCCACCAATGTCCACTCATCCTGGCCTGTTTCCTCGAACAGACGAACCCAGGAGCGGGCCCATTCTTCGCGGCGTTCTACCCGGCCGAACAAGTAACGTATACCATCCCGTTCAAAAGGAATTGAAATATTATAGACATCGAATCCGTCCACGTTCTTAAATACCAGAGTTGCGCTCTCATAGATGGTTTTGGTTGCTTCAAATTCTTGTTTTTGCTGATGCAGGCTCACGATTTCTCCGCTCCTTTTGTGTTGCAGCTCGTTTTATTGCTGAGAAGCTTGATATTCCTTGAACTGCTTTTGGTATTCGGCAACGACCTTATCCAGACCTGCCTTCTTCATCTTATCCAGCGCTTCGGTGAAGGCCTTGTCATAGTCCAGCACCCCCATATAGATTGGAGTGATGCTGGCTGAAGCTTCCGAGAGAATATTGGTATATTCGGTTCTTACATTCGTCGGGTCAAAAATAAAGTTGGCTGCGATACTATTGACCGCACTCGGATTAGGCTCGAATAAGACCTTGTTATTCTCAGGAATACTGCTCTCCGGGTCAAAGCGCATAAAGTTCACATTGCCATTCTGCGAATCAGAGCCTCTGTACCGCGGATTATTATTGTTGTTCGGGTCTCTGATCGGCTTTAAGCCTTTGTCGCCATCTTTGGTGTAGTGCTCACCCTCGATGCCATATTGAACCAGGTCGTAGTTATCCTGGCTGGCCAGCATCCAATCCATAAATTTAACGGCCGCCTCAGGGTGTTTGCTGTTCGCCGGTACGGCATTTCCGTTCTTGAAGGAGAGGGGACGCAGATACTCTTTCTCCCGGTTAAACCATACCACTCCGATATCGTCCACTGTAGCATCCGGGTTATACTTCTGGAGCCCGTTCAAGCTTCCGCCGGTTCCCAGACGCACGAACCACTCCCCGCTGTCGAGCTGGGCATCTACCTGTTCCTGCTTCATAACCAGGATGTCAGGATTCGTAATTCCCTTGCTGTACAGCTCGTGCATGAAGGCGGCATCCTGCTTGAATTCGTCGGTTTCAATCCAGGATTTGACCTCTCCGTTCTGGTTGACATAGAAGAACTTATCCTTAACCGTGAACGGGAAGGTGTCATAGGTCCGGTGCAGGATGGAGGTATGCAGATTGATCGGGTCAAAATCGGCCCGGGTGCCTAAGTAAGGCTTGTTCTTTCCCTTCCAGTTCTTCATCACCGTCTCCCAGGCGCTAATCAATTCAGCCGGAGTTTTAGGCTCCTGCAAATTGTTCTCGCGGAGAATGTCGCGGCGGATATTGAATTGGCCCTCGCTAGCCATTTCAACCCAATAGGAGGGCACGATATAATATTTCCCGCCGATGGTCGCCCCGTTGAAGATGTCCTCCGGGATATTCTTTTTCAGGTTAGCTCCATACTTCTCAATTTCCTCTGAGATATCGGCCAGTGCACCCCGGGTATAATAGTTGGAAAAAGGAGTGCGGTCCTGCATGACATGAAACAGATCGAACTCTTCACCGGTGGACAGCATCAGGTTCAGCTTCTGGTCCCAGGCATCCCAGGGAATAAAGACTTTCTCTACGGCAACTCCGACACCGTCTGCGGCCAGCTTCTCATTGACCTTCTCGAACACCTTTTGGTAATCCTTAGGCTCGGTGCCGGGAACCACGTATTTGATCTTGACGACCTCAGAGGCATTGGCATTCTCTGCATTCGGGGATGAAGCATTGCTTGCTCCATTTGTGGCAGGGCTGGCATTATCGGCCTTGCCGCACCCAACCAGGGTGGACAGGGCAAGCACCACAGCTAACAGGGTTGCATAGGATTTTCTCATGAATAATACGGACCTCCTCTTATGTTGTCTTCTATATGTTAACCCCTAAGGGATGACATCAGCCTTTCACTGAACCGATCACGAGCCCTTTCACGAAGTACTTCTGTAAGTATGGATAGAGGAAAACAATCGGCCCGATGGTTACGATGGCTGTCGCCATCTTGACCGACTCCGAAGGAAGCGTAACATCGCTTGTTCCGGCCAGCATGGCCATATCGTTCAGCATACTGATCTCCGATTGCATCTGCAGCAGCATGAATTGCAGCGGGTACAGGTCTTTCGTGTCAATCAGCATGATCGCATTCCACCAGTTGTTCCAATAATCCAGTCCATAGAAGAGGGCAATCGTCGCCAATACCGGTTTACATAACGGAAGATAAATCTTAAAAGCAATGACAATATCACTGGCTCCGTCTATGGTGGCGGATTCCCGCAGCGAGTCAGGAATGCCGTTCATGAAATTGCGTACCAGGAAGAGGTTGAACGGGCTGAACAGGAGCGACGGAATAATCAGAGCGAGAATATTATCGGTTAATCCGAGCGCCCGGTTCATCAGATACCAGGGCACTATGCCGGCTGAGAAAATCATGGTGATAAAAAAGTAAAGGGCCAGCAGATTGCGGTGCCTCACATTTTTGTTAGCCAGTGTATAGCCTGCCATAGAAGTAATCAGCAGGGCCAGCGTGGTGCCGGCGAGTGTGACAAAGATCGAAATGCCGTAGCTCTGAATGACCTGGGAGCCGCTCGTAAAGATCAGCTTATAGGCATACAAAGAGAATTTCTCCGGAAACAGGCTGTAGCCGTTCTTAAGAATGGCATCCTCATCCGTGATGGAGATCATCAGCACCAGCAGCATCGGAAGCAGGCATAGTGCCGAATAGACCGCAGTCAGCGTGTACATGACCGTCCTGCTGATTGATATTTTTTTCATCCATACTTCTCCTTCCTGGAATTAATATAATGCTCCATCTTTGAAGTACTTGCGGGTAATGGCATTGGTACCAAAGACAAGGATGAATCCGATCACCGACTGGAACAGTCCCACGGCCATGGCTTCGGAAGGGTCGCCGATCTGGCGCAAGGAACGGAATACATACGTATCAATAATATCCGTAGTCGAATACAGGGTGCCGTTGTCCCCGATGAGCGCATAGATCATCCCGAAATCGCCGTACATAATTTTGCCGACCGAGAGCATGGTCAGGATAATAACCGTTGGCATCATTAGCGGAAGTGTTATCCTAAAACACATTTGCAGGCGGTTCGCCCCGTCAATCTCGGCGGCTTCATACAACGTCTCGTCGATACCGGTAATGGTCGCCAGGTAGATGATCGCACTCATGCCCGCACCCTTCCACACATGCATGATGGTCAGAATCGCCGGCCAGGACTGGGCTTCGGTATACCAGTTCACGGAGGCCATGCCGAATTGGTTCAGGATTCTGTTAATCACGCCCATATCCATGGAGAAAAGCGCATACAGCACATAGCTAATGACGATCCATGAAATGAAATTTGGGAATAACATCAGCGACTGGCTGATCTTCACAAACAGCTTCTTGCGCAGCTCGTTCAGCACCAGTGAAATAGTAAGCGCCATCAGCGTGCCGAAAATAATAAACAGTAAATTAAGGTAAATGGTATTAAAGGTGACTGTAAGCGCTTTATTGGAACGGAAGAAAAACTCAAAGTTTTTGAAGCCTACCCATTCGCTATGGAAAATTCCCTTTGTATAATTGAAGCGCTGGAAAGCAATAACCATATAAGGATAGGTCATATAGCCGAAAATAAACGTGTATGCCATGGCCGGCAAAACCAACAAATAGGATGTGCCATTCCTGCGGATGTCTGACAGTATGCTGAGCCCTGGACGCCGTTTTTTCTTCAATTCCTGTTCCCCCCTATTTGTTTGTTATAGATGACTGTTGCCTTGATTTCAGCTTAGCTATAGCCGCAGTAAGAGTCTATTTTAAAACCAGGTAAACGCTTTCAAATTTGCTCATAAGGCTTTCAAAAAAAAGGAATGGCTTTCATTTTCGCCTGATTCAGTACCGTTCCAGACGGAAATGTACTATATTTAGAAATGATACCGAGCAGCATGGGGAGGAATACAGCATGCGGGCAACCATCAAGCGGCTTGTTCGATACAAGGCATTTCAAAAACTCACCATTTCATATTTCCTTCTCGTGCTTCTAACCGTAAGCCTGCTGTCCAGTGTACTCTTCTCCCTGTTCTCCCGAAGCGCCATCAAGGAGATCGAACGCAATTCCCGGGCCATGCTATCCCAGATCACATACGCTTCGGATGTCGTCTATAACCAAGTCATGACGATCGGAAACACACTGCTGATTCAACCGCAGATCCTGTCCTTTCTGGATGAGACGGTGGAGAATAAGGTGAGCAATTATCATATTCATCAGCAGATCGAACAGATTGCCAATCTGAACCCGTATATCCACAGTATCGGAATCCACCGGCCTTCTACAGGCACGACCATCGATACAGCCGGGCTTCCGTTCGACGCATCGCTCACCGCGCTCAGTGCGAAGCAGTATATGGAGTTCAATCCGCGCAGCCTGAAGGTTGCGGGCCGGAATAACGGCAGGCCGTTACAGTTCCTGACCTTCTTGCTGTATCCGAATTTCGCATACCAGACCACAGGCAGTCCGCTGATCTATATCAATGTGGAGGAACAGTCGATTCTGACGACGATCCGCAAGATCGGCAAAGCGGACGCGGCCAATAATGTCTTCGTGATCAATAATGAAGGTAAAGTGCTGTCTCATACCGATTCCAATCTGTTCCTGGATGACTTATCCGGGGAGGAGTATGTACGGACCATATTAATAGAGAACCAACCGGAGAACAGCTTCACCACAACGATTGCAAACGAAAAGAATCTGGTCACTTATGTGAAATCAGAGGAACTGGACTGGTATTTTGTAAGCGTTTCACCGTATTCTGAGCTCATCACTGACATTGACCAGCTCCGGGGGATTACGCTGCTGGTCACAGCCGGTATTGTACTTGCAGGTCTGTTGATCTCTATCCTGTTAACCTCGAACATGAATAAGCCCTTATCGGCGCTGCTGGAGAAGGTCATGCCGAGCCCAGTCAAACCCGCATCCGGCCTGGCGCTGATTGATGAATACAAGATGGTGACCGAGGTGTTCCACTCCTATCATGAACGTGAGAAATCGATGCAGTTCGTTATCAGCCATTCCTCCCGGACGGTCCGTGAGCATTATCTTCATGCCTTGCTGCGCGGTCAATCCCTGGAGGACTCGGTCTCAAGCGAAATGATTAAGGAGATCGGCGAGGAGGTTGCAGGGCCGTTTTTTGGCGTGCTGGTGTTCAAAATCAATGAGCTTGAGCCTGCAGGGGAGAGGGTAGAGGGGAAACAGCAGTCTTTGCTGCGCTTCGCACTTGGGAATATCGCCAAAGAGCTTCTGGAGCATATCGGCCCCTGTGATGTTCTTATTATGGGAGGAAACGAAGCTGCCGCCATCCTTCAATACACGAAAAATCAGCTTCCGGAGGAGCTGGTGCCTGCCTTGCGTACGATTCAAAGCTTCCTGAGCCGTTACTTCAAGGTCACTGTATCGATAGGTGTAGGAGATATCTCCTTTGGCAAGGGGAATATTCCGTCCTCGTATACATCAGCCCAGCAGTATGTGAAATACCGCTTAATCTATGGGAAGGAAGCGATTCTGGACGCGGCAGCGACACGGCACCATGTGTTAACGGCCTTAAGTTATCCCGCCGCCAGCGAGAAGAAGCTGATTGACGCTGTGCAGCAGGGCAAGCCGGAGCCTATCGCTGGCGCCATCGAAGAATTTATCGATACTATATCCGGCGGATCTGTTCATCAGATCATCACCTTCAGCACGCAGCTCATGTTGTCTTTGCTTAAAGCTTTTGATTATTTGCAGCATGTGCCGGATTCTAATTTCAATGACTACCTGCAGGCGGTAACCGAAATTGAAGGTGCTGAGGATCTGACGGAGATCCGTAACCTGTTTAACCGCTATTGCTCCAACATCTGCAAGTTAATTGAAGACAAGAATCACTGGATGAATGCCAAGAAGCATAATAGTCTCATTGAAAAAGTACAGAATTATGTCCATAAGCATTATGCCGAGCCTAACATCTCCCTCGATCTGGTGTCCAAAATCGCCGGACTGTCCCCCAGCTATCTGGGCAAGCTGTTCAAAGGAGCGACCGGGCAATCCTTCAGTGAATACCTGAACAACACCCGGCTGGACAAAGCGAAGGAGCTGCTGGCTGGAACTTCGGACACGGCGGCCAAGATCAGCGAAGCGGTCGGGATCTACAACATCACTTACTTCTCCACCCTGTTCAAGAAAAAGTACGGGCTGACCCCTTCGGCCTTCCGTGAGCAGGAGGCGATGAAGAGCGCTGCAGGTGATGATGAGTGATTATTTCCCGCTTAAACAGCGGAGCGGACGGAACGATTGTGAAAAAGCGGCAGCGGTCGCCTTTGTGTCCGGATTTTCACCGCTAAGGGAAATGAAAAAAATCTGGACACAACAGCGATTGTAACAACGGTCCGTTTGCGTAGCGTCCATCTAAGTGCTTACGTTGATCCTGCTCCGCAATAAAAAAGCTGTCCCAAGCAGCCATTTCATGGCTTTGGGAACAGCTCTTTTCTTCGTATGATTTGAGACGATCAGGTCCGGTTATGGCTGCTCCGCATATCTCCACCAGGCGAAGGTCCCGGCGATTCCGACAATCCCGGTATAGGCAATGATGATGATACTGCTTAGCTGCAGCGAACCGGTGCTTTGGAATACCGACGGAATCGTCCATGGGAAATAAGGCGCGAATCCGAAGGAGCTGAGCACATTGGATAGAATGACGATGATCAGGATGAGTCCCAGGGGTGCAAGGTAGCCCCTCGTCACATTAGCCAAAAGAATGGTTGGCGCGGTCACAAAAATGTACAACAGCGAGGTAATCAGGAACTTAAGGAACAAGCTCCAAATGAAAGTGGCGGACCCGCCTTCTACGCCCAGGATGGCCCCTACGGCAAAACCTACAGCAAACATATAGACAGAAAGCAACAGGCACCATGCCAAAATGACCAGGAATTTGGACAATACAATTTTCGCTCGGGAAATGGGCTTGGCCAGTAAATCTTTGATGGTCCGGTCTGAGAATTCCCGCCCGAATACCCATGCTGCAACAAAGGTGTATCCGATCAGTCCCAGCGGGGCAAGCGTCTCCAGCAATCCGTTTAAATACGCTTCCCAGGTAACACCGCCGGCTTCACTGGATAATGCATTTCCGACGCCCATCATGATGGGCCCGAAGCCTAGAACCAGGAACATGATCCAGAACACATTCGAGCGGATAATCTTGCGAAGCTCACAATGTAACACCGATAGAATATTCATTATTTAATCCCCCTGTTAACCCCGATAGTGCGGAGAAAATAGCCTTCCAGATCCTCTGTAACTACCCGGAGCGATGTGGGCGGCTGATTGGATTGAACCAGCAGTTCGGCCAGCCGTTCAGGATGATCTGCCGCATGTTCATTGGTGAGTCTGATATAGCCGTCCGAGGTATCCACAAAGGCATAGCCATGCTCTTCCAGCACCTTCTTTAAGGCAGGCTTGTTCCGGCCGTTAACGACCAGACTTTTCTCTAAGGACTGCTCCAGCTTGTCCATTGCGACTTCTTGCACCAGCTGACCGCCGTGGATAATTCCAATCCGTGTGGACACCTTCGAGAGCTCCTCTAACAGATGGCTGGATATGAACACCGTGATGCCGAAATTGTGCGCCAGATTATATAACATATTTCGTATCTCGGCTACGCCTGCTGGATCAAGGCCGTTGATCGGCTCGTCCAGGATTAGAATTTCCGGATTGTGAATCATCGCTTTCGCAAGCCCCAGGCGCTGTTTATTTCCGAGTGAGAGATGTTTTGCTTTTTTCTTTTGGTGCGGCGTAAGCCCCAGCTTGTAGATTACTTGAGATACGGCATCCTTGTCCGGCACCCCTTGCATGCGTCTTGCGATCTCAAGATTCTCTGTTACAGTCAGATCTGGATAAAAGGTAGCCTCCTCCAAATATCCGACGTTGCTCCATAATTTAGAGTTTCCGGCATCGACCTTTTCACCTAACATATAGAGCTTGCCGGAAGTAGGCTTGATCATCGCCAGCAGCATCTTGATCGTTGTTGTCTTTCCGGCGCCGTTCAGTCCCAGGAATCCGAAGATCTCGCCCCGGCTGACCTCCAGCGAAAGGTTGTTTAATACGGAATAGTCGCCAAATTTTTTGTACACTCCGTCAATTTGTATAGCGGGCGTGCTGCCGATTCTTTTCTTGGATAGAATACTCATTCTTCCTCCGACCTCCTGCTTGGTTCCAGTGATTGTTGTATCCTGCTACAACTTATTGTCACATCCAAACATGAAGCTTCATTAAAGGAAAAATAAACAGATCTGAAGAGAATATAAAAAACTATAAAGGCAGGCTGAATCTGATCCCGAGACCGCCATATTCCGAGGAGAAGGCCGTAATCTCGCCCCCGTGATGCTCAATTATCGACTTACAGCTGGCCAGCCCCAGCCCAAGTCCGCCCTTCCGGATCTGCCGCGACGGGTCCACCGTGAAGAATTTGAGGAACAGTGAAGACATGTCCTGATCCGGTACGCCAATTCCATTATCTTCTATTTGAAAATAGGCATGATGCTCCCGCAGATATCCGGTCATATACACCTTCAGATCCGGCTTCCCGCCATATCTAACGGCATTGCTGAACAGGTTGCCGAACACCCGGCGGAGCATCGGTTCATTAACCGTCAGCCATATGCTGTCCGTGAAGGAATGGCGGCAAACCAGTTCAATATCAAGTCCCGCCAGCTCATACTCATATTCAAAAGCAATGTCTGCGAATAGTTCTGTCGCCTTTACAGGTTTGGCGGTCATGGATTCAAGCTCCGATTTTTCTTTGGTGAAGCTGGAGAAATCATTGAGGAGCTCCACCATATAGGCGGACTTCCGCTGAATTAATTCATAATATTCCTGCTTTTCAGCTTCGGGTAAGTTCTGGTGTGTAGCCAGCAGTTCAGTGAAGCCGTTAATCGAGGTCAGGGGTGTCTTCAAATCGTGGGCGATGGCGGCAAGCATATCGGTCTGTTCTCTGTGGGCGAGCTGAAGCCTGTGCTCCATTTTATTGAAATGGTTATATAGCTCTCCAATCTCGTCCTTACGCTTCAAAGCCAGCGGAGACAGGGGACGGACCACATTGACTTCCTCCAGCCGGGCATTCAGACGCCGGATGGGCTGCTCAATGCGGAAGTGAATATAGATGATCAGAATGGAAAATATGCAGCCGGCGATGACGAAGATGGGCAGCAGTAATACTACATATGGTGAGTCCAGCAAAGTGGTACGTATTGGGGAATATACGGCAAAGATAAACTTTAAATACAAACCAATCGAGAACATCAGAATCAGCAGCATCAGCAGGAATAACAGGGGAAGCTTGATTTTTAGTTTCATCCTAGTGCTCTCTTTCTGTGTATTTATAGCCTATGCCCCAGATGGTTTTGATGAAGTGTTGCTCAGGACCCAGCTTCTTGCGGATATTCTTGATATGAACCGTTACGGTGTTGATCTCGCCATATTCGTCTCCCCAGACGTTCTCATAGATCTGCTCCCGGCTCAGTACCTGGTTAGGGTGACGCATCAGGACAGACAGAATTTGAAATTCCTTCGCGGATAAGTCGAGCTTCCGGCTGTAGAGAAAGGCTTCATACGTTTTGTCATTCAAAATGAGTGGAGCATCGGCCTTGTCTTTGGCAGGACTAAGCTCGCCCCACTCTTTGTGCAGCCTGTCCACTTTGCGGAAATGAGCCTTGATCCTGGAGGCTAGCTCCTGAATACTGAACGGCTTGGTCATGTAATCATCTGCGCCGATTTCCAGACCGACAATTTTATCAATGTCCTGATCCCGTGCGCTTAACAGCATAATCGGGACATTATAAGACGACCGGATCGTTCTGCAGACATCCAGTCCGTTCATGTCAGGCATGACGATATCCAGTACAATGAAATCAATAGGGTGATCCTCCACCGCAGATAGGGCTTCTCTCCCGGAGCTTGCCGTAATTACAGCGAATTGCTCATACCTTAGCGTCTTGCTGATGAGCTTCACGATTTCTTCATCATCGTCTACCACTAGTATTGTTTTGGACATATTACCACCTCCCGGGGCACTAACCATTCTGAGGTTAATCATAATTGCTTACCCTTGTTGTTGCAATCCTTGCCAAAATGGTACCATTAGCTGGCGGGCGTAATGGATTGCCTGCTAAGTATACTGACAGAAAGGGCTGCGAATCATGAAAGGTCGTCTCACGCTATGAACTGATGAAGAAGCTCTGGGACGCTGATCAATATTAAATACTAGACGTTATTAAATATTACACGTTAAAACAAACCAATTCGAGTTGTGATCGCTCGGAATTGGTTTGTTTTTACTGGATAAGCTCTTATCTATTCCACTCAAGCAGCAGCCGAACGGTCACCATTCCCGCTGGCGGCTACACTCTCATGACGGCGGCGGATAATTCCGCGCGTAACCGCCTTTTCAAGCTCAATAATTACGAACAGCGCAGCTCCCATGAGGAGCGGGAAGGACCAGTAGGACAGGCCGATCGGCACTGTGCCGAACACCCGGTTCATGAACGGCAGATAGGTGATGGACAGCTGGAGTACGACCAGCAGGCCGGATACGACGAAGACCGCTTTATTGTCGAAAAATCCCTTGCGGATTGCCGGTCCCAGCTCGGTGCGGCAGTTGAAGAGATGGAACATTTGCGCCAGGACGATGGTCTGCATGGTCACTGTATTGACGACAGCCTGTTCATATTCATTGCTGAGCATGGACATGTTCATGGCCAGGGTTCCCCCGCCGAGCAATACGGATACGAACAGAATGCGGAAGATATAATAGCCGCTGAGCAGGGGGGCCGCCGGATTGCGCGGAGGCCGCTTCATCGCTCCGGGCTCGATCCGTTCAAACGCCAGTGCCAGGGAGACGGTGACCGAGCTGACCATATTGACCCATAGAATCTGGATCGGCGTCAGCGGAATTATTGTGCCCAGCAGGATGCTCGCCATGATCAGGAAGCTTTCTGCACCGTTTGTCGGCAGAATGAACAGAATGGTTTTCTTCAGATTGTCGTACACACGCCGGCCTTCCTTGATGGCCTTAACAATGGTGCTGAAATTATCGTCGGCCAGAACCATTTCCGAGGCGTCCTTGGACACTTCGGTGCCCTTGATGCCCATGGCTACGCCTACATCCGCCCGCTTGAGCGCCGGGGCATCATTCACTCCGTCACCGGTCATGGCACAGATATTGCCGCTGCTCTGAAGCGCTTCGACCAGCTGGAGCTTGTTCTGCGGACTGGTGCGGGCGAAGATGGAATACTTCTGTGCAGCTTCCTTCAGCTCTTCCGCAGACAGGTTGTCCAGCTCCCGGCCTTCAATCGAATGCTTGCCATCGCCGATGCCGAGCTGTTCACCGATGGCCATCGCTGTCTCTTTGTGGTCGCCTGTAATCATCTTGACCTCGATCCCGGCGTTCTGGCACTCGCGGATCGCATCCATGACTTCATCACGCGGCGGATCGACGATCCCTGCCAGCCCCAGCAGCACCAGTCCTTCCTTCAGATCATCATGGTCTATCTGCTCCGGGGAGGAGCCTTCCGGCAGCTCCTTCATCGCCAGTCCGATGACCCTTTGTCCCTTGCGGGCATGGGCTTGCATCTGGCCGTTCCAGAAATCAGCATCGAACGGAGCCTCGGCTTCGTCGTCCGCCTGCCGGTCCGCCATTTCAAACAGACGGTCCGGCGCACCTTTGACATAAATGATTGAACGTCCTTCGTATTCGCTCAGGACCGCCATGTATTTGTATTCGGAGTCGAACGGGAGCTTGGAGCGCGTCTTCAGTTCAGTAACTTCAGATTGGGCCTTGCCCGCAAGCGTCAGCAGGCAGCCTTCTGTAGGATCGCCTTGAAGCTTCCACTCCCCCTGTTCTTCCGTCAGCACAGAATCGTTGCAGGTCACCCCGCATATCAGCAGATGCTTCAGCGTCCGGTCCTGCTCTGGATCGGCCTCCTTGTCTTCATCCCGTATAATTTCACCTTCAGGCGCGTATCCGGTTCCCGTAACCCCGTATTCATGCATGGACGTTACTACAGAGGTGACGGTCATTTCGTTTTTGGTCAGCGTTCCCGTTTTATCGGAGCAGATGACGGAGACCGCGCCCAGCGTCTCTACCGAGGGGAGATTGCGGACGATGGCCTTTCTCCGTGCCATATTCTGCACACCGATCGCTAATATAATGGACAGAATGGCCGGTAAGCCTTCGGGGATGGCCGCTACAGCCAGTCCGATGACCGACAGCAGCAGCTCTCCGGTCTCATAGTCGCGCAGCCAGTAGCCGAATCCGAACATCAAGGCGGCCAAGGCTACGATAACAACCGACACCATTTTGCCGAAACGGGCGGTCTGTTGCAAAAGCGGGGTGCGGATCTCCTCCACGGAGGCGATGGACTGGTTAATTTTCCCGAGCTCCGTCTTGCCGCCGGTTTCTACCGCTACTCCAATTCCTGTCCCGGAAGCAACGGTTGTGCCTGAAAAAACCATGTTGGTCCGGTCACCAAGCGGACAGTCCTCCTCCAGCGCTTCCGTCTGCTTCTCCACCGAGGTGGATTCGCCGGTCAGCGCCGATTCCTCAACCTTCAGATTACTGCTGCTGAGCAGCCTGAGATCTGCCGGGATTCGGTCGCCCGTATTGAGCAGCACGATATCGCCCGGCACCAGCTCTGCCGCTTCGATGGCCGCCGGGCTGCTGTCCCGCAGTACCTGAGCTTCCGGGGACAGCATATTCTTGATGCCCTCCAGCGCTTGCTCGGCCCGGTGCTCCTGCACGAAACCGATGGCCGCGTTGACGATGGCTACGATAATGATGACGATGGTATCGGTCCAATGGCCGAGCAGGGCCATAATGACGGCAGCAACCAGCAAAATGTAGATCAGCACATCATTGAAATGCTTCACAAATTTAAGGGCTGCCGGCGATTTTTTACCTTCCGGCAGCTCATTCCTTCCATAACGGTTCAGCCGCGCGGTTGCCTCGCTGCCGCTCAATCCCTGTTCCCTGCTTGTCTCCAATGCTTCCAGCGTACGCTGGCTGTCCATGGCATGCCACAGCTTGTCCTGCTTCTTCGCCAAGTCAGTCGCCTCCTCTGGTTCAAATCTTCCCATTCATTACACGGGAACCCGTCCGGGCAAACGCTTTAGAGGGAAGTCGTTGCGAAATGTTCACTAATAGAAATTCAAGGTGATGGATTTTTATAGAAATTTTGAATCAAAGTGATAAAAATTTTTAATATATTTACATTTATTAGGATAGAAGTGTATGATGCAAATGTATTTATTTTACTTTTTATAGAAAAATCTATGAGAATATGCCTTGGGAGGTGATAGGTTTGATCTACGACAATGTGCTGCAATTAATTGGGAACACGCCTATTGTTAAACTGAATTATCTTCCGGACCCGTATGGGGCGCAGGTATTCATCAAGCTGGAGGGGCTTAATCCCGGCGGCAGCATGAAGGACCGCACGGCGCTCTACATTATCAGCCAAGCGGAGGCAGCGGGACAACTGAAGCCCGGCGGCACGATTGTTGAATCCTCCTCCGGGAATCTGGCCATCGGGCTGGCGCTTGTGGCACGGCAAAAGGGGTACAAGCTGATCTGTGTGGTCGATCCCAAGATCAGTCTGGTCAATCTCAGTATTATCCAGGCCTATGGTGCGGAGACGGTAATGGTTGATCAGGCTGATGAGTATGGCAACTATCTTAGAGCCCGCCTGGACAAGGTACAGGATCTCGTCAAGCAACTGGGAGCATTCTGGCCTAATCAGTATAATAACCCGAGTAATCCTGAGGCACACAGACAAACGACCGCGCTTGAAATCTATGAGGCGTTCGGTAATGAGCTTCAGTGGGCGGTGATACCGGCAGGCACCTGCGGTCTCATTACCGGGTGCAGTCTGGGGCTGAAAGAACATATCCCGCACATAAAGATTATGGCTGTTGATGCTGCCGGCTCGGTTACCTTCGGGAAGCCGCCAGGTGTCAGACATCAGATTGGCATTGGTTCAGCTATAGTACCGGGCAATGTGCGAAGAGAGCTGTATGACGAGATTACGCATGTCTCGGATGCAGAGGCCTTCTCCACCACCCGCAGGCTGGTTAAGGAAGAAGGGCTGCTGGTCGGCGGCTCCGCAGGTGCAGCGGTGTTCGCGGCCCTGAAGCTTGCCCGCCGCCTGCCTGGCGGGGACAAAGTGCTTGCGATTCTTCCAGATCGCGGAGACCGGTACTACAATACTATTTTTTCGGATGAATGGCTGGAGCAGATTGGAATTGAACTGGGTAAAAGCGCTGTGAAAATATGATCGGGGGTGCTGGAGATTACCGTTTCCTTACGTAATGAGGTGATTGACCGTGCAGTCAGACAGACGCGCAGGCAGCTTGACAAGCTTGCTTCTATGCCATCCTCCGGTGAGATTAGGCTTCCTTATGTTACGAACAACGGAAGATATATGCTGGAGGATAAGTGGTCCTCCGGATTCTTCATTGGACTCCTCTACCAGCTCTATCAGTTGACCGGCGATACTCTTTATATTGAGGAAGCTGACCGCTGGATGGGCGGGATTGAGTCTTATAAGAATCAGGGGGATTATCAGGATATTGGCTTCCTGTTCTATTATTCTTATGCGCTCGGGTACGATCTGACCGGTAAGGAAGCATACAGAACGATTGCGCTTGAAGCTGCTGACAGCCTCTTTGATTCGCGTCTCCCGGGCGGTTATCTGGAATGCAATTGGCTGCCCGAGGGGAAGCGCTATGCAGGCGTCGACAGTATGATGAACATACGGTTGTGGCTATGGGCCTATCGGATAACCGGTGAGGAGCGCTACCGCGCCGCTGCCATCGAATCAGCGCGGATTACAAGTGCTGCGCTGATGAGGGAAGACGGCTTCACTTACGAATATATGAGAATGGACACACTTACGGGAGCCCCGGAGCAGCCCTACAACAAGAATGCCAAGTTCAGCTCAGCATCGGTATGGGCCAGAGGCCACACCTGGGCACTCTATGGAGCAGTTCAAATGTATGTGCTGGGCCATGAAGAGGAGTGGAGGACAAAGGTTGGGCAACTCTCTGCCTTCTACTTAGCCCATGTCTGTTCGGATGGTGTTCCGGCCTGGGATCTGATGCTGTCCCATCAGGAGACGGCTATGAGGGATGCTTCCGCTGCGGCGATCGCTTGCTCTGCATTCTACCAGTTTGCCGCAGCCTTAAGTCCTAATGATCCCTTACATCAGCAGTTCCGGCAAGAAGCAGAAAGGGTGCTCGATATTCTGATCTCTGCGGAGTATGCGCCCCCGGGTCCGGAACATGAAGGACTGCTGGTGCACGCCAGCACGCCGCTGCATGTCGTTCAAGCCGCAGGCGAATCCCAGATCTGGGGCGATTATTTTCTGCTGGAGGCTCTATATTACTCATTGGAGGTCGGTTTTTAATGAATGTCAGTGTCGGATCGATAGAATCTAGCGATATTAAAATTGTCATCGAAGAAGGCCACGCTGCAATGCAATGCATGAATATGGTGCCGGAGCTTACGGACCGCCAAGTCTATGAATATGTTGTTCCCATTCTGAAGCAGTATGGCTTGGCGGATCTGTCCCCCCAGATCTGGTTCAATGGAGCCAATGAGTGGGTCATCCGCAGCCGCTGCGAAGCCTTGACATGCATGCTGAACGCTGCCTTAGAGCGGGAGGAGGTTACAGGATGAATCAGGCTGCCGAACCCTTAGTCTATTTCTATGTTCCGGGATACAAACCGAATTACATAGAGTACGCTATGACCTTCTATCCTATGAATATTATTCTCTGTCTGGAAGACGGTACGCCGGAGGAGAAGAAGCTCGAAGCAAGATATGTGGTCAAGAATGCCCTTCAGGAATTCAGTGACTCGGAGCATACACTTATTGTCCGCGTGAATAGTATTCACACCTCTCACTGGGAGCAAGATCTGGAGGAGCTTGTGCCAGAGCGCCCTGCCCGAATCCGGCTGCCCATGGTCCGGACGGCGGAGGATTTACGGCAAGTGGAACGCAAGGTGCAGGATATTATACACAAGCGCAGCTTGAACTATTCTCCCAGCTATGAAGTCATGATTGAATGCTGCGAGGCTATATTCAATATCGGAGAGATTCACCAGGCCAGCCGGAATATCTATGCGTTTACCTTTGGAGGAACAGATTATTTCAATGATTGTGTGGCTAAGGGGCTTGTGGACCCGGCCCTGGAGGTCCGGAAGGCCAAGCAGAAGCTGGGGGAATACTGCCGCAGTGTGGGCCTTCAATGCTTTGACACCACTTACATGGCTTTTCGGGATATGGAGGGGTTCCGCGAGGATTGTCTGCTCTCCAGGGAATACGGCTTCACGGGGCGTTCTGTAATCCATCCGGACCAGGTGGCCGTTGTCCAAGAGATATACGGAATTTCAATAGCGTAGGAGGCTGTTATGTTCACAACATACCGATTGGAATTGCCAGAGCCTGTGACTCTGAATAAGCTGCAAATCCCTGTGTTCACCCATATGTTCCTGCAACATGTATCAGCCCATAAGGTGCAGGTTGATCCGATTCAAGGGAAGCGCATCAGCGTCACTTATTTATCATCTTATCCAAGGGAGCAGATCGAGCGGGAGGTCGCTAGTTTCCTGGAGCGTTTCACCCCGGAGCATGATGAGGCATCCGCATCATCCGCTGAAGTGCAGGAGCCTGGGCTAAATGTGGTGGAGCTGCATGAGCCGCCGCTTGAGCGGCTGTGCTCCTGCTGCACACCGGGCAATCAGCGGAATGTCTCGGATGATCTGCTGGAGCAGAGGTGGCTGACTTTATTGAAGAATCAGGAGCTGGCCTACCATCGCCCGATCATCCGTCTGCTGGAGTATTTTGACCAGAGTTATGTGGATTATGTCGGCCGGAGGATCGGGGATTGTCAGGAGCGGCAGTATTCAGTCTTGTTGCCTGCTTCCTTCGCCGAGAAGATGAATTACTTCCATAGTGCGCCAATGCATTTGCTACTGGCTACCCACCTCAGCCATGACCAGGACAAAATGATATCCTTCGCCGAAGATGTATCTGCCAATAACGGCAAGCTTCCCCAGGACTGCGGACCTTATCTGGAGACGCCTCCCTATATTCTGCAATCCGCACCGTGCTATAAAGTCTATATGGAGATGGAGGATCAGGTGTTTGAGGATAATACCGCTTTTGTACTCAAAGGCCAGTCCTTCCGTAATGAGGGCAAACGTGTATATCTGCTGGAACGGTTGTTGAATTTCACCATGCGGGAATTCGTATTTCTGGGTACTCCCGAATACGTCACCCGGATGCGTGACTTGACATTAGAGTGGACCGTGGAGTGGATGGAAGCGGTAGGGCTGAAAGGCGAGTGTGCCTTAGCCAATGATCCATTCTTCCTGCCGGGTAAGGTGAAGCAGAATTTCAAAGTGCCCAAACATGTCAAATACGAGGTTCGTGCGGATATCCCGTATAAAAACGATACGATTTCGATTGCTTCCTATGACACGCACGGCGATTTTTTTGCAAAGACCTTTAACTTTAGACTGAGGGATAACGCCGAGACATGGTCGGGCTGCATCGGGCTTGGACTGGAACGGGTAGTATGGAGCTTTCTGCAGCAGTACGGTCTACAGAGTGAACACTGGCCTGCGGCTATCCCGGAGAGCGTAAAGTGACCGCTTCCGGCCAAGATACAGCAGCCTGGATTGCCGAAACGATGGTCTACAGTGTTCTGGCCGAGGCTGTGAGCTGGCCTTCCCCCGGATTGGTGTCGGCGGTCAGCAACGGATGCCACGGGGATATGGATATTTACACTTTTCTGAGAAGCGCACTCCGCATTCAGCCGTATTACCAGGAAGCTGCGTGCCTCGGCATAGAACAATCCGGGGGCCGAACCGGCAGGGAGGATTTGTTCAGGAGGCTCCAGAAGACCGGGCGGCGGGCCGAGGCTGACATGCTAGGAGCTACCGGGGGAGTGAATACCCATAAAGGAACGATCTTCCTGGGACTGATTCTATGCGCGGCTGCCGGAATGACGAGTCAAAGTCCATCCAGTGCAGTAGAACCGCAGGAGATATGCCGCTTGGCTGGAAGGCTGGCTGAGTATCCGCTGCGGGCACAATTGGCGGACATTCTGGAGGAGACGCACAGTGCAAGCACGGGCGGACGCGCCTACAGGGAGTGGGGGATTAGAGGGATACGGGGCGAGGTTATAGACGGATTTCCGTCCATTCTTCAGCAGGGCTTGCCTGCCTTGCGGGAGGCGCTTCAACAAGGAGCAGATTTGCGGACGGCGCTGATCCACTGCTTGCTATCATTGATGGCTGTGGTACAGGATACCACGCTGCTGAACCGCAAGTTCGACAGGACAAGGATTGACTATACTCAGGCGAGTGCATTAGCGGCGTTGGACCGGGGGAGTCTGTTCACCTCTGAAGGCAGAGCCTATATCCGCACCATGGAGGAGGATTTTCGTCTCCGTTCCTTATCTCCCGGCGGATCAGCCGATCTGCTGGCCATGACGCTTGCTTTGCATTTGTGGACTGAGAATCAGGGGGAGGAAAGAGTGTGGCGAACGATTCCGCTGTATCAGCCATCCTTCGTGACCGGGAGCGCCTCCATGAGCTAAGAGAGGCCCGGTATCCGGCAGCAGGCTCGCTGATCCAGATTATGATGAATATTCCGGGGCCGGATAAGAGGCTGGCTGTTGCCTATGAACTATTCGAGCTCTGTATGGAGGCTTTACAGGAAGCTCTGGCGGTTACAGCTTATAAGATACTTGCGCTGGAGCGGATCGGGTTGGCGCTTGGTCCGGTTGCTTATCTTCAGGTATCTGCGGATGCGGCGGCATTGAAGCTATTCTGTCTGTCCTTTGAAGGGGAGCATCCGCTTAGCGCTTATTGGGATATGGATATTTATGATTCATCGGGAAAAGCAATGGGCAGGCATGAGCTGGGGGCTCCTTCACGCCGCTGTTATCTGTGCGGCCAGCCTGCTAAAGTGTGCGGATTCCTGCAGCGTCATTCGCCAGAGGAATTAATCGGACGTATGGCTGCTGATCTGGCGGCAAGGAAGGCAGTCACATGAATCTTTTCCGAAACTTAAAGGTGCCCCGGCCGGTGTTTGCCATTTGTCTGAACACACTGGTTACCCATCTTGGCTTCTACGCTATGACGGCGATATTAACGGTCTATCTGTCTCAGGTCAAAGGACTGCCGCTGTCGGTTACCGCTGTAGTTACCATGATCTTCACGGTGTCTTACCGCAGTGCGAGATTCCTTACCGGACCCCTGCTGGACAACATGGACCCGTTCAAATGCATGTGGTTCGGCTGCCTGCTAACAGGGGTCTCCATCGCATTGGTAGATTTCTGGAAGTCTCCGGTGTTGATTACTATACAGCTTATCATTGCAGGGATCGGCTACTCTGTCAGAGGTTTATCCTCTAAGGCCTCTTTATCCTTCGTGGGGAGTAAGGATGGCAATGCCCTGTTTTATTTTGCGAATTCCAATATGTATACGAACGGTGCAGCCATTGCCGGGCCCTTAATCGGCTCCTTTCTGCTGACAAGCTCCTTGAAGAGCTTCACGTTGTCCTTCGTTGGAGGGTTTTATATTGTGGGTGCCATCCTGCTCAGTATCTTCCCGCCTGGGTGCAATCTGCAGGACCGGGAACGGAAGCCGGTAAGCTTCTGGAAAGGATATCAGACCGTTCTGCTCGATAAAAGCTTCCGTAAGGTGCTGCTGTTCAATATGATCGGCTGCTTTTTCTTCACCCAATTGTTCAATTCCTTTCCTTATTTAATCGGCACTTATTATAACGCACCGGAAAGGCTGGGGAGTCTGCTGATGCTGAACGGAATCCTTGTGGTGCTCCTGCAGATTCCCGTCGGGCGCTGGATGAATACCGCGTTGTCAGGCCAGCGTGAGGGATACCGGCTGATGCTGGCGTTTCTGTTATTCAGCATTTCTTTCTCAATGAATGCGATCATCGGTTCGATCTGGGGCTACTACCTATTCGTCGCGCTGTTCACCCTTGCAGAAATGTTATTCATCCCCACGATAGATGCGTATGTCTCTAACGCTGCCCGCCCGGATCTGCGTATCACATATTTCAGTGTCATCGGATTGTCCACAGCCCTTGGAGAAGGAATTGGTGTATATACCGGGCTGCAATTCATACATATGTGGAGCATCTACGGAAAGCTGTCCTATTTCTGGTTGTCCCTGGCTCTTCTGTCTGGACTGTCTCTTGTACTATACGTAATGCTAAACCGGTCACCTGTTCATCACAAGGAGGAGGAGAAGCTATGGCGGTATTAATTCTGAATCAAAGGAGGCGGGCCTTCGCTCCTTATCTGACCTGGCTGGAGGATCTGGATGAAGAAGTATACCTGTATACTTCGCCGGCATATGGTGAGATAACGGAACCCTTTGCCCTTGTGCAGGTGTTCGACAACTGGGTGAGCAATGACCGGGTAGAGATCGATGCGTTACGATTGTATGAGGAACATCCTTACCGTCTGATCATAGCTCTCGATGAGAGTGATCTGATTCGTGCAGCCCGGCTGCGTGAACGGCTGCACCTGCCTGGTCAACAGCTGGAGAGTGCAGTGGCTTACAGGGATAAGGCCGTGATGAAAAGCTTAGTCAGCCCGCAGGTATCCTGCCCGGCATTCCGCAGACTGGCTTCACCGCTTCACTTGTATGATTTTGTGCTGGAGCACGGCTTGCCGGTTGTAGTTAAACCGGTGGACGGCATGGGCTCCATGAATACGGACATTATACGGACCCGGGAGCAATTGAACGATGTATGGGAACGCGGCCTCGGCAGCGGCTTAATGGTTGAAGCCTACGTAGAGGGAGAAATGTATGAGATCGATGGGCTCATGATGGGCCAGGAGATCCGTTTCGCTTCTGTGGGCAAATATTCCTGCAAGCCGCTGGAGATTCTCCGGCAGGATTGCTTCGTGGAATTGCTCAGCCCCGGCTGCGCGGTGTATGAGCGGCTGGTTCATGAAGTTCAGCAGGTCATTGAAGCCTTGCCCTCACCGGGAGTCTCGACCTTTCATTGTGAAATGTTCCATACCCCGGAGGATGAATGGGTATTCTGTGAAATTGCCAGCCGGACCGCAGGCGGGCGAATCAGTGAGTCGATCAGCGCCATGTATGACGTTGATCTGAACCGGGAGTGGGTCCGGGGACAATGCGGACTGCCGCTGAAGCTGCCGGTGCCAAGGCCGTCACAGGTAGCGGGGGTATATCTAATGCCCAAACGTCCGGGAACGGTAGAGACCATTCCGCAGACGCTGCCCTTTGAATGGGTGGAGGAATATGTTCCCCGCGTCAGAGAAGGCGAACAGCTGGAAGCGGCTCATTCCAGCGTGGATGCCGTGATGACCGTAATCATCGTAGGCGAGAATTCGGCATCGCTGCAAGCCAGGCTGTCACAGCTGCTGCGGTATCTGGAGCAAGAAGTGCAAATTCTGCCCGCCTATAAGGAGGATACAACCAATGAAGCACCTGTTACTAGTTGAAAGCAATGAGTCTATCGCAGGTATCCAGGCCTGCAAGGAGATGGGGTACACCGTAACGTTGCTGACCCAGAATATTCAGCATTACCTGAAGGGCCAGCCGCTGGAGTCCCACCCGCTCCGGTTGGTAGATTACATTCATGAAGTGGACACCTTTAATGAAGAAGCAGTGGTTGACTTTGTCAAAGCGTACCATCAAGCGAACCCTTTGAGCGGAGTGATGTCTTTTGCGGAATTCTACGTGGTTCAGGCAACGGCTGCTGCGCATGCGATTGGTGTGCCGACCATGCAGCCGCTGGCGGCCAAGAATGCCCGGAATAAATATAAATCCAGAGAAATCTGCGTTCAGAGCGGCGTTCCGGTTCCCCGTTCACTGCTCGCAGGCAGTATAGAGGAAGCTTGCCGGCACGCCCATTCCATGGGTTATCCCTGTATCGTTAAGCCGTGTGACGGGGCTATGAGTATTGGGGTGGTCTTTGTCAACAATGAGCGAGAGCTGCGGCAGGCTTACGACAGCTATGTGAACAACCGGAATTTTGGGCGTAATCTCTATGGAAGTACGGATGTGCTTATTGAGGAATATGCAGCCGGACCTCTGGTCAGTGTGGAGATGGTCACTTATCAAGGACAGGATCACCTGATCGGGATTACGGACCGCCGTCTGGTTGGATTTCCCTATTTTGTAGAGACTGGCGCGAGCTTTCCGGTTCGGTTAAGCCATGAGGCGGAGATCGTGGAGGTGGTCCGCCGGGGACTGCGTGCGCTTGGGGTTGACTTTGGCCCCACACATACAGAGGTTGCGCTCACTCCTGAAGGTCCCAAGATTATTGAATTCAATCCGCGGATGGTAGGCGGGCCTGTTCCGGAGATGATTAAATACGCAACCGGCATTGACCTGCCGCGTGAAGTGCTTCGTATGCATATGGGGGAGGCCCCGGAGTTGACGCCGAGCGTCACGCGTGGTGCTGCTTCAAGGGAATTCTGTTCGCCGGTTGACGGCAGGCTGATCGAGGTTACGGGGCTTAAGGAATTAGAGGGGCGTGCGGACATTCTGCGATCGCATTTCATTGCTGCCGGGCGCGAGGTGTCCTTTCCGAGATCTAATTTTGACTGGATTGGCAGAGTGATGGTTGGAGGGGACGATGCAGAGCAGGCTGAGCAGAAGTGCAGTGAAATCCAGAATACGATCGGCTTGCATATTGCAGCCAGACCTATAAGCTGAGGAGGCCTTGAGCATGTTATATCTGAATACCACAAACCTGGAGCAGATGAATCTTCCCTGGGCACTGTGCATGGATACGATACGGAGTACTGTCCAAGTGATGGCAGCGCACGAATTCTCCCAGCCGATTAAACCCTATCTGCTCTTTGATAAAGATCCAAGCAGCCGGATTATTGCCATGCCCGCTTATGTGGGCGGAGAGATCGGGATGGCAGGCATCAAGTGGATCGCCAGTTTTCCCGGGAACCATGGCAGGCAGCTTCCCCGTGCCCACTCGGTTACGATACTGAATGATTCCGGCAGCGGGAAGCCGGTGGCGATCATCAACAGTCCGCTTATCTCCGGGATTCGCACAGCTTCAGTCAGTGGACTGATGATCCGGGAATACGAGAAGGTACACCCTTTTGCGAGTAAAATTATTGCCGGTATTGTAGGGTTCGGACCGATCGGTCAGCTCCATCTGTCGATGCTGAATCAGCTGCTCGGGGACCGGCTGGAGGAGGTTCGGATCTTTGATCAGAATCCGGGTGCTCTGGATCATATCCCGGAGGACCTTGGGACAAGGGTGCGGCCTGTGGATTCCTGGGAGGAAGCCTACGAAGGTGCTGATCTGTTCATCACCTGTACAATTTCCAGCTCCGGTTATATTGACCGCAAGCCCAAAGAACAGAGTCTGCTGCTGAACGTGTCTCTGCGCGATTTCACCCCGGCTATCTTAAGCTACACCTCGGCCATTATTGTCGATGACTGGGATGAAGTGTGCCGTGCGAATACGGATATTGAACATATGCATAATCAAAGAGGGCTGCGGAAGGAAGACACGGCGTCCATCGTCGAGGTGGTCTGCGGCAACGCGCTGGCGAAATTCCCGAAGGAGGAAGCGGTCATGTTCAATCCGATGGGAATGGCTGCCTTTGATATTGCCATAGGATCACTATATTATCGTGAAGCGCTGAATCGCGGGTATGGTAAGGAGTTAGAGGAGTAGGGGGCAGGATCAGCATATAAAATAACCGGGCCGGATAAGAGATGCTCTTGTCCGGCCCGGCTGTGTACTGCCTCGTCACAAGGCTACGGATTCTTGCGGTTCTTCTTCTCTTCCGGATCTGGTGCAAGGCCGGGAGCTGCTACTTCCGGGTCATTCCCCAGCACGGCGCCTACGATCTCATCCAGCTTGTCTGTTTCCGATTGACCGTCCGCCGGACTGGATTCGCCCTCCGGGATCGGATGGACACCTGCGGTGCGTCCGTCAAGCGGAGCTTTTGTATCATCCTTCATCTGTCAGTCTCCCTTCTAAGTGCAGGTTCTGTCTTAGGATGTGTCTGCGATAACCGTTCTATGTATCGATAACCGCAGCGGAGGCTGATGAACCATACGGCTGGTTAGGAATGGTGGACCATTTCCGTACTCTTTTCCAGGGCGGTCTTATAATAGTGGCATTTATGCTCTATGACTTCCATTGTTCTTCGTAACTCCTCCATCTGCGCTTCTACGGAAGCCTTCCGCTCCAGGAACATGTCGTATCGGCGCTGCAGGGTGGAATCTCCTTCGGAGCACCATTCAATGAAATGTTTAATCTCTTTGATGGGCATCCCGGAGGCCTTCAGGCATTCAATGATCCGCAGGGCATCCATATCGGAGGGCTTGAATACGCGTTTGCCGCTGGGAGTTCTCTCGATAGAAGGGAGCAGGCCCTCTTTGTCATAGTAACGCAGGGTATGCGGGGTCATGTTGAAATGCGCTGCGGCTTCGCTTATGGAATAGGTCTTCATCATCGTTCTCCTGTCCTGGATATTTCGGGCTTGACTTAGAGTTAACTTTAAGGAATATCATAGGCTTTGTAAAGCTTAAGGAATGATGTCTACTATTCTATTGAAAAGAGGTCTCACTATGATACAAGTTAACGCACGCGCTGCATTCAGCCAGGAAGGCCCGTTCAAGCTGACTACGATCGAACGCCGGGAGCTGCTGCCGCAGGATGTTCTGATCGAGATTAAATATGCCGGTATTTGCCATTCCGATATTCATACCGTCCGCGGGGAGTGGGGTCCAGTGAAATATCCGCTGGTTCCGGGGCATGAGATTGCGGGGATTGTCAGCCAGATTGGTTCTGGAGTGACGAAATATGCTGTTGGCGACCGTGTCGGGGTAGGCTGTATGGTCGATTCCTGCGGAGAGTGCAGCAGCTGCCGGCAAGGCGAGGAGCAATATTGCCTGGAGGGGAACACAGGAACCTATGGAGCGACTGACCGCCACGGGCACTATACACAAGGCGGATATTCCACACATATCGTGGTCACTGAAGACTTTGTGGTGCGGATTCCCGACAGCCTCCCGCTTGACGCTGCTGCACCGCTGTTGTGTGCCGGAATCACCACTTACTCACCACTGCGCCACTGGGGAACTGCTCCCGGCAAAAAGGTAGCTGTAGTGGGTCTCGGCGGGCTGGGGCATATGGCAGTGAAAATTGCTCATGCCATGGGGGCTGAGGTTACGGTGTTATCCCAATCCCTGAAGAAGAAGGAAGACGGCCTGCAATTGGGCGCAGATCATTATTATGCCACCAGTGATCCGGAGACATTCAAGCAGCTGGCCGGTTCCTTCGACCTGATCATTAATACGGTCAGTGCGCAGGTGAATATCAATGCCTTCCTGTCACTCCTGGCGCTGGACGGGACCTTAGTGAATGTCGGTGCACCTGCTGATCCTTTGGCTGTTAATGCCTTCTCGCTGATCGGCCACCGCCGCTCCTTTGCCGGTTCGATGATCGGGGGAATCCGCGAGACACAGGAGATGCTTGATTTCTGCGCTGAACATCAGATTGCTTCCGAGATCGAAGTGATTTCGGCTGACCAGATTGACGAAGCCTGGGAGCGTGTGCTGGCCTCGGATGTGCGTTACCGGTTTGTGATTGATATCAGCACGATGGGGAAGGCCTAAGTATTTAGAGGAGCAAGATTCTTAATCTATATTGTTATGAAAAACAGCCTGCAGGAATGGAACTACTCCATTCCCGCAGGCTGTTGGTATTTCTGCCTAGCTTCTCCTACGAGAAGCTATACAACCGTACCCCGTGCGGAGCCACAGTGGTCTGCAGCACGCCGCCGCTAAGCTCAGCAGGTGTCTGGCTCCACAGCTCCGTACCTGCGGCCACGCCGCCGAGGCCGATCTCTTCGAGGCTTAGCTCAACCGGTAGCGGGCTGGTGCCAATGTTGAAGACGGCTGCATACCGGGTGCCGTCGTCATGAGCAGCGGTCCAGACAATCAGCTCATCGCGGTACAGGGCTTCCCTGGCGCCATGGCTCTCGCGCTGCATGCGGAGCACCTCGCGGTTGGTGAGCAGCGACAGGGTCCAGTCGTCATTGTCACGCAGCTCGCCGCCGAAGATCAGCGGCGAACGGAAGATGCTCCACAGCGACATCATCGTCAGCTGCTCGTCCCGGGTGAAGCGGGTCCAGCGGTCATCCCCGCCGCCGTCGACGGAACGGACGCCGATGTGACCGAGCGGCAGCATGTCGCAATCCGGCCAGGAGCCAGCCTGGGGAACGCCCTGCCAGCTGCGGCAGCGGCTGAACATGTCCAGCAGCAGCTCCCAGCGGTCCCAGAAATCATCCGTGATGCGCCACATGTTGGCATGCTCGGTGAAATGTTGTGCATATTCTACCGGAGCAGGGCCGGGGGAGAGACTCAGGACCATGGGGCGGCCGCAGTTCTCGATCGCCCGGGAGATCAGGGTAATCTCCGGCTGATGGGTATCGTACAGTCTGGAGGCGGCGATGTCATCCACCTTGACCAGATCGACGCCCCACTGCGCGTAGAGTTCAAAGAGTGAATTATAGTAGGTCTGAGCGCCTTCCTTGGAAGCATCGACACCGTACATATCAGTATTCCATGGACAGATGGAGTTCGTGTGCGCGATCTCGCGGGCAGTTGCCTCCGTCCCCCGAATCGCGGTGCCTGTATGGGCGGCCTGACGCGGAATGCCGCGCATAATATGAATACCGAACTTCAGTCCCAGGCTGTGGACATAGTCAGCCAGCGGCTTGAAGCCCTGCCCGCCCGCTGCCGAAGGGAAGCGGTTCTCGGCTGGCATCAGCCGGGAGTATTCATCCATGATTAGAGGGACGAAGGGGCGGTACAGGGAGGACACGGCACCAGGCTCATACCACTGGATATCAACGGTGATATAGCTCCAGCCGTAGTCTTTGAGATGCTCGGCCATATACTCCGCATTACCGCGGATTTCCGCTTCGGTTACGGCTGCGCCGTAGCAGTCCCAGCTATTCCAGCCCAGCGGGGGGACAGGTGCTGCAAGCTTATGATTCATTGTGTAATCTCCTTATCAGATGGATTATTGCTCCTCATAAATCCATCATAATCAAGAAGAAACCCAATATCTATAGTAATGTTGCAAGTGGAATAGCACTATATTGCTCTTAATCGAAAAAGAGCTGGCGGTAGATCAGGCTCTCGCCCCCGCTGCGGAAATCGCCTGGTGTCAGTCCGGTCAGGCTGCGGAAGGCCTTGATAAAGTAGCTTCCGCTGGAATAGCCGATCTGCTGTGCAATAGCTTCAATGCTTAAGCTCGTCCCCCGGAGCAGTTCCATCGCCTTCTCCGTTCGGACCCGGGTCAGATAAGCGCCGGGTGTCAGGCCGGTGCTGGCCGAGAAACGGCGGATGAGATGATATTTGGACAGGGAGACATGCTCCGACAATTGGTCGATGCTGATCATCTGCGGGTAATGCTGCTCGATGAATGCAGCGGCGCGCTTAATATTCTCTGACCATTTGTCCCTGTCGCGTAGCGTAGCTGTCTGCATTCGGGTCAATTCGGTCATGAATTGATAGACACTGGATGAGGCGATCAGCGGATCGGAGATTCTGCCCGCTCCGGCATCCATTACAATCATCCGCGCCAGCCGGACAGGGGCACAATCTGCGGGCAGCCGGGGCACCTCGCCCGCTTCGCGCAGGAATCTGCGCCAGTGGGGCAGGATCAGGCTTGGGCGCAGCAGCAGGAACAGGAACTCCCAGGGCTCTGCCGCATCCGGCGGATAGTAATACCGGTGAGGTCCCGGGATTTCCGCCAGCAGAGCCTGTCCGGCCCGGACCCGGTAGGTCCGGTTCTCTGACTCGAACACGCCCTCACCGGAGAGCGTGTACTGGAACAGCAGCAGCGGGCCGTCGCTGCGCTCCATCCCGTCCCAGCGGTATGCGGGATCGGAGACGGAATCATAACCGGCTGCGAACAATACGCACAGCTGCAGCTCCTTATCTTCGGCAAAGCGAAAGCCATAGGTCCCTCTGGGGATGTCCATGGATAGCCTCCTTTTTCTTCACAAGTACTTAATATCTTAACATATCATTGAAAATATAAAGCGCCTTTGCTACTGTTACGAATAGAAACGAGAGAAGGAAGGTTATGGAATGTCCCAGATGCAAACGTATCAACCGGCAGCTAATCATGTCAGACTCATCGGACGGACCCACTGGATGGGGGAGGTGCTGTGGCTGGCTCTTTCGGGGAGCGGGGTGGAATTTTCATTCTACGGCCGGGCGGCCCGGATCACTCTGCAAGGCGATGATATCGCTGCAACCGGCAACAATCTGGCCCGGATTGGAATCAGTGTTAACGGCCAGCAGGTGATAGACGATCAGGTGGATCAGCTACGCAAAACGTATACAGTGTTCGAAAGCGAAACCGAGCAAAAGGTTACTGTAAGAATTACGAAGCTGTCTGAAGCAGCCATGTCAACGGTTGGCATTGCGGAGATCGCGGTGCAGGCTGAGGAAGGGATTAAGCCGACCCCATCTCCGCAGCATACGATCGAATTCATCGGCGATTCCATTACCTGCGGGTATGGTGTGGATGATGAAGAAGCGCTGCATACCTTTTCTACGGCTACAGAAAATGTAACGAAGGCTTATGCCTACCTGAGCGCAGAGCAGCTTGGTGCGGATTACAGTATGGTGTGTTACAGCGGATACGGCATTATTACCGGCTATACAGAAAATGATCAGAAGCTCACCACGCATCTTCTGCCCGATTACTACGAGAAGGTAGGCAAGTCTGAAGGGAGGTTCGGCGGCAGTCTGCTGCCTCAGGAGATAGCTTGGGATTTCAGCAGATTCACGCCGGAGCTGGTCGTCATTAATCTGGGGACCAACGACGATTCGTACACCAAGGAGGACCCCTCCAAGCAGGCGGATTATGCAGAGAACTATGTCGCTTTTCTACAAATGGTCAGACGGAATAATCCCGATTCGGCCATTCTGTGTACGCTCGGGATCATGGGGGACAGGCTGTATCCTATCCTGGAGCAGGCGGTGGACCGCTATGCCCGGGAAACTGGCGACAGCAGAATCTCGGTGATGAAATTCGAGGTGCAGCTAGAGGCGGACGGCCACGCTGTCGATTATCATCCTTCGCAGGTGACGCATCGCAAAGCGGCGGATAGACTGGCGTCAGAGATCAGGAAGCTGATGAAGTGGTGATCCTGGCGGATTAAGGGTGGCGAGTAGAGGAAGCGAAGCGGCTGGTTGGCATGGGAAGCAGGCTGACTGGATGGGAGCTGAAATGAAAGGCATAAATCCCTTTGAATCAGCTGAAAGTGACCAACTGGTGAAAAATGGAGCGGGTAATCGCGTGGCGATTGCACTATGTGCAATAGAAATTCATAAAACCCCTTACTAAATGGTCCTGATTGTATTTAGTACAGTAGAATGCTGGAGAGAAGCTCAATATAGGCAAAATCTCTTAATTCTGCTGTACATAATACAGTAGAATGGCTAGAAAGTTAGTTTTATAGCTTGATCTAATGTACAAAGTGCAATTAGGTACATTACCCGTCACCGGTGAATCCCCTTCTCACGCACAAACTTCTCCAGCACCCCGAACTCCTCCGTCACCTTGGTGAACGGCAGGGCGGCAAGGACCTGTTCCCGGTAAGGGTTGCGGGCTCCGGCCGCCAGGCGGGAATCCAGGATGCTGAGTACACCGAGGTCTGTCTCGCTGCGGATCAGGCGCCCGGTACCTTGTCTTAAGCGCAGCAGCATGTCCGGCACGTAGACCTCCATGAGCGGATTCTTCGCCTGCGCGGCCTTGTATTCGTAGACAGGATCAGCCGGAACCGGGAACGGCAGCCGGAAGACGATCAGATGCGACAGATCTGCACCCTCGATATTCACCCCTTCCCAGAATACACCGGTACTCAGCAGCACGCCCTTACTCGCCCGGAACTCAGCGATCACCCCGTCCTGCGACGAGCCTTCCCGCTGCATATGCAGCGCCCATTTCAGCTTCTCCCCACTCAGCTTCTTGTGAATGTATTTCATATCCTCTTTGGCCGAAAAAAGCACCAGCGTCCGCCCGTCCGTTACATTGCACAGCCGCAGCAGCTCCTTATACGCCGCATCCAGATAAGCTTCCCGGTTGTTGTGGTTATAGTAAGGAACGTCCTTGGCGATATACATCATCGTGTGGTTGTCGTAATCGAACGGTGAAGCCTGACGCTCCATATACTCCCCCCTGTAGCCCAGCGAACGGGAGAGATAAGCGTATTGTTCCTCCAGCGTACCGCCGGACTGGCTGAGGGTTGCGGAGGTCAGGATGACAGAGGTCTTGCCGCTAAATAGACTGTATTTCAGGAATTGGCTGATCCCCTTGGGGCAGATGCTGACGGTAGCTTCTCCCCGGGGCTGGCTGGCCCAGAGCAGATAGTTGTCCTCCGTCCCGGCAAGCGCCTGGAAGAGGCCGATCATTCCGTTAAGCGCTTCGAAGGTATTGTCGATCTCCCGCTCATGCCGGGAGGTCAGGACCGAGAGACTGAGGCGGAACTCCTGCAGAATCTGCACTGCCTGCTGCAGCGGGACTCCGGTAATCGCCGATACTTTAATCCGGTCAGTGTCCTGCTTGGCCGTGTGCAGCAGGTCTGCTTCTATCTGTCTGAACAGCTCTTTGGCACAGCGACGGACGAATTGGCAGGACTTCATCAGGCTGCGGTCCGCCGACTGCTTGAACAGAAGCTGCATGGCATCCTCCAGCACCCGGGAGATCTGCCGGACGGTGAATTCGAGCGTCTGGGCATCCCTGACCTTGGCTTCCAGATTATGCGCTTCATCTATAATGATCAGAGCAGGCCGCTCGGTGATCAGGCCTTTGGTCCCTTCCTTTTTCTTGATCAGGTCTCGGATCAGCAGGTCCTGGTTCACGATGATGATATCCATCTCGCCCGGGCCGGCGTTGATCTTGGCCCGCATGTCGTAGAAGGCGCAGGTATGCTTGTAGTGGCAGTGCTCGAACTTACAATCTGTCACACACACGTTAGACCATAAGGCATCACTGACTCCGCCCTTCAGATCTGCCCGCTCGTTGATTTCTGCATTCAGGATACGTTCTGCCATTACAGTGAGCGGTGAGCCGGACTCCTCGGACGGGAACAGGTCCGCTGCCCGGTACCGGCAGGCATATTGCCCCATGCCCTTGCCGACTACAGAGCGGACCATGGAGAAGCCGAGCCGGCTGCCGATGAACCGCAGATCCTTATGGATCTGTTCGGAGAGCTGGATGGACGAGGTGGCGATAATGACCGGCTGCCGGGAGAGCTGGTTGATGAGCAGGCCGGGAATCAGGTAGGCGAAGGATTTGCCGATACCGACTCCGGCTTCAATCATGGCATTTCGGCCATGGACATAAGCGTCGGCAATATCCAGCGACATATCCTGCTGGCCGAGCCGTTCGGTGAGACCGAGCCGTTTGAACCGGTCATACATGCGGAAGATGGCATTGACCAGGGCAGGCTCGGCGTTTTTGGCCGGCTCCTGCTTCTGTAATTTGTAGAGATCATTTAACCAGTTGATAACGACCGCCCCTTTTCCTGTCAATGTTAGTCTTGTCCTGCATGATATACGGCAGAGGTTGTTATTATCTTAGATGGCGGGCGAACAGTCAAGGGTTAAGGCTGAATTTGTAATCTAGATTCTGGAAGTTCGTCCCTTGCAGGCGGGAGCGGGGCTACATTCGATCGGAAGGTCCGTATCTATTATAATGAGGGCATAGTCTGCGTAATGATCACGAAGGGAGAGAGAACATATGAGCGAACGTCTGCCTTGTCAGACCCCGGGCTGCACGGGAAGCATTCTTCCTGCAACCGCACTGAAGACCGGAGGAATCTGTATGCCCTGCCAGCAGCGGAAGCTTGCAGAGGAGAGACAAGCTTATATTGAGCAGAACCGTAAAGAGGTGAACAGGTATGCGGGTATCCATGATCCGGTTGAAATTCTCACCATTATGCACAGCCCACGGAAGCCTGATCTGCTGATCAAGGAAGTCCCTTACCCCCGGACCGCACAGGAGCTGTATCACGGACTGACGGAGGAAGAGAGAGGGCGGATGGAGAGCTACGCCGTTCATTTATTAGAAGAAGAGGATATAGACCAGGCGGAGATGGTTCTGGTGTCCCTCCTCTGCTTCACGGATACACAGCTTGGGCCGGGTCTGGAAATGCTCCTCCGCACAGGGAATTATGCGCCCGCGATCCTCTTCAAGGATGCTGACGCGCAGGTCAGGGACCGGCTCATTGCTCAGGTGGAGTCCGACCCGGTTAACCGTAATCTGCTGCTGCTGGCGCTGGCCTGGATTGGCGATGAAGAGGTGGTCAGGCTGTTCGCGGCATGGCGGCAGTCCCCGCCGGAGTGGGCGTCAGCGTTATATATAGCTCCCGAGATGTATGCCCGTGAAGCGGGCTGGGAGCTGGATGCCGGAGGCGGCAAAAGGCAGCTGTATCATCCTGAATGTTACCCCTTCCTGGTAAGCAGGGAAGACACTCTGGAAGCGCCCGGTGCTCCGGCGGCTGTTCAAATGCTCCAGACAGGAACGGACGCCTGTCCTTGGTGCGGAGGTGCGCTAACCGTTTTATTTGATTACGATTTGCAGCATCCGCAGGTTAGGTTCATGGAGCTTCCCGGCAAGCGACTAAGAATTGCAGCCTGTATGCACTGCAACTGTTATGGCACTGTATATATGAAGGCTGATCTTGAGGGCGGGTATGCATGGAGTGAATATAATGTTGTTCCTGGATATCTGCCTGACAATACTGGAGGAGCATTGGCGTTCAACACGTGGCATGTCATGCAGCTGTCGGAACAGCCGGCAGGTACTTATGAGAGTGCATACTGGGTTCTGGAGGCACCGGCCTCGCAGATCGGAGGTCATCCGGCCTGGATTCAGGATGCGGACTATCCGGCCTGTCCCTGCTGCGCACAGACGATGACTTTTGCGGCGCAGGCGGATATGGGTCAGGTGGCGGAGGACGAGGGAATTTATTATGCTTTTCTGTGCCGGGAGTGCCTGATTACAGCGGTGAATTACCAGCAGACATGAGCCTGCTTTTGTCACAGATAAGTTACGGGTAAAGTGCTACCATGGAATGAAAAATAAACTGGCTGCAGGAGCTGATATATGAGTCGTTTCTCAGTTCATCAGATGATGCATTATTCACTGTATTCTTTTGCCGAGCACAGCCCGGACCCAATTTACATTCTGGGTATGGACAAAAAAGTGAGTTACGCCAATTCCAAATTCGTGGAGCTGTACGGCTGGTCAACAGAGGAATTGAACCTCCATGATTTCCCCCATGTTCCCCCGGAGCTCAGGGGCGAGCTTAACCAGATGTATAATTTCATCGATCGGGGGATGCCTCTGTTTGCCCTCGATACCTTCCGGATTAAGCGGAACGGAGAGCTGATCAGTGTCAAGATAACCATATCCCCTGTAAAAGATCCGGAAGGACGCATTACAGCATATGTATGTGTACTACGGGATGTAACGGAGATCAAGTTCTCAGAGCTGAAATATTACAAGCTGTTTAATGAAGCGAACGATCCCATTTTCATTTATGAGCAGGATGAGGAGGGCAAGCCTTCGAAGTTCCTGGATGTGAACGAAGCGGGCTGCCGGATGCTGGGCTACACACGCCATGAGCTGCTGGACAAGACCCCGCGCTCTATTGCCGCAGAAGCTCTGGTGCCGGAGGTGAATAAGATGTTCGGGTCCATTCTTAGCGGAGAAGGAATGTTCGTCGAATGGGTTGAGGTTACGAAGGATGGAAGGGAAATTCCGGTGGAGATCAGTGCGAAGCCGTTCAGGCTGAATGGCCGCCAACTGGTAATCTCGATTACCCGCGATATGACCGAACGAAAAAAAACGGAAGAGTTCCTGAGGTATAGCGAGAGCCTGTCCATGATCGGTGAGCTGTCCGCAGGCATTGCCCATGAAATCCGCAATCCATTGACCAGCATCCGCGGGTTCGTCCAGCTGCTGTATTCCCGCTCCAAGATGAACAGGGAGCTGCACGAGATCATCCTGTCAGAGGTGGACCGGATTAATTCAATCATCAGCGAGCTGCTGCTGCTGGGCAAGGAAATGCCGTCCGAGCTGGCAGACTGTAACCTGGTCCGGCTGCTCGGACAGGTGATTGTCCTGCTGAATGCGCAGGCGCATATGACAGATAACGAAATTGTCATGCACACGGATCTCGACAGCCTGCCTGTCCGGTGCGCGGTTAACAAGCTGAAGCAGGTGTTCATCAATGTGCTGAAAAATGCGATAGAAGCAAGCCCGCACGGAGCAGAAATTACGCTGGAGCTGAAACATGAGGAGCATACAGCCATTATTCGCATCATCGACACCGGGCCGGGCATACCGGCAGAGCTTCTGCAGCAGATCGGTGCTCCGTTCTTCACGACCAAATCCGGAGGGAATGGATTAGGTGTTATGATCAGTAAGAAAATTATCCATAATCATAAAGGGACTCTACAGTTCAAAACCAACCAGCCGACGGGAACAATAGTTGAGATTACGCTGCCTTTGCTTCATGAATTACAACATACATAAGCGGTATCCAAACGGAGCAGTGAGGTCAGACCGGACCCCGCTGCTCTTTTGATTATCTGCGCTCAGGGAAAGTTCACACTAAGAATAATGGGGTTTCGTTATTTGAAATTTTGGGTATATAAGCTATATTTTCGAAATATAAACGCAAGGCATGCTACAAGCTGGAAAGTGAGGGTTCTCATGGATTTTCCGGTCAACATCCTGCTCGTAGACGATCATCCCGAGAATCTGCTTGCCCTTGAGGCCGTTCTCCGCGGAGAGCCTTACCGGTTGTTTCGGGCCTATTCCGGGATTGAAGCTTTACGCTGTCTGCTGGAGGAGGAATTCGCCGTCATTGTGATGGATGTGCAAATGCCGGATATGGACGGGCTGGAGACGGCGCGCCTAATCCGTACCCGGGAGAAGAATCATGTGGTGCCGATTATTTTCATGTCCGCTAACAGTACGACGATGGAGGATATCTTCGCAGGTTACTCTGTGGGTGCGATGGATTACATGACGAAGCCCTTCGTCCCGCAGCTGTTCAAGTCCAAGATTGAGGGCTATGTCAGCATGTATGAAGCGAATAAGACGCTGCAGCTCCAGAGCGAAATGCTGAAGCAGCAGGCGCGGCAGCTGGAGAAGACGAATCAGGAGCTTCGGGAAGCGAAGGAAGCGGCAGAAGTTGCCTCCAAGGTGAAATCGGAATTCCTGGCGATGATGAGTCATGAAATCCGCACGCCGCTGAACGGGATCATCGGGATGTCTGATCTGCTGCTGGCCTCTGATCTGCCGGAGGAATATAGTGAGATGGCGGGGATTATCCACACGAGCAGCAATGCCCTTCTGTCGGTGATCAATCCCATTCTCGATTATTCCAAGCTGGAAGCCGGGAAGCTGGTGGTGGAAGATGCGCCGTTCTCTCTGCAGGACTGCCTGAGTGAGACTATTGCTCTGTTCACTGCTAAGATCCGTGAGCGGAAGCTTGACATGGTAGTGGAGATTGATCCTGCTGTGCCGCCTGATCTGGTGGGAGATGTGAACCGCCTCCGCCAGGTGCTGAATAATCTCGTAGGCAATGCCGTGAAGTTCACCCATGCAGGCAGTGTATACATAATGGTTAACAAGCTGGAGGGACCGGCGGAGAAGCTTACACTTGAATTCACAATCAGAGACACAGGAATCGGGATTCCCCCGGATAAAATCGGCGAGCTGTTCCAGCCCTTCTCCCAGCTCGATGCCTCTACCACACGCAGGTTCGAAGGCACGGGGCTTGGCTTATCGATCAGCAAAGCACTGGTTGAGCTGATGGGCGGAAGCATCCGGGTCGAGCCATCGGAGGAGCCCGGGGCTACGTTTGTTTTTACAATTGTCGTTCGTGAGCATCTTGGATTGGAGCAAAAATACGTGCTGAATAAGGGGCAGGGTTGATACTATGAGCGATGACAACCAAATCAAAGAAAACCAGGGCGATGGAATAGACGCGGGTGAACTGCTGAGCGCCTTAATGGCGATGAAGAAGGGCAATTTCTCCCACCGTATGCCGTATGACCGGACGGGAATCGCCGGTAAGGTAGCGGATACGTTCAACGAGATTATGGATATTCAGGAGAGCCTGGTGAACGAGGTTCAGACGGTGGCCAGAGTGGTCGGCAAGGAAGGGAACCTGTCCAGACGGTTCGTGCAAAAGAATCTGGGCGGGTCCTGGGAGACGGTGACCGATTCCTTGAACGGACTGGTGATTGACCTGATTCAGCCGACCAGCGAGATGGTCCGGGTCATTAACGCCGTAGCCAAGGGCGATCTGTCCCAGCAGGTGGAGCTGGCGATTGAAGGACGGCCGCTTACCGGCGAATTCCAGCGAACGGCAAGCAATATCAATAGGATGGTGAATCAGCTCAGCACGTTCGCTTCCGAAGTTACACGTGTAGCGCGTGAGGTGGGTACCGAAGGTATTTTGGGCGGACAGGCTGATGTGAAGGGGGTCTCCGGGACCTGGAAGGATCTGACCGACAGCGTCAATTATATGGCGACGAATCTTACGGATCAGGTGCGCAATATCGCGGCGGTGACCACGGCCGTAGCGAACGGCGATCTGTCGAAGCAGATTACAGTCAATGCACGGGGCGAAATCATGGAGCTGAAGAATACGATCAACACGATGGTGGACCAGCTCTCCATGTTCGCCTCTGAGGTGACCCGGGTGGCGCGTGAGGTCGGGACCGAAGGCAAGCTTGGCGGACAGGCCGATGTGAAGGATGTGTCCGGCACCTGGCGGGATTTGACCGAGAGCGTCAACTACATGGCGTCCAACCTGACGAACCAGGTGCGGAACATCGCGGTGGTAACCACGGCGGTGGCCAACGGCGATCTGTCGAAGAAGATTACCGCTGATGTGCAGGGTGAAATTCTGGAGCTGAAGAACACGATCAATATCATGGTGGATCAGTTATCGACCTTTGCTTCCGAGGTGACCCGGATGGCGCGCGAGGTTGGTACGGAAGGCATTCTTGGCGGGCAGGCCGACGTTAAGGGCGTGTCCGGCACCTGGCGGGATTTGACCGAAAGCGTCAACTATATGGCGTCCAACTTAACGAATCAGGTGCGCAATATCGCGGAAGTAACCACGGCGGTAGCCAAGGGCGACTTGTCGAAGACGATTACCGTCGACGCGAAGGGTGAGATTCTGGAGCTGAAAAGCACCATTAACATCATGGTGGACCAGCTCAGCAACTTCGCCTCCGAGGTCACGCGTGTGGCGCGCGAGGTATCTACGGAAGGGATTCTCGGCGGACAGGCCGATGTGAAGGGAGTCTCCGGGACCTGGAAGGATCTGACCGACAGCGTGAACTTCATGGCGGGGACGCTGACGGATCAGGTGCGCAATATCGCCGAAGTGACGACAGCCGTGGCGAAGGGGGATCTGTCCAAGCAGATTACGGTGAATGCGACCGGCGAGATTCTGGAGCTGAAGAATACCATTAACACCATGGTGGAGCAGCTGTCGATCTTCGCCTCCGAGGTGACGCGCGTGGCGCGTGAGGTCGGCACGGAAGGGATGCTGGGCGGACAGGCGCAGGTGAAGGGCGTAGCCGGGACCTGGCGCGATTTGACCGAGAGCGTGAACTATATGGCGTCCAACCTGACGAATCAGGTGCGCAACATCGCGGTCGTAACGACAGCGGTGGCGAACGGGGACCTGTCCAAAAAAATCACTGCGGATGTACAAGGCGAAATTCTGGAGCTGAAGAACACGATCAATACGATGGTCGACCAGCTCTCCATGTTCTCCTCCGAGGTGACGCGTGTAGCGCGCGAGGTCGGTACAGACGGCAAGCTCGGCGGCCAGGCGCAGGTGAAGGGAGTCGGCGGCACCTGGAAGGACTTGACCGAAGGCGTAAATAACATGGCCCGCAATCTGACGGACCAGGTGCGCAATATTGCAGATGTGACCACGGCGGTAGCCAAGGGCGACCTGTCCAAGAAGATCACCGTAGACGTCAAGGGCGAGATTCTGGAGCTGAAAAATACGATTAACACGATGGTGGACCAGCTCTCCATCTTCGCCTCCGAGGTGACGCGAGTAGCGCGCGAGGTGGGTACGGACGGCAAGCTGGGCGCGCAGGCCGAGGTGAAGGATGTGTCCGGCACCTGGAAGGATCTGACTGATACGGTCAACTTCATGGCGAGCAACCTGACGATTCAGATGCGCAACATTGCCGGTGTAACCACGGCGGTAGCGAACGGGGATCTGTCCAAGAAGATTACGGTGGATGTCAAAGGCGAATTGCTTGAGCTGAAGAACACGATCAATACGATGGTGGATCAGCTGAATTCGTTCGCCTCCGAGGTGACGCGTGTAGCGAGCGAGGTCGGCACGGACGGGAAGCTGGGCGGACAGGCCCAGGTGCGCGGTGTCGGGGGCATCTGGAAGGATCTTACTGACAATGTGAATATCATGGCCACCAATCTGACCGATCAGGTGCGGGGAATCGCCAAGGTTGTGACGGCAGTGGCGAACGGTAACCTGAAGCAGAAGCTGACGGTGGAAGCCAAGGGCGAGATTGCCGAGCTGACGGATACGATCAATAACATGATCGAGACGCTGGCCACCTTCGCCGATCAGGTGACTACCGTGGCCCGCGAGGTGGGAGCTGAAGGGAAGCTGGGCGGTCAGGCCAGTGTGCCGGGGGCCGCGGGTACCTGGCGTGATCTGACGGACAATGTCAATTACATGGCGAGTACGCTGACCACACAGGTGCGGGCCATCACCAATGTGGCTACCGCAGTGACTAACGGCGATCTGTCACGGGCGATTGATGTGTCCGCCTCCGGGGAGGTTGCCACGCTCAAGGATAACATTAACGAGATGATCCGTAATCTGAAGGAGACGACCCGGATCAACACCGAGCAGGACTGGCTGAAGACCAATCTGGCCAAGTTCTCGCGGATGCTCCAGGGGCAGCGCGATCTGTATGCAGTCAGCCGGATGATCCTGTCCGAGCTGGCTCCGCTGGTATCGATGCAGCATGGCGTCTTCTATATTAATGAACCCTCCGGCGGGGAAGCGGTCTTGAAGCTGTTCGCCAGCTATGCCTATCAGAACCGCAAGCATCTGGCGAATGAATTCCGGGCGGGGCAGGGGCTGGTCGGCCAGTGCCTGATTGAGAAGCAGCGGATTCTATTAACCAACGTTCCGGGCGACTATGTGATGATCTCGTCCGCACTGGGCGAAGCGACGCCGCTTAATATCATTCTGCTGCCGATCATCTTCGAGGATCAGGTGCTGGCGATTCTGGAACTGGCGACCTTCCGTCCCTACAGCGATATCGATATTGCCTTCCTGGATCAGCTTACTGAATCCATCGGCAGTGTAATTAACACGATGCAGGCGAACCAGCGTACAGAGGAGCTGCTGATCCAGTCGCAATCGCTCACCGAGGAGCTGCAGAAGCAGCAGCTGGAGCTGCGGAGCACGAATGACGAGCTGGAGGATAAGGCGAAGCTGCTCGTACTCCAGAAGGCAGAGGTGGAGAGCAAGAACCATGAGGTGGAGGTGGCCAAGCGTTACCTGGAGGAGAAGGCGGAGCAGCTTGCCCTGACCTCCAAGTACAAATCCGAATTCCTGGCCAACATGTCCCATGAGCTGCGCACGCCGCTGAATTCCTTGCTGCTCCTGGCAGAACAGCTGGCCGAGAATCCGGATGAGAATCTGCATGAGCTGCAGGTGAAGTTCGCGAAGACCATTCAGGATTCCGGGCTGGAACTGCTGAACCTGATTAATGATATACTCGATCTGTCCAAAATCGAATCCGGTACGATCACGCCGGATTTCAGCGAAGTCTCGCTGGCGGAGCTGACGGACGGGCTGGACCGTTCTTTCCGCCATATGGTGGATGCCAAGAAGCTCGACTACCGGATCAAGATTGATCCCGGTGTACCGGCCAGCATCGCTACGGATTCCAAGCGTCTGCTGCAAATCCTGAAGAACCTGCTGTCGAACGCCTTCAAATTCACCGAGCAGGGGCAGATTATGCTGCAGATCCGCAAAGCGGCTGACGGGTGGCACCCGGATAAGGAATCGCTTGAGCGGGCGGCAACGGTCATCTGCTTCTCGGTAAGTGATACGGGAATCGGCATTCCGGCGGAGAAGCAGCAGATTATCTTTGAAGCGTTCCAGCAGGCGGACGGCAGTACGAACCGGGAATACGGCGGAACGGGTCTCGGGCTGGCCATCTCCCGCGAGATCGCCGAGATGCTCGGCGGAGAGATTAGCCTGTACAGCGAAGTGGGCAAGGGAAGCGTATTTAACCTGTACCTGCCGACAGATGCGGAATTCACTGAACCGGAGCCTCCGAAGGCTCATGTTCCGGAGGTCATAGACATTACCCCGGCCAAACGCAGAAGCAGCCTTGTCAAGCCGGAAGAGGAGCCCTTCGCGGATGACCGCGATGGGATTGAACCGGGAGACCGGGTGTTCCTGATCGTTGAGGATGACCAGAAGTTCAACGAGATCATTCTGGGGATGCTCCACAAAAAAGGAATCAAAGCGGTTATCGCCACCAGCGGCTGGGATGTGCTGGAGCTGGTTCAGAAGTACCAGCCGTCGGCCATCACGCTGGATCTGCATCTTGGCGGAGATACGGACGGCTGGCTGGTGCTTCAGCAGCTCAAGAACGATATCGGAGTGCGGCATATTCCGGTCTGCGTAATGACCGTGGATGAAGACGAGGTGCAGCTGCTGCAGAAGGGGGCTTACGACTACTTCCGCAAGCCCGTCACCAATGAGGAGCTGGAGAATGCGCTGGAGCGGCTGAACCGGTTCGCGGATCACACCACGGCTAATCTGCTGGTCGCCGTCCAGGATGAACAGGAGCGCAAGCATATAGCCGAGCTGCTGGACAATCCGGATCTTACACTCACCGCCGTAGAGACCGGGCGCAAAGCCTTGAACCAGTTGAACAGCAAGACGTTCGATGCGATCGTGCTGGACAGCAGCCTGGCAGACATGAATCTGATCCGCTTCCTCCGGGAGATGTACAAGAACGCCAGGAACAAAAGAATCCCCGTGCTAGTGCAGATGAACCGGAAGCTGACGCCGGAGGAAGAAACCGAATGGGATGAGCTGGCCAAGATGGCGGTGCTTAAAGAGGTGAAATCGGATGCCCAGCTGATTGATGAATCCACCCTCGCCCTGCACCGCAAGGCAGAGAATCTGCCGCCGCCCTCCAGAGACAAGCTGGTGAAGCTGTATCAATCGGATGAGATGATCGAGTATAAAAAGGTGCTTGTCGTGGATGATGATATCCGCAACATCTTTGCGCTCACCTCTATTCTAGAGCGCCATCAGATGAAGGTGATCCCTGCGGAGAACGGTCAGGATGCGATCACGCTGCTGGAGCAGACGCCGGATATCGGAATTGTCCTGATGGACATCATGATGCCGGGAATGGACGGCTATGAGACAACCCGGGCGATCCGGGAGAAGCCGAAATGGAGGGACCTCCCGATACTTGCGCTTACAGCCAAGGCGATGAAGGGAGACCGGGAGCTGTGCCTGGAAGCAGGCTGCTCGGATTATATTACCAAGCCGGTGAACAGCGGACAGCTGTTATCGATGATGCGTACCTGGCTGGACGAATAGAGCAAGAAGATTAGGACCCATGCTATACAGACAGGAACAGGAGCCAACCCCTTAGCCGCGATGATGCGGTTAGGGTTGGCTCCTGTTTTTTGCGTATAAGCGGTGAATGCAGCTTACTGATCCGCAGAGGGTTCGAGCCGCCGGCAGGAAGCTCTCTCAATTAAGAGGGTGTCGACTTTGACCTTGGTGCTGACTGCGGACTGCCGGTGAAGAGAAGCGGTGAACAGCTCCACGGCCCATGCGGCCATCTGTTCTTTCTCCACATGAACTGTGGTCAGCTCCGGGGTTACAATCTGTGATTCATTGATATTATCGAAGCCGATGACGGATACATCCTCCGGGATGGAGAAGCCCAGCTCGCTGAGCGCCTTGATCGCGCTGATGGCGATGTAGTCACATTCACAGAAGAAGGCGGTGGGAAAAGGCTGTCCGCTGTCCTTCAGCCGCTGCAGCTTGTCCCGTAACGGTCCCTGGGAGGAAAATAAAGTCGGCGGCACCGCCAGCAGGCTGCTCCGGGGAATCTCCACCTGCGCCTCCGCCATGGCGTCCATGAACCCGCGCTGCCGTTCCCCGAAGTTATGAATCCGCTCCTCGGATGCGATATAACCGATGCTCCGGTGCCCGTGGCCGGTCAGATAGGTGCCTGCCTGATAAGCCCCCATATAATTATTGATCTCGACAAAATGGACAGGCAGCGCATCGAAGCAGGTGTCCAGCACGATCAAGCCGGGCAGCTTGTCCGCGATATTGGCTATTCTGGCCGCATCCAGGCTGGTCCCGAGCAGAATCACGCCGCTGGTGGGCTCCTCCATCACGGATTGAATGCCCTGCTCATAGTGCTTTTCTTCAATCGCGGAGAACATCAGACTGTAGCCCCCCATCCGGCAGCGCTCCTCGATATGATGAATCAGCTCCCGGAAGAAGGGCTGCTGATAGTACTCCTGATGGACCAGTCCGGCATTGGTGAACACCAGGAACCGCAGGGTGGTGGGGTTCGCCTCAGCGGCCGCTGCTTTTCCCCTGCCGGTGTATCCGTAGGTCTCCGCCAGGCGCAGGATTCGCCCGCGTGTCTCCGGCCCGACCCCCGGCTTCCCGTTCAGCGCCAGCGAGACGGCCCCTTTGGAGACCCCGGCCAGCCGGGCAAGCTCCTCCATATTCAATAACAAGACCTCCATTCAGCATCGTAGCTTAAGTATGTTTAGTGTAAGGGAAGGCGCTAATTTTAGCAATGAAGCGTAATTTGTATTTTTGTTTAGTTATGTTTAGTGAATTTGGCATATAATCGAGGTTAATATAATAGTTGAATAAGCTGTTTTTTAGCTTGAATAAGAACGTTGACGATGGAATGAAGGTGTTGTAGGATTGCTTTATAATAAATTTATAGTTAATGATATTATTTTTGTTTAGTTGTTGTTTAGTTTGATGTTGCTATTTGTATATCTTAGGATTCATACAGAAGGGAGCAGGACTTATGGCTAATCCGAAGGAAGCAGGGCAGGCTGAAGCATTCCAGGGGAAGGTCTCTGTATCGGTACCTGACCAGACTTCACAGTGGGGCGTATGTGAAATTGTACTGCAAGGAGGTCCTGCCGGGGGCAATCCGTTTACGGAGGTAGCGCTGCAGGCGGAATTTTCGATGGGAGAACGTTCGGTTCTTGTTCTGGGCTTCTATGATGGGGAAGGGGTATACCGCATCCGCTTCATGCCGGAGCATCAGGGGAAATGGGCGTTCCGGACCAGCAGTAATGAGCCTGTGCTGCATGAGCTTGAAGGGGAACTGGAATGCACGGCTGCGGCGGGCGGGAATCACGGTCCGGTCCGGGTGCGGAATACCTTTCATTTTGCCTATGCGGACGGAACGCCCTATCTTCCTGTCGGCACGACCTGCTACGCCTGGACCCATCAGGGGGACGAGATGGAGCGCCAGACACTGGATACGCTGAAAGCGTCTTCTTTTAACAAAATAAGAATGTGCGTGTTCCCGAAATCCTACTCCTATAACGAGAATGAACCGGAGTATTATCCCTATGAAGGCTCGGCCCAAGCAGGCTGGGATTACAGCCGGTTCAACCCGGCATTCTTCCGGCATCTGGAGGAGCGGATTGCAGATCTTGGGGAGCTGGGCATCGAGGCTGACCTGATTCTGTTCCACCCGTATGACCGTTGGGGCTTCGCGGATATGGGCAAGGAGGCAGATGACCGCTATCTCCGGTACCTTGTAGCCAGGCTCTCCGCATACCGTCATGTCTGGTGGTCGCTGGCCAATGAATATGACTTCATGAGAAACAAGATGCCGGCTGATTGGGAGCGGTATGCCCACATTGTAACGTCGTATGATCCTTACGGGCACCTGATCTCTAATCACAATGGCATTGCCTTCTATGATTTCAACCAGCCCTGGGTTACGCATTGTAGCATTCAGCGTGTGGATGCTTACAAGACCTCTGAGCATACGGATGAATGGAGACGGCGCTGGAATAAGCCTGTCGTGATCGATGAATGTGCCTACGAGGGTAATGTCGAGCATGGCTGGGGGAATATTACCGGGGAAGAGATGGTCCGCCGTTTCTGGGAAGGCGCGGTCCGTGGAGGGTATGTCGGACATGGGGAAACCTATCTGCACCCGGAGGATAAGCTCTGGTGGGCCAAGGGCGGCCGGCTGTATGGTACGAGCCCTGAGCGGATTGCTTTTCTGCGCCGCGTGCTGGAAGAAGGGCCTTCTGAGGGTCTGAACCCGCTCCCTTCGGAGTGGGATCTGCCCAGAGCCGGGGTGGAGGATGAATATGTTCTCTATTATTTCGGATTCAACCGGCCGAAGTTCCGCCAGTTCACGATGAACCCGGAGTTCCGCTATAAGGTGGAGCTGCTGGATACCTGGAACATGACGGTGGATGAGCTTGCGGGCAGCTATCAGGGAACCTTCAGGGTCGATCTGCCGGGACGGACATATATGGCGGTGAGAATGACGCGCCTGCGCGATGAGTATGACCTGGAGGCGAAATAAGATGTGGAAGGTTGGTGTTGTGGGCGCCGGGTATTGGTCGGACAAGCATTTGCAGGCATGGCAGCGTATCCCCGGCGTTCAGCTTCATGGCCTGTGTGACCTGGATTCGGACAAGCTGCGCAGGAAAGCGGAAGCATACGGGATTCCCGGGGACATGCTGTACTCCACGCTGGAAGACATGCTGACATCCGCAGACATCGATATCGTCGATATTATTACCGCGCCGGATACTCACCCTGAGCTGGTCGGACTGGCCGCCCGGGCAGGGAAGCATATCCTGTGCCAAAAGCCTTTTGCCCGTTCCATGGAGGAAGCTTGTGAAATGGTGGAAACAGCGCGTGCTGCGGGCGTCCGGCTGATGGTTACCGAGAACTGGCGCTGGCTGCAGCCGATTCAGGCCATCCGCAAGCTGCTGGATCAGGGAACGGCAGGACGGCTCCAGATGATCCGCTATATCCACACGGATTATTATTCACCGCGGTTTGCCCCGGAGAATGAGCTTCCGCAGCCGTTCTTCCGGGAGATGCCGAAGCTGCTGTTCTATGAGATGGGGGTTCATTGGTACGATACGTGGCGCTTTCTATTCGGGGAGCCGAAACGGCTGTATGCAGAGACCCGGAAGGTCAGTCCGTATATTGCCGGAGAGGACGCCGGGCTGATCACCCTTGGCTATGAGGATTATATGGGCCTTATGGATATGAGCTGGGCCACCCGGCAGAATCTGCCCGGCCCGCTAACCCTGCCGGTGCTGCCGGACCATAAGGAGCAGTTGATTATCGAAGGTGATCTGGCAACGATCAAGCTGTACAGCAGCGGCAGGCTCAGCCTGATTGATAATAACGGGCTGGAGACGGCGATTTCAGAGGATAACGGCCTTGATTTTGAAGAGAGTCATTACCGGCTGCAGTCGCATTTCATTGAATGCCTGGACACTGGAAGGAAATTCCAGACGAGCGGCGAAGATAATCTGAAGACGCTGGAGCTTGTATTCGGGACCTACCGAAGTGCGGAGGAGCATGAGGTCATTCATTTGGCATAGCTCCCAGGGGGCGGCGTGGATGATGGGCGAGTGTACAGGTACGTTCAAATATACGAAGAGCCGGAGAGCTGTTGTCCGGTTCTTCGCCATGCTTGCCGGCAAGATTGGCTGATCGCCGGGGAATAGCGTACACTGGGTGGATAGAGTCATTACTGAACTTAAGCTGCGGGGTGAGAAGGATGGACAAGCTGCTGGAGCAGATCATGGGCGAGCTGCTGGGACAGGTTAGTATTGAGAGCGTGAATCCGCTGGAGCCGGTGAAGGTCAGCGGTGTACCAAAGCCCTGGAGTGTGCTCGGAACCGGAAATTATGCAGCTGTCTTCTGCCGGCAGGGAGCTGAGGAATTCGCAGTGAAGATCTACGCGCCGGGCAGGCCGGGCATTGAGGAAGAAGCAGAGGTATACCGCCGCCTCGGGCAGCATCCGGCCTTCTCGGAGTGCTATTATGCCGGAGCGGATTTCCTGGTTCTCAAAAGGCTGGGCGGAGTCACCTTCTACGATTCCATGCAACGCGGCATTCTCATTACCGGACAGGCTATTGAAGACGTTGACAACGCGCTTCAGTATGCAAGGTCCCGCGGGCTGCGCCCGCATGATATCCATGCCAAGAATGTGATGCTCCGGGACGGGCGGGGACTGATTGTAGATGTCTCGGATTTCCTGAAGGATGACGACTGCAGCATGTGGGAGGATTACAAGCGGCTGTATTACAGGTTGTACCGGCCCGTGGCTTCCCGCCGGGTATTTCCGGTTCCGCGCCTGATTCTGGAGACGGTCCGCAGAGGGTACCGGTTATGGCGTCGGCGGAAGCAGAGGCGGAGCGGCTTCAATCATTTGAAAAGGTAACTATATAACATCTGCACGGAACTAAGCGCGGCCATGTCTGGATTTTGCTATTCCCGTGACTTGAAAGTGAAGGTTTGGCAGAGCGATTCCATTTATAATCGATATAGAACCTAGAATTCAATTGAAAATGGACAGGAGCGCGGCTTCATGCACTATACCAATCCCATCATATCCGGTTTCCATCCCGATCCCAGCATCTGCAGGGTAGGGGATGATTATTATCTGGTGACCAGCACATTTGAATATTATCCGGGCGTCCCTGTCTTTCACAGCAGGGATCTTGTCCACTGGCGTCAGATCGGCCATTGCCTTACCACACCCAGCCAGTTGCCGCTGGAGAATTCGTGGAGCTCAGGCGGAATATTCGCGCCGACCCTCCGTTACCATAACGGCTGGTTCTATATGGTGACCACGAATGTAAGCGGGATGGGCAATTTCTTCGTCAAAACACAGCATCCTGAAGGCACCTGGTCGGAGCCTTACCTGATTGCACAGGGCGGCATTGATCCTTCCCTGTACTTCGATGAGGACGGGCGCGTATATTTCCAGTCCGCCATGGACGGCGGGCAAGGGAACGGAATCTACCAGTGCGAGATTGATATCGGGACCGGGGAAATGCTGACCGGGAGCGTGCTGATCTGGACAGGAACGGGCGGCGCTCATCCCGAGGCTCCGCATCTGTACCGGAAGAACGGCTGGTATTATCTGATGATCGCCGAAGGCGGAACGGAGTATGGACACATGGAGACCATCGCCAGAAGCCGTCAGCCTTATGGTCCGTATGCTGCTTGTCCCCATAATCCGATTCTGTCCAACCGCAGTACGGCAATCAGCATACAAGCTACAGGCCATGCCGATCTGGTTGAGGCGCAGGACGGGAGCTGGTGGGCGGTGTGCTTAGGCATCCGTCCGGTCTCCTATCCGATGGGCCATCATCTGGGCAGAGAGAGCTTCCTGGCTCCCGTAACCTGGACATCCGAGGGCTGGCCGGTTATCGGGAACGGCGGCCGCATCGAGCCGGTTATGGACTCGCCGCTGCTGCCGGAGGTCCGCTGGCCGGCGAAGCCCGTAAGAGACCATTTCGATGATACCCGGCTGGGGCTGGACTGGACTTGTCTGCGTAATCCGGCAGAAGGAAGCTGGTCGCTCGAAGAACGGCCGGGATATCTCGTTCTGCATGGCCACGAGGCCACGCTGAATGAAGCCGCCGCACCTGCCTTTGTGGGCCGCCGCCTCAGCCACTTCACGGCCAATATAGCAGCAGAGCTGGATTATGAGCCGCAGCATGAAGGGGAAGAAGCCGGAATTACAGTGTACAAGAACGAGAAGCATCATTATGAGCTGGTGATCCGCTCTGCCAGCGGGCAGAGAGTCGCCGTGTTCCGGCGGACGGTCGGTTCACTCCGGGTGGAGCAGGTGGAGGAGTGTCCTGACGGGCCGGTCATCCTGAGGATCAAGGCGCTGCCCGGCAGCATAGAAGCCTCGGTTGAGGCACCGGATTCCGGGGTGATCGAGCTGGGGGCTGGAGAGACACATTATCTCAGCACCGAAATCTCAGGAGGGTTCACCGGGGTATTCGTTGCCATGTATGCAACGTCCGTGACGGGACAGGGCGCTCCGGCAGCGTATGACTGGTTCGATTATGAGCCGCTGGATCAGCCGGCGGTATAAGGTGTGAGCAGCAGTTCCTTGGGACATGCTGCTCTTTTTTGCGTTAAACGATGTATGGACCTGGCTGCTGCACAACTACTGCTGATTGCGGTAGGCCTTCGGGGACTTGCCGTACGTTTTTTTGAAGAGACGGGCGAAGTAGTTACTGTCATTAAATCCGCACCTATAGGAGATGTCTGTAATAGGGTGTCTGGTTTGCTTGAGCAGTGAGCATGCATGTTCCAGCCGGAGACGCTGAATATAAGCAATCGGTGTAGTCAGATAATACGCCTGGAATATCCTGTTCAAATGACGGACGGAAATATCCGATTTGGCGGCAATGGCATCAAGAGTAACCGGTTCATGATAGTGATCCTCAATATAGGAGATCGCACTGGCGAGGTGCATCAGGCTGTGGTCCACGCCCTTCTCCTGAATGTCATAATGTCTGGACAAATACACGACCAGCTCCATGAATTTGGAGGCGAGCATGGTCTGATAGCCGTGCTGCTTCTGTTCATATTCGGTAATCATGCCGGCCACAAGCGATGAGACGGCCTCCAGGCTGACGATGGGGAGGTTCATTTTGCTTTTATAGGCGTTAATGCTGCGGTAAAAGGGTTCTAAGACAAACAGCGCCTGATAGCCGTTCAGCGTTCTTAAGTCCGGTCCGGCCAGCTTAAGCATGCCTGATTTGTACATAATGTTGCAAATTCTGAAATCATAAGGGTCCTTATAGGCATGGGGAGTGCCGCCGTTAATCACGAATACATTGCCTTTCTTGATAAAAGCCTCTTCGTCGTTGACGATATGCGCAGCATGTCCGTTCAGCACAATGACAAGCTCGGAGAAGTCTGCATGCTGATGGAGGGAGGTGTCTTCTTCGTGCCCACCATATTGGATAAAGAAAGGAAAATGCTCGTCAGTCGTGAACCAGTTCAAATATACATTGCTCACAAAGCTCCCACCTCAGAAATACGTATTTGTCTATATAATGCTAGTCTGCGACTTGAAAATCAAGGTTATCCGCCAAAGGTGACGCTAAAATATAACTGTAAACGCATTCAACCAAAGGGGATGAGACGGATGGAAAAACAAATGCCAAGAAGATTAGGGATGGGTCTGCTGGCAAGTATGCTGCTCATTTCGGCAGGCTGCAGCAACAGCGGCAGTGCCGGAAATAACACAAAGAATACAACGAACGGAAATAACAGCGCAAAGGATACAGCTCCCGTAACGTTTACCTTCTTTGGCGCCGATGCCAGTCCGAATTGGAACAGGATGGAGGATGATATCGGCAAGGAGATTGTTGCCAAAACAGGTGTTACCCTGAACGCGGAATATGATGTGGGCAGCGGAGGGGGACAGGACAAAATCTCAATGATGGCAGCCAGCGGAGAGTATCCTGATATGATCTATGCCAAGGGAGAGCTGGGCAAGCTGGTGGATGCCGAAGCCATTATCGACCTGACCGAGCTGATTGATAAATATGCTCCGAATATAAAGAAAGTCATGGATGGGAACATGAACCGGATGAAATACAGCAAGGATAATCAGGCGATCTATTCGATCCCGACGAATGTCGGCATTGATCAACAGAGCTTCGATGCGACGAACGGATTTCAGATTCAGCACCGCGTATTGAAAGAGCTTGGATATCCCGAAGTCCGGACGGTGAAGGATTTCGAGAATGTCCTCAAGGCGTATGTGGCTAAGCATCCAACGACGGACGGGCAGCCGACCATACCGCTGACCGTCAATGCTGACGGCTGGAAGATCATGATTACGGTGACCAACCAGGGCGATATCACCACCGGAGGAACCAATGACGGCGAATATTATGTGAACCCTGAGACGTACGAGACGATGCTGCATTATAAGAAGCCTGAAGAGAAGGAGTACTTCCGCTGGCTGAACCATATGTACAATGAAGGGCTGCTCGACAAGGAATCCTTTGTCCAAAAGGATGACCAGTACAAATCCAAAATCTCCAGCGGCCGGGTGCTGGGGCTTACCTCAGTGGAATGGGAGTATCAGGATGCGGAGAACGCCCTGAAGGCTGCGGGCAAAGACGAATATACGTACGCCCACTTCCCGGTTACGCTGAGTGAGGAGTACAAGGATCACGCCATGCAGTCTGTCGGAGTGGACGGCTACGGGATCAGTATCACCACGGCTTGTAAAGATCCGGTCCGCGCGATTAAATTCCTGGACTGGCTCTCCTCGGAAGAAGGCCAGGTGCTGAGAAACTGGGGGATCGAAGGCAAGCATTATAATGTGGAGAACGGGAAGCGCGTCATCCCTGCTGACATTCTCGATCAGAAGGTCAACGATGCAGCAAGTTTCACCAAGGCGACAGGGGTGGGAATGTATTCCACGCTGGGAGTCCGCTACGGGGACGGTGTGAAGGATTCTACAGGCAATTACTATACTACGAACTTCCCGGAACAGATTCTGGCCGAATATTCGGGTGCGGAGAAAGCGAGCCTGGCTGCGTATAACGCAACAACCTGGAAAGACCTGTTCCCGGCGGAGGATGAATTCCCGGTCAAGGAATGGGGCGCGCTGTACAATATGCCGGTGCCGACAGATGGGGATTATCAGGTAATCTATCAAAAGACGCAGGATATCGTCCACAAACGGATTCCCGAAGCCATCCTCTCCAGCACAGCCGATTTCGATAAAATCTACGACGAATTCATTGCGGAGCTGAATAAAGCGGGTGCAGAGAAAATGGAGAAGGAATATACAGAGCTGGTTAAAGCGAGAGTCTCGCTGTTTACCGGGAAGGAGATTGAGTAGCAGAGCCGCTTAGCTTACGCGGCAGAGATATTCAGAGATATTCAAAAAGGGCCTTCCTGCAGCTGAGAAATTAGCCCGGAAGGCCCTTTTCGTTCCAGTACAGATTCAGCCCTTCGGGATCTTCCGGTAGCTTGAAGGAGAGAACCCCGAAATCTTCTTGAACAGCCTGGAGAAGTAATAAGGGTCGTTGATCCCTATAGCGGAGCCGACCTCCTTAATGCTGAGTTCGGTAAGATCGAGCAGATGGCCTGCCCGCTGGATTTTGAGCCGCAGGAAATACCCGATCGGGGAGACTCCGGTCTCGGCGTTGAAGATATAGATCAGATGCTGCTTCGACACGCCGACCTGCTTAGCCAGCTCAGGCAGGGTGAGGTTGCTGCCCAGCCGTCCGTTCATATACTGGATCGCCTGTTCCAGATACGTCCCGCGTTTCTTCTCCTGCGCGGACGGGCCTGCCGTAATGCCGATGCCGGAGAGCAGCTGTCTGGCCGTCTGGGCGATGTGCACATGGGTAGCCAGGGCGTAGGTCCGCTCAGCCAGCAGCTCATAGGCAGGAACGAACCATTCGATGAGCCGGGCCTTGCCGCTCGGGGCCAGTGCGAGGGGAGCACCCGACAATCCGAACAGCTTCACCAGCCGGTCCGCATGAATTCCTTTGAAATGGAACCAGTATATGCTCCATGGCTCTTCCTGCATGGCCCCGTACCGATGCGGGGTGTGTGGAGGAATAATCACCATGTCCCCCGGCTGCATGGTCATCTGCTCCCCATGATTCAGCTCCACCCAGCCCTCCCCCGCTTCACACAAGATCAAGATATGGGACGGGCTGCCTTCCAGGCGTTCCCTGAAATGATAACGGGCATTCGGGAAATAACCAATGTCCGTAATGAACAAGGAGGCGGTCAGCTCCTCCTGCTCCAATTCCTTCATCCAGTACTCCGGCAGCACATACAGCTTCTCCTCCACAAACCCTTCCGGCTTGCGGATATGACCGTGATTCATGCCGCTTCCCCCTAACAGATAGTAGGTTAACAAGCTTACACAGAATAAGAATATAATCCATCACTTCCCGCATTTCGTCAATTGGAAACTCCCCGGCCAGCGGCTAGAGTAGAACTATCAAGTCAAGGGAGGCAGTGAAGGGCATGAAGCGAGCAGCTAGTGGTTATACACCGGAGCTGGCCGGGAGTAACGCGAACAACAAGTACAGCGCAGACAGCGCAGACAGCGCAGACAGCGCAGACAACGCAGACAACGCAGACAACGCGAACAACACGCACAACACTGACTACGGTGGCAATGGGGACAATGCGGATAATGTGGACAACACGCACAACGCAGACCGGGTACAGGTACGGGAGACTAGTGTGATGATACCAACCTATGAAGCAGGCGCCGCTGATCCGAATCCCATGTTTCTGGAGAAAAGAGTCTATCAGGGAAGCTCAGGGCGTGTATATCCGCATCCCGTGATTGAGAGCATCTCGGATGTGAAGCAGGATAGGACGTACAAGCTGATTATTCTGGAGAACAAATATCTGCGGATAGAGATCATGCCGGAGCTTGGAGGGCGGATCTACCGGGCGCTCGACAAGACGAATAACTATGATTTTGTCTATTATAACCGCGTCATCAAGCCTGCGCTGGTCGGTCTTGCAGGTCCCTGGATCTCCGGGGGCATTGAGTTCAACTGGCCGCAGCATCACCGCCCGAATACGTTCGGCCCTGTTGACTATAAGCTTGAGGCTGCTGCGGATGGAAGCGCTGCCGTATGGGTGAGCGAGATTGACCGGATGTACGGGACGAAGGTTACGGCTGCGTTCAGACTCTATCCCGGGAGAGCCTATCTGGAGGTCCATGCGCAGTGTTATAACCGGACGCCGCAGGCGCAGACCTTCCTCTGGTGGGCCAACCCGGCGGTTGCGGTGAATGATCAGACGCAGTCTGTTTTTCCCCCTGATGTCACAGCCGTCTTTGATCATGGCAAAAGGGATGTATCGCGGTTCCCCATTGCGACCGGTACCTACTACAAACAGGATTATTCGGAAGGCGTGGACATCTCCCGCTATAAGAATATTCCGGTTCCGACCTCCTATATGGCCTATAAGTCGGATTATAATTTCGTCGGCGGATATGATCACGGCGTCCAGGCGGGACTGCTGCATGTGGCTGATCATCATATCTCACCAGGGAAGAAGCAATGGACCTGGGGGAACGGGGAGTTCGGGCAGGCCTGGGACCGCCAGCTGACCGATGAAGACGGACCTTATATTGAACTCATGACAGGCGTGTACACCGATAATCAGCCTGACTTCACCTGGCTGCAGCCGTATGAGGAGAAGAGCTTCACCCAGTATTTCATGCCGTATAAGGGCATCGGTCTGGTGAAAAATGCCTCGGTAGACGCTGCGGTCAATCTGGAGGCGGATGCAGTATCGGCTCAGGCGGTGGTGAAGGTATACGTGACCTCACGGCAGGAGCAGGCCGTGATCAGCTTAAGCGGAGCCGCAGGCGAATATCTGCGGGAGACTGCAGATCTGTCTCCCGCAGAGGCTATAGAGCGTACGGTTATGCTGAACCATGGAGAGCAGGAGTATGACCTCAAGCTGACGGTTCATAGCGGGGAGGGCAGGCTGCTGGTCGCCTATCAGCCGAAGCGGCCGGAGATTGAGCGCATCCCTGGAGCGGCGAAGCCGCTGGCAGTGCCGGAAGAGCTGCGCTCAGCAGAGGAGCTGTACCTGGCAGGCCTGCATCTGGAGCAGTACCGGCATGCCACCTTTGAGCCGGAGGCCTATTATATGGAAGGGCTTAAGCGGGACAGCGGGGATATCCGGCTGAATGTAGCATATGGAACGCTGCTGCTCCGCCGCGGGCAATACGCGCAGAGTGAGCCGTTGTTCCGCCGCGCCATTGAACGTCTAACCTCGCGTAATCCTAACCCGTATGACAGCGAAGCCTATTATCAGCTGGGGGTTGCTCTGCGCGGCCAGAACCGCTTGGATGAGGCTTTTGCCGCTTATTACAAAGCGGTATGGTCGGCAGCCTGGCAGGCTGCGGGGTATTTCTCGCTCGCTCAGATAGCCTGCCAGCAAGGCCGTTATGCCGAAGCGCTGGAGCTGGCGGAGCGTTCGCTGACCCGCAATACGCGTAATTATAAGGCAAGGAATCTCCAGTCTGCTCTGCTGCGCAGGCTTGGCCGGCTGCAGCAGGGGAGGAGATTCGCCAGTGAGACTGTGCAGCTTGATCCTGCTGATTTTGGCGCATACAACGAACTGGCCCTGGCCCTTGCAGCACTGGAGGACCCTGCTGCGGCAGAAGAGGCGCTGACAGAATTAGAACGTCTTATGCGTGGTGACGCACACAACTACCTTAATCTTATGGCGGATTATATGGACTGCGGGCTGTATGCGGAAGCTCTTGCTGTAGGGCGGAGGGCAGTCAAATGCGGAACACCCGAATCTGAAATCGACACCGACACCGACACCGACTCCGACTCCGTCTACCCGATGCTGCATTATGCCCTTGGCGAATGTTATGAGCGTACGGGACAAGATGAGCAGGCACGGGAGGCCCGCCGCCAGGGGCAAGCAGCTTCCCCGCTGCACTGCTTTCCGAACACCCTGTCCGAGCTTGAATGGCTGTTAAGCGCTATCCGGGCGAATCCCCTGGATGATAAGGCCTATTACTATCTCGGCAATCTCTATTATGACAAGAAGCGGCCGGAGGAAGCGGCGGCAAGCTGGGAACGTTCACGTGATCTGAGAGGGGATTTCGCCATCGTTCACCGCAATCTGGCTCTGACCTATTACAATAAGCAGAGTAATCCGCAGGCAGCATTAGCTTCGCTGGAGCAGGCATTTGCCTGTGCGCCGCAGGATGCGCGGATTCTGTATGAGCTGGATCAGCTGCGCAAGAAGCTGGCCTGGTCCACGGAGGAACGCCTTCAGATTCTGCAAGAGCGGCGGGAGCTGGTCGGGAAGCGGGATGATCTGTATGTGGAATATGTGACCCTTCTTAACAATCTTGGACGCTATCAGGATGCTATTGCTTCACTGTCTCAGCGTAATTTCCATCCTTGGGAAGGAGGAGAGGGTAAGGTGACCGGACAATATAAATTCGCTCATACCGAGCTCGGCAAGCAGGCACTGCAAGAGGGCAACTATAAGTCAGCAGCTGAGCACTTGGAGCAAGCGCTGGTCTATCCGCTGAATCTGGGCGAAGGCAGGCTGGAAGGCGCCCAGGAGAATAATATCTATTATTATTTGGGCGTAGCCTATGAAGGTCTTCAGCGGGAACAAGAAGCCGTCGCCAGCTACACCATAGCTTCACAAGGACTGGCCGAGCCGGCAAGTGCGATGTTCTACAATGACCAGCCGCCGGAGATGATCTACTACCAGGGGCTGGCCTGGTTGAAGCTCCGTAACGGGAAGGAGGCCAAGCGCCGCTTCAATATATTGATCGATTATGCCGAGCGTCATCTTTTCGATGATATCAAGCTGGACTATTTCGCCGTATCGCTGCCGGATTTCCTGGTGTTTGAGGATGACCTCAACCGGCGAAATGTCATACATTGCCGCTACATGCGGGGGCTCGGGCTTCTCGGGCTGGGCCGGCATGAAGCAGCGGTAGCGGAGCTTGATTCCGCTCTTGCCCTGGACCCCAATCATCAGGGAGCCGGAGTTCACAGACGGATGGCCGATCATGCCTTGAACCGGGACATCTCTAAGCAGAGGGAGGACAACAGAGTATGCATACAACAGGACGGCATGATATAAGCCTGGACGAAGGCTGGTGTTTTCAGGCAGATACAGCAGGCATAGGAGAGCGAGAGGAATGGCAGATTACAGGCTTGCCTGCTCCAAGGGAGGTTGCGGTTCCGCATACCTGGAATGTGGAGGAAGGTCTGGAGGAACACCGGGGGGCCGGGTGGTATGAGTATAATCTCAGCATTCCTGAGGAGTGGAGCGGCAGCCGGTTCCGTCTGCATTTTGAAGCCGTCTATCGTGATGCGGTGGTCTGGGTCAACGGCCGCGAGGCCGGTTCGCATGTCAACTCAGGGTATACTGCCTTTGAGCTGGAGGTGACCGCGCATATTCTGCATGGCAAGGAGAACCGGATTACGGTAAAAGCGGATAATTCCCCGGCTGCTCAGGCGCTCCCGCAAGGCCGCAGCTTCGACTGGGCGGACGATGGGGGGATCATCCGGCCCGTACAGCTTATAGTAACCGGGCAAACGGCCGTCAAGCATATCTGCGTCTCCCCGGAGGTCCGGTTCGGACCAGCGGGCCAGCAGGCGTCCGGCCGGTTACTGGCAGACGTACAGCTATGCGGACCCTCTGCTTCAGCAACGATAGGGGCCTCTATTTTCAAGAATGGTACACAAATATGGGAGGATCACCGCCCCCTGCCCCCGCAATCCGGGACCTGGCAGCTTGCAGGGATGGAGTGGCTCCCGGTGGACTTATGGCATTTCGATCATCCGCATCTCTATCAGCTTCAGATCACCATCCGTGAGGGCGGACAGCTTCATGATGAGGTAACCGTCAATTTCGGGTTCCGTGAGATTGTGGTCAGAGGGCAGGAGCTATGGCTGAACCGTGAGCCGGTCCGCCTGATGGGTGTCGAATGGATGCCGGGTTCGAATCCGGCGGTTGGCATGGCCGAGAAGCGGGAGGATCTTGGCGCGATGCTGGAACGGCTCAAGGAGGCGAACGCTGTGATCACCCGTTTTCACTGGCAACAGGGGAATGAGCTGCTGGACTGGTGTGACCGCAACGGCATTCTTGTCCAGGAGGAAATTCCGCATTGGCAGCAGCCGGCGGAGCCGGATCAGCACACCTTCGCGGTAGCCTTGTCCCAGGCGAAGGAGATGATCCGCGATCATTCCCATCATCCGTGTATCTTCGCTTGGGGGATGGGGAATGAGCTGAACGGGCAGTCGGAGACCACCCTCCGGTACATGAAGCAGCTGAAGCAGGAAATCCACGCGCTGGATTCACAGCGATTGATTAACTATGTGAGCAACACGGTCCACCTTAATCCGCGTAGTGATGCTACGGGAGCCGGGGACCTGCTGATGTGGAATGACTATATCGGAACCTGGCATGGCGAGCTGGATGAGGATGAGGTCATCCGGCAGATGCTGGCCGATTACCCGGATAAGCCGGTGGTGGTGGCTGAATATGGCCTCTGCGAGCCGGTGTACGAAGGTGGAGATCCCAGAAGAACAGCGATTTTTCTGCACAAAACAGAGCTCTACCGCAAGTATCCCCAGTTTGCTGCGCTGATCTTTTTCAGTCTGAATGATTACCGCACGCAAATGGGAGAAGACGGGCAGGGGAGATGGAAGCAGCGGGTGCACGGTTCGGTGGATGTACATAACCGGGTGAAGCCTTCGTTTGCAGCCTTGCGTGAGGTGGCTTCACCGCTCCTGCTTGCAGATGCCCCTGTGCGACGGAACGGACGGGAGCTTGAGGTCACCCTGAAATGCCAGAAGGATATTCCCGGCTATGCCGTCCGGGGCTATTATGTAAGGGTGTCAATAGATGGCGCAGAGGAAGCAGCACAGGTACAGGTGATTCCTGATATGCAGCCCGGAGAGGTTCGTACGCTGAGCCTCAAGTTGCCTGCTGCTCCTGGATCGGAGCTGACCCTAACCGTCTGCCGTCCGAACGGCTTCAGCGTGCTGGAGCTGGAAATGGGCCAGTAGTTGACCCGGTAATACAACCTAATCCTAAGGAGTGAAAAGAATGGATGCAGTGCTGAGCAGATTGCCCCGCAAGCTTACTCTCACCATGTGGGATTTCTCCTGGTACACAATGACCTTGCCGGGCGAGCCTTATCATGATCTGGCGGCAAGATGCAAGGAGGCAGCCGACAGAGGATACAACACCATCCGGATCTGCGCCATGCCGTTCCTGTTATTCACAGCGGAAGGCAAACGCCCCGGACCGCTGCACTTCGGCAGTCTGGGGGAAGTGGGCCAGCGTACCCGCTGGTACAACTGCCGCGGCGGTGCCGAGCTGGACGGGCATGCGCATCTGCTGGAGCTGTTCAGGCAGGCCAAGGCGCACGGACTCTATATTATGCTGTCTTCCTGGGAATATCAGCAGAGCCCCAGCTTCCTGGCCTATCCCGCACTGCGTGATGAGCTGGCTGCAATTGCTCCCGCAGAGCGGTTCATGACCCTGGCCCGGTCGATGGACCAGCTCATCCGGTATATCAAGGCGGAAGGCTTCGCTGATCGAATTGTTTATGCCGAGCTGCATAATGAAGTGGAATTCGGGCAGCTTACCGCCGTGGGTACCGTGCAGGGAATCGGCGCAACCGATACGCCCAGGCTGGTGAAGGCCATGCAGCCTTATATCGAGGAAGCGGTAGAGTATCTCCGGGAACAGCATCCCGATGTTCTGATCACGGCCAGCTATACGCTGAACGAAGCTTATCCGAAGGCATATGTAGCCCGTAATCTGCAGGTGGCTCACTATCATCTCTATATCAAAGGCGTGCTGAATGAGCTTATGGACGCAGCGGGGTTGAATGATGAGGGGGTACCTTTTCCGAATACCTTTGTCTGGTCTATGCTGAGGGAAGATGCCCCGCCCTTCGGGGAATGGAACCTGCCCGCAGGGCAGGAGTGGCGGATGGAGGGTAATCCGGTCGGGATGAAGCTGATCTATCTGCATGATTGGGCCGACCCTGATCTATGGGATCTCTACCTGTATGACCGCTATGGAGCCCATAAGCTGGCGATGCTGCAAAAAGCGGACCAGCGGCTGGAAGAAGCGCAGGAATGGGCGGTACATTCGGGTCTGCCGGTGGTGATCGGCGAAGGCTATGTCGGCTATACCCCGCTGCTTGCAGGCTTCGAGGAAGGCCCGGTCGGGAAATTCATTGCCGAGTATGCGCTGCGTAAGGGAATGGCCCTGGGCTTCTGGGGCATGACGCTATGCTCCAACTGTGCGCCGCATCATCCGTTCTGGCAGGATGTGGCCTGGCAGCAGCGGTGGAACCGGTACATTCTTGAAGCAGAGTAGCGGAGCAGTGAAGCGGCGTAGTCAGCGCGGCAGACCGGCAGCTTGTCATGCCGCGTCCCTCCGGGGCGGACAGCCGTTCCGAAGTAACACGAGAGAGCGCATTGTCTTGGCTGTATGTTTTATAGAGCTTTGGGGACAGAATAGCAGTATATAGGGCCCAAAAGACTGGCTTTGTCTACAACGAGTAGTTCTGCCATGATATAATCAATGTATAAGAACGGCTGAGGGCAAACGGATCAACATCGAAATGCAGCTGTTCAATCCATACAATATGGAGAAGCGGACGCTTTTCTACTGGAGTGAGATGTATTACCACCAAATTCAAAAAGGCGACGATTACAGTCAATTGAAGAAGTGTGTGACGATCAATATACTGAACTACTCCTGTCTGCCGAATGACCGTCATCATAATGTGTTTCATCTTCGGGAAGATCACACTGGAATTTCTCTTAATAACGATCTTGAGATTCATGTGATGGAATTAACGAAGCTCGAGGAGCAGGCCGTTCCATTAACTGGTGGTCTGATCAACTGGTTATTATTCCTGAAGGGTGTTGAACAACCAAACTGGGAGGTGCTGACCATGAATGAACCGATGCTAAAAAAAGCAATGGATACGCTGGAGTTCCTGAGTCAAGATGCCGCTACACGTATGGAATATGATGCCCGGATGAAGTATTTACGTGATGAGGCATCACGAATGAACGGAGCGAAAGCTGAAGGACGAGTAGAGGGTGAACGAAAAAAGGCAGAGGAAATGGTGCGTGAACTTCTTGCTCTTGGAGTGGAAACCTCCATTATTGTTAGAGCCTCAGGCCTCCCAGAGCAAGAAGTTTTAAGCTTGAAATCACAAACGGGGAAACACTGACCATGAATGAACCGATGTTGAAAAAAGCAATGGATACGCTGGAGTTCCTGAGTCAGGATGCCGCTACACGTATGGAATATGATGCCCGGATGAAGTATTTACGTGATGAGGCGTCACGAATGAATGGTGCTAAGGCTGAGGGGATTGCGGAGGGGATTGCTCAGGGTGCAATTCGAGAAAAAAGAGAAACTGCTCGAAAGCTCTTGGCGATGGGACATGATTTTGATTTTATAGTTAAACTCACCGAGCTTTCTGAAAAGGAAGTTCAGAACCTTTGGAAGAATTAACACTCCATGGATAAACCGGTGAAACTCATATTTTTCAAAAGACTGCTCCAACTTGGGGCAGTTTTTTTGAAATATGAAATTTATATGTTTCACTCGAAAGGAAGTGAGCGAATGGGCCATTCGTTATTTGAAATTACAGAGTCCGCGATTATACCCGCTGAGGTATCCGATAAAGTTCTGCGCAGAGAGGCCGGGGCGATTACCTTATTCATCGGGACGGTGCGTGAGTTCACACAGGGGAAGAAAACCTTGTATCTTGAATATGAAGCATACCCGTCCATGGCTGTAACGCAGCTGAAGCGCATCGGGCAGGAAGTGCTGGAGCGCTGGCCGGATACGAAGGTTGCAGTCACCCACCGGATCGGCAGGCTGGAGATTACCGATATTGCCGTGGTTATCGCAGTCTCCTCGCCCCACCGTAAGGCTGCCTATGAAGCGAATGAATACGTGATTGAGCGGATCAAGCAAATCGTCCCCATCTGGAAAAAAGAAACCGGCGAGGACGGCAAAGCGTGGATTGGCGACCAGCTGAATCAGAACGCCTACCCCGCGGGCCGTCCGCTGCTGCCGGATATTCCGGCGGAGGACGAGAGGTAGCTAAAAGGAGGAACGTTCAATGAATGCAGAACAGGTCATGCAGGAGCTTGAAGCGCTTGGCAAGGAACGGACCAAGAAGATATATACCGCAAACGGCGCACGGGAACCGCTATTTGGTGTGGCTACCGGTGCCATGAAACCGATCTTCAAGCAAACTGGAATCAATCAGGCGCTGGCTGAGGAGCTGTATGCCACAGGTAATTATGATGCGATGTATTTTGCCGGGATCATTGCCGACCCGAACGGGATGACAGAGGCGGACTATAACCGCTGGATGGACGGGGCTTATTTCTATATGCTGTCCGATTTCGTGGTGGCTGTCACCTTGGCTGAAGCAGATATTGCCCAGCAGGTGGCGGATGAGTGGATCAGGAGCGGAGAGGACCTTAGAATATCGGCAGGCTGGAGCTGTTACTGCTGGCTGCTGGGAAGCCGCCCGGATCAGGAGTTCCAGCGCGACAAGCTGGCCGGGATGCTGGAGCTTGTGGGTAAGACCATTCACGACTCCCCGGAGCGTACCCGGTACTCTATGAACAATTTTATGTATACCGTAGCCGTGTCCTATTCACCGCTGCATGATCTGGCACGCGAGACGGCGGAGCGGGTGGGTCCGGTCGAGGTGGACAAGGACAAGCCGAAGAGCAAGCGTATTAGCGCATACGATAATATTATGAAGGCTGTCGACAAAGGTCGGACCGGGTTCAAGCGCAAGCATGTACGCTGCTGATCTCGCGGATTTCACCGGCATCCGGTAATGCTTTGCTGCTTCTGGTTAATAAATGCTATGCATTTGGACAACCTATTCCCTATCCTGGAAGAAAAGAGGCGGTTAAGATGTCAACTACACACCATAGTCACGAGGAAGCCGTTGAGACGGTCCGCAAGTTGATCAAAGGTATTGATATGGCTATGCTTACCACGATCTCGGAGGAAGGGCTGGTCTCCCGGCCTATGAAGACACAGGATGTTGAATTCGACGGAGACTTGTGGTTCCTGACCAAGAAGGATACGAGCAAGTTCGGAGAGATTCTGTATGACCCGCGGGTGAACGTGGTCTATGCAGATAAGTCCTATGTCTCCATCCGTGGAACAGCCGAGATTGTAACTGATGTGAATAAGAAGAAAGAGCTCTGGAGCGCAGGATACGAGGCGTTCCTGAAGACAAGCTATGATGACCCGAATGTGATTCTGATTAAAGTCCATGCCGAAGCAGCTGAGTACTGGAAGAGCGGCAACCTGGCCGAGAAGGCGGTATACATGTTCAAGCGGATGACTGGACAGGACACGGACAAGCTGAATCTGAATCAGACGGTCGAGCTGGAATAGAGTAGACAGACAGACGGTTTTGGAAGATTACAGGTTCATAGGTTCTGCAACGGAGAGATCAACAGAATTCATCTGGGGGTCTCTTTTTTTGGTGTGGAGCCGGAAAAAGATAATTGTCACATTACATACGGCTCATGTGTTATATCTATATGATTTGCAGAAAGGAGACTATCGTGGACGCTATTGGAGACAAGATTAAGAGGATACAGGACGGGGAAGGAGGCCTTTACTCCGATGTGATCAGGCTATACCAGCAGCGGATTTACCTCTATTGCTATCGCTTGCTGAATAACAAGGAAGAGGCGGAAGACGCGGTACAGGACATCCTGATCAAGGCCTACCAGAATATCGGGCAGTACAAGCCTCAGGCAGATTTTACCTCATGGCTCTACAAGATTGCTTATCATCATTGCCTGAATCAGCTGCGGCGGCAGAAATACCAGCAGCAGTTGCGGAAGCTGCTCGGGCAGAAGATTACGGAGAAGAGCGCCGAAGAAATGGCCCAGAACCGCCTGTTCAGCGAGCCGGTCTCGGCTGCTCTGAGGAAGCTGGATGTGGAGGACCGGAACTTGTTGATCCTGCGGATTTTTGAAGATAAATCATTTGCGGAAATCAGTGAAATTCTGGGTGTGAGTACGGCTACCGTACGCAAAAGATATGAACGGACCAGGGAAAAACTTAAAAAAGCGATTGAGAGAAAGGAGAAACAATTATGGGCAAGCGTGAATTAACTCCAGAGGAGCAGTTTCTGAAGGATGGAGACCGTTCAGCACATTGGAACACCGTTGATGTTCATGAACCAGTAATGAAGGCGCTCGGGCTTGAGGGGGCATTGACAGCTGAAGAAGACGAGACCCTGCTTCAGACCCTTCCGCCAAGCGGAGAGGCACCTAAAGTAATGCGCAGAATGGAAACAAGAACCGGACGGAGACAGAAGCGGATGCCGGTGAAGGGCTGGGCGGCGGCGGTCCTGGCACTGGTCTTGCTGGGCGGCGGCTATACCCAATTCTCCGGCAAACTCCAGCAAGGAGCTGAAGCCCAGAGTTCGGGTGAAGTCCGGCAAGGGGCCGGAGCCCAGTATAAGGTGCTTCCTTATCAGCCGCTTCCGGCGACGGCTTCCGGCGGAACGCTGATTGAGAAGGCGAAAGAACCCTTGAAGCCTTATATTCCAGAAGCACAGCCGGGTATAGAGTATGAAGCCAACCAGAAGCTAAGTATTCTCTATAACCAGAAGTATTCAAAAGGGGCAGAGCTTATGAAGGAACTGTTGCTCCCTGGAGAGTATGCCACCTATGTAATTACGCGTGAAGACGAGGAGGGAGAGGGGAGTATGAACATGTATCGCCCGCCCCTCACGTTCAATGACTATACCGCGTATAAGACTAGTGTAGAGGAGCACAACGCTCCTGTCCTGGAGCAGCCGGCGTATCTGCCGGAAGGGTATGCCCTGGACGAGGCAATCATCAAGCCTTCTTTCTTAAAAGTTCCGGATGTGCAAGAGCTGGAAGGCGGAGACGAGAGAGACCTGGGAGATAACTTCCAGTTGTCCTGGAGAGTGGAGAAGGCGGAGAATATTGACTACCCGTATTCCTCACTGGTATACAAGAAGGGAGAGGTTCGGGTGAGAATAGGTGTGTCGCGTGTGGATGACAACCAAAACCCGGCTGATCCGCTCTCGTGGAGTGAACATACAAAGATGGAAAATATAGAGATCAAAGGCAGACAGGCCATTTTTTCGGATGACTCCGGCAACAAGGAACTTGACTTGGGGTATAAGTATAAGTTGGTTTGGTCTGACCCCGGTGCAAAGGTTATCTATTCTGTGATCGCCGGCCAGGAGAACACAGAGCTAACGAAGGATGAGCTTATCGCCATTGCCGCCAGTATGATGAAATAAGTAATGCTGCGTTGACACTCAGGGCTGTTTCGCTATCTTAGGATAGCGGAGCAGCCTTTGAACGTTTATTGCCTAGCTGCAGGATGGCATATTCGTAAGATTTTATAAGAATTCGTGCATTGCTCTCCTATGAACTTCAATTCCATATTGTTACTATAGCAATGTAGCAAGAGAATACAGATGTATACAGGAGGGTTAAAGATGTTGAAATGGAAGCGTTCTCTTTCGGTCCTGGCGATGACAGCGATATTAGGTACACTGGCTGCCTGCGGCGGCGGAGGGAATAAGGTAAACAATGCAGGAGGGGCTACAGAAGCACCTGCCAGCACGAATGCTGCTGCGACGGCTGCTGCAACTGATGCGCCAAGCACCAATGAGCCGGTCAAGCTGCGGATTATGTGGTGGGGCTCCCAGCCGCGTCACGAAGCCACTTTGGCGGCCCTGGAATTGTACACGAAGAACAATCCGAACGTAACCTTCGAGCCGGAGTATTCCGGTATGGATGGTTATCTGGACAAATTATCCACGCAGGCTGCGGCCAACAATGCACCTGATGTGGTTCAGCTTGACCCGGGCTGGATGCCGGACTGGATGGCCCGCCAGCAATTGGCCGACCTCGCTCCTGAGGTGGATGTAAGCAAATTCGATACGAAGCTGCTGTCCGGCGGACAGCTTGACGGCAAGCAGTACGCTGTTCCGCTCGGTTCGGTAGCCTTCGGTATGGTATATGATAAAGCGGCTATGGATAAGTTGGGCATCGCGAACCCGGCCAACGGCTGGACCTGGGATGAGTTCTTCGCTTTAGCGAAGGAATCCAAGTCCAAGCTGCCGAAGGGACAGTATTTCACCCTCGACTATGCAGGTAACTATTTCATGTACTCGGCGTATCAGTATGCCAAAGGCAAAGGGCAGGTTATCACGAATGAGGGTCATTTCAACGTGGATGAAGCCACGTATCTGGACTGGACCCGTAAATTCGAAGAGCTGCGTAAGGAAGGCCTGGTTCCTCCGGCGGATGTGAATGCCTCCGATAAGGAAAATGATCCGCAAATGGATCTGCTCGCAGCAGGCAAGGTGCTGTTCCGTTACAGCTTCTCCAACAATCTGGGAACCTGGGACAGCATTAAGCCAGGAGCCTACGCACTTGTAACGATGCCGCGTGCCGAAGAGGCCGGAGGCTGGCTGAAGCCGTCGATGTACATGGCGGTCTCCAAGAACTCCAAGCATGCTGAAGAAGCCAAGAAATTCATCAACTGGTTCGTGAATGATGCTGAAGCGGCCAATATTACCCAAACCTTCCGCGGTCTGCCGGCCAACAAGGATAATGCGGCCCTGCTGGAAGCGAACATGAGCGATCTGGATAAGGTAGGCTTGGCTCTGCTCCGTGCTACGGAGCCGGATGGCCAGACCTGGTCGGCCGGAGCCGGCGGCTGGACGAACTTCATCGACAAGGACTGGGTACTTGTCCGCGACCAGCTCAGCTTCGGCAAGTCTACACCAGAAGAGGCGTTCAAGCAGCTGAAGGAAGCCTCGCTATCCTACGAGAAATAATTTATGTACAGAAGCCCGGGACAGCAATGTTCCGGGCTTTATCTTTTTGAAATATCGTTTCCACTTGGAACGCGGTTATACTCGTGTTTTCAAATTAATCGTTATATTTTGAAAGAATTCGAGCATTGCCCTCCTTTAGCCGGAGTGTGGCCCAATACTATACTTAAGCTATACAAATTGACCACAAGAGGTGACCACAGATGAACCGCTCCACAACCACTTTAGCCCAAGCCTCGCCAGCGCCGAAAAAAAGCTCCTATTTCAAAAGCCGGTGGAACGCTCCGCTTGCAGGCTATTTGTTTATTTCGCCCTGGCTGATCGGGTTCCTGGTACTGACGGCGTATCCGTTGTTCTTATCCCTGTACTATTCGTTTACCGACTACACCCTGATGCAGCCGATGAAATGGATCGGGTCCCGCAATTACGAACGGATTTTCACCGCAGACCCCAAATTCATTCAATCCGCCAAAGTCACGGTCATGTATGTGCTGGCCTCCGTGCCCCTTAAGCTGATTGCGGCCCTGCTCGTGGCCATGGTACTCAGCAGAGCGGTCAGAGGGATCAGCGTCTACCGCACAGCGATCTATTTCCCTTCTCTAATCGGAGGCAGTATCGGGGTATCGCTGCTCTGGCGCAACATCTTCGGGGTAGACGGGATTTTTAACAAGCTGATTGCCGTCTTCGGCATCGAAGGGAAAAGCTGGATCACCAACCCGGACACCGCGCTTGGCACACTGATTCTGCTGACCGTCTGGCAATTCGGCTCCACGATGGTAATCTTCCTGGCAGGGCTGAAGCAGATTCCCAATGACTTGTATGAAGCTTCCTCGGTAGACGGGGCGAACAGGTTCATTCAATTCTTCCGCATTACACTGCCTATGCTGTCGCCGATTCTCTACTTCAACCTGATCATGGCCGTGATCAACGCCTTCCAGATGTTCACCTCGGCCTTCGTGATTACGAATGGCGGACCGATGAACGCTACATATGTATATGCCATGTATTTGTATGAACGGGCCTTCAGCCGGTACGAGCTGGGCTACGCTTCTGCACTGGCCTGGATTATGCTGGTCGCCATTGTTGCCGCAACACTTCTGATCTCCTACACCTCGAAGTACTGGGTATTCTATGAGACTGACACTGGAGGGAAAAAACGCAAATGACAACTCTGAATTGGAAGCCTGCATTCCGGCATGTGTTCATGATTCTCTTCAGCTTCCTCATGGTCTATCCGATTGTCTGGTGGATCGGCGCCTCGCTGAAGGACAGCACCGAGCTGAGTTCACCGGGAATCTTCCCGTCCGTTCCGCAGTGGGAGAACTTCACCAAAGGCTGGAACTCAGTTCCCGGACATACGTTCACTGATTTCTACCTCAACACCTTCTGGCTGGAAATTATGGTGCTGATCGCAACGCTGTTATCCTGTACGCTGGTTGCCTTCGGGTTCGCCAGACTGGATTTTCCGCTGAAGAAATTCTGGTTCTCGATTCTGATGCTGACGCTGATGATGCCTGGTCAGGTGCTGATTATTCCCCAGTATGCCTTGTTCCATCAGCTGGGCTGGGTGAACACGTATTTGCCGTTTGTCGTTCCCCATCTGCTGGCGGGCGGGGCCGGCGGAAGCTTCTTCGTCTTCCTGCTGATCCAGTTTATCCGCGGCGTGCCCAAGGAGCTGGACGAATCGGCCAAAATCGACGGCTGCTCCTGGTTCGGAATTTTCTGGAGAGTGGTCATGCCGCTCGCCTTCCCGGCGGTCGTTACGGTGACGATCTTCTGCTTCCTGTGGAACTGGGATGACTTCCTGGGACACCTCCTGTACATCAACACGGTAGACAAATACACGGTGGGCCTTGCGCTGCGTATGATTAATGACTCCCAGTCTGCAGCCGAGTGGGGCCAGCTTCTGGCCATGTCGCTTGTCTCTATTGTTCCGGCAACGCTTGTGTTCACCTTCCTGCAAAAGTATTTCGTGGACGGGATTGCGACAACAGGCATAAAGGGATAAGATGTAAAAAAACATCCGTCCGATAACGGTAAAGCGCCTGAGCCTTATTCGACGCTTTACCGTTTATTTCGTGTGAGCCGGAGGCGAAGGAAGGGGATCACTTGACCAATCCTTTTAAAAAGTACAGGATCGACCGTCTGTTTTTTCACAGCTTTGCCATTATAATTATTCTGGTGATAGCGGTAACGGCTTGGACCAGCTACAGCAATTCCTCCAAGGCCCTTGTACAGACCACCTCCCATTATCAGCAGCGGCTGCTGGATGAGTTGAACAATGAGATTACCACCCGGCTGGATATGATCGAGCAGATCTCACTGTCCACCTCACGGGACAACGAGCTGACGACCTTTCTCTTGAACAGGCAGGATGATTTCGAACGGTACCGCAAGCGTATAAGCGTTGAGAGTGCGCTCGGCAATCTAACCTATGCCATTCCGTTAATTCAGGGGATTGACCTCTATATGGATCAGCCGATGCCGAGCAGCGGGCAGAGCTATATTCAATTCCGCAATATTCTCGATCTGGATAAGCAGTCCTGGGCCAGGAATCTGGTGAAAAGCGATTTCGCCTGGTCGGGGGAACATTCCATTCCCAGTGTGCAGGGAGACATTCCGGTGCTTAGCTTCGCCCGGAAAATCATGAACGAGAACGACTATCTTGGTGTGCTTGTCGTTCATATTAAAGCCAGGGAAATCCGTGCGCTGCTGACCGGCAACTCCTCCGGGTCGAACCGGATCATGGCGGACAGCGCCGGCAAGCAGATTCTGAGCATCGGGGAGACGCTGGAGCAGAGCGAGTGGTCGAAATGGATCGACCTCAAGAGCAACAAATCCGGCTATGTCCACATTCCCGGCGATAAGGATACCGGCAATACGCTGCTGGTCTACTCCAGAATGGATAATTCCATCTGGACGCTGATTGAGTTCACCTCCTGGAAGCAGATTACGGCAAGCAGTCTGGAGCTGGCGGAATGGATCGGGCTGATCGGGATTGGAGCGATTCTGCTGGTCCTGCTATTGACGCATTATCTGAGCAGGCAATTCTCCAAGCCGATTAAGCAGCTTGTAAGCGCTATGAGAATATATTCAGTCGGCGGGCACAAGGAGGAACTGCCAAGCGACTACGAGAATGAATTCGGTTATTTATTCTCCGGCTACCGCAAGCAGACCGAGCGTATCGAGGAGCTGTACCTGTCGCTGGAGCGGCGGTATGAGCAGCAGCGCAAAGCGGAGATTGAGGCCTTGCAGGCCAATATCAATCCCCATTTTCTCTACAATATGCTGGACCAGCTCAACTGGATGGCCATTGAGGCCGGGCAGGATGAGCTGAGCCGGATTCTGGAGCTGATGGGCCAGATGTTCAGGATCGGCTTATCCAACGGGGCGAGCTTCATCATGGTATCGGAGGAATTACAGCACATCCAGTGTTATCTCGAAATCCAGCAGCTCCGCTGGGGCGACGGTCTGGAGTACACCATCGAGGTGGAACCGGGGCTTCAGGAGGCTTATCTTCCCAAGCTCACCCTGCAGCCGTTCGTGGAGAATTCCATTGTGCACGGCTTCAATAAGCAGCGCAGCGGCCATGTCTCGATCTCCTTAACTAAGGTAGAGGAGACGCTGCAGATTATAATTGATGATAACGGGGCAGGCCTGAAGCAGCCGGAGGCGCGGCCGCACAGGCGGCATACCGGCGGCTATGGCATACGGAATGTGCGAGAGCGGATTGCCGGATATTTCGGAGATGACTATGGGGTTACGCTGAAGGAACGTGAAGAGGGAGGGACCCGGGTAGAGATTGTTCTGCCGCTGCTCACAGAGGCTCCGGCACAGATACTGACTGCTTCTCTCGCTGCGAAGGAAGGCTGATAAGGCTGCTGCGGGCCAGAGAAGCTTAAGGAGGCAGACATGATGTGGAAGATCGCTATTATTGACGATGAGCGCCAGGTACTTCAGGGGATGAAACGGGCGATTCCATGGGAGGAGCTGGGTGCGGAATGGGCCGGTGAGGCACTTAACGGGGAAGACGGCCTGGCGATGATCCGGGCAACCACCCCGGACATTGTAATCACGGATATCTATATGCCGGTAATGAGCGGCCTGGAGATGATGGAGCAATTAAGGAACGAGGGCTTCAAGGGCAAAATCATTATTCTGAGCGGTTATTCAGACTTCGAGCATGCCAGACAAGCCCTCCGGCTTCAGGTCAGTGACTATGTCTCCAAGCCGATCAGCCTGCCTACGCTTAGAACGATCCTTCACAAGGTTATTGCAGAGCTGCTCAGAGAGCAGGAGAAGGTGATCAGACAAGGCGAGCTGGAGCTGAAAATGATGCTGTATGAGCCTTTTGTCGAGAAGGAATGGGTCCGGTCCGCTGCGGTCGGCACCCTGGAGCCTTCATACCGGAACAATTCCCATCTTCCGCCTTCGTATCATTACTGGCTGGAAGGCAGGCATGCAAGCATCGGGATCGAGCTGATCCGTGATGACCGGGCCAGCTCCTTCTCGGTCTCCGACTGGAATCTGCTGCGCTTCGCAGTCAGTAACATTGCCTGTGAGGTTACGCGCAAGCAATACGCTAATATGGAATACACCGAGCTGAACAGCTACCGGGCCTTGCTGATTATTCACCCCGAGGCAGAATGCACACAGCAGCTGGAGGAGCTGGGAACCCGGCTGGTCGACAGCATCCACTCGTATCTCAGGCTGGTAGTCCGCATAGGGATTGGAGGACTGAAGGATACATGGACGAAGATTCCAGAATCGACGGAGGAGGCGTTCCGCGCCATGGATCACGGAGCCTTACGGATCAGTCCGGCCTATGAGGTGTACTGCTACCGGGAGAGCCACAGCAGCGGGCAGGACCGTGGGGTGCTCTTCCCGGTGAAGTTCTCCTACAAGCTGGCCGCCGCGATGAAGGCTTCACAGGAGGCGGAGGCGCAGCAGCTTGTATACGGATACATTACCGAGCTGCAAGCGCAGCAAGGGGTCTCCGCCAGCTATGTGCAGATGCTCGGCAGCGAGCTATGGGGCATTATCACCTACTCCCTGTATGAGTCCGGATTCGTGCTTGATGATCTGTTCACCAATGACCAGATTGCCCAGGAGATCGGCAACCTGGCCATACCCGACCAGCTGGCAAGCTGGTTGTCCGCCAAAATCACAGCCATCTGTGCCAGCCGTCAATGGAAGGGCAGCAGTAAGCACCGGCAGGTCGTTGATTTCATGACGAACTACATTCATGAGCATTATGCCGAGGAGCTTACGCTGGCTGATCTGTCGGATAAGGTGTTCATCTCCCGGAATCATTTGTCGATTATTTTCAAGAACATTACCGGGGAGACCTTCAACAACTATCTGACCCGGGTAAGGATTGAGAAGGCCAGGGAGCTGCTCATGGAACGCAATATGCTGGTCTACGAAGTGGCGGAGCGGGTTGGCTACAAGAACATTCCTTATTTCAGTACTCTATTCAAGAAGATCACCGGCATGAATCCCACGGAGCTGATCAAATGATGACACATATAATCCGCTAGAGACAAGTATGATGATAGAAGCCGCGATGACAGAGCAGGGACTTGCGGCTGAGCTGCATCAACATCAATGTGTCATCAAGGAGGACAGGGGTATGCCCGTTAACTTCAGCATTATCGGCGGAGGAGGATTCCGCGCACAGTATTATTTACGAATTGCCCGGGTCTTGCCGGACCTGTTTCGGATCGGCGGCCTTGTAGTCAGGGACCGGGCCCAGGGACAGGAGATAGAAGCTGCGTGGGGTGTTCAGACATACCGTTCCCTTGACGAGCTGCTGCGGAATGAGGACCCGGATTTCGCAGTAGTCTCCGTCAGCGGCGGGGCGGCAATGAACTATTTGTACCAGCTGGCCGAGATTGGCCTTCCGGCGCTGACAGAGACACCGCCTGCCTCCAGTCTGGAAGAGCTGGAGCAGCTGCATAAGGAGCTGACTGTGCACGGGGCTTGGATACAGGTCGCAGAGCAGTACCCGTACCATCCGATCCAGGAGGCGCGGCTGTCATTGATCCGCTCCGGCAGGCTGGGCAGAATCACCGAGACGACGGTCTCGGTATCCCATCTGTATCATGGGGCAGCCCTGATGCGCAGGATGCTCGGCATCGGGTTCGAGGAGGCGGTCATCCGGGGGATGCGGTTCGACTCCATCTGGGTTGGCGGACCAACCCGCAGCGGCCCTCCGGTTGAAGACAAGCTGATTCCGCTGCAGAGGGAGCTGGCCTGGCTGGATTTCGGAGACCGGCTGGGCATTTACGATTTCACCAAGGACCAGCACCGCTCCTGGACGCGCTCGAATCATCTTAGCGTGCGCGGAGAGCGCGGGGAGATCTTCGACAACCGGGTGCTGATCCAGCAGGAGAATCTGGTGCCTCTGCAAATGGAGCTGAAGCGCATCAACCGTGGAGAACAGGAGAATGCCGAAGGCTATTACCTCCAGGGAATTATTTGCGGAGAGCAATGGCTGTATAACAACCCCTTCGCCCCGGCTCGGCTGTACGATGACGAGCTCGCCATTGCGTCCTGTCTGGACAAGATGGCCCTCTATGCGGCTGGCGGCCCCGGATTCTACGGACTGGAGGAAGCCTCGCAGGATGTATATCTCGGCAAGCTGATTGAGAAGGCCATTGAGTCCGGCGAAACCGTAAGAGCAGAGCGGATGTGCTGGGCGGAGGGGAAGTAGGGTTGCGGCGGGAGTATAGCTGCTGGTTATGCTGCTCACATTCTGGCCCGGCTTGAGCTATTGCTGTGGCTGAATGTGTGCTTGATCAAACTTCATTTCGCTCAAACCCCGGCCTCATGCGGACATTGGCCCCGCCATTTTCGCAGTGGAAAGGCATATATTTATGCGAAGTCACTGTATGAGTGGAGTATGTTATTGACGGGGGAGCAAGCCGGTACTATAATCTGAAAAACGGATGAAGCACATCCCGCACCCTGATTGATTGGGTGCGGGATTTTTTGTGCGTGAATATGCCTGTAACTTTAGGTTCTGACGCCCCCGGAAGTGAGTGGACACAGGTGGGATGATCAAGCTCAGTTTGCGGGGGGAGAGTTGATTTTATAGAGGAGGAAAAGAGAAATGGGATTTGCTGAAGAGCATCAGAGATGGCTGGAATATCATAAGAAACGCAGGACGGGGGAACGTCTGGACCGGCTGGACCGGGGCCACCGGCATGGGGAGCAGATGTTTGTGGAGCGGGTATGGTGGCCGATTTTCGGGAAGTTGGATGATCTTCATCCGGAGTACGAGGTTGCCGATTGGCGGGGCAGGCCGTATTTTGTGGATTTTGTGTGGAAGCCTGGACAGGTAAAGTTTGCTATTGAGATCAAGGGATATGGGCCGCATGTTCAGAACACGGACCGGACCAGATACCGCCAAGAGCTGAACCGGGAGACGTATCTGCAGATTGCCGGATACCGCGTCATCGCCATCCCGTACGATGATCTGGAGTCTGCACCGGAGCAGACCATCTCCCTGCTGAAAGCTTTGCTAACCCCAAGTTTGTTGAAAACCAGTTCGGAGGGGAGCAGTCAATTTACGAGGATAGAGCGTGACATCTTGCACATGGCGAGCCGGATGAATGGGATGATTCGGCCGGTGGATGTGGTGAAGGGGCTTGGAGTAAATCGGCGGACTGCGAGGAAATATATCAATATTCTATGTGAGAAAGGCAAATTTAAACCCGTTTTGGCGCAGGATAGTAGTCGAGTCTGCCGGTACGAGCTGATTCATAGTTTCATTGATTCAGAGATATGGTAGGCGGAGATGAGGGGCATTAATGCCCCTAAATCCGGCAAAGTTGGCGGCGCGGCGGAGATGAGGGGCACAATTGCCCCTGAATCCGACGAAAGTCGGCGGCGCGGCGGAGATGAGGGGCACAATTGCCCCTGAATCCGGCAAAGCTGGCGGCGCGGCGGAAATGAGGTGCACAAGTGCACCTGGATCGGGCGAAAACGGGCGGTAGGCGGAAATGAGGGGCATTAGTGCCCCTGAATCCGGCAAAGTTGGCGGCGAGGCGGAAATGAGGGGCATTAGTGCCCCTGAATCCGGCAAAGCCGGCGGCGCGGCGGAGATGAGGGGCATTAATGCCCCTGAATCCGGCAAAGTTGGCGGCGAGCGGAAATAAGGGGCATTAGTGCCCCTGAATCCGACGAAAGTCGGCGGCGAGCGGAAATAAGGGGCATTAGTGCCCCTGAATCCGACGAAAGTCGGCGGCGAGCGGAAATGAGGGGCATTAGTGCCCCTGAATCCGGCAAAGTTGGCGGCGAGGCGGAAATGAGGGGCATTAGTGCCCCTGATCCCCCCGCAAGCGGCCGCAAACAGCCCCACGGCTAACCCCTCAAGCCCCGCCCACCGGCAGCTTGATCGTGAACGCCGAGCCTTGGCCCGGCTCGCTGCGCACCTCTATGATGCCTTTGCTCAGGCTGATGATGCGCGCGGCGAGCGGCAGGCCGAGGCCGTTGCCCCCGGCGGCGCGGGCGGGGTCGCCCTGGTAGAACTTCTCGAAGATGTGCTTGCGCACCTTCGGGGTCATGCCGATGCCGGTGTCCGCGATGACCACCGAGATCCAGGCCCCGTCCGAGTGGAGCGCGACCGAGATCGTTCCGCCCTCCGGCGTGAACTTGATCGCATTGCCGAGCACATTAAGCCACACCTGCATCATCAGCTCCTCGTTGCCATAATACCGCTGCTCATCCAGCTCGATATCCAGATTGAGCTGCTTGGCGGACCAGAGGGATTCCAGCAGCAGCAGGGCCTGGCGGAGCTGCTCGTCCAGCGGATATTCTGCCAGCTCTGAGAGCATCTCCTGGTTCTCCAGCTTGGATATCTTGAGGATGTTACCGGACAGGTTGGAGAGCTGCCGTGAGCTTTCAATGATCATTCCGGTGTATTCGTTATGCTCTTCCTTGCTCAGATTCTCTTCCTGCAGCAGCATGGCGTACCCTTCGATTGCGGCAATGGGCGTCTTGAATTCGTGAGACACATTCACGACGAAGTCATTGCGGAGGGTCTCGATGCTGCGAAGCTCCTGAACCATAAGGTTGAAATGATGTGCCACCTCACTGATCTCATTGATCCGGTGGGACTCATTCAGATAGATATTGAAGTTGCCGTCTGCAATCTCTTTGGCTGCCTTGCTGAAGTCTGTAATCGGGGCCAGGATCTTCTTGCCTACCAGGATAGTGATCGTGGTCCCGACGACCAGGCTGAACAGCATCATCGTCAGAACAGGCGGAAACGGATTGCCGTGCTCCCTGGTATGATTGCCCAGCCGGTAATACAAAAAGGCTGTGATTCCCAGGATGAAGACAAAGAACAGAATGATCACGAACACCATTGAGACGAAATACCACCATAGCCCCCTGTCTCTTCTCCGAATCATCCCTGCTTCACCGCCTTATAGCCAAGCCCTCTGACCGTGACGATTTCAAAATCCGGATTGTCCCTGAAACGCTCCCGCAGCCGGTTAATGTGAACCACTACCGTGTGCTCATCCGACTCGGAGTCCATCCCCCAGATTTCATCCATGAGCTGCTGCTTGGTGAAAATTTTATTCGGATAAGAGATCATTTTATAGAGGAGATAGAATTCCTTCTGCGGCAGCACGATGCGCTCTGGCCCCTGAATCACGGTTAACGTATCATAGTCGAGCACCGTTTCTGCCCATTCGATTTTGCGTTCGCTGATGATTTTGGCCCGGCGCAGCAGCGCCCCGACACGCAGGAGCATCTCATTCACATTGACCGGCTTGACCATATAATCATCAATGCCAACGAGGAAGCCCTGCTGCTTATCGGCAAAATTCTCCCGCGCTGTCACCATCAGGACCGGAAGCTGACTGTTGTTGTCCCGAATCATCCGTGTCAACTCGAAGCCGTCCATCACGGGCATCATAATATCGCAGATCATCAGATCGATATACTCCTTATCCAGCATCGCCAGTGCATCCTCGCCATTCACAGCCGGAACCGTGCGGTAGCCGTGTCTGGTCAGCACAGTACAGAAGAGCTGCCGCAGCTTGGCGTCATCCTCCACTACAAGAATAGTAAACATAGGTTCTCCTCCTGGAACGGTTCCATGTTATAGAACGTATAGCCTGTATATATGTTCTGTGGTTTTTTTTAAGTATACCTCATCAAGATCAATTTAATCTCAACCGGGAGTTTAGGTTTAGTTTATATTGGACGATTATACTGGGGAACAGCAGGACAGGAAGTGCGCCGTACCTACAGAGAATAAGAGTATAGGAATGGAAAGGGAGACAGGACAATGCTGCAATTAAAAAACATTACCAAGAGCTATAAGACCGGCGAATTCACTCAAGTTGCACTGGATAAAGTAAATCTCAATTTCAGAGAAAGTGAGTTCGTTGCGATTCTGGGCCAGAGCGGCTCGGGCAAGACCACGCTGCTTAATATCGTCGGCGGACTGGATCAGTATGACAGCGGAGAGCTGATCATTAACGGCCAATCGACGGAGCGCTTCAAGGACAGCGAGTGGGATGCGTACCGCAATAACAGTGTCGGCTTTATTTTTCAGAGCTATAATCTGATCTCGCACTTAAGCATCACGGACAACGTGGAGATGGGGATGACACTCAGCGGGGTATCTTCAGCCGAGAAGCACCGAAAGGCGCTGGAGGTACTGGAGAAGGTCGGACTTAAGGATCATGTGCACAAAAAGCCGAACCAGCTCTCAGGCGGACAGATGCAGCGTGTGGCGATTGCCCGTGCGCTCGCGAACAATCCGGATATTATCCTGGCCGATGAGCCTACCGGAGCCTTGGATTCAGAGACCAGTGAGCAGATCATGGAGCTGATCAAGTCGATTGCCGAGGATAAGCTCGTCATCATGGTTACCCATAATCCTGAGCTGGCAGAGAACTATGCAGACCGCGTAATCCGCTTCTCGGATGGTCATGCGATCTCGGACAGCAATCCGCTGCCTACACAGAAGACCTCAAGTGCGTATAAGCTGAAGCAGACAAGCATGAGCTTTTTCACAGCCCTGAAATTATCCGGCAAAAACATTGCCACCAAGAAATGGCGCACGGGGTTGACCGCTTTTGCCTCCAGTATCGGAATTATCGGTATTGCCCTGATCCTGTCCCTGTCCAATGGCTTCGACAAACAGATCAGCTCCTATGAAACCGGGGCCTTATCCAACTTCCCGATCTCCATCAACCAGACGGCAATGAATTTGCAGAATGCAGGTCCTCCAGGGCAGGAAACAACGGAGCTCCCCTCCTATCCGGCTGAGAAAAAGCTGTATCCATACGACCCTACGGTGAATTCAGCTATCCACACGAACGTGCTGACCAAGGACTATATCGAGTACCTTGACGGAATCGATCCCAAGCTGATTGACGGCGTCTCTTACACCCGTACCGTGAATATGAACTGGCTGGTGAAGAATGGGGACAAGGCGTCGGTTCTGGATAAAAGCAAGATCACAGTAGCACCGTATCCAAGCAAACAGGGCAGTGCCTCGGGCAGCTATCTGGAGCAATACTATGATCTGCTGGAGGGGAAATTCCCGACAGAGAAGACGGATCTTGTGCTGATCGTGGATCAGTACAACCGTCTGACCGATGGAGCAGTGAATGCGCTTGGACTGGATTATGAAGCAAAGAGTATCAATCTGAGTGATCTGGTCGGAACTCCGCTCAAGCTGGTCATGAACAATGATTATTATAAGCAAAATGGTGAACAGTTTGTAGTCAATGCAACCGGAGGAAATCTGAATGACCTCTACAACAGCCCTAAGGCAGTAACACTTAATATTGTCGGTGTGCTGCGCGCACAGGAGGGGTCGACAATCTCAACGCTGTCGCCCGGCCTGGTCTACTCCGATGAATTGGCAGCCTCCTTCATTGCAGATGCACAGAAATCGGAAATTGTACTCGCACAAGAGAAATCCGATATCAATGTATTGACGGGGCAAGCCCTGTCGGAGGGGGTCGCAGGCGGAGGCTCCGGTACCGGAATGGGCGAGATGCCGCTAGTGAACGCCGGGATGGCAGCGGCAGCCAGCATGTCGTCCATGACGAAGGAGAATGCCCTTGCAGCGCTGGGGGCCACGGATATTCCAAGCGCAGTCTCGCTGTATCCGATTGATTTCAGCGCCAAGGAATCTGTAACGGCTTATCTCGATAAGTGGAATGAAGGGAAGGCTGCTGAAGCTCAGGTACAGTACACCGACCTCGCAGCTATTGTCACCAACATTTCCGGCGGAATTATGGACGGGATTACGATGGTGCTGATTGCTTTTGCGGCGATTTCCCTGGTGGTCTCCCTGATCATGATTGCGATCATTACGTATATCTCCGTAATGGAACGTACGAAGGAGATCGGCGTACTACGTGCACTGGGTGCCCGTAAGAAGGATATCACGCGGGTGTTCAATGCCGAGACCTTCATTATCGGGGCATGCTCGGGGATTCTGGGCATTGGCATCACTTATCTGCTGACCATCCCGGTCAATGCAATCCTCTACAACCTGACGGAGCTGAAAAATGTCGCCCAGCTGAATCCGCTCCACGCGCTCGTTCTTGGTGTCATCAGCGTCCTGCTCACTATGCTGGGCGGAGCTATTCCGGCCAAGATGGCGGCGAAGAAGGACCCGGTGACTGCCCTGCGCAGTGAATAACCAGCCGTAGTCCAGATCAGCCAGACTGAAATAACGAAATAACGAAATAACAAAGAACCAAGAACCAAGGGAATCCGTTCCTTTGGTTCTTTCTGTATTTAATTTCCGCATGATAAATTGTCATAGATCACAGACATACAGGGATATTGTGGGATAAAATAACAGGAAATAGAGATTTAATCATGTATCCAGGAGGGATTAAATGAAGACCAGAGGCAAGTTGCAGGTCATCGCGGGTTTTCTTATGCTGGCGCTAATTATTACCTTGCACGATGTGCTGGAGAATCAGACGCTGAGAATCGTATTATCGATCACTGTAGCGGTAGCCGCTGCTTATTTTCTTTCCAAAATCAGTTCTCCGAAGCAGGTATCCGGCAGAACGATGACGGTAGCGTTAGTATCACTGCTGATATTCACTTGCGCATACCATATCCTTTTGTCCATAATTCTGGAGCAGAGTATATTCGCTAATGGCTTTTGGATGTTCTTATGCGTAATTTATTTGTTAATCTGGATGCGTGCCCGGCTAAGCCCTTCAAGATAAAAGCAGCCGCTTGCATTGGAAGTAGCCGGAACAGCAGTCTGGGATTACTCCGCAGAAGGCAGCTGGGCGCGCAGCGTTTTCTTTTTGTTAATCTCCTTGGACAGCTCTAACTGCTGCTGGGAGATTTTTTTGAGTTCGGCCTGCAGCTTGGTAATGCGGCTCATTTTACTGCTGAGGGAGCTTGGGGATGAGCTAATCTTACAGTCTTTTTCCAGCTGGTTGATCTTGAGCTTGGTCTTGCGGGTCTTCTTCTGCAGCTCTGTCATACCGGCTTCCATCTCTGCGATCTCCTGGTTTAAACGATCCAGCACCGGTCTTGTGAAATTAATAGCCATTCGGGCACCTCTTACTTTTCTTAATAATAAGCAGTCAGGATATCATTGTACTATAAGCGCTACGTATATGCGAGGGTGAACTAGAACGTCCAGCTGAGGCGCTTCGCCTGATTTCCTGAAGGCTCTAATCTGGATTCACAGGTCCAAGAGCAGCCAATTCCTCCCGCATATAAATAGTAGAGACTACTATGTATTCTGAAGCTATTTTTGATGAGGTGGGGTGGTGCGAGATGAAGAGACAGGCAAGACCGGCACGGAAGCGGGTGCTTCGCGCCAAGCGGCAGGCTGTACCCGGAGTGAAGCGCAGAATCAAGGTGCAGACAGTTGAATTTGCGGTGTTTGGTGACAGTCATGTGGGATATAGTAACAGCTTGAGCATCTTTAAGAGTCTTTTGCCTAAGGCAGTGAGCAGCGGGAACAAACGGTTTATCATCTTCGGGGGAGATAACACCCAAGCGGGGGCGGATCACGGGAATAACGCCGGGACGTACTATAAGGAATTCAAGGACACCGTTACCAGTACGCTGGGAAGCATCCCTTATAAGGCTTCTATTGGAAATTGGGAGGCCAGCACACGGTCGTTGTTCACTCAATACTTGGGGGCGGTGTCCGGACAGATGAATTTCCCGGGAACGCAGGGCAAGGTGAGATATGTATGGCTGGATTGCGCACTGGGCCAGTTCACGCCGGCCAGCCTCAATCTGCTGCGTAATCTGGATGACAGGTATTTCTATATTATTGATTTCCACTGGCCGCTCCGGGTACAGGGCATTACGGTGGATTCCAGCCATGTGCTCAGTGCGGCCGAGACCTCCAAGTTCTTCACAGCCATCCCGGCAAAAGCCACAGAGAAGGTGCTGGCGATCTTCACACATCATGGTCACAAATTCTACCGGAAGCTGAATAACATCTATCCGGGGTACACGAAGACCAAATTCTTCGTCACCGGCTGCTCCGGGGACTACAAATGCAAGCCCGGCGGGAATATGGGCTATTATAACGCCACATTAACCAGCAGCGGATCAGGCTATAAAGTCGAGGCTTTTATTGCGCACTAAGCTTATTAGACGGAGCATAACTGAGGAGAATGTCTTTAAGGACATTCTCTTTTGTCTTTTGCTGCCTTATGAGAACTTGACAGCCCTTTCACAGGTTGGGTATGGTTGTCTGGTCAGGAGATAAAGGAGGCAGAACAGAATGTCAGGATTACTTGGAAATCACTTCATGACACAGATTGGGATTCTGGTTCACGATATCGAGAAGGTGAGTCAGGCGTATGCAGACTTTTTCGGACTGGACAAGCCTCAGATCAGCATCACGGACACGGCAGACATTGCCCGGACGGAGTATAACGGCGGAGGGACAGGGTCGAGGGCGAAGCTGGCTTTTTTCGACATGGGTTCTCTGCAACTGGAACTGATTGAACCGGACCATCAGCCGAGCACCTGGCGGGATTACCTGAATGAGCACGGGGAAGGGGTTCACCATATTGCGTTCGTGGTCGAAGGCATGAAGGACAAGATCATGCTGCTCGAAGGCAAGGGATTCCCGCTCCAGCAGAAGGGCGAGTATACCGGCGGACGGTATGCCTACTTGGATACGTTCAAGGAATTGAAGGTAGTGCTGGAACTGCTGGAGAATGACAACGATAACAGTAATAATAAGGATTAGTAATATAAATAGAATTCTGACGGGAGGAATTATACAATGAATATTCTGATTACAGGGGCGGGACGCGGACTGGGCCTTGAGCTGGCGGCGGCTGCGCTGGAGCGTGGACATGCTGTTATTGCCGGGGTGCGGGATCTGACGCGCGGGCAGGCAGCCTTAGCTGATCTGGCGGCAGTACACGGGGATAAGCTGACTCTAGTGACGCTTGATGTGACGGACGAGGCCGGAATAGCAGCACTTGCCGCCAGCCTGACAGAGCAGGCCCGGACACTCGGCGTCATCATCAATAATGCCGCAGTGCTGAATGCCACGGACACCCCGCTTGAAGAGCTGGATATGGAAGAGATGCAGCATGCCATGGACATCAATCTGTACGGGCCGATGCGGGTGGTCAAGCACCTTCTGCCTCTACTGACAGGGCCGGATGCTTCGATCATCAATATCTCATCAGAGGCAGGCAGTATCACCAATGCTTACCCGGGCAGCTATCCGTATACGATCTCCAAGACCGCGCTCAATATGTTCACGCAGAAGCTCCATGTCACGCTGAAGGACCGCGGCATCCATGTGCTCAGCGTCCATCCCGGCTGGATGCCTACCGATATGGGGGGAGCTAAGGCACCGCTTCACCCGCGCACCAGTGCCGAAGGGATTCTGGACCTGATCGGGCAGAGAGCCGAGCCGTCCGGCCATTTCAGATTCGTGGATTACACGGGTAAGGATATGGATATCTAGCTAGTATGCACAGCACTTCACCTGTTAAGAGGAGAGTGGAGTTGTAATTTTCTCGTCCGGAGAGCGGCGGGGCCAGAGGAGCAGTCCCAGGGAGCAGACTACCAGAACTACGCAGAGCAGGTAGGAATGGCGGTATCCTAACCACTGGGCTGCGGCTCCTCCCGCCAGGCTTCCGGCCAGTCTGCCGATGGTTGTAGCATTGGTGTACAGCGTGGAGGCATAGCCGGGAAGGTCCGGCAGCAGATCCTGAATATAGCTGATGCCAATTGCAGAGATCACAGCGACAAAAAAAGCCAGCAGCACCTGTCCGGCGATGAGCTGCCACAGCTCACCTACTCCGATCACCAGCGCATAATAGATTCCTCCCATTACCATGCCCCAGCCCAGCAGAACTTTGCTGTCGTATTTGGCTGACAGCAGCCCCAGCACCAGCATGAACGGAATTTCCATTAACGCACAGATACTGGCTACCGAAGCAACATTCTGTGTAGTGCCTCCCAGCGTATTGACAATGAACAAGGAGATATTCAGATTATTGGCCCAGTGTCCGGTATAGAGCAGGGTCAGGATGAGAAAAGGAACCAGTACCCTGGCATTCCGTTGCAGCCCGGACGGCTGCTGGATACGCCTGTGGATCTGCTGCTTAGCGGCTGGAGGCCGTACGAAGCTGAACACCAGTAGGGCATTGATCAGGAAGATCAGTGTCGTCGTTGAGAAAATCCCCTGAAATCCGAAGCGGCTCAGGAGCGCGGCTCCAACCAGCGGACCGCTGATGAAGCCCAGGGAGAACATCGAGCGCAGGGCCGAGTTAGCCAAGGCATGATCAGGAGAGCTGCTGGCGCTCACAGCTTCTCTGGCACTGGCGAATAATTGCGGCATCGCCGGGGCGCCGGCTGCGGTGAATATTGTCATATAGGCCAGCAGCGGGTAGAAGTCATGGATGAATATGTATCCGGCAAAAGCAAGCGCGTTGAACATCATACAGATCACCATCAGCCTGCGGCGGTTCAGTCCGGCGTCGGAGCGTTTGGCAATGAACATGCTTAAGGCTACCCCGCTAAGCAGCGTCACCGCTGTAAATATTCCGAAGGTTCCGGCGGTTACGCCGAGTTCTTCTGTGAAGTAGACCGCCAGGAACGGAGCGCTGATAGAGATAGCCATTCCCTGGAACAGCATGCAGAGCAGGAATATAGGATAGCTTGGAATGAGGAGCAGAGCATAGGTTCTTTTGAGCATAGAGTGTGTGAACTTCCTTTCAGCATTGTTTAGTCTTAACTTCGATTTATCTATAGTATAACGTCAATAGGATATGATGTGTCTGATTAGCATCTATACCATACGGAATCCCTAATAATGAACTGATTTTTGGGCCAATTGTTCAGGTGTTATTGTCAGGGAGAATCTTCTAAGATGGAAGAGGATAGGACAGCCGGGCTGTGCGGACGGAAGAGGATGCTCGGTTTGGCTGGAGATGAAACCGTTATCATGAAGAATGAAGGAGAGATTACATATGGACGCTGCTACGTATCCTTTTAGACAAAATGAATTGCCATTAGATGAACGTGTTCAGGATCTGCTCTCCCGGCTGACGCTGGCGGAGAAGGTCAGTCTGATGCCGCAATATCAGGCTGCCATTGAACGGCTGGGTGTAGGCGGTTACAAGCATGGGACGGAGGGCGCGCACGGGATCTCCTGGCTGGGCAAAGCCACCTCGTACCCGCAGCCAAGCGGCCTCGCCTGTACCTGGAACCCGGCGCTGCTGCAGAGAATCGGCTCGGCGATCGGGGATGAGGCCAGAGCCTTTTACCGCAAGAATCCCACTATTAACGGCTTGACTCTCTGGGCACCGACTGTGGATATGGAACGGGACCCGCGCTGGGGGAGAACAGAGGAAGCCTACGGGGAAGACCCTGAGCTGACTGGCCGGCTGAGTACAGCGCTTGTCCAGGGAATTCAAGGAGATCATCCGGTGTATTTGAAAGCGGTAGCGACCCTGAAGCATTTCCTCGGGAACAATAATGAGATCGACCGGGGCGTGGCTTCGTCCAGCATTGACCCGCGCAATATGCGCGAATATTATCTGGAAGCGTTCAAGCCTGCCTTCAAGGAAGGCGGCGCACAATCCATGATGACCGCCTACAATTCGGTGAACGGCGTGCCGGTTATCCTCCATCCGGCAGTGATGGAGATTGTGAAGGGCGAATGGGAGATGGACGGCTTCATTGTCAGCGATGCCGGAGACCTGTTCGGGATTGTGAAGGACCATAAGTATTATGATTCCTTCGCCCAGTCCATGGCGGAATCCATCAAGAATGGCATTGACAGTGTGACCGAAGAGACGGAGGAGACCATTAAGGTTATTCACGAGGCGCTCCGTGAAGGACTGCTGACCGAGGCGGATCTGGACCGCGCGCTGGCGAACACCTTCCGCGTCCGCTTCCGGCTCGGTGAGTTCGACCCGGAGGAAGGTAATCCGTATACGAAGATAGACGACTCAGCCATTCTCAGCAAAGCGCATGGCGAGCTGTCACTCGAAGCCGCGAAGGAATCCATAGTGCTGCTGAAGAACGACAACGCTGCCCTTCCGCTGAATGCAGCCTCGTTGTCCAAGGTCGCTGTGATCGGCACGCTGGGGGACGAAGCGTTCAGAGACTGGTATTCCGGTACGCTGCCATATGCGGTGACCCCTTTGCAGGGAATCATCAAGAAGCTGGCAGGCAAGCAGGTCACCTTCGAGAGCGGGGATGACCGGATCATTCTGACCTCCGCTGCCAGCGGACAAGCAGTGGGCATCACGGGCGAGGACGGACGGCTCGCAGTGCTGCATGATCAGCCGGAGCGGGGAGAGATGTTCCGCCATACGGCGTGGGGCTGGACCGCTCATACCCTTGAATCTGCCAGCAGGGGACAATATGTTACCCTGACAGATGCCGGCACACTGACCGCTTCCGCGGATGAAATCTATGGCTGGTATGTGAAGGAATCGCTGAATCTGGTCCCGGAGGGGGAAGACACCGTCAGCTTGCGGACCTGGAACAATCAGCCGCTCGTTATCAGTGCTGAGGACGGAACCATTCGCGCTGCTGAAGAAGAAACGTCTGCCGAAGCAGCCCAATTCCATAAGAAAGTTGTCGTGAACGGCGTAGAAGCAGCGGCGGAAGCGGCCCGGGCCGCTGAGGTTGCCGTTGTATTCGTCGGTAACCATCCGCTCTTGAACGGCAAGGAGGAGATTGACCGGCCGGATATCGTACTGCCCGCAGAGCAGGAGAATCTGGTCAAGGCTGTCTATGCCGCCAACCCGAACACCGTCGTAGTGATCGTCGGCAGCTATCCGATTTCCTCCACCTGGATCGACGAGCATATTCCGGCCGTGCTGTACACCTCGCACAGCGGACAGGAGCTGGGCCATGCAGTCGCAGATGTCCTGTTCGGCGATTACAGCCCGTCCGGCAAGCTGAATATGACCTGGTACCGCAGCGTCAGCCAGCTGCCTGAATTCATGGACTACGATATTATCAAAGGCAAGAGAACCTACATGTACTTCGACGGTGAGCCGCTCTATCCGTTCGGTCACGGTCTGAGCTATGCGCAGGTGAATTATAACAAGCTGTCGCTGGCGTCGGAGGAAGTGCAGCAGGACGGTAATATCAGTCTGACCGTAGAGCTTGAGAACAGCGGCAGCGTTGACGGTGACGAGGTAGTCCAGCTGTATGTCCAGTGCTTGTCCACCCGGATCAAACGGCCGCTTAAGCAGCTGAAGAGGTTCGACAAAATCCGGCTGGCTGCCGGACACAAGCAGACGGTCACATTCACCTTACCGGCCGCTGAACTCTCCTTCTGGGACGTCAGCCGCGAACAGTACTGTGTGGAGGATGGGGAATACATGCTGATGGCAGGCCGTTCCTCGGGAGATATCCGGCTGTCAGCCACAATCAGGTTGCATGGCGAGACCGTTCCGCCACGTGATCTGTATACGCCGGTGAAGGCTGAGAATTACGATGATTACGAAGCTGTTTTCCTTGATGAATGCAAGGCTGGCGGCGCTGCGGTGCATCCGGTGAAGGAAGGGGCATGGATCGCCTTCCATAATGTCCGGTTTGCAGAGGGTGCAGCGGGCGTCGAGCTGCTTGTATCCTCCGTCCAGGGAGGTATGGTTGAAGTCCGGACCGGCAGTCCGTCCGGCAAGCTGGCGGCTACGCTTGCGGTTCCGTCCGGCGGCGTTCAGCAGTGGCACAGCGAGTCCGCTATAGCGGATGTGGACGCCGGAACCACAGATGTATACCTTGTCTTAAGGGGTGAGGTTCTGCTCAGCCGCGTGCAGTTTACGGTGTAGGTATTCTTGCATTGCGGGACCTTTGTATAGATGTGAAAAAAGCTTCTGGATGGCCCTTTGGGCGGTCCAGAAGCTTTTTTGTTGAACTGGCTGTGAATCAGTCCCTAAAAATACCATTACTTGTATACGGAATAATCAGGGAGTGACCTTCTATGCCAAGCAAGATTGCAGTGCATAAACCGGCAGAGCCGCAGAACGTGACCCACAGAAGACCAGTGCAAGTCCCGCTCGCAGACAAGGCGGCATTGAAGCCGCCGCTGCGAACCCCGCTTGAGCTCAACCAGCTGGCCCACCGCCTTCGAACAGCCCCGGAGACTGTAAGCTCCAGAGAGTTCAATCTGCTCAGCGGTGTAATTGGCCTGCGGAGCGCGCTTATGCTGCTGGACCAAGGCAAGCGAACCAAGTCTGAACAGGCTGAACAGACCCGCGCGAAAGCAGACAAACCTAGCTTACCTGAATTAGGCTCCAAAAAAACGGCTGAAATCAAGTCTCCACCAATCATCGAAAAACCGGATACGGCCCGGGCCATCCATGCCTTCAGGAAAACCTCACAGTCGGAAGCCAAGCGGGGAGGGAAGTCAGAGGTCAAGCCTGTCGTAGTCCAAGCACAGGCAGAGAAGACTGGAAAAGCGGAGGCGGCCATCCATGCCCGGTCACAAGGTGGACTCAAGCCTCCGGTGAAAGTGAGCTCCAGTGCGAAGCCGGAACGCAAACCGGAAGCTAAGATGGGCGCTGAGGCAGAGGAGAAGACCTCTGCCAGAATAGCCGCGCCAAGGCAGAGGCCGGCAGACAAGCCAGTTGGGCAGGAGCAAAAGTCTGCAGACAAGCCAGCTACGCCAGGACAGAAGTCTACAGCAGCAAGTCCACAGTCTTCTGCCTCGCTTCTGAAAGCCAGGAGAACAGGTGTCAAAGCTCCGGTTATTCATATTAAAGGCAGCAATCCGGGCGGCATAATCGGGCAGCTAAGCAGCGTTGCTCCGGCTGAAATCACTCAGGCGTACAACCAGGCGGTAGGTGTCTCCGGTGAGGCGCTGGGGCAGCAAAGACAGCAGGCAGAGAAGGCGCTGCCTGTCATTGCGGCACCCACTGGCATCGCACCCGGCCCGGCTGCTGATCCTATGAAGCGCACAGCGGCAGCTCCGCTGCCCGCCGCCAAGCTGCCTGCTTTTCAGAGCGGTAAGCAAGGCGGGGATACGTCAGCTGGAGTGAACAGCTTTCCTCAAGTCACCGAGGAGACAGATCCGGATCAGATGATGGAGGAAGCAAGCAGGTATGCGGCGAATCCGCCGGAGGTTGCTCTCACTGGTGAAGCTGATCCATCCCAGGTGGAGAGCTTTCAGACAGAAGCCAAGCAGCATGTGCAGACTGTACAGGCTTCCGAGCTGGAGCAGACCCGGCAGGATTTCGGAGAAAACCGGATTCAGCCCAAGCCTGATAAGAGCATTCTGCGTTCTGCGCATACGATCCGCGCGGTGGCGCCGCCAGCTTTTCAACTGAAACCCGCGGGTTCAATTCCGCCCGATGTAGCTGGCTACCTTAACCCGCAGCTGGCGGCTCAACTTCAGGTCCATATGGAGAATAGTCAAGCGAAGTACCAGAAAGGAAAGGCACCGTTTGACGCGGGAGTCACAGCTGCAGAGGGCGATACCAAGGCAGAGATAGAACGGTTGAAGACTGAGGCATCCGGAAAGCAGCAGACTGAGCAGGCTGCGGCTAAGGCAGAGGTCTTAGGATACCGGACGCAGTGGCAGGAAGAGATCAAGGCCACCAGCGGGGAATTCGACCGCGAAGCGGGGACAGCCGCAGCAGAGAAGAATCGGGAAATCAAGGGAATCAAGGATGAGAAGGAAGGCGAGGTTAAGCGCAAGCTGTCTGCTGCAGAAGCTGATTCCCGCAAGGAATACAAGAACACGAAGAGCCAGGCAGAGGAGAAGCAAAAGGAAGGGGAGGCTGAAGGAGAACAAAAGAAAAAGGCCAACAATCCCTGGGAGTGGCTCAAGCAAAAAGGCAAGCAGATTGGCGAGGCCATCCAAAAGGGGATGAATTTCCTTTTCACACAGCTGCGCAAGGCCGTCAAAGCCATTTTCGATAAAGCTAAACAAGCGGTTGTTGGGCTGATTGAAGCCGGCCGGAAGCTGATTGTCAGTGCGATCAAAGGCTTCGGGAACGTGCTGAAGGGAATTGCGAATACCCTATTTGCCCGCTTCCCGGGCATTGCCAAGAAGATTAACGGCTGGATCGACCGTGCGGTGAACAAGGCAGTTCAAGTTGTGAATACGGCTGCTGCTCTCCTGAAGAAGGGAGTAAGCGCCGCCCTGGATTTCATGGGGAAAACGGTGGATAAGCTGTTCGCTGGCGTACAGTCGCTGTATAACGGCATATTATCGGGGATTGGGAAGTTCTTGAGTGGTGAATTCAAAATTAATTTTGGCAAGGCGCTGGAGGTTGCGCAGATTGCTGCGGAGGTTGCGGCTGCTTTTGCTACGGGCGGGGGAAGTGTCCTGGTGCAGATCGCCACTTGGCTGACCTCGACCCTCCCTAAGCTGCTGCGTCAGGCGAACACGGTCATGACTGTGGTTAACACCCTGCGGAATTTTAAGGTGCAGAATCTGAAGCAGTTTTTGAATCCGGCGGGCTTGGGCGGCTTTCTGGTCAAGGGGCTGTTCGGTGAGCTGAAGCCACTACAGACGGGCCAGGGAGATGACAAGGAGAGGGACAAGGATGGGGGCAAGGCTCCGAAAGGCGGAAGCCAGGAAAAAGGACTGATGAAGGTGCTGCAGCTTCTTCAGGGCGTGTTCGAAATTCTTCAAAAGACAGTCGGCAAGGTGGCAGGCGCGATTAATAAGGCTCTGCCGGTGATCAACATCTCGGGCAAGTCGTGGTTCAACCCGTTCAGCATGGTGTATGCCGGTATGGTTCAGGGTCTGGAGGTATTGAAGAACCCTGCCGAGGCCCTGAGTGAGGGGGCAGGCAAGCTGAAGGAAGCGGCTGGAGGCTTGTTCAAGGGGATTCGTGAGAAGGTAACCGAAGCCGCCGGCGGCATTAAAGCAAAGGTTCAGCTGCTCGGAAAACCGGCTCAGCTTATGTCCGTCTTGGCTAACAAAGGCGTCGATATGGTACTGAATTTCATCATCACCAATCCGCCGTCAGCACTGATTAAGGCTGTATTCAAAGGAATTGAAGCCGTGGCGGGCCAATCACTGGTTGACCTGATCCGCCAGCATATTCCGTTCGCGGACAAGCTGATTAACAAAATTGCAGCGTCCAGCCCGGTCCAGGGCATGCTTCAGCCGCTTCAGGGGCCTGTAGATAAGATAGGCGGATTGATCGACGAGGCCACAGAAGGAGCAACGGGACTGGTGGATGAAGCCCAGTTGCAGACCAATCAGGTCTTCGGCAACGGCACGAAGCTGCTGGCTAATTTGTCCGGGATCACCGGCGGTGCGGGCAAAGACAGTCCAGGGAAAAACAGCTCAGGCAAAAAAGAAGAACCCAAGGCCAGCGGAAAAGCGGGCGCTGCCAAAAATGAAACCACCGGTGACTTCCTCGGCACTGTCAAGGGAGGCGTGCATACCCGCCTGTTAGCCTTCGGCAAGAAGCTTTTGAAATCAGGGGTTAATCTCGTAGCCGCGGGTGCCGGGAAGCTCAAGAACGCCATTGCCGGCCTGCTGGTCAACTTCAAAATCGGCAAAGAAAGCCACCAGCTCTGGGTCGAGAAACGCGGCAGCGGGCATGTGGTAATGATGGCTAGTGAGAATAAACGAACCGTACCCAAAATTATAGAAGGATTTAAGACACGGATAGGGAATTTAGACAAGGTTAAAGTTGGAAATAAAGAATCTAAAATTCACGAGCGAATCAAGCAATTAAAAGAACTCAATACCAAGATAGAAGTAACACCACGAGACAAGTTAGCAAATTCAGATCTTGAAACTGTCGCGCCTGTGATCGGAGAGGTTGAACAGTATCTGGAAAACAATGAGGATGGGTCTGAGGGGACGGGTAGTACTGTATTTGAGAATGGTCGGGCGTCAATTGAAACATTCAAGTCAAATCCAAAGGTTTTTAGTGGAAAATCAGCTGAAGAAATTGCAAAGATCTTAGAAGATGCAGGATACGAAGTTACAGTTCAGGCTTCTAAAAAATCAAGATCGGGTGCGAAAATCATCAAAATTCAAAATACTGGAGGAGATAAGAACATAACACAAATGCAGGTTTCTCCTGGTGGAGGCAGACACGGTGAAAGTCCATACGTTAAAATAAGCACCAGTGATCAGGGAATTATTAAAATTGTCGATGGTTCTGAAAATGTGTATAAAACAGACGGTGCAGAAACTGCAACTATTATCTTTACAAGGAGGAAATAAAGTGATAGACAATAGCTCACTAATTATACCATGGGTCGGACTTGGAGGACTTAAACTATATAGTCATATAAGTCAATTCTATGAATTAATTGATAAGATGGATGAAAAGTCATCGTTGTTAGTGAAATTCTTTGTTAGATATGAAATTAAGGGTTCTGTAGATTTGTGGTTCAATTTGATAAATGGAAAGCTGTTCAAGATAACTGCTTTGAAAGGTTACAAAGGATTATTATTTGATAAGATTCATATAGGGATGCATATTGATGAGGTACTCCAAATAGAGCCAAGTTTTGAATACGATGATTTCGAAGAAGTATATTTTAGTCCTAAAGGAATTTACATTGAGACTGACCCTGTTGAAAACACTGTTTTATGGATTTCGGTGTACGTTAAAGAGATAGATAATGAGGACTTTAATAGAGGGAAATGGTAGTATGATTGACTTGTTTTTTTATTATCTTCGTTTTCTCAAGATGAAGACAGAGTATCGGGCGGAAACACTAACCGAGCGTTAAGCAAGCTGATTTAAAGGTGGTAATTGATAAAATAGTTGCCACCTTATCCTTCAGAAAAAGGACAATAGTAAAAAGGAGCAATAACCATGAAGCATGTATACCCAGAGTATGTTACAAAGAGTGCTATAGAGGGTCTAGTAAAGAAAATTAATTTACCTTCTCCTGATGAATTCTCACAAGACTAGGAATATGAAGTGTCAGATTCTTCAAGATTAACCGAATTCATATGCGCCTATGAAAATATCGAATTAAACATAGACGAAAAATTTGCTTTAATGATTATTATTATTTCATCATTCAATGATGCTATAGTTGAAAGAAAGGCTGAGGAGAGTTCGGCTAGGCTAATCAGATATCATCTTCTTCAAGATATTAGTATTCATAAAAATACTATTTATTATTGGTCGATGTTGGATGAGGATGACCTGGACAATTGTCATGCTGTAACGTCTTTCATGAGAGAGATTTCATATACCGCCAAATTAGATGGTCAAGACAAGAGTTGATAGAGACCACAGCAATTGGATCAACAGCCCTTCCGCGCAGCGTCCACCCAAGCTAACTCCGATCCTGCATCAAAACAAAGGCTATCCCAACCAGCCGCTTTCACGGCTTTTTGGAATAGCTTTCTTTCTTGCGCTCCACTCAATACGACAGCGTAGACGAAGCCCCGCCAGACGACCCCTGCGCCTTGCGGAACGCGGAAGGGGACATGCCGCTCTGCTTATTGAAGATGCGGTTGAACTGCGAGAAGCTGTTGAAGCCGCATTGCCCGGCGATATCGGAGATCTTGTGCCGGGTATGGAGCAGGAGCTGCTGGGCTTTGCGGACGCGGGTCATCTGGATGTACCCGGTCAAGGTGAAGCCGGTGACGGTTCTGAACTGGTGCGATAAATAATAAGGGCTGATATAGAATTCCTTGGAGATTGAATTCAAGGACAACTCACTGCCGTAATGGCTGTGAATGTGGGCGGTGATTGAATAGATTTTTTGCATCATGGCATTGCCGATCTCTTCCAGCACGTACGCATTCTTGTCATTCTGCTGGGACAGACTGCACAGAAACTGCTGGAACAGACTGTGAATCAGCACAGGGTTCAGCGGTGAAGCGCTGCGGGAACAGTTGAAAATAGCATTGAGCGGCTCGAACACGGCACTGCGCGGGCCTCCGGTGAACCGGTAGATCGGAACCTCCTCGGAGAATGGCTGCAGCATTGCATTGTAAGCGGTCTCAAATCCGGGTATATTCCTGGGCAGGTTGAAGTTGATAATTAGCCGCTTATGCGGCGGGCCTGCGGGATACTGGGTCATATGCAGCCGGTACGGAGCAAGCAGAACAATGTCATATTGCTGCAGGGCATGTACATTGCCTTCAATAATATGAGTAGCGCTGGAATCCAGAAGAATATGAATCTCATAAAAGTCATGATCGTGCTGAAACTCCATATTGATGTCGTGAGATCGCTGATCGTAGTCGAAATAGTAAAAGAGCGGATCAGCCGGGGTATTAATTCGGATGCTATATCCTTGGTCATATAACAGGTCGCTGTCAAGCATAGCCTCTCTCCTCACCGTTGCCGTTTACTATAGAAGTCCAAGCCGTTTCCACCTGTATATTATAGGCTCAAAAAAGCAAAATATGCAATGAATCGGTCGGAATACAGCAAGAGTAGGGTAGTTTTTGGAGTGAAAGGTTTGCTATAGTGACCATATGAAAGCGGATACAGGGAGTGATAGAGATGTTATTCACAGAAGAAAAGCTGATCAAACGCCAGGCCGAAGTGGAAAAGTATAGATATCTTAAGGTTCAGGAGCTTACTGAGTTCGCGTTCGCTGAGGATGAGGAAGGGGCTAACGGTGTGTACCCGGAGTCGGTGTCCTTTGATGGCATCATCAGGCTTCAGGAGCATTGGCGCGGGCGGGACCGTTACATCTGGCTGCGCACAGAGATCGTGCTGCCGCCTAGTCAGGCAGGCTTTAAAATTGCCGGCAGATTTGATTTTGGCAAAACAGGGGACTTCAATAACTCCGGCTTCGAATCGCTGCTGTTCGTGAACGGATCGCCTTATCAGGGCGTAGATAACAACCATAGAGAAGTAATCTTTGGCGATGAATGGGGCGGACAGACGGTAGAACTGTCCTTCCGGCTTTGGTCGGGACTTGAGGGCGGCGGAGTGCCCAGAATTCAGGAGCACCGGCTCAGCGAAGCGTTCATCGGCTATCTGGACGAGGGCATTGATGATCTGTTCTATATGTCGAAGGCGGCGCTCGACACCTTCCGTTACCTTGGCAGAGACCAGCCGGAGAAGCAGTGGCTGTTAAGAGCGCTGAATGAAGCCTTCCGTCTGATCGACTGGTCGGAGCCGGGTTCACCGGAGCATACCGCTTCGCTATATCAGGCAGGCGCAAGTCTGAATCAGGCGATAGAGGCGATGCCGCAGACTTTTGACGTAACGCTTACAGCTGTGGGCCATACCCATATTGATGTTGCCTGGCTGTGGCGGCTTAAAGCTACCCGTGAAAAGACAGCCCGTTCCTTCTCCACCGTACTGCGGCTGATGGAGGAGTTCCCGGAGTACCAGTTCCTGCAGACGCAGCCTCAATTGTACGCATATCTGGAACAGGATTATCCGGAGTTGTTCGGACGAATCACCGAGAAAGTGAAGGAAGGACGCTGGGAAGCAGAGGGAGCCATGTGGCTGGAGTCGGATTGTAATATCCCGTCCGGTGAGTCGCTGGTCCGCCAGATTATGCTGGGCAAACGCTATCTCCGTGAACAATTCGGCGTAGAGAGCAAGTACCTGTGGCTGCCGGATGTCTTTGGATACAGCTGGGCGTTGCCGCAGATTCTGCGCAAATCGGGCATCGACACGTTCATGACGACCAAAATCAGCTGGAATCAGTTCAACCGGATGCCGCATGACACCTTCTGGTGGCGGGGGATGGACGGCTCAGAGGTGCTGACGCATTTCATCACGACCTCCGAGAAGGATGGAGCTGAATACACATATAACGGACGGATGACGGCAGGGCTGCTGCGCGGAATCTGGAATTCCTATCAGGATAAGGAGATCAACGATCACCTGATGTTTGCATACGGCTGGGGTGACGGAGGCGGCGGGCCGACGCGGGAGATGCTGGAGCTTCGCCGGCGCTTCGACAAGCTTCCGGGCATTCCGAAGATTGAGATGGGCAGTGCCGGGGAGTATTTCACCGGACTGCATGAACGGATCGGGAAGGCGGAGGCGTTCGTACACACCTGGAACGGTGAACTGTATTTCGAATGCCACCGGGGCACGTACACCTCGCAAGCCCGCAACAAGAAATATAACCGCCGCCTGGAGCTGCTGCTGCGCGATGCTGAGTGGCTGCATACGCTGACGGGAGTAAGACAGGGGAATCTTGAAACTGCTTATCCTGCGGCTGAACTGACCGGGATCTGGGAGATTCTGCTGCGCAACCAGTTCCATGACATCATCCCCGGTTCGTCAATCGCTGAGGTCTACGAGGACAGTGATGCTGAGTATGCGGAAGGCGAAGCCCGCTCACTTGCTCTGATTAACGGTGTAGTCCATGAAAAGGATGACAGCAGGCTCACGCTGATGAACAGCTCGAACTGGAACCGCCCGCGTTATGCGCTGCTTGCTGTAGGTGCTGCAGATTCTGCACAGGTTCATGACGCTGACGGGAACCGGCTATGGCAGCAGCGGACAGCAGACGGGGAAGTATTGGTCTATGTTCCGTCTGTGCCTGCACTGGGCACGGCGGTGCTGAAGGTAGTACACGGACAAGCAGGCGAAGCCACCCAGGACGCACAGATTCCGCCGCTTGCAGCCGTATCCGGCAACACGCTGAGCACACCGCTTGTGGAAGTGGTGTGGAATGAGCAGGGGCATTTCACTTCAATGATCGACCGGAAGAGCGGCCGTGAGCTGCTGGCGCCAGGGCAGCGGGGGAATGTGCTACAGGTGTTCGAAGATAAGCCGCTGGATTTTGAAGCGTGGGATATCGATATTTTCTACCAGGAAAAGATGACTGAGATCACTCAGCTGACCGGATGTGAGCTGACCGAGAACGGCCCGCTGCGGGCGGTGCTGCGCTTGACCTGGACCTATCACCGCACAGCGGTTACCCAGGATATCATCTTCTACCGCGATACCGTGCGGATTGACTTCCGTACAGAACTCGACTGGCACGGACATAACCAGCTGCTGAAGGTGGCTTTCCCGGTGGATATTCATGCGCTGGAAGCTACCTATGATATTCAGTTCGGTAACGTGAAGCGTCCTACACACTGGAATACGAGCTGGGATTACGCCCGCTTCGAAACAGTAGGCCACCAGTGGGCGGATATCAGCGAGAAGGGGTATGGCATAGCGCTGCTGAATGACTGCAAATACGGATATGACATCAAGGACAGCGTGCTCCGGCTGACGCTGCTGAAATCGGCGGTTCATCCCGATCCGCAGCAGGATCAGGGGCACCATGAATTTACGTATGCCCTGTACCCGCATACCGGTGATTTCGTCGAAGGCAGGGTGGTCCAGGAGGCGTGGGAGCTGAATAATCCGCTTCGCAGTGTGGCAGGTGAGCTGGAAGGGCCCCCGCTGCTCTATATTGATGGTGAGCATGTGACAGTGGATGCTATCAAACGTTCGGAGGACGGCAAGGATGTGGTGCTGCGGCTGCATGAGTACGCCGGTTCCCGGACGCAGATAACTGTAGACAGTGCTTACTCTATAGCCTCCTGGCAGGAATGCAACCTGATGGAGGAGCCGCTGGGAGACTGGCAGGAAGCAGAGGAGCTGAGCTTCCAGGTGAAGCCGTATGAGATCAGAACGTTCAGAATCAAGCTGCGCGGGGCGCAGAGCTGAGAGGAGAGAGGCTAGGATGGGAGCAGGAGAGAAGCAAGCGGTGCCGGTTAGCTGTGTGAGCAAGGAAGAGGTTATGCAGAAGCTGGACCTGGTCACGAATAAGCTGCTGAAGCTGGGCCGGCCGGATAACGAAGCAGAATTGCAGAACCTGGGGGAAGACGCGGGACGCCGGGGGTATTTTGCCAGGGACTTCGGGATGGAAGAGTGGGATTGGCCGCAGGGTGTGGGGCTGTATGGCCTGCAAAAGCTTGACCGGCATTTCGGGGACGGCCGTTATGCGGAATACACCAAGCCGTGGATGGCCCGGCAGCTGGAGAAGGGACTACCCAGCCGGAATATTAATACGACTGCCCCGCTGCTCTCGCTGATGGAGCTGGAAGAGGCCGGAGAGCTGAGTCTCGAATGGATAGAATGGCTGATGCACGGCCTGCCGCGGACGCTGGAGCAAGGCTATCAGCATGTGACTACGGGGACTCAGAAGCATGAGGTCTCGCTCCATGAGAACGAGATCTGGATTGATACGCTGTTCATGGCGATTCTGTTCACTGCCAAAATGGGTGTGAAGTACGACAACCCGCAGTGGCGCGAGACCTCGCTGCATCAGTTGCTGCTGCATATTAAATATCTGTATGACAAAAAAAACGGCTTCTTCTTCCATGGCTGGCATTTTGCAGAGCGCCACAACTTCAGCGAAGCCTTCTGGTGCCGCGGCAACGGCTGGTTCGCGCTCGGTCTGCCGGAATATCTGGAGCTGATGCGGCCCTATCTGACAGACGGAGTCTTCAACTATCTCCAGCAGACATTGCAGGCCCAGGCCGAAGCCCTGCTCGCATGTCAGAGCGAGGACGGATTATGGCATACCCTGCTGGATGATCCCGGCAGCTATACCGAGACTTCGGGTTCGGCTGCGATTGCCGCAGGTATCCTGAACGGTGTGCGCCGGGGACTGCTCCCGGAGGCCTATAGCGAACCGGCTCTGCAGGCAATCCGTGCCATCCTGGACAGAATTGACGGCGAAGGCACAGTGCTCGGCGTGTCCGGCGGTACTCCCATCGGCGCAGCCAAGGAGGACTACAAAGGGATCATCATTGCCCCGATGGCCTACGGCCAGGCGATGGCGCTGGTCGCGCTGGGTGAAGCGCTGCATTACTGCTGAGGCGGGAGTCTAGACAGGGGCGAAGCGGTTGAGTGATAAGAATTGAACAAGCGGCAGCCATGGACGAATGATTCGTCTGAGGCTGCCGCTTGTCGTATTGTTGGGGGAACACATTTGGTGTTGGTGAGAGTGTGCGGCCGAATGTAATCGGAAAACCGATCACAATTGGTGTTGGCGAGAGTGTGTGGCCGAATGTAATCGGAAAACCGATCACAATTGGTGTTGGCGAGAGTGTGTGGCCGAATGTAATCGGAAAACCGATCACAATTGGTGTTGGCGAGAGCGTGTGGCCAAATGTAATCGGAAAACCGATCACATCAAGAATCCAAACCGTGGTCCTCATCGATACACCAATGGAATTCGTCAACAATGGCCATCACCAACCCGGTTATCGCACGCTCCAATGGCTCATCTATCTTAGTTGCCGGCAGGATGACCTCGACCAGATTCACCTCTTCAATCCCTTCCAGGGTGTAGTAAGCATAACTGCCATCCGAATTTGCGGAGATTCCCTTTACCCCGATATGCGCTCCATGGAGCGCCTTGGAGAAAGATAGAGGACCGATTTTTTCAAACCTCATCGTACTAATAAAAAACCGCTCCAGTACCTCCGTCCTTACAGTCTTGGCGTAGCCCGCAGAATGAATACTGATATAGTCATACACCTCACTCACCTCACGTATGCATATACTCAATCTTGCTTCTGTACAGATTTAGAATGCGCACCTGCTCCTCGCTGAGCTCCTCGAAGTTCCAATACATATGCATCAGGTTGTACTCAAACAGCTCTTTCAGTCTCATAAACAGCGGCAGCTGTCTGGACATCTCGGCGGAGAGGGAATGCTCTTCCTTATATCCGTCCGTGATTGCCTTAGTTATCGCACGCTTATAGTCTATGAGGTTCTGTCCGCCCGCAAACGAGAACTCCAGGGCAGAGTAGATAGACACCGCCAGATCATAGACGTAATAATGCCGCTCGCAATCCTGCCAGTCAATCATCGTCAGCGCAGAGTCACTGTCCACAAGCGTATTGTTCAGCCACAGGTCGCCGTGGATGATGCCGTAGTTCGCCTCATCCTTCGGCAGCATGCGGACCTGCTTGAGCACATCCTTCGCAATATCCCGTATGGCCCTCTCTTCTGCAGGAATAGACTTGAGAAAATCATATTCATCGTTATCATACCAATGCGGAATCGGCTGGGCCGCTTCAGAGTGCTGGTATTCTTTGCTCACCTGATGCATTCTGCCTATCTGCTGTCCAAGGGTTCTGAATATGGTTTTGTCCCATTTGGCCCGGGGCAAATGAATTCCGGCTGCTGCCTGGAACAAGACTACGCACTTCTCTTCTTCATTCATCAGCAGGGTGCTGACAACTGAATCCTGTATTGTAGGTATAACCTCAGGCACCCGTACGCCCCGATTGAACAGATAAGTAGTCCAGTTCACTTCAGCTAATTGTTCTTCATAGGTCTTATAATTCGTGATTCGGGCGAAGAATGTCCCCTTCTCCGAGTGGCAACGGTACATTTCATTGGTGACGGCCTCCATACTGGAGAGTTGAACCGGATAGGTATTATTGAGGAATTGCAATATTTGTGCTTGCATAAGATGCGTTACCTCCCGCGGTAATTTCTGCACTGCATTAACATTGGTGAAGCTGTTCCGTATCCGAGAATGACTTACAGATCTTGAGACAGTCGGATCATATCCACCACCTGCATCCCGTTCTCATAGATTTCTTCACTATAATGTCTGATGAAAAAGTCCCTGTCTATCCCGGTGATCCGGAAGCCGCATTTCTGATACAACGCAAGCTGGCCGATACTAGAGTTGCCTGTGCCGATCTCCAGCGTTTTGAATCTGAGCCGCTTAGCCTCCTGAATCGCGTGATTCACCAGTTGCTTCCCGATTCCCTGCCCCTGGAACTCCTCATTCACTGCAATATTGACCAGCTCGGCAGTCTCCGGTCTTGTAGGCAGTAACACATAGACTCCGACCACTTGTTGATCCGCCTCAGCAACGAAGCATTGCCCTCTTGCCACATAGTCTTCAACCAGCTTCGGGGAAGGGTCCGCCAATAAGAGTAATCCGGTTGGTGGTTGTTCACCCGTATGTAATGCTCTGATCTCCATTTCTTGCATTCGCTCCTTGTTCATTAATAGTTGCGAGGTTAAAGCCTTGAGAATGCGATGTAGTCAACAGGGGCAGGCTCTGCCGATTCCATACGAAGGGCCCGGTTGATCTGTCCCCGGTGATATTGCCCATGTAAAAGCACCTGCAGCAGGATGTCCCGGACGGAGGTCTGGAACGAGGTTCCATTTTGGCTGCTGTAGCTAATCATCTGATCCAGCACAGATTCTTCCAGCTTGCCGATATAGCTGCGGTATTGCTCAGCATTCTCTTCGAACAGTTGCCGGATTGTCGTCAGGTCTTCCGCTTCTTCCCATAATGCGTATTGTGTGCTGCCCTTACCCTGCAAGCGCGACAGCCAGACTTGCTCCGCCACCGCCACATGCCGCACCAGCTTCAGCAGCTCCGCGTCCTTCGTGTGACTCGCTTCAAGTGCATCCAAAATCCGTCCGTCCGCCCAGTACAGATGGTCCATCATGCGCAGGATTGTCTTCATTGGAGTTCCTCCTTAGAGTTTTTTAGCTTATTTCCACTCATTCAGCCTATACAGAAAAGCTATTTAGGTAAGCTCCATGAATGAATTAGGGTCCCGTTCTTTTCCAATTGGCTGTAACGTATAGCATTCCTGTTCTTGAGTTCATGAAACAACTGATAATAGTCCCGTTCCAAGGCTTCCCAATCGCTATAATGTCCATTCCCCGCCGATTCTCCGCTTGGACAGCTGACATTGGTCTCATTGTACAGGATGCCATGGGAAGTTTGCCATTCAGGCAGGATGTCCTTCCATTCTCCATATACATGCCCCCGCCACTGCTCCCCTAAAGCCGACCGTAACAGATTCTTATTCACAGGATCAACTCCCCTGAACATCTCCAGTCCGGCAGGACCAAGATCCATGAAGAGGTTCCCGCAATTGGAGCACTGGTAAGCGGATTTGAACAGTCTAGTGATTAAGGATCTAATCCTCATAGCAGCTTCTTCCTTATCCCGCGGTGTCGGACCCGATTTCTCAATAGCATCGTCAATCTCATCCATAAGATCATCCTGATCCTGGTCCGCAAGGAAGTATCCTTTATACTGCAAATAATCCGTATTGTCGTGGATTCGGTGTCCGCATTCACATCTGAAATTCATCGGCTCACCTCGCATCAGAACGCAGGCTTGCGTACCAGGAAAGCGCCTGTTGTTCCATCGAGCTCACAAATGCTTTTTTGGCCGGTCCGTACTGGCTGGTATCCTCGAAGTGATCCGCTAATTCTTGTTTGAACTGACTGTATCTTGCCGCTTCCGCCGGATGGGCTCTTAAATAATCTCTGAACACGAGATGCCGTTCAATCTGAGGGTTGTCTGCCTGATAACAATGAATATGATGCGTCCTTGCCTCTCCGCCCTTGCGGAATAGCCTTCTGCCGGGAATCCCCCAATCTCCGGCTACATCATATCCAAGCCCATTCATCTTATTGTTATAGGAGTCAATGTTGCTAATGTCTTTTACAATACACATCATATCAATGACGGGTTTAGCTTTTAAACCGGGTACTGAGGTGCTGCCAAAATGCTCAAAACGTACGATTTCATCCGCAAATATTGTAGTTAAAAACGAAGCTTCCTCTTGGTAACGGTTAACCCAGTCCGGATTATAATCGCTTAGTCTAACTTTCATGAAAAATCCTCCTACGATACAGTTACTACAGGATCATCCTCTGAGTTGATTGGAACATCGGTTTCGCTAGGCTGTAATGCTACATTTCGAGACACAGCACCCTTATGAAAATACTCCCGCGTTATCCTACTCATCGAGTATAGTGGCTAGAGTGACCGCCAGGATTATTGGAATTAACATTGCAATTGTGCTGATTATTATAGCGATCAAGGATTTCTTTCTATCAGCCTTCATTTGTTGCAAACTCAAAGCTATACTAATGATTCCAAAGACAACACCAATCAGCGACGAGATGAACATGCCTCCAGTTAAGGCGATGAAACTAAGAATAAGTGCTATATTCCTATTAGCTTTCATAAGTGATCTATCCTTCTCTTAGATGCTTCCGGCAACACCTTTAATTTCCAATCTGCTTTTCCCAATTAAATAGACGTAGGCTTGCTAGCCTAAGCGCTGGCTAACGAATTAACTGTTTTGAGAGAGTTCTTTGGTCAAATAATAGTGAGAGTAACTGCCGGCGTTATGTATCGTTCCGAACACTTCAAACCCTAGCTTTAAGTAAAAATCCAATGCCTGAAAGCTTAGGGTGTCTAATTTGATGAAATCACATTTTTTTCTTTAGCCATTTTTTCGGCTTCGAGCAGCAGTTTCTTTCCATATCCGAATTTCCTGTAGTCCTGTAACATAAGATGTATCGTTTGTGCCGGGCACTTTCACTATTTGTAATTGCATTTGGAGCACTCCTTCAAGCAAGAGTTAGGATAGCCTAAGTGTATCATTGAGTACCCGTATTTAGCTGTAAAGAACATTTAAAATTAAGCAATACTGCCCCTGCAACTAATCTAAGAGGGTCCGTCATGTGCAGGGTGTCTTCGTGCTAAGTTCCTACAGGTTCACCCTCTGCGTTGATGGGAACGACGGTTTCTCCAGACTGTAAAGCGAAATTTCGGCCCGCCTCACCCTTACAAAAGACCGCCTCCATAAATGCGGTTGCAGCTTCTGCGGTAACCGTATGAATGGGAACTGCGTGATGATCACCGTAATGAAGCGGAATATCCGAAAACGACATGTGCTGAGCCCCTTTTACCTGATAGAAATGGGCATTATTCAGAGAGTTGAAGGCATAGCGCTGCCCATCGATGTAATCGTATGCAATGATCTCATTCATAGATGCTGCCATCTCCCGGTACGCCGAAGCTTCTTGCCGCAGCAGCAAAACTGGAACAGAAGACTGTACGTCTTCGCGGCGTATGAGGTGAAAACTGGGATCGAGCAGGACAGCCGCCTTGATCCGGTGATCCTGCTTGGCGGCCTCCAGGGAGGCGGCACCTCCGAGCGAATGTCCCATGACAGCAACCTTATCCAGGTCGAACAGCCCGGCGAGCTCAGCATCATCGGAGCAGTTAAGCGTCTCAAGAATGTCCATAACTGCGTTTATGTATTGAACCCGGTTGAGGAGCAGACGGGACCAACTGGTGTAGTCGCTGCTTGCCAGCTCCGCCATTTCTGGTGCCTGCTTGAGATAGCTGCCATCTGGAAATACGGTGAAGACAGACTCATGCGGGGCGCTAATCGTAATTACCACGTAGTTTTTGGAGACTAACTTGGAAATCACTCCGAGATACATATCGCGTTCAACACCAAATCCAGGGGAGAAGAGGACGACGGGATACCCTCCCTGTTTTGGAGCTATGGCCCCGTTGGTTGTTACACTGGTAATATTCAAGTTGTCCAGATCCACGCCCATCTCTGTCAAAAGCTTAGCTGCCTCAGCCTGGCAAGGTGCGTACAGGTCGATACCCTTCACCGGTTCTCCCCCGATGGCTGGATGAAAAATACTAATAACGAGTCTGGAACTTCCTTCCAGAACCCTTATGAATCTCCCGATCATGTTAGCTCACCTTTCTTAATGGATATATATTCCTACTAAATAGACGCCCACTTGTCTGTTTGGTTGCGATGATTATCTCTTAATAAACTCAGTACCGAATCTACGACAGCTTGCGGATTATATAGTTGAATGGAATGCCAGCTGTCCTCTATCACGATCTGCCGGGTTTTTGCGGTTAACTGGAGGAGCTTCTTCTGCGCTTGTTGCCAATCCTCATTCTGCCTTCCGGCAGATAATAAGATGATTGGTAATTCCGGAACTAAAGGCTCTGACTCTATTAATTGGAGGGCACTTTCTATAGTGCAGAGAGATTCCAGATAGGCCGCTTTATACGCATTATTTCGATATCCGAGTGTATTCACTGTATGTTGAACTGGTGGAGGCAGCCGTTTGGCACCAATAGGTTGTTTTAATAGACGGGGCAACCCAATAGGGGATAAAAGATAACCCATTCTTAGTCGTCTCAGGTGCCGCAGCCGTTCTTCATATCTGATTTGATTAAAAGTGGATTCTATGAATCTTTGCTCATGTGTGGAGTCCACAAGAATAATCCCGGAGACCTCTTCAGGATACTTAGAAGCAAACAGCCGCATGATCATTCCGCCATAGGAGTGCCCTACAAGAATGTATGGGGGTTCTAATTCAAGCTGCGTCAATAATTCCCGCAAATCACGAACATAGCCTTCGCAAGTCGGCTCACTGATAGGTGTAGTGCTCCAACCGAAACCGGCCCGGTCATAGGAGAGGACCTTGGTATGCTTGGCTAATGCGGGTTGAACCAATGACCAATCCAGAGCACAACCACCCATTCCTGCTTCTAATAGAATCGTCGGAAGATTACTTGTGTTGCTGCCGGTAACCATCGCATGGAGATGATGTGAGCCAACTGAAATCTTTTCTCCTGGAGCTTTATATTTATACAGAAGGTATCTGGAAAGAGCCGCTTGAATCCCTGTGAATGGAAGTCCGATCAGAGAAATAATGACACGAAGCAGGCTTTCGGTAAAATTAATTTTGCTCATAAGTCACCTCATTTGCTGTTCTAGCTTAGATAATATAGGAATTCATGGGGTGTTAAAGAGAAATCTTACTGTATCTATTTCCTATTTTATTTCGGCTTACGCTTATCTGATCTTTTTGAGAAAAGATTTGCTTGAAGCTTTCCCGGGCATGAAGTATACTATTCTCGGGAAGGTTAAGCGCTTACCCTCTGAGGAGGATAAGCGAACATGGTTAAACCGATTGTAGTTGGCATTATCGGAGCGGGAAGAATTGGCCGCCTCCACGCAGATAATCTGCGTGCGATGCCGTCGTTCAAGCTGAAGTCCATAGCTGAAGCTATGATGAGTGAGGAATTGCTGGCCTGGGCAGAGAGCAGGGGGCTTGGCTCTGTTTTTGCTGCGGGTGAAGATATACTGAATGATCCTGAGATTGAAGCGGTGTTCATCTGCACGCCGACTGATTCGCATGCGTCCTGGATTGAGCGGGCTGCGCGCGCGGGCAAACATATTTTTTGTGAGAAGCCGATCAGCCTCTCCTCGGAAGAGACCCAGCGCGCTTTGCAGGCGGCAGAGGACGCTGGCGTGCTGCTGCAAGTCGGCTTCAACCGCCGGATGGACCCCAGCTTCCGCAAGCTGAAGCGGCTGGTTCAGTCCGGAGAGCTGGGGAATCCTCATATTGTGAAGATTACCTCACGTGACCCGCAGCCTCCCGGTGAAGCTTATGTACGTTCTTCCGGTGGGATGTTCATGGATATGACGATTCATGATTTCGATATGGCCCGTTATCTGGTAGGCAGTGAAGTGGCTGAGGTCTACACCCGGGGGGCGAACCTGATTGATCCGATGTTCGGCCGTTGCGGGGATGTGGACACCGCCGTCATTACACTGACGTTCGTGAACGGGGCGATCTGCGTGATCGACAACAGCCGGCAGGCTGTATATGGCTATGATCAACGGGTCGAGGTCTTCGGAACGCTGGGTTCGGCGACGGCAGACAACTGCCGCCCGACAACAGTGGAAGTATCCACCGCGACTTCGGTCACCCGCGATCAGCCGGAGCATTTCTTCCTGGAGCGCTATAACCAGGCATTCACGGAGGAGATTGCTGCGTTCGCCCGTTCCGTGCGGCTACAGGAGCCGGTGATCTGCAGCGGCCGTGACGGCGAAGCCGCACAGCTCATTGCTGAAGCTGCCAGAGAATCGTATCTGAGCGGACTTCCCGTCAAGCTGTCTGTAACTGCTGCGGAAGCAGGATTTTCTGAACTGCAGTCCTTGTAAGCGGATACAGATTCTGAAGACAGAGGAGGATGAACGAGGATGTCTGATCTACTGATTAAGGCCGGAGCGCCGGATAAGGATGGCTGTATCGCTGCGGTCAGCCCCGAGAGTGCCGGATGGAAGTATGTCGGGTTCGAGGTGTACCAATTGCAAGCCGGGGCTACCCTGGAGCGTGATAGCGAAGAGAATGAAGTCTGTTTGGTACTGCTGGCGGGCAAAGCAGATATAGAGGTGGATGGCGAGCGGTTCGCCGATATCGGCGGACGCATGTCAGTCTTTGAAGATATGGCTCCTTATGCTGTGTATGTTCCGGCGGGAGCGCATTATGAGGTTACTGCACTGACAGAGCTGGAGCTTGGAGTCTGTCTTGCTCCGGGAAGCGGCAAATATCCGGCACGGCTGATTACCCCGTCAGATGCGGCAATCGAGGATCGCGGCTATGGCAGTATGTCACGCAAGGTTGTTAATATCCTGCCTGAGCAGAGTGTGGCCGAGAGCCTGCTGGTGGTCGAGGTGCGCACGGGCGGCGGCAATTGGTCCAGCTATCCGCCGCACAAGCATGACCAGGATAACCTGCCGGCCGAATCCTATCTGGAGGAGACGTACTATCACCGGGTCAATCCCGCCCACGGTTTCGTGGTGCAGCGGGTCTATAATGATGACCGCAGCCTCGACGAGACTATTGCTGTTCCGGATAAGAGCATTGTGCTTGTGCCGGAGGGCTATCATCCTGTCTCAGCACCGCCGGGATATGATTCGTATTATCTTAACGTCATGGCCGGACCGGTGCGCACATGGGTATTCCACAATGATCCCGATCATGAGTGGCTGTTCAAGCCGGGACAGAGCGTGCCTGCGGCTGCGTCAGCAGCAGAGTGAATAGAGTCGATTAGGGTAGAAGGTTATCCAGCTTGGCAGACAAGTGAATGGATGATTATGGGGCTTCCGCGCAGCGGGAGCCTTTTTGAACTAGCTGGTCTGTAAAAGACACACATACCCGATAGATAGACAGCGTGGGAGGACTTCCTTATAATCGAAGGATAAGAAGGCATGAACGCAAAGGCGGGCTTAATAACGATGAAACCTACGATCTATGATGTGGCACGGGAAGCAGGCGTCTCTATCGCTACGGTGTCCAAGGTATTGAATAAAAGCGGCCGGATCAGCGACAAGACGCGGGAAAAGGTAGGGCGGGTCATGGAGGAGCTGAACTACCAGCCCAGTCTGGTAGCTTCTGCGTTGACCAGCCGCCGGACGGGTACCATCGGGCTGATGATCCCCGATATTGCCAATCCTTTTTTTGCGGAGACGGCCCGCGGTATCGAGGATTACGCTCAGGAGCAGGGCAGCGACTTAATCGTGTGCAGTACGGACCGCAGCGATGAGAAGGCGGCCCGGTACATCTCGCTCCTGCTGCGCAAACGGGTGGATGGCCTGATTATTGCCTCTCATACGGGGAATCCTGAGCTGATTCGCGGAATGGTGGCCGATCATGTGCCGCTCGTACTGTTCTCAGCCGATATCCGTATGCTGGAGGGCAACAGTGTCACCGTCGATGATTACAAGGGCGGCTATCAGGCTACAGAATATTTGCTGTCCCTCGGTCACCGCAGGCTGGGAGTGATCTCTGACAATCTGCCGGGGAGCAGGCTGCGGGTGGAGGGGTTCCTGGATGCGCTGAAGGCGGCCGGGATTTCTTTTGACAATCCGGCGAATATGATCCACACCTCGGCAACGCTGGAGAACGGGCGTACGGCAGCAGCAGAAATGTTGAACCAGGCACAGAACATACGCCCGACCGCCATCTTTGGCTGCAATGATCTGCTGGCGATCGGGGTGCTCAAGGAGGCGCGCAGTGCCGGCCTGTCCATTCCCCGCGACCTGTCCGTAGTAGGCTTCGACAATACGATGCTGGCCGAAATCTGCCATCCCTCGCTGACCAGTATCGCCCAGCCTCTGCGCGAGATGACCGAGCAGGCGATGCTTCTGCTGAATGAATCAATCAGTAACCCCACCAGCCCCAAGCGCAAAATCATGCTGATGCCCGAACTTGTCATCCGTCATTCGACGGGTCCGGTTCCGCACTAACCACACACTATCTATTCAAGACCTGTTCCGGCTGCGGCTGGGAGCGGGTCTTTTTTTGCGTGCTGTAGTGGGGGAAGAGCGAGATGTGTGGGGGAGTGTGCCGGAGGGATGCGAAAAACCGAATAGAATGGGGGGGGGGGCGAGTGCGTGCGGAATGTAAGCGAAAAACCGAATACAATGGGTATTGCGGGGGGCGTGCGTGCGGAATGTAAGCGAAAAACCGAATACAATTGGCTAGCCCAGTCTGCCCATTAAGCAACAACGTGTGCTAAGCCGGAGAACAAGTGGATTTACTACAGCTACTGGCGAACGATTGCCCGCCGGAGGAGCAGTAGTTGGAAAAATGGCACTTAAATAATCCCGACATCCACCTTGGCTGCAAAATCAATCACAGTAGTTGCTTTTTTTCCACTTGCTTGCTCCTAAGTATCAAAAAACGAGAAATTAAGCTGCGTTTTTCCACCTGTTTTTCCGGGGGGCGAGGTTCCCCTTCAATTCCTTCACCCTGATTTTTGAGATCGCTTTCAAATTGAGGATTGCCAAAAGCGAGCTTCTAAACTATACTAAAGTAGAAAATTAGGTTAAGCGCTTACCCTCTCCCCAAAAGAAATAGTGAAATAATCTGTTCCGAATGGCATCCGGATCTGCTTCAAACAGCATTCCTATCTGCTCCAAGTTGCATTTACAAGTAACTCAATGATCCAGCCAAGCTAACGATCAATATTCATTCATCACCAGCTCAACCATGGAAAAGATTAATCATTGAAATACTCAATCCACACGCCAAGCGACTCTTACAGCGGCATATCAAACTAACCTTTTGATTGTGCGATTTACATCTTGAGTTTCTAATTAACCTTCATTGCTCGATTCACATCTTCATTGTCCAATTCATGACGTTTTACAGCCATTCGTGTTACCGAACGAACTACCTTTTCCCTAGCTTGATCAAGGAGGCATCACTATGAACGGTTTACAGTTCGACCCTGACCGGCGGCTGGATGTAGTTGCTGTTGGCCGGTTGTGTATTGATTTGAACGCCAATGAGACCGGGCGGCCGATGGAAGAGACGATGACCTTCACCAAATATGTCGGCGGCTCTCCGGCCAATATTATCATTGGTGCAGCGCGGCTCGGCATGCGTACAGGCTTCATCGGCAAGCTGGCCGACGACCAGATGGGCAGGTTCATCCGCAGCTATCTGCGCAAGGATGGCATCGACGACAGCCAGGTCTGCGTGGACCGGACGGGTGCAGTGACGGGGCTGGCTTTTACCGAAATTAAGAGCCCGCAGGAGTGCAGCATTCTGATGTACCGCGACCATGTGGCCGATCTGCTGCTGAATACAGAGGAGATCTCGGAGGAGTACATCGCCAGCTCCAAGGCGCTGCTCATCTCCGGTACGGCGCTGGCCCAGAGCCCCTCCCGTGAAGCGGTGTTCCTGGCATTGGAATTTGCCCGCAAGCATAACGTGACCGTGTTCTTCGATCTCGATTACCGCCCTTATACCTGGACATCAGCCGCTGAAACGGCGGTCTACTATAATCTTGCTGCCGAGAAAAGCCACTGCATCATCGGCACGCGCGAAGAATTCGATATGATGGAGAATCTTTACAATCTGGCAGGCGCGGATGATCGGGCCACAGCAGCCCGCTGGTTCTCGCATCAGGCAGAGCTGGTGGTCATCAAGCACGGCGGCAGCGGCTCGATCGGCTATACAGCGGATGGGCAGAGCCACCGGAGCGGGATTTTCCCGGCAAAAGTGCTCAAGACGTTCGGTGCAGGCGATTCCTATGCGTCAGCCTTCATCCACAGTCTGATGAGCGGGCACAGTGTCAGTGAGGCGATGCGGCGCGGTAGTGCCTCGGCCTCGATTGTCATCTCCCGCCACAGCTGCTCCGATGCTATGCCAACCCTGGAGGAGCTGGAGGAATTCCTGCGAACCAACGAGGAGGTTACAGCAGGAGCGCAATAAGTAAGGTTAGTCAGCAGACTTTATATAGAACAGAAGGAGTGGACATAAATGACAGAGCAAACGGCACAAGTACTCAAAAATTATATCAACGGGCAATGGGTAGCAGCCGATACGGAGCAGACGGAGCCGGTAGTGAATCCGGCCACAGGCGAGCTGCTGGGCAGAACGCCTCTATCCGGCAGAGCCGATGTGGACCGGGCGGTGGCAGCGGCTAAGGCAGCTTTTGCAGGCTGGTCCGCAACACCGGTGCCGCGCAGAGCACGGATTCTGTTCAAATATCAGCAGCTGTTGGTCGAGAATTGGGAGAAGCTTGCGAAGATCATCACCCTGGAGAACGGTAAAAGCTTCAAAGAAGCCTACGGCGAGGTCCAGCGCGGCATTGAATGCGTAGAATTCGCAGCAGGTGCTCCGACACTGATGATGGGCCGGCAGCTGCCGGATATTGCGACTGGCATTGAGTCAGGCATGTACCGCTATCCGATTGGAGTGGTTGGCGGGATTACCCCGTTCAATTTCCCGATGATGGTGCCTTGCTGGATGTTCCCGCTGGCGATTGCCTGCGGCAACACCTTTGTGCTGAAGCCATCGGAGCGTACACCGCTGCTGGCGGCCCGCCTTGCGGAGCTGCTGGAGGAAGCCGGACTGCCTAACGGTGTGCTGAATGTGGTGAACGGCGCGCATGAGGTGGTGAACGGGCTGCTGGAGCACCCGGATGTGAAGGCGATTTCTTTTGTCGGATCGCAGCCGGTGGCGGAATATGTATACAAAAAAGGAACGGACCATCTGAAGCGTGTCCAGGCGCTAGCCGGAGCGAAGAACCACTCCATCGTACTGGCGGACGCGAACCTGGAGGCCTCGGCCTCCCAGATTGTGAATGCGGCCTTCGGCTCTGCCGGGGAACGCTGCATGGCCTGCTCGGTGGTAACGGTACAGGAGGAAGTCGCCGATGAGCTGATCTCGATCCTGCTGCGGGAGTGCAACAGCATGACCATCGGGAACGGTCTGGAGGAGGATACGTTCCTTGGGCCGGTGATCCGTCAAGGCCATAAAGAACGGACGGTTAGCTACATTGAACAGGGCATCGCCGAAGGCGCGAAGCTGCTCAGGGATGGCCGGGAGGATGCTGCGGTGCAGGGCGAGGGTTATTTCATCGGGCCTACGCTGTTCGACGGGGTGACGGAGGAGATGAAGATCTGGCAGGAGGAGATTTTTGCGCCGGTGCTGTCGGTGATCCGGGTGAAGGATGTGGCCGAGGCGGTGGAGATTGCGAATCGCTCGCGGTTTGCGAACGGAGCTTGTATCTTTACGAATGATGGCGGGAAAGTCCGCTATTTCCGCGAGAACATCGAGTCCGGCATGCTGGGTGTCAATGTGGGCGTACCGGCTCCGATGGCGTTCTTCCCGTTCTCGGGCTGGAAGGATTCGTTCTACGGCGATCTTCATGCGAACGGAAGCGACGGGGTAGAATTCTATACGCGCAAAAAAGTCGTCACTGCCCGCTGGCAGTAGACAAGGCGAAGGGAGGAACATGAAGTGGAACGTATCCGATTAACGACAGCGCAGGCGCTGGTTAAATTTCTGAATCAGCAGTATGTGGATTACGGCGGCGGGCCGGAACGCTTCGTGCACGGGGTATTCACCGTGTTCGGGCATGGCAATGTACTTGGATTGGGGCAGGCGCTGCAGGAGGCACCGGGAGAGCTGACGGTGTATCAGGGACGCAATGAGCAAGGGATGGTTCACGCGGCAACCGCGTTCGCCAAGCAGAGCCGCAGACGGAAGATTATGGCCTGTACGGCTTCAGTAGGGCCGGGGGCTGCTAATATGCTGACGGCTGCTGCAACAGCAACGGCGAATCAGATTCCTGTGCTGCTGCTGCCGGGAGATACCTTCGCTACCCGCCAGCCTGACCCGGTGCTCCAGCAGATGGAGCATACGTATAACTTGTCGATCACGGTCAATGACGCCTTCAAGGCGGTCAGCAAATACTGGGACCGTGTCACCCGGCCGGAGCAGCTGATGTCGGCCATGCTGAACGCGATGCGGGTACTGACGGATCCGGGAGATACCGGGGCGGTTACGATTGCGCTGCCGCAGGATGTGCAGGGCGAAGCCTGGGAGTATCCAGCTGATTTCTTCCGCAAGCGGATTCACCGGGTCATCGCCCGGCTGCCTCATCCACAGGAGATCGCGGCTGCGGCTGAGCTGATCGCCAGCAAGCAGCGGCCGCTGCTGGTCTGCGGCGGGGGTGTCCGGTATGGGGATGCCGGAGCGGCGCTGCGCGCTTTTGCCGAGAAATTCGCCATTCCGTTCGGAGAGACCCAGGCCGGCAAAAGCGCCGTAGCCAGCAGCTTCGAGTACAACCTCGGCGGCATCGGCGTCACCGGCAACGGCTGCGCGAATGCGCTGGCCCCGGAGGCCGATCTGGTGATCGGCGTCGGCACCCGGTTTACGGACTTCACCACCGCCTCGAAGAGTCTGTTCAGTCATCCTGAGGTGGAATTCCTGACGCTGAACGCCTCGCCATATCATGCGGCCAAGCTGGATGCGCTTGCGGTGGTCTGCGATGCTGCCGAAGGCTTGAACGCCTTAGCCGCAGCGCTGGAAGAGCGGGGATACCGCTCTGCGTATACGGATGAGATCGCCCAGGCGAAGAAATCGTGGGCTGCGGAGAGAGAACGCTTAGCTGGCGTGGAGTATCCGGCGAACACCGGCAACACAGGTGCGTTCACCCCGGAAGTAGCCGGACAGCTCGATGAGAAGCTCCCGGAATATGCAGAGGTGCTAGGTACTTCGCTGACCCAGACGCAGGTGTTGGGGATCATTAATGAAGCGATTCCGCAGGATGCGATTGTCATTGGAGCGGCGGGCAGTCTGCCGGGAGATATGCAGCGGATGTGGAACTCGGAGGTGCCGGATACCTATCATATGGAATATGGCTTCTCGTGTATGGGCTATGAGATTGCCGGGGCGCTGGGCATCAAGCTGGCTGAGCCGGGGCGTGAAGTCTACGCGTTGGTCGGGGACGGCAGCTACCAGATGCTGCATTCCGAGCTGGTAACCAGCTTGCAGGAGAACCGGAAGATCAACGTCCTTCTGCTGGATAATGCAGGCTTCGGCTGTATTAATAACCTGCAGATGGAGCAGGGAATGGACAGCATGGCCACAGAATTCCGCCACCGGGGTGCGGACGGCCAGCTCAGTGGTGAGCTGATGCAGATCGACTATGCGGCGAGTGCGGCCGGTTATGGGGTGCAGACCTTCCGCGCGTCTACAGCCCAGGAGCTTCGCACGGCCCTGGCGGCGGCCCGCCAATCGGAACGCTCCACGCTGATCGACATCAAAGTGCTGCCGAAGACGATGACCCATGGCTATGGAGCCTGGTGGAATGTCGGGGTTGCAGAAGTGTCCGGCAAGGAAGCGGTACAGGAGGCTTATGACCGGAAGCACAGCGGACTCAAGAAAGCCCGGAGCTACTAAGCGGGCGCTGCATGTGCGCGAACCAAGGCAGACGGCGCACAGTGGATCAAGGATTCTGCCATACTTGGGATTGTGGAAGGGGTAGAACATGAGCATGTTCAGAGACAATGCCGTCCGGCTGGCGATCGCTCCGATTGCCTGGACGAATGATGATATGCCTGAGCTGGGTGGCGGCAATACGTTTGAGCAATGCATCAGCGAGATGGCGCTTGCCGGATATGAGGGCAGCGAGGTGGGCAACAAGTATCCGCGTTCCCCGGAGCTTTTGCACAAGGCACTGGAACTGCGCGGTCTGAGTATCGCCAGTGCCTGGTTCAGCGCCTTCCTGACGGTGCGTCCGTATGAGGAGACAGCGAAAGCCTTCCGTGCGCACCGGGATTTCCTGCATGAGATGGGTGCGAAGGTCATTGTCGTATCCGAGCAGGGCCGGAGCATTCAAGGGCAGATGGATACGCCGCTGTTCGCTGACAAGCCGGTATTTACCGATAGCGAATGGACCACGCTCGCAGAGGGTCTTAGCGGGCTGGGACGGCTGGCGGCTGAGAAGGGCATGACGCTGGTCTATCACCATCACATGGGCACCGGGGTACAGACCGCAGCGGAGATTGCCCGGCTGATGGAGCTTACAGATCCTAATGAAGTCTCGCTGCTATACGATACGGGACATCTGGCCTTCTCCGGCGAGAATCCGCTGAACGTGCTGTGTGAGCATCTGCCGCGGATTAAGCATGTGCATCTGAAGGACATCCGCCCGGAGGTGGTCCAGAGGGTGAAGGCAGAGAAGCTAAGTTTCCTTCAGGCGGTAAAAGCGGGAGTCTTCACCGTACCGGGCGATGGCTGCATCGCATTCGGGGAGATTTTTGCCGAACTGGCCGCCTCGCCCTATACGGGATGGTTCGTTGTTGAAGCGGAGCAGGACCCGGCGCTTGCCGATCCGCTGGAATATGCGATCAAGGCGCGGCGGTATATCCGGGAAAATAGCGGTTTGTAGGACATCCGGGTGGCAGCCTATATGTCTGAAGGGCAGGAATATGCGGGGGTGCACAGCTGCGGCTGTGCGCGCTCCGTTTTTTCATGAAATCCATAGATCAGGTGGAAGCTACGGGCGGAGTTAGTTGGAATTACTCCACTTGCTGCCGGAAGAATGAATCCTGGTACAACAGCAGTTGGAAAAACAGCACTTAATTTAATCACATTTCATTCAAAGTGCCATTATCGATACTATTAAATGCTGTTTTTCCACTTGCTTGGGCATAAATGTAATAAATTGAATAAATAAGATGCATTTATCCACCTGTTGTGGCCGGAGTCGGTTGCAGGGGTGGTGGCCGAGTGGGTTGAAGACAGTGCCGGAGTTGGTTAACGAGGTATGCCAAGGTGGTTGTGAAGCAGTTACTGCAGCGTTGGCCGCTGTGATTGTTAAGGTAGTGCGTGCGCAGTTACAGTGGCACCCGCCGAAGCGGTTGAAGCGCTAATTACTGACTGTTTGTGGAGGCAGTTACAACCTGCACCAGCACAGGAGAATGGCGGGGAAAAGGCCCGAGGGGAGTTGACTTTATCTGGTTAGCTGGAGGGGAAGCGCATGTGCTATAATGGCAGGAATTCGAACGGCAGTCAGTATGGCCGGTTGCCGCAGATGAAATAGATCTGAAGTCCATAGCCGCCCCAGAGCCGCCTTGGACGATATGTATATGAAGCGGCCGGATGCGGCCGGGTATTCTGATGGTTGTGGAGGAGGTTGTCGAATGTCCCGTTCCTGGTATCGCCGGTTGCTGCTGTCTTATTTCCCTATATTTTTGCTGACGGTGACGATTCTGATCTTTGCCTCATTTGTGTTTATTAATGATATCTCCCGGACGGAGACGAAGAAGGCAGACCGCATCTCCGCCAGCTATCTCAGGGATAGTGTGGACCGGACGATCAAGGAAGCCGAGCTGTCGGTGCTGGATGCGGTAGAGCGGAGCGAGGTCTACAAACGTTATTTCAATACGCAGAGCCAGCCGGACCAGGCGACGATCTATGCGGTTGCCCAGAGTCTGCGCAATCTGATACAGGAATCCTCGTATATCCAGTCGGTGTATTTGTATGACCGGGTGCGTGGAAGCGTTCTAACCGATACGGGGCTGAAGGAGCTGGAGGGATTCGCCGATGAGGACTGGATCAGGGCCATGACTTCGACTCCGGCAGTACCGGAAGGCTGGCAACCGGTCAGGGATTATCATTCGGGTCTGTCCCAGCGTACAGAAATTCGTGTGCTGACAACCAATAAAGCAATGCCGCTTCCTTTCGGCTCCGGGGGAATACTGGTCATCAATATCAAAATGAGTGCCCTGGAGCAGCTCATCGACAGCATGGTTAACCAGCAGCTCTCGTTCATGACTATTCTGGACGGCAATGGCAACACCGTATACCAGGCTCATTCCGATACAGAAGGTGCTGCTGACGGCAAGGTGCTGAACACACTTAAGCTGGAGAGAAACGGCTGGACGTTCGCAAGTGGAATCAAGGCGGGGAATCTGTTCAGCTGGGTCTCTGTGATCTCTTATCTCTGGGTAGCGATTGCGGTGGGGACCGTGGTCTGTGCGGTATTGTATCTGATCTATGTAACCCGGCGCAATTATAAGCCGATCCAGGTGATTATGAACCGGATTGAAGGCCATCAGATCCGCACGATGGATCAGTCTACCGACAGGCCGGACGAGATGATGCTGATTGACGGCGTGCTGGAGAATCTGATTAACCACATGACCGATTATGATACCAAAACCAGGGAGAACCTGCTGCTGCAGCGCAGCAAGCTGTTCACCGATCTGCTGCACAGCGAGCGGCTGGAGCAGGTGACCCGGCGGCTGGAGGAGCTGTCTCCGCTTACCGGTGCGAATGCTTCCTCGCGCTTCATCGTTGTGCTTGGGGAGATCAACCGCTATGAGCAGGTATTCGAGGACCGGTATACCCGGGGGGATCAGAATACGCTGAAGTTTGCCCTGATGAATGTATTTCAGGAATTGGCACGGAATGCGGAGCTGCAGGGATGGGCAGAATGGGTGGGAACCGAACGCGCAGCGATTCTGTTCCTGGCGACTGGCAGCGATCAGGAGATGGAGGCCAAGCTCCGGGTCTTCGCGGAGGATTGCCGCTCCTGGGTCGAGCAGAATCTGCGGATCTCGCTCAGCTTCGGTATCGGCTCCGCTGCCGCCGGGCCGGGGATGATCCGGGAGTCTTATGCGGCCGCCGAATATGTGATGCAGCACAAGCTGCTGATTCATGAGGATATCGTCTTGGCAGGCAGCGGCGAAGCGCGCCAGCCGCTGCTTGAGACGTATAAATATCTGCAGATGATTGCTGAATTCGTGAAGTATTTCCGCATGTCGAGCGGCCAGTGGCGGGAGCAGCTGGAACGGATCTTCGAGTCGTTTGAACAGGATTTCCTGAAGGACGAGGATATCCGTTCCCTGATCCAGGCTATGCTGCAGATGCTGAGCCGGGAAGTGGCGGTGATGTCTGAACAGCTGCAGGACGAGCTGTCAGCAGAGAATGCTGAGGTCCGGCTGAAGCAATTGGAGGAAGCCGAGGCGCTCTATGAAGTGAAAACCATTCTATTCGAATATGTCACCGATCTATTCCGCACCTATGTCTCTGCCAGCGAGACGAAGAGCTACCGGGCCATGGTCAATGAGATGAAGGATTACATCGAAGAGAATTTCACGAATCCCGATCTCTCGCTGAAGCATCTGAGTGACCGGTTCCAGGTCTCCGGCAAATATGCCAGCTATCTGTTCAAGACCGAATTCAAAATGAAGTTCGTGGATTTCCTCACCGAGCTGCGGATGAAGGAAGCGGAGCAGCTGCTGATAGATACGGATTGTTCCCTCCAGGATATCGCACTTCAAGTAGGGTATGCGAATGCCATTTCATTCGGAAGAGTCTTCAAGCGGATTGCCGGCATCACGCCGGGCGATTACCGCTCCTCCAGACGCCGCGAAGCAGCCTCCAGATTGGAGCCGCAGGACTAGCGTAAGCTGGGGAAATGAAGGAATTCCGTTTGATGGTGAAGCATGGGATTCATCTGCCGCATTCGTGTAAGGTACAGGCCGCATTTCTCTTACGCCAACCTCTGAACAAGGGGGGCGAATAGCGATGCGGCCTGTGTTTTTGCTGATATGAAAGCGGTTTATTGTACGAAAATCGTTGGTCTGATAAACCGGATGTCCGAATTCAGGCGCTTTATCGCATCCGAAACAGGTTTATTGTCAGACCTCCGAAAGTTATGGAATACTGTGGTCATCCCGCAGCAGCAAGCAGCCTTGAAACACTGAGGCCGGCCTACATGAACGGGATGAACGAATAAGACATACGGGCATCATCAAGCTCGGGGGTATCATGAAGTCACCATTATAGCCTGCTAAGGCGAGGGAGATGGAACAATGACAGTGAACGTAAACCAAAGAGTTCTGAAGAAGGCAATCGGCATCGGCTTGACCGCAGTAATGGGAGCTACTCTGCTTGCAGGCTGTTCCTCAGACGGTAAATCGAATTCGGCAGCCGGAGGTACAGACGCACCCGGGAAGAGCACGGAACGCGTAACCTTGAAGGTGGAGATCTTCGACCGCGGTAAAACGCCGAAGCAATACACCATTACCAACAACTTCGTGTCCCAGATGATTCAGAAAAATTTCGGTGATCCTAATAATATCAATGTAGAATTTGTCCCGGTGCAGCGTTCTGAAGAAGTGACCAAGTTGAACGTATTGATGGCCAGTAATACGGATGTGCCGGATATTGTCTTCACTTATGATTCCAGTGTCTTCTACCGTTACGCCCAGCAGGGCGGGTTGACCGACGTAGGTTCCTTATTAGAGGAGCACGGCCAGACGCTGAAAAAATTCATTGGTGACGAGACGATGGCCTTCGGCCAGCTCGACGGCAAACAGTTCGCTATCCCTGGTAAACGGGCGATTACAGGCCGCTACGCTTCATACATCCGCCAGGACTGGCTGGATAAGCTGGGGCTGCCGGTACCGAAGAACACCGATGAGCTATACACTACTTTGAAAGCGTTTAAAGAGAAGGACCCGGGCGGTCTTGGCAGCAAAACCATTCCGATGGGCATGTCCCTCGGCTCAGCTCAGCTGGAGACCCTGATCTACTCCTTCATCAAGCCGATCAGCGGCGACCTTACTTACAGCCAGCGCTACGAGCTGCCGCTGCATGAGGGCTTCAAGGATGCGGCACAGTTCCTCAACAAGCTCTACAATGAAGGGCTGGTCAGCAAGGACTTCAGTCTGGATGAAGACAAAGCCCAGGTATCCAAGGATATTCAGAACGGCAACGTCGGCTTCTGGTCGGAGGATGTGGATAGTATGTTTTATGCCGATGGCACTCTTGATAATCTCTACAAGAATGTGCCGGGCAGCAAGGTGCTGCCGGCGGATATCCTCACCAATGCCAAGGTGGACAATAAATATATCAAATCCCGCTATGCCTCGAACGGCATGTACATCATGATCCCTAAGAGCAGCAAGCGTGCGGTGGAAGCGGTGAAATATCTCGATTGGATGGCGACTGGCAACAACCTGATTGACATTTACAACGGTGTTGAAGGCGAGAACTATGATATGGTGGACGGCATCCCGGTCGTTAAGGCTGATGTTTCCCAGGAATTCCAAGACCGTCTGTTCACTTCCGGGGACACCGCGATTATCTCCAACGGTAAGAACCTCGGCGATCAGGCTACCAATGAGAAAGCCTGGGTTCTGGGCTTCCCTGCCAACAATCAGGAGGTGCTGAAGCAGTCCATTGACATTGCCAACACAGATACTGTGGGTCCTATCGTCTTCGGCAAGCCGATTGAATCGGAATCGAAATACGGCACTACGCTCAGCGACAAGCTTAACGTGATTATCGTGAAGACTGCGATGGCGAAGCCGGATCAATTCGATACTATTTTCGAACAGGAAATGAAGGACTACATGTCTCTGGGCGGAGACAAGCTGAAAGCGGAGCTGGAGCAGGCGCTTACAGAGATTTCAGCCAAATAAACTAAAAAAAGTGAAAACCGGGGGGAGCTGGCATGCTGCTCTGCCCGGTTTTTTCTCCATAGGAGGAGAGGAACTTGAGCAAAGCGTCTTACATCAGAAGGTATTGGCAACTATACGCGCTGCTTTCACTGCCCATTATGTATTTCCTGATTTTCCGCTACGGCCCGATGTACGGGGTGCAGATTGCCTTTAAGGATTTCAACCTGTTCCAAGGCATCAACGGCAGTGAGTGGATCGGCTTCGATGCGTTCCGCGAAGTGTTTGGCATGAAGGAGTTTTACAGCAGTCTGCGCAATACGTTTATGCTGAATTTTCTCGATTTGATAGTGTCTTTCCCGGCCCCGATTATTCTGGCTATTATGCTGTATGAAGTGAAGTCGGTATGGTTCAAAAAAATATCACAGACCCTCCTCTACATTCCCCATTTCATTTCCTGGGTGATTATCGGGGGTATCGTCTATCAATTGTTCGGCAACCAATCCGGTATGGTGAACGGTGTACTGGAGAGCATGGGGCTGAATCCTATTCCTTTTTTGACCGAAAAAAATCCATGGCTGATTACCTACCTGTTCACGGGTGTCTGGCAAAGTGCCGGCTGGGGGACCATCCTGTATCTGGCGGCGCTTACCGGTGTCAACCGCGAGCTGTTCGAGGCTGCTGAAGTGGATGGGGCTACCCGGATGAAGAAGATCTTCTACATTACGTTGCCCAGTATCAAACCAACCATTATTACCCTGCTCATTCTCAACCTGGGGAAAATGGTCAGCATCGGCTTCGATCGTCCTTACATCATCGGGAATACGGCAGTGCGCGAATACTCTGATGTGCTTAGTACCTTCGTCTACCGGATTGGTCTGGAATCGGGCCAGTATACGCTGGCAACTGTAGTTGGATTGTTCCAGGCGGTGGTTGGACTGGTGTTCATCCTTGGTTCCAATTATATATCGAAAAAAGTGACCGGCGACGGCATTCTATGATTATACAGAAAGGAGGCGGAGTACGATGAGTGAACGTACCTCTAACCGGATATTCGATATCGTTAACGTTACCTTTATTGCGCTGTTCGTGCTGTTCTGCCTGGCTCCGTTTATACACGTTATTGCGGTGTCCCTCAGCTCCACGCGGGCCATTACTTCCGGGGAAGTTACGATTTTCCCGATTGAGCTGAACTGGAAGGCGTATGTGCAGGTCTTCACCGACAATGCGATGATCCGCTCGCTGATCTTCACCATTATTTTGACGATTGCGACTACGGTATTATGTATGCTTTTCACCGTTGCAGCTGCTTACCCGCTGACCAAAAGCAAGCTGAAGGGCCGTACGATGTTCATGTACCTGATCATCATCACCATGTTCTTCAGCGGTGGTATTATTCCTGAATACCTGCTGATCCGTGATCTGCATATGATCGATTCCGTGTGGTCGCTGATTCTGCCCGGTCTGGTCAGCCCGTTCAACCTGATTATCCTGATCTCCTTCTTCCGCAGCATTCCGCCGAGTCTGGAAGAATCGGCCGAGATTGACGGCAGCTCGCATTTCCGCACCCTCATGAAAATTGTTCTGCCATTATCCATGCCGGTTATGGCTACACTCGCGCTCTTTTATGCGGTGGGACGCTGGAACGGATTCCAGGATTCCCTGATGTATATCAATAATCCCGATCTGTATCCGCTTCAGCTGAAGCTTTTCCAGATGGTTCAGAACAATATGATCACTGAGCTGACGAACCTGGAGGGGGCGGCCCGCACCAAGCTGCCGCCGGAGAGTCTCAAGGCCGCTACTGTCGTCTTCGCCACGGTACCGATTCTGGTCGTCTATCCTTGGCTGCAGAAATATTTCGTCAGTGGTGTTATGCTGGGAGCTGTGAAGGGCTGATTGATATTACTTAGGCGTTGCGAGAGGAGAGACGGTCGTGGAGGATAAGGGAGAATTCTCCTTCTCCACCTGCTGGAATATGAGACGTCATTCTACAGGTGATGGATTACTTAATGAGATCCGGGAGCTGGGGTTCCGCAGGGTGGAGCTGAATTATAATGTGACGGAGGAAATGCTGGTTACCATCGAGCCGATGATTGAACGCGGGGAGATCGGTATATCGAGCGTTCATAATACGTTCCCCCATGTCCCGGACCCTGACTACGGCACGGATTCGGTCCTGCTGGGCTTCGAGGACAAGGAGAAACGGAAGCGGGCGATAGACCTGCTGGTCCGCTCGGCAGAGTACGCTCAGCGTTACGGCGGCGAAGCCGTGGTAGTGCATCCGGGCGAGGTACCGTTCCCGTATGATATCTCCGGGGAGCTGGAGCAGATCTACGAGGGGCAGGGCAGGGATTCGGCAGCTTACCGCAGTAAATGGGCGGAGCTGATGGAGCGGCGTGAAGCGTATAGTACAGGCTATGTGCAGACCATTATCGAGAGTCTGGACGAGGTGTGTAACCGCGCGGTGTCCAAGGGGCTGAATATCCGCTTCGGCATCGAGACCCGCTCCAAGCCGCAGCAGATTCCGACACTGGCGGAAGCGAAGACGATCATCCATGCCTTAAAGGGAGCGCCTGTCGGCATCTGGTACGATACGGGTCACGCTATTCTGATGGACCGTCTGGGCCTGTATGACAGTATCGGGGAAATGGAAGGGCTGATGGATGATATCGTCGGTGTCCATATTCATGAGACGATCGGCCTTGCCGACCACTGGTGCCCTTATGTGAACAGCGGAGATCCGGATTTCTACGATGCTTATCTGCCGATGATTGAACGGGCGCAGGTCAAGGTGTATGAACTGAAGGCGGCCTGCCGCCCGGAAGAGATACATGAGAGCCATCGTCTGCTTACAGCCAAGCTGGCGCGCAGGGGATAGGCAGCAGGCGGATGGGCATCAGAGGAATCAGAGAAATTAGCCAGAGAGCTTCCCGCAAGGAGGAACCTAATGTATAAGCAATTGGTAGAGAGTAATGACAGAGCAGTAGAGCAGGGAATTCCCCGGCAGGTGCTGGATCAGAGCAACCTGTATTATGGAGGGACCCTTGATCCCCATACAGGGATTGCCTGGGTGAATCACACCACGGGTACCCCGACGGATATGTGTTACTGGGGTGCGGCGCTGGTGAACCCGGATTCGAAGTATTACCGGGATGAGGAGCTGCTGGAGCGGCTGAAGCTGGCGACGGAGTTCGTGCTGCGCTTCCAGCATCAGGACGGCTCTATCTCCCCGGGCTGGACGAATTATCATTCGCCGCCGGATACGGCCTTCGTTGTGGTCGGCTACGCGCAGTTATATCAGCTGCTGGCGAAGCAGGAGTGGCCGCCGCTTCAGCCGGTGCTGGACAACATGCTCCTGTTCCTGGAGCAGTCCCTCCCCGTTATGCTTACGGGCGGGGTCCATACGCCGAATCACCGCTGGGTGATGTGCGCGGCGCTTGGGTTTCTCTATGAGCTGTTCGGCAGAGAAGAGGCCCGGCAGCGGGCGGATGAATGGCTGGCGGAAGGAATGGATATTACACCGGACGGGGAATGGACCGAGCGGAGCAACGGCATCTACAGCGCTGTAAGTGATATTATGCTGATTCATGCCGCCCGGCTGCTGGATAAGCCGGAGCTGCTGGAACCGGTGCGCCGTAACCTGCACATGATGGTCTACCTTGTTCACCCGTCCGGCGAAGTCGTGACCGATTATTCCGGGCGGCAGGATCTGGGGGTGCTCCATGATCTGTCTCCTTATTATCTGCCGTATGCGATCCTTGCCCGTTCGGACAAGGACGCCGTGCTGGCGGGTATGGCAGAATGGGCTGGACGCTCCTTGTCCAATCCGGGCGTCTGCTCGGTGAACGCCCTCGTACGTATGCTGCTGGAGCCGGAGCTGCAGCAGCCGCCGGAGGTTACAGCAGAGCTGCCTGTGCAGTATGAGCAAATCCTGAACGGTGATTTCCTGCGGGAGCGCTATCTGCAAAGAATGGAGTCGGCGGGTCACCAGGGACGGATCTACCACAGCCGGCTGCATACCGACTTCGGGGCGCCTGTGGCCCGGCTCAGAGACGGGGCGACCAGCGTGACGCTGATCACGGAGACGCCTTCGTTCTTCGCGATGCGTCACGGTGCTGTAAGGCTGCTGGCCGTGCAGCTGAATACCAGCTTCTATCCCGGATTCGTACCGATGCAGGAGATGACCCGGCTGCCGGAGGGCTATTCTCTGAAGGGCGTGCAGAAGAAGGGCTACTACGGCCCGGTAGAGGGTGCGCTTCTCCCGCCGGAAGCGGGTACGGCTGTCAGTCCGTGGTATCTTTTGCCGCATCAGAGCCGTCCGCTGACCCATGAACAGACGCTGTCTGTGGAGACAGAGGTACACCGTACGGAGACGGGCTGGACGATCCGGCTGCACTGCGCGGAGCCTGCCCAGGTCCTGGCTCAGTTGTCCTTCAAATTCGGCTGGGAGGGGAACTTCGCTTCAGGTGAGCTGGAGCCAGCGGATCAGAACAACTTCACCCTGGGAGAACTGCAGTCCGTGGACGAGGATCACTTCCTGTGGAGCGGCGGGCAGATTCGTTATACTTCTGGCGGAGACTGGATCGACCTGACGGGTGGAGAGATGGCTCATCTCGGCAGAACAGCCCCGGAACCCGGCCCGCCAAAGAGCTTCAAAACCGTGCAGGTCAACTTGGTAACCCCGTTTGACAAGACATTTACGCTAACTCTCTCTCCTGCTCAGTAGAGAAGGCAGAAGTAGTAGCGTGTGGGCGATGGAATGTTCACTTGGATACCAGATCTGATAAAAACACTTATGTGCTCGCAAGACACCAGCATCTTCGGAGAGGCCACTGAAAAAGTCCATAAAGAACTGAAAGAGACATTCGACACAAAGAATGTCTCTTTTTTTCGATACAATTAAAGAATTAAATCAAAGGCTGGTGGTCTTCATGCTTCCTAAGCAGCAAAGTTTTATCTTGAGCCCGTATATCGAACTTTACAATATACTCATTCCAAAAGATAACTTGTTGCGGCGCATGGACGAGTTGGTGGACTTCAGCTTTGTTTATGAGGAACTAAACGAAAGGTATTGCCAAGATAATGGACGAACCGCGGTAGACCCGGTCCGAATGTTTAAATATCTACTGCTTAAATCCATTTATGACTTGTCTGACGGCGATCTTGTGGAACGCACCAAAACCGATTTGTCGTTCAAGTTTTTTCTACATATGGCGCCAGAGGAAGAGGTTATTGATTCTAGTTTACTGAGCAAATTTCGTAAGTTGCGGCTGAAAGATATGAAGTTGCTCGATATACTCATTGGTAAAACGGTGGAGATTGCCATTCAGCAAGGAATCATTCGCAGCAAATCCATTATTGTCGATGCTACCCACACCAAAGCCCGCTATACCCAAAAAAGTCCGCAAGAGTTGCTGCGAGAACGTTCCAAAAAGGTACGAAAAGCAATCTATGCCTTAGATGAATCTATGAAAAGTTCCTTTCCAGTGAAGCCCGTTACGAATGTACTGGAAGATGAAATCGGGTACTGCCAAGATCTCATTGAGGTCATTGAAAAGGACGGACGTTTTACCGGACTCCCCAAGGTCAAAGAACCCTTCAATCTATTGAAAGAAACCGTCGCTGACGATGTTGAACAGTTGCAGACTTCTACTGATCCAGATGCCAAAGTAGGCCACAAAAGCGCAGATTCCTCATTTTTCGGGTACAAGACCCATATCGCGATGAGTGAAGAGCGAATCATTACGGCAGCGACCATTACCACGGGAGAACGAAACGACGGGAAGGAATTGCAAACTCTTATTGAAAAGAGCAAAGCTGCGGGCATGAGCGTAGAGACAGTCATTGGAGACAAGGCCTATTCAGAAAAAGACAATATTGCTTACAGTACGGAGCAGGGCATTGAACTTGTGGCCAAATTACATCCACAGATTACGCAAGGAAACCGAAGAAAAGAAGACGAATTCGATTTTAATAAAGATGCGGGTATGTATGTCTGCAGAGCCGGGCATCTGGCCATTCGAAGAGCACGGCAAGGCAAAAAGGGACAGGGCAAAAACCAAAAGGATACCTATTTTTATGATATTGAAAAGTGTAAGCGATGTCCTTTAAAGGAAGGGTGCTACACAGAAGGCGCTCGGAGTAAGACCTACTCGGTAAGTATAAAGAGCAACGAACATGCCAAGCAAGCTGTGTTTCAGGAAAGTGAACCCTTTAAGGTCAAAGCGAAAGAGCGCTACAAAATAGAAGCCAAGAATAGCGAACTCAAACACAGACACGGGTACGATGTTGCATCTTCCACGGGTTTAGTTGGCATGGAGATTCAAGGAGCCATGGCGATATTCACTGTTAATTTAAAACGAATATTGAAACTCATGGAGTAACCAAAGTTGAAGAAATAGGTAAGAAAAAGACGACGTCCATTCGGAGAAACCGAATAACGTCGTCTTTTAAATACGTTTTTTTACTTTTTCTAAGAAAGGCTAGTTTTTCAGTGGCCTCTCTTCGGAGGCTGGTGTCTTTGGCGTGAGGAAAGGGTTGGCACAATGAGGTGCATTTGTGCACCTGATTTCGGAGAAAGTCGGCGGCAGGTGCGGACTGGAGTGGTTAACCGCTTCTATCTACTTATTGCAAGAGTAATTGGGGATTTCTATTTCCCTGTTTTTTTATCATTTAATAGATTTTTTCCTATTTTATGACTTTTATCATAGTTGTCCATCAGGAAAAGTTTTACATTATTTACAAGTTAGTAAATGCAACTCTATCAGTCCTGAGGAGGATGAGGGCGTATGAGATTGTCTAAGTATAACTACAAACACAGATTAAGCGATGATGTTCTGCTGATCATGAATACATTAACCGGCGCTGTAGACTTGGTTGAGCCTAAGGTAGCCCGTGTTCTTTTTAATAGAAGCTCTGATACATCTGCATTAAACGATCTGGATCCGGAAACGCGTACCCTGCTTAAGAGCAGAGGGTATCTCACGGATATGAACGAAGAACAATATGTCCGCGAATCACTTGAAACCTACTACCGCTCTCATCCGGCCTTACAATTCACAATCTGCCCCACCTACAAATGCAACCTCGCCTGCCCTTATTGCTTCCAATCGGACATTCACCAGGACTCGCCGACGCTTGACCTTGCACAGATTAATGAGATATTTCAGGCGATGGATCAGATGGTGCATCTGAAGCCTGAGGCGGCCGTCCAGTTCGAGCTTTTCGGGGGCGAGCCCTTCCTGGCCCGTAATCAATCTCAGGTGGAGTATATTTTACAGCAGGCTATTGAGCGGAGTTGGCCTATTCTCTCCATTACGAACGGTACCGAGCTCGGTGCGTATTTCCCTTTTCTGCAGAAGCACTCGGCGCATTTCCGCCATATGCAAATCACACTGGACGGCCCGAAGGAGATCCACGACCAGCTGCGTAAATACAGGAACAACAGCGGCAGCTATGATCTTATCTGCTCGAACATTACTTTTCTCCTGGAGCATCATATACCCGTAACCGTCCGAATCAACACAGGCCGGGAGAATGTCCGGCATTTGCCGGAGATGTTCGCCGGGTTCGAGCGGCTTCAGTGGACAAGCTCACCGGATTTCTCCTGCCAGATTGCCCCGATCAATGATAATTTCAATACGGGAAAGGTTGCCGGCTTCCAGCCTGAATCTGATCTTCTGAAGCAGCTTCATGTACTCTTCCCGGATTGGGAAGCCAACCGGCGCAGGTATAAGGTCAGCCTGGGGTATTTCATGGAGAAGAAGCTGCGGATACTCCGCAAAGCTATGTTTGACACTGACGATGACCACTATTACTTCGATCTGTCCGGCTGCAGTGCTTCAAAGCGTCATAATCTCGTATTTGGTGCAGACGGGCGGCTGTATCCTTGTGTTGAAACCGTCGGATTCCCGGATTATTCGATTGGAAGCTACCTTCAAGGGCTGCATTTGGATGAAGAGAAGTGGCAGAGATGGCACCGGGATATCGTGGTGAATGACAAATGCAGTCACTGTAATCTTGCACCTCTCTGTGGGGGCGGCTGCGTACTGAAAGGAAGCAGAGACGGGGAATTAAGGGATTTCGAATCGAACTGCAGCGATACAAGGCAATATCTGAAGACCTATCTCGATCTTCACCGGGACCGTCTGCTCGAAAGCTATTGCCAGTGAGCTCCATTACCCTGATGTCAAGGTATTCACCTTGCCATAAATATTCTTAGAGGAGAGGAGGTAATGTACATGAAATCACTGACGAAGAACAAGGATCTCTGGACGAATCTCTCAGCCAAAGACCTTGAAGAAATTACGGTTCCAATGGCATGTTGCCAGAAAGCATCCATTCAAATCAACAATCCTGCCAAAAAAGCCATCTAACAGCATCCTTATATTTGGGAAATAGCGGGAAGCGCATCCTTATGCCTTCCCGCTGTTCATACCAGGGGGGATAGACATTGTATATTTCAGAATATATTCTTACGTATCGCTTAAGAAACGGCCGTCATCTTATCTTCAATTCCCTGTCAGGCGCAATGGATATTGTGGAAGAGCATATCAGCCGGTTCCTCCAGAATCAACAGCCTGCTGCCTATACTCTCACCGCTGAAGAAGAACAGTTTCTGGCCGGCAGAGGTTATCTGTACAGGGAGCGTGAAGAGGAGCAAGCTCTGATCCGCCGGTACCAAGAATACCAGGATCAGCATGGCTCAAGTGACATTTCCTTTGTGTTCTGCCCTTCCATGACCTGTAATTTGAAATGTGTCTACTGCTTTGAGCCTCAAGAGATCCGCTCCAGCCATGAACGGATGACTGAAGATCAGGTGCAGGCTGCCTTCCTGGCCATGGATCAAATCATGCAGCAGCAGCAGTCCACCCGGCATCATTTTGTTATTTTTGGCGGAGAACCGCTCCTGCCCCTGAACCGCACCATCGTCGGGCTTATTCTTGAGCAGGCCCAAGCAAGGGGAATCACAGGAACGGTCATATCAAATGGGGTGTTCCTGTCACATTATCAGGAATTGCTAGAGCCTTACAAGGACATGCTCAGAATCCAGTTAACCATAGACGGCCCCCAGGCGGTTCATGACCGGCGGCGGATCACCCGGGCCAATGAGGGAACCTTTATGAAAATAACCGCTCAGATTGACTCCTTCCTGGAGCATGATTTCGACATCGCTATTCGTGTCAATCTGGATGGTGAGAATATAGAGCATCTGAATGAACTCCTGGATTTCTTCCAGGAAAGGCAATGGAATGTTTACCCTAACTTCTCGGTTTCACTGTCTCCCGTTGAGAATTATGCAGGGAATTCCGCCCCGGGCCTGCTGCCCAGCTATCAGCTCACGGAATTTATCAAAGCGCATGTGCCAAACGATAAACTACAAAGGCTGAATGCCGCGTTAAACAGTGATCTAACCAGACTCTCCTTGCCATTTGAGAACGTGTTGGGAACAGGTCTCGCGAAAGATAGCTATTTCCCTAACTGTTACTTTTGCGAGGCGGCCGGAGGAAAAACATTCACCTTCTCGCCGGACCACCAGGTCTACCCTTGCACCAGTATTATAGGGGATCAAAAATGGAGTCTCGGAACGTATTATCCGCAGCTTGAGCTGGATGAACAGAAGCTGGCGCTCTGGAAGGAACGTCATGTCTTGAATCAGCCGGAGTGTAAAGGATGCAATATCGCTTTTCTATGCTCCGGGAATTGTCCGGTTCAAGCCGGCCGCACCACCGGTTCGATCTTAGGCGCCTACTGCGGAAATGTGAAGCGTGACCTTGACAGCCATCTGGAGCTGTTGAATGATTCATTCACCGCCTTAAGTTAAATCTTCTCTTACGTGAGGTGTTGGGAAATGATCCAATTGATATGTCCGCCCTATAATGCAGCTGTGGATACCGTTGATCCCCCGCTTAACCTGCTTGTGCTCGGCGCTGCACTTCTTGAAGCGGGGTACGGGGTGTGTCTCACCGATCTGGCATTACTCTATTCAGGCATCAGCCATTTCGATGCAGCAGCCCTTGCCGGTATTGCCCGGTTAATCATCGGCAAGCCATCCAGAGTGCTCGGATTCACGGCGATGTGCGGCAACTATTCGATCGCGCTGAGAATTGCGGAGGAATGCAAACGGCTGGACCCGGACAGAATCATTATTCTTGGCGGCCCCCATGCGAGCTTCGTAGCGGCTGAAACCTTAACCCATTTCCCGGCGATAGACTATATCGTTGCCGGAGAAGGCGAGCTGACGCTGCCGGAGCTGATTGCGGCCCTGGAGTCGGGCCATCCGCTCTCAGAGGTAGAAGGAATCTGCTTCCGTGAAGAGGGGACCATCCGCACCAATCCGCCGCGGCCGATTCTAAGGAATCTCGATGATACGCCTTTCCCCGCCTTTCATCTAATAGAGGATATTGAAGCCTATTTTACCACTCCGGAGAACCGTTTCTTTCCGGTTGAGGCGGGGCGCGGCTGTCCCTTTAACTGCAGCTTTTGCAGTACCTCCACCTTCTTTTCACGAAAATACAGAACTAAAAGTCCTGCACGGATCATCGCCGAGATGAGATACGTCAGGGATCGTTGGGGAATCACCCATTTCAGCTTAACGCATGATAATTTCACGGTTAATCAGAAGTTTGTCAGACAGTTCTGCCGGGAGCTGCTGGATTGCAGCGAGCCCTTCACCTGGAGCTGTTCCTCCCGGACAGACCACGTCAATAAAGAACTGTTTGAGGTGATGATGCAGTCTGGATGTAATGGCGTCTTCTTCGGGATTGAGAGCGGCAGCCAGCCCATCCAGCAGGTCATTGGCAAAAAGCTCGATCTGAACCAGGCTTATGAGCTGCTCCGCGAGCTTCATCGGCTGGGTCTGTCATGTACGGCTTCATTTATTACCGGATTTCCCGAAGAGACAACCGAAGACCTTAATCAGACGCTGGATATGATTGTCCGGCTGCTCTCCATAGGAATAGCGGATGTCCAGCTGCATCAACTGTCCCTTTTTCCCGGAACCCAATTGTTTGACGCAGCGCAGGGCAGCCTGGTGCTGGACGAGCAGTTCTGGAGCACGAACGATATGAACAGTGATTTCCAGCTATCCGGCATTGAAAAGAACTGGATTGCCAGTTACCCGCAAATTTTCAGCAACTATTACTCCTTGCAGTCTGTGGATACACACACTCTGCACAGGATCAGAAAGCTCTACTACCCGCTGGCCCGTTCGTTCTTCCGCACCTTGTATTATCTCAATCATCTGGCGGCTGTTCCATACACCCGTACAATCGAATATGTCTCTGCCAGGCTGGATATGCATGAGGCAATGCCGCCGGAAGCGGAGCTGGCCCTCATTCTTGATGAGCTGGTGCAGGGTCTTGTGCCGGATACCGGGCGGGTCCTTAAGGATTTCCTGTCTTATGAGCGTGCGGTGATGGAACTGATGCAGCAGGATACAGCATCGCAGGACACAGCTATGAAGCCTGTCAAAGTGATGCAGCCGCACTATTCCATCCCTGCGCTGAAGCTGCACAGTCCCCTTCCTGCAGAGCTTGAGCTTGCGGAGGGGGATGGAGAATGGATTCTGCTGGTGCTGGAGAGCGTTGAAGGCCGCAGGCGCTACGTCCGGGTGATGAGCATGGACCCTTTAAGCATTGCTATTATTCAACAGATGGAGGACGGGAGCGACTTCCGGACGGTTGTACACAGCCTGGCGTTAGAGAATCCTTTTGCTGCCAGCGAACAGGACCGGCAGGATTGGATCAGCCGGGTGTACGACCATTTCCATACGCATGAATTGCTGACTTCCTAGGGTGACAATACCGAGAGAGAGGGGGCCTTGCTTTGTGGAGTATGCTGAAGAACGGAGTGTTCCGCCGGTTATGGTGCACGCAGACCTTATCCTCTATAGGAGATGAGATCAGGAACTGGGCTATCCTGTTCTGGGTATTTGCGGAAGCGGATCAAGCTGTCTTTTACCGGACGGCTCTTTTGTTTGCCCAGATGCTTCCGGTCTTTATCATGGCTCCTCTTGCCGGAACATGGGTTGACCGCAGAAAACCTAAGAAGGTGCTGCAGGCGACACTGGTGATCCGGGCTGCGATGTCTTTTGTACTGGCCGGATTAATCTGGATGGAGCAGGTGCCGCTTTTGCTGGTCATGCTGGCCTTCACGTGTACGGTTCAGCAATTTTTTCAGCCTGCCATCAGTAAATTGACGGTCACCGCCGTGGACAACGAGGATTACGGTACCGCCAGTTCCTCTGTGAAGACGGTAGATACGCTGATCAGTCTTGCCGGGCCAGCCATCGGAGCCTTTGTCTATGAGTGGTGGGGGGCCTCTACTTCTTTAATTGTGGACGGCTTTTGTTTCATCGCTGGCAGCCTGTTCATTCTGGGTCTTAAGGTGAGACCGGCCCCCCTCGAAGTACCCACCGGTTCCGGTCCGGCAACCTCCTTTTGGGTGGATGTCCTGGAAGGCTTCCGGTATATCTTCGCTTCTGCGCTCACCCAACGCTTATTTATCATGTTGGCGGTAATGGGGGCGTGCACAGGGGCGATTAATCTGTTAAACATCTATTTCGTGGTGAAAGAGCTGCATTTAGACCAGAATTACTTAGCCTGGGCAAGCACCGCCGGGGGCATCGGTATGTTCGCGGGGGCGCTCGGTCTGAACCTGCTTGGGGCGAAATTCAAAAATTATGTGCGAATCAACATTTGGGGAGCAGCGGTCATGACTCTGGGGCTGTTGCTGCTCACGCTCTCTTTCGGCTCTTGGCCCATGCTGCTCAGCCGTGTCATTATCGGGATTGGCATATCCCTGCTGAGCATTACGCTGTCCACTCTGTTAATGACCTATGTTCCTGAGAACCTGCTCGGACGCGTCGGTTCCGTGTTTGAAGGCGGTCCGCTGGCGACCAATATGCTATCTTATTTATTCTTCGGATGGTTGTATGTGTACACTGGAGCCAGATTGATCTTCGGCATCTCCACTATGCTGTTCTTCATGGCGTTTCTGCTGGCCCTTAGCCTCCAGTCTGTACTCGCCCCGGCCCGGAGAGTCCGTGTCGAACAGCAGGAGTTCATCAGCCCGTCCCAGTAACAGCCTAACCCGGGATGCACCGGCGGGATGACAAATGAGGGGCATAGGTGCACCTGATTTCGGGAGAAGTACTAAGACTAACTGGTTTTAGATGTTGAGCGCCGCTCTTTACTACTTACGTTACGTTCCCTGTTCACGAAGATTTTGCTCTTATGAGATTAGTCACTGTTAAATCGGAACATATGTTCTATTATAACGGAGATAAATTTCTGGAGGATGATTATTATGTTGGAGCAAATTCAGTTTCTGATTGAAGCCAAGAAAGCTACTTATGCAGGAAAAGGTCCGCAGGGACAATCCTCACGGCCAGCCTCTCATGATTTGGAGTTCATGCGCGGGAACCTGAAGTACATAGATACCTACCTGGGCGCAGAGAAGTTTGCCGGACAAGAAGCTTTGTGGGAGGATGACAAGCCGTTCTGGGCGATGAATTACATAGGGAGAGTAACCGCAGCAGGCTTCAACCCTGATTTTCTGAAGGCTGCTCTGCTCCGGGTCCCGGAAGAGAAGCCCTTTCGTGGACCGGAGCATTATTCGGAGGGTCAGCACAGCTATAAATGCTCCGTAACCGGAGATTTCTCCTGGTTCAGCGGGGTGGAGGAGATTTGGACTGGAGAGACGAAAGTGTATGAATGTGTGTTCCATGGCGGAAGCGTTAAAGAGTAGCCCATTCAGACGCAGCAAGCGTTCCCCGTAATCCATTTCACCACAGAAGCCTCCCAGGCTGCCGCTTCCCGGCAGTCTGAGAGGCTCCATGATTTTATCCGTCAGTCTCCGCCACCGCCACCAGAATCTCCACCACCGCCGGAATCACCGCCTCCATGGCTGCTGTGACCGCCGCTGTCCCAGCCCCCTTGGCTGCCGTGATTATGATCATGGGCATGATTCCCGTGGTGGTGGCCATGATGATGGCTGGCACCGCTGTGCCCGTCCGTGCCCGGATGAATTTTGTGGCGGCTGTCTTCGTTGAAGCTGCCCGCATCGGCTCCCGTACCTGCGATGAAATAATGATCTCCCGCGTGAGAGCGGGTTCTATTGCCGTAATTTTTGTACCGGGCATTCCGATTGCTTCGATTAATAGCCATCACCGCAACGAATATAACTGCTACTACGAATATTAAGCTTCCAACCATGCAGAACCTCTCCTTTAACCAAATGTAGGATTGCCCTCATAGCAGAATCATACCATAATTCTGGAAACTACTTGGAGTGCTGCTTGAATTGTCTCGGGGTGAGGCCGGTATACTTCTTGAATACCTTGGTGAAATAGCTCTGGTCGTTAAAATGAAGACGGGTAGCAATATCCGATAGCGTGAAACCGGGCTGCTGGATCAGACGCTTGGCTTCTTCGACCCGCTGCTGCTGGATATAGTCGCTGATGGCGGTGCCGGTTTCTTTTTTGAACAGCTGGGACAGATAACTGGCGCTCATTCCGGCGTATTCAGCCAGCCTGCCGAGTGGCAACTCCTCATACAGATGATTGTAAATATAATTCCGGCACCGGTCGGAGATGCGGGAATGTCTTGCGCTGCGGCTGCCCTCTACCTGATCGGCAAAGTCACAAAGCGCGGCCAGCATAGCACGGTCCACCGCCGGAATATCGCGGAGCTCCTCGATATACTGGATATGGAAGTCGCTTAGCGTATAGGCAATCTCCCAGAACAGCCCGCCTTCAATCGCCGCGCGTGTGGCCAGCGTGATAGAGGAGACAGCCAGATTTTTTTTGCTGCGCAGCTGGCTTTTGCGGGACAACCTTCCGTAGCTCTCTTCGGCAAAAGAAGCATGGGTCCGCAGCAGCCCCGCCTTGTCCCCATTGGTAATGTAGCGGAACATTTCGCGTTCCTGCATCGGGTCATGGTGCAGCCATGTATGCTCGCGGCGGTAGGACAAGTCCAGATCCGGGCTGTCGTCAGCCGGATGCAGCGGTTCCGCCAGCGTACCCGCCGCCAGCAGCAGCTCCGTTACGGATAATGCCTGCCCGGTGACAAGCGTGTAGAGCAGCAGCGCCGCATGATACCAGCGCCTCCGGCTAATTATAGGCAGGTTGCCGTAATACTCTAGCCAGCTTGCCTGCTGCCCGGGCGGGATGTTGTGGTCGCGCAGCAGGCTGGCTGCATTATCACCGGTAACAGGTGCGTTCAGTGCCGGACCGGTGACGATGGCACCGTCAGCGCCGGGAAGCTGGAGAATAATGAAATTCTCCAGAAAGCCAGTCGCGTACAGACGCGGTAACGCGGGTGCGGCGGCTTCCGCGCTGGGGTCCGCACGCACTAGCTCCATCACCTCAACCGGCAGGCCGCCCGTTCCCTGAACGGAAGGGCGGTTTAGTGCAGCCGGTCCCAGGGCTAGACGGGGCGCAGCCGCTTCATCAACCCACAAGACCGGGACCCGGTAAGCTTCGTAGATCAGCTTGCAGATGTACTGTATACCTTCGTCATTCCCGATACCCTTCACCATAGGCCGCCCCCTCTTTTGTCTACTTAGAATACCAAAAATCGAATGAGAGTACCATAATTGGCCGGAACAGTCGTATAGAATGGAGTCAAGAAACCGTATTCATAGGAGGCTATATAATGGCAAAGGACGTAACAGAGCTTCAAAAGCTCATTTCGCAAATGACACTGGAAGAGAAGGCCGGACTCTGCTCCGGGCTGGATTTCTGGAACACCAAAGGCATTGAACGTCTGGGTATCCCCTCAGTGATGGTAACAGACGGTCCCCACGGTCTCCGCAAGCAGCAGGGTGACGCAGACCATCTTGGATTGAATAACAGTGTACCGGCAACCTGTTTTCCGTCAGCAGCCGGACTTGCCTCCTCGTGGGACCGTGATCTGATCTTCAGGGTGGGCGAGGCGCTGGGAACGGAATGCCAGGTGGAGAATGTCGCCGTTCTGCTCGGACCAGGCAATAATATTAAGCGTTCTCCGCTGAATGGGCGGAACTTTGAATATTTCTCGGAGGACCCGTTCCTGGCCTCAGAGATGGCTGCAAATCATGTGAAGGGTGTGCAGAGCCAGGGAGTGGGGACGTCGCTGAAGCATTATGCTGCCAATAACCAGGAACACCGCCGCATGTCAGTGGATGCGGTTATTGATGAGCGGACGCTCCGCGAGATCTACCTCGCCAGCTTCGAGGGCACGGTGAAGCAGAGCCAGCCGTGGAGTGTGATGTGCTCGTATAATCAGGTGAACGGAGAGTATGCTTCCGAGAGCTATGAGCTGCTGACCAAGGTGCTGCGTGAGGAATGGGGCTTCGAAGGCTTCGTCGTGTCCGACTGGGGAGCTGTCAATGAGCGGGTAAAGGCACTGGCAGCAGGGCTTGAGCTGGAAATGCCGTCAAGCGCTGGAATCGGAGACGCCAAGATTGTAGCGGCTGTGAAGAGCGGTGAATTGGCTATGGAGACGCTGGATCTCGCTGTAGAGCGGATGCTGGCCTTTATCTTCAAAAGTGTCGAAAACCGCAACCCGCAAGCGGTCTTCAATGCAGATAAGCATCATCACCTTGCACGCGAAGTGGCCCGGGAGAGTATGGTGCTGCTGAAGAACGAAGGCGGGATTCTGCCCCTCGTGAAGAGCGGCCGGATCGCCGTGATCGGTGAATTCGCCAAGCAGCCGCGGTATCAGGGCGGGGGCAGCTCGCATGTGAATCCATCCCGGATGGATGATGCCTTCGTCGAATTGCAAGCTGTTGCCGGGGATGCGGCCAGCTTCCTGTACGCACAGGGCTATGAGCTGGAGAGCGATGACATCAATGCTGATCTGCTGCGCGAAGCCTGTGATACAGCAGCTAAGGCGGATGCAGCTGTGCTGTTCCTTGGTCTGCCTGACCGCTACGAATCGGAGGGCTATGACCGTAGCCATCTGCTGCTTCCTGCGAGCCATAAGGCGCTGATTGAAGCGGTGGCCGAGGTTCAGAGCGAAATTATTGTAGTGCTGAGCAACGGCGCGCCGGTCGAGATGCCTTGGCTGCATAGGGCGAAGGCGGTGCTTGAAGGCTACCTGGGCGGTCAGGCTTTTGGCGGTGCGGTTGCGGATCTGTTGTTCGGCGAAGTGACCCCGAGCGGTAAGCTGGCGGAGACCTTCCCTATGAAGCTGAGCGACAATCCGTCATTCCTGAACTTCCCCGGTGAAGGCGATACGGTGGAGTACAAGGAAGGCTTGTTCGTAGGCTACCGTTATTATGACAAAAAAGAAATCGAGCCGCTGTTCCCCTTCGGCTACGGCCTTAGCTACACGGAATTCGAGTACAGTCGCCTGCTGCTAGATCAGACCCGCATTCAGGACACAGATACCGTTCAGGTATCGGTCACTGTCAAGAACACCGGCAGCAGAGCGGGCAAGGAAGTCGTACAGCTCTATGTCAGTGATGTGGAGAGCCGTGTGATCCGTCCTCTGCAGGAGTTGAAGGGCTTCGGCAAGATTGAGCTGCAGCCTGGGGAAGAACGCATCGTAACCTTCACTTTGGATAAGCGTTCCTTTGCCTACTACAATGTGAAGCTGGCTGACTGGCATGTAGAGAGCGGGATGTTCAAGATATCTGTTGGAGCTTCGTCACGCGATATCCGCCTGAGCACGGAGCTTGAGGTAGAATCCACCGTGAAGCTGCCCGCCCGGTTCCACCGCAACACCACCGTCGGTGACCTGCTTGCCAATCCGCTGACGGAGGAGAAGGCGAAGAGCTTCAGCAGCGTGTTCGGGCTGGAGGATGTGCTTGGCGACAATCCGGAGATGCTGCTGGCCATGATGAAATACATGCCGCTGCGCGCCATGATCGGCTTCGGTCAGGGCAAGTATACCGAGGCGGATCTGGAAGCGGATCTACAGGAGCTGAACAGGCTGGCCGGACAGGAGTAAGAGATACAGAGTTGCTTTTGGCAACGTAATTTGCTAACATACGTTGTAAGTTCATAAGCAGTTAATAGTTCTCTAGGGTTCCGCAGCAGGTACACACCGCTGGCCTGGTCCGAGGGAGAACACACGGATGAAGCCAATCCGTGTATACACGGAGGGACAAAAGCCCGGGAGGTATCGTCAATAATGACGATAACCTTCCGGGCTTATTTTATGAAATAGGAGGCAGGAGAAATGAAGAAGAGCACTAAGAGCTGGATCATGATTGCAGGCGCTGCTTGCTTTGAAGTGGTATGGGTCATCGGGCTGAAGCACGCCTCCGCTCCATGGGAATGGGCGGTTACTGTAGCGGCTATCGTGATCAGCTTCTACGCCCTCATCTGGGCCAGCGGCAGGCTGCCGGTCGGGACGGTCTATGCTGTATTTGTCGGACTTGGAACCGCGGGTACCGTTCTGGCGGGAGGAGTTCTATTCGGTGAACCGCTGCGGCCGTTGAAGCTGTTGTTGATTGGCCTGCTGCTGGCCGGGGTCGTCGGACTGAAGCTGGTTACCCCGGCTCAGGCTGAATCTGAACAGACAAAGGAGCTGAACTGATATGGCATGGGTGATGCTGATTGCCGCTGGTATATGTGAAATGTTCGGGGTCGCCATGATTGGCAAGCTGCACAAGGACCGCAACTGGCAGTCTGTCTGCCTGCTGGTTCTAGGCTTCGGGGCAAGCTTCCTGCTGCTGTCTCTGGCGATGGAGAGTCTGCCGATGGGGATTGCATATGCGATCTGGACAGGGATTGGAGCGTCAGGGGCAGCGATTATGGGCATGTTGTTCTACGGTGAAGCAAGGGATGTGAAGCGGATTGTCTGCATTGTAGTGATTCTGGGAGCCGTAGCCGGCCTGAAGCTGATCGGCTGAGAATTCCGCTGAAACGTTACTGAGTTGGACACTTAACGGATGTTTCGTTGCCCTGGATATGGTAAGTATAGTAAGTAAGAACATTATTCTTATAAGGAGACTTATCACATATGAGCAGACCTGTATCTGAGAATATCCGCCTGAAGGACGGAGCCGTGCTGCCCAGACTGGGGCAGGGAACGTGGCGGATTGGCGACCAGCCGGGGAAGCGGGCAGAAGAGATTGCTGCGCTTCGCCAGGGTGTAGAGCTGGGGATGAATCTGATTGATACGGCTGAGATGTACGGGGACGGCCGCTCCGAGGAGTTGGTTGGTGAAGCGCTGCGGGGAATCCGCGACAGCGTATTTCTGGTCTCCAAGGTCTATCCGCATAATGCGGGCGGGACTAAGCTGATTAGCAGCTGCGAAGCCAGTCTGAAGCGGCTCGGCACGGACCATCTGGACCTGTACCTGCTGCATTGGCGCGGCAACATTCCTCTGGAAGAGACCGTGGAGGGGATGGAGGCACTGGTTGCTTCGGGCAAAATCGCCCGCTGGGGCGTATCCAATCTGGATACGGCAGATATGCAGGAGCTGCTGAGTATTCCCGGTGGCAATCACTGCGCAGTCAATCAAGTGCTCTACCATCTGGGCTCAAGAGGGATCGAGCATGATCTGCTGCCCTGGCTGAGAGGACATAAGATTCCTGTCATGGCCTATTCTCCGCTGGCCCAGGCAGGCACGCTGAGAAAAGGGCTGACTGAGAATGAAGCTGTGCAGCAGATTGCCCGGAATCATGAGGTCACTCCGCTGCAGGTTCTGCTGGCCTGGAGTATCCGGGACGAGGATATCCTGGCTATCCCCAAAGCCGCCACCCGCGAACATGTGAATGAGAATGCCGCTGCCGCGAAGCTTGTGCTTTCAGACGAAGAGTTGTGGCAGCTCGACGATGCTTTTCCCCAGCCGTCGTGGAAGGTTCCGCTGGACATGATTTAATCATAGCTTAACCGCTGTTGCATGGCATAGCTGTCTCCGGTGAGGGGGCGGCTTTTTTGTTGTCTGGGAAACAGTAATATGGAAGCTGCTAAGGTACGTGAGCCAAATGTATGTGGAAAACCGAATACAATACGCGACATGAAGGTGTGTGAGCCAAATGTATGCGGAAAACCGAATACAATGTCTGACGCAAAGGTGCGGGGTCGGATACCGCCTACAGGCTGTAAATGAGGGGCACTAATGCTCCTGAATTTGCAGAAAGTGGGCCGAGGGAGCCAATGAGGAGCACTAATACCCCTGAATTCCTCGAATGAGGGCCGAGGGAGCCAATGAGGAGTACTAATGCTCCTGAATTCCCAGAAAGTGGACCAAAGGTGTAAATGAGGAGCACAAGTGCCCCTGAATTCTCCGCATGCCCCCGACAGCGGGCAAATATAGCTGTATGAGCTACACCCCTAAGTTCTTACATTATCCATCCGCAGGTTGATTCTATTCTTTACACTACCCAAGCCTTAAATGATATTATACGGGAATTTGTGCAACCTATGGAGAAGCTTGTAGGCCGTTGGAAGCAAGGCGGATACTGGACTTAAGCCCCTTGGCAGGAGCTCTTAAATGTTGTCAACAATGTTCATGCCGAAACCGTGTTTTCAATTTGGTGACAAAGAAAGCGCTTTGATTTACGATGTGTTCAAAGGGAAAACACCTTTCAGTATGCGGTGCGGAAGGTTCCCGTTCATTACAATAAGGGGGCATCTTAAATGGCCACAACGGCAACGAAACAAGCTTCATCCGGCGGTGCAAGGGTGAAGGTTCAACAATTCGGACGTATGCTCAGCGGTATGGTTATGCCGAATATCGGCGCTTTTATCGCTTGGGGATTAATTACAGCATTATTCATTCCAACGGGCTGGTATCCCAATGAGAGCCTTGCAGCTCTAGTAGGCCCAATCATTAACTACCTGCTTCCTCTCTTGATCGGGTACACCGGCGGACAGATGGTTCACGGCAAACGCGGTGCTGTCATCGGCGCGCTGGTCACCATGGGGGTTATCGTCGGCTCGACGATTCCAATGTTCCTGGGTGCGATGATTGTCGGTCCGCTGGCTGCCTGGGTGCTGAAGCAGTTCGACAGAGCTGTGGACGGCAAAATCAGAGCCGGGTTCGAAATGCTGGTCAACAACTTCTCGCTGGGCATCATCGGTGGTGCGCTGACTCTGGGAGCCTTAAAGGGCGTTGGACCGCTGGTTCAAGGCTTGACCAATATCCTCTCGAATGGCGTGGAGTTCCTGGTGAACCATAACCTGCTGCCGCTCATCAATATCATCATTGAGCCGGCCAAGGTATTGTTCCTGAACAATGCAATTAACCACGGGGTACTGGGACCGATTGCGCTTGAAGAGTCCCAGAGAATCGGCAAATCCATCCTGTTCATGCTTGAATCGAATCCGGGTCCTGGTCTGGGTATCCTGCTTGCATACTGGCTGGCGGGCAAAGGCTCTGCCAAATCCTCTGCACCGGGCGCTATTATCATTCACTTCCTGGGCGGGATTCATGAGATCTACTTCCCTTACATCCTCATGAACCCTCGTCTGATTCTGGCGGTCATCGGCGGCGGAATGTCCGGTACATTCACCTTCCAGATGCTGGGCGCCGGTCTGGTAGCTTCGCCTTCACCAGGCAGTATCTTTGCCTATTTCGCAATGACGCCTAAGGGCGGATATCTTCCGATGATTGCAGGGGTTGTCGTGGCTACCATCGTATCGTTCCTGATTGCAGCTGTGCTTCTGAGATCTTCCAAGAGTAATGATGAAGAGGAGATGGATCTGGAAGCGGCAGAAGCCAGAATGAGAGACATGAAGTCGGCCGGTACAGCAGCACAGACCGCCGCAACTACAGCTGTAGCTTCCAATGTCCGCAGCAAAGCCAATGTGAACAAAATCGTCTTCGCTTGTGATGCAGGGATGGGATCCAGTGCCATGGGCGCTTCGGTCCTGAGAAAGAAGCTGCAAAATGCAGGGGTGAATGTCACCGTTACGAACTCTGCGGTCAGTGAAATTCCGGCGGATGCGGATATCGTGGTCACCCAGAAAACTCTTACCGACCGGGCGATTGCCAGCAATCCGCAGGCAGAGCATATCTCGATCGATAACTTCCTGAAGAGCCCGAAATATGATGAGCTCGTAGAACGTTTGAAGTAAGAGGCACAAGTGTAAAATCTAAGTATATAGTTCTCGCTGAAACGGATGCCGTCCCTTATAGGACGGCATATCCGTTTGTACTTGATGCAAGGCGGAGGGTTAGCGGAAATGACGAAAATTACCGCCAGACAGCGCCAGATCCTGTGGCTTCTGCTTGAAGCAAGCGGAGAGATTACCGCTGTAAAAATTGCCGAGGCTACCGGGGTAAGCGTAAGAACCGTACACCGGGAGATGGAGGATATAGAGTCCGCGCTTGAGGACTTTGGTCTTGATCTGATCAAAAAATCAGGCAAAGGCATCCAGTTGAGCGGCCCGGAGGCCGGTCTTGCGGAGCTGCGCCTATTCCTGCGGGAAGAGAAGCCGGCGGATTATTCCGGCGAAGACCGCAAGGTATTCGAGCTCTGCGTGCTGCTGGAGGCAGAGGAGCCGGTGAAGCTGTTCACACTTGCGCATTCCCTCAAGGTTACAGTTGCTTCTATTAGCTACGATCTGGATGAACTGGAGCAATGGGTCCGTAAGTTCGGCCTGGAGCTGGTTCGTAGACGAGGCTACGGCGTAGAAATCACCGGCAGCGAGATCGACAAGCGCCGGGCGATTGGACGGTTAGCCGCAGAGCATCTGGATTTGTCTGATCTGGTTGGCCATGGTTCTGTGGCTGAGAGCAATCCGGCTTTTCGTGTTCTATTAACTACAGTTGGACAATCCAACCTTATGGAAGTAGAGAATACGCTGTGGGATATGGAATGGAAATGGACTGCGGAGCTGCCCGAAATTGTCTATATGGAGATGCTCCTGGCCCTTGCTGTCACTACCCGGCGGATTGAGCTTAGCCGAAGCATCGACAGCGGGGCGGAAGCGGGCTATTCCAGGGTGTCCGATCACCGGAACATTGCCGGAGCCGAGCGATTTGTGGGGCAGCTCGCTGAGGTGCTTAAGCTGAAAATCCCCCGGGTAGAGATTCTGTATATCGCCGGGCTGTTCGACCGGGTCCAGGATTCCTTCTCCTCGTCGGGCTACGCCTATGGCGATATTGAATTAATGGAGATTGTCTATAAGCTGACGGAGAGTGTGGTCAAGCGGACAGGGCTGCCCTTCCAGAGTGACCGTACTCTGCGCGAGGGGCTGCTGGAGCATATTGATCCGGCGCTGAAGCGGATCCGGGAAGGCACACGCATCCGCAACCCGCTGCTCGGCCCGATCCGCAGGGATTACGAATATTTGTTCAACATCATCCGCGCAGCCGTGGAGGATATGCAGCTGGAACTTGCGATTCCGGATGAAGAGATCGGATTTCTGGTCATGCATTTCGGAGCTTCCGCAGAGCGGCTGAACCAGCTAAGGCGCAACGTAAGAGCCATTCTGGTCTGTGCCAGCGGTCTCAGCTCCTCCCGTCTGCTAGCCACCCGGCTGACCAAGGAAATGCCACAGATTGAGATTCTCGGCAACATCTCCTGGTATGAAGCGGCGCGCCTGCCGGATGAAGATTACGATCTGATTATATCTACCATTGATCTGCCGATTGATAAGGAGCGTTACATCAAGATCAGCCCCCTGCTCACAGCGGAGGAGATTGAGAAGCTGCTGAATTACATCCAGAATACTACCCTGCGGGAACGAGGGAAGGGGATGTCCGGTGAACCGGAACATGCGGCAAGGGAAGAAGCCTCGCTTGAACGGCTCAGGAGCTACAAGGGCATTCTGGATGAGATCGTCAGCTTGCTGGAGCGGTTCCGCTTCCATCCGATTGATAATAAGGGGATGGATCTGTCAGCGACGATAGTGGAGATGCTGGAGACACTGAATGGAAACGGCGTGGTCGGGGATGCCGGTATTGTGTTGGAGCGTCTGCTCGAACGGGAGCGGATGACCAGCCAGGTGATCCCGGATACCGCATTGGCGCTGTTCCATACCAGAAGCAGCCATATTCACCTGTCCTCGCTGACCCTGTACCGGCTCGATCAGCCCGTAATTCTGGAGGGGGATACAGAGGTCAGAGTCATTCTGCTCATGCTGGCTCCGCGCAGACTCTCCAAGGAGAGCCTGGAGGTGCTCAGCGAGATCAGCGCCCTGCTGCTGAATTCCGAGCTGGTTCAATTGCTTGAAGAACGTTCAGAGTCAGAGATCCGGGGGTATTTGTCCTCGGAGCTGCTTCATTTTTTCCAAAATAAAAGTTGAAAGCGGGAGAAACCATATGAGTATACTGTCAGAAAATAAAGTGATTATGCACGGTGCGGCAAACGATAAATACGAAGCCATCAAGATGGCGGGCAAGCTGCTGGTCGATGCAGGGCATGTAACGGAGGAATATGTTCCCAAGATGCTGGAGCGCGAGGAAGTGGTGTCCACTTATATGGGCGGCGGATTGGCTATTCCGCATGGTACCAAAGAAGCGCGGCCTTTTATCAAGTCAACTGGGTTGTCTATCATCCGCTTTCCGGACGGGGTGGATTTCGGCGGCGATGAGCCGGCGTTTGTAGTCATCGGCATTGCAGCCGCAGGTGACGGGCATATGGAGGTTCTGACGAACGTGGCGATGATTTTCACCGAGGATGATGCTATTGACCGCGTAATGAACGCCCCTACGGCTGCTGATGTTATTGCAATCTTCGAAGGGGGACTGGAGTAATGAAGGCGGTCCATTTCGGCGCGGGCAATATCGGCAGGGGCTTCATCGGGCTGCTGCTGTCGCAGGCGGGCTATGAAGTAACTTTTGTGGATGTGAATGAGGCCTTTGTTACCCAGCTCAAGGAACGCGGCGAGTATCCGGTCACGCTGGCCAGCGACGGTCAGGAAACGGTCATCGTGAAGAATGTAACGGCTCTTAGCAGTGTCACGCATGCGGATGAAGTGGCGGCCGCCATTGCTGAAGCCGATCTGGTTACAACCGCGGTCGGCGTGTCCATTCTGAAGCACATTGCGGGAACGGTGGCGGACGGCATCCGCCGGAGAGTAGCTGTCTCCTCCGCACCGCTGCATGTCATTGCCTGCGAGAATGCGATTGGCGGCAGTGCACAGCTCAAGGAGCTGGTGTACGCGAAGCTCGATGAAGCTGCACGTGAGAAGGCTGAATCTTCGGTTGCTTTTCCTAACGCGGCAGTGGACCGGATCGTTCCGCTCCAGCAGCATGAGGATATTCTGAAGGTGGTCGTTGAGCCGTTCTATGAATGGGTGGTGGACGCCTCGCAGATGATCCCGGGCTATACGCCGGTTGAAGGTGTGCATTATGTAGAGAATCTGGAGCCGTATATTGAACGCAAGCTCTTCACTGTGAACACGGGGCACTGCTCTGCGGCGTACCTGGGCTATCTGCAGGGCTACGAGACCATACAGCAGGCTATGGCGGATGAGGCGTTAACGGCGAAGGTTCGTGAGGTACTTGAGGAGACCGGCGCGGTGCTGGTCCAGAAGCATGGCTTCGATGAAGTAGAGCACAGTAAGTATATCGATAAAATCCTGGAGCGCTTCCACAATCCGGCGCTGACCGATGAGGTGTCCCGTGTAGGCCGTTCGCCGCTGCGCAAGCTGTCGCCAAATGACCGTCTGGTATCCCCTGCAACGCAGGCGTATGACAGAGGGCTGAGCTACACGGCGTTGACACGTTCCATGGCCGGTGCGCTGCTGTTCAAGGCAGGCGATGACCCCGAAGCGGTGGAGCTGGGGGCCGCAATCGCGGAGCTTGGAGCAGAAGCAGCGCTGACGAAGTATACGGGTCTTGCTGCGGATCACCCTATTCATCAGTCGGCGATGGAGCAATACGCGAAGCTGAGCTAAGGACATATGAGCTAACAACATAAAAATACAGCCGCAGGGAAAGCCTATAAGCTTATCCCTGCGGCTGTTTGCGTTAGTCTGTGACTCTTAAAAGAGTGGCAATACGGTTTTTCGCTTGAAAGATAAGACTTTATATGTTCTGGGGTCCCCGCTAAGTACTTGAATAAGCTTCGGAGCTAAAGCCCCACTTTGTGGGGAGGCTATTAGCTTTTCTCCAGAATCGTCTGCAGTGTCGTGCGGTCCAGTCCTTGTACCAGCTTAATCAGCAGCTCTTTGGCTGCCGCATAATCATCACTGTGGATGATCGAGGTTGCCGTGTGGATGTAACGGGAGCAAATCCCGATCACCGCTGAAGGAATACCGATTCCGCTGAGATGCACCTGACCCGCATCCGTTCCTCCCTGGGAGACGAAATACTGGTATTTGATCTTATGGGTATCAGCCGTATCCTGCACATATTCAATCAGTCCCCGGTGGGTAATCATCGTCGGGTCAAAAATACGCAGCAGCGCGCCCTGGCCCAGATGGCCGAAGGCCTGGCGGTCGCCGGTCATATCGGCAGCGGCGCTGGCATCCAGCCCGAAGAAAATATCCGGCTGCAGCAGATTGGCAGCCGTCCGGGCACCGCGCAGCCCGACCTCTTCCTGAACGGTAGCGCCGCAGTAGAGCGTATTCGGCAAGGCTTGTCCGTGCAGTTCCTTCATTAATTCAATAGCCAGGCCGACACCGTAGCGGTTGTCCCAGGCCTTGGCCATAATCTTCTTCGGATTGGCCAGCGGTGTGAACGGGCAGACCGGCACGACCTGCTGTCCCGGAGCTACACCGAAGCTCTGCGCCTCTTCCCGGCTGTCTGCGCCGATATCGATGTACATCTTGCTGATCTCCCCGGCCTTGCCGCGTTCATCCGCGCTCAGCAGATGGATAGGTGTACTGCCGACCACGCCGTTCAGCGTACCCTTCGGCGTAATAATCTGCAGGCGCTGTGAGGCCACGGCCGAAGCCAGCCATCCGCCCAGCGGTGTGAAGCGGATCATCCCGTTGTCTGTAATGCCGGTAACCATGAAGCCTACCTCATCGAAATGGCCGGCCACCATAATCTTGGGACCGCTTACTTCACCGCGCATCACGCCGAACAGGCTGCCCAGTCGGTCCTGTACAAATTCGTCCGTATAAGGCGTCATTGCCTCTTTGACATAAGCGCGCAGTTCGCGCTCGAAGCCGGAGGCTGAGGGGAATTCAGTCAATGTCTTAAATAATTCAAGTGTGTCTGTATTCATACATATATCGCTCCTTTATGTCATCTAGTATGAACATTGTTGCGCCTCTTGTCCATGCTGGAAGGGCAAATGAACACAGAGGCTCATTGTGCGAATACTATACGGTAAGGGCTCTGCAGGCAGGGGCCGGAGAAAGGAAGCGAGGAGAATGTGGCTCTCGGGGAGCGTAGCCCAGGCAGGCAGCCGGAGCGGTTTCCGGAAAGTGCCGGTCCGCAGGCAGGGCTTGCCCAGGCGGTACCGCCGCCGGTACGGGCGGGAGAATGAGGCAGTGCTGATTCTGGTGCTGTTTCTGCTGCTGATTGTTGTGCTGTTTTATTTTTCCTGAGCAGGAGGGACATAACGGGGCCGCCTGAAGTGAACAATAAGGAAAACTTAATTCCGCATAGCACGAAGGAACGGGACTACAGCTTACCCGCTGCCCGTTCCCTTTCGTATCCAACAGTTCAGGGGGTGTCTGCATTGCCGGCAAAAACAAAAAAGTCAGGCGTCAAGCTGAACCTTGACGGTCTGACCCCGAAGGCTTATCAGGAATTGGCCAAGCCTTACGTGCCTTCTCGTCCTGTATTCAAAAATTGTATACGCGCCTTCCTCTCCGGGGGACTCATCTGTGTGCTGGGACAAGGCATCCAGGAAGCATTCATGGCGATATTCGATATGACCTCAAGAGAGGCGGCAAGTCCGACCGTGGCCATTCTGATTCTGCTCTCCGTCATTCTGACCAGCTTCGGGGTATATGACAAGCTCGCCCAGTGGTGCGGTGCAGGCACAGCGGTGCCCGTCACAGGATTCGCCAACAGCATGTGCTCTGCCGCACTGGAGCACAGGGCTGAAGGGCTGGTACTGGGCGTGGGCGGGAACATGTTCAAGCTGGCCGGGTCGGTTATTGTGTTCGGTGTCGTTGCCGCTTTTATCGTGGGTGTAGTGTATGCCGTTATGGGCTGGGGAGGTGCGCATTAAACGATGAAGCAGCTCGGCAGTCAGACCTGGGAATTTACGAACCGTCCGGTGATCCTTGGGACATCCGCTGTAGTGGGGCCTGAAGAGGGAGAAGGGCCGCTGGCCTCAAGCTTCGACTTCGTCTATGATTCGCTGGAGATGGGCGAGAAGACATGGGAGAAGGCAGAGCGCGCCCTGTTCGAAAAAGCCGCCAAGCTCGCCCTGATGAATGCGAATCTGGAGCAGGAGAAGCTGGAGTTCTTCGTCGGCGGGGATCTGATGAATCAGATCATCAGCAGCTCCTTCGCCGCGCGGAAGCTCGGCGTGCCTTACTTGGGAGTGTTCGGTGCCTGCTCCACCTCGATGGAGAGCCTGGCGATCGCCTCCATGATTGTGGATTCCGGCGGCGGCAAGTACGCGCTGGCCGGCACATCCAGCCATAACTGTACAGTTGAGAAGCAGTTCCGCTACCCGACAGAGTATGGCTCGCAGAAGCCGCCCACCGCCCAATATACCGTTACAGGCTCCGGCTGCGCAGTGGTAGGAGTGAACGATGGGACGGTTCAAGGGCCGCTTGTGGTGTACGCAACGCTTGGGCGCATCATGGACCTGGGGCTGAAAGATCCGTTCAATATGGGAACGGCCATGGCCCCTGCAGCCGCCGATACCATCACGGCACATTTCCGCGATACGGGGCTGTCGCCTAGTCACTATGATCTGATTGTTACGGGCGATCTGGCTTCCGTCGGCTTGCCGATTGCCAAGGATCTGCTGGCCAAGGAAGGCATCCCAATGGAGCAGACGGTCTTCAATGACTGCGGCCTCATGATGTACGACCTGGACAAGCAGAAGTATGTCATTGCCGGGGGAAGCGGCGCGGGCTGCTCGGCCACAGTAACCTACGGGCATATTATCGGCCGGATGAAGAAGGGTGAGTTGAAACGGGTATTAATCGTGGCGACTGGAGCGCTGCTCTCGCCGCTGTCTTATCAGCAAGGGGAGAGTATTCCGTGCGTAGCCCATGCGGTAGCCCTGGAGATCGGAGGTGAGGGAGCATGATTTATTTATGGGCTTTTCTGGTCGGAGGAGCGATATGCGTGATCGGCCAGCTGATGTTCGATGTGCTGAAGCTGACTCCGGCCCATACCATGAGTACGCTGGTGGTGCTTGGAGCGGCTGCCGATGCTTTTGGCATCTACGATCCGCTCGTGAAATTCGCCGGAGCCGGGGCCAGCGTACCCATTACCAGCTTCGGGAATTCCCTGGTCCACGGCGCGCTGACTGAGCTGGAGCGCGATGGCTGGGTCGGTGTCGTCACCGGGATCTTCGATGTGACCAGCGCCGGGATTTCCTCGGCGATTGTCTTCTCTTTCCTGGCTGCGCTGGTGGTCCGGCCGAAGGGGTAGCGCAGCATAGATAAGTATATTCGGGACCGCTTCCTCTTCTGGCGGTCTTTTATAAACGGATGTCGTCCCTATAAAGGAGGCATCCGTTTATGCTTGTTTTTGGGTCTTAACAGTAATTTGAATAAATAAAAAATATATAATCGAAATATTAACGAAATGTCAGCTTTTGTCGATATAGATGTATGCTTGTGCAATCAAGAGAATACATAAGTTAACGGGGGAAGCGTAGAGATGAAAATAAATATACGATTGAAGATGCTGCTTGCTTTTTTTGTTGTCGTAGCACTGCTGTTTGTCAGTAGCACTGCTTCTCTGCTCAGCCTGAACAAGCTTGGAGAAACAGCGAAAGACATCGACTCACACTGGATGCCCAGTGTCACGATTCTTGGTACGCTGAATGGAGATGTCTCGGATGTTGAACGCCTTGCGCTGAATCTGGTGCTGGAGCAGAATACTGCGCAAAGAGACAAGGTTCAAGCCGATTATAATGATGTGCTTAAGAAGGTGGACGACGGACTTAAGGTCTATGAAGCCCTGATCAGCTCCGATGAGGAGAGGGAAATCTACAAGGGCTTTACTGAACAATATGCGTCCTATCTGGCCAAGCTGCCGGAGATTATTAGTGCCGGAGAGGCCAAGGACTATGGCAAGGCCAATATGCTGCACAAAGAATCCTATGGGCTGTGGTATAACGCGAATAACACTATTATGAAGCTGATTGAACTTAATAACAGCGGAGCCGCCTTGATGAACGATGAAGCGGTGGCGAATTACGTTTCAGGACAGCGGATGATCATTGTCTTCAGCGCTGCCGCGATCCTGGTTGCGATTGTGATCTCGATCCTGCTGTCGAACTCCATCTCGCGTCCGGTGCTGAGAATCAGCCGTGCTGCGGAACGTATCGCTGGCGGGGACCTGACCGGTGAACCGGTAACCGTGAAGAGCAGGGACGAGATGCATACACTCTCGCTTGCATTCAATGCAATGGTACAGAATCTCCGGAGCCTCATTCAGGCTGTAAACGCGACGACAGAGCTTGTAGTTACTTCCTCCGAAGAGCTGACAGCAAGTGCAGAGCAGAGCAGCCAGGCGTCTATGCAGATTACAGAGACAATGCAGGAAGTAGCCAGCGGGGCTGCACTTCAGGTGGATATGGTTGGGAAATCTACGCAGGCTATTGAAGAGATGTCCGTTGGTGTAGAACAGATTGCTGTACGCGCCCAGTCTGTCTTCGCATCTGCACAAGGAGCAGCCCAGAAGTCTGCCGAAGGGAATCAGCGGATTCAGGAAGCAGTGACACAGATGAACGCTGTGAATCAGTCGGTTACAGAGCTCGGCGGCATGATGTCGGCGCTCGGAGAACGTTCCAATGAAATCGGCAAAATCGTTAGTGTCATTACCGGCATCGCGGGACAGACCAACCTTCTGGCGCTCAATGCTGCCATTGAAGCTGCGCGTGCCGGAGAACAGGGACGGGGCTTTGCTGTGGTTGCAGGAGAAGTCCGCAAGCTTGCAGAGCAGTCCGCCGGCTCAGCCCAGCAGATTACCGAACTGGTAGAAGCCATCCAATCCGATACCGTCACAGCGATTGAAGCGGTAACGTTGAACGGACAGGATGTCGCTGCTGGGCTGGAAGCCGTCCGCAGCGCCGGTAATTCCTTCGAGCATATTCTGAATACTGTCAATCAGGTTACCGGAGAGATTGAGGAAGTATCGGCCGGATCAGAGCAGCTGTCAGCAGGAACGGATGAAGTGGTCAACTTCATCAAGCAGATATCTGTCGCAGCCGAGAATGGAGCGGCGGGAACACAGCATGTATCGGCTGCTACCGAGGAGCAGCTGGCTTCAATGGAAGGCATCTCAGCTTCGGCCGCTTCATTGTCCACTATCGCTGAAGAGCTTCAGGAGCAGATCGGCAAATTCAAGGTTTAATGTCAAGTACGACAGGTACTGCAGCACAATTCCCTTATCCGGGATTTGTGCTGTTTGTTTTGGCATTTACAGTGATATCACCAGCCTAACATGTACTTTCGGTACTCCTATCATGTAAAATGTATATATTACTGCTTATTCTGATATAGGAGGGTTTAATATACATGCCCGTACGTCAAGAATCCACGCAAATTATGAACGCTGTCCGCACTAATCTGGAATCCTGTATTCTCGGTAAAAGCTTTGAAATAGAACTGCTGCTGACTGCACTGTTAGCAGGCGGACATGTCCTGATTGAGGATGTTCCGGGGACTGGCAAAACCCAGCTGATCCGCGCGCTCTCCCGGTCGATGTCCGGCGAATACCGGCGCATCCAGTGTAACCCGGATATTCTTCCGAGTGATATTACCGGCGTATCCGTCTATCATCCGCGTGATGAGATGTTCCACTTCCGTCCGGGTCCGGTGATGACCAATATCCTGCTGGCCGATGAGATCAACCGGGCGACCACCAAGACCCAGTCCGCACTGCTTGAGGTAATGGAAGAACGCAATGTTACGGTCGATGGAGAGACCTATCCTCTTCCGCATCCGTTCATGCTCTGTGCGACCCAGAATCCGATAGATTTCGAGGGAACCTATACCCTTCCGGAAGCTCAGCTGGACCGCTTCATGTTGAGGATCAGCCTGGGCTACCCCGATGCCGATACCGAGAAAAACCTGCTGCTAACCCATCAGCAGGGCCAACCGGTGGACAGGCTGGCTCCCGTAACCAGCATGGAGACGATTGCGGCCATTCAGGAGGAGATCCGCGATGTGTTCATCAGCGAGCCGGTGCTGAACTACCTGCTGGATGTGGTCCGCCAGACGCGGGTGCATCCGCTGGTGCTGCTCGGCGCAAGCCCCCGGGCATCCTTATCATTCATGATGGCCTGCAAGGCCTACGCTTTTCTCCAGGGACGGGATTATGTGCTGCCTGATGATGTGAAGACCCTGACCCCGTATACACTGGGACACCGGATCCTGCTGCGGCCGGAATCACGCCTGGACAACGTCAGCATGGACTCCCTGCTGCAGAAGCTGCTTCAGAGCATTAACGTGCCTGTAACCATGAGGCAATAAGATGAGGGCCTTACTTACGCGGGCTGCCGCTGCGGTTCAGCTGAGGAAGTTCACGGGCGTTCTGGCGATTTGGGTCATTACACTCTTCTACGTGCTGTTTCAGGGCGGCAAAACCTCGTTCATGCTGTTCATCATGGTCTCTGTTCTTTTTCTGTATCTGTTCATTGGCGGTCTTGAAGGGGTCCGGCGGGCCAGAGGCGCACGCAGCTTCTATTCCGAACAGGATAAGCCGGATCTGCTCTATGCCGGGGGCTTTCTCAAGGTGAAGCTGGAAGTGACCATTCCGGGATTTCTGCCTTTGCCCTACGTGGTTGTAAGAGAAATTCTGAAGCGCCATAACGGAGAGTCCTGGGTGTTCGAGGAGAGCCTGATTCCGAACATGGGCGGACGGGGCGAGCTGCTGTTCCAGACGCCGCTGCTGGAGCGGGGCCGTTATTCTTTTGAGAATACGGATATTATCAGCGAGGATATCTTCGGTCTGATGGAGCATAAGGGGACCTTCAAGGCAGAAGGCCAATTCCGGGTGATGCCCCGGGCCGTCGTAGTGCCGCGCTGGCAGCTGTATGAGCGCAAGGCGCGCCTGTCGGGGCCGCAGGTATCACTGCTTCAGTCCAGGCGCGAGACCACGCAGATCAACGGTGTCCGTGATTATGTCTACGGGGACCGTCTGACGCGCATTCACTGGAATGCAACGGCGAAGACCGGCGAGTGGAAGTCGAAGGAATTCGAGCATGAATCCGTTCCCAGAACCATTCTGGTGCTGGACGGAACCTCCAGCGGCTATTACAACTCCGCACAATTCGAGCTGGCAGTCTCGGTCACGGCTTCTCTGCTCGGCTTCGGCATCCGGGAGCGGATCGGCATCGGCCTGTGCTGTCTGGATAAGCATAATAAGGTGTTCAGTCCGGCGGAAGGCAATGCCGAGCGGCAAAAGATGATTCAGTATTTAATAGACATCAACGCAGAAGGCAAGGGGCCGCTGATTGACAGGCTGGAGAGTGTCCAGCGGCTGTTCCCCAAGGGATCGTATTTCGTACTGATCAGTCCGCAGAGCGGCAGAGCGGTACTGGATACGCTGCGCTGGGCGGAGAACCGGGGGATGACCCCTTCCCACATTCATGTTCTTCATCCTTCCGGGAAATACCGGGCCGGAGAGTGGCAGAATATTCTGCACTCGCATGGCGTTACCGGACATAGCATCAGCACACTTCAGGAGCTTCCTGCGGTACTTGGAGGTGATTCTGTCCGATGAAGCACTGGTTTCAGGCGATACGTTCCTCATGGCATCACGGGCTGACGCTGTTATGGCTGAGCATTATCGCTATGCAGTGGGTGTCCTATACGGTGCCCTTCTGGCTGCAGGAGACCACCGTTTCTGTGGCGCTAACCCTGCTGGCTGTTACAGCTATTGAAATCATTTTTCCGTTTAAAAGAGTGTACCGCATGCTGCTGGAAGGCGCGGCAGTGGTATTTATTGTATACAACGTGATTATCAGCTACGGGATTTACATTCCCGATCCTCTGCTGCCGGCATTTCTTGACCGGCTGCCCGGGATAGCGGTATCGATGATTCCTTACATCTGGTTTGCGCTGGGGGCCTGGGCGCTGCTGCTTGTGTCCGCCTGGTGGGTGAACGGCAAGGCGCGGATTCTGATGTTCATCGCAGCGAATATCACGGCCTTCGCCGCGCTGGATTCATTCACGACAGCGGTAATGTGGCAGGAGGTAGCCTGGACGGTCTTTGCCGGTATGGGCTGGCTGGTCACCCGGCATCTGAGGAATTTCCAGCTGCATTATCCGCGCGGCTGGACCTATATGCTGAGGTATCCGATGAAGGTTGCCTTGAATATAGCGATTATTTTCTCACTGGTCATCCTTGCCGGGGTGAATATGCCGGGCGTGCGTCCCACCTTGACCGACCCTTATACCGCCTGGCAAAAGTGGAATGGTAACTCCGTCTCGTCCAGACCCTCCTCCGGGAGCGGGGACGCTGCAAGCGGCGGGTCAGCGGCGAAGGGGACGACCTCGGGCTACAGCCTGAATGATGACAATCTGGGTGGGGGCTTCAACTTCGATTATTCGCCGGTCATGCAAGTGACCTCCGATCTGCGCACCTATATGCGCGGCGAGATCCGCAGCGTGTATTCGGGCAAAGGCTGGACAGATGATGATACCTCCGGCCGGGGACCGCATAACGAGGTGCAGGTGGGCGAGCCGCTGGAACGTGCTGCCGCCTCCAAGACAGAGACGCGTACGCTCAAGCAGACCGTCAAGCTGCTCGGAGGGAACAGTTATCCAGTTCTGTTCGGCGGCTATTCGATCTCGGGGGTAGACTCGGTGGACGGGCAGGAACAGAGCACCGGCTTGTCCTGGCGGAGTGAAGACAGTGAGCTGCTGTGGAATCCCGGAGGCAAAACAAGAGCTTACCCGCAGACCTATGTGGTAACCTCGGAGGTGCCGGTCGTTCCCCTTCAGGAGTTAAGCAAGCAGACCTTCGAGCAGCTCTATGGGAACAAGAATATCGACCCGCAGTATCTTCAGCTCCCGGATAACTATCCCGAGCGGGTGAGCGCGCTGGCCAAGGAGATTACGGACAGAGCGCAGACGCCTTACGAGAAGACGATCCTGCTGCAGCAATACCTGCAAGCAACCTTTCCCTACACGAATCAGCCGGATACCTCACGGGCCAGAAGCAAGGACATGGTCGAGAGCTTCCTGTTTGAGATTAAGGAAGGATACTGTGACTACTATTCCACGGCGCTTGTCACCATGGCGAGGTCACTGGATATACCGGCCCGCTGGGTGAAGGGATATGCTCCCGGGGAGCAGGCCGAGATTCCGGATAGCGTAATGCTTCAGCAGGGCGCTGCCGGTTATGTGAATAACAACTACACGATTACCAATGCGGACGCCCACTCCTGGGCCGAGATCTATTTCGGCGATTACGGATGGGTTCCTGTAGAGGCAACGCCGGGCTTCGATGTTCCGGTGCTGACGCAGAGTGAGCAGGATAATCCGGATCAGCCTGAAGTAGAGGTTGAGGAGCCCGAGGAGCTTGAACCGGCGGCAGCGGGCCAGACGGACAAGTCTTCCGGATTCCATCCCGGCACCTGGGCCGTGGCTGGAGCAGCTGCTGTACTCCTGCTCTGGACCCTATTCCTGATCTGGCAGCGCCGGCTGAGCCTGCGCTTCCTGATTACCCGTATGCGTCTCGGCGGTCAGCCGACTCCGGCGCAAAAAGTTGTCGCAGAAACGGAGCGCTGGGTAAGGTATATGCGCAGGAAGGGTATGCTGAAGAAAGAGCATGAAACCCTGCGCGAATCCGTGGCACGGTGGAGCGTGGAACGCCCGCAAGCTGCAGGCAGTCTTGCTGCGCTGCTGAAGATGTTCGAGCGGGCGAATTACAGCCCTGAGGTTATTGAAGACAAAGACTGGCACAGCGTGTATACTGAAGCTTTGCGGCTGCGAAAAAGCATGAAGTCCGGCAAGTAATGCCCACTGGTGATGAAATGCTGCCGGACCCTGGGATTTTTGCAGTCCTATAGAGCCGGGTTACAAGTTTCCTGTATGAAAATGAGGTGAATGTATTGTTTGAAAGATTAGTCCCCAAGCTCCGGGTAAACACGGTATTTGATATCGCTCTGGAGGAGCTGTACCGCCAAGGCTACCGGGGAATTATTACGGATCTGGATAATACGCTGGTCGGCGCCAAGGCGCCGCTGGCTACTCCTGAGCTGCTGCTCTGGTTCGCCAAGGTGAAGGAGCTGGGCTTCAAGCTTGTGATCGTATCCAACAACAATATGGACCGGGTGTCGCGTTTTGCCACCCCGCTGAATATTGAATTTGTACATCAGGCCAAGAAGCCCAGCAATTCCCCGTTCCTGCGGGCCATGAAGCTGATGGAGCTGGGACCGGAGCAGACGATTGTAGTCGGCGACCAGATGCTGACCGATGTATACGGCGGCAACCGGCTGGGTCTGTTCACGGTACTCGTGCTGCCGATCTCGGTCAAGGATGAGGGAATAGGAACAAGAATTAACCGCAGAGTGGAGCAGATTGCCTTGACCCGTCTGCGGAAGCAAGGATTGTGGCAAGAGGAGGATAAATCTTAATGAATGCAATGAACGATGGAACAGCGCGGCCTGAGAAATGCAGCGGCTGCGGCATTAAGCTACAGAGCGTAGACAAGGAGCTCCCCGGCTATATCCCGGAGGTCGCCTTCGAACGGGAGCCGGTAATTTGCCAGCGCTGCTTCCGGATCAAGAACTACAATGAAGCCTCTTCCGTATCGGTGAATCAGGATGAATTCCTGAAGCTGTTAAGCGGAGTAGGCGAGAAGAATGCACTGGTGATCCATATTGTGGATCTGTTCGATTTCGAGGGCAGTCTGATTTCCGGGCTGCAGCGGTTTGTCGGCAATAATCAGGTCATCCTGGCGGTGAACAAGATCGATCTGCTGCCGAAGGTGACCAACTGGAACCGATTGCGCAACTGGATGCAGCAGCGCTGCAAGGAAGAGGGACTGCGCACGGCGGAGATTGTCCTGGTCAGCGCGAAGCGCAATCAGGGCTTCGACCGTCTGCTGGAGGCCGTTACCGAGCTGCGCGGCCAGCGTGATGTGTACGTTGTCGGGGCTACCAATGTAGGCAAGTCCACCTTGATTAACCGGCTGATCTCCGATTACAGTGACCTGGAAGAGGAGCTGACGACCTCCCGTTATCCGGGCACTACCCTCGATATGGTCAAAATCCCGCTGGATGACGGCCATTCCATCATTGATACGCCGGGAATCGTGTACCCGTGGCGGTACAGCGAGCTGGTCGAGCGCAAGGATCTGGGCGCAGTGATGCCTGAGAATCCGCTCAAGCCTGCGGTCTATCAGCTGAATGAAGGCCAGACGCTGTTCTTCGGCGGACTGGGACGCTTCGACTTCATTCAGGGGGAACGCCAGTCCTTCACCTGCTTCATCAGTGGCACCCTGAAGATTCACCGCACGAAGCTGGAGCGTGCAGATTCCCTGTATCAGGACCACCGGGGCGAGCTGCTGTCTCCGCCGGGGACTGCCGACATAGACAAGCTGCCGCAGTGGCAGCGCCATGAATTCCGTATCGCCAGGAATAGTGAGACCGACCTGTTCATCTCCGGTCTGGGCTGGATCAAGGTGAACGGTACAGCCGGAGCAGTAGTAGCTGTCCATGTGCCGCGCGGCGTCAAGGTGCTTACCCGTCCTTCGCTGATCTAATTGTACAGGAGGAAGGCGACATGACTGAGACAAACAGGAACACGCAGAGTCACGGGGAGCTCCTGCTGGGCGTGATGGGTGACCCGATTGCCCAGTCCAAATCCCCGCTGATGCACGGGGCGGCGCTCCAGGCGCTCGGTCTCTCCGGCGCTTATGTGCCGCTGCACATTACGCCGGACAAGCTGGGCGATGCGGTGCAGGCGATACGGACGCTTGGCTTCCGGGGCGTGAATGTAACGATCCCCCACAAGGTTGCCGTGATGGAGTATCTGGACCGGCTGGATTCAAGTGCGGTGGATGTCGGCGCAGTCAATACCATCGTCAACGACAATGGTATACTGACCGGCTTCAATACGGATGGCATCGGATATGTCCGCTCACTGAAGACAGAAGCTGCGCCGGATCTTACCGGCGCCCGCATCCTCGTGATTGGAGCTGGCGGTGCGGCTAGAGGGATTGTCTCGGCGCTGCTGAAGGAGCAGCCGGGAATGGTCCTGATTGTGAACCGAAATGAGGAACGGGCCCGTCAGCTGGCAGATAGCTTCAGCAGCCGGGGCAGCTTAACCGGAGCAGGGATGGATGCCGTTCCCGGCGTGCTTGGCAGCATGGATATTGTAATTAATACAACATCCGTAGGCATGTATCCGCATATGGAGGACATGCCGATCGATCCGGCCGGGCTGCACGAAGGGATGATCGTCAGCGATCTGATCTATAATCCGCTGCATACCCGGCTGCTTACAGAGAGTCTGAAGCGCGGCTGCACCGTTCACGGCGGGCTGGGCATGTTCGTCTACCAGGGAGCTTATGCCTTGGAGTATTGGACGGGGCTTGTGGCTCCCGCAGCGATTATGCGGCAGACTATTGCGGATTGCCTCGGCCAGGTGCCGGGCAAATGATTTTCACTGAACAGGGTAATAATATATGTTAATTAAGGAGTTTTCACATTTATGTTAACAGGCAAACAAAAACGTTATCTGCGCTCTTTGGCTCATCATCTGGATGCTGTATTTCAGGTTGGCAAAGGCGGCGTAAACGATCATCTGATCCGTCACATTGAAGAAGCTATTGAGAAACGCGAGCTGATGAAGATCAGTGTACTGAATAACAACGCTGATGATCCCAAGGAAATTGGTGCCGCGCTTGCCGAGCAGTCCGGTTCGGAGCTTGTTCAGGTTATCGGCAAGACTATCGTTCTGTACAAGGAATCACGCGACAACAAAACGATCGAGCTTCCAAGATAGGAGGTTGACCTCTTGAGAGTAGGCATAATGGGAGGGACCTTCGATCCTCTGCATATCGGCCATATGATGGCCGCTGAGACGGCGCGCGAGAGCTACAGTCTGCACGAGGTCTGGTTCATGCCTTCGCATATTCCGCCTCATAAGCATGAGGCCGGGGCAACCGGTGAAGAGCGGCTGGCTATGGTGGAGGGGGCGGTGAAGAATCACCCTTCCTTTGGCATTCTTGACTGGGAAATCGTGCGGGGCGGAGTATCCTATACGCTGGAGACGGTGATTAGTCTGCAGGAGGAATATCCGCAGCATGAGTTCTTTTTCATCGTGGGTGCGGATATGGTTCAGTATCTGCCCAAGTGGCAGGGGATCGAAGAGCTGGTGCAGCGGTTGACCTTCATCGGTGTCGGACGTCCGGGCACTCCGCTGGATCTGGGACTGCTGCCGGAGTTCATTGCCGGTAAAGTGCTGCTGGCGGATATGCCGCTGGTCGATCTCTCCTCCACCATGCTCAGAGCCCGGGCCGCCGAAGGAAAGTCGATCCGCTATATGGTTCCGGATGCTGTATATGAATATGTTCAAAGGAGTGGATTGTATGGAGTACAGCCGTGAAGCGCTGATTGAGGCGGTATCCGGCCAGATGCCGGACAAACGCTGGAAGCATACACTAGGTGTGATGGAGTCTGCTGTGAAGCTGGCGCAGCGGTATGGCGCTGACCCGCAGCGGGCCGAGACCGCCGCCATCCTGCATGATGTGGCCAAATATTGGCCGGTGGAACGGATGCGGGAGATCATTGAACAGAACGGATTATCCGCTGAGCTTTTGAAATATGACAAGCAGCTATGGCATGCTGAGGTTGGTGCTTATACTGCCGAGCATGATTATGGCATTACGGATTCGGAGGTACTGGATGCGATCCGTTACCATACCTCGGGCCGGGAGAACATGAGTCTGCTGGAGCGGATCGTCTGTCTGGCTGATTATATTGAGCCTGGACGGGACTTCCCCGGTGTGGAGGAGATCCGCAGGCTATCGAAGGTCAGCCTGGAGGAAGGCCTGATTGCCGGACTGGACTCCACTATACGCGTACTGCTGGAGAAGCGCCGGGTCGTATTTCCGCTTACGGTGCTGGCGCGCAACGATTTAGTTAGAACATTGGAGGATAAACTATGAGTGTACAATCAAACAAGCTGTTTGAGCTGGCGTTACACGCCGTTCAGGATAAAAAAGCAATGAATGTGGTGGCCCTCGATCTGCGCAGTGTGTCGCCGATCAGCGATTATTTCATCATCTGCCACGGTAATTCCGATACCCAGGTTCAGGCAATTGCCACTGAGGTGCGCAAGGTTGTTCATGAAGCTGGCGGAATGATCAAAGGCATTGAGGGGATGGATGCAGCACGCTGGGTACTGATGGACCTTGGCGATGTGATCGTCCATGTCTTCCACCGCGATGAACGTGAATATTACAATATTGAGCGTCTGTGGTCGGATGCCAAGGTCGTGGAGACGGTATGAGTCTGATTGCAGGAACTACGGTTACGCTTGAAGTGATGCGGGAGGTATCCCCTTACGGGTACTTCCTGAGCGCTGGCGACCAGGATATCATGCTTCATTACACCGAGCTTGTGGGCAGCAAGCCGAAGATCGGCGATAAGGTGGAGGTCTTCCTCTTCTTCGATACCGAGGACCGTCCTGCGGCAACGATGAAAAAGCCATATCTGACGCTTGGCGAGATGGCGCTGCTTGAAGTGGCGGATATCCATCCGCGGCTGGGCTGCTTCCTGGAAATGGGGCTTGGACGGCAGCTGCTGCTGCCGCTCAGCGAGCTTCCCGAGCTGGTGGAGCTGCGTCCGCAGATTGGCGACAAGGTCTTCGCAATTATGGAGCATGACAAGCAGGGACGTCTCCGTGCCAAGCTGGCCGGAGAGCAGGAGCTTGCGCCGCTGGCCTTGCCTGCACCGGAATCCTGGCAGGGGCAGAGTGTCACCGCCCGGGTGTACAAGCCGCTGCAGATGGGCACCTTCGTGCTTGTAGATGCCGGTGTGCTCGGCTTCGGCATCATCGGTATGGTCCACTCCTCTGAACGCGTTCGCTTGCTGCGTCTGGGTGAAGTGATTGAAGCGCGCGTGGCTCATATCCGTGAGGATGGACGCGTCAACCTCAGCATGGGCCACCGCAAGGAAGTGGGCCGTGATGTGGATTCGGCGGCTCTGCTAGATTTTCTGGCTTCCCGTCCGGGCGGCGGAATGCCATATTCGGATGCTACGCCTCCCGATATTATCAAGCAGCGCTTCGGTATCAGTAAATCAGCGTTCAAGCGCGCGCTTGGCAAGCTGATGAAGGAAGGGCTGGTTGTCCAGAAGGAGAACTGGACCTATCTGGCTGCCCGCGAAGAGGAGCAGGCCGGACCGGACAGCGACTCTGACAACCAATAGTATAGAGAAAGCGGTGTACGCAGTGTCTTCCTATGGCAAATTTGCTTATGTATACGATGCGCTTATGGCGGATATGCCGTATCCCGATTGGCTGGCCTTTGCCGAGACGGCATGGGGCAAATACGGCAAGCCGCGCACGGTAGCTGAACTCGGCTGTGGTACCGGCAGCCTGACGATTCCGCTGGCGGGGGCAGGGTATCACATAACTGGGATTGATCTTTCATCGGACATGCTGTCCGTTGCCCAGCGTAAGCTGGAGCAGCAGCCGCAGGGACGGCGCTTTTTGCGGGAGGGCAGTGTGCAGTGGGTTCAGCAGAACATGAAGGAATGGGAGCTGCCGGAGCCGGTGGATTCGGTGATTTCCTTCTGCGACTGCCTGAATTACGTGCTGGAGGAGCAGGACATCCGGAAGGTATTCTCCTGCACGTATGACGGGCTTAAACCGGGCGGGACCTTCCTGTTCGATGTGCATCATCCGAACACGCTGATCCGCTATGAGGAAGAGCAGCCTTTTGTACTGGATGAGCCGGAGGTATCCTACATCTGGACCTGTGAGCTGGATGTGCCGCGCCGGGAGATTGAGCATCACCTGTCCATCTTCGCCCGCGAGGAGGGCCGTTCAGACACGTACCGGCGCTTCGAAGAGACTCATACCCAGCGTGCCTATGACCCGGAGTGGATGAAGCAGGAGCTGCTTGCCGCCGGATTCAGCGAGGTGTCGGTGTATGCGGACTTCGAGTGGGTGGTGGCGGATGATTCGGCGCAGCGGCTGTTCTATGTGGCTGTGAAATGAAGCTGCTAAAGAGTTGAACTTGTTTGCACACATAAGAACTTGAAGCGTAATCGTCACTGCGGAGAACATTTGGACTTACGGCCGCTGTTGTCTGCAGATTTCTTGATTATATACCGCTGCTCGCGGTAGAAATCCGCAGACAAAGGCGGACGCTACCGCTCCTACAGTTCCAAATTTCCCCTCCGTTCCTTTTTGCTTCTCGTTAAATTCTTTAGAGCTTCATATATGGTTGAGGTAGTATGGAGGTCCTTACCCGAAATTGGGTAAGGGCCTTCTTTGATCTTGATATGGACCAAATGTATGCCAAAAATCTAACACAATCGGCGCTGCAGAGCCAGATGGGCCAAATATATGTGAAAAACAGCATACAAATGGGTAGGCGCGAGGTGAGTAGCCGCTTTGGCTTACATGACATAGCAAACCGGACCCTATCCGAAGGATACGGCCCGGTCATCTTTCAAGCAGGCTTACCGGTGTTCGAACAAATCGATGGTGCCGAGTACAATATGCGCCAGACCAAATCCAAGAATGCCGGTTGCTGCGATCTTATATCTGCTTCCCAGAAAAGCTGCACTCGAAGCAGTAACTACGGTCCCCAGTACGGCGGGTATCATCCCTTCACGCATTCGAAACACTCCCTCACGGTAGTTTGAAAGACATTCGTTAGTGTGGGTTAAGGCCCGGACAATTATACTTCGAGTTTATGCCAGCGGCGGCAGGGAAGCGGCTGGCTGTTATAAACGGTCAATCTGCCACTCCCGCTGTGGTTATCCGGCCGGCCGGATCTTCGACCTCATGCACATTATAGAGCACACGCGCCAGCAGATCCTGGCTGTAATTGCCGAAGTGCTTGCCGTAAATGGTCAAGCCGCGCTTGTTGACCGGCTTGTCGGTGACGGCAATGCGGAAGGTCAACTCGCTCTTGTAATCCAGCTTAATGTCGTCCAAGGTGATGTCCGAGATACGGCAGCCGTCAATGAAGCTGCCCTCCTGATTGATGCGGATCAGCTTCAGCATGCCGTACTGGTTGAGGTGGGGAGGCCACCAGTCCGGGTTGAAGGTGCCGCGCGCATCGCCGAAGTCACCGGGGCTGGTCCAGAAGCCGATCTCGATGCCGTTCACATAGAAATACAGATCCGAGGGATAATTGTCGCTGAACCCGGGAGCCTCGGAGCCGATCTCCATGGAGAACTGGATTTCCCGGAAGGTCTGGTTGGCTTTGAGATAGTTAGGGATGCGGTACTCCAGGAAGCCTTCGGCCATCCAGATAATCTCGGAATCGATCCGCTGGGGATCGGCGAAGTAACGCGGCTCGTCGAAGTCCCCGATAATGCTGTCCTTGGTGGCCAGACCGCAGGTCGGAACAGCCTGATAATTACTGTAATGGCCCACCTGAATCTCGACCTCGTACAGATTATCGACATCCTTGCTGCGCAGATCCACCATCAGCTTATCTTTATTCAGGTAGCAGACCTTCTGAATTCCGTGCTTGCCTACGGCCGTATTAATCTCAATTAAGCCGCTCTCCTCCAGCTTCTTGATATGCATGGTAATGGCCCCGTTGCTGAGATTCAGCTTCTTGGCAATTTCGTTGAGATTCAGGGCCTGATTGGTCGCCAGCAGCTCAAGAATCTGGATGCGGATTTCCGAGCTGAGCGCCTTGAAGATATCAATCCCGCTCATCAGATCTTTAATATAAATCATATTTAGAATACCTTCTTCCACTGAGGTCATGAGAATCGAAACTATTTTATAAAATTATAAACTAACCCACCCTAAAAGGAAAGTATTCTGCCTTTATTTGTAGAAAACGATTAAATTTAAGCTAAAAGTAAAAGTTGAAGGCTGTTTGTTTTATATAATTATGAATGCTTAATGCGCGGTTAAGTCAATATTAAATGATTTTTTTCAGTAAAAAGACAATAAACAACGTTTAGTTTGAATGTATTTAAAAAGATTTATACTTTTATATTTACACTCCACTTTATATATGCTATTTTATACCTGTAAGCGAATACATTCAATTGTATTTCAATTATTTAATTAAAGAGTGAAACATAATGCGTCATGCGGTAGCTTGAACTAACAGAGCCGGTGAGGTTCCCTAGTTCTTCTATATAGATTGTATCAATCGAATTGCTCAGCAAATCCTAGGAGGGGTTACAGTGTTAAAGAAAAAGGGCTGGTTCACACTGCTGTCGTTGGTTCTGATGGTATCGGTTGTGCTTACAGGCTGCGGCGGGAAGAACAATGCATCGTCCGGGGGCAATAGCGGAAGCGAAGCGACGGCGAATGCCGGGAGCAAGGATTCCAAGGAAACCAAGAATCTTACCTTTATGTTCCGCGGGGGAACCGATGAGCAGAAGGCCTATGAGGGTGTAGTGAAAAAATATGAAGCCGATCATCCAAACGTCAAGGTTAAGATCGTTGTGACTGCGGCGGATCAATATGCGACTAAGCTGAAAGCCTCTATTACGGGAAACAGCGTTCCGGACGTTTTCTATTTTGAATCCGGTGACCTGAAGGCGTATGTGAACAGCGGTGTGCTGCTGGACCTGACCAGCTATGTGGAGAAGAACCCTAACATTGATTTGAATAATATCTGGAAATATGGCGTGGATCTGTACCGTTACGACGGCACCATGGCAGGGCAAGGCAATCTGTACGGGATGCCCAAGGACGTAGGCCCTTTTGCACTCGGCTATAACAAGACCATGTTCGAAGCTGCGGGTATCCCGCTGCCGGACAAAGACAAACCGTACACCTGGGATGAATTCATCAAAGTCGCCCAGCAGCTGACGATTGACAAGGACGGGGACGGCAAGCTGGATCAATTCGGTGCAGGCTTCAACGTACAGTGGGCCTTGCCTTCCTTCGTCTGGAGCAACGGGGCGGACTGGCTGGATGCTACCAAGACCAAGGTTACGATTGATGATCCGAAGTTTATCGAAGCCCTGCAATTTTTCACTGACATGCAGCTTAAATACGGCATTACGCCGTCCACAGAACAAGCACAGACTCTGGATACCTACCAGCGCTGGATGAAAGGTGAAATGGCCTTCTTCCCTGTAGGTCCGTGGGATATGAGCACTTACGAGAAGCTTCCCTTCGATTATGACCTGATTCCATATCCTGCCGGCTCCACAGGCAAATCCGCCACATGGACCGGCTCACTCGGCATCGGTGCTTCCGCCAAAACCAAGCATCCCGATGAAGCCGTGGATCTGATCAACTATCTGACGGCCTCCAAGGAGGGAATGGAAGCGCTGGTGAAGGCTAAGGTGCAAATTCCGAACCTGATGGATATGGCTAAGGAATGGGCTGCTGATACTACGACCAAACCGGCGAACAAGGAAGAATTCCTCCAGGTCGTGAATGAATACGGACGGGTGCTGCCTGGCCACTACACGTACAATGCTGAATGGTATAACCTGTTCTACACGGACATCCAGCCAGTGCTTGACGGCAAGGTTACCCCTGAGGAGTATGTGAAGACGGAACAGCCGAAGATGCAGAAGCTGCTGGATAAAGCGGTTGAGCAAGAGGCGAAATCCAAGAAATAAGCGGTACACACATCGTTCTTATCCAGCATACAAAGTGATGTCCGGTCTCCTGTAACAGCGGGCCGGCATCACTTTATTCTGAGATGAACTTGTATATATTTTGGGGACCCCGCAAAGTATCTGAATACTCATCGGAGCTGATGCATCACTTTGTGGGGAAAGTTATAGACTATCCGAATTTGAGGTGATTCTAATGAACACTAAGCTGGGTCTGTACCGCAAGGAGAAAATCTACGGATTTCTGTTTATCCTGCCTCCGCTGCTGGGACTGCTGATTTTTACGCTGTATCCGATGATCTATTCGATCTATGGCTCATTCACGGATTGGGATGGGCTCGGCCAGATGAACTTCATCGGCCTCGGCAACTTCAAGGATCTGTGGTCGGATGAGCTGTTCCATAAGGCCTTATTCAATACTTTGTTTATGATGCTTGGCATTCCGATCGGCATTACGCTGGCGCTGCTGCTGGCGCTTGGGCTTAACCGGGGGGTGCCGGGGACTACAGCGTTCCGGGTCATCTATTATGTTCCGGTCATTTCTTCTCTGGCCGCAGTATCGATCATGTGGAACTGGGCCTATAACGGTGATTATGGTCTCGTCAACCAGTTCCTTGATCTCTTCGGAATCAGCGGGCCGAACTGGATGGCGAATAAATATACGGTCAAGCCGGCGCTGATCATTATGGCGGTATGGAAAGGCCTCGGGTATACGATGCTGCTCTATCTGGCGGCGCTGCAGAGTGTCTCCAGATCTTATTATGAAGCGGCGGAGCTGGACGGAGCCAGCGGCTTCAAGTCCTTCTGGCATATCACCTGGCCGATGGTGCGCCCGGTAACCTTTTTCATCATCGTGACCAACATTATTGGAGGATCGCAAATTTTTACCGAGATGAACATTATGACCCCTACAGGCGGGCCTGAATATGCTTCAGCCTCCGTGGTGTTCTACATTTGGCAAAAAGCCTTCGGCAACTTCCAGATGGGCTATGCCTCTGCTATGGCAGTATTCCTCGGCGTGTTCATATTTGTTGTGACTCTTATCCAATTCCGAATGAACGAGAAGCAATCGTTCGATGTCGATTAACTGAAGAGGGAGGAGACCATAAATATGACGAGCAGAAGAAGAGTTACGCATAGCATTATCTTTGTTCTACTTTTAATCGGCGCGGTGTTCATGATCGGCCCGCTGCTCTGGATGCTGTCCACCTCATTCAAGGATAAGCAGGATGTGTTCGCCCTGCCTCCGGTGTGGATTCCGCGGCCGTTCCATTTCGATAAATATAGTGAGATCTGGGAAGCGGGTCCGCTGCTGAGCGGGATCAAGAACAGCTTGATTATCGCCGTCACGGTAACGATCGTGGGTACGTTCACCTCCAGTCTTGCGGCGTTTTCGTTTGCTAAATTGCGGTTTCCGGGTAAAAATAAAATATTCCTGCTGATGCTGTCATCCCTGATGATTCCGTATCCGGCAGTCATGATTCCGCAGTTCTTCATGTTCTCGAAGCTGGGCTGGATTGATACGCTGCTGCCGCTGATCGTGCCGGGCTTGTTCGGCAATATCGTCATGATCTTCTTCCTGCGGCAGTATCTGAGCAGTGTGCCGAATGCCATTATCGAAGCGGCCAAAATCGACGGAAGCTCGTACTTCCGCCTGTACAGCTCGATTACCTTCCCGCTGATCAAGCCGGCGGTGGCAGCGCAGCTGATCCTGTGGTTCATGGGCATCTGGAACGACTACCTGTCTCCGATTATCTATCTGAATTCACCGGAGAAGCAGACCCTCCAGCTGGTTATCGCCAACTTCAATGCGACCTATGCGATCCAGACGGACTATCCGCTGATTATGGCGGCTTCGATTATTGCCCTGCTGCCGATGCTGATTATCTTCCTTGTTTTCCAAAAGCAAATTATTGAATCTGTTGCTATCTCCGGAGTGAAGGGCTGACCCTTCCTCCGGAATACCGAATTACCGGCTGAGCACCGCCAGCCACCAGTTCAAGACCAAAGGAGAAACCATAATGAATACAAATAGAGAGTACACTAACCCGCTTGTCGAACAGCGTGCAGATCCCTGGGTATACAAGCATACCGACGGCTATTACTATTTCACCGCTTCCGTGCCGGAGTACGACCGGATTGAGGTACGCAGAGCGTTAACGATTGAGGGACTTCGGGAAGCACAGCCGGTAGTTGTCTGGCGCAAATATGAGAGCGGCCCGCTCAGCGCCAATATCTGGGCACCCGAAATCCATTATATTGATGGCAAATGGTATATATATTTCGCGGCGGCCCGGACCACGGAGACGAAGGAAGGGCTGTTTGACCACCGGATGTACGCCCTGGAGAATACTTCAGCGAACCCGCTGGAAGGGGAGTGGACTGAGAAGGGGCAGGTGAAGACCGCCTGGGAATCCTTCGCCCTGGACGCTACAACGTTCGAGCATAAGGGCGTGTATTACTATGTATGGGCGCAAAAGGACCCTGAGATCGATGGGAACTCCAACCTGTATATCTCAGCCATGGAGAACGGCTGGACGCTCAAGGGTCCGCAGACGATGATCTCAACACCGGAGTATCCTTGGGAGGTCATCGGCTTCAAAGTGAATGAAGGCCCTGCGGTGCTGAAGCGGGGCGGCCGGATCTTCATAAGCTTCTCGGCCAGCGCCACCGATCACAACTATTGCCTGGGACTGCTTACCGCTGATGTGGACAGCGATCTGCTGGACGCAGCATCCTGGATCAAGCATCCGGAGCCAGTCTTCCAGACCAGTGAGGAGAACGGGCAATACGGTCCGGGTCATAACAGCTTCACAGTGGACGAGAACGGTGAGGATGTGCTGATCTACCATGCCCGAAGTTATAAGGAGATCACCGGAGACCCGCTCTACGACCACAACCGCCACACCCGGGCCAAGCGCCTGCGGTGGAACGTGGACGGTATGCCGGACTTCGGCGTGCCGGTGAAGGATAGCCTGAACAAGTTCTGATAATAAGCGGAGATCCAGCAGCTATACATAACAAGCAGCATTCTGATGCCGAAGCATTCAATGCATCAGGATCGCGGCTATTGCGGCGCTGCTTAAGCGGTTGACTCCATAGAAATATACTATAATAGAGGTAGCCAAGGACATTATGATGATGTCCTTGGCTACCTCTATTTTTACATAGGTTCAGCCTGGAGAAGTTGACCTTGCGCGGATTCAACTTTATTAGCCGGGATGTCACATCAGGGCAGGGCTCATCCGTAGTACAGAATATAAAGAGTTCAGAGGGACTTCAGGAAAGGGGTGGGAAAATGGATGAAACTGATCTGCAGCAGATCATCCCGGATATCCTCAAAGGGAATACTGCTCGGTTTGAACAGATCATGCATCGGTATCAGAGGCGTATTTTTTCGTATTGTTACCATATGTTAGGTCATTATACAGAAGCGGAGGATTGTACGCAGGAGGTATTTATTAAGACATTCCGGAAGTTAAGCCAATACAATCTGGAGAAGCCTTTTGAAGCCTGGTTGTATACAATAGCCTCTAACTGCTGTATCGACATCATTCGTAAGCGAAGGTTAAGTAGATATCTTCCATTCCTGTATCGCAGCGATGAACAGAATCAGCATGTAGATCAAGCCATTGAGGATAACTATTACAATGAGCATGTTCTGCGGGCGATGTCCAAATTAACACCGGAGGAACGAAGCCTGCTGATTCTGCGTTGTGTGGAAGATAAGGGCTATAAGGAAATCGGAGAAATTATGCAGCAAAATAGCAGCAGCCTCCGTAAGAAATTTGAACGCACGGCCGCTAAATTCAGAAAGTATTATGCTCATCTTACAGGAGGGATATCGGATGGATCACGACAACAATCAAGACCTCAGAACCATATTTCATAACGTCAAAGTTCCTGAGGCTGATGTAACGAAAGCTGTGATGAGTATATTGGAGGATGAGAAAATGAATAAACGGGTTACCTTCTATTCTAAATATAAGCTGAGTACTCTTATCGTTCTGGCATCACTGTTATTAGCTTCATCAGCCTTTGCGGCTACACAGCTGATTACACTCACGAACAACAAAGGGGATGTAATCTATGAGGAAAAGAAATTCGAGGATTCAAATTTTCCAGATTATACGAAGGAAGAGCAGCTGCGCAGCTTAAAAGCACACCGTCTGGGACAAGACTTGCTGCAGCCGGGCCAGGCAGCAGCAATCTATATGGCAGGAGAGAATACTGAGGGAGAGCTTTACATCAGGAGAGGAGCAGCATCCGGGTTCTCGGATGCAGCTACACTTCGCGATGAGCTGAAGCAGTCCGGCGCACTTATTTATGATAGCCTGCAGAATAAATATGATTTTGTTACAGGTGTTTTGACCTATAATCCTGATCCGCTCACCGACCAGAAAGAAGCTGAATTGACAGAACAATTAGCGCAAGAAGCCCGGGATTCCAAGGATGGATATGCTATGAGAATGCTTGATGTGTCTAAAGAGGGCTGGAGTATGATCGTTACGTATAAAGGGGAGGGACAAACAATTCTTGTTCAGCCGATGAAAATGAATGAGAAGCTAACGATACACCATTCTGAGGAGCCGTCAGCAGAGACTATAACAGTCGATGGTGTTGAAATGCTGTATTCCTTATATACAAGCGGCAGCCACGGGATTCGTTTCATTCACAATCTTCCCAGCAGTGATTTCCACATCGTTTATTATATTGAGGCTACAAAGGGGGTTACCAAGGAGGAATTGCTTGAGATCGCCAAAGCTTATTTGCAGTAAGCATCTGATCAGCAGATATAAAGCCTATAAAAACTTGAAGCCTTTAGTCCCACTTGCAGCGTGGGGCTAAAGGCTTTATTGGGCTCTAATCAGCCGCTGCCAGCAGCGGCTGATTACACTCCTGCATGAACTGTTTTATTTGTCCCCTAGAGGAACCGGAACAGTCTGTCTATAGAACTTAATATAGTGGAAGCCATCCATCATCATGAATTCCGGCTTTTTTGTGGTCTGGAAGGAATATGTGCGTTCCCACAGGATATTGCCGTTCTTGAGATCCCACGGGCGGGAATCGGATATCGAACTGACGGGAACTGCGGCTCCTCCGGCTTGAACAGCCAAAGTATCCTTATCCAGCATAGTGAACTGCTTCCCGGCGACCACAATATCATAGCCGTCAGCAGTCCGGGAGACGCTGCGAATCCAGAGTTTCTCCTCGCCGACTGTAACGGAGTGGTCTGAGGGTGAGGCCAGCGGGATCGGCTGCCCGACCTTCTGATATCCGCTGAAATTATCCAGTACAAGTTCAACACTTTGCAGCTTGTCTGTTGGCAGCACATCGTATTCAATTATAAATTCCGGGGTTCCCTTTTTGCTGGAATTCGTCCCCCGCATCGACCGGTAATTCATTTCCGTCCCATTCACATACAGTTTGGTTACAGCAGAGAATCTTGGATTTTCGCCATTATCCATCTTATAATGTCCCTTTACGATGGTTGACGTAGGAGAAGCCGTAATCGTGTCATAGTAGACGGTTCCCTGATCCACCGGTACAGCCTGGTCAATATCTGCGACGAGCAGACTTTTCATGGCAAGGTTCGGGTCATATTTGAAGGAGATAGGATAGTGTGCCACTTTCCCGTTCTCCAGCAGCTCGCTGAAGGTAACGGTCAATGTTCTGGAGAAGGGGCTGGCCGGCTCGAATTTGTATACTCCCTCGAAGCGGCTACTGTCCTTACTGCCGCCGCCGCTCCCCCCCAGGGGATCTGAATCCGTCATGAACCCTTCCAGTTTATCTACTCCGTAACGGAGTGAATAGTTGCCGTCAGGGAAGTCGCCGGTATATATACTGCCTGAAGACGGATCAATACTGTAATACATCGTCAAGGCGTTGTCGTCTGCAATTACCCCGTTAATGGTAATCACCGTTCCGTCACCTAACGTTTTGCTTTTATTGACGCTTTGACCGTATCCGTGATCCGCCAATTCAGAAAAGGCCATGGTATTCAGCTCAGTCTGACTGAACAGCTTCCCGCCGTAATAGGCCAGCGCAGGATACTGATAGATGCCCACTGTCAGTAACATGGCTGCTGCGGCTGTGGCGACCCAGGACCGTGCCCGTCCAGCCCGTGATTTCCGTCTAACCGGAGCCTGCTCCAGCGCCTTCCGCAATCTGCCTTCAAGTTCTGACGGCGCCTTGATCTGCTGATGCTCCTGTAATCTCTCCTCGATCGTTCTCATAACGGTCACCTCCAATCATAGCTTTTAGTTTCTGTATTCCCTGCGAAATTCTGGACTTGATCGTGCCGACCGGCGCATCGGTGATATCGGCAATGGTCTGATACGGCAGATCGTGGACATAACGCAGCTCAATCGCTTCCCGCTGCCGGGGATTCAAATGTGCGAGCAGGACGGACAGATCCATTTCAGACTCGGTATCGCGGTACGGGTTAGTTGCAGTCCATGCCTCCATTGCAGGCTCCGGCGCCTCGTCCTCCTCCAGGGGAACGAACCGGTTCTGGTTGCGGAGGACCGTTTTGCAGCGGTTGACCAGAATGGTTTTGCTCCAGCTATAGAAGGCCTCGCTCTTCTTCAGTTGCGCCAGCTTCTCATAGAGCGTGACGATCATATCCTCCATTACATCCATCGCGTCATGCTCATTCCTCATGTAGCTATAGGCAAGACGATAATAAGCGTCCTGTTCGGCTAGGATCAGTTCTAATAATGCTTCTTTGTTACCGCGCTGTGCGGCTCTGACAAGACGGCTTATATTCATGTGCTCACCCCTTTCACAGATAAGAGTGCGTAGCCGCCCGGAAAGTTCATTATGCTCTCAAAAAAATATCCACAGCCTATTCCAGAGAAATTCCTAGTCTCTGGAAGGGCTGTGGAGGGAGCGAAGAAGAGGCAGGAGCTGGCGGATGCTCTCACGCTCATTCGTAGAACAGCAGGCGCTTGGCATAAGCGTTACGGAACTCGGTGGGAGTAAGGCCGACAATTTTTTTGAACGATTTCATGAAATTATGGCAATCCTTATAGCCTAGCTGCAATGACACTTCGCTGACGTTCTGGTTGGTGTCGGTCAGCAGGAATTTCGCCAGCTCCATCTTCTGCTGCAGAATATATTGCTTCAGGGAGATCCCGGAGATGACGGTGAACAGATGGGAGAGATACTTCTCGTTATAGCCGAAATAGGCGGCGATCTGCGATACCTTAATATGCTCGCTGCGGCTCCATTTAATGTAATCCACAATATCGTTGTAGAGCTGCTCCTGCTTCGTTCTTTTGAACGGATCGGCATCGGTTGGCAGGGTCTGGCTGTACAGCTCGCACAGAATAACGGTAGACATATAGTTGCCCAGCACCGTCTGATTGTAGCTCCGCACCGAGTCCTGGAGCTGCTTCATCATGACGATGATTTTCTCGACATTCCGCAGGGTTCCGTATTGAGGCAGGTGAATTACATATTCTTCCTTGTCGCCGTTTGACGGAGGGGGGCCCGCAGTCTGACTACCGTTCGCAGCATGAAAATGCAGCCAATAAAAGCTACAGTCTGAAGACTTGTACCCGTATTGTCTGGTAAGCGGAGGCAGGAGCAGGAACTCGCCTTTGGAGACGACGAACTGCTGGTTGTCACCCGCCAGGTAGAGCACGCCTTCGGTCATAACTATCAGCTCATAATCCTGTAAAATCCGGCTTAAGTGAATCCACTCCGCCGAGGGGGCCACGAATTTGCCGGTCATCTCCAGATGTACCGGCTTATCTACCAGCAGTGTGAATGCAGTCATGTTATCATCCCCCTCGGTGTGGAAATAGTCTTATCCTATTACAACAATATCAAATAAGGGCTATCTTGAATACAGCAGAAGCTGCATCCAAGATAACCCCGAGGTGAGACAGTGTAGGCTATACTGCTAGAAGCTATTCTTTCACAATCTGAAGCTTATATTCCTGCACGGTGACATGATCCTCCGCCTTGACCGTGAGCTTCACCTCAGTGCGGCTATGTGGCAGCTTGATCTCGCGCGGGAGTGAATCCTCAATCAGAATCCCGTCTGCATAGACCAGTGCATTGTGATGGTGAGGTGTAACGTTCAGTTGTACCAGGCGTGCCGCTAGCGGAACACTCAGGCTATACGTGGTTATGCCGCTGCTGAAGGAGGTAGACAGCGTTCCTTCACTGAAGGCAAGCTGGCGCAGTCCGGCATTGTGATCATACCCGGTCATCATGCGCAGCAGGTCGAAGATGCCATTCTCCTTCTCTGGAACCACGAACTTGACCTCCACCTCAGTCTTGCCGCCAACTGCTTCAGCAGGAATCAGATAACTCCGCTCGTAGAAGCTGCGGGCTTCATCCGTATGCAGGACCTCGCTCGCAATCAGCTCCCCATCTACATAAATCGCTATTTTCTTACCATTATTTCCTGAGAAATAAGTGACCGAGAGGTAGTTGTCCGTGCGCGGTGCCACCTTCATCCGGTAGCTGAACCAGCCGCCGTTCTCCGCTTTGCGGATGTTATATCCGTCCCAGGTGGCTACAGAGGTGTTCTCTCCCTCAATGCCATGCTCCAGCTCATACTGGTCATTGCCGACAGGCAGGCTGTCCAGTGTAGCGTCCTGCACACGCTGCCGGATTTTCCCTTGTAAAATATGCTTCTGCAGCTCAGCCGAATCCGCCTCCACCAGACGCCAGTAGATGCCGTAACGCTCACTATGCTGCTTATAATGCGGGGTGAAGACCAGCCGCTGATCCTCATCCGTTCCCCGCAGCGCAAAGGCCAGTTCTTCCTGCTCCAGCCGGACTACGCGGTCCGCAAGCTGCTCCAGCCACTCCTGCGGGCTCTCGTTCACCGTTGTGATGAAGTCCTTCAGCAGCATGTTGCGGGTCGGGACACTTACAGCCACTCCTGTAGCAGACACGGACAGGTCACTCTGGCCCAGAGCGGCGCTCAGCACCACCGGCCCATACTTGAACGCGACCACCTGGCGGGCATCCGGCAGGCTGAAGTGCTTCAGCTTCATCGGAAGCTTGAGCTGAAGCGTGTCGCCGTCTTCCCATACTCTGTCCGTCAAGAGGTAACCTCCGCTGACCGCTGAGTTCACAGGCTGCCCGTTCAATAGAAGCTCAGGTTCTCCTGCCAGCCAATCCGGCAGACGAAGCTTCAGCGTGGTGGACTGAGTCTGAGGCTGTATCACTGAGATCTTGAACTCTACAATATCGCTATAAGGCAGATTGGCCGACTGGATCAGCATCAGGCCGTGCGCAGCAGAATCCAGGGTAGAGCTAAGGTACTGGTTGACCACTATGCTGTCCGCATCATGGAAATACAGGCTGTCATTCAGCTTGGTGAAGCTCTCCATGCCGGTTCCCGTACAGCACCAGAAATGCTCAAACGGCGAGCTGTAGACCTTGAAATACCCGGTCGCCATAGGCTGGAAGTACATCGTCATGCCGGTATGCGGGTGCTGTGATGACACAATAGCATTCAGATACGTGTTCTCGTAGAAGTCGGCGTAACGGGGATCTCCCGTGAGTTTGAACAGCTCGCGGGTCAGCTTGAGCATATTGTAGGTGTTGCAGGTCTCCGCTGTGAAGTTGGAGCGTTCCCGGTCCAGCATATCCGGGTCACCGAAGTGCTCCCATTCGCTGTTCCCTCCGGTGATGTAGCTGTGATGATGAACAACCATCTCCCAGAACTGCACCGCCGCTTCCAGATAAAAGGCTTCGCTCTCCCCGAGCGTCCGGTAACGGTTCAGCGCACCGAGGAATTTCGGAATCGTGGTATTGGCGTGCTTGCCCTTGAGAACATCCTTGCCCTCATGGACAGGAGTGAACAGCGTCAGCTCGTCAAAGCTATGTGCGGCGCTTAAATGGCCTGCTTTTCCGGTGATTCTGTACAGGTCGTACAGGCAGTCATTCATCCCGCCGTATTCCACCGATAATACACGCTGATGAACCTCTTCAGACCAGGAGGCTGTGCGGCGGTACACCCAGTCACCGAGCGTATCCGTGAGGTCATAGGCCGTTTTGCTGCCGGTAGCAGAGTAGGACGCTGTGAGTCCGGCGATGATTTTGTGCATCGTATACCAGGGGACCCAGGCCGGCTGCTTGTTCTCTACATGATCGAAAAGGCGTTCCTCGAACGCGGACAGGTAACCGCTCTCATGCTGGCACAGGGCCAGCTCTCCCAGAAGATAGTTCAGCCTGAGCGCCAGCGCGTCATCCCGCGTACAGGCATAGGCCTGGGACAGCGCCGACAGATAGTGGCCCAGCGTGTGTCCGCGGATCTCTGTGTTCTCCCAGCCGGGATATTTGTCGGCACGCTTCGGCAGTCCCCGGTTCTCGCGGAAGCCCGCCAGCAGACGGTCTGAATCATAGCTGGTCAGATAATCAATCTCCTTGGCAAAAGCGTTCGTGATATACGGATCGGACACACGGACCTGGTCCATGCGGTATTCCTCGTACAAAGGCTTACCCTGAATCGGGGCTGTAAGAGGCTGATGGGGTGTAATTGTCATTTTGTATCCTCATTCCTATGGGTTCTGTAGGGTTACTGCTGGATGAATATCCTATATTTAAGCTTATAGATAAAGGGCTTGGGGGTAAATAGTGATAGGATTGAATATGTGTGAAAAGGTTAGATTGGGGAGAGAGATTAGACGTAAAAAAGCCACAACCGCTGCTGGGCAACAGGCTGTGGCTTGAGGTTATTTTATGGAAGGGATTAAGATAGCAGCTCTTTATGGAGTGTACTGCTGCACGATCGATACAATCTGGCCATCCTTGATCGTGAGGTGATAAGGCGAACCGCTTAGATCGAATACATCCGTCTTGGCGAATTCATGAATGAACTGCTTCAGCGTGAGCGATTCGTTCCAGTTAATGTCCAGGTCTTCGAGCTTGCCGGTGCGGTCATAGATCTGCATGGTGACCTTGGCATCCGGGGCTACCGTATAAGTAGTCAGCGTGTCGCTGTCGTTCACGATATAGTAACCGTCCGGGGCACCGCCGATTTCGGCTGCGGATTCCGGCTCCCGCTGAGCGAAGACCGCGTCGGCTGCTGCGCCTTCATACCATTCGATTTCATCTCCGGTGAGCGTCGTCTGACCGTTATGGTTCTCTAAGGAATGTATATACACTGTCAGATGCTGGGCCAACCCCTCACTCTTGGCATCTGCGGTTTTTATGGTTGTGCTCGCCGTAGTCACGAGGGAAAGAAACAACAGGACCAGTACAGGAAGCAGGTAGACGTTTTTGTTTTTTAACATTATGAATTTCCCCCTTGGCGTAATCTTGCGCGGCATGAGTCTACACTCCTTATTTACCCTGCCGGAATATTCTCAAACTTGTTTATACCCTAATAAACGTTGGTTCAGCAGAAATGTTGCAAAAGATTTTTTAACTGGGTATATATAACAAATATTCCGTCTTTGTCAACCTCTTTTGAACCGTTCAAACCAGATTGACCTGCCTAATTAAGGGATTTATGATATAGGAATATCTGGATTTTTACTAGAATATCTGGTTCTTGAGGGGCGGTATTGGTTTGCAACAGCACACTACAATTCAAACAGAACTGGCTGCTTTTCTTAAAAAAGAAGGCCAGACAATCAATCAGTTCGCAGGAATCTCCGGTGTCAATTCGGGAACGCTCAGCAGCATTATTAATGGTAACCGTCCTATTGCCATGCAGCAGCTGGACCGGATTACCGCCGGAATGGGGCTTCCTGAAGGAACATTTTATGAGTTATATATAGATGAATGTGTCGTACATTCCGCACCCGACTGGCGGCGGCTGGGACCCTTCCTGCACCGCTGTGCGGAGCTGGACAAGCTGGAGTGTATCCGGCAGGTGGTTCAAATCATCATGGACAATATTACATATGCCCCGCTCCTGTTCGATACAGCGGAGGAATTCTACGGGCAAGGCAAGCTTCAGGCAGCGGCTCTGCTGTATGAAGGGGTAGCCGACACTGAGAAATATCAGCATTCGGAGCGGCTGGCCCTGTGTCAGTACCGGCTGTTCATGATCCGGATCGGACAGAGCCCGGAGGCGGATTTCCGTGCGGCGACCCGGTTTGAATATTTTGTAGAGCGCCTGGAGGAAATAGACCAGTTGGAAGCGCTTCGGAAGCTGGCGGATATCTATATTGCTCTACAGCACTGGGAGAAGGCCAGACTACTGGCAGAGGAGCTCCGTCATAAGACATCTATCCAGTACGAAATCAGATTCTACAAAACGAAAAAGAAGAAGGAGCTGAGGCAGGCGCCCAGACCTCTTTGCTTCTATATACTGTATGCTTACTGGCTGCAATCCAAGGTATGCGAGGAATCCGGTGAATATGAGCGGGCGCTGGAATATGTGGGCCTTTACACTGAAATGAGCTGGATTGTCGAGGAATCGGAAGAGGTTCAGCAGATCCGGGCGCAGTTCAGCAGGCTGGGAACAGTCTACAAGTCTCTATACCGCCTGATGTGCGGTGAGCTGGAGGCTCTTCCCGAGGTGATGGAATCTATCGGCACCCCCGGGCTTGGACTGCTGGACGGGCTGCTTAAGGCAGTTCAAGCGGCTAACCGGTATGGCTGGAAGGTAGATGAGCTTATCAGCCGCTTCCAGCCGCTGCTTACGCCGGAGGGAACGGCCTCCGGGCAAGCCGAAGGAACTCCGGGCAGGGAGACGCCTGAGCAATATCCGGTACTGCTCTATGAGCTGGCGCTGTACTCTCTCAAAGCAGAGAAGATAGAGCAGGGGATACGTTATATCTTCGGGAGCCTGGAGGCTTCCGCCGCACTTGGCAGCATAGCCTGTGTGATCCGCTGTGTAAGATTATTCGAGCAATTCCGGCCGCACGCTTCAGCGGAAGACCAGGATCGGTATAAGCGTCTGATCAATAAAGTCCAGCTGGCCCACACCGGAGCGAAGAGGACCACAGAATCCCTGCAGGAGTAACAAAGTATCTTTTTCATCCCATCCAATTCCTTCCTCAGCCTATTTTTGTGAATTTTGCAGGTTGTTGCTGTGTTTTTTCTGTTATGATAAGGACCAGTCAAGTTTATGGTAACATATTTAGGTTTTGGAAATGGGGTTCTGGAACGACGATGGAGATGAACGATACCGGCAGTTCGGCGATTCGCAATATAGAGGATGCCGCAGACCGGATGATAGAGCTGTTAAGCCAACTTTTCAAGTCAAACACGATTCTGATTTCGGTGCATGGTGTAAGCTCAGATCCCCTGCTGCGGGTGTTCAACCGGGAACAGCTGTTGGGGCCGGATATACAGGGATCTGTGTTGTTTGATGCTATTGGCAGTCTGATCCTTCTGAATGACAATGGACCGTTACTGGTCTCTGATACGCATAAACAGCCCGCGTCCCCTGCACTTGACTTCATACACACACAGGGAGTACATTCATTCATTGGCGTTCCTCTGCTCACTGAGGATGGCGAATCTCTGGGAACGATCTGCCTGCTGGACCCTGCTGCCGGGCGGCATACGAAGGGAGACCTGGACCTCTTAAGCGCTATGGCTTATTTTTTCACCTATATTATGAACTTGGAACGGAAGCTTGAAGATTTGGAACAGCGGAGACAAACGAAAATGGATCTGTTCGCTATGCTCAGCCATGAAATCCGCACCCCGATGAACGGCATTATCGGCATGACCGATCTGATGATGACGACTGAGATGAACGAGCAGCAGCAGTATTACATGGAGATCATTGAATCAAGCAATGCCAAGCTGCTGCAATTCCTGAACGATGTTCTGGATTTCAGCAAGATGGAAGCGGGCAAGCTGCTCATTGAAAAGGAACCGTTCGATATTATCACCGCACTGGAAGAGAGCGTCTATCTGTTCTCCACCAAGGCTTTTGAGAAAAACCTGGAGGTTATTCTGAATGTGGATTCGGAGATTCCCCTGTATGTTCTGGGGGATGCCCCCAAGATACGCCAGATCATCATGAATATCGTAAGCAACGCCCTGAAGTTCACCCACGCCGGGGAAATTCTGATTGAGCTGAAATCCTTGCCTGTTCTCCGTGAAGAAATAGGGATTAGGATCACGGTTACGGATTCTGGTATAGGTATAGCGCAGGACAAGCTGAAGCTGCTGTTCAACAAATATACCCAGGTTCACCAGAGCAGCGAGCTGCATCATTACGGAGGTACCGGACTGGGGCTGGCCATCTGTAAACAGCTGGTGGAGCTGATGGGGGGAGAGATCTCTGCGGAAAGCCAGGAAGGGACAGGGACGAAGCTGGAGGTCACGCTGTATCTTGAGAAATATACAAGCCTGCCCTCGATTCCCTTCGAGAAGGATGTGCTTGACGCAATTAAGATTCTGGTTGTGGATGATAATCAGACCAGTCTGGATGTCATCTCTTCGGTACTTGAGGACTGGAGCGTGGCAGTGTCATCTGCCCGGACTGCCGGAGAGGCCCTGGAGCTTCTGGCGGCCAATAACCATTATGATCTAATCCTTATGGATAAGGATATTGCGGGGACAGAAGCCACAGAGCTTGCCAAGCACATGCGTCAGCTTGTTCCGGGCAGGAAGCTGCCCGTTATTCTGCTTGCTCCCCTGGGGACGAATCTGGACGAGGAGACCAAAGCGCAGTTTTCCTCCATCATTATCAAGCCCATCCGTAAGGTGCATCTGCTCAATAACATATTGGCTTTGCTGAAGCACAGTAAGCCGGAGTCCTGATGGCGCATACTCCTCCTGGTGTTCTGCAACCAGTGAGATATTCATAGCCATACTTAATATAGCCTGTTTGAAGCCGGTGCCTGCCGGAATTCAAACAGGCTATTTGGTGCAGGCGGAGAGGGAGGCGGCGGGTTGCCCTATACATACGGTAGATCCATGCTCCGCATACGGTGAATTCACTATTTCGTGCGCTGCGTATTGTCGGACCGAACGTTCAGGTGACATAATCGAAGAGCAGGGCATCTGCACACAGGAAGGCGTGAACGACTTGAACTATTTCCGGAAGCAATCATTCCGCAGCAAATTAAAAACTGCATTCTTAGCCGTGATCCTCCTCTCCGTACTGATGACCGGGGGATTGTCGTATTCCATCTCGGCGGCGACTCTGGAGAAGAATGCGCTGAAGCTTACCCAGGATAATGTTGTCAAATCAGCGCAGATCATCGACGAGAAGCTGAACAAGCTGATGCTGATTATGATGACCTTCATGATCAGCCAGCCCTTTCACGATATGATGAGGGATGTCGTCACCGGGGACACGGGCCGGTATTATACTCACCTGAATGATCTTGATAACGTTTTCTCACAAGCGCGGATTGCGGAGCCGCTGATCCATTCGATCTATGTGTCCACGCCGATCGGGGAGTTCTACCCTTCCTCAATGAACCGGAACCGTCTGACGGAGTTCAAGGATACCTTACTATATGAGCGGATCGAACAGGAGAAGAAGAATACATGGGTTGAAGGCCATGAGGACATGCTCTTCTCCGGGAAGGAACGGGTGATTTCACTGATTCTGGAACCTATATTTGATACAGCGGTCCGCGGGGTCTATATTATCGTCAACATCCGTGAAGACGGCTTCCGCAAGCTGGTGAGCGGGGATACCGGCGGAGGGGCGCGCAGCTTCCTGCTGAACGCGGCAGGCAGCCCCGTCTATTCTGTGAAGGACCCGCTCGTTCTGCAGGCGGTGGAGGGCAGTGATCTGACCGGAATGATCAGCAGCAGCCGGGATCTCAGCAATACCTTCAAGCTGGGCGGCGAATCGTATCTGCTGAACTATGCCCATCTGGGCATTGCCGATTGGACGATGACCACGATCCAGTCCAAGTCTGGTGTGCTGAAGGATATGATCTATGTGAAATGGCTGCTCGTGGTGGTAGCCCTCTTTGCCTTCACTGTTACAATGATGGTATCCGGAGCTTTTACCCGTTATCTGCTGCGTCCGCTGCAAGGTCTGATGAAGGTGATGAAGCGGGTGGAGAGCAATGATCTGACGGCAAGATTCGAGAGCGGGGGCGGAGACGAGCTGGCCCAGGTCGGGATGCGGTTCAACCAGATGCTGGAGCAGATCGTAGTGCTGATCGGAGAGGTCACACAGGCGCAGACCAATAAGCGCTCGGCAGAGATCAAGGCCTTGTCGGCGCAGATGGACCCTCATTTCCTGTACAATACGCTGAATACGATCTACTGGAAGCTCAATCTGAAGCAGGTGAAGCAGTCGCAGAGCATGGTCATGTCGCTGTCCCGGCTGTTCCAGCTCGGGCTGAACAAGGGGCAGGAGATCACTACGCTGTCTAAGGAACTGGAGCATGTCCGCATGTATCTGGAACTGCAATGCAGCTGCTATGAAGGGCTGTTCCGTTATGAGATTTATGTCGAGGATGAAGCGCTGGTTACCCTCCCGATTCCGCGCATTCTGCTGCAGCCGCTGGTGGAGAATAGTATTCTGCATGGCTTCCGCCACCGGGAGAGCGGGGGGCAGATTGACATCGAAGTCTTCGATGAGGGAGCACGCTGGTGTATCAAGGTCAGCGACAATGGAGCTGGTATGGACGAGGAGGCGGTCCGTGCATTGTTCCGGCGGGAATCGGAGAAGGGCTATGCCGTATCCAATCTGATCCGCAGGCTGCAGCTCTACTATGGGGACAGTGCAGCATTACGGGTGGACAGCGGGCCGGGCCGGGGGACGGCGGTTATTATATCTTTACCCAAACGGGAGGAGCATCAGGATGGACGATCATAGCGTAACCCTCTGTATCATTGATGATATTAAAAGCGTGGTGGAAGGCCTGACCTGCATGAACTGGGCGGAGCACGGCATCCGGGTGGCAGGGACCGCGGCCAATGGGGAGGATGGGCTGGACCTGATCGCGGAGCTGCGCCCGGATCTGGTCATTACGGATATCCGTATGCCAAGGATGGACGGGCTGGCCATGCTGCGTGCCGTACTGGAGCAGCACCGGGACTGTAAAATCATTCTGGTCAGCGGATATGCCGACTTTGAATATGCGCAGCAGGCTGTACAGCTTGGCGCGTTTGACTTCGTGGTCAAGCCGTTCACGGAAGAGGAGATCATGAAGGCGGTGCTGCGGGCAAAGGCGGAGATTATGGAGCAGCGTTCCAGGCTGGATACGCTCCGGGAGATGGAGAGCAAGCTGCGGGAGAGTCTGCCGGTGCTGCGGCAGGAATATTTTGCCCTGCTGGTCAGCCACAGAACGGCGTGGGAGCAGGCGAAGCCGCGCTGGGAATTCTTAGACATCGATCTGAACCCCAAGGGGTTCGTGGTGATGCTGCTGGAGATTGATCACTTTCAGGAGCGGGCAGCAGAGCTGTCTATCCACGAGGTGGAGCTGATCCGCTTCTCCCTGCTGAATATCACCCAGGAGACCATTGCCGGGCATACGCGCTGCGTGGTGTTCCGGGCCAAGCATAACCGCTATCTTGCGGTGATGAATGACTGTGGTCCGGCCAGTGCAGTGGAGATTGCCGAGCGCTGCTGCAAGAACATTGAAAAGTATACCAAGTTCACGGTATCTGCCGGGGTAGGAGGCCGGGTGGAGGAGACCAGCGAGCTGCCGGATTCCTACCGCCAGGCGCACCGGGCGCTGGCCCACCATCTGTTCACCGGAGGCAACGCGGCCATTATGTATGATGATGTTCACCAGAACGGAAGCCAGGAGCCGCTGGCACTGGAGTACAAGGACGAGCTGCTGCTGGCACTGCGCTCCGGCAATGTCAGCCGGACAGGCGCAATTCTGTCAGCCATTTCAGAAACGCTGCAGAGTCTGAGCTCCGGGCATAATCCCGATTATCTGCTCGTTCTGTATGAGGAGCTGGCCGCATCAGCGATCCGCACCTTCTATGAGCTGGTTCCGTACGGGGAGATTCAGCCGCTGATCCAGCGGTTCCGGGCGGTGCAGGGAACAGCGGGGCTGCCGCTTGCGACTCTCCAGCGGCTGCTGCTGGAACTGTGTACAGAGGGGGCCGCCCTGGTGCGCAGGAGCAGCCTGTCCGAAGGGCAGAAGGTGATCTATGAAGCGGTAGAGTATATTAAGGGCCGCTTGTCCGAGGATATCAGTGTCGGTGAATGCGCGGCGCATGTTCATCTCAGCACCAGCTACTTCTCCAGCCTGTTCAAGAAGGTGAACGGAGTGACCGTTACCCAGTATATCACCGCAGAGCGTATTCACCGGGCCAAGCTGCTGCTGGTGGAAGGGGCACAGGTGCAGGAGGTGGCCTCCGCTGTGGGGTATGAGGAGCGCAGATACTTCAGCGAGATGTTCAAGAAGATCACCGGCCAAACACCGTCGGAGTTCAGGGCGGGGTACCACCCGGACCGCCAGGAGGAGCCCTACCATTGACAGCGTCCGATCTGCACCGGTGCAGCATCCTTTATGCTAATTATTTTACACACACGCAGCCTCACTCCGTTCAGTATCAGGACGGCTTATCCTTCTATCTCTTCAGACTGCAGATGGAAGGGACCTGCCGTGCTCTGGTAGACGGAAAATACGAGACGATCATCCCCGGGGATCTGCTGATCTATGCTCCGGATCAGCCGTATGAGCTGATTGTACAGCCCCGCAGCGCTCCAGGCTCTGGTGGAGTTCAGCCCGCCTCGGATTATTTCCTGATCGGCAAAGGGGAGTGGCTGGACTCCTGGTGGCAGGACCGCAGGCTGCCGGCCCGGACGAATATCGGCTTCGACGATACGGTCATTACCTTATGGAAGCATATTGCCGGCGAGAAGAGGAAAGTAATGCAGCATCAGGAGGAGCTGCTGGATTACCTGCTTAGAACGTTCTGCCTGACGCTGGAGCAGGTGATTCAGGCCAGGCGGCGCACCAAAGGGGCGGAGACCGCCTACAGGCTGAAGCAGTTCATTGACAATCATGCCCATGAACCGCTCAGCCTGGAGCAGATCTCCGCCTCCGCCGGGTTAAGTATTTCCCGTGCTTCCTCCCTGTTCAAAGCCGCTTTTGGCCAATCGCCGTTTGCCTACTGCATTGATGTCAGGCTGAGGTCTGCCGAGCAGCAGGTGCTCTACAGCACACTGTCACTGGAGCAGGTTGCCGACAATGCGGGCTTCCAGAGCTACGCCCATTTCTGCCGGATGTTCCGGGAACGGTATGGCGCTCCCCCGGGAGAGTACCGGCGCAGCTTCGGCTTCCGGTTCAATCCCGGGTGAGTCCGGTGGTGTACAGAACCTGATTGGACTCAAGCAGTACCGCTTGCAGCTGTCCATACTCCACATCCTGAACCATGCCGTCCGCCTCAAGCGCCAGTACAGCAGCGGCTGCCGCCGATTGACCCAAAATCATAAAGACCGGCTCCATCCGGATGGAGCCGTAGGCCGCATGAGTGGCCGACAGGCAGACCGGTACGACCAGATTGGTGCATTCGCTCCGCTTCGGCACCATTGCCCGGTAGCTGATCGGATAAGGCTTGGCCAACCGGATATAGAATCCGCCCTCCGTGCTGACATGCCCGTCTTCGTTCACATAGTATTGGGTATGGTGCGAGTCCATGGCGAAGGAGCCCATTCCGGCGGAATCCGGCACCGGGTGCTCCCGCCTTACATCATGCTCCGTCACCACGTAATCTCCGGTCATTCTGCGCGATTCCCGGATGTACAGCTGGGACGGCCAGTGGCCGCTGTCCGTAAATTCATCGAGCGGCAGGCCCCACGGCTTATAGGCTTCCCTGATCTCCTCCGGCACCCGCGGATGGTTCTGGATCGTCCAGACATATCCCTGCTGGTAGATGCGGTGGGCCTCCCATATCTGTTCCCGCGCCGCATAATCCGCCTCTGGATAGCAGTGGTTCATCCCGTTGTAATCTGTTGAAATACCGCTGTTGTTATTGGAATCGGTCTTGTCCGCAGTGACCCGGTTCAGCTTGAAGAAGCGTGAGCGCTGTCCCTGCTCGATGGCCCGGAACAGAATCTCATAATCGGCTTCGTTATAGCCCTCAGGCTTGCTGATCATCAGGCGATTGCCCGGATTGTCTGTCAGACACATGCGGAAGTTATAGGCTTGCAGCTTACGGTCTCCCTCGCCGGCATCGCCGCCACGGTCCGCATTTACACGCGGGAGTAGTCCGCTCGAAGGCATTCCTTTAATGACATAGGGGTCAATTCCCGGAGGGAGCTCGTTCAGTTCAGGGCCGGGCTGAATGCCGTTTAATGTCTCCCCGTACTGTGCGTTCGGCTCCCGGCCGACCACATAAGACACACCGGAATGGCCCATCAGGTCTCCCTCGTAAGAGGTGTCAATGAACATTTTGCCGTGATAGACCTTCCCGGATTCCATGGTAATGGAAGTGATTCTTGAGCCTTGCCGGGCCACCCCATTCTTAAGCTCAAGCCTTTCCCCGCAGACGACTTCAAGATGATGCTCCGCCACCCAGTCCTCCAGCACCTCAAGCGCAACCTTAGGCTCGAACAGCCAGCAAGCCCCGTCCTGCGCATATTTCCGCGCGATCCGCTGATAGAATTCCAGAGACAGGCCGCCGACTGCCTCTTTCATTCCTACATCCGTATCACCCAGCCCTCCGGTGGTCATGCCCCCAATTCTCCGGCTCGGCTCGATGACTACCGCACTTTTGCCCATAATAGATGCCTGGACAGCCGCTGTAATGCCTGCAGCCATTCCGCCGTATATGACAAGATCATATTGTTTCATCCGGCGTACCCTCCTTCGTGGTAACGATTTTGCCTGCAAAAATGATTATAAGCCGTTGCCAGGACCCGCGTGAATGATGGATCTTCCTTTTTCAGTTGACGGATCTTACTGTTTTGTCCGAAAGTCCGTTTTCAGGGGAAAAGTCTTTTGAATTCGCGGATGGCCTATGATAAGTTGTTTGCTGAAAAACGGAATATGCCCCTGCTTCAGGAGGTAAACCAGGAGGAACTATGAAACCACAATTTCGCTATTTGGACAAACCGGCGCTTGAACCTGTACCAGGCTGTGACTGGGCGGACAAAATGGTGTTGAATCCGGCGATCATTCAGGACCCTGACTCGAATGACATTCATATGCTGTTTCGGGCAACGGGCCCGTGGCCGCAGAAGAGAAGAGAGGGCTGTCATGATCCCTATCCGATTTTTTTGGGATACGCGCGGAGCAGGGATGGGGGAGAGACCTGGGAGGCGGATTTTTCAAGACCTGCCCTGGCTCCCGCCCTCGGGTATGAAGAGCATGAATTGTACATTACGGACATTTACGGAAAAAGAGTGCGGAATTATGCCAACGGTTGCGTGGAGGACCCCCGTATCTTTTATATCGGGAACGAGCTGTATGTCACGGTGGCCTGCCGGGCCTTTCCCCCTGGCCCCTACTGGCTTAGCAGCCAGCAGCCTCCGGTCCAGACGCGCTTTGAATATGTGCCGGATTGGATCTTTGCGGGAGAGAGTACAGATCCGTTCATTCAATCGGCCCGGGCGAATGATACGGTCAGCGTTCTGTACAAGCTGGATTTAGCCAAGCTGAAGGAGAGGAAATATGAAGACGCTTTCGTGTATGTAGGCCCGCTTACCGAGGGGCATGTCAGCGATAACCGTGATGTGTTCCTGTTTCCTGAGAAGATGAGGATTGCAGGTAAATGGCAATATCTGATGCTGCACCGGCCGATGAATGTCCTTCCTTTTGCCGGAGGGGAGCGGGCGGGCAAGCCTTCTATATATCTGGCAGCGGCAGAATCGATTGCGGATTTCGCTTCACCTGCGGCAGTCCACCGGCTGCTGGCCAGTCCGCTGTTCGATTGGGAGGAGGATCGAGTGGGGGCAAGCTGGCCGCCGATCGCCTTGGGGGATCAGGAGTGGCTGGTGGCTTATCACGCGAAGAAAAATGTGCAGTTTGGCTATACCCAGTCCTTCATGATCCTCAAGGAGCAGGACAATGATTTTCCGGTTATCATTCACCGGTGCTCTGACCGTCTGATGTATGCCGAGCGGGATTGGGAGATGCCGGAGGATTACCCTACGCCTTGTCTGTTTACCACGGGTGGTATTGTCGTGGGGGAGGATCTAATCATGTCTTATGGCGCTGCAGATCAAAAGGCGGGTATCGCCTGGGTCCATTTTGCGGAATTATTGGAGTATATCCGGACATTTGATGAGAACGGCATCCTGCTGTAACGGGAGAGCCCGGCCGCTGCCGCCTGCCGCAAAGAATAGAATTCTGTCCCTCAAGAGTGAGTCTGCCGCACTCCTTTTGCGGGAGGGGTGGCCTATAATAGAGAACGAGCTCACAATACAAATGTCAATCAAAGGGGTAGAACGTATGCAGAAAAAATGGTTGGGCCTCAGCCTGAGCCTCATGCTGGCCGCCGGAATCGCCGGCTGCGGCGGGAACGGGAACAATAACAAGAGCGGTGGTGCGGCAGAGGGAACACCCGGAGCGGCAACAGCGAGTCCGACAGCTTCGGCCGCAGCAGATACAGGCGAGCCGGTACAGCTTAAATACTGGACCGATGACCGTCATGACCAGGAATATATCAAGGAACTGATCAACAAGTTCAATGAGACGAACGGTGAGAATATCCAGGTGGAACTGACAGTCATGTCTGAGAACTACGCGCAGAGCGTCGATATTGCCTTCACCAGCAACCAGGCACCGGACATCCTCCGTCTGAAGAGCGGCAACACCCCCGAATTTGTCAAAAAAGGCTATCTGGCTCCGATTGACGATTACCTGACCGACGAGATCAAAACGAAATTCGGCAGCCTGCTAATCGACAATGTCAACCGTTTTGACGGCAAGGTGTATTCTTTGGCCAACACCGGCCTCACCCTGCGTCTGATCTACAATAAGGATCTCTTTGACAAAGCAGGCATCGCGAATCCTCCGGTATCGTTGCAGGAAATGGTCGATGATGCCAAAAAAATCACTGAAGCCGGCAAAGCCGAGGGCATATACGGCTTCGCGCTGAACTTCAAAAGCCCGAAGGCGGCCTTTGACCGTTCGATCCGCGAGATTCTCTCCTTGAGCGGCTACCAGGGCCTTGGCTTTGACCTGAAGACAGGCCAGTTCGACTTCGCGCCTTACTCTCAGGTTATCGAGTATTTCAAGCAGATGTACGAAGACAGAAGTATTCTGCCGGGGGCGGAGACACTGGATATCGACCCGCTGCGCGCCCAATTTGCCGCAGGCAAAATCGGCATGTACCTCAGCTTCTCGACGGAGCCGGGCGTATACCAGGACCAGTTCCCGACAGAGATCAACTGGGCAGGTGCGCTCGCCCCTACGCTGGACGGGCAGATTAAGGGAACCTCGGAGATCGTATCCGCCGGCACCTGGCTCGGGATCAGCGCGAAATCGGCGCATCAGGAGGCCGCCTGGAAATTCATGCAGTACATGTACGGCGACGATATTCTGAAGACGTATCATGAGAAGGGCTTCGGGATTGCTGTAGTGCCGAGTATTGTGGAGCAGGCCAAAAAGCCGGAAATTGGCGGTATGGAAGGCTTCCTGGTCGGTGAGCATGACTCGCTCTGGCCTGCTGTGCCGAACGTCACGCCGGAAGGCTCTACCTATGCGGATGCTTTCTTCAAGTATATGCTCTCGGGCGGGGATGCCAAGGCCATTGCTGCTGATCTGAATACAAGATACAATGACGCATTGTCCAAAGCAGTGGAGAAGGGTGAGGTTACCGTTACACCGGACCCGGCCTTTGATCCAATGAAGCCGCAGGGAGAATAACGGGTTACACAGGGGCTTGTACGGGATTCCCGGATCAGCCCCTTTGCTTTCCCTGAAGGAGACTAATTATGATTTACAAATGGAAAAGACTTGGGGAGAATTCCCTGTTCCTGGCACCGAGCATCATTCTGACACTCACGCTCGGCATCTATCCTCTGATCTGGATGCTGCGCTATATGTTCTATGATTATGCCGGATACGGCGAGGCGCTGTTTACCGGGCTGGACAATTTCAGCCGGCTGCTGCGGGATACCCTGTTCTGGGAATCGGTCGGCAATACCTTCGTTTTTGCCGGAGGGAAGCTGCTGCTGACCCTGCCGCTGTCCCTGCTGCTGGCTGTTATTCTCAACGGCAGACTGCGCGGGTCGAATCTGCTCCGGGGCATTTATTTCATGCCGACGGTTATAAGTACCGCAGTGATCTCTGTTGTTTTTTATAACATCTTCAATTCCTATAACGGCATGGTTAACACAGTTCTGATGAAGCTGCATCTCGTCTCCCAGCCGGTCGACTGGCTCGGTCCGAAGCACGCCATGCTGACGGTTATTCTTGTGGCCGTATGGGGTGCCGTCGGGAACTATATGCTGCTCTTTCTCGCCGGGTTGCAGAGCATTCCGCAGGACCTGTACGAGAGCGCGTCCATCGACGGAGCGAACGCCGGAAGACGCTTCTGGAATATTACGCTTCCGATGCTGGCTCCGGTAGCCCAGATGGTCATTATGCTGGCGATTATCGCTTCCCTGAAGGGCTATGAGAGCATCATGGTCATCACCGAAGGCGGACCGATCGGCAGAACAGAAGTCATGTATCTCTATCTCTACAAGCTGCTATTCCCGGTATCCACCGGTTCACCGGTAACACAGCAGCTCGGCTACGGCAGCGCCGTGGGCTTCGCCACCGCTGTGATTGTCGGAGCGGTAACCGGCCTGTACTTCTTCTTCAGCCGCAAAATGAACAAGGTGTATTAGGAGGCTTATCCAAATGAACGAATCTGTGATATCCAAGCAGCCCGCAGGGCGGCCGCAGACGGCTGGCCGGACGCCCGGTTTTGCCGGGAGAATCGTGACCCGGACCGTGATGTGGCTTTTCCTGCTGGCAACGGCGGTCCTGACCCTGTTTCCGCTGCTGATGACGCTGACCGGTTCCTTGAAGACCGGGGCAGAGATGATGACTGGCGGAACCCTTTTTCCCGCCAAGCTGCAATTCAATAATTATGCTGAAGCCTGGAAACAGGCCAATTTCGCCCGCTATACCTGGAACAGCGCTTTTATGAGTGTAATGGTGACGGTGGGGACGCTGCTGGTGGCCTCGATGGCTGCTTATGTGGTGGACCGGCGTGATTTTCCGGGGAAAAGAATCTATGTCACAGTGCAGGCGTCCATGATGTTCATCTCGGTCGGGGCCATCGTCCTGCGCCCGCAGTTCGATCTGATGGTTGCGCTGCATCTGAATACGACGCTGTGGGGGGTTATTCTGATTCTGGTCAGTGCCCATTCCAGCACCTTCTTCATGCTGCAGGGCTTCTTCAAGGCGATTCCCCGGGAGCTGGATGAGGCGGCGATGGTGGACGGCTCGGGCTTCATCCGCACCTTCTTCCGCATTATTCTGCCGCTGCTGACCCCAGGGCTTGGGGTGGCCGGATTATTCGCCTTCCGCCATGCCTGGAACGAATACATTCTGCCGCTGGTCTTCACGATGACCAATCCGCAGCTGCAGACGCTGACCGTCGGGCTGGCGAATCTCCGCTACGGCTCATCGGCTGCGATGCAGATTCATCTGATGATGGCCGGGGCTTGCCTGTCCATTCTGCCGATGCTGCTGGCGTATGTATTAGCCAACAAGACCTTCATCCAGGTGACGGCCGGATCGGTGAAGGGGTAATAAATTTGAAGATAGGCGTATGCTCCGCAGCGAGTTTTGCGAGGTGGAATCTAGTGATGGCTACGCTATCCAAACTTTTAGGAGGACAATAATGAATAACGGACATATTACAGTGCAGCAGACAGAAGTGCCTGTCTCCCGCGAGGTGGATGTGCTGGTCATCGGCGGCGGGGCGGCAGGGATTGCCGCTGCCATCTCCGCTGCCGAAGGCGGGGCGAGCACCATGATCGTGGAGCAGCGGGGGTATCTGGGTGGAATGGGCACAGTGGCGCTGGTGCCTGCCTTCTGTCCCTATACGGACAAGGTCAAGCCGATTATCCGTGGCCTGGGCCTGAAGCTGATGGAACGGATGAAGCAGGCCTGTGATCCAGGGTATCAGGAGGAATACCGCGAGCAGCTGGACTGGGTGCCGATTGATCCTGAAGTGTTGAAGCGCGTCTATGACAGTGCAATTCTGGAGAGTGGTGTGACGCCGCTGTTCCACACCTTTGTTTACGATGTGGTGCGGTCTCCCGATGGGCAGACGGTAGAGGGTGTACTGATTGTCAATAAATCCGGGAGATCCTTCATCCGCTGCCGTTATATCATTGACTGCACCGGCGACGGCGATATTGCTGCCCTGTCGGGCGTGCCGTTCCAGAAGGGGGGCGGAGACGGGGAGCTTCAGCCGGGCAGCATGTGTTATCTGCTGGCGAATGTGGACCGTCCAAGCTTCAGCCGCTTCCTGGCGGAGACGGGAGATACAAGTCAATTGCACCGGACGGTGGAGCAGGCCATCCTGGAAGGAGCGCTGCCGGAAGGCCGTAAATCCATCTCCGGGCTGGCCTGGGTGAGCGATCAGCTGGTCGGCGTGAACTTCGGCCATGTGTTCGGGGTGGACGGAACGAAGGCCGAGGACCTTACACGCGGAGCCATTGAGGGCCGCCGGACGGTGCTGCGGCAGCTGGAATTCTTCCGCAAGTATGTGCCCGGCTTCGAACAGGCGCATCTAGTGGCAAGCGGAGAGCAGCTTGGCATCCGGGAGACGCGGCGCATCCAGGGCGATTATACGCTGACTGTGGACGATTTCGTGGCCGCACGTTCTTTCCCGGACGATATCGCCCGCAATGCCTACTACATTGATATCCACTTGGCGACCAGCAAAAGTGATATGACCTTCAATCATCTGCCACCGGGCGTCTCCCACGGGGTGCCTTACCGGGTGATGCTTCCGGTGGGCATCCGCAATCTGTGGGTAGCGGGACGTTCGGTGTCCTCGGACCGGGCGGTACAAGGCTCCCTGCGCGTCATGCCGAACTGCTTCTCAATGGGCCAGGCCTGCGGCACGGCCGCAACGCTTGCGCTACGGGACGGCACGGACTCCCGCAGTATCTCGGTTCCTGAGCTGCAGCAGCGCCTGCTGGAGCAGGATGTGTGGCTCGGGGAGAATTTCGTTCCGGGGGCGGCGGAGCAGGATGCGGGGCAGGGGCAGTGAGCGGCGCGAGGAATGTGAAGAGTGTTAAGGGCGTGAAGAGCGTGGGGAACGTGGAGAACGAGAAGAGCGCGGAGCGAACGGAGAGTGTGAAGAGCGGGAAGAGCCTGGAGAGCGGGAAGAGTGTGGGGAACGGGAAGAACTTGAAGAACGTAAGGAGCCTCCCTTTGCTGGAGGATTGGTTTCACGGGGCGGTCTCACTGGAGCACCGGCAGGAGGGGATCAAGCCCTGGCGGATTCCGTTCCGGGACTATGATCTATATCCGCCGGATGGGATCGGCGGCAAGGCGGAGATCTGCTCCGGTATCCGGCTGCGGCTGACCACCGATTCCGGGGTCCTTCTCCTCTGGTTTGAACCGCTGGCGGAGGAGGCTTCGCTGGATTGCGTTGCTGACGGCCGTCTGGTCCAGACGCTCAGGCTTGCTGCGGGGGCTGGAGAGGCCCGCTTCACCGGACTTCCCCCTGGTGTGAAGGAACTGGAAATCTACCTGCCGCAGAATACCGGCATGACGATCAGCGGTCTTGCGATTGATGATGATGCTGTTGCCGAACCGCTGGCAGATCGGCGGCCTCGTTGGGTGACGTATGGAAGCTCAATTACCCAGTGCGTAGCGGCTTCTAGCCCGTCGCGCACCTGGCCGGTGATCGCCGCCGCAGAGATGGGCTATCACTTGACCAATCTCGGCTTCTCCGGCAATTGCCTGATGGAGCCGATGGCGGGCCGGCTGATCCGGAATCTGCCGGCTGACCTGATTACCTTGTGCGTCGGCGTGAACATCTACGGCGCAGCATCCTCCAGTCCGCGGATGTTCAAGCCGCTGCTGATCGGTCTGCTGGAGACCATCCGGGAGAAGCATGCAGAGACACCACTGGTAATCATCTCGCCGATCTACGGAACGGAGCGTGAGACGGAGGAGAATCCGCTAGGCTTCACTCTGCCGCTGATGCGCCGGGAGATCGCGGATACAGTGAAGCTGCTGCAGGCGCGGGGAGACCGCCATCTGCATTACCTGGATGGTCTGGAGTGGTTCGGTCCGGCGGACGGGAACCTGCTGACCGACGGCCTGCACCCCGGTCCCGAAGGCTATGAGCTGCTGGGCAAACGATTCAGCGGCAGACTGGCGGCAGCGCTCCGGGGCGAAAAGCTACACTAGTAGAGCATCGGATTTAGAACTGTAAGAATGAACCTCAGGGGTGTTAAAGGCTGAGCATAAACATCAAGCTAGATGTTGGGCTGATCCTGCACCCGTTACCGCTTTCTGCTCTTACATTCAAGTAGGTGATTGTATTTCCTGCAATAGAAAATGGATTACAGACCGTAAAATGAGATTCTATTGTATTTCATACAGTAGAATGTTGTGTTTTGGGTGAAAACTGGCCTTTGTTCAACATTCAATTGTACAGAATACAATAGATTCTATTTCGAAGCCTTTTTTACAGTATTCTAATGTACAAAATGCAGTTACTATCGTTCCATCGACTAAGCATCCGAATGACTGCTGTGCGAATGAGATGCTGGCTCGTTAAGGTCCGGTAATGGTCCCATTTTCACAATATTAAATCTGATGCTGCACCAGTAGAGCATCCAATCTCACTCTGAGGGTTTGCTATGACCCGATTAAGTACCAGCAATAGGCTTAAGTGTATTTTGTACAACTAAATCTTCTGATGTACCGCTGAATATGCATTTAGTTGTATTTCATACATTTAAACTGGCATCCCTACCTGGGTTATCGCCCATTCCGGCAGATTTAGTTGTACAAAGTACAGCTAGAAGAGGCGAACCTTTCTTTTCACGGTTTTTAGATGTACAGAATACAACTATCGCCGAATACTCGGTTCAAATACAACTTTAACGTTACCATAATTATTAACTAAATTCAGTCCTTGTGCTCTAATACTCTACTAGCTGAAAATGGAAGATTTCATGTGAACATTTTATAGATTAACTATGCAAGATGATGCATAATAGGGATGCAAAGACACTGGTTACGCTTTCATCTATTAAACTACAGAGGGGAATCTGCACAATGAACGATCTGACAACAGGAACGCTGACTTCAAGTCCGGTGATGGTCCGGCATCCGCTTAACCCGATTCTGAAGCCTTCTGATGTACCCTATGGACCGGCGATGGTATTCAACGCCGGTGTGACGAAATTCAAGGGCAGATATGTCATGGTGTTCCGCAATGATTACGGGGATGAGAGCAAGGAGATCGTGGCTCCCCATCATACCACCAATCTGGGCCTTGCCTTCAGCGATGACGGCGTCCATTGGGAGGTACAGCCGGAGCCTTGCTGGTCCTGGCATGATGAAGAGGTGGTCCGGGTGTATGACCCGCGCCTGAGTGTCGTCGGAGATCGCTGTTATATGTGCTTCGCAGTCGATACACGCCACGGGTTGCGCGGCGGGATCGCCGTTACTGACGATTTCTCCTCTTTTGAGGTGCTTAGCCTGTCGCTGCCGGATAACCGCAACATGGTGCTCTTCCCGGAAACCATCGGAGGCAAGTATGTAAGGCTGGAGCGCCCGCTTCCGGTCTACAGCCGGGGCGGCCGCGACCGCTTCGATATGTGGATGAGCGATTCCCCGGATCTGAAGTACTGGGGGAACCATAAGCTGCTGCTGGCCGTTGAGCAAGTGGCTTATGCCAATGACAAGGTAGGTCCCGGTGCGCCGCCGATGAAGACGGACAAGGGCTGGCTGACCACCTTCCATGCGGTGGACCTAGACCCTGCCCGGGGCAAGAACGGCTGGGAGGACAGCTGGAAGAAGCGCTACACCGCCGGTATTATGCTGCTGGACCTCGAAGATCCCAGCAAGATTATCGGCCGGGCGGAAGCTCCGCTGCTGGTGCCGGAGGCGGTGTATGAAACGGCAGGCGGCTTCCGCAACGATGTGATTTTTCCCGGCGGGATGATTCTGGAGGACACCGGAGAGGTCAAAATCTATTACGGTGCGGCCGATACTGTGGAATGCCTGGCGACGGCCCATGTGGATGATCTGCTCCGGCTTTGCCTGGAGCCACAGAGATAATTAGACCGGTTGTATAGGCAGGGGGACTTCCGTTATGCGGAGGGCTTCCTGCCTTTTTCATTAATAAGGAAATTATGATGCATCGGCAGGATGACTATATTCTGGATCAGTAACAGGAATGACTTCACTGATTTCACCGGACACATGGACAGCGCGTGGTCATCTGGGCCGAATGTGGTCGGAAAACCGACTACATTCGGTGCGACAGAGACGTGTGAGCCAGATATGGTCGAAAAACCGACTACATTCGGTGCGGCAGAGATGTGTGAGCCAGATATGGTCGAAAAACCGACTACATTCGGTGCGGCAGAGGTGTGTGAGCTGGATATGGTCGGAAAACCGACCACATTCGGTGCGGCGGAGGTGTGAGGGCGGGATGTAGTCGAAAAACCGATCACAATGGGGATGCTGCAGGCTTTTTGTTCTAATTATCATAACCTGTCTTGACGCCGGGCCGGAGCAGCCGTATGGTACAAGTGACAAAAACCACAATCCTTAGGGAGATACAGGCTCAAGAAGGGGGAACTATGAATACATTCACAGCCTATGTCCGGCAGCTCCGGCGGCAGATCGCTGGCAGGTATTACCGGATATCCATCAAACAGAGGATTCTGTTCTCGTTCATCGTGCTGATCACGCTGTCCATCGGTGCAATGGGCACCTTCTCATATTGGATTGCCGCGCAGGAGATCGAGGATAACGCCTACGCCGGCAGCCGGGAGACCGTAAGCAAAACGGCCCAGCTGCTGGATTCCCGCCTGAATGATGTAGCGCTCTCTGTACAGTCCCTGATGCTGAGCGATGCGTACCGCAAGATGATGCTCGATGTGTTCAGCCATGATGTGTCGAATTACTACGTACATCTGTCCGATCTGCAATATGTCCTCTCGCAAGCAATGTTCAATCAGCCGATCATTGAGAGTGTGCTGATCGTAACCCCGATTGGCGATTTCTATCCCACTACGCAGATCCGGGCGCAGGACAACTCGTTCTACGGCTCGGAATTATATGATCTGAGCAAGGAGCGGCCGGGCGGCTACTGGGCCAAAGGACATTATGACCGGTTGTTCACAGGCAGCCAGCGGGTGGTCTCCTTCGTAGTCCGGGGAATTTATGAATACCCTTACACGCCGATCAGCAATGTATTTATTGTGGTCAATATCAGGGAGAGCCGGATCGATGAGCTGCTGAATACAGGCGGAGAACAAGCAGGGAGAAATTATTATCTGGTGAGCGGGGAAGGAGAAGCTGTGGTGGAGTCCCGCTGGCCGTTCCGGGGCAGGTTCCCCTGGAAGCCGGTGCTTGTCGAAGCCGGAAAAGCGGCCGATCCGCAGGATCACTACTACAGCTATGGCGGCAAGGAATATCTGGTGAATTATACAAGCTCAGCGGCATCCCCCGACTGGATCATCTCCGGCATGCAGTCGCGGGACCAGCTGCTGGGCAAGCTGCAGCGGGTGCAGCGTATCACCATCTATGTCATCGTTGTTTTCCTGCTGGCGACCTGGCTGATTTCCAATAAGCTGACATCTGTGCTGCTGAAGCCCCTGTTCAAGCTGCGGCGGCTGATGCGCAGAGTCGAAGAGAATCAGCTCAGTGTGGTGTATGAGAGCCGTTATGAGGACGAGATTGCCCAGGTCGGCTTTCAGTTCAACCGGATGATGTCGGAGATTAAGACGCTGATTGCGGATGTGAAGACCAAGGAGGAGGGCAAACGGCATGCAGAGATCCGTGCCCTTACGGCGCAGATGGAGCCGCATTTTCTGTACAATACGCTCAATACCATCTATTGCAAATCGGTCATGGGCGAGAATGACGATGTGAATGAGATGATCCTGTCGTTGTCGCAGATGTTCCAGATCGGACTCAGCGGCGGCAAGGATCTGATTACCCTTGCGGATGAGCTGTCCCATATGCGGCAGTATTTCGCCATTCAGCAGAAATGCTATGAAGGTCTGTTCGAATACACGGTGACGGTAGAGGACGAGGCCCTGCTGTCCTGCCTGCTGCCGAAGATTATCCTGCAGCCGGTGGTGGAGAACAGCATTCAGCATGGCTTCAGCGACCGGACCATAGGAGGCAGGATAGACATCACGGTCAGCCGGGAGCAGGGGCTGCTGCATATTTGCATTACCGACAACGGACGGGGACTTGATGCTGCACAGGTCAAGCAGGGGATGGCCACGGCTCCGCAGTCGAGGAAAGGTTATGCCCTGTTCAATATCAGGCACCGGCTGGCGCTGTATTACGGGGATGAAGCCCGTATGGATGTGGGCGGCGAGCCAGGTAAGGGATCACGGACGGATCTGTGGATTCCCTCAGAGGAGGAGCGTTGAAGGATGGAACGGAAGCTGGAGCCGGAAAGGTTCAAATTATGTGTAATCGACGATATCAAAAGTGTGGTGGAGATGGTCTCGCGCAAGCCGCCGTGGCAGGAGTACGGTATTGAGGTCGCCGGTACGGCGCTTGACGGCGAAGCGGGGCTGCAGATCATCCGCGAGACCCGTCCGGACATTGTGCTGACGGATATCCGCATGCCAAGAATGGACGGCCTGCAGATGACCCGGGCGATTCTGGAGGTGCTGCCGGACTGCAAGATTATTATTCTCAGCGCCTACTCGGAGTTCTCTTATGCCCAGGAAGCGATCCGGCTGGGGGCACTTGATTTCGTGAAGAAGCCCTTTTCCCTGGAGGAGATTGTGAATGCAGTGCTGAAGGCCAGGGAGCTGTGCCGGGAGGAGCGTCAGGAGACGGCCAGACTTGCTGTGATGGAGGCGAGAATCAGGGAAAGTCTGCCTATTCTCCGCCAGGAATATCTCACCTTCCTGCTGCACCACCAGACGACAGAGACAGATGCCCGTTCCCGCTGGGCCTATCTTGATATCCCGCTGGACCAGCATGATTTCTTCGTGTTTGTCGCCGAGATCGATCATTTCGCGGAGAAGCTGGGCGGCCAGCCTGTGCAGGAGGTCGAGCTGCTGAGGTTCAGCCTGCACAATATTCTCGAAGAGACGATTTCCGCCTGGACCCGCGGCATTATTATCCGGGAGGCGACAGACCGGTACGTCTGCATCATGAACGGCTCGGACCCGGAGACCGCCGCGTTGATTACGGAGGCCTGCTGCACGAATGTAAGCCGCTTCTCGCGTCATACCATTTCTATTGGCGTGGGGCTGGGCACGGCGGCGATTCAGGGGCTGGGTACGGCGTACAGGCAGGCGCTGAGCGCCCTGGGGTATCATTTCTATACCGGCGGCAACGGGGTCTATCATTATAGCAATATCGAGAATAAACCTCTATCACTTCACAGCTATTCCGCCGCCGCCGAGCAGGAGCTGCTGTTCGCCCTGCGTTCCGGCAATTCCGCCAAAAGCCTGCAGGTGCTGGACCAGTTGTTCGCGGAGCTGCTGGACAGCGGGCTGTGGCCTGAGCCGCGTTATGTGGAAAGTGTCGGCTATGAGCTGAGCTCCAGGATCTGCCGGGTCCTGCTGGAGCAGTTCCCTTACGGGCAGGTGGAGCCGCTGGAGCTCCGAATTTCCGCCCTGAAGAACCAGATGCATCCTTCCCTTCAAGATATCCGGGACCTGCTGTCCTGGCTGTGCCGGGAGGCCTGTGCGCTGGTTACGGAGGCCCGTTCTCTGGAGTCCACACGGATTATCCGCCAAGCCGTCGAATACATCCATGGTCATCTGGACACGGGGCTGTCACTGGAGCAGATGGCGAAGCAGATTAACCTTAGCCAGGGGTATTTCTCCAATCTGTTCAAGAAGGTGCAGGGAATTTCGTTCCAGCAGTATGTGATGCATGAGAAGATGGAGAAGGCGAAGGCGATGCTGATCAGCGGCCGGCAGGTTCAGGAGATCGCCCAGGATCTCGGGTATGAGCACAGGCGCTATTTCAGTGAGGTATTCAAGAAATATACGAGCATGACTCCGTCGGAGTTCAAATTGCATTATATTGGAAAAGAATAGCAATCAGCAGGGGAGGAATTTCCGCAGGGCGGAGATTGCCTCCCCTGTTTGTATACAACTCCTACAGAAATCTGCCCTTAATGTGGGCTTACCCGCCTTATCTGAATCCGCCTATAGAACTATAATCAAGTTGTAAGCGAATACAGCAGGGTATATAAGGGGGCACTACCAATGATGAAGCGTACGCTAATGACATCTCTGAGCCTGGTCCTGGCACTCGGCTTGGCAGCCTGCGGCAATGGTAACAGCGGCGGCGGCAATGCAGCTGAAGGCAAGGGAGAAGGGGCGAAGGCCGGTTCGGGGGTAAAAACTAAAATCAGCTATTGGACAGGCGACCGCCACGATGCGGATTTTATAAAGGAGAAGGTAGCCGAGTTCAACGCATCCAATCCTGACGGGATTGAAGTGGAACTGGTCGTCAAGGGCGATGACTTCGATACCGCGCTCGATCTGTCCTTCCAGACCTCGGATGCGCCGGATGTGATCCGGGCGAAGGAGAATACCATCCAGACCTTCTATAAAAAAGGCTTTCTCGCTCCAATTGACGAGTTCCTGAGCGATGAGATGAAGACGAAATTCCCGGCCATGCCGGATCTGAATGAATTTGACGGCAAGCGTTACAGTCTGCCGAACTATGGAACGACCATGCGTCTGGTGTACAACAAGGATCTGTTCGCCAAAGCAGGCATTGAGCATCCGCCGACAACCCTGCAGGAACTGGTGGATACCGCCAAGAAATTGACAGCAGCCGGCAAAGCGGACGGTGCTTACGGCTTCGCCCTTAACTTCAAGAACCCCGGCAGTGCGTTCGCACGTTCAGCGCGGGTGGTTGCGGAGATGAGCGGCTATGGCGGCTTCGGGTATGATTTCAAGACGGCCCGCTATGACTTCAGCGGCTTCGAGCCGATCATCAATGCTTTTAAGCAGATCAAGGACGACGGCAGTATGCTGCCGGGTGTAGAATCGCTGGATATTGATCCGCTGCGGGCGCAGTTTGCGGAAGGCAAGATCGGAATGTACATGTCCTACTCCTCGGAGCCGGGCGTCTACAAGAATCAGTTCCCGGCCAAGATTGACTGGGCGGCTGCTCCAGTTCCGACCATCGACGGCAATGTGAAGGGGGCTTCCGGCTTCCTCGGGGGCCAATGGCTGGCGCTCAGCTCGAAATCAGAGCATAAAGAAGCAGCCTGGAAGTTCATGGAGTTCATGTACGGCGATCAGGTGCTGACGGATTATCAGGAAAAAGGCTTCGGCATCTCCATGGTTCCGTCTATCAGCGCAGCAGCCAAGACACCGGATGTGAACGGCATCGAAGGCTTCCTGCCGAACAAGTACGATGGAGTGTGGCCGGTCTATCCGTCTGTAGCACCGGAAGGCATGAAATCGGATGACGCCTTCTTCAAATATATGCTGAACGGCGGCGACCTGAAGGCGATTATCGCTGATCTGAACAAACGCTATAATGCTGCACTGGACAGTGTGATTGCGAATGACGGCGTGAAGGCCGAGCCGGATGCCGGCTTCGATCCCGCCGCTCTGGGCGGCAAGTTCGCCAAATAGACAAAAGGTTAGGGATAGAGATATAGGCCGGGATAGCGGGGGGATGAGGGAGCAGCTCCCTCATCCCTCTGCTCTGGCCGTAAAGGAAAGGAGCCGGAAGAAACCAGATGAACAAAACGAAACATGCCTTATTCTCATACAGCTTTATCTTTCCAAGTGCCTTGCTTACGCTGGTCCTCGGGATTTACCCGATTGCCTGGGCGTTCCGCTATATGTTCTATGATTACAAAGGGTTCGGAACGGCCAGGTTTACCGGCCTGGCCAATTTCAGCCGCATCCTGAAGGACACCCAGTTCTGGGATTCGGTGGTGAATACGTTTGTCTATGCAGGCGGCAAGCTGCTGATCACCATTCCGCTGGCCCTGCTGCTGGCCGCCATATTGAACCGGGGGCTGCGGGGCAGACAGCTGCTGCGGGGGATTTTCTTCATGCCTACCGTCATCAGTACTGCCGTAATGGCTGTAGTCTTCTTCACGATTTTCAACTCGTATAACGGAATTCTCAACCAGTTCCTGATCCGCTCAGGCATCTCTGATTCCGGTGTCGATTGGCTGGGGCCGAAATATGCCATGCTCACTGTCATCCTGGTTGCGGCCTGGGGGGCGGTCGGCAATTACATGCTGCTCTTCCTCGCCGGTCTGCAGAATATTCCCGAGGATGTGTACGAGGCCTCTTCTCTGGACGGGGCAGGGAAAATCCAGCAGTTCCGCTATGTCACCCTGCCGATGCTCGGGCCTGTCATGCAGATGGTTATTATGCTGGCGATCATTACAGCCCTGAAGGGCTACGAGAGCATCATGGTACTGACTGAAGGCGGTCCTGTAGGCAAGACGGAGGTCATGTTCCTGTATTTGTACAAATTATTTTTCCCTGTCGGCGGGGGCAGCGCGGCGGTTCAGGTCCAGGAATTCGGATACGGCAGTGCGGTCGCCTTTGTGTCTGCGGTCATTGTAGGGATGATATCACTCATTTATTTCTACGCATCCAGACGCATGAATCAGACCGATTGAGGAGAGAGGCTATTATGAGACTAAGAACCATACTGGGTAAAATCATCCTGTGGATTTTTTTGCTGACTGTTGCTTTTATCACCCTGATTCCAGTCGTGATCACCATCCTGGGCTCCTTCAAGACCAATGCTGAGCTTACTGCGGGAGCGACTTTCCTGCCGGAGAGCTGGCACTTCTCGAACTATGCCGAAGCCTGGTCGCAGGCGAATTTCTCCAGATATACGCTGAACAGCCTGATGGTTTCTCTGGCGGCAGTGGTTGGCACGCTGCTGGTTTCATCCATGGCGGCTTATGTGGTGGACCGGATGGATTTTGCCGGCAAAAAATTGTATATTGGACTGCAATCGTTCACCATGTTCGTGGCTGTAGGGGCGGTCGTGCTGCGTCCGCAGTTCGATCTGATGGTTAAGCTTCATCTGCACAACAGCCTGTGGGGCGTGATTTTGATTCTGATCTCCGCCCATGCTTCGATCTTCTTCATTCTGTTCAGCTTCATGAAGGGGATTCCCCGCGAGCTGGACGAGGCGGCGCTGATCGACGGCTGCTCCCCGGGCCGGACCTTCTGGCGGATCATTCTGCCACTGCTCGGACCCGGACTTGGCGTAGGTGCCCTGTTCACCTTCCGCGGCGCGTGGAATGAATATCTGCTGCCGCTCGTGTTCACGATGACGAAGCCGGAGCTGCAGACGCTGACTGTCGGGCTGGCGAACCTGAAATACGGGATTTCGGCCGCTTCCCAGACCCATTACATGATGGCGGGAGCCTGCTTATCCATTCTGCCGATTCTCGTCGCCTATCTGTTCGCCAACAAATCCTTCATGCAGATGACGGCCGGTTCCCTGAAGGGGTAGCTGTCCTGCACTGCACAGACTATATACAACATGAAACACTCAACATTCAACATTTAAGGAGGTACATCCCATGACACTACACATTCCGGCGATTCTGCAATCCGCCCCGTTCATCCGGCGGTATCCGGGCAATCCGGTGCTGGATGCTGCAAAGGTTCCTTACCCCACCGCACTGGTATTCAATGCCGGTGTAACGAAATTTAACGGCAAATATGTGATGATCTTCCGCAATGATTACGGCTCACTGGCCGATCAGACGCTTGCGCCGCACCATACTACGGATCTCGGCATTGCTTACAGCGATGACGGGCTGAGCTGGACCGCCGGCCCGAAGCCGGTGTTCAAAATGTATGACGAGGAAATTATCCGCGCCTATGACCCGCGCCTGACCGTGCTCGGCGGCCGCTGTTATATGTGTTTTGCTGTGGATACGCGCCATGGCATCCGCGGCGGGATTGCCGTCACCGATGATCTGGAACACTTCGAGGTGCTCAGCTTGTCCACACCGGACCTGCGCAATATGGTGCTGTTTCCCGAGTTAATCGGCGGTAAATATGTCCGGCTGGAGCGCCCCTTCACGGTGTACAGCCGCGGCGGCCGGGACCGCTTCGATGCCTGGATCTCCGAGTCGCCGGACCTTGTGCACTGGGGCAACTCCAGCCTGCTGCTCGCCGTCGAGCAGGTGCCGTTTGCCAATGACAAGGTCGGTCCAGCTGCGCCTCCCGTCCGGACGGACATGGGCTGGCTGACCACCTTCCATGCGGTGGATGTGGATCCGGCCCGGGGCAAGCACGGATGGGAAGACACCTGGAAGAAGCGCTATACTGCCGGAATTATGCTGCTGGATCTGGAGGACCCCCGCAAGGTGCTCGGCATGAGCAAGCAGCCGCTGCTGGCACCGGAGACAGATTATGAGATTGGTGGGGGCTTCCGCAATCATGTGATTTTTCCCGGCGGGATGATTCTGGAGGATGACGGCGAGGTCAAGATCTATTACGGTGCGGCTGATACGGTTGAATGTCTGGCGACTGCCCATGTGGACGATCTGCTCCGGCTCTGTCTGGAGCCATAAATAAGATTGGAAGCTAGCTGAAGGTGGGAATGGGGAGTAACAGTGGGGGGGGCTGGCTCAATAGCAGCGCTCCTGGGCAGATTGTGCACAAAATGCAACAATGTTACCTCAATAGCAGCTACCGTGGGGAGATTATGCCTAAAGTGCAACAATGTAGTTCAATAGGAGCGGTCAGCGTGGAAATCCTGCAAAAATTGCAACAATACAGCTCAAATTAGCACCGGAACGCCGAAATTCCTGCAAAAGGTGCAACAATGCCGGAACCCAGCCAAACCCGCTAACTGAAAGCGGGCATTGGTGCGGGACTGAGGTGTAAAAGTACACTTGAATTATCCGAAAGCGGGCGCAGGGCGGAAATGAGGTGTATAAATACACCAGATCCAGCCGGAAGTGGGCGCAGGGCGGAAATGAGGTGTATAAATACACCAGATTCAGCCGAAAGCGGGCGCAGGGCGGAAATGAGGTGTATAAATACACCACAGCGGGAGCGGCTGGCATCCGGTCAGCCCGTCAACTGCTGGAGCAACATGTGCAGCACCCTCAGCTCGTCAACTGGTGCAGCACCAGTGCACATGCGCCTGTTGCAACTGCACGCTCGCCCAGGCTGCTCCGGGTGAAGCGGACATTGTACTGTCCGCGGTAGTAGGTCCGCTCCAGGGCGATCCGCGTGGCGGTCTCGTAGAAATCTGCGGCGAGGAACAGCGGGCCGCCCAGGATGACCTCCTCCGGGTGGAGGATGTTAATCAGGTTCGCCAGCCCGATGCCGCAGGCCACCGCCATCTCATCGAATAACCTGACCATCACTGGATCGCGCTCCCGGAGCGCTTCCAGCAGATGGACGAATTCTAAAGCCTCCGCATGCTCTGCCAGAGCACGGAGGCTTGTGCTGCTGCCCATCCGCCAGGCCTCTCGGGCCTGCCCCTCCAGCGTCCGGACCGACACATAGCTCTCCCAGGCCCCGGCGTTGCCGCCGGGAAGCTGCGGCGGTACTCCCGCGCGGTCAATGATCATCTGCCCAACCGCTCCCTCGGTATCAATTATGCCGTAGAGCAGCCGCCCATCGTTCATAATAGCGGAGCGCAGGCCGATTCCGGCATGGAGATAGAGAAGGTGCTGCTGCATCCGGTTGCTGCCGGCCCAGTATTCGCCGAGCAGTGCCGTATTGGCTCCATTATCCAGATAGACAGGCACCCCCAGGCGCTGCTCCAGCTGTTCCTTGATATGTACTTGTGACCAGCCCTCTGCAGGAAAATGGGCCGGATTCAGGATAACTCCGGCTGTGCGGTCCAGCGGACCAACCGCGCCGATGCCCAGACCGGCGACCCGGCTAAGCTGGACAGAGGCTGCGTCAAGCATCTGTAAGCCTTGTCTGTGGAGCGACTTCATGAGAAGCTCGGGGGTAAGCCCTGCATCCATGCTCCAGGTATGCTCGCCCAGCAAGCGCAGATGAAAGTCCGTCAGCACAAGCTTGGCATGGGTCCGGGAGATCTCCAGTCCGAGCAGATAAGCGTAAGATGGATTCGTCTCATAAAGGGTAGGGCGGCGTCCTCCGGTGGATTCGCCGAAGCCGACCTCAACCAGAAGCTCCTGGGACAACAGTTCATCCAGGATGCGTGTTAACGTGCTTATGGTCAGTCCGCTTTCGTCCAGCAGGGTCTGCTTGGAGACGGTACCGTGTTTTCTGACCGTGAAATAGATCTCTTTGGCTTTGGGGTTGGCGATGACTTCATGAATAGGCAGCACAGATGGTTCTCTCCTTATGAAAAGACTATACCTGACGAATGGACTACATCTGCTTCAACAATGACATAAAAAGCAGGGTGTCGCAACTATCACAAGGAGAGCGTAAGCGCTCTTTCGAACTTGTAGCCGCTGCCGGGGAGAGACGCTGGACGGTCAGGCAGCACATGAGGATAAGTAGGCGCTAGTGGAGGGGATTGTTCATCCTAGAGCAGCGCCTTGAAGGAATGGCGGATCACATCGCCGCGGCTGATGATGCCGACCAGCACATGGTTCCGTTCAACAGGAACCTTTTTGATCTGCTTTTTGCCGAGGATGGTGGCGATGGCTTCAATATCTTCTTCGGCATGCACAGTGATGACCTTCTTCTTGGCGATAGCCATTACGTTCAGATCCAGCAGCTTCTGCGCCCGTTCCTCGAACAGATCATTATCCCCGACGAACACATTAATCTGGAAAAAAGAATCCACAATCAGATCCTCATGCCTGCCGATATAGCGCATAATATCCCCGTCGCTGAGGTAGGCGACAATCTCATTCCGGTCATTCACGACAGGCATACCGCTGATCCGGTGGGCAATACATTTCTCAATAAAAGTCCGTACGGTATCTTCCTGCTTCACCTTGTACACCTGACGGACCATGAATTCATGGGCTTTCATACCGGTTCCCCCTGAAAATTAGCTTTTGCAGAAATAAGTTGTATCATGAAAGTATATACTTGTATTATACAAGTGGAAAGAGTAAAGTCAATGAATAAAAGAGAAGAGGGGCAACCGGCATGGACAAACATTCAATTGAGACAATAGAGCTGGAAATGGCGGTTCTGTTCCGCCGTCTCACTTCAATTACCACGTTCAAAAAAATCGGCAATCTGGATCGTGCGGCCTACCTGCTGCTGCATCACATTGCCTCTCGTGAAGGAACTGCCGGGATCAAGGCAATCTCCGATGAGTTTCAGCTGGATATTTCTACGGTCAGCCGGCAGGCTGCCTCACTGGAGAGTAAGGGGTACATCACCCGGGTACCGGACCCTGTGGACGGGCGGGCTTATTCGCTGCAGATTACGGAGACGGGCCAAGCGAGTCTGGAGGAGAACCGGCAGGTCCGGCAGGAGATGATCGAACAACTGCTAAAGGGCTGGTCGGAGGAGGAGGGACAGCTGTTCGGGGAGCTGCTGCGGAAGTTCAATGCAACTTTTCTGGAAGAGGGCTGATGGGTCCCGGAAGTCTCTGGAAGCCCACTGCAGACATCACAGCAAAAGGGCCGTCCGCAGCGTTACTTCACGCTGCGGACGGCCCTTTGCATAGTATTCAGGGAAGCGGAACAGGTCTCAAGCAAAGCCTGCATTCCCGCTCATCCCCACCCACAGCGGGGATTGCTCCAGACAAGCGGCGAGCTGGAGCAGCAGGTCCTCGCGCCCTTTGGAGGCCATGACCTGGACGCCGATCGGCATTCCTTCGGCCGTAAGATGCACCGGCACGCTCATGGCGGGCTGGCCGGTCAGGTTGGCGAGCTGGGTGAAGGGCGTGTAGGTCAGGCTCGGCTCGAACATTTCATAGATCATCCGCCGCTGCGCATCCTTCGGCAGTCCGCTGATCTGCATCAGCTCCTCTGTCTCCGCCGTGGTCTGGGTCAGCTCTCCGACCTTCGGGGCGGAGTCTGCATTAGCCGGAGTAATATACAGATCGAAGCGGTCCATCAGCGCGGCCATTTGCGCAGCGGCTACATCCCATTCGTGCAGACTGTGCACGAATTCTGCCGCCGAGACCTGCTTCCCGGCTTCGGCCAGCACCCAGGTGACAATATCCACTTCCTCTGCCTTAATTGCACGGCCCATGGCGCTCTCCAGCGAGAGGAACATGGCGGATACTTCTCCGGCGTTCATCGTATAGTAGTTGTCCATCAGCCGCACCCCGTTGACCGGGCTCAGCTTCTCTTCCACCTCATAGCCCTCGGACTCCAGCCACTTGACCGTCTTCAGCACGGCCTCTACCGCCTCAGCGGATACCGGTGTTCCCACCGGCGAAGCGGTGGTGAAGGCGATCCGCAGCTTCCGCTGCGCAGGCTTCAGCAGATCGTCCAGGTAGACGCCCGGATACAGCGGCGTCTGAAAAGCCGCTTCCGGCTGCACCACCTGCAGCAGATCCAGCATCGCGGCGCTGTCCCGCACCGAGCGCGTCAGCGCAAAATCAATCGACGCGCCCTGCCACTGGCGGCCGATCCCCGGGCCGACCGGCGTACGCCCGCGCGTCGGCTTCAGCCCGAACAGGCCGGTGAACGAGGCCGGTATGCGGATGGAGCCGCCGCCGTCACTGGCTCCGGCGGCCGGGACGATCCCGGCGGCAACCGCCGCCGCCGCACCGCCACTGGAGCCGCCAGGTGAACAGGCAGGGCTCCAGGGATTGCGGGCCGGGCCGTGGAGCAGGGGCTCGGTGATATTTTTGAGTCCGAATTCCGGCGTATTCGTATGGCCCAGCGGAATGAAGCCGCCGCGCCGGATACGGGCCACATAGTTAGAGTCCCGCTTCGCGACATTGTCCTTCATCAGCAGAGCGCCCGAGGTCAGCGGTTCGCCGCCAATCGCCTGGGAGATATCCTTCAGCAGGAAGGGGACGCCGGCGAACGGACGGGGGGGATCCCCGGAATCAAGGGGCATCTCCGTAGCCTCCTTCAGCGCAGCCTCCCGGCGGGTGCGCACCACCGCATTCAGCAGCGGATTCACCTCATCCATCCGGGCATAGGCGGCTTCCACAAGCTCACGCGCCGAGACCTCACGTGCCTTAACTAGGGCGGCAAGCCCCAGCGCATCATAACCGGAATAAGCAGACAACGACATAGCTATAACCTCTTTCTGGCAGGAACAGGCAGGCTACTTAGCGGTCAGGCTATAGCTGCAGTCTCGCGCATAGTATATTGCGTTATAAGGAGGGCAGAGACTTTTCAAGTGCGCTCATCTGTAAGATATTGTTTCACTGGAGGCGGCGTGTACTCTGCGAACTGCTGCAGAATGCCCTCCGGCGTGGTAGCGTTCAGCATGATGGAATGATGCTTCTCCTGCATGAATTGTTCCCGGGCCATGTTGCTGAACAGGGCAATCAGCGGATCATAATAATGATTCACATTAAGCAGTCCGCAGGGCTTCTGATGCAGGCCGAGCTGAGCCCAGGTGAAGATCTCGAAATACTCCTCCATCGTGCCCGGGCCGCCCGGCATAGCAATGAATCCGTCCGCCAGCTCAGACATCTTAAGCTTCCGTTCGTGCATAGAGTCTACCATGATCAGCTCCGTCAGACGGGTGTGCTCGATCTCCCTTTGCTTCAGAAAATGCGGCAGCACCCCGATCACCTGACCTCCGGCCTGCATCACACTATCTGCAATAGCGCCCATCAAGCCTACAGTAGCTCCGCCATAGATCAGCGTAATGTTACGTGCGGCAAGCTCCTTGCCGAGTAGAATAGCGGATTCCTTGTATACGGGCGAAGTCCCTTCACTGGAACCGCAGAACACTGCGATACTCTTCATAAGCTGCTGACTCTCCTTTATCTTAGTATCTAAAAATGCTTGGTGTATGTGTGTCTACAACAAAGATACCATACGATGTTGTGCGTTAGAAGGATATGCTTAATGTTTAACTCTGGATTACATTCATTTTACAAAGGGGTCTATGTACAAGAGGAGCCAACAGAAGTTGTTGGCCCCTTGCAGATGCTCTTAATGGACAGGGGTTAATTCGGCGACTAATTGTAGGGCTTTGGCGGCATCGATGCGCCCATAGCCATACCGGTCATGCCAACTGCCCGACATGGGTCTTGCGGATTTGCGGAGAATCTCGTGAATTTCCTCACTGGATAAAGAAATGCCGTGGGCCAACGCCTCTGCGAGCATCAGGGCAACAATACCGGTTACAGCGGGAGCTGCCATGCTGGTGCCCATCATAGGAGTAACCTTATCTATTGATCCTGATTTAGCGGCCATAACCATGAATTGTTCACGTTCATTTTGCGTAGCATTTCCTCCAGGAGCACTAATCTCCGGCTTTTGTCTTCCGTCACGTGTCGGACCGGCGCTGGAGAAGAAGGAAAGTGGTGTGCCTGCTTCTTTGGCGCTGTATGAACCGACAACGACTGTTTTTTTGCCGCAGCAGATTGAACCAAGGGTGTAAGTGTTATCCAGCGGTTCCTCGAAATGGGATTGACCAATATCATCCCGCTCAATCCAGGCATGATATTTACCGGAACGGATATTCACTCCGCGCAGTCTAAGTGTCCATGCACCGGCCGGTAAACCTCTCTCCATGAAGATATTGATGACGTTGTCACCGTTGTTCGGATCTTGTTTACGGTGGGAGATGAAGATCAGGATTTCATTCCGGTTCCCGACTGCCTGGTGATTCGTGCCGAGCTTAACCTCACCGAGGTTATCCCCATCCGGAGTGATGAACTGGCAGGATAATTCATCTGCTGCATCGTACCAAAGCTCGATTTCGTTAGAGGTACGGTCTGATTGTTCCACGATCCAGCGGAGATCCTTCACCTCATTCTGGCGAATGATACCACTGGCGTGTATGCCGTCGGTATAAGAGTTGCTGGCGGCCAATACGATGGCCCGATTGTTAGCAGCGGTTAGGAGTGTATCGAATCCTACCTCAACCAGAGAAGTGCCGTCATGGGGGCCGCCGTTGGTACCCAGACTTATATTGGTAACACACGGCCGGTCTCCGGCGAGTTTATAGATGTATTGCAGAGCCTCCAGCAGATGCACTGAACCCCCGAAATCTCCTTTGACCGCGTCCGGTCCCGACCATGGAACATCATCGGCATTCAATTGTACAAAAATGATATCTGCCTGAGGAGCAGTACCGGGAACATTAGTTCCGTTACCGTTGCCCGCAGCAGTATCCATAACGTGTGTTCCGTGCCAGGGCTCATCTTCATGTTTGGGATCAGAAAGATGTAATGCCGCGAACGGATCATCTGTTTTCAGAGCACGGTTTAATTCGCCCTGTGAAAAGACTTTGCCGTAACCAAACTCGGTATCACTGGAATTAGGAACCGTCTGATCCCAATAGCTAAGTATCCGGCTTGTCCCGTCTGAATGGATAAAGTTCTTATGGGTAAAGTCACATCCATAATCTACAATCCCTACGACCACCCCTCTTCCGCCGTGGCTGTTGGTATTTTGATTCAGCAAGTCCGCCCGGGCCTTGGTTTCTTCAATGGTCTTAAAGAGCTGGGGCTTCAATAATTGTGATGACTTCATGCTCATTACCGCCGGTGAATTGCGGATCTGTTCAATCTGATCAGCGTCAATCCGGGCGGTAACGAGCCGTACATTCTCCTGCTCCTCAGGCACGCTGCCCAAGTCGGCAATTTGCCGGACTCCGGACAGATTTTTCCACGCCTCCATATCCTTCACCTTGGCGATAACCGCGATTTCGCGGGTATCCGCTGTCCCCGTTGATTCTGCGTTGAACAAATGCGGATGAGCATCCTTATGTTCACTTTGATTAAAGGCAATGACCCGCTGCAGTCTTGGATCAAGCTTAGTGGGGATCTCATTCGTTGTTTCTTTGAGTTTCATTTCATGTCTCCTTTAGCTGGTTAGTGTACTGGAAAATACAACGTCCATATACTTTCACTAATTTGAATTTTTATAAAAACCATTTTATTCAAACCGATACATCCTATGGGATATGAACAATGCAGCAAGAAAATTATGGTCATTCATACACGGGCATTCTTATTAAATGCATAAATGCATGTCGTCAAATAAACAATTATGTAAAAAAAAGTAAGTATCATCAAGTTAATGATTTCACATAATACCTGCGTTCTTTATTGGGAGGTACCCAAAAAAATAAATTGTAAGGGGTGAACAACGAATGTTCATATCCAACGAATCTGGAAGAAAGACGTATTCACTGGTCGGAAAACGTTATGCAGCTGCGGACAATACCCCTTTGACACCGGATGATTACCGCGATCTGGTGAAACGCCGTGCGGTTTCCATTCTGCATATTACTCCTGATGAGCAGGAGTGGCAGGGGAACGAAGAGCTCAGAAGAGAAACCGAGCAACTGATTATGGAGAAAATTCACCGTGACAGCAATCTGCTGCCCATTGATTTTTTGAGCAAGGGAGTTGAACGCGCCAAAGCGGTCTGCCGGATTGTAACACCTGCGGGACTTGGAACCGGATTCTTGATTGGCCGTGGGCTGGTGATGACTAACCATCATGTGCTGGCAAGCGTCGAGGAAGCAACTGGCAGCCAGGTTGAATTCGGATATGAAGAGAATGGGAGGATCGTCAAGCTTGCACTGAAGCCTGAGGAATTTTTCATCACTTCACCTTTTGAAGAATTGGACTTCTCGATCGTAGCCTGTGAGACTGCCGGGATTGAGGATGTGATTCCTGTGAAGCTGATGCGGAGTCCGACAACGATTACCCGTGGAGAATATGCGAATATTATCCAGCATCCCAAGGGCAGGCAGAAAGAGATTGCTCTGCAGGACAACACAGTCAGCTATGTCTATGAAAAAGTGATTCATTATACGACCGATACGGAGCCGGGCTCCTCGGGTGCAGCAGTGTTTAACAACCAGTGGCAGCTTGTTGCCTTGCATCATGCGGGCTGGTATACAGACAATGATCAGCAGCAGGCAGTGAATGAAGGCATAAGGATCTCCGCAATCGTTGCCAAACTTGTAGCTCTTGCCCAAACTGGTGATTCTGCTGCTCTGCAGCTGACACAGAAGCTTGAAGGCACTTCGCCGTATCTGGGATTCTACGATGTTGAGGGGCTGGTGGATAACCGCAGAGAGCTTGCTGAAATCGAAATCCCCTCCTTCAAAGGAGATAAACGGTTCGCGGATATCGGATTCTGGAATATTGAAAACTTCAACAATAGCGTAAGTGAACAGCGGATTAAGGATGTTGCCCATTTAGTGGCGGATATGTCGATGGATACGCTTGGCCTTGTTGAGGTAGAGCGGGGGGCGCTGGACCGGCTGAGACAAGAGCTGAAGAATCGCGGAGCTGCTATGGACTACGTGTACCTTGATGCAGATGGGGGGCAGGATCTTGCGGTGCTGTACGATACGACCACGGCTAATGTTGAGCTCAGAACTGACATTAACCTGAAGTACGGCCGGCTGCTGCGTTCAGAAATCAACGGTAAAACTGCTTTTCCGAGAGAGCCTCTATTCGCAAAATGTACAGTTAGAGAAGATGGCCAGAATGTTGAATTCCTGAAGATTGTGGTGCATCTGAAAGCCATGCGTGATGCGGTAAGCACCGAAAGACGAACGCTTGCCGCCCAGACATTGTCAGTCATCATTGAGGATCTGAAGCGTACAGAAGAGTTCAAGGAGCTGCCTATTCTACTGGGTGGAGACTTGAATGATGATGCAGGAAGTGTGTCACTGAGTCCGGTGATGAACATGCCCTCGGTGCTTACGCTAACCCTTGACGATGCACAGGCAGGTCATATCTCTTACATTGGTGATCATAAGTCGCTGATCGATCACATCATTATTACCAAGGATACCAGGGCAGGAGTTATCAGCTTCGACGGGAAGCAGGATGATGCCGGAATCGTCAGATTTGACAAAAGCATGCCTGATTATGCATCGAGAATCTCAGATCATGTTCCAGTCGTGCTGCGGATCATCTATAAAGACAGCAGCACCGAGCAGGATAACCTGAGGATTCCTTCAGTACCGAGTGTGGTTTGGGCGCAGGGAAATACGATGGAGCATGCGCTGCTCAAGCTTCAGCTGAACCGCTTCAGACTCGAAGAGGAGCGGGGATATTACGATGCCGAGAAGGATAAATTCGATATCGTGAACTACTATCGCAGTGTGGATCTCCAGTCCGGGGGAAGCCAGGTGTTCCGTCAGCTGCATCAGCTGATGCTTGAGACCCATAACAGCATTTTCTCCTACCCGGCAAGCCGGACGCAGCTGTATGCCGGAGTCGATATCCGCGAGGATGGCAGTCTGCACAGCCTGTATTCAGGAGAGAAGCTTGATGCAGAAGAACTGATCCGGGAGGATCACCGTACCGAACGGCTGCGGAAGGAGTTCATGGAGAGCCTTGCCCTTCACGGCCAGGAGGAGGAGGAAGGGTTCCAGGAGCTGATCGATGAGAAATTCGGGTTCAATGTCGAGCATGTTGTTCCCCAGTCCTGGTTCAGCAAAAGCTCGCCTATGCGGGGTGATCTGCACCACTTATTCATCTGTGAGAAGGAATGCAACAGCTATAGAAGCAACATTCCATACTATGATTTTGCTGACTATAATCCGGAAGCCTACCGGGAAACCGTCCGGAATGCCTGCGGGAAACGCGGCGGGATGATCCGCTTTGAGCCGGAGAGCGGCAAGGGGGAGGCAGCGAGAGCGGTTTTGTACTTCCTGGTACGGTATCCGGGAAAAATCGAACGGCAAAATGAGCGGATTGACATTAAGCTGCTGCTGGGCTGGCATAAGGAGCATCCGGTGAGCCTGCATGAGAAGCACCGCAATCAGCTGATCTTTGAATTGCAGGGCAATCGCAATCCCTTCATTGATCTGCCTGAAATTGCAGATCAAATAGAGTTTTAACCAAGAGAAATAAGGAGGCGGCAACGTAATGAACATGACTGGTACCGGAATTAATCAACCGCCTGCAGAAATGGTAAACCAGCTTCAGCAAGGCGGTTATGTGCTATATTTCCGCCATGCCCAGCCGGCTGAGACTTTTGGTGATCCGGGCTTAAGCTCGGAGGGGCAGGAAAAGGCGGCATTACTAGGCAACTGGATGAGGGAACAGAATATTAAGCTAAGTCTGCCTGTGTTAACCAGTCCTACGCATCGGACACAGGAGACAGGGAAGGCGGCTTTTCAGAGTATCCGTGTTGAAGAAGCTCTGGCTCATATGGATACATTGTTTATGGAGAATCCGGCCGGTGAAGCACTTGAGATGAAGACGCGCCTTGTGACTCTGTTGGAATCCATCCCCTCAGAGAGCACTAATACAGTGCTGGTGGCGCATAGTTTTTCCTTTAATAATCAGATCGAAGCCAGACCTTACCTCGGATTGATTCTGCTCAAGCCTAAGGGTGAAGCGCAAGGTTATGAGATTGCCGGTGCTTTTAATTTCTAATTAATAAGGAGACGATCATTATGCCACTGAATCCATATGGAGTGCTAAAAGGAAAAATCATCAAAGGAATACCTGCACCTCCCACAGGCGACAGCACCCCGCATTATCATGCTGTGGTCAAGGCTGCCGGCAAAGAATACAAATTAGCCATCAATGTTCAATCCACCGAGGCCCCTTCAGAGCTGCTTTATCTGGTCGGAGATAAATTTAATTCTGAACAGATTACCCACCTGCAGAGTTTAAAGGACGGGATCACTAAAATTGGTAAATCCAACCGTGATGAAATTGCCTTGGACTACATCCGCGGCGGACTGTTTGATCCCTCGAAGATGATCGCACTTCCATACAATGAAGACGGTCCCGATAATGACCTGAATGAGAAGGTTGATGCCTATTTGCAACGTGCAATTAAAGATGAAACAGCTAAAATTTATGTATACGGTGAGCCTTTCCCGGGCGGTATCCACAATATCCACATGAATCAAGGGAATGTTCAAAAATACAAAGCGGACGACGGCATTTGGCAGGATGGCGGAATTGTGATTCATTTTGAGCAGGAAGACAAATGGCTCGGCCTGTTCCTCGCCTTCCAGTCGCAATCCTGGTGCACCGATGACCAGGGTCATATGGAACGTCCGGTTAGTGAATGTAATCATCTGACTCAAAAGTCTGCACAGCTGTCTAATTAGAGCGAAAGGAGCATCATGATGAGCGGACATATTGAACATGAAGAAGGATTTATCCCCAAGTTTTTACTTGAGGAATTGGCGGAAAAAGGGAATGAGGATGCGAAACGCACACTTGCTGGTATGGCGGAGTTAGCCAAGAAAGAGAAGCAGGTAAAAAAAACGGAAGGCCAGGCGGTAAATAACGACTTCGAAGCCAGCCATAACCCGAAATGTGTAGTATATGACAGTCAGGGCACAGGAGAGCTCCGGTATAAATTAAGCCGCAAAGAAGGAGATGCTCTGCATAACGATCAGGCTGTAAACCTTACCTTCGATTACTCCAGCAAAACGCTGGAGTACTTCAAACACAAGCTTAACCGGAATTCCATCGACGATGAGGGGATGGATGTTATATGCAATGTTCACTTTAAGAAAAATTATAATAACGCCGTGTGGTTACCCAACCAGAATCAGCTTGCTATCGGTGACGGAGACGGAAAATGGTTCATCAATCTTAGCAAGAGCCTTGATGTTGTCGCTCATGAAATGGCTCATGGTGTCACCCAGTATGTCAATCATCTTGATTACATGAGACAATCCGGAGCACTTAACGAGCATTTCTCGGATGTCATCGGAACTGCTGTGCAGCAGTATGTAAAAGGGCAAACCGCACGAACGGCCGACTGGCTCATTGGCGATGAGATTGTGGGTTCAGAATTTCCCGGCAAAGCGCTCAGATCCATGAAGGAGCCGGGGACAGCCTATATTGGAGACAGGCAAGTGTCTCACTTCAGCAAGTATATGGAAATCCCCCTAGGTGATGATGGCGGAGGCGTACACTATTACAGCGGAATACCGAATAGGGCTTTCTATCTTGCGGCGATGGAACTGGGCACTGACCCGGCTGCATACTTATGGTACACTGCTTTGCAGGACCGTGAGACGATTAAGCATAATGCCAAGTTCACGGATCTGTTGCAGGCTCTTCTTATTGCAGGAGAGAAGCTGGTCCGGCAGGGCAAACTGCCGCAATCCGCAGTCGCAGTGATCACGAAAGTATTCAGTGATGTGGGGATTCTCCTGCCCGTTCATGCCTGAGGGAGGAGCGAAAAGAATTCCATGCATCAGCCGCATTGACAACCATTTTAGAAGCGGCTATACTTTCTGTAATCTTATAGTTGGTATACGTTGAACGAGCCAGTAGCAGCCTTGTCCCTGTTCCCAGAGAGCCGGGGGTCGATGGAACCCGGTACACACAAGCGGACTGCGAATTACGCCTCGGGAGTATCTTGGGTAATGCCAAGCGGAGCTAAGCGAACGATAACTCGCCTGAGAGTGGTATGGACCTGCGTGCAGCACTAGGTCTGTGCAATTTGGGTGGTAACACGGTTAATGATAATCGTCCCTGTGTCTGAATAGACAAGGGGCGATTTTTTGTTGTCTGTGCGAATTTGCTGGCTGGGTGCGTGGCGGGCTTAAGCTTCTGAGGCTGCTGCGGTAGGGCTGCTGTTTTTTTGACGGATACCAAGGGATATAGAACAATCACTTACACAAAAGGGGCTGTACATGTTGAACATTATCGACGAGCTATTGTGGCGCGATGCCATTAACCAGCAGACAGATGCGGACGGACTGCGTGAATTGACGGAGAGTAAGGCGGTGTCGCTATATTGCGGCGTTGACCCGACGGGCAACAGTATGCATATCGGCCACCTGATTCCATTCATGATGCTGCGGCGCTTCCAGCTGGCCGGTCACCGTCCGGTGATTCTGATCGGGGGAGCTACGGGAACGATCGGCGATCCGAGCGGACGCCAGAGTGAGCGCTCTTTGCAGACGATGGAGCAAGTGCAGGAGAATGTGGAGGCGCTGAGCGCCCAGATGAAGAAGCTGTTCATTACCGATGGCGACAATCAGGTGCGGATGGTGAACAACTACGACTGGACCAAGGATATGAACGTCATTGATTTCCTGCGTGATTTCGGCAAAAACTTCAGCATCAACACGATGCTCGCCAAGGATGTAGTCGCCAGCCGCCTGGACAGCGGCATCTCGTTCACGGAGTTCGCTTACCAGATTCTGCAGTCCATTGACTACCTGCATCTGTACCAGAATGAGGATGTGCAGCTCCAGATCGGCGGCTCGGACCAATGGGGGAATATTACGAGTGGCCTCGATCTGATCCGTAAAAAAGAAGGCAACGAAGCCAAAGCCTTCGGCCTGACCATTCCGCTCATGCTGAAGGCTGACGGTACGAAGTTCGGCAAAACCGCCGGTGGCGCCATTTGGCTCGATCCGAAGCAGACCACCCCTTATGAGTTCTACCAGTTCTGGGCGAACACCGATGACCGTGATGTGGTTAAATACCTGAAGTACTTCACCTTCCTGAGCAAAGAGGAGATTGAAGCGCTGGAAGAGAAGGTAGCGACCGAGCCGCATAAACGTGAGGCGCAAAAAGCGCTGGCTGAGGAAATGACCCGCTTCGTGCACAGCGAGGAGCTGCTAGAGCAGGCTAAACGCATCAGCGCGGCACTGTTCAGCGGCGATATCCGCTCCCTGACTGCGGACGAAATCGAGGAAGGCTTCAAGGAAATGCCGACCTTCACAGCGGGCACGGAGACCAAGAACATTGTAGACTGGCTCGTGGACCTGGGAGTGGAGCCGTCCAAACGCCAGGCGCGTGAGGATATTACCAAAGGCGCAATCTCGATCAACGGGGAGCGTGTGAATGAGCTGGAGACGGAGATTACAGCTGCAGATGCCATCGGCGGCAAGTTCATCATCGTCCGCAAGGGCAAGAAGAATTACAGCCTGGTGAAGCTGGTCTAAGCGCAAGCTGCCGGGTGATGGTTTGCGGAAGGCGAGTAGCGCGGGCCGGATGTTGAGCCGGATCTTGAGCGTTGTTAGGCTGGAACGAGGCTGAGGGTGAACTGGAACGAGGTTGATGGTGGCTAGGGTGAGGTAGATGAGTGAGGTTGAGCTAGGTGAGCTAGGTGAGCTAGAATGAGGCAGCTGAGTGAGAATGAGCAAGGTGAGCTAGAATGAGGTAGATGAGTGAGGTTAGGTTAGATGAGCTAGGATGAGCCAGAAGAGTTGGATTTGGCTAGATGAGGTAGAGTGAGATAGATGAGTTAGGTTGAGCTAGAGAGAGAATGGTGTGAAGTAACTGAGTGATTTGGCTATCCCGCTGTCAGCAGTGACGGGGATAGCCTTTTTTGGTGGTCGCGGAAGGTGAGACGGTCTCCCGCCTTCCTCCCCTGATCACCGTAGGCCGGAAGCGTGGCTGCGTCGTGAAATCACAGGGATAAATCCCTCTGATTTTGCTGGATGTAAGCTAAATGAGGAAATCAAGTGTATAAATCCCTCTAATCTTGCTGGAAGTAGGCTGAGTGAGGAAATCAAGTGTATAAATCCCTCTAATCTTGCTGGAAGTGGGCTGAATGAGGAAATCAAGTGTATAAATCCCTCTAATAGCTGCCGGGTGGGAAGAGGAGGCCGATGAGGAGCACAAGTGCACCTGAATTCAGCGCAAACGGTCGAAATGAGCAAATCAGGAGCATTAGTGCACTTGAATTCAGCGCAAACGGCCGAAATGAGCAAATCAGGTGCATTAGTGCCCTTGATTTCGCCGAAAGTGGGCTAGAGTAAGGGAATCAGGGGCACAAGTGCACCCGAATTCAGCCGAAGAGGCCGAAACGAGCAAATGAGGTGCATTAGTGCACCTCACCCGTCCAGCCCGCCATCAGGCGGGCGAGTCAGGCTTCAAAACAAATAGAAAACAATGCCTTTACCAGCAGCGACAGTCTGGCTGTAGAACCGCTGGATCCCGGTGAAGAACTGGAGCAGGTAGGCAAAGAACGCATCCGCGTCATCGTCAGATACCGTATCAGGGTCCAGCGGGTAGACCTCCTCCTCGGCCATGGTCCGGAAATCATACCGCAGGCGCAGCTGCGCTTCATCTAGTCCGGAGATGGCGTCAAGCGCTTCGGCCACTTGTCCGGCACGCAGGCAGAATGCCCCGTATGACCCGAACTCAATACCTTGGTCGGAATGCAGCGGGACCACATATCCGAGCGGCGCTGGCCCATCCGATATATCACCGCAGAGCAGGTAGTGAATCGCCTCCCAGGTACGGTCGATATCCAGCCCCGGGTACTTGTCTATGTTCAAGCTCGCCAGCGGGGTGCTGCCTGCGGCAATTTGCTGCACCAGTTCATCTTCCATTGCAAAGTAATATCCGCGTATCGCCATTGTATCAGCCTTCCTTCCATCGTTGGGATAGAGTAGTTGTACTTAATCCTCAAGCAGCGCAAGCTTGTCTTCGAGTTCAGCAATCTTAAGCCGGATAGCTTCTGCCCGGGGCTCGTCCTGTGCTTTCACCGCTACTGCCAATTCATCGGTAGCTATGCCGATCTGATATTCCAGATACGTGTAGTCGGATGCGGCGGCAGGGTGGGTGGAGCGTTGGGAATAGGTCATATGCCGAAGCCTCTTTTCTGTGATCTGTGATATATTCATGATACAGGGTTTGCAGGAAGGGCTCAACCTCGTTCCAGGGAAACCCGGTACAGGCTGCGACATTGTTCACAGACAATGAACCCGGTTCTGGTTTTACAGAAGTTAATCGCGAAAGCCCACTCCTTTAGGGGGGGATGAATCGTCTTTGTTTAAGGGACATCCTTATGTTGTAAAAATTGTACTAAATGAGCGCGTGTTCTTGTAGTAGTTAAATTGTTTAAATGCTACAATCGAGGTATGAGACAAGCCTTCAGAAATACCAAAACAACCGTATCCTTCATTAACTATCATTTTGTTTTTTTGCCCTAGATACAGACGTAAAGTGCTAGTCGATCAAGTGGTGATTCAGTTTAAGCAAATCGTTATAGAGATATGTGCCGAACAGGATTGGCAGCTACTCGCAATGGAAGTAAAGCCTGATCATGTGCATATTTTTCTAAACGTACTGCTCACCGATTCTCCCGCAGAACTTATGGCGAAACTGAAAAGAATCACTTCACTTCCCGGTGCCTCCGTGAACAATTTAAGCACTTGAACCACTTGCCTTCCCTCTGGACTCGTTCCTACTTGGTCAGTACCGCAGGGAACGTTTCAAGCAAAACGATCAAACAATATGGTGAAGAACAAAAAAAGAGGGGGTGAAACCCTGCAAACCGTAACGATTCAAATCCGCATTTTTCCGACCCGTCCGTCTGTACTAGTGGATATGGGCAACGAATACATTCGAACCGTCAACGAATTAACGGAGCAAGCCGAACGGTCTGGAACGTTTCCCAAACTAACTTCAAAAACCATTCATGCCAATCTACCCTCTGCCGTAAAGAATCAAGTGATTCGAGATGCCAAAAGCCTATTTCAGCGGTTCAAGAAAACGAAAAAGCGGCCTCTTCTCCAAAAGAGGGTGTACTACGTGAACAATCAAAATTATACGATTTGGGGCAACCACATTTCTTTCCCCGTGATCCTGGATGGAAAAGTACAACGGTTTGTTGTTCCTGTGCTTCTGCCGGATCGGGAGCGAGACATGCTTTCAAATGGGAAGCCTGGACTTCTGCGCGTGGTTCAAAAGTCAGCGAAATGGTTTGTTCAAATTTCAATCGAACGCCCTACTGAGCCAGCCGAGGGTCATGAAGTGATGGGGATTGATTTAGGCTTGAAAGTGCCTGCTGTTGTCGTGACTTCTAGTGGCAAGACAAAATTTTGCGGAAATGGACGTAAAAACAAATTTGTTCGCCGTAAGTACAGTACCTATCGCCGCAAATTAGGAAAGCTTAAAAAGCTATCCGCAATCCGTAAACAGAATGACAAGGAAAGTCGTTATATGAAAGATCAGAATCACAAAATCAGCCGCCAGATCGTGAATATGGCGATTCAAGAACAGGTGTCTGTCATCAAGCTGGAGAAGCTGACGGATATTCGTAAGACGACAAGAACAAGTCGTAAAAACGCTAAAAACCTGCATCATTGGTCGTTCTATCAGTTGCAAATGTTCATCGGATATAAGGCGACACTCGCTGGAATCCAAGTGGTTGAAGTGAATCCGGCATACACTTCGCAAACCTGTCCCTCTTGTGGAGAGCGGAACAAAGCAAAGGATCGAACGTATCAGTGCGACTGCGGTTATACAGCGCATCGGGATCGGGTCGGTGCCATCAACATCATGCGTCAACCTGTGGCAGATGGTAACAGTCTGCCAGCCTAGATAGCTATACGCTCTGATCTAGGATGGGCGAATGAACTCGCCCTTAACTTAGCAGTAGGGCAAAGCGGAAACGTATGCGCCCGCTAACTAGCTAAGAATCCCACCCTTTTAAGGGTGTGGAAGTTCAACATGAGTAGTATTGAAAATTATAACTTAATTTTTCAGTAACAGTATGCGGGAGAAATTTCCGCAAAGGAAGGTTTGGTATACATAATGATAGCTGTATCTTTTAACACCTTGGATGAGGCCAGGAACTATCTGGAGGAGCTGGATGTGAACCGTGGGCTGGTGCTGTTCGCTGCGGCTGCGGCTGTCCGGGAATTATCCCGTCATGCGCCTTCGCGGGCAGTATTGTGCTCAACCAAGGGGGAATATACTCCGCAGGGCTACCGCAGTGGCGTAATTACTGGTTTTGAATACGAAGCCGGTGTAGCAGATATTGTGGGCATTCTGCACCCTCCCGTGCTTAGCGCAAGTACGCTGGAGATTGCTTACCGCAAGGTCTGCGGCAATCCGAATGCTTTTCTGATGCTGCTCTGTGACGGCACAGGCGGGATGGAAGAGATGCTGCTCTCCTCGCTGTATTTTATGGACCCGCAATTCAAGGTGATTGGCGGCAGTGCGGCTGACGATGAGCGCGGCGAGACTTACCTCTATATAGGAACCCGCCGGGTGCGGAACCTGGGGATTTATTTCAATATGCCTGCCCGCACAGCCCTGGTCAAAGAGAATATATATGTCCCGGCCGGGAAGACGCTGCTGGTGACAGAAGCCGATGTGTTCGGCAGAAGGGTGTATTCCTTCAACGGGCGGCCTGCGGCCGGGGAATACGCGCGCGTCCTGGGTGTGCCGGAGAAGGAGCTGGCAGAGCATTTTCTGAGCAGCCCGCTGGGCAAAAGATACGAGGATGATCTGATCATAGCCTCCCCGAAGGCGGTTCATCCGGACGGCTCTGTCACCTTTTACAGCCAGATGATGTCTAGTACTTATGTGGAGCTGCTGAGTTCAGCCGATCCGCTGGCAGTGCTGGAGGAGACGCTGGGCGGCAGTCCGTTCAAGCCTTCGTTTGTCCTCAATATTAACTGTACGCTGCGGGACCAGCTGTTTACACGGGACGGTCTTTGGGGAGCTTTTGACGAGAGGATGCTTGGGTTCTGCGGCAACACTACAGGCTTCATCAGCTATGGAGAGCAATATTATACTAAGCATGCCAATCAGACTATGATTCTGCTGCTGGTTGAATAAGGGAGAGTTGAAATCGGATGGAGTGGTTAAGCAAACTGCGCACAGCTTGGGGGAGAACCCCCTCTGCTGAAGGCGTTCAAAGTCACAGTAATACAAGCGGGTTAGCGGAGAGAGCCATGGCAGAGCGTGTGATCGCAGCTAAGGATACGGTCGCATTAACAGAAACGGTTATAGCAGAGGGAAAAGCCGCAGTAGAGGAAGCAGGCACTAACGCACATGTACCTCACAGCGGTAACGATAGCGTAGAACCGTCTGCACATGCTTCAGGCACGGTGTCTTATGGGGAACATGCATATGCCCTGGCGGAGCAGATCCGCCTTGAGACTGGAGCTATCCTGAAGGAAGAGGCCCAACTGGTGGAGGACTTCGAGGCCTTGCGGGCAGGCGGCGGGGAGATGATCGGCCAAATCGCCGGGACTCAGCAGCTCCTGGAGCATTTGAAGACCAACAACGGACAGACTGAAGATCTGATTAATGAAATGTATGGCAGCTTGTCCTACTCATCCAACAAAATCGAATTTGCCAAGGAAGCCAATATCCAGATCTCTGCGGAAATGCAGAAGGCCTCGGAGGTATTTACTGAGTTCGTTGCTTTGAATGAGGATCTGCGGGAGCATTTCCACAGCATTGAGCAGCTGGCCAAGATCATCACGGATATTGCCGAGCAGACGAATCTGCTCTCGCTGAATGCGGCGATTGAGGCGGCGCGGGCTGGTGAGCATGGACGCGGCTTCGCCGTTGTCTCCACGGAGATCCGCAAGCTTGCTGACAGCACCCGCAGCCATGTGAAGGAGATTATGGGTTCACTCTCAGGAATGACCCGTGTCATGGAGCAGATTCACAGCAAGTCCGGGGATGGAACGCTCGCGATGAACGAGACCACGGCGAAGATCGGTGAGTCCACCGTATATATGAATGAAATCGTAGTCGCGGAGGAGCAGGTCTTCGAGCATCTGGAGGCAATCCAGGAGTCCCAGGAGAGCAGCATGGAGGATGTGGAGCAGATCAACAGCGACTTGCTGCGTATTCTGGAGAAATCGGGCCAGGACACAGACCAGTTCCGTAAGCTGGTTCTTACCGTCCAGAAGAAGGCCGACCATTACCAGCAGCTGCTGAATCATCTGCATCAGATCGGGCTGCTCCAGCAGGCGGAAGAAGCAGAGAAGACTGGCGCATAAGCAGATATGGTAAAAGGGAAAACCACCCGGCAGCGGGAGTGAAGCTGCCGGGTGGTTTTGTGTTGTGTCCGGCATGGGCACAGGTAACACTCCTCTTGCTGGTGAAACACCGCTAAGGGGGAGGGGCCCAGCCAGCGTAAGCTTCACGCGCCTTATGACTAGACAACTCGCGTATGATGCGGGAGGGAAAGAGTTGGATAAACTCCACCTGCTGACCGGCAACCGTCCTATGCCAATACAGCAATTGGATAAACAGCACTTAAATGAACCCGTTTCCCCGAAACTGGCCTAAACGACCATAATTAGTTGTTGTTTATCCACTTACTTCCGGAAATTCCTTGGAAACCAGCATAGCAAGCTGCGTTTTTCCACTTGTTTGCTGAGAGGCAGCGTTCTCCGCCATCGGCAGGAGGATATTCCACTACTACAGCGAGATCAGCCTGTATTCATAAGCGCCAATGGGCAGCGGACCGGCGGGCACAGGATTGCCAGTCAACACATCCTGCCCGCTGTGCGGCAGGGTGACGCTGCCGCCAAGCCCGTCCATGTTGACGAGCGTCCACAACTCTCCGTCAGCGCCCCTTCTTGGGCAGAGAATGGTGCCCGGGGTGACATCACTGCGCCGGGTGACCCCGGCGCGGGAGGCGTAATGCTCAATCAGCGCGCACAGCTGCTTGTCGCCCTCGCCGCCTGAGGGCAGCGAGCCAAGCATGACGATGGCTCCCCGGCCATAGGGCTGCTCGGTCAGGTAGGCCAGGCCCGGCGTCCGGCCTTCCGTGATCATGCCGATCACGATGGCTCCGCCCGGCAGCGGCTCGAAGACGGCGCTCCATAGCGACAGCGGTGCGGAGCATCCCAAGGCCTCCCCGACGCTGCCCGTCCCCTCCATCGGGTAGACGAAGGTAGTGTTCACACCTGCGAAGCGCTCCAGTTCTCCCAGCGCAGCATCCGTATGCAGCGTATGCTCGGCGGTGCGCCCTCCGCTAAGCGGGCCACAGATCCAGATGCCGCCAGCCGCGGTGAAGGCGAGCGCCCGCGCCATGTATTCCGGCGACAGATAATGGATAAAAGGCGTGAACAGCAGCTTATAGCCGCTTAAATCGCCGCCTTCCGGCAGCAGGTCACGGTGAATCCCCAGATCGAGAATCCGTCTGTAAAAGTCCCCCAGCAGGGAACGGTAGTTCAGCTGCCGGTGCGGCTCCGTGGCCAGGAACGCCTTGGCCCGGTCCGAATAAGTAATCGCCACCTCGGCCTTGAGCGGCCGGGTATTCAGCATGTGCGGCTCGATCCGCAGCCTGGCGGCGGAAGCTGCGCGCACATTGTCATACCCGAGCGCAGGCTGACCCCAGGCGCTGATAATCGAGCTGTGCGTCTGCTCGCTGCCCGTGCGCTGCTGCCGCCACAGCCAGTAGCAGAAGGCGCCTGCCCCTAGCGCGTAGGCGGCCACGGCTTCAGCGGTGAGATAGCCGTCCGGGTGCGGCTCGCCGTAGCTTGTAAGCGAAGCGGCATAGGCCGGGCCGGTCTCCATCAGCCAGAAATCCCGCCCGGGCTTGAAGCCGCGCCACAGATCACAGTTCAGCAGATAAGCGTGTCTGTTGGCCTGGGAGGCATAGGTGTCGAACGAAGCGAAATCAAGCTCCCGGAACAGCTGCTCATTGTCCAGATGAAAAGGGACATTGCTGTTGTGCGTGATCGGAGCCGCCGAATAGCGGCGGATGATCGCCGCCTGTTCCCCTGCGAATTCCGCAACCTTCTCCATCTGGAACAACCGGTACTGGGTGACGAGCGATGAATTATGCAGAAAAGGCGTAGCCACCGGCTGCGGCACCTGATCGAACCGCTGGTAGGTCTGGCTCCACACGCCGGTTCCCCAGGCATCATTGAGCTCCCCAATACTGCCGTAGCGGTGCTCCAGCCACTCCTGCCACAGAGAGCGGCAGGACCCGCACATGCATTCGGCCACATGTGCCTTCAGCTCATTGTCGAGCTGCCAGGCGGCAAGGCCCGGGAGCTGTCCCAGCACCCGGGCCAGCTCTTCCGTAATTACCGCAGCCCGCTGCCGGAAATAAGGGTTATTTGTGCAAACATGCTGTCGTGACCCGTGACTCATCACTGCGCCGTCTGCCCGGATGTGCAGCCGCTCCGGGTGCCCGTGGGTCAGCCAGACCGGCGGGGTCGCGGTCGGCGTACACATGACCGTATCGATGCCGTGATCGTGCAGCTGCCGGATATGCTCGGCGAACGGCCGGACGTCGATAGAATCCTCCTCCGGCTCCAGCAGCGACCAGATGAACTCGCCCATACGTACCAGATTAATGCCTGTCTCCTGCATGAGCCGAAGATCCTGCTGCCGCTCAGCCTCCCCCCATAGCTCGGGGTACCACGCGGCACCGTAAAATAGCTTTTGCTTCATTCTTTTAACCTCCTTGAAAAAGCTCCGCACGGGCTCTGTATGATCTTATCTTTCTATTCCCCATCCCTAAGCTACATAGTTTGAACTTGAAAACATAAATTTTGGGAAAAGTGGCGGAGGGGAATTTTGGAGCTGTAGGAGCGGTAGCGTACGCCTGAAAGCTTTCCGCAGGAAAGCTCGCATCGTAAGCATCAGCTGTCTGCGGATTTCTACCGCGAACAGCGGTCTAATCAAAGAAATCTGCAGAAGGGCAGCGGCCGAAAGCCCAAAACTTCTCTGAAGTCACGGCTATCCCATACTGAGTACTTACAAGGTTCAATTTATATAGTGTCTGCCCCCCACATGCAATAGTAAAGTTTTGCCGGTTTTGGACTTTATTGCGGAAGCGGCGCTGAAGCCATACCGGGCGCTGTCCAAAAAGTCCGATTGCCGGAAAAACACCCGCCAACCATAATAGAAAGCGCAGCCACGGCAATGTAGTGAAGTGTAGTAGCGAGGCTGCTTATCCATACGGAGGTGAATGTAAATGAAGCAAGGAGCAGCAATGGGGGCAGCAGAGATCAGCGCGGGTACAAGCTTCCGCCGCAGCAGGCGCGAGCAGCGCTTCAGACGTCTGAAGCGGGACAAATGGCTCTACATACTGCTCAGCCCCGGACTCCTGTATTTCCTGCTGTTCAAATATGTGCCGATGTGGGGCGTGCTGCTCGCCTTTAAGGATTACCAGCCATTTCTGGGCTTCTGGAAGAGCGGCTGGGTCGGCTTGGAGCATTTCCGTACCTTTTTCCAGAATCCTGATTTCTTCATGCTGCTGCGCAATACGCTGGTGCTGTCGCTGTATAATCTGGTGTTCTTTTTCCCGGCACCGATTATCCTGGCACTACTGCTGAATGAGATCCGGCTCTCCTTCTACAAAAGGACGATTCAGACGCTGATCTATGTGCCCCACTTCATCTCCATGGTCATCGTCGCCAGTATCTCCTACGTGTTCCTTACGACACAGGGCGGCGCGGTCAACGAATTCCTGTTCACGTTCACCGGGCGCAAAATTGATTTCCTCGCCAATCCCGACTGGTTCCGCCCGATGATTATTCTGCAGACCATCTGGAAGGAGTGCGGCTGGGGGACGATTATCTTTCTCGCTGCCCTGGCCGGTGTCGATGTGGAGCAATATGAAGCAGCCGTGGTGGACGGAGCCAGCCGCTGGCGCCAGACCTGGCATATTACACTGCCCGCGATCCGCAGCACGATTGTCATTCTGCTGATTCTGCGGATGGGCACGATTCTGGATAACGGCTTCGAGCAGATCTATCTGATGATGAATGCGCTGAACCGTGAGGTGGCGGAGGTCTTCGATACTTATGTGTATGCGCTGGGGATTACCCAGGGAGCGTTCAGCTACAGCACAGCAGTCGGCTTGTTCAAATCGGTCATCGGGGTCGTGCTGGTGCTCGGCACCAACTGGCTCGCCAAGAAGTCGGGCGAATCCGGATTATATTGAAAAGGAGGCATTATGTGTGGCTAAACGTTACCGCAGCGCCGGAGAGATCACCTTTGACGTCTTTAATTACGTGGTGCTGGGCATCATCGGGATCGCAGCCATCCTGCCGTTCCTGTTTGTAGTCGCCGGTTCCTTCGCCACCGAGGCGGAAATTACGAAGCGCGCTGTCTTTTTGATTCCGACGACGATCTCACTGGACGCTTACCGGTTTATTTTCTCCACAGATACCATTGTCCGCAGCATCGGGGTCTCACTGTACGTGACGGTGATCGGTACGGCAGTTAATTTGTTCTTCACGGTTACCATGGCCTACCCGATGGCGAAGCGGTACCTGATGGGCCGCAATCTGATCCTCAATCTGGTCATCTTCACCATGCTGTTCGGGGGCGGGATGATTCCCACCTATCTGGTGATCCGCGAGCTGCATCTGCTCGATACGCTGAATGCCTTGATTCTTCCGGGGGCGATCAGCGCCTTCAACCTGATTATCGTGAAGAACTTCTTCCAGGAGCTTCCCGCCGAGATGGAGGAGGCGGCCCGCATCGACGGCTGTACGGAGCTGGGGCTGCTGTGGAGGATTGTGCTCCCGCTGTCGAAGCCTGTGCTGGCGACGTTCACGCTCTTTTATGCGGTCGGACACTGGAATAACTTCTTCTCGGCGCTGCTCTACATTAATGATCCATCCAAGTGGCCGCTGCAGGTGATGCTGCGCCAGATCGTCATGCTGTCCCAGTCGGCAGCGGGGGATCTCAGCTCCATGGACCCGAATTTCGTGCAGCCGCCGGAGCAGTCAATCAAAATGGCCGTCATCGTGGTCGGCACCCTGCCGATTATGTGCGTCTATCCGTTTCTGCAGAAGCATTTTGCCAAAGGGGTGATGCTGGGTTCAGTCAAAGGGTAACCGGTTAGTCAACATATAAAGGGAGGCCAAGTGATGATGAAGATGAAGCGGAGCAGAGGTTCACGGTCTGCGAAAAAAGGGTTGTTCATGCTGCTGGCTATGATTATGATTCTAAGTGTATTGTCCGGCTGCGGCGGGAATGGGGAGAATGCGGGAGCGGGACAGAAGGAGCCTGCCGGGGATAGCGGGAAGGCGGACGGCACAGCCAAGGCTGAGGAGCCGCTTGCGCTGACATTGATGCTGCCGATTTTCAAAACCAATTATCCGAAGGACGGCAGTCCGGTCGCCGCCAAGCTGGAGGAGCTGACGAACACCAAGATTCATTTCGAATGGGTGCCTAATGCGTCATATGCCGACAAATTCAACATTACGCTGGCTTCCGGCAAGCTGCCTGATATTATGTATGTAGGTGATGTGAAGGCCTCCAGCTTCGTGAATGCAGCGAGATCCGGCGCGTTCTGGGAGGTGGGTCCGTATCTCAAGGATTATCCGAATCTCAGCGGGGCGAAGGAGGTCATTCTGAATAACTCGGCCATCGACGGCAAGAATTACGGAATCTACAGAGGGCGGGCGCTGGGACGTAACGGCGTGGTGTTCCGCAAGGACTGGATGGAGAAGCTTGGGCTCGCGGAACCGAAGACCGTTGATGATTTCTATTCGATGCTAAAAGCGTTCAAGGAGCAGGACCCGGACGGCAACGGCCAGGCGGATACGTACGGCATGGTGCTGGTCAAGTGGACCGGCCAGTGGGCCAGCGGCTTCGATACGATGAAGCTGTGGTTCGGAGCTCCGAACAAGTGGGGCGTGCAGGAGGGGAAGCTGGTGCCTGAGCATGAATACCCCGAGTATTTGGAAGCGCTTAAATTTATGAAAAAGCTGTATGACGAGCAGTTGATCAACGCCGACTTCGCGGTAATGGACAGCTCCAAATGGAATGATCCGGTCGTCAACAACAAGGCCGGCGTCATTGTCGATGTGGTCGATAACGCGGCCCGGCTGGATGACAAGATTCATGCCGCTCTCCAAAAAGAAGGCAAAGACGAGCCGGAACGCCATTATATGGATGTCATCGGCGGTGTGACTGGAGCAGACGGCGCGCTGCATACCCTCCCGACCTCGGGCTTCTCCGGCATGCTGGCCATTCCGAAGTCTTCGGTCAAAACCGAGGAGGAGCTGAAGCAGGTCCTGGCCTTCCTGGACCGGCTGAATGATGAGGATCTGCAGACGATGCTGAACTATGGTATTGAAGGCGTGCATTACAAGCTGGTGGACGGATATATCGAACGCTCCAGCGATACGGTTCTGCTGGAATCGGAAGTGGAAGGGTTGAACCAGATGCTGCCGTTCATTCCTGAGGACAAGGCGAAGCAGGTGAAGCAGACGCCGCTGCGGCTGAAGCAGACTGAGGTACAAAAGACGAATGAAGCGACGATTGTGACCAATCCCGCCGAAGCGCTGATCTCGGCAGTCTATACGCAAAAGGGTTCGCAGCTCGATAATGTAATCAACGATGCGCGCATCAAATTTATTGTCGGCCAGATCGATGAGGCCGGGTTGAAGTCCGCTTTTGAGGTATGGCGGAAGACTGGCGGAGATGAGCTGGTGAAGGAAATGAATGAATTGTACGCCTCAGGCGGCAAGTAAAGTCCGGTCCTGCTCCAGTCTCCGGCCGGTCTGTCCCCGCTGCGGCTGCATGGCGGCAACTCTAAACTAAGGATTCGGCTGGTGAAACGAATGGAGAATGAAGCGGCAGGAGCACGGAACAGGTATACCGGAGGCCGGGCGGGACGCAAGGGCCGTTATTACCGCAATAATCTCATTATTGTGCTGATCGTCTCGTCCATTCCCGGGCTGATCATTGGACTGCTGGTTTACTTTATGGCCGGGGGAAGTTTGGAAAAGGAGCTGCTCCGGATGCATAACCGGCAGATTGAGCAGCGGGCGGACAACATTAATGATCAATTGTCCAATCTGGAGCTGATGCTGGCCCATTGGGCGTTCGATCCGAAGTTCGACTACGGACTGAGCAACATGGATTTCACCCGGAATCATGAACGGGCCTGGGATATTACGAAGACGCTGGTAGTCATGCAGGGTTCCAATTCCATGGTTCGGCAGGTTGAGCTGTATTTGGCCGGTAATCAGCCGGTACGCTTCGGCACGGAGTACGGGACGTTGTCTGCGGAGGAGGAAGTGCTGTACGGGAAGCTGCTGAAGCAGGAGCGGAGCACGTACTGGACGGAATGGGCTTTTGATCCGGTGAACCCGGAGCAGAAGGAGCTGACGCTGGTGCACCATATCCCCGGCGGCAGCCGGGAGCCCTTCGGGGCGCTGCTGCTGCGCATGGATACAGAGAAGGTATCCGCGATGCTGCGGACCATGACACCGTACAACACGGGGGAGGTGTTCATGGAGCAGAAATCCGGCGGACTGTTCATCTCGGGGGGCGGAATGGATGCGCCCACGCCGCTGGTTACGGCGCTGCGGACGGCGATTACAGCCAAAGGCAGCCTGGATAGCGGATCCTTTTTGTATGACTGGAATGGGGTTACTTATGCGGTGACCTATGGTGATTTCTCGCGGATTGCCAGTGAATGGCGGTATGTGTCGGCTTCTCCGATCTCCAGCGTAACCTCTCCAGTGGTCTGGCTGTCCCGGATGATTATCCTGGTCAGCTTGTGCGCCTTGCTGCTGGCGGCGGTCCTGTCCTGGATTGCTTCCCGCAGAATCTATTCGCCGGTCCGCCGCCTGCTTCAGACGCTGCTCCCTGAACATGCGGCCTCCGGGGACCGGGTGGATGAGCTGACGCTGATCGAGCGGCACTGGCAGAACCTGCACGGACAGCAGCATGCCCTCCAGTACACGCTCTCGGAGCAGCTTCCACATGTGCAGCAGAGCTTCCTGCACCAGTTGTTCCAGGGGTATCTGTATGCCTATTCCGAACAGGATCTCCAGAGCCGGATGAAGCAGTATAAGTGGGAAGTGGAGAACTGTACGTTCGTGGTGCTGTACATCCAGCTGACCGGCATCTCCAGCCTGGAGGCCAAATTCCGCAGCGGCGACGAGAGTCTGGTGTCGTTCGCGGCCGTCAATATTACCTTGGAGCTTGCCCGTGAGCATTTCGGCCGGGCGGAGACGGTCAATCTGCATGACCTTACCTCCGGGATGCTGCTGATGGAACCGGGAAGCGGCCCCGATCCGGCCCGTGTGGGCGCCTTCGGTGAAGAGCTGGCGGCTACCTTGAGCCGGATGCTTAAGCTTCAGGCCACGGTGGCGTACAGTGCAAGGATCGGGAGCATCTCCGCGATTCCGCGGGCGTTCGAGGCGGCGAAGCAGGCGGCCAGCCACAGCAGGTACGGAGGCGGGAACCAGATCATCAGCCTGGAGCAGCTGGAGCGGGAGGGGCAGGGCGCCCCATTGCCGCAGTATTCCTTCGCGCTGGAGCGCGGGCTGATTCAGGCGCTGCGGACCGGAGAAGCAGAGGAGGCGGACCGGCTGCTGGAGGAATTCCTGGAGACGCTCTCCGCAGGCGGCGCGAAGGTGATCGACGTACAGCAGGGGATGCTGCATCTGCTCGGTGCGATTCTTCATGCGGTGCTGGAGGCCGGGATGGCCCAGAGCCAGCTACTGCGCGGCAGGAATCTGTATGCCAGCCTCTCGCAGATCCATGAGCCGGGCCTGATTCTCTCCTGGTTCCGCACGCAGGTAATTGCTCCCTTCCTGAAGGAGCTGTGCGAACGATCTGACGCCGGAATAAGACGGACGATTGATCAGGCGATGCTGTACATTCAGCAGCATTATATGGACAATATCTCGCTGGATAGCTGTGCAGATGTTACAGGTACCAGCCCTTTTCTGCTCAGCAAGTCGTTCAAGCGGGTCACCGGGCAGAATTTCATCGATTATCTGACGGAGCTTCGGCTCGCCAAGGCGAAGGAGCTGCTGCGGGACACGGATCTGAAGATGAACGATGTCGCCTTGCAGGTCGGCTATCAGCAGAGCTATTTCAACCGGATTTTCAAAAAACAGGAGGACATCACGCCGACACGTTACCGTGAGCTGAGCCGACAGGAGGGGGAGAAGGAGAACGGGACCCGGTAATCAGGGACCGGCTCCAGAATGACTGCGGCTCACTTCCTGTGATCCCGGCGTCCACAAGCCTCCTGCTCCGGGAACGGTTCATTCGTCCGGGTGATGTCCCATCTAGGAGATGACAGAAGATGACCTCTTTATCCTCAGCCCTGCCAGTCCAGCTACGGTGGCTGAACCCGCCTGCTGCGGCTGCGGGAGTGACCTGGGGTGTACCCTGGTCCAAGGGCGATCTGAAGCGCGGAGAATTGGCTGCGCTATGTCTTAAAGGGGCGGCAGAAGATTTCAGTCTGCCGCTGCAGAGCCGCCCGGCTGCGTATTGGCCGGACGGAAGCATCAAATGGTCTTTGCATTCTGCCGTATGCCCTGAAGGGAGTACGGCAGGATACACGCTGGTACGGTCTGCCGGGCAGAGCGCTGTGCCCGCAGCCTTCCAGGTATCCGTGGAAGAGACGGAGGAGGCGTATATTGTCGATACAGGCAGCATCTTGTGCACCGTGGTCAAGCATGGCCCGGGCATGATCTCGCGGATCATCCGCCGGGACACGGCGGAATCCGGGGGACCGGACGAGGATCCCGGATATTATGGAGCTGTCGAGGCGGGGTTAGGATCAGGTGCACGTGAGAGTGAAGGCATGAGTATGAGAACGGCGGCGGGTGAGAGTGCAGGCGTGAGTGTGAGAACGGTGGCGGGTGAGAGTGCAGGCGCTGATGTCAGTGCAGGGGCGAGTGCTGATGTGAGTGCAGGGGCGAGTGCTGATGTGAGTGCAGGTGCAAGTGCAAGTGCAGGTGCAAGTGCGGCTATTAGTGCAGCTTCAGATGGTGCAGCTGCTGACATAGCGCCGCAGTCCAGCCCTGTAGAGCAGCTGGTGTGCAGCGGTAGCGAATTGGTCTGTCTCCGCGAGCAGCGGGACCTCCTCAGCGGGGAGCTGACGCTGCGGCAGGAGCGGTTCACCGGAGTAACGCTGAAGTCCAGCCTGGAAGAGCGGGGACCGGTGCGTGCCGTGATCCGGCTGGACGGTAGGCACAGAAGCACAAGGGGAGCCAGGGAATGGCTTCCTTATACTTTGCGGCTCTATTTCTATGCCGGGCTTGAGTCCATCCGGCTGGTGCATACCTTCCATTATGACGGCAACCCGCAGCAGGATTTCATCAAGGGGCTGGGCCTGCTGTTCAAGGTGCCGCTCAGCGGTCCGCTGTACAACCGTCATGTCCGGCTGGCGGGCAGCGGGGGAATCTTCAGCGAATCCCCCAAGACGCTCCAGACCCGCAGAACCCGGGGCAAATATGCCGATAGGTTCGCCGGGCAGCTCGAAGGGCAGAGCCAGCACTTCGATCCCGTGGAGGATGCCTATTTCACCAGCCTGCTTCAGGATTCTGCGGTATGGGATGACTTCCGGCTGGTGCAGTCTTCCTCCGAGCATTATGCCGTCCATAAGCGGACGGGGCCGGAATGCACCTGGATTAAGGGCGCTGAAGGGCGGAGGGCCGGAGGACTGGGCTATATCGGCTGTGACGGCGGGGGGCTGGCTGCTGGAGTGAAGGATTTCTGGCGCAAGCACCCGTTCGGGCTGGAGATCAGCGGCACCTCCGGCGCGGAAGCGGCGTTAAACGTCTGGTTCTGGACGCCGGAGGCTCCGGCCATGGACCTTCGCCATTATGATACGAAGACGCATGTCGAATCCTCCTATGAAGGCGCGGAGGAGTTGCGGGCAACCCCTTATGGCATCGCCAATACGAACGAGCTGACCTTGTGGTGTACCTTGCGGACGCCGGATTCCGGGGAACTCCAGCAGATGCAGCGGCAGGCGGATGAACCGCCGCTGCTGGTCTGTGAACCCGAATATTTTCACCGCAGCCGGGCGTTTGGACTCTGGAGCCTGCCGGACCGGAGCACCCCGGCCAAGGCGTACCTGGAGGACCAGCTGGATGGGATTATCAGCTTTTACCAGAAGGAAATTGAGCAGCGGAAGTGGTACGGCCTGTGGGATTATGGCGACTTCATGCACAGCTATGATCCGGTCCGCCATGTCTGGAATTATGATCTGGGCGGCTGTGCGTGGCAGAACGCCGAGCTGGTGCCGAATATGTGGCTGTGGGTGAGCTTCCTGCGGACCGGGCGCGCGGATATTTACCGGATGGCTGAAGCGATGACCCGGCACACGAGCGAGGTGGATGTGTATCATTTCGGGGAATATGCGGGTCTTGGCTCCCGGCATAATGTCGTGCATTGGGGCTGCGGCTGCAAGGAAGCGCGGATTGCAATGGCGGGTCTGCACCGCTACTACTATTATCTGACCGGCGATGAGCGCACCGGCGACATCATGGACAGTGTAAGGGATGCGGATTATTCCACGGTGAATCTGGACCCGATGCGGGCTTATTTTGCAAAAGACGAATTCAAAACCCATGTGCGGGTGGGGCCGGACTGGGCGGCGTTCAGCTCCAATTGGATGACCCGCTGGGAGCGTTATGAGGATACCTTCTACCGCGACAAAATCCTCACAGGCATCGACTGCATCAAAGCAGCCAATCTGCGGCTGATCTCCGGGCCAACCTACGGATATGATCCCGCCACGGGAATTCTCAGTCCTATGGGCGATGACAACTGGGGACGGCATCTGGCGATCTGCATGGGTGGTCCGCAGGTGTGGTTCGAGCTGGCGATGATGCTGGAGGACCCGGAGTGGGAGGACATGCTTGCTGAGTTCGGTGTCTTCTATAACTTGTCCGAGGAAGAGCAGCTGCTTAGATCCGGTGGTGCGATTACAGGAAAGCAGCGCTTCGAGCATCCGGTGCTGAGCGTGGCTATTGCCGCCTACGGTGCATGGGTCAAGGATGACCGGGCTACGGCGGAACGCTGCTGGAGCATTCTGCTTGAGAACCCGTTCGGCATCGTCAATCTTCAAGCGGAGCAGAAGCAGGTGACTTATACGGAAGCGCTGGATGAAGTGGATTGGATGAATACGAATGAAGCCTCACAATGGTCGCTGAATACGATCATTGCGCTGGAGCTGATTGCCGAAGCCCTGCCTGCGCGGGAGGCAGGAACGGGTGGGGGAGCTGGTGATGGTGCTAGTGGAGAAGCGGGGGTTAGTGTGAGGTCTGGTGCCGGAGCTAGTGATACAACTAGTGCGGAAGCTGAGGGGATTATAGAGACTGGAGCTGGTGCTGGAACTGATTTTGAGGCTGGTGCAGAAGCTGGGATAAGCGCGAGGTCCGGTGCCGGAGTTGACAATAATGCCGGTGCCGGGAAAGGAGATGTGGTTCAATGATTACGCAGCAGGCTGATGCAGGAATTCCTGAGGGCTGGCGGGAGATCTACCGCAATACGCTGGAGGGCTCCACACAGGTGGAAGGCTTCCGTATGGAAGGCGACGGAGCAGTTACTTTTCCACAGGGACGGCTGCGGCTGGAGAGCACCCGGGGGGCTGAGGAAGGGCAGAAGGCGAATGTGGTTTTCTGGTGCCCTAAGGTTTTTCCGGCAGAGCTTGCCGTATCCTGGAGGTTCCGCCCGCTGCGGGAGCCGGGGCTGGCCATTCTGTTCTTCGCGGCTGCCGGTGCCGGTGGCAAGGATCTGTTTGATCCGTCCCTGCCGGTCCGCACGGGCGAATATGACCAGTACCATCATGGGGAGATGGATGCCTATCATATCTCGTATTTTCGCCGGATGTGGGAGGAGGAACGGGCTTTTCACACCTGTAATCTGCGCAAAAGCTACGGCTTCCACCTTGTTGCCCAAGGGGCTGATCCGCTGCCGGATACCGCCGATATGACTGAGGCCTACCGGATGCTGGTGGTGAAGCGGGAGGCTGCTGTGACTTTTGCAATCAATGAATTGCCGGTGCTGCACTGGGTGGATGATGGTTCGTCCTTCGGACCGCTGCTGGGCGGAGGCCGGATCGGCTTCCGGCAAATGGCACCGCTGATAGCGGAATATAGCGATCTGGTTGTCTATGCTCCTTGAAGCTTGGATCGCTGGATGAGCGGATGAACATACGCGTCCACTCCAAACATTCTCTGGAGTCACGGCTATCCCATAACAAAAAATATACAAGTTCAATTTATATAGGGACTGACGATTATGAAGGAGGCTTAACTGCAATGCCGGGAGTCTATTACTGCTACCCGCAAGGCCGTCATAAGGCGCTGACCATGAGCTATGATGACGGGCGGCGCGCGGATGAACGTCTGGTCAGCCTGTTCAACCAGCATGGAATCAAGGGCAGCTTTCATTTGAATTCGGGGCTGCTTGGCGAAGGGGACCGTATCAGGGCAGATGAGGTTGCGGCTCTCTATCACGGACATGAGGTCAGCGTACATACGCGGAGTCATCCGACGCTGGCGCGCTGCCCGCAGGAGCTGGTCGTGGAGGAGATTATGGAGGACCGCAGGGTGCTGGAAGGGCTGATCCGCCAGCCTGTTCGCGGCATGTCTTACCCGAACGGCTCCTATACGCAGGAGATCAAGGCGCTGCTGCCGCACCTGGGCATTGAGTATGCCCGCACAGTGCAGTCTACCGGCGGGTTCGCCCTCTCGGAGGACTGGCTGGAGTGGCAGGCGACCTGTCATCATAACCGGGAGCTGCTGGCTCACGGGGAGACTTTTGTGGGGCTGCATAAGCGGCAGTATCTGTACCTGATGTATGTGTGGGGACATAGCTACGAGTTCGACAATGACAACAACTGGGAGCTGATGGAGCGCTTCTGTACCATGGCGGGCGGGCGCGCGGACATCTGGTATGCGACTAATCTGGAGCTGGTGCATTACATGAAGGCCTGCCGGGGGCTGATATTCTCGGCGGCAAGGGACTTTGTCTATAATCCGGGAGCGGCTGCTGTCTGGCTGGAGGCTGGCGGTGCGGTAGTCGAGGTGCCCGGGGGACAGACTGTGGATCTGGGCTGATACAGAACAGGGATAGAGTGAAGGAGGATGTATGGTGAATCATATGGATCATAGTCAAAAGCTGCACCGGCTGGCCGGGCTGGATATCTCTGCCGCCGGTCCAAGATGTAAAATGCTGCTCGGCGATCTGGACGGGGACGGCCGGGCTGAACTGCTGCTGGTGCAGCCGGATAACCGCCAGGATGTCCGTTATATTCCGCATCAGGTGCAGTGCCTGACGGCTTATAATCTCGATGGCCGTCTGCTGTGGCAGACGGGAGAGCCGGATGCGAACGCAGGCAGCCAAGGCTCCGATTATCCGGCCCAGATTGCCGATATCGATGGGGACGGGGCGCTGGAGGTGCTGTGTGTGATGAAGGACCAGCTGCATATTCTGGAGGGGGCGACAGGCAAGGTCAAAGCGATTCACCGGCTGCCGGCGAAGGAGGCTCATGACTGCATCATTATTGCCAACCTGTCAGGCGGGGATTATCCTTCCGACATCATTCTCAAAGACCGCTACCAACAGCTGTGGGCGCTGGACCGGGACTTTCGGCTGCTCTGGACCCATCAGGGCAATGTGGGGCACTATCCTTGGGTGTACGATCTCGACGGCGACGGGCGCGATGAGGTCATGGCCGGATATGATCTGCTGGATGCGGACGGAAATAAGCTGTGGAGCTGCCATGATCTGGACGATCATGCCGATTGCCTGTGGGTCGGCGATGTGAACGGGGACGGGGTGCAGGAGCTGGTCATCGGCGGCAGTGTGACGGTAATGTACGATCGTAACGGGCGCGAGCTATGGCGGTACGAAGGCTCTGTCGAGTCGCAGCATTTGGCGCTCGGGCGATTCCGCCCCGATCTGCCCGGTCTGCAGATTGCAGGTCTTGACCGTATGGTCCGGGAAGATGACGGCAAGGGACTGCGGGGCAAGGACGCTATGTTCCTGCTGGACCAGTCCGGCCGGGAGCTGTGGAAGGAAGAACGTACCACTGACGGCTGGCTGACCATTGTCGAAGCCGTCAGCCGGTTCTGGCCGGATGCACCCGACTATATTCTGGCGTACCGCCGTGGGGAAGCCGTGCTTCCCGCACTGTATGACGGCTATATGAATATCGTAGCCGAGTTCGCCGAGCAGGGCTACGCCGTGCACGGCGATCTGCTGGGCAGCGGAACCGAGCAGGTCATTATTTATACGGATGAGCTGGCCGCTGTCTATGCCGGTGAAGCTCTTCCGCTGCAAGCGGTCTATCCCGGGCAGCAACTGCCCCAGCCCAAACGGCTGTACAGCTCCACCCTGTACCCCGGCGGTGAGGTGGCGTTGTGATGGGCGGCAGGGACGAGAATGCAGCGGTGAGTGCAGAGGAAGGACATGACATGAAGGGTGATGCCGAGCAGGCCAATGTTCCCGCCTACTTTCATCCGCGTCATTCCATCGTCCGCACAGCCGGAGAGCATACGGAAGCGATGCTTGCTATCATAGCGAACCGCTATATTGGTGCAAATCCGCCGCAGCCTCCGGTCTACCGCGTTCATCTGGAGAACAGTTTCCCGCGCCTGTCGGATTGCCGGTATGAGATGAACCTGAAAGAACGGCTGCCTGAGCTGCGGGACGGGGAATTTGTCTATGCCTGGGGGAAGCTGTGGAGCGATACGGACAGCGATATTCCGCTCGCTCTCAGTTGCTTCGGTCCGGTGACGGTTTACGTCAACGGCGTTGCCGTGTTCGCGTCCAATCTGAACGATGATGTGTTCCCGGACCGCAAGGCATTCTTTCGTACCGGGCTGAAGGCAGGCTGGAATCAGTTCCTGCTGGAATGTACCGCCGTCGGCACCGGCTGCGGCGGGATTTTTGGCACCGGGAGCGTGAAGGGAGCTCCGCTTCATTTTCTGGCCCCGACTGCGGAGCGCAGCGGCTGTGAGGGCTGGATCTACAGCGCGCCGCAGCAGAGCAGATGGACGCTGCAGCCGGAAGGCGGCGGCGCTTCTGAGGGAGAGGCTGCGGCGCACCGCGCTGAGTCTTCGCAGCGCGTCCGCTGCGGCGAAGCCGCGGAGGCCGCCGAAGCTGCGCTGGCGGCCCGCTGTGCCTGGTATCCGGCGGCCGGATGGCCGGATACCAAGGCACAGGGCGGGAACCTCGCGCGCGTGCTCGGCGCGGTGCCCGGCGCGAAGGCGCTGGCCTGGAGCCGGCTGGCGGTGAGTGCGCCGGGCGGAATGAACGTCCGGCTGGTCCTCCGCAGCCGGGATGTAGCGGCACTCAAGGTCTATGTAGATGGCAGGCTTGCCGCCATCCAGCCCGAAGCGAGTGCCGGCCTTGAGTGTGTGCTGCCGCTGGACTTCGGCAGCCATGACCTGCTGGTCGAGGCCGTGTGCGGCGGCCCCGGCTGGGGCTTCCGCCTGGAAGCGGCAGAGGCTGGGAACACATCAGAGGTACAGGTGGAAGCGGAGTGTAGCGCGGCTCTTGCGGAAGCTTCACCCTGCTGCTCTCCGCAGGGAACCTTGAATAAGGGAGCCGGTGCCAGTGGAGTCCACAGCACCGTGAAGCTGGTGGGTCCCTATCCGGTGGAAGGGCAGACCGGTCCATGGCTGTACCTTGGTCCGTTTCTGCAATCGGCGGCACCGCTGCCTGCGGAAGCGGCTTCTATGGATGCTCCCTTCGGTGAAGGGGCGGAGGAATGCTTTTGGCGGGTGGACCGTCCTGGCGGGGCAGTCAGGCCATATCTGGAGAGTACGCTGTACGGCCGCTGGAATTATCCGCTCGGGGTAACCCTATATGGTCTGCTGCGTACCGGTCAGCCTCTGGCTGATCCTCATTATTCCGCTTATGTCAGAGGACATATTGAGCAGTGTACCCGGCTTCATGCGTATTCGCTCTGGGACCGCAGCCGCTACGGTGCTCCGGGGATCAACCAGCAGCTGGCGCTTATGGATTCGCTGGATGACTGCGGCTCCTTCGGTGCTACGATGCTGGCGGCCCATGCAGAACAGCCGCTGCATGGAGCGCCCGAAACAGCGGCGTATATCGCCCGGTATATTCAAAATACGCAGTCCCGCGATGAGGATGGGGCGCTCTACCGTACACGGGGCACCACCGACTTCATGCAGGGAACGATGTGGTGCGATGATCTGTATATGAGCACTCCGTTCCTGAGCCGGTATTATCTGTTGACGGGAGATACCGATTATCTGGATGATGCAGTGTCACAGTTTCTTCATTACCGTAATCGGCTGTTCCAGCCGGAGCTTGGCATAATGCATCATGTGTATGACTACAAATTCGGCAAGCCGAATGGAGTAGCCTGGGGCAGAGGCAACGGCTGGGTGCTGTTCTCGCTGACTGAGCTGCTGGAGGTACTGCCGGAGCGGCATCCGCAGCGGGAAGAACTGCTGGCCTTTTACCGGACGCTGTGCGAAGGATATATACGGCTGCAGGACGCCGCAGGATTATGGCATCAGGTTCTGACCGATCCCGAATCTTATGCGGAGGCATCGTGTTCTTCGATGTTCGTATATGCCTTTGCGCGCGGTGTGCGCAGAGGTTGGCTGACAGAGCCGTATCCATATGCCGATGCAGCGCTGCGCGGCTGGATGGCGCTGGCCGAATACTGCATCGATCATCAGGGGAATGTCTATGGCGTCTGCCGGGGATCGGGGTATTCCTTCAACAAACTATATTACAAAGAACAGCTCACCTGGCAGCTCAACGATACTCACGGAATCGGCATTGTGCTGCTGGCCGGTATTGAAGCGCTTGAGCTTAGGCGGGAGCTGGAGGCGCAGCGTGTATAAGAGTTGTATTGTGGAATTGCTGCCGAAAAGAGTAATTTGTCAATCAGAGGCTATTCCTACTCATGCAGAGTTATCTTCATCTGCTTAAGTTCGATAGCCTCTTCTTCATGTAGCCGTACAGCCGCAGAACCCGGGAATCGCGCGTATACAGAATACAGGATCGTTGATCGATATAGTGAGAAAAGTAAATTTGATTCTTGCTGGGAGCGAAAGTAACGGGAAAGCGGGCCGTGTGTAGGGTGCTAGGCCGAAATGAAAGGGATAAATCCCATTAATGCGGCTAAAAGTGGATGATCAGTCAAAATGAAAGGGATAAATCCCATTGATTCGGCTGAAAATGGGCGGTGAGCGAAAATGAGAGGGATAAATCCCTCTGAGCCGTCAGAATGAAGAGCAGAAGTGCACCTGAATTTGCAGAAAACGGGCGGACAGCGTAAATGAAGAGCACAAGTGCCCCTGAATACGCCCAAAGCGGGCGGACAGCGTAAATGAAGAGCACAAGTGCCCCTGAATTCGCCGAAAGCGGGCGGACAGCGTAAATGAAGAGCACAAGTGCCCCTGAATTCGCCCAAAGCGGGCGGACAGCGTAAATGAAGAGCACAAGTGCCCCTGAATACGCCCAAAGCGGGCGGACAGCGTAAATGAGGAGCACAAATGCCCCTGAATCCCCCATAGGCGCGCAAAAAAACCGCAGGCGGAAATTCGCTTCCTGCGGTTTTTTTGCGCGGAGTGCCTTACGGGTATGTAGCACAGGCAGGCTGTGCGGTTAATCCTTATCGATCAGCTCCAGCTTTTCAAGGATCTTAAGGGTGGTAACGGCGGACAATTGCACAGCTAATTGAATGCTGGCTTGGCTGTTTCCGCTCTGCTCCAAGGCAGCTTGGTTCTCGGATAACACTTCTTCCGTCACCTGCTGGATCAGACTTTTAACGATCTCATTGTTCATAATAGGCTCCTCCTTCCGAATGTAAATACTCTCATTCTATATTTCGGCCGGACCCAGGATTTTACTTAGGGAGCAGGGAATGTTATCCGGTAATCTGAACGAATTCCACTCTTATCACAGACTTGAAGCGGAATCTGTAGTAAACTGGAAGGAATGTATAGTACGCCTGCAATTATTCTACAGAAAAGAATGTGATCAATGTATGCAGCTTCAAGCTCCTCAACCGGCCAAGAAATGGCTGGAAAAATATCTGTCCGGAGACAGCATGGATTACCGGCAAATTATCGCCTTGTTTCTGCCTATTCTCATTGACCAGGCCTTCATTATCGGGCTGAATCTGGTCAACACTGCGATGATCAGCTCGTCGGGTATGGCGGCAGTCAGTGCGGTGAATATGGTGGATTCCCTGAATATTTTTCTGATCAATGTATTTGTGGCGATTGCGACCGGGGGGACGGTGGTGGTTGCGCAGTATAAAGGAAGCGGGAATGACCGCATGGTCTCCCAGGCCACGGCCGGATCGGTTACCTCGGTCTCGCTGCTTGCGGTGGGAATCGGTCTGCTGCTGATGTCCTTCCATACGCCAATTCTGAATTTGCTGTTCGGGACGGCCTCCGCCGATGTGCTGGACAATGCCCGGGTCTATATGATCGGCAGCAGCATTTCGTATCTGGGGATTGCCGTGGTTCAGGCTGTATGCGGTGCGCTGCGGGGCGTGGGCCGGACGCGGGCTTCGCTGATGCTGTCGCTGATTATGAACGTGTTGTATGTTATCCTCAACGTTGTCTTCATTAACCTGCTGGACATGGGTGTGCTGGGCATGACACTTGCGGTCAATATTGCTCGTTATGTGGGGATGGCCTGTGCCTTGATCTATCTGTTCAAGTTCGATTCGGTGCTGCGTGTGCAGTTCCGCGACCTGTTCCATGTTCCGCTTATGATGCTGCGCAAAATCATGTTCATCGGCGTACCGTTCGCCGCAGAGCAGATGTTCTTCAACGGCGGCAAGCTGCTGACGCAGATCTTCATTGTCAGTCTGGGCACGTATGCCATCGCCACCAATGCGATTGCCGGATCGCTGGCGATGGTCTTTCAGATTCCGGCCAGTGCACTGTCGCTGACGATTGTAACCGTGGTCGGCCAGTGTATCGGACGGGGGGATGTAGCGGATGCCCGGAAGTTCATCAAGTCCTTCCTGTGGATCGGTTCCGCCTCTTACGCCCTGGTGGCCTTGATCCTGATGCCGCTGTTCCATCCGCTGGTGTCGATCTTCTCTCCGCCTGCGGAGATCATCGATGATCTGTTTGTGGTACTGCTGGTGAATGCGATTGCCCAGATTCCGCTGTGGGCCTTCAGCTTCATTCTGCCGTCTGCGCTGCGGGCAGCGGGAGACTCCCGCTTCACCTCAATTGCTTCCATGCTAACCATGTGGCTGTTCCGGGTGGTCTTCGGCTATATTCTCGGGATCGTTCTGGGCTACGGGGTGCTGGGGGTATGGCTGGCGATGAACTGCGAGTGGGCGGTCCGCGGAGCTGTATTCCTGTGGCGCTTCCGGGGCAAGAAGTGGTATGCGCACAAGCTGATATAGATACTGCCGGTTAGAAGACTCCTAATTCAGGGGTCTTCTTTGCTATGCAGTCAGCCGGAATCATCTATAAAAAGCACGGTACAACCTTTAGTTTCAGGTAAGACGCACTTTGGTCCGTATGCTACGATTTGGGGGGTGAAGGGGGAGGCTTCCACATTAGCTGTAAGCGCTTAACTCATTGAAACCCAAATTCATACAGAGGAGTGCAACGCATGAAGAGAATAATCAAGCAAGTCTCTCTGGTGCTGCTGGCAGCCCTTCTGCTTCTTCCGGCAGGCGGATATCTTCCGGCTGCTCAGGCAGCCGAGGCACAGACCACGGTATATCACGAAACGTTTGCGAATGGCGCAGGTAAGGCAGTTCAGTCGGGAGACGCCAAGCTGGAGGCGGTTAAGGGCGTTGTTTTTGACGGAAATAGTGATGGGGCAGCGCTGTATGTCAGCAACCGGAAGGATAGCTGGGATGCGGCTGATTTCAACCTCTCGGATATGGGCATGAAGAAGGGCAGCACCTATACCGTAACAGCGGTGGTCTATGTGGATGGCAGCGTAACTGTGCCGAAGGACGCACAGGCAGTGATGCTGACACTGGACGGTTATGGCAATTACGCCGGTGGCGAATATCATGCGGGCCAAGCCGTGACCTTGACCAAGACCTTTACGGTGGACGCGGAGCAGAAGCTGCGCATCCAGTCAGACGATAAGGGAGCCACAGTACCCTTCTACCTTGGCGATCTTCTGATAACGACAGAGTCCACTCCGGGCGGCGGGGAAGAGCCTGTGCGTGAACCGGCTTTGCCGTTCAGTACAGTGACTTTTGAAGATCAGCAAGAGGGCGGCTTCACCGGCAGAGCCGGAACCGAGACGCTGACCGTAACGAATGAAGCGAATCATACCGAGGGCGGTTCATATTCCCTGAAGGTCGAGGGCAGAAGCAATACCTGGCACGGGCCTTCCCTCCGTGTGGAGAAGTACGTGGACAAGGGCAGCGAATATACCCTTTCTGCCTGGGTGAAGCTGATCGAACCGGCGAGCGCACAGCTCCAGCTGTCTACACAAGTAGGCACAGACAGCAGTGCAAGTTATGTGACCCTGTCTCCCAAGACGATCAGTACGGCTGACGGCTGGGTGAAATATGAGGGCAGCTACCGCTATAACAGCGTGGGCGGCGAATACCTGACCCTATATATTGAAAGTTCCAATAATGCAACCGCTTCCTTCTATATCGATGATATTAATTTCGAGCATACAGGTACCGCTCCGGTGGATATTCAGAGAGATCTGATTCCGCTAAAAACAGCCTATCAAAATGACTTCCTGATCGGCAACGCGCTATCCGCCGAGGATCTGGAAGGCGTACGGCTGGACCTGCTGAAGATGCATCACAACGTTGCTACCGCAGGTAATGCCATGAAGCCGGATGCGCTGCAGCCGACCAAAGGCAATTTCACTTTTACAGCAGCGGATGCGATGGTGAACAAGGTGCTGGCTGAAGGGATGAAGATGCATGGGCATGTACTGGTATGGTATCAGCAATCGCCTGACTGGATGAACTTGACGACGGATGCAGCAGGCCTTAGCGTTCCGCTGGGGCGTGACGAAGCACTCGCTAACCTTAGAGCGCACATCAAGGGAGTTATGGAGCATTTCGGAGACCGGGTCATCTCCTGGGATGTGGTCAACGAGGCAATGAATGATAACCCGTCCAATCCTTCGGACTGGCAAGCGGCGCTGCGTAAGGCTCCGTGGTATGATGCCATCGGTCCGGATTATCTGGAGCAGGCATTCCTGGCGGCCAGAGAAGTGCTGGACCAGCATCCGGAATGGGATATCAAGCTGTATTACAATGATTACAATGACGATAACCAGAACAAGGCCCAGGCCATCTACAGTATGGTCAAGGAACTGAATGACAAGTACGCGCTGACTCATCCCGGCAAGCTGTTGATTGATGGTGTAGGGATGCAGGCGCACTACAATATCAATACGAATCCAGATAACGTCAAGCTGTCGCTGGAGAGGTTTATCTCCCTTGGCGTAGAGGTCAGCATTACCGAACTGGATATTCAGGCCGGCAGCCAGAATACGCAGACAGAGAAGGAACGGATTGCCCAAGGCTATCTGTATGCGAGGCTGATGGATCTCTACAAGGCCCATGCCGACCATATTGCGCGGGTAACCTTCTGGGGCATGGATGACCGCACAAGCTGGAGAGCGGAGTCAAGCCCGCTGCTGTTCGACAGGGATTTGCAGGCGAAGCCGGCTTACTACGCGGTCATTGATCCGGCCAAATTCATGGCTGAGCATGAGCCGAATACGGCAGAAGCCAACGTGTCAGAGGCAGTCTACGGCACGCCGGTTATTGACGGAACAGCGGATGGAATCTGGGCCTCTGCGCCTGAGATGGCTGTGAACCGTTATCAGATGGCCTGGCAGGGCGCAAGCGGAACCGCACGTACCCTATGGGATGACCAGAATCTGTATGTGCTGGTTCAGGTCAGTGACGCCCAGTTGGACAAGAGTAATGTGAATGCATGGGAGCAGGACTCTGTCGAGATTTTCGTGGATGAGAATTTCGGCCGCACGACCTTCTATGAGAGTGATGACGGACAATACCGGGTCAATTACGACAATGAAGCCTCTTTCAGTCCCGCAGCCATCAGTGCAGGCTTCGAGTCGGTAACCAAGGTTAACGGAACCAACTATACGCTCGAAATGAAGATTCCGTTCAAAACAATCATGCCAGCCGGCGGCACCAAGGTTGGCTTCGACACTCAGATCAACGATGCCAAGAACGGCGTCCGGCAAAGTGTGGCCGCCTGGAATGATACCACCGGCAACGGTTATCAGGACACCTCCGTCTTCGGCGTGCTGACGCTTAAGGCCAAAGACGGCGGCGAGCCGTCAACGGAGCCGACGCCAACGCCGACTCCGGAACCAACACCTGCGCCAACGCCAACATCGGCACCGGATTCCGGCGGCACCAGCTATACCAGCAGCACACCTGCGCCTAAGCCTGCACAGTTTGATGTCAAGGACGGCGTAGTGACGATCAGACCTGAGGTGAAGACCGAAGGCACAGCGGCCAAAGCCACTGTGACGGGCGAGCTGTGGCAGCAAGCCTTGAAGCAGGCGGCCCCGGCAGCAGACGGGCGGAAGCAGATCGTCATCGATCTGGCGAACCAGACAGGTGTGGACTCCTATGAAGCGCAGTTGCCGCTTCAAGGCCTGAAGACGCAGGAGAAGTTCCTGCTTGTCCTCCAGAACGGCCTTGCTACGCTGTCCATTCCAAGTGAGCAGCTCGCAGGGATTACAGCAACCACTGAACATGTTAGCATCCGGGTCAAGCATTCCACAGCCGAAGGCCTGGATGCCACTGCTCTCCAGCAGACCGGCAGCCGTCCGGTGGTGGAGCTGAGTCTGCTTGCAGGCGGGCAGAAGGTAGCCTTGTCTGGTAGCAGTGCGATGACCGTCTCTATTCCTTACAAAGCATCAGCGGAAGAGCAGGGTGAACTTGAATCCCTTCTGGTCCGTTCGCTCACTGGCAACGGCGCATGGTCTGCTGTGGTGAACAGCCGTTATGATGCAGTGAAGGAAGCGCTGGTGTTCCGTACTACAGAGCTCGGCACATTTGCCGCAGCCTTCGCTCCGCCGACCTTTACAGATCTCGGCAGCCTGTCATGGGCGAAGCAGGCAGCCGCTGCAATGGCTGCGCGCGTTATCCTTCCGGGCGGCAACAGCTTCATGCCTGCCGCTCCTATGAACAGAGCAGACTTCACAGCCTCGCTGGTGAAGGTGCTGGAGCTTAAGGCTGCTGCTGAAGCAGTTGCAGGCTTCAGCGATGTCCAGAACAACGCGGCATACAGCAAGGAGCTTGCGGCCGCGAAGCAGCTCGGTATCGTCACAGGCTATGCGGACAATACCTTCAAGCCAGCGGGCGTCATCACCCGCCAGGAGATGATGGTAATTGCGGCGCGTGCCCTGAAGGCGGCCGGAATCATCGCTGAAGGCAGCGGATCGATTGCATCTTACACCGATGCCGGTCACATCTCCGCCTATGCCAAGGACAGCGTGTCCACCCTGCTGAAATACGGCGTAGTGAACGGTAAGAACAATAAGCTTGCTCCGGGGGATACCCTCTCCCGTGCAGAAGCAGCGGTGATTCTGTACCGGATCTGGAAGCTGTAAAGTTACTTCTAATAAGGTAGAAAGACAGCCAGCCGCCGGGCAGATTGCCGGTGGCTGGCTGTTTGTGGTTGCAGCCGGATTATATTGCTGCTGCTCCAACTCCAACTTATAATTACGATTCAAAATCCTGCTTAAACTACAACATTCACTCACATTACATCAACCGCTACTCGTATTGTTGTACAAAAAGCAGGAATATCCCGTCTTGAAGCGCCTTAACGAAGATAATCCTGCAATTCCTGCAACAATCTCCCGGGGAATCCCCATATCCTAGATGCCGAGTTGCAATACATGCAACATTAGCCCCACAGCAAAGAAATTAAGGGCCAATGACTTAAGCCGTGAAGCTGAGAGCCGGGGACGAAGAATTAACGCTTCAAGACCAGCGGAAGATACACCTCGTCCACAATATTGGCGATCGTCTCCTCCGACATAGGTGCGTTATACAGCATCAGCTCATGGCGGGCCAGATCGGACGGCAAAGTGAGCATTCGGGGAGTCACGGCTTCGGCAGATACTTCTCCCCGCTCAACAGCCCGCTCTAGCAAAATCGACATGGTCCTGTTTTGACGCCCATGGGGGAAAATATAGGAGGCAAGCGGCATATCGCCCATTTCTGCTACAAGCCCGTAGAAAGCATTCAACATGACTTGAATATTATTCTGGTTCATGGCCCGCAGCACTCCGCATACATCGTCCCTCAAATTCCCGTAATCAGGCACTTCCTCCAGCGGCAGGGGCACACGTTCCCGGATGGCGCCAAGGACAAGCTCAGCGCGGTTCGCCCACCGGCGGTAGAGTACGGCTTTGCTGGTTCCCGCCCGCTCGGCCACACTGTCCATCGTAAGATTGGAATACCCCCGCTCTGTCAACTCTTCCCGTACGGCCTGGAGTATAGCGGCTTCGAGCTCCTTGCCTCTGCGTCTGTTCTTCAATTTATCCTGTTCTTGAGAAGTGGACATACCGGTCTCAACCACCTTTGGAGAATTTCGTTGCGTTTCTTATGAGGATAGTATATCATAGGCTCAAATAAGAAACTTTAAGTTTCTTATTTGGCAACCAAAGGGAGATGATCAACTTGCAAATGCAAGCTAAACCAGCACTTGAACCGGCTGAACAGCAGGCAGCAGCCAAGAATTTGATGTGGATTCTTATGCTTGGTATTCTGGCCCCGATATTCGATACGACGATAACCAATGTGGCGATTGATACGCTGGTCCGGGAATTTAACACCCTGGTGTCCACTGTTCAGTGGGTGATGACCGGCTATTTGCTGTCATTTGCGATGGTTATTCCGCTAACCGGCTGGGCTGTGGAACGGTTTGGGGGAAGGAAGATGTGGCTATTTTCGCTGAGTCTGTTTTTGCTCGGCTCTGTGCTGTGCAGCATGGCGTGGAACGTAGAGAGCCTGATTATTTTCCGTACCCTTCAGGGGATCGGCGGGGGCTTGCTGATGCCGATCATGCAGACCTTGGCCGTACGTGCCTATGGAGGTCAGAATATGGGCAAAAGAATGGCGACCATAGCTCTGCCAGCGCTGCTTGGGCCCATTCTGGGACCGGTGCTGGGAGGAGTAATCGTCAATCATCTGAGCTGGCGATGGATCTTCTGGGTCAATATTCCGCTCTGCCTGGCTGCCATAATTGTTGCGTGGAAGGGGCTCCCCAACGAAGAGCACCATGCCCGGACGCTGCGGCTAGATGTGCCTGGACTGTTATTGCTGTCTCCGGCTATCGTGCTTACCCTGTACGGCCTTGGAGAAGTCAGCTCCCACCACGGGTTTGGTCATCCTGCGGTCCTTGTTCCCGTTATAGCAGGTGTGGCGCTTTTGACAGTATTCGTGATCCATGCCTTCCGCAAGGGAGACGAAGCGTTGATTGATGTCACGCTGTTCCGGGTACGCTCTTTAACCGTGTCCTCATCGCTGCTGTTTCTATCCGGCTTGACCACCTATGGGGCAATGCTGCTGCTGCCGCTCTATCTCCAGCAAGTCCGCGGTGAATCTGTGCTTATGTCCGGCCTGCTGCTCGTTCCCCAAGGCATCGGGATGCTGCTGACCAGATCACTGGCCGGCAAACTGACAGATCAGATCGGATCGAGACCCGTGGTTCTTGTAGGAACGGTCCTTACCATCCTTGGCACTTGGCCGCTGACGCAGCTTGGCGCAGATACGAGTTACTATTTTCTGAGTGCGGTTCTTATCGTGAGAGGTGCTGGATTAGGGGCTGTTTTTCTGCCGGTTATGGCTTCTGCCTATATCGGTCTGTCCTCGAAGCAGATCCCGCACGCTAGCAGCACCACCCGTATTATGCAGCAGATTGGCGGTGCTTTCGGTGTATCAGTTATCGCAATTATTTTACAAAATGAGCTGAATTCCGTCCTGACTCGTGACCCGGCCGCAGTGGCCGTTGCCTTCGATCATACGTTTATGTGGACGATTGCCTTCTCGGCTTTGGCGTTAATTCCGGCTGCATTCCTGCCAAGAATACGGAAATAGCGCGGCTGGTTGCGAAGGGTAGAGTGATCGGGTACGATCTGTAGTTATAATCCAAAACAACAGGGGTGCATTTCTGCTGCGGTTCAATGGCAGGCCCTGAAGGAGGAAGACTAAATGGACTACGAAGACGGCTGTGGGCGGGGCGGAGGTAGCCGTCTGATTAGAATAGGCGTTTTGAAACGCCAAAAAATCGCGGCCCTAAAGCCGCGAATCTTAATTAGATCGTGTTAGATATGGTCGAGACGACAGGATTCGAACCTGCGGCCTCTTACTCCCGAAGCAAGCGCTCTACCAAGCTGAGCTACGTCTCGACATTCTGACAGTATAGATTATACGCCTGTATGTAAGCGCTGTAAATATCCTTTTGAAGGGGATATGAGTGGCCTTACCGGTGCTGCAAAGGAGCGGTACACCAAAATGGACAAGTGTCCATTCTGGTGTACCCCTTCGCACTCGCAGCAAGTTAGTTTGAATCCAACTCCTCGTCCGAATCCGGCTTCGGATGAGAGAGCACCTCCTTGGCAGCTGCCACGCCTTCTAGATCGAAGGCCTCCAATTCGCCCAGATAGGCTTCGTAGAGCTTGTCCAATTCCGGTGGGAGTGAAGCGCTGCCGGTTTGTGCGGTATAAGCAGCTCTTGCCACAAGAATCAGATCGGGCTGTTTGTTTATGATTTTTACTAATTTTTTCATGAATTTTTCTTCATTTTTATTTACTAAAGCTCTAGCAAGACATTCTACGGCATCTTTCAATTCATTAAAATACTCATGGATAAGGGATTTATTCCAGAGTGAACCAGTCCAGAGTGAACCAGTATCTTTGGGTTCAAGCTCCAATGAAAGATTATAATCATCCATCGACTTTCTATATAAGACTTCTTTATTAGCTTCATTTTCTTCCGATTCAGCTTGTCCCTGAAGACAATAGGCTCTTTTAAAATATAGTTGCTTATCGTTTTTAAGAGATCTGCGTTTCCGTTCCTCGATCGCCTCACTTAATGAATGGATGGCTTTATCCAATATGGCATGAAAGTAAGTTATGCTATTGTTGTCCTTTCTTAAGATCGGAAATAAATAAGAGCAAGAATTACCTAAGTTGCTATTATAAATATGATTCCAGTTCTCACTGGAGAGTGAATTTTCAATCGCCTTCTCATACATCGCGATAGCTTTCTCATACAACTTAATAATATCCTGTTCAACATCTGATTCTACCTTTTGAAGGACTGCCTTATTATGATAACAATTACCTATTGAATTATATTGGGAGGCAGTAATAAATTCTGATTTTGCTTGAGTCTCAGCATGACTGACAAATTGAATTGCCCTATCATACATTTCTTTATCCAAGCAAGCTTTCCCAACCTTAAACAACCACTCACTATCGACAATGCTGGATTCCAGCAGCAGTTTCCCTTTGGCCTCCAGCTTGTCCAGATCCGGCGGGTCCACATTAATGAGATCAATCATCTCTTCGGCAGTGGCCAGCAGCAGATCTTCATTCTCATTCTCGGGAATCAGATTAACCATGCCGTCTTCGGAAATGATCGCAATGACACATTTCTGGTCACCGCTATCCTTAAGCTTATGCAGATAGCGATGGGCCGAGTTGAATCGGGCGCCGCGGCTGGGATCGCCGATGTCCGGTTTGGCATTGCCGTCCAGAATCACTCCAAGCGCGTGGCACCGGGCTTGGGTATCGAAATAAATCGCGCCGTCAATCGCTGTAAGAAATTTAACGTGATCCGGATGAATCGCTTTTTCCTCAATGGGCGTGGATTGTTTACTTAAAGTGGTAAGCTCCTGCTTGGCCGTATCGGGACTCGTAATAACGACCATAGTTCCGTGTTTCTGTTCCCTGGCTTTTCGGACAATCAGGTCCAGAGCTTCAATGCTGGATTGGTGGGCAGCAGTGGATTGATCCTTCCAGAAGGTATTCTCCAGCAGCTTCATGAACCGTTCAGAGCTGTAGCCTTCTTCGCCCAGTCTGGGATTCTTGGAGCTTAAGGAAATCAGCGGCTGCTCCACCATGGCAAGATCTGAGCGGTAGTAGCGCTTGTCATTCTCTACAATGAGTTCTCCGCCTTTGGACAATTCAGCTTTGGTGTGAACCAGGACCAGCTTTAATTTGGACAAACCGTTGAAATCCAGACGAACGGCAAGGGTACTATGCTGCAGGTTCCAATTCACTTCTCCCAGTCCGTAAATATGCCTATGATCGGCAATGAGATACAGATCCTTGTCCTCATTGGTAAGCTCCAGCAGCTTACGGATACGTTTGGCATCGTCCAGCAGAATCCGGCCCGTCTCCTTGAACCGGATGCTGAAGCGGATCAATCCCTGCAGGTCGATGGCCTTGCTGTGCAGAAACAGTATGGAGCCGAACGGGCTTGCATTCTCATAGGGGAGGCTGGAGATTTCGTCCATCTGTTCCATTAGGCTATGTATAGAATAATCAAACTTTAAGTCATTGTTGAATTCAGGAACGTCAGCAGACTTATTGCTAAGGATGTGCTCCTGCATTTTGCCAAAAAATAAACGTGACATTCTTCGGTTGAACAGCAGGGGGTCCTCATCGAAGCGGCTCTGGATCTTGTTGTCTTGCAGCTTGATTTCTCCCTTGGAATTCACCGAGAAATAGTTACCGAAGAAATAGTCCAGCGACATCCGGAGGAACGAGAACTGAGGCCTGGAGAAGAATAGCTCCCGCGACACCGCATCCACATTCCTTATTTCCAATAGGTAAGAAAGCGTAATATGTGTATTCTTGGCCCCAAGGTACTGAAAATGATTAGCATAGAGTAGCCGTGTATCTTCACTCTCTGGCTGCGCCTTGATCTCGCTTTCCTCTGGTTTGTCCTCGGCACTCTTCTGTTTGTAATCCGCCGTGGACTTGTAGCATTGTTGATCCAGAAAGCCCTTTAAGGCCTCAATTGTAGCGGGCAGATCGCCTTCATCGGCTGGAAGAATACGCAGCTCGTCAAACACCGTCTGCAAGTCCACCTCCGGGAATATATCCTGGGCAACGCCAGGCTCACCTTTGGAAGCGGGTACTGTTTTTTTGACACGAACGATTTTGGTGAGCTTTTCATTGTTGTCATACACCAGCGCATATAGCTTGAGGTGAATGCGTTTGTTCAGCTTCTTGAGCCATAGGTCCATATTCTTATAAATAATCTCATTGACCGTTGACAGTTCTTTTTTACTGATTTCCAAGGAAGCTCCCCCAGTTGCAGATGGAATGAATTGCTAAATAATAATTTGATTATATTCGGACTTGGAAGAGCTGTAAATCTCTTGATGAAGATTGACAGAACCCCACCCGCTGGCTATACTTGAAATGTTAAAAAGCAAATCGGACAAAGCGTTGATGAAAACAAGTACGCCGGAGAATGCTTCATCAGAGAACAGGTTCCTTTGCGGATGGTCCGCATCGGGTGTGAGAACCTGGGAGACAGACCGGCCGAAAGCTGATTTCGGAGTGCGGGGACAATCCCGCCGGGGGCACCCGTTAACAGCCGCACAAGGCGATCGTCTGCAGTTGTCCGTGTACACGGATTAAGGCGATAACCAGGGTGGTACCGCGATAATCATCGTCCCTGAATTTCATTCAGGGGCGTTTTTTGTTTTTGATTTTTCGTGTAACGGTTACGGCAAGAATGTGTTTTCCGGCCAGCGTGCCGCATTTTAATGAAGAGACGGGAGCTGTACATGATGAAAGCAAGTGAAATCCGTTCCAAATGGCTGCAGTTTTTTGAGAGCAAGAACCACCGTATTGAGCCGAGCGCCTCGCTCGTGCCCCACAATGACCCTTCGCTGCTGTGGATTAACGCAGGTATGGCGCCGCTGAAGGCCTACTTCGACGGCCGGGAGATTCCGGAGAATCCCCGCCTGACGAACTCGCAGAAATGTATCCGCACCAATGATATTGAGAATGTGGGCAAGACGCGCCGCCACCATACATTCTTTGAGATGCTGGGTAACTTCTCCATCGGCGATTATTTCAAGGAAGAGGCTATCACCTGGGCTTGGGAATTCCTGACCGGCAAGGAGTGGATCGGCTTCGACGGCGACCGGATCTCCGTGACCGTGTATGCTGAGGACGAAGAAGCGTTCAAGCTGTGGAATGAGAAGGTCGGCCTGCCCGCAGAACGCATCATCAAGCTGGGCGACGAGAACTTCTGGGATATTGGCGAAGGCCCGTGCGGCCCGTGCTCGGAGATTTTCTATGACCGCGGTGAAGCGTACGGAAGTGATATGAGTGATCCGGAGATGTATCCGGGCGGTGAGAATGAGCGCTGGCTGGAGGTCTGGAACCTCGTATTCTCGCAATTCAACCATAACAAGGACGGCAGCTATACGCCGCTTCCGAACAAGAATATTGATACCGGCGCAGGCCTGGAGCGGTTTGCTTCCATTCTCCAGGATGTGGATTCCAACTTCGATACCGATCTGTTCCAGCCGATTATCCAGAAGACCGCCGGGCTTGCCGGGGTAACCTACAAGGATAATGTTGAACAGGATATCGCGCTAAAAGTCATTGCCGACCATGTGCGTACCGTTACCTTTGCGGTGGGTGACGGCGTGCTTCCTTCCAATGAAGGACGCGGCTATATTATCCGCCGTCTGCTCCGCCGCGCCGTACGCTACGGCAAGACGCTGGGACTGGACCGTCCGTTCCTGCATGAGCTGACTGAGACCGTTGGAGAGATTATGGGAGTCTACTATCCTTCCGTGGTCGAGAACCGCGAATATATCGCCAAAATCATCCGTCTGGAAGAGGAACGCTTCCACGAGACGCTGTCCGATGGTCTGGCGATCCTCGGGGAGATCAGCGCCAAAGCCAAAGCGGACGGCCTGAGCACCATTGCCGGTGCCGATGCATTCAAGCTCTATGACACGTATGGCTTCCCGTTTGACCTGACCGAGGACTTCGCGTCCGAGCAGGGGCTTGCCGTAGACCGCGCCGGCTTCGATGCCGCAATGCAGGAGCAGCGTGACCGGGCGAGAGCTGCCCGTCAGGACAGCGCCAGCATGAAGATTCAGGGCGGTGCCCTGGCCGAGCTGACGGTTAAAAGTGAATTTGTTGGATATAATGACACGGTAACAGAGTCCAAGGTGCTGGCAATTGTGGTAGACGGTGCGCTTCAGGATACAGTAAGCGAAGGCGCCGAGTGCCAGGTCATCCTGGAGTCAACACCGTTCTATGCTGAGAGCGGCGGCCAAGTCAGCGATACCGGCGTTCTGACCGGCGGATCGGTGACCGCTAAGGTGAACGGCCTCTTCAAAGCACCGCACGGCCAGCATGTCCATCTGGTTACGGTGGAAGCAGGTGATCTGAAGGTTGGCGATACCGTCCGTGCCGAAGTGAACCGGGCGGAGCGCGAGGATATCGTGAAGAACCATACGGCTACCCACCTGCTGCACAAGGCGCTGAAGGAAGTGCTGGGCAGCCATGTGAATCAGGCAGGCTCTTTAGTAGAAGGCTCACGCCTGCGGTTCGACTTCTCGCATTTTGGAGCCATCACTCCAGAGGAACTCAGCGATATCGAGCAGCGCGTGAACGCCCAGATCTGGCGCAGCCTTCCTGTAGTCATTGAGAATAAGCCGATAGATGAAGCCAAAGCCATGGGAGCGATGGCCCTCTTCGGAGAGAAATACGGCAATGTTGTCCGTGTCGTTCAAGTCGGCGACTACAGCCTGGAGCTGTGCGGCGGATGCCATGTGTCTAATACAGCGCAGATCGGAATCTTCAAGCTGCTCAGCGAGAGCGGCATCGGTTCCGGGGTGCGCCGGATTGAAGCTGTGACTGGCCGTTATGCCTATCAGTTCACGGAGAGTCAGCTGGACCTGCTGAAGCAATCGGCAGCCCTGCTGAAATCGTCGCTGACCGATGTGCCGAAGCGGATCGAGGCGCTGCATGCCCAGGTACGCGAGCTGGGCCGTGAGAATGAATCGCTTCAGTCCAAGCTGAGCGCAACCTTCGCAGCAGAGCTGACCAGCAGTGTAGTCACAGTAGGCGGAGGAACGCAGCTTCTTGCGGTCTCTGTGCAAGCCGGCAATATCGATGCTTTGCGCTCGACAGCGGACGAACTGAAGTCCAAGCTCCCGGAGGCCATATTGGTGCTCGGTGCTGCAATGGAGGACAAGGTGAACTTCGTGGTCGCCGTGCCTCAGGAGCTGGTGAAGAAGGGCTTCCACGCCGGCAAGCTGGTGAAAGAGATCGCTGCCGTCTGCGGCGGCGGCGGCGGCGGACGTCCGGATATGGCGCAGGCCGGAGGCAAGGACGCTTCCAAGCTGGGCGAAGCCCTGAAGAAGGCAGAGGAACTGGTAGCTGCACAGGCTTAAGCAGTATGCAGTGATTCTTGTCTGTAAGAAACTGTGGATTTCTATCAAGGGTTGGGAAGCAGCGGTACTGAGGGCATTTCCTCGGTGCCGCTGCTTTATTCACACAATGTATATTTTTGAGGTTATTCATTATTGACCCAGGGCTTGCAATAGCTTAAAACCCAAAAAAACATCTGGTTTTGTAGACAAAATGCCAAAAAAAGCGCTTTAACCATGGCAGGATTTCCTCGTTGGGGCATGAATATGTTATGATGAGGGCAGCAAGTGAGCTGTACAGCAGCAACTTTGCGAAGCCGCCCGAATCAGGGTGATTTTGCAGAAGGAAGGTGTCACCACATGGACTCCATGGACAAAACGGTCAAATTCAATGTGAAGGGCGACGAAAAGGAAGCCTCTCCCCAGGAAATACTGCTCGCCGTGTACGACGCGCTGGTGGAGAAAGAATATCATCCGATCAATCAGATCGTAGGATATCTTCTTTCAGGAGATCCGGCTTACATTCCACGCCACAACAATGCGAGAAGTTTGGTCCGGAGGAAAGAGCGTGATGAGCTGATCGAAGAACTGGTCCGTTTCTATCTGGCCAATCATCGGGTGGACCAGCCCAAATGATGAAGAAGCTGGGACTGGATTACGGCGACCGCAGAATCGGTGTCGCCACAAGCGATATTTTCGGATGGACAGCACAATCTCTGGAGACTATTGAGCGGCGCGGAAACGGCAATGAATTCGAACGTATCCGTGAACTGGTCAAGGAGTACGAAATCGGCGAGATTGTTGTCGGGCTGCCGAAGAACATGAACGGCTCCGTAGGACCCCGTGGTGAAATTTGCATCGAATTCGCAGATAAGCTGCGGGAGCAACTCGATTTACCCGTACACCTTTGGGATGAGCGTCTGACGACGGTATCTGCTGAGCGGGTGCTGATAGACGGGGACGTCAGCCGGAAGAAACGCAAGGGGCTGGTGGACAAAATGGCCGCAGCGCTGATTTTGCAAAATTTTTTGGATGCTAACAGTAAAAGGTGAGGGGTGTGCGGATATGACAAACGAACAGATCGGCCAAGAAGAGGAACCGGAAATTATCTATATTCCCGATGAGGAAGGTAATGAAGAGGAATTCGAGGTCATCATGAAGTTTGAAGTGGACGGATCGGATGCCAAGTATATGATGGTGGTTCCGCTTGATTCCGAGGATGAGGAGACAGATGAGGTCTACGCGTTCCGTTACGAGGAAGACGGCGACGATCTGCAGCTCTTCATGATTGAGAACGACGAGGAGTGGGCCATCGTAGAGGAGACCTTCAATACCTTGGTTGACGAGCTTGATGGAGGAGCAGAGAATGACTGAGTTTTCCGCTGATCAGGCGGTATGGACTTCTAAGCTCAAGGAAGTATATGGAGAAACAGTAGAACTGGAGGATGAGCAGGGCAAGTCTTCCGTTTACGATATTATTGCAGAATTTGCTGTGGGTGACCGTGCTTATGCCGTTCTGGCCGGATCGGGAAGAGCTGCGGAGCAGGAAATTCTGCGCATCGTAGTTTCTCCGGACGGACTTCCGGAACTGGAGAGCATTATGGACGATGAAGAGTGGGAGGATATTTCCGAGCTGTACGATGAGCTCACCTTCCCTGCGGATAGCGAGTAGGCGTCTGTAGCAACTTCATGTATGGCAGATACGGAAGAGGGCGGAATTTTTCCGCGCTCTTTTTGCTTATGAGGAGCGAAAGGATCTTTCCGTTTGCCTGAAAAAAGCTTATGCTATAAAAATAGGTTGAATTTTGGACAATAGAATTTTATACTTTATAGTCGGAAAGTGAGGCGTAACATTTGAAAGCCGTGATCCGCACTGTGCTTATCTTAATTCTGGTCCTGGCAGCAGCTGCAGGAGGAGGAGCATGGTACATCTGGAATGGAATGCAGCCGGTCAAGCCCGCAGGGCCGGCCGTAACGGTTACGATAGAGAAGGGTATGGGAAGCTCGCAAATCGCCGACCTGCTTGAGCAAGAGGGCATTATTAAGCACAGCCTGTTCTTCAAAGGCTATCTGAAATGGGTCCAGGAAGGCTCCAGCTTCAAGGCCGGCACGTATCAGGTAAGCCCCGGCGACTCCTACGATACGCTGATCAGCCGGTTGAATGCCGGAGATGTTGTGAAGGAAGCTACCGTTACTTTTACAATTCCTGAAGGGTATACTGCGGTCCAGGTGGCAGAGAAGCTGGCCGCTGCATGGAATCAGAAGCCGGAGGTCTTCCTTGCGCTGATTGATTCCGGTAAGGGCATGGAAGCCGTAAGCAAGCTGGAGATTCCGGACAATCCGCTGCTGCGCCACCGGCTGGAGGGGTACCTTTTCCCGGAGACCTATGAACTGGCTAAGGACAGCACCCCGCAGGAAGTCATCGGGGCGATGCTGGAGCAGCTGGTGAAGAAGCTGGATACGATTCCTGAGTGGAAGGCCAAGCTGGCGAACCGCGGGCTCTCCCTGCATGAGCTGCTGACCGTAGCTTCACTGGTGGAGCGTGAGGTGGTAGTAGACAAGGAACGTCCGTTGGTGGCCGGTATTATCTATAATAGACTGAATAAAGGGCAGAAGCTGGAGATCGACGCTACCGTCCAGTACTTGCTGGACAAGCAGAAAGAGCGGTTGTATGAGAAGGATCTGAAGGTAGATAGTCCCTATAATACGTATAAGCAGGCAGGCTTGCCGCCTGGACCGATCAGCAGCCCCGGGCTGGCGTCGATTGAAGCAGCTATGACGCCGGAGGTCTCAGATTATTTCTTCTATGTCACTAAGAAGGACGGCTCACAGGGGCATTTATTTGCCAGAACCTACAAGGAACATTTAGCCAATATTCAAAAAAGCAAACAAAATCCGTAAGAACCCGCTACAATAGTAAGGATGAGCAATGCACAGGAGGTAACACGATGAATAACACACCGGAGCTGCTGGCGACAGCGGCTTCTCTGGAAGAAGCAGCAGCGCTGCTGGATGCAGGAGCGAGTGCGCTGCTGGTTGGCGATGACCGCTTTGGGATGCGTCTTGCCGGACATTTTACACTTGAAGATACGGCCGCAGTAGTTAAGCTGGCACATGCCCGGGGCGGTAAGGTATATGTAAGCATCAATGGATTGATACCCAATACCATGCTGGAGGAGCTTCCGGCTTATGTGAAGGCGATCGGCGAGCTGGGTGTGGATGGGGTAGAGTTCGGTGATCCCGCCGTACTGGCGGCCGTCAAAGCCGAAGCGCCGGGAATGAAGCTGCACTGGAATGCGGAAATGACCTCGACCAACTATGCTACAGCCAATTACTGGGGCCGCAAGGGAGCCACGCGGGTCGTTCTGGCACGCGAGCTGAATATGGATGAGATGACCGAAATGGTCCCCCATCTGGAAGTGGAAGCCCAGGTTCAGGTACATGGCATGACGAATATCTATCATTCCAAGCGCAAGCTGGTTGCAAGCTATATGTCCCACCAGGGCCGTCCAAGCGATGGCGGAAGCCTGGGCAAGGAGCGCGGGCTGTTCCTGATTGAAGCGGAGCGTCCGAATGAGAAGTTCCCGATCTATGAAGACGAGAACGGCACGCATATTATGAGCTCGGATGATATTTGCATTCTGGAGGATCTCCATTTCTTGTTAAAAGCTGGCGTACACAGCCTGAAGATCGAGGGTCTGCTGAAGCCGGTGGCTTATAATGTGGCTGTCGTCAAGGCTTACCGTCATGCTATGGACGTCTACGCCGCTGATCCCGCTGAATATGCATTCGAGGAGTCTTGGCTGGAGGAGGTCCGGGCTTTGCAGGACCCTGAGCGTGAACTGTCGTTCGGCTTCTTCTATAAAGAGCAGGTATATTAATATATAAATAAAAGGTATTGTCTCAGCTCTTGTAAGGTTTATCCCATCATCATTGGGTTCAGCGGCGGAGGGGAATTTGGAACTGTAGGAGCGGGTAGCGTCCGCCTTTAGGTTTGGATTTCAACTGCGGACCGCAGCTTAAATGAAGAAATCCAAACCTAACAGCGGCCGAAAGTCCAAATTCACCGCAGCAGCGTGTACCACCCGATGTATGCTTTAAAATCTTGCAGAAGATGAGACAACGAAAGGAGAACAGGAATGGGAACCATGACCAAGCCCCAGTTCAAGGGCAAGCGTTACCGTCTGGACAGACCGGAGCTCCTGGCTCCGGCAGGAAACTTAGAGAAATTGAAATTCGCCGTGCATTATGGCGCGGATGCAGTCTATATCGGAGGACAAAAATACGGCCTGCGCTCAGGCGCAGATAACTTTACCTTCGAGGAAATGCGCGAGGGCGTTGAATTTGCCAAGAAATATGGTGCCAAAGTATTCGTAGCCACCAATATCTATGCTCACAATGAAGATGTCGCGGGGATTGAAGAATACCTGCGTAATTTATATGAGGCCGGAATTGCAGCGATTATCGTAGCCGATCCGGTGATTGTCGATACTGCCCTGCGCCTGGTGCCGGGTCTTGAGGTGCACCTAAGCACCCAGCAGTCCACGCTCAACTGGCAGGCAGTGTCCTATTGGAAGGAGGAAGGTCTGCCGCGCGTAGTATTGGGCCGGGAGACCAGCCTGGAGGAGATCGCCGAGATCAAGCAGCATGTGGATATTGAGATCGAGAGCTTCATCCATGGTGCGATGTGTTCCTCGTACTCCGGACGTTGTGTGTTATCCAACCACTTCACCGACCGTGACTCCAACCGCGGGGGCTGCTGCCAATCCTGCCGCTGGAAGTATGATCTGTTCGAAGATGCCCGTCCCGAAGGGAACTGGGTATCCGAAGAGGAGCAAGCTGAGGCGCCTCAGGCCTTGCAGCCCGGAATTACCCAGCTGCCGCTGCATCAGCCCGAGGACAACCCGTTCACTATGGGATCGAAAGACCTGTGTATGCTGGAGAGTATTCCCGACCTGATTGAAGCCGGGATCGACAGCTTCAAGATTGAAGGCCGGATGAAATCGATTCACTATGTGGCGACCGTAGTGAATGCCTACCGCAAAGCCATAGATGCTTACATGGCCGACCCGGAAGGGTATGTACTGAAGCCCGAATGGCTGGAGGAGCTGCAGAAGGCGGCTAACCGTCCGCTGAATACTGGCTTCTTCTACGACACACCGGACCATGAGGATCACATCTATGAACCGGAAGAGAAGGCGGCTCCGTATGATTTCGCGGGACTGGTGCTGGAGTATGACGCAGAGAGCGGGATGGCGCTCGTTCAGCAGCGCAATAACTTCAAGCCGGGACAGGAAGTTGAATTCTTCGGCCCGGATGACACCTTCTTCAAGCAGACTGTTGGAGAGCTGTGGGATGAGGCCGGCAATCCGCTGGATGTGGCCCGTCACCCGCTTCAGCGTGTGCGGATGAAGGTAGATCAGCCTGTTGCTTATTTTGATATGATGCGCAAGCGAAAATAATGGCTTTACAAACTAAGGGATGCCCGTTTACACAAGGGCATTCCTTTTTTTGCATGCTAAAAAAGGAGGTGTTTTGGGGCCCCCGCAAAGTACCTGAGTAAACATCGATGCTAAAGCTCCACTTTGTGGGGGAATTATATGCCAAAATGCTTATGCAATTCGACAAAAATATATGAGTATTGAAGCAATTTGCAAATAATGCTAAGAAAAATGAGACTTTGTGCCGATATATAGGGCAGGTAACGCTTACATACGTCTTCCAATCTAAGGGATGGGTAGGTGATGGTTATGGGGGCTCCCAATCCGGATAATAAGACAAATAAACCGAAGGAGAGTAGGATAAAAGTGGCGAAAAACAGTAAAAAGCCAAAGAGCACACAAAAGGCTAAGGCCCAGAAGACAGAAGCTTCACAGATAACAAGCAACACGGCAGAGAAGAGAAATTACAAGACAGTATTGAACGGCTCGCTACGCCAGGTGAAAAGGGTGAACCCGACCAAATCCGTAGGGGTGAAGCTGTTCCTGATCTTCTTATCTTCTATCGTGGTGGTGGTCCTGTTCTTAGGACTTCTGTCTTACAACAAAGCGAAGAATACAATTAAAGATAATGTGTCTGAAGCGAACCGGCAGACGATTATTCAGACCTCAGAGAAGCTGGACATTACCTTGAAGCAGTATGAGAGTCTCGCACTTCAGTTATATTTTGATACACAGATGCAGGCGAATCTGACAGAGCTGTCTTCGGCGAAGAGCAGCTACGATAAGTTCGTGGCTACGGATGCAATCAGCAAGAAGCTGTCCAGCCAGACTACAACAGATGCCAATATCGTCGCAATATCACTCATTCCGGAGGACCCTGAGATGGGGATCGTCTCCAGCGGAAGCACCGGTCTCGCGGGTGATGATGTGAGAGCACAGGAATGGTACAAGACCGTGGTCAAGAATTCAAGCTCTTATGAGCCTTATTATACGGCAGAAGCCAAATCCGCCCAGAACTACTGGTTCCCTACAGCCATTGAAGGCAGCGGCGGTAAGAATCTGGCCATGGTCAGAACGCTTAAGAATCTGGGCTCCAATGCCTCATATGTAGTCATGCTGGAGCTGAAGAGCACCCTCCTGGAAGAAGCGTTCAAGAGCGTAGAGCTTGGCGATGGCTCGCGGATTCAACTCGTTGCCCCGGATGGAACGGTAGTAGCTTCCTCGCAGCCTGAAGAGGACGGCAAAGCCACCGCACTGAATTTCATCAAGGACAGCAAGGTGAACAATGAAAGCACGGAAGCGAAGGATGAGAACGGCCAGGATATCCTTGCTGTATACAACCCGATGCAGAAGGCAGACTGGAAGCTTGCCGGTGTAGTTCCTACCGGAGAACTGGTTCAAGCTGCCACGCCGATTCTGTTTACCACCTTCCTTGCTGCCGGAGCGGCAGCCCTGCTTGCTATGATTGTCGGCTTCTGGATGGTCCAGATGATCGCCAAGCCGCTGGCACGCCTCAAGGACCTGATGCTGGAGGGAGCCGAAGGCAACCTGAGTGTCCGCACGCAGTATGTCTCGAAGGATGAGATCGGCCAGCTGTCGGCCTCCTTCAATATGATGATGGGTAAGATTACGGAGCTGGTAGCCCAGACTACAGATACAGCCCGCGAAGTCCTTGAGACTGCGGGTGAGCTGGGGGATGCCTCGCGCAAGACGGCGATCTCCGCCAAGGAGATTGCTGCGGCCACGGAAGAGATTGCCGGTGGTGCGGGAAGTCTGGCCCAGGAAGCCGAGCGCGGCAATGAGCTGACTGACCTGATTGCTACGCAGATGCAGAGTGTTATTGCAGCCAACTCTGAGATGGATCAGGCAGCCCGTGGAGTTGGGGAAGCCAGCGGACAGGGTGCTGTACAGCTGGAAGAGCTGCTGGATCAGACCGGACGCACAGGTGAAATGACCTCTGCTCTGGTGGATAGAGTCAATAACCTCAAGGAAACGGTATATTCCGTAATCAAGGTGCTGGATGTAATGAAGAATATTACCCAGCAGACGAACATTCTGTCTCTGAATGCAACGATTGAAGCAGCGAGAGCAGGCGAAGCCGGCCGTGGCTTCATGGTAGTCGCAGGGGAGGTCCGGCAGCTTGCCGACCAATCCAAGCAATCCATTGCTCTGGTCGCCGGAATTACAGATAAGATCGTAGCTGAGATGGATGAGACGGTTGCTGTCCTGTCTGAAGTGGCTCCGCTGTTCAAGCAGCAGATGGTGTCCGTGAAGAGTACCAGTGAGATCTTCGTATCCGTGAAGGGTCAGATGGAAGACTTCATTATGAGTCTGGAGTCTGTAACAGGGGCCATCGACAGTCTGAACCATTCACAGGGTGTGCTGTCCGATGCTATGGGGAATGTGAGTGCGGTAGCGCAGCAATCCTCGGCAACCTCGGAAGAGGTAGCATCCCTCAGCAGTGAGCAGCAGAATGTCAGTGACCATCTGGTAGCCTTGTCGAACAAGCTGCAAGGGGCTTCCACCCAGTTGGAGAGCAAGCTGTCGCTGTTTACGATCAAATAAACATCAGAACCGTTCCGGATCTGAAGCAAGGGCGTCACGCAAGCCGATATTTGGCTGCGTGACGCCCTTTTCAACAGATAAGAATTTATATGTTTTGGGGTCCCCGCAAAGTTTTTGAGTCATCACCTACGCTAAAGCCCCACTTTGTGGGGTTATTTTGGCATAGTTGACCTTGTGAGGTTATAGGTCCTTGTACATCCTTAAGCGAATGCGTATAATGGTTTTGTTAGGGTTTTGTTATTGTTGTTTGCTGGATTAGTTATGTAATTTGAACCAGGGAGAAGGCCGAATGAGAGCAGCACGCAATCACAACTGGTGGTCTTATATCGAGGACATGTCCATGGAGCGCAAGCTGTTCCTGGTATTTCTGGTCATTATTACGCTCCCGCTGTCCTTCATCAGTGTGATCAGCTTCAAGAGTTATTCCGAATCCATCCAGGCGAACACGATCGCCTATTCCGAGAAGCTGATTGATCAAATGATGGATTCCATCGATGATTACATAGAAGATATGAAACGGATTTCATCCATGCCCGCCTACGTCAATGAGATTAAGCAGAACCTGATCCGCTCGAACCGCTATTATGAGCAAAAGCAGATGATGGAAGGCAAGCAGGACACGGCTCAGGTGGCTCCCGGTGATTTGGATCTCCTGCTGTCCATTCAGCGCGGCATCGAAGAGAATATATCATTTATTAACAATATTAAGCGGGGAACCAATTCGGTCTATATTTTTGATGCCTACGGGAATGGTTATTATTCTGCCAAGGATGGGGGAGTCCGGCTGGATCTTCAGCAGAGCTACAGGTTCTGGAGCGAGCAGGTAAAGGGCTCCGGCGGAGAAGCGACCCTGCTGGGAACACAGGCATATACAAGCAATTTGCAGAGTACCCGATATGCCTTTACGGTGGTGCGTCCCATTCTGGACGGGCTATGGAAGCCAGCCGGCCTGATCGCAGTGGAGGCTAACTTCAGTAATCTGGAGAATCAGGTGGCGGAGCTGGACAAGGTGACCCGGGGGAAATCTATCCTTGTGGATCAAGCGGGCAAAGTCATCTATGACAGTGAGCAGAAGCTGCTGACTGCGGATATTTCCCGGTCCTCCTTATTCCGTGCTGCGGAAGGGAGCTCCGGGAGCTTTTATGACACCGTATCCGGCAAAGACCGGCTTAATATTTATTCAAGCTCAACCAAGACGAATTGGAAGGTGATTATTTCCATACCGGTGGACGAATTGACCCGTGGAGTGAAGCTGACCCGCAATGCAACTATAGGTGCTACTCTAATCATCATTGTGCTGGCCCTGATCATTTCGCTCATTCTGTCGTTTGCCCTGACCAAGCCGCTAACCCAGATGATCCAGCTTATGAAAAAGGTACAGAACGGCGACCTTGATGTGACCTTCCGCATTAAACGCCGTGACGAGATTGGTCTCCTGGGGCATCAATTCAACCGGATGCTGGCCCGTATTCGTCAATTGATTCAGGATATTTATCAGATTGAGGAGCAGAAGAAGGAGGCGGAGCTGCAGGCGCTTCAGAGCCAGATCAATCCGCATTTTATCTATAACACGCTTGAAACCATCCGGATGACCGCAGAGATTAATGATGATGTGGAAGCCGCTGACATGATCTCCATTCTGGGGAAGCTTTTGCGCTACAGCACTAGTGACTTGAGCGGCTGGGCGACGATGAAGCAGGAGATGCTGTATGTGCGTAACTACGTGGAGCTGCTGGGCAGCCGGTATCCTGGCAGATTTGAGCTGACGATTGATGTTCCAGAGGCGCTTGACAGCTATTCCATGATTAAGCTGGTGTTTCAGCCGATTATTGAGAATGCTGCGTATCACGGGCTGGATGATACCAAGTCCCGGATGCAGCTGAGCATCAAGTGTGAGTATACAGAGCAGAAGCTTCTGTTCCATATCCGTGATAACGGCTGCGGAATGGATCAGGTTACACTAGATAAGCTAAGGGAGCGGCTCCGGCACGAGCTCCCCCCGAAGAAGAGCATTAATGGAGGGATTGGCATGGCCAATGTACACCAGCGCCTTCAGCTTCATTACGGTCCGGCCTATGGGATTGAGGTGTTCAGCAAGCCGGGCGAGGGTACGGATGTAATCTTGTCATTACCGCTGCCGGGGCTTGCCGCCGGGAATGGAAGGGAAGATCCTTTTAAGGAGGAATGAGCTTGAGATCGAGGATTATACGCTTTCCGGTGTATGCTGTACTGCTGCTAATGCTGCTCCTGCTGGCAAGCGGCTGCAGCAGCTGGAGCAGTAGAGGGCCGGCATCGGTCCCGGCGGCTTCTGCCGGAGAGGAAGCGGCTTCCGGGCTGTCCGGGACCATCGTGATGCTGACGAACCGGATTGACCTGATTGAGAATGGGACCTTCAGGGACTACGCGGATGAATTCAGGAAGCGGTATCCTGAGGCGCATGTGGAATTCGAGGGGCTGTCTAACTATGCCACGGATATCCTGGTCCGCTTGTCCACCAAGGATACAGGGGATGTGCTGTTGCTGCCGGTCAATCTGCCTGCGAAGGAGCTGGAGCTTTTCTTCGAGCCTTTGAGCGGGGAGCTGGCGGCGCAGGAGCGATTCACGACCTTTGCAACCTTTGGCGGCAAGCGATACGGCCTGTCTACAGGTACGACTACGAGCGGAATCGTCTACAACAAGAAGGCTTTTGAGCAGGCGGGAATTGAGCAGGTACCGCAGACGCTGGATGAGTTCTACGCGGCCTGTGCCAAGCTGAAGCAGGCGGGCATTATCCCGCTGTATATGAATTACGGGGCAGTCTGGCCGCTGCGGGAGTGGGGTAATAACCTGGTTAATTATATGACGGGGAACCCTGATTATTTGAATGATATGGTCCATGAGGACAGCCCTTGGCAGATCGGTAACGAATGGGGGCAGGCTCTGGGAATTGCCAGGACGATGCTGGCCAAGGGCTATGTCGAGGAACAGCTATTCTCCAACAGCTGGGAGATCTCCAAAGCCAGGCTGGCCAAAGGAGAAGCGGGCATGTATCTCCAGGGGAACTGGACCATCCGGCAGATTATGGATGCAGGTGCTTCACCAGAGGATATCGGCTTCTTTCCTTTTCCCTATGATAATCACCAGGTCCACTATGCTGCGCTGAATCCCGACTGGTTCATGGGGGTTAGCAGGTACAGCCGCAATAAAGAGTTTGCGATGGCTTGGCTGGAGTATTTCACTACAGAAACGTCGTATGCGAGAGATTGGGGATTTCTTCCGGCGAAGGGTTCGGACGAACCCGCTTTACAGCAATACAGCGAGTTCCTCTCCTATCACCCAAAGCTGGTTGAGGCTACGGTGCAGACGGATGCTTTCATTGATCTGGCGAACCGGACGAAGCTGAGCTTCTGGTCGGGCGATTATATTCAGGATGTGCTCGCGGCACCGGATCTGCAGAAGTCCTTTGACCAGTTGAATGCGAAATGGAAGGAAGCGCGCATGAGTCAGCAGTCTGTCCCGTAACCGCCGGGGTCTGCGCAGTAAGCAAGATCAAATTCTGGAGGTAGTGTTGTGGCCAAAAAAGTAACGATGCAAAAAATAGCCGATCATCTTGGGGTCTCCAAGTTCGTCGTATCCAAATCGCTCTCCGGCAAGGAGGGGGTCAATGAAACCACTCGTGAGCGGGTGATTCAAGCCGCCTCTCAGCTTGGATATTTTACCCAAAAAAACGCCTATGTGCAAAGTCCCAAGCGCCGTTCTCTGTCTGGAGAGCAAGACCGCAATAAGCAGTCCGTGCTGGTGCTGATGCCCAATATCCGCTCTCAGACCCAGGATTCACTATATTGGGGCAAAATCGTAGATGGCATTGCGCTGGCGCTGGATCAGGAGGGGCTGGGCATGGTGATCATCTCAGAGCACCGGGCCGATAATTTCGTAAATGTCCTTAATCCGGACGGCCTGCTCGGTCTGATCGGAGTTGGGCAGATCTCCACCTCACTGCTGCTAGAAGTGCATCGGATCGGGCTTCCGCTGGTCATGATCGACCATGAGGATGCTTTAATTCCGTGTGATACTGTATTTGCGAATAACATCGATTCGATGACCCGGCTCGTCAATCATCTGATTGGCACCGGACATACGTTATTTCACTTTGTCGGCAATATCCGTTACTCCCGCAGCTTCCGTGACCGCTGGATCGGGTTCCGCAGCGCGCTGGAGGAGAGTCAGCTGAAGACCCCGGCTATCGATGATGAGCTGCTGCTGGAAGGGATGTATGACGAAGCGCTCCGTGAAGAATTCAGACGCTGGGTCGCCGCACGACAAGAGTCGGATACCTTGCCCACTGCGCTCGTATGCGCGAACGACTTCACCGCTCTTGCTGTTAGCGAAGTGTTGCGGGAAGCCGGGCTTGCTATTCCCGCTGATATTTCGGTCACAGGCTTTGACAATATCGAGGATTCCCTGCGGGGGGTTACTCCGCTTACAACCGTGCATGTTCCTAAGGAGGCTATGGGCCGGGCAGCTGTAGAGAAGCTGCTGAACCGTATCCAGAATCCCGCTGTACCGCTGGAGAAAATTCTGATCTCCGCAGATATCGTCCACCGCGACTCTGTGGGGAATCCCCGGGCTTGAAGCAGCAAAATAACCCCACAAAGTGGAGCTTTAGCTTAAATATAAGAATTTATATGTTGCACACGATAACTTATCCTTCTATTTCTCGCTAAAACGGTACCGTCCTCTAAAAGGACGGTACCGTTTCCGCTTGTTTGCGTTATTTCAATTGCAGGTTCCGTTCGATCAAAGCGATACGCTGCTGTACGCAAGCATAGGAACGAAGCGGATCTTCAGGAGTATTCACGACATAATCCAGCAGTTGATCTATGGTAGTGGTGGCTACATGGATACGGGTATCGGAGGAGGCGTAATAGATGAAGACCTCGCCGTTATCACGGGCGATTATACCGTTGCAGAAGACAACGTTAGATACGTCACCGACGCGTTCTTCGCCGTCCGGAGCAATGAAATGCCCGCCTGGGGCATGAGTTACGCGGTTAGGCTCCGCAAGATCAGACAAGAAGGCATACAGCACATAGCGCAGTCCGGCAGCGGTGCCCCGGACACCATGGGCGATGTGCAGCCATCCGAGTGGAGTTCTGACCGGGGCCGGGCCTTGGCCGTTCTTCACTTCTTTGATGGTATGGTAGTAGCGCTGGTCTATAATCGTCTCGCGGGTGATAACAGCGTTCTCAATCTGCTCCGATAAGCCCCAGCCGATGCCGCCGCCAGAACCGGCGTCAATGAACCCGTCCTGCGGGCGCGTGTAGAAGGCATACTTGCCGTCAACGAACTCTGGATGCAGGACCACGTTGCGCTGCTGGGCGGAGCCGGTCTTAAGATCGGCGAGACGCTCCCAGGTCTTGAGATCCTTGGTGCGGGCAATCCCGCACTGGGCAATTGCGCTGGACAAATCACCAGGGGGAGCGTCCGGGTCCTTGCGTTCGCTGCAGAACAGGCCGTAGATCCAGCCGTCTTCATGCTGCACAAGGCGCATATCGTAGACGTTAATATCCGGGTCTGCGGTCTCGGGAAGCACTACCGGGTGATCCCAGAAGCGGAAGCCGTCCACCCCGCTGCTGCTCTCGGCAACAGCGAAGAAGGATTTGCGGTCATGGCCTTCCACACGGGCAATGATGTAGAATTTGCCGTTCAGCTCAATGGCGCCGGGATTGAATACGCCGTTCACTCCGATTCTCTCTGCGAAATAAGGGTTACTCTCTTCATTGAAGTCGTAACGCCAGATCAGGGGGGCGTGCTCCGCAGTGAGCAGGGGATACTTGTAGCGGTCATATATACCGTTGCCGTAAGGCAGCTTCTGATTGGTGCGGCCGATGAGAGCTTCATAGCGCTGCGTCAACGCCTGCTTCCGTTGTTCAAAGATTGTGCTCATTAAATAATCTCCTCTACATGTAATGGTTCGCCAAGCCGTCTAATCATCTCGAAGCAGGCCCGGCTGTTATGATAGGGACATTTCCAGGCGCTCACCTTGGGAGTATGAGCCAGCGGCTGCAGGGATTCATCTACACCCCAGTGCCATTCGCCCAGCTTATGATCAATAATATATTTCTCTGTGAAGCTCCATGAGTTCTCAGCGGCTTCCAGGAACCGCGAATCTCCGGTTAACTGATACGCATTGTAGAATCCTACCATGGCTTCAGCCTGCGGCCACCAGTCTCTGGACTCATGGGCTTTATCGATGAAGCCGCTACGATCGGCCTCATTCCAGATTCCGCCATCCACTTCAATCCCCTCTGCCAGCGCGGCTTCGGCCATCGACAGGGATGCCTTGCGCACACGCCCAAGCAGCTCCTCGTCCCCAAGGGTCTCCGCAGCTTCATAGAGCAGCCAGCTTCCTTCTATGTCGTGGCCGAAGGAGATAAGCCCTGACTTCACCCGCCACTCTTCATCCATGAACAGATGGAAGTGCTTGCCGTCCGAATCCAGGATATGCTCCAGCATGGTTTCGATCAGCTCAGCGAGCTTGTGCCCCAGCACTTCTGACTTCCACACCCGGTACAAGCCGGTGTACCCTTCCAGCACATGCAGATGTGTATTCATGGATTTCTTCTCATTCATATCCTTCGCGCTGAGACTTAGGGAGTCGGTCATCTCCCACTCCCGTGACAAGGCTTCGATATACCCTGTGTGAAGAGGGTCATAACCGTACTTCTCAATCAAATGGAACAATTGGGTTGCTTGTCGCAGGACGTCTTCCCGGCCGGTGGCATGATGGTACTCAGCCAAGGCATAGATGACAAAAGCGAGTCCGTAGATTTGCTTCTTAGGCTGGGAAGCAGCGCCGTGTTCATCCACCATCCAGAAGAATCCGCCAAATTCGGGATCTGTGAAATACTGAATGAGATAATCATAGGCGCGTTCCGCCATAGTCAAATATTCTGCCGTTCCATAGATTCTGTAAGCACTTGCAAATGTCCAGAGAATCCGTGCATTCAGTACAAGGCTTTTGTCTGCACCGGGTATCACCTGCAGCTGGTTGTTCATCTCACCGATAAAGCCGCCATGAGTTTCGTCGATGGTCTGCTTCATCCAGAAGCCGAGAATGTTGTCTAACAGCTCAGCTTCCAGCCGGGTGCGCCACACTTCGGTTGCATTGTTCATCCTGTTCTGTTCACTCCTTAATATTGCTTGCTGGTATGGGAGTTGTCTTTTTTATAATTGTTATTATTATGTTAGTGTATAATAATAACTATATATAACCATGTTATAACCCTTTTCGGGCTGGAATTCAAGCGGGAAATGGATGAAGTAAATTGAAGACTATAAAAGTGGATATGGACACATTTTCTATTGGATCTGTAAAGTTTATAATTATTGATAACGCTATCATAGCGGATCAAATGACGGGGGCGATAAGGTGGTAATCCGGATCATGATTGCGGATGATGAGGAAGTGATCCGCCGCGGGCTTGAGAAGATTGCTTCCAGAATGGATGTGGAAGTTAGGGTAATCGGCTCATACGGCAACGGGCTTGAGGCCTGGAACCATCTGCAGGAGCTAAGCCTGGAAGAGATCGATCTTCTTATTACAGATATCAAGATGCCAAGAATGGATGGATTCAAGCTGATTGAAGAGGCGAGAGCGCATCTCAAGCAGTTGCCAATAGCTGTACTGAGCGGCTTCAGTGAATTCGACTACGCCCGTAAGGCGATGCGCTTCGGTGTGCTTGATTATCTGCTGAAGCCCATTGATAAGGCCCAATTATATGATCTGCTCAAAAGCGTAGAAGCGACTAAGCAGACGCCTGCGGCTGCTCTCCCGGAAGAAGTACCGCATCAGCCTTCTGAAGGCGGGGAGCATTATGTGGTAGAGCAGATGAAGAGTATTCTTCAACTGGAATACGGGCTTAATTTCGAGCTTGAGCGGCTGGCTGAGGCCGTGGGAATGAATGCGAGTTATATCAGCAGGCTGTTCAGGCATAAGACAGGGCAGACCATTACGGACTACCTGATCAGCATCCGCATTGTGGAGGCCAAGAAGATGCTGCTCCATCATCCGGACCTGAAGAATTATGAGATTGCTGACAAAGTCGGCTACAGTGATCCGGTCTATTTCAATAAGCTGTTCAAAAAGATGTGCGGCATGACGCCCAAGGAGTATAAAGGCCGGTACAGATCATAAGCTTGCGTCGCACTTTACAGGAAAAGAGACCATTGGCACTACCATTTCACTTCTTCAGGGAGTGACAGGGTAGTGTTTTTTATTAATTAGGAAATAAGATTTTCGTCCGATGGGGATAGGATGTGCGGTCATGTTGGCCGAATGTAATCGAAAAACCGATCACAATTGGACCGGACGGATGGCGTAAAGTAAGTTGTGTACCAAGATTTGGAGCCTAGTCAGGCACCAAAAAAGTAGGGTATCCTCGGGATTGCGAAACCACCAAGGAGGAACCCTACCAATGAATATTTTACCCGAAAGTTCTCTGAATAATCTATTTGAAAAACTTGTTAAAGATTTTGTGAAAGACAACATGGAACGCCTGTTGCGCGCCGAAATCCAGGGGTTTATGGAGAGTGAAGAAGCCGGCGCCAGCAATAGTCGCAATGGCTACTATACGCGAGACTTACACACGAAATATGGCCATATCGAGGATCTTCAGGTGCCCCGGGACCGCCAAAGCCTTTTCCAGACGCAGATGTTTGAGCCGTACCAGCGGCGGGACGGATGGTTAGAAGAGGCCGTCATCCAAATGTATAAATCGGGCATGGGTACGCGGGATGTGGCCCGGTTCATTGAAAGTATGTTTGGCAGCCACTACTCCCCCACCACGGTCAGCAATATTACGGCTACAGTGCTGGACGATATCCACCAGTGGCAAAAGCGGCCACTGAGCAAACGGTACTCTGTGATCTATTTAGATGGGCTGTACGTGAAGCTGAAACGGGGCACGGTTCGTGGTGAAGTGGTCTACTTTGCGATGGGAATTGACGAGGAGGGACAGCGTCAAATTCTCGGGTTCTACGTGGGTGGCCAAGAGAGTTCGAATGGCTGGCGGGAGGTACTCAAAGACCTGTACGACCGCGGAGCGCAGGAAGTCCTGCTGGGTGTGTTTGACGGACTGCCGGGGCTGGATGCGGCGTTTAAAGAGACCTATCCTCAGGCGGATGTACAGCATTGCGTAGTGCACAAAGTGCGGGCCACGTTCCATAAAATCCGGATGGAGCACAAAACCGATGTCATGGAGGCGTTGAAAACCATATATACGGCACCGGATGAAGTGGTAGCCCGGGCTAACTTTGATACGGTCAAAGCGAAGTGGAACAAGCTGTATCCGAAGGAAATGAGGTCCTGGGAGGAACAGTTATCCACACTCCTGACGTTCTACAACTATCCGCTGTCGATCCGTAAAGCGATCTACACGTCGAACCCCATCGAGCGGATGAACAAGGAAATCCGCAAGCGTCTGAAACCGATGAACAGTCTGACAAACATGGATGCCGCAGAGAAAATCGTGTACCTGGAGATGCTGGAATACAATGAACGTCATGCAGGGCGGGTCGCCCAAGGCTTTGGAGTGGATGCCGTTAAAAAGAAGCTAAAAGTGCTATTCGAAACACGCTACCCCTCTTTGCCCACACCGGAAGAGGCGTAACAGAGAAATCCAGTTTCTGGGGGTCGGGGTTCCCCCTTCCCCCAGAAACACTACATCCCAACCCGTAACCCGGGGGAGGCACTTCTACTCTTTTACACAAACTTCTTGACGCTACCACCGGACGTGCTGCGTCGGCCGAATGTAATCGAAAAACCGATCACAATTGGACCGGACGCGCAGCGTCGGCGGGATGTGGTCGAAAAACCGATCACAATTGAACTGGACGCGCAGCATCGGCCGAATGTAATCGAAAAACCGATCACAATTGAACTGGACGTGCTGCGTCGGCCGAATGTAATCGAAAAACCGATCACAATTGAACTGGACGCGCAGCGTCGGCCGAATGCAATCGAAAAACCAATCACAATTGGGCCGGACGTGCTGCGTCGGCGGGTTGTAATCGAAAAACCGATCACAATTGGACCGGACGCGCAGCGTCGGCGGGATGTGATCGAAAAAACCGACTACATTTGGCGATGTGCAGACGTTTTGTTTTTGCTTTCAAAATATTTTATATAACAAAAATAACAAATAGAAGACCAGAAAAAGCAATTTAAACCATCGTTTAAAGCCAAAGCAAAGTCTATAATGGCAGTGTAAGCGATAACAACATGCAATTTAAGTGTATTTTGGAATGGTTAGGGTTCTATTTGTTAGGTGGATCATTATGTTGTTATTGTTTTGTTATTAATCTATTTCGTTCTAAATGAAGAGAGGGGTCAGAAATATGATGAAAAAAACCAAAGCAGTTACCGGGTTGGCAGCGCTGACACTGATGGCCGGGCTGTTCTCCGGCTGTGCATCTGACAACAATAACGCCACTAATGCGGCAGCAACCAATGCAGGCAGCAACACAGGTACCACTGCGGAGGCAACAGCCGCTCCAGAGGGAGGTGCCGCCAAGGATCTCAAGGGTGATATTACGGTGATTACGCAGCGGACGGATATCGTGGATACCGTGTTCAAAGACTACGCCGCCAAGTTCAATGAGAAATATCCGAATATCAAAGTGAATTTCGAAGCCTTATCCAACTATGAGGATCAGATCAAAATCCGCATGAGCACCAGTGATTACGGGGATGTTCTGCTGCTGCCTACCAGCGTAGCGATCAAGGATCTGCCGGACTTCTTCGAGCCGCTGGGTAAAAAGTCTGACCTGGAGCAGCAATATACAGGCCTGGAAGAGCGGACAGTAGACGGGATTTCCTACGGCATTCCGATTACGGTTAATTTCTCCGGCGTGATCTACAACAAGCAGGTCTTCAAGGATGCCGGAGTGACCGAGGTTCCAAGAACCTTTGACCAGTTCTCCGCCGCACTGAAGAGCATCAAGGAGAAGACGGATGCCGTCCCTCTCTACACGAACTATGCTGCGGGCTGGACGCTGACCCAGTGGGAAGCGGATCTGGCTACCGTTGCCGGAGACCGTGAATATGTCAACATCGGCCAGGTGGCCTCCGACGATAACTTCGTTCCAGGCCAGCCGCACTACGAGCTGTACAAGGTAATGTACGATGCGGCCAAAGACGGTCTGATTGAAGAGGACCCTACTACAACAGACTGGGAATCCTCCAAGGCAGATCTGGCGAACGGTAAAATCGGTACCATGATGCTTGGCTCCTGGGCGATCGGTCAGATCAAAGGGCTCGCTGCCAGCCCGGATGATATAGGCTTCATGCCATTCCCTACCAACGCCGACAAGATCCTGGTGCCTCTGTCTGACGACTATAATCTGGGGGTTAGCATTCACAGTAAAAACAAAGAGGCCGCCAGAGCCTGGGTAGACTGGTTCATCAATGAATCCGGTTATCCGACAGTGGAAGGCGGGGGCATGAGTCCGGTAAAAGGAGCCGAATTGCCTGGAATTCTCAAGCAATTTGCAGGCACTGACATTACTTTTGACACGCTTGCTCCAGCCAAAGCCGGTGAAGAGGGCTGGGTGGATGCCATTGATAAAGAAGCTGAAATCGGTCTCTGGCAGCCTGACTTCAAGAAAGTAATTATCGAGGCGGCGATTGGCAACCGCAAGCAATCCTATGATGACATTATGAAAGAACTGAATGATAAATGGAAAGCAGCCAGAGCCAAAATTGTGACTGCCAAGTAAATTAAAGAACAAAAGAAAGGGGAGATGCCGGTAACGGCATAATCCCCTTCACTTTTGCAGGGATGGAAGCGGACTTAAGAGCAGTAAGTTTTCTGGAGGTGTGGAGAGTGCCCAAATTGTCTAACATGAGCTATAAAAATCAACGGATTTTGATCATCTTTTTATTTTCACTAGTACCCGTAGTTCTGCTGCTGACGTTCTCCTATTTACCTGTGCTCAAAATGTTTCAGTACAGCTTCACCAGCTGGAACGGGCTAAGCAAAAATATGGAGTATATCGGCTTCGACAACTACAAGACGATCTTTACCAAGCCGGAGTACTTCGCCGTATTCAAGGTCAGCTTGTATTACTTTTTTGCCACCTTTGTCCAGATGGGACTGGCGCTTTATTTTGCCACGATTCTGAGCTTCAATGTCCAGATGAAGAACTGGTTCAAGGGGATTCTGTTCTTTCCGACCTTGCTGAACGGTGTGGCGATCGGGTTCATCTTCCTGTTCTTCTTCAAGCCGGAAGGCACTCTTAATACCATTCTTGATCTGCTTGGACTCGGGGCGCTGCAACAGAAATGGCTGCTGAATCCGCAGCTCATTAACATCTCTCTCGCTTTTGCCTCGGTATGGAGGTATATGGGGATGAACTTTATTATCTTCCTTGGCGCAATTTCCTCGATCGGCAGCGATATCTATGAAGCCTCGGAGATAGACGGCGCTAACCGCTGGCATCAGTTCCGGCATATTATCATCCCAAGCATCAAGCGTATCCTCCAGCTCAATCTGATCCTCGCGGTCAGCGGGGCCATCGGGGTGTTTGAGATTCCGTACGTTATGACCGGCGGCTCCAACGGCAGCGGCACTTTTGTCATCCAGACCGTCGATGTGGCCTTCAAATACAGCAAGCTGGGGCTGGCTTCTGCAATGGCTGTGGTACTGCTGGGTATCGTTGTTCTGGTTACCATTCTGCAGCGCATTCTGATCAAGGAGGAGAAATAGAGCGATGCATACCTTGAAATACAACCTGGCGGGCTTCTTCAAATATCTCTCCCTGGTGCTGGGTGCGCTGATGGCGCTGATCCCGATTGTCGTTGTCTTCTTCGCCTCCTTGAAGACCAATGCTGAGTACGCTTCAACCGGTCCGCTGACCCTGCCCGAGAACTGGCTGAATTTCGCCAACTACACCAAAGCCTTCGTAGACGGGAACATGCTGCTCGGCTTCATGAACACGATCATTATCGTCCTTATTTCCATTGCGGGCGCTACGCTTACCGGCTCGATGATGGCTTATATTCTGGCCCGCTTCAAATTCAGAGGCAGCAAGGCGCTGATGGGGGCTTTTCTGCTGGCTACGCTGATTCCCGGAGTAACTACACAAGTAGCAACTTTTCAGATTATCAATGCTCTGGATTTGTTCAATACCCGCTGGGCGCCGATTCTGATGTATCTGGGGACCGATATTATCGCTGTCTATATCTTCATGCAGTTCCTGGACTCGATCTCTGAATCGCTGGATGAATCCGCAATGCTGGATGGTGCCTCCTACTGGACGATCTACTGGAGAATCATTCTTCCGCTGCTGAGTCCGGCCATTGTGACGGTGATCATCGTGAAGGGTGTTAATATCTACAATGACTTCTATACCCCGTTCCTGTATATGCCAAAAAGCAGCCTGCAGGTCGTATCTACCGCACTGTTCAAATTCAAAGGACCCTACGGCTCCCAGTGGGAGGTTATCTGCGCCGCGATTATGATCGCCATCATTCCGACGCTGATCGCGTTCGTAGCGCTGCAAAAATACATTTATAACGGCTTCGCCCAAGGGTCGGTCAAATAAAGCGGCAAGCCGGGGAGCAACACACCACCGCAGCGGCTGCTGCAACTATCATTGGAGGGATTCTATTATGAGAGAAGTTAAACTGACGGCCAACCAGAGTCTGCCGAATATGCCTTGGCAGGACAGACCTGCCGGGAATGACAATCCGGTCTGGAGGCATAGCGATAACCCGGTGATCAAGCGCAATCCGGCGAAGGGGGTCGCCCGCATCTTCAACAGCGCCGTGATCGCTTACGAGGGCAGCTTCCTGGGAGTCTTCCGTGTGGAGGATCACACGACCCGCCCCCATCTGCGGATGGGCCGCAGCGCGGACGGCCTGGATTGGGTCATAGATGAGCAGCCGATCCAATTCACAGACGAGGCAGGTAACCCTTACATGCCGCGTTACGCGTACGATCCCCGTCTGGTGAAGGTGGAGGATACGTATTACATCATCTGGTGCACAGACTTCTATGGAGCAGCCATCGGCGTAGCGAAGACACAGGATTTCAAGCATTTCATCAGTCTGGAGAATCCGTTCCTGCCGTTCAACCGCAACGGCGTGCTATTTCCAAAGAAAATAGGCGGCAATTTCGTCATGCTCTCCCGTCCAAGCGATAGCGGACATACGCCGTTCGGTGATGTCTTCCTGAGCGAGAGTCCTGACTTCGTATACTGGGGCAAACACCGTCATGTCATGACCAAGGGCGGACAAGGCTGGTGGCAGAGCACCAAGATCGGCGGCGGACCTGCGCCCATTGAGACCTCGGAAGGCTGGCTGATGTTCTACCATGGGGTTACCGGGACCTGCAACGGTCTCGTCTACAGCATGGGCGCTGTGATTCTGGATGCAGATGAGCCTTCGAGAGTGAAATACCGCTCCCGGAACTTCGTGCTGACCCCGGAAGAATGGTATGAGGAAAGAGGCTTCGTCAACAATGTACTCTTCCCTTGTGCTGCGCTGAGCGATGCGGATACCGGCCGGATTGCCATCTATTACGGGGCTGCGGACACTTATGTCGGCGTTGCCTACACCACTGTCCAGGAAATCGTCAATTACGTTATCGAGACGCATGAAGAGATTGGCGATGATGCCGGCCCTGGTAAGATCTAGACCTGTCCGCCACCCGACGTAATTTGCTGCATACAACAAAATCACAGCCACCAAGGAGCTGATGGTATATCATGAATAGGGTCATGAATACCAAGAATACATAGAATCTGGCGGTGGTTTTTTGAGCAGGTCAACAGTTCGGAGTACCTCTATTCTTTCTCGGCTGCATCCCTCCAAGTCGCTGGGGATGCGGCTCTTTCTGGTTTTTTTCATCGCGACCATGGGAATTGTGCTGTCTCTGGGTTATATTTCTTACGCTGTGGCCAGACATACGATTGAGAACAATGCATTGTCTGCTAATCAGCAGACTGTGGAGCAGACGGCTGAGAAGCTGGATGTCGTCCTGCTGCGCTATGAAGATAATCTGGGTCAGCTGTTCTACAATGAGGATATTCAGCAGGCGGTCGCACTGGCAGGCCCTGCTGCAGCAGATCCTGCGAAGCGTACAGAGCTGTCCACGACGATTAACGGGGAGCTCGATCAATGGCTCTCGGCTGTACCCGGCGTGCAGGCAGTGTATCTGGTTCCGCTGGATGAAGCGTTGCCCGCAGCCGGAGCTGGTGAAGTGGATAATGATTTCCTGGCGGCTATCCGTGATGCAGCATGGTACAAGCAGCTGCAGGAGAAGCCGCAGAGCCGGTGGATTACCGAAGCGCTGAAGCAGGGAGAGGCTGAAGGAGTGGTGCGTTTCGCTAAGTCTGTGGCGGCGGAAGCGGGTCACACCGGTTATCTGGCGGTCTGCGATATTAAGAGTACAGAGCTTGACAGCCAGCTGAAAATGGTTGATCTGGGTCAGGGTTCCTATATCCAGTTGCTGACTGCCACAGATGAGCTGATTGCCTCTTCCCAGCAAGAGGAGACGGACACCTATCTGCGCCTGGGGGGAACCCTGTTCAAGGGATTAAGCGACACCTCCGGCTCCCTGCCGACCAAGGATGAGAAGGGCAGATCCATTCTTGCGGTCTACGGTACGCTGCATACCTCCGGCTGGAGACTGCTCGGTGTGGTGCCTTCCGGCAATCTGACCAAGGATGCGGGACGGATCCTTAACACGACCTACATAGCGGTGGCCGCCGCTGCTGCCGTTGCCGTACTGATAGGACTCTGGATGGTACGGATGGTCTCACGTCCGCTCTCACGTCTGCGGGATCTGATGGTCAAGGGGGCAGACGGGGATCTGCGCGTACGTACTGATGTCGTCACCCGTGATGAGATAGGCCAGCTGTCCGGCTCCTTCAACCTGATGATGGAGCAGATTACAGAGCTGGTCGCCCACACCAATGAGACCGCGCGTGAGGTTACGGAAGCAGCGGAAGCCCTTGGCAATGCCTCGCGGGACACAGCGGTGGCAGCGAAGGATATTGCCGCAGCCACGGAAGAGATTGCCGGCGGTGCCGGCAGCCTCTCACTGGAGGCGGACCGGGGGAATGAGATGACGGCTCAGATCTCGGAGAAGATGGAAGCTGTCATTGCAGTAGCCCATGAGATTGGCGGAACTGCGCATAGCGTGGAGCAAGCCAGTGCGGAAGGGGTAGTCAAGCTGCAGGAGCTGCTGGGCAGAACGCAAGAGACTGGCGACAGGACAGGCAAGCTGGTCCTTAAAGTGAATGAGCTTAAGGATACCGCCTCATCGGTCATTCAGGTGCTGGAGGTCATGCAGAGCATCACCCAGCAGACCAATATCCTGTCGCTGAACGCTACTATTGAAGCGGCTCGGGCAGGCGAAGCGGGCAAGGGCTTCACGGTTGTCGCTGATGAAATCCGCCAGCTGGCGGAGCAGTCCAAGCGTTCCATTGCCGTGGTGGGCGAGATTACGGACCGGATCATGCGGGATATGCATGAGACGGTAGACGCCTTGTCCGAGGTTGCGCCGCTGTTCGGGGAGCAGATGGATTATGTTCAGAACACCAGTGAGATCTTCATTAGTGTACAGGGGCAGATGCATCAGCTGATTACCAGGCTGGATTCGGTATCTTCTTCGATTGACGGCCTGAACCACTCGCAGCAGATCTTGTCAGAGACGATAGGCAATGTCAGCTCGTTCGCCGAAGAATCCTCGGCCGCCTCTGAAGAGGTAGCCTCCCTTACCGGAGAACAGGAGAATGTAAGCGAATATCTGGTTACCCTCTCCAGTAAGCTGGAGAATGCCTCCTCAAGACTGCGGGAGCGATTATCCAAGTTCAACGTGTGATCCGTTCATAAGCCCCGCCTTTCCCTAGAGGGAAGGCGGGGCTTATATGTTTTGGGGCCCCCGCAAAGTACTTGAGTTATCATCGAAGCTAATGCCCCACTTTGTGAGGTTATTTTGATTCATGAGGTGGGTATAATATTAGCCATGGTTCTGCAGCCCACTGGATGGAGGAATAGCAATTGCACAAGCTGATTCATAGACGTATCTTTTGGGGATGCCTGATCCTGTGTATGCTGCTGGCAGGCCTGATGATCAGGCTGGCCTGGGTACAGCTGCTGCTGAAGGATAGTGTAGTAAGCGGCACCCGTTACACAGTAGCTCAGATGGCAGAGCTGCAAAGTGAGCGGGAGACGGTGTTGGACAGCGGAAGAGGACGGCTGTATGACAAACATGGAAGGGCGCTGGCTGGAGAGACGGTCTGGACCGCTGCGCTGTTCCCGCCGGAGGAAGAGCTTCACCGGCATCATGGTGCCGGTGAATATAACGATGACCAGCAGCTTCACCGTCTGGCGGAGATTCTTGGCGTCAGCTACAGCCAGCTGCAGGCAAGACGGCTGGGATTGAAGGAGCCGTTGCTCTGGCCTTCCGGCCAAGGCACGGGGCCGCTGGCCCTGACCCTGCCGCAGGCCAGAGAAGTGGAGGCACTTGCGATTGAAGGTGTCCGGGCGCTGCCTTTTGCCCGCAGATATAACGGGTCTGCATCCGGCCGACAGTGGCTCGGTTATCTGTCTGAAGCTTCAGGAGAAGCTGTCACTCAATCCCCTACAGGGCTGAGAATTCCAAGAACCGGCACAGACGGGCTGGAGAAGACGCTGGAGCCGCTGCTGCAGGGCGTGGGGCACACGGAGGCCGTTGCCCAGGTTGATGCGCGCGGCAAACGGGTTCCGGGAAGCCCGATCACAGTCAAGGCGCCGGGTAACCCCTATTATCCGCTGTCACTATATACCACAATTGATCTGAAGCTTCAGGAGAGCATTGAGCAGCTGGCGGCGGAAGCCGGGGTGAAGGAAGGGGCGATTGTGGTAATGGACAGCCGGAGCGGTGATATCGCAGCGATGGTCTCCTTGCCGTTCTACAATCCGCAGCAGGTCTCACCGCAAGGGGGAGAATGGAACAACCGTGCTCTTCAAGCGGCCGCCCCGGGCTCTATCTTCAAAATTGTTACGGCCGCTGCCGCACTTGAAGCCGGGCTGACCACACCGGAGGAGCCTTTCTTCTGTGCAGGGGCATATGGGAAATACGGATTGTCATGTCCCCACGGCAAAGGACACGGCGTCCTTACGCTTAAGCAAGGGTTCGCCGTGTCCTGTAATACTGTATTTGCTACGCTGGCCGAGCGGCTAAGCGGTGTGAAGCTTCAAGCTACCGCCCTTGCCCTTGGACTGGGCCGGAGCATTGGGTGGCAGGCGGAGAATACGCTCGGTCTGCCGTTGCTCCGGCCGCTGGCCGGGGAGCAGCCGGGAACCATCTTCACCACGCTCCTGCCGGATGACGGCGGGGCGAGAGTCCAGACGGCGATCGGCCAGCGCGATGTGCGAATCACTCCGCTGCAGGCGGCGAATCTGGTCGTCACACTGCTGCATGGCGGTGAGGTGAGAGCGCCGCGGATTCTGCAGCGGGTTGCTTTTGCCAATGGACAGACGCTTAAGGAGCTTCCGGGACATCTGGCGCCAGCGCCGGAGGGCCGGATCGCTCCGGCCACTGCCCGTGTGCTGCTGGGCATGATGCGCAGCGTAGTCTCAGAGGGCACAGGCCGGATGCTGAAGCCTTCCGCTTGGCCGCTCGCCGGCAAATCAGGCACGGCCCAGACGCTGGAGCATGGCACGCCGCGCAACAATCAATGGTTCATCGGCTATGGTCCGGTTGACCATCCGAAATATGCGGTGTCTGTGGCGATAGAGAATGTGGCTCCAGACAGTCCGCAGGCCGCCACCCGCCTGTTCGGTCAGGTGTTCGAGCTGTTGTCGGGGCTGGAAGGCGGATCAACCGGGGCCTGAGGGCCTGGACCGGCCGGACTGCCGCTTATGGGAGCGCCTGCCGTAGAGGTTCCCGAGGCCGCGAAGGGCGAGACGACGAACTCCTCCTGCGGCAGATAGATCCACTGCTGGAGATATCCCTGCTGGAGCAGCTCCTTGAGCAGAATCAGCAGAATCGGCGACAGAATGAGTCCTGCTATCCCGAACAGGGAGGAGGACAGAATCACGAAGGAGAGCATCAGGAAGGCAGAGGAGACACCGATCGAATTCCCTGTGATTTTGGGCTCCAGCAGCTGTCTAACTACCATTACTACAGCCAGCAGAACGATGAGCCCGATAGCAAGCGAAGTATTTCCGACAATGAACAGATAGATGATCCAAGGGATCAGCACCGCAGGTACTCCAAGCAGCGGCAGCAGATCGACCACGGCGCAGACCAGCGCGATGGTGAGTACATTGCCCGTCCGAAGAATCAGCAGGCCAGCCAGAATAATGACGAAGGTGATGCTGATCAGGATCATCTGTGCTTTGATATAAGAACCGATAGCCTTGAACACATTGCCCTGCAGGAAGGCATAGGCGGTCTTGAACGTCTTCGGCAGCTTCTCATGGGCAATTCGGCGCCAGTCCTTAATCTCCATGCTGAGGAAGAAGGCGAGAATGATCGCAATCCCGAAATTAGCCATAAAGGAAGAGAAGGAGCCAAGCACTCCGACCATATACTTGAAGAAGGCGACCATCCACTTCGAGAGAATATTGGTGGCATCTGTGAAATAACCGTTCAGCTTATCCGTCACATCGGATGGAAGCGAATCGATTTTGTGCTGAAGATAGGTCGTAGTCTCTGCGAAATGCTGCTGGACCACGTATGTATATTTGGGCAGATTATTCTGAAGGTGAATCGCCTGGGTCGTAATCAGCAGTCCGGCACCGAACAGGACGCCCAGCAGAATGACCAGGAAGAGCACCACGGAGATCGCGGAGGCGAAGGGCTTGGCCATCCCCTTGCGGTTCAGGAAGCGGGCCAGCGGCTCAATCAGCAGAAATACAAAAAAGGACAGGAACACCGGCGCAGCCAGCTCGTACAATTTACTGAAGCCGAGCATCACTAAATATACGGTTAGAACAAGCAGCCCAATGTCGAAAAAGGTGCGCCAATATTTTCTGTACAGCGGCAGCATAGATTTAAACGACCCCTTTGTGAAGATGAATTTGTAACCTGCACTTCAACTCATTGTACACGATTTTAATAAAAAACGTCTATTTCTTTGGCAGCTGTGTTAAACTAGGAGGTGATGTTTTTTAAAGCTGTCGCTTCTACTTACTCTACTTGGCCGTATCACATCTATCTCCTAACAGACGTAAGGCGAGCCAAAGTCAACTCTGGAAAAGCGGTGATTGTACATGCAGACTTTGCTGCTCTGGCTATTTTATATCTCTACCTTTTATGCTTTTATTCCCGGTATGATCAGCCGTTTATTTGGTTATCGTGTCTTCCGCAAAGGAATTGGGCGTACGGATTACGGCCTGACCTTTGACGACGGGCCAGACCCGCATTATACACCGCTGCTGCTCGATCTGCTTAAACGCTACGATGCGAAGGCGACCTTTTTTGTCGTTGGCTCGCACGCGGAGCAGCACCCCGAGATCATCAAGCGAATGCATGACGAAGGGCATTTGATCGGAATTCATAATTATGTGCACAAGACGAACTGGCTGATGCGTCCCGCCACGGTGAGGAAGCAGATTGACCGGACGGACGAGATCATCTTCTCCATTACCGGCGAGCGCAGCACTTATTACCGTCCTCCTTGGGGAATCGTGAACCTGTTCGACTTCTCCAAACGCCGTCAGGTGCAGATTGTGCTGTGGTCGGCGATGTTCGGCGACTGGAAGGAGAAGCTTGGAGCGGAGAAGCTGACCGAGAAGCTCATTGCAAAGCTCGGCCCGGGGGAGGTGCTGCTGCTGCATGACTGCGGTACGACGATCGGCGCTGATCCGAATGCACCGGAGCATATGCTGATTGCGCTGGAGCGGATGCTGGCCGAGGCCGATCGGCGCGGACTGCACAGCGTCCGGATTGACGAGATGATCAAGGCGGTGCAGCGCTCCCCGATTACGCATTTGTCCTTCGGCAAGCGGCTGCTTGTCGGTTTATGGCTGGGCTGGGAGAAGCTCTTTCAGCTGCTGTTCCAGATCAAGACAATCTCGCAGGAAGACCCGTTCCTGCATTACCGGCTGCGCAAGTACCAGGGCAGAACGGTCCACATGGATAATGGCGAGACCTTAAGCAAGGGCGACAAGGTGATCGAGCTGCATTTCGATAACAGGCAGCTATTCGAGCTGGGAGTTCATTCCCGTTCCACTGCCCAGCTTGCGATCCGCCTGATCCGCCGGATGGAGAAGGATCTGCCGGTGCTGGCCAAGCGGATTTGCGGTGATGTGGAGCTAGCTGAAGCCAAAGCGCTCTACGGAGTCAGCATGATCAACCGCGGGCCGGAGAAGTTCGGCTTCATCGTACTGGATCTGCCCAGCGGACTGTTCGCCAGCAGCACCAAGTTCTACCTTAGTATTCTCATGAGTGTGATTCATCCGTCAGGCGGCTCAAGACTTAAGGAACGCAGTGACCAACTGGTGCCCAAGATGATACTGATGCCGGTATCGCAGCTTCTGGACCAGATGAACCGTCAGCTTCCGCACAAGCATGTGGAGCGGGTACACGAAGAGGAACGGACGCTTGAAGCTGAGCTTCCCGGAGCAACGGTAGTTCATTGAAGACGAAGCATACACAGTTTAATGCACTTATATTGATTACAATCTCCGCTGGCCTATCAGGGCTGGCGGTTTTTTAGTTCCTGCACATGATGCAACATTCTTCTCCTCAAAGCTTCAATTCCTGCAACAAAAAGAGCAGCTCCGGCCGCATTCGCGGTTGGAGCTGCTCATATCATCATTACATTTGCTTAAGGCCGCGGCTCTAACGATTAGATCTTCAGCACGCCGCCCTTGCTTGCATTGGTAACCAGCTTGGAGTAACGGGCCAGATAACCGGTCTTCACCTTCGGCTCGAATTCTTTCCAGCCCTGGCGGCGGACCGCCAGCACTTCCTCGTCAACCAGCAGCTCGATCTTGCGGTTATTGAGGTCCAGCTCAATAATATCGCCATCCTCTACAAAAGCGATCGGGCCGCCCTCAGCCGCTTCCGGCGAGATGTGGCCGATGCTGATCCCGCGGGAGGCACCGGAGAACCGTCCGTCCGTGATCAGGCCGACCTTGGCGCCCAGGCCCATACCGACGATCTGCGAAGTCGGCGCCAGCATTTCCGGCATGCCCGGTCCGCCCTTCGGACCTTCATAACGGATAACGACCACATGGCCTTCTTTGACCTTGCCGTTCGCGATACCTTCCAGTGCTTCTTCCTGAGAGTCGAAGCAGATGGCAGGTCCTTTGTGATAGCCGCCAACAGAAGCATCCACGGCACCCACCTTGATGATGGAGCCTTCCGGCGCCAGGTTGCCGTAGAGTACAGCCAATCCGCCAACTTGGGAATAGGGGTTGTCGATGGTATGGATAACAGATGTATCCTGGATCTCATGGCCGGTTACATTCTCGGCCAGTGTCTTGCCGGTAACCGTCATGCAATCCCCGAAGATTGCGCCCGGCTTCTTCAGTAATTCGTTCAGCACGGCGCTTACACCGCCCGCCCGGTCCACATCTTCGATGAAGATATCGGAGGCCGGAGCCAGCTTGGCCAGGTAAGGAACCCGGTTGGCTACTTCGTTGATGCGTTCCAGCGGATAATCGATTTCGGCTTCCTGAGCAAGTGCCAGGGTATGCAATACGGTGTTGGTCGAGCCGCCCATTGCCATATCCAGCGCGAAGGCATTGTCCAGCGATTCCTGGGTTACGATATCACGCGGCTTCAGGTCCAGCTTGATCAGCTCCATGAGCTGGGTTGCTGACTTGCGGACGAAGTCTCTGCGTTCTTCGGCTACGGCCAGGATGGTGCCGTTGCCCGGAAGCGCAAGGCCCATAGCTTCAGCCAGACAGTTCATGGAGTTGGCAGTGAACATGCCGGAGCATGATCCGCAGGTAGGACAGCCGTATTGTTCGAGTTCGAGCAGCTCAGCATCGTTGATCTTGCCGACCTGATGCGCGCCAACGCCTTCAAATACAGAAGTGAGGGAGAGCTTCTTGCCTTTGCTGTCTACGCCGGCCTTCATCGGCCCGCCGCTGACGAAGATTGTCGGGATGTTGACGCGCAGTGCGCCCATCATCATGCCCGGGGTGATTTTATCACAGTTGGGAATGCACACCATACCGTCGAACCAGTGCGCGGATACTACCGTTTCCAGAGAGTCGGCAATGATCTCGCGGCTTGGCAGCGAATAACGCATACCGATATGACCCATGGCAATCCCGTCGTCAACGCCGATCGTGTTGAATTCGAATGGAACCCCGCCGGCTTCACGGATGGCTTCCTTCACGATTTTGCCGAATTCCTGCAGATGCACATGACCCGGAACAATATCGATATAGGAATTGCAGACCGCGATGAACGGTTTGCCGAAATCCTCTTCTTTAACGCCTGCTGCCCGCAAAAGGCTGCGGTGAGGAGCGCGGTCGAAGCCTTTTTTGATCATATCTGATCGCATTTTCTTGTTTGCCATGATGACTTTTCCCCCTAACAATATTGGTAAAGCGAATATAGTGCCGCATTAACGCATTGCAATCCCGAAATATACGTATCTGCGGTGATTGGTTACGAACGTTAATAGAGAGTCTATCACAAAAATCCTGTTTTTTCTACCGGGCAGTGTGAAGTTTGTCGGGGGGTCACGCATGTAAAGTCTGGGCTAATATACAGAAAGAAGCCTATTCCGTATAGGATAGACTTCGGCAAATTGATATAGAATGCCAGCTTCATTCTATAGAGAGCGCCGGATGGCGGCACGCTGCAGGGAGATCATCCACTCTACGGACGGCTCCACGAGCGGGTTCAGCAGCCGTCTGACCGCAGGCTGGGCGAGCAGCACCGTACATCCTACTGCACCAGCGAGCAGCAGCGCTGCTCCGGCCGGGTTGCCGATATAGGTATACAATCCGGAAATCACCGCCGTGCGGACCACAAAGCCATGCAGCAGAAAAACATAGAGGGTCCGGCGTCCCAGGCCGGTCATGCGGCTTAACCCGTAAGGCACCAGACCCAAAAATGCCAGGGAAGCGATGAATTGCAGGCCATAGACCGCGAGCCGGAACAGCCCCGCGTACCATTCATGGGCGCCAAGCTGCATATAAGTCATACTGCCGTATAGCCAGCCTATGGGGAGATTACCGTCAAGCAGGCTGAGAGCAAGGAGCAGCAGGAGCGAAGCGGTGGCGGCAATGCTTTTGACATACCGCTGATACAGCTTCACGAATGCCCCGAAGGAGAAATGGTATCCGATCACAAAAAAGGGCAGATACACAAAGGTGCGGCTGATGCTGAACCAGATCCCGTCTAGTTGCAAATAACCTACGGCGACCCCTGCGGTAACAGCGAAGGCCAGCTGGGCGCTGCGGGTCCAGCGGCTCATGCCCAGCATCAGCAGGCGCCAGCAGATGTGGCTGGCCAGGAACCAGAGCAGCAGATAAGGAGCGAAGAAGGAATGCTGTATATTATTGACATGAAACAGGGAGGCGTCAAGTAGGGAGTAAAGGCTCTGAAAAATAACATATTGCAGGGCAATCTGCAGCAGCACCTTGCGCCCAGGTGCTCCATGCAAGCTTGAACGGGCAAAGTATCCGGTTACCAGCACAAACAGCGGCATATGAAAACTGAAGATCCATTGGTAAAGCGTGTGAAGTCCGCTCATTTCCTGAATCAGGGGTTCGATCGCATTGGCCACGAAGACAGTTACAATAAGCATGAAGCGCAGATTAAGAAAAAAGGTCTCTCCGCGCGCGTCCAGCGGGCTTTCCCGGGGCATGACGTAACCTCCAATGAAATTAGGGTTTGCGTAGGGTTTAATACTTTAATTTTAAAATACATGATTTCCGGACAATAAATTGTGAAATACATCACAACGGTAAGCGCTATCATTGGAAATGGATAGGGCCAGATGTGGCGAAGTCTTGAAGGTTGTTTGAATTCACCGATTCCCTTATAATTTTCAGTATGCAGGAATCGGGAGTGAACACTAATGAAAAAGAATATAATCAGACGCCGTGTGCTTATCGGAGTGGTGTTGGTTCTGTTGACGGCGGGGGTGTTTATATGGAGATATCTGACTCCGTATAAACCGGAGGCACGGGCTGAAACGGCTCTGATCTCTGCCGGGGGAGTCACTGTAGAGCAGAATGACAACTGGATCTCGTTCGAGCCCTCAGTGGTGCTCGGCACCGCCGTAATCTTTTATCCGGGAGCACTGGTCAAGGCAGAAGCATATGCGCCGCTGGCCCGTAAAGTTGCCGCTGCCGGTCACCCGTTCTACATTGCCAGAATGCCGCTTAATCTGGCTGTAATCAAAGGGGATGCCGCCGAAGAGATTATCCGCGTGCATCCGAAGCAGTCCTTCGTCCTGGGCGGGCATTCGCTCGGCGGCGTAATGGCTTCACGCTTCGCTGCGGATCATGCCGGCCAGCTGGAAGGCGTTTTTTTTCTGGCCTCGTATCCCGATGAGAAAGGCAGCCTGAAGGACACCACGCTATCCGTCTTGTCTGTGCTTGGCACGCAGGATGAGGTCGTAGACCAGAAGAGCTATAACAAAGGGCGTTCCTATTTGCCGGGCAATACCGTATATGTGTCGGTTGACGGCGGTAACCATGCCCAATTCGGCAGCTATGGCGCGCAAAAGGGTGACGGGACCGCTACGATTACCGAAGATGAACAGCAGACACGGACCGTCCGGGCGATGCTGGACTGGCTGGGGAATCTGCGCCAGAGCAAATGAACAACGAATACCTGAAGTAATATAACTTATGCGGAAGGAGCGCTGGAATGCCTGTATTGCACATCAATGAACTCTCCGTTCCCGTAAGCGGCATCCTGTTCGATAAGGACGGCACGCTGCTTGATCTCCTGGCCACCTGGGGCAGCTGGGCCGAACTGGTGCTTGAGGGGCTGGGCAGCCAGCTGACTTTAATGGGCAGCAGACCTGTAAGGGGAGCAGATTTGGCCCCGGTGCTGGGGACGACGCATGATGCTTCCGGACGAATTACCGGTTATGATCCCGCCGGTCCGCTCTCCATGGCAACGGCTGAGGAATCCACCGGAATTCTGGCCTGGCAGCTCTATACAGCGGGTGTCCCCTGGAATGAAGCGGTGACGCGAGTGAATGCCATCTCCAAGGAGGCCATGAATGAGCTTCGCCGCCGCCGTACGGCTGTACCCATGCCGGGAGTATTGCCATTCCTGGAGCAGTGTGCCGTCGCTTCATTGAAGCTTGGCGTTGTGACCTCTGACAATCTGTCCACCACCCGCGAGCATCTGGAATGGCTTGGCATCTCCGGGTACTTCGGGGCGGTGGTTACCCGCGACCGGGTAAAGTACGGCAAGCCTGCACCGGAGATGGCCGAGAAGGCCTGCCGGGAGCTGGAGCTGCGTCCCGAAGACACAGTGATTATCGGTGACAGCAATGCGGATATGCAGCTGGGCCGTGGGGCGGGACTGCGCCTTGCGGTCGGAATCTCACCGGACGGAAGGACAGACCATCTGCTGGATGCGGATATTGTGGTATCCGGCTATAACGCGCTCCGCTTAACAATCTGAATGCATTACGAATGAGGTACAGAGAGGACAGGTGTAGATCATGGAACAATTACAGCTACTGGCTTCCTGGATTCAAAAAAGCAATAATATCGTCTTTTTCGGCGGTGCCGGAACATCGACGGAGAGCGGCATCCCGGACTTCCGTTCGGCAGCCGGTCTGTACCAGACACAGCACAACTCCCCCTATCCGCCTGAGGTGATGCTCAGCCGCAGCTTTTTTATGTCCTCGCCGGACATTTTTTTTGATTTCTACCGCAGCAAGATGATTCATCCCGGAGCGAAGCCGAACGGGGCCCACCGGCTGCTCGCGGAGCTGGAGGAGAGCGGCAGGCTGAAGGCGGTCATTACGCAAAATATCGACGGCCTCCATCAGATTGCCGGCAGCCGCCGGGTTCTGGAGCTGCACGGCTCTATCCACCGCAATCACTGCATGGGGTGCCAGCGCTATTACGGCCTGGAGGAATGGCTGGAGCAGGAAGGCTCTGTGCCGCGCTGTGAGGACTGCGGGGGCATCATCAAGCCGGATGTGGTGCTCTATGAAGAAGCGCTCGATCATGAAGTGCTGGTTGAAGCCGTGGATGCCATTGCAGCGGCGGATCTGCTGATCATCGGCGGTACCTCGCTTACCGTTCAGCCTGCTGCAAGCCTGGTCACTTACTTCAGGGGACAGCATACAGTACTGCTTAACGGCGAGCCTACCCCGTATGACGATCAGGCAGACCTGATTATTACAGAGCGTATCGGAGATGTGCTGGGTAGAGTGCAGGGACTGCTGGGCTAACGCCCAGTCAGTCTTTTTTTATAGAACAAGATTACTTATGAGGCCGTGTGTTTAAAGAAGGGTATTCACAAAAGAGATACGAGAGGCAGGGATATAACATGGTATATGTGGCTAGTGATGAACGGTATGAAGGAATGCGTTACAACCGCACCGGCAGGTCAGGTCTCAAGCTTCCGGCCATCTCACTGGGCCTGTGGCATAATTTCGGCGGCATTGATGCCTTTGAGAATGGCCGCAGGATGATTACCCGTGCCTTTGATCTTGGAATCACCCACTTCGACCTGGCGAATAACTACGGGCCTCCGGCCGGATCGGCGGAGGAGCTGTTCGGCAAGGTGCTGGCCCGGGATCTCGCGCCGTACCGTGACGAGCTGGTGATCTCGACCAAGGCGGGATATACGATGTGGCCCGGCCCTTACGGGGACTGGGGTTCACGTAAATATATCCTGTCTAGTCTGGACCAGAGCCTGAAGCGGCTGGGACTGGACTATGTGGATATCTTCTATTCCCACCGTCCGGACCCGGACACCCCCATGGAAGAAACGATGGGAGCGCTGGATCATGCTGTACGCTCAGGCAAAGCGTTGTACATCGGCTTGTCCAACTATACGGCGGAGCAGACGCAGCAGGCTATTGCGATCCTGAAGGAGCTGGGCACCCCGCTGCTGATTCATCAGCCGAGGTATTCCATGCTGGACCGCTGGATTGAAGGCGGGCTTCAGGATGTGCTGGAGGAGCATGGGGTGGGCAGTATTGCCTTCACTCCGCTGGCGCAAGGTCTGCTGACGAATAAATATCTGAACGGCATTCCCGGAGATTCCCGGGCAGCCGGACCTTCGGCAGCGCTGAATGAGAGCCGGATTACGCCGGAGGTGCTGCGCAGAATCCACGCGCTGAACCAGATGGCCGTAACGCGCGGCCAGAGTCTGGCCCAGTTCGCCCTGCTCTGGACGCTGCGCGGCGGCCGGATCACCTCGGCGCTGATCGGCGCCAGCCGGGTCAGCCAGATCGAAGAGAATATCGCCGCGCTGTCCCACAGTGACTTCACGCAGGAGGAGCTGGACCGGATCGAAACGATCCTTAAGACAGAGGAGTGAAGCTTAAGGCGCTCAGCCTAAGAGCTGCCATAAGGTCCGGCTTCCATAGATAACCATGCAAGCAGCCCGCTTCCTGTTCAGGAGACGGGCTGTTGCTCTAGGCGATATAGCTATTTCTCTCCAGGGTTCACTGTGGCCTGGCGGTAAGCGGTGGGGGACTGGCGGTAGAAACGCTTGAATTGCCGGGAGAAATACAGGGCATCAGTCAGTCCGACCGATGCCGCTACCTGCTCCACGGACAGCTCGGGACGTTCACGCAGCAGCTGGCGCGATTTCTCCACCCGCAGCTTCAGCAGGTAAGTGACCGGAGAGAGCCCCGTCTCCTGCTTGAAGATGCGGGAGAGGTAAGCGCGGTTATACCCCAGAGAGCCGCACATCTGTTCAATCGAGACCGGATGGGCATACTGAGAAGCCATGTAGTGAATCATCTGCTTCACCGTCCGCTTGATCTGTGATTCCGCACCCGGCAGCCGGGTGAAGGAGACCAGCAGCTCCGCCGCTTCGCCGGCGATAAGGTACAGATACCCCAGAGAGGTCAGGGCGGCACTCTCCTTATTGGCATAGAAGGCGGACATCATCCCGGCAAGCGCTCCGGGTATTACACTGCCGCCTGCGGTAGACAGCACCGGGGCGAGCGGCGCGAAGCCCGCCTGCTCCGCAAGCTGTCCGGCATCGGCGCCGGTGAAGGCAGCCCAGCGGTAGCGCCAGGGCTCCTGCTGATCCGAGATGTAGCTGACCAGCTGGCCCGGGTGGATTAGGAAGCAGTCTCCGGCTCCCAGCTCGTACGTATGCTCCTCTGTCCGGAAGACCCCGGAGCCTGATTCAATATAATGGAGCAGATAGTAATCGTAGATCTTGGGACCTGCCTGATGCAGCGGGAGGGTCTGGCTCTCTCCTGCAAAGAGTACATGCAGCAGCTGCTTATCGTAATAGACAGGATTTGATCCTACTGAATAGGTATGTTGCACTGCAAGCCGCCTTTCCTGAGCAGAACGCTTCCATAGCTAAGTGTATAGGGAGCGCCCGTTCACTTTTCCTCATACCGAGTATAGTCTCTTCAGAGACGGAAGTCACATTTGTCCATATATTGCACACATGATTGCATTATCAGGGCAAGTCTGATTTTATTATAATGTAAGCATGAAGGACGTAAGTTGAATTCCAAAGCGCAAGCAGCGAAAGGGTGGAGTGGCAATGTTGAGCACACAGGAACTGAACAGCAAATTTATTGAGAAATATGGGGAAAGCAAGGAAGAAGCAAGGGTATTCTACGCTCCGGGCCGCGTGAATCTGATCGGAGAGCATCTGGACTACAACGGAGGTTACGTCTTCCCGGCCGCGCTGGACTTCGGCACCACGCTGATCGTGCGCCCGCGTGTAGACGGCAAGGTTCAATTCGCATCGACGAATTTACCTTACGAAGCTTCTATTGACTATAGCGAGATCGGCAAAGCCAAGACCGGCGAATGGATTGACTATCCGGTGGGTGTGCTGGTAGAACTGGCCAAGAAGGATCTTCCGCTATCCGGCGGCTATGACCTCCTGTTCCACGGTGAAATTCCTAACGGCTCTGGTCTGTCCTCTTCCGCTTCGATCGAGGTAGTCACAGGCTTCGCCTTCCTGACGCTGCTTGGCGGAGAGATAGATACGGTGGAGCTGGCCCTGCTGTCCCAGCGTGTGGAGAACCAGTATGTCGGCGTGAACTCCGGTATTATGGACCAGTTCGCTGTAGCCAACGGCAAGCGCGACCATGCCATCCTGCTGATGTGCGATACGCTGGAATACAGCCTCGTACCTTTTGTGACAGGCAGCTATAAGCTGGTCATCGGCAACACGAACAAGAAGCGCGGTCTGGTGGACTCCAAGTACAATGAGCGCCGGAGCCAGTGTGACGAGGCTCTGGCTATTCTTAAGCAAGAGGTGCCGGGCCTGTCTTATCTGGCTGAGCTGAAACCTGAACAATTCGAGCTTCATCAGGATAAAATTACAGACGAAACCGTCAGACGCCGCGCCCGCCATGTGGTGGAGGAGAATCAGCGTGTGCTTGACTCGGTGGAGGTGCTGAAGAACAATGATCTGAAGCAGTTCGGCCTGTACATGAATGACTCCCATGTCTCCCTCCGCGACCTGTATGAAGTCAGCTGCGAGGAGCTGGATGTGATGGTGGAAGAAGCGCAGCGCATTCCTGGCACACTGGGATCACGGATGACGGGGGCCGGATTCGGGGGATGTACGGTATCTCTGGTGCATGAGGATGATGTGCAGCGGTTCATCGCTGAAGTAGGTGAAGCTTACAAGAACAGAACCGGCCTGACCGGCGAATTCTATGTATGTGGCATCGGCAACGGCGTGGAAGAATTGAAAGGAGTGAAATAAGATGGCGATTCTGGTAACGGGCGGCGCAGGATACATCGGTTCACACACAGTAGCAGAGCTGCTGGACCGCGGTGAAGAGGTTGTGGTGATTGACAATCTGCTGACAGGGCACCGCGAGGCGCTGCTGGGCGGCAAGCTGTACGAGGGCGACCTGCGCGACAAGGCGCTGCTGGCGAAGCTGTTCTCCGAGAATGAGATCGAAGCGGTGATTCACTTCGCAGCCAGCTCCCTGGTGGGTGAGAGTATGAAGGACCCGGTTAAATACTACGACAACAATGTCTATGGAACGCAGTGTCTTCTCGAAGCCATGCAGCATGCCGGTGTGGATAAAATCGTCTTCTCCTCCACTGCCGCCACCTACGGCGAACCGGAAAAGGTACCTATCGAAGAGACTGACCGCACCGAGCCTGCGAATGTCTACGGCGAGACCAAGCTGACCATGGAACGCATGATGGCCTGGTTCGACAAAGTGCTCGGCATCAAATATGTGGCGCTGCGCTACTTCAATGCCGCAGGCGCACATGCCAGCGGCAAGATCGGCGAAGACCACCGTCCGGAGAGCCATCTAATTCCGCTGGTGCTCCAGGCTGCGCTGAAGCAGCGCGAGAATATTGCAGTGTTCGGGGAAGACTATCCGACAGAAGACGGAACCTGCGTACGCGACTACATCCATGTCAGCGACCTGGCGGATGCGCATGTCCGTGCAGTCACTTATCTGCGCAGCGGCAGTGCAAGCAATATCTTCAACCTTGGCAACGGCCTGGGCTTCTCTGTGAAGCAGGTCATTGAGACTGCGAAGAAGGTTACCGGCCTGGACATTCCGGTTGTGGTTCAGGACCGCCGCGCCGGAGATCCGGCAGTACTCGTCGCTTCCTCTGACAAAGCCCGCAAGGTTCTGGGCTGGGACCCGCAGCATGCCGATCTGGAAGGCATTATTCAGAGCGCCTGGAGCTGGCACTCTGCCAATCCGCAAGGGTACGGGGAGTAAGAAGCAATTCTGCTTGTTGCCCGAAGGTGAAATAGACAGAATGCAAAGCGCCGCATAAGGCACCATAGAAGGAGAAATGAAATGCAGAACGATAATAGTACGGCTGCTGCCGCTGAGAAGGCGCTGTATGCGATTGAACAGCTGGTTCTGTTTGCCGGACATACGGGACTTATCCAGCCAGCAGATGTGGATTACAGCCGCAATGAACTCCTGGACCAGTTCGGCTTCAGCGAGCCGTATCCCGGCGAGTTCACTGAAGGTCCGCTGGACAGCCCGCAGGCCCCGCTGGACCAGCTGATTGATTACGGGTTCAGTCTCGGGCTGATCCCGGAGAATACGGATACGTACCGCGACCTGCTGGATGCGAAGATTATGGGCCTTCTGATGGCCCGCCCGTCTGAGGTGAATGCGGAGTTCGCCGCGATCGAGGCGGAGCAGGGCATTCAGGCGGCAACGGACCGTTTTTATAAGCTGAGCATTGATTCCAACTATATCCGTATGGACCGTGTAGCGAAGAATGTGTATTGGCTTCAGGAGTCGCCGTACGGGGATATTGAGATGACGATCAACCTCTCCAAGCCGGAGAAAAGTCCGAAGGAAATCGCCATGGCCCGGTTGCTTCCGCCTCCGGTCTATCCGAAGTGCCAGCTATGCCGCGAGAACGTCGGTTATGCCGGCCGGGTCAATCACCCGCCGCGTCAGAACCTGCGCGTGATCCCGCTCCCGATGAACAACGAGAAGTGGTTCTTCCAGTACTCGCCGTATGTCTACTATAACGAGCATTGCATTGTGTTCCACCACGATCATGTGCCGATGAAGCTGACGAAGGATACGCTGAAGCGTCTGCTTAGCTTCGTGGAGGCCTTCCCGCATTATTTCATCGGCTCGAATGCCGATCTGCCGATTGTCGGCGGCTCGATTCTGACGCATGACCACTTCCAGGGCGGACGGCATACGTTCCCGATCCAGAAGGCGCCCAAAGAGGAAACCTTCACCCATGCCTCTTATCCCGGCGTCAGCTTAAGCACTGTGAAGTGGCCGATGTCCGTGCTGCGGATGCATGCGGAAGATCCGGCAGTGCTGCTGGAGGCGGGCAACCATATCTACGAGTCCTGGAAGACGTATAGCGATCCGGCCGCCGAAGTGCTGGCGTTCAGTGAAGAGGACGGCGAGAGCGTGCCGCATAATACCGTTACCCCTATCGTGCGCCGGGCAGAGGACGGCGGCTACGAGATGGATCTGGTGCTGCGCAACAACCGGACCAGCGAAGAATATCCCGAAGGGATTTTCCACCCGCACCGGGAGATGCACCATATCAAGAAGGAGAACATCGGCCTGATTGAGGTCATGGGCCTGGCGATTCTGCCGGGGCGGCTCAAGGAAGAGCTTGACGCCATCGCTGGCATATTGGCGGGCGACACTGCGCTTCTCGGAGATGTCCAGAGCCAAGGCCAGGAGCATCCGCTGGCGCTACACACTTCATGGATTACCGAACTGGTAAGCCGCTTCGGTACCTCTCTGAACCGAGAAGAAGCGGTGAAGACCATCCAGAATGAGGTGGGTACGAAGTTCACTCACATTCTGGAGCATGCCGGAGTCTACAAACGCACGCCGGAAGGGCAGGCGGCCTTCCGCCGGTTCCTGAACAGCAGCGGTTTTAACTAAGTCTGGATAGAATGAATGTACAAAGAAATCGCTCCTTTGGGAATGGCTGGGTGGTCCCTCCATTTCATCAAATGAGCGATTTTTTTTGTTGTTTTTTAAGGAAGGCGTCCACCCAAGTGCTCACGTTGATTCTAATCCAAAATAGAGAGCTGTGCGATTTGAATGCGCTAAGCTGGAGGACTATAATAGACAGGTGCTTCACATTCACATACTCATGGAGGTTTACCCATATGCGCAAGTTTGAATTTTATAACCCGACCAAGCTTATTTTCGGACAGGGAACATTGCAGGCACTCCGTACCGAGGTGCCGAAATACGGTAAGAATGTACTGCTGATGTACGGCGGCGGCAGCATCAAGCGCAGCGGCTTGTACGATAACGTCATTGCCGAGCTGGCTGCGGTTGGTGCCGTAGTTACCGAGCTTGCCGGAGTGGAGCCGAATCCTCGTCTCTCAACGGTACATAAAGGTGTAGCGTTGTGCCGTGAGAATCAGATTGACCTGATTCTTGCCGTCGGCGGCGGCAGTGTGCTCGATTGTGCCAAGGCGGTGGCCGTCGGAGCGAAATATGAAGGGGATATGTGGGACTTCGTAGAACGCAAGGCCGCACCTCAAGGTGCGCTTCCGCTGGGAACCGTGCTGACAATGGCAGCCACCGGCTCCGAAATGAACAACGGCTCGGTCATCACCAACGAAGTGACCCAGGAGAAAATGGGCTGGGGCAGCATCCATGCCTATCCGGCCTTCTCGATCCTTGACCCGGAGAACACCTTCTCCCTGCCGCGCGACCAGACGGTGTACGGTATGGTGGACATCATGTCCCATACGCTGGAGCATTATTTCCATACAGACAGCAATACGCCTTTACAGGACGGCTTCTTGGAGACTCTGCTTCGTACCGTGATTGAGACGGCTCCTAAGCTGATTGAGGATCTGAACAACTACGAGCTTCGCGAGACTATTATGTACTGCGGGACGATGGCGCTGAACGGAATGGTCAGCATGGGCTTTGCTGGTGACTGGGCTACGCACAACATTGAGCATGCTGTATCCGCTGTGTATGATATTCCCCACGGCGGCGGCCTGGCAATTCTCTTCCCGCAGTGGATGAGATATAACCTCAGCACGAATCCTGCCCGCTTCCGCCAGCTGGCTGTGAATGTGTTCGGCATTGACCCTTCCGGCAAAACCGATGAACAGACCGGCCTCGAAGGCATTGAAGCGCTCCGCCGCTTCTGGGATTCCATTGGCGCTCCGAAGACGCTTGGCGATTACGATATCGACGACAGCGAAATCGGCAGCATGGCCGACAAGGCGGTCCGCTTCGGTCCGTTCGGCAACTTCCGCAAGCTGGAGCGTCAGGACGTAGTTGAAATTTATAAGCTGGCTTTGTAAGTCAGCCATCGACAGTATAGCCGCTTCCCGTCTAAGGGGGCGGCTTCTTTGGTCTGTTAATTTTCCCGCTTCCGGCATACATTAATGAGAGCAATACCCAACTTTGTGAAACCAAGGGCATGACAGTTGCGTTTATACTAGTATGACAGTCCGGAAGTATCGACGGGAGGAGACTATAATGCAAACGCTGTATTTGGGCTGTTTGGCGCTGGGTATTTTATTTGCCTTAGTGAGTGTAGTGTTGGGCGACCTGATCGGGAGCGCTCTGGACGGGATTTTTGACATCGTATCCTTTGATTTCCTGAATCCTACCCTATTGGCAGGAGGGATCACTGTATTCGGTGGAGCAGGCATGCTGCTGGGCCGCTACAGCGGACTGGAAGATGGCGTGATTCTTGCCTTGTCCCTGCTGATAGCGGCATTCATGGGCGTATTGATGCATTTGGTGGTAGTGAAGCCAATGAGGAACAGCGAAATGTCGAACGGCTTCTCCATGAGTGAACTGCCGGGGAGAATCGGTGAGGTTACCGTCCCGGTTCCCGGCACAGGCTACGGTGAGATTATGGTGAAGTTCGGTGCAGGCAACAGCCTGCATACGGCGGCCAGCTTCGAGCAGCATGCACTGCCGGCCGGAATCAAGGTTGTAGTAGTTGAGGTACGTGAGGGTGTAGCACTTGTGTCTGAATTCGAAGAGAGAAAAGGAGTGGACTTATGATGCTAGAAAATATTCCAGAATCCCTATTTATACCTGCGATAGTAATCGCTGTACTGCTTGTCCTCGGACTCGCCTTCTGGGCGCGTTACAAGACGGTTGGCCCGGATGAAGGCATGATCGTCACCGGTTCCTTCCTGGGCAACAATCATATATCAGATGATGGCTCCGGCCGCAAAATCAAAATCGTCCGCGGCGGCGGTGCGTTCATTCTGCCTGTCTTCCAGAAAGCGGAGTTCATGTCTCTGCTCTCCCATAAGCTCGATGTGACGACCCCGGAGGTCTATACGGAGCAAGGCGTGCCGGTCATTGCCGACGGGGTCGCCATCATCAAGGTAGGCAGCTCCACGGAAGATGTGGCAACGGCAGCCGAGCAGTTCATGGGCAAGCCGATTGAATCCCTGAAGAGTGAAGCGCAGGAAGTGCTGGAAGGACATCTGCGGGCGATTCTTGGTACGATGACCGTAGAAGAGGTCTACCGCAACCGGGACCGCTTCGCCCAGGAGGTTCAGGGGGTTGCCGCCCGTGACCTCAAGAAGATGGGACTCCAGATTGTCTCATTTACCATCAAGGACGTACGCGATAAGCACGGATACCTGGAAGCGCTGGGTAAACCGCGGATTGCCGCAGTGAAGCGGGATGCTGAGATTGCGGAAGCGGAAGCTGTCCGTGACGCGCGGATTCAGAAGGCCAATGCCGAGGAGCAGGGGCAGAAGGCGGAGCTGCTGCGGGATACCAACATCGCCGAAGCATCGAAGGAGAACCAGCTCAAGGTCGCAGCGTTCAAACGCGATCAGGATACTGCCAAGGCGGAAGCCGACCAGGCGTACCACATTCAGGAGGCGCGTGCCAAGCAGACCGTGGTGGAAGAGCAGATGAAGGTCGAGCTGGTCCGCAAGGAACGCGAGATTGATATCCAGGCGAAGGAAATTCAGGTGCGTGAGAAGCAGTATGATGCTGAAGTGAAGAAGAAAGCGGAAGCAGACCGTTATGCGGTAGAGCAGGCGGCGGAAGCCGACAAGGCCAAGCGCATGCGTGAAGCCGACGCCCTGCAGTATAGTATCGAGAAGCAGGCTCAGGCTACGTCCGAGCAGAAGCGGCTGGAAGGTCAGGCGATCGCGGATGCAGAGCTGGCCAAAGGTAAAGCAGAGTCCGAAGTTATCCGTCTGCGCGGTCTGGCCGAAGCGGAAGCCAAGGAGAAGCTGGCAGAAGCCTTCCAGAAATTCGGCGAAGCGGCGGTTCTCGATATTATCGTCAAAATGCTGCCTGAGCTGGCCGGGAAGATTGCCGAGCCGCTGGCGTCTATCGACAAGCTGACTGTGGTGGATACCGGCAACGGTGAAGGAGCTGCGCGGGTCAGTAATTATGTGACCCAACTGATGTCCACAGCCCCTGAGATGCTCAAAAGCGTGTCCGGTATTGACGTCGAGGCGCTGATCAAAGGGCTGACCAAGGGCAAGACGGAGCCTAAGGACATGGTGAGACATACAGCTGCGCCAATCACCTCTGTCGTCACCAGACCGGCCCCGGCTGCTCCGGTCACTCCGGCACAACCGGTGGAACCTTCAGAACACCCTGAAGGATAAGAGCAGAGCAAGCCACCAAGGTATGGCAGGCAGTAGTAACGCCAGCCATACCTTTTTTGTAAGTGATCCGCGAAACAGAGATTCCTTATCTTTCACGCTGAAACGGAGGCAGAGGCATGGAGCTTATACTGGATAATATACGCAAGAGCTTTGACGGCAGAGAGGTGCTGAAGGGAATTGACTTCACCTTCGAGCAAGGCAAGATATACGGTCTGCTGGGCCGCAACGGGGCCGGCAAAACCTCGCTATTCAACTGCCTGAGCGGGGAGATCCAAATGGATAGCGGCGGGGCTTTTCTGCGGAGAGATGAGGTGAGTCTTCCGCTGCTTGAGGAGGAGATCGGCTACGTCTTCTCCTTGCCGATTCTGCCTGACTTCCTGACCGGTTATGAGTTTGTGAAGTTCTACATGGACATCAATAAGGGGAAGATACAAGCGGACCGGACCATCGAGGAATATTTCGATATCATCCGTTTCGAGGAGGCGGACAGGCACCGTCTAATCAAGGGCTATTCCCACGGGATGAAGAACAAAATTCAGATGCTGTGCTTTATCATCTCCCGTCCGCCGCTGATCCTGCTGGATGAGCCGTTAACCTCGTTCGATGTGGTAGTGGCACTGGAGATCAAGAAGCTGTTGCGGGAGATGAAGCAGGATCATATCATTATTTTCTCCACTCATATTCTGCAGCTGGCCGCCGATCTCTGCGATGAGCTGGTTATTCTGAATAACGGTACACTGCGGGAGATTCCGGCGGAGACCCTGCACAGTCCGGAATTTGAAGAGCAGATTATTGCCCTGCTGAAGGATGAGGATCATGATTAGGACGCTGAAGGCGATTCTGGAAGTGCGGGGGATGTCCGGCGCTAACCGGCTGATGTTCTATGCCCGTAAGCTCCCTGTGCTGGGCAAGCTGATCCCGGCCTCGGTCTACTCGGAAACCACGCTGAAGCGGATCTTATCTGTTATCGTGCATATCCTCAAGGTACTTATGGCCTTTGTGACGAAGTTCGCTTATCTTGGGATCATGATCTATCTGCCGTTGAAGTTCATCGGTAATGATATCACCTTATCCCTTTCTGTTCAGTACCAGCTTTATTTGCAGATGCTGCTATGTATAAGCTTCCTTACGGCCGGGGTTTCCAGCGCGGTTATTCTGGAGCCGAAGCGGGATAAATACATATTCGTGAAGCTGATGAGGCTGCCGGCAGAGCGGTATATGCGGACCACACTGACTCTGCGAGGGATCAGCTTTCTGGTTACTTTTATTCCGGCGATGCTGGTCTTCGGGAATCTCCTCGGTGCTCCGCTGTGGCATGGGGCGGTTCTTACGCTGCTGCTGACGTTCTGGCGTACGGCTTGCGAGGCGCTGCATCTGTGGGTGTATGACCGCTACGGCATCGTTATTGTCAAAAAAACAAGCTGGATCTGGACCGCCATCGGCGCTGGCTATCTGCTGGCCTATCTTCCGTTGCTCCCCGGATTTGCGGTAGTAGAGAGCGGAATGCTGTTCAATCTGCCTGTGGTGCTTGGCGTGCTGGTGCTGGGAACCTTAAGTGCGGTCTATATCGCCCGTTATAAGGACTATACGAATGCCGTCGATGCCGTCACCAAAATCGATGATCCGCTGCTCGACATGGGACGGATGATGAAAGAAGCACGGGTGAAGGATGTGGCCACCCAAGATCAGCACTACTCGGCGGAACAACAGAATCAAGAGAAGTTCGAGGGGAAAAGCGGGTACGCTTACCTGAATGCAATCTTTTTCTCACGTCACCGGCGGCTGATCACCAGTCCGATTCAACGGCGGCTGGTTATTATTGGATCGCTCTTTGCCGCTGCTTTGCTGACGATGCTGTTGTCACAATCCGCTTTTACCAAACTGACTCATTATCTGATTACCGCGTTGCCGACCTTCCTGATCATTATGAACTACACGTCCATTGGCGAACGCCTCTGCAAGGCGATGTTCTATAACTGTGATCTCAGCCTGCTGCGCTACGGATTCTACCGTGAACAATCGGCGATTCTAAGCAACTTCCGTATCCGGCTGCTGCGTATCAGCGTGCTTAATCTGATCCCGGCTGCCGCGATCTGCCTGGCGGTGAACCTGCTATTGGTGCTGTCAGCGGAGAGTTGGGGCGCGGGGGATGCCGTACTCTTTTGCGTGACGATTGTGGCGCTGTCCCTGTTCTTCTCGGTGCATCATCTGTTCATGTACTACATCTTCCAGCCTTACAGCACGGAGCTGAATGTGAAGAATCCGTTCTTTACGATTGTGAACAGTGTGGTGCTGGGGGTCGGATTCATCGCGATGCAGTTCAAGAGTGAGCCTGGAATGTTTGCCGTGATCGTAGTGCTTTCTGCTGTGGTGTATATGCTGGCTGCGCTTATCATGGTATACAGGTTCTCAGGCCGGACGTTTCGGGTGAAATGAATGGAGCCCGCGGGCGGTTTGCGGCACCCTTCTAATTTGGGATTCTTGATGTTATGATAGGAGCTTAAGGGAACGAATCACACGTTGAAACATGTATCGTGCTGCTGGAATAGATCAGGATTCAGAAGTAAAAGAGGTGTCGCAAGTGAGCAGCATTACCGTGGGCAAGGTGCTTAATAATAACGTTATCATTGCCGAGCATCCCCAATATGCCGAGGTTGTGGTGATTGGCAAGGGGATCGGCTTCAACCGTAAAACGAGGGACCGGATCAATCTGTCCTCCGTAGAGAAGATGTTCATTCTGCGCAGCCAGGAGGAGCAGGAGCAATACAAGCAGCTGGTGCCGCAGGTAGATGAGAAGCTGATTGAGGTGGTCCAGGAGATTGTGCTGCATATTATGCAGAGCAGCCGCCAGACGCTGAATGAGCATATCCATATTGCCCTTACCGACCATATTTCCTTTGCGATCCGCAGAAGCGAGCAGCATATGGCTATTCATAATCCGTTTCTATACGAGACCCGGGAGATTTATCCGGAGGAATACAGTCTGGCGGAATATGCGGTGGAGCGGATCAATGAGGCGATGAAAGTGACGCTGCCGCCGGATGAGATCGGCTTCGTGGCCTTGCATATTGTCAGTGCGCTTAGCAACCGCCATATCTCTGAGGTGAAGCAGCATTCCGAGCTCATCGGGGACATGGTGGGACTGGTGGAGGATAGCCTGGAATACCGCATTCCGCGGGATTCTCTGGACTATTCAAGGCTGGTGACCCATTTGCGGTTCGTTCTGGAACGTCTGCGCCGGGGAGAGACTGTGCGCGAGACCTCGTCCCTGGATGGACTAATGAAGCGGGAGTATCCCGAGATGTACATGCTTGCCTGGAAGCTGACGAAGGTGATTGAGCAGCGGGTGCGCATTCCGGTATATCCGGCCGAGGTCAGCTATCTGACGATTCATCTGCAGCGTATTGCCCAGAAGAAGGAAGATGAGCCGGAGCTGGAGGAGTAGACCGGCTTTAGGCGATTTTGGGGCTTGCAACTTCAAATCAATGGTGCTACAATGATCCCTGTTATGAAACAGAAGCAGAATACCAACGTGTAACTGATACGATCAGGCATGAGTGATTTACAGTATTATGGTTGTCCTGCCCCAACTTGGGGTACGCTAACGTTAGCGTTAGTGTGGCAATCCATGTGCTGTATTGCTCATGCCTTTTTTGGCTTCTGTTGACAGAAATTAAGGATTAGGAAGTGACCTTGAATGTTTAAAAAATTATTTGGCGTTCTGCAGAGAGTCGGTAAAGCGCTAATGCTTCCTGTTGCCATTCTGCCTGCAGCGGGCCTGCTGCTTGGAATCGGGAACATGCTGGTGAATCCGGACTTCCTGCAATACGTGCCTGCCCTGGAGAATAATATCGTACAGGCCATTGCCACGGTACTAATGAACTCCGGGCAAATCGTATTCGATAACCTGTCCCTGCTCTTTGCAGTCGGCGTAGCTATCGGGCTGGCCGGAGGTGAAGGCGTGGCCGGGCTGGCAGCGATTATCGGCTTCCTGGTGATGAACGTAACCATGGGTACGGTAGTCGGTGTCAATGCTTACGTGCTGACCTGGAAGGATTTCTCGTATTCCAGTGTGCTGGGGATTCCCACCTTGCAAACCGGGGTCTTCGGTGGTATCCTGGTCGGGATATTGGCCGCATCCATGTACAAAAGGTTCTTCCGTATAGAATTGCCGTCATATCTGGGCTTCTTCGCGGGTAAACGTTTCGTACCGATTATGACGGCAGTGACCTCCCTGATGCTCGGTCTTGCGCTCACGATTGTGTGGCCGCCGATCCAGCACGGTCTGAACTATGTGTCACAGAGTATGATTAATACCAACCTGACGCTGTCGGCCTTTATCTTCGGGGTCATCGAGCGCTCCCTAATTCCGTTCGGCCTGCACCATATCTTCTATTCACCGTTCTGGTATGAATTCGGAAGCTATATTGACAAGGCCGGCGATCTGGTCCGAGGTGACCAGCGGATCTTCATGCAGCAGCTTCGTGACGGTGTGGAGTTCACAGCGGGTACATTTACAACCGGTAAATATCCGTTCATGATGTTCGGTCTTCCGGCAGCGGCACTTGCGATCTACCATGAGTCGAAGCCTGAGAACAGACGGATTGTCGGAAGCTTGATGATTTCGGCTGCGCTGACTTCGTTCCTGACAGGGATTACGGAGCCGCTGGAATTCTCATTCCTGTTCGTAGCTCCGCTGCTGTTCGCCGTCCATGCTGTATTCGCAGGCTTGTCCTTCATGACCATGCACCTCTTGGATGTCAAAATCGGCATGACCTTCTCCGGCGGGTTCATCGACTATGTGCTGTTCGGCGTCATTCCGAACCGTACCGCCTGGTGGCTGGTTATCCCGGTAGGTCTGGTATTGGCCGTGATCTATTACTTCGGGTTCCGCTTCGTCATCCGTAAGTTCAACCTGAAGACTCCCGGCCGTGAGGATGCCTCCGAGGATGAGGATGAGGTAAGCTTGGAGAGTGTGTCCAAGACAGGCGACGATCTGCCGCGCAACATTCTGTCCGCCTTGGGCGGCAAAGAGAACATCACCCACCTGGATGCCTGTATCACGCGTCTGCGGGTCGAAGTGAAGGACAAAGCGGGCGTAGACAAGAACCGTCTTAAGAAGCTTGGTGCTTCTGGTGTTCTTGAAGTGGGCAACAACGTACAAGCGATCTTCGGCACACGTTCGGACACGATCAAGTCACAGATTCAGGATGTGATGAACGGCCGAACACCGGTTGCAGCCCCTGCTGCTCCGAAGCCGGAGCTTGAACAACAGGCCGGCGAGCAGGGCGATGCTATTATCCCTGAGGATATCGTGTCTCCGGTAAACGGCCAGCTGATGGATATTACAGAGGTTCCTGATGCGGTCTTCTCGCAGAAAATGACCGGTGACGGCTTCGCCTTCCTGTCGGAAGACGGCAAGATTGCTTCGCCGGTATACGGCAAGGTATTCAACGTGTTCCCTAGTAAGCACGCCATTGGCATCATGTCAGACGGCGGCAAGGAAGTCCTTGTGCATATCGGGGTCAACACCGTTAAGCTTAAGGGCCAGGGCTTCACGGTTCTGGTGGAGGAAGGCGATCTGGTAGCTGCCGGACAGCCGATTATGGAAGTGGATATGGAGTATGTGAAGGCGAATGCACCTTCTGTCATCTCTCCGGTCATCTTCTCCAACCTGCCGGAAGGCTCCTCCGTTACCTTGAAGAAACCGGGCAGAGTAGCCATCGGTGACAAGGATATCATCACCATTCAGTAAAATGTGCAATGGCGAAGCGCTTCCATTATAATGAAGGGGAGCGCAAGCCTTCACTATAATTCACCATCCCAAATTAACAGAAAGCGAGTTGGATTATATTATGCAAACAACTTTCAGAATTATTGACGAAGACGGAATTCACGCACGCCCGGCAACAGCGCTGGTAAATACAGCTACAAAATTCAAAGGCACTGAAGCTTTTGCAGAAGCTAAAGGCAAAAAAGTTACCCTTAAATCCATCCTGGGCGTTCTCTCCCTGGGCCTTGAAGCAGGAGATACCCTGACTCTTATTACTGAAGGCAGTGAAGAAGCAGAAGCACTGAACGCGTTGCAGGAGGTTATGGTTAAAGAAGGGCTGGGAGAAGTTCATGAATAAAATTTCAGGAATCGCGGCTTCCGCAGGTATTGCAGTAGCCCGTGCCTTTATCCTGGAACACCCGGACTATACCATTACCAAAACAGCGGTCACGGATGTGGACGCTGAGCTTGCGAAGCTGAAGGACGCCCTGGACAAATCCAGAGGCGAACTTCAGACCATCAAAGAGCGTACCCTGGCTGAGCTTGGCGAGAAGAAGGCGGAGATTTTCGAATCACATCTGCTGATCCTTGATGATCCTGAGCTCATTACCCCTGTAATGGACAAAATCCGTGAGGAATCGGTAAATGCGGACTACGCACTGAATGAAGTAGCTAATCAATTCGTGGAAATGTTCCAGAACATGAAGAGCGCTTACCTGCAGGAACGTGCAGCAGATATGCGTGACGTAACCAAACGTGTGCTGAACCATCTGCTTGGCATTCACTATGTGAGCCCGGCTGAGATCAGTGAAGAGGTTATTGTTATTGCCCTGGATCTGACGCCATCGGATACAGCACAGCTTAACCGCAACTTCGTCAAAGGCTTCACCACCAATATCGGCGGACGGACTTCCCATTCGGCCATTATGGCCCGTTCCCTGGAGATTCCGGCGGTTGTGGGCACGAAGAACGTGATGTCCCTGGTCAAAGCAGGCGATCTGGTTATCGTGGATGGTCTGAGCGGCGATGTGCTGATTAACCCTTCCGAAGCTGAGGTAGCCGAGTATACAGCGAAGCAGGAAGCTTACAATCTTCAGATTGCTGAATGGAAAAAGCTCCGCGACGAGCCAACGGTATCTGCCGACGGCAAGCATGTAGAGCTGGCAGCCAACATCGGGACACCGAATGATGTGACTGGCGTTATTGAGAACGGCGGCGAAGGTGTAGGTCTGTACCGCACCGAGTTCCTCTATATGGGCCGCGACAAGCTGCCTTCCGAAGAGATCCAGTATAATGCCTACAAGACCGTGCTTGAGAATATGCAAGGCAAGCCGGTTGTAGTGCGTACGCTGGATATCGGCGGAGACAAGGAGCTGCCTTATCTGGAGCTGCCGAAGGAAATGAACCCGTTCCTCGGCTACCGTGCGATCCGTCTCTGTCTGGACCGTCAGGATATCTTCCGCACCCAGCTGCGTGCCTTGCTCAGAGCAAGTGCCCACGGCGACCTGCGCATTATGTTCCCGATGATCGCTACCCTTGGTGAATTCCGTGCAGCCCGTGATCTGCTGCTGGAAGAGAAGGCCAAGCTGCGTGAAGAAGGCAAAGAAGTGTCCGACAGCATCCAGCTGGGCATCATGGTAGAGATTCCTTCGACGGCTGTACTGGCGGATCAGTTCGCCAAGGAAGTGGATTTCTTCAGTATCGGAACCAACGATCTTATCCAATATACAATGGCTGCGGACCGTATGAATGAACAGGTAGCCTACCTGTATCAGCCATACAACCCGGCAATTCTGCGACTGGTCAAAATCGTCATTGATGCTGCACACGCCGAAGGCAAGTGGACCGGGATGTGCGGAGAAATGGCGGGGGATGCCACAGCTATTCCTCTGCTGCTCGGTCTTGGCCTCGATGAATTCAGCATGAGCGCTACCTCCATCCTGCCAGCACGCAGCCAGATCTCGAAGCTGTCTGCGGCCGACATGAAGGAAATGGCTGCCCAGGCTCTGCAGCTCGGCACGGCCGAGGAAGTAGCCGCACTGGTGCAGTCCCGCGTGAATTAATTCTTTACTCAAGCATTGGTTAATAACTCCAACTACTTTCCGGCCCCCTTTACAGGGGGCTTTTTTTTGCGGTTATTTGAATTTCAGCAAATCTGGAACCGCCCGCCCGGGCGTTATTTTATATAATGTGTCCATTACTTTCGGAGGGTGGAACCATTTTGCAGAGATTCAGTGCTTCACAGATTTATTTGATCCATGTGTTTATGTTGTCGCTTGCCGCCAGTACGATATTCACAACCTACAGTATTTATTATGTAGTTGACCTTAAGCTGAATCCGCTTCAGCTTGTGCTGATTGGAACGGTGCTGGAGATAACGGTGCTTGTGTTCGAGGGAATCACCGGAGTGGTCGCTGATACCTATAGCCGCAGACTGTCCGTCATTATTGCCGTGTTCGTTCTGGGAAGTGCCTTTGTCCTCGAAGGGAGTATTGTCTGGATCATGCATCCGGCTTCCCTGTTGCCTGCCTTCGGCTGGCTGCTGATCTCCCAGATGCTGTACGGGATCGGCTGGACCTTCCTGAGCGGAGCGGATACCGCATGGATCATGGATGAGCTTGAGGAGGAGCAGGCTGGAAGAATCTTTATGCGCTCCAAAATCTTCTCTTTAAGCGCCTCTCTGCTAGGCATTGCGGTCAGCGTAGGATTATCCCTGGTTGCGTCTAATCTCCCTTTTCTGGCGGGTGGAGTCATCTATTTCGTCCTGGGGTTCATATTGATCCGGCACATGAAGGAGACGGGGTTCATACGCCGGGAGCGTGCGCCGCATTCCTCCGCTATCCGTGAGCTGGGCAAGACCTGGGTCAGCGGCATCTCTATCCTGAGGCATCATCCGCTGCTCCTGCTGCTGACGGTTGTAACTTTATTCAGCGGTGCTGCGTCTGAAGGATATGATCGCCTATGGCCAGTCTTTCTTATGAACGAAGTCGGGTTCCCGGAGATTGGAGTCTCGATGGCGGCCGGCTTCGGGCTGATCAGTGCGGCGACGACTCTGCTGGGTGTGCTGGCTGTCTATATGGCCGGGACAATCATTGATTTGCAAAAGGAACGTCAAGTAGCGGCCGCCTTGTTCCTCCTGACCTCCGTCCGTGCTGGCTGCATTATACTGGTGGCGCTTGCGCCTAATTTCTACTGGGCGATCGGGGCGGTACTGCTCCTGGGGGTGGTTGCTTCGGTCAGCGACCCGATCTATACCACCTGGCTGAACACGAAGCTGCCATCCCAGAACCGGGCTACGCTCTTGTCGATGATCAGCCAGTCCGATGCCCTGGGCCAGAGCGCAGGCGGTCCGGTTGTAGGTTATATCGGCAGCCGGATCTCTATCAGAGCTTCGCTGCTGTCGGCGGGCTTCCTGCTGGTACCTGTGATTGCGTTATATGGCAGGGTGCTGCGGAAGCGGTCATGATGTTTTGGAACTTCATTAGCTTAATTCCCCGGCGATCCATGCCGATATAGGATATATCCGGTGACACAATTCAACCCTTAACCCAGACCTGTGAACATAGTGTTACATATTATATAATGAACCCTATGTAGCAATTCTGGCGTCATCCGCTTGCAGAGCTGTGCAAGTACAAAGTATTAGTTAAGGAGAATGTGGACATAGCTTAATAGTAATAGAATGATAGTTCTCCGGGAGTATTACGGATGAGCGTAGGGATGGTGAATAGCAATGAGCAGCAATTATATACAAGCAGAACAAGAAATCGATACCTATCAAGGCAATGACCTCGGCTTGACCTACACAGCGGAATACTGTGTATTCAAAGTCTGGGCGCCAACAGCCTTCACAGTGTCGCTCGTATTATATGCAACAGGCGGAAACGGGCTGACCCCGCAGACCGCAGATTACAAGGACAGCGGCAAAATTCTTAGTATGGAGCGCGCTGAGGGCGGAGTATGGACGATCCAGGTTTCCGGTAACCTCAAGGGGAAATATTATATGTACCGCGCCGTATTTGCGGACGGGTCGATTAATGAAGCAGCCGATCCTTACGCTACGGCTGTATCGGCCAATGGAACACGCACAGCCATTGTGGATTTGTCCGAGACAGACCCGGACGGCTGGGAGAGCGATGCTTCTCCGGTGCTGCCGCATCCGGCAGATGCAGTAATCTATGAGCTGCATGTCCGCGATTTCTCGTCAGACCCTGGCTCCGGTCTGACGTATAAGGGGAAATTCAAGGCCTTCACCGAGACCGGCCTGCGGGATGAGGCGGGTCATCTGCTGGGCATTGATCATCTGGCTGAGCTGGGCATCACGCATGTTCATCTGCTGCCAGTGTTCGATTATCAGACGGTGGATGAGCTGGGCAAGCCAGGGGAAGAACCGGCATCCTCCATCTTCACAGACTATAACTGGGGCTACGACCCCCAGCACTATAATGTGCCGGAAGGCTCCTACAGCACAGACCCGGCTAACCCGCTAGCCCGTATCCGGGAATTCAAGGAGCTGGTCCAGGCGCTGCACAGCCGCGGCATCTCGGTGATTATGGATGTGGTCTACAATCATACCTATGGCTTCCAGAAGGGACCCTTCCAGCCGCTGGTGCCAGACTATTACTACCGTCATGATCAGAGCGGCCGGCTCTCTAACGGCTCGGGCGTCGGCAATGAGCTGGCTACAGAACGGCCGATGGTCCGCAAGTATATCAAGGATTCCCTGTCCTACTGGGCTAAGGAGTACCATATCGACGGGTTCCGCTTCGATCTGATGGGGCTGATGGACAGCGTGACCATGCGCGAGATTACCGAGGAGCTGCGGCTGGAGATTAATCCGGGGCTGCTGATCTATGGTGAACCGTGGACTGGCGGCGACTCGCCGCTTGCCTCCAAGACGCTGAAGGGCGTGCAGCGCGGCAAAGGCTACGCCGTCTTCAACGACAACTTCCGCGCAGCCATCAAGGGAGACAGCGACGGCTGGGGCAAAGGCTTCGTGACCGGGGAATACGGCAAGGAAGGTGCGATCGCGTCCGGAGTGAGCGGGGCGATTCATGAATTCACCGATGCGCCTACAGAGACTGTGAACTATGTAACCGCACATGATAATCTCAACCTGTGGGACAAAATTCTAGCTACCCGGGGACTTCGCGGGGAAGCTGGACTGCCGGAGCTTGAGGGCGGCAAGCTGCGGGGCGGCGGGGATCTCAAGGCCGCACTAGAGCAGGCGAATCCGTATGTGGGAGTAGATCCCGAGAATGTGCTGGATAATGAGACAGTACGCCGTTCGTTGCTGGCTAATGGAATCATTCTGACCTCGCAGGGAATTCCGTTCCTTCATGCAGGGGATGAGCTGCTGCGCAGCAAATACGGAGATCATAACAGCTACCGCAGCCCGGACTGTATCAATGCGATCCGCTGGGAGAACAAAAGCAAATTCATTGCAGTATTTCAATATTACAAAGGTCTGATTGAGCTGCGCCGGACACATCCGGCCTTCCGCCTGCACGGACGCCAGGAGATTGAACGCAGTCTGGAGTTCCTGCGCTGTGACAGCGGAATCGTTGCCTACAGACTGAAGGATCACGCCGGCGGAGATCCATGGAATAATATCGTGGTGATCTATAATGCCAATATGGAGCCGGTCACCCAGTGCCTCCCGGAGACCTCCGGCTGCTGGAACATCGTAGTCGATCATACCCATGCCGGACCGGAGGCCTTCCGGCAGACGGAGAACGGCAGTGTTGAGGTTGACGGACTGTCGATGATGGTACTCTATGATAAATACGGAGAGCCTGAGCCGAGATCGAAGATTGTGGAAGTTCATTATGACCGCCCGGACGGCGATTACCGGGGCTGGAATCTCTGGGTGTGGGGTACAGGCATTCAGGATGGGCAACGGGACTTCCAGCACATGGAGGAAGGTCATGCCGTAGCACGGATTGAAGTGCTGCCGGGGACCTCCACGATAGGCTACATCCTCCGGCTGAACGATTGGGAAGAGAAAGACGGCACCGCTGACCGCTTCATCGACTGCTCGGGCAGCGGGGAGCAGGTTATCAAGGTGACGGTTCGGGAGCGTAGTCCGGAGCATAGGACAGAGCTGGCTGATCCGCTGCCGCAGACCAGCTAGAACATAAGAAGAGCTGATTAGTTCCTCCCCCTGGGGATGGAACCAATCAGCTCTTTTTGGCTAAGAGTTATTAAAGAAGGCTTAGTACAGGAGTGAGCTTCCGCTGGTGCTAGTTCCGCTGATCGCTGTACTTCTTATCCACATGCTCGCTGTACAGATTAGCCTCATTGCCGCCATGGTTCTTGGAGCGGTACATCGCAAGATCGGCGGCACGAAGCAGCTCGTTGATGCTGCTGCCGTGCTGCGGGTACAGAGCCACGCCAATGCTGGCAGAGGTGTGAAAGCTGGAGCCCTGGTTGATAGACCAGGATTTGTTGAACAACTGGAGCAGACGGTTCAGCAGCTCGTCCAGCATTTGCGGGCTGGTGAACCGGTGCAGCACCACCGCGAATTCATCTCCGCCGATCCGGAAGGCCTGGCCGGAGCCCTTCACGGTCTGCTGCAGCTCCCGGGAGAGCAGCTGCAGGAATTCATCTCCGGCCAGATGGCCGAGCGTATCGTTCAGCTGCTTGAATCGGTCGCAGTCCAGCAGCGCCACGGCGATCTCCTGCCGGCGCTCCTCGGGCTGGTTGATCAGGTTCTCCATGTACATTTTGAAATGGGCACGGTTGGGAATCGCGGTCAGATGATCATAGAAGGCCAGCTTGTGCAGGCGCTCCTCATATTGCTTGCGCTGGGTAATCTCACGCGAGACCAGCATGAACTGTGCCGGGAAATTGCGGCTGCCCGCAATAGGGGTAACCTTGGTCTCCAGCCACACCCAGTGCCCTTCGGCCGAACGCATGCGCAGCTCGGATATTCTCGGTGAAGACTGCACCACACTCTTGAGCTTGGCCCAGGAGATTTCGGCTTCACGGATATAGTTGGAGAGCGGTGCCCCTTTGCTAGGCACATAGCCCAGTGCAGTTGCATGGGAAGGCGAGGCATACAGGATCAGACCGTTCGGATCTGTCAGCACAATGAAGTCGGACATCGTCTCACCGATCAGCTGGTAGAGCGATTGCTCGTCCTGCATTTCGTTCTGCAGGGAGATCAGTCTGCGGCTGAGATAGATGATGACCATAACAAGCAGGAACAGAAATACAGAGTAGACGGCGAACAGGGAGCTTTTGAGATTATTGAACTCTGTCATCACTTGGCTTGCATAGGTGTCAATCTTGTCCTCTGCCTGATTCAAGCTTTCCCGTACCTCATTCAGCTCCGTATGTATGGTGAGGGCAGAATAAGAGGCGGGATTCCAGCTCTTCTGAACCCGCTGTGAGATCAGCTCCCGGCCGTTATCCCTCCACGCGGTAAGCGTGGTTCCGAAGTGATCCAGCTCGTTCCTCAGCTCGTCCAGCAGCAGCTCGCTCTGCTTCATTCCATTGAACGGGCTCTTCACAGCATCCAGATTGTAGCGGGCGGTATTGACCCGCTGCAGCGCCTGGGCATTATTGTCCTCGAATTCCTGTGACAGCGTACTGCGCTGCGCGCTGGTCAGCGCCCCGCCGACTGTAGTCTGAAGCGCAAGGGCTGCCTGATAGAGATCGCGGTCGGCGTTCAGAATGAGCTCGGAATTCTGGTAGACGTCACTGTACAGGGAATCGGATAATTTGTTCATCGTATGATTCAGAAACAGCAGGGAGGCCACACTGATCCCAACCAGAAGAACGGTGATGGATGTGAATAATATAATCAGTCTGCGTGTACTTTTGTTTTCCGAAAAAACTGCCACTGTCATCCTCTCCCCGCACAGAACTTTTGCAAATCTCATGGGTGTAGCTTTGGTGCATGCGAAACTTATCCTTATGCGGAATATGGCTTCTTGCAGGCATGTAAGAGAGTATACGTTAGCGAGTCCTAGAAAGCAGGGGAAGAAGGAGGCAATAGAAAGAATAACTTCCGGTTAGATCGCGGTTTCTTTTCACCAGTATATAGGACACCCCTTAAGCAGAGCAATTGCTGAAAAAATAATAAGCCCCGTCAGCTTCCGCTGCGGATGACAGGCCGTGAAGCACACCCTGGAGCCGGAGTGGAAACAGTGGAGACATATCCGTTACAGCCGATACAAAGAACTATTATGTATACCCTACTACTATGTACAAGGTATTCTGACCTTTGAGTCCTATTACCCACTTTTGCTGCAAACGATACCCCTTTGGTATCAATTGTGCATTAAAAATAAAACAGGAAAATCCGCCAGCCCAGGGATCTGAGACTGGCGGATTGAAAAGCTGATGATAACGCAGCGTCTAGGATGGCGCTACTCGTTGCGCAGCGCATAGATCGGGCGCATTCTTGCAGCCTTGCTTGCAGGAATCATTCCGAATACGACACCGATGATCAAGGAGAATGAAAAGGAGATCAGGACCATATTCCAGGAAGGCGCCACATTCAAGGTGGTATAGTTACCGACAGCCCAGCTGGCGCCAAGTCCCAGTGCGACTCCGATCAGGCCTCCGGTGCCGCTTAAGACCACGGACTCGATCATGAACTGCATCATAATGTTCTTTTTCTTGGCCCCGATGGCCTTGCGGATGCCAATCTCTCTGGTTCGCTCATTGACCGAGACAATCATAATGTTCATAATCCCTATCCCGCCTACAAATAAGGAGATACCGGCGATACCGCCAAGGGCCAAGGACAGGGTGGCGCTGGTTTCATTTACCGTTTCCAGCATCTCCCGGGAATCAAAAACAGAGTAGGCATTCTCGGCTGCACTGAATTTGGCAGTAAGGCTGGCTTCCAGCTTGGTTTTGACATCATCCACATTGTCATTTGAAGTGGTTGTGAGGGTAATGGAGCGGACTCCCTTGCTCTGCAGGAACCGTTCGGCTGTAGAGATGGGGATCAGCAGCTTCTCGTCGCTTGAGCCGACGCTGGTGGAGCCTTTACTCTCCAGCAGTCCGACGATCTTGAAGCTGCTTCCGTTGATCTGTACCTTTTGACCTACAGGATTATCTGTACCGAACAGATCCTCCGCCGTATCTGATCCGATTAACGCAACCTTCTGCCGGTATTCTGTATCCATCTCAAGCAGGAATCTTCCGGATTGCACATGGAAATCCTGAACCTCTTCGTAGGCAGGTGTAATGCCTTCTACGGATACGGAAACGTTCTCGGTACCGTGCTTGGCGGTAACGTTCCCGGAGATTACCGGGGATACATTGTCCACCCCTTCAATCTCACCCAGAGCCAGGGCCTCCTCGTAGGTTAGCGAAGTGGTGGCTCCGCGGCCCATAATGTTGACGGTCAGCTGGTTGGTGCCCAGGGAGCTTAGGGACTCTGTAATCTGCGAGGTGGTGCCCTGGCCCACAGCGACAAGTGCAATGACGGAGGAGACCCCGATAATAATGCCCAGCATGGTAAGAAAGGCTCTTATTTTACTGCTAAGGATACTTTTGAAGGCCATTTTCATACTCTGGTACAGCATCATGAGGGCACCACCTTCCGATCCTCTACAAGATCCCCATCCTGAATCCGGATCACCCGTTTGGCCTGCTCGGCAATCTCCAGGTCATGCGTGATCAGAATAATGGTATGCCCTTGTACGTTAAGCTCCTTAATCATCTCCAGAACTTCCTTGCCTGTCTTGGAGTCCAGCGCTCCGGTTGGCTCATCGGCAAGCAAAATCGGGGGGGTTCCGGCAAGGGCGCGGGCAATAGCCACACGCTGCTGCTGGCCTCCGGACAGCTCGGAGGGACGGTGATTCATTCTGCTCGCAAGGCCTACCCGGACCAGGGCATTACGGGCAATTTCTCTGCGCTCCCTGTGGGACATTCCACGATAGATCAAGGGCAGCTCCACATTCTCTACCGCTGATAACTTCGGCAATAGATTAAAGTTTTGAAATATAAAGCCAATCTTTTCGTTGCGGATCTGGGCCAGCCTGTTGTCAGACAGCCTGCGGATCTCCTGGCCGTCCAGGAAATAATCGCCTTCATTGGCGACATCGAGGCAGCCCAGCATGTTCATCAGGGTGGACTTGCCTGAACCTGACGGGCCGATGATCGCAACGAATTCACCGTGATTAATGTTGAAGCTCAGGCTTCTCAGAACCGTCATCGATTCTCCGGCCATCGTGTAGCTGTGCTGCATCTTCTCAACCCGGATCAGCGGCTCTGGTGAGGTCATCGTCCGCCACCGCCTCCGCCGAAGCCTCCGCTGCTGCCCCCGCCGCCGAAGCCGCCGCCCCCGCCGGGAAAGCCACCGCTCCCGCCGGTCATTCCTCCGCCGCTGAAGCCGCCCATACCACCCATACCGCCTTGCTGCGGGGAGGTGGCATTGCCTGAGGAGATCACGGTCGGGAGGATTACTTCATCCCCTTCACTTAAGCCGCTGACGATTTCGATGCTGCTCTCATTGTGGATACCAACCTCTACAGCTATCCGTTTCATGCCTGAGGCGAAACCGGCTGCACCTTTGCTTCCGGCTGCTCTGCCGGGGAACTCCGCACCAGCAGGGAACTCTCCAGACGGAAGTTCACCGCCCTGGAATTCTCTGCCGCCGCGGGCGCCTGTGCCTCGGGTCCCCGCTTCACTACCGGAGGGTTCACCGTCCGCTGCAGCGCCAGCAGGGGGCTTGGAGTCAGCAGCATCTCTGTCTGTTGTGTTAGCTTGCTCATCCCCGGTTCCCGGCACATTGACGAAGGATTTCCCGTTTATCTTCGTTACAGCTTCGATGGGGACGGTCAGAATATCCTTTTTCTCTTCGATCGTAACCGCCACCTCCGCAGACATGCCGATAAGCACACCCTCCGAGTTATTTAATCCTACAGTGACGTTGAACAGGGAGACGCCATTAGAGGAGGTCCCTTCTTTGGCGATATCTATAACTTTACCGGTAAAAGATTTGTCCTCAAGGGCATCCAGTGTAATGGTAGAGGCTTGATTCAGCTTGATTTTGGGGATGTCCAGCTCGTCTACCTGCACGGTTACGCTTAGATTCACGTAGTCGGTCATGGTGAACAGCTCTGTACCATTCTGGGCCTGCTCACCGTCCGTAATATTCACGGCAGTGATCGTTCCATCGATCGGAGCGGTCAGCGGATCAGGCGGAGCCATATCTTCATGGATGGCAGCGATGGATTCCTGCCCGTCCACGATATCGCTATTGGCTTTATCAATGGCTTTTTTTGCCGATTCCAGCTCTTCCTCTGTCGCGTTATTCATAGCCAGCGTCTTGTAGCTCTCCTGTTTATTCTCCAGCTCCGTCTTGAGATTCTCCAGTGACTTGGTGGCTTCCTTCAGCTTATCGTCCAGATCGCCCGCAACAAATGTGATCAGCACAGCACCTTTTTTAACAACATCGCCTTTCTTAACCATGACCGTATCGACCTTCCCGGCTTCTTTGGTACGGATGCTCTCACTGTTGATCGCCGATACTGCACCTGAACCTGAGACACCCACCAGGATATCCCCCTTACTGGCAACTGCCGTATTCAGCGGAGCGGCATTGATCTGCCGGTTCTGATCCGGCCAGAGCTTATAGCCCGCAATCCCTGCAATAGCAACGAGGACTATCGCTGAAGCGATAATGATGATCTTCTTCTTATTCATTGTGCAGCTCCTTCGGGGGAAGAGGTGGTTGCTTTGGCGGTAACCTCAAGGGAATAGGCCTGGCTGGCGAGCTCTGTCCGTACTCCCTGGAATTCATCGTAGAATTTAAGGGCGTAGGTGCCGGAGCTCAGATTTTTGAACAGGGCGCTGGTAAGGGTCGTAGAATAAGAGCTGTTTGTTCCCAGGGTCAAGTCGGTGCCAAGTGTCAGTGCTTTCTCGTGAGACTGTCCATAAGGATCGATAACCTGAAGGATGAGCTTATGCTGGTAAGCGCCTGCCTGATAGGTGGTATCCTGGTTGAGATTGTAATTGAACGTCACAGCAATGCTGCTTGCGCCCTTGGTGAGTTCTCCTGTAGAGCTGGTAACTGCCAGTGTATAAGGGAAAAGTGGAACGGAAGCCAGATTGGTCAGAGGCGTAACCTCTGACGGTGTCAGTGTCAGCGTTGCCGTATTGACGTATCCCGTCGCAGCCGTTCCTGCGGCAGTCAGCTTGCCATCCGCAATCGACTGGCTGATATACAGCTCAAGACCTGTGGTGTCCAGGGTGGCCGGGACTTTCGCCCAGAAGGTAACCAGTGTTTTGCCCCCAGGGCTGGTCGACAGCTCGGACTGGTTGGCAGTTGCTTCAAAATATTGTCCGTCAGCAGTCCTGAACTGTGCATATAGACGGGCCAGATCTGCCTGCCGGATTTCATCGCTGTTCATTTCCACTTCGCTGTACACCAGGTTCGAGCCGGTTCCTGTATACAGGAGGGTGGAGCGCTCCTTCACGGTGGCTTTTTTGCCGGTGGCGGTGATCTTGAAGGCTTCCCCTGCAGCCACCGGAGCTACACTCTTAACGGTGCTGTCGCTTGTGCTGAGAGTGAGGAACTGCGACACCTCTGTACCCTTGGTCTCCTGGAGGATGAGCTTGATTTGTCTGACATCCAGGGTGTATGGAATATGGCCTTGAACCGTGATCTGAGTGCTGGCACCCGGGGCAAGGACCGAAGAGCTGTTGTCCGTATAAGTCTGGGAAGAGGAACTGAGATCCTTCTGATCCGCCAGGAGTACGCCGGTAAGAGCAGGTAAGGTAATGGATTTGGACGTTGCATTGCGTATCGTTAGTACAGCCTGTACCAGATCCTCGCTGCCCCAAGGCAGACGCAGCAGCGAGTCCAGAGAGACAGCGAAGGTGCCATAGGTATTGGTTACGCTGGTCTCAGAGGCGAGATGAATCTGTCTCTCAGGCGTATAAGGGATGCGGAAATAGGCCACAGGCAGCGTTACTTTATCCGTGCTGGCTGCAGGAGCGATCATTCGCAGCTCCAGCGAATTCTGAGCCAGCTCCAGCGGAACACTGGCGCTCAGCTCAATCAGCTTTTCTTCCAGCGGCTTCAGGGTCAGGCTGTTAAAGGCAGTGGCCGTCACCGGGAAGCTATAGCCTTCCGCCGACTTGACGTTAAGCTCATAAGCAGGCAAAGTAACGGCTGTGCTGCCGGTATTCTTCACCCGGAGCTGATAGCTCCAGACACCATTCCCGTTATCCGCATGCACACTTGCCTTCAGCAACTGCAAGTCCACCAGATTGCTGTCGATGGAGACCTTTTTGGTATAGCCCGCTGCTACAGTGAAATCTGCATTTACTGCAGCCGGAAGTGCGTAGGAAGAGACAGGCAGGTACAGCTTGAGTCCTTCATCCAGCTTGGCAATCTGCAGCGTCATCTTGCTGAGATTCATGTAGGAGGGGATCTCGGTCATATAATAGAGCGTCTTCTTCTCCTGAGGCTGAAGCTTGAATTCGGAGCTGCTGTCATCCAGCGTAAGCGTGAAGACAGAGCCGCCCGAGGATTTCAGGTACAAGGTATAACCCGGATCTGTAAGCACTTTGGTACCCAGATTGGTTAGGCTAAGCCCGACCTTGGCATAGACTTTGCTGTTATATTTGTAGATTTGCACGGATTCGGCTTTGGTGCCGGCAGTAATGCCGCCGAGTTCAACCTTTCGGGTCTCCCCTGTAAGCGAGGACAGAGAATAATTGAAAGGAATCGTGAACGTGCCTATACGCTGTTCATAATTAGCGGCGCTGAAATTCCAGCCGTAGATGTTGATTTTGAGTCCTTTGACTGAGGCGGCGGTTCCAATATTCGCATAGTATGTAAGACTGGTGCTTTGTTTAGCAGGGATTTTCTTGACCGCACTGTCTGCGCTGACCGGAATTCCCTTAATGATGCTGCCGCCCGCAGTTATAATTTTGGAGAAATAGTCTGCCAGATTGACGCTGCTGCCGGCGGTGTTGGTATAGGTAAGCGTGTAGGTGAGAATATTACCGCCGGTTTGGCTCTGAATCCCTACATGGCTCAGCTTCACCTGAAGCGCGGTGCCGAGCTTGAGCGCACTTAGACCGTTAAGTGTGGAGACTTCCGTGACCGCGCTTGCTGCTGTGGCAGCCGTTGAACCGGATGAAGCGGCATAGGCCGCGGTTCCCGGGCTTCCTGCGGTTTGACTTGCGGCAAATGTGCTGAGCAGCAGCAGAACAAATGCTTTTTTTCGTGTAAGCATGTAATTTCCTCCTTGTGTGATCTCTTAAGGGAAAATATCAACATTGACTGAATGTCCGCTGAAAAAAAAGCCGTCAAACCGTGCTGAAGCTTAAAGGGAGCTTAAAAAAAGATAAAAAATAAGCGGAATTTATGCGGCTTGTCAAACTGGCTGTTTTTGCATATAATAGATGGGCATATCTTCCCAAGTGGAGGATCGAAGTGCAGAGGTTATAATCCGCATACATGCAATGATGGAGAAGAGTACGCAGTGCCTGGCTTACAGGGAGGAAGCGCCGCAGATTGAGAGCGTTTCTAAGAGAGCAGAGCTGCCGAAGTTCACTCCGGAGCAGTTCCCTGAATGTGCTTGAAGAGCGCTAGTAGGGGGGACCGGCCGCAGACCGTTATTTCTGTATAAAGTGAGACAGGTCTTTGCCGCACCGAAAGAGGGAATAGTGCTCTTAAGGGAAGCGTACGGCCGTCTAACAAGGGTGGTACCACGGTCTTTTCGTCCCTTTACCGGGAGGAAAGGCCTTTTTTTGTTGAACAATACGAGATTTGAGGGGGCAGTACAAGCCATGAAAGACAAATTGGAAGCACTGAAGGCTGAGGCGCTGACGAAGCTGCAGGCGGTAAACGATCCGCAGATTCTGAATGACCTGCGCGTCAAATACCTTGGCAAAAAAGGCGAGCTGACAGAGGTTCTGCGCGGTATGGGCGGATTAAGCGCGGAGGAGCGTCCGGTGATCGGCCAGGTGGCCAATCTGGTGCGCAGCGCCATTGAAGAGGTGATCAGCGCCAAGCAGGAGCTGTTCCAGCAGCAGGAGACAGAGAGCCGCCTGAATGCGGAGAAGGTCGATGTAACCCTGCCGGGCCGCGGCCTGCCGCAGGGCGGGATTCATCCGCTGAGCCGGGTGCTCCAGGAGATCGAGGATATCTTCATCGGCATGGGCTTCCGGATCGCTGAAGGACCGGAGGTGGAGACGGACTACTACAACTTTGAGGCGCTGAACCTGCCGAAGAACCATCCGGCCCGGGACATGCAGGATTCCTTCTATATCACGGATGATATTCTGATGCGTACCCAGACCTCGCCGGTACAGGTGCGTACCATGCAGGCGGCGAACGGGGAGTCTCCGGTCAAAATCATCTGTCCCGGCAAAGTCTTCCGCCGCGACGATGACGATGCGACCCACTCCTTCCAGTTCCATCAGATTGAAGGCCTGGTCATCGGCCGCAATATCCGCATGAGCGACCTGAAGGGTACCCTGCAGCAGTTCACCAAGGAGATGTTCGGCCCTAGCGCGGGTATCCGTCTGCGCCCCAGCTTCTTCCCGTTCACCGAGCCTAGCGTTGAGGTGGATGTAAGCTGCTTCAAATGCGGCGGCGATGGCTGCCGTCTCTGCAAGCAGAGCGGCTGGCTGGAGATTCTCGGTGCCGGTATGGTGCACCCGAATGTGCTGCGGATGGGCGGATACGATCCGGAAGTTTACAGCGGCTTCGCGTTCGGCATGGGCGCTGAGCGGATCGCGATGCTGAAATACGGTATCGATGACATCCGCTACTTCTACACGAATGATATGGGATTTGTGAAGCAGTTCAAGGGTATTTAGGGATTTGGCGGGTGTGCGCGGGAGCGTGTTGGACGGATATTGTTAAGCCGGAGGGATGACGGCAGTGCTAATTAAATGACTGCGATTGAAGGACCGGAGGGGAATTTTGGAACTGTAGGAGCGGTAGCGTCCGCCTTTGTGTTTGGATTTCTACCGCGAGAAGCGGTTCTAATCAGGAAATCCAAACACAACAGCGGCCGGAAGTCCAAATATTCTCTGTAGGAACACTGCAATGCAGAATTTTTTTGCGCGAAGTTGACGTGGGCTTGTTTATATCCGCTTCCGCGCCCCGGCGCAGGCCGGCATGGAGATCAATACATCTGAAACAAAAAGGAAGTGTGCGATTATGAAAGTATCAACCGCCTGGCTGGCCGATTATATATCGCTGGAAGGGGTGACCGCAGATGACTTGGCGGACAAAATCACCACCGCCGGCATTGAGATTGACGGAGTAGAACGCCGCAACAAAGGGATCTCCGGGATTGTGACCGGCTACGTGAAATCCAAAGAAAAGCACCCGGACGCCGATAAGCTGAATATCTGTATTGTCGATGCCGGGCAGGGCGAGGATCTGCAGATCGTCTGCGGAGCGAAGAATGTCGCAGCGGGCCAGAAGGTTCCGGTCGCGCTGGTAGGTGCCAAGCTGCCGGGCCTGGAGATCAAAAAAGCCAAGCTGCGCGGCGTGCTGTCGCAGGGGATGATCTGCTCGGCCAAAGAGCTGGGCCTGAACGACAAGCTGCTGCCCAAAGAGCTGCAGGAGGGCATTCTCGTGCTGCCGGAACAGACCGAGGTGGGCCAGGATATTCTCAAGGTGCTTGGACTGAATGACGAAATTCTTGATTTCGATCTAACGCCGAACCGTTCCGACTGCCTGAGCATGATCGGTGCCGCTTATGAGGTAAGTGCGGTACTGGGCCGTGAGCTGAAGCTGGCTGATCCGGCGGCAGAGCTTGTGGAAACGGGCGGGAAGGCAGCGGACTCCATCACGGTTACGATTGAGGATGAGGCATTCTGCAGCCATTATGCCGTGCGTTATATTGCCGGAGTGAAGACCGCGCCGTCCCCGCTGTGGATTCAGAACCGCCTGATGGCGGCCGGGGTACGTCCGATTAACAATATCGTAGACATCACCAACTATGTGATGCTGGAATACGGACAGCCGCTGCATGCATTTGACGGCGGGCAGCTCCAGGGCGGAACCATCGGTGTACGGTTTGCCCGTGAAGGGGAAGGACTGGTTACCCTTGACGGACAAGAGCGCAAGCTTGCACCGCAGATGCTGGTCATTGCCGACGGCTCAGGCGCAATTGGCCTGGCCGGAGTGATAGGCGGACTGTCTACAGAGGTTACCGCAGACACCGTTAATATCGTACTGGAATCAGCCAAATTCGATGGTGGAACGGTACGCAAGACCTCGCGTCAGCTCGGTCTGCGCTCGGAAGCGTCCCAGCGGTTCGAGAAGGAAGTCGACCCGAATGCGGTCATCCCTGCGCTTAACCGCGCGGCTGCACTGATTGCCCGGTATGCCGGAGGAACGGTGCATGAAGGGATTGTCCAAGCCGGCAGCGCCGCTGCTCAGGAGAAGGTGCTGAACTTATCGCTGGAGAAGCTGAACCGCTATCTCGGGACAGATCTGTCATTGCTGGAAGTGAAAACCCTGTTCGGACGCCTGCACTTCAAGTGCGGTGATGCGGCTCAGGGAATCGTCGAGGTCGAGGTGCCGACACGGCGCGGAGACATTACGCAGGATGTGGATCTGATTGAAGAGATCGCCCGCTTGTACGGCTACGACAACATCCCGACCACCCTGATCGAAGGCACAACAACACCGGGCGCGCTTACCAGACAGCAATCTCTGCGCCGCGAGCTGCGCCGCATGCTCTCGCTGGGCGGATATCAGGAGGTTATGGGCTATTCCTTCATCCAGCCGGAGCAGAGCACGCTCTTCCCTATGCTGGCGGAAGGCAAACAGTCAGTGAAGCTGGCGATGCCGATGAGCGAGGAGCGCAGCGTGCTGCGTACCAGCCTGCTGCCGCAGCTGCTGGAGATTGCCCTCTACAATACGAACCGCCGCCAAGGCGATCTGGCGTTATTCGAAATCGGCAACGTCTTCTTCACGGAGGAAGAAGTCCTTACCCGCCAGCCGAGTGAGCTGCCGGTGCTGGGGCTGCTGCTGAGCGGAACGCGTGCAGCCAAGCAGTGGAACGTGACTGCCGAGCCGGTGGATTTCTTCGACCTTAAGGGTGCGCTGGAGACTGTATTTGCGCATCTGGGCCTTACGGATCGCGTAGTCTATGAAGGGGATGCGCCTGAAGGCTATCATCCGGGACGCTCCGCTTCCATCTATCTGCTTCAGGCAGAGGGCCGTGTGAAGATCGGTTCGATGGGGCAGATTCATCCCGAGCTGCAACGCCGGATGGATCTGGAGGATACCTATGTATCCGAAGTCCTGCTGCAGCCGCTCTATGATGCGGCACGCGCCGGGCTGCAGTACAGCGAGCTTCACCGCTTCCCGGGCATGGAGCGGGACATTGCGGTGGTAGTCGATGATACGGTTCCGGCAGGTGACCTGATCGCGGCGATCCGTGAGCACGGTGGCACTCTGCTGCAAAATGTGCAGGTATTCGATATCTACACAGGAGGCAAGATGGAGGCAGGCAAGAAGAGTGTTGCCCTGTCGCTCCTGTACCGCCATACCGAGCATACGCTGACTGACGAAGAGGTTGTGGAAGTGCATGACAAAGTGGTCTCTGCCCTTGAACAAACTTTTGGTGCAGAATTAAGAAAATAGCAGGAATTGTGCAAAGCCGCAGCGAATCCATTTAGAAACAGAGATTCCCTGCGGCTTTTCTGTACCCTTGTGAAGTGCGGAGGAACATGCAAATAAATGCAATGGACGCGTGCTTTTGCCAAAGGTCAGGAAATCACGCTACAATAGGAGCAAGAGCAAAGAAACCAACTTAGAATCCGCACACATACAAAGGAGGGCACAACTGTGGCTATGGACCGGACCCGTGTCGCCGTGGAGATATACGGAACTTCCTACAAGCTTGTAGGAAGCAGCACAGAATATATGAAACAAGTCGCCCGTCATGTCGATGAGCATATGCGTGCAATATCGAAATCACATTCCAGACTGGATACGCCGCGGATTGCGGTGCTTACAGCTGTACATATGGCAGAGCAGGCAATCCAGGTTCAGGATTTCAAGAATGAGCTGAATATGCTGACCGGTGAACGTACCGAGCTTCGAGTGGAGGTGTCACGCCTTCAGGAAGCGCAGCGTGAACAGCAGGAAGAATATGAGAAGCTGGAAGCGGCTGCGAAGGAAGAGGCGGCGCGGCTGATTGCCGCTGCCGAAGAAGAACGCTCCAGGCATCTGGAGCAGCAGGAGCAGGAGAGGCAGCTGCATGCCCAGCTGCTGGAGGAAGAGAAGCAGGCTGCGGCCGCCGGCCGCGAGCAGCTGGTGCAGGAGCTGAAGGCACGCGAGGATGAGCTTAAGGCGCTGCGCGAGGGCCATGAAGCAGAGCAGGCTGCAGGCCGCGAGGCAGTGCGTCAGGAGCTGGAAGCCGCAGAAGCCATGCGGCTGCAGCAGCTGGAAGAGATGAAGGCTGCCCATCAGCAGGAATTGGAGCAGCTGCGCGAGACACTGATCCGCGAGAAGACAGAGACGTTGTCTGCCCTGGAGCAGGAGCTGCATGAGACCCGGGAGTCGATGGGCAGCGAGATCGTGGAGATCCGCTCCACGTTAAGCAAGGAGCTGGCTGATACCAAGGCTGCGCTCACAAGTGAGCTTACCGGGGAGCGGGAAGCGCTTGAGAAGGAGCTGGCCAAGAACAAGGAGCTGCGGCAGTCCCAGGGGACGCAGGAGCACCGGCACAAGCAGCAGCTTCAGGAGCTGGAGAAGCAGCTTGGCGAGCTGCGCGGCGGAACCGGGCAGCTCCAGTCCCGGCTGCGTGCGGCGGAAGCCGGGCTTAAGGGTGAACGCGATGCGCGGCTGACGCTGCTGGCGCAGTACGAAGCTGTGCTGAAGCGGGAGGAGCAGCTTGGCGAAGAGCTGAAGCTTGCCGCTGAGCAAGGAGAGCAGCAGAATGCGGCGCTGGAGGAAGTGCGCAAGCAGGCTGCGGCTTCGCAGAGCGAGGCGGAAGCGCTCCGGAGCGGGCTGCGGGAAGCAGAGGACAAGCTAAGCGCTGCGCTGGAAGAGCTGAGCACGGCGAACGAGCTGGGCACCCTGCTGAACGAAGAGCTGGAAGGGCTGCGCCAGCAGGTTGCAGCTGCGCAAAGCGAGGCCGAAACGCTCCGCAGCGAACTGCGGGACGCAGAGGGCAAGCTAAGCGCTGCGTTGGAGGAACTGCACACGGCGAGCGAGCTCGGCACCCTGTTGAACGAAGAACTGGATGAGCTGCGTAATCAGGTTGCGGCTACACAGAGCGAGGCGGTGGATATCCGCAGCGAACTTCGGGATGTAGAGGGCAAGCTAAGTGAAGCGCAGGAGGAGCTGCATACTACTAAGGAGCTTGGCAATCTGCTGAACGATGAACTGGAAGGGCTGCGCCAGCGTTATGAGCTGACGCAGGAAGAAGCGGCAGCACTGCGCACATCGCTGCGGGAGACCGCAGATCAGCTCAGCCGGACACAGGTCGAATTCGACCGTACGGCAGAGGAAGCGGCATCCTGGCAGGAACGTGCGAACAAGCATATGGAGGATATCAGCGAACTGGAGATGAACCTTCTGGAAGAAGGGGAGAAGTCGGCAGCCTTGCAGCGCGAAGTGGAGACTCTTCGCGGACAGGCAGACGGAATGGTTCAGCAGCTTGATCAGGAGGCGCGTCTGCGTGCCGAAGCGGAGCAGGAGCTTGCTGTTCAGCAGGAGGCGGCAGAAGCAGCCCGCAAGGAACTGGCTGCGCTGCGCGGCCGTTACGAGGAACTTATCGCCCAGTACGATGAGATTCTGCAGGACGGGGAGCAGTTAAAGGAACGCTGCGAGCTGCTGGAAGCTGAAGGCGAGGAAGCTGCGCGGCGAATGGAAGAGCTATACGAGGCAGGCCGTGAAGCTGCCGCTGCGTCGGCGGAGCAGCAGGAAGCACTCCGTGAGACCCGGGAGTACGAAGCTACCTGGAAGCAGAAAGTTGAGGAGCTTCAACAGCGCGAGCAGCAGTGGAATGAGCAGGAAGCACAGCTGCGTGAGGAGATTGAGATCTGGCAGCAGGAGGCCGGGGAAGCCGAGGCTCAGGCGGAAGCAGTCAGCCGCTCACGTACTGAGGCGGCGCAGCAGCTGGATGAGATCGGCGAGAGCTATGAGATGGTCCAAGGCCAGCTGCGGCTGGTTCAGGCCCAGTTCGAGCTGCAGCAGGGAGAGCTGGAGAAGCTGTCCCAGGAGCATCGCAGCTTGCAGGCGGAATATTCCAAGCTACAGAGTGAATATAATGAATGGATTCAACTGATCGAACAGGACAGTTGAATGGCGGATGCATCACAGGAAGAGCTGTTGTAAGCAGGAATGCTTAGAACGGCTTTTTCTGCTGTGCAGGGATGGGGGAAGGATTCCTCCTTAGGGGGACTGCAAGGGGGGCTGCTGCTCTAAAGTTGGCTGAAGTGAAGTATTGCACCAATCCTGCACTAAATACAACATTCGTACCTCTGAGGCAGCAAATTATGGGAAATACTGCCTAGAATGCAACATATTTCAGCCAATGACCGCTCCACTGGTAACATTCCTGCAAAAAATGCAACATTAGGTGTTCTCAAGCTGCAATCCGGTAGGAATCCTGCAAAAAATGCAACATTTGGCGAGCCCAGGCTGCAATGAAGAGCACAAGTGCCCTTGAATCCACCAGAAGTTAGCCAAATGAGCAAATGAAGAGCATTAGTGCCCCTGAATTCACCAGAAGTTAGTCAAATGAGCAAATGAAGAGCACAAGTGCTACTGAATCCACCAGAAGTTAGCTAAATGAGTAAATGAAGAGCACAAGTGCCCTTGAATCCACCAAATGTGAGCTAAATGAGTTCGAACACATCTACGAAGAAAGCATTAGTCTGACGCTCCCGGCTACATAATGAACCCTTAACACAATTACTATTGCAACCGGTTACAACCAGGGGTAGGATGTTGGTTGAGGTGAACGGGATGGATAAGAAATGGGTCAGCGGCGTTGGGGTTATTGTGCTTTTTATACTGTTGTCATATTTGTTTATAGGCTTCGCGCATCATTCTGCCCGGATGGGCAATATCGTTAAGGAATTAAGCGGCCAGCCCAGTCAGGACAAGCCCGGATATCATATTGTGCTGATCGAGCAGGAGCGGTATCACCCGTACTGGGAAATGGTCGAGAAGGGGGCCGCAGAGGCCGCAGCGAAATACGGGATAGAGATCGAATTCACGGGACCGGTGCGCAATAACATGGAGGAGCAGATCAGCCTGCTGGAAAAAGCGATTGCCGCTAAAGCGGATGCCATCATCGTCCAGGGGCTCAACGACGAGAAGTTCACGCCGGTGATTGATAAGGCCGTGAACCGGGGGATTCCGGTGATCACGATTGACACGGATGCTCCGGCCAGCCGGAGACTGGCCTATGTGGGCACTGACAATGTAGCTGCCGGTGAGGCGCTGGGGCGCATGGTAGTGAAGACGACCGGTGGAAAAGGCAAAATAGGCGTAATCATCGGCAGCGAGCTGGCCAAGAACCAGCTTCAGCGTCTGGACGGGCTGAAGAACATCGTAAAGGACTACGGCGGCATGGAGATTGTCGATGTCCGCAGCTCCAACATCTCGCATATGGAGGCGATCCAGCAGGCGGCAGATATGCTGCGCTATCATCCGGAGATCGATGTCATGGTCGGCACCAGTTCAACGGATGCGTTGGGAGTCTTGCAGGCATCGAGGAGCCTGAAGCGCGGTCCGCTGACCATTATCGGCTTCGATAATCAGGCGGAGACGCTGGATGCCATCAGCCGGGGAGCGATCACGGCGACTGTTGCACAGCAGCCCTACCTGATGGGGAATATGGCGGTCCGGCTGCTCCATGAGTATTTCAATGGTGCTGAGTTACAGCCCCGGTATTATACCGGAGTGAAGGTACTGGATAAGACTAATGTGCAGGAGGGAGAGAGCCTATGAGTATCCGCCTGAAGCTGCTGATCTGTATTCCGCTGCTGGTGCTGCTGATGAGCTCGGTCTCCTTCGTACTGTTCCAGAGCGGGAAGAATGTGCAGGAGAGCTACCACCTGATGATGAACCGGATCATGCTGTATAAGGAGGTATCCTATGAGGTCGGCGAGAATATGCGCTCCTTGAACCGCTTCATTATGCAGGTGGATACCGACAGCTTCCCGGAGGTGGAGAAGCATCTGGGCGCGGTACTGGAGCTGCGCAGCAGGCTGGACGGGATGAATACCATCGGGGGCAGCGGCCTTCCGCTGATGAACTACAGCCACCTTATTGATACTTTTGTCGAGCAGGCGGGCCAGATGATCACGGAGATTGACGGACAGGATGCGAATTCGCTGGCAGGTGCCTATATCGAGGCGGAGCAGACGCAGCGGTTCATCCGTGAGGAGGCCCAGGAGCTGGTCGATTTGGAGCTGGACCAATATAAGCCGATCTACGCCGAGATTATGTCCACGACAGCGAAGCTGAACCGGATGGGTAGTCTGCTGGTGATCACCGCGGCGCTGCTTAGCATCTGTATGGCGGTCTGGCTGTCCAGCAGCATTACCGGACCGATCCGCCGCCTGGTGGCAACGGCCAAGCAAATCTCGAAGGGACGGATGGATACCAAGGCGCCGGAGAGCGCGGATAACGATGAGATCAGCATACTGTGCCGCGCTTTTAACGGAATGATCGATAATATCCAGGAGCTGATGAAGGAGAACATCAAGAGTGCGGAGAAGGACCGGCTGGTCAAGGAGCTGGAGCTGAAAATGCTGCAGAGCCAGATCAATCCGCATTTCCTGTTCAACACACTGAATTCCATCGCCAAGCTTGCGTATCTGGAAGGGGCGGCGAGAACCAGCGATCTGACCGTGTCCGTCTCGCGTCTGCTCCGCTATAATCTGCAAAAGCTGGACCAGGCCGTTCCGCTGCGCGAGGAGGTCGAGCATGTGAACGAGTATATCAACATCCAGCGGGCCCGCTTCCGGGACCGGATTGCTTTTGAGATGGAGATTGATGAGCAGGCGATGGACGGGATGGTGCCCTGTCTGACGCTGCAGCCGATCTTCGAGAATGCCTTCGTTCACGGTCTGGAGCAGATGGAGGAGGGGGCTATACTTACGCTGTCCATCCGTTACCGCAGCGGGCAGGTGGAGATTGTGATCAGCGATAACGGAGCGGGTATGAACCGCGAGACGGTAGCCCGGCTGATGGGATCGATTCAGCAGGAGGCGCCGCATTCCAGCGGCAAGGGCCAGTCCACCGGGCTTGGGACACATAATGTTTTTAAAAGACTGCATTTATTCTTCGACGGCCAGCAGCTCATCGAGATCAACAGCAGTGAAGGGCAGGGGACGGCGGTGCTGTTCCGGCTGCCCTTCCGGACCTCGGCCTAGAGGCACTCACCTGAAGTGAAGGAGGAAGCGATAACGATGTACAAGCTGCTGATCGCAGATGATGAAGCACTGGAGCGGGAGGGGCTGGAGCTGATGATCCGGCATCTGATCCCGGACAAATTCGAATTCCTGCATGCGGGGAACGGGCGGAAGGCGATTCAGCTGGCAGAGGAGCACCGGCCGGATATGATTTTCATGGATATTAAGATGCCCGGGATTCAGGGGCTGGAGGCGGTGCGGCAGATTCGGGAGAAGCTTCCGTCGGCGCAGATTGTGATGATTACGGCCCATGACTACTTCGCGTATGCCAAGGAGGGGCTGCTGCTGGGTGTCCGCGACTATCTGCTGAAGCCGGCCCGGCGGGAAGAGGTGGCGGAGGTGCTGAGGAAGCTGATGGCGGTCATCGGGGAGGAGCGGCGGCGCAGGAATGAACAGCTGGAGCTGCAGGAAAAGCTGGCCCATCTGCTGCCGCTGGCCGAGAATGAGCTGACCCTGATGCTCATGCTGGAGCATGTGCAGGATCTGGAGCCGGAGCAGCTGGCCGGGCTGCTGGAGCTGCATTTCAGCAAGGGCTACGCGATGGTCCTGTCGTTCCCCCGGCACGGGGAGAGCGGCTGGGAGACGTTCCGGCAGTCCAAGCGGGAGATCTATGAGGCGGTCAAGCAGTTTGCCAAAACAGGACTGGGCTGCCTCGCCGGACCGCTGGCCGGGCATCAGCTGGCGCTGTTCATTCCTTTGCCGCCGGGGAGGACCGGATATTCCCAGCGCGTCAGCTCGCTGGACTGGGGAGAGCGGCTCCGCACCTATACCAGGGAGCGCTTCGGCCTGCCCCTTGGCATCGGGATCGGCTCGATCCGTGAAGGCTGGGACGGGCTTAGCCGTTCCTACCGCGAAGCCGTCCGGGTATGTGCGGACCACCAGCATTCATTCGGTGTGCATCATTATGATGATATGATCCAGAGCTCGGGGCAGACGGCGGTCTCTCTGGATGAAGAGAAGAAGCTGCTTACCGCCCTGCTCCAGCGCAGCAAGCAGGAGGCCGCCCAGCGCTTCAGCCTGCTGTATGACTCCTTCAAGCAAGGGGGGGACCAGCCGCTGTCCGCCGTGCGTGGGGAGGTAACCGGCCTGCTGCTGTTCCTGGCCAGAGGCGTTCACTCCACGGCCGGTGCTGAGCTGCTGGCTTCGCTGAACGCAGCGGAAGATCCGCGTGCTCTGCGGCTAAGCGCGGAGTCCTGGCTGGAGCGGCTGATCGATGGCCTGGAGGAGGAGCAGGAGCATCACCGGTCCCATGTGCATCAGCGGGCGCTGCTCTATATCAGCCAGAAATATAAAGAGGATATCTCCATGGAGCAGACGGCTGAATATGTGAACCTGAGCCCGCACTATTTCAGCAAATTATTCCGGCAGCATGAAGGAGAGACCTTCATCGACTATGTCACACGGCTACGGATGAATGAAGCAAAACGCCTGATCGCTGAGGATCAGCTGAACCTGAAGGAAATCTGCTATGAAGTAGGCTATAAGGACCCGAATTATTTCAGCCGGGTCTTCAAGAAGGCTGCGGGGATGACGCCAAGCGAATTCCGCCAGCAGCAGGAGAAGCCGGGTCCTTGCTGAGCGCAGCAAGGACTTTTTTGTGCTGTTGCCCCGGTTTATCCTATGAAAGCCGGGGCGGAGAATTACATTACAGCAGGCAAGACCAAGAATGCGGGTGGAGGGCAAATAAGTGCAGGGAATCGCTGCTCCCGGGGCGGTTTTTCCATGCTACACTTTTTTTGTAAGCGCAATCAAATATAGGGCTGACGAAAAGGGGCGTAGCAATCGTGAGAAAATACGGAAGAATAGTTTCCCTCGGGCTGGCGGCGATGGTGCTGGCTGCATCGATGGCGGGCTGCGGTGTGGTCTCAAGCGGTGACAACGAGAAGAAGGAGTCTGCGGGAGCGGCCAAGGACGGGGACAAAATTGTCATCGGCATGTCTATGGATACCTTGAAGGAGGAGCGCTGGCAGAAGGACCGGGATATTTTCACAGCAAAAGTACAGGAGCTTGGCGGTGAAGTGAAGGTGCTGGCCGCGAACGGGGATGATGCTACCCAGCTAAGCCAGGCGGAGCAACTGATCTCCCAGGGTGTGGATGTGCTCGTGGTCATTGCCCATAATGCGGAGGCTACAGCTCCCATCGTGGATAAGGCGCATAAGGAAGGTATCAAGGTCATTGCCTATGACCGGCTGATCAACAATTCCGAGGTGGATTATTACATCTCCTTCGATAATGTGCGTGTCGGTGAATTCCAGGCTCAGGCGGTTATCGACAAGGCTCCTAAGGGCAATATCGTCTACATCGGCGGCGCAGATACCGATAACAATGCCCACATGTTCAAGGAAGGCGCGATGAATATTCTGAAGCCGCTGGAAGAGAAGGGCGATATCAAAATCGTCTACGACCAGTTCTCCAAGGACTGGAAGCCGGAAGAAGCGCTGAAAAATATGGAGAATGCGCTGACCGCGAACAATAACGATGTACAAGGCGTGGTAGCTGCGAATGACGGGACAGCAGGCGGCTCCATCCAGGCGCTTACGGCGCAGGGCATGGCGGGCAAAATTCCGGTATCCGGCCAGGATGCTGACCTCGCCGCTGTACAGCGTATCGCGGAAGGCACACAGCTGATGACGGTCTACAAGCCGATCAACGCGATTGCCACGAAGGCGGCGGAAATGGCGGTGGCAGCTGCCAAGGGTGAGACCATTTCAACAGATAAGACTGTTAACAACGGTAAAATTGATGTTCCATCCGTGCTGCTTGATCCGCTTGCCGTCAACAAGGATAACCTGGATGTGCTGATCAAGGACGGCTTCCACAAGCTGGAGGATGTGTATAAGAACGTTCCGAAGGACCAGTGGCCGAAACAATAAGGGCAGCCTGTACGGCAAGCAGATGCGGCGCCAGTGGCGAACCCGCATCTGCTTGCTGCTTGAGGGCGGGAAGGAGGAACGGCAGGCATGGATGTACTTGAAATGGTAGAGATCAGCAAGAGCTTCCCCGGCGTGAAGGCGCTGGACCATGTGAACTTCAAGGTGAAGCAAGGAGAGATTCACGCCTTGTGCGGGGAGAACGGCGCAGGCAAATCCACGCTGATGAAGGTGCTGAGCGGACTGTACCCTGCGGGGACCTATGAAGGCGAAATCCGCATCGGCGGGGAGAAGAAGTCATTCCATCAAATTACCGATGCCGAGCAGGCCGGTATTGCGATTATCCATCAGGAGCTGGCGCTCGTGAAGGAGATGACGGTCGGCGAGAATATTTTCCTGGGGGCAGAGCCGGTGAAGCGCGGGGCCATCCAGTGGAATGAGCTGTACCATCAGGCTTCGCTGTGGCTGAAGAAGGTAGGGCTGAACCTGTCGCCGGATACGAAGATCGGCAATCTGGGCATCGGCCAGCAGCAGCTCGTAGAGATCGCCAAGGCGCTCTCCAAGCATACCCGGATTCTCATTCTGGATGAACCGACAGCGGCGCTGACCGAGAGTGAGGTGTCCATCCTGATGGGCATCCTGAACCAGCTGCGGCGTGAAGGGGTTACCTGTGTCTATATCTCCCACAAAATGCCCGAGGTGTTCGCACTGGCCGATTCGATTACCGTGCTGCGCGACGGGCGGACGGTGGCAACGCTGGAGCGCCAGGCGACGAACGACGACCAGGTGGTATCGCTGATGGTCGGCCGTGAGCTGACCGAGCGCTATCCGCGCGTCCCGCATTCCCCCGGAGACAAGGTGCTTGAGGTCGCAGACTATAATGTCTGGCACCCGGAGAAGCGTCAACAGAAGGTGCTTCGGGATATTGGATTTACGCTCCGTCAAGGCGAAATTCTGGGCATTGCCGGGCTGATGGGGGCCGGACGGACAGAACTGGTCAGCAGCCTGTTCGGTGCGTATGGCGGAAGAAGCGAAGGTACGGTTCTGATCGAAGGCAAGGCCGTTAAGATCCGTTCGATTGCCGAAGCGATCAAGGCCGGGATTGCCCTGGTCACGGAAGACCGCAAGCGCCAGGGGCTGGTCATGGGGATGGATGTCAAGCGCAATACGACGCTGGCCACACTCGGTAAGGTCTCAAGGCTCGGAGTGATCAATGAGAATGAGGAGATCAAGTGGTCTGAGCAGTACGTGAAAGATCTGAAGACGAAGACAGCTTCGCTGGAGACGCTGGTAGGCACACTCTCCGGGGGGAACCAGCAGAAGGTGGTTATCGGCAAATGGCTGATGAGTGACCCCAAGATTCTGATTATGGACGAACCCACCCGGGGCATCGATGTAGGGGCTAAGTACGAAATCTATAATCTGATGAACAAGCTGGTGGAGCAGGGCGTAGCTATTATAATGATCTCCTCCGAGCTTCCCGAGGTGCTGGGGATGAGCGACCGGATTCTGGTGATGTGCGAAGGACAACTGGTACGGGAATATGACTGGCGCGAAGCAACGCAGGAGAATATTATGCTGGCCGCCACAGGAGGCAGATAGAGATGCAGCTGCAAAAAGAGCTTAAGGAACCTGAAGCGGTTCCGGCCGCCGGAGGATCGCGCTTGCGTACCCTGTTCGGCAAAATGGATATGCGTGCCTATACGATGATTGGCGCATTGATTCTGATCTGGGTCCTGTTCGGCGTGCTGAATCCGACCTTTCTGACCTCGCGGAACCTGTCCAATCTGTTCACGCAGATGTCAGTGACCTCTATACTCGCCATTGGCATGGTGCTGGTTATCGTGGCGGGCCATATCGATCTGTCCGTCGGCTCTATTGTCGGATTGACCGGCGGGATGGCGGCGATTCTGAGCAACTGGCTGGAGCTGCCCGCTATCGTGGTCATTCTTGGTACCGTGGCCGCAGGTGCGGTGCTGGGTCTGGTGCAGGGCTGGCTGGTCGCCTATAAAATGATTCCCGCCTTCATCGTTACCCTCGGCGGGATGATGGTGTTCCGCGGGGTGCTGATGGGCGTGACTCAATCCATGACCATTCCGGTATCGGATCCGGTGCTGGCGCTGCTCGGCAATGCCTATTTTGCCTCAGGCTTCGGAATCATTCTGGGCGTGCTCGCGGTGGCTCTGCTGCTGTATAGCGCGTTCACGAAGCGGCGCTCCCGCAAGAAATACGGGTTCACCGTCGCCCCGCTCGGCATGGATATCGCGAAGGTAACAGGACTGTCCCTGCTCGTGGTAGTCTTCGTGGCCTTGATGAACAATTACAAAGGGATTCCGTTCCCGATCATCTTCGTCATAGTGCTGGCGGCCATCTTCTACTTCCTGTCCACCAAGACGACCTTCGGCCGCCATATCTACGCCATCGGCGGTAATATTGAGGCTGCGCGGCTCTCCGGGATCAACATCAAGCGCAAGACGATGCTGGTCTTCATCCTCAGCGGCCTGCTCGGCTCCATTGCCGCCATCGTACTGACCTCCCGCCTGGCCTCGGCGACCATTACCGCAGGCAATATGGCCGAGATGGACGCCATTGCCGCCTGTGTCATCGGCGGCACCTCCCTGATGGGCGGAGCCGGAACGGTCATCGGCGCTCTGATCGGTGCGCTGGTTATGACCTCGCTCGATAACGGCATGTCGCTGATGGGACTGGAGTCGTTCTGGCAGTATGTGGTCAAAGGCTCGATCCTGGTCATCGCCGTCTGGCTGGACATTTCTGGCCGCAGCAAGGGTGTGAAGTAAGAGCAGTGGCTGTAGCAGCCGCTCTTGTATGAAGAGTAAATAAGCCGGCAGGGAGAATATCCCGGCCGGCTTATTTGTGTTGTATATGAAACTAAAAGATGCGGCTGCGAAAAACCGAACACAATGTACTGGCGCGGAGGTGCGGGGCCGAATGTATGCGAAAACCCGAACACAATGTACTGGCGCAGAGGTGAAAGGGCCGGGTGCAGACCAAACGAGCCAATGAGGTGCACTAGTGCCCCTGAATTTCTCGAATGAGGGTCAAACGAGCCAATGAGGTGCACTAGTGGCCCTGAATCCCTCGGATGAGGGCCAAACGAGCCAATGAGGTGCACAAGTGCCAATGTCATTAAGTTAAGATATAGAGCCAAAAACAAGAAAAAGGCAGGTTATCGAAAAGATAGCCTGCTCTTTTTTTGCACAAAAAAATCTTGACAATCCGTAGAAAACGTGTGGCGAAGCCCCTTGAAAAAACGAGGAGGTTACGCCAATGAATGCTTATGCAAATTCGCTGAAAGACAGACTGACATCTCTCATCCGTGAGATGGCGGCTGCCCCCGCGCCTTACGTCAGAAACCCGGGAAAGGATTTTACCCGAACGAAAAAACTACCCTTTGAAATGGTTATGCAAACCCTGATCTTTATGGGCGGCAACAGCCTCTATAAGGAACTGTTGGAATCGCAGGGCTATGACGTTAACACCGCAACTTCTTCTGCTTTTGTTCAGCAAAGAAATAAAATTTTGCCGTCTGCGGTCGAATCTTTGTTTCACACCTTTACCGCGTCCCATACGGAATTCAAGGATTATCGAGGCTATCGATTATTGGCCATTGACGGTTCCGATCTGCATATTGCAACAGATCCTGCGGACCCGTTGACCTATTCTCAAAGTCAGCCCCACTCGAAAGGCTTTAACCTTCTGCACTTGAACGCTGCTTATGACCTCTGTAACCGGCTTTACGTGGACGCCATCCTTCAACCTCGAAAGCTGCGCAACGAAGGAAGGGCGCTGTCCACGATGGTGGATCGGTCCCCTATTCAGGGGAACGTCATTGTGTTGGCGGATCGAGGATTGGAAAGCTACAATACGTTCGCGCATCTGGAACGGAAAGGATGGAAGTACGTCATACGGGTCAAGGATTTGCATTCGAATGGCATTCTTTCGGGCTTGCACTTGACCTTTGAAGGGGCGTTTGATCAGGAGATTCACCTGACGCTGACTAAAAAACGAACGAAAGCGTTCAGGGATCACCCCGAAATCTATAAAATTCTTCCGGCCACCTCTAGCTTTGATTTTCTGGACATGCAAAAGAACCTGTTTTACCCGATTTCCTTTCGGGTGGTTCGTTTCCTCCTGCCCAGTGGCGATTATGAAACCGTCATTACCAATCTACCGGCTGCTGAATTCTCACCGGATGAACTCCGGGAACTGTATCACCTGCGATGGGGGATTGAGACCTCTTTCCGGGCCTTAAAATACACCATCGGTCTGACCCATTTTCACGCAAAGAAGCAAGAGTCCATTACCCAAGAGATATTCGCAAGAATGATCCTCTACAATTTCGCTGAAATGATTACCTCGCACGTAGTCATTTCCCAAAAGGATAAACGGCACCTCTACCAAGTCAACTTCACGGTGGCCGTTCACGTCTGTAGACATTTCCTGCGCTCCAAGGGCGATGGACCCCCGCCTGATGTGGAAGCTTTGATTCGCAAAAATATTTTGCCGATTCGTCTCACCCGTCCTGGGCAAAGGAATACACGCAGAATACGTAGCAAATCCGCCATTAGCTTCGTCTACAGAGTAGCATAATTCGGTTCGCATGAACATTTTTTTAAGTGGATCTTCCATCCGCTTTGTTTGCTATGCGCTTTTTTCCTTCCTTACACCAAAAACAAACGGCATAGGACGTTTCCCCCATACCGTTTTGGATTCTCTTTATTAATTCCAAACTTATCTTTGAACTTATCTTAATGACATTGGCACTAGTGCCCCTGAATTCCTCAAATGAGGGCCGAACGAGCCAATGAGGTGCACTAGTACACCTGAATTCCTCAGATGAGGGTCAAACGAGCCAATGAGGTGCACTAGTACACCTGAATTGCTCAGATGAGGGTCAAACGAGCCAATGAGGTGCACTAGTACACCTGAATTCCTCAGATGAGGGTCAAACGAGCCAATGAGGTGCACTAGTGCACCTGAATTGCTCAGATGAGGGCCAGACGAGCCAATGAGGTGCACTAGTGCTGCACAATTGCCCATGAGGCCCTGGAAAGTTGGCTAAACGAGCGAATGAAGGAAATGAAAGGGATAAATCCCTCTGAATTCGCCGAAAGTGGTCGGACGGAGGAAATGAAAGGGATAAATCCCTCTGATTCCGCCGATTGCGGGTGGACGGATCAAATGAAAGGGATAAATCCTTCAGAGCCCGCCGGAAGCTGGGTTATTCCACTCTGCTAATCCCCCCTTTATTCCACAATAATCTTGGCGGTCATTGCGCTGTGGCCGGAGCCGCACATGATGGCACAGGTCATCTCGAAGGTTCCGGCTTCCTCGGGCAGGACAACCTGCGAGGCGTTCTTGGCATCCAACCGCAGCTTCATCTCCGGGATTAGTATGCCGTGATTGCCGCTCTCATTTTCGAAGATGATTTTGACAGGGACGCCCTTCTTCAAATGGTATTCCGGCTGGTCAAAGCTATAATTGGTGGCCGTAATTACGAGTTCTTCCTCCGCCGTCAGATTGCTCCCGGCAGCTGCGTTGTTTGCGCTATCAGAATTGCTGCTGTTCCCTCCGCAGGCCGTTAGCAGAAGCACAAATATAATAGAACAAAGAATAGCCGACTTCCTGATCATATACATCCTCCTCATCTACTTGGTCAGTTGACCTTAGCATAGCCTAAATCGGTCAAGTTGTCTTGATCAATCTATGAAAAACACTCTATCCACCGCTATTCACCGCAGCTGCAAACTTTGTCGAATTTTGCAAAAATATGATGCAAAAGAGTTTAAAATTAATTATAATTAAGCCTAATATAATTAAAGCTTCATATTATTCGGCTAGAAGCAGGGGAGTCAGATCATTATAGATTACGCGTTGCAAAGTGCAGAGAGATGGCACCGGAGAATATTGTATGGCTACTGGATCATCGTACTCTGTCTGCTGCTCGCCCAGTTCCTGTATATGCTGTACTCCCGTTCTGCTGAGATGCAGACGATTTTTAGTCCCGGCAAAGGCCATATGTTCATAGTCTGCAACCTGATGATTGTCCTGACTATGGCTTCTGCCGAGGTCTGGCTGCGGCGCTCGCTCCGTTATCATAAGCAGGCGGTTGTGGTCTGCAGCTTCATGGTTTCCTATCTGATGTATTGTGTGCTTGAGCCTTATGTAGACGGTGCCCAGATGACGCTGATGATGCCCCTTATGCTGGCCCTCATCTATTTCGACCAGCGGCTGCTGTACTCGCTTGGAGTATTTAGCATTGTATTCTACGCGGGGGTATACTTTGGGCTTGAACGGCCGCTGCTTGGCAAGCCGCTGCTGGAGTTTGTGCTGGTGGAGTGTGTGTATGTTGTTTTTGCCCTGATGGCGCAGGCGGTGATCCTCCGTGGCCGCGAGACACGCGAATATCTGGAGCAGCTCGCCAAGTCGGAGCAGGAGCTAATGGTAGAGCGGGCGATATCGGACAAGCTGCTGAAGATGGATGCGTTAACCGGCCTGTATAATCACAAGACGTTCCATGAATATCTGGATTCGCTGCTGGAGCAGTGTGAGAGCAACGGACTGAGGCTGCAGCTTGCGCTGCTGGACATCGACAATTTCAAGCAGGTCAATGACAGATACGGACACTGGGTGGGCGATCTTGTGCTGAAAGAGGTGGCTGCCAAGATGGGCAGCCTGATCGGGTTGAATGACTTTGCGGCAAGGTATGGCGGGGAAGAATTCGCAGTGATTTTTACGGATAAAAGCTTCCAGGAAGCCTACGCTGCTGTCGAACAAATGCGTATCAGCATTGCTGCCATGTGCCATCCGTATGCCGGGAACAAGCCCATTACGGTCAGCATCGGACTGTGTCACTACCATCTTGGAGACGGCAAGGAGCTGCTGTTCCGCAAGACAGACGATTCGCTATATACGGCCAAGCGCGGCGGGAAAAATGCTGTGGTGACCTCCGCGGTCACTTCCGGTGAAGTGCATAAACTTACAGAAAACCCCCAAATTCCGATATAGACCGGGAGCTGGGGGTTTCATTGTCTGCATGTGCCTTGCGCCGTTATTTGCCTGCTTCAAACGGAGTGGATACCGGCAGGAACAGATCAATGATCCCGATGACCAGTGCGGCAAGCAGGGCACCAAGCACCGAGACACTGACACCGCTGACGACAAACTGGGCAATCCAGATGACCAGGGCGCTGACCAGGAAGCCGACGATACCGCGGCCGAAGGGCGTGGTTTTTTTGCCGAAAATGCCTTCAACGACCCAGCCGAGCAGAGCGATCACCAGAGCAAGCATGAATGCGCTCCAGAACCCCCCGACTGTGAACTGCGGAACAATCCATCCGACCACCATCAGCACGATTGCAGCGACTATGAACCGTACTACATGAGCTAAGAATCTCAATGAACTAACCTCCTTTGGCGTTCGCTTAAGGATATGTGCGTTGTTATTGTGGCCCGAAGCCGGTTTTCTATGCCCAGAAATCATACCCAAATAGCGAAAATGGGCTAAATTAGGTATAATGGTTCCATCTATGAAGGGAGCTGTGACAGTAATTGGACGACAAAATTTTGCATACGCTTGAATATCGCAAGATTTTAAATAAATTGATGCAGTATACGCAGACGCCGATGGGACGGCTGACCGCCGAGCTCCTGAAGCCTTCCGGTGATTTCGAAGGGGTGAAGAAGCTCCTGCAGGCTACGGATGAGGCGGTAAATGTGGACCGGTTGAAGGGAATTCCTTCTTTCGGCGGCGTGACCGATATCCGTCCTGCGCTGAAGCGTGCATCAATTGGCGGAATGCTGGGCACAGCAGAACTGCTTGCGGTAGGTAACACAATTGGCGGGGCCCGCCGGGTCAAGCGGTTCCTGAATGCCATGCATGACGATGAGAGCATTCCTGCCCTCTTCGCGCAGAGTGATCTGCTGTCGGAGCAGAAGCATGTAGAGGATGCCATCCGCATGTGTATTGACGAGAACGCCGATGTAATGGATTCGGCGAGCACGGAGCTTGCCGCCATCCGCCGCGAGCTGCGCGGGGGAGAGACGCGCATCCGTGAGAAGCTGGATTCGATGATCCGCTCGTCTTCGGTCTCGAAGATGCTGCAGGATCAGCTCGTGACGATCCGTGGTGACCGGTTCGTTATTCCGGTCAAGGCGGAGTACCGCGCCCACTTCGGCGGTATTGTGCACGACCAGTCGGGCTCAGGAGCCACGCTGTTCATCGAGCCGGAATCCATTGTGGCGATGAACAACAAGCTGCGGGAGACGCGGCTGCGCGAAGAACGCGAGATCGAGATCATCCTGCACCGGCTGACTGCGCTGGTAGGCGATATTGCCGAGGAGATGGCTTATGATATCGACATTCTCGGCGAGCTGGACTTCATCTTCGCCAAGGCGCGGCTCGCACGCGACCTGAAGGCTACCCAGCCGCGGATGAATGACCGCGGATACCTGCGCCTGCGCAAGGGCCGCCATCCGCTCATTCCCGCCGAGCAGGTTGTGCCGCTGGATGTGGAACTGGGCAATGATTACCGCTCCATCATCGTGACTGGACCGAATACGGGCGGAAAGACTGTGACCCTGAAGACGATCGGCCTGCTCAGCCTGATGGCCATGTCCGGTCTCTTCATTCCGGCCGAGGAAGGCAGCCAGCTGTGCGTCTTCGATGCGATCTACGCTGACATCGGCGATGAGCAGAGCATTGAGCAGAGCCTCAGTACCTTCTCCAGCCATATGACGAATATTATATCCATTCTGAAGAGGATGACACCGAAGAGTCTGATTCTGCTCGATGAGGTCGGGGCAGGAACAGATCCGGCTGAAGGCTCTGCGCTCGCGATAGCGATTCTGGAGAATATTCACCGGACGGAATCCCGGATGGTTGCTACTACACATTACAGTGAATTGAAGGCATACGCTTATGAACGGGCAGGCGTTATTAACGCCAGTATGGAATTCGATGTGCAGAGCCTGAGTCCTACTTACCGGCTGCTGGTCGGTGTTCCTGGACGAAGCAATGCGTTCGCTATTGCTGAACGCCTCGGGATGCCAAGTGCGATCCTTGAGCATGCGCGCGGTGAAGTGAAGGAAGAAGATATGCGCGTAGAGCATATGATTGCGTCCCTTGAGGAGAACCGCCTCACTGCGGAGAACGAACGCTTACGGGCGGAAGAGATTCGTCGCGAAGCAGAGGAATTCCGCAAGCGGCAGCAGCAGGAGCTGGAGAAGCTCGAAGGCTCACGCGACAAACGTCTGGAGAAGGCAGAGAAGGATGCCAGCGATCTTCTGGCCAAGGCGCGCAAGGAAGCTGAGGAGATTATCAGTGACCTCCGCCGCCTGGCGCTGGAGGAAGGCGCGTCCGTCAAGGAGCATAAGCTGATCGAAGCGCGCCGCCGGCTGGATGAAGCAGAGCCTGCCCCGCGTAAGAAGGCTGTGCCGCGCAGCACGGTCAAGGCGCCGCGCAAGATTCAGCAAGGGGATGAAGTTAAGGTAGCGAATGTGAATCAGAAGGGCCTTGTGGTTGAGCTGAGCGGCACCAAGGAAGCTGTTGTACAGTTCGGCATCATGAAGATGAAGGTCAATCTGAGTGATCTGGAGTTCCTGGCTTCCGCACCGGATGCTCCTCCGCCGGCTCTGCGCAGGGCGACAACGGTCAAGCGTACACGCGATGAGAATATCCGTAATGAGCTTGATTTGCGCGGAGCGAACCTGGAGGAGGCGATAATGGAGACGGACCGCTTCATCGACGAAGCTTTTCTCGGCAATTTGGGGCAGATCTCTATTATCCACGGCAAGGGGACGGGAGTCCTGCGGACAGGAATACAGGAATACCTCCGCAAGCACAAGCATGTCAAAAGCTATCGGCTCGGGAACTACAATGAAGGCGGCGCGGGTGTGACGGTAGCTGAACTGGAGTAGCGCCCATAGTCCGGCAGGGAAGAGGGAAAAGTGTGCAGGATAATATTGATCTTTTGCTGGAACATCCGCTGGGGGCGCTGCTAGGCTACTTCACTGTCGCCATATTGGGGCTGGTCGTATTCCTGTCCTTCTTCGAAATGGTGACGAAATACAACTGCTGGGAAGAGATCCGCAAGGGGAATGTGGCCGTAGCCATGGCAACCGGAGGCAAAATCTTCGGAATCTGCAACATCTTACGCTTCAGCATTGAAGCGGGGGCATCCATCTATGAGACGATGAAATGGTCGGTTGTAGGCTTTTTGCTGCTGCTGCTGGCTTACTTCCTGTTCGAGTTTTTTACTCCGGTCTTTTCAATTGATGAAGAGATTGCTGCGGATAACCGGGCCGTAGGACTGACAGCTATGCTGCTCTCCATATCCTTGTCCTATGTTATCGGCGCGGCCATATTCTGAATAGGGGGCAGGAATGATGAAGATTCTGGTTCGGATTTTGTTTATTTCCGCCCTGGCTTTTCTAGCGGCCGGCATTATATATTTAATGGTGAATTGAATTGAATGAGAGTAACGAAGGAGATTATACAGATGGAGACAACAGTTTGCCCATGGTGCCATACCGAGATTGTATGGGATGAGGAGTTTGGCCCCGAGGATACCTGTCCTCATTGCAACAACGAGCTGAGCGGCTACCGCACAGTGACGATAGGTGCAGAGGATCTGGAGGATGAAGAGCCGGATACACAGGAAGCTTCCGGGGAGGAAGAGATCAGCGACGATAATTTGTGGGATGACGACGACAAGGATAGCGTGGTGCCTGTATGGGGTACGCTGGGCCAGTTCGGCGATGACTATGATCTGAAACGTTATGAGGACAAGGTCTCCGCTATTCTGGCTGCCCAGCTGGAAGCGCCGGAATGTCCGCAATGCCATGAGCTGATGCTTCACTCCGGTACGCAGCAGGTGGACGGGTTCACCCCGGCAACGCCGGAAGCGCTAGGCGGTGCAGCTGTGCTGAAGCCTCCTTTTGCGCTGAATCTGTACGTCTGTCCTTCCTGCTTCCATGTGCAGCACAGCCTGGCGCAGGAAGACCGCATCCAGCTTGTCCGCAATCTCAGCACCTCAGCCGAATAAAGATCGGATTCATGCTTTCCCTGCCGTCTGGACATGATATTGAAAGATGAAGTGTCTAAGGACGAGCAGGGAGGGTTAAGCATGAGAGGTTCAGAACGGGGACAAGCGGCGCTGCTTCTGGCTGTAGGCGGGCTATACCTTCTGGCTACAGTGCTTGCAGGAACGTTCCTCAACGTATATCTGTGGAAAAGCCGGCAGAACTTCGCCATGATCGGCTGGTTCACCGTGGCCCAGCAGCTTGCCGTGGGTCTCAGCTTTTGGCTGGGCGGCAAGTGGGTGAAAGAGCGTAACAAAATGAATGCCCTACGGCTGGGAATTGCCGTATCGGGCTTTTTTTATTTGCTGGTGCTGTGGCTGCGGGGCGACGCGATTCATTACATTTGGCCGCTGGGCGGGGTCCTCGGGCTATCCATCGGGCTGTACTGGCTGGCGTTCAATATTGTTTTCTTCGAGATTACGGATGCCAAGAACCGCGATTACTATAACGGGTGGATGGGCCTGCTCGGTTCCCTGACGGGAATAGCCGGACCCTGGGTCTCCGGCTGGATGATCTCCCGTTGGCAAGGCGGACAAGGCTACCGCATGGTATTCATACTGTCGCTCTGTATCTATGGGGTTGCTGCTGTGCTCAGCTTCGGCCTGCGCAAGCGGCCGCTCGGCGAAGCCTATCTCTGGCTGGAGCCCTGGCGCGAGCTTACCCGCAGACGCAGCTCTTGGCGTCCAGTGGCGGCAGCGCTAGTGTTCCAGGGCATCCGGGAAGGCGTATTCTCCTTCCTCATCGGTCTGCTCGTTTATATTGCAGCACAGGAGGAGAGCAAGCTGGGACAGTTCGCCCTGCTGACCTCCGCCGTCTCCCTGATCAGCTATTATGCGGCCGGCAGATGGTTCAAGCCCCGTGCCCGGCTCGGCGGTATGCTGGCAGGCAGTCTGCTGCTCATCGCCTTCCTGCTTCCGCTGCTGTGGAAGGTGAACTTTACCACCCTACTAATCATGGGAATCGGGACCTCGCTCTGCCTGCCGCTCTATATGCTGCCGATGCTGTCCACCAGCTTCGACCTGATGGGCTTGTCCGAGGAGAGCGCCGGCAAACGTGTGGAGCTGGTAGTGCTCAGGGAGCTTAGCCTGATGAGCGGCCGCCTCCTCGGCCTGCTGATCTTCATCGCCGTACTGTCGCTGGACCAGTCCCCGCAGACGATTACTCTGCTCATGCTGCTGCTGGGTGCCGCGCCGCTGGGGAGCTGGGTGGTGGTGCGGGGGTTGCTGAATTGGAATGTTCACAAAAATAACAATATTATATGATTCAAATATAGGGTATTATTGCCAAGGTAAGTACAGATTGTAATTGAATTGAATTACACATGATTTCTCTTGAATTAACCATTAGAACTAAAAAGGCAAACCTGTACGAAAGTCAGGGACGCAAAGCCACGGGCCTTATCACAGGGAGGGGGACACCCCTCTGTGAATGGCAGCCGGGCCGCTCTTTCCGGTGGTTTTTTTGCGCCCTTTTTTAAATGATTTTTTAATTGAGCGGAGGTCTTTTATGACAAATAGGAAAAGCTTGATATGTAAGGTACTGTGTTTTATTATTCTGGCTCAATTTCTCGCCCCTTTTATGGAATTCTCAGGGATGAAAATTTCCGCACAGGACAGTATGCTCAAAATCCGGTTTCAGCCCGCTGAAACTCCCGTACAGGAAGGGGAGCTTGCAGATTCTGGAGCCGTTTTTAGCGTCAAAAACCAATACTCCTACGGCTGGAACATAGATCATACTGATGCAACCGTCTCAAGAGATACATACGACGACTCCAGCATAAGCAGCCTGACACGAATCCATCCGGATGGGAAGTGGGAAATTGCGCTAGACAATGGTACTTATGAAGTCTCAGTAACCGTAGGTGACTCTGTATACAGCAGCAACAATTCACTTGCCGTAGAGAATGTCAAATTGATGGAGGGACTGTCTCTTGAAGCAGGGCAGTATAAAACGATCAAGAAGAAGGTTGCTGTTGAAGATGGAAGACTGACTTTAAGTCAAATCAATGCTACTGGAATTGAGACTGCTCTAAATAGCATAGATATTTCATTGGTGAATACATACACTCCCACTTTGATCCCGCCTCAAATCCGCCTGCCTTTTGAACCCAATAAGGTTGCCGGAGACAAAGTTCTTCTGTCTGGAAGTATGACCAATATACATAACGCTCCGCCGTTTATCAGGGTAAATGGTCTGCAGGGAGAGATCTCCCGGCATATCCGCGAACAAATAGAATCCATCGGACAACAAATACAGCAGGTTAGCAAAAATGCAGTGGCAATAAGAAATGCTGATATTGAAACGATTCAAAGCTCTATCCGCTCAAACAGCAACAAGCCTGCAATAATAGCAGTTGGGCAGATGAATCTAGAATCGAGTGTTACGTTCGGAAGTGAAGAACAGCCTGTCATCTTAATCGCAGATGGCATCAATACGAACCGGAGTCTGAATATAACAGTTTACGGATCGTTAATCCTTCATGGAGGATTAAATGCAAATACGGAGTTGAATGTTAATGTTATCAACCCTGCGCAGGATGTGAATCTTGGTGACCTATGGGTACAGGGAACCGTGCATCTAAATAATAACTCTAATGTTCATGTAGATAATGAGCTGTTTGCCGGTTCTTTGGTTTACAACAACGGCTCTCTGGATCTATCGGCGAAACGGGTATTAGTACAGGGCAACATGAACATCAATACTCTGGTAACTATGAATGTTGATGAGGAAATGTCTGTAGGAGAAGTGGTATCCAATAACTCAAGGGCAGAACTTAATGTAGCCCAGGGAGATCTATTCGTCCGGGACAATGTCAGTATAAATAATCATTTGAATATCAACACAGGCGGATTATTTGCAGTTGGCGGTAATGTCATCTCGAATCAAAGACCTGTAATTCACACGGGGAATGAGCAAGCAGGACGTACATTATTGAAGTATGTTCTGTCAGGCCTTAAGGCTGAGTATTACAGCAATAATGATTTCACGGGCAAGAAGGCCGTGAAAGTAGATGAATCTATTTCTTTGGCTGGCCAACCTGTTCTGGGTGTGCCGGGAATAGCGGACCAGCGCTTCTCCGTTAGATGGACTGGGCAGATTCAACCTAACTATACTGACCAATATACTTTCTCGGTTAAAACGTCAGGTGGAGTCAGACTTTGGGTGAATGATCAGCTCCTGGTCGATGCCTGGACAGCGAAGCAGCATGTGGAGCAAGGCACGATCCAGCTTGAAGCCGGTAAAAAATATGACCTGAAGATGGAATACGCTAATGATATAGGGAATCCTCAGGCCAGCTTATTCTGGGAGAGCGGGCAGCAGATTCGTGAAGTGGTGCCCTCTGTATCTTTAAGACCTTTTTCTATACCTGCAGTAAATGCAAGTGCAACAGACTCAGCCATTACACTGGGCTGGCCTTCTCTGTTCAATGCGGACGGATATGAGGTGGAATTTGATAAGGAGGTTACCGTCCTCGGCAGTGAACCTGATTTTACCAAGGAGGAGCTTAGTCCGGGAACCGAACATTTCTATCGTATTCGGGCAATCAGTGGCGACATCAAAGGGGAGTGGTCAATAACTTCTTCTTATTGGACCTTACCGGCTGCACCACTGAATATTCAAATGAATGCAACAAGCCATACGATTACTCTTGAATGGGAGCCGGTAACCGGGGCCACCAGTTATGAAATAGAGGTTAATAACAGCACAAAGAATATAGGACCGGTGCTAACTTACCAGGAGAATGATCTGAATCCGAACATGCCCAAAGTATTCCGTATCCGGGCGGTGAACAGCAGCGGAGCAGGAGCATGGAGCGAAGTGGTTACGAAGACTACTCTGGTTGGAGTCCCCTCCAAGCTGCAGGGAACAGCAGACGAGCGGTCTGTTCATCTGAACTGGGATGCTGTATCAGGGGCTGCCTCGTATGATTTGGAGATAGACGGAACCCTTAGTAATAGCATCATGGATCATTCGTATATACATGACAACCTGCAATCTAACAGCGAGCACAGTTATCGTGTACGTGCTAAGAATGATGATGGAATCAGTGAATGGAGCGATCCCATTACAGTGTACACTTCGCCTGGAGTTCCCCAGAACCTTATAGCGCAAGTCGAAGGAACCTCAGTTCATGTGACCTGGGATAAAGTGGCCGGGGCCACAGGATATGACATCGAGGTAGATGGGGACGTGCTGGATAATGAAATGAAGCTTGAATTCACTCATTCACAGCTCCCGTTGAATTCAGAGCATACCTACAGAGTGCGGGCCAAGAATGAGAACAGAGTCGGAAGCTGGACCCAAACAATTGTTTATTCTACTCATGCGGGAGTTCCTAATAATATTCAGACTACAGCGAATAGCAACGAAATCACCATAACGTGGGACATAGTTGCAGGTGCCCTGAGTTACGATATTGAACTGGATGGGACAACGATTCGCAACATTTCGGATAACCTCTACATCCACAAGAAGCTGGCACCCTTCTCCACGCACAAATATAGAGTAAGAGCTGTTAATGCGGCAGGAGCAGCCGAATGGAGCGGATACGTAACTGCAACCACGACCTTCGGCAAACCATCTAATCTGAAGGCATTAGCCAAGAATACAAGTATTGAACTTACGTGGGACAAGGTAGAGAGTGCGACTGGCTATGATCTCCTGGTAGATGGCGAGGTTCTGAATAATGAAGAATCGTTATCCTATAAGCATACTGAATTGGAACCCTATTCCTGGCATAATTATCGGGTCAGAGCGAAGCAGGGAAGCTTTCTTGGAGAATGGAGCGAACCTCTGACGATTTCAACAGTGCTCGGGATTCCGGGAAATGTAAAGACGGAGACCAAGAGCAATCAAATCCGATTATCCTGGGATTCAGTTAAGGGTGCTACCGGCTACGAAATTGAAGCGGACGGTACAATTATTGACAATGGCAGCAAGATGGCTTTCACGCATACCGGTTTGTTGCCTAACACTAAGCACAATTATCGGATACGGGCCAAGAACACTCAGGCCGTCAGCGATTGGAGTGAATGGACTACCATTGTTACTGGTGTTACAGCACCAGAGGTGCCTAAGAATCTTAGAGGTGAAGTGACGGTGAATTCCGTTCAGCTTGCCTGGGATTCCGTGAATGACGCGTCCAGCTATGATTTGGAGATAGATGGACAAGTCGTTTCAAATTCCAACCAGTTGGAATACAAACACAGCGGACTTGAGCCCAATACAATGCACGCTTATCGCGTTCGGGCTAAGAATGCAGGAGCGACGAGCGACTGGTCAGAGATTTTGAAGAAAACAACGACTCCTGCAGTAACAATCAAGCCGGAAAAGGATACTCAGCTCAATTTTGTAATGATCATCCCTTATAAAAGTGACAAGTCTGAGCGCAGAGTTACGGTCACGTATAATGCCAATGATCTTGAGGTCATGGATCTGCGGGCAGAGACCCCAGACATGGAGCTTGAGACTGGCAGTATAGCAGGAACACCAGTGAATATCATCCAGTTTGAACCGGGGAAAATTGTCTTCAGCGTACAAATGAGCAATAAGGCTGCGATGAACACTATTATTTTCAATGCGAAGACGAATCAATTTACTAAAGTAACCTATACCATAGAGTAGATTTTATAGAGGTGAGAGTGGAAAACTATGAAAAATATATTCTTAAAATCTATTACTATTTTCATGGCATTAATGTTAATTATCCTTATTTCGGGATTGTTTCCAGGGAATGAAGTTGTCAAGGCTTCAAATACTGATATTGTTTCCTATGCGGATGTGCGTATTCCTGCTTGGTATGAGAAATCTGAAATTATTACATATGATGCGCATGGGTGGTTATCCGGAGATTTTCAAGAGACAGTTATAACTGATATTCAATATAATAAATTGACAAAAAAAATGTCCCTTAGAGTAGTTCCGGCTCAATACAATTTAAAAATGTCTCTCAATACCGACACCATGTATTATAACACTTCTACATTTATTAATATGTTTGCACGGATGCAATTAAAACATCCTAACCAAGACGGTTATGGGTATTTATCGTATGAACTGGTTAAAGCCTCTTATGAAACTGTCCATAGTAGTAATTATCGTACTATTGACGCAATTATTGATGCTAGCACAGGTGTTATAAATCCAATTCAAATGGAGTTAGATGAACCTCCAACAAAACTATTATGGAGTGCGTTTTTTTCGAAAACTTTTAGTGATGGATACAATTGGCAGGGAGATAAAGAATTTTATGGAAGAAGAAATTTTGAAATTGATCTTGTTCCGAATAGTGAGCCTACCCTTGATATTTTGAATTCAAGCAATCAATTTATAAGTGGAAGCTCCAATTTCATACCCTTAGTTAGAGTTGCAGACCCTAATGGGGATCAACTTGAAATAAAATACTATTTAGATTCCGACACAGAGCCTCGAGAGGTTAAAGCAGTAACGAATACAACATCAGGCCAAACTGTTTCATTCAACGTATTAAACACTTCAAATCTATACGAAGGCAGCCATACCATCCGCTTTACCGCCAGCGACGGAAAAGTCACCACCCAGAATTCGGTTACCATCGTTGTAGATAAATCACCACCTGTGATTGGAAATATCAATATTATTTCTTCAGATTCACAGGTTCAAGTATCGGGAACAGCGGCAGATGCTGTATCTGGGCTGGATAACGTACCTTATCGTTACACAGTGGGAAGTCAGTCGAGCGGCTGGACCACAAATCCAAGCTTTACGGCAACAGGATTAACCTCCAATACCGCATTGTATACGAAGATTGAAGCGAGAGATAAAGTAGGGAATATCGCAGTCCATGAGCAAAATGTCTATACGAGAGCACAGGTTCCATCACTATCTCTTCAGCAAAATGGTGAAACCTCGCTAGTAATGCAGCTTCATGATCAGAATGCCGCTTCAACCCAATATTTAATTCAGATGGGTACTGCTTATGTTAATTCATCCGGTACGCTCACCTCTTCACCTGTATGGATTACCCCGTCTGGCAAGACCGTGGTGATTAACGGATTAACAGCAAATACTTCATACTCCTTCCAGGTGAAGGCAAGGAATAATGAAGGGCTAGAGACAGCGTTCGGAGGTCCGGCAAGCGGAACTACATTAGCCGCTGCACCTGAAGGGATTACTGCGGAAGCTTCACAGCAATGGATTAAGCTAACATGGTCCCCATCAGCAGGTGCATTAGGTTATGAGGTAGAGGCAGGGGGAGCAATTATCAATAATGGAGCCTCCACTTCTTATACTCACAATGGATTATTACCGAATACTCAGCACACCTATCGAGTTAGAATTATCAATTCAGGAGGTACGAGTAGCTGGAGTCAGGCTTTTACTCAGATGACACTGCCCGAACCGCCGGCTTCTCCTGTCAATTTATTGACGGTTCCTTCGCAGAAGTTCATTTCATTGACCTGGGATTTAGTTCCTCATGCTACGCGGTATGAAGTGGAAGCCGATGGAGTTGTGACAGACAACGGCACCCTCAACTCCTTCACGCACAAAGATCTGGAAGCTTCAACGGATCATACCTATCGTGTAAGAGCAGGTAACTTAGGAGGAGTGAGTGAATGGAGCGTACCTGCCGTACAGCAGACATGGCCTAATCCGCCAGAGACTCCCACGAAGATATCAGCAGTGCAGGATATTCATACGGTAACTGTGAAGTGGGATGAGATGGAACGGGCCAGCGGCTACGAGATTGAAGTGGACGGGCTAATTATCGACAACAAACAATTGACCAGCTATACCCATGAAGGATTAGATGCACTTAGCGGTCATACCTATAGAATTCGCGCAGTTAATATAGGCGGGAAAAGTAAATGGAGCTCTCCTCTGGATGTAACCACTCATCCGGAAATACCGGATGTGCCCACGAACATAATGACGACCGCGGATGAGAGTCAGATTACTGCATCGTGGCGCACCGTTCCTCATACGGATAGTTACGATATTGAAGTGGATGGCGGAACTATAATCACTGTAAAGGATAACCTGTTCGTGCATGACCAGCTCGCTGCAGATTCCAAGCATACGTATAGAATCAGAGCCGCTAATATTAGCGGAACAAGTGAATGGTCGAAACCGATAACCATGGCTACCATGCCTGCAGGAATAAACACAGAATCCTTAACAAATGTAGTAGCGGTAGTGACAAACAAGTCGATTACCCTGTCGTGGGATACTGTTGCAGCGAATGCACGATATGAAATAGAAGTGGATGGCAAAGTATTGGATAACGGTGCGGATACCATTTACAATCATACCGGTCTGCAAGCAGAAGAGTACCATCTCTATAAAATCAGAGTGAAGCAAGGCACTGAGCGTGGAGACTGGGTGGCCGTATTGGCGCTCTCTACTCTCCCTAACCTGCCTGACTCCCCTTCCAAGATAGAGGGCTTTGCCCAAAATAATTCGATTGAATTGCGCTGGGAGAAGATGGAGGGGGCTAATGGCTATCAGCTTGAAGTAGACGGGAAGACGATCGATGTCGGCAACAATATCACCTATCTGCATAACGAGCTTGCTTCAGGAACCGCTCATACGTACCGGGTAAGAGCGAAGAATACTACAGGGGTGACTGCATGGAGCCCTTCCCTGCAGAAGAGTACCACCAGTCCGGATTACGTTCTTAAAGTGAAGAAGGATAAGGAAGCTAGTCTGACTTTGCTGGCTCAGAATGTACAGGATTTCAGTGAACTGGAGTTTGTAGTGACCTATAATCCCGATGAGCTTGAATTGATCGACTTATATGATTTCACTCCGGCCAGTGATCTCTCTAATGGCAGGATTGCCGGTTCTAACTTGACTGCAACTTATACTGCCGGGAAAATCACGTTTTCGATCGACCAGAATGTTGTCCCCGGAACCTCTTGGTCTGGAGAGATAACTACGCTCACGTTCAAGTCAAAAATAACTGGAGATAGTAACGTAAAAATTACTGTAGATTGATGATATTGAAGGAGAATGGTAATGATCCGTAAGCGAACATACAGATATATATCCATAGCAATCATAGTGGTGTTGCTGGCTGAAGCAGCCATTGTGACCTTTCCAAGGCTTAGCCGAGAGTCAGCAGTACAAGAGTCTTCGCAGCAACTAGATGAGCAGACGGCTGCAGAGCTCTCTAACCTTAGCGGAGTTGCAGCAAAACAAATTCTAGCCATGAAAAAATCAGGTTCTTCATGGAATGAAATTACGGAGACTTTAAAGCAGCAGCTTCCGGAGAACAATACTGAAGACAAGCAGGGGCGTTCAAATCTGCTGCATGAGGCGGGTCTAGGTGAGGAATTACTTAAGGAGCTTCGTCAGAAGGGCTTCCAGGATGACGAGATCATGGAAGCTAAAATGCTGACAGAGAGAACTATGCAACAGTTAAAAGAAGTTGTCAGCAGTGCAGAGTCTATGGTGGAGAAGCCGGAAGCATCCCCAGATCCATCCGGTTCGGCTGAGGAGGATTTACAGTCTGCGTATGTAACGATTAACGAGCAATTTAATGAGGGAGAGGCTGTTACTCTCCTTCTTACCTTGCAGCAGGAATTCGGTTCCATGGAAGCCGTAATGAATGAATATTTATTGTCGCTTCAGATTGGGCTGAATCTCAAGGACTATATCACTGATCCCAAAACGTATCAGGAAAATAAAGAGCAGCAAACGATCACACTCAAAGAGAGTGAGATTGTAACACTGGACGCTCTGGAGAAGCGGATGCTAGAGCAATTACAGCAGGGGAATGAAGCACCTGATCTTAAAGTTGCAGAGAAGGACTATGACCCCAGCAATATGGTAACTGAAGACAAGGAGTCACTGATTCCGGATATTAATCCGCCTACGGTGCAGGATGTAAGACCGGAGAATCCGGGTGAATCGGTCAGACAAGAGATTCAGGCGATGAACCCTAATTACAAATAGAGGAGTTAAGAGGAATGAACAAACGCAAGGTCATTCAAGCTTCAGCTTTAATCATCATTCTGGTTTTGGTGTTCCAGGCAGGAGTATTCGCCTATGCCAAGGTGGCCGTTACTCCTAAGGCGGAGACTGAAGAAAGTCCGGAAACGAATACTGGACCTGTACAGTCTGAAGTAGTTCGGAGTTCATATGATCAGTTCCTGAAAGAATTCAGTGTTCAAGAGACATACCGTAAGCAGATTGATCAACTGGTTGCTGGCGGTTATAGCCGTGCAGCTGTTTTGACCGCTTATGACTTCTTATACCACAATTTCGGTAATGTGAATGAGTGGACTGCTATGCTGGAGGCCAGAAATACAGGCAAGACCTGGGAGGCGCTTTTCACACAATACCGTGAGACACATAAAGATTTTATCCCCAGATCCTTCGAATCAGAAGAGCTTGAACTTCTAATGCAGGTGCAAGGAGCGACTTCAGACGATATTATGATTGCTGACAGACTATCTTTCGTAACCGGCAAGCTGTTTGGAGATTTACTGAATGCGAAGCTGAAAAGTGGTAAATGGAACAGTGTTTTTGAACAGGAAAAGGTATTGTACAGCGGAAATCCGTTTCCAAGAGTTCGGATAACAGAGGAAGAAGTTCGTAAGTATACTGGGGACAGCAAGCTTTCCGATCAGCAGGTTACACATGCTTTTGTATTGGCACAGAAGCTTGGAGAGTCTGCCAAAGTTGTAGTTACCAAAGTCGCGCAAGGAATTGCAGATGAAATAATCATGGCCCAAAGTTATACGGAAAAGTACGGAGAATAATTAAAAAGGCAGACGGGGGTAGCTTTGTGAAGAAAGCATGTATCCGAATATCATTGGCTTCTTTTATCTTGATGATGTTTTTCTTACCGGCAGCAAGTGCTGAGACCTTACAGGATCAACTTAACAATCTGGTAGGGCCGAAACAAAAGTATAACACTATGCTCTCACCGGCATATTTAAGAACCAATGAAACGGTTGACGAAATTAGCCCTCAGAGTGGTTCACTAACCATCACTCAGACGGACTATGTTCTGCCTGGCAAGAACGGATTGGATCTTGAATTCAAACGAATTTATAAGAATGAAACAGCGAATGTGCAAGAGATGGAAGTGAATTATGTAGACGGAGCCTGGGTAGACAGAGCCTTCTCTTATGCCAAAACCTCCTCCTTCTATGAGGATAGATATAACCTCGGCATGGGGATGCGCTTCTCCTTCCCGAATATTGAAGTGAAGGTGAATTCGGACGGCTCCAGCCATAAGTTTTTGCATACAGACAGCGGTGATGTATATCGCCTTAAGCCTGCTAATCAAGATGGAGCCTATGTATTTTTGCCGGAGGGTCAGACTGTGAAAGATGTGGTAGTCCGTGAAGCTGTCACTTATCAAAATGGACAAGCAGACGGAACCTCCAAGTACAAGATGACAGGCAAGGATGGAAAGAATACCTATTTCGCCGAAGACGGCCGGATCTTGGGCATCGTGGACCGGTATGGCAACACTATTAATTTTCAGTATGAGTCATTGAATTATTATATGGATGGTCATTCCATTAACAAGAAGCTGATCTCCAAAATTACGGATTCAGTGGGCCGTGATACAACGATTGAATACAAAGAGGATTTCAATTACTCAGTAGGCCCGATCAGCATTGATTCTCCTGTAAATGCAAACAACTATTTTAATGCATCGCAAAGCCCCAATAATACGGATTCCGGAGATCTAAAGGGTAAGTTCCAAGTGATTGTTCATCTTCCGGGTGATAAAAGTATTGTGTATGACAAGTCAGCGGCGCTCGTTAATGATTCCAAGCATGTTATACGAACCCGGCTGCAAAGGGTATATGACACGGATGCGAAACCGAAATTCATGTTCTGGTATGAGCAGCCTGATCTGGGCTTCACCTACTTCAATAAAGATAAATATTCCGCCTATTCCCGTTACGAGAATCTTGTACTTGTAGATGAAGTGAAGAGCAATAAGGCGAAGAGCTATGTGTATAACACCTACACCAAACGGCTGAATGAAGGCAGTATGCAGTACAGAAAGATTTTTGAGAGTAATGATCTGATCAAGAAAGGGTTCAATCCTGCCAAACCAAACTTTCTGGATAAATTCGTAACCGATACCTATAACAAGAAGACTTACACCTATACCAATGAAGCTGACGGGTACGGCACGGCAGACTATAAGCAGGATGATAAGACCTATCTTAAAGATACATACCGTTATTACACAACGATCACCGATGTTAACGGTAGCACTGTCAAATATACATACAACGGTAATCAGGAAATGATTCTCACCGAGAAGCTGGGCAAAAATCATAAAGAGACCATGACCAGTGAGCATGATGAGCTGAAGCTGGTCAAGAAACAGGAGACCCTTGTCTATCAAGTGAATAACGGGCAGGCTACGGGTGAACTGGTTCGTTCCATCGAGAACTACCGTTATGACGAGTACGGCAATATGACCAGTCATACCGGACCCATTGCAGAGCGTGACAGCAAGGGATATCCGGTGAACAATGAACATACCGAACTTTATACCTATGATATTAATAAGTTCCATGTTCTGACCCAGAAGACCTGGAAGCTTGACCCGAATACAACGGCTCAGACCAACTATGAGCTGGATAGTAAAGGCAATGTAATCAAAGAGAGCAAAGCCACGAATGATCCAGCGAATCCCTGGCTAATCACAGATTATGCTTATGATTCCTATGGCAATCTAATCCGCAAAACGGCACATGATAGTTCACAAGATTTCACTACTCACTATGAGTATGGTATCGACGCCAATGGCACCAATACCAAAGGGGCTTACCTGACCAAGCAATATCAGCAGGCGGATGGCAAGACTTATGCCAAAACCTACGCCTATGATATGCAGACCGGCAATATCGTCAGCGAGATCGATGCGAATGGCAACAAGACATCGTATCAATACGATGCAGTAGGCCGTGTACTCAAGAACATCAGGCCGGATAATAAGGCAATGCAGTACGAATATCAGGAAAGCCCGTATGCCAACTTCAAGATACAGTACACGGATGCGGGGAGTTACAAGTATCTGAATGAGTATGATATTGAGGGGAATTTGCTGAACTCCAAAGTTTGGAAAGATAATGAGTGGCAAACAACAGCAGTCAAGCAATATGACTCCTTTGGGAATTTAATTAAAGAGATTGATGCCAACGGGCATAGTGCACGGTTCAGCTATGACTCTAATCAGAGGGTTGTAGAGAAGGCTTATTACGCTAATGACCAGATGCTTAAGGGCAAGCTTACCTTAAGTTATCAAAATAACAATGATCCCTTGATGCCTTTAATGCTGACAGTTACAGATGAAGAGGGGTACGATAAGCGATCTTATTATGACTCTCTGGGCCAGATGGTGAAACGTGAAATCACTCCAAATCGCCAAAAGTTCTATACCTTAACTGCTTCATTTGATTATGTGGGTAACTTATTGAGCGAAACAGATCAGAAGCAAAATATCACCCGGTATACCTATGACTCACAAGGCAGGAAGATAAGCCAAACGGACGCTATGGGCAATACCACAGAATATGAATACAACATTCTTGGACAGATGGTTAGAGAGAAGGCTCCCGGAGGCAAAGTCACCGAGTGGACCTATGATAATCTGGGCAGAAATACAGCTAAGAAATTATTGCAATCAGGCTCTGCAGATTATTATTACACCAGAAATGAGTACGACGCTGTAAATAATGTTATCAAAACAACAGCGGGTACTTTCCTCAAGGGTGTTGACCAGGAATCATCTAATATTTCATACGTCTATGATTCCCTAAACAGAATCTCTGATGAATACTCTAAGTTATCGGAGTCTTCTTCATCGCACATTCATTACGATTATGATGCGAACGGAAACAAAATAAAAATAGTTGAATACGGTGATTCTGCAGGCAATCGGCTGATAATCCGTAATTTCCAGTATGATTTTGCCGGACGGCCTGTACTTGAATCTGGCGTCTCCAAAGAGAAGGCAGGGGATGGCACGATAGTTGAAAGGGGACAATTTGAAACTAAGAATACTTATGACCTTGCAGGCAACCTATTAAAGAAACAAATATTTAATGGTACAGGCTACGATACTGAAGAGAATACCTACACCTATAGAAGTTTAATTGCTACGACTAAGTCTCCTTTTAATGCTAAGGGAGCAAGACAGAAACGTTATGAGTATGATAAGGTCGGTAATTTGGTTGCTGAAACTTCTATTATTTCTGGAACCGAACGTACCACTTCTTACACCTATGACGGTATGGCTCTAAAAACAAGTGTAACAGATCCGCTTGGCAATACTGTCCGCTATCAATATGATCCGGCAGGTAATGTTGTGAAGATGGTGGATGCCAGATTCTATAACCAATCTGTGGAAGAAGCTCCGGGAATGGAGAAGGAATATGATGCACTCAACCGTCTGGTGAAAACCACTGCATACGATGGGATAACAAGAGAGGTAGTTGATTACAAGGAGTACGATGGTAGAGGCAATCTCATTAAACAAGCTGATGGTGAAGGATACAATACTGAGAATTCTGGTAAGTCTATAGGAACAGAATATCGTTATAATGTGCTGGATAAGCCGGTTCTGGTAATATCCGCACAAACAGCTTACCTAAATCAGCAACAGGGTACAAGCAAATTCACCAAAAGTCTTAGCTACGACGGCTCAGGCAATGTGTTGGTTGAAACGACTGGTTCAGGAGACACAACTCTCTTCAATTACGACCTGAGCGGAAGATTACAACAATTAACCTATCCAGACGGGTCAACGGTTAAAATGGCGTATGACTTAACCGGCAAATGGGAAGTTAGCAGTACCGACCAGTTAGGGCATGTAACTAAAACGTATAATAATATTTTTGGCAAGCCGTATTTGATCGAATATCCTGATGCTACAACAGAAATGTTCAAGTATTCGGCTAAAGGAGAGCTCTTAGAACATGTAGATAAAGAAGGCAACTCCTCATATTACAGCTATGACCTGGCAGGAAACCAGATTGCTGAGAAAAGCTTCATCAATAAACATGAAACGAATACCAACTACCGGCTAACCCGAATGGATTATGATGAGGCTTCTAATCTTCTGGTCAAAGAAAGTTTCCTGAACAAGGTGAATACTTCGAGTGGTGCTGTGAACGATACCAGCGCTAATAATCGAACAGAGCAAATCTTCGATAAAGCAGGGCGGTTAATCGCAGTAAAGGGACCATTCGGCAGAGAGAGTAAAAATGATTATGACCGCTCCGGTAATGTAGTGGCTAGCTACCAGAAAGTAAGTGATGGTAACTACGATATTACAAGATTCAGTTATGATTCCAGAGGAAGACTAATCAAGTCAACATTGCTGATAAAGACTGCTGATGTAAGCTCTGAATATCTGGCTGGCGCAGAATTCGACAATGAGTATGTGGACCGTCTAGATGCGGTTACGAGTTATTCCTACTACAAAAATGATCAAATGAAGAGTAAGAATGATCCCAGAGGCAATAAGACTCTATACGAATATGACTATGATAAGCTCATGGTTAAGAAAACAGATGCTCTGGAGGGAATATCAAAATATCAATATGACAGTAATGGTAATTTGATTGCTGAGACAAACCCCAAAGGAGTCGCTACTCTTTACGAGTATGATGCACTGAAACGCTTGCTGCGAAAGATTGCACCATCAAGTGACGGAGATAAAGCAATTACAAGATATGTATATGATTTGGCTGGAAATCTGACTAAAGAAATATCACCTAATCAATACTCCTCCGAAAAGGATAAGAACGGCCAGTTGTCTCAAATGAAAGGTTACTCGTATACCTATGATACGATGAACCGCCGGATCTCAAAGATTTCTCCTGAAGGGGCCGGACTGGAATACATCCAGTACAATCTGAATGGCCAGGTTGCCAAGTTTGTTGACGGCTTAAGGTATAAGGGAGACATGAAGTCCTCCAAAGGGACAACATATGCCTATGATGGTTTAGGAAGAATGGTAAAAGAGATCAATGCCCTGAGCGTGTCCAAGCAATATGAATATAATGTGCTGGATCATTTGGTGAAACAAACTGATGCTAGAGGAAACTCCACGCTTTATAAAGTCAATCCAGACGGCACCGTTGCTCAAGTTACCAATCCAGATGGAGGAGTGGTGAAATATGAATATGACAAACTGGGCAGAAAGATCTCGGAAACCAATCCGCTAGGAGCAACAACAGCTTACAGTTACAACGCTTTTGGCAAAGAGAAAACCATAAAAGATCCTTACGGATATTCGATTGAAAAAAAGTACGACCTTAACGGAAATCTGGTTTCTGAAAAAGACAAACGGGGGAGTCTGTCATTATTCAGTTTTGATGCCCTTGACCGGCTTACAGTGAAGAAAATCCCCTTAGAGATGGATAGTAGCAAAAACATTGTGTATTTATCTGAACAATATAGCTATGATTCACTAGGGAATCTGCTTAGTAAGACAATTACTGGATCAAAGGATGGTTCTCCTAAACGTGAAACAACCTACAGCTACTATGACAACAATCTTGTTAGAAACACTGCGGACAACAGTGGAGCGTATACATCAAGAAAATATGACAAGAACGGGAATATGATCTGGCAGGAAAGCCTGAGATCAGAAGGTCATACGGATGTGCAAGATTTTGAATTTGATTCGGAAAATAGATTGACTCAAAAAACAAACTGGCTGGATGAAGAAAGTGTAGGTGATGCCTCCAGCCTGACTAATGGAACTGCCCTAAGATCTACAGATATGCCTGGGAAAATTCGTCAGACCACTGGTTATGTCTATGATATATTAGGCAACAAAGTTCAGGAGATCAGTCCGCGTGCTTATGGTTATCTGGATATGGATACTGCTAACAGAAAACTATACACCTCCTACTATACTTATGATATCTTGAACCGTCCTGAGAAGTTCATTCGGTATAAGGGTGACACTGCGGTATATAAGCAGTATGAATATGATGAAGCAGGAAATAAAATTACAAGCAGGGATGAACGGGGCGGAGTAACCCGTTATCAATATGATGCAATTAACCGTTTAACAGTCACTACAAATACAAAAGGTAAAGAATTTACATCGGGATACGATCTGTCAGGAAATAAAATACAGGAAGAGAATGCAAAGGGCCATACTATTTCCTACACTTATGACAAGCTGAATCGTCTAATTTTAACCAAAGACCCTGATGGTACAGTGATCTCCAAAAATATCTACGATGCCAACAGTAATATTACCAAAAAAATCGATGCCAAAGGGTATGCAGCAGGCAGTACAGATAGTGCCCAATACGGAAGTATCTATCAATATGATCTGGCTAACCGGCTTGTAGCATTCATTGATCCTGAGCTTGCAGTTCTTAATGGAACTTCCAAGTTCACTACGAAATATCAATACAATATCTATGGAGATATGGTCAGTCAAACAGATGCATTAGGCAACTTCATTCAATATGAGTATGATAATGCCGGACGTCTAAGCAAGGTCATTGACGGAGAACAGGTTGAAGTTACTTATGGCTATGACAGTATAGGAAATAAGCTGTTCATGAAAGATGGGCGGGGGAAACTGACCCAATACCGTTATGGCTCCTTTGGAGTTCAGCAGGCTATTACGGATGCCTCCAATCAAACGATTAGTTATCAATATGATCTTGGACTTAACAAAGTACAGATGACTGACCAGATGATGCATGATACTACGTATACTTACGATAACTTTAATCAGTTAATTGAAACGAAGGTTGTACAGACTGGTGATAAGGTTCTCTATGGATACGATGAATCAGGTAATCGTGTTCTCATGACTGATGAGAGTGGGACGTCTAGTTATACTTATGACTCTGAGAATCTGTTATTAGAATTGTCCAAGGATGGTAAGAAACAAATTGGTTATTCTTATGATGATATTGGTAATCTTGCTAAGATAACCGATGCTCTAGGGTATGTAACAGCATATCATTATGACAAATCAAGCAGGATGGACCAGGTAACCTATGATGGTCATACCACGGTCTACACTTATGATTCGAATGGTAACCGGACAGCAGTTAAGTATGAAGATGGCGTTAGTGAAGTATATAGCTATGACCGGAACAACCGCATCCTTAACTTAATCAATAAGCGTAAGGACGGTTCTGAAGTATCCCGTTACCTTTATACCTACGATGCTGCCGGGAGACAAGAGACGAAGTCTGATAGCTACGGTACAACCACATACAAATACGATCAGGCTGGCCGTATTAAGCAGATTGAAGCTCCAGGGAAGACGACCGTCTATGCTTATGATGGAGCGGGTAACCGTAAGTCTATGCTTGAGACCTATACTTCTATGCAGCCAAACAGCTTTAAAAGTTCGAAAACTCAACAAGCTATCGAATATAAATTGAAGAAGGCAGAGTACTTATACTCTTCCAGTAATCAATTAATGAAGCTGGAAGAGCGGATGCATGGGGCAGACGGCAAAGAGATTCTGCTCAAAACCGTGGATTATCTGTATGATGCAAGGGGCAATGAGATCAGCCAGCGGACCAGTTATATTCAACCGCACTCTGCGGATCTGCACCAGTCAACCGGGGGAGAAACATACGGTGCGGGTGAACTACAGGAAAATAACCGGTTCATCGAAAAGGTGACGCGAACTTACGATGGCTTCAACCGATTGAAGAAAGCAGTAACCGTAAAATCCGGTGATCGATCTGAAATTGAGTTCACGTATAATGGAGATGGTCTCCGAACTCAAAAAACGGTACGGAGTGCAAAAACACCGGATATCGCCAAAGAGACCAATTATGTGTATGATCGGCAGCATGTCATCCTGGAGCTGGATAGCAGCGGCAAGCTAAGTACCCGCTACATCCGGGGGATCAATTATATTGCAAGAATGAACCAGGCTGAGAAATATACTTACTATCTCTACAATGGCCATGGCGATGTTGTACAGACAGTAACAGCTAGTGGAGAAGTACAGAACCAATATGATTATGATGTCTTTGGTAACCGCACATTAACGATAGAAGTCTATGCAGAATCTATTCAATATGCGGGAGAATTCTATGATGCAGAATCAGGATTATACTATCTGCGTGCTCGCTATTATGATCCCTACACGGCAAGATTCATATCCGAAGACAGCTATCGGGGCGAAGATACGAATCCATTAAGCCTGAACCTGTATACTTACGCGCACAATAATCCAATCCTGTTCCTGGACCCAACGGGCCACTGGGCAGCGGGTGATGAGAAGTTAAATGTTGAGGCGCAAGCGAAGATTATTGCGTTAACCAATGCTTATTATAAGGCTGTGACGGACGCCGAGAAGAAGGCCATCTCCGCTCAAGCCACAACAGTTAGAACAACAGCAGGGGCAAAGGATACTTCCGTAATCACTCCATTGCAATTCCAGGCAGGCAAAATTACTGATATTGTGGTGCGAGGGACATCAAAAGGCTATGCAACTGAAAAGGAATGGAGACAAGCCTTACAAAGCGTTGGGATAAGTGCCACTAATTCTGCTCGTACAACAGTTGGGGATTCATTCTCTGGCGGAGCAAGTACAATCAACTATTCCATGGTCAACACTGTAACTATTGGACGCACAAATCTGACAGTTACAGTAAAATCTTCAACCCAGACGTTCAATTCAACAAAGAAGACTACGGAGAGTGCGACTGCTTCACTTGCGATGTCGTATAAGGTTACAGCGAACGAACTGAAGTTTATAGCGAATACAGCCTCCTATATGGGAAGTCTGGAAAAATCCTTATATTTTATTGATGCAGTGAAGCTAAACCAAGGGAAAGTGACTCCTGAGATTCTTAAAGCTGCCAAACTAGAAGCAAAAGATCCCAAGCAAACAGCAACTATGCTAAATTTAACTTATGATATGGCTGAAAAAGGGATATCTGTGGGTGAAGCACTTAGAATGTATAAGGAGGAGGTCACCGATCCAAGATTGGCGGAAGCCTATGCTACCGTTACATTAAACCTCGCAGGCAGTGGTTTCAGTTTAAAGAAAATGGCACAAGGTGAGAGCAAAGTAAGTGTAACTAAAAGCCCTAGTAAGTCTAAATTGGCGGGAATTATTGAGGGTGAGGTTAAGGGGACTGGAGGTAAGCCTAAACTTAATGAGAGCAACAGGTTAAATATTGGTGCAGGGGATAATCCTCGACAAGGATACAGAAATGGAGATATTAATCCACGAGCTGAGGGTATTGAAGTAATGGACGCCAATAAATTAGTCGGAATAAAAACCGGATCACAATTAGAGGTAATTGTGCAAAATCCTCATGGTTATTCTCCACTTGAAGGTGATATTCCACGAGTGATGGCACCAGGTGGTGTATTGAAAATATCAGGAGGAGAAAAGAATCCATACTTCAATAAAATATACAAGATGAGTGCTGATGAACTTTCTAAATACGGATTTGAATTAGTGAGTAAAGGAAAGGTTTCAGATGACTTGATGTTTGGAACTCAGAAAACAACTGACGGTAACGTTTTTAGTCCTAAGGCATTGGATAAGCAAATGGAAGTCATTTTAAGGAGGTTGAAATCAAATTGAAATTAGATATTACAAGAGAAAGATTTGAGTTGGTTGATTTGATAGAGTCCACCATAATTATTGATTATTCAACCATGTCATTTGAATATTTGAAATTAAGTGTTTGGGGAATAACTCTTCCCCTTAGTGTATTTGGTTTAGAAGCGTATGGATTAACTGAACATAGTAGACCTTTTAACGACGATGTTTATGTTGCAGGCTATAGTAATCTCCATTTTTATAATGTAACTAGTGCAAATATGGAAGCTGTATTATATGATAAAAAATTCCCGCATGATTTCATAAAATGGCCAGATAACAGCATAATGGAAATCGGCAAAACATGGGGGGATTTAAATGAATTTGAGGATGGCTACAAGTATGAAATTGAAGCTACACTCGCATGGCCCTTCGGTAGGTGTGATTTGTCAGTTGTTACTAGATCAGACATATCTGTAGAATTAAACAGTAGTGATTTTATACCAACTAGAGAATATGTGCTGAACACAAAAAAATATGGATGGAATCAGGATTTATCAAATTTTAATATGTAACTGTTGATACAAGAGCGATAAATGCTTGCTTAGGACAGGTTGATTATGGTTTGAGACCATGATCAACCTGTTTTTTTACCCTATACAAAGATAATTAGTTTCGAATTCACTCTAAAATTAACAGTTCTGAAATATCCAGTTACCGTTATACCTATGATGATGCTGGCCGGCAGATTACCAAGACAGATAGTTTTGGATCAACTGCATACAGCTACGATGATGCTGGTCGTATTAAGCAGGTAGAAGCACCAGGAAAGACGATAGTCTATGCCTATGACGGGGCAGGAAACCGGCAGTCTATGCTGGAGACCTACACCTCGCTGCAGCCTAGCAGTTATATCTTCCCGGATACCAAGCAAGCACTTCAGTATAAATTGAAGAAGAGTGAGTATCTGTATTCTTCAAGTAATCAGTTGATGAAGCTTGAAGAGCGGATGAGCGATACAACAGGGAAGGAGTTGCTGCTCAAAACTGTAGATTATCTTTTTGATAAGAACGGGAATGAGCTTAGTCAACGGACAGCCTATACCCAGCCTCATACAACAGCAATGCACCAGTCTACCGGGGGAGATACTTACGAGGCACAGACTAAAGAAATTAATAGTCTTATCGAAAAAGTAACTCAAGCCTATGACGGGTTCAACCGTTTAACCAAAGCTGTCAAGGTGAAGGCGGGAGACCGAACAACTGTAGATTATGTTTATAATGGTGACGGCTTACGGGTAAAGAAAATGGTAAGCAGTGCTAAAGCAGGGAATATAACAAAGGAAACGAATTATGTATATGACCGTCAGCACGTGATTCTGGAGATGGACGGAAGCAGCAAGCTCAATGTCCGTTACATCCGTGGTATTAACTACATTGCCAGAATGAATCAAGCTAAGGCATATACCTACTATTTGTTCAATGGACACGGAGATGTTGTGCAGACTGTAACATCTGCAGGAGAAGTGCAGAACCAATATGATTATGATGTCTTTGGTAATCCTGTTTTAAGCATCGAGTCCTATTCGGAATCCATCCGTTATGCAGGAGAGTATTATGATGGGGAGACAGGGCTGTACTACCTGCGGGCACGTTACTACGATCCATACATCGGGCGTTTCCTGTCAGAAGACAGCTACTGGGGGGAAGACAATAATCCGCTCAGTCTCAATCTCTACACTTATGCTAATAATGATCCGATCCAGTATATCGATCCGACTGGCCATAAAGCAACGTCAAGCTCTATTCAAAGCCAGATTAATCGTAATGACGCTGCTGCGGACCTCCAGGAGCATCTGTACCTGGCTCAAAAGAAGGCGTCTACACCGCCTCCAAAACAAGAGCCGGCAGCACCAGCGAAGCCTGGACAGAATTCGACGAAGTCGGCTTCGTCGAAGCCAGTAAATAATAATAAGGCAACTCCACCAGCCACGGTAACAAAGCCGCCGGCAACATCAAACAGTGGCTCAACTAGTAGCTCACGTCCATCAGCAGCAGGAAGTGCAGCCGCCGCTGCAATATCAAAGCTGCAGCAGCAAAATACAGTTTTGGCAGCAGATCTGAAAAAAGTAAAGAAAGAGGAACAAGTTCTCCAGGCAACTAAAGCAGCCGTGAAGAAAGATCCTGTACCTGTTAAGTCTGCTGCAAAGAGCTCGGGCAGCGGATCTGTATTTAATTCGATTAAAAATGGAACGAAGAACTTAGTTGTAAATACGTTTAACCTAATGATAGGCGACGATGCTAAGCTTGCTTTCGGTAAGGACAAATCGTTCCTGCAAAGAAGTGCAGGTTCTGCTAACTTGCTGCTTACTGCCGCTACTTTTGGTGGGTCTGCAATTGTTAAATCTAGCGTTAAAGGTACTATCCAGTTAACGGAAAAAGTAACAGCGAAATTTTTCACTTCAGCTGTGGTAAAGGATGCAGCAGAAATAGCTGGAAGTAAAGCGATCCAGAAAGCAGCGCAGCAAACTAGTGCAGCAGTAGGGAATCAGACTGTTCAGGAGATGTTGTCGAACAGCCCGAGTGGGCTGTATAGTAAACTGAGAAAACAAGGTATTCCAACCACTCTGACGGATGATGAGGTTAAGGCGGCTAATTCAGTTAATCTTAGGATGCAGGCTGAGGGTGCGGGGAAAGCTACCCAAAATGCTGGAACAATCAGTAATAAATCTAATGTACCTTACAAGGAAAATGGTGGATTTAATTCACAACAGAATTCATTAGGTGATCATGGACAAAAACATGCATATGACCCAAATACAGCATCAACAAAAAATAAATCACAATACGGAAAAGATGTTGATATTGAGGAGATCACTCTTGATACTATGTATAATCCAGATCATGCGGTTACCAAATTGTATCCAGACGGCAGTAGAGTATCAATTTATAAAAAAGAATACAACGGAAATATAAGTACACCTGATACTCCAACGGGAAGCCACAGAGTATTTGATCATCTAACAGACCCTAGGAAAAGCACTAATTTTCCTTTTATACCAAGAGATTAAAAGAAAGGTGGGGAAATATGCAAGAATACTTCTATTTTTATATTCGTCCTAAAAATCATCCACACTATGTTTCTGAAAACGTGTATTTAAAGCAAGGGATTAGTTACGAAAAAGTTTATAATGTTAAGTCAGCATCGACACTCTGTTCAGATAAATATTTGTATGATAATAAACCAGATGGAATCCCTGACTGGGTAGTGTTTAGCAAGTCGATTCGTTGTCATCTCAATTTGCCTAAAGAAGGAAAATATCTGAAAGTTGAGAACTTTACAGATAAGCTAATGGTATTTGATTCTGATATCGCATCTTTGGTTACAGATCAGTATTATTATGATGTTTTGTTAGTGGACGAAGAGGAAAGAGATTCATTTTATACAGGGTTAACAATGAAGGAGATTTGTAAACAGTATTGGGGAACTATGATGAAATTTTCTGATTATTTACGTGAAAAGCCGTACCCTAATCCAGAAATTCTAATATTTAAAGATATTCCTAAACAGCATTTAAGTTTTGGTGAAGTGAAGTAACTTTTTATATTATTTATTTTTGGACCTTGATTGGCTCTTGCCTTTCAGGGTTTCTTTTTAGAAGGGGGCAGGCCTTCAGAAAAAAATGTTTACAGAAAAAAGAATAGGTTCTGCTAACTTACTCCTGCGAACAAACGGGTGCTGGAGTAATCCCCTTAAAGTGATATTCTTTATGGCAAATACGGTAATAGCCCTGCAAGCAATTAGGAGGTTAGGTTACATTGGATACTTCGGATAAAGTTTTTGGCGCACAATCAAAGGTGTTCATACAGTACGAAGGCTCTTTAGAGGAGTTAGGTTTAAATTTAAAGGAAGGGCTGAATATTCTAGATTTTAGGTATGACAATATAGAAGAAGAACCTTATGATTGGGTGGGTTACGCAGAGGTTCTTGGATTTGAGATGGTTTTGAAGACAATAGAAAACTGTGAGAAGTGGCCGGGTTATCAGTATATACTTGAAGTTTTCACAACCGATTCATTTCAAGAAATATTTAATGATCGAATGTATGATATTTCCCAGTGGATGGCTAGGCACATTGCGTTAGTATGTGAAGTGGCAACAATGGCTGAAATTTTAGATGAAAATACAGGGAAAACATTTATTATGAATAGAGAGAATTGGGAAATGGAATGTAGTTTGGTTGAATCGTATACTGTTATAAGGTCAGATAATTTGTAAAAACGTGATTCCGTTCCGCGGCTTATCGTAAGGAGGGAAGCTGGTAAAGTATAGTCCTATGTTACAAAAGAAAAGGAGAACCCATGAACATTAAAGTATTGATCGTAGAGGATGACCCGATGGTGGCGAAGTTCAACCGCCATTATCTGGAGCAGGTTCCGGGCTTTGAATATGTAGGCTGGGCTGCGACGGGGGATGAGGCGTTGATTCTGCTGGAGGAGCAGCAGGTGGATCTGATTCTGCTGGATATTTATATGCCGCGTGTCAGCGGGCTGCAGCTGCTCTCTGCGCTGCGGGAGCAGGGGAGCAAGGTGGATATCATAGTGATCTCCGCCGCCAGTGACAATGCCAGCATCCGCAAAGCGCTGCAGAACGGGGCCGTGGATTATTTGATCAAGCCGTTTGAGTTTGCCCGGTTTCAGGCGGCACTGTCGGCGTATCGTGAAGATTATAAGCTGATGCACAAGGAGCATCTAAGCCAGGAGCAGCTGGATAAGCTGCTGCGGCATTCGCTCGGGACGGAAGAGGAGAAGTACGCTGCCCTGCCGCTACCCAAAGGGCTTGCCGAAGGCACACTGGACAGCATCTGGAGCACGATTAGCCGGCTGGAGAGCCCGGTGTTCTCTACGGAGGATATCAGCAGCCATGCGCCCATCTCGCGGATCTCGGTCCGCAAATATCTGGCTTTTCTGACGGAGGCAGGGATTCTGGAGATGGAGCTTAGCTACGGGGCGGTAGGCAGGCCGGTGTATATGTATAAGGTGAGGCCTGAAGGGCATGAACTTATCCGTAAATATCTATAAGCAGCTAGGGCCGGAAGGAGCCGGCCGCACAATTAAAACGGAGTCACGGTTGCCTCAAGGCTGCCCCAGGCGTTCCATGACTCCATATAGCCGTCACATTAGCTGTGAAGGTTAGTAAGCTATGCCATACATAAGCGTGCGCAGAATCAATCGAAGGCCTGCTGCAGAGCCAGCGGACTGAACTCGTTAATGATTTTATAGGCTACCAGGTGCGGGTTGTTCATGTCATTGTCATAGATAATCATGTGATGCTTGCCCTTCAAAATAATGTCGAACCGCTGCTTCCGGTCGGCCTGGACAATGGTAATGTAATAGCTGTACTTGTTGTCTGTGCTCACATTGCGGGCGGATTTCATCAGGCGGACGCCGGAGAAATCATCGTAGATCTGCTTAATCGCTTCCGGCTCAGTAAGCACAACGTCCTTCTGTTCACCGGGAACAGAAGACAGGCGGGTAATTTCCAGAGCGGCGATATCTTCCAGACGGACGGTTCGGGTAACTACTCTTTTGAATGAAGTATAGCGGCTCGCGGTGTAGCTCATCAGGGAGACACCGGCTGCTGCCAGAACAGCACCGGCCAGCCAATATTTTTCGCTTTTTTCCATAGTTTCTGCTCCTCCTAGTGATACGGTTGTATAAGCTCCAATTATAAATCTATAAACACATTCAAGCAAATTCACTACCTTTATTTACTTTATCATTTCTTTAATTACTAAATATTCTTGTCAGCGCTCCTTCAGGTTATGATGATTGTGAAAATATGCACAATTACAATTGGAGGAGAACAGAATGAACAGAAAGAGATGGGGAAGCCTGCTGGGCAAGGGGCTGCTGCTGGCAAGTCTGGTGGTATTGCCTGCATGTAACAGCACCAAAGGGGAGTCTACGGACATCGTAATTATCGGCGGCGGCGGCGCGGGAATGACTGCTGCCATTGAAGCGCATAATCAGGGAGCCAAGGTGATACTAGTCGAAAAAATGCCTATGCTTGGAGGAAACACCGTCCGTGCGGAAGGCGGATTGAATGCGGCAGGAACACCTTATCAGGCAGCGGCTGGTATCAAAGACAGTCCGGAGCTGCATTTCGAAGATACCATGAAGGGCGGCAAGAATCTCAATAACCCGGATCTGGTCAGAACGCTTACGAACGGCGCGGCGGCTTCGGTGGAGTGGCTGAAGGAGAATGGAGCCGAGTTGTCTGAGGTGGGACGCGCAGGCGGGGCAAGCGTGAACCGGATTCACCGTCCGGCAGGCGGAGAAGCAGCAGGGAATTTCATCGTAGTCGCGCTGAAGAAGAAGCTGGAGGAGTACAAAATTGATGTGCGCCTGCGGACGACTGCCGATGAGATCGTCAAGAATAAGGACGGCGTGGTTACCGGAGTGAAGGTGACGGATAAGGATGGCAAGCAGTACACGATCAGTGCGAATTCCGTTATTCTGGCGGCCGGCGGTTTTGGAGCTAATATGGACATGATCAAGGGGTATCAGCCGAAGCTGGAAGGGTTCTCCACCACTAACCATCCGGGCGCAACCGGTGATGGTACAACGATGGCAGAGAAGATCGGTGCCAAGCTGGTAGACATGAAGGAGATTCAGATTCATCCGACCACCATTCCGAATCAAGGCGTGCTGATCACAGAAGGGGTACGCGGAGACGGTGCAATTCTGGTCAATAGCGAAGGCAAGCGCTTCACGAATGAACTGCTGACCCGCGATGTTGTGTCCCAGAATATTCTGGCCCAGTCCGGCAAAGTAGCTTATCTGATCTTCAATGATGAACTGCGTGCGAACCTGAAGGCAACTGAGGTTTACTTTGGAATGGATTTGGTCAAAGAAGCGGCAACACCTGAAGAATTGGCGGCACAGATTGGTGTAGATGGCAAAGCACTTGCGGATACACTGAAAACGTATAATGGCTTCGTTGCTTCCGGTAAGGATACAGAGTTTGAACGGCCGGATCTTGAGCTGTCTTTTGAAAAGGGTAAATATTATGCAATTCAGGTAACACCGGGAATCCACCATACCATGGGCGGAGTAGCGATTAACACTCAGGCTCAGGTACTGGATACCAAGGATCAGGTCATTGCCGGGCTGTATGCTGCGGGCGAAGTAACCGGCGGAGTACACGGCGCGAACCGTCTGGGCGGTAATGCACTGGCAGACATCACTACCTTCGGGCGGATTGCAGCGGATGAAGCTGTGAAGGCACTTAAGAAATAGGAACTTTCAGAAGGAGGAATTACTCATGCACAAGTGGACAAAAACCTTGCTGTTCTCTGCCCTCGCGGCTGCAACAGTATTAACGGCGGGCTGCTCTTCATCTTCCGGCAAGTATGTGGACGGGACATATGATGGTAAGGGCAAAGGGGTCAAGAGTGATATTAAAGTGGCGGTAGAGATCAAGGATGAGAAGATCGACGCTATTACCGTAGAGGAGCATAAGGAGACGCAGGCGATGATCGATGCGGCCGTGGAGAATACGATTCCTGAAATTATTGAAAAGCAAACCACAGAAGGCGTAGACGCCCTCTCAGGTGCTTCCGGCTCCAGCGGCGGAATTATTGAAGCGGTGACCCAGGCGCTGGAACAGGCCAAGAAGCAGTAAGTCATCATTCAATTGCTTATAAAAGAGTTGTGGTCATATCACCCGAGCAAGCCCAGCCCTCCTGTCTCCGGCAGAACGGCTGGGCTTGCTGCATAGTTCCATCCCCAGGAAGCGATTCCCGGGAGTAGCTTTACAAATTCAGGTTCAACTAATATAGTTCGAATGGTATAGGAACATGGGACATGAAGGGAGGTCTTCGCACCAGTGGCCAGGAAAAAAAGCTACAGTCTGCGCACAATGATTGCCGTCATGGTGTCTGCCGTTGTTCTGCTGGTATTGCTGATTTTATATTTTATTTTCCGCAATCAGATTATTCCGCAGACCCGGCAGGCACTGGAGGATAAGGCGATTACGATTGCCCGTACCATCGCCCTGATTCCGCTGGTCTCGGAGGGACTCAGTGAAGGCAACAGCAAGGAGATTCAGGACTACACCTCAAGAATCGCCCGCCGTAATGATATTATGTTCGTGGTAGTGACAGATATGAAGGGTATCCGCTATTCCCATCCGGATGCCTCGCTGGTCGGTCTGCCCTTTGCGGGAGGCGGTCAGGAGATATCGCTGCGCGGAGGGGAGAGTATCTCCGAAGGGGCCGGGCCGCTCGGCAGATCCCTGCGCGGCTTCGTGCCGGTCTATAACAACCGGGGGCATCAGGTGGGAGTGGTCATTGCCGGTCTGTCCCTGGAGCGGGTCGAGCGGCTGGTCCTGATGAATGAGTGGACGATTATTGCGATTCTGGTCTCGGGAGCTTTGCTTGGAGCGGGAGGAGCATTCATCCTGGCAGCCCGGATTAAGCGGATGGTGTTCGGGATGGAGCCGGAGGACATCTCCAAGCTGCTCCAGGAACGCAGTGCGATGCTGGAATCCACGCGCGAGGGAATTATTGCCGTAGATCAGGAGGCGCGGATCACCATCCTTAATATGGAGGCGCAGCGGCTTCTGAGGGCAGCGGGGATTGGCGGGAGCGCCATGAACCGGCAGATTGCCGAGTATTGGCCGGAGCTGGGTCTTGAGCAGGTATTGGCTGAGGGAGAGGGGATACAGGACCGGGAGCTGGAGCTGGGAGACAGCTCTCTTTTGGTGAACAGCCTGCCAGTCCGGGTGAACGGGAACATCGTTGGCGCGATTGCTACCTTCCGGGATGAAACCGAGCTGGCTGTGCTGGCGGAGAAGCTGTCGGGAGTCTCGGTCTATGCAGAAGCGCTGCGCTCCGGTGCCCATGAGTTCATGAACAAGCTGCATGTCATTATGGGTATGACCCATATGGGCCTGTATGATGAGCTGCAGCAATATATTCTGGGAACGGTAAGCAATTACCAGAAGGAGATCGGGTCGATCACGAGACAGATCAAGGACCCGGTGATGGCGGGATTTCTGCTGGGGAAGCTGAGCCGGGCACGCGAAGCGGGAATCGAGCTGCTGCTGACCGGAGACAGCTATCTGCCGGAGCCTGCCGATCCGCAGGTGATTCATGAGCTGATTACGATTGCCGGCAATCTGCTGGATAATGCTCTGGAGGCGCTGGGGGAGCTCCGCGAGCAACCCGTGAAGCGCGTGGAGCTTGCTTTTCAATATGAAGAAGGGCGGCTGCTATGCGAGGTTAGCGATAACGGTCCGGGAATTCCGGCAGGCCTGAAGGAGAAGATCTTCGTTCAGGGCTACTCCTCCAAGGGTGAACAGCGGGGAATCGGCCTATATCTGGTGAAGAAAAGTGTAGACAAACTCAAGGGTCATCTTGAGCTTGCCGCCGGCTGCGGGCCGGGAGCACATTTTATCGTGGATGTGCCTTATGAGGTGAAGGAGGAGGAGGGTGTGTGAACTGTGCCGTACCCTACCGAAGCACCCCCTCTACTAGAGCGGAAGACCCAGGAAACAGAACCGCATTATATCTACTGTACCATGTGCCAGCATGGCAGAGGTCAGATCGCGCTTGCGTTGCAGTATTGCAAAGGGCAGGCCGAACAGTAGGATATACATGAGAGTGCTGATGATGCCGGAGATGATTCCACCCTGAATGAAGCTGTCCGGCGTGTGGACCAGCACATGCGGAACGATCATCATGAACCAGACTGTGAATTTTTGGGCTCTGGTATCAGCTCTGCCGTGCGTCAGGGACAGGCACATGGCATAGAACAAGGTACGTAAGGCTAGTTCTTCATAAATGGCCGGACTGAGCGCCACTCTGAAATAGATTAGCTTCAGGCTGAATCCATCGAGGCTTTGTCCGCTCAGCATTAGATTGATGATTCCGAGCAGAATTCCAGCGGCGGCTCCCACGAATAGGCTCATGAAGATTGTTGAGGCGCTGGTTATGTTGAGGAAACGAAGCTTCCCTTCGCTATACTGGTTGAAGGTGCTTAATACAGCCAACGATGCCATTAACGTGAGCAGGCTTACCTCAATCATAGAGAAGAGAGACAGATTGATATAGGCTGCTGCTACAGCAGCGGCTAGCAGGACAGAGAGCAGAATCTGCCGCGTTGACGGCAGCTTGTGTTTTACAAGCAGCAGCACGCTGATGAAGAATACCCATACACCCAGCAGAAGCCACATTCTGGCTGTCGGGGCGGGATTGTTGCTGTGAATGCCGAAATTCAACAGAAACAGCAATACAAATACACTAAACATAATCCATACCGTTCTAAGGTTACTTTCGGTATTCAATACTTCCTTCTCCTTCCGGATACTTCAGTTATGTATGCAGACCGGGAAAGCCTATCATAAATCTGACCGGAGCGAAGTTAATTCTCTCACTCTTACGCAGTCAGCCATCCGTACAGCTATTTAGTTAATTTGGTTACTTTAGTTACAAAACTCTTTAATAATTTACGGAAGGTTCCACAAACCGCTTCTTTGACGCTATGATAATTGTGAAAATATGCACAAGGGGGCACAACTCACATGAATAAGAGATTAACAGCGGCGCTTATCCTCATTCTCTCCGTGATGCTTGTTATTGCAGGCTGCGGAAACAACAATGCGGGCAGCAGCAAGAATGAGAGCAAGGGAACAAACAGCGCGACCACAGAGCCTGCAGCAACGGCTGCACCTAAAGAGACAGCAGAAGCCGTGTCGGGAGCATCCGAAGCGAGCTATACTCCGTACGATCAATTAAAAGATAAATATGATATCGTTATCGTCGGCGCAGGCGGTGCGGGAATGTCTGCTGCGCTGGAAGCCAAAGCGGCCGGCATGAACCCGGTTATCTTAGAGAAAATGCCGGTAGCCGGCGGCAATACAACCAAATCCTCCTCAGGGATGAATGCTTCGCAGACCAAGTTCCAGAAGGAGCAGGGCATCGAAGACAGCAACGAACTGTTTTATGAAGAGACCCTTAAGGGCGGACATGATACGAACAATAAGGAGCTGCTGCACTTCTTCGTGGATCAATCCGCAGGTGCCATTGACTGGCTCGATTCCATCGGAATCCGCCTGAACAATATTACAATTACCGGCGGTATGAAGGAGAAGCGTACCCATCGTCCGGAGGACGGCTCGGCAGTGGGACAATATCTTGTAGCAGGACTTGTCCGCAATGTTCAGGAGCAGGGAATTCCGCTGTTCGTCAATGCGGATGTGAAGGAGCTTACGGTACAGGACGGTAAGGTGAACGGCGTGAAGGTGCTGTTCAACCAGGCTGATGACAAAACGATCAGCGCAGCAGCAGTTATCGTAACCACCGGGGGCTTCGGTGCCAACAAGGAACTGATTGCCAAGGTTCGCCCGGATCTGCAAGGACTGGTAACGACCAACCAGATTGGCAGCACCGGCGACGGCATTGCCATGATTGAGAAGGTCGGCGGAACTACCGTGGACCTGGATCAGATTCAGGTTCACCCGACTGTACAGCAGGAGAAATCCTACCTGATCGGTGAAGCGGTCCGGGGAGAAGGGGCTATTCTTGTATCTGCTGAGGGCAAGCGCTTCGGCAATGAGATGGATACCCGTGACAAGGTGACGGCTTCCATTAATACACTTCCTGAGAAATCCGCTTATCTCGTGTTCGACGCCGGAGTGAAATCCCGTGTCAAGGCGGTAGATCAATACATCAAGATGGGTGTAGTCAAGACCGCAGATACCATCGAGGCACTGGCGGATCAGATGAAGGTTCCGGCTGCTGCACTTAAGACCACCGTGGATACTTGGAACGGTGCGGTGAAAAGTAAGTCGGATGCCGAGTTCGGCAGAGCTACCGGTATGGATAATGATCTGTCCAGTGCTCCGTATTATGCCATCCAGATCGGCCCTGGTATTCACTATACGATGGGTGGAGTGGTGATCAACACCAACACTGAGGTCTTGAACAAAGACGGCAAGGCGATTACGGGCCTGTTCGCGGCAGGAGAAGTGGTCGGCGGGCTGCACGGCGAGAACCGCATTGGCGGGAACTCAGTAGCCGAGATTATTATCTTCGGACGTCAGGCAGGGATTAAGTCGGCTGAATTTGTAAAAGCGCAATAAGCTATTATTCTATATTGTTCTCATGTAAAAGGGATGCTCCGCAGCCATCAGGCTATGCGGGCATCCCTTTCTGTGTTGCAGCTCTAAGGCTGTATCGCCGGGGAAGGCGCAGGCTTGGCCGACCGGGTCAGCGAGAACAGCTCCAGCTCCGGACGGCTCTTGCCGGCCAGCGTATCGGCAAGCAGCTCGGCGGCAATCATGCTGTAGACCGTGCCGTTTCCGCCATAGCCTTCAATGAAGTAGCAATGCGGGAATTCCGGGTGCGGCCCCATATAAGGCAGTCCGTCACGGGTGGAGCCGAAGACCGCTCCCCAGGAATATTCGGCCTTGATTCCTTGAAGTTCCGGAAACAGGGCCGTAAGCTCCTCGACCAGACGCTCACACTGGGAGAGGACCCTTACCTCACGCCGCTCCACGCTGGTAAGCTGCTCATCCTTGCCGCCGGCGATAATCCGGCCTTCAGGAGTAGTCCGGAAATACAGATAAGGCCGGGCCGTTTCCCAGAGCAGGCTCTGCTCATGCCATTTTGGAAGATGCGGCAGAGGCTCGGTCATAATAGCATAGGTGTTGATCAGCTCTGCCCCCCGGTCCTTCTTCATCTCCTGGGTCTCATACCCCATAGCAAACACCACCTTCTTGGCGAAGATCCGGCCGTTTGCAGTATGACAGATGACTCCGTCGGCATTGTAATCATAATGAAGGGCTTCGGTCTGCTCATAGACCCGGACTCCGCCGGAGTGCGCTTTATGAATCAGGCTGTGTACGGTGCGCAGCGGATTAGTCTCCGCATCTCCTTTAGCATACAGCGCACCTGGTTTGGAGAAGGCGTAATGGGCACGGATATTCTCCTCCTCCCAGAAATCCGAATCGAAGCCGTGCTTCACCAGATTCTCATTCTCCAGCTTCAGCATAGCAACATCTTCCGGCGTACTGGCATACAGCAGACTGCTGCGCTCAATAATCTGCGGATCGATGTCCAGCTTGCCGGGCAGGTCAAGAATCGCACGCATGGCCTGCTGGCACAGCTTGTAGAACAACACGCCATTCTCTTCCCCGAAAGTATTCATGCAAGCTGTCAGCGACTTGTCGTTGGCGATCTGCAGCAGTCCCGTATTGGCGTGGGAGCTTCCGGTACCGATCGTTCTTTTATCGATAAGAACGGTATCTGCTCCACTGAGGGACATGCGGTAAGACATCATCGCTCCGCCCATCCCGCCGCCTACAATGAGACAGTCGCAGGTTATATCTTCCTCAAGCACCGGATATACCGGAGGCTCAGGCAGTGTGTGTTCCCAGGGCAGTTGCCCGCTGACGAGTTTCATAGATCTGTTCGCTCCTTTATGTCATTCAGAGTAGTATTATTTGCACTATTGAAGAGTCTCATGCGTCAAGACCTTAAGGATTATTCATCATATGTGAGCTTGCTTAATGTACCTTCGGGCACATAAACAGCCTTCCCCGGAAGCATACTAAGGAACGCTTGAACAACCAGAAGGAGGGAATACCGAACATGCAATCTAACCAAATGCAGGCACTTAGCGGAAAAGAATTGGAGTATATCGCCGATTCCATTTCCAATGAGGATTTGCTGATTAAGCAGCTCGCGGCTACAGCCGGAACCACTCAGAACTCGGCCGTGCAGGGGATCTGCATCCAGCAGATTCAGAGTCATACCCATCATATGGATATGCTGGTCCAGCTGCTCCATCAGCATCAGCAGTACGCACCATCGCAGCCGCAATAACAGGGATAACCCACAAATTCTAAAGGAGGTTTTACTGTGTACGCACAGAATGGAACGCCGTTTATGGCGGATGAAGATTTACTCTACACGATTTTGGCCGATCTGAAGCGGACAGTCCGCGAGTACACCACAGCAGCAACAGAATCGAACTGTCCCGCTGTAAGACGGGTATTCAATGATTTGACCATGGATACCCTCAGAATTCAGGGGGAATTGTACATGAAGATGTCGCAAATGAACATGTACACCGTTCCGGGCAAGGCACTGCGCCAGGATGTGGACAAGCAGATTCAGAGTGCCCAGCAGACCCAGCAGAAGCTGCAGCAGTTCGTGCGTGAGAAAACAGGCGGGGCAGGAGCCTATAACCAGGCTTCGAATGTTCAGCAGCACCAGCCGAACGTCCAGCAGCATCATAACGGTTCCTATTATATGTAACCCTGGCGATGGTCCTGTGAAGCATTAGAGCGCTTCCCCGGCCATGCAGGAGAAAATACAAAGGGAATGAAGTCATAGCCCCGCCTCGGCGGGGTTATTTTGTTTGCAGAACGGTACTTTTCATGTCATATTAATACTAAACTCTTTTTTGCAGGAGGCCCTAAGAATGAATGAATTGAAGAGGAAAGTGCTGGAACTGCTCAAGGAGGACGCGCGAAGCTCAACGGCATTAATGGCGACCCTGCTTGGTGCGGAGGAAGAAGATGTCAAGACCGTGATCGCCGAAATGGAGCAGGATCATGTCATTGTGAAATACGCGACGGTTGTCAATTGGGACAAAGTCGATGATGAACGGGTGACGGCACTGATCGAGGTGCAGATTACGCCGGAACGGGGCCGCGGCTTCGAGGGCATTGCCGAACGGATCTATCTGTATCCGCAGGTTAAATCCGTCTATCTGATGTCCGGCGCTTACGATCTGCTGGTGGAAGTGGAAGGCCGCAATCTGCGCGAGGTTGCTAACTTTGTGTCCGAGAAGCTGTCACCGATTGATGCTGTGCTCTCTACGAAGACTAATTTTACGCTCAAAAAATACAAACAGGACGGTATCATCTTTGAAGAGCATGAGGAAGACAACCGTCTGATGATATCTCCGTGAAGGATGTAATGTCATGATCATTAATAACGCACAGCACACAGGAGATAAAGGCAAGTCGATGAACTCTTATTTGGCCCCGCTGGTCCAGCAGATTCAGCCTTCGGGCATCCGCAAGTTTTTTGATCTGGCGGCAGGCAGCAAGGATATTATCTCGCTGGGTGTCGGCGAGCCTGACTTCAAGACACCCTGGCATGTCAGGGAAGCCTGCGTCTATTCGCTCGAACGAGGCTTCACCGGTTACACCTCCAATGCCGGAATGCCCGAGCTCCGCGAGGGTATTGCCGAGTATCTGGAGACCCGCTTCGCCGTGAAGTATGATCCGGCGAACCAGATTATCGCCACGGTCGGCGGCAGCGAAGCCATTGATTTGGCCCTGCGTGCCCTGATCTCTCCGGGAGACGAGATTCTGATTCCCGAGCCTTGTTATATTTCTTATTCTCCGATTACGGCCATCGGCGGCGGTATTCCGGTAGGCATTGAGACCTTCGGGAAGAATAACTTTAAGCTGACAGCCGAGGATCTGGAGGCCAAGATTACCCCGCGCTCGAAGATTCTGATTCTCTGCTATCCAAGCAATCCGACGGGCGCGATCATGAGCCGGGAGGATTGGGAGCCGATTGCCAAGGTAGTCGAGAAGCATGATCTTATCGTCATCTCGGATGAGATATATGCCGAGCTTACGTATGGAAGCAACCATGTCAGCTTCGCTTCGCTGCCGGGGATGCTTGACCGGACGATCCTGGTCAGCGGGTTCTCTAAGGCCTTCGCCATGACCGGCTGGCGGATGGGCTATGCCTGCGGTCACCCGGACCTGATCTCCGCCATGCTGAAGATTCACCAGTATACCGTCATGTGTGCGCCTTCGATGGGCCAGGTGGCTGCGCTGGAGGCCCTTACCAACGGAATGGAAGAGAAGGACCGCATGACAGACTCGTATAACCAGCGCCGCCGATTGATTGTCAAGGGGCTGCGGGAGGCGGGACTTGAGTGTCATGAGCCGCAGGGTGCCTTCTATGCATTCCCGAGTATCCAGACCACCGGCCTGACCTCCGACCAGTTCGCTCAGCGTCTGTTGCTTGAATATAAGGTCGCTGCTGTTCCGGGAAGTGTCTTCGGTCTGGGCGGGGAAGGCTATCTGCGCTGCTCCTATGCCACCTCGGTGTCCCAGTTGAATGAAGCGGTTGAGCGAATTGGGGCATTGGTCTCACAGCTGGCCCGGGAAGGGGCCTGACAAGGCTCGACAAAGAAGTAAATAGAACTATAGCCGATCACCTTCTGATATGGTATTATTTTACTCTAAGGACAAGAAACACCTGTAATACACTTACATGGACCTCTTATTCCGGGAATAAAGGCGCTTCATATCTGGTTGCATAGAACCACACAGTTCTTATCTGGATGACGCGCAATACTACATCAGGAAGGGTGATTGTGCTGAGCGCAGATTATTACTTATCCTCCTTTGGCGGGAAATGTGGCTCCGGAAGCGGGCGACCTCCTGCCAGAGAAGATGCGAATGCACGCAGGCTCTCGCTGGAAGATGAAATTCAGATGCTCCGCAGCAGAATGGAACAGCTCTTTATGCAGGAGAAGTCCTTTACCTCGGATAATGTAATAGCAGTCAGCAGCTTGCTGGATCTCAAGATTAATGAGTATATGAGAGGCCGCCACCGCAAGAGCAATTAATCCAGCACGACTATACGAAGCGGATGTCTTCCTTTGGGGAGATGTCCGTTTTTTTGCAATTCAAGCTATGAGGTTACATGCTATGGTTCTCCCTCGACATCCTCCTTTTATATTAATTTACATAAATATTCTCTCGCTGTATAATGAATGAACAGTCATTCATTTCGGAGGGAGGGTCATTGTGAGCGACAACAGCAAATGGCTGGAACGTAAATTTACGGAAGGCTTTGAACAATTAGCTCCGGATAAGACTATACGGCAAATCATTCTACATGCTGTAGAGGTATTCTCCATGAAGGGTTATGCCGGGACTAAGATCAAGGATATCGCTGCCAGTGCAGGCTTTAGCCAGGGGTACGTCTATATGTATTTCAAATCGAAGGATGAGATTTTTACCAAAATTGTTGAAATGGCCTCGGATGGCGCCGGAATGTCGGTGCAATATGCTGCGGAGCTGGAGGGAAGTCCGATGGAACGGATCACGTGGCTGACAGAGGCGTTCCTGTCCCCGGATAGTATCTCTATGCAGCATTTTCGGCTAATTCTGCTCCAGACGGCTACCTCGGAGGCGATTCCAGAGGAGGCCAAGCTTGTAGCGAAGGCGAAGATCATGCTGCCCTTTGAGCGGCTTGTTCCCTTAATTATTGCCGGGCAGCAGGCAGGGGAGATTGTACCGGGAGATCCGGTGGAGATTGCCATCGCGTATTTTTCATTCATACAGGGGCTTGGTATAGCAAGGCTGCAGGCTACCTCTGCTGCGCCTTTCCCCTCTACTGAACTGGTTTTGCGTTTCATGAAAAAAGATCGATAGCACCCATCCCAAATCGGAAAAGGTGGAATCTACTATGATCAAGGTATTTAAAAGCGAGTCCGGCAAAGAACAGGTTCTAAGGTCCTATAACGAGCTGCTTGACGCGTGGGGGACGGAATTTCAGGAGCTTGATGTGGAGACCCCTTATGGGACAACTCATTGTATAACAGCGGGAGAGCCGGAGTCACCGCCCTTGCTCCTATTACACGGGGTAGGCGATAATTCGGCCGTGATGTGGCTGCTGAATATGAAGGAGTTGTCCCGGCATTTTCGCTGCATTGCGATAGATACGCTGGGAGGACCGGGGAAGAGTGTTCCAGGTGAGCTGCTCCATAAACGGACCTTTGACCAGGTGGATTGGATTAACAAGGTCGCAGATGGACTGAAGCTTGACCAATTCTGTGTGGCAGGAGTGTCGAACGGAGCATATATGGCCTTCAATTACACGGTGAACGGGCCGGGAAGAGCGCTGAAGGCTGTCTGCATGGAGGGAGGAATAATCATTTCTCCAATTAAAAGCATGATACATACGCTGATGATGATGTTCCCGGAGATTCTTGTTCCTACGCGGAGCAATCTGCTCAGGGCAGCCCGCAAGCTCAGCTCCCCGGCCTCAGGCCTGTTCGACAAGCATCCCGAAGTCGGGGAGCATCTGGTGCTGTTAATGCAGAATCATAACCAGCAGGCGATGTTCGCCCATAAGCTTCAGCCCTACGAACAAGAGAAAGCGGTTATGTTCCGGGATCAGCTATACTTCCTGCTGGGAGATTATAAGCTGAAGCAGAAGCGGGAGCTCACTAGTACACTGGACGCTGGCGGGTTCCGCTACACGGTTATCCCGGACGCCGGTCACGGCGTGAATCATGAGCAGCCGGAGCGGGTGAACCGGGAGCTGGTGGCTTTTTTGAAGGGGAGTGAAGGGAGTGAGGGGAGTGAATCTATATAAATAACCCCCTGTGCTGGTCCGGAGACCTATCAGGGGGTTGTTAGAACTGCCTCTCTGTTAGTTTACCTTGAACGTGGCCACTGCCTGCTGCAGCCCATCGGCCATCTTCGCCAGCTCGGTAGAGGCTGCGGCTACCTCCTCCATGGAGGCGAGCTGCTCCTCAGAGGCCGCGGCAGCGCTCTGTGAACGCTCTGCGGCCTGTTTCGCCACTTCAGCCATCTCCGCCACGGAGGAGGTCAACTCCTCGGTTCCGGCCAGCAGCTGCTCGGAGGAAGCAGACATCTCATGAACCTGGGTGTTAATCTCGCCGATGCCGCCGAGAATATCCGTGAACAGACGCCCGGCCTCGCCTACCATCCGCGAGCCTTCCTGAACGGCGCCGGCATTCGCCAGCACCGCATCGGCTGCGGCACGGTTGCCCTGCTGGATCTCAAGAATCAGGGTGCTGATATGCCCGGCGGCTTCGGCCGTCTGCTCGGACAGCTTCTTCACCTCACCGGCCACCACGGAGAAGCCCCGCCCGTATTCGCCTGCTCTGGCGGCCTCAATCGCCGCGTTTAAGGCCAGCATGCCGGTCTGGTCGCTGATGCCTTTGATTAGACCAATGATGTTGCCGATCTGCTGGGACTGTGCGCTAAGAGAGGTAATCATGCTGGAAGCATCTGCGGCGGTCCGCTCCATCTCTTCCATCCGGTCCACCGCCTCCGTAATGACGGAATACCCGTTCTGTGCCTGGCCCGCCGCCCGCCCAGCCGCTGCTGCGGTGTCCATTGAGGCCTCCGCGATCCGCTGCACACCGGCGGCCATCTCCTCCATCGCTCTTGCAGACTCGCGGGTGGACTGCATCTGCTGATCCGCTCCGGCTGAGAGATCCTGAATATTCTCCACAATGGCCTCTGTGGTGTGATTGGTCTGATTGGCACTCGACATTAATTCCTCCGAGGTCGAGGCGACTTGCAGCGAGTGATCGGCAATGGTCCCCAGGAGTCTGCTCAGATTGGTAATCATCTGGTTCAAATGCCCGGCCATATTGCCGAATTCATCCTCACTGTCTACCTCCAGCTTCCCGGTGAAGTCTCCGGCAGCCATCTGCCGGGACATCTCATTGACCCGAGTCAGCTTACGGGTAATATAGCGGCTGTATAGATATACGGCTGCTACCGTCAGGATAAGACCTGCAAAGCTAACCAGCAGAATAGACCTTAGCAGCCCTTTAAGCGGCGCATACAGTTCCTGTTCCGGCATGGCAAGACCCACGGTCCAGCCGGTATCCGGCAGCTTTTCATAATACATCTGGATGGTCCCGCCGGAATCGGCATAGGTGACCATCCCCTGATTCTGCTGAAGCATTTCTGCTCCCGCTGCGGACAGACTTGCGCTTTTTTCATCTGTTATTTTCAGCTGCATATTCTTCTCGGCATCCGTTCCGGCAATGTAATTCCCCTGCTTGTCCAGCAGGAACGCCCAGCCTGTATTCCCCACCTTGGTCTGTTCGATCCTGCTCTGCAGCGTCTTGAGATCGATATCGCCGGCCATGACACCCAGCAAGGTATTCGTGGTATCCCGGAAAGGAACAGTAAACGTAGCCATCGTTGTCCCTGTAATTGTGTCGTAGAATGGATCTGTAAACGCTGCATGGTCTCTGCCGATAGTGTACCAGTTCTGCCCGTGATAATTGTAATCGGGGTCATTGTACTGCTCAGTTGTCACAATTTTGTCGCCGTCTCGGTGGGCATAGGTGGAGAAGTACTTCAGCTTGCTGTCATACCGTCCGGGTTCAAAATAAATGCCCACACCATATGTATCCGGATTGGCCTTCAGCGCACTAGACAGCATGGTACGGTATTGATCCAGTGTGAATTCCGCAGCGCGACTCTCCAGCGTCCTTGCCAGAACCTCGGGAACCTTGCTGTGCACATTTAAGTTCGCATTAATTTCGTTAGAAATATCTGATATCTGCACATTCATTTTTTGCTTAACCTCGCGCTGGATAATGCTTTTGGAATACATGTACGATAACAGAGCGACCAGCACCAGCGTGATCAGAAAGATGGGCAGGATGAATGCAAATGTTCTCATACGTATGCTTTTGAACCGGAGCCTGGAAATCCCCTTGTGAACAACATTAGCCATGTTAATCCCCCCATTAGATAGTGAAGCTATTTATACCTGTATTGAATATCATCGGCTGGAGAACTGATTTTGTTGTTACTTTTTGTCGAAAAAAATAAAATAATGTCGTAAATCCCGAGTCTAAGGGTTACGACTAGAGGCGGAGACGGCGGCAGACCCGGGACTGATGTCCGCTTCCAATTGTAGGCATATAATGAATATTCACGAACATCACAAAGTATGGGCTTGAACCGTACGGTGTCAGGAGAGGAAGATATTCATGCTGCATGATCAGCTGTTGAGAGACCCGAATACATATGAAGAGCTTAAGCTGGTTAGTACGGGGGCGGTCAATCCGGCAAATGGACGGCAGTATCCGTGGAAGCACGGGTATTTGGCTTTTATGGAGGAAGGAGATGCCGCAGGCAGTAACCGGAAGTACCTGGAGCTGTACAACCGGATTGCCCGCTTCTACCGGCTGTCTAACAAGCTGTATTTCGCGCTGAAGTTCGGCGGAGAACGCAGCTATAGAGAGCAGTTCCTGTCTGCGCTTGAGCTGCGCGGCGGTCAGCGTGTGCTGGAGACCTCGGTGGGCAGCGGCGATAATTTCCCGTACCTTAACATGAAGGCCAAGAACGTGAAAACTGGTAACGTGAACGCCGAGCTGTACGGGCTGGATATTTCCAGCGGAATGCTGAAGCAGGCGGTACGCAATCTGCGGCGGTGGAAGCTGGAGGCACAACTGTTCCAGGGGACTGCTGAGAGGCTGCCTTTTCAGGACAACAGCTTTGACTGCGTGTACCATGTCGGCGGAATCAACTGTTTCAGTGATCCGCATGCTGCGGTACTGGAGATGATCCGGGTGGCGAAGCCGGGCACAAGGCTGATGATTGCCGATGAGACGCAGAAGCTGGTGAAGGGAACGTACGGGAAGGTGCCGGTGGTTAAGGGGTATTTTGCAGAGGGAGCGGACTTGCCGGAGATGCTTGGGCTGATTCCGCCGGAGATGCTGGAGGTAGAGTACAAGGAGGTGTGCAAGGGCCTGATGTATTGCATTACTTTTCGTAAGCCATGAAGCGGGTGGAGCAAGTGACAATTAAGGCTTCCTCTTAAGGGAGTTATTTACATAGCGGAAAAGTTGATCTTTGTTTGCCACCCTACCTAAGAACGATTACACTATTACTATGCGATTTGCAACTTAGGAGGGAAGTATCATGGCGATCTATACGCGTACGGGGGATAAGGGGGAGACCTCGGTGATTGGCGGCCGGGTAGGCAAGGACGATGTCCGCGTCGAGGCTTACGGCACCATTGACGAGCTGAACTGCTTCGTTGGCCAGGCACGGAGCCTGATGGAGGACGAGCGGTTTATAGATGTCCGCGAGCAGCTGCTGGAGATTCAGCATGAGCTGTTTGACTGCGGATCGGATCTGGCATTCGTGAAGCTGAGTGAGAACCGCTATAAGGTAAAAAGCGAGATGGCCACCCGCCTGGAAGGCTGGATCGATGCGCTTCAGGCCGAGAATCCGGTGCTGGAGCGCTTCATTCTGCCCGGCGGAAGCCAGCTGTCCTCGGTGCTGCATATCTGCCGGACAGTCTGCCGCCGGGCCGAGCGCCGGGCAGTGACGCTGGGCCGCAGTGCGGAGATTAATCCTGAGGCGGTAATCTATCTGAACCGGCTGTCCGACTATTTCTTCGCTCTGGCCCGTGCCGCCAATACCCGGCTGGAGATTGCTGAAGTAGAATATCTGCGCAGCAAAAAGGTGTTCCGGAACAAATGACCAGCTATTATCCGCCCATCTCCTATACAGTGCCGCCGCTTGAAGACGGCTGGCTGCTCAAAACCATCCTGCAGAAGCGGATGGATGTCTCCCGCAAGCTGCTCTCCCGGCTCAAAATGACGGACCTCGGCATTACACTGAACGGAGAGCGTGTCTATATCAGCGTTAAGGTTAGCACCGGCGATCTAGTGCAGATCCGGATGGAGGAGGAGACCTCAGAGGATATTTTGCCGCAGCCGATTCCTTTCGAGATTCTGTATGAGGACGGGCATCTGCTTGTGGTAAGCAAGGCCGCAGGAATGATTGTCCATCCGACCCACGGCCATTATACCGAGACCCTGGCGAACGGAGTGGTTCATTACTGGGCAGAGAAGGGCGAGCGGGTCCGCTTCCGCCCCGTCCACCGTCTGGACCAGGAGACCTCCGGGGTGCTGGTGATTGCCAAGAACCCGTACAGCCACCAGCACATCTCCGAGCAGATGATCGCCGGAACGGTGGACAAGCGGTATACCGCGTTCGTGCACGGTGTTCCTGCTCTGCCAAGCGGCGATATCGACGGCCCGATCGACCGCGACCCGCTGGAGCCGCACCGGCGGATCGTGACGCCGGACGGCTATCCCTCCTTGACCCGTTATGAGGTCAAGGAGGTCTATGGCAGCGCCGCTTCACGCGTTGAGCTGAAGCTGGAGAGCGGGCGCACCCACCAGATCCGGGTGCATATGGGGTCGGTCGGCTGCCCGCTGATCGGTGACGGGATGTACCGTCACCCGCTGTATGGGCAGGCGGCTGGCGGCCGGGCGGAGGCGTCAGCGCCTGGCGAGGAGCGGCGTGCGGGCGAGCTGGCGGTGACCGCAGACGGCGCGGCGCTGCCGCCGGGCGACGCCGCCCGGCTCGCGCAGGTCGCGGAGCTGGACGCGGCCATTCCGCGCCAGGCGCTGCACGCGGTGCGGCTGGCCTTCCGGCATCCGGTGACGCATGCCGAGCTGGTCTTCGAGGCTCCGCTGCCGCCGGATATGGCGCTGCTGCAGGAGAAGCTCCGGCAGACAGCGCGGTAAGCGCTGGGCATGTCCAGACCGCAGCTGCCATCTGCAGCAGCTTGCAGCTTGGTTGTTACAGCCGGAGGAATGTGCTAAGCTGCATGCAGCATTTTACATGCTACGCCCGCTCATACAGTAACCTTCCTGACGCCGCTGGAGCACAACAGCAGGTAAATAAGTGCCAGGCTGCACTTATTTTCAGCTATATGACGGCTCCGCAGCAAGCAAGTGGAAAAAGTACAACTAAAATTGCCCTAAACTCCGCAAAGTAACAATTTTTCCCGATTTAAATGCCTGAAATCCAACTATTTCCTCCCACGATGCGAATTTGGAAGGAATAGTTGTACAATTTCCACCTACTGAGGTCGGTCGTGATGTCAATCGTATTGCCGGTCGGGAAAAGCCACCGTTATGCAGACGACCCAATCAACCATATAAGCAGCAGTGACGACCTGTAGGACTAGCATCACTGCTGCACTTTATAATAGAAGAAGGAGAAGCCGATGAGTGACTTGAAGGTGTACCAATATCCGAAATGCAGCACCTGCCGCAGCGCAGTAAAATGGCTGAAGGAAGCAGGGCATGAGCTGGAGCTGCAGCATATCGCAGAGCAGCCCCCAACCGTGGAGGAGCTGCGCGAACTGGTGAAGCACAGCGGGCTGCCGCTGAAGAAGTTTTTTAATACAAGTGGTGAGGTCTACCGGGAGCTTGGCCTGAAGGATAAGCTTGCAGACTTAAGCGAAGACGAGCAGCTTGCGCTGCTGTCCGCACATGGGATGCTGATTAAGCGTCCGGTAGTCACTGACGGCAAGAAGGTTACGGTAGGCTACAAGGAAGACCAGTACGCCGAAGCTTGGAGCAACGCCTAAATTAAGGAATACAAGGAGAGGTTACACATGAGCACAGCAACAGAAATGAAGGGCCGGGTCATGATCGTCGATGGAATGGCTCTGCTGTTCCGCGCTTTTTATGCTACCTCTTATGGTGGATATATCCGCAAGACCCGTGCCGGACTGCCGACGAATGCGGTGTATGGATTTTTGCAGTATTTTTTCGACGCGGTGAGTACGTTTGAGCCTTCACATGTGGTCTGCTGCTGGGATATGGGCAAGGGCACGTTCCGCTCGGAGAAGTATGAATGCTACAAATCGAACCGTATTGACGCTCCGCTGGAGCTGATCCCGCAGTTCGACCTCGTGAAGGAGGTTGTGGCAGAGCTGGGCGTGCCGAATATCGGGCTGGCCGGGTACGAGGCAGATGACTGCATTGGTACACTGGCTTCGTGCTACAGCGGGGAGTCGGAGGTCTACATTCTAACGGGGGACCACGACATGCTCCAGCTGGTGAATGACAGCGTCAAGGTCGTGATTATGAAAAAAGGCCGCTCTAACTATAAAGTGTATGATCCGGCTGAGCTTTTGGCAGAACGGGGCCTCACTCCTGCGCAGGTGATCGACCTGAAGGGCTTTATGGGCGACACCAGCGATAATTATCCCGGCGTGAAGGGCATAGGCGAGAAGACGGCCACCAAGCTGCTGACCGAATACGGCACGGTAGAAGGGGTCATTGAGAACCTGCATCTGCTGCCCAAGGGCGTACGCGCCAAGATTGAAGCGGATCTCGACATGCTGCATCTCTCCCGGGAGCTGGCGGAGATCCGCTGTGATGTGCCGGTAGTCTGCGAGCTGGCCGAATGTCTCTGGGAGCTGCAGCGGGATACGGCGGCACGCAAGTTCCAGGAGCTGGAGTTCGGCAGCCTGATGCATCTGATCGGCGGAATCGCCGAGGTGCGGGATGACCGGGGGATCGTGCAGATTGAGCTGGGAGATCTGGGCTGAGGCCGGAATAGACAGCAAACCAAACAAGACAGTAGATACTCACCTATCGTGAGTGTGTACTGTCTTGTTTGCGTGTGAAGAGATAGACCGCATTGTCCTCAGAGGGCGGCACAAGCAGGCGGGATAATTCCTCATTCAGCTCCATGCTGAAATGCTTAGCCTTATCATACGCGTCGAAGTCACCGGTGATCGCCGGGTCTCTTGTGCCGATTACAATATACGACTCTACAGATTCCGTATTAAAAACATGTTTCTCGTACGGGTTGCCGGGCACCGGCCAGGAACAAAGTACAACCTTAGGAGCGTATTTGCTCAGAGCGGCTTTGGCATCGGCTTTTTCCACAAAATCCGGGTAGGTGATATAATGCGCCCAGCTATAATCATCAGTTGCCCGGCAGGCTGTGCCGTTATCGTTCAGGAATCTCGTCAAGGTACCGTCACCCGCACCGATCTCCAGGCACTCCTTGTCTCCTATCAGAGCGGACAAGCGCTTGATTAACGTACGGGAATAGAAACAGTAGATCCCTTGTTTATTGACAAGCGGCATCAGCATTTTGGGGCGGATAATCAGCTTCCAGCATACCCGGAACAGAGGGAGCGATACGGGCTTCCGTACAAGCTTTTCCTTGAACAGGAGCTTCTGCAGAATATAACCGTCCCAGAGATTGAACCGGACAGGCCCGGAGACTGATTCGGTGGACACCGTGAGTTGCAGCTGTTCAATCAGATAAATGGCGAAGCGGGCTTTAATAATATTAGGAAGAAAAGCGTTAATGGTGGTTTGATTAAAGCCGCTTTTGACAATTTTGCTCTTCGCTATTTTGGCGCTGCTTGTATAGCTGGCGAGTAAATGTTGGATCAGCTTGGCGCGTTTTTGGCTCGATAGGGCATTGATCTCAAGCAGCACTTCTTCCTTGTACTCCGGATATTCTGACAAAAGCGTGCGGGTATCGGTCTCATTCCTCAGAATTTGCTCGGCGGCCGTCTTACTGAAGGTTAGCGCTCTCAGGTCCCGGCTCAAATGACAATACCCTCGCAGTGATCCACCTCATGCTGGATAACCTGCGCTGTAAATCCGGTAAAGCTATCCCGGTGCTTTTTAAAATTATAATCGAGGTATTCTACCTCAATGTAGTCGTACCGTTTCGTTGGGCGTACGCCTTCAAGCGACAGGCAGCCTTCCTCAGTGTCATAAGGACGGGTGCGCTTAACGATCACCGGATTGATCATCGAAAGGGTCAGCTGCTGCTCCACGCGGATGGCAATGATGCGTTTGTTGACGCCAATCATGTCCGCAGCCATGCCGACGCACCGGTCGGAGTTGGCGTTCAGGGTCTCCACAAGATCCATTAACACGGGCAGATCCTTTTCCGTGGCCGGCGCAGATTTCTGGCTAAGAAGCGATATATCTTTATTGATAGGTCTAATCATCATACTCTCCAATTATGCTGTATTTGTGTGTCCATAATATCATTTTTGGCGGGGAAGTGAAATGCGGGAATGCGGGAGGGGCTGCTTAAGATAAAGATTGACGAACTAGAGGAAGCTTGATTATAATGTTAATATAAGTGTTAAATGATTAACAAATATATTAATCTAAAGAGGAGCGTTAACTTCCCATGGCAGAACGCATTGTACTGAACACCGACATCCGCAAAGGTAAGATTGACCGCAACATCTACGGACATTTCGCTGAGCATCTTGGACGCTGTATCTATGAAGGCATCTGGGTGGGCGAAGATTCCCCTATTCCGAACACCAAGGGTATCCGCAACGACGTAGTGGAAGCGCTTAAGGAAATGAAAATTCCGGTACTTCGCTGGCCGGGCGGCTGCTTCGCCGATGAATACCACTGGAAGGACGGTATCGGCCCGAGCGAAGAGCGCAAGCGGATGATCAACACACACTGGGGCGGCGCGGTAGAGAACAACCATTTCGGTACACATGAATTCATGCTCCTCTGCGAGATGCTGGGCTGCGAGCCGTACATCAACGGTAACGTAGGTAGCGGAACTGTTCAAGAGATGTCCGAGTGGGTGGAATATCTGACCTTCAACGGAGTCTCGCCAATGGCTGAGCTGCGTCAGAAGAACGGCCAGGAAGAGGCCTGGAGCGTTAAGTATTTCGGCGTGGGCAACGAGAACTGGGGCTGTGGCGGTAACATGCGTCCTGAGTTCTATGCTGATCTGTACCGCCAATATCAGACGTATGTACGTAACTATGGAGACAACAAGATCCACCGGATCGCCTGCGGTGCGAATTCGGATGATTATAACTGGACGGAAGTGCTGATGCGGGAAGCTACCCGCTTCATGGATTCGATTACCCTGCACTATTACACCCTGCCTAATTCGGACTGGAATCATAAGGGCGCGGCTACAGGCTTCGGAACAGACGAATACTTCACAACGTTGAAGAAGGCACTATTCATGGATGAGCTGGTTACCCGCCATATCGCCATCATGGACAAATACGATCCGGAGAAAAGAGTCGGCCTGATCGTTGACGAGTGGGGCACCTGGTATGATGTTGAGCCGGGTACGAACCCGGGCTTCCTCTACCAGCAGAACACGATCCGCGATGCGCTGGTGGCCGGCTTGACGCTGAATATTTTCCACAAGCACAGTGACCGTGTACGGATGGCGAACATTGCCCAGACCGTGAACGTGCTGCAGGCAGTTATTCTGACCGAAGGCGAGAAAATGCTCCTGACTCCTACTTACCATGTATTCAACATGTACAAGGTGCATCAAGATGCAGAATTGCTGGAGCTGACTGTAGACAGCCCGGTATACAGCTATGAAGGCGTAGAGATTCCTGAAGTATCGGCTTCGGCTTCAGTCAATGCTGAGGGCATCATTCATGTCAGCCTGTGTAACCTGAATCACGCGTCATCGGCTGTGTTACCGCTTGCCCTGCGCGGATTGGCTGGTCAAGCATCTGTAAGCGGAACAACGCTGGCCGGAGCTTCCATCGATGCCCACAATAGCTTTGAGCAGCCGGAAGCTGTAACACCGCAGGCATTCAGCGCCTTCAAGCTTGAAGGGGATACGCTGACTGTAGAGCTGCCGCCAATGTCGGTAACGGTACTGGCCATCACTCCACAAGCCTAAGGAGAGAACCGGATGACAACCACTTCAGCCTGCAAAGGATGCCGGGAGGAGTACAAGGTCACGGAAGCACAGATTGCCCGCATTCTGGCGTCCTCCATGTTCAATCCCGGTAATTCGGCTTCCGATGAGGTCTATGCCGAGCGGCTTGCGCTTTGCGGGGCTTGCCCCAAGCTGCAGGATGGTGTGACCTGTACCGCCTGCGGCTGTATCATCCCTGTCGTGGCCCGGCTGAAGGCCCGTAGCTGTCCGCTGCCGGGCGGCGGAAAGTGGCAGCCGGTGACGGAATGACGGCCCACGCCTAACGGCAAGGAGCCAGGCGAAAAGATAGGCTAGAAGCCGCTCTTGCCATAAGAGACGGACCGATCACCGATAGCCCCTCCAACCTGCACAATGCGGCGGTTGGAGGGGCTTTTTTGCGTTGTGGAGGAGAGGGGGCTGGATGAGGAGATGAGAGGGATAAATCCCTCTAATGCAGCGGGAAGCGGGCTGGATGAGGAAAAGAGAGGGATAAATCCCTCTAATGCGGCGGGAAGCGGGCTGGAGGAGGAAAAGAGAGGGATAAATCCCTCTAATGCGGCGGGAAGTGGGCTGGGTGAGGAAAAGAGAGGGATAAATCCCTCTAATGCGGCGGGAAGTGGGCTTGAAGAAGAAATGAGATGTATAAATCCCTCTAATGCGGCGGAAAGTGGGCTGGATGAGGAAAAGAGAGGGATAAATCCCTCTAATGCGGCGGGAAGTGGGCTGGAGGAGGAAAAGAGAGGGATAAATCTCTCATATGCGGTGGAAAGTGGGCTGGAGGAGGAAATGAGAGGGATAAATCCCATTAGTGCGGTTAGAAGTTGGATGGATGTTGCGAGGGGCATTAGTGCCCCTGAATTTGCTGAAAGTGAGCGTTGAGCAGAAATGAAGAGCACTAATGCCCCTGAATTTGCTGAAAGTGAGCGTTGAGCAGAAATGAAGAGCACTAATGCCCCTGAATTTGCCGAAAGTGAGCGTTGAGCAGAAATGAAGAGCACTAATGCACCTGAATCTGCCGAAAGTGAGCGTTGAGCGGAAATGAAGAGCACTAATGCACCTGAATCGGCCGAAAGTGGGCGTTAAGCAGAAATGAGGAGTATTAGCTCTAAAAGTAGCTGAAACGAAAACTAACCTAATTAGTCTAACTAATCTAACTAATCTATCTCTCCTACCTACCTACCTACCTACCTACCTACCTACCTACCTACCTACCTACCTACCTACCTACCTACCTACCTACCTACCTACCTACCTACCTACCTACCTACCTACCTACCTACCTACCTACCTACCTTCTACACACCCTAATCTGGCTTTCATATAGAACCCGGCAAATCTGCCACACCATCCGTATAAAACAGCTCAAACACCAGATCCTCGTTGTAATTGCCGAAGCCTTTACCGAACAGGGTGAGGCCGCCGATGTGCTCGGCATCCTCCTCGACAGAGAGCCGGAAGGTCCATTGTTTGTTGCGGATGCCTACCTGATCCAGGGTGACCTCCGACAGCTTTTGCCCATCCATGAAAGTGCCCGTCTGCGTAATCCGCAGCTGCTTGAGCAGGCCGTATTGATTGGTGAGTGCAGGCCACCAGGCCGGGGTGTATTTTCCCGGATTATCTCCGTAGTCACCGGGGCTGGTCCAGAAGCCGAGCGATTGTCCGTTCAGCGTGAAGGTAATATCCGACGGCCAGTTGTTGTTGACGGACGGGGCTTCGGAGGCGATCTCCATCGTGATGGCAAGCTCCTCCGGCTGCTGGCTCGACAGCAGGAAATTCGGGATTTTATACTCGACGAACCCCTTGCCGAACCAGAGAATCCCGGCGTTCACGCGCTCCTGGTCCCAGAAATAACGGGGATCGTCAAAGTGTCCGATGACCCTCTCCGTCGTAGACAGTCCACAAGTAGGCTCGATCTGGAAGTCGGAATAATGCCCCACCGGAATGTCCTTGCGGTACCCTCTGCGCGGAGTCCGGGCCTGTCCCGGAAAAACAATTTCTGCCCCGTCGGCGGCCAGTGTGCAGATCTTCTGCAGACCGCTTTTGCCGGGAGCCATATGGCTGCGGATCAGCCCGGCGGCTTCGAGCTTGCGCACATGCATGGTCATAATCGCACTGCTGAGCTTGAGGGCTGCGGCCAGTTCCTTCACGTTCATGGGCTTCTCGGACAGCAGCCGCAGCATGTGCAGGCGCACGGTACTGGACAGTGCCTCGTACACGGGCAGGGATTGTTCGGTTAGATCAAGTTTCATCGGATGCCTCCACGTTCAGGTTATATAGTTAATAATTATATTACTCAAATAAAATTTCTACAAGCCATGATTGGCTGAAGGCAGCTTTTCCAATTTATATCACAGACACGCTGAGCCGAGTCCGCTATGATGTGAGATGAATTAGCGATGAAACAAGGTGCTCTTGCCGGAAGCGGCAAGGGATAACAGGGAATCGGGTGCAACTCCCGAGCGGTCCCGCCACTGTATGGAAGAGCTGCACTTCATGAGGTCACTCGGGAAGCCCCGGGGAAGACGAAGTCTGCGGCGCCTGTATTCCAAGCCAGGAGACCTACCTTGTCGACGCACACCACGACTCTACGCGGATAGGAGCGGTGTACGGATAGGTTAATGAGAAGAGGCGTTCTGCCCTGATGGACCGGAGGAATCTTGGAATCTTAGAGATGACACCCGGCTTACAGCTGCGGGATACAAGGGGACACGGCCCATAGTGATGGGACGATGAGAAGCACCTTGTTTCGCTTGGCAGCGGCTGCGCGCTCTATCGAACTTGCCTGCGTACATACACTCCCACCCTTTAGGGTGGGTTTTTTGGGCTTTATGATCTGTAATGGGAAATCAACAAACATGGAGGGTGACAAATGAAAAAGCACAGATGGTGGAGCTTTGCGGCACTGGTTGCCGGATTTACGGTGTACTTTATGCTGAACGAACCGGGGACGGCCCGGGCGATGCACATTATGGAAGGATTCCTGCCGGTTGGCTGGGCGGTGTTCTGGTGGGCGGCGTTTATCCCGTTCTTTGTCCTTGGAATCTTCAAGCTGAGAGCCATGACCCGGGAGAATCCGGAGCTGAAGCTGCTGCTGGGTCTGGCCGGGGCGTTTACCTTCGTACTGTCTGCGCTCAAAATGCCTTCCGTGACCGGAAGCAGCTCCCACCCCACCGGTACCGGACTAGGTGCGGTAATGCTGGGGCCGCTGCCCATGAGCGTAATCGGCTCGATTGTCCTGCTGTTTCAAGCGCTGCTGCTGGCGCACGGGGGGATTACTACGCTCGGGGCCAATGCGTTCTCGATGGCGGTGGCGGGTCCTTTTGCCGGCTATGCAGTGTATAAGCTGATGATGAAAATGCCGGACCGCGAGAAGCTGGCCTTGTTCTGTGCGGCTGCGGTGGCTGATCTGAGTACGTACGTAGTGACTTCCTTCCAACTGGCGGTGGCTTTTCCGGCGGCGGATGGCGGCGTGCTGGCATCTTTTCTCAAATTCGGGGGCATCTTTGCCGTGACGCAAATCCCGCTGGCCATCAGTGAAGGGCTGTTGACGGTACTGCTCTGGAACTGGCTGAAATCGTATAGCCCGAATGAATTGTCGCTTCTGAAACGCAAGGTGAACGGAGGAAGAGCCTAATGAGCAATAAATGGAAAAATGGGTTGATGCTGCTGGTTGTTATTCTGCTGGTCATTCTGCCGCTGCTGCTGGTTAATGGGGAATTCGGCGGGGCCGATGATGCGGCTGAAGGTGTGATTACCGAAATGAATCCTGACTATAAGCCGTGGTTCAAGCCGCTGACCGAGCTGCCGGGTGAGACGGAGAGTATGCTGTTTGCATTGCAGGCCGCGATTGGTGCCGGTGTAATCGGTTATACCCTGGGGCTGCTCAAGGGCAAGCAAGGCGGGACGAAGCAGCATAGCAGCAAGTGATCCGGCGGATTGACGTTCTCTCCTACAATAATGCTCTGCGCCAGTTGTCCCCGATGTGGAAAAGCTCGTTCGCAGCCCTGATGTTCCTGCTCTCTTACACCGTACATCCGGTACTACAGGCTGCAATTACCCTATGGATGATGTCCTGGTGTATATTGCAGGCCCGAATTCCCTTGCGTGCTTATGGCATGCTGTTCGGCACAGCGCTGCTGTTCTATGCGCTTAGCGTACCGGCGCTGCTCGTGGAATTCGGGCATCCGGCTGCGGGAGAGGCAGGGATATTCCCGCTTCCGGGACTGAACCTGCCGGTATATGTCACAGCAGCGGGACTTCAGCGGGCAGGGGAGCTGCTGGCCAGAATCTCTGCCTGCATGAGCTGTTTCTTCTTCCTGATGTTTACGACTCCGTTCAGTGAGCTTTTGCAGGTGCTGCGCAGGCTGCGGATGCCGCAGATTGTCCTGGAGCTGATGCTGATTATGTACCGCTTCTTATTCCTGCTGAGTGATGCAGCGCATGGTCTGCTACTGGCCCGCAGGCTGCGCGGAGGCCGCCGGGGCTACAAGGCCAGAATGCGGGAGACTGCGGCTATGGCAGGAGCGTTGTTCGGCAACACGATGCACCGGTATTACGGATTATCGCAGGGGCTGCTGGCCCGCGGATTCACAGATGAGATTATTCTCCCGCCTTATACGGCGCGTCCTGTGCCGCGGCGCTATACAATCCAGGCTTATGCCGGTATTGCGCTACTGCTGCTGGCTGAGGCGTACTTTATCACTAACACATGAAAGGAGTCACCCATGGATCAGGAATCTAGCTTGGCTTGTGACGGAGTGGTGTTCCATTACCCGGATACGAAGGAGCCTGCCCTGCATGAACTGACGTTCTCCATCCCCGCAGGCAGCAAGACGGCGGTGCTCGGTCATAACGGTTCGGGCAAATCGACGCTGTTCCTGCATGCCGTCGGCATTCTGCGCCCGCAGCAGGGGACGGTTGTGCAAGGAGGGAAGGCGTTATCCTACTCCAAAAAAGAGCTGGCCGCTCTGCGGCGGAAAGTGGGCCTGGTCTTCCAGGACCCCGAGCAGCAGCTGATCCTCAGCACTCCGCTGGAGGATGTGTCGTTCGGGCTGCGCGGCAGCGGCATGGCTGAACCGGCTATCGCTGCGCGCTGCCGGGAGGTCATGGAGCTGCTGAATCTATCCGGTCTGGGCGATAAACCGATTCACCAGCTTAGTCTGGGCCAGAAGAAACGCACGGCACTCGCCGGTGTACTGGCTATGGAGCCGGAGCTGATTCTATTGGATGAGCCAACCTCGTATCTGGACCCGTTATCGGAAACGCAGATGCTGAAGGGGCTTGAAGCCATACATGATAAAGGGACAACCGTAGTTATGGCTACGCATGATATGGACCTGGCCTACCGCTGGGCGGACTGGATTATTGTGCTGGAGCATGGAAGATGCCGGGCGGCGGGGACGCCGGAGGAGATTTTTGCGGGACGGGAAGAGCTATTGTCCATCGGGCTGGGACTGCCGCTGCTGGCTGACTTATGGTTCAGCCTGCCTGCCAGCTTGACCGCAGGGCAGAGCGCTCCCCGCACCGCCGGAGAATTCAAGGTGAAGCTGTATAAGCTGCTTGCGCTTAACCACAGCTATTCATGAACGGGGGAAGAAGAATGAAGAAACAAGGAAAGCTGCTGATTATCGGCTTCGGCCCCGGAGCGCTGGAGCATATTACCGGCCGCGCACTGGCTGCGCTGGATGAGAGTGAGGCGGTCATCGGCTATACCACTTATGTAGATCTGATCAGACCGCTGCTGCGGCATCAGGAGATTGTCGGCACGGGAATGACCGAGGAGGTCAGCCGGGCCCAGGAGGCCGTCCGCAGAGCAGAAGAAGGGCAGACAATTGCGGTAATCTCCAGCGGCGATGCCGGTGTCTACGGAATGGCCGGGCTGGTCTACGAGGTGCTGATCGAACGCGGCTGGAACCGCTCAGAGGGGGTACAGGTGGAGGTGATCCCGGGAATCTCGGCGATCCAGTCCTGTTCCTCGCTGCTTGGAGCGCCGATTATGCATGATTCCTGCACGATCAGCCTGAGCGATCATCTTACGCCCTGGGAGAGCATTGCTGCGCGCGTGGAAGCAGCGGGGGCGGCAGATTTCGTCATTGCGTTCTATAATCCGCGCAGCGGCAGACGGACGCGCCAGATTGAAGAAGCGCGGGGCATTCTGCTCCGTTACCGTGATCCGGCTACCCCGGTAGGCATTGTCAAAAGCGCCTATCGTGACCGCCAGCAGACGGTCATAACGACGCTGCAGGAGATGCTGGAGCATGAGATCGGCATGCTCTCAACCGTAGTGGTCGGCAACTCTGCTACCGTTGTCTATGAGGATCTTATGATTACGCCGCGCGGATATGAGCGCAAGTACAGTCTCGGGGCACAGACGCAGACGCTGAAGCCGCACGAGCGGCTGCGCACAGCCGCAGAGCCGTGGTCGCTGGCTGCGGCGGAGTCCGGGCAGGCAGAGGGGGCAGCTGGAGCTGGAGCGGCACAAGCTGTGGATGCGGGGAGAGAAGCCGCTGTTGCAGGAAGGGAAGCTGCTGTATCAGGAAGAGAAGCGGAATCAGTGAGAATGGAAGAGGCTGCTGCGCAGAGCCTGGCTGCTGCTCCGCAGGTGGAGCGGCTGCGGAGCTTGTCCGGTCGCCTGAAGGCATCAACCGATTCTTCCTTCGAGCTGGGGATTGCTCCCGTAACCGGCAGCCGCAGCTTCAGCGGCGATCAGATGAAGCTGCTGGCTGAGCTTGCAGGCAGCGATGGGCAATTGATCTATACGAAGGACGGATATTTCCTGCTGCGCGGCAGCCGGAATGAAGAGGCAGAGGCAGGAGCAAGGCTGCTGGAGGCCGGACTGAATGTAAGTACACCTGGAGATTACGTGAAGGTGAAGACCTGCGGATTCTGTGAGCTGCGCAGAAGCGGAGCGTTAAGTGCTGCTGTCCGGCTCCACACCCTGCTGCATGGAATGGCTGTGCCCAGAGAGCTGCACATCAGTGTAGCCGGCTGCGGGATGGCTTGCAGCTCCGCTGTGCTGGATGATATCGGACTGGTAATGTCGCGCGGCAGCTATGAGTTGTATCTCGGCGGCAAGAAGGCCGGGCGGGGTGCCCATGCAGGGATTTTGGTGCGTGAAGGGATGGACGAAGAGCAAGCGGTAGCCGCTGTAGCTGCCGCAGTTGAGGACTACAGGGCTCATGGCCGGGAGCAGGAGCGGTATCATGCGTTCCGGGAACGGATGGACAGCGCAACAGGGAGTGCAGCCCATACATCCGATAACGATAACAGCAAAGAAGGAGTGCAGACGATGAGAACGGTATTACTGGTGGGACACGGGAGCCGGGTTCAAGCGGGAAATGAGGAGCTGCTGGAATTCACCCGCCTGCTCGCAGCCCGTAAGCCGGAGCTGAAGGTTGAGACTTGCTTCATAGAGCTGGCCTCGCCTTCCATCGCTGGCGGAATTGCCAGATGCATTGAGGGCGGTGCGGCGGAGATATACGTAGTGCCGATTATTTTGTTCGCGGCGGGGCATTCCAAGCTCGATATTCCAATGGCCATTGATGAAGCCAAGCAGAGATATCCCGGGGTGAAGTTCATCTACGGGCGTCCGCTGGGGGTGCAGGACCGTGCCGTCGATATTCTGCTGGAGCGGATTCAGGAAGCAGAACGAGTTCCACTCCTGCAGGTGAAGGTGGCTGGCGGAATGGACCTGGACCTGCGCGGGAACGGTGCATCTACGATAGAGGATAAGGATACTATCGTGCTGCTGATGGGACGCGGGGGCAGTGACCCGGATGCCAACAGCGATCTGTATAAAATAAGCCGGCTGCTCTGGGAGAGAACAGGCTACCGCAGCGTGGAAAGCTGCTTCATTGCCATCGCCAAGCCGTCGCTGCCGGACGGGCTTGAGCGCTGTCTGGCGCTGGGTGCGCGCAGAATTATTGTTCTCCCGTACCTGTTGTTCACCGGAGTGCTAATGCAGCAGTTCGCAGAGAGAGTGGCGCAATTCGCAGCTGAGCATCCCGGGCTTGAAGTGGAGATCGGCGGCACACTGGGTGCACATCCGCTGCTGGTGGATATGCTGACAGAGCGGATCGAGGAGACGCTGGAAGGGCGTGCCTTCAGCAACTGCGATAACTGCAAATACCGCGATGCAGCCTCTTTGCACCATCACCACCATCACCATCATGGTGAGGAGGAGCACGGGGAGCATGGGCATGGACATCACGGGCATGGGCATCACAGTCATGAGGGACATGGACACGGGCGCCATGAGCATGGAGATGAAGAGCACGGACACGTACATCACTGCCATGAGAAACATGGGCATCACGAATGTGCGCATCACGGGCATGAACGTCACGATCATGAGGGGCACGGAAACGGGCACCATGAACACGAAGATGTTGGGCATGGAAACGGGCATCACTGTCATGGGAAGCATGGGCATCACGAGTGTGCGCATCACAGGCATGATGAACATGGGCACACGCATCACGCGCATGAGCATCACTGCCATGGGCAGCATGATGTAACGGAGGCGGCGGCTCCGGCAGACGATCAGGCGCTTCGTCAGCCGCGATGATCTTCATGTTATGCGGCACCAGCGACGCCAGGGAGCTGGCACAGAGTCTGATGCGCCAAGGCCTGCTGCTGCAGGCCAGCGTGGTGACGCCCAGCGGGGCAGAACGCCTTATGGCCGCAGGCATCCGCACCCGCGTCGGCAGACTGGACCGCGCGGCGATGATCGCTTTGCTGCAAGCGGGCGGGTACCGTGCCGTGGTGGACGGCAGCCATCCTTTTGCGCTGGAGGCCCATGCTAATGCAATGGAAGCTGCTGCTGCGCTGGGGTTGCCTTACTTCCGCTACGAGCGGCAGAGCCTTATCTATAACAGTCATCCCCGGCTGTTGCTTGTGCATTCCTATGAAGAGGCTGCGCGCAAGGCTAAGGAGCTGAAGGGCTCTGTGATGCTGACTACCGGCGGCAAAACGCTGGAGATTTTTGCGGAGGAGCTGCTGGGAGATCCGGATATCCGGCTGACCGTAAGGCTGCTGCCTTGTCTGGAGAATCTGGAGAAGTGCCTGGCCCTTGGGATTGAGCAGCGGAATATTATTGCGCTTCAGGGCCCTTTTAGCAGAGAGATGAATGAGGCCTTATACCGGCAGTACGGCACCCGGGTGATGATTACCAAGGAGAGCGGGGCCGAGGGCTCGGTGGATGAGAAGCTGCATGCCGCGCTGGATATGGGGTTATATGTGATTTTGATTATGCGGCCGGGACTGTCCTTCGGGGATGGCGAAACGGTGTTTGATTCTTTTGACGAGATTACGGCTGCTGTGAAGCATGCGCTGCTAATGACGAGGGAAGAGGGATGAATGTGGATTTCGGGACAGAGTTCAAGCCGGTGACCGTACAGCCGCAGGAGATAGAGGGTCTAAGCTTTCAGATGATTACGGAGGAGCTGGGTGAACATTCGTTTAGTGCACTCGAGTACCCGATTGTACAGCGGATTATTCATGCTTCGGCTGATTTTGAGCTGGGGCGCAGCCTGGTGTTCCATCCCGGGGCGATTGAGGCGGGGATTCACGCCATTCTGCAGGGCAAGCCGATTATAGCGGATGTGCGGATGGTGGACGCGGGCATTGCCAAGGAGCGGATTCAGCGGTACGGCGGCGAGGTCCGGGTACATATTTCAGATCCTGATGTAGTGGACGAGGCGAAGGCGCTGGGAACCACAAGGGCGATTATCGCAACGCGCAAGGCCTGCGCCCAGGCACCGGGGGGAATCTATGTCATCGGCAACGCGCCGACTGCCCTGCTGGAGCTAATCCGTCTGGTAAAAGCAGGTGCCGCCCAGCCAGGACTTGTCATCGGCATGCCCGTTGGCTTCGTCTCTGCGGCGGAATCCAAGGATGAGCTGCGCAAGCTGGATATTCCCTACATCACCAATATCGGCCGCAAAGGGGGCAGTACAATCGTGGTCGCCGCAGTGAACGCACTAAGTCTGCTGGCCGTCCGCCGGGCGGCGGGTGAGCTGGGGTAGCTTGATCAGAGAATCAGATAGCTGAAGCGTAGGGCTGGTGAGTTGTCCATATCCCGATTAAGGTGCAAGTGGTATGCTTAATCGCACTCTGTACAACTAAATGCTCTGATGTACGAGTGAATAGCCATTTAGCTGTAAAACGTGCAATTAAACTTTTCTATAATCGGTGTTCTCCTTGATTTGGGCAGATATAGTTGTACAGATTACAGTTAGATGAGGAAATCCTCCCTTTTTGCGGGTTTTAAATGTACAGAATACAACTATCTCAAATTATTTACTTCTTTAGTTCTAATAGTATTCTGTACAACAGAATTCGTGATTTTATAGTTGAAATCCGGTTCTACTGTAGTTCATACACTTGATTTGTGGATAATAGCTCCAAAACACCTCCCCCGCCAAATTCTAATGTACAAAATGCAGCAGAATCACTTTTTTGGCGGATTTGGGGTTTAACTAATGTACAAAGTGCAATGGATCCAGAATTTGTATAAAAATCTCCTGATTTGCTTAGAAGCATCAGTATAATCAGGTTATATAGAGAGTAAGACAGGTTACCTGCCCAGGGCGAAAGCTCAGAGGATAAGCTTCAGCGATGTGCAGATTGTTCAGATTCTGAGGATTTATTCTTAAGACCAACAGCAAAGAGGGATTGCCATGACCAAGGAAATACCCGGTCACGCCGTCAGGCAGAACCGGAGCCAAGAAAGCGGTGAGGCAGGGGCGGAGCAAGTGGGGCAAGTAGAGCAAGCGACTGGCCCCAAATTCGCAGAGGCGGCTGAACGTTTGGAGCACGCAGCCGGCTCCGAGATCGAGCAGATGGCTGGGCAGGTACAGCAGGCTATCGAACCCGGATTGCCCGGATTCGATCAGGCAACTGAGCAACCGGAGCAAGCCAGCCGCCCCGAGATCGAGCAGGAGGGTGATCGTGTACAACAGTCTGCTGGGCCTGAGTTCGCACAATCGCCCGATCCCGGATCGCCCGATCACGATTCCGAAGAAGCGCCCCCTGCTCCCCAGCTGCGCAGGGGCTACACGACAGGGGCCTGTGCCGCCGCGGCAGCCGCAGGTGCGGCCACCCTGCTCATTACAGGGGAGAGCCTGCCTGCGGTAGAGATTGATCTGCCGGCCGGGTTCCGTCATACCTTTGAGCTGACTGGCTGGCAGCGTACAGGAACACACACGGCAAGCTGTGCCACTGTTAAGGATGCCGGAGACGACCCGGATGCGACGCATCTGGCGTGGATCGAGGCGGCGGTGAGCTGGCGGGATCAGCCCGGCGTGGAGATTGACGGGGGCCGCGGTGTTGGCCGGGTGACGAAGCCGGGCCTGCCGGTGGGCGTGGGAGAGGCGGCGATTAATCCGGTGCCCCGGCGGATGATTCAAGAGGCGGTAACCGCCGTGCTGGAGGAGCACGGTGCAGCGCGGGGGGTGAGGGTAGTCATCAGCGTGCCGGAAGGCGAGAACATTGCCCTGAAGACGCTGAATCCCCGGCTGGGTATTCTGGGCGGCATTTCGATCCTGGGCACGCGGGGCGTGGTGACGCCGTTCTCCACCGAGGCCTATAAGGCGAGTGTGGTTCAGGCTATCTCGGTGGCGGCTGCGGCGGGGAACCGGCAGGTTGTGCTCACCACAGGCGGCAGCAGCGAGAAATACGCCATCGCGATGTTCGCTGAGCTTCCGGAGGAAGCTTTTATACAGATGGGGGAATATGTGGGCTTCTCGCTGGAGCATGCGAAGGCTTACGGAATTCGCAAGGTTACCTTCGTCGGGATGGCCGGCAAATTCTCCAAGGTGGCTCAGGGGGCCATGCTGATTCACTCCAAGAACGCGCCTGTCGATTTCGGATTTCTGGCAGCCGTTGCGGCGGGTGTGGGAGCGTCCCCTGAGCAGGTGCAGGAGATTGCTGCCGCCAACACAGCCTCACAGGTCGTGGATATGATGACTGAGGCGGGGAATCACACTTTTTTCGAGCAGCTGTGCAGGCATGCCTGTGAACAGAGTCTGGCGCATATGAACGGAGGCATGATTGTAGAAATGGTGCTCATTACAATGAAGGGCCGGGTGCTGGGAAGGGCGGAGGTTCATGGATAACCTGATTTATGTGATCGGGATCGGTGAGGATGGCGCCGGCGGCCTGACACCGGCTAGCTTAAGCATAGTGAACAATAGCGAGGTGCTGCTGGGCGGCGAGCGGCAATTGAATTTTTTCAGCAGGTACAGAGGGGAGAAAATCGTTCTGCAAGGCGGGCTGAAGCCTTTTACAGACAAGCTGGAGAAGGTGTGGCGTGAGCGGCGGACAGTGGTGCTGGCGTCGGGGGACCCGTTCTTTTTTGGGATTGCGGGTCATCTGGTCCGCAGGTTCGGACCGGAGCATGTGGAGGTGATCCCCCATTATAGCAGCGTGCAGCTTGCGTTTGCGCGGCTCGGGGACAGCTGGCAGGATGCTGAGCTGATCAGTCTGCACGGGCGTCCCATTCAGGGACTGGCCCAGCGTATCGACGGCAGGCACAAAATCGCCCTGCTGACAGACGAGAACAACACCCCTGCGGTCATTGCCGCTTATCTGCAGGAGTTCGGGATGGTGGAATATGAGGCGTTTGTCTGCGAGCAGCTTGGCGGCGCAGAGGAGATCTGCCGGTTCTGGACGCTGGAGGAAATGGAGACCAGGGAGTTCGCGGCGCTTAATGTCGTGATCCTGCGCCGTAAGCAGGAGGTCTCCGCTCCCGTGCGGCGCGGATTCGCCTATCCGGATGAGGAGTTCCGGCAGCGCAAGCCGGAGAAAGGCCTGATTACGAAGCGCGAGGTCCGCGCTCTGGTGCTGTCGGAGCTGAACCTGTCCGAGGATGCAGTCGTGTGGGACATCGGCTCCGGTTCGGGTGCGGTGGCTGCGGAATGCGCGCGGATCGCCAGACTCGGGAAGGTCTACGCGCTGGAGAAAAGTGCCGAAAACCTGCCGAACATGGCTGCGAACCGTCTGAAGTTCCGGGCGGATTTCCAGATCATTCAGGAGAAGGCGCCGCAGGGCCTGGCCGCTCTGCCTGACCCGGATGCCGTCTTCATCGGCGGCAGCGGGGGGGAGCTGGCGAACATTATTGCGCACAGCGCCGCCAGACTGCGCCCGGAGGGCCGGATTGTGGTTGGGGCGATCACGGTGGAGACGCTGCATGGCAGCATGGAGGCGCTTAAGGCCGCAGGGCTGGCCTGCGAGGTGACGATGCTTCAGGCGTCGCGCGGCAAGCCGATTCTCGGCATGACCCGGTTCGACGGAATGAATCCCGTCTATGTGGTCAGCGGCCGGAGGCTTCATTAATCATCTGACAATAACGAAGGAGGAACCCGCAATGAAGACCGATGTAACTGAGCCGCGTGAGCAGGCTGTGGAGGGACAGGAAATAACGTCAGGAGAAGCGGCAGGTACGCTGTGGACAGAAGCAGCGATACAGGTTGCCAGTGCGTTATTTGACCCACTGGATGCAGAAGAGCTGGAGCTGGAGGAAAGACTGACTCCCCGGGCGCTCGGAACGTTATACGGCATAGGCGTTGGCCCCGGCGACCCGGAGCTGATTACGCTTAAGGCTTGCCGTCTGCTGCGGGAATGTCCGGTGATTGCCTACCCGGCAACCAAGAAGGGCGGCAAATCCTACGCCTATGAAATCATTGAGCTGCATGTAGACCCGCTGGACAAAATCATGCTCGGACTGGTCTTTCCGATGACGAAGGACCCGGAGCTGCTGGCTGGCGGCTGGACCCGTACGGTAGAGCTGTGCTGGGGAGAGCTGAGACAGGGGCGGGATGTGGCTTTTGTGACCGAAGGCGATCCTAATCTCTACAGTACCTTCATTCATCTGGCCCGGCTGATGCAGGAGCTGCACCCCGGTGTGCCGGTCGTCTCGGTTCCGGGAATATCCTCGGTGCTGGGCGCGGCGGCTGCGCTGGAGCAGCCCCTGGCAGACGGCAATCAGCGGGTGGGGATCATCCCGGCTACGGACGACAGGGAGGCGCTTCGAGAAGCGTTGCTGCATCATGATACGGTGGTGTTCCTTAAGGTGGCCAAGGTGCTGGATGTGGTGCTGGATGTGCTGGAGGAGCTGGGCTTGTCCGGCCGCGCCTCGGTGGTAACCAAGGTCACCTCCCCCTATGAGACTGTCTGGCGCGATGCACGGGACCTGCGGGGCAAGGAAGTGGAGTACCTGAGTCTAATGGTGGTGAGCAAATGACGGAGCTTGCGTCGAAGGTATACATTGTAGGTGCCGGACCGGGTGACCCGGAGCTGATCACGGTAAAAGGCAGCCGTATCCTGCGCTCGGCAGATCTGGTGCTGTATGCGGATTCGCTGGTCAGCGAGGAGCTGATCCGCAGCGCTAAGCCCGGTGCGCAGGTGCTTCAGAGCTCGGGCATGGATCTGGAGCAGCAGGTGGAGCTGATGACGCTTGCCGTGCAGTCCGGTAAAAGCGTAGCCCGCGTCCACACCGGAGACCCCGCCATGTACGGCGCGATTCTGGAGCAGATGTCACTGCTGAAGCTACGCGGCGTCGCTTACGAGATTGTACCGGGCGTCAGCTCGGTTTTTGCCTCGGCGGCGGCGGTTGGCGCAGAGCTGACCGTGCCGGAGCTGACGCAGACGGTCATTCTGACCCGTGCGGAAGGGCGCACACCCGTGCCGGAGCGCGAGCAGCTGCGCAAGCTGGCGGAGCATCACTGCACGGTGGCGCTGTTTCTGAGTGCATCACTGGCCGGTCATGTGAGCAGTGAATTCCTGGCCGCAGGCTGGAGCCCGGAGACCCCGGTGGCGGTCGTGAAGCGGGCCACTTGGCCCGATCAGCAGATTCTGCGGACCACGGTTGAGAAGCTGGAGGCGGACCTGCAAGGTGCTGGCATCACCATGCATGCCATGATCCTGGCCGGCTGGGCGCTGGACCCCGGGCTGACGGACCGCGATCAGCACCGCTCCAAGCTGTATGACAAGACCTTCACCCACGGCTGCAGGGAAGGAATTGGCTCCGGTGAGTAAGCGGTATGCGGCTGTTGCGATTACGCGCAGCGGGATAGAGCTGGCTGTGAAGCTTGGCGGGCGGCTTGGCGGGACTGAGGTCTTTGTCTATGCCAAGTATAGCGGAGAGCTGGAGGCACGGAGCGGAGAGATCACTGTTTTTGACGGACCGGTCAGAGGGTTGCTGCCTAGGCTCTTCGGGAGCTATGAGGCGGTCATTCTGTTCTTCTCATTGGGGGCGGCAGTCCGGCTGACGGCTCCGCTGCTGCGGGATAAAAGAACCGATCCTGCCGTCATCGTCATCGATGAGCGCGGGGAGCATGTCATCAGCATGCTCTCCGGCCATCTCGGAGGAGCGAATAAGCTGACACTGGAGATTGCAGAGCTGCTGGGCAGCCATCCGGTGATCACCACGGCTTCGGATGTGCAGGGCACCTTCGCTGTTGATCTGCTGGGCCGGGAGTACGGCTGGCGTGCCGATAGCTTCACCTCCATGAAGGGGGTTAGTGCTGCGCTCGTTAACGGGGAGCCGGTAGCCTTTGTGCAGGAGAGCGGGGAACGTGACTGGCTGCCGCCGGGTGCTGAGGTGCCAGAGCATGTCTCTATGTTCGCAAGCAGGGCTGAGCTTCGGCATAGCGGACGCAGCTTCAGCGCAGCGATTGTGGTAAGCGACCGGGTGACGGAGGAACCAGAGGAGGACGCACCGGCAGATACTACTCTGGCCGAGTACACTGTAGTGTATCGCCCGCGCAGTCTGGTGCTTGGACTCGGCTGTAACCGCGGGACGTCTGCGGAAGAGCTGGAAGCCGTGGTCCTTCACACTCTGCACGAGCTTAATTTGTCGCTCCATAGTGTGCGGAATGTGGCTACAGCCGGGATCAAGGGGGATGAAGCGGGACTCTTGGCCTTGTGCGCCAAATACAGCTGGGAGCTGGTTCTGTACACCCCGGAGCAGCTCAATACAGTAGAGCTGGACCATCCGTCTGAGGTGGTATTCAGGGCAACCGGGGCTTACGGTGTCTGTGAACCTGCTGCGCTGCTGTCTTCAGGTGCGCATTCGCTCCTGCAGCCTAAGCTCAAGAGCGGCAATGTGACCATCGCCGTAGCCCGGATTGTCTATCCCGGAGAGAAGGAGTGGAAGAGCGGTGAATGAGCTGAGGAATGCAGCCGGATATGAAAAAAAGCCTGGATCAGCCCCCCGTGAGCCGCTGGCGCATCCCCGCCTGGTCATCGCAGGCACAGGCAGCGGCTCGGGCAAAACAACGGTCACGCTGGGGCTGATGCGCGCTTTTGCCCGGCGGGGCCTGAAGGTTCAGGGCTTCAAATGCGGCCCTGACTATATCGATCCCGCCTATCACACTGCGGTCACAGGCCATCCCTCGCGTAACCTGGACTCCTGGATGACTTCAAGCGACTATCTGCAGGAGTATTTCCTGCAGGCTTCGGCGGATGCTGACCTGTCCGTCATTGAGGGCGTGATGGGGTTGTATGACGGCAAGGAAGACACAGCACTGACCGGATCCACGGCGGAGATCGCCATCCTGACCGCCAGCCCTGTGCTGCTGGTGGTCGATGTCCGCAGCATGGGGCGCAGTGCCGCGGCGATAGTGCTGGGCTTCCGGCAGCTGGAGCCGCAGGTGCAGATTGCCGCCGTTCTGGTGAACCGCTGCGGCAGCGAGGGTCACTACCGGTTAGTTAAGGCTGCCATTGAAGCAGCCTGCGGGATTCCCGTGATTGGCTGGCTCCCCCGCGACAGCGGGCTGGACATCCCGGAGCGGCATTTGGGCCTGCTGCCCGCTGTGGAGCGCGGGGAGCTTGCGCCTTTGTTCGAGCGTGCCGCCGATAGGCTGGAGGAAGGCACGGATCTGGAGCGGCTGCTGGAGCTTGCCGCGGCCGCTCCTGCTATGAGGGCACAGCTTATGGCGGCGGAGCAAGAAGCTGTGCCTGCCTGCGAGCAGACGCCGGACCAGCAAGTTCGCCCAGTTCCATATGAGGCTGAACTTTGTAAATCCGCTGCGCCGATGATACATAAGACACAGGCAGGCCCGGCGGAGCCTGCCCCGGTCATTGCTGTAGCCCGGGACGCGGCGTTCAATTTCTACTACGCCGATAATCTGGAGCTGCTTGCACGTGAAGGTGCGAGGCTGGTGTATTTCAGTCCGCTCAGCGGTGAAGGCATTCCGCCGGAAGCGGACGGCATCTATATCGGCGGCGGATTCCCGGAAGAATTCGCGGCGGAGATTGCCGCGAACCAGCTATTCCTCGGCGGCCTGAGATCTGCTGCAGACGCTGGAATGCCGCTGTATGCGGAGTGCGGCGGCTATATGGTGCTGGCCCGCAGTCTGACCGACCGCACCGGCACGGTGCATGAGATGGCCGGAATCATTCCGGCGCATACCGTGATGCAGGAACGCCGGGCGGCACTCGGGTATCGTGAAGTTACGGCACTTCACGACTGTCTGCTGCTGAAGCAGGGCGAGCGTCTGCGCGGCCATGAATTTCATTACTCCATCATGAGCTATCCTGAGGGGGCAGCCCGGACCTATGCCTACGAGAGTAAGGGCAGAGGGGGCAGCCAGCCGGAAGGCTACATCAGAGGAAGCATCATGGCTGCTTATGCGCATATCCATCTGGCCTCCCATCTTCCGGCAGCAGCCCGGCTTGTAGCAGCCTGCCGGACCTATCGTGGCCGCAAACAGGCTGTGCAGCAGCATGTTCCCGGCTCCCGCAACCAACAAGTGGAATAACGTATCTTAAATTATTAATTCTAACGAAATGTGTGGCGATAAGTGGAAAAACAACATCAATTCATGTTGCTTTTAGCTACTTGGGCTAAAATGGGCAACATTAAGTGTTGTTTTTCCAACTGTTGTTCTAGCATCGGCTATTCGTTCATTAGCAAGTGTAGAAAATCCAACTATCCCCCGTTCCGTTCAATCCAGCCTAAGCCACATCAGCAAACCACTTCTTTATACTATATGTCAACCGCTTGTCATACTTTTAAGAGCCACGTATAATAGGACAAGAGAACGCTTCATTAATGCGCTCGGACTGGTCAACCGGCTAGTTCCAGCGCAGGAAACTATCATTGTATTTATCGTATCTCAGGAGTCTATCGAAATTATCAGAAGTAACAGCATATGGATGCATCAGGAGAAGGGGGAACGCTGCAGTGAAATTGTTGGGAGCGATTGAAGCAGGGGGAACGAAGTTTGTATGTGGGATCGGGAATGAGGACGGGACGATTATCGACCGGGTGAGCTTTCCGACAGCCACTCCTCAGGAGACTATGGGCCAGGTAATGGATTATTTCAGCGGAAAATCAGTGGAGGCTATCGGGATCGGTTCCTTCGGACCGATTGATCCTGTTATCGGCAGCCCCACCTATGGATATATTACAACCACACCTAAGCCGCATTGGGGCGGGTATAATCTGGTGGGAGCCGTGGAGGAGCAATTCCAGGTTCCTATCGGCTTTGATACCGATGTGAACGGTGCAGCGCTGGGCGAGTACACCTGGGGAGCAGCGCAAGGGCTGGACAGTTGTCTCTATATCACGGTGGGCACCGGGATTGGTGCCGGTGCTGTGGTAGGCGGGAAGCTTGTTCACGGGCTGTCCCACCCGGAGATGGGCCATATTCTGGTCCGTCGTCATCCCGAGGACCACTACGAAGGTTTCTGCCCTTATCACGGCGATTGCCTGGAGGGTCTGGCAGCAGGTCCGGCCATCGGCAAGCGCTGGGGTAAGCCGGCGGGCGAGCTGCCTGCGGATCATCCGGCCTGGGCAATGGAGGCCCATTATCTGGCCCATGCTCTTATGAACTATGTGCTGATCCTCTCGCCGCAGAAGATCGTAATGGGCGGCGGTGTGATGAAGCAGAGCCAGCTCTTCCCGCTGATCCATGCCAAGCTGCAGGAGTTGCTCGGCGGATATGTGCAGCATCCGGCGCTCAATGAAGAGATTGGCAGCTACATTGTGCCTCCGCAGCTTGGAGATAATGCCGGTCTGTCGGGCGCACTGGGTCTGGCCAAGCTGGCTTTGGACCGCAAGTAGGCTATCCTGTCAAAAAGGCATTGACTGTTACGTAATATATGGTATTCTAGTTTCTAACAGTATAGCATTTAAGAGGAAGCACCTCTTTCACGAATGTCGTGGGAGAGGTGCTTTTTTGCGTTCAAATATGTCATGCGTACTGTAAGACGACGAAAGAAGGGATTCATATGCAGATCGTATTTATGAACCGTTTGTGCAAAAAATCAGGAATGGACGAAGAGATTTTTGCTCAGCTATGGATTGGAGAAGAAGAGGGGCAGTGGCGTCTGGGTTGGCGCGATTTCTCCGGGGAACAGGAGACGGACGACAGCCTGTGGTATGAAGGCGGATCATGGAATGAGATGCTGTGTGTATACCGGCACGAGCTTGCCGTGAAGATGGGGGAAGGCTACCGCCCGCTGATTGACGGGGTATTTCATGACGAGGATAACCTCAGCAGCCGCAGCCAGGAGCAACTTAAGCTGCAGTATTTCAGTGAGCAATACGGGAATGAAGCCATCTTCGAGGAGCTGTGCTCCTGGCGCAGGGGGAAGGCTTCCAGTGAACGGAAGGCACCTTATATCCTGGCCAGCAACCGTCTGCTGCGCATGATCAGCGCGTTTCTTCCCCGGACAGAGGAGGAGCTGCTGCAGCTTCCGGGTGTGGGAGAAGGTAAAGTTTCACAGTATGGTGCAGACTGGCTTAGCATCACCGCGGCGGCTCCGCGCGAGCATGATTTTCCCCTAAGTTGGGTGAATCATGCAATAGACGAAGAGAGCTTCGTGTCCTGGCACTATAAGCAGAAGGAGCTTAAGTACAAGAAGCAGCTGGAGCGGCTGAGACTGCGGCGCGTTCTGTTACAGGGGATCGAAGAGGGGCAAGGGATGGAGCAGCTCAGGGCACTTAGCGGAGTTTCCCGCCGTGAAGTGCTTGAAGTATTGGAAGAGCTGGAGAAGGACGGCTACTCGGCAGAGAAGCTCATTGCCCTGGAGCTGAGCGAAGTGAGTCCCGAAGAACAGAACAATATTTGGACAGCCTATGAACTGATCGGCGACAACTTCCTGAAGCCTGTCCTCTACAAAGCCTACGGTGACAACTTCGTACCTGCTGACGGACTTGATCTGTATTACGAACGCCTGCGGCTAATCCGCATCCGCTTCCGGCGGGAGCATCCGGCGGCGCTTGGAATGGCTGCCCCTTTGTAAGAGGGAGACTGACGGTCTGCATCAGTCCCAATCTGCGGTCCTCGTAACCGGAGCTCCTGATCGGCGCAGACGCATTACATACTGGTGAAATACCAAAAAGACGAAGGCTCTCCGAGTCCCGGTAGCCGGGTATAGGGTGCCTTCGTCCTTCGTATTCGTCCGCTCTGCTTCATAGCCACTCCTTTTTACGGAAGATAATTAGCATTCCGCAGCCTAGCGTCACCATAACGGCAATGACGCCATAGTAGCCGTACTCGGTGTGGATCTCCGGGATATTGTCAAAGTTCATGCCGTAGATCCCGGTAATCACGGTCAGCGGCATGAATATAGTGGTAATTGCCGTAAATACACGCATGATTTCATTGGCGCGGTTCGCAATACTGGACTGATAAGCTTCGCGCAAGTTGCCCATGAGATCACGGTATGTTTCGAAGGTCTCAGAGATCTTGACCGCATTCTCATAGATATCGCTGAAATACTTCTGCAGCTGATCGTCGATCAGGCGAAGATCCTTTTTGTTGAGCGTGTTGATAACTTCCTTCTGCGGGCCGAGCATCTTCTTCAGCCAGAGAATCTCACTGCGCAGACCGATGATCTCGCTCAGATGCGATTTCTTGGTATGCATGAGGATGTCTTCCTCGAGCTTCTCGATCCGCGCTTCAATCCGGTCACCGACCGAGAAGAAGTTGTCGACAACGAGGTCGATCAGCAGATACAGGAAGCGGTCAGGCGTACTGACCTCCTGCTCCCACAGTACGGGCTTCAGGACACGCAGCTCATGGATCTTCTGCTTCGTAACGGTAATAATATAATGTCTGCCAAGGAATACGTTGAGCGCACGGAGGAAGATTTCCTCATCATCGAACCGGATGCTGTTCACCACGATGAAATAATGACTCTCATAAATCTCCAGCTTCGGACGCTGATCCTCTTCACTCAGACAGTCTTCCACAGCCAGATCATGCAGGCCGTATATAGGCTGAAGCTCTACAAGGTCCTCCACATCCGCATCAATCCAGTAGAACCCCTCGGCAGGGGCGGTTAAAGTTTCTTCAATATTGTCAATAGGCGTAAAAACCCCTGCATTCACCAGCCGGATTTTCATCTGATTCACTCCTTATGTCCCTGGTCTTCTCCAGGGGTATGCTAATTTCAGCACACGGAAAAAATCAGCTTGGCCGGTGGTACAATCATGGATGAAGGCCAAAAGACGGTCCGAGAGCATGAAGAAAAAGGGCTCCCGCCGCCGGCAAGCTGATGTTAATCCTGTGTGGTTGTTCATTCTGCACGCTTATTCGCGAGCCCGGGTCGCCTTCCATTGTTCTCTCACCTCTTCTTTTCGCCGTTTTTGGGTTTGAAACACTTGTCTAGTATAACGCCGGGATATGGCTCTTACAAGAGAAATTGTTTTCTGTCATAAGGCCCCTTCAGCATTGTATGGACTTGACGAAAAGGAGGTTCATGATTTAAAGTGAAATTTAAGAAAAAGCATCGTTCAGATGCTTAAGGTTATTCAACTGAATACAGCTAAATCTTATCAAGAGCAGGTGGAGGGACTAGCCCGATGAAACCCGGCAACCGGCGTGTGAACGCACGGTGCTAATTCTTGCGGAAGCTTTGCAGGGCGTTATTCGTCCGGCGGAAGTTCTCTGGCAGATGAGAGAGGCGCATATGACTGCATGATATGACCTTTCTCGCCCGGGAAAGGTCTTTTTTCGCTACCCTGCCTCAGGTTGAACCACCAAGTGGAACCCCATTTCAGTTAAGGAGTGAACAGCAATGCCTATCAAAATTCCCGACAGCCTGCCGGCCAAAGAAGTGTTATCCGGTGAGAATATTTTTGTAATGGATGAAAGCCAGGCCTTCCATCAGGATATCCGTCCTCTGCGGATCGCCATCCTGAATCTGATGCCTACCAAAGAAACGACAGAGACCCAGCTGCTGCGCCTTATCGGGAATTCCCCGCTTCAGGTGGATGTTGTTCTGCTGCACCCCAGCTCTCATACGTCGAAGAATACTTCGGCTGAGCATTTGAAGAGCTTTTACAAAACCTTTGATGAGATCAGCCACCGTCGGTTCGACGGCTTGATTGTAACAGGCGCTCCCGTAGAACAGCTGGAGTTCGAGGATGTGAACTACTGGGAGGAGCTGAAAGTGATTTTTGAGTGGAGCAAGCAGAATGTAACCTCGACCATGCACATCTGTTGGGCGGCACAGGCAGGACTGTACCATCACTTCGGCGTGCGCAAGGTGAGTCTGCCGGACAAATGCTTCGGAGTGTTTCCGCATACAATGAGCTATAATAATGTCAAGCTGCTGCGCGGCTTCGATGAAGTGTTCCATGTTCCGCATTCCCGCCATACCGACGTCTCCCGTGAAGATATTGAGCAGAACCCGGAGCTGCAGATTCTGGCAGAATCCGAGGAAGCCGGGGTGTATCTGGTGGCTACGCATGACGGGAAACAGATTTTTGTCACCGGACATTCGGAGTATGATCCCTTCTCCTTGAAATGGGAGTATGACCGGGATATCGCCAAGGGGCTGGAGGTTGCCCTGCCGAAGCACTATTATCCCAAGGATGATCCGACACGCACACCGCCGGCAGTCTGGCGCGCCCATGCTAACTTATTATTCGCTAATTGGCTCAATTACTATGTATACCAGGAGACTCCTTACGATATCGGGGCATTTATCTAAGAGGTTGGCTTATTTTTAATAGAAGTAATTAATCAGGAGGCAATGGAGATGGATGAGAAACTGAGAATTGAGAGCAGACTGGCACAGATTGGTTCAATGGAGGACCCCGCCACCGGGGCCATTAATTACCCGATTTATCATGCGACGGCCTTCCGTCATCCGCGGCTTGGACAGAGCACTGGCTTTGACTACATTCGCACCAAAAATCCTACCCGCTCTGTCCTAGAAGAAGCGGCAGCGGCCCTGGAATCAGGGGATGCCGGCTTCGCCTGTGCCTCCGGTATGGCGGCACTGACTACAGTGTTCACCTTGTTTGGACAAGGGGACCATCTCATTGTATCGCTCGACCTGTACGGCGGTACTTACCGGCTGCTGGAACGGATTCTCTCCAAATACGGCATCAGCGCCTCCTATGTAGATACGAATGATCTGGATGGACTGGAAGCGGCCCGTCAGCCGGGCACGAAGGCTGTATTCATTGAGACGCCGACCAATCCGCTGATGATGATTACGGATGTCGAAGCCGTATGTACCTGGGCCCGCCGTCACGGGCTACTCACGATTGTGGACAATACGCTGTTGACCCCGTTCTTCCAGCGCCCGCTGGAGCTTGGAGCAGATATCGTGGTTCACAGTGCGACTAAGTACCTGGGCGGGCATAACGATGTGCTGGCGGGTCTGATCGTGACCAAGGGCGCAGAATTGTCGGCTGAAATGGCCGTCCTGCATAACTCTCTGGGAGCGGTTCTCGCGCCGAATGACAGCTACCAGCTGATGAAGGGTATGAAGACCCTCGCGCTGCGCATGGAGCGGCATGAGAGCAACGCTCTGGCTATTGCCCGTTATCTGCAGGAGCATCCGGCGATTGCCGAGGTCTTCCACCCGGGCCTGCCGGATCATCCGGGCTATGCCATCCAGAACCGCCAGTCCTCCGGCAACACCGGAATCTTCTCCTTCAAGGTAAAAGAGGCGGGCTATGTGGAGCCGCTGCTCCGCCATATCCGGCTGATCGCCTTCGCCGAGAGTCTGGGCGGTGTTGAATCGCTGATGACCTATCCGGCGATACAGACCCACGCCGATATTCCGGCTGAAATCCGCGATGCTGTAGGCGTGGATGACCGGCTGCTGCGCTTCTCTGTCGGCATAGAGCATGTAGATGATCTGATCGCTGATCTGGGACAGGCTCTGGAGGCCGCCCGGAGCGAGCTGGAATAAGGCGATGCGCCGCCGGACCTGCCTGGCATGCGAGATTCGCAGAACGTACAAGCAGCAGTGCCTTCGGGCACTGCTGTTTAATTTGCCTGGGACAAGTGCATTTATTCCGTCCTGTGCAGCGAAACATTTTTCAAGAACAGCCGATTGTGATACGATGGGAGAACGGACTATTTTTATTTCAAATTGTATTTATCTCATAGACTTCATAGATGAAGAGGAGGCCGTCAACAGTGAGTGCAGTCGATCTTATACTGGATAAGGCACTGAAGGGTGAACGTCTTCAGTTGGAAGATACGGTCACATTATTCGAGAGCAATGAAATTGAGAAAATGGGCGCTGCCGCAGATATTATTATGAAGCGCTGGCACCCGGAGCCAGTGACGACATTCGTCATCGGCCGCAACATTAACTACACCAATGTATGTGATGTATATTGCCGATTCTGCGCCTTCTACCGCAGACCCGGTTCGGAGGAAGGCTATGTGCTTCCCGATGAGACGATCTACCAGAAGATTGCCGAGACCATGAGCGTAAACGGAACCGAGATTCTGATGCAGGGCGGTACGAATCCCAATCTGCCGTTCAGCTATTATACGGATATTCTGCGCGGCATCAAGCAGCGGTTCCCGGAGATTACCATGCATTCCTTCTCACCGGCGGAGATTATGAAGATGGTTGAGGTCTCCGGCCTGCCGCTGGAACAGGTCATGCGTGAGATTCATGCTGCGGGCCTCGATTCCTTGCCCGGCGGTGGCGCAGAGATTCTCGATGACCGTACCCGCCGCAAGATCAGCCGGCTCAAGGGCTCCTGGCGCGAGTGGATGGATGTCATGCAGACCGCACACCGGATCGGCATGAATACAACGGCTACGATGGTGATTGGTCTGGGCGAGAGTATGGAAGAACGGGCGCTGCATCTGCTGCGTGTCCGTGAAGCGCAGGATGAATGCATTGCGAACAAATATGATTCCGAAGGCTTCCTGGCGTTCATCTCCTGGACCTTCCAGCCGGATAATACGAACCTGAAGCTGGACCGCCAGACCCCTGAGGAATACTTGAAGACCGTAGCCATCAGCCGCCTGGTGCTGGACAATATCAAGAATTTCCAGTCCTCCTGGGTAACGATGGGTCCTGAAGTAGGCAAGCTCTCCCTGCAATACGGCTGCAATGACTTCGGCAGCACGATGATTGAGGAGAACGTAGTCTCCTCGGCGGGTGCGACCTACAAGGTCAACATCGAGTCGATCACCCAGCTCATCCGCGAAGCGGGCAAGATCCCGGCTCAGCGCAACACGCGCTATGACATTCTGCGCACGTTCGAGGATGCGAATGCCAAGATTGATAATGATTTTGTGATGCAGAACTAGAATATAGCTATACACCAACAGATCAATAACGGGGCTGTGCTACATATAAGTAGCGCAGCCCCGTTATGTTTTTTGGAAACTATTATTTCCTCTTTGAATGATTCGTACAGTGACTTGGTTGCTGAATGTGGCTGAAGGATCGCCGGGAGGCGCAGGAGTGTTTTGATTTTACGAGTTAAAAGGCTAAAACTACGCGAAAACCGAATAGCAATCGTTACAGCGTCATGTAGCCAATGTATATGAAAAACAGCATACATTGTGTTCACTCGCAGGCATATGGCCGAATGTATGTGGAAAACAACATATATTGTGCTCGCTCACAGGTATATTACCCGAATGTATACGAAAAACAGCATACATTGTGCTCGCACGCAGGCGCTTAACCCGAATGTATGTGAAAAACAGCATATATTGTGTTGGCGTTCCAGGTAATTCCAATGTATTGGATTTTAGTTTTCTTTGTCATAGAGTTGTAAAAATTAATCGTTATATTTTACAAAAAACGCTGAAATAATGTGAGATTTTACACAACAATTTATAAGAGTTAATGGAATTTGATAGATTCATAGGGAAGGCTATGATACAATTTTTCGGACAGTGGTAGAATAATCTAGCAATCACAGGGAGGAAATTAGATTTATGGGAGAGAGAAGATGGAACAAGCCGATAGCTTCTTTATTGGCTACCACAGTTCTGGCAGCACAGATGCTAGGCGGAGTATTCAATGTTCCTGTGCTGGCGGCAGGAAAGGCGGAGGCTTCTCCGGTGATTAATCCGGGAACCATTAATTTACGCTTGATGAGCACGACTGATGTTCATACGAACGTATATGGATGGGACTATTTCAAGGGTGCCGCCTCCGCGACTGTAGGTCTGGACCGTACTTCAACCTTAGTAAAGGCTGCACGCAATGACGCAGAGGGGAAATACAACCTTTTGCTGGATAATGGCGATTTAATTCAAGGAACACCGCTGGGAACGTATATGGCCCAAGTGTCTGATTTCAGGACTAGCGAAGACCAGATTCATCCGATCATCGCAGCTATGAACCTCATGGGTTATGATGCAGCAACCTTCGGCAATCATGAATTCAATTATGGTTTGGATTATCTAGACCGGACAGTTAAAGGCAATGTAAGCAGCGCAACTTATAAGGAGTCTACGGGAGCGAAGTTCCCTTATGTGAATGCAAATATTTATAATGTATCCGATAATGATAATACATTTGAACCTTATAAAATCATCGATAAAGAGGTAAAGGACAGCAACGGCAACACCGTTACCATTAAAGTCGGCCTCCTGGGTCTGGTTACTCCGCAGATCATGGAGTGGGACAAGGTGAACCTGGAGAAAAAGGTTATTGCCAAAGATATTGTGGAAACGGCGAAGAAGTTTGTTCCTGAAATGAAGACAGCTGGTGCGGACGTTATCGTCGCCATGACTCATTCCGGGTTCGACGCCGCTGCCGCAGAAGGAACCGGAGCAGAGAATGTCATTAACCTGCTGAGCAAGGTTCCCGGTATTGATGCCATTACCTTCTCGCATACCCACAAGGTATTCCCGACGAACGGGGATGACAGCAAGCTGGATGCTTCCTTCAAAGATCCATCCACCAAGCTCCCTTACAATAATGATGTAGCCAAGGTAGACAACCTCAACGGCCATATTAATGGCACTCCGGCAGTACAAGCGGGCTATGGCGGAGGTTACCTGGGCCTTATCGATCTGAAAATCGCCCAGAACAGCAGCGGCAAATGGGCAGTAGACAAAGCAGCTTCTAAGGCTTCTACGCGCTCTATTGCTGGCGCTGCCATTGACACCGCTATCGATGATCTTGCCGGAGCGGCACATCAAGCTACAATTGATTACGTGAATCAACCGCTTGGTGTAACATCTGCGCCGATGAACAGCTATTTTGCTATGGTGCAGGATGATCCGACAGTCCAGCTCGTCACCTATGCCCAGCAGCAGTATGTATCCAATCTGATTCATACGAACGAGAACCTGGCCGGTTATAGAAACTTGCCGATCCTGAGCGTCGGCGCACCGTTCAAGGCTGGGCGCAACGGCCCTGAAGAGTATACCGATATCAAGAAGGGCGACCTTACAATAGCCAGTGCAAGCGATCTGTATCTGTATGACAATACGCTTAAGGCGATTGTAGTGAGAGGTTCGACCGTTAAAGAATGGGTAGAGATGAGTGCAGGGGCGTTTAACCGCATTAAGCCGTCCATCTCCACACCTCAGCCGCTTTTGAATTCAGCATTTGCTGTGTTCAATTTCGATGTGATTGACGGCATCCAATATACATTTGATGTCACCCGCAATGCGAAGTACAAGCCCGATGGAAGTATCAACGATAAGTCCTCCAGCCGGGTAACTTCCATCACTTATGGTGGCGAGCCGCTGGACCTGGATCAGGAATTCGTGGTCGTTACTAACAATTACCGTGCAAGCGGCGGAGGAAACTTCCCGGGTGTCAAAGGCGCTAACATGATCATTGATTCCCAGATGGAGAACCGCCAGGTGCTGATGGATTACATCAAGGAAGCGGGAACAGTTGATCCAACAGCTGACAACAACTGGTCGATTGCTCCTATCGAAGGGAATGTCACCGTAACGTTCCCGTCTTCACCTAAAGCAGAAGCAGTCGCTCCTGCTAACATTAAAGCTACGAAAATTGAAGATGTAAATAATTTCAAAATCTACACTCTGGACCTCAAAAAAAATGTTCCAACCCCAACGGGAGATGTTGAAGTTCATCTGCTGGGCATTAATGACTTCCACGGCCAACTGGACACTACCTCGGTGGTGAACGGGGAAGCTGTAGGCACAGCGGCTACACTTGCTGCTTATTTGAAGGAAGCCCGTGCCAAATATGAGTATTCACTGTTATTCCACAACGGCGACTCTGTGGGCGCCTCCGCTCCGGTATCTTCGCTGGAACGCGACAAGCCTACGATGGAATGGATGAACCTCATGAAGTTCGACGTCGGCACCCTGGGGAACCATGAGTTTGACCAAGGTGTTGAGGCTATGAAGGCTCAAATCTATGGCGGTAAGGATCCTAAGAATGATAAAGTCGACCATAATGGCGCAGATTTCGATTATATCAATGCCAACGCAGTAGACAGCACTACTGGCAAACCTATTATTACCCCTTATGTTGTAAAAGAAGTTGGCGGCGTGAAAATCGGCTTCATCGGAGTTGTGACCAAAGCAACGCCAAGCAAAGTATCGCCAGCCGGTACAGCCGGTGTGAAATTCCTGAGTGCCGAGGAAGAAGTCGCGGCGATTGAGAAATATGCGGCCGAGCTGAATGCTCAAGGCGTCAAGACGATCGTGGTCCTTGCTCATGATCCGGCAACAACGAAGACTGATCCGGTGACCAAAAAGAATGTATCCACCGGCGAAGCTGTAGATCTGGCTAATGCGCTTCCTGCCAATTCCCCGGTTGATGTGATCGTAGCCGGAGACAACCATGGCTATGCCAATGATACGGTGAACGGTAAGCTGATCGTTCAGGCTTACTCTTACGGAACGGCTTTTGAAGACATCAAGCTGGTGATTGACGGAGCTACAGGTACAGTGAAGAGTAAAACAGCTACTGTAACGAACACGGTCCAGAGTAAAATCGCACCGGATGCCGAAACCAAGGCGTTGGTGGACTACTATCTGAGTCGGCACCCTGAACTAACCAAGCCTGTAGGAACTACTGACGGTACCATCACCCGTACAGATGCCTACACTAAGGAATCAGCATTGGGTAACCTGATTGCAGATGCGATGCGTCATGCTATCTTCAAAGAGGGCGAGAAAGATCCTGCTGATTTCGCCTTCATGAACCCGGGCGGTATCCGTGCGGATCTTCCGAAAGGCAATGTAGCGTTCGGAGATCTGGCGAAGATCCAGCCGTTCGGCAACACGCTGGTGAAGCTGACCCTGACTGGTCAACAGATCAAGACCCTGCTGCAGCAGCAATGGGCGGTTAAGGCTGACGGCACCGCAGACACGAAGACCCTGCAAATCTCAGGTCTGAAATATACAGCGAACATGTATCTGCCGGTTGCAGAGCGTGTGGCTAACCTGACTAAGGCTGACGGAACACCTATTGAAATGTCGAAGAGCTACACGGCTGTAGTCAATAACTTCATGGCTGCGGGCGGCGACAACTATAAGGTATTAACTGAGGCAAGCTCCTCGCTGGCCGGACCGATTGACCTGGATGTATTCTATGAATACATTAGGGACACATTCAACGGCGGGGCGATCACTGCTGCCATTGAAGGCCGGATCACTAATGTGGAGAAAGACCCTGGAACTGCTACTCCAAGTCCTAGCTCTAATCCTGGTACTGGATATAACCCTGGACCGGTTGTAACAGCAACGCCTAAGCCGACAGCTGCGCCATCGGCTACGCCGGCAGCTTCTGCTACACCAGCTCCTGTGGCTACACCGGCACCTACAGCAACTCCTGCTGTAGCCTTCAAGGATCTGGGCAAGGTAGCCTGGGCCGCAGATGCCATTAATGCACTGGCAGCCAAAGGCATTATCAAAGGGATGGACAGCACGAACTTTGCGCCTACCAAAAGTGTGACCCGTGCAGAATTCGTAACCATGCTGGTTCGTTCACTTGATTTGAGCAATTCGGCTTCACCTAAGACATTCAGCGATGTGAAGCAGGGAGTCTGGTACTCCGATACGATTGCTGCAGCTGTCAATGCAGGTCTTGTAAAAGGCTCCGGCAACGGTAAATTCGAGCCGGGCCGTGAGATTACCCGTGAGGAAATGGCGATTATGATCGCGAATGCCCTCAAGGGTCAGCTGCAGCCGGTAGACGCTGCAACGTTGAACAAATTCACGGATAAGGCAAAGATTGCCCCTTACGCCCAGCAGGCAGTGGCACAGCTGACTCAGATTGGTATCGTCAACGGTGTGGATGCTAAACAGTTCGCACCGAAGAGTATGGCTAACCGTGCCCAGGCTGCGGTGATCATCTTCCGTATGCTGGAGAACAAAGCTTCATAAGTTGAAGTTTCATCATCATGTGATCATGAAAAGATAATCAATTAGAGGAAGGCCCGTGCTGAAATAGCATGGGCCCTTTTCTGGCCTGAGGACGGGCAGCCGTTTTGCGCTTGACGGAAGATAAGCTGAGATTTATAATTGCCTTAATTCATGTTATCAGCGTTGACGAAGATATGAACCACTTGCTTTGGACCGTTTCAGAGAGAGGAAGCCTCAGGCTGCAACTTCCTCCGGTACCGGCTGTCGGTTTACCCCTTTGTAGCTGCGGTTATGAACTCCTGACGGCTTCCGTACTCCGGAACCTTAACGGATAGTAAGAACCGCCGGTTCATGGCCGTTATCCCCATGCTAACGAAGGATTATATTCTGCAGTGAAGCATAGGCAGCTGCTGCAAGGATAGATCGAATTTGGGTGGAATCACGGGTGCAATCACTCGTCCCTTTGCGGGACGGGTGTTTTTTGTGTGAAGAGTTCAGGGAAGTATAGCCCAACAAACCTTAGGAGGAAGTAATTATGTCAGTAAATATTAAGCTTCCGGACGGATCGGTCCGGGAATACGCAGACGGCAGCAGCATTGATGATGTAGCCGCCTCTATCAGCAGCGGACTGCGCAAGAACGCTGCAGCAGGCAAGCTCAACGGGATTGTCGCAGACCTGTCAACACCGCTGCAGGAAGGCGATCTGGTAGAGATCGTAACCCTTGATTCGCCGGAAGGTCTCGAAGTGATGCGCCACAGTACAGCTCACCTGATGGCGCAGGCAGTTAGACGCCTGTTCGGCACCAAGGAAGTGAAGCTTGGAGTAGGTCCTGTGATCGAAGACGGCTTCTATTATGATATGGACCTGGAGCATCCGCTCAATCCCGAGGATCTGCTGAAGATCGAGAAGGAAATGGACCGCATCGTCTCGGAGAATCTGCCGATTGTCCGCCATGAGGTCAGCCGGGGGGAAGCACTGGAGCGCTTCGGCGAGCTGGGTGATCCTTACAAGCTGGAGCTGATTGAAGCTCTGCCGGAAGACAGTGTCATCACGATCTATGAGCAGGGCGAATTCTTCGACCTCTGCCGTGGCCCGCATTTGCCGTCTACGGCCAAGATCAAGGTATTCAAGCTGATGAATGTGGCCGGGGCTTACTGGCGCGGGGACAGCAAGAATAAGATGCTGCAGCGTGTCTACGGCACAGCCTGGATCAAGAAGGCACAGCTGGATGAGCATCTGCGCCTGCTGGAGGAAGCGAAGAAGCGCGACCACCGGAAGCTGGGTAAGGAGCTGGAGATTTTCACCTTCAACCAGTTAGTTGGACAAGGCCTGCCGATCTGGCTGCCTAAGGGCGCGAAGCTGCGCAGTATTCTGGAGCGTTATATTGTTGATCTGGAAGCAAGCCTTGGATACCAGCATGTCTACACTCCTGTACTGGGGAACGTAGAGCTGTACAAGACTTCCGGGCACTGGGAGCACTATCAGGAAGATATGTTCCCTAAGATGACTATCGATAATGAAGAGTTCGTGCTGCGCCCGATGAACTGCCCGCACCATATGATGATCTACAAGAGCTCGATGCACAGCTACCGCGATCTGCCGATCCGTATTGCCGAGCTTGGAATTCAGCACCGTTATGAAATGTCGGGAGCCTTGACAGGTCTGCACCGCGTGCGTTCTATGACGCTGAATGACTCACATATCTTCTGCCGTCTGGACCAGATCAAGGGCGAGTTCATCCGCGTGCTGGAATTGATTAAGCAGGTATACAGCGACTTCGGGATTGAAGATTACCGGTTCCGCCTGTCCTATCGTGATCCTAAGGATACTGAGAAATATTATGCCAACGACGAGATGTGGGAGACTGCACAGCGTATGCTGCGTGAGGTAGTCGAAGAAGCCGGTCTGCCGTTCTACGAAGCCGAAGGCGAAGCGGCCTTTTATGGTCCGAAGCTTGATGTGCAGATTAAGACTGTACTCGGCAAAGAAGAGACACTCTCGACCGTACAGATTGACTTCCTGCTGCCGGAACGCTTTGAGCTGGAATATGTAGGCGACGACGGCCAGAAGCACCGCCCGGTTGTCCTGCACCGCGGAATTCTGGGAACGATGGAACGGTTCGTAGCCTTCCTGCTGGAGAACTTTGCCGGTTCACTGCCGCTCTGGCTGTCTCCGCAGCAGGTGAAGATTATTCCGGTATCGTCAGCCTTCGACGACTATGCGAAGGAAGTGGAAGCGAAGCTGCTGAAGAGCGGCATCCGTGCGGAAGTGGATTTACGCAATGAGAAGATGGGCTACAAGATCCGTGAAGCTCAGCTCGAGAAGCTGCCGTACATGTTCGTGGTCGGCGAGAACGAGATGAATGCGGGCAGCGTAGCGATCCGTAAACGCGGCGAAGGGGATATCGGTGCCCAACCGCTGCAGGAAGCTATTAATTCGCTTGCACAGGAAATTGCCGGACGTGTAATCTAATTCAGTCTAATTACTGAACCTCTGTTATAAGCCTCATGAGACCGCTATGGTGCGGTGTCATGTATAAAGTTTTGTGAATCGGGAAACCCTCGTACTATGGGGAGGGTTTAACTAATGAACAAAATGGGCTTATACCAGAGGTTTTGGTGTCTTTTCGTCACGATCGTCCTTATGCTGACCGCTGCCGGGATATTCCCGGATTACGCGCGCAAGTCAGCCCAGGCGAGAGGGATGGAGGACACTGCAGGGCAGCATGGAAGCAGCATACAGAAGCAGTCACCCGTTGATCGTCAGCAGGCAGGCTCAGCATCCCGTCTTGGAGGCTCTTCAAGAGCCGTACAGCCGGATGCTGCAGACAAAGCTGCTAAGCCAGAGGTACAGGCAGCTAAGCCTAAGAATGCTGTCAAAGCACCCGGCTCGGTACCGGTAGCCGCTCCAGCTCCAGAGCAGATTATCACTTCTCTGAAAGTAATGGCGACCGGCTATACAGCCGGATACGAATCCACCGGCAAGACCGCTAAGCATCCGGAGTACGGGATTACGTATTCAGGAGTGAAGGTACGGCGGGACAAGAATGCGGTATCCACGATTGCAGCGGACCCGAAGGTGCTGCCGCTGGGAAGTATTTTATATATACCGGGTTATGGATATGGAATTGTGGCCGATACCGGATCGGCAATCAAAGGGCGCAAGATCGATCTCTACTTCAGCACAACCAAGCAGGTCTACAAGGAATGGGGCAAGAAGTCGGTTGTGGTTCAAGTGATCAAACGCGGCGACGGCAAATGCACGGAAAGTATGCTGAAGAGCCTTGGCCATGCCATACAGACTTATAATGCAGTTCCGCAATATTTGCTGGAAGAAGCTATTTAACGGATGCTTTCGCTGGACAAATCCGGGAGTTTGAATTTATTTTCACGTGAGCATGCATAATACAGCGGGCTGCTTCCCATAATATCGACTGGGGCAAATACTTGCTTCTTCCGATACAATAGGGAGGTGATTCTCGTGGCTAATTCCAAGAAACCAAAGGTACAAGAAAACTTCAAAACACCAAATGAAAAATACAATGCAGAGTTCGCTGTTGAAAATGACGGTGCAACTAAGCAAAGCAGCTCTTCTATGACCAAACCGGCTCAGAAACCGCAGCAGTAATGCTGGGTTCCCGGTAAGCTCCTGAAGCAACAAGCTGTCCTGCCATGTCCGAATTACGGGCTGGGGGGCAGCTTTTTTATGCGTTTATAATTTAACTTATTATTCCAGCTATCTCGGTCTGGAGACTGAGATACGGTTCCTTCTTACGCCGCTGTTCTCTGCTGCATTCTTCCTGTAGACTAAGGTTATAAGTGTTCAAGAGGAAGAGTTGTACTTACGACAAGGAGGATGACATTATGAAACGAAGGTTCACCAGCCAGGTACTCGGAGGCCTGCTCCTCATCGGTCTTGGAGGAATGTTCCTGCTCCGGCAGATGGGCTATACGGATTTCAGTCTGGGTTCACTGATCTCCACCTATTGGCCGGTTATTCTGATCGTGATGGGCGTACAACGGTTTTTGGCCTCGGATGAGGAGCGTTCAAGATTCTCTGCAACACTCGGCGGATTTATATATCTGGCGATCGGTGTGTTTTTCCTGGGACGGAATTTAGACTGGTTCTACTATTCGGCAAGCGACTTCTTCAAAATGCTGATTCCGGTCATGCTGATCGGCGGCGGATTATCCGTCATTTTCAGACCGCGGCGCAACACTCCGCCTATACCTCCGGCACCGCCTTCACCGCCCGGCTACTACCCGCCTGGACCCGGTAAGAGTCCGCTGGATACAGCGCCGCCCGCTCCGCTCGAATCTACGCTCGATCAGCAGTTCGAGCAGAAATTCGGCAAGCCGGCAGGAAGCGTGGACCGGAACTGGAATGATTATCTGCATAAGAATGAGGAAGACGCAGACGGTAACCCGCTGCATGCCTCGGCAGATACCCGCTGGCAGGAGAAGCAGGAGCGTCAGGAGCGCAGACGCCAGGAGCGTCAGGAACGGCATGCCCGCCGTCATGGCGAATGGCATGAGGAGTTCCAGGATTCCGGGAATGATAAGGATGCGACGAACCGCTCGGCTTTTATCGGTGATGTGCATATGGGCAAGGAGCATTTTCAACTGAAGCGGACCAATATTTCCCAGTTTATCGGGGATACGGTGCTGGACCTGACCAATGCGCAGATTCCTTACGGCGAGACCAAGATTAATATCTCTGCTTTTGTCGGCGACATTAAGGTATACATTCCAGACGATATGGATCTCGGGGTGTCTGTGAATGGCAGCTCGTTCATCGGTGATATGCAGGTGCTTGAGCAGTCGCGTAGCGGGTTCATGAGCAATGTGCAGTGCAAGACGCCGTATTACAAGGAATCGGGCAAGAAGGTCCGTATCAACGTTAGCTGCTTCATCGGTGACGTTAAAGTTAAAACGGTGGGTTAAATGGGGATCTTCAGTAATACCAAGTGGATGCTGCTGGTGTATTTCCTGCTTAGCGGCGGGGTGAGCGCGGGGCTGATGTATGCGGGGACATGCCTGGGCTATATTCAGGTGGTGGATACCCGGATGTGGATCTATCTGTGTCTGGGCATTGTATTGTTCACAGTCATCATCGGCTACATCGCCGGTCAGCGGATTCAGCGGCGGATCGATCATCTGGATCTGAATATGCTGCAGGTGGCTAAGGGCAATATGTCGGTGAGGATGCCGGAGAGCGAGGACCAGTCTTTCGCACGTGTCTACCATGAGTTCAACATCATGATGGATACGGTCGAGAAGAAGATGAAGCGGCTTCAGCAGCTCGGAGAACAGGAAGTTATTGAGAAGGAAAAGGCAGCGGAGAGTGCGGTACTGGAAGAGCGCAGGCGTATGGCCCGGGATCTGCATGATACGGTGAGCCAGCAGCTGTTCGCTATTCACATGTCCGCCTCCTCGCTGCCTAAAGTGCTTGAACGCAGCGCTGAGCACGGCAGGACGGTGATGGATCAGCTGATCAGCATGTCCCAGATGGCGCAGAAGCAGATGAGGGCGCTGATCGCACAGCTGCGTCCGGTGGAGCTGGAGGGGCGCAATCTGTTCGAGGCACTGGAGAAGTGGTTCCCGGATTACTGCCGCCAGAACGGGCTCAAAGGGGTGAAGGAGCTCGAGCTTCAGGGTGAGCTGTCCGAAGCCATTGAGCATCAGCTGTTCCTGATTATTCAGGAATCAATGGCGAATATCGTGAAGCATGCCGGTGCACGGGTGGTCAGTCTGTCCCTGCGGGAGGTGCCGCGCCAGGTGGTGCTGAGCATCAGCGATGACGGTCAGGGCTTCGAGCACGTGCAGCACAAGCAAGGCTCCTACGGGCTCACGACTATGCGTGAGCGTGCTGAGAAGCTCGGCGGTCAGGTCGAGATTATCAGCCGCAGGGGAGCGGGAACGACGATCCGCGTACATATTCCAAAGTTTGTCCAAGGCCGCGCGGAGACCGCTGCTGACGGGATTGAGGCCGATTCTGAAGAGGCTTGATGGGCTCGGCGGTGATGAAGCCGGGGCTGAATCATGCTTACACAATGTTAGGGGGAGTACAGAATGAGTCTCGTAAAAGTACTGCTTGTAGATGATCACGATATGGTGAGAATGGGCCTCAAAACCTATCTGATGCTGGACCCGATGTTTGAAGTGATCGGAGAAGCGGCCAACGGTCATGAAGCGCTGGCGATGCTGCGCGAGCTGGGACAGGAGTCGCTGCCGGATCTGGTGCTGATGGATCTGATGATGCCGGTGATGAACGGGGCTGAGACCACCCGCGCGGTCCTGGCTGAATTCCCCGGGCTCAAGATCGTCATCCTTACCAGCTTCCTGGAGGACGATCTGGTGGTCGATGCGATTGAAGCCGGGGCTGTCAGCTATGTGCTGAAGACCGTCTCGGCAGAAGAGCTGATCTACGCGCTCCAAGGCGCCTATCGCGGCATGCCGGTGATGACCGGCGATGTGTCGCAGGCGCTGACCCGCGGCATCCGCCAGCGCACGGTCCAGGGCGACACCTCCGGCTTAACCGAGCGGGAGAAGGAAGTGCTGCTGCTGATCGCCGAGGGCAAGACGAATAAGGATATCGGCGAGGAGCTGCATATCAGCATCAAGACCGTGAAGACCCATGTCAGCAATCTGCTGATGAAATGCGAGCTGGATGACCGCACCCAGCTGGCGATTTACGCCCACCGCAAGGGCTGGGCGCAGGGGTAGCAGCTGCGGGTTTTTTGACTAAAACTTCTCTGGAGTCACGGCTAATTCCAAAACATAAAAACATTAGTTCAATTTATATAGTGAACCGATAAGGAGGCTATCCGAATAGCAAACGCTAATCTGATGAAGGAAATTAACCTGAATAATGTGCGCCAGGTGATGAAACGGATGGAGACGGCTACAAAACCCCAGCTAGCTGCACTGACCAAGCTAAGCGTAGTAACTGTGAACTCATTAGTTAAGGAGCTGTCCGAGTTAGGGGAGTTGTTTGAAGACTTGGTGGTGCCTTCCAACGGGGGCAGACCCGCACAGACCTATCGCTTTAATTACGATTTCAGTCTCGCGTTGGTGATGTACGTGACAGAAAAAGCGGGAAAAGTACTGATCTCCGCCGCAGTTATCAATTTGAAGGACGATATTCTGATGAAGGATGAGCATATCATCCCGGTTTTCGAAAGAGATTTTTGCTATACAATTATTGAACATGCCCTGAATCAGTATCCTTCCATCAAGGTCATTGGCATAGGTATTCCGGGACAGGCGGTAAACGGTGAAATTAAGGTTAGCAGTCTCCGGGAGCTGACGGGCACCCGGTTAATAGAAGAGATGGAGTCCCGGTTTGGGCTGCCTATTCTGGTGGAGAATGATGTGAATGCCGCGATCAGCGGATATTGCATGAAGCATAGCGAAGGCGAAGAGCAATATTTACTGGGTCTCTACTTTCCGAACGGTTACCCGCCGGGTATGGGGATATACCTGCACGGCAGCCTTCTAAAAGGAAATCAGGGGATGTCAGGAGAGGTAAAGTTCCTTCCCGATATGCCTGAGTGGAGCCTGGAGATGACCCCGGACACATTCATATCTGCAACCTGCAGGATCTTACAGACGGTGAATGCTGTTCTGGCCCCGGATAGAATTGTCATCTATCAGGACAGAGTGGAGGATGCCGTCTGGACATCGGCCTGGACAGCCTATCAGCTTCAGCACCCCATGCCTGTTTATCCGGAAGTCGTCTTACAGCACACCTTTCAGGAAGATTTCGAGCACGGTCTGCGCAGGCTGACCCTGAAGGAGTTAGAGCCGGAGCCCGTTTAGACCTAACGTACTAAGAACCCTTGTTAACTACAGGGGTTTTTTGTTGTTTTCTGGATAAGTAAAACAGCATCTTGACAAAAAATAAGAGAGAGAACATACTTAATATATATACTTTATAAAGTTTATTTATTAAGTGACTTTAGGAGGAGAATCTTTGTCTACGTATTTTTTGATTATTATTTATCTGGCTTTTATTAGTCTGGGACTTCCCGATTCTTTACTTGGCTCTGCGTGGCCTGTGATCTGGCCAGAGATGGGTTCATCGCTGGGGTCGGCGGGAATCATCTCGATGATTATTGCCGGAGGGACCATCGTGTCCAGTCTGTTCAGCAACACAATCGTGAAGCGCCTGGGGACAGGACGAATTACCTTTGTCAGTTGCCTCTTAACCGCCGCCTCATTGTTCGGATTCTCCCTGTCTCCATCCGTGTTGTGGTTCATTGTAATGGCCGTTCCGCTGGGTCTTGGGGCAGGTGCAGTGGACGCGGCACTGAATCATTATGTGGCTGAACATTACAAGGCTCATCATATGAGCTGGCTGCACTGCTTCTGGGGCGTAGGCGCGACCCTGGGACCCATGATTATGGCAGTCAATCTCGTACACGCCCAGTCCTGGAGAGGGGGATATGCGGTTGTGGCCATCATTCAGTTCGGATTCGCAATGCTTCTGTTAGTGACACTTCCGTTATGGAAAAAGGTTGCTGCCACGCGCGAGCCTCAGCTTCCCGCAGCGCTTAGCGGCAATCTTCCAGATGAAGCAGCTGTGAACCTTAAGCCGCAGGCGAACACCCTCCGCTTGCAGGGCGTTAAGCCTACTCTGTTGACGTTCTTGTTGTACTGCGGGATAGAAGCAATGGTTGGACTGTGGGGCGCCAGTTATCTGGTAGGCGCAAGGGGAGTTGCGCCAGATACAGCAGCGGCTTGGATCTCCGTATACTACGCGGGTATTACAGTTGGCAGGCTGATTACCGGCTTCATCACTTTAAAAGTCCATAACCGCCTGCTTATCCGTTACGGTCAATTGGTGACCATTATAGGCGGAGCTATTCTTGTAATCCCGCTCCAACCGGCCCTCTCGCTTGCAGGCCTGATATTGATTGGTCTTGGCCTCGCACCGGTTTATCCGGGTCTCCTGCATGAGACGCCGGCCCGGTTCGGCAAGGAGAATTCAGCCCGCTTAATCGGGTATCAGATGGCGGTAGCCTATACGGGGACAACGTTAATTCCGCCGTTATTCGGACTTTTATCCGTGCGCACCAGCATTGCCGTATTCCCCTTTGCTGTACTTACGTTACTGATCTTCATGTTCGGCAGTACAGAGCGGGTGAACCGGCTATTGGGCCAATCCACTTTAGGGAGGGAATAAACGGATGGCTTATATTCTTATATGCGCAATCATCTGGCTGGCCGCCTACTTTCATATGGCCGCATTCAAAGAACCTATGGAGGTGAAGCCTATCCGTAGTGTAGAAGATCTGTTTGATTAATCAACGATCCATCATCGTCTGGGTATCTTTTATCTCCGCTTAAATTGTTTTTAATGTGACCTTAAGGTTTACAGTACAAAATAAGGACATCAAAACAAATAACACTTTGCCTGACACGGCAAGGCGCGGGAGGAAAGTAAACATGGACGATAACAAAAACAACTTCAATCGTGAGAACAACTACAATCGTGATCATGAACCGGGACCGGATCGTGAATGGGACAATAATCATAATGATACTGATAACAGCACTAATTCATCCGCAGAAGGCGGCTCCTACTACTATTCTTACGGACCTTTCAAATCGTTGAACAATGATGAGATGAACGGCAATGACCCGCAGCATTATAACCGCCGCGATCCCGAGCGGGTAGAGGTTACACCGCCACAGCCGGTGAAGTCCTTACCGTATAACACATCGCTTCGCACTACCGGCAATGACGGGAACGGCGGACGCGGCGGCAATCCTCCTGAGGGGGGCAACGGCTGGCAGTACAACCGTAAGCCGAAGAAGCCGGTGAAGGCGGTACTGGTATCTTTTCTCGCCGGAATGGTAGTCTTATCAGGCTCCATGTTCATGGCAGACCGGGGGAACTGGTTCACCGGAGGCCAGGAGGCAGCCACGGTTGCAACGAATCCGGCAGGGAAGACGGCAAGCGGCAATGCCAACATTACACCTTCCACTTCCGCAGCGGCGCTGGTCACCGGCTCGGGAGATGTATCCGGCGTAGTTGAGGGGGTAGGGCCGGCAGTCGTCAAGATTGAGACGCTGGTGAAATCCAACAACTCGCGGAACAGAAGCAGCAGTCCGAATATGAGCGATCCGTTCTCACAGTTCTTCTTCGGTGATCAATTCGGCGGCGGAGGTTCCGGTTCGAATAATTCGGAATCCCAGCCGGGCTCGAATAATTCTTCTCCGCAGCTTACACCTTACGGTATTGGCACAGGCTTCATCTATAATTCGAACGGTTATATCCTGACCAATCAGCACGTGGTAGATGGCGCCGATGTCATCCAGGTTACCGTTGACGGCACCTCCAAGACTTACGAAGCGAAGCTGCTGGGCTCCAGCAAGGATCTCGATCTCGCCGTACTGAAGATTGAAGGCTCGGACTTCCCTTCTGTAGCGCTTGGCGATTCCGACAGCATCAAGGTAGGCTCTGAGGTCGTGGCGATCGGTAACCCGCAGGGCTTCGACCATACAGTGACAACCGGGGTGCTCAGTGCCAGAGGCCGCAGCATCGATATTGCCGAAGAAGACGGCAGTGGTACAAAAACCTATAAAAACCTGCTGCAGACTGACGCCTCCATTAACCCGGGGAACTCCGGCGGACCGCTGCTCAACATGAACGGCCAGGTCATTGGTATGAACGTTGCAGTAAGCAGAGACGCTCAGGGTATCGGTTTTGCCATTCCGGTAAATACCATTAAAGGCGTAGTAGATAAGCTTGAAGCCAATCAGGAAATTCCGAAGGAACCGGTACCATTCATTGGGGCTACCTTGATGACGATTACCGATGAAGTTGCCAAGCAAATGGGGACAACGATTAAAGAAGGCTCTGTAGTAGCTGAAATTGTCTTTAAATCTCCTGCTTATACAGCGGATCTGCGTCCTTACGATATCATTACAGGAATTGACGGAAAGAGCTACGCTACCAGCCAGGATCTGATCACTTACATCCAGACGCTTAAGGTAGGCGATAAGGCGACTCTGAATGTGGTCCGTGACGGCAAGAAGCTGGATCTGCCGGTAACGATCGGCAACAAGAATGATTTCGAGACCACGCAGACTCAGAAGCAATAAGCACATCATGCGGTGGGCGTTAGAGCGGAAGGGGCAACCCTTCCGCTCTGTGCTGTTCGTGTACGGATGCGGAGAGACTGGTGCATCTGATACAATAGAGATATATGAATGAGACAATGGGGGCTGCCGGATGCGACCGAATATACTAATAATTGATGATGATGAGAAAATAACCTCTATGCTCCGCCGCGGGCTGGCCTTTGAGGGCTATGATGTCAAGACGGCATCCAATGGGGCTGACGGGCTGCGTGCCGTTCTGAACAGTGATCCCGATGTGGTCATTCTGGATGTTATGATGCCCCAGGTGGACGGGTTCGAGGTATGCCGCCGTCTGCGGGAGGGCGGGAGCAGCGTTCCTGTGCTGATGCTGACGGCAAAGGATGAAATCGAGCACCGGGTGAAGGGGCTGGACCTCGGCGCGGATGATTATCTGGTGAAGCCGTTTGCCCTGGAGGAGCTGCTGGCCCGGGTCCGGGCGCTGCTCCGGCGCAAAAGCGAGCAGGGCGGAAGCCCGGATCAATCGGTCTCCTATGAGGATATTACGCTGGATGTGGATTCCCGGGAAGTGACCCGCGCCGGGCGGCGTCTGGAGCTGACGGCGAAGGAATTCGAGCTGCTGCATCTGTTCATGCAGAATCCGAAGCGGGTGCTCTCCCGCGATCTCATTATGGATAAGATCTGGGGCTACGATTACAGCGGGGAATCGAATGTCCTGGAGGTATATATTGCAATGCTGCGTCAGAAGACGGAGGAGCATGGTGGCAAACGACTGATTCAGACGATCCGGGGAGCCGGTTACATCCTAAGAGGTGACTAATATGTCCATACGTTTGCGGCTTACTGCCTGGTATTCGGGAATTCTGGCTGTTATGCTGCTGGTTTTGTCCGGCGTGATCTATGCGTTCGTCTATATTAATACGTACGGCGATTTGAAGGACCGGCTCCAGAATCTGTCGCAACAGGTAGAATTGAAGGCTGGCCTGACTCAGGACGGAACCCTTCAGCCGATGCTTGGGGGACCGGCGGGTCAGAGCCTGTTTGCCCAAATGTACATTTATGATCTGGACCGGCTGATTCCAAGCCCAAATATGACCGAAATTAAACTGAAATTCCAGGTTCCCGCCAAGGAGGACCTGCATAGCCAGGAGGGATTCCTGCAAGCCAGGTATGGCGGCAACCCCTTCCTGATCTATCAGCGGGCGGTTGATGTAACGCTCAACAACAGTCTGCCTGCGCCTGCTGTCCTTCAGGTTGCCGTATATACGGGTGAGCAGGTCACCCTGTTGAACCGTCTGAAGAATATTCTGCTGGCCGGCTCCTTCGCTACCCTGCTCGCAGCCTTCACCTTCGGCCTCTTCCTGGCCCGTAAGGCGATGAGTCCGATTGGCAAGGTCATTGAAGCTGCGAATGGAATACAGACGGGAACTGACCTTAGCTCGCGGATCGTATATGACGGTCCGCAGGATGAGATCGGGCGGCTGATTGAGACGGTGAACAGTATGCTCGGGCGTATGGAGGGCTTCTATACCGGGCTGGAGGAGGCCTATGCCACGCAGCGCCGCTTCGTCTCGGATGCTTCGCATGAGCTGCGGACACCGCTTACAACCATCCGCGGGAATATTGATCTATTGCAAAAGGTCTGGGAGATGGACCCGCAGGACAGCCGGATGACCGAGGCGGACATCCGCCAGCTCTCTATTGAATCTGTGAAGGATATTGCTGATGAGTCTAAGCGCATGAGCCGTCTGGTGGCTGATATGCTGTCCCTGGCCCGGGCGGATACCGGACGGACCTTCGAGATCGAGCCCGTAGCATTGGAGCCGATGATGACTGAAGTGGCCCGCCGGGCGTCCTTCCTGCCGCGTGAGGCAGAGTGGTCTGTAGGGGAGCTGGGGCATTTGAACGGCAAATATATTCTCGGAAACAAGGATTATCTGCAGCAGATGATGTTCATCTTCATTGACAATGCGTTCAAATATACCCCGGCCGGTGAGGTTACACTGGATGCGTTGCTGTATCAGAATCAGGTGGGAATCCGCATTGCCGATACGGGAATCGGGATGGACAAAGATGAGGTGCCGCATATCTTCGACCGCTTCTACCGCGCAGATGAATCCAGAGGAATTACGGAAGGTATCGGGCTCGGACTGTCCATTGCCAAATGGATTATTGAGGAGCATGGAGGTTCTGTTGAGGTGGTCACCCGTCAGGGGGAAGGGACGACCTTTGTGATCTGGCTGCCGCTGCTCTTTGCCCCGCCGCTGGAATAGGGTATAATTGAGTGGCTCCTATTACAGCAGTCATTGACAGCAGAAAGCGGTGAATTCATGGAAGTCATCAAAATCTCTCCCCGGGGTTATTGCTATGGCGTAGTCGATGCTATGGTGATGGCACGGCAGGCTGCGCAGAATCTTGATTTGCCCCGGCCGATTTATATACTGGGCATGATTGTGCACAACAGCCATGTCACGAACTCCTTCGAGGATGACGGAATCATTACGCTGGACGGGCATAACCGTCTGGATATTCTAGATAAAGTAGATAAGGGAACAGTCATCTTCACAGCGCACGGGGTCTCTCCCGAGGTCCGTAAGATGGCACGCGCCAAAGGGCTGACCACGGTGGATGCCACTTGCCCTGATGTGACCAAGACGCATGACCTCATCAAGGAGAAGGTTGATGAGGGCTGCGAGATTATCTATATTGGCAAGAAAGGCCACCCGGAGCCGGAAGGTGCGGTGGGAATTGCGCCGGAGCATGTCCATCTGATCGAGAAGGAAGAGGACATTGCCGGCCTCTCTATCCCTTCCTCACGGATTGTCATTACGAACCAGACCACAATGAGCCAGTGGGATATCAAGCATATTATGCGCAAGTTGCTGGAGACCTTCCCTGGTGCCGAAGTTCATAATGAGATTTGTATGGCTACGCAAGTGCGGCAGGAGGCTGTCGCTGAGCAGGCGGGCCAGTGCGAGCTGGTTATTGTGGTCGGTGATCCGCGCAGCAATAACTCCAACCGCTTGGCGCAGGTATCAGAGGAGATCGCGGGGGTTACGGCTTACCGGATCGCTGACGTCTCCGAGTTGAATACGGAGTGGCTGAAGGGAATTACCAAGGTAGGTGTGACTTCCGGCGCTTCTACGCCGACGCCGATCACCAAGGAAGTCATTAATTATCTGGAGCAGTATGACGAAGCGAAGCCGGAGACCTGGGAGATCAAGCGTACGGTCAATATGGCGAAGCTTCTGCCGCCGGTGAAGAATAAGACGGCCAGCACCAGCTGACAGGTCTGCATAACAATAACGATGAACTCATAGCGGATAACCGGCAGTGCGGCCTGAGAGGGCTGTGCTGCTTTTTTCGTTTTTGCCACATAGAATTCACACGGAACGGGGGAATAGTGGTTGACTGAAAGGGGAATATGCGATAAAATCACTTTAGTGCTTAAAAGCGTACACGCGTCGTAGCGAAATAGTAAATCAAAGAATTAGCAGTGTGCCGGTCTATCCAACAACACTAATACGGGTCCAAAAGGGGAGCTATAATATGATCGTTATTACATCCAACCAAACACCTCAGGAACAGGTGAATGAGATTATTGCCGTGATTGAGAAGGAAGGCTTGCAGGTCCATCTCTCTGTAGGGGCTGACCATACCGTAATCGGACTGGTAGGGGGCGTCACTCCGAAGCTTGCCGAGCATCTTCGCCAGATGAAGGGCGTGGAGAATGTAGTTAAGATTACCAAATCCTATAAGCTGGCGAGCCGAGACTTCCATCCGGAGGATACGGTTATCGATATCCGCGGAGTTAAGATCGGCGGAGAGAATATGGTCGTTATGGGCGGTCCATGTGCCGTGGAATCTCCGGAGCAGATCGATGAGATTGCCCGGCTGGTCAAGGCTTCCGGTGGCCAGGTACTGCGCGGAGGTGCCTTCAAGCCGCGTACTGGACCTTACAGCTTCCAAGGGGTTGGTGTGGAAGGGCTGACAATGATGGCTGAAGCCGGCAAACGTCACGGCCTGCTGACCATTACTGAGGTCATGACGCCGGAATACGTGGATATCTGTGCTGAGCATGCGGATATTCTGCAGGTAGGTACACGCAACATGCAGAACTTTGACCTGCTGCGCAAGCTGGGGACCTGCGGCCGTCCTGTGCTGCTGAAGCGCGGGTTCAGTGCGACCTATGATGAGCTGCTGAATGCGGCAGAATACATTCTCGCGGGAGGCAACCGGGATGTCATGCTGTGCGAGCGCGGCATCCGTACCTTCGAGACTTACACGCGTAACACGCTGGATCTGTCGGCCATTCCTGTGCTGCAGAATCTCAGCCATCTGCCTGTGATCTCTGACCCGAGCCACGGTACCGGACGCCGTGAATTGGTAGCCCCTATGGCCAAGGCCTCGGTTGCTGCAGGCGCCAACGGTCTGATTATCGAGATGCATACCGACCCCGATAACTCCATGACCGGAGACGGCGTTCAGTCTCTGTTCCCTGAGCAATTCGACAGCCTGCTGCGGGATCTGGAGAAGCTGGCACCGCTGGTGGGCCGCAAGTTCTCTCCGTCTCTGGAGGCTGCGCCTGTAGTATGATTGTCAACGAATAATGACTATTGAACAGCTCTCTTCTCCCGCTTCAGGCTGGAGGATGAGAGCTGTTTTTGCTGCATATTGGACAAAGGTGACATGGAATCCGGATGAAATTGGTATTTTCACCAAAGCGTCAGAATATCTCACATTGTCGCAAGAAATACCTGACATAAGCATTGACGATGTTAGGTATGCGATTTATAATGACGACAGCAAAAAAATAAAAACAAGAACATTTGATACGATGAGCGGCCTAATGTTCGGAATCTGGGGAGGAATTAAGCATGTCGGTTGAAAAAGTATTGCAGACGATCAAGGAAAACAATATCGAGTGGGTGGATTTCCGGTTTGTAGATTTGGGTGGACGTGCTCACCACATCTCTTTGCCAGCATCCGCAGTTGAAGAAGAAACCTTTGTAAATGGAGTAGCATTCGATGGTTCTTCCATTACAGGCTTCCGGGGGATTGAAGAGTCGGATATGGTAATGATGCCTGATCCAAGCACCACTTACATTGACCCGTTCACTGCTCACCCGACACTGAACATTATGTGCGACATTTTCACGCCTGATGGCGAACGTTATGAGCGCGACCCGCGCGGTATCGCAGTGAAGGCTGAAGAATTCCTGCAATCCAGCGGTGTAGGTACAGCAGCATTCTTCGCACCTGAATCCGAGTTCTTCATCTTCGACGATGTCCGTTACGAGAGCGGAATGAACACTTCCTCCTTCTATGTGGATTCCGAAGAAGCAGCATGGAACACTGGCCGCAAGGAAGAAGGCGGCAACATGGCATTCAAGGTTGGCGTGAAGGGCGGATACGTGCCTGTAGCTCCAGTGGATTCCCAGCAGGATATCCGCAGTGAAATGTGCCGTTTGCTTGGTGAAGCCGGCCTCGAAATCGAGCGTCATCATCACGAAGTAGCAACAGCAGGCCAGGCGGAAATCAACTTCCGTTTCGACACCTTGAAGAAGACAGCTGATAATCTCCTCACTTACAAATACATTGTGCAGAACACTGCACGTCAATACGGCAAGGTAGCCACCTTCATGCCAAAACCGCTGTTCGGCGATAACGGTAGCGGAATGCACGTTCACCAATCGATCTTCAACGGCAGCGAGCCTTTGTTCTATGAAAAAGGTGCTTATGCCAACCTGAGTGAAATGGCGCTGCACTACATCGGCGGTATCCTGTATCATGCTCCTGCATTGATCGCGCTGACGAACCCAAGCACCAACTCGTTCAAGCGTCTGGTTCCTGGCTATGAAGCACCGGTCAACCTGGTGTATTCCAAGGGGAACCGTTCCGCTGCTGTCCGTATCCCGGTAGCTGCTGTGACACCTAAGGGCTGTCGTATCGAATTCCGTACACCGGACTCTACGGCTAACCCATACCTGGCCTTCTCCGCTATGCTGATGGCTGGTCTGGACGGAATTAAGAAGAAGATCAACCCTGAAGAAATGGGCTACGGTCCGCTGGACAAGAACATCTACGAATTGTCTGATGCAGACAAAGAGAAGATTCGCAGCGTTCCGGGTACCCTGGACGAAGCTCTGGATGCACTGGAGGCTGACTTCGAATTCCTGACAGAGGGCGGCGTATTCACCAAGGACTTCATCGATAACTATATCGCCCTGAAGCGTTCTGAAGCTCAAGCCGTTGCCATCCGCGTTCATCCGCATGAATACTCCCTGTACTTCGACGTATAAGCTTATAAGATAAGCTAGTGTAAAACTAGCTGGATAGAGAGGCCTCTGGAATCTTTTGATTCCGGGGGCTTTTTGTGTTTTTTTCGTGTAAACAAACTTTCAGGGGTGGCAGTTCGTGCTGGAGGGAGAGGCGAGAGGTGGAAGTAGAAAGGTGAAAGGTGAAAGGGATAACCCCACTGTTGCTGCTGCTGATTAAACTGAGGGAGAGTAAATATGAGGAGCATAAGTGCACCTGAATCCGGCAAAAGTGGGCAAATGAGCTAAATAAAGAGCAGTAGTGCACCTGAATTCGGCAAAAGTCGGCAAACGAGCTAAATAAAGAGCACAAGTGCACCTGAATTCGGAAAAAGTGGGCAAATGAGTTAAATGAGGAGCACAAGTGCACCTGAATCCGGCAAAAGTAGGCAAATGAGTTAAATGAGGAGCACAAGTGCACCTGAATTCGGCCAAAGTGGGCAAATGAGCTAAATAAGGAGCATTAGTGCACCTGAATTCGAGGAATGTGTGCTAGTTGAGCAAATGTGGAACCCCGTTCGTACTTGTTACAAATAGCTCAATATTGTGTTTTCGTAAATTTTCGTTACTAAAATAGTATTAATGTAATAAAAGTACAATTATATGTGATTATCTGAGCTTTAGAGTATTAATTTTGCACATTAATCTCTGCTCATAAGTCACAAATAACGCTTTACAAAGGAAAATAACGGTGTAATAATGAAACCGAAACCGATTTCGGAAAGCGGTACCGGGCTTTGCGATTATGTGGTCATACGCAATCAAGAATACGTCTGCTGTTAGGAAAAGGGAGGATGAATGTATTGAAGGAGCAATCAAAGGTGTCAAGATCAGGCTGGAGCTTCACCGGGAATAACGGGGACTTTCGGCTGGAGCAGCCGGACCGGAGCAGCTTTTTATATTTTCCGCTGGTGAATGAAGGGGGCATGATGTCCTCGGTCAGTCCTAAGCTGCATGGTCAGGCCGCTTCGGGCCATAATACCTTTCTGACACCGCCCATCTCGGTGGAGGATCTGCATAACTCCCGCGCCTCGCGCAATTTCTGGGTGTACATTGAAGGCAAGGGCGCCTGGTCGGCTGCCGGCAATTCTGCACGGCAGAATGCGGCGTTCTATGGCGAAGCAGCAGATGAATCCTTGCTGGAGGCAGGACTTCTGTGGCATCGGGTGACGCGGGAGAGTAAGGAGCTGGGGCTGAGAGCGGAGATCACGAGCTTCGTACCCTGCGGCAACGACAAGGTTGAGCTGATGAAGGTGGTACTTACGAACAGCGGTACAGAGGCGCTTACGCTGACATCTACAGCGGCTATTCCGTTGTATGCGCGTTCTGCGGATGATCTGCGCGATCACCGGCATGTCACCTCGCTGCTGAACCGGATCTATACTTCGGCGTATGGTGTAGAGGTGCAGCCTGCGTTGTCCTTCGACGAACGCGGCCACCGGGTGAATCATACTTCGTACGGGGTATTCGGGGCTGGTGAGGGCGGAGCGCTGCCAACCGGATTATTCCCGGTGCAGGAGGAATTCATCGGCGAGGGCGGAAGTCTGGACTGGCCGGAAGCGGTCGTGAACAATCTGGCGCCGCCGATTGGGGAAAATGGCGGAGTGCCTTGGGAAGGATATGAGGCGCTGGGTGGTTTGCGGTTCGCCGCAATCACTTTGGAGCCGGGTCAGAGTCATTCTTATGTCGTAGTCATGGCGATTGACAATGATAGAATCGATGTGCAGGCGCTGATGGCCAAATATGGCTCTCCTGCGGCTTTTGACGCGTTGCTTGAAGAGAATAAGCGCTTCTGGGCGGATAAAGTCAATACGGTAGAATTCCATACTGGAGATCATGCCGCTGACGAATGGATGAAATGGGTCACGCTGCAGCCGGTGCTGCGCAGGCTATACGGCAACTCGTTCCTGCCTTACCACGATTATGGCAGAGGGGGACGCGGCTGGCGCGATCTATGGCAGGATTGCCTGGCTCTGTTGATTATGGAGCCTGCGGATGTGCGCAGCCTGCTGCTGAACAACTATGCCGGAGTTCGAATTGACGGCAGCAATGCGACGATCATCGGACAGCAGCCGGGCGAATTCATTGCCGACCGCAACAATATACCCCGGGTCTGGATGGACCATGGAGCGTGGCCGTTCCTGACCACCATGCTATACCTGGATCAGAGCGGGGATCTGGACTTCCTGCTGCAGGAACAGACCTACTTCCGCGATACCTTCATGAACCGCTGTAAGGACCGCGATGCCTCCTGGGAGCCGGGTGCAGGAAGCAGTCTGCGGACGAATGCGGGCGAAGTCTATACAGGTACTATTCTGGAGCATATCCTGCTGCAGAATCTGGTTCCTTTCTTCAATGTGGGTGAGCATAACAACATCCTGCTGGAAGGAGCGGACTGGAACGATGGCCTCGATATGGCAGCGCAGCGGGGCGAAAGTGTCACCTTCACAGCCTTCTATGCCAGCAACCTGCTGGATCTGTCCAAGCTGCTGATTACCCTGAAGGAACGCACTGGCGGAGATACACTGGAGCTGGCAGAAGAGATGGTGTTGCTGCTTGACTCGCTCGGCCAAGCTGTCGATTATGAATCGGTGACGGCCAAGCATGAGCTCCTCAGCCGCTTCTATGCTGCCACACCGAATAAGGTAAGCGGGGTAAGAGCCGTTCTGAAGCTTGAAGAGGTTGCAGCAGATCTTGCCCGTAAGGCGGAATGGATATTCGATCATCTGCGCCGCAATGAATGGGTAGAGAGCGGACACGGCGACGGCTGGTTCAACGGCTATTATAATAATGACGGTGAGCGCGTAGAAGGGGAATGGGCTGAGAGTACACGGATGACGCTTACCGGTCAGGTCTTCCCGCTCCTCGGCCACGCTGCTGCTCCAGAGCAGATTCCTGCGATCATCTCTGCGGTAGAGCGCAATCTGTACGATGAGAAAATCGGCTACCGTCTGAACAGCAACTTCGGCGGCATTCAGCAGAATCTGGGCCGGGCATTCGGCTTCGCCTTCGGACACAAGGAGAACGGAGCCATGTTCAGCCACATGACCGTTATGTACGGCAATGCGCTGTATAAGCGCGGATACGTCAAAGAAGGCCGCAAGGTGCTGGATTCACTGTATAACCTGAGTGCGAACTTCGAGGTGAGCCGGATGTATCCCGGAATTCCGGAATATATCAATGAGCAGGGCAGAGGAATGTATACGTATCTGACAGGCTCGGCAAGCTGGCTGCTGCTGACGATGGTAACTGAGGTATTTGGCGTCAAAGGCAAGCTCGGCGACCTGCTGCTGCAGCCGAAGCTGGTGAGTGAACAGTTTGACGGCGATAAGAGCGCCTCGATTAAGACTATCTTTGCCGGACGCGAGCTGAAAGTCGTCTATATGGCCTCTGGAAGCACGGAATACGGAGAGTATCAAATACACACAGCCCGCTTGAACGGGGCTGAGGTAACGCTTCAGCGCGTCTCAGAGGGTGCTGTGATTCCACGCAGCCTGTTGACAGACCTGCCTGAAGGAGAAATTCATCTGCTGGAGGTAGAGCTGGCCTAAAGCCGGAGCTGCTGAATTCTATCGCCTGCTCTGCCGGTCCTTGCGGAGCAGGCATTTTAATATCCAAATATCCCGTATAGAATGGGCCTGGAAATGCTATGATAGGATGTGCTGCGTCCAACCAGGACAGAAAGGAAAGAGATCAATGACACGTATACTATCCAATGGAGTACTGACCGTAGAGATTGCTGATGTGGGAGCCTATGGAGGCACCCGTTTTGACTGGACAGGATTTATTACAGGCGTGAAGCTGGACGAGGGCGGGCATACCTTTTGTGTTCCGGAAAGTCTGGTGCTTGGGCAGGGTACTGGAGGGATAGGCCTCTGCAATGAGTTTGGCATTTCCCGGGCAATTGGCTATGAAGATGCTGCTCCTGGGGAATGGTTCCCCAAGCCCGGCATCGGGCTGCTGCAGAAGCAAAGTGATGAGCCTTATTCATTCGTCGGGGAGTATCCGCTTAAGCGATTCCCGATCACAGAAGAGTGGAGCGGAAACTCGGTTACATACACTGTGCAGCCGCTGGAATGCCGGGGCTACAGCATGCGGTTGGTCAAGACATTGAAGCTTGAAGATAACCGGCTGGATATTTCCTATAGGGTAGAGAATACAGGGACCGAAGCGCTGCGGATTGAAGAGTATATTCATAATTTTGTCGGCATTGATGGGGCGCTCGTAGGGTCGGATTATGAGCTTAGGCTGCCGGGAACGCCGCAGATCGTGGCCCCGGAATCGGCGTATACGGAGAACTTGCTCAGTGTAGACGGGAATAGCCTGACATGGGCCGGGGAACCGGACCGCCAATTCTATTGCAGACTCAAAGGCTGGGAACAGGCGGAGGCGGACTATTACTGGGAGCTGATCCATAAGCCTACTGGGGCCTGCATCAGAGAGAGCGGAGATTTCGCTGCTGAGCGGATTGCGCTGTGGGGAGACAAGCATGTAATTTCACCCGAGGTTTTTGCAGACATCACTATTTTACCGCGTCACAGCAAGGGTTGGAGCCGCAGCTACCTGTTTTCAGCCTCCTGATTGCGGCCTAGCTTACCTCATATGTGAATAATTATACTTGCTGGTGTTTATCGTTATCTGCTATCATAGCGATATCCATATTCATAGGAGAGAAAGGGTGGGAGTTATTTTGAGCAAGAGAGCATACAATTTTAATGCCGGTCCGGCCGCATTGCCGCTGGCAGTATTGGAACGTGCACAGGCGGAGTTCGTTGAATTCCGGGAGAGCGGAATGTCCATTATGGAGATGTCGCACCGCGGGGCGATATACGAATCCGTGCATAATGAAGCTCAGGAACGCCTGCTTTCGCTCCTCGGCAATCCGCAGGGCTACAAGGTATTGTTCATCCAGGGCGGAGCAAGCACACAGTTCGCCATGGTTCCGATGAACCTTATCGCTGAAGGCCAGGTCGGCAGCTATGTCATGACAGGAAGCTGGGCGGACAAAGCCCTGAAGGAAGCCAAGCTGACAGGCGGCGGTCATGTAGCCGCATCCTCCGCAGACAAGAAATTCCTGGCTATTCCTGAGCTTAGCAGCATCAAGGCTGCGGACAATGCCGCTTACCTGCATATCACCTCGAATGAGACGATTGAAGGCACGCAGTATGCACAGTATCCTGATGCCGGTAACATTCCGCTGGTTGCCGATATGTCCAGTGATATTCTGAGCCGCGACTTCGATGTGAACCAATTCGGTCTGATCTATGCCGGTGCACAGAAGAATCTCGGACCGTCGGGCGTTACCGTAGTGATTGCCAAGGAAGAGCTGATCGCAAGTTCTCCGGCGAATATTCCGACGATTCTGCGGTATGATACTCATTACAAGAACAACTCTCTCTACAATACGCCGCCATCCTTCTCTGTATATATGGTTAACGAAGTGTTAAAATGGATTGAGGAACAGGGCGGGCTTGCCGGCACTGAAGCCAAGAACCGTGACAAAGCAGGTCTCCTATATGATTATATCGACGGCAGCGACGGCTTCTACCGCGGAGTTGCGGAAGAAGGCAGCCGTTCCATCATGAATGTAACGTTCCGGATGCAATCGGAGGAGCTGGAGAAGCAGTTCATCAAAGCTTCCGAAGCGGAAGGCTTTGTCGGCCTCAAGGGACACCGCAGCGTAGGCGGCTTACGGGCTTCGATCTACAACGCAGTCCCACATGAGAGCGTTAAGGCGCTGGCTGATTTCATGAAGCATTTCCGGCAAACTCAAGGGTAATGAAAGAACGTTCCTGACCTTCCGCCTTGCAGCGGAAGGTTTCTTCTTGCCCGCAGCCAGGATCATAGAGCCCGGCCTGTGTCCGGCCTGTACCTGCAAGCAGCATCAAGAATACATCACAGGGCCATGGAGGACACGGCGGATACTTACTCCGCCGCACTCCTTAAGACCCTACAGAGAGGAAGCATTCGTATTATGGCATTACACATTGTGCTGGTGGAACCGGAAATACCGGCGAATACCGGCAATATCGCCCGTACTTGTGCGGCCACAGGAACCCATCTCCATCTCGTGCACCCGCTGGGCTTCCGCACAGACGATGCTACACTGAAGCGTGCCGGACTCGATTATTGGCATGCAGTGAATATTGAATATCATAATTCCTTCAGTGAAGTATTGGAGAAGTATCAGGAAGGGCGGTTCTTCTATGCGACCACCAAGGCCAAGAAGCGCTATAGCGATTTCGCCTTCCGGGATGGAGACTTCTTCGTGTTCGGGAAAGAAACCAAGGGGTTGCCGGCAGAGATCCTGGAGGCTGGTCAGGAAACGGCGATGCGGATGCCGATGAGCGAGGCGGTCAGATCGCTTAATTTGTCTAATTCGGCAGCGATTGTGGTCTATGAAGCGCTCCGGCAGCTTGATTTCCCACAACTTTTCTAAAAGTTGACATCATTTTTTATTTTTTTCAGCAGGATTCGACATTTTAGTAACGAAATAGTTGATTAGTGCCGAAGAAAGTAATAGGGTACGTGAACTTGGATGTCAGAAATGGCACTACTAATCATAAGTTGAACAGGAGAGTGTAAGTTAGATATGAAACCTGCTGGCGTTGTACGTAAAGTAGATCAGCTGGGTAGAATTGTTCTGCCTAAGTCTCTGCGTAAAAGGTATCAAATGAATGAAGGTGATCCTGTAGAAATTCTTGTTCAGGGCGACCACATTATTCTGGAGCGTTACCGTCCGAAGTGTGTCTTCTGCGGATCTATGGAAGGCGTAAGCGAATATAAAGACCGTTACATTTGTTCAAGCTGTCTTACCGAGATGACCCAACTGCCAAAACACGCGTAAGCGTAGAGCGCATCAATTATCTACATAGGGTAAAACGCGTAAGCGCGTCTTATAACATGGATGCTGGTCGGACTCGGCTTCAGTGAATAGTGAAGAACACAAAAAGAGCGCCGCACACATCAGTGCGGTGCTCCTTTTTGTGGTATACGTCCATCAGATTGTTCGCGGAGGGCGGGTCACAGCCCCTTAGTCTTGTCGTCGTTGTAGGAAGAAGTAAGAATACCAGCCAGAAACAGTACAAATACCAGGGTCACGATCCAAAAAGTCAGGGAGAACGACATGCAGGCACCTCCATTATTGACGATCTTCGTTACCCTGAGTATACCCTTTTAATCTGTAAAAATAAATGAAAATGTGATATTTAGCATTGACGGTTATACTCGGAATTACTTGAAGAACAAGAAGTTGGTTGGGACGCGGCGCAAATTGCCGTCGGAAGGCTTGTTAATGACCTTGCCGCGGAAAATCATGGACGATGAGCCGCCGCCGTCCAGGTTATAAGCATCGATGACGCCGAGATTGTACAGCTTATCCTGCAGCTCAGCCAGTGTGGCTCCCGAGTCACCGTTCTCGTTATATCCGTCAGCGACCAGAATCAGCAGCTGATTATCCTTGTAGTTACCGATGATAGTCCGCGGTGCCCGCTTCGGGGCCAGCTGCCATTTCAGCGGAATGGCTGTCTTGCTCTGATTCTTCAGCAGCACAGGGACGAAGGTTGCTCCGAATACCGGCTCCAGCTGATCAAGCTGGTCACGACTGGTGAATTTGCCGCCGATCAACTGGCCGGATTTGTTCAGGCCGACGAAGCTGAGATCCTTGTAGCTGGGCTCGAAGCCGTACAGATATTCTCCGCCGACGATGGTGGTCGAGAGCGGATAACGCTTGCCGTTCTGATCAGCGAAGCCGCCGGCATTAATACCGGCCGAGGCACCGTAGCGGTTCACGGCCTGCAGTGTGGTCTCGGAAGCGCCCGTGCCGTCACCGGCCAGGCTCATCTTCATGGCTGAGGTATCCTTCAGCTTAATCTTCATTGCATATGCTGTATAGTTGCCGGGGTTCAGCCGGTATAATTCAATGGTAATCCGGTCGCTGCTGATCACATCGGCAGGAATGCCGAGCCGGGAACTAATCCGGCGGTTGTAGATCCGCTCAGGACGGGAGGTCTGGGCCGTTGCTGTGCTGACCAGTGCGTTCATAGCGTTCGTGGTCTGCTTGTAGAGCTGTGCGCTGGTGCCGATAGAGTCTATGGTGTAAGCGGCATAGCTCTTGGCCACAGCCAGGTCCTGCTTCAATTGTGCGGTTTCATTCACGGGTCCGGGGTCAGCTGCGAAGGGGGCGGTATTCAGCTTAAGCTCAAGCGGAGGCTGGTACAGCCACAGACAGAGCAGCAGTCCGAACAATGGAGCGGTCAGGAGCATGAAGAACCGGTTCACTCTTTTGACAGGAGTCATCATTTCAGCAGATCCATCTCTTTCTTGAGCGTATCAAGCTGTTTCTTGACCTCGCTTAATTGCGTGTACAGCTTGTTGCTGTTGTCCGTCTTGTTACTGGCATTATCCTTGGTGAAGGTCAGCAGCTCGTTGAATGTCTGCACGGTGCTCTGAAGCTCCTTCACTTGTTCTGACAGGACGGCGATCTTCGACTCGTAGTCGGTCTTCAAAACGGTAAGCTGCTGCTGGCTTTGAGATCCAAGCTCGCTCAGCACCTGATCCTTCAGATGATTGGTGTAGCTGTACACGGCATATACGCCGGCTGTGATCATCAGAATCCAGAACAGTAGAAACCATTTGACGGACGAGCCGCTTCTCTCTGCACTCCGGCGAGAGTGTACCCGGGTCGATTCCGCTAGCGGTTGCATTTCATCACCTCAAGCCATATTTTTTCAAGTTCTCATTTTATCAGACTTTCAGGTTTTTCGCAAAAGTGAAAGAGCCGCGCAGAAACGACAAAAAGTAATTGCATCCTGTTAAACTACTGCGATACAATTTCTATAGATTGGAATATCTGATGGACGTATTCAAGGTAAAAGTAGGAAGAATAGACTTATGACAGCATAGATCCTTGCTTGCGTGTTGACAGGAAACGCTTACAGCGCTTTCCATTCTGGAAAATTATATAGATAGCAGGAGGTCTGGGCATTAATGACGAAGGTCTGGCAGGTGGTCATCGTGGGATGTCATCCCACAAGTATGCTGGGAACAAAATTAATTCTGGAAGATGAGGAGGGACTGACGGTAGACGGCATGTTCGCTACCTGGGAAGAATGTCTCGCGGGCATGGAGGAATTAAGGCCTGATCTGGTGCTGAGTGATTATCAGATGCATGACGGAACCGTAGAGCAGGTGCTGCCGGACATGAAAAAAAGCTCACCGTGCTCCCACATTATTATCATGACGGAGGAGAACGATAAGGAGATATTCCTGCCCCTGATTGAACTGGGAGCGAGCGGGGTATTGTCGAAGGGAGCTACTCCGGATCAGCTTCTGCAGATGATCCGCGGCATCCGCGAAGGGTTCCTCTCCATTCCGCTGGAATGGATCGAAAAGGGCTTCCGTCCGGTAGCCTCCTCCAGAGGGCTGGAAGGTGTCTTGCAGCTGACACAGACGGAGATGTTCATCATGGAACGCATTGTGCAAGGAATTACATACGACAAAATCGCACTTGAAATTGAAGTCAGCCGCCGTTCGATCGATAACTACCTGCGCAAGATTTATGTGAAGCTGGAAGTATCGACAAGAGCGCAGGCGATTGAGAAGTTCGCGCTTTTCTCAAGACAGAACAAGCAAATCTACGCATAATCCCTGTATTACGACATAATGGCGTCAGGACTGGAATATTCTTAAACCAGATAAAGGGGGGAAGCGTATGAAGTATGAGTTTTCTTCGCGCGCACATACATTGTTATCTTCACCGCTGCTGAGTATCCGTAAGGAGACACGCCGGGGTACGCTGATCTCGCTGGCAGAGGAGCTCCCGGCAGAAGAATTATTTCCGCTGTCACTGCTGTCTGAGGCGGCATCTACCGTTATCTCCACAGATGCAAGTGCGCTGCAGTACGGGGAGCCTGAAGGGTATGGCCCGCTCCGCGAATGGCTGACCGGAGATTGGCTCCGCAGCAAAGGGGTGGCGGTAACCGAAGGCGGAGTGCTGCTGACAACGGGCAGCCAGCAGGCCATCGATCTGCTGTCCAGGGTGTACATCGATCCCGGGGATCATGTGCTGGTTGAGAATCCGACTTCTCCCGGTATTCTGCAGGCGCTGCGGATGCAGGGAGCCGTCATTATTCCGGTCCAGGGGGATGGGGACGGTCTGCTGCCGGATCATCTGCGGCGAACGATCCGCAGTTATAGGCCCAAAATGCTGTTCGCTGCGCCAAGCTTCACCAACCCCAGCGGAGTGCTCTGGAGCCTTGCCCGGCGGCAAGAGATTCTGGAGCTGTGTATCTCACATAATGTGCTGATCGTAGAGGATGATTCCTATGGCGATCTGCACTTCCAGCGGAGTGAGGGCCACCCCTCCAAGAAATATCCTACTCTATATGCGCTGGAGAATGTCAGCGAGGGCGGGCATGTGCTGTACATCGGCTCCTTCAGCAAGACGGTCGCGCCGGCGCTGCGGACGGGCTGGGCGGCGGGAAGCCGCGAGCTGATCGGCATGATGGCTGCCGCCAAGCAGATGGCGGACTGGCAGTCCAGCTCGCTGAACCAGCGCCTGCTGCATCATCTGCTCAGTGTGTCGGCCTTTGATCTGCGGGAGCATATCGCGCTGCTGAACCGCGAATACAATACCCGCCTGAAGCTGATGGCGGAGCTGCTGAAGCGTCCGGCCTGGAAGCACAGCGTGTATGACATGCCGGCCGGCGGCATGTTCCTCTGGGTATCGCTGCCTGAAGGCCTGGACGCGATGGCTCTGCTGCGGGCTTCGCTGTCCAAGGGGGTAGCCTTCCTGCCTGGTCCGCTCTGCAGTGTAAGCGGAGGCTCGGACCGCATCCGGCTCAACTTCAGCCATCCCGGCCGTGATGAGCTGCTGCTGGGAATGAACCTGATGAGTGAAGCGGTGACCGAGTTCACGGCGCGCAGCTAGGGGAGAAGGAACGGGCGCAAATATGAGCTTCACAGAAATTGAGCGGATTTTCATTTGAATTTTGCTGGATGCTATGTTAGGCTGGAGTCAATTAAATCTTCCATAAACACATCGTTTACTGGATTGTTACTGGCCGTGCCAGGCAAAACCTAAACTGATGGTGACTGATTTGAACCCGTTCGCCGGGCTCGATGATCTTGCCATAGGTTTAGGTTTTTCTGTTATATAGGCCATGCAGAAAGATCATAATGAAAAGGGGTAAGGACTATGGCTATAGTACTTAACGGATTTCCTGAGCATTTCTTATGGGGCGGGGCAACCGCTGCCAATCAGCTGGAGGGCGCTTTTGATCAGGGGGGCAAAGGGCTGTCAACCGCAGATATGATCGCCTTCGTGCCCAAGGATAAGCGCACAGGGGATCATTCCATGGAGATCTCTTCGGAGCGTATCGCCCGGATTCTCGCCGGAGAGACGGATGACTGGTTCCCGAAACGCGAAGGCGTTGACTTCTATCACCGCTACAAGGAGGACATTGCTCTATTCGCCGAAATGGGCTTCAAGGTGTTCCGGCTGTCGATTAACTGGGCACGGATCTTCCCGAACGGCGATGATGCCGAGCCTAACGAGCAGGGTCTGCAATTCTACGACGATGTATTCGATGAACTGTTGAAATACGGCATTGAGCCGCTGGTTACTCTCTCGCACTATGAGACTCCGCTCGGTCTTACACAGAAGTATAACGGCTGGGCCAGCCGTGAAGTGGTCGGCTTCTATGTGAAGTATGCGGAGACTGTATTTACACGTTACCGGAAAAAAGTGAAGTACTGGCTGACCTTCAACGAGATCAATGTCATGCTGTTCAGCCCGTATACCGGAGGCGGTATTCTTACAGACCGCGTGGAGAACAAGCTGCAAGCGGTCTTTCAGGGGCTGCACCATCAGTTCGTAGCAAGCGCCCTGGTTACCAGACTCGGACATGAGATTATTCCAGGCTCGCAGATTGGCTGTATGCTGGCCCGTATGGAGAGCTACGCGCATACCTGTAATCCGGCGGATGTACGTAAGAGACAGCAGGAGGACCAGCTGAATCTGTTCTTCACGGATGTACATGCGCGCGGCAAGTACCCGCGTTATATGAACCGTTATTTTGCCGAGAACCAGATTGAGATTGTCCGTGAGCCGGGGGATGATGAGCTTCTTGCGGCGAATACAGTAGATTTCATCTCGTTCAGCTATTATATGACGCTTACGGTGTCCGCAGGTCCGGAGGGTGAGGCGACTGAAGGAAATCTGCTGGGCGGTATCAAGAACCCGTATCTGAAGGCCTCCGACTGGGGCTGGCAGATTGATCCTGTGGGTCTGCGTATTACCCTGAATAACCTGTACGACCGTTACCAGAAGCCGTTGTTCATCGTAGAGAACGGGCTGGGCGCCTATGACAAGGTGGAGGAAGACGGATCGATCCATGACAATTACCGGATTGATTATTTGCGGGAACACATCAAGGAGATGAAGGAAGCGGTTAAGGACGGCGTGGAGCTGATGGGCTATACGGCCTGGGGCCCGATTGACCTGGTGAGCATGTCGACCTCGGAAATGTCCAAGCGCTACGGCTTCATCTACGTAGACCTGGACGACACGGGAAGCGGCACGCTGAACCGCAGCAAGAAGGATTCGTTTGAGTGGTACAAGCAGGTGATTTCGTCGAACGGTGAAATATTGTAGGTGAAATGGGGCAAGCTTAAGAAGCACAGGCCTTAATAAACCGTTTTCATAAAAGTGTTGTCATATTAACAATGATATGCTAAGATGCTGCTACAGGTAGAATAACTGGATTGTTACTGTTCATTCAGGCAAAACCAGAAACGGGCACTCTTTTGATGCCGTTTTGGTTTTGCCTTTTTTAACACAATAATGTTGTATCCCCGCGCCTGCGGGGGATTTTATTACTCTGACGGTGTAAGGTGATGGAATGAAAATTGCTAAGGTGCTCAACAACAATGTGGTCACCGTACTCGATGCCAGCGGGAAGGAACGGGTCGTAATGGGCCGCGGTATCGCCTTCAAGAAGCAGGCCGGGGATGATGTTGAGGATGCTCAGGTCGAGAAGGTATTCGCCCTGGAGAATAAAGAAGGTTCACAGAAGCTGATGTCGCTTCTCTCGGAGATCCCGCTGGAATATGTGGAATGCACCGATGAAGTGATCCGTTATGCCGAGACGGTGCTCGGGGAGAAGCTGCATGACAGCATCTATATCTCACTGACGGACCATATCCATTTCGCCATCGACCGCCACCGTCAGGGGCTTCAAATCAAGAATGCACTGCTGTGGGAAATCAAGCGGATGTACCGTAAGGAGTTCTCCATTGGACTCAAGGCGCTGCAAATTATCGAGGAACGGCTTGGGGCTTTGCTGCCGGAGGACGAGTGCGCATTCATCGCGATGCATCTGGTTAATGCGCAGATGAACGGTGAGATGCGGGAGACGGTAAGTATCACGAATATCGTGAAGGACATCTTGAATATTGTCCGGCGGAGCTTCCTGATTGAGCTGGATGAAGAATCACTCGGGTATTACCGCTTCCTGACCCATCTGAAGTTCTTTGCGCAGCGGGTGGTTCAGGGCACTCCGATGGAGGAGCGGGACCAGGATCATGCGCTGCATGATCTGGTCATGAAGCAGTACCCGGCTGCCCATGCGGTTGCGGTGAAGATAGCGGACTATTCCCGCAAGATATACAAACGGGTCTTGTCCAAGGAAGAAATATTGTATCTGACCATTCATATTGAACGGATTATCCGTAATGAGGATATAACAGAATAATGTGGTGCAGGATTGCTACTCGGAACAGAGGCAAAACCTAAACCCGGACAGTGCTGGAGGCAGAAGACTGCCTTTCCCCGCTGATCGGCGTTTAGGTTTTTTTAAATATAAAAATTTATATGTTTCACGCTATGAATTATCCTTCTATTTCTCGCTGAAACGGTACCGTCCTTTAAAAGGACGGCGAAGCCGTTTCTGCTTGTGCGGAAAACATACTACATCTAAGGAGCAACATCTTATGAATACAAAAGAGCTGTCCAAAGAAATATTGAAGCTTGTTGGCGGAGAAGACAATATCGATCAGGTAACCCACTGTATGACCCGTCTGCGCTTCAACCTGAATGACAACAACCGTGCGGACAAAGCGGCGCTGCAGAAGACGGACGGGGTAATGGGCGTGATGATTAACGGCGGGCAATTCCAGGTTATTATCGGCAATGATGTGCCGGTGGTCTACAATGAGCTGATTGGCAATATGTCCGTTTCTCCTGAGATGAAGGCTTCCGGTGACAAGGTGGAGAAAACGAAGCAGAATCCGCTCAGCAAGCTGTTTGACTTCATCTCGGGAATCTTCACACCGATCCTGCCGGCCATTACCGGTGCGGGGATGATCAAAGGGATTGTCGCCCTGCTGGTGGCGGTGGGCTGGATGGGGACAGAGAACTCCACGTATATCATTCTCTCGGCGATCGGAGACGGTGCCTTTTACTTCCTGCCGATTGTTCTGGCCATCAGCGCTGCCCGTAAGCTGGGAAGCAATATGTACATCGCTGCTGCGATAGGGGCGGCCATTCTGCATCCGACCGTCACCACGCTGCTGGGGTCCGGGGAGCCCGTTACCTTCGCTTCACTGCCGGTGGTAGCTGCAACCTATGCTTCGTCCGTCATTCCGATTGTGATTGCAGTATGGCTGGCCTCCTATGTGGAAAAAGCCGTTGATAAAGTAACCCATGCTTCCCTTAAGCTGATTATCGTTCCGACGGTTACGCTGCTGGTCATTGTGCCGCTTACCCTGATTGCCGTAGGCCCGCTGGGAGTAATTATCGGGGATGGCCTGACTGGAGGGATCAGCTGGCTGTTCGAGAATACGGGATTGTTCGCAGGCCTGCTGCTGGGCGGAACCATGTCGCTGCTGATCATTACCGGGATGCACTATGCTCTGATTCCAATCATGATCGCATCCATTGCACAGCTTGGCTATGACTATATGATTCCGATTATGATGGTAGCGAACTTTGCCCAGGCGGGCAGTGCGCTGGGTGTCTCACTGAGAACGAAGAACAGCAAGCTGAAGTCCCTCTCCCTGTCCACAAGTATTACGGCTTTCATGGGGATTACAGAACCGGCTATGTACGGTGTGAATATGCGGCTTAAGAAACCGTTCATCGCTGCCCTGATCGGCGGAGCCGCCGGTGGTGCGTTCCTAAGCTTGTTCAAGGTAAAAGCGTATGTCATCGGCGGACTCGCCGGACTCTCCGGCATTCCGATGGTTCTCGGTGCGACCTTTGTCTATTCGGTCATCGGCTTCGCTATCGGTGCGGTAGTTGCTGCGATTGTCACTTACATTATCGGCTTTGAGGATGAGCCGGAAGCTGCTGCTGCGCCTGCGGTGACTCCTGCCGAGTCTGTAAACGCATCTGCCGCTATTACTACTGTAATCGGCGCTGCTGCTGAGTCTACGATGGTGAATCAAGAGGTATTCAGTCCGATTGCCGGAGCGGTGAAGCCGCTCAGCGAAGTGAGCGACCCGGCCTTCTCGGAGGAGATTATGGGGAAAGGGTATGCCATTCAGCCGTCCGAAGGCCGCGTAGTCTCGCCGGTCCAGGGAACGGTGTTCTCGCTCTCGAAGAGCGGACATGCCATTGGTCTGGTCAGCGACAGCGGAGCGGAAATGCTGATCCATATCGGCATCGACACGGTGAAGCTGAAAGGCCTGCATTTCTCGCCCAAGGTAACCGCCGGAACCCGGGTGGCTGTCGGCGATCTCCTGATGGAATTCGATCTGGCCGAGATCGAGAAGGCTGGCTATAGCACGATTACGCCGGTTATTATTACGAACATCCAGCAGTACCAGTCCATCCAGTCTGCTGGCGCCACCTCGGTTAAGGAGAAGGAGCTGCTGTATACGGTGCTTGCTTAGGGCGAGCTAGGAGCGAATAAGCGAAGGGCTGGGGCTTGGAGTGAATGAGCGAAGAGCTGGGGGCTTGGAGTGAATGAGCGAAGAGCATGGTATAAACCAGTAGGATATTCTAGAGTATAGATCAGGTAAGTGGATAGAGAAGGTACAAAGGAGTTGTCGCTCGCAGCGTGCGGACAACTCCTTTTTGGCTTGTATAATTGCCGGAAGGGAAGGGAAGTAGGCCGGATGGGTGTGGAAAACTGTGTACAATGTGCTGGGGCGAAGGGGCGAAGGTAAGCGGACCAAATGTGTGTAAAAACCGAATACATGTATTGGCACTTATCCAGTAACTTTATTCTGTGGAGATAAGTGGAAAAAGAGCATCTAATTTGACTGGATTCCTCGAATTTGGGACTTTAGTTGGAAAAAGTACATTTATTCAGCTGAAATGTGCTACTTGAGACAAAATGGTGGAAAATAAGTGTTGTTTATCCAACTAATCTTTTGCGCTGGGAAAAACTCAACTATTTAAGTGTTGATTTTCCAACTATTGGTTGGGCAGTCGAGCGTGAACGCCTCATGATTGCGTGAATGCCTATGTAAGGCAGGCGCGGCTTACTGGGTCCAGCTGGTGGAGTAGTGAGCGGATGGGTCGGCGCGCGGCCCGGGGCCAGCAGATGGAAGTAGTGAGCGGATGGGTAGGCGCGCGGCCCAGGTCCGGCAGGTGGAGTAGTGAGCGGATGCGTAGGCGCGCGGCCCAGGTCCGGCAGGTGGAGTAGTGAGCGGATGCGTAGGCGCGCGGCCCAGGTCCGGCAGATGGAGCAGTGAGCGGATGAGTCGGCGCGCGGCCCAGGTCCGGCAGATGGAGCAGTGATCGGACAGATGGGCAGACACGGCGGCCTGGGTCCGGCTGTTGGGGCTGCGAACGGATGGACAAGCGCGGGCGGGCCGGGTTCAGCTGATGAAGCTGCGGCCAGAATCCGCTGAGATCCGCTACCTGCCGGGCGCGGGCCTACAGCTTGCCTGCGCTGACCTCCGCGATCCGGGCATACTCGATCAGCGCGGCTTGTCCGGCGGCCGTGAGCGTGTAGCGGCCGCGCTGCACCCGGAAGAACCACGCATAGTAGTTCTTCTGCAGGATCGCAGCGGCGCCGGGCACGCCGCTGCGCTTCCGCAACGCGGCGGGCGTGACGCCGACGCCGCGCGCGCCCTCCGCCCGGCTGTGCGCAGCCGCCGGGCCCGCACCCGCAGCGGCATCACCCGCCGCCGCTGCTGCCGTACCCGCGGCCGCCGGCTCCCCGGCGGCTTCGGCCTCCAGGGCCTGCAGCGAGGCGGCCACGCGCAGCGCCTTCTCGCGGTAGGCAGTCACGAGCTTGACGCGCGTGCTGCCGCCGGTGTTGTAGTCCCCGCTGCGCTCGCGGAACTCATAGAGCAAGCGCTCGCGGCGGCGCACCGCGCTGCGGGCCTGCGGCGGCGCGTCGCCCGGCTCCGCGAGCACCTCGACGAGCGGGGCCTTCGTCTTGTAGAAGACGACGGTGATCAGCCCGAGGCCGAGCCGGCGGCACAGCCCGGTGAGCTCGCCCCAGCGCTGGTTGACCGCGCCCTTCTTCTCCCTGACGCGTTCTACCGCGAGGTAGACGTTAGGGCTGAGCCGCAGCCGTTCAATCCCCTGCAGCAGCAGGGCGAGATTGAACGATTTTTTCATCTCCACAATGAGTGGCTGCGCCTCGTCCTCCCGGATGCCCACCAGATCACAGGTCCGCACCTCACCCTTGATGTCATAGCCTTGCCGTTCAAAAAAACTCTTCAAAGGAGCATACAGCTCCGTCTCCTGCTTGATTGCCATTCGTATTCACTCCTGCCCTGAATTGCAGCGTAATTATAATAGAGAATTTATGATTCTCTATTATAGCACAGCAAAAAAGAGGTCAACTATTCCGGGCTCGCCGCATAGGTATGTAATACACTTTCTAAGCTTGGTGGAGCAAGTAGGAGCGCAAGAGGAGGCAGCGAGCCATGGATATTTTTGAGCGTATAGCAACGCATCGGGCTGAGAACGACCGTTTGGCGTGGAGCGGCACTTTCAAGGACTATATAGAACTGCTTAGAGTAGACCCCTCTCCCGCCAAAACGGCTCATTCCCGCGTATATGACATGATCAAGTCACACGGCGTCGAGGACATTAACGGACGTAAACGGTATAAGTTTTTTGAACAGGAGATCTTTGGACTGGATCGTGCGGTGGAAAAGCTGGTGGAGGAATACTTCCATTCCGCAGCCCGAAGGCTGGATGTGCGCAAACGGATTCTGCTGCTGATGGGACCGGTCAGTGGAGGAAAGTCCACCTTGGTCACGCTGCTGAAGCGCGGCCTGGAGCAATATTCGCGCACGGATGCGGGTGCGGTGTATGCCATTGAGGGCTGCCCGATGCATGAGGACCCGCTGCATCTGATTCCGCTGGAGCTGCGGCCTGAGATCGAACGCGAGCTGGATGTACGGATTGAAGGTAATCTCTGCCCGTCCTGCCAGATGCGGCTGAAGAATGACTACCACGGGGATATTGAACGTGTGGCGGTTACCCGGGTGCTGTTGTCGGAAGAGGAGCGGGTAGGGATTGGTACATTCAGCCCTTCCGATCCGAAGTCGCAGGATATCGCGGATCTGACCGGCAGTATCGACTTCTCCACCATTACCGAATTCGGCTCGGAATCCGATCCGCGGGCCTACCGCTTCGACGGGGAGCTGAACAAGGCCAACCGCGGGATCATGGAATTCCAGGAGATGCTGAAATGTGACGAGAAGTTCCTGTGGAATCTGCTGTCGCTGACTCAGGAAGGCAATTTCAAGGCCGGGCGGTTTGCGTTAATTTCGGCGGATGAGATGATTATTGCCCACACGAATGAGACCGAATATAAATCCTTCATCTCCAATAAAAAGAACGAAGCACTCCAGTCCCGCATGATCGTCATGCCGGTTCCCTATAATCTGCGCGTCTCTGAAGAGGAGAAAATCTACGCCAAGCTGATCGGCCAGAGCGATATGAAGCATGTGCATATTGCCCCTCACGCGCTGCGCGCGGCGGCGATCTTCTCCATCCTGACCCGGCTCAAGGAGAGCAAGAAGCAGGGGATGGATCTGATCAAGAAGCTGCGCATGTACGACGGCGAAGAGGTCGAGGGCTACAAGGAAGCGGATCTGAAGGAGATGCAGACCGAATACTTAGATGAAGGCATGTCCGGCATCGACCCGCGTTATGTCATTAACCGCATCTCCAGCGCCCTGATCAAAGGCGATCTGCAGTGCATGAACGCGCTGGATGTGCTGCGGGCAATCAAGGACGGTCTGGATCAGCATCCTTCGATTACGAAGGAGGAGCGCGAGCGTTATCTGAACTTTATTTCCATTGCCCGCAAGGAATACGATATTCTTGCCAAAAGCGAAGTGCAGAAGGCGTTCGTTTACTCTTTTGAAGAATCCGCCAAAACGCTGTTCGAGAATTATCTCGACAATATCGAAGCCTTCTGCAACTGGTCCAAAATCCGCGACCCGCTTACCGATGAGGAGATGGAGCCGGATGAGCGGCTGATGCGCTCCATTGAAGAGCAGATCGGCATCTCGGAGAATGCGAAGAAGGCCTTCCGGGAGGAGATCCTGATCCGTATTTCGTCCTACTCCCGCAAGGGCAAGAAGTTCGAGTACAACAATCACGACCGGCTGCGGGAAGCCATCGAGAAGAAGCTGTTCACGGACCTCAAGGATATCGTCAAAATCACCACTTCCTCCAAGACACCGGATGAAAGCCAGCTCAAACGGATCAACGAGGTCAGCCGCCGCCTGATCGACGAGCACAACTACTGCCCGATCTGTGCCAATGAGCTGCTGAAATATGTCGGAAGCCTTCTGAACCGCTGACGGAGGCGGCTTCACGGATACTGGGGACCGGGGACTGCCATCAGGCAGTCCTCTTGTCTGTCCCGGAGCTAATTAAGACTTGTACGCTCAGCCAAAAGGGAATATCCCAGGCCATGGTGATGGCTTAGGGATATTCCCTTTAGTCTAGCGAAGCGCCTGATCGGCGAATCCGTGCGGACTGGATAACTAATTCTCCTAATCCTCCTGAGATTCCTTAGGCTCCTGATGCTTGCCGCCAATCTTGAAGCTTAATTGGCCGTTATATTTGCCGAGCTGTCCGCCCACGCCGATGCCTGCGCCTTCGCCGCCGCCGAACTGGGCTTTGGCCTCAGCCCCGATGCCCTTGTTGCCGCCGAGCTGAACATGAGAGTCAAAGCCTGCACCTTGACTAAGCCCCAGATGAGCACCCGCATCTGCATTCAGCCCGTGATCGCCCCCGGCCTGTGCGCCTAACTTGACATCTGCGCCTTGCCCGCCGCCGAGCTGGGCCTTGCCTTGTGCAGCCACCCCGTATTTGCCGAAGGCCTGGGCTTCGGCGTTCACTCCGAGGCCTTGCCCGTTGCCCACATGGGTATCGCCTTGCGCTTCGATCCCGTAGGAGCTGCTGCCGATATGGCCGTCTGCCTGCATGCTTGCGCCGCTGTACGCCAGGTTTCCTCCGGCATTCATGCCGATGCCGTGTTTACCCCCTAACTCGCCTCCTACATCGACATGAATTCCCTTTCCGCCGGCCTGACTTGCCCCGGGATGGCCGTCCACCGGCTTGTTCGCGGCAGCCGGATGTCCGCTTTCGAGGACCGTCTGCGGCTTGCTGGCATTCTGAATCTGCTGCCAGCCGTCCATGTTGTCCTCCGCATGGTCATTCTCGAGCTTATGTGGAGCGGCCGGAGGTTCGGAGGCCCTGACAGTCTGCGTATTCCCGGCAGTTGCGGAATTCTTAGCAATCCTCGGAGCGGTCTCCTCAGTGGACTCCGAACGTACCAGGTAGTGGTAATGCGAATAAGGGTAGGGCTGCGGCAGATGCCGATAGCCTGACGGATGAGCTGAGCTGTTCGAATCTTCGTTCCTGTAATTCATGCGGGAACCCTCCATTCTTGAAGTCATTACAATAGCCTATTCACCGAAATGGGAAGTGATTCGTGTCAGATGAATATAAAAGTACATTGTAATGGCTGCATGGCTGTGCTACATTGTGTGAATGAATTTAAAAATATTCACTCAAGCGTGGAGGGCTTATTGATGGAAGATAAGAAGGCAGAGATTTTCAGATGCGGTACAGAGCTGTTCAGCTCCAAGGGTTTCAAGGACACGAATGTGTCAGACATCACCAAGATGTGCGGATATGCCGTAGGCACGTTCTATAATTATTACGCCTCCAAAGAGAAGCTGTTCATAGAGATCTACCTGCGGGAGAATGAGGAGCTGAAGCGGAGCATGATGGCTAAGGTCGATGTGGATGATGAGCCAGCCAAGGTGCTTAAGCAGATGATGGAGCTTAATTACAGCGGGATGAATGAGCACCCTATCCTGAAGGAATGGTACAATAAAGCACTATTCAGCAAGCTGGAGAAGGAATTCTATGCCCATGGCGGGATAGAGGGTATTCATGAGATGATGAATAGCGGCATGCTGGAGCTAATCCGGCACTGGAAGTCCAAGGGGAAAATCAGAACAGATCTGGAGGACGGGATGATTCTCGCTTTGTTCAACTCTATTCCGTATATCGACATTCACAAGGAAGAGATCGGGGCAAGCCATTTTCCGCAGCTTCTGGATTATATAGTGGAATTCATCATGAAAGGCTTGACGGATACGCAGCGCTGATTATATAGCAAGACTGGATCAGTCCCGGAGGCCGCCATCTGCTATAATGTATGCACCTATGTATACTGAAAGGCCGGTGGAGTCACTGAATTACAGCAGAGAGATCGGGCGGAGTATTGATTATATTGAGGAGCATCTCATGGACCCGCTGACAGCGGAGCAGATTGCGGCGTATGCGGGATATTCGCTGTATCATTTTTGCCGGATGTTCAGCCAGTCTCAGGACATGCCGGTCATGGAATATGTGCGCACCCGGAGATTGTCGCGGGCTGCTGTTGAATTATTCAACGGGCGGAGAATTACGGAGATTGCGCTGGAGTATGGGTTCGAGACTCCCGGGGGCTTCGCCAAAGCCTTCCGCAAGACCTACGGCTACAGTCCCTCCCAGTATGCGGCGCGGATGAGCGGGTATCTCCGGGACAGGTTGGAGTATGAGATTAAGGCGTATATGGCAGAGCCAGTGAGGGTGGAGCGGCCTGCTTTTAACGTAGCGGGTTACGGGATTGAGACGAATGTGGAGGCGGGGAATGCTACGCAGGATGTCGCTTCTTTCTGGTATAACTATGAGGGCGATAATCTGGAGGATCAGATGTACGCAAAGCTGAATCCGCCGAAGCACGGGGAGGTCGGCTTATGTATACCGTCAGACGCTGGCGGTAATGCTGTGTATCTGCTGGGGGTTATAGTGGAGGACTTCAGTAAGGCCACTCCTGACATGCTTACGGCTGTTGTGCCTGCGGCGCAGTATGCGGTATTTACGACACCACCGGTAGACGCTACCGATGAGGCGGGAGCGGAGACTTTTGCCGAGGTGGTCAAGAGTACCTGGAGATATATCTTCGAGGACTGGTTCCCGGGAAGCGGCTATGTGCACGACGAGGACAAGCTGAACTTTGAGTTCTACGACGAGCGCTGTCACGCCCGGGTGGATTCGGTGATGGAGATTTATGTTCCGGTGCGTGAGCGCGGGTTTCATGAAACCGTTAAATAGGTTATAGTAATATGTGGAAAAATAGTATGAAGGAGCTAACCATGGTCAAACAACGCAAGATTCTACTAACAGTAACCGTATTGTACACGCTGCTTGTGCTTTATTTTATGTTCTTTGCTTTCGGAAGAGGAGAGGCTTCGGATCATACCGTTTACACCTTTATTTTCATGCCTGAAAACTTCATTTTGATGCCGTCTCCGTCTGATCTTTTTCCTCCCACCCTGATGGATTTGGTGGGCTTCGGGAACACACTTGCGTTTGTTCCTTTCGGTATATTGATTCCATGGCTGTACCGGGTCAGCTTCGTCCGGTTCATCACCTTATTCTTCATCGCGATTCTTGTCCTGGAAACGATCCAGGCTCTTACCTTCCTGGGCAGCTTCGATATCAATGATGCTCTTCAGAATTCGGTTGGTGCAGCCCTTGGTTTCGGGGCGTACAAGCTTGGCTTCCGTTACCGGAGCCTCGGGCGCAATCTGGCGGCAACGGCTATAGCGGGGTTGGTCCTTTTTATAGCTTTATGGGGACTAGGCGCAGCGGTAAACAAAATAATAACTAAAGTAGAGGGGCCGTTCACGGCGATCACGGAATGGACGGACACCTCGGGCAATTCATCCGCAGACAAACCGGACAGCATTCAAATCAACGGACAGAAGATACCGCTCCGCTATAACCTGTATGGCGCTGAAGGCGGAGATTCCAGAACATTCACGTACAAGTCTGAGGGTCAGACGACTTTCTGCTTCACTTTCGGAAACCCCGAACCCACAGATTATTCCGGTGAGATCAGTATTACCCGGGATGGCCAGGAATTCTTGAATTATACTGGAGATTTTCAGCGTACTAATCCTGAACAGTACCCTGTAGTATACGAGATGCCAGTTGAGCCGGGGCAAGAGCTGAAGATCACGATTAAGGGCGAATTGAAAATATGGGATGTCGGGTATAAAAAGATGCAGTATATTTGGAACTGAGTGCTTAATCTTTCATTAGGAGAGGATAGGTGACAGTAATGAGAATGGCGTTTGTTCTGTTTGACGGCATGACCAGTATGGATTTTGTCGGGTTCTATGAAGCAGTGAGCTGGGTAGCGATCCTGAAGGCGAAGGAGAACGTATCCTGGACCTTCTGCGCGAGCAAGGCGGAGGTGACGGATGACCGGGGGCTGACGATGAAAGCCAATGAGGTATTGCCTGATCTGGGGACATTCGATCTGGTCTTCCTCCCGGGCGGCCATGTGACCCGGACGCTCCGCTACGATGAGGAGTTCATAAGCTGGATACGGACGGCAGAAGGCGCACGCTATAAGGTCTCGGTCTGCACAGGTGCATTGTTGTTAGGTGCGGCAGGATTCTTAGAGGGGAAAAAAGCGACCACGAACTCATCGGCCTACGATCTGCTTGCCCCTTACTGCGGGGAAGTCATTAAGGCCCGGGCCGTCCGGGACGGCGACACCTTCACCGGAGGCGGAGTAACGTCCTCGATCGATCTTGGTCTGTACCTGATTGAGTGCTTAGTGGATACAGACACTGCACGTCTGGTGCAAAAAAGACTGGAGTACCCTTACTACCAGGCAGGTAATCTGAGTGATGTCTATTATCCGTATGAAGAGGAATAGACAGAGGGTCGCCGGCAATTTAGAATGTAAGAAAAGGCAAGCCCCTGCTGCGGGGCTTGCCTTTTGTCCGTTTATTATTGCCCGGCTGCAGCGTCCAATTGAACCGCAACGTAGCTTCCCAGCTCAACCATGCCTGCACTATCCAGCTTGGTGGCATCGTATTGCTTGATGACCTCGGCGGTTTTCTGCATGAGCTCCGAGCTGTCGGTATTGCCCAGAACGCGTAGGACTACCAGCGTCTCGCCTTTCTTCAGCTGTTCGGCCAGCTTGGTCTTGTAGGCTTCCAGGGAATCTACTTCCAGTCCTTGCGTCACGTAATAATCGTAGGCATTGCTGGTGGACTTGAACAGAGGCAGCTCATGGTCCAGCCAGTAGCCCTTGTCCATCACATACTCTACATCGGAGGCTGTAGCGTCATTGGAGTTATAGAGCAGATAAGGAAGTCCGGTATTGGTGGCGTTATTGGTCGGGTCAACGTTGACCCATTCGTCGCCGATCTTCACCTTGTTCCAGGCGTGATTCACGCCGCTCATGGTTCCTGTGACGACCATCGAAGGGACCTGGACGAGATCAGAGAGCAGCTGGAAGGTATGGGCATAGCTCATGCATACGCCGACTTTTTTAACCAGAATGCCATAGGTATTGAAAGAATCGTTATACTTCGCATCTACTGTCTTGAACTCCTGCTCCATTGCATTCTCCAGTGCAGCATCGTCATAGGCGGTGTTATCATTCAGATAATCGTAGATCGCCATCTGTTTCTCATCCGCGCTCATGCCTTCCTTGATCACAGCAGCGATTACTTTATCTGCCTCGGCAAGGATCTCCTTCTGCTTGGAGCGGATGATCTCGGCAGAATCATCGTACTTCACATTCAGCGTCAGCTTCTCATAATCGTAGCCATAGCCGCGGAAGCCGAGAATGAGCGGGTTCTGGTAGACCACCTTCTCAATTACATCCACCAGGGTACGGGCATTCTGCGCCTCCGGGAAGGCTTGCAGCGAGATTTCGGTGTCGCCGTTCATCAGGGTCAATGCGAGATATTCCTCCAGCGCAGAGTCGGCATGAATCAGGTCTGCCCGGATCGTGGTGCCCGGTACCGCCTGTTTGTTGCCTTCCTCTACCTTGCTCTTGGTATTTTCTTTTTGCTGGTCGATGACATTATCTCCAGGTTCACTTGTGTTTCCGTTATCGTTGTCGTCAATGATGGTCGGTACATCCGGTGCAGGCACATAATCCGTGTCATTCTGCGGCTCCACATACCCGGGATTCGCCTTGTTGCTCTGGGCGGCTGCAAGACTAGTAATATCCGCTTCCGTCAATTGCGTAACCTGAACATATCCCTTGAGCGCAGTACCTTGAAGCGTGTACGGGACATCGGTTGGGCCGGAAGCCTTAAGAGTTACAGCTCCGGTGTCGTACATCACTGTTACTGAGGCTTTGGAGCCGTCAATGAACTGGACCGGAACGGTCTTGGGCAGCTCTTTGGCATTCTTGTACAATTTCAGGTTGATGTTATCCTCAGGAGCCACAGTGCGCGGCAGACGTTTGGATAACGCTACGGTATCTGCCGAACGGCTGAACCGGGATTCTTTGTCCCCCTGAACGGCAGTGACGTAATATTCCCCCTGGACATTGTTATTCTGTACGCTCGTAATCATCTCATCTACTACACCGAGCGCACCGCGTCCGTCCTTCATGAAATCGTTATACGAAGTGCCCTTCACGGTTGCAATCAGCAGCGGACGCTGATCCGCATAGCCCTGCTCGGCGCCGCTGAGCGGCTCATTGATATTCTCCATTGTAATATGGGAGGCGCTGTAAATATTGTAGCTCTCCGCGCCCGGAACTTCATTCCACACCAGAGTCAATCTTCCGTCAGGACTGATGTCGGCTTGCAGCGTCGGCGTGGGCAGATCCGATTTCACCGTGAACGGAATGATCACCGGCTGCTTCAGCAGAGTAGGCGACTTGGCATCCAGGTCATAGTTAAGCCGGATGTAGTAGACAGGCGCGTTTCCCCAGGAGCTGGCTCCGGTAGCGCGCAGGGAATCGGAGGGAAGGACGCCGAAGCCGAGCGGCTTGATGGAGTATACGCTTTTGCCGTCAACAAGCTGTGAATCCTCAAGGGTTGCGACCTTGCTCTCCGGCAGCGCCTCGATATCGGTATGTACGGATAACGTCTTGCCAATGGCTTCTGAGCCAAGATCGGTATTGAATCTGAAGATGAATTCCATATCCTGCTCCACATTATACATAGGCATGATGCCCGGACTTTGATCTGCTTCATCTGAATCATACTTCTGCTTCAGATCGTACACGGTCTGTGAAGCCTCCGGCGGAGGGTTCCCCGAAGTGTTCTTCGTCTCGGCAGTTGCCGTGGCGGCCGGGCTGGATGAAGGCGCTGGACTTCCTTCTTTGCTGCCCCCCATGCAGCCTGTCAGAATCACACACATGATGAGCAGCAGTATTGCCATTTGTTTCACTTTCACTTACGTCCTCTCCCGTCTGGTTTCTGTATGAGGGTAATTATAGACCATCCAGAATTACCCATTATAAATCACAGGAGATATTTAACCCATACAGATACTATTAAAACAAAATTGGGATAATTTATATTTAAGTATTTTTTGCAGCAGGGGATATGGGGGCGATGGGAAGCGGGGATTTATTATTTTCTGGGCAACACGCTTGTCATACTTTTCGACATTTCTTTAGTATTTGTTTAAGCCGTTTACGCTTTCCTGACAAGCTCTTGGAGCTGGTCATTAACGTTACCCTTACATAATCCTCCGTGATAACAAATAACCGATGTAATGTCGAAGTCTAAATATTTTTCTAGGGAACGGAAAGCTGTGTTCATATCCGGTGTGGAATGCGGGTGGGGTCCCCTCAAGATGCCTTCCACACTGAACATTGCATCACCAACAACAAGGGTTTTGCTTTGTTTCAAATAAAGACTAATATGTCCAGGCGTATGCCCAGGTGTAAAGATAACTTGAATTCCCCCGCAATACGGAAGCTCTTGTCTGTCAGCTAAGGTTCTGTCAACTTTGGCCTTAGGAGAGTTCTCTAATAAGTAGGCTACTACTTTCAAACGTTCGTCTTCCGGAAGGAATTCTAATTGCCAAGCCATACTTTCGAGATTCACTTTCATAAGGGGGAATTGGCCTTCAATATATGGTTTATCCAGCTCATGAGCGTATACTTTAATATCTCCATCAAGTTCCTGCAGGATTTCAGGAAGACTGCCGATATGGTCAATATCTTGATGAGTTAAAATGATTGCTTTCAACTTATCCATGGAGACTCCACACTCTTTCATGGCTGAACGTATTTGCTCGAATTGACCGGGTGTGCCGGTATCAATTAAAACAGCAGCTTCATCGTCCCAAATCAGGGTAGGATTCAATTCTTGACGACTGCCGAATACTTCAACCTGCAATTCCAGCATTTCTACTCCATTCGAAATTTTCATCTTTTCTTCTCTCCTATTATATGAATTAGTACTCTTTATTATATAAACGAATTGGAGCCATCTAAAGATACGGGGGCACTGAGTATTCGCAGCCATTCATGTTTTAATTCAGTTACACTCCACTCTGTCTGTAGTCTGTTCGAAGAATCAGATTTCCAAGAACGGCTGCCACGGCGCACCTAATCTGATTATCGAAGTGTTATCTCCGTCAACGGCACTCAAGGACTTTAATGAGAAGTTCAATCTGTACCAGAAGTATGGCGTACAGGAATATTGGATCGTCGATCCCGGCAATCGTACGGTTCATGTATATACGCTTCTGGATGGCGTATATCAGGTACGGGACTTATATTCGGAGCAGGATAGCGTGCGGTCGAATGTGTTTAGAGATTTTCAGATACCGCTTGGCAAGCTGTTTGACTTGGAAGTCTAATACTACAAGTAGAAACGGATTCGCCGTCTTATATTTTCAAATAAGCCGCAGTTGAATTGCATTTCGCAATCCGCCTGCGGCCTATTAGACGAGCATATACATATTACCTACATAAACTTCCGCTGCACCTTCTTACCGTCATAGGTAAAAAGGGCTTTTTTGTCTTCGACAACAGTCTGCAGATGCACGGTCCGGCCCCAGAGGGCGTAGATATGCGGGAGCGTGCGCTCCAGATATTTCAGATCCAGCTCGATGCTCTCATAGCGGTGGGCAATCAAGAGTTCGCCGTTCCGCTCATAATCGGCATCCTGGACGACGAGGTACGGGGAGCCACCGTTGACCCGGGCCAGCACCAGCTGGTCGCGCACATTCTCCCAGGCTTTATCGGTGATTTTCCATTCCGGGCCTTTTTTCTCGAAAACATAGAGGTCGAGGTCATTCACCAGCTCCTTCGACAGATAACTGCGGATGAAGGAGAGGTCGGAATCCAGTTCGCGCACCTCGAACATTTTGTCCCGGTCCCAGCGGCGCTCGATATCCTCGAAAATCTTCAGCCCCAGGTAGTACGGATTCAGGCTCTGGCGGGAGGGCTGCACCACCGATGAATTCAGCTTGGCGTATTCGACCGTCTCTTCGGCGGTAAGGTCCAGCTCGCGCATAATCCGCTGATGCCAGTAGGAGGCCCAGCCTTCGTTCATGATCTTGGTCTCCATCTGCGGCCAGAAATAGAGCATCTCGTCATGCAGCATCGTCATGATGTCGCGCTGCCAGTCCTCCAGGGCGGTGGAGTATTGCTGAATGAACCAGACGATGTCCTTTTCCGGCTCCGGGGGGAAGGTGCGTTTGCCAGCGGTTTCCGGCACTGGCGGGACGTCATCATTCTTTTCCAGATCCCACAGCTCACTGTAAGCATTAGCCGGTCCAGGCCCGCCGGGAGGGGAGTCCTTGCGCTCCTTCATCTTGGCTTCGAGCAGATGGGTCTTGCCCAGCTTGCGCGGCTGGATCAGGCTGGGATCGATATGCTCTTGGATCGCCAGTACCGAATCTATGAAGCCCTCCACCGTATCAGTGCCGTAGGTGACTGAATAATCATTGATCCGGTCGGCAGTGGCTGCCATGCTCTCGACCATATCCCGGTTGGACATGGAGAAGCGCATATTGTTCTTGAAGAAATCGCAGTGCGCCAGAACATGCGCGACAATCAGCTTGTTCTGCACCAGGGAGTTGCCGTCAAGCAGAAAGGCATAACAGGGGTTAGAGTTAATGACCAGCTCATAAATTTTGCTCAGGCCGAAATCGTATTGAGCCTTCATTTTATGAAAAGTCTTGCCAAAGCTCCAGTGCCCGAACCGGGTAGGCATCCCGTACGCACCGAAGGTGTAAATAATATCCGCCGGACATATCTCATAACGCATCGGATAAAAGTCGAGCCCGAACCCGGAAGCAATCTCCGTAATCTCGGCAATCGACCGCTCCAGCGCTTTAATCTCATCATCACCGGGCATGCATCCATCTCTCCTTCCAGCTTGTGAACCGTTCTTCCTATATATATGGGGGGAGGGGTGGGAGTATGATGGGCATGCGTGCTGCATGAGGGGATAGAAAAGTTATTGTACAAAAAATAGCCTAACCTACAGCGAATATGCTGAGAGGTTAGGATACCCGAGCGTAAGTGGTCCAGAGAACCTTGTAATGGTCAGATCTCATTCTGTTTCTCTTTCAGTAATTGTGCAAACTCATTTTCGCTGTCACTGTATGTGGAAATTCCATTGTCACGGTCATTTTTGGACTTACAAAGCTGGGAAAGGACATCTTCATCTTTAAAAATTACTGAAGTCATTCGCTTCTTTTGTTCATCTGTAAATGTAGGCTATTCATCTTTTCTTTGCAGCGTAACGTTGAATCCAAAGTTTTCTTCGATCAGTTGGACCAAATCTTTAAGGTCTACGTAAGATTTCCCCTGAAAGCTCTGTTCCAGTTGTTCCTTGGAAATGGACATTCTGCTCACCTTCCTTTCGCTCACTATATCATAAACCAATAGCAATCTTATTGTGTTAAGATTACATTTATTAACACTTGAAAAACGGGTTTTGTAGATCAATAGGGGGTCAATCTATATGAGCCAACAATGTTGTATTTTGCATGAGATCGTTAATAAAATGATTCGATATCACTTTCCCTTTGAGGACAACATCATCCCCAGAAATGGGGTCTATTTGCTCTTTGAAACAGGGGAATACGGGCATGACGCAGATCGGATTGTTCGAATTGGTACCCACACAGGCCCTAATCAACTCAGGTCGCGTTTGAAGCAGCATTTTGTTCAGGAGAATAAGGATAGAAGTATTTTTCGTAAGAACATAGGCAGGTGCTTGCTGAATCAAGACAAAGATCCATACGCAAGTGTATGGGAACTCGATTTTACAACTAGGGAAGCTAAGCTTAATAATGGTCATTTAATAGATTCAGCATATCAGTCAACTATAGAGGGCAGGGTTAGTGACTATATTCAGAAGCATTTCTCATTTTGTGTGCTGGCTGTAGAGAATAAACCAGAGCGCTTATCCTTGAAATCCAGGCTGATATCTACGATATCATTATGTGATGAGTGTGCTCCTTCTGTTGAATGGCTTGGAATGTCATCACCCCATGAGAAAATAAGAAGAAGTGGACTTTGGCAAGTGAACGAGTTGTATAAAGAACCATTGAATAACCAAGATTTTGATAAAATAGAGGTGCTCGCCAGTGAATCAAGATAAATCGCTTTGTATTATTCCTTGCGGTGCCGCGAAGATATGGGATAAGCAGCCTTCAATTGGACCTGTAGAAGCGCAAAACGTTTATACAGGTGTTTTTGCGGTGGCCTGTCAAAGATATGCTAAAACCTTCTTCGATCATTGGGTAATTCTGTCTGCAAAATATGGTTTTCTATATCCTGAGGATGTTATTCCAGAAGACTATAACGTGTCTTTCATTAATACTTCCAGTGAGACTATTCAAATCGCTCAGTTGAAAGAGCAGACTGAAAGAAAGGGATTATTCAAATATAAGGAGATCACAGTGCTGGGCGGCAAGCATTATGCAGATCGAGTTAAGGCTGTATTTAATCAAGGACAGGAATTGTTCTTTCCTCTAAGCGATTGTACGGGGATCGGCTATATGCTGCAAAGGTTGACCCGAGCGCTGGAAGGACAGGAGGCGTTGTCTGTTGATTCACTGGAGTCACCGCCTGAAGTTATTGTACGGCCTACTTTGAAAAAATATAGAAATCAGCCAATGAATCTTACGGAGAATAATGTTGGGAAATATGTTTCACTTTATCAATATTTATTGAGTGTCGAAGGCAAGCAAGTGATCATGAGTATAGACCAAATCGAAATGGTACTAGGCTTTTCGCTTCCTGTATCTGCCTGTAAATATCGTCCGTGGTGGGCTAATACGTTGACGAATACACAGGCTAAATCTTGGCTATACGCTGGATGGGGAGTGGATTCAGTTACGCTTGGAGAAAAGACTTTATTCAGAAAAATAGGTGATGAGGTGTAGCTCTGTTGAAAATAGAAATCGGAGAATCCTTGATGCTCTCATGGCTGAGACATGCAAAGAATTGTCAGCTTGTTCAGTTGAACTGGAAGCCATCGGTGAAGTCGTGGGAAATTCATAATGAAGCAGTCGTCGAAAGTATGATGAAAGATGCAGACCTATATTTTAAAGAGAAATATAGCCTTGATTTGTTTAAGCAGAACAGTTCATTCTCCCAACTACTCCAACAGGCGGAGATTGATGCTCTGGGCTTAGAAGTAGGAGGGGAGAAAGGTGTTCAAAACATATATGGTATTGATGTAGCTTTTCATGAGAATGGCTTGAATTACGGCTTCAAGGAAGAAACGATATCCAGAGTACTGAAGAAAATGATTCGCACTGCTATGGCGATCCATGGCTACTTCAATTTGAATGTTGGAAATATTATATTTGCTGCTCCAAAAATATATGGTGCAATATGTGAGCCGCTGCAACTCTACATAGCCGAACTCCAGGATCTGTTCCATGCAAAAGGTCTAGATTTTCGTTTTGAGCTTCTGTGCAATGAAGACTTCAAGGAGAAAATCTTCAATGTGGTTACAGCCTTATCCAATTCTGTGTCTGATACTTCGGAGCTGTTTATGCGAAGTATACAAATGTATAATCTTTTTGCAGATGATAAGCAGCCAGTAGGCCTACCGAAATCGCCAGTAAAAGTAAAGAAATTACCTGCTGATTTTAAAGGATCTGAGGAAATAAAAATTGGTGCTTTGGTCAGATCCAGTTTTGAGCGACTGATTGCAGATGATCTATTAACAGAGCGCGAAGTTGAGCGGTTGCAGCGACTGGACTACGCCAAGAGGACATTTAATATCACTTATCCTGTATTGAAAAAAGTCGACCCTACCCTTTCTTTAATCGAACAACGAAATATTAACGGACGGCCGAGATTTTACAGTGATCCATATTCGATCTATGGTTATGATTATCTATTATGTAATCATTGGGTGGAGAACCTCAGCAGAAGTTATTTCGATGCTTGGCTAAGACGTATAGATGAAACAAATGTAGGGGACTCAATTTGAGTCCTCATTTTTTTATACTCCCATTGTATATAGACATGCTATTATGAACTTAGGAATATTTTCCTATGAATCATTTTACATTTTACGAATAAAGCATCCAGAGGTGAATGGAGTAAGGAAGATGTTACTCAAGATATATATTTAAGAAGGGATCACTGAAGAATAAAGGGATTTTTTAGTCTGGATATGCAACAAGTCCATAAATTCAAACTGGATTGTCGTAGTGATCATTGTGAACCATTTACGATAGTTAGTAATATACATAACCACTTTTAATAAGAACTTCATAATATTCATCCAGGTGAAATCAGAGGGAAAGGATTGAGCACATGGCAAAGAGAGATTTATCTGAAGAAGATATCAAAGCCAGATATATCACACCAGCAATTACTAACGCAGGATGGGAATTAAAAAAACAAATTCGAATGGAATATCCTTTTACGGACGGAAGAATCATTCTGCGTGGAAATATCACTACCAGAGGCAAGCGGAAACGGGCAGATTATGTTCTGTTCTATAAGAACAACTTTCCTCTGGCGGTCATTGAAGCAAAAGATAATAATCATCCAGTTGGTGCGGGGCTGCAGCAGGCCATTAGCTATGCAAAAGCACTTGACATCTATTATGTTTATGCTTCCAACGGGGATGGATTTGTTGAACAAAATTTAATCACTGGTGAAGTAAGTGAACTAAGGCTTGAGGAGTTCCCCTCGCCAGAGGATTTATATAGAAGATACCTAAAGGATAAGAATGTAACTGATGCAGAAGAAAAAGTGCTTCTTGAACCTTATTATTATGTGCCGAATTACAAGACCCCTAGATATTATCAGCGTGTAGCTATTAATCGAACTGTGGATGCAGTAGCAAAGGGACAAGATCGAGTATTATTGGTATGTGCCACTGGAACAGGTAAAACCTTCATGTCATTTCAAATTATATACAGACTTTGGAAAGCTGGCTTAAAGAAAAAGATATTATTTTTAGCGGACCGAAATGTATTGGTTGACCAAACGATATCTGGTGATTTCAAGCCATTTGGCGGTAAGATGACAAAGGTTGAAAACAGAACTCTAGACAGTTCTTATGAGATTTATCTTGCCTTATACCAGCAGCTTTCAGGGGATGACGGACAAGAAGCCTACCTGCAATTCCAACCGAATTTCTTCGATCTGATTGTTATAGACGAGTGTCATAGAGGCAGCGCGAAAGAGGATTCTGCATGGAGAAAAATCCTGGATTACTTTTCATCAGCCACACATGTAGGGTGTACTGCCACTCCTGTTGAAACGAAGGTAGCCTCAAGCCAAACTTACTTTGGTGAGCCTATTTATGAGTATTCTTTAAAGCAGGGGATTGATGATGGCTTCTTAGCACCATATAAAGTGATAAGAATTGGCCTTGATAAAGACCTTGAAGGCTATCGGCCAGAGATTGGAAAAGTCGATAAACATGGATATGAAATCGAGGATAGAGAATATAATGTCAAGGATTACGACAGAACCTTGGTTATTGACGACAGGACGAGGGTGATTGCAGCCAAGATTACTGAGTTTTTAAAGAAGACAGACAGATTTAGCAAAACTATTGTTTTCTGTGTGGATATTGAACACGCGGAGCGAATGCGACAAGCTCTGATTAATGCAAACAAGGATTTGTATGCTGCAAATAATAAATATATCATGCGTATAACAGGGGATAATGATGAAGGGAAAGCGCAACTGGAATATTTCATTGACGAAGAAAGTACATACCCTGTTATTGCAGTTACCAGCAAATTAATGACCACTGGTGTGGATGCGAAAATGTGTAAATTGATTGTGCTGGACAACAATTTTGGTGATAATGGAATGACCGAGTTTAAACAAATTATCGGAAGAGGAACAAGGCTTCTCGAAGAATACGGGAAGACCTATTTCACGATCATGGATTTTCGTAATGCCAGCAGATTATTTGCTGATCCATCATTTGATGGGAAGCCAGAAGTCGTATTGGAGATTAATGGCGATGAGCCAGTAATCGAGCCAATTGAAGAATTTTTTTATGAAACAGATAGTTACAATAATGCAGGTGGCGTCATTGAAACAGAAGGGGATTACAACACAGACGGTTTTGATGATAAATACAAACCTAAAAAGTATTATATTGGTGATGTTGTCGTAAAGGTCCTTTCAGAAAGGGTTCAATATCTGGATAAGGATGGTAAGCTTATTACCGAGAGTCTTATAGATTATACTAAGAAAAATATCCTGCAACAATACGCAAGGCTAGATGATTTTCTTAGAAAATGGACAGAAGCGCAAAAAAAACAAGCTATCATTGACGAATTAAAAGATGAAGGCGTTTTGCTGGATGCGGTAAGAGAAGAATTGGGCAAAACAGAACTGGATGATTTCGATTTGATTTGTCATCTAGCCTATGATAAACCACCTCTAACCAAAGCTGAAAGAGCAAACAACGTAAAAAAACGTCATTATCTTTATAAGTATTCTGAATTAGCACAGCAAGTATTAGAAACATTGCTTGATAAGTATGCCGATGAAGGCATCAAGGAAATTGAAGAAACCAAAGTGCTCCAACTCAAGGAATTCTCCAAATTCGGAAGTCCTATGAAGATAGTCAAGGCCTTCGGTGGAAAAGATGCGTACCAGAAGGCGGTTCAGGAATTAGAGAATGAGATTTATTACGCATAACACCATAAACCAACACGACGAGGCAGGTAAACAAGAATGGCAGTAACTAATTTTGTTAAAAGAATTCAAGACGTTATGAGAAATGATGCAGGGATTAATGGCGATGCTCAACGGATTGAACAAATCGTCTGGATTCTATTTCTAAAAATTTTTGATGCAAAAGAAGAGGCATGGGAACTGTACGATGATAATTACAAATCAATCATTCCCGAGGGCTTAAAGTGGAGAGATTGGGCTGTAGATGAGAAAGATGGTCAAGCACTTACTGGCGATTCTTTATTAACCTTTGTTAACAACACGCTCTTCCCGACCCTTAAAAATCTTGAAATTGATGATGAAACACCTATGAACCAGGTCATTGTGAAATATGCATTTGAAGATGCCAACAACTATCAAAAGGATGGCGTGTTGCTGCGGCAAGTTATAAATATCATTGGTGAGATTGATTTTACAGAATACGAAGAACGCCATACTTTTGGTACGATTTACGAATCTTTCTTAAAAGATTTGCAAAGTGCAGGTAACGCAGGGGAGTTCTATACTCCAAGAGCGGTAACCGATTTTATGGTAGAAGTGATTAAGCCGATTCTAGGCGAAAGAATTGGGGACTTTGCTTGTGGTACAGGTGGATTCTTAGTTTCTGCTCTAAATGACCTAGAGAAGCAGGTTGGCAACTCCCTTGAAAACAGGGAGATTTACAATAACTCTGTTTATGGAGTGGAGAAGAAAGCACTACCGCACATTCTATGTGTTACCAACATGCTGCTGCATGATATTGACAACCCAAACATCATTCATGGCAATACGTTAGAAACGGATTACAAGGAATATAGGAAGATGGAGCAGTTTGATGTAGTCCTTATGAATCCGCCTTATGGTGGCAATGAAAAGGATAGCGTAAAAGTCAATTTCCCATCAGACCTTAGAAGCTCTGAGACTGCCGACTTATTCATCAACATCATCATGTACAGGCTTAAGAAAAACGGAAGATGTGCCATCATTCTTCCAGACGGATTCCTGTTTGGAACGGATAATGCCAAAATCAATATTAAAAAGAAATTAATTGGGGAGTTCAATCTCCACACTGTTGTGAGGTTACCTCATAGTGTATTTGCTCCCTATACGTCGATCACAACGAATATTTTGTTCTTCGACAACACGCATCCAACAAAAGAGACTTGGTTTTATCGCCTGGATATGCCAGAAGGTTATAAGAACTTCTCGAAGACAAAACCGATGAAGCTGGAGCATTTTGAACCAGCCTTATCTTGGTGGGTCGCACGAGAAGAAATCCAAGTTGATGGGTTCCCAAAGGCTAAGAAATATACAGTTAATGAGATAGCCGCCTTAAACTATAACATTGACTTGTGCGGATTTCCCCATGAGGAAGAAATTATTTTAGAGCCAATGGATTTGATCCATCAGTATCAAGAAAAAAGAGCTTCACTCAATGCTGAAATCGATCATGTGCTAGAGCAGATTACTTTTATGCTTGGAGGTAATTAGGATGAATGCACAGGATTTGAAAAATAGTATTCTCCAATTGGCGATTCAAGGAAAGCTTGTTGAGCAAAGAGAAGAAGAGGGAACTGCGAAAGAACTGCTAAAACAGATTAATGCAGAAAAAGAGCAGTTGATAAAAAGGGGAAAGCCAATACCAGGAATCACAGAGAATGACATACCGTTTGACATTCCTGAAAGTTGGGAATGGGTGAGGTTAGGGGAAGTTATATTATTAACATCAGGTCAAGATATGACACCAAATAAATATAAGGATACAAAAGTGGGTGTTCCATATTTGACAGGGGCTAGTAACATAGTTGATGGTAGACTAGTTATTAATAGATGGACAAATGAACCAAAGTCTATTGCATTGAAAGGTGACTTATTATTAACATGTAAAGGAACTGTTGGGACTACAACAATTTTACAAGAAGAAGAAGTTCATATCGCCAGACAGATCATGTCTTTAAGAACATTTATTATGGATATTGAATATATACATATATTCATTAAAAGTTATGTAAATACGTTAAAGGCTAAAGCTAAAAGTATGATACCTGGAATCGAAAGAAAAAATGTGCTTGAGGCTGTGATTCCTATTCCCCCACTAGAAGAACAAAAGCGAATCGTTGCCAAGATTGAAGCATTAATGCCTTATGTTGAAAAATACGGTGAAGCCCATTCAAAATTAGAGGTGTTTAATAAGAAGTTTCCAGAGGATATGCAGAAATCCATTTTGCAATATGCTATCCAGGGGAAATTGGTTGAACAACGAGAAGAAGAGGGTACTGCCGAAGCATTGTATCAGCATATTCAAGAAGAAAAAGTTAAGCTGATTAAGGAAAACAAGATTAAGAAGGAAAAGCCACTGCCAGTAATAACAGAGGATGAGATACCTTTCGAAATTCCAGAGAGTTGGAAGTGGGTGAGATTACAACAAATTGGAGAATTGAGCCGAGGAAAATCAAAACACAGACCTAGGAACGATGTTAAGATATTTGAAAATGGTACATTCCCTATGATACAAACTGGAGATGTTGCTAGAGCCGATGAAATTATTACTCAGTACACTACTATGTATAACGAATTAGGTGTTGCACAGAGTAGGGTATGGCAAAAAGGAACAGTTTGTTTGACGATTGCAGCTAATATTGGCGATGTTGCAATTTTGGGATTTGATGCATGTTTTCCTGATAGTGTTGTAGGGTTTAATGCATACCACCCTATTGACACGAATATGTATTTCTTATACGTGTTAATGTGTTATAAAGATATACTTGATAAAATGTCACGTTCAACGGCGCAAAAAAATATTAATATTGAAATTCTTTCAAAGGTAGCATTCCCATTACCGCCACTTGCTGAACAGAAAAGGATAGTTGAAAAAATTAAAGAAATGATGCCATATTGTAAGCAAGTTAATAAATAGTTTGCTTGATATTCGATTTTCCAAAGCTCCAATGATGACTTGATAAACAGACGCCAATCATCAGGCCTCTGTTTATTTCTTTAGGACTCAATACAGATCAGATTCATAAGGATTTTCAACATAACTTTTATATTCTTGATTACATCGAATGTATTCTTATTACAAGAAAGAACTTCATAAAATACATCAAATCCTTTGAAGTCCTTTTTTAAGTATAGAATACATGAGTTCTATCACTGTACCCAAATAAGGTTTATCTTCATTCAGTATTAATTTACACTAAGAGTAAATCAGTTGCTCAGAGCCGAAAGTTTACACATTTAGGAATAAAACTGGAGGTACAAGGAAGTGGATAAACGGGATTATTTAGTTAAAACTTTATCGCGAACTAAGAGAAAGGATTATGAAAACTACATTATCAATGCGATTTGGCATAAGCTTGATAATATGGAGTTGAAACCTGTAAGTCAACAATATGTAAAGCGTAAAGATGGTGGACATGCTCTAATGGATATCTACTTTCCACAACTCCAGGTAGCGATAGAAGTGGATGAATCGTATCACAAAAATAATCAAGAGGCAGACAAATTACGTATGGATGACATAATTGCCGCAGTTAATGAAAATGAAAATACTGATTTTATCTGCTTAAGAATCGATGCATCGCAGCCAATAGAAGCGATTAATAAACGAATTATTGAAGTCGTTTCAATTATTAAAAACAAAGCGTCAAAGATACAATTAAAGTGGTTGACATATGAAGAAGAACTGAGCCAAATCAAACAGCAAGAGTACTTATCTGTTTATGATAATGTGTCGTTTAAACAAATAACAGATATAGCCAACAATGTTTTTGATAAAGGTTATATAGGGTTTCAAAGAAGTGGTTTCCGAGTGTCCAATACACTATGGGTTTGGTGTCCAAAGCTATCTGTTATTGTTGATGAAGATGCTAAGTCCGCTGCAAGAGGATGGTTAAATTTTTTATCTGATGATTGGACTTATATTGATGAGTCACATGAAAATCAAACTGAAGACGAAAGAATGGCTCTCATTAAAGATGACTTCAGGTTAAATAAGGAAAGGGCAGTTTTTGCAAATTATAGAGATAGTTTAGGTATAAAACGTTACAGATTTGTCGGGATATTCAAATGTTCAGGCTTGTCACCTGATAACAAAAATTATATAAGATATAGCCGTATCGACGATAAAACTAAAGTCTTTAGGGCAGGAGCATTACGTGAAGAACATGGCACAAATTAACCAAATGATTAACTAGTTCAGAGCTTGTCCCTTATAAATCAAGGTCAGGGACGTTTGCAGCAACCCATCCACATATTCAATTTTCATGCTGCACGACTCTCCGCAACCCACGAAGAGTACGAATCTCAACCTTCAGTTGTTGTTTGCGGTATGCGACACAATCAACCATCCTTAGACTGCAGCAATTCTTTTGTCGCTTCTTTCGGGTCCTGAAGAGCACGAATCAGTGCGACTTCATCAACACACTTGGTGTTACCTCCGTTATGTGAGGCAAGGATTTGCAGCTTTACGTATTGATCGAGATAGATCTGCCGAACTTCTTCCCATTACATTACTGGTACCTAAAATCGGGCTTGTCCTTTTATTGTATCAGATTATTTGCCATTAAAAAGCTCTCCAAAACGATGAATATCGTTCACGGAGAGCCTTTTTTCGTAAGCACCTTGGAGATACGAGGCCCAGCCTTCGTTCATGATCTTCGTCTCCATCTGCGGCCAGAAATACAGCATCTCGTCATGCAGCATCGTCATGATGTCGCGCTGCCAGTCCTCCAGAGCGGTGGAGTATTGCTGGATGAACCAGACGATATCTTTTTCCGGCTCCGGGGGAAAAGCACGCTTACCAGCGGCCTCCGGCGCAGGGTCCTCAGTTTCCTTTTTCTCCAAATCCCACAGCTCGCTGTAGGCACTAGTCGGTGATGAATTGCCAGGATGGGCGTCCTTGCGTTCCTTCATTTTGGCTTCAAGCAGATGGGTCTTGCCCAGCTTGCGCGGCTGGATCAGGCTGGGATCGATATGCTCCTGGATCGCCAGCACGGAATCAATGAAGCTCTCAACGGTGTCTGTGCCATAGGTGACGGAGTAATCATTGATGCGGTCGGCGGTGGCTGACATACTCTCAACCATATCACGGTTGGACATGGAGAAGCGCATATTGTTCTTGAAGAAGTCGCAGTGCGCCAGCACATGCGCAACAATCAGCTTGTTCTGCACCAGAGAGTTGCCGTCAAGCAGAAAGGCGTAGCACGGATTAGAGTTGATGACCAGCTCATAAATTTTGCTCAGGCCGAAATCGTATTGAGCCTTCATTTTATGAAAAGTCTTGCCAAAGCTCCAGTGCCCGAACCGGGTGGGCATCCCGTACACACCGAAGGTATAAATAATATCCGCCGGACATATCTCATAACGCATCGGATAGAAATCGAGCCCAAACCCGGAAGCAATCTCCGTGATCTCGGCAATCGACCGCTCCAGCGCTTTAATCTCATCATCACCGGGCATGCATCCATCTCTCCTTCCAGCTTGTGAACCGTTCTTCCTATGTATATGGGGGGAGGGGAGGGAGTATGATGGGCATGCGCGCTGCATGAGGGGATAGAAGTGTTATTGTACAAAAAATAGCCTAACCACAGCGAAGATGCTCGGAGATTAAGCTATTTATTCATTTTGGGTCTTGTAGAGTAGTTGGGCAAACTCTTCTTCGCTATTACTGTAAGTCGAAATTCCAACTCTGCGATCCTTCTCAGCTTGTTGAAGTTGGTAGAGAACAGCTTCATCTTTGAATATGACCGAGGCCATTTGCTTCTTTTGTTCGTCTGTAAGTGTTCTAGTCATTCGAGCTGCTCTAGGTCTTTTAAAGGCACGAATCTCAACCTTCAAATCTTCATTTGCGGTATGCGACGCAAGGATTTGCAACTTAGCATATTGATTAGGATAAATCTTACGTACCTCTTCCCATTGCATGGCTGGCACCTCTCCAGTTGGGTTTGTTCTTTTATTGTATCCGATTAGAACATAAACTGATGTTCACATTTGTTCAATAGTTTAGTGAATATAATATTTTATTGCAGGAAATAATTATTGGTATAGAAAGGGAGGGATAATATGTTTAACAAAATATACTTAATAGCCTTTGCAGTAACTATAATTTCAGGAGTGGAATTAATATCGAGTTTAAAAGCAGACACCTATCCAGAAATGTTTGCCGTGAATAAGACAGATCAAAACCTTGTTAACAGTAATTTTTCAACAAATAACGTGAAATCTGTAGAATCCGAAGAACCAGTAAAAAACGTAGAATCCGTAGAATCAAAAATCGCAAAAGGGTATTCTAGTCAATTCTATACACCTCATGGCATGTTCGTGCGAGCAGAGGAACAAAGTATCTTTAAGGAATCGGAGATAGCAAGAAAAATAGATGAAATCGGGCCTAATACGAATCAACTGATTTTTGAAGACGCGTTTTTTCTAAAAGTAGATGAAGCAGAATTTCATAAAAATTATCCCAATTCGTTGCTCTTAGGTAAAACCTTAAATGATGAAAACCCGACTGATACTGATGTTCCATCAAGTTCATCAAAATAGTAATTTCATTTCATAAAGAAGGAGCCATTGTTTTTCGACAAAGGCTCTTTCTTCGCGTTCAGGTTTACTTTAATCATTGACATATCCGTAAGGCTATGACATTCGCGAAAATAACCGTAGTGTCTTTTTTTGATCTATAAAAAACGGGGCGTTGACAATCGACTATAAGTCAATTATTATTGACTCGCAGTCATTGACTTTTAGTCAATTACAGTTGATAGACTTATTTTATATTTGAGGGAGGTTTTTACTATGAGCAGAAAGGTTATTCTAATCACCGGCGCTTCATCGGGAATCGGCAAAGAAACGGCCAGGAAGCTTCTATCTGAAGGTTACATTGTCTATGCTGCGGCAAGACGGGTGGAACACATGCAGGAGCTCAAGGATTTAGGGGCAATAACGGTGAAAATGGACATTTCAGAGGAGAAAGATATTAAGGCATGTGTCGATACCATCATTAAGGAACAGGGCAGAATTGATGTACTCTTCAATAACGCCGGATATGCTCTTTACGGAAGCGTGGAGGAGGTCAGTCTGAGCGATGCGCGGTATCAGTTTGAGGTGAATCTCTTTGGTCTTTCTTGTGTAACACAGCTTGTTCTGCCTTACATGAGGAAGCAAGGAAGCGGGAAAATTATCAGTACCTCCTCTGTTGCCGGTAAAATTCACGCTCCGCTCGGCGCATGGTATCATGCAAGCAAACACGCGCTGGAAGGGTGGTCGGACTGCCTGCGGCTCGAAGTGAAGAAATTCGGCATAGACGTTGTTCTTATTGAACCGGGGTCGATCGAAACGGAATTCGCCCAGGTGTCGGGAGCGCCGATGCTGAAGAACTCCGGAAACGGACCCTACAAAGAGCTGGCAATGGCGGTTGCGAAGGTGCATCACAATTCATATAAACCGGGGGCAGCGTTGTCCCCTTCAGTTGTGGCAGAGAAGGTACTGCAGGCGATTCAAGCCCAAAAACCTAAAACAAGAATTGCCCTTGGGAAAATGGCCAAGCCCGCGATCATAATGAGCAGAGTGCTCAGTGACAGAGCGATGGACAGTATGGTCATGAGTATGATGAAGTAGACATTAGACCTTTACAATATACGTGTAAAGCCATACCATTGACTTGGAGTCAATCCGGGTATTTGAAGATCGGGGGTGATGGTATGAAAAGAGCAATGACGGACAGTGCCAAGGCTGAGAAGGCCAAACTAATTCTGGATGCAGCTTATGAAATCTATAAGATGAATCCGTTCGAAAAAATCAAAATGACCGATATCGCTAAAGCGGCAAAGGTGTCAAATGGAACCCTTTTCTATTACTACAGCACCAAAGAAACTCTGTTTATGGAAATAGTGTTCAGGGAATACGAGCAGCGATTTAAGAAGTTTGAAGACCTGCTGCTACCCATAGAAATGATGACCTATAGTGAGTTTAAAGTGCTGTTCTTGAAAGAGATGGAGAGTATTCTGGATCAGGATTCCGTCTTTATCCGCTTGATTGCCATTAAGAGTACCATCCTGGAGAAAAATGTGGATTATGATACGACCATCAAGGGTAGTCTGGGTCTGTTCCATTTATTGGATGACATCGTCCGGTTATTGAGCGAAAGATTGGAGCTTATCACAGCGGAATCTTATTATGAATTGCTGCAGGCGCAAAATGCAATAATTATCGGTTATGCGAATGCAGCCAGTTTTCCCGCGGCCATGCTCCAGGTTCTCGCCGAACATAAGCTAGACGGCTTCAAGATGGATTTCAAAAGGGATGCCCTCAAGGCTATGGAATATTATTTAGATGGTGTATATGAACGTGAGCGTCTGAAGCGCACCGCCGAATAGGTGAAACGAACAGCTGTAACTCTCCGGTAACAAAAAGCTCTCCAAAACGATCCCGCATCGTTCCTGGAGAGCCTTTTTACGTGCGCATTGTTGGTGAGTCGAAGCCCAGCCCCCAAACTTCCCTTTATTCCGCCTCCGTATAGAACAGTTTAAGCAGAATATTCTGCGGATAATTTCCAAAGTGCTCCCCGAAGATGGTAAGTCCGCCTTTGTTAGTAGAATGCTCATCAATACCAATCTTCAGCTTGATGAAGGGGGAGTCTTCGATCTTTAGATGGGCGAGTGTGACTGATGATATTTTCTGACCGTCTATTCCAGTATCCTTCTTGGTGACTCTTAAATGCTTCAAAAGGCCGTACTGGCTTAGTTCGTTATCCCACCAGTTTGGTGTTAATTTCCCGCGCACATCTGAAAAATTACCCGGAGCTGTCCAGGTGCCTAAAAAAACATCGTTGATATAAAAGGCGATATCACTTGGCCAATTATTGTTGGACCCAGGAAACTCTGAAGATAGCTCCAAGGATAACTCTAATAATTCTGCAGTAAAATTTCGGTTGAAATCATTCGGAATCATATATTCAACGAAGCCCTCCGCAAACCAAACTAAAGAAGCATTGATCCGGTCATTGGAGACGAAGGTCCGTTGATCATCTAGCTTGCCGATAATTTTAGCCTGGCTGGCTAATCCGCAGGTAGGGGTGACCGAAAAATTAGAATAGTATCCCAGCTTGATTTCATTCGTAATTACTTTAAATGGAAGATGGAGCTTTTGCGGTAAATTGAGTGCAATATGATCTACCGCAACAATGAAATTCTTCTTTCGGCTGTCGGCAGCCTCCAGGTTGTCCTGGAGCTTGATGATCTTGGCATCCTCCAGTAACCGGATATGGCGTGAGACGATCGCTTTGCTTAAGTTAAGCTTTGTGGCGAGCTCACTGACCGTAAGCGGTGTATGTAACAATAGTCTGAGAATCGAAGCTCTGGTGTCAGATGCCAGTGCCTTCAGAACAGAAATACCATGATCATCGAGTTCTAAGAACATATGGACCTCCAATTGTTAACTTTTTGGTTTACAATAAACGATCTGGTTAAGCGCTGATTTTATTTAGTATACCACAAAGTTGAAAATCAGGAATAACGCTGATATAGCCTTGAAAGAACGCTTTCATCATGATAGTATTTGCTTGCTTGCGGGGGAGATTTATTGCGATAACCACAAAGAAGTTAACTTTTATTGTTGTGGACTACTAAGATAGGAGCTGAAGCTAGATGACACACAGGATGGAATATCCGCGTCCGCAGTTCGTCAGAGACGCATGGCTTAACTTAAATGGAACCTGGCAATTTGAATTTGATGACAGCAATGAGGGAGCAACGCAGCGATGGTTTGATCCAGGTGAGAGCTTCAGTCAGACCATTGAAGTTCCCTTTGCGTTTCAGACCCCTGCCAGCGGAATACACGATACCACTTTTCATGACTATGTTTGGTATAAGCGCAATTTCACCCTCAATTCGGACTGGTATCAGAAGCGTGTGATATTACATTTTGGAGCGGTAGATTATCGGGCATGGGTGTATGTGAATGGTCATTATATCGGCGTGCATGAGGGTGGACACACTTCATTTTCTTTTGATATTACGCATGCCTTAACCGGTCAGGAGGAGCAGGTCACTGTTCATGTGGAGGACCCTTCAACGGATGAGACTATCCCTCGGGGCAAACAGTTCTGGCTTGAGAAGCCCGAAAGCATCTGGTATACCCGCACAACAGGGATTTGGCAGACCGTGTGGCTGGAGGCAGTCAACCCTGTGCATATTCAGCAGGTGAAGTTTACGCCCGATCTGGATCAAGGTAGCATTGGAATAGAAGTGAAATCGGAGGGACATGGATCAGAAGAATTAGATTTGGAACTTCGTATTTCTTTTGGCGGAGAACTGGTTATTCAGGACCGGGTACGATTGTTACAGCCTATAACACGCAGAATGGTAGATCTGTTTGGTCTGAAAATATTCCGCACAAACTTTCACCGCGCCGGCTGGACATGGAGCCCGGAAGCTCCTAATTTGTTCGATGTGGAAATGAAGCTGTACGATCACGGGGTTGAGGTGGACTCTATAGAGTCGTATTTCGGCATGCGGAAGGTTCATACAGAGGATGGTATGGTCTATCTGAATAACAAACCGTATTATCAAAAGCTTGTACTGGATCAGGGGTATTGGCAGGAAGGATTACTTACGGCGCCAACGGACGACCATCTGAAGAAGGATATTGAATTAGCCAAAGAATTAGGGTTCAACGGTTGCCGTAAGCATCAGAAGGTCGAGGACCCCCGGTTTTTATACTGGGCTGACCGGATAGGGTTCCTTGTATGGGGAGAATGTGCGGCGAACGCCTCTTACAATAATGATGCTGTAGCCCGGTTAACCAAAGAATGGATTGAGATTATTGACCGTGACTTCAATCATCCCTCGATTGTGGCCTGGGTCCCGCTTAACGAGAGCTGGGGAATTCCGCTGGTGAAATCGGATAAGCAGCAGCAGTATCACAGCTTAGCCATGTATAGTCTGATTCATTCCTTGGATAATACCCGGTTAGTGATATCGAATGACGGATGGGAAATGACGTTGACTGACATCTGTGCGGTACACAATTATCAGCATGGTAGAGCAGATGAGCCCGATAAGTATGAAGAGTTCAAGCGGATTCTTTCTACCAAAGATACCATGCTTGCTTCCAAGCCATCAGCCCGAAGTGTATATGCAGACGGATATGAGCATCAGGGCGAGCCCATCTTGTTAACTGAATTCGGTGGTATTAGCTATAAAGCTGGCGCGGACGATGGCTGGGGATATACCAGTGCACAATCTGCAGAGGATCTTGTTCTGGAATACGGAAGAATTATGAAAGCGGTATACGCGTCGAAGATTATTTACGGATATTGTTATACACAGTTAACAGATGTGGAGCAGGAGATTAACGGCCTGGTAGCCTATGACCGGACACCCAAATGCGACCTGTCGTTAATTAAAGAAATTAACGATCAATGGCATCTGCGGGCTATTTAACCGGGCTTATTTAATAATAAGGAGCTGATGGAATGATGACAAATGAACTATTGCTTCAAAAGATCGGTCTGGTCGTAGACAGGCTTATGAACCTGGGCGGCAGCGACTATGAAAAGGATAAAACCGTGGTTCAGGCCGATACCAGAGTAGGGATTGTGCAACGGGATTTCGGCATTGAAGAATGGGATTGGCCTCAGGGCGTAGGTCTTTATGGTCTTTATAAGCTGCAGAACTATTACGGCGATACGCGCTATATGGAATTCTTTCAGAGTTGGTATTCCCGTAACCTGGAGGCAGGCCTGCCTTCCAAAAACATTAATACAACAGCTCCCTATTTGCCTCTGGTGCTGCTCCTGGATCAGCTTGAGCCTTCCGGCGAACTGGAAGAGCTATGCCGGGAGCATGCGGATTGGCTCATTCATGAGCTGCCCAAGACCAAAGAAGGCGGCTTTCAGCATACGGTCACTGCCATCGGCAACCGGGATGGAATTCACCTGCACAATGGACAGCTGTGGATTGATACGCTCTTTATGGCGGTGCTGTTCCTGAACCAGGCGGGGCGTAAGTTCAACCGTCCGGAGTGGGCGCATGAGGCTGAACACCAGATTCTGCTCCATATCAAATATTTGTTCGACAAACATACCGGCCTGTTCTTCCACGGCTGGAGCTTCGAACGCAATGATAATTTCGGCAGCATCTTCTGGTGCCGCGGCAATTCCTGGTTCACGTATGGGATCGTTGATTATCTGGAAGCCTGCCAGGATTCGATTAGTCCGGGGTTCCGCCGGTTTCTGGTTGATACGTATACTGCTCAGGTCAATGCCCTGGTATCGCTCCAGGCCGCTTCCGGTCTGTGGCATACCGTCCTGCAGGACCCATCCAGCTATGAAGAGGTATCGGGGTCGGCAGCAATCGCCGCAGGGATTATCAAAGGCATCAAGGCCGGTATTCTGGATGCCTCCTATCAGGCTGCGGCAGACAAGGCTATTGAGTCGGTATGTCAAAATATAAGCGTAGATGGAACTGTGCTGAATGTGTCGGCCGGAACCGGTATGGGGATGGATAAGGAGCATTACAAGAACATTGCCCTCAGACCTATGGCCTACGGCCAGTCCTTGGCTCTTATTGCATTATATGAAGCGTTAAACTAAAGGGCAGAAAGCCTAATCCTTAAGCATTTATGCCAAAGGATTAGGCTTTTTTTCACAATAAACTATGTTAAGATTACGTTAATTAACACTTGGATATCGACGAACGGGAGGGATAAGTAATGACTGATTTTACAGCGATTCGGAACCTGTTCCACATTACGGAACCGTGCGGATTCGATAATGAATCGTTAACCCCGTGGCTGGAACGCTACGGGCATATTCCGCAGGTGTTGCGGGCGTATTATACGGAGCTTGGGGCCCACTCTGCATTGAACGCAACTCAGGATTTTCTGGTTCCGCCTCACAAATTTCCGCGTTATATGGAAGAAGATTACTGCATTTTTTATACCGAAAATCAAGAAGCCTGCGTGTGGGGAATCCGTGCAGCGGATATGAAGCTTGATAATCCTCCCGTCTATGTGCGCAGCGGAGCCGAATGGGAGCGCCTGCGTTCGTCTGTTAAGGAATTTTTGCTGGCCATGGCCCATTTGCAGGCAGTGCTGGCGATGGAGTATAGCAGCGAAGAATATTGGGATATCGATGAGGTTGTTGCGGAGCGAATTGAGCAGAACTTTCCATCCCGCCAAGCGGATTCAGATTTATACACGGGGGTTCGTTTTTTTGGCCGGCCGGGTGAATTGATTATGATTATGAACAACAACGGTGGCCATCTGCTAATGTTCGCGGCCGAAGACGAGGAACGCCTTGATGAATTGTACAACCTCTTTGAGCAGTGGACGGAGCAATAATCCCCGCCCCCAGCAAAAGTCCCATATACGCCAAACAAGGGCCTGACCGCAGTCAGGCCCCGCTCAACATACATCAAACAGTTTCCATCCCATTTGAACTGGAACAAAATTAAATTTGCAACTGTGGTGGAATCTGACTTCACAAAAGTAACATATACCGTATGGGTTCCTACCGCTGTTCCGGAATTGATCGGGATATTCTTAACTGACCATGTTTGCTATCCATACTTATTTTAGCTGTACTACCGAAGTCTACATTTTAAATGCTGTAGCCTTCCGCTTCAAATTTCAATGTGTTAAATTTAGTCCGCTCCCTTAACCATATACCCGCACCTCAATAATCTCCGCATACTGGCTTCCGTTAGTCGACTCAATCACAACGCGCAGGCGGCCAGTTGTCACAGCTTCGTTCAGCGTGTGTACCCGCTTGCGCTTGTGGTTGTCACGTTCCCCGGCAACTGAGGTCCATTTGCCGTCCAGGTAAGCTTCAATACGATACTCCTTAACGAGTGTTGGCAGGATTTCGTAAGGTGTAATATGATGATGCAGGTTGATCAGGTCCTCGTTGACATCGTCGTTGAAGGTAACGTGAACCTCGCGCAGAGTTACCGGCTCGTTCCAGGCCAGCTCTAGCCACTCCGGCTGACCGGAGGCCATCCGGTCAGAGGACCACATATGCGGACCGCCGTACGGGCGGAGGTAGCCGTCGATAACTTTATCCGCAGCGAAGGCACTCGTTATCCCGGACAGACGGAGGCACGGGGCTTTGTGATCGAATTTCTTTTTGTCCCACTGCACTACGGGCTGTGCAGGCGGATTCTCACCGAAATCCCGCGAGGCTGCGGGGGTTTCATTATGCCCGTAGGCGAGCATACCCGAAGCTGGCTCATCCGCCATATGCAGCGACAGTGCAGGATGGGCCTTCAAGATCAGGAACGCGTTGCGCGGTGACTCCGGCTGCCACTGAACCGGGAGCTTCACCCACTGGGCGGCTCCGGCCTGAACGGGAGCTGACGCGGACTGAATCAGCGTATGGGGAACATAGTTCTCGGGACGTCCGGTCTCCCATAGCTCGACCGTCAGCTCTGCGGCTTCGGCCGCATCGATCAGCAGCTCAATTCCGTCCAGCCCCGGATCGGCCGCAACGGTGATGCCGATGTTCGCTGTGAGCGGGACGCTGAACGCGGATTGCTCCACGCCGAACCGGGTCCGCTCGCTGGAAGCGCTGAGCGCAGCCTTCAGCGACAGATCGGCATCATCCTCGTTGCGTAGCCCGAGGACGGAAGCATCCTGGCGCAGCATCGTCTGCTGCAGCTCGTTCAGGTGGGTCGCATGCAGTTCGCGCGGCGATATTCCCTTGGCGGCGCAGAGTGCCGCGCCGATACCGGCGGCTTCGCCGATGACCGCGCAGGTAGCCATGACGCGAGTCGTGCCGAACGCTACATGCGAGGCGCTGATGTCGCGGCCGGCCATCAGCAGATTGCTGACGTTCACCGAATACAACGAACGGAACGGGATGTGATAGCTGCCGTCCGAATACATATGCTTCGAGCCTGACTCTGTAGCGTACACTCCCTGCGGCGGATGCAGGTCAATGGACCAGCCGCCGAACGCCACACGGTCCGGGAATTCGCGCTGGGCCAGGATATCGTTCTGATTCAGGACATAATCGCCAATGAACCGGCGGTACTCCCGCTTGCCCGGAGTCGAACCGACCCATTCCAGTGTCATGTTGTCAGCGTCGAATTTGCCGGAGTTCTTAATATAGTCCCAGATCCCGTAGATCACAGACCACAGCTCGTCGCGGATGGCCTCATTGTCATGAACAGTGTCCTGCTCGCCGCCGAATTCGATCCACCAGTAGGCGCAGCCGTTGTCGCCGCTGCGGATGATGCGGCGCTCGGCAATAGAGGTTTGTGTAATATCCTTTGCCATGGCTGGAGCGATATATTTGACCGGATGACCTGCGTCCTTGGTATAGAAGAGCAGTGTGCTGCCGAGCGTAATATCATCTGCGATTAACGGTGCCCATTCCTCATTATATTCTTCGCGTGCTTCACGGCCCAGCCGGTACTCTGCCCCTGCCAGGAAGCCTACCAGGCCATCCCCTGTACAGTCCAGAAAGACCGCGCTTTCAAAAGTAATTCTCCGCTCCGACCCCATCATCCACCCGGTCACGGACCGGATGCTCCGCTGGCCGCTGCCATCCTCGGAAGTATCGACCTCATGAACATCCGTGTTCAGAAACAGCTGAATGTTCGGCTCGGCCTTAACCGCTTCAAGCACAACCATATCCCAGAGATACGGATTGCCGTCTTTGTTGCGGTACTGGTTCTCCACAAACAGCTCGCCCATAATCCCCGTCTCACGGGCATACCGGTGAATGCCGTGCGAGGTTGCGCCGCATACCCATACCCGCACCTCACTGCTGGAGTTACCGCCGAGCACCGGACGGTTATTAATCAGCGCTACACGCTGGCCCAGCCGGGCTGCCGCAATCGCCGCGCATACCCCTGCCAGTCCGCCGCCTACCACAGTTACCTCCGTGTTGACCGTTTCACTACGCATTGTTGAACCTCTCCTTTGATGTATGTTAATATATCCGTAGTTTCATGATAGAATAATCAATAATCAAATGACATGCATATAATTTCTTGATTTATACACTTTATTTCATTGAATAATGCATCTAAGGAGCGTCAGACATGCGCATGAATTGGTCGGTTCGTCCGGCAGTCTATCTGTATTGGGAGCAGAAAAATCAGTTCCTGCTGGAGCACGACACCTACCCCGTGTGGACCTTATTTGCGGTGGAGCAGGGACAATTCGCTTACCGCTTCGGAGACCACGAAGGGGAAGGCGGGTCCGGGGATATCATTGTATGTCCGCCGGGGACAACCTTTTACCGGAGAACACTTAGTCCGTTGACCTTTCATTTCATACAATTCGAATGGGAGGAAGAGGAGGGACCGGAGGACGCCGCAACGCTTGGAGGCAGATGGACTGTCCGGGATGTGGAGCGCCTGATGTCTACCTGCCGCTATATGCGGAGTATCGGAAGAGGGATTCAGGAGGAGCCGGGCTATAGCCGGATGAAGCATATGCTGGAGGATTTGTGGAGGCTGCTTGAAATTGAGCGCAGCAGTGCATCCGAGGAACTGCGCTCTGGAGAGACAAGCCCGGGCCCGCTGATGCAACAGGCTAAGCAATGGCTGCTGGAGCATGCCTGTACACCTATGACCCTGCAGGAGCTGGCGGCTACCCTTGCTATTACACCGGTACAATTAACGCGGCGTTTCCGTGCAGCCTATGGGACGGCCCCTTCAGACTTCGTAACCGGACTCCGGCTCAGACGGGCCTGCCAGCTCTTAGAGGATTCAAGGTTGCCCATTGAGCTGATCGCCCAGCAGTGCGGTTACGAGAACGGCTTCTATCTGAGCCGGGTGTTCACGGCGAAGCTGGGATTAACACCATCCCGGTACCGTAAGCTGCACCGCGTATAATAATAACAATTGTATGAATCAACGAATTATATTATCATGTAATTAGCTGTTTATCTAATTTGTTGTAAACCATACTGTTTTCTCTAGAAAGGAACGTTTTGAAATGATCGAGAACGAAGCTTCTGCCATCGCCGCAAGAAATATAATGGATGCTGATCAAGATAACACTTTTCCCACATTTGCGTATTCGGTATTAGACCGTTACATTGACGGGGACATCATCATCGATAAGTCTTCGGCGCTGATCGGTACTTCTTCAGGCATTTATGCAGTGATGGGGGATGAGACTAATGATGATTTTGCACTCATGCTTATGCACGAATTCAAGCGCAGAGAGAAGCTTAATCAGAGGTTTACGTTATTTTCATCCTCTGAACGATGGGATCGAAGAATTAATGAGCTTTTAGGGGCGAAGCTGCAGCGGATGCAGAGGTATTCTTTTACATTCAATGGGCATCGTTTCATGCAATCGGGAAGAGCGGGTATACCGGATGGCTTCCGGCTGAACAGGACAAATGAGGAATCGCTTGAGGGACATAGAGAGTTCGATGCAGCGTACATCCGGAAATACTGGGGATCGGTGGAGCGTTTTGCGGACAAGGGCTTCGGTTTCTTTGTTACGGAACACGATGTATTTGCTGGGGAATGTGTCTCTATATTCTCGTCCGAACAGTACGCTGAAATTGATATAGTGACGAATCCTTTGTATAGGGGAAAGGGCGTGGCTCAATGTGTTGCCGAAGCTTTTATCCTGGAGTGCTTAGAACGTCAGATCACGCCAAGATGGGACTGTGGCCTTCACAATATTGCCTCTATCCGATTAGCGCAGAAACTACATTTTGCCGCTCCAGAGACCTATTCGCTCTATGTGAGGAAGTAGGGGTCCCAGTCCATGTGTTAATAAATGGGTATATAGATAGCTTAGGAAGGAGGCGATAACATGCTTAATCATTGGCATAGACTGTTTTTGCTGGTCTCAGTATTCTTATTGATTGCTGGCTGCGGCCCTACGAAAGCAGATGTCATTGATCAGCTGGTGTCCAAGGAAGAGAACGTACTTCACATGCATATATTCTCCAATTCACGGGATTGGGATAATGAAGTAAATGAGGTACATAATTCCGAGCCTGCGCTCGTGGAGCATATCCCGCATGTGACTGTGCATACAGAGGAGAAGAAGCTGAAGTGGCTGGAGGTACTGGGCCTGGAAGCGAAAAGGCCCGTAATTGTGATTTTTGATCATGAACAAATGGTCTATCACACAAGTGAGCCTGAACAATTAAGAGAGTATGCTAAGACGCTTGATTAAAATAATCTGATTCACTCATTTCAGCGGGCTACTACGAGAGTGAATTCTACACTTCCATAGTGCAGCGACAGTAAGGGATGTTATCCGTCCTCTGCTGTCGCTGTTTCTGTTTGCAGGACAAGAAAGTATAAAAAACAAGAAAAAGAACATAGAAAGCGCAAGAAAATTAAACTTATACGAACTATAATGGGTTATGCTTTCCTATCGTTGATTGAGTGTTTGTACATAATGCCCGTGTGAAGGAGGACTTCCGAATTTGAGAACATTCCGTAATCCGGTGCTGCCGGGCTTCTATCCAGATCCTTCGGCCATCCGTGTAGGAGAGGACTATTATCTGGTCACTTCAAGCTTTGAATTCTACCCCGGGGTTCCGATTTTCCACAGCAGGGATCTTGTCCACTGGCGCCAGCTGGGCCATGTGCTGGACCGTCCGTCCCAGCTCAATCTGGACGGAATTCTCCCGTCGAGGGGGATTTGGGCGCCGACCCTCCGGTATCATCAAGGTCTCTTTTATATGATCACAACGTTCGTAGATAATCACAAGGACCCGCATAATTTTTATGTCACATCCGCCGATCCGGCGGGAGACTGGTCAGATCCGGTCTGGCTGGAGGATGCGCCCGGCATTGATCCCTCGCTGTTCTTCGATAAGGACGGCAAGGTCTACTACACCGGTAACCGGGTGCCTCCCGGGGGCCAGGATTATCCGAAGCATATGGACATCTGGCTGCAGGAGATTGATCTGGCGCAGGGCAGGCTTACCGGCCCGAAGCACAGTCTCTGGCAAGGTGCGCTGAAGACAGCGCATGCCCAGGAAGGGCCGCATCTGTATTCCATTGGAGAATGGTATTATCTGCTGATCGCTGAGGGCGGCACCGGCCATACCCATGCGGTAACGGTTGCCAGAAGCCGGAACGTGACGGGGCCTTATGAGGGGCACCGGGCCAACCCGATCCTGACCCACCGCCATCTCGGCAGGGAGTACCCCATAGTGAATACGGGGCACGGGGAACTTGTCGAGACGCAGCATGGGGAGTGGTGGATGCTCTGCCTGGCCTCCCGGACCTGCGGGGGATATTACCGCAACCTGGGCCGGGAGACCTTCCTGGCTCCGGTCAAGTGGGAGGACGAATGGCCGGTAGTGAATCCCGGCAAGGGCGTACTTGGGCTTGAGGGGCCAGCGCCGGATCTGCCGGTGACGCAGTGGCCGCTGCTGCCGGTGCGTGATGATTTTGCTGACGGGGAGCTTAGCCCCGTCTGGAACTTCCTGCGCACGCCGCGCGGTGAATTCTGGAGCCTCAGCGAGCATCCGGGACATCTGCGGCTGCGGCTGAAGCCGGAGGTGCTTGCAGAGACCGGCAATCCGGCTTATATCGGAAGACGGCAGCAGCATCTCAGCTTCAGAACCGCAGCGGAGATGCGCTTCCAGCCGGAGGCCGCAGGCGAGAGCGCCGGACTGGCCCTGATCCAGAATGCGGATAACCACTTCCGCTATGAACGGGCGCTGGAGGATGGCAGGCAGCTGCTGAAGCTGACCGTGCGCAGCAGAGGAGCTGAGCAATTGCTGGCCTCTGCGCCTTATCCGCTGGATACCGTACAGCTTAAGGTAGAAGCTAGGGGGCAGGATTACAGCTTTTATTATAGAGCTTCAGGATCAGACACCTGGACCGCACTGCATGAAAAGGCTGACGGCCGGGTGCTGAGCACGGATTGGGCCGGAGGTTTTACAGGGGCCTATATCGGAATGTATGCCAGTGCGGGCGGAGCACAGAGCAGCAATGTTGCGGATTACGGCTGGTTCAGCTATGAAGAGCTTGAATAGATCTTGATTAGACAGAGATGGAGGAATACGATGAATAATAAATATGATTCCGAAGTTTATCCAATCCCGGAGCTGCCGCAGATTCCGCAGCGGACCTTCCGTATTACAGACTATGGGGCAGAAGCTGAAGGGCTGCTCTGTACATCTGCTATACAGGATACCCTGGATGCCTGCGCAGCTGCGGGAGGAGGAACGGTGATCATCCCGCCTGGAATCTGGCGTACCGGGCCGCTGACGCTGCACAGCCGGATCAATCTGTGTGCCGAGCGGGGGGCACTGGTATGCTTTGAACCCGACTATTCGCGGTATCCCCTGCTGTTCTCCCATTACGAAGGGACTGCCGGCTGGCGGTGCCAGGCTCCGCTGGACGGAGAGGATCTGAGCGATCTAGCCATTACCGGTGAAGGCATCTTCGATGGCAGCGGTGAGGCCTGGCGTCCGGTAAAGCGCTTCAAGCGGACGGAACTGGAGTGGAATAGCCTGCTTGCCTCCGGGGGGGCCTTGGATGAACAGGGCGAGATCTGGTGGCCTTCCAAGGAAGCGCTTGCGGGAGAAGCCTGTTATCTGAGCCTGAAGAAAAAAGGCGAGACAGCAATGAAAGCCTACCTCCCTGCCCGTGCGTATCTGCGTCCAGCGCTGCTGAGCCTGCGGAATTGCCGTAGAGTGCTGCTGGAGGGGCCGACCTTTCAGAATTCTCCTGCCTGGTGTCTGCACCCCATGGGCTGTGAGCAGGTTACGATCAGACATATTCAAGTGCGCAATCCGTGGTACTCCCAGAACGGGGACGGGCTGGATCTGGAGTCCTGTACACATGCGCTGGTCGAGCACTGCGGGTTCGATGTAGGCGACGATGCCATCTGTCTGAAATCGGGCAAGGATGAGGAGGGCCGCCGGGCAGGAAGAGCTTGCCGATACATTACGATCCGCCATTGTACGGTCTATCACGGGCATGGCGGGGTAGTGATCGGCAGTGAAATGTCGGGCGGTGTACATGCCGTCCGGGTGAACGACTGCGTGTTCATGGGTACGGACATCGGGCTGCGCTTCAAGAGTACCCGGGGAAGAGGCGGCGTAGTAGAGGATATCCGGGTAGAAAATATACAGATGTCAGGCATCGTCCATGAAGCGGTCTCCTTCCACCTGTTCTATGCCGGGGTTGAGGGATCTGAGGGCTATGATGAGCAGGAGTTCCCGGTCACGGAGGAGACTCCGCAGTTCCGTAACATTACGCTGCGGAATATGGCCTGCCACGGGGCGGCAACCGCGCTGCTGGTGAACGGGCTGCCGGAAATGCCGCTTGCTGCGCTTACGGTGGAGAATTTCAGCGCCATAAGCAAGCGGGGAATCATCCTGCGCCATGCCGCAGGTCTGAAGCTGGACCGGATCAGGCTGCAGACGCAGGAGGAGCCGCAGGTACAGATGCATAAGTGCAGTGATGTTGAGCTTGTCCGTTCAGGAGAGCTGGCCATCACAGAGCATTAAGCAGAGGTACGGGGCGGAACGGATACTACCCTCCAGACTCCGGTGCAGGCAGTGCCCCCGCTTCCTTGCGGTACTGGAGCGGGGTCAGGCCGGTTGATTTCTTGAAAGTTTTATTGAAATGGGACAGATGCTCGAAGCCGACTGCCCCTGCAATCTCCTGGATTCTGGCGGGGGTACCGGCCAGCAGGCGCTGGGCCTCGCGGACCCGGATATGGACGATATATTCCCGGAAATGAAAGCCGGTCAGGCGATGAAATACCCGGCTCAAATAGGACGGACTGATGAAAAAGTCCTTGGCGGTCTCTTCCAGCGTAAGCGCTTCCCGGTAATGGGCACGGATATAGGTGGCGACATCGGTTACCAGATGGTGCAGCGGATGGCGGGTCCCGCCGGACTGGGCCGTGCTCTCCGAACGCTGGAGCAGAATCATCAGCTCAGTCAATAGCGCGGTGACACAGGCTTCGTACAAGGGCCGCCGGAGGCGGGATTCCTCCAGCATGCGGTTCAGCAGGGACTCCGCTTCATTCTGCTCGCGCAGGGTCAGCCTGAACAAGCGGTAGCGGCGGCTCTGGAACCACTGCTGCTCGTCCCTCAGCACCGGGGGCAGCAGCAGCGGGTCATAGTTGATCAGAATCCGCTCGAACTCAGCCTTCTCAGAGCTAGCCGTGGAATGGAGCTCGCGGCCGGGAATCAGAATCAGCTCGCCTTTGTGAACCGTAACCACCCGGTCGTCCACGAAATATACACGCTCCCCGTCCGTCAGATAATACAGCTCCGTCCATTCATGGCTGTGGGGGCGCGGCATGGCAGTGATGCCTTTGCGCTTCATATGCTGGATGCTGAAGCGTCCGTCTTCAAGATAATATTTGGGATTAGGGCCAGATACGCTGTTCATACATCTCCTCTTCTCCTGGAAGCTGTTACGGTTATTATAGAATACATTCAGGTTGCTGTGAAAGGAGCCGTTCAATGTTAATGATAGTCTCGAAGAATGCCGGAGAAGGATTCAGCAGTTTGCAGGAGGCGCTGGATTCCATTCCGCCGGGGGAGTTGCAAGCCGTAACCATACGGATTAAGCCCGGGATCTATGAGGAAAAGGTTAAGATCGCCCGCGAAGCCCCGCCCATCCTGCTGCTGGGAGAGGATCAGCATTCCACCATTATCTCGTGGAATGATAATGCCCATACGCTCGGCGCGGACGGTGAACCGCTGCGTACCTTCCGCACCGGGACGCTGAACGTGTTCGCAGAAGGCTTCACTGCCGAGAATCTGACCATCCGCAACACTTCCGGCCCGGGAACAGGACAGGCGGTCGCGGCGTTCGTGGATGCCGGGCAGGCTGTGTTCCGGCGTGTACGTCTGTTAGGGGACCAGGATACTCTATATACCGGGCCGGGGCGGCAATATTATGATGATTGCTACATTGAGGGGGATGTGGATTATATTTTTGGACCGGCCACCGCGTTGTTTGACCGCTGCCATCTCCATAACAAGCGCTCCAGAGGGTATATCACAGCTGCTTCAACGCCGGAGGGAGCCGCCTTCGGTTATGTGTTCCTGGATTGCCGGATTACCGGCGGCGAAGGGGTAAGTGAGGTCTATCTCGGACGCCCTTGGCGCCCTTACGCGCATGTCGCCTTCATCCGCACGGTGATGGACGGATCGGTGACCGGAGAAGGCTGGCATAACTGGGGGCAGCCGGACCGGGAGCAGTCCAGCCGCTATGAAGAGTACGGCAGCAGCGGCCCGGGCGCTTGCCCCGAAGGCCGGGTGGCGTGGTCTCGCCAGTTAACTGCGGAGGAAGCTGCACAGTACCGGATCCTGTCTGTGCTGGACGGCTGGCATCCCGAGGGCTATTAATCACTTGGACCGTGGTACACCCGGACCCAGGCATTCAGGATTGGAGGATTTCCCTGATGGAATCACTTGAACAATATATCAATCAACTGACGGCGTCTGCACCGCGCAGCTCTGCCTTCAGCGCAGACCTTCCATTCGGACAATGGAGGGCATCCCTTACCGCGAGGTTCATAGAGCGGCTGGGCGGATTCCCTGCTCAGAGGGCGGCACTTGAACCGGTACGGCTGGAGCGTACAGTCTGCAGCGGATATATCCGTGAACGTATAGAGATCACCACCTATGAAGGACTTAGAATGGCCCTGTATCTCCTGATCCCGGAAGAGCCGGTAGGCTCTCCCTGCCCGGCTGTGCTGGCTATTCACGGGCATGGCTACGGCAGCCGCGAGATTACCGGCTTGAACCCGGACGGGTCGGAGCGGACGGGGGACCCGGGACTGCATAAGGATTTTGCCATCTCTCTGGTGAAGCGGGGCTTCGTCGTTGCGGCTCCTGAGGTACTCGGATTCGGAGACAGGCGTCTGGCTGAGGATCTTGCCAGCGGCGAGCCCGGACGTAATTCCTGCTTCCGCCTGTCCGCGGCGCTGCTGATGACAGGGCAGACGATGGCAGGCTTCCGCATCTATGAGACGATGCGGGCGCTAGATTATCTGCAGCAGCGGGATGAGGTGGACGGTGAGCGGATCGGCATTATGGGCATCTCCGGCGGCGGGCTGGTGGCAGGCTTCACGGCTGCACTGGATGAACGGATCAGCAGTGCGGTGGTCAGCGGCTACGCCAATACGTTCCAAGACAGCATTCTCACCCGGCATCATTGTCTGGACAATTACATTCCGGGCATTCTGCTGGAAGCGGAGATGCCGGATCTGCTGGGACTGATTGCTCCGCGCGGGCTGTTCCTGGAGGCGGGGGACGCTGACCATCTGTTTGGTCCCGCCGCCGCGAGGCAAGCCTTGGACCGGCTGGAGCTGATTTATGCGGCAGAAGGCCATGACGGGCGGCTTGCGGCGGATTTTTTTACAGGGGGTCATGAGATTCATGGGGAACCGGCGTATGCGTGGCTGCTTAAGCAGCTTGCCGGTCCGCAGGAGTAGGGTAACAGGTAGCGCAAACGACAGGAGGAATAGAGATGTCTATATCAGAAGCAGTAAGCACAGGCTTATCCCGCAGAATTGCGGATACTTTCATCGGTCAATGCAATGAACAAGGGGAGCACGAGTATGTAATGGAGCGCTGGGCATATGTTCCCGGTATGCTGCTGATGTCAGTGGCCCGGGCCGGGATGCAGCATAGCGAGCCTGAGTACCTCTCGTTCATGCAGCGGCATATGGACAGCTTCATCGGGGAGGACGGGGCCATCCGCTCCTATTCGCTGGAGGAATATAACCTGGATCAGATCAATCAGGGTAAGAATCTGTTCTGGCTGTACCGTCAGACGGGCGAGCAGCGCTACGCGGAAGCCGCCCATCTGCTGGCAGCGCAGCTCATCGGACAGCCCCGGACCTCTGAAGGCGGCTTCTGGCATAAGAAAATATATCCCTTTCAGATGTGGTTGGACGGATTATATATGGCTTCGCCGTTCCTGGCCGAATACGGGGCGGTCTTTGGGCGTCCGGAGCTGATCGATGAAGCCGCCCGTCAGCTGCTGCTGATTGAACGCAGAACCCGTGATCCGCGTACCGGCCTGTTCTATCACGGCTGGGATGAATCCGGGGAGCAGGAGTGGGCGGACTCGTCCACCGGATTGTCCGCTCATTTCTGGAGCCGGGCGATGGGCTGGTATGCGATGGCTGCCGTGGACTGCCTGGAGCACTTCCCGTTGACCCATCCGCAGCGGGGAACGGTGATGGGGATTTTTCAGCGGATGTGCGGTGCGCTGGTTGAGGTGCAGGATAAGGAGAGCGGCCTCTGGTATCAGGTGCTGGATCAGGCGGGACGTAAGGGCAACTACCTCGAAGCGACAGGCTCCTGCATGTTCGTCTATGCGATGGCCAAAGCCCTGCGTCTGCGTTATCTGGAGCCTTCCTTCAAGGCAGCGATGCTTCGGGGCTACGAGGGAATCCTTAAGCATCTGGTTACCGAAGACGAACAAGGTGTTCATCTGCACCAGATCTGCCACGGGGCAGGCCTCAGCAATGACCGCAACGGCTCCTACGATTACTACATTTCCGAAGCCGTTGTATCAGATGTACCTATGGGGGTAGCGCCGCTGCTGCTGGCTTCTCTTGAAGTGGAGAGGTATGTTGCCGGGCAATAGGCTGTATGACCTCAAAGTATACCTGCACACGGATGGGGAAACCGAGCTGAGGCGCAGGGGGATCCGGGATGTGGCTGAGCGAGGCACGGATATCGGATACTTAATGAAGTCCCATGAACAGCGCAGAATTCAGTATGAATTATTCATGCATCCGTATCATGAGAATTTCGATATTGTGATCAGGAATCAGGAAGCTTAGTTTCTGTCCACAAGTAGGTTAAAAAGCTGCGGCCCCATCTATCCAGATTTCAGTGGACAGACGGGGCCGCAGTTTTATGATTTAGGGACCGCAACTGATGCTGCATACTTGTCTATCTGCTTCATGTGATGCTTGTCGTGGGAGATGAAATCTCTCAGATACCTGCGGATGTTGAATTTCTTGCCGTCCCCATCAGGATGATTCTGTTCCAGCGCCGCATCGCTGAAAGAGGCCGCTAGCCCGGTAATCTTGGTCCGGTACAGGACGAATTGCCGGATGGCTTCCTGCCGGGTCACAGTTCTGGCGTATAGAACCGCATTGGCATTGAATGTATTGAAGTCGAGATGTGCGGCTGTCAGCGGCAGGCCTTCTTGAATTTTGACCAGGGCCTCCTCATAAAAGTATTTGTCCCACAGCATGATGTGGCAGAGGACATCCTTCAGGGACCATTTCCCGGCCTCCAGCGGAGCCTCCCAGTCTGCATCTTCCAAGCGGTCCAGCGATTGAATATAGGTGATGAACGATTCAAATTCAAGAATGAGCTGCTTATTGGTTTTGGCTGCCATGATCATTCCGCCTTTTCTGTCAGATTGAATACGAGATTCTATAACTCATTATAATATGAGAAACTGGACGACAGCCTGTCAGGTTCATAGAATCCATAGACTGGATGATAAATCAGTCATTAGGAGGTTTTTTTCACTTTCCTGGTTAGAAAATAAAATCCGGAAATATACCAATCTTTTACTAGAATCATGATATAATTTTAACGGATTAATAGGGCTTAAGGATTAGATAGAGCAAGGAAATTTATAATTTGTATGCTTTTATAACTACATTGTCGGGGGAATCAGTTTGTTTATTAAAAGAAGTGCAAGAAAAAAAGTAATCGCTGGAGCACTCGCCATATGTCTTGCGATATTGCCGGCAGGCGCAGCTTTTGCGGGTAATGCGCCGGATCTGGCAGGAAACTGGGCGAAGGATCAAATCAGCAGGTGGATGGATCAAGGTCTGATCTCCGGCTACCCGGATGGTGAATTTAAGCCGAATAACCTGGTGACTCGGGCCGAATTAACGGTTTTGATTAATAGGGCTTTTGGATTCACTGAAACGAAAAAAGCTAATTTTAGCGATATCTCCAGCAGTAAATGGTATTATTCAAGTATTTTGCAGGCTAATGCAGCAGGTTACATTCAAGGCTACGAGGATGGGACCTTTAAGCCTGATCAGAAGATCAACCGTCAGGAACTGGCTGTTATCATTAGCAAGTTGCTCAAGCTGACAGCACCGGCTGCGGCTCCTGAGTTCGGTGATATGACTAAGAGTGCGGATTGGAGCAAAGGTGCTATCGGGGCTGTAAGCGAACAAGGTATCATGACGGGTTCCGGTGATGGGAACTTTCGGCCCCTCGCTTATGCAACCCGGGCAGAGACCGTAGTCATTTTGGATAGGGCTCTATCGGTGCTAAATGCAGATTCCGATGAATATGTAATCATCTATGAAACACCAGGTATATATGGTCCGTTGTCAGGAATGTCGGAAGTAGACAGTGATGTAGTGGTCAGCGTGCCGGGTATCACACTCCGTAATATGAATATCACTGGAGATCTGCTGCTGGGAGAAGGCATAGCTGAAGGCGATGTGCGGCTCCAGAATGTAACAGTAAGAGGCAGTACCGCAATTGAAGGCGGCGGGCCTAACAGTATTCATCTTGCGGATTCCACACTGGGTTCTGTGCGTGTTGACAAGGAAGATGGCAGTGTAAGAGTAGTAGCTGAAGGAAAGACCCGAATCCAGAATCTTCAGATTCAGTCCGCTGCTGCCGTTGAATCCCTCGCCGGAGCTGAGATCAGCACTCTCACGTTATCTCCTGAAATTCCAGCGGATGCCCGCATTCTGTTGACCGGCAGCTTCAAGGCTGTAAATATTCTTGCATCACGCCTTAACATCGAACTCAGCGGGGGCACTGTGGAGGCAGTCAATCTTGATAAAACAGCGGGCAGTAATAAATTGTCCAATAGCAGCAATATCAAGTCCATGACAATGAACGCCGGTATACAAATATCAGGTAAAGGCAACATCGGGAATGCGGTTGTCAACGCTTCGGGCATTACAATGGAGAATGCTCCAGGTAAACTTACGATCGGCACAGATGTTCCGGCAGATGTGAAAATAAATATAGCCGGTTCTGATCTAACGGTTGCTGCGTCTTCGGCGGCCCCAACAGCGGCCGTACTAGTTGGCGGCGGGGGAGGAGCTGGTGGAGGCGGCAGTACGGCAGAAACTCCGGCGCCAACGGCGACGCCGACACCAATAGCAACGCCAGAACCGACGGCAACGCCGACACCAATAGCAACGCCAGAACCGACGGCAACGCCGACACCAATAGCAACACCAATACCAACGGCAACGCCAACACCAGTAGCAACGCCAATACCAACAGCTACAGTAGTACCCACAGCGGTGAATTCACCGTCGCCATCCCCATCCCCATCCTCGTGGCCGGTAGTAACACCCATAGTAACACCTGGGTCAACGGTTGCACCTACACCGCCCATTGTAAATCATGGGGTTGTAAAAGGTTTCATTGAGCGTGCAGACGGGAAGGCTGCTGATTCAGGTATCTTGTACTTAGAACGGGATAGCGATCATATGATTTACACCGCTGCACTGACGAACGGGGAATTCTCAATAGATTTGCCGGATGGGCCGTACAAGATTTACTCGCTGCGTTCCACAACTACACAAGAGATCATTTCACTCTACTATATGTTTTACGTTATGAATGGCAAGGCAGATAGAGAAGTGCATATTCTCATTCCTGAGCAGCAGTCAGGTACGATACAGTATTCGGACGGGACTGTAGTTGAGAATGGAGAAATAATTGTACAGCGCCTGGACAGCGGGCCGCTTGGCTGGTATAGTGCCGAAATCCAAGCAGGCAACTTTAATTTTTATTTACCGGACGGTCATTATAACGTAGAAATGTTAATCTATGGTGAAACCAACAATCAATTAAGAATTAATTATTTATTTGAGGTCATTGACGGCAAGAGCAATCTGGATATAAAATTGCCTCCAAAAATTGAAGGAAACATTAGCTTCGTGGATGGCTCCCCGATTGACGACGGATGGCTGGAAATTAGAGAAATGAATGCTCAGAATTACGGGATTTACAGGGTCCCTGTGGTTGCAGGTAAGTTTGATCTTTATTTACCGGATGGCGATTATAACATTGGGGCGTTAAACACTGACGAGGCAAGAACTATAGATTTGCGTACGCAGATAAAAATTGTTAACGGTGAACCTGCCGCCGGGCCGATTGATATTAAAGTACCTTTAGCAATATCAGGCAAGATATATAATGAGGACGGAACTCCATACGCTGGTGGAGTATTAATAATCGAAGAGGTGGGTACTGCTTCACCGCTTCTATATTCGGCCACTATTAAGAAGGGTATGTTTGATTTCTATCTGCCGGATGGCGCATACCGTGTACGTCTTTTAGCAGAAGAAATGTACTCCAGCTACAATGCCAAATTCCCGTATTACAGGTTTTCGGTGCTGGATGGACAGTCAGATCCGCGTGAGCTTGTAATTCATTTGCCGGCGAATAATGTCACCGGTACTTTGAAATATGAAGATGGGACCGCGCTGCCGGACGGCTATATTGAATTAGGCAGTGGTCTTGACGGTATGGATTATATCAAAACGGTTGAGTTGAAAAACGGGGTTTTCGGTGCTGATTTTCCGGATGGGGAATACGATGTATTCATCTATTGGGACGCCAAGCATCAGAAGAGGATCGAAATCAATTGTAAATTTAAAGTTAAAGAGGGCTTGCTTGTTGATCCCCTCGATATTATTTTGACTAAGGAATAATAAACGAATACAGCAGATGATCTGGAAAAACAAAGCAGCGCTTCTCCCGTTACAAGAGAGCCGCTGCTTTGTTGCATGCAGTACTGGGTCACTGTTGTAACGCCAGTCCTCCGATAGCTCTCTTTTTAGTAGAATCGCGTCCGCAGCATTGGTATACTTTAACAAAGCTCCATCCAATCATGAATTCTAAGGTGAATCAGTCACTTGTAAAAGATATGTTGAACGGTATTGCCATCGAAATCAGCGATTTTGGCTCGTAGCAGATTTATATAATCGGGCTTGTAGAGGCCGGTGTTAGTTTTTTAGTGCTGCCTGCTGCTACAGGCGGCGTCAAATAGGAGTACGGGAGGTTCATTATGCAACAGAGGGTGCTGCTGATCGAGGATGATGAAGCGATCAGCGAAATGGTCCATTCTTATCTGACCAAAGAGGGCTATGAGGTGGAGATCGCATATGACGGGGACATGGCAGTGAGCAAGTTCCTGGGCGGCCTTACTTACGATCTGGTATTGCTGGATTTGATGCTGCCCAAGCGCAGCGGGACGGATGTGTTGCAGATGATTCGCAGCGGCAGCCTTGTGCCGGTGCTGATTATGTCGGCGAAGGACAGCGATGTGGACAAGGCGCTGGGGCTGGGCTTCGGCGCGGATGATTATATTACCAAGCCGTTCTCGATGATTGAACTGGCGGCCCGGGTGAAGGCGGCGATCCGCCGGGCGGGGTATGCTGCATCTGGAAGCCAGGCTGCTGCCGCGAGCGGGGTGCAGGATGGCGGAGAGACACAGCCGGAGAAGCCGAAGGGAATCGAGCTGCGCGGGCTGAGTGTGGACCTGGATAATTTCTCGGTGCGGAAGAACGGGCAAGAGCTGAAGCTGACCGCCAAGGAGTTCCACATCCTGAAGCTGTTCGTGAGCAGTCCGGGCCGGGTATTCACCAAGGCGCAGATCTACAGCCAAGTCTGGGAAGAGGATTATTATGGCGATGAGAATGTAATTAATGTACATATGCGCAGATTGCGCGAGAAAATTGAGGATGATCCCTCCCATCCGGAGTATATCAAAACGCTGTGGGGGATCGGCTACAAGCTGGGGGATGTGCTGCTGTGATCATTCTGTTGCTGGTTCTGCTTGTACTGTTGCTTGTGGTCACTACGTTACAGTTCTTGAAATCACGGCAGCATGCCCGCCAGTTGGACTACATTCACTATAAGCTGGAGAGCATTATAGAAGGCGGATCGCATGAGCGGCTGCTGCTGATGAGCAGCAGTCCGCAGGTGCAGCAGCTGCTGACCGACCTGAACCGGCTGCTGGATGTCAATCATCAGGGAGCGGCTAAGCGGAGTAAGCTGGAGCAATCCATGCGCGGAATGCTGGCGAATGTGTCGCATGATCTGAAGACGCCCCTGACGGTGGTGCTGGGCTATATTGAGACGCTGCTGCATGATGAGGCGATATCCAAGGAAGAGCAGGAACGGATGCTGCGGACGATTCATACCAAGGCAGGTGAGGTCATTGTGCTGATGAACCGGTTCTTTGATCTGGCGAAGCTGGAGTCGGGGGACCGGGATATCCCGCTCTCGCGGGTAGAGCTGGGCGAGATCTGCCGCCGGAATATTCTCTCCTTCTATGATCTGCTTAGTGAGAGCGGCACGGAAGTGCAGATCGAGATCCCGGAAGAGCCGCTTCATATCATGGGCAACGATGAGGCACTGGACCGGATTCTGACGAATCTGCTCTCCAACGCGATTACCTACGGTAATGCAGGGGGAGTGCTGGGGCTGAAGCTGTATCCGGACGCCGGACGAGTCTGCATAGAAGTGTGGGACCGGGGCAAGGGCATCGCCGAAGGCCACGAGGATAAGGTGTTCGAGCGGCTGTACACCCTGGAGGATTCGCGTAACCGCGACTATCAGGGCAGCGGCCTGGGACTGACGATTACGAAGCGGCTGACCGAGCAGATGAACGGGACTATTTCCCTGAGCAGCCAGCCGAATGTGCGTACGGCATTTACGCTCTCTTTTCCCAGACAGTCCTTCTGAAGCTTCTTAAGAATTAAGTAAGATTTCAGTAAGAAAAAAGCAAATTCCGCCCTGTAGAATAAATACCAGGAAGAACAAGACGATGCTAAAGGGGATAACGGAAAATGACAACGATACTCCGGACATGGGATCTGACCAAGGTCTATGAGGATAAGGAAATTGTTAGCAGTGTGAATATGGAGATTAAGCAGGGTGAAATTTACGGGTTCCTGGGACCGAACGGCGCCGGCAAAACAACGGTGATGAAAATGATCACGAATCTGGTGAAGCCGACGGCGGGCGAGATTGAATTTGCCGGGGAGAAGATGACCCACCGCTCTTACGATATGCTTAAGCGCATGGGCAGCATTATTGAATACCCGGTGTTCTACGACAAGCTGAGTGCCCGCGAGAATCTGGCGCTGCATGGAGAATATATGGGCTTTTATGATGCCAATGCGATAGAGGAAGCGCTCGAATTAGTGAAGCTGAGAGCCGTGGACAGCAAACCGGTGAAGAATTTCTCCCTGGGGATGAAGCAGCGGCTGGGCATTGCCAGAGCGGTCATGACCAAGCCGGAGCTGCTGATCCTCGATGAACCGATTAACGGGCTGGACCCGCTTGGAATCAAGGAGCTGCGCGAGGTGTTCCGTATGCTGAGCCGTGATTATGGCATGACCCTACTGATCTCCAGCCACATTCTGGGTGAAATCGAACAGATTGCCGACACGATCGGCGTAATCCGTGAAGGAGTGCTGGTGGAGCAGGTGGCAATGGATACGATCCGGAGCCAGCAAACCCAGTATATCGAGCTGGTGACCAGCGAGTGCACGAAGGCCGTCTTCGTCCTGGAGGGGAAGCTGGGTCTCCGCAATTACAAGGTGCTTGACCCGCGGACCATTCGTGTCTATGAAGACATCCCGCAGCTAGAGCTGAGCCGGGCCCTGTCCGCAGCAGAGGTGGAGCTGGAGAGTATGAGCAAGAAGCATCATTCGCTGGAGGATCATTTTGTGGAACTGATGGGGGGCGTCAACCATGTTTAAGTTAATCCGGCTGGAGCTGCGCAAGAGTAAATTCACTTTTCTTAAGGGCGTGCTGATTGCGGATCTGGCCATTCTTACTGCTATGATCTTGCTGATTTTTACAGGGATGGATGATGGGGAATTCGATACTTATGGCGAGATTTTTCAAGGAGTATTCATATTTGTAAAAGCGACTTATATCGTCTTCGCCTCTGTGTTGCTTAGCAAGCTGGTCATCGACGAATACAAAAACAATACGATTACTGTGTTGTTCACGTACCCGGTACCGCGCAAAATGCTCATGGCCGCCAAGTTGATCATTGTCTTTTTGTTTACCTTCTTCGGCATTTTGCTGTCGGATATTGCCATCAGCAGCCTTCTAGCAGGAAGCTTGTATGTGTTCCCGAATGTTATTCAGGAGACATTGACCCGGGAGCTGATTACTACTCACCTGCTCAGCGCGGGGACGGATGCGCTATACGCGGCAGGCATCGGGCTGATTCCGTTATACTTCGGGATGCGCCGCAAATCTGTATCCGCCACGATTGTGTCCGCCGTGTTGATCGTCTCGCTGATATCCTCCGGCAACAGCTTCGGCGGCTTCCGCATGGGGGATGTGTTCGGGATTTCGATCACGCTTGCCTTGGCCGGTATGGCGATTGCCTACCTCTCCATCCGCAAGATCGAGCATCAGGATATAAGCTGAGGCTGCCGGAATCGAAGCCGGTCCACTCTTAGAAATGCAGCAGACAGTGCGGTCCTCCTGAAGGATTTGCACTGTTTTTGTTGTTGTACAGCCTGGTTAGTGCTATGTTTTTCTGGCGACCGCTAACGTTTTTTTTGCTATAATAGGAACTAATTCAGAGAATTCTACATAATCAGAGCGTTTCTGCAGTCTTCGGACGCTAACGATAGCAGGGTTGAAGGAGCAGCGGAGGAGGTGGGCTATGCTTAAGGACTGGGCTTCTATTTTGGACAACGCGCTATCTGGTGAAAGTGCTTATAGGGCGTTGTTCGATCATCATCCGGACTTCATCATTGTGCTGGACAGGCAGGGAAGGTACAGGGACAGCAACCGGATGTTAAGTGCCGAGGAGGCAGGCAGACTGAACGATTGCCGGATGCATCCGCCCGGTGAGGCTCATTTCGCAGCTGCCCTGGCCGGGATTACATCGAGCTTCGAGCTGGCCGTGGAAGCCTCGGAAGGACATGAAGATACGGGGAGAGGGACCGGCGGTGCTGAGTCTGGGGGGAATTATGGTGCTGGAAGTGCGGGAAGTACCAGTGCTGGAAATGTGGTAAGTGCTGGTGCTGGAAGTACTGAGAGTGCTGAGAGTTCTGGGAGTTCTGGAAGTGCCAAGGGAACGGGAAGTGCTTGCGGTTCAGGGGTTACGGTACGCTATGTGCCGCTTCACACAGACGAAGGCATTGCCGGTGTATTCGCTATCCTCCATGATCCGGGGAACCAGCCCCTGTCCAGTCTGCTGCATAGCTGGGTGAGCATGAGCAGCAGCCTTGCGGCAGGTGCTGAGCGGAATGTGCAGGCAGGAGACGAGCATTTTGCGTATGCGGATGAAGTGGCCGCCGCGAAGGATGACGAGGAGCTGCCGCAGGCCGAATTCGTGTTCGAGATGGCCGAGGACAAACGGCTTAGCCTCATTCTGAACTCCGTCTCTGCCGGAATCTTCGGCCTGGACAACCTCGGCCGGACCATCTTCATTAACCGTGAAGGGGCAGAGATGCTGGGCTACGAGCCGTCAGAGCTGACCGGGCTGCCGATGATGGAGATAATCCATTACATGCATGGAGGCGCGCCCCTCCATTCTCTGCTGGAGTGTCCCATCACGCTTACCCTGCAAGACGGAGTTACCCGCAGCAAGGCGGATGAAGTGTTCTGGCGCAAGGATGGGACCAGCTTCTTCGTGAATTACCGGATCGCTCCGCTGCTGGACAGAGGGATGATCTGCGGTGTGGTTATTTCCTTCAGCGATATTACGAACGAGCGGGAGATTCTCCGCGCCAAGGAATCGGCAGAGCGGGCCGCACAGGCCAAGTCGGATTTCCTGGCAATGATGAGCCATGAGATCCGTACGCCGATGAACGGAATGATCGGTATGGCCGACCTGCTGCTGGAGACCGAGCTTGGGGAGGAGCAGCGCAGCTATGCCGAGATTCTGCGCAGCAGCAGCTACAGCCTGCTGCAGATTCTCAATGACATCCTTGATTTCAGCAAGATGGAGGCGGGCAAGATGCCGCTGCAATCCGAACGCTTCGATCTGCGGGAGATGCTGGAGGGCATTATTGATCTGTTCACTCCAAAGGCGGAGGAGAAGAAGCTCTCTTTGCGCTGGTGGGCAGATACCAGTGTGCCGGACATCGTCACGACCGATCCGAGCCGGCTGCGCCAGATTATCGTCAATCTGGTCGGCAACGCGCTGAAATTCACCGATCGGGGCAGTGTCACCTTGTCAGTCAAGAACATCCCGCTGCCTGCCTCACCGGAATATCTGCTGGAGTTCTCGGTCCGTGATACCGGTGTAGGCATTGCCGACAGCAAGCTGAATCTGCTCTTCCAGTCCTTCTCCCAGCTGCATCCGTCCATTAACCGCAAATACGGCGGAACCGGACTGGGACTTGCCATCTGTAAGCAGCTCGTGGAGCTGATGGGCGGAACGATCTTCGTGGAGAGCGAGGAGGACCGGGGATCGATCTTCCGGTTCATGCTGCCTTTTATGAAGGAAGAGGCGGAGCTGGAGCCGGAGTTACTCTCCTGAGGGTTAACCGGAGCCGGGGGCTGACGCTCACTTGTGTTCTCGTATATCGAGGACAATCACCTGTATTCTCAACTATCAAGCCAGACAACCCGTTCCCCAAGATACAGTGGGGCGGGTTATTTCTGTTCGTTATATCGACTTTAACGCATGGGTAGCGCAAACCATTGGATTTCTGCTTGTTGCATTATAAGCGGATTATAGTAAAATCAGAAAGTGCCATTTCCAAATTCTTCTTACAAGGGGGAGTAACATGCAGGAACAGATGTCGCGTGCGAATAAGGCGGCTTGGGAGACGAAAGCATATCAGGCTTGGACACAGCATCATGGTTCACCTGAGGAGCTTGCAGTGCAGCTGCAGCAGGATCCCGCACATACGCTGCGGTATTGGCTCAAGTACACAGGCGATCCGTCAGGCTTGAAGGTGCTGAATCTGCTCGGCTCTCACGGCAGGAAGGCTATTTGCTTCGCTCTTCTGGGGGCTGAAGCCACGGTTGTAGACATTTCGGAAGAGAACCGCTTATATGCCTGCGAGGTAGCGGAAGCAGCGGGGGTGAAGCTGGATTACATCTGTGCAGACGTCATGAATATCCCCGAAGAAGATGCTTTGGGAACGTTTGACGTGGTGCTGATGGAGTTTGGGATTTTGCATTATTTCACTGATTTGAATGCGGTGTTTGCCTTGGTCCGCAGACGGCTGAAGGCAGACGGACGACTCCTGCTAACCGACTTCCACCCGTTCGCCAGGGCATGGCTGACCACGAAGACGCTTCAGCATCCCACCGGCAATTATTTTGACGATACGCTTAGAGAAAGTGAAGTTGCGTTCGCCAAGCTGCTTCCTGAAGAGGAGCGTTCCGGCTTAGGACAAGTGGTGGTGCGGAGCTGGACGCTGGGGGATATCCTCACCTCTGTCGCTTCGCAAGGGTTATATATCCGTACTTTCGAAGAAATCAAGAGTGCCGAGCACCCGGGATTCCCTCAATTCTACACGCTGGTTGCCGATGCTGTTGAGGGGCCGCTGATCCCGTTATATCCCGGTACAACAACTTAATTCAATCGCATACACAAGAAAAACAGCAGGTCCCCTCGAAGGGCCTGCTGTTTCTTGTTGGCAGAATGTAATCGAAAAACCGACCACAATGGGTGGCACGCAGGCGCGTAGTCCAAATGTAATCGAAAAACCGACCACAATAGGGGGTACGGTGGTGCGTGGGCCAAATGTAATCGAAAAACCGATCACATTACGCAATCGTGAGGCGAGTGGGCCAAATGTAATCGAAAACACTACCTGACCTGATGCCAGCTGCGGGGCCCACCCGCTCTAGCGCATATACATCAGACCTACCGTAGCAGGTCCGCAGTGACTCCCGATGACGCAGCCGGCATGAATGACGGCGATTTCCTCAACATCAGTCTGCGCGCGCAGCGCGGTCTCCAGCATCTTGGCATCCTCTTCTGCCAGCGTATGGGCAATAATGAGCAGCTCCTTGTCCATATCGGCGGCATTCGCCAGCGCATGGTGGAGCATCTGTTCCACGGCCTTCTCCTTCTTGCCGCGGATGCGGGCAACGGGGACAATGGCTCCGTCCACCAGCCGGAGAACCGGACGGATCTTCAGCAGGCTGCCGATAAAGTTCTGCATCCCAGAACAGCGGCCACCCATGTATAAGTAGTCCAGCGTATCGACAACGAATTCTGATTCTACCCGGTTACGGGCTTCGGTAATCATTGCTGCGATGTTGGCAGCGCTCTCGCCTGCGGCTGCGGCACGTGCAGCCTTCATGACCAGCAGCGCGATTCCGCCGCATAAGGTCTCAGAATCTACGACATGCACTCGGCCCTCCGGGAATTCACCCGCTGCCAGCAGTGCATTCTGATATGTAGAAGATAGAGCAGAGGATAGACTGATATAGACAATATCATGGCCGCTGCTGATCACCGGCTGGAACGCGGCGATGAAATCAGCAGGGGAAGGCGCAGCAGTCTTAGGCAGGGCACCGCCCGCAGCAACGCGGCGGTAGACCTCTTCAGGGGTGATTTCGACCCCGTCCTTGAAGGTACCATCTCCAAAAACAACATATAACGGCACAATGCCGATATCATATGTGTCCTTCCAGCCTTGCGGCAAATCGGAAGTGCTGTCTGAAAAGATTTTTACAATAGACATGAATATCTCCTTCACCGATCTCGGATGAGAATACACTAGATTAAGAAAACTATAATCTGTTTATTATACCAAGCTTGGGAAGAATCTCAAAACAAAAAAAACAGCTCCACCGCCCATGCAGACAGCGAAGCTGTTCCAGGATACTACATCCAGCCTTGATTCTTATTTTTTCATCACCGGAATCCATACTTCACACACATAATCCTCAGCTGACGTATCGCCGGGCGGGTATAGCTCAATCTCAGGTCCGCCGGTATGCTCATAGCCGGTTCCCGGGAACCATTCCTGGTAGATCCGCTGCCAGACCGTCTGAATCGCGCCCGGCAGCGCCCCCTCAGAGCGGAAGACGGCCCAACTGGCGGCCGGAACGACAGTGGTCTCATACCCTTGAGCATCTGCCTGCGGAGTACCTTCGACACCGATCCAGTAGGTAAGCTGTTCCTTTTTCATATCCATATCCGTGCAGATGCCAAGCCATTCGCGGGAGGCACTAAGCTCAATCAGCTTGTCGGAAGTGCCGTCCTCATTGCATTCGTCCCAGAACTGCGGGATTCTGCGGAAATTCTCCCCGTCACGGGTAGTTACCTCCATTGATTTGCCGATGACGGTAAAAGCTGGTTTATCCACGATTTTGTAGTCCATGTCCTGATCTCCCTTCAATGATAGGTGGAACGAGATTCGGGGAAAGGCTTTGAGCTGGACGCCAGACTTACGCGCTGCTGAAGGGGGAATCCCATGGGCTTTGCGGAACGCCTTGGCGAAGGACTCCGGCGAGTCATATCCGTATTTCAGCGCCACATCCAGTACACGGATCTTGGATACGGCCAGCTCCTGGGCGGCCAGCGTCAGTCTGCGCTTGCGGATATAGTCGGCTACGGAGAAGCCGGTCAGCATGCTGAACATGCGCTGGAAGTGGAACGGTGAGACATAAGCTACCTCAGCCACTTCCTCGATACGCAAAGTTTCAGTCATGTTCAGCTCCATATAGTCCAGTGCATGCTTCATTCGGATCAGCCATTCCAAGCTCCCCATCTCCTTCTGATATCATCCTATCATAACACCGAACAGATGTTCCTGTTATTCTCTGCTCATTAATGACAGGGTTCCGCCTGCGTCCTATCCACCTATAATGTCATATTTGAAGGGGTTTGTCAGCATTCGTTAGACTACCCGATCCGGCAGGCTCTAGGATTAGCCACTTTTCACCTTCCAGGGTGCGGGTATAGGCATAGATATATTCATGCTCCGGCAACAGCAGCTCATAATCGGCATAGACCATAATGGGATGCTGCTTACGCAGACGAATCAATTCCTGATAATAATAAAATACCGAGTCCGGATCAGCCAGCCTGCTGCATATTAATCTCGGTGTAGCGCGGGCAGATCTGGTAGACTACGGCTTCTTTCCAAAAGGTTCTTTTCGCAAATGTAGCTCCATTACCATGGTATATTAGGTTTATAGGTTGCAAGGGAATGGAGGGATTGGATTGACAATTCAAGCGGTTCTTTTTGATTTGGATGGAACATTGCTAGACCGGGATACATCCCTGTTAAAGTTCGTACAAGATCAATACAGGCGTTACCCGGAGCTTCAGACCATTAATCACGATCTGTTTATTCATCGTTTCATTGAACTTGATAATCACGGCTACCTGTGGAAGGACAAAGTATATCAACAGATCTTACAAGAGTTCTCTATCTCGAAGCTGGACTGGAACTTGCTATTGGATGATTACTTATACAACTTCCAGCAACACTGTACAGGTTTCCCGAATTTATTAAGTATGCTTACTGAACTGAAGAATCATGATCTGAAGATTGCGTTAATCTCGAACGGTTATGGTCAATTTCAATACGATAATTTCAAGGCCTTGAACATCGGGCATTTATTCGATGAGGTGCTTATCTCCGAATGGGAGGGACTCCGTAAACCAGATCCGGCCATCTTTCATCGTGCATTAACAAGATTAGGTGTAGACGCGGGCAATGCTCTTTTTGTTGGCGATCATCCGGATAACGATATTCGGGCAAGCCGCGAAGCGGGAATGAAGGCCGTCTGGAAATGGAATCAACAGTTTGTCACAGTGGCCGAAGCGGATGCAGTCATTGATGATTTGGCAGAATTAGTGGAGCTCTTATTAAAAAAAGTCCCGAAGAAGCCATGCATCTTCGGGGCTGATAAGCTTACACCGTGACAGAAGCGCCCCCGGCACTGACAGTGCCTAGTCCGTTCACCGTATACTCCTTGCCGTGAATGGTGAGGGAGGCTGGAACCTCGGTTTCGTTGCTGACGGTAACCTGTGCATCGGTTACCGTCACTTTTAGCCGGGAGCCGCGGAACATGATTTTGAACGAATAAGAGGTCCAGTGTCCCGGGTTAGACGGGTTCAGAACCAGCCGGTCGTTCAGCACGCGAAGTCCGCCGAAGCCATGAACAACGGACATCCATGTACCCGCCATGCTGGTTGTATGGCAGCCGTCCTCCGTATCGTTATTGTAATTGTCGAGATCCAGGCGTGAGGTCCGCAGGTACATCTCATACGCCTTCTCCTTGTAGCCCAGCTCACTGGCCAGAATGGAATGGATGCAAGGGGAGAGGGAGGACTCATGCACGGTGATCGGCTCGTAAAAGTCGAAGTTGCGCTTCTTGGTGTCCAGATCATAGCGGTCGCCGAGGAAGTAAAGTCCCTGAAGCACATCTGCCTGCTTGATGAAGCACGAGCGCAGAATCCGGTCCCATGACCATTTCTGGTTCAGCGGCAGGTTCTCCGGCAGCACATCCTTGACCTGAATGATCTCCTTGTCAAGGAAGCCGTCCTGCTGGAGGAAGATGCCGCGTTCCTCGTCAGTCGGATAGTACATTTTGGCGATAATCTCACTCCACTTGGCCGTTTCGCTCTCCAGCAGCTCCAGCTTGTCGGCCAGCTCAGCGTAACGCGAACCCTCATTCTCCTGCACATAGGCCAGAGCCTCAAGCGTGTATTCCATCGTCCAGGCGGCCATCCGGTTCGTGTACCAGTTGTTATTGACGTTATTCTCGTATTCATTCGGGCCGGTGACGCCAAGCATCACGTATTTGTCCTTATGCGCCACATAGTTCACACGCTCCTCCCAGAAGCGCGCAATTTCCACCAGCACCTCCAGGCCGTATTGACCCAGATAAGCCTTGTCGCCGGTATAATTCACATAGTTATAGATGGCATAGGCAATCGCGCCGTTGCGGTGAATCTCCTCGAATGTAATCTCCCACTCGTTGTGGCACTCCTCACCGTTCATCGTAACCATCGGGTAGAGCGCGCCTTTGCGGTAGCCGAGCTTACGGGCGTTCTCCTTAGCCTTCTCCAGGTGCTTGTAGCGGTAGATCAGCAGATTGCGGGCAATCGCGGAGTCGGCGGTACTGAGATAGAACGGCACACAATAAGCTTCCGTATCCCAGTAGGTGCTGCCGCCGTATTTTTCCCCGGTGAAGCCCTTCGGTCCGATGTTGAGCCGGTCATCCTCGCCCGTATACGTCTGATTCAGCTGGAAAATATTGAACCGGATCGCCTGCTGCGCCGACACATCACCCTCGATAATAATGTCGCTCTCTTTCCACTTGTCGCCCCAAGCCGCAGCCTGTTCTGTCAAAAGCGCCACAAACCCCGCCTCCCGCGCACTCTGAAGTGCAGCCGATGCGGCATCCACGAGCTGTCCCAGCCCGTAATTGCGAGAGGTCACATTCGCAGCATACTTATAAATAACCAGCTGATCGCCGGATTGTACCGGAACATTCACTGTACTGCCCACATATTTGTCCTGCTCCAGCACCTCTGCTTCGGCCGCAACCGGCTCCCCATTCAGCAGAATGTCGAAGACGAAGGCGGAGGTGACATGGAAATCAAGCTTTTTGGTCTTCAGGGTCAAATGTCCGCCTTCTGGTCCTGCCTTCTTCTCCACTTCGTTCCAGAACTTCTCGTCATAGTTGGAGTCCTTGTTCTTGATATCGCCGTCCAGGTAGGGGGTTACGGTAATATTCCCTGCAAAATTGAGCGGAGTGAGCGAATAGCGGATCGCCCCGATCTCCTGACGGACCATGCTGACGATGCGGATGCTCTCTACCTTAACGATTTTGCCATCCTGGGTGGTTGCGGTGAAGCTGCGTGAGAGCGTGCCTTCCTTCATATTGAGTACGCGGCGGAACTCTGTAACTGTGCAGGTAGCCAGATCCAGCGGGGTTCCGTCCAGCTCGATGTTAATTCCGATCCAGTTGGTGCTGTTCAGCACTTTGGCAAAATACTCCGGGTACCCGTTCTTCCACCAGCCGACCCGTGTCTTGTCAGGGTAATAGACGCCGGCCATATAGCTGCCTTGCAGGCTGGGTCCGCTGTACTGCTCCTCGAAGTTGGCTCTCCCGCCCATGTATCCGTTCCCGATACTAAATACGCTTTCGGATATTTCCTGGGTCTGCGAATCAAAGGACTCTTCGATAATGGACCATTCGTTGATTGTTAAGTATTGTTTCATGATTTTGGCTCCTTTAAGGGGGGATGGGAAATGAACTGAACCTCGTAATAAAATTATGGGGACTACATCGCCGCTGCGCGAAAGGTTTGGGCTTCCGGCCGCTGTTATAATCAGATTTCTTTATTGAAGTGGTTCTCAGCGGATGAAATCTGATTCAAGCATATGCTTCCGATGCGAGCTTTCCTACGGAAAGCTTTCAGGTGGTCGCTAACGCTCCTACAGCTCCAAACTTTCACTCCGCAGCTTCATCCCCATGAGTTTAATAACTACCTTCAGTTCTTTTCCTGAGGGTAGGGTAGAAGATGCAAGTGCAGCATCCGATCTGACTGATGATCTGCTGATGATTGGCAATATAGTTGTACAAAGTACAGTTAGGCTGTCCGGCGGACTAGAGATGCCGCTGGAGCGGAAGGGCTCACGGCTAGGCTCAGGCTCTGTTACTATTCGTCATACAGTGGCAAAAGATTCCTTCAGCGTGGCAACAGTGAGCTGCCGCAGGGAAGGGACAACTAGTGTGGCTCCGCCTAGCGTCTCGGGTGAGCCTATGCCCACGCTGCGCATACCGGCACGGGAAGCGGCCAGGATACCGGCAGCGGCATCCTCGAAGACGACGCATTGAGCGGGAGCGGTGTCCAGAGCCTTCGCGCCCAGCAGGAAGACCTCCGGGTCCGGCTTGGCCGCGCTGGTATGCGTGCCGTCGATGATGGCATCGAAGTATGGGGTCAGGCCGGTATTGTTCAGGATGGTCATGGCGTTCTTGCTGGCGGAGCCGAGGGCTACCTTGATGCCGGCGGTCCGGCATTCCTGCAGAAAGTCCAGGGCGCCGGGCAGAATCTCCGAGCTGTCCATCTTGGCGATATACTCGACATAGCGGTTATTCTTCTGCTCGGCCAGCCGGGCTTTCTCGTCTTCACCAAGTGTGATGCCGCCGATCTCCAGCAGAATATTCAGCGAAGCGGCCCGGCTGACCCCCTTGAGCCGCTCATTATCCTGCTCTGTGAAGACAAATCCAAGCTCTTCGGCCAGCTCCCTCCAGGCAATATAGTGATACCGGGCAGTGTCCACGAGAACACCGTCCAGATCGAACAGGCAGGCTTTGATATCTGACATGTTGAACCTCCTAATATGATTAATTAACACCACTGCATACATTAGCGCAAACGTTTGTACAAAGTTCCAAAAAATAAATGAAGCGTAACTCTGCTTCATTCATTTTCTTGTACATGCCTTAATTTCCCGGAGCATGCATAGAGGACTCCCGTACGATTAGACGGTGGGGAATGACAAAACGATTCGTATATCCGTCCTGATTATCCGGCTTCTGAATGTTCTGAATCAGTACCTGAGAGGCCGTATAGCCAAGATGATAAATCCCGATATCAATACTGCTGATCGGAGGGCTGGACAGCTCGGAGAGCGGGATATTGTTGAAGCTGACAATCGCCAGATCCTCAGGGACCTTGTACTTCAGCTCGTTCAATCCGCGGAGTACGCCGAAGGAGACCATATCATCCACCGCGACAAGCGCTGTCGGACGGTTCGGAAGATTCATGAAGAAGGACATCGCCCTATAGCCGCTGTCCTGCAGGAATTCGCCTTCAACGATCCATTCATCCTTCATTTCCAGACCCTTGCCCTGCATGGCCTTGCGGTAACCCTCCAGCCGGTCGCGCGAGACGATGAGGTTCGGCGGCCCGCTGACGAAGCCAATGCGTTCATGCCCCATGGAGATGAGATGATTCGTCGCATCATAGGCGGCCATGATATTATCATTGTCCACTGACAGAATATCCTCGTAGCGGTCGCTCCGTCCCACCAGGACAAAGGGATAACCGCCCGACTGCAGGAAATCGATCACCGCATCGTCTTTACGGGAATACAGCAGAATAACGCCGTCAACGCGGCGTCCCTTGAGCAGACGGGAGACAGCTTCAAGCTCCTCCTTCTCGTTCGCTCCGGAGCTGATCAGCACATCATAGCCGGAACGGCTGGACTGAGTGACGATCCCGCGGATTAATTCCATAAAAAACAAATTGGAGAACAGCTCTTCAGCCGGTTTCGGAAGAATGATGCAGATGCTGTTAGTGGTCTTGGATACCAGACTTTTGGCCATCATATTCGGGGTGTAGCCCATTTCTTCCATAATCACTTTGACCTTACGGGAAGTTTCTAAGCTGATTCTGGGATGGCCTGACAACACCCGGGACACCGTGGAGGGTGAGACCCCCGCTTTCTTGGCAACGTCCTTAATGGTAACTGTCATAGAAACCTCCTAATGGAACCGTTTGCTTTACACAGTAATATTAATCGAAGCGGGGATGATTGTAAATAGTGAAACCTTGCATAGGGAGTAATCCCCGTGGCTTCTACGTTCTGAGCACTACACAGCGATACGGCTTAAGCTATTGTGAATCTGGAAGTGGAGCAGAGGGGTATGCAAATCTGTGCAATGAACAAGGGGATTTTGTGCAAAATTAGTGCAAATAGAGTAGAGTTTGTCTTATCAATCTCTAAAAAGTAAGCAGTTGAACATTACTTCTCCGGAAGATTAGCTGGTTCGAAAATTTCAGCAGACACCTATAAATACTCATTATATAGAGGACACAACAGAATGATTCTATTGTGTCCTGTACTAAGTAGTAGCTCTATTTCATTCTACAAACGTTTGCGCTAAAATGTTCTGAATCAGCCCATAAAGAAACCGATCAGAGTTTAGGTCATATTGGCCTGAAGTACGGCGAAGCCGTATGCCGGCAGCCTCAATGACAGCTTGCCGCGTTCGGCATGGATCGCTTCGCCGGTCCACAGGTTCTCCCAATTGCGTTCCTGAACGTCCAGCCGGAAGGTCTGCACCGTCTCCTCCGTATTAATCAGTACGATAATCAGATCATCACCCAGACTGCGCTCGTAGGCCAGCTTGCTGCCCCCGGCTGAGGCTTCAAGGAAGGTGAAGCGTCCGGTGCGCAGCGCCGGATGGCTGCCGCGGATCTCAATCAGCTTACGGTAAAAGTTGAATAAATCGCGGTCCTGCCGCTCCGGGTCCCACTCCATACATTTACGGCAGTCCGGGTCGCCTCCGCCATCCATTCCGATCTCGTCCCCGTAGTAAATGCAGGGCGTGCCCATGAAGGTGAACTGGAACAGTGCAGCCAGCTTCATGACGTTCTTATCGCCCTCGGCTACAGTCAGCAGACGCGCAGTATCATGGCTGTCCAGCAGATTGAAGGCGACCTCACTGGCCTGGAGCGGATACCGGGACAGCTGTCTGCCGATCGAATGGGCGAAGCCTTCCGCATCCAGCGTTCCGTAGACGAAGAAGTCAAGCACCGCGTCTGTGAACGGGTAGTTCATGACGGCATCGAATTTGTCGCCTTCCAGCCAAGGGGCTGATTCATGCCAGATCTCGCCCAGAATATAAGCCTCGGGATTGGCACGCTTCACGACTTTGCGGAAATCGCGCCAGAATTCGTGATCCACCTCGTTGGCTACATCCAGACGCCAGCCGTCGATGCCGACCTCCTTGATCCAATATTCGGCGACCTTCAGCAGATACTCCTTCACCTCAGGATGCTCCGTGTTCAGCTTCGGCATCAGCGGCTCGAAGGCGAAGGCATCGTAAGTCGGGATATTGTTCACGACCTGGAGCGGATATTCCCGGATATGGAACCAGTTCTTATATTCCGAATCCTCGCCCTTCTCCAGCACATCCACGAACGGGGCGAAGGTACGGCCCGCATGGTTGAAGACCGCGTCCAGCAGCACACGGATGCCGCGCTCATGACAAGCATCGACCAATCTTTTCAGCGTGTCCACATCACCGAAATGCGGATCGACCTGCATATAGTCCTCCGTGTCATATTTGTGATTGGTGGTGGCAGTGAAGACCGGTGTGAAATAAATGCCCGTAATGCCCAGCTCCGTCAGATGGTCGAGATGATCTATGACACCCTGCAGATCTCCGCCGAAGAAATTATCCGGCCGGGGGGTTCCGCCCCAAGGCTCCACATTAGCAGGGCTTATGCCGGGATTGCCGTTAGCGAACCGTTCCGGGAAAATCTGATAAAACACCGCATCCTTGACCCAAGCCGGAGGCGTGAAGACATCACCGCGGCTTATGTAGGGGAATTCAAACAGTCGGTTGGGGTTCGCGGGACGCTCCTTCTGGAAATCACTCTCTGTCATCCAGATGCGCTCTTTGCCCTGCTGCAGCAGGAAGCCGTATTTCAGCCTGCGGTAGAGCGGAACCGATTCGCATTCCCAGTAATCGAACATCGCATCGGAAGTGAACAGGGTCATCGGGATCAATTCCTTGGTGGTGTCCCAGGCATATTTATCGCCCGCCCAGGCGAAGACCTCAGTCAGATCCCCCTTCTTGGCACGCAGCCGCAGGTGGATAGTGTTGTGATCATAGGCATACGACCAGTTCAGACGGGGACGGTGATACACGGCTTCTAGTAACATAATAATTCCTCCTAAATTTAGTTTGGCTATATAGATTGAACTTAGAAATTTAAGTTAAGGGAAAAGTGGCGGAGGGGAATTTTGGAACTGGAGGAGCGGTAGCGTCCGCCTTTGTATTTTGATTTCTACCGCGTAGAGCGGTTCTAATCAGGATATCCAAATACAACAGCGGCCGGAAGTCCAAAACTTCTCTGGAGTCACGGCTAATCCCAAAACATAAAACCAGTAGTTCAATTTATATAGATTACGCACCCGATTCTGCACATGGCAAATAGGCACACCCCCGGATAAATTACGCCGAGGTTGTACCCGAGAAGGGACAGTGCCTTTAGATTGGTGAAGAATGAGGTGTTTCATGATGGTTTGGATTATAGCACGGAACAAAATGAGGTTCAAGAGGTTTGTACAAACAGTTGCACAAAGTTTTAGGAGGGGGAAACCGATTTCCAAAGTCTGTAAATTGATAATATTTAGCAATTATACAACAATATTCGTCTAAATACGACAAAAAATGCAGAAAATAATTTTTAAACCGAAGTATATCCAAGTTATTTAAAGAAATCATGCGATAAAAAGAGTAAAGGTAACATTATCCATAATAAACGGCAGAATTCTATTGAATTTACTATGTGCAAACGTTTTTACAACTGCGAGTTAGCTGATGTATTATGGATTCAGGAATGAAGCGCTTTCTAAACCGGGTATAACGTATTCGGAAGAGGCAATTGGAGAAAGTAGAATTTTTTTTGAATCCTCTGAAATCGTTTGCGCAAAGTAGGGAGCATCATCGTTAAGTCAAAGAAGCATCATCGTTAAGTCAAAGAAGCATCATCTCAAATCAAGTGATATACACACACAGGAGGGGTTAAAAGGAATGAATCTCAAAAAACTTATGGTTCTCACCGCAGCGTGCTCGATGGCAATGTCAATTACGGCGTGCGGCTCAAACAACAATGCCGGAGGAAATGCGGCAGCGACTAATGCTCCTGCGGATAATGCAGCAGCTACCGATAATGCGGGGGCAGGCAGCGACAACGCACCGGCAGCAGGTGAGATCGTCCCGGAAGAGGGCGCTTCACTTGTGATCTGGGAGAGTAAGGAAGAAAGACAGTTCGCTGAAGAAGTTGCGAAGCAGTTCACTGCCAAGTATAACGTTCCGGTCAAAATTGAAGAGGTAGCCCCGCCGGATCAGGTTGGCAAGCTCACCCAGGACGGCCCTTCCGGTCTGGCTGCAGACGTCATCATCATTCCTCATGATAATCTCGGCAAGGCGGCAAGCGCCAGTCTGCTGCTCCCTAATGATATTTTTGCAGAACAGACCAAGGCGGAGAACACTGAGGCTTCCATCGTGGGTTCTTCCTATGACGGCGAGCTGTACGGCTATCCGAGAGCGGCGGAGACCTATGCGCTGTTCTACAACAAGTCTCTGGTCAAAGAAGCTCCGAAATCCTTCGATGACGTTATTGCCTTCAGCAAAACGTTCACGGATAAAGCCAAGAACCGTTACGGCATTATGTGGGAAGTCGGCAACATGTACTTCAACTATCCGTTCATCGCCACTACCGGAGGTTACCTGTTCGGCAAAGACGGTACCGACAAGGACGATATCGGCCTGAACAATGAAGGTGCGATCAAAGGCCTGACTGAATTTGCCAAGCTGAAGGAAGTCCTGCCGATCAAGAGCGGTGACATCAACCCGGACATCAAGCGCAGCCTGTTCAACAGCGGGGATGTCGCCATGGATATTACAGGACCTTGGGAGCTTGCCGGATATAAAGAAGCGCTGGGCGACAACCTCGGAATTGCTCCGGTTCCTACTATTGACGGCAAAACCGCCATTACCTTCTCCGGGATCAAAATTTTCACCGTCAACGCCTACACTCAGTATCCGAATGCGGCTAAACTCTATGCACACTTTGCTTCCGGCAAAGATTCGCAGCTGACACTTAACAAGCTGGTCGGCTCCGTGCCGACGAACCTCGAAGCGCTGAAAGATCCGCAGATTACGGGTGACGAGTTCGTATCCGCGTTCGCAGAACAGGCGAAGAACTCCCAGCCGATGCCTTCGATTCCTGAGATGGGGAACGTCTGGAGCCCGGTGAATGCTGCACTTCCGGCCATCTGGGATAACAATACTGATCCGAAGGCAGCCATGGACAAAGCCGTAGAGCAGATTAAAGACCTGAACAACGGGGCTTCTGCCCAGTAACTACACAATCAACAGCTTACCGTGGAATTAGAGTTGCCCGCCGCATAGCCTGCGGCGGGCAGTTTCCTTGAATTCCGCACGGAGAGGAGAACGGAAGGGAAATGCAGCGACACAAAGCGAGAGCTGGAATACTGTCGGCCATTTTTATGGGACTCGGGCAAATATATAACCGCCAATTCATCAAAGGGCTCATGTTCATAGCTGTAGAAGCTGTGGCACTTATCTATTTCATTAGCAATCTGGGAAGAGCCTTCTGGGGGATTACTACGCTCGGGGAATCTCCAAGCCGTCTGGAAAAGGTAAAGGGGATTGCCAAAATGGTTCCCGGGGACCATTCCATCGTCATTCTGATTGAAAGCCTGATCACCCTGCTGTTCTTTGTGTTATTCCTGATCGTCTGGTATATGAATATTAGGGATGCCTATAAAATCGGAGCAGAACGCGAAAACGGCCGTCCGTCCAATACATTTAAACAATCTGTACGTTATATCCTCGATTATAAATTCGCCCAGAGCTTCCTGCTGCTCCCGGGTATGGGCATTCTGTTCTTCACCATTATGCCGATCATCTTTATGATCATGCTGGCCTTTACCAACTATGCTGCACCGAACCACATTCCTCCGGCGAAGCTTGTAGACTGGGTAGGGTTCGAGACCTTCCGCAATCTGCTGGTGCTGAAATCCTGGAGCCATACCTTTTACGGTGTACTTACCTGGACCATTATTTGGGCGGTTCTTTCGACTGTAACTACTTATTTCGGCGGGATGCTGGTTGCCCTGCTGATCAGCCAAAAAGGCATACGCTTCAAAGGCATGTGGAGAATGCTCCTGATTATTCCTTACGCCATTCCGCAGATGATCTCGCTCCTGTTGATGCGCAACCTGTTCAACGGGCAGTTCGGCCCGATCAATCAGTATCTCGGCTTTTTCGGGCTGGATGGATTGCCTTGGCTGACTGATCCGTTCTGGGCGAAAGTTACGGTAATCGTCGTGAACATGTGGGTAGGTATTCCGGTGTCCATGCTGCTGATTATGGGGGTGCTGACCACGATTCCCCGCGATATGTATGAGGCTGCTGAAGTCGACGGCGCGACAAATTACCAGAAATTCCGGATTGTCACTCTGCCGATGATCCTGTTCTCTACCGCACCTACGCTGATTATGCAGTTCGCGGGTAACATCAACAACTTCAATGCGATCTTCCTGCTGACGGGAGGGAACCCGGTGAACGGGAACTACCAGTACGCCGGCTCGACGGACCTGCTCGTTACCTGGCTGTATAAGCTGACGCTGGATCAGAACAAGAATAATATGGCGTCTGCGATCGGCATTATCCTGTTCGTCATTGTTGCCGGGTTCTCCCTGTACAATTACCGCCGGACCAAATCGTTCCAAGAGGAGGACATGATTCAATGATCATCGGACGCAAAGCTGTCAACTTTATTCGTCTGGGCTTAAGCTACATTGTTCTGGTCGCACTGGCGATTGCTGCAATCTATCCGGCACTCTGGATCCTGCTTGCCTCCTTCCGTCCGGGTAAATCCCTGTACAGCAAGACGCTGATTCCCGAGACATTCACCCTCGCCCACTATAAGGAGCTGTTCACCTCACCGGTCTATATGTTTGGAACCTGGTATGGGAATACGCTTAAGATTGCGGTGTTCTCGATGCTGATCGGGGTGGTGCTGACACTGTTGACCAGCTATGCCTTATCCCGGTTCCGGTTCAAAAGCCGTAAGACCACCATGTCCACACTGCTGATTCTCGGGATGTTCCCGGGCTTCATGAGCATGATTGCCATCTATCTGCTGCTGAAGGAGTTCAATCTGCTGGATACTCATCTGGCGCTCATTATCGTCTATGCAGCCGGAGCACCGCTCGGAGGGACGCTGATCGCCAAGGGCTTCCTGGACACGATTCCGCGTTCGCTGGATGAAGCCGCGCGGATTGACGGGGCGAGCAACTTCGGGATTTTTACCCGGATTATTCTGCCTTTATCCCGTCCGATGATCACTTATATCGCGCTGACCCTGTTTGTCGGCCCGTGGGTCGATTTCATCTTCGCCAAGCTGATTCTGCGGACCAAGGAGAACTGGACGGTCGCCGTGGGGATGTGGGATATGGTCAATACGATGCAGAATTCCAACTTCACGCTGTTCGCGGCGGGCGCCGTGCTGATCTCTGTACCCATAATGATTCTCTTCGCCTTCCTGCAGCGTCTGCTGGTTGACGGCCTGACGGCGGGGGCAAGCAAGGGATAGGAAATAGTAATTAGACAATGTATGTACGAATAACGGGTGCGGCCTTGAAGCAGTTCTGAGGGGCTGATGAGATAAAAGGATGAAGGGGGAGCGGGTGTGGAAGTGTATTGCGGGAACCTGCGCTTTTCTATAAGATGGATGAGGTTAGATGCAGGATATCCTGAATACTGAAGGTGATGTCATGGACAAACATTTATTTCTGAACGGCGGAGGTCCGCCGTTTACCCGTGGTCTGGCACGAAGGTTCGTAAGCGTGATGGCAGCAGGACCAGTCGCTGTATTATTTGAAGAAGGCGAAGACTGGCCGGACTATATGGCTGCTTGCATGCAGCCACTGGTTGACGCGGGGATATCCGAGATCCGTTATTTGCCGCTGAAATCCACAGCGGTGGAGACAGCTATGGAGAGTCTGCGGGCTTGCGGCGGGATCTTTATCGGAGGCGGGGATACGGATCTGTATGCCGACCTCATTGTGGATACCGCTATCGGTGAGGTGATCCGGCAGCGGTATGAGTCCGGTGTGCCGGTTACCGGCTTCTCGGCAGGAGCCTTGATTAGCCCGGAGCGCTGTGTAATTTCCGCCAAGGATAATGAGAGCAGACAATTCAAACACCGCAAGGGCCTCAATCTGATTCCTGATCTGCTGCTATCCGTCCATTTCACCCAGTGGGATGAGGAGGAGCATTTACGGACAGCGGTCCGTACCCTCGGTGAGCTGCCGAATTACGGAATTGACGAAGAGACCGGCATTTACCTGCTGAATGGACAGCCCGAAGAGATAGAGGGCGGCGGGGTGTACAGTCTGGTGGATGGAATATTGACAAAGATTCATTGAAGATGATGAACGGGAGCAGAGGGCGCGGGCCTTCTGCTCTTTTTTTGCGCCGGGGAACCTGGGCCGAATGTAATCGGAAAACCGATCACAATGTGTTGGGAGGAGGCATCCGGGCCGGAGGGGTTAACCCGCTGCTTGTCCTGCCTGCGCTCAAGCGATACACTTGTGCTATCGATACTGGCAGAGGGGAGGCGGGCGGTGTGGCGGAGATGAACGGGAGTCTTTTTGAGCAGGGATTGCTGGAGCGGGATTATAGCCCGCACTTTCTGGCTTACTATTATAAGCAATGGAGCAATTATACGATGGCTTACCATCATCACAACTCCACGGAGATCATGTATCTTATCTCGGGCAGCTGTGTAGTGGAGGTGCGGGATGAAGCGGGCGGCGATACGCCCTTCCGGCTGAAGCGGGGAGAGATGATTCTGCTGGATGCGGAGGTGCCGCACCGGCTGATTGTGGAAGAGGGCTCCTCCTGCCGGATGCTAAATGTGGAATTTGCTTTTACCGAATATGGGGGCGTAGTTCCGTCCATTGGCAGCTTGGCCCGGGAGGAGGAGGTGTTGGCAGAGCTGCTGCGGCATCCGTTCGATAGTCTGGTGTTGTCCGATCAGGAGGAGGTCTTCCATGTGTTGAAGGCGCTGGTGCTGGAGCTGGATCAGCGCGGGCGGAAGGGGAGCAGCATGGTGCATCTGCTCTTTGCGGAGCTGCTGCTGCGTCTGGCCCGGCTGCGCATGGAGTCGCTCCCGTCCAGCCAGCAGCCCTCACAGCTCTATGTGCGGCGGGCCATCGAGTTCCTGCATCAGAATTATGACCGGAGCATTCAGGTTAAGGAGGTTGCGCTCTCCGTGAATGTTCACCCGGGTTATCTGCACCGCATCTTCCGGACGCACACAGGGCAGACCCTGACGGACTACCTGAACCAGCTGCGTATGGAGAAGGCCCGGATGCTGCTGGGTCAGGGGGAGATTCCGGTAGCGGAGATTGCCGACTATGTGGGGATCAGCAGCAGGCAGTATTTTCATCTGCTATTCAAGAAGTATTCAGGCTGTACTCCTATCGAATACCGCAACTCTATCGAACGCCACTACTGGAGTGAAGGATAGTTTCGTGTTCAACCAGGGATGGGTATGGTATGCAGAGAGTTAGGATTGTTGACAGGTTACCCGCAAAATGGTCATGATATTGGTTACGCTTCCGGCAGTCCCCTTGTTACAATGGTCAGGAGTCAATAATTCATTGCCGGAGGATGATTATTATGTCTTTTAAAGTAACCTTTATCGGGGCAGGCAGTATCGGATTCACCCGCGGACTGCTGCGTGACCTGCTGACTGTGCCGGAATTCCGTAATATCGAAGTTTCGTTCATGGATATAAACAGCCATAACCTGGACATGGTCACTGAGCTGTGCCAGCGGGATATTAAGGAGAATGGTCTGGATATCACCATCTCTTCCACTACGGACCGCAGGGAAGCGCTCAAGGGGGCCAAGTACGTATTTTGTACTATTCGTATGGGGGGGCTTGAGGCCTTCGCTACCGATGTGGATATTCCGCTGAAGTATGGCGTGGATCAGTGTGTAGGAGATACGCTGTGCGCAGGCGGGATTATGTACGGGCAGCGCGGGATTGCGGAGATGCTGGAGATCTGCCGTGATATCCGTGAGACAGCTGCGCCGGATGTATTGCTGTTGAACTACTCGAATCCGATGGCTATGCTGACCTGGGCCTGTAATAAATACGGCGGTGTACGGACGATCGGGCTTTGCCATGGCGTACAGCATGGACATCAGCAAATCGCTCAGGTGTACGGCCTGGAGAAGTCGCAGGTGGATATTATCTGCGCCGGAATCAATCACCAGACCTGGTACATCTCTGCGAAGCATGAAGGCAAGGATCTGACGGCAGGTCTGCTCGAGGCTTTCGAGAAGCACCCTGAGTACAGCCGTACCGAGAAGGTACGGATTGATATACTCCGCCGCTTCGGCTATTACAGCACGGAATCGAACGGTCACCTGAGCGAATATGTACCCTGGTACCGCAAGCGCCCGAGTGAAATCATGGACTGGATCGATCTGGGCGTATGGATTAACGGAGAGACAGGTGGTTACCTGCGGGTATGCACGGAAGGCCGCAACTGGTTCGAGACGGACTTCCCGAACTGGATGAAAGACCCGGCGCTGGAGTACATCCCGGAGAAGCGCGGCGAGGAGCACGGCTCGTATATCATCGAAGGGCTGGAGACCGGGCGCGTGTACAGAGGCCACTTCAACATGGTGAATAACGGCGTCATCTCCAATCTGCCGGATGATGCTATTATTGAAGCGCCGGGCTACGTGGACCGCAATGGCATCTCGATGCCGCTGGTCGGTGACCTGCCGCTTGGACCGGCGGCGGTCTGCAACGTCAGCATCTCCGTGCAGCGACTGGCGGTAGAAGCGGCTGTGCATGGGGACGACAAGCTGCTGCGCCAGGCATTCATGATGGACCCGCTGGTCGGCGCCGTCTGCAACCCGAAGGAAATCTGGCAGATGGTCGATGAGATGCTGGTGGCCGGAGAACAGTGGCTGCCGCAGTACAGCGCAGCTATTGCAGAAGCGAAGGAACGCCTCGCCTCCGGTGATCTGATCCCGACGAATGCCGGCAACGAAGGCGCCGCCCGGCTCAAGGTGAAGTCAGTAGACGAGATGATGCAGGACCGCGAGGCCGCGAATAAGAACGCCGGGGAATCCGACAAGGGCAAGGACCGCGAGAAGGTGCAGTAAGCGGGCGTTAGCCTGATGCGAAGCGAGTGAATCATTGTAACAAGCCTCTCCCAATTCCGGGAGAGGCTTGTTTTTGCGATAGAGTATGAGCTTAGTCTGGTGGGGGAAAGGGAGGTGACAGACAGCCGCTTCGGCTTTGTTGATGAGGGAATAGTTGGAATTTAGGCACTTGCTAATCAAACGTTGGGCAATTCTGCGGCAAGAGTTGGATAAACAACACTTAAATCTTCGAATATTCGCCAATAGTGTGGATTCCGGCATTAGCAGATGCTGTTTTTCCAATTGTTTCTCTATAACCGTTAGGAACTGAAGAATTAAGCCGCATTATTCCACTTGTTGCTACTGTGGTTGCGTTTATTCCCCATAGGATGATGTTGTTATGTGATAGATTGCAAATAAAGGGAATACAATGGAACGGAGCGAAATATAAACTTGGGAAATACAAACTATATCTATCGAAGGGGAATAAGGAAATTGAAGAAAAAAATACATATGGCTAATGTGTTGTTACTCCTGCTGATTACTCTGCTTGGGGTTGCAACGACTGCGAATACAGTATCCGCTGCAACAGCGGCGCAGACTGCAAAGGGAATGCGTGTATATGTGCAAAATAAGGAAATTCATCCGCGTGCGGCTACGGTGGTTCAAGGAGGAAGTGTGTATGTCGAATTCCGCAGTGTGGTGCAGGCTTTGGGCTTTAAGTTCAAGTATGATGCTGACAGCAAGCAAATTACAGCTACCTCAGAGGATGCTTCTTTTAAAGTTGATCTCAAAACGAAAAAAACATTCGTAAACGGTTCTCTGTACACCCATAATTCGAACATTCCGATGGTCATTGGTTCGGGTGCGGATGCCCTGGTTACGCTCTCTTTGTTCGAGGAGACTAACTATATCAATGCTGACTATGATAAGACGAATAAATTAGTTAAAGTATACGAGGATCTGCAAGGCAAGCCTAAAAAGGCGGATCTGAAAAAAATACAGGCACTAATTAAAGCCCATTATCAGACTTTGGATGGCTTTAAGTCGATCGACAAATTTGAAATGAAATCGTGGGGAGAGTATACAGTAATGCTTGCTGATGTCTCCTTTCGTAAGACAGAAACTGAGCTCCTGGACCGGGTTGACCATGTAACCTTAGAAATGGAGCATAAGCCCGATGCCAGTTGGATGATACATAATATAGAAATCAATGATACAGACTATCTAAACTATACTTCATTGATTAATAAAGAGGTAAGTGTTTCGGCCGCAGATAAAATGGCCATTCGCGAGTTGCTCGCTGCGTATAGTAAAGCTATAAATGACAAAGATGTAGAGGCGGAACTGGCGCTGCAGGACCCTGCCAACAAGACTACTGACTACGAACAGGAGATCAGAGAGCTCCGGGAATGGTCGAATCGAAAATATGATATAGAATATACGCAAGAACAGGTGGTCATTGTCTCTTTTTCGGCAAAGAAAGCAGTTGTCTATTCAATCTATACACTTCAAGCTAACAACGATCCATCGAAGTTTAAGGAGCGGTTCTACTCACTTACCTCTGTAGTTAAAAGTAAGGATAAATGGTATATTGATTCAAATGAAGGAGTTGCGCTTGGCAGAGAGGTTGTCAAGTAGCGTCTGAATCATTAAGAGGAGACCTTGCAGGAGCTATTACATGACCTGCGGGTCTCCCTTTGTATATTTATTCCTCGCTCCCGCCTCACTCCCGAATCAGCTTCTCCTGCTGCAGCCGCGCGATCTTGCGGCGGATAGGCAGGCTGAGCCAGATGAAGAACAGGCCCAGAATGATAACGGACACTCCCACGACGAGGTTGATTTTGTAGATGTTAGAAGGAGTATTAAGCATAATCAGCATGAGATTTAAAGAGCCGATGATCAGCTCCATGAACGCGAGGGACAGATAGACTTTATAGATTCTCTGATAGTGCTTGATCTTGGAATCTGCATCGGTATAGATCTGGAAGGGGCCTTCCGAGGCCTTCCTTCTGAAGAACACCCAGCGTTGGTTCATGAAGGCACGATTGGCCTTGGTAGGGGTCCCGGACGGCACCCGCTCGGCTCCGGTCTCCTCCATGAATTGCAAGTAGCCTGCCGCCTCCTTCGGGTCCTTCTCCAGCAGCTCAATCCGGTAAATATACTCCCCCTTAGCGCTCTCTTCGAACACATAACGGGCCCAAGAATGCTCCACCAGGGCCAATCCCTTGGCCGACATTTCATTCAGCCACGCTTCTTCCTTCTCGAAATCCATGAAAAATTTGCGCACCACCTGACTCATTACACTTCGCCTCCCATTAGTTTTCTTCCATTAGTGAGCAACTCGTCAAGCCTTGTCATTTCACTCTGGACGATCGATTTGCCTAGCTCCGTAATCTGATACTCCTTCTTGCGGGAATCTTCTCCGCCAGCCAGCAGCTTGATCCAGCCTCGTTCCACAAGTGTGCTTAACGCCCCGTATAACGTGCCTGCACCCAGCTCCACACGCTGATTGCTCAGCAGCTTCACGTTCTGCATAATCCCGTAGCCGTGCATCGGGGTGAGCAGTGACAAGAGGATATAATAGACGCCTTCGGTTAGCGCCCCGTATTCATTGTTGCCGGACAATGCAATCACCTTCCTTATCGCGTATCTTTGAGTCTCATTTCACAGACCGGGAATTTCCTTTGTATCATTCGGCGTTATAGCATCTGACGTTATACCATCTATCGTTATATCGTCAACCGATACATTTATTATATCGGCTGCCGATATAATAGTCAACAGGGTTATGCGGTGCAAGTTCGACAGCACAAAAAAACCCGCACACCGCAATAAGCGGCAGGGCGGGGCGGGAACTCACAACAAGAATGCGCATAGCCCGGGGTAGCTTGGGCTGACAAGTCTAATGTCAGGCTGCTTAAGCTTCAGTAACCTTTTTGCCGAAAAAAGCCTTCAGCGCCAGATACACTTCCTTCTTATCCTTAATCACATAATGCATGAACTGCTCCTGCTTCAGGTGGCGGTAGGCGGACATCAGGGTGCTGCTGCGGTTGTACTGGTTCACCTCGCCGTAGCCGAACATGTTGCTGCGCTTCAGCAGCTCGCCGATCAGCTTGACGCAGCGCTCATTGTCGGAGGTCAGATTGTCGCCATCCGAGAAATGGAAGGGATAGATGTTGTATTTGGCAGGCGGATAGCGGCTGTCGATAATCTCCAGTGCTTTCTGATACGCCGAGGAGCAGATCGTCCCCCCGCTCTCCCCCCGGGTGAAGAAGTCATGCTCGCTGACCTCTTTGGCTTCCGTATGATGGGCCAGGAACACAATATCCACCTTCTCATACTGGCGGCGCAGGAAGCGGGTCATCCAGAAGAAGAAGCTGCGGGCGCAGTATTTTTCAAAAGTGCCCATACTGCCTGAGGTGTCCATCATGGCGATAATCACGGCATTCGAGTGAGGGACCGTGATGTCATCCCAGGTTTTGTAACGCAGATCATCAGGGCTGATGCTGTGTATTCCGGGATTGCCGCTGCTGGCATTGCGCCGCAGATTCTCAAGAAGTGTACGCTTTTTATCGATGTTCGACATCATGCCTTTTTTGCGGATATCGTTGAAGACAATCGATTTGACCTCAATCTCTTCCTTATCCTTCGGCTTCAGATGGGGCAGCTCCATATCCTGGAACAGAATATCCTCCAGATCCTCCAGATCGACCTCAGCTTCAACGGTATCCGCCCCAGGCTGATCTCCCGCCTTATCCCCTTTGCCCGGCTGGGCCGACTGGGAATCGCGGCCAAGTACATCCCCCACCTGGCTGTCCCCGTCTCCCTGTCCGACATGCTTCTGCTTGCGGAAATTATAGATAATCCGGTATTCATCCAGACTGCGGATCGGCACCTTCACAATCTGCTTGCCGCCTGACAAAATAATATTCTCCTCGGTAACCAGATCGGGCAGATTGCCCTTGATGGCTTCTCTGACCTTTTGCTGGTGACGCTCCTGATCCTGATGGCCTTTGCGGTGAAGGGACCAGTCTTCTTTGGATACGACAAATGCGTATGGACCGGACGGCTGGGACAAGGATGACCACCTCCCATGGACTGTGTTATTCGGTAATGTCACTACGGAGACTAAGACGAAGCAGCAGGTTGTAACTAAAGTATATTCAGGGAGATGGGGGATATGTGAGCTGTATTATTCACTGATTTCTTCCATGAGCAGCCTGTAGGTGTTAGAACGGGCTTCGCCGGAGTACCGGCGTCCGTCGATAGTGAACAGATACAGGGCAGCCGTGGAGCCTTGAAGATCCTTGCCCATATAATCCGCATTTATTGTGACAAAGTAAGTGAGTGTGACGGTCTGCCCCGCTTCCAGCGTTCCCAGAGCAACTGTTCCGCTATATGGCGTACCGGGCACGGCGATAGCGCTTATGGTAACGATATCGGGATTAATGACGGTACCCTGCGGTACAATTCGGATCACCGAGACCTCTGCCGGATAATTCCCGCTATTGGACACGTAAATGTTGAATTCCGCGATACCTCCAGGCTCGACGATGGGGGGCTCGCCCTCAATCTGAATGGAAATGATGGGCGTGAACAGCAACGTGGTCACCGCATTGGAGCGGGAGAGCTGCCCGACATTGCGCCCGTCCGGCAGGGAGAACGTATACTGGACCACTCCCTGATTCTGAATGGCCGGCGTCTGGCGGATATCGGTGGCACCTGGAATAGATACGAGAAAATCTACCGCCATAACAGCGCCTGCCCGTAAGGTGCCCAGCGGAATTCCGTCCCCGGGGCGGACGCCCCTCTGGGGAACCCCGTCAATACGGACACTGTCCCAGATGAATAGTACGCTTGGCGGAATGGCGTCCGTCAGCAGTGCGTTCACCGCCATATTACCGCTATTCTGTACAGTGAACTCGTACCGCAAGTTGTCACCGGGCGCCGCGCTGTAGAGATCAACCTTCAGCTTTACCGATAATCCGGGCTGGATGACTGTAATCTGAACCGTGTTGCTTGTGGTGGAGGTTCTGTTGTCGTTGACCTCATAAGAGATCTGCGCGTTCGCCATAATCGCCGATCCTGGAGGGTTCGAGGCCACCCTAGCGCGGTAGGAGACCTCGGCGGCTGCGCCTGCAGGGAGCGAGCCCAGCCCGATGCCTGAAGCTGGGTCGGCCTCAGGCTGATAAATCCTGCCAGCGATAACACTTCCGGGAAGGATAGAGGTGCCTTCCGGAACGGGAAGCGTGGCCATGACTCCGGTCAGCGGCCGGGTGCCTTCGTTCCTGAGTTGAAGGGTATAGGTGACGACATCCCCAATGAAGGTAGTGGGAGTGCTGGCCGAGAGCAGTGAGGACAACTGGTAGGACAGCAGGGAGACACTGACCGGATTGGAGCGGATCTCCCCGTTCACCGTTCTTCCTTCAGGTGTAGTGAAGGAATACGTGCCAACCGCCCTGTTATGCAGCGCGAGTGAAGGTGGAAGCGAGATAACAATGACCTGGAAGGCGATACTGACTCCCGAATGGGCGGCGAGTAGGCCAAGGGGAATGCCGGAAGACGGAGTGACCCCCGGAAGGGGGACTCCGTCTCTAAGCACACTATTGGCAATAAACGAGACGCCTGGGGGAAGCACATCCGTGATGGTGACAACCGCCCCGGTATTGCCGCTATTCCTGGCGGTCACAGTATAGACGAGCGTCTCCCCCAGGGAGGCGCTCAGGCGGTCTGCTTGCTTTTGCAGTAATAATACCGGGCCCACCACAAGCGTATTGACGGTATTGGAATAGGTAACCGATTCAGTGCCCTCTGCCGAGCTGTACAGAACCATGGACTGATTACTTACGACAGGCTGGAGCTGTGAGCCGTCTGTCATATGACGATGACCTGAACCTGGAAGGTTACCGTTGTGGTCGCTCCCGGGGCGATCGTTCCGATCACGATACCGGTGCCCGGATTTGAACCGGGACGCGGAGTGCCATCCACAGTTACGCTGCCTGCAACGAACTGGCTGCCGGCCGGGATCGGGTCAACAAGGACCACATTGTTGACGGGAACAATGCCGTTGTTGGTTACGGCAATAGTATAGGTGATGATATCGCCGACTACAGCATCGACAGCCGGAGTGCTCTTGACTGCCGTTACGTCCGGTGAAGAGACTGGAATGACGAGTGTATTCGATAGTGTAGAGCCTGAGAGCAGACGTCCATCAGGCGGCGTGAAGGTGAAGGTTGCCGCCGCCTGGTTCACCAGCTGCTGCGGTGAAGGCAGGGAAGCTACCGTTACCTGCAGGGTGACTGTCATGGTGACGGTAGCTCCGGCTGCAACGGTGCCAAGATTGATGCCGGTAGTCGGATCTGCACCCGGAACAGGTTGGCCGTTGATCAGGACGCTGTTCGGAATGAATACAGCGCCCGCAGGGATAGAGTCGGTTAAGGTGACGATTGCCGCAAGATTACCTGTATTGGTGACGCTTAGTGCATAAGTGACGGTATCTCCAACCGTGGCATTAGTGGTATCCGCAGATTTCAGGACACCAATAATCGGCTGGAATACCGGGGTAATTAGATTGTTGGAATAAGAGGCGCCGGAGAATGCCCCGGAGGTGAAGCTGACCGAAGCCTGATTGTTCAGTGTGGCCGGATTAGGAAGACTGTTGACGAGAATATTGAAGGTGACCTGGACCACTGCACCAGGGGCGATAGTGCCGAGCGAGATCCCGTTCGCAGGGTTGCCTCCCGGCAGCGGAGTGCCGTCCACGACCACGCTGCCGGCTACAAAGGAAGAATCGGCCGGAATCGGATCGCTCAGCACTGCATTGTTAACCGGTGCAATTCCGTTATTGGTGACTGCGATGCTGTACGTAACGGTATCCCCCGGGACTGCATCGACTACAGTAGTACTCTTTGCAACCAGGACATCCGGCGACGATACCGGAATCAGATTGATGTTCGAGCTGGCCGACTGATTGAAGACGCGTCCGTCAGGCAGCGTATAGTTGAAGGCGATAATGGCCTGATTGCTGAGCTGCTGGCTGGCTGGCAGCGTGTCGATCACTACAGAGAATACTACGGTCAGTGATGCACCAGCTGCAACACTGCCCAGAGGGATTCCGGTAGCGGGATCTGCACCCGGAGCAGGGAAGCCGTTAATCAGTACACTGTTCGGAACCAGAGTTGTACCTGCGGGAATAGTATCAGTCAGCGTGGCCGATGCCGCATAGTTCCCTGAATTGCTGACATTGACGGTGTAGACAATGGTATCGCCTACCGTGGCATTCTGAGAGCTCGAGCTCTTGGCAGCAGCGATAACCGGCTGGAAGACCGGAGTGGTCACAATGTTCGAGAAGGCTACACTGGACAGGGCGCCGGAAGTGAAGCTGACGGATGACTGATTGTTCAGTACACCTGAAGCCGGCAGAGACGTAACCGTTACGTTAAAGGCCACCGTTACAGAAGCGCCCGGAGCGATGCTGCCTATGGTCACCCCGGTAGCCGGTGAAGAAGCAGGGCGGGACACGCCGTCTACGAGCACACTGCCCGGAACAAAGGCGGTACCGGCAGGCAGGGCATCTGTGAATACGACATTATTAACCGTAGCAATACCGTTATTGGTTAGGGTCACGGAATAAGTGATGGTGTCGCCCACATTGGTTGCGGTGGTTACAGTGGTTTTGACGACAGCCAGATTCGGGTTCGAGACAGGGATGGTCAGGGTGTTGGTGAGCACCGACCCTCCCAGGATTCTTCCGTCAGGCAAGGTGAAGCTGGAAGCAACGGTTCCCTGATTCACCAGCAGCTGCGGCGATGGCAGTGAAGTGATCACCACCGAGAACGAGACGGCTACAGTCGCCCCCGGAGCGATAGTTCCGGCAGCAATTCCTGTGGAGGGATTAGCCTGCGGCAGAGGCAGCCCGCCAATCAGCACGCTATTGTCTACAAAGGTGGTGCCGGCTGGAATGTTGTCCGTTACTGTAAGGCTTGCTCCGTAGTTGCCGGTATTGCTGACCGTTATCGTGTAGGTTACTGTATCACCGACTGTTGCATTGGCGGTATTGGCTGTTTTGACCGCAGCGATATTGGGCTGGAAGACAGGCACCGCCACAGGATTGGAAAAGGTTGATCCGCTAAATACACCGGAGGTGTAAGTGACCGTCGCCTGATTATCAATGGAGGTATCTGCGGGTACAGAGGTGACAGTGACACTGTACGAGACGACGGCACTAGCCCCGGAGGCAAGCGTACTGATAGTAATCCCTGAGGCCGGATTGGCATTCGGAAAAGGCACCCCGTTCACCGATACGCTGCCCGGCACAAAGGTAGCCCCGCCCGGTGTTGGATCACTGAGCACGACATTGTTGACAGGGTCCATCCCGTTATTGGTGATGTTCACGGAATAGGAAATGGTATCCCCAAGGGCAACGGAGGTGGAGGTTGTGCTCTTGACCACCGCCAGATTGGGGGCGGAGACTGCGATGGTCACGGTATTGGAGACGGCACTTCCGCTGAGCAGCCGCCCGTCAGGCGGAGTGAAGGTATAGGTGGCGTTTGCCTGATTGACAAGCTGCTGCGGTGAAGGCAGAGACACGATGAAGACCGTGAAGCTGACAGATACACTGGCACCGGGAGCCACAGTTCCAACAGTAATTCCGCTATCCGGTGCAGCCCCCGGCTGAGGGAATCCGCCGACAATGACGCTGTTGGGGTCAAATGTAGTACCCGCCGGGATGTTGTCGGTTAACGTAACATTGGCTGCAAGGTTACCGCTATTGCTGACTACAATGGTATAGATGACTGTATCGCCTACTGTGGCGTTCAGGTCACTGGCGCTTTTGACAAGGGAGATCTGCGGTTGTGTGACCGGTGTGGTGGTGACGTTGGACGATGAAGAGCCGGAGAAGACCCCGGAGGTGAAACTGACGGTGGACTGGTTATTCACCTGTGAAGGAATCGGCATGGTTATTCTCACCTCGAATGTGACGGCAACGGAGGCTCCAGGCCCCAGGCTGCCGATTGGGATGCCGGCCGACGGAACTGACAACGGCTGGGAGACGCCGCCGACAATTACGGTTCCGGGAAGGAACGCTGCATTCTCTGGCAAGGGATCGCTGAGAATGATATTGCTGACAGAGGTAATGCTGTTATTCGTCAGCACGGAGGTGAATGTAAGGATGTCGCCGGTCACGGCATCAATGGCATTGACGCTTTTGACAACACTGACATTCGGTGCCGAGACGGGAACCGTAAGTGTGTTCGACACGGTGTTACCGCCAAGCTGACGCCCATCCGGCAGGGTGAAAGTATAGGATGCTGCTGCCGAGTTAGGCAGCTGCTGGTTTGGAGGAAGTGAAGTAACCGTAACAAGGAAGCTGACTACGACGCTGTCTCCGGGAGCAAGCGGCCCCACCGGAATGCCTGTTAATGGGCTATACCCAGGTAACGGGGTCCCGCCTATACTTACGCTGTTGGTCTCGAATACCGTCTGCGGCGGCAGGGAATCGGTCAAATTCAGCATTGCCGCGATATTGCCAGTGTTGCTGGCCAGGATGGAGAAGGAGAGCAGACTGCCGACAGAGGCCTGCGCAGGGCTTGAGCTTTTGACCAGTCCAATGACTGGAATGAAGACTGGGGTAGACACTGTATTGGACAGGGCTGCTCCGCTGAATGAGCTGGCCGTAAAGGATGCGCTGGCCCGGTTGCTCAGTTGAGGCGGGCTTGGAATAGAGTTGGCATTCACCTGGAAGACAACGATGCTTGTGGCACCCGCAGCAAGTGTTCCGAGAGCAATCCCGGCATTTGGATTGGCAGAGGGTACGGCCGTCCCGTTCACCGTGACAGTTCCTGCTACAAAGGCACTGCCTGCCGGAGCCGGATCAGACAGCACTACATTGTTAACAGCTACGCCGCTGGGGTTGGATACAGAGACGGTGTAGGTAAGATATTCGCCTACAGCCACTGAGGTGAGATTGGCATTTTTGAGAATCGTGATGTTGGGGGCAGAGACTGGAATAGTCACCGTATTGGATACACTTCCGCCGGACAGAGAGCGTCCGCTGGGCAACTGATAGGTATAGCTGCTGCTGCCCTGGTCCGTCAAGGTTGCCGGAGACGGCAGGGATTGGACAGTGGTCAGGAAGGTTACGGTCAAGGCAGCTCCCGGTGCTACGGACCCGAGCGGGACTCCGCTTACCGGAGAATCTGACGGACGGACCACACCGTTTACTGTGACGCTTCCGGCGACGAAGGCAGACCCGGCAGGGATCGTGTCAGTTAGGATCACATTCGCTGCGAGATTACCGGTGTTCTGCACCTGCAGCGTGTATTGTACATTTCCTCCAACCGTGGCGCTGCTTGGACTGGAGCTTTTAACGATACCGATTATTGGCTGGTACACAGGAGTGAGGATTGTATTGGACTGTGTGATGGCGTTAAATGTCCCCGAGCTGTAAGAGGCCGATGACTGGTTGGCGAGCTGGCCGTTTCCCGGCACAGAGGTGACACTTACCTGGAAGGTTACCGTTACGCTGGCTCCCGGGGCAAGGGTGCCCACGGATATCCCCGAAGCCGGATCAGCGGCAGGCCGTGCGGTTCCCGCTACCACCACGCTTCCAGGCACCAGAGTGCTGCCGGCGGGTATCGGATCAGAGAGCACAACATTCGTGATGGCTACGATTCCGTTATTAGTAACCACAGACGTATACTGCAGGGTATCGCCTACGGCGACATCCGGGAAGCTGGCGCTTTTGACAAGGGCAACATTCGGCAGTCTGACCGGTATGGTGAGCGTATTGGAGGCAGCCGTACCGCTCACGGTCCGCCCGTCAGGAACCTGGAAGGTATAGGCGGCTGTAGCCTGGTCCACCAGCTGCGGGGGAGAAGGCAGACTGTTCACCAGTACACGGAACTGGACTGTAGAGCTTCCTCCCGCCGCGATGGTGCCGATGGCGATTCCGGCGGCGGGATTACCCGCCACAGGCGTGCCGTTTACCGTGAAGCTTCCCGGAATATAGGAGCTGCCGGCAGGAATGTTATCTGTGAGCGTAGTAGTGGCGCCGATATTGCCGGTGTTGAAGATTTGCAGGGTGTAGAGAATCTGGTCTCCGACGGTTGCGTTGGTAGTATTGGCGCTTTTGACAATGCCGAGAACGGGAGAATATACCGGCAGCGATTGTGTATTGGATGGAATGACTCCGCTGACAATCGGGCCTCCGGCTACACTCTGGAAGGTGAAGGCAGCGTTAGCCGTGTTGGGCACAAATTGCGGATTCGGCAGGGAAGTCACCCTGGCTTGATAAGTCACCGTTATGGAAGTGCCCAGAGTAAGTGAACCCAGCGGGATGCCGGAGGTTATATCATAAGTCGGCCTGGCAACACCGGCTACCACCACGCTTCCTGTGACAAAAGTAAGACCTGCCGGTAAGATGTCTGACAATACAACACTGGCTGCGCTTGCGGTACCGGTATTGTTAACCGTTACAGTGTAGGTGACCAGATCACCAACGATGGTGCCGGCGACATTTGCACTTTTGGTCAAAGAGATCTTAGGTGCATTGATATCGATTTGCAGCCCGTTGGCGTTAACGACATACGCATCGCCCGAAGTAGTTAAGGTCAGGAGTGCGGAGGACTGGTTATTGACCAGGCGCGCAGAGACATCCACATTCGTGATATCCCAGCCCTGCCGCCCGCCGACAATGTTAGAGCCTGGACTGCCGTTGGTCTGGTTGCGGGTGCCGAACGTACCGGTCGTATTCAGATTGCCGGTATCATTGTTAATCTGCGAAGCGAAGAAGTTATTGGCAAAATTGTTAGGCCCGGAGAGGGCGACCTGAGTGGTGGAGGTAGGGCCGAAAAGCGCCTGGTCTCCCGAGCGGTTGGCATCTCCTTCCTGGGCGCTGAACTGGATACGTCCGCCCAGCGCGCCGGTAACAGGTGTGGCGAAGCCTGTAATGGTGGTGACCACCGGGGCCGAGGAGGCTTGGACAAGGACAGCGCCTGCGCGCAGGGACATGTTGCGGAAGGGCAGCGACGGATTCTGGTAGATGACAGCAAGTGTCCAGCCGGCATGGTTGGCAGTGGAATCTCCGGGAATTACAATAGTTCCGACTACACCGCCAGTGACATAGGTTCCGGCACCGGAGGCTTGAATGGTGCTGGTGACATTTGCGGAACGGACATATGCGAGTGCACCCCCGCCCAGATCCACCGAATTGGCTGTGGCTGAATCGGGGGTTACACTGACCGTGTTCCCTAGCGGTGTAGTGAAGGATACAGGATTGTTGATTGCCGCAGTGAGATTGACGGTACCGTTAACATAGGAACCGCCCCAGATCAGCTCGGCATACAGAACTGTGCTTCCGGCAGGGAGAACCAGAATGGCTGCTGAACTGTTGCTCTGATATAGACTGGTAGTGCCAGCAGGATAGGTGCCGTATACAGAAGCTGTATTAATCGTAGAGAAGCCTCCGATACTGTCCTGTGTACCCGGTACACCGGCAGTTTCAGAGCGGCTTAGTCCCAGCGTGTTGCCAGTGAAAGTGATGGCGCCTGTTGCATTAACCGTAGACCGAACGACTAGAGGAATAATTTTCACCTCCTTTTGAATAGAAGCTCTGACAGCAAGTGGAAACGGCTTTGCCGTCCTTTTAAAGGACGGTACCGTTTCAGCGAGAAATAGAAGGATAAGTTATCATGTGAAACAAATAAATTCTTCTATTTTCAAAAAAAAAGCAGACCGGCTCCTGTGTGAGCCGATATGCCATCCTGCTTGTGTTGTATTAACCTATGTTCCGTTTTGGGCAATCTTGTATGTCCATCCCGAATTTTATAACATATATTTCCTGTCCTGCAGCCGAAGCCGGCGCTCTAGCAGTGCCTGTGGTTCAGGCAGCACCTTCCGGCTCATCGCCTCCAGTTCCTCATCGGTAATCTCCCGCTTAATGACGGCGAAGTGGTACATAATTTCGTGAATGACATTGGACTGCAGCGTCTTTAGAACCTCAAGCTCTTCCGCATCATACAGATTGTCGTCATACGGATATTGATAGAACAGCTCCATCCGCAGCAGTCTGAAGTCAAACGGCGGCAGCGGCACGGGATAATCCGGGATCTCCGGGCACAGTGGGCTCTGATAGGGCTGGAAGAAGTGGCCGGTGAAATACCGTGGGGTATACTCATCGAACTTTTGCTTAAACATAGGGTTGGAGGCATGCGGGAAGCTATGGGCATAGGGTGAGAGAATACACACAACCGCTTGGTGTGTGCTTATTCTATAAATCTCTGACATCGCTGCAAACAGATCGTTCACATAAGGCATCACCCGGCTGGCCATAACGAATTCAGCCGTATTGTCGGGCAGGGGGATTTCTTCGCAAATATCGCAGACGATATCCACTCCGGGGTACTGTGTGCGGTCGATTCCCAGATACCCGGACTCTTTGCCGGGGCCGCAGCCGATATCGATTCTCAAGGGATACCACTCCTTCAAATGCTGAATAAGGCTCTTCATCTATTGTATTAGTCCGGCGCTTCTGTGCGTACGGCTGATGCCCAGCCCGTAACGGCAAGTTTACACTACCCGGCTTATGGGGTAATCCATAGGTAAGGTAAGCAGCACACAACCAACAGAGGAGGTACACATCATGAGATTAGAGCGTACGCTACCCGCTATGACAGCAATCGCTGTATTGATGCTCACCCTGACGGCTTGCGGCGGGAACAGCCCTGCGGAAGCCCCCGGAGAATCGTCCTCAGCAGGCTCATCGGGAATCCCTGTACAGACAGCGGCGGTACCTCTCGCCAGTCCGGTGCTGAAGCCTGGTCCTTCCGCAGCCGCAGAGTCAGAGAAGATCCAGGGCTCAGGCACTTATGTCGGGCAGATGGATACCCATTCCGTGGAGATTGTGACAGAAGAAGGGCCGACGGCCTTTGAACTCGGTGCAGGCACAGCGGATGCGCCGGAAGGGCTTGAGATGGATGATCCTGTAGTATTTACTTATGTGGAAAAAATAGTCGGAAAAGATCCTGTCGTGATTCAGCGGGTATTGTCCAGTCTGGCCAAAGCGGACTGATTCGGCAGAGTGCCCTGAACCCGAACCCGGGCTGCAATGGCGGAATATCCCATGGGTATCCGCCTGTTGCAGTTCTTTTTGCCGCCTTTGGAATCGGCTCCAAAGGTTATTTTTTTGTAACCGGTTCAGAGAGAAACTTTTTCCGCCCGGCTAGCGTCAAAGAGATAGAAATTGAGATTGGTTTCCTATCCGGGAGGGTGAGCTTGTGAAAAAGTTATGGATTTCTATTGTAGCAGGATTATTGGTGTTCCCGATGTTGTTTCAGGCTCCGGCCCAGGCAGCAGCAAAACCCATCAGAGTTATTATTGATGGAGTGACCTTGTCCACAGACCAGCCGCCGGTAATGGTGAACGGACGGACTATGGTTCCCCTGCGGGCGATCTTTGAAGCCTTCAATGCCGACATCAAGTGGAATCAGAAGACACAGACAGTAACAGCTTCCCAGAACGATACAACGATTGTACTGAAGATCGGCTCCAAGATCGCAACCATCAACAACAAGGCAGTCAGCCTGGATGTGCCGGGCCAGAATCTGAAGGGCCGCACAATGGTGCCTACCCGCTTCGTAAGTGAAGCGCTCGGCCGCGAGGTCGGCTGGAATCCGGCTGCGCAGATTGTCACGATCACCACTCCGGTTCCGGTAGGCGGGAATGCGGCTCCGGTATCGGGAGTAACCGCTCAGGATATCAGCGATTATGGAGACGGCCGGGATCTGCAGGTCAGCTTCAACCGTGCGGCCGACGAATCGCTGGTGGATCAATACCGAGTGCTTGTCGCCAAGACCGGTACTTCACTGAACCTGTCGTCTGCACTGGCAGTAGGTGCCAATAACTACTCCGTTGCTCTGGTAACAGGAGCCAATCCTGTTGTGAAGCTGAACGCTGCCGCCAGAACGATCGACGGTGACCTGATTAAGAATAATCAGGGATATAGCGTATATGTAGTGACAGTCGGCAAAGGCAATAATACCAGTGCCCTCTCCAGTGCAGCTGCCGTTATTACATTGCAGAACAAGGCAGTTCCGGCACTGGGCACCGTCCAGGCAACGGATACCAGTGATTACGGGGATGGCCGGGATCTCTCCGTCAGCTTCAACAAGCTGGCCGATGAGAGTAAGATAAGCTCTTACCGGATCTTCGTAGTCAAAGCGTCCAATTCCACAGTGTTTGACCTGGGCAGAGCTAATGCGGTCTCCAGCAGCAATTACACGCAGATCAACAAGACGGGGAATAACATCAGTATGAACCTCTCCTCCGGCTCCAGAGATACAGATGGAGCGCTGATCAAGACGGGTGTGAGCTACCGGGTATACGTACTGGCGGTTGACAGCAGCAATGCTGCGAATAATGTGCTGTCACCTGCTTCAACGGCCCTTACACTGGCCAATGCAGGGGTATCCAACCTGAACGTGACCGATGTGAATGATTATAATGACGGGCGGGATTTGAAGGTTACCTTCAACCATGCCACAGACGAGACCAATATTAGCCAATACCGCATTCTGGTGGTGCCTGTGAATTATTACAGCAGCTTCAGCTTAAATGATGCGAATAATGTATCCAGTGCGAATTATACGGCGGTAAACACATCAGGAACCTATACCGAACAGATCCTGAATTCTTCCAGCAGAGATGTTCGCGGTTCCCTGATCAGGAACGGAACCAGCTACAAAGTGTATGTGCTCGCGGCAGGCAACTGGAACAATTCGGGCTCGAATGTGTTATCCGCTGCTTCTCCGGCGATCACGCTGGTGAATACCTCCGGCCTCAGTGCCATATCGAATCTGAGTGTGAGTGATGTGAACGATTATGGAGATGGGCGTGATCTGAGAGTATCGTTCAATCATGCGGGAGACGAATCCTACATCAGCCATTACCGGATTCTGGTGGTGCCTATGAATTATTACAACAGCTTCAGCTTGTCGGATGCGAATAATGCGGGGAATTATACAACCGCAGGTACATCCGGGGACAGCACCAATCAGGTGCTCGATAGCTCAGCCAAAGACGTACGCGGCGCAGCCATCAAGCCGGGAATCAGCTACCGGGTATATGTATTGACTGTCAGAAACGGCAGCTACCAGGGAGCTAATGTATTGTCGGAGGGATCGGCAGCCATTACTTTATCGGCTAAGCTTCCCGTCACCTCCGTGACAAATGTGACTTACGGCATGGATAACGGCAAACTTGTGGTTAACTTCACCAAGTCTGCCCGTGAGTCGAATATTTCCGAATACCGGGTATTCGTAGTCCCTTCCAAGCAGAGCTTCGGCACTGCAGAAGCTCTTAACGTGCAATCGTCTTACTACAGATCAGCAGTCCCTAACGGAAGCAATCTCTCTATTGCGGCTACAGCCAGAGATATTAACGGTAACCCGATTGTCAAAGGCACCAAGTATAAGGTATACGTGCTTGCGGTAGCCAACAGCTCTGGAGTGCAGAACGGCGGACTGTCCGATTCAAGCGAAGAGTTCGAGATCTAAGCGTCCAGCTCTGTATATAAGGCTCCACAACAAAACACAGCATGTCCCGGTTCAAGGGGATATGCTGTGTTTGCGTACACGAGTTATCATGATGCTCCGGCATTCACCAGAACAACGGATAGCAGAAGCATGAACAAAAGGAGGAAGCCGGCGTTGATGATGGTGCCGATAATAGCAAAAACCTTGCGCCGTCTGCGCAGGGTCACGCCGATAATACCGGTAACCGCCCCGATGATATTCACTGCGACCAGGATCAGCATCGTCAGGCCCAAATACATAATCGTTTCTGCCGAATCGGCAATCAGTTTATTATGCTCATTCATCAGAGAAGACGCTTGCGCTCCTACATACACGAAGGTAATGGCATAGCAGACCAGTGTAAGTAGAGCTATTACGAACGAGGCGATACCGGGGCCGGAGTGCTTATAGTCGCGTTTGTTCTCCTGGTATACATAATCCGCGTTCATGTCTTGTTCTGAAGAGCCCCATCTCGCAGGCTCGGTTGCGGCGGTGTCCGATTTGGGAGGTGTATGATAGTCCATTTGGCTGCACTCCTTGGGGTGTAATAGGTTATTACTACCACTTCATCATAACAGCGCTCTAAATGCAAGTCCTCAGGAATACAAGCTACAGAATGATGCGGCTGGCAAAAGGCGAAGCTGATTGTTAAGATAGGAGAAGTTCAACTCAGGGAAGGAGCTGTATATCCATGCAACGAAGATTGGTGGGCTGGGGAGCCTTGCTGGGTATGCTGTCTGTTGCCATCGGCGCGTTCGGATCGCATATCCTGAAGCCTGTAATCAGCGAGCACTATCTGCAGGTGTACGAGACGGGCGTCCAGTATCATATGTTCCATGCGCTGGCCCTGATACTTATCGGGCTTACCGCTGGGCAGTGGGGCGAAAGTGTCCGTCTGCGCTGGGCAGGGCGGCTGATGGTTGCCGGGGTTGTCCTGTTCTCGGGCAGCTTGTACATCCTCAGTATTTCCGGTGTCAAGGTTCTCGGAGCAATCACTCCGCTGGGAGGCGTATGCTTCATTGCGGGCTGGATCTGCCTGGCCTTGGAGGCCTTCTCGCGCAAGAAGTGAAGTGCGGCAAGAGCTGCATATTCGCCAAAATAATCGTAAGAGAAAGAAGCACCCGCCCCGGAACCCGGAGCGGGTGCTTCTTTCTCTTACAGAAATTCATCGATTTCATTAAGCTTGAACGTGTAGACCTGCTTCTCGTCTACATGGTATACACTCAGCGAATTCTCCGTTTCGTCTAAGTTCAGAATACGGCAGGGCATGGATACCTGTTTGCCATGCCGGTTCGCACGCAGCCGGACGAGCTGGTTATTCTGAATGTACTGTCTGATTTTGCCGAATACATCTGCTGGAGTTTCTGCCGGAGCTGCTGCAGGCTTCTTGGCTGCTGGCTTCTCCGCAGGCTTGGCTACCTGAGGGTCTGCCGGCTTCTCCGGCAATTTCACTGGCACCGGAGCAGGTGTGAAGCTGTCATTCTTCAGAGCCATTTTTGCAGAATTCAGCAGATGATCAATGGCTCTTCCAAGCTCCAGCCCGGAGTTGATGTTGAAATCAGTGACTTTGTCGCTTGAATTCAACATTTCAAGCAGGAACTGCAGCGCAAGCGGGTTGGTGCGGGCATTAATCAGGATGTCGACATTGAAAAGATAATTGCCGTCGGTGTGTTGTAGTTTCTTATCCATTAATCCCCCAGCTTAATCGTTAATCACGATTTCTTTAATTTAAATTAGTGTATAAACTATACCATTAAATAAGCGGAAATTATATACCCTCCTGTATAGAAATAAGGACTTCTGACCCTCCGATTTCTCCATGAACTAGGACAATCGTCCACACGTGGCCTGAACCGTACGCATAACCTACAACGTGAATGTGAAAGGAGGAGGTGCTGCAGATGGTAACAATAGAGCCCATGCATGTGGGCGATCATGTCCTGGTGGGGGTTGAGGTGAAGCTGCCCAAAACGACGTTGCTCAGCATCAGCACAGACAAGGGATATATTATGTGCGGGGCGCTGGACATAGGACTGCTGAACGAGGTGCTGAGCGACCGGCAGATTATTGCGGCAAGGGCTGTCGGGGTGCGCACGCTTCAACAGCTGCTGGCCGCGCCGCTGGAGTCTGTAACTATAGAAGCAGAGAAGCTGGGAATCGTTCCGGGCATGTCCGGTGCAGAGGCCCTGCTGCTAATGATGTAAGGCACATAGCAATGTGTAGTCAGCCAAGGAGCTTCCCGGCCCCTTGGCTGACTTTATTCTGTCTTGAACCGCATCAATTAGCATAACCGGCGCTTGCTTGGTTCATCCTACGGGTGAAGACACAAGCATGCAGCCAGCGGCGGGGAAGAGGGCTTGTCCGGGGTCAGGCTTGTTTCGCCCTCCAGGCAAAAGGGTAAATGGAGAATAGACAACTGCAAGGCCGGACAATGGACAAGCAGCCGGCTAAATTTAATGGATAAGGAAGGGATCATATCATGGCTAAAGCATCAAACAAAGTGAACACCGCTTCATTGGAACAGGTACTGAACCGTCAGGTTGCCAACCTGAACGTATTGTATGTGAAGGTGCATAACTATCACTGGTATGTGAAGGGGGAGCAGTTCTTCGCCCTGCATGTGAAGTTCGAAGAGCTGTACGATGATATTACACTCAAAATGGACGAGGTAGCTGAGCGCTTGCTGAGCATCAAAGGCAGCCCTGCAGCAACTATGAAAGAATATCTGGAACTGGCTACCATTCAGGAAGCCACAGGCAAAGAAGATGCCCGCGGTATGGTTCAGGCGCTGATCGAAGATTTCGCTACAGTAGCGGAAGAACTGACAGAGGGCATCGAGCTGGCGGAAGAAATCAGCGACCAGCCTACGGCAGACCTGTTCATCAAGATCCGCACGGATCTGGAGAAGAACCAGTGGATGCTGCGCGCTTTCCTGGGCTGATTGCGGGATAAGTAGCACAATGATTTGAATATAGGAATAAAGTCTCCCCTGAAGGGAGGCTTTATTTATTTTTCAAAATATAAGGATTCATGTGCTTCGCATGATCCCCTTTAAAAGGGCAGCGTAGCCCTTTCTACTCGAATTCACTAAGATTCAGGGGGAGCATTCTATTCTCATCAATCATCATTTGAATGAATTTCAGTGAAGCCTGCAGCTCCGGTTCCGAGAATTCACCCATTTTCTCAATGAATTTCTCCTCCAGGTTCTTGTGCATCCGGGCGTGGAGTTCAAAGAGCTGTCTGCCTTTAGGAGTAAGGCTGAAGTAGATTTCTTTCTTGTTGTCATTCATCCGGCTCCGCTTAATGCAGCCATCCTGGAGAAGCTTGGTGCTGATCTTAGTGATGCTCGCCTTGGACAATTTCAAGCTCTCCGCGATGGTAGTGCTGTTGACAGGCTCGTGATTGCCAATGCAGTCGATGACATGAATACTGGTCAAGCTGGTTGAAGTGAGAGTAATCCCGTACTTCCGTGTGAGATCCGTAAATACATCCATTTCGGTTACGAAAGTCTCTTCAACTAAATGGGAGAGGTGGAGAAAACGGTCATACAGCAGCCGCTTAAGTCCTTCAGAGGAATGCATAGGGCTTAGCATCTCCTTTCTGCAAAGTACCTTTATTCTAACTTAAAATTATTAACGTGTAAACTAAATATTTAGACGAGTTATTTATAATAAATTACTGATATTAAATTTAATAATACAGATTGACATCGTGTTTCTTTCAAAATATAGTTAACTGGTAAACAATATTAATTATTGATTGCCAAACGATATTTTGGGGGGGATGAAGATGAAGGATGTGTCCACAACGGTTAGGGAACGGCGGACCATTCGGAGATTCAGCGCTGCACCGGTTGAACAAGAACGGATTATTTCCTTGGTAAAAGAGGCGGCTGGCTTATACGAGTCCGAAGATACGCCGCACTGGCGCTGTCTTTACTTCGGCACTCCCGAGTCCCGTGAAGAGCTGGCTGAATCCATGATGGCGAAGGTGACGGGCGGCCGGCTCGGGAAGCTCCTTCCTGCCCGCATGACAGATCTTCTAAGAAGGCAAATCACGGGTACTCCCGCTCATGTAATCTTCATCGCCGAGTCCGCCGGCACGGAGCGGGAGCGGGATGAGAATTACGCGGCGGTCTGCAGCATCATGCAAACGGTTCAGCTTCTGGGCTGGGAACAGGGGCTGGGGATGCTGTGGTACACAGATCCCTTGATTCTGAGCGAATCGTTCTATAAGCTCATCGGCTGGCGTGAAGGAGAGCGGTTTGCGGGGATACTGGAAATCGGCTCCTTCGACAAAGCGCCGCGAGGACGAAAAAGAACACCGGCAGAACGGAAATGGACAATTATCGGGGAAGACAGCCGCCAGCTTGAGGATGCCGCCCCTTTCTCTGCATACAATGTCCTTAGGCTGCTGAACGAGGCGGTCTGGGCGCCGAATGACGGCATGCGGGAGCCTTGGCGGTTCATCTATGTGACGGGTGATAAGACAGAGGCACCAGGCAAACTGCAGTTCTCTGAAGAGGCACCTTCACCGCCGTTTCTGCTGGTCGTAGCCAGAGAAGAGACGGACCCGCACAAGCAGGACGAGGATTATGCCGCGGTGTGCAGCCTGATACAGAATTTTCAACTGCTGGCCCGGTCTGAAGGGTGGCAGTTGCGCCGCAGGATTCCGGAATGGGTCTATGACCGGAAGCAGTGTGAGTCCTTCGGGCTTCGTCCGCTGGAACGGATCGTCGCAGTACTTGAAGCGGGGGAACATAAGCGGTATTCAAATTCCGTTTTTCCTATTCCCGCAGTGAAGATAACCATTAATTAATTTGATAAAAAAGGGCCGATGTAATAAAATTAGTGAGAATCATTGATAATCATCCTGATTCACTTTATAATAATTATAATGTGATATAAAATCTAATTGCTTGTAATCAGGGTTAACCTGTGACAATACAACTTTCTGATTTCGCAAATCGATCAATGGAGGGAATAATAATTATGGCAGCAGAATTTGTCATTGAGGGACTGAAAGCGACGATTGAAGGAAAAGAAATTCTGAAGGGGATTAACCTTCAGATGAAGGGCGGAGAAATTCACGCCGTGATGGGACCGAATGGTACTGGTAAAAGTACGCTGGCCTCAGCTCTGATGGGTCATCCCAAGTATGTGGTTACAGAAGGTACGGCCTTGCTCGAAGGTGAAGATCTGCTGGAGATGGCAGTGGATGAGCGCGCCCGCGCCGGGTTGTTCCTCGGGATGCAATATCCAAGTGAAATCAGCGGAGTGACGAACTCCGACTTCCTGCGCAGTGCGATTAACTCGCGCCGTGAAGAGGGCAGTGAGATCTCACTGATCCGCTTCATCCGACAGATGGAAGCCAAGATGAAAGAACTGGATATGAACCCTGAATTCCTGCACCGTTATCTGAATGAAGGCTTCTCCGGCGGGGAGAAGAAGCGTAACGAGATTCTGCAAATGATGATGCTGGACCCTAAGATCGTCATTCTTGACGAAATTGACTCCGGCCTTGATATTGACGCACTCAAAATTGTTGCCGATGGTGTGAACACCATGCGCAGCCCGGAACGCGGATTCCTGATTATTACCCACTACCAGCGTTTGCTTAATTACATCAAGCCCGACTATGTGCATGTCATGATGCAGGGACGGATTGTGAAATCCGGCGGCCCTGAGCTGGCCCACAGACTGGAAGCTGATGGTTATGAATGGATTAAGGAAGAACTCGGCATCGAAGACGAAACTGTAGGACAAGAAGCTTAGAAACGCTGGAAGGAGGAAACCACTTATGACGACGCAAACCATTCTTCCCGTGGATGCACAGCAGCTCGGCGCACAATCGCAGAGCTGCGGCGAACCGGGCTGGCTGAAGGACAGCCGTTTGAAGGCTTTGGAGCTTGCCGCAGGGCTTGACCTGCCGAAGCTGGAGAAGACACGGATTGACCGCTGGAATATCAACAACTACGGGGAATACAAGCCAAGCCAGGCGCTGGCGGCACTTCAAGATGCACCGGCTTCCATTGCCGGACTAATCGAGGGGCAAGAAGAAGGCAGCCTGATCATTCAACGGAATTCAGGGGCTGTATATGCCCGCCTGGCTCCGGAGCTGGCTGCGCAAGGTGTTATTTTCACCGATTTGCAGACTGCAGTCAGAGAGCATGGAGACCTTGTTCAGCGTTATCTGCATAAGGCAGTATTGCCGGAAGAGCACTCCATCGCCGCACTGCATGCAGCACTATGGAACGGCGGGGTATTCCTCTATGTTCCGAAGAATGTTGTCATCGAGACTCCGCTGCAGGCGGTTCTGCTCACGGATGACGCTGAAGCTGCCTTTGTACCGCATATTCTGATTGTTGCCGATACTAACAGTTCGTTGACCTACGTGGATAACTACGTATCCGATAAGACTGAAGCGGGTCTGCATAATGGAGCCGTTGAAGTATTCGTAGGTGCAGGTGCCACTGTGAGATACGCTACCGTACATCAGCTGGGGCAGGATACAACGGATGTGACGTACCGCCGCGCCGTTGTGGAGAATGACGGCACCATTGAATGGATCATCGGTGAGATGAACTATGGAGATACAGCCAGCGATACCAAATCGGTGCTTAAAGGCAACGGCTCAAGCTCAGATGCGAAGGTCATTGCTGTAGGCTCCGGTTCGCAGAAGCTGAGCTATACTACACAAGCCCAGCACTTCGGCAGAAATACACCAAGTGACATGATCACGCGTGCTGTTATGCGGGATTCAGCAACCTCGATTATTAACGGAATTACGAAGATTGAGAAGGGCGCTACCAGAGCTGACGGACAGCAGACAGAGAAGGTTCTGATGCTAAGCCCCAAAGCGCGCGGAGACGCCAACCCGATCCTCCTTATAGATGAAGATGATGTAACCGCAGGCCATGCCGCTTCCGTAGGACAGGTCAATTACGAGCAAGTCTATTACCTGATGTCCCGGGGATTATCGCGGCATGACGCAGAAACACTGATCATATACGGCTTCCTTGCACCTGTTGTATCGCAAATTCCACTGGAGGGACTGCGCAATCAGCTCCAATCTCTTGTGGAAAGGAAGTTAGGCCAATGATTAGCAGTCAGATCCGGGAGCAGTTTCCCATCCTGAACCAGAAGATCAACGGCCATCCGCTGGTCTACCTGGACAGTGCGGCCACTTCACAGAAGCCGCGCCAGGTCATTGAGGCGGTCAAGTCTTACTACGAGTGGGATAATGCCAACGTACACCGCGGGGTGCATACCTTGGGGAGCCGGGCAACCGATGCGTATGAAGGCGCCCGCGAGAAGCTGAAGAACTTCATTAATGCCCGCAGTGTGAAGGAAATTATCTTCACACGCGGGACAACGACCGCGCTCAATATTGTAGCTTCCTCTTACGGTCCTTCCGTCTTGAAGGAAGGGGATGAGATCGTGATTACCCAGATGGAGCATCACAGCAATTTCATTCCCTGGCAGCAACTGGCCAAGAACACCGGGGCTACCCTGAAATTCCTGCCGCTGCAAAAGGACGGTACGATCACGCTGGAGGATGCCGAGCAGACGATTACTGCCCGGACCAAGATTGTAGCCATTGCGTATGTATCCAATGTCATGGGCGTTACTCATCCTATCAAAGAGCTTGCAGCGATTGCCCACCGGAACGGTGCAGTAATCGTGGTGGACGGTGCACAGAGCACACCGCATCTGAAGGTGGATGTGCAGGATCTGGATTGCGATTTCTACGCCTTGTCTGGGCACAAGATGCTTGCGCCTACTGGTATCGGTGCTCTCTACGGCAAGAAGGCGCTGCTGGAAGCTATGGAGCCGGTTGAATTCGGCGGCGAGATGATCGATGATGTCGGGCTGTATGAGTCTACCTGGAAGGAGCTGCCGTGGAAGTTCGAAGGCGGAACACCGATTATTGCAGGTGCCGTCGGCTTAGGAGCAGCGATTGATTTCCTGCAGGAGGTCGGGATGGATGAGATTCACCGCCACGAAATGCAGCTTGCAGCATATGCGGAGCAGCGGCTGTCGGAGGTTAGTGATCTGACGATCTATGGTCCCCGCAACCGTCAGGTGGGGGTAGTCACCTTCAACCTGGGTGATGTTCATCCGCATGATGTGGCCACCGTGCTGGATGCGGAAGGCGTGGCTGTCCGCGCGGGGCATCATTGCTGCCAGCCGCTCATGCGCTGGCTGGAGGTCAGCTCCACTGCCCGGGCGAGCTTCTACCTGTACAACACTGAACAGGATGTAGATGCGTTGGTTCAAGCCTTACTTAAGGCAAAGGAGTATTTCAGCTATGAACTTGGATGACTTATATAGACGCGTAATTATGGATCATTACAAAAATCCCCGGAATCGCGGCTCATTTGAAGATGACGCACTTAAGATTGAGCTCAATAACCCTACCTGCGGCGACCGCATTACGCTTCAGCTTAAGGTGGAGGATGGCGTCGTCCAGGACGCCCGTTTCAGCGGCGAAGGCTGTTCAATCAGCATGTCGTCGGCTTCGATGATGACGGAAGCGGTCAAGGGCCAATCGATAGCGCATGCGCTTGAGATGGCCGACAGCTTCTCCTCTCTAATGAAGGGTGAGGAAGCAGATTTCGGTGACTACGAAGATATTGAAGCCCTGTCCGGTGTTAATAAATTTCCGGCGCGGATCAAATGTGCCACTCTGGCCTGGAACGCGCTTCGCAAAGGCATAGATACGCAAAGAAGCTTATAAAATAATATTACACACAAGGAGGCTGACACCATGGCTAAGAAAGCGCCTGATATGGAGGAATACCAGTACGGATTCCGTGACGAGCACAAGTCGATATTTCAGTCTGGTAAAGGACTCACGGAAGAAATCGTCCGGGAAATCTCCGCAATCAAAAACGAGCCGGAATGGATGCTGGAATTCCGGCTGAAATCCCTGGAGCAGTTCCGTAAGATGCCAATGCCGAAGTGGGGCGGCAATCTGGATGATCTGGATTTCGAGGATATCCAATATTATGTTAGACCTTCCGAGAAGCAGGGCAAGACTTGGGAGGAGGTACCTTCCGAGATCAAAGAGACCTTCGACAAGCTGGGAATTCCGGAAGCGGAGCAGAAGTTCCTTGCCGGTGTCTCTGCACAGTATGAATCTGAGGTAGTCTATCACAGCATGCAGCAGAACCTGGAGGATCAGGGTGTGATCTTCACAGATACGGATTCCGCACTGCGTGATCATCCTGAGCTGTTCAAGAAGTTCTTCGGCACAATCATTCCGCCTGCAGACAACAAGTTCGCCGCACTTAACAGTGCCGTTTGGTCAGGAGGCAGCTTCATCTATGTTCCGAAGGGTGTGAAGTGTGAAGTTCCTTTGCAGGCCTACTTCCGCATCAACTCCGAGAATATGGGACAATTCGAGCGTACTCTGATTCTGGCAGACGAAGACAGCTTCGTGCATTACGTTGAAGGCTGTACTGCCCCAATCTACAGCACGAACTCTCTGCATAGTGCAGTGGTTGAAATTCTCTGCATGAAGAACGCCCGTGTCCGTTATACCACCATTCAGAACTGGGCACCGAACATCTACAACCTCGTTACCAAACGTGCGGTTGCCGAAGAGAACGCTACGATGGAATGGGTAGATGGCAACATCGGCTCCAAGCTGACTATGAAATATCCTGCGGTTGTTCTTAAAGGCCGTGGAGCCAAGGGGTCTGTATTGTCCATCGCGGTAGCGGGCAAGAATCAGCATCAGGATGCAGGCGCCAAAATGATCCACTTGGCACCGGATACCACCTCAACCATTGTATCCAAGTCGATCAGCAAGCACGGCGGCAAGGTCACTTACCGTGGACTCGCTTCCTTCGGCCGCAAGGCAGAAGGCGCGAAATCCAATATTAAATGCGATACGCTCATTCTGGATAACGAGTCCACCTCGGACACGATTCCTTACAATGAGATCATGAACGATAACATTGTGCTTGAGCACGAAGCGACGGTCTCCAAGGTATCTGAGGAGCAGCTATTCTATCTCATGAGCCGCGGTCTCTCCGAAGCTGATGCCACGCAGATGATTATTATGGGCTTCATCGAGCCGTTCACCAAAGAGCTGCCAATGGAATATGCGGTCGAGATGAACAGATTGATCAAGTTCGAAATGGAAGGCAGTATAGGGTAAACTAGCTGCCTCCTTCAATAACCAGGCGATATACAGTGAGTGTCCACAGAACTTTGATGCAGGTTGGTCAAAGCTCTGTGGGCACTTTTGTATTTTATAGGAACATAAAATACCTTTTATTAGGCTTCAAAAAAGCTGCTTTGCATTGTTGAATCTTGCTATATCTTAATTGAGCAGTATTTGCGAGGAAATAGCAGCATTTAAAACGACGGGCGTCCTTTAGCCCCTGCTTAAGCCCGGTTTATTCCGGAAAAAGAGGGAAAACGGTGGTTTCTCCCCTTTGCCGCATTAAATTAGGGATGATAAACTGCTTAAAGTCACTAAATTGGAAGCGCTAAAAAAGCTAGCTTACGGTGCGATATTTAGAGACCAAGTTTATGCTTACGGAGCAGGTTACTTCGTAAAGCTAAGTTTATGCTTACGGAGCCAGCTTTACTTCGTAAAGCTTTAAGGAGGAGAGATATGGATGTTCTCAGGCAACTGCGGGGCTTTTATCGGGAGAAGCTGCACTATCTGATTCTGTCGATTGTATGTTTGGCGGCCGCAACTGCAGTGGGGCTTATTACCCCCAATTTGTTAAGGAGATTGATCGATGATGTTATTGTTCCCCTAAAGTTTACTGAGGTGCCCGTACTCGCTCTCAGTGTGCTTGCTGTCATTATTGTCAAGGCGTGCCTGCAGTTTGCTCATGGATTTTTCGGCGGACGGCTGGGGAATTTCCTGGCCTACCGGCTGCGCAATGCCTGCTATGAGAAGCTGCAATTTCTGTCCTTCCGTTATTATGATACGGCGAAGACAGGTGACCTGATGTCCCGGCTGACCGGGGATTTGGAAGCGATCCGGATGTTCATCGGCTTCGGATTTGCCCAACTGCTGAATGTATTTTTCATGGTTTTGTTCGGCTCCATTATGATGTTTACCATCAATTGGCAGCTGACGCTGGTTACTCTGATCACTATGCCGTTTCTGGCTGGAGTAGCGCTCAGATTTGAATCCAAGATTCATCCGGCCTTTCAGGAGATGCGCCTGGCATTAAGCTCCCTGACAACGGCTGTACAGGAGAATGTCACCGGGGTGAGAACGGTCAAATCGTTTGCGAGAGAAGCATACGAAGTTGAGAAATTCTCACACCGTAATGAACGTTATAAAGATAATCAGATTTTTGCGGCTGAGCTGTGGAGTAAATTCTTCCCGTTCATGGAGCTGCTGGCTTCGGTCAGTGTAGCGATCCTGCTGGGTGTCGGCGGTACGCTGGTTATCAACGGGAAGATGTCGCTGGGTGAGCTGGTTGCGTTCTTCAGCCTGATCTGGTACATCATCGGCCCGGTATGGGGACTCGGGTTCCACATCAACAACTATACCCAGTCCAAGGCCTCTGGCGAACGTGTGCTGGAAGTGCTGAATCAGCAGATTGATGTAAAAGATAAAGAGAATGCCCGCGAGCTTGCAGCGGCAGAAGTGAAGGGTGAGGTGGAGTTCGATCATGTCACCTTCGCTTACGGCAACAAAATGCCGGCAGTCAAGGATATTCATTTCCATGCGGAGCCTGGTGCGGTCATTGGATTCCTTGGCGGAACGGGATCCGGTAAATCCACGATTACCCAGCTCATGATGCGTGCTTATGATGTGAATCAGGGCAGTATCAAGCTCGATGGCGTGGATATCCGCGAGTTCCAGGTCCGTAGTCTGCGCTCGCAAATATCGACGGTATTCCAGGAGACCTTCCTGTTCTCCTCATCGATCCGCAATAATATCTCTTATGGACTGAAGAATGTCAGCATGGATGAGATCATCCGTGCCGCCGAGCTGGCGAAGGCGCATGACTTCATTATGGAGATGCCGGAAGGCTACGATACGGTAGTCGGTGAGCGGGGAATGGGTCTCTCGGGCGGCCAAAAGCAGCGGATTGCCATCGCGCGCGCACTGCTCAAGAATCCGCGGATTCTTATCCTGGATGATGCCACCAGTGCGGTGGACATGGAGACGGAGCATGAGATTCAGGCCGGGTTCCAGGAGGTTATGCGCGGACGGACCACCTTGATTATTGCCCACCGGATCTCCTCCCTGCGTCATGCCGATCAGATCATTGTCATGAATGAAGGGAGAATGGTCCAGCAGGGCACCCATCAGGAATTGATCGCGGTCCCGGGACCTTACCAGGATGTGTACCGGATTCAGTATGCCGATTATTTAGCCAGGGATATGAAGCGAGAGGCGGGTGATCCGGCATGAGTCTTGAGACCTCCAAGCAGACCGCTGACGGCGTATTAAATACCGACAACAGTAAGGTTGAAGAACAGACGCTTGAAGAACGTTTTATCTACAAAGACGATGATGTGATCGACAAGGCTTTTGACTGGAAGCAGTTCACCCGCTTATTCAGTTATATGAAGCCATATGCGAGGCAGATGCTGCCGCTGGTCTCGATCATGATGATTCTGGGGACGATTACCAAGCTGACAGTTCCATTCCTGACCAGTATGGCGATTGATAAAGCGATTGCTCCAAAAGACGGAAACACCAGCTTGACGCTGCTCTACACGCTCACAGCCAGTGTAATCATTCTGTATCTGATTCAATGGATTGCGGGCGTATACCGGATCAAATATACGAATGTGATCGGCCAGCGGGTGATCTATGATTTGCGCTCGGACCTGTTCCGGCATATCCAGAAGCTGTCCTTCAACTTCTTTGATAAACGTCCGGCCGGATCAGTCCTGGTCCGGGTGACCAATGATATTAACTCGCTGCAGGATTTGTTCACCAACGGGGTCGTCAATCTAATGATTGACTGTGTGCAACTGTTCGGCATTATGATAATTCTGCTGCTGATCAACTGGAAGCTGGGGCTGGCCGTGATGATTACGGTGCCCATTATGTTCCTGATCTCGACCAAGCTGCGGCAGAGAATCCGTATTGCCTGGCAGGATGTGCGGATGAAGAACTCGCGGATCAACTCCCATCTGAATGAATCGATTCAGGGGATTCGCGTCACCCAGGCCTACACGCAGGAAGAAGAGAACATGCATTATTTCGATGCCATGAATATGGACAGCCGGAAGTCGTGGAACAAGGCCTCAGCCATGAACCAGGCCTTCGGTCCAATCATTGAAGTCACCGGCGGCTTCGGGACGATGATTCTCTTCTGGTTCGGGGCTTACCTGATTCAGTCGGGAGAGCTTACGGTTGGCTTTCTGGTCGCCTTCAGCAGTTATGTCAGCAACTTCTGGGACCCGATCAACCGGCTGGGACAGATGTACAATCAGCTGCTGGTGGCGATGGCCTCCTCCGAGCGGATCTTCGAATATCTCGACGAACAGCCTGCGGTTCAGGATAAGCCGGGAGCAACTCCGCTGTCCAAGATTAAGGGAGATATTCACTTCGATAATGTTGTGTTTGAATATGAGAAGGGCCGTGCAGCACTCAAGGGCATTAACCTGGATGTCCAGGCAGGCCAATCCATTGCACTCGTAGGACATACCGGCTCCGGCAAAAGCACGATCATCAACCTGATCGGCCGGTTCTATGATATCAAGAGCGGCGGCATCACCATTGATGGACGGGATATCCGCGAGGTTACTCTCCAGAGTCTGCGCGAACAGATCGGGATTGTCTTGCAGGATACCTTCATCTTCTCGGGAACGATCCGCGACAACATCCGCTTCGGGCGGCTGGATGCCACAGATGAAGAGATTGAAGCGGCTGCGAAGGCCGTAGACGCCCATGATTTCATCGTCAAGCTGCCTGCCGGCTATGATACCGAGGTAGAGGAGCGGGGAAGCGCACTGTCCATGGGACAGCGCCAGCTACTGTCCTTCGCCCGGGCGCTGCTGGCCGATCCGCGGATTCTGATTCTGGATGAAGCGACCGCCAGCATTGATACGGAGACGGAGATCAAGATTCAGGAAGCGCTGAAGCTGCTGCTTCAGGGCCGGACGTCCTTCATCGTCGCCCACCGCCTCTCGACCATCCGCCATGCGGATAAGATCGTGGTGCTGGATCACGGCGAGATCAAGGAAGAAGGCAACCATGCCGAGCTGACCAAGCACGACGGTATTTATAACGGATTAATAGAAGCACAGTTCCGCTTCTTATAGAAGCACATGCAGCAGCCTGGCCCCGATGTGGGGGAGGGGCTGCTGTTTTTTTTGCGTCTGGAATGATACGGGGAAGCGTAGAGTTCCTTCCCGTTAAGGCCGTTTTCCCGGCTTCCCGCTTACCCGGACCTCCAGCAGCTGTGTGCTGATCTCCTGCTGCCACCCGGTATCTTGAGTACTCTCTGCTAACAGAGCTTCGATATGGAGGCGGGCCATTTCCCAGCAGTAGACGGTGTTGACATGCAGGCAGTGCTGAAGCTCGTCTTGCTCCGCCGGAGCCAGCGGACGCTTCTGACTAAGGGTATATAGCTCGGCAAGGCGCTGATGAACCGCAAGCATCCTATCTCCTCCTTGTATTACTGTCTTCTATTAGCGTGACCCTGGAGATACGGTTTCAAACCGGAATGAAGCCTAATATGAATATTCAGATCTTTAGAATAAAAAAAGTTCTTGAAATCGCTTTTATTTATGCTACAATAACAGTAATACAGGATTGTGACCGGTAACGCGGGCAATGCCTAAGCTGATGCGAGTATCATTTTATGAATGATATTGGGATCAACTTAGGCTTTTTTTGTACAAACTATGCGTCAGGAGGTGAAATTGAGATGATTATCGAGAAGGTGCTGAACAATAATGTGCTCCTGACCAAGAACCAGAAGGGCAAGGAGGTTATTGTAATGGGCAGAGGAATTTCCTTCAATAAGGTGGCGGGTGATTATGTGGATCCTGCCAAGGTGGATAAGATTTTTCTGCTGAATGAGAATGAATTCACTGCCCGGCTGACTGAACTGCTGAATGATATTCCGGTAGCTCACCTGGAGCTGGCCAGCGGCATCGTCACCTACGCCAATGAAGTGCTGCACACAGAGCTGAACGATAATCTCTATCTGACGCTGACGGATCATATTCATTTCGCGCTGGAGCGTTTTGAGAAGGGGATTCAACTGAAGAATGCGATGCTGTTTGAGATCAAGCGCTTTTACCAGAAGGAATTCGGGATCGGGCTGGATGCCCTGAAGATGATTGAACAGACCACCGGCCTCTCGCTGGGTGAGGATGAAGCCGGCTTCATTGCCCTTCACCTGGTCAACGCCAGAATGGATGGCACGGAGGTAAGATCGACGATCAAGATGACGGAGATCGTTCAGAATATCCTGAACATTGTTACCTATCATTATAAGGTTGTGCTGGATGAGACCTCGCTTAACTATTCGCGGTTCCTGACCCATTTGCAGTATTTTTCCATGCGGGTGCTGAAGAAGGAGACCAACAACAGCGGGGAAGAGTTCCTGTACAATCAGGTGAGGCTAACTTATGTCAAGGCTTTTGAATGCGTAGGCAAGATTAATGAATATCTGGAGAAATCCCATGGCCAGAGCCTCAGCAAGGATGAATATGTCTATTTGACGATTCACATTCAGCGTGTAACTGAACGCAATAACCTGGAGTAACCCGTAACATACGTAAGACTACAATATTTATTTCATATATTTTCATATCATCTGTCAGGGTGTAACTGGTCATGCAGGCAAAACCTGAGCTGATGGCAAAATAGCGTGTGTGTTCTACGCCTTTTTTGCCTTGAGTTCAGGTTTTTCTTGTTTGCAGAGGGGAAAGATAGAAGGGCTGGCACAACTCGCCTCTGCAGCGATGCTTATATTACAGATCTCAAAAGGAGCAAACCCAAATGAGCAATAAAGACTTATCCAAACAAATTATCACACTCGTTGGCGGAGAAGGGAATGTGAATTCCGTTTTCCATTGTGCCACACGCTTAAGATTCAAGCTGAAGGATAACAGCAAAGCCAATAAAGCAGCGCTGGAGAAGACTCCGGGAGTCATTACAGTAGTTGAGAACAGCGGGCAATTCCAGGTGGTCATCGGCAACAATGTCAGCCAGGTATTCGAGCAGATTATGAAGGAAACCTCGCTTCAGGATGCGGAGAAAAGCGGCAGTGACGAAAGCTCGGAAAGCACCGGAGTTCTGGGTAAAGCGGTGGACATCATTTCGAGTATTTTCTCGCCGATTCTGGGTGCACTGGCTGGGGCGGGGATTCTCAAGGGCTTGCTGGCCCTGATTCTGTCACTGGACTGGATTAGTGCTGCCAGCGGCACTTACATGATCCTCAATGCGGCTGCCGACAGCGTGTTCTATTTCCTGCCTGTCTTCCTGGCGGTTACGGCAGCGCGCAAATTCAAGGCGAATCAATTCGTGTCCATTGCCATAGCCGGAGCCTTGATCTATCCCGCAGTCATTGCGGCTGTAGGCTCACCTGACCCGCTGCACTTCCTGGGGATCAAGATCGTACTGATCAACTATTCCTCCAGTGTAATCCCGATTATTCTGGCGGTATGGGTGCAGTCGTATGTGGAACGCTGGTTCCGTTCCTTCATTCATGAGTCCGTGCGGAATATTCTTGTTCCCATGTTCGCGCTGCTCATTGTTATTCCGCTTACGTTCCTGGCCTTCGGACCTGTCGGCTCCCTGATCAGTGACGGCTTGGCCTCTGGCTATACCTGGCTCTACAATCTAAGTCCGCTTGTGGCCGGAGCCATAGCCGGGGCGTTCTGGCAAGTGTTCGTAATCTTCGGTGTACACTGGGGCTTCGTACCGATCATGCTCAGCAATATTGCTACACTGGGACAGGATACCATGCTGCCTATTCTCAGTGCGGCCGTTCTGTCGCAGGCCGGGGCTGTATTCGGTGTATTCCTGAAATCGCGGAACCCGCAGCTTAAGGCACTCGCCGGTTCTTCTACACTATCTGCGGTCTTCGGGATTACTGAACCAACCATTTATGGAGTCACCCTGAAGCTCAAAAAACCATTCATCTATGCATGTATCTCCGGCGCTATCGGCGGTGCAATTATTGCAACAGGCGGCGCAAGAGCATTATCCTTCTCGCTGCCGGGTCTGCTGGCTCTGCCGACCTATTTCGGCACCGGGTTTGTCTGGGTAGTCATTGGTATACTGGTAGCATTTGTACTGGCCGCCGTACTGGTGCTGGTGTTTGGCTACGAGGAGCCTGAGACAGATGCTGCGGCATCGGTTAACTTAAGTGCAACCTCGGGTACGACTACACCGACGCTGATTGATAAAGAACTGGTTGTAAGCCCGCTGGCAGGAACGCTGCAGCCGCTTGACACCCTGCCTGACGAAGCTTTTGCCTCCGGCGCCATGGGCAAGGGCATTGTAATCGAGCCTTCTTCCGGCATCTTAACCAGCCCTGTGAACGGAACGGTAACTACTGTATTCCCGACAGGACATGCCATCGGCATCACTTCGGAGGGCGGTGCGGAGCTGCTGATTCATGTCGGTGTCAATACCGTGAAGCTTAAGGGTCAGCATTTTACCAAAAAAGTGAAGGAAGGCGACAAGGTGGTCAAGGGTCAGCTATTGCTTGAATTTGACCTCGAAGCCATCCGTGCAGCCGGATTTGTAACCGCGACACCGGTGATTGTCACCAACTCGGCACAATACCTTGATGTGCTTAAGAGCACAGGGACAGAAGTGCCTAGCGGCGAGATACTGTTTACACTCATTCGATAAAAGGATAGCCTCCCCCGGCCGGGGGAGGCTTCTGTTGGTATTCAGCTTCAAGCAGCACTTCTGCGGTAACGCAGGAGGGGCTGCTTGATTTATTTTGCGTAGAGGAAATCTCTCTACTCCATGTAAATCTCAACGACGGCAATTTTGCGTTCGCGGGACAGGTCAAGGAACTTGCCTTCGCTCTGTACAAGCGGACGGAAGACATCCAGCGGGTTGTTCATCACGATAACACCCATATCACCGGTGCTCAGCAGAACGCGCTTGCCGATGAAGTTAGGCATCAGGTGATTGATGAAGGCCTGGACCGGTTTGCCGTTCAGCTTCCCGAAGCTGAGGGAGTTGATCTCACGCAGAACGGAAATCAGCTCCTGCTTGGACTGATAGACCCGGTGAGTGGTCATGGCACTGTAAATATCCGCAACGGCTGCGATCTGGGCGTAAGGATGAATATCTGTCTTGGTCAGCTGCTTGGGATAACCGGAGCCGTCCTCGCGTTCATGATGCTGCAGGGCAACCAGAGCAGTGAAAGGATCGTTCATGGAGTTCTGTATGATTTCGTACCCGTAAATCGTATGTAATTTGATCTCTTCGTATTCTTCAGGGGTTAACTTGCCGGGCTTATTCAGAATTGCGGGGGAGATGCGGCATTTGCCGATATCAATCAGGTATCCCGCACGCCCGATCTCGTAGCACTCTGTCTTGGAATATCCGAGCCACGAGGCAAGATAATACGAGAGCATGCCTACCTGCAGGGAATGATTGTAGGTATAGTTATCTTCCCGGTCCAGCAGCAGCAGGAGTGTCACTACGTCCTTATGTTTGTCCAGCGTGGACAAGGTCGGCTGCAGAATATCATCCACTACGGACTGATTGAAGCTGCCTTTGCTGAGCGCTTCCATATATAGAGATTCAAAACCGTCAATCGTGGTATCAAAGCTGCTGGCTGCGGCCTGAATGATTGACGTCCGGCTGGAAGGGGCGGGCTCTTCCTGTACCGTTTCAATGTCTACATAATCCACGCCGTGCTGTATCAGCTTGGCGATTTCCTCCATTTGCAGCCGTGATCCCTTAGGGAGTACATGCAGCCCGCGGGAGCTGAAGGTATCCATCCGCAGATGATCACCCGGTTTAAGATCCATCACGTGTACTCTCAATGAATAGGCCACCTTACTATAGCAATTTTTTACAGCATAGCAACAAAGTCTGCAATATTCAATGGTGTAAGAGTACTGATTGTAGCTTGCAGATTGTGCAACCTTCTGGTCCTACCCTGTTATGTATCTATGCAGATTCGCGGAAGGGGAACGGTCCGGTTAACCGCCGGACACGGGCGGAATGAAGGCCACCTCTGAGCCTTCGGTAATATCCGTATCATCAGGCGCATATTCCTGATCAACGGCTACCAGGGATACACCGATCTGCGGCGCGGCGTCAGGATAGGAGGCGGAGAGGAGTTCCTTCAGCCGGCCTGCTGTCACAGGGGACTCATGGGCGTGGAAGACCAGAGTGGAGGAGCCGATGATTTCGGCCAGACCGGCGAACAGCCGGATGGAGATATGCATGCTTTCTTCACCCTTTCTGGACTTAAGCTTAGGACAGCTTATAATGATTACAATATACCATATTGAGTCTGAAAATGTTATGCTAACTCTAGAACTGAACAAGCCTGCCGCTTACTTTATAAACGGCTGTACAAGTGGGAGGGAAGCCAGCTTATGATGCCTGGACCGCAAAGATTAACCATTATTCATACCAATGATATACATAGCCACTTTGAAATGATGAGTCCGCTCGCGGCAGTGATATCCGCGATGAAGGCAGAGGCGGGCGGGGAGCCGGTGCTGCTGCTTGATATCGGCGATCATATGGACCGCGCTGCTGTAGAGACGGAAGGCACGATGGGTCAGGCCAACATCGACATTATGAATCTGACCGGATACGATGCGGTTACCATCGGCAACAACGAGGGTCTCACCTTCTCCAAGGAGATGCTCTCAGCCACATTTACAGGTATCCAGTGTCCTGTGGTATGCTGCAATTTCCTGGAGTCCGCCACCGGTGAGCCGCCGCACTGGATGCAGCGCCACGCGGTTCTGGAGAAGGATGGCATCAAGATTGGACTGACCGGTGCTACGGCGGCATTCACCTCCTTCTATTCCTTGCTCGGCTGGGATGTGCTGGACCCGGAAGAGGCGCTGCGCGAGCAGGTTCAACTGCTTGCCCCGCAGGTGGATATCGTGATCATTCTGTCTCATCTGGGGCTGCCCGCAGACCAGAGGCTGGCAGAGAAGCTGGAAGGCGTGCATGCCATTCTGGGAGGACATACCCACCATATGCTGGAGCAGCCGCAGATGATTAACGGGACAGCCGTATGCGGTGCCGGCAAATTCGGCCGGTACGCAGGACGGCTGGTCTTCGAGCGGGAGCAGCCGGACGGAGTATTTCACTTGGCCGAAGGAGGCTGCACGGAAGCTGATCCTGCCTTGACAGAGGAGCTTATTGCTCCGGCGGCAGCGATCCATCTGCAGCGCGGCCAGGAGGCCCTGCAGGAGACGGTTGCCATCAGCGACCGCATGCTGCCGCTGGATCTGCAGGGGGAGTCTCCTTTTGGCAACCTGCTGGCACAGGCGGTCCGCCAGTTCACAGGCAGCCCCATCTCGCTCGTTAATACAGGCCAGCTGCTCGGCCCGCTGCCGGAGGGCAACATTACCGCAGGCATGCTGCATGCCTTATGTCCTTCTCCGATTAATCCTTGTATTGTACAGCTGACAGGCAAGGATATCCGCACCGCACTTGAACAAAGTCTGATGGCAGAGTTCCGGAATAAAGTCATCTACGGATATGGCTTCCGGGGAGAGGTGCTGGGCACCCTGGCCGTGGACGGATTAAAAATCTTGTACGATCCAAGGGTCATGCCTTATGATAACGGTATTGCGATTTTTGCCGGCGGGGAGCAGCTGGAGGATACCAAGGTATATAGTGTCGGCACGCTGGATATGTTTACGTTCCGTACAGGCTATGAGAGTATAGCCAATGGCCGGGAGGCGGTATATTTGCTGCCTCATTTCCTGCGCGATCTGCTGCGGATGGAGCTGCAGCGGCCGGGGAGTCTGGATGAGTGTGAAGCGGTTCGCTGGGAGAGGCAATCCACCTGATGATCCACACCATGTTTTATTAAATTGATAGTTAACACAGTACCAGGTTTCATTGACTAGATCAGGAGGAGTAATATGGATACAATTACAGCCATTATTCTGGCAATTGTGGAAGGAATCACGGAGTTCATTCCGGTTTCTTCGACGGGACACATGATTCTAACGACTAAGCTTCTGGGATTTAACGAGCAGGATTCGATTATGAAGACGTATGAAATTGTGATTCAGCTGGGGGCTATACTGGCGATTGCGCTGGTCTACCGCCAGCGGATTGTAGATCTGCTCGGATTCGGCCGCAGAGACAGAGGGGGCGTAATGCCGGCAGCCCGCCTGAACCTGATTCATGTGCTGCTGGGCATTGTGCCTGCGCTCGCTGTAGCTTTTTTTGCCCGGGACTTCATCAAAAGCCTCTTCGGGGCATCCACCGTCCTCTGGGCGCTGGTCGCAGGCGGTATTCTGATGATTATTGCCGAATGGGTTAACAAACGCAAGATCCGCGTGACGGCGCATGATCTGGATGATCTGTCCTACGGGCAGGCACTCTCGATCGGACTGTTCCAGATTATTTCCGTCCTCTGGCCCGGGTTCTCCCGCTCCGGCTCGACGATTTCCGGGGGGATGCTGAGCGGGGTGAGCTACAAGGCCTCGGCCGACTTCTCCTTCCTCATCGCGATTCCGATTATGTGTGCGGCCTCGGGGTATGAGCTGCTGGATTCCTACAAGAATTTCACGAGTGAGACGATCGGATATTTTGTCATCGGCTTCATTATTTCCTTCATCGTGGCTTATGCGGTGGTGGTTCTGTTCATGAGAATGATCCAGAAGATCAGACCAACGCATTTTGCCATCTACCGCTTTATCCTTGCAGCCGCCTTCTGGCTGTTTATTATGCGTTGATTCTCAGCTTGGCATCACAGCAAAGCAATTTTACCGTTAAAGGCAGGAGTGAGCCAAGGTGCGTCTAGTATCCGTTAACCGGCTTCAGGCGGGAATGAAGCTGGGTAAAAAAATATATAATGATGAAGGGCTGGTTCTGCTCGCGGACGGAGTGGAGCTTACCGATTCCCTGATCAAGCGGCTCGCCAGAATCGATATCGGCTATATCTATATTGAGGATTCGCTCACGGAGGATATAGTGATCCCCGGAATGCTGCAGGATGAGACGCGCAATCAGGCGCTCAAGGTCATCCGGAACCAGTTCCAGCAGATGTCCGGCGCCTCGGGAATTACCAAGGGCTTTTATCATCTGGATAAAAAGTTCTCCAAGGTGATGGATTCCATCCTTGATGACATGTCCCTGCAGGAGGACCCGATGATCATGCTGCTTGACATGCACACCGCTGACAATTACCTGTACGTCCATTCCCTGAACGTATGCCTGTATACGCTGGTGCTGGGCATTGCCCATGGCTACAGCAAAGAAGAGCTGCGGGTCATCGGGCTTGGTGCGCTGCTGCATGATATCGGCAAGACGCAAATTCCTGTCAAAATTGTACAAAAGCCCGGTATGCTCAGCGAGGAGGAGTTCCGCCATATGCAGGCGCATACGGAGATCGGATACCGCATTCTCAAGGAAGAGCCGAATATTCCTCTGCTGGCGGCCCACTGTGCCCTGCAGCATCATGAACGGATTGACGGCTCCGGCTATCCGCGCGGCCTGACGGGTCCGCAGATCCATGAATATGCGAAATGGCTGGGGGTCGCCGATTCCTATGATGCGATGACCTCCAACCGGATCTACAAAAAAGCCATGCTGCCCCATCAGGCGGTAGAAGCGCTGTATGTCGGCTCGGGAACTTTGTATGAGCAGAAGCAACTGGAGTTATTCAGAGACCGCGTGGCCATCTATCCGCTGGGACTTACGGTGAAGCTCAGCTCCGGCGAGAGCGGTGTGGTGGTCAAGATAGATCCCAGCACACCACATCGGCCTGTTGTCCGGGTGCTGAATGGACCCGAAGGCGAAACGGTTACCCCCTATGAGCGTGATCTCAGCAAAGCCCTCTCTGTAGTCATTGTGGATGTGACAGACGGGGGAGAACCTGTAGTGAAAAGTACCGGATAGGTGTTCTGCGCAGCGAGGAGAGAATAGGGTATCTGCAGGAATTGCGGAGCTGTATTCTCCGCCTTGCTGTTTTTTTGAGTAGTCGTGGTATGATATAGCTTAAGTTATCGTTCTTTTTCTTTTGTTTTGGGTTAATAATAAGGAATAAGCATTAAAGGAGCATTAATAAATGAGTATATTAGAGCCATCATCTATAATCCCTGTAAAAGAGCTGTCGCCGGAGTATGATCCGTGGGATCCGATTACTTCACTCCGTGAATACGGGCAGCATGTGCTGACCAGTGTAGAGATGACGGTCACGAATCTATGCAATATGCGCTGCGAGCATTGCGCCGTCGGCGACAGTCTTACGATGAAAGAGGGAGAGCTGTTGCCTTTAACCAAGATGCTGAAGCGTCTGGACGAGGTAGAGCACCTGCAGACTATCAGCATTACGGGCGGGGAGCCGATGTTCCGTGCCGGGACGGTGGAGAATACCATCGTACCGCTGCTGAAATATGCGCGGGAGCGGGGCATCCGTTCGCAGATCAACTCCAATCTGACCATGCCGTATTCCCGTTATGAGCAGCTGCTCCCTTACCTGGATGTCATGCATATCTCGTTCAATTATGTGAACGGCGATGACTTCCACGAGGTGGGCTTCGCGAACAGCGGGCACCCGGTCTCGAAGGAGGCCGCCTACCGGCTGTATGATACGATGCTGGAGAATTCCCGCCGGCTGAGCAGCGACGGAATGCTGATCTCTGCCGAGTCGATGATCAACTATCGTACACACACCAAGCTTCCCGAGATTCACCGGCTGATCGGGGACATGGGGGCAAGACGGCATGAGGTACATCCGATGTACGCATCCAGCTTCGCCTCGAAGCTGCCTGTGCTGTCGCTCCGGGAGATGAATACTGCTATTCATTCCCTCCTTGACCATCGTGACCCGGAGATGTGGATGCTGTTCGGCACGCTGCCGTTCTTCGCCTGCAGCTTCCTGGAGGAAGACCAGCAGCTGCTGAGCAGACTGCGCAGCGAGAAGAATGTAACGCTGCGCAATGATCCGGACGGAAGAAACCGGGTCAATGTCAACCTGTTCACGGGCGATGTCTTTGTAACAGACTTCGCCGACATATCCGCCTTTGGCAATATCAGCGACGCGAAGCTGGATGACATTTTCACCGAGTGGCAGACTAAGCATCCCTTGAATCAGCAAGTGAATTGTTACTGCGATGCGGCAGGCTGCTGCGGGCCTAACCTGCTCGTGGCCGATATGTATTATCCCGGGGTCGATTTCAAAACCAGAAAAGCGATCACCTTGTAGAAATGGGGCGTTATTATAGTGCATACGGAATTTGAAATAGGAAGATTAGTGCTTAATCTTTTGCTCGTTCTGGTGCTCGTATTATTAAATGGTGTATTTGTTGCGGCGGAATTCTCGCTGGTCAAGGTCAGACAGTCCCGTCTGACCCAGCTGGTCAGCGAAGGGAACAAAATGGCGGGATATGCGCTAAAGGTCAACAAGCGGCTGGATTCGTATCTGTCGGCCACCCAGTTCGGGATCACACTCGCTTCCCTTGGACTCGGCTGGGTCGGGGAACCGGCGATCTCGGAGCTGCTGGTGGAGCCTCTGATGTACCAGATCGGTGTTACTGACCAGACGCTAATCTCAACGGTATCTGTGATTATCGGCTTCTCGATTATTACCTTTTTACATATTGTGCTGGGGGAACTGGCACCGAAATCTCTGGCTATTCAAAAAACGGAAGGGTCAGCACTGCTGTTGTCCGCTCCGCTGATGTTCTTCTATAATCTGTTTCTGCCCTTCATCTGGGTGCTGAATGCGTCAGCGAACGCTCTGCTGAGATTGTTCGGCGTGGAGCCGGCCAGTGAAGCCGAGGCTGCCCATTCGGAGGAGGAAATCCGTATTCTGATGAATCAGAGCGCGAAGAGCGGGGTGATCGATCAGGATGAGATGAAGCTGATGGATAACATCTTCGAATTTTCGGACCTGCTGGCCCGTGAGGTCATGCTGCCGCGTACCGATATGGATGTACTGTACAGCAATCTTCCGCTCGAGGAGAATATGCGGATTATCACGGAAACGAAGCATTCGCGTTATCCGGTGGCCTTCGAGGATAAGGACCGGATTATCGGCTTCATCCATATTACGGATCTGCTGTTCGCCCCGCCGGAGCAGCAGAATGATCTGGCTTCCCTGGTCCGGCCGATTCTGAACGTGCCGGAATCGATGGAGATTAGCCATGCGCTGCGGCTGATGCAGAAGAACAAGGCCCAGCTGACTCTGGTCGTTGACGAGTACGGCGGAACGGCGGGGCTGCTGACCGCTGAAGAGATTCTGGAGGAGATCGTCGGCGATCTGCATGACGAGTTCGAGGATGAACGCCCCAGCGTAGAGCGTAACGGCGATTACATCTCCGTAGAGGGCCGGATGCTGATTGAAGACGTCAACGATCTCACAGGCGTCGTGATTGAGGATGACGAGGTGGATTCCATCGGCGGCTGGCTGTTCAAGGAGCTGGAGGGCAATCCGTCCAAGGGCAAGAAAGTTGTGGTAGGCGATGTCACCTTCGAGGTGGAGGAGTCCACCCGGCTGCGGATCACCCGGATCAACATCCACCGCGAGCCGCCGCCAGAGTCCGAAGAGGATGCGGAAGCTGTGGAAGAGGAGAAGGAGTAAGCAGAAGTGTAACTCGTATTTTTAAATAGAGCAGGGTACTTCAGAAGCCGGTTTGCAGGGCTTTTGGGGTCCCTGTTTTTTTGTTGCTTGGGGCGATTTTATTGGGCAGTTGTTCTTTTCCACCCTTGGACTGTCATAAGTTAGTTACGAAGGTAACGATCAGAGATCTGGACATCCATCAGGCAATGCCGTCAAAACCTTACGAGGAGGAATGATCATTGAACTCCCAGGATCGCGTATGGACACCGTACAGGGGACCGTTTGATCCTTGTCCGCCGGTGCCGTTCAAGACGTATGTTGTGCCGCCGAATCAATTCGTCACGTTTCAGCCCCCGAATCTGCCGCAGTTCTCCCTGCCGGAGGCGCTCAAGCATGGAACGTTATGGCCATCGCTATACAGCCCTTATGAATCCAAGTTCAAAGGAGGGAAGTAGGCTATGGAAGCTAATCCTTGCGAGCCCCGTTATTACGAGATGCTGGAGCAGCTGCAGGTACTTGATTTTGCACTCGTAGAGCTGAATCTGTACCTGGACACTCATCCGCAGGATGTGAAGGCGATTGAGCAGTTCAATCAGCTGACGTATGAGCGAACCAAGCTGGCGAACCAGTTCCAGGAGCTATACGGACCGCTGCAGAATTTCGGCCGCGCCTATTCCAAGGCTCCATGGCAATGGAGTGAGAGTCCCTGGCCTTGGCAAGTCTGAGGCATGAAGCCGGGAATGAAATAGCCTTAAGGAGGGGGAAGTTCACGAATGTGGATCTATGAGAAAAAGCTGCAATACCCGGTGCGTGTCGGCAAATGTGATGTGCGAATGGCCCGGTATCTGATGGAGCAATACGGCGGTGCGGACGGCGAGCTGGCTGCGGCGCTGCGCTATATGAACCAGCGGTATGCAATACCCGACAAGGTAATTGGTGTTTTGACTGATATTTCCACTGAAGAATTTGCACACCTCGAAATGATTGCCACCATGATCTACAAGCTGACCAAGGACGCCTCGGTGCAGGAGCTGGAAGCCGCAGGCTTAGGCCCGAACTATGCGCAGCGGGATCATGCGTTGTTCTATAACAACTCTGCGGGTGTTCCGTTCACAGCTGCCTACATCGCTGCGAAGGGAGATCCAATCGCGGATCTGTATGAGGATATCGCCGCCGAGGAGAAGGCCCGGGCTACATACCAGTGGCTGATTGACATGACCGACGATGTGGATCTGCAGGACAGCCTCAAGTTCCTGCGCGAGCGGGAGATCATTCATGCGATTCGGTTCAAGGAATCGGTGCAGATTTTGATTGAGGAGAAGGATAAGAAGCGGGTGTTCTGACAATAATGAATACACAAACAAATAACGGAACAATATGCTAAGAGAGCTGCAAAAAACGCCTCCAGACCCAAGTAAGGGCCGGAGGCGTTTTAAATATGAACTCTTTTGGTATGTTTTCATGCGTTTTTCTGAAATAACCATTAATAACCAGAATATCAAAGGAAATGATAGCATGACCTCGTTGGGGGAGTGTACAAGGGCCTAGAGGTATTCGTATGTAAAATTATGTATATTTTTGAGTGTTGAGGAAACCGAAGTTTAGGCTTACACTGAATATGTAAATAAATACCAAATATTCAAATGGAGGAAGGCGATCAAGGCGGCATAGCGGATCAAGCTAATCAAGCTGATTAAGCCGATCTAAGCCGTAACGCATACTCTCTCATACATCGTGATCATACCCGCACGTAAGTCCACTACAATCAGAAAGGAATGTGAGATTTTGTGAACAGAGTTGCATTGGTTAGTCCATTACGGACAGCAGTTGGTTCATTTAACAACGGACTTTCGACACTAAGTGCTACAGAATTAGGAGCAAAGGTGATGATGGCCTGCCTTCAGCAAAGCCATGTAGAGCCTGCGTTAGTGGAGCAAATCTATCTGGGCAATGTTCTACAGGCGGGCGAGGGTCAGAATCCTGCCAGACAGGCGGCGCTACAAGCCGGTATCCCTATTGAAGTGCCTGCAACAACCATTAACACCGTTTGCGGTTCAGGGCTTCATGCTGTCGCTTTAGCGTACGACTCTATTCGGGCTGAACAAGGGAGTGTCCTCCTGGCCGGGGGGATGGAGAGTATGTCGAACGCCCCTTATGTGCTGAGGAATGCAAGAAACGGCTACAAGCTTGGGAACAGCGAGCTGATTGATACCGTGGTGGCTGACGGCCTGACCTGTCCGATCAATAAATATCATATGGGCATTACTGCCGAGAACATTGCTGAGAAATATCATATTTCGCGATTGGAGCAGGATGAGTTTGCCTATGACAGCCAGATCAAGGCCGCCGAAGCTAAACGGAAGCAGGTGTTTGCAGAGCAGATTGTGCCCGTAATGACCACCGGCAAAAAGGAAACTGTATGGTTCGCGGAGGACGAGCATGTAAGAGGAGAGGTCAGCAAAGAGAAGCTTGCTCATCTGAAGCCTGCTTTTAAAGAAAACGGATCGGTGACTGCCGGAAATGCCTCGGGCATCAATGATGGAGCGGCGGCTGTGCTGGTCATGTCGGAGGACAAATGCAAGGAGCATGAGGTCGAGCCTTTAGCCTATATTAAGGGGTATTCACTGGTTGGCGTAGATCCTGCCTACATGGGAATGGGTCCGGTAAGAGCTATAAAGTCGCTGCTTAAGTACCAGGACATCCCTCTAGAAGCTATCGATCTGTTCGAGATTAATGAAGCCTTCGCAGCACAGGCCATAGCAGTATTGCATGAGCTGGAGATTAACCCGGAGAAGGTGAATGTCAACGGCGGCGCGATTGCGATTGGACATCCTGTCGGGGCCAGCGGAGCCAGGGTGTTAGTTACACTGGTACATGAAATGGTACGGAGATCGTCGCATTATGGTATAGCCAGCTTGTGCATCGGAACGGGGATGGGCATTGCCATGCTGGTAGAGAACGCACGTTATTAACACAACTCTGACAGAAAGGGAGTTGAAGATCATTATGAATGCAAAAGAGGTTCTTACGCTGCAATCCATGCCTGCGGCCAGTCCGGGTTACGGGCGTCCGCCTTACCGCTTCATTGACCGTGAATTTATGGTTATTACTTACGAATCCGATCCTGCGGCGATCAGACAGGCGGTCCCGGAACCCTTACAGCCGGATGGAAGTAACACCGTGTCTTATGAATGGATCAAGATGCCCGATTCGTCGGGTCTGGGAAGCTATGAGGAGAGCGGGATCGTGATTCCGTGTACCTTTCAGGGGGAGCCCTGCAATTTTGTCGCCCAGATGTATCTGGATAATGCGCCTGCCATTCTGGGAGGACGGGAGATCTGGGGGTTCCCCAAAAAGTGGGCCTCTCCCCGCCTGACCGTCGCAGGCACAGAGACGCTGACCGGTACGCTGCATTACAACGATGTCCTGGTGACCGTGGGAACGATGCCTTACAAGCATAACCTGCTGGATACAGAGGACACGGCTAGAGCTATCGCCAAAACCCAAGTGAATCTGAAGCTCATTCCTGATGTAGATGGGACCCCTAAGATTGCGCAACTGGTTGCCTACACTCTTGAAGATGTTCATATAAAAGGTGCCTGGACCGGGCCGGCCCGCTTAAGCCTGATTCCCCATGTGAATGCCCCGGTTGCCGATTTGCCGGTGAAGACGTACCGCGGGGGCAAGCATTTCATTGCCGATCTAACGCTGCCCTATGGCAGAGTCATTCATGACTATATCCGGTAACCAGCTTTTCTCCAAATAATAAACAAGGAGCCTGAAATCTATGATAAACAAACTAATCTCCGCCGAAGACGCCGTGAAGAGAGTGAAGGATGGGGACACCGTGATGGTTGGCGGTTTTCTGGCTGGTGGCCATCCCGAAGAGCTGGTGCGTGCGCTTGTCGAGACGCAGTCAGCCGGTCAGCTCACGCTTATTTCCAATGATACGGGCACCCCGGAATTATCTATCTATAAGCTTGTGCGAAGCGGCCGGGTCAATCGGATCTACGCCTCCTACATCGGCTCCAACCCGGAAACCGGAAGGCTGCTGATGACTAAGGAAGCGGAGGTGAATCTCTATCCGCAGGGCACGTTAGCTGAGAAAATCCGTGCCGGAGGAGCGGGACTGGGCGGTGTGTTAACCCCTGTAGGAGTAGGGACGATTGTGGAGGAAGGCAAAAGGAAGCTCGATATTGAAGGAAGGGAATACCTGCTCGAGCTGCCTCTCCATGCAGATGTGGCCCTGATCCGGGCCCATAAGGCGGACGAGGCCGGGAATCTGGTGATCGACGGCTCCTCCCGGAACTTCAATTTCGTAATGGCGATGGCGGCGGATTATGTAATCGCTGAGGTAGATGACTATGTGAAGCTCGGGGAGATTCATCCCAATCATGTCAACGTCCCGGGAATTTTGATCGATGCCATTGTAAAGGTGGGGAATACGCATGAGTAACCGGGAATTCATTGTGAGAAGAGTGGCCCAGGAGTTCAAAGACGGCGATGTAGTGAATCTGGGAATCGGCATGCCTACACTTGCGGTCGATTATATTCCGGATGATGTCCAAATTATGCTGCAGGCGGAGAATGGAATTCTCGGTGTCGGTCCCAAGGCGGCAAAGTCAGAGGAGAACATCGACTGCATCGATTCTGGCGGCAGCTTCGTGACCACGATGGCCGGAGCCTGCTATTTTGACAGCGCGGTCTCCTTCTCGATCATCCGTGGCGGGCATGTGGACATCACTGTGCTGGGTGCACTTGAAGTCGATGAGCAGGGCAATCTTGCAAGCTGGATGATTCCGGGGAAAAAAGTACCGGGCATGGGCGGAGCTATGGATCTGGTAGTCGGGGCCAAGCGGGTCATTATCGCCATGGATCATGTGAACAAGGATGGGCAGCCGAAAATAGTGAAAGACTGCAAGCTCCCCCTGACGGCCGTACATGTCGTAAACACGATTGTCACTGAAATGGGGGTCATCGAGGTGATCCCGGGCCAAGGTCTGATGCTGATGGAAATCGCACCGGGTCTGACGGTAGAAGAGATTCAGAAGGCGACAGGGGCCGAGCTATGGATCTCACCGGACCTTAAGGCGATTGCTGTTTAATTAAAATAAAATTTAATATGCTTACATTGTGATGATTCTACGAACATATTACGCCGTTATGCTGTCTACTAGAACAGACAACAAGGAGCGTGAAAGTTCGTGAGTAATTATCCATTTGTAAAGAAAGTATGGAGCGGAATCTTGGCTGTGACGATTCTGCTTCCCGCCCTTACCTCTGCTGTATCTCCGTTACCGACTGCCTTTGGGGATGCAGGGGAACCCAGCGGTATCGTGAAGGTAGAGGATTTTGAACAGGTGAGCTTAACGGACCTAACCTTTGACAGTGCCCGTATTCATAGCGGCAGTCTGGCGCTGGAGACGAATCCGAAATACGTACATAGCGGAGCGAAGTCCCTGCGGATTGATTATGACTTCATTGGCATAACCGATAACCCGTCTCAGGTTGCCGTTGGCCCGGCGACTCAGCTGCCGCTCTCTAACCGAACGCCTAAGAGAATCGGAATGTGGGTATATGCCAATCAGGAAGGTCATGGCCTCACCTCCAAGTTCTACGTGTCTTCCACCGGCAAATCCAAAACGTATGAAATCAGGAGTGAAGAGACCGGGATCGACTGGAGCGGCTGGAAGTATGTTGAGGCGGATATAGGGTCAGATCTGACCATGCCGGGTACACTGGCCTTCTACTTCCAGATGAAAGAAAGACAAATGAGCAAAAAGAATAAAGGCTCGATCTGGATTGATGACGTCAGGCTGATCTATGATGAGCCGGTTAATGAGGATATGGATGTGCCTGTGTTAAGTCAAGCGGCACCGGCTCCTAATCAAACCTTGAGCGCCCCTGTCTCAGACATTATTCTGTCAGCGGAGGATGCCAAGTCGGGCATTGACCCGGATTCAATCCGGCTAACGGTGGATGGTCAGCTTGCGGCACCGTCAACTTATGGCTATGATCTGAATCTTAAGCAGATTACCTATCACCCGGAGCTTCCGCTGGCCGGAGGTTATCATCAAGTTCTGGCAGAAGTGAAGGATAAGGCCGGCAATCCGGCAGCGGCAGAATATGCTTTTCAGATTGAGCATGGAGCCAGATTTACCTTGGAAGCCCCTGAGGAGGCTGTCAGTAATGAGACCTACCGGCTGAAGTTGAAGGCAACGGATGTAGGCGAGGCTAAGAGCTTCCATGCCAGAATCAAGTTCGATCCAGAGACATTGCAGGCCAATGTAATTAATGCACGCTCCGGCCTCAGCCATGTGCAGACAGTCCTCGATAATACAGGCGGCTATGTTGAAGTCAGTGCCGAGGGATTGCAAGGGGAACAGGCGGATGCGCTGGCAAGTATTGATTTTGAGGTGAACCGCTCTGCGAAAATGGAACGCGGCGAGACGGCTAAGCAGATGGCTATGGTGGAAGGCAGTTTCGGGTATGAAAGCGGGACGAGAGTTCCTTCCTTAGCCTCCCCGCTTAGGTATAAGATCGGATTTCCTTACAAGCTCAGCATCAAGGGATCAGCGCTGCACACTCAGAGTATTATCACGGTTACCTCCCGCGCAGGAGCGCCGGTGGAAGGAGCCGGGATTGATTTTAGCGATACCAGCGGTCCTCAGACTTATGTGCGTGTAACCGCCGATGGGTCCAAAGTATATGCCAAAGCCGATCCATCGTCCGCATTGTTGCTTGCTGTAGAGAAAGACGCGCGGATGTTCGCCACAGCAGGCAGTGCTTCCGGATTCATCAAGGTGTATTTGCCGGATGGCAGCAAGGCAGGGTACATCTCATCCGCAGATGTGGAGCAGAGTGATCTTACCTCAGGAATAGGCTTGACGGATGCCAAGGGAGAGATCTATACGTCCCTGACTAACCTTGCCATTGGCACTTGGAGCGTTCAGGCTGTCAAGGATGGCGGTACCAGTGAGAGTATCAGTATGAATGTTGTAGCTCCGTTTGGCGGGGCAGATCCGCAATATGTGCAGACCTTTGTAACCGAAGATATGAAGACGATGATGAGTGTAGGGTGGCAGAGCGCGCCAAGTGTTCAAGAAGCTTACATCCAGTACATGAAAGATAGTGATTGGGTGGACAGTGACTTGACGAATGCTCCGGCAAAAGCAGCCATGCAGCGTGCGCTCTCCGAGGTGGAGGTTATTCCTGAGGTTGCAGGGGGACCTATGGGCGAAATCAAGCTTCATAACGCATTAGTCACGGGTCTTGAGCCAGGTACGGGCTATCATTACAGAGTTGGCTACGAAGGCCATTGGAGTGATTGGTCCAATTATAAGACGGTGGAGGCTGCGCCGGACAAGCCTGTTTCCTTTGTATTTGTAACTGATTCGCATACCAAAGGGGACAATGGGCTGGAGACTTATCAGCAATTGATCCAGAATGCGTTCACGAATTATCCCGATACCCAGTTCGTTATGCATGGCGGTGATATGGTCGATGATGGGGCGGTTTTAAATGAATGGAACCAGTTCTGGCAAGCCTCGTCGATCTATACCTCCTCTGTTCCTTCAGCGTATGCCATGGGGAATCATGATGTAAAAGGGGGAGGGAAGTACATTTTCGCCAAAGGCTTGGGGCTTCCTGTAAATGGGCCTGAGGTTCAGAAGGAGTATGCCTATTCGTTCGATTCAGGCGAGGTGCATTTCGTGGTGCTGAACTCTGAAGCAGACGAAGTCACAATGGGCAAGCAAGCGGAGTGGCTGCGGGAGGATCTTTTAACTAGTAATAAAAAATGGAAGATTGTCATGTTCCACAAACCTGCCTACCATACCGAAGATGGACGCGGCAATCTGATTGAATACACCCAGACTTATTTTGCCCCTATTCTCGAAGAATTGAAGGTCGATCTGGTGCTGGAAGGCCATGACCATGTATATGCGCGCACCTATCCGATGAGCAAAGGCAAGCCGCTGCCAAGCGGAGAGCAAGGAACAGTCTATCTGGACGGCGGGGCGTCGGGCTGGAAGTTCTACGATGGAAGCAAATACGAGTATCTTGATTTCATGTTTGACGAGGATGTTCCCGTCTATTCTGCCATTCAGGTAAGCCATGATAAGATGATTATCCAAGCCCGCACTACGCAGAGTGCAGAATTAATTGACAACTATACGATTGTGAAAAAGGATGAGCGGACAGTAACTTCCGTGGCCGTAGCCCCTGCTGAATTGAAGCTGAATGTCGGCGACACGCACGCGACGGTGCTTACGGCTACCTATAGCGATAACTCCACTGCCGATGTCACGAATCAAGCGGTATGGACATCTTCTAATGAGCGGGCAGCTACGGTAGACACCCAGGGTATCATTCATGCCGTTGAAGTGGGAGAAGCTACCATCCAGGCGAACTACGGTAACATGCCGCCGGTGAAGCTATCGGTAACGGTTCAGACAGAAGGTACGGTGCCTAAGCTGCTGAAGCTGACCGCCGAGCCTGGCACACACACCTTACAGGTGAACAAGCAAGCGGCTTCCGTGATTACAGCGGTATATGACAATGGAGCAAATATAGTGGTTACGGATCAGGTTCGTTGGACAACTTCAGATCCTGCGGTCGCCTCGGTATCGGACAAGGGGATCATTACGGGTATTGCAGCGGGGGACGGGGTAACGATTACTGCTTCCTTCGGCGGCTTAACCATTGCGATTCCCATCGTGGTTGAGGGCGGAACGGTACCGGTGGCAACGCCGACGCCGACACCAACGCCAACGCCAACGCCACAATCGGGAGGAACACCGGCAGTAACGCCAGCACCAAAGCCGGCGGTAACACCGACAGCAACACCGTCACCAACAGCAACGACGACACCGGCACCAACACCAGCTATAACTGCCGGTCCCGCAAAGCCAACGGTAACCAGGCCTGTCCTGAAAGACACCTTGGACTTAGATGCGCTTAAATCTATCGTTGCAAAAAGCCGGACGGCTGCAGTTGTCAAGTTCCAGGATGTACCTGCCGTTCTGTGGAGTGCATCATTCATTGATCGTGCAACCCGGATGGGGATGATAACGGGTTACGCGGATGGTTCATTCCATCCTGAAGCCAAAGTAACACGCGCTGAGTTTGCTGTAATGCTCACAAAAGCTTTTGGCCTCACGGGTGCGCAGGGGACCGGATTCTCGGATACGCATGGGCATTGGGCTTCTATGGCACTTGCGGTGCTTCAAGAGCATGGTGTGATTCAGGGCTACGCCGATGGTTCCTTCCAACCCAAGCAGGAGATCACCCGCGCGGAAGCTGTGACTATGCTGGCGCGTCTTACGAGCTATGTTCCCGGCACACCGGCACCATTCTCTGACCTCCCGGCAAGCTGGGCTGCAGAGCCAATTAATGCTTTCGCTAATGCAGGGATTGTCACAGGGAAAGGCAATGGCGCCTTCAAACCGAAGGATTCTGCTTCCCGCGCTGAAGCCGTAGTGATGATCGTCCGGCTCATGGATAAGCTTGTTGAAGCGGGTGAGGAGTAGGATAAGTAGACAAAGCTAAAGCTTCTGAGCAGACAAGGGCAGCCCCATTTAATCGGGGCTGCTCTTTTTTTAGCAAGGTAAAGCGGAGGGTAAGGCAGTTTTCTACGATCGAAATGCGAACACATGTGCTTTTTGTTATATTATATTCCATTTAAATGGAATATAATCACAAGAAACAAGCAGGATATAACAGGAGGCGACTAAAATACCTTTACCACATGATGAGGCTTTTAAGAAGCTGCTGGAGACGTTTTTTCAGGAATTTATTGAGTTGTTTTTTCCTGAGCTTGATTCTATGCTGGACTATAGTGAAACCCGGTTCCTCATGCAGGAATTGCTGGTGGATATTGTTGGTGAGGAAGCGCGGGAACTGGATCTCCTGCTGGAAATCCGCTACAAAGAACTGGACGGTTATATTTTGATTCACCTGGAGCCGCAGTCGTATCGGGATTCACAGTTTCACGAACGGATGTTTATTTATTTCAGCCGTCTGTTTGAGCGCTACCGCAAAGAGCATAAGCTGATTATTCCGATTGCCATCTTCACTTCAGATGAGATCAGGGAGGAGCAGGACACCTTGGAGATGGTTATTCCTGAGCATCAGATCCTGCGCTTTCAGTTTCTCAAGGTAGAATTGCGTAAGCAGAACTGGCGAAGATTTATTGATTCAGACAATGCAGTAGCTGCTGCGTTACTAGCCAAGATGGGGTATACTACAAGAGAAGCAAGAGATGTGCGCCGGGAGTTCCTGCGCATGTTCATGAAGCTGAAGACACGGCTCGATCAAGGACGGCTGGCACTTGTGATGTCAGTGGCGGATTTATATTTCAAGCCGGACCGGGCCCAGGATGAAGAGATCATAAAAGAATTAATGATACAATACCCGGAGGAGGGTGAAGCGATTATGGAACTCATGCCAGCCTGGAAGCGTTGGGGATATGAAGAGGGCATAGCTGAAGGAATAGAACAGGGAATTGAGAAAGGCATAGAACAAGGAATAGAACGAGGGATTGAACAAGGAATTGAACAAGGAGTAGAAAAAGGCCAGGCGGAGATTATCCGCAAGTTACTGCTTCACGGATTCACTCCGGAAGAGGTCTCCAAAGCGGTGGAGTTACCGGTAGAGAAGATTAAGAAGCTGATGTAAGCGGAGTTCTATCATATTATGCGTACGCCCAAACAGACCGTCTACCCCAAGACGGTCTCTTCGGCGCGTTTTGATTCAAATCTTTTATTCAATGTAGCCTTTCGTCGCCTCATACATTTGCGCTGCATATTCGTCAATCTGGTCCCGTGACATGCGCAGACGGTCCACAGAGGTGCCGTATCCGATCTCCTGGAGTCCCTCAGCGAATCCCTGAAAAATTCCATCCGTGAACGCATCTAACGGCTCGCCATGTACATGCAGCCCTGATCCGCCGAGATCTGTATTTACGGCCGGAGGGGCCACCTCGATGACCTCAACGCGGGTCCCGGAGAGCTGGAGTCTCAGACTCATGGTGAACGAATGAAGGGCCGCTTTTCTTGCTGAATAGATGGGTGCGATGGCAAACGGAGTAAAGGCCAGACCTGAGGTCACGTTAATGATCGTTGCGGCCTCACTTTTTAGATTGAAGTATAGATGAAACGTAAATCCGACAAAATCCTTATATCTAAATTCGTTTCGACAAAAAAATATGACTAAGGAACTATAACTTTCTCCTCTGTTAACTTTAATAGAGTAAAGATAAAAATGCCCATAAGGGATCAATGAACTATTTTAGCAGAAAATGTTATGTAAAATATAAACTATTCACTTGCTGATCCGATAAAAAATAAAGCACATCCCAATTTAATGAAAATATACAATAATTGTTTAAAAATTAAATTATCTTCTTCGTAATCCAAAATTCCTATTCAGTGGTGATGAAAAAAATGAACATTCAAGAAATGACAACTAATCAGGTACAAAGAACCCCCCGGATTAAACCAAACTACCCGGTAGGAGTGCTGGAGCTGGAAGATCCCGCCAGGCCTTCGGAGAAACCGTCCTTCTCCTGGTTAACGATTATCGTTCCGCCGCTAGGAATGCTGATCATATCCATATTTATGTCAACCCTGACCAGGTCCTATATTATGCTTGTCTCCACGATGGGTATGACGGCGCTCACGGTTATGGTCTCGATCATGAATTATAGAGCCAGTGTGAACAAGCATCAGGAGCACAACAAAAAATTAGAAAAGAAATATCTCAATTACTTATTTCAGGTTCGCAATGATCTGCAAGGAGCTGCCAGTATGCAGCGTGAGGCCCACACATATATTCATCCAAGCATTCAAAGCTGTACAGAAATTGCCCGTAGCCGGAGTAAACAGCTCTGGGAGAGAACAGCTATTGAGGATGATTTTTTACATATACGGATTGGGGTCGGGGTTCAGCCGATCTCTCTCGTACCTACATACACCCCGACCACCAAGGCTATTGATGATGAGAATCCGCTTGAAGAGATTGCCAGTAAGATCTGCGAGGAGATGTATTACGTAAAAGATATCCCGGTCTATATCCCGCTAAGCAGTATCAGTACGCTCGGCTTATACGGTAAACGGCCGGAGGTTTGCAATTTCCTGAATGCTGCAATCGTCCATCTCACCACACACCAGGGATACGATGATGTAAGGATCGTGTGTGTCATGCAGCAGGAAGATCTGGAGCACTGGGAGTGGCTGAAATGGCTGCCGCATACCTGGAATAAGGATCGGAGTCAAAGAACTCTGGCCACGACAGCCTACGAGGCTGCTGCGATTTCCGATGAACTGCTTGCGGACCTCAGGAAGAGAGAAGAGGGTAACAAAGGAAGCTATGGCTTGCAGAATTTGCAGACACCGCACTATGTTTTTTTGGTTTTTGCTCCTGAACTGTGGGACAGTACGGAAATGATGAAATACCTGCTCTCAGGTGATTCGAAGCTTGGAATGACAAGTATTTTTGTATCGGAGAAAATCGACGTTGCTTTGCCGCTGAATTGCCAGGTCATTCTAGAGATTAGGGATGGTCAAGGACTTGTCCGCAAGGATACTCATGATCTGCTGGGTCATTTGGCTGATTTTTTCACAACAGATGCTATGGATAACACTCAAGCAGAGTTTTTCGCCCGTTCTTTGGCACCGCTCCGCATTAAGGCCGGACAGAATAACAGCTACATTCCGCCGATGGTTACTTTTCTGGAGAGCTTTGAGGCCCAGCAGGTCGAGGAGCTGAAGGTACTGGAACGCTGGTCCCGAAACCAGGCCAACCGTACGCTGTCTACTCCCCTTGGGCTGGGTGCAGGCGGAAAGTCTCTTGTCTTCGATATGCATGAGAAAAGCTATGGTCCCCATGGACTGGTAGCGGGTACAACCGGATCAGGGAAAAGTGAGCTGCTTCAATCTCTGCTGCTTGGTCTGGCGGTGAATTATCATCCGCATGAAATTGCGTTTGTGCTGATTGACTATAAGGGTGGCGGGATGGCCAATGCCTTCACGGGACTTCCGCATCTGGTGGGAACGATCACCAACCTGGGCGGCAATCAGATTAACCGGGCGCTGGCCTCCATCAAAAGCGAGCTGATGCGCAGGCAAAGACTCTTCAGTGAAGCTGGTGTGACCAGTATTGACAGTTATATTGTTCTTTACCGCAATAAGGAGGTACCGCTCCCTCTGCCGCATTTAATTATCGTGGTAGATGAGTTTGCAGAGCTGAAATCGGATCAGCCGGAGTTCATGAAGGAGCTGGTCAGTGCGGCGCGGGTCGGAAGAAGCTTGGGTATTCATTTAATACTGGCAACTCAGAAGCCATCCGGAGTGGTGGACGATCAAATCTGGAGTAACTCCAGATTCAAGCTGTGCCTGAAGGTGCAAACTCCCTCTGACAGTAATGAGATGCTGAAACGTCCGGAGGCTGCCGAGATCAAAGAAAAGGGCCGCGGCTATCTGCAGGTGGGCAATAATGAGCTGTTCACCTTGTTCCAGTCTTCCTGGAGCGGGGCGCCTTACCATTCAGGTGAAGCTGAAGGTGAGGGGATGCCTAAGCTGGACATCGTTTCATTAAGCGGGGAGCGCAGAGCGCTGCTTCCGAAGCAGCAACAGGACGACAACAACTTGGCGTTAAGTGAACTGCAGGCTGTAGTTCAACACATTGCCGAACTTTCAGCAAAGGAATCCATTGGAGAGGCCTTCCAGCTGTGGCTTCCTCCGCTTCCGGAGACGCTGGCGCTGTCGGAGGTGCTTGATCAAGAACGGATATGGAATGGGCAGCGGTGGCAGGAGCCAAGGGATCAGCTGGTGGCAAGCGTTGGGCGGGTAGACAACCCTTCAGATCAGGAGCAATACAATCTGGAGATTAATTTTAATCTTAATGGACATTTGCTGGTCTATGGAGCGCCAAGCAGCGGGAAGACCACTCTACTGAAGACAATGATCATGTCGCTTGCCATGAAATATGATCCGGAATATGTGAATTTTTATATTCTGGATTTCGGTACAAGAACTTTGGGCGTCTATCATGACCTTCCGCATTTGGGGGATGTCATTTATCCGGAGGACGAACAAAAGCTCGGGAAGCTGATTAGCTGGCTGCTCGCCCAACTAAATGAGCGTAAACGTAAATTTTCTCAGCTTGGCATCAGCAATCTGGTCTCTTACTGTAACGCAACCGGAGAAAAAGTCCCTTATATCGTTATTATGCTGGATAATTTCACAGGCTTCGCAGAGGCGTACGACGACTATGTTATGGATCTGGCTAAGCTTGTGCGCGAAGGGGGAGGCTACGGAATTTACTTTGTGTTTACGGCCAATACAGTCAGCTCCTATCCTTACCGGATTAGCCAGAATATTAAGCAGTCGCTAGTATTTCAAATGTCTGACAGGCTGGATTACTCCAGCGTTCTGGGCAGGACAGATGGAATGGAGCCAACCCATACCGTGGGCCGTGGATTGCTAAAAGAAAACGGGATTCTGGAATTCCATATTGCGCAGCCGGCCGAAGGCGGCTCGGATGATCAAATCGCGGCCTCCATACGCCGGATCAGCTCAGAGATGAGGGCGGTAGCAGGAGACACAAGTCCTGCCGAGATTTCTGTAATACCGGATAAGCTTTCACTTGCAGAGCTTCTGGAGCGTGCAGTCAAGAACCGGCCGGAAGGAACCGGGGGAACGCTGGTGCCGCTTGGACTGGAACAGGCCACGACGCTGCCGGTAGAGCTCAATCTGAAGGAAATCAGCAGCTTTGTAGTCTCTTATACCGGGCAGCAGGATGCAGAGTTAACTTTAACTTCGATCCTGAAGGCGTTTGAAGCCTCGGCGGATTCCATAACCAAGGAGCTGTATGTATTCGACAGCAACACTTCTAAATGGGCAGACTTGAAATCCGTTTCCGCTCTTACGGTTATGGATACAGCAGAAGAGTTTTTACAACTCACTCATACCTTCATAGAGCAATTGCAGCTTAGAAAAAATGATGCCCGTCAAGCTTTGGCTGACAGCTCCGCACCTGGGGAATTTGATGAAACGGATTATATTTTGTCCAAGTATCCGCTTCTTGTCTTGGTAATGCCGCATTTCAAGTCGGCCTTTGACCGGATGGAGAATGATTCACTGGATCACCTGGAGCGGATTGCCCGCTTTGGCGGCGGACTTGGCGTGCTGTTGATGGTGGGCAGTGACGTGCATGAGCTTAATCAGCTGCAGCTTATCACGAACCTGGCCGGTGAGATGATTAATAGCGGCAACGCGCTGCTGACCGGCGGAAGGTTGAACGATCATATGGCTTACGCTCATTTACTGGAGAGCATGGAGTATAACGAGCTTAATCAAATAATGGAGCCAGCTGAGGCTATGCTGCTTATTGCAGGCTCCAGGAAGCAAATTAGAATGGCAACAGAATGATAGATGGCAGGTGAATGAAGCGATGGAACCGGCACGTGAGAGTTTTGAATTACAGGCTCTCGAGATTATATATTTAGCTGCATTAACCGGGGAGAGTGGTTTTCCGGGGTTAGCCGTAGATTTGGAAGCAGAAACGGAGAGCAGGCAGCGTGCGTTAATGAATGCCCAGATGAGAACGCTTGAAGCGAAGGGGTATCTGGAGATTGACTTCATGGGACTTGCCAAAGTTAATGAAGTGCTTCATGAGTGTATCGCCGCAGGTGCCAATAGTACTTCTTACCTCTGTCAGGTTGTACAGAACGGAGATAAGCCTTCTAGAATCTATTATTTTCATCAGGGGGACACACGGTTTCAACTGGAGCATCTGCCTGAGACCAATACATATATATTGCAGGAACTCTATGCACAGCATGAAATGATGTTCCAGGTTATAGAGCGGATTCCACTGCTCCAGAGTCTTGAAGGTAAAGGAGATTCTGAACAAGATCTCTTCGAAGAACCGGACTTGGAGCGCTGGGCAGAGGAACTTCTTCACGCCGGAGCATCGCTATACGCACTGGCAGAAATCAGGTGCATCGGCAAGGAAGCTCAGGTCATCCGTGAACTGAACCTAGTGATTCATAAGAATCTGATGTGGATGCTGCAGCGTGAGCCGGAAGAGGAAGTCACTCGGGACAGAGTAACATTGTCAACGGCTATTGAGGAGTTATGCCTATGGCTGCAAGCCGTGTAACGATCAGGGGGATCAGAAAATGTCAACAGCGGTTACCACAATAATATTTAATGGAGCGCACAAGAAAACAATGGATTTGGATATCACCCTCTCAATGACCGCAGGGCAATGTCTTGAATGGCTGAAGCAGGCGGGCTGGCTCCCCGGTGACTGGGAATTCAAATGTGAGGTTAGCTGCACGGGAGAAGAGTGGACAGAGCTTGGCCAGCAAGTGGTATTGGCGGATATGATTCAGGGGGACGGGGCGCTTATCCGGATTTGGCCCTATTGAACGGGAGGATTATAGAGGAGGTTACATATGAAAAGCGTACATCTGGTCTGTTCACCTGATCTCATCATGCTTTTGTCACGGTCGCTGGAGCATGAAGGGTATGTGATCTCAGGCAAACATTCTACACTTCACAGCTTTATACGCGGCTTCTCCAGTAAAGAGGTAGATCCATCTTCCATAGTCATTATAGAAGGCGGAGCAGGTCTTAGCACACCTGTGAAGTCAGCCGAAATTGCCTCGCTCATGACACTGATCCGGAAGTATCTCAAAGCTACCCGGCTGATTGTTCAATTAGATCCGGCACTGAAAACAGATATTGAGTTCATCCGGACGATGGTCAATATGAATATTCACGATCTGCAGTTCACCACGGAATTCCGGGGTGAGGAGCTATTGAATTGGATCAGGGAGAAGAAAACGACAAGAGATTATTATAGCATCCTTGGAAAAAAGAAGCGCCTGTTCTCATTTAAAGGCTCAAACGCAGCCCCTGCTCCTGTTCAGCCTATGGAAGAATCTGAACAGGCTGCTGCCAGAACTGTGGATTCGCTTGCCCGTCCACAGCCGGCTGCAAGTCCAAGAACAGGAGCGGCACCGGCTGGTGTCAGGCAGGCTCCTTCCTCAGGCTCTGGTGGAGGGGGAGCTGCTCCCCGGCCGAGGCCAACAGCCCGGATAGAAGCTCCGGCAACTGATGCCGGAACGCTGGAGAGTCTGGAACGATCTATACCGGTAGAAAGCCAGCAACAGCCTTCCTTAGCAGGAACTGCGAGATTACTAGGCAGCCATGTGCCGCTGGTGATTGGCATCTGCGGTGCCGGGGGAGAAGAGGATGTAGGTGCTGCGGCTTTTTTGCTGGCTGCAGGTCTGGCAGATCTGGGCTGGAAGCCGCTGGTATGCGGAGATAACCGGCCGGAGATCAGTTCGCTGGAGCAGATTGTATTTGAGGGCGAGCAAGAGGATTCCACTTCGACCATGTTTGAATATGAAGGGGTCACTTTCTATCGCAGGGGTTATGCGTGGGATATCTCAGAGCTCTTGGCCAGTGAGTTCACTCATATTATTCTATGGCTGGATATTCATCAGGAGCGTAAGGGAATTAGCGGATTGGAGCTGTGGTGGAATTCGCAAATTCCTATCCTGATTGGCAATGGAGCCATGTGGAAATACGAGCTGCTCAAAGAGAAGCTAAACACGCTTAATCCGTATGAACGAAAGCGCTGCAGACTGCTGCTGGAGAATGGGCATCAGGAGGTGCTGCACATGCTGAAGAAGGACTTCCCGGAGATACAGGCGATGCTGATGCCTGCCCATCAAGATCCGCTATATCCGGATAAGGCGGCAGTGGAATGGGTGATGAAGCTGCTGAGTGTTCAGAAAAAACTCATTCGCAAGCAAACACTGCTCTGGGCCATTGCAGGCACCGTTCTGTTTGTGACTTTACTATTAATAGGCATTGGATTTTCGTTTGTTCCGCAGAGCCGATAGGCTTGAAACAGTAGGATACCTTACCAATGATTAAGGAGGCTGAATATGGATTCAGGTACGGTTAGAGGGCTCGCATTCAATTGTCATCGGCTGCTGTCTCCTGCCCAGGAATGCAAGGATAAAATGACCGCTGCTATAACCGGACTTCCGGGTTATTGGGTGGATCTGGGCGGGGAAGAGTTCAAGAATCACTGCACAGATTGGATCCGGAAGATGGAGACCTTCAAGCAGGCGATTAGCAGCCTTGAGACGGATATGCTGAGATATGCTGATACCCTACAGGCAGAAGAGAAGGCCGCTGCTGACCGGGCTAAAGCAGCTGCAACAAAGATGACGGGGAAAATTAAATAGCCTGAGAAAAGAGGTCATGAAGTGGCAGTACGCAAGCGCAAAAAAATTCTACGATACACGATTATTTCAGGTTCTTTGGTTGCCGTTATTACTTCGGGTGTATGGTTTGCAACCTACCGCCACTATAATGCCAAGCTGATTGACGAACGGGCCGCTTATGAGCAGCAGCTGCTGGATAAGGATCAGGTCTTGCAGCGCTACATGGATCAGTCCCAGACCGCTTATGTGCTGATGACCCCTAAGCTGGCGGGTGAAGCTATTGCTGAGGAGGATGTCATCCAGGAGAAGCTCCCGAAGTTCTCCTCGCCCGATAATCTGATCGGCGAGTCCAAAGCGATTGTCGGTAAATATCTGAAGATTGATGTTATGCCGGGCACAGCAGTAACGACGGAGATGGTTCGTGACGAGGCGAGACTTGACCCCTCAGAGCGTAAAGAAGAGACGGAATATATTAAGCTTCCGCTCCGCCTGACGAAGAAAGATGTCGTTGATATCCGGATTGTATTTCCTAACGGTGAAGATTACATAGTAGTGGGCAAGAAATCGCTGAAGGACGTTGATTTGGCGAATCAGTACACCTTCTTCAATGATAATGAAGAAGAGGCGCAATTGCTTACTTCGGCTCTGGTAGATGCTTATATTAACAATGCAGAGCTGTATATGAAGCAGTATGTGGAGCCGGAGCTGCAGCCAGAACCCGTGATTAACTATGTGCCTAATCTGGATGTACTGGGCGTGATCAAGAGCAATCCGTCCATTATTGAACAGGCCAAGTGGGGGCTTGCCGAGAAGCTTCGTACAGAGCTGGATAAACGCCTTAAGGCTATTGACGATGGCAACAAAATCCGCATAGGAGCACAGGAACCAAGCGGAAGCGGAGTCAGCAAGCGTAAGACTCAACAGGGAGCGGCACTGGAACAGACTGCCCCGGTAGATAATTCGCAATCGGTGAACGGAATTATAGATCAGACCCATCAGGCGCCTATCGACTCAAGTACAGATCAGAATTCAGCGGGCTTAACGGAGGATGCACCGGCAACTGAGAATCAACTGCTCGAAGGAGAGTGACAGCTGTGAATATCGTTGTGGCAGGAGATTGCGAGAAGCATGATTTCATACTTGCAGCAGCAATGCTGCTGAAGAATTATTTTAACAATGAGGTTATGGTCATCACGGATAACAACAGGCATTATCAGTATTTAGATGGAGAGGCGTCCGGTATAACGATCACAGATTCCTCTGTTACCGAGAAGCCGGATATTGTGCTGTATGACTGGCATCAGGGTTACCCGGAAGGACTGGTGGATGAGGTTCCTGTCTTTGCCACCACCTATGAACGTCACGCTATGGAGAACGTAGATACGCTGCTTAATCAGAAGCATATCCCGGTTGTATTGCTGGTTATCGAAGAAGAATGCGGGCTTGGCCTGAAGTATATAGATCATTATTATCCGGTGATTACTTCAAAGATTAGCTACATTAGCAGCCCAGGCCGAAGAATTGACTGGATTCATGATGGAAGAGTGAACCTGAAGGTTGATAAGGATTTCGCTGAGGCTGTAAATGACTTCTTGATTGAAGTTTGTAATATCCCAAAGCATGAGATTAAGAAGCTGTGGCAGTATGCACGGAAACGGGGGTAGTTCATTGTGCTTGTAGCTTTCTGGGGACCTGCCCAAGGGCAGGGGAGAACGACCTCGAATATGGCCGCTGTTGCGGCAACCATCGCGCTGGATCATCATATCCGGGTGCTGATGACCCATACAGATTCCGGACAAGGCATGCTGGAGTATGTCTTCTCACAGACAAGGTCCCTTGGCCAGACTGTAAGCAGCTCGGGCGGGCTGGATGCGATTCAGCGGCTGGTGCAGTGCGGGATGCTTACTCCTGAAGGAATACGGGATCATGCAGAATCTATTCTTAAGAACCGCCTGGAGCTATTAAGAGGGTCGGTGATTACGGAGAAGCATGAGCCGGAGCTGTTGCTGCCGCATATTTTTAAAGACTATAGACGCTTTTATGATTTGCTGTTTGTAGAGATTGCTACCGGTGAAGACCCGGAGGTGGCTCAGATGGTTATGAAGCAGGCAGATTTAATTGTAGTGAATCTGAATCAGAGCCAGTCCAGTCTGAATGCCTACTTCACGCAGAAGGGCAAAGCTCCAGTGCCAGACAACAAACCGGTTCTGTATTGTCTGGGTTCTTATGAACGTAAAGCCAGATTTAATAAAGAAAAAATTATGAAGCAATACGGACTGCATAAAAATGAAGTCGGCTTCATTCCACATCATATCAATTACATGGATGCTCTGAACGAACAACGCATCATTCAGTTCCTGCTCAAGACACGGGAAGCCAGGAAGCGGTTCCTGGACTTCAACGAGGATGTCTACTTCAATGATGCGACACGCCAAATGGGGAAGCTGATCCTGCAGACCCTGGAGATTTTCCCTGTAATGGAATTGGACGCTGCGAATGATTAATATCATCCTGATCATTGTTGTGCTGGCTGCTATTGGAGTATTCCTGTACTTATGGGTAGGCAAAAGCAAGAAATCAGCGCCGCCTGCCGTTCAATTGAAGTACGATATGAACGAAATTGTGCAGTTTCTGAGGAGAGCCTTCGAGGAGATTATTGCGTCTTCACTATATGAAGGAAGCCCCAGCGAGGAAGAATACAACCGCCGCAAGGCACGGCGCAGAGAACTGCAGAAGGCGCTGCGCTCTTGCATGCACGGCGATTTATCAGCTAAGAGATATGTGAAGCTCTATATGAAGGATCTGCTGCTGCAGACCTATGGGCTGGATGAGGGGAATGCAGATAAGGTGATCCCCTTCGGTCATGCTAACCGGCTGACTTCCCAGGACTGTTTCGACATCCTGCTCTATACCTTCAAGAAAGACTATGGGCAGAATGCCTTCAATGAAATGGTTAGCAAATACAATTTGGATACGCTGCATAGATTGCCTGATGGTTCTAAGGGCTACAAGGTTACCGAAGAGCAAATTCGCAGCATCTACAGCGCAGAGCATCCGGGATTGTCCTTTCAGGACAAGGTTGAGGTGATTGTACAGAGAGCGTACCAAATCTATAAAGGTCTGGGTGTGATCGATGAGCTGCGGGACCAGAATATTGACGGTGTCAACGGGGGAACAAGTGGGATGCCGCCGGATGTTGTCCAGACCACAGATTTTCTGGAGTATACGAAGCAGCAGCATTTCCTTCCGCAATCCTATGACGCTGTTTGGACCTTCTACCGCGGAAAGTCACTCCATCTGGAATTCTTAAGCTTCGGTTCGGAGAAGGAGCTCAAACGGGTCTGTCAGAATATTTACGGCTTCGGAAATCCGGGACAGCTGAACGAATCCAAGGGTTACATTATTAATGACATGGCGGATGGAAGCAGAGTGGTGGTGGTCCGGCCAAAAATGGCGGAGAGCTGGGCTTTTTTTGTCCGCAAATTCAATGATTCCCTGGTAGAACTGGAGCAGCAGATTACAGATGAAGGGGCGCCGCTGGCTATAGAAATGCTGGAATTTCTGATTCTGGGTCATCAGGTTACTGCAATTACCGGCCGGCAGGGCTCCGGGAAAACCACCTTGCTGAAGGCGCTGATCAAGTACATTGATGCGAAGAACATCCGGATTCAGGAGACGTCCTTTGAGATCTGGGCGAGAAAAATGTATCCGGGCAAAAATATTCTGTCCTTCCGGGAGACTCCTTCTGTCAGCGGACAGGACGGGCTGGATGTGCAGAAGAAAACCGATGGTGCGGTGAATATCGTTGGTGAAGCGGCCACGCACAGCGTTGTCAGTTATGTCATTCAGGCAGCCCAGGTGGCTTCCGAATATACGCTCTTTACGCATCACGGCAAAACATTACCCAATCTGATCAGCGCTTTGCGTAACAGTCTTGTCGCTTCGGGAGCCTTCAGCAATGAGAAGATTGCCGAGGTTCAGGTCGTTGAGGCGCTTGGCTTCAATGTTCATTTGGTATTGCGTGCCGGCAAACGTTATATCGAGCGCATTACCGAGATCATTCCGGCGGATTCACAGTATGAGTATCCTCAGGAATATAAGAACCAGGAGACTTCCATGGAGAAGCTGGATGCATTCATGGATACCATTTCCGAATATTTCGGACGGATGACGGACCGGCGTGCTTACAGCTATACAGATATCATCGTGTGGGAAGCCGGGGAGTACGTAGCGAAGCAACCGATCAGCAGCCGGAAAATGGAAGAGATGCTGAAGAATATGGATAAAGATGAGGCCGGGCGTTTTGAAGCCTTTATCGAACGATATTGGGGGCAGTCCGCATGAATCTGCAAACGGTAATGTTGATTGTCCTGATCTCCCTGGGCCTTCTGCTGGCTATTCTGCTCATTCTGCTCAGTATAGTGCAGCGCAAATTAAAAGGAACACAGTATCAGGAGCAAAAACGCCTGAAGGCATTGCTGCCGACACGAACCAAGGAGAAAAAATGGCTCGAGCAAGCACATAAAGCCTACCCGGTATTGGATGAGCTGCCGGTGGTGAAGAAGCTTCTTCACCGTATCCGTTCACGCCTGACGATCATCCATGCCGGTAATGAGATCATGGTCAGAAGCCGTTCGGCTGCGCTGACGGTCATGATTCTTGCCTGTATTCTGCTAATCTCGCTGCTGTCCTTCTTCTGGACCACCTCATGGGTTAGCCGGGTAACCATTATGCTGGTCTCCGTCTATATGGGAGGCATCCTGAGTGATCTCTTCATCGGACGGTTAGTGAAGCAGATGCTGTATGACCAGTCCTCCATGATTCTCGACATCCGGCATGAATATCATCAGACGCATATGGTACAAGTCAGCCTGGAGAATTCAGCGGAGCGTTCTAAGCCGATGGTTGCTGTACACGCCCGGCAGATTGCCGGAATTCTTGCGGCAGTAGACCCGGAGGATGAGCTGCAGAAATATTATGAAGTGGCGCCGAACCGGTACATGAAGCAATTGGCCGGAGTCAGTTACAAGATAGGCGAATACGGCGATGCGGATATTCATAAAGGCGAACGTTCCATTTACTTATCCATGCTCGGTAACATCAGAGAAGAGATCCATATGGATATTAACCGCCGGGAGCGGATTGACCGGCTGCTGTATGGCATCGTTTTTGTGGCCATTTCACCAGTCTTCATGCTGGACCCGATCCGTAACTGGGCGGAGAATATGTTTCCGGTTGTATCTAATTACTATAATTCCGCTTGGGGGCTGTACTCATTAATCCTGCTGTATATCACTTTTATTGTATCTTTTATTGCGCTGCGGATTCTCAAGGGTGTGGATGAAGATACCCAGGCGATCAAGGATGAAGGGAAATGGCTGAACCGGCTGCTGAAGCGGAAATGGGTCTTCCGGGCAGCAGACCGCATTACTCCGGCAGAGCATGAGCCAGTTCATTTCAAGGTTGCCCGGCGATTGAAGGATGCCAACTCGGGGTTGTCCCAGCATGCGTATTATCTGCAGAAAAGCTTAACGGCAGCAGCGATTTTCCTGCTGGTTCTGGTGCTTCAATTCTCTATCCATGGGAGCATCAGGCATAACCTTCTGCACCCCAATGTGCAGATTACGACAGGCGGCAATCAGACCGAATCGCAAAGGATGCTCAGCGAGGAACGATACGCTTTTGAACAATCTTTAATGGGCGAACTGATAGCAAAGGATATTACACCGGATGAGATGCTGATCTATATTCAGGAGAAAGCGGACAACAAGCATTTTTTGCAGTTCAATACGGATCAGAAGGCGTATGCGCAGCAATTGATTCATCAGGTGGACCAATATCATCAGGAATATTTCAAATGGTATGAGCTTGTGCTGGCTTTTACGCTGGCCTGTGCCGGCTTCTACGTGCCCGATCTGTTCCTGCTCATCCGCACACAGCTTCGGAAATGGGAAATGCAAAATGAGGTGGACGGCTTCAATACTCTCTCCATGATGTTATCCCAATTTCCCAATATCAGCGTGTATGAAATGATAGAGTGGCTGCACCGGTACAGCTATATATTTGAACGGCAGCTGCTGCGGTGCATGCTAGATTATGAGGCTGGTGGCTGGGATGCGATAGACCGGCTGAAGGAGGATGCGCGGTTCGTACCCCTCGAACGTCTGGCGGACCGCTTGCAGGTTGCTGCAGATCTGATTCCAGTGAAGAAGGCGTTCGATGACATGGATGCAGAGCGGGCGTTCGCCATGGATCAGCGCAAGGAGCACTATGAGAAGGTAATCAGCAGGAAGAACACACTGGGTAAAATGTTCGGGTTCTTGCCGATGCAGGCAACGTTCACCTTATATTTACTGCTTCCCTTCGTCTATATGGCCTTCCAGCAGCTGGGTGACCTGACTGTTGTAACTGGCAAAATGTGAAGGAGATACAGGCATGGAGAATATAGCAAGCTTCTTGAAGACCACCATATCCATTCTGATTACACTAGCCATCATCTCAGCGGGGCTGTTCCTCTGGGGGAAGACACAGCCTGTAGTCGAGCTGGCCAACAGCCAGGCGGCCGCACAGGCCAGGGAGCTCTCGGAGCAGCAATATGCCGCCTTCGATAATCAGCTGGTCAGCGGATCCCAGATTCTGACCGCTTACCGGCGGTATGAATCGGAGCAGAACTTCTGTCTATATGTGGAGCGGCCTTATGTCTATGGTCAGCCTGATTCTAATAGATACATTAGTATGAATCCAAGCGGAGACGGCTATTGCCGTGCCTTTGATTATTACGGGGAAGCTTTTAAAGAAGGAACGGGGACTGATTCTAACACAGTGAATGACAAGGCGATTTCGGATGCTTCTAGCCAATACTATATCAGCCCCCAATCCAGGTTCAGGGCGACGCTGATCAAAGACCATAATGAGCGCATTGCCGCTATCTACTTCAGGGCTAATTAAAGGGAGGGCACTATGGAAAATATCTCAACAGGACTCAAATGGGTCATCGGCATCATCGTTACCATTCTGATTATCGCAGCCGGAGTCAGTATCTATCTGGTCATTAACAACTACTTCATCCGTGCCCAGGAGCAGACGCTGGCCCAGACCCAGATGATTAACCAGGCGGAGTTCAACAGCTACGATAACAAGGATGTCTCCGGCCAGGATGTAATTAATGCGGCGATGCGTTATAAGGGGCGCCCGCAATTCGCGATAAAGATATATACAGGGGAGAACCAGACAAAAGGATTTTATGCGGAGAATACGTATGGTGCTAAATATAAAGATCTGGATTCTGGAGTGGTAGAGTTGGATCAAGAGGGAGAGGGAGACGTCAGAAGTGTTTCTGCAATGCTGGATATAAAAAATAATGATTGTAACGTGAACACACTGGGACGCTTCCACGCTCAAGTTTACAGAGATAAGAACCAAGAAGTCAGGCTCATTGTATTTAAACAGCCCTAAAATTACGGGAAAGGAGAGCCAACCATGGAGAATATATCGACCGGACTTAAATGGGTGATCGGAATTATAGTAACCATTCTAATCGTAGCGGCGGGTGTCAGTATCTATCTGGTAATTAACAATTATTTCATCCGCGCCCAGGAGCAGACGCTGGCCCAGACCCAGATGATTAATCAGGCAGAGTTCAATAGCTATGATAATAAGGTGGTTTCCGGCCAGGATGTAATTAATGCGGCTATGAAGTTTAGAGGACGTCCCCAATTCTCCATTCTAATTAAAACCGGAGTGAATTTGTCGGGCTTCTACGCGGAAAATACTTATGAAACTTATTATGGTATTCCCGCAGTGTCAGAAGATAACCCCACTGCTAGTTTTAAGGAAAATTCTTCGGCAAAACCTCACAGTGTCTCAGAAATGCTGGATCAGAGTATAAAATTGGGGGATTCAGATAACTACAATGTAAATACACTTTCACTATTTAAAGCCACCGTATTTAGAGATAAGAATGATGAGGTCAGATTAATCGAATTTGATCAAAATGAAGTTAAATGAAAAACGGGATCCAGTTCCTCCTAACCCTCTTTGCCTGGATTTTGTTCGCTGTGGGCGGCTTTACGTTTCTGCGGCTGGAAGGGGAGAACTCTGCTGTTGAACTCCGGCAGCCGGAGCAGCGAACAGTTGCATCCGCGCTTTACACAGGGACAGGTGATTTGAAGCGGATAAACGGAGAGCAAGTGCTGGGCATGATCCCTGCGGCGCTCGAGGGGGACTATATTTTATATATCGACGGCATGGTTATTAATGAAGCTACAGATCTCACAGCCATCGATTTACGTGAAGTGCCGGGTACGGCTTATCGGTTAGAGGTTACCCGGACGGATGAGATGATCAAGCAAATCTCTGCCACCCGTTGAGAAAGGAGAGCCTGTATGGCAGATGCACTGAAAGGTGTGATTATCGTAATTCTACTGGCCTTCGTGTTCGGGGTGTATCCGGCATTCCGCCAATCTGAAGTTGTCGAGAGGAATACTAAGCTTGCAGCCAATGCAGCGGTGGTGGAATTCGTCGATACAGTTCGCAGTAAGGGGTATGTGGACGTAGGCGATTATGAGCTGTTCCTTCATTCGCTGGATGCCTCCTACGGTGTATTTGACGTCAAGCTGGAATATTACAAAAAGAATCTGCAGCCCTTATACGGTAATCCGGATGATTACTCCACATTCCAGAATAGCTTCAGTGTACGGTTCGATGGCTATTTCAACAAAGATATACTGAATGTCTTGTATCCGGCTTCAAGCGTTTCCATTCCAGCGGATAATCCCCAGAGAAGATTCACTATGCATGTGGGCGACTTATTCAATGTCCGGCTGGAATCCGCAGGCACAACGCTGGCCTCACGGATGCGCTCTCTGCTGTTTCATAGTGAACTGATTCCGGTCAATCTGAAGTACGGGGGGATGGTACGTAGTGAAGCCCCTTAGTGTGGTGCTTATTTTTCTGATTCTGATCATCCCGCTGGTGCTTATGAATGACACGCGAGCGGAGCTTCAGTTATCCAATCAGGAGATGTATAAACGCTACTCGGATGACTTTCAGTCTGCGGTGGATGATGCGGGCGGCTATCTGGCACGGCTGGAGAAGCAGCCAACCACCACAGCGGTGCATTACGGGAGGGAACTGCAGCTGCAGATGGATCAGGATGTGCTTAGTGTATTTTACAGTAATCTGGCCATGAAGTTTGGACTGGAGAACAATCAGAGCGCAATCAATAATCTGAAAATACATATACCTGCACTGGTGATGTTCGGTTATAACGGATACACCTTGGTGACTCTGGACGACACAGCCAGCTACAGCGGAGATAAAGAGCTTACACCCGTCAGTTGGCCTGAGCGGCCCTATTACTATAAGCTCAGGAACGGTAATTTGCTCTATTTTACTTTGGATGATCACGCACGGGTGTATAATACCGGGTCTAATGAATTCTATGAGGGGGAGTATGCAGCACTGACTGCGGAGACCAATCTTGACCCGCTTACTTCGATCGATAAATTTCGTGAGGTGAGGCAGAGTACGATCACTTCACTGGTGGAAAAGGATCTGGCCACAGCCATTAACAGGCATCTGGAATTGGTGAGACGGATGGGATTATCCGTGCAGTTCACCCTCCCGCGCGGCTTGCAGGAGCAGTCCATACAGGACACCGGTATTATGGCGTTTATCCAGGGATATCCGCTTCCGGGCGGAGAGCTGCTGGATGCTTACTCCTTAGGCAGCGGGGCGGTCATGCAGCGGAAGGGTCTGGTCGGAACCCAGAATGCCGCCGGCAGGCATATCGCTTACGGAGAAAGCTGTCTACCAGCTGGAGCTACTGTGATAGAAAGCCTATTCGACCCTGAGGAGGCTGTGCGGAAAGGGTATTTTATAGAGGATTGTTCGGTTTATATCCATTAGCAGAGGAGAATTGAAATGAAATTATTCAGCATCAGTAAAAGTTTAATCATAGGAATGAGCGTAATGGTGAGTATGGCATTGACCATGAATACTGCGGGAGCTGAAGGAGCATCATCCCAGGCGGTTAGCGTTATTTTTGACGGGATCAAATCTCCGTTAGCGGCAGGATATCCCTATGCAGAGAATGGAATAACAATGATTCCGTTCCGCATCATCTCCGGCAAGCTGGGGACACAATCGAGCTGGAATGCAGCTGCGAAGGCGCTAACCCTTAAGCAGAAGGAGAATAATATTATTCTTACTGTAGGTTCTTCCTATGCCAAAGTAAACGGAGTGCCTACAGCACTCGGAGCCAAGGTAGTACAGAAAGACGGGATGACAATGATTCCCCTGACGGTTGTTAGCGATCTTCTGGGTGCAGAAGTCGAAGTAGATGAATTGATTCAAAGTGTACATATTCATACACCTGGTAAAGAGCTTGGCAAGCTGGACGATTTCGGCAGAAAAATTCGTACGACAAACCTGCCGAAGAATTATAAGGACTACCCTTATATTCTGGAAGACATCCCAAATGAGATGTATGAAATGAAAAATACCATAAATTATATTGTCAAGAGAGCTGATACTGGGGCGAATTTGTATGCCATTAAAAGGGTGACAAGCGAAGGTATAGCAAAGGTCATTAACCGGATGAATATAGGATATAATCTGCGATTAAATGTGGATTACAAGACGATCAATCCGGTGGAATTTGCGAGGGAAGTCTTTAAGTATGAGAATCAGTCCGTATCCGTTCGTGAGAATTATATAAGAGAATATGCTGAATGGGTGAAGAAGAACAGAATTCAGATTGAAGGGTCAATCGATCCGGAGCCTTCAGTTATATATGCTCCGGGAACCGGGGATTTTCGTGTCCGGTCCAAGTTCCGGTTCAGAATTAATAGTTTTACAGAGTATAAAGATTTGATGCTTGATGAGTATTTTTCGACCACACACTATAAGAACAATGAGAGATTAAAAAAGGGAGTCTGGTATGAAGGGTATGCGGATATAGCCGTGTCTACAAATTACTATAACGGAGACCCATTCAATCATATGACAGTAGATGCACTATCCAGTTTGTTTGAAAATTCAATTATGTATGAAGTGAAGTGATGGGAGATGTGGCGTAAGAGCGGCTATAGTTTAATACTTATTCTATTAATTTCTTTGTTACTTTCTTCATTCTCAGATATTGCTGGGGCTGCTTTTATAGCTAGGTTTGAGAATGGGGCATTTAGCTATACAACCATTTCTAATGAAGCCACTTCAAGCATCCGCTTTCAAACGGTGGGCTGGTACATTCATACACAGCCAACATGTAGTGGTTCCGGAAGTGGGGAGCAATGTGACCCAACGTCATTACCGGCTAACAAACGGTTTAAATTGCAGGATTCCGGCGGAGGACATATAGAATCGGAAACTATCGCTAATGGGAAGGTGACTACAAACTTTGTCTGGACCAAAGCCGAGGTTCTGGACGCTATCGGTAAAGCGAAAGCGGAACAAGTCATCTCTGAAGGGACTCCGTTATACGCCAGCGCCATTATGCGCGTAGTCACAGGCCCAAGGTCGAACCCAACCCAGGTATCAGGTCCCTACCATACGTTATACGATATCACGCATGCAGAATCTTGGGCCAATCCCGGAGATTTAAGACAATATTTTGATGTCACTGTACCCTTTCAAGGGGAGGATTATCCCGTTACTATGATTCTTAAGCTGTCCAACGGGACGGTCGTAAGTAAACAATTAATCGGTAATTATAAGGCGGGCTTTACTATAACCAAATCTTTCCCGCTAACCGTTGAATCTGGAGGACAGTCCTATGCGATTGACCAATCTTGGCTTTCACCGGTTCTGAGATCAGGCGAACAGCTATATATTCAGCGCAAATCTGCAAATGATCCGGGTTTGGTTCAGCGTAACTTTAAGGTGTATGTAGGCGGAGTGAATATGGTAGCCAGTTATAAAAAAGTAAATACCCCTCCTGATCCGGGTGGAGGAGAAGGGGCCGGTGAATGCACATTTACCATTGAACCGCCTAGCACCGCCGACTCTCCGCAAATATCCTTTATGGAGCCGGGTGCGAATGGAGTCATTAAGGGTGACGATTCAGCGAACGGAATTCATTTTGAAGCACCACTAGGCATTCCTACTTCAGAGAGCTTATATGCTAATGTCTGGGGCAGAAATTATTTGTTTGACCATACCTTTGCCAATATGAAAGGTCAAGTTCGCTACTCCTGCAAAGTAGAAGTCACTTACCCTACGAAGTGGGAGGAAGCGCAGCCGGATCTTCCGGGGCCTGATAATACAACGATTCCCCAGTTGCCGCTGCCTAAAAGTTCATCCTTCAAAAAAACGTACACCTTTGAGCTGACTCCAAGGGAATATGCCTACTGGCAAGTAGACAAGTTATCCGTCTACCAAATCGATCAGGCCCGAATGGCAAACTATGCACTGCCTGGAGGGGAAGTGACTCTATACCCTAACAATTATGAAGCGCCCGTAGTTGAACTTGCCAATAGCACAGAGGTTGAGGACCATGTTGTTCCTAAAGAGACGGGGAGTCTATCCTTTACACCGGATGTAGTGGATGGAGGCGATCACGAGCCAACTGAAAATGATGTTGATGATACAGCAACACTCAAAGAGCTGGCAGAAAGCCAAACCGAAGATCCTGAGGTTCAGAATGACCGCCTAGTCTTTAACGGGGAGACGATTATGGATGATAGTGTGGCTACAGGAACCGGACCCACTCCGGGAAGGATTCCAGATCCACCCATGATTGAAGACGAAGTGCTCTATGAAGGCGGGCTGATGATTAACAGATACTTGCTTAACCGTGCAGATACTATCAGTACGGGGACAATCTATTACACCATGCTGCCCGAAAATGTGGATGGGAACGGGGATCAAGAGTATCCCATTTCCCCGATTAACTCTGTAACAGTCCATACCCCAGTCGTCAATTACTCCCAGCTTCCTGATGATAACCGGCCGTTCGACCAGCGGATGGAGCCGGACATGACACGGACGGTGCTGATTCTGGACCGGCCCTTCACTGTATATTTTACGGAGAGCGGTCAGCATCTGGGGATTCCGGGGTATGGAAACCGGGACTACAGTAAATATACGAAGGACAAACGCATTCAATTTCCGTTCGGGGTGTTTCAGGGCAGTCAATACTATCCGGACAATACCTGGATATCCATCCCGGTGGGCACTCCAGCTATGACTTTTACTCTACCTACCTGGGTGAATGAAGGGGACTATACGGTGCGTACTCAGTCCTGGGCGATTAATGCCCCGTCAGACGGTGAATATCTGTGTCAACAGAACCTGAATGGAGATCTTGTCAATTACTGTGCAGCGGAAAACTTCAATGTGGGTGTGGTGGGCCGGCTGTTTGATTTTAGAATCTGGGATATTGGAGATTTCCGGTTTGAAAAGGTATTTCGCACCGGAACAGGCACTCTTGCGCATAGTACTGCAATGTACTACACCGGCGGCAATGATGAGAACGGAATTCCCACAGCTTTGAGCGGACAGCCACAATGGCAACTGCCGATCCGCAAGGGCTCTCATCCCACGGAGCAATTGACGGTGCCGCATAACGGGTATTCCTTTCTGTTTGATTTTCGGACCATCGGAAATCTGTGGCAGCCGGGCGAGGGCATACGGATTGAACCCAGCTTCTACTTCATCCCGAAGAGCGGAGGTGCTGCGGCCCCTGTAGATCTGTACTATGACATTTCCGGCTCGCAGAATAAGCTGATTGGGGTGGGCTCTTCCAAGGACAAGCTTAGCTATAGCCGTACTTACCGCCTGGCAGATGGCTTGCGGAATATTGCGGATGGTGAGCTATCCACTTCAGCCAGCTACGAGTATAACTATATACTCACCCAAGAAGAGCGAGAGAAGAAGCCTTGGATCAAATTCTACCCGCAATATCTGAAGCGCAAAACCAACATTGGAGCAGGCTATAATCTCGAAGTGTTGTCCTACAAATCCCGTACCCTGGTGGGTCCAACGGACATCCCGGCAGTCGTAGATCCAATCACGGCTGTCCGCAGTGTTCAGCATTGGTATGGCGAGTATAACCTGCCCATTGCCCCATATATCCTTCCGAAAGGAACGAATCTGCTCAATCTTGCGAATCAATATGGGGGTTCACTGGACGGACATGAGCCAGAATTCATTACCGGCGGCTATATTCTTGTGAAGTTTGAAATCTACACCCTCAAGAACGGAGATGCGGATACGCGGATTCTGGGCTACAAGGCGCCGATTGCGAATATGTGGGCGATCGAGGGACAGATGACAGGCGCAACAGATGAACGGGGACAGACCTTTTTCTTTTCTTCCGGGGATATCATGCTCTTCGAATCGGATTTCTCGGTGCGTAATGACTATCTGGGGCAGGGTAGATAAGATATTGAATTAAATTCCTTAGAAGTTAAAAATAATATTTATAGGGATTATATATAAGATTATTGAGTCCATTGACCGATAATAATGGAAGAGCACACTGATGCTATATTAATGAATTTGGAATTTCTCATAGAGTTACAGGACTTTTCAAATTCATTTTTATATAAAAAAATTTAATCAAAGGAGCGGTTAATGATGGCAAGCCCTAAAGTTACATTGGACTATGAAGGATTGAAGAAGCAGGCAAGTGTGATCCTGAAACAAAAGGCGGATTTCGACACCTTAATTAAAAACGTAAAAACTACGACTCAGAACCTTAATCAGGTGTGGGATGATGCTGCTGCCAAGAATTTCACGGAAAAAGTGAATGCTATGGACAAAACGTTCAAGCAATTCTCCGAGGCACTGAAGGGTTTGGGAGATCACATGAACAATGTATCCGATAAATACAAAGAGCTGTCGCAGGCAGTCATTAAGGCACAATCCGGCTTCTAAAATGATTCGTTAATACCCATACTCCAGGAGCTTTATTACATAAGAAGGCAATTAGCTATGCAGAACGCTGCATAGCTAATTTTATGAGCTGCAAGCGGGGAGGAAGCATATGGCTTCAGCAAAGCTTATATTTGATACAGAGCAAGTCCGGCGGCTGCAGACGAAAATAGGACAGGTGAGCCAGGATACGAACCGGCTGTATCTGCAGATGAAAGGCCAGTCTAGCGGCTGGAGCGGTATTCCAGTGGGAGACCACCTGATGAAAGTCCAGGTGCTGATAAACGAATTAACCGTAGAAGCAGAGAAGCTGGAGGATATTATCCGAACTGCCCTTAGGGGTGTCGAAGGACTTCAGGAGGAGAATACACGGAATGCGGCCCAGTTGACCCAGCAGTTTAGTTTATTTGCAGGGATGCTTGGAAGGGATGGAGCACAAGAGGTGGGGGGACGGAGTTCAATCCCGCCTGCTGCGCAAAATGCGGCTACGAATCTAATCCGTTCGTTCGCTGTTCTGCCAGGACGGGATGAGCTGGATAGCGATCCTGCGGTGAGACAGCTCCGGTTGACCATCCAAGCCTCAGGGCCGGGAAGCCTTGGAGCTATTGCTGCTGAGAGTAAGCTAAAGGATATCTTCACAGCGCGGGATCAGATTGCGCAGGCACAAATGGCTTTTAAAGTCTACGAGAGCTTTGGAAACAAGAGTCAGATGAATGCGGTGCATCTGAAGGCAAATGAAGCGCGCCAGACACTGGCTTCGCTCGGGATAGATGAGGTTCACTATACAGCGGGTAAAGACCTGAGTATGTACTTCAAGCAACCGGCGCTTCAGGCATGTGACTATGATCCATCCGTCTTAACAAGGAATGTACCGCTGCCGAAGAATGAATCTTATCTGCTGCTGCTGCGGATGGCCATGGAGCCTGGAGATAAAGGCGGGTGGGCGAAAGGCCAGTTGCAGGCTATACATGCAGGAGGTATCATACCAGATTTGGCGGATTGGGAGAGCCAGCCGGCCAAAAAGGATTTTATCGATAAATATCTGGTGGACCCGCTCATTGAACTAGTCACAGGAGAGAAACCGCAGCCTAAGACGCAACTGGAGCAAGTGCTCTCCGCCCAATTCTATGGTATGCAAATCGAGCAGCAATTCGTACTCAGTGATCTATCCAGCGAGTTCGAGTCCGTCTTGCGTGGAGCAGCGAGTGCAGACCGGATTAGCGAAGTCTTCGGGACGGGGACCGTTAACGTGAGGACCGGAACGCAAAAGAACAGACAAATAGAGCCTGACGCTGGAATAACTGGAAGCTCTTTTGGTAAGATGAAAGCGTTGGATGAGGTTGAAGGTATGGGCCCCGCGAAACCTTTGCTGGAGGATTTCGATCCTGCGGTTAGAGGGGGTGGTGGAACAATTCAAGGCAAGAGATTTACTGGTTCTGGAATAAAGGATTATGATAGTGCAGCAGAAGCTGAGTATGCAGCAATAAGAAATATGAAAATGAAGGACATTGAGAATTTGGCACAAAATACAGGACTAAGTATTGCGGAAATAAAAACTATGAAAAAGCATTTGTTTTTTGGCAAACATCAAATTCCTCAACCAGGTGGAATAGAGTTTAGACTTGAACGATTCGCTGCCGATGATGAGATTGCCTTTGCTTGGAGAATAGCTCAACAAGGGGATTTATCTGCTAAACAAAAAGAATGGTTCCAGCAATTAGCAGCGCACGAGCTCACAGAACGAAATTATATGGCAGCAGGTCAAAAGTATCGAACGCTTGAATCATGGAACGAACTAAAGGGGAGATTTGACGGGTATCCACCCGGTGCGCATGAGAATGCCCCCTCTCAACCAAACTGGACTTTTCCTGGATATGAAGAATACTATTTTAAAAATTTGTTTAAATGAGCGAGGTGACGTTAGGTGGGGGAACTACTCAATAATGCTGTAAACAGTATATCCTTAATCGATTTTGAAAAGGCAGGAAATAAATTTTGTGAATCGCATCACGTATTAATTAGTGAATATTTTAGAAGGATTAATGTAGTGCTGGATACATTATCTATTAGTACTGATAACTACCCATTAATTCGTATTGCTAGCATTCTTCAAAAAAGCATTCATATCGATATAATGAAAGCTTGTCCAATTCTCGAAGACATTAATAATTTGTACATAAAAGCAATATGTTATTACCATTTAGAGATTTGTTCATTAGTAGATGAGGGTGTTGAGGAAGCGAACGAATATAGGGATTTGTACGAGCCGATGATAAAACTGCTGGAACGAGGGGGGAGTTTTTATATCCGACAAGGTGAAATGCTGGTTGGTACCTCGGCTTATCCTCTAAATTATTGGCGTGGGTTACAAGTTACTAAGCAAGATATTAGTGAAGCTAATTTGGACAGAGTGGATGGGGAGATAGGGAGGGTATAATTAACGAATGTACAAAAGGTGCTTATGAACTTTGCATAGTATGCGGCAATCATTTTCGGTTTCCTGTGAAATATCCGAGCAACAAAAGGCGCGTAGGGCTTTCGGTTGACCAAAGGCATATTTCGGCCAACAGAGTAAGACCACGGCGTTCTCTATTCCATTCAGCGCCCCTTCGTAGCGATACATCCAGTATGACGAACCGTTGACGGTAACGAGGCGAACGTCTTCTTTGCGGATGTGCTTTGCGAAGTCTTGCACCGAAGTTCGGATACCTTGGGGATATAGAATCCGGTTGGTTTTCAGGGCTCCAATGAAGGGGTAGCCTGCGGCAGCGTAAGCATTGATCACGCGAGGGCAGGTAAACCAAGAATCGACCAAAGCGTTTTCGCCAAATCACACACCCCGTCAATTTTCGTAACGACTTTACCGTCCTGATTCTTCTGTGTCTTGTCGTACAGGTCGATCGAATGAATTAAGGATACGTCCGAACAAGCCACAACGGTGGCCTGGAGCTGATAGCCAAATACAAATTTACCCAGCAGGTGCGAGTGATGGAAGCCGATACGTTCGATGGTACGCTCAGAGATCTCCCTGACCTGAGCCAAAGCCTCTACGTTAACCCGATGTTGTAGCACGCTTTCGTCCCGCTTGCCTTCGGTCAGAAAATGACCAAGGGAAGTACGATGACAACGACTATACTCGGCAAGGTCAACGATCTTTCCCCGAAAAACTTTCGCTGTCGCAGTCACCATCTATTCTTTTTGATTTACAGTTTACTGGAAGTGAATTTGCTCATTTATATTTATAAATAAATTGGAGGCATCAAAATATACAAAGAACTAGATAACCTTTTATCTGCTGATACAACAGTAGATTCTTGGTACGATGCTGGCTGTGTCATTGCAAGCGAGATACTCTCGGATTTTGATCCACGGGATTGGGATGAATTGTCTAATCAAGTGCTTAGTAAACCAATAGATTGGCAGAGGAAATTAGCATACTGTTTGGATAATGAATGCAATGTATATGAACTTAATATTCTAATGTCATTGCTCGGTATAAATGATGAGGAATTATTCGAGATATGCATTGATACACTGCGGAGTTATACAGATCAAGACAGTAAAAAAATGATATTGGATAACCAAGAGATATTTAAACGGGTGAACGATTTATTACTCACTGCTAGCGTACCCGTAAAAAAATCCTCCAAGATTTTCTTGCGAAAATTAATTTGTGATTTTATGCTAATCTACCTATTTTTGTTGTATTTTCAATAATCGCCTCTATTTCCTCCACAACATTAAAGGAAGAATTAGAAGCAGAGGTTGTTAAAAAAGTTTTGCAGGATATTGAAAAATATAAGCAAAAATTGATGAAGGGGGATTATACTTTTGAGATCTATTTGTATTTTTGATATATTATGAGAATGCGTTTACAATTCATAAGAATTATCCATTAATAGGAGGACTACCAAATGACCAAGACTGATTTTGCAGCGTACCAATGGATGAATGAGGGGAACATCAGGTTTGAGGAGGACAGTATTATAATAGAGGCCACTGCTAACAGTGATTTTTTCTGCAATAACGGGGCGGTTGCGGAAGAAGGGCTGACGCCTGAGAGTCTGACCAACGCGCCTTTCTTCTATACTGAAGTATCCGGGGATTTCGTGCTGCGGGTGAAGGTGAGTCATGACTTCCGGGACACGTACGATTCTTCTTCCATTATGATTATGCAGGACCTGTCGGTCTGGGCGAAGGCTTGCTTCGAGCTGACAGATTTTGATACCCATGCGGTGGTCAGCGTAGTTACGAACCAGACCTCGGATGATGCGAACGGCTGTAACATTGACGGCAATGAGGTATGGCTGCAGGCCGCCAGATCCGGAAATGCCTTTGCTTTTCATTATTCGACCGACGGCGTACGGTTTGACATGATGCGTTTCTTTAACCTTCCGGTGGGAGACACAGTCAAGGTTGGGTTATTGGCGCAGGCTCCTACTGGCGATGGCGGGGATAGAATCTACAAGCATTTCTCACTGGAACAGCGGACGGTGAAAAATATAAGAGCCGGCATATAAGCCGGCTTTTTTCCGATGAACCAGTCGCTCCTGCCGGAGCTTAGCTCGAACCTTTGGCCTGTCTGGGCCAGATGAAATAGGTAACAGTGATGATCAGGTCAATGCCGACCACGACAGACCATACAGTCAGGATACTTAACAGCGCCTCCGTACGGGCAGCATCGTCGATCCACAATATCAATCCATACAGAATACCGGCAGCGAGCACAAAAGAGAGCAAGTGCTTCACCCAGCCCTTGAAATAATGCTTGGCATGGTCCATGCCGTAACGCTTGGCCGGCTTCGTCCCTTGCTTGGTAACATAGTAGCGGAAGCGTTCGTCGGCCCAAGCGATCATGCTTTTACCGAATACAAGAGACACAGAAATATACACAGCCGCAAGCGCATGTGCTGTCGTAGCGGTAGCGCCCCGTGCCAAATCCACGCCGGAGATCAGTAACAGTAGGATATCGAGGACCGGAGTCATCGCCAGGAAAATTAGCCCCAGTGTAGGCCGCTTGAAGATATAACGTGCTGTAAAGCCTGCAAGAATGACCACCCAGAACAAGACCTCACAGGTCACAATCGCCCATGCCACCAGATTCATATAGCACCCCTTGTTATTGTTGATAGTAGTTATAGCCTAGTCGAAGTATAACAGCGGATTTTAAATAATACAATCGTATTATTTAAATTGTGCTTATCATTTCGGGTATGCTACAATATGGGCATGCCAAAAATTGTAGATCATTCCGAACGAAAATCGAATATTGCCGAAGCCACCTGGCGGGTCATTATCCGGCAGGGAATCAAAGGGGCTACGGTGCGTAATATTGCTGCCGAGGCGGGTGTTTCTTTGGGCGCGCTGCGCCATTATTTCTCCACTCAGCATGAATTGCTGGAGTTTGCTATGAATCTGGTGAAGGAGCGCGTAACAGCGAGGATTGTGGACATTATGCAGTCGGAGCTTCCTCCGCGGGAGCAGATTTTGAAGGTGCTGCTGGAGCTGCTCCCTACAGACGACAGCAGCATGGCTGAGATGGAGGTATGGTTCGCATTTACCTTCCATCTCAAGACTGGCGGGGAGAAGCCTGTTGAGCTTAATGATGCGATCTATCCGCTGATTGTGCAGATTATTGACTACCTGGATCAGCACGCACTCTTTAAGCAGGGGCTGGATAAGGGGGATGAAGCTGAACGGCTGTATGCTCTGATTGACGGCCTGGCCCTTCATGCCATGCTGGAGCCTGACAGGATGAATAAACAACGTGTGATCCGGGTGCTAAATATTCACCTGGAATCTATCTGTACTCCAAGTGCGACATAATAGTCTGTTTCTGTATAATGTTCTATCCCTGTCTCAGAATCACTAATTTCCCCCGAACCTTCCGGGTCTCATAATGATTATGCGCACCTACTATCCCCTGCATTGTAAACGGGAAAATCTCCTCCACATGCACCTTAAGCTTATGCTCGCGGACTTGCTGGATAATGGAAGCCAGATCCTTTGGGTTCGGCTCGATATAGGCAAACTGGGCCTCGATTCCGCGAACCTTGGGGTGGGTGGTGATCATCGGGTCTACCAGGGAGATTAGCCTGCCGTTGTCCCGCAGAATCTGAAGGTTCTTCTGTTCGGTTGCTCCTATTCCAGTGTCCGCATCAATGGAAGTCTCTCTCACCATATCCAGTACAATATCTACTGTTCCGGTTGCTTCTGCGAAATCAGTGGTCGTGTAGTCAATAACCTCATCTGCTCCAAGCTGCCGCACAAATTCATGATTATACTCCCGTGCTGTGGCCAGGACATAGGCGCCGTGCTGCTTGGCCATTTGCACCGCAAGATGTCCTACACCTCCAGCGCCTGCGTGAATAAGAATCCGTTGGCCCGGGTGCAGCTTGCCGTACTGGAATAAGGACTGCCAGGCTGACAAGGCTGCAGCGGGCAGGGCGGCAGCTTCCTGAAAGGAAAGCTCAAGCGGAATAACAACCGCTGAGTTCTCTTCCAGAGCTAAGAAGTCTGCGTAACCGCCGCCGGACCTGGAGAGCCCCATGACGCGGTCGCCCACCTTCAGCCGTGACACATTTTTCCCAATCGCCCTCACTATTCCGGCTACTTCTACTCCCAGCACATGGGGGAACTGCAGCTGCATCAACTCCTCGACTGCGCCTGAGCGCACCAGTTGGTCAGCGGAACTGACAGTTGTGGCGTACATTTCAATGAGCACCTGAGTCTCGGTGATAGCGGGAGTAGGGAGTACCTCTTCTGTGAATACTTCGGGATTACCATAATGCTGAATAGCAATTGCATGCATAGCTAAATCCTCCGATCCGTGTATTTTGAACCTCTGTTGATTTACGAGTAGACGTTCACTATAATGATCCTACCAGTGTGGTATGGCTGCATCAATTGCTAGATTTTCGGAATGTGTTCAGTATTGTACAGAATCTGTTGAAGTGTTCAAATCAAGGCGAACGGGGCGAAGAAGGGGTTATTTATGGATAGAAGGATACGTAAATCGCAGGAGGCTATTATTGAAGCCTTTATCCAGCTGATTGCAGAGAAGAACTTCGAACAAATTACGATAAACGAAATAGCCGAGCGGGCCAATGTAAGCCGGGGCACCGTTTATTCGCATTATACCGACAAATACGATCTGCTGCACCAGTGCATCAGGACACATTTTGTCAAGCTGATTGACAGCTGTCTGCCGTGTGGCGAGCAGGCGCTGTTTCCCACTGAGGCGGCTCTGCACTATACGTTCCGTTACCTCGATGAGCATGCTTCCTTCTATGCAGCGGCGCTGGCTAACCAAGGGGTTCCCGCGTTCCGAAATCGTCTGCAGGCGGTATTGATACGGGGATTCGACAAACAGATGGATATGAGCGGCATTAACAAGATGATGGACAAGGGAATCCTGGTGCAATTTCTGGCTGTGGCAATGACCGGCATGATCGAACAGCTGGTTACGCGTGCAACGCCTTATTCAGCAACAGAGCTATCCGGGCAATTGTGGGCACTCATGGAGCGTAACCAGATGGTCCCGCCGTCCGCTCCGCTTTCTATTTCTACCAAATTGTTCTAGAATGAGTAGGTGCATATAGCAACCGGTTGGCGGGAACTGCCGGATTCAGAGAGGAGCAGAGGATTAATGAAATACCGCAGATTAGGTGGGACCGGACTTAAGGTCAGTGAGATTAGCCTGGGAAGCTGGTTGACCTACGGAGGATATGTGGAGCAGGACAATGCCGTTAAGGCCATTGAAACCGCTTACTCCCTGGGCATTAATTTTTTTGATACCGCGAATGTCTATGAGAAGGGGGCGGCGGAACAGGTGCTTGGAGCTACCCTAAGCAGCTATCCGCGCGAATCCTACGTGCTGGCGACCAAGGTGTTCGGGGTCATGGGCGACGGTCCCAATGACCGCGGCCTGTCCCGGAAGCATATTACCGAGCAATGCCATGCCAGCCTGAAGCGGCTGGGCGCTGAATACGTGGATCTGCTCTATTGTCACCGGTATGATCCGGAGACCCCGATCGAGGAGACGCTGCGGGCGCTGGATGATCTGGTCCGCCAGGGCAAGGTGCTCTATGTGGGGGTCAGTGAATGGACAGCGGCACAGATGACCGAAGCCCTTGCGGTTGCCGACCGGTATCTGCTGGATCATATCGTGGTCAATCAGCCGGTCTATAATATGTTTGAACGTTATATCGAGAAGGAGATTATCCCGCTTGGCCAGCGCAAGGGAATCGGACAAGTCGTGTTCTCTCCGCTCGCACAAGGCCTGCTGACCGGCAAATACAGCTCGGTCTCCGAGATTCCGGCAGACAGCCGGGCAGCCCGGCTCGACTGGATGCGCAAAGGAATTACGGAAGAGAAGCTTGCGAAGGTTCAGGAACTGGGCAAGGTTGCTGCTGAACTGGATATCTCTGTAGGCAATCTGGCGCTGGCCTGGATTCTGCGCCAGCCTAATGTAGCAAGTGCCCTGGTCGGCGCGAGCCGCCCTGAGCAGGTGGAGGAGAATGTAAAGGCTTCCGGTATTGAGCTGAATGAGGATATACTGGCCCGAATTGAAGAGATTATCGGTTAAGAGAGAGGGAGGATACAGATGAAGGTTCTATTTATCGGAGGTACGGGACTTATCAGTCAGGCGGTTTCCCGGCTGGCAGTGGAACGGGGAATAGAACTGTATCTGTTCAACCGTGGAGAGCGCAGCGGCTTCGTGCCTCAGGGCGCTCAGGTGATTCAGGGCGATATCCGTGACAAAGAGAAGGCAGCCGAGGCGCTGAAGGGGCATGACTTCGATGTTGTTGTGGACTGGATTGCCTTTACGCCGGAGCATGTGCAGACAGATATTGATCTGTTCACAGGCAAGACGCAGCAGTATATCTATATCAGCTCGGCTTCCGCTTACCAGAAGCCCCAGCGTAATTATCTGATTACCGAAGAGACTCCGCTGGTGAACCCTTATTGGCAGTATTCCCGGGATAAGATTGCCTCCGAGCAGCTGCTTCTGGAAGCGTATCAGAGCAGCGGCTTCCCGGTGACCATTGTCCGTCCATCCCATACGTACGGAGATACAGCTATTCCGGCGTCGCTGACCAGCTGGAGCCATCCATGGTCTCTGGTGGAACGCATCCGCAAGGGCCAGCCGCTCGTCATCCATGGCGATGGTACCTCTCTATGGACATTGACGCATAATACGGATTTTGCCAAAGGCTTCGTTGGATTGCTGGGACTTCAGGAGGCGATTGGAGAAGCGGTTCATATTACCTCGGATGAGGTGCTGAACTGGAATCAGATCTATGCGGCCATCGGGGAGTCAGCAGGCCGTGAGCCGAAGGTTGTACACATGTCTACGGATTTCATCGCTGCGAATACCCCGCCGGGAACAGCGGACGGGCTGATCGGGGATCAGGCGGTCAGCAGTGTGTTCGACAACAGCAAGATCAAGCGTCTCGTTCCTGACTTCGCCGCTACTGTGCCGTTCGCTGAAGGGGTGAAACGGTCAGTAGCCTGGTTCGAGGCTCATCCTGAATTGTGCACAGTTGACCAGGATTGGTCCAAAATGCTGGACGGATTGATTGCAAGGCATGGCGTTGATGCGAAGCTTTTGACCTATTACGTGTAAAGAGAACTAATAGTATCTATCAGAATATTTCTTCATACCGGAACAGGTGCTGTCCATAGAGGATGGTGCCTGTTTGTGTATAAGCAGTGTCAGGTTATAACCCAGGTATAGCATGAAACCCGGATTCGTGAATATACTCTGACTACCGAAATCCCCACGAGTAAAGGAGTCCTGGTCATGCCGACACATCCTTACGTCTCCCGTTTTTTTGTGAATACCGATGCACGCCGTGACAAGCTGATTTATGATTTGCCGGAAGCCTGGTGGAGCCGTCCTTATGAATATGAATGGTGTACCCATTTCATATCACCGCATGATGTGGTGCTGGATGCCGCCTGCGGGATCTCTCATCCGCTCAAATTCTATCTTGCCGAGCATAGCGCTGAGGTCTATGCCTGTGATAAGGATGCCCGGATTCTGTCGCATGAAGCGATTATGCAGAATATCACCGAGGATGTCGGAGCAGCTGCAGCCCGTCAGGTGGAGGCCGGACCTGTGAACAGGCTGCACTTAGCCCAGGCTGATCTGACCTCACTGCCTTATGAGGATGAGAGCTTTGATACGGTTTTTTGTATCTCGGTGCTGGAGCATCTGTCTGTGCAGGAAGCGGTCCTGGCCGTCCGTGAGTTTCATAGAACGCTTAATGGAGAAGGACTGCTGGTGCTGACCTTTGATCATCCGACCGTCAACCTGCCGCGGATGAATGAGATTCTGCTCCAGGCCGGATTTCAGTATTGGGGCGAGACGGATTTCAATCTTCCGGCAGATGCCGTGCGTACAGACCAGTGGGGCGGCCTGAGCTGCTTCCGGGCAGTGCTTAAAAAAGCGCAAATCTAGCAAAATTCACCTATCATTTGGTTGTTTCCTTCCATTGTAGTAGAATAGCTTCAAGGGCAGAAGAAAGAAGGAGACAATCTCATGGGGATGATCGGCAATTACCTGGCTGTACATGCTGAATTGCTTCAGCTCTGGAGGGAATAGAAGAAGCCTGGCTGAGGGAATACTACCCTTTCCGGCAGATGATGGAGGAAGGAATCTACCCCCTTATGGAGGATGATGAGGCGGAAGAATTCTTTGATTATATCTATACGTATTTCAAGGCCATCCGGGAGTTCTACCAGCAGGCAAGCGCGAGTGCATCCTGCGTTATGTTCTATATTTCCTAGTCACAGTCATTATTATATTACATTAGAAAAAGGAGCTAGAGAACGTTGCGCAGATATGCTGTTATATTCATGATTCTGCTTCTGCTGGTCCCCGCTGCGGGGATAAGCGCCCAAGGGACTGCTCCGCAAGAGGAGATCCGCCTTACGTTTGCCGGGGATATTCTGCTGGACGGCTTTGTCGGCGACCAGATTGCCAAGTATGGCGTGGATTTCCCGTTCGCCAAGGTAGCACCTGTGCTGCAGAAGGCCGATCTTGCTTTTGCCAATCTGGAGACTCCAGTCTCCGTGCGCGGGGCTGCGGCCAGCAAGACGTTCGCCTTCCGTTCCAAGCCGGCTGCACTTGCGGGATTAAGCAAAGCGGGGATCGACGGCGTGAGCGTAGCCAATAATCATATTCTGGATTACGGCCGGATCGCGATGCTGGACACGCTGATTCATCTGGATAAGAACAATATTGGACACACCGGTGCGGGTGCTAATATGGATGAAGCCTTCAAACCGTATGTCAAGACCGTCAAGGGCAAGCGGATCGCCGTTCTGGGTACAAGCCGTGTGCTGTCTGACCCTTCCTGGTATGCAGGCAAGAACAGCCCGGGAGCAGCCTCAGCCTATACGGCAGAGCCGCTGCTAAGTGCGATTAAGAAGTCTGCCAAGGATAATGACTATACGGTTGTCTATATTCACTGGAATCAGGAATTCAAGGATTACCCGGAAGCGTATGCGCGGAAGCTGGCCAAGCAGATGATCGACAGCGGGGCAGATATCATCCTTGGCGCGCACAGTCATTGTCTGATGGGTATTGAATATTACAAGCATAAGCCGATCTATTATTCACTGGGCAACTTTGTGTTCAACCGTTCTACACGGGGCGGAGACAAGACCTTGCATTCCATGCTGGTTAACTTCACCATTAACCCGTCAGGGGTAACCAGCAGCATTACACCGGTCAAAATCATTGGCGGCCAGCCGAATTTCATGGGGGATGCCTACAATAAAGAAACCATCAAGAAGCTGAACCAGCTCTCCTTCAATGCGAAGATTGCAGCGAACGGGGCAGTCGGTGAGAAGCTGTGAGATAAGCCGGCGTAACAGTTCTTATCCATGAATCTGTATGATCCATCTCTTATAGCCCGGGGAGCCGCTTCCTAATCCTCCCTGGGCTGTTTTGCGTTTTCCCGGTATTCTTCATTTTGTGCTATTCATTCTTAGCATTGTGCTAACAGCGCGGAGTGAATCTGCTCTACAATATGAATATTAGTTCTACCAAGGGGGATAACGCAGAAGTGGTGCTGCGGTCCGTTTCGGAATAGAATAGCTGTAACGAATTCCATGCAGAGGATGTCCAGTGAATGATGCCCAAGCTTAAGAAGTACATGCCTTTCACCTATAAAATGATGATTCCTTATCTGCTGCTGGTTCTCCTCACGGATGTGTTCATCGGCTATATCTCCTATTCCATGCTGACGGATTCCAGGACAGAGATGGCCGAGTCCAACATCCGCACAGGTATGGAGCAGTCGAGGAACAATATCCGCTATCAGATGGATGAAATACAGCGGATGTCGGACAACCTGTTCGGCAGCCAGCCGTTCCAGCGTGCGCTTGAGCTGAAGGGGACACCCTTCGAGATCTATCTGACGATGCTTGACGAGATTATCCCCCAGATTACCGCGCCGCTGCAGCTGTTCGGGAACAAGATCCGCTTCATGCTCTACACCCCGAACCCAGATCTGAACATTGTGTCCGGTGATAATCTGGATGAGCCGATCATTACCAGCGATTACTATATTCTGCCGCTGGACGATATTACAGGCAGTCCATGGTATCGCTCGCTGAAGGATTCCAAGCGTGATAATTTGTGGCTGCAGATTGATACGGACCAGAAGCTGGGCAACCTCTCGCATGTACGCAGACTCGTCAACTTCAGTGATTACAAGTCGCTGATCGGTTATGTGCGGATTACGGTATCGCTGGAGGACCTGTTCGGCGGCTTCGACACCTTCCCGCTGGAGGAAGGAATTACGCTGCGGCTGGTAGAAGAGACCACCGGGGACGTTCTGTTCCAGCGGGGTCCCGCCAATAATAGCAGCGGGGAGGGAAGCTTCCTCAGGCTGCAGGAGCAGATTCCGGGCAGTAACTTCATGATTGAAGCGATGGTTCCGCATAAATATCTCACTCAGGATGCCGGACGCCTGCGCCGTGTGATTATCGCAGTCTGCAGTCTGAGCTTCCTGGTTATGACCCTGATCGGGTATGTGGTGGCACGGATATCGGGACGTAAAATGAGCCGGATCGTAGGCCTGGTGCGCTCCTTCCAGGACGGGAACTTCCAGAAGCGCATCCGCTTCTCCGGCAATGATGAATTCGTGCAGATCGCAGATTCCTTCAATGATATGGCCTCCAACATCCAGGGGCTGATCAACAGCGTCTATGTGCAGGGAATTCAGAAGAAGCAGGCGGAGCTGGAAGCCCTGCAGGCACAGATCAATCCGCATTTTCTATATAATACACTCTCTACCATCAGCAGCTTGGCCAATCTGGGTGAGATCGGCAAGGTCACGGAGATGGTCCAGGGGTTGTCCCGGTTCTACCGGCTGACGCTCAATCAAGGCAATGTCTATATTGAACTGGAGAAGGAGCTGGACCAGGTGGCTACTTACTTGGAGATCCAGCGGGTCAAATATGCGGATACCTTCACGCTGCACGTGGATGTGGACGAGGAGATTCTGCACATGCAGGTGATTAAGCTGCTGCTTCAGCCTTTTGTCGAGAATATATTCAAGCACGCCTGGTTCGGTGAGACCATCGCCATCCGGCTGACCGGCAAGCGGGTGGGGGACAATATTGAGCTCAAGGTAATCGATAACGGGATTGGCATGCGTCCTGAAGTGGTTAAGCGTATGATGCAGGGGCCGAGCCAGTCAGGCGGTTACGGTGTGAAAAATGTGGATGAGCGGATCAAGCTCAGATACGGCGATGCTTACGGGGTGAGCATTGCCAGCTTCTACGGAGGCGGGACAACCGTGCGGCTGCTGCTCCCTGCCGGGCTTCAGGGTGATGAGGAGCTGTAAGACTTAGGGTCAGTTACACATACAGGAGGACAAGATTGCGATGAGTATCAATGTATTGCTGGTTGACGATGAAGCGATTGATCTGGAATGGCTGCGGCGCAGAGTACTGGCCAGCCCGCTGGATCTTGCAGTGGTAGGAACGGCGAACAGCGGCTTCAATGCGCTTAAGATTATGGAGCAGGAGCGGGTGGATATCATCCTGTCCGATATACGGATGCCCATTATGACGGGGACAGAATTCGCGCGCCGGGCGAAGGTGATCCATCCAAAGGTCAAAATTGTCTTCATCAGCGGCCATGAGGATTTCAGCTATGCCAAGGAAGCGATTGAGATCAATGCCTCCGGTTATTTATTGAAGCCTGTGGAAGACAAGGATCTCTACGACATGCTCGAATCCCTGTCTGCCGCTCTGGAGCAGGAACGGGAGAAGAACCGTTCATTTACCGAGGCGCTGTCCCTGGTGAACAAGGAGCTGATTCTGCGCTGGTTCGAGGATGCATCGCCTGAGCCGGCGGAGCAGCATCTGCGCAGTGCCCTGAATCCGCTGCTCATGAAGGGGGCGGCTGCAGCGATTATTGAGATTGATGATCTGGAATGGAAAATGCGCGACCTGTCCGAGGAGGATGCGCGGGTCAAGACGCGGCAGATGGCCGGACTGATCAGAGCGTTCGTAGAGAGCACCCAGCTGGGAACGCTGATTCCTGTACATCATCACCGGTTCGTCATTCTGTGCAGCCTTCCGCAGGACAGCTTCCTCAGTCTGCTGGACGAGCTGATTAAGCAGATGGCCGGGAGCTCACCCTGCACCTTAACCATCGGGGTCGGGCGTTACGCTCAGGATGAGGCGGGGCTGCATGAATCCTATCAGCAGGCAACGGCTGCACTCAGTGCGAAGTGGCTGCTGGGCAAGAACCGGCTGATCCGCGATAATCTGGAGTCCTCCCCGCGCGGGACGCCGGGGGCAAGGATTGAACAGACTGTTGTGCAGCTGCTGGAGGCTATCATCCAGTACGATCTGGTGGCGATTGACGATCATCTGCTGGAGCTGTTCACGAATGCGGGCAAGAAGGATGTCTATGAGCTGATTATCCGGATCACCTCCAAGCTGCATGCGGACCTGCAGCAGCAGAATGAGAATCTGTATGAGCTGCTCCAGTGGGAGTCTCATCAGCCGGACATCCTGTTCCAGTTCGAGACGATTCACGATATCCTGTCGTGGATGAGACGGAGATTCTTCGAGCTGTCGGAGCTGCTGTATGTGAAGCGGCAGCGGCAGAAGCGCAAGCTGATCGACGAGATTATGAATTATGTGGAGGAGAATCTTGAGAAGAAGATCACGCTGAAGGAGGTAGCCGCCCACTTCGACTTCACCCCGAATTATCTGGGCTTCCTGTTCAAGGAGGAGTATGGGGTTCCCTTCAGCGAGTATGTTAACGAACGCAAGACAGGCAGAGTGTTCGAGCTACTCAGTGATCCGACGCTTAAGATCTATGAGATAGCCGAACGGATGGGCTATAAGAATATTATCTATTTCAACCGGCAGTTCAAGCAGATCACCGGCATGACGCCGGGGGAATACCGCAAGAAGCAGAAAATCTAAGCTGATGATTACCAAACGTTGCCAGTCCTGATTTCCAAATCAGAGGCAACGTTTTTTGTTTTTTTGGAAAGTATATATTTAAACGGATCGTTGAAAAAGTATTACTTTTAGTTGATAGCCCTAATCCACACCGGAAGGACGCTTATTTATAATAAGGCTATAGAGAAATGGGAATGGGAAAGGGGATTCAAGATGAAACAGAAACAACACGGATTCTGGGATGACGTCAAGAAATACAGATCCTTGCTTCTTATGCTGACACCGGCAGTATTGTTCTTTCTGCTATTTGCTTATCTGCCCATGTCGGGCATAGTGCTGGCATTCAAGCAATTTGATTATACTGGCGGGGTATTCGGCAGTCCGTGGAACGGACTGGATAACTTCAAATTCTTCATTGATTCCGGTGACGCCTGGCGCGTAACCCGAAATACAGCGTTATATAACATCGCATTCATCGTTGTGAACAACGGGCTTCAGATCTTCGCAGCGATCCTGCTGTTCGAGGTAGCGGGCAAATGGTTCCGCAAGCTGACCCAAACGGTATTGTTCCTGCCTTATTTCATTTCCTGGGTTGTAGTTGGAGCCATTGCGTACAACCTGTTCAACTTCGATGTAGGTACCGTTAACGTATTGCTGAAGGGACTCGGTATGCAGCCGGTGGATATCTATAATACGGCAGCCTACTGGCCGTTTATCCTGGTCATTGTCTCCGCCTGGAAGACACTGGGCTACGGAACGATCATGTATCTGGCCGCCATCACCAGCATAGATACCGAGATGTACGAAGCCGCCGAAATTGACGGCGCGAATATTTTCCAGCGGATTATGAAAATTACAATTCCGAACCTGATGCCGACTGTCATCATTCTGGTGCTGCTGGCGATCGGTAATATCTTCCGCGGAGACTTCGGGATGTTCTACAATATGGTCGGCAACAACGGCCTGCTGTTCTCATCCACAGACGTAATCGACACCTTCGTCTTCCGCTCGCTGACCACATCCAATGAAATCGGGATGTCTGCGGCAGCCGGCTTCTACCAATCCCTGCTCGGCTTCGCAACCATCATGCTGGCCAACTATGCAGTACGCCGATACGACAAGGATCGCGCTCTATTCTAGGACAAGGAGGTAATGCCCAATGAGTTCAACCACTGCAAATATTCAATCACCGGAAGTACGCAGAAAGCCTGCTAACCGGGACAAGATGGTGCTATCCATCATCGGATACGTAACCCTAACGGTACTGGCCATATTCTGTATCTTCCCATTCATTCTGGTCATCTCTTCCTCTCTGAGTGAAGAGAGCGCGATTATCGAGAAAGGGTTCCAGATCTTCCCGACCGCCTTCTCGACAGAGGCGTACAGCCTGCTGTTCAAGTATCCGGCTGAGATGCTCAGAGCGTATGGCGTGACGATCTCCGTTACAGCTATCGGTACTATTGTCGGATTGTTCCTGACGTCAATGACAGCCTACGTGCTGTCCCGGAGAGATTTCAAATGGCGCAGCCGCTTCTCTTTCTTCTTCTTCTTCACTACATTGTTCAGCGGCGGTCTGGTTCCATGGTATCTGATGATCATTAACTATCTGCATCTGAAGGATACGCTTCTGGTACTGATTCTGCCGATGATGATGAACGTCTTCTATATTATTGTCATGAAGTCCTTCATGAGCAGCATCCCGGATGCGATTACAGAATCCGCCAAAATTGACGGAGCCGGCGATTTCCGGATCTTCATGCAGCTGATCGTGCCGTTGTCCAAGCCCGCCCTGGCGACCATTGGCCTTTTCATTGCCTTGGCCTACTGGAATGACTGGTATAACGCATTGCTCTTCATCTCCAAGTCGGAGCTGATGCCGCTGCAGTATTATCTCTACAAAATGTTAGGCAATATGGATGGAATGCGTAAGGCGATGATGGCTTCCGGTGCGGTGGTCAACACAGACCTGCCAACCGAAAGTCTGAAGATGGCCATGACGATTGTGGCTACAGGACCGATCCTGCTGGCGTATCCGTTCATCCAGAAGTATTTTGTAACAGGACTTACGATTGGCGCAGTCAAAGGATGATTACAGGGCAACCTGGTTATCAATATAAGACTTAAAGCAACTATTATTTAAGGGGGAAATACAGGTCATGATGAACAAGAAAAAGAAACTGACAGTTACGCTTGCAACGATGATGGCGCTTGGAACAGTCCTCAGTGCCTGCGGCGGCAATAATAATGGTAATACAGGAGCGGAGGCTACGAAGGCTCCGGCAGCATCCGAGGGAACGAATTCCGGCGCTGTGGACACCTCCAAAGAAGTGAAGCTCAAAATGATTCTGCTCGGGCCACAGCCCGGGGATTATGACAAGGTCTTCGGAGAGCTGAACACCAAGCTCAAGGAAAAAATCAATGCTACCGTAGAAACCGAATTCCTCGACTGGTCTGACTGGACCCAGAAATACCCGCTGAAATTCGCAGCGAATGAAGACTTCGATCTCGTATATACAGCGAACTGGGCCTTCTATAACGATCAGGCGCTGAAAGGCGGATTCCTGGAGCTAACGGATGATATGCTGACCAAATACATGCCACAGACCTGGGAAGCGATGCCGAAAGTGAACTGGCAGCAAGCCAAGGTGGACGGCAAGCTCTATATGGTTCCTAACAACAATGTTGAAGTAACCGACAAAGTGGTGCTGTACCGTGAGGATCTGCGCAAAAAGCATAACCTGCCGGAAATCAACAGTCCTGAATCGTACGCGACTTACCTGAAGGCGATTGCCAAGGACGAAAAGGGCATTACTGCTTATGGAGCTAAGCCGGCGGACGGCTGGAAATTCCATGAGCTGGATCAGACGCTGCTGGAGCAGAACAACAACTTCAACCTGGTAGATGCCAGCCTGCTGCCGCTAGCCTACAAGCTGGACGATGCTTCCGGTAAAGTCTTCAATATCTATGACACACCGGAATTCACTTCCCTGCTTCAATATTACAAAGACCTGGCCGATAATGGCGCGTGGTCCAAGAACGTAGTCAGCAACAAAAACGATGTATGGCAGGATGTGAAAGCAGGCAAAGTATCCTCTTATGCGCACAATCTGGGTACTGTAGCTGCTAACCTGGCTGAAATGCGCCGTGACAAACCGGATGTGGAGCTGGGTATTGCTGACCTTACCCCGGACAAAAAGAAAATTGCTGCGATCTCAACGCAGAACGGGATGTCCGTGCATGCAACCTCCAAGAATCCTGAGCGCGCACTGATGCTGCTGGATTTACTGCAGAATGACAAGGAAATTCACGATTTGACTATGTACGGTATCGCCGGAAGCAACTACAATCCGGAAGGCGACAAGAAGTTCACCGCCGGTCCTGCTGCCGCTAACTACACTGGCTTCTCGAACTGGGGCTGGAATTCTCCGCTGAACCGTCAGGATGCAGCGTATCCTAAGGAAGCGGACGATATGTTCAACACTTGGCAGTCCAGCATCTATCACTTCCCGCTGGAAACCTTCGTCTTCGACACTACGCCAGTGAAGAACGAAGTGGCTAACATCGGCAACGTGATGCTGCGTTATGCGATTCCGCTGGAGTATGGCTTGATCGAAGATCTGGCGAAAGGCCAGGCAGACCTGATCAAGCAGCTGAAATCAGCTGGTCTGGATAAGGTGCAGACTGAAATGCAGAAACAAATCGATGCATTCCTTGCAGCGCAGAAATAACAGAATAAGCTTACGGGCTGCTCCAAAGCAATAGCTTTGGGGCAGTTTTTGTGAAATTATAAGTATAGGTTATATACGGATCATACATTATGGCAAAGGAGCAATTTCAATGAAATATACGATTCAGGCCCTAAGGGCCGCCAAAGAGATCTACCCGTCCACACTGCGGCTGGGCGGGAGCAATCCCCAAGGGGATGAGATCCGCTTCACGAATTATTATATGGAGCTGAATGGCAAGCCTTATTTCGCCATCTGCGGTGAATTCCATTATTCACGGTATCCCGAAGCGGATTGGGGGAGTGAAATTGCCAAGATGAAGCTGTCCGGCATCAATGTGGTGGCGACCTATATCTTCTGGAATCATCATGAAGAGGTGGAAGGAGCGTTCGAATGGGCAGGCAACCGCAATCTCCGGAGATTCGTGGAGCTGTGCCGGGATAATGGCCTATACGTCATCCTGCGTGTCGGTCCGTTCTGTCATGGCGAGGTCCGTAACGGCGGACTGCCGGACTGGCTGTTCGGCCGGGAATTCGATGTACGCTCCAATGACGAGGGCTACCTGAAGTATGTGAACCGCCTGTTCAAGGAGATCGGCAATCAGGCCGATGGGCTGATGTTCAAGGATGGCGGACCGGTGATCGGGATTCAGCTGGAGAATGAGCTGAATGCTGCGGCCGCTCTCTGGGAAGAGACCGCCAAGCAGGGTGACGAATATCTCAGCGGCGGAGCGAGCGGTGAAGCGGGATCTGAGCATATGCGTCTGCTTAAGCAGTATGCAGTGGATTCCGGTCTGATCGCTCCGATCTATACCAGCACCGGCTGGGGCGAGGCGCCGTTCCTGGAGGATGAGGTGCTTCCGCTCTACGGAGGGTATGCCTATACTCCGTGGAGCATCAGTGACCCGAATCAGGTTCAGAAGCCGACACCGGAATACGTATTCGTGAATTTCCATGATGACAAGGCGCCGGGCGGCGAATTCAATCCGCCGTATGCGCGGACGAAATACCCGTTCGCTTGCTGTGAGATGGGCGGCGGGATGCAGACCTGGTATCTGTCCCGGTTCCAGGTGGAGCCGGAAAGTGTCATCGCCATGACCTTAATGAAGCTTGCCGGAGGCTGCAACTTCATCGGGTATTATATGTTCCATGGCGGAACCAATCCGGTGGGAAGAACGGGATACCTGAATGAGAGCACTACGCCGAAGCTGACCTATGACTTCCAGGCGCCAATTGGTGAATTCGGCCAGATCCGTGAGTCGAATCACCTGCTTCGTCCGCTTCATTATTTCCTGCGCCGGTTCGCTGACCGGCTTGCACCGATGGCAACTGTGCTTCCTGAAGGGGCAGAAGCAGTTACGCCGGAGGATGCGCATACGCTGCGTTATGCAGTCCGCACGGATGGCAAGTCCGGCTTCCTGTTCGTCAATAATTATCAGGACCATGTGGAGATGGATACGCACGAGGAGGTTGTGTTTGCGGTAGAACTGGGAGAGGAGACGCTAAGCTTCCCGCAGCGGAGCAAGCTGACGGTTCAGCCCAAGGCTTCCTTCCTGCTGCCGTTCAACTTCGCGTTGGATGGTCTTAATCTTAAGGCTGCCACGGCCCAGCCTGTTACGGCTATTGAAACGGAGGAAGCAGCCACCTACTTCTTCTCTATGCCGGAGGGCATCGACGCTGAGTTCCAGATTGACGCGGATGCCGGTATTCTGGAGGTGAGCGCGGAGACCGGGGACGTAGCAGAGAATAGCGGCTACAATATACTGATTCCGCACGGCCAATCTTCCATGATTGTGATCCGGCGGGACGGAGCCAGAGAAGTCCGTATCTATGCCATGAGCGCTCGTGAAGCTGCGGCTCTGTGGGAGCTTGAGGAGGACGGCCGCAGCCGCATCATCTTCTCACCGGTTCCTCCGGTTCAGACCGCAGGCGGAATTGAATTCATCAGCCAGGGACATCATGCATTCACCTTCCGTGAATACACAGGCGGAGCAGAGACGGCAACGCAGTGGAATACGGCACAGGCTGATGCAACGGTCAGCGGACGTAAAGAGGACTGGTTCCAGGCTTATGAGGTACAGGTTCCGCAGAAGGAAGTTGCGGTTACGATGCGCCGGATTCAGGACCACAAGGTTGTCCTCCAGTTACCTGAGGATGTCCTCGAGAGCTCGGAAGAAGTGCTGCTGAGCATTGATTATACCGGGAATGTGGGCTATGCCTTCGCGGCAGGACAGCTGTTCCACGACCATTTCTATAACGGCTTGCCGTGGGAAATCGGCCTGTCCCGGTTCCGTGATGTGCTGCGCCGGGGCGAGATCGTTCTGGAAACGACACCTCGCCGGACAGGTGCTGTTAAGCTGGCCGACGATGCTGCCATGGCTGTAGAGAAGGTATTCGAGGGCGAAGCCGTTGCCGTGTTCCATAGTGTGACCGCTACGAAGGTGTACCGGATCAGACTAACAAGATAATGCAAGAAGGAAGCACTGTCCAGGAAGCTCCGCTGGATGGTGCTTTTTTCTATTTGAGTATTTTGTGAGATTTTTATAAGTGCATTAAGTTAGAATGAGAACATCGATGATTTGAACTGGAGGCTGTTTGTGAGAAAGGTAAATATCCGCAGACTTGCGGGAATCGGCATATTCTTCTGTATTATCTTTTCTTTGATCTTCATGATCTTCTCACTGACCCGGCCTCCTCAAAATGAGGTAAGCGTGGAGAAGGGAGTACTCGATCTGTCCTCATGGAATCTTGAGCAGCAGGGAGTCGTGAATTTGGATGGTGAGTGGGAGTTTTACCAGGATGAGCTGCTGGGCCCTGAGGATTTCCGGCAAGGCCGGTATGATTCTCCGCCAGCCTATTTGGAGGTTCCCGGCACCTGGCGCGGCAAGAATCCCGCTGGCGGGATGAGCAGCAGGGGTTCAGGCACCTACCGTCTGCAGGTATTATTGAAGGATACCGATGAAATACTCGGCTTGAAAATAAGAAGCATCCGCATGGCCCACCGTTTGTTTATTGGTGGACAGGAGGAGGGGGCCAGCGGGCTTCCTTCCACAGACAAAGGCGCGTTTCAACCCGGAAACACACCGTATTCAGTATTTTTTCATCCGGATGCCCGCAAGCTCGAGATTGTGATCCAAGTCTCTAACTATAATTTTGTCACCGGAGGAATTGTGAACTCCCTCACGCTTGGAGCACAAGAGGACATCACCCGGCGCAATATGATACAGATCGGTTCGGATATCGGAATCATTTTGATCTTGGCCATGTTCGGTGCCTATCATCTCAGCTTCTATTTTGTTGGTCGCCAAGAGAAGGAGTATTTGTTTAGCGGATTTTTCTTATTGTTTCTGGCCTTGCAGAACTCCTTGTACGGGGAAAAGATGTTTCAGCGTCTCCTGCCGTCTGTCCCCTTTGATTTTTCGTATAAGCTGCTGGATGTCAGCCACTTTCTTAGCGCGATACTGATTATTGTGTTCTTTTGTACCGTAGAGTCGCACCTGATGTCGCTGCGCAGGCTGAAGCTGATTCTTACCCCGTTTATGGCCTATCTTGTTATGGTTGTGCTTTTGCCGTACGCGGTGCATATTCGTGTGAAATATTTCTTTATACTCTATCTCTGGATCGTTATGCTCGGCATTGTAGCGAGAATGGTCTATTTGTATATCCGCAGGCAGAGTCAGGTGGCAGACCGTGCGGAGCTGATGCTGTTCATTGGCGGAGCCATTGCGCTGATGATCTATCTGATGAATGACGGCCTCTATTCCGAGAATATTGTGCAGAGTAATTTTACAGGAAGATGCGGAGTTATTGCATTTATTGTGCTCATTAATATCCTGCTGGCTGTAAGGTTCTCGAATGCGTATGCCAAAACAGAGGTTCTATCCCGTAAGCTATGGACAGCGAACCAGCTTAAGGACGAATTCCTGATGAATACCTCTCATGAGATTAAGACACCGCTCCACGGAATAATGAATATGACCTCTTTTTTACTGGAGAATCAGGAAGAGAATCTGCATGCAGGCCAGAAGCAGAATCTGTGGCTGATTAAGGATACGTCCACGAAGCTGTCGATGCTGATCCAGGATCTGATCGATGTCAGCCGGTTGAGGCACGGAGAGCTGCGATTGCACCAGACCGCTGTTGATCTAAGAGTGGCTGTCCAAATTGTATATGATATTCTCCGGTTCGAGCTGGCGGGCAAAGAGGTGCAGCTGCTCAATCAAGTGGAAGCCGATACATGGGTACTCGCGGATGAGAGCAGACTGCGGCAGGTGATGTATAACCTGGTTCATAACGCGATTAAGCATACCAGTCAAGGATCGATTCAGATTACAGCAAGAGTAGCCGGGAGTGAGGTCTTCATTGAAGTGGAGGACACCGGAACGGGGATATCGGAAGAGAACCATGCGGCGATCTTTGAATATTTCGAGCAGGTGGACAGGCTGCTGCCGCAGGACGGATATACCGGAATGGGAGTAGGGCTGTATATCAGCAGGAAGCTGGTGGAGCGTATGGGCGGGGTGATTCGGGTGGATTGGTCGGAGAAGGGCAAGGGGACCCGCATGGTATTTACGCTGCCCGTAGTGGACCCTATTCCAGAATATCAGCAGGCTGCCTTATCCGAACCTTACGCGCTGCATGCCGATGTTGATTATACGGTGCTTGATGTACTGGAGCGGGAAGGGCAGACCATTCTGATTGTAGACGATGAGGCCTCCAACATCCATACACTGCTGAATATTCTCCGTCGTCATGATTATAATGTGCTGGTAGCCTTCTCCGCCAAGGAGGCATTGACCAAACTGCAGGAATATCAGCAAGTGGATCTTGTCATTCTGGATATCATGATGCCGGGTACATCGGGGATAGAATTATGCCAATCACTGCGCAGCCGTTATTCTATACTTGATCTGCCGATTCTGTTCGCCACAGTCAAGGATGCGCCATCCGATATCGCGCTGGGCTTCCGGGCCGGGGCGAATGATTTTGTGACCAAGCCCTTTGAGAGCGAGACGCTGATGGCCCGGATTCATAACCTGCTGGCCATGAAATCGTCGATCCAGGAAGCGATCCGGCATGAGCATGCGTTCCATCAAGCCCAGATCAAACCGCATTTCTTGTATAATGCGATGAGCAGTATCATCTCATTCTGTTATACCGATGGCGTCAAGGCAGCTTATCTGTTAACCATGCTCAGCCAATATATGCGCTTTATTCTCGATATGGATCGCTCCACACTCGTCATTCCGTTGTACCGGGAGCTGGAGCTGATTCAAGCCTATGTGGAAATTGAACAAGCCCGCTTCGGGGAGAGGTTCGACTATAGCAGCCAGGTGGATGATTCCCTGAAGGCAGTGAATATCCCATCCCTCTGTATCCAGCCGTTTATTGAGAATGCCATCCGTCATGGACTGTTCGAGAAGGAGGGGCAAGGCAAGGTTGCCTTAAGGATTCAGGCTGGTGACGGATACATGAAGATCTTAGTCGAAGATGACGGTGTCGGCATTCCCGCTGATCTGTTATATACATTGAACAGTCAAGGAGAGCTGCAAGGAAGCATTGGTATTCAGAATATCCGCAAGCGTCTGGATACGATTCCGGGAGCCAGCTTAAGCATTCATTCTGAAGCAGACAGCGGTACGAAGGTAACGATCTATCTGCCGCTCAGCGGCGGCGGCTCCGGGCAAGGGGCTTCTGAGGAGTAGGAGTAAATATGATTCTGCGTGAAGGAGGGGTCTTCCATGTTTCGGACGATGATTGTTGAGGATGAACGGCCAATCCTGGATTTAATGAAGGTGCTGGTTGGCCAAAATAGCAATTACAGCATTGTAGGAGCTTTTACGAATCCGGTAGAGGCCTTGGCCAATCTGCAGGAGCTGCAGCCGGATATCGTGTTCATTGATGTGGAGATGCCGAGGATGAACGGGCTGCAGCTTGCAGTGCACATCCATGAACAGCTGGGTCAGGCAGAGATAGTGTTCACTACGGCTTATAAGGATTATGCGCTTGAAGCATTCGAAGTAAGTGCACTTGATTATATTCTCAAGCCTGTCACGCCGCAAGCGATTCAGCGGGTCACCGGGCGGCTGTTCAAGCACCGGACAACCCATATTCCCGCAGAGACCGTCAAGTCTAGCTTCTCCGTCCGCTGCTTCGGTGAATTTGAAGTCCTTAATCCGGAGGGACTCCCGGTCCACTTCCGAACCCGCCGGACCGAGGAATTGTTCGCTTATCTTCTCTGCCACCCTGGACGGTATATCAGCAAGTGGAAGCTCATTGATTTGTTGTGGCAGGATGCGAAGGGAGAGCGGGGATTATCCAATCTGCATAATACCCTGTACCTGTTAAAAAAGGTCCTGAAAGAGAACGGAATTCCGATGAGCATACAGAAGCTTAATGACGGTTACAGGCTGGATACGGCAAATAAACAATATGATCTCCTGCAGTATCATCAACTGCAGCAGGTTCACAGTGAGGGCAGACTGACCACAGAGCAAGCCGAAGAGCTCTGTTCGCTGTATCAGGGGCCGCTGCTGGAGGGCAAGAATTACTTATGGAAGATCCCGTTAGAGGAAGCCTTCTTCAAGCAATATACAGCAATGGTCCGGGAATTGGCGGTGGCTGAGCTTACGGCTGGAAATGGAGCAGCAGCGGAATTACGTCTTGAGCAATACTTGTCGCTGTATCCGTTGGAGGAGGAAATGAACCGCCTCCTGATTAGCATGTATAGAGGACGCGGCGCATTAGAGAATATCAATAGACGGTATGAGCAGTTTGAAGCGGCTTGTAAAAATGAGCTGGGGCTTGAGCTGCCGCCGGAAATCAAGAATGAATGGCTGCAGGCTCATTAGTATATCCCGCGACAAAAAGAAAAGGCGTCCCATGTAGCCGTTACACGGCTTATGGGGACGCCTCTTTGCATTGTGAGAACAGGATCAGCCCTTAACCGCCCCCGCGACAACGCCCTTCACAATGTATTTCTGCAGGAAGATGAAGACCACGATCGATGGAAGCACCGCCATTACCATAGCGGTCATGGCATACTGCCAGTCCGAGGTATACTGGCCCACGAAGGTGTAAGCCGCCAGCGTTAACGTCTTCGTCTCCGGTGAACCGTTGACCATCAGCAGCGGGAGCAGGAAGTCATTCCAGATCCACATGACATCGATGATGACGATGGTCGTGGTGACCGATTTCAGCAACGGGAAGATCACGCTGAAGAACAGGCGGAAGCCGGAAGCGCCGTCAATCGTCGCACTCTCGTCAATCTCTGTTGGGATACCCTTCACGAAGCCGTGATAGATGAACACCGCCAGCGGAGCGCCGAAGCCCCAATATAGGAGACCCAGTCCCCAGGTGCTCTCCGACAGGTTGAGGTTCTTGGCGGTCTGGAGGACCGTCAGCATGATCGACTGGAACGGGATCAGCATCGGCATAATGCACAGGAAGTACAGGACACCGCTCCATCTGGTCTTGGTCCGGGCCAGCTTATAGGCGGCGATGGAGGAGATGAATACGATACCGAGCAGGCCGACACCCGTAATGATGAAGTTATTCAGGAACAGACGCGGATAGTTGATGAACTCCCAGACATAGGCGTAGTTGCTGAAGGTCAGCTTTTGCGGGAGGGCGATGACATCGGTCATGACCTCGCCGAAGCTTTTTAACGAGTTAATGATCGTCAGGAACAGTGGATACAGGAACAGCAGAGACAAGAGGACCAGAATAACCTCCAGGATGATCTTGCCTGCCTTGTTGTGTTTGGTTGTCATTAGGCCTCTACCTCTCTCCGTTTGAAGACGGTCAGCTGGATGATCGTCACGACAAGCACAGCCAGGAACAGGATAAGCGCTTTCGCCGTGCCGTAGCCGTACAGATTGTTCTGGAACGTATCCCTGTAGATATCATAAGCGATACTATACGTAGTTCCGCCGGGGCCGCCGCCGGTCAGCGACAGGATGACATCGAATACCTTGATTGAATTGGTGAGCGCCATGAACACAGAGATCGTGATCGATGGGGCAAGCAGCGGCAGCGTAATGCTGAAGAATCGTCTCAGCGGTCCGGCACCGTCTACTGTAGCGGCTTCCTTGAGATCCTCAGGCACAGATTGCAGACCGGCGATGTAGATAACCAGATAGAACCCGATGGACTGCCAGATGGATACGCCCAGGATGGAGATGAAGGCCAGTCCCGGTGTCCCGAGCCAGCTTAGATCGAAGATCGCCCAGCCGGTGCTCTCGCCCAGCGAGTTGAAGCCCTGCATGAAGATGAATTTCCAGATGAAGCCGACAATAACCAGACTGAGGATATAAGGGATGAAGAAGGCCGCTCTCAGCCAGGAGGTGCTTCTCAGCTTCATGTCCAGCAGCACGGCCAGCAGAATGGCCAGCACGTTGACTATGATAATGTAGAGCACCGCGTATTTAATCGTGAACCAGGCAGCATCCGAGAAGTTGGTATCGCCGGAGAAGATCTGCTTGAAATTATCCAGCCCGACGAACTTGGGGTGCTTGGAGATCCCGTTCCACTTGGTCATCGAATAGCGGATGGTCATGGCGAACGGAATATAGAAGGCTACAGCGATACAGATCAGAACCGGGAGAGTGAAGATTCCGAATTCGAATTTCTCGCGCCATCTTTTGCCGAGTGTTTTTAACATGGATGCACCTCTTCTTGAGTTATAGGGTGGGAGTAGTAGGCCTGGCTTGCCACACTTAACCATTCCGGTTAGTCTATATTGTGTATTATAGAGTAGACCCGTATCGTCAAAAATGGATTTAAGAGTACAGTTAAGGGTAAAAAGGTGAACGGACTGCGGAGGCCGGAAAAGTCCCCAAAACCGGCAGCGGGGAGAGCGGAGAGCATCATGAGAAAAGTGTGGGTTAAGCTGATCGAGCCTTTACTGGCGCGGGTGTCCCGCCGCCTGGCTAACAAGCTGATTCTGTTGTTTACGATTATCATCATCCTGGTGGTCAGTTCACTCACCTACATATCCTATAGCATGCTGCAGCGGGAATCGGTCGATAACAGCATTGCCAGTACTAGCAACAACCTGCTCCTGGTCGGACGGAATCTGGAGAGTTATCTGAGCGGGATTGAGCAATTGTCTCTGCCGCAAATCTCCTACGATGAGTTCAATTATGCGCTTTTGCATGAATCGGAAGACTACAGCTCCCGGATGTATGTGGAGGATTATCTGCGGAATCTGTATTTTTCGCGCAATGATCTGGAGGCTGCCTATCTCTATGTAATCAAGGAGCAGAAGTATTATTATGTCACTAAGGAGAACTATAACATCACCGTCCGGGTATCCGAGCACCCGCCTATTGATGACTTGCCGTGGTATAAGCGGGCGCTTAAGAGTCCGTATAACCGTTCCTATCAGTCGTTCGTGGAGGAGCAGCCGGCCAGCGTGAACAGCGCCGATTACCCCGTCAACCGGGGCAAGGTGTTCATGGGCTATCACCGGCTGATCCGCTCCATTGTCTCACGCGAACCGCAGGCGGTATTATCGCTATATTTGAACTCTTCCGTGACCGATGAGATTATGCGTGATATCCCGTTCAGCACCGGAGAGCATCTCATGTATATCAGCCCGGACGGGGAGCCCTTCAAGGTGGATGACAAGGAATTCTACCGGGAGAGCAAGGAGGCGGGACTGGCGAAGCTGCTGACACCGGAACAGAAGGGGCGCGTAACCTGGTCTGATAAGGGGCAGAAGTACCTGGTAATCTATGATATCAGCCAAAAGGAAGGCTGGAAGCTCGTTAAGCCGATTCCCTACACGCAAATCTATGAAGCAGCTACAACGACGCGTACGTTAAGTGTGGCGATTGGCCTGCTGTTCCTGATCGTCTCTGTGGTGCTGGTCAGCTTCACCTCGAACCGGATTACCCATCCGCTGAAGAATCTGTCGCTCCAGATGCAGCGGTTCAGTACCGGGAGCTTCGATGCGCAGGCTGCGGTTGCAGGCAAGGATGAGATCGCCTACCTGTCGCGCCATTTCAACAAGATGGTCGAGAAGACGAATGAGCTGATCAATGAACGCTATAAAATGAAAATCGTTGAAAAGAACGCTGTCCTTAAAGCCCTGGAGGCTGAAATTAATCCCCATTTCCTGTACAATGCGCTCCAGGCGATCTCTACCAAGGCACTCAAGAACAACAACGACGATATTGTCGAGATGGTGGACAACCTGGCCCTGACCCTGCGATACTGCATTAGCGGCAAGGATGTCGTGCAGGCAAGGGAGGAGCTGCGGCATATTGAGCGGTATCTGGCGCTGCAGAAGGCGCGGTTCGGGAACCGGATGCAGGTGGTGTACGCCTGGGATGAGAGCCTGATGGAGCTGCGAATTCCCAAGCTGTCGATCCAGACCCTGGTGGAGAACTGCATCAAGCATGCGCTGGAAAAGGTATCAAGTACGGTTACCATCACCATTGAGGCGCGTATCACCGGCACACACAGCGTCATCTCTGTGCTGGACGATGGGCCGGGCATCAGCGGAGAACGGCTGGAGCAGGTGCTCAGCTCCCTTCAGATGCAGTGGGAGGAGCGCGTAGCGGACACGGCCGAAGAGGACGGTATGGAGAGTATCGGGCTGAAGAATCTGAATACCCGGCTGAAGCTTTTGTATGGAGAGGAGTCGGGTCTGGTCATTCATAGCACGGAGCAGGGAACACGAATGGATATGCGGTTGCCGCGGGGAGGAGTAGGACAACATGTATAGAGTGCTGATTATTGATGATGAGGAGCCGCTGCGCGAAGCGATTCATATCCTGGGGGATTGGGAGGGTCTCGGTGTCAGCGAGGTGCGGGAGGCGACAGACGGGAAAGCGGGACTTGAGCTGCTGCGCCGTGAGCGGTTCGATCTGGTGCTGGTGGATATGAAAATGCCGGAGCTGAGCGGAGCCGAGCTGCTGCAGATTGCCGAGCAGGAATTCCCGGACCTGCTGCTGATTGTGATCAGCGGCTATAATGATTTCGAGTATACGCGCCAGGCCATCCGCTCGAAGGTGGTGGATTACCTGCTGAAGCCGGTGAACCGCACAGATCTTAACCATGCACTGCGCAAGGCGGTGGGGGTGCTGGAGGCCAAGCGGAAGCGGGAGAGCGAGTTCATAAGCCGCAACATTACGCTCAATATGTCGTTGCCGAAGCTGAAGGAGAAGATGTATCTGTCCATCATTGACCGGAGCTTCAAGACCCAGTCCAATGAGGCTTTTCTCCCGCTGATCGGGGCGGACGGGGCGGCCAGTTACTTCGCTGTCGGCCTTCTGCGGATGCTTAATCTGGAGCAGGTGCGTAAGGAAAGATTCCATGGGGACCGGGATCTGCTGCATTTTGCCGTAACGAATGTGATGAACGAGAACACGGACGGGCAGTTCGAGTCGTTCAGCTTCGCCAGCCCCAAGGGGGAGCGCGAGTTCATTGCCATCTTCACCATGAAGGGCGGTTATGAAGCGGATGCAGCCTTCCTGTCGCTGCACCATATGAAAAAAGCAGCCTCTACCCTGAAGGAGCTGTTCGGGATCATCTGTGCAGGCGGAATCGGGGAGCCTTGCAGTGATTCGCTCAGCATTGCCGCTTCTTATGAGCAGGCCAAAGCATCACTAGATACGATTGACCTGCTCAGCCTGAGGGGCTGTCTGATTGTGCAGGGCATCGTGATGAATCCCGTAGTGAAGGATATTCCCTCCCTGACCGGGCGGATGCCGCAGATTCGCAGCGCGCTGGAGGGCGGGAATGTGAACCATGCCCGCAGCATCCTCAGCGAATTCATCCGTAAATGCCAGGAGACGGAAGGTTTCACGCTCGGGGAAGCGGACCGGACCCTGCAGGGCTTTCTCTTGCTGCTGGGCGAGATTGCTGCCCAGCTGAATGCCATGCCGCCGCAGATCCGCAGCGGGAAGGACAGCAGCCTGGCAGCTCTGGGCATCCTCAGTGACTTCTCCTCCTTTGAGCAGTTTGCGGGCGTGCTTAACGATATCTTCGACCGTTATGCGGGCGAGATCAGCCGGACAGTGGCCGGAGACCGCAGCAGCGTGCTGGAGAATATCAAGGCGTATATTGATAACCATTATTTCGAGGATATTAAAATATCGATGTTCACGGAACAATATTTCCTGAGCAGAGAGTATCTGATGAAGCTGTTCAAGGGACAATACGGCTACGGCATTCACGAGTATGTGCAAAAGGTAAGGATGGACAAGGCCAAAGCGCTGCTACGCGACCCTGCCCTCAAAATTCAGGATATCTCTGAAATGCTGGGATACAAGGACAAGAACTATTTCAGCAAGGCGTTCCGCAATTACTATGATTGCTCCCCCTCTGAATTCCGGCTGCAGCTGCCAGGGGTAGAAAAGTGAAACGGTTACATGGACACTTTTTTACCCTCAGAAGATCACTTATGTACATTCTTATCCTTTTTCTTTTTATTTAGAATGATGAGCAAGACCACAAGATGCATAAGGAAAAAGGGGGCAACATCATGTTAAAACGATTCATGGCATTATCTGCGAGTCTGCTGCTGGTGGGCGGACTGCTGGCCGGCTGCGGCGGAAATAACACCAATAATGCCGCTAACAACACGGGTGGAGCAGCTGGTTCAGGCAATACACCAACGGATTCCGCTAAGCCCGTCACGATTAATATGTTCACCGCCTCTCCCGAATACACGGATGCCTTCAATGCTTATATTGCGGAATACAAGAAGGTTAAGCCGAATGTTACGATCAATCTGGAAATCATGCAGGCAGACTACAATACGGTGCTGAAGTCCAAAATTGCCGCCGGCAGCACACCGGATGTGTTCCAGACCACGGCGGGCGGGGATATCGATACTTTTGCCGAATACAGTGCCGATCTTACCAATGAACCGCTGGCCGCAGCGATGACGGACGCCGTCCGCTCCAACATGAGCTCTACCGATGGCAAAGTCCTCGGACTGCCGGTGAAAGGCAACCTGTTCGTCCTGATGTACAATAAGAAGCTGCTGGCCGATGCCGGCATCACTGAAGTGCCTAAGACAACTGCTGAAATGGACGATGCGATTACCAAGCTTGAAGCCAAGGGCATCACACCCTTCGCCAACGCCTACAAAGAGTGGTGGGTATGGAAGCATATCTTCCAGCACTTCGTAGACGCCGCAGCGACCGATGCCGGAACCGATGCCAAGACGCTCGTAGCGGACTTCATCGCCGGGAAGACGACCTTCAAGGATCATCCGGTGCTGAGCGACAACTTCTTCAGCTTCATTGACACAACCGTTAAGCATGGCACAGACAAGCCGCTTGAACGCGACAGCAATGCTGAGGTCAGTGATTTTGCTCTGGGCAAAACAGCCTTCATGACCGGTAAAGGCGCGTGGGATGAAGAAGCGATTAAGAAAATCACCCCTGACTTTGACCTCGGCATCGCCGGGTATCCTGTCAGTGACAAACCTGAGCAGTCCCAGATTATCACCGGTGCCGATCAGGCACTGCGGATCAACAAGGATTCTGCAGTAGCGGCAGAGACGATTGAATTCTTCAACTGGCTGTATACTTCCGACTACGGGAAGAGCTGGTTCTCTAACGTAGCCAAGGTTATTCCTCCAATCAAGGATGCGCCGATGCCTGACCTGCAAATGCCTAAGGAAATGGAAGAAATCCTGAAGACGGAGAAATCCGGCGACCTGTCGGTGAATTACTCCCTGGATACCTTCCATCAGAAATTCGGTGAGCTGATGCAGGCTTATATCGGCGGCAGCAAGACGAAGGATCAGGCGATGGATGAAATTCAGAAGGCCTGGATTCAATTCGGGTCTGCGGAATAAAATTAGGATTAAGGATGGCCTCTGAGGATTGCTGAGAGGCCATCTTTCTATGTAATGCGGATTGTTAGGCGGGGGAGGGGGTGTAAGTGGTTGGACGTAACTGCGTGAGCTTTGGATTTCCGGCCGCTGTTGTCTCCAGATTTCCTGATTATACCGCTCGTAGCGGTTGAAATCCGGAGACAAAGGCGGGCGCTGTCGCTCCTCCAATTCCAAACCTCCCTCCGTTACTTCGCCACTTACACGAGCACCGCAGGAAAATTAGGAGTTACGAATAGAAGAGATGGCCTCCTAATCAGGGGAGGCAGAAAAAGAGGGAATCAAGGACAACATCCTTTATAAGGAGGGTAAATCAGATATGCAGAGCAGGCTCATAGAGATAGCCGAGAACGGGCTTTATCTTACAATAGAAATTACAGCGGAGCAGGATGTGCGGCTGCTGCATTTCGGCGCAGCGCCGCTGGAAGCAGGGAGCATAGAAGAGAAGCATAAGGCAAGCTTCCGGCTGCTGGAGCTGCAGCTGTCGGGGGAAGACCGAGCGGAATATCACGGGCGGACGCACCGTGCTTCTTATCCGGGATTGCGCATGGTGTATGACGGGCATAGGGACACGGTGAATCCGCTGGGACGGAAGCTGGAGCTTACACTGGCTGACCCGCTGACGGGTGTAAAGGCAGTACAGCATTATCAGTTCTATACCGGTGTGCAGATTGTCCGTTCCTGGACAGTGGTTCGAAATGAAGGCAGTGCGGAAGCGGCTGTGGAGTATATCTCTTCATTCGCACTCACTGGAGTGGACAAAGAGGGCAGCGGAGACCGCAATGACAAGATCGAAGTGAGTATTGCTCACAGCGGGTGGCAGAGTGAGCTGCAATGGAAAAGCTACAGCCTGCCCGAGCTGGGCATGTCCCATCTCGCCGATCGTGGATCGAAGCGGGTTGCCGCCAGCAATACCGGCTCCTGGTCGGCGGCTGAGCTGTTGCCAATGGCCGTGCTGCGCAACAAGGAGAGCAGAAGCAGCCTGTTCTGGCAGATTGAACATAACGGCTCCTGGCACTGGGAGCTGACAGATCAGGCAGATCAGCTTACGCTGCTGGTCAGCGGGCCTACGGAGCATGACAATCACTGGTGGCTGAGGCTCGCCCCCGGCGAAGCATTCACCTCCGTGCCGGTGGCCGCAGGTGTAGTAGAGGGCGGGTTCGGAGAGGCGGCAGAGCAGCTTACCGCATACCGGCGGCTGATCCGCAGACCGAATGAGGATAATGAGCTGCTGCGGGTGATTTTCAATGACTACATGAACTGTCTGTGGGGAAGCCCGACAACGGAGAAGCTGCTGCCGCTGATTGATGCCGCTGCCGAGGTCGGCTGTGAATACTTCTGTATCGACGCGGGCTGGTATGCTCCCGGCGAGTGGTGGGACGGGGTCGGCGAGTGGGAGCCTTCGGCTGAGCGCTTCCCGGAAGGCATCAAGTATGTGCTGGATGTGATCCGCAGCAAGGGGATGATTCCCGGCCTCTGGCTGGAGCTGGAGGTGATGGGCATCAACAGCCCGAAGCTTGCGGAGACCGACGACAGCTGGTTCTTCATGCGCCATGGCAAGCGGGTCAAGGACCGCAGCCGCTATCAGCTCGATTACCGTAATCCTGCGGTCATTAAGCATGCCGACAGCGTGATTGCCCGGCTGGTCGGGGAGTACGGCGTGGGGTACATCAAGATGGACTATAATATCAATGCAGGCATTGGTACGGAGACGGGGGCGGACAGCTTCGGGGACGGTCTATTGCAGCATAACCGCGCTTATCTGGCCTGGCTGGACAGCATCTTCGCCCGTTATCCGCAGCTCGTCATCGAGAACTGCTCCAGCGGCGGGATGCGGATGGATTACGCCATGCTCAGCCGCCACAGCATCCAGTCCACCAGTGATCAGGAGGATTATGTGAAGTATGCTGCCATTGCCGCAGGCTCTCCGGCTGCACTGACTCCCGAGCAATCGGCGGTCTGGTCGTATCCGCTGCGCGAAGGCGACGATGAAGAGGTCATTTTCAATATGGTTAACTCGCTGCTGCTTCGCGTTCATCAGAGCGGCCATCTGGCCGAGCTAACGCCAAGACGCCGGGCGCTGGTGAAGGAGGCGCTGGATTATTACAAGTCTATCCGCGCCTGCATTCCGCAAGCCTTCGCCTTCTGGCCGCTCGGTCTGCCTGACAGTGGAGGGGAATGGGTCAGCTTCGGACTCCGTCATGGAGACATCCGCTATATTGCTGTATGGCGGATTGCCGGAGAAGCGGCTGCGGTCACTCTGCCCATACCTGAGCTAAGGGGCCGCGGGGCGGAGGCCCGGTGTGCGTATCCTGATGCGCACGGGTCACAGTGGAGCTGGGACGCTGTGAAAGGCAGCTTGACCGTTACGCTGCCCGCAGGCAAGATTGCCAGGCTCTTTGAGCTTCGTTCATAGGGACAGCTTCGCACATCTGGAAGAGGCTGAACAGCTGATACGGAGTGATTCGCATACAAACAGGGGTATTTCTGCACCGGAGAATGGCTGCTGAAATACCCCTTTTTTGCTACTTGTTTAGGAAATTATGATTTTCTTCTGATGTGGATAAGTGGCACATAGGCGCATGGCCCGAATGTATGCGAAAAACAGCATACATTTGCTGGCACGCAGGCGCATGGCCCGAATGTATGTGAAAAACAGCATACATTTGCTGGCGCGCAGGCTTGTGGCCCGAATGTATGCGAAAAACAGCATACATTTGCTGACGCGCAGGCTTGTGGCCCGAATGTATGCGAAAAACAGCATACATTTGCTGGTACGCAGGCATGTGGCCCGAATGTATGCGAAAAACAGCATACATTTGCTGGCGCGCAAGTAATCTCATTCACCCGTAAGGGAGATTTGCTACTTGATGAAGCTTAGGCTTAACAGCAGCAAACGGCGGGTGTAGTAAAAGGACAAGAGCAGGAGGAACGCTAGAACTAGGCTGAAGGGCAAGCTGAGAAAGACCGGGACGGAATAGGATGGGGTCAGCCCCATCCCTATGGCACTGACTCCGAAGGTCCGCAGCAAGCCGGCTATCGGAGCGATGATGGCACAGATGAGGCTCCCGGCCACCCAGACGCCCAGTACGGGCAATGCAAAGAGGATGACGAATCCTTTTGCCAGATAGTTCAGCAGTATAGGCATTGCACCAGAAGAAGAAGATTTCATGTTGTGTACCTCCATCGTTATGTATTCATCTGAATAATCTTGCCTATCCGGGAATGTGGATGAATCGTCAGCGTCTCCCGGTAACGGATCTCCCGGATGGAGCAACCCGGCCCGAGCGTAACATTCTGTCCGCACACAAGGTCTGCCTGCGTCCGGTATAGGGTGAGGTCAGCCCCTTCAATGATCCCGCAGCGCAGCTTGCGGAAAGGACTCAGCGGAATAGGGAGCAGCTTGGAGGAGGGCGACACGATAATATCACCTGCCGAGGTCATGTGCCTGATCTTGCACAAGGCCCCCAGCTTGATGCGGATGGTTCCCATGCAGGACAAGCGGTCTATACGTACGCAGCCCTCGGCTATGAATTCTTCTGCGGCAACCTCACCGGTAACAGACAGGTATCCATTGGCCGTGATGCTCACGCCCCTGAGTTCAGGAACGCGCAGACTGCCGAAGCTGCTCAGCTCCTGCGTATTGCAAGATAACCCTATGGAGCATTCTCCTCTAAGCCTCAGGCGTGCTGTGGTCAAGCTCCCGCTGACATGCAGGTGGCCAAGCACCTCCACATGGGAGGCATCCATATCCCCCCGGCAGATCCCGGAGCCGTTGATTTTAAGAGGTTTATTGGCCGCAGGTGTCGGGTTCAGTGCAGGCATAGGTTCAATCACCACCGTTATATATTATTTAAGTAACTATAATATATATTAAATGAAATGTTTAATCAATATATGTTCTTTAACAAAAAAACTGCACTCCCCGATGGGAAATGCAGTCTGTGCTTAAAGGATAGCCGTTGATGCTACTGTAATATTCCGCCCATCAGCTCATCGATCCTCTGCAGGGCTGCCGATATTTTGTCAAGGTCAGTCAATGCAAAGGTGTCGAAGAGAGAAAGGATGTGCTGCTTGCCTGATCCAGTGAGAACAATATTGACGACTCTGCGGTCTTCCTTCGTGCGCACTCTCTCGATGAATCCCAGATCCTCCAGCTTATCGCACATGAACGAAGCGGCTCCCGGCGTAATGACTAGCCGCTCTGAGATATCCGTAATATTAAGAGAGCCGGTGAGCTGCAGCAGGAACATCAGCATGATCTGGTTCTGCGAGAGTACCCCTTTTTTCGTAATCCGGTCTATGAACGCCTGTGACTTTTGCTGCACGCTGGCCATATGCTCCATGACGGTATAGACGGCTTGCTCTTTCTCAGCTTCTTTGCTCATGGAAACACTCCAATATAGTATATTACGTAAAATATATAGATTGTATATCTTTCTTGTCAAGTAAAGGAAGAGCATAGTTCCTAAGGAGCAGCCGTAAGCTAAGGGGAAAACCGCTTCAGCCATACCCCTACAGCATTACGGGCAAAAATTGAATGAAAAGAATAAAATGGATATAAAACGGTTTCGATTATAAATTTGTCGAAAAAACTCTAAACTTTGTCGAATTTTTTGTCGATAAATATCAAAAGATGTAGAAATAAAATTGACAGGAAAGAAATAGCACTTTACAATGCTATTATAGAGTAATCATTTCTACTTATTAGAAGCTTTGATAGCTTTTAACACCGAATGATGATCCAAGTGTTATTTCAAGGGAGGATGCATAATGATGAAAGCAACTGGCATAGTAAGAAAAGTAGATGAACTGGGACGTATTGTGATTCCGATTGAGCTGCGCAGAACAATGGGAATTGACATAAAGGATCCGCTCGAAATTTTTGTGGACGGCGAAAAGATCATTCTCAGAAAATATGAACCTACTTGCATCTTCTCCGGAAGTTCCGAGAACCTGATCAACTTCAAGGGTAAAATGGTCAGCAAAGATGTTCTTGATGAACTGATCTCAAGCTTCGACAACGTATAAGTTAAGATTCTGAGGCAGCAGGCAGTATGAACAGAAGGGATCGCAGTGTAAGCACTCCATGTGTTTGCACTGCGGTCCCTTTCTGTAATTAGGGGTTCGTAGACAACATCTGCTGCTTCCTATATCATTAGGGCGTGTGACCGAAGAACAATTGGAAGGGATGATTCACCTCATGAGCAACGAAGAACAGACACAGGCGGGGAACAGACCGCTGCCGAAATTAAACCAGCCGGAAGCCATCGTATTTGATATGGATGGTACGCTGTTCCAGACAGAAAGCCTGTTATTGCCCGCCTATCATAAAATGTTTGATATTCTGCGGGAAGAAGGCCTGCATTCCGGCCCGACTCCGCCGGAGGAGCGCATCCTGGGCAGTCTAGGCATGCTGCTTGCGGATATCTGGAAGAACGTAATGCCGGAAGCGGATGAGGCGGTACACCGCCGGGCGGATGAACTGCTCCTGCAGCTTGAGATTGAGGGGCTGGAGGCCGGAGGGACGGTACTGTACCCTAAGGTAGTCGAGACGCTGCGTGCGCTTCACGCACGCGGAGTGAAGCTGTTCGTCGCCAGCAACGGGCTGGAGGATTATATCCATAGCATCGTAGTCGTACACGAGCTGAAAGACCTGTTCGAGGGGCTGTACAGCGCGGGCGGCTCGGGCACGGCAACGAAGACCGAGCTGCTCGGCCTTCTGCTGGACAATCACAAGATCGGCAGTGCCTGGATGGTCGGGGACCGTTCCTCCGATGTACAGGCGGGCAAGGGCAACGGACAGACCGTTATCGGCTGCGCCTATGCCGGCTTCGGGCGGCAGGATGAGCTGAAGGGCTCGGATGTCATTATCTCATCATTCGATGAATTGATTGCGCTGTATGATAACAGCACAGCGCAAAGCCTGTAATCAGCCAGGCCAGAAGCGGGCTGTGTATATACAAGCAAACAGAACCGGATGTCATTTCCGCCGTACTACAGGCGTGAAGGGCATCCGGTTTCATATCTTGCGGAGCGGACGCGGATACATCTCGAAATTTCATACCTTTTCTCGAATGAGGACCGTTTCATTGCAGGTGCTCAAATTTTATACTGGTACTGTAAGCGTTTCACCAGGAATGAGCCTCAGAAGCTTGGCGAAGCGCAGAGGCGGCCAGATACTGTATTTGGAGGGATAGGGTTGCACAAGCTGTTTCTGGTTGAGGATGAAGCCCTGATCCGTACGGGCCTCAAGCATTTGATTGAGGAGGTCATCGGCGGCTTTCAGGTGGTGGGTGAGGCAGAGAACGGAAGACTTGCACTGGAGGCACTCAAGAGTGTGAAGCCTGATGTCCTGATCTCGGATATACGGATGAATGAAATGAACGGGCTGGAGATGATCCGGCGGGTCCGTGACCAGTACCCTGAATTGTATATCCTGATTCTGAGCGGGTATGCCGATTTCGAATATGCAAAGCAGGCCATCAAATACGGCATCAGCGATTATCTCCTGAAGCCGGTTGACCGCACGGAGCTGGCCCAGGCCTTAGGGGAGTTCAAGCGCAAGCATGGAGCCCGGAATGCTCTGCCGGGCCAGCCGGAAGAGGGGGAGACCGACCAGAAGGGCAGGCAACTGATCCGCAAAGTGAAAGAACTGGTTGCCCAGCGGCTGGATCAGGAAATTTCGCTGCAATATATGGCGGAGCAGGTGCATCTGAATCATCAGTACCTGTCGGTGCTGTTCAAGACGGAGACCGGACAGAACTTCACGGATTATGTCTCCCGGTGCCGGATGAACCGGGCCAAGCAGCTGCTGAAGGAGACGAATCTCAAAATCTATGAGGTTGCCAAATTATCCGGCTACCTAAGTTCGAAGCATTTCATGGCGGTATTCAAGGACTATACCGGCTGCACCCCAACGCAATACAGGGAGCAGCAGTAATGTAACCGTTCACTTTAGAAGAAGAAGGAGGAGCAAGGATGCGGAAATATGAAGTGGTTGTGGCGGGAGGCGGGGTGTCCGGCTCCATCGCGGCTATCGCAGCAGCAAGAGCAGGCGCCCGGACGCTGATTATCGAGGCGGGGGGGTTCCTGGGCGGAACCCTGACTGCTGCGGGCGTAGGACCGATGATGACTTTTCACGCGGGGGATAAGCAGGCTATCCAGGGAATCACCGATGAGCTGATTCAGCGGCTCCGGGCGCTCGGCAAATCGCCGGGGCATATCCCGGATGCGACGAATTACACCTATTCGGTGACACCATTCGATGCCGAAGCGATGAAATACGAGCTGGATCTGATGCTGCAGGAGAGCGGAGGCGAGGTGCTGTATCATACGATGCTGGCCGGTGCTGAAGTATCCGGCAGACGCATTACATCGCTTACCTTGTGCAACAAAGGCGGGCTTAGCAGGATCTCGGCGGATGTGTTCATCGATGCTACGGGGGATGGCGATCTGGCGGCCTGGTCCGGCGTCCCGTTCACCAAAGGGCGCGAATCCGACGAGCAGTCGCAGCCGATGACACTGAAGATGAAGATGAGGGGAGTGGACACGGAGAAAATCAAGGCGTATATCCGCGGGCACCGTGACGACTTTCCGCGCATGAATCTGGATATTACGGTGATGGACTCGGCGGCCAGACTCTCTGTCGTCGGCTTCGACAAGCAATTCCGTGAAGCGAAGGCGCGCGGTGAGATCAGTATTCCGAGAGAGGATGTGCTATTCTTCGAGACGAGCAATCCCGGTGAGATTATCATGAACACGACGCGCATTCTCGGCAAGGACAGCACAGACCCGTGGAGCCTCAGCGAGGCCGAGATTGAGGGCCGCAAGCAGTGCCGGGAGCTGGAGCTTTTTCTGAAAAAGTATATTCCCGGGTTCGAAGATTCAGTGGTTGTCTCCACAGGCCCGTCTATCGGCGTACGCGGCTCCCGCCAGATCAAAGGTGTGTACACACTGACCGCAGAGGATATCCTGTCGGTGAAGCCCTTCGAGGATGTGATAGCCCACTCCGGGTATCCGATTGATATTCACAGCCCGGATGGCGAGGGAACGGCAACAGATCATCTGGAGTGGGGCGCGATGTACGGCATCCCTTACCGCTGCCTGATCACCAGCGAGATCGACAATCTGATTGTTGTGGGGAGATGCCTCTCGGCTACCTTTGAAGCCCAGGCGGCTGTGCGGACAACGCCAACGGTAGGGGCCATCGGGCAGGCGGGCGGTACGGCGGCAGCACTGGCTGTCAAAGAGGGAGTTCCTGTGCAGCAGGTGGATTATAAGAGCTTGCAGGAGATGCTTGTGGCGCATGGCGCTTATCTGGAAGTGTGACGCGCGGCGTCATAACTGTAATATGTACAACTAAAGTGGCCAGTTATTAAGCTGTGTGTAGTTTAATTGTAGAAATACATCTAACTGTTGTTAGCATCTACCATTGGCTGCAATTAAATGCTTGTACCTCATCAAAGTTCTAATAGATTTAATAATAATTCTTATAACAACGTGTATTCAACAAAACTTTAGGGGGAATAGGTTTGGAAACCGTGCAAATTATCGGGATTTTACTTGTTTTCATTGTGTTTGTGGGTCTGATGATGACCCGCAAGCTGACCACACTGCTTGCATTGCCAATGATGGCAATTCTGCTGGCGGCGATTGCCGGCATCCCGCTCCTGTCTGATAACCCGGACACCTTCACCATCACGAAGGGTGTGCTTGCAGGCGGAGCCATGAAGCTGTCCACCGCCATCGCGGGACTGATCTTCGGCGCCTGGTTCGGCCAGATTCTCAGTAAGGTGGGTATCACGAAGACCATTATCCGCAAGGCAGCGGAGCTGGCGGGAGATAAGCCGCTGGCGATAGCCATTATCTTTTTCCTCGCCGCCTCTGTGATCTTCTCGGCCGCGAACGGACTGGGTATGGTTATTCTGGTCGGGACCATCGCTATCCCTATTATGCTGACAGCCGGACTTAAGCCCTTTGTAAGCGGTCTGGTAGTACTACTGGCCAATGCGGTCGGTGTGGTGTTCAACGTCTCTACCTGGGCGATCTATACCGATGTGCTTAAGGTACCAACGAACACGATTGCTTCTTATTCGCTCGTCTGTGCCGTCCCGCTGATTGTGATTGCCCTGATTATGATCGTCTATTACACCCGCAAAGACGGCAAGGTCCGCCGCGCCTGGGCAATGCCGCTCAAGCCGGAATTTCAGGCTCAGGACAACAAGAATGTAAGAGCGATTGCGCTCATCAGTCCGCTTGTTCCGGTGCTGCTCGTGTTTTTCCTGAAGGTGGATATTGTCTCGGCGGTCTTCATGGGGGCTCTGGTCACCCTGCTGCTGGCCACCCCTAAGCGTCCATTCCATGTGTTGTCTAGTGCGCTGGTTGAAGGCATTCAGGATGTGGCCGGTGCGCTGGGTCTGATGATCGGCATCGGGATGCTGCTCAGTGCGGTAACCGCACCTCAAGTGGCTTCATTGATTCAGCCGCTGATCGAGGTCATTATTCCGACGAGTCCGCTAATGTATATTCTCGTCTTCACCCTGCTCTCTCCGCTGGCAATCTACCGGGGGCCGCTCAATGTATGGGGGCTCGGCAGCGGAATTGCGGCACTGATTGTGGCTGGTGGTATGGCCCCTGTGGCAGCGATGCTCGCCCTGCGTATTGTGAGCAATCTGCAGGCCGTCAGTGATCCGACCAACTCGCATAATGTCTGGATCGCCGATTACACGAAGACGGATATTATTGAAACGCTGCGCAAGACGCTGCCCTGGATGTTCGTTGCGGTGATGATCTCGATGATTATCGCGGGTATGATTGCCTTTTAGAGACTCTTAGAGAACTAAGCTTCATGGAGAGGAGAACCTGCTATGAGCAATAAACAGATCAGAATAGGCATCGATGTCGGAGGAACCTTCACGGATGCCGTGGCGATAGATAATGAGACCTTTGAGGTGCTGTCTAAGGTCAAAATGCCCACCACGCACCACGATAAACGCGGAGTCGCCAGCGGGATTGTCCAGATTATCCAGCGGATCATGAGCGAGAACGGCATCCTTCCCGGCGATATCAAGTTCATCGCCCACGGGACGACGCAGGCCACCAATGCGCTGCTCGAAGGCGATGTTGCCCGTGTCGGCATCGTAGGGATGGGGACGGGGCTGGATGCCCGCAGTGCCCGCTCGGAGACCAATGTGGCGGATATCGAATTGGCTGCGGGCAAGTATCTTACTACGTATCACAAGTTCATTGACTCCCGGGAACTTACAGCGGAAGCCATTGACGATGCGATTGACCAGCTGCTGGCCCAGGGGGCAGAGGTTATTGTAGCCTCGGAGGCTTACAGCGTCGATGATCCGGCCAATGAGCTGAGAGTGATGGAAGCGGCGCGCAGCCGGGGAGTGTACGCCACCGGCGGACATGAAATCTCCCAGCTCTACGGGCTGAAGACCCGGACCCGCACAGCGGTCGTCAATGCGAGCCTGATCCCCAAGATGATGGAGACGGCCAATATGACCGAGCAGGCGGTCAAAGAAGCGGGAATTACCTCCCAGCTGATGATCATGCGCTGTGACGGCGGGGTCATGAGCATCGACGAGGTGCGCAAGCGTCCGATCCTGACCATGCTGTCGGGGCTGGCGGCCGGCGTGGCCGGTGCCCTGATGTATGAGAAGATCTCGGACGGCATTTTCTTCGAGGTCGGCGGCACCAGCGTAGATATTTCCGTGATCAAGAACGGTAAGGTCATGATTGAGAACGCCCAGGTTGGCGGACACAAGACCTATCTGCGCTCGCTGGATGTGCGGACGCTGGCCGTTGCCGGAGGCAGCATGATCCAGATCGGCGGGGGCAAGATCACGGATGTCGGCCCGCGCAGTGCGCATATTGCCGGTCTGGAATACGAATGCTTCACCAGCAAGGAGAATCTGGAGCAGCCTGCGATCGGTCTCATTAGCCCGCGTGACGGCGATCCGGATTACGTTACGTTACGCAGTGCGGGCGGGCATGAATACGCACTCACTCTGGCGGGAGCGGCGAATCTGCTGAATCATGTGCCGGAGACCGATTATGCCCGGGGCAATCTGGAGAGCACCCGGATCGCCTGGCAGGCACTGGGTTCCCATCTGGGGATGTCTGCGGAGGAGGCGGCCAGGGCAGCGATGGATATTGCCATCCGTAAGGTGATGGCGGTGGTGAATCAGATGATCAGCGATTATGAGCTGGACACCGGATTCATTACGCTGGTAGGCGGCGGAGGCAGCGGTGCGGTTCTGGTCCCGGCCATGGCGGCGAAGGAGGGCTTCAAGCACCAGATTGCGAATAACGCACCGTATATCTCCACGATTGGCGTCGGAATGGCCATGGTCCGCGAGCAGATCGAGAAGACCGTCGTGGGTGCCACCGAGCATGACATCAAGCTGATCCGGGCGGAGATTATGGAGAAAATCGTCCAGTCCGGGGCGAATGAAGCCACGGTCGATGTCACGATCGAGATTGACTCCCAGCGCAATATTCTGCGGGCGATCGCCACCGGCTCCACCGAGCTGCGCTCGAAGGATCTGGCCAGCCGCGAGGTGCCGGTGAACGAGCTGATGCAGACGGCAGCGGAGGCGCTGGGACAGCCCGCGGACAAGACGGAGCTGAAGGCGGCCTCCGGCAGATGGTATCTGTTCGAATCCAGCGAGATTAAGAAGTCGATGTTCGGGCTGGTGAAGAAGAAGCTCAGCCATGTCGGTGTGCTGGACCGCGAGGGTGTGGTGCGCTTCAAGAAGAGCAATGCGTATCATCTGGCTTTTTTGAAGAAGAATATGGCCGACCGGTTCGCCTCCTTCCTGGAGGAAAATACGATCTATTCGGACGCCAATGCCACGATCCCCAAGACCTTCATCTTCTATAAGGAAAAAATGCTCGATCTGACCGGGATGCAGACCAAGGAGCAGCTGTTCTCCATTCTTGAAGTGGAGACGCAATTGCTTGAGGACAACAGCGAAATGCTCGCCGTCGTCTATCAGTAGGAGGTGGACAGGAGAATGAAGACGGCTGTAAAGACAGTGCCCGGCGATCATGTACTGGGGTATGCCGAGCTGAAGAACGACCTGTTATTTCACAGAATACCGCACAGCAAACGGCGTTATTATGTGGAGCAGCCGCTTGCCATTGGCAGGGAGCAGGCACTGGCCTTCAAGGCCCGTTATGGCACGGATGTCGGAGCCATCTGCAGGGACAGGGGCATCCAGGTGAACCTCAATGAACGGCAGGGCACCATCGGGCAGATCCGCTTCCGCGCCCAGATTGAGCTGTCGGCCAAGGAACGCGTCATTACGCTGTACCGGTCCTCCATGGAGGAGCTTCGGCAATGTGCCGGTGTACTGCTTCCCGGCCGTTCCTTCAGCCTCAGGGAGGTTACCGACATTCATCTCGCCCATGAGCTGTTCCATGATCTGGAGTTCACGGAGCTGGGATACACCAACAAGCGGCTGGATGACATCAGCAGCCTCTCCCTGGGGCCGCTGCGTATCCGGGCGGGCGTAACGAAGACCTCGGAGATCGCTGCGCATGCGTTCAGCCGCTATCTGCTGGACCTGCCCTGCTTGCCGAATCTGCTGGATTACGCGTATATGATTCACAGCGGGACACTGACAGCCGCTGAATTCTGGAGGCAGACGGAGGTCTGGTCAAGCGAGCTTGAGAATAGCTGAGCCGGAATCTCTGAGCCTGGGCAGGGCATGGCGGATAGCTCTGACTTCCATCCCGGATTATGCTATGTTGATGTAGAACCAGAGTTCGGGGAGGCTGTCCGCATGTTACGCATGTTATCCGGTAAAAGATTCAACCGATCCGCTTATGTACCGCTGCGCACGAAGTTTATCATTTTATTCTGCTTGCTGATCACCATTCCGTTCCTGGTCATAGGCACCATCAGCTATAAGAAATATATTGCCGGAGTAGAACGCAACACGGTAGAACTGTCCAATCAGGTCGTCAGCCAGATTAATATTAATCTGGAGCATTATATTAAGGAGCTGGACCGTCTGACGCTTGCGCCGCTGTATGATGAGGATATGATGCAGATTCTCCGCAAGCACAGGGGGCCGGGTTCGGGCGGCACCTATCTGAGCACGGATGAGACGCTGAAGATGAACCTGTTTATCTCTTCGCTGGCTTTTGACCGGGGGGAAATCGAGAGCATTCTGGTATTCACCAATGACGGCGGAATCTTCAGTAATCTGGACCAGAGTGTGAGGAAGCGGTGGGACCGCAGCTCGGCAGAGTGGATGGAGACCGTAGAGCAGGCGGACGGTGGCCTTGCCATTCTTCCGCCGCACAGCGCAGCTTACTACACAGAGGCGAAGCAGGGGATCATCTCCGTGGCCAGAGTCATCCGTGAACCGTACACCCATGCCATGCTGGGGATTGTCAAGGTAGATCTGATGCCCCGGGGCTTCGGATCAATTGTCTCGACGGTACGCTCAAGCGGGAGCGGCCTGCTGCAGATTACAGGCAAGGATCAGGTGGTTCTGTACTCCGGGGCCGGCAAGCTTCCCGATTCACGCGAATCTTATATTACTGCCTCTGCGGAATCACCGTACACAGGACTTAAGGTCACCTCGCTGATGCCTCGGGCGCAGCTTCGGGAGGATGCCCGTGAGCTGACAAACTCTACACTGATTGTCTCCATAGTGGCCCTTATGGCGGCTTACGTAGCAGCCATCCTGCTGTCGAGCCGCCTGATTAAGCCCATTGCCCATCTTCAGTCGAAGATGAGGCAGGTGAAGCGGGGACTGTTCCTCGAACGTGCTACGGTCACCACCAGCGATGAAATCGGGCAGCTGACCGAAGGATTCAACACAATGATCGGCGAGATTGACCGTCTGGTTAAGGAGGTCTATGAGACCCGGCTGAAGGAGCGGGAGGCAGAGCTGCTGGCGCTGCAGAGCCAGATTCATCCGCATTTTCTGTACAACACGTTGGAGATGGTGAACATGCTGGCACTTCAGGGCAATACCCGGGAGCTCTCAGGTGTGGTAACCAGTCTCGGCAAACTGCTGCGTTATACCGTAGGCCACCGGGAACAGATGGTGTATGTGCTGGATGAGGTGAAATTCGTGGAAGCCTATCTGCGCATTCAAGGCATGCGTCTGGGAGACAAGCTGGAGGCCGTGATCCATATTGATTCTTCCTTTGATTCCTGTGTGGTGCCGAAGCTGATTCTGCAGCCGCTGATCGAGAATGTCATTGAGCATGCCATGGGACCGGACAAGCTGTGCCTTACCTTGACCGCCTCTGTAGAAGAAGAGGATCTGATTCTGTCGGTTAGGGATAATGGCCTCGGCATCACCCGCGCACGGATGCTGGAGCTTGAAGAACAGCTATATGGCCGTCAACCCCGGGCCGCAGCCGATGCGGAGCAAGGAGGCTTTGGCCGGATACTCAAGGGGTTCGCGCTGCGAAATGTCCATCAGCGGCTGCGGCTTCTCTACGGGGAGCCTTACGGCCTGACACTGGATAATACGGCAGAGCAGGGCGTAACGGTCTCGCTGCGCCTGCCGATGAACTGGGAGGCGATGAATGATGCCGGACCCGCAGAGGACAGGCAAGGAGGAGAGGAATAATGCGGATTAGGCTGTTAGCGCTTATCGCTGCGGTATTGCTGGCTGGGGGCTGTTCTTCGGGTGCCGGAAAAGGGGCGCCCGGCGGGTTAGCCGGGGAGGGAGAAGTGGAGAGCGGGACGGCTGCTGTGCTGGCACCCGTGAAGCTGAAGTTCAGTATCTGGGGCAATGATGCGCAGAAGGCGATGGTGGAGGAGCTTATAGCTGAATTTGAACAGCTTCATTCCGGGATCGAGGTCGAGATTATGATGATTCCCTTTGCGGATTATCAGCAGAAGCTGTCAATCATGCTGGCCTCCCGCACCGCGCCGGATGCCGGCTGGCTGGCGGAGCGGATGATCCCGCAACTGCTTGAATCAGGCCAACTGGCTGATATTTCCGCAGCGGTTCAGGATGACTCTGACTACCGGTATGCGGATATTTATCCGTCTACCCTTGATATTTTTAAGCGGGGAGACCAGTTATATGGCATCCCGTTCTCCACGCCCCCGGTGCTGATTTATTACAATAAGGATCTGTTCCAGGCCCGTGGACTGAAGACGCCAACGGAGCTGTATGAGGAAGGACAGTGGAACTACGATGAATTCCTCAAGGCGGCGCGAAGCCTTACCGACCCGCAGCGAGGCATCTACGGCGTGAAGCTGGTCCGCGATTGGAACAACTGGTCGGACGCACTGCTGCCGCTGTTCTGGTCGCATGGAGCGGAGCTGTTCGACAGCGGCGGAGCATCATTTGCACTCAATTCTCCCGCAGGGAAGGAAGCGCTCCAGCTCTACAGTGACATGATGTTCAAGAGCAAAGTGCACCCGCTGCCCGGGGATGAGATTGCCTTCGACAGCGGCCGGCTTGGAATGTATACGGACCGTTACAGCTATACTTCCAAGGCCCGCGCGGTTACCGATTTTGCCTGGGACATCGCTCCGATGCCGTCAGGCATTAAGGGGACAGGGACCTCCCTCGGTTATGCGGGAGTGTCTGTTTTCGAGACCAGTCATCCGGCAGAGGCTGCAGAATTCCTCAAGTTCATAACCAATGCAGAATCGATGAGCATCACCGCGCAATATTTCGTCCCGTCACGCAAGTCTGTTCTGGAATCCGATGTCTTCCTGCGGGCAGCTTCCGAGCCTTCACCGGAGAGCATTCAGCGGGCGGTGCTCGATCAGATCGCCACGGCGCGGATCGCGCCCGGGCATAAGAACTGGCAGCAGATAGATACGAAGATCCAGCTGTTAATGGACGGTCTCTACACGCAAACGTCCACCGTTGACGAGTTGCTCGGGCAAATGGAGCTTGAAGTTACCCCGCTTATGAAATAAGCGGGGTGTTGTGTGTGCTTGTGTTCACCTGCTGAGTTATTTTGCTGACCTATACATTGAGCCATCCCCTGAGCCATCCCCTACTGATTTGGAAGTGGAGGCGGCAGCGCAATTACAATTCCTGCACATAATGCAACATTGCCTCTCATTAAGGGGCCATAATCAGAAAATGTTGCACAAAAAGCAGGAATACTCCGCATTTAAGTAACTTCACGTTAAGATTCCTGCATTTCCTGCAACAATTCTCCCGCATACCCCAGTATCTAGATAGCTAAGTTGCAATATCTGCAACATTATTAAGGCTGCTAGCCTGTCAAACCGCTACAATCCCCGCCAAATTGCATACTGTAGATTTACTCATGAAGCTTACCTATGCTCAGGGCGGTTCACCCAAGACTAGTCATCAGCACTTACTGATACAAATCAGGCAATCCCTGCACAGGCTCATAATAACAAATGTATCTGTTTTGTATGACCGGGCGCAGCAGTCCTTTATGGACCAGCTCCTGAAGCTGTTTGCGTGCTGTCCTAAAGCTCATATTGTACTGGAGCATCAGGTCTTTGGGCCGTAACCCCTTTTTTTGACTCAAGGAGAGTCTGACAATCTCTCTTTCCCGCGGTGAAAGTGAGGGTCCTGTCGGAACACGGAGCAAAGAAGGGGAAATGACCATTTGCAGCAGCATGCGGCAGATTTCCGGACGATTCTGCACATCATCGAAGGAGAAATGTATAATCCTCCAGCCCAGTCCGTTCAGATAATTCTCCCGATTCAGCGAGTAGCTGAACCTTTCGCGGTCCATATCCTTCACATGGCTCTGGTAACCGTCACATTCCAGGCCGAATTTTCCGTACGACGGAAGAAAAGCAACATCCAGAAATTGCGATTTACGGTTCCAGTCGTAGACCTCATACTCCGGATGCAGATCATCCAGATTGCCAAACAGCGGCCACCAGACATTACGCAGCAGCAGCTTCTCTGCATACTGATGCCCCCGTGACAGCCGGCCTCTGCGCTCTCCTGTTCTGATCGACAAATGATGGTCTAAGAGCAGCTGATGCGCTTTTTCAAAATCCATTTCCATTCCCTCCATCTCTCCTTTACGCAAAAAAAGAACGCCCCTCTGCCAGCGATGGCTTGGGACGTTCTTCGTCTGAGCTAATTATACGCCAGCACACGGGCGAGCGGCAATAAATGGTTTATCGATGTCCGTACATTAACCATCTGTATGAAATCTATAGCAGCCGCCAAGAGGATATTTCCTCCCAGATCGTTTATACTGAGTTTAAATACATAACGTAATTTAGTATCTGCACATACAAGTGCAGAGATGGAGGTTTGCACGATTGGAATTATTTGAGTATATTTTGTTGATGCTGGCAGCCGTGTCGCTGTCAAATCTGGTGAACCGGTTCATCCCCTCGCTCTCCGTGCCGATCATTCAGATTGCACTGGGTATGGCCTTGACCTGGCTGCCCCTGCATTTCGAGCTGGAGCTGAACCCGGAGCTGTTCCTGTTATTATTCATTGCCCCCTTGCTGTTCAATGACGGCAGGCTTGCGGATAAAGTGGCCTTATGGAAGCTGAAAAAGCCGATATTGCTGCTGGCGCTGGGGCTGGTTTTTCTAACGGTAGGGGTGCTGGGATATTTCCTGCACTGGCTTTTGCCGGTATTGCCCCTGGCGGCTGCGTTTGCGCTGGCTGCGGCACTGGCCCCTACGGATGCGATTGCTGTAGGCGCTTTGGAACAAAAAGTAAAAATCCCCCATCAGACAATGCAAATTCTCGAAGGAGAATCTTTGATTAACGACGCGTCGGGTCTGGTGTCCTTTCAATTTGCAGTCGCAGCTATGGTTACAGGCGCCTTCTCTTTCAAAACGGCCAGTCTGAGCTTTATTGGCATCTCGCTAGGCGGTGTGGTGCTGGGCCTTGTGCTCACGCTCATTAAATATGGGATCGTCCGGTGGCTGCGCAGGCTCGGGATGGAGAATGTCACGCTACATATGCTGATTGAGATTCTGACACCCTTTGCAATTTTCATGGCCGCTGAGGAGCTGGGAGTCAATGGCATTCTGGCAGTGGTCAGTGCAGGGATCGCCCATTCCCTCGGGTACAAGCAGATGAATCCTGAAGTAGCCAAGCTGAGTATCGTGTCCAAAAGCACCTGGTCCGTCATTATCTTCGTCCTGAACGGCCTGGTCTTCCTGCTGCTGGGTACCCAACTGCCGGAGATTATTCAGACCGTCTGGAACAACCCGGATATAGGGAATGTCCAGGTTATCCTGTATACCCTGCTATTAACCGCTGCTGTCCTCGGTCTGAGGCTGATCTGGATGCTGGTCATGGATATTCCCGAAGGGGAGGAGCCGCGCGGACCCTGGAAGCTGGAATTCAAAAAGGCGCTCATTCTCACACTGTCGGGGGTTCGAGGTACGATTACCCTGGCGAGTACGATGTCACTGCCGTTTTTCCTGGATGACGGCTCCTACTTTCCGGCGAGAGACCTGATTATTTTCCTGGCGGCGGGTGTCATTCTGTGGACCCTGCTGGCGTCTAACTTTCTGCTGCCGCTGCTGCTTGGCTCAGATCATGAAGCAGAGCACAATGCCGAGGAGGCCGAGGCCAAAATCGAAATTCTGCGCAGTGTGGTTGCGGGCTTAAATGAGCAGGCTACAGATCAGTCCCGCCTCGCCTTAAATCATCTAACCGGGATCTATAACGCAAGAATCCGCCTGCTGAAGAAGAATGAAGACGCTGAGGAAATGGAACGGAAGCTTGGGGTGACAGCACTCAAGTGGCAGCGGGAATACACTATGCTTGCGCTCAAGCAGCACGAAGTGAACCCGTATACGGCATACCGCTATCTGAACCGCCTGAACCGGCAGCTGTTCATATACACCCGTGATCCGCAGTACAAGAATGATCTGATTCCGTTCAAAAGCTGGGAAGAAATCACAGGTGTCATTCAGCAGGTCCGCTTAAGCGCGCAGGAGCGGCGTGAGGAATCAAACCGGCTGCAGGCCGGGATTTTCGCTTATGTTCTTGAGCGGCTGAGAGAGCTGCAGACTACGGGAGAGATGGAGCCTGAAGTAATTAGCGCCCTGATTCTGCGCTATGAGCGGGGAAGAATGCGGTTAACCCGTCCAGAGTCCATCTCCTCCACGAAACGGGAGTTCGAAGAATCGCTGCAGGAATTGTCGAGAGCAGGCATTCAGCTCGAACGTGACCACATTCAGCTGATGTTCGAGGCCGGACGGATCTCCAGAGCTAGCATGAAGGAAATGAAACGTGATATTCTGTTCATGGAGCATGATCTGCGGGAAGAAATGGGCTGAATGCCATCTACAAGGAGCTGAATCTTAACATGAACAATAAAGTAGTAGCGGGTACGTGCGCGGTTATTGCAGCGCTGGGAATCTACCTGTACGCGGGAAGCGGGGAAAAGAAGACAACAGAGGTTGCTACAACTCCGGGAAGCAGTCAGGCTGCCAGTCAGGACATCAAGCAAATGGTGGCTGACTTCAGCTCACGCATCTTGACGGCGGAGTCCGCTTCGATTACCTCGACCCAACTGATCGTGGACAGCGGCGGTTCTAACGAAGCAGTCTATGGGCTACCTGAGGATGAGTTCTTCCTGTCGGTTGCCCCATATGTGCAGAATACACATCCCTGTGCCACCCACAGCCTGACCGGCTGCCAGGGGGAGATGGCCGGCCAATCCTTCGGGGTAACAATCGAAGATGCGGACGGTAAGGAGATCATGAACGAGACCGTCAAGTCCCAGCCGAACGGCTTCATCGACCTATGGCTGCCGCGTGATCAGAACTATAAGATGACCATTACTCATGAAGGTAAGCAGGCCCAGTCTGAGATTTCCACTTTTGAGAGTGATGATACCTGCCTGACTACTATGCAATTAAGTTAGAGGATAGCAATCATGACTCTGCCTAAGCTGTCTCCTCTGTCAGATGAATAATATAGAGATTGAATGAGTTGGGGCCGTATCTGTATACGGCTCCTTTTTTGCCGTTCTTTGATATACATAAATCAAGAGGAGAATCCGATATTCGGTGTAAAAGGAAAATATATATAATCTTGGGGGAGATAAGTTGAGTGAGCGGATGATTATTAGGATTAAAGGACTAGCGCAGGTTGCAGTGGTGGGTATAATTCATTTGCTGATTATTAGCTTTTTGAATTTAAAAAAGGGTGCGTGGGAGGAAGTAGGGGGTCTGCAAATTGCATTGACATATTGCGCTCCGGTTTTTTTGTTGTATGCAACTTGTATGAGGTCGTTGAAAACGAAGAAGATCAGGTATAATCTGGTTTGGCTATTGACCAGTCTGCTTCCCAGTATTGTTATTCTCTTTAAATTAAAGGAGGCTGCAGGTGCGGAGCCGAGCGAACCCGTATTTATTGAATTGCATTTTGAACAGGGGTATTTGGAATTGATGTTTTTCTTCCCCATTATCTATTCAGTTATCCAGTTACTCCTTTGGGCCTCAATATGGTTTATGATATTATCCATAGAATAATCATTTTGCCTCATACAATGTTAGCAAGGAGAAAAGAGAATGGGGAAATTCATAAAGCCAATATACCAAGCCGTTCTTTATATGTTAGCAGCAATTGCAGTACATCTGATTTTAATCTATTTTCTTGAGATAAGAATTGAGGGATGGGGAACAGGAATAATAATATTACTTTGCAAAACCTACTTCCTGCCCTTCTGCATGTGTTTTATTAATTCTTTATTGTTTATTAGGGCTAATAGGAGAGGCGACCAAATCACCTGGTTTTTATTTACGGTCATTCCAAGCAGTTTACTTTTGTTTCTTTTCGTGGAGTTACAAGGTGTTGAACCTAGAGGATATGCTGTAGTATCTTTTGAGCTTTTCCAAAAATATCAGGCTGAAATGCTCTATGTACTTCCGCTGGGTATTTTAGTAATTCAATCCCTTATGACTTTATATTATTTAATCAGTGTAAGGGTATGGAAAAGAAATTAATCGTTACATAACGATTAGAGTTTTTTTTATGAGGAGAATATTACTGTATTCATTCGATCAATGAATATTCTCGTGTAATAAACCTGCTCTTGGAGCATTTATAGTTCTGTTAACGTTCCATTCACACTACTCTGATAATCTCTAGAAGTGTTAGGGAGATTGACCCTAACCTTAAATATAGAAGATGATGCGGAGGGTAATAATGTTGATATTTATGAAAAAAAGGCTGATCGCTGCTCTAGCTATATTGGCTGTGATGGGATTAAGTGCGAGCCTTATATTTCCCGGGAAACATGCCAGTGCGGAGACAGGGCAAGCCGCTTCACCGGATTCCCGGATTGAATCTCCTGCCAAGCTTGAGGATACGGCGAGTCTGACAGCCTTCGTGGATGGAATGATGGAAGAGTATATGAACCGGCTGCAAATTCCCGGCGCGGTGGTCTCTATCGTCAAGGACGGCAAGATTATTCTGGGCAAGGGGTATGGCAGCTCGAATCTGGAGCAAGCGGCTCCGGTTGACCCTGCAACCAGCATGTTCCGAATCGCTTCAACGACCAAGCTGTTCACCTGGACAGCAGTGATGCAGCTGGTGGAACAGGGCAAGATTGATCTGGACACGGACATTAATACCTACCTGAAATCCGTGAAGATTCCTGCTACTTATCCTGAACCCATCACCATGCGTCATTTGATGACCCATACCGCAGGATTTGAAGAGGGCGGAGTCGGTTATCAGATCGTCACTGATCCTGCCGGATTGCCCGGTTCCATCTCGGAGACACTCAATAAACATATGCTGGCACGGATCAGACCGCCAGGTGAGATGAGTGCCTATTCTAATTATGGAGCAACGCTTGCAGGTATGATCGTGGAGGATGTCAGCGGTATTCCTTATAATGATTATATTCAGAAGTATATCTTCGATCCGCTGGACATGAAGCATTCAACGGTTGTGGAGCCTTTGCCGGAGTCATTCTTCCCTTACCAGGTGGTAGGGTATAATAGCGGGAACGGCAGCTTTATTCCTGGCACACCTACCTTCGAGGGCGGATTTCGTCCTGCCGGCTCGGGTACTGTATCTGCAATAGACATGGCACATTTCATGATCGCGCATCTGCAGAACGGGAAATATGGCAACGGGCAGATTCTGAAGCCTGAGACGGCTGCATTCATGCATTCAACGGCATTCCAGCTCGATAAGCGCCTGCCGGGAGTAGCTCTCGGATTCGCAGAGAAGCGGGTGAACGGGGTGAGATTAATCTCTCATGGCGGCTCCGATCCCATGTTTAATACGGAATTGTATCTCGCACCAGCCAAGCAACTGGGGATTTTCTTATCCTACAATGGCGGTCAAGGCAGCGAAGCTGCGACCCATCTGGTCCAGGCCTTGTTCAACAAGTACTATCCCGCTCCTGAAGTGAAGCAGCCGGAGTTCTCCGCTTCCGCGGAATCCGTACAGAAATATGCCGGCTCTTATCAATTTACACGCCGCAACATAAGTGATATTGACAAGTTCTTTAACTTTTTTGCCCAGCTGAATGTTACGATTGTGGATAACAAGATATCCTTGGGAAGCGGTAGTGAACAACAGCTGTACAGAGCAGTCGCTCCTAACCTGTTCCAGCTGGAGGAAGGGACCGACCAGATCGGCTTCCTGACGGATGAGTCCGGCGCAGTGACACATATGCTCCTGGACATGGCTCCGGAGATGCCGCTGGAGCGTACGCCGCTTTTGGATCAAAGTAAGTTTTGGCTTATCCTGCTTGGTGTCTTGGGATTCATTTTCCTCACGGCATTGCCCGGACCTATCTTCTTCAGACGCAGGTTCAAGGCGATGACGCTCCCGGAAAAGCGGGCCATCCGATTATCTGCGGGAACTGCCGTTTGGGCGCTGTTGTCTTTTATTACTCTGTTTATGATTATTATGTCCATGGACATTATGCAGAAGCTCAGCAGTATCAGCCTTTTACTGTCTGTCAGCTTGGTTATGCCAATCATTATGGCGGGCTTGACCTTAGCAATGCTGGTCTCAGCTATACTGGTATGGAAAAATAAATATTGGACCGCCCTCAGGCGGGTGCATTACACATTAGTGATGCTTTCAGCTGCCCAACTGACTTTCTTCTTCTACTATTGGAATCTGCTCGGCTGGCAGTTTGGATAACGCTTAAGAGAGAAGGATGATCGTGGCTACTATACTGATCGCGGATGATGATGACAATATCCGGAAGCTGATGTCTCTATATCTGCGCAAAGAAGGGTTCGGCCTCGAAGAAGCCGGGGATGGTACCAAGGCGATGTCCATCATTGAGAACTCGCATGTCGATCTTGTGATTCTGGATATTATGATGCCGGGACTGAACGGCTGGGAGCTGTGCCGGAAATCCGGCGTACGGATGCCAACCTGCCCCTTCTTATGGTGACGGCCAAAGCGGAATCGGCCCACAAAGTGAAAGGATTTCAGCTCGGAACGGACGATTATCTGACCAAGCCCTTTGATCCGGTTGAGCTGGTCATGCGGGTAAAAGCACTGCTCAAACGCTCACTGGTTGTCACTTCCCAGTCCGTACAGCTTGGCAATGTGGTGCTTAACCGCCGGACTTTTCAGGTTACACGCGGTGGAATGCCGGTCACGTTACCTTTGAAGGAATTTGATCTTCTGTTTTTGCTGGTCAGCCACCCCAGGCAGATCTTCACCAGAGAACAGCTGATTCAGCAAATCTGGGGTTTGAATTATGAAGGGGACGGCAGGACTGTGGATGTGCATGTCAGCCGGCTGAGAGAGAAGTTCAGCGGCAATGGCGAGGGTTTTCATATCGAAACTGCCCGCGGTCTGGGCTACCGCCTGATTCCTGAGTCATGATCAAGACACTGTATGTTCGGGTCATACTCACATTTCTCGGCATCATTGTCTTTAGTCTGATCTGTTCCTTTTTCATCGGCTTGTATGTATTTCAGAAGCAAATAAGCTATGAGGGACAGAACGAGATGATTACAGTGGGCAGGGAGATCATTCACCGCTATGATGACGCCAGGCCTGAAGATACGGACGAGTTCCTGAATAGTATGGTTAAGGTATCAGCGCATCTTATCCATCTGTACGACCAGTCGGGGGAACATACTTTTTACGGGCTCGCGGATAGTCCGGCTGTTACCATCACTCCCGGGGCTGTCCGGCAAGTGTTGCAGGGGAAGGTCTATCGTTCTTCCACGGAAGATAATGATACGTTCATTGGAATGCCCTTTATGCTCAAGGGGGAGTGGCGTGCGATGTTCCTGCAGTACTCAGCCGAGAACGAACATATCGTCAACCGTCTGGTACTATTTGTACTGTTACTCGTGCTGTTGCTGGGAAGTGTAAGCATTCTTATTGCTGCCAGATACCTGGTGGAGCCGATTAAGGCTTTGACGAATGCTACCAAAAGACTGGCCAAGGGTGACTTTGAGGTAGATCTTAAGATGAACCGTGTAGACGAGATCGGAGAGCTGACACAGAGCTATGTGGAGATGGCGGGGGAATTGAAGCAGCTGGAGCAGATGAGGCAGGATTTCGTCTCTAATGTCTCCCACGAAATCCAGACACCGCTTACCTCCATTTCGGGTTTTGCCAAGGCGCTGCAGAACAATGATTTGATTGCGGAAGAGGAGCGTAAGGACTATCTGGATATCATCATTGCGGAGAGTGGACGTCTGTCACGGCTGAGTGATAATCTGCTGAAGCTGGCTTCCCTGGATTCCGAGCATCACCCCTTCTCGGCAGTCTCCTTCCGGCTTGATGAGCAGATTAGAACCATCGTGGTGACCTGTGAGCCGCAATGGGCAGCCCGAAGCATCGTTATCGATCTGGAGCTGCCGGAAGCGGTCTATATCATTGGCGATGAAGATCAGCTGAAGCAGGTGTGGATGAATCTGCTGGGCAACAGCATCAAGTTCACGCCTGAAGGCGGGAAGATCAGCATCCGTATAGACCACAGTGCAGCAGAAGTTGCGGTCACGATCAGCGATAATGGCATCGGGATCTCCCCGGAAGAGTGGGGTGCGGTATTCCAAAGATTCTATACCATAGACAAGTCGCGGAATGGAAGTAATAACGGGAACGGTCTGGGACTGGCCATTGTCTCAAAAATCGTCTCCCTGCATCAGGGCAGTATTGAGCTGGACGGTGCGGTAAAAGAGGGAACAACGATTATCGTCAGGTTGCCCGCACGCCAGCCATAATGAAATCCTTGAATTGCCGGTCCGCTGCCCGGTCTTCCTCCGTAACGGAACCGCCCCGCTGATGAGACAGAATTACGGATTTTTGTAAATACATGAAATACAGGTGGGTGGACTTCTGCAGAAGATCCAGCCACTTTTTTTGATACTCTGGAGCCACCGCTGCTGTCTCAAGGTTGATGTACCGGGAATACCAGACCTCCATAGCTCTCTTGAAATCAGGCAGCTCCGCCGGATTCTTGGACAGGGTGCTGTAGTAGACTCCAAAAATGGCATCATAATAGATCAGTGCCTCGTGATGATCTTTTAATGCCAGATATTGATCCAGAATCTTCTCCAGGGAGGGAACAGGCCGGGCAAAATCGAAATCAAACAGCAGCCTGCCAAACATCCGCTCCAGATTATCCACATAGAGCTTAGCGGCTAAATCTTCCTTGTCCTTATAATGAAGGTACAACGTTCGGCGGGAGACACCGGCTTGTCCGGCGATCTGTGCCATATCCGTACGTTCGATCCCTTGAGTACAGAATAGGCCCAGTGCGGCCTCCTTAATGAGCTCTTTGGTCATTTGCATTTGCTTTTCACGTAAATTCAATGATCTTCTCTCCTATCTTCCTGCGAAAATACCGCTGCTGCAGGAGCTACTCCTGAGCAGGTGCTGTTGTCCCCAAGAACTCGCTGCCTACCGAATAGCGCTTCTGCTGATTGACCGCATCCCCCAGCCACTTCACAAGCTTCACACCATCCTGCTCCGCCTGATAGAAGGTCTCCCGGGTGGAAAAAGTGTGCGGGGTTGTCCCGTTCTCAGCGTTCAGCCCGTAATCCGTCAGATAGTAATAATAATTAGGAACCGTTGCCGCTAGAGCAGCTACTGATTGCCGCATTTCCTCTGACCACTCTTTAATAAGTTTCTGGTCCCGTGGTCCGTTGTAATCGTTAATCTTGTTCTGAAAGTGGATCAGAATCTCATCATATACCGAGTAGGCTTGTAAAAGCACCGTACCTGCAGGCAGCAGCCGGCCATTCGCGCGAAAAGCAGCCCCGATGATATCTGCCTCCGGCGCATACCCGAAGGTTGCAGTGAAATCCGAGTCCCATTCCTGCTTCATCACCTGCGGCCACTTGTCTGACTTCAGGAAGGAGCTGTCTGCATATTGGAAAATCTCAGAATCCCGGTAATGTGAAGCAATCTCGGGCGCCCAGAAGGCGGACCCGAATCCCCCGGCGCTCTCGCCTGCAATCAGCAGCTTATCTGGCTTAGCCACGTTCGCATAGATCCAGTCAAGGCTGCTGCGCACATTAGTACGCCCGTTATACCGCATGGTGAAGGTGCTCCCGTCCTCTCGCGGATACGTAACGGTGCGGTTACCAATGTGGAAGTCACCTGTGGAATAAGGGAGGTAGACCACATTCCAGCCGTGAAACGGATTATCCGGGTTGTCCGTATCCATCATCCCGCCCAGCAAAGTCAGCATATAGAACGGAATGTCAGCGAAATAGTTGCCTGTATCCCCGCCTTTAATAAAGTTCATAATTTTAATAGGATGTGCAGCGCTCCGGGCATCCCAGCTGACCCCGCCGCCGGAAAAGAAGATGATCCAGTTGTTGCTCTCACCGGTCTTAGTCCATATGAAATACTCTGATCCATCACTGGAAAGGGTATTCCCGCCCAGCTTGATCTTATTCCACTCGTAGGGCTTCGCTTCTGCGATTACGGGGGTAGTGGTCACCGGCCGCTGGATTACGAAGGCGTAGACCGCAACAATGGCTATGACAACAACGCTCAACAATCCAATACCCGTAAATATCGTGATTTTCTTCATTCTGCTCATCTCATCGCCCCTTTACTAGAAGTATACGTCTAGTTAACTCATTGCACAAGGTGTATACTTAAATCTGATGAGACAAGCTGAAAATAAGCTTTTGGCGGACTGTTAAATCTATGATTATCAATATAAAAGCTTTAATTTAGATATTCCAAATATAGTATTTTATGATAGTATTATCTACAGTTCTGTCGGCCGATAGATCAATACTCCAAGAGGGATTTGAAAAAGTGAAAAAAATGAAATTGAAATCGCTGTCAATTCTGTTTAGTTCGATAATCTCCGCTTCTCTATTTGCAGGCAGCGTATACGCCGCTTCTGGAGCCCGTATTCATGACGTAACCTCCCAAGTACAACAGGGAAGCTATCTGTGCTGGGCGGCTGTATCCAGCATGGCTGGACAATATCTGGGGAAATCCAGCGCCACCCAGCAAAATATAGTGAAGGCTGCAAAGGGCATATACATGGACACGGCCGGGACGGTCTACGATGCCCAGGCAGGACTTGCCGCCTATGGCGTAAGCTCATCTGCATCACTAAGTGTGCCGTCGTACAATAGTTTAGTCAGCAATATAGATAATTACTCCAATGTTCTTGCGTTCACGAGCAAGGCTGGCTCGAGTATTGGCCATGCCTTTGTAGTTAAAGGGTATTACTACAACACCACTAACAATATTCAGAACTTATATTATATTGATCCGGCAGATGGTTCGAGCAACGTTCAAGGCTATTCTACGTTCAAGAGCAATTCCACTTATAAGTGGGTTAATACAGTAAACAATATTAATTGAAATTAATGATCTAATACAAACAACAATTGGAGGGCTTTTTTTGAAAATTCGTGCGTTGCTATTAACCGCTGTCCTGGCTCTATCACTGGTTGGAAATGCGGCATATGCCGATGCTGGTCTTGAGAAGGCTGGGGCAGAGATCAAAGGGGCCATTGAGCAGGAATATAAAGAGTATTATGCGGATAGCCTTGAAGCCCAGAAGGATAACTTTCATGGTACGGGCAAAACAAGCTTTCATGAGGCCACTCTGGGGGAAGGAATCCCCTATTACCAGTTGAATGTCCATGACAACTTCATTTCACATGAAATGGCAGGTTATAAATTTCCTCTTTATCTGGAAGAGGCCCAGGTTGGAGTGATCGAAGCTACACTGGAGTCAGGGGCATGGACCATCTATAACATCAGTAATCATAATGATTTTGACAACACCGTGAAGCGGCTGGAAGCAGAGTATGCCGGAAAGGGCACTGTAGAGCTTATTGACGACAAACGCTACGAGCTGGATTATCTCTATATAAACAATGAGGTTAACGAGACCTATATTGATTTAACGAATGAGCAGAATATCAGTCCTTCAGAGGTTAGGGATGCGGTTAGCGAATCGGCAGATGCCTTGAATTCTATGAACCGCAATTCCAATGAAGGGGCAATCCTGGTGGGTGGTGGCCATCATGCCGCTTCTTCTGACGGAGGGCATAACTCTTTAATTACAGCTATCGTCCTGTTCGGACTATCTCTTGTCTTTGCTGTCCCGCTTGTAATCTCCGCTGTCCAGAGAAGAAGAGCCTCAGACGTATTGCAATGAGATTGGGACGAAACGAATGAACCGGCTCATAGGATTATTCCTAATGCTTAGCCTGGCACTGCTGGCCATAATGGGATGCAGCAACAAGGGGGGCGCCGCCGAAGGTGAGACTGACGAGCAAATCGCCGCCAGATATGTTGAGACTCTTGGTTACAGGATCGTTGACCCTGCAGGAGAAGTTGCCCAATACACATTGGATCAGACCATGCTTGAGAATCTGGATTACATGCAGCTCTGGTCGGTGCAGAAGCAAGAACCTGATGCCTATTTCGGCAAAAAAATCATAACTTACCGATTCCTCGTAGAGAATCATCCCCTGGAACAGCAATATCCCCCGGACGAATACAGGATTGCCGTAAATGTCATGCTTGCAGATCATGAGGTCATAGGCGGAACCTCGGGTCCGCTAAGCATAATCAAGAATCTCATCGTGGCCGGCGGAGAGTACTCCATCGAAGGGAAGACGCTGAAGGAGATCAAAGGGCTGGATTATTCGCAGTGGCTGGAGCATTGGAAGGAGAGCTATGGGACTGAAGTGAAGTGAAGATAGTAAAAGGGGCTGTCCCAAAAGCCATGAAATGGCTGCTTGGGATAGCTCTTTATTTTGTAGTAGGATCAACGTGAGCACTTGGGTGGACGCTGCGCGAACGGACCGTTGTTCCAATCGCTGTGGTCTCCAGATTTTTTTCATTCCCCTTAGCGGTGAAAATCCGGAGACCAAGGCGACCGCTGCCGCTTTTACACAATCGTTCCGTCCTCTCCGCTGTTTAAGTGGGAAAAGTTTCTTCAAAAAAAGAAACCTCTCTTTTGTTAAAATGGAGTTACCACACAACCATTTCAAAGGAGAGGTTTCTTTGTACATTCAATATACCATGGACCAACTTTGCTTGCCAATGGATCTGGAAGAAGATATCCCGAAAAATCACCTCGTTCGCGTCGTGAATGCCGCCGTCAATCGGCTGGACAACGCCATTTTTGACGCGGCCTATCCCGGCGGCGGCCGTGACAGCTACCATCCTAAAATGCTCACCAAAGTCATCATCTACGCTTACACTCAGCGAATCTATTCGTCTCGCCAAATCGCCAAAGCGGTCCGGGAGAACATTCCCTTCATGTGGCTGGCCGGACGGCAGCGACCCGACTTCCGCACGCTGAATCGCTTCCGTTCCCAGCGGATGAGAAATGTCCTCGAAACGGTATTTACCGCCGTGCTTCAGTTTCTGGCTAACGAAAAATACGTGTCTCTGGAGCATTATTTTGTGGACGGAACTAAGATCGAGGCGAATGCCAATCGCTACACCTTTGTCTGGAGCAAAGCGGTCAGCAAACACAAAGCGAAACTGCAAGATAAGGTGCAGGCCCTATTCGCTGACATTGAAGCAGCGGAAGAGCAGGAAGAACAAGAGAACCAGGGCAAAGATCTGGCTGAACTCAGCACGGGTTCGGAAATGGACAGTGAGAAACTCGAACAAGCCGTGCAAAAGCTTGAAGCTCAGCTTGCCGAAAAACCGAAAGACAAGCCCCTAAACAAGACGGTTCGGACGTTGCGTAAGGATTTGCTCCCTCGACTGCAGAAGTACGAACAATATCAAAAGCTGCTTGGGGACCGGAACAGTTTCAGCAAGACCGACCCAGAGGCAACGTTTATGCGGATGAAAGAAGATCACATGCAAAATGGCCAACTGAAGCCAGGTTATAATCTACAGATTGGGACCGAAAACCAGTTTATTGTGGCCTACAGTCTCCATCAAAGACCGGGTGACCCCCGCTGTTTAGAACCACATCTGGCAAAAACAAAGCAATTCCTCGGAAAACTTCCAAAGACGGTCATTGCAGATGCCGGCTATGGAAGTGAAGAAAACTACGCCTATCTGGAAAAGAGCGGGATACAGGCCGTCGTGAAATACAGCACCTACCACAAAGAAAAGAGCAAAGCCTGGAAAGCCGACGTCGGAAAAATCGAGAACTGGACCTACGACGGATCCGAGGATCGCTGGACGTGTTTAGCTGGACACCCGCTGTATTTCCAACGAGAGAGCAAGGAAACCACAGAGAGTGGATACGAAATTAAGAAGCGTCATTACCAAAGTCAAAGCTGCGGAGGTTGTCCGCTAAAAGAAAACTGCACGAAGGGAAGCGGAAACCGGGAAATCGCAGTCAGTTTGGAGCGGCTTAGATACCAGAAACAGGCGAAAGAAATCCTCCGAAGCGAGGAAGGCTATCTATTGGCCGTACGTCGAATGACGGAGCCGGAAAGTGTATTTGGACAATTAAAGAATAACCGGGGCTTCCGGCGCTTTCTGCTTCGCGGCATGGAAAAAGTGACGCTAGAGGTCGGTTGGCTTTCGCTTGCTCACAACCTGCTGAAGCAAGCAGCGAATGACCAGAAACGCAAGGGAGCGATCCTCCAATAACGGAGAATCGCTCCCTTTCTTACAAATTCATCTTTTAAGAAGGCATGGGATTTTTCCCCACCAGTAGAGTATCTACTTTTGGGACAGCCCCTTTTAAGTTAATGTATTAACGAGTTCCACCTCAGCAATCTCTTGAATTGTATAGAAATCATTTGATTAAAAAGTTTTACTCAAGGCCGGAGTGAATTTAATATGGCGGTTTTTATGACTTCCTTGTTTAAATTACGATATAATTATCCCTAAGATTACCAGTGGAATGATAAGAACCTGGAGGGATTGTATGACACTATCCAAATGCCTCAAGCTTCCAATGATATTGTTATTTGTCTTGATCTTATGTACAGCCTGCCAAAGTCATAAGGAGCCAGGAACGAGCGGCTATATTTCGTTAAATGAATTAGAGAGCTTAGTGGACAAGGGAGCCGCACTGAATTGGAGCGATTTTGACAAGTATCCGTATGAGGATATCGGTTCAGGAGTGTATATCAGAAAGTACGAGATCGAAGGGGAAGGACAGTTGTTAGTTAGGGGGAAAAGTCTGGAAAATCCGCCTGAGCAAATTTCTATTGTGGATCAAAAGGGTGAGGAGCAGGATGTGCTGCTATGTGTTAATCCGATATGACTCATGCGGAGTTGAACCTGGCTGGAGCATTTTTATGACTTAGGTTCAATTGGCGTTCTCAATCGCACTTATCTATTCCTTAGTATCATAACCATTTGCCCATTTTTCTGTACGGGAGATTCACTGGGATTATGACATTGCTGCAGCGGGCTCCACTTGGTATGTGGCTGTCAGACTGTCGCAACCGAGCAGCAACAGCGTTGGATCATACGTACTGCCAGACGAAGAGAAGCACCGGATGAAGAGAACAAGGGTCCTTCCCCCAATTTATATCCGTTATCATTCCTGATCAAATTCTTCGCCAATACATTTCACGGAAACTAAAATGTACACGAAGCCACATGCAACAGTTAAAAACCTGCCTACAGGTGTAGAAGAATAATAAAATCCGATAAATCAACGGCAGTCTGGGACTTTTTAGTTCAAGACTGTTGTTGGTTTTTATCTTGCCATCAGGAGGGGTTGGAGAAAATATGAAGAAGAAAAACTGGATTTTAGTAATTTTATTAGTTTCTCTATTCGGAAATGCTGCATTATTTATGGATCGTATACGAGTCAACAGAAATGAAGATTTAAAATATGAAATATTGAATGCTTATATTCAACGAGATCTAGTTCAACTTGAAGAAACTATACAGTATCAACAAGATAATCAATGGAAAAATGAAACGCTTGTTACACAGAAACTAGATAATGCCATCGATTCAATTATCTTACACAGTGGTATGGAAAGAGATAAGGATAAAGAAGATATTCTTATGAAATTGTACGATTACATGAATGAGTACAAGGTTGGTGATGGTACTTTTGATGTTAGCCTAAACGATAAGCAACGTGCTGATTACATCCATTTAGCTCAAAAGCTGCGTTCTAACGGGTGGAATTATGGTGTAGGGTATGATACAAGCTGGGATTCTTTTGCATCAAAAGTAAATAAGTTCGTAGGAGAGTTAAATCTCTATTAAGATATTCCCTCAATCGCTTGAACAGCCAGCCTCAAAGCCTTAATTCTCCGCTCCAAAAGCGTTCTTTGTGGACTGCCCGCCTTTGACTTGGCATAACTGTTCTCCACGGAAGGGGTTAAACCAGTGAGAACCTTGCCGGCCTCTGCTAAATCTTCATGTGTATATGAATGAGGCTTTTGATTCCAGACATTTTCCAGAACTGCTAAGCCGATGGATACAGCATGGAGCCGTTTGGTTACCAGGGTAGTATTGGCGCCACTTTGAGTCATTTGGGACAAAGCGCTCTCAAGTTTTTTGACTGTGGATTGCATAGAGGTTATGGATTCCAATTGATCTGCATTAGATACATTTTCCATGTACACTATCCTTTCGTTGCTTCTGAATTTATAATTCATGCGAGTTTTTATTTCATAAGCTCATCGGGATAACTCAGACTATTAACCGACTCGCCGTCGCCTACAGGGTGACCGTGGATCATTTGATCGACATCTATTTTTTGTTGTGTGTTTTTCCCATTAACCTGCTTGAACGAACATTCCCGAAAGATGGACTTGCGAAGGACGTAACGTCACAGTCTACTATAGACATCATAAGAGGTCTTATTAGAGAAAAGCAAAGGAGGGTATTCGTTGGAGCTTACAATAGGGAAATTCGCCAGCGCTGTCAATACAACGATTAGGACACTTAGACATTATGAGCAACTTGAGCTGCTTGTTCCGGGTAAGCGAAATGAATTCAATCAGAAAATATATACCAGGGATGAATTGAAGAGATTCTACAATATCCAGCTGCTCAAAAGCTTGAACCTGCCTTTAGACGAAATTAAACAAAGGCTTGAAGAGCCGGAGTATTCTTTTAGCGACATGTTAGAGGTTCAAGAAGCAATGCTTCTCGATAAGAGAGATAGAATAAACGAGTCTCTCGATATGATAACCAGAATCAAGAATCTAATCCATGAGGCCGGTGACTTAACTACTGAAGATCTTATGTTACTTATGAATGCTATCCGGTTAGAAGAAGATCAAAGAGTGATATTAAATCAATATTTCTCTGCAAACACGGTAGATACTATAATACCAAAAGGTAAAGCTCAACAATCCGAATTAGATAGGTTGAATAGGAGACTGTTATCTTTCTTCCGAGCAGCAATCCAAAATGAACTAACCCCCGAAAGTCACGAAGTACAGAGAGAATTAAAAGGACTGTTAGAAAGGGTACCTGTATCTATAGATAAGCTGTCAAATTCAAATCAGTACCTGGAACAAAAGCTGGACATCTATAAAAGCTTATTGTCTGTTGATGTGGTGGAGTTTGCAGGACAAGCGATCCAAGTGTTTTATAAAAAGGGTAATGAATAAAGGGGGGACTTTAGGTATGAGTTCGTTAAGTTCGAGACAGCATTATAAGCTATTGCTGCAAATCTTGCTGGGATTAACACCATTTTTAATATTGGGTCTGATCCTTATTGGGATTTTTAGGTGGGGAGAGATCATGCCCTTTATGGTTTCGCTGTTTGTCCCGGATGAGTTCTCTTATCTTTCAGTCACCTTACTGGGCTTGATCGTCGGTACGACTATAGTATTAATTAGCATAGGTCTCATCATAAAAACAAACACAGAGCTTCCTCAATCAGGAGGCGCAGAAATGATAAATACAATCATAAGGACTCCAAGCGGTATTGCCGTTAGTTCACTGGGGGGAAGCTTTTTTGAAGAGTTTTTCTTCAGGGGTGTATTAATAGGGTTGTTTATTGGTTATAGCCCGATCATCGACGGGGTCGTAATTCTTATAAGCTCCTTTCTATTCTGGATCATACATGTACCGCAATATAAAGGTGTTTATGTAGCCTACGCGATCGTATTTATTAATGGGCTGGTCTGTGCTTTATTGTTTTATTATACGGGTTCCTTGATTCCTGCCATCCTTGTGCATGCGATTTACAATCTTGGAATAGGGATTTATTTTATAAAAAGAAGCTATTAGGTTTACCATTCATTCTCCTCTTCAAATTCCCTTTGATTACAATAAAAGGATGTTTAGTAGGGTTAGAGATTAAATAATCCATTACATAAAAGAAACACATTTATAATTTAGAGGGCAGGTGAATTAATGCGGAACTTCATATGCTCATTGCCGGAAGGAGGGTATGATTTTGAAAGAACGCTTTTTGATCCTATTCTCGAAAGGTGCCGTGCAGATTAATGAACAGGGATGAGTTATTTTCGCATGTCCAAAAATTTTCTGAAGACCAGTACTCCAATGAACACCGCTTGAATGCAAGAATACAGTTGTATCAGTATTGTGAACATAAGAGGGATTGGCATGAATGGGTATTTGAGCATTTGGGACTTACCGAGGGTTTGAAGATTGCAGAAATCGGTTGTGGGACCGGTGTGTTGTGGGAAAAAAATATGAGTAAATTACCATCCAAATCGGAGATTGTCTTGACTGATGCTTCAAGAGGAATGGTAGAGACGGCAAAAGGGAGTATCAGTGATCCCCTAAATCGGTTTCACTATGAAGTCGTTGATGCTGAGAAGATGCCTTGGCCGGATCATTCATTTGAGGTTTTGATTGCGAACCACCTGCTGTACCATTTTCAGGACCACAGGAAGATTTTCTCTGAAATCAACCGCGTATTGGTTCCTAATGGAACGGCGTACGCCTCAACTGTAAGCGCGAACAATTATAGAGAACTATTGCAGCTCATATTAGAGTTTGACGGCAGACTGTCTTTCTTTAACGAAGCTGTTAAGAACTTCAACCTGGAGAATGGCCAGGATATCCTTGGCAAATATTTTAAGGTAACAGCCCAATACGTATTGCAAAATGATATTGTCATACAATCGGCTGCGCCGCTCATTTTATATGTGGCCTCCTATTTTAGCGAAGACCAATTACATATCCTGACCGACAGGTTCAATGAACTCTGCGATTATTTACAAGGGACTCTTGAACGTTCGGGAGCAATGCGTATCACCAATCGAAATGTTTTATTTCAATATCAAAGAGTTTCAACAGGATAGTCAGGATCAGGAGTGTTTTTAAGCTCAGCTTCTGTTCCTACAAAAAAGCTCTGCACCGTAGGCCCCTCGATTGTACCGGAACTACTAACCGACTCGCCGTCACCTAAAGTGTGACCGTGGATCATTTGATCCACATCTAATTTTTGCTGCTTATTTTGTTCATCATAGTAATAAAATTCTTCGAAAGATATCCCATATTCAACATCTGGAGTGGATGTTTCTAATACTCCAGATTCAGGAATGGTAAAAATGTTTCTCCCATTATCCTGTTCGATAGCGTTAAATCCCTCTTGATTATAAATAATCTGTACCCAACCCACATAATTTTTTGGAATAAGATATGTATTTAGATTGCTTTTATTCGAGCTGCAGGATGCAAGTATCAAAATTAACGGTATTAGTAGCGAAAGTGTCTTTTTCAATTTTTTTACCTCCGGAATTTAACATTAATATATAAGATTCATAGGGAGAACCCGAAAATTATAAGTGAAGGAAAAAAATCAATTTAACAGATGTTCTTAATTGGTTGACGAGTAACCTCGTCAAAGGAGAATACAATGAAAACGAGGATGCCACAACGCTACCTTGTACCTAATACAGCATCAGATTTAAAAGGATGGATAAGCTTGTGAAACCCTATCAACTCAAAATATAACGGACCAGAGATCTTATCCCCGCGAAAACGCCACTTTTTGCAGCTTAACGGACTCAGGCGACCTTAGTGTCTCTCTATGAGACGTTTCGGAGCCGGAGTGCTAAGGATAAGGCCTTTGAAGTCCGTTACTCGCCCAAATGACGAATTCCTTCCCGAATAAGAGCGCCTCAGTCCGTTACGCCAAGCCAAGCGCCTCTCCGCATATCCGGAGGGGCGCTTGTCGTTTATAGATTAATAATAACCTTTACTCCTCAACCACCTTAGAAGAACTAGGCGTGTTCTTATTCTTATACACCCACATCGCGTACTCCAGCGGGCGGACCAGGGCTTTGCGGTAGGTGCTGCTGTCACCGGAGCGGGCGAAGACCTCGCGGGCGGGCTTAGGGTTGACTTCCAGCACGTAGATCTTGCCCTCGCGGTCAATGGCGAGATCCAGGGCCAGCTCGCAGAGGGCGCCGAAGCTGTCTTCGAGATAGGCGGCAGCCTCGATCCCCAGCTTCTCGGCAGCGCGCATGGCCTTGTCAGCCCGCTCTTCGCTGCCGAGCCACTGCTTCAGCAGCGTCTCTGCCTTCATCGCATGCCCGCCGCCATGCAGGTTCGAGGTGACGCTGCGGGCGGCACCGACCCGGCCGGCCATGCCGGTGAACTCCCAGTCGCCCTGGCCGTTCTTCTGCACCAGCATCCGGTAATCGTGAAACCGGCCGCTGGGCAGCCGCAGCGGGATGCCCTGCTGGACGAGGAATTTACCGCTGATGCACCACTGGCGGACGATGGTCTCCAGCCGATTCAGCGATACCATGCGTGGGGCGATGATCTGGCGGCTCTGGCGGCGTCCCTGGATATCGAAGAGGGACTTGCCTTCACGCTGGCGTTCGATCCGCAGGATGCCGCGCCCCCCGGTGCCGTTAATCGGCTTGACGTAGACGACGGGGCTTACTTTCAGCATCCGGTGCAGATCGGCAGAGGACTGGTAGAGCAGCGTCTCCGGCATATGGGGCCGGAAGCGGCTCCGCTGGGAGAAGGTCTGATGCACCGTCCATTTATTGCGCAGCGGGCGGTTCAGGAAGGTCAGATGGTCGTACCGCGCACGGAAGCGCAGCAGCTGCTGGAAGCGCTGGCTGCGCTGAATCCGGCAGCGGTCATAGATCATATTCGGGAAGGAACGCCATTTCCGCGACCATACTCCGCTTTTGACATCATAGACCATGGCATTGATCAGATCCTTGCTGACATGTACATCTGCCGGGGTGAACACAAAGACATCCAATCCAATCCGGCTGCCTTCAATAATCATCCTCCGGTACACACTCTTCTCTTCGAGCTGCTTGGCGTCGTTCAGATACAGGGTGAGGATGCCTAGGACGGGCTCTGGCACAGGAGTTCACCTCCTTGCGGGAGAATGGCGGGATCAACTGCGCTCCCCGGGGAACGCAAGAGCAGGGTGGGCTTGCCTGTAGGGCCGGTGACCAGATCAACAGCGGAAAGGCCGATGTTGAAGCACATCTTGAGGCTGGCTGCATTGTCGCAGGCGACATGGCATTCCAGCTGCCCGAGGCGCTCCAGCTGTGCAGCAAGCAGGGCTGTGCCCGTATGCCTGTTCCGGTACAGGGGATGGACGGCGACTACACAGGCCTCCTTGCCGAAGCCGGACACGAAGCTGACGCCTGCGAGCTGGCGGCCGTTCTGACCCCGCACCGTGGCAACGAGCAGGGAGACCCCCGGCAGGGCGAGCTGATCCGGTGTCAGCCGGGCCAGCCTCCTGCATCCGCGAAGTGTAATCCGCTGCTCCCCATACTCCCTCAGGAACTCAAGCAATCCGTTTCGCCTGGATTCCCACTGTACGGGATTGCTGTCGTAGAGTGAGGATATCTGCATGGTGTCACTTCCTTTGACGGGTAATGGATTATTTGGATTGGCGGGATAGATGATTGCCGTATTGGAAAATGCGTTCGAGTGACAGCTTGCGGATTGCCGGCTCGTCGAACTTCATCGGGCGGGAATTGGCTTCAAAAAACCATACTCCGCCTTCTTCATCGACCCCGAGGTCCATCGACATCTCGCCCAGCATGCTGGATGAAGCCCGCTCAATCTGCCGGGCCACCAGCAGCGCCGTGGTAGAGACATTCTTCAGGATAACCTCTGCCTGCTCGGGCCCGAAGGTTCCCTCCAGCATGCTGGAGGGGTCTTCAATGCTGCCGCCGCGCGGAACATGGGTGGTGATGCTGCGGGCCCCGGCCAACCGGGCGCCGATACCGGTTACCGCCCAGGCACCCCGGCCGTTCTTCTGCAGCAGCACCCGCAGATCGAAGGGGCGGCCGCGGTGTCCGGCAAGCACGATGGCTTGCTGGACAATATAGCGGGCGGACCCTTTTTCACGGCCGATTCGGGCCCATAGCCTTTCGACAGACGCTGCTTTGTAGGTGGTGTTTTTTTTGCCGCTCTGAATCTGCAGCCGGTAGGGAAGGAGAGTGTCCGGCCGGTATCCCAGCCGCATGATGCCTTTGCCCGCCTTGCCCTTCTCCGGCTTGAGATAGAGGCTCTCGTGATTCTTAAGCATCGCGGTAAGGGTCGCCGCGCTGCGCAGGCGGCGGGTTTTGGGCACATGCCTCGAGGTGGCCTTGGATTCCTTGAGCCACTCGAAGAGATTCCATTTATTGAAGAAGCTCGGATTGTACAGCGAGATCTCGGGATGCTCCAGGCACTCGGCAATTTTGCGCGCGACCGGTGCCTTCTCCTCTTCCTCGCGGTTGGGAATCCGGTTATAGATGACCTGCGGCAGCGGAACAGGAATGGCATACCAGAGCTTTCCGCTGGCGGAGGGCACGTAGCCGGTCACGGTCTGTTCATTCAGCTTCAGGTCACGGACCGTGATGACATAGACCATATAGCCCATTTCTCTGCCGGTACGGATAATGTCGCGAAAGTTATTGCGGTTACCGCGGAACTGCTTAAGCCGGTCACTGGTGGTCAGAATGGCGATTACGGGCTTGCTGGGATCGGGTATCCGGCTGTTCACAAGTCATCCCTCCTGCGGAATTTGCTGAGATACAGACAATGCTCCAGGATGTGCTCAATGGAAGCTTTGCCCTCAGCGCGCAGGGAGGGGTGGCGGAAGATAGAGCGTCCCGGTTTGGCATTGGCCTCGAACATCCAGATATCCTCATCCTGGTCAATGCCGAGGTCGAACCCGATCTCGCCGAGCAGATGGCGGTGCTGGATCTCCAGAGATTCTGCTAGCTTGACGGCAGTGGTCTTGGCGCGCTGGAGGACTTCATCTGATCTGGCCCCGAATACACGGCCGAGGGCCTGCTGCGGGGTCAATAGCGCTCCGCCGTTCTTCAGATGGGTGGTAACACTGCCCCGTCCGGCTTTTTTGGCCCCGATTCCGACGACGACCCATTGATTGCTGCCGTTCTTGTGCATGTGGAAGCGGAAATCAATCGGGCAGTTGTCAATCTCAATAAGGCGGATACCCTGCTGGACCACATAGTTCTGCATGCTCTGACCATGGCGTCCCCGCAGCATACGCATCAGGCTGTCGAAGCTGGTGAAGCGCAGCAGCACATTCTTGCCGCTTCGGCGGTACCGGGCGAAATATCCTTTCTTCGGCAGGTAGGTCAGGCGGTAGATGCCGTGTCCCAGGCTGCCGGCCGAGGGTTTATAATAGACGAAGTGGTGACGGTCGAGCATATCCCGCATTTGTTCAGAGCTGGGGTTACTGTGCGTTTCAGGCACGAAGCGGTTCGCTGCCCCGTCATTCTCCAGCAGCCGGTAGACATCCGATTTGTTGAAAAAGCTCCAGTTAAAGTACGGAATCTTCTTGCGTCCGAAGCGCTCGCGCAGCTGGTTGATGTAAGGGGAGGTCTCAGCTCTGCGGCTGGGCAGGCGGTTATAGACGACATCCGGCAGGGGCACCAGCTTGCGCTCGAAGCGGCCGCTTGCCGTCAGAAAATATCCGTTGACCTGTTCCTGCTGCCAGTCGATATCCCGCGGCATGAAGGCGAAGATGTAGCATTTGTTGCTGCCTTCGCGCAGCAGCTGCTTGATGAAGCCGGTGCGGGAGCCGAAGGGCTGCGCAGCAGAAGCGGGTCCGTCTGAGAGCACACCGACCAGCGGCCCGAGCTGCACCTCGTCATTCTGCAGATTGCGCAGGTAGATGCCGCCGGACTTCGGGACCTTGATGGCGCTTTTGACGCCCGAGGCCAGGAAGAGGTGCTTGCCGGCACGCTTGATCGGCTTGATCGTGGCCGGGATGGCATCTTTTCCGAGGCGCAGGCGGATATTTTTCTTGCCGGATAATTTCAGGCTTCTCATCAGTTCACCCGAGACATATACTACTCGATCAGGCTGCTTGGTGAAATGGACATTGCAAAAAGTGAGACCCATTTATGAATCCTCCTTTGGAACCATAGATATCATTCTCCCGTGTGAACGGAGCTGCCCGGGAGGCAGCTTGTGATGGCTGCTTGAGCTAAGCAGCAGATGGCGCGCATAGCGCAGCGGGTTCTCGGCGGCGAGTCTAGCAGCCCGGCGGTCGCCCGTCAGCCGGAACACCGTGCGCCCTGGCTTGGAATTGGCTTCCAGCAGATAGATTCTTCCTCCGGCATCGATACCAAAATCCAGGCCCAGCTCTCCGAGTCTGCCGCAGGATTCTTCCAGCAGCGGAGGCAGGAGCGCAGACGCCAGGGTCAGCTCCTCCAGCAGGTCTCTTCCTGCCGCGCCGTATTCGTCCAGCAGGAAGGGGAGAGCAGGAACGGCCGTGCCTCCGCCGTGCAGATTGGAGGTCAGTGATCCCCGGGTGCCGAGCCGGACGGCCATGCCGGTCAGGGTCCAGGCACCAGTGCCGTTCTTCTGCATCAGCACACGTACATCGAACGGCTGTCCTCCGCTGCCGGTGAGATGCAGGTAAGGTTGTATGATATAGCGGTGCTGGCCGATGAAGCGGCCGATCCAGTCCAGACCTTCGTCCAGCGAACCGAAAACATATTGAAAAGGTTTGTTATCCCGGTCTCTGCCCCGCACCTTCACTCCGCCGCCTTCGCTTCTGCCGAGCAGTACAGCGTGCAGGGTGCGCTTGCCGTGGGAGCCGGTCCGGGGCTTCAGAAAGACGCCGTATTCCCTTCCGGCGAGCATATTGCCAAGCGCTTCGCGGCTGCTGTATAACTCAGTTTCCGGCAGCAGGGGGGCGGCAGCGGGGCTGCGCCGCAGAATCTCGTAGACTCCCCATTTATCAGGAAGCCCGCGTGACCAGGGCAGACAGCGGGTCAATACAGACAGGGCAGCGGAAGCTGCCCTTTTCTCCTCCGGTGTCCGGTAGAAGCAGCGGTTATAAAGAATGTCGGGCGGCGGAGCCTGCGCAGGCTCCCATTGTCCGTTCTGCCATTGATATCCGCGGACATAGGAGCCGTCCGCAGCCACATCCTCCGGATGAAAAACAAGGACCTTCAGCTCATACAGCGGGGCCGCACGGCAGAGATGACTGCAGAACTCCGGCTCTGCGATGGGAGGAATCCCGTGGCGACGGCCTGTCATAATGCCAAGGAACCCCATTGCTGTTGTGGTCATGATGTCCTCCTTATAATCCGGCCAGATAACGGCAGTATAGAATCATTTGTTTGACTGAGGGTCTGATTTTCTGATCATTCAGGGGTGTGTTGTCGTTCTTGGACGGCTTGGAGTTGACCTCCAGCAGCCAGATCCGGCCGGATTGGTCAAGTGCAAGGTCGATGCCGAGCTCCCCGAAATGGGCGGGAATGTAGGTCTCAACCCCTCTTGCAATGGCCAGCGCCGCTCGGGGCAGCTGAATCTGGGTGCTCTCTTTGACACCGGCCGGAAGACTGCTTTTGCCGACGGCTTCCTTGACCGTACTGAGCGTGCCGCCGCGGGCAAGATTGGAGACGAAATGATTGCTTCCGGCGGTCCGGGCCACGATGGAGGTGACGCCCCATTTGCCGGTGCCGTTCTTCTGTACCAGTGCCCGGAAATCGACCGGCCGCCGTCCAAGCTCCATCAGGGAGAGACCCTGCTGGATCTGGAAGCGGGTGGTTTTCATCTTGGGGGCAATGGACTGAAATAGCTTCGCCAGGCTGGAATAGCTCTGCTTGCGAGTGCCCATAGGAGTGGTGGACAGCAGCCGGTAGCCGCCGCCTTCCTCCTTGGAAATGCGCAGAATGCCCTTGCCCAGGCTGCCGCGTACCGGCTTCAGGAACACGCTGGAGTAGCTGCTGCACATTTTTTTGAGTATGGCGAAGCCGTTCAGGGCATGCGATTCGGGCAAGTACCGCTGCAGGGCGGGGTCCAGAGCCAGCGCCTCGAATACCTCTGTCTTGTCTAGGAACTTTTCGTTGAAGAAGTGAGTTCCGTAGCGGGATTTTACATCTGCCAAAAAATGCTGTACGCTAGGTTTATTCTCTACCTTTCGCGTGGTCAGCCGATTGTTGATCACATCGGCAACAGGAAGACTCAGCTTCCGCCAGCCCTCATCGTAGACCCAGCCCTGGATGGTAGTGGTGCGTGATTCCAGCGCTTCCGGGGTGAAGAAATAGACATAGGCGCCTTGTGCATGGCAGGCATGAGTCAGCTCCCGGCAGAACATGGTGATCTGGCCGAAGACCCGCTCCGGCTGTTCGGGATGGTCCCGGCTCACCAGGACGCCAATCATCGGCCCCAGACGCAGAATGCGGCTGCCGGTGCTGTAGGAAGCGTTAAGCGTCAAGCGCTGTCTTAAGCCAAGCCGCCGGCCGAGTGCCTCACTTACACGCAGGCTGTCGGATTTGGGGACAGGAATTACGGTAACCTCCTGCCGGAAAGAGCCGAAGTTCAGCTGAATGGTTCCGTGCGCCGGTATTTTGAGCCTCTTCATGGATTTGTCGCCTAGCATTACAGCATTTTCCTGCAGGATGCCCGAGTGGACCGTTTGAACCGGGATCTTTAGCTTAGACATCGTGAATCTCCTTCCGGTAGGCAAGCATGGTGCCGGCAATATGAATCTTGAGGGTTACATATCATTCATCATATGGAGACATCTGACCCTTGGTGATTGACCTATTCCCGAAAAAGCCGTGCCGGGCGGATTAATATCGCCGGCAGCCAGGGGGCTGGCAGGCGCACCCTGGACCGGAGGGCGGGAGCACAGAAGGAAGTAGGCGTTCCCGGGAGGAACTTGCGCGGCTGTCAAATTTGGGCGCGTACAGCCCCCGGGCTGGCTGCTGGACAGGCATAGATCCGCTGCCTGCTGAATGAGCGGGGGCTTTTGAAGCGAAGCAGAGACGAACATTATTTGGAGGAGGAAATAGAATGAACGTGATTGACAAGGCGCATGAATTGGCGCGTGCCATTAAAGACAGCAGTGAGGTATCTGATATTACCAGTGCAATGAAGGTGATCGAAGCAGATCCGGAGAGCAAGCAGATGCTCGACAACTTCCGCCAGAGCCAGATTGAGCTGCAGCAGCGGATGATGAGCGGGGACATGCCTCCACAGGAGGACATGGAGAAGATGGAGAAGCTCTTTGAGGTGCTTAACCTGAACCTCGGCATCCGCCGTCTGTTCGACGCAGAACGCCGCCTCAGTGTAGTCATAGAAGATGTGAACAAAATCATCACAGACAGCCTGTCCCAAATGTACGGCGCACAATAAGCACCGGCAGCGCATCGGGGATTCTCTGATACAGAAAAAGGGTGATTTCAGGGCCATACGGCTCTGGAATCACCCTTTTTATACAGGCAGTTATAGTTTCCTTTTGTTGTGGAGTGACTTGGTTGCTGAATGTATGCTGAAAACCGGGTACAATCGGCTGGTACAGCGGCATATGGGCCGAATGTATGCGAAAAACGACATTCAATGTGCTGGCGTGCAGGTAATCTCATTCATCCGGTAGGATGATTTTAGTTTGCCGTTCCAGCATTACAGCGGGCTACAGTCTGTTAATCCTGCTTGCCCTCTACCAGACAGAGCAGAGTGGCAGCGGCCATTCCAAGGCACCGGTCTAGCACACCCTGGCGGTCATCAGAGAAGTCCGCGATGATTTTGGTGACGAACGGGTTGAAGTTCTGCCGGAAGGCATGCAGGCTAGAATCTGCCAATAATTAAGAACCGCCCTGCAGAAAAATTACGCAGCTTGTCTCATATTTCAGGCCGCAGGTTCATAGAATAGAGATATAGATTCATTCTAACAATCCTGTAGAGCGAAGGAGCGGTCCTGCAATGAGAAAAAGAAGTAAATTCAAACATTCCGTGTATCTGCTGGTTGCCCTGGCTATGCTGTTATACGCGCTGCCGAAGCTGTCTTTTCAGAATGGTTCCGGCTGGGTGCTGGGCTTCGGTCTTGTCTGGTGTGTCTTCGCGTTTCTGGTTATTGCCTCACATCTGCATTTTATTATCGGAGTGGATGAAGAGAAGCAGAAACGCCTGGATGCCGTCCGCAAGGCCAAGCTTGCACAGTGGCAGGGCCAGTGGAACGAAGAAGGCCGGGTGTCGCAGAGATCATAGTTCCGGGATTAAGCTAACGGTGCAAAAGTACCCCCGGTTTGCCTGTGCGGCGGACCGGGGGTTACCTGTGCGTGCCGCTCCTGCCGGAAGTAAGGTACGCGGTGTTATATATATATTCCCGGCTGTACTCATTGATGTCATTCCTGGGAAGGCCCGTTCTTTCCGCATACCTCCCATACATTTATAGTTGCTTGTCATAGAGCTGTCATAACTTTTGAAAGATACAGTGTAACCTGTTGTACTCCGGTGCGGACAGCATGTATAATGGGTACAGAATAGTACAGATCGGGGTATGGGGGTGTAACAGTTGGAAGGTCAAGGAGATAATATTACAAAGCATGAACAACTGCTGCAGCACATTGAGAGTCTGAAGGTGGGAACCAAGATCTCCGTCCGCAAGCTGGCGAAGGAGATGGGGGTCAGCGAAGGTACGGCTTACCGTGCAGTGAAGGAAGCGGAGAACCTGGGGATCGTCATTACCAAGGAACGGATTGGTACGGTCCGGGTGGAGAAGAAGCCGCGCAATATTTCCGAACAGCTTACCTTCGCGGATGTGGTGGATATCGTCGAGGGGCATGTGCTTGGCGGAGCAGAGGGGCTGAACAAGCATCTTCATAAATATGTGATCGGTGCGATGAAGGTCGATGCCATGATCCGGTACATCGATGCGGACAGTCTGCTGATCGTAGGGAACCGCGATGATGTGCACTCGCTTGCGCTGGAGCAGGGGGCCGGGGTGCTTGTAACGGGAGGCTTCGGCACCAGCCGCGAGGTCAAAGCGCTGGCCGATGAGCTGGATCTGCCGGTGATTTCGTCCAGGCATGATACGTTTACGGTGGCTTCGATGATTAACCGTGCGATCTTTGACCGGCTGATCAAGAAGAAGATCATGCTGGTAGAGGATATTGTGGAGGGCAAGCTGCGCCTGAATACACTCAAAATCTCCAGCACTGTAGGCGAGCTGCGTGAACTGTCGCAGGCCAGCGGCGAGCAGCGGTTTCCGGTCACGGATGAGTGGAACCGGGTTATCGGAATTGTAGGCCGGCGTGATGTGGAGGATCTCAGCGAAGGGCAAATTATTGAAAAGGCGATGGTGCGCAGTCCGGTCACCGCTGCACTCCAGACCTCGCTGGCTTCGGCGGCGCAGATTATGATGTGGGAGGGGATTGATTTTCTGCCCATTGTGGACCGCAACCGTAAGCTGGTAGGGTCGGTCACCCGGCGTGAAGTGCTGCAGAGCCTGCGCGACGCCAGTAATCAGCCGCAGCTTGGAGAGACGTTCGATCATCTGATCTGGAACGGGTTCGCGGACGAGCGGGATGAGGAGGGAAGACTATTCTTCCATGGCTTCATTACCCCGCAGATGGCAACTGATCTGGGGACGATCTCGGAAGGGGTTCTGTCCACCCTGATGACCCTGTCCGCCTTCAAAGCAGCCAAGGACATCACCGGGAACGACTATGTATTGGACAATATGTCCACCTATTTCATCCGTCCGGTACAGATTGAGCATTCCATTACCGTCATGCCGAAGCTGCTGGAGATCAGCCGCCGCACCTGCAAGCTGGAGATCGAGATCAGCTATATGGATACCATTGTTGCCAAGGCCGTTCTGATGCTCCAGTCGATTGACCATGGGTAGCGGGGATGAGCGGCTGACGATGAGCGGGTAATGCTGGGTGAATAACGATTTTCGCGAAAATATCAAAATAGACCAGGGCTGTCCTGCAGGCGATCAGGAGGGGCAACTGGTCTATTTGTATGGGCGGCGGCTGAACCCTCAGCTTCCGCTGCGCATCCTGCTGTAGTAGCTGAAGCTGCGCAGTCCCGAGAAGATATTGAACAGGCCCAGCAGCAGAAAAGCAGCCTCAATGACCACGTTAAGCGTTGAGCCGCGGAAGATGAACATTGACATTAATGAAAGCGTGACCAGCATTCCGCCCAGCAGCATATTCATGATTGAACGCCTAGTGCCTTGTATGAGCGGGTCGGCGGTTCTGCGGGAAGAGATGCTGTACGCAGCGGCGCACACCATGAAGATAACGAGCAGGGCAAACAGCAGATACTTAATGAACATAATCATGAACGGACAGCTCCTTTGTGGAAGACCGGGCAGTCAGCGTAGCCTCAGCCGGGCACTCTGTATCCTGTGATTGTGATTTGTCCACTATTGTATCATGATTTGCGCCTCAGCTGCGCTTATAAGGGCTGATTTCCACCCAGATTTGCAGCACGCCCTCCATCACCAGCATGGTGCGGATTTTGACGGTGTATTCCTTCTCGCGCGCCAGATAGATTTTGCTGTCCAGCAGCAGGCGCGCCAGCTTGCCGTCGGAATCGATATCGAACATGCTGCGCCCGCGCAGCGGCTCCAGATCGCCCGACAGCTTGCTGAGGACCTCCTTGGCTATCACCGGGTCCAGTGTCGCCGTATTGTCCTTGACCTTGCCCTCGGTACGCACCTTAATCTCACGGATGACGGTGGAGGTGTTGTTGTATTTTTTGAGCGTCAGAATGTCTTTCCGGTTCTGTTCAATCTCCAGCCGTAGAGCCTGGTTATTGACCCAGAGTATGTTATAGCCCATATGATAAATGGCGTTGTACAGGGCGGCTCCCACAATCATCCCGAGGACAAATACAGCAGCAATCTGCGAGAAACGGCGGTAGCGGTCAAACGGCGGAAGTCGCATGTATCTTTTCACCCCTTGATCTATAGGCATTTGGTTGGAGGCGTGATGGTTCTACTTGCCGCAGACCCACTTGACCAGCTCACTGCCCATATGAGCGCCCAGGAAGGCGAACACCAGATAGAGAATCTGCTTGATCGCCGGGGAGAGATTGCCTCCCAGCATATTGCTCTCAATGACCCTCATCGGGTCGATGGTTCCGCCTACAGCAGCAGCTAGTGCCCATATCTTAATCCGGTCTGCGATTTCCACCATGGTATCGGTTGGCGGTTGAAGAGAGACGACGGCTCCAATTCCGCCCAGCATCGCTCCGCCCAGCACTATGCCGAACGCGATGAAGAAGTCGAGGACGGCCTTGCTTAAGAAAATATCCATAAAAAGCTCCCTCCTTAGATCAGGCGGCGGCCTGGCTTTTGCCTGTCCATATGCTCTTAATCCATTCTATGGGCGGCTCCCCCTCTAATATGATAAAATAGTTTCATCTTATGTTTTGATTTGGAGCTGAAGGGAAGTGGGGAATATGAGCCCATTCGTGCATTTGCATGTGCACAGCGAATACAGTTTACTGGACGGGGCGGCGCGCATTACAGATCTCGTGCGCCGGGCCGGCGAATACGGCATGACATCGCTGGCGCTGACGGATCATGGTGTGATGTACGGGGCCATCCCTTTCTATAAAGCCTGCCGGGCGCAGGGAATCAAGCCGATTATCGGCTGTGAGGCTTATTTGACCGCAGGCTCGCGCCGTGAGCGGGGGAGCCGTAAGGATCAGCCGATCTATCATCTGATTCTGCTGGCGAAGAATATGACCGGCTACCAGAATCTGATGAAGCTGATTTCCATCGGCCATCTGGAGGGCCAGCATTACAAGCCGCGCATTGATATGGAGGCGCTGGCCGCACATTCCGAAGGCATTATCTGCCTCAGTGCCTGCCTGGGCGGTGAAGTACCGCAGCATCTGCTGCACAGCCGGGAGGATGAGGCGCGTAAGGCGGCGCTGCGGTATAAGGAGATTTTTGGAAGCGACTTCTATCTGGAGCTGCAGGATCACGGGATACCGGAGCAGAAGCGGGTGAATCCGCAGCTGATAGCACTTGCTGAAGAGCTCGACATTCCGCTTGTAGTGACCAATGATGTCCACTATATGGACAAGGAGGATGCTGAGGTCCAGGATGTGCTGATCTGCATCGGCACGGGCAAATCCGTAGACGATGAGGACCGGCTGAAGATCGGAACGGACCAGCTGTTCTTCAAAAGCGGAGAGCAGATGGCTGCGCTGTTTCCGCATGTGCCGCAGGCGATAGAGAACACGCAGCGGATCGCTGAAGCGTGCAATCTGGAATTGACGTTCGGCCATCATATTCTCCCGGAATTCTCGCCTCTGCCGGAAGGGCTGGATGCCGCTGCTTATCTGCGCGAGCTGTGCCGCAGCGGGCTTGCGCAGCGCTACGCGGATACTCCGCTCTGGGAGTCGCCGGAGCAGAAGGAGACGGCCGAGAAGCGGCTCGACTATGAGCTGGGAGTCATTGAGAGCATGGGGTTCAGCGATTACTTCCTGATCGTGTGGGATTTTATCGCTTTTTGTCACCGCAGCGGTATTGTTACAGGTCCGGGCCGCGGTTCCTCTGCAGGAAGTCTTACCGCGTACACACTGAAGATTACCGATGTGGACCCTCTGAAATATAATCTGCTGTTCGAGCGTTTCCTGAACCCTGAGCGGATCACGATGCCCGATATTGATATCGACTTCAGCGACGAACGCCGCGATGAGGTTATTGCCTATGTGGTGGACAAGTACGGTAAGGAGCATGTGGCGCAGATCATCACCTTCGGTACGATGGCGGCCAGGGCTGCTGTCCGTGATGTGGGCCGGGCGCTGAATCTGCCGTATAACGAGGTGGACAAGGCGGCGAAGCTGATTCCGGGCCAGCTCGGCATCAGCATCACCCGGGCGCTGGAGAGTACACCTGAGCTGAAGGCGCTGTATGAGACGAATCCGAAGACCAGAGCGCTGCTGGATACGGCGATGAAGGTGGAGGGCATGCCGCGCCATGCTTCGACGCATGCGGCTGGCGTGGTCATCTCCAAGGGGCCGCTAACCGATGCTGTTCCGCTCCAGGCGGGCAATGAGAGCACGGCGCTGACCCAGTACTCTATGGAGCATCTGGAGAGCGTTGGGCTGCTCAAGATGGACTTCCTCGGGCTGCGGACCTTGTCGATTATTGAACGCTGCATGAAATGGGTGAAGGAGATGACCGGGAGCGTGCCGGATTTCCGCTTCATCCCGGATCATGATCCGCTAACCTATGAGATGCTTGGGGCAGGCGAGACCACCGGCGTATTCCAGCTGGAATCGGCAGGCGTACGGCGGGTGCTGAAGGACCTGAAGCCGAGCGGGTTCGAGGATATTGTCTCAGTGGTAGCGCTATACCGTCCGGGTCCGATGGAATTCATCCCGAAATTCATCGGGGGCAAGCACGGGGAGTTCGAGGTCGTCTATCCGCATGCGGATCTGCAGCCGATTCTGGCCGATACGTACGGCATTATCGTCTACCAGGAGCAGATCATGCAGATTGCCTCCCTGATGGCCGGCTTCTCGCTTGGCGAAGCAGATCTGCTGCGCCGTGCAGTATCCAAGAAGAAGCGGGAGACACTCGATCAGGAGCGCAGCCACTTCGTGGAGGGCAGTCTGAAGCAGGGCTACAGCGAAGCGGATGCCCATGCGGTCTATGATATGATCGTGCGGTTCGCCAACTACGGCTTCCCGCGCGCCCATGCGGCTGCTTACGGGGTGCTGGCCTTCCAGACCGCTTATCTTAAGGCGCATTATCCGGTGCAGTTCATGGCCGCGATGCTGACTGCTGTGATGGGGAGCCACCGCAAGGTGGCGGAATATGTCCTGGAATGCCGCCGGTCCGGGATTGGCGTACTGCCGCCGGATGTCAACGAGAGCGGAGTGCTGTTCACTCCGGTGCCCGGCGAAGGCCGCGGGCATATCCGTTTCGGGCTGGCTGCGGTGAAGAATGTCGGCACGCAGGCTGTAGAGAACATTATGGCAGTCCGCAAGGAGCGGCCGTTCGACAGCCTGCTCGATTTCTGCCGCCGGGTCGATCTGCGGGTCTGCAACAAGCGCGTGATCGAATCGCTGCTGCAGACGGGGGCGTTCGATGCGCTGCCCGGACACCGGGCGCAGCTGCTGGCGATGCTGGATGAGACGGTGGACGCGGCGGCCAAATGGCGCAAGGAGCGCGATGAGCTGCAGATCCAGCTGTTCGATGACCTGATCGAAACGCCGAACTGGGAGATCCGCTACCCGGATATTCCGAGGTTCAGCGGAACCCAACAGCTGGAGCTGGAGCGTGAGCTGCTCGGGCTCTATCTCTCCGGCCACCCGCTGGATGACCATGCGGGGCTGCTGGAGGAGCCGGGAATGCAGAAGCTGATGGATCTTGGCGAAGCAGCGGATGAGAGTATGACCGTGACGGCCGGTATGGTCGTGTCGCTGAAGGAGATCACGACCAAAGCCGGTAAGGCGATGGCTTTTGTGGAGTGGGAAGACCAGATTGAGCGCTGCGAGGTCGTACTCTTCCCGGAGGTGTGGAAACGCAGCCGCGCCCTGATTGAGAAGGGCGCCCTGCTGGCCCTGCGCGCCAAGGTGCAGCAGGAGGATGAGGGCTTCAAGCTGCTGGCCGAGGAGGTAGCTCCGCTCACCTCGGACAGCGTGCGCGGCCTGCTGCAGCGCCGCAGCGCCGGGTCCCGGCCCGCCTACGGCGCGGGCCGCAGTGCCCCTGCAGGAGCGCCTGCGGCCGCTCCTGCAGCCCGCACGGGCGCCGGTGGCCCCGGCGCCCGGCCCGGCGGTGCAGCTGGCGCCGCCGCTGCACCGGGCACGCGCACACCGGCGGCACAGCCGCCCGGTGCGCGCGCTTCCGCGGCGGCTGCGCAGGCCGCGCCTAAGGTCCCGGCCGCGTCAGACGCGCGGCCGGGGAGCTCTGCCCCACTGCGCACGGGGCAGGAGCAAGCGCCTGGCGCCCAGCGTGTCTTCATCAAGATCACGCCGGGCGCTGAGCTGAAGGGTCTGCTGCCGCGCCTCCAGGCGCTGCTGCAGACCCATCCGGGACCCGCAGCGACGCTGCTGTTCTATGAGCGCAACCAGAAGGTGCTTGCGCTGAGCGACAGCTACCGGATCGAGCCCTCGGAGGAGCTGTTCGCAGCCATTGAGGAGATGCTGGGTGCCGGAACCGTCCGCCTCAGATAGGAATAGCCAAGCCATCGTAGTGCAGCGTCAGAATTAAATTTATGGATTGAATCAGTACAACGATACCACCTACAATTGTGTTCGGTTTTTCGATTACATTTGGCTTACGCTACTAACCCGGTCCAATTGCGTTTGGTTTTATGTTAAAATTTGTTAATTATATACAAACAGACGATGTTCTGTTTTTTAGCCACGCTGCTCATTTTCATGCTGGAGTTGTGCCTTGAAAGACATGTTTGTTTTCGCATACATTTGTCCCAATCCCTTCACTTTTTTAGTCGTTCAGGCCTCATCATGCCGACCCGCTTTTTTAATCTGATGCGCTACTAGGAGCATGTTCAAAGCGAAAATTCACATAGGTGTATTATGTGCAATTAAAAACCGTGAAAGGGACGGCTTTCCTCTCCTAACTGTAGTCTGTACAACTAAATCTGCCCGAATAGGTGAGAACCCGCATATAGAGGCAGTTTAGTTGTATCGATTACAGCTAAATGGATAGTCGGCAGTAAATCAGACGATTTAGTTGTACAGAATGCACTTGAGCATACCCAATGCACCATAATCGGGGCATGGCAACACTGATCTTTTTAGCACATTTGCCCCCTCTTCCGCATACATTAGGGAACCAATAGAGTGAACTTATGAATCTGTCAGGCTTCACTCTCAAGTTCAGCTAAATCATAGCGGGGCATTGTCCCGTGCGGAAGGGGAATGACATCATGTCCTATCAAATGGCGGAGGATCTGCTGGAGCGCCGGGGAGTATCACTGGATTCGATCGCAGAGATCGTCTATATCCTGCAATCGGTCTATTATCCCAGCTTAACGCAGGAGGAGTGCCTGAGCAGTGTCAAGTCGGTCTTGAACAAAAGAGAGGTCCAGTATACGCTCATGACGGGGATTGCGCTGGATGAGCTGGCCGAGAAGAAGCTGCTGCCCCAGCCGTTTCAGGCGGTAATGGAAGCAGATGAGTCGCTCTATGGGGCGGACGAGACTCTGGCGCTGGGCATCACGAGCGTGTATGGAATGATCGGTCTGACCAGCTTCGGCTACCTCGATAAAATAAAGCTTGGAATTATCGGCAAATTGAATGATGATAAGGGGAGCATTCATGTATTTCTGGATGATCTTGTGGCCGGAATTGCGGCTGCAGCTTCAGCCCGGATCGCCCACGGGCATGAGGGTGCGAAGGTCTATCCCCATGTGACCGGGACCGAATAACGGCTGCTCCTGATGCGCTGTGTGCGGCCTCCCGGGCCTGAGTCCTTCCTGCCGGGCTTGCTTGCGGGAAAAAAGAAAACTGTGTTATCATAATTTCATTATATTCAGGATACGGCTGGATTCGAGATTAGGGAGGCCTTGCAGGGCATGTGGACGGTAATCTATATAGCGCCGACCGCCAAAGTGGCGGAGATGATTGAGAGGAAGCTTACGGAAGAAGGATTTCTGATTAAATGCCGTCCCATCAATATGTCCAAGCAGCAGTTTGAGATTCTGGTTCCTTCGGGAGAGCTTGAAGAAGTGCAGGAGGTCCTCAATCTGATCCTGCATCCCTGAAGAGTATGGCGTAGAGATTCAAGAACATTCATGACAGCGGCAAGCTGCTATTTACGCAAATAAACGGCTGAAGAGGTGCGACCCTTGTTCAAAGATTTATTTCAGAAAAAACGGAAGTACGCGACTATTCCTTCAGAGCGTCTGGAGCGAAGCGGCGGACCGGCAGAAGGCGAGCGCCCCAAGCGGGAGATTCCCGAAGGCCTAATGAGCAAGTGTGCCAAATGCGGAACAATCCAGTACAGCAAGGAACTGGAGAAGAATTTGAAAGTATGCCCGTCCTGCGGCTATCATATGCGTCTGAATGCAACCGAACGGATTGCGATGATACTTGATCCGGAAGGGTTCATTGAGTTCGACAGCGAGATGGCGTCCATTGATCCGCTGAAGTTCCCCGGCTATGCTTCCAAGCTTGAGCAGCAGCAGTCCAAAACCGGACAGGTTGAGGCTGTAATCACCGGCCAGGGCAGCATCGGCGGACATCCGGTGATTGTAGCCGTGATGAACTTTGAGTTCTTCACAGGCAGCATGGGATCTGTGGTTGGAGAGAAAATTACTAGAGCGGTAGAAGAAGCGACAGAGCGGGGACTGCCGATGCTTATTTTCTCCACCTCCGGCGGGGCCAGAATGCAGGAGAGCATTCTCAGTCTTATGCAGATGGCGAAGACAAGTGCCGCGCTGGCCCGGTTCAGTGAAGCGGGCGGCCTGTATATCTCCGTCATTACTGATCCGACCACCGGTGGGGTATCGGCGAGCTTTGCCAGCCTGGGCGATATTATTATTGCCGAGCCGGGAGCGGTCTTCGGCTTTGCCGGACGGATTGTCATCGAACAGACGATCCGCCAGAAGCTGCCGGAGGATTTCCAGACGGCAGAGTTCAATCTGCAGCACGGACAGCTGGATCTGGTCGTGCACCGTAAGGAAATGCGCTCCACACTCACGAAGCTGCTGGAGCTGCATGATGTGAAAGGGGGATTTTAGGTTGGCAGGAGAGATGCCTTTTGAAATGCCTCTGGTAGAAATGCGCAAAAAAATCGCCGAGCTCAAGCAGTTCGGCGAAGAGAAGGGCATTGATTTCAGCGATGAGGTAGCCCGGCTTGAGGAGCGCTACAGCGAGCTGGAGAATGAGATCTATTCCAATATATCCCCGGCCCAGAAGATGCATCTGGCCCGGCATCACGTACGCCCGACCTCGCTGGATCTGATCGGGCTTATCTTCACGGACTTTATCGAGCTGCATGGTGACCGCCTGTACGGTGACGATCTTGCTGTAGTCGGCGGAATCGCCAAGCTGAACGGCCGGCCTGTAACTGTCATCGGTCAACAGCGCGGCAAGGATACGAAGGAGAATATTCTGCGCTTCTTCGGCAGCGCCCATCCGGAAGGCTTCCGCAAGTCACTGCGCCTGATGAAGCAGGCGGAGAAGTTCGGCCGTCCGATCATCACCTTTGTGGACACCAAGGGGGCTTACCCGGGCAATACCGCAGAGGAACGCGGACAATCGGAAGCGATTGCCCGCAATTTGTTCGAGATGTCCCAGCTGGCCGTTCCGGTCATCTGCGTGATTATCGGCGAGGGCGGCAGCGGCGGAGCCTTAGCGATGGCTGTCGGCAACCGTGTGCTGATGCTGGAGAATGCGATCTATTCGGCGATCTCCCCTAACGGTGCAGCGTCGATTCTGTGGAAGGATGCCACCAAGGCGGAGCAGGCCGCAGAGGCCATGAAGATTACGGCCACCGATCTGCTGGAGATGGAAGTGATCGAGGAGATTATTCCGGAGCCCAGAGGCGGTGCACACCGGGATTACGAAGCTGCGGCGGAGGCGGTTAAGGACACAGTCTGGCGTCACCTGCAGGAGCTGTCCGGTATGGATGCGGCGGCGCTGAAGGAAGACCGTTACCTGAAATTCCGCAAAATCGGCGAGTTTTCCGAGGCGGTGCTGGAGCAGGATGCCGATCAGGATGAAGCGCAAATTGTAGAGTAAGCAGGAGATGCTCTCCGGGGAATTAGCGGCAATGCCGGTACCGCCGGTTTGCACTTTTTAACACATTCCAGCTTATTCCAGGCCGCGAATAGGACAAGACCGGTTATACATTTATTCCCATTCTAATCATCCTGCGCTTCTTGCGGGATGGTTTTTCTTTTATCGGCCATCCTATATTATTCGACTTTAATTTACAGCAAAAACAGGCACTAACATTGATTTTGTGTTCAACATGCAGTAATATTCATAAGGGCGCAATAAAACGTGCATGTCTTTACATGTGATAAAGTTCCTATACAAAGAGCAAGCCTTATAGTAGATTTTGTAGTTGGAAAAGATGAGACAGAGAGAACGAAAAAACGGAGGAAAACCTAATGCGGAAAAGTAAAATTGTATGTACGATCGGACCTGCAAGTGAATCGTTGGAGAATATCAAAAAATTGATTTTGGCTGGTATGAATGTGGCCCGTCTGAACTTCTCCCACGGCGATTTTGATGAGCATGGAGCCCGGATCAACACGATCCGTCAAGCATCCAAGGAACTTGGCAAGACTGTTGCCATCCTGCTCGACACCAAAGGACCGGAGATTCGTACAGGCAAGCTGGAAGTAGAACCGATTGAACTGGTTCAGGATGAGTATCTGACATTGACTACGGAAGAGATCCTTGGCGACCACAACCGTATCTCCATCACTTACAACAACCTGCCTAACGATGTTCAAGTAGGATCGACGATCCTGATCGACGACGGCCTGATCGGCCTTACAGTTGTCGACATTCAAGGCACCGAAATCAAGACCCGTATTGTTAACGGCGGTACGATCAAGAGCAAGAAGGGTGTTAACGTACCAGGAGTATCCATCTCCCTGCCGGGTATTACGGAAAAAGATACCAATGATATCATTTTTGGGATCGGACAGGACATTGATTTTATTGCCGCTTCTTTCGTACGCAAAGCCAGCGACGTTCTGGAAATCCGTGAACTGCTTGCGAAGCATGATGCTTCCCACATCCAGATCATCTCCAAGATCGAGAACCAGGAAGGTGTCGATAACCTGGATGAAATCCTGGCAGTATCCGACGGCCTGATGGTTGCCCGTGGCGACCTTGGTGTAGAAATCCCTGCTGAAGATGTACCTTTGGCACAGAAGCTGATGATTCAGAAATGTAACATCGCCGGCAAACCGGTAATCACAGCTACCCAAATGCTGGATTCCATGCAGCGCAACCCGCGCCCAACCCGCGCTGAAGCAAGTGACGTAGCGAACGCAATCTTCGACGGAACTGATGCAATCATGCTGTCCGGTGAGACTGCTGCCGGGAAATATCCGGTTGAATCCGTACTGACTATGTCCCGTATTGCTGAGAAAGCAGAGTCTGCTCTGAACCACCGTGAGATCTTCATGAAGCAGCAGATTGCTCAAGAAACTACTGTAACTGAAGCGATCAGCCAATCCGTAGCGATCTCCGCTCTGGATCTGAATGCTAAAGCGATCATTTCTTCAACGGTAACTGGCCACACTGCACGCGTGGTTTCCAAATATCGTCCTAAATCACAGATCATTGCTGTTACCACCCAGGAAAGAACCATGCGTCAGCTGGCGCTGGTATGGGGCGTAACTCCTGTATTCGGCCCTGAAGCTCATTCTACTGACGAATTGCTGGAAACAGCTCTTAACGGCGGTAAAGCTTCCGGTCTGGTTAAAGCTGGCGATCTTGTAGTCATCACTGCAGGTATCCCGCTTGGACGTTCCGGTTCCACTAACCTGGTGAAGGTAGATACGATTCCAGCCGACTAGGATTTGGAAGAGCTTCTGCAGCACGAATAAGATATAATGATAAGAGCAGTGGCGCTTGATTGCCGCTGCTCTTTTTTGATATCGATCATGCAAATGGATATATTGGACCTGAGTGTCTGGAACAGGACGGCAGGTCAGGGAGTCGTATAAATAGGGTTCCTGGAATACACAGCAGGAGGACTTTTATGATAGATTCGTCTGACCGAAAAGGCGCTTCCGCAAGAGCGCGGAGGAGAAGGCACGGCCAGCAGCTTCTTATTCTGGATCATAATGCCGCCGTCGGAGACCTTTAGTCTGGGGCTGCGTCCATTGACCTGGCAACAGGTGAAGCAGACTGTGGAAAACTTGGACAGCGGAGCGATATCGAACCCCACCTGCGGCGCTTCGACAATCCATTCGGCCGAGCTTTGCGGTCCGTTATAGCGCTGTACGGTACGGAAGACCCAGCATTTGCTGAGATTGCGCAGGGTGATGCACCATTTCCCGGAACTCAGCTTGACGATGGAAGCGCGCATATGGTTGCCGGGAGAGACGGGAAGAGGAATTACGGTTTCGGAGGCGGGGAGAATCTCCCACCAGGCATAATACCGGACTTTTCCGTTCACCGACTCATGGCCGGTGCCCGTCTGAATCAGGCTGCTGTTCTTGAAGCCGTCGATGCCGATCCAGGCCGAGGAGAACGTAGGTTTTACCGTAGGCTTTACATAAGGGACGATCCAGTCGGCGGATATCTGCCGGTAGCTGCCTTTTTTGCCGGAAATGGCATAACCGCTCCAGTTGCTTGAGGTCCAGCCGAAGCCTGAACTGGCGGCTCTGCCCGTATTAAGTTTATCCTTCAGACAGGGTTTGCTTCGTGTTAATCTATTGACTTGGCCCACTTGTCCACCGCCTCATAATAGGTTGTGCTCTATTTAATGCAGCAGGCGGCTATGAAGGTTGGGTATTCTGTTAAAAAGAATGAGAGAGGACTTGTAATCCCCATGGAAAAAATAACAAAGCTGCGCGGGTTCTATCTATTTTTGGGACTGGCCGGAGGCTCCTTCGGCTCCTACCTCTCGCTGCTGCTGAAATCGAACGGACTTGAAGTCAGCCAGATCGGCGTGCTGATGGCTATAGGTACGTTGATCGCCATCTGTGTCCAGCCCTTATGGGGAATGGTCTCCGACCGGTATAACCAGGCGCGGCTGGTGCTGATTCTGAGCGTGGCGGTTCCGGCGGTGCTTGCGGTCCTGTACCGTTCGGAATATTTCATCGTGCTGATGCTGGTGTACACCGTGTCCACGATCTTCTCCTCTACACAGGCGCCTATAGCCGACTCGTACGCCATAGCGGCTGCGAACAGGGCCGGAGCCACTTACGGCAGCATCCGCATGATGATGAGCATAGGCGCCGCCGTAGGGGCCATTGCGGGGGGGCAGTATGTATCCAAGTTCTCTGTATCGACCATCTGGCTGCCGTTTCTGCTGTTGAATTGCGTCGCTGTAGTGATTGCTTTCACCCTTCCCAAGCAGGCGGAGGAGAATCATATGATGAGCCAGTCCTTCTCCCAGGGGATCAAAAAACTGCTCGGCAACCGCATCTTCCTGGCCTTCTTAGGCGGAAGCTTTCTGGTCAACCAGACCATGACGGCCTTCGGGACTTATTTTGTCATTGCCTTCCAGTCGGTCGGCGGATCGACCGGCACTGCCGGAATCGCCCTGTTCCTGGCGTCGATTACCAATGTGCCTTCTATGTTCTTCGCCTCCAAGGTGATACGCAGAATGGGGATGGAGCGGACGCTGCTACTAGGTGCGCTGATCTATGTGCTGCGTTGGGGGATTCAGGTGGCTTTCCCGTACCCTTCCGTCATGATCGGCGTACAGGTGCTTCACGGCCTCTCCTTCGGGTTCTTTTATATCGCGGCGGTTGAATATGTATCGAAGATTACCTCAGCGGAGATGCAGGCGACCGGGCAAAGTGTGTTTAACATCGTATTCTCCGGGTTAGCCGGGATTCTGGGCAATTTGTTGAACGGGATGCTGCTCAATCAGGGCGGGGTCGGACTGATGAACCTCTCCTGTATGATTAGTGCAGCTGCGGGCGCAGCCCTTCTGTTCTATGTTGCCCGAAGCTCCCGCCGCAAGCTGCCGCTGAAGTCTGCATCCGGCGGTGTCGGCGCTTAGCGGACTGCTGGCTGCCGGGTAGACTGTATTTTTAGAAAGGAGCATGAGTATGAATATGAATCCGCATCAACCTGGATGGGCCAGCCGCTGGCATAGTACCTCCATCCGTGTACGTTATCAGGAGACCGACCAGATGGGCGTCGTCTATCATGCCAACTATTTGATCTGGTTTGAGTGCGGCCGTACGGAGATGTTCCGTGAGCTGGGCTTCGACTACAAGAGGCTGGAGGGACTCGGTCTGCTGCTGCCGGTAACCTCTGCAGATTTGCAATTTAAAAGCCCCGCGCGATATGATGATCTTATTACCGTGTATGCGCGGTTAACGACCTTCTCGGCTCTGAGGGTTGTGTATGAATATGAAATCTGCAGGATGGCGGCGGGTCAGGAAGAGCAGGAGCGGACCGCAGGCGAGCTTCTGGTCAGCGGCTCGACGAGCCATGTCTGGCTGAACGGGGAATGGAGGCCGGTGCGGATCGACAGGGCACAGCCTGAGCTGTTCCATACCATCCTGGCTGCGCTGAAGGAAGAAGAATAGCGTTAACGTAAAGAAGAAGGAGGAGCAGTATGATCAGGAACAAATGGCTGTGGGCTGCCCTATTTGCAGTCCCGGCCGTGGAATTATTCGGTTTCATCTATGTCTCAAGTTTTCTTGGAGCGCCCAAGACGCTGCTGATCATGCTGGCTACTTCAGTCATCGGTTTGCTAATGATGCGGTTCGAAGGCAAGAAAGTGCTGCAGGACAGCAGAACACATATGCAGGAGGGACGGGTGCCCGGACGGACCATGCTGGACGGCTTATGTATTTTCTTCGGCGGCCTGCTGTTGATTCTGCCGGGGTTTGTCACGGATCTGATCGGCTTTACTCTGGTATTTCCGCTGACCCGGCCGCTTTACCGGGTTTTTCTGCTGAAATGGATCGAGAAGAAGATGAAGAACGGCACGTTCACCTTTTACCGCAGGTAAGCGGGTAGAGATGCAGAGCAGGCGGGCGGTTGCTGGCGGTACGAAGGAATAGTAAGCAGTGTAAGGTTACTTAGGAGCACTACGGAGTAATCAGGTTTGTCAGAAGGTGTTCAGTTGCAGGTGCTGCGGCTGGAGGCCTTTTTGGTGTCAGGGAGTTGTGTGGGAGGAGCAGCAACGGTCGCAAACAGTTGGATATTGTACACTTACTGATGTGCGCAAGAGGCATTCTCAAGTATTAGTTGGAAAAACAACACTTATTAGTCTGAAATTTTTCCCAGGGGCGGATGTTCGTAAAATTAAGTGACGGTATTCCAACTGCTACCCCAAAAAGCTCTGAAATCTCCCAAATAAGATACGTTTATCCAACTAATAGCTCACCAGATTTATAAGTGTGAGAATTATTTTTGAGAATTGCTTACTGAGGGTTTACCACGCCCCGATTAGGATGCAAGAGGTAGGCTTAATTGCAGACTATACAACTAAATCGCCGGATGTACCAACGAAGCTCTGTTTAGCTGTATTTCGTACAATTAAAATGCCTCTATACCTGGATTTTTGCCCATTTGGGCAAATGTAGTTGTACAAACTACAGTTAGAAGCGGAAAGCCTTCCGTTTCGCTGTTTTTAGTTGCACAGACTACACTTATCGCTAATGATTCGCTACGCTCAACTAGTTTCGAACGCGGCCCCCTAATGCAGCCTGCCGCTGAGGATATAAGTGCGCAGGGCGCGGAATACGCCGGCGCGGGCGAATGCGTCGAGAATAACGAGCAGCACCGGGCCGAGAATCAGGCCGAGCATGCCCATCAGCTGAAGGCCGGCGAACATGCCGATCAGCATGGCGAGCGGATCGACGCCGATGCTGCTGGCGAGTACCTTGGGCTCCAGTACCTGACGGGTGATCAGGATGATGCCGTAGAGCACCAGCAGCCCGATGGCCAGCGCCATGTTCCCGGTCATGTATGAATACAAGGCCCAGGGCAGAATGACGATACCGACACCCAGATAAGGAATCAGATCGACGATACCGATGGTCAGGCCGATGGCGAAGGCTGATTTGACCCCCAGCAGCAGCAGGCCAATGATCACAATTACCGCCGTTACGGAGATCAGCACCAGCTGGGCGCGGATGTAGCCGAACAGCGCTTTGCGCAGATCCTTCCAGATCTCCGACACCGGTCTTAGCAGCGGGGCTGGGAGCCATGCAGTCAGCTTGGCATTATGCCGTTCCCAGCCGGTGCTCAGGAAGAAGGCGGCCAATACGATGACAATCAGAATGGTGCCAAGGCTCGGCAGCGAGGAGATCAGCTTCAGGATGATATTGAAGAATCCGGTGATCATCTGCGTGACGGCTTGGCCGACCGTTTCAGTGGTCCGGTTGATATTGCTGTCAATGGTGGCATGATAACCCGGGTTGTCGTGGTAAAACTGGTTGATTTGGTTAATAATATTCTGAATGCTGGCATTACGGCTCAGGGACAGCAGCAGTTCCCGCCACTGATCGGTATGAAGATCGAAGGTCTGGAGCAGCCCGATCAGCTCTTTGACCAGCCTTGTGATGAGTGCGGTCAGGACAAGAGCAATGCCTCCGATGTAGAACAGCAGCGAGAGGGAGACGGCGAGCCAGCCGGGGAGCTTCATCCCCTTAAGGATCAGGACCAGCGGATGCATTAGATAAGCCAGCAGCCAGGCGATCAGCAGGGGGTACAGGAGCGGCAGCAGTACATATACAGCCAGCAGAATCAGGCCGGCGGCAAGCACGACCCAGAGGCCGCGCAGCAATCTTTTAAGCACAAGTGTATCGATCTTAGGTCCCTCCTACTCTGGCGGATTCCAGAAACAACGGCTCGTCTTATATATATTCATAGGGGGTGTGAAAAGACTATTAACGCTAGAAAAGGGCAGACAGCGGGCATATCCATAACCTGGAAGCGCGTTCATGAAACAGGTTTTTCGTTCGTTTTTTTCTATCCCTCCGATAAAATCATTTGATGTCCTGTAAAGCTTCCACGTTGTTCACATAACCGTCAAAATCCGGTATGATAATTAAAGGTTAAAGAGCAGAAATTTAGTTGCAATCTTCTGAGCCGGTCCTGAAGCTTTTTTTCTGAGAGAGTTGAAATACTTGGAAATGTAAATGTTTACATGAGATTTGAAGCGGCACTATACACTCTTGTTGGCAAAGGAGAGAGATACTATGACAGCTACTAAAGGACTTGAAGGCATTGTTGCAACGACCTCCTCAATCAGCTCTATCGTAGATGGAGTGCTCACTTACCGCGGCTATGATATTGACGATCTTGCGGACCATGCCACATTTGAGGAGACCGCTTATTTGCTGTGGTTCGGCAGTCTGCCGACGGTGCCGGAGCTTGAAGCTCTGCGGCGCGACCTCAGCGCTCACGCTCCGATCCCGGAGCAGGTGCTCACCCAAATGAAGCTGTATCCCAAGGAAGCCAACACCATGGCCGCTTTGCGCTCTGCCGTATCGAGTCTGGCGCTGTACGATGAAGCCGCCGATGATATGAGCAAGGAAGCGAACCAGACCAAGGCGCTGAAGCTGCAGGCGCAGATTCCGACCGTAGTTGCCGCACTGGCACGTATCCGCAAAGGCCTGGAGCCGGTAGCTCCCAAGGAAGGCTTGACCATCGCCGAGAACTTCCTCTACATGCTGTGGGGAAAAGAGCCGGATGCGGTATCCGTCAAGGCGCTGGATACGGCGCTGGTGCTGCATGCCGACCATGAGCTGAATGCTTCGACTTTTGCCGGACGGGTAACGGTTGCGACCTTGTCTGACATCTATTCCGGTGTGACCTCAGCGATCGGGGCGCTTAAGGGGCCGCTGCATGGCGGGGCGAATGAAGCTGTAATGAAGATGCTTGAGGAGATCGGCAGCCTGGACGCGGTGGAGCCGTATATCCAGGGCAAGCTGGAGCGCCGCGAGAAGATTATGGGCTTCGGACACCGTGTCTACAAGAACGGCGACCCGCGCGCCAAGCACCTGATGAAGATGTCCAGCGAGCTGGGCACGATGAAGAATGATACCAGTCTCTATGACATGTCGGTCAAGGTGGAAGAGCTGATCACCAGCCAAAAGGGGCTGAAACCAAACGTCGACTTCTATTCGGCATCGGTCTACACACAGCTGGGGATTGAACGGGAGCTGTTCACCCCGATCTTCGCGATCAGCCGCACTTCGGGCTGGACGGCGCACATTCTGGAGCAGTACGAAGACAACCGTATCATCCGTCCGCGTGCGGAATATACAGGTATGTCCGACATGAAGTACGTCCCTGTAGACGAGCGATAACAGGACGGCAGGGAGGGCGGCCCTTGCGGGCTGCTCTACCCCTTTAGTACAATGAATGATATGAATGCTTATACATCATACTTTTAGGAGGAATATCTACAAATGTTGAAACTGGAACAATACGATCTGCCCACAGAAGGCGAACAAATTACAATCGAAGACGGCAAGCTGCTGGTTCCGGATCAGCCGATCATTCCATTCATCGAGGGTGACGGGACAGGCCGTGACATTTGGAAAGCCTCCAAGCGGGTGCTGGATGCAGCTGTAGAGAAAGCGTACGGCGGCAAGAAGAAAATTGCGTGGTACGAAGTGTTTGCCGGCGAGAAGGCCTTCAATACATATGGTGAATGGCTGCCGAACGACACGCTGGAAGCGATCCGTGAGTACATTGTGGCCATCAAGGGCCCGCTGACCACTCCGATTGGAGGAGGTATCCGCTCCCTGAACGTTGCGCTGCGCCAGGAGCTTGACCTGTACGTATGTCTGCGTCCGGTGCGCTACTTCGACGGCGTTCCTTCTCCGGTGAAGCATCCTGAGCTGGTGGATATGGTTATTTTCCGTGAGAATACAGAGGATATCTATGCTGGTATTGAATATCAGGAAGGCTCTGCCGAAGTGAAGAAGGTGATCGAATTCCTGCAGAAGGAAATGGGCGTGAACAAAATCCGCTTCCCGGAAACATCCGGTATCGGTATTAAGCCTGTATCCGAGGAAGGCTCGAAACGCCTTGTTCGTTCAGCAGTAGAGTATGCGATCAAGCACGGACGCAAGAGCGTGACCCTGGTACACAAAGGCAACATCATGAAGTTCACTGAAGGAGCCTTTAAGAACTGGGGCTATGAAGTGGCTGAACAGGAGTTCGGCGATAAGGTCTTCACCTGGAACCAGTACGATGTCATCAAGGAACGCGACGGTGAAGCGGCTGCGAATGCTGCCCAGAAGGAAGCCGAAGCAGCAGGCAAGATCATCGTGAAGGATGCCATTGCCGACATTGCGCTCCAGCAGGTATTGACACGCCCGACAGACTTCGATGTCATTGCGACACTGAACCTGAACGGTGACTATCTCTCCGACGCACTGGCTGCCCAGATTGGCGGCATCGGTATCGCTCCGGGAGCGAATATTAACTATATTACGGGACATGCTATTTTCGAAGCTACACATGGTACGGCACCTAAGTATGCTGACAAGGATGTAGTGAATCCGGGCTCTGTTATTCTCTCCGGCGTTATGCTGCTTGAGCATCTGGGCTGGCAGGAAGCGGCTGACCTGATCTACCAGGGAATGAGTACGGCGATTAACAACAAGACGGTTACTTACGACTTTGCCCGCCAGATGGAAGGCGCGACTGAGCTGAAATGCTCTGCTTTTGCTGACGAGATCATCAACCATCTGTAAGAGGCCGGGCCGGTAAATACTACAGATATAAGCTGCACATCCGTGTAGCTTATATCTATGTAGGCCGCCTTCAGACTATCATCAGGTTAGGAGGGCTACCGTGGCGATCAAACGTTCAAAAATCACTGTCGTAGGTGCCGGATTCACCGGCGCGACCACGGCGCTTATGCTTGCCCAGAAGGAGCTTGGCAATGTAGTGCTGCTTGACATTCCTCATCTTGAGAATCCTACCAAGGGCAAGGTGCTGGATATGCTCCAAGCGGGACCCGTGCAGAACTTCGATGCTCAAATTACCGGAACTTCGAGCTATGAGGACGCAGCGGATTCTGACATCGTTATTATTACCGCAGGGATTGCCCGGGGGCCCGGCATGAGCCGTGAGGATCTGGTCAATACCAATGCGAATATCGTCAGATCGGTCTGCGGGAATGTGAAGCGCGTGGCCCCAGAGTCCATTGTGATCATACTGACCAATCCGGTGGATGCGATGACATACGTGGCCTATCATGCGCTCGGCTTCCCCAAGAACCGCGTCATCGGGCAATCCGGGGTGCTGGATACGGCCCGCTACTGCACCTTCATCGCTCAGGAGCTGAATGTATCGGTAGAGGATGTGCGCGGATTCGTGCTGGGCGGCCATGGCGACGATATGGTGCCGTTAGTGCGTTATTCCAGCGTAGGCGGTATTCCGATCGAGACACTTATCCCGGCAGAGCGCATCGCAGAGATTGTGCAGCGTACCCGTGTGGGCGGCGGTGAAATTGTCAGCCTGCTTGGGAACGGCAGCGCGTACTATGCTCCGGCAGCATCCCTGGTCCAGATGGCGGAGGCTATTCTCAAGGACAAGAAACGGATCATACCGGTAATCGCTCTGCTTGAGGGTGAATACGGCTATGAGAACCTGTTCATGGGAGTTCCTGCGCTTTTGGGAGCGGAGGGCATTGAGCGGATTTTTGAACTGGAGCTTACGGCGGAGGAACAGGTGGCACTCGACCAGTCCGCTGATTCGGTCCGCGCGGTGACTTCCTCTGTAACCATGTAACCCCGGCAATCTGCCGAAGCCCTCACATTCAAAATTGGAGGAGATTACAATGGGTCATATTTTCTTTTTTCTGCACATGATCGGGACGCTGGCACTCGGTTTCTATCTGGTGCTGCCGTTTATCTTAAGCGGGACGGCTAAGCTGTCCTCCCCGGCGAAGGAAGGCACGCTCAGTGCAATCGGCGGATTCAACCGTTTTGCCCAATACGGGCTGGTGATTCAGCTGCTGACCGGCGGCTACATGATGACTAAGGGCGAGTATTCTGTACCTTGGATGATCATTGTTACGGTGCTTCTGCTGGCTATGTTCGCGTTCGGCGGGATTATGACCAAGCCACTGCGCCTTGCTGCGGCAGGCATGAGAGAGAACCGCGATGTCTCTGCGGAGACTGCCAAGATCCGTACCATGAGTCTGCTGCTGATGGTCTCGCTGGTCGTCATGATCTTTTTCATGGTCTACAACACAATTATCTAAATAACCTGCTGCCGGATGGGCAGTGTGATAACAGCTCTGGAAGCCTCGGCCTCCAGGGCTGTTTCGCATGTCTGGATGCACATGGTTGGATATTGTTCCCAACGGCTATGTATTCCGCTACACTGTGATTAGGTGCTTGGTTCATTTGGCATCACATACATACTTAGGAGTGAGCGCAGTAATGATAGGAAGAAAATTAGTAACGGTCGGGCTGAGTCTGGGCTTGCTGCTGGGTTCAGCCGGGCATATGTCTGCGGCAGCCGATTATGAAGGACACTGGGCGCAGAAGCAGATGAGCCGCTGGCTGGAAAAGGGATGGCTGAAGGGATTCGCGGACGGGTCAGTCCGGCCGGATCAGGCGATCACTAGAGCGGAATTTATCGCGTTAATCAACCAGTTGGCCGGGCTGACGGCTGAGAGCAAGGTGAAGGCTGATTTCAGCGATCTGCCTAAGACGGGCTGGGCATACGAAGAAATCTCGAAAGCGCTGGAAGTGGGCATCATCAAGGGTTACGGAGGCACGATTCGTCCGGGCGATCCCGTTATGCGCCAGGAGGCGGCGATTATGGTGAGCAGAATGATGTATTTTGAGACGGGAAGCACGGAGGTATTATCCATGTTCAGCGATAAGGATCAGATTGCAGGCTGGAGTGAAGCCGATGTCGCTGCACTGATCAATGACGGAGGAATGAAGGGGTACCCGGACGGGCGGTTTGCTCCAGAACAGGCGATGACCCGGGCCGAAGCGATTGCACTGCTGGATTACTACAATGTCACAAGCGGCGGCTTGCAGAGTGTAACTATCAGCCATTCTGAGGGGCTTGGAAGCTTTGAACCAGGAGCCATCAAATACTATAACAATGTCACTGTATCCGGCTATGATGTACTGCTGCAGAATCTGAAGATTTTTGGAGACCTGGTCCTGGAGGAAGGAATCGGCAACGGAGAGGTGAACTTGGACAGTGTTGAAGTACTAGGCAAGGTCATCATACAGGGCAGCGGAGATCCCTCAGTGCAGCTCAAAAACACAACCATGAACCAAGTGATTGTGCAGAAGAATAGTGGAACTGCCCGCCTGGTCACCGAAGGTACAACCTGGGTGAAGGCATTGTCGGTACAGTCCGGTGTAAATCTGGAAGAGGGGGAGGGTACCGGAGAAGGGTTCACAGATATTGATCTGCCATCCGGCCTTGCAGCCGGGATCGTAGTGACGCTTAACGGCAATTTCGGAGATGTGAACATTGAAGCCAAGGGACCCGTCCTCCACCTGCAACAAGGCTCCATACGCACGCTTAAGACCGCTGCCACTGCAACAGGGGGTAAGATAGAGCTGGATGAAGGGACAACGGTGATGCAGGCGATTCTGAATATGTCAACAAAGGTTACGGGTGCGGGTAAGGTTCAGGATGCAATTGTGAAGGAAGATGAATAGAGTTCTGGAAATAAGGCCGCTATCCCAAGGAGTGAGGTCTTGTCATGAGGGGCGATGTACTGCTATGAAGAGATATCGACCCGATGTATGCGAAAACAAACATGTCTTTCAAGGCGCAGCTCCAGCATGAAAATGAGCAATGTGCCTAAAAACAGAATGTCCACAATTGGACCGGACGCGCCACGTAGGCCGAATGTAATCGAAAAACCGAACACAATTGGACCGGGCGCACCGCGTAGGCCGTGCGTTTATCGTATCCCGGTAATCGCCCGGTACTCCCGATCCAGTATCGCATAAAAGTATTGGTTCACCCACTGGTTGTTCCAGTGTATTTCTTCCCGGAATACGCCTTCGCGGACCATGCCTAACCTGTCCAGCAATTTGATGGATGAGGTATTGTATTCATTGCACATAGCCACAACTCTGTGGGCCTTCCATTCTTCAAAAGCAAGCTTCAAGGCCAGCTGCGCCGCTTCGGTGCAATAGCCTTGCCCCCGGTATTCAGGGAAAAGGCTGTAGCCCAGCTCCCAGCTCTCGCGCTCTTTTACATACCAGTGTATACTCAGTTCCCCTACAGGGGTTGCTTCGGGAGTGGCTAGCCGGATCAGGAATTGTCTATGCCAGTCGCTCTGGATTCGTTCCGCCACAGTCTTCCGGACGGCCTCCTTGTCGGTTGGAAGCATATCCTCGAAGGGCCAGAGCGAAGCATTGGTTTCCAGATCTGTGATGAAATCGATATCATCCGGGGTGACCGGAGATAAGGTTATTCTTGCATTCATTGTGCGATACCCTCCTGCTAGTATAATTTCAATACGATCTTGCCGTTGTTCCCCACAAAGTATAGGTCATTCCCCTTAGCGGATATAGATAATATTCTTTTTGGAAACGTTCGTTACTCACTGACTATCGTTCCGCTATAGGAACCGTTGAACGAAGATTACTTGTTTGGGCGGCTGCCAAGTGTGGTAAGTAACATAACGTAGAGCCAAGCAGGCACACTGCCTGATGCATAAACACCAGACCTTAAGCCATGCTAACATGATTGATCAACAATACTGTGGACAGCGAAAGGAGAATGGATTATGCCAGACACTAGCAAGCAACCTGTCAAAACTTTACCACCGCAGGTGCAGGATCAGCGCCCCGGAATTGAGAGTGAGATGAACCCGCTTCCGGAGTTTGAGACACCAGCGTACAAGGCAGCAGGCAAGCTGCTGGGCAAGGCTGCGCTCATTACCGGAGGCGACAGCGGGATTGGGCGTGCGGTTGCCGTTCATTTTGCCAAGGAGGGCGCGGATGTGGTGATCTCCTACTTGAACGAGCATGAGGATGCGGAAGAGACCAAGCGCCAGGTGGAGCAGGAGGGCAGAACGTGTATTCTGATCGCCGGGGATATCGGGGACGAATGCTTCTGTCAGAGCTTGATTCGTCAAACCGTTGAAGGACTCGGCAAGCTTGACATTCTAATCAACAATGCGGCGGAGCAGCATCCGCAGGATCATATTGAGGACATTACGGCGGAGCAGCTGGAGCGTACGTTCCGGACGAATATTTTCTCCATGTTCTATCTGACCAAGGCCGCCATGCCTCATCTGAAAAAAGGTGCTACGATCATTAACACCACCTCCATCACGGCGTATCGCGGCAGCCCGCAGCTGCTGGACTATTCGTCCACCAAGGGAGCCATTCTCAGCTTCACCCGGTCACTGTCGATGAATCTGGCGGATAAGGGCATCCGCGTGAATGCGGTAGCGCCCGGACCGATCTGGACCCCGCTGATCCCGTCAACCTTTGACGCTAAGAAGGTCAGTGAGTTCGGCGGCACCCAGCCGATGAAGCGCCCGGGACAGCCTGAAGAGCTGGCACCGGCGTATGTGTACCTGGCTTCGGACGATTCCTCCTATGTGAGCGGACAGGTGATGCATGTGAACGGCGGCGAGGTTGTGAACGGATGATGGGTGCAGAATAAGATCTGGATGCAGATTCTTTAATCGACATCTTCAGAAAGCAAATGGAAACGGCTTTGCCGTCCTTTTAAAGGACAGTACCGTTTCAGCGAGAAATAGAAGGATAAGTTATCGTGTGCAACATATAAATTCTCTTTTAAAAAAGCCTAACCGCTTGCCGGCAGGCTTTTTTTCAGCGCTTGTAACTATTACAATATATTTCCGTCTATTTAGATAATTTGATATGAAAGGGGATTGGGATGCTTAGAAAAAAAGGATTCATTCTATCTGCAGCGGGGATTTTAGTTTTTCTGGTAGTGTTCATTTATTTGACTCCTTTTGCAGGGAGACTTGTGGCAAATACAAGATTGGAAGGAAATGCAAAAAGCATTGGGATTAGAATTACACAGGAATCGCCACCGCTACCCCTTGTTACTTCCGGAAAAACCCAAATTCCGGTTACCCAAGGCAGCTATTGCTGGGGAAAATTAGGATGTGCGGATTATACAGGAGGACAATCCATGGTACAGGGGGTTACTCCCACTGTTATAGCCCCTGAGGGGGGGATTGATGTTGCTTTTACTTATAAACCGGCACCCGGCGGGTTAACCGTTCAGCAATTTGTCGATGATAAAGAAGTGCAAATTCCATTGAAGAACGGCTCTTTTAATGCTCCAAAAGAACATGGCGTTTATTACTACGGCATATCAGCATTCTGGACAACCGAGGATGGTAAATTTTCAGAAGGGAGTTCATCCGTGGTTTTTGTAATTGAAGTAAAATCTACGAAAGAATAGCCCTGACAGAAATAATATGCTAATATACAACAAGCAAGACGAAACAACCGCATAGAACGATCACTAGGGGTGCCGCAAGGCTGAGACGGGCGTAAGTTGTCCGGACCCTTTGAACCTGATCTGGTTTATACCAGCGTAGGGAAGTGGAGAACGAATAATGCAGCGGGGGTATACGGCTAGTACCGGTATTCCTGCTTTTATTCCAGACTGCTTCCTTTACGGGGAGCGGTCTTTTTTGTGTTTGAAGGTAGGGATCAGCGTAGCGCTGAGGAGAGGAAGGTGGACGTGTTGCACGAAATTCATGTCATCTCAGACGGGCGGCTGCCGCCTGAAGCGCTGGCCGACTGGGCCGTGGCGGTACATTCTATAGTGGATTATATCCATCTCCGGGAAAAAGCCATGCCCGCCCGGGAACTGTTGGCGGCGGCGCAGCAGATGCTTCAGGCCGGGGTTCCGCCTTCGAAGCTGGTCATTAATGACCGGATTGATGTTGCCCTGGCCGCCGGGGCAGGCGGTGTACAGTTGGCCTGGCATAGCCTTCAGCCAGCCGCAGCACGCGGGCTTGCACCGGACCTGCGGATCGGCAGATCGGTACACTCGCGGGAAGAGGCGGCGGAGGCTGGAAGGCAGGGAGCAGACTTCTGCCTCTACGGGCATGTATTCCCGACGGCCTGTAAGCCCGGACAGCAGGCACGCGGACTTGCGCAGCTGGCAGAGGCCGTCCGCTGGAGCTGCATCCCGCTGATTGCGCTTGGAGGGATTACCCCGGACAATGCCGGAGTGGTGCTGGCCCAAGGGGCGGCTGGCATTGCTGTCATGTCGGGGATCTGTGGAGCCCCGGACCCGGTGGCAGCGGCCCGGGCTTACAGGGAAGCGGTCCACAGGGCAGCAGAGCTGGCTGAAGCGCTGGATATGGCTCAAACACAGGGCACAGCAGGAGGTGAACAGGCATGAATGTGACCGTTAACGGGAAGAGGCATAGAATTGAAGAGAGCTGCCGGACACTGGAGGATCTGCTGTCCCGGCCCGAGTGGGCCGGTAAGCTGGTGATTGTCGAGCTGAACGGTGAGCTTGCCGGCAGAGAGGTTTATGGAGAGACACTGCTCAGCGAGGGGGACCGGGTGGAGTTGGTTCATTTTGTAGGCGGAGGCTAAACAAGAAGACTTATTCCAGGAGGCGTTAACATGCAAGATCCATTGATGATTTGCGGAGTGACTCTAACCAGCAGACTGTTCATTGGTACCGGAAAATACAGCCGCAACACCCTCATTCCCGAGGTGATTACGCGATCAGGCTCACAGGTCATTACCGTTGCTCTGCGCCGGGTGGACCCGGAGAGCAGTGACAATATTGTCAGCCATATTCCTTCCCATATGACCTTACTGCCTAATACCTCCGGTGCGCGCACCGCAGAGGAAGCAGTACGGATTGCCCGGCTGGCGAGATCGGCGGGGCTGGGGAACTGGGTGAAGATTGAGGTCATCAACGACCAGAAATATCTGCTGCCGGATAATACCGAGACCATCCGGGCGACCGAGATCCTTGCAGCAGAGGGCTTCGTGGTGCTTCCGTATATGAGTCCTGACCTGTCCGCCGCCCTGCGGTTGAAGGCAGCGGGGGCTGCGGCCGTGATGCCGCTGGGAGCGCCGATCGGGTCCAACCGCGGACTGCAGACCAAGGAACTGATCCGGATTCTGATCTCCGAGACGAATCTGCCGGTGATCGTGGATGCCGGAATCGGCAGACCGTCCGAGGCGGCTGAGGCGATGGAGATGGGGGCCGCAGCGGTGCTGCTTAATACAGCGATTGCCACCGCCTCAGATCCGCTGCTGATGGCAGAAGCCTTCCGTGACGCGGTAGCCGCAGGGCGCAAGGCTTATCTCGCCGGACTGGGGCCTGTGGAAGAGACGGCGGCAGCCTCTTCACCGTTGACCGGGTTCTTGGCCTGACAGATGGAATAGGGAGGAGAGAACGGTTATGAGCTTTTATGAGACGATGACCCGGCTGGAGCAGCTTCCTTACGGGACGCTATGGAGCCGGTATACGGCAGAGGATGTGAAGCGCGCGCTTCGTGCTGACCAGGTCGATGAAGAGGGGCTGATGGCCCTGCTGTCTCCGGCAGCGGAGCCTTATCTGGAGGAGATGGCGCAGAAGGCGCACCGGTTAACGCGTACGCATTTCGGCCATGTGATGCAGCTGTTTACCCCGATGTACTTGGCTGATTTTTGCGTGAATCACTGTACGTATTGCAGCTTCAGTTCTATCTATGATTTTCCGCGTAAAAAGCTGACGCTGGAGCAGGTCGCCCGGGAAGCAGAGATCATCGCAGCCACGGGCCTGCGCCACATTCTGGTCCTGACCGGAGAATCCCGGAATGACAGTCCGGCCGGTTATGTGAGGGACTGCGTGAATGTGCTGCGCCGCTATTTTTCCTCCGTCAGCATTGAAGTGAATCCGCTCTCGACAGCAGAATATGCTGAGCTCAGAGAAGCCGGTGTGGACGGTCTGACGCTCTATCAGGAGGTCTACCACCAGGAGACTTATCGTTCGCTGCATGTAAAAGGACCCAAACGCGTCTACCGCAACCGGCTGGATGCTCCCGAGCGGGGCTGTCAGGCGGGCTTCCGTTCGGTAAATATCGGAGCTCTGCTCGGCATGTACGAATGGCGCCAGGAGGCGCTGGCAACTGCGTTGCATGCGAGGTATCTGCAGGACAAGTACCCGGAATGCGAAATCGGGCTGTCGACTCCCCGATTCCGGCCGTACTTAGGCGAATTCAATCCCGCAAGTGATGTAACCGACCGTGCACTGGTGCAGATCATTCTCGCCTACCGCCTATTTCTGCCGCGCTCCGGCATCTCACTATCCACACGCGAGCCTGCCGCTCTGCGCGATCATCTGGTCCAGCTCGGCATCACGAAGATGTCCGCAGGGGTATCCACCGAAGTGGGCGGACATTCCCTGGAAGGGGGAACACCGCAGTTTGAAATTTCGGACAACCGCAGCGTGAACGAGATGGCCGAGATGCTGCGCTCGCAAGGACTCCAGCCGGTATTCAAGGACTGGGATATCCTGTCCGAGCCGGTTGGCTTGAGGTAGGCAAGCTGATTTGGCTTAGCTGGATGTGTCCAAACTGAATGTAACTTAACCAGACTAGGCAAACCGAGCTTAACTTAACCTGATCAGACTAACCGAGGAGTCTAACTTAAGCTGACCATATGCAAATAACCCGCCATGGCGGGTTATTTGCATTGTATAAGGGTTATAGGCTACGCGTGCTGACTTCTCCTTCTATAGTGAAGGCACGTGGGCCGGAACGTACTCTATCTACTCTATAGATTCAGGCTCTCCGGCAGACTGTCCCTGACTTGCGCTGGAAGACAGCTCGTCCAGCGACATTTCGAAGCCCGGAGCCATGTGTTTAAGGAAATACTCCATCTCAGGCATCTCCAGTACATGCAGCTTCGCGGCAGTCTGCTCCCTGGCAGCGGCGAATTCGCGGTTGCCTGCGGCGACTTCCCAGACGCATTTCAGGTAAGCGTCCAGCACATCCGCGGCCTTGACGTAGCGGAGCAGTCCGGCATCCTCGGAGCCGGGCGGGCTGGAGTGCGGTTGCAGGAGCGGCGCATAGACTGCGCTCAGCTCCGGCGGGATCATGGCCGCCAGCCGGTCGGCGGCCACCTGCTCCATCTCGCGGAAGCTCGACAGCAGACGCGAGTTGTTATGCTTCACCGGCGTAGCGATGTCGCCGGTGAAGACCTCGGTGGCGTCGTGGAACAGCGCCATCGTGGATGCGCGGTCGGCGTTCAGCGACCGGCCGAAATGGGCATTGCCGATGGTGCACAGCATGTGCGCCAGCAGGGCGACCTGGAACGAATGCTGCGCCACGTTCTCCGGGGCGGTGCTGCGCATGAGGCTCCAGCGCTGGATATATTGCAGCCGGTAGAGATAGGCGGAGAAATGGTAGTTCAATTTTGAAGTAACCCCTTTCATGAGCAGCTTAATGTGCTATTATAGTAACTAATTGTACCAGAGTTAGGGCCGCTTGAACCAGATGGAGAGGAGACTGAAGGAAGATGCAGCATTTTGAAGAGAGCATTTATAATTTGATTGTAGAGACCTCCACGAACCTGCCGGGCGATGTGCGCCGGGCAGTGGCCAGAGGGCGGGCGCTGGAAGACCGGGCGACACGCTCCGGACTGGCACTAACCACGATAGCGCAGAATATCGGAATGGCGGAGCAGCAAATATCGCCGATCTGCCAGGATACGGGGATGCCGACTTTTATCATTCATACGCCGGTGGGCGTGAATCAGATAGAGATGAAGAAGGATATTCACAGCGCAATTATCCGCGCTACGAAGAACGGGAAGCTGCGGCCCAATTCCGTAGATTCGCTAACCGGCGAGAACAGCGGGGATAATCTGGGGGCAGGGACTCCGGTGATTCACTTCGAGCAGTGGGAGGAAGAGAGCATTGACGTCCGGCTGATCCTGAAGGGCGGAGGCTGCGAGAATAAAAACATCCAGTACAGCCTTCCGGCAGAGCTGGAGGGACTCGGCAAAGCCGGACGCGACCTCGACGGTATCCGCAAGTGCATCCTGCATTCCGTGTACCAGGCGCAGGGCCAGGGCTGTAGCGCAGGATTCATTGGTGTAGGCATTGGCGGCGACCGTACCACGGGCTATGAGCTGGCGAAGAAGCAACTGTTCCGCAAGGTTGAGGATGTGAATCCTAATGAAGATTTGGGCAAGCTGGAGCATTACATTATGGAGAATGCCAACAAGCTCGGAATCGGCACGATGGGCTTCGGCGGTGAAGTGACGCTGCTGGGCTGCAAAATCGGAGTAATGAACAGGCTGCCTGCCAGCTTCTTTGTCTCCGTAGCCTACAACTGCTGGGCCTTCCGCCGCCAGGGCATTCTGGTTCATCCGGCTACCGGTGACATTCAGGATTGGCTGTATGAGAGCGGCACCGGGATATCTGTTGAGGGGGAAGCTGCACCGCAGCCTGTTGCTGAACCTGTGGGTGTAGCTGCGGCAGACCGGACAGCTTCCGGCGTGGTGCCAGAGGATGCTACGATTCCTGCGGCACCGGCTATTGTATCCGGGACGGGTGAAGCAGCTTCGGATGCGGCCGTCTCAGGGAATGAGGCAGCATCTGAACCGGCTGCGGCAGCTTCCGCCGGCTCAGGCGGCTCGCGCGAGATCCGCCTGACCACACCGATCAGTGAGGAGGATATCCGCAGCCTGCGCGTCGGCGATGTGGTGATCCTCTCCGGCGAGATGCACACCGGCCGCGATGCCCTGCACAAGTACCTCATGGATCACGATACCCCTGTCGATCTGAACGGTGCTGTCATCTATCACTGTGGCCCGGTCATGCTGAAGGATGATGAAGGCTGGCATGTGAAGGCGGCTGGCCCGACGACCAGTATCCGCGAGGAGCCGTATCAGGGCGATATTATTAAGAAGTTCGGTATCCGCGCCGTAATCGGCAAAGGCGGTATGGGACCCAAGACCCTAAAAGACTTAGGGGAGCACGGCGCGGTCTACCTTAACGCAATCGGCGGTGCAGCGCAGTATTACGCAGAATGTATCAAGAAGGTCAACGCGGTAGACTTCATGGAATTCGGTATTCCTGAAGCGATGTGGCATTTACAGGTGGACGGCTTCGCAGCAATTGTGACCATGGATGCCCACGGCAACAGCCTGCATGCCGATGTCGAGAAGGATTCCGCCGCCAAGCTGGCCCAGTTCCGGGAACCGGTGTTTAAGTAACAGGACCTCAAACAAAGAAACAGCGTCAGCCATGGACGAGAGTAATGTCCATAGACTGACGCTGTTTTTAAATTTAAAATATATGAATTTATAGGTTGTACACAATAACTTATCCTTAATTTCCCGCTGATACGAACGCTGTCCTGTAAATGAGCAGTGCAGCCGTTTCTGCTTATTGAATTAGCGTATACCGGAATTTTTCAATATACGACTCTTTCTTGTGCTCTACACGCTGCAAATGGTCATAGAAGCTATGGGTGAATTTAAACACGTGACCATAATCCCAATCCTGCCCGCTATAGTCCTTTTGCCAAAACTTAATGTCGGTAGGCAATACGTCCGCACGCTCAGCCGGCTTCAGGGGCAAATGATCGACAGGTGAAACCAGCTTGACGGGTTCTCCAGGTACAAGGTTACGGCTGTGGCGCAGAACTTTAATCAATTTCATTAAAGGCGGTAACCCTCTTTGAAAAAAGGAGACATGGCCAAGGTCATACAGGATGTTTAACGCGTGGGAGAAAGTCAGCATATGACCTATCAGATCATGATGTGCTTCTGCCCGGTAAATGACAGGGAAATGAGCTAATTCTTCCAGCACAAGCGAAGAAAGCTCGCCGGGCGTCGAGATGACCGGAAAGCCGTCCTCGTCTGTAACCTCCATCCTCTTCACCTCGGAAGCAGAGAAGCCAATCCATGACCGCCCCGGAATTGTCCGCTCAAATGAGCGGATAAGATCGGTTATTCCTGCAAGATCCTCTGTACTTCCCCAGCCCTTAAGTTCTTGGATGGAGAGCAGACACGATGCGCTGTAAATCACATTATGACCGACCCAGTGTAACTCATCAATCGTTGTATCGAGGGCCTCAAGAATGGCAGTTACAGCTAGCTGCTCGTCACAGCCGGTACGATGTTGTATGCCGTTCTCCCCAATTATCCTTTGGATCATCGCTTCGGTCTGCAAAGCTACAAGTCGGGCAAGCTCTGGTGCCGGATTATTCGTTTTAATAAAAAAATAACTGCCAATAGCGGCAGCACCAAAGTGAGCCTGCCAGATATCCCCTGTGTCTTTTTTACATGAAGATATGATTCTTAATCCGTCCCGCAGAATGGATGGGCTCATTATAATATCGCTCCCTTATATTGCAGCATTTTTATTTTTCAGTCTAACACTATATTTTCTGGAGACAACCGCTTCCTGAAAAGCACCTACAGCTATTCAGCTGTGCCGAATAATATTTTTTTCATGTTTTGCAGAGTCGGCAGCCCCTATAGGATGCGGCTTGTGAAAGTTATAAATTATATGTCTTGACAGCGCATACATGGACATGTTAATTTTTAGTGGGGAAACCGGTTTCCCTATGTTAGAAAGATTGAAGTTATTGACGGCAGCTTATTCGTTACTGAAAGTGTATTGCATTCGGTTTACATGAGAGGGAGATGAGGAATGAAAAGTAAACGTACACGCCTACTTGTTCCCGTTCTAATCACATCTATGATACTGTCAATCGCGATGAGCATGTTCGTTCTGCCCCCGTCCAGGGCTGAAGCAGCGAGTATTGGTACAGTAACCGAGAATGACACGATTTATCAGATTATGGTTGACCGCTTCCATGACGGGGATTCTTCCAATAATGCAACAGGCGCGGCTATCCGCTACGGGGAGAACTCGGAGGAGGACTTCCGGTATATGAAGGGCGGGGACTGGCAGGGGGTCATTGACAAGCTCCCGTATATTCACAATATGGGCTATACCGCGATCTGGATCTCACCGGTAGCTGAGCCCCAGATGACTAACCGTGAGAACAACGGAACCGGGAAGAATACAGCGTACCACGGATACAATGTCAAGGACCCCAATAAGGCCAATCCGTACTTCGGTACCAAAGAAAAGCTGAAAGAGCTCGTAGACTCCGCGCATGCGCTCGGAATTAAGGTGATCATCGATGTCGTTCCCAACCACATCGGCGATTACATGCTGGGCACCCAGGCTTATTATGATATCCCTTCCTTGCAGCCTGCCGCTCCATTCAATAATCCGGCCTGGTATCACCACAACGGTGACATTAACTGGTCGCTTGCCGATGGACGGTACGATCAGTGGGCCCAGGATTATCTGGAGAATCATGATCTGGGTGGTCTGGATGATATCGACTTCGATGTTCCTGCTGCCAAGCAGGCCATCTTCAGCTCAATTAAGGGCTGGTTTGATTATACGGGGGCAGACGGCGCCCGGGTCGATGCGGCCAAGCTGATGAAGCCGACCGATATCGGCGAGCTGCAGAATTTACTGGGCGTGAATACTTTTGGGGAGAATTTCGACGGCAATGCCGAATTCGTCTCCCGCTGGGTCGGTACCAATAAGGAGTGGGGGATGCTCGACTTCCCGTTGTTCTTCTCCGTGCTGAACAGCTTCGCGTACGGGCAGTCTTTTGACGCGAATATTAAAGGCACCCTGGCTCAAGATTCCTACTACGGCGGCAACGCTAACCATATGGTTACCTTCATCGACAATCATGACCGCAACCGCTTCCTGACCGAGGCCGGGGGCAGTGTTGAGAAGCTGCAGAATGCTTTGTCCTTTATTTTCACCGTGCGTGGAACGCCTGTGGTCTTCCAGGGAACGGAGCAGAACAAGGGCAATGGCAACGGGCAGATCATGACGGGCGGCATCGCTGATACGTGGAACCGCTGGTCGATGGTGAAGCGGGATGCAGGCGGCAATGTGCTGGAGAATTATTTCAATGAGAATGCCAGTACCTTCAAGCATGTAGCCAAGCTCAATGAGATCCGCAAAAACAACCCGGCCCTGCGCACCGGCACCCAGCGCGAAATGTGGTCCGCACAGAATCTGTACGCCTTCTCCCGGCGGATTGACAGCGGAACGAATGTCGGCCAGGAGGTCATCTCCGCATTCAGTAATGCATCCGGCGGATCACAGACGGTAACGCTGCCGCTGCGCGCCGAGAGCACACTAACCGCAGGTACGATTCTGGTGAACCAGTTGAACCCCTCCGATACTGTGACCGTGCAGGCAGGCGGTGTTACCGGAAAACAAATTACAGTTACTCTAAGTGCCAATTCGGCCAAAATCTACTCCAAAACACAGCCGGTAACCGATACGCAAGCACCAAGTGTTCCGGGAAATGTAACGGCAACTGTACAGAATGCCTCCAGCGCGCTGGTGTCCTGGTCAGCTTCCACCGATAATGTCGGGGTGAGCGGGTACGAAATCTACCGCAATGGAGTGAAGATCGGGACTTCGGCTACGACCTCTTTTACAGATAACGGACTTGTAGGCAGTACTAATTATTCTTATACGGTAAAAGCGTATGATGCCGCCATGAATCTGTCGGCCTTCAGCGCAGCCGCTCTGATCGTTACCCCTGCCGGTAACAGTGTGACGATCTACTACAAGCAGGGTTACACCAATCCATATATTCATTACCGCCCGGTGGGCGGGACTTGGACGACATCTCCGGGTGTGGCTATTCCAGCCGCTGAGGTAGCGGGCTATAACAAAATCACCATTAACATCGGCGCAGCCACCCAGCTCGAAGCCTGCTTCAATAACGGCAGCGGCACCTGGGACAGCAATGGCGGCAGTAATTATCTGTTCGGCACCGGTACCTGGACCTATACGCCTACAGGCAATATCCAGGCAGGCGGTCCGGTGACGCCAACGGCAACGCCGACGGCTACACCAACCGTAGCACCAACAGCGACACCGACCGTGACGCCTACGGTGGCACCAACCGTAGCACCGACTGCTACACCAACTGTAGCGCCGACCGCAGCTCCAACAGCATCACCGACCGTAGCGCCAACGGCGACACCTGTGCCAACCGCCACTCCGGCGGGCAACACCGCGACGATATATTACAAGAATACAGCTTTCAGTAATTCGTATATCCATTACAAGCTGGATGGGGCGACAACCTGGACGACTTCACCGGGTGTGCAGATGCAGGCCTCTACTTTCAGCGGCTACAAGTCCATTACCATTCCGCTTGGCACTGCCACAGGACTAACCGCAGCCTTCAATAACGGCAGCGGCACCTGGGATAACAATGGCGGGAATAACTATCATTTTGGCACCGGTAGCTCCAGTCTGGTTGGGGGAAGCTTGACCTCCGGGGAACCGCAGGCTGATAGCGTAACCTTCCGGGTTAGCGTACCGGGGTCCACTCCGGCGAATGCTCCGGTCTATCTGACGGGTTCGTTCAACAGCTGGAATGCGGCAGATGCAGCCTATCTGCTGACCCGTGGCAGTGACGGCGTCTATTCCATCACCTTGAGCCTTCCGGCAGGCAGCGCCGTGACGTATAAGCTGACGCGCGGAAGCTGGGGCACGGTAGAGACCGCATCCAGCGGGGCGGACATTGCGAACCGGACGCTCACACCGGCAGGCGGAGCACAGACAGTGACGCTAAGTGTGCAGCGCTGGAAGGATCAGTAGCACTTGTAGCTTGTAAGTAACTAGCAGTAACGCCTTTTCTAAATGGTGCGGTCGCCATTTAGGAGGGCGTTTTCTGGTTGGTGAGGTAAGCGGATCAAATGTAATCGAAAAACCGATCACAATGCGCAGCGGCAGGGTGAGCGGACCAAATGTAATCGAAAAACCGATTACAATGCGCGGTGGCGAGGTAAGCGGATCAAATGTAATCGAAAAACCGATCACAATGCGCCGGTCGGGGGTAAACGAGCCAAATGTAATCGAAAAACCGATTACAATGCGCACGTGCTAGGTGCAAGGGCCGATTGTAGTCGAAAAACCGAACACAATGTGCGTGTGCGAGGTGTATGGGCTGAATGTATGCAAAAACCGAATACAATGGGCAGGCGTAGGTCTGAGTGTGCTGGATATGTTCGAGGGCCTAAGGTATGCAGGGTTTTCCTGTATCTCTCACCACTCAAACAGCGTAGCGGGCGGACTGATTGTGGAGAAGCGGTAGCGTTCGCCTTTGTGTCCGGATTTTCACCGATCAGGTAAAAATAATAAAAATCTGGACACAACAGCGATCGGAACAACGGTCCGTTTGCGGAGCGTCCATTAGAACTCCCACAACGGTCCGTTTGCGGAGCGTCCATTAGAACTCCCACACCGCTCCTCCCTCGACTTAATATCCCAATCCTCCCTGGCGCTTCCTCCCAGCCCCCGCATCCCGCTGAGCCCACATTTTACACCCCGTTGATAATCGCCGCCAGAACTGGTATTTTGCCGAAAATGCAGGTAGAGTGTTCTCATGGACATAAACACGAGGGAAGAGGACCGCCGCAGATGAAACCATTCCGCATTCGACTTACCATCATACTTATGGCACTGATAGGAATATCAATGACCGGGGCCGGGATCACCATGGCTCAGCTGTTCAAGGACTCGCATATTTCCGTGCTGGAAGAGAACATGTCCCGGGAAATAAAGCTGCTCTCCGGCACCTTCTCATTCATGGATACCAGCAGCCCGGATGCCCTGAACTACTATACAGAACAGGCAGAGAGGATATCCGTCTTGACCGGATCACGTGTCACCTTCATTACGAAGCAAGGCCGGGTCATTGGGGACTCGGAGAAGAATCCGCGTGAGATGGACAACCACTCTACCCGCGAAGAGGAGCTGCTGGCTGCGAAGGAAGGGATTGGCCGGGCGATCCGTTACAGCGATACATTAGACCGTGAAATGATGTATGTGGCGGGTTCCGTGTCCTCCGATCAGGGCTTTGACGGGTATATCCGGCTGTCGATGGGGCTCGATACCGTATCCGAAGGACTGAACCGGGCGTGGATGATCATGGCAGGGGGGCTGGTGCTGCTGTTCATTGCCGCAACCTTGGTGAGCTACAAGGTGGCTTCCAGTATGACCTCACCGCTGGAGCAGATCACCAGAGTGGCGCGGCGAATTACTGATCTCGATTACGATGCCCGGGTGCCGATGAAGCGCAAGGATGAGATCGGCCAGCTGGCTACAGCCATCAACGCTATGGCCGACAGTCTGCAGGCCCAGCTGAAGACCATCCGCGACAATGAGGACCTGCTGCAGAGCGTACTCGACAATATGACCGGCGGGATCGTGATGATTAACGCTGAAGGGGAGATTGCCCTGCTTAACCGGGCCGCCGAACGGCTGCTCGATGTGAAGCACAGCGAGATGACCGGACATTCCTACAAGGAGATTAAGCATCATTATGAGCTTACCCGGCTAATTGATGATGGGGTGTCCGCAGGTGAACCTATTCACGAGGAGCGCAGCATCTATAATCCGGTGGAGCGGATTGTGCGTCTGGATGGGGTGCCGATGATTCAGGACGGCTGTTCTCGGGGCATGCTGTTCCTGCTTCAGGAGGTTACAGAGATCCGCAGGCTCGAGAAAATGCGCAGCGAATTCGTCGCCAATGTCTCCCACGAGCTGAAGACCCCTGTCGCTGCGGTAAAAGGCTTCGCCGAGACCCTTCTCGGCGGTGGCGTTACAGATGAGAAGACGGCGCGTTCGTTCCTGCAGATTATTTACGATGAGAACGAACGGCTGAACCGCCTGATCGGCGACATCCTGGAGCTGTCCAAAATAGAATCCAAACGCGTTCAGCTGGAATGCTCCCCGGTTCATCTCATCGAGTTCTTCGACTCCGTGCTGGAAACGCTCAGCAAGGTAGCGGAGAAGAAGAAGATTACGCTCAGCTCGGATGTGCCTGCAGAGCTATTCATTGAGGGAGATGAAGACAAGCTGCGCCAGATCTTCATGAATCTGCTCTCCAATGCGATCAACTACACCCAGGACGGGGGGAATGTCAGAGTCACCGCAGTGAGCATCCAGAAGAAGGATGGCACCGAGAGCGTACGCTTTACAGTCAGTGATACGGGGATGGGGATTCCGCGCAAGGATCTGCCCCGGATCTTTGAACGCTTTTACCGGGTGGACAAAGCCCGCTCCAGAAGCTCCGGCGGAACCGGCCTCGGTCTATCCATCGTGAAGCATCTGGTTGAGCTGCACCGCGGGTCCATTAACGTTGAGAGCGATCTGGGCATCGGCAGCTCGTTCATCCTTGAACTGCCGCTGCTGCAGGAAGAGAATCTATAACCCTGCGGATCATAACGGATCAATAGAGAATAAATTTATGATTTTACACCAAGTTAACATTGTGGTGCTATGATGTGCATGTGTGCAGTTTTGTAAAATTAATAACCTATGAAAAGACGGGGGAACCTATGGCACAACGATTGCTTGTCATTGAAGACGAACCGACACTGGCCCGGCTGCTGTCTTATAACCTGACACAGGAAGGCTACGAGGTGACGGTGGAGGATCATGGAACGGCAGGATATGACCGTGCGACTAGAGAACCTTTTGACTTGATCGTACTGGATCTGATGCTGCCCGGCATGAACGGCATTGACATTCTGGATAAATTACGTGGACAAGGCATCCGCACACCGGTTATTGTGCTGACGGCCAAGAATGCGGAAGAGGATGTCGTCCGCGGGCTGAAGTCCGGGGCGGATGACTATATTACGAAGCCCTTCGGCGTATCCGAGCTGCTGGCGCGGGTCAGCGCTGTACTGCGGCGGATCTCCGGTATTGCCGAAGAAGCTCCGCCCGAGACGGCGGTGTCTGCATCGACGATTATTCTCGGACAGCTGGAGATCTACCCCGAGCGTTATGAAGTCTCGCTGGGCGGACAGAGCATCAATCTGCGGCCGAAGGAATTTGAAGTACTGCTGTATCTGGCCCGCAAGCCAGGCGTTGTCCTGACACGGGATGATCTGATGAATGCGGTCTGGGGCTTCGACTATATCGGAGGCCAGCGTACCGTCGATGTGCATGTCAGCTCCCTGCGCAAGAAGCTGGAGCTTGACCCTGAATCCGTGCATATCGATTCCATCCGCGGCGTGGGCTACAAGCTGGTTGTCAACAAGAAGAGAACACCGGTCATTTAACATGACGGTGTTCTTTTCTCACAAGATAAGCTTCTTCTCCTCCGGCATTGTCTAACTGTACAAGGATTTTTACACTGCGTTAACAATTCTCTGGAGCTCTATTTACACTGAAAGCTTATCATGGGGAACGAAGATGATGAGAAGGAGACAACAGAAACTAATGAAATCCATCATTGACATAGAGAAGCTAGATCTCTACTATGAGTCATTCCATGCCCTGAAGAAGGTGGATTTGCAGATTCCGGAGAAGCAGGTGACTGCGTTTATCGGACCTTCCGGCTGCGGGAAATCCACACTGCTGCGTACCCTTAACCGTATGAACGACATGATTCCCGGAACACGTATTGAAGGTAAAGTGAATATCGGCGGCAAAAACATCTACAGCGACGAGATTGAAGTGGAGAGTCTGCGCAAGCAGGTGGGGATGGTGTTCCAGCAGCCCAATCCTTTTCCCAAGTCGATCTATGATAACGTGGCTTATGGCCCGCGTCTGCACGGTGTGAAGAGCAAAGCCGAGCTGGATGTCCTGGTAGAGCAAAGTCTGCGCCAGTCTGCACTCTGGGAGGAAGTGAAGGATTTCCTCAAAAAGTCGGCCTTAAGTCTGTCCGGAGGCCAGCAGCAGCGTCTCTGTATTGCCAGAGCCCTTGCCGTACAGCCGGATATTCTGCTGATGGATGAGGCGACTTCAGCGCTAGACCCGGTGTCCACACTCAAGATTGAGGAGCTGGTCCAGGAGCTGCGGGATAAGTATACGATTGTAATGGTCACGCATAATATGCATCAGGCCGCCCGGGTATCGGGACGCACTGTATTTTTCCTGAACGGTGTTATTGTGGAGGCTGCGGACACGGAGCTGCTGTTCTCGAACCCTAAGGATTCCCGCACAGAAGACTATATTTCCGGCCGCTTTGGCTAAGAATGGCTGATTCGTAAGTCTAAGGTTCACTCTTGTTCACCCGATATGACCAAATGTTTGTGAGGAGGATCACTTTCGATATGATTCGCAGAAAAGAATTCGATAAAGATCTGGAAGAACTGCGCTCCCTGCTGCAGCAGATGGGCGAGCATGTAACGGATGCACTCGACGGTGCGATACTGGCCCTGCAGACCCTTGATACGGTACGGGCGCAGGAGATTGTCAAAGCGGACCTGCGGCTGAACGCTATGGAAGACCGGATTATGGAGATCGGCTCGCGGCTGATCATCACCCAGCAGCCGGTGGCGAAGGACCTGCGCCGCATTATTGTAGCCTTCAAAATCTCCAGCGATCTGGAGCGTATGGGCGATCTGGCACTGGATGTAGCCAAGGTAACGATGCGCATCCAGGGACAGCAGCTGATTAAGCCGCTTGTGGATATTCCGCGCATGGCTGAGCTTGTTACGATCATGACCACGGAGGCTATTCAGTCTTATCTGGACGAGAATACGGATCTGGCCTACAAAATGGCGCAGGATGACGATCAGGTCGATGGCCTGTACAGCGCGATGATTAACGAACTGTACACTTATATGGTTCAGAAGCCTGAGACAGTGAATCAGGCGATGCTGCTCACACTGGTTGGCCGTTACATTGAGCGGATTGCCGATCATGCCACGAATATTGGCGAGAGTGTAGTGTATCTGGTTACAGGTAAACGTCCGGATTTGAACCAATAACAGTATAGACTGCCAGAGGCAAGCCTTCATTCCGGGGGCTTGTTTTTTATTTTGGCATAAAGCGGCGATTCGTGGCAGAGCCATTTCGTCTTGGTGCGGAGCATATGTTACTATGTAAGGAGAAAGCAAGAAAAAGGCGAGGTGCTAGTGTGGACAAGCTGATACTCATTGATGGAAATAATATCATTTACCGGGCGTTCTTCGCCATGCCGCCGCTGACGAATACAGCGGGACAGCAGACGAATGCGGTATACGGTTTCACGACGATGCTGCTGCGTCTGCTGGAGGAGCATAAACCGACACATATGATTGTAGCCTTCGACGCGGGGAAGATTACCTTCCGGCATGAAGGCTATGAGGAGTATAAAGGCGGGCGCCAGAAGACCCCGCCGGAGCTGTCCGAGCAGTTCCCGCTGCTCAAGGAGCTGCTGAAGGGTCTGGGGGTTCCGCAATTCGAGATTGCAGGCTACGAGGCTGACGATATTATCGGCACCATCTCCAGGGAAGCGGATGCCGCCGGCCGTCAGGTGATGATTGTGTCCGGGGATAAGGATATGCTGCAGCTGGCTTCCGAGCATACCACCATCGCACTGGTGCGCAAGGGAGTAACGGAAGTGGAGCTCTACGGGCCGCAGCAGATCCGTGACAAATATGATCTTACCCCAGAGCAGATCATTGATCTGAAGGGGCTGATGGGCGATGCCAGCGACAATATTCCCGGGGTGCCGGGAGTCGGGGAGAAGACAGCGCTTAAGCTGCTCCAGCAGTTCGGATCGGTGGAGGGCGTGCTGGCCGGAACCGGTGAGCTGAAGGGCAAGATGAAAGAGAAGCTGGAAGAGCACGCGGACAGCGCCGTCATGAGCAAAAAGTTGGCGACGATCTACCGCGAGGTTCCGCTTGAGCATACGTGGGAGGATATGGTCTTCAGCGGGATTAACACGGACACGGCTGGGCCTGCGCTCGCCAAGCTGGAATTCCGCTCGCTGCTGGAGCGCCTGTCGCTGAGCGCCTATTCACATGCGGCGGACGGCAGCCTGATGGGTTCCCCCGTGGTGGAAGCCGCAGAGCTTAATATTACAATTGTTGACGAAGCCGGAATAGGCGAGCTGGTTCAGGCACTGCCGGGCATCTCCGCCCTGCATGTGGAATCTAACGGGGAGAACCCGCACCGTGCCGAAGTGATCGGTCTGGGGCTGTCTTCGCCGGAGCAGCATTATTTTGTGCCTTTTGCCCTGCTGAAGAGTAAAGCGGCAGCACCCCTGCGTGACTGGCTCGGTGACGGGCAGGCGCCGAAGAGCGGGTATGATCTGCACCGTGCCGATCTGGCGCTGCATTGGCAGGGGCTTGCTTTTGCCGGAGCCGCTAACGATGTTCAGCTTGCCGCCTACCTGCTGGACCCGACCGAAGCCAGCCAGAATCTGAATGACCTGACCACGAAATACGGCCTGCCCCGCTTGTCGCCGGATGAGGATGTCTTCGGCAAAGGGGCCAAATACAGAATCCCTGAGCTTAAGATTCTCGGTGAGCATGTCGCCCGTAAGAGTGCGACCGTGCTAGGCATTGTGCAGAAGCAGCAGGTGGAGCTGGACAAGACGGACATGACCGGTCTGTTCCAGGACCTGGAGATGCCGCTGTCACGGATTCTCGCCGATATGGAGAAGCAGGGGATTGCTGTAAACAAGGATGATCTCGTCCAGCTCGGCAAGGAATTTGAAGCCCAGATCTCCCGGCTGGTCACTGAGATCTACGCCGCTTGCGGAACCGAATTCAATCTTAATTCTCCGAAGCAGCTGGGCGAGGTTCTGTTCGTGAAGCTCGGTCTGCCGGTCGTGAAGAAGACGAAGACCGGGTATTCGACGGATGCCGAGGTACTGGAAAAGCTTGCGCCTTATCATGACGCTGTGCGCCTGATTCTGCAATACCGTACCATTGCCAAGCTGCAATCCACGTATGTTGAAGGTCTGATGAAGGAAATCTCGCCGGAGACCGGCAAGGTACACACTTTCTACCGGCAGACGATTGCGGCCACGGGCCGGCTAAGCAGCCAGTTCCCGAACCTGCAGAATATTCCGATCCGGCTCGAAGAGGGCCGCAAGATCCGTAAGGTGTTCGTGCCCTCCGAGCCGGGCTGGTCGATACTGGCGGCGGATTACTCGCAGATCGAGCTGCGTGTGCTGGCGCATATCTCGGGCGATGAGCGGATGAAGGAAGCTTTTGTCGAGGATATGGATATTCATACTAAGACCGCCATGGACGTATTCGGCGTTCCTGCGGAGAGTGTGGACAGCAATATGCGCCGCTCTGCCAAAGCGGTTAACTTCGGCATTGTGTACGGCATCAGCGATTACGGGCTGTCTCAGAACCTGAACATTCCGCGTAAGGAAGCGGCCCGGTTCATTGAGCAGTATTTCGAGGTGTTCCAAGGTGTGCGCCGTTACATGGATGATATCGTAGTCGAGGCCCGGAAGCAGGGGTATGTTACTACTCTGCTGGAACGCCGCCGTTATCTGCCGGAGATCAATGCGAAGAACTTCAATCTGCGTTCCTTCGCAGAACGTACGGCGATGAATACGCCGATCCAGGGAACCGCTGCCGATATTATCAAGCTGGCCATGGTTCATATGGATAAGGCGCTGCATGAGCGCGGCCTGAAGAGCCGAATGCTGCTCCAAGTACACGATGAGTTAGTGTTTGAGGTGCCGGAGGAGGAGCTGGAGCAAATGAAGCAGCTTCTGCCCGAGGTGATGGCCGGAGCGCTGCAGCTGTCTGTTCCGCTCAAGGCAGAGGTAAGTTATGGCAGCAACTGGTACGAAGCGAAATAGGCTCCCCGCACATGGCAGATATCCGGTATAATGGAGTGGAGGTGAGCCATGATGCCGGAATTGCCGGAAGTCGAAACAGTCAGAAGAACACTTAATGAGTTAATTACAGGCAAGCAGATAGAGCATGTCACCGTCCGGCTGCCGCGGATAATTCAGCGCCCGGATGATATTCAGGCCTTTGCCCATATGCTGGCAGGCCATACAGTGGTAACGGTTGAGCGCAGAGGCAAGTTCCTGCGTTTCGTATTTGACGGGCTGGTGATGGTCTCCCATCTGCGGATGGAGGGCCGTTACGGGGTGTACCGTGAGGGCGAGCTGCTGGACAAGCATACGCATGTTATTTTCCATTTCACAGATGGGACGGAGCTGCGTTATACGGATGTGCGCCAGTTCGGGACGATGCATCTGTTCCAGCCGGGAGAGGATCTGCAGCTGAAGCCGCTGAACAAGCTGGGGCAGGAGCCGCTGGATGCCGATTTCACGCTGGAACGGTTCAAGGAGATTGTCGCCAAGCGGAGCACCAAGATCAAGCCGCTGCTGCTCAATCAGGAATATATAGTAGGTATCGGCAATATTTATGTAGATGAGTCCCTGCACCGTGCAGGCATCCACCCGGAGGAGACCGCGAAGTCCCTCTCGGAGGATCAGCTGGCCAGACTGCATCATGCTATTGTCGCAACACTGACGGAAGCAGTGAATGCCGGAGGCTCCTCCGTGAAGTCATATGTCAACGGCCAGGGGGAGAGCGGGAGCTACCAGGATCAGCACAAGATCTACGGACGCAAGGATCAGCCGTGTGCCAACTGCGGCACGCTGATTGAGAAGAGTGTGGTCGGCGGACGGGGAACGCATTATTGTCCCAGCTGCCAGCCGGTACCTGTACTGATTCTTTAATATTTATTTAGAGTCAGCGCTGCATTTACAGCCCGTTTCCGGGCTAGTTACATCTGAGTTATAACCGTTATGTATAAAGGCAGGCACTTCCTGCCCGTCCCGCCCATATAATGTGTGAAGATTGCTGATTATGGCGAAACGGAGCTCTGGTAAGGATCATTAATCCACCGGCTCCGGTTCTTCACGGGAGGGATTGCGGGTGCTTAGCCCATTGTTGTCACTGCTGTTGCTTGCGTTTGCGCTTAGTCTGGATGGATTTGGTGTAGGCATTACATATGGACTGCGTAAAATGAAAATTCCCCTGCTCTCCATTATCATTATCTCGCTCTGTTCAGGGGTCGTCATTTATGGTTCTATGCAGGTCGGCGTGCTGCTGGCCAAGGTAGTCTCCCCGAATGCCGCTTCCAGTGTCGGAGCGGTTATTCTCGTCTTAATGGGCTGCTGGTCCCTGTTCCAGATGCTGACGCAGAAGGAGAAGGAGCAGGAAGAGCCTGCGCCGGCAGCCGATAAAGGCTATTTGGGGCAGGAGACCAGGCAGGAGACGGCTGCTGCCGCACAACTTGCTGAGACAGAGCTGAAGCCGGCCGTATTCTCGCTGGAGCTTCGCCATCTGGGCGTGGTTATACAGATTCTCCGCACACCATCTTCTGCGGATATGGATGCCTCGGGGAGCATCTCCTCCATGGAAGCCATGATTCTGGGGATCGCGTTGTCGCTGGATGCCTTCGGAGCCGGTCTTGGTGCAGCATTGCTCGGATTCAGCCCGTGGTCCACCTCGCTGATGATCGCTGTATTCAGCGGAACCTTTCTGCTGATGGGGATGAAGACAGGACTGAGATTATCAGGCAGCTACTGGATGAAGCATGCCGCTGCGCTGCCCGCGATATTATTAATTGTAATGGGTATAATGAAGTTATTATGAGGTGAGTACATGATTATAGGCTTAACCGGAGGCATCGCTTCGGGAAAAAGCACCGTGTCTGCACTGTTTGTCCGCAAGGGAGCTGCGCTGGTGGATGCCGATGTCATCGCCCGAGAGGTGATGCTCCCCGGACACCCGGTGCTGGCGGCAGCGGTGGAGGCTTTTGGAGACCGCATCCTGCTGCCTGACGGTTCGTTGGACCGGGCAGGTCTTGGCGAGATTGTCTTCCGGGACCCGGAGGCGCTTAAGACACTGAACAACCTGACCCATCCGGCAATCCGCAGGGAGATCAAGGACAGGATGTATGCGCTTGAACAGGAGAATCCGCAACGTCTCGTCATTGTGGACATTCCGCTGCTCTACGAATCAGAGCTGGATTCCTTGTTTGATCAGATTATTGTGGTCTATGTTCCGAGGAGGGTGCAGTTAGCCCGCCTCATGGAGCGCAGCGGAATGAAGCTGGAACAGGCGGAGGACCGGCTGAGGTCCCAGATGGATATTGAACTGAAGCGCAGGAAAGCAACATTTGTGATCGACAATAGCGGTGATCTGGAGTCTGCAGAGCTTCAGGTTGCCCGGCTGTGGGACAGGCTGGGCCTGATATGATGAAGTGGCTGCGTAAAAAAAGAGTTCTGCTGCTGCTGTTCATCGGCTTCACCGCGATCCTGTTTCTTGGTTCCAACTGGATGTCATGGTTTTATCCCATTTATTATAAAGCAGAGATCCGCCAGCACAGCCAGACGTATGAGATGGACCCATTTCTGGTGGCGTCCATCATCCGTGTGGAGACCAATTATAAGACCGGCCGCGAATCCAAAAAAGGCGCACTCGGGCTCATGCAGCTCATGCCGGATACCGCCAAGTGGGCGCTCGAAAAGGCCAAGCTCCCCGACGTGTCGCTGGAGCGGCTGAAGGAAGAGCCCTCCTCCAATATTGAACTGGGCACCTGGTATTTGTCTACGCTGTCCAAGCAGTTCGACGGCAACCGTATAGCGGTCATAGCCGCCTATAATGCCGGGCCTGGTAAGGTGCAGAGCTGGTTGGATGAAGGGCAATGGGACGGAACAGAAGCCTCTGTGAAGGACATTCCGTTCGGTGAGACGCGTCACTACGTGCAGCGTGTAATTTATTATTATGATCAATACACCGAGCTCTACAGTGAGTTTTAGGGTGTTTGTTACTTCTGCTGCTGTTATGTAAAAAGAAGCATCAAACGGCCGGAGGCCGTTCGATACTTCTTAGGCAAGCTTATGTCGCGCTTAGCAGGTTATTATTTGTACTGACCTGCCAATTGCTGTTCAGCCAGGGTTACAAGACGTTTAGTGATGTAACCACCGATCGAACCGTTTTCGTAAGAAGTTTTATTGCCTTGGTATCCGTCTGGGGAGAGGGTGATACCTAGTTCCTGGGCAACTTCATATTTCAGTTGTTCCAAGGCACCGCGTGAGTTTGGAGCTACCAGGTTATTGGAGTTGTTATTTTGGCTCATTGCTGTTCACCTCCTATCGGTTGGTAACTGTATTATGTGCCGGACATGTCAGATTCATAACAACAAATAAACGGTGTTTTCTGGAAATTAAATGATGCCCGCATAGCCCTTGTGTATCAAGGGGCGGGGCCTGACCATTCTAATGATGAGGAAGTGAAGAAGCTTATGAAATGTCCTTACTGCGACCACACCAATACCAAAGTCCTGGACTCGCGCCCGGCCAATGAGAATAAGTCCATCCGCCGCAGGCGGGAATGCGAGCTGTGCAGCCGTCGTTTCACCACCTTCGAGATGATTGAAGAGACCCCCCTGATTGTGATCAAAAAAGGCGGCAGCCGTGAAGAGTTCAGCCGTGATAAAATCCTCCGTGGCCTGATCCGTGCCTGCGAGAAGCGTCCGGTCCCTGTAGAGCGCCTGGAGGTCATCGTATCTGAGGTGGAGAAAAGCCTGCGCGGCATCGCTCTCGCCGAGATCGAGAGCCGCCAGATCGGCGAGCTGGTCATGGAGCAGCTCTACCCTGTCGACGAGGTAGCCTACGTCCGCTTCGCGTCCGTGTACCGCCAGTTCAAGGACATTAACATGTTCATGAAGGAACTGAAGGGACTGCTGTCCAAGACTGAGGAGCTGGACGGGCTGTAAGCTTCACCGCTTAGAAGTGAAGGATTCGATTGGGGTAGTGGGGCTGGCCTTGAGGTTGAGAGGTCAGTTCCCGGGTGGAGTTGTATCAAAATTAATTTCGGAAAAGTGTTGACACTGAAAGCAGATTTCTGTATTATATAGAAGTCGCCTACGAAACACATTGATGAATAAGCGACTTGATCTTCTCGCTCAGATCAGATTTTAGAATACATATTGTAATTCTAAATTAGTAAAATTGTAAAAAATATGGGGCCATAGCTCAGCTGGGAGAGCGCATCGCTGGCAGCGATGAGGTCAGGGGTTCGATCCCCCTTGGCTCCACCAATTTCATACGGACTCTTAGCTCAGTTGGTAGAGCAGTAGACTCTTAATCTATTTGTCCAGGGTTCGAGCCCCTGAGAGTCCATCACATGAAGAACGGCAGAGATGCCGTTCTTTTTTTGCTTTTAATAAGATGTTTATAAATTTTGTAGACGGTTAATATATAATTTGTATTCGTCTACACATCGAATTTATTTTGACGTATAATAAATACAGACATTGATGTCGTGACATTTCTAGTTGGGGGTATGCTTCGGATGGCTAATGAAATGAATCAGGCGGCAATTGTGAAGGTGAAATCATGGATGGCGGAGAACGGCAGGTCCATTCAGTGGCTTGCTGATCAAATCAAGGTTAGCAAGGCTTTGATGGGGCATATTCTGAGCGGTGAGCGTCAGTTCCTGCCTAAACGTATGGTGCAAGTCGCCGGTGTGATGGGAATTACTATAGAACAATTACTGGCTCCTGAACAAGCGGAAGAAAAGGAATATACCCTAAGTTTAAGGGGAAATGCGGATTCGCGAATTGCTAAACGGCATTTGAATATTTTAATGACTGCTATTCAGAATAGCCGTCATTTGGAAAAGGAATATGTGGAGGTCGGACGATAATGCCCTCCATAAAACAGCAGTCTGAACAAATGGGTGAAAACTTTGCATATGAAGTGCTGACTGAACAGATTGGAGCGCTAACCTTTATTGGGTCGGGAGTCGAAGAAAAATTGCGGGAACATGCCTCTGTGATTTATCAAAATATCCCGGACCCTCTTTTTTTTGGTGCTACTGTTAGTTTTGACGATGATAAATATGTAATGCTTAATACTTATCAGCCATTGAGAACCCGTTATTATACTGCTGCACATGAGCTTTGGCATGTTCTGAATTTTGAACAACTATTACCTCAGCAGCTGGATGTCGAACGGGCAGCAGATCGATTTGCAGCGGCTCTCATGATGCCTAGGCAGATTATTCGCTTGGTATGGCCGAAGCTTAAGAAGAAGTTCAAAGAGCCGAAAGCGATTTTGATGATTGCAGATATGGCTTCTGTCCCATATGAGGCTGTTGCCAGACGAGTGAATGAATTAGAGCTGCCTATCTCTACAGAAGTATTGAAGCTGACGGATACAGAATGGAAAGAGCAGCGCAGTGCGTCTTCATTGCCAACCAGTCCGTTTGATGAAGCGTACACCGAGGAGTCTTTTGAAAGATATACTAATGTTGTTGCATCTGTTCTTGAGCAAGGGAAGCTCTCATCCTTAGAGGCGGCTAACCTCTTGGCGCATATCGCTCCAGAGCAAGCCAGGGAATATCAGGAGGCTGCATTAACGCTGATGACGACTACTGAAGCCTCAGAGGATAAGGAAGAATGACGAGGCGCAATGCACATGTGTTTATTGATGCCAATATTATTAATTTCGCTGTGACTTACCAAAAAAGTGACATACTGAGCTGGCTGGATGAACTATACGATACACTGTACGTTCACTCTGAAGTTTTGGCTGAAATATTAATCCAATCCAATAAAAAGATTGTGCTGGAATATATTGATAAAGGGAAATGGATCTTCTTCGATCCAAACGATCCAGAGCAGATAACAGATGATGAATTTCCAATCTACGAACGAATTGTTAAATATATTGAGCAAGGCTTCAAGCGACTCGACGAGAAGAAAACGCTTCAGGGCAGACGTATAAAAGGAACGAGCGATACAGGTGAAATTCATTCTCTGGCAGCAGCGATATTCCTGTCGGTTGGCTATATATGTAGTAACGATTATGATATTAGAGAAGTAATACAGGACGAGCAGTTGCTTGTGGGTTCAGATGAAGCCCTTACTCCGGGATTAATCGTACAGGATACTCTAGAGGATTTATGCTTTTTGTGTGTGAAAGAGAATATCTCTACTAAAAGAGAGGTCCGTCAGTTTTTTAAGTTTGTGTATAATCAGGACCCTGATCATAAAAGGCAGATTAAGCTGACGGCGCTTGATAGAAGAATAAATTTTTTGATAGATGAATAACTTGATTCGAATTACTGAGGTCCATCAAAAGAATGGCAAGCCTATGAATTTAACACTAAAACTTATAGTCAACGATTTGTAGGCCCACAGACTTATCTGTGGGCCTGTTTTCCGTACCAAATTCCACCAAACTTATGATATAGTAGAGAGAATCTAACCGGAATTATAGAAGTTTTAGAAGAAAAATCAATTTTATTGTCGGAAAATTTGGGTATATGGTCCTTTGAATGGATCGAATGGTTTTACTACAACATGGGATGGATACAATTATGGCTAAAGCGTATTACGCAGAAGTTAAGCAGGTAGCTTATTTCCTGCGTGGACTGTTTATTATTGGAGGTTTGGGCATTTATTTTAGCATTCCTGGGTTGCACTGGGGATTTTTCTTGGGAATCCTGTTTGGTTCCGTTATTCTCGGTGAAATATTCGGCGGTACGTGGACGCGTAAGCGGCGAAGGGAGAAGATGGAAAGGAAATCCGCCGGCACGGTGGGTGGAGTAAGGCGAGTTAGCACAACCAAAGCTAAGAGTAGCGCTCACAACATTTCGGCAAAGACACCGATGAAGAAGTTGAGTGATGCGCAGATTCTAAAAGCAAATGTTAGGACATTATCCGGTACTGATTTTGAGAGGTTAATGGAGCTGTATTACATAGATCAAGGCTATACTGTACAACGAGTAGGCGGTTCCGGCGATCATGAAGTGGATTTGATCCTCAAAGGCAAAGAGGGGTATAAAATTGCCGTGCAATGTAAGCGCTGGAAGCAGGATGTCGGAAATGACATTGTATTGCGGTTAAAGGCCGGTAAGCAGGTTCATGGCTGTTATGATGCTTGGATTGTGACAACGAGTAATTTCACGAAGGCGGCGAAAGAAGGCTGCAGATAGGCTGAATATCAAGTTGATTAATGGGGTGTCGTTGGATGATAGGTTGAGAAGGTGGAAGTATTCTTGAGAAAGATTAGTTCGATCAGACAGTATAAGGATTTTAGCAAATGAATAATAAAGGGGAAGAGGACAAAATGTCTGTAGAGAGTAAATCAAATCATATATTAGAGCTTTCAAAAGAATTATTAGATGATCTCGAACTTAATAGATTAACAGGTGAAGCGTTGATACTTAAGGTGACTAGACTCTCAAGATACGTTGGTACTGAGGAGATAAGATCTTGGTTGAGTTATGAAGTCCAAGGTTACAATAATTCTGATTCTATAGCAAAAAAGTATTTGAATATGACTGGACGTTGGATTAATAAAGAAGAGGGGAAGGCTTATTATGGACCTTTAGCACAAATAGAGGCATTAATAGAGTCACAAAAATTAAAACTTAGTGTTATGAGAATACCGGATACTAGTGGTGATAGAGCACTATTAGCAGTTAGACATATGACTGAATCAATAAGCTTAGTTGGTAATATAATTCCTAAATTAAGCGGTGTACGTAGTAGGGTGTGGGGGTTGCTACATAAATTTGTATCCGAGGTATATTACACAAAAATATTTGATAGCTTAAGTGAAAGCATTTTCGATCAATATAAAAATGAAGTTGATTCATTAATCGCTGAGTATTGTGGTTCTGTTTTAGAACAAATTCCTTCAGTGGTTGATCGCCTTTCTGAGAATACTCCAGAAGCTGTGAGTCAGGCACTTATGACTTGTCGAAGAATTATTGATTCATTTGCGGATAGTATCTTTGCTCCTTCCGATGAAACAATGGAAATCGGAGGGAACATACTTTCATTAAAAGCGGATAAATACCAAAATAGAATCAATGCTTTCATTCATTTAAACTGTGACAGTACTTCACAGAAGAAGAAGTTGAGACAGAACCTTTCAAACTTATATGAAAGAGTTTCTACTGGGGTACATAGTGAAGTGACTGAAAAAGAGGCGAGAGCATTATTTTTGAATACTTATCTTATTTTAGGAGAAGTATTGAATTTAAAGGGATAGATAAGGGATAGATATGAGGAATTCGAAATTATTCTGAAAATATAAGTCTGGAAATATATTAAGGAGGATCGAATGAAATGTCGTTCTTTAATAAGCGAGATCTACTAGCGAAGGCTGATAAAGTTATTCAGAAAAGCTTCGGAAAATCCGCTTCCACGATACTAGAAAGTGCTACTGCGAGTTTTACGTTAGAGCAGGAATTTGATATTTTTCTTTCTCATAGCTATTCAGACGATAAGATTATACTGGGGTTAAAGGAAGAGCTTGAAGATCTTGGCTTTAGCGTCTATGTTGATTGGATCGTGGATCGTCAATTAAATAGAAGTAGTGTCAATAAAGAAACAGCTCGATTGTTGCGCACGAGGATGAATAAATGTAAGTGTCTATTTTATGCAACTTCTATTAATACAACAAACTCAAAATGGATGCCTTGGGAGTTGGGCTATTTTGATGGCATTAATGGAAACGTGGCAATTATGCCAATTAGTGAACTGCCGCAAACTTCGGAACAGTACAATGGTCAAGAATATCTTGGTCTATATAATTACCTTACTAAGGATACAATAAAAAATACTAGTATTATGACTTTATGGGTACATGAGTCTTCCAAATCTTACATTAAAATAGATAGTTGGTTGAAAGGCGTGCAGCCCACAGATAAGCATAGTTAGGAGGCGGAGGATTATGACGATATATTTTTTGCACCCTGAATTGACTATCGATAGTACTGATAATGCAATTCAATTCTATGAAAAGTGTCTCGAAGAGCTTCTGGAGCATGTAGATGCTGTTCCATTACTTAAAATTAGAGCTTTACGATCTACCCAACTGAATAACGATGATTCTATTATATTTTTTAATCGGTGTGACCAAGAATATTCCGAGGCACTTATTTCTTTTTTTCAAGACTCTTGTGAATATACAGTAGATGTTTTTCCTATAGCTATCGACAAAGATTATAGAATTCCACCTCAATGTTTTGAAAAAATCCAGACCTTCGATATTATAGAGAACCTACGACATAGGTCTTTAACGAAAGAGAATTTAGCTACAGTGGCTTATGCTTTAGCTAGAAACGTTATTGCAAAACTTCAGCCAACTCTCGCAAAAGATCGAATGCGGTTATTTATCAGCCATCGTAGGTTAGATGGAGAGGAAATAGCTTCGAGTTTATGCGCTGAACTTAGAAAACGTTCTGAAAACACATTTCGTGACCTAATAGATATTCATGTTGGGGAGGATGCTCAGGAAATAATTGAATCGAGACTTCGTAATTCAGACGCTGTTATCTTCATTGATACACCAAAATCGGGGGAGTCTAAATGGATTGCAAAAGAAATACAGATTGCCCTTTCTATGAATTTACCGATCGTATGGATAAAGATAGGAGTGAGTGAAGGACGAAAATCACTTACAGTAAGGCCTTATGACCAACCTCATTATACTTTTAGTGATATTGATCCTTTGACAGGTAGTTTTCGTCCGGAGATGGTTGATGAGTTTATCCGGAAAGCATTTCATCTTTCAAGAGAACAGGCGATCATTGTGTTTGATCAAATAAGAAAATTGAGGATGCTAGCAAAACTACACGGTATACAACTTGAAGAAATTAACCGTAAGAATATGTTATTTCGTATCCAGTTTCCACGGGCAGGGTTTCGTTATAACCAGAAACCAATGACACATCTGATTCAGATTTTCGGTCGATATCCTGGACCAACCGATACAGAGCAGATTGATCCGCTTGTTCGTAGTTATGGTTACGATCCACACCCGCTCTATGGCCCTTATTATGATTCCACTTTGCTTCTGGCACCTATTCAGGGGCAGGAGGAGTGTGCTGTCTTAGGGGAACATAACTATGTTGATTCGTTTGATGAATACTTATATAGTATGGAGAAATATCTCTCTATTCCCAAAATGAACAAAACCAAAAAAGCTGTTATAATCTCGGGAGCATTTCCAGATTGTGAGCCCGGGTATCAGCAGTATTTGTTGAACGCGTTACATTCGTTCACTCAAGTGTTTCTTGATATAGGAGCAACTGTTATATTTGGTGGACATCCAACATTTCAGCATTTGATTTTTGATATGGCTAAACGTCGAAGACCTAAAGATTATATTGAGTCTATTAAATTATATATATCAAAACTTTATGTTCCCGATATTTTGGTAGAGGAGATGCAGAAACAATCAACAGTTTTTGCAATAGATGCGGAGAATGATCGTGAGAGTAGTCTTACTCGTATGCGTGAGAATATGATTAATGATGCAGATGCGGTAGGATTGATAGTACTAGGTGGAAAAATACATGTTGGTGGACATATTCCAGGGGTCGATGAAGAGATTGAACTGGCTAAAAAACGAAAACTTCCAATTTTCTTAATTGGTTCTGTGGGTGGTAGAAGTTCAGAATTGGCAACAGAATATAAAAACAATGCGTGGAAGGACATTAATAATGGTTTGAGCAATCAAAGTAATGAGCAATTACTAACTAGTCTTGATTACAGAGTGTTAGCGAAACAGGTCGCTGAACACCTGAAATTATAATTTTAATTGGTGAAATTTAGGCCTTCATATAAGTTATGTGGAGTACCTCCAGGAGGAATAACTATGGCAAGAAAAGCATTTTACAGTTTTCATTACAAACTGGATAATTGGCGTGCGTCTCAAGTTCGAAATATCGGGGCTATTGAAGGTAATGCTTCTATTTCTGATAATGACTGGGAAGAAGTAAAGAAAGGGGGCGACAAGGCTATTCAGAATTGGATCGATAATCAGTTAAAGGGGAGATCTTGCACGATAGTGCTTATTGGAGAGGAAACTGCGGGGAGAAAATGGATAAAATATGAAATGGAAAAATCATGGAACCAAAGTAAAGGTGTTTTGGGGATTTACATACACAATTTAAAAGATAGAGATGGAAATCAGTCTAGTAAAGGTAAAAATCCATTTGACGACTTTACACTTAATGGAAAAAAGTTATCAAGTATTGTTAAGGCATATGATCCACCGTACACAACTAGTGTAAATGTTTATAATTACATTAAAGAAAATATTGAAAGTTGGGTCCAAAAAGCAATTGAGATAAGAAATAGTAATTAAACTATTTTTAATCACTCGTCTTAGGGGCAGTGCCCTGACCATCACGCCAGAGCGCATCGTTGGCAGTGATGAGGTTAGGGGTTCGATCCCCCCAGGCTCCACTAATTTCATACCGACTCTTAGCTCAGTTGGTAGAGCAGCAGACTCTTAATTTATTTGCCCGGGTTTGAGCGCCCCTGAGAGTCTATAACAAAAAGAATGGCGGTGATGCCGTTCTTTTTTGCTGTCTGGTAAGGAGTATATCTAGGGTCATTACTGAACAGGTACACGAAGTGAACGGATTGAAATCAGGTGACGGGTTTAGAAATAGCGAATTTGGATAATCTATATCTGTGAATGTTGATTTAATGTTGATTTATTGAGAGCTTTTTTTATTTAAATGTCATTTCTATGGTAAAATGGGGGAGAGGTGATGAGTATGGCGATACAGGATATTTTGGAAGTACGGGAACGTCAAGCAACGTATGCGAGCAATATTTTTTCTTCGCGTCAATTACGAGAGAATATTATTACCTACCAAATGCTATGTGATGCTGTAGAGGCTTCAGGAATCAAGATTCAACGCTTATCCGATGATGAATTACTTTCTCCTGAGAAATTTCTAGTCGGCCAGCAGGACATTGTTTACCAACTTACTCAAATTCAGCATTCCTCACAGACTGTCACCTCCAAGGTCAAGCATTATCCTACCAGGGAAGTAGCGCGTATGCTGGGGGTATCTCATCAGACTATTTCCCGCTGGATTGCCCAAGGACGGTTCGACGGTGTTACTCGCACAGAGCCAGGAAAACATGTGGATATTCCTGCCAATGCGATTTTGGAGTATCCGAGTGGTGAGACTGTAAAAATTAGTGAGGTAGCGGAGTCCTATCAAGCACGTATGCAAACTGCTGTAGAGACAGAGTCTGAAGATGAATTACAGTTTATAGCTCAAAAGCTTAGTGCTTACGAAGAAAAGTATGGACCTATTGAACGTTTCATGCATAAGAGTGAATCCGGGGAACTCGTTACTTCTGATGAAGATATTGATTTGGATGTATGGACCTATTTGCTAAAAAGAAAAGAGAGCCTGCTTGGCTGAGTTCACACAGGAAGTTTTCACCTCAAATCCAGGAAACATCAAAAACGTACATCCGGAAATCGTTTTAGATGTCACGCAAGATCATCCGTCTGCGTATAATCCAAAGTTTACCATCAAGCTTAATGGATGGAATTCTTATTTGAAATGTGAAGAACACGGCGATAAGCGAGGCAATCTACAGGCTTTTTTCTACAATTGGTATAATAAGGATCATTCATTAATTATGAAGTTTCATAATCATACCCATGAGAATTATCCCGATGCGGCTGAGGAGATTACCGAGTTCGATCCCGTTCACCTTCAATTTCCGTTACTTGGGGTAACTGATTATGAGGGGAAAGTCAGGGATCATAGCATCTATCAATCGCTGGATGATGTACTGAACTTTTTGCGTCATTTACAATGGATTGAAGCGAGGAAAGTGTAAGCTTTTGGACAGGTATTTAACTTCAATTGATTCAAACAGAGGGGACATATGACCATGAATCAACAAGCCAGATTATTCAAAGTAACCTTAAGCGACTGGAACGGTGCGGTGCGTGGTCGGCCTACCCGGAAGATTGCAATTTCTGCAAAGGCGTCTCTGTACGATCTTGCGGCAGTTACGATTGAATCTTTTGATTTTGATCTGGATCATGCCTTTGGACTCTATGATAATCTCAAAAACTGGACACGCTCTGAGGAAGGCTATGAATCATTTGCTGATGTGGGGGCGGGGGATAGGTTTCCTGGAGTGCAAAAAGCGAAAATCAGTAAAGTTTTTCATACCCCCAAACAAAAGATGCTGCTCCTATTCGATTATGGCGATGAGTGGAGAATGATTGTTCAATATCTGGGAGAGACAGAAGTGAAGCCGGGACAGAAGCTGCCTATGATTAAGGAGATCGAGGGAGAGGCACCGGATCAATATAGCGGTTTTGATGATGAAGACGAAGAGGATGAAGAGGTGTAACTGGATATAAGATCCAGATCGGACAGGTATTAAAATTACGGGGGCGGGAGCCGGAGAAATGATGGAGGAATTACTCCACGTTATCCGGAACATTCCGAGCCTTTTTTTATTTACACACTAATTTACAAACCGATGGTCGGTATGTATAATCAATAGTAATCATATTCTAATTTAATCTAATCTAAACTATGCAAGGCAGAAGAGGAGAATAGCGATGAAGAACGCAGACCGGCGGGAGCAGACGATCCGGCAGCTGCTGGAGGCTACCAAGCAGCTGCTGCGGGATAAGAGCTGTCATGCCATTACCTTGAAGGACATTATGGAGCAATCGCAATTGTCGAAGGGGGCTATATTTCATTACGTGAAGAGTAAGGATGAGATTTTTGCCTGGGTCCTGGAGGAGCGGCTTGACGCTGTGAATAATCGTTTTGAGGAGGAGGTGGCAGGCAGTCCGGATAAAGCTTTTGACGGGCCGATGCTGGCCATTGCCAGAAGTCTGGCTGGTCTTGAGGACAGCCATGAAGCGACCAACAAGGTGCTCCTATATCTGCTGGGCAAGGAGAATGAACCGGCGGTAGCAGAGGTGCTTGAGCATTTTCATGAGCGGTCGGTGTCAGTCTCCAGACAGTGGATTATCACGGGGCAAAAGTACGGGGTGATCAAAGACAGCGTTAATCCTGATGAGACGGCGGAGCTGTTCGTCCTGCTGTCGCTGGGTCTGCGGGTACGCACCTCCATGCGCGCCTCTTCCGAGTCCCTGTCAGCGAAAGAGGTAGCCGGCTTTATGGCGGGTATCCTGAAGAATTAATGGTGAAGGAGGAGTATACAATGGTTCCTTTTATAGCGCTTATCGTATCCTTTTTACTGTTCCGGATGGTTGGTCTGCTGGGTTTGACTTATTGGGATGACTGGCAGACATCTCTTCAATGGGCCGTATCCATTATGCTGCTATTGGGTGCTTCTGCCCACTGGGGACGACGGCGCTCCGATTTGGTAAGAATGGTGCCGCCTGCTTTTCCGCAGAAAGAATGGATCGTGACGGTTACCGGGATTCTGGAAATGGCCGGAGCTATAGGTATCCTGCTGCCCGCTTTCTCAGCAACTGCTTCTGTATGCCTGATCTTGCTTCTTATTGCCATGCTCCCCGCCAATATCTATGCAGCACGCACTCAGTTGACGATTGGCGGCAAGCCGGTCCCGAAATTACCGGTCCGCATAGGGATTCAGCTCGTTTTTATCACTGCAGTGCTGCTCGCATCCCCGTTACTCTACCTGCCTTAATCGTGGATAGGACTCCAGCTCCTCCTTTACAAATTGCATCAAAAGCTTCTTGGATGAAGATAGATACTCATCGTTACGTAATTGCAGCAGGCCTACGGGAATGGAGGCTTCCTTCAGCGTGACCTGGAGTCTCACCACATTCGGCGGTAACGGTGTAGATTCGAGGACGGCTCCTACAAAATCGATTTGCTGGACGAAGCACGCAATGGCAGAGATTTGACTTACGGTATGCAGAAAGGGAGTTTCGGTGTACCGGGAGAACTGCTTCGATAATTGGGAATGATATAGACAGGTAGCTCCCCCGGAAATGATTGGATAACCAAGCAATTCCTCGAAAGCGATCTCATCTTTTGCGGCCAAAGGGTGGTTGTTCCCTGCGATAAAAGATATCCGCTCCTGATACAAGGGTTCGAAGTGATATGAAGATAGGTCAACAGGCTCTCCACAGATGGCAAAATCCAATTGATTCTGAAGCAGGGCATGCGAGAGCGAAGCGGTGTTACCGATCACAAAATGGCAGGATACATTAGGTTTATGCTGCATGAACCGCAGAAGCGATTTTGGCAGTACCTTTTCCGTTAACGATTCCAGCCCACCGATACTAATCGTACCGATCTCTTCTTTTTGCAGAGCTTTTGCCTGGTCCGCAACATAGTTCCAATGTCGGATCAGACTGTCGATCTCAGCGGCAAATATTCGCCCCGAAGCTGTAAGCTCAGAATCCCAGCCCCGTTTGAACAGCTTGATGCCCAGTTCCTTCTCCAGACGTTGAACCTGATTGGTGATTGTGGATTGTGCGTAGTTCAGTTTGGCGGCTGCTTTAGAGAAGTTTCCTTCTTGCAGGATGGTTTGAAATGTAGTTAGTTCTTTTAGGTCCATTAGCAGATATCTCCATCGTATAATTTGAATTTACGTATCATTTAATTCAATTATACAGAATAAGAGGCGGGGAGTACAATGAAGTTACACCAGTAAAGGAGTGAAATGACATGCCTTTTGTCAGAGTCAGTTACTTGGAGAACAAATACGATGACCAACAGCTGCCTATCATTAGCCGCGAAATTATGAGTGCTCTAAGGGAATATTTTAACGTGCCGCAAGATGATTTCTTTCAAGTCTACCATGCCCATAAAGCAAGCGAATTTTATTACAGTCCGAATTATTTAAACATAGAGCGAACGGATGGGCTGCTCTATATTCAGATTACGCTCAAATCCGGGAGAAGCAAGGAGCAGAAAAGGGGCTTTTACAGCAAGCTGGCCGAGACGTTGTCGAGTACACTGGACATCAGGAAAGAAGACGTCTTCGTCGTGCTGGTCGATACAGAATTCGAGGACTGGACGTTTGGCAATGGCATCGCACAGATGATTGAATGAATGATCCTTGAAGGAAATGGAGGTTTTGGAATGAAGCATCGGAGAATTGCATCGAATGCCCTTGAAGCATTTGGAGACATTGCACCTTCGTTCGCGCGTTATTCGGAGGAAGTGCTCTTCGGGGAGGTATGGAGAAGGGCAGAATTATCGCTTCGGGAACGCAGTCTCCTGACGATATCGGCCCTGGTTGCCGGAGGGCTTACCGAGCAGTTACCCTTTCATATCCGTCTGGCCCTGGAGAACGGTCTATCCGAAGAAGAATTGATCGAGGCCATGACTCATCTCGCCTTCTATGCAGGCTGGCCGCGTGCCGCATCGGCGATACTGATTGCCAAGGGGATTTTCGAGGAAATATAACCACAATTGCGCATGTGAGCGAAAGCTCCGTGCGCTTTTTTTGGTTTAGACAATTTTTTTGATAAGAGGTTAGAAAATCGCTGTTTTTTCATTTTTTTTAGAGCTATACCCCAATTAGGTCCTGATGAATCGGTTTTTGTCGAGAATTGTTAAGAGTTTGTTTAGAGCTGTCTGATAGAATGGGCGCAGAAATGAAATTTTCTAAGGGGGCAGATGCTAGACTCCAGCAGAACTTGCAATATAGCGCACAGGATGAATGAACAAGGGGGAACGATACATTTGTTTAAGGGTAAGGGATTGAAAAAATATTTCTCGTTGTTACTCGTGATCAGCTTGGTTTGGACCGGAGCCTTTCCGGTATATGCGGGTTCAACAGACAATGGTGAGGCAAGCTGGGACAATGTTGGTCCGCTGCCAGACGACATCAACGTAAACGGAGTTGCTATAGGCTCAGATACTTTAGTTGCAGTGGGGAAAGCAGGGAAAATTGTTACCGCAAGCAGCCCTTCGACATGGGCTGTTCGTGATTCTGGTGTAAACGAGGATTTGAATAGCATTATTCATAAGGGCACAGGCGGCGAATTCGTTGCAGTCGGTGACAATGGGATCCTCCTAACGTCAACAGATGGCGTATCCTGGACACCCTCCGATGGATCCTTCGGTATGAACTGGAATGGAGTCAGTTACGGAGATGGAAAATTAGTTATTGTTGGAGATTCAGGATTTATCATGGAGAAAAGTGACACTGGCACTGACTGGGAGATAGTATATTCAGCAACTAATGAGAATCTGAACGCTGTGGCTTACGGCAACGGTACATTTGTAGCGGTGGGTGATAACGGTACAGTGGTAATGTCCAAAGATGGATCTGATTGGACCAAGATGACAAGTAAAACAACCAACAAATTGAACGGAATCATCTTTGGCGGCGGAATGTTCGTAGCGGTTGGTGCGTCTGGAACTATTATTACCTCTCCGGAAAGTTCGAAAGGCGCAGCAAAGGTCCTTGAATCGAAAGTGAACCTGAATGGAATAACTTTCGGAAACAGCGTATTTATGGCCGCAGGAGATGGCGGGAAAGTGTTCTCCACTACCGATCTGGGGCAAACGTGGAAGCCTGAGACTACAAACGCAACGGCTAATCTTAATGGTATCGTATTTTTCCAAGGTCTTAATCAATTTATCGCAGCGGGTGATTCCGGAGAGATCATTATGTCTTATGTCGTTCCCAACATCCCGCGGGTGCTCAGTTTGACTCCAGGGAATGATGAGACGGATGTAGATATAGATAGAAATCTGGAGATCATGTTTAATCAACCAGTAGAGGCGGGAACTGAAAATATTTATATTTTCAAGGCTGCGGATACATCTACCCCCGTTGAAACCATCCCGGCGGATGACACCAGCAGAGTAACAGTAAATCCAGCTACCAATACGGTAACTATTAATCCGGGTAAGGATTTTGATGCAGGGGCTAAATATGCCGTTACAGTTGACGCGAATGCTTTTACTAATGGTGCAAGCGGCAATGCAGCAATCACAGCGGAAGAGTGGAGCTTCACGACAGTTGCCGGGCCAGGAGATACGGAAGCTCCGACTGTAAGTGATTATTCTCCTGTGCCAGGGGCGGTAGGAGTAGCCATTGACACAAATCTGACGCTCACTTTCAGTGAGGATGTAACGACAGATAGCGGCAACATTGTGATTTATGACAGTATGGACGAAGGAAACCTAATGGTAATTCCGGTTAACTCAGCGGATGTTACGGTTAAGGATAACGTGGTAACCATTGTTCCGTATGATGATTTTAAGTACAGTACTACGTACTTTGTAAACATCGATGAAGGAGCTTTCAAAGATCTAGCAGAAAACGCTAACTCTTATGCAGGTATTTCGGACAAGGAAACCTGGCAGTTCACAACAGAAGAAGCACCTGATACTACACCGCCGGTGGTGAGTGGTTTTTCTCCTAAAGATGGAGCAACGAATGAAGAGATTGGCACCAACCTTACTCTTGCCTTTAATGAGGATGTACAGAAGGGTGAAGGCCAAATTAAGATAATCAACAGCACGAACAGCGAAGTTCCTCCTGTGACGCTCCCTGTTGATTCTGATGAAGTAATCATTGACGGCAAAGTTGTAACGATTAACCCGGAGGCTGACCTTGATTACAGTACAACCTACTATGTACAGATTGAGAACAATGCATTTGCGGATATGTCGGGCAACAGCTATGCGGGTATCACTAACGATACAACCTGGCGGTTTACTACTACCAGCGAACCCGATAAGACGGCACCCATCGTAAGCACATACTCGCCTGAGAATGGGGCAACAGAGGTAGCTATCGGAGCTAACCTGGAGCTTGCTTTCAGCGAGAATGTAGTGGCAGGGGAAGGCAGCATTAAGATCTACAGCCCTGACTCCGACAAAGCGGTAGCTACTATTGCTGCCAGTGATGCAATCATTCTGAACAATAAAGCAACAATCCATCTGGCTCAACATCTGGAGTATGGTACAAGCTACTATGTGTTGATTACTGAAGATGCATTTGCAGATTCATCTGGAAATTTCTTTGCGGGAATCTTGGACAGCACAACCTGGCAGTTCACCACCCCGGCTGCGCCGGATACAACTGCACCTGTGTTAAACGCGTACTCACCTGCGAATGGTGCAACGGGTGTAGCTATTGGGACTAATCTGGAGCTTACCTTTAGCGAGAATGTAAAAGCAGGGGAAGGCAATATCGTCATCTACAATAGTGCGAATCATGCACCGGCAGCGACGATTCCTGCGGCTTCCGGAAATGTAAGCATCCAGAGCAATGTAGTGACGATTAATCCTACGGATGATCTGAAGTATGATGCGAGCTACTATGTACAGATTGGAGCCGGGGCATTTACTGATCTCGCAGGCAACAGCTATGCCGGCAATGCAGAGAGCACAGTCTGGCAGTTCACAACTACAGATGCACCCGATCGGATCTCGCCAACGGTGATTACCTATTCGCCGGAGCCATGGGCCACAGAAATAGCAGTTAACGCGAATCTGACCCTTACCTTCAGCGAAAATGTACGGGCGGCAGCGGGTACTATTGAGATTTTCCGCAGCACCGATGACATTCATCCGGTCGTTACGATTCCTGCCCTTTCGGACATGGTAACGATCCTGAACAATGTCGTAACCATCAATCCGGCGGCTAACCTGGAGCATGGGACGAGTTACTTTGTACGGGTTACAGAGGGAGCATTTACAGATAACGCGGGCAACAGCTATGCCGGCATTACAGGTATCAACGCCTGGCGGTTTGTGACTACCAGTGCGCCGGATACAGCAGCGCCTGTAGTGACCTCTTACAGTCCGGCAGGCAATGCAACGCATGTACCTGTATCGGCTGCACTCACATTGACTTTTAACGAGAATATACTTGCGGGAAAAGGCAATATTGAGATTGTAAATGCGGCGGATAATGAGACTGTGACGACAATCGAAGCGGGAGATAAGGCATTTGTCGCTATTAAGGACGCAACCGTCAGTATTAATACAAGCGGTCTCCTCAAGCAGGGCGGCAGCTATTACGTGCTTATACAACCTGGTGCTTTTACAGATGAAGCAGGTAACAGTTATGCAGGACTTGCGGATAGTAAGCTCTGGAGTTTCACAACAGTTCCTGTTCCAGTCACGCCAACTGAATCTCCTACACCGGCACCGGGCGGCAGTGGTTCAGGATCAGGTGGGGGAGCCCCGGCTCCTGTTCCAACACCAAGTCCTCAGACAGAAAGTATTAACGCAAACGTTGAAAACGGGGCTGCTGAAGGCTCCATGGTATCCTCCATTGTCATTACCCGCACCAAGGATGCGAACGGTGTGAAGAGTGATACCCTTACGTTCACATTGGAGCAGGCGATCCGGGCAGTCAATGAGCTTAAGGCGGCCGGGTCGAATATTGCCAGAATCATCGTGCCTGATAAGAATGATGAGGTCGCTGGAACCAGATTGACGATTCCGGCAGCTTCCAGCAAGCAATTTGCTGATAATCAGATCACGCTGGATCTATTCACAGTGAATGTTGAGGTGAAGGTGCCGGGCAGCTCGATGGCTGGATTCGGTACAGATATTTACTTCAACCTCGTTCCACTGAAGACATCGCAGCAGAGCGCTGAGGTAGAAGCCCTTGCCAAAGCACAGGTGCAGAGTGTATCCCGCGCTGCCTCGGTCACGCTCGTAAGCCGTCCGGTAACGATTGAGACCAATCTGCAGAGCCGTCCGGTTACGCTGGTATTGCCGCTTGGCAACAGTTCGTTAACAGCAGAGCAACTGAAGGCACTGGCGGTCTTTATCCAGCACAGCGACGGCACCAAAGAATTGGTCAAGGGCGAGATCGTACCTTTCGGCCAGACCGGAAAGTCTGGTATTCAATTCAGTATCAGCAAATTTAGTACCTTTACCGTAGTTCTTGCACAAGATCCTGCCGTACAACTGAAGGCGTATATGACGGGTTATGCGGACGGCACCTTCAAGCCGGGGAATAGCATCACCCGGGCAGAAGCGGCCAGCATCATTGCCCGCACCTTCACCCAGTCTGCAGTCACTGCTGGTGTTGCGTATTCCGATGTTCCTGCCGGACACTGGGCTGCAGACGCAATCGGTCAAGTGACGCGAAGCGGCATCATGAAAGGTTATGGGGGCGGCAGCTTCAAGCCTAACCAGACGATTACAAGAGCTGAAATGGCGACGATCTTGTCCCGCTTGATTACAAGCGCTCAAACCCAAGCGGCCGGCTTCAGTGATATTGCTGGACACTGGGCTCAGGCAGCTGTTGAGCAGATGTCCCAGGCAGGCATCATCACCGGCTACGAAGACGGCACGTTCCGTCCAGACCAGACGTTAACGCGTGCGGAAGCCGTAACCATCGTTAACCGTGCCCTTGGCATCGCTCCGCTGACCAGCGCGGCCCAGAAGTGGACGGATGTCCCGGCGAGCTATTGGGCATTCGGCAGCATCCAGGCAGCTTCTGTAGATCATTCTGCAGAATAAAATAATTACAGCAAAACAGCCCTTCCATCCGTCTTTGACGGGGAAGGGCTGTTTTGTGTGCGGCTGAAGCTATAGGCTGCCACGAGAGCATGTGGGTCCAATGTAATCGAAAAACCGACCACATTAGGCCGGCTTGAAGCGAGTGGGCCCAATGTAATCGAAAAACCGACCACATTGGGCCAGTGTGAGGCGAGTGAGCCCAATGTAATCGAAAAACCGACCACATTGGGCCAGCGTGGAGCGGGTAGGCCCAATGTAATCGAAAAACCGACCACATTGGTCCGGCGTGGAGCGAGTGAGCCCAATGTAATCGAAAAACCGACCACATTGGTCTAGCAGAAGGTGGCTCAGCGCTATAGGCGGTATCACCCGCCCGCCAGGGGACGTTGTTCCTGATCATGCTGGCGGCTACTTACTCCCTACTTGCTGCCGGCCTCCCACCGCAGATTCCAGTGGTAACGCTGGTCCAGCTCCTCGTGCCCGCTGAAATACTCTACAAGCCGTTCCACGCTGAAGCTTCCATCTGGCTGGCTGCGGAGCATGGCGATGGCGCACATCCCCTTATCGTTGTTATGCTCGTCCAGCTGCACCTTGATATTCGGCCCGCCCTGCTGGCTGATGGTTATAACAGCGCCGGCTTGTGACCAGTTCGTAACGCCTTCATAGATAAAAGCAAAGATGACGATCCGGCTGATCTCGGACAGGTGATGGCCGTTAATCCGCAGATTCTCGCCTGTAGCGATGGAGCCGGTGCGGTCATCCCCGTCCAGCGAGATGTAAGGCGGGCGGTTCAGGCTTCCGAATGATTCGCCGAGCGCCTGGACCGTACCCTTCAGCCCGTTCTTCAGCTCGAACAGACAGCCCAGATCCAGGTCAATGCCTCTGCTTCCGAACCACCCGGAGGATGGAGTCTGAAGCCAGTTCAGATTGATAAGAATCTCTTCCGAAGTTCCTGCTCCCTGCTGGAGACGGAGGGTCTCCCCGTGCCGCTTGAGAACGATGGTGTCCGGGTTCAAGGGCGAAGCGGAAGGAGCGGGTGGTGCTGCGGGAGGCAAGGAATCGACCGGCTTAGGCCGTGAGCGCAGCTCCGGAAGAACAAAGGGGGAGTTGCGGGCAGGTTCGGCTGTTCTGGAAGCTTGAACAACGGGCAGGATGTCCTTGACCTGTATTCCGTAGCTGTGGCAGAGCGCGGCTAAGCCTCCCGCATAACCGGAGCCGACCGCGCTGAATTTCCATTCGTTCTGATATCTGTAGATCTCCCCTGCCACAATGGCAGTCTCCACGGAATAACCGCCGCCCAGGCGGTACTGGAGGAGCTCCGTTCCATCCGCAGCGTTCATAATGCGCAGATAGGGATCGGAGAGCAGCGAGAAGCTCTGCTGTCTTGATTCCGCCTCATAGATCGTCAGGGCAAAGGCAATCCGCTCAACCTCCGCAGGAATTAGACTAAGCTCTACAGCAATTTGTGTATCGTCAGCGGGTCCGCTATGGACTCGTTGCGCGGGTGGCAATATCACTACAGACTGGTCCGGGGCCGCAGGATTGCCATAGAAAATAAGATCCTTCTCTGTTGCAACCTTCTGCGACGCGGTAAGTAAAAAAACGGAGAAATCAATCTCGACCCCAGCCCTTGCTTCATTCCAGCCCATGCCTACGATGATGCGGCTCATGAGAGGATTGTCTTTGGTTAAGCTGCATTTTTGCCCCTTGATAAGCTCAAGTGTCATGAGAACCAGCCTTTCCTATGAGTAGTTCAAGCATGTATAAGTGCGGGTGGCAGACTCAGAATCTGCCCCGGCTTCCGGCATCCAGATTGGGACCATTCAGATCCGTCAGGCGCTCCAGGGATTGCTCGTAGATCCGTACAATATCCTGTATCTTCTGGAACTCGGGGTCCGAGGGGCCCAGGTTGTCCATGAACATGCGCTGTAGAATTTCTTGGTAAAAGGAGATACGGCTCCCCATCAGCTTGCATTCGTAGTCAATGACCTCTTCAATCGAGTGCTGCTGAACGAATTCCATCAGGTCGTCTGCAGGATTACCGCGTGACTCGCGTTCATTGCGTGCGGCAACCGGCGCGTTGACATTATCCAGATTGACGGTGGAGCGGATATCGGTGAACAGAATCCCTTCCTTGGCCAGCATCACCTGAAATGGCTTGTGCTTGAACAGCTCCTGCGCAACCAGCGTACACATTGCCTGATTCCTCAGCAGCATCCCGTCAAACGGATGTAGCACCCACCCGCTGTCATCCCGGAACAGGTTGAATGTAAAATATTCACCTCCATACTCATATCTCAAGTTGATAGCTGTCTCAGATGTAAGCTCGTATTGAAATGCATCCATTCTATTGCGCGCCTCCTGCTTCTACTTTGGATTTCTATTAGCATAGCAGAAAATGGGGAATCTTGGAGAGAGGATTTTAGCCTAAATGGAAGAACCTCTTGCGCCGCAAGAGGTTCTTCCATTCGTTACCAATCCGTCTTCACGCCAAAGGGGGAAACTGCAGGGTGGCCCGCAGTCCGTGGCCGGCGCTGCTCTCCAGAACAAGCTTGCCCTTATGGGCTTCGGCAATGCGGGCGACCATCGGAAGGCCAAGCCCGTGGCCCTGCCGGACGGGGCGGGTCCGCTTCCCGGAGTAAGGCAGCAGGATCAGCTCCGGCAAGTGCTCCGCCGGAACACCCTGACCATTGTCCGATACGGACAAGGCGAAACAGGAGTCTTCCCCGCTGCGGAGGATGCTAACCACAATCCCGCACCCATCCGGGTTATGCCGGATGCTGTTCTGGACCAGATTGCTTACTGCACGGTAGAGCAGCTTCTCATCGCCCATCACTTGCAGGCGCTCGTCCAAAATGCACAGGTCCAGTGAATAACGCTCCTCCAGGCCGTTATTCATGAAGTCGGATACCACGGTCCGGGCCAGAGCGGATAAGCGTACCGGCTTAAGCTGCAACGGTTGCATGTCATACTCCAGCATAGAGACGAGGTTCAAGTCGCTCACCAGCGACCTTAGCTGCTCGCCTTGACGGCGGATGATGGCAGCCTGCTGGCGTTGCTCTCCGGTCAGGTTGTCTTGTTCCTCCAGATTGCTCGCGTAGCCCAGGATCATCGAGAGCGGGGTGCGGATGTCATGGGAGATCCCGGCGATCCAGTTGGAGCGGGCTTCATCCCGTGATTTCAGCTGCGAGCTCCGGGTCTGCAGGGTAGCGGAAGCCGAATTAATGCTCTCGGACAAATCACTGAAGAGTCCGGCAGTCTCCAGGTTAACCGGCTTGTCTTTGGCCAGGGCATGAATGCTGTTGATCAGGGGCCGGATATTGCGGATCAGCCGGGTGCCGATGAACAAGGAGAGGGCCACGGCCAGTACCACATTGCAGATCAGGAGCAGCAGCACTCTTAAGGGAAGGGAGCGCAGCCAGTCCGTCATGTATCCGAGCTGATATTTTTCATATGAATATTTAGGATAGCCTACGACAATAAGTCCTTCTGGATGCTCCCAGATATACACAGGATATTCCAGCAAGTAGTAGCGTGAGAACTTCGCCACCTCTACGATGTTGTAAGCGTGCGGAATCTCCGGAGGCAGCTGCTCACTCCATGTCACCTTGCCTTCCGCGTTCAGCAGCATAGCCCAGGCCCGGTTCTGCTGAAGCAGGGCACCCCCCTTGGGATTAAGGGAATACTTGCCGTCAGACCCTTGCAGAGCTGATGATATCTCCCGCACAACCTTTTCCGGTGAAGCCTCCTGATGCGTTTCCTTGAAGATCAGGGAACCCAGCAGAATCAGATTGAACAGGAGCAGAAGCGTAGAGACCAGCAGGGTAGAACCTACGAATTTGCGTAAAATACGGACCGCGCTGTCCATTAGAGCGCCTCCTGCACCAAGAGCTTATACCCAAGCCCTCTGACCGTCAGCAATTGTACCGGCTTCGAGGGATCGGCTTCGATCTTCTCGCGGATACGCCGCATATGCACCATTAAGGTATTCTCATACCCGTAGCTGTCATCTCCCCATACCGCCAGGCAGAGAGCATCGCTGGTCACAATCCGGCCGCGGTTCTCATAGAGCTTGATCAGAATGGCGTGCTCTTTAGCCGTCAGAGGCAGCTCCTGGCCGTCTCTTCGTACCACAGCGCTGTTCAGATCCACCACTTGCTCACCTGACCTGAAGACAGGCAGCCGTTCTGGAATCGGCGAGGCATATACCCGCTTCAGCACAGCGCTCAGACGCAGCATTAACTCCCTCGGCAGAAAAGGCTTGACGATATAATCGTCGGCTCCCAGGCCCAGCCCGAGCAAGCGGTCCTCATCTTCGCCCCGTGCCGACAGGAAGAGTACCGGCATATCGGAGAAGGTCCGTATGGCGGAGAGAAGCGAGAACCCGTCCCCGTCCGGCAGCATCACATCCAGAATGGCGATATCCGGCTTTTCCTGGCGGCACATGGCGAGGGCACTGCTATAATCTCCAGCCGCATAGATGCGGTAATATCCTTCTTTTCGTAAAAAGAGCTCGATCATCTCACGTATTTTTGGCTCGTCCTCAACGATCATTATTTTGCGGTTCTTCATGTTATTCAATCGTCATCACCCATGAATTAGTATACACGATCAGGCGGTGAAGAATGGGAGGTACCGGTGTATTTAAGGTAGGCGTAAGGTTATCTTCAGCCTGGAGCAAGAGAAGGCCTCTATGCTAGGAAGCAAGAGCCAACTTGACAGAAATGGAGCTGAACTGAAAACCTATGAACACTCATCCAATTATTGAGACAAGACAATTAACCAAAACCTATGGGGGAACGCCCCGGGTGGATCAAGTAAATCTGAAGGTGCAGCAGGGAGAGATCTTCGGCTTCCTCGGTCCGAATGGAGCAGGGAAGACGACTACGCTCAAGATGCTGCTGGGACTGGTGCAACCCACCCAAGGAACCGTTAAACTGTTCGGCCAAGAGCTGCGGAACCACCGGCTGGAGATTCTGAACCGGACGGGTTCGCTGATTGAGTCGCCTTCCTATTACGGACATCTGACGGGCCTTGAGAATCTGAGAGTCATGCAGCGGCTGCGCAGCCTGCCTGCCAAAAACATTGATAAGGTATTGCAGATTGTCCGGCTGGACAATCACCGGCACAAGCCTGCCGGGCAGTATTCACTCGGAATGAAGCAGCGCCTGGGTCTGGCTATGGCCTTGCTGGCTTTCCCGAGTCTGCTGATTCTGGACGAGCCTACGAATGGGCTAGATCCTGCGGGGATCGGAGAGATCCGGGAGCTGATTAAATCCTTGCCTGCCCAGTATGACATGACGATTGTGGTATCCAGCCACCTGTTGTCGGAGATTGAGCAGACTGCTACCTCGGTTGGCATCATCAGTGACGGCAAGCTGCTGTTCCAGGGGGCCATGGCTGCGCTTCAGGCGCAGAACCGGGCGGCGGTTCACTTTCGGATCAATGATCCCGCCCGGGCAGTCCGGATACTGTCGGAGCACGGGTACAGGCCCATAATGCAGGAGCAGCAGCTGGTGTTCAGCGCCATGCCGGACTCTGAGGTGGCCCGGGTCAATGAGATTCTGGTGTCCGGCCAGATTGCTGTGAGCCGGATCGTGGAGTCGAGGAAGAGTCTGGAGGATATCTTCCTGGATCTCACCGGAAAGGAGCGGAGCCTGTGATGAAAGCCTTGTTCCTGGAATATTACAAAATCCGGCGGAGAAAGGTATGGGCGATGCTGACCCTCTTTCTGGCCGCCGAGCTGGGCTGGGCGGCCATGTCCATGAGCATCTCGATCTCGCGGAGTGCGGACAATGCCACCTGGGAAGCGCTGATTTTCAGCCTCTCGTCGATGAACGGGCTGTTCCTGCCGATTCTGTCGGCGATTGTAGTGTCAAGGATTTGCGACATGGAGCATAAAGGGGATACCTGGAAAATGCTGATGACCACTTCTGTCGGACGCCAGACGGTGTATGCCGCCAAATTCGTCTGTGCCGGAAGTCTGATCCTCTACGGCATTCTGGCCCAGGTTGTTTTTATTACCGGCTTCGGCATGTTCCATAGACTCGCAGAACCGCTTCCGGCAGGCCTGCTGCTGCAGTTCACTGCGGGTACTCTGATCGCCAGTCTGCTGATTATTGCGATGCAGCAATGGATATCGCTGGCGGTGAAGAATCAGGCATTTGCCCTGTGTCTTGGCATGCTGGGCGGGTTCCTGGGGACGACCGCAAGCTTGTTCCCTGCCGCTGTCCGGCAGTTGGTCGTCTGGTCCTATTATCTGGATCTCAGTCCGGTGACTTATGTGTATAAGGCTTCATCAGGAACCTATGTTACCGGAAGCATGCCTCTGATTCAGTTAAGTGCAGCTCTGATACTGACACTGGTTCTGTATGTTGCCGGGAATACCCATGTCTCCAAACAATCGGTCTAAGGAGGAGAATTTATGCTTAGAAGTGTTGCTGCCGAATGGCCCAAGCTGCGCCGCTCGCGGATGGGATTGGTGCTGGTCAGTCTGCCTGTGGTCAGCCTGATGATCGGCTGTGCTAATTTTGTAATGAACCGGGAGGCCTTGCAGGGAGAGTGGTATAGCTTATGGACTCAGGTAAGCTTATTTTATGGAGAGTTCTTCCTGCCGATTCTGATTGCCATCTGCTGCGCCTTTGTCTGCAGGCTGGAGCATGTGAACCGGAACTGGAACATGATCCTGGCTGCTCCAGTATCCATAACCAGTCTCTTTATAGCCAAGCTTGTTATTGTTGGCGTGCTGATTGCGGGAGCGCAGGCGCTATTCCTTCTAATGTACTGGGCAGCAGGACAGATGCTGTCTTTGACGGGGGATTTTCCAATGGACATCATCCTGTGGACCCTGCGCGGCTGGGTGGCTTCGCTGAGTATTGCTGCCCTGCAGCTCGGCTTGTCCATCCGTATCCGCAGCTTTGCCACACCGATCGGAATCAGTCTATGTGCGGTTTTTGTCGGGCTGGGCCTGTATGTGCTCAAGCTGGGGCTGCTGTTCCCATATTCGCTGCTGACCATTGGCATGGGCGTGCTTACCCAGCGCGGACTGACGGCTATGGAGAATCTGCTATTCTTCCTGATGAATGGAGTGTACCTCGTAGTTCTATCGGTCTGGTCGATCCGCAGATTGAGATATAAGGATATAGGCTGATGCGTGGCGGGCAGGTGTAAAAGCATTAAGCAGCAGTAAGCGGAGGCCGGGGGCCTCCGCTTATCTTTTTTTGAAATATAATGTATATGTTTCACGCTATATATTATCCTTCTATTTCTCGCCGAAACGATACCGTCATTTTAAAGGACGGCAAAGCCTTTTCCACTTGTCCTATTTGCTCATATCGTAATCCGGCATTCCAATGGTAGAGAACCACTGACGGATCTGCTCCTGGTCCTTGGAGAAGGTAAGGCCCAGCTGAAGCAGGATTCTTGCCTTTTGCGGGAGTAAATCGCCTGCACCGATGATACCTTTGGCGCCAGTGTCGTATACTGCCCCTGAGCCTGCTCTCGTAGCGCTTACGAATAGAACACCCTTCTCGATAGCCGCCGTACGGGCTGCTTGCTGCGCGGTAGAGATCCCGCCGGCACCATGGCCCGCCGTTACAATCCCTCTAACTCCTTCATTAGCCAAGGCTGTAATGGGCGCAGCGGAGGCTTCTGTATAGCTGTATACAACATCAACCTTAGCCAAATCCTCTGGCTGGATCGTACTGAGATCAAAAGGAGTTTTCCACTTCTCTGTTCCGGCATCCCTGACGCGGGCTGGCGCACGAACCGCACGAATCCGGTTCTCGTCTACCGTTCCCAGAGCGCCGTACCGGCCCCCGTCAAAGGTATCCAGGCGCAGCGCATCCGTCTTGGTAACTTCCCTGGCTGCAAAGAATTCATCATTCATCATCAAAACTGTACCATAGTAACTGGTTTTCTGACTTGCAGCCAGCCGGATGGCATTCAGCAGATTAGCTTCTCCGTCGAAGGAGATCGTATTGGATTGTCGCATGGACCCGGTGAAGATAACGGGCTTCGGGCTGCGGACGGTGAGATCGGTCCAGTAAGCCAACTCTTCCATGATGTTGGTGCCGGTAGTAACAACTACAGCATGAACAGCCGGGTTGGCCAGTTCCTTGTCAATAGCGATGGTAAGGTTGTATAAGTCCTTGGAAGTGGTTTGCGCAGAGCTGATATTGCTTAGCTCTGTACTGGTGACATTGGCTATTTTGGATAGCTCGGGCTGTAGTCTTTGGATAATTTCATTAATGGATACCTTTGGCGTGCCATACGTCTGAAACAGCTCTCTGGAAGGAGAAGTGGAGGTAATGGTTCCTCCGACACCGACCACTACGACATTGGGAATAATTCTCCCGGGTGTGGTGACTTCGGCGGCCTTCGTGATAGAAGGGAAGGATAACATGGTGAAGAGAACCAACAGAGCGGTAAAGAGACTTAGACTTCTTTTGTGCATAAGATTCATAAGTGACCTCCTCTTAATTTGATTTCTGTGTAAGTATATATGACATTTTTCATAATTGTCAAAATGATAATTTTACTTTTATGTAAAATAAATTCATAAATATGCATAAAAATTTAATAAAAATTAATTTTATGTGAATATACAAAACATATAAATGACACATACATTACATATAAGTCCGTAACGATGAGCGATCGCCCATCAGGTGTATAGAGGGAATTTCATCTGGAGCTGCAATTGCCGCACAAAAAGGCCGCCTTCATGTCTGGCCCCTCCTTAAAAAGTGGATGGGGTAAAGCATGAAAAGCGGCCGCTGCTTCACAACCTGCCTGTGGGAATGCGGTTAATCGTCCGGATGCCCATTGCTCATCCAGCTGTCCACACGCAGATCCCCAGTATAATCCTCGCGCGCAGAGATTTCAGCAAGCTTCTGCTCAGCTTCTTCACGAGTGGTGAAGCCGCCGATGACAGCAGCGAAATCACCAGAGGCTGTCTTCAAGAAGGTAACATCGTCATCCAGATAGATCTCTTCCAGGATAGCCAGTGATTCTCCCGGAGGCATTCCTTCACTGCGTACATAGTAGACTTCCTTAGATGCAGGGGCCTTGCCCTCTGCTGTCAGCTTCAGCTCAAGCGTACCCGGATTGCTGTACTCGGTAAGGGTATGGCGGGTACCTTCCTTCAGTTCAACCACGAACCGCATGGCGGAATCATCCAGAATGATATTTCTATACACATCACTGACCAGCGGAGAGGCCAGGATATCCTGCTCCAGCGCATCATAATCGAAGCTGCGGACACCGTTAAAGGTGAAGATCAGACGGTCCGGAGCCTCCCTCTGGTCGACTGTATAGGAAGGTACACTTGCGGCTGTATCGCCTTCCTGATCGAATACAATGCGGACGGTATCCTCTGCAGTAACGGTGCTCACGGCAGCTCCGTCGGTACGCTCGCCTCCAGTCCCGAATTGCAGCACCTTCACGATGCTCCCGACTACGGGAACCTTAGACAGGGCGTTTGCTACATCGGGAATATTAACGACAAGCAGGCAGGCAATGATGGCTGCGGCCAGCGAGCTGTATCGTTTCAGCCGGACTGTTCTTCTCCGGGCCACTGCCTTTCTCTGCGCTGCCTCCAGAATGTCTCCAAGCTGTGCGGGAATTTCAATCTGTGCATAGCGGTCTTTTCCTGTCATATTCCCTCGACCTCCCCATCCTTTAAGTGAGCCTTCAGTTTGCCGATTATCTTGTAGAACCTGGTCTTGACGGTGTTCTCCGGCAGCTCCAGAATGTCCGCCATGTCCCTGAAGCGCAGATCCTCAAAAAATTTCAGGATAATATAAGCCTTCTCTTCGGGCAACAGTCTGTCCAGAGCCTGGTACAGATCCAGCTTCTCTTCCAGTGGAACTGCATGCTCATCCCCAGTATAGCTCTGCGGGTGATCCTCCATGTAAGTCACCCGTTTGTTTCGGTTAAGATGGTCAATAGCGGTGTTGATGACAATCCGGGTCATCCAGGTCTCGAAATACTGCGGTGTCTTCATCCGTCCGAACGCAAGATACCCCTTATAGGTAGCCTCCGAGACAATTTCTAGCGCTTCATGCTCGTTTTTAACATAACAGTAGGCCTTGCGGAACAGGTTGTTCCGGCAGTCTTGAAGCTGTTCAGCGAATGGTTGGTATACTTGCGGCTGGGCTTTCAGTTCTTTCACTCCTTTATTGGATTCTTGAAGCATTTGATTGACCATTAGACCCTCAAGGGGTGAAAATAGTTTCAACATCCTGCAAAAAGAATAAACCTGCGGGCACAGAGCCGCAGGCTGTAGAAGCTTCTCGCTGAAACGGTACCGTCCTTTAAAAGGACGGCAAAGCCGTTTCCATTTGTCCCGAAGGATTACTTTGTCTCCAGATAGGCGATGCCCAGCGCTCCAGTGACCGGATTGCGGTAGGTCTCACACTCCACATCGAAGACCTCGCGGATTAATTCCTTCGTTAGAATATCCTCAGGGGCTCCGCTGGCCGCGACCCGGCCTTCCTTCATGACATACAGATAGTCGCAGTATTCAGCGGCTAGGGTGAGATCATGGAGGGCGGCGAGAATGCCGATATCCAGCTTTCGGACGATATTCAGAATCTGCAGCTGGTATTTGATATCCAGATGGTTGGTCGGTTCGTCCAGGATCATGAATTCCGGCTGCTGGGCCAGCACACGCGCCAGAATGACACGCTGTTTCTCGCCGCCGGATAAGGAGTTATAGCTGCGGCCTGTGTACCCCTCCAGATTGACCTTGCGGAGTGCGGCCGAGACAATGTCAGCGTCCTGCTGGCTGTCGGTTTCCAGCATGCCCTTGTGGGGCGTCCGGCCCATCGCGACCATCTCCCGTACAGTAAAGTCGAAGCTCAGCTCGTTGAACTGGCCGACTACGCCCAGCTTCCGGGCGACAAGCTTCGGGCTGGACTTGATCACATTAAGCTCAGAGAGGAAGACCTCTCCCTGACTGGGCTTGATGACTTTGTAGATGCTTTTGAGCAGCGTCGACTTGCCGCAGCCGTTCGGGCCGATCAGACCGACGAATTGTTTATTTTGAACCCTCAGCGAGACCTCCTGCACAATCTTCGCCTCACCGAAAGAGACGCTTAACCGTTCAACATTCAGATTCATCAGCTTTTCCCTCCGAAGGCGTAGCCTTTTCTAATCAGCATGTACATGAACATCGGCGCTCCAATCAGGGCGGTAATGATCCCGATCGGCAGCTCCACATTCGGGACGATGGTCCGGGCAATGACATCCGTCCAGATCAGGAAGATCGCCCCAAACAGAATCGACGCCGGCAGCAGCCTGCGGTGGTCCGAGCCTACCAGTCCCCGCACCAGATGGGGGATAATCAGTCCCACGAAGCCGATCATCCCGCAGCTGGCTACCATAACGCCGGTAATCAGCGCTGTGAGAATCATGTAGACTCTGCGGTAGGCACCCAGATGAATGCCCAGCGTAACCGCCGCCTCATCTCCTAGCAGCATGGCATTCAGCACACGGAACTGCGAGAGGAACAGGATAACGGCGAGGAGGACGGTGACCGAGATCAGCGGCAGCTTGTCCCAGCTGGAGGCGGCCAGGCTGCCCATTGTCCAGAAGGTCACCGTCTTGATGCCTTCGGCATTGTTGGCGAAATAGACGATAAAGTTGGCAAAAGCGGTACATAGAGCGTTAATGACCATCCCGGCGAGCACCAGCTTGACGGAGGTCATTTTGCCGCCCGCACTGGCAAGTGTGAGGACCAGCAGAGAAGCGCCAACCGCCCCTGCAAAAGCCCAAAAGGCGACTCCCGACTGGCCGAGCAGCCCCATCGAGCCGAAGCCGATCAGGATGGCGAAGGTTGCGCCCAGCGAAGCGCCGGAGGAAATACCGAGTATGTATGGATCAGCCAGGGGATTCTGTACCGCCGCCTGCATGATCGTCCCGCACAGCGTAAGTCCGGCGCCGATGAACATCGCCATCAGGACACGCGGAAAGCGGATTTTCCAGATAATATCAACGAAAGAACCGTTCGTCAGCTCCTGCATATCACCAATCTGGATGCCTGTGATGTGATGAAGCAGAATCCGGTAGGATTGGGAGACAGGAATGTCCACCTGGCCGAAGGAGACCGCAGCCCCGGCAGACAGCAGGGTGATAATGAACAGGACGCCTATAACAGCCATGAAGCCGTAACGGGAATGAATGAGAGATTGCTTAGGCTGTGAAGGTACGGCTAGATCGGTATGCATGACAATAGGAAGGCTCCTTTACATTAAAAGATTAGTATGGACTGACTCATCAGAAGACACTGTGAGCAGAATATCGTAACATGTTTTTAAATATAAAGGATATTGAGAACGATTGTCAATGATAATAATTCTCATTGACATGCTGTCCAACTTTCTATATTCTACGGAGGTATCCCCTGCAAGGCTATGGGCTTAATGCCCTACCCGCAGGATAACTAACATACATACAGAAAAGGGGACTCAAAGAATGAAGAAAATATTCAAACGATATGTACCGCTGCTGGCGGTTCTGGTGATGGCGGTCATGCTGGCGGCTTGTTCTTCCGCTACAGGCAATGAGAAGGACGCGGCGGCAACGGCTGCACCTGCATCGGCCAGTCCCGCAACGGCGGAGACTGCACAGGCTGCGAAGACTGTATATCCGCTCACGATAGAAAACCACACGAATAATGGGGAAGGCACCGAATGGACGGCTAAAGCGCAGACCTTCGATAAGGCTCCTGAGAAGGTAGTAGCGAATACCCAAGGTGCGGCGGAGCTGCTGATTAAGCTGGGGCTTACCGACAAAATGGTCGGAGTAGCGGCTCTCTACGGTGCAGGTGATCCGGCGGTTCAGGAAGAGTTTAAGAAGATTCCTGTGATTTCCCAGGACTATGCCAGCAAAGAGCTGGTTGTAGGCGCAAGTCCGGATCTGGTGATGGGGCGTGGCGGCCTGTTCGCGGATGCGGATTGGGGAGTAGGGACGGTAGGCGGACTCAATGAGCTGGGCATCAAGACCTTCGTGCAGAGCACCAGTCTGCAAGGGGCAACGCTTGACAGCCTGTACAAGGATATTGAACAGCTCGGCCAGATCTTTGATGTGCAGGAGAAGGCCAATGCCTACATCGCAGAGCTGAAGGAGCGTGCGGCGAAGCTGAAGGAGGGGGCGGCAGCCACAGGCGCCAAGACCTTCGCTTATGTATCTGATGGAGGCAACGGCGCAATCGCTGTCTATAGCGGGAACGTGGATACTTTTGCGGGAGATGTGCTGGGACTGCTTGGACTGACCAACAGCTACGCGGATGTGACCGGTGAGATCAGCAAGGAGCAATTAATCGCCACCAACCCGGATGTCCTGCTGATCTCGGTGTACACAGGCGGTATTGATGCTGACCAGTCGATAAAAGCGTTCTATGCCGATCCGTCACTGCAGAGTCTGAAGGCAATCCAGAACAAAGCGATCTATAAGATTGACTTCAACCAGTTCTGGGGATATAGCTATTCCATCTTTGACGGGGCGGAGAAGCTTGAGTCTGAGCTGGCTGCCAGCAAGTAAGACGAAGCTGCCTAATGGTTAATGATAAGCGTTACTTTGTCCATAAGTGCTAATAAACACCTGAAAAACAAGCAGCCTGAGCGGTCACGGTAAAAGTGACGTTTCAGGCTGCTTGTTGGTTTATGCTTGTGCACTCTCATAAATATTCATGACCACCTGCTGGATTGGCAGCTCCTTGACCGAAATATCCGAGAAGCCGTGCTTGCGGGAGATATTCTCCAGAAAATCGCTGATCGAGATGCGGGCGGTGTCCACCTCCAGCGTAACCTGGAAGTCTGACGGCCGCTCAACCACCTTGGTGTAATCGTTGTCGAAGGGGGTGTTCTGCACAGACTCTACAAAGGTAAAGCTGACCTGCTTCTTCTCTCCCAGAAAGACTTTGAGCCGCTGCAGCGAATCATCGAACACCTTCTCGCCATGGTTAATGACGATGACCCGGTGCGCCAGCTCCTCCACATCCTCCAGATCATGGGTAGTAAGGATACAGGTCATATTCAGCTTCTTGTTCATCTGGCGGATGAATTCGCGGATCTTGACCTTGGCGATCACATCCAGCCCGATCGTCGGCTCATCCAGGAACAGGATGTCCGGCTGGTGCAGCATGGCCATGACGAATTCGCATTTCATGCGTTCGCCCAGCGACAGCACCCGGGTAGGCTTCTCAATGACCTGGGAGATTTCCAGCAGCGCCGCGAGCTCCTCCAGCCGATGATTGAAATCCGGGGTGGAGATTCCGTAGATGGCCTTGTTCATATTGAAGCTGTCGACGGGCGGAATATCCCAGATGAGCTGGGATTTCTGGCCGAAGACAGCTCCGATTTTACCGACATACCGCTTCCGGTCACGGGCCGGGGAATAGCCGAGGACCGAAATCTCCCCGCTTGTCGGGTAGAGTGCGCCGCAGAGCATTTTGATGGTCGTCGATTTGCCGGCCCCGTTAGGCCCCAGCATGCCGCAGATTTCGCCCTGCTCAATGGCAAAGCTGATATCGTTCACAGCCTGGACCGAGACTTCTTCACGCTTGAAGAAGCTCCTGAAGGTCTGCCCCATGCCTGCGCCCCGCTTATAAGTGGTGTATGTCTTCGTTAAATGCTTCACATCTATAACCGGCATCAGCCGCCAACCCCCTCATATAATCTGATCATGTGCCGGTAGACCCAAATGCCTGCCCAGAGAAAGACAAAGCAGGGCAGTATCGCTGCAAAATCACTGGCTCCTACCCGGCCAAGCAGCGCCGAGGCCGGGAGGAAGCCGACCATGCCCACTGGAATGATCATCGTCGCTGCCGCCTGCACCGCCTTCGGGAAGATCGGCAGCGGATACTTGCCGACACTCAGTACACTGTCTGCCAGTTCAGAAATCCGCGAATTACCGACCCATTTGAAAGACATCGCCGCCATCATCAGTGATAATCCGGCCAGGACTGCCGTTCCGGCGAAGAACATGCCTGCGAATTGCAGCCAGGCTAAGGCCGGAATCGCGCCTACATGCCAGGCGGAGAACACGAATAACGCCGCGCCGCCCAGGAACAGCCCGGCACTTTCGGTGGAGAAGGTCGTAGCCACAAGGTAGAACAGCGGATTCAGCGGCTTAAGCAGCACTACCTCGAAGCTGCCCTCCCGGACATGCGACATGGTGGTCCACATGACCCCTCCGAAGACAAGGCTGGAGAGGCCGCTGGACATCGTGAATACGGACTGGATCAACAAGACCTCGTATAAGCTCCAGCCGGGGAAGCTGGTGCCTGCCCGGTAGATCAGCAGGGTCACCAGCGGAAACAGTATATTACCGATGAGGGTAATCAGACTGCTGACGATGAAGTTCATCCTATAAGCCGAAGCCGTCTGCACGGCGGAGTACATGCACTGCTTGTATACATCTACATACCTTTTCATGTCAAGAATGTTCCTTTCTTCGGGGCATTCATTCACGCGCCGACCGCGGTAAACTGCTTCATGGCCCGGCGGCGGACCAGCTCATTGCACCCGAACATTACCAGCACAGCCGCTCCCTGCATGCCGACAGCCTCCGGGATGGATAACTCCAGGCCGCCGAGTGAATAATGGCCGGTGAACACCATGGCAGGCATATAAGCAATGTATTGAAATGGCAGGAACAACTGGGTCACCTGCAGCCAGTGCGGGAAGAAATCCAGCGGAATGAGCGCACCTGAGAAAATCCCCGACACCAGCATGAACGCGCTACGTATGCCCCCTGACTGCACCAGCCAGAAGGAGGTGAGGCCAATCGTATAGTTGACATAGAAATTCATCAGAAAAGCGAGCAGCACGGACACTATGGTCCACGGCAGGCTTGCCGGCCGCATATCGATGCCGAAGATAAAGATAAAAATCAGCAGGCACGGCAGAAATTCAAACACGAAGCCGAGGAAGCGGTGTCCGAGCTTCTGGAACAGCGCGAAGGAACGGTGATCGACCGGACGCAGATGGAAGGTCAGAAACTTGCCGGTGCGGACAAGCATCGACAGATTCCAGTCGGCGAAATCCATGATCAGGTAGCCAATCAGCGCCGTTGCCCCGAAGTAGCGGATCATTTGCTGGAGATCAAGCCCGCCCAGTGTAGCCTGCCCTCCATAGACTGCGGTCCAGATGAAATATTGCACCATGAAATAGACAGGACCGACGATTACGGACACCAGGGAGTGGGTGCGGTAGGCACTCCACTCCTTATAGGTTACCGCCGCTACGGAGCGGCAGATCCTCCAGTTATGCTTGAGACGGTTCATCAGATCACGCCTGACCAGATAATATTGGTGACATTGAACAACGCCTCCGCGTACCAGTTATCGTCCTTGAACGGCACGAACCATACCGCAGCAAGCTGCTCGGCAGGGTCCATCACCATACAGCAGGCTCCGGCTCCTTCATGGAAATAACTGCCCTCGGAGTAAAAGAAGGCGGGACCCTTCCGCATATCCAGTCCAATGCCGTAGCTCCGGTCTTTGACATCATTGCCCCAACAGTAGTCGGGAACCCCGTAGAGTGTACGGGTGGTGAGCTTCTCGACGGCTTTGCGGCCGAGAATGCGGGTCTCGCCCAGTCGGCCCATGCCCAGCAGCATGTTGGCGAAGCGGATCAGGTCAGCCGGTGTGGAGGACAGCCCTCCGCCGGTGCTGGATACCGTCTCCCACAGCTTTTCTGCAGCAGAGACCTCGGGCTGGATGCCTTGGGCCAGCTCATTCAACTGCTTCTCCCGCATTTCGTTGCGGATAATGAAGCGCCCCGCCAGCTCCGACGTCGGCTCCCACATCGTATCCCTCATGCCGAGCGGCTTCAGGATGTTCTCCTCTATGTACTGCTCGGCGGTAACGCCAGTCACCTTCTTGATAATCTCGCCAAGAATACAGAAGCCGAAGGAGCAGTATTGCCATTCCTCGCCTACCTTCTTATTCACGCCGCAGCTCAGCGCGGCGGTGATCCAGTCCGGCTCCCCGTCCTCCGGCCTGTAGCTGTCGAAGTATTCGCCGATGAGCTGCCAATAGCTTTTGTGATAGGGAATCATGCTGCCCGCGCAGTCGGGGAACAGGCCGGAGGTATGGGTAAGCAGGCTGTAGATATCGATTTTGGCAAAAGGCTCCACGTTAAACGGTTTCAGAAAAGTGCCGACGGGAAGGTCCAGCCGGAGCACGCCATCCTCCACAAGCTTGGCTATGGCCACGGAGGTAATGGCTTTGGTGATTGAAGCAATTCTATGAACGGTAGTCGGCAACAACGGCTCCGTCCGCTCTTCGCGGTAGGAGAGGGGGCCGATGGCGCCGTGCATGAACGTCTTGCCGTATCTGGATATACAATATGAGGCGGCTTGAATCTTTTTGTCATCGATCAGTTGCTGGAAGTGGGTATGCAATACCCCGATTCTTGTAGCGTCATAATTCACCTCTGCCGGTGAGCAGTCGGTAATGCCTGGAGTGTACAGCATAAAGGTATATGCCTCCTCGAAGGTTGTGGCGCTGAGCGAACCAGCTATGCCCAGGGAAATACGCCCAGGCTTCAGTATATCTTCCATATAGTGTTAGTTACAATGGGGAGTTTGGTTTATAACCAATTTCTCCGGCTCAAAAAGAGGGGTGAACAGGACAAATAGAGAAATAAAAGCATGATAAATATTTCACAGAACGGAAGGACAATGAATCACATCATGACAACAAAGCTGTTAACCAAAAGTATTACGTTCATGCAAGCCCTGGCCCTGGTGGTCGGGATGATTATCGGATCGGGGATTTTTTTGAAGCCCGGAATTGTATTGAATAATGCGGGTAGCCCGTGGATGAGTATTCTGGCCTGGGGTGTTGGAGGGATCATTACCCTGGCTTCGGCGCTTAGTGTGGCGGAGATCGCTGCGGCCATTCCGAAGTCGGGAGGCCTATATACTTATTTAAGTGAATTGTACGGAGGGATATTCGGCTATCTGCTCGGCTGGGTGCAGGCGGTGATCTCTTATCCGGCTTCTGTGGCGGCGCTTGCTATTGCTTTTGCTACCTATTCCGGTTACTTTCTGCCGCTGAATGCATGGCAGCAGAAGCTGCTTGCCGTGGGCATTCTGGGCTTCATTCTGTTGATGAATGTTATAGCGACGAAGTTCGGCGGGATCATTCAGACGGTGGCCACGGTTGGAAAGCTGATTCCGGTGGCGGGCATTGTGGGCGTCGGACTGTTCTCGGATCTGGCTCCCGGCTTCGGCGGCATCGGTACAGCGGCTGCGGGTGCAGGCTTCGGGGCTGCAGTGCTCGGCACACTCTGGGCTTATGACGGCTGGATCAGCGTAACCAATATGGCGGGAGAGATCAAAGACCCGGCCAGGACGCTGCCGAAGGTCATTTCGATCGGTGTTATTTTTGTCATCGCCGTGTATGTATTGTTCAATATTGCGGTGTTCCAGGCGCTGCCCTATGACCAGATTGTGTCGTCCCTGACTCCGGGTGCCGATGCAGCAGAGGCGCTGTTCGGTAGCGGCGGCGGAGCCTTTATTACGGCAGGCATTATTGTCTCTGTGCTGGGTGCACTGAACGGTTATCTCATGACCGCAGCACGGGTGCCGCAGGCGATGGGGGAGCGGGGACAGCTTCCGTTCTCCCGGGTGCTGAGCAGCATTCATCCAAAGTTCCAGACACCGGCGAATGCGCTTGTTTTTCAGAGTATACTGGCCGTGATCTATATCTTCTCCGGGACCTTCAATACGCTGACCGATCTGCTGGTGTTTGTCCTGTGGATCTTCTTCACGATGGGCGTGTTCGGCGTATTCATTCTGCGCAGGAAGCTGCCGCGCGAGCAGGGCCGCTACCGTGTGCCGCTCTATCCGTTCACCCCGATTCTCGGCGTAGCAGGAGGACTCTATATTCTGGCCAGCACGATCATCAGTGATCCGCTGCGCTCACTTATAGGGATAGGCATCACGCTTGCCGGACTCCCCGTGTATGTGGTGATGATGCGGAAGAATCGCGTGTAGACAGCTGTTCATAGCCGGGTGTGAGAAACTTTTAATAAAACAGTTGACAGCGCCCGTTCAAAAAAGTATACTATGAAAGTACTTTTGAGCGGACGCAGTCAGCTTAGAGATCATCGTCTAGAAGAATCATACATAGACACCATACGGACTCTTAGCTCAGTTGGTAGAGCAGTAGACTCTTAATCTATTTGTCCAGGGTTCGAGCCCCTGAGAGTCCATCCCTTAAAAAACGGCAGAAATGCCGTTTTTTTGCTGTACAGGAAATTATAATTCCTCCTGTTGTGGACAAGGTGAGTCTACATTTGTAGAAAAGAGCTCTTTGAATGATTCGTAGAGTGACTTGGTTGCTGAATGGGGCTGAAGGGTCGCCGAGAGAGCAGGAGTGTATCTAATTTCATCGGTAAAAGGCTGAATGTATGCTAAAAACCGAGTACAAACGGCTGGTACAGCGGTATATAGGCCAAATGTATGTGGAAAACAGCATACATTCTGTTCACATGCAGGCGCGTGGGCCAAATGAGGAGCACTAATGCATCTCATTCGGCCCAATCGCAGGTTAAATCAGCAAATCAGGTACACTAGTGCTAGTCCGTGGATAGCAAGCCCATCCGAACGCCGTTACATATGCTCCGCAAGCTGCACCTCGAAGCCGTCCGGGTCCAGGATATAGAAGAAGCGGAGGCTGGGATTCGGCGCGATGGGGCCGCGGGCTACCGGGATTCCTTCCTTGCTAAGCTCCGCCATAGCCTCGTCCAGCGACCCGACCTCGAACCCTACAGACACTCCGCATTCCGGCTTCAACGGCGGATCACTTCCCTCTATGAGCTCAAGCTTGGGCTGCCCCTCTATCCCCAGCATGACGATCTGTTTCCCTCTGCTCTCGAATCTGCGCTCCACAGGAAGCCCTAGAATCCGTTGATAGAAATCAAGGGAGGCCTCCAGATTGCGTACCCTGAGTGTAATCCAATTCATCGTGAGCTCCATCATAATCCATCCTTTGCTGTATATTTCAATTGCTGCTAAGATAAGCTATCCGCATATTTTAACATATTCGATCAGGAGGTTATAACAATGAACATAACAACTATAGAAGCTGGCGGCACGATCATCGCTGTAGTGAGCGGCAACGAAGCCGTGGTGTCTGATGTCCAGAGTGCACTGGATCTTATGGCAACGGTACGCTATGAGACCGACTGTGACCGGATCGTGATCCATAAGGCGCTGCTGAGCGAGGAGTTCTTCGACCTAAAGACTCGGCTGGCCGGTGAGATTTTGCAGAAGTTCATTAACTATCAGGTGAAGGTAGCGGTAGCGGGTGATTTCAGCAGCTATACCAGCCGCAGTCTGCGTGATTTCATCTATGAATGCAACCAGGGGAAGGATATATTTTTCGTAGCGGATGAGCAGCATGCGGTTGAGCGGTTGAGTCGGGTCTAGAATTTCGTAGCGTCAGAGCAGGAGACTCCAATTCGTTAGTCCGGCCTCTATACAACCGGTAGTGGAACCGGAAACCCCGGATATGATAAGCTCATGGAATCAGGGCAGCCCTGAACCAAGGAGGGAAAAGTTATGAGCAGCTTAATATCAGGTGAGGTCTATTCCGGGTTTGAAGTCATACGCAAGGAGTACATACGGGAAATCGAATCCTCCGTATACACGCTGGAGCATCAGCAGAGTGGCGCACGGCTGCTCTATGTACAGAATCAGGATGACAATAAGGTGTTCAGTGTCACGTTCCGGACTCCGCCTGCGGACAGCACGGGAGTGTTTCACATTCTGGAGCATTCGGTCCTCTGCGGCTCCGGCAAATTCCCGGTAAAGGAACCGTTCGTGGAGCTGCTGAAGGGCTCGATGAAGACGTTCCTGAACGCTTTTACCTTTGGCGACAAAACGATGTATCCGGTAGCCAGCCAGAATGACCAGGATTTCGCCAATCTGATGGAGGTCTATCTGGACAGCGTCTTTCAGCCGAATATCTACAGTCAGCCGGAGATCTTCGAGCAGGAGGGCTGGCACTATGAGCTGCCGCATTCCGGAGATGAGCTGATCTACAAGGGCGTTGTCTACAATGAGATGAAGGGCTCGTATTCCTCGCCGGTGACGGTGCTGATTGACCGGATCAAAAAATCGCTCTACCCGGGTACGATCTACCGTCACTCCTCCGGCGGTGATCCGCAGCATATCCCTGCATTGACCTATGAACAGTTTCTGGAGGCGCACCGGAATTATTATCACCCCTCGAACAGTTATTTCTATCTCTATGGCGACCTGAATATCGAAGCACGGCTGCAGTTTATCCATGAGGAATACCTCAGCCGCTATACCCGCAAGGCTATGGATACTTCGATTGCACTACAGGCATCGACCGGCATGACCCAGCTTACGGCGGAGTATCCCATTCTGGAGACGGAAACGGCTGCCGACAAGACATACTTGAGCTTGAATTATGTAATGGGCACCTCTTTGGACCGGGAGCTCAATCTGGCCTTTGCCATTCTGAAAAGCATGCTGATGGACAGCAACGCCGCCCCGCTGAAGCAAGCGCTGCTGGAGAGCGGCCTTGGCAAGGATGTGGTTGCTTTTTATTCGGATAGCATGGCTCAGCCTATGCTGGGTATTGCACTGACGCATTCCAACCCCGGTGTCAAGGAAGAATTCGTGAATCTCGTCAGAGCTACCTTAAGCCGCCTTGCAGCGGACGGACTGGACGAGAAGCTGGTGCTGGCTGCGGTGAACAGCAAGGAATTTGAACTGCGGGAAGCCGATTTCAGCCAATATCCGAAGGGTCTCACCTACAACATGGAAGTGATGAAGGCCTGGCTGTATGACGGCTTGCCGTCCACGTATCTGGAGTATGAAGCAGCGATTACGGCGATCCGTGAGCAAAGTGGCGAGCGGTATTTCGAGCGCCTGATTGAGACCTACCTGCTGAACAGTAACCACTGTAGTGTCGTTGTCCTCCAGCCCTCTCAGACTCTTGCGGGGGAAAAGGATGCGGCCACCCGCAGCCGTCTGGCGTCATACAAAGCGTCTTTGGCCCCGGCACAGCTGGATGAGCTGGTGCTTAGCACGCAGAAGCTGCTGGCCCGGCAGAACACTCCAGACCCCGCAGAGGAGCTGGAGAAGCTGCCGAAGCTGACCCTCCAGGATGTTAACCCTATTGCCCCGGCCGGGGTACCCACAGTGGAGGTTGCGCTGGGCGGGATTAAGGTGCTGCATCATGAAGTGGCTGCCGGTGCCATCGCCTATATCAAGCTGTACTGGGACACCAGCGTGCTTGCCGCGCAGCAGATTCCTTATCTGGAGCTGCTGGCGAGGGTGCTCGGACAGCTGGAGACGGAAGCCTACAGTATTGAGGAGCTGACCAGTGAGATCGGGATTACTACGGGCGGCATCCGTTTTCAGAATGAGGTGTTCGGAGCCGGGAAGTCTGCGGAAGGAAGCTATCAGGCCAAATTCAGCGCGAGGATCAAGGTCATGCAGGGCAACATCGGCGGTTCCCTGAAGCTGCTGCATGAGCTGCTCTACGGCAGCAATCTGGATAACCTGTCCAAGCTGCAGGAGATTGTCCGCCGGGAAGCCTCCGGGATGGAAGCGACGCTGACCCAGAAAGGCAATGAGATTGCAGCCAGCCGGGTGCTGTCCTACTTCTCGGATCGGGGGATGTACGAAGAGCAGCTTAGCGGCGTGGCGTATTACCGCTTCATCAAGGAGCTGGCCCGCACCATTGACCAGCAGGCTGAGGGGCTTGCAGATACCTTGAAGGAAATCTGCGGGCTGTTGTTCAATACGCAGAATCTGACGCTCTCCATCACCGGTACGGCGGATTCGTACGCGGAATTCGCCGCACATGTGCAGGAGCTGAACCTGAGCAGACGGGTAGTAGAGTCCCAGCCGCTCTTATCAGCACAGGGGCAGGCGGTCAACGAAGGCTTCATGTCCGCGAGCCAGGTACAGTATGTAGTCAAAGGTTATGACTATAAGAAGCTGGGCTTCGCCTATTCTGGCAAGCTGCAGGTGCTCAAGAAGATCCTCAGCCTGACCTACCTGTGGAATACGGTCCGGGTCAAGGGCGGTGCGTATGGCGGCAATCTGCTTTTGCGCCGCGACGGGGTACTCCTGTTCACTTCCTACCGCGATCCGAACCTGCTGGAGACGCTGGAGGTCTATGACCGGGCTTCCTTGTTTGCCGGAGATTATGCAGCAGATGAAGCGGAGATGGAGAGGGCGATTATCGGGACCCTGGCCATGCTGGACCAGCCGCTGAGTCCCGGTGCTTCAGGCCGTCAGGCGGACCGGCATTATTTCGAGCAGATTACGGCGGAAGACCTTCAGCAGGAGCGTAATGAAATCCTGTCGGCCACAGCCGGGGATATCAGGAGCTATGCCAGTCTGCTTGAGGCGGTAACGCAGCAGAATTACTTCTGTGTCGTCGGAGGCGAATCCAAGCTGAAATCAGCCTCCAGCGCCTTTGGCAGCCTGGAGGAGCTGGTGAAATAAGCGGAAGCGGCTACGATTAGCCAGCTAACATACAATAGGGTGCCTCAAGAGCTGTTGACACAGCCGGGGCGCCCTGTTTGCTGCGGGTTAAAGTTTTCTTTGAATATTTGACTATTTAGTTTTAGAATATAAAGATTACTGACTTCTAGGAGGAACAATGCGTGGAACTTGGAATAAGCACCTTTGTCGAGACAACGCCTGATGTGAATACCGGAGTGACTCTAAGCCATGCGGAGCGGCTGCGCGAAGTGGTGGAGGAGATCGTGCTTGCGGATCAGGTGGGACTGGATGTATACGGCGTGGGTGAGCATCACCGGCCTGATTTTGCAGCTTCATCGCCTGCTGTGCTAATGGCGGCGGCTGTACCGCTGACGACCCGAATCCGCCTGACCAGTGCAGTCATGATTCTGTCCTCAGCCGATCCGGTGCGGGTATTTCAGGATTTCGCAACACTGGACGGAATATCGGGCGGCCGTGCCGAGATTATGGTGGGCCGGGGCTCGTTCACCGAATCGTTTCCTCTATTCGGCTATGATCTGAAGGACTACGAAGAGCTGTTTGACGAGAAGCTGGACCTGCTGCTCAAGCTGCGGGAGCCCGGCAAGGTGAACTGGAGCGGCAAGCACCGTCCGGCCATAACGAATCTGGAGATCTATCCGCGTCCGGAGCAGAATCCGCTGCCGGTATGGATTGCGAGTGCGGGAACTCCGGAGTCTGCGGTCCGTGCGGGTACCCTGGGCCTGCCCTTTGCTCTGGCGATTATCGGCAATGTGAATCCTTCCGATTATGCCATGCATGTACGGCTCTATAAGGAGGCAGCGGCCAAGGCCGGTCATGATGTGTCCAAGCTTCCGATTGCCTCACACTCTCATGGTTATGTTGCGGAGACGGACGAGCTTGCGGTAGAGGGCTTCTTCCCGTCTACACATGCGCGGACGAATATCCGGGCGGTGGAGAAAGGGCTGCCTTCGTATCAACGTGCGGATTACGATGCTGCCCGCAGCTTTGACGGGGCTCTATATGTGGGCGACCCGGACACAGTTGCCCGCAAAATCATCCACCTCTACGAGCATGTAGGGATCACCCGCTTCCTGCTGCATGTCCCGCACGGCTCCATGCCGCATGCTCAGGTAATGCAGGCCATCCGTCTCTTCGGGACAGAGGTAGCGCCTAGGGTGCGGGAGGGAATTAAGCGGTTGAAGCAAGTCGAATGACGTTACGAGCTTAGGCAACAGTTAACAGCCCCCGTGCCTTATGGCTCGGGGGCTTAAGTCTGCCAATCTATGAAACCAGAGAACAGGCAGCGAGCCAGAGGGCTTAAGTAATCGAAGCCTCATAGATGGCCTGGATCGACGCAGCGAGGGTGCGGCCAAATTCGTCCTCCGTCTGCTGATCGCTGAGCCCCTGGGACAAAGCGCGGGAGAAGCTGGCAATCACTCCATGCTGCCGGGCGAGCTTCTCGTTGGCTTCAGCCTGGGTATACCCTCCTGAGAGTGCTACGATCCGAACCACATGGGGATCTGCGGCGAGCTCGCTGTATAAATTATCCTCTGTCGGGATCGACAGCTTGAGCATGACCTTCACGCCATCTGGCAGCTCAGACAAGCGTGCGGCCAGTTCATGCTTCAGCAATTGCTCTGACTCCTGCTTGTCCTTGCTGAGGATGTCTACTTCCGGTTCAATAATCGGAACGAGTCCGAAGGCGGCGATCTGCCGGGCCAGCTCGAACTGCTGCTCCACGACCTGCCGGATACCCTCCGGGTTCGCCTCATGGATTACGGAGCGCATTTTGGTGCCGAAGATATGCTTGCTGACTGCCCGCTTCAGCAGATCATCGAGGGCGGGGATAGGCTTCATGAGCTGGACTCCGTGCTGAGGAGCGGCCAGTCCCTGGTCTATTTTGAGAAAAGGCACGACGCCCTTCTGCTCCCACAGGTAATCGGCGGTATATTGCCCGTCTATGAGGCGGTCCATCGTGTTCTCGAACAGAATTGCACCGAGAATATGCTCCCGGTTAAAGGCAGGACTCTGAATAATACGTGTTCTCATGCTGTGAACCATGGTGTACATCTCTTCGTCCCCTGAATAACGGTCTTCCTTAATACCGTATTGCAGCAGTGCTTTGGGGGTGCTTCCTCCGCTCTGATCCAGAGCAGCTATAAAGCCTTGGCCAGTGTGAATCCGGTCCAATTGTTCAGTATTCATGGTTAGGTTCATTCCCTTCTGCAAAATGAGATGGTTACTGTACCCTGTCTAGTATAGCACTTGCGCATAAGGACATACATGCGGGTCCGGCAGAGCTTTCCATTTGAGTTGAGAGATATGGTATGTTACCTTGTTCAATAGGATGGTATGATAGAAAGTGGGGTGAATTTAATTATGACAAACGAAACAACCAATGAGACCACGAATGAGCCGGTGAACGGTGAAGCGGAAGCTGCCGAGCAGGCCATGACCGAAGAGAATTGGAATGAGCTGCTCAAGGCTGTTTTTCATAACGGCATTGTAGCGCTCAAAATGAGCTTCAGCGATGTGGAAGGTCAGGTGCTGAACCTGGACAACTACGGGCCGGTATTTGTATTCCGTGTGAAGGATAAAGATAACGCTGATTATTACTGCGGCTTCTTCCTTCGTGAGCTGGCTGCCCGGTTCCAGTCCGGCAACAGTCCGGAGATCTGGATGGCCTCTTTCTTCCACGAGCTGATGAAGACCAAGGGAGGCAACTCCATGCCTAAGCCGCTCGCCAGTGAAGAGGAAGCCAAGGCCGCTGTCGATAATGTGCTGGTTCCGATGTGTATCGCCGCTGTAACGGAGGAGTTCGCACCGGAGCAGGTGCATGCCGGACTGGCCTGGAACGAGGAGCATGGACCGGTCTTTGAAGCAGGCTTCCCTGCAATTACGGACGGAAATAACGTATGCGCTATCCCGCTCCATCTGTTACTGACGCATCTGCAGCTTAACCGTGATCCTTCGGAGCTGCTCGTACAAGGGATGTACAAGATCCGCGAAGAGCACGGACTCGAGTAGTACGACAATCAAGGTATCATCTTTGCAAAAGCATGAACCGCCTCCGTTGGAGAGCGGTTTTTTGCTGTGGTTGGTCTTGATGAGGCAGTGTCTTACGAAAGGACGCCCCCTCCCTTTCCGCCAGGTTCGCTGAATTGTCAAATTTCTGGTTCTTCCGGGAAGCAAAAACGATATATATGGGATGTAGCAGAAGAAGGCGCTGCCAATGTCCATGTCCGAAACCGGTTGGGTAAGGTTTCAACTGCACGAACGTACGCGTGCATTGAAATAAGGCTGGCCATTTTGAAATCAATAGAGGAGGGCAATAATGCTTAAAAGAGGTAAATTCTTAAGTCTGTTCATGCTGTTCACGTTATTCATCGCACTGGTCCCTGCGGGGAGCGCAAGCGCAGCAACCTGGAATCTGGCCTGGAGCGATGAGTTCGACGGCTCCTCCCTGAACACCGCTAACTGGACGGCTGAGATTGGCACAGGTACCGGCGGCTGGGGCAACAATGAATTGCAATACTATACGAACCGTTCACAGAACCTGAAGGTAACCGGCGGGAACTTGGTCATCACGGCGCAGAAAGAATCCTATGAAGGCATGAATTATACCTCGGCGCGGATTAAGACACAGGGACTCAAGAATTTCACCTATGGCAAAATCGAAGCCAGAATCAAGCTGCCTTCCGGCCAAGGATTATGGCCTGCGTTCTGGATGCTCGGCTCCAATATCAACACCCCGCCCGGCTGGCCGGCCTGCGGAGAGATAGATATTATGGAGCGGGTAAATAATAACGCTGCTGTCAACGGTACGGTGCACTGGGATGCAGGCGGCCATGCCGAATTCGGAAGGGTATCCGGTAATCTGGACTTCTCCCAATACCATGTATACAGTGTGGAATGGGATTCGAAGTACATCAGATGGTTCGTCGACGGCAACCAGTTCAATGAATTCTATATTGAGAACGGAACCGGCAATACGGAGGAATTCCAGAAGCCGTTCTTCCTGCTGCTGAACCTCGCGGTAGGCGGTAACTGGCCGGGCGCTCCGAACAGCTCCACCCCCTTCCCGGCGCAGATGCTTGTGGATTATGTACGCGTGTATCAGGCGGGTGCGCCTTCGACCGGCATTGTCAGCGGCGGGGTCTACACCTTAATGAACAAGGCAAGCGGCAAGGTAGTGGATGTGAAGGATGTGTCTACGGCAGACGGAGCGAAGCTGCATCAGTGGACCAATTATACCGCAGCCAATCAGCAATTCAGAGTGGAGAGCACAGGAGACGGCTTCTACAAGCTTACAGCGATGCATAGCGGCAAACTGCTGGATGTGCCGAATGCCTCCACGGCAAGCGGAGTCCAGCTCCAGCAGGCGAATGACAACGGCAGCAACGCCCAGCGGTGGAGCATCGTCGATGTGGGCGGCGGATATTACAAGCTGATCTCCAAAGCCAGCGGGCTGGCCATGGATGTCTCTAACTCCTCTACCGCAGACGGAGCGGTCGTGCAGCAATGGACGGATAACGGAACCGATGCGCAGAAGTGGCAGCTGACCAAGATTAATTAGGGTGGAACGCTTATACTGCTGTAAAAGGGCTTAAGAAAGGGAGAAGCCCCGCAAGCCTGTCGGCGAGGCCACTGAAAAAGTCCATAAAGAACTGAAAGAGACATTCGACACAAAGAATGTCTCTTTTTCTCGTTACAATAAAAGAATTAAATCAAAGGCTGGTGGTCTTCATGCTTCCTAAGCAGCAAAGTTTTATCTTGAGCCCGTATATCGAACTTTACAATATACTCATTCCAAAAGATAACTTGTTGCGGCGCATGGACGAGTTGGTGGACTTCAGCTTTGTTTATGAGGAACTAAACAAAAGCTATTGCCAAGATAATGGACGAACCGCGGTAGACCCGGTCCGAATGTTTAAATATCTATTGCTTAAATCGATTTATGACTTGTCTGACGGCGATCTTGTGGAACGCACCAAAACCGATTTGTCGTTCAAGTTTTTTCTACATATGGCGCCTGAGGAAGAGGTTATTGATTCTAGTTCACTGAGCAAGTTTCGTAAGTTGCGGCTGAAAGATATGAAGTTGCTCGACTTACTTATTGGCAAAACGGTAGAGATTGCCATTCAGCAAGGAATCATTCGCAGTAAATCTATTATTGTCGATGCTACCCACACGAAAGCCCGCTATACCCAAAAAAGTCCGCAAGAGGTGCTGCGAGAACGTTCTAAGAAGGTACGAAAAGCGATCTATGCCTTAGATGAATCCATGAAAAGTTCCTTTCCAGTTAAGCCCGTTACGAATGTACTGGAAGATGAAATCGGGTACTGCCAAGATCTCATTGAGGTCATTGAGAAGGACGGACGTTTTACCGGACTCCCCAAGGTCAAAGAACCCTTCAATCTGTTGAAAGAAACCGTTGCTGATGATGTTGAACAGTTGCAGACGTCTACTGATCCAGATGCCAAAGTGGGCCACAAAAGCGCAGATTCCTCATTTTTCGGGTACAAAACCCATATCGCGATGAGTGAAGAGCGAATCATTACGGCAGCGACTATTACCACGGGAGAACGAAACGACGGGAAGGAACTGCAAACTCTCATTGAAAAGAGCGAAGCTGCGGGCATGAGCGTAGAGACAGTCATTGGAGACACGGCCTATTCAGAAAAAGACAATATTGCTTACAGTACGGAGCAGGGCATTGAACTTGTGGCCAAATTAAATCCACAGATTACGCAAGGAAACCGAAGGAAAGAAGACGAATTCGATTTTAATAAAGATGCGGGTATGTATGTTTGCCGAGCCGGGCATCTGGCCATTCGAAGAGCACGGCAAGGCAAAAAGGGACAGGGCAAAAACCAAAAAGAAACCTACTTTTATGATATTGAAAAGTGTAAACGATGTCCTTTAAAGGAAGGGTGCTACACAGAAGGTGCTCGGAGTAAGACCTATTCGGTAAGTATAAAGAGCAACGAACACGCCAAGCAAGCTGTGTTTCAGGAAAGTGAAGCCTTTAAGGTCAAAGCGAAAGAGCGCTACAAAATAGAAGCCAAGAATAGCGAACTCAAACACAGACACGGGTACGATGTTGCATCTTCCTCGGGTTTAGTTGGCATGGAGATTCAAGGCGCCATGGCGATATTCACTGTTAATTTAAAACGAATATTGAAACTCATGGAGTAACCAAAGTTGAAGAAAGTAGGTAAGAAAAAGACGACGTCCATTCGGAGGACCGAATAGCGTCGTCTTTTTGATACGTTTTTTTACTTTTTCTAAGAACGACTAGTTTTTCAGGAGCCTCCCTGTCGGCTGGGCGGGGCTTCTTGCTGTATTCTATTTCTTTGAGAACAACTCAATACTGTGCGTCTCCAAAATTGGATTCCAAATGCGTTCAACCGATAGGGTAAGCGGCTGCGGATAATCTGCAGCTTGACTGTCAAAAGATAAACTGATCTCACTGGTTCCCGTACCATCTCTAGAGATCATGGTGCCGCCGAAGTCGATTAGTGGCGTTTCCCGATTCGTTCTATTATGCACCTGGCCGTTCGCATCGGTGAATTTGTCAGCCAGTTGTGCGCCGATGTTCTCCGCCTGTACCGCCCCTTGCGAATCGGTGAAATAAGACAGATGGGTCACCTTACGCCGGAGCAGAATCTCTGCCGCTGTTGCATGATGTTCTTCCTTGGATGTGACCATTTCCCAATCGTTTGCCGGTGCTTCAATCACCTGCTGCTTGTTCAGATCGACCACAAATTTCATACGGTCCGGCTCCAGCGCCGAGATACCGGCAATCTTTAGCGTGGTGGAGTCCGGCTGGTTAAGCTCGGTATGCCTGAACACCAGCGTGGCCTGCGAGGTGTCTTTGTACACCTCGGAATTATCGGCCGTGATTCTGCCCGGATAAACTAATTTCTCGGTTTGACTCCCGGTTGTTGCGGTCAGAACAGGATTCAGCAGGCTGAAAATCTGTTTGGTGTTTGCCTTGTCATACTCCAGATCGACATAAGTATTGAACGGAGTATACTGTACTTGGCGCACTTTGATCTTTTGACCATCCACTGTAAGCGTGCGATTCACAGGCAGCGTGTGCTCCTGGTCTTTGAACCTGCCCGGATCAAGCTGAAACGATACCTCCAGGCCGGTCCGATACTTGCTGCTGCTGGAAGCGAGTGCTTGGTCGGATGTTCCAGTGAGAATTAAAGTGAACTTCACCTCCTTGGAATCAGGGATGGAAGCCGGATAATTAGTGGAATAAATAAAATCTTTGCTCCCGCCGGGTTGAATCCGGGAGTCGCCATCGTACGCCATTTCCAGGACTGCGCCCCGATGTGGATCTGGAACCTCGAAATCACCGAATTGAAATTTCGTATGCCCAGGATTAACTTCTTGATCCGTATCGTTGTGCACGCTGAACAGGATATACACTTTACGGCCATCCGTGACGGCGCCATCCACATCCATACGGTACCCATTGTTTGTTGCGCTTTGACGGACCGGTATGACCAGATTTCGTTCCAGGATGTCGCCAACCAGCGCGTTATTTAAGCGATGCTTGCGATAGTCCGCAAAATTATTCCAGCTTTTGGTGCTGGCCGCCTGCACTGAACCGCTGAGGCCGGAATCGTCTATACCTCCAGTTGGCAAGCCGATAGATGAGACAAGCACAAAAATGGCTGCGGCCGCGGCTAATACGGCGCCGGCCCCATAGGAATAGAAACGCCGTTTGCTGCGTTTTTTCCCTTGCGTCATTCCACTGCGCATAGCATTATAAATTTTCAATTCCTGAATCTCCTCTGCATGAAGATGGACCTCATGGGCATCCTGTTTCAGGACACGCTCTTCTTTTTCCAACATTTCTGTCACCTCCGATTTGCTCACAGATATTTCCGCAACAGCCTAAGTCCTTCACGCAGCCAGGTTTTGATCGTGCCTTCGGGCTTATTCAGTACCTTGGCAATTTCAGTGGTCGTCATATCCTGGTAATACTTGAGCATCACGGCATGCCGGTATTTCGGCTTGATCCGGCTCATCGCCCGCTCCAGATCGAGACGGTCGCTGCTCCTCATCTCCTGGGTCTCCTTCTCATCCAGCTTCTCCGCCAGCACGACGCGTTTTTTACGCCTTAACTCATCCATGCAGCAGTTGATGGTAATCCGGAGTAGCCACGGTGTGAAGGCCTGCTCGTTCTTAAGCTGTTTGCGCTTCATCCAGGCCCGGCACGAGGCTTCCTGCACCGCTTCCAGGGCATCTGCTTCTGAGCGCAGATAGCTGTACGCGAGCGCATACAGTTTACGGTGCTCACTTGCAAGCCGCTCGAAGAACACCTCTTCATCCATCAGCGCCAGATCTGCTGTATTGGCTTTTTTCATTGTCTTCCCCCCATTCACCATCCCCTCTTCCTTATTGTGTTGGTCTATGGAAGAAGTCGTCCTTTAAATATGTTTTCATAAGTAAGACGGAGCTAACCGGAAAAACGATTGATTTTTATTAAAACACATATCAGATTCCTTAGGAAATACACATTGAATTTTGAAAAGCTGTGTGCTACATATAAGTTGGGCTTACTTTAACTGCGTCTATGAACCAACCCAAGGGAGATGAAGCCGAAGTGGAAAAGAACAAAGTTACCTATGAAACGGTTGACCAATATATTGCGGACTTTGCACCGGAGATCCAGGAGCTTCTGCAGAGCTTGCGTAAGGTCATTTCGGAAGCCGCCCCGGAGGCAGTGGAGAAGATCAGCTATCAGATGCCGACCTGGTTCCTGCATAAGAATCTGGTGCATTTTGCCGCCTACAAGACGCATATTGGGTTCTACCCGGCACCCAGTGGAATCGAAGCCTTCAATGAGGAACTGGCGCGGTACAAAGGAGCCAAGGGTTCGGTGCAGTTTCCCATCAAGGAGCCGCTCCCTTATGAGCTCATTACCAGAATCGTCAAATTCAGAGTGGAAGAGAATCAGCAGCAGGCCGCAGAGAAGCGGAAGAAGAAGTAAGAGGACGGGCTCATGTCGATCCAATTTAAAATAAGGGGCTGTCCCGAAGCCGTGAACTGGCTACTTGGGACAGCCCCTTTATAGTTGACGCTGTGCTTGCTGGTGCATGGAAAATTAATTGTATCTGGTGTATGAATCCCAGTCCCTACAGCGCCTTATCGTCTATGCTGTTCAGCCAGCTCTCAATCTCACCGATGACGGAGCCGATGCAGCCATCCTCGAACGGGGAGGTTAATCCGGCAAGCTTCACCAGCTCCGTGAAGGAGCGGCTGCCTCCGGCCTGGCAGAGCTTCAGATAATCCGGCCAGGCCGAGGCGAAGTCCTCATTCGAGCGTTTCCAGAACTGGAAGGCGCAGAGCTGGGCCAGGGTATAGTCGATATAGTAGAACGGAAGACGGAAGATATGGGCTTGCTTGTGCCAGAACCCGCCCTGCTCCAGGTATGCGTTGCCGTCATAATCGCGGTGCGGCAGGTATTTCCGTTCAATATCCCGCCAAGCCTGTTTGCGTTCCTGCGGCGTAGCTTCCGGATGCTCGTACACAAAATGCTGGAATTCATCGACAGATACGCCATAAGGAATGAACTCCAAACTGTCCGCCAGGTGGTTGAAACGGTACTTGTCCGCCTCCTCCTTGAAGAACAGGTCCATCCATGGCCAGGCGAAGAACTCCATACTCATCGAATGAATCTCAGCGGCTTCGGAGGTCGGGAACGTATATTCAGGAACCTCCATATTCCGGCTGGAATACGCTTGGAACGCGTGCCCTACCTCATGGGTCAGCACGTCGATATCGCCGGAGGTTCCATTGAAGTTGGAGAAAATAAACGGAGCACGGTAGTCGCTGAAGAAGGTGCAGTAGCCACCGAATTCCTTGCCTTTTTTGCTGACCAGATCCATCAGCCCGTTCTCCTGCATGAAGCTGAAGAATTCACCGGTCTCCGGGGACATCTCCTGGTACATCTTCGCACCATTCGCCACGATCCAGTCCGGGTCTCCCTTAGGGGTAGCGTTACCGGAATTGAACTTAATACCCTCATCGTAAAATTTCAGTCCGTCCAGCTGAAGGCGTTCGCGCTGGCGCTGCTTCAGCTTCCCCGCAACCGGTACGATATGCTCATGCACCTGCTTGCGGAAGCCTGCTACCATCTCAGCATTATAATCGGTACGTCCCATCCGGTCATACCCGAGCTCCACGAAGCTCTTGTATCCCAGCTTGGCAGCGATTCCCGCCCGGACCTTCACCAGCTCGTCATAGATCCGGTCGAATTCGGGTTCATGCTCTGCCATGAAGGCATTACGGGCTTCGAATACGCCTTTGCGAACTTCACGGTCCGTGGAAGAATCGAACGGAATCAGCTGTGCCAAGGTGCGTTCTTCGCCCTGGAACATGATTTTGGCGGACGCGATCAATTGGGAGTATTCGGAGGACAGCTTATTCTCCAGCTGCAGATCTTCAATCACTTCAGGGCTGAAGGTACGCAGTGAGATTTCGGCCAGGCTTAACAGCTGTGTTCCCCATTCCTGCTCGAACTCGGCTCTGTACTTGGAGTTGACGAGGGCTCTGTAATAATCCGTGATGTACTCCTGGATCACCGGTCCGGTCTCGTCCATATAATCCTGCTCTGCCTTGTAGAATGCATCCTCCGTATCAATGGAGTGGCGGACACTCACGAGCGTCTCCATCGTATCGAAGCGGCTGCGCAGCTTATTGATTGCTGCCACGGCAGCTTTTTGCTCCTCCAGATTGCCTGTCTCCAGGTCCTTCAGCAGCGTGGTGAACTCCTGCTTGAATTGCTCCACATCCGGGCGTTCGTATACATATTCTGAGAATTTCATTTGCTGTATCGCATCCTTTCTTTACCATATAGATTCTATTATATAATCGGCGCCCGCAAAAAACTAATGTTCAGGCCGTAAAGTTTGATTATAGCTAATTGTGGGTGCAGCAGCGTCTAGTGGTTGAATGGACATGGGAATTATTCTAGAATAGAGGTAATCTGCACCAATTCCAGAATCCCGGGAGGTGATGACCCATGTTTCGGATGAGTCAGTATGTGAACGGCACGCTCCATGCAAAGCCTGTGAAATAACTAAGGCGAAAGCTTGGCATGGAGCGGATTTATTCGCCTGTAGTATGTTTTAAGAAATACAGTTATTTATACACAGGCTTTGCCCTTAAAAGATTAATATATTTTAAGGAGCGAGCCAGAGATGCAATGTATAAATGCAGCAAAGCTATTGCCAGAACACCTGCTGAAGGAGATTCAGCAATATATTCAAGGGGAAGCCCTGTATATTCCAACCTGCCCGAGCAAACGCCGAAAATGGGGTGAAAGCTCAGGAGCAGCCGATTACTATAAAGTCCGCAATGCTGAGATCCGTAGCCGCTTCCAAGAAGGTGCAGAGTTGTACCAATTGTGCGAGCAATACGGGTTATCCATCGACAGCATCCGCAAAATTGTATATTCCAAGAACCCGCAGAGCTGATCTGCGGGTTTTTTGCGGTTGGGGAGGGCGTGGCTGTCCGGGAAAAGTGCCAAGCGGATGCCGTGTATGGTCAAGTGTGCATCGGCTAAACTGCTATGGCCAAGTGTTCTAAGCGGCTGCGGACTGAGATTCCGCTATTGTGGATTTACAGGGCTATATGGACCTTTGGCGGACTGACAATCCGTTATTGCTGCACAAACAGGCCGTTTGGGCGATTTCGAAGGCGGATAGTGCACTCAGTCCGCGAACAAGCGAATAAGTAGCAATTTCGGCTAAATAGCGGATTCTCAGTCCGCGGCATAAGGCTCGTGCACCTCCGTAGTATCAGCCTCACGCCTCTCCGCTCCATCCGGCTCACACATATCCGTGCCATCCGGCTTAGGCGCCTCCGCGACACCAAGCCCACGCACCTCAGCTACCAAGCTCGTCCCCACAGGCTTATGCACCCCGCCCGCAAGGCTCAGCGTACACTAGACCCGGAGCTTATACGTGCGAACCCGCGCTGAACCACTGGCAACCTCCAGGATCTGGAGATCAACGAGATGGTGAAGAATGCGTCTGGCTTGACGGTCACACACCCTCAGGTGCGCGGCGAGCTCCAGCGGAGTCAGCGGACGCAGAACACGCCGGGCCAGACGGACGGTTTCTGCCTCCAGCCAAGATAATGATGCAGCTACATCAGTAGCAGTGAATCTGCCAATGAACGCAAGCACAAGCTGCTGGCAGAGCTGAGTCTCTTCAGTAATAGATGGATAGGCAATGGGCAAAAAGATCCAGCCGTCCAACGCCAAGAGACAATGCCGTCTGCATAAGTCTTTGAACCGCCTGACATCAAGGTCCCGTGCATGCGGACCAAAGCCTTGAATCTCAATGCCGCCCTTGGCACCGCCTGGCATATACGCCAGATCTAAATAACGGTAACCGTTGTTGAAGTCACGGACCTCCCACTCCGCATATAGAGACTTGAAATTGCCGACTGCGGGAAACCAGACGGATCGCAGAAATTCAATGGTCCCGTGCCCCAACCCCTTATTAAGAAACTCCAACCGTATTGAACCTGTCTCCGCATGAATCTGTTCCTGTAGCCATTCCTCAACATGCTGCTCGAATCTTGACAATAGAGCTTCCCCTTTACAGTAGATTGGCCATGAATTCGCAGTGAACCTGAACATAAGAAAAGCCGCCCCGATACAACGTGTCCGGAGTCAGCTCCAAACGAATGTTGTATCGGGGCGGCGTGTTCTTCACGACCTATACCGGTTATTATACTATATTTCATTGACCTGCCAAACCTGCAGCTTGAAGCCGCCAGAGTGCAGCTTGCGCAAAGGCCATTGTATAAGTCATTTTACAAAAATATACTGTAGCTGTAGGGAGAGAATGCAGGAGGCGGTGGCGGTGAAAATCACAATTGAACAGGTTCCGGAGGGCGGTGAGCCTGAAATTATTCTCAGGTGCAATGACCCGGATGAAGCCTTGCTGGGGCTGATCTACTCGGTGAACGCAGGCGCAAGGAAGCTGATTGGTATGACCGGGCTGCAAATGCACATCATCCATCCGCATGAGGTCTATTATTTCGAGGCGGTGGATCATAAGGTGTTTATCTACTGCCAGGAGAAGGTGTATGAGTCAAGGCTGAAGCTGTATGAGCTGGAGACGGAGTATGAGTCTGGTGATTTTTTCAGGGCATCCAAATCCAGTATTCTGAATGTGGCCAAGATCGAGTCGCTCCGCCCGGTGCTCTACGGAAGATACGAGGCGTTGCTGCACAACGGTGAGAAGGTCTACATCTCCAGACAATACGTCCCGGTGCTCAAACGGAAGTTAGGGTTATAGCTGTGCTGTCCAAACTTGACTAGGAGGAAAACTCATGATTACAACCAGAAAGTATGTGTCTTTATTCGTGAAGGATCTGCTGGTGGCTTGCGGGGGTCTGATGGTGCTCGCGGCGGTTGTGCTGGCTCTGAATGCTACGGAGATGATCCGGGGCTCGCTGCTGGTGCAATTGTTCCTGGGGGCTGCGGCATTTACCTGCTTCCGCTATGCGCTGGTGAATACGTATGAGGTTGATCCCAAAGTGCAGACGATCAGCTTCTACCTCTGCTTCATCCTTGCTGATGTATTGGTGATTCTCTGGCTATGGCTGTTCGCTGACGGTCCGCTGATGGATAAGGGAGTGCTGGTACCGTTCGTCATTGTCATTCTGGTGGTCAAAAGTATGGTGTACGCGATGATGCACATCGACGGGAAGCGGGAAGCCAAGCAGCTTAATCAGAAGCTGTATGAGTATAAGCAGGACGGGGAGCAAAAAGAAGAAGAGCTTTAGGAATCTCTGGTGATAGGGGTTATGAAAGCCATCTTGGAGGGGAAGCGGCCCGGGTGGCTTTTTTGGTGCTAAGTAAGGTTGGGGATTTCTGTTACCTTTTGCAGACTGAACCGTAATAAGCCAAATGCAATACATAATCTTCCATGGAGATGATCTTATGCTGCTTCACAAGGTATCCCTGACAGAAATGATGAGCCGGATTCACGAACCCGGATATTCATCCGAAACTGTGCTTGACCCGTACTTGGAGCGTTACAGACAGCTTGAGCCGCATATCCATGCATTTGTCCCTGAGGATGAAGCTGAAGGGCGTCTGGATTCGGAAAAAGCTCTGCTGCAACGTACCTACAGCGGAGATGAGCGTAAACCGGCCCTATTCGGCATTCCTGTGGGCATTAAGGATCTGCTGCATGTAGACAGCCTGCCGACCCGGGCGGGATCACAGCTACCCGCTGAGCTGTTAGCCGGTGCCCAGGGATCTCTGGTCGCTAAGCTGCGTGCCCTAGGGGCCGTGATTGCAGGCAAGACGGTGACCGAGGAATTCGCCTATAACGGGCCGATTGCTACGCTTAATCCGCATAATACCGGGCATACTCCAGGAGGTTCCAGTGCAGGCTCCGCCGCAGCGGTGGCTGCGGGGCTCTGTCCGCTGGCAGTGGGCACACAGACGCTGCGTTCGGTGATCGCCCCGGCGTCCTTTTGCGGAGTGGTCGGCTTCAAGCCCAGCTACGGGAGGGTTCCGCTGGATGGGGCGCTGCTGTTCTCGCCGTCTTTTGACACGGTAGGGTTCTTCACGCAAGACTTGCCAGATATGGAGGCAGCGGCAGCCTTGCTTGTCCCGGACTGGGAGGCTCCTGCTGCTCTAATCCCCCGCAAGCCGGTTCTGGGTATCCCCAAGGGAGTCTATATGGAGCTGATGAGCGCGGAAGTCAAAGGGGTGTTCGAGGCTCAGATCACAGGACTTAAGCAGCTTGGATATGAAGTCCGTTATCTCCAAATGCCGTGGGAGGATGAACTCATCTATGGAAATGCCATGCTGCGCTTCATTGAGGGGGAGCTGGCACGGGAGCATGAGCACAGATTCGCGGAGCATAGAATGGAATACGGCCTCCCCGTGCAGGAAGCGATCCTTAGAGGACAACAGATTCCGGAGGAGGAGCTGGAGCAGTACCGTACCCGGCAACGGGAGCTACGGCAGGGTCTGATGGAGCTTATGGAGCAAGAGGGAATCGATCTGTGGGTCTCTCCGGCCCAAGGGGGGACTGCGCCGAAGATCGAGGAGCGGAATACGGGCTGGGCAGGGATGCCTGCGGTCTGGGGCTTCGCGGGAGTGCCCACGGTCAGTCTGCCTGCGGCAACGCTTGAAGGCATGCCGCTCGGCTTCCAGTGTATAGGAAGATATGGAGAAGACGAGGAGTTGTTAGCTTGGGCAGGGCAGCTATGGCCGTGTCTGGCTGAGGAGTAACCGCTCCCCGTGAAATAAGAAGCGGTTACCGGTTGGTTACGGTGCCGGTTATTTTGTTTGGGGGTCCCCGCAAAGTACCTGAATATCCTTCGAAGCTAAAGTCTCACTTTGTGGGGTTTCTTGGGGGAGCAGCGGCGCTTCAGGAACCGTACGTCGATCTCCCCGCTGCCGCCGGTATTTGGCTTCAGACGGAGAGGGAAGGCGTTACGCTTCAGCAAGAGCTTCACCTGGCGCGGCGTGAGGCATGGGCGGAGCTGGAGCAGCTGCGCGGCGGCACCGGACACGATGGGCGTGGAGATGCTGGTGCCGGACAGCTTGAAATACCGCTTGCCGACCTTATTGCGCGGCAATTCACGGACCAGCTGGGAGCCGGGGGCACGCAGCGAGATCACTGAATCGCCGGGGGCGACCAGATCCGGCTTCACCTTGCCGCCGGGAGCGGGCCCGCGGCTGGAATAGACGGCAATCCGGTCATCCTTCTGCGTCAGCGTCCGGCGGTCATTGACGGCTCCGACGGTGATCGCGGAGGGGCTGATCCCGGGGGACTCAATAGTCCGGCGCCTGGGGCCGGCATTACCGGCGGCGATGACTACGGTGAGGCCGGCTTTGACGGCTTTTTCCACCGCTTGGACGAGAAGGTCATCCTTGACATGCGGAGCCACCGGTCCGCCGAAGGACATGGAGAGGATGCGCAGCTTCAGCTTTTTGCGGCGGGTGATGCAGTATTCAATCGCCTTGATGATGGTGGAGTCATAGCCGTCCCCATACTTATCCAGCACCTTGATTCCGACAATCCCCGCTTCCGGCGCGGGTCCCCGGTACTTGCCCCGGCTGGACCAGCCGTTACCGGCGGCATCCCCGGTGATATGCGTGCCGTGTCCGTTGTCATCATACGGGCATTTCCGGTGATTGATATAATCCTTGAACGCCAGAATGCGGTTCACCGGCCGGGTCAGATCGGGATGCGGATAGACTCCGGTATCAAGTACAGCGATGTTGATGCCTTTGCCGGTAAGCCCTCTTGAGCGTCTAACCGCTGTAGCGCCTATGGATGGAGTTGCAATGTTGAGCGTAGCCTTCTTAATGCCGTCCAGATAGACTTTATGGACTCCGTTCCAGCGGCATACATGCTCCAGACATTTCAGGGATACCTGTGAAGCCACGGCCTGGTGCAGCCGCAGATGATGCTTGACCGGGAGGACATGCCGTCCCAGATGCGTCCTTAGCTCGCGGAGTCCCGCCGGAGTAATCGGTTGTCTGAACTGTATGATCACCGGTATAGCAGCATTTGCAGCACTAGTGGAATAAGCTCTGCGGATCTTATGCTTCAGGGGCCGGTTGAGCTTGGCGGCGTGACGCCTGACCCATGATGGTACACTCTTCATAATGTAATCACCTCTATGAAGCAGTGTATGCGGCAAGCTGCCTCGTGGGTACGAAACCATGAATGAGTACAGCGATACATTTATGTAAATAACAGGCAATAGTGCGTTTCGGTTGATTCTTCTCTTGCATTTACTACTGTATTCCAATAGAAAGTGGTGAAGCAAATGAAAGAATCAGAGAAGAAGGCATTGCTGGCAAAACGTCAACTGATGGCTAAAAAAGCAAGAGCAGCGGCGGTAGTAAGACCCAAGAGACGGCGGATCAGACAGGTGCTTAATAATTTCATCGTGCTTGCAGTGAACAATAACAATGTCCCTTACGATACACAGGGCTGGACAGCTACACTGACCCGGAGCTCCGGCACTGTGATCACGGCTCAGTTCGATGAATTCGGCGTCGCCCAGTTTAATACGATCAGTACGCTGACAACAGTCAGCTACACGCTCCGAATTATCGATGCGGATAATGTGCAGCGCACACAGAAGTTCGTCCCGTCGAACCGCGAGTTTTTTGTAGCACGCTTCTAAGGCGGCAGACCTATTTATATTCTATGAACAGAGCAAGATAGAGAGCTAGATTGCATAGTGTAGCTGTGAATGACTGAACGAAAGAGCTGTTTCCGGGGCCAGAGGGCGATGGGGCAGCTCTTTTTTGAAAGAATTTATATGTTTTGGGTCCCCGCAAAGTATCTGAGTCATCATCGAAACTAAAGCCTCACTTTGTGGGGTTTATTTTGCGGATAAGTGTGAGATTATATTTCGTTTGTCAAGGGGGCAGGGGCGCTGGCGTTAAAATATTGGCTCAATGTACAATCCCGTCCGCAGAATTCAGCTCTTATGACAATAAACCTTCCATCAATATTCAAAAGTGGGGGCATACCCTATATAATATCGCCATAGATGTATATCAGGGATTATGGAACAGAATGCAAAGTGAGCAGCAGCTATGAGCTGGAGATGCCCCGGAAAGGTCTGAGGAATGATGAGCCTGGAAGCCTTGAATGAACGCGTGAACACGGATCTCGCTTATCTCGCCTATGGCGGCGCGGATTGGGTCCACCCTGTGGAGCATGATGAAGGCCATGTCTATGATGTCGTCATTGTGGGCGGGGGCCAGAGCGGGCTCGGTGCGGCCTTTGGCCTGCTGCGCGAACGGATCTCGAATCTGCTGATAATCGACGAGAATCGTGACGGGCTGGAGGGGCCGTGGGAGACCTATGCCCGGATGGTGACGCTGCGCACACCCAAGCATCTGACCTCGATTGATCTGGGAATCCCGTCGCTGACCTTCCGCTCCTGGTGGGAGGCTCAGCATGGAACGGCCGCCTGGAGTGAGGTGGACAAAATCCCGCGCGGTCAGTGGATGGAGTATCTGCGCTGGTACCGGCAGATTCTGAAGCTGCCGGTACGTAACGAGGTGCAGCTAAGGCTGGTCGAGCCTGGTGACGATGGAATCTACCGTCTGCAGATTACAGAGGCGGGTAAGCCGCCTGGGACACTGCTGGCCCGTAAGGTGGTGCTGGCTACCGGCATTCAAGGCGGAGGACAGTGGCATGTTCCGCCGATGATTGCAGATCATCTGCCGGAGCGCCTGTACGCCCACACCTCCCGGCAGATTGACTTCGCTGCCCTTCGCGGCAAGCGGGTGGGGATTCTCGGCGGCGGGGCGTCCGCCTTCGACAATGCCAATTACGCGCTTCAGGAGGGCGCGGCTGAGGCCCAGGTCTTCGTCCGCCGGGCGCAGCTTCCGGGGGTGAACCCGATCCGCCAGATGGAGGGCTCGGGAATGATTGAGCGGTTCCATACCTTGACGGATGCGGACAAATATGCAGTGATCTCGCATTTCTTCCAGTATAATCAGCCGCCGACAAGCGATACCTTCCGCCGTGCAGCGGCATGGCCTGGCTTCCGGCTGCATCTCGGCTCGCCGTGGCTGAAGGTGGAGGCCTCGGGAGAGCAGGCGGTAGTGACTACGCCCGCGGGAGAGTTCAGCTTCGACTATCTGATTGTCAGCACGGGCCTGCTTAGCGATCCTGCCCTGCGGCCGGAGCTGCGGCAGGTGGAGCCTCATATTGCCCGCTGGAGCGACCGGTACACCGCGCCTGCGGGATCAGCGAATCCGCTGCTGGATGCGCACCCTTACCTTAGCCCAGGCTTTGCACTTCAAAGCCGGGACGAAGCAGGCCGCAAGCTGCTGCATGGCTTATTCGTATTCAACTATTCCGCACTGGCCAGCTGCGGGTTATCGGCATCGGCCATCTCGGGCCTGCGGAATGCGATTCCTAGACTGGTCAGCGGCGTGGCTGACCAGCTGTTCCTGGATGACCGGCAGCAGATCCTACAGGCTTATTATGAGTACGATGAGATTGAATTTACAGGCCAGTAAGACGGCCGGAAGAGGCTGTACCTGAGGCGGGCAATGACCTCTGGTGCAGCCTCTTGGCGTGCAGAGCGAATAGATGGGGCCAGTGCCTGAGAGCTGACGGGGAGCCGGGTCAGGCAGTAATTCTGGCGTACAGCGCGAAGAACAGCGCCAGCTCGCCCATGATCAGGACATTCGGTACATGGACTATAAGATCCAGCACATAGAAGCAGGCCAGAATGACGGTCAGCCCTGCCAGCGGCTTCATTCCCAGCCGATGCTGCTTATGCCTGTAGACCTGGAAGACCAGTGTCGTGGAAGCGAAGTAGAGCAGCACCGAGCCGAACAACAGGTTCAGCATCTGCCCATAATGAAGCTGATCCAGGAACAATAGCTGGATTGACGCAGCAAGCATACATAGCGATAGATAAATGAACAGATGCCCGTAGATAATGGTCTGTCCGGCAGTCTGGATATGCATATCGACCTTCTTCTCCAGGTTGTCATAGTACTGCCACCATATGGCGATGATCAGCACAAAGGTGAGCGCAGCGAAGCCGACAGATTGTCCGGTCCAGCTGCTGGATTGCAACACGGCGAGGATGCTAACCACAGATTCGCCGAGCAGGATCAAGGCGAACAGGGAGAAGCGCTCCAGCAGGTGATGGGTATTGGGGGGCGTCTTCACCAGAATCCTCCGTCCCGTCAGCGGCAGAATGATGTCCAGCATAATTCCTGCGTACAGTACCGCATACCGCAGCCAAGAATCGAAGAACAGGGAGCAGGCCGAAATCGCAAGTCCAATCCAGAAGCGTGATCCCAGATAGCGGGCGGTGCTCCGCAGATGCCCGCTTTCTCTGGAATGGCTGTAATGATACTGGACAGCGGTCATGATCCGGAGTCCGAGATAGCCAATCAGAAACGGCAGATAGTTGGCATCGAAATCTACGGACAGGCTGGCTGTCATAATCAATACGAAGAACAACTGGATAATCAGAAAAATCCGGTGCATCACCGTATCCTGACCATAGCGGTTAACGAAGAGCGTCTGGCCGACCCAGGCCCACCAGATCGGAATGAAGATCAGTACGAATTTGCCCAGTGTCTCAAGGGACAGGGTCTCGTCTTCTACATGCAGCAGCACATGGCTGGCTTTGGAGACCGCAGCGACAAACAGCAGATCGTAGAAGAGCTCCAGCCAGGTTACCTTTTTGATGATCATTACGTTAGTCCCCTTTGCTTGCCGAATGTTTGCCCGGAGCCGTCCGGTCTACAAGTATAATAATGGCTCTCCACAGAAGAAGGCAAGAATATGTGTGACAACTGGAGAGGTTGTCCTGGCGGCAATTGACCTGACGGACACACTCATTGATAATAAAGAGGTTCATATTCTTGAGAGAATGGGAGTAGAAGCATGTCATATCGCAATATGGAAGAATGTATTATTGACCTGGAGAAGCACGGGCATTTAATTCGCATACATGAAGAGGTGGACCCGCATCTGGAGATGGCGGCGATACATATGAAGGTCTATGAAGCAGGCGGTCCCGCTCTGCTGTTCGAGAAGGTCCGGGGCTCGAAGTACCGGGCGGTCTCGAATCTGTTCGGAACAATCGAGCGCAGTAAGTTCATCTTCCGCGACACGTGGGATTCATCGCAGGCGGTCATCGCCCTGCGCAGCAATCCCATGAAGGCGCTCAAGCAGCCCTTTAGATATATCGGGACCGGCCTTGCCGCCCGCAAAGCGCTGCCAATTAAGAAGGGCAGCGGCGTGCCGGCCGGGTTCGAGGAGATTCAAATCTCCGATCTTCCGCAGATTAAGCACTGGCAGGGCGACGGCGGGGCGTTCGTCACGCTTCCGCAGGTGTATTCCGAAGATCCCGATAAGCCGGGCATCATGAACTCCAATCTGGGGATGTACCGTATCCAGCTTAGCGGCAACGAATACGAGCTGAATAAGGAAGTAGGCGTCCATTACCAGATTCACCGCGGCATCGGCATTCATCAGGCCCACGCGAACAGACGCGGCGAGCCGCTGAAGGTTAGCTGCTTCATCGGCGGCCCGCCTGCGCATACGCTCTCGGCGGTGATGCCGCTGCCGGAGGGCTTAAGTGAAATGACATTTGCCGGGCTGCTCTCGGGGCGTCATTTCCGCTATAGCTATGTAGACGGCTTCTGCGTCAGCAGCGATGCTGACTTCGTGATTACCGGAGAGATTCATCCCGGGGAGACGAAGCCGGAGGGGCCGTTCGGCGATCATCTGGGCTACTATAGCCTGACTCACCCGTTTCCGGTGATGAGAGTACACAAGGTTTACGCCAAAAAAGGGGCTATCTTCCCCTTCACGGTGGTCGGTCGTCCGCCGCAGGAGGACACTGCCTTCGGAGAGCTCATCCATGAGCTGACCGGTGGGGCGATCCGCTCGGAGATTCCCGGCGTGAAGGAGGTACATGCGATAGATGCTGCGGGAGTGCACCCGCTGCTGTTCGCGATCGGCAGTGAGCGGTATACCCCGTATCAGCAGCTTAAGCAGCCTGCAGAGCTGCTGACGATCAGCAACCGGATTCTCGGAACCGGACAGCTCAGTCTGGCGAAATATCTGTTCATCACGGCAGAAGAGGACAAGCCGGTCAGCACGCATGATATCGCCGGGTTCCTGACCTACATTCTGCAGCGGATCAATCTGCGACGTGATATTCACTTCCAGACGAATACAACGATTGATACGCTGGATTATTCCGGCACCGGGATCAACAGCGGAAGCAAGGTAGTCTTCGCAGCTGTAGGGGAGCAGAAGCGGAGCTTGTGCACGGAGGTGCCTGAGGTTCTTCAGCGGGTGGAGCAGGGCTGGGGCCCGGCGGCGATGATTATGCCGGGGATTGTCGCCATGCAGGGGAAGCCGTTCCGGGATTACGCCTCGGCGGCAGAGGAAATCTCCGGCCTGAGCGCTGCGATTGCAGCGCAGGGGGCGCTTGATTCCTGCCCGATGATTATTCTGTGCGATGACAGCAGGTTCATGTCGGAGTCGCTGAACAACTTCCTGTGGGCGACCTTCACCCGCAGCAATCCGTCCCATGACATCCATGGGGTGAACAGCACGGTGGAGCATAAGCACTGGGCCTGTGATAATGTGATCATCGATGCCCGGGTGAAGCCGCATCAAGCGCCGCCGTTAATTCCTGACCCCGAGGTGCAGCGGAGGGTTGAGCGGGTATTTAGTGAAGGAGCAAGCTTGGGTGGACTGCGGAGCCGTAAGGGGTGAAGCAGCACTTCTATAACCGCTGAAAAGAGGGGTTGTATGGCTGAGCTATTCGGGGTGCTTTTCGAAGTTATGCTGGAGCTCGTATTGGGCCGTAAGGACCGCAAGCGGAGGAGAGAACGAAGAAGACAGAGGAGAATAGAGCGGAGAATGAGAAGGCAGGGGCGTTTGTAGACGCCCTGTCTTTCATTTGGTGGCTGTTGGATGTTAGACGCATAAACGTCATTTATTATAATGATGATGTTTATGCGTTTTTTTGTCGTGGCGGAAAATGTATGCGAAAACAAACATGTCTTTCAAGACACAACTCCAGCATAAAAATGCGCAGCGTGGCAAAAAAACAGAACGTCGACAATTGGACTGGAGGCACCCGCGTAGGCCGAATGTAATCGAAAAACCGACCACATTGCGCAGCACGGAGGTGTGCGGACCAAATGTAATCGAAAAACCGATCACAATGCGCAGCGTGGAGGCCGAGCAGACCAAATATAATCGAAAAACCGATCACAATTGGACTGGAGGCGCCGCGTAGGTCGTGCGTTTATCGCAAGAGACGTATTTTCACAGAAAAACAGAGTGCAATCGAATGTGAAAGTGTAGCTCCTCAGTTCTGACTGCCGGGCCATGTGTAGGTCTTGATGATGTCTTGGCTGCCGTCCATTCTGTGAAGCTTGAAGGTGAAGACATTGTCAGTACGTCCGGTGAAGTAGATATAGTCTCCCGGGAACATAAAATCGGGCTGCTCTACTTCGCGCTGGCGCTCTGCATTGAGCAGCTGCTTATATAACACTGTCTGCTTACCAGTAGCACGGTCAACAAGGGTCAGGAAGGCGGTGTCTGTAGGGCGGACGAGCAGAGCATCCGGGTATACGGCTTCGACATTGTAGTAGACATCCTGGGCAACGGTGGTACCCAGCAGTTTAGGTATATCTACGGTCTCGCTGACCGCTCCGGTCCCATCCTCAATGAGTCTTAGCGTGCGGCCGTCATTAAATACCAGCTTGCCTTCGGCCCAGACCGGGGCTGTGCCGAAGGAGGTATGGATATTCGTATGCCCCTGGCGGATCACACTGTTGTTCTTCACTAGATAGGTGTAATACTCTGCGTGTACATGGGGCTCGCCATACGAATTCACGACCTGAAGCAGAGTCAGACCGGCAGGTGTGCGCTCGAAGGTGAAATCCACTACATCCAGCCCTCTGCCGAGAACAGCCAGCTTATGCCTGGTGTTCTGCTTCGTGGTCAGATACAGCTCCCCGCTGTCCAGCGACAGGGAGTACACTCCGCCGTCGAACACTTCCGAATAACCGCGGTACATATGCAGACCGTTGGCCCGTATCGTATTCGTGGCGGCATCCCATCTTACGGGCCCGCCTTCAAGAGCCGCTACCACAAACTTGACGGGCACATACAACTGCTTATCCGCCATATAAGGTGTACCTCCAAGGGAGGTTTTCTTCCCGTCCAGTACGCCGGTGGATTGACCAAGCTTCATGCTGAAGCTTTTGTTCCACCCGCTGAAGGTGGCCGTTTTGTCCGCGTTATTCCACTTGACCTTAAGTCCCATGATTGTGACCAGGTTAGCTGGCATATAAGAGACCCCGTTCTTGATCTGTGCGGTGCCTCCGGCCATGCCTGATATTCCGCTTCCGCTGTTGTAGGTTAATTGGAGCTGCACGTCCGGGGCGGGCTTGGCCGAAGCCGGAACGGCTTCAGCTCCTCCGGCCAGAGCCAGTGCAAGTGCGGGGAGGAGTAATAACCTCCGGGTGAACTTCATGTTCATCATCCTTTCTGGGGGCGCGGCGGCTGCTAAATCAGCCGTCCCCCGTACCGTGACCCATAGGCTGAACCACGGATTGTACAGTAGCCTTTGTTACAGATTCATAACCCTCCAGGGGGTGAATAGCTATAACGGCCAAGCTACATGACACTAGAAGCATAATCATTTTTCTTATCATTGGATTCTTGCACCTCTCCAATCAGAAGTCTGTATTGTTCTGTCTGTTCCTCAGTGGCTTGATGCCGGAATTGTTCAAACAGATTCACACATTTAATGATTATGCTATCACTCTTTATTTTAGCAGAGGATTCAAGACTTTGGAGCAGGAAGCCCATTCCTTCCGGGCGGTGATTGCGTAAATAATAGTTGGCTAATTCCGCGAGAAAGGTAGAGTACTGGTCGGCCAGGATTTGCTGGTTGTGAAGCTCCCCGAAGTCCTTCAGGTTGGTCCGGTAAGGGATATAGGAAGGGAACTGTTCAAGCACCTCATCCACATTCCAGGAGAAGCGGTTGGCTGAGATCACAATATGGTACAGGGCTACAAAGATCTCACTGGCATGCGGAGCAATATAGGCCACATATTCAGGCAGCACTCCATAGTCGCCGGACATCATTCGGTAGAGGAGGGTATTGGCCGTGCCCCATTCCTGGAATTGGTCCAGGATGTGCCGGGTGTCTTCCCCTTTTTCGCGTATCCAGCTCCTATCCATATATAGAGCTACGTATTTCAGCGCCGATTCATAGTCCCGGAATTCTTCGCACACGCTTGCCCGCATCAGATGCGAATACAGCGCGTAGAAGAATACCGGCTTCTCCGGGCATTTATCCTGGCGGTCTCTGCGCTGCGACCGGTGCAGATGGTGGTAGCTGAGCATGGCAAGACGGTGCATCTCCTGAGCCAGCGCGTCCACCTTGTCCCATTTGTGCAGCGAATAATAGACATGCATCAGAGCTTTCAGTCCATCGAGCTGATCAGACACCTCAAGCCGTTCAATATAACATTCGAATAAAAGAGCAGCCTGGAGGTTGAGTGTCTGGCTGTCTCCTAGGGCAATGCGGAACAAACGGTACTGGCAGAGGGCCAGCCGCTCGGAATGCTGATACTTCTCGCTCGCGCTGATATTCTTGTACAGCACGGCTGCCGCCTGCCAGTGATGCTGCTGGAACAAGTCCTCGGCCACTTCAAAAAGCATCGGAGCATAGGTTAGGTTGTCCAGCAGATTTTTGACTACTAGCTCTATACAGTCCAGCCGCCCCAGCTCCGCCGAATTCAGGATGAAGGGGCGCAGCCGCCGCCAGGTGGGTGCCGAATATAAAAAGCACTCATCGACATACATACTATAGAAATGATCCTCCGGCAATGACATGCCCCGGGTGATCAATTTCAGGTGATTCATGGCAATCGGCTGCTGGCCGCTAAGGATACGGCTTAAGGTGCCGGAATTAACGCCGGACTGAATGGAGAACTGGTTGATGGACAACTGCTGGGAATAGAGATAAGCCTCAAGATGACTGCGAATCGTTGTGAGAGGCTTCAAGGGATCACCGCCTGACTGAATTCCATATTTTGGATTATTGTATATGTGTATAATATAAGTCATTATTCCAATGGTCAATAGAGTGATGGGGAGAAACCGTGAACAATGGAAAAAAGCATTCCCGTGGTCCCAGGAACGCTTAGTCTTCATAGGCGGGCAGACAGCGGATCAGGCGGTGTAGATCCCTGCTTCATTCTTGATCCTGCGGCGCTCGATGACTTCTTCATAATCCTTAATCAGTCTGTCAAAAATCTGCTCCCAGGAGCGCTGGAGGGCTTGGTGCCGGCCTTCACGGCCCATTGCGCTCCGCAGCAGGGGCCTGGCGGCGGCGGTGCAGATCTGCTCTGCCATAGCTGCCGGGCTGCGCGGCCCGAACAGCATGCCGGTGACACCGGGTGCGATCAGCTCCCGCGTTCCGCCTGCATCTGCGGCGATCACGGGAAGCCCCGACGCCATGGCTTCAAGCACGACGTTGCCGAAGGTCTCCGTGCAGGAGGGGAAGACGAACAGATCGGCGGAGGCGTACAGCTCTGCCAGCTCTTCGCCGTGTCTGGCACCGGTGAAGGTGACATTCTCCGGTGCCTGCCACTTCAGCTCAGGCAGCAGCGGGCCATCGCCGACAATCACCAGCTGAATCTTTGAACGCACGGACTCCGGCAGGAGCTGCATAGCCTGAAGGAGGGTGGTGAGATCTTTTTCCGGGGCAATCCGTCCGACATAGAGCATCATCAGCGCTGCCCCCTTGCCGTAACGCTCCCTGGTCTCTTCGCTTCGTCTCTCCGGTGAGTAGAGGGTACAGTCCACGCCTCTGGACCATAAGCGCAGCCGGGTGAAGCCCTCCATGCGCAAGCTGGTTAGGGTCTCGCGGGAAGGGGCCAGGACGGCATCGCAGGACCGGTGATACCACTTCATGTATTTCCAGTAGAGCGGGAGGATTCTTCTCATTTTGTAATATTCGAGGTAACGGTCGAAGTGGGTGTGATAGGAGGCGACATGGGGGAGCTGCTGCTTGCGGGCATACCGGAGGCCGGTTAAGCCGATATTGAACGGGGTGGCGAGATGGAGCAGGTCAGGCGCGAACGCAGTCAGTTCACTCTGCATGGAGGACATGCCGGGCAGGGCCAGTCTGCACTCGGGATAGAGGAAAAAGGGGATGCTGGCCACGGGTCTGACAGGATCGGGGTAGCTGCTCTCTGGAGCGGATTTTGGCGTGAACAGCAGATGTTCAATTCCCCGGCGGTGCAGGTGGCTGGTCAGCCGGCCGAGTGTACGGGCAACGCCATTTGTCTGCGGAAGAAAAGTGTCCGTGAATAGAGCCAGACGCATCGGTATCCCTCCCAGTAATCTTGTTGCCTTGATCTTAACAACCAACTATTACTTGGAGATCATCTGCAGGTTAAACAACTTGCATGAAGAGGGGATTTTGCGGGGAGGGTCAGGGAGAACCCGGGAGGACAAGGGAGGACAAGGGAAGACCAGGAGGACTAGGGAGGACTAGGGTAATAAGGTTAAAGGATGAGCGGAACGGGTATACATGAGGTATCAGGAATGAAGGAGGTATAAGGAGATGAGCAAAGATCTGCCGCCGAAGGTTGTCCCCGATGTGAAGCCGGATATCCTCCCGGAGCCGGTTGTGATCCCGCCGGAGGTTGTGCCGGAGAAGCATCCCGAAATCGTACCGCCGGAGCAGCCGGATATGGTGCCGCCGGCCCCGCCCGAGATTCTTCCGAATGATCCGCTGTAAGCTGGAATGCTGTCTGACAGAAGGATAATGTATAAATTGTGCTGAGCGCCCGGGGAACCGGGCGTTTTTATGATTGAGCATTTTGCATTAATCTAAACCCTTGCTATACAAAGGGATTTTGGATATAAAAAAGGACTTCACCCCAACTTGGAGAAGTTTTTTGGTGACCAAACCAAAACACTCAAGAGGAGGAAGCCCCCTTTGTATATTCTCCAAGAAAGTCTATTTTCCTTTGAGGAGCTTCAAAAAATCGAATCGAAAGAACGACTGCCTATCTTTTTTAGTGCACTGGACTTACGACCGTATGCCAGGCAATTGAAAAACCCTTCACCCCGAGGAGCGGATGGGCACTGCCGTCAAGGCATTCTTCGCGCATTACTCGCGGCTCCCTTAGAGAACATCGATACGTTCACTGGCCTAGCGCGTAGACTGGAGTTTGACCTTCGTTTTCGTTACCAATGTGGGCTTCGGCTGGATATCCCTGCCCCTTCCATTTCCACGTTAAGCCGGGTTTTTGCCGAATTGGCCCGTAAAAACCTTGCCCGGCAGTTATTTGAGGATCTTGTCGCTCAGTGTCAAGAAGCTGGAATCATCGACGGCACGCATGTCGCTATCGATAGCGCAGCGATTCGCGCCTATGAGAAAAAAGAACCCAAGCGGAAAAGCGAGCTCACCGGCAATGCCAACTGGGGAGTTAAACTCGATACGTTTGGCAACAAAGTCAAGTGGTTTGGCTATAAGCTGCATCTGGCCGTCGATACGAAGAGTGAACTTCCGATTGCCCTAAACGTTACGCCTGCTCATGTGAATGATGGCGATGAGGGACCCGGACTCATGAAGGAAATCGTCAAGCGATTCAAGCCTCTTTTTTTCATGCTGGATGCAGGATATGACCAAATGAAAAACTACGAAACGGCTCGCAGCGTCAACGCCCAAGCGATTATTCCCATGAATCCGCGGAACGAAAAGGAACCTCCTGCAGGCATGACAAGCAAAGGGACACCTTACTGTTCGATGGGGTTTCCAATGACGTATTGGGGACAGGAAAAGGAACGTTTGAAGTTTCGTTGTCCACACGCTACGGGGAAAGTAGATTGTCCTTTAGGCATGACGGCCTGTTCGTCGTCCAATTACGGTATGGTCGTTAAGGTCAGCAGCAAAGACGATTTACGCCGCTATTCATTACCACACCGCGAAAGCCGGAATTGGAAGGAACTCTACAACAAGCGAACGAGTGTAGAACGCTGTAATTCTCGAATGAAGACCTATCTAACGGCAGACCAATTGCATGTTTGGGGCATTCAGAAAGTTACGACTCACCAATATTTGAATGCCATTGTGCTGCTTGCTTCTGCGCTCGCTGTATCGAGACAAAGAGTTGTAACGGCCGCTTAAAATTTAGCTATTCCGCAAATTCTGCCCGTCTGTCCATTTTTGCTCTTCTTTTCCCAAAACCTAAATTTAACTTGCAGTATAGCCTTATCTTTTTCCTGCAAATGAATTATGCAAAATGCTCGATTATATAGGAAACTATAGTTTCCGGCTGCTGTGGAAAAGGTGAGTGTAAATTTGTGGATATGAGTTCTTGGAAAGAAGGAGAATGTATGTGAAAAACAGCATACATTGTGTTCGCGAGCAGGAGGGGCGTTCGGACAAGCAAGAAGTCACTGTAAAGGGAAATAGGTGGATTTTGTACACTTGCTGATGACCAAAAGCCCTCTGCTGCAACAATAGTTGGAATAACAACACTTAATTCGCACATATCCTCCAAAGTAGCGAAAAGTAACTGGAATAAATGTACAAAATGCACTTCTTACCCGATATTCTTGAGAAACCGGCGAAATTAAGATACGTTTTTCCAATTGTTTGCGGCAGGCAGCCGTCTCATCAGCTGGAAAAGGGTGCGGCGGTAATAGAGAAGTTGGCTGACGTTTGGTAGGCTCAACCTCAACTCCCAGGGAGACTTGTCCAAATGGGTTCAGCGTATTGATTCTGCAGATTCATGCTGCAATCCTTGCCGGTATCGTAGGAGCGGTTGCCCAGTGCCAGTGTGAACTGCTCAAGCTTGCGGCTTGCCGCAGCGGAGTCCTCCGTACATTCCAGCCAATCGGCAAGCGCTCCGAGCACCGTCCGTCCTTCCGCAAGGGCCGCCTCCCACAGCTCCCACACAGATTCGGTCTGCACCTCGGAATATAGTGCGGGATGCCGCCACCGGGAGTGCCGCTCATTCAGATAATCCAGCCGTTCCTCGCGGGCAGTGAGCTTCCGTGAGAACAACCGGCGGGTACGGCCCCAGGTTATAGCCTTCTTCCAGCCCTTCGGGTCATACAGGCATTTCTGAGCCAGCACCATATCGCGGTACGCGCTCTGCCAGATCTCTGCGGGCAGTCGATCCATAGTCTCCGGGTAATGCTTAAGGGCGGTGGCATGAAGAATGCGATGAACCGTCTCAGGCAGCCGGGCACCTGTGTCAATTGTAGCCCAGGCAGCGTGCTGCCAGGTGTTCATCCCGTGCAGCCGCTTCATGAACAAAGTGTCCAGGTCAATCTCAAACCGCTGATGGGCACGGTACTTATAGCCCGCCTTCCAGTTAATATAGGGATGGAGGTTGCGGTCCAGCAGGTGATGGGTCAAGAAACCGAGGAAATAGAGCTGGGCCTGGGCCGCTTCCGTTCCTTCAAGTCTCCGGGCAGCCTCCCAGAAATCAATAAGTACAGGCCCGCAGCTCTGCGTATGCATCTGGTCTCCGAGATGAAGTGCCCGGGTATCTCGTCTCCAAGGAAGAAAGCTGTGATATAACAGGAAATCTGGACCCTGACAGCCGAGATTATAGAGCCGCGGCTGTTGTTCCAGCAGATGGAGACACGGGAAACGGCTGCTGAATTCTCCGGCCAGCTGCTGACCGAATTCGATATGCATCCAAATATTGGGCATGATTGATCCTCCTACTAGTTATGATGGATACCATGCAGTGATAATCTAATCCATTGTAATGCCTATATGTTAAAACAAAATAAGAAATATGTGTGAAATTAGGCAGAGCTGTACATTCCCGTACATTAAGGTAGACATGATCACGGGCACAAGAGTATTCTTATATGGCCTTAAGACAACCATAACACTGTAATATGCAACTGGCAAAAGGAGGCTCATATCTATGAAGTCCCGTTCCTCTGAACGCGTTAAAATGCCTCCGGGATTCTGGACAGGAATAAGCCGCCTGGGGATTGCTGCCCGCGACGTAGCCCGCCAGGCACAGCTCCCTGTAACGATAACAACAGAAGCCACGGTTACCACTGCCCAATATTTCGCCATCTGGCAGGCGTATTCCGAGCTCGCCGGGGATCTTGCGTCAGGCATCACCAGGCTTGCGGCCGCCTTTGACACCGCGCAGTATCCTCCCGCCGTATTAGCGACTTATCACGCCCGTGACTACCGCGATGCCTTGCACCGCATGGTCAGGTACAAACAGATGTGTCCGCCCGAAAGCCTGCGGATGACTGAGGAGAACGGGCAGTGCACCATAGAACTGGAGTGGGGGTCTACAGGGCTGCCCGGTCCGCCGGTGCTGGCGGGGATCACGCTGGCTTTTCTCTTGGAGCTTGGAAGAAAGGGGACGGGTCAGCCCTTGAAAGCGCAGGCCGCCGAATTTGTCAACTCCATGGGCGATGAACAAGTGCTTGAAGCTTATTTCGGCTGCGCGATTCAAACAGGCGGGAAGTATAACCGGTTGACCCTGCTGCAAAGCCATCTGGACCTTCCCTTTGTTTCTTATAACAAAGAACTGCTGGAGATCCTTGCTCCTGCACTGGACCGCTCACTCGACGAACAGCTTGACAGCTTCTCTGTATCCGGGAGGGTCAAGGTGATCATTGCACACTGTCTCGCAGGTGGATGCCCCGACCTCCAGACAGTTGCGAAGGAGCTTACGATGAGCGGGCGGACCTTGCAGCGCCGGCTGACTGACGAGAAGATGACCTTCAAGCAGCTATTGACACAAGTCAGACATGAGCAGGCACGGGAGTACTTGGCAAATCCTTCGCTTGATCTTAAAGAGGTGGCGTTTCTGACCGGGTATGAGGATCAGAACTCTTTCTTCCGTGCCTTCCGTCATTGGGAAGGGGTTACGCCTTCACAGTGGCGTGCGGAACACCTGAATAGTTGAACACCTGAATGCACGAATTTGCTGAGCTGTAACTTTTGGCGTGTCCGGCAAGAAGCTTGGCGTAAGGTGCTAGTTACTGAACGATCCCAACAAGATAATATAATCACTATCCGCAACACAACAAGGAATGAATAAGGAGAAGTGCATTATGGAGATGGGATTACACAATACAACAGCGCTAGTTACAGGATCAACGAAGGGTATAGGAAAAGCTATCGCGATAGAGCTTGCCAAGGAAGGCGTCAACGTATTGGTCAATGGTCGGAATAGGGAAGAGGTAGAACAGATTGTCCGTGAATTGAAGTTGAATTACCCAGCCACCGCTCCTCAGAATGCCGCAGCCGATCTTGCCGATCCTGAACAAAGACAAGCCTTATTCGCCCAATTCCCCAGCGTTGATATTCTGATCAACAGTATGGGCATTTATGAATTGATGCCGTATGAGGAAGTGGACGAGGATATCTGGGAGAAGTATTTCCGCACGAATGTGCTGGCTGCAAACGGATTAACGAAATTATATTTACCTGGAATGTTGAGCAGGAATTATGGCCGCGTGATCTTCATTGCCAGCGAAGAGGCGGTCATGCCCTCAGGACAAATGCCTCAATATGCGATGACCAAATCCATGCTGCTGTCCCTGTCCAAAAGTATCTCTAAAGTGACAGCAGGAACAGAGGTTACAGTGAATACCATTATGCCTGGACCAACACTCTCTGAAAAAGTGCATCACATCATTGAGGGAATGTATCCTGACGAAAATTTAACTTTTGCAGAAAAAGAGCAGAAATTCATGGCGGCCAACCTGCCGCAATCGGAATTACAGCGTTTCATCAAGCCGGTGGAAATCGGCAGGCTGGCTGCCTTCGTATGCAGTCCTTATGCGGCGGCCTTTAAAGGTTCTCCCATCCGCATGGATGGAGGGATGGTGCCGACTATATATTGATGGAGGTGTACATGCTCAACAGCAAACAGCGGCACCCGGGACGGTTAAGCCCCGGGATGCCGCTGTTTTGCTGTATCAGGGCCGGATTCAGCCCAGTTTGATCATGTCCCGGAATACACCGGGAAAAGAGTCAGGGATCGCTATCGCACCGACGGTCTTCTCATAGAACGGCTGTGCGTCCTCGACCCAGCCGATGACGGCGTAGCCGTAGCCGTTCTGGTGCATCGCGGACAGGCATTCCAGCAGCAGGGCCTTCCCGATGCCCAGCCCCCGGTAATCGTCCAGCACGCCGGTCGGGCCGAAGAAATTCTTCATTACAACCTCGTGACAGGCGAAGCCGATCACCTCGCCCTGCTTCACTGCGATATAGCAGTGGACGGGCAGGTGGGCGAAGGCTACCTCGCATTCATTCCGCCAGCTCTCCGTGAAATGGCGGCCGACAAAATCCACAATGGCCTGCTTATCTCCGGTCATCGCCCGTTTAATAACAATGCCTTGTCCACGCAGACGCTCCAGCAGCGCCCCGTTGTCCGGCAGATCGTACAGCTTCACAAGCATATCAGGCATCAGCTATCCCCCGCTTTCTGTTCTATGATCTCAAGATCGGTAATCATGGCATGCAGGTCTGCTTCAAACAGTTCCGGCCGGTAGAAGCGGGAGCGGATGAACAGCTCCGCCATCTGCGGCGGAAGCAGCTCGGCAAGCACGGTCTGCATTCTTAGCTTGGCTCTCCGCAGATCTCCATATCCGCTCCTGTATTTGTCCCGGAGGAAGGTCAGCACTTCCTCACTGCCCGGCGACATCGCGCCCCGGAAGAGGAAGGTATGCAGCGGGGAACGGCGCTGCGCCGGAATCTCATACTGGATCATGGCGTCGATCAGCTCGGCGGTCAAGCGGTTCTTCCTCACCTCAGGCAGCAGTTGCGGGATCATGGCATAATAGTCGGTTACCGCATAATCTGCCCATTCTTCCCCGCTAAGGAGAGCGGCGGGCAGTCCGTGGAAGCGGTGCAGAAACCGGACCAGGAAGGTAGAGAGATCTGCCCCGGCATTCCAGCTCTGCTCTGCGGCCAGGAAGGCCGGATAACGCGAGGTCTCGAACAGCCCGTAAGGACTGCCCAGCGAGAACGGGCAACCCCAATTCGTATGAATAATGCCGCCCAGCTGCTCGGAGCGTGCGAGCTCAATCCAATCCAGCACATTCTTGACCCGGTTATGGATGACCGGATAATTCTGGTCCCCGTTATCATCCCAGCAGCGGACAGAGGAAGCGCCGAGGGTCTCGATGCCCGCATCCCGCAGCTTATGGAGAATCAGCCGGGCATCAGCCTTCATCCGGTGTCCGCCATAGATCCAGACGACAACCACAATCCGTTTGTCCAGCGCCGCAATCTCTTCCGCAGTAGCGTGCATAATCATATCATGCCAGATCATCGGCTGCTTGCCAAGGCTGACCGTCTTCTCCGCCAGTTGATTGACGAAGCGGATGAACGAAGCCTCCGGGGTAAGCCCGGACCGCTTGCAGTCTTCACAGGTGCCGAGGGTCCAGACCTCATCGCAGCCCAGGTGAAGATAGTCGCTGTGGGGATGAAGGGCAGCCACTTCCTCCAGAATGCCGGCCATCATCTCGAAGGAGCCTGGGCGGTGCGGGCACAGCTCCGAGACTGTCTCCGGGACCTCGCGCAGACCGATATAAGCCGGATGCTTCAGGATATATTCCAGATGGCCGAAGGACTGCTGCTTCGGAATCACGGTGACGAAGTGGTCATGTGCGGCCTTCAGCAGCCGCTGGTGTTCTTCTTCGCTGAAGGCAAGCTCAGGATGGCGCAGGAAGCCCAGCTTACGGAAGGGCAGCTTGTCTTCATATTCGATGACCAGCGTATTGATCTTATAATCGGCCAGCTCCGCGATATACTCCAGGATATGCTCATAGGTCGGATAGACCGTGCGCAGATCGAGATAATCGCTGCGCAGCTTCAGCTCCGCCCAGTCGGCAACCGTAAGTGCAGGCACAGTGCCTTTGCCGGAGGTTATCAGCTGCTCCAGCGTCTTAATGCCGTAGAACAGGCCGGACGCACTGAGCGCATACAGCTCAATCCGGTCCGTGTCTGTAATCAGCACGTAGCCGTCATGCTTGCCCTCAACCCGCCGGGCCATCAGCGGGTTGAGCGGGGTACCGCCCGTGACCAGGGAGAATACACCGCTGCCGTCATGCGTAGTACGCACCGTCACCTCTGTGAATATCCTTTGCGCTGCCGTGAGCAGCCGGACATCCTTCATGGGGAGCTGAAGCTGCACCGTCCAGCCGCGAATACCGCTGACCGGCTCCGGTCCCCGGCTCTGCACCACCTGAGGCTCTGGAATCAGCTGAAGGTTCATAGCCAGCGGACCCGGCCTTTGAAGCGTTCAATGAAGCGGTTATTCCACTCATCCCCGCCGGGAGCGTTGCCGCTGCGCCAGACCGGCACCTCGATCCCTTTCGCTCCGAGACAGGCCGCTGTAGTCATCATCAGGGAATTGAGCAGAAAAGCGTTGGCGAAGGTGGAGGTCGAACCCATCTTCGGTTCAATCCCGTCAATATGCAGCGCAGCGTCACCGGGCTTCACCTTGCTGTCCAGGACATAGTCGCACAGCTCATACAGATTCTGCCCTGAAGGGTGGCGGGCAATATGATCCTTAGGCGTAGCTTCAGCATGACCGACCGAAGTAACGGCAATCGTTGTGACTCCCCGGCGCCGGGCTTCTACAGCCGCATCGACACAGGCGGTGTTAATGCCGTAAGCATTGGCAAGAATCAGAATATCGCCCTCGCCTAGCCGGTTGTCTTCAATAACAAGCGTTCCGTAGCCGGGAGTGCGTTCAACGGCCATCGAGCGCAGGGCGCCGTTTGAGATCATTGTGCCTTCATCTAATATGGCGCTAATATGCATCAGGCCGCCGGCGCGGAAGAAGACCTCAGTCGCATTCATATTGGAATGGCCGCCCGGGCCGTAGAGGTAGACCAGCTTGTCCTGTGCGATATGATCCGCAAGCAGCTCTGCCACCTGCTGCAGCTTGTCCTGCGGTTCGTTCCGGATCTCATTCAGCAGCTCAACAATAGTATCCATATAAGCGGACATAATATCTGGCTTGGCGTTCATCTGGATTCCTCCTAAAAGTTTATAAGTACAAGCCCGTGTGTGCTTGCCTAGAAGATAACAAAGCGGGCAAACCAAGTAAATCAACTATTTTGCGCAAATCTGCACCGTTTTTGACCGATTTGGCCAACCGGATGTCATAGAGCAGCATCAGATGTAATCTGTGAATAGGATCAGATCCCTGAGGTTCCGTAAAATGAAACTGCACCGGCCGATGAGTTTGCTTCTAACGGACCTGAGAGCCCCTACTCCCTGGAAAACGCCACTTTTTGCGGTTTAACGGACGGAGTAGCCCTTATCGTCTCTCTATAAGATGTTTTCAAGTAGAAATTCCAAGAATAAGGACCATGGGGTCCGTTCCTTGGCCAAAGTGGAGACTTTCATCCGGAATAAGCGCGCCTCAGTCCGTTATGCCGGGCCAGACGCTCTAATGGACAACTCCCGTCAGCGGCAGGTAAAAATTTTTCTGAACGGGTCAGGATCGTGACTTATGTAAAATTCTTTGCTTTTCTATAATGAGAGATAAGATCACGCAAGAGGGGGGACAGAGCCTTTGAAGACGTCAGTTACCTTACCGCAGTCCCATCAGACACCAACTGCCGGCAGCAGAAAAAGAAAACGGATAGAAGCGGGGATGGGCTACTTTTTCACCGGTCCCATGCTGCTGGGGGTGCTGGTATTTACGCTTATTCCGATGATATTCTCCTTCATGCTCAGCTTCACCAAATGGTCGTTCGTTACCGGGTTTGATAAGATCCGCTGGAGCGGCCTCGATAATTTCCGCCAGCTGTTCCAGGATGAGGTGTTCCTGAAGTCGCTGGGCAATAACTTCATTATGCTGCTGGCCGTACCCGTCGGGATGGCGATCGCGCTGATCCTCGGGGTAATTATCACGAGTCATGTATATGCGCCGGGTGCCTTCAAGGTCATCTACTTCATGCCCCAGATATCCAGTGTAGTTGCTGTGGCGGTAGTGTGGCAGGTACTCTTCCATCCTTCGTACGGTCCGGTCAACGGTTTCCTGTCGGCGATCGGGGTGGACAATCCGCCCAAATGGCTGGCCGATCCCACGTATGCGCTTCCATCGGTCATGCTGCTGATGATCTGGATTGACCTTGGGGTCTCGCTGATTATCTACATTGCCGGGATCAAGAATATCCCTGCCGACCTGTATGAAGCGGCGACGATTGACGGCGCCTCCAAGCTCGCCCAGTTCCGCTCAATTACCTTTCCGCTGCTGACGCCGACGACCTTTTTCCTGCTGGTGACCGGGATTATCGGCAATTTCAAATCCTTCGCCCTGGTCAAGGTGCTGACGGACGGCGGACCGGCTAACTCCACTTCTGTCGTAGTGTACGATATGTACCAGACCGCATTTGTCGATCTTCAGACCGGTTATGCTTCATCCATGGTCATGATTCTGTTCGTCATCGTGCTTGCCATTACCGGCCTGCAGTGGCTGGGACAGCGTTATTGGGTCAATTACTAGATAAGGGAGGCACATACCTGTGAGAATAGGCAATCTGGACTGGGGAAAAGCCATCATCACCCTGATCATGGCACTGCTGGGCATTGTGTTTCTGCTCCCTTTTATATGGATGCTGTCCGCTTCGCTCAAGCCTGAGGCCGATGTGTTCAAATATCCGATCGAATGGATTCCGCAGACATGGAGGGCGGCGTTCAACTATCATTCCGTCTGGTTCGGCAAAGCAAACTTCACCCTGTATTACTGGAACTCGATTAAAGTCACGGCGCTCACAACACTTCTCTCCGTAGCGGTGTCCAGCATGGCGGCCTATGGCTTCACCAAAATCCGCTTCCCCGGCAGAAATGCACTTTTCGTACTGGTGCTGGCCACTTATATGATTCCTGCGGAAGCCACCCTGGTGCCGCTGTTCATTATCTTCCGCTCCACCGGCCTGTACGATACGCATCTGGGCCTGATCCTGCTTGGCGGGTTCAGCGTGCTGGGCACCTTTCTGCTCCGCCAGTTTTTTGCCTCACTCTCGAATGAGTATATCGAATCGGCGCAGATCGACGGCGCGGGACATATCCGTATCTTCCTCTCGATTCTGTTCCCGCTGGTCCGTCCCGCCATTGCCACTTATGCCATTCTGCGGTTCATCTGGACCTGGAATGATTTTCAGACGCCGCTGGTCTTCCTGAACAGCAAGACACTCTATACGCTTCAGCTTGGCATGAATGCCTTCGCTGACCGCAACGGCGCCTTCTATTCGCTCATCATGGCGGCTTCGGTCTCGGCGATTGTCCCGCTGCTGGTCGTGTTCATCCTCGGGCAGAAGCAGGTGATCGAAGGTATTTCCTTGGGGGGGGTGAAGGGGTGAGGGCTGGCAAGTTCCCGGAAGCTGCATAACCGGAAGACAGGCGGGCGGATAGGACGGTCAGGATGTGCATGAGAACTGCATGGAACTGTAGACCACATTAGAAGGGGTGTTAGTTATGAAAAAGAATGTGTTCGCTCTGGTATGGATCATCGTGCTTCTGGTAGCCCTGGCGGGCTGCGGCAACTCAAACAACACAAATGGTGCATCTCCCACTTCCGGCAGCACGGCTGCACCGGAGGCGGGGGAGAGTGCCGCACCTTCAGCAGAACCGGTAACGATCAAAGTCGCCAACTGGTCGCCTGCGGCGGATATGGAACCGATTCTGCAGGCGTACGAGGATTCCCATCCGGGAATTACACTGGAATACGTGGAGCTGGCTGACAACGGTGATTCCGTGGCCGGAATGAAGAAGCTGGATCTGCTCGTCGCGTCCGGCGAGAACCTGGATGTGGTATTCATGCCGGGGGCAACCGATTATTCACAGCGTGCCGGACTCGGACTGCTGGCTCCGCTGAATGACCTGATCAGCAAGGAAGGCATTACGCTGACAGACGAGTATACGGTTGATCCATCCGTTGACGGCAAGGTATATGCACTTCCGGATACGCTGGAGAATTATTTCGTCCTGCTGAACAAGGACAAGCTGGATGCGGCAGGCTTAGCCGTTCCCACTGAATGGAGCTGGGACGATTACCTTGATTACGCAGCCAAGCTGACCAGCGGCACCGGGCCGTCCAAGACCTTCGGTACGTATTTCCATACCTGGGCCATGTACTGGGAGCTGGCCGTCATCAACCAGGAGAAGGACAATAATCTGGTCAACAATGGTGTCCTTAATATTGATAGTGCGGGTATCCGCCAGTCCCTGGAGCTGCGCAGCAAGGCAGAGGCATCGGGAGTAGCGGTGCCGTATGCCGACACCATCTCCCAGAAGCTCGCGTACCGCTCGGAATTCTTCACCGGACATGCCGCGATGATCGTGACCGGCAACTGGATGATCGGCGAAGCAGGCGGGTCGGAAGAATTCCCTGCAACCTTCACTACCGCGTTCGCTCCGATGCCGTCCAATAGTGCCGGACAACCTGCGGGAGTCAGCATTGCCAACGGCAACTATGTAGGAATTCTGGAGAAGTCGGCACATCAGCAGGAAGCCTATGATTTCATCCGCTGGTACTCCACAGAGGGCGAGCAGATGCAGAATGTATATTCGGCGTGGAAGAAGCAGGATGTGGACAAGTTCATTGCCGGCGTCAAATCGGGTGCCATGAGCCCCGACAAGATTGACGAAGCCTCACTGGCCTATGTAATTAAGAATGCCAAGCCCGCACCGCTCAGCGTGCCGCCGACCTATCAAGGCGAGCTGGAAACAGCCTTTACCAAAGAAACCGAGCTGTACATCCTGAAACAGCAGGATCTGGAGACTACCATCAAGAAGGCGCAGGCTGAGCTGCAGAAGATTGTAGACGCCAACAAGTAAAAATTGGAAGCGCTGAATAGCCCTTTTTTACCCGGAATAATAGATTGAAATGAGCTGCTGGAGGCGGAAAGCTGATATGATAGAGGCATAGAAAACGATAGTCTGATTGTGAAGGAGGATTGCCATTGCTGCCTAGAGGATGGAGACTCGGTTTTCGCAATAAGCTGCTCGTCGCTTCTCTGCTCTGTCTGCTGCTTCCCGCCTCTATTACCTTGTATATCTCCAATTCCTACACCGAGCATATCCTCCGCTCCCAGGTGATTCAGAATGAACGCCGTTCGCTGGAGCAGGAGAGCCTATATATCTCTAACCTTTTCAGCAATATGGTGCTGGTGGCGAATTATATCCAGTTCGACCCCGGCATCACTCTTATTCTCAAAGAAAACTGGCAGCGCAATAAGCTGCACGAGCCTGATACCGCCAAGCATATTCTCGATTTCAAAGAGGTGACGGACAAGCTGAACAGTGTCACCTCCATGATGGAAAAAACGTTCGTCACCGTCCTCACCTCAGATGGACAATATTATTCAAACTATGCTTACGCCAAGCTGGATGTCGGGGCACTGCTGAGGCAGCCCTGGATGGAGCAAGCCCGCCGGCAGCCTGCCTTCGAGCTGTATTGGGCGGGTGTGCTCGCCAACTATATCCCGACCGCTGCCCCAAGCAGCCCGCAGGTGCTGACCATTGCCAGGAATCTCAAGCTGTCTTCCAATTCAACCTATGCTACCTTGGTGATCAGTATCGGCGAGAGCCGGATCAGCCAGATTTTTAATGACAACCGGGAGGGCCAGGAGACGCTGCTGATTGCGCCTGACGGAACCGTTCTTGCCGCCAGGGACAAGACCCGGCTGGGCCAGCCGTTCGCGCTTATGGATGCTGTGAAGCATTCAAAAGGTTCCGGGTTTATGGATTACCGGGGCGAGCAATATCTGCTGAGCAGCCTGGAGATTCCTTACGGGAATTACCGGATTGTCAGCCTGTCGCCATACCGTGAGGCCGTGAGCCAGATCAGTGCCACCCACCGCTGGAGCAGTGCCGTGCAGATCGTATCGGGCGCTTTTTTCCTGCTGATCCTGGTTCTGCTGGTCCGGCAGTTCACGAAGCCGGTGATCCGGCTGGATCAGGTGGCGGCGAGGGTGGACAGAGGAGAGCTGGGCATCCGCTCAGGCGTTCGCGGCTATGATGAGATCGGACGGCTGGGCAAATCCTTCGACCATATGCTGGACCGGGTGGAGCGGATGATTATCCAGATCAAGGTGGAGCAGGCGCAGAAGCGCAAGGCCGAGCTGGCGATGCTGCAATCGCAGATCAATCCCCATTTCCTGTTCAATATTCTGAATTCGATCCGCCTGCGCATCATGATGCGGGGCGATGAGGAGAATGCGGAGCTGCTGTTCTCGCTCTCCCGGCTGCTGCGGATGACCATTCAGCAGCGGGACGAGTACACCACCCTGCATGATGAGCTGCATATTGTCAGGAGTTATGTGGAGCTGCTGAATTTCCGCCAGTCCGAGGAGGTGTCGCTGGATACAGACTGTACTTCGGAGAGCCTTGGCGTGAAGATCCCCCGATTCCTGCTGCAGCCGGTCATCGAGAATGCCTACATTCATGGTCTGCATCAGGAGAGCGGACGTATTCTGATCCGGACCCGGACGCAGGATCACCGGCTGCTCATCGAGATCGAAGACAACGGGCAGGGGATGGATGAGGTGACCCTGGACCGCCTGCGCGCCGAGTTAAGCTCTGAATGGCAAGAGAAGGAAGCTATGCCGTCCAGCAGATTGGCCCATATCGGCATGTCCAATGTCTATGAGCGGCTGTATCTGACTTACGGTGCAGCCTTCCAGATCACGATTGACAGCCTGCCCGGACAAGGGACGACCTTCCGGTTCGTGCTGCCTGAAGAGATTCCGGATCAAGGCTATGAAAGGGAGCGTGGAAGCGATGTATAGCGTAATGCTGGTGGATGATGATCAGCCGGTACTGGACTTTCTCTCGGCAATGATTCCTTGGGACGAGCTTGGATTAACGCTGCATTCGGCCTGCAAGAATGGTCTGGTTGCCCTGGAGAAAGCGCAGGCCGATATGCCCGATATTGTCATTACGGATATTGGCATGCCCTATATCGATGGTCTGGAGCTGATCCGCGAGCTGAAGCTACGCAGCGAAGAGCTGCGTGTGGTGGTACTGTCCTGCATGGATGATTTCACATATGCCCAGCAGGCGGTGAAGCTGATGGTGAGCGACTATATCCTGAAGGAGATGATCAGCCGCGAGCTGATTACCGGGCTGCTGCGGGAGCTGGGTGAGGACCTGCGCCGCAGGGATGCGGACAAGGCCCAAACGCTGAAGTGGAAAAGCATGGCCGAGCATCAGAAGGTGCTGCTGAAGCAAAGTGTGCTGAGGCGCATCGCTGCCCGCGAGCTGCCGGACAGCGAATGGCGGGCAGACGCCGCCGAGCTGGGAATTATGCCGGATCTCACGGCCCATGTAGCCGTACTCTGCCGGATTAGCGGCAACGCCGGGGAGAGCGAACCGGAGGAGCTTGCGCTAATGTCATGGGTGGAATCCGCCGCCGAAGCCGTGCGGCAGGAGGATACCGCTGTCGTGTGCCTGCCCTACAGCGGCCGCGATTGTGTGCTGGTCTTCAGCGGCGGTATGGGCAATGGAGCGGACTCAGGCCATATCTCCATGCTGGGCAGCCTGCGTTCCGCCATTCAAGCGCTGCCGGGAGTTAAGGCTTCCTTTCAATATTTGTGTATACCGGCGGGCGGCGGGCATTTCCGGGAGGGTATTATTGATCTGCTTAGCCAAGGCCGCGAATATGCCTTCTATCTGAAGCCGGGAGAGCTGAACGGCCTGAAGACGCTCCCGCCGTTCACGGAGGAGGATCTGTTTCTCCATTATGCCGAAGCCGCACAGGAGATCCGTGAGGCCTTCCTGGAGGAAGCTGCCGACAGGCTTGCGGCCTTGCTGTCGAAATGGATGGATACCATCCGTGCCAGACGGTATGCGCCGCGCCAGGTGAAGGAGTGGATGCTCAAGCTGCTCTACGATAACCAGATGCGTCTGATGGCCCGCCAGCAATACCAGTCCACCTTTTCCCTGGAGCTGCTGCATGATACCCTGACGGCCATTGATCATATTGATCATCTGGAGGAATGGTCTCAGCAGTTCTTCAGCGAACGGCTGCCGGTGATCCGGGAGATGTACCAGGAGACCCGCCGGGATGAGATCAAGAAGGTGAAGCAGTATGTAGACCGCCATCTGAACCGCAAAATCACCCTGGAGGAGGTGGCGGAATACACGCATTTGAATTCGAGCTATTTCAGCCGCCTGTTCAAAAAAGAAACCGGAATGAGCTTCATCCACTATGTCACCCATACCAAAATGGAGCAAGCTAAAGAATGGCTGGACCAGTCTCCGCAAAGTGTGGAGCAGGTAGCGGAGCAGCTTGGATATGAGAATAAAAGCTATTTTACGAAGCTCTTCAAGCTGCATACAGGCACTACGCCCGGAGAGTTCCGGGGGGAGGAAGGCAGCCGGTCTGCACAGACATTAGGCACAAGGAGGCACTACCCATGCTGAGCATCAAACCGATTCATACGGAACTGTCGGGCGCTATGCTTGTCCGCGTATACAAGAACCGCTCGCAGCTCGGAGCTGCTGCCGGGCGTGAGGCAGCGGCGGCCATCCGGGCGCTGCTGGCCTCCAAGGCACAGGTGCGGATCGTGTTCGCCGCTGCACCCTCCCAGAATGAATTTCTTGCAGAGCTTGCCGCTGCGCCGGATCTGGACTGGAGCCGGATTACCGCGTTCCATATGGATGAATATATCGGCCTGCCGGCAGGCTCTCCGCAGAGCTTCGGCAGCTTCCTCCGGGAGGCGCTGTTCGGCAAGGTACGGCCGGGAACGGTCCATTATCTGAACCCTGCCGCCAGCCCGGAAGCCGAATGCAAGCGTTACGGACGGCTGCTGGCGGAAGCGCCGATCGATATCGTCTGCCTTGGCATCGGGGAGAATGGTCACCTGGCCTTCAATGATCCGCCCGTGGCAGATTTCAATGACCCGCTTCCTGTGAAGCTGGTGGTACTGGATGAGGTCTGCCGGAACCAGCAGGTGAATGACGGGTGCTTCCCCAGCCTGGCGGAAGTACCGCAGCAGGCCTTAACGTTGACGATTCCGGTCCTGCTGTCTGCGCAATGGCTGTTCTGCATGGTGCCGGGCGCTTCCAAGCGCGGTGCAGTTACCCGCACGCTGCATGAATCTGTCTCTACGGCATGTCCGTCCACGATCTTGCGCGAACACGGGGATTGCCGGATGTTCGTGGACACCGACTCCTTTGGGGCGGTCCTCTCATGAACATTGACGCGCTGCATTACCGGACAGGGGAACACGTTCGGGTTCACGTGGAGGATGGGGCGATTGCTGCCATTGAAGCCTTGGGCATACGGGAGCTGCCGCTGGAGGAACGGGAGGGGCTTCCAATTGTTGCGCCGGGCCTGGTGGATCTGCAGATCAACGGCTATGGCGGATATGATTTCAATCATCCGGCACTGGGGGCAGAGGATGTCAAGAAGGCGGTCCGTGCGGTGTGGCGGGAGGGAGTGACCGGCTTCTACCCGACTGTAATTACCGGCGCTCCGTATACGATTCTCGGAGCGATGCGGGCGATTGCCCGGGCCTGTGAGGATGATGAGGCCAGCGCTGCGACGATCAAGGGCATCCATCTGGAAGGCCCGTTTCTCTCGCCGGAGGACGGGCCGCGCGGGGCACACGCGCTGGAGCATATCCGTCCGCCGGATACGGCCTTGTTCGACCAGTGGCAGGAGGCTTCGGGCGGACGAATCTCCATTGTGACGCTGGCCCCCGAGTGGGAGGGGAGCGCGGAATTCATCCGCCACTGCGTACGGCAGGGAGTGACGGTCTCTATCGGGCATACGTCTGCGGATGCCGCGCAGATTGCCGGGGCGGTGGCCGCCGGAGCGCGGCTGTCCACGCATCTGGGCAATGGCGCCCATGCTATGCTGCCGCGCCATCCGAACTATCTGTGGGCCCAGCTCGCCGCAGATGAGCTGTGGTGCACATTGATCGCCGACGGCTTCCACCTCCCGGATGAGGTGTTGAAGGTGGCGATGAAGGTCAAGGGCCAGCGGGCGCTGCTGGTCAGCGATGCCGTTGCCCTCGCCGGGCTGCCGCCCGGCAGCTATGACACGCCGGTCGGCGGCCGTGTCGTGCTGACCCCGGCGGGCCGGCTGCATCTCGCCGGCGAGCCCGGGCTGCTGGCGGGTTCGGCGCAGATGCTGCTGCGCCACATCGCGCGCCTTAGCGCCGCGGGCCTGGCCTGCCTGCCGGACGCCTGGGACATGGCGTCCGTGCATCCGGCAGGCTTCATGGCCCTGCCTGCGGCCGCAGGCCTGGCCGCCGGAGCGCCGGCGGATCTGGCGCTGATCCGCCGCACCGGGCCGGGCGGCGGCGGGCTTGCGCTGACGGCGCTGTGCCAGGCCGGCGGCTGGGTGTACCGGCGGGAGTGAGTGAGCGGCGGTAGGGTGAGCACAGGCCCCCGGTTACGGGGGCCTGTTATGATTTGGAAGTGAATCGCTCAAGTTGAACGATTACAGGCGGAGGGTGCGGCATGGGCTGGGCATGGGTATGGCTATTGCGCCAACGTCTGCTCCACGCCAGTAACATTAATAGTAAATGTATTCGGTTTTCCGTATACATGCACCCCGATCGCCTTCACGCAGCGAAATGTATTCGGTTTTCAACATACATCCGCCCTGATTACCTTTGCGCAGCACATTGTATTCGGTTTTCCGCCTACACTCGCACTATGTCCGCACTAGAGTCAACGTCTGCGCCAGCGCCTGGACCAGCAGCTGCATCAGCATTTAAAAATGTATCTGCATTAGCCTCAGCACCAGCCTCACCGTCTGCATCAGCCCCATTCTCAGGAAATAGTTGGATTTTAGGCACTTGTTCAGGGGCGGAAGGGGCCACACCCAATCGTAGTTGGAAAAATAGCACTTAATATGCTGGCATCAGAGCCATAGATGGAGTTTGCACGAAAATAAATGTCATAAATCCAATTAATTTCCGCGAGCACTCCAAAGGACCTAGAATAAGATACGTTTTTCCAACTATATAGATTTAACTTTTGCTTTTCTGTTAAGGGATGACCATGACTCCAGTGAATGTTTGGCCCTCCGGCAACCCCAGTTACTTTCAATGTACCCATCTCATATCTCCACACTTGCCGTTTGCGCAAACCATTCGGGAACTACATGCCCCACCTGTCAGGACAATTTGTCCGAAATCAAACTCACCAACAGAACTAATAATCCACCAGAACTACACTCCAACCGAACTAATCCTCCAGCAGACGCCCGTTGTCATGCCACTGGCCGTACATTTTGTTAACTCTGGTGTTCTCTATGAATTTGTTCAATCTACGTTGGAACAGCTCCGGCTGGCGGATATAGCTCTGAATGGTGTCGATCCGCACCCGCTGATATAGCGCCGGAAAGGCCAGGAAATTCTCATACACCTGCGCATCCTCCTGGAGCTTTTGTAGGATACCGGGATCTATCTTAAAAGAACGGATATCCATATCCGGCAGGACTCTGCATCCCTCCCCGCGCATTAATCCCAGCTTCTCAAGGCGGCGGACCCGCTCTTTATTAAGCTCGGTCCATGAGCTCCGCCGTCTCCGGGGAGACAGCCGCTGTAACAGCTTCCCTCCAGGGTTCACCTTCTTCACCCCATCAATCCACCCGAAGCACAAGGCTTCTTCAACTGCATCCAGATACAGCAGAGTATCCGGGAGAGGCTTCAAGCTAACCTCTACTTGGCAAAAGGGTTCTACCGTGCTGTTCGCCAGCAGCCACTGCCTCAGTTCTTCTCTTGTTTTGGCTGCCACCCAATTTTCGTTACCCATTGGTAAGCCCCCCCTTTAATGATCTGTCCTTTACGTATTCCTTGTTTAACCTATCGTTTCACTTACCATTTCACTCACCGTCTAACCTATCCTCTAACTTATCCCCTAAGCGCACCCGCTCTCTAATTCAATCCCTCCGTACACTTAACCTATTTTCTCCCCGATAACTGTATCTCCTTACACATTATATACAATAAAAAGTGACAACAGCCTGTCATATATTCTTCAGCTATTTCCACTGGTGCGGGACTATTTTCACGGTTGTTAACACTTTCGCAACACATTCTTTACGCTGCGCATACACAACTTGAGAGAGTAATTAATATCCGGCTTTTACAATGAGGTTATTAGCATAATATACCTATTGCCAAGACAAGCTTGATATGAAGGGATGATACTTTTGAAGGGGAACCCGCTGCACTTTTCGATGAAATGGAAGCTGATCTTAAGTTTCTCGGCGATTACGCTCATTTTCCTGGGCGTGGCTGTGTACCAGGGACATAAAATCAAGCAGGTCGAGCGATCCATGGAACGGCAGAAGAGCGAAATGGAGAATAGAATTACGGTCTCAACCATCACCCAGCAGCTGCAGGAGCTGAACCGTGCGGAGACTTCCTTGGCGGATTCCAGTGACCTGGAGCAGGCAGAGCCCTTGAAGGAGAAGCAGCAGCAGCTGTCCACGGAGCTGGCCAAGGTAAGTTTTGAGCTGGGTACGCCTGCTTCTGCGAGCTATAAGCTGCTGTCTGCCCAGGCCGCAGAATACAGCGCTCTGACGAAGGAACTGGTAACCACAATGTCGGACGAGACCCTTGACCCGCTAAGTGTTTTGGAGAAAATCGATGGTATACATACGAAGGCGCTTGCGCTGAATCAGGACATGCTGAAGACTAACGGTGAGCTGTACACCGCTGCTGCTGCCAATGCTGATCAGGCCCAGGGAGTCTCCTTCGCCCTGCTGGATGATACGGTATCCATCGTGACGTACGCTGCAATCGCAGTGTCCCTGTTCATGCTGGTGCTCGCCTGGCTGCTGATCCGCTCGTTCCTGTCACCGGTGCGCAAGCTGCAGGCGGCGCTCAGACAGATCGCGGAGGGCGATCTGCGGCAGCAGATTAACTCCCCGTACAATGATGAGCTGGGACAGCTGAGCCATCATTTCGACCATATGGTGGGCAGGGTACAGGGGATGCTGCGGCAGACGTTGTCTGCTGCGGGTTCGCTTGCCGATTACGCGCAATCTTTTCAGGGGTCTTCGGCGGTTACAGCGCATACGAACCAGAATATTGTCAGAACCATACAGGAGATTTCGCTTGGAGCAGACCAGCAGGCCAGCCAGTCGGAGCAGAGCACCCAGCTCCTTGAGGAGCTGGTCTCCGGGGTTCAGGAGATTACTGACTATACCGATGTCATGCTGACTACGAGTGAAGCCGCTAACCGGAACAGGCAGCAAGGCTCGGATACCGTTACGGCGCTGCGCCAGAGCTCCCAGCATTCCCGGCAGTCCATCAGCAAGGTCTACGGGGCGCTGGACAAGCTGGTGAACCAGTCCAAGGATATCTCACGCATTATTCATTCGATCACCGAAATCTCGAAGCAGACGAATATTCTCTCACTGAACGCAGCGATTGAAGCTGCCAGGGCGGGGGCAGCAGGCAAAGGCTTCGCCGTGATTGCCGATGAAGTGCGGCAGTTGTCCATACAGACGAATGATTCCTCGGTGCATATCAGCAGGATTATTCAGGAGCTTGGGGCCGGTATGGCGGATTTCCAGGGACATATGATGGAGACCCGGGACCGTCTGGAGCAGCAGGACCATCAGGTGGAACAGACCCTGGCTTCCTTCGCTGCTATCGACGAATCGATTACAGGCATCAGCATACAGATCGGGCAAATTCACCACAAGGTGGAACAGACGCGTACCCTCAATTCGCGGCTTGCTGAATCTGTACATTCTGTTGCGGCTGTAGCTGAGCAGACGGCGGCCGGAGTTCAGGAGGTGAACGCTTCCAGCACCCAGCAGGATCAGGCCATCAGCGACATTGCAAGGCAGGCCGGGGAGATTAATGAAATCTCGCAGCGGCTGTTCCGGGAGATCAATGTGTTCAAAATATCGAAGGCTGCTGAGGCCGGATTCGAGCTGGGAGCAGCGTCTGAGCTAGAGCCAGACCCAGATTCCGATTCAGATTCAAATGCAAGTTCAGCACATGCAGATACAACGGTTCGCGGGATGGTGCAGGAATCGGAAGAGCAGCAGGAAGCGGAGATAGCCGGCGAAATCCAGCCCAAGCTACAGCGGGAGATGCATACGAAGCAGACGGAACAGACAGCAAAAAGGGCAGAAGCCGGAATTCACCAGCCCCTGCCTGCGGGAATACCGGTGCAAGATAAGCCTGCGCCCGGCCTGAGTACGCTTGTTAACGAACCTGATAAAGAGATCTCCAAAGAGCTGGAGGAGGAGCTACTGGTCTTGGCGAAGTGAATGGGTCAGCGAAGAGACCAGCTCCGGGAACCACTCTGATAAGGACAGGAAGCTGAAGCCCGCGCTGCGGGCTTTTGCCGTATCCATGAACCAGGATGCACCGATGCCAAAAGGCGATTGGTCCGCTTCCGCCGCCTCCCTCTGGATGATAGCCGCCCTTCCGGTGATTTGTTCAATGATGGAGATCACTCCGCCGATGGTTAATGTACCATCCGAGCAGGCGTTCACCGGTCCCGTGACGGCTGAGCCTTCCCGGCCCAGCCAATGCAGGAAATCAGCCGCTTCATCCGAACGGATGAACGAGATCTCCGCCTGCGGATTAGGGATGTCAACCGGCCTTCCCGCCAGAACATGCTCGATGTGATAATGCAACCGGCGCGTATAATCATCCGTGCCCAGCACAATCGGAAAACGTACCGCAGCCACCGGGAAATCGGCTGTCTGGAGCAGAACGGCTTCGGCTTGTCTTTTGCCTTCCTGGTAACTGATATCCGTCTTCCCGCCAGACTTCAGCGGATAATGCCAAGGATCGAAGTCCGTTTCAGCCAGCGCCTCCGGCTGCGGATCGTACACGGATAAGCTGGAAGTCAGGATATACCGCTTGGCTCGCCCCGCCCAGATCCGCACAGCTGCCGCCGCCTCATCCGGCGTGTAGCAAATGTTATCGTAGACGATATCCCATACAGTGTCCCCGACAGCCTGCTCAAGCGCCGCTTCATCCGTCCGGTCCGCGGCCAGCCGGGTGACACGCTCACCGAAGGAATCCTCTGTTAGGCCCCGGGTCAGAATGGTGACCTCGCTGTCCTGGTCCTGAAGCAGCAGCTCCACCAGCCTTTTGCCGAAAAATCTCGTCCCTCCAAGCACAAGCACCTTCTTCATGGAATCACCTCTCCTAAGTTATAGTCAGAGCTACTGCTCCATTCATCCGTATTATGCAGCCATCCGAAGCTCACCGTATGCAGGCGCTCCATGGGTATAGGCGTATCTCGCGTTGTCTGTATACATGGAATACAAGGACTGAACCGTAAACGTGCTTACAGCAGCGGTTACCTCCCCGGCGTTCTCCTGGCGGAGCAGCTCCAGCAATACTGGAATCCGCCCTTGCTCATAAGCCTCAGCTAGAGCCCGCAAATACCCCCGGTAATCGGCATCCTGCGGAAGCGCGGGGCCTTCATGCTGGATCAGCTCCTCCCGGACCTTGCTCAAGGCCTGGCGTGCACGGTGAAGCGCCGCTTTTACCGCGCCTTCCGTGGTTGCCAAGAGTCCGGCGGACTCGGCGGCTGAATACCCCAGCACATCGCGGAGGACCCAGGCGGTCCGCTGCGGCGGCGAGAGATGGGCGAGCAGCGCCTGAAAGGTCAGCTCCGTCTCGGTCAGCTCCTCTAGGGCTGCCGCCGCAGAAGCTGGATCGGATGACACTCCAGACCTTTCCATGGCACGGATGAGCGACCCCTGGCGGCGGGAGGCGTCAATCCAGGTATTCTTGGCAATCCGTAGCAGCAGGGCTTCGGGATTGGGGCTGATGGTGAACTTGCGGTAGCCGAGCGCTTTGGCCCAGGTCTCCTGCGCCAGATCGTCGGCGTCGAAGCGGGAGCGGGTGAGCGACAGGCAGTAGCGCTGCAGCGTTTTTCCCAGCTCCTGCAGATGTCTTGTCTCCATAGCTATCGTATCCGGTGTCCGGTGATGTTCAAGCGTCGTCATAGTAGCCCTCTCCTTCGATGGATTGTGTTGCTTCTATTATATAAACGAACGGCACAATGTAAAAGATACGCACTCCCGCTATTTCCGCACATACTGCGTCTTCCGTATCTTTTCGGGCAGGCTGACCGTTTACAGGGTATCCACACTAAGACAGGTCAGAGGAGGCACACCAGAATGAGTGTAATACCCTATGTGATTGAACAGACGGCTAGAGGAGAGCGGTCCTACGACATCTATTCCCGGCTGCTGAAGGACCGGATTGTATTCGTAGGTGCGGCAATCGATGACGGGCTGGCCAATAGCATTATCGCGCAGTTGCTGTTCCTCGCGGCGGATGAGCCGGAGAAGGATATTCAGATGTTCATTAACAGCCCCGGAGGTTCGACTACCGCAGGCTTCGGTATTTATGATACGATGCAGGTAATTAAACCTCAAGTCAACACAATCTGCACCGGTTTTGCTGCTTCGTTCGCTTCTCTACTGCTGTTGTCAGGCGCTACCGGCAAACGGTCGGCCCTGCCGAACAGCGAGATTATGATCCATCAGCCGCATGGCGGAGCGCAGGGGCAGGCGAGCGATATTGCCATCAGCGCCAGACGTATTCTTCAGATCCGTAAGAAAATTGTCGGCATCACCGCGCAGCGGACCGGCCAGCCGCCGGAGAAGGTGGAGAAGGATATGGACCGGGATTATTTCATGTCGGCTGAGGAGGCACTGGAATACGGAATTATTGACACCATCATCACCCATTTGTGAGACGAAGGAGAGGAAGAGCATGCTGGAAGCGCTGAAGGGACAGGAAGTTCATATTCATTTTTTGGATGGTACAAGTGTTAGGGGAGGCGTACTGGAGGAACTGGATGATCGGTTCGTGAAATACAGTACGGAGTATCAGACCCTCTACATTCCCATTACCTCGATCCGGGCGGTAGAAGTGCAGACCAAGGAACGCGAGCGTCCGCGCGTCGGCTTCGGGCAATAGTCGTTCGGGAGCTGCAGGTAAAAGCGTACAACACCCCGTCATCTCTGCTCATAACGAGCGGGGATGACGGGGTGTTTGCGCTTGTTTGGGAAATTACAGTTTCCACAACCGAATACAATAGGCTAACGCTACGGCGCATGGCCCGAATGTATGTGAAAAACAGCATACATTGTGGTGGCGCGCAGGCGCATGCATTGTGGCGGCACGCAGGCGCATGGGCCGAATGTATGCGAAAAACAGCATACATTGTGGCGGCACGCAGGCGCATGGGCCGAATGTATGCGAAAAACAGCATACATTGTGGCGGCACGCAGGCGCATGGGCCGAATGTATGTGAAAAACAGCATACATTGTGGCGGCACGCAGGCGCATGGCCCGAATGTATGTGAAAAACAGCATACATTTGCTGGCGCGCAGGTAATCTCATTCACCCGCAGGGTGATTTTGTTCAAAGATAATGCTTCGCGCTATACAGTATCCTTATCTTTCTCGCTGAAACGGTACCGCCTTTTAAAAGGACGACAAAGCCGTTTCCACTTGTGCGCGTAAGTTCTGGCCGCCTTGTGGGCGCAAGCCACGCTTATACGGATAACGAGAAGGCAGGCTCCAGGCGGTGCACTCCCTTCGGGGAGTAGACCAGGGCTGAGCTTAACCCGCACAAGTCCGCCAGCAGATAGATAATGCTTAGCCACATCTCCGTGCCTTGCAGGCCGGTCTCCTGCTGCCGGGACAGCTGGAAGGCGAAGCCGCACCCGGGAACCCAGAAGGGCAGCACTTCGTCGAGCAGCTTCTCCGCCCAAGCGCGGATCTCCGCCTGCCGGTAATCACTCTGCTTCTGGCAGAGCCAGAGCGGGTGGACGACATCCAGCACGTTGCAGGCATTGAGCGCGTCCAGGCGGAAGAAGCGGCGGTCCCGGCTGTGAGCCAGCACGGTATCAATGCTGCGCTCCGGGTACGGCAGGGGCAGACCGAACTGGGCGTAGGTAGCGCGGGTAAGCCGGTAAAAGCCGTTCACCGGCTGCAGCCACCCCTCCTTCGCAGTAGGCAGACCCCACAGCCCGGAGTCCCGGCGGCAATGTGTCGCCAGCCAGCCGAACAGATCATCCGGGCGCTTGCCGGAGCCGAAGGACTTCAGATTGTGATACAGGCCGGTAGCATAGCAATCGATCCAGTCGCCAGCGCCCCAGGCATTGTCCGCCCATGGCAGACTATTAAGCTGCTGGTACAGTGTCACGGTATCCAGATTCTCGGCCACGGCAACGGGGTAGGGCAGAGCAGAACCTAACACCTCCAGTGCGTAGCCTACAGCAAGAAGATGATAACGCGAGAGATGATCAGCTAACCGCTCCGGCTGATCCTCCGGTCCCGGCGGCGACCACGGGTCGGGCAATAATCCGGTCCGGCTATCCTGGAACTGCTGTAATGTGGCGATCAGCTCCTCCTTCGTCCAGCCAGGCGGCAGGCTGCCGAACATCGCCGCAATCTCCACCGCATCGCAGTAAGCCCGGACTGTCCGCTTATATCCCGGCCGGTCCCGGAATAGCTTCTCTCCCTCTAACGTTTCGGAGTAGAACTCCAGCAGGGGAGTTAGCTGCTCCTGCACCTGCTTGCTGAAGTCTGCCAACAGTCCATAAAGTGTCCTAAAAGAGGGGGCAACTCCATCACCCGGCCCTGCGTTATCTCCCGCTGGCTCAACGCCCTCGCCGAACAGTTCAACGCCTGTCTCCAACCGCTCACCGTTTTTCCCCAGCCCCTTACTTCCTTCCTCCCTCTGCCCAGATTCTCCCCCCAAATTAGCCTCCTCAATTCCCATTCCATCCTTCATCTTCATCACTGATTCCTCCTTGTCCTTGGTGGCCTCAGCCGTTGCAGCTGCCTCCCCGGCCAGCCGGCTGCGGATCAGCTTGGCCGGATTGCCGCCTACAATGCTGTACTCAGGTACATCGCGGGTTACTACCGCCCCCGCCGCAACAATGCTGTGCGACCCGATCCGCACTCCGTCAAGAATCACAGCATTAGCCCCGATCCACACATCATCTCCAATGACAATGCCCTTGACTGTCAAAGGCTGACGGAAGACAGGAACATCCGTCAGAGCATAGCCGTGATTGAAGCCGTATAGACTTGCATGGGAAGCGATCCGTACGCCATTCCCCATGGTAATATCGCCTGACAATATGCTATAGCTGTTCATAGAGCAGTCGCTGCCTGTGACCAGCCGTGTGCTGCGGATAATCGCACCTCCTGCAATGTAGCTCCGGTCGCCGAGCGCCAGCTGATCCGGCAGCACGATGGCTTGCGGCGAGACGAAGCAGGCTTCCCCGAAGGTGCAGGGATAATCCGCAGCAAGCTGCTGCTGGTGGCGGTCCTGCTGAAGCCGTTCTTGTTCGGACAGGCCAATCCAAGGCATGTAATCCAGGGCTTGTGCTTGAGTGGACAAGGTTTCAGTCATCTGGTATCTCTCCTTCATCATTCCAGCCGTTAATGTCCTAAGTGTAGCAATGAATGCAAGGGAGTGGCATGGTATAATGAACAGAATCGGCATGTCAAAAACGCTTCAGTATTAATCTCTGGTTGATCCCATTCCTGATTGATCCCATCTCAGGTAAATGGCAAGCCGAGAAACGGAGGAGCTATACATGGAGGAGATTCCACAGAATCTGGTGATGGATATCCATTGGATTCATGATAAGACTACCTTCCCGCACTGGAAGGATATCCGTCAGAATAGACATGTACACAGTCTGTACTGGATTCAGGAGGGGGAGGGAGTGTTCCGGATAGACGCAGAGGAGCATCCGGTGTCGCCGGACATGCTGTTCTATCTGCGGCCGGGTCTGTCCTTGGAGATGAGCAGCGGAGGCGGGGAGCCGCTGCGGATCACCATGATCCTGCTCTCGCTGTATACGTTGTCTCCGTCTGCGGACAATCAGGGCAGGGTGGAGCCGCTTCATGCGCTGCCCTTGCCGTTCCGCCTGAAGCCCGGGAGGGATCCGGGCAGACAGTTGGGTCAACTCTTCCGCCGGATTGCTGACGGCTGGGTTCCCGGAAGCCAGCTTAAGACTCAGGCGCTGATCTATCAGCTTTTGTACGAAATATTTCAGGCTAAGGATGGCGGCCATCCAGACCGTGGACAGGGCTATGAACTGTTCGTACGTATGAAGGAGGAACTTGAACGGCGCTACAGTGAACCCTTGCAGATCCATGAGCTGGCGGTGCGCTACGGCATCTCCTCCTCGTATGTGCGCAGTCTTTTTCAGCAATATCTGCACAAGAGTCCCAAAGGGTATTTAAGTGAAATCCGCTATGAGCATGCGAAGAAGCAGCTGCTGTATACCAGGCTAACCCTGAAGGAGATTGCTGCCGCCTGCGGATACAGCGATGAGTTTCATTTCAGCAAAGCCTTCAAGCAGCTCAGCGGACAGCCGCCGTCTGCGATGAGGTCCCGCTAATCCCGCAACGGCTAGGCACGACAGAGGTATGGGATAGAGAGGGTTACGCATAATAAACGGATGGACAAGATCAGAGTAGTCCACACTGGGCGGCCTTTACAATGATCAGTTAACAGCAGCGAAAAACGGGTAATTTATTATCATGTGTATCATTTGCACTTTTGTCCGGCTGACCTTGCTTAAATTTGAAATAAATAAGTTGAACAACACCGCCGTTGTGATATAATTATCCGGTTGGCCTGATGGACTGAAATGTGGAAGGGACCCTAAGCTGGTTTTCAATTTATTAAGCTTAAAAGCGAAGGGAAATGAAGGATTTCAGTGCAATGAAGTGAATTACAGAGTATTAATGTAGAAAACTGCAGATTTTACACGGAAGATCACAGTTTTTGTCGGATTTTATTGATTTATTGAGAAAGTTTCTGTATAATCAGCGTTGTTGATTTTTCATAGGATGTAGCCTGTTCCAGAGTGCAAGGCTAATAACTAATAACTTAAGCATAATTAGGGGGTTATTAATTTGGGAAAAGCGTTAATTATTGGCGCTGGCGGTGTAGCGAGCGTTGTTGTTCATAAATGCTGCCAGAACCCGGATGTATTCGAAGAGATCTGCATTGCCAGCCGTACGGTGTCGAAGTGCGATGCGCTCAAGGAGAAGCTGGACGGGGGCCTGACTAAGATTTCTACGGCCAAGCTGGATGCTGACAACACGGAAGAGGTTATTGAACTGATCAAGAGCTTCCAGCCGGATGTCGTGATTAATGTGGCTCTTCCTTACCAGGATCTGACGATCATGGATGCCTGCCTGGATACCGGAGTGCACTATGTGGATACAGCGAATTATGAACCGCAGGATACGGCGAAGTTCGAATATTCATGGCAATGGGCTTACAAGGAAAGATTCGAGAAGGCCGGAATTACAGCGCTGCTCGGCAGCGGCTTCGACCCTGGCGTAACCGGTGTATTCACGGCTTATGCGCAGAAGCATTATTTTGACGAGATCCATACGATTGATATTGTGGATGCGAATGCGGGCGACCATGGTTATCCGTTCGCAACCAACTTCAATCCTGAGATTAATATCCGCGAGATTACTGCGAACGGACGTTACTTCGAGAACGGCGAGTGGATTGAGACAGCGCCGCTGTCAGAGAAGAAAGTATACGATCTCCCGGAGATCGGCCCGAAGGATATTTACCTTTTGTACCATGAAGAGTTAGAATCCTTGGCAGTTAACATTCCTGGTGTGAAGAAGATCCGCTTCTGGATGACCTTCTCGCAGAACTATCTGACCCACCTGAAGGTGCTTGAGAATGTCGGCATGACTTCTATTGAGCCTATTAATTATGAAGGTAAAGAGATTATTCCTTTGCAGTTCCTGAAGGCCATTCTGCCTGACCCGGCTTCCCTGGGACCAAGAACCAAAGGTAAAACCAATATCGGCTGTATCATTCAAGGAACCAAAGACGGCCAGCCTAAGACCTATTATGTCTACAATGTCTGCGATCATGAAGAGTGCTATAGAGAGGTTGGCTCACAGGCCATTTCCTACACTACCGGCGTTCCTGCGATGATTGGGGCAATGATGATTATCAAAGGCATCTGGAACAAACCGGGCGTACACAATATCGAAGAGTTCGATCCAGATCCGTTCATGGATGCTCTTAACAAACACGGCCTGCCTTGGCAAGAAGATTTCTCGCCGACGCTGCTGGATTAAGGCGCATGACCATGAAGAACAAGGACATCGATATTGATATCAGCAATCTGCCGTCCCCGGCGTATCTGGTGGATGAACGGCTGCTGACGAAGAACCTGGAGACCCTGAATTATGTGCAGGAGAAGAGCGGAGCCAAGATTCTTCTTGCGCAAAAAGGCTTCTCCATGCACGCCATGTACCCGCTGGTAGGCAAATACCTGCATGGCGTAACCTCCAGCTCCCTGTTCGAAGCCCGGCTGGGCTTCGAGGAGATGGGTAAAGAGGTCCATGTCTATGCTCCGGCTTATGTGGACCGCGAGTTCGATGAGCTGCTTCGCTACAGCGATCATATGGTGTTCAACTCTTTTGATCAATGGAAACGATTCAAGGAACGGGTACAGAACGCACCGAAGCAGATTAGCTGCGGCATCCGCGTCAATCCAGAGTATTCCGAGATTGAAGTGCCGCTGTATGATCCTTGCTACAATTACTCCCGCATGGGCGTAACCCTGCCGAACTTCCGGCCGGAAGAGCTGGACGGCATTGACGGCCTGCATTTCCATACGATGTGCGAACAGAACTCGGATACGCTGGAGCGTACGCTTAAGGTCGTAGAGGAGAAGTTCGGCCAATATCTGCACGGTATGAAATGGCTGAACTTCGGCGGCGGGCATCATATTACCCGTCCTGACTATGATCTCGACACCTTGATCAAGTGTATTCTGCACATGAAAGAGACTTATAATGTAGAGATCTATCTGGAGCCGGGCGAGGCCGTTGCCTTGAATACCGGTTATCTGATTGCAACGGTACTCGACACCATGCATAACGGCATGGATATCGCGATTCTCGATACTTCGGCGGAATGCCATATGCCGGATGTGCTGGCGATGCCTTACCGTCCGGGCATTATCGGTGCCGGAGAACCGGGCGAATTCGCCTATACCTACCGGCTCGGCGGCATGACCTGCCTGGCAGGGGATGTCATCGGGGATTATTCCTTCCCGGAGCCGCTCAAGTACGGCGACAAGCTGATCTTCACCGACATGGCGCATTACTCCATGGTGAAGAACCACATGTTCAACGGCGTCAACCTCCCGGCCATCGCTTCCTATAATGAAGCAGAAGGACTCAAGGTGATCCGCGAGTTCGAATATAGTGATTTTAGCGGCCGGTTGTCTTAAGGAATAGCGGCAATAAATAGATTGGAATAAATAGATGCACAATAGAAGTGCCCCTTCAGCTTTGGCTGAGGGGGCGTTTTTGTGCCAACAGGGCAAGTGGGGCAAATCCTGCACAAAATGCAACAATGCTGCTCCCGATCCGATCATCTGCCTGAAATCCTGCATAAAATGCAACAATAGGCTGGTCTGACCCGGCAAACGGCGGGAAATCCTGCAAAAAGTGCAACAATCCCTACCCTTACTCCTGAGACAGCCAGAAATCCTGCATTTTGTGCAACATTTGGATGCTATCTCGAACCCTGGTTTCCTTCTATCCCCTTACTCCATACTAATCGCAATTCTGCTCTCCTGCGGCAGCCAGTCAACCTTCGCCCCAAGCTGTTCGCTGATGAAGCGCAGCGGCAGGTAGACGGTGCCATTAACTACAAACGGCGGCGTGGCCAGAGTGACACTTTTGCCATTGACGGTGGTGGCTCCGTTCACGGTATTGATGATGATGGATAGCGGAGTTTTATCGGCAGCGGTACCGGTGATCGTTACTACTTTGTCCATGGAATAACCGACAGTAGCGCCCATCTTGCTGAACAGCGAACGTAGCGGAATGAAATTCTGTCCGTTACGGGTAATTACTCCGTTCGTGAAGGCGATGGATTCGCTATTCAGGGTAACGGAGATCGGCTTCTGCATCGGGACAGGCTGCTTATAGCTGAATTCATAAGTGCCGTACCCTAGTTGAGCATTCTTGTTCACGCCCCAGCCCCAGAGCGTGCCGTCGTTTTTCTGCATAATAACATGTCTTCCGCCGCCTTTTATCGACTGAATATCGGAAGCAAGTAAGGTGAACTTTGCATTCGGCGACATAAGCTCTGCAGCAATCGAAGCTGCATAGACTTTGCCGTCTGAGGTCAGGGCGACAATAGATTGTTCAACAATGTAGGCATCGGTCACCTTGCTGATTCCTGAGAAGACAACCGGAACGGGTTCATCCTGATACGTGGTTCCATCCGAATATCCGGTGACCGTGGAGCCCCAGAACCATAGACGGGATTGCTTGTCAATCGCGAGCCGGCTGCGCCCGTTGTTGTACAGCGCCCGAATATCTTTTAAGCCGGAAAAAGGAGTTGCAGTTATCTGCGCCGGGTCACTATAGGTTTCCGGTAAATAACTATCCTGGTCCGGCCAGGTCCAGACGCTGCCATCCTTGCTGAGCGCATAATTCTGTTCGAGCTGCACAATATCCTTCAGATTGGGGACTGGTGTAAAAGTGGCAAGTTCGTCAACGCTGGTCCAGACCGTCCCGTCTGTCTTCAGGAACAGATAACGATCCCAGCTGCTAACCTTATCGTTAAGCTTATTGCTCTCGTAATATTGAGAGATAGCTGCAACGTGATCCAGGCCCGGAACAGGCGCAAACGGTGGGGTCGTATTATCGTCAGTTGACGTAACTGAAGTATATACCGTACCCTCTCCGGTGACTGCTAAATGACGTGGGTATACTCTTTGGAAACTGGTTATATTCTTCAATTCCGGCACTGGCGTAACTTCGATGGCCATCGTCCGGGCGTTGCTCTCCCACTTCCAGACCGAGCCATCCTTGGTGGTTACCATTGCGCTGTAATATAGCGGGAAAGAAGACTGTACATCACTTAGTCCGTGTACCTGCGTAGGTACGGACTTTGTCTCACCCCAGACCCACAGGGAACCGTCATCCTTGATCAGATAATCGGGTCCGTAGGAAGCGATGCCGGAGCCACCACCACTAGCTGCTGCTGTTGCAGCCTCGGGAGTCCCAACAGTCAGACACGCCGTCAAACCCATCACCATGCTCACAAGCAAATTTCTTTTTTTCATCAAGATATCCTCTACTCTCTTTAGGAAATTACTGAATTAGGTAAATAAATGAATATATTACCTTGAATATAGACGCTGCATAGGTGCGAAAAGTTTCTTTGAAAATTAACCGTTGCTGGCGGCGCTCCTGTGGTACAATAATTTAGTCTGTTTTTTGGAATTGTCCGTACTTGAGGAGGAAATTAGCGTTAATGAAACATGCACCTTTTATAGCCGTGGAAGGCCCGATTGGAGCCGGTAAAACCACCCTCGCCACGATGCTCTCCACCGAATTGCAGCTTCCGGTCATTAAAGAAATTGTCGACGAGAATCCGTTTCTGGACAAGTTCTATCAGAATATGGACGACTGGAGCTTCCAGCTTGAGATGTTCTTTCTCTGCAACCGGTTCAAGCAGCTGGAAGACACGACTGTGCAGTACATAGATCAAGGGAAGCCGGTCATTTCGGATTATCATATCTATAAGAATCTGATCTTCGGGGAACGGACGCTGAAGGGATCGAAACGGGACAAATACCGTGAGATCTATCATATTCTGACCGATGATTTCCCCAAGCCGAACATTATTCTGTATATCCGAGCGGATCTGGATACGCTGCTGGCCCGGATTGCCAAGCGTGCGCGTACCTTCGAAGAGATCATTGCCCCTGCCTACCTCCAGCAGTTAATTGAGGATTACGACGATGCGATGGCATCACTGGCCCTCCGCGAACCGTCCACCGTAATCGTCACGATCGACGGAAATCAGGTGGATTTCGTGGAGAACCCGGAAGATTTCACCGCCATCGCGGAACAAGTAAAGGAGCTTATGAAATGAACACATATAACATCCCGGATCACGCCATTATTACGGTAGCCGGTACGGTCGGCGTCGGCAAATCGACACTGACCGCAGCACTGGCGGGGCGCCTGGGCTTCCAGACCTCACTGGAGCAGGTAGATCATAACCCGTACCTGGAGAAGTTCTATCACGACTTCGAGCGGTGGAGCTTCCACCTGCAGATCTATTTCCTGGCGGAGCGCTTCAAGGAGCAGAAGAAGATGTTCGAGCTGGGCGGCGGTTTCGTGCAGGACCGTTCGATTTATGAAGACACCGGGATTTTCGCCAAAATGCACGCCGACCAAGGCACCATGTCCCCGACCGATTATGCCACTTACACCAGCCTCTATGAGGCCATGGTGATGACGCCATACTTCCCGCATCCCGATGTGCTGATCTATATTGAAGGCAGCCTGCCTTCGATCCTGACCCGGATCAATGAGCGCGGGCGTGAGATGGAGATCCAGACCGACGTCTACTACTGGGAGCATATGCACGGCCGGTATTCCCAGTGGATCAACGAATTCAGCGCCTGCCCGGTGCTGCGGCTGAATATTGATGAGTATGATGTGAAGGACCCGGCTTCCATGTCGGAGATTCTGACCCGGGTCAGCGCGGTAATTAACCGGACTGCGGTGGGGAAATAAATAGTTAGATCAAAAAAGCAGCACCAGGGGGTTATCCTGGAGCTGCTTTTTTGATCCACCTTCCTGCAATGAGGCCACATCCATCACGGAATGTTAAAATACAATGGTTTCGGGGGCTACTCCATTGGGATATTCTTCCTCCCATACGGTTTTGTCCATATAGGCTTGATACCACATGTCGCCAATCACATCCGGATCATTGATTGCGCCAGTACCCGACTCCTTAATCAACAAGCCTAAAGAACGGTGACCAACAAAAATGCCTTGAGCAGCCAATGAAGTATGAAGATTAGCTACATAATTGCGCAGCCCTGAAAGAGCAATACCGATATTCCCCATCTTTGGGACGGGGTACATGGCAGATAATCCTGTGGTAAATAGTATGGAACCCTCATTCTTAGCGAGCATATCAGGGAGAACGGCATTGACAACTTGGATGGCACTGACCACATTGGCCTCAAATGCGTCCCTTACATTCTCTACGGTTAACTCCAATACAGAGGTGGGAGGATAGTTGCCTGCTGTAGGACTGAATTCCAGCACATCAATCTGGCCATACTGTGCTTTAATGTTACTGATCGCCTGTTCAATTTGTTCTTTACTGAAAATATCCGCTATGAAATAAGAGGCCTTAATACCCTCCGCTTTCAAGTCATTCACCATTTCTTGCAGCTTTGCGGCGTTTCTTGCGACTAAAGCTACTTGGAAGTTATTTTTTCCAAAGCTTTTCGCAATAGACATTCCTAATCCCTTACCTGCACCAATGATCGCTAGTGTTTTCATATCTGATTCTCCTTTTATGAATACGTGAGTGTAATTGACAACTATAATAGTAAAATATACAATTACAATGCTCAATGGTTGATATAATGCAGAATGACATTTAAACATCATTTTATATAAATTTGACTATTATTTATGAAGGAGTGGCTTATTATTGGGTAAGGATAAGGTGGATCTGCGTATTCTTAAAACGCGAAAAGCGATTAAGGAAGCCTTCTTGAGACTAGTGCAAACCAAAGGCTACGAACGAATTACTGTACAAGACATTGCCGACGAAGCGATGATAAACCGAAACACATTTTATTTACACTATGTAGATAAACCTGAGTTCATGGACAAGTTATTTCAGGAGAGCGTACAGAATTTGAATGCTTGCTTGAGCCTGGAGGTGAGCTCGATCCATGAGATGAACAAGGATATGTTCGGTACGATGATAAAAACGATTTTCGACAATATCGATGCAAACATGATATTCTTTAAAACCATGCTCACTCAAAACATTCACCCAAACTTCCCCATCTACTTAAAAGACGCTTTTAAAACGTTTATCTTCGCCGGAATCGGTGATTATCACCACGATGAAAAGCTGAAAATTGGTCTCGAGTACATGATATCGGGATTGGTAGGTGTGATTTGTCTATGGATTGTTGAACGTGAGAATTATAAGATGGATGACTTTATCGACCATCTGAGTGAAATTCATTATCATAACATGGTTGACTTGCTGAAGAATACTAGGTAGCAAAAACTGGGGAACCTGGGGCGAGATCACCATTGAGGTGTCAAGGGACAAGGGAGTCAATACGTTAAAAGTGATCACTACGGGCACAGAGGGCCCAAACCTGGATAGTATTACTGTTTGTGCGAAGTAAGCACGTATGAATCATTTTGAAGATTAATGAAGTAAAAGCGTCTTGGGAGCCTTAGGCTCTTGGGGCGCTTTTGTTATAATTTGGAATCTGTGATTTATCAAAACGATTTCACTGCATCTGAGATATGGGCAGTTTTTTGTGTTTGCTGCAGAAATAGAGAAATGGCTTAGATGAGCATAGTTCACAGGAAAAAGCTAGAAAAATAAATGCTACCGATGGATATTTCTCTTGTTTTACGCCTGTTTTAGGAGATTTAGTGAAGTCATTTGAAATAGTACATAAATACTTACAAATAAGATAAAATCGGATAATTTGTTTAGAGTTTGTTTAGAATAGCGTGATAAGTTAATTTGGGCAAATAAGGAAACGATTGAAGAAAGGAGTAATAGGATTTTAAAGAAGAGTAAGAAATAATGATAAGGGGATAAAGAAGAATGAGATTACAAGAGAAGAAGGTATCGGGAAGGCAAAGCGTACAAAGAATAATGCATAAGTTATTACTTTCTGTATTACTGGCTGTATTAATTGTAGTCGTTCCAAAAGTGGCAGTTGCGGCAAATAGTGATTTTACTTCAACACAGTTGAGGTTACCTGGGGCAAGTACTTTCAAGACTATAATTTCAACCTCAGATGGTGGATTTATCGCTGCAGGTCAGAATTCGACTAGAATATTGGTTAAATATGACTCCAATAAAAATATCATATGGCAAAAAGAATTTGGAAAATTCAGGACTATTACAGGTGTTTATCAAATAGACTCGGGCTATATTGTAGTAGGAGACAATTCTTCAGAAGGTTTAGTAAGTAAAATTGACTCGAATGGATCACAAGTTTGGATTAAAAATTTTGGTGGAAGGGCTCTTGATACTTTTACGGGTGTAGTAGTAAAAAACGATCGTGATATTTATATTGTAGGAAAATCTAATTCGACAGATTCTGAACTTCTCAATCTAAACAAAGGTAGTTATGACGCAGTAATAGTAAAGTACAATATGTACGGAAGTACTGAATGGATCAAAACATTTGGTGGTACAAAAGATGATAATTTTAATGCTATTCAATTACTGACAGATGGAAGTTTGGTTGCTGTTGGGGAGTCTTTATCTAATGATGGAGATATGTCTAGTGATCAATCGAACAGTGGAACAGCTATTGCTATTGTCTATGACGAAGATGGAAATGTACTCAAAAAGAACAGATTTGGCGGTTCTGCAAAAGAAACTTTAATTGGGGTTTCAAGAACTACCGATGGAGGTTTTATAGCAGCGGGTAAAGCAACCTCAAGTGACGGAGATTTGTCAGGATATACAACAGATGCTTCAGGAGCAGCTCTCTTAATTAAATATGATGCTAATGGCACTAGGCAATGGATAAAATTGTTGAATGGTGAAGGGATTGATAGTTTCAATTCAGTTACACAAATTACAACAGGAAACTATATTGTGGTTGGAAATAGTAATTCTATGAATGGAGTTTTTCAAAATTTAAATTATGGAAGAAATGATGGAATAATTACTGAAATTGATGATAAGGGGAATTTAGTGAGACTTGGAACTGAAGGAGGAGAAGGACAAGAATATTTCTATACAGGAGCAATTCTTAAAGACGGAAATACGTATGTAGCTGGAGGAGATACTTCATCTGGTTTAGATAAGTCATATCTAGGGAGTTCTACTAAAGAAGGATTTATTCATATCTTTGATTTGGGAATTGCAAGCAAAATTCCAACTTTCCTGCTAAGTACGTACAATACAACCAATAAGGATGTGGTTGTGAGCATTAATTATCCTGTTGGTTCATTTAATCCTCAGTACAAAATTGGTCTGAATGGATTTTGGACTAATTATATGCTACCATTCGAAATCAAATCTAATGATGTAGTGTATACCCACTATACCAATTCATCTGGAATTCAATCTGAAGATTTTAATTATGAAATTACAAACATTCATAAGCCCAAAATTCCTAAGCCAATAATAACTCCAAATATTCAAACAGCGACCAATGATAAAGTAACGATTTCCCTTAATGACAATTATGAATACAAACGTGAGTATCGTATTGATGGTGGGGAATGGATTAGATATTTTAATGACGATGAAATATCTGTATATGGTAATTTTTTATTTGAAGCTAGATCAATAGATGATTTAGGTAATATGTCGGATATAAGTTCTTATAAAATAAACAATATTATTCTTCCTACAGATGCAATATTTAGTTTAAGTACAACAGAACCTACTAATCAAGATGTGAAAGTAACTATAACCTACCCGGAAAATTCATATAAAAAAGAATTTAAGCTAGGAGATATCGACTACTGGTATTCCTATGTATCGACTTTTCCGATAGGTGAAGATACTACTCTTTACGCTCGTAGTGAAAGTATCTTAGGGATTAAATCAAACATTTCTTCAGTTAAAATTGCAAACATAGATAAAATTCCTCCAGGAAAACCAGTAATAACAGTTGATAAAACTGCTCCAACCAATACTGATGTCACTGTAACCATAAAGTACGCTGAGGATGCTGTGAAAAAACAATATCGTGTTGGAGGTAAACAGTTAGATTACACCGGTCCGATAACTATAAAAGATAACGATGTAATCTATGCTTATAGCTGGGATACAGTGGGCAATGCTTCAGGAGAGGTCTTTTATAGAATTGATAATATTGATAAAACTATTCCGTCAAGACCTACCTTTGAGGCAGACACGACCTATATACAAAAAGGTGATGTTACAGTAACGATCTTTTTCTCTAAGGATACAGTGTTAAAGGAGTATCGTGTTAATGGTGGTGCATGGACTGAATATCAGAATCCGGTTATTTTCACCCAAAATGGAAAATTGGAAGCGCGTGGAGCAAATAAGTATAATAAAATGTCCGATATTGGAAGTTATAGTGTTACTAATATTGACAAGGTACGCCCAGTTAAGCCTACAATCACCGCTGATATTACAACTCCGACTAATAAAGATGTGATAGTAACAGTAACTGCTTCAAGTTTTGAACCTACTGATAAACTTTATGTACAGAAAGATCACGGGCAATATATAGTTTATCCAATGGGTAGCAAATTTACTTTTTCAGTTAACGGCAGTATTGCTGCGTATATTATAGATGAGGCAAAAAACCAGTCACCAACTGCAAGTTACAGTGTGAATTGGATTTACAAAACTCCTCCACCGAAACCACAATTCACTGCTGATATTAAAACACCAACAGAATCTGAGGTGAACGTGACTATCCAAGCTAATGTTGAGGATAAATACTATTACCGCAAAGACCAAGAAGAGTGGTCAAGTTATACAAGAGGAACAAAAATAAAATTCACTTCCAACGGTTTTATTGAAGCAAAATCAATTGATCCAGCAGGTAATGAATCGCCTATTGGCAGATATGAAGTCAATAATATTGATATAATTCCACCTCCCGTGCCAGTGATAAGTCTGAGTACAACTAAACCAGCAAAAGGACTTACAGTCACAGCAGATTTTGGAGGAGAAACTAGATTGTATAAATCCTACAGAATAAATTCAGGGCAATGGGATTCATTTGGTGATCATATTTATCTGGAGGAAAATTGTTTTTTTGAAGTCAAGTCTACAGATTTAGCTGGGAATTCTTCGATTGGATCCTATAATATTACAAACATTGATAGAGTAAAACCTAAATTAACAAGGTTTGATGTATCAACTGAATACCCTACACCTACAAAAGATAATGTTATCATAACCCTTGCCTATGATGAAGAGGTAGTTACTGAATATCGGAATATAAAGATACAAGGTGATCCATTTAAGGCTTTTTCTGGTCCAAGCTTAATTTCAGAAAATGGGAACTATGAGTTTCGTGCAATAGATTTGGCTGGAAATGTATCAAAATCAAAGTTTTTTGTTGTTACAAATATAGATAAGACGGCTCCAACTGACGCTATCTTTAAAGCAGATAATATTTATCCAACTAATAAACCTGTAATTGTTAAAATTATATTTCCTCCAGATGCCATGTTCACAGAATACAAACTAGGAACCGGGGATAAGTGGTTGAAGATGGTGGGCTCCTATATAGAAGTGACAGAAAATACTACAGTATATGCACGTTCCAAAGATCAGGCTGGTAATATCTCAAATGTCACTTCTTATACAGTCTCAAATATTATATCGGATAGCAGTATGGTTTATAAGTATAATTATAATCCAATTAATGGAAGACTTGAATCCATTGAATATCCTTTAGGGGTTATCTACAAATTTGTATATGATAAAAATGGAAATTTAATTTCTTCGCAGCTTCAACCATAACTTTAATCAATGATATCGGAGGGTTTATATTGAGAAACAATCTATTTCTACGTAGATTATTAACCGCTTTTTTATGTATTACGATATTAATGCCGAATTATGAAATGAATGCCGAAACAATTAATCCTCAATACGAAAATAGTGAAAATATTCTAGGAATAGACCAGCCTAAGGGGGAGAAAGATTTATACAAAACCGTTGAAGATACGTTACCTCTATCTCCTCCCGACAATGTTGTTTCAGCAGTATATACTACAAGTAAAATTGATATACCAGTTGAACTGAAACAAATCGAGTTATTATCTTTAAAAAGAGCCAACCATAAAAATCAAAAACGAAGCAATAAATCTGTTAGTAGAAGAGTAACTGACTTAAGCAAAAATGAAATTGAAGAATTAGCTTCTGCTGGTGCGAGTATTGAAGATGTATATTGGATTAATTTAATAGTAAAAGAATCTCAAATCACTCCATTAAACCTACTAGAAATAAAGAAGAATGAATTTGAAAAGTGGGAAGAAATTAAATATGGAATCTTTAATAATGATTTTGATTTACCGGAGACTGTAAAAGAGACGGTTTATCAAAGTGAATTTAACAAAGATTTATCTTTAATACAACCATCAACTGTTAGCTATGATGTTTACAATGTGCAATCGCTTGAAGGAAAACTCAATATGGTATTAAGTACAAATGATATAAGTAGTTTTGCTTCCAATGTCAACAATGTATTTTATGGATTAGCAACGCAGCAGCAAATTAATCAGACAAACAAGCAACAATACTCTGATAGAAGCGCTTCTAGCGAACTAATTGATCCTACGTCTGGAGCATTAACCTGGAAAGAAAATGAAATCAGCTTGCCTGGAAGAGACGGTCTGGATCTTAATATAGGGATAATGTACAATTCAAACCAATCCTTTAGCTATATGCGAGATTATGAATCTAATGGACAAATCAAAAAATATAATTATCTTATCTCACGATATGATTTAGGTATGGGCTGGTCTTTTCAATTTCCTTCAGTCCAGTTAGAAGGGGGTTACATTTATTATCATAATGGACAAGGGGCGGTATACCGGGTTGATTTTAATGGGGGAGATAGTTTAAGTAGCTACACACACTTGGTAGGTTATCAGGGAAAGGATATACAGTTTTTACAAGATAACGGAAGCTATAGTAATGGTTTAGTGAGTTCATCTTATTATTTGCAGTATAGCGATAAAAAACGTGAATACTTTGCAAGTGACGGGCGCTTATTAGGAATTGTCGATCGATTTGGGAATGCGATCAAGTTTGAACACATAGATCGAATGACTTATGATGGACAAACTAATAAAGTTATTTCTGTTATTACGGATACCTTGGGAAGAAAAGTGAAATTTGATTACGAAAGTAATCTAAATGCAATAGAACCTTTTTATGGAGAAAACATTGTTCTAAGTACAATCAATACTGACGGAACGGAAGCTCAAAAGATAACCTTAACGAAGTCTCGAAGTAGTAATACATTTAATGGTAATCCTGATGGTTATTCACCTGCATTATGGAGGATAAAAGATCAAATTGGCCAAGTAACTACATTTGATTATGATACTACGACTTTCGCGAAATTTCAGTATGATCAAAAGAATGTAAGTAGTTACTCGGGTTATAATTCTTACGCTAGACTAGTAGGAATAAATTATCCTATTTCAATCACAAAGTACCAATATGAATTGGTTACAAGAAATCTTGGTGCTTACGGTTTTGGAGAAGAGTTTCGGATAAAAGCAAGAAATGATGTTGTGAAAAATACCTATAATCAGGTCAACTATACGTACAGTGGAGATTATACCGGATACCCTACGTATTCTGATCCTAATTTTTTGCCGGAATTTTATAAATTTTCATCTACTTCTACAATTCAAAGTCAATCAGCAACCAATGGATTATCAACGACAACACAATATAATGGATTGATGCAGGATGTAGCGACGATCTCACAAGCACAAAATGGCGAAAGAAAAGAGTTGCGTAACTCAGCATTTCATCCGGTTTATAAATATTTGCCGATAAGATCTTCAAGCGCTGACTTCGCAGTCGGTGACGACGAGAATACAGCAAATACTTTATATTCTGATATCACCTATACAGATTGGGGGGCAGTGGAGAGTCAGACTCAACCTTTAACACAGAGTCAAATCAATAATTCTAATACAAAGAACAAGTATACTACAACATTTACTTATGAACCTAATTATCATTTAATTAATTCGAAATCTTGGTATCAGAACGATTCCACCGGGCTTACTGAAAGTTACGAATACTATGAGAATGGCCGAATTAAGAGCTATACTAACCCTAATAATGAAATAACTACTTATTCTTATGAAGGCATGCCAGGTGATACAGCAAAAATTATTAGTGCTACTGAAGAAACCCTTACAGGCAATGGACTTAAAACTAGGACAACTACTGTTTACAGTTCAGACAGCAGTTATGCATATCCAACTAGCATAATTCAAAATTTCACTAATATTTCTGTTAGTGGTCAGAAGACACCTGTTACTATTGAAAAAAGTATGAAATATGATATGGGGACGGGACTCTTAAAAGAAGAAACTATAGACGGTAAGACAACGAAATATACCTATGACCTTATTGGAAGGGTTAAAAGCATTGTTTATCCAACCGTAACTAATCAAAAGGGTATAAAGTATGAAATCGAAGATCAATTTGAATATACAACTGGTATTTTTAGTTCTTCATTATTTGATCCTGAGAATCAATCAGTTTCAATGCTTCGGGTGAATTCCAAACGTAAATATACTCTTCAATATAATTGGAATACTACGTATTTATCCAACGAAAATGAGTATTATGATGGATTTGGTCTACTAAGATTGAAAGAAGTTAAAGATACAGGAGCAATTACCCAATATCATATTGATGATATGTCCAGAGCCATTTATGTAAAAGATCCAGTTGGGATTGATACTTCTGTAAAGTATGGTGCTTGGGGACAGCAGAATGAGGTATTAGATACTGACGGGAACCTTTATATCAATGAGCATAACCTTAAGCTTCGTAAAGAAACAAACTATATGGTAGAAGCATCTAAAGTTGCAGCATATCGCCAGACTAATGATGCACAATTTAAGAGTAGCTATATAGAAAAAAATTATGATCAATGGGGTCATTTACTCTTTAACGTTACGTTTAAAGAATGGCCCGTGCAAAGTGAGTCTTCAAAAATTTCCGAATTGTATAGTTACGATTTTGCAGGTAATATCATGACTTATACAGATCCTAACAACAATCAGAATAACGAAGGTGTGACAACTAGTTATTCTTACGATAAGTTGAATCGGTTAAAATCTGTAAAAGATTCACTCAATCAAATTACCAGTTATCAATATAATCGTAGTGGTCAAATTACGAATACTACCATTAAAGATAGTATAAACGGAACAGAGGTTACATTAAATAATAAAGATTATAATGAAATGGGCTTACTTTATAACAAGAGCGATTCTGAATCTTTTAAAGAGAACCAAACCTTTAATCAATCGGGATTACTGTCCCAAAAGATTGATCGCAATGGTACGGTTTTCAATTATCAGTATGATGAAAGGAATCAGGTAGTCAATAGTTTGTTGTCTGGAGCTGACGGAAAGACTCAACAAAATAAAGTCATTTTTGGAAGCGATGGAATTCTAAATGATACACTTGAACTCTACCAAGATGGGATAAATACAGCTTCACAGACGGCAACCATAGATACATCCAAGCGAGTTACAGCACTCTCTTCTAAAGCACCAACGGCAAACTACTCTACAGTGACTTCTTATATTTTTGATCCAATTAATCGTACTACAAGAATGGCAGGCAACCAAAATGGATTGAGCAGTTTTTATGTTAACTATCAGTATACTAAGCAACGTCTGAAAAAAGTACAAACCGATGGATTGGCTAATATAAATGATACTTCAACAGCAAACGTCAGCTACGAATACTTTCCTACAGGTAAAGTTAAAAGCATTATTTATCCAACCTTAGCAGATGGGAACATAATAAAATCAGAATATGATTATAATAGCTTGAATCAGTTGCGGACCTTAACGAATTATAAAGGTTCGAGTGTTATTTCTTCGTACACCTATCTTTACGACAACAATGGAAATATAACCACTGTGAGTGAAGTATTAGCAAACGGAGAAAGTAAGACTACAAGATATGAATATGATAAGCTAAATCGAATAAAAAGTATTATACCATCCGATGGAGGAAAAGCGGTAAGCTATGAATATGATCTGAGGGGGAATCGAAAGCCTGGTTCTAGTTATTTACCAGATCTGTTGAAAACTGCAAATATTAGCTATACTTATGATCTGCAAAATACGCTAACAGGAGTTACAAAAAATGATAGTTCAACGTTAATAAACTATCTGCCTAATGGATTAAGATATCAGAAGACAAGTGGTACTCTAAAAACACAATATAATTACAATGGGAATTCAGAAGTGATCTCTGAGACTAAGAGCAATGGGGAAAAGGCGATTTACGTCAGAGGAGATCGATTGCTAATAAAGAAAGATGTTACTAGCTCATCAACAAAAGACTACTATTATTTATACAATGGCCATGGCGATGTGGTACAGATTATCGACACCAATGGTGAAGTGGTTAACTCTTATTCCTATGACGTATGGGGCAATATCACAAGTCAGCAAGAGAGAATCCCCAATTCATTTAAATATGCTGGGGAAATTTATGATGAGGAAACTGGGCTTTATTATCTTCGCGCAAGGTACTATGATCCATCTATAGGGCGCTTTATAAATGAGGATACAGATGAAGGGCAAATAAATAATCCGCTTAGTCAGAATCTTTATATTTATGTGGATAACAATCCGTTGATTTATAATGATCCGTCAGGACATAGAAAAGATGCTGTAGGTCCTTCTGGCGGATCGGGTGGAGGAGTATTGCTGCCCCCTATAGTTACTGGTACGGTTATAAAAAAACTTGTGGATGGTTTGACCACGGGATTTGCTATAAATGCAGCGAGAATTGAAATAAATAAAGCTATTAAAAACAAAAAGAAAAAAGATGATCAAGTAATTCTTTATCATGCAACTAGAGCTGGGAATGTGGATTCTATACTTAAAGCGGTAAACGTTAAGGCTGGGAGAGAAAACACCGATTTTGGACAGGGATTTTATTTGACAAATGATCCCAAACAAGCGGAGAATTGGGCCCAAAGATCTCAAGGGGTTGTAATGGCTTTTGTTGTTGATGAAGATCTGTTTAAAGATTATAATGGAAAAAAATTTAGTACAGCATTTTCTCCGGGAGTAACAGGATTAACTGATTTTGTATATATGAACAGAAACCAACTCGGTACACATAGCTATGATTATGTAACAGGACCAATGTTGGGAAATCCTAAAACAAGGATAGGTACTAATGATAGGGGGGAGCCTATTGTGATTAATACTCCTCCTGAAAATTACAAATTTTGGGGAAATCAAATTAGTATTCATAACCAGCAGTTAGCATCTAGAATAGTACAAGGTTATATAGGTTCAAGATACTATGGTAAATAGGGGGAAACAAAAAATTATGATGGTGAAAAATCAATTGAAGTTTCCAACGTGCATTACAACGGAGATCTATTGTCTTGACATTGTGTTAAACATGATGAATATTGCAAAGATATCTGAAGATGAAGCATTTCAAAGAATTAATTTGTACTGGGAAGGAAGAGATTTCACTTCTGAAAATGATATTGTATTTCATGAGGGTCCAGATTATTGGGCCAAAACGATTTATTATGAAGAGTGGAATTGGTGGGATTTAAAACCAGAAGACCTTACCCCAAAGAAGATTTAACTAATTACGACATGTAAGGTTTAGGACTAAGTAAAATTAGGTTCGAAACTAATTTCAAGGGTAAAAGCCAGTCGCGATAATTCAATGGGACTGGCTTTTTTATTTAAGAAAAGAAGTATGTACACTCTTTATGCGCTATGTAATAGCATTTCTCGTCTTTGAGAAACTTATCTTTTTTCACCCTAATGCTGTATTAGAATTCATAATGCTCATATTTTTGTGTTAATTTATTCACAATTAGTTCTGTGATTTTTCATGCTCCTACAGAATTTTAGGTGTACTAATCCTCCGAATGTTCTCTACCATCTGATTCGTTTCGAGCGACTTGATTCAGGTGACCTCCTCTCCTCCGACTATTTTATAATCTTATCGAACTCCTGTCATATTTTACTTAGTTACTTTTTAAGTACTTCAAGAGATTTAGACATTTTCTCTTAAAATTCAGGACTTTTTTCGTTTTCCGAGTGTATTAACCCTATTTTGGGGCGTTTGACGCAGCTTTTGTCGAGATTTGTTAAGAGTTTGTTTAGAGCTGCCTGATAGAATAAACGCAGATATGAAAAAATAGGTAGTTTATAACTAGTATTTTTTGTCCACGGGAGGGCAGGGCGAAAGGAGAATGCGGAAGCATAGGGAGTGAATCTTAGACTACAGCGAAGCTTGCTGCATGCCGGACAGGAAATGATGAACGAATAAGGGGGAGCACCAATTGTTAATGAGCAGGAGATTGAAGAGATATACCTCGCTAAGCTTGATTCTTAGTATGTTGTTATCGTTAATGCCCAGTTCCTTTAGTGGACTGGCAGAGGCTGCGGGTGATGATTTTGAGGTCACGTTTCCAAACGGACAACATGTCGGAAATCTAAGCTACCCTGCGGACAATACGTTTCTTAACTTTTATACCAAGGTTGACGGTTTTGTCCAGACAGAGACAAGTGCAAATGCCAAATATGATTGGGCCAAGGGCGATATTTTTGCCGGTGTCAATGATAAAAAGACCACGGTTCGATTCCAGGTGAAGGTAGCAGATAACCCGATTCTAAAAAATATGGCCGAGAGCGGGCATGCTGAGATGCTTACAGGATTTTCTGTGCTGCGGCGTCACTCCGGGTTCATATGGACGCGCCATTCTGAAATTACAGTAAACATTGACGGAAAAGATATTATCAATGAACGGACCGGCAGCAGCCAGCGGTATAACAAGTCGGCTAAGGCCCTCATCAAACCTGATTCTATTATTAACATTAGGGTCTGGGGCGAAGGCGATGACGACGGTGAAGCAGCCGGTGTCCGCGGATTCTACCTCAAGTTCCAGGATCTCAAGCGTCCGGTCATCGATAACTATACCTTCACCGGCAACGGTGCAGAACGACTCAACGAGAATATTAACCAGAAAGAGCTGTATGTCAAAAGAGACGAGAACATCACGCTCAGCTATAACTTCAGCGAGCCGGTCAGACCGACTTCGGTAGTGAAGGCGAATTCTGATTATTTCCTGCGTCACAAGCTGTTCATTAATGATCCGGATACTGGACTCCCAGCAGCCGGACAGCAGCAGTATCTGCAGAATATATCCTTTAATGAGAATAATCTGGATTCCTATCAGAAAAAAATTGCCTACAGATATACTGGCGTTCCTTTCCATAACAGCAGCAACCTTCCGCTGAGACCGCTAATTACCGGGGGAACCACCGGCGGGGCACAGATGGATCTGTCGCTGGATAATAAATTGAAGGATGCCGTGCTTAGTGATGCGGCAGGCAATAAAGCGGTTGTCAATCTCAATACCGTACCGAGCAGCGGCAGCAATGCCTGGCTGGACCGGAAGAGCGGGAACCCGTTTGACTTCGACCGGGGCGGCTTCCGTGTCATTGTCGATGCCGTGCGTCCGAAGTATTCCAAGACCGCGAACGGCATTCAGCCGGAGATTCTGACGGGAGTTACGCTGAATAAGGGAGATGTGATTGACTTCACCCTCCAGATGACGGAAGAGGCGATTGCCAAAACCGGCTGGGAGGAGAAGAAAACCTTCATCCTCTTCAATAACGGAATGAAAGCCTATTATGTTATAGGCAGAAATACACCGAATTGGACGTTCCGCATGACCGTGCCTGACGGGCTGACTGTGGAAACTCCGCTGCTCAAGGCCGTAGCCATATCCAATGATGCGAAGGGCGGCAGTGAGCCGATCCAGATGGATACCGATGTTATCCAGGATTACGCAGGTAACTTGCTGATTCAGCCTGCGAACTTCGATGGAATCCATGAAGAGAAGTTTCCTAATATTGAAGGCGGCGACTTCTCACTCGCCAACTCCAAGATTGACTGGGCGAACCTGTTCATCGACAACACGGAGCCGGTGATCGGTTACCGGTTCGAGACAGGCGGTGCGACGGATACAACCTATGCCAAAAAAGGCAAGGTCACCATCGACGCCAACGATCCTTCCATTAAAGTACCGCATCTTGATCCTACTGTAGCTGACCGTGGAACAGAGCGGCCGAGCCGCGGGATCTACCGCCCTTCCAATATGAGTGCGGAAGCCTCACCTTCGGTAGGTCTGGTGTACTACTGGTGGAGCCAGGATAAGGCTGATCCATTCGCTGGTGTAGCCGGAGATCATTATGCAGCGCTTAAGCGTTACGCACTCTCCGCCAAGCAGCCGTCGGAAGAGCTGTATCCGGGAGAATTCGAGAATGTAGAGCTGTCGGTAGTGAATAACAAGACGAACCTGCTCGCTCCTCCGGCGGAAGCCTTCGAGGAAGGGAACAGCGGCGAGTGGTATCTGCATACATGGACTGCCGATATGTCTTGGGATTCTGCCAGAGAATTGATGCAGCATAAGAAGAAAGACATTTACAAGAATACCCATCAGGCGCAGTATGACGCTTGGATAGAAGAAGCACCGGGTTCCAAGGCAGATAAAATCTTCTATGCCGATAATCAGGCGCTGGCGGCTGTTGGACAATACGGCGATAAGAGTGTCTGGCCGCTTGAGGATTTCAAGAATGACGACTCTAACTGGAAGCACGAAGTTGGCGTGCTGAAGCTGGACAACCAGGGACCTGCCATTACGCTGGCCGCAGAGGATACAGCTACGGTACAGGCTCTTGTGAAGGACCTGCATAGCGGCGTCAAAAGTGTGCAGTATCAATGGGTGAAGGACGGGGATTCCCCGGCGGACGGAAAGTGGGCGGATACGACCTACACCGGTTCAACCGTAACCCGGTCTACCTATGAGGATATTGATGAGGACGGATCATACTGGCTCTATCTGAAGGCGCTGGATCATGCGGGCAATGAGACGATTAAGACTCCGCAGGAAAGAGCGGTAGTCGTGAGTTCTGAGGCGGCAATTCCGACACAGTTCACACCGGAAGCCAATCCTAACTATGTGAAGAGTCATGATGTTACCTTCCAGATTAGCGGTGTGCATCCCGATTATGTGGGCTATGCCATCAGCGACAGCTCGCTTCGTCCAAAGGATAGTGATTTCACCGGACTGGAGGTTTCCGAGTCATCCGGCATATCTCCACTGTCTGAAAAAAGCTTGATTGAAGACGGTTCGGAACCGGGAGCATCTGGTGCCCCTACAGAGCCAAGTCCTCCGGGCAAGCCGGAAGTTACAGCGAGCATCGGGCCGGTGGCCCTTATGAAGTTCTTGTCCTCAGGGCCGGCAGCACCTTCGCTGACGCCGCTTGAACCGGAAGAGACTCCGGCACCGGATAACAGTGCTGAGCCGGTAACGACTCCTGCTGCTTCGGCCGAAGCAACTGAACCGGCAGTAACACATGCGGTTTCGCCAGAAGCATCTGAACCGTCGGCGACACCGGAAGCCAGCCCCGATGCCAAGCTGGCAGCCAAGGGTCTTGGCGCTTCTGTAAGTGAGGCCACTTACAGCTATGTCATTCCAGTTAGCGATAAATTGAACGGCACGCAATACATTCATCTTATGGTGAAGCATAGCGACAAAACGTACTACTACTCGAAGGCTTATTATTTTGATAATGAAGCACCGGTAGTATATTTCAGCCCTGATAGTGTTGCTTACCCGCTCCCGTTGCAGAAGACGAAGATTAGCGTGTCGGAATTCTACAGCAAAACAGGACTGGTCAGCAAGTATCAATGGGTCAGACAAGATGCAGGTGCAAAAGTACCTACAGAGTCTTCCACAGAATGGAAAGATGTTCCGGCAGGCGGCTCAGTATCCATCGACGACAACTCGCTAAAATCGGGAGAAATCTCTGAGTTCCGCTTATATGTACTAGCGGTTGACGGAGCAGGCAACAGCGCAATTACAGCAAGCGCAGGAACCTTCAAGGTCTCGGCAACGACCAAGCCGGATGCGCCGGTGTCGGATGCTAAGTCTTCTCTGATCTATCTGTCCGGTGATACAGCGGACGGCTACACAGCCATTATGAAGCTGAGTCTCGAAACGGAAGACAAGACCGGTTACGAATATTCAGTCTCACCGGATAACGGAGTGAGCTGGCTGAACTGGAAGCCTTATACGAACTTCGTAGCCGTGAAGGTTCCGACGAGTAAGGCTGAGGAGCTTCAGGTGTGGGTCAAGTACAGAACGCCTGGCGGTCTGATCAGCAAGCCGGCCCAGCTTGAAATCAAGCTTCCTCTTACTACCGTACAGCCGGTCTATGCGCTTGCTTCGCTCAGCGTGAACAGCCCGGTTAATGCCAAGGTGGGTGCAGATATTGAGATTACGCTTCCGCCGGGTATCCGCGTCATGCCATCGAAGATTAATCCTTCGGTGCCTGTGCGGACCGGCAATTCATTCAAGATCTACGAGAACGGCTACTACAGCTTCGATCTGACCGATCTTAGTGATCCGGACCGGACAGATACGCTGTATCTGGTCGTGAAGAATATTGACGGCACTAAGCCTGAAGGAACCATTGAATATTCATACATGGAGAGTACGAACGGTAATGTGGTTGCCCTTCTCCAGAGCACCTCTGAGCCGGTTACGGTGGTGAACAATGGCGGCAAGACAGCCTACACCTTCACGGAGAACGGCAAGTTCGAATTCGAAATTAAGGATGCGGCCGGAAATGTCAATACGGTTGAAGCAACGGTTGCGAACATTAACAAGGAAGTCCCTAGGGTGAAAGTAGTCCGTTCCTACCAATATGGCGAGAATGGAAGCCAGAACTTCGGCACCCTGAAGGATAACAGCGGCAATGTGCTGTTCTCCACAGGTGTAACACTTAACGTAGAGAAGGCAGATGCATCGGCTAAGGCATTCAATGTCATCAGTGCCGATAAGAGCATTACACTCATGGAGAATGGAACGGCTTCATTCACTGTGACGGATGTGTACGGCAATACAACAGTTATCAAAGAGAAGGTAACCAATATTCTCTCTGCGCCGCCGGTACCGGACAAAGTGGCCTATACCTTTGTAGATGCCGAAGGCAAAGCGGTTCCGGCCGATCAGATTGTGACCATCGGCGGACAGAAATATGCCAAAGGCAAAGTGAAGGTTACGCTTAGCGGCACCGTTGCTGCCCCTAACCACATGTTCTCAGGCGTAAGACCTATTTCAGATGGAGCCGCCTATACGAACCAGATCAGTAAAGCGGATGGAACGTACAGCTACTCGCGTGCTTTTGAGAGCAGCGGTTCAGCGGTTATTGCCATCTCGGATCTGCTGGGCAATGTGAACAAGGTTCCGGTGACCATTGCCGGACTTGATAACACAGCACCTGAGCTGACACTGAATAAGGAAACCGTAGGGATTGTTCAGAACAAGAAAGACTTTAGCTTCCGTACGGATCTGGGCGGGTTCACCGTATCTGATAATGTATCGGCTGAGGCTAACGTGAAAGTATCGGTAAGCGGGCTGGATCTGAGCAAGCTTGGACGCCAGCGCGTAGCGTATACAGCAGTTGACCAGGTAGGTAATAAGACGGTGGTCTATCAGGATGTGGTGGTCGTGAAGGACGGCGGATTGCTGGTCTTCGGTAACGATACCTTAATCTCGGCTTCATCCGGCGAATCCGCATTGTTCAATACCAACACCATTACCTTCAAGGTATCCGGCTTCAACCTGATGAAGGTAGGCGGAGTAGACAAGGTCAATCAGGCAGGAACGTTCGATATTCTGTATTACCCTGGTCTGTACCGTGAAGGACAGCTGAAGCTGGTGAAGCAGAAGCTGACCTATGCTGAACTGGTGAGCAGTAATTTCAAGGTCACCTTCCCGAAAACAGGCTGGTACACCATTTTGGTGAGAACCCAGGAGCGGGACCGTGAATTTGCTACCTTCTTTGTCGGCAATCTGAAATAGTTGAAACAAGAACAGGGGGAATACTTGGTGAAGTTGTTGAAACGCACAGTAGCGGTAATGCTCACCTTAATCATGGTATTTCTGTCCACCTCCGAGAGCTTCCATGCTCTCGTCGAGGCGGCCAGCAGTACCAAGACAACCATGATTCAGAATGACTTTATTAAGGTCACTGTGGATAACGAAACGGGCCGCTACGGCATTCGCACTGTAGAGGGTCAACCGATCCGCAAGAACGACAATAATGTTAACCTGCTGTTCCAGGGAGATGACCCGGAGACGTCGTTCACGACGTTCCGGATCGATGGAACGGATTATATTTACGGTAATAAATATAAGTTTGACGCCAGCCACTATTCAGAGACTAGTGCACCTAAAGTGGTGGAGAATTCAAATGGCACCAAGCAGCTGGAGATGATCTGGAAGATTAAAGGCGTAGAGATCAAGCAGATTCTGATGCTCTACACCGACAGCAAGGATGCTGTGAATTCCGGTAACGTCAACATCCGCTATGAAGTGAATAACAAGAGCGGGGCGCAGGTGCAGATCGGCAGCCGGATTCTGCTGGATACAATGGTCGGCGGCAACGACGGACCGCAGTTCCAGATTGGCACGGCCTACAAGTCACCGCTGCAGGTGGAGCGGAAGCTGGTGCATAATCCGGAGGACGATAAGGGGATTCCCTTTGAAGATAGAGCTTACTTCAAGATTCCTGCTTATTGGGTGATGCGCGACAAGCTGGATCTGACGAATCCTCAGGCAACCAATGTGGTGGCCTACGGCTTCAATAACTTTGCCGAACAGAATATTAATATTGTGGATGAAATGATCGTCGGGCACTGGAACGGCCTGGCGAATACGAAATGGGATTATAAAATTAATCCGAATCTGGACTTCACCAGAGATACCAATGATTTCGGTACGGCGGATTCCGCCGTTGCCTTCTACTGGAACCCGGAGAAGCTGGCACCGGGAGGCTTCCAGAGCTTCGAGACCGTATACGGCCTGGGTGAACTCACAGCCCCGGATAAAGTGTTCTCGATCCGTTATGTAGATCAGGTTCAGCAGCTGGCGACAGCTTCGCTGGGAACGGGGGAGACCGTTCCGTCGAAGTATGTGGATAATGGTGTCTTCACGATTACAGCCGAAGTAGAAAACTTGCAGGCCTACAATATGGAGCACTCCAAGATTGAAGTGGAGATGACGCTGGAGAGTGGTCTCAGCTTCGTCAGGCAGGATGAGTTGGGCCAGGATGTTAAGGATGCCAATGGCAATCCGGTCCTGGAGAATTCCCGCAGCAAAATGCTGGAGTTCAAAAAGTCAGCCACACCTGATGAAGCAGCCATGGGCATTGAGCCGAAGTACAAGCCGGGTGACGCGATTACCGCGACCTTCCGCGTTCAGGCCAAAGGCAGACCTTGGCCGGTTACCCGGGAATATATGATTTCCGCGAGAAGCCCGGAAACGCAAGGTAAAATCGAAGGCGTGAAGGATGAGGGCATTAAAGCCCAGTATGAATCGACCCGCACTAATTTCATTCTTTTGCCGCCGGTGGGAGAAGCAACAGCTACGTATTCCTACGCACTAGCACCGGCAGAGCTGTATAGCACAGATGTGAAATATCTGACGGTCAATCTGTCGAATATTGAAGCTTACAATACGGGCAATGCAACGACCGCTCCGAACTTTGACCTGTACCTCAAGAATAAAGCAGACGGTAACCGGTATAAAGTCAATGTCCAGGATGCAGTGGTGATGCAGCCGACGGATGACGGATTCTCCGGCGCCATGCGGATTACGTACCGCGGCGGTGATAAGGTGGATTCAGGCGGCAATGTGCTGGAAGCCGGGCTTGGACCGGAATTGCCGCTTGGTGAATATCAGGTGGAGATTGATTACAAAGGCGACGCCGGAGGGGACGAGGAAGTAGCGGCTCTATATGATATGACGACTCCGCAATCCTTCCTGGTCACCGATAATAACGACACACGAATCCGTGAGGCCGGAGTGATGGCGGTCTATAAGGAAGCTGTAGATATCAGCGGCCTTGCGAACGGTGCTTCGGTAAAGGATGAGCTGGTGGATCAGCTGAACTCTCTGTTCCCGGGCAAGCCTTTCAAGGATGGTTCGTTCCTGTACAAGGCTGTTACCGAATATAAGAAAACCAAAGCCTTATTCGGCGCAGCGAGCAAAGCGGTTGATCCGAAGTTCGATATCAGCGAATTCATGGATGATGAAGCGCTGAAAGAGACTCCAATGTATGCTTACAAGCTGTTTGCAACGGAAGAGGACTTTGAGGAATTCAAAGAAGAAGCGGAAGCCAAGGACCCGGAATTCGACCGTGAGATTCTGGTTACCGTCCGCGGCATGATCAAGCAGGTGGGTACAGGTGATGAAGAGCAGGTCATCGTGGATACCAAGACAGAACCGGCCATTATTAATGATGCTGTAGCTTATAAAGGTAAAGATCTGTCTTTTGTACGCGGCAAGCTGGATATCTTCGGCAACACCCTGCCTGGCGATCTGCCCTTCCTGGATACCCTGTTTGTCAAGGGTGAAGGAACGCTGAGCGTAGCAAGCAGCGGATTCGTCTTCCATAAGGGCGAATGGACGCTCGACTTCTTCAACGGCTTCAACAAGTCGCTTGGAGAAGAGGACTTCGATCCGACGAAGGAAAAAGAGGAAGAGGATAAGGGCAAGGATGACGATAAGAAGGACGAGAAGGGCAATGACGGCAATCCGGAAGACGACAGTCAGAACGGCAGCCTGAAATGGGCCATCGGCGGTGTAGGTGACAGATTGAACCCGCTGCGCCAGATCATGATTGAGGATGTGTACTTCAACAAGCAGTCTTTGTTCGGGGCACCAAGCTTCTCGATCGACGGCTTTGGCTTCTCCTTCAATGACTTCATTCTTAGAGAGAATGGGATTTCCTTCGGCGGCTCATTGTCCCTGAAGATCATTAACTCCGAAATTAAGAATGTCATCTTCAACAGTGCAGGCTTCTATGGCGTCGATGCCTCCCTGGGCTTCGATCTCAATCAGGAGATGGGCTTGTTCGGACCGGATAAGAAGAAGGATGCGGATAAGAAAAAAGGTCCGGATGCCCCAAGCGGCAAAGTTACAATCAAGCACGCTGTGCAAGGCGGGGGCGTAGGCAATGAATACGGCCTGGAGTTCGCCGCACAGCTGAAGAATATGATGGGCGTGGAGATTGAATTCTCGCTCAAAAAGGTAAAAGACGGCCGGATTCTTCCGGATGTGATTGCCTTCGGGGCAGAGCTTCCGCAGCCGGGTATCCTGGTGACGGGTGCAACGTACCTGACAGCTATACGGGGAGCAGTACGTGAACTGGCGGACACTATTGCCGGCGGCACGGCAGAGGACCCGTTCCCGTTAACCATTCAAGCAGGCGTAGGCATGCGGTTCGGGATTGCTCCGGCGTATTTCTTCGGCGATGTGGACCTGACAGTGAAGCGTACCGGCCTTAAGGTGGAAGGCAGGCTGGATTTCGCTGCCAAAGCCGATGCGGAGAAAGATGACCGGCTTCCGATGCTGACCAAAGCGCTGCTCGAGGCGCAGTGGGTAACCCCATGGTTCGTGCGCGTGGAAGCAGAGATGGATATCGGCGGATGGGATATCATCATCGGGAAGGCGGGTATCTTCGTCGGACAGAATCTGGAGAAGAACCGTACGGATTTTGAAGGCTATATCAGCTCCAAGGTGCAGATTCCGAACGATGTACCGGTTGTCGGCGGCATGCCGCTGTCCAGTATGTTCCTTGGGGTCAACAATGACAAGGTCTGGGGTAGCATTGGCATTCTGCTGATCTCCTTAGGCATTACCTACTACTGGAGTGGAGGCATTGAATTCGGTACTTCTACAGATCAGCTGCCGGAAGGTATGATCCATCTGGTGGTGGATGATCCTGAGCTTGGACCGCGCCTGATGGTGATTGGGGCAGGCGTGCAGACGCTGGCCACCTCCAAGGTAGCTTCCGAGGAAGAGAATCAGGAGATTATCTACCGTGAGGTAGAAGAAGGCGTTAAATATGTCGAGAACGGCTCGATCAATGTCGGCGTAGGTGGCATTACGGTCAAGAACGGCGGCAGAATCCATGAGATTCCGATGGACGGCGTAGCCGGCAATGCCATCATTGAGATGGAGTACAGCAGCAAGGAAATGCCGGAATTCAAGCTGCAGGATGCATCAGGCAAATTGTATCCGGTGAAATTCGATAACACGAACACGGATCCTACGGCAAATGCTTTTACACAATATATTCCTGCAAGCTATAAAACGGATAATGTGTCTAAACTCAGCAGTGAAGTGGACATTCGCAGAGCATATATCATTATTCCTGAGAATGAAGCCACCAAAGGCGGCACTTGGAAGCTGACAGCCGTCTCGGCGGTTGACACCAAGCTGTTGAACGTTCCTACCCTGCCTACTCTGGGTGAAGTTAACCTGGCGAAGGACAGCTCCAATGCGAATAAGTTCACAGCCTCCTGGAAAGTGGCCAACGCAGCCGAAGGCGATACCGTGAACCTGTATCTGGCTGAGGATGCGGTGACAAACCGCAAGGAAATGCTGAATGGCCAGGAGATTCTGCAGACGGGTGACCCGGGTATGCTGATCGCCAAGGATGTGCCGGTCGGAGCAGGCGGCTCGGTCAGCGGCGGAATCACGAGCGGCAGCAAAGTGATCGATGTAACCAATGTAACCTTGATGGGGAACCCGGAAGATATCCGCGGGCTGCTCAGACAGGGCAACTATTACCTGCGGGCCGAGCTGAAATCCAGCTCGAACTTCGGGACGAAGACATCGCCGCAGCGCTTTGAAATCATTGATCCGCTGGCACCGCAGAGTGTCAGTGATGTCATTGTTGAGCCTGCCGGCAACGGATTGTTCTCACTCTCCTTCAAGCCGGGAGCGAAGAAACCGGGACACAGCGCCTACGAGCACAGCTATGTGGTCGATGCGAAGCTGGATGATGGAAGCAAACTGGGTGAATATGCTCCGTTTGGAGAGCTTTTGTATACCGAACAGGAGCTTAAGCCTTACTGGAATGCCTCCACAGGCAAATACGAAGGTCTGTTGATTGGCGGCTGGAAGGCTGTATCTACAACAGATGAAGTCTATAAGGGCAGCCTTGAAGGCTCAGTGATTGATCTGAGCAAGGTGAAATATGTCGGTCTGGAAGTGAAGAAGAATTACGTCATCGGCGTCAGTGCCGCAACGGTTCCAACCGAGGATGCCGACAAGCATCAGAACTATCATTATGCCGAGCGGCGAGAGAGCAGCAGCACCTTGCTGCCGGTTCCGGATCTGCCGAAGCTGACGGTATTGAGTTCATCGGGGACGGTAGATGCCTCCTCCGGGAACTACGTGAACCTGTTAACGAATGAAACGAAGCAGAAGCTGACGCTCTCTTCAGGCCAGTCCAATGTGACAGTGGAAGCATTCTATGCTGATAAATCCATTGCGACTGTAGCCCTGACGAACAAGGCCGGCGGCGGAAGCGAAGGCACCTTGAATCTCGACCAGTTCCAGACGGACGGGCCGTATGCGATTGAACTCAGGGCCAGAAATACGGTGACCAAGGATATCTCAGTGACCATGCTGTATCTGACGGTAGATACGATCGCACCGGTCCTGTATCTCACAGAGCCGGTAACGGGCGAACGTACTGCACAGGGTGCCGTTCGTGTAGCCGGAACGACAACTACGGGAACGAAGCTAAGTGCAGTTTATACCGTGAGTCAGTTGCAGTCTGACGGCAAATACAAAGACAAGGTCATCTCCAAGGAGCTTACGGTAGATCCGAAGACGGGAGATTTCAATGGAATGGTGGAAGTGAATTCTGAGGAGCCTTCAGTGGCGCTAAGCATTGTCGCAACTGACGGTGCTACTAATCAGAACACAGCCATTGTGGATATTACGAATGCCGGATTCAAAGTACCGGTTGCCCTGGTTCTCAAGGGTGCGGAGACGCTGACGCCGGGTGCGGCAGGCCTAATCCAGGCTTATCTCAAGGTTTCGGATGGCAAGGACGACAATGGCAAGCCGAAATTCAAGGAAGAGCCAGTTACCGGTAAGGATCTGGCTAATCTGACTTATGAAGTGGCCGTAGGCGATTCGGTATCCCTGTCGGCACAAGGCAATGTTACTGCACTGGCTACAGGCTCCAGTCTGATTGAAGCCGAGTATAAAGTGTCTGAGGGTGTTACGCTCAAAGGCATGGCTGTGACGACTGTAGCTGTCCCTGAATCGAATGATTTGGGTACTGTGCAAGCTGTATCCTCTCCGATTAACGGAGACAGCAACCATACGAAGATTACGGTGACTTCCGCCGGAGATATGACTGGACAACAGATCGCTTACAAGGTCTTCTCGTCCAATCCGGCAGAACTGAAAAGGGATGACAATGTAAGCTCATGGAGCCTGCTTCCTCTCGATGGTATCGTGTCCGCTCATCCGGGCGCCACCGTTGTGCTGGCCAAGCGTACCTCCTTGGACAAGCTGGTTAGGGCTTCCGGCAGTGTAGCTGCATCGGTCTGGACCAGCAGCGGTTCAGGCGGAGGCGGCGGTGCTGGCGGTGGTGGCGGAGGCGGTGGTGCCGTACCGGGAGTTGTTGAAGAACAAGCACCGGAACAGGCAGCCCGGATTACCGTCAACGGCCAGGCCGTGACAGCAGAGTGGGATGGACTTACAGCTATCGTCCGGATTACGGATAAAGAAGCTGTAGCAGGCAGTGACCTCACAGTAAGCTCCGCCGATCCGAATGCCAAAGCATTCAGTATCCGTGTAGACCAGAGTGTGGTTCAGCAGCAACTGAGTGCGAAGAAGAAGATTGTGATTGAAGTTCCTATGGGACAACTGGTGATTGCTCCTGAGAATCTTGCAGGTATAACTGCCGGACTTACTATCGGTATTGGTGCCAACAGTGCTGCTGATCAGCAGGCTATGAAGGCTATCGCCGATCAGCAAGGCTTCACCCTGATGGGGGCAGGCCAAGGTGTAACGGTGAACGTTAACCTGCCGAAGGGCAGCTGGACGCCTACGCTTGCAGCCAAGATCACGATTCCTGCGCCGCTTGCGGCCAAGGAGATTACGGCCATGGTGCTTAAGGACAAAGACGGCAACTGGACAACGGTACCGTGGAAGCTGGACAGCAGCGGTACGGCAGTGAATGTACAGCTGACCGGCGAAGGCAGCCTCTTCTTCATCCGCAACCAGAAGGCCTTCAAGGATATGCCTTCAGGCTGGGGCAAGGAAGGCATCGCAGCGGCATCTGCCAAGCTGTTCGTGCTAGGGAAATCTGCGGAACTGTTCGATCCGTCAGGTAAAGTGACCCGGGCAGAATATCCGACCATTCTGTTGCGTGTTGCAGGTCTGATGAATAAGCAGGCAGCTTCGGCAGGCTTCAGTGATGTCAGCGCCAGCAGCTGGTATAACCGTAGCGTCTCCATTGCTACAGAGCTGGGTATTGTCACTGGTCTTGAAGGCGGCAAGTATGCGCCTAAGGATACGCTGACAAGAGTTGAAGCGATGACGATGCTCGGAAGATTGCTGAATCAGGTTAATCCGGGCAGTGAACTTAGCGAGGACGAAGTCACTTCGATCCTCAGCGGTTTCACTGACAAGGGCAAGGTTCCGGCATGGGCAAGACAAGCAGTGGCAATGAGCATCAAGAACGGCATTATTCTCGGAGAAGGCAATAAGGTGAACCCGTCCACTCCGCTTACGCGTGAGCAGGCGGCAGCCATTGCCATCCGTCTGGATCAATTCATTACAGCCAAGCAATAACAAGGATGTGCCCGTTCCGCTCGCAAGCGGGCGGGCACGCTCTGCTGGGAAATCCTTAAGTCACAATACTATTCAGGTGGTGTCAATATGGCTTTGAAGCGAAGATCATGGATAGGTTATCTTATAGCACTGGCGGTAATTGTCGTTGCCGCAGTTGCCGGAGGCATCATGGCCAAGGCTGATCCGCAGACCTGGGACAGCGCGGCCGATACCAGGTGGTATGTGCCAACGAATGATACCTTCAAAATTAAGAATGCTGAAGAGCTGGCAGGTGTTGCCAAGCTCGTCAATGAAGGCACCGTAAACGGTCTAAGCGGTAAAATTCTGGAGATTACGGACAACCTGAATCTCTCTGCTTACCAGTGGGTGCCCATCGGTACCGCTGAGCATCCATTCCGGGGAACCTTGATTACCGAGAACGGGTTAATGAAGAAGATTAACGGGTTGAATGTAGTAGCAAACCGTTCTTATCAGGGTCTGGTAGGGAACATGGCAGGCGGTACAGTAGGCGGCCTGATTTTTGAAACAGGCACCATCTCTGTTACCGGAGTTACCTATGATGTGTATGCTGGCTCCGCTGTAGGTAAAATGAGCGGCAGCAGCATTGTGTTTGACATTACTAACCAGATCAATATCACTTCGGACGCTTCTCCGTACCACTCCTACGCGGGCGGTATTGTCGGCATGGGCGAAGGGATGATCTCGAACTCTATCAATAACGCAGCGGTGACAGCATATGGTTCAGCCGATGTGGGCGGAATTATGGGCTATGGTGACACCAGAGGCATTATCATTAAAAAAGTGGTCAATAACGGGGCTCTTCTTGCCCAGGGAACGGACAGTTCTGTGCTTACCGCAGGCGGGATCGCAGGACACACCACAGGACCGCTTCGTCTAAATGATGAAGACACTCCAATCATTAATACGGCTCCTGTCACCATCGCTGGCGGTAATCAGGTTGCGGCAGGCGGGATTGCCGGTAAAGTAGACAACACCGTCGTGTTCTCTAACATGACCACCAATAATGGTGCAATTACCGTGAATGCAGCAGCGGCAGTGAATTCGGCAGCCGGGGCGCTGGTAGGTGCAACAGGTACGGTAGCAAGCGAAGCGGCTTCCATTACCTTTGTAAATACAGCGCCGGTTACCAATAACGGCGGCAAGAACGTATATACAGGCGGGATTGCCGGATATACCGGCAGCAAATTCACCTGGACGCATCCTTATGCGAATACTCAGCAGATTACAGCAACAGGCGCAGAGAATGTAGCTACCGGCGGATTCGTCGGATATGCCGCAGGCGGCTTGGTTACCAGCAACGCTACGGCAGGAGTATTCGAGAATAGAAAACTGATCTCAGTTAACGGCGGTAAAGGAGTCTACACAGGCGGAATTGCCGGTTACGATGCAGGCGGGAACATCACCCAGACCTCTTCCACAGGCGAACTGAAGGTTAAAGGTACTGCGGATGTGTATACCGGCGGTACCGTGGGTTACGAAATCGGCGGAACCATTGCATCGTCAGTGACTGGCAAGACGGAAGGAGAGCATCTGGCTATCACTTCCGATGGTACCATCGGCGGAATCGCCGGCTATCTGGAAGGAACCGTGACTAATTCTTCTATTAAATATGCAACACTGCAGGTTACTTCGGCTGGCGGGGTTGTCGGCGGGATCGCCGGTAACGCACAAGGAACGGTAAGTGGAGTTACTGCCGGTGATGCTGAATCGGCAGGCTACAGCACTTTGGTGCTTCAGGCTGCAGTAGCGGATGCGGCAGACGGGCAGGACAATATCACGTTCGGCGGACTCGTGGGTGTGAACACCAAGCCGCTGACGCTGACCGGCGGTAAGGCCTCGCGGATCAGCTTCCTGAATGAAGCCGGAAGAAGCGGCTATACCATCGGCGGCGCAGCAGGTAAGCTGAACGCTGATGCGGTAGTCGGGTCTGCTGCTGTGCCTGTGGATGTTCAGGATATTGTTACAGAGCTGAAGGCCGACAAGGTGAGCTTCGGCGGCGGCGCGGGGCATAACTCGGCTGCTCAGTTCAACGGGCACACGAATCTTATTGAGATCAAGGCTACAGGCGCTTCGGTAAAAGCCGGCGGTATGTTCGGCGAGAACCATTCGGCCGCAGCCGCTCCGTTCAATCATGCGGAGAATGTAGTTATCACTGCAAGCGGTGCGGATAACCAGCTCGGCGGGAATACCGGCTTCAATGCCGGACAGCTGGTTAACGCTACAGTGACTCAGTTGTCTATTCAAGCAAAAGGTGTACGCGCTGTAGCTGGCGGGATCACCGGATATTCGGCGGGGACAGAGACTCCTGAAGCACGTGCAGGAATTACATCCGCTGTGCTGAATGTTCCCGGTGCTGAACCGATGATTACGCTGACAGCGGCGGATGCCAAAGCGGGGGCGATCGTTGGAGCAGCTACAACAACAGATATTACAACGCCGGAAGTGAACGCTGAAGATGGCGCCTTGATGCTCATCCAGGCGCAGGCTGCGAAGCCTTCAGTCGGCGGCCTGGCAGGTACCCTTACGAACAGTACCATCAGCAGTGACAGCAAAGTCGTCAATGTAGAGAATATGCTCATTCTGGCAGGGCCAACGGCTACAGATGCCTATGTTGGCGGTATTGTAGGCTACAATGAGTCCTCCAGGCTGGACCGTCTGGTAGGATCAGCGATTAGTCTGACGCTTAACGCGCCACGCGCTACTGCAGGCGGGGTGGCCGGATATAATCACGGCAGCGCTTCGGGCATTATTACGGGCACTTACATCAGCGGTCTGAATCTGAAGGCTAACGACGGTGCAGTGTCCTCATATGCCGGGGGCATTGTGGGCCTCAATGCGGCCCAGAGTATTGATCCGGTACTGAATCCTGTAACCTCGGTCAGCACGATTCAGAATACCCGGACACTGGGTACGGTCTCGGCTACTTCCGCAAATGCCATTGTGGGCGGTATGGTCGGTGAGAACCGCACGTTGATTGCCAACAACAGTATTACCGATAAAATCTCGGTGATCTCAAGAGGCAATTCCTCCATCATCGGCGGTCTGGCCGGTGTGAATACGGCATCAGGAACACTCTACTACACGTATTCCAATGCGAACCTGACCATTGAAGGGACAGGCACACATGCCGGAGGATTAGTAGGCAGCAATGCCGGTGCAGTCATTGGCTCTTATGTAGATATTGATGTGACGGGCAATGCCCAAGGAACATCAAGCGGTTCGGTCTACCTGGGCGGACTGATCGGCAGAAATACAGCCGGTACGGTGGAGCAATCCTACTCCGCTTCCAAGGTTACAGCGAACAAAGTCTATACTATTGTCGGCGGTCTGATCGGAGAGCTGTCCGGCGGAACGGTTAAGAATTCCTATGTGGCGAAAAGTGTTAACGCCGCGGAGAATAATTCTTATGCCGGGGGCTTCGTTGGCCGAATTACAAACGGTAAAATAAGCAACGTCTACTCAGCAGCAGAGGTTAATGTAGCGGAGAAAAAGACCGCGTATGCTGGCGGCTTCGCCGGACGTTATGATAATGCAAGTAAAGAACTGCTCTATAAATCCTACTATATTAAAGATGAAGGACTGAATATCAACCGCGATCTGCCTGATTTCGCAGAGGGCAATCACCGCTGGCTGAATGTGCATGTCCGGCTGACCACCATTCTGTCGGAGACACTGAAGGACAGAACGGTATTCCCGGGCTTGTCGGGCTGGGATTTCGAGGGAGCCTGGAAATACGGCTCGCTCAGCGCGGCATACCGCTATCCTGAAGTCAACCGCACTGCCAATACCGGTGGCGGAGACAACGGCAATAACGTGAATGCCAATATCAACTGGTACACGAAGGATAAGGATGCAATCGGCTTCGAGATCACCTCGGAGGCTGAGCTTGCCGGTCTGGCGGGAATTGTCAACGGCACGATTGCCGGTGTGGAGCAATTCAGCTTCAAGGACAGAACGGTGACTGTGATGAATCCGATCCATATCCAATCCAAGCAGTGGGTGCCTATCGGTGACAAGGAGGCTAATCCGTTTGAAGGAATGTTCGACGGGAAAAGCCTGCTAATCGACGGCCTGACCCTGCAGCCGGTATACACGCATTCCGGGCTGTTCGGAATCATTGGAGCGAATGCTACAGTGCAGAACATGAACCTTGAGCCGCTCGCGGTTGGCGGCAACGGCTACACCGGCGTACTGGCCGGGACGAATCTGGGTACAGTTAAGAATGTTGACCTTAAGCTGCTTGGCGGCGTGAAGGTCAGCGGCAGCATTGTCGGCGGCATCATCGGCCAGAACTCAGGCAGTGTTGCCGGTCTGCAGCTTACGCTGGACGGCGGAAGCCGGATTGAGACGGTAGCTGAAGGCGGTATCGCCGGCGGTCTGATCGGCGACAACACAGCGGATATTACAGCTGACACTTATGTTATTCACGATAAGGACGGCAGCATCGGCAGCGCGGCTGACCATGCCGTTATCGGCGGAGTTATCGGGGTTCAGAATGGTAATGTGACAGGCCTGGCCCTTGAAGTGAACTCAAGATACCGGATCTCTTCAACAGGAATGGAAGCCACTGTTGGCGGACTGGTTGGACATTACCAGATGGGTCAAGCTGAAGGGCTGACCGTGAGCTTTGCAGACGGAACCCTGGAAGCGCGGGGGCTTGGCTCCATCCTGGGCGGTATGATCGGTCAATCCGATCAAGGGAACACCATCCGCAATGTAATCGTAACCGGCTCCGGAAGCGGCATACAGCTGACAGCTAATGGTACGGCTGGCGGTGTTGTGGGCGTGAAGGAAGGCAGACTCGGCGGAATGCTGGCCCGTTCTGTGGATAACGGCAGCAGCTTCGATATTGAACATGCAGCAGTATCAGGCGTGAAGCTGGCTACAACAGGCGACAGCTTGAAGGCTGTGCTCGGCGGGATTGCCGGATCGGCTTCCCGGACGGCGATCAATGACGCCAAGTTCAAGGCTTCGTTGCAGGCAGCCGGTGAAGTGATCACTGCCGGAGGTATTGTGGGAGAGAGTGATAACTCCATCATCTATAATGCAGATTCGTCACCTGAGCTTCAGGCGGCGGCGAAGAGCGGTGAGGTCGCGGTCGGCGGAATCGCCGGAACGATCTCAGCGGATGATATCGATCAAGGCTTTGACTTTGGCAAGGCATATCCGCTGTATAAGGGGATTTACATTGCGAAGGTTCATGATGGCCAGATCACAGTCACCGGAACAGATCATCGTGCAGATCTCTATGCGGGCGGTCTGACCGGCAAGAATACGGATGCCTCCATCTATAGCTCCGAAGTTGCCTCCGGTCTCAAGGTAACCGGCGGTAATACCGTGAGTGCAGGCGGAGTAGCCGGATACAGCAACGGTATCATTGTAGATACCATTGTCAGAAGCGGTGTGAACACGGATAACAGCAGAGTAATCAATGCCGGCGGACTTGTCGGCTGGGGAGACGGCGGAGAGATTCATTACAGTAAAGTCATCTCCGGCTCAGGACAGTCCATCAACGTCGGATCAGCAGTTACTCTGGGTGAATCAGTACCGAATACACGCGTTGGCGGAGTGATCGGTATGGCTGATCATGTCCTGATTACGAATACCCATACGGATATTCCGGTAGTGATTACAGATACCAATCAGGATAATACGATGTATGCAGGCGGTTTTGCCGGACTCTTGGGTGAGAACGGTACTACTGCGGGAGCAATCAAGAATTCCTATGCCACAGGCAAGCTGAATGTCAGCGGCAGATTAGGCTCCTATGTCGGCGGATTCGCCGGCTCTGTAGATCATTATTCGATCACGGATTCCTATGCCTCCGGAGACATCAGCAATACCGGCTTCGACACACGCAGCGGCGGCTTCGCCGCATCCGTGGAGAGAAGCGGCAGCATCAGCAAGTCTTACGCTTTACAGAGCAAGATTTCTACTGTCGGGGTGAAGTCCTCGACCCGTTCCTATAATGGCGGCTTCGCCGGATATAATGATGGAACGCTTACTAGTGTGTACGCGAATGTGCCGCAGATTAGCGTTACAGTTGCAGGGGACAATGTCTCCAAAGGCGCACTGGTCGGCTACAACTTCCGGGACGGCAAAATTCTTAGCTCATCCTATACAGGCACACTGGATGCTGTAGGCCGTAATTCGGGTGCAGCCGCAGCTGCCGTAAGTACAGCAGCAGTTGATCCGCTGACTTCAGGACTCTGGAGTATCGACTATGATACTACCTTCCTGAACGACCTGACGGATGGGGCCATTACAGTGCAGACTCCGCTGCAGCTCGCAGGGGCAGTCATGTTCTATAACGAGACAGGACTGAATTATTACAAGCTGTTCAATAGAACGGCTGAGAACAAGCCGGAGCTGGCAACGATCCTGCTTGGAGCGGATATCGACCTTGCCGGACGCTACTGGACGGCATTCGACAGCTTCACGGGCGTGTTCGACGGTCAAGGCCATACGTTAAGCGGACTTTCACTGAAAGCCTCCGGCCAGCAGACAGCCGGATTCATCAAGGATAACCGTGGACAGCTCCTGAATGTGAACTTTACCGGAGCAGAACTCTCCGGTGCAGTGAATGCAGGTATTGCTGCCGGGATCAACCATAAGGGTGCAGTCATCCAGAATGTGAAGGTCAGCGGTTCCGTGGCTGCCAGTGCTGCCGCAGGCGGGGCAGCTGGTGTGAATCAGGGCACTCTGGAGAAGGTCACGAATGAAGGAGTGAAGCTTGCCGGAGCAGGCCGGATTGGCGGCATTGCCGGAAGCAACGCTGGTGTGATTCACCAGGCTGTATCGAAGGGCAACATTGATGTATCATCTGTACTGGCCGCAGGCGGAATTGCCGGTGAGAACAGTGCGGAAGGCTCCATCACTGAATCGCTTGTATATGGCGATATCCGTGTAGCTTCAGCCCAGGCTATCGCTGGCGGGATCAGCGGACTGAATGCTGGAGAGATCAAGAACAGCTACTCTGCCGCCACGGTCCTCGCCGAAGGCATGTCTACTGCATGGGCTGGCGGTATTGCCGGTCTGGCAGAGAGCGGATCGATTATTACTTCCCTGAACACCGGAGAAGTGAAGGCTGGAGTGAAGGGCAAGATTCAACCGCTGCAAGCCTTCTTCGGCGGGATTGCCGGACAGAAATCGGACAAGGCCACGATCAGCGGCTCCTTGTTCAACAGACAAATGCTGAAGAATAATATTGCGTACTACAATCTGAATGGCCAGGCAGTGTCCGGCAATGCCAGCAGTGCCATGGGGCTGCCGGGTGCAGAGCTTACTGGCGCGAATCTGCCGGCAGGCCTGGATGCCGGAATCTGGACAGCCCAGAACACATTCTATCCGCTGCCTCAGGCCTTTAACGGAACAAATGAAGGGACTCTGGCTTCAGCCGCTGTTATCCTGAACCCGCAGGATCTGATTAACCGCGTGGGTTCGGCATTCCACATGAGCAGCGGCGGAGCACTCTCCTGGAGCGCTGATCCGTCCAAGGCTGTAGTGAACGGTACAACCGGCAGCCTGATATCAGGTGGCAGTGCAGTGCTGAAGGCAACCGCTGGAGGACAGAGCAGAAGTATTGCTATTAATACAGCTGCATTCCAGTACCCGAGCGCAGCAGTTGCACCAACTGCAACTCCTGCAGATAAGAATTTCACTACTGAAGTGAAGGTGGAGCTGGCAACAGGCGAGCAGGGAGGAAGCATCTACTATACACTGGACGGTACAACACCTACAGAGACCTCCCAGGTGTACAGCGGACCTATCGATTTTAAGAGCACAACAACGGTTAGAGCCATTACGATTGTACCCGGCAAAGAGTACAGCCCGGTTGCAGCCTGGACCTGGACGCTTGTAGTCCCTAATCCGAGCCCTAATCCAAACCCTGGTACGGGCAATGGCGGCGGAGGCGGTGGTGGTGGCGGTCCAATAGCTCCGCTTCCAAGCCCGACACCAGCACCGGCAGCTCCGTCGATCACAGCGGTGGCTGGCACAACAACGGTAAATGGCGACAGTGAAGCTCCGGTCAAGATTGCCAAGAACAGCAAGCTGGAGCTGAAGGCTCCAGAAGGGCAGACGATCTATTACACAACGGACGGCAGTATTCCGACTGCCAAGAGCACGAAGTACACCGGTGAGCTGCTGATTACCAAGAGCATGACGGTCAAAGCGATTACGGACAAAGACGATAAAGTCATTACCATCGAGTATGCGGTGGAGAATGCGAAGTACAGCCTGAAGAGTAACAGCGGTGAGATCAAGTATATGGCAGCCTATCCGAACGGTCTGTTCATGCCGAACGCAGCCATCACCCGGTATGAGCTGATCCAGTCTCTTGCACCGCTGCTTGACATGGAAGAAGTGAATGTAGGCAATCTGTTCAATGATGTCAATGCCGAGAATGAAGGACTGACTGGATTCTTCGCATCGGCCGGCATTATTGAGGGCTTCCCGGATGGCGGATTCGGCGGAACGAAGAGCTTAACCAGAGCCGAGTTCTCCAAAATCATGACAACTGTGCTGAAGCTTGATGTAACTGAGACAGGCGTAACGAAGCAGAAGGATCTGAAGGGACACTGGGCAGAAAAATATGTCAATGCCCTATCGCAGGCAGGTTATGTGCAAGGCTTCCCTGACGGAACCTTCAAGCCGGGAACACCGATTACCCGTGCGCAGGCTGTAGTGCTGATTAACCGGATTGCCGGCACGAAGAAGCTGACGGTAACGGCTGTACAATTCAAGGATCTTCCGGCTACCCACTGGGCTTATAAAGACATCATGTCGGTTGTGAAATAACAGAAATTCATAAGTGAAGGAGATCGGCGGATGAAAACAAAGCTGCTTGCCGTAAGCCTGATCCTCTCATTGATCTCGGCGATACTCTTCTATTCGGGCACCACCAGTGCGGATACACCTGAGGCTTACAACGCTGAACAAAGCTATGGAATAGCGAGTAAGGCGATCTTTTATCTGCGGGTGCTGAAAAGCGACGGTACTGCAAGCTCCACCGGAACAGGAGTGATCCTGTCTCCGGCCGGTACTGCAGCAACGGCGTATCATGTGGTCAAAAACGCACAGCGCATCGAAGGGATCATGGCGGACGGAACGGTGATCAGTCCGATTAAAGTAACGAAGTCCGACGAGCTGAAGGATGTGGCCATTCTTGAACTGCCAAGTCCCGCTGCGATGAAGCAAAAGGATAATGCCTATGCTTTTCTGCCGTTGCGGGGGGACAAGCTGAGACATGGTGAAGCGGTGTATGCTCTGGGCTATCCGCTCAAGAATACAGCGATCATCACGGAGGGGATTGTGAACACTCCGGCAGCCGACATTAACGGCAGAAGCCGGATTCTGACCTCGGCCCAGGTGGCAAGCGGAATGTCCGGTGGTCCTCTGCTGGATACGCATGGCGAGCTGGCGGGTATTATCTCCGGTTCCCTGCGGACGATGACTAACATTCATTTGATTGTGAATACGGAGGATCTGCGCAGCCTGCTGCCAGCTTCCTTCAACTAGAAGCATTACCAGAAGCAGCTTACACTTGAGGCTGCAATATAATACCGACTATGGCTGTCCTCAGGCGTTTCGTTGAAAACGCGGGGACAGCAATTTTTTTAAAATTAGAATGTATGGGCTGCTCTATAACCGCAATTCACCGTATGGAAGGAGGAGGAACCCGGGTGATTAAGGCCTATTTGCTGGATGTGAATCAGAAGGATCTCTATAAGCTGTCATCGATGCTTCAGCATACAGGCAAGGTGAATGTGATCGGCATGTCAGCCTATCCCGAGAATGTTGTGGACCAGATTGTCCTGCTGCAGCCCGATGTGCTGTTTCTGGATCTTCAGCTGCCCGGCCACCAAGGAGTCGTCGTAGCCGAGCTGGTGAAGAAAAGGCTGCCGGATATTCAGATTGTGGTGGTTACAGAGACGAAGCAGCATGCCCTGTGGGCCTTCGACCAGGACATTGTGGATTATGTGCTGAAGCCGCTGGAGGAGGTCCGGCTGGGCCAGTCTCTGGAGCGGCTGCGCAAGGGAAGCTGAAGCAGGCTGGCGGATGGAATCAGGATGCCGGATGTTGTCTGCCCATGGTACAATGTACGGACAAGCAGAAAGGATGGGTGATTTTAGTTGAAGTATGATTTTAACCGTATCATTGACCGCCGCAATACCCGTTCCTACAAATGGGACCAGTCCGAGAAGCTGTTCGGAGACAAGGAGATTCTTCCGCTGTGGGTAGCAGATATGGACTTTGCAAGCCCTCCTGCGGTACAGGAAGCGATTCTGCGCCGCGTGCAGGCTGGAATATACGGCTATAGCGTGACGGGCGACTCTTACAAAAAGGCGATTGCCGGCTGGTACCGCAGACGCCATGACTGGGAGATTCAGGAGGAGTGGATCTCGGATTCTCCGGGAATTGTAACCTCACTCAGCCTCTCTGTGGAGCTGTTCAGCCAGCCGGGAGATCAGGTGATTCTGCAATCGCCGGTCTACTATCCTTTCTATGATGTGATCCGGATGAATGACCGCAAGGTGGCGGTAAATCCGCTGAAGCTGGAAGCAGGCCGTTATGTCATGGATTACGCCCAGCTGGAAAAGCTGATGGCCGGCGGCGCCAAGCTGCTGCTGCTGTGCAACCCGCATAATCCGGGCGGCAGAGTGTGGGAACGGGAGGAATTGCTGCGTCTGGGCGACCTATGCCTGCGGTACGGGGTAACGGTGATCTCGGACGATATCCACTGCGACATGATCATGCCCGGGCACGAGTATATCCCGTTCGCTTCCCTGTCCCCAGAGCTGTCAGACATCACGCTGACCACACTGGCGGCTACCAAAACCTTCAATCTGCCGGGGCTGCAGACCTCCTACATCGTCACCTCCAACCCGGAGCTGAAACGGAAGTTCGACTATAAGATTAAGACGCTCAGCCTGCATATGTCGGCGTTCTTCTCGCCGGAGGCTGTGGAAGCGGCGTATAACGAGGGCGGAGAATGGCTGGATGAGGTGATCTTGCATATTAGCGGCAATGCTGACTACGCCATCTCTTACCTTGCCGAGCATCTTCCGCAGGTGAAGCCTATGAACCCGGAAGCCACCTATCTGCTGTGGATCGACTGCCGGGCGCTCGGACTCGATGCGGACGGCCTCAAGCAGCTGATGTACCGCGAGGCTAAGGTAGCGTTCAACGAAGGGTCTGTGTTCGGTGCGGAAGGCCAGGGTCATCTGCGGATCAATCTCGCCTGCCCGCGCTCCCTGCTGGCTGAAGCGCTGGAGCGGTTCGTCAAGGCTGCGGCGGCTTACGTGAAGAATTAAGGCTTAATAAAGAATCCGTTGGCTTATGAAGCTGGCGGATTCTTTGTTGTGTGGAAACCATATTGAGCAGCAGCTAACCCCATGTTAAGATGGGCAGTGCGACAAGGCAGAGAGCAAAGTAAATATAGAGAGTGGGAGAGATAGAGATGAGCACCAGCACAACTAGAATCATCATCGATTGTGACACAGGAATAGACGACGCACTGGCCATATTGTATGCGCTCCGGGCGCCGGGGGTAGTGGTTGAGGGGATTACGACGGTGTTCGGCAACATTGATGTGCAGCAGGCGGCGGATAACACGCTGCGCCTGCTTGAGCTTGCGGCTCCGGGCTATGAAATCCCGGTAGCGCTCGGAGCTTCCCGGGCGCTGGTACGCGAGCTGACCGGCTTCTCCACCCATGTTCACGGGGAGAACGGCATTGGCGGCGTTCAGCTGCCGCCCTCCCGGCAGGTGCCGGTTCAAGAGACGGCAGCAGAGTTCATTGCGCGGATGGCGGATACGAATCCGGGAGAACTGGTCCTGGTGACGCTCGGACGGCTGACGAACCTGTCGCTGGCACTGGATCTGGACCCGCAGCTGACCTCCAAGCTGAAGAAGGTAGTGGTTATGGGCGGTACGGTATATAAGCCGGGTAATGTCACACCGGTGGCTGAAGCCAATCTGTGGGGCGACCCGGAAGCGGCTGACCGAGTATTCACCTCAGGGCTGCCTGTAATGATGATCGGGCTGGATGTGACTCTTCAGACGCGGATCACTTCTGAGCATGTGGAGCTGCTGAAGCGGCATGGACGGGAAGAGAATAAGGCGGTCATCGAGTTTATGGAAGAGTCGCTGGCGTATTATTTTAAATTTTACCGCGAGGCGAACTATCTCATTAACAGCGCTCCGCTGCATGATCCGCTGGCCCTGATGGCTGCCTTGCAGCCGGATCTGGTAACCTGCCGCCGGATGAAGGTCCGTGTAGAGCATCAGGGGGCGTTCACCTCCGGTATGGTCGTAGCAGACTTGCGGGCACAACCCAAAGAAGGCGAGTTCATCGAAGTGGCTGTAGAGGTGGATGCTGAGCGGGCGGTTGGTGTCTTTTTGAGCGTGTTCATATAGGTGTTAAGGGAACCCCGGACGGGTGAATCTGCAATGGTTACAATACCTTCATTTGCTATATTTATCTAGTTTGCTAGAATAGTAGGGGATGTAAGGTTGAGAGATTCACAATCTATTTAAGAGAATGGGGAACCTACTTATATGAAGCATTTGGCCAAAATAGTATTATGCGCAGCGATCTCACTCGGCAGCCTCTCGGCACTTCCGGCAAGCGCGGTCCATGCGGCACCTGCGGGTGTAAGTATCATGCTGGATGGATATCCGCTGCCGTTCCCGGTGGAGCCGGTGATGATGAACGGAACGACCATGGTGCCCTTCCGCGCCATCTCTGAAGCCTTGGGAATTCAGGTGGAATGGAATCAGAAGGCCCGCAAAATCACGGCCACCCGGAAGGACGCAGCTGGCACCGCTCCAACCGTAGTGGTCCTGACCCTCGGCAGCAAAAATGCCGTCGTGAACGGGACGGTAGTGAAGCTTGCGGCAGCGCCGCAGGATATCCGCGGAACGACGATGCTGCCGCTCAAATTCTTCAGCCAGCAGTTCGGAGCGGCAGCCTCCTGGGATCAGGCATCCAAGACCGTATCCATTACCTCCCCGAAACGGGACATGTACACCTTGGGCTTCTACGCGCAGAAGGCCTACAGTGAGGTCTCGCTTATTCCAAGCTTCGATGCGGTTGCTTTTGGCTGGGCGCGGATTGACAAGGACGGCCAGTTCACCACCACCGGCAAGGATTTCTGGTGGCCAGAGGCGGCAGGCGAGGTTACGCCGGAATCGATTGTACAGAATGCGGCAGCGGGAGGGACCGCTCCCTACCTGATGGTCTATTCCAGTGACTCGTCACTGGAGCTGAGCAAGAATCTGGAGGACGCGCAGCTCCAGCAGCAGACGATCGCCAGTATTGTCGATTTGGCCACGCAGAAGGGCTTCAAGGGCATCGGACTGGATCTGGAAGGGCTGGGACTGACGGGGGATAAGGCGCTGGTGCAGAGCCAATATAACGCTTTTGTCAAAAATCTCTCTACAGCCGCCCGCGCCGCCAGCCTCAAGCTGACCGTCATTCTGCATCCGCTGAACAGCTCTTACAAGGGGTATGATTACAAGACGCTAGGGACACTTGCCGACGATTTGGTTATCATGGCTTACGCCTATGAAGGAGAGACCGGGCCGGAGCCGATGAATAAGGTTGATGAGAGCATCCGGCTGGCGCTTGATCAGGTCAGCAAGGAGAAGCTGATTCTCGGGATATCGGTCTACAGTGAGAACGAAGCCTCCGTCAATGCCAAGATCGGCCTGGCTAAACGGTACGGCCTTAAGGGGATTGCGATCTGGCGTCTGGGGATCATCGGCCAGCCGGTGCTGAACCGGATGGGAGAAGCTATCGAGCTGTAGCAGGTACATCTATCCTAATAAAGACTGCTGTATGGTGAGCCTATAACCGTGCAGCAGTCTTTTTGCAAAGATCAAATATCAAATGTCACATTAACCTCGCGGGCAAACCTGTATAATTCTATAGTTGACCTTAGAACAGATGGATTGAACAACCAAGGAGGACTATAGAAGATGAGCACGAAATATAAAGCACTGGAACTGGATAAGCCGATGACGTATGAGCTGGAAGGGCTGGAAGTCGGCGTGACCTCGAACTGCAATTTCCGCTGTGATTACTGCTGCGCTTATAATAGAAATGATGGCCAGACCCTTGACGGTAAGGAGGTCATCCGCATTTTGGAGGAGCTGCCTAATCTTAAGCGGGTGCGCCTGTCGGGCGGAGAGGTTACACTGAAGTTTCAGGATTGCGTGGAGATTGTGGCGTACTGCTCCTCGCGCGGCATTCAGACCCAGCTGAACTCGAACGGCAGTCTGCTGAATGAGCAGCGGATCGGGCAGCTGGTGGATGCAGGTCTGACGACGATTCATATTTCATTTAATTTCACCACGGCTGAAGGCTTCTCGCGGTATTATAATATTCATCCGAGTATCTATCACAAAATCAGAGAGAACATCACTATGTTCGCCAAAACCAATGTCAATGTGGTGCTGGAGACACTGCTGTTCAATGAAACACAGGATCATATGCAGGAAATCAGTGAGCATGTCTATTCGATGGGCGTAAGAACGCATGAAATTCAGAATAGTATTATCATGGGACATACCGGCTGGAAAGCGATTGCCGCCCGCGAGCAGTTGAAGAATGCCGTCAATGAGCTGATTGCGCGGAAGCCGGAGGATACCACTCTCTACTTCACTTGTATGGACCGGTTCATGGAGGCGATGGGCTTCGAGGAGCAGCCGGGCGTTTACTTCCCGCATTGTATCGAAGGGATGAAGCAGCTTCATCTGCACGGCAACGGCGACATTCTGATCTCCGAGCTGTGCCATCCGGTCATTATCGGCAATATTTATAACGGAACGTCACTTAAGGACTTGTACAGCAATATGCCGGCACCGTTGTCGGACTATCTGGAGAAACGGCCTTGCCCGGCGCTGGACGCCTTGTTCCCGCAAGGGGTATAGTTCCCTTACCGGACCTTGCAGCAGAGACAGTCAGTGCAGCAGAGTATAATGGCATAGTTCACACAGGGGGTTGAAATACATGCTTGGTGCAGTAAGACGCGGATTAGTATCTTCCAATACAGTGCTGGAGCGGATCATGCCGCTGCTAACACCCGCAGCCATCGTGGTTGGCGTGCTGAATGAGGCGTCGCTGCTTCCGTTAACGTGGCTGGTGCCCTGGATCTTCGCCGGGATGACGCTGATCGGCAGTCTGAAATCCAATTTCCGGGATCTGCTTGCCGTGCTGGTCAAGCCGCAGAAGCTGATTCTTCTGCTGGTGATCCTGCATGTAGTAATGCCGCTGATCGGCTGGCTGGCAGCGATGCTTTTTTTTCCAGGCGATCCTTATACGGTTACCGGTTATGTGCTGCTCTTCGCCATTCCGACCGGAGTGGTCAGTGTAGTCTGGGTATCGATGCATGGCGGGAATATCGCCCTGACTCTGGCGCTGATCCTGATCGATACGCTGCTGTCGCCATTGATTGTACCAGCTACGCTGTATCTCCTGATGGGGGCAAGCGTGCAGATGGACGCCGGCGAGATGATGCGGGGCCTGCTCTGGATGGTCGTCCTGCCTTCCGTAGCGGGGATGCTGCTGAATCAATTCACTAAAGGCAAGATCAGCACTGTCTGCGGGCCTCCGCTGGCCCCGTTTGTCAAGGTGGGCTTGTTCACCGTGGTCTCCATTAATGGGGCCAGCATTGCCCGGTATCTGAAGCATCCGGACGGCCAGCTTGCTCTGATCATTGCCGTAACCTTCGTTACTGTTGCCCTCGGCTATGTTATTGGAGCCGTAGTCTCGCGCCGCCTGCACTATGATCATGCGAATGCTGTAGCCGTTCAGTTCAACTCCGGTATGCGCAATCTCAGTGCGGGAGCGGTGCTGGCGGTGCGGTATTTTCCGCCGGCAGTGGCCCTGCCTGTAATCTCCGGGATGCTATTCCAGCAGATTCTGGCTGCCTGCTCCGGCATGTTCCTCCGCAGCAGGGCCAGACGCCTGCAGCAGGCCCGTTCGGCAGCAGTGCTGCCGGGTGCCTCAGCTTCGCCGGACAGCCCGGGCATGTAGTAGAATACCAACTTCATAGGCGGAATGCGAACCCGCTTTTCCTTACTCATCCGCTGAGTGCGGTTGTTAAGGAGGGCGGTTTTTTTACTATGTAAGAAAATAGATATATTATGTTATCATACGACAAAAATCGATATTTTTTCTGAAAATCCAACATTCCATTATTCATTACGTTTGAGGAAAATCCGATAATTATTGTAAAAAAGCAATCTTTTTGGTTGTTTAAAGGCTAAGGAAAGACAACGGGGCGGAAGGAAGTAGAAGAAGATGAAGATTCGTATGAAGCTATCGGTTATGATGATTGTCGTTACACTTATTTCTACAGCATTAATGGGGATTTTTACGTACACCAAATCCACGGGCACCATCATGAATCTGACCGAATCTTCCATGGCGCAGGTGGGCAGCAACAAAGCGCAGACCATTGCTGCCATGATCGATAAAGAGAAGCGGAGTATGCAGCTGGTTGCCGGGGACAACGAGATTGTGCAGCTTTTGGCGCAGGCTGGTAAAAACGGATGGAGCGGCGGGAATCCCCTGCAGAATCAAGTGAATGTGAAGCTTCAGGGTCTGGTGAAGGATGCAGGCAATCTGGAGCATATGTTCGTGGTTGATCTGAAGGGAACGGCGGTAGCGGATAGCGATACCAAGCTGGTGGGCGCCAACTTCAGCGATAGAAATTATACGAAGAATGTCTTGAAGACCGGGATGCCTGTAATCAGCGAGACGCTGAAATCCAAGTCAACAGGGGCTTATATTCTGGCTTTTGTCCATCCGGTGATTAGCGGAGAGAAGATGATCGGGTTCGTCGCTTCGGCGGTTAGGGCGGACAGTCTGGTGACCTATCTGGCCGATGCCAAGGTGGCGGGTGCACCTTCCTCTTATGCCTACCTGGTGGATGAAACGGGGAATACGCTGTACCACCCCGACGACAAGAAGATAGGTTCACTGGTGGAGAACGAATCCATCAAAGCCGTGGTCGAGCAGGTGAAGGCGGGGCAGACGGTACCGGACGGGAATGTAGAATACACTTTCAACGGAGCCAAGAAAAAAGCGGCTTTCACCGTGCTCCCGGAGACGAAGTGGACCTTGGTGCTGGCCGGAGATGTGGACGAGGTACTGCAGCCAGTGAGCGAAATGACGAACTTCATTCTGCTGCTGGGCCTGGGAAGCCTGCTGCTTACTCTGCTGATCGGGACTACGGTGGCAACCCGGATCTCCTCGCCGATCATCAAGCTCACGGAGCTGGTGAACCGCACGGCAGAGCTTGATCTCAAGTATGATCATCAATATGAATATTTGACTAAGAATACAGACGAGACAGGAACCATTGCCAAGGCCATGTTCAGTACCCGCGCGGCGCTGCGTGAGATGGCGGGCAGTCTGATTGCGATCTCCTCCAAGGTGCTGGACAATGCCGAGACGCTGGAGAAGCTGTCGAACGAGGTCAGAGAGAATGCGCATGATAATTCAGCCACGACAGAGGAGCTGTCCGCTGGGATGGAGGAGACGGCGGCTTCTACCGAGGAGATGACGGCGGCTATACACGAGACCCTGAGCAATGTCAGAATGATCAGTGCTAAGGTAAAAGAAGGCGCGGATGTATCGGGCCAGATTACGCAACGGGCCCTGGAGCTTCAGCATGATGCAGTGACATCCACCGGGAATGCGAAGCAGATCTACAGCTCGGTCCGCAGTGAGATGCAGAAGGCTATTGAAGAGTCAGGAGCGATCCACGAGATCAATATATTGGCCGATACGATCCTCTCCATTACAAGCCAGACCAACCTTCTGGCGCTGAATGCGGCGATTGAAGCCGCGCGGGCCGGCGAGGCGGGCCGGGGCTTCGCCGTAGTGGCCGGGGAGATCCGCAAGCTCGCGGAGAAGTCCTCCGAGACGGCGTCAGGCATTCAAGAGGTGGTCAAAAATGTCTATGCCTCTGTGGAGCAGATGACCCGGCATTCCGAGGCCGTGCTGACCTTCATTGACCGCAATGTGCTGGGCGATTATGAGCGCCTGACCGAGGTCAGCCAGCAGTACAACGATGATGCTGCTACGATTAATGAGCTGATGAATCAGTTCGAGACGGCAGCCGATCACCTGAACGAGACCGTCTCCAGTATCGCCGTCGCTGTCAATGAAGTAGCGGCTACCGTGAACGAGGGAGCGGTCGGGGTGCAGGATATCGCCGAGAAGACGGCGGAGATTGTGGAGAAGACTCTTCATGAAGCCGCCATGGCCGATGAGAATACGCAGAGCGCCAAAGAGATGCAGCAGCTGGTAGAGAAATTCAAAATCTAGGCCGGTTTCAGCAGATCTTTACCTGCCCTTCATCTTATTTTAAGCTTAGGGGGGTATAGTACTCACATACCCCCCTTTAATATAACTTTTGGCCCCGCCGGACGCTGGCGGGGTCCCTTTTTTATTCCAGCTGTTTAAGAGCGGCTTGCCGTCTCCAGCATAGCGGCCATTTCTGTATAGCCCTGCGACTGGGCATGCGCCAGCGGTGTGACACCCTCGCGGTCGGCGATGGCTGGATCGGCTCCGTGCGTCAGCAGCAGCTTGACGATTGTCTGATGCCGCTCCCCGCCGTCGCCGAGGATGACGGCCTCCAGCAACGCGGTCCACCCCAGATTGTTGATATGGTCGATGTCGACATCCGAATGCTCCAGCAGATACTTGACGACCTCGACATGCCCTCGATCTGCGGCGGGGATCAGCGCAGTCCCGCCATAGCGGTTGGTCAGCGTCGTATCCGCTCCCGCCTCAACCGCCATTTTCACGATGTCCAGATATCCGGATGCTCCGGCATATAGCAGCACATTATTAAGCATACGGTTGCGAATGTTGATATCGGCACCTTGGGCAATAAGCGCCTCGACTGTCCCGGCATGGTTGCCATAGGCCGCGGCGACCACCGCCGTTCGGCCGCTTTCGTCCTGTGCCTGAATATCCGCTCCGGCCTCCAGCAGCCGCAACACCTCAGCGGTATCCCCGCGCTCCGCCGCTGCGATTAATTGTTTATTCATGATTATGACCTCATCTCCCCTGTCGCCTCATCTAGAATACTAACAATGGCAATTGGTTCTGCCTTATTTATTGGTATTATGGACAAATCTATGATGAAATGTCAAAAGTCACGAGTAAACAGCATTTGCGCAAAGGCCGTGGCGTCCGGTATGCTATATGTAAGTATTATACTGGAGGGAGGAAACTTCATGAGCAGATTAATGCTCAGCTCTGCGCAGAGTCTATGGACCCACACACAGCGGTTAATGTGCAGAGCGGATAGCAATACTCCGCTGTAACGATTCACCAGTTCCTCTGTGAACACCTGTCCGATAGACTCTGCTGCCTTGATAAGTTGAAATAACTTAAGAGGAGCGGAGCAAGTAATGAAATATGTAAATGCAGATGTGGTATTGCCGCAGCAGCTGCTGCAGGAGATTCAGAAATACATGCAGGGCGGGATGCTGTATATCCCGAAGCCTGAGGGACAGCACAAGCGGTGGGGTGAGAATTCAGGCGGCAGATCCTACTTAAGCGCCCGGAACCAGTCCATTCGTGAGCATTATGCCAGCGGATTGAGCGTAACTGAGCTGGCGGAGCAATTCTGCCTGTCAGCCGACAGCATCAAGAAGATTGTGTATGGAAGCAAGCAGAGAAAGTAGAGGTCTAAGGCCGCGTGACGCAGCCATTTCTTCTTGTGAGATTCAGCCACGAGCTGGCTTCGATTGCACTATATACACTAGATTCCTCCAAAACCTCCCGAAAAATAGCATCTGCTGCACTCTGTACAGTAGAATTTTGCGTTGGCGGCCTTTTGGAGCATATATGCAGAAATCTAGTGTATGAAATACAGCAGAATGAGTTTTTGGACCAATGAAATCATAATCTATTGCAGAAAATACAATCGCAGCGTCCACACACACGTGCTAACACACAAGCGCCAACTCAAGAGCATCCACCCTGAACAGTCGGGCTGTCCCAAGAAGTCGCATTATGACTCTTGGAGCAGCCTCTTTGTTTTGTGCAAAAGTCAGGTTATACCTGTCTATTATCTATGTCCGCTGCCGCCGCCAACCCTATAATGAATGCAGACATCCATATGAGGGGGCAGGAAGATGAAGATAGAACCGGCAACAAGGGATAGAGTACTGCGGGCGCTCAAGGCATATGAGTTGGATTGGACAAAAATTGAATATATTAAGCAGTCCGACAGTATCACGTTCAAGGTAGAGACGGAAACTGCGGGCAAGCTGCTGCTGCGGATTCATGGCGAACGGTGCAGCCGGGAGGAGATTCTGTCGGAGCTGGAGTGGCTTAGCCATCTCAGTCAGACGGCGAAGCTGATTGTCCCCGTGGGGCTGCCCAATTCAAGCGGCAGATATATCCTTGAGGCTGGCAATGAAGCTGGCAATGAAGCTGGCGGCGAAAAACAGCAGCTTAGCTATGTTACCCTGATGCGCTGGGTCGAAGGTGAACATGCAGCGGGCAATCTGACAGATGAGCAGCTCCACGCTGTAGGCGTGATGCTGGCCAGGATGCATGAAGCGGGCGAACAGTTTGTACCATCGGCGGAGTTCATCCGTCCAGTGTGGGGAGCGGACAGCTTCCGTAAGGATTGGGATAAGCTGGAGAAGCATCATGAGGCTCTGGTGCCGGAACCGGGGTGGAAGCTCTATCAGGCTGCCGCCGCCAGAATCCCGGGTGAACTCGAGGCCATGACGCCAGACCCCGGCAGTTATGGCCTGATCCATGGTGACCTGCACTTTGGGAATGTGGTGTTCGCTGACGGCCAGCCCCGGGCGATTGATTTCGGCCTCTGCGGCTACGGCTTCTACCTGTATGATCTGGCCGCCGCTCTGCTGGAGCTGTCCACGGAGCAACGCAGGAGCCTAATTCGAGGCTACAGCAGTGTCCGTGCGCTGGAGCCGGATTATGAACGGAAGCTGGAATGCTTCTTTGTCAAGATCATGATCGGGAACTATAGCCACCACATCTCTAATCCCGATGAACTGCCCAGCTTGCGCGAAGAACAGCCGTATGCGCTGGCCTATCTAAAGGAATATCTGGCGGACTCCCGCTTTTTGTTCAAGAGAATCGAACCTGTGCAAGTAGAATGAAGCTGTGCAATCTGTAAATATGTCCACTGAACCTAGTCTGAGGACATTTATTGCCCTCCCCTGCGGCGGTAACATAAAGACATCAAAGAGCAGTCAGCTTTGAATCACCGGTCAAAGGGGAGTATACAGATGAAGCGATCTATGCAAAAGGGAGCATCACTATTACTGATGGTTATGATGCTGGCACTGGTTGTAACCGCTTGCGGCGGTAACAATGGAAAGAATAAAGGCGCGAACGGTGGAGAGGCCACACAGGGGGCGGACAGCGGCAGCGGCAAAAAGACAGAGCTTCTGTTCTGGTCACCCTTCTCCGGCTCGGATGGCCCGTTCATGAAAAAAATCGTTGATAAATACAACAGCTCCCAGGATCAATACAAAGTGAATTTCGTGATCCAGCCGAATGGCGAATATTACAAGCAGCTTGATGTAGCGCTCAGTACCGGCAAGGAACAGCCAGACCTGATGATTATGCATGTCGATCAGGTGCCGACGTACCAGAGCAAGGAGCAACTGCAGCCTGTGGATGAGCTGGCGGCTGCGGCCGGGATCAACCCGGCTGATTTTGCCGAAGCTCCGGTGAAATATGCCACGATCGACAACAAGCTGTATACGATCCCGCTGGACATTCATCCGGTCGTTATGTATTACAACAAGGATCTGTTCGAGAAGGCGGGCATCACTGCGCCTCCAGCGAACCGCGCCGAATTCGATGCCGCTGTGCTGAAGCTGACGGACAAATCCAAGGGGGTCTACGGATACGTAGTGCCGACCCTCTGGCCGCAGCAGTTCATCTTCCCGTCCCTCGTCTGGCAGAATGGCGGGGAGCTCTGGAACGGGACGGATGTAGCCTACAATTCTCCTGAAGCGGTGGAGATGGTGCAGTGGCTGCGCGATATGGTAGACAAGGGAGTCTCCCCGGCCAATGTGCAGCAGGATGGTGAGAATACCCTGTTCTTGCAGGGCAAGAACGCCATTCAGTTCAACGGACCGTGGATGAAATCCCAGTTCGATGAAGCCGGACTTAATTATGGCGTCGCTGTCATGCCGCAGATCGGCAAGGCGAAGCAGGCGATTTATGCAGGCTCGCATGGCTTCGTCGTTCCCAAGTCCGTGACAGATAGCACCAAGCTGGCCGGGATCGGCGATTTCCTGAAATATGTCTCCGGCAACTCGCTGGACTGGGCGGAATCCGGGCAGGCGGTAGCTTCCAAGACCGTGATGGACAGCGCTGAATTCAAGGCGATGGAGTTCCAGAGTACGGTATCGCAGAGCTTCTCCTCCGTACAGTTCGCACCGAATGTGCTGAATTGGGGGACCATTATCGAGCCGGTATGGGGAGAGCTGAGCAGTGCCCTTCTTGGCAAAAAATCACCGCAGCAGGCGATGGATGATGCTGTAGCCAAATCCCGTCAGGCGATGAAATAGCTCCGTGGAGCGGATCTTTCGGTTGGTATGGCGGGGAGCGGGAGCTTCCCGCTTTTCCTTATCCTTATGCTAAGGAGGAATCACTTTTGAAAACCCTATGGACTTCACGCTTGACCTCATTTCTGTTCGTGCTGCCCTATCTGGCTGCCTTCGCGCTGTTTCTGCTTTTCCCGATTCTGTATGGCTTTGTCATCAGCCTGCAGGACTTCGAGCTGCTGTCTGCCGCCCACCCCTTTGTGGGGCTGCGTAATTACATGACCATTTTCACCCCGGGGACCTATGAGAACAGTATTTTCTTCCGCGGTCTGTGGACCACCCTCCAGTTTGTCCTGTACTCGGTTCCGCTGCTGATCGTTACGGGGCTGGGGATAGCGATGCTGGTCAATGCGCTGCCGGCGAAGCTCCGGGGTCTGTTCCGGACCTTCTATTTCCTGCCCTACGCGCTGTCAGCTTCCGTGATGGCTGTTATCTGGCTGATGATGTTCGATACGAATGCCGGGTTCATTAACAGTCTGCTGCAAAAGCTGGGCCTCACCGCCATTCCGTGGCTGACCGCTACGCCCTGGGCCTGGATTGCGCTGGTGCTTACGACACTCTGGTGGACGATCGGCTTCAATATGATTATTTTTGTGAATGCGCTTAATGAGGTGCCGGAGGATTATTATGAGGCGGCTTCCATGGACGGGGCGAATGCCTGGATGCGGTTCGTGTCGATTACTTTGCCTTCGATCCGGCCGGTTATGCTGTTCGTGATGATCACCTCAACCATTGCCTCCTTCAATATTTACGCCCAGCCGTTCCTGCTGACGCGCGGGGGGCCGGGAGATACCACCCGGGTGCTACTGATCAATGTGCTGGACCAGGCGTTCGTGCGCAAGGATATCGGTTCGGCTTCGGCGATGGCGATTCTGATGGCGCTGCTGATCATGCTGGTGTCTATCGTGCAGTTCCGTCTTACGAACCGGAAGGAGAAGGTATAGATGGGAAAAGCCAAAAAAACAGGCCTGCTGCTGCTGGCCATCCTGATTGCGCTGTTCGTGCTGCTGCCGCTGGTCTGGATGCTGTCGACTGCGTTCAAAAATGATTTTGAAGCCCTCTCGGGGCGGATGAACTTCCTGCCGAAGAAACCGACGCTTGATAATTTCGTCCAGGGGCTGAGCGGGGAGCTGATGAATACCCCGATTCTGCGCTGGATTGTCAATTCCCTGTCGGTGGGGATTGCGGGCACAGCGATCGTACTGCTGATCGATTCCATGGCGGCGTTTGCCCTGGCCCGTCTGCCGGATCTGCCGCTGCGCCGCACGCTGCTGGCGATGTTCATTGCTTCGCTGATGATTCCAGGCGTATTGACCTTTCTGCCGATGTACATCGAATTCAATACACTCGGTCTGATCAACACGTATCAGGCGCTGATCCTCCCGGCTACCGCCGGGGCATTCGGGGTATTCCTGCTGTACCAGTTCTTTGTCTCCTTCCCGAAGGAGATCGAGGAAGCGGCCCGGATCGACGGGGTGAACAAATGGAATCTGTATCGGAGAATTCTGCTGCCTTCAGCGGTTTCGATCATGACGACACTGGGGATTTTCACCTTTATGGGGATTTATAATGATTTTGTCTGGCCGTTGTACGCGACCACCTCTCCGGAGATGCGGACGATCACCGCAGGGATTGCCATGATGGCCACCGGCAGCTATACCCAGAGCTATGGTAAATTAATGGCCATGACCACCATTGCGGCGCTGCCGGTGCTGATCCTGTTCATTGCCGGCCAGAAGTCGTTCGTTAGAGCGATTACCAGCTCGGGAGTGAAATAGCGGGAGACGGGGAGGGAAGCAGATGAGCACGAAACCAGATATACCGCAGAAGGCATGGGCAGGCAAACATTCACGTAGAATAATCTACTCCCTTGCGGCGCTTCTGTTCCTTATACTCGCAGGAGGTGCATACTTGTTGCTGAAGCCCAATAACGGCGTTAAGGATGAAGTCTATAAGGGGCATGGGGGAACATTCAAGAACACGCTGGCCGAGATCGATACGCCTGATCCGAGTGTGATCTACAAGGATGGATATTATTATATGACCTTCACCCATAACGGAACGGATATTATGGTGATGAAGTCGCTCACCCTGGATTTCCGCCAGGCGGAGCGGAAGGTCGTATGGTACCCGCCGGCGGAGACGGCCTACTCGGCGAATCTCTGGGCCCCCGAGCTGCAGTATATTCGTGGAAGCTGGTATATCTATTTTGCCGCAGATGACGGACAGAACGAGAACCACCGGATGTATGTGCTGCAAGCGGACAGCGGTGATCCGCTGGGCAGTTATACCTTCAAGGGCCAGGTAACTGACAGCAGTAATAAATGGGCGATCGACGGGCTGGCGATGGAGGTGGACGGGGAGCTGTATTTCGTCTGGTCCGGCTGGGATGGGGAGGTAAACGCTGCGCAGAATACCTATATTGCTCCGATGAGTGACCCGCTGACGATCAGCGGACCGCGGGTGCTGCTTAGCGAGCCGCTGCTTCCCTGGGAGCAGGCCGGAGGCCCGCCTTATATTAATGAGGGCCAGTCCGTCCTTCATCATAACGGCCGTGTCTTCATTGTCTATTCCGGTGCGGGAAGCTGGACTCCGTACTACAGTCTGGGGTTGCTTGCGCTGAAGACCGGGGGCAACCCGCTGGAGGCTGCAGACTGGATCAAGTCGCAAGAGCCCCTGCTGACTATGGATGAAGCCGCCGGAGTATACGGACCGGGGCATAATTCATTCACGGTCTCGCCGGACGGAAGCGAGCAGTGGATCGTCTATCATGCCACGACAGGGGCGGAGGACGGCTGGAATAACCGCAAGGCACGGGCCCAGCCGGTTAGCTGGGACGATGACGGCCTGCCGGTCTTCGGGAAGCCGCTGCCGCTGAGTGAGGCCATCCCGGTTCCCGCAGGCATGGGCGTGTTCCGGGCGGAAGCGGCTCTGCGCAGCGGGAACAAGCTGGAATTCCCGTCCCTGCCGTCCACGGTGGACAGCATGCTCCCGCTGCTGGTGCATTATGTGAATCCGGGAGGAGAACCGGCCGGGGCGGCAGTCTCGGTGAATGGCGGGCCGGCGGCGGCGCTTCCAATGCCGCCATCCGGTGAGGGCCAGACCCGCTATGCTTATGTGAGCCTGCCGTTCACAGCCGGGAAGAATACAGTAGCCATAGAGCTGCCCGAGGGTGCTGTGACGGAGGTGAAAGCGATTGAAATTCCGCGATATGAAGGCGAGGACCAGGCTATGGAGGGGAACGCTGCGGCAGAGGATAATCCTTATGCCTCGGGAGGGGCAGCGGCTGTCCTAAGCGGAAGCGGTGCTGCGCTGAAGTTCAGTCATATTCAGGTCCCGCACAGCGGAACCTACACGGTTCTGGCGGCGGTGATGAATGCTTCGCCGGACGCGGAGCTGAAGCTGTCGGTGAACGGAGGTGCGAAGACGGTCTATTCCCCCCTCCCGCAGGAACGCAATCAGCCTTCCCTGTGGCAACTGGAGCTGAAATTACAGAGGGGAGAGAACGAGATCATTCTTTTTGACAGACAAGGCAGCTTCAGTATAGATTATATGGATATATGGCAGAAGAGTGAATGAGCCGGGAGATTCATAGACGGGAAGCAAGACGGGGGCTTACTCATATGAGAGATACGAGCTGCAAGACCGGATACAGACGGAATAAACTGATTACGCTTTCAATTTTGCTGATTGTACTGCCGCTGCTGGGCGGGTGTGGTGCAGAGAGGAAGGAGACGCCGCCGGCACCTGCTGTCCAGCCGGTGATTCTTGAATACTGGACCCCATTCAGCGGGGGAGACAATATCTTCATGACCGGGCTGGTGGAGCAGTTCAACAAGGAACATCAGGATATCCGGGTCGATCAGATCAACTCCCGGCTGGATGATTACTATTCCCGGCTGCGGACAGCCATTCTGTCCGGCAATGCGCCGGATCTGGCGGTGATCCATGCCACCAATCTCCCGCAGTTCGTGCAGAACGGTTATATTGAGCCCCTTGACGGAGTGGCTGCGGAGACGGGCCTGGACTGGGGCCAGTTCAGCACCAAAATTGCCGAATCCACCGTCTACGGAGGCGCTCATTACGCGGTACCTCTGGATACGCACACCTTGGTGCTCTACTATAACAAGAAATATTTAAGAGCGGCCGGGCTGCTGGACACAGCGGATAAACCGGTGATCGGCCGGGGAGAGCAAGGCTTTACCGCTTTTCTGCAAAAGCTGAAGCAATCCGTTCCGCCCGGTGTCGCGCCGTTGGCTCTGCCCAGCACGCGGATTGATTCCGTGTGGTTATGGTGGAGCCTGTATAATCAGATCGAGGGCGGTGGTGTCTTTTACAATCCGGACGGCACACAGGCGGTCTTCAATAATAAGGCATCGTTACAGGCGCTGGAGTTCGTCAACAGTCTGTACCAGCGGGAGCTGATTCCGCCAGGGATCAATGATGCCTTCAAGCTGTTCTATGACGGGGAGGCGGCGGTGCTGATTACCGGGGTATGGGGCACGGGCGCTTTTGAGAAGGCTGAGAAGCTGGAGCTGGGGGTTGTGCCGGTTCCGGTCATATATGATCATCCGGCAGTCTGGGGAGACTCGCATACGCTGGCGATTCCGGCTCAAAGTGAGATGAGTGCGGAGAAACGGAGGGCGGCGATGGTTTTTGCCCGCTGGGCCGTGGAGCACGGGGTGATGTGGGCGGAGGCGGGCCATGTCCCGAGCTCCCGGAAGGTCGTGGAGAGCGGGGCGTATTCCGCGCTGAAATTCCGCAGTGACTATGCGAATACCGCCAACTCCGTAGTCTACTGGCCGCGAAATATGAGGCAGTGGAGTATTAATGAAGAGATTATCCGGCAGTTTGAGCGGATGATCTACAAGGAGCAAAGTCCGGCGCAGGCGCTGCAGCAGGCGGTGGACAGCATCAACCTTCAACTGAAGAAATGACTGTAAGGGAGCAAGGGGGGGAATGCGGTTGAAATCCTTTCGCGGCTGGTTCAGGAACCTGGCGCTTGCGCGCAAGCTTATTCTTATCAATGTCGTATTCATTGTGCTTCCGCTGGGACTGATGGGCTATTTCGCCTTTGCCCGTTTCACCGAAACGACGGAGCGCAAGGTAGGCGATTACCAGCTTCAGACGCTGAAGCAGCTTACCCTGAATATCGATACCTATATGAATGAGCTGAACCGGCTGACCGTGATGCCCTATCAATATCCCAAGGTGACCGATTATCTGGCCACGAAGCGTGCTCCCGGCGAACCCCTGACGCTGGATGAGATCAGCGGACTCAACAGCTTCGTCACCCAGGTGTTTCTGAACGGCCGGGTCGATATTCTGGGCGTATCCCTGTACGGTACGGGTGGAGCTTCCTATGTGGTCATGCCGGAGAGCCAGTATGTCACGACTTACAAGCTGGATGAGAATGTAAGCTGGCTGAATAAGTTCAAGGGGCATTATGGACAGCCAGTCTATGTGGCCACGCATGATTTAAGGTCCAGCGGCGGAAATGTATATCAGGCTTTCTCCATCGTAAGGGAGCTGCGCAGCTTCGATGACGGCGTCACGCTCGGGTACATTGTCATTGATGTGGACCCCAAGTTCATCCGTGAGATTCTGTCGAAGGTAACGCTGGACCCCCAGGAGCTGCTGTACATTACGGATGATTCCGGCAACCTGGTTACCGGCAAGGATCACGGAATTCCGCAGGGAGTAGCGGATGGTTCCTTCGGCAGAACGGGCGAAGGGGTCAGCCATGTGAAGTCGGAGGGGGAAGGGCTGCTGGTGGCTCATGTAACCTCTGAAATTACTGGCTGGACAACGGTGGGCGTGGTGCCGGTAGCCAGTCTAATGAAGGAGACCGAGGTTCTGCGCACGTATATTATTCTTACGGGCATTATCTGCGTAGGACTGGCCCTGCTGCTCTATGTGTTCATTGCCTACCGGATCACGCAGCCGCTGCGCAAGCTGAGCCGGCTCATGCGCAGTGTGGAGCGCGGAGACCTCAGCATGGCTTTTCCGGTGAGCGGCAGGGATGAAGTGGGTATGCTCGGCCATTCGTTCAACGGCATGCTTGCCAAGCTCAGCGAGCTGGGTTATCTGCTCTATGAGACGGAAATCCGCGAGAAGGATGCGCAGATTGCCGCGCTGCAGAGCAAGATCAATCCGCATTTTCTATACAATACACTGGGCTCGATCAGCATGTACGCCGAGCTTGAGGGCAGCCCGGAGATTATAACCATGTCCAATAATCTGAGCAAGCTGCTGCGTTACAGTCTCAGCGGGCGCAAGGAGCATGTGACGCTTCAGGATGAGCTGGATCATGTAGGCGGCTATATGGCCATCCAGCAGATGCGCTATGAGGAACGGATTCAATTTACGATGAATATTGAACCATCTCTGCTGGACTGCGAGGTCATTCCGCTGATGATCCAGCCGCTGGTTGAGAATGCGATTAATCATGCGCTGGACCAGGGGGCGGGCCGGGGCGTGATTACATTGACCACAGGCAGCAGCAATCAGGTGCTTACAATTACGGTCGAGGATGACGGCATCGGTATGAATGCGGAGGCGCTGGAGGCGCTCCGGCAGCATCTGCGGAATACGGAGGAGCTCGGCGGGCGCTCCGGCAACGGGCTGCTGAATGTCCACCGCCGGATCGTGCTGCATTACGGGGAGGAATACGGCCTCTCACTGGAGAGTATGCCGTATCAGGGCTTCAAGGCCGTGCTCAAGCTGCCGGTCATTCATCATCAGGGCATTGCAAGGGAGGATGACGGGGTTGCCTAAAATATTGATTGTGGACGATGAATCGGTCTTCCGCAAAGGACTGCGCAAAATGATCACCAGCCTGGACAGCAACTGGGAGGTGGTCGGTGAAGCCAGCGACGGTTATGATGCACTCGACAAGCTGGCCGAGCTGTCTCCGGAGGTGCTGCTCACCGATATCCGCATGCCGCGGATGGACGGTATCCAGCTGCAGCAATTGGCTGCGGGTCGCTTCAAGGATCTGATGACCATCGTGGTCAGCGGTTTTGATGAATTCGCTTATGTGCAGCAGTCCATGCGCCAGGGGGCGAAGGACTATCTGATGAAGCCGGTGGAACGCCAGGAGCTGGGCCGTGTGCTGGAGCGGCTGGGGCAGGAGCTGGCCGAGCGTCACAAGCAGTCTGCGCGAAGCGATCAGCCGTGGCAGGTGCAGCCTGTGCTGAAACGGCATGTGGCCGGTCATCTGGCGGACAGTCTGCTGAAAGGCAAGACGGAAGATAGCGACTTGCGGCTGCTGCGTGAGCTGGGCTTCGCCTTCGGTCATCCCTATTTCATCTGCATGGTCATCAAGCTGGATAAGCATTCCGTGGAGAAGGAGCGTTATCAGCGGGGAGATGCGTCGTTGTTCCTCCTGTATATCCAGCAGGTCGTCCAGGAGATGATCGATCGTCAGGCCGTAGGGATAAGCTTCGTGCAGTCGGATACTGAGGTGGTTGCCCTGCTGAATACAGCAGATCCGCAGCATTCCCTGTCAGCGCCTGGGGCACTGGGGGACCTGATCCGCAGGCAGATCCGTTCCTTGTCCAATCTGACGGTGACGATCGGGGTCAGCAATCCGGCAGAAGGGCTGCCGGGAATCCCCAGAGCCTACAACGAGGCCGGAATTGCCCTCCTGTACAGGTTGATTGAAGGTGGTGACAAGCTGCTGGATTATGCCAAAATGAAGCAGCGCCCCAACGAAGGCAGCGGCCCCCTGAAGTGGTCCTGGGAGATCCTGGAGAAGTCGATTACCGGCGGAAGAGGAGCCGGCATCGGCCCGATTGTGGAGCATATGATCGAAGAGCTGTGCAGCACAGCGGAATCACCTGAGAGCATTCACCAGCAAATCTGCAAGCTGCTGCTGTACTACTACGAGTTGTCCGAGGAGCTTGAGGTGACCGAAGCGTGGCTGGGGTCGAAGGATATCCGCAAGGTGCTGTTCGATGTCTGCAGCCTCTCCTCGCGGCAGGAGCTGGCTGAGAAATGCCGGGGGCTGCTGCTCACACTGACTGGCTGCATTGCGGAGTCCAGAGAGATGAAGGATATCGATCCGGTCACTGTGGCCCAGCGCTACATTTCACAGCATTATCATCATCCGCTGAGCCTCAAGGAGGTAGCGGATAAGGTATATTTGAACCCGGTGTATTTCAGCAATCTGTTCAAGCAGAGGACCGGCGTCACCTTTAGCGAATTTGTCACGCACATCCGCATGGAGGAGGCCCGCCGGAAGTTGGCCTTCACCGGGGAGAAGATCAGCAGAATCGCCGAGGAGACGGGCTTCGGCAACGTGCGCCACTTCAACCGTGTGTTCAAGAATTGCAGCGGTCTATCGCCCAAAGCGTACAGGGACAGCTCGCGCAGGGTACAGACAGTTTCTATGGATCATAAGGACGGATCATAGAGACTGCTTGCAGCTTCTTTACTTTTTAACTGTGGAGCGATACGAAATCCTGCTAAAAGTGCAACAATATGTTGTCGCCACGCGTAATCTGAAACTGATCCTATACTGATAGCCAAACAGGCGAGGGGAGATACTCCAATTTACTTAACAACCATCATTGCGAAGTCAAGCGAACCGCCGCCTCCAATGTAACCAGCTGCTCGCTCCCCAGCGACATATCCTTCAGCCGCAGCTTCTGCTCAGCGGCTTCGCTCTCTCCGACCATAATCACATAGCGGATGCCCTTGGCGCTGGCTGTGGCCAGCGTTTTTTTGAGCTTGCGCATGCCGGTGTCCACCGTGACCCGGATGCCTGCCGAACGCAGCGCAGCAGCAGCAACCAGCGCCTGCGGCATATACCCGCCGATCGGAACGATCAGAACGCCGGAACGCTCCGCCGCTGCCTGCTCCTGGCGTTCGCCTAACAGGGCCATGATCGACTCCATGCCGAAGGAGATGCCGACTGTAGGGTATTCGATATCATCACGCCCCACGAGCTTGCCGATGATCGCGTCATATCTGCCCCCGCCGCCCAGGCTTGAGGGATAGCTGCCTGTAGCATCGAAGATCTCATAGACTGTCCCCGTGTAGAATGACAGCCCGCGTGACAGAAATGGATCGAAGACGCACATGTCCGCAAGTCCAACCGCATCAATCAGCTGCTGCAAGGCCTGCACTTCGAGCGTCCCCGGCAGCCCTTCAAGCTTATACCGCTCCACCAGTTCCTTGAATCCCGGGTTCTTCAGCTCCAGGAGCTCCGAGATCAGTGTAACCGTCTGAGCGGTTAGCTGCTTGTCTGTCAGCTCGGCTAGCACCCCGCCGCTGCCGATCTTAGCCAGCTTGTCGAGGGTCAGCATCACCGAGAGCTGTTCCTCTGCCGGAACCCCGACCGCCCCGAGAATCTCACCCAGGAAGCGGCGGTTGTTCCACTTCAGCACAACCGGAATCGCAAGGCGGCGAAACGCCTCTGCGGCGAGCTGCATCAGCTCCGCTTCCGCCTGGGGGCCGGCAATACCGACGACATCGGCGTCACATTGCAGGAATTCGCGCAGTCGGCCTTTTTTGACCGGACCATCCCGGAACACCTTCCCGATCTCATACCGCCGGTAGGGGAATTCAATGCCCGGATTTAAGGCAATCACCTTGGCAAAAGGGATCGTCAGATCGTAACGCAGCCCCAGCCTGCGCCCGCCCTGATCGGCCAGCTGGTACATCTCGCGCAGAATCTCATCGCCCCCGGCGTATTTGGAGGTCAGCAGCTCCAGTTCATTCAGCAGGGTCGTATCCATCGGCTCGAAGCCGTACAGCTCGAACAGCTCCTGAAGCGTAGTCCGCACCTTCTGGCGGATGGCCTGCTCCCGGCCGAAATAATCATAAGTTCCTTTAATATTCTGCATCCTTGGCAGCTCCTTTGTTCTATAGTTTCCAGTAAAATAAAAAACGCGCCGGACCCCGTGGTCCCGCGCGCTTATCTATGCCGCAGGGAGGTCAAACGCGAAATGCGTTAGCCCTCCCTGAATGAATTCAGGTGTGCTAACGCTGCTTGTGATGATGAAGTTGATTCGTTATGATGGACAAGCGGTTCATGCGAATCAATTCCCTTCCGGCTGGATTACAGCACATTATAGCGGATCAGGAGCAACCGCGCAAGACCTGCATTATTTTCCATAAAGGAGCAATCATAATGAACCATACAGAGCTGATTACAGCAGCAGAGAACTTCGCGAAGGAGCAACTCGGCCAGGATACCACCGGCCATGACTGGTTCCATACGAACCGGGTGCGGAATACGGCTGCGCTGATTGCCGGGATTGAAGGGGCCAATGTGGTGATCTGCACGATAGCCGCCCTGCTGCATGATGTAGCAGACGAGAAGCTGAACCCCTCCAAGGAGGCGGGGCTGCTCAAAGTACAAACATGGCTCACCGCACATCTGCCGGATGAAGCTGCGTGCAGGCATATTATGGAGATCATCGGGACAATGTCGTTCAGCGGCGGCGGGGGGGAGCCCATGTCAACGCTGGAAGGGCAGGTGGTCCAGGATGCGGACCGTCTGGATGCGCTCGGGGCGATCGGCATCACGCGGACGATGGTTTTCTCCGGTGCGAAGGGCCGTCCGGTCTATGATCCGGAGATTCCCCCGCGTGACGAATCGCTGAAGAAGGAATACCGCGATTATTCCAAGGGTACGGCGGTCAATCATTTTTATGAGAAGCTGCTGAAGCTGAAGGACCTCATGAACACCCCGTACGGCAAGCAATTGGCGGAGGAGCGGCACCGGTTCATGCTGATTTTTCTGGAGCAATTCGATAAGGAATGGAATCAGGGGGCGGAGTAGGTGTTATAATGGAATAATGCGCAAGATGGATGGAACGCGGGCTGGCCCCGCCTGAACCGGAACAATCAGCATAGAAGAGGTAGAATATAATATGAGTGAAGAACAAGTACAGTTTAGTGATTATGGTCTGAATGAGGAGATTATCCGCGCGCTGGAGGTTCTGAAGTATGTGGACCCCACCGAGGTGCAGCGGAAGGTCATTCCGGTAGCGCTGAAGAGGCAGGATTTGATCGTCAAGTCTCAGACCGGCAGCGGCAAAACCGCAGCATTCGCCATCCCGCTCTGCGAGCTGGCCGACTGGGCGGAGAACAAACCCCAGGCGCTGGTGCTGACCCCTACCCGGGAGCTGGCCCAGCAGGTGAGAGAGGATATTACGAACATCGGGCGCTTCAAGCGGATCAAGGCGGTAGCCTTGTTCGGCAAGCAGCCTTTTGCCCCGCAGAAGCTGGAGCTGACCCAGAAGACGCATGTCGTTGTAGGCACGCCGGGCCGTGTATTCGACCATATTGAGCGCGGTACGCTGAACCTGAGCCGGATACAATATCTGGTGATTGACGAAGCGGACGAAATGCTCAGCATGGGCTTCATCGAGCAGATCGAGAAGATCATTAAGCAGCTGCCCAAGGAACGTGTAACGATGCTGTTCTCGGCGACACTGCCGGAAGTGATCAAGAATCTGTGCCGGAAGTATATGACGGACCCGGTGGATATTGAGATTGAAGCCAGCGGAATTACGACAGCATCGATTGAACATGCCTTGATTGAGGTTGTACAAGCTGCCAAGTTCGGACTGCTTAGCGATCTGCTGACGGTGGAGAACCCGGATAGCTGTATTATTTTTTGCCGGACCCAGGAGCAGGTGAATGCCCTCTTCCGCGGGATGGCCGACCTCGAATATCCGGTGGACAAGATTCACGGCGGCATGGAGCAGGACGAGCGGTTTGAGGTGATGAATGCTTTTAAGCGGGGCCAGTTCCGTTATCTGATCGCCACCGACGTTGCAGCCAGAGGGATTGATATCGAGAACATTACCCATGTCATCAATTACGATATCCCGCTCGAAAAAGAGAGCTACGTCCACCGCACCGGCCGGACTGCCCGCGCAGGCAAAAGCGGCAAAGCCATCACCTTCGTGACGCCGAATGAACACAAATGGGTCAGGGAAATCGAAGGCTATATCGGCTTCAGCCTGCCGGAGATGAAGGCTCCTTCGGATGATGCTGTGGCCTATGCCAAACCAGCCTTCGACCAGAAGCTGGGCAAGCAGCAAGTCCGCAAAGCCGGCAAAACCGAGGTTATGAACCAGGACATCATGAAGCTGTACTTTAACGGCGGGAAGAAAAAGAAGCTTCGCGCGGTCGATTTCGTTGGCACCATTGCGAAGCTTGAGGGCATTTCGGCTGAGGACATCGGGATCATCACGATTCAGGATAACGTGACCTACGTCGATATTCTGAACGGTAAGGGCTCGCTTGTATTGCAGGCGATGAAAGAGACTACCGTGAAGGGCAAGCTGCTGAAGTGCCATATTGCTAAAAAATAAGACGGAGCTGCCCCACTGGTGATTATGCCATTGCGGCAGCTTTTTTGACAGTATGACGGATTGTCTACGGCTGAATGAGTGTCCGGAGGTCCTTATCTACTATTCGGGTGTCCCAGGGGAAGAAATATACTTCGATCCCATCATCGGCAAGAGAAAAAGCGTAGGCAAACGGCTGATCGGTGTAGAAGACTACTTTATAGTATTCCGGATCTTTTTCTTTATTTTGCGGGGTATAGTCGGGTGTGTCTTTCCCGCTTTCCAGCAGGTGAACGAACCGTTTGGCTTCACTGCCGGATAAAGTCCTGTAAGGCTTAACATCCTCCAGATGGAATAATTCAATTCGTTCTATTTTGTCTTTATTTAAGTCTTTATAAGATTGCCGTACGTTGGTAGAGAAATCATTCTCTACATAGATTCGGTAACCGCCAATGCTTGCTTCATCCATAGCAGCAATGACTTCATTGGCCTTAAAGCCTTCAACACGGTATAACGGGGTTCCCATTTCCAAAAAGGCAGCGTCCCCATCCTTTAGCCGGTAATCCGGATTAGTGACAACATCCGCGACTTTAAAATCCACCTTACCTACAATCTCAGTAGTGACCTGACTTGGATTCTTAATGACGCGGTCCCAAGATCCGGAGTATGAAGCTCCGTTTATCTTTACAAAATCCACCCAATCGATTTCAGCGCTTCCCGTTATCCGATCCCCTTTGGAGCAGCCGGACAAGAGTACAACAACCGTTAGCACGATGAGCATTTTAATTCTCATAGCATGGCCCCGCTTTCTTCAGAATCATAATAGATGAAGGAAATCCAGTAATTGTATTCTTAGACGAAAATATTCATCGGAGGTTGCAGCAAACCAAGCACAATAATGCAAAATACCCTTGCGAAATACAGCCAATGGCTGTATCCCGCAAGGGTATTCATGTGCAACGTCTTAATTAATACTGTTCCGGCATCAACAGAATTTCCTAAGCATTATACTGCGCCTGATACAGGCGGCTATACGTGCCTCCGGCGTTCACCAGCTCCTCGTGGCGACCTTCCTCGGAGATGCCGTCCTCGCTGACAACAACGATCCGGTCAGCGTTCTTGATCGTCGTCAGGCGGTGGGCAATGACCAGCGTGGTGCGGCCCACCGACAGGTCGGCCAGTGACTGCTGGATCGCTGCTTCTGTCTCGGTATCGAGCGCAGAGGTCGCTTCATCCAGGATCAGAATCGGCGGATTCTTCAGGAACATCCGGGCAATGGCCAGGCGCTGCTTCTGTCCGCCGGACAGCTTGACACCGCGTTCGCCGATCACAGTGTCCATGCCATTCGGCAGGCTGTTAATCAGCTCCTCCAGGCGGGCCTGACGGGCAGCCTGCCAGATTTCCTGCAGCCCTGCATCAAGCTTGCCGTAGGCAATATTCTCACGGATCGTGCCGGAGAAGAGGAACACGTCCTGCTGTACGATTCCGATCTGCTTGCGCAGCGAACTGAGCTTCATATCCCGGATGTCAATCCCGTCGATGGAGATCGCGCCGCCGGTCACATCGTAGAACCGGGGGAGCAGGCTGCAGATGGTTGTTTTCCCCGCACCGGAGGGTCCGACGAAGGCAATCGTCTCACCGGCGTTAACGCTCAGGCTAATATCCTCCAGCACCTTGCGGTCGTCTTCATAGCCGAAGCTGACATTGCTGAAGCTTATATCCCCGCGAAGCGGGCCAACCGCTACTGCATCCGGTTTGTCAGCGATATCCGGCTCGGTATCAATGACTTCCAGATAACGTTTGAAGCCGGCAATCCCCTTCGGATAACTCTCGATTACAGCATTAATCTTCTCAATCGGCCGGAAGAAGACGTTGGACAGCAGAATGAAAGCGACGAATTCCCCGATTTCCAGCTCTCCCTGAATGAAGAACCACGCCCCGCAGACCATCACTACAATGGTGATCAGACGGGTCATCATATAGCTGACCGACGAGCTTTTGGCCATGAGCTTGTACGCCATCAGCTTGGTCTCACGGAACTTCTGGTTGTCCACAGCGAACAGCTCTTTCTCGAATTCTTCATTGGCAAAAGACTGGACCACGCGGATTCCGCCGACATTATCTTCAATCCGGGCATTGAAGTTCCCTACGTTGCCGAATAGACGGTGATAAGTCTCGGTCATACTGCGTCCGAAGTGGATAATGACCCAGGCCATAATCGGCACGATGATGAACGTGATCACGGCCAGCTGAAGATTGATATCGGCCATCAGCACAAATGCGCCGACCAGCGTCATAACGGCAATGAACACATCCTCCGGCCCGTGATGCGCGACTTCCCCGATATCGTTCAGGTCATTGGTTATTCTGCCGAGCAGGTGACCTGTTTTATTGTTGTCGAAGAACCGGAAGCTGAGCTTCTGGATATGATCGAACATTTTTTTGCGCATATTGGTTTCAATATTAATGCCCAGCATATGCCCCCAATAGGTAACGACATAATTCATCGCCGTATTGAGCGCATAGATCCCGAGCAGGGCAACGCAGGCAATCAGAATCAGCGGCCAATCCTGACCCGGCAGCAGATCATCAATGAATTTATTGACAGCCACCGGAAAAGCAAGCTCCAGCAGACCGGCACCCACCGCACAGGTGAAATCAAGGATAAACAGCTTCTTGTAAGGACGGTAATAGGAGAAAAAACGACGCAGCATCTCTTGTTCACTCTTTTCTGTAATATGTTATGTATCTGGTTATTGAGATTGATTCTCAACTGAACCTATGTTTAGGATACTAAAGCGGGTTACGCGTTTTGTCAACGGTGAGAACATTTAAATTAGAAATATACTGCGGAATTCATTGCCGTTTAACCCATACCGAAAGGCGGTTTTATACATATTTTAACAGTATACAGGCATAAAGGAGGAGTTAACATGAGCGAAAATATTGGGGGATACGGCGGAGTTTTCACTTCGACTGGAGCGATTCTGGTTCTGTTCATCCTGCTCGTCATCATCACTAAATCCTTCTGTCTCTAATTCTGTTTCACCTGTTGCCCTGCCGCCGGCCCTGAGACCGGCGGTTTTCTTCTGCCTAGGAGGCTGCTCCATCAAGCGATATGGTATAATGAAATAATGCGCCTTGGTTGAAGGGTGTAATACATATAGCGGCTGTATTCCCTGACAAGCCCCGGGCTTGACGGGTGCTTTGCTGCGACCTGGAGGTACAACATGAAGCTCGGCCGTGAAAATAACAAGAGGACAAGCCCGGCCTTGTCCTCATCTGCTGCGGATATCCGCAGCAGATGGATGCTCGTCACCGGAATCATCTGTGTGGCCGCTGCCCTGCGCGCCCCATTCACTTCCGTCGGACCTCTGCTGGAGATGATCCGGGATGACCTGGGGTTGTCTAATACTCTGGCGGGAGCGATTACAACTTTGCCTTTACTGGCTTTTGCCCTGCTGTCACCGTTTGCGCCCCGGCTTGCCCGCAAGCTGGGACTGCCCAATATCCTGGTGCTGGCCATGCTAACGCTGTCCATGGGAATTCTGGTTCGTTCGGCTTCCGGTACAGTAACCTTCTTCGCAGGTACGGCGATGATCGGTCTGTCGATTGCCGTCTGTAATGTGCTGCTGCCGGGACTGATCAAGGGGAAATTTCCGCACCGCATCGGTCTGATGACCGGAATCTATACCGTGTCCATGAACATATGTGCGGCGGCGGCTTCGGGGCTGAGTGTTCCCTTGGCAACCTCGGCCGGGCTTGGGTGGAGGGGAACCCTGGCCCTTTGGTTTGTGATCGCTGCTCTGGCAACCCTCTTCTGGATTCCGCAGATGAAGAGTCTCGGCCAGAGTAGTGCAGGCGCCGTCCGCTCTTCGGCCGTGCGGATCTGGCGCTCCCCGCTCGCCTGGCAGGTGACGCTGTTCATGGGGCTGCAATCCCTGCTCTATTATGTGCTGATCGCCTGGTTCTCGGTGATCCTAGGTGAGCGGGGGATGTCTGCCGGCCATGCCGGCTGGATTCTCTCGCTGATGCAGCTGGCCCAGCTGCCGTTCACCTTCTTCGTGCCGCTCTGGGTGGGAAGGATGAAGAACCAGCGGCTGCCGGTGGTGATCACTTCGGTTCTGTTTATCACTGGCATCCTTGGCGTCTGGCTGGGCAGTACCGCACTGATGGCATTATGGGCTATCTGCATAGGGGTTGCCGGGGGCTTCGCCTTCGGTCTGGCGATGATGTTCTTCAGCCTGCGCACCCGGACAGCGCAGGAGGCCAGCGAGCTGTCAGGGATGGCCCAGTCTGCCGGATATTTGCTGGCGGCGGCGGGACCTGCACTGTTTGGCCTGCTGCATGATGCTGCGGGGAGCTGGAATGTACCGCTTGCGCTGCTTGCCTTAGCAAGCGTACTGCTGTTCGCAGCCGGTATGGGGGCCGGACGCGACAGATATGTGGGAGACCGGTTATAAACGATGGGCCCGTCAGCTTGGCGGGGTCAAACTATAAGTTTGTATAAGATTTTCGCTGAGAAAGTGCATTGTAAGCTGATCACGGCATGCTACTATTGTGTTTAAGATCATCTGAGAATGATTATCAATGAAATTAGACACAGGAGTGAAGAGAGACATGAACAATTGGGGCCGGAAAATCATTTGGACCGCTGTACTTATCCTGGCAATATCCGCTATCGCGGCGTGCGGAAATAATAACAAGGCTGCGGACAGCAAGGATGTGCAAACAGGGAATGCGGTTGCTGCCAGCGCAGCTCCTGCGGAGACTGGCGGAGCGGCAGCTTCAGAAGGAGCAACCCGCACGATTGCCGGGGAATTCGGAGAGGTCGAAATTCCCGTGAACCCCCAGCGGGTGGCAGCGATCTATCTGGAAGACTATTTGAAGGCGCTCGGCGTTACCCCGGTGGTGCAGTGGTACCATCCAAGCTGGGGCAAGCAGGATTATCTGAATCTGGATGTGCCTGAATTTGATATCAGCGGCAGCATAGAAGCGCTGCTCGATAAGAATCCGGATCTGATCATTACCGATGGCGGTGCAGATGCCGCTAAGGTTGAGCAGTATTCCCTGGTAGCCCCAACCTACCGCCTGCCGGAGAGCGTATTGCAGGATTCAAGGCTAATCCTTACAGCGGTTGCAGACGCGCTCGGTATTCCTGAGAAGGGGAAGGCTGTACTGGCCGAATATGACCAGAAGGTAGCAGACGGCAAAGCCGCGTTGCAGCAGGCCTTGGGACAAGAGAAGGTGGCTGTGATCCGGCTTAATGTGGCAGACAAAACCGTTGCTCTTTTTGGAGTCAAAAACCGTTTTACCGGTGTGCTCTATAATCAATTCGGTCTGACACCTGTTCCTATGGCCGCTGAGATGACGGAATTTCAGTCGATCATCTCCGAAGAAGTGATCCCCGAGCTTGAAGCGGATCATATCATTGTGTTCCCTGACAACGGGAATTGGGATACTGCGGCCAACCAGGAGGCGATCCAAATTCTCGATGGCCCTCTATGGAAGAACCTGCCTGCGGTCAAGAACGGCAATATCTACCGGATGGAGCGTTCACACTGGCAATCCGGGGGGATTACCGCCAACCAGATGAAGCTGGATGATCTGCTTAAGACGATGGTGAAGTAACACGGCGTGAAGTGATGATTAGTCTGTAATCCAAAAGAAGGTCTATCCGCAAGGTTGATAGATCTTCTTTTTTGTTTTACACTGGAGTCTATGATAATGATTCTCAGTCAGGAGGGGCGGCAGAATGACCGAACAGTTGCAGGAACACACCAGGAGAAGGCTGCTCCATAGCCTGATAAATATAGAAGCGGTGACCCGCTCCCCGTCCGGGAAGGATCAGACCGAAGTCTATCGGGAGCATACCCTAATCATTGTGTCCGAAGGGCAGGGGTGGCTGAAGGCAGAAGACAGAAGGTACTTTTTGGACAAAGGGGCCGGGTTCCTGATCGAAGCCGGATCACTGAACCGGATTCAGGCCGGCGAGCAGGGGATCAGCTGGTACCGGATGGAGTTCGCGCTGATTCCCGCAGGGCACGTCAAGCTTGGCACCGGAGATAAGGGGCAGGAGGAACATGCAGAATATTTGCTCTGCCCGGGATATCTGGACTGCCGGCCGTTCTCACAGTGTGCTCTGCTGCTGGATTCCATCTATTATAGCTCTCGGCGTCCGGAGAATATCGAATGGTTCGCTGCTCAGACCCGGTTCCAGGAGCTGCTGCTGTTGATTATGCGGGCGAATACTCCGGTACTGAAGGCTAAGGATGACCGTGAGGCCGTGGAAGCCTCGATCCGCTATATGGAAGAGCATTGCAGTGAACCGTTATCTGTTGATCAGCTGGCTGAGATTACAGGGATCGGGCGTGCGCGTTATACGCAGATGTTCAAAGAAATTACCGGCCGGATGCCCTTGGAGCACCTGAACGGGCTGCGTATTGAACGGGCACAGCAGCAGCTTCTGCTGACCCGGGACCGGCTGCATGAGGTGGCCCTGGCTGCAGGCTACAGCAATGAGTATTATTTCAACCGGCGCTTCAAAAGAACAGTAGGGGTGACTCCCGGACAATACAGAAGCCTCCATCAGGAGGGCGTCCGGGTATTTGCCCCTTTTCTGGAGGATTATCTGCTGGCGCTCGGCATTACTCCGGTCGTGCAGTATTGCCATGCCAAGTGGGGCAAGCAGGAATACCTCGGGCTGGATCAGGTTCCGGCGTTCGATATCTCCAGCGGAGACTGGCAAGGACTCACCCGTTACAGTCCTGAGCTGATTATGCTGGATGACGGCTTCCAGCGCTGGCAGCTTGGAGAGTGCCGCCAGGTGGCTCCATTATTCCGGCTCCCGTTCCATCAGGAAGACTGGAGGGCCACGCTCCGCAGCGCAGGTGCAGTCTTCGGGAGAACGGGTCGGGTGCAGGAGGTCATCAGCGAATATGAACAGCAAGCCCGTCAGGCCAGGCGGCTGCTCAGCCGCAGCGTCCGGGGGCAGACAGTGGCATTGCTGCGGATTTCTGCCCATGGTGTTGCCCTGTATGGCAGTGAGAAACTGGGGTACTCAGCTCATGTGCTGCATGAAGATCTGGGACTGCAGCGGCATCCTGCCGTTCAGCGTCTTACCCGGGGACAGAAGCGTGTCAATCTGACCAATGAAGAGCTGTCAGGGGTGACCGCAGATCATTTGTTCATCACGTTTGACCTTCAGGAAGGGGAGAGCCGGGAGCTGCTGGAGACACAGCTCTGGAGAAGTCTGCCTGCTGTACGCAACCGCTGTGTGTACGAGGTGGATTTCATGGCCTGGATGAATTACGGTGTCCTGTCGCATCAGCGGAAGATCGCGGATGTGATGAAGGTATTGGCTTAAGGCACACCTCCCTACAGAAATACACACAAAAAAAGCTTGCAATTCCCCTCCAAAGAGAGTATATTCTTAATTACGGTGATTGAATCACTGCAATACATAATATGCGGTCATGGCGGAATTGGCAGACGCGCTGGCTTCAGGTGCCAGTGATAGCAATATCGTGGAGGTTCGAGTCCTCTTGACCGCATCATAGCTTACAATACAGGTTCTTGCTTGGCATTTATGCCGGCAGGGACCTGTTTTTGTTTGTCTATTTTTTAAGATCCTTTTTAGGTTGAACTTGAAAATAGAAAGACAGGGAAAAGTGGCGGAGGGGAATTTTGGAACTGTAGGAGCGATAGCGTCCGCCTTTGTCTGCGGATTTCCACCGCGAACAGCGGTATACAATCAAGAAATCTGCAGACAACAGCGGCCGGAGGGCCAAACATTCTCTGGAGTCACGGCAATCCCATACTAGTAAAACTACAAGTTTAATCTATATAGTTCTTTTCCCACTGTAATCATTCCAATAAAAATCCTATACATATCATAAAAATGTGAGTTAGATGCCGGAACCCTGAGGCTGTATCATAACTAGTAAGCAATTCGTTTATTTAAAATTCATGATGCGAGGAGAACGGTGATATGCAGGATACCATTGTGCGGATCTTGAGTGAAATTAAGAACAATCCCGAGCTGTTGCTCACGGCCACTGAAGCCACCGATATTGTGAATGAGGTAGGTCTGGATTCCCTGCAGATGATTAATTTCATTCTCCGGATTGAAGACGAATTTGAAATTGAGTTTGATTTTGATCATTTTGCCTATGAGGATTTCCAGTCGATCGGGGATTTCATGGGGTTCATCACAGCCACGCAAACCGCTTCTTAAGGGGGCTTCATTATGAAGTCAACCGTGGTTCTAGGCACCTTTGATTCAGAGTCGTGGTGGCGGAGTCCGAATCGATCTATGCTTCCTTCTATGAACAGCAGCCAAGCTGTGACGATGGGCATGGATGAATTGTTGTTTCCTTTATGCAAGGAGCAGGACATTCTGTTCACCCGGCAGCCCATGGACGAGCAGCTTAGAAGCTATTTATCGCAGCTCGGCTATACCTTCACTCATGTTCATTGCAGAAATCCCGTTCATGCGGATGACTACACGCTGCATGTGTTTGATCTTCTAATGGCTGATGCTAGCTACTACCAGCAGCTACTCCCTACAGAGGTTCTGATCTCTCCCTATTCTATACTGTCCGATACCAGTGAGTTAGTGCGCAGGTTCAATTTCGGTAATCAGTTTCCCTCCTTAGATACAGTTCGGGCTGTGAATTCAAAGATCTATTCTCATGAACTAAGACAAAGATTGGACATTCGCAATAGTTCCTCTATAGCTGAAAGTTCTGAGGAACTGCTGACCTACGGGCTTCAGCTGCTACAGACCGGACAAGTGCTGGTGAAGGACCCGCTGGGTGTCTCAGGCAAAGGCAATATGTTAATTTCGGGCGAACGAATGCTGAAGAGAATTGCGGCTTATCTGCAAGAGCAAGAGAATCGAGGCAAACAAACACAGTTCATTATCGAACCCCTGCTTGATAAAACGGAGGATTTCTCCTGTCAGCTGTTCATTACAGCGCAGGGGGATGTGCAATACCTCTCTGTTCAAAAGATGGTAAACGACGCCTTCTCTTATTCAGGCTCCTATCCTGCCGATGCCGGGTTTATCGAGGCGCTCTGGAACAATCATTATTTCAGCATCATGGAAGAAGCCTGCAAGGATTTATTTAAGACAGGCTATCACGGAGATGTATGCATAGATTCCATGCTGCTGGCAAGCGGTGAGATGGTACCCATCGTTGAGATTAATGCCAGAAAGTCCATGGGGCTGATTAATCATCATGTCAATCAATATGTCCGGCAGTATTCCATGTTCAGCTTTTTGACCTTTATCTCGGCAGGCTGCTCCACGGAAGTGACCATGCTGCAGATTATCGAGGCTTTAGGTGCCAATAAATTGTTGTTTACGCAAGAGAACAGGCAAGGAATTATTCCGCTGGGTACAAACACGCTGTTCGGCTCCGGCAATACAGCATTCGCTGAGGGGGAGTCTGAATGGCGGAAGGGGAAGCTTTATGTAGCTGCTCCCTATACCTCTGACGTGAGTGAAGCATTCACGCTAATCCACCAGGTGAAGGACGTCTTGAAGTCTCTGGCGATTAAGATTTATAACTGACCCGTCTTTATTGTGAAAAGAGGGAGCTGACCAATGATTACCCTTTTATGCTCATCTGTCGCTTTGGGGGTATATACGCCCGCGGTCCTGTTACGTGAGGAGCTAAGCGGGTACTATGAGGCCGATCTGGAAGTGCTGGAAAGCCTGTATCCGCCCGGGACCAGACTGAAATTAACCGAGAACAAGAAGGTTTTCTCTACGAGGTTTGATGTAGCCAAGCTGGGTCACAGAATGATCAGGGATATCACACCGAATCTGGACCCGGATCGGGTAACCCGGCTTTTAGGCAAGTGGGCAGAAGAGAACCGGAGGGTGTTTATGGTTTTCTCGGGGTTTTGGATGCCCATTCTGGAAGAGTACGCGAAGAGTTACCGCAAGGATGTGCATGTGGAGCTGATTCATATGGATGCGGTCATATCTCCATCGTGGAAGCTGTATTCCAACAATATCCGGAATGATCTGTTTACGGTGAACGATGTCTGGTTTTTTGACGGGGCGTCTGGGCGGGTGAATTATAGTATTTCCATGGGTCATGCTGCCCCTAAGGACTATAAGGAACGTGACAACCGGCTCGTCATCCATGGCGGCGGCTGGGGAATGGGGACCTACAAGGAGACGGCAGCAGAGCTGAATCACTCCCTGGATTTGAACATCGTCATTCATGAGCTCACGGATAATCAGGCTTATGGAGCCGGCCACCGTTACTACATGGTGAAGCCAGGCTGGTCGCCCTGGATGAAGAATGAAGAAAATGAATATACCCTGCCGCCGTTCGGCGCAGTGATCCATCAGCGCTTTAACGAGGATACCGGGGTGAAGCATAGCTTCTATCAGCTGATCTGTAACTCGAAGGCTATTATCAGCAAGCCGGGCGGAGGAACCCTGCTGGATTCGCTGGAATCCTTCACTCCGGTTATTTTCCTGGAGCCGCTGGGTGAGCATGAAGCCTGCAACGCCGAGCTATGGGAGCGGCTGGGTTTTGGCATAAGGTATGAGCACTGGATGAGTATGGGCTGTCCGCTTGAGATTTTGGAGGCATGTAGTGAGAACATAAAAAGCTATAAAACTCAGGTGTTAAATTATGGGAGGTGCTTTCATGAGACAGCCGCAAACATCGGTAGTGCTCGACCGGGATTCCTTTGAACGGTTAAAGAAAACCATTAAGCATATGTCGGTCACGCACAAACAGGTTCACCTTAACCCTACGTATTCTACGAATCTTCCGGTCGAGGTCGGGCTTAAATTAACCAATGGCTGCAATCTGCGCTGCAAGCATTGCTTTGAATGGAACGCTGAGGGGTATCACCGGGATCTAGGCAGAGCCGAGCAGAGAGAAGAACTGGATTTCGCTGTGATTGAGAAAGTATTCCGGCAAACCAAAGAAACGAACGCTAATATGTTCCTTTGGGGAGGCGAGCCTCTGTACTACAGCCGGTTCAATGAACTGGCCGACCTGCTTGAGCAGGACCCCAGATGGACGGTGTTATGCACCAACGGCATTCAAATTATAGAGAAGCTGGATTCCATCCTCAAAATGTCCAAAAGTCTGGTCTGTCTGATCAGTCTGGAAGGCTTCGAAGCGGAGAATGATGCGATCCGGGGAAAGGGCACCTTCAAGAAGGTGATGGCGGGCATTGATAAGCTGCTGGAGCTGGAGAAGGAGGGCATCTACCAGGGGAAGATCTCCATCCATCTGACGATCAGCGATGTCATGATTGATAAGCTGTATGATTTTGTGGAGTTTTTTGAGAATAAGGGGATTGACTCGGTGTATATTACCTTCCCGTGGTATTTGCCGGACGAAGTGTCGAGTAATATGGACCGCTATTTCAACGAGCATTTCAAGTGGCTGGCGGATGACCTGGAGGAAGGGCACCGCAACAGCTGGCATTCGTTCAAATATCGAATCTCACCGGGCAGGATTGATTCGCTGCTTGCACAGATGGAGAGGATTAACCAGCGAACCTGGAATTTAAGAACACGTTATCAGCCCGCGCTCGAACTGGATGAAGTACGGGACTTTGTACTCGGTTCAGAGAAGCCTGCCCAGAATAAGACGCAATGCTTGTCGATCCGCACCAGACTGGATGTGCTGGCTGACGGTGAAGTCAGTGCCTGCAAATTATTTCCGGAGTTCTCCCTGGGGAATCTGGCCGACCAGGATCTCAAAGACATATGGGATGGCGACAATTTTGAAAGGGTCCGGGAAACCCTGCAATGCGGCCTGATGCCGGTATGCTCTAAATGCATTCTGCTGTATCTTCACGGAAAATAAGCATGAAGGCTATAACGAATTCCGCTGTGAGCCGCAAGCTGACGGATTGGGCGGTTCCCTTTGGCCCTTATGATTGTTTGTTGAATGCGGTTACATTATGGCTGTCTGTTCATCATGCCGATCCGAAGCCGCTGTACAGGTATAATTTCTCCATTAATTATTATGCAGGCTATGACTGGTTCGACAGTACGGTGCCGGTGAATGAGCTGTTTAGCTTCATCCGGCGTGCTTATGGGGTTGAAGGGAAGCCTTGCCGTTTCGACTCGTTGGATCGCGGAGAGATGTATCTGCTGCCGGTGGACGCCTATTATGTGCCTTACATGAAGGAATTTTACGGGAAAGGCCATATGCTGCATTATGTGCTGGCTGAGGCGGCAGACGATCAGAGCCTAAGAATTACAGATCCTTATTTCGCAACAAGCCTATTGGCAGACAGAACTTGCGTGGAACAGGCCTGGCGCACCTTCAGTGAACCGGTTATGGAAATTAGCCCGCCCCTCAGCCTAAATCCTGACCTGAACGCTATCCGGCCTTACTTAACTGCACAGCCCTATGAAGAGCTGCTCCCCCACGCCTTTGCCCGAATTTCGGAACGGATCATGGATGTTGGAGCTTATAGGGGGCCGGAGAATTTAATGGATAACCCTGTGTTCAAACAACGGTTTGGCTGCATCCGCACGATGGCTCTATCGCGGTTCAGGCATTTCGGCACCTGCAGCACCATGGATGTTGCTCACCTCGGCTCAGCCTGGAGGAAGCTTGAAGTGAGCTTTATGAAGATGACTATAAGCTTGGACAGAGGGGTAACGGCTACCATGAAGCAGCTGAAGCAGCTTGCGGAGGATGAGCTGGCTTATTTACATTCCTATGCAACAGGAGGCCGATGATGCCGGAAGAAACCAGGTATGAGCAAATCCAGCGGATGTTTTGGGAGAAGAGGGTCGAGGCGGTCCAATTGCTTAGACGGGCGCTTAAAGAGCAGGTGGAGCAGATTGAGATTCATAAGGATGAGACCCGGATCAGGCTTACAGATGGGAGACGGTTTCATTGGGATCTCGGGCACTTGAACAGTCTAGGTTTTCTCATGCGGGATGGATTTGTGGAGCGCGAGGAGAGCCGGTTGTTGTCCATAATGATCCGTGAAGGTTTTGAAGTGTTTGATATCGGGGCGAATTATGGATGGTATTCCACATTATTCGCACAAGCGGTGGGGCATAAGGGCAGAGTTCATAGCTTTGAGCCGGTAAGCCCCACCTTTTCTGAGCTGGCAAGAAATATCCAGTTAAACAAGCTGCAGAACGTAGTTCTTAATCAGCTTGCGCTGTCTGACTATAACGGGGAAGCAGAGATCTATCTGCCTGTAGTAAGCGGGTCGGAGGATGCTGCGTTAATGATTGACCCAGCCTTGCAGCATGAAACCTACCGTTGCCGGGTGCAGACGCTGGATACGTACATTGAGCAGCAGCATATCAGCCATATTGACCTGATCAAAATCGATATTGAAGGCGGCGAATTAAAAGCATTACAGGGATTGGAGCAGTATTTGCAGCATCATGAGAAGCCCATGCTCATGCTGGAAGCGACGGAGGTTCTGGCTTTGCGGTTCGGTAATTCGATCAGTGATCTCTTCCGGTTCTTGAAGGGATATCAGTATCAGCTCTTTCAACTGTCCGCAGAGGAGTTTGTTGAGCTGGATAGCGCTGCGGAGCTTACGGCGCAGAATATCTTTTGTCTGCAGCCGGAGCATATCAAGAGGTACAGCCCATTCATCAGATTGATAACCATTGCAAAGTAGGGATGCCGGTATGGTCATTCATGTGGATCAATTGAGCAAGTCCTTTGACTACTACAAAAAAGAAACGGGAATCAGAAACTCTGTCAAGAATCTGTTCCACAGGGAGAAATTAACCAAGGCTGCCGTGAACAAGGTCTCGTTTGATATTAACGAAGGCGAGATGGTTGCGTTTCTGGGTCCGAACGGAGCAGGCAAAACCACCACTCTGAAAATGCTCTCCGGCATTCTTTATCCGACTGATGGCAGTGCGGAGGTGCTGGGCTACACGCCCTGGGAGAGGAAAAATGACTTCAAGAAGCAATTTTCCATTGTTATGGGCCAAAAAAACCAGCTGTGGCTGGATCTGCCGGCAAGCGATTCCCTGTACTTAAACAAATGCATTTATGAAATCAGCGATCAGAAGTATAAGGATACCCTTGACGAGTTAGTGACGCTGATGGATGTAGGGCACCTGCTGCATGTACAGGTCCGAAGACTGTCCCTGGGTGAACGGATGAAGATGGAGCTGATCGCAGCTTTGCTGCACCGGCCCCGGATTATTTTTCTGGATGAGCCGACGATTGGCCTGGATCTGGTGTCACAGAAGAACATCCGCGAGTTCCTCAAGGCTTACAATCATGAATTCCGCACGACCCTGCTGCTTACGAGCCACTATATGAAGGATATTGAAGACCTGTGTAAGCGGACCATCGTGATCAATCAGGGCAAGCTGGTGTATGACGGGGAGATCCGCAAAATCAACGAGGTTATGAATGAGAAGAAACGGATGAAGCTGACCTTCTCGGCTATCGTCGAGCGGAAGGATCTGGCCGTTATGGGTTCTATTAAAGAATATAACGGACATGATGTCATTCTCGAAGTGGAGCGTGCGAAGTTTAAGGAGTATTCCAGAATGGCCATGGATCACTTTCCCGTCATTGATCTGAATCTGGAGGACATTCCCCTGGAAGAAGCCATTGCACGTTTATATGAACAGCCGGAGCCGCGCGGATGAACAATAAATTTGCCGTCAGCTTTTCGCTGGGAATCCAGAACTCCATGGAATACCGCTTTAACTTTTTTATGGGTTTTGCCAGTCTCTTTTTCCCTATCTTCATCCAGCTCTTCCTGTGGAAGGCGGTATACAGCCATGCCTCCAATATGAACTTATATGGCTATACCTACCAGCAGATGATCGTCTACACCATCGTAGCTGCCCTGATCTCGCGGTTGGTGGCTACGGGTCTGGAATATGACATTAACCATGATATCAAGAGCGGGGGGCTCAATAAATATCTGGTGCGGCCGATCGGTTATTTTCCTTATAAAATATGTGTCTACCTTGGCGGGAAGGTCCTCTCGTTTGCCATTACATTAATCATGCTGCTGGGCGTAGTGCTGTTCATGGTGTATTACTTCAAAGCGCCAATGAGCGTATCACGTATACTGATTTTTGGTGTCGTGCTTATGCTTGCGGTTGTGCTTAATTTCATGATCTCCTTCTCGGTCAGCGCGATTGCGTTCTGGTTAAACGATGTCTCTTATTTTTTTCATGTTACAGCGTTATTGATTCAGATCTTTAGCGGCGGGATTTTCCCGCTCGATATTTTTGGGGCGAGATGGCTGGCTGTCTTCGATTACCTGCCGTTCAAGTATACGATCTACATGCCGGTGAATGTAATCAACGGCAAGCTGACCCTGCTTCAGGCGTTGCATGTGATAGAGCTTCAACTATTATGGATTGGACTCCTTTTGTTGCTTACGCGCTATATCTGGAAAGTGGCGATCAAGAAATATATTGCTGTAGGGGGTTAAGGGAACCCGATGCTTAGATCACTCCGGAAGTACGGTTTCATATACAGCTTGTTCATCAAAAATTCCCTGATGTCCCAAATGGAATATAGAGTTAATTTTCTGATGGGCCTGCTGGTGGAGACCTCCTATCTGTTCGCCAAATTCCTGTATGTGATTATTGTCTATGAGGCGGGATTAACGCTGGATGGCGTACCCATTGACGCGATATTGCTGTTTATTGGCACCTATACCTTGATGACGGGGTTATATTGGGGACTGTTTGCCATCAACTTCGTGCAGATCCCGGAGCATGTAAGAACCGGGTCACTCGATCTTTTGCTAACCAAGCCGATTTCCCTGCAATTTATGATGACTTTACGGAATGTGGACTTTGGTCTGGCGATTCCGAATGTGCTGGGCGGCGTGACCATGGTTGTGGTGGGCTGGAGAAGACTGGGGCTTCCGGCTGATGCCGCTTCAATAGGCGGGTTCATCTGCTTCCTTGTGCTGGGGCTGTTCGTGACCTACACCTTGTTCCTGATCCCGCAATTATTATCGTTTTGGTTTATTCAGATTGCTGCTGTCAATGACATCTCCAACGGCCTGTTTGAGCTGAATAACATGCCAATGATGATTTACTCCAAATGGATACAGCGAATAGGGATATTTGTTATCCCAGTTCTATTGATTACTAACTTCTCACCCTTATTCGTGCTGGACCGGTTACATCCGGGCCTCTTCCTCTGGGCCATTCTGTCTCCCATCCTGCTGCTGGGAATCACGAGATGGATCTGGTCCAAAGCGATTCGTAATTACAACAGCTCAGGCGGCTAGATATCCGGAATCACAGGAGGTAAGGATATGAATACTCAGAAGCCATATCGGATTGGAATTTTGGGCTGCTCCACAATCGCTCCATTCTCGATCATTAATCCGGTCAGGGAGCTTGATCAATTTGTAACGTATGGTGTAGCTTCGCGTGATTTGGACCGGTCTACAGCCTATGCGCTGAAGCATCAGATTCCGCATGTGTACGAAAGCTACGATAAGCTGCTGGCGTCGGCGGACATTGATGTGGTCTATATTCCGTTATCCAATTTCCTGCATAAGGAATGGACGCTGAGGGCGATTGAGGCTGGCAAGCATGTCTTGATTGAAAAACCGATAGCCTTGCATGCCGATGAGGTGCTGTTCATCAATGAACGGGCCAGGGAACAGGGTGTGCATGTCCTTGAAGCGCTAATGGTCCAGCATCATTCGTGGCAGCAGGATATAACAGACATGATCACTGCTGAAACCTACGGCAAACTGAAAAAAATCAAAACCAGGATCTCCTTTGAAATTCTGCAAAGCAACTACAGCGCGGATAATTACCGGTTCAAGCCGGAGTACGGCGGCGGCTGCTTCATCGACGAATGCTCGTACTGGCTGCAGTTTATCCAAAAGGTTATCGGCCTAACGCCGCGGACACTGGACGGATTCTCGACATTCTCAGGCATCAATCAGTGCGACTGGACCTTTCATGCGGCGCTGCAATATGAGGGGGGCGTCGAGGTGGAATTCCTGGGTTCCTTCGAAATGCCGAACAATGCCACCCACTGGCTGGAGTTTGAGCGGGCCAAGGTAAGGATCAGCGGCTTTTTCAAGCCTTGTTATGGGGATTATAAGATCATTATTCAGGTTGAACATACGGAAGAGGGAACAACAGACAAGCTTGTGTATTCTCCGCAAAATTACTATGTGAACCAGCTCAGGTTCTTGGCTGAGGTTCTTGGGGGCACCAGAGAGAACATTCCCTTATCTGAATCCTATGAACGGGTGGCAACCATGAACGCCATCTATGAGATTGCCAGGAAGAAGCATGCCGGGCAGCCTCCCCTGGAAGATAGACCGGACGGGGAGGCTGTGAATGTTGGATGACCGAGAACAGGAGCTGCGTAAGCTGCTCGCTCAATTGCCCGGCGGTTCTCCCCGCCTGAAGAATGCAGGTATGGACGCGGATTTGCGAGGTTATGGCATGGATTCTTTGCTGTTTATTCATTTTGCGGTGGTCCTGGAAGAGCATTTCTCAATAGAGGTGAGCCCGGAATTTCTCGATATAGATAAACTATACAGTCTTCAGAAGTGGAGAGAATATATTGATTCACAGGATCTCGTATGTTAGTAGCCCTGGAGATGGACTATTACAGCGAGGGCTACCGGACCATGCACTCCAATTGTGTAGATTTGCCTATGGCGGGTGCCGCGGGCTTTCATCAGTATGAGAATTACTTCTACTATACCTTCCTGTATGCAGTGATGATGAATTGGGGAGAGGCAGCGGGCGGAGACTGGGTGGCCTCCAGGCGCACTATTCTTAACAAGCTGGGACTAACCCTTAAGGTAACTGAGGTCTCGGATGCTGCTGGGCTGCTGTCTGCGATTCGCATGAACATTGATCAGCAGTGCCCGGTCGTGATGATTGCCAACTACAACGATCTGTTTTTTTTGAGCCAATACAGGACGGTCGTTGACGATCATGCCGTGTTAATTACGGAATATGATTCAGCCAGACGACTGATCGTGATCCGGGAGAATCAGCTGAACAAGGAGGTAACCTTGAATATGATGAAGGGGGAGCCTTTTTTCAAGCTGCAGCTGACTGAGGAAATGATAGCGGATATCTGGAATAAATCCAATGCTTCTTTTAAGGAAATCAGGAATTATTGTTATAACAAGCTGTTCAGCGTAGCGAAAATAGGCGAACCGGAGGTTCACAGCTATCTGGAGCTGGTTGAGAATTTCGCACAGTGCTATGAGAACCGTTCTAATCATTTGATCGAAGCGGTGGATCATTTCAATGACAATGTCTCTCTTATGGAGGGGCTTAATGACGCAAATGCTATTGCGGTTGAATTTGAAACCATGCGCAGGAGTTATCACGGCTCGGCGATCATCATGTTCGATATCTTCGAGAAGGCGCTGACCTGGTTATCCTCTCATGAAGAATGGGGGCAGATATTCGGCGGGTTCCGGGATCAATATATCAAATTCAGATACCATCTGATCTCCAGCTGGCACGCGGATACGCTGAGACGGAAGCTGATGCCGCCGGATAGAATTCTTCAGCTTACAGAGGAGATTAGACAACTGGATACGGAGCTGTTCTCTCTGCTGGGCAAGCTGCTCGCATATCACCATAAGGAGCAAGAGGCTCACAATGCCGCACACGCTTGGACGAATTATGCGGCTTGTGCTGCGGTGTCGGCGGATAGTGAGTATAGCCTTGACCCGGCGACCGTCTGTCAAGCCAGCCAGGCGGTGAATGGCAGATGGGAGAATTGGGTCACGGATTCCTGGCATTCGGACACCGCCCAGCCCGTCCATTGGCTGCTGCTGGATCTGCTGAAGCAGAGAGAGATTAGGAAAGTTGTGATCAGGCATTCGCCTGCCCCCGGTTATATCACGATGGATTATGAGCTTCAGGGAAGCAACGACACAGAGCAGTGGGAGCAGATAGCGGCTGTACGGAATAATGAGTCTGTCTTAACCATGCATGAGGTTGACGGCTGTTCGTTCAGATATATCAGACTATATATTACTTATCCGGCCCAGAATGATTTTCAGGCGCGGATCTTTGAGCTTGAAGTGTGGGGGCTGCCTGTATAACCCAACCCTCAAGAATCTGATATGTTTCAAAAAAAAGTAGGATATCCTTCCATTTGGCCTGCTGGATATAATGGAAATGTGAAAAATAAAATGCCATATTGATTGGAGAATCAAGCATGAACAAAAAGAAGAAATGGACGATTTATGTGATTCATCATTCCCATACGGATATTGGCTACACCGAGCGGCAAGAGAAGATCGAGCAATATCACGTGGACTTTATCAGGCAGGCCATTGCGATCTGTGAGGCGGCTCAGACGGAGGACCGTAAGGAATGGGCGGGCTTTAAATGGACCTGCGAAACCTTCTGGGCCGTGGAGAAGTTTCTGGAGGAAGCCACGGAAGCAGAGAAGGAACAATTTGCAGCCACGCTCAGACGCGGGGATATTGAGTTATCGGGCACCTACTTGAATATGACGGAACTGATTAATTTCGAGCTGCTGGGCAGTATGCTTGCACGGGCTGGGCAATTCGCTCGGCCGCTGGGGCTTCAGGTGAAGTCGGCCATGACCGCAGATATTAATGGATATAGCTGGGGTTACGCGCAGGCCTTGGCCGATGCGGGAGTCGAGAATCTGCTGTCTTCTATCCATACGCATCATGGAATGTTTGCCATCGGGCGCAAGCAGTTCCCCTTTTATTGGGAGACACCCAAAGGCAACCGCCTGCTGGTATGGAGCGGCGAGCATTACATGATGGGGAATGATCTGGGGATCAATCCGGATGGGGCATTATCTTATACCATCAAAGACGAAGACCCGGTATGGGGGATCTCTAAAGATCACTGGAAGCTGGCCGAGACCCGGATTACCCGCTATCTGGATCAGCTGGAGAAGGACCAGTATCCCTACGATTTCGTATTGGTGAATGTCATGGGGCTGCTGCGGGATAACTCGGCGCCGAACCCCGGAATCATAACCTTCATCAAGGAATGGAATGAGAAGCACGGGGACCGTGTTGAGATTGAAATGACAACGCTTAACCGGTACTTCGAGCTGTTGCGGCAGCAGGAGGCCGAGATTCCTGTCTATAGCGGGGACTGGCCGGACTGGTGGTCCGATGGCGTGGCTTCAACCGCGATGCACACCCAGATCTTCAGGAATGCCCAGCGAACCCTGGACGTCGTCAAGCGGCTGGACCCGGAGCGCAAGCTGGCGGCGTCAAGCGATATTGCCCAGGCAGAGCAGCAATTAATGATGTATGCCGAGCATACCTGGGGATATCACTCCTCCATCTCGGAGCCCTGGCACATCATGGTACAGGAGCTGGCAGTCCGCAAAGAGGCGTATGCCGCCAATGCCAGCAGACTGGTTCATGCCTCGCTGGATGCGGTACTGAAGGCGCGGGGCGATGTGCTGCTGCGGGCAGACCGGGCATTCACCTATAAAGTGATCAATTCCTTCGATTACCCCGTAGAGGATCTGGCTCATTTCTATCTGGAGGAGCAGTGGGAAGCGGATTATTTCCGGCAGGGGTTCGAGGTGGTCGATGAGCAGAGCGGAGAAGTGGTCAACCATCAGCAGGAGAAGGTAAGCCGAGGATACCAGATTGCGGTCATGGTCAAGCTGGGCGCGAAGGAAGAGAAGCGGTTCAGTATCCGGGAGGCCTCGAAGACCGTCCCGGTGACGACGAGCAGCACCCGCTTGCGGGGAGCCGACCGGATTCATGATATCCGCGATATCTTCCCTCCTGTGCAGGAGGAGACTCCGCGGCTGTTCATCACGGAAAACCACATAGAATCGCCTTACGTACGAATTGCGTGGAGAGCCGGAGAAGGCATCGTCTCCTGGATGGATACACAAACAGGCCAGGAATTCATTGATCCCCGTCAGGCTCACGGAGCCTTCACTCCGGTGTATGAAGTGACCCCCGGCGGCGGTGACGACCAGATGACCGTTCGGAGAATCATGGGCAGGAACCGCAAAGGCATGAATGTGGAGCGTTCGGAGGGTGTCCTCTCAGGCGTGAAGGAAATAACGAATGGCCCGGTGTACGGCATCATTGAATTGAAGTATCAGGTTCAAGGGATGAGCCACTATTCGTTATTCCTGAAGGTGTTCAAGGACCGGAAGCGAGTCGATGTCTCCGTCCGCATCCACAAGGATAGCGTGTGGAACCCGGAGAATGTGTACATTGCCCTCCCCTTTGATACAGGCGGCAGCAGTGAGCTGTGGTTCGAGAAGGCCGGGGCTGTCCTAAGGCCGGGTATTGATCAGATACCGGGCACCTGTACAGATTTCTATTGTATTCAGGAAGGGCTTGCGGTTATATCTCCTCAAGGCGGGCTGTCCATTGCGACCCCGGATACGCCGCTGATGCAGACCGGGTCTTTGGAATACGGCCCAAGACTGGTGCAGGGCCAACAGGAAGAGAACGGCCATACCTCGTTATATGCCTGGGTGCTGACCAATTACTGGGAGACGAACTTCAAGGCCACCCTGGGGGGATTCTACGAATTCCGGTATATGCTGCAATGGGGAAGCGAAGCGGATACGGCAGAACAAGCTATTCAGTTGTGCCATAGTGCCAATGCAGGCACGGTTGCATTCAGAACCACATAAATTCCGGCGGGCAAAAGAAGGGCTGAATCTTTTATAGAGAAGCCCTTTTTTTGTTAGGACACTTTATATAGAAAGAGCCTTATGAAAAAAAGGGAGGCGTGCGCTGTGTACCGTATTCTGATTGTGGATGACGAACGCATTGAGAGAGAGGGCATTCAGCAATTAATACAGGATCACCATCTGGAGCTGGAGACACTCCTTGCGGCGAATGGCGAGATTGCGCTGGAGATCCTCGGGAAGCACAAAATTGATATTCTGATTACAGATATCAAGATGCCTTTTATGGATGGACTGGAGTTGTCGGAGAAGGTTAGCAGCCTGGGTCTGGATATTGAAATGATCATCTTCAGCGCTTACCATGAGTTTGAATATGCGAGGAGAGCCTTGCGGACCAACATATCGAATTATTTGCTCAAGCCGGTTCATATCCCGGAGTTTCTCAGTGTGATTAACGAGGCGATCAGGGCCTGTGAAGACAAAGCGGCAGAGAAATTGCGGAACGAACAACTGGTGGAGGGATATAACCGGGGACTTCTGTATGAGAAGGAGAAAATGCTGCTGGACTCCCTAAACGGTGTGAAAATCAATACAGAGGCCTGGATGTCCCCGGAGCTGCTGGAATATGTCCATCACAAGCATTGGCTGCATATGATTCTGGTGGACTGCCGCCGGAAGTTTTTTGATATTCACAACGATGAATTCATTAGGCTGTTACACGATAACCTCAGCTACGCCTTCGATTATGTCAACTTGAGCGAGCATCAGAGTATGCTGTTCGTCAAGCACCCCCGTCCTATCCCCAAAGAGACGCTGCGCATGCTTGGAGATGGGATCATCCGCGCCGCCGCCGGGAGCCTGGAGCTGAATGTGGGTCTGGTGATCGGCAGAGCGGTGAATCAGCCGGAGCAGTTATATGATGCCTATACCGAGATGGAGCAGATGCTGGAATTCAAATTTTTCATGGATGAGTACACTCTTCTATTTGCCGATGAACCCTTTGGACAAGCGGGCTTTGAGGAGATCGAATTGAATCCGATTCTGGATAAGGTCTACCAGTGTCTGGAGTATAACGATTTTACCGGTGCGAAATACAGTATAGAGCTGCTGTTCACCTACCTGAGAACCAAAGGGCAATTCTCATCCCTGTACACCAAGTTCATCTGCTCGGAAATTATGAAAAAGGTGGTATCGAGAGAGAAAAACCATGAGCCGCTGGAAATGAATCATTACCTGGACCAAATTCATAAGACCGTTTCCCTTCAGGACTTGAAGGATCACATGTTTGCGATTCTGTCCCTCATGGATAACGGCAGCGGAGTGAGCCCGAAGAAGGCCGCCAATCTCAAGCTGATCCGGACCATTACAGATGTAATCGACAAGGAATACGATCAGGATCTCTCTTTGGAGGCCATTGCGGAGAGGGTCTATTTGACCCCCAGTTACCTCAGTTATTTATTCAAAAAGGAGACAGGCCAAAGTCTCATCCGGTACATCACGCAGGTGAGAATGGACAAAGCCGTCGAGCTGCTGAGTACAACGAATATGAAGATCGTCGATATCTATAAGAAGCTGGGCTACAGAAGCTCGACCTATTTTATCCAGACGTTTCGTAATTACCATGGAGTCACTCCGGCCAGGTTCAGGGAAGGCTCTCCGTAGGGTAGCGCCCTCACCATGATCCAACTATTTCTCGCTGGCACGATACCGGAAATAGTTGGATTTTGTACACTTGTTGATGGGCGATGGGACCCTGCGGCGGCAACAGTTGTATAAACAGCACTTAAATTCTCCGATTTCACCCCAAGCAGCGAAAACGCACAATAGCAGATGTAGTTTATCCACTTGCTTCCGTACATCCCTCCGAAATGGGCCAATTAAGATACGTTTTTCCACCTGTGATCCTGAGCTGGACGGGTGCAACGACGAATCGCATGGCGAAGCGCCCGGCGAAAGCGCACGGTGAAGCTCGCCGCGAAGCGCACGGCGAAAGCACATGGCGAAACGCACAGTGAAGCTCGCCACGAAGCATATGACGATGCCCCCGCCTATCCCTCGCTGAACATCCGGGCAATGCCCCGGAAGGTATAGGCGAGAACATGCTCTGCCGTGCGGACGGTCAAGGCGGGGGAGGAAGGCCTCCGCAGGCGGTCCAGCAGAGCAGGCCCGAACAGGTCATGGCTTCGGGAGATTTGCCCGCCCAGCATGATGAAGTCCGGCCGGTAGCCGTCCACGTAAGGCTGGAGCAGCTCCCCGAGCCGGGCTCCGAATTCGGCGAATACCCCGCGTGCGGCAGCATTCCCCTCTCTGGCTTCATGGGCAAGCTCCTTCACATCCATGTCTGCTCCCGGAAGCCCCGCCTCCCCAATCCCCGCTTCACGGGCCAGCTTCAGGATGCCTCTCCTGGAGAGCCAATCATCCGCCCTGCCGTCAAGATAAGGCTGGTCATACAGCCAGCCGTCCGGCGGGATGCCCGGCCCGGATTCCATGATCCGGGAGCTGTCGATGAAGGCGGAACCGAGTCCGGTTCCTAGCGTCAAGGCCATGAACCGCTCACGCGGGAATTCGGCGCTGACTCCCAGCGCAAACAGGCGGGCGTCATTCTCGAAGCGGATATCCATGTCCGGCAGCGTGCCGGCCTCCCGGGAGCTGCCAGCGGGCCAGCGTGCGCGTAAGGCTTGGCCCAGATTCAGCCCGTAGATCGCCTCGAATTTGCCAAGCCCCCGGATCAGACAGACGCCCTGCCTGTAATCGAACGGGCCGGGAAAAGCCATCCCGATATGATAGCGGCAGTCCGTTACAGCGTCCCGGTACCTATGCTGATACAGGTTGTACTGGGCCTGAAAGATAGACATGAAATGGTCAAGGATCGTTTCCCGGTCCCGGTCAGCCAGGGCGGGGAATTCCATGTCACTGCCTTGCAGCGGAAGGCCGTCCTCTAGCACGCAGGTCTTAATAAAGGTTCCGCCCACATCCAGCGCAAGTACGATATCACGGCTCAAGGAGACTCACATCCCATGCTGCGGAGACACCGGCCTTGATCAGCTTGCAGGGGCCGGAACCGGTATTGACGATAGTGTATTCCCCTAGTACAGCCGGGAGAATATACGATTCCGCATAATGAAGCTCCACAAATACAGCCTCGTCCGCAGCTGACACAATCCGTACAGACTCTCCTTCAACGAGGTTATACATGGTCATTTCGCCGCGTGTATCGTCTTTCCAGGTATCCTTCAGATGAACACGGTGGACATAGAACAGCAGATCACTGCGCTGTCCCAGCACATACTCTTCATTCTCCCCTTGCTGCTGCAAAAGCACCGGCGAAGAGATGAGCTGCTCTTCAACCCGGGCGGTCTTCTGCGTGAAGTCAATATTGTCGAAGGCGAAGTCGATGTTGATCGGCCGGGGTTTGCCATCCAGATCCTTGCGCAGAAAATCATAGATTTTGAAGGTGAACCACCAGGTGGTCGAGGAAATCTCCAGCACCAGATTGTCTTTGCCTGCGGAATGAACGGTTCCGGGCGGGATCAGGAACAGCTCGCCCTTCCGGGACGCATAACGGTTGACATAATCGGTCAGCGGCAGCGGGATGCCTGTCTCCTGAGCCTTCTGCACCTCATGGCGGAACTGCTCAGGTAGGCAGTCTTCAGTCAGTCCCAGATAGACCCCGGAATCCCCCTGCTGCTCCATGATGTAATAGGATTCCTGCTGGGCCATGAATTCATTGAACCGGCTGCGGATATAGTCCTGGGTAGGGTGGACCTGGCAGGACAGATTGTCACCGTCCATCGTGTCCAGATAGTTGAAGCGGATCGGGAAATAATCTCCGAATAAGCCCGTCAGACGTTCCCCCAGAATCGCTGGATGCTCCTGCTGCATGACCAGCAGAAACGGAATCTCCATCTCTTTGCCTTCATACCCTACAAGTATGGAATTCTCGGGGGCAATCGGCTCGAAGCTCCAGGCGCAGTTCACCCAATCCTCCGGCAGATCGGCCAGCTGTTTGAGGAATTGTCCGCCCCATACCCCCGGTGCATAAAAAGGCTTCACCCGCAGCGGTGACCCGGCAATATCCGAGATCATCCGGCGCAGGGATGGCACTGCAGTCATGACCGGCTGTTGCGGCTGATTCAGGTCGATATAGTAATCCATTTGGTCCAGGATTTGTTTGCGGTAGGTTTCGAGAATAGGCCATTCCACGAACAGGGCGATTTTATATTTCTCCACGGCATCCCGGTTCCAGTTGAGGCCGAAACTCAGCAGCTCCTGCCGGTGGCCGGCCTGCTGGTATTCACGCGAGACATCCAGATAGAAGGAAAGATCGAACCGCCCCTCTCCAAGCCAGTATGCCCCCGGGCCAAAAACGATACAGAATGCAGCCGAATCCGCACCCGGCTCTGCCTCATCCAGCCTGCGGGCGGCTTCTTCCCTGGCCCCGTCCCGGAAATAATCCTCTATACTTCCGTCAGTGAAATAGCCGAAGGCGCGGTTCTCCGTAATATTGGCGGCAAAAAACTCCCGCAGCTCTTCGCCTGACTTGAGATAGCTGCCCGAGCCGATGAGGGACACTGAATGACCCGCTTGCTCAAGCGCATCCACTGCCCGCTGCAGAACGGTTTGAAACGGGGCGCCGTGGGTTCCGTCAAAAGCAACATGCAGCTTGCCGCTTCCCTTCTCACTGGCGAGCTGAAGCAGGGAAGCGGCAATCGCTGAATAGCCTTCCCGGAGCACTGCGGGAGGAGCAGCCAAGGAGATGTCGTCCTGCGGAACAGGAATGGGGCTGCGTACAAGGTTGACTGGTCGTTTAACAAACATGGGGAACTCACTCCTTCTAAGGGTTTACAACCATTGTAAGGAGTCCTTGCGGAATTATCTTTGAATACGGCGTCTGATTTTTTGTACAATCCGGACATTTGGTGATGATTAGTTCAGATTCTGTCTTCCGTCTGCAAACTGCGCTCTGCGGAACCGGGCGGGGGAGACACCAAGCTGCTTGGTGAATACGCGGGTGAAATAGTGCACAGACTCGAAGCCGCAGCGCTCGGCGATGTCTTTGATGGGCAAATCGGTGTGCAGCAGCCAATCCTTGGCTTGTTGGATTCTTCGTTCCTGAATATAATGGACGAAAGTCTGGCCCAGGCAGGCCTGGAAGATCCTCGACAGATGGCGCGGAGAGATATCCAGTTCCAGGGCGACTTGGGCCATGTGCAGCGGGGAGGACAGATTGTCGCGGATATAGCGCCTCGCCCGCTCCAAATGGCGGTGCTCCCCGCTGTCCTCCTTCATGGTCCCGGCCTGCAGATGGGGTTCGGGGGAGAACGCCTGCGGGAAGGAGTGCAGCAGGGCAAGCGCCAGATGGTTCATCGGCAGCCGGGACACGGGCGCTTCGCTCTCTGCCAGGCTGAAGAGAGTCCGCCAGATTCGGGCAGAGAGTGCGGCAGCTTCATGCGGAGCTATGGCCTGATCTCCGGTGGCAATATCCTGAAACGGCTTGCGACCGTCCGCAGAGCTTAAGGCCTCGTCGATTTCAAAGGCAATGAAGAACAGGACCAGCCCCTGCTCACTGCGGATCTGGTGCCAGATGCCCGGACGCGAGCAGAACAGGGTTCCTGGCTCCAGAGGGTAGAGCGCATCGTCATCCTGGTAAGAGCCGGTTCCTTGCTGGACATAACAGACTTCAAAAAAAGAATGGCGGTGCAGGGAATTATTATAATGATTCGGCATGAAGCCCCAGTAATGAATATGAAATGAGGTTTGTCCGTCACTGATATTTGAGATATGCTGATTCAAAAGTGCATTGGCTTTGCGGTACGCCAGGCGCATGGCGGGACCTCCTCATGGTGTAGGCTTCAATGAATGGATAACGTTTGCTTATGATTCTATCAGACATCAGGAGGGAACTCTATGTTTACCATATTGATTGTGGATGATGAGAAAATTGAACGGGACGGCATCCGGGGGCTGATCGCTGACATGAACTACGAGCTGCGGGTTGCCGAAGCGGAGAACGGGGAGAAGGCGCTGGAGTATCTTCGTCTGAACCCGGTGGACATCCTGCTCACAGATATCAAAATGCCCTTCATGGGCGGACTGGAGCTGGCGGAGCAGGCCAGCCTGGCGCAGCCCTCCCTGGAAATTATTATCTACAGTGCCTACGGGGAATTTGACTATGCCCGCCGGGCGCTCTATACCAATGCTTCCAGTTATCTGCTGAAGCCGATTGATATCGAGGAATTCGCCGGGGTGATGTCAGGCGTGATACAGAAATGCGCAGATAAGGCTACCCAGCAGCGCCGCACTGCCGAGATGATGCAGGGGTATCACAAGGGCCTGGAGTATGAGAGGGAGAAGTGGCTGACCGATGTGCTGAACGGGGTTCAGGTGATCGCGGATGCTGCTGCTCTGCCGTTCGGAGGGCAGCCGGCCGCTCTGCTGCTGATTGATTTCAAAGAGCGTTTCTTTGACCGCAGCTACGAGGCATTTGAGCAAGCGGCAGAGCAGCTTACAGCCGGTGAATATGAGCTGCTGAACCTGAATGAATATCAAAGTGTGCTTATGGTCCCTTGCCCAGGCAGCGGCGGACAGAAGAGGATCAGGGAGATGGGTGAAGCGCTATCGGAGCGGATCGCGGAACGCTTTTACCGGCATTGCTGCATCGTATACAGCCCCGTGATCTCCGATTGGCAGGAGATTTCAGCGTGTTATGAGCAGATGGAGCAGACGCTGGACTACAAATTCTTTTTTGAGGATACGATGGTGCTGTTTGCCGGAGATGATCTGGCAGGCCGCGTCCCGGAATTTGTCAGCACCGAGACGCTGATGGCCGATATCAACCAATTCATTCACCATGGGGAATATGCAGGCGCTGCCACAAGCATTGAGCTTCTGTTCAGCCACTTGAGCCGAAACGGCGGCTCTTCTGCAATCTATGTCAAGTATCTGTGTTCGGACCTGGTGCGGAATGCGTTTGAACAATCGGCCCGCAGACAGAAGGCGGATTTCCAGCAAACGGTCGAGCGTATCTTCAAAAGCGATTCGATTCTCGAGGTGAAGCAAGTGCTGCTGCAGGCGCTCTCGGAAATAGAACCGGACAACGGCCCTCCCGATGAGAGCAAACGCCATATTGTCCAGCAGGTCATCCGGATTGTGGAGAAGGATTTCAGGGAGGATATCAGTCTGGAGGTCATCGCCGGACGCGTATCGCTCAATCCCAGCTACCTGAGCCATTTGTTCAAGAAAGAAACCGGGCAGAGCCTGATCAAATTCATCACTCAGCAGCGTCTGGAACGGGCACGGCATTTACTGGACAGCACCAATATGAAAATCGTCGATATCGCCGAACATGCCGGCTACTGGAGCTCCTCCTACTTCTGCCAGACCTTTAAAAAATATTACGGCATCAGTCCGCAGAAATATCGTGAAATACTGAACGAATAATAGTACGACTTCTTGGAGAGCACCTGCGGGTGCTTTTTACTTCCAAATTAATTGACGCGTATCCAAAGAATTTGGGATTTCGCTCCCTTCCAGGCTAATTTACAATTTAACTGTAAGCATGAAAGCGTTTTATAACAAAGTTTGGGAGGGGCATCTATGAGATTGAAGAAAATTCGTGTTATGGCCTTGCTGCTGTCCATGGTAATGGTGCTGGGAGTGTTGGCGGCCTGCGGTAGCAGTTCTGAGGAGGAAAAGGTTGCTGCCCCCGCCGGCAGTGAGTCCACGAATGCCGGAGGCAATGAACCATCCGCCACCGCCAAAGAGGACGATGGACCCTTCAGCAAATATGAAGAACCCGTTACCGTGTCTCTGGGGAGACAGGGCGTATCGGGGAATAACCTGCCGGCAGGAGATACGCTGGAGAATAACAAGTATCTGAAATATGTCGAGGACCGCCTGAATGTAAAGGTGAAATACGATTTCTCGGTGGAGGACCAGGATGCGTATAACCAGAAGGTTACCCTGGCGATCTCAAGCAACTCCCTGCCTGACATTCTGGTGGTGGATGAGCAGCAATTCAAGAGAATGGCGAAAGCGGGTATGCTGGCCGATCTGACCGGATTATACGATCAATATGCCTCTCCGCTGATTAAGGATTATTACAACTCCTACACGGGAGACCGGGTGCTGAACACCGGAAGAATCGACGGCAAGCTGATGGCGCTGCCCAATACCAACATCGACGGCAATTATCAGCTCCTGTGGATACGCCAGGATTGGCTGAACAAGCTGAAGCTTGAGACGCCCCGTACCATGGATGAAGTGAAGACTGTGATTAAGGCGTTCAAGGAGCAGGACCCTGACGGTAACGGGAAAGCGGATACCGTTGGTCTGCTTGGCGATAAAAGTGTGGTCGCAGACGGCGGCTTCTTCACCTTCGATCCGATCTTCAATGCCAATCATGCCTATCCGAAGAATTGGTTCAAGGATGAGGGAGGAAACATCATCTACGGCTCCACGACTCCAGAGACCAAGCAGGCGCTCTCTGAGCTGAGAGAGATGTACGCGGACGGGTTGATTGACAAAGAGTTCTTGACCCGGAAATACGAGGATAATGCCGGGCTGGTGTCAGGCGGCCGGGCCGGTATCCTGTTTGCCCCCTGGTTCGGAGGCTGGGCGTTGTCTGATGCGGTGAAGGCCAACCCGGAAGCGGATTGGGTGCCGCTGGCTGTACCGCTGGACGGAGACGGCAAACGGAATATCGTGCCATCCACGCCGTCGGGAACCTTCATGGTGGTGAACAAGAAGGCGGAGCATCCCGAGGCCGCCTTGAAAATGCTCAGCGTGGAGTATGAAGGCATCCGCCTGATTGATCCGGCAGCGCAGGAGCTGTATAAGGATCTGGGTGTAGGCTGGCTCAATTATCCGATTAATGTGCAGTTGGATTATCAGGATTCCCTGGCACGCGATGTGCCGATCTACGAGAAGGTGATTAAGGATAAGAATCTGGACGGTCTGCCGGCCCGCATCCTGCCGAGAGTCAAGGCGGTCTTGAAGAATAATGAAAATCCGAAAAAGGATATTCCGGCTTATGCCGATTCACTGGCCTTTTATACTGCCGCCTCCATCACCGGAGCGAAAGAAATTGTGAAGGTGGAGCCTGTGTTCTACGGCAAGACGGAAGCGATGCTTAAAAAGGGAGCCAATCTGGAAAAACTCGAAAACGAGACCTTTTTGAAAATCATTACCGGCACTTCTCCCCTTGAAGAATTCGACAAGTTCGTGGAGACCTGGAAGAGCATCGGAGGGGAAGAAATCACCAAAGAGGTTGCTGAGGCAGTTGAGTCACCATGAGAAGCAGAGCTTCTATCTGGAATTACCACCTGATGCTGCTCCCCGGCATATTGCTGCTCATAGCATTCAGTGTAGTTCCGATGTTCGGAATCGTGATTGCCTTTCAGGACTTTCAGCCTACACTGGGCATCTTCCACTCTGAATGGGTGGGCTGGGAGAATTTCGAGTATATGTTTAGCCTGCCGGACAGCAGGCTGATTCTCGGCAACACCCTGAGCATTGCACTGATGAAGATCATTGCCGGACTGACCGTTCCCTTTGTATTTGCACTGCTGTTCCATGAAGTGGCGAATATTAAATTCAAGCGCACCATCCAAACGATTGTGTACCTGCCCCATTTCATGTCCTGGGTCATTCTCTCAGGAGTGCTGATTAACCTGCTTAGTCTGGACGGCATTATCAATCAGATGATGCAGTGGTTCGGCGGCGATCCGATTATGTTCCTTCAGAGCAATCACTGGTTCCGCTTTGTGATCGTATCGAGCGATGTATGGAAGGAATTCGGCTTCAATACGATCATCTATATCGCTGCCCTGACTTCCATCAACACCAATCTGTATGAAGCAGCCGCCATTGACGGAGCGAACCGGTTCCAGCGGTTAACCAATATTACGATTCCGGGTCTGATGACCACGGTGATTCTGCTGGCGACCTTAAGCCTCGGCAATGTGCTGAATGCGGGCTTCGAGCAGATTCTCAACCTGTATAATCCGATTGTCTATGAGTCGGGGGATATCATTGATACTTATGTATACCGTTCAGGCTTGCTTGAAATCCAGTATGGACTGGCAACAGCGGTAGGCCTGCTCAAATCGGTCGTAAGCTTTGTGCTGATTGCCGCTTCCTATGGTCTGGCTGCCCGGTTTGCCAACTACCGTATTTTCTGACAGAGGTGATTTGCTGTGATCCGTGGAACCAGCCGGACTGTTGATATTGTGATTTATTGTATTCTAACCGTGATTGCTTTTCTCTCCTTGGCCCCTGTACTGAATACCTTGGCTATTTCGTTCAGCGGCAAGGTGGCGGCCATGTCGGGTCAGGTCTTCTTCTGGCCGGTTGATTTCAATCTGGAAGCCTATAAGTCGGTAATCAGTGACCGCAGCTTCTTCATTTCCTTTGGCGTATCTGTGAAAAGGGTGCTGCTCGGAGGAGCCATCAATCTGCTGGTTACGGTGCTGATGGCCTATCCTTTATCGAAATCGAACAAACATTTTCCGGGCAGAAATATCTATATGTGGTTCGTTATCTTCTGTATGCTGTTCAACGGCGGGTTGATCCCGTGGTATATGACGATCAATACGTACGGGCTGCTCGATTCCATCTGGGCGCTTGTGCTGCCTACCGCCGTTCCGGTATTTAATGTGATTCTGCTGATGAACTTCTTCAAGGGCGTTCCGAAGGAGCTGGAGGAGGCTGCCGGGATGGACGGGGCGGGGGCGTGGAGAACGCTGGTGACGATTTTTATCCCCATCTCCCTGCCCTCACTGGCAACAGTCACCCTGTTCTCGGTCGTCGGTCACTGGAATGCGTTTTTTGACGGGATGATCCTGATGAACCACAAGGAGAATTGGCCGCTGCAAACGTATATCCAGCAATTGATTATCAGCGTGAATTCGATTATGAACACCACTGACCCGGAAGAGATCAAGCGTCTGTCGAATATGTCGAGCCAACTGCTCAATGCGGCCAAGGTGATGGTCTCGATGATCCCGATCATGCTGATCTATCCGTTTCTGCAGCGGTATTTCGTCAGCGGAATCGTGCTCGGCGCCGTCAAAGAGTAAGCGTAAACTGCATGTAAGCGGGTGTCCTGTAAGCCGGAAACGGCTGGGGACACCCCTTTGTTGTTTCGGGGCAGGGCTCATGCGGCGGGCCGCCGCTTTTACAGATTGTTATTTGCCGGGGGCAATGCTACGTTATAAGGACAAGAGGCTTAAGACAGGAGGGGTAGATCTGGAGCGCCCAGGCCGGTTCATCAGGAATTTAAGAATTAAGCATAAGTTGTTTGTCTCTTATTTGCTCGTTATCATTATTCCGCTCAGTGTGCTTGGCTGGTATTCGTATGATCAATCCAGGAGTCTGCTCGTTCAGCAGGCCCGGCTGACCTTAACCGACAATGTGTCGGAGATCGCCGCCAATCTGGATTATAAGTTCAGCAAGCTCAATGCCGCGCTGGACTCGTTCACCTTTAACTCCAGTGTAGTGTCCGTCTTCAACAATGATTACTCGGACAATTATTACTATATGTACAATGATCTGAACACCATCGTGGAGCCGCTGTTCAATACGCTTCTGTTCCTGAACGAAGAGATTCGCCAGCTGACGGTGTATACAGGGAACAACATCACGGAACGGAAGAATACGATTCTGCCGATTAGCACCGTATCCGGGAAGCCCTGGTATGAAGCGGCGATGGCCAGCGGCCAGACGCATTGGATCAAGGAGGGTACGGCCTTGTCCGCAGTGCGGAGAATGGTGGGCGGCTCGGGAACGCAGTATGACAACCTGATCTACTTAGGCTTTGACAGCAAGGATATGTTTGCGGGTCTGACCAATGTGGTCTCCGGTGAGTACGGCGTCCTGGTCGAGAATGGAGCGGGGGAGCCTGTGTATGACTATCACAACGGGCTGCCGTCCTTTGAATCGGCTAAGGCAGCGGAAGAGCGCGCGAGCGATTTCATCGTCATCTCCCAGACGCTGGGCGTGACGGGCTGGAAGCTTGTCTTTTATATGCCCAAGAACTCGATCGGTGTCGATGCCAAGACGATTCTCCGCGCCACCATGCTCACGGTCGGGATTTGCCTGCTGATTCTGGTGCCTGCGGTCTGGCTGTTGTCGAATGCATTCGTGAGAAGGATCTACCGTCTGAACCGCACGATGAAAAGGGTGACCCGTGGGGACCTGCATGTGGATATTGTGGTCGATTCCAATGACGAGATCGGCGAGCTGACCTCACGGTTCAAGGATATGCTGCAAAGTCTGAATGAGCTGTTCAATGAAGTCTACCGCAGCAAGGTTGTGCAGAAGGACGCGGAGCTGAAAGCGCTTCAGGCTCAGATCAATCCGCATTTCCTCTATAACTCCCTGTCGCTGATCAACTGGAAGGCTATAAGCATTAAAGCGTATGACATCAGTAAAATCACCACAACCCTCTCCAAATTTTACCGGACGACCCTGAACAGGGGGCAGGATGTCATCAGCGTTCAGGATGAACTGGAGAATACGAAATCTTATATTGATCTGCAGCTGATTATGCATGACCACAGCTTCGATGTAGTGTACGAGGTGGACCCGGAGGTGCTGGGCTATCACATGATCAAGCTGATTATGCAGCCTATTGTAGAGAATGCGATTGAGCACGGCGTGGACAACAAGCGGGAGGGGCGCGGCAGGATCAGCCTGCGGGCTGGCTTCGAGGAAGATACGATTGTATTCAGCATTGAAGACAACGGTCCGGGAATGACTCAGGAGACGATGGATACGGTATTAAGCAGGCAATCCAAATCGTATGGACTGTTCAACGCCCAGGAGAGAATCCGGATTTATTTTGGCGAGGCGTACGGGATCACGATCCACAGCGAAATCGGCCAGGGCACAACAGTGGCGGTGAGAATTCCCAGAAGGGCCAAGTAACGAATTCAGGAGACTGGACTAACCTATAACCACCGCCTTGATGTCATGAAAGTGACCAGGGCGGTTTTTTTGTATGTGGATATGCACGTTTCCAGCGGCAAGCTTACCCTGTGTATCTTCATTAGCGGGACTTTAGGTCTGGAGCATAATTTCCGAAAAAAAGGTATAATGTTACTAAATTATGTCCCCCATTTTCTCAGAGGAGGCTCTAGCTTTGTCCGACACTCTATTTAAGCACTTGTACTTGCGGTCCTCAATAGGATATGCGGCAGTAGCCATTACGGATGGTACTATGCTCATGGCCAACCCTGCGCTCTGCGGGATGTTGGGATACACTGAGACCGAACTCAAGGAGCTGCGTTACCAGGATATCGTCTTTCCGGATGAAGGGGCTACCCTGGATCACGGGCAGATTATGAATGCTTTAATAAACAGTCCTGATATGGCTGTAGATACCGACAAGCGGTTCGTACATAAGAATGGTGAGATGCTCTGGGTTGCCCTGCATCTTTTTCTGATCATTGATGAACAGACTGGAAGTCCCTCCCATTTGGTTGCGGAGATGACGGATATTACCGCGCGCAAGCTGGCGGAGAAGAAGATAGAGGAGGATCGCCAGCTCTTCGAGCTGATTACGGAGCACACCCCGGACATGATCTCATTCGCCGATCCCGATGGAACGCTGCGCTACGTCTCCCCGTCAGTCGAAACGTTGCTCGGCTACCCGGCAAGTGAGATGATCGGCCGCAACAAAACGGATTATTACCATGAAGCGGATGCGCTGGAAATGACCGAGCCGGGCAAGCTCTACTCTGACAGTGACACCTTTACACGCAGGGTCAGGCATAAGGACGGCCATTATCTTTGGACACAGAGCTCCTTCCAGGTGGTGCGGAATCGTGAAGGCGAAGTGCGGCAGATCCTGACGATTGCCCATGACATCACCGAGCGGAAGAAGGTTGAAGATATGCTGGCTGCTGCGCAGGAGTTAGGACAAATGGGCTCCTGGGAGTGGAATTCCGTATATGATCAGCTGATCGTCTCCAGCCAGCTGATGGCTATCTTTGAATTAGGCGGGAATTGCGGAAATCATACCGTGGTCCATTATACTCAATTGCTTGACTGTGTAGTGCCGGAGGACCTGGACAGATTGCGCGAAGAGCTGCATTATACGCTGAAGTCCGGGGCTAAGGGTGAGGCGATTTTCAGAGTGAAGGGCAGCGAGGAACGTAAGTCTATCTACGCACACTGGGAGGTAATCCTGGATGCCTCCGGCAAGGTTCAGTTGATCCGCGGGATGGTGCAGGATGTGACCGAGCGCGAGCGGATGGAGGAGCAGCTCCGTGAGAGCGAGAACCGGTATAAGTCGCTTTTCGAATATAACCCGTCTGCCATCAGTGCCATGGATCTTCAGGGATACATACAGTCAATGAATGCCAGTCTGGAGCAGCTGACAGGATACAGCAGGGAGACCCTGATGCATTCCAGTTACTGTGAGATTATTGAAGAGGATGAGCTGGAGCATGTGAATATGCGGTTTCTGGCGGCAGCCGGAGGCATGGCCCAGACCTTCGATACCCGGGTGATCCGTCACGACGGCGAGAGGGTGGAGGTAGGGATGATTTATGTCCCTATGCTCATTGATTCTGAAGTGGTCGGCGTATTCGCCATTACCAGTGATATTACAGAGCCTAAGCGCTATCTGGAGCAGATTGAGAAGCTTAGCTATGAGCATGCGCTGATCCTGAACTCCGTGTCTGAGGGGATTTTTGGCATGAATCTGGAGGGGGAGACTGTATTTATCAACCCCGCTGCGTCGGTCATGCTCGGATATAACCCGGGTGAGCTGGCCGGCAATATCAAGCTGCATACGATAGCGCAGACCTGGATGGACGGCGAGCTGTATCCCGGAGGACACCGGACGCTGGCGGAGCTGCTGAAGACCAACCTCTCTTATGAGCAGGAGCAGGAAGGGATCTTCTGGCGTCAGGATGGCTCCAGCTTCCTGGTCAAATACCGGATGACAGCATTGTATGATAACGGAGAGCACAAGGGGGCGGTGGTTGTTTTCCGGGATATCACTGAGGAGAAGGCTGTGGAGCGTGCCAAGGAATCTGCGGAGAAGGCTGACCGGGCCAAGTCGGAGTTCCTGGCGATTATGAGCCACGAGCTGCGTACGCCGATGAATGGAATTATCGGGATGGCCGATCTTCTGTCGGGAACAGAGCTTACGGAGGAACAGCAGTATTACACCCAGATTATTAATAAAAGCGGTGCCGCGCTGGTACATATTCTCAACGAGGTGCTGGATTTCAGCAAAATTGAATCCGGCATGATGACGCTGGATCTGCAGCCGGTCGATATCCGGCAGGTCGTTCAGAACGTCTGTGAGCTATTCTATCCGCGTATCCAGGAGAAAGGGCTGGTTCTGCGCAGCCATATTGAGCCCGATATTCCGGTTGTTGTCATCACCGACGAGACCAGGCTGAGGCAGGTGCTGGTGAATCTCGTCGGCAATGCGGTCAAGTTCACGGAAGAAGGCGAGGTCAGCGTCTGCGTGAAGCTGGAGGCTGCCGGGGAGCCAGGCTCGCTGATTCTGAGGTTCTCGGTAACCGATACCGGTATAGGCATTCCGCAGGGCAGCCAGAACCTGTTATTCCAGTCCTTTTCCCAGCTGGACCCTTCGATCAACCGCAAGTACGGCGGGACGGGACTGGGTCTGGCGATCAGCAAGAAGCTGGTGGAGCTGCTGGATGGCGCCATCGGTGTGAACAGCGTCGAAGGAGAAGGCTCGGAGTTCTACTTCACCATCGGCGTGATGTATTCGGTGGAGGAGCAGGGCCAAGCGCTGCTGGCAGGAGTCGCTGCCACTCAGGAGTATAAGAGTGGGATTTTCAATCTGGATTATCCCGAGGGTCAATACGGGCCGTTGTCCATTCTTATCGCGGAGGATCATCCGGTGAATCAGCAGATCCTGCAGACTTTTCTCAAAAAGCGCGGCTACACCTCTGACCTGGCAGTGAACGGCGAGCAGGCGGTAGAAGCTGTACGGTCCCGGCATTATGATCTGGTGTTCATGGATATTCAGATGCCGGGCATGGACGGGATTGAAGCCACCCGGCAGATCCGCGAGGCGATGGGGCTGTCCCCGGTGATTATTGCCGCTACTGCCTTTGCCCGCAAGGAAGATGAAGAGATGTGCCTCCGGGCAGGGATGCAGGACTTTATTCCCAAGCCGATCCGTGGAGATGAGCTGGACAGAGTGCTGAGGGAATGGTCCGGAAGCATCCGCAGATAGTCTAGTAATATAAAAGGCCGGATAGTTGGCAGGCAAAGCAAGCGCTATTCACGTTGACAGCTTTCCCTTGTCTGCATTACTATTATATAAATCGTAAACATTACGAATATATAACGGTAAGCGAAAGGGTCAATAGAGTGAAAACGATGAAGCGCGGAGATTTCCTGCTGATTCTCATTGTATTGCTGGCCGCCGGTTCCATCTACGGCTACAAGTGGTTCTCTAACCACAATCATCCGTATAAGCAAGGGGAGCTGGAGGCCGTAATCACCGTGAACGGCAAAGCCTACAAGACTGTCCAGCTGACCAAGGAAGAGCAGATTATTGATATTCGCACCCGATATGGTCATAACACGCTGAAGGTATACGATTATGGTATTCAGATGACCTATTCGGATGCTCCGCTGACCATTGCGCTGGACATGGGATTCATCTCCCGGCCGAAGCAGCAGATTATCTGCATTCCGGCCCGTCTCCTGGTGGAGATTTCCAATCCGGAGTCTTCGCTGGAGGATGACGATGCGCTGGACGCGGTCATCTAGTCAAGGCTGCAGCTCTTTCCATGCCGCTGCGGCATCGGCGTTCGTGTACACATAAGGTGTGGACGTTGCTGACACTGCGGTTATGCTCTGCGGAGCGATCTGCAGAGTCTCTACGCCCTCATGGGACGTCACATGAAGCTTGCCCCGAACCTCAATCCAGGTATCGGCGGGCAGGCTTATTTGTGTACCCGGTGCAAGAAGAATGCCGAAGGGGGTGGCATCTGCCGTACAGCATTGGACCAGGAAGCGGCTGACTGCATAGCCGGATCGACCGGACCCCTGCGGCTCGCGGTACAGGAAGCCTGATACAGAGATTTCCTTACCCTCGAACTGTGATTTGTACAGATTAAGGGCACCCAGCGTTTCCGAGAAAATCTCAGGGAATACAGGGATGACGGGCTGCCTGTAGAGCTGTCCTGCCAGCTCTGCAAATTCGGCCTCATAAGGGTTGGCCGGTGTGAAGCTAGCCCTGGTGCCGGGCTCAACGGCAGTGTAAGACAGGGCAAGGCCCTTCTTGGCCGCTGCGGCACTGCCTAGTGCCCGGTCGGGCAGCAGGAACCCGAGCAACAAAGGGAGCAGGAACAGGCTGTACAGCGCGGAGCTGCCCAGGAATGAACGGGGCAGGCGGTGCTCGCAGTCGCAGAGGGCAGAGCTTCTGCCAAGCACAGCTTGGAGCCCGAGGCTGAGCGCCATCAGGGAGAGCGGAACCGGGCATAATCTGATCCAGCGGGCCAGCTTGGGAGCAACATAATAATGGAGGGCATCCTGCTGGACCAGATGTCCGATATAGAGGGCGAAGGCGAGCAGAATAACCGCCCTGAGTACATAGTGAAACCGGATGCTTCCGGAGCTATTCATGCAGATCCTCCTCCAGATAATCGGAATTTCAGGGCAGCTACAGCCAGAATGAAGCGAGTACGGAGCCGGTGAAGACGGCCGCTATAATGAGGAAGAACAGGTACAGGGCAAATCGGGTTTTGAACAGCGAGAGCAGCATCAGGGCGTTCTTGAAATCGAGCATCGGTCCCAGCACCATGAAGGCGAGCAGCGCCCCGGCCGGGAAGGTATGCAGGAAGGTGGACGCAACGAAGGCGTCAGAGGTGGAGCAGAGCGAGAGTGCGAAGGCCAGTCCCATCATGAACACGTAGGAGCCGAGCGGACGGTCACCAATGGCGGACAGGCTGCTCTGATTCATGAAGGTCTGGATTCCCGCAGTCAGCAGACAGCCGATGATCAGGAATTTGCCCATCTCAAAAAATTCATCCGACGTATGCACCAGGATCGTCGCCGCCCGGCCCCCGCGTAGTGTGTCATGCAGCTCTTCGCTTCCCTCCCGGCGGATGGACAGGCGCAGCGGCGATCTGCGGACGGTGCCGTAGATGATCAGACCAATGCATGCCGCTACGGCAAAAGCCAGTCCCATCCGGGTGTAGGCCAGCTCCGGATGGGAGCGGAAGGCTGTCAGGGTGGCCCCGTAAACGACCGGATTGAGGATCGGACCGGACAGAATGAACACGATGGCAACGTAGAGCGGCATACCCTTATGCATGAGGCGGCGGACCAGCGGAATCATCCCGCATTCACAGACGGGGAAGAGGATTCCGAGCAGGCAGCCGAAGAGAATAGCCGGAAGCGCGCGGCGCGGAATCCAACGTGAGATCAGCTCGTCCGGCACGAAGACGCGGAGCAGGGAGGAGAGCAGCGCGCCCAGCAGGACAAACGGCAAGGCCTCCAGCAGAATGCCGAGGAATGCGGTTTTGAACGTGTCGACATAGCCGTTGTCCAGCAGGCTTAGATGCCCGGGCAGCCACAGACTGCCCGCTGTGAGCAGAAAAGCGGCGGAAAAGAGCAGCGGCAATATTTTGAACGGAGTAATGGTTGTCAAAGGTTCATCGGCTCCTTCCCGCAGAGGGTTCTTAACTGAATAAGGCCGCCCAGCTGCGGCTGATTGCCTTCTCGTCCAGATTCAGACCGATGCAGACGATATAAGGCTGGCCCGGGTAGCTTGATGCCTCCCAGGAAATACGGTTACCCGCGAGCTGCACCAATTGCACGGACTCCCGGCCTGCCAGTCGTACATGGCCCTTGGCCCGGAGCAGACTGTAGCCCCATTGCCGCAAAAATTGCTCCAGCTCCTCCTGACGGAGGCTCCCGGTCCATGCCGGGGGAACGGTTAACGTCACTGCTGCCACTTGGGAAAAAGAGCCGTCCGTTTCGGATTCAGGCTCATGTACTGCCGCCATGCTGCCGCCGCTCCTACTGCCCGTGTTCATCCGCTGGAGGGTGGCGCCGCTGATATTGCCGGGACCGCGCCGGGGAGCAGAGCCCTTAAATTCGCGTACGGCGATGCCTGTCAGCAGCGGGGCGAGATTAATCTGGCTGTAGTGGGTGAATACAATCTCGGATTCCGAATTTTGCTTGTAGACCATCTTCTCAATCTTCCACAGAGTCTCCGGTTCTACCAGATCGCTTTTGTTGACGATGATGAGATCAGCGGTGGTGATCTGCTTGCGCAGGGTGCGGACGAGCTGCTTGTCGGACGAGAAGCGGCTGCTGTACTCCAGTGCATTCTCGGCATCCAGCAGTGTAATGGCGTGGTGCAGCTGCAGCCGGTCTGCCAGCGCTGGTGCCAGCAGCGACTTCGCGATCTCGTCCGGGTCAGCTACCCCTGTAAGCTCGATGTAGATGATATCCGGGCGGCGCATTAGCAGGGCGGTCAGGCTGCGCGGCAGCTCCTCCTTGCGGCTGCAGCAGATGCAGCCGTCCAGCAGCTTTTCCACACTTGTGCCGGTACTCTCCTGCAGGATATAGCCGTCCACATCTTTTGCGCCCAGCTCATTCATGATTACGCCCGGGTTCAGCCCTCTGCGCTGGCTCTCCTTCAGCAGACTCAGCAGCAGGGTTGTCTTTCCGCTCCCCAGAAATCCGCTCAGTATAATCACAGGTATCTTCATGGCTCACTCTCCCGCTCCAATAGTACCGTCCCCATAAGAAGGCGGCCAAGCCGCTTCCGCTTGTAATTCCATCTATACGTCAAGCTTATTCAGGAAAGAACACTAATCTAAGAGAGAATCTAAGAGAGCCCAAAAGTTCCTGGACAGCTGTTGACAGCGGAGGGCGGGAGCGTGTAGAATGTGTAAATCGTAATAATTACGATTAAATAGAAGGGAGCTTGATTGAAATGAGAGTAATCGTTACTTTGGCCTGTACGGAGACGGGCGACCGCAACTATACCACCACGAAGAATAAGAGAACGACACCGGAACGCTTGGAGATGAGAAAATATTGCCCGCGCCTGAAGCGTGTCACACTGCACCGGGAGACCCGCTAAGCTGCGGAGTGTTTCTAGCATGAAAATATAAAGTACAAGGAGAATACAATGGATAAAATTCCTGTAACAGTGCTAAGCGGATATCTTGGCTCCGGTAAGACTACACTGCTTAATCATATTCTGCATAACCGTGAGGGCCTGAAGGTGGCCGTGATCGTCAATGATATGAGTGAAGTGAATGTGGATGCGAATCTGGTGAAATCCGGCAGCAGCCTTTCCCGCACCGAGGAGAAGCTGGTCGAGATGTCCAATGGCTGCATCTGCTGCACCCTCCGCGATGACCTGCTGCGTGAAGTGAATCATCTCGCCTCGGAGAGGCGCTTCGATTACATTCTGATCGAATCCTCCGGGATCAGCGAGCCGGTCCCGGTGGCCCAGACCTTCACTTACCCGAACCCGGAGCTGGATATCGACCTGACGGAGCTGGCCCGGCTGGACACGATGGTTACGGTGGTCGATGCCAACCGCTTCTGGCATGATTTCGCCTCGGGCGACAGTCTGCTGGACCGCAATATGACGGCGGGCGAAGACGACTTCCGGGATATCGTCGATCTGCTGATTGATCAGATCGAGACGTGTGATGTGCTGCTGCTTAACAAGTGTGATCTCGTGGAGGAGGTAGAGCTGAACAAGCTGGAGGCCGTTCTGCGCAGTCTTCAGCCGCGCGCGAAGATCATCCGTACGGTGAACGCACAAGTGGAGCTATCCGAGATTCTGAATACGGGATTATTCGATTTCGAACAGACCAGCCAGTCGTCCGGCTGGATCGCAGAGCTTGCCAAGGAGGAACACACACCGGAGACTGAGGAATACGGCATCACCTCCTTCGTCTACCGCCGGAGAGCACCATTCCACCCGCAGCGGCTGAGCTTCTTCTTCAGTAACTGGCCCTCTGAGGTTGTCCGGGCAAAAGGACTGGTCTGGCTGGCAGCCAGCGGTGATCTGGCAGCGACCATCAGCCAGGCAGGGCCGTCGATCCAGTTCGGTCCCGCCGGTTATTGGCTGGCTACCCTGCCGGAGGAGCAGCAGCAGGAGGTGCTGACTGCGGAAGCTGATGTGCTGGCGAAGTGGGACGAGCAGTGGGGAGACCGGCTGAATGAGATCGTCTTCATCGGAGTTCAGATGAACCGAGAGGATATAGAAGCCCGCCTGGACCGCTGCCTGCTGAACGCAGAGGAGATGAACCAGGACTGGACGGCATTCAACAACCCGCTTCCTTGGCATGTAGAGGAGCTGGTTGCGGCGGGGCAGGAATAACTTCTTCTGTAAATGATAGTCTGGAAAGCCGGAATCCTTTCTGCGGATTCCGGCTTTGTGCTGAATAGGGATTAGGCGCTACGAAGGCACGTGGGGCAAATGCGAATGTATGCGGAAAACTCGGATCGAACAAGGTTAATCAGTGTGATTACGATTAATTTATGGTTTTGGGTTTACAAATCGTAATGATTACGATAATATCAATGAAGTTGAAACATAATCGTAAATATTACGAATAATAATCAATACTTAGTTTGTTTAATCCGTGGAATAGGGTTGGGCCGAATTACAAGTGTCTAACAATAGACGCGGCAGTAACTACGGCAGCAGCCGTAGGACCAAGCACGGGATCGAGCACGGAATCAGGTACGGGAGCGTGATGGCAGCGCCACAGCGGGCCGGAAAGAGAGGGGGAGGAACGATGATTTTGTCATCCATCAGGGATGTGGTGTTCGGTTACGGGGATGAGCCGGTCATTGACCGCTTGTCGCTGGATCTGGAGGCCGGACAGTTCATTGGAATTACCGGACCGAACGGGGCAGCGAAGACCACGCTGCTGAAGCTGATGCTGGGCCTGCTGAAGCCTTGGAGCGGAACGGTTACGCTGAACCGGGAAATTACCGGAGGGGGCAGGCTTACAATCGGGTATGTGCCGCAGCAGGTAGCCTCCTTCAATGCCGGATTTCCGAGCAAGGTGATTGAGCTGGTCCGTTCCGGCTGTTATTCAGGGCTGGGATTGTTCCGCCGCTTCACTAAGGAACAGGAGGCGCTCGTCGAGAGCAGCCTGCGGCAGGTGGAGATGTGGGAGTACCGTAACCGGAGAATCGGTGAGCTGTCCGGCGGGCAGAAGCAGCGGATCTGCATCGCCCGCGCGCTGGCCCAGCAGCCGCAGGTGCTGGTACTGGATGAGCCGGTAACCGGGATGGATGCTGCCAGCCGCACCGGATTCTATGAGCTGATGCGGCATTATGTCAGCCGCCACGGCCGGACCGTAATTATGGTTACACACGGCCTGGAAGAGACAAGTTCCTATCTGGATACCGTGATTACGCTGGAACGCAAGGAGCAGGAGGGCTGGACATGCTTGGTTACGAATTCATGCAACGCGCATTTTGGGCAGGAGGCCTGATCGGGCTGATTGGACCCTTGCTGGGAGTCTACCTGATGCTGCGCAGGCAGGTACTGATGGCCGATACGCTGTCTCATGTCTCCCTTGCCGGAGTAGCACTGGGTTCCGTACTGGGATGGAATCCTGCTCTGAGCGGCTTCGCTGTAGCTATAGCAGGAGGGCTGATTATTGAACAGCTGCGCCGCTCTTACCGTACATACAGCGAGCTTCCGGTTGCTATTATTATGACCTCCGGCCTGGCGCTGGCCGTCGTGCTGATGAGCCTGAAGCAGAATCTGACCAAGAGCTTCAGCTCCTATCTGTTCGGCTCCATCGTTGCCGTAAGTGATACTCAGCTTAAACTGATCGCCGTGGTGGCTGCAGCCGGTCTTCTCTATTTCATCATTCTGCGCCGCCCATTGTACAGCCTAACCTTCGACGAAGAGACGGCCGCTATCAGCGGTGTCCGTACCGGGTGGTTGTCCTTCTCATTCGCCGTCCTAACCGGCATGACCGTTGCCGCAGCGATGCCGGTGGTGGGTGTGCTGCTCGTATCCGCTCTGATTGTGCTGCCCGCTTCTATAGCGCTGCGGATTGCATCGGGCTTCACGGCAGCCATAATGATCTCCGTCAGTGTGGGGCTGACCGGTGTGTTCAGCGGGCTTACAGCCTCCTACTATATCAACACGCCTCCAGGAGGCACGATTGCACTCATTCTGCTGGTATTTCTGCTGATAGCCATTGCAGTACAGAAGCTGATCAGGCTGCGCAGCCGCAGCCAGTATTCATCTCAAGCCAATGAAGAAAAGGGGTCTCACAACATATGAAATTCAAATCCATAGCAATATCCAATTCGAGTGCAAAGTCCACATTCACATTCAGAATCCGTCAGCTTGCCGCCTTGTCCCTGACCGCCATGCTGGTGATCTCCGGCTGCGGCAACAACACTGCGACGAAAGCCGCTTCAACCAGCAGTCCGGCGGCTTCACCATCGGCTGCGGCCGAAGCTTCATCTGTACCCGCAGCGGATAAATTGAACATTAAGGTTAGCTTTTACCCGATGTACGAATTCACGAAAAGCATTACCGGCGACCTTGCCAATGTGGAGGTGCTGGTCCCGCCCGGAGTCGAGCCGCATGACTGGGAATCGACTGCAAAGGATATGGCTGATATTTCGGATGCAGATGTGCTTGTCTATAATGGCGCAGGCATGGAGGGCTGGGTGCAGCAGATTGTGGACGGTGCTGCCGGAAGTGATCTGATTACGATAGAGGCGAGTAAAGGACTCCAGGTTATTGAAGGAACAGAGCACGAACACGAACATGAGCACGAACACAGCCATGAAGAGGAAGCTACGGCTGAAGCAGACCACGATCACGACCATGACCATCAACATGATGAGTCCGCAACTGAAGGAAGCGGTCACGACCATTCCCATAATGATACAGCTGTCAGTGAAGCAGACCATGACCACGACCACGACCATGACCATGACCATGACCATGGCGGTCTCGATCCGCATGTCTGGCTGGACCCGGTGATGGCTATCAAGGAGGTCCGCACCATTGAAGCAGCACTCTCCGCAGCTTTTCCAGGGAATGCAGCCGCCTTCCGCGCTAACAGCGATGCTTATATTGCCAAGCTGGAGAAGCTGGATCAGGATTTCAGAGCCGGGCTTCAGAACACGAAGCGTAAGGACTTTATTACCCAGCATGCCGCCTTTGGTTATCTGGCACAGCAATATGGCTTGACTCAGGTGCCGATTGCCGGGTTGTCACCGGAGCAGGAGCCGTCTGCTGCACAGATGGCCAAGATTGTGGAGTTCGCCAAGGCGAATAAGGTGACTACGATCTTTTTCGAGACCTTGGTCTCCTCCAGTGTCGCCGATACTATTGCCCAGGAAATAGGAGCCAAGACTGCTGTGCTGAATCCAATCGAAGGATTAACAGAGGAAGACGCTGCGCATAATCTCGATTACCTGAGTCTGATGCGGCAGAATCTTGAAGCGCTGATCCAGGCGTTGAACGAATAAGAACGAAGGAGCTGATCTATAGTGGCCAAGAAGTCAAAGGTTGTGAAGGAACAGAAGCGGCAGGAGCTGGTGGCGAAGTACGCTGACAAGCGCAGAGAGCTGAAGGCGGCGGGCGATGTGATGGCACTGCAGAAGCTGCCTAGGGATTCCTCAGCCACCCGTCAAAAAAACAGATGCAGCGTGTCCGGCAGACCGCGTGGCTATCTGAGTACATTCAAAATATCCCGAATCGTCTTCCGGGAGCTGGCGCATAAGGGGCAAATTCCCGGCGTTACCAAGTCCAGCTGGTAGGCTGTTAACTTCATAGATGCTATAACGTTAAGACGGCTGATCTCTCTGGTCTACAGGAGCCAGCCGTTTTGCTGTGTTCATAGACTTTGCCGGATCTGGCAGAGTGGACTATGATAGAGAAGAGGGGACAGCTATATAGATACATAATCTGAATAGGAAAGAAGGAGCTGCATGACCGGGTATTGGAGTAAGAGATTTGCGCAGGAGGGAATGATCTGGGGGAGTGAGCCTAGCCTGTCGGCAGAATGGGCGAAGCGGAAATTTCAGGAGGCAGGAGTATCGTCCGTGCTTGTTCCGGGTGCCGGGTATGGGCGGAATACCAAGGTGTTCTCTGCTGATTTTACAGTATACGGTATAGAATTAAGTGAACCGGCGCTTGAGCTGGGCGCAGCATGGGACCCGAGAACTAGCTTTATTGCAGGCTCGGCGCTGGAGCGTCAGCTTGGGCAGCCTGTGGATGCCGTATACTGCTATGATGTTCTGCATTTATTCCTCGCCGGGGACCGCCGCAGGCTGATTGAAGCGAGTCTCAGTCAGGTCAGGACTGGAGGGCTGCTCTATTTCACCAGCTTCTCCGATGAAGACCCCCATAACGGCTGCGGACGAGAGCTGGAGACGGGCACCTTTGAATATAAAGAGGATAAATATGCCCACTTCTTCAGCGATGCCGATTTGCGGGAGCATTTTGCCGGGACGGAGATTCTGGAGACAGGTTCATTTACCGAGTCGTTGCAGAACCCGCAGGGCGGGACTCATGAATACATACTAAGAACGATCCTTGCGATCAAACGGTAACTGCCTTCTGCGAAAGAAACGTCAACATGGCCCCTCCCTGCGGCGAGAAGGACCTTACTGTGAACCTGATGCTGTGCGTGTTCCCACTTCTTCCTGCAGCTTCCTATTAATGAAGGTTAATGCAGCTCGCAGTCGGCGAACAGGATATGCCGCGGAATGCGGAAGAAATTCTCGGCCTTCTCCTGCAGGGCCAGGGTAGGCAGATGGCAGTGGTGCAGCCACTTGCGGAAGGTGCCGGGATGGACGCCGATCCAGATGCTGACATCGGTTACCGAGAAATCATACACCATGCAGAGTCCGGTCAGAATCGCGTTGTGCTGCGGTGAATGGGCGAGCGTTCTTTTCATGAAACGGGATGGGGTCGGCTGGCACACAATCGGACTTTGCCGCAGAAGAGCTTCATTGAACAGGATATGGGGCGGATAGCCTAAATGGCGGCAGACCTTGTCCAGATTGGTTCTGGAGGGAATGCGTCCTTCATATACCCATGCGCTTACGCTGCGTGAGGAGACGGAGAGCTCTTCTGCGAGACGGGAGAGCTTCATGTCCTTGGCCATCAGAATGGCCAGCAGAACGCGGTTGCGGATCTGGCTGCGTTTGGGGCGGCGAAATCTTTTGACCCGTACGCCTTGTCCAAGATATTTGCGGTTGATCAGAGACCAGGCCTGAATTTTATGTGTTTCTTGCTGATTTTTAGCCATAATACCTCCGGGTGTACTGATTTAATGAAGTGACGGATCATCTAGTTTAGCTGTTATGACTTTACCATTTCATCACGGCATTCGTCCAGAGTGCAAAGCTCCTGTTTTGGCCATGAACCAAGATTGTTTCAGTAATGCTGCAGTTTATGATATATTTTGAGTAATCATTTTCACATTAATCAGGCTGGGAGCGGGATAGATGATCAAGCATATTGTTTTCTTCAAATTAAAGGACCGGTCCCCGGACAAGGTCGCAGAGACTGTTGCAGTCCTCCGTAATATGGAAGGAAGAATTCCGCAGCTGCTGTCCATTGAAGTCGGGGCCGATCTGATTCACTCGGAGCGTTCGTTCGATATCGCCCTGGTCACGGTTGTGGCCTCGATGGAGGATCTGCAGGCGTATCAGGTGCATCCGGCTCACAAGGAAGTCATTGCCCATATCAACGAGGTCAAGGAGCTGTCGGTAGCGGTCGATTACGAGATCTGAGACTGTACGTACTTGCAAGGCTGGAACCCATTAAGCACAGAAAGCGGTGAGCGGAATGCGTGAGCTTGAGTATCCGATGGAAGCATTGACGTATCTGATTGTTTTTATGGCGGCGTGTATCGTGATGGTGTTCTGGCTGAAGCGCCGGGGCAGGCGGGGGAAATAACGGCAGTTCATGTTAAGGAAGATCACTAAATACCGCAGGGTGGAGGGTCAGCTGTGTATTATGTCAACCGGAAGCAAATAGAAGTTATTCTTGAACAGATCCCTGATCTTAATGAAGGTCTAGCACATGCAGCTTCTTCCTGGGACGGCAGTACGCTCTTGGGTCTGGTGCAGGAACGGTGCTTACATCTGGCCGTTGAAGTCGTGACGGATGTGGGCAGCTGTCTGATTGACGGGTTCATTATGCGTGATGCCGGAAGCTACGAGGATATTATATCTATTATCCATGAGGAAAAGGTGCTGGGAGACAGCGGGATCTACGAGGATCTGACCTCGCTGGTCGCCTTGCGCAAGCCGCTGGTTCAGGATTATTTCGTGTGGGAACGCAAAGAGCTGCACCCCATGACCCGGACGCTGCCGGATATTCTGGAGAAGTTCGCCTGCGAGGTGCGCAGGTATCTGGATCAGGAGCTGGGCAGCGGGGTCACGGGCTAGCTGAGCCGGGGCTGTGTGCATACAGACAGAAAGGAGGTCGTCCTTTATGGCGAAGAAGAGTCAGGAGAGCGGTTCAACCCGGCGGATGATTATGACGCTGCTGAAGATGAGAGGTCCGCTGACGATCAGCGCTCTTGCCGAGGAATTGGGAATTACCGAGATGGGTGTCCGCCGCCATGTACTTCAGCTGGAGCAGGAGTCGCTTGCCAAGACCAAGGTTGTGCGCCAGGCCATGGGACGTCCGATGCATGTATATTCGCTTACCGAGCGGGCGGAGGATCATTTTCCCAAAAGCTATCATAATCTGGCGCTGGAGCTGCTGCGGGAGCTGGACCACGGGAGCGGGGCGGATGCGGTCAATATGCTGTTTGAAGGCCGCAAGCGGCGGATGCTTGCCCAGTACAGTTCGATGATGAAGAGCGGTGATCTGGAGGAGCGGGTTGCGGAGCTGTCAACCATTCAGAATGCCGGGGGCTATATGGCGGAGTGGAGCAAGGAAGAGGACGGCTCATACACACTGAGGGAGTATAATTGTCCCATTCGTCAGGTGGCTACCCAGTACCGCAAGGCCTGCCAGTGTGAGCAGCATTTGTTCGAGGAGCTGCTGGAAGCGAAGGTGACACGCAGTGAGTGTATGGCGGAAGGCGGCCAATGCTGCCGGTATGCTATCACGCCGAACCCCGAGCAGAAAACATCCGAAATCAAGGGCTGAACAGTCACAGGACATCCTCTCTATGCTTATGATATAGCAGAAATAGGCGATCGCCCGGGTGGCCGGGCAGAGGCACTTAGAATCCAAAGGAGAGATTGATGATGAAAAAAGATAACAAAAGCTTGCTCTGGGGCGTACTCGCCGGCAGTATTGTGGGATCGGTGACAGCGCTGCTGTTCGCTCCTAAGCCGGGTAAGGAGCTGCGCAAGGATATTGCCGAAGGCACAACGGAAGCTGTGGATAAGGTTCAGGTTATTGCCGGCCAGGCCGGCGAGAAAACCACAGAGATCTACGGTAAGGCCAAAGAAGCTGTAGTCTCGGTGGTAAGCGAAGTCAAGGAATGGAGCAAATCCGTCAAGGATGCGGTGGAAGAAGCAGATGTAGCTACTGTAAGCGGCATTGCGGAGCAGGCTGTGGAAGTTACCGATGCAGTGGAAGCCGTGCGTGACGAGGTGGCTGCATATGAGGCTGCTGAAGAAGCGGCAGTGGTGGAGGCTGAGATCGAAGCTGTGACCGGTACAGATGCTGCTGTAGCGGAAGCTATCGAGGATGGCAAAACCGCAGGGAAGCTGTCCTAAGCTTGATATAAAAGGTATGGAGCCGTTTTCCGCTGCACAGGCGGGAGGCGGCTTTTGCGTGTGGCGGCATGCTTCGGGTGGGTCTGCATTATGCCTCCGCTTTTCTTCCCTACTTGAACTGTACCGGCAAATGGGGTAATATCTGCAATTGGGGCTGAAATCCTGGTACACATTATTCCAGCCTTACATAAGCTACACAAAACGAGTTAAAGGATGCGGTGTGTTCGTGCAGCAGGCAATAGCAATATTAGACTCAGGCGTAGGAGGATTGACCGTAGTCAAGGAAGTGATGCGACAGCTCCCCCGGGAGAAAATCATCTATTTCGGCGACACGGCAAGAGCCCCGTACGGACCCCGTTCCACTGAGGAAGTGAAATTGTTCACTGAACAAATCGTGGACTATTTAATTCAATTTAATCCTAAAATGATCGTCATTGCTTGCAATACAGCAACGGCAGCAGCGCTTGATTATATCTCCGCCAAGGTAGCCATTCCTGTGATCGGAGTCATTCACCCCGGTGCCCGCGCCGCCATCAGCGCATCCAAGAGCGGACAGGTCGGCGTGATCGGCACCATCGGCACGATTACAAGCGGTGCCTATACGGCGGCGCTGAAGCAGTTGTCTCCCTTTGTTCAGGTGGTCAGCCAAGCCTGCCCGGCGCTTGTGCCCTACGTAGAGCAGGGGTTATTCCGCTCGGAGGAGAGCCATCTTGCGGTGGCCGAATCACTGAACGGCATCAAGTACGAGCCGATCGATACGCTGATTCTCGGCTGCACCCATTATCCGTTCCTGGTGGAGCCAATCGGCAGAGTGATGGGACCCGGCGTCAAGCTGATCAGCTCGGCGGATGAGACGGCGCGGGAGATCAGCACCATCCTCTACGATAAAGGCCAGCTGGCGCGCGGGGATGAGAGTCCGATTCACCAGTTCTTCTGCAGCGGAGATGCGGAAATCTTCCAGCGGATTGCCCGAGACTGGCTGGGCGAGCAGATCAGCCGGACGCCGGTAGTATGGCAAGTATCTACTCTGTAGGATAAGAGCATTGCAGCGGCGAACTGAATAGGGACAAACCCCCGAGTTGCTACATTTCCACATGACCCGCTGCTGCTGCTCATATACTAGGCATGAGGGCCGGGTCCCGTATGTCATCACGGAGGATGTTAGGGACGCCGGAACAAGAGGGCCGGGAGGATGAGACCTATGCAGCAATACATTGCCCGCAGGGGAGATACCGTAAGCCGTATCGCCGCAAGACACGGATTGACACCGGAGCATGTCATACAGGGGAATCCATGGGCTGGCAGCCAGCCGTACTTATATCCGGGGCAGGTGCTGTTCCTGCCGTCTGCCCCGCGCAAGCGGTATGCGGTGCAGGCGGGGGACGATGCGCAGAGCATCGCGTCCTTGTTCGGGGTTGGCATAGATGAGCTGGAGATGCTGAATCCCGGGGTAAGCTCGGGACGTATCTGCCTGCCGGGCAAGGTGCTGGTGATTCCGGCGGCCACCCGGGGGACAGAGGTTTATCTGCACGGGGAATACGGACCGGCTGAGATAGAGGCGGATGCTGCAAGACTTGCGGACCGCTATTCTTTTGTCAGCAGCGAGGTTATAGGCCACAGTGTGCTCGGCAAGCCGCTCCGCCTGCTGCGGATCGGCAGCGGCCCGCGTCACCTGCATGTGAATGCCGCGCTGCATGCCAACGAATGGTTGACGTCCCCGTGTCTGATGAGCTTTCTTGAAGAATATGCGGCTGCTTATGAATCAGGTGCGGACTGGCACGGGCGTCAGCCTGTGGACTGGCACCGGGACTGGACACTCTGGGCCGTGCCGATGGCGAATCCCGACGGTGTCGAGCTGGTGCAGGAAGGGGCGATGCCGGACCGTCCTCATTATGCAGAGCTGATGAGGTGGAACTGCGGCAGGCGCAGCTTCCGGCACTGGAAGGCGAACATCCGCGGTGTCGATCTTGGAGACCAGTTCCCCGCACACTGGGAGGAGGAACGCGACCGGCGGCAGGTGCCCGGCCCGGCGCCGCGCGATTACAGCGGCCCGGCGCCGCTCAGTGAGCCGGAGGCGGCGGCACTGGCGGCGCTGGCCGAGCGGGTTCCGGGCGATGCCGCCGTATCCCTGCACAGCCAGGGGGCAGAGATCTACTGGAACTACCGGGGCTATGAGCCGCCGGAGAGTAAGCAGTGGGCAGCGGCGCTTGCGGCGGTGAGCGGCTACAGAGCGGTGGAGCTGACCGGCAGCGATGCCGGCTACAAGGACTGGTTCATCGAGCGCTTCCGCAAGCCGGGCTTCACCGTAGAGCTGGGAGTAGGCAAGAATCCGTTGCCTGTGGCTGATTTTGAGGATATGGCCCTGGACACAGGCCTGATTCTCAGTGCGATTCTGTCGAATTTGAAATAAAAATGAAACAATGTCTGCAAATTTGCGTAAGATAACAGCAAAGGGTACGGCCGCAATCCTGACCAAATGATGCTTTGCGGCTGTATCCTTTTTTTGCGTGGGGATGAAGAGCAAAAGTGCTCCTGATTTCCGCAAAAGTCGGCTGGATGAGCCAATGAGGTGTATAAGTGCTCCTGATTTCCGCGAAAGTCGGCTGGATGAGCCAATGAGGTGTATAAGTGCCCCTGATTTCCGCAAAAGTCGGCTGGGTGAGCCAATGAGGTGCAAAAGTGCCCCTGATTCGCGGGATGCTGCCACTGCCACCAGCCACCACATACCTGACCTAAGAAACTGTTCTTTCATAGAGTTGGAGGGAGACCTCCTACTTCTGTAAGAACGGTTTTTTTGGTATGTTAACGCCTATCTGCGCTTGTTAGCGCAGGCGCTTAGGGCTGGAAATGAGAGTCAAAATAATACACATTAACGCGTATGAAAGCTATACCGTATCCGCCAAAGTCTCTTGCTAAAATTAGCGTATAGAAGAGCGGCGGAGGGCTTCACGGAAAGAGGACTACCCGCCGGGAAAGTGAGAGCCAAATGGAGAACGATACGTATACGCTGAAAAGTAAACCAATCCCACTGAACGCCTCCTACGATGTAATTGTTGTCGGAGGCGGGCCGGCGGGCTGCACCGCCGCAGCGGCGGCGGCCAGGGAAGGGGCGCGGACACTGCTGGTCGAAGCGACCGGGAGCCTTGGCGGAATGGGAACCTCCGGCCTGGTACCGGCCTGGTGCCCATTCTCGGACAAAGAGAAGATGGTCTACCGTGGTCTCGCGGCCAAGGTGTTCAATACCTTAAAGGCTCAAATGCCGCATGTGCCGGAGGATGCGATGGACTGGGTGCCAATCGAACCGGAGAAGCTCAAGCGGGTCTATGACGATCTCGTAACGGAGTCGGGTGCCCACATCCTGTTCCTGACCGCGCTTGCGGATGTGGACAGGGACGATCACGGCAACATCACCACACTCCTCCTTCTCAATAAAAGCGGCCTGCAGGCCTTCCGGGCACCCGTGTATATCGATTGCACAGGAGATGGCGATGTTGCTGCATGGGCAGGTGCCGAGTACCAAATGGGAGATGAAGAGACCGGCGATCTTCAACCCGCCACCCATTGCTTCATCCTTGGCAACGTGGATGATTATGCTTATGTGAACGGGCCGAAGCTCCATGCGGAGAACCCGCACAGCCCGATCCATGAGGTGGTCCGCTCAGGAGAATATCCGGGCATTCCGGATACGCATCTGTGCAACAATATGGTGGCTCCGCGTGCCGTAGGCTTCAATGCCGGACATCTCTGGGGAGTTGACAACACGAATGCCTTCTCCGTATCCGGGGCGCTGGTAGAGGGACGCAAGATGGCGGCCGCCTACCGGGACATGCTTGCCGCTGTTCACCCCGCAGCCTTCGGCAATGCGGTAGTGATGAGCACTGGCACACTGATCGGCACGAGGGAATCCCGGCGGATTACCGGCGATTATATCCTGACGGCGGAGGATTACATCTCCCGCAGAAGCTTCGATGATGAGATCTGCCGCAACAGCTACTTCATTGATGTGCATGGCACACAGAAGGAGCAGCAGAGCGGCGCCGGATCCAGCCAGTCCATCACGCTCTACGGGCCTGGTGAATCGCACGGCATTCCGTACCGCTGCCTTACGCCGCGCGGACTACGCAACGTTCTGGTCGCCGGACGGTCTATCTCCTGTGACCGCAGGGTGCTCGGCAGCGTGCGTGTGATGCCGGTCTGCCTGGCGATGGGCGAAGCTGCCGGACTTGCTGCGGCACTGGCTGCCGCTCAGACCGGAGGCGATGTCCATGCCATAGATGTCCCCCTCCTTCGCGCCCGTCTCCGGGAAGAAGGCGGCTATCTGCCGGACAACCAAGCTGAAACTGTAAGGGAGAGAATGCAATGAGTGAATCTGCGGTTACCCGGAAAACGGCCAAGCCCGCAGCCGGTAAGTATTGGACGCGCAAGAGACGGGAGCAGCTCGCCGGATGGCTATTCATTGCGCCAGAGGTCATCGGGATGCTCGTCATCGCCGTGTTCCCGCTGCTGTTCAGCCTGTTCCTCAGCCTGACGGAGTGGAACCTGGTCGGCGGCTTGTCGGCGATTAACTTTGTCGGTCTAGATAACTTTATCGAACTGTTCAGGGACAACCGCTTCCTGCTGGCCCTGAAGAATAATGTGTTGTTTACGGTCGGCACGGTGCCGGTCACGATGCTGCTGGGGGTGGTGCTCTCGGCGCTGATCCATAAGAAGCTGTACGCCAAGACGTTCTTCAAGGTTGCCTTCTTTGTACCTTATATCTGTTCCACGGTAGCCATCGCCGCAGTCTGGCAAGCGCTCTACCATCCGTCCAAGGGGCCGGTCAATCAGATCCTGATGCAGCTTGGAGTATCCGAACCGCCGCGCTGGCTGGTCGATACCAGCTTCTCGCTGATTGCCATTATGATTATCTATGTCTGGCAGCTGCTGGGCTATCAGATGATTATTTTCCTGGCGGGGATGACGAATATTCCCGAGGAGCTGTATGAGGCGGCGACGATTGACGGGGCCAGCGGGATCGGACAGTTCCGGCGGATTACGCTGCCGCTGCTGGGGCCGACCACCTTTTTCCTGGCGATAACAAGCACGATCTCTTCCTTCAAAATCTTCGACATGATCAAGTTCCTGACCGGCGGCGGGCCTAACTATTCCAGTACCGTTATCGTGTACCAGATCTACGAAGAAGGATTCGAGCGCTTCAAAATGGGCTATGCCTCGGCGATGTCCTGGGTGCTGTTCCTGATTATTATGCTGGTGACCTCCATTACCTGGATAACCCAGAACCGCAAGGTCCATTACTAGTCCAAGGCGAAAGGAACGAAAGGCAATGACAATGAAAAAACTTAAGCCCGGCAATCTGATCTTCACGGTCCTGTTCGCCCTGTGCTCGGTATTCTTCCTGATGCCGCTGGTCTGGATGCTGTCGGCGGCCTCGAAGACGGAGAAGGAGGTCTGGACCTTCCCGATTCAGTGGATTCCCACCGACTGGAATCTGATCGCTAACTTCAAGGCGGTGTGGATGGGTGATGTGGCATTCGGATTATTTTATATGAACTCGCTCAAAATCGCCCTGATCTCCACCCTGGCGACAATCGTCATCTCGGCCATGGCCGGGTATGCGCTCGCCAAGCTGGATTTCAAGGGCAGGGCGCTGATCTTCACCCTGATGCTGGCGTTCATGATGATTCCAGAGCAGGCCACGCTTGTTCCGCGCTATATTATGATTAAGGAGCTGGGACTCTATGATTCCCATGCCGCGCTGATCCTGATGGGGATGTTCTCCAGCTACTTCACCTTCCTGCTGCGCCAGTTCATGATCGGGATTCATAATGATATGCTGGAAGCGGCGGAGCTGGACGGCGCCGGGTTCTTCCGGATTTTCTGGAGTGTCGTGCTGCCGCTGAGCCGCCCGATCCTAGCGACCGTAGGGATTATCAAGTTCATCTGGACCTGGAACGATTACCAGGGGCCGCTGATTATGCTGAATTCGACCAAGCTGTATACGATTCCGCTCGGGATGCAATTTTTCAAGGAGGAATTCGGTACACAGATCTCCGTCATGATGATGGCCTCCGTCGCCGCGATTCTGCCGCTGCTGGTGCTGTTCCTGATCCTCCAGAAGCAGGTCATTAACGGGATTGCCATCGGAGGCGTCAAAGGGTAAAGGTCAAAAAAGTGTACGCGCACACCGCATAGCTGTACACGGTGTGCGCAAAGCTTAGATTGTATAATGAGCCTGCAGACAACAAATCAAGGGGGAATTGCTTTGAAAAAACTACCATTCATGCTTGCCAGTATGCTCCTCATGCTCTCCGTCACCGCCTGCGGCGGGAATGGGGGCAACACCTCAGCAGCAACCGATGCGCCAGCCTCGGCTGATCCGTCTGCCGGAACCACCGGCACAGCCCAGCCTGCAGGCAAAGCTAAGATCAAATTCTACACCTTCAAGGCCGATAAGCCGGAAGAGCCCATCTACCAGGCTGTTCAGGCGTATAACGAAGCTCAGGATAAAGTGGAAGTGGAGTATGAATCTCTGGTCCAGAATAGCGACAGCACAGATTTCATGAAGAAGCTGGATATTCTGGTCGCAGGCGGCGAAGTGGTCGATGTGTTCATGACCGGGAACGAGGATGAGCTGCTGGAGCGTGCTTCGCGGGGTGTTGTGGAACCGCTTAACTCCTTTTTTGAACAGGAGAGTATTAAACCCGAGGATGAATATTCCAAGCTGCTGAAGCTGGAAGACAAGGTCTACGGCATTCTGCCCAGCTCCACGCAGTGGCTGACGGTCTTCAACAAGGATCATCTGGAAGCTGCAGGGCTGTCCCTGCCTGAGATGGGCTGGACCTGGGATGATTTTCGCGATTATGCCAAGAAGCTGACGACACCCGAGCACTTCGGAACATACTTCCACACTTGGGGGGAATATCCGAACATTATCGCTTACACCGAGAAGCCGCATCCGCAGCTTAGCGCAGACTTGAAGCCGATTTTTGACGATCCGTCCTTCGAATACTTCTTCAACCTCCGCCGCACGATGGAGAAGGAAGATAAGAGCGCTGAGCCGTATGCCGATGTGCTGGCCTCGAACTACCATGTGCTGCAGCAGTTTTTTGCCGGAAATGCCAGTATGCTGGCTGTGCCAAGCTATGCTGTCCGGGCGGCGCTGAACCTGGAGAAATTCCCGCATGAATTCCAGAGCATGTACGCCCCGCTGCCGCGTTCGGTGGACAGTAAGGAACTGGGCATGACGAATATCTCCGGCGGCGGCCTGGCCATGGGCGCGAAATCAGCGAATAAGGAAGCCTCGTATGACTTCATCCGCTGGATGTCCAAGGAAGCCTACAAGTTCACCAAGGAGATTCCTTCGTTCAAGGGCGTGGACGGAGCGGAGCTGATCAATAGCTTTTTCGGGGAAAATACAGATCTGATCGATACCGCCTCCCTCTCCAAGACGCTGTTCGATCCGAATATTAAAATGCCGGACACCTTCAGCGTGCCCTACGGCAGCGAACTGAAAGCAATTGTGGAGAACGGCTTCGCCAGCTTCATTCTGGATAACCGCAGCTTCGATGAGGTCAAGAGTGAGATGACAGCGGAAGTCGAGAAGGTAGTTTCTGCCAATCAGAAATAACGGATGAAGTGCAAAGGCAGCAGGGATTTTGGATTATAATAGGGACGTTGAAGCTTTCATTACAGTGCGGGGTGGAATTCTTATGAAATGGTTAAGCCGTTTTTCCTTCCATCGCAGACTGCAATACACGTTCCTGATCCTGATCCTGCTGCCTTTTGTTGTCGTTACGTTCTGGTCGTATACCTCTGTGCGGGAGAATGTGAGTGAGAAGATCGCCCGTTCGAATGAGGAGACCCTGAAGGTCATCGGCAGTCAAATGGAAAAAACGGTGGACAGCATCTCGTTTGTCTCGGTGTATTTCTCTGAGGCTTATGATCCGGCCGTGCTGGAGAGTCTGCGTTATCTCAAAAATACGGGAAGCTTCGGAAATTACGGAGTGTATACCCATTACAACAAGCTCAAGACTACGGCCAATATCCTGTCGGTGCAGTCGCTCGATGCTGATCTTCAGATCATGCTGGTCAACCGGGAGAACCGGATTCTGATCGGCAACCAGAATATTCCGGTGTTCTCTGTGCTGCCTGAGAAGCTTCTTAAGGAGAGCAGCAGGCTGGATGAGCGGGAAAAAGTGTCGCTGCAATGGTTTCCCTACGGCGGCACCCCCGCTGCACCCGATTATTATTATGCGGTACGCTTCATTACCGACCCGCTGAACCAGGACAAGCTGGCTACGCTGTACGTGGGCATTCCGAGCCACTACTTCCGCAGCCTGCTCGATACGGGCAATGCGGTAAGCAGGCTCGCGCTTGTTGACCAGAAGGGGAGAAGTATTGCGGTCACTGGAGAAGCCGCTCCTGCGGATGAAGGCCCGCTGCTGGCCAGTGAGGTCCGTATTCCCAAGGTCGGCTGGCTGCTTACCAGCAAGACGCCCCGCAGCTCCATCGACAGTCATATCAACCGGGAGTTTCTGGTCTCCATCTCGCTGATCGGACTGTTCTTCCTGGCGTTTCTGGTCCTGTCCATGCTGTGGGCTGGATATATGAACAAGCCGATTAGCCTGCTGCGGGCCAGCGTCAAGCAGTATGTCGGCGGCAACCGCGCGGTGCGGATACCCGTCAGGGGCAAGGATGAGGTGGCGGTGCTGTCGGCGGCCTTTAATCAGATGCTGGAGGATATGAACGGGCTGCTGCAGCAGGTCGAGAGTGAACAGGAGGAGAAAAGGCGGCTGGAGCTTCAGGCGCTGGCGGCACAGATCCGGCCTCATTTTCTGCTGAATACGCTCAATTCCATCAAGGTGGATCTGCTGCTCAGCGGTGACCCGGCGCATGGCGCTATGATCGATGCGCTCATGAAGCTGCTGCGTGTGTATGTGCATGTGGATAAGCCGCTGGAGCTGGCGGAGGAGTGCAGGGTGCTGGGCAGCTATGTGCAGGTGATGCAGATCCGCAACCGTCTGGATATCGTCTGGGAATGCGAGGTGGGCGAGGAAGAAGGTGCGGTGATGCTGCCCCGGCTTCTGCTTCAGCCTATTGTCGAGAATGCCATCAGCCACGGCTTCTCCGCCCGCCCGGACCATCCGGCGATCCGGCTCGAAGCAGCGTTCGAGTCCGATCTGCTGCGGATCAGCATCAGCGATAACGGGCGCGGGATGCCGGAGGATAAGCTCCAGCGCCTGAACCGGCGTCTGCAAGGAAGTGAAGACACTGCGCTCTGGCCGGAAAAAGGGGTCGGGCTGGTCAACACAGCACGCCGTCTGCAGGTATTGTACGGATATCGCGCACGGCTGAGCGCGCAGGCAAGAGAAGACGAGGAAGGCATGACGTTCACCCTATATATCCCCGTGACCCGGGAGAAGGAGGCGGTTCCCCTTGATGACCCTGATGCTGATTGACGATGATGTCCCGATGCTGGAATACGTGGAATATCTGCTCGGGTCCTTGGGGCTGGAGCTGCAGCTGGTGGCTTCGGCGTATAGCAGCGAGGATGCGCTGGAGCAGTTCCATACCGCACTGCCCGATATTGTGATTGTGGACATCGGCCTGCCGGGGATGGACGGGCTGGAGCTGGCGGATGCCTTCCGGATCACGAAGCCGGAGGTTCGCCTGATTTTCCTGACCTGCTATGAGGATTTCCACTACTCGAAGCGGGCGATCCAGCTGGAGGCGGATGATTATCTGATCAAGGATGAGCTATCCCCTCAGCAGCTTAAGAGCAGTCTCGCCAAAGCGATGAGCCGCTTCAAGAGCCGCGAGGAACTGCTGGAGCGCTACTCCTTCCGCCAGGCGATTGAGCGCAATAAGGAAGTGCTGAAGCAGAGCTTCCTGAAGCAGCTGTTGTCGGGTGCGGCGGGCCAGGAGAACACTCTGGAGTTCGGTGAACGGCTGGGCATCTCCTGGAAGCACCCCTTTCTGCGTCATGGATTCCTTCATATGGATGCCGCATCGGTTACCGAGCGTTACCGGTACAAGGATATTCCGCTGATCCATTCAGCCGTGAACAATATTGCGCTGGAGCTGTCTGCGGCAGAGGCTTCCATTACACCGATTATGAGCAGAGACGCGGATATTTATGTGGTTTGGAATGTGGAGGACCCCGGCGTCACAGAGAACAAGCTGGCTGAATTCATGCAGGCGGTACAGGATAAGGTGGAGCAGTATCTGAAGATTAGCCTGCGGGGGTTCTATTCGGAGTCCTGTGTACCGGTCCGCAGCTTCGGTGTGTTATACAAGACTCTCACCGATTGCCGGGAAAATAACTTCTATCATTCAGTGAAGCCTGTGTCTCTGCTTGAGGAGCACGCGGATTTCGGGCAGACGTTAGAACGGCGCAGGGAAAAGGAACGCGGGATGCTGTCGTTGGCGCTTGCAGACCAGCATGCCGCCTGGATTGATCTGGCCGTGAATCAGTGGACGCAGCTGGCATCGGCGGAGCGGCTGCTGCCCCGGCTGGTGAAGGAGACCTGCGGGAATCTCGTGCGCCAGCTGGCCTTCGAAGCCGGCGGGCTGGCTGAGGAGGACTTCTTCACGCAACTCGAGCAGACGGTTCATATCGAGGAAGCGGCCAGCCTGACTAAGCGGGAGCTGAGGCATCTGTGGCGGCAGTTTGCGCTAGCCCCCGCAGCCGCTGAGGAGAAGGATGTCCGGCTTCAGGCGGTGGATGAGTTTCTGGAGGAGCATGTGGACCGAATGGTCACCTCTACCGACATGGCCGAGCATCTGCATCTGAATGCCAGCTACTTCTCCCGCTATTTCAAGAAGCTGTCCGGCGTGAACTTCACCGATTACGTCAACCAGTACAAGATGAATATGGCCATCACGATGCTGGCCCGCCCGCACGAGACCGTCGAGAATGTCGCCTACACGCTCGGCTTCTCCGACCGGGCGTACTTCTCCAAGGTGTTCAAGAAATACAGCGGCCGGAATCCCAGCGAATTCAAGGCAGGTCCGGTGGAAGAGCAGGGCAGAGAGCCATCCACGGATGACGCCAAGCCATAAAGGTCAAAACTGTCCACTGCAACAGGCAATCAGTCTGCACGCTGTTGCAGCCTCCGGCTTCTTATAATGGTAAGGAGTCTAAGTATAGCTTCAAGGAGGAACAACGATGAATAGAACTGTATTTACCTTGCCTGCGGAGGAGATAACGGTATCCCGCGAGGTGGATGTATTAGTTGCAGGCGGCGGGCCTGCTGGTGTGGCAGCGGCGATAGCTGCGGCCCGCAGCGGGGCTCGGACGCTGCTGATCGAGCAGCGCGGCTTCCTGGGCGGCATGGGCACCGTTGCCCTGGTGCCAGCCTTCTGTCCTTACAGTGACGGGGAGAAGGCTGTCGTGCGGGGAATCGGCCTGGAACTGCTGGAGCGGATGAAGGCCGGATGTGAGCCGGAGTTCCGCGAGCGCTTCGAGGCAGAGCTGGACTGGGTGCCCATCGACCCGGAGGTGCTGAAGCGTGTATACGACGAGGCTGCCACCGAGAGCGGAGCGGAGGTGCTGCTCCATACCGTGGCGAGCCAGACAGTGCTGGATGAGACCGGCCGAAGCATTGAGGGCGTGGTAATCGTCAACAAGTCAGGCCGGAGTCTGGTCCGCGCCCGGACTGTCATTGATACGACCGGGGACGCCGATCTGGCCGCCCTGGCGGGAGCGCCGTTCCATAAGGGCGGAGAATCCGGCGAGCTTCAAGCCGCGACGATGTGCTACCTGCTGGCGAATGTGGACCGGCAGCGTTTTGAAGAATACCGGAATGAAAGCGGTGACACGGATCAGATCCATCAGGCCGTCCAGCAGGCGCAGGTTGACGGAAAGCTGCCGCAGGGCCGGGACTCCGTCTCGGGACTAGCTTGGATTGCCGATTATCTGGTCGGTGTGAATTTTGGCCATGTGTTCGGCATTGATGGCTCCCGTGCAGAGGATCTGACCCGGGGGGCCATAGAGGGACGCCAGCTGGTTCACCGTCAGCTGGAATTCTTCAGAGCTTATGTACCCGGATTTGAACAGGCCCATCTGGTGTCCACCGGCGAGCAGATCGGTATCCGCGAGACGCGGCGGATTGTGGGCGATTACGTGCTGACCCAGGAGGATTTCATGAATATGGCTTCCTTCCCGGATGATATTGCCCGCAACAGCTACTTCATCGATATTCATATGGCCCGCAGCAGCGGGGCGATGCATATTCACCATCTTCCGCCCGGGAAGTCGCATGGTGTCCCTTACCGCTGCATGCTGCCGGTGGGACTGGACAATGTATGGGTGGCGGGGCGCGCCGCCTCCTCGGACCGTGTCGTGCAAGGCTCACTGCGGGTGATGCCGAACTGCTTCGCCATGGGGCAGGCGGCGGGTATGGCGGCGGCGATGGCGGCCGAAGCGGAGGGACAGAGCCGGAAGGTGGATCTCGCCAAGCTTCAGAACGGACTGGTGCAGCAGGGAGCCTGGCTGGGTGAGGCCTTGGCCGCTTTATAACTTAATAAATTGAGCTTGAAAAAAAGACAGACAGGGAAAAGTGGCGGAGGGGAATTTTGGAACTGTAGGAGCGATAGCGTCCGCCTTTGTTTGCGGATTTCAACCGTTAAAAACGGGATAAATCAAGAAATCTGCAAACAACAGCGGCCGGAAGTCCAAAACTTCTCTGGAGTCACGGCGATCCCACATGAAAACTTACAAGTACAATTTATTCTGCGGGAGCGTGATCCGAATGACGACAAGAGGGTATCGCAGTGGAGCTATGAATCCAGGACAAGGCAAGCCGCGCAGACGTCTATACCGGTTTTGCGTGCCGGGGCTGATCGGCTTGTTGCTGTTCAGTCTGCTTGCAGGCATGTCAGCCCCGGTGGCTGAGGCGGCAGGCACCACGTATTACGTCGATGCTGCACAAGGCAGCGACAGTAATTCCGGTACCAGTGAAGCGGCAGCCTGGAAGACGCTGGGCAAAGTCAACAGCGTGACCTTCAGCCCGGGGGACCGGATTTTGCTCAAGGCAGGAAGTATATGGAAGGACCAGTATCTGGATCTCAAGGGCTCAGGCGCAGAGGGGAATCCGATTACGGTAGACCGCTACGGGAGCGGAGCCAAGCCGCTGATTGATTTCGGCAACACCGCCGTGGGCGGTGAAGGCTTCGGGGTCAGATTGCGCAATGTCTCTTACTGGGAGATCAACAATCTGGAGATTACAAGCGGACAGCAGCCTACAGATATGCGCAGAAACGGTGTGCTGGTCGTAGGCGAAGGAGCAGGGGCTGGGAACTTCCGGCATATTTATATCCGGAATCTCGACATCCACGATATCTTCGGCACAGACCGCCGCACAGGCGGCATCAACTTTCATGCCCGGGGAGCCAATACAGCACTTGAGAGCACCTGGGAAGATATTTTGATCGAGGACAATACGATCATTAACGTGGCGGACACGGGGATACAGACGATGACGGATGCTTTTTTCAACAGTGCCTGGACGCATAAGTTCGACGCTTTCCGGGGTGTGGTCATCCGGGGCAATGTGGTGGAGAAGATCCACCGGGACGGCATCCTGGTCAGAGCCAGCGCCGCGCCGCTGATCGAATACAACAAGACGAAGTCCATCGGAGAAGCCTGCGATGTGAATACATCCATCGTCAATTACCTTGAGGATATCACTGTCGTTGCGGCGCAGTGGGCCTATTACACCAAAGGTGCTATTTTCCAATACAATGAAGCTTCAGATACCCGGATGCTGGGTGGAGACGGCCAGCCCTGGGATTTCGACATCGAGGTGCACGACAGCATCTACCAGTACAATTTCAGCTATGACAATGAGGGCGGCACCCTGCTGGTGATGAACAACACGAACAATAATATTTTCCGCTATAATATCAGCCAGAACGATAAGGACGCTAACGGGGTGTTCCATCTGGTGAACGGCGGGGGCAATCTCTATGTCTACAACAACATCATCTACCGTTCGGGAACGCAGAATAAGGCGCTGACCCATGCGAGCAATACAGGAATGGCCTATTACACGAACAACATCTTTTATAATGCAGCCAGCGGACAATATACGAACAGCCCCAGAATGACGTATGATCACAACAGCTTCTACGGGCTGAACTCAAGTGTTCCGAACGATCCCCATAAAATCACCGGCAATCCCGGATTCGTAAGTCCCGGCACGGCCACAGGACGCGATTCGGCAGACGGCTATAAGCTGGCGCTCTCCTCTCCGCTGCTGGATGCCGGGGCGGTGGTTGCAGGCAACGGAGGACAGGACTTCTTCGGGAATCCGCTGTATAACGGTGTGCCGGATATCGGTGTATTTGAGTTCCAGGGTACGATTACACCGCCGGTTACGCTGTTCCAGGATGATTTCGAGGATGGCAATTCCAGCGGCTGGACGACTTCTGGCGGAGCCTGGGGTGTGGAGGATGACGGCACGAAGGCTCTATCACAGAACTCCGGGACAGGAGAAGCGCTTGCCTATACAGGCGACGCCTCCTGGAGGGATTACACGTATTCGGCAAGAATCAAGCTGCTGAATGCTTTTGGCAACGCGGGTCTGTTGTTCCGGTATGCGGATGCTTCCAATTATTACATGTTCCGGCTAAATGATTCCGGCGACAAGGCGGAGCTGTTCAAAAAAACCGCCGGCACGCTCACGATGGTGAGCAGCACGAATACTGCCGTTACGCCCGGCCAGTGGATGGAGCTGAAGGTGACGGTAAGCGGCAGTACGATTACGGCATCTGTGGGCGGTACCCAGCTGATCCAATGGACCGATACGGCGGCGCAGCCGGCCGGAGGGAAGATCGGTCTGCGGATGCATTCCAGCACCGCACGTATCGACGATGTTAAGGTGACGGAGTGAACGTTGGTCCGGTTCGGGAGAATTCGATAAAATTCTACTTAAAAGCGAAACGAATCCTGCGCATTCGCGTAAGATAACAGCAAAGGGCACAGCCGCAATCCTTTTACAGGTGCTTAGCGGCGGTGTCCTTTGCTGCTTACACAGACTACACAGGGAGGCATAACTCATGAAATTCAGAAAACTGTTGTCACTCAAACAATGGTCTCATATATTCCGCAGCTCCTGGCATTATATCGTTTCGCCTAATGTGGCTATGGCCGACAAGCTGCTGTTCACGATTCCGGCGCTGCTGTACTGGGTGCTGCCCGATTTCATGCCGTTTATACCGATTGACGATATTGGCGTAACGATGCTGCTGATGGGCTGGTTCACAGCGCGGATGGACCGTAAATACGCGGCGCTGCACAGCGGAAGATGACATTTTAGCGACGATTGTACCTTTAAGTGTGGATGTCCATCTCCTAATGGTTGCTTTATCCTCCCATACTCCTTAAAATGAATTATTGAGTATTTAAAATATAGAGGCCTGGGAGATGGAATCGAATGAACGTCAAAATTACCCGCAACGCGGCTAAAGTGATAAAGAAAACCATGGAACTTGAAGGCAACAGTGAGCTTAAGCTTCGTGTAGCAATTACACATGCCCATGGCGACCATGCCCACTACGGACTGGATCTGGACACGCCTAAGGAGAACGATGTTGTAGTCTCCACCGACAAGGATATCGATGTCATTCTTGATCCGAACCAGCCCCTGCTGGACGGAGTGAAGATTGATTATCTCTACTTGCCCGAAGAAGGTTTCGTTATTACTAATCCGTCTAAAGGAAATCATGGCGATCACTAGTTGATCCGCCCGTATTTTACGGACATAAAGAAGGGTTGCTTCATGGCTAACGATATAAGATTATGTGACGAGTGCAATCATATCAAAATGAAAAGCATCGTGCCCAAGCTGCTGAAGATGGCACCGGATGCCGAGATCAAGACAGGCTGCATCTCCTACTGCGGACCATGCGGCAAACGCCCGTTTGTCTACATCAACGGCCGCTACATCAGCGGACCGACGGAAGACGAGGTGCTGGCCAAGGCGGAAGCCTTCGTCAAACGGCCGGTGGAGAAGAAGTAATTCAGATCTGCTGCGTCAGCAGCATCGTACAGCCCCCGCGTTATTTGCGGGGGTTGTTTTGGTGTGCGGAGGGGAGCGGGGCAAATGTAATCGAATAACCGACCACTTTGAGCAGCGCGGAGGTGTGCGGACCAAATGTAATCGAAAAACCGACCACATTGAGCAGCGCGGAGGTGTGCGGACCAAATATAGTCGAAAAACCGATCACAATACGCAGCGTGGAGGTGTGCGGACCAAATGTAAACGAAAAACCGACCACATTGAGCAGCGTGGAGGCGAGCGGACCAAATGTAAACGAAAAACCGACCACAATACGCAGCGTAGAGGCGAGCGGACCAAATGTAGTCGAAAAACCGATTACATTTGGCCCCGCAAACGCAAAAAAGCCATAAGTCCGCAAGCACAGAGTGCTTCATGGGACTTATGGCTTCTTAGACTTAATATTGCCTATTTCCGCGGAGGCAGCGGCCCCAGGTATTGATAGTATTGGCATTCGATCCGGCCGTTGTAGAGCTTGCGGCGCTTGTCCGCCTTGCGTCCGTAGTATTGCTCGAACTCCTTGTACGGGCTGATGGCGAAGAAGGACCAGGTGGGCAGATAGAGCATCATCTCGCCGAACTGGCGGGTCAGCTTCTCCACTTCCTTGTCATTACTGATCCGCTCGCCGTAAGGCGGGTTGGTGATGATGCAGCCGTATTCCCCTTCCGGCCGGGCCTTCGCAGCAGCCATATGCTTGAACGTAATCTCACCGGAGAGTCCGGCGCTCTTCGCCGCCGCCTCGGCGATCTCAATTGCTGCCGGATCGATATCCGTTCCGGTCAGCTGCAGCGGGTAATCGTCACGCACCGCATCGAAGGCTTCCTCGCGGGCTTCTTCCCACAGACGCTGCGGAATCTCCGGCCAGTGCTCGGACGGGAAGGAGCGGCGCAGGCCCGGCGCGATATTCCAGGCGATCATCGCTGCTTCGATCAGAATCGTGCCTGATCCGCAGCAAGGATCATAGAGCGGACGATGGCCGTTCCAGCGGCTGAGCTGGATCAGAGCCGCAGCCATCGTCTCCTTCAGCGGCGCTTCCGTAGCCTGACGGCGGTAGCCGCGCTTGTGCAGTGCCGGGCCGGTGGTATCCAGGGTGATCAGCGCGATATCATTCAGTAGAATCACTTCTACCACATACCGGGGGCCGTTCTCCGGGAACCATTCAGTGCGGTACGACAGCTTCAGCTTCTCGACAATGGCCTTCTTCACAATCCCTTGGCAGGCAGGTACGCTGGTCAGCTGAGATTTATGCGAACGGCCCTCTACCGGGAATTCGCCGTTCTCGGGAATCCAGTCCTCCCAATTTATCGCCTTCACTCCTTCGAACAGCTCATCGAAGGTCCGGGCCGGGAACTGGCCCATCTTGACCAGTACACGGTCCGAGGTACGCAGCCACAGATTACAGCGGCAGATGTCGATGTAATCCCCGCTGAACAGGACCCGTCCGTTCTCGACCGTGGTCTCATAACCCAGCTCGTTTAATTCGCGTGCTACTACAGCCTCCAGCCCCATGGGGGCGGTGGCGATCAATTGTAATTTGCCCAAGTGCGCTCAACTCCGTTTAACTTGTGGATAAATACGTATAGCCAGTACAATAAGAATAACTGGTTTGTCATCTGAACCTGCAGAACGTTCAGCTTACAGTATAGGGTAAGGAAGAGTTCTGCACAATGCCTGTCCGCAGGCACACACACCCATTCAAGAGGAGAATACATATGCAGAATCAGGAAGAGTACAGCGAACAGCTATATACAGAAGATGAATTATTGCTCCAAGTCAAAGCAGCCATCGCGGCCAAAGGCATGCCGGAGGTGTCCATTGCCCCGGGCTACGGCAGACTGCTGACGATGCTGGTGACCCTCTCCCGCTCAGCAAACCTGCTGGAGATCGGGGCGCTTGGCGGCTACAGCGGAATCTGTCTGTGCCGGGGACTCACGCAGGAAGGCCGTCTCACCTCTTTGGAGCTTAAGGCTGAATATGCAGAGCTGGCACAGAGCCATCTGCAGCAGGCGGGCTTCGGCGACCGGGTGGAATACCGGACCGGCCCTGCACTGGACAGCCTGAAGCTGCTCGAAGTACAGGGGAACAGGTATGATTTCTTCTTCATCGATGCCGATAAGGAGAACTATCCGAATTATCTGGAATATGCGATCCGGCTTGCTTCACCGGGGGCGATTATTGCCGGGGATAATATTTTTCTGCGCGGCCGTACGCTTAATACGGAGAAGAACGGACCGGCCGTTCAGGCCATGCGCCGCTTCAATGAGATGATAGCGGGCGATCCCCGCCTGACCAGCACACTGCTGCCTGCCTATGACGGACTGGCGCTGGCGATGGTGAAATAGCCTGGACCACACCGGCCATACCGTTCATGCCAGTCATACCGCTCGTACCGCACACACCAGTTATACCGTCCATAAGAGAAGCAGCCTGTTAACGGAATAGCCGCGGTTCAGTCTTCTTGTACAGCTTGATCCGCACCCAGACCGTATTGATCAGCAGGAATGCACCGGAGACAATGAACAGGCCTTCAATCCCGATATAACCGGACAGGAATCCGCCGATCACCGCACCGAGCATATTGCCGAGCGCGAGCGTACTGCTGTTGAAGCCAAACGCCCGGCTCTCCTTGCCGTCAGGCGTATAGGAGCGGATCAGGGCGTTGACGCTAGGCAGCAGGCCGCCCATGAAGACGCCCATCAGGAAGCGGACGAGAATCAGCTGCCAGACACTGGTCACGAACGCCTGCGGGATCAGGAACAGAGCGGCGCCGATCAGCGCAAAGGTCAATATCCGGTGCGCCCCCACCTTGTCGCTGAGCTTGCCGAGCAGCGGCGAAGCGAGCATATTCGAGATACCGGTGACTGCGCTGACCATACCTGCCCAGAAGGCAAGGTCCACGGTGGTGCCGTGCAGCTTCTCTACATAGAGCGGCAGCAGCGACATGGGACTGACCATGGCGAACTGCAACAGGAAGGTAACGCCGAACAAGGCGGGAAGCTGCGGTACCTTCGCCAGTTCCTTTAAGCCTTCTAGCACGGATACCTGAGGCACCTGTGCTGCTTCTGCCCGGTCGAATTTCTCTTTGACCAGGAATAACGCCAGCAATGAAGCAACGAACAGCAGTGCGCCGACCACATAGAAAATCGGCCGGAACCCGATCCAGTCCGCCAGTAAGCCGCCCATAAGCGGCCCCAGAATCGTTCCGGCTACCGCGCCGGATTGCATCAAGCCCATCGCGAAGCCCATCTTCGGTTTCGGTGTGGTGCCTGAGACCAGCGCGACAGAGGCGGGGTTGAAGCCGGAGATGGTTCCGTTCAGCAGCCGGAGCAGCAGCAGCTGCATCGGGGACTGGGCGAAGCCCATCAGCACAATCACAATCGCCATGCCGAAGCTGGAGCGCAGGAGCATAATTTTGCGTCCGTATTTGTCGGCAAGCTTGCCCCAGAGCGGCTGGAAGATGAACGAGGTCAAGAAGTTGGCGGCAAAAATAAGCCCGGCCCACATCCCGATCGCGCGGTCGCCGGTCACCCCCAGATCTTTGGCGAGATAAAGCGACAGAAACGGGGTAATCATAGTCATACCTGCATTCACTAGAAACTGGCCGAACCAAAGCACCATGAGGTTGACTTTCCAGGTCTCCCAATTCTTCAAAGTGCTTTCACTTCCTTTCAGGGGATTCATTGATACAGAGTTCACGAAAAATTGACATTATATCAGTATATCATAGATTTTCAGCCGGACAATGCAACACATGTCATAGTAATGTCATGGGATTGTCATTCCCTTTCGGGTGAGACGGTTGTTAGCCGCTTACAAAAGGGGCATAATAATGATATGTGTTTTTTCACAGTATTCTATCAAATCTAATGGAGATCTTATCATGACCTACAACGACACTTTTATCCGTGCCTGCAGACAGCAGAACACGGAGTACACCCCCGTATGGTACATGCGGCAGGCCGGCCGGTATGATCCCGACTACCGTACAATCAAGGAGAAATATTCGCTGCTTGAGATCTGCAGGCAGCCTGAGCTTGCGGCTGAGGTGACTCTGATGCCTGTGCGCAAGCTGGGCGTGGACGCGGCGATTCTGTATTCTGACATCATGAATCCGGTGGCCTCCCTCGGTGTGGATTTTGACATTGTGAAGAACATCGGGCCGGTTATCGAGAATCCGATCCGCTCCGCAACTGATGTGGAACGGCTGAAGCCGATCGATGTGGAAGGCGATCTGGGCCATATACTGGAGACTATCGCCATACTGGACAAGGAGCTGGACGTTCCGCTGATCACCTTCGCCGGGGCTCCGTTCACCATCGCCAGTTATCTCATCGAAGGCAGACCGTCCAAGACCTATCACCGTACCAAGGAGCTGATGTTCAGCCAGCCGCAGGTGTGGGAGAAGCTGATGGAGAAGCTGGGCGATATGGTTATCGTCTATCTGCGCGCCCATGTCGCCAGCGGCGGGAAGGCGTTCCAGCTGTTCGACAGCTGGGTCGGGGCGTTGGCTCCGCGTGATTTTGAGCAGTATGTGCTGCCGACGATCACCCGGATTTTTGCGGAGTTGTCTGATCTGGAGGTTCCGAAGATCTACTTCCCGGGTGTCAGCTCAGGGGAGCTGCTCCCAAGCTTGACCAAGCTGCAGGCCGATGTGATCGGACTGGACTGGCGGGTAAGCATCACCGAAGGACGGCGCAGACTGGGCGGAGGCTATGCGGTTCAAGGCAATCTGGATCCATACCTGCTGACCGCGCCGATGGATATGCTCAAAGCCCGGGCCAAGGAACTGATCGATGAAGGCATCATGCAGCCGGGGTATATTTTCAACCTGGGACATGGATTATTCCCTGAAGCTTCACTCGATACGCTCAAGGAATTAACGGATTATGTGCATGAGTATTCAGCAGCGGCAATGAAACAGTCGGCACCGCCGCTGGCATAGTTGAAGAAATAGCATCAAGATGGCAGCAGCCTTTGCTGCTCTCTTTGCTGTATAGGACGTTAATTATTCATAAAAGGGGATGGAAACCGTGGCCAACAAAATTGGAGTACTCGTGATGTCGTACGGCACGCCTGAGAGTCTTGAGGATGTAGAGGCTTATTATACGCATATCCGCCGGGGGAACGCTCCTTCAGCTGAGCAGCTCAAAGAGCTGAAGGACCGCTATAAGGCGATTGTCGGCGGGGTTTTTCCGCTTAGAGAGAATACGGACCGTCAGGTGGAAGCCTTGCAGGCCAAGCTGAACAGCGGGCAGATCCAGTATGTCTGCTACCAGGGTCTCAAGCATGCCAGACCGTTCATCGAGGATGGTGTCGAGGCTATGGTCCGGGACGGTATTACCCAGGCGATTGGCATCGTGCTGGCTCCGCATTACTCTGTGATGAGTGTAGGAACCTATATCAAGCGCGCCAAGGAAAAAGCCGAAGCCTGCGGTATTCATATGGAGTTCGTAGAGAGCTACCATATGCATCCCGAGCTGATCGATGTGCTTAGCCGGAGAGTGACTGCCAAGCTGGACGAGTTCGAAGAGACCGGCGCGTCGCGCGAGGAAGTGCGCGTGCTGTTCAGTGCACATAGTCTTCCTGAACGTATTCTGGCGATGGGCGATCCGTACCGTGACCAGCTGCTGGAGACCTCTCTGGCGATTGCCGCTCAGGCGGGGGTGGAATCCTGGCAGTTCACCTGGCAGAGTGCGGGCCGGACGGCGGAGCCTTGGCTGGGCCCGGATATTCTCGATACGCTGCGTGAGCTGGCCGAGAGCCAGGTGAAATACGTGCTGTCAGCCCCGATCGGCTTCGTCTCCGACCATTTGGAGGTGCTGTACGATCTGGATATTGAAGCACAGCAGCTTGCCTCCGAGCTGGATATGCGTCTCTTGCGGATTGACTCGCTGAACAGTGATCCGGCCTATATGTCGGTGCTCAGCGATGTGGTGCGGACGAAGGCGAACCAGTTGAAGGTGAATCTGCCATGACGGCATTACCCCGCAAGGTAGTTATTATCGGCGGAGGCCTTAGCGGGCTCAGCGCCGCGTTCTATATCCGCAAGTTCTACCGTGAGGCGGCAGTACAGCCGGAGATTACCTTAATCGAGAAGGATAAGGTCCTTGGCGGCAAAATCGAGACACTGCACCGTGACGGCTTCGTGATTGAGAAGGGCCCGGATTCCTTCCTGGCCCGTAAGACGGCGATGGTCGATCTGGCCAGGGAGCTGGAGCTGGACCACGAGCTGGTAAGCACGAATCCTAATGCCAAGAAGACCTACATCCTGCAGCGGGGCAAGCTTCATCCGATGCCTGCCGGTCTTGTGCTGGGGATTCCGACAGAGCTGAAGCCCTTCCTGAAGAGCGGTCTGGTCTCCTTCGGCGGCAAAATGCGGGCGATGATGGATTTCGTACTCCCGCCCCGCCGCAGTGCCGAGGATGAGTCGCTAGGCGATCTGATTGAGCGCCGTCTGGGTACAGAGGTGCTGGAGAATATGACGGAGCCGCTGCTGGCAGGGATCTATGCAGGGGATATGCGCAAGATCAGCCTTCAGGCGACCTTTCCGCAGTTCGGTGAGGTCGAACGCCAGTATGGCAGCCTAATCCGTGGGATGACGACCGGCAGGAAGCCGGTGGAGACTCATACCGGGACGAAGAAAAGTGCTTTTCTCACCTTCCGGCAAGGATTGCAAAGTCTCGTCCATGCACTCATCCATGAGCTGCAGGATGTCCGCCAGCTCACGGGGACTGGAGCAAAATCCATCCGGGTTCTGGGAGGTGCAGGTTCTTCCGGCACTCCCCGCTACGAAGTTGAGCTGGAGAACGGTGAGGTGCTGGAAGCCGACGACATCTGCATTACGGTGCAGAACTTTGCAGCCGCAGAGTTGCTGCGTCCCCATGTGGATGTATCGGCGCTGGATGCAGTGAACTATGTATCAGTAGCTAATGTGGTTCTGGCGTTCACCCGGCAAGATATCGTTACCGAATACGACGGATCAGGCTTCCTTGTTCCGCGTAAGGAAGGGCGGAACATCACAGCCTGCACCTGGACCTCTACGAAATGGCTGCATACCAGCCCTGACGATAAGGTGCTGCTGCGCTGCTACGTGGGACGCTCGGGGGATGAACAGAATGTGGAGCTGCCGGACGACGCGCTGGCAGAGCTGGTCCGCAAGGACCTGCGGGAGATTATGGGGATCACTGCTGCGCCGCTGTTCACAGAGATCACCCGTCTGAGGTCATCCATGCCGCAGTATCCGGTCGGCCATCCCGGCCGGATTGCCGGCCTGCGCAGCGAGCTGGCGCAGAAGCTGCCCGGCGTCTATGCCTTCGGCGCAGGCTATGACGGCATCGGGATGCCGGACTGCATCAAGCAGGCGAAGCTTACGGCAGAGACTGCCGCAGCCAGCCTCACGAAGCTGCCGGAGCCGGCGGGAGCTACAGTCTAAAAGGAACGGTGGAGCGGAGCAGTGGCGCTCCACCTTTTTTTATGAGAGGCTCCGTTCCCGGCTTGGAGCGGCAGCTGATAGATATGCTATAATAGAAACACTTTAAGGGTAAAGGAGATTACTTGGACTCATGTATCCGCCGAGATCAGGCAATAGACAAGGCAAGAGACAACATAGCAGGCGACGGCGCAGAAGGGTCTGGGCGTGGGTCAATGTGGCGTTGCTGCTGATGATTACCGCAGCGCTCGCTTATTCATTTATGGATGACAAGGACCCGCAGGGCTCTGCTGCTCCGCCAGCGGCGCTTGTCCCCTCCCCTTCACCAGAAGCTGCTGCAACGGCGGCAGCCCCTACGGAAGCCGTCCCTACAGAGGAAGCGCCTGGGACAGAGGCTACAGCCACTGCGGAGCCTGCTCCGGAGGAGACACCGGAGGCTTCTCCAGTGCCTGCGGCGACCACGGAAGCTTCGGCTACGCCAGCACCGTCACCAACGGATCAGGCAACCCCTACGGATGCACCGCAGGCCACAACGGGAAGCAGCAGCGGGCTGGTCGCAGGCTTGCCGGAGAATACCTCCGGAGCGACGGTGAAGCTGAGCTTCGCCGGAGATATCATCTTCAGCGGGAAGGCAGGTGCGCTGCTGGAGCAGAAGGGCTACGATTATTCCTACAGCGCGCTGGATGGAATGTTCAAGAAGGATGACCTCACGGTAGTCAATCTGGAAACGCCGATTACTACACGCGGGGTTGGGGCCAAGAACAAGCAGTTTGTGTTCAAGGGACCGCCGAAAGCACTGGACGCGCTCAAAGCCGCCGGTGTGGATGCCGTCAATCTGGCTAACAACCACACGCTGGATCAGGGGGAGGAAGGTCTGCTGGATACCCTGAAGCATCTGGGTGAGCGCGGAATCCCTCATGTGGGGGCAGGGCGGAATAGCCAGGAGGCCTATTCGGCGCAGTATTTTGAACGTAATGGAATTAAGATTGCCCTGCTGGGCTTCACCCGGGTGATGCCAGTGATTGAATGGAAGGCGGAGGCGGGCAAGCCTGGCCTTGCCTCGGTGTATGACAGTGCGGAAGGTCTCAAAGCGATTGCCGCAGCCAAGCAAAAGGCCGATGTTGTCGTTGTCGTCGTCCATTGGGGACGGGAGCGGATGGAGCAGTATGACAAGACCCAGCAGGCGCTTGGGCATAGCTTCATCGATGCCGGAGCCGATCTCGTGATGGGCGGCCATCCGCATGTGCTGCAGGGAATTGAGCCGTACAAAGGCAAATGGATTGCCTACAGCACAGGCAACTTTATTTTCACACGCGGCTCCATCCCGGCGACTTGGGAGACGGCGGTATTCCAGGCGGAATGCAGCAAGCAGGGGCAATGCGCTCTTAAGCTGAAGCCGATGGATGCCGAGCTGGCGCAGCCGGTGCCGATGAATGAAGCCGACGGGCAGCTGCTGCTGCACAGAATACAATCTATTTCTTCCGGCCTGATCAAGGTCCGCAATGACGGTACCGTAACCCAAGCGGTGAAATAGCCGGAGGTGCGTATCAATGATGAACAATATGTGTGTAGCCCACCGTGGTTTTTCCGGTAAAGCCCCTGAGAACACATTGGCTGCCGTGCGGATGGCGATTGCGCTGCCTTATGTACGCTGGATGGAGATTGATGTGCAGCTGACGAAGGACGGGGTGCCTGTGGTCATCCATGATTATTCCCTGGACCGCACGACTAATGGACACGGCAAGGTGAAAAATATGGATTATGAACACATGCGGCGGCTGGATGCCGGGAGCTGGAAAGGGCGTGCTTTTCGTGGAGAGCGGGTGCCTTCCCTGGAAGAGGTGCTCGCTCTGGCGTCAGGCCGGCTGCGGCTGAATATTGAACTGAAGACGGTGGGGGACATGTATCCGGGTCTTGCGCAGGCGGTCATTGATCTGGTAAATGCCAGGGGAATGCGTGAGGAAGTGGTGCTGACCTCGTTCGATGCCGGCGTATTGCGGCGGATCAAGGAGCTGGACGCGCGGTTCCATACAGGGCTGATCTATGACTCCAGATCCGGTAATCCTGCGGGTAAGCTTGATGAGCTGGGCTGCTCCTTCTTATCCATCAGCTATGACCGGCTTAGCCCGGTTCTGGCCAAATCCCTGATTGAACGCGGGGTGCAGGTGATGGCCTGGACCTTGAATAAGGGCAAGGAAATGCGCCGCCTGTCGGAGATTCATTCCGATATTATGATCTGTACGAACCGTCCGGATATCTGGGGCGAACTCTTTTTGAAGGCCTAATAAGGATTGCAGCATTGCAGTATGAATTCCAATTCATAGAGGAAGAGAGCTGACGGAACAATGAGCAGTGCGATCAATAATGTATACTGTGTAGGACGCAACTATCAATTACATGCGGAGGAGCTGGGCAACAAGGTGCCTGCCGAGCCGCTGATCTTCCTGAAGCCGTCTCATGCTGCCGTGGCCCTGGATAAAGCGATCATCCATCTGCCCAAGGACGCTGGATTGATTCATTACGAGGGGGAGCTGGTGCTGCGCATTGCACGTGATTACGTGCCGGGGATGAGTGTGCAGGAGCTGGTAGATGTGATGGCGCTGGGCCTCGACTTCACGCTCCGTGATGTGCATAATGATCTGCAGCGCAAGGGGCTGCCGTGGACGGCCGCCAAGGGCTTCAAGAATGCGGCTCCGCTGACCCCTTACATGGCATTGCCTGAGCAGGAGGAGCTGGAGGCCACCGACTTCACCGTCCGCAAGAACGGGATCGAAGTTCAGCGCGGGAACGTGAAGAACATGATTTTCTCCCTGCAAAAAATCGTTGAATTCATTGCCGCCCGCTACGGGCTGGGCAAAGACGATATTATCTTCACCGGAACTCCCGCCGGTGTAGGTCCTGTAGTGGCGGGCGATTCGTTCGAGCTGTTCTGGGGCGATACCCTCATGGGCACCTGCCTGATCGGTTAAGGCGATGCTCTCAGGACTTGAAGTGCTGCAATGGCTGATTGGGGCCTGCGGCGCGCTGCTGGTTGCCGGGGCTGCCTACTGGAAGCATTCGCTTAGCTTCTCAGGAATGGTGGCGGCAGTCGTCATGGGGACGATCTATTTCGGTGCGGGAAATCTGTTCTGGTTCGGTATCCTGCTCGTGTTCTTCATCTCCTCAACCCTGCTGTCGAAGCTGCATCATGAGAATAAGGCAGAGCTGGAGGCCACGTATGACAAAACCGGACGCCGCGACGCGGGCCAGGTCTTCGCCAACGGCGGACTCGGGATGCTGGCCGTTCTGCTGAACGCGGTCTATCCGCTGGAGCTCTGGGGCTTCCTGTTCATCGGGGTGATGGCTACCGTGACCTCGGATACATGGGCGACAGAGATCGGCACGCTGGCCCGGAAGCCTCCCCGGTCGGTGCTGACCGGGAAGGTGCTGGAGGCAGGCACCTCCGGCGGCGTATCCCTGCCCGGGACGCTAGCTGCTGCGGCGGGAGGAGCGCTCATCGGTGCAGCCTCCTGGCTGCTGCGGGCGGCCTCCGGCATGACGCCCCATGCCTTCTCGCTGCTGGTGCTGGCCGGACTACTGGGCGGGCTTGCGGGAGCTTTTGCCGACTCGGTTCTGGGTGCTACCGTGCAACGGATGAACCGCTGCACGGTCTGCGGCCGCGAGGTCGAGGCCTCCAAGCACTGCGGGAAGCCTACGGTATACGCCAGGGGCTGGCGCTGGATGGACAATGATACTGTAAATGCTGTAAGTTCTATAATAGGCGGTGCTGTAGCGCTGCTGGTCAGTTATATCAGTTACATAGGATAAGGACGGACCTGAGGATTAAGCCGGCCGTTGCGTTATCCGGTAACATACAGGATTCTATGGGTTGGGAGGTGAACCGTTGAGCAGTGCATCCGTAGACAAACATGCAGCTATTCTGGATGCCGCTTATGAGCTTTTCGGTTCAGGCGGCTTTTATGAGACCAAGATGTCGGAAGTGGCCGAACGTGCAGGCATTGCCAAGGGTACGGTCTATTTATATTTTAAAAGCAAAGAGGAGCTCTTCATGGCGGTTACCCGCCGCGATTGTGAAGGCTTCCTTGAGCAGCTTGAGGGTAAGCTGAGGACCTGCTCCGCAATGACAGACAAGCTCTCCGTGATTGCAGAGCATCATCTGTTCTATTACTATGAGCGCAAGCAGCATACGAAGCTGTTCTTCCGTGCGCCTAACAATAACCCTGAGCTGGTGGCGTATATGGCACAGTTCATGGAAGCCTATATGCAGGCTGTGGTGAAGGTGCTGCTGGAAGGCGGGGCTACCGAGCCGGAGCTGATGGCACAGTCGTACATCGGGATTCTGGACCGTCTGAAGATGGATATCCTGTTCGACCCTGAGTTTGCCGAGGCAGATGCGGATAAGAGGGCGAAGTTTGCGGCCAGGCTCTTTATCACTGGGGCACTGGGCAGCCTGGATTCGGCGCTGGGCGACTTCCCTGCTGAAGCTGAATCTTAAGAGAGTACAGCCAATTCCGGTTTCAAAATATAAGGCAAGCGAGGACAACTGATGAATATTATGACGGTGGAACATCTCTCCAAGAGCTACGGGGAGAAAACCCTGTTTCGTGATGCCTCCTTTGGTATGGACGACAGGGATAAGATAGGCGTAATTGGCGTCAATGGCACGGGAAAATCAACCTTTCTGAAGATTATCGCCGGGCTCGATACAGCAGATGAAGGGCAGATTAGCATCGGCAATGATGTGCGGGTGCAGTTCCTGGCCCAGAATCCGCCTTATGAGCCTGGAAATACGGTCCTGCAGCAGGTATTTGCCGGAGAGGACCCGGAGCTTGCGACGATGCGGGAATATATGGAGGTTATGTCTCTTCTGGAGCAGAATCCGGGAGATTCAGGGCTGGAGAGCAGGCTTGTCCGGATTGGACAGGCCATCGATGCCGCTGGCACCTGGCAGCTGGAGAGTGAAGCCAAGACGGTCCTCACGAAGCTGGGGATTACCCGCTTCGATGCCCGGATGGAGAGCCTGTCGGGCGGACAGCGCAAGCGCGTGGCGCTGGCGGCGGCACTGATTACGCCGTCGGAGCTGCTGATTCTGGATGAGCCTACCAACCATATTGATACGGATTCCGTAGCCTGGCTGGAGCAGTATCTGCAGAAGCGGCGCGGGGCGCTGCTGATGGTCACGCATGACCGTTATTTCCTGGAACGGGTAGCCAGTGTAATGCTTGAGCTGGACGCCGGGAATCTGTACCGGTATGAAGCGAACTATTCGCGGTTCCTGGAGCTGAAGGCAGACCGTGAAGAACGGGAGGCTTCGGCCGAGCAGAAGCGCAAGAATCTGCTGCGCACCGAGCTGGCCTGGATTCGCCGCGGGGCTAAGGCACGCTCCACGAAGCAGAAGGCGCGGATCGACCGCTTCGAGAAGCTCAAGGAGAGCACGGGAGGCGCATCGGCGTCATCTATGGATATCTCTGTAGCCTCCACCAGACTGGGCCGCAAAATCATTGAGATTCAGGATCTCACCAAATCGCTGGATGGCCGGACCTTAATCAAGGATCTGAATTATATTGCTGTGCCGCAGGACCGTGTGGGGATTGTCGGCAAGAACGGCAGCGGCAAGTCCACGCTGCTTAACCTGATTGCCGGTAAGCTTACCCCGGACAGCGGTGAGGTGCAGCTCGGGACAACCGTGAAGCTGGGCTATTTCACCCAGGAGCATCAGGACATGGATCTCAGCCTGCGGGCGATCGAGTATGTGAAGGAAGAAGCCGAGATCATCAAGACAGCAGACGGCAGTGTCATCACCGCCGGGCAAATGCTGGAGCGCTTCCTGTTCCCGCCCGCGATGCAGTGGACGCCAATCTCCAAGCTGTCCGGCGGCGAGAAAAGACGTCTCTACCTGCTGCGTGTCCTCATGGGAGCGCCGAACGTGCTGCTGCTCGATGAGCCGACGAATGATCTGGACATCGGTACACTCGCTGTGCTGGAGGATTACCTCGATGAATTCCCTGGCGTAGTCTTCACGGTATCGCATGACCGTTACTTCCTGGACCGCACCGTGGATAAGCTGATTGCCTTCGAGGATGGGGGCATCCGCCTGCATGTCGGCGATTATAGCGAATATGAAGAGTGGCTGGCGAAGAACGTCCCTTCGGGCAGCGGGAACTCCGGCAAGGCAGAAGGCGGCTCCGGCCGCAGCGCCAGCGGGACGGGTGCTGCCGCTGCTGAGCAGGGCGGGAATGCACAGGCCGGGTCAGCGCCGCGCGAGAAGCTGAAATTCACCTTCAAGGAGCAGCGTGAGTATGAAGGAATCGACGAGGCCATTGAACAGGCGGAGCAGCATCTGACGGACATCTCGGCACAGATGGAAGCGGCCTTCGCTGACTCCGGCAGACTCCAGGAGCTGGTGGAGAAGCAGCGGCAGGCCGAGGCAGAGCTGGAGCGCCTGATGGAGCGCTGGACGTATCTGAGTGAGCTGGCGGAGAAGATCGCGGGTAAGTAGGTAAGCAGCAACGCTTAGAAAGGGGCCGGTGACCCAGTGACTGTGACTCATACGATAGAAGAAGCCGTGCAGCTGCGCTCCTCTGGCCAAGCTGAAGAAGCGAGGAACATGCTGCTACAGCTACTCTCAGAGGGCGACAGTACTGCTGAGCTGCATTATCAGCTGGCATGGACGCATGATGTGCTGGGCTTGGAGCGTGAGGCGGTAGCTTATTACGAGCAGAGTCTTGCCTTAGGTCTTCCAGATGCGGAGCAGAAGGCAGGCGCGATGCTGGGTCTGGGCAGTACGTACCGGACGCTCGGGCAGTATGCGGAGTCCCGTGTGGTGCTGGAGCAGGGAGCGCTTGAATTCCCGCAGCGTGCGGAATTCAAGGCTTTTCTGGCCATGACGCTGCATAATCTCGGTGCACACACCGAAGCCATGGAGCTGCTGCTTACCTTACTTGCGGATACATCCGCCGATCCCAGTATCCGGGATTACCGTAAGGCCATCAAGTACTATGCGGACAAGCTGGAGCAGGTATGGCCTTAACCGGGGGATACAACATCTCACGTGTCATCGCAGCCTAATCCTCAAGTTCAGAAGGTTTATGCGAAAATCCTGCCCAAAATGCAACATCTCACTCGTTATCTCAGCTCTAATCCGCAAATGTTGCACAAAATGCAGGATAAATCCTCCCTGGAGCCGGTGGGCGGGGAGATTGTTGCAATTTATGCAGGAATCCCCTGCAAACGTCCAGTTATGGGCAGGCCAGGTTGCAATAGTTGCAACATTTCGGCCTGGTCAAGATTAATATGGTCAACTAAAAAGGCAGCCCCAGCTATTTACATGAGCTGGTGCTGCCTTTTTGTACTTGTTTACTAATATCCAGGTCGTGTTGCTATAGAAAGTGACCCGCCGTGGCGAGCAGCCCGATCAGTTCGCCCCAACATAAGCCGCCAGCAGCTTAGCCGTATTAAGCACAGCCTGCTTGTGGGTACGCTCCATGGAGTGCGAGGCGTGTACGCCCGGTCCGATCAGTGCGGCCCGGATGTTATTTCCGCCGCGCAGCGCAGCAGAGGCGTCGGAGCCGTATTGCGGATAGATATCGACCGCGAATGGAATGGCCAGACCGTTCGCCAGCTCGATCATGCGGCTGGTCATGGCATAGTCATACGGGCCGGAGGAGTCCTTAGCACAGATGGAGACATCCGTCTCTTTGCAGCTGAGGTCATCGCCCATCGCGCCCATGTCCACAGCGATCATCTCATTGATCTCCCCTGGAATCCAGGCAGCACCGTGACCTACCTCTTCATAGTTGGAGATGAGAAGGGACAGGTTATGCAGCGGCTTCCAGCCTTCGCGCCGGATGCTCTCCAGCAGCCCGAATAAAGCGGCTACACTGGCTTTGTCGTCCAGATGGCGGGATTTGATATATCCGCTGGGGGTAAGCACCGCCCTTGCATCGAACGAAATGAAGTCACCTACCGAAATCCCCAGCTTCAGCACATCATCCTTGGTGGAGACCAGCTCATCAATCCGGATCTCCATATTCTCTTCCGCACGCTTGAAATCACGGGCATCGGCATACACATGCACAGATGGATGACTGGTCAGGATCGTACCGGTATAAGTTAGGCCGCTGCGGGTATGGATGATGCAATATTCATTCTCAATGCTGTTCATGCTGAATCCGCCTACAGAGGTTAAACGGAGGGTACCGTTAGACTTAATAGAGCGGACCATGGCACCGAGCGTATCCACATGGGCGCTGATGCCGATCGTGCGCGAAGGATCAAGTCCGGGTACGGTGAGCATCGCGCCGCCTTTTTCATTCCAGGTGAGCGGAATATTGAGCGCCGCCGCTTCTTCAGCCACGAGTGCCATCACCTGGGCGGTGAAGCCGCTGGGGCTTGGGGTGTCGAGCAGTTTTTTGAGCAGATTCAGAATATATTCTTCATTGGGCTGGATGTTAAGCAAGGACAGTTCCTCCTATTCGTCTATGGGTTACAGCTGGGATGATCCTTCTGGAGTAAAGGGAGCACTCTCAGCAGGGATAGCTTCCATGTTGATACTGTTAGCGTCACGCAGCTTGGCAAGCTCGGCATTCAGGCTCTTGATCTGCTTCTGCAGCTTATACTGGCGGAAAATCCCGTACGAACCGACCACAACACCGCCGATCAGCGCACAGCCAAGAATAACGAGGATAAGCGGAATGCTGACAAAGTCGAAGCCGAAATTCACCGGAACCGTATCCACATTCATTACTGCGAATACTGCAGTCAGCAGAGCGAAAAATAAACCTAATATAAGTGACCATTGTAATTTCATATAGCTTCCTCCTCAGGATGATGTGACAATACAAATCCCCTGCCCGCAAAGGGCAAGGGATTACTGTAATACTAAGCCTTCTGTCTTACTTGGTCAACTGCTCCATCTGCTCAATGACGCTCTCAAATACGCTCATCGCTTCGCGGATCGGTTCAGGAGAGGACATGTCAACCCCTGCCTTGGATAAAATGTTGATTGAATAATCACTGCCGCCGCTCTTCAGGAAGCCTAGGTAACGGTCTACCGCCGGATTGCCTTCCTCCAGAATCTGTTTGGCGAAGCTCGTCGCCGCCGAGAAGCCGGTAGCATATTTGTACACATAGAAGCTGTTGTAGAAATGCGGAATCCGCGCCCATTCCATCTCAATATCCTGATCAATCACCATATCCTTGCCGTAATACTTGACATTCAGGTCATAGTAGATGGCCGAGAGATCCTGCGGTGTGAGCGACTCGCCTTCTTCAGCACGCTGGTGAATGATTTTTTCGAATTCAGCAAACATCGTCTGCCGGAATACCGTCGTGCGGAACTGGTCGGCATAATAGGTGAGCAGGTACATTTTTTCCTTCGGATCTGTGGATTTGTTCAGCAGGTAATCCATCAGCAGCGCCTCATTGGTAGTAGAAGCAACCTCCGCCAGGAAAATAGTGTACTGCGCATCCCGGTATTTCAGCGCTGTGTCTGAATAGTAGGAATGCAGGGCGTGACCCATCTCATGTGCCAGTGTGAACATGCTGTTCAGATTGTCATTATGGTTCAGCAGCACGTAAGGATGGGTGCCGTAAGCCCCCCAGCTGTATGCGCCGGAGCGTTTGTTCTCGTTCTCATAGACATCGATCCAGCCTTTGTCATAGCCTTCCTGCAGAACACTAAGGTAGTCCTCGCCAAGCGGCTTCAGGCCTTCCTTGGTAATCTTCTTGGCCTCGTCAAACGTAATATCCAGCTTATATTCGTCCACAAGCGGAGCGAACAAGTCATACATATGTAGCTCATCTACCCCAAGCAGCTTCTGGCGCAGCTTCATATAACGGTGCATCAGCGGCAGACTCTCGTGAATCGTATCGATCAGATTCGTGTAGACTTCCTTCGGAATATTGTCGCCGTACAAGGACATTTCCAGTACGGAAGGATATTTGCGCACACGGGAGTAAAAGACATTCTTATTCACATTCGCGCTCAGCGTGGCGGCAATGGTGTTCTTTTGCTTGCCGTAAGTTTCATAGACCGCTTTGAAGGCGTTCTTGCGTACCTCACGGTCCGGGCTTTCGAGGAATTGAATATAGCTTCCGTGAGTCAGCTCAACTTCCTTGCCTTCTTCGTTCTTAATCTTAGGGAACTTCAGATCCGCATTATTCAGCATGCTGAATACAGTTTGCGGGGCCTGGGCGATCGTGCTGACCTGAGCCAGCAGCGCTTCTTCCGCCTTGGACAGGACATGGGCCTTCTCACGTTTCATTTCAGTCAAGGTGAAGGTGTAGTCGGAGAGCGAAGGGTCAGCGATGAACTGGTCCAGTGTCGCGTCAGGCAGGGCCAGAATCTCAGGTGTGACAAAAGAAAGAGCTTCACCCGCTTCAACGCCAAGCTTCTTGGCCTTGGAGGAGAGAGCCTGGTACTTCGGAGCCGCTGTATCCTCGTCCTGGCGCATATGCGCATAGACATAGAGGCGTTCAGTCAGCAGGGACAGCTTATCGTCCAGCTCGAAGCACTTCTTCAGGGCATCCGGAGAATCCAGCTTCCCCTGGAAGGAGGCAGCGCTTGTAATCAGCGCCTTCACTTCCTTATATTCGGCATCCCATTGCTCCTCTGAAGCAAACATATCTTCAAGCTTCCAGCGGTTCTCGGCGGGCACTTCACTTCTCTTAGGTAATTGTTCCATAGAAATCCTCCTCGGTAGATGGGATGCGACTGGGCTGCTCTCCGCCTGCGGGAGCGCTGAGGACAGATTTCCCTGCAGCAGGCTGAGCGCAAGCAGGAGCGGGAGTGATTTGGCGGTAACGGACATGACGGCAGCCTCCTGATTCTCAAAGTCTGCTTAGTATGCCCTGCCAATTCATGTTTATTAAATCTTGCTTACAGATGAAGTTATGTGAGCAGGCTATAAATAATGAAGACAAAAGCCAGCGCAATCATAATGACTGCGGTCAATGCCATCCCGCGCTTCAAGCGCGGGGGCATTTTGTCCTTGCTCATAATCAGTACGGCACCCAGGCACAGGACGACAATGACATAAATGACAAGACTCTCATTATTCATGCCGGACTATACCTGTTTGAAGGCTGCGATGATATTCTTGTACTCTTCTTCATTATCCTTGTAGGATTCTTTATTGAAGCGGTTGTTCACCCACTGCATCATAGCCGGACGGCTCATGAAGGTATGCGTTTCTTCTCCCCATTGGTCGGAGATTTCACGAAGGATAATATAACGTCCCTGAACCTCCACCGTCATCATGTTCCACTTGTCTGTTTTGTATATTTCATGTTTTTTGATCATTATCATTACCACCCTGGCGATTTTTGGCTTTTGGGTCAATGATAACGCACCGGAGAAGTGAAAAGCAAATTAAATCATGAAATCAGGGAAAAGATGGATTGCTTTACAAGTATAGAAAGAGTATAATGTAAGCATACGCCATATATGGCGGTATTTTTAGGAGGTTGTTCATTTGAAAGGTACAGTAAAATGGTTTAACGCAGAAAAGGGTTATGGTTTCCTTCAAGTTGAAGGCGGCGAAGATGTATTCGTTCACTTCTCAGCGATTCAAGGCGACGGATTCAAGACTTTGGACGAAGGCCAAGCGGTAGAATTCGATGTTACGGACGGTAACCGTGGTCCACAGGCAGCGAACGTAGTTAAATTATAAAATACGGCCAAGGCAGAGCTTCTGTCAGCCGCAATATATATATTTGATCTAGCACGCACTGGCATAAGTAGCATCAGGCAGCTTGAGCAGCACAGTTCCTTCGGGAGCTGTGTTTTTTTATGCTGCGGCGTGCCCGGTGGTGCTATATCCTTCCCCGCCCATAATCAGTCAGAGCGGGGTCTTGCTCTTACGCCGCAGCGGACGGTCCGCACCGCCCCCGAGGTCCATCAGATGCTTGGACAGGAAGCCGATGAAGGCCAGAACCGAGAAGCCGGTAGCAACCAGATAGAATACAATTCGGCCGGCATCCTGGTAGATCAGCCCGCCGAAGGTGCCGCTGAGCAGCCCTGCGCCGCTGGACCATACAACGGTGAAGAGTGCCATTCCGGTTGCCCGCAGGTGATCAGGGATGATCCGTGTGATGTAGCGGACCGCAGTTACATAATAAATGCCGAACGAAATGCTGTGCATGGCCTGAATGGCAACTACGGTACCCGGCTCCTGGGCCAGCGACATGAACAGAAAGCGCAGCGTGAACATCAGGCTGGCAAAAGCAAGCAGCGGCAGCTCCTTGAACTTGTCGCCATATCTGCTGAGCAGGAAGAAGATGGGGATCTCACTGAGCGCTGAAGCCAGCAGCGCCCAGCCGACAACTTCATCTCCTGCATTCATGCCCTTGAGGCTGATCGTCAGGAAGGCCTCGTTCATCCGGTAGCCGATGGCGAGCAAGAAGACAGAGCTGAAGAACCACAGCACTTCCTTTTGCAGCAGAATCTCTCGGAGTCCGGCGCCCTTCAGCGGTAGATCCGTAGACTCCTTGTCTATAGAGAGCGGAGCCGCTTCGGTTCGCTTCACATCCTTCAGCCCAATCGTAATCAGCAGCGCGGTTACGACAATCACAATACAAATCGCTACGCTGTACTGAGGTCCCAGTGTTCTGAGCACATAGCCGATTGTAAGGGCGAAGAAGGAGTAACCGAGCGAGCCGAATACACGGATGGCAATGAAATTCCGCCCGTGGCGCTGGGCAATTTTGATTGCCATCGTATCTGCCAGTGGAAAGACAGGGTAATAGAAGAAATAGAAAAAGGATAAAATAAGCATGACACTCGAGAAATCGGTGGCTCTGGCCAGAATAATGGCGGTGATTAGCTGGCCTCCAAGCAGGAGAGCCATAATCTTACGGACGGTACCCAGCCGGTCGCTCATCATACTCCAGAACAGATTAGAGAGAATCGAGATCAACGGGCCTACCGAGTAGAGCAGACCCATTTGCGGACTGCTGAAGCCTAAGTGGGCATAAAATAACGGGAAATAAGAAACAACCAGCACACTGGTGCCGTACAGCGTAAACATAAAGGATCGCAGCCAGTTTTGATCACTGTATTGGCCGCCGCTCCGCCTCGCATTCATGATTGTGCACTCCTTCGGGATATAGAAAAGTATAGTATAGCATAAAGCGGAGAGGCCGGGGGATTCGTATAATATCGATTTTCTGAATCTTTCAAGAGTTTGCGAAAGTGATTTTGTTGTTTGTACAAATCCGCTCTGCATATTATAATAATCATGATTTGGATAAGGAGACAACAATGTGGAGGCACTGTCATTGAATGAATTTGAGCAAGGCCGTAACCGTAGTCCGCGCGGTCCTATTGGACTCATGAAGAGGGTCTATAAGTACGTGCTGCCGGAAGTGCGATCATGTCTCGATTCCTGGCGCAAGGATGCAGAAGGAATTCCCGATCCCGAGCTCCGTAAGCAAGCGCTTGCCAGCATTGAAACGAAGCAGTTTCATTGCGAAGGCGGCGGAATCTATGCCGCCGGCAATTTGTCGATGAGACATATACTGATTCCGCTAATTGTTGCTTATCAGACGATCAGTGATTATTTGGACAACCTGTGTGACCGCAGTACTTCGCTTGACCCGGCCGATTTCCGGTTGCTGCATAAGTCCATGCTGGATGCTGTTACCCCCGGCGCGGAGCCTGTGAACTATTACGCGCTGCGTACGGAACAGAATGACGGCGGATACCTGCACAGACTGGTCCGCAAATGCCAGGAGATGACCTCCCGGCTACCCGGCTACGGTGCTGCTACTGAAGAGGTCTATAATCTGGCTGTATTGTACACTGATCTTCAGGTCTATAAGCACATTCACCCGGAGCTTAGAGAAGCTGCCCTCAAGGAATGGTGGGAGAAGGAGGGGTACCGCGCGCCTCATCTCCAGTGGAATGAATTTGCGGCCGCAACCGGTTCAACCCTGGGCGTATTCATGCTTTTTCTGGCATCCTGTGATCCTAAGCTAAGCACAGTGGCATCATCATCCATTCGTGCTGCTTATTTTCCGCATGTGTGCGGCCTGCATATCATGCTGGATTATCTGATTGACCAGGATGAAGACCGGGCCGGCGGTGATCTCAATTTCTGCAATTATTATGAGAATACGGATATGATGCTGAACCGGATCGCTTCCATTGTGGAATGGGCCCGCAAGGATGTCCGGAGTCTTCCTGAGAACTCCATGCACCGTATGATCATCGAAGGACTGCTGGCCCTGTATTTATCCGATCCCAAGGTCAGTGAGCAACGCGAGGTCCGCTCGGTATCCCGGAGGCTGATGAAGAATAGTCCGCTGACCAGACTCTTCTTCTTCGTCAACAGCCGCTGGATACGCAAACACATGTATTAGATGCTGCCGGATCTTCTCCGGGTAAGGGGAGAAACTGGCACAAATTTAAGGAGGAACTAACAGAATGTCAAACGTAAAAAAAATCGCAGTATTAACCAGTGGAGGAGACTCCCAGGGGATGAACGCCGCAGTACGTGCGGTTGTCCGCAGCGCGATCTACTTCGGAATTGAAGTATTCGGCATTCAGCGCGGGTATCAGGGCCTGTTGAACCGCGACATTTTCCCGATGGATCTGCGCAGTGTCGGAGATATCATCCAGCGCGGAGGTACGGTTCTGCAGTCTGCACGCTGTCTGGAGTTCATGAAGCCGGAAGGCCAGCAGAAAGGTGCTGACATTCTGAATGAGCTCGGCATCGACGGTCTGGTTGTTATCGGCGGAGACGGCTCTTACCATGGCGCCAACAAGCTCAGCAAGCTTGGAATCAAGACGATGGCTCTGCCGGGTACCATTGATAATGATATATCGTTCACAGATTACACTATAGGATTCGATACTGCCGTTGGCGTGGTAGTGGATGCGATCAATAAATTGCGCGACACCATGTCATCCCATGAGCGTTCCTCCATCGTAGAGGTTATGGGGCGTCACTGCGGAGATATCGCTCTGCATGCAGGCCTTGCTTCCGGGGCGGAGACGATTCTGGTGCCGGAAATGCCTTATGACCTGAATGAGGTAGCTGACCGGATGAAGGATAATTTCGCACGCGGCAAACGTCACAGTATCGTCATTGTAGCTGAAGGCGTCGGCAAGGGTGAGGATGTTGCTCAGGCACTCAAAGACCGCCATGCTTCCCTGGATGCCCGTGTTACGGTACTGGGACATATTCAGCGCGGAGGTACTCCAACACCAGGAGACCGTAACCTCGCCAGCCGTCTGGCTGATTTCGCGGTTCGTAAGCTGATCGAAGGCGAATCGGACAAGGCATGCGGAATTATTAAAGGGGAATTGACCCTGACCGATATCGATAAGGTAGTGAATACGAAGAAGGATTTCAATATCGAGCTGTATGAGCTGGCTTCCCGTTTGTCCCAGTAAGAGCAGCAGAATTTATAGAATCTTCAAGTTTCAGCGGAGCAGCAAGCCTTCCATCACCGGAAGGGGCTGCTCTTTTTTGACTTGACATTATACCCCCACCCGTATAACATCATACCCATAGGGGTATATAACTAGGAGGGAATAAGAATGAGCAGAACTATAGTCATTATCGGCGGAGTTGCCGGAGGGGCATCCGCTGCGGCACGCCTAAGAAGACTGAACGAAGAAGACAACATTATCATGATTGAGCGGGGAGAGCATGTTTCTTTTGCCAATTGCGGGCTGCCTTATTATATTGGGGAGAGTATTGATTCCCGGGACAAGCTGTTTCTGCAGACACCGGCTGGAATCCGGGGACGCTTCAATATTGATGTGAGAATCTTTACCGAGGCGACAGAGATTGACCGTGAACGTAAGCAGGTACACTGCCGCAATGTTACAACAGGCGAGACACTTCAGATTCCATATGATATCGTAGTACTTTCACCGGGAGCGAAGCCGATCGTTCCCCCGATTCCGGGCATTTCAGAGGCTGAGAACCTGTTCACCTTAAGGAATATTCCTGATACAGACCGTATCAAGGCCTATGTGGACAGCCGTCACCCCCGGCATGCCACTGTAATTGGTGCAGGTTTTATTGGTCTTGAGATGGCGGAGAACCTGCGGGAGCGGGGGCTTGATGTCACTGTGATTGACCGGGGTCAGCAGATTCTGAACCCGCTTGATCTGGAGATGGTTCGTCCGCTTGAAGAGCATATGCGTCTGCACGGGGTGGAACTGCGGATGAATGAGGGTGTAGAGGCTATTGAACAGCAAGGCAGCCTGCTCCGTCTCTCCTCCGGCGGGGAGCTTAGAACGGATATGGTTATCTTGGCAATTGGGGTCAGTCCTGAGAATGACCTGGCACGGAGCTGCGGGCTGGAGCTGGGCATCCGGGGATCGGTTAAGGTCAATGCCTCGCTACAGACCAGTGATCCGGCCATCTATGCCGTAGGGGATGTCATTGAAGTGAAGGACCGCGTTCAAGGGTTCGATACCATGGTCTCCCTGGCCTGGGGAGCGAACCGGCAGGGGCGTCTGGCCGCCGATCATATCAACGGCCGGGAAGCCTCTTACACTGGGGCATTAGGTACTGCGATTATCAAAATCTTCGATATGACTGCTGCGCTGACCGGGAACAACGAGAAGACCCTTAAGTCGCTTGGGGTACCTTATGAAGCTGTGCATATCCATCCGAATTCTCATGCCGGTTACTACCCCGGTGCTGCACCGATAGCGCTTAAGCTGCTGTTCAACCCGCAGACAGGAGAGATTTATGGAGCACAAGCGGCCGGAAGTGCCGGAGTGGACAAAAGAATAGATGTCATTGCCACCGCGATCCGCAGCAAGCTTAAGGCAGATGAGCTGGCCGATCTGGAGCTGGCGTATGCGCCGCCGTATTCCTCGGCCAAAGATCCGGTCAATATGGCGGGCTATGTTGCCTCCAATCTGATGGAGGGACTCGTCCGTAATCTGCAATGGCATGAAGTGGATGAATTCACACGTAGTGGCGGCCTCATCATTGATGTCAGAGACGAAGCGGAGCGTTTAGCCGGTTTCATTCCGGGTTCCATCAACATTCCGCTGGCTGAGCTGAGAGGCCGGCTCACAGAGATTCCCGGGGATCGGGAGATCGCCGTGTCCTGCCAGGTAGGGCTGCGCGGCTACATTGCTGCCCGCATGTTAATCCAATACGGATATGCAGTACAAAACGTTGACGGAGGGTACAAAACATACGCAGCGATGGCAAGGGGGAATAACACTGAGATTTCCGGGAAGAGAGAGACACCGGCTTTAAAAGTGAATGCCCCGTCTCCCGCCAGTATAGTCCATAGCCACGAACAGCTCACTCGTAAGCCGCAGCTCCTGCTGGATGCTTGCGGATTACAGTGCCCCGGCCCTATACTCAAAGTATATGAGACTATAAGCTCAATGGAGGAAGGCCAGCGGGTTGAGATTACTGCAACGGATTTCGGTTTTGCCGCTGATATCAGGCAGTGGTGCAGCAAGACGGGAAACACGCTGGAATCTGTGGATGTATCCGGCGGCAAAGTCCAGGCGCTGGTACGGAAGGGAGTAGACCCGTCAGACAGAACCGTAGTTCCGGGGGAACAGTCATCGGTCTCTGAAGGTACAACGATGATTGTTTTCAGCGGTGATCTGGACAAAACCATTGCTTCCTTCATTATTGCAACAGGCGCCGCAGCGATGGGCAAGCAGGTAACCATGTTCTTTACCTTCTGGGGGCTTAATGTTCTGCGCCGGGGGCAGTCTCCGCAGGTGAAGAAGAATGCTCTAGACCGGATGTTTGGCATGATGATGCCGAAGGGGACGCGGAAGCTTCCCTTATCCCGCATGAACATGGGGGGGCTTGGGTCGAAGCTGATCCGCTATACTATGGGCCGCAAGAATGTGGAATCCCTGGAGAATCTGATGCAAGGCGCACTGAATGCCGGGGTTAAGCTGATGGCCTGCACGATGAGCATGGACATCATGGGCATCAAGCAGGAGGAATTAATAGAAGGTGTAGACTTCGGCGGTGTTGCGAGCTATCTGGGAGCTGCCGAGGATTCCGGCGTGAACTTATTCATCTAGAGGGGGCGAATTGCAGTGGAGTATGATAAAGCTATTATCAACCGGTTGAAGCGGATCGAAGGTCAGGTGAGAGGCGTCCTCGGGATGCTGGAGGAAGGCAAAGACTGCCGTGAGATCGTGACACAACTGACAGCGATCCGAACAGCTGTAGACCGCTCTATTGGTGCCGTGATCGGAGACAATCTGGAGCACTGCATTCAGGAAGAGCTTGCGAAGGGGAACTCCCCTGAGCAAGTGATTAAGGAAGCAGTAGATCTGCTTGTAAAAAGCCGGTAATGAAGAACAGCCACAGACGAAGGAGAGTACTCTCCCTTGTCTGTGGCTGTTCTTGTTATAAGACAAGAACTTTTTTGTGGAGCTCCTTGCTATTTCATGCCTTCTCCGGGGCGAATCTGCGTTGCACCCTGACGAGCCGGCCCAGGAGCAGAATTGCGCCGATTCCAAGGCCGGTAATGAGTCCGATCCAGTAGCCGTAAGCCCCAAGCTCAGTATAAGTGGCGAGCAGGTAGCCGACGGGCAGGCCGATCACCCAATAGGCAATGAAGCAGATGACGAACGCAGGATTAACATCCTTATATCCCCGCAGCACACCTTGAGTCGGGGTTGCGATAGCGTCGGAGATCTGGAAGAAGATCGCGTAGATCAGGAAATGCTGGATCAGCGAGATAACCTCATGGTCATCCGAATATAGTCCGGCGACATGATTCCCGGCGAAGAGCAGCACCAGTGCTGTGAGCAGGGAGAGGACAGCCGCCGTACCAATGCCCATAATGCCATACTGGCGCGCATCCCTCAGCCGGCCGGAGCCGCTCTCGAAGCCGACGAGAATCGTCAGACTCATGCAGATGCTCAGCGGAATCATATAGAGAGTGGAGGCGAAGTTAATAGCGGCCTGATGGGCAGCGATTGTAATGGTATCGAAGCGGCTCATCAGCAGGGTTACAGCCGAGAACACCGCCGTCTCGAAAAAGATCGAAAAGCCGATAGGCACACCAATCTTCAGCAGCTCCTTGAGACTTACCAGGGACACCGCGTGAAATTTACGGAAAATCTGCAGATTGCGGAAAGGCTCAGCCCGGTAGACGAAGATTAGGGCAATCAGAAAAATGACCCAATACGTGATCGCAGAGGCTACGCCTGCGCCTACTCCGCCAAGGCGGGGGAAGCCGAAGTTGCCGAAGATCAGCAGATAGTTAAGTCCCACATTGACCGGCAGGGCAATCAGGGTGATGAACATGGAGACACGGGTCTGGCCCAGGGCATCAATACAGCTGCGGACAACGGTATAGCCGAACAGCGGGATAATGCCGAAGGAGATAGCACCGAGGAAGCGGAAGGCAATATCTCGTACCGCAGGCTCCAGATTCATAAAATTCAGGATCGGTGTGAGAGCGAGGCTGCCAAGAATCAGCACGAGCACGGATACGATCAGGGAGAGCCAAATGCCCTGCATCACCTGGTTAGCGACATCCTTACCCCGCTTGCTGCCGAGGAGATGAGACACAATGGGTGTAATCCCCATAAGAATACCGCTAAGGCCTGTCTGGATCGGAATCCACAGGCTTGTGCCGATGGCTACGCCGGCCAGATCATTCGTGCCGAATTTGCCGGACATATTGGTGTCGAAGAAGGTAATGGCCGACAATGCAATCTGAGTAATCAGAATCGGAAGCAATATATGCAGGAATTGCCCGGCCTTTTGTTTAATGGAAGTTGTCTGTTTCATAATCATCAATGCCCCGTTATCTTTATTTTAAATACTTATATTCCCAGTGAAAATATTCCCAGTAAAAAGCCCGGCAGCTGCCGGGCTCTGGATATCATGCGGCTATGGATACATCCGGATAATTGCAGAAAGCTTATTGGTCGTACTTCACATCGGCCGTATAGCGGTTGTTGGCATTCCATAGCAGGAATTCGTCAATATTCTGATCCTTCAAGGCGCGGATCTGATCTTCAACCTGCTTCTTGCCGTATTTGACATAATGCCCGCTGCCCAGCCAGCTGGCGGTGAAATCCTGAATCCATGGGCGGATCACCGGTTTGAAGCTGCCTAGCGGATTAAGCTTCTTGTGTGTATCGACCATTGAGCCCTTAATGGTAGCATAAGGGTCTTTGTCCGGATCCTTCACATCGAACCAGCCGGTGGAATAATGGCTCGGATAGACCATCGGGCTGATGACATCGACATTCTTGGAGATCTTCACGAAATCCTGGCCGATACCTTCTGCGGCAGGTACCGAGGCGGCATAGCCGAAGATATCCACAGAGATCCGAACTCCCAGCGGTGCCAGCTCAGCTTTGGCATACTTAACAAAGTCGGCGATAATTTCCACGCGCGGTCTGTCGCTCTTCGTGTATTTCAGAGTGTCCGCACGCTTCTCGAAGCCTTCAGGGAAGCGTACATAGTCAAACTGGATTTCCTTGAACCCGAGCTTAACGGCCTCCTTGGCAATATCTACGTTATACTTCCATACATTTTCATTATAAGGATTGACGAAGCTGTCTCCGCCTTTGTTGGCCCAGACTGAGCCGTCTTTGTTTACGAAGGATAATTCCTTGTTCTTTTTGGCGAGCACAGAATCCTTGAATACTACGATCCGCGCAATCGGGTAGACATCATGCTCCTTCAGGCGGGTCATCAGCTTGTTGATATCACCTATGAACGGCTGTGGATGTCCCATTTGCTGAAGCTCAGCATTGTCCGTTTTGTAGGTGATATATCCGGCATCATCCTTAATATCGATAACCATGGAGTTGAGCTCAGTCTTGTCCAGCAGGGCAAGCAGGGTCTCCATCCGTGCGCCCCCGGCGCTGTAGGCAGTCACGTATATCCCTTTAACCTTGGGAGCATCCGGCTGCGGATCGGCAAGAGGTGCTGTCTCCGGCGATGCGCCTGGTGAAGGTGCAGGAGAGGCAGTGCCGCCTCCGTTCGGTGATGCTGCTGCGTCCGGATTGGTGGTGTGTTCTGCGACGATGGGGGGATTCATGGCGCTCTGCAGTACTGCTGCCACATCGGCTTCATGTCCTTGATTCGGGACACCTACGCCTCCCAGGGCCATCATCAGTAAAGCCCAGGTGATATTCATTTCTTATTCGCTCCCTTTATGTACATTCCTTATAAAGTATAAGGTAACGGATGCACCCAAAAAGAACAGACTTGTAACAATACCCGTAATTTTTTGAGGTCATATTTCCGCTCTTGTTGTTTATAAACGGGATGTACAGATTTTGAACCGCTGATTATAAAAGTAAATGCCGCCCCGGACTGGCACGAAGGCCAATGACCAGGACGGCAACTATTACAACTTGCTCTTTAGGGCAGCTTGCTTAATGAAGATACGCAGAATTCTGATGCTCGCAAATGCTGTAATGGATGATATCCATGGCATCTGCCGGTTCCAGAATACTCAGACCGTCACGCAGTACGATTACAGAATTGAGTTCGTCCTGCTTCAGGAACGGTATCATATCCGGATACCACCTCATGACGATTGCTGACAGTTTTACCGTTTCCATTTCCACAAAAATCACCCTTTCCTTTTTCGAATCGAACTGAATCAGAATTCAGGGTCCACCCGGAAAAACGAAGTGCCTGGAAAAAAGAGGGTAAATCACAATCTTCATGAAATTGTTAAGGTCCTGCGTAGCTATAATATAACATAATTTGAACGGATAAGCATTTTCTTATGAATTACCGTTTGCGGAAAGAGCCCATTACACCGACAGTCTCAACAATATTTACAAAAGCCTGCGGGTCGCTTGTTTTAATAATACGTTTCAGTTCTGCAAGCTCATACCGTGTGGTCACTGTCATTAGCATGTCCCGTTCTACATGAGAATAAGCACCTTCTGTCTTAAATTTTGTAACGCCGCGCTGAAGGCCCAGCAATTGCTGCAGCAGCTCGTCAGTCCGGTTGGTGATGATGTACACGGTAACTTTGATGTGGCTGATATGAATCAGGTCGACCACCTTGCCGGTGACGTAAATGGAGACCATCGAAGCAAGCGCCAGATTCCAGTTGTCGTCAAAATAAGCCGCAGCAAGAATGACGAGACCATTGAGACCGACCAGCACACTGCCTACCGGGAAATCCCGGTACCGTGTTATAATGGAGCCCAGAATATCGAAGCCGCCTGAGGAGCCTCCTACACGGAAGGAGATGCCTGCACCGGCACCCACAAGCACCCCGCCGAAGACCGAGGCAAGCAGCATATCCGAGGATACTTGAAAGACCGGTACCACCGTCATCAGCCAGGTGGTAGCCCCTACAGAGACCATGCTGAGAATAATAAATCGGCGGCCCAGCTGGAACCATCCGGTAGCAAGCAGCGGGATATTGAAGAGTAAATAGAGTAAGCTGATGTTAAAAGGAGTGAAATAACCGGCCAGCATGGCGAGGCCGGATACGCCTCCGCTGAGCAGTCTGTGGGGGATCAGGAACAGATTAAAGCCGCTTGCGATCATCGCTGAACCGAAGAGGACGGCAAGAAAGCTCCCGAATAATCTTAGTTTAACCAAGCAAATTCACCTCTGAGTGTAGTGTGAGTGTCATGTAAGTAATGAAAGTAAGGAATACACTGGTATTCCTGATTGGGTTTGTGATATAATGTATAGGATATTCTTGAGTAGGACGTTACAATGGTATTTTTGCATTGCTTAGAATGCGAAGCTACAATTGTCAGGTGTATGTAGTGGCCTGATCATAGGACAGTTGTTTGTCCCAATACGCGCTAAACCATGCAGAAAATCCGGCATGATTGGACAGCCTATAAATGTGTTTACCGCTACTTAAGAATACAGACAAGCATGTGGAATGTCCACTGTATAGAAGGAGCATGAATAATTTGAAAACATTCGCAGAATTCGGCTTGGAGCCAAAAGTACTTCAAGCAATCACAGAGCTAGGATTTGAGGAAGCAACACCAATCCAGGAACAGGCTATCCCGCTTGCTATGGCCGGATCGGATCTTATCGGACAGGCACAGACGGGTACAGGTAAGACCGCAGCCTTCGGGATTCCCCTCATCTCCAAGATCGCAAGAGAAGAAGAGAAGATTCTGGCACTGGTAATGACGCCAACACGTGAGCTGGCCATCCAGGTCGCTGAAGAAATCGGTAAGTTGACCCGCTTCAAAGGACTTCGTTCACTGGCTATCTACGGCGGGCAGGATATCGGCCGCCAGATCCGCGGACTGAAGAGAAAACCACAGATTATTATTGGTACACCAGGACGCCTCCTGGACCATATCAACCGCAAGACCATCCGCCTGGATGATGTTCAGACGATCGTACTGGATGAAGCCGATGAAATGCTAGATATGGGCTTCATGGAGGATATCCAGACCATCCTCAAGCTCGTTCCTGAAGAACGTCAGACCATGCTCTTCTCGGCTACTATGCCTCCTAACATTCAACGCCTTGCCCAGCAGTTCTTGAAGAACCCGCAGCATGTATCCGTAATTCCTAAACAGATTAGCGCACCGCTTATCGACCAGGCTTATGTTGAAGTGCCTGAACGCCAGAAATTCGAAGCGCTTAGCCGCTTGATTGACATGGAATCGCCAGATCTGGCAATTGTATTCGGCCGCACGAAGCGCCGGGTAGACGAGCTTGCAGAAGGCTTGCAGAAGCGCGGATATTCCGCTGACGGCCTGCATGGCGACTTGTCGCAGAACCAGCGGGATGCTGTAATGCGCAAATTCCGCGACGGCAGTATTGATGTACTGGTTGCTACAGACGTAGCTGCACGCGGCCTGGACGTATCCGGCGTAACGCATGTAATTAACTTCGACCTTCCGCAGGACCCGGAGAGCTATGTACACCGTATTGGCCGTACAGGCCGCGCCGGCAAAGAAGGAACAGCCTGGTCCTTCGTAACTCCGCGCGAAATGGATCACCTGCACCTGATCGAACGCGTGACCCGTCACCGGATTACCCGCAAACCGCTTCCTACGATGGCCGAGGCTATTGAAGGCAAACAACGCATTACAGCAGAACGTCTGCTTGCAATGGTTGAGGTTGGCGAACTGAACGAATACAAAGGCATTGCCATTCAATTGCTGGAGCAATATGATTCTGTACAGCTGCTGTCCGCAGCTATGAAGCTTCTTACCGGCGATAACAAAGATGCGCAAATTGAGTTGACTCCTGAAGATCCGATCCGTGCCAAGCGCCGCGGCGGCAAGAACGACATCCGTAGCGGGCGTAAGCCTAACGGCGGCTATGGCGGCAACCGTTCCGGTTCTAGCTCCGGTGGCGGCTATCGCGGCAACCGAGACAATGCAAGTGGCGGCGGCTATCGCGGAAATCGTGACAATGCCAGCAGCGGCGGAAGCACCCGTGGCGGCTACAGCAGCGGCTATGGCGGCAACAGCGGAAGCGGCAGCAGCTACGGCGGCGGCTACAAAGGCAACCGTGATGGAGCGAGCCGTAACACAGACGGAAGACCGTCCTCGCGTCCGAGCAGCACAAGCACCCGCCCGGCCAAGCAGGATTTTGACGCTTAAGCTATAACAGAACACCTTGAAGAAGACGAGCAACCGTTACCGGTTCCCGTCTTCTTTTTTTGCTGTGGATTCACTTAGATGAAGGTACGGCTGATGATGACCAGCAGGATGAAGAGCACGAGAATTGTTCCGGTGGAAGTCCAGGGATTGCAGCAGCCAGGTGCGGACATGAGGTCAACCTCCTTTGAACATGGGGGATTTGTTGTGGTTACAATGTAATATATGGACGTATTGCAGAGCTTGCTTAGACACTTACCTAGAACTTGTAAACTTGGGCGCTGGAAAAGTCCTGTACAAACAGGTATAGTTAAGATACGCAGTATGCACAAGATAGACAGGAGGAAGGGAATTGGAGTTTAAAGGAGCAATGGGCGGTATATACCGCATCACGGAATGGATCTCACGCATCGCCTTCAGCAATATTTTATGGGCATTGTGTTCGATACCGTTCCTGTTCGCAGGAATTTTGAAGATCCTCATGCTGGGTTCAGAAGCAGGCGGACCGAATGAGCAGATTATGCTGAACTGGGTACTTGGGGTATTCGCGCCATTCACTGTATTTCCGGCTACGTCGGCGTTATTTACAGTGGTGCGCAAATGGGTAATGGGCAATACCGATGTAAGTACATTCCGCACTTTTTTTCAGGGATACAAAGAGAATTATCTGAAAAGCATGCTGGGAGGGCTTATCTACACCCTGCTGTTTGTCGTGATGTACGTTGATGTGACCGTATACATGACGCAAATGCCGAATTTCAAGATCGTCGGTATCCTGATGCTGGTGCTGATGATTATTTTGTTCGTATCGATGTTTAACTTCTTCTCCATCGTGGTTCACTACCAGATGACGTTCAAGGAAGTGGTAACCAATTCGATTCTGCTCACGATCGCCCGGCCGATCCGTGTGTTCTCGACGTTGATTGGTTCAGGCGTTCTTCTTTATATAGGTCTGCGGTATCCGGTGCTCTATGTGCTGTGTATTCCTACGCTGATTGCTATGCTCGCCTTCTTTAATTTCTTCGCTACATACAATAAGCTGCAACTACAGGTGGAGAAGAAGAAGCTGGCTGAAGAACAGGCCGCGCTGGAAGCAGCTGAGAATGAAGGTCTGCCGGCCGATGATGATGACGATGATGACGAAGACGAGGATGAAGACGACAGAGATAAGGACACCGGTAAGGATTTCAAGCGGACTTAACATTCCCTTGATCATGAGGGCAGCAATGTCAACGGAAAATGATCCCGGTGTTAAATAAAGCGTATACAGGTTTACTTTTTCGTCAAAACGCAATATAATGATTATAAATCCTGCGATGTACGTTATGGTTGCTCGTTGTTTTGAACCAATGATAATGTCTTGGGAGATCTACATGAAGCGCGGCTGAACAGCCCTGTCTATATGACCTGGGGAATTCAAAAACGACTTCTGCGGTCACCCACCTGCTCTAGCAGGTTCAGAAGACACTGCAGCCGGACGGCATAGGCGGGTTTTCTAATGGAATTGACAAGGCATCCTGTTACCTGCTCACTAGCGGGTAGAGGGTGCCTTTTTCAAGGTTAAAGTGAGCAATGCCCTTTTGTTCCGCGGACAAGAGTGTTACACTTAGGATAGTGAACTTGGGATTTGAAGAGGGGGAAGAATTTTGTCGTTGAAAAGAACCTTGGTCGGTTTATTTCGCAGTCATGACGGAACAAGCGACCGTGCCAAAGATCCGGCATTGAAAACGCGTTATTACAATCTTTCAAGAGACAAGGCGTGGGATGAAGTATCCGCAACGCTGAAGAAAATTCCTGGTTATAAGGTCTTGCATGAAGTGCAGTCTGTAGGGGAGATTACCCTGGAGAAGAGAACGGCGTTAGGCCGCTCGCTGGATATTACCGTATCTGTGTTAAGCACCACGCCCGTACGCTGTGCCGTAGATATATATTCAGCATCCAGAGGGTCGCTTGGCGATCTGGGTGCCAATTACCGTGTCATTCAGCGTTTGTACCAGTCTCTGGATAAGAAGCTGGGCAAATATAAGGTGGATTAAGGACAGCATCCGGGCATGTATTGCCGGGATTGTATGCGGTTTCCGGGAGTGGGACAGCCCGTTCCGGGCACGGATATCCTTATTGATCATCATACGCAAAAAGCGGAGAAGGATGACCTTCTGCCGCTTTTTTTCAAAAATGTACATTTATAGGCTTGGATGCTGTATAACATATCAGTGCTGTCCGTTTAAGCCTAGAGCAGAGCTTTAACTGCGGAAATCGCCGCTTCGTAGTCCGGGTGCTCAGCCATTTCACCGAGATACTCGACATAAGCCAAAGTGTCGTTCTTGTCTACAACGAAGATGGAGCGCATGTCGAGGCGGAATTCCTTAATCAGGACGCCGTAGGCTTGTCCGAAGGAAGTCTCTTTGTGGTCGGACAGGGTGATTACACTGTCGATGCCTGCGGCGCCGCACCAGCGGGCCTGGGCGAAAGGAAGATCTGTGCTGATGGTGAGGATGACAACATCATCGCCAAGACCGGCAGCTTCACTGTTGAAGCGGCGGGTCTGCGCATCGCACACACCGGTATCCAGGGAAGGTACAACGCTGATCAGCTTGATTTTGCCAGCGTATTCTGTAAGTGTAACATCTTCCAGGAGATTCTTGCTTACCGTGAATTGCGGCGCGGAATCTCCGGCTTTCAGCTGCGGGCCTACCAGAGTAATGGGGTTGCCCTTAAAAGTGGCTACGCCTGTTCTTTCTTGCGTCATGTCCTTGTTTCCTCCTTGAATTGCATTATTGGCATGTACCTGCCAGAATAAATTATAATCTTTTTAGAAGCTGGATGTCGAGCTGGACAACATACATAAAAGGATGGGTGTTATGATTTTTATAAGGTATGAGAAGTGGAGAAGCTATCTCCGGTATTATCCTGTAACCTGTGCGCTGATTCTGGCCAATGTGGTTATGTTCATCGTGCTGTCCCTGAATGGCGGCTCCACCAACCTGTATACACTGGTGGAGTACGGGGCTACGGTCAATGTGGGTGCTGAAACGGATGAGTTGTGGCGCTGCGTGACGGCGATGTTCCTTCACAACGGCTTCGCCCATTTGTTCTTCAACAGCTTCTCACTGCTTGTGTTCGCCCCGCCGCTGGAGCGGTTGATGGGCTGGTGGCGTTATGCACTGCTGTATCTGGGCGGCGGCTTCATTGCTAATCTGCTGTGGGTTCTTATAAGCAGCCGAGGGAATGTGGAGATTGGAATTGTCTCTGTAGGGGCCTCGGGGGCGATCTACGCTGTCTATGGCGCATTCCTCTATATTGCGGTGTTCCAAAGGGCAATGATGGATGAGGGCTCGCGCAAGACGCTCTACGGACTTCTGATGATGGGGATTATCGTATCCTTTGCCGCTCAAAATATCAACTATATCGCTCATATCGGCGGCCTGATCGCCGGATTCTTCATCTATGGGCTAATCATCCGTGTATTCAAACGAAAACGTCGATAAGGAAGGGTGTAATCGTGGAGCTTAGACAGCTGCAGTATTTTCTGAAGGTTGCCCAGAAGGAACATGTCACCAGAGCGGCGGAGGAGCTGCATGTCGCACAATCTGCGGTAAGCCGCCAGATTCATCAGCTGGAGCAGGAGCTGGGAGTGGATCTGTTCATGCAGAAGGGGAGGAATCTGCAGCTTACGCCTGTAGGGCAGCTCTTTTGCAAAAGAGTGGAGTCGGTGCTGAATGAACTCGACCGGTCGGTGGCGGAGGTGCATGAATTCCTTGACCCGGAGCGCGGCGAGATCCGCATCGGCTTCCCGCATAGCCTCGGGACCCATCTGATTCCCTCCATTGTGGCGGAGTTCCGCCGTCATTATCCCCATGTGAAATTCCGCTTCAAGCAGGGAGCCTATCCATCCTTAATCAAGGATGTTATCTCAGGAGAGGTGGATCTGGCATTCATCTCGCCGTTCCCGGAGAATGTAGGGCATGTGGCCGGAGATATCGTAATGACCGAGGAGCTGTTCGCCATTCTGCCGCAGAATCATCCGCTTGCAAGCAGAGAAGTGATCCGGCTGGAGCAGCTGCGGGACGAGAAGTTCGTATTGTTCAGCCAAGGCTACTCGCTGCGGCCGATTGTCTGGCAGGCCTGCCTTGCGGCAGGGTTCAAGCCGCAGATTGCTTTTGAAGGCGGAGAGACCGATACAATACGCGGTCTGGTAGCTGCCGGGATGGGGGTAAGCTTGCTGCCGGAGATGGCGCTCTACCAGACCAACCCGATGCAGCCTGCACAGGTCCGGGTGGTGGAGCCTACGATTACCAGAACCGTCGGGCTGATTCACCGGACAGAAGGCAAGCTGCCGCTGGTCGCCCAGTCCTTCCGTAACTTCCTGCTTACCTATTTCAAAGACAGGCACACAGACAATACCCCGGTCGGCTCATAGCCTACCGGGGTATTGTCTGTGTAGTGATATAGATCTTAATCGCGGTTACCGAGGAACATCAGGATCAGGCGGATCAGCTCGATCAGAGATACCAGCGCTGCTGCCACATAAGTGAGCGCTGCGGCATTCAGGACCTTGGCTACGCCGCGTTCTTCATCATTACGGATGAAGCCCTGCTGTACCATAATCTGGCGCGCGCGGCTGCTGGCGTTGAATTCAACGGGCAGCGTGACGAGCTGGAAGGCTACTGCGGCAGAGAAGAAGATAATGCCGAGCCCGATAAGGTTGAAAGAGCTGAAGATGAAGCCTGCCAGCAGCATGAAGGGGGCGACCCCGGAGGCGAAGTTCACGACCGGGAACATCCGGTGGCGGAGCGCCAGCATCGGATAATGCTCCTTGTGCTGAATCGCATGGCCGATCTCGTGACAAGCGACGGAGACTGCTGCGATGGAGCTTTCATAATATACAGGCTCCGACAGCCGCACAACGCGGTTAATCGGGTCGTAGTGGTCTGTAAGGGTTCCCTGAACCGGTTCAATGGGAACATCGTAGAGTCCGTTGGCATCCAGCATACGCCGGGCAGCTTCATAACCCGTTAAGCCGTTCATGTTCGGCACCTTGGCCCATTTCTTGAAATTGCCCTTGACCCTGAACTGGGCCCATACAGAAAAGATAAAAGCGACAGCTAACAACAGATACATTAGTGGCATCATATGTGCTCATTCCTCCATTATAAATTACAAGCTGTTACATTGGCGGCCCTTGCGTCAGCAGAAGCCGGATCGCTTCCATACAGGCGACACCCTGAGGAATCAGTGCTGCCAGTGCCCGGTTAGCCTGGCCCGGCTTCAAACCGCTTATCACGGGCTCCAGGGCCTTCACTTCCCGTTCCAGCTGCTGCATCTGAAGCTCAAGCTGAACCAGCTTGCCGGAGACCTCAGCCTCAGGTGTGGCTGCATTCCACTTGCCCATCAGGGATTTGATTTCTTCCAATGTATATTTCTCTTGCTTAAGCTGATTAATACGTTGAAGAACGACTAAGGTTTTATGACTGTAGAGCCGGTAATTCTTCATGCTCCTGGATTCCGGTGTAATCAGTCCAAGCTTCGTATAATAATCAATGGTACGTTCACTGATGCCGGCCGCCTTGGCCAGCTCTCCGATCCGGTAAAGGGTCATATCTCCAAGTTATCTCACCTCGCTATTTCCTGCGTAAAATAATCATATCAAATTGGAAACCGTACAGTCAAACGTGACGCTTACTTTAAAGTATATGCTGACCTTTCATAAAGATGCTGGGGAGGCAATCGAAGCGAGAATGTTCCTTGGAGGAGAAGAATCCATGTAAAACATGACATGGCGTGTTATATGCTTAAGCGCCCGACTCAGCTGGAAATCATCAGGATCACGGTGAGCGGAGGGTACGGTGTGGTGTGATCAAGGGATAATAAAAGGCATGTTTACTAATAGACATTAATAAAAATACAGTATGAAACTTAGGAAAAAGCTCTGTTGACTGTATGCGTTTGCATAATTGGTACGTAAGAGAGCGCGCTAATTGTGCCGGGTTACCGGTAATCGTGCTCGGGAATAGTTCTTGAGTGAAGAAAAGCGCAGCTTCCAAAATTAAATTAAAGCATTCAAAAAAATAGTCTTGTCAATTTACCTGACTTCTGATTATAATGACATTAAGAGTTTCACGCTTTGTTAGAAAATATAACATTGGGGAGTGGGGTACACTATGAAAAAAAAGATGTTGATGATGTTCCTGGGTATGATTACACTAATGATCTATCCGGTCAGCGCCTTCGCGGCTGAGGGTCCGGCAGCACCGGATCTGCAGATTGGACTCGACACTGCATTTACGTTCCTGGCATTTATCCTTGTATTCTTCATGCAATCAGGATTCGCATTACTTGAGGCGGGTTCGGTCCGGATGAAGAATGCCGGCCACGTGGCCGGTAAGACGGTACTGACACTGGCGATTGCCAGCTTGTGCTTCTGGGCACTGGGCTTTGGCCTTGGCTTCGGTAACGGCAACAGCTTCTTCGGAACTACAGGCTTCTTCTACGGCGGAGATTCTACAGCCTCCGCATTTGAATCCCTGGCCTTCTCCGATGTTACACTAAATACGAAATTCCTGTTCCAAATGGCGTTTGCGGCAGTCTCCCTGGCGATTGTATCCGGCGGTATGGCTGAACGTGCTAAGCTTAGCGTATATATTATCTTCGGAATTCTCTTCTCGGTTGTAATTTATCCGGTTGTCGCTCACTGGGTATGGGGCGGCGGCTGGCTGGCAGAGCTGAGCATGCAGGATTATGCAGGCTCTACAGTAGTCCATCTTACAGGTGCAACGGCGGCTGTAGTGGCGACCATTCTCCTCAAGCCCCGTCTTGGCAAATTCAACAAAGAAGGCAAGCCGGTTATTATTCCGGGGCATAACCAGGTCTTCACTGTACTTGGGGTTATCATTCTCTGGTTCGGCTGGTTCGGCTTCAACCCCGGCAGCGCCTTGTCCCCTATGGGCGGATTCTTCGGACACGTAGCGCTGACTACTAACATTGCAGCGGCGGCAGGCGGTCTGGCAGCACTGGCAGCTTCCTGGCTGTACTTCGGCAAATCCGATATTCCGGCCATGCTTAACGGCGTACTGGCAGCTCTGGTTGCCATCACTGGTGCCTGTGCCTTCGTAGAGCCTTGGGCAGCCATCGTTATCGGTCTCATTGCCGGTGCCTTCACCTTCATGACCTCGCAGTGGCTGGAGCGTGCAGGATTGGATGATCCGATCTATGCTTTCTCTGTTCATGGTATCGCCGGTATGTGGGGGGCGTTGTCTACAGGCCTCTTCGCAGCACCTGATCTGATTGAACAAGGCGCACTTGTAGGTAAAGCAGGTCTGTTCTACGGCGGCGGCTTCCATCAGCTCGGCGTGCAGGCACTGGGTGTAGTCGGAACCTTCGTGTTCGTGGCTGTGATGTCCTTCGTCATCCTGTATGTAATGAAGATGGTTATGGGTATCCGTGTAACGGAAGAAGAAGAATTGATGGGTCTGGATATCAGTGAGCATGGTACGTACGGTTATCCTGAGCAAATGAAGCTGATTAGTGAATCAGAATCCAAAACCCTCAAACACTAATATTTATACTCAGGCAGGGAGGCGGACCGAGTGGCTTCGATGGAGGCAGCGGATTGGAACGAAGAAGAAAGTTACTTGTCCATCGTAACAGCCGGTTCGCCGGAGGAGCTTAAGGCGAGGCGTACCGCATGTCAACAAGTGCTGCTGGAGCAGCTGAGTGTGATTCCCGTTCAGGAATGGATGCACCGGGTCAATGCGATGCATGACCAGCTTGTCGGGACGGCGGTACGCATATGTGAGGCGCAGATGAAGGAGGCGGGCTACGGCCTGCCTCCCTGCGCCTATTCCTTTATTGTATTCGGCAGTGCGGGCCGGCAGGAGGCTACGCTGTGGAGCGATCAGGATAACGGTTTAATTGTAGAGGAAGCGCTGGAGGGTGAGCGGAAAAGGTATTTCGAAGCTTTTGGCAGCATGCTGTCGGATATTCTTGAGGCGATTGGCTATGAGAAATGCGAGGGCAGGGTCATGTGCTCTGAGCCGCTCTGGCGGAAGTCACTGGCAGACTGGAAGCGCCAGCTGGCTGACTGGATGGAGCAACTCGAATGGGAGCCTGTCCGGTACCTGATTATAGCTTCGGATATGCGTCATGTAGCGGGAAGTGAGGCACTGTCTGCGCAGTGGCGGGAAGCCCTGCATGCCGGATTCACAGATAACAGCAAATTGACGATGGCGGTACTGCGCAATACGGTGCGCCATAAAGCGACGCTGAATCTGCTGGGGCAGGTGCTCACGGAACGGTTCGGTGATAATGCCGGCGGCTTCGATGTCAAATATGGCCTCTACATTCCGCTTGTCAATATTGTCAGGCATTTGTCGCTGCTGCACGGAATCGAAGCATCTTCGACACTGAAGCGGCTTGATGAGCTGGCTAAGCTGGAGCAGTATCAGCATCTGGAAGAGATCAGGCGCGCTTGTCTGACGGCGCTCAGGATGCGGGTGAACACGCCGTTTACGGTGACGGATGGTCTGCTCGTGAGCAGCGATTATTATGCCGAGCATGATCTGAAGAATAAGCAGCTCCGGGCGGAGCTGCGGGAAAGCCTGCTGCTGATCAGACGCCTGCATAAGGCGCTGCAGCGGCAGCTCCGGTCAGCGGAAAGGAGACAGCTATGAAGGAGCCGAGCAAGGGCGGAGGATTCTGGAATAATCTGCGGCAAGGCGGAATGCCCTCCGCCATCGCTTCCATGAGAGGCGGGGAATCGGCGCAGCAGACAGCCCAGCAAATGGCCTTTATCCGTTCTCTGATGCGCGAGAAACGGCGTCCCGAGGTGCTGCATACTCCGCTGTCTGAACTGGAGACGGTGATATTCGATCTGGAGACTACGGGCTTCTCCCACCAGGGCGGGGATGAGATTATGTCCATCGGGGCGATCCGGGTGGTCGGGGAAGAGATCAAGGCAGAGGAATGCTTCTATACACTGGTGAACTGCGGAGCAACGATTCCGGACAATATTACGAGACTGACCGGAATCTCAGCAGAGATGACCTCCTCTGCTCCGCCGCTGATGGACGGCTTGCATAACTTCATGTCCTTCGTCGGGCAGCGGGTGCTGGTGGCGCACGGAAGTGCCCATGATAAGGCGTTCCTGAATGCCGCCCTATGGAAGACCTCCAAGGTCCAGTTAACCCACCGGGTGCTGGATACGATGATGCTGGCCCGCTGGCTGGAGCCGCACCGCAGCAATTACACGCTGGATGAGCTGCTGGCGGTTCATGAGATTCCCATTGAGGGCCGCCATCATGCGCTGGAGGATGCCAAGATGACGGCGAAGCTGTGGGTAGCTTACATCCGCCAGATCTTACAAAAGAATCAGGTAGATACGTTAGGCGACTTGTATGCCTATCTAAGCAGGACATGAGGGTTATTGTGTAAGACTAGCCGGATTGCAGTGCAAAGCGGGGACTAATTAAGGTATATCAGGAAGGCGGCGGGTCAGGCGCTACGTTGCGTATCGGCCTTAGGCCAATACACATGCCACCCGCTGCGGCAGCGCCAGCAGCTGTCCGCAGGTCTCCTGCGGCAGCCGGGCAGCAGAAGCTTCCCCAGCCTCTGCTGTACGGATGAGTCCGGTCTGAACAGCCGGGGGCTTCCCTGGGCCGCTGTCAGCTTTACCCCTCTCTCTTCATGGGATTTCGTCTTTGACGGAATCCTCTTTTTTATGTAAATTACGTTTGAAACTGGAGCAAGTGGGGGTACAATAGAGGAAAATCCTCCATGTAAAGGATCTGAACTCTATGAAAGCAGTCCATAAACGGAATATAACGATTCTGGCCTTGATTGTTTTTCTGGCCGTTCTTGCCATAGAACATAAAGTGAAATCGGAGCCTAAGGCGGTTGCGGTCCTGCAGCAGACGGCGGAACCGGAGACTGGTGCATCTGCCGGACTCAAGGCGCCTCCTTTTACAGTGCAGGAAGGGGATAAGCAATATGGCGTCGACGGGGCAAGGGAGAAGCCGGTGATTCTTAACTTCTGGGCCTCCTGGTGCGATCCTTGCCGGCAGGAGGCTCCTGAGTTGAATAAGCTGGCTATGAAATACAGCAAGGTGCTGGATGTATACGGAATTAACGTGACCAGCCAGGATTACAAGCCCAATGCGGAACGCTTCGTCAAGAAGTACATGCTGACCTTTCCGGTGATGTATGATCTGAAGGGCCAGATCTTCGACAAGTATAACGGGGCGGTGTTCCCGACCAATGTATTGATTGATAAGAACGGAGTCATCAGCGAGATTATTCTGGGGGTCCTGAGCGCAGAGGAATTGGAGAAAAAGATTATTGCGCTGACTGGCTCTTAGCACCGGCGATCAGCCGCATAGTGAAAAGCCCTCCTGCGCGGAGAAAGTTCCGCAGCGGAGGGCTTTTTGGAGTGCATAGAGCGAAGCCAAGGAGGTCAGTGATTGACCAGACCTCTCGGTTCATTGCTGGTCTGGATGTCCTGCTCCAGTGAGATCTGTCCCAGAAGGGCATATCTCATAGAATCGACCAGGGCCTCCCAGCTCGCTTCGATCACATTGCTGGACACGCCTACCGTGTTCCAGGTGTCGCTATAGTCTTTGGATTCAATCAGCACGCGCACCTTCGCGGCAGTCTGGTCCTGTTCATCCAGCACACGTACCTTATAGTCGGAGAGGTGCATATCCTTAAGCTGAGGGAAGTAGGTCTGCAGCGCCTTGCGCAGTGCGTTATCCAGCGCGTTGACCGGTCCGTTGCCTTCGGCGGCGGTGTACAGGCTCTCGCCGCCGACCTTCAGCTTGACGAAGGCCTCGGAGACGACAGGGCGGCCGGCGGTCTTCTCAACCAGCATCTTGAACGACTCGAAGGTGAACAGCTCATTCATCTCGCCGGTCGCTTCCCGGAGCAGCAATTCAAGCGAAGCATCCGCGCCTTCGAACTGATACCCCTGGTGTTCAAGATTCTTGATCTTGTCAATCACCTTGCGCGCCTGCTCGCTGCTTGGATCAAGGCTGAGTCCCATCTCCTGCGCCTTGGACAGCACATTGCTCTGTCCGGCAAGCTCGGAGACCAGCACACGCTGCTTATTGCCGACCAACTCAGGGGCGATATGCTCGTACGTCCGTGAATCGCGCAAAATAGCAGATACGTGGATGCCGCCCTTGTGGGCGAATGCGGCTGTGCCGACATAAGGCTGATTCACCGGCATATTCACATTGGCAACCTCGCTGATGAACCGGGCCGTGTTGGTTAACTGCGGCAGGGAATCGCCAGGGATGCAGTGATAGCCCATCTTAAGCTGAAGTGTTGGAATGATGGAACACAGATTGGCATTGCCGCAGCGCTCGCCATAGCCGTTAATGGTCCCCTGAACCTGCCGGGCACCGGCACCGATTGCGCTCAGGGTGTTGGCAACCGCAAGCTCACAATCGTTGTGTGTATGAATACCGAGCGATGCTTCCGGGAGCAGCAAGCCGATGCTTGTCACAATATCATGAATCTCCTGCGGCAGGGTGCCGCCGTTCGTATCGCACATCACCAGCCAGTCTGCTCCGGCCTCGCGGGCACGGGTGAGAACAGCGGCGGCGTATTCAGGGTTGTTCTTGAAGCCGTCGAAGAAATGCTCTGCATCGAAGATGACCTCAAGCCCCTTACGCTTCAAATAAGAGATGGAGTCGAAGGTCATGGCCAGGTTCTCTTCCAGGGTGGTCTGCAGGGCAGTATGAACATGGAAATCCCACGATTTTCCTACCAGGGTAGCCGCCGGAACGCCAGCGTTAATTATCCGCTGCAGCCCCTCGTCCTGCTCAGTTACAGTGTTTTTGCGCCGGGTGCTGCCGAATGCGGTAATCTTGGCATTCAGATGAAGCTCCTGGACTCTTTTGAAAAATTCGATGTCCTTGTTGTTGCTTCCCGGATTGCCGCCTTCGATATAATGGACACCCAGATCGTCGAGTTTCCTGGCAATCTTCAGCTTGTCATCCGCCGACAGACTGATCCCCTCGCCTTGTGTTCCGTCGCGCAGGGTAGTATCGAAGATGGAGATAGACTTAGACATGAGTGTCCTCCTAAAAGTGTTATTAGCCTTCGCATAGGAAATTAATTTTTATATTATAGCATTTTTACGCGGGAAAGTAACAAAGAACTTTTCACCCCGCTGTCACGAGGCGCCTCTCCGGCAAGTTGACCTCCCGCCGGGGTAGAGGTATGCTGACAATAACAATGGAACCCCGAAGATAAGAAGGTGGATGCCATGCAGAGTGTGGATCAATTTTATCCGGCAAGCGGCAGGGTTATTCTGCATGTGGACATGAATGCCTTTTACTGTTCTGTGCATGAGGCGGAAGATCCGGAGCAATATAAAGGCAAGGCGACAGCAGTGGCGGGCAGCGTGGAGGCTAGAAGGGGAATTATCGTCACCTGCTCCTACGCCGCGCGCAGGCTGGGCATCTCCACGGGCATGCAGGTGCAGAAGGCGCTGCGGATTTGTCCTTCCTTAATGCTTATTAAGCCGGATTTCCATCTATACCGCAAGTACTCCAATGCATTCATGCAGATTGCCTACAGCTATACTCCGCTGCTCGAAGCCGTCTCCATAGACGAATGCTATCTCGATATCACCGGCTCCCGCCAATTCGGAACGCCGCCGGAGATTGCCGAGGCGCTACAGCGCCGGATTATGGAGGAGCTGGGTCTGCCTTGCTCCATCGGGATTGCCCCCAACAAGCTACTGGCAAAGATCGCTTCCGATCTGAAGAAGCCCAGCGGCATCTCCGTGCTGCGGCTGCGCGATGTGCCGTCCGTGCTGTGGGACAAGCCGTGCAATGAGATGTTCGGCATTGGCGGCAAGACGGCCGAGAAGCTGCGCAAGCTGGGCATCTACAGCATCGGACAGCTGGCGGCGGCGGATGAGGCGATGCTGGTCGGCCATTTCGGCGTCATGGGCGCCTGGCTGAAGCGGGCGGGGAACGGGATTGATCACGGGATCGTCAATCCTGAGCGGGAGCAGAGCAAATCCATCGGCCATACAACCACGCTGCCGCATGATGTGGTAGGCCTGGCTGAGGCACGCCCGATTCTGCTGAACCTGAGCGATCAGGTTGCGCGGAGGCTGAGGAAGCAGGGGCTGGTTGCAGCGGGGGTACAGCTGACGATCCGCACGCCGGATATGAAGACGATCACCCGCTCCCGCCAGCTTGAGGCTCCCACCGAGAGCGCCGAGGACATTTATAAGGTGGCATGCGACCAGTTCGCGCGCCACTGGAAGGGCGACAAGCCGGTGCGGCTGCTGGGGGTAACGCTCCAGGGGCTGATGCCCAAAGAGGAATCGGCTATTCAGCTGGATCTGTTCGACTACGAACGGCAGCCGAAGAAGGAGTCGCTTAATAAGGCGATGGATATGCTGCGCAACAAGTTCGGCGAGAATGCGGTGCTGACCGCAGGCATGCTGAGCGACAGCCACTCGGCGCGGCTGCGTAACCATAAGGAGCGGGGAACCTCGCTGCAGAAGGATAATCTGGGAGGCGCAGACAAGGATATAGACTTAAGTTAAGGCCCGGCATCAGCGGCTTGGAGCCCCGCAGAGAATGAGGCAATAATGTCAACACATTGAAATTTCATTGAAATTGTATCCTATTTATATTAATATGAGAAAAATAACAGGCTGCGACTGCAGGCTGTATAGTTAAGCGGGAGGCAGAGAAAAAATGGCTAAGTACACTTGGGTCGAGAAGGACACATGCATCGCTTGTGGTGCTTGTGGCGCGACGGCCCCTGATATTTTTGATTATGATGACGAAGGTTTGGCAGAAGTGATCTATGAGAACGACGGCAACCACGGTAATGTAGTGATTCCAGACGACTTGTTCGATGACCTGCAGGATTCAGCTGACGGATGCCCTACAGATTCCATTAAGATTGCAGATTCGCCTTTCAACAAAGAGGGCTAAGCTTCTGCCGTCTTCATAAAGACATCTCCGGACCGTGATAAATGCGGCTTGAGGTGTCTTTTTTTGCGTCCACTGCCGATATACAATAGAAGGTACATACGAATACATAACCATATACCACCAATAGTGGAGGCCAACATGAAGAATGCTCAGCATCTAAAAGCCTATGTACAGATGCATCCGGATAATAAGATGGCATGGTACTTGCTTGGTAAGGAATACTATAAGAACGGGCAGTATGGAAAAGCGAATTACTGCTATAATCAGGCCGGGGAAGTGTATGAGGCATTTGAACGCAGCAAGGTGCCCGCGGATATGCTGCAGCAGTATGAGGAAGGGCTGCTGGAATCGGCCCGGGAACGGCAGACTGCGAGGCTCAGGAAGCGCCGGGTGCTGCTGGCTCTAATGCTGCTGCTGCTCATGCTTATTCCGGCTGCCGTCGCACCGGGAATTCTGCCGGACAGTAAGGGGGCATCTGCGCCGGTCGCGAATATCTCAGCCGTGCTGCCGGAGACAGCAGAAGAGACGCGGGTAAGTCCGCAAGAACCGGCAAGTCTGGATTTCACGGCGGTAGCGGCGGACGCTGCTGCGGGGGGCGGGGGCCTGGCAGCCATCCTGAAGTCGGCGAAGACGCCTTCCGCCACCGCACTGCTCGGTATGAAGCGCTCGGGCAAATGGCTGCTGTGGAAGAAAGGGCTGCCGCTGGGGGCTACTCTTGCCAAGAGCGGAGAAGGGCGTATAGTCTATCAGTCCTATAATCCGGCAGCGTGCGCATGCCAGCCGCCGGATTCGGCGGAGCTTAAGCAGCAGGGGCTGGGCTGGCAGAAGCAGCAGGAGGAGCTGGCTGTGCTCTGGAGTGCGCTGCGTGCGTACAAGAGCAGCAAGGGAGCATATCCCGAAGCGGTACAGGAATTAGTGAAGCCGTTCCCGGCGAACGTGCTGGGCGGCATCACCCCGCTGATGAAGGAAGCCTTCGCACCTCTGCGCAGAGCCGCACGGGGAGAGGCGCCGCTGTTCTCAGCATCTCCGCAGCCGTCCGGCGGCCAAGATGCAGGTATTCCGGGGCAAGAGCAGACGGGCGGCGGAGCTCCAACGGCGGGGCCGGGGGAGAAGCTTTTTTTCAAAGAACCGCTTGCTATTATTGTAGATAAGCAAAACCACCGTCTGGCGGTCACCAGCGGCAATGTGATTTTACGGAATTATGCCGTAGGACTCGGCGGAGATAAGACCCCTGAAGGGGAGTTCTTCATTAAGGATAAAGTTGTGAACCCGAACGGGCGCGATAACGGGGAGTTCGGCAGCCGCGGCATGCAGCTCTCGGACAGTAATTATGCGATTCACGGGACGAATGAGCCGGATAGCATCGGCAAGGATGAGTCGCTGGGGTGTATCCGCATGAGCCGGAAGGATGTGGAGGAGCTGTTCGCCATGGTGCCGATGGGCACGAAGGTTCAAATCAGTCAAGGGGTTCTGCCTGAGGAGCTGGTCGTTCCGGAGGAGCGATTCCCTTCGGATTCGCCCCGTAATCAGACCAACCCCCATAAAGTATACCATTGGCTACATTAGTTCCCGGTAACGAGAAATAATACGACAATGAGAGCAATCAGCAGTACCAGGCTGGCGCTGATCCACAGAATGGCTTTGCGGTTGACTTCTTCTTTTTTTTGCTGGAGTGTGGGAGGTTTGCGTTTCGTTGACATTTGGTCACCCTTCTTTCTCTCTTATTCTGTGATAACCCTTACATGTGAGGATTGGCGGTGGTGCATGGAACTTGTACCCGCTCCTCTATTCTAGTCTGGATGAAAAGACAAGTCTAGCTGCAATCTCTTACGGTAGGGACTGGCTGGCCGAAGTCTTGGTCTATACAGAGGAATACCGGCTGGAGTATCATAAGGAAGGTTTTATGCAAGTGCGGCAGGGCGGGGACAATCGCTGCGGCAAAAAACTTTTCTTTTCCCCCGGAAACGGATAAAATTAAGAAGAAACCTATAGATACGGGAGTCGTTATGTCAATTGTGGTTCCCTTAAAGGAGCGAGAACGGTGCTGTATCGACATTTTGGTAAACCGATTTTCTTTAAAATGGACCCGGAGACGGCGCATCATCTCGTCATCGGCGGACTGAATAAAGCAGATCTGGTTCCCGGCGGGAGCGCGGCTATGCGCCTCATGTACGGGGTTCCTGAGACCGCTGACCTTGCAGTGGATCTGTTCGGGGTACATTTCCCGACCCCAGTGGGCTTAGCGGCAGGACTGGATAAGAATGCAGAAGCGGTAGGAGGGTTCTCTTCGATCGGCTTCGGATTTATGGAGGTAGGCACGGTAACTCCGGTAGGCCAGCCCGGCAATGACAGTCCCCGGCTGTTCCGGCTGCTGCCCGACAAGGCGCTCATTAACCGGATGGGCTTCAATAATGAAGGCGCGGAGGCCATGGCTGAACGCCTCAAGAAGCTGAAGAAGCGCAGAATTCCGGTGGCGGTCAATATCGGACGCAACAAGGCCACCCCGAATGAATTGGCACATGAGGATTACCGCAAGTGTATCCGTACGCTGTATCCGTACGGTGATTTTTTTGTGGTCAATATCAGCTCGCCGAATACCCCGGATCTCCGGAGTCTTCAGCATGGCAGCGAGCTCTCGAACCTGCTTAGCGAGGTTAAGGAAGAGATGGAGCTGCAGCGGGCGAAGACGGGCGCCGCGAAGGGGCTGCTGGTCAAGATTGCTCCCGATGTCAGTGACGCTGAGCTGGAATATATGGTACATACCATCACGGAAGCCGGAATGGACGGTATCATTGCCACCAATACGACCCTCTCCCGTGAAGGGCTGCAGAGCGACAAAGCCGGTGAGACGGGCGGGCTGAGCGGCCAGCCGCTGCGCGAACGTTCTACAGAGATTATCCGCAGAATCTATAGCCAGACGGGCGGCAAGCTGCCGATTATCGGGTCGGGAGGGATTTTTACAGCCCAGGATGCTTACGATAAGATACGGGCAGGCGCCAGTCTGGTCGAAATTTATACAGCACTCATCTATGAAGGGCCGGAGGTTAATCGCAGAGTGCATGCCGGACTACGGCAGCTGCTGCGGCGGGACGGCTTCGAGAGGCTCCTTGATGCGGTAGGCGCTGATCATCACTGAAGGATGAATGGACAGGAGGACAAGGCGATGGACGTCAGGGACTGGGGAACTTTTCTGCTTCCTTATGAACAAACGGTGGAGGAATTGAAGGTTAAATTCAAGACGATGCGCTCTGAACTCAAGAAAAGGGAAGAATATACGCCGATTGAATTCGTTACCGGCCGTGTGAAGCGGCTGTCTAGCATACTTGAGAAGGCCAAACGGTTAAATGTAAAAATGGAGGATCTGGAAACGGGCATCGAGGATATCGCCGGCATTCGCATTATGTGCCAGTTCGTCGAGGATATCCGCAGAGTGGCGGAATACATCCGTGCCCGCAAGGATCTTGAAGTGTTATATGAGAAGGACTACATTACCAACTATAAGGAAAGCGGCTACCGCAGCTTCCATATGATCATCCGCTATCCGGTACAGACTGCGCTGGGTCAAAAGATTGTACTGGCTGAAATTCAAATCCGTACACTGGCGATGAACTTCTGGGCAACCATTGAGCATTCGCTGAATTATAAATACCGGGAGAGCCTGCCCGATGAAATGCGGGTGCGCCTGAAGACGGCAGCAGAAGCGGCTTCCATTCTGGACAGCGAGATGTCGAGTATCCGGGAAGAGATTCTGGAGGCCCAGAAGACCTTCGAGGAGAACTCGAACATGACGACCCAACTGCTGAAGGCTATTCATCAGCTGTATTTCTATCATCTTGTGAATGAAGCGATTGAGAGCCAGGAACGGTTCAATGCGATCTGGCAGGCTCAGGATATGGATGCGATGAAGGAACTGCTGGACCATGTGCGCGAGCTGCTCTCGAATGCCAAGAAGGGCAGCGAGCCGGATGGCTTATGAGCCGCTGTATCTGGCCTACCTCATCTACTTCAACCGGGACAGGGATTATTTCGAATGTCATGAGGTGCTTGAGGAATTATGGCTGGAAAAGCAGCGTGATCCGTTATACAAGGCTCTGCTGCAGGTGGCAGTGGGGCTGTACCATTTCCGTAATGCCAATGTGCGCGGGGGCTTGATTCTGCTGAAGCAGTCTCATGAAGTACTGGGCAGATATCCGGCGGTGACGCTAGGTATTGATCTGGAGAAGCTGGTCCGGGAAGCGGGAGCGTATGTTGCCCGTCTGGAAGCTTACGAAGATCAGCCCTTTGATTATTATGATCTCACCATCCGCATCGTAGACCCCGTGCTGAAGGAAGAGGTCAGGCTGGCGGCAGAGTCCATTCAGCCTGTGGTGCCCCAGCGGCGCGGGCCGCAGCAGCCGGACAGACCGAGGAACAGGCCGGATGGCGCTTGACCATAGTAAGGCTACAACAGGAGCACCCGCAGGGGTGTTCCTGATTATTTGAGCGGGAGGAAGGCATCATGACAGCACAACTGCCCGGAGCTTTCGCGCGGCGTATGAAAGAGCTGCTGGGACCGGAATATGAGCAATTTACAGATACCTATCAGCAGTCACCTTACGGGGGAATCCGTGTCAATACACTGAAAATAACGGTGGACGGGCTGCGGGGGCGTTCCCCCTTCACCCTGGAGCCGATTCCCTGGTGCCCTTCGGGCTTCTATACCGGAGAGGGAGCCAGACCCGGCAAACATCCCTATTATCATGCCGGGCTGTACTATATTCAGGAGCCGAGTGCCATGGCCCCGGTTGAACTGCTGAACGTTCAGCCGGGGGACCGTGTGCTCGATCTGTGCGCAGCCCCGGGCGGTAAATCTACCCAGATTGCCGCCAAGCTGCAAGGCGAAGGCCTGCTGGTCTCGAATGACCTGCATCCTGAACGGACGAAGGCACTCGCCAAGAATCTGGAGCTGTACGGGGTACGGAACGGCATTGTCCTGAATGAGCGCCCGGAGCGGATTGCGGCGGCCTTCCCCCGCTTCTTCGACCGGATTCTGATTGACGCGCCGTGTTCGGGTGAAGGTATGTTCCGCAAGGACGAGGATATGGTTAGACAGTGGGAGCCGGGAACCCCGGACAAATATGCGGAGATGCAGCGTGAGATTCTGCAGACGGCAGCCACGGCGCTGAAGCCGGGCGGAACTATGGTCTACTCGACGTGCACCTTCGCGCCGGAAGAGGACGAGGAACTGGTGGCCGGATTCCTGGCTGGCCATCCGCAGTTCTCGCTGGTTCCCGTAGGCGGAACCGGCCCGTTCGCTGCCGGACTCGGCCCATTGCCGGGTGCGGCGCGGCTGTGGCCGCATAAGGTCAAGGGGGAAGGGCATTTCATGGCTGTATTGCGCCATGACGGAAGTGGCGGACCTGCGAGCGAGGCATTTGAGGCCGGGGCAGCAGAGAATGGAGCTACGGTGACAGACACTTTAGAGAAGGTAAAAGCACGAAATGATAAGAGAGAGAGAAGTCTGTCTGCCGCGCCCCGGAGCACGGCTGCGAAAACAGACTTTCACAGTAAGGCAGTTCCCGGCAGGGCAGATCACGGCCGGGGCGGCAAGGGAGGACGCGGATCTGGACACGGCTCCGGCTCTGGTAGAGCCGGAACGGGTCCAGGTCCGCAGTCACAGCGAACTGGCGGGGAAGCGCTAGCGTTCGCGGTCTATGCGGACTTTATTCAAGAGCTGCTGGGGACACAGCCGCCCGGACATGCCATATGGTTCGGCGATCATCTATATCTCTCCCCGTTGCCGCGTGAAGCGCTGGACGGTCTGAAGACGGTTCGGCCGGGCTGGTATGTGGGGCAGATCAAGAGCGGCAGATTTGTTCCCGGTCATCCGCTCGCTACAGCACTGCGTCCTGAGGAATGCAGCCGCTCGGTATCGCTATCCAGCGCCAGCGGGGAAGCGGTGTCCTACCTGAAGGGGGAGACCCTGTCGATCCCCGCAGAGCGCCTGTCCGTTAAGGAAGGACATGCTTACAAAGGCTATACCCTCGTCTGCATCGACGGCTTCAGCGCAGGCTGGGGCAAATGGCAGGACGGGCTGCTGAAGAACGAATATCCCGCAGGCTGGAGGTGGACTTAGAGTATGGCTACAGGAGGAAATGCAAATAAGAAGCAACGGATTGACAAGGTGCTGTCCCACATGGGGATCGGCTCGCGCAGCGATATCCGCAAGCAGGCCAAGCAGGGCCTGATCACAGTAAATGGAGCTGTCGTCAAAGACAGCGGGTTCCATGTAGACCCGCAGCAGGACCGCATAGAGGTTGGCGGGGAGCCGGTCCTCTACCGGGAATTCATCTATCTGATGATGAATAAACCCCCGGGCGTGTTATCCGCCACCGAGGATAAACGGGACCGCACGGTTCTGGACCTGCTGAAGCAGGAGCATGCGCTGTTTGAGCCTTTCCCGGTCGGGCGGCTGGATAAGGATACCGTGGGTCTGCTGCTGCTTACCAATGACGGCAAGCTGGCACATGAGCTGCTGTCCCCGCGCAAGCATGTCCCCAAGACCTACGAGGCCACCGTGGAGGGTGAGGTCGATGCGGCGGATGTGGCTGCTTTTGCCGAGGGTGTTACGCTTGAGGATGGTTATGTGACCCTGCCCGCGCAGCTTAGCATTCTGAGCAGAGAACGGGGCAGCCGTGTGCTGTCGTATATCTCACTCACCATTACGGAAGGCAAATTCCATCAGGTGAAGCGGATGTTCGTAGCTGTCGGGAAGAAGGTAGTGTTCCTGAAGCGGGTGTCGATGGGCGAATTGAAGCTGGACGAGACGCTGCCCGAGGGAGCTTGCCGGGAGCTCACGGCCCGTGAGCTGGAGCTGCTGCGCGGCGGCAGGGCTGCGGAATAGAGGTATACTATACAGAGATAGGATGATGGGGTATGAAATACAAACTGATTGCACTGGATGTAGACGGAACACTGCTGAATGATGATCATCAGCTCAGCGAAGAGAACAAAGCGGCGGTTGCTGAGGTCACGCGTCAGGGCGGGCAGATTGTACTCTGCACAGGGCGCAGTCCGCAGAATTCGATTCCTTTTATGGAGGAGATGGGCTTGTCGGGGTATGTGCTGGGCCATAACGGAGCGGCTACGGTGAGTGTCAAGGACCGTAAGGTACTGCACCAGTACGGGCTGGACGCCAGAGGGCTGGACCCGTATATCGCCTATTGCCGCGAGCGTGATATCCATTTTGATGTGAATACGGCATTTGAGATGTATGTGGATAATGTGGAGAACCTGACGAAGGAAGCCCACTTTATGTATGAGCATTTCCGGATTATGCCTGAATCCCTTCCAGCCTGGGAGGAGTTCCGCGAACCGATTGTGAAATTCACTGTGTTCACACAGTCCGATATTCTGGATGAAGCGCAGCGGGAGTGGGCTACTTGGGGAGAGCAATACAATATTCTGCGCAGCGGAGAGTTCTTCGTTGATCTCATGCACCCGGAATCCTCCAAAGGCAATGCCCTGAAGCATCTGGCAGCTGAGCTTGGCATTCCGCAAGAGCAGGTGCTGTCGATCGGCAACTATTATAATGATATCTCCATGCTGACGTATGCCGGTCTGGGCGTGGCGATGGATAACTCTCCGGTGGAGGTTAAAGCAGCCGCAGATGTGATCACCGGCACCAATAATGAGAACGGTGTGCGCGATGCGCTGGTAAAATATTGTTTGTCTTGATGATGCGAATAACGGAAAAAGCAGCCTGCCCCCTTAAAGGGGGCGGGCTGCTTGAGGTCCGTGTGCTGTGCTGCTTATAGCGGAATTAGACGAACAACGAACGGGAAATGATTACGAGCAATATGAAGAGTACCAAGATCGCACCGGTCGAAGTGAAGCCTACACCTGCACCCATGTCTGATTCCTCCCTTGATTCATGTCTGTTCCCACTTGCCGCCTTAAGTCCGGCGGACCTCCATGGGATAATGACATCATATGCTTGTGAAGGATTCGTGAACTGGTCAGCAGCCTAAACTTCGTCAATATGGGCTGCCCTGATCCGCAGACCCTTGGGCAAATGATTCTTGAGCTGGCCGGAGCTGGCTTTGCCCCAGCCTACGGGCAAGCCGTCTACGGTTACCAGCGTCCAGCCATGCAGGCTTGGCGGAACCGGCAGACTCTCGCCGCGCAGCCAGGCCTGGATCTCCGTGCCGTCCGCAGGCATATCATAGCTGCGCGCCGCCTGATCCGGCCGGAGTGTCATGGCCAGGGCGTGGGCGGGCTCGATCCGGTTTTTCTTAAGATGGGCAATATGCAGTCCGGCACGCGGCACCTTGAGCCCGTCCAGTATCCCGGTGTGCAGCCGCTCATTGAATGCCTCAGGCAGCAGATACAGGGATTCGCCGAAAAGAAGCGGGACGCCGCGATCGGCGAATCCGGGCAGCTCTGCCGCCGCCCAGCTCATGAACTGTTGATAGGCCTCCCTAAGCGTAGCACTTGTCTTCGGACCGTCACTGCCGCGTTCACCGCGCTTGCCCCGGCTCTTGCGCGGAGCAGAATCCGCCGGGTCTGCTGAAGCCGCCTTGTGCAGCAGGGCCACGAAATGCCCTTCGCCCCGCTCCAGATGCGGCCACAGCCGCTTCGTAACGATCAGCTCCATATCGGGATAGGTCTGTACGAAGCGCTCCATCGTCTCCTCATTCTCCTGGCGGTTGAAGGTACAGGTCGAATAGACCATATGGCCGCCAGTCTTCAGCATCAGATAAGCATCCTGCAGAATATCCCACTGTCTGGCTACACAGATCTCCACATGCTTCGGGGACCATTCGTCTATCGCCGCAGGGTCTTTGCGGAACATGCCTTCACCGGAGCAAGGCGCGTCCAGCATAATGCGGTCGAACACCTCAGGGAATCTTTTGGAGAGATCACTAGGGGCTGCGGAGGTAACCAGCGTGTTGCTTATACCGAGCCGCTCGACGTTTTCGGCCAGGATTTTGGCCCGCTCCGGGTGAATTTCATTGGAGATAAGCAGCCCTTCCCCTTGCATCAGTGCGGCGATATGGGTGGTTTTGCCGCCGGGAGCGGCCGCGAGGTCGAGAACGATCTCTCCGGGAAGCGGCTTCAGCAGCTCGGCTGCGGACATTGCGGAGGGCTCCTGAATATAATATAGTCCGGCGGTATGATACGGATGTCTCCCCGGGCGAGCGGGGTCTTCGTAATAGAAGCCTGACGGACACCATGTTACCTGTGACAGGCCGAATTGCGGGATTGCCTGCTCCGCTGCGGTGCGGCTGGAAGGTGTACTGCTTTTTAAAGTATTGAACCGCAGACCCTGGGTCCGCGCAGCAAGATAGCTCTTCAGAAAAGCGTCCGCCGAATCCCCCAGCATCTCTCTAATATTGGCGGTGTAAGCGGCAGGCAGTCGTTCTTCATTCATAAATCACTCTCCTCTAGTCCAAGTTCAAGATAAGTAAAGCTGTCATCTTAGTTGCTGTTTCTCGTGGATACCGATAAAATTAAGATATGGAACCTTAGCGTACCTATACCTGCAGCAGTACCCGAAATTGTAATTGTACATATACACAACTATATCATAATTGCCGGGCTTCACCGTAAATAGGGCAATTGTAAAGGGAGATGTACCTATATGAACTTGCTGCAAGCGCTATTCTTCCCGCCGGAGCAGCCCGGTGGTGTATCTTCTATGATCCCTTATCTCCAGGAACGCTTCCGGTCCAGCCGCTGGGAGATGGATTTGTTCTGGCTGCCCAAGCGCATCCGGGGCAAGGGACGCGAAGACATCGTCTTCGAGACCTTCGACTGGACAGTGTACGGCGAAAGTCCGGTTGTGCAAAAATACATTCAGACCTACCGGGATTACATTTGGTGGACCAAGCTGCGCATGAGCAAAAAATATGATCTGATCCATGCCCATCATCCGATTGCAGGGCTGGCGATGAAGAGAATTTATCCTGATGTTCCCTTGATTCAGACGCTGCACTCCAGCTATGAGCGTGAATTGATTCTGAACGGGTTGATCCGCGAGGGGGGGCTTGAGCATCAGTTCCTGGTCGCGATTTACCGGGAGCTGGAGCAGGTGAGTGACCGGCTGATGACGGTTTCGCGTGCTTTTGCCGATTATGTGACTCCTTATATTGACCAGCCTGACAGCATTGGAGTCATTCCCAACGGATTCGATGAGAAGCGGTTCAAGCCTGTCCCGCATGAGAATGACATTCCGCAGCTGGTCACAGTTACCCGTCTCGTACCGGCCAAAGGCATAGATATTCTGTTCAAGGCCTGTGCCGAGCTGAAGAAGCGGGGGCATGAATATGTGCTGCATATCATCGGGGACGGACCGAGCCGGGCGGAGCTGGAGCAGCTTGCGCAGAAGCTGGGCATCTATAATGAGACTATTTTTTACGGCTATACGCTGCATCCTGAGGAATTCATGCCGTTCTTCGATATCTTCGTATTGCCTTCGCGGGCGGAGGCGTTCGGTTCGGTGTTTGCCGAGGCTGCGCTGAGCTGTCTGGCGCTGGTCGGGACGAATGTGGGCGGTATTCCCGAGCAGATTGAGGACGGGGTGAACGGGCTGCTGGTGAATCCGGATGATGAGCTGGGACTGGCAGATGCCCTGGAAAAAGTGATCACGGACCCCGGCTACCGCTATGAGCTGTCGCGTTCGGCCTGGGATAAAGCAAAGAGCCTCTACTCCCTGACCCGTGTAGCCAATGAGCTGAAGAAAACCTATCTGCAGTTCCAGCCAGGAATGAAGGGGTGAGGCTATGATTCCTTTTCGTTTCCTGCATGCTGCGGATCTGCATCTGGACAGCCGGTTCGCCGGTCTGTCCCATCTCCCGCAGGATATCCGCTCCTATCTCCGGGAGTCCACCTTCGCCGCCCTCGGGCGGCTTGTTGGCGTAGCCATCCTGCAAAAGGTAGATTTCGTAGTCATTAGCGGCGACGTCTACGATGTCTCAGATGCTTCGCTTCAGGGGCAGCTCCGGTTCCGGGAGGCCCTGGAGGAACTTGGACGCCACGGGATTCAGGTGTTCCTGATCCACGGTAACCATGATCCGCTGGACGGCCCGCGCCTTAGTTCGGCACCGCCTGCCCATGTTACGGTATTCGGCGGCAGTGAGCCGAAGCACGTGACCGCCCGCCGCAGGGAAGACGGACGGGAGGTAGCTGTGGTTAGCGGCATCTCCTACCCGACCTCCAAAGTGACAGAGAATACAGCTCTGCGCTTCAGCCGCCAGCCGGGCAGCAGCCTGTTCCATATCGCCCTGCTGCATGGCAATGTGGACGGGGATCTCCAGCATGAGACGTACTCCCCGTGCACCCGGAAGGATCTGATCGGCAGGGGCTATGACTATTGGGCGCTCGGGCATATTCATAAGCGGAGTATTCTGCATGAGCATCCGCCTATCGTCTATCCGGGCAATATTCAAGGGAGAAGCATTAAGGAGACCGGGCCAAAGGGCTGCTATACGGTTGATGTCAATGCAGAGGGGGGAGTCCGGCTGGATTTCCATGAACTGGACAGTGTGCGCTGGCAGGTCCGCGAGCTCTCTATTGATGGGCTCATTGACGAGGCCGAGTGGACCCTCGCTGTAGAGAATGCAGTGGAGGATATCCGCAGCGAGACCCCGCAGATGATGTCTGTGGTCAGGTTCCGCCTGACGGGGCGGGGCGATATACATAAGGTGCTGGCGGAGAAGGGGGCGGCGGATGACCTGCTCACCGAGCTGCAGCGGCGGGAAGCTGTGCGTGCGGTGCGCAAGGAATATGCAGGCTTGGTCTGGACGGAAGGCTTCTCCATCGAAACGGGACTTGCGGTTGACCGTGAGTACTTGCTTCTGGAGGACAGCTTCCTGGGTGAAATGCTGCGGCTTGCCGAACACAGTGGCGGGAATGCCGCAGAGTTGGACGAGCTGGTCGCTACTGCGCTGAGACCGATGATGGAGAATCAGGAGCTGCGCAGGCTGCTATTATCCATAGGAGCCGAAGAGAAGCAGGAATGGCTTAGAGGTGCAGCGGAGCTGGGAATCACATTGCTGAGCGGACTGGAAGAGTCCGGCGGGACGCCGCTGAATGCTGCGGAAGAAGGCAAGGACTGGTCTGCTAAGGGCAGTGAAGCATTCATGGAAGGGTCTGAATTGGTGGCGGGAAGGACGCTGAAGGATACTGACGGATGGGTGATGAGTAAGGCCGCTGCTGAGGATGCAGGAGATGGCGATGGACAGCAAGGCCGGGAGGTAGAGGAATGAAGATCGATTCATTGCGGATAGACGGCTACGGAAGGCTGGCTCAGCGGGAGATCGGACTGAATGAAGGGGTCACGGTTCTGTTCGGACGCAACGAGGCGGGTAAAAGCACGACCCTGCAGTTCATCCGTGCTATGCTGTACGGCATCCCCGGCCGGGGGAATCCGGCTGAACGGTACGAGCCGCTGCAAGGGGGGACGCACGGCGGGGTGCTGGAAGCAAGGGATGAGTCCGGCGCATTATGGACTATCCGCCGGTATGCATCCGGCGGCGCGGGGCCGGGCAGAGCAGAGAAGCTGCATATTGCACTCAGCCATCCGGATGGCCGTACGGAGGAGCTGAATCAGGCGGAGCTGGAGCGGCGTCTGCTTGGCGGCATCTCCCGGAGTATGTTCCGCCAGCTGTTCGCTGTCTCACTTGACGAGCTGCAGGAGCTGGGTGCCTTGCAGTCCGGGGAAATGAGCAGCTACCTGTTCCATGCCGGGATGGGCGGCGGCGGGGAGATTATGAGGGCAGAGAAGCGTCTGGTTCAAGAGTCCGAGAAGCTCTACAAGCCGCGTGGTAAGGTCCAGGAGGCGGCCAGGATTCTGCAGTCTATCGGGAAGCTGGAGCAGGAGGTAGCGGAGAGCCGCTCTTATCTGCCAAGATATAACGGGAATACTCTGGCTCTGGAAGCTGCGGAGCAGCAGCTGGAGCAGATGAAGCTGGACCGCGAGCTCGCCGGAGCAAGGCTGATGAAGCTGCGCAAGGCGCAGGACATCCGGGAGCTGTGGCTGAAATGGAGCGAAGGCCGGCTGGAGCTTGAAGAGCTTCCCGTGATTGCATCGTTCCCGGATAACGGGGCGGAACGCTGGAGGTCACTTACAGCCGATCTGCGCAGCTTTCAGGGCGCAGCGTTCCGGCTGGAACGGCTGACGGCGGAGCTTACCGCAGAGCTTGCGGCGAATCCGCCCGACCCTCTGCTTGCGGAGCAGGGGCCTGCGCTCGAAGCGCTGGACCGCAGCCGCAGCAGCTATGAGGACAAGCGGGCGGAGCAGCAGCGGCTTGCCGCGGAGCTGACGGCTCTGCGGGAGCAGCTGGAACGCCTGCTGCGCAGCATTGGCGCAGGCTGGGATCCCGCAGAGCTTGCGGGTTTCACCCCCGCCGCCGCGGACCGGGAGGCCGCGCGGCGTTATGCCGCCTCCTTTGCCGGGTATGACCGGCAAATGGAGACCCGGAGCGCGGAGCTGCTGAGCCTCCGCGCCCGCAAGGCCGCCGCCGCCGCTGCACTGCAGGCGGCCGAGCGCCTGCTGGCGCAGGAGCACGCCAGCGGCGCAGCGGACTTCGCGGGCCTGGCTGCGCGCAGCCCGCGTGAACTGGTGCAGCTCTGGGACGAGCTGCAGCAGGCCGCCGAGCGCTGGCGCGAAGCGCAGCTCGGCCCGGAAGGCGGCGCGTCAGCCCCGCGCCGCAGTGACGCCGCCGGGGGCAGCCGCCCCGGCGCGAACGGGCGCCGGGCGGCACGCTACCGGCGCTTCCTGCAGGCGGGCGCAGCGCTTACGCTGCTGCTGCCGCCTGCGCTGTGGCTGACCGGCGCACCGCCGGTCAGCGTATGGTCCGCGCTCGGCCTGCTGGCCGCAGCGGACCTGTGGCTCTGGGCCGCCCTGCGCGCAGCGGGGGCGGCGGTTCCCCCGCCGGAGCCGGGCGGCGGGGCGGCAGGCAAGGCCGCAGCGGAGATGCTGCGGCTGCGCGGGCAGCTGCTCTCCGGTGCGGAGCGGGAGAGCGGCGAGGCGTCCAGCCCTGACGCAGGCGGGCTGGAGGCCGGGATGCGCGAGCTGCGCCGGCTGATGGAGGCCTGGGGCAGCTGGCGCCAGCGCGTAGACCGGCAGGCGGCTGAGGCCGAGGCCTGCCGGACGGAGCTTGAGCGGCTGAGCGGACAGGAGCAGGTGCTGACCGGCGAGCTGGAGGAAGCGGAGGCCCGCTTCACAGAGCTGGCGGCGCGCTACGAAGATTGGCTGCGTCTGCGGAGACTCCCCGAAGGGCTGTCCCCGGACAGCCTGCCGGATATTTTCGCCCTGGCAGAGCAGGGCCATGAGCTGCTGCGCCAGGAGGCCAAATGGTCTGCGCGGCTAAGCGGACTGGCGGCGGAATGTGCACTCTATGAACAGGAAGGGATGAAGCTGCTTGCAGCTGCGGAGACCGGACGGCCAGACACTATTCCCTACATAGCTGAGCAGCAATCACAGCGCGCCAGGGTGTCTACTGTCCAGCAATCACTACCCGCTACTCCGCTTACTGATCAGCACCATCTACCCGTTACCGAGCCTACTGAGCAGCAATCACTACCCGCTACTCCGCTTACTGATCAGCACCAGCTACCCGCTACCGAGCCTACTGAGCAGCAATCGCTACCGGCTGCTCCGCTTACTGATCAGCAGCAGCTATCTGCTAGCGATTCATCTGCTTATCAGACGTCATCACCTACCGCTTTTAATGATCAGCACCGGCTACCCGACACCAATCCTACCGCCCAGCATCCACCCGCAACTCCAGCTGCTCCCCGCCACCCCACACCAGCCGCCCTATTAACCTGGCTGGAGCTGCGGAAGCGGGAGTGGGATCAGCTGAAGGCTGAGCTGCTGCGCAGAGAGAGTGTGGAGGCGCGGCTGGCTGAAGTCCGGGAGGAGCTGGCAGCGAATCACAGGGAGCAGGCGGAATTGAACCTGCGCTGCTCGAAGCTGCTAGAGGAAGGCGGTGCTGAGGACGGCGAGCAGTTCCTGCGCCGTTCCTCGGCGTGGCTGAGGCGGATAGAGGTTACGCGGTCCGTGCGTCAAGCGGAGCTGGCGATGTTCAGCGGATGGGATGACGAAGGCCGGGCAGAGCTGCTGAGTCTGCTCACGCATCTGGACGCTGGGCGGCTTGCGCAGGAGCGTCAGGCCGCGGAAGAAGCGGCGGCCGAGCTTGAAGAGGAACGCAGCGCACTGCTTGAGCAGCGCGGCAAGCTGCTGCAGGAACGGGAAGCATTGACGAAGCGCGGCAAGGAAGATACTGCGCTCCAGCAACTGGAGGAACAGCGGGCGGCACTGCGTAATCTGGCCGGGCAATATGCGGTAACGGCGCTGGCGGCCGAGCTGATGGGCCGGACACGCCGAATCTATGAGCAGGAGAAGCAGCCGCAGGTGCTGCAGCTGGCCTCCGTGTATTTCGCGAAGCTCACGCACGGGGAATACCGCCGGATCGTGATGACGCTGGGGCATAAAGAGCTGAAGGCTGAACATAAGGATGCCGGACTGCTGGACAGCGGGCTGCTCAGCCGGGGAACTGCGGAGCAGCTGTATCTGGCAATCCGGCTGGCCCTGGCAGAAACGATGAGCAGCAAGGTGAATCTGCCGCTGTTCTTCGATGATCTGTTCGTTAACTTCGATGAATACCGGCTTCATGCGGCTCTGGCTCTGCTTGGTGAGCTGTCTTCTTCCCGGCAGATCGTCATGATGACCTGCCATCGTCATGTCGCCGAAGCTGTGGCGGGCAGCATTCCTGCCGCAGCAGTTATTTCCGTGTAGTGCGGATCGCAGGCTTGATGCTGACAATCGTGATTCCCTGCTTCTTGCCGCCCGCTCCTCCTGTGGGCGGCTTGCCCTGCCCCGGCGGCGGAGACATAGGGGAGCGCACCAGCATGACCACCCATATCAGACACAGCGCGCCGAAGATCGGGTAGAAGATGCCCAGCAGCGAGCTGAAGCCGAATTGGCTGAACACATAGCAGATCAGCATCAGCAGCGGGGCGACAAGCGCAGGGGCGACTGGGAGCCGCTGTTGGAGCTGTACGCTTACCCCGTAGATACCGGCGACGAAGGTGCTGAAGATTTCCATGAAGATTAGCAGCAAGAAGACCATCTGCACCACCGGACCCAACCGGATGGCGATGCTTCCCATCGGAATCTCGAACTGCAAGATACCCGGCATCTGCGAGCTCATGGCAAAATGGGCCGCCAGCAGCATGAACCCGATGCCCGCTCCGCCCAGAATCCCGCCGCGCACCAGCGCACGTTCGTCATCCGTATGACGGGCCAGCGGAACCAGCACTGCCTGGGCCATGCCAAGGTTGAACGAAGTATAGAGCAGCGGAGAGATCCAGGCATTGATGCCGCTGTGATCCGTGGGCAGGAAGAGGAAGCGGTCGGCTCCCGGGACGCCCAGCGTATTACAGACAAGGATCAGCGACAAAGTAAGCATCAGGGGCACCACCAGGCTGTTGATCTGCAGAATTCCCGAAATGCCGCGCTTCAGCAGCAAGTAAGATCCGAGGATCGTCAGAAGCAACCCCGCCTGATAAGGGAGGCTGAGATGCTCCTTGAAGATCGCCCCGGCGCCTGCCAGCATGATGCTGTTCACCCCGATCAGAATAATCATGGTAAACAGGCTGATGATGGTCCCGGTCTTGGCTCCGAACAGGTGGCGGTTGAAATCCTCATACGAGTCCGCAGAGATTTTCCGGGCGATGATCATCATTTTGGTGCCCAGCCAGATAAAGAGAGCGGCAGAGAATAGAATCGTCAGCAGCGCCCAGTGGCCGTATCTGGTGAAAAAACGGAGGATTTCCTGGCCGGTAGCGAATCCGGCGCCGACAATGGTGCCAATATAAGTGAAAGCGATCTGTAATGTGCGGATATGTGACTTCATGCTTAGCCTCCTTATGAATGCTGCGAAGTTTACAATTGCGGGGCCTGCAAGGATATAGCCTTGTGTAGTCCGCATAGTACAGGTTATGATGAGGAACAGAGGGACATGACTTCCGCCTGGACGAACAGGTGCGATTTCGGTGGAACGTCTATAAAGGGTAATGGAGGTTTACAATGATGGAATTATTGAAACAGCGGATATTGGAGGAAGGCGTAGTCGTCTCGGATCAGGTGCTCAAGCTGGATGGACTGCTTAACCACCAGGTCGATCCGATGCTGACGATGGAAATGGGACGGGAATTTGCCCGCAGATTTGCTGAGGCTGGAGTTACTCGCGTAGTGACTGTGGAATCCTCGGGGATTGCCGTGGCATTTGCCACCGCTTATGAGATGAAGGTGCCGCTGGTGTTTGCCCGGCGCAAAAAAACGCTGCTGGCTGATCCCGACGCTCTGTGTGAACGGGTTCCATCTTTTACCAAAGGGATTGTTACGGACATTATGCTGTCCCGCCAGTTCATCTCGGAGGATGACAAAATCCTCTTCATCGATGATATTATCGCCAATGGCGACGCGGCGCGCGGCCTGATTAAGATTATCCAGCGTTCAGGTGCCGAGCTGGTGGGCCTTGGCGTAGTGGTCGAAAAAAGCTTCCAGGCCGGTGCCCGCACGATCCGGGAACAGGGAATCCGTCTGGAGTCTCTTGTTGATATCACCTCTCTTAATGACGGGACGATTGTTTTTGGATAAGGCTGAAGTGACAATAACAGGAACACAGCCTATTTTTGAAACATCTGCTTTTCACCCTATAAGTTTTCCTTTATAATAAAAATTAGACATGAGAGAGGAGGCGTCACAATGGGGAAAGAACCGGTGACAGAGCAATTTTTTATTGATAAACTAACCGAGGCTAAGGATCATTTCGAACGTGCGCTGGATTGCAAACACACGGAGTTCGACGATTTGTATCCCTATATGATCGAACATCCTCAATTTTTCTGGTACAAACGTTATGTTGCTTGGTCGGAGCTTTTGACAATCACAAGTTTGTGTGAAGAGCTGTCGTATGGCTGGAGACAGACATTCACAGAGCATCAGGTCGAATATCTGGAACAACGTGTGATGTCCGCTAAAGTTCTTGACTTCTGGTTTGAGAAGAATGAAGCGCTGATATAGGAACTTCATAAGACATACAGATTGCTTTTGAAAGATAACTAGACCCGGATGATTCTCATTTGGGTCTTTTTCATGACCGGATTCAGAGTTAAATTGGACAAGCTAAGCACAGAGAGGGGAGTAAGAATACTATGATAAGTGATGAACAACTGGATGCCTACCGGATTTCCGGTGAGCGGATAAGAGTTGTACGCGACGGGCTGGCGAGCAATGATATCCGGGGAATCGTGCTGGCCTGGGACGAGACCCAGGTGATGATCCGGCGTCCGAACAAGCATGTGGTGAAGCTGGACCGGAGATACCTGTATCAGCCGGTGAGCGAGCCGAGACCGGAAGCCTATACCCCGGAATGAGCGGAGAATGGAGGTCAAGATGAGTCATCATCATAAAATAGCGATCGTTACCGGAGGTGCAGGCGGAATCGGACGCTGCCTCACCGATGAATTACTGAAGGCCGGAGCAGTGGTTGCCTGCATCGATACGGATCTTGCTGCCGGACGCTGGCTGGAGGCCAAGTATGGAAGAGAGCGTCTGTTCTTTTATCAGGGAGACATTGCGGAACAGCCGGTGCTGGATGATTTCATCTCACAGGTAATCAGCCGCTACGGACAGGTGGATTACCTGATTAACAATGCCTGTATCAGCCGTAAAGGGCTGCAATCAGAATGCAGCTATGAGGATTTCGAGTATGTGCAGCGGATTGGAGTGACGGCGCCTTATTACCTGACGCTGCGGCTTAAGCCTCATTTTGCCCAAGGAGCCTCTATTGTGAATATCTCCTCCAGCCGGGAGCGGATGTCACAGCCGGATACCGAGAGCTATACTGCAGCCAAAGGCGGGATCGGCGCATTGACCCACGCCCTTAGTGTAAGTCTTAGCGGTAAAGTGCGGGTTAATGCAATCAGCCCGGGTTGGATTGATACCACCGCTTATCACGGTACAGAGGAATCGGCAGAGCCGGTTCATACAGAGCCGGATCGGCTGCAGCATCCTGCGGGAAGGGTAGGAACTCCGGCGGATATCGCAGGCATGGTGCTGTTCTTGTGCAGTGAGGCTGCGGGATTCATAACGGGCGAGAATATTACAATCGATGGCGGAATGAGCAAGCAGATGATCTACCATGGAGACGAAGGCTGGACCTATCAGCCTGGAGGACAACGATGAAGCTGCCTATAATTAAAAATGCCGGGGAACTGGCCGCGCTGGTGCGGGAGATCGGTTATCTGCCCTTGTTCCGCTGTGAGATCGCAGGCTTCTCTCTGGAGGAATGCACTCCTGCGGGCTACTGGTTCGTGAAGGGTGTAGAAGGGCCGTGGGAGTGGCGCGAGGAGATTGCGGCCGGGGGCGAGATCGCTTATGCGAAGCTCTTTAACAAGAAGGCCGGGTTCATCAGCAGAGAATGGTACCCGGACTTCGCCAATTACCGCCGGGACGGTTATGATTTCGATGCCAGATATGATGACGGACTGGCCTCCATGGCCAGCAAACGAATCATGGATGTGCTGCTGGAGCATGAGGCGGGGCTGCTCTCCAGTGATCTTAAAGGGCTGTCCGGCTTCGAGGCCAAAGGTGCGAAAGGCTTCGACACAGCCATGACGCTGCTCCAGATGCAGACCTACATTACAGCCAGCAAATTCGAGTATAAGCAGGACAAGCATGGCCGTCCCTACGGCTGGGGAATCGGGCGTTATGCCGTGAGCGAGTATGTATTTGGAGCAGATTATGTGACTTCGCGTTACAATGATCAGCCAGTGTCATCCAGGGAGCGGATTATGGAGCATACGGCTAAACTGTTCCCGGAGGCAGGATCGAAGCAGCTGGAGAAGGTTCTAAAGTAAGGTTAGGCGTCACAAAAACCGAACACAATAGCTCACACGAAGGCACCTGAGCCAAATGTATGCGAAAAACCAATTACAATTGCTCGCGTGGAGCTACCTGGTCCAAATATAGTCGAAAAACCGATTATAATTACTCGCGTGGAGCTACCTGCTCCAAATGTAATCGAAAAACCGATTACATTTGCTCGCGTGGAGGTACCTGGTCCAAATGTAATCAAAAAACCGATTACAATTGCTCGCGCGAAGGTACCTGCTCCAAATGTAATCGAAAAACCGATTACAATCGCTCGCGCGAAGGTACCTGCTCGAAATGTAATCGAAAAACCAATTACAATTGCTCGCGTGGAGCTACCTGTGCCTGTACTCCAGACGACAAAGTCTAATCAAACCACTCCCCGTCAACGTATCATATATTGATCTGCACCCGCACCAAGAGCCTCGTCCAGAATAGGACGAGGCTCTTATGTCAGTAATACAATCCATTACAAGATGCGGCTTAGATGGACATCGCCAACTGTTCGGCTTGTTCTTCCCGGGGGAGGACCGAGGCCAGCTCTGCACCCAGTCCGAGGTAGGCACGCATACGCTGCATCATTTCATTACGGAAGCCGGGCCATAGAATATGGATCTCGCCAACATAGCCCCGGCAGTTATACTCGGCGGTAACTCCGCGCTGATCCTGGCGTACAGTGCTGATCTTGAGCTGGCTCACGGTAAGCTCGCGGGTAACCTCCTGCAGCATCAGGGATGTCTTCTTGGTAGCGCTGGATACCAGCTCCATGTAGAGCTGGGGAGTCTTGAACAGACCGCTCTTGCCGATGGCACGGCAGTCCCGTTCAAATACTTTATGAATAAACGTTAGCAGCAGATAGCTTCTGACCAGGGACAATTCATCTTTGGTTATATTCTCAGGGATGGTTGGTGTAGTTAGGGGGTGTCTCTTGGTAATCGCCATTATAAATCACCTCATTTATAGTATGCGAACCTTTGTTCTCATTATACACCGAATCCGCAAATAAAAGCAATATTTTACTTGCAATTTATGGATAGCAATTTACAATAAAATAAACTTGACTCCATAATTCCGGCATGGTAAGATCAATCTTGTGACTGCGCAAGCAAGTCAACTGAATATGCGGTCATGGCGGAATTGGCAGACGCGCTGGCTTCAGGTGCCAGTGGTAGCAATATCGTGGAGGTTCGAGTCCTCTTGACCGCATCGCAGATTATAAAGGCCCGTTCATTTACCCTTGTGGGAATGGACGGGCCTTTGTTGTGTTTATTTTCCTTCCCGTCTTCGCTGGTGCGGCATCCTCATTCTTTAGTATAAGTCGTAATTCCTCTTGAATATAAATTCTCCGCTAACTTGATGAATTCTTCTGGGGGTAGATCCTTATCTCTTTGGAGCCAAAGACGAAATAAAGAAAGGGTCGTCGTCAGGTTGTTTTTTCATGTGTCCCTCCTGCTGGTGTATAAGATATCATCCGACAGATATTAAAAAATTGATGATTGATCAAGGAATCCTAAAGCTTTATGATCACATCATACAACATGTTGTTGGATGATTATACGGAAATATGAATCGGCGGGGTGGTTAAATGTCAGCAGCAAAGCAAGACAGAATTCTAATTTTCGGCGCAGGTGTCATCGGGAGTATTTACGCAATGAAGTTTACGGAAGCCGGGTTTGACGTTAGCCTGTTTGCGCGTTCGGACAGATTCAGATCTTTACAAGAAAAAGGTCTGCAATACCATGACAAAGGTACAGTCAGATCGATTCCGGTGAAGGTTATAGATACAGTCGAAAATGATGATGTATACGATTATATTTTCGTTACCGTCCGTTATGACCGGGCCGAATCCGCGTTGTTAGCACTAAAGGATAATCAAAGCCCGAATATCGTTACGATGACCAATAGCTCCATTGGATTTTCTTCGTGGCGGAGGATTGTCGGGGATCGGCTCCTGCCGGCTTTTCCCGGCTTCGGCGGACAGATTAAAGATGGGGTCCTGTACGCCCGGTTCATGCCCAAGTTTCTAGTGGCCACCTCATTTGGCGAAGTGAACGGCGCAGTGACGCAGCGCGTCTTAAAGCTCGCACAAGTCTTTCAAGCCGCCATGCTTCCTTACGTTATCAAAAAGGATATGCAGGCGTTTCTAATCACCCATTCCGTATCCGACATTGCTCTGCTGGGCAGTTTGTACGGCGGAAACGCAGACCCGGCCCGAACCCGAAAGACGGCACGTCAAATAACAGTTACTCTCAAAGCGTACCTCAGGAAAATAAAACAAGCGGGTGTTGCCGTTGATCCGCCACTTTTCACAATAGTCCCAAAGCTCCCAAGCTTCATACTGGATGTTCTCTTCATTGCTTGGCTACGCACGAAAATGGTTAAAGATATGCTGCTGCCGGATTATGCGAATGCTGCGAACCAGGAGGTTGTGCAGCTGGAGCAGGATCTGACGAAATTTTTATCTATGCAGAACGGCTGATACCGGATCATTGTAATCTGAGCAATTAAAACCTGCAAAAAAGGGTTAAGTGTATTACATAACTGCAGTCTGTACTACTAATTCTGCCTCAATCTTAACCAAGGAGTGAGCAATGATGAGCTGGGATGTATTTATCATGAAAGAGAAGTACGATTTTGAAGCGCCGGAGGAAGAACAGCCCCCAATGCCTCCCCTGGGACAACGTGATGAAATCATTGAGAAGCTGACCCGCCGTATACCGAACCTGGATTACCGGGATAAGGCTTGGGGCTTCCTTGAGGGCGAGGGGTATTCGATCGAGTTCAACACAGGTGATGAGGAGCTTGTGAATTCCATCATGCTGCATGTCCGGGGCGGGGGAACGGTGATGGAGACGATCCGGCTGGTCTGTGAGACACTGGAGGCTTATGCGCTGGATACATCGGATTCCGGCTATATCGATTTTGAGCAGCCTGAGCAAGCGGAGCAATCCTGGGAGCAATTTCAGCGGTATCGTGACCAGGTGTTGAAGAATGATAACTAAAGAGGTATATGGGAATCAACAGAGGCACAGGATGGTAATCACCTGCAGCCTCTGTTTTTTTTGCTGTGTACAGCCCTCTCAAAATCGCCTGAAATAACGTGCAGAAGGGTATTGACGCCTGAAGATTGATCATGTTAATATTTTCACGTGGCAAACTAACATGTCAGTATACATGAATAGCATGTTAGCATGTTAACTCATTTATCCTACTTCAGGAGGTTATTTTGTGGATGTGGCTAATGTTGTAATCGGTTTCATTATGGTTTTATCGTTTTTTGGATTGGTGTGGTATTGCGTCAAGGGGTATAACCTCATGGTTGGCTTCTTCGTCATGTCGGTGCTGTGGACCTCGATTGCCCTGATCGGAAATAGCATTCATCCTACCTCCGTGATGGAGGGCAAGACTTTCATTGATGTCCTTACCAACGTATTCCAGACAGGGCCGGAGAATTACGGGAAGGCGATCCTGGTTAATATTTTCTTCGGCGCCTTCTTCGGAAGAGTCCTGATCGACACCGGGATTGCCGCTACTCTGATTCGTAAGGTTGTAGAGCTTGGGGGAGACAAACCCAGAATCACCATGTCTCTGCTGTGTATCGTTACCGCTGTAATCTTCACATCCATGACCGGTATCGGCCCGGTAATCTCCATTGCGGTCATCGTGCTGCCGATCATGCTGTCGCTCGGGATTCCTTCACCGATTGCCCTGTTCTCCTTCATGGGCTCAATCATGGCGGGGATCTTCGGGAACATTGTGAACTTTAAGCAATATCAGGCGATTTTTGCAACAGCCAATGAGAGTTATGCCAGCTACGACTACAATACATATTTCAAATTTGGCATGATTGCGATGGCTGTATCCTTGATCGTGGTTCTGGTGGTATCTAATGTGATGATGAACCGGAAGCTCTCCCGGGCCTGGGCGGCAACACCGGATAGCGGAGCTACTGTAGATGCACCTGCTATCTCCTGGATCTCGATCATTCTGCCAGTAGTAGGTGTGGTGGTGCTCAAGGTTCCGATCATTTTTGGATTTATCTTCGCCGCCTTGTTCGCCCTGTTGACCTGCGGTAAGCTGAAGGGCGGTTTTGCAAGCGTTTGCAGAATGCTGTCGAAGCAGTTCGCGGACGGAGCCATAGATGTAGCGCCGATGATCGGGTTCCTGCTCACGCTGTCCATGTTCAACAATGCGGCCACCTATGCTTCCCCTTATTTCAAAACCCTGCTGGACGGCGCAATGCCCCAGACCGCGCTGCTCTTGTGTATTGTCTTCGCCATTCTGACACCGCTCGGCTTCTTCCGCGGCCCGATGAACCTGGTCGGCTCCGGTTCGGCCATCCTGGCTGTCGTGGTGGCAACCGCTGCCTGGCCGGTACAATTCCTCTATCCGCTGTTCGCCATTACTACAGTAGCACCGCAGCATTTGGACGTTACACAGTCCTGGGTGGCCTGGGGCTTCGGCTATACGAAGGTTCCGGCCAAGGAATATATGAAGATGTCGATTCCTACCGGCTGGATCATCGGGATTATTCTGTGTGCGGTTGTGTTCTTCATGTACGGCAATTTAGTGTAGTGTTTAGCACTGCTTAGTATTAATCAATAAGCAGTACTCAAGTCAATAACGAGAAGCTATAAGGAACGGAGGGGAAATTTGGAACTGTAGGAGCGGGAGCGTCCGCCTTTGTCTGCGGATTTCCACCGCGAACAGCGGGACAAATCAAGAAATCTGCAGACAACAGCGGCCGGAAGTCCAAATGTTCACCGCAGTGACGGTTAGGCTTCAAATTTCACTTGAGTCTACTATTAATGAAGAGAAACGGAGAAATCATATGAGTACAATGGTTAGAATGGGGATCGATGTGGGGGGAACCCATACCAAGGCAGTTGCGATTGACAACGCCACACATGAGATTATCGGCAAATCTTCCGTGAAGACGACGCATGACCATGCCACAGGCGTAGCCGCAGGCGTGGTGAAATGCTTCCAGAATTGCCTGGAGGAGAACAATATCCGTCCGGAGGACGTAGTGTTCGTGGCCCACAGTACCACGCAGGCAACGAATGCGCTGATCGAGGGCGATATTGCCCAGGTGGGCATCATTGGCCTGGCGAAGGGCGGTCTGGAAGGCTGGCTCGCCAAGCGTCAGACCCGGCTTCAGAATATTGACCTGGGCAACGGCAAGGAGATCAAGATCTACAATAGCTTTCTTAATGTTAAAAAAATGTCCGAAGCCTCCGTGATGGCGGTCATCGATGAACTTAAGCAGCAGGGGGCACAGGTGATTGTGCCTTCGATGGCTTTTGGCGTAGATAACGGGCGTCCCGAGGAAGTGGTCTATATAGAAGCAGAGAAAAAAGGCATGCCGACCACCATGGCCTCCGACATCACCAAATTATACGGGCTGACCCGCAGAACGCGGACGGCGGCGATTAATGCAAGCATTCTGCCGAAGATGCTGGATACCGCCAATTCCACAGAGAAGTCTGTGCGGGAGGCCGGGGTCCATGTTCCGCTGATGATTATGAGAGGCGACGGCGGCGTCATGGAGATCAGTGAGATGAAGAAACGGCCTGTGCTGACGATGCTGTCGGGACCGGCGGCTTCAGTCATGGGCTCACTGATGTATCTGAGAGCGTCGAACGGGGTGTACTTCGAGGTCGGCGGCACGACTACCAATATCGGTGTGATCAAAAACGGCCGCCCGGCCATCGACTATTCCATCGTCGGCGGTCATCCGACCTATGTCAATTCCCTGGATGTACGGGTGCTCGGCGTGGCCGGCGGGTCCATGATCCGGGCGAACAAGAGCGGAGTGGTCGATGTCGGACCAAGATCGGCGCATATCGGCGGTCTGGATTATTCGGTATTCACCGATCCGGATCAGATCAAGGGAGCGCAGGTCGAATTCTTTTCTCCGAAGCCGGGTGATCCTGCTGATTATGTGGCCATCCGGCTGGAGAACGGGGAGCGGGTGACGATCACGAACTCCTGCGCGGCGAATGTGCTGGGACTGGTGAAGCCGGAGCATTTCTCCTACGGGAATGTGGAAGCGGCCAGAAGGGCGATACAGGCACTGGCGGATTATTGCGGAACAACGGTAGAGGATATCGCCAAGCAGATTATGGAGAAGGCCTATGCCAAGATCGAGCCGATCATTCTGGCGCTGGCTGAGAAATACAAGCTGGAGAAGGATCAGATCTCCCTCGTCGGCGTGGGCGGCGGAGCGGCTTCGCTGATCGTCTATTTTTCGGAGAAAATGGGTCTGAAATACAGCATCCCCGAGAATGCCGAGGTTATCTCTTCGATCGGAGTTGCCTTGTCGATGGTCCGCGATGTGGTGGAACGGATTATTCCGTCCCCGTCCAAGGAAGTGATTGCCGCCCTGAAGATGGAAGCCTTGAACAAGGCCATCCAGAGCGGAGCGACCCCGGAGAGCATCGAAATTCATATCGATATAGATCCGCAGACCTCCAAGGTGACAGCGATCGCTACCGGTTCTACCGAGGTGAAGACGACCGAACTGCTGAAGGAATGTGATGAGGCGGAGCTGCGGGAGCTGGCTGCCCAGGATATGCGCATCCCTGTAGAGCGGACGGAGCTGCTGCAGAAGACTAGATATGTTAGTATTTTCGGCGAGAAAATGGATAAAGCCGGTGAAGCCGGCGCGGTTCGCATCCTGGACACCAAGGGCTTCATCAAGGTGCAGAGAGGCCGGGCCATGGCGCTGAAGACAACAGCCGGGGACTATCTCAGCGCGGTTAAGCAACTTTGGGAGGCAATGGCCGTCTACCAGACTGAGCTGATTGCAAGACCTGACTTCTACCTGTGTATCGGCGCAAGGGTGATGGACTTTACCGCCTCAGACTTCGAGCAGCTGGAGCTGCTGATGGACATTGAGATATCCACGTTCGAGCCGGACACGGAGGTTATTGTCGTGGCGGCCAATATCAAGCAGAGCTAAGAGCTGCGCGGAAGAGCGTGTAGACAGGAGGACGTATGCAAGTACAGACGAAGCTGGGAGAGCTGTTGAATCCATTGCTGGAGGTTGACGATGAGGCTTGGGGAATGTATGCCTTCAGGAGAGACATCCTGAACCGGCGTATTCCGCCGGAGACGAAGCGGGAAATGCTGAAGCAGGCCAGAGCCTGCGGCACCGAATATGCACAGCGGATGATGCTTGAATATGGGACCTGTGATGTCCGGGTGCTTGCTGAACGTATGAACCTGAAGCTGGAATTCAAGGATGCGCTCATGACCGGCAAGCGTGTGCTGTTCGCTTCCTATACCCCTCCCGACCGGATCGAAATCATGGAAGAACCCTTGCACAGAGCGGCAGAACAGGTGCGGGAGGCGGGTCCAGGTCTAGTTGAACTTTTTCCGCAAGCTGGTATAATGAATACTATCCTTGGCCACGAAATTTATCATTTTGTAGAAGACCGGTTTGCACAGGAAATATACACCCGGACCGAGCGCATTCTGCTGTGGAAGCTACTGGGCCTGAAGAATTATTCTACAATACGCACCTTAAGTGAAGTTGGAGCCATGGCTTTTACACAGGAGCTGAACAGACTGCGGTACTCGCCGTTTATTCTGGATGTTCTGTTGTATTATGCCTACGATTCAGCCAGTGCGGAGACAATAACCCGTGATGTACTAGGAGTGAGTTCAGGGAAGGTGTAGGGAAGCCGTTGAAGATTATGAATAACAGCAATTCACTGAATGATGTAACTTACAATAGAATAAAAGAAGACATCATGAATATGACGCTCGAGCCAGGAATGGATGTCAGTGTGCAGAAGCTGTCTGAACGCTATGGCGTCAGCCGCACACCAGTGCGGGAAGCAGTGGTCCGTCTTCAACAGTCAGGACTGGTGGAAATATATCCTCAGCGCAAAACGGTAGTCTCCAAGATCGATCTGCAACGGGTCCGTGAGGAGTGGTTCATCCGCACCTCGCTTGAATCTGCGGTGATCGATGAGTTCATCCGTAAGTGCAGCGAGCTGGTAGCAGATACGATGCAGGAACTGATTAATAAGCAGAAGAAATATATGGACAAGAAATACTTCAGAGAATTCTATATTAAGGACAACCGGTTCCATCAGCTGATCTTCCAGACGGCCGGGGAAGAATTGTCCTGGTTCACCATTGAAGAGGTAGCATCCCATTATAACCGTATCCGTCTGCTCTACGGGAAGATGGAAGGGGTGCAGCCGTCCGACATCGATAAGCATGTGAAGATGGTAGCGGCTACCCGCAAGCGGGATGTGGAAGGGATGCGCAAGGTCGTGATGGAGCATTCCAATACACTGCTGGACCGGGTCCAGAGCATGTCGGGGCAATACCCGCAATTCTTCTGATCATACAAATGACAAGCTTAAAGGCGTATACTGAAGTCTTCTCCGCATGGAGCAGAACTTCCGGTATACGCCTTTTGTTGCGAAAGCACTAAGCTGTCTCTACTTGTGCAGGGCCTTTGCAACAATAGCTATTGCAGCTTGAGCCGCCGGTAATATAGCCAGGTTCGGCCCGCGAACGAGCCGAAGAGCAGAATGGAAAGGAACATAATTGAAGTGTTCCACGCCTGGGAAGCGGTAAATTCATCCCTCAGGATGCTATCTATGAAGGCCGACACATTCAGGCTGTAGAGCAGGATCATGGGCAGGAACAGCAGGGTATAGCTGATGGCGATTTTACGTGCGTGCTTCAGGCGGTGTAACGGATCGCTGTAGAGCTCCGGGTATTCGGCATGCTCCGGGTTCTCCCGGCTCCACAGGGTCCATTTCTGCAGAGAGAAGGGAGAACTGTAGAGTCTGGTCCAGCCTGCCTCCTGATGCAGCTCGAAATACCCTTCACCCGCAACGACCTGATAGTCAGCGTGATATTTCATACGGCGCGGACGGCCCTTGCTGAAATGGAACAACGTTCCTCCGAAGCCTACTTTATAGAGATTCCAGCCGTCCAGCTCCTTGTCCTCCAGCCATTGCTCCAGCCGGTCAGGGGCATACATCCAGCCTAACTTCATCCGCGCTATCGTAGTGCCGGCAGGCTTAGGCGTTGCGGGAGGCTTCTTCATGTCCGTGTGCCCTTGAAGAAGTTCCCTGTTGGCTGTCCGGAGCTTGATAAGCGAATAAATGGCAAGTACCAGCAGGAGTACTGCCAAGGCAGCGGCCGTCCAGGTTGCCGCCCACATTGGGCTAGGCTGAATGCGGATAGGAGCATCTTGATTGAAGGTGAGCCCTAGTACAAGCAGTGGAATAAGTGCAATGAGCAGCAAATACACCAGGATTCCCATGAAAAGATAGGAGAGGATGCGGTTCCGCCGCAGGATATCCTTGCGGGAAGGATAGACCTTAATCTGTCCCGACGGCTGAGTGTTCTCGAAGAGGCACCACTTTCCTTGCTGGAGCCGCTTGCCCCATCCCTCAGCGGCGAGGGAGGAAGCGATCGGGGAGCGGGAGTACGGCCCGTAAGCAATCTGATACGTCAAGCGGATAGGCTCACCCTTCCTGAAGGTAAAGCGCCTCAGCAGCAAGTTCCACTCCTCGATTAGCCATCCCTTGCCGGCCATATCGGCCAACCAGGCTTCTGTCCCCGGCAGATCGTAGCTCCAAAAGGGCCGAAATACAGTTCTCATTGAAATTCCTCCTCACTGGTGACGGCGTTGCGGTGAAGTTCCTTTAATCTGCCGATTTCTGCGCGCATGACTTCCTTCCCCAGCTCAGACACCTCGTACACCGTCTTTCTCTCTTCATCGGCAAATACGGTAATTAGCCCATCCTTATTCATCTTGGTCAAGGTTCCATACACCGTACCGGAGCCCAGCCGTAGCCGTCCTTCCGACAGATCATCCACATGCTTGATGATTCCGTATCCGTGGCGCGGCTTGGTTAAGGACAACAGAATATAGAAGGCCGTTTCGGTCATAGGGACGTACTTTTTTAGAACTTTTTGTGCTGCGGACATCGCGTTCACCTGTTTCGTCAATTCGTTGTGCCAAGTCATGGCTATAAAAGAATATGTCATGCTGTGACTATGTCACAACATGACTATATCACGGTACGACATATAAATCAACTTTAGGTGAGCAAGATGAGGTAGCAGAGTTACATTGGCGAAAGAAGCAGGGGCCGGCACAATGGCTGCCAGAGCTCAGGTACAAGCTGGGGCTGGGAACAGTAGACTGTCTGTAGATACTGGCTGAGTGGGGCCAGCTTGTCCTGGGCCAGCACCTCCTTGATCTCGGACGGCTTGACGGGAATATCCCGCCCGGATGCGGACATGAACTCTGCAAGGGGCAACAGCATCCTGCAGCTTTTGCGGTACGCCATCCGGTGCGGGAACCTGGGGGAGCTGCCGGAATCGTATTTGGATAATCTGATGCGGGTGTAGTGATCAGCCAGGACTCTGCGGGCATCAAGCTTTAGCACAGCGAAGACCTCGCCCGGCTCTCTGCGCGAATACATTGCAGCCATTGCGAGGCAATCGCGCCAGGTCGGCCACAGGAACACATGGCGGTCCAGGCAGCGGCGGAATTCCTCCGCCGTTGTGCCTGGGTCCATGGCTTCGGGGGTAATGCGCAGATGGGCATTCAGAATCGCGGCTTGCCCGGCGTAGCTTACCCGGTGCGCGACAGCCCGCCGCTCTCCGGCTGCATGGGCGGGACTCAGCACGGCAGAGGAATAGATGGTGTCAAAGGCAGCCATGGAGGGCAGATTCACTGCCCGGGTGAAATGATAGAAGGAGGTGCGGAGCGGGCTTTTGGTAATGGCGTCAATCAGTGAGGGATTCATGGGAGCTTTTGTCCTTTGAAGGAGCTGAAGGGCATACTCTTCACCTTACGGTTCAGCAGGACCGCATTGATCTCGCCTCCGGCCAGGATGATAAAAGAGCTGATATATAGCCAGATTAGCAGCACGGTTACACCCCCGAGACTGCCGTAGGTTTTGGAGAAATCACTGAATTGATTGACGTATACCGAGAACAGAATCGAGGTCGTAATCCAGCCGATGGTGGTGAACAACGCCCCAGGCATGACCTCCCGCAGCGCCAGTCTCCGGCTGGGAGCGATCCAGTACAGCAGGGTGAAGACGATGAACATCACGAGCAGTGGAACCAGGTATTGGAGCAGATCCCAGAGCTTTTGGAATCCATAGGGAAGATCAACCAGCAGGAAGACCTGCGTCTTGAGCCAGCTGCCAAGGACCAATAGCAGAATGCTGAGCAGTACGACGAACCCGATCGTCAAGGTAGCGAGCAGGGCGATCCCCCGGATTTTCCAGAACGCTCTGCTCTCGTCAATCTCGTAGGCACGGTTCAGCCCCTTGATGATGGCATTGATTCCTTTGGAGGCGGCCCACAGGGTAGCCAGCATCCCGAAGGACAACAGCGTCTGGCTGCGTCCGGCGGACACATCCTGCAGAATCTCTTCTATAATAGAGATGGCTTCGGCGGGCATGATCTGCTCCAGCTGCTGTATATTTTTCTCCAGTGAGATATTCGCATACCCGATCAGGGTCATGATGAAGATCAGAAAAGGAAACAGAGACAGGATTAAATAATAGGTCAGCTGCGCAGCGATGCCCTGGACATCATCGTCGTTGATTTTCACCCATAGCTGCTTGATGAACTTGAAAGTGCCTCTTGTACTGGCGGAAGTGCTGTTCATAAGACCCTCCTTCATGAATTCCCGGATAGACTGACGTGGTAGCCAAATCGTTCCATATATATGTATACCCGTTATAATATCCTTTAGTCCGCCGGGGTAGTTTTTATTGTATCATACCGGGATTAGTTGGATCTGAGGCAGGGAAAATTCAAGCAGGAATTTCCCTTGTATTATACTGGAAAACTCTTAGAATAGTAGGAAAGATAACAATATAAGAATATAAGGAGAGTGTATATGAAGCTGCTGCTGGAGGAGTATGAGGGAATCAGGCGCTGGATGTACCGCAATGCCCGTCCGCTGGACCTGGCGAGATGGAGATTTCACTTTGAGGGGGGCGGGTCTGCGCCGGTACTGGAAGCGCTGTCCGCCTATCAGAATGAGGATGGGGGCTTCGGCCATGCCCTGGAAGCGGACGCGTGGAATCCGAATTCCACGCCCATCCAGACCGCTACGGCGGTAGAGAGGCTGCTGGAGCTGGAATTTGCAGATAACGGGCATCCGCTGGTGCAGGGAATTCTGAAATACCTGGACAGCGGTGTGGATATGGATGGCCGCACATGGAAGAATGTCGTAGCTTCCAATAACGATTATCCTCATGCCCCCTGGTGGCATACAAGCTCGGACAGTACTTCCCACAGTATGTATAACCCGACAGCTATTCTGGCCGGATTCATTCTGAAGGCTGCTCCCAAGGATAGCGGGCTGTATGCCACCGGACTGGGGATTGCCCGTGAGCTGACGGAGCTTTTCCTGCATGACCCTGTGATTGAGATGCATCCGTTGAAATGCGTGGCCACCCTGCTGGAATGTATCGCTTGGGCAGAATTGCAGGAGGAGTTCCCTTACGCTGCACTAAGAGAAGCGCTCAAGGTGCAGAGTGTGCAGTTAATCAGCCGGGATGCGGGTGGATGGAACGGGTATAGCTGCAGGCCGTCTGTGTTCATCCATTCGCCGCATAGCCCTGAATATGCAGAGCTTGGCGGGCTGCTGCATCAGGAGCTGGATTATCTGCTGGAGACCCGGAACTCCGAAGGAATCTGGGACCTGACCTGGGGCTGGGCGGGGTATGAACGGGAATTTGCCGTCAGTGAGAACTGGTGGAAGGCGCATATTGTCATTGAGAACCTGCGGCTGCTGCGGGCTTTCGGGCGGATGGCGGAGCTGCCACAGGAACAATAGTTTACAGTTACAAAATAATGCAGCGCATGTAAGCCACAGCTCTCCGGATGGAGGGGCTGTGGCTTGATTTCGTGCCGGATACCCGCAATGGCTGCAGGCAGAGGCCGTTACTGTGCGCTGTCCGTCTGAACGAATTCCCGCTGATATATGGCCTGCACGTTCTTCAGAATGGTGCTGCCGTGCTCAGAGAATTTGAGCGGCGTGACCTGGTTCTTGTGCAGGAACACCCCAGACTTGCCGCTGTGTTCGCCGAGGGCCGCCTGATACAGCAAGCCTGCGCCGTGGGCTGGCGCCGGGAAAAACATGCGCGTAATCGGCCGCAGCCAGAAGGGGATGCCTGATTTTTTGCCGCTGCGAAGGGTGTTATTGCCTCCGGGATCCGCGCTGCGGATAAGGATGCCTTCTGCTGCAAGCTCAGAGGCCACCGCCTCCGTCCACAAGGACATGGCCCGCTTGGTGTCGGCATACGGGCCAGTCAGCATCTGAAATTTCGCCGGGCGCTCCAGCGAAGCCGGGTCGAAGCTGCGCTTCATCATAAAAGCGTTGGAGGACGTATTCACGACTGTGTGAAGTGTACCTTTCAGCAGGAGCGGCTTCAGCTCCATCGTAATGATATACGGGACCACCGTCTGCAGCTCATAATGCAGCTCGCGTCCTTGCTTGGACAAGAATAACTCGGGAAAGCTGCCCCCGGCATTGTTGAACAGGACGTCAATATACGCTTCGTGGCGGTTAATGTCCTGCAATGCACTCCGCAATTGGCCAAAATCGCTTAAATCCGCCTTATAAATTCGCAGCTGTCTGCTGCTGAGCGCCTGCCCGGTAAGCGGATCATCTTCAGCAAAAGCAGAGCGGATCAGCGAAATAACCTCCCAGCCTTCGTTCAGAAGTCTATGGGTCAGGGCCAGCCCGATGCCGTGATTGGCTCCGGTAATCAGCGCGGTGCGCGGGGGATGTGATCGTCTCATATTGGTTACTCCTTTACATGGAAAGTGGTGAATGGTGCTCATTGTATAACTTGGAGCCAAGTCCAAGTCAAGCGATAAAATGTGTCATTGACTTGGAGCCAGCTCCAAGTTATATAATAGAACGAAGGCACCATTAGACCAGTGAAACGGAGTGATTCTATGAGTCTGGCGGAAGCAGATCTCCAGCAGGGATATTCGATTAAGGAAACGGCGGAGCGGACGGGTATGTCTGAGGATACGATAAGGTATTACGAGAAGATCGGGCTGCTGCCCCGGGCGAAGCGCAAAGGGAACAGCCACCGCATCTATAGCGATTCGGACCTGAACCGGATGTTGCTGGTGACATGCCTCAAAAAAACAGGAATGTCGCTGGACGACATGCGGCCCTATCTGGATTTGTCTCTGGATGCAGACCTGTCTCAGTATCCTGAGCTCCACGTGATGATTCTGAATCACCGGCAGAAGATTATCGAGCAGATCGCATCGCTGCAGCAGATTGTTGATTTCATTGATGTCAAAATAGAGCAGGGAAATCTGGGCCCGCAGACCTGCGAGCTGACCGGAGACCGTAAGCAGATGCCAAGAGGACGTAAAGCCAAAGCTAAAGAGTGAGGGTTAATGCGAAGCGGAGAGATTAAATGCTGACAGGCCGCCCGTGCCGTATCCGCATCCCATTGTTAATAATTGCGTAAGCGCTCCGTACATATTTACCCTTCGTGAGCCAAACAATGAGTACAATTGTTCAATCACGAAGGAGGTGTTCCAGTATGAATACAAGCAATCACAGAGTGAATCGTGTCCTTCTGTATCCCTTGGCCGCAGCGGTGATTATGGCAGCGGCGCTGATCCCGTCTGCCCCGCTTGCCGTGTCTGCTGCACAGGCAGACACGGCACTTTCAACACCCGCACCTGCGGATAGCAGAGGGAGCAGCGCATCGGGCAACCGGACAGCCGGGAATCAGCAGGCGCTCAGCCGTGTGGCGGTCATTATCGATGATTTTGGCAACAGCATGCGCGGGACAGAGGAAATGTTCAAGCTGCCCGTCAAAATCACCGTCGCGGTCATGCCATTCCTGCGCTCCAGTGAGCAGGATGCCCGGCGCGCCCATGAGCTGGGCTTCGATGTGCTGGTCCATCTGCCGATGGAGCCGCGCCAGGGCAAGCCGGAATGGCTGGGGCCGGGGGCCGTGCTGACCAGCATGAATGACGCCGAGGTCCGCCAGCGGGTGGAGGCAGCGCTCGATAATGTCCCTTATGCGATTGGAATCAACAATCATATGGGCTCCAAGGTGACTGGAGATGAACGGGTCATGGGTATTGTGCTGGAGGTCTGCAAGGAGCGCGGTCTTTTCTTCGTAGACAGCCATACCAATTACCGTTCAGTCGCGGGACGGATGGCCCGGGAGCTGGGAATGCCGCCGGTGGAGAATCATATTTTCCTTGATGATGTGCATTCGGCAAGCCATGTGGCGAAGCAGATGAAGCTTGTGCAGGAGCGGGCCTTGAGTCAGAAGTTCTGCGTCACCATCGGTCATGTCGGCATCCAGGGCAAAGAGACCGCCGCGGGCATCCGCAGCGGCATTGCCGGAATGAAGGACAAGGTGCAATTCGTCGGCATCTCCGATCTGGTCCGTGAGGAATGGAAGTGGAATTCCCGGCTTACACTTCCATAAGGTAGGCAGCGATCCCGTTCGCAATGGCTTCGGCGATCTCTTCCTGGCCCTTCGGTGTACAGAGCTTCTCCCGGTCAGCCGGACTGCTGACAAATCCCGCCTCAACGATCACCGTTGTGGCGGTTATTTTGTTGAGCAGGTAGAAAGGCTTGCCCCGGACAGGATCATTCTTCATCCCGTAGAGCTGGTTGAGCTGATCCTGAATGGTCCGGGCCAGCAGGAAGCTGCGCCCTTCCTGGCGGTACAGGACGAGCGGACCATGCTTGGACGGGGATTTCGCCCAGTTAATGTGGATGCTGACCACGACATTGGCCGGAAGCGTCTCTGCCAGTTCCTTGCGCTGGGCCAGATCGCGTAAATGCCGGGATCTGTTCCTCAGCCACAGATTCTCATCGCTGGGCGCATAATCGCCGGTCCGGTTCAGAATCGTATCGAAGCCATCTGCACGCAGCAGGAGAAAGAGGCGGCGTGAGATGGCAAGGGTGATGTCCTTCTCCAGAATGCTGCCGTAGGAGGTTCCGCCGTCAATCCCCCCATGCCCGGCATCAATCAGAATGATCCGCTGGTCATGGCCGAGCATATGCTGGCGCTGTCCGGGCTGCTCTGCCTGCGGATTAGTGCGGGGTGCAGCCGCGTGAATCACTGCGGTGTCTCCTGCCGTTAACATGAGCAGAACGCTTGCTGCGGCTATGATCCGCTTAAGCCGCCGCCCGGATCTCAGCTCAGGCTGCTCTTTTGAAAGATGGGAATGTGTAGCCGTATGGGGCTCTAATGCTTCTGACTGTCTCAAGTGAATAACCTCCCTGCCGGAATAATCAACAGCTACTTGTACTTAATGACGGTTTATACAGGTGTAGTCTTGTTAGATTGTGCCTTAACGGCCTAACCTATACGAAGCTTCGGATTCCGGTTTAGAGATCGGAGGATTGGAGCACACTATAGGCATAAGGTCAAGGGGCGGGAGCCCGCCCCGGTACTCACCTGGGAGGTGTATGAGATGGCATCCGGCGGAGATGATCTGGTGAAGTATATTACGGAAAAGGTAGTCGTCTACATTGAGAACCCTCGCGCTGTCCATGCCCGGCGGAAGGCAGAGAAGCAGCCGTGGGCGGAAAAATGGTTCGGCACGCTGCCGCTCGCCTGGTCCGTGTGGCGCAGCAAATGGAGCCGGGGAGGGGAGCGTAAGGAGTAGCGCTTCAGCAGTGAGCGGGCGTTGAGAGGAATTCAGGTGTATAAATGCACCTGAATTCGGAGAAAGCGGACGCTGAGTAGAATTTAGGTGTATAAGCAAACAGCCTTCCCAAGTGGCGTCGTGCAGGCGGCACCCGGGAAGGCTGTTTCAGTATGGAGCAGGAATTCTGGCCAGTGCCAGTCTACCGGCTTGAGCCGGGCAGAACAGCCGAGCCCAGCGTGGCTCCCCCGGGCAGCTGCACCGGCAGCTTGTGGAAAGTGCCTGCCTTCTGAAGGGCGCTAAGCGGGAGATAGCGGATGCCACCGGGACCGGCGGCGGCATAGACTACGGCGGCTTCAGTGCTGCCTTGGTCCCGGGAAGCACCGGGCTTCAGCCAGCTCTGGCTGCCTGTAATCATGAATGGCGCGCCGAGCGTGTCGTTGTGCCCCGGGGACTGGAAGGCGAGACTGCCCCGCTCCTGAAGCAGAGCGCTCAGGCTTGCTCCGTTCAACGTCTTCAGCCCGGGTGCGGTCAGCCACAGCAGATCGGCATACGGGTCATCCTCTCCGCCGCTCCGCAGAGCGGGCTGGGGAGTGCGCGCCTGGCCCGGGCCGGAGGACAGCATGGCTGAGGCTTCCGGTGCAGCATTAAGAATAGGCTCAGCCTGGCTCTGACTCCAGGGCAGCGTCTCCAGAACGGTAGCATTCAGATACAACGTTCTGTTCTCCGTAGTGATTTTCCAGACAGGCAGCATTGGAGCATAGAGCGCCGTAACCCCGATGGCACCTGAAGAATTAGAGGGTATCAGTCCTTGCTGCACCAGATACTGGCGCAGTTCAGTCATACTGTAAGGGAGACCATCGGTTCCGGCTCCGTATTCGCTAAGCAGATAGCCGCCCTGATCCGCAGCGGAGATAATGAGATAGCCGATCCGTTGACCGCTGTGCATCACATTGACCAGCCAGCTGCGCGTTCCCGGACCAAGAGGGTAGACCTCCGTGCCGGCATCCTTCCATTCCTTAAAAGGAGCATCCGCCGAGAGCTGGCTAATCGTCTGCCGGGTGAAGGCCTGCAGCGTTTCCGGCGCTGGAATCGGCTTCATCTCCAGTCCCGGAAGAACTTCCTGCGTGACGGCCTGCATCACGGTCGTTCGGCTGGCTTGTGACGCTAGCGCCTGGGGAGAGGAGGCGCTAGCAGCCAGCAGAGTCAGTCCAAGAATCAGACAGAGGAGCATGCGGCCACGCCGCCGGGAGCCCTTCCGTCTTGCAGTGATATTCATAGGTTCAGTCACCTTTCCTGTATAGAGGGAATTTACGCTTCTTACTGTTCATTGTAGGGGACAAGCCCTGAAAAGGCTGTTGCTTGCTGTCGCGCCAGGCGGCGGGAGTTTCGCTGTTTTTTTGCCTGCTTTTAGCGGACCAGGTCGCATTCTATGTGCTGCGCAGATGAAACAATCCGTACGTAACGGCAGAAACTGCAATCTGCGGCTCGTATTGCCATGAGGTCTCCTGGCGGCGGCGGTTGTACTGCTCCTGGATAGCCAGGCGCTTCTCTTCTTCCGGTTCTTTCAGCAGCTCCGCGTAGTAGATGTCCACGATGCTAAGCTCCAGCTCCAATCGTTCGCGCGCTTCTTCCGCCCAGGTGTAATCCAGCAGCGCCAGCTTCGAGGTCAGATATCCCTCTAGCCGGTCGGCCCCATCCGTAATCCCCAGCTCGAACGGCTGGACATGAATGTTCTCCGGCAGCCGGGGCGTCAGCTCCTTGCCGGCCAGCCGGGCCTCGAAGTCCGGGACGATCAGCCCGGAGGTTAACGACACCGCGATGAAATGCAGCTCCTCCCGCTTCAGGTCACAGGTCATCTCGACCTTGTAGCAGACCGCCAGCCATGGCTCGTAGGCGGCCGAGAACAGCGTGGTCCGCTGTCTGAGGCCAGGGTCCTCGAACAGCTGGAGGCACCGGCCTTCGTCCCGTGCCGCCGACCAGATCTGCCGCAGGCGCTTGCTGCCGTAGGTCACATCCTCGCGGCGGATCATGCCCGGTCCGAGGCGCGGCAGCGCCGGAACGATGCCGAAGTACCGCGCGAGAATGCTGTCCTCCGGCGCAGCAGATACCCCGGGCGGCAGCGCAGCTCCCGGCGCCTGCGCTGCGCCGAGCGGCTCCGCAGCAGCTTCGGCCGCCGCCCCGGCCAGCCCCGGCGGCGCCCCCGCCCCTGCCGGGCGGCTGGCCCCGCCACGCGGGCGGGCCGCAGGCGCAGCGGCCTGCGCGGCCAGTTCATCGTACTTCTGCGGGTCGAAGACGAAGCTGAAGGAGAGGGTCTCGGGATCTACGCCGGTGCGCTCCACGAAGCCCCAATAATAAGGGCGGTCCGTCAGCATCCGGTCCGCGCGCGGGGAGAGCTTCACCGTCACATGCAGCGGTGAGGATTCCAATATGGTGCATTCAGTCGCTTCCAGATAATCCATGACCTGCTTGCGCACTTCTGTAGGCGTCAGCATCACTTAGGCACCCCGCTATCATCCAGCTTGGCGTGGGTCAATTCACTGAGCGAATCGCCGATAGTATCCAGCCCGCTGCGCAGCTCCTCGTCGCTGCCCGCTTCAAGAACGATTTTGTACAGGCTTTTCTCAAGCGAGCCCTTCTGCTCGAAGCGCTCCAGAATGACATCCAGCCCGCCGATGACCATCTCGAACATGTTGATTTTCTCATGCAGCAGGTGGAGGATATGCTCTTCAATGGTCCCTTCGGTGGAGAGGTTATAGATGACCACATCATTCTCCTGACCCAGCCGGTGGACCCGGCCTATCCGCTGCTCGACCCGCATAGGATTCCAGGGCAGATCGAAATTGATCATATGGTGGCAGAACTGCAGGTTAATCCCCTCGCCGCCGGCTTCGGTGGCAATCATCACCTGGGCGCGTCCGCGGAAGAGGTCCATCATCCAGTCTTTTTTGCCGCGGTTCATCCCGCCCGAGTACGTCACACATTGCAGTCCATGGTCACGGAAATACTGAAGCAGATACTCCTGCGTGGCCCGGTACTCCGTGAAGACGATTACCTTCTCGTTCATTTCACGGATTAACTCCATCGTCTTCTCCGCCTTCGTATTCGTCTTGACCGTACGGATCGTCTGGAGCAGCCCCATCATCCGCTCGCGCTTCGGCGAATCGGCCGGCAGCTTCTTGATCAGATTCACCAGCGTTACGAACACCGCATCCCGGCTGCTGCACACCTCACGTTGAAGGGTGACCAGGGAGAGCATACTGCTGAGATTACCGCCCGCTTCCTGATACTGTTCTTTGACAAAAGCGGTCACGCCGTCATACAGCGCCTTCTCCTCAGCGGAGAGGGTGAGGGGGATATTGCGCACCTTGCGCTTGGTGAAATTCACCGGGCCTTCGCCCCGGCGGTTGCGGATCATGACCTTGGACAGCTCGCCCCGAAGCTGGACTTCGTTCTTGGGCTGGCGCTTATCCACCACGAAATTGGTAGCAAAATCGCCCTGATTCCCCAGCTGGCCCGGCTTCAGCAGCGTGATCAGATTGAACAGCTCGCCGAGATCATTCTGCACGGGGGTGGCGGTGAGCAGCAGACAGTACTTTTTGCGGAGCTGCTGGACGAACAGATAATTCGTCGATTTCTTATTCTTCAGCTTATGGGCTTCGTCGATAATCAGCATGTCGTACTCCTGGCTCAGCAGCATTTCCTTATGCGGGTCACGCTTGGCCGTATCCATCGAGGCGACGACAATGTCATTGCCCCAGGAATAGGCTTTCTTTTGCGCTACGGCAGAGATTCCGAACTTCGTATTCAGCTCCCGCACCCATTGCAGGACAAGCGAGGCCGGCACCAGAATCAGAACCTTGCCCACCAGCCCGCGCACCAGATACTCCTTCAGCACCAGCCCGGCTTCGATGGTCTTGCCAAGTCCGACTTCATCGGCCAGAATCGCCCGTCCCGACATCTCGAACAGCACCTTGTGTGCCGTATCCAGCTGATGGGGAAGCGGAGACAGCCCGGACAGATGCTTCATACACTGCAGCTCATCGAAGCTGGTAACCAGGCCCGACTGCTCTCCCTGCACGGCAAGGCGGGATAACCGCCAGTCGCCCCACGGCCCCCCTTTATCCAGTCTCGATTCCAGATCATGCAGCCAGTTACGCTCAAAAGATAGAGGAACAGGCAGCAGCGGCGCAGAAGTTACCTTCTCTTGGGGCAGGGAATTGCGGAATAATTGCGTCATGTTGCAGCCTCCTCCGTCGCAGTTTTCATATCGAAATGCGTAGCAGTAGTATGCTCGTTTCAGAGAGATTTCATAACCAGAGGGGTATGGAATTCACAGAGGAACGCTGTAATCCGCCTTGAAAGCTTTCAGTTCCAGTGTCTGCAAAAAAGCGAGAAAGAGGGAGGAAATGAGCCTTTCTTTTCCCAATTTTCCGTTATTCCTGCCTGGGGCTGCTTTTTCAAAAAAGACCGCTATCCACAACATGTGGTATAGTTTAAAAGTTAACGCACACCATATATTGTTACAAAAGCATGAAATTTAGCTGGTATGCGGATTTTTTCGGCTGTTTGTTATTGACAAGAGGAGCTTCCGCCGGACAAGCAGGCTGCGGCTGCCCAGCCGCCGGAAGCATGACCTATTAATCCCCGGGAGGTTTTACTATTGAGTACAGTGGAACACAACAAGCGTCTAGAGGGTCTGAGCGAGAAAATATTCCTGGACCGTTATGCCTGGAAGGACGCGGACAGCAATAATGCCAGGGTAGGCGATGTAGTACTTGTCCTGACGAAGGATGATCCGAAGTTCCCAACCAAGGAGGTTGGCGAGATTGTAGAGCGTACAGGCCGGATGGTTACGGTAAAAACCCGCAGCGGCGAGCTGGTGCAGTCGGATGTGGAAAAGCTGACACTGAACATCGAGAAGACGCCGGAGGAGATGTGGGACCGTCTTGCGGCAGCGATGGCTTCTGTAGAGAAGACTCCTGAGCTTCAGGAGGAATGGACAGGCAAATTCCGCTCGATTCTGGATGACTGGAAGCTGGTTCCCGGCGGACGGATTGCGGCTGGGGCCGGAGCCAGCGAGGAGCTTACACTGTTCAACTGCTATGTGATTCCATCTCCCAAAGACAGCCGGGGCGGCATCATGGAGACACTCTCCGAGATGACCGAGATTATGGCCCGCGGCGGCGGGGTAGGCATCAATCTGTCCTCGCTGCGCCCGCGCCGTGCCATTGTCAGAGGGGTGAACGGTTCCTCCAGCGGCTCCGTGTCCTGGGGCGGCCTGTTCAGCTATACAACCGGACTGATTGAACAAGGCGGGAGCCGCCGCGGCGCGCTGATGCTGATGATCAACGACTGGCACCCGGATGTGCTGGACTTCATTACCGTGAAGCAGACGATGGGCCAGGTTACCAATGCCAATCTGTCGGTTTGCGTCAGCAATGGCTTCATGAAGGCCGTCAAGGAGGATCTGGACTGGGAGCTGGTCTTCCCGGATACCACCGATCCGGATTACGACACCCTCTGGGACGGCGATCTGGATAAATGGAAGTCCGACAACCGCCGCGTCATCCCTTACCGCACCGTCAGAGCACGCGATATCTGGCATACGATTATCGAATCGGCCTGGAAGTCCGCAGAACCGGGCGTTGTTTTCATGGAGTATTATAATCAGATGTCAAATAGCCACTATTTCAATCGGATTATATGTACTAATCCGTGCGGTGAACAAGGCCTGCCCGGCTGGGGCGTGTGCAACCTGTCCGCCGTCAATCTTTCCAAGTTCTACGATGCGGAGAACCACGATGTGGACTGGGCAGATCTGGCGACAACGACCCGTTATTCCGTGCGTTTTCTGGATAATGTTATCGACAAGACACCGTATCATTTCCCTGAAAATGAAGCCAACCAGAAGCTCGAACGCCGCGTAGGTCTCGGCACCATGGGTCTGGCTGAGCTGATGATCAAGCTGAATATCCGCTATGGCAGCCCGGAATCGCTGGAGTTCCTGGACAAGCTCTATGGCTTCATGGCCCGCGAGGCTTATCTGGCTTCCGCAGAGATTGCGGGCGAGAAGGGATCATTCCAGGCGTTTGACACCGATAAATACCTGCAGAGCGGCTTCATGCGCAATATCACCGAGGTCTATCCTGAAGTGGGCGAGTCGATCCGCAAGCATGGTATGCGTAACGTAACTGTGATCACCCAGGCGCCTACCGGCAGCACGGGAACCATGGTCGGCACCTCCACCGGGATCGAACCGTATTTCGCCTTCAAATATTTCCGTCAGAGCCGTCTTGGCTACGATGAGCAGTTCGTGCCTATCGCCCAGGAATGGCTGGAGGCCCATCCGGGAGAAGAGCTGCCGGAATACTTCGTCACATCAATGGATTTGTCCGCTAAGGATCATATCCGCGCTCAGGCCGCGATCCAGCGCTGGGTGGACAGCTCGATCTCGAAGACAGCGAACTGCCCGTCCGACTTCACAGTGGAAGAGACCGCCGAGCTGTATGAAATGGCCTTCGATCTGGGCTGCAAAGGCGTGACCATCTACCGTGATGGCAGCCGTGATGTACAGGTGCTGGAGACCAAGAAGAAGGAAGACAAGAAGGACGAACCGGCAACGGCTGCCAAGCCAGAGGTGATTAAGGAAACGGAAGCCGCTCCGTCAGCTCCGACAACTGTAGCCGCAGCGCCTGCCCACCAGGCAGCGGCCAGCGGAGTAGACAAGCAATACAAGAAGCGTCCGCAGGTGCTGCGCGGCGCGACCTATAAGATCAACACGCCGTTCGGCATGGCGTATATCACCATCAACGATCTTGATGGTATCCCGGCCGAAATTTTCCTGAATGTGGGCAAGGCTGGCTCTGACGTCTTCGCCATGGCGGAAGCCCTGGGCCGCGTCTGCTCGCTATTCCTGCGCTACGGAGATCACGGCGAGAAGGTCGGCCTGCTGATCAAGCACCTCAAGGGCATCGGCGGCTCCGGCGCCATCGGCTTCGGCGCTAACCGCGTCGAGTCCATCGCCGACGCCGTAGCCAAAGCCCTGGAGACCCATGTGCTGAACAACGCCCATGACGATCATATTCCTGCGCCAATCGCAGCTACGCTGGAGCTTGATTTCAACGAGGCGCTGAACGCCGAGCTGAAATCCACGGTTCCTGCGGTAGCTACCGATGATGGCCATGGAGGCCATGGTGTGCACAACCACGCTACCGCTTCGCGGGATCTCTGCCCTTCCTGCGGTAGTGCCTCGCTGATTAATATTGAGGGATGCAAGACCTGCGGGAACTGCGGGTATAGCCGGTGCGGGTGAGAGCGGACTTGAATTCCATGATTAATTTAAAATGTATATTTATACAACTTATTTAAGTTCTGAGTAATTAATGTTCAGTTCCGATGAGACTTTTATTTTCATCGGGACTGTTTTTATTTTTATGAGTTTTCGTTATCAGCTCGGAACATCATTTAAACAAATGTGCTTATCAATTTTCTATAGATGATTACTATTGTATAAGCCACCAAATAAGAAACGAGACTCCAACCAATGTTCCATCCGTTTCCATAATCGACTATCCCTACTGAAAATGCCCCGTACTCCATTATTGTGGTCAATAGGCTATAGAAGACTAAAAAAGTTAGTGTTGAATACTTTTTTGAATCGATACTATTTATCATAAAACCGATTATATTCATTAACATCGCAATGCTAGATACAATGGGTACATTCGTGATAAAAAGCGAAGGTTTTCTTTTTAGATAATGGATGCTGATAATCCAAGGTAATATGAATGCAATCAAAATATAAAAGTAAATATTTATAATCATAAGTCCCCCTCGATCAAATTCTTGAACCGAAAAGATCCCCTTTTCATAGTTATTTCCTTATGTGCTGCACCCATTCGTGCTAGGGGGTGCATATTGCGAATTTATACCGGGGATAATCAAAGGGAAGAAATAAAAATGAAGCGGTAGCTAATAAGGAATTCCTCCTTTGTACACAGGCTCCCCTGAGGCTTCCATGTGTATTCACCGCAAATTGCCTTTACTTTCTCCTTGGGTGACTATATAATTGCAATAATTGTATACGGAGTTAACCGGAGGAGCCTGCCAACAGCGGGCTCTTTTTGTGTTTTTTACCTGGAATAAATTTACTGCTGTGGAGGACTTGAAATGGAAATGAACAATGAGAGCATCATGGTGTGTGTGCATTATGGTCCGCACGGGCAAAGATTAATACAGCGGGGAGGGCAATTGGCCAGATTGCTCAATGCCCCGCTGATGGTACTCACTGTAGATGCATCCAGAGACAATGAATATAACCGGGAGAAGCAACAGTACTTGTCTGGCTGGGAGCATCAGACCAAGGAGGCTGGCGGACAATTTGTGATCCGCAAATGTAATGGCAAAAAAACGGTTGATGTGATTGTGGAGACTGCAAAGGATAACAAAATTACACAAATTGTACTCGGACAGTCAAGCCAAACGCTGTGGCAGGAGATTACACGGGGAAGCTTTATCAATGATCTGCTGGAGTGGGTAGGTCCGATCGATCTTCATATCGTTGCGGTACAGCGGTATCCGGAGCTGCTTGAGCAGTCCCATGAGCAAGGGTTCACTGCTTATCTGGTCAAAGAGGGCGACCGCCATATCCTTATGGATGAACCGGATGGGGATGAAGCCATGAAGGGGGTTTTCTTTCGTGAGCTCGATACAGATTTCAATACCGGCCTGTTCAAAATCGTCAGCAACGGTGAAGCACAATATTTGAGAATTGTACAGAACGAATGGGTGAAGCCCCGTTAAGAGGATTATACCAAAACTAGAAAGGGGGCTTAAGCCTTGCTGCATATGATTATCCTGCTTCCGTTTTTGCTGGCTGCGCTAATGCTGCTGCTGAAGCAAAATAAACGGTTTCACTTGGGCTGGATCGCTCTGCCCCTTCCCGTAGCTCTCTTTATTTATTTCCTGACGAGAATTCCAGCCATCCGGGCGGGAGAGCCTATTGTGAACAGTATCACCTGGATGCCATCCTTTGGGGTGAATATCTCGCTGGTACTGGATGGGCTCAGCTTGCTCTTTGTCCTGCTGATTACCGGAATGGGTGCCCTGGTTGTGCTTTATTCGATTTATTATCTCGATAAGCTCATGGAGGGGATCCGCCAGTTTTATATATACCTGCTCATGTTCATGGGAGCCATGTTAGGAGTGGTGCTGTCAGATAATCTGATGGTGCTGTACGGATTCTGGGAACTGACGAGCATATCTTCGTTCCTGCTTATTGCCTTCTGGCACCGCCGGGAAAGATCCTCCTATGGAGCAATGAAGTCCATGCTGATCACGGTGTTCGGCGGTCTGGCGATGCTTGCCGGATTCAATCTGCTATATGTAATGACCGGCACCTATAGTATCCGCGAGATTATTGCACAGGCAGGGACCTTAACAGAAAGTGGAATGTTTATTCCTTCCATGCTGCTTATTCTCCTGGGAGCCTTTACGAAATCTGCCCAATTTCCATTTCATATCTGGCTGCCTGATGCCATGGAAGCGCCGACTCCGGTCAGTGCGTATCTTCACTCGGCGACCATGGTTAAGGCAGGGATCTATCTGGTAGCGCGGCTCACCCCGCTGTATGCCGGACAATCCGAGTGGTTCTGGCTGGTCTCAGTCACAGGACTGGTAACTCTGATCTATGGGTCGTTCAAAGCTATCCGGCAAACCGATCTCAAGGCCTTACTTGCATACTCCACGATCAGTCAACTCGGCTTGATCATGTCTTTGCTTGGACTCGGGTCGGCGGCAGCCTTCTTTACCGGTACGGGGGATGCGGTTTTCTATACGATGGCTACTACAGCTGCGCTCTTTCATCTCATTAACCATGCTGTATTTAAAGGCAGTCTGTTTATGGTTGTGGGCATCATTGACCATGAGACGGGTACCCGTGATCTACGCAAGCTTGGAGGGCTTATGTCTCTCATGCCGGTCACCTTCTCTATCGCATTGATCGGGACATTCTCTATGGCCGGATTGCCGCCATTCAGCGGATTCCTCAGTAAAGAAATGTTCTTCACTTCTGTATTCAATATCCGGGAGTTTGACATCCTGAGCTCCGGATACTGGACACAGCTCTTTCCGGTGATTGCCTGGATTGCCAGTGTATTTACCTTTGTATACAGCATGATCTTTGTCTTCAAGACCTTCCGCGGCAAGCTGAGGGAAGACAAACTGGATAAAGTTCCGCATGAAGCTCCACTGGGTCTCTTACTGTCACCCGTGATTCTGATTTCACTTGCAGTAGTGTTCGCTTTCTTCCCTGATCTGGTCTCTGCCACGCTGATTGAACCGGCAATGTCTTCCATTCATCCGGGGCTACTCGCACCGGAAGAAGCCTTTGAGGTTTCTATTCATTTCTGGCATGGATGGACACCAGAAATCTTCATGACGCTCGGTGTTATAGCAGCAGGTACGCTGTTGTTTAGAATCTATACAAGGTTACGTGTTCTAGACCGTGAAGCTGGCGGAACCAATGCACTGAGCCGTATGTATGACTTCTCGTTAAGACTGCTCGAGAATGGTTCAAGACGCTTAACTGATACCTATATGACTGGTTCGGGCCGTCATTACCTGCTCTATATTTTCAGCTTTTTCATCATTTCCCTGCTCACAGTTCTGCTGCGGCAGCCGGGCATTAGCTTTGGCATGGATAAGTATGCCTCATTGTCTTTTTATGAAATGGCTGTTGTAGCAGCCATGCTGCTGGCTGCCTTTGCAGTTCCATTTGCCAAGTCACGTGTCAACGCGATTCTTTTCACCGGTGGTGTGGGGTATATGGTGACGCTGCTCTTCGTTCTTTTCCGGGCACCGGATCTTGCACTCACACAGATGATTATAGAGACCGTATCGGTCATTCTGTTCCTTCTTTGTTTCCGGTATTTACCGAAGCTGAAGAAGCAGAAGGAGCCTCTGCGCTTTAAGCTGCCCAATCTGGTTATTGCGGCTGGAGCTGGCATCACGATGACGTTGATTGCTCTGGCGGCTATGGGTACCAGTCCTTTTCAACCGATCTCCGAGTTTTTCTTGAAGGAAAGCTACAACCGGGCTGGCGGTAAAAATGTTGTCAACGTCATCCTGGTAGATTTCCGCGGGTTTGATACTTTGTTTGAAATCATGGTGCTTGGCATCGCCTCACTGGCCATTTATGGTCTGATTCATCTGAGAATGGAGACGGAATTGCCGCCGCTGGAGCCTGCAAAGAAAGAACTATTGCCGCTGCGCAGCAATGATGTGATTCTACAGACGATCTCCAAGGGGATTGTCCTTGTCATTCTGATATTCTCCCTGTATCTGTTCTTTGCCGGGCATAATCATCCGGGGGGAGGCTTTATCGGGGCTTTGATGGCTTCTGCTGCACTTATGCTCATTGCAATCGCATTTGGCATGGATCAGGTACGTAAGGTGCTCCCTGTGAATTACCGGCTGCTTACAGCTTCCGGGCTCATGCTGGCTATTCTGACAGCGTCAGGTTCATTCCTGTTTGATGTTCCTTTTCTAAGTCATACGTTCGGCCACTTCCAACTGCCTGTACTTGGGGATACGGAGCTGGCGACAGCCGTCCTGTTTGACCTTGGCGTATTCCTGGCCGTTGTCGGTGTGATGGTGACCATCATTTTATCGATCGGAGGGGAGAAGAAATGGAACTCGTAATGGCAGTAGCGGTCGGAATTCTTTTCATGATCGGTGTCTACCTGATTCTGTCCAAAAGCCTGCTGCGCATTGTGCTGGGAACCTCCTTGCTGACGCATGGAGTTCATCTGCTGCTGCTCACGATGGCCGGGCTCAAAAGGGGCGCAGCCCCTATACTAGGCAAGGCGGATACCTATGTTGATCCGCTGCCGCAGGCGCTGATTCTAACCTCCATTGTCATCAGCTTTGGGGTCACAGCCTTCTTTTTCGTACTCGCATACCGGTCATATCAGACGCGGGGTACTGATGAAATGGACAGCATTAAGGAGGTCAACGAATGAGCAATCTATTGGTGCTCCCGATTCTCATTCCGCTGGCTACGGCGGTCATCCTGATTTTTCTCAAAGAGAAGATCCGGCTTCAGCGCGTGATTAGTGCGCACAGCGGTCTGCTTAACATTCTGATTGCGGTGCTGCTGGTTACACGTGTCCATTCTGAGGGCATACAGACCCTGCAAATGGGGGGCTGGGCTCCCCCGTATGGCATTGTATTTGTGGGTGATATGTTTGCTGTATTGCTGGTAACGATGGCTTCGATCGTCAGTTTTGCGATTCTGTGCTACTCCTTCAGCAGTATTGGAGAGCAGCGGGAGCGGTTCTATTACTATACGTTCTTTCAGTTTTTGCTGGTCGGGGTATACGGTTCGTTTCTTACCGGAGATATTTTCAACCTGTTTGTCTTTTTTGAGGTCATGCTGATATCTTCTTATGCGCTCATCTCGCTCGGAGGGACCAAGCTTCAGCTAAGAGAAACGTCGAAATACCTGCTCATCAATATCGTATCCTCGACACTGTTTGTTGCTGCGGTAGCTTATCTCTATGCAGCGGTAGGAACACTCAACATGGCGCACCTGTCCCAGCGTATCGCTGAAGCGGGACAAGGCGGCGTGCTTAATGTGATTGCTGTTTTGTTCTTGATTGTATTTTCATTAAAGGCAGGGCTGTTCCTGTTCTTCTGGCTGCCAGGGTCATACAGTGCGCCTCCGGCGGCTGTCCGGGCATTGTTCGGTGCCCTGCTGACCAAAGTAGGACTCTATGCAATCATCCGTACCTTCACGTTGTTGTTCGTGAACGATCCCGGCTTCACTCATGACTGGATCGCCTGGATGGCTGCTGCTACCATGATCCTGGGCAGCCTGGGGGCAGTGGCTTATAGGGATATCCCGCGGATTCTGAATTATAACGTCATTATCAGCGTTGGATTTGTAGCCTTTGGGCTCGCTGCAGGGACTGCAGATTCAATGAATGGGGCAGTCTTTTATCTGCTGCACGATATGCTGGCCAAGGGACTTATGTTTATTCTGGGCGGGATGATTATATCCGCAGCCGGAACTGACCGGCTAGGCAGTATGGGCGGGATGATCCGAAAGTATCCGCTCCTCGGCTGGATGTTTTTCATTCTGGCGCTCGCCCTGGTGGGGATTCCGCCGCTTAGCGGTTTTGCCGGCAAAATTATGATCCTGCGTGGAGCGTTGTCCGAGGGGATGCTGACACTGTCTCTCATAGGTCTGGGGTCAAGCTTTATGGTGCTGTTCTCCCTGATCAAGGTATTCAGGCTGGCATTCTGGGGAAATGAACCCAAGGAAGAGCAGCCTAAGATAAGCATAAAGGCCGCTTCGGCTGTGGCTGCCGGACTGCTGCTGCTTGTATTTGCTATGGGGATCGGTGCGGAGTCTGTGTATACTTATGTATCGCAGGCTGGCGAGATTCTGGCTTCACCTGCCCTATATATTGAAGCCATAATGAAGGAGTAGAGGAGATGGCCTTACAATTCCTGTTTAATCTGTTGATTGCCTTTCTGTGGATGGCGATAAATAACAATGGCTCTGGCTCTGGCTCAAGCTTCTTAGTAGGTTATCTGCTTGGCATCGGACTTTTACTATTATTTAGGAAATCCAGGTCCCAGCCCCGGACCTTCTATCTCATACGTATATGGGCTGTACTGAAGCTTCTGCTGATCTTTGCCCGTGAACTTACGGTCTCGAATTTCGTGGTCATTGGCCATATCATCCGTCCAAAACTGGCTATACGTCCCGGTATCTTTGCTTATGAGACTGCTTTGGCCACGCCCTGGGAGGTCACACTGCTCTCGTGCCTGATTTGTCTGACACCGGGAACCCTGACCCTTGATGTGTCGAAGGATGGCAAGACGCTGTACATTCATGCTATTGATATTAAAGATGCACAGCTGCTGGTCACGCAGATTAGAGGCACCTTCGAACGAGCGATCAGGGAGGTGACCCGTTAATGATCCCAGTTATGCTAAACGTGGCCATGATCATTCTGGCTCTGGCGATGCTGGCCTGCCTGTTCCGTCTCCTGAAAGGGCCAACCCGCTCCGACAGGGTTGCCGCACTCGATACGATCGGCATTCATGTACTCGCTATGATAACCGTCTTCAGTATGCTGCTGGATACCCAGGATTTTATAGAAGTCATTCTGGTTATCGGAATTCTGACGTTTATTGGTACTACGGCACTGGCCAGATATATTGAACGGGGAGCCGTTATAGAGGATGGAGGGAACCCCAATGACAGGTGAACTGATTAGCTCTATTCTTGTGGTAATGGGTGCAGTCTTCTGCGGCTTAAGTGCCTTCGGCTTAGTCCGGCTGCCCGATGTCTATCTGCGTTCACATGCGGCTACCAAAAGTGCAACCTTCGGGGTATTGTGTTTGCTGACAGGAGGTTTCCTGTACTTTTGGTTCAAAGACGGAACGGTTAACGTAAAGCTTCTGCTGGCGATTGTATTTGTATTCATCACTTCACCGGTAGCAGGTCACTTAAATGGCCGGGCTGCCTACCGTTCCGGAGTGCCCTTATGGAAGGGAAGCGTTCAGGATGACCTGAAGGTGCTGGGGGAAGAAAGCAAGGAAACGTCAAAATAATAGTTTGAAGTGAATGGAACGCGTGGAGATCAGCCGGATACCAAACAGGGTGTCTTTCCTTATACTGTAGAATCGCCAGCATGTTAGAATAGATCAATTACGGCCCTGCTTAGATCATTGTTTTGGGGCAAGGGGTCTATTAGAATTTGGGGGTAAGCAACGATGTGGATGTAAAGGAGACGGTAATATGCTTAGATTGGTCAATGTGGAGAATGGCACGGTAAAAGGCTTGCCCGCAGCCGATCCCCGGATTACGAGCTTCAAGGGAATACCGTTTGCAGCACCACCTGTAGGGGAGAACCGCTGGCGGGCACCGCAGCCTGCCGAAGACTGGGAGGGTGTACTTCAGGCCCACGAGTTCGCACCGGTCTCCATGCAGGTCAGACAGGAGCTGGATGATAACAATATCTATACCCGTGAATGGGCGGTAGAGCCGGATATCGCGATGAGCGAGGATTGCCTGTACCTGAACGTATGGACCCCGGCCAAGCAGGCGGACGAGAAGCTACCCGTCTATGTATGGTATTTCGGCGGCGGGTTGCAGGTGGGCCATCCGGCAGAGATGGAGTTCGACGGAGAACGGATTGCCCGCAGAGGGATTGTGGTGGTGACGATTAACTACCGGCTGAATATCTTCGGTTTCCTCTGCCATCCCGAGATTACCGCGGAATCACCGGAGGCGCCTGCCAACTTCGGCAACCTTGACCAGCAGGCCGCTACCCGCTGGGTGAAGCGCAATATTGCCGCCTTTGGCGGTGACCCGGACAACATCACCATCGGCGGGCAGTCAGCGGGCGGCGGCAGTGTCATGAGCCAGCTTACCTCTCCGCAGAACGAAGGATTGTTTCAGCGGGCGATTGTTGAAAGCGGTATCTTCACCGACCTGTATCCGGGAACGCTGCTGCCGCCGCTACGGGGGACGTTGCAGGAAGCGGAGCAGGACGGCATCGAGTTCTTTAACTATCTGGGTGTATCCTCCCTCGCGGAAGCGCGGAAGCTGGATGCGGTCTATCTGCGGGACAAGGCAGTTGCGCTTGGCGGCTTCTGGGGGAGCGTTGCCGACCAGAAGTTCCAGGTGGGCAACCCGTTCGATCTGTTCGTGCAGAACAGACGCTTGAAGGTGCCGATTATGCTAGGCCATACCTCCTCCGAGTTCTTCAGCACCCCGAATGTGCAGTCCTACGGGGAGTTCAAGCAGCTTGCGGCAGACATGTTCGGGGAGGATGCGGAGACCTTCCTGAAGCTTAGCGGCGCTAGGCCGGATGCTGTTCAGGAAGCGGCGGAGCGGGCAGCGGTAAGCGGGGTCGAATACGCCATCCGGATCGCCGGGCAGGCGAATGCGGATACCGGAAGCGAAACCCCGCTCTATTACTATAATTTCGATGCGGAGATTCCGGGATGGGATAACCCGGGCACCTTCCACTCGGTGGATCTGTGGTTCTTCTTTGAGACGCTGGCCAAGTGCTGGCGGCCGTTTGTCGGCAAGCATTATGATCTGGCCCGCCAGATGTGCAATTATACCGCTCACTTCATCCGTACCGGCGACCCGAACGGACAAGATTCCACAGGCGAAGCATTGCCGCACTGGGAGCCGTACACCCCGGAAGCACCTTACGGGATGCTGTTCGCAGACAAGGCGGAGTTCTCCAGAGAACAACCGGGCGAGATCATGAATTTTCTGGTGCAGCAGTACTTCAAGAAGAGTGGCAGTCCGGTCTGAGGGGATTCTGCTCTTGATAGAATCAGCGGCAGTTTAAGACTTTATTTATTGAGTCTTAGATTGCCGCTGTTTTTATTACTGGAACAGTCCTGTACCATGTTATTCCCTATCTATCAATAGCCCGATAGAGTAGTTTCGGCGGTATTCACTAAGATGTAAGAAAGAGTTGATGCTTCCATGAACGTTTGAAGGCAAAAAGGTGACCGGAGCCGATTTACTTAAAATTAAAGATATAATAATTCAAAATATCTACGATTTTTATAAGGAGGCACTAACGTAATGGGCATCGATACCGTGCTGTGGAGCAGACTGGTGACTGGCTTGACACTGGGGTTCCACGTTATATTCGCAACAATTGGCGTTGGGGTTCCGCTGATGATCGCCATTGCTGAATTCATGGGCATACACAAAAAAGACGCTCACTACACGCTGATGGCGAAGAGATGGGCCCGGGGGTTTGTCATTTCTGTGGCGGTGGGTGTGGTGACAGGTACAGCGATTTCATTGCAGCTGGCCTTGGTCTGGCCGAATTTCATGAAGCTGGCCGGTAACGTGATTGCGCTCCCGTTATTTATGGAAGTGTTTGCTTTCTTTTTTGAGGCCATCTTCCTGGGCATTTACCTCTATACCTGGGACCGGTTCAAAAAACCGTATATCCACTGGCTCCTTACGATTCCGATTGTTGCCGGTGCCGGGATGTCCGCTGTGTTTATCACGACTGTAAACGGGTTCATGAATCAGCCCGAGGGCTTTGCCATGGCGGGAGGGCAATTCATCGCGGTGAATCCGGTGGAGGCGATGCTGAATACAGCGACGTTCTCCAAGGTGTTCCATGTCTTAAGCTCAGCCTATCTGACCGGAGCTGCACTGCTGGCAGGCATTGCCGCGTTCGCACTCCTGAAGAAGGGGGCCTCCGAATACCACAAAAAAGCGCTGAAGCTGATGATGGCCGTGGTGATGGTGTTTGGACTGCTGAACGCACTTGCCGGGGATACGTCTGCGAAATTTTTGGCGGAGCATCAGCCGGAGAAGCTGGCTGCGGCAGAGTGGCATTTTGAAACGGAGAGCGGAGCAGATCTGATTCTGTTAGGCTGGCTTAACGCAGAGCATGAGGTGCTGGGCGCACTGCACATTCCCAAATTTCTCAGCTTCCTCGCCTTTGGAGATTTTAATGCAGAGGTGACCGGTCTGAATGAATTTCCTGCGGATGAGCAGCCGCCGCTCCTGGTGCATTATTTGTTTGATCTGATGGTCGGTGTAGGGTTCGCTCTGCTAGGCATTTCATTCCTGTATTTCCTGTTTGTCTTCTGGAAGAAACGTAATGAGCATAACAAATGGCTGCTTCGCGCGATCGCGTTAGGCGCACCGCTTGCCTTTTTGGGAGTCGAGCTAGGCTGGTTCTACGCTGAGATCGGGCGGCAGCCCTGGATCTTAAGGGGCTACATGCGTGTAGAAGAGGGGGCTACGACCTCACCGAGCGTAAGAATCCTGTTTTTTGTGTTCCTGCTGCTGTACATCCTGTTAGGCACTGTATGTGTTCTTGTGCTGCGGCGCATGTTCAAGGACAATCCGGCGGAAACCGAGATGGAGAAATGGAATCAGCATCCCGGCGGCAAATCCACAGTAAGGGGTGAGCACGCAAAATGAGTTATGAGCTGATTGGAATTTCGGTGCTATGGCTGTTTTTATATGGCTATTTAATTGTGGCCTCCATTGATTTTGGAGCCGGGTTCTTTGCCTTTTACGCCCGGCTGACGAAGCAGGATCATCTGATTAACCGTCTGATCTCCCGCTACTTATCGCCTGTCTGGGAGATTACGAATGTCTTTTTCGTCTTTTTTTACATTGGACTTGTCGGCTTCTTCCCGGACACCGCTTATTATTACGGCTCGGCGCTGCTTGTTCCGGGAAGCATAGCTGTGATCCTCATCGCGATCCGTGGTTCGTTCTATGCGTTCGAGAATTACGGCTCCAAAAATAACATCGTCTATCTGTTCCTGTACGGCGCTTCGGGCCTGCTGATTCCCGCGTCCTTGTCGGTGGCACTTACCCTGTCGGAAGGCGGCTTTATCTTTAAGCAGGGAGAGACCGTGTCGCTGGATTACTGGGCCTTGTTCACCAACCCGTTATCCTGGAGTATTGTAGGCTTGGCGATTGTATCGGTGCTGTTCATCAGCGCCTCCTTTTTGGCCTTTTATGCTTCCCGGGCAGAGGATCAACCCGCGCTGAAGCTTATGCGGACTTATGCGCTGTTCTGGAGCACCCCGACCATTGTTATCGCGCTGACGGCTTTTATTTATCTAGGACAGCACAATGAGCGACATTTTCAAAATATGATGGATTTATGGTGGCTGCTTGCACTGTCCGTTGCTTTCTTCATGCTTGCCATGTGGCTGCTGTACAGCGGACGCCGTTACGGGTTGGCGTTCATAAGCATCATGCTGCAATTCCTATGCGCCTTCTTCGCTTACGGAATCGGGCAATATCCTTATATTCTGGACCCGTTCATTACGCTTGAGAACAGCATCACTTCACCGGCTATGGGCCTGGCGCTGGTCATTGTGTTCATCGGGGGCATGTGCTTGCTCATTCCTTCCCTGATTCTGGTGTTCAAGCTGTTCCTCTTTGACGCAGATTATGTGAAAGGAAAGAAGTAAATGAAGAGCAAAACAAACCTGATCGCTGAGCAAATGTCGGGGCAACGAAAACGGCTGGTTATGCTGACCCTCCTGTCGCTCATGCTCGGCATTGCGATTGTAAGTCAGGCCGGGCTGCTGGCGGAAGCGGTCCAGCGGGTGTTCGTGGAGAAGGCTTCCTTATCCTCGGTTGCTCTGCTGCTCGCTCTTCTGCTGTCAGTGATGGCTATCCGCACTTTGCTGTTATACGGAAACGGAAGAATAGGCTTGGCTATGGCAGCCGCCGCTAAGGCAAATATGCGTTCAGCCGTGCTGCAAAAGCTTACCCATGCCTCCATGCCTTCAACGCTGCGGGGGCAGACGGGAGGAAAGGTCAGTGTGGCTCTGGATGCAGTGGACGAGGCGGACAGCTACTTCAGTCAATACATGCCGCGGATGGTGGAAGCAGCGATCATCCCGGTTCTGATTCTGGCGGTTACGTTTGTTTTACATGCGAATACCGGCTTCATTCTGCTGTTTACGGCACCGTTCATCCCGCTGTTTATGATTCTGGTGGGACTGCAAACGAAGAACAAATCCGAAGAGAAATATGCGCAGCTTGCAGAGTTCTCCGGTACGTTCCTGGATTCGCTTCAAGGGCTCGTGACGTTGAAAATATTTGGACAATCCCGCCGCCAGCAGCAGCAGATTGAGCGCAGCAGCCTGGGTTACCGTGACGCGACCATGGATATTTTGAAGGTTGCCTTTACGAATACGTTTATGCTGGAATCCATCGTCATGCTGAGCATCGGGATTGTTGCCCTTGAATTGGCTATTCAACTGCTCGTATTCAAATCGATGCCGTTCCACACGGCCTTTCTTGTACTGCTGCTTGTTCCAGAGTTTTTTAACCTGCTCAAGAATACAGGCACCGCTTTTCACAGCGGGCGGACCAGTATGGGGGCGGTTCGTAAGGTGGAGCAGATGCTTGCGGAAATAGGCGGCGGCACCAGTGCACAGCCGGAAGGGGGAGCGCAGTCCTCCACCAAGCTGCTCAAGATGCCGCCATCCATTGTGCTGGATGATGTGCATTTCCATTATGCCCCCGGTTCATTCGAGCTTAAATCTGGGCCTGTCTCCATAGGAGCGGGAGAGCATATTGCGATTGTCGGGCACAGCGGCTCGGGCAAAACAACCTTGCTCCATCTCATTGCCGGACTTCTGAAGCCGGTATCAGGGACGGTGCTGGTGAACGGAAGCCCGCTGTCGGAGTGGGAGGAAGACTCATGGTTTGAGCAGGTCAGCTATATTACACAGCACCCTTATATTTTTGCCGGCACCTTCGCTGACAATATCGCCATCGGCGCCGGACGTAACGTCTCCAGGGAAGAAATCAGGCAGGCCGCAGAGGAAGCGGGACTTGCAACGCTGGTTGCCGGGCTGGAGCAGGGACTGGACACCTATGTCGGGGAAGGCGGCAGGGGACTGTCGGGAGGAGAAAAGCAGCGGCTTGCTTTAGCGAGGGCATTTCTGAAACGTCCGGCTCTGATTCTGTTCGATGAGCCTACGGTGGGCCTCGACTTGCAGACCGAACAAATCCTGCAAAGCTCCATAACCAAGCTGGCCCAAAAGGCAACGATGATCACAGTCGCGCACCGGTTATATACGATCCGGCAAGCGGATCACATTTTGTTTATGGACCATGGCGTATTAGCGGCGGCAGGACCTCACGACGAGCTCCTTGAACGTGTGCCTCAATATGCCGAGATGGTTGATATTCAGCGAAAAGGAGGTTCAGCATGAACGAGCTGGCGATTTTGTCCAAGGCCATGATAGCAGAGCGTAAGGATATTCTCCTGTCGATTCTGGGAGGGTTTATTGCCGGCGCTGCCGGTGTGGCTCTCTTCTCCGCAAGCGGGTATCTGATTTCACAGACGGTCTTTATGCCGCCGCTCTATACCTTGATCGTACTTACCGCGCTGGTCAAGCTGCTGGGTCTGCTCCGCGCGGCAAGCCGTTACGGGGAACGCCTGTATTCGCATAGAGCAACCTTTTCCATGCTTAGCCGTTTGCGCACAGGCTTTTTTGCCCGGCTGATTCCGTTAACGCCCGGTATATTGAACAAGAACCGCAGCGGAGATCTGCTGGCGCGGATTGTCGGCGATGTAGAGAGCCTGCAGAATTATTTTTTGCGAGTCGCTTATCCGCCGCTTATCGTCATCACGGTCTTTCTGGCAACTATGGTGTTCAGTGCTTCTTATTCATTCTGGATCGCCTGCTTGTTTGTAACAGGAATGCTGCTAACCGCATTGGTTGTACCGGGAATCGTATTACTGGGCCAGCGGGCGAGTAATGGCCGTGTCCGCAAGCAGCGGGCGCTGCTGTCAACGGAAGTGACCGAGGTCTTGTACGGCTTCCGCGATCTGAAGGTGTACGGGCAATTGCCGCAGCGGGAGCAGCAGCTCCAGGCGGCTTCGGCAGCACTGACAGCAGAGCAGCAGCGTGCGGCAGGACATTTGCTGCGCGGACAGGCGATGCACACCTTTGTAACCTTTTTTATTTCCTGGGGTGTACTGACGTTAGGAGCCTATCTAATTATGGAAGGTGCGCTGGCCGGCGTATTTCTGGCGATGCTGGTCATGGCCTCACAGACGGTGTTTGAAGAAGCTGCGGCTATGGCTAATTTGCCTGCTTATAAGCAAGACAGCGAGCACGCGGCCAAAAGGCTGACTGAAACTGTAGGCACTGCCGGTGACTTACCTGTGCAGCCGGGCCGCACTCTACCAGCAGGCGATGCTGTTTCGGTGGAGCTGTCCGGCGTTACGTTCCAATATATCGATGAGTGGCGGCCCGCGCTGAAGGAAGTGTCGCTGCAGCTCCCGGCAGGCTCCAGAACGGCCGTGGTCGGACCGAGCGGGTCCGGCAAATCCACGCTGATCGATTTGCTGCTCAAGCTGCGCACACCTGTATCCGGGGAGATACGTTTGGGCGGCATTCCGGTACAAGAGCTGGATGAGTCAGGCATTTGGGAAGCCTCGAATGTCGTCTTACAGCAAGGTCATTTTTTCCGTGGAACAGTCCGTGACAACCTGCTGCTGAATGGAGAAGAACCATCTGACGAAGTATTGTTAGAAGCTCTCGCTAAGGCCCAACTGCCGGATGTGGCATTACATGATGTGGTATTCGAGAGAGGAGAGAACCTGTCCGACGGGGAGAAGCAGCGTCTGGCGCTGGCCCGGGTCATGCTCCGCAAAGGGCGGTTATGGCTGCTGGATGAACCGACATCTTCGCTGGATTATGTAACGGAAGAGCGCGTGTTAACCCATCTCTACGAACAGTCCGCCGGAGATACTTTACTGCTCATTTGCCACCGGCTTACCGGTCTGGAAGGTATGGACAGGATTATCGTCATGGAGCAGGGCAGGGTCATCGAAACAGGTTCATATGCGGAGCTAATGGAGCAAGAGGGCTACTTGTACCGGATGAAGCAAATAGAGCTGCAAATGATTGGAGAGCAATAGGTAGAAGGTCTCTATCGCGAGGCGATTATTCATGAATTGATTAACAATGCGACCATCGATATGATTATGCTGCTCACCTTAAGGTGAGCCTTTTTTTGGTGAAGAAAGTCACATTTTAATTTTGGGATATATGCTATTTTTATCTTGTTAAATGTAAATATTACCTCCTATACTAATTCTCCCTACTTTATACCTATTCATCCCCTTTAATGGTAATAGTTATTTATCACTACTCTGAAGTCTACCAATCCGTTGTAAAATGCATATTTATGCAAAATAATACATAGTTAGTCAATGGAATTTTTTTGTGATTTACAGTTGTGAATGATAAGCATAGTAAAGGAGCGAGAGGTATGAATAAACAGACGGACAAGCTAGTGGCGATTGTGGGGATGGGCTGCAGGTTCCCGGGGAGCGCAAATAATGTAGAACAGTTCTGGGACATCTTGAAGTCAGGCAAGGATACGATTACGGATATTCCCGAGGATAGGTGGAGTATTGAAGAATATTATCATCCTAACAAACAGATAAAAGGAAAAAGCCACGCCAGGCGCGGAGGATTTATCGATAAGTTTGATCAATTTGATGCAAAGTTCTTTGGGATTAATGCCAGAGAGGCCGATCAGATCGATCCGCAACAGAGACAAATGCTGGAAATTGTCTGGGAGGCGTTAGAAGACGCAGGAATTAAGCCCGGCAGTCTGAGCGGTTCCCACACCGGTGTGTTTATCGGCGGATTTACGCTCGATTATAAAATTCTGCAATTTGCTGACGCTGCACAAATTGGAACCCATGCTGCAGTCGGAAGCATGATGACGATGTTATCGAATAGAATCTCGTACATATACAATTTAATGGGTCCCTCTCTATCCATAGATACAGCCTGCTCATCCTCTGTGGTTTCTGTTCATGAGGCCTGCAAAAGTCTGCACAACGGTGAATGCGATCTGGCCTTGGCAGGCGGCATGGAACTGATCTATGCCCCGGAATATTTCATAGCCGAATCCAAAGGCGGATTCTTATCGGTGGACGGAAGCTGCAAGACCTTCGACGCTGCTGCGAACGGTTATGTCAGGGGAGAAGGGGGCGGAATCCTTGTCCTTAAAAGTCTGGAAAAAGCGCTCGAAGACGGCGACTATGTGTATGCCGTGATCAGAGAGAGCCTTGTGAACCAGGATGGAAAAACGAATGGTATTACGGTTCCTAACGGCGAATCCCAAAAGATGCTGCTGCAGGATGTATATGCGAGAGCAGGAATTGCCTCCGATGAAGTTCAGTATGTCGAATTGCATGGAACCGGAACAGCACTGGGTGATCCCATTGAAGTCAATGCGGTCGGTGAGTTCTTTGGTGAGCACAGAACTGAAGATAACAGATGTATCATGGCCTCGGTCAAACCGAACATCGGACATTTGGAGGCAGCCTCCGGCGTAGCATCGGTAATCAAGGCGGCGTGCATTCTTGATCATAGACAGATTGTGCCGCATATCGGGATGAAAGAGCTTAACCCTGAGCTTGATCTGGACAAGCTGAGGCTAAGAATTCCCTTAACTAATGAAAGCTGGCCGCAGGATGGTAAAGATGCCATCGTCGGTGTCAATTCGTTCGGATTTGGCGGAACCAATGCGCACGTGATTTTACAGGGAATAACGGGTGACAGAAAGTACGATGGAACATTCAACGAAGAACTGCCTCAAGTATTAACCATCTCCGCAAAAACAGAGCAATCCTTAAAGGCTCTTGCCGCAGAATACACTGAATTTCTGAATCATACAGAAGAAAGTTTACCGGATATTTGTTATTCCGCCCTTACCAAACGTGAGAAATTCCCGAAATCCCTTGTGTTATTCGGAGGGAATACACAGGAGATCATTCAGGGTCTGACAGATTATCAGCAGGATACTCTGCCGCAGAATGTGGTTGTGGGCAATGAGGGCAAAGACAAGAGACTGGTGTTTATTTTCACCGGCATGGGTCCTCAATGGTACGCGATGGGACGCGAGCTCTATCATGCGAATACGGTATTCCGCCATACGGTCGAGAAGTGCCACGCTGAGTTCTCCCGATACTTGTCCTGGTCATTGATGGATGAATTCCTGATTCATGAGGAACAATCCAGCATGCAGTTCACCGAAGTCTCCCAGCCGTTGAATTTTACGGTGCAGGTGGCCTTGGTTGAGATGTGGAAGAGCATGGGGGTCGTCCCGGATCTGATTATCGGACACAGTGTGGGTGAAGTGGCAGGATTGTATGCTGCCGGTGTCTACAGTTTTGAAGATGCGGTCCGGATTTCGTATTACCGCAGTATGCTCCAGCAGCGGCTGACGGGTAAAGGCGGTATGCTTGCGGTTGGCTTGAATGAAGAACAGGCCAAGGAGCTGATTGCTGACAATAACGACAAAGTATCCATTGCGGCAATCAACAGCAACACAAGCGTAACCCTGTCCGGAGATATGGCCTGTCTTACAGAGATCAGCAGCAAGCTTGAAGCTGACGGTGTTTTTAACAAGTTCTTAAGAGTAACGGTACCTTATCATAGCGTGTTTATGAATGAGATTAAATCGGAGCTGCTGGAAGCCCTGCGCGATATTCATCCGCAACCAACCAAAATCAGAACGTATACCACCGGAAATGGCCAGCTGGCGGAAGGGCCGGAGCTGGATAATGAATACTGGTGGCTGAATGTATCCGGTTCCGTGTACTTTGCCAAGGCCATGGAACAGATTTTGGAGGAAGGCTATTCCTGTTTTGTTGAGATTGGCCCTCATCCGGTACTGGCGAATTCTGTCAGTGAGCTTGCGAGTGAGATGGATATAGAAGTTCTGATCTCGCCCTCCCTCCGCAGAAATGATCCGGAAATCCCAAGAATGGTTAGAACCTTGTCTGAGCTATTCTGTGCAGGCTATGAAATTGACTGGTCCCGGAACTACAGAGGATCCTTTAAGTATGTGAAGCTGCCGCATTATCAATGGGAGCATGAGAGGTTCTGGAAAGAATCCAAAGAGCATATGAAGAGACGCCTGGGACAGAAAGAGCATCCTTTTATCGGATACCGCAAGAACAGCGTGGTTCCGGCATGGGAAGCGGAAATCAATGATTATATTATGCCGTTCGTCTCAGACCATTGTGTAAATGGCAGTGTACTGCTGGCCGGGGCCCATTTCATTGAAGCCGCGTTCCAAATGCTCCGTGATTATAGCAAATTAAGCATGGATGAGGTGTATGGTTTATATCATATCCACTTTAAAAGAGCGCTGTTCCTTGATGAGAATAATGCCGGCCACATGTCGATTAACTATGATCCGCAGCATGGTGTGGTGAAGATCGGAAGCCTGGCAGATGGCGATGTGTCCAGAACTACCGAGAATTTCCGCGGGGAATTTGTCAGAAAACAGACCTGGAGTGTGAGCCGGACAGCCGATCTGGAGGCTCTTAAGCACAGTGCCAAGGAAATTCTGAATCAGTCGGAATGCTACGAGCTGCTGGAGAAAATGAATTTCACCTACGGTCCTATGTTCCAGGGGCTTAAGAAGGTATGGATTAATCATAATGAAGTCCTGGCTGAGATCTGCATGCTGGAGGAGTTAGGCGTCCAGGACATGGATAATATCCTGCATCCGGTTATTCTTGATGCTGCCTTTCAGTCGCTGCTCGCTAATCAATTTGATGAGCTGAGAGATCACGGACAAGTTGATATTAAGCTGCCGGATACGGTGGACTCAGTCGTCGTATACGGTAAGACATCCGGTCCATTGCGGGTCCGTTCTATAGTGAAGGAATCCAATAAGGAGTTCATTGCCGGGGATATTGAAATCTATGATGAGCAAGGAAACATTGTTGTCATTGTAGACAACTTTGTGGCCAGATCCGTAGAGAAAAGTCCGGAAGCTGCCGTGCTTAGCGAGAAGAATCTGAAAGAATGGTTCTATGGCATTGAATGGAAGGCTCAGGAGGCAGAGAACGATGAGCAGCTGCTCGCGGCCCGTAATTCGTATACGAACTGGGTTGTGCTGTGTGATGCTTCCGGCATGGGTGACAGGATTGCCGAGAACTTAAGCGGCAGAGGCTATAACTGCAAACGGTTCTATGCGGATTATCAGAATCCCGGCAACCAGGATTCAGGCAGTGTTATTGTCAGCAATAATCAAGAGGATTATATCAAGCTGATTCAGCACATGGATCAAGAGCAGGAATACGGCATTATCCACCTGTGGGGTCTGGACATTACAAGTCATGATCAGATGGATACGGATGCTATTGAGGCTTCCAAGCAGAAGGCTGTCAACAGTATCCGCCATGTTATGAATACTTTGAATGAGCACTCCGTGAAATATCGTACTTGGGCAGTTACCCAAGGGGCAGTCAGTGTTGACGGCAAAGAGCCAGTTGATGTCCTGCAGGGAGCGGCTATCGGTATGTGCAGAGTAATCAGCCACTCCGAGTGCATTGGAAGCTGGGGAGCCAGTATGGATATCGATCATCACCCCGCCTCAGTCGAACTTCTGATCAATGATCTGCAGAACTATACACGTGAAGATCAGCTGGCGTATAGAAACGGTGTCCGTTATGTTGCCAGACTGGAGCATATCTACGATCTGGACGGGAACATCCCGGTCACTATGGCGGACAATAAGATTTATCTGGTCACGGGTGCCATGGGCTCACTCGGGCAAATCACTGTGAATTGGATGTACGAGAAGGGAGCCAGACATTTTGTATTGGTGGGCCGTACTCCGTTCCCTGGTAAAAAAGAAAGAAAAGGGATGGCTTCATCCCATAAGCTGTACAGCCAGGTGCAATTTATCAATGAGCTTGAACGGAAAGGCTGTACCGTTGAAGTAGCCGCGCTGGACATCGCCGATGAAGCAGCCGTTCAGGAGCTTACGCATCGATTGATTCATGAAGAAACCATGCCGGTCGGCGGTGTGATCCATATTGCCGGTGTAGTCAAAGACAAATTAATGATGCAGATGGAGCAACATGAGTTCGATGAAGTCTATGACACCAAAGTTAAAGGCGCTTGGTTATTGAATAAATATCTTGAAGAGGTTGAACTGGACTTTTTCATCATGTATTCATCCACCGGATCGGTTGTCACGGCGGTTGGACAAGTGAATTATGCCGCAGCGAATTCCTTTATGGATTCACTGGCCTGCTACCGCCGCAGTAAAGGCAAAACTGCCTTGAGTCTGGGCTGGGGACCATGGGGTGTGGGGATGGTTAAAGAAAAGAATTTGATTGATCATTATAAATATCAAAGAGGCATGAACCCGATCTACGCGGTGAATGGTATGCAGGCCCTGGAAAGAGTGTTCGGACAACAGCTATGCCATGCGGTAATCGGTGAAGCGGACTGGCCGCTTGCGCTTAATAATTATCCGGGCAAGCCTGCATTGTACAATCACCTCGCCGAGCAAAGCGAAGATACCGCAGGGGACGCGCAGGAGACGGACTTATTCAGCATTCTGGCCAAAGCCTCCGGCATGGAAGAAAAAAGTGCAGTTATCATGGATTTCTTCGCTGAGATCATCGCTGAAACCATTCATGCCAAGAAGGATGCGCTTGTTCTTGATGAGCCGATCAGTTCGGTTGGGGTAGATTCCATTATCGCTGCAGAGATCAGAAATAAAATAAATAAGAAATGCAGTATTAACATTTCCATTGTTGACCTTCTGGGTGGAATCAGCATTGCTGACTTGGCCGGAAAACACTTCAATGACATCAACGACCTGATCATTGAAGACGAATCCGAAGCGGACCTGGAGGCTTTATTGGACCAGTTAGAGAATCTGACAGAAGAAGAGGCTGCGCTTCTATTATCTAAATAAAAACGGAAAGGAGGATACAGAAGTATGGAAATATCCGCTCAGAATGATGATCTTAGAGACCTCGATATTGCCATTATCGGAATGGACTGCCAGGTTCCGGGAGCAGATAACGTAATGCAGTATTGGGAGAATCTGTGCAACGGGACGGAGTCGCTTACCTTCTTCACCGATGAAGAGCTTCGGGCAGCGGGGGTGCCGGAAGAACTGCACAGCAATCCGGAGTACAGGAAGTGCGGCTTCAAAATAAATAATATTGAGCAATTTGATGCGGCGTTCTTTGGCTTCACGCCCAGGGAAGCGGCACTGATGGACCCGCAGCAAAGAATTCTGCTTGAGAGCTCATGGCGGCTGATGGAAAGTGCCGGATACCAATCGGACCAGTATGCAGGGAAGGTGGGCGTATTCGTCGGAACGGGAACCAGCAAGTATTTATTGAAGAATATTATGTCCAGTATGGATCTGGATTCCACTCCCGAGATCAGACAGATATGGATTGGGAACGATGTTCATTATGCTTCGACCATGATTTCCTACAAGCTGAATCTGAAGGGACCGAGCGTGAACGTACAGACTGCATGTTCCACTTCCCTGACCGCCGTAGTTCTGGGCTGTCAGGCTCTGCTGAATTATCAATGCGATATGGCCATTGCCGGAGGGAGCTCCCTGTCGCTTCCGCAGGATAGCGGTTATCTCTACATCAAAGGAGAGGTTCTTGCGGAGGACGGACATTGCCGGCCGTTTGATAAAGATTGCAGCGGTTCATTAAGCGGCAGCGGAGTAGGAACCGTGCTGCTGAAAAGATTGGAAGATGCTGTGAACGACCGGGATCATATCATCGCAGTCATTAAGGGAGCAGCCTTTAACAATGACGGCTCGGCAAAGGTGGGTTATTCGGCACCAAGCGTTGAAGGTGAACGCAATGCCATTAAGAGCGCCCAGATTCTAAGCGAGATTGATGAAGACACGATTACTTATATTGAGACTCATGGAACAGCGACTCCCATGGGGGACCCCATAGAGGTACAAGCACTTACAGAAGCCTTCTCGGAAGCCACGGACAAGCTTAATTTCTGCGCCCTGGGTGCAGTGAAAGCCAATATTGGACATTTGGATTCTGCAGCAGGTACGGCCGGGTTAATCAAAACCAGTCTGATGCTCCAGAAGCAGAAGCTTGTACCCTGCATCAACTATAAAGAAACGAATCCCAACATTGATTTGCAGAACTCCCCTTTCTATGTCAATACCCGCCTCAGAGACTGGAACCCGGATTGCCGGGTAAGAAGAGCAGGCGTCAGCTCGTTTGGCATTGGCGGTACCAATGTTCATGTAGTCTTGGAAGAAGCGATCGACACCCGCAAAGTCGAGAGCCATGAGGAATACCAATTGCTGCTGCTATCCGCAAAGACAAAGACCGCCTATGAAGAGGTGGCCGGACAATTGCTGGATTTTGTGCAAAATAATAAAGATATTGATTACCGGAATATCCTGTATACGATGAATATCGGAAGAAAGAGACTGCCCTATCGAGGCGGTCTGGTCTGTAACAGCAGAGAAGAGCTGATTCATAAATTGGGCGGCAGCCTTCCTGCGGTGAAATCTCCGGACGGGAACGAAAAGGAAATTGTGTTCCTGTTCCCGGGACAAGGCGTGCAGTATGTGAATATGACAAAACAACTGTATGATACGAAGCCTATATTCCGGCATGAGCTGGATAAGTGTTTCGAGATTCTTCAGAAGCAGTTGAACTATGATTTAAGACAGCTTATCTTTGCAGATCAAGCGGATGCTAAGGGTGAGGAGACACTCACAGAAACCCGGAATACACAGGTTGCTCTATTTGCCGTTGAGTACTGCTTGGCCAAGACTTTGATGCATTGGGGAATTACTCCCAAAGCTCTGCTGGGGCATAGTGTTGGAGAGTACGTAGCCGCTTGTCTGGCCGGGGTATTCTCACTCGAGGATGGTCTTAGATTAATGGTCATGCGGGGCCGGATCATCCAAAGTCTGCCAGCGGGCGAAATGCTGTATGTGAATATGAACGAGCAGGAAGCGCAGGCCTATATTAACGGGAAGGTCTCACTGGCCTTGATTAATTCCGAGAACCGGGTGGTATTGGCCGGGGATAGCGCAGCGCTGCAGGAAGTGGTCGAACAGATTACAGAGCATCGAGAGTACAGAATTCTTCACACCTCCCATGCTTTTCATTCCTATATGATGCAGGGTGCAGTGGAGGACATGCTGAAGGTGCTCCAGACGGTGACGTTCAACAAGCCGATGATCCCGATCATGTCCAATGTCACGGGAGAGTGGCTGAAGCCGGAAGAGGCGATGAGTGCCGACTATTGGATACAGCATATGCTGGGCACCGTCAGATTTAAAGATGCTGCACTCCATTTGGCACAGAAAAATTATAAATACTTCATCGAAGTGGGTCCGGGAAAAACGCTCTCTGTCTTTATGCAGGATAATTTGAAAGACTACGCGGAGTGCCTATTGTTCCAAACGGTCCGCGGCGTTAAGAATACGATGAATGATAATAAATTTCTGGCGGAGTTCGTAAAGAAGGCCTGGATCAGCGGACTAACCATTGATTTTGCAAAATATTACGAAGATGAAATCTTATTCAGAACCCCTTTGCCGACGTATCCTTTTGAAAGGAAGAGACATTGGATTGAAGCTGGCAAGCAGAAGGCTTATGAAGCGGCTGGAAGCAACGACTGGGATAGGGAGCTCTCAGCAGACAGTGCTGTAGAAGCGGACACGATAGAGTATAACCGGCCGGATATATCGGTGGAATATGAACAGCCTGACAATGCGATTGAAGAGAGTATAGTGGAAATCCTCCAGGATATTATGGGGATCACGCCGATTGGAATCAACGATAACTTCTTTGAGCTTGGCGGACATTCTCTGATGATCACACAAGTCGTTCTGAGAATAAAGGAACTCTATGGGATTGAATTGCAGCTGAAACTGTTTATCGAAGCACCGACTGTCAAGAATGTAGCTGACCTTGTATTGGAAGAGTTGTCAGAAAGCCTCGATTTGGATGCAGTCTAAAAATGGACAGATAGAGGTGTGGAGAGATGCAGAACAACGAAAGCGGAAGTGTGAAAAACAGAGTGAATGCCTTATCGGACGCCAAGAGGCTGCTGCTGGAGAGTCTCTTGGAGGAACAAAGAAAAAAGAAAAGACAGATCATCCTGCAAGACAAAGGGCTGCATAGGGTCACCAAGAGAGCACCGGAGTTGACCGTGTTGCCTTCCAACTATATGCAAAAGAAAATTTGGTATGTCGAACAACTCTTCAATGATTCGATTACGTATAATGTTTCGGGTTATGTGACATTCCATGGAAAACTTCAAGTGGAGCTTTTGCACAGGGCCTTCAGAACGGTGGTTAAGCAGCAGGAGGTGCTGCGTTCCAAATTCAAGGGAGGACAAGGACAGCTTGAGGTTGAGCTCAGCGAAGATACCGAAGAGCCGGTCTTCAAAAGTTATGATTGCTCCCAGGCAGGGATGGAACTGTCTCCTGATGATATCAGGCAAAGGATGTACACGGAAGGAATACAGCCGTTCCGGTTAGCTGAGGGCAAGCTTATTCGCCTGATCTGTTACAAGCTTAGTGAGACCGAATGGATTGGACAAATTGTTTGGCATCATATTGTATCGGACGGCTATTCAAGCGGCATTTTTATTAGAGAATTGCTTCAACTGTATGAAGCCTATGCAGGCGCAAGCATGGCACCTGTAGAGGAACCCGCTGTGCAATATTATGATTATGTCATCCACATGAATGACCGGATTGGCAAAGGCGAGTTCGATCATCAGCTTAAGTTCTGGAGGGAACACTTGTCGGGCAGCAACATGAGCTGTATGCTTCCAACGGATTACACGGCCGGTCATGGGCTTACCTATCATGGCGAACGGGTAGCTTTTTCAATCCGCAAGGAGCTGAAAATAAAACTGGAAGCTGCTGCAAAAAAACACGGGGTTACACTGTTTGTTTTGTTAATGAGCGCACTCAAAATCATGCTGCATAAGTATATACACCAAAACGATATTATTGTCGGGGTCCCGGTTACCGGCAGAAATGAAGAGGAATGCCAGAGCATCATCGGGTGCTTCCTGAACATGCTGCCGATCCGCAGTACTATTGGAGAAGAGCAACAATTATTCGATTATATCCAGGCGGAGAATGCCCAGGTGATGCAAGCCCTGAAGCATCAGGATTTGCCGTTTGATTTCATAGTAGAGGACTTGAAGGTAGAAAGAGATTTGCTGTCTACCCCGATCTATCAGGTGGTGTTCAGTTATGAGACCCATGCGTTAAAGGATATTACAACAAAGGATTTCTACCTAGAGTTCGAAGAACTGGATTTAAAAACGGCCAAGGTTGACTTGGCGCTGGAAGTCAATGATGACAAGGATGGGTTAAGCGCCTGGTTTGAGTATAAATCGGATAAATTCTCCCGGGAGCGGATTGAAAAGATTAAGGATTATTATCTGAATATTCTGCAATTCATTGCTGAATATGACAATCGAGCCATTGCAAATATTGAAATGATCTCGGAAGAAGAAAAGGATGAGATCCTCTACTCATTTAACGAAAAGGTTACGGACTATAAGCCACAGACTATCAAGCAGCTATTCGAGACCCAGGCGGCGCTCCGGGAAGAGGCAGTAGCCGTAGTATGCGGCAATGAGAGGATTACCTATAAGGAACTGAATAACCGCAGCAATCAACTGGCACATCATCTGCGGAAAACCGGTGTGGGCTGCGAGAGTCTGGTTGCCATTATGCTGGATAAATCCATTGAGGCCATCATTGCCATACTGGGGGTAACCAAGGCTGGCGGTGCTTATATGCCGGTGGATTTGACTTATCCCCGGGAGCGGATGGAGTATATTCTGGAAGACAGCAAAGTCCGGTATATGATAACTTCCGGCATCCATCAGGATTATGCAGGCATTGAGCAGATTTCAATGGGTGACAAGCATATCGATACCGAGTCCACGGACAATCTTGCGGACCACAGTAATCCGGATAATCTTGCTTATGTAATCTATACCTCGGGAACTACAGGTCAGCCCAAAGGCGTGATGGTGGAACACAGCGGCATTGTTAACCTGAGAGATTATTTTTGGAATAAATACAAAGTGACCACGGATGATACGATCCTGCAATTTGCCAATCTTGTTTTTGATGCCTCTGTCTGGGAAATGATTATGGGAATTCTCACGGGTGCAAGATTATGCATCATTACCAAAGAAACTGCACTGGATGTGAATCTGCTGGAACAGGAGCTGAAAAGGCATAACGTAACCGTCGCCACCTTGCCTCCGCCATACTGGAATGTGATATCGGATAGACCCGTCGGAATCCGGTTGTTGATCACAGCGGGATCAGCAACAAGCGTCAATCTGGTCGAAAAATTGGCAGAGCCGATTGAATATTTCAATGCGTATGGACCTACCGAGACTACGGTCTGTGCGTCGGACTGGCAATACGAAAGGACTGTTCAAATCCCGAATAGAATTCCGATCGGCAAGCCAATTGCCAATATGCAAATCTATATTATGAATTATACTTCCTTATGTGGAAAAGGAATTATTGGAGAATTATGTATAGCAGGAGTAGGCATTGCCCGGGGGTATCTGAACAGGCCGGAACTGACAGCGGAGAAATTTATTGATAATCCCTATGGTCCCGGTAAATTGTACCGGACGGGGGATTATGCTAGCTGGCTGAACGACGGAAATATTGCTTTTACCGGAAGAATAGATAATCAGGTCAAGATCAGGGGACACCGGATCGAAATCGGAGAGATTGAGAGTAAGATTTCTTCTCATAACAAGGTGATTGAATCGGTTGTTATCCCGGAGAGTGACCACCAGAGCAATCTTTATCTGGCAGCTTATTTAGTTGTGGATGCAGCAGTGACTCTGACAGAGATTAGAAGCTTTTTGAACGATGGATTACCTTCGTATATGATTCCATCAGCATTTTATACGCTTGAGGCCATTCCGCTTAATATGAACGGTAAGCCGGATAACAGCAGATTAGCGTCCTTAGGCCAGCCTATGGAAGCGGAGAACGATTTCGTTGAACCGTTCACAGAGATTGAAAGAACGCTGGAACGAATCTGGTGTGAGGTCTTAGGGGCTGAGCGGGTTAGTACCCGCGATCATTTCTTCGAAATTGGCGGAGACTCCATTATCAGCATGCAGGTTATCGCCAAGGCGGCAGAGGCAGGAATTAAGCTCGAATTGAAGTCTTTTTACGATGATAAATGTATTGAACAAATGGCATTAAAGGCTGCGGCAGTTGAACAAATCTGCTGTGATCAGGGAGAGGTTACAGGTACTTACCTGTTGACACCTATCCAGCAGTGGTTCTTCACCCATAATTTCCCGGAAAATAACCATTGGAATCAGTCTGTAAGCTTTGAATTGAAGGAGACTGTAGATGCCGGGCGATTGAATGAAGCGCTCAATGAAGTGTGCCGGCAGCATGATTCGTTAAGAACCCGTGTACTTCCCGGCAAGGCTCCGAGATATGCGGATATTCTGCCGTTTGCCTACAGCGAACGCTTGAAGACAGTAAAGATTCCAGCTCATGTTGACTATGAACAGCGGATGCAGCAGGAATTGACGGCTTTTCAGCAATCTCTTAATTTGCAAGCGGGAGAAGTATTTAAAGGGCTGCTTATTGTATCCCATACGTTGTCAAGCAGCAGACTGGTATTGACAGCACATCATCTGGTATGCGACGCGGTGTCCTTCAGGTTCATCGTCGAGGATCTATTGAATGGCTATCAGGCCTTAGCAGATAAGCGGGAAGTCAGACTTCCGCAGAAAACCTCATCCTTCATAAGCTGGAGCAACGCGGCAGAAGCATACGCCGGCAGCCATGAAGCCGTGAGCAAAAAAAAGGAGTGGACCAAAGAAATTGCGGCTTATTCAAGAAATACCAAAAAAGGCCGGTCCAGCGTAGACAATCTTGAAGGAGATGCAGAGCAATGCCTATTCTCCTTATCGGAAGAAGATACCGCCAAGCTAATGACTGAAGTGCCTAAGCATTACAGCATTCAGCCGATTGAGGTCATGATTGCCGCCCTGGAAACGATGCTGCATGAATGGGATGGGGCAGACCATACCTTATATCTGGAAAGTCACGGAAGAGATATGCTTGCCGATCAGGTGGATCTGTCAAGAACGGTAGGCTGGTTTACCAACCTGTATCCTTTTTACTTCTCCGCAGATGATATTTCAACTACTGGAGCTACGCTAAAAAAAGTGAAAGACAGATTAGCTGCCGTGCAGAAGCGTAAGTTCGAGTTCTTGCTTAGTGATGGCCCCCGTGAAGCTATTGATGTTGTTTTTAATTACATGGGGCATTTGGATAACAAAACCTCCGAGCATGCACATTTCCGGCTGCTTACCGGAGAACCGCTGTATACCAGGGGATTGAAGAATACAAGAGTTAGTCTGCTTGAAGTCAACGCGTATATCCGGCAAGACCGCTTAACCTTCGAGTGGGGATATCACCCGAATATCCATTCCGGGGAGAACATCGTGCAGCAGGCCAATGCTTTCACGGATACGCTTAGGGGGATGATCAGCTACTGTATTGAATCTGAGGATGATGGAGTTTCCGCTGCGGATTTTGACGATGTGGATATGGAAGATTTAGATTTCATCTTGGCAAAGTTCAATTAAGGTCACTCAGGGACAAGAAAGAGGAGAATAAATGAACAAGAGGAACGTTGCAGATATCTATGGATTATCCACCATGCAGGAAGGCATGCTGTTCCACAGCTTGAAAAGTGAAAGCAGCAGCATGTATTTGGAGCAATTCTCGTGCAAATTACACGGGCAGATTAATTTCGAATATTTTTGGGATGCCTGGCAGAAGGTCATTAACGATCATTCCGCTCTAAGAACCGCCTTTGTCTGGGAAGGTGTGAAAAAACCTGTTCAGGTAGTTCTGAAGCAATGCGAATGCAGCTACATTCAGTATGACTGGAGCAATCTGCCGAGGGAAGAAATCGAGCATGATTATAGCATGTTTCTTGAAAATGACCGAATGATGGGTTTTGAACTGGACAAGGCTCCGCTGATGAGATTTGCTCTAATTCAAATTACAGAAGACAGCTATTATTTTGTCTGGAGCTTTCACCACATTATAATGGATGGCTGGTCACTGCCTCTGGTACTGGAGGAAATGTTCGGGAATTATAAAGCGTTCAAGACAGGGGAAGCGCCGGCGAAGCACAAATCCGTATCATTTAAGGACTATATCCATTGGCTGCATAAACAGGATGCCGGGGTCTCCAGACAGTACTGGAAAGAAAAGCTGAAGGGCTTTGAGGAAGCTTTGCCTCTGTATACTGAACCTGCAGTGGAAGAGCAGAAGGGTGAGACCCGTAAACTCTCCTTACGGCTTTCAGAGGATATACATCATTCTATCGAGCAGATCACTAAAAATAACGGGTTCAGCGCCTACCAACTGTATAATCTTGCCTTTGCCATCCTGTTGAGTAAATACAGTGGAAAAGAAGATGTCGTCTATGGGACAACTGTATCGGGAAGACCTGCGGAATTAAAAGGTATCGATCACACCGTAGGCATCTTTATCAATACCATTCCGGTTCGTGTTCAGTTAGACGGTAACCTTACCTTGCTGGAGTGCCTGGAGAACCTCACACAGGATCAAATCAGCCGCAGTCCCCATGAATATATGTCTTTGGCTGAGATCAGCAGCGCCCATAATCTGCCTCAATTATTCCAGAGTATCTTTGTATATGAGAATTATGCCAACGCGCAGGCTTATAAGGATATCACAGAGTTCTCCATAACAGAGCTGCAATTAAGAGAAGAAATCAATTATCCGCTGGCCTGGGTGGTTAAGCCGGATCACGGAATCCTTGTGGAGACGATTTATAATTCCGCTTATTTCAGCGACAGGATCATTGAAGAATTTCAAAGGAGCTTCATAACGATTTTGGATGAAATGGTCCTTAAAATAAATAAAGCTATCCGCACGATTCAACTGCTTCCATCGGAGCAGAATACAGATTTCAAAGCAGGGAAGGCAGTATCCGCCGTTGTGAACCTGCATAACCAGCCTATCCCTCAGAGTTCGGCTTCCGCTATACCGCGCGTTCTGATTGTTGATCCCTATGGGCACCCGCTTCCGGACGGATTCGAGGGCAGTGTATGTACGCCGGATCAGACCGCTTCCGGGTATAGGGGCCGTTATTATGCAGATGGAACGTTAATGATTAATGAGACCTTAAGCACCAGCATGATGATTGGCGGAATCAAACGTGATTTGCCTGCGCTGGAGCATGCCTTAAGAGCGGAGTCATTAGTAGAAGACGTGAAGCTGCTTCACCGTTATAACAGGAAGGGTGAATCCAAGCTCGTTGTCTATTATGTGGAACCGGTGACGGATGCTGTAGTGGAACAAGCGGCATTCGATGAAGAACGAACTGGAGCCATAAGAAGTGCAATCGTCGACAGATTGTGCATCTTGCTTGACTTCAATAAGAAGGATTGTCTGGCAGCAGCAGAGCTCGTTCCTGTGTCAAACATTCCTTATTACAGAGATGGCGTTGTCAAAATCAATGATCTGCTCGAACTGGAAATTATTAATGACAACCTCATTCAGCGCTGGAGTAATTTAGTGATCCCGGATGAGCAGAGCGCTATGAGTGAATCTCCTGTGAAGTTCGTGCGCAAGGCCGTAAGAATCAGCCGGGATAACGTGCATATCTCCGATTTGGCCGATGATTTTTCTTTTATTAAGAAGAAGAGCTCCGGCAAAATGGACAAGGCTGAAGGGGTTGAGACCCGCAAGGAAGAGAGCAGCGCTGAAACACAGCTATCCCTCATTGTTGGAGAAGACGTGATCATTCCTGAGAATACGGTCTTTGATCTGGGTTATTACATCAAACGGGCTGCCAATCAAGCTCCTGAGGATTATGGCATCCGGTTCGTTAATTATGATGGCAGCATTGACTTTGCTAACTATAAGCAGGTCTACAGTGAAGCCAAGGCTATCTGCTGCGGTCTTATCGAAAGAGGGCTGCAGCCTGGGGACAAGGTCATCTATCAGATGGATAACAACCGGAATTATGTAAATACGTTCTGGGCTTGTATGTTAGGCGGCTTTATCGGAATTCCGGCCACGGTAGCTGCTTCTTATAAAGAAGATAATGCAGTAATCCGCAAGCTGTTGAATGCTTGGAAAATGCTTGAACAGCCTGTGATTGTGACGGATGAAGCGCTGGCTGCAAGTATTCGCAGTGTTCCCGGAGTTCTTGGCGGCGAAGAAGAGTTCACCGTGTATTCCGCTGAACAATTGATGAACAGCCGGGAACTAGAAATCACCTACGAGGTGAAGCCGGATGATGTAGCGCTGCTGCTGCTTACCTCGGGAAGCACAGGAATGCCGAAAGGAGTTATGCAGACCCACAGAAATATTTTGAGACGCACGATTGCCGCCTGCCAAAATAACGGGTTTGGTCCAGAAGAAGTAACCTTTAACTGGATGCCTATGGACCATGTGGGCGGAATTGTCATGTGTAATGTAAGAGACATCTATCTGCATTGCCAGGAGATTCTGGCACCTGTTAATTATATTCTGGAAGCTCCGCTCCGGTGGCTTACGCTGATGAGTGATTTTAGAGCTACGAATACCTGGGCACCGAACTTTGCCTTTAATTTGATTAACAGCCTTGAGAGTGGAATCAAAGCACTGAATATTGACCTGTCTGCCCTGCGGTTTATAACCAACGGCGGAGAAGTGGTAGTGGCGCGGACCGCACTGAAGTTTAATGAGATCCTTAAGCCGTATCATCTGGATAAGTCGGCAATGATGCCGTGCTTCGGGATGTCCGAGACGTGTGCGGGTTCCATCTATTCCAGTGATTTTGGTCAAGACTTAGTGAAACAGGAGGATAGCAGTGTAAGTGTAGGCAGACCTCTTCCAGGGAACAGCATCCGTATTGTCGATGCTCAGAATGAATTAGTGCCTCTCTATACAGAGGGACGCTTTCAGATGGCCGGGGTGTGTATTACACCGGGATATTACAATAACCCCAAAGCAAACGCCGAAGCATTTACGCCAGACGGCTGGTTCGATACGGGGGATCTGGGGATTATAACCGACCGGGGACTTACCATTACAGGCAGGGCCAAAGACATCATTATCATCAATGGTGTCAACTATAATAATTCGGAAATTGAGGCCATTCTTGAGGAGATTGACGGGGTTGAAGTATCTTATACGGCTGCGGTATCAGTCAAAGCAAGCGGTTCACAAGAGGAAGAATTAGCGATATTCTTCCATCCGGTATCTATGGATGCCGCCAAGCTCAAAGGGATCATCAAAGAGATGCAAAAGGTAATCACTTCAAAAATCGGGCTTGTTATTGAATACATCATCCCTCTGGCTAAAAAAGATATTCCAAAGACAGGAATTGGTAAAATTCAGCGGATTCTGTTAAGAGATTCCCTGCTTGCCGGCAAATACGATGCTGTCCTGAAAAAACTCGAAATCGTCAGAAATAAGAACACCGTAAAGCCATGGATATTCAAGAAAGTATGGAAGCCGCTGAGCTTTAAGGCTGAAGAGGGCACCGTACCCTGCGTCAATATCCTGGTGTTTGAGGACCGCTACGGATTGGCGGGTGAATTCATAGAAGGTATGGGCCTGGATGAAACCAGGGTCATATCGGTCAAGCAAGAGGACCGCTTCCAGGTATATGACCGGAATCATTATGGCTGTGATTATACCCGTTATGAGGGCTGCAAAGAGCTGTTTGACTATTTTAAGCAAATCGGGTGGAAGGCCGATCATATGATCTATCTTCCCACTTATCAAATAAACGCTAGCGGACATACAGATATCTCAAACAGTAACCAACTCGGTGTATTTAGTCTAATCCACTTACTGCAGGTATTGGCGAACAATGACCTATGCGCTTCTACAAGCCTGTATGTGGGTAGCAGCAATGTATTTCAGGATGCAGGCGGCCTGGAAACCCGTTATGATAATGCCGCATTAATCGGCTTCATGGCTACTCTGGATACGGAGAATACGGGTGTACGATCGCTGCTGATCGATTTGGAAGGAAGGGATATCAAGCAGGATGCCCGCTTATTACGCGCTGAGATTATGCACGGAGAGACTGCAGTGAAGGAAATCAGCTACCGTGACGGCAGGAGATTAACATGGAAGCTCCGGAATGTGCCTTTACGGAAAGCAGAACCCAAGACAAAGTTCAAACAAGGCGGACATTATGTGGTAACCGGGGGACTTGGGGGCATCGGCACAAAAATTTGCAGTCAGCTCATTGAAAACTATCAGGCTAATCTTCTGATCCTGGGAAGAAGCGATCTGGGGACTCTTGAGGATAAGGATAGCAGAGTTCAGCATTACAACCAATTAGTTGCACTAGGAACTTCCATCAGTTACCGGCAGGCGGATGTGTGTGATCTGGATTCCATCATGCAGGCGGTTGAAGATTATGAGCAATCGAAGGGAATTCAGATTGATGGAATTATACATCTTGCCGGGAATTCAAGCTACCAGCGGCATTTTGACAACCGGGATTCATACCTGATTACGGAAATCGGACAGCAGACTTTTGCCGAAGAATTCGATGCCAAGGTCTATGGCGTGCTAAATCTGTTTGAACTCTTGAAAAGCAGAAAAGATGCGATGCTGATCACTTTCTCTTCGGTGACCTCGCTGCTCGGAAGTGCGACCTTCAGTGCCTATGCGGCAGGGAACAGCTTCCTGGAAATGTTCTGCCAATATGCAGCGGGTCAATTAGGGTATGCAGTGAAATGTATCTCTTGGACGATGTGGGATAAGATCGGAATGACTGCGGGAAGCCTGCAATCCATTAACAGTCTCAGTGAATCCATCGGGCAGCATGTGATCAGTGAGCAGGATGGCCTGTTATTCTTTGAAGCCTTGCTGAACCTTGGTGACGACATGGTCTATGTAGGGATTGACGAAAATAATGTGCATATCAGCCACAGAATCGATGAGAAAGTGTATGCCAAAGAATATCTTGCTGTCTACAGGCAGGAAGATACAGAGGCGCTTCTCCAGCTTGAGAACGCCAGGGTCCTGGATGATTATGGCGCGGTAAGCACGCTGAAGATGCTCACGGTCAACAGGGATGGCGAAGTGATCGAAGAGGAACAAGCAGAGCAATATGTAGAAGCGTCTACAGATGCTGAGAGAATCATAAGCAACATTTGGTCCGAAGTATTAGCCACCGGGAAAATAGGGATGAATGATAACTTCTTTGAGCTTGGAGGACATTCCTTAAAGGCAACCCAGGTCGTCTCCAGAATCAAAAAAGAATACGGGATCGAATTTGCCATCAATGACCTATTCTATCATCCGACCGTTGGAGCGCTGGCTAAGCTTGTGGAAGAGAGAGTTCACCCGGCTACGGATTCCAAGGGAGAAGGTCACCTTCCAAAATTATCTGATGAAGAGAAGAAACAGGGCATACCGGTTTCTTATGCCCAGCAAAGACTTTGGTTCTTAAAGCAATATGATGAAGAAAGCGCGTTTTACAATATTCTGGAGTCCATCAGGCTTAAAGGCGAGTTGAATGTCGCCTGCCTGCAGCAGGCTGTTACAGAAATCGTCAAGCGCCATGAAGGACTCAGAACGACCTTCGACAACATTGAAGGGCAAATTATGCAGGTTCTGCATGATGTGGATGCCATCGAGATTCCTTTGCAGAATCTAATGCATGTGGAAGAAGAGGCAAGAGAGCAGGTAATTACCAAACTGGCAGATGAAGAAGTCCATCAGGAATTTGATTTCAAAAACGGACCGTTGATCAGATGTAAGCTGCTTAAATTTGCTGCGGATGAGCATGTTATTTTCCTCACCATGCATCATATTATTTCCGACGGCTGGTCTATGGGAGTCTTTGTACATGAATTCGTCGAGCTATATGATGCCTTAGTGAATCAAAGACCGGCCGAATTACCCGAAATTGAATGGCAGTATGCGGATTATACCCAGTGGCAGAGAGACTGGTTCACCGGAAAGGTTAAAGAAGACCAGTTCCTGTATTGGAAGAACAAGCTCAAGGATGTTGCTACCCTGGATATCCCGTCGGATTACGACAGACCGAAAGTACAAACCTTTAACGGGAAAAAGGACTTCTTTGTATATAACAAGAGCATGATGGACCGGGTGAATGAACTGGCAGAAGCTACGGGTGCTACACCCTTTATGATTTATCTGGCGGCGGTCGATGTTCTGTTCGCAAGATATACCGGACAGGAGGATATCGCCATTGGAACTCCGATTGCCAACCGGACGCGGATGGAAACAGAGAATACGATCGGATTCTTTGTGAACACCCTGGTGCTCCGCAATGATTTGTCAGGCGATATTTCCTTCATGGAATTGATTGAACGGGTAAAGACAAGTGCGCTGGAGTCCTATGATGCGCAGGATATGCCGTTCGAGATGCTGGTGGATGAATTGGAGCTGGAACGCGATTTAAGCAGAAACCCGTTGTTCCAAGTGATGTTCTCCCTTCAAAATGAAGCACTGCCAGATTTCAAGTTGCCGAATCTTGCGATTACCCGAGTGGAAACAGACAATAAATCAGCAATGTTCGATTTCTGGATTTCTATGAGAGAGCTGGAAGACGGAGTGCACACCTTATGTGAATACAATACGGATATCTATAAAACAGGCACCATACGGAAGATGATGCGGCATCTGGAGAACATCATCAACAGCCTATGCGCAGATCCTTATCAAAAAATCAAGCAGTTCAATTTCATGGATAAAGAAGAAATCAATGAAATCCTCTATGAGCACAATAAAACGGATGTTCCATTGGAGAAAGAATTATTTATCCATGAATTATTTGAAGAACAGGCGCTCTTAAGACCGGATGCACCGGCGCTGAAATTCCAGGGAGACACACTTACGTATCGGGAATTTAATATGCGGGTGAATCAAGTCGCCCATTATCTGATTGCGCAGGGAATAGGCTATGAAGATTTCGTTGGTGTGTACGCAGACCGGTCCATTGAAATGATGGTAGCCGTCTATGGGATTCTAAAAGCAGGCGCGGCCTATATCCCTATTGATCCAACCTATCCCCGGGACCGGGTAGATTATATGCTTCAGGATTCTGAGGTTAAGCTGGTGCTGACCTGCATGGACGAGACTGATGCGCTTGCGGGAATCCGTAAGGTGGATTTGCGGGACAAGGAACTGTTCCTGCCGATGAGTACCGGTAATCCGGGAGTAAAGGTTGAAGGTACCCACGCGGCGTACATGATTTATACCTCAGGTTCGACAGGAAAGCCTAAGGGAACGATTAATATTCACAGCGGCATCCGAAACCGTATGGTATGGGGCCAAAAAGAATTTGGGATGCAGCCGGGAGATCGGCAGGTGCAGAAGACGCCCTTCAGCTTCGATGTATCCTGCAGCGAGATTTTTTGGGCGCTAACGGTAGGCGCCTGTCTGGTTATAGCGAAGCCGGAAGGGCATAAAGACGTGGAGTATCTCGCTCAGCTGATCAGGGATGAACAGATTACCATCTCTCATTTTGTTCCTTCGATCCTGAAGCTGTTTCTGGAGCATCCCGGAGCCAAGCAGGCAGGAAGCAGTCTGAGAAAAGTGTTCTGCAGCGGGGAGGCATTGCCGTACCGGTTAAAGGAACAGTTCTTCCAGACCTTCGATGCAGGTCTATACAACCTGTATGGCCCTACCGAAGCCTCCGTTGAAGTATCTTACTACGATTGCAGCGAGAAGCTGGATAAAGAGATTGTGCCGATCGGCAAGCCCATCTCCAATGTACAGCTGTATGTACTGGACGAGTACATGAATCCCGTTCCTTACAATGTGAGCGGAGAGCTATTCATTGCCGGTGCGAATCTGGCCAGAGGGTACTACAAACGTGACGATCTGACAGCCGAGAAATTCATTCCGAATCCGTTCAGTAAATATGTGGCTGAACGGATGTACCGGACCGGTGACATTGTCAAATTGCTGCCGGACGGCAACATCAACTTCATAGGACGCGCTGACAATCAGGTCAAAGTAAGAGGACTGCGCATTGAATTAGGGGAAATCGAAAAGGTGATTCAGTCGCATCCTTCCGTTAAGGATAACGTAGTCATCAACTTAGAGGATGGAAATGATGTAAGAATCGTGTCCTACATTGTCCGTGATGTGAATTATAGGGAACAGGACGTCATGGAGGAGAGCAAGGAGCAGGTCACCCAGTGGGAATCGATATTCGATAATGCCTACAACAAAGAGGAAACGATTCAAGATTTCAGTCTAAATACAATCAGCTGGAACAGCAGCTACACCGGGGAGAAGCTTGGTACCCCGGAAATGGAAGAGTGGCTTGCCGATTCCGTCGATCTGATTAAGAGCTTTAAGCCGCGTAGAGTACTGGAGGTCGGTTGCGGTACAGGGATGATTCTGTTCAAAATCGCCCCGTTATGCGAAGAGTACGTGGGTATTGATTTATCGAGGATAGGCCTCGATTATATCGAACGGAATTTGGACAGCTCCATGAATGTCAGACTATATCAGAAATCGGCTGATGAGCTTGGCGAGCTGCAGAATGAGACGTTCGACACCATTATTATCAATTCTGTCATTCAGTACTTCCCGAGCGGAGAGTATCTGAATGAGGTGATTACTACTCTTTTAGGCATGCTGGACAAAGAGGGAACCCTCTTTATCGGTGATGTACGGTCCCTGCCGCTGCTAAGAAGCTATCACACTTCGGTGGAATGGTATAAGGCTCCTGCGGAAACCACCGTGCAAGAATTAAACGACCGGATTAAGAATTCCATTGTAGCGGAGAATGAGCTGCTGGTAGACTCCAAATATTTCTTGAGTCTTAAGGATTCCCTGGAGCAGGTTCAACATGTCTCCATTCTGCCTAAAGTAACAAAGTTCGAGAATGAGATGAGTAAATTCCGCTATCAGGTAGTGATTCGAACGAAAGAAGCGGAGCAGCTGGACAATATCGTTCAGTTCAGCTGGCGGAATATACAATCAGAGCAGGGGCTCCAGGATATACTCACCGGGCGGCAGGATGAGGTTATTGTAATCCAAGATGTTCTGATGGATAAGCTGGTTCATGAGAACAAGCTTGAGTCGCTGCTGAACGACCCTGCGGTGCAAGCTGCAACTGTCCGTGAGCTGAGTGAAGACGTTAGGGAGCTTCAACTGTATGCTCCAAGCTTATATGATTTGCTCGTGCAGGATGGCGGGAATTACCGGCTTCGTGCTTTGTGGAATGGCCATGGCGAGAGCGGAGATTTTCAGCTGATCTTGTTCCATAAGAATAAATATGGAGCGGACACCTGTGCCTATGATTATGAAGTGCCGAATTTCATCCGCTACAATGAGGACCCAAGTGTATACTTCACCAATCCTTTGGAGTGGAAAGATAACCACCAGTATATTCCTGTCATCAGAGAACATATCAGAAGTCAGTTGCAGGATTATATGATTCCATCATTCTTTATGGTCTTGCCGGAGATGCCGTTATTGCCAAATGGCAAGCTGAATAAGAAGATGCTTCCGGAGCCTGGAAGGTTAAGAAGAAGCGTAAGGAATGAATTTGTAGAAGCAGCCAATGACAACGAAGCCAAGGTCAAGCGAATATGGGAAGCCGTCCTGAATGCCCGGAACATTGGCGTCAATGATAATTTCTTTGATATTGGCGGCCATTCGCTGCTTGTGGTTCAGGTCTATTACAAGATCAAGGAGAGCTTTGATACGAATATTACGGTGGTGGATATGTTCAAATACCCAACCATCCGCAGTCTTTGTGAATATCTGGAGGAGACAACGAACAGCTTTGCCGAAGTCGCTTCTGCCAGTGAAGTGATGGAGACGGAGAAGGAAGCCATGAAGGTAAAGAGGAAGCGCCTTAAGGAGCTTTTGAAAAGATAAGTAAGGAGTACTTATATGGAGACTAAAAAGGATAAAATCAAATCCTTATCAAGGGAACAGCTCGCAGGACTGATTACGAAGTCCAAAGACAGCAAAAAAAGGGATATTGAGAGGGTCGCCAGAACCTCGAATGCGTTCAGCCAGTCCTTTGCACAGCAAAGACAATGGTTTATGGAGCAGTTCATGAACGGAGGCGTATATAATGTCCCGCAGTCCTATCGGCTCAAAGGCGATATAAGACTTGATATTCTGGAAGATGTGCTCAATGCAGTCGTTGAGAAGCATGAAAGTCTTAGAACAGTGTTCAACACCATAGATTATATACCGTCTCAGATTATCAGACCGTATGAACGGTTCCGGCTGGATATTATTCATCTGGAGGAATACGACGGTGCGATGAGGGATGCAAAGATCCGGGAGGTTAACAGTGAAATTGCAAGACGGCCCTTTGATTTGACTGTAGGCCCTTTGTGGCGGTTCTATGTGTTGAGATTGTCTGCAGAAGAAATCGTCTTAACCCTTTCCCTTCATCATATTATCTGTGATGGCTGGTCCTTTGGTGTAATCATGAATGAAATTGCCGGGGGCTACCGGGACAGGCTTCACGGACAAGTTGCCCGTTCATTGCTGCAGGTACAATATGTCGATTATTCGGAATGGCAGCGTAAAAGAATTGAAGGCGGCCAGCTGGATAATCAGCTGGAGTATTGGACGGGCAAGCTGAAAGATGCACCGAAGGCCATTCATCTACCCTACGATTATAAGCGAGGCAGCACACAGACTTACCGGGGAAGGACGGAGTACTTTCTCATTGAAAAAGAAGCAGTGAAGGCAATGAGCGACAGATGTGTGCAAATGAATGGCTCGATGTACCATATGATGATGTCCGCGCTAACCCTTCTGATGCATGGCTACAGTCTGGATAATAAGCTCTGCATTGGAACACCGGTTGCCAACAGAAACCAGCTTGAATTGGAGAAATTAATCGGCCTGTTCATTAATACGGTAGTTATCCAAAGTGAAATAGCCGGCAGCATGACCTTTGCAGAGTTATTCACCCAGGTTAGAGGCCATTGCATGGAAGCCTTTAATCATGCGGAGATTCCGTTTGAGCAAGTGGTCACAGGCCTTGATATTGAACGTCAGATGCAGCATTCACCAGTGTTCCAGGTGCTGTATGTTCAGACCGAGGAGTCGATGCTGAGTGTTAGTATTCCGGGAATTGAGGTTGAAGTACTCCCAGTATCGGTAGAGACGGCACAATTCGATTTGTCGTTGTACGCAACCATTCTGAAGAATGGAATATCTGCAGGGTTCGAGTACAATACGGATCTGTTCGCGCAGGATACCATTCTGCAGATGATTGAGGATTTCAAGCTATTAATCCAATTGATTACCGAAAATCCTGACCGGACCATCGGGGAATTCGTCTCCTCTCTATCGCGTAAGAAAGTAGTGATGACGGTAGTCTCCTCCTTCGAATCCGGACCAGTAGGAGAGCCGATGGAATTCTGGCTGAATAAGCTCCGGATCGACTATAAGCTGCAATTCGCACCGTATAGCCAGATGTTTCAGCAATTGATTGATGATACGGGCCTGTTATGCAGAAGCAGTCAGGGCATAGGAATCCTGTTATTCCGTTTGGAAGACTGGATTCAAGGCATGGATGCTAAGGATGCCAGGCTTGCAGCCGTGCTGACGGACAATACGAACCGGTTCATCCAATGTGCCTCCAGCTTTGTGAACAAGCATCAGTCCAAGGTCATCCTATATCTGTGTCCGGCATCGGATAAAGTCAATCAGATGAATGAAACAAAGCGGCTCATTCAACAGTCGGAGCAAAAAATAGCTGCGGAATGTGCAAAAAACGGGAATATTTCTGTACTTCATGGAGACGAAATCGCTGTGAAATATAAGCTTAGTGAGTATAACGACGGTCTTGGTGATGAAGAAGGTCATGTTCCTTATTTAAGAGAGTATTACACGGCGATGGGCACAGAACTGGTCATGAGTATTTACAATACAGCACTGCAGTCAACGGGCTGAATGATGAGAGGATGCCGAAGTTATGACATTAAAAGAGATTGTTGCGGATATTCTGGCCATCCCGGACCAAGAAACGATTCACGAAGACTTGTCACCGCAGAATGCTCCGGAATGGACAAGCCTGAAGCATATCAAGTTAATCACAACCATTGAAGATACCTATAAGGTCAAGTTCACCTTCAAGGAAGTGAAAAGCTTGAAAAATCTTGCCGCCTTTATAACGGTCTTAAAGAGCAAAGGAGTAAGCAATGAAATCTTTGAATAATGCCATTGCCGGGCAGGCGGTTCTGGCGGGAAGCACTAGTGATCATGATCTGGAAAGAATGCTGTTGATCCGTCAATATGAGCTATCGATCCTCGGGCTTTTTTCAAGCGGACATGTCACAGGGACCACTCATACCTGCATGGGACAAGAATATATTCCGGTAGCTTTGAATCCGTTCATTGAAGAAGAAGACTTTGTGATCAGCAATCACCGGGGGCATGGGCATTATATTGCCAGATATGGGGATGCAGAGGGCTTGCTGGCAGAGGTCATGGGCAAACAAGGCGCCGTATGTAATGGAATCGGAGGAAGCCAGCACATTTGCAGAGACCGCTTTATATCTACAGGGGTTCAGGCCGAAGGCATAGCGGTAGGCACAGGCATCGCCTGGAGTTATAAATACAAGCAACAAGATAATCTGGTATTTGTCTATATTGGCGACGGAACCTTTGGCAGGGGCTGCGTGTACGAAAGCTTGAACTTTGCCGGCATCTGGAATCTCCCGATGGTCATCGTTGTAGAGAACAATGGAATAGCAATATCAACCCATCAAAGCTACAGCATGTCGGGAAGTATAGAAGGCCGGGTACGGGGGTTCGGTCTTGATTATCTGTGCATCCAGAGCAAAGCTGTTAATGAAATAAGAGAACAGACGGGTGACGCTATACACCGTGTCCGCAAGGAATCCAAACCCCTGGTCATTGAATTCATAACAGATCGGGTCGCGTCCCACAGTAAAGGCGATGACACTAGAAGTGCTGATGAGCTTGCAAGAGTCCGGGAGAAATACTGGTACAACCAAATGAAAGCCAGCGATAAGGCAAGGGTAGATAAGCTTGAAGAAGCTGTCCGGAATCAAATGCAAACGCTGCAGGAACTTGTCATACACAGAGAGGGAGCAGAATGGGCGGACTATGAAAAAAGAAAAAATAAATGAGAATTTGAGAAATGCCATTCATCAGCTGATGTGTGAGGATGAGGCAGTCGTTGTAATCGGGGAAGATGTACGTGAGCCTTATGGGGGTGCCTTCAAAATCAACAAGGGATTATCTGATGATTATCCGGACAGAGTGATTGGCACGCCGATAAGTGAAGAGGGATTTGTCAACATGGCAAGCGGAATGGCAATCATGGGCCACAAACCGATCGTGGATATGATGTTTTCGGATTTCACTACATTGTCATTTGATCCTCTGCTCAATTTTGCATCCAAGTCTGTAACCATGTACGGGGATAAGCTGGATCTCAGCATGATTGTCAGATGTGCGAATGGCGGTTACAGGGGGTACGGACCCACACACAGCCAAAGCATGCAAAAATACTTCATGGGTATCCCTAATCTAAGCGTGTATGAGCTGTCTCCTTTTCATGATAATTATGATGTGTTTAACCGGATGTTGAGTGAGAAAAATCCTTGTATTTTTTTTGAAGAAAAAATAATATATTCCCAGTACAGGTATGAAAATGGCGTGATCGATGAGCTTTTCAACTATTCCTTTAAAGGTGACCATGAGAACTGGGCAGTCGCCAGTATAGAAGAAAACAGTGTACCGGATGTTCTTATCCTTTGCCCCGGAGGCTTGGCTTCCATGTGCATGAAAGTGGCTGAAAAGCTGATTATGGCGGATGAAATTGAAGTTAAGGTAGCGGTACCTTCCAAGCTGTATCCCTGCGGAATCGAGGCCATTATTGAAGATGCGGTTACAGCCGGCAAGATTCTCATTGTGGAAGAGGGGACCAGCGGGCATACCTGGGGCGAAGGAATAGCGGTCAAATTATATCCATATCTCAATAAGCAGAAGGATGGAGCCATTGAGCTCTTAAGTTCTTCTGACAGCATTATTCCCGCATCCATGTATTATGAAAGCCAGGTGCTGGTAGGGGAACAGGACATTTATGAAAGTGTACTGAAGCTGATGAAAATCGCTAAAGAAGGGTGACGGAGGCGGGTATGAGACCAATTGTTGTTCCACAGTTAAATGCGAATGATAACAGCTGCTTGATCCAGAACTATTATTGCGCTGAGGGCGAATTCATTCATTCCGGTGATCTAATTACCACCTTGGAGACCTCCAAGGCAGCTATTGATGTCGAATGTGAAGCAGACGGCTATTTTTATCCTGCGGCTAAAGAACACACTGATGTGAGGACCGGCGAGGTTATTGCCTTTGTTTTTGAGTCCCTCCAAGAAATGAATACATACAAGGAATTATCCGCGGGCAGTGCCACAGCAGAAAGCGCGGCCAATTACAAACTTTCCAATCAGGCAGAAGCGTTTGCCGCATTGCACCAATTTTCGCAGCAGGAGCTGTCATTCTTAAATAAGAAATTGATTAAATTAAGTGACTTGGAAGAGCTGCTGAAGCAAAGAAACGACGGGGATGAGGCCCGGATTCTCTTGAGTAAGAATCAAAAACAGGTCTCTAAAACAGTAACCCAATCGCATACGAATATTCCAAATGCATTTTTATTAATGAAAGTATATTGTGATGAAGCTCTAACCGGAATGCGGGAAATCGGTGAGCAGCTTGAGGTCATTGTAGGGTTTGGAGAAGTATTACCGGTGCTGCTGGTATCGATCAAGGATGAATTCCCATTGATGTACGGAAAGCTTAAGGATGAAGATACATTTATTCCTGCTGCAGAAGTCAACGTCGGTGTGACCATCGATGTGGGGACAGGTCTCTACATTCCGGTAATTAAAGCTGAACACGCTGGAAGGGTTGAGCATACTGCAGAAATAATGATGGAATATAAATATAAAGCCTTAAGAAGCAGTTTTGCTGAAACGGATCTGATGGACGGAACAATAACGATTAGCCTGAATACAAGCGCCGATGTTGTCAGCGTTATTCCTATCATTCTGCCGGGGCAGACCGGGATGATTTCCGTGGGTGCGGTAATGAAGGAATTGGTCCTGATAGAAGGGACAGTGGCAGAAAGAAGCTATATCAATCTTGGCCTGGCGTACGATCATCGTGTAGTGAACGGATTCTATGCGGTCGAATTTTTGGCGCGGCTGAAGAGCAAGATTGAACATTTTGAGATCAATGTGTAAGGTGTGAGCCCGGAAGTGGAGAGTGAAGGAGGAGGATATAGTGAGTGACATGCCGCGCAATATTTATGTATTGTCCAGCTTCACTGCTGATTTACTGGAAGACTATCTTGAAGAAGATATCAAGGAACTCGGGCTTCAGTCCACAATTGAAACCGGACCTTATAATCAGATTATTTCCCAGTGCATGGACCCGGACAGCTTATTATTTCAAAAGAAACCGGATTATTTAGTCATCTGGACCCGGTTGGAAGATATTATAGGCCGGAAAGATTTCTATCGGAAAGAGAGCTTTAATTCATGCAAGGCTGATCTGTCGATGTTGATCGAGGCCGTTCTGCATGCCAAGGCGGCACTCCGCTGCAAGCTGATTTTTATGCTCCCCCCTGTCTATGAGAACAGGCCTCTGGGAGCCGGTGACCTGCAAATTATGTACGGTGCAATGGAAACTTCCATGATGCTGCGAAAGTTGATGATGGATAAGCTTAGATTCGTTGAAGGCATATACCTGGCAGACGGGGAAGAGCTGATCCGCAGATACGGCGCAGATCAGAGCTATCACATGGGCATGTATGCTTTTGCCAAAGCTCCTTATGTGAATAGCATCTACAAAGAGGCTGCAAGACAGATTAGCCGGCTCATCAAGCTGGATCTGAGAAATAAGCGCAATATCCTTGTCTTTGATGCGGATGTCCTATTGTGTGAGCAAGAGGAACAGGAAGGACACGCAGTTCTTCATGAATTGGATGAGCAAAGAGTGGTTACAGATGATTCCTACCTTTTATTTCAGAGCTATCTGCAGGAACTTGTAAGCTGGGGAAATGAAATCATGCTGTGTTCAAGATCCGCTCCAGAACAATTGAATGCCATATTGGACAGGGAAGATCTCATCCTCACCAAGCAAGAATGTAAGTATATGAGCTGTGAGTGTGAATCGATAACAGAAGCAATCCTGCAAATACATAGAGAACATGGCGTTTCACTGGATCAATTCATTGTATTGGATACGAAAGAGCTGTACCTGAACGGAATCCGCCAGCTGCTGCTGCCGGAGGATTCTACACTTTGGATGCAGAGCGTAGAGGCCTCGGGGATTCTGGATTATATATCCGCTGAAGCTTCTCATTACAGCCATGGCGAAGATGTCTTCGCAGACAGCACAGAGGAATACAGTCTGGAGGAATTCCTTCAATCCATCCAGCTGGAAGTCACTCTGCGGGAAATCAATGAGCTGCAGGCCGAGAAGATCGAGCATATCCTCCATAATACCAAAGACTTCAACCTGACAGGGTTACTATGGACACAGGAAGAAATCATCGGAGCGCTTAACGGGGATAATCAATTGATTTATTCCGTAAAGGTACAAGACAGATTTGGAGATTATGGTACGGCCGGTACCATCATTGGAACAGTTGATAAGAAGAGCTTCAAGGTTGACGCTCTGCTCTTAAATTGCCGGGTGCTCGGTAAAAATGTTGAATATCATTTAATGAAGGAATTAGCCCATAGAATTAGAGAACACCAGTGTGACTCTATAGTGTTCCACTATCAATCCAGCGGCAGGAATGAGAGTGCGGCTCAGTTTCTGGCCAGGATTACCCGCACGGACTTGAAGCGTGTTCACTCAGGTGAAGCCCTGACCATTTCTTGTGAAAAGCTCGCGGATTATGCGAATGAAGCACTCCATCCTAACAAAGCAGACAAAGAACCGGATATTTCAGACAAACCGCACAAGGCAGACCGCAGCTTCGACCCCTACCAGTTCATTTTTAATAGATGGAATAAGCTGGATGAAGTCGAAAAAGATCAAATGAACGATCTGGTTAGTCATACGCAGTCTATTGAAGAAATAATGAGGGCGATTGCGGATTCGAAAATGAAAACAAGAACAGGCGTTAAGGTTGAATATCTGCAGCCGAGAACGGAAACGGAGCAAAAAATTTCCGGCCTGTGGGCAGATATTCTTAATGTTGACAAAGTGGGAGTTTTGGATAATTTTTTCGAACTTGGCGGAACCTCCATCATGGCGGCCCAGCTCATTGTAAAGTTCAAGAATGCCTTTGATATGATGCTGCCGGTGCGGATTTTCTTCGACAACTCGTCCATTGAGCAAATGGCGATGTATATTGAAGCGGTCAAAAGCGAGCAAAATAAACAGGATATCAATGAATCCGCCGTAAGTAATTTCCGCTATAAGACCCGAGAATTCTTGAAAAATGAGGTGTGGCTGGACGAGGAAATTACCGGAGCAAAGGAACTTCAAGCGTGGGATCATACCCGGATCCATAACGTCCTTTTGACCGGTGTGACGGGATTCCTTGGGGCATTCCTGCTGCAAGAGCTTATCGCTATGACAGATTATCATCTGGTGCTGCTGGTCCGTGCGGACAGTGTGCAGAGCGGCTACGACAGAGTTGTGGCTAATATGGAAATGTACCATTTATGGGACGAAGCTTACAGAAGCAGAATAGAAATCTGCACGGGCGATCTTGCCAGACCCTTGTTGGGCCAAGGGCAGCAGGATTTCAACGAGCTGGCAGTCCGAATCGATTCCATCTATCATGCGGGCGCTATCACTAATTTCCTGGAGCCGTATAACAAGATTAAAGATGTAAACGTACAGGGAGTTCAGGAGATTTTACGTCTGGCATCCACTCATAAGTTGAAGCAGGTACATTATGTGTCAACTCATTATGTATTCTCTACGCTCTCACACGAAAACGGCTATATCGCATACGAGGATACCATTCCGTCCGATCATGAGGTGCTTGTACTGGGATATCAGCAGAGTAAGTGGGTTGGCGAGAGAATTATAGCTCTGGCCAAAGAGAGAGGCATTCCGGTAAGTATCTACCGCGTCGGCAGAATATCCGGCTCCAGTACCACAGGGGCATGTCAAACCAGAGATATCATGTGGCTTATGATCAAAAGCTGTGTAGAGGCAGGAGTATTGTTCGAGGAGAATGTGAATATAGAATTTATTCCAGTGGATTATGTCAGCAAGTCTATTGTAGCATTGTCCACCCAAGCGGGATCAACCAACAAAAACTTCCATATTGTCGCCAGTAAAATGAACACCCTAAACCAAGTGTATACCTGGATGAATTCGTACGGGTTCAAGGTTGAAAAAATGCCGTATGAGCAGTGGAAGGATGAGTTGGTGGAAAGAGTTGCCGCGAATCCTAATCTGAATACCACCAAGGCTATGCTGCCGTTCATTCCGGAAGATATGGGTGAATGGGATGTGGAAATAACGTATGACATTACCAATGTTACCAAAGGCTTGAGTGAAACTGCGATCACATGCCCTGAGGTAGGAGAGGAGGTGTTCAACCGGTATTTGGATTACTTTGTGAAGACAAAGTATTTTGAATTACCCGTTGAGGTCAAGTGAAGGATCAGAGAAGTTTACAATTATATGATTTTATAGGAGGAAAACATGATGAAGGAAAGATTGGATGTAATTACAGCAAAGAAAATGAGCCTGTACACTAGCGGGATGTGGGTCTCGCTCCTCATAGGCTTGCTCTATATGGGAATAGGCATTCTGATGCCTATTGATCCGGCGGAGAAATACAGAGGAACGGAATTCTATGAGCAAATTGCCGCCCATCCGTTTATTCCGCATTTATGGAGATATATCTTCGTAGCGATCGGCTTCTTGTCCATCTACTGGATATCGACGGCAGTGTCAACAGTGAGATCCAAAAGCTATGAATGGGAAGGCTTTTACAAATGGGTAACCATTGTTGGTTATGGCGGCGCGGGCTTGCTGTCCCTGGAGTGGATGAGAGAAATATTTATTATGAAGGTTATGACTTTGTATTCCACAGGCAATGAAATGTACCGGGTAGCCTTGGAAGTAGCAGCTTTCCCGCTCGACCCTGACTTTATCTGGATGTTTGGCGGCTTTGGATTATGGTATCTGGTGACTTCGCTGTTGGGCAAAAGAAATCAGGTTTTCTCCTCCAAGCTCAACATTTTGGGCATTATCGTCGGACTGGATTTGATCATCACCATGGTTTTTGCAATGACGGATACGATCATTTATTTCGATGGCGGTCAGATGACCGTTATGCAGATTACGGCTCTCCTCGGCGGTATTATGGGGGCTGTGTATCACATCTGGATGTTCTTTGATATGAGAAAGAATAAAGCGATGTTCGAAAAAAGCATTACCACCCTGCTGGAGCAAAAAAAGAGCGCGGCATAAACGATGAAACTAACCTTAACTAAAAACAGGCTCGGCTTTTCTCTCAAGGGCCTGATTATTCTTTTGCTGGTATTGCTTCCTAATTTGTTATTTTACGCATTTGCGGTAAACGGAACTGCCGGAACCGGGGCGGTCTTCGGCAACAGGGTTGAAATCATCAGTTATATTGAACGTTTGAGCCAAATATTATTAATGCTTGTATTAATTTTTCGCGTAAACAAAAGCTCTCCGTCATTGCAAAGCAGGTATGTGTTTGGAATGGCCGTATTTTTACTGCTCTATTACGCTTTATGGATTCGTTATTTTGCGGGCGGGATGGACTATACCTTGATCAGCGGGACTTTTTTCGTATTCATGGGGATGTCCATCTTCCCGTCGGTGTATTTCGCATTAGCAGAGAAATGGCTGGGGGATCATTTGGGAGTAGGGGTCGCCATTACCTTTGGGGTATTCCACACCCTTAACACCTATCTGAATTTTGCAGCTTAATGAGAAGAGTGGAGGATAACATGAAACAAGAGGTTAAACCATGGTTTTTTTTCAAAAGAAACGCTGAAAAGTCCGAGATCAGATTACGTTTGTTTTTGTTCCCTCCTGCCGGTGGAGATGTTTCAACCTTTTTGCACTGGGAAGAGCAGATGCCGCGGGATGTGGAGACCTGCTTGGTCAGGCTGCCGGGCAGAGGGGCGAGAATAACGGAGCCAGCCATTGATAATGTGGATATACTTACAGATCTATTACTCCAGGAAATGAAAGAGTACACTGATGTGCCGTACGTGTTGTTCGGGCATAGCATGGGAGGGCTGGTCTCCTATGAGCTGACGCAAAAAATATATAAACAGGGGCTTCCTTTACCGGAATATGTAATTATATCAAGCATGAAAGCACCCAACTATATGAACAAGTTCACGGAGAGTCTGACCGAAGACGGCAATGACAAATTATATCTGAAAAGCAATGCTGAATTTATGGATACAATCATCGGTCTTGGCGGAATTCCGGACGCTTTCAGTGCAAACAGAGAGTTTCTGGAATTAATCCTGCCTACCTTTAGAAAAGATATGAAAATGTGTGAAACGTATAATCCTGAGAGTGCGCAAGCCGTCCCGGTGTCATTTGATATCTATGGCGGGAACCGCGATAGCATTGCTACTAAGAAAGAACTAGAGGGATGGAAGAAATACACCACCCAAAAATACGCACTCACCCTCTTTCAGGGGAACCATTTTTATTTTATGGATAATCCCAATATGCTTCTGTTCCATCTGCGCAATAAATTAATGGATATAGGGAATAAGCTTACGGATCAAGCTCAAAGAGAAGCACTATAACACCGGCTTGCCATTTAAAAAGAGTGGAGGATTAAAGATGAATGTGATTCAAATCGATAACCTGGTCAAAAAGTTTGGTGACTATACCGCAGTAAACGGACTCAATCTGTCCATTGAAAAAGGTGAGGTGTTTGGTCTGTTAGGCCCGAATGGAGCCGGCAAGAGTACCACGATTAATCTGGTATGCGGCCTGCTTCATGCGACGTCGGGAAACATCAGGCTATTCGGAAATAAGGTGGAGGATGAGAAAAGAAAGCTTGGCTTTGTCCCGCAAAACATTGCCCTGTATGATAATTTCACTGCGTATGAGAACGTTAAGTTCTTTGGTGAGCTGTATGGACTGAAAGGGAAAGAATTGGAGAATGGAATCGATGAAGCCTTGGAATTCACCGGCCTGTCCGATGTCAAACGTAAAAAAGCAAAGACCTTCTCCGGCGGGATGTTAAGAAGATTGAATATTGCCACTGCTTTGGTCCATCAACCACAGATTCTTATTATGGATGAGCCAACGGTCGGGATTGATCCGCAGTCCAGAAACCACATCCTGAAGTCTGTCCAGCGGTTAAATGAGAAAGGCGTGACGATTGTCTATACAACACATTATATGGAGGAAGTTGAAGCGATCTGTAATCGCATAGCCATTATTGACAAAGGCCAGGTCATTGCTTCGGGTACAAAGAAAGAATTAACAGATCTGATCAGTGATAAGAAATCTCTGCAGTTAACTGTGGATGATGCCCTTGAACTGGATAAGGAAGCAATCTCCCAAATTGATGGCGTGGTTAATGTGGAAATCAATGACAACCTGATCCAGGTGGAGTCGTTAAAAGAAAATGATAATTTGAATGCAATTATTGCATACGTAAACAGCAAAAATGTGAAAATCAGAAGTATCGGCACCACTGATGTTACTTTGGAAACCGTATTCCTGACATTGACAGGGCGCAAGTTACGCGACTGACCATAGAGTCTAGAGGAAAGGAAGATCATATGTTTCAGATCATAAAGAAAATCATTAAAAATCAAATCAGAAATCCAAAGTGGTTATTATTCTTGATGATATTCCCTATCTTTTTAATGATTCTGATCGGTTCGATTCTGACCGGAGCCTTCTCTGACAAATCAAACCTGACCATGGTTGATGTTGCATTGCTCAATCAATCGGAGGGAATGGCAGCCGAGGTTATTGATGCCTTAACCACAGCCTCTGTATCCATTGAAAAAGATTACGGGATAAAAATGGGCTACACCGACTCAGAGAAAGAAGGCAAAAAAGAGGCACGGGTGAACAAAAAAGTATTCGTGCACCTGGATAAGGAGAAGATCCTGGTCTACGGAAATGAATCGGAGCCGTTAAATACAGCCAGAGTGGTAGCCTTATTCCGAAGCGTGGCCAGCAGCATCCAGACGGTTAAGGAAGCCTATAAAATTGACGGGGAAAAAGCGATTGAACTGATTGGTGCGGATAATGCCACCTATGAAGTGCCTGTAGAACTGATTCCCTCCAAAAGTGCCATGAGCTCCTATGATTACTATGGGGTGGTGGAATTAACGCTTATGGTGATGTATATGATGCTGATTCCCATTGGGGATTTATTTACGGACAAAAGAACCAAAATCAAAGAGAGAATTTTACTTACAGGACTTAGCCGGGTGAAGTATTATCTTGCCTCCTTGGCCGCGTACTCTATTTTTGCCTTTGTGGTATTTATTCCAGCCTTTATTTTCTCAATAACCTACTTGGATGTGAACTGGGGCAATTACTCTTTATTCATGTACCTGTATATTGTTTTATTTGCCATCTTCAATGTAGCTCTAGGCATGTTAGTGGCCCAATTATTAAAAGCGCGCGGCAAAGTGGATGTGATTCTTTCCGTGATTATCCTGCCGATTTTCTCCTTTCTCGGGGGATCGTATACACCATTTCCTTACGATATGGACGGCGTATTCGGCAAAGTCTTGCTGGTCTCCCCGTTACGATGGGTGAATATTGGTATTTTAAAAAGTACCTACGCGCATGACAGCCAAATGATATGGGTAAGCTCTGCCATATTTCTCCTTTTAATATTCGTCAGTCTATTTATCGTTGTTGCCAAAGAAAAGAAGGAGGAATTAAGAGCATGAGAACATTTTATGCATTAATAAAAAATAACTTAAGAATTACGATAATGCATAAACCGATTTCTTTTCTGTTAATGACCATCACTCCGATTATCGTCTTAATCATTGCCAGTAAAATGGTCAGTTACTCGACAACCTTTGTTAACGTGGGTATTGTGGATGGAGATCAAACCCGGGCCTCGGAAGCCATTACCCAAATTGTTGACGGTCTGGAGGGCATCAAGGTCTTCAAGATGAATGAGAATGAAGTGGAGGCCAATTTTCAAAGTAATAAAATAAATACAGCTTTGGTTATCCGCAGCGGATTCCAGGATGGGTTGTTAAATAATTCTATTGAGAATCTTGTGGTGAAAGGAAACGAAGAGCAAAACGTATATACGTTGCTTCAGGCTATCCTCAAAAATCATTTGTTGAATTTACGCAACTTGGGCAAGATTTCAGGGGGGGATGCTGCTGTATTCGAGAATGCGGTAGGCAATTATATCGCCAGCTCTGAGTTTGTGGAGAAAACCTCTCTTAACGATTTGTATACGGAGTACAACAACTCCAATATCTTTGTCGGTTTTTTGATCTTGTTTATTTTCTTCAATTCCTCGGCCATAGCGAATGTAATTAATATTGACCGGGAGCGCAATATTTACTCCAGAATCTTCCTCTCTCCGGCCAAAGTATGGATGTATTATCTGTCCAATGTACTCTGCAATCTGGTCATCACCGCCTTTCAAATTCTGGCCGCAATCCTCAGCATGGAATACTTCACGAATACCTCCATTGGCGTGGAGCCCGGTGTGCTGTTCTTGATTCTCTTCCTGACGGCTATGGTGGCTGTCTCCTTGGGGACATTCTATGTTTCCATTACGGAAGAGGCGGATGCTGCTTCCATGATTTCCAATTTTGCGAACCTGCTGATTGTTATTTTGGGCGGCTGCTTTATTCAGGTGGAACTGTTTCCTAAATTAATCAATGCCATTTCCTATATTTCACCGGCAAGATGGGCTATGGGAAGTATTCTGGATTTACAGCAAGGATTAACCTTGGGAGATATAGCTGGTAAGGCGTCTTTACTTGGCGGAATGGCAGCGGTGATTCTAGGCATATCGGTCATCATAACCAGCAAGCGGGAAAAGAAATTCAGAAGTCTTTCCTAAAGTGGCAACTAATTCAACTAGACAAGGATAGGAATATAACTATGGCAGAACTCTATTATATGAATATCGAAGACCCCATAAGTGTTGAAGATTATCAGACGTTACTGGGCACATGTGCTTCAGACAAAAGGGAAGCCCTACACAAATTCAGATTTGAGGCAGACCGGAAAAGAACCTTGTACGGGGAAGTGCTGGCCAGATTCATGATCGCCAAGAAAACTGGAGTTACGATGAAAGACATTGAATTTGACAAAAATCCATACGGAAAACCTTATGTAAAGGATCAGAATGATATATTTTACAATATATCTCATTCTGGAAAGTATGTAGTCTGCGGATTGGATACTGAGGATATTGGCATAGATATTGAAGAAATCCGGGACATCGACTTGGATATTGCTAAACGCTTCTTCCATATCAAAGAATATGAGGATATCATTTCTCGGGAAATAAGAGAGCAGGTTCATTCGCTGTATGATTTCTGGACGTTAAAAGAAAGTTATATTAAGTTTTTGGGCGTCGGGCTGAGTAAGCCGCTGAACTCATTTTATTTCATGATTAACGGAGAATCCGTACAGCTCTGCTCCCAAGAAGACCATACAGTTTATTTTAACCGTTACTTGCTGCAGGATAATTACAGGCTTGCCGTTTGTGTAAGCACACCTGATCATATCCATATGGAAAAAATATCACTTCATGACCTTGTAGCCTATATTAAGAGTGAAAGTTAATGGATAAAATCTGGTAAGGAGTTCCTGGCATGAAGAAAATAGTTGCGATTTCCGGAGCATTAAGCACTTTGTTTTTTTTGATACATCTTATAGTGGCCTGTATCTATTACGCAGGAATCATGCCGTATGGATATATTCATATGACAATCGGCGGAATTCTGTCCATTGTCATGTCCGTCCATATGCTTTCCGCGATCTTCCTGATGGTGAAAAATCGCCAAAGGGATAAACAAGCCAAGCAATATCCGCAGCTCAATATGGGCACTGTAATCCAGTCCGCAACGGGTATTTTCACAGGGATATTTTTATTGGTGCATATCCTGGTGATTGAATTAAGTAAACGGATAGACGGGACTATATTTAATATTATTTATGTTTCAGCAGAGTTTTTGTTTCTCTTAACTGTAGGTCTGCATATGGCCATCAGTGTGCCCAAGCTCTTTATATCCATGGGAGTCATTAAAAAACGGGAGAATTACCCGCTCTTCATCAGAGGGACCTATGTCTTCTTGGCCTTAGTGCTGGTGATGTATATGGGGTCCCAAATTATGTTTTGGGCAGCATAGACAGCCGGGTGAAGCTGTTGTCTGAGGGAGAGAGAGGAGTGTCAGCATTCGGATGAAGAATATACTTGTAATGGGCAGCGGCCTGGCCGGAATGACGGCAGCGCTGAAGCTTGTGGAAGAAGGAGCAGCTGTTACCTTGGTGTCACCGGCGTATTCAGAGAGAGCGCAGTCTGTAATGGCCATGGGCGGAATTAATGCTGCCCTGAATACCAAACAAGAAGATGATTCGATAGATGAGCATTTTGAGGATACCATGCGGGGAGGCAGTGAGCTTAATGACCCTGAAGCCGTGGCTAATCTGGTACGGAGGGCTCCGGAGATCATCCGCTGGCTTGAAGAAATCGGTGTGAATTTCACCCGGGATGAGAAGGGCAGAGTGGATTTACGGAATTTCGGCGGACAAAAAAAGAAACGTACTGCCTACGCGGGTGCGCGTACCGGTAAACAAATTGCCACAGCTATCATAGCAAAATGCCGGAAATATGAAGCTGCTGGCCAAATCAAGCGGCTGACGGGCTGGAGATTCCACTCCCTATTAATAGAAGGCCAGGAATGTGCGGGTGCTGTTCTGCTGCACGAGAACACGAACGAACTGCAAAGCCTGGTTGCCGATGCTGTGATTATGGCCGTCGGAGGGCCGAATGGCGTTTTCGGAAAAACTACCGGCTCCAGATTAAATGATGGCTATGCCGCGGGAATGCTGCTTGAACAAGGGGTCGAATTTTCCAATCTGGAGATGATTCAATATCATCCTACAACAGTACATACCCCTTCCAAACGTATGCTGATTACGGAGGCTGCACGTGGCGTCGGAGGAAGATTGTACGTCATTAGAGAGGGTCAGCCCTGGTACTTCATGGAGGAGTGGTTTCCGGGATATGGGGCATTAATGCCGCGTGATGTGGTGAGCCAGAGTATCTATAAAGTATGTAATGAGATGAAGCTGGGTATTAACGGGAGCCAGGAGGTTTATTTGGATGTCTCTCATCTGTCCCCGGAAATTATTGATGTACAGTTAGACGAAGTTGTCAGCATCTGTTCGAAATTCTTAAACGTTAACCCGTATAAGGAACCCATTCCAGTGGCTCCAGGGATTCATTACTTTATGGGGGGAATCAAGACGGATAAGAATCACACCACGAATCTAGCGAGACTTTTTGCCGCAGGAGAATGCTCCGCTCAATATCATGGGGCCAACAGACTGGGCGGAAATTCGTTATTAGGCGCGATTTGTGGAGGGTGGGTTGCAGCCGAAAGCTCTCTAAGGGTCGGCCCAATCGATGCTGCTGCCGCAGACAAAATAGGTAAACAGCAGCTGGAGACAGCAAATCAGGAGCTGCAGCATTGGGAGAAGAGAGCGAACACTTCTATAAAAGGCTATGTTCAGATCAAACAAGAATTATCAGAGCTTATGTACGGCGCCATGGGTATATATAGAAAAGAGAGACAGCTGCTTGAAGCCAAAAAAAGGCTGGAGGAAATGAACAGCGACAGCGCAGAGTCATGGTATCATCATCATTTTTATGAATACAAAACATTATCAGCCAATATTGTATTGGCAAGGGGAATGGTCGAGTCGGCATTGGCCAGAAAAGAGAGCCGGGGGGCACATCAGAGAATCGATTATAGTGAAAAAAATGATACACAATTCAAGAAATCTACGAATGCAGTATTTCTGAATAATAGTATCTGCATTGAGTTTAATTAAGAAAAGAGGCAGTACTATGAGTATCAGGATTAATATCAAGCGGCAGGATGATGCAACGAAGGAAGCATACTGGCAGAATTTTGAGTATTCGGGTGAATTACATGTATCCATAGGGACTCTAATTAATAATCTGAATAGTGAAATGCTGGAAAGGGACGAGGGAGAGCGGCCGATACGCTGGGACTGCAGCTGTGAACAGGGACTGTGCGGAGCATGTGCAATGGTGGTTAATGAGAAGCCGGTACTGTCCTGCCAATTATTTTGCGATGATCTGGTACAAGAAAACAATGAAATTACGATTCATCCCCTAAGTAAATTCCCGGTCATAAGCGATTTGGCAGTGGACCGGAGTCAAATGTTTGAAGTGATGAAGGACATGAAGCTATGGCTGGAAGAGCCGGCAAAGGTTAGAACCGCCAATTTAACGCTGCAATATGAAGTGTCCCAATGTCTGATGTGCGGCAGTTGTCTGGAGGTCTGCCCCAATTACAGCCTGGGTGAGCTATTTACTGGAATGTCCTCTGCGATGTCTATGACTAATCTGACCTTATTAAGTGAGGACAAGGCCTATAAGAAACAATATACCCAAAGAGTATATGATGGCTGTTCCAAATCTCTTGCCTGCCAGGAGGTATGCCCCATGGACATTCCGATTGTGGAGGCGATCTCCAAAATGAATAGAGTATCGGTCTGGGGAATGTGGAACATGTTTGGGAAACATGGATAAAATGAAACTGATTGATATAATTACCAAACTACGATAGCGGAGGACACACCATGAAACAGCTCTACATCAAGCAAAAGGTATTCAGCGTAGGCGAGAAGTTCACGGTGAAGGATGAGCGGGAACAGGATGTGTATTACGTGGAGGGCAGCTTCATGCGGATTCCAAAGACCTTCTTGATTATGAATGCAGGCGGAAGGGAAGTTGCACAGATTACGAAGAAGGTGTTCAGCTTCCTGCCCAAGTTCTTCGTGGAAGCGGATGGCCGTGAGGTGCTCACCATTAAGAAGGAGCTGTCGTTCTTCAAGGCGCGTTATTCAATAGATTCGGCGGATATTGAGGTGCACGGGAACTGGTGGGATATGGATTTCCAGGTCTTGCAGCGCGGGGCGGTCGTCGGGGAAGTGAGCAAGAAGTGGTTCACCTGGGGCGACAGCTACAGCGTGCAAGTATGGAATGAGGAGCTGGAGGCGATCATCATCGCGATTGTGGTGGCGATCGATTGTGTGAAGAGTGATGAAGCCTCGTCTTCTAATCAGTAGCTATTCTTCCAACAACATAAAAGACAAAAAGAGCAGCGGTTCTCCCGTTATTGGAGGATCGCTGTTTTGTATTTGGTATAAAATCATGAAACAAAATTGATAATGATAAGCATCAAAACTGATATCTTACCTCGATGAAAGCGGATACAATAAATTTGTAGTAATAATCAAGAGGGGGCAAGAAACAATGAAGATCAAAAAAAAGACAATGTTACTGGCAAGCTCGGTAGTTGTACTGTCTGCCCTAATGAGCGGCTGCAGTAAAGAGGCGGCAAGCCCGGAAGCCACGCCTGCTGCCCCGGCGGCATCGGAATCCTCCCAGGAGCCTTATGTAGTCAAAATAATTATGGTGGACGATGCGGATGATGAAGCGGTGAAGGCGGTTGCCGCAGAAGCAAGCAAAATTACAGAAGCGAAGTTTAACACCACTATTGAGCTGGTCCGGTACGGTTTCAGTTCCTTTAATCAACAAAGAAATCTGATGCTGTCCTCCGGGGAGAAATTTGACCTGATGCCAAGCCTGGGGCTGACCGTTCCGAACGCCTCCAACAGCGGCCAGGTGGTGGCGCTGAATGATCTGCTCAAGGAATACGGCAAGGATATGCTGGAGCAAATACCGCAGTCCGATTGGGATTCGACTTCCGTGGACGGGCAGATCTATGCGGTCCGCAATAATAAGGAGCTGGCCTCCGGTTATGGCTATGCCATCCCGACAGAGTATCTGGAGGCGCTGGGCACCGATCCTTCTTCGATCAAGACCGAAGAAGATTATGAGGGTCTCCTTAAGGCAGCCAAGGCAAAATTCCCGAATATGTACCCGCTCGTCTCGGATGCCGGAACCATGGGATATTATATTTCCTACAAGGATGATTTGGGAGGAGATCCCGGCGTACTGGAGGATTCCACCAAAGACAGCACGACAGTGGTGAACTGGTATACCTCGGATACCTACAAGGATATTGTAGCGCGCCGCTATCAATGGCAGCAGGAAGGGCTGCTGCTTCCGAACGGTTCAACCAACTCGGAGAGTGCGGTTAGTCTGATTAAGGCGGGGAAGGCCTTCTCGTCCATCACCAACACCAAGCCCGGCGTCGAGGCTGAGATTGAGAGAAGCACGGGCAAGCCAATGACGGTCATTGAACTGGTCTCCCCGTATTCTACAACCAATAATATTAACAATCTGTGGTACGTTCCCCATAACAGCGAAAAGCCGGAAAGAGCGGTGCAGGTGTTAAATGAAATGTACACTAACCCTGAGCTGGCTAATATCCTGATCTATGGCGTGGAAGGCAAGAATTATGTAGTAAAAGATGAGGCCAAAGGGCTTATCGATTACCCAGAGGGCATGGATGCCGGTAACAAGACCTACAACGTTGATCCGTGGGCTTGGCCGAATGAGCTGATCTCTCATGTGTGGGCATCCGATTCCCCTACCGTGTGGGAGGATACACTGAAGTTCAACGAAGAAGCCATCAAGTCCGTGGCCAAAGGGTTTGTCTGGAACAATACGAAGGTATTGCCGGAGATTGCTGCGGTCAATAATGTGCTCTCAAAGTTTGTTAATGCACTGGATTGCGGAGATTTGAACCCTGAAGAAGTGCTCCCCCGTTTCGAGAAGGAGCTGAAGAGCGCCGGCATCGACACGATTATCGCGGAGAAGCAGGCCCAGCTTGATGCCTGGCTCGCCCAGAAGAAATAACAGCTAGTTAGCCATAAGAACGCTCCTCCGGTCCGGCGGTCAGGACAGCAAGAGCGAGTTCCGGCCGCCGGGGCAGGGAGAGGGGAGGAAGCCAATGAGTCGCGTGAAAAAAATGAGCCGCTGGAAATTTAAACAGTATTTGCCCCTGTATCTGCTGTTGCTTCCCGGCACGATTTATATCATCATCAACAACTATATTCCCATGAGCGGAATCATTGTTGCCTTCAAGCAGTTCAATTACCAGAAGGGGATCTGGGGCAGCGATTTCATCGGGCTTAAGAATTTCGAGTTCTTATTTAAGACCCAGGATGCCTGGCTGATTACACGCAATACGCTCGGTTATAATCTGTTGTTCATTGTCATTGGAACCCTAATGTCCGTAGGGGTAGCGATTCTGCTGAATGAGGTGACGTCAAAGGTAGCCAAAAATATATACCAGACCACCATTCTGCTGCCTTATCTGATCTCGATTGTTATTGTGGGTTATCTGGTCTATGGCTTCTTAAGTGCCGAAACCGGATTTATCAACAATTCACTCCTGAAGCCGCTGGGGATAGATGCTGTCTCATGGTATACCAGACCCGAGTATTGGCCATATATTCTGGTAATAGTGAATGTCTGGAAGTATTTCGGCTTCAATACGATTATCTATTATGCCACCTTGGTCGGGATCGACAGCGGTTTTTATGAATCTGCGGCAATCGACGGTGCAGGCAAGTGGAAGAGCATCCGCCATATTACCCTGCCCACGCTGAAACCGACAATTATCATTCTCACGCTGATGGCGATTGGACGGATCTTTTACTCGGACTTCGGTCTCTTCTACCAGGTGCCCATGAACAGCGGGGCGCTCATGAATGTAACCAATACCATTGATACTTATGTCTATCGCGGACTTATGCAGACCCAGAATATCGGAATGTCCTCAGCTGCCGGTGCGTACCAGTCAATGGTCGGGTTTGTCCTGATTCTGCTGGCTAATTATATTGTCAAGAAAAGAGATCCCGACAGTGCATTATTCTAGAATCTTCATAGAAAGCAGGGAATGCAGATGGTTCAAACCAACAAGGGCTTCCGGGTGTTTGTACACTTATGCCTGGCTGCAATATCCATATTATGTATCATTCCCTTCCTGCTGCTGATCGTATCGTCCATTACCAATGAGACCAGCCTGATTCAGGACGGGTATTCATTCTTCACCAGCCATCTTGATTTTACCGCATATAAGTATATATTCACTAATTCCAGCGATGTGGCCCGGGCGTATATGATCTCCATTATCGTCACGGTAGCCGGGACAGCGCTAAGTCTGCTCATTACCACCATGTTCGCTTATCCGCTGTCGCGCAGGGATCTTCCGGGGAAGAATCTGTTTTCCTTTTTCATTTTCTTCACCCTGCTGTTCTCCGGCGGATTAATTCCGAGCTATATTATGTGGACACAGGTCTTCCATGTGAAAAATACCATGTATGCGCTGATCTTTCCCAATTTGCTGATGAACGCGTTCAACGTCATTATGATGCGCAGCTATTTCACGACGAACATTCCGGATGCCGTGACGGAAGCGGCCAAGATTGACGGAGCCGGGGAGATCCGGATTCTGTGGAGAATTGTACTGCCCATGTCCCTGCCGATTATTACAACACTGGTCCTGTTTATCGGACTCGGGTACTGGAATGACTGGCTGAACGGACTTTATTTTATCAGCGACACAAGCTTGTACAGCTTACAGGTGCTGCTCAACAAAATGCTGCTCGACACACTCTTCATGATGAGCGGACTCGGCAATAAGCTGCAGGTTAACATGGCGATGAATTTTCCGACAACTGCAATCAAAATGGCCATTGCCGTAATAGGCCTGCTTCCTGTACTGGTGGTCTACCCGTTTTTCCAGAGGTATTTTGTCAAAGGGATCGTTGTCGGTGCAGTTAAAGGATAAGGGGGAAGAATTTCAATGCCGGACTATTCAAATTTTAAGGTAGCCTTATATTTTACGACGAGATGTATTTCCAATTTTGATTCTGAAGAGAGCCTTAGACGCGGTTTTGATTTTTTTGAGAAGCATTTGAACTGCTCCAAGGTCTATCTGGAGACCCACAGGGACGATATGGACATGTCCAGAGAGCAGCTTGAAGTTATGAAGGAGTTTTTCCTTGCCAAAGGAATTGCCGTCTCCGGCGCGATTACAACCACGCTGATGAAGACGACACTGAGTAAGCCGCTCCGGAATGACACCGGGGTTTTCGGCAGCGGGGGCACGATTTTTGGAAGCCAGGCCGAGCCGGTTGAAGAAGGCTATAAGCGGTCATGCACAACGCTGTGCTACACCAATGAGGAAGAGCTGCTTAAGCTGGAGGACATGGTCAGATTCTCGGCGAGCGTGTTCGATGAGGTGATTATTGATGATTTCTTCTTCACGAACTGCACCTGTCCGTCCTGCATCAAGGCCAAGGGAGACCTTAGCTGGGCGGATTTCCGCTTGCAATTGATGACGGATGTATCGGAGAATGTAGTTATGCGCGCCGCCAAAGCGGTCAATCCCAAGGTGAACATGATCATCAAATTCCCGGACTGGTATGAAGCCTATCAGGAGACGGGGTATAACCCCGAGACACAGGCCGGGATATTCGATGAGATCTATACCGGCACGGAGACGAGGGATTCCAACCATTCCGCGCAGAGCCTTCCGCGATATGGCAGCTATTCGCTCATGCGCTGGCTGGAGAAGCTGAAGCCCGGGCATAATGCAGGAGGGTGGATCGATTCGCTGGGAAGCACGCCGCATATTTCCTATTTCCTCGAACAAGCCTATCTCACGCTGTTCGCCAAGGGGAGAGAGTTGACCTTGTTCTGCTACAGCTGGCTGATCGACACCGTTCAGATTCCTGCACTCGGTCATGAGCTGGGCCGCCTGGATCAGGTGCTGGGTGCAGCCGGCAATCCTGTGGGCTTATCGGCGTATGAGCCGTTTCATGCCCGGGGCGAGGATCACCTGTACGATCATCTGGGCATGGCCGGATTCGCTCTGGAGCCTGCACCCCAATTCCCGGACAGCTCCGGCCTCGTCTTCATCTCGGCAAGCGGTGCCCAAGATCCTGACATCATGAATAAGCTGAGTAATCACCTGCTGAACGGATCGGATGTCTGTATCACCTCGGGGTTCCTGCGGGAGATGCAGGGCAAGGGCATCGAAGAGCTTACCTCGGCAAGATATACCGGCAGAAAAGCCTGCTCCAATGAATTTGTCTCCGAAGGCTCAGCCTTCAGCGGCTCTTACTGGAGCGGAAGCAGCGTGCTGTTGCCGGTCATTGAGTATATGAGCAACGCCGGGGATTGTCTGGTCGCGCTTAAGAAAGAAAACCACTGGGCTCCCGTGCTGTTAAGAAATAAATACGGCAACGGAACCGTCTATGTTCTGACCGTACCGGATGACTATGTCGAGCTGTATCAGTATCCGGCAGAAGTACTGACGATCATGCGCCAGCATTTGATGGGTGATTTGAAGATTTATCTAGAGTGCAGAGGGAAGATTTCCGTCTTTCTGTATGATAATGATACGTTTATTGTGGAGTCATTTGCGGACTCCGAGGAGAAGGTTAAGGTGCACGTATCCGGGAATGGACGCAATTTGGTGGATGTAAGAACCGGAGACGTACTGCCAGTCTTTTACGGGAGACCGAATGAATCCGTATTTGAGGTTGAGGTGCAGCCGCTCCTGTACAGAGTATTCAAGTTGGTGTAGATATCCCCCGAGGAGAGCCGGATGCTTATGAGAGCGAGAGCACGAATTTCATACAAAAAACAGACCCTGCTGATCCTGCTGCTACTGATCGTTCCCTTTCTGATTTGCCTGCTTTTATACAATCTGTATACGGCAAATACGGTGGTGAACGCCAATATATTGCAGGAGAACAAGAGCAAGCTCCGTGTCTACTCCTCGTCCTTCGAGAAGAATCTGTCCAATATCCATGCCTTCATGTCAACAACGGTAGCGAACGATACGAATTTCAAGGTCCTGGGCTATAAAGTGGGGAAATTAGACGCCTTCCTGTCCGCCAATGAGATCATGGAGAAAAGCAAAAATGTCATGTCCATGTATGATATCGTTACCGGTTTTTTTCTATATTCCGCCCCTAACGGACTGATGTGGAACGAATTTCAACTTAAAACCGAAACGATGAACCGCCCAAAGCTGACAGAAGAAGTGCAGGGGATGATGCAGCAAGGGGATTTCACGCCTGCCGGGTGGTTTGTGCGCGAGCTGAATGCTGAATCCTATCTGGTCCGGGTATTTGAATACAAGCAGGCTTACTTCGTATGCATCATCCACCTGAACAGGGCTGCCCAATTATTGAATATGGACGGTTCGGCGAATGCCAACGCGTTGCTGTTTGCTTCCGGGGACATGCGTTTGTTGACGGCCGATCCCGATTTAGATCCTTCAACGCACGTATTGACAACGAATAGCAGCGGCAAGCCTTATGATACAACGAAGGTAGGAGAGAAGAAGTACCTGTTCATTCAGAGCGACTTCGGGGTGAGCGGGGTGAAGATGGTGTATCTGGTGGCGCTGCGGAGCATCTGGGCCAATATGGACTCCAAGCAGTTATCGCTGCTGTTCTCCTCGATCCTGTGTCTGCTCCTTGTACCTCTAGGTTATTATCTGCTCAACCGTTCCTTTTTCTCTCCGTTTAAGGGCATGGTCCATACGATGAACAGTATCAAAGACGGTAATTTTGACGTAACCATGAGCAATCAGTCCCCGATTCTGGAATTTGAGCAGATGAGCGAGACCTTTAATGAGATGCTCCAGGAGATCAAGTCGCTGAACATCAAGACCTATGAACAGATGCTGGAAGCCCAGCTTGCCACCATGCAGTATCTGAGAATCCAGATCCGCCCGCATTTTTATCTGAATTGCCTGAACAACCTGTATGCCCTGGCCCAGAACGGAGACTATAAGCAGATCCAGGAGATGATCCTTCTGCTGTCAGGGTATCTGCGGCATATGTTTCAGGAATCTCCCTATTTTGTCTCCCTGGCGGATGAAATGCGTAATACAGAGACGTATGTGGAGCTGCAACGGATGACGCAGTCCATACCGATTTATTTCTCGGCGGATGTGGTGGACGAGCTCCGGGATTTCCCCATCCCCCCGATCACGATCCTGACGTTTGTTGAGAATTCCATGAAATTCGGGATGTACCAGAACAAGTCCTTGATTATCCATGTGAAGGTCAGGCTGCTGAAGAATGACGCAATGAACTATGTCAACATCACCATTCTGGACAACGGGAAGGGCTTCCCGGAGGAGGAGCTGAACCGCCTGAATTCGGAGCAGACCGGGGAAGACTCGCAGCATGTGGGAATCAGCAATGTGAAGCGCCGCTTTTATATTCAATATAAGGGCAAGGCGATTCTGTCTTTCTCCAACTCCAATGGCGCATGTGTGGATATATTCATTCCGTATTCCGAGCCCGAATCCCAGGCGGAGCCTGAGACGAACAATGGGGTGGTCTAGATGATTGTGCTGATTGTGGATGATCAGATCAATATTGTGGAGGGTATCTATTCAGGGATTAACTGGAAATCCATCGGGGTGGAACAGGTGCTGAAGGCATTCAATGCCCTGGAAGCGAAGGAGATTCTTAAAAGTCAGATTGTCGATATTCTGCTCAGCGATATTGAGATGCCCGGGGAAAGCGGTCTTGACCTCCTAAGATGGGTGCAGGAGAAGCAATATGAGCTCATCTGCCTGTTCCTGACCTCTCATGCGGATTTCGAGTATGCGAAGGAAGCGGTTCAGCTGGGCGGGCATGACTACATTCTTCAGCCGGCCAAATATGAGGATATTGAGCAGTCCATCATCCAGGCGGTCCGCAAAATTAAGGGCAAACGCGAGACCGAGAAATACTCCTCCTACGGGAAGCTGCTGTTCAATAACAGTGAGCGTATTCTGCAGGTTCTGCTGAAAGAATGGTTCACAGAGAATTCTACCCATGTGGAGCATTTCCTGGCAGATATGAGAAGCTTCAATATTCCGATTAACGAGAGCAGTAAGGTGTACTTGACGTTAATCGATATGATCAGCGACCGTGATTCCTATAGTGTATGGGATACCCCTACCTTATCCTATGCCTTGTCGAATATTATTACGGAGCACTTTGACGCTTACAGGCAGCAGATTCTGCTGATTCCCGTGGAGGGGCAATGCTTCTTATGTATCATTTTCTCCCGCGAGAACGAACTGGTCAGTACCTGGATTCTTAAGCAGCAGTTGGACAGCTTGAGAGAGTTCATGCAAAAGTATTTCAAATGCAGGATTGCTTGTTATTCCGGCTCCTCCCTGTCTATCGATATGCTGGGCAAGCGGTTCGCTGAGCTCCACAAAATGAAGGAAGACAATGTTACGTTCCTGGATGACGTATTCATATGGAATCAGGATCAGATGCTCCCGCAGAATGCAAGCCATGCTGAGGATATGCACCTGTGGAACCAGTTCCTCGGCAAGGGATCGCCTGACCAGATTCTGAAGCAGGTGTTGTCCTTCTTAAGACAAAGGTCAGAGGAAGGAGGACTGAATGCGGAACGCCTGAAGCGGTTCTACCAGAACTTCATGCAGCTGCTCTCTCATATGACAGGGTATATGGACATCTCCGTCAATGATATCTTTGAGGGCAGCGAATGGCTGGACAAGTCGCTTCATTCCTATTCCAGTGTAGCGGACATGGAGAAGCTGATTCAATATGTGATGGAATATTTCCAGAGTGTGGCCGTATCCAAGCAGGATGCGCAGCGGCTGGTAGATACGATCATCCAGTATATCCGCAGCAACATAGAGATTGATATCCGGAGGACGGATATTGCCGATGCGGTCCATCTGACACCCAATTACGTCTCGCGGCTGTTTAAGAGTGTAATGAATGTCTCCCTGAAGAGCTTCATCATCACCGAGAAAATGAACACGGCGCGAACGCTGCTACGGAACACAGCCTTGCCCATCAGCATGGTTGCCGCCAAAGTAGGCTATGCCAACTTTTCACATTTCACGCAAGCCTATAAATCATTCTTCGGCGTAACTCCCATGGAGGACCGGCAGAACTGAAATTCTGAACGTTGCCCTTACTGGTTATCAAACCGGGGGCAACGGCTGGAAGCCCCGATAGGCTCTGGAGTTACGGCGGCGAAGCCCCGGCCTTGGCCTGTCGCTGGTAATTTCGCGGTGTATACCCGGTCACTTGCTTGAATTGCCGGCAGAAATGCTCCACATTCGGATAGCCGCACCGTGCTGCGATATCAGCGATGCTCTCTGTGCTGTGGATGAGGTATTCCTTGGCCATGCGGATGCGGCTGTTAATGACATCCTCCATACAGGAGAGTCCGAAGGTTTTTTTGTAGATATTCTGAAGATAGCCTGAACTGATCTCCAGCACACCGGCCATTCTGGCTACGGTCCAGTACTCCCCGGGATTGGTCTGAATAGACGTGCGCAGCTTCAGCAGCTTGTAATATTGCGGGGTAATATTGTCCTGGAAATAGGATTCCCACAGCTTGTTGAACAGTGCACGCAGGAGCAGATCGATGGAGGAGGCTTTGCAGTCCCCGCCCATATGATGCTCGCTGGCGAGCAGCTCAAGCAGCTTTTGGCAATAGTCAGGGTCGCTAAGCGCAAAGGGGATACCTAAGGGAAGCGGAGATTCGGTAACATAAGGCTCATTGGATTCAAAACGAATCCAGTCATTGATGAATTGGCCGGCGCAGGCCTGATAATATACTTTCTGCTGCGGCTGGTAAAGAACTACGCTGTGGGCAGGGTATTGCTTGAGTCCGCCATGCACCCAGAATAGCGCCGGAGTCTTGGTAATGACCAGGAGCCAGTGCGCGCCAGCGGGAACATCTACAACGAAATTAGAACCGTGTATCGTATTGCACTCGACATAGTGAATAAGGGCCATTTCCATACTCCTCCCGGCAACCATGCTTAATTATAGCATGGTTTTTTTTATGTTTTTGTCAATGCCGGATAAGTGAAGTAAAAATGTGAGCGTTGTCAATAAATAGGTGCCTCCCCCATAATGAAAGCGTAACCAAATTAAATCTACACTAAATGAACTGGGGGTTGACTATGAACACAGGTACAAGAAATGGTCTGGGCCGACTGAAGAGTACATCCATCCTGCTGTTGTCTGCACTGCTGTTGTCCGCTTGCTCGGGCAAGCTGGAATCCGGTAACGGCGGCAAGGACGCGGCAGCCGGTAATGATCCGAAGCCAAGCGCAGCTGTTGATGAGAGTCCGCTCGGCAAATACGATCCTCCGATTGAGCTATCGTTCGTCAGAGATCTGAGCGATGTGGTAGAGAATAACGTGCTTGGCGTATTGAAGGATGAGACGATTGATAACAACCGCTGGACCAAGCTGTATGAGGATCAGCTCGGCATCAAGATCAAATATAACTGGATTGTGAAGGGCAGCCAGACCTCGGATCAATACTTGCAGAAAATCAATGTCACCCTGGCCTCCGGGGATCTGCCGGATGTAACGCCGGTCAACGCCACCCAGCTCAAGCAGTTGGCCGATTCAGACCAGCTTGAGGATATGACAGCTTTATATGAAAAGTATGCTTCCCCGTTCACCAAGAAGGTGCTGTCGGGAGAAGGCACGAGTGTATTCGATGCCGCGACCTTCGACGGCAAGCTGATGGCTATCCCGAGCCTGGAATCCTCCATTGAACGCTCGATGTATATCTGGATTCGGACAGACTGGCTGGAGAAGCTCGGTATGCAGCCGCCGAAGACGATGGCGGATGTCCTGGCGATCTCTGAAGCGTTCGCTGATAAGGACCCCGACGGTAACGGCAAGAAGGACACCTATGGCCTTGGCATCACCAAGGATCTGTGGGGCGGGGCGATGGGACTGGAAGGCTTCATGGCCGGGTATAATGCCTATCCGAACATCTGGCTGGATGACGGAACCGGCAAGCTGGTCTACGGCAGCATTCAGCCGGAAGTGAAGAAAGCGCTTCAGGTGTTGCAGGATATGGCCAAGAAGGGGCAGCTGGATCAGGAGTTCGGCGTGAAGGACGGCGGCAAGGTCTCTGAGCTGATCTCGGCCGGCAAGATTGGGATGGAGTACGGCGAGCAGTGGAATTCCATCTGGCCGCTGCAGCTCAACCGTGACAATGATCCCAAAGCCCAGTGGCAGGCCTTCCCGATTGTCTCGGAATCGGGCGACACGCCGAAGGTGCCGCTGAAATTCAGCACGACCCGCTTCTTCGCGGTTAAGAAGGGCGCCGCCCACCCGGAAGCGGTGATCAAATTGTTCAACCTGCATGTGGAGAAGAACTGGGGTGAGACGGCTGAATTCGATAAGTACTATGCACCGCCGGAAGCGGAAAGTGTCTGGCAGCTGTCTCCGGTTACGCCGTATCCGGTCACGAAGAATGTAGATGCGTTCCGTGAGATTGATGCTGCCCGCAAGGCCGGTGACTTCTCTACACTGAAGGGTGAAGCCAAGACGATCCAGGAGAAGCTGGAGTCCTATGCTTCAGGTTCAACGGAGGGCTTCTCCCTGTGGGGCTGGGAGCGGATCTATGGAGAGCAGGGCTCCATGGGCATAGCTGACCAGTATATCAAGAATGACCAGTTCCTGCAGGAGAAATTCGTCGGCGCTCTGACTCCGACCATGGTCGAGCGCAAGACAACGCTTGAGAAGCAGCAGAATGAAATGTTTGTCAAAATCATTCTGGGTGACCCTATCGATAAGTTCGACCAGTTCGTGAAGGACTGGCAGAAGCTGGGCGGCGATCAAATTACGCAAGAGGTCAACGAATGGTACGCAGCGACTAAGAAATAAGGCGCCCCTGGAGGAAGAAAACGACCTTTTCTTCCTCCATTCCATTCTTGCCTGCAGATGTGGAGGATAACGATGAGAACAAAACTGCGAAAAGAACTGCCGCTTCATTTGATGCTTTTGCCGGGACTGGTGATGATCCTTCTGTTCTCTTACGTCCCCATGGCCGGTGTCATGATTGCATTTCAGAAATTCATCCCTGCCAAGGGCTTGTTCGGGGATCAGAAGTGGGTGGGCCTTGATAACTTCGAATATGTGATGAACCTGCCAAGCTTCACACAGGTGCTGTGGAATACGCTGTTTATTTCAAGTCTCAAGCTGATTCTGGGCCTGATTATTCCGCTGGTGTTCGCGATTCTGCTGAACGAGCTGGCCAGTAATGTGATCAAACGGTCTGTGCAGACAGCGATTTATCTGCCGTATTTCTTATCCTGGGTCGTGCTTGGCGGCATCTTGATTGATATTCTGTCTCCATCGGGCGGGATTGTGAATGAATTCCTCGGATGGTTCGGCGTCTCCAAGATATTCTTCCTCGGCGACAATGACTGGTTCCCCTTCACGCTGATTGCTTCGGATGTGTGGAAGAACTTCGGCTACGGCACGATTGTATACCTGGCGGCTATAACGGGGATTGATCCCGGACTCTATGAAGCAGCTACCATTGACGGTGCGAACCGGTGGCACAAGACCTGGCATATTACCATTCCGGGCATACGCATGGTCATCGTCCTGCTGTCGGTACTCAGTCTGGGTCAACTGCTGAACGCGGGCTTCGATCAGGTCTTCAATCTGTACAGTCCGCAGGTCTATGAGAGCGGGGATATCCTGGATACCTTCGTCTACCGGATCGGTCTGCTCGACGCACAATACGGCGTAGCGACTGCCGTCGGCTTCTTTAAATCGATCATATCGCTTACCTTAATTTCCAGCTCGTATTTCCTGGCTTACCGTTTCGCCAAATACCGGATTTTTTAGAGGAGGGAGTACCCTTGGAGCAACAGCTAACGCCTAAACCGGAGGAATGGACTCCCATTCGCCCCAAAAAACGCTTTGACGGGATTGCGGTATTGAACGCAACCGTTCTGATTCTGGTCTCACTGCTCTGTATCCTCCCGCTTATTCATATTATAGCGGTGTCCTTCAGCTCCAGCGCGGCGGCTTCCGCAGGGTATGTCAGGCTCTGGCCGGTAGATTTCACATTCGCCTCGTATATGTATACGATGAGCCGCACAGAATTCTGGCAGTCGATGCTTGTCTCCCTGACACGGATCGGCATCGGCACGCCGCTGAACTTGTTGCTGACGATCCTCGTGGCCTATCCGCTATCCAAGGAATCACACGCTCTGCGGTTCCGCAGCGTCTATGCCTGGGCCTTCTTCGTCACGATGCTGTTCAACGGCGGGCTGATTCCCTGGTATACCACGCTCAAGGAGTATGGCCTGCTGGATTCCATCTGGGCGCTGGTGCTGCCCGGCGCAGTTCCTGTGTTCAGCGTGGTGCTGCTGCTTAACTTCTTCCGGGAGATTCCGAAGGAGCTGGAAGAGGCGGCGCTGATTGACGGGGCGGGCCACTTCCGGACGGTCTGGTCCATCTTCGTGCCGATCTCCAAGCCGGCGCTGGCTACACTGGCCTTGTTCTCGATGGTGGAGCACTGGAACAGCTGGTTCGACGGCCTGCTGCTCATGGGGAATCCGGCCAACTATCCGCTGCAGAGCTATATTCAGACGATAGTGATCCAGCAGAACCTGTCGAATATGTCGCGTGATGCCATGCTTGATCTGGCGCTGATCTCGGACCGGACGCTGAAGTCTTCCCAGATCTTTCTCGGCTCCCTGCCGATTATTCTGGCCTATCCGTTCCTGCAGAAATATTTCGTGAAGGGAATTGTACTCGGCAGTGTCAAAGGTTAACCTCCCGGAAGTTATGCATAAGCCTGCGGCTCTCCCCGGATTCAGGCTATAATGGTGAAAATGATTGCTGGGGGCCTGGGATTGTTGTTCAAAAAGGATTACTCACTGCGCAATACGATATTTCTGCGGCTGATTGTGACCTTTCTGCTCATTATGCTGCCTATTCTTGTCTTCGCCGCTTATCTGTATCAGTGGATTGTGCAAACGGCCAGCAGCGATATCCGAAGCTCGGCCAGCGCGCAAACCGTCTTCTACTTAAATGATATGGAGAATGAGATCGAGCGGATGAAGCTGCTGCAATACAGTCTGCTGGAGGATGAGGATCTGAATAAGCTGGCTCTGACCTGGGAGACGCTGCCGACCATTGACCGCACGGAGAATCTGAATTCGCTGATGAAGCGGCTGTTCATCGTGCAGAACAGCAGCACGTATATCAAGGACGTCAGGGTTCATATTATGACTATAGGCCGGACCATATCATCAGTCGGCGGCGTGCGTGAGATTGAACTGAAGCGCTTCCGCGAGATCCGCTCGGTCTTCGGGGACCGCCGTTCCCAGGTGATTGAGTGGGATGGCGGCCTGTACCTTAGTGCGATGAAGCAGCGGGGCATCAAGGGGGCGGAGCCGCTGCTGACGGTCGAGATTGAGCTGGACACCCAGGAGCTGCGGGCGGCGCTGGGCCAATTCAATACGTATCCCGGCAGTGGAACGCTGCTGCTCTCCGATAGTGCGAGATTCGCGCTCTACAGCATGACCGGCGAGCTGGCGCAGGCGGAGCCGTCCCAGTATGCCCGGGATATCCGCGCGGTGGCCTCCGGGGAGAGGCTGAGGATCGCCGGTGCGCCTTATTATATCGTCCAGACCGGCTCACAGGAGCTTGGCTTGTCCATCTACCGGATGATCCCGGAGGATATTATCAAGAATCCGCTGAGCAAATTCTATACCTGGGCCTGGGTGTTTGGTGTGGCTGCGCTTGCCATCATCATAGCTTTTGCACTATCGACCTACAAGTTCATTCATAAGCCGATGCTGACGCTGGTGAAGAGCTTCCGGAGAATGGAGCAGGGCGATCTGGACATTCATATCCAGCATGAGTCGAAGGATGAATTCCGTTATCTGTACAGCCGTTTCAACCAGATGGTGAGCAATCTGCATTCCCTGATCGACCAGGTGTACAAGCAGAAGATTATGGCCCAGCGGGCAGAGCTGAAGCAGCTGCAATCACAGATTAACCCGCATTTTCTGTATAACAGCTTCTTCATTCTGAACACAATGGCGAAGACCGGCGATACCGAGCGGATCGAACAGCTTACTACGATGCTGGGGGAATACTTCCAGTTTGTCACCCGGAACGCTTCCGATCTGGTGTCATTGGAGCAGGAGATTCACCATGCAAGGATGTATACAGAGATTCAGGCCATGCGCTTCTCCCGCAGAATTGGGGTCCGGTTCGATGCCTTGTCGGAGGAGCTGAAGAAGGTGCCCGTTCCGCGGCTGATTGTGCAGCCGATTATTGAGAACGCGTTCAAGCACAGCCTGGAAAAGAAAGCCATGGAGGGCCTGATCATTGTCCGCTTCGTGCAGGAAGGCCCGGATATCCGCATTATCGTTGAGGATAACGGGGACCGGCTGAGCGATGACACGCTTGAGCAATTGAAAGACTCCCTTAATGTCTATCAGGAGCAGGCGGAGACCACCGGCCTTGTGAACATTCACCGGCGCATCCGCATAACCTTCGGAGAAGAGAGCGGCTTGCTGGCGGACCGGAGTGAGCTGGGCGGACTAAGGGTAACCATCCTGCTTAGAGCTGGAGGTGAGAATGCTGATGTACAGGATGCTTATCGTTGATGATGAAGAGATTATCACAGATGGACTGGCTGTAATTTTCGGCAAAATGGAGCTTGAGCTGGATATCTACAAGGCCTACTCGGGCCGTGAAGCGCTAAATCTGCTGCACCGGACCCGGGTGGACATCGTGCTGTCTGATATCTGTATGCCCGAGATGGACGGGCTGGAGCTGATGGAGCATATCCGCCGGAGCTGGCCGCAATGCAAAATCGTCTTCCTGACCGGACACAGCGACTTCAATTATGTCTACCAGGCGATTCAGGCTCCGGGCGTCCAGTATGTGCTCAAGAATGAAGGTTATCCGAAGCTGATTGAAGCAGTGATGCGTGCGCTACAGGAATTGAACGACACCATGCAGGTGAATGATCTGATCCGTGAATCCAAGGAGCAGCTGAACACGCTGGAGACCTTGGCACAGGGCGATTATTTCCGCCATCTCATTCACAGCGTCAAGGCGGATCAGGATATGGCCGGGGACTTCATCCGTCTGAACATTCCACTGGATGCTTCGCGGCCGGTCCTGATCGCACTGGGCAGCATCAGTGATCCTGAATCCTCGCGCACGTATATGAACCGCCGGGAGACAGCGCTTGCGGTCAAGTTCCTGTCGGAGAAGCTGCTGAAGGAGCGGACGGTCAGCCTTGGAGTCATCGACCGGTACGGTGACCTGATCTGGCTGATTCAGCCGGGCGGTACGGAAGAGGCTTCGCAGCCGGAGGATCTGGAGCAGATGATTAAATTTCTGGAAGGCACCTTCGAGCTGATTCAGCAGTCCTGCAGGGAATCGCTGGAGGTCGGGATGGCCATCACCCTCAGTGCGGAGGAGTCCGCGTGGTCCAGGCTTCCTGTGGTGTACGATAAGGCGAGGCAGGTTCAGCATTACCGGGCCGGGGACGGGGAGCGGATGGTTCAGAAGGTGCAGCTGAATGAAGCGGCGTTGCCGGATACCTTGCGTGACCGCTTCCTGCGTGACAAGGTGGAGACCCTGGCTGCGCATCTGGAGGCGGGCCGCAAGGAGGAGTTCCTCCGGCTGTTCGGGGAGATGGCTGAACCTGCGGGGCAGGAATGTACGCGGGGCAACCCTTATTTGACTGAGCTGTATTACACCATTGCTCTGATGCTCATGTCGTATACGAACAGATGGGAAGCGGACCAGGAGATCGGGGCAAGCGGGCTGATGCAGCTTGAGGTCCACCGTACATGGGGAGAAGCCTTCCGCTATCTGGAGGATACTGCCGGGAATCTGTTCTCTGTCCGCAGGAGCGGCGAGCAGAAGCGGGCGGCGGGTGTTATCGACCGGATCTGTATATATATAGAAGAGAATCTCGACCAGGACCTGTCGCTCGTGCGGCTGGCCGATGTGATCCACTTCAATCCCTCCTATCTGTCCCGCCTGTTCAAGCAGGAACGGGGAATCAATCTGTCCGAGTATATCGAGGAGTTGCGCGTCCGCCAGGCCAAGGAGCTGCTGCGCAGAGGGGAGCTGAAGGTCGCCGAGGTCGGCTCGCTGATCGGCTACGTCACCCCGCAATCCTTCACGCGGGTCTTCAAAAAGTGGACCGGAACCACGCCGCAGGAATACCGTGCGGATGTGGTTGGGGGTTGAATGGATAGGATATAAGAAAGTCGCTCCTTCGGATGGATGGCGTTGCCTCCATCGTCCGGGGGAGCGATTGTTCGTTGAGGAGAGTAAATGAGAGGGATAAATCCCATTAATGCAGCCAAAAGTCGGCTGGATGGGCGAATGAAAGAGATGGTATTAGAGTAACGAGGAGCACAAGTGCCCCTGATATCGGCAGAAGTTGGCTAAACGAACAAATCAGGAGCACAAGTGCCCCTGATTCCAGCATAAGTCGGCTAAATGAACAAATCAGGTGCAAAAGTGCCCCTGATATCGGCAGAAGTTAGCTAAATGAGTGAATGAGGAGCACAAGTGCCCCTGATTCCAGCATAAGTCGGCTAAATGAACAAATCAGGAGCAAAAGTGCACCTGATATCAGCAGAAGTTGGCTAAACGAACAAATCAGGAGCACAAGTGCCCCTGATTTCACTCTGCCCCGCCAGAAGTAGGCCAATGGAGGACAGTGAGGCCAGCTTTAGTTAGTTTCTTTTACTTATAAATCCGGTAATTCCCGCTCAGCGCCAGCATGGTGAAAAAGTATAGACAGTTGTCGTAATACCGCCGTTCTCCGGTGCGCAGCGGGGTGTTCCAGAATAGCTTGACGAAATGCCCGGCATCCGGGCCATCGGCGGCAAGCGAGGCCATGGCCAGAGTGGATAGCAGGCCGACCGGATGCAGGGAAGGCTCGTCGAACGGCTGCCCGTCAATGGTATACCGCCGGTAATCAGCCGGATCGATATCGCGGAAGAAAGCCTGAATGCGGTTAGACTGCTCTACCTGCCAAGGATCGCAGCGGAACCATTCATAATCCAGCCCAATGTTGGCGGCGACCCGGTAAGCATCACTGAAGAAGTGGCGGAAATCGCCATGCGGTTGAGGGTCCGCCGGAGTTCCGTCATAGTTAGCGTATTCCGGGGACAGCCCGGTAACCGGGTGGCAGGCCAGGTGCAAGTAATCCCGACTCCGGGTAGCAGCATCCTTCCAGAACGCCCGGTCAGCTTCATCCGCCTGCAGGGCGAACAGATCATAGAAATGCGGCAAATGATAGGAGGGATCGCTGAACGGAGTCTCCGGGATGAACTTGATCAGCCGGGTCTCCGGGTCCCACATCGGATCGCCTTCCCTCTCTTCTCCCTTGTGCACACAAGCGCGGAGAATGATTCTGGCCTGCTCGGAATAATTGAACGGCGCGGCTCCGTCACCCCAGCGGCGGGAAGCGAAGAATAGTGCCATCGCGAAGAACTCTTCTCCATCCGGCGCGGGACCGGGAGACAACCGTGTACCATCCAACTTGCATTGCCAGGCGAAATAATCCTTATATCGGCCCTCCGTATGCTGCATGAAGACTTTGGCGAAATTCCAGAGCCGGTCGAACTCCTCCTTTTTATCCATCTGAACCGCCATCATCATCCCGTAGGACATGCCCTCTGTGCGCACATCGGTATTGCCTGTATCTACGATATAACCCTTATCCTCATCCATAGTATGGTAGAGCCGGACATCAGGGGCACCGTAGAATATTTCGTTCCAGGTATCTTCCAGCCGCTGCTGAATCGCCTCCGGACGCAGTCCGTTCTCAAGGAACATATTTCTGTACTCCCCTGTGTAAAAAGAGCCCTCTGTAGTATTCATCATAACATCCTCCAGGTGAATTTTATTTTGCCCAAGTATATCATAAGCGGCAGTATAGAGATTAAAGCGTTTTCCAGATATTTTATAGAGGATTCCGGCTCCGGCCCATAATCTAAGGATAGATCAAACTTAGGTGTCTATATGTCATGGACTTCACGCCAAAAGCTTCTCTATACTGATAGGGACATGCTGCAAGATGAATAACAAGGTAAGGGTGATAGAGCTATGAATGAGGTGGCAGAGCTAATGAAGCTTACAGTCTACACGCGCATACCGAACCAGGATTACACCGGGTCTCTCGCCAACAGTGTTCATATGGCCTGTGCAGATGACGCTAACGAATTTCAGCCGCTGAACCGGAACTATGGCCTATTATTTGCCGTGGCCACCGTGGATGAGAAGAATGTGATTCATGAAAAAGGACTCAAAAACCCCTATCTGTTCCGCACACAGGATGGTGCTTTCGGGATGATTGCGGTAAGAATTGATGCCTCGGGGGAGGATGACGGGGAGAGCAGAGGGCAGATTCTGCTGTGGACCTCGCCGGATCTGGTGACCTTCGATGCTCAGCGGCTTGTCCGGCTAGACCATGAACGGTATGTAAAAGAAGCAGTCTGCGCACTGGACAGCACTGGCGGATATGAGATCCGCTGGCAGGACAATGACGGCAGCTATTATGTGAACCGGCTGGCCGACCTGCGGAAGCCGGAAGGGATCTCGCCGCCGGAGCCTGCGGAAGCTTACACAGTAGAGCGGCCCGCGCAGCCGCTGCCTGGAACCCGTCCGGGGAATGTGCTGACCGTGGACGGTCCCGCCGGCCGTAAGGTTCAGGCTGCCTGGACCCCGGTGCATAACACCGGTATTCGAGTGGCAGAGCAGGTCAGTGTTCACTCTGCCGATGAATTGACAAAGGTCAGAGCCACAGCACTATATTCTGACGGTTCTACTGCCGATAAGCAGGTGGCTTGGGATACCGGAGGAATTGATTTTACCTTGCCAGGAACGCATACCATACATGGCAAGTTAGTCACTTACGACTTGCCGTTCCCGTTAGCAAGCGGCTATGCAGACCCTGTAATTCTCCCTTGGAACGGCAGGTATTACTTCCTGGCCACCAATGACAATGTTAATGATATCGGCATCTATGTCCGCGTGGCAGATACCTTGCAGGACTTATTCGCTCCGGGCTTCCAGGAAGCCGTTATTCTGGACCTGAATGAGGAGCTGAACTTCATCCAGACCTTCTGGGCACCGGAATTCCATGTCATCGGCGGGGAGCTGTACATCCTGTTCGCTGTTGGCGGTAAGGTATGGGGACCGCAATGCCATCTGATGAAGCTGAACCCCGGCGGTGATATTATGAAGGCCGGGGATTGGAGCACGCCGGTCCGGGTGAAGCGGATGGACGGTACTCCATTGGCCGCAGACGGCATTACGCTGGATATGACTTATTTCAAGGCAGACGGTACCTCCTGTGTAGTCTGGTCTTACCGCAAAGGGATCGGAACGCCGCTGGATACCGGCTCCATGCTATACATCGCCACTGTAGATGAAGCGAACCCGGCGGTATTAACCAGTGAGCCGGTGCTGCTGTCGCGTCCGCTGCTGGGCTGGGAGAATGTTCAGGGCACGATCAATAACGAAGGCCCGTATCCGCTCCTGACGGAAGATACCGTGTATATTGCCTATTCCGGCGGGGCGGCAACGGGATATACCTATGCGGTAGGCTGGTTAAGCATTCCACGGGGCGGCGATGTTCTGGATGCCGGTGCCTGGAGCAAGGCGGGCACGCCGGCACTTTCTTATTATTCGCTGGACGGGGTGTATGGTCCGGGGCATAATTCCTTTTTCCAGGATACAGATGGTACTACGCTAGTCCTCTACCACGGGGAAGAGCAGCTGGTGAAGCATGGAACGAGATGCTCGGCGATCCACAGAGTCCATTACAACAGTAACGGCGTACCCTTGCTCGATGTGGCCGGGGAGAGAGATGTACATCCGGATTACGCCGACTGCACGATACAGGTGACAGTGCTTGCTTAGTCTGGAGTCACGGCCATCCCAGAATGAAAAATTAACAACGACAATCTATATAACAAATGGAGGATTATAGAATGACACAACAACAAGGATTTAACCCCTATCTGCCTTCTTGGGAGTATGTGCCGGATGCGGAGCCTTATGTTTTTGAAGGAAGAGTATATGTCTATGGCTCGCATGACCGGTTCAACGGACACGCCTTCTGTCTGAACGACTACGTCTGTTGGTCAGCGCCGGAGGACAATCTGGGCGATTGGCAGTATGAAGGGGTGATCTACAAGACGACAGATGACCCGCTCAACCCGGAAGGCAGCATGTGTCTCTATGCACCGGATGTGACGCAGGGACCGGACGGGCGCTACTATCTCTACTATGTACTGGACAAGGTTTCTGTCGTATCAGTAGCGGTCTGCGATAAGCCGGGCGGCAAATATGAATTCTACGGCTATGTCACCTACGGGGACGGCACGCGTCTGGGCGAACGGGAAGGCGATGAGCCGCAGTTTGACCCGGGGGTATTGACCGAAGGAGACACCACTTACCTGTATACCGGCTTCTGCGGATACGGCGACAAGTCCAGACACGGCGCGATGGCTACCGTACTGGGTCCCGATATGCTTACGATTATTGAAGAGCCAGTGTTCGTTGCACCGAGCCAGCCTTACAGCCAGGGAACCGGCTTCGAGGGCTATGAGTTCTTCGAGGCCCCTTCCATCCGCAAAAGAGGAGATATCTACTACCTGATCTATTCCTCCATCTCGATGCATGAGCTGTGTTATGCCACCAGCAGTCATCCTACCCGGGATTTCGTGTATCAGGGAGTCATTGTGAGCAACTGTGATCTGCATATCGATACGTATAAGCCTGCGGACCGGACGATGTATTACGGCGGCAATAACCACGGCAGCATCGTGGAGGTTAATGGAGCGTGGTATATCTTCTATCACCGGCATACCAACGGGACCGCGTTCTCGCGCCAGGGCTGCATCGAGCCGATTACGTTCCGTGAAGACGGCACCATCCCGCAGGTGGAGATTACAACCTCAGGCCCGAACGGCGGCCCGCTGGAGGGACGCGGAGAATATCCGGCATACCTGGCCTGTCATTTGTTCACCAAGGATCAGGAGATGTATACCGGAGGGTTTGGCAAGGTGGGTGCGTGGATGGACAGCAGGTTCCCGAAGATTACCCAGGACGGCAGAGACGGCGACGAAGAGGTTGGCTATATTGCCAACATGACGGAGTCGGCGACCGCCGGGTTCAAGTATTTTGACTGCAAGGGAGTTAGCCGGGTCTCTATCAAGGTGCGGGGATATTGCCATGGGGAGTTCCAGGTGAAGACGGCTTGGGACGGACCTGCGCTTGCTTCTATTCCGGTAGGCTTCACTAATGTCTGGAAAAAATATGCTGCGGAAGTGGAAATTCCGGACGGCGTGCAGGCCTTGTATTTCACATACACCGGAGGCGGCGGCGCTCAGTTTGCTTCATTTACACTGGAATAGACCGGAGGCATCAGACCAGGCATGACACAGACAGCAGGACCAGGGAGCGTGTTCCCGGTGCTGCTGTTTTGTCGTTCACATCGTAGAGCGTACGCTCTCAGCCTGCTGCTACACGCCGGAAGAATACCGGGCCTTGTACTCTGAGGGGGTCATGTTCATATAATGCTTGAACCATTTGGAGAAATAGCTGACATGCTGGTAGCCTGACTCCAGTGCAGCCTCCAGCACATTGTATGATCCGCTGCGGAGCAGACTGGCCGCCTGGCTGATGCGGATATAATTCAGATACTCCATCGGGCGCATCCCTGTCTGAGCCTTGAAAAACTTGCAGAAATGCGAGCGGCTCAGCGCTACCACGGCGGCAAGCTGATCCAGCTCCAGCCTGTCGCGGGAGTGCGCCTCCATATAGCTCAGCACCTCCCGGATCTGCCGGTTATATTCCCGGCCGTGCCGTGTCTCCGCAGCCGGGTTCAGCCTGGTCAGCCCGTATTGATAGCTGTCTGCGATGAACAGCAGTAAGAGCGCCTTCAGGCTCATTTCGTATGCCCCGGGCTTACGCTCATAGCGGCTTAACAGCTCCCTGATCAGCTGAAGCAAGGGGGAGTGGGCGGCATTTGCAGCAGATAACAGAGCGGGAAGCCGGACCTTCCCTTGCAGGACGGGGTCCAGGAACAGCTCCTGTACGCGGTCGGGCTGCGGCGAAGACAGCCAGGAGCTTTTGAACACGATGGAATAATAACAGGTGCCGCCCATTGCGGTGTCCATGCCCGAATGAAGCTCACCGGGATGAACGATCAGGGCATCTCCAGCCTGAATGGAGAACTCGCGGCTCTCAATATGGAAGGTAGCGTTGCCCTCTGCCAGATAGATCATCTCCATTTCGTTATGCCAGTGCACCGGAAGAATGGAATGCACGCGGGCCTGATGCTCCACCCGGTAGATATGCAGCGGGAATTCCGGCTGGCCGTGCAGCTTGTTCTCCCGGTAACGGTGTTCGTACATGATGCCCTCCTCTGAATCGCTATATTGTGATGATATCGCGCAAATATATGGTAGATGAACCGTTATCAATAATAATATCATTATAAACAGAGGAAGTCATAAGGAAGGGTGGAACCATAATGAAACTGATAACTGTTCAATCCGGAGAGGCTGGCGTAAGGCTGGAGACTAGTGAGGGAATAATGCATATCGGCTGGTGTACGCCGGGGATTGCCAGAATCCGCTATACGCTGAATGCTGAGCTGAGCGGTAAAGAGAGTCTGATGGTGGTAAGCCGGCCAGAAGCCGAGACCGTACCTTACACTATCACAGAACTGCCTGGCCATCTGCAGATATCAACGGCACAGCTAATGATTGAAGTGGATAAAGAGAGCTGTGCCTTCAGCTACAGAGCTGCGGACGGCACACTGCTGACACGGGAGCCGGCCAGAGGCGGCAAAACCCTGGAGCGCACAGAGGTCTATCATACAGTCTTCGATGCCTCAGCAGACACGGTCGAGACTGGGCAGGGTGCAGATGGTCTGCGTGCCAGAGCGGAGGGGGTTAACCGGAGGCTGGATCGGGAGGCTTTTCATACAAAGCTGGAATTTGAATGGCAGGAAGGGGAGGCCCTGTACGGACTCGGCTCCCATGAAGAGGGGATGATGAACCTCCGGGGACGGCAGCAATACTTGTACCAGCAGAATATGAAGGCGGTTGTACCGGTACTGGTGTCTACACGCGGCTACGGGATTCTGGTAGATTCGGGATCTTATATGACTTTTCATGATGATGCCTTTGGCTCGTACCTCTGGAGCGATGCGGATGAAGAGATGGATTACTATTTCATTTATGGTCCGGAATTCGATCAGATTACGGCGGGAATCCGCTATCTGACCGGAGAAGCGCCAATGCTGCCGAAGTGGTCCTTCGGGTATGTGCAGTCCAAGGAAAGATACGTCTCCCAGGCGGAACTCCTTGCCACCGTGCAAGAGTATCGTGAACGTTCGCTTCCCCTCGACTGTATCGTACTCGACTGGCAGTCCTGGACGGGTAATCTGTGGGGGCAAAAGACTTTCGATCCTGAGCGCTTCCCCGATCCCTCGCAGATGATGAACAGCCTGCACGCTATGAACGCCAAGCTGATGGTATCCATCTGGCCGATTATGGGCGCGGGCGGGGAGAATCATGAAGAGATGAAGGCACGCGGTTTCCTGCTCGGCAATCAGGCGACGTATGACGCCTTCTCGGAGGAGGCTCGTGCACTGTACTGGAAGCAGGCCAACGAAGGGTTGTTCACCCACGGCATTGATGCCTGGTGGTGCGATTGCACCGAGCCGTTCGAAGCGGACTGGAAGGGCGCGGTCAAGCCGGAGCCGGAGCAGCGTCTGCTGATTAATACGGCAGAATCGAAGCGGTATCTCGATCCGGGCTTGATCAATGCCTATTCCATGCAGCACTCCAAAGGCATCTATGAAGGCCAGCGTGCAGCGACCTCAGCGAAAAGGGTGATCAATCTGACACGCTCCGCGTTCGCAGGACAGCACCGTTACGGCACGATTACATGGTCAGGCGATATAGCCGCCAATTGGGAGACGCTGAGGAAGCAGATTGCAGACGGCCTTAACTTTTGCATGACCGGTTCGCCTTATTGGACTTTGGATATCGGGGCGTTCTTCGTGAAGAATCACAAGGAGCAATGGTTCTGGAGCGGGGATTATGACGAAGGTGTTGCTGATCTGGGCTACCGGGAGCTATATGTCCGCTGGTTCCAGCTAGGAGCCTTCCTGCCGATGTTCCGTTCCCATGGCACGGATACGCCCAGAGAGATATGGCAGTTCGGCCAGGAGGGTGAGCTGATGTATGACACGCTGGTGAACTATCTGAAGCTCCGTTACAGGCTGATGCCATATATCTACTCTCTGGCCGGAGCTGTGGCACACCGCAGCTATACTATGTTCCGTGCGCTGGCCTTCGATTACCGCGAGGATGTGCAGGTCCATGCCATCGGCGACCAGTTCATGTTCGGTCCGGCCTTCATGGTGGCTCCTGTGACAGAGGCCATGTATTACGGTCCCGGCTCCCGCGAGCTTGAGGGGGTTCTTAAGCAGCGCCGGGTCTACCTCCCTGAAGGCGAATGGTATGATTATTGGAGCGATGAACGGCTGCAGGGCGGCGTGACGATTGAAGCCAAGGCGGATCTGGAGACGCTTCCCCTGTATGTCCGCGCCGGGTCCATTGTTCCGCTCGGTCCCGACGTTCAATATACGGATGAACAGCCGGAGTCAGTGACGAGACTCAAGGTATACGGCGGCAAGGATGCAGCCTTCACTCTGTATGAAGATGAAGGCGATAATTATAATTATGAGACCGGCGCCTATGCCATGATTGAGCTGAGCTGGTGTGAAGCGGACCGCAGCCTGACGATCGGGAAGCGGGCCGGAGACTATGCCGGAATGCAGGCGGTAAGGCAATTTGCCGTAGAGCTGGCCGGTTATACGGGAAGCCGCATTGTCACTTATGAAGGGGAAGCTGTAATTGTCCGTGAAGCGGACCTGCAGAGCTGAGACGGGGTTAAAATAACATTTGCACGATAGAATCGAGGTGCCTTGTGTTTAAGAACTTTGGTCTGGATGAAGTGAGGTTAACCGACCATGAATTTGCTTCCCGCAGACAACTCGTTAAGAATTATATTGCCGAATTTGATTTGAACCGGCTGTTGCATACCTTTAAGCTCAATGCCGGGCTTCCTTCGGACGCGGAGCCTTTGGGCGGCTGGGAGAGTTCGGAGAGCGGGCTGCGCGGACATTTTGCCGGACATTACCTCTCTGCTTGTGCCAAATTCGCTCACGGCGACCAGGATCAGGCGTTAAGGAGAAAGGCGTTCCATATTGTGGATATAATGGAGGCTTGCGCGAAGCCTAACGGGTATTTGAGTGCCTTTGAAGAGGAGAAGCTGGATATACTCGAAGCGGAAGAGGACCGGAACGTCTGGGCGCCCTATTATACACTGCACAAAATCATGCAAGGTCTGGTGGACTGCTATCTCTATCTTCACAATCCAAAGGCTCTGTCACTCGCCAGGAATCTGGCTTATTACGTGAAGCAGCGTATGGATAAGCTGTCCCATTGGAAAAAGGACGGGATCTTGCGCTGTACGAAGGTAAACCCGGCCAATGAATTCGGGGGCATGGGGGATACTCTTTACACTTTGTATGAAGTAACAGGCGACCGGCAAATTCTTGAGCTGGCGAATCAATTTGACCGGCCTTATCTCCTACATCCGCTGGAGGCCGGGACAGATGTGCTTGAGAATCTGCATGCGAATACGCATCTGCCTATGGTGCTCGCGGCCATGCACCGGTATAACATCAGCGGAGAAGACAAGTACCAGGCGGCGGCAATTCATTTCTATGCGTATCTGCAGGGAAGGACGTTTGCGAACGGGAACAACAGCTCAAAGGCAACGGACTATATCCCGGGCGGAGTATCTGAGCGGTCCGAGCATTGGGGGGCTTATGGCGAGCTGGGCGATGCGCTGACCGGCGGCGAGAGCGAAAGCTGCTGTGCGCATAATACAGAGAGAATTCTGGAGCGGCTGCTGGAGTGGTCCGGTTCTGTGGAATATCTCGATCATCTGGAGTCCCTGAAGTACAACGCCATATTAAACAGTGCAAGCAGCAGCACAGGGCTCTCGCAGTATCATCAGCCGCTGGGCTGCGGCGTGTCCAAGACGTTCAGCGGACCGTATGATACCTTCTGGTGTTGTACCGCATCGGGAGTCGAGGCGATGAGTGAGCTTCAGAAGAACATCTGGTTCAAAAGCGGGGATGCACTGCTGCTGAACGCATTCATCTCCTCTACCTTGAATTGGAAGGATAAGAACCTGCAGATTATTCAAGAGTCCCGGTTCCCGGACGGGCTATTATCCACGCTTCAGATTAAGGCCGTAGGGCCCACAGTCTTCAAGCTGATCTTGAAGGAGCAGGCAGTCGCGGCAGTGACCATTAACTCTGTACCGCAGGTGCTTCAGCGGGAGAATGGGTATTATGCCATAGAGCGGGTGTTTGCGGACCAGGATCGCATTGAAATCGAAATCGCAGCAGCTCTGCATCGGGTGCCGCTCCCCGGTGCGGAGCATCTGGCGGCAGTGAAGTACGGCAACGTATTGCTTGCCCGGGTCGGCCCGGCCCAGCAGGAATCATTCGTTCCCCTGTTCCGGGTAGAGGAGGAAGAGTATACGGTATATCTCGATGCGGAGGGACACGAAGGCAGCGGCCGCCCGTTCTCCCGTGCGCAGGATGGCCGTGCAGCGTATGCAGATTGAAGAGCGCCTCAATACGATCTGCTATTTCTCCGGTAGGCGGCGGGTGTCATGCTGGTGATTCTTTTGAATGTACGGTAGAAATGGGGCAGGCTCTCGAAGCCGCAGGCCATGGCAATCTGCTCGATGGTATAGCTTGATTGCAGCAGGCTGTCCTTGGCGGCAAAAATCCGCTTCGTCGCAATATAATCCGTCACATTCATGCCCAGACGCTGCTTGAAGACCCGGCTGAAATGGGCCGGTGAGATATTCGCCCGCGCAGCCAGAGAGCTTAGCTCCAGCGGCTGATCCAGATGATCGTTGATATCCCTGAGCGCCTCACGGAACCACTCCGGCAGCACGGGATTGGAAGCAACCGGCTCGGCGGCTTGCGGCAGGCAGTAGCGGTTCAGATGCAGCAGTGTAAGATGAAGCAGCAGCGTAAGCGCCTGCCCGCCGTCCGGCTGATTCTGCTCGTGTTCCCAGTGGATCGCATCGATATCATTTTGCAGAATTTCAGCATGCTCAGGAGACAGGGTATACTTGTACTGCTTGTTTGTCTTGGCAGCGTCGAACAGCTTCAGATAGGGATAAGACTCACTGTAGGTAAGGTTATGAATCAGAGCCGGACTGAAAAAAAGGGCAGAGGAGGTCACCGGCTCCTCATTGTCGGGAAATCCCCGGTGCACCGTATTCCCGGGAACGACAATGATGTCGCCCGGATGCATCTCGTAAAAGGTCTGATCGATGAAAAAGCTTCCTTTGCCGCCGTATACGTAAATGAATTCGTACCAGTCATGCTGGTGGTCGGGCAGCTCGCGCTGCGGGCTTTTCGTTTCCTTATAGTCCAGCAGCAGCGTAACCGGTAATTGATGGTCAAAATGCCTGCGGATCGGTTCCATGAAGTCGCCCCCTGTGTTACATCTCTGTATTCTTACCCACATCATATCAAAATAAGGTATAGATTTGTTTGTTTTAGCTATTTTTATTCCTTTATCGGATGTTTACAATAAGGTGGAATGGAGGCGTTATCATGTATATTGATGCTCACCAGCATTACTGGAAGATAGACAGGGATGATTATGGCTGGATTACGCCGGAGATTCCGGTGCTGTTCCGGGATTATCTGCCCGCTGATCTGGAGCCTGAGCTAATGAAGCACGGGATCAGCCAGACGATTGTCGTACAGGCTGCGCCTACGGTGGAGGAGACGGAATACATTCTGGGACTGAGCGGGCAGGCGGATTCTGTTGCAGGCGTAATCGGCTGGCTGGATCTTGCAAGCCCTTCCTTCCAGGCGGACTTCGAGCGTCTCAACAAGCATCCGAAGTTCACCGGGCTGCGGGTGATGATTCAGGAGATGGCAGACCCCGGTGTGCTGTTGACCCGGCCTTATATAGAAGCGCTCTCATATCTTGCGGAGCGGGATGTGCCGGTAGACCTGCTGGTGCTGGCCGATCAGCTTCCGCAGCTCATTGAGATGCTGGAACAGGTTCCGGGACTGCGGGGAGTCATTGATCACCTGGCCAAGCCCCCGATTGCATCGGGTAGCCTGGAGCCGTGGAGAAGCCAAATGGCAGAGGTTGCGGGGCATCCGGGAATTTACTGCAAGCTGTCCGGGATGGTCACTGAAGCAGATCTCCAGGGCTGGAAGCAGGAGGATTTCACTGCTTACGTTCATGCCGTGCTGGAGCTGTTCGGACCCGAGCGGGTGATGTTCGGCAGCGACTGGCCTGTGTGCCTGATGGCGGCAACCTATGAGGAGGTTGTGGGGATTCTGCGCACAGCACTGCAAGGACGATTGTCTGCGGAAGAGATGGAGCCGGTATTTGGAGCGAATGCTGTTAGATTTTATAAGCTGGATTCACTAATTATAGGAGGTTGAGCGATATGAAATACAGAAAGCTGGGCAATACGGGACTGGATGTCTCCGCATTAAGCTTCGGGGCCTCTTCGCTGGGCAGTGTATTCCGGGAGGTTCCGAAGGATGAGGCTATCCTCACGGTTCATACGGCGATTGATCTGGGGATTAACCTCATTGATGTCTCCCCTTACTACGGCCTGATGAAGGCGGAGACCGTGCTGGGTGAGGCACTCCAGACGGTACCGCGCGACAAGTATATCCTGAGCACGAAGGCCGGACGTTACGGCGAGGGGGAATTCGATTTCTCCAGAGAGCGGATCATCCGCAGTGCGGAAGAGAGTATGGGCAGACTGGGCACAGATTACCTGGATATTCTGCTGCTGCATGATGTTGAATTCGGCTCGCTTACGCAGGTGATGGAGGAGGGAATTCCGGCGCTGGAAGAGCTGAAGCAGGCGGGCAAAATCCGTTACTTCGGCGTCAGCGGCCTGCCGCTGAGTGTGTTCGAGAAGGTGCTGCCGCAGACCAAGCTGGATGTCATTCTGTCCTATTGCCATTATTCGCTCAACGATACCACGCTGCTGCGGCTCCTTCCGCTGCTGGAGGAGAGCGGCACGGGGCTGATGAATGCGTCGCCCATCTCGATGGGGCTGCTTAGCAACCGTAAGGTGCCGGATTGGCATCCTGCAGGAGCGGAGATTCAGGCCGCATGCCAGCGCGCCGCTGAGTATTGCAGGGACAAGGGAGAAGACATCGCCAAGCTGGCGGTCCAGTTCTCCACCGCGAACGAGCAGATTCCTACGACCTTGGTCAGCACAGCGACACCAGCCAATATCCGCAACAATATTAAGTGGACCGAAGAGCCGATCAATGAACAATTACTGGCAGAAGTACGCGATATTCTGAAGCCGATCGACGGGGCGACCTGGCCGAGCGGCCGGGCAGAATGGAACGAAGCACCAAGCCGGAACAGGGAGCGCTTATAATGAAAGGAATTATTTGTGAAGAGATCGGAAAGTTCGTATTCAGGGATGATCTGCCGGAGCCGGAGCTGGTGGACGGGGAAGCGGTTGTAAGCATCCGCCGGATCGGGATCTGCGGGACGGACCTGCATGCTTACCGGGGGAACCAGCCTTATTTCACTTATCCGCGTGTGCTGGGGCATGAGCTGGCAGGGATTATTGAGCGCATTGGCGACAACCCGCAAGGGCTACAGGCCGGTGACCAGGTCAGTGTCATTCCGTATCTGCATTGCGGAGAGTGCCGGGCCTGTCTGAGCGGTAAAACGAATTGCTGCCAAAAAATGAGAGTGTTCGGTGTTCACCTGGATGGCGGAATGCGGGAACGGGTGAGTCTGCCTGTAGGCAATCTGCTGAAGACAGACGGGCTGACGCTGGATCAGGCGGCCATGCTGGAGCCGCTGGCGATCGGTGCCCATGCGGTGCGGCGCTCGGGTGTCGGTGAGGGGGAGCAGGTGCTGGTGATCGGGGCCGGACCGATAGGACTGGGCGTGATGGCCATGGCCCGGTACGCTGGGGCGAAGGTCATTGCGATGGATGTCAACGATGAACGCCTGGCCTTCTGCAAGGGCTGGGCGCAGGCAGAGCATACGGTAAGCGCCCTGAAGGAGCCGAAAGAACAGTTATCGGCGCTTACAGACGGCAATTTCCTGCCGCATGTCATTGATTCCACCGGCAACATCTCTTCTATGGAAGGGGCTTTCGGACTGGTCGGGCATGGCGGTACGTTGACTTATGTCGGCTTGGTCAAAGGGAACATTACCTTCAGTGACCCCGATTTCCATGCCCGTGAGATGACGGTGCAGGGCAGCAGAAATGCGACCCGCGAGGACTTCGAGCGGGTGATTAACGCCATTAGGGACGGTTATATTGATGTGGACCGCTATATTTCCCACCGCTGCTCATTCGGGGAGATGACCGGGCAGTTCGAGAGCTGGCTGAATCCTGAATCCAAGGTGATCAAGGCACTGGTGGAACTGAATTAACGGATGAAGCTGGACTAACGGGTGGAACTGACTAACTACGAAGGAGCGGAATTGTAATGAAAAGCAAGGAACACAGCCAGCGGTTATGGTATAGTGAACCGGCACAGAATTGGAATGAGGCGCTGCCGATCGGCAACGGCCGGCTCGGGGCGATGATCTTTGGCGGGGTGGCTGAGGAGAAGCTGCAGCTTAATGAGGATTCCGTATGGTACGGAGGTCCGCGTGACCGCAACAATGAAGATGCGCTGCCCCACTTGCCGAAGCTCCGGCAGCTGATTCTGGAAGGCAAGCTGAAGGAGGCGGAGGAGCTGGCGGGCATGACGATGGTGGGGCTGCCGGAAGCACAGCGCCATTATCTGCCGCTTGGCGACCTGCTACTGTCGTTCGGCGGACATGAGCAGCCTGCTCAGGACTATCAGCGGGAGCTTGATCTCGAATCCGGTGTATCCCAGGTGAGTTATTCCACCGGCGGAGTGCGGTATACCCGTGAGCTGTTCGCCAGCTTCCCGGATCAAGCCATCGTATTGCGGATTACCGCTGACCGGAAGAACGCAATCACCCTGAAGGCCAGATTCAACCGCCAGAACTGGAGAATGCTGGAGAAGACCGAGAAATGGAATGACAGCGGGCTGGTGATGGGCGGAGAATGTGGCGGGCGCGGGGGCAACTCCTTCGCTGCCGTATTGAAGGCCGTCACAGAAGACGGAACCTGCCGTAACATCGGCGAATATGTGCTGGTGGAGGGTGCGAGCTCGGTTACGCTGCTGCTTGCCGCAGGAACTACGTTCCGCCATCCTGATCCGGCGCTGCATGCCAAGCGGCAGCTTGAAGAGCTAAGCAGCGTTCCTTATGATAAGCTCCTTGCCCGCCATGTCGGGGACTACCGCAGCCTATACAGCCGGACCACGCTGACACTGCCGGAGAACCCGGAGCTGAGCGGACTGCCAACCAGTGAACGGTTAAATCGGTTCCGGCAGGGGGGGGAAGACCACGGACTGATCTCGACTTATTTCCAATATGGCCGTTATCTGCTGATCGCTTCCAGCCGTCCCGGCTCTCTGCCTGCGAATCTGCAGGGCATCTGGAACGACAGCTTTACCCCGGCTTGGGACAGCAAATTCACGATTAACATTAACGCGCAAATGAATTACTGGCCGGCTGAACTCTGCAATCTGGCGGAATGCCATGAGCCGCTGTTCGATCTGATCGAACGGATGCGGGAACCGGGACGGGTGACCGCCAAGGTGATGTACGGCTGTGGCGGCTTCACAGCACACCACAATACGGATATTTGGGCAGATACTGCTCCGCAGGATACGTACCTGCCTGCATCGTTCTGGCCGCTGGGAGCTGCTTGGCTGTGTCTGCATATGTGGGAGCATTACCGGTTTAGCCAGGACCGCCATTATCTGGCGAATGCCTACGATACAATGAAGGAATCTGCACAGTTCCTGCTGGATTACTTGATAGAGGATGAATCGGGCCGGCTGATTACCTGCCCGTCCGTCTCGCCGGAGAACACGTACCAGCTTCCCGGCGGGGAATCGGGCGTGCTGTGTGCCGGAGCCTCCATGGACTTCCAGATTATTGAGGCGCTGTTCAAGGCCTGCATTCAGAGCGCAGAAATCATCGGACGGGACGAGGCATTCTGCGAAGAGCTCCGCTCAGCGCTGAACAGCTTGCCGGGGCCGCAGATCGGTAAATACGGCCAGATTCAGGAATGGATGGAGGATTATGAAGAGGTAGAGCCAGGGCACCGGCATATCTCGCATCTGTTTGCACTATATCCGGGGGATGCCTTCACAGTGGAGCATACGCCGGAGCTGGCGGCAGCGGCCCGTACGACGCTGGAACGCAGACTTGCTAGCGGCGGCGGACATACTGGTTGGAGCCGGGCGTGGATCATTAATTTCTGGGCGCGGCTCCAGGATGAAGGCAAGGCTTATACGAATGTACGGGCGCTGCTGGAGCATTCCACCTTGCCGAATCTATTCGATAACCATCCGCCGTTCCAGATTGACGGGAACTTCGGAGGAACAGCGGGCATCGCGGAGATGCTGCTGCAGAGTCATACAGATAGGATCAGATTGCTGCCTGCATTGCCTGCGGGCTGGAACGAGGGCAGTGTCAAGGGACTGCGGGCAAGAGGCGGCTATACGCTGGACTTCTCGTGGGCGGACGGACATGTTACTGAAGTGATTGTTACTTGTACGGTATCCGGCACATGCCGCCTGGAAGGCCCGGGACTGGCTCCGGTATCGTTCGCTGGAGAAGCGGGCAGTTCGTATACCTTCACCGGGTAGATTAATATTAGGCTGGCTAGTTGACGAATAGGATAGTATAGTAATGTGGGATTGGCGTATTTGCGCCAGTCCTTTTTGCGTGCGTGGTTGGCTAGAACGTCGAGCGGGCCAAATGTAATCGAAAAACCGACCACAATCGGACCAGGGGGCGGCGCGCAGGCCAAATGTAGTCGAAAAACCGATCACAATGGGACTGGAGGCGGCGCGTATACCAAATGAAGAGCATTAATGCCTTTGATTTCGCCGGAATCCGCCGGATTCCGCCAAAATCCGGCAACCCTTGCAGGCCGTAAGCAGGCTCATCCCCAAGCGCAGCCAGCTCTGAAAGAACGGCAATTCCGCTGCCGAGATGCAAGCAAGCGTTTTCTTTTTATGAATTTTCAGGGGGGAAGACCTATATTCTATGAATTGTAAGCGCATTCTGAAAACGTATAATTAAAGTTGTCACCAGGAGAAATTAGAAGCATAAGCGATTAGCCAAAAAGGGGAGGCATAACAACATGCACAAAACGGCAAAACGTTCAGCAGCAGCCGCTGCGGCCGGTGTATTAGCACTCACACTGGCATTGACAGGCTGTGGATCAAGCAATAACACCAGCAACACCGGCACCAAGGATACCGCCACTGGAGGAAACGCCAGCCCGGCAGCAGCCGGAGACGACACGGCTCCGGTAACGTTCTCGGTATTCATGAACGGTCCCGGACAACAGCCAACGCCTGACAATAAGATTCTGAAGCTGATCAAAGACGAGACCGGAATCACCTTCAACCAGGAATTCCTGGTCGGTGACCTGCAGCAGAAGCTCGGGGTCATGATTGCCGGAGGCGATTACCCGGATATCCTGTCGGGTGACGACAAATTAATCAATGCCAAGGCTTACATTCCGCTTGAGGATCTGATTGAGAAGTACGCGCCCAACCTGAAGAAGCATTACGGTGCGGTCTGGAACCAGATCAAGGATGAGAGTGACGGCCACATCTACGTACTGCCAAGCTATGGCGTCTATCAAGGTAAAATTACCGAGCCAACTTACCAGGGACCAGGCTTCTGGCTGCAAAAAGGCGTGCTGGAGGAAATGGGCTACCCAACTCCCAAGACCCTGGATGAGTACTTCGATATCATTGCCAAATATAAAGAAAAACACCCGGATATGATCGGGTTCGAATCGCTCAACTTCGACTGGCGCGTGTTCCCGCTGCAGAATCCCCCAGAGCATCTGTCGGGACATCCGAATGACGGGGCCGTTATTGTAGACAACAATGTAGCACAGATTTTTGCCGACAAGGATATCTCCAAGACCTATTACAAGAAGCTTAATGATATCAACGCTCAAGGCTTGATGGACAAGGAAGCCTTCGTTCAGAACTATGACCAGTATCTGGCCAAAATCGCAAGCGGCAAGGTGATCGGGATGTTTGACCAGCACTGGAACTTCCAGGACGGCGAGAAATCCCTGATCTCCCAAGGCAAGCTGGAAAATACGTATATCGGCTTCCCTCTGCTCTATCCGGGCGCAGAAGAATGGTATCGTGACCGCGGAGCGGTCGGCACCAACCGCGGATTCGGAATTTCGATCAATGCCAAGGACCCTGTCCGCATTATCAAATTCTGGGATAAGATGATTACCGAGGATTGGCAGAAGACGCTTCAATGGGGCGTGAAAGGCGAAGATTATGAAGTGAATGCAGACGGCTCCTTCTACCGTACACCTGAGCAACGGGCCAATGCGGATCAGACCAGCTGGCAGGTTGCTAACAAAATCTCAGGGATGTTCGGTTACATGCCTAAGATTCAAGGTACGTACAGCGACGGCAACGCAGCAGATGCCGGTACACAGCCTCAGGAATTCTTCGACAGCCTGAAGCCTTATGACCAGAAGATTCTGAAGGCGTACAACAAGAAATCATGGTCCGAATTCTTCAAGGAACCAAAAGAGAACAATATCTACTTCCCTGCGTATTCCATCGTGCTTAAGGATGGTTCACCGGCACAGCTCGCACAGTCCAAGCTGAATGACCTCATGATTAAGTATTTGCCGAAAGCCATTATGGCCAGCCCTGCTGAGTTCGACGGCGTGTGGCAGGATTATGTGGACAGAATCCACAAGCTGGACATCAAGGCCTATGAAGACCGGATGAATGAAGGCATTCAGCAGCGTATCGAAAAATGGAGCGTTAAATAAACCATTCAATACAGAAATAGGAGCGGGAAATGCTGTTTCCCGCTCTTCCTAAATAGGAATGCGTGAATAGGACAACGTGGAGAGAATGATTTTTACAGGAGGGAATACAACATGTCTGATGCCGTACTGGACAAACAGGTCAAAAAACAGAAGACCCGAAAAAGCAAAATCGATCCGGAAATCGGTGTGGAACTCAGCTGGAAAACACTGAAAACACAGAAACAGCTTATTTTTATGTCCGTGCCCATTGCACTCTATCTGATTATCTTCAACTATGTTCCCATTTGGGGCTGGCTCATGGCCTTTCAGAATTACCGCCCGGCGGTGTCCTTCGGCCAGCAGGAATGGGTAGGCTTACAGCAATTCAAGTTTTTATTCTCTGATGATACCTTTATGCTGGTGCTTCGCAATACCATTGCGATGAGTTTTATCAACCTTGTACTGGGTACGGTTACGGCTATCGGTCTGGCTCTGCTGCTGAATGAGATCAAGCTCAAGTTCTTCAAGCGCGCGGTTCAGTCGATTTCTTATTTGCCGCACTTTCTGTCCATGGTTATCGCTGCGGGGATTGTATCCACTTCACTCTCCATCGACGGCGGGATTGTCAATGTCGTTCTAATGAAGCTTCACCTGATTAAAGATCCGATTATGTGGCTCAGTGAAGGGAAATACTTCTGGGGCATTATCGGGGCATCGAACGTGTGGAAAGAGGTGGGCTGGGGGACGATTATCTATCTGGCTGCTATTACCTCCATCGATCCTTCCCTCTACGAGGCAGCTTCCATTGACGGCGCGAAACGTTTTCAAAAGATGCGTTATATCACGCTTCCGGGAATCAAGGCAACATTCGTTATTTTGCTGATTATGAACATTGGACATATTCTCGATGCCGGCTTCGAGCTTCAATATCTGCTGGGCAACGGACTTACTGTGGACTATTCGCAAACCATTGATATCTTTGTAGTGAAGTATGGTCTGGCTATGGGTAACTACTCGCTAGCTACGGCGGCAGGGATCTTCAAAACGATTGTCAGTGTCATTCTCGTATTCATCGCAAACAATGTCGCAAAACGCCTCGGCGAAGAGCGATTACTATAGAGGAGGAAGCCCATATGAAAGCCGTGACCAAAGGTTCAAGCCGGATTGAGCCGGTTGTATTTCATACATTCAACACGATATTTATGCTCTTTGTGGTTACTGTCACGCTCTATCCGTTCCTCCAGACGCTGGCGGTATCCTTCAATGACGGCAGTGACACGCTTACCGGGGGAATCTACCTCTGGCCCCGTGTGTGGACGCTGGAGAATTACCGGGCGGTCTTTATATCAGGAACGATCTATCATGCCGCATTTATCTCGGTATCCCGTACGATTATCTCAACGGTGCTTGGTGTTTTCCTTACTACGATGCTGGCGTATGCACTGGCGCAGCCGCAATATATTTTCCGCAAAAAGATCGGCCTGCTGTTCATCCTGACCATGTATTTCAATGCCGGGCTGATTCCGAACTACTTCCTGATCAAGAATATGGGCCTGCTGCATAACTTCATGGTCTATATCCTGCCGAGTCTGGTCAGCGCGTTCAACCTGATTATCATGCGGACGTATATCCGCGGGCTTCCGTTCAGCCTTACCGAATCAGCGAAGATTGACGGGGCGGGAGAATTCAGGATTTTCTGGAAAATCATCTTCCCGCTCTGTACGCCTGTACTGGCAACCGTCGCACTGTTCATCGCGGTAGGCTCATGGAATTCCTGGTTTGACACATTCCTCTATGCCTCCTCGGATATCAAGCTCAGCACGCTGCAATACGAAATGATGAAGATGCTCGGCTCGATTATGAGTGCGAACAATGATCCATCGATGCTTGCGGGAGGCCAGAACAATCAGGTCCAGTCGCTGGTTACGCCAGCCTCCATGCGTTCAGCCATTACGATCGTTACTGCAGTTCCGATTCTGTTCGTCTACCCTTTCTTGCAGAAGTATTTCGTGGTAGGATTGAACCTGGGTAGCGTAAAAGAGTAATTGTCAATACGTATTATAGTAAGAAAAATATGTATACTATAACCGTTTCGGGTACAGCCGAAGCGGTTTCTCCTGTTCCATCACGGGGAGTCCTGCCGGGCTCCAACTACTTATATAAAGATGGTGATTCCATGCTTAAGGTACTGTTTGCCGACGATGAGCCGATTATGCTGGAGGGGCTGCGCTTTCTGGTGGACTGGAAGGCACTCAACTATGAAGTATGCGGCGAGGCGCTGGACGGGGAGGATGCGCTGCAGCTAATTCACAGCACCCGTCCTGATCTGGTCATCACCGATGTGCGCATGCCGGTCATCGATGGCCTTGAGCTCATTCGAAGAGCCTCAGAAGGCGATTGCCGCCCGAAGTTTATTATTTTTAGCGGCTATGCTGACTTTGAGTATGCCAAGCGGGCTCTGAAATACGGAGTCTCCAACTATTTGACCAAGCCTCTGGATGAAAAGGAGCTGACGGAGGCGCTGCATACAGTGACCGAACAGATTCTGAAAGAACATAAGGCCTCCTCACGGCGTGACGCGCTCTCGGCTCTGATGCAGGAGGACACGGTATCCCGGCTCTTGATGCGGGAGAATTCGGAGGAGGAGCGGGAGAAGGGGCTGAATATGCTGGGGATCGGCCCTGCCTCGCGGCTATGCTGTGTCCTGGTCCATGGAGCCGCGCCGGACAGCCTGCAAATGCGCAAGCAGGTCGCCGCCATGAGCGGCAAGGAGCCGCTGCGCAGCATTTCAGTCTATCCGTTCACCGCAGGCAGCGGGAAGCACGGGTATCTGCTGGTGTCACCGCAGGAAGGGCCGGCGCTTGACCGGACACTGCTTACCCGGTGGATGGAGGAGATGCGGCCGCTGTACACCACGCCGGTCTTTTTCGCGGCAAGTCTCCAGCATCAGGGCAAGGAGGCTCTGAATACGGCATATCGTGAGGCGCTGGCTGCTGAGCTGTGCAGGCACGATATCGCGGGCGGCGAGGCCGCCGGCTTCTTCGAGAAGCAGGATAAGTCGCAGATGGCCATGCTTCCGGCAGAGCTGAGACGATCGCTGCTGCAATCCGTCACCGAAGGGAAGGCCCGGCATCTCACGGATCAGCTTGGCGAGGTGTTCAAGATTTTCTCGGCGGAGGTGGCTTCCAGCTCCTGGATCGACGCTTTTCTGGCCAATGTCAAAGCAGAGCTGCTACGTGAAATTACCGCCAGAGGGGGAGACTATACGCATTGGGTGGAGAAATGGTTCCCGTCCCGGCATACGGCCAATTGTCTGCCGCTGCTTGAGCGTCAGATCGAGGAGGAGCTGTGTGAGGCTGCCGAGTGGTTCGCTGCGGCTGCGGACGGCAGGGCGGAGGATCAGATCGTGGCCGCAGCGATCGAGTATGTCCGCGGGCATTATCAGGAGAAGCTGAAGCTGCAGGATATTGCGAAGCATCTGCATGTGAATTCCGCCTACCTGGGACAACGGTTCAAGAAGCACTACGGCAGCTCCTTTAACGATTATCTCCATGAATTCCGCATTGAAGAGGCGAAGAAGCTGCTGCGCCGGACCGATATGGGTATTTCCGATATTTCAAGCAGAGTGGGCTATTCAGACGCCGATGTGTTCGCCGCCAAGTTCAAGGCGCTTAACGGAGTTACACCTTCCGTGTACAAGAAGAGTTAATTCATGAGGAAGGAGGGGGCGTGCATGAAGAATAACCGGAAGCCATCTGCCTTCATCAATGATATTCCGCTTAAATACAAGTTTTTGTTTATCTACTTACTGTGTGTGCTCGTCCCCATACTTAGCATCAATGCCCTCTTTTATGTGCAGATCAGTCGTAATGTGGAGGCACGGGAGAGGGAGAATCTGGAGATATCGGTAGACCGGGTGGCCTATGACCTGATGCAGATCGTGAACGAATGCGTGGCGATCAGCAATACGGTGGCTGCGGACCGGCCTTACATGGAGATGATGGATTACGCCTACCCGGATAATGAGGCTTATTATGATGCCTATAATGATTCTCTGAAGGATAAGCTGCGGCAGTACAGCACGCTGCACTCCTATATTTCGTGGATGGGCATATACACCTCTAATCCGACCATCCAGAACGGCAACAGCTATTTCATTCTTTCGTACGCGGATAAGCAGAGTGAATGGTACCGCAAAATCTCAAGCAGCACAGGTAAGGTGCTGCTCACTTCTTATCAGGGAACCGACCCGCTGAATCCGCCGCAGCAGGAGGTGCTGGTCAGCCTGATCCGCAAGCTGGATAACTTCACGGGCCAGCCCTACACGAAATATCTGAGGATTGATCTGCGGCTGAACAATGTACAGGAGCTGTTCCAGAAGGAACGTGACTATCTGGATTTCAAGCTGCTGGACGAGAAGAACCGGGTTGTGCTGGACTCGAACCGTTCCTTCTCCTCGCTGGATGCGAATGCCTTGCTGAATGTGGACACCAGTCTTGACAAGCCTTCCAAGCAGATTGTCCGGGCGCTCAGCAGTGCGGCCTATACCAAGGGCTGGCGGCTGGTCGGAACGCCGGAAGGGCGCAAGATCAACCATGAGATGGAACGCGCGCTCAGGAACTCGCTGATTCTGGTTCTGCTGACGATCATCATTCCGACTCTGCTCATGATCGTGATTATACGCTCCTACAATCTGCGGGTACGGCTGCTCTACAAGCATATGAAGCTGGTCAAATATGAACAATTCGAGAGCATTGATATGTATGAGGGGAAGGATGAGATCGGCGGTCTGATCCGCAGCTTCAATCTGATGACCGGCAAAATCCGCAATCTGATCAATGATGTCTACAAGCTGGAGATCCAGAAGAAGGATCTGGAGCTGGAGCGGGTAAGGGCGGAGCTGAAATATCTGGAGAGTCAGGTAGACCCTCATTTCCTTTTTAATACGCTGAATGCGATCCTGGTCATCTGTAAGAAGTATAAATATGAACAGGTTACCGATGTCATCCGCAATCTGGCCCTGATTATGCGCAGGTTGCTAAGCTGGAAGGATGATCTGATTACGGTGGAGGAGGAGGTATCCTTCATCGAGATGTATCTGCAGATTGAGAAGTTCCGCTTCCAGAACCGGTTCTCTTATGTGCTGGATATTGCGCCTGAGGTGCTGAACTGCCGGATTCCCAAGATGAGTATACAGGCTCTGGTGGAGAATTCCTGCAAGCATGGCCTGCAATCGGTCAAATGGGCCAGGGAAATTCACGTGTCCGCTTCGCGCAATGAGACAGGTCTGCTGATTGTGGTGACTGATAACGGCAAAGGAATCGAGAAGGAGAAGCTGGAATGGATCAAGTCCCATCTGGAGACAGAGGAGGATACAGGACAGAATGTTGGCCTCCGCAATGTGTATAAACGCCTCATGCTGTACTATAACGGCAGAGCCGAGTTCAGTATTGAGAGCACCGAATATGAACGTACGGTCATTACGATCCAGATTCCCGAGGATTTGAGTCTGGTTCCGATGGGGGAGGGAGCTCATGTATAAAGTAGTGCTCGCAGACGATGAGACCATTGCCTTAGAGGGGCTGCGGACGCTGACCGACTGGGAGGAGCTGGGCTTCGAGGTATGCGGTGCCTGCGAGAACGGGGAGGAGGCGCTGGCTGCCATTATCCGCAGCTCGCCCGATCTTGTGATTACGGATATCCGCATGCCCGAGATTGACGGGCTTGAGCTGATCCGGCGCGTACGCAGCCTTGATATGGAGCAGCCGGTCTTCATCGTGCTCAGCGGCTACGGCGAATTCGAATATGCCAGAACAGCCATCCGTTACGGGGTAAGGCATTACCTGCTGAAGCCGGTTATGGATGCGGAATGGGATAAGGTGCTTACGGACATTACGGATGAGCTGGAGCTGCGCCTTAAGCAGACCATGCAGCAGAGTCTGCTGTCCAGCCGTCTGCTGCCGCTTGCCATTGCGCGCATGCTTGAGGGGCACTGGGCGGAGCCGGATGAAGAAGCTGCTGAGCAGATGGACCGCCTGGATGAGGCGGCCACTGGGTGGACGTATGTGCATGTGGAGGGCAATAGCAGCCGGATTACGGAGCTGTGCCGGGAGCTGGCCGGACCGGCCGGTGCGATGCTCATTGATCTGCCCGGGGATCAGGCCGGGCTGGTCGTGGAGAGCTCGGGGGCGGCGGCAGGGCTGGCGGAGCAGCTATACGCCGGGCTGACCCGCAGCGGAGTGAAGGGTTCGGTCAGCATCGGGCCAAGTGTGCGGTCCCTCCGCGAGCTGCCGGTCTCCTACCGCGAAGCGGCAGACGCTGCGGCCCGCCACTATTTCTATTCGGACGGGTGCGGTCCGGTGGATTCGGCCAGTGAAGCCGAGGGCCAGGTTAACTACACGCTGCCTTCCGCAGAGCTGATTGAGGAGATCATCAGCGCAGTGGAGCGGCTGCAGGAGCATAAGGCTGCGGAGAAGCTGGGCGAATTGTTCCGCGGGTTCAAGGAGAACCGGACAGATCCGGGAGTCGTCCAGATGACGGGCATGGATATCATGCTGCGGAGCATGGAGCTGCTGAAGGAATTCGGGGGCGCGGACGATCAGTGGATCGGCACGCTTAATTTTTTCAGAACCGAGCCGAGGTCCCTGGAAGCTCTGCAGGTCACCCTGGAGACGGCGCTCTCCACCAGTATGAACTATATCCGCCAGCACAAGGAGCGTAACTCCGAGCATCCGCTGACCCGCGTGGAATGCTTCCTGCGGGATCATTATCCGGAGCATCTGACGGTGAAAGAGATTGCAGAGCATTTCTATATCAATCCGGTGTATCTGGGCCAGGCCTTCATCAAAAAGCACGGCATCAGCATTCTGGAGTACATTCATAATTTGCGGATCGAAGCAGCCAAGAAGCGGCTGATCGACACTCAGGACACGGTCAGAAGCATTGTGGAGAGCGTCGGTTACGTACACTATCACCATTTCTTAAGAGAGTTCGAGAAACGGACGGCGCTGAAGCCCGTTCAGTTCCGGGCACAGGCCCAATCTGAACAAGGCTAGGGTATCCATTTATTTATTAGGGTCCAAGTCTTTACTATGGTGATGGTAAACGCATTCAAATGCGTTATGATAGAGATAGCTGTCCAAAAATTGTTATTCACAGGAGGTTAGAAAGATGAAGCAAGCCAACAGCGAAATTCCTGCATTACATGAAATGTTTCGGGATGCCTTCAAGATAGGGGCTGCCGTCAGTACTGGCATTATATCTGCTCAGGGTTCTTTTATTGCCAAGCATTACAACAGCGTTACAGCCGAGAATGAAATGAAGCCGGTAGAGGTTCAGCCGGAGGAAGGGAGCTATACCTTCGATGCTGCGGACGGTATCTTCGAATTCGCAGAGACACACGGGATCGGTGTCCGGGGACATACGCTTCTATGGCATAATCAGACAGGGGACTGGATGTTCCGGAATGCAGAGGGAGGCCCTTGCAGCAGAGAGGAATTACTGACCCGCCTGCAGACTCACATTAACACGGTTGTGGGGCGTTACCGGGGACGGGCCTACGCCTGGGATGTGGTGAATGAAGCGATTGAGGATAAATCCGATCAATATCTGCGGGAGACCCGCTGGCTGGAGATGATCGGCGAGGATTATCTCCGCCTGGCTTTTGAGATGGCACATCAGGCAGATCCTGACGCGCTGCTGTTCTACAACGACTATAATGAGACCGATCCTGTCAAAAGCGTCAAAATCCACAAGCTGGTCCGCAGCCTGCTAGATCAGAATACGCCGATTCACGGTATTGGGATGCAGGGACACTGGAATATCTATGGTCCCTCCATTGAGGAGATCCGTAATGCGCTTAAGCTATATGCTTCGCTTGGACTCAAGATCCACATTACCGAGCTGGATCTGTCCGTGTTCCGTCATGACGATAAACGCACGGATTTGAAAGCGCCAACAGCTGAAATGCTGAAGCTTCAGGAAGAGCGTTATGCCGAGATCTTCGCCCTCCTGCTGGAATTCAAAGACTCCATTGATTCGGTGACCTTCTGGGGCGTGGCCGATGACTACACCTGGCTGGACGGCTTCCCGGTCCGCGGACGCAAGAACTGGCCGTTCCTGTTCGATGAACAGAAGCAGCCGAAGGCTTCATTCGCCCGGCTGGCCGAGCTGGCGGCTTCGCAATCTTAATATTCGTCCTAAGCTGAACACCATATCATATCTGGAGGGAATCCAATGACAACTCAATTGAAGCAGGCTGCCGGCAAGGTACAGCCAAATGGCAATCCGCTGGTGGCACACAGATACGGAGCCGATCCTTATGCCCTGGTATTCGGGGACAGAGTCTATCTGTACATGACCAATGATTCGCTGGAGTACGATGAGAGCGGCACCGTAAAAGAGAACAGCTTCAGCAGCATCAATACCATTTCGGTAATCTCCTCTGCCGATCTGGTGAACTGGACGGATCACGGCATTATTGCGGTGGCCGGGCCGGAGGGGGCTGCGAAGTGGGCTACCCAGTCATGGGCGCCGGCAGCGGTCCATAAGGTGATCGGCGGCAAGGACAAGTTCTTCCTGTACTTCTCCAACAATGCCAGCGGCATTGGCGTTCTCTCGAGTGACAGTCCGGTGGGTCCCTGGGTTGACCCTATCGGAGAGGCATTGATTCTGCGCTCCGTGCCGGGAGTCGAGGAGGTAACCTGGCTGTTCGACCCGGCAGTTCTGGTCGATGACGACGGCCAGGGCTATATCTACTTCGGAGGCGGGGTCCCGGAAGGGCAGTTCGCAGATCCGGGCACAGCCCGGGTGATGAGGCTGGGTGAGGATATGACCAGCGTAGTGGGCACTGCCGAAGTGGTTCCGGCCCCGTTCATGTTCGAGGACGCCGGGATTCATAAGTGGAACGGAATCTACTATTATACCTACTGCTCAAACTTCTATGACGGGGAACGGCCGGAAGGCAGCCCTCCTGCAGGCGAGATCGCTTATATGACCAGTGATCATCCTATGGGTCCCTGGACTTATCAGGGGACTATCCTGAAGAATCCGGGACATTTCTTCGGGGTCTCCGGGAACAACCACCATGCGGTATTTGAATTTCATGACAGCTGGTATATTGCTTATCACGCCCAGACCTTATCCAAGGCACAAGGGATTGCGAACGGCTACCGCTCCACCCATCTTAACCGCCTGACTCATCATGAGGACGGGTCCATTCCCGAGATTCATGCGGATTACGAAGGTGTGCAGCAGCTTGCAACGTTGAACCCGTATGAACGGATTCCGGCGGCAACGATGGGCTGGAGCGCGGGAGTGAAGACGGAATCCCTTACTGCCGGAGGCGTGCAGGCGGTTACGGATATTGAGCGCGGCGGCTGGATCGGACTATCCGGGGTAGACTTCGGCAGCGGAGCTGAGTCGTTCCATGTCTCGGTCCTGAGCCTGGAAGCGGGCGGCGTGCTGGAGCTGCATTTGGATGAGCCAGCGGGTCCGGTTATCGGCAGACTGACGGTTTCGGCGGCGGACGGCTCGCAGGAATGGGTGGAATTGAAGACAGAGGTCCAGGGAGCGGAGGGAGTTCACAACCTCTATCTGGTGTTCACAGGGGAGAGCGATAAGGGCTTGTTCAAGCTGGCTGCCTGGCAGTTCACACCACAGCATAACTAACATCAAGGGGGCGGGCAATTTGAATACAGCCAGAATTACCAATCCAGTGATATGGGCAGATGTCCCGGATGTGGATGTCATCCGGGTCGGCCCGGTGTTCTATATGGTCAGTACCAGCATGCACTCCATGCCGGGCTGCCCGATTATGAAATCGGTGAATCTGAAGGACTGGGAGATTGTGGGTTACGTCTATGACACCTTCGAGGACAACGAGGCCCACCGGCTGGAGGACGGCAAAGGCATCTATGCCAGCGGCTCGTGGGCGGCATCGTTGCGTCACAAGAACGGGACCTTCTATGTATGCTTCTCCTCCAATGACATGGATCAGTTCTATATCTACCAGACCCGGAATATTGAGCATGGGCCATGGGAGCGTTCGGTTATTCCGGGGCTGTACCATGACCCGGCGCTGCTGCTGGATGATGACGGCCGCAATTACGTGATCTACGGGAACGGGGATATCCGGGTCCGGGAGCTGACAGCGGATCTGACGGCTGTGAAGCCCGGCGGAACGGATCAGCTGCTGCTGGAAGGCGAGCGAAAGGACATCATGCTGCGGATGGAAGGCTGTCACGCACATAAGCGGGACGGCTACTACTTCCTCTTTTTCATTGAATGGCCGTCGGCGGGGAATCAGCGCAGGCGCCAGCTATGCTACCGGTCCCGGGAGCTGCTGGGTCCATATGAGCACAGGGTTGTTCTGGATGATGATCTGGGCTACCGCAATAACGGCGTGGCGCAAGGCGGGCTGGTGGATACAGAGGAAGGAGACTGGTACGCTGTACTGTTCCAGGATCACGGGGCGGTTGGACGTATTCCCTGCGTGTTCCCTGTGGCCTGGGAGAACGACTGGCCGGTGATCGGGGATGGCGGCAAGGCTCCGGTGTCCTTCGGGACGAAGCTTCCCGCCGGGGAGCCGAAGGCGCTTGTGATCAGCGATGAGTTCGAGTATGCGGAGAACCGGCTGGCGCTCCAGTGGCAATGGAACCATAATCCCGATAACGGGCTATGGTCGGTTACCGAGCGGCCGGGCTGTCTGCGTCTGCGTACAGGCCGGACGGCAGACAGTGTCCTGACGGCGCGCAATACGCTGACCCAGCGGACGGAGGGTCCGGCTTGCAGTGCCGAGACGCTGCTGTATCTGGGCGGCATGAACGAAGGGGACCGGGCCGGCATGGTTGCTCTCCAGTCCGGGTACGGCACGGTTGGGGTGACAGCCGGAGAGCAGGGACAGTTCACCGTGGAGATGTGTATCCAGGGTGACGATGGCGTTGAAGTGGTGGAGAGTATCCCATTCACAGGGGAGCGCATCTCCCTCAGGATTGATTTCAACTTCAAGGATGGTGTGGATGAAGCCAGGTTCTTCTATTCAGGGGATGGTGAGGTGTGGCATTCCATTGGTCAGACCCTGCATATGAAATATACACTGGATCATTTCATGGGCTACCGGATTGGCTTGTTCAATTATGCGACCCGGCAGACCGGCGGCTATGCCGATTTCGGTTATTTCCGTTATCACAGAGAGGATTAAGCCCGGGTCTGGAAATGGGAAGTATATTCGCTGGGTGTCATCGATGTATGCTGTTTGAATATTCTTCCGAAATATGTCAGGCCCGTGAACCCGACTCTGAAGGCCACCTCCTGAATCGAATACCGGCGAAGCTGGAGCAGGCGGCTGGCCTCATGCACCCGCAGCATGTTCACATATTCGATTAAGGTCTTGCCGGTATTCTTTTTGAACAGATGACAAAAGTAGTTGGGGGTCACACAGCAGATCCGTGCGGCCTCCTCCACAGTCAGCGGTTCATGGAAATGGTTGCTAAGGTGAATCAGCAGGGGCTGGATGCCCGTCTCCTGCCGGTCTTTTTTGGAAGGCGGTGCTGTGAACTCTGCCAGGGGATAAGCTAGACCCAGGGAAGAGAACAGGCCGCCTTTGATACATAATTCATACCCGGGGCTCTTGCTCTGGTAGCTGTAAATAATCTGTTCAATGCATCCTCTGATCTGGCGGGTAACCGGCTGGTCCGCCCCATAGAAGGCAGGCAGCCGGATCTCACCGGAGAGGAGCGGCCGGATATGCTGAAGCTCAGTCAGGTCCCGTATACCGTTCAGCAGCGCTTCGTTGTAGACAACCGCATACAGCTCACTGCCATCCTCTGTCGGGTAGGCCGCATGAATCTGCGGACGGCTGACGAAGGCAAGCTCGCCCTGCACCAGCTCTCTGGAGTGGGGGCCGACCTGGACGCGGAAGCGGCCCATGGTCACGAGAATCCATTCGAGATGGTCATGCCAGTGAGGCGGAATAATACTGCGGTCCGGAAAGCAGATATGAAATACATTGATGGGAAACAGGCCCTCGGGAATTTCCGTGTGCTCTTTTTTCCATGGATACGGCTTGTCCTCGAACGCTCCACTCATCTTATTCCCTCCACACAATCGTAATATCGTATGATAGATGCGTACTTTTATGTATAGTATAGCGGCTTTGCACTCTTTATAATGTGGTTGCAACCTTATTATAGAACTGTTGGAGGGATCGCGCTATGTTTCGTGAAGAGAATGGCAGACTGATCAGAGAATATGACCATGAGAGAGTCTGGATAGAGCCTTGGGGAGAGCATTCGCTGCGTATCCGGGCTTCGTATGCGGAGATTACCGATGAGCAGTGGGCACTTCTGCCTGCTGTGCAGACGCTGAGTCATATATCGATTACCCCAGAACGTGCGACGATTGTGAACGGGAATATCCGGGCGGAAATAACAGATAAGGGACAGATATTCTTCTATAACCAGCATGGCAAGCTGCTTCTTAACGAGACGGAGGATACCTATCAGTTAAAATACGGGGGCAGAGAGCTAAGCGCCATCCCCGGCAGCAGTGACTTCTCCGTGAAGCTCCGGCTGGAGGCGGACCCGCAAGAGAAGCTGTATGGCATGGGGCAGTATCAGCACTCTTTCCTGAACCTGAAAGGCTGCTCGCTGGAGTTGACCCACCGCAACAGCCAGATTAGCATTCCGTTCGTGCTGTCCAGCGCCGGTTACGGGTTCCTGTGGCATAATCCGGCGATCGGACAGGCGCATTTCAGCCTGAATGTGACCGAATGGACAGCCCCATCCACCAAGCAGCTGGATTATTGGATCACCGCCGGTGACTCGCCTGCCGAGATCGAGGAGGCATATGCCAAGGCTACGGGAACCGTGCCGATGATGCCGGAGTATGGCATGGGGTTCTGGCAATGCAAGCTCCGCTACCGTACGCAGGAGGAATTGCTGGAGGTGGCGAGGGAGCATAAACGGCGGGGTCTGCCGATCGACGTCATCGTGATTGATTTCTTCCACTGGACGAATCAGGGGGACTGGCGGTTTGACCCGGAATATTGGCCCGATCCTGAGGCGATGGTGCAGGAGCTGCAGGAGCTGGGCATTGAGCTGATGGTCTCGGTCTGGCCGACTGTCCAGACGGAGAGCGAGAATTATAAGGAGATGCTGGAGAAAGGGTACCTGTTGCGCTCGGACCGCGGAGTGCGGACGCAATTCCAGTTTCTAGGCCAGAATGCGATTTTCGATGCGACGAATCCGGAGGCCCGCAAGTTCCTGTGGGGACTGATTAAGCAGAATTATTATGATAAAGGGATCAAGGTCTTCTGGCTCGATGAGGCGGAGCCGGAGCTGACGGTCTATGACCATGATATCTACCGTTATCATATCGGCTCCAGTAAGCAGATCGGCAATATTTACCCCATGAAATACAGCCAGACCTTCTATGACGGCATGGCGGCTGAAGGCCAGGAGAATATCATCAATCTGGTCCGTACTGCCTGGGCGGGCAGCCAGCGCTACGGGGCGCTCGTATGGTCCGGAGATATTCACTCCAGCTTCAAGGTGCTCAGCATTCAGGTTCGGGCCGGACTGAATATGGCCGTGGCCGGGATTCCATGGTGGACCACCGACATCGGCGGCTTCCACGGGGGCAATCCGGCAGATGCCTCCTTCCGGGAGCTGATGGTCCGCTGGTTCCAGTACGGCGCGTTCTCTCCGGTGTTCAGGCTGCACGGGGACCGTTCCCCTTTTGTTCAGCCCACCGGAACGCGGGGCGGGGGCGTATGCGGAAGCGGCTCGGATAATGAAGTGTGGAGCTACGGGGATGAGGCGTATGTCATCTTCAAGGAGTTCATGCAGATGCGGGAGCGGCTGAAGCCGTATATCCGCGGGCTGATGCAGGCGGCACATGAGAAGGGCACGCCGCCTATGCGTCCATTGTTCTATGATTTCCCTCAGGACCCGGCGGCCTGGGATATCGAGGACCAGTATATGTTCGGTCCCGACCTATTGGTCGCCCCGGTGCTGGGCGAGGGTGAACGGGCACGCAAGGTATATCTGCCGTCCGGCTCAGAGTGGACCCATGTCTATACCGGGACTGCCTATGCCGGCGGACAGGCTATTACGGTCGATGCGCCGCTTACGCAGATTCCGCTGTTTGTGCGGGACGGTGCCGTGCTGCCGTTGCTTGGCGGGGAAGAAGTATAAAAGAAAAGTCAAACAGAGCAGCGATTCTCCGGTGGAGGGTCGCTGCTCTTGGTTATCAGGCCAAATGTATGCGAAAAACCGAACACAATGGGCAGTGCGGGTGCGTGTGGGCTGAATGTATATGAAAAACCGAACACATTGGACAGTGCGGGTGCGTGTGGAAACAATGGGCAGTACCGGGTGCGTGTGGAGCAAATGTAGTCGAAAAACCGATCACATTTGGCTAGGCGGAGGCGCGAGGATGGAATGTAGTCGAAAAACCGATTACATTTGGCATGGCAGAGGCGCGAGGATGAAATGTAATCGAAAAACCGATTACATTTGGCTAGGCGGAGGCGCGAGGATGGAATGTAATCGAAAAACCGATTACATTGGGCGGCGGCGAGAGAGTGCCCATAGTTGGAGCAACGATGTATTCACATTTCCACATACCCTTTGCCATACTCCTAACTAACTCCCACCATAGCCTCGTCTAACTCCGACCCTATTACACTCCCGCTATTCCCCCTTCCGAATCAGCGGTTGCTTGGAAGCCAGACGCTCCCGGTAGGCGCGGGGGGAGAAGCCGGTCAGCTGGCGGAATTGGCGGCAGAAATGCTCGACATTGGCGTAGCCGCAGAGGGCGGCGATCTCGGCAATTTTGTGCTGGCCGAAGCCCAGCTTCTCCTTGGCCAGCCGAATCCGGCATTGGATGACATCCTCCATGCAGGAGATGCCGAAGGCGGATTTGTAGATGGTCTGGAGGTAGCCGGTGCTGATGTGCAGATACCCGGCCATCGAGGATACAGTCCAAGGGTGGCCCGGATTGCTGTACAGCGTCTTGCGCAGCTCCAGCAGATTATAATACTGCGGTGTCAGCTTGTCCTGGGACGCTTCGGACAGCTTGTTGAACAAGAGGCGGAACAGGTAGTCAATGGACAACTCCCTGTAATCGTTCTGGAACGAGTTCTCCAGCGTCAGCAGCTGGAACAGCTGATGGCAATACCCGGGGTCGGGCAGGGAGAACGGGCTGCCCAGCGGCAGGACGCTTTCGGTGATATACGATTCATCCGCATCGAAACGGACCCAGTCGTTGACATACCTGCGGGAGCAGGCGCGGTAATAGATGTTGTGCCCTGGAGGATACAAAGCGACAGAGTGAGCGGGAAACTCCTTCAATTCACCGTCCACTTCAAACACCGCCGGGGTCTGGGTCAGGACAAGAAGCCAGGCGTCCAGTCCTTCGGGGATACTGTAGACGAAATTGGCCGGATGTGCGGCATCGTATTCCACGTAATGAATTGTGGGCATGGGCTTCTCCTTTCTGCGGATAGATCAATTAATGGTCAGTAAATATCATTGTTAGTATATTAGTGAATCTCTATAATTTGTAGTGGATATAAGAGTGAATTCGAAGGTTAACCGAACAGTGCGTGATTATTATTATTAGTAATTATCAATAGGAAGGAAGGTTATGGATCCATGATACCACAACAAAACGAAGATCGGAAAGATATCCTTTGCTATACAAGACTGCCGCAGGAGGATATCGTGTATGCATCGAAGCTGGCTTATAGTATGCACCTGGCTTACAAGACGGAGAGGGGCCAGTATCAGGCATTGAATCATAACTCGGGTGTCCTGTTCGCCAAGGCGACGGAGAATGAGGATGGGACACTCCGGGCCAAAAGCCTGAAGCAGCCGTATCTCTTCTACCTGGCAGACGGGAATTTCGGCGTCCTTGCCGTGCGCACCGAGGCAGACGGTGAAGCGGATGACCAAAGCAAGGGGAAGGTACTGCTATTCTCTTCGGCCGATCTCCTGCAATACAGTGAGATTGGACTGCTGGAGCTTAAGGCAGACACGCATGTAAGCGATGTCTCCTGCACCTATGACCCGCAGCGCAGCGGTTACCTGATCCGTTGGATCGACGGGCAGGGTCAGGGCTATGAGAATTTCACCGCCGACATCATGAGCCTTACGAATGTATCGGAACCGGTGGAAGCGGAGCCGTTCACGCTGGAAGCGGTGCAGGCGGAGATCGAGGGAATCCAGCCGCGTAATGTGATCTCTATCTCCGCCGGGATCGCCCGCAGACTCTTCTGCAAGCTTACGGTGCCGGAGAACATTGCTGTCGTAGTACCGGACCGTGTGAATGCGGCATCGGTGGAGGATGTGAAGGCAGTCCGGGCAACGGCCCTTTACAGTGATGGTACGCAGGCTGCCAAAAGAGTCCATTGGAACACGGATGCCATCAACTGGGACGAGGCCGGAACCTACAGCATCTCCGGGAAGATCCATCAGGATCACTTTCCATTCCCGGTTGCGCTTAACCGTGCGGACCCTTGCATTGCAGAGTGGAGGGGGAAGTATTATTTCATTGCGACTAATGATGCGGATAAGGAACATACGTTGTATATGAGGGAAGCCGATACGATTCCCGGGCTGGTAACAGCTGAGGAAGCCCTGATCCTCGATTCCTCCACGTATGAAGAGATTGGCGGCCTGCTGTGGGCACCGGAACTCCATATCATTGAAGACGAGCTGTATATTTTTCATGCCGCAACACCCGGCGAGTTCTTCCATGAGGAATCACATGTGATGAAGCTGAATCCGGGCGGGAATCCTATGAATGCGGCGGACTGGTCCAAGCCCCGCCGGGTAGTGAAGAAGGACGGCAGTTATCTGTGCGAGGCAGGCAAGACGATCTCTCTGGATATGACGGTCATCCGCTGGAATGGCCAGCTCTATGCCGCATGGTCGGAGCGCCAATTCCTGCCGGTGGATCTGGGAGCCTGGGTCTATATTGCCACGATTGACCCGCAGGAGCCGTGGAAGCTGACCAGTGATCCGGTGCTGCTGACCCGGCCGGATTACGGCTGGGCCAATAACCATACGTTCGTGGATGAAGGTCCGTTCGCTCTGTACACCGATGAGAAGCTGTACGTGACTTTTGCCAGTGCAGCGGTGGATGCTACTTATGTGGTCGGTCTGCTGACCGCAGACAAGGGGGCAGATTTGCTGGATATCAAGAGCTGGACCAAGGGCAATTATCCGCTGCTGACCTCCAGAAGCGTGCCGGGGGAATACGGCCCGGGTCATAATTCCTATGTGACGGACGAGGACGGGGTCATCTGGAACGCCTACCACGCCAGACCTGGAATCGAGGGACCGCGCAGCTCCGGCCTGCGCCGTGTGCATTTTGACATTGATGGTGCTCCCGTTCTGGATCTTACCGAGGAGAAGGACCTGAATCCGGGCCTGAAGCAGGTATCCATGGAAGTCATCGTAGGCTAGACTACGGGCCCGCCTAACTCTATAATATTCCTTATCATCGGGGAATCCTTGACCGTTTACTTAGGCCGGGGATTCCCTTTGTTTCACGATCTTACCGGAGGAGTGGATGCTGAAGTGTACGGGATCATTATTGTCGATGATGAGCTGTTTGTCCGCAAGGGCCTGATCGGAATGATTGACTGGGAGGGCAGCGGATTCCGGATAGTGGATGAGGCGGACAACGGGGAAGATGCGCTGGAGCTGATCCGGGCCAAGCGGCCGCAGCTCGTAATCACCGATATCCGCATGCCGGTCCTGGATGGCATCGGGCTGATTGAGGCGGTGACCGAGGAGCAGCTTGGAACGGAATTTATCATTATCAGCGGATATAACGATTTCCGGTATGCCCAGCAGGCTGTCCGGTATGGCGTGCTGGACTATGTGCTGAAGCCGATTAATGAGCACGAAATTGTGAAAGCGCTTCATAAGTTCCGCGATTTATTCACTGCGCGCAAGCAGCTCCAGGACCGGCTGAGCATTCATGAGGGAGTGAAGCGGGTGGAGGCGCTGATCCGGGGGGAAGCGGCGGATGAAGTGCTTGACGCCTGGGAGCAGCAGTGGATAGAGGCGGGGTCCCGCCAGTTCACCTATGTGTTGCTGGAGGTGAACAATGTGTTCCCCTGGAGCGGGCAGTCCATGCCCGGGAAGGCGGAGCTGAAGGATGCGATCCGGCAGGCGGTGCAGCAGTTCACAGCAGAGACGCCTATTATCTATGAGCACCGGAGGTTCTTCGGCTTCATTGTGCCGGAACATTATCTGGCGAACCATGAAGGGGAGCTGCGCAGCTTCGTGGCGGATTGTCTAAGCAAGCTCTACGAGCGTTATCCCCTGCAGGTTCAGGCGTATGCGGGCAGGCCGGTAAGCACACTTCAGGAGCTGAAGCATTCGTATACCTCGGCCAAGGAGACGGTGGAGTACAAATATGTCCGGCCTGCCCAGCCGATTCTGCTGTCCTCTGATATTGCCGGTCTGTCCCTGAACTACATCCATGCCAGTAGTAGGGTGTTTCAGGCGCTGATTGAAGCGATTGAGGAGAATCAGCACACGGAGATCATGGGCGGGATCGGTAAGCTGTTCGCAGAATTTCAGGAGAAGCTGGTCTCCCGGGAAGCGATGAAGGCCGTAGCCATTCAATGCGTCCATAGTGTGCTGCATACTATACGGAGCATGGAGGGGGATGAGAAGCAGCTGGCGAGCCTTGTCCCGATGATGAACTGGCCGGATCATAACATCACCCTTGCGGAGCTGAGGTCCTTGTTCGAAGCCTTTGCGCTGGAAGCGGCGGAGCGGATTCAAGAGCTGTACCAGAGCTACGGCAGCAGCGGGCTGTACCGGATCAAGTGCTATGTGGACCGGAACTTCCATGAGAACCTGAACCTCAAGCAGATCGCAGGCCAGTTCTATATGAACTCAGCCTATCTTGGCCAGGTGTTCAAGAAGAATTACGGCATGTACTTCAATGACTATCTGCTCCAGCTGCGTATCACCGAGGCCAAGAAGCTGCTGCGGCAGACCGATCTGCGGATCTATGAAATCGCCGAGCAGGTCGGATTCAAGAATGCCGATTATTTCGTCACCCAGTTCGAGAAGCTGGAGCAGAGAACGCCTACAGAATATAGAAACCGGACGGGCAACCGTTAATGCCAGGAGGGGGCGCTGCATGAAGCTGCTGAATAATATCCGGCTCAGGAATAAAATGTTCCTCGTCTATTTTCTCGGGGTCATCGCTCCGATTATTCTCACGAATGTGATCTTCTACAACACGATTACCGGAAATGTGAAGGCGCAGCGGATCAAGGACATCGATCTGGCGGTGGAACAGATTAAGAATGAGTTCCGGCTGATGGTGGATCAGGCCGTGGGCTTGTCCTCTTTTTTCTATGCGGATTACAAGACCAATGAGGTGCTGGACCGTAACTTCACACAGACCGAAGACTATGTCGAGGCTTACGACCTCTATCTCAGGTCCACCCTGAACAACTATTCCCCGTTCTCTTCCTCGCTGCAAAACAAGACCATCTATGTGGATAACCCCACGCTGCTGAATTCTGGGAATATCGGGATCCTGGCCGGGGAGGTCCGTGAGAGTGTCTGGTATAAGGAGTGGATGCAGGAAGCCTCCTCCCAGCCGATATTTGTGCGGGTTAATGAAGCAGACGGCCGCTTTCAGTCCTTCTCCGTGCTAAGGCGGATGGATTACTTCGCGGACCGGATGGACAAGGAGAAGCTGGTGAAGATTGATTTTAAGACGATTGATCTGATGGAGGTCTTCGCCAATCTGAACGTGCAGGGGGATGTGTATCTGCTGGGGCCGGAGGGGCGGATTGAATATACGACTAACCGGGCCATAGACTGGCAGGGGAAGGACCGGCAGCTGTATGCCTCCCTGAAGCAGGAGCAACTTATTGATTTCGAGAAGGAATACGGCAGTATCAGCTATCTGTCTGGCTGGCGGATTGTCGGCACAGTGAATGAGAAGGAGATCATCAAGGAGGTGCTGAAATCCCGCTATTTCATCCTCTGGTCAGCCTGCCTGATGATGATTGTCCCCACCGTTATTATTCTGATTATTACCCGTTCGATCAACCTCCGGATTATTGAGATCCTGAAGCATATGAAAAAGGTGAAGACGCAGCAGTTCCAGATGATCATGCACGGAGAATCGCGCGATGAGATCGGTCAGCTGACCCTGGAGTTCAACAGTATGATTATGCAGATTAAGGCTCTGATTAACGATGTGTATCTTACAGAGATTCAGAAGAAGTCGCTGGAGCTGGAGCGGCGGAAGGCGCAGCTTAATGCTCTGCAGAGCCAGATTAACCCGCACTTCCTGTTCAATGCGCTGGAGACGATTCGGATGCGGAGCCTGCTGAAGCAGGAGAACGAGACGGCCAAAATCATCCAGAGCATGGCGATGATCCTGCGCAGCTCGCTGACCTGGAATAAGGAGTGGGTAAGCGTGGAGGAGGAGCTGGGCTTCATTCTCTGTTTTCTGGATATCCAGAAATACCGGTTCGAGGATAAGCTGAGCTATCATATCGAGGTGCAGCCTGAGGCCTACGCCTGCGTTGTCCCCAAAATGGTGTTCCTGCCCTTCGTGGAGAACGCCAGTATTCATGGCATCGAGCCGCTCAAAAAAGGCGGAAGCATTAAGATCCGCATCAGCGTGGAGGGGGATAAGGTGGTCTTCCAAGTGGCGGACAACGGGATTGGCATGAGCAGTGAGCAGGTTGACACTCTGTACGGATACCTCGACATGGAAGGGATTATCGGCGAGCGTATCGGAATACAGAATGTAATCTACAGAGTAACCATGCTGTATGGCAGGCGCGCAATCTTCCAGGTGGACAGCAGACCGGGTGAAGGGACACGGATTGAGCTGAGAATTCCAGTTCATCCATAGTTTTCAAAGGAGAAGCCATAATTTCACGGGTAACGGAGAAATGTAAACGCTTTTATACTAAAGAAGCACTAAACCATGAATATACAAGGGGGAGTACAGGCAATGGGTAAAAGCAAGAGAATATGGCTTCTCGCTCTGACGGCAGTCGTCTCATTATCCGTGGTGACGGCTTGCTCGGGGCCTAATAATGCCAAGAAGAATACGGGGACGACGGAGCCGACAAGCGCTGCCGCTACCACAGAGACCGAACCCAAGCAGGATAAGGTAACGTTCAAAATCTTCAACGGGGTGGCCGGCTCGAAGGACGGAAATACCAATGAGACGACCATCGGCAAGCTGCTGGAGGATCAGACCGGTGTCAATTTCAAGCTGGAATTCGTGGTGGGCGACCTCAATACCAAGATCGGAACCATGATTGCCGCCAACGATTACCCGGATGTGCTGATTCCCGATGCCGCTATAGAGGAAGTGCTGAATGCCGGCGCATTCATCCCGCTTGACGAGCTGATTGAGAAGTACGGGCCGAATATCCAGCGTGTGTATGGCAAGTCGCTGAATCAGATGCGCTCCAAGGACGGTAAAATCTATTTCCTGCCGATTGCCGCCCAGGTGAACGATTTCATTCCTGAGCCGGAAGCCGGTGCGGGGTTCTGGGTTCAGCGCCGTGTGCTGGAGGAAGCGGGTTATCCGAAGATCAAGACGCTGGATCAATATATAGAGCTGATTAAGAATTACCGCGACAAGCACAAGGATGAGAATCTGACGGGCATGGTCTCCCTTACGCATGACTGGAGATTCTTCGCCACCTCCAACCCGCCGATGCATCTGATGGGCTATCCGAATGACGGTAACGTTACAGTGGATACCAACACCTGGGAAGCCAAGACCTATGCCGGTGCCGAGTCCACCAAGAAATGGCTGAAGGCGCTGAATGACCTTAATGCTGCTGGTCTGTTCGACAAGGCCTCCTTCGTAGATAACTATGACCAGTATATTGCAAAATTGACGTCCCACAAGGTGCTCGGCTTCTTCGACTACCGCTGGCAGGTGGATAATGCGCTGAATGTGCTGAAGGATGCCGCCCGTAAAGACCCTTCTCTGGACGGCTTCAAGTATTTCCCGCTGCCGGTAACCTTCGAGGAGGGCACCCCTGATGCCTATCTTGATCCGCCTGGGGGCCTGGTAACGAATCGCGGAATCGGGATTACCGTCAGTGCCAAAGACCCGGTCCGCATCATCCAGTTCTTCGACAACATGCTGACCGAAGAGAACCAGACCCTGATGTCCTGGGGCATCAAAGGCGAGACGTATGAAGTGAATGAGAAGGGCCGCTACTACCGTACGCAGGAGCAGATCGACAAGATTGACGAGCCGTTCAGAGAGAGCTTCGGCTTCAAGTACTTCAGCTGGAACTGGCCGATGTACAACACCACCTCTACCCTGGCTGACGGGAATGCCAAGAATGTTGCCAGCCAGCCGGAGGTCTTCCAGATGACGCTGACCGACGAGGATAAGGCGATCTTAGAGAAATACGGCGTACAGACCTATAGCCAGCTGTTCGCTGAACCGGTTCCGCGTCCATACTTCCCGGCGTGGGGCTTCGCGAAGGAGCAGAATTCCCCGGAACAGCTCTGGGAAGCCAGCAAGGATGAAATGACGAAGAAATATTTCCCTAAGCTGGTGCTGACGACTCCCGATAAGTTCGAAGCAGTCTGGGAGGAATACATGAAGGAATTCGGCAAGCTCGATACTGCGGGTTATGAGAAATGGACCACTGAGCAAGTCAAAGCGAAGGTCGAACTGGCGAACCAATAGCCGCCGGAATCGGCGGGAAAGACCAGGGCTGTACCGAGATGCTGGTCTTTCCTGCTTGCCGCTTAGACACCCCGGTGCGCTGAAGGAGAGAGATACGGATGGATAAAAATACGGTACCCGCGTTATCCCGGCCAGCGGCGGATAAGGAGCCGGGCCGGATGAGGCTGTTCTTCAAAAAGCTGGGCCAGCAGCGGGCCTTGGCAGTGATGTCAGTCCCTTTTCTAATCTGGCTATTTGTATTCAAATACTTGCCGCTGTGGGGCTGGAGCATTGCCTTCCAGGATTATAAGCCGGCCAGGAAGTTCATGGAGCAGACCTGGATTGGCTTCGAGCATTTCAAATTTCTGTTCGGGGATGACCGCTTCCTCCGGGTGCTCCGCAATACGCTGGCGATGAGCTCGATTAACCTGTTCTTCGGCTTCGTCACCGCGATCACCCTTGCGTTGCTGCTTAATGAAATACGCAATATTGCCTTCAAGCGTGTAGTGCAGACTGTCAGTTATTTGCCGCATTTTATCTCCTGGGTCGTGGCGGCGAGCATCATTCAGACGACGCTGTCCCCGGATGGTACGATTAACCAGCTGCTGGTGGGTCTGGGCTTCCTGGACCGCGGCAATGAAATCCTGTTCCTGGGTATCCCGGAATACTTCTGGACCATCTTCGGAGCCAGCTCCGTCTGGAAGGATATCGGCTGGAACACCATCGTCTACCTGGCCGCTATGACGACGATTGATCCCACGCAGTATGAAGCAGCGGAGATCGACGGCGCGAACCGGTTCAAGAAAATGATCTATGTCACGCTTCCGGGCATCAAGTCTGTTGTAATTGTCCTGCTCATTATGAATATCGGCTATCTGCTGGAATCGGGATTCGAGCCGCAGTACCTGCTGGGCAACGGCATGAATGTGGACTATTCCGAGAACATTGATATATTCGTACTGAAATACGGAATTGCCCAGAGTAATTTCTCCCTGTCCATCGCAGCGGGAATGTTCAAGACGGTCGTCAGCTTCATCCTGCTGTTCATGGCGAATAATGCCGCGAAGCGCATGGGCGAAGCCAGGCTGTATTAATAAAGGAGGCGCAGGCATGGAAACCGCAGCTGTCCATAAGAAAAAACGCAAGCCCCCGATAAGCTCTTCCACCGGCGACCGCTTGTTTGTCATTTGCAACTACTGCTTCATGATCGCACTAATGATTGTTACCCTGTATCCGTTCGTGAATGTCCTTGCCGTGTCGCTTAACAATGCGCAAGATTCTATTAAAGGCGGGATCTACCTTCTTCCCAGAGAATGGACGCTGGCGAATTACAATTATATTCTGAGAGAGGCCACGATTTTTCATGCGACCTTCATCTCGGTGCTGCGCACCGTGATCGGAACGGTAGTCACTGTCTTCTGCTCGGCCATGCTGGCCTACACGCTTAGCAGACAGGATTATGTGCTGCGCAAATTCATCACCGTAGCTTTTATCATGACGATGTACTTCAACGGCGGCCTGATTCCCAATTACCTGCTGATCCGGGATATGGGACTGGTCGGCAGCTTCTGGGTCTACATTCTCCCGGGAATCATCGGGGTGTTCAACCTGATTATTATCCGTTCCTTCATTGAAAATCTGCCGGAGAGCATTATTGAATCGGCGAAGATTGACGGGGCGGGGGATTACCGGACCTTCTTCAGCCTCATTCTGCCGCTAACAGTGCCTGTCCTTGCCACGGTGGCGCTGTTCTCGGGAGTGTTCCAGTGGAACTCGTGGTTCGATGTGTTCCTCTACAATTCCTCGGATGAGAAGCTGAGTACCTTGCAATATGAGCTGCAGAAGATTCTGCAGAACTCCAACACCACCACCGGCACCTCATCGCTGGACGGGATGATCCAGGGGGCTACCGGAGGCCAGCAGAATACGGTCACGCCAATGTCCGTACGGGCAACCATGACGATAGTAGCTTCCGTGCCGATTATTATGGTCTATCCGTTCCTGCAGAAGTATTTTGTCAAAGGCATGATGGTCGGCGGGGTCAAAGGTTAGGTTGTCTAATTGTATACATGGTTATAGCAATATACAGAATATTCATTTAAAATGTCCATATGACATACAAGAAAGAGGAGGATGCTCATATGGAATATCATGTTGCATTGCAAGGGAGCGATCAGGCTCCAGGCACGGCGGAACAGCCTTTCCGCTCCATCTCCCGCGCTGCGGCGCTGGCGGAGCCCGGGGATACAGTTACTGTTCATGCGGGTACATACAGGGAATGGGTGAGCCCGGCTAACGGAGGAACAGAGGAACAGCGGATTGTCTATCAGGCTGCCGGGGACGGGGAAGTCGTCATCACAGGGGCTGAACCTGTTGCGGATTGGCAGGACGAAGGAGATGGTGTCTGGAGTACAGTGGTGCCGAACAGCCTGTTTGCTGTGCGCAATCCTTTTGCGGAGAAATTGTATGGCGACTGGCTGTTCGAAGGGGCGTTCGAGCCGCATCTGGGGGAGGTCTATCTGGACGGCAAATCGCTGTATGAATGTGATAGCGTTACCAAGCTGCGCGATCCTCAGGTATGGCCGCAGGCCAAGTACGCAGCGGACTCTCTGCTGCAGTGGTATGCGGAAGCAGGCTCGGCCGCCACTAAGATCTGGGCGAGCTTCGGGGGCAAGGACCCGCGCCGGGAGAATGTGGAGATCAGCGTTCGACCTTATTGCTTCTGGCCGGAGCAGACCGGACGGGGCTACATTACGGTCAGAGGCTTCACGCTCCGCCAGGCGGCTCCGCAGTGGGCTCCGCCCACCGCGCTACAGGAAGGGCTGATCGGACCTCACTGGAGCAAAGGCTGGATCATTGAAGACAACCACATCTGCGAGTCCAAATGCACAGGGGTGAGCCTGGGTAAAGAAATCTCAACCGGGCATAACGAGTGGTCGAAAGGCCGGATGAAGGGCGGGACGCAGCGGGAGCAGGAGGTTATTTTCCGCGCACTCCGCCAGGATTGGCATAAGGACAACATTGGAAGCCATATCGTCCGCAATAACGTGATTCATGACTGTGAACAGGCTGGAGTCGTGGGGCATTTAGGGGCTGCTTTTAGCCGGATTGAACAGAATCGCATTTATAATATTCATCATAAACGGATTTTTCACGGGGCAGAGGTAGGCGGAATCAAGCTCCATGCTTCACTGGATACCCAGATTTGCGAAAATGTCATTTACAGCTCCTACCGGGCGTTATGGCTGGACTGGCAGGCACAGGGCACCCGGATCAGCCGGAATGTGTTCCACGACAACCTGTCCGAGGATTTCTTCATGGAGGTGTGCCACGGTCCTTATATGGTGGATCACAACCTGTTCCTGTCGCCGATGAACTTCCGCAATATGGCCCAGGGCGGCGCGTTCGTCCATAACCTGTTCGCCGGCAGGTTCGTGGTGCGTCCCGAGCTTACCCGATATACACCGTACCATATGCCGCATGAGACAGCGGTTGCCGGGTACAGCAATATCGCGGGCGGGGATGACCGCTATTATAACAATATCTTCCTGCGTGATGAGGATACAGATAATGAGGTAGTGCCGATGACCTTCTTCGAGCATCTGCCGCTTGCCCCGAGAGAGCAGCTTAACGATAACGGTGAGCGGGTGATGGACGGTATCCCGGATAATTCCCGCTGTTATCTGCATCCTGTCGGATTAGGCGGCTACGATGAGCACCCGAATGCGCTGCATAAGCAGTGGTGGGAATTGACCAAGGAAGAGATCAAGGCGCTGATCGATTCCGGCAAGCCGTTCCATCCTGAACAGATGGCCCTTCCTGTAGCCATTCAAGGTAATCTGTATCTGAAAGATGCGGTGCCGGGTGCGCATGAGCCGAACGCGAAGGTCTATGCCGACAAGGGTCTTGAGATCGAGGTTGATCCGGCTTCCGGCAAGGTGCAGGTGCATATTGTGAACCCTGAGCTGCTGCGTGCTGCCGCGCCGACCGTGGTCACCACGAATCTGCTGGGCCGAAGCTATCACGCCGAGATGCGTTATGAGGAGCCGGACGGCTCGGCGTACCGGTTCGACCGCGACTTCTTCGGTAAGCAGCGCCCGGACTCGAATGTGACACCTGGACCGTTTGAATTATCCGATAATAGTCCGGTGAAGATTGTGCTGTAAGTTAGAATAGTTGAAAGCCTGTCCGTGAGGACAGGCTTTTGTGTGATGCAGTAAATATAAAAAATCCTGCAAGAAGTGCAACAATGCTGGACAATACGAATGGTCGGTAAGAGAGAAATCCCTCAGATGTGCTGGCGCGAAGGTTATCCTGCGCCCCATGCTAAGTACAATAGTACAGATGGTTATAGCCGATCTCTGCCTATGAAGGGGAAGTGGGCCTACATATAATGGAAGAAGAATGAAATGATGAGAGTCGAATGGAGATGAGGAGATGAAGGCATTCAATGAAAAGTACATAGACACCGAGGAGAACTTCAACAACGTTCATGCCTTTTTGAGAAAAATGGTAACTTTGACGGGTAAACTTCAGACCTGGGAATTTGTCAGATTCGAGTTCTGGAACCGGTACGAAGCGCCCAAAAGCGCAGACCCTAATTTCATGGAGAATAATGCACACCTATGGAAGAATGAAGCAGGTGAGATAACAGGCCTGTTCATTTCCGAATCTGGAGGCGGTTTCTTCAGCTTAATTGTTCATCCGGATTACCCGCATCTGGCGGACGAGATGGTCGCATGGACCCGGAATGTATGGGGCAAGGAGAAAAAGAAGCTCAACACCGATTGCTATCCCTACGGTCTGGAGGTTCAGGCATTATTAGACCATGGTTTTGTGCAGGATTCCCATATCGGGAATACAAGAAGATACGATCTTGTGCATACTGAGTACACTTTGAACCTGGAAGAAGGCTTCTACATCCGGTGCATGGCGGAAGGGGCAGACGAAGAATCGAAGGGCGAGTTGATTGAACAGATCTTCTCTCCATCTGATTCCGGCCCAGTCAAGGTAGAGTATTGGAGAAAAACTCTGCCGTCCTATCTTGCGGAGCTTGATTTCTCTGTGGTTAATGATAAGGGCCGGCATATTGCCTTCTGTTTCGGGTTCGTGGATCAGGATAACGGGATTGCGGTTATAGAGACTATTGGGACCCACCCCGATTACCGGCAACGCGGATTCGGCAAGGCGGTTGTTACTGCCTGCTTCTTGCGACTGAAGGAGCAAGGTGTGACAACTGCTTATATTACGGGTTTTTCTGCTGAGGCTAATGCCCTATATCAATCCCTGCAGCCGGTGGAGATTACTCCGATGCATTCGTATGTATACGAAGGTTAAATACAATCGGGACTGTCCAATGTAGGAGAAAGCAGAAGACCTTCTATCCTACATATATTTTTTCTGCAACAGGTTCCTCAGCAGGATTCTACACTTAGTTTATTGAATAAACTAAGTGTAGAGGAATACATATAATCCAAGAGAGGAATGAGCAGCATTGGACATGAACCATCAGAAGTATACAACACAAGCAGCGGGATATGATCAGGAAAGAGAAGGGATAACACGTGGAGAGATCACGATGATCGAATACCCCTCTGCCACAGTGGGCAACACCCGGAAGGCCAGAGTCTATACGCCGCCTGGATACTCTAGCACAGAGAAATATAGTGTCTTGTATCTGCTGCACGGCATTGGCGGAGATGAAGACGAATGGTACACTCACGGCACGCCACAGATTATTCTTGACAACCTTTATGCCGATCACAAGCTGAAGCCCATGATTGTTGTATTGCCGAACGGGCGGGCGATGTTGAATGACCGGGCGGAGGGCGATATCTTCGCGCCTGATAAGTTGGAAGCCTTTGCAACCTTTGAGTCTGATCTGCTGAACGATCTGATCCCTTATATTGAAGCGAATTATTCTGTGCTGACGGACCGGGAGCACCGCGCGCTGGCCGGGTTGTCCATGGGCGGAGGGCAATCGCTCAACATGGGTCTGAATAACCTGGACCGCTTCGCCTGGGTGGGGGCGTTCTCTCCGGCGCCCAACACGAAGGAGCCTGAGCTGCTGGTACCGGACCCGCAGAAGGTAGCGGACGCGCTTAACCTGCTCTGGTTATCCTGCGGAGATCTCGATAGTCTCAAGTATGTCAGCGACCGCACCCATGCGTACTTCTCGGAACACAACGTACCGCATATCTGGGTGGAAGAGCAGGGCGACCATGACTGGCCGGTCTGGAAGAACGGCTTGTATCAGTTCGCGCAGCTTATTTTCTAAAGGGTTAGGGGGCGTTCGAAATGGGCGTCTCGTATGCCGCTTACCGTCAATCGCCTATTAGTCACCCACCCAACGTCCGCCGATCGCCAACTAATTTAGATGCTGTTTTTCCACTTGCTTATCTGTAAACGCCGGAATCCGCTAAATTAAGATACCTTTTTCCATCTGCTTTCGATGAGTGGGCTTGATTGGCTGGATAGGAGTAGGCAGGTTGGTGATGAGGGAGCGATTGGTTGGATATGGGGAGGCTGTTAGCCAAAGAGGCCAGGTTAGCTGGATGTGAGTAGGCAGATTGCCGACGAGGGGCTTCATTAGCCGGAGAAGTTGCTCTACATACTTAAGCGCAAGAGAGGCAGCCCCAAGCCATTTCCATGGCTTCGAGGCTGCCTTTTCTTTTACTTTTACAGCTTACGCAGTAACGCTCATTTGCTTACTTATTAGCAATCGCATCGGCACGCATTTTAACGATTTTGTCTGCTCGTTCTTTGTCTACCGCGAAGACATCATTCCAGCCGAGTCCTTCGACATCGCTCTTCAGCTTGGTCCAGAGCTGGTCGAATTCGGCCTGGTCCTTGGCGAAGATCATTTTCCAGGAGGTGTTCTTGACATAATCCGAAATCTGGCTGCGTTTGTTCTTGACGTCAGAAGAATCGGAGCCAAGACTGGTGTTGATGTTCGGCACGATGTCGATCATGTTGTTCTTCGTATAGTACTCGGTCGGAGTAGTGGCGTCATAGGTCTTCTGCCAATCTGTAGTCAGCGCAGTCTTGTTCGCTTCAATGGTGGAAGCCCAGTAGGTGCTGTTGTAGAACTCTTTGGTTTCCGGGTCGGTCACGAAATCACTCATAATCATCGAGTTGACCTTGCTCTGGCCGTCCTGGTAACCGCCGCCGCCGTATTCAGCAGGGACCGGGGTGTTTTCCTGGAATGCGGTTTGGCCGACTTCGGTTAGCTTGAATTTGCCGTCCGGTGTCTTCTCATAGTTGAAGCCTTCGAAGCCGTTGGTGTAGTAACGCAGGCCTTCCGGTGAAGACATCCAGTCCATCAGTTCCATGATTCTTTCCGGTTCTTTCGCTTTGGAGCCGATAGCGAACACTCTGCCGTTCCCGAAATAAGCATCACTGTTCTGGATCAGGTGGGTATCGCCGATCGGAACGGCTACGTTGCCGTCGCCCTGGTTGCCGCGTTCAATCGTATTGTAGAACCCTCTCTGCCAGGAGTACCACAGGAGCAGAACCTGCTTGTTGGTCAGCTTCTCAGATACCTTGTTCCAGTCCTGGGAAGGGGAATCCGGGTCGACGAGACCCATTTTGTTAGCGTCATAATAGAACTGCAGAATCTTCTTGTACATGCTGTTGTCGTCCACGATTGGCACGATGTCACCTTTGGCATTCAATTGAATCGTTGTCGTGCCGTTCGGCTGCTCATAGCCATACCAGTTGCTGAGCCAGCGGACATTCTCCATGCTTCCGCCATCCCAGTCCTTCCAGAGGGTGATCGGAACAATCGGCTTACCGTCCGGAGTCTTCGGATATTTAGCCTGCATATCCTTCAGAGCGGTCATAAGGTCGTTCAGATTATTCAGCTTCGGCGCGCCGATTCCCTTGTAATAATCCCAAGGCATAATCGGGCTGGAGTAAGGCAGCTCTTCTGAGAAAGTCGTTGGCGAAGTATCGGCGGTGAAGGCCGGGAGAGCATAGATTTTACCGTCCGGATTCTGCTTCTCGAAGGCCACATTGAACGGCTTAAAGTGATTGTCTACATATTGGGACAGATGCTCCGTGTTCTTAATCATGTCGGTTAGATCCATAATCATGCCTGCCGGAATCAGTTCCTCGAGCTGGCTGTTCTCAATAATCAGGAGGTCGCCGAGGTCGCCGGATGCCGAGCGGGTCTTGTACAGCTGGTCGCCCGCTACCTGCGGAGCCAGAATGTTCAGCGTGATATTGAATTTGTCTTTCAGCAGCTTGCCGTACCATCCCGTCTGCTCGCCTTGATAGTTAGCTGCGTTGTCGAATACCGTAATGGTTAGAGGTTTGCTGTGATCGATGCCTGTGCTTGTGCCCGGATCGGATGACTCAGTAGGTGTTCCGGGTTCGGCCGTCCCCGCAGCAGTTCCTCCATTGTTGGAATTACCGCTGCAACCACTTAACGCCGTTGTTACCAGCAGAATGGTCGTCCCTAGTAACAGCGCGGACTTTCTGCCCAGCTTAATGTGTGTTTTCATGTGTAGCCCCCCGAATGATTAATGTATCATAATGGCGCAGGTCCGTTAGCCTTTCACGGCGCCAATTATAATTCCTTTGACAAAAAATCTCTGGAAGATCGGATATACCAGCAGGATCGGTGCGACTACGATAATGGTTACAGTCATGCGGATGGAGGTAGAGGTCTGCTTGGTCGCCAGAGTAGCCATCGCCGTGGATCCGGCATTCTGCAGGTTGACCATGGTGGACAAGGAGCTCGCCTGGTTGATGTAGTTATACAGAATGAACTGCAGGCTGTAGAGCTTGCTGTCCGTCACCAGCAGGAGCGTATCTTGGAAGGAGTTCCACTGGTTGACTGCCGAGAAAATAGCAACGGTTGCAAGGATCGGCTTGCTGATCGGCAGAATGACTTTGTAGAAAATCGTGAAGATTCCTGCACCGTCAATGCTGGCCGCCTGCTGAAGCTCCTTCGGTGTTGCCTCCACGAAGGTTTTGACCAGGATAATGAAGAAAGGAGCAACAACGGACGGAAGAATATAAGCCAGGAAGTTGTCCGTCAGATGCAGCGATCTCATGGTCAGATACCAAGGGATAATCCCGGCGTTGAAGAACATCGTGATGATGGTGAAGCGGTACCAGAATTTCTTGCCCCACATGTCCTCCTGGGCAAACATGAATCCGAGGAAGGCCGAAGCGCCGACTGTTAGCAGTGTACCGATCACTGTTCTGCCGAGGGAGATCATGAACGCATTGCCCAGACCCGGGATTTTGAATACATCGACATAGTTCTGGAAATGAATCCCCTTGGGCCAGAAAATAATTTCGCCCTTGGCGCTTAGGTCGTTCGCGCTGATCGTGTTGATAATGATCGAGTAGAACGGATAAACGCAGATGAAGGCGAACAGTGAGAACAGGATATAAATAATAGTAGAGATGATTTTATCGGTAGCGCTGACCTGCATTTTGACCGTTTTTTTGGTGATGTCGATCTCCCGGGTGTTTGGCGTAAGACTGGTCTGGTTGTCACTCATACAATGCCCTCTCCTCTCAGCATTTTGGACAGCCCGTTCACCGAAAAGAGAAGCACCACGCTGATTACACTCTTCAGCATACTGATCGCAACGGAGACGGAATAGCTGCCGCCGCCCATGGCGAGGTTATACACATATAGATCAAGAACCTGAATAGTGTCCTTGTTAAACGCATTCTGGAAGACGAAATATTGCTCCAATCCGTTATTCAGGAAGCTTGCAATCTGGAGCATCAGCAGGACGAAGTAGGTTGGCATCATGCTTGGCAATACGACATGGCGGATCACCTGCATCCGGGTAGCCCCGTCCACATAAGCTGCTTCATACAGCGATTCGTCGATGCCCATGATGGCCGCGATGTACAGAATGGCGGACCAGCCGAGTGTTTTCCAGGTAGCCCAGGCCCACATGGTCCACCAGACATGCTCTGAGCTCTGCAGGAACATTGTAGGTGAATCGGTCAGCCCTGTCATATGCAGGAAGCCGTTGACCATCCCCTCACTGGAGAACATGGAGAAGGCGAGGGAGTACACAAGCACCCAACTGATAAAGTTCGGCAGCGTGGTGACCGTCTGGATGAATTTGCGGAAACGTACCGCCTTGATCTCGGTCAGGAAGATGGCGAAGATCATCGGGAGCCAGGAGAAGAGGATGCCCAGTCCGCTGATGCCGAAGGTATTCCAGATGACCTGCATTAACTGGTCAATCTTGACCTGATTCTCGACCAGGGAATGGAACCATTTGAAGCCGACGAACTCAGATTGGGATAACGGGATAGGCGGGGTGTAGTCAAAAAATGCATATACCCATCCATAGAGCGGATAGTACGCAAAGACAGCGAGTAAAAGCATAAAGGGAGAGATATAAAGGAATTTCCGGAACGAATTGCTTCTCATGCTCTGGCTGCGCATTGTTTCACTCCTCATCATATTCTCTTTGTATGATTGCTTCCTGAAGCTAAGCCGGGGCAAGCAATCCCGAGTAACTTGTCTGGCTGTCATCCCCCTTCATAATAAAAGCAGTGAAAAGCAATTTCGGAGCAATTGATAACGCTTTCATGTATGAAACTATAATAAGTTATCGTCTATCTTCCTACAATGACCGATCCTCACCAATTATTGATCTATTGTCAGGTGAAGGAAACGCGGACGAGAAGGGAAAGTGCATGGGAGGGGAAACGAGAGAAGCAAGAGAAGCAAGGGGCGCAGACAAAACGGGACTTTATAGGAGTGGGAAGAAAGGAATACGGGAGGCTAAACGGAAACCCAGAGAGTGATGAGGGGTATTAGTGCACCATAATTCGGAAAAAGAGGGCGGATGAGCCGAATGAAGGGTATTAATACACCTGATTTCATCAAAAGTGGGCGGATGAGCCGAATGAAGGGTATTAATACACCTGATTTTATCAAAAGCGGGCGGATGAGCCGAATGAGGGGTATTAATACACCTGATTTTATCAAAAGAGGGCGGATGAGCCGAATGAAGGGTATTAATGCACTTGATTTCATTAAATGGACGGGGAGCAGCGCTTCGATAGTCTGGCAGGCAGCGGGCGTACTTATTCAGAGCCTTGCTCCAGATTTCGTACAGGCCGCTCCCTCTACCCCCTCTGTCTCAGGCAATGACGAAGCATTGCTTGCGGTATTCATTGGCGCTGGTTCCGGTGTATTCTCTGAATTTCTTGTAGAACCAGTCGATTTCCGAATACCCGACAGCATCTGCAATCTCATAGATCTTCATGTCGGTCGTTTCCAGCAGCAGCTTGGCCTTCTCCATCCGCTGGCGGAGAAGGTATTCGTTGAAGGACATCTTCTCCTGCTGCTTGAATTTCTGTCCGAGATAGGCGCAATTGAAGTTCAGGGTGTCGGAGATCTGCTTGAGTGTAATATTATGATGGAGCTGCTCATCCACGCATTGCTTGATCGTACTGACGATCGGACACGGGGAGGACGGCTCTTTTTGAATGGTGAACTGAGCATAATCCCGCTCTACAGCAGCGGGTCTGCCAGCCTGAGCCAGCACCCGACTAACCGCCTCCAGACTTCCGCCCAGCTCAGCCGGGTCCACCGGGTCTGTTAAGTAATCGCTTACATTATAGAGTAAGGCTTGGCGCGCCAGCCCGAAATCTCCGCTGCCCCCGAGCAGAATAATCGGAACGGAGCTTCCCTGCCTGATCTGCTCACAGACTCTCATGCCCGGCGTATGGGCATCCCTGATATTTAGAAGAACCAGTGATATCCCCTCGCTGCGGATCAGCCGCAGAATATCGGATGAATAATCAGCATGCGCATGAATGATGAAATTCTTAAGTCTGCTCCCTGCCATATAAGAAGCGATCTCCCGCACTTGGGCGTTTCGCTCTACACATAAGATTCTGTACAACATGAAGACCCCGCTTTCAGAGAGAAGTTAAGCTTCCTTCATTCATTATGTGCAACAGAGCCGGGCGCTACAATGTGCAATTCTTGCACCAGGCTCCATTTGTTTACCTGATCGAAATCCGGTTGCCCGGTGGATAAGGACTTGCGGGCCGGACCTATAATTTGACAGGTGAACACCTGAAATTAGACGGGTTGCTGCCTGAAAATGTAAGCGCTAAACTTTCGAGGTAAGTCATTCATACTTGGGGGGACAGATCATGCGGGCAAAAAAAGTAATGTCAGTATTCATTAGTATGTTGTTATTAGCTGCAACGACGGCTTGCGGTGGCGGAGCAGGGAACGGCGGAAACGCCGGCGGGGGAGCGTCAGCCCAGCCGGCTGCGGCTACGGAGGCTCCGGCAGCTGAAGCCACTGCAGAAGCTACACCGACTGCAGAGCCGAGCAATGCTACACCGGACAAGGATTTCGATATGGGCGGCAGAACGATCAAGATCGTGTCCTGGTGGGATATGACGATTCCCGAGGACAATCCTGATAATATCCAGCGCTCGAAGAATCTGAAGGAATTGATGGCCAAGCATAATTTCAAGGTTGAATATGTCGCGCTGGACTTCGGTGAATACCAGAAGAAGGTTGTGGCTTCACTGGTCGCCGGTGAACCGCTTGGCGATATTGTCAGAATGGGCAAGGGCTATATGATTCCGGTGCTGACGAAGCAGGATATGTTCTGGCCGGTTGACGAGTACACCAAGAATGAGAATGCCTTCAATCAGCGTATGACTACAGAATTCTCGCAATATGAGGGCCGGGGCTATGGCTTCTCGGAGAATGCGGGCAACCTGATCAGCGGAGTATTCTATAACCGCACCCTGATGAAGAAGCTGGGCATGAAGCCGCTCCAGGAATATGTGAACGAGGATAACTGGAACTGGGAGACCTTCACCCAAGTCGCCAAAGAAGCGAACAAGGATACAGATAACAACGGAAAACTTGATGTTTGGGGCTTGGCCTCCGGCGGGTTCCTGGAAATGGCGCTGGCCTCCAACGAGACCGATCTGACCGTTGACGATAAACAGAATCTCGATGATCCCAAGCTGCTGGAGGTCTTCAAGTTCATCGCCAAGCTGGGTGCCGAGAAGGTAGCGCGGCCGACAGAAGGCGGGGACTGGCAGGAACCGGCGCAGTTCTTCCGTCAGGGGAACACGCTGATGTATGCAGGAGCAGATTATGAGGCGAACGGCTTCAAGACGGATATGAAGGATTATGATATCGGCTTTGTTCCTTTTCCAAAAGGACCTAATGCTACCGAATACCACAGTGTGGAATCCAATGTCCAGTTCCTGACCATCCCGAAGAAGGCCGAGAATCCGGATCAGCTGCTGTATATCTGGGAGAAGATCAACGATATCGAGTCCATCTACGATTATCCGAAGCAGGCTTCCCTGGAGAGCACGTATGACAACGAGGATGATATCAACAACGCCAAGCTGGTCGAAGGCGGCATGCTGCTCACGAACCATAATACCTTCTCAACCATGCCTTACTACGAGATGATTGACGAACTGAAGAAGGGAACCTCGGCATCTACTGTTATTCAGAAGTACAAGGCGAAGGTTCAGGCTTCTGTAGACGCAGTCTACAAAAAATAAACGGATATCCGCATGGAACAACAGTCCCCCGCGGACTGTTGTTCCCATTCTTGCAGCAATTATATAGCTGGAACTTGAAATATACACTTAGGGTGAAGTGGCGGAAGAGAGGTTTGAACTGTAGGAGCGATAGCGTTCGCCTTTAGGTTTGTATTTCTACTGCGAACAGCAGTTTAAATCAGGAAATACAAACCTAACAGCGGCCGAAAGTCAAACCTGCTCTGCAGTCACGACTAACCCTTTAAGTGGGATTTTTCTTGGTTCGATCTATATAAACTTATGATCCATCGCTTAAGGGGAGGAGTACGTTGAATATTCGAATCAGGAACATAGCGATTATATTGGTTGTTGTCCTGCTGGCCGGGACGATCTGGATATTTAATTCCTCGGGGCAGCCTGTGCATTCCGACTCTCCCGCAGTAGGCAAGTTCACGGCAGCCGCGCAGGATGCTGAAGAAGGCAGCTATGAAGCCTATCTGAAGCAACACGGGGATGCCCCGCGCCCTGACCGGGAGATCCGCATCGAAGGGGAGAGCTATTCCCCCGGCAGCGGAGATGTCTTTGAGGTGAAGCAGCAATTCGAGGGGCTTGACGGAGCAGCAGTCATTACCCAGGAATCGGGAACCATCTCCTGGGAGGTGCCGGTTCCGGAATCCGGGCTGTACAACATCCGGGTTCATTATTATCCGGTGGAAGGCAAAAGCTCGTCCATTGAACGTTCCTTATCCATCAACCGGGAGGTGCCGTTCAAGGGAGCGGATACCTTGCTCTTCGACCGGGTCTGGGGGAACCGTGAGGAGGTCATTAAGCAGGATGACCGAGGCAACGATCTGCGCCCCAGACAGGTGGAGCAGCCGGTGTGGCAGTCCACGGTCATTGCGGACAGTGAAGGCTTCTATGAGGAGCCGTATGCCTTCTATCTGGAGCAGGGGAACCAGACCCTGTCGCTGACCGCACTCCGTGAGCCGATGGCCATTGATTATATTGAGCTGTTCCAGGACCGGACAGTGCGCACCTATGCAGAGGCTAAGCAGGAGTATGAGACTAAGGGCCTTCAGCCGGTACAAGAGCCTTATATCGAGGTCCAGGCCGAAGCGGCATCCGCCAAATCCTCGCCTACCTTATACCCGTTATCCGACCGCTCCAGCCCGGCAGTGGTTCCTTATGCCGTCTCAAATTTAAGGATCAACACCATCGGCGGGGTGAACTGGAAGCTTCCGGGGCAATGGATCGAATGGGAGATTGATGTCCCTGAAGAAGGTCTGTACCGGATAGCGCTCAAGGAGAAGCAGAATCAGCTCCGGGGCGTCTATGCCAACCGCAGCCTGACCATTGATGGTGAATATCCGTTCACCGAGATGAAGCAGATCCGCTTCAATTACTCTCCCGGCTGGCAGATGAATGTACTCGGCGGGGAAGAGCCTTATCTGTTCCATCTTACACAAGGGACGCACAAGCTGAGACTGACCGTGACCCTGGGCGATATCGCGCCGCTGGTCCGTACCGTCCAGTCCAGTGTCCTGACCTTGAATGAAATGTACCGCAATATTCTGGCGATTACCTCCAACAACCCGGATAAGTTCCGCGACTATCAGCTGGAGAAGCGGATACCGGAGATGACCAAGGTATTCCGGGAGCAGGCGGAGATTATCCGCGGTGTCGGCGAATACCTGGAGCAGGCCACCGGGGAACGCAGCGACAAGGTATCCGTGCTGTACTCGATGGTTACCCAACTGGAGGATATGGCTAAGCATCCGGACACGGTAGCCAAACGGCTGGTCTCCTTCAAGACGAATGTCGGCGGACTGGGGACCTGGATTCTTAGCGTGCGGGAACAGCCGCTGACACTGGATTCACTGGTGGTCTCGGCGCCGGATAAGCCGCTTCCGTCTGCGCAGGCGACCTTCTTCCAGAAGCTGAAGCATGAGCTGAGAGCGTATGGCGCCTCGTATACCGAAGACTATGACAGTATCGGTAACGTGACGAAGAACCAGAAGGCGATTACGGTCTGGATTTCGACCGGCCGGGATCAGGCTCAAGTGATGAAGAGCATGATTGACGATACCTTCACGCCGGATTCGGGCATCTCCGTGGCACTGCGGCTGGTGCCTCCGAACATTCTGCTGCCGGCAACCCTGGCGGGCGAAGGGCCGGACGTAGCCATGCAGATCGGCGAGGATCTTCCAGTGAACTATGCGATGCGCAAAGCATCGGCCGATCTGTCCCAGTTCGCCGATTTCAAAGAAGTGGCTGACCGCTTCCGCGACAGCGCCCTTACGCCTTATAAATACAATGGAAGCGTCTACGGGCTGCCTGAGCAGCAGATCTTCCCGATGCTCTTTTACCGGAAGGATATTCTGCAGGAGCTTGGCCTGGAGCCCCCTACTACGTGGGAGGAAGTCTACAATGTCGTCTCTGTGCTGCAGAGACATAATCTGGAGTTCTATCTTCCCCTGGAGGATACACTGAACAACGCGACGCTGGTGCCCAATGCGGCCTTCACCATGCTGCTCTACCAGAACGGCGGGCAGCTCTACACGGACGACCAGAAGCGAAGCGCGCTGAACTCGGAGACCTCCATGAGTGAATTTAACAAGTGGACCCAGTTCTATACCAATTACAAGTTCCCGGTGAAGGTGGACTTTCCGAACCGTTTCCGTACAGGCGAGATCCCGATCGGGATTGCCGATTATACCATCTATAACAGCCTGACGGTAATGGCGCCGGAAATCCGCAATTTGTGGGAATTCACGGTGGTGCCGGGAACGAAGCAGGCGGACGGCACGGTGGACCATAGCGTAGCCAGCCATACAACCGGTGTCATGCTGCTGGAGAATGCCAAGGACAAGGATTCGTCCTGGGAATTCATGAAGTGGTGGACAGACAAGGACACCCAGGTCCAGTACGGCCGCGAAATGGAAGGGCTGATGGGAGCGGCGGCACGTTATCCGACCGCGAACATTGAAGCGCTGGAGGAGCTGCCGTGGCCGGTGAAGGATTACAAGGAACTGGAGAGCCAGTGGCAATGGGTGAAGGGTAACCCTCAGGTTCCCGGCGGGTACTTCACAGGCCGGCATCTGGACAATGCGTTCCGCAAGGTGGTCAACGGGAATGTGAATCCGCGTGAAGCTCTGTCGGATTATCTGATCTACATTAACGATGAAATTCAGATCAAACGGAAGGAATTCAAACTTCCGTATTAGGTTGGAGGCTGTAAGCTGATGGTACAAATACAGAATACCACTGAACCAGCCTTGCCAGGGCTGGCTGGCGGTCCGGTCAAGGAATCCCGCCTGGCGCAATTATGGAGAGATATCAAGAAGAGCAAGCATTATTATTTCATGATGAGTCCCTATATGATCATCTTCTTCCTGTTCACGGTAATCCCGGTGGTCGTCTCCTTCGGGCTGAGCTTCTTCTACTTCAATATGCTGGAGACGCCGAGATTCATCGGCTGGGAGAACTATTCAAGGCTGCTGCTGGGCGATGATGTGTTCATGATCGCGCTGAAGAACACCTTTCTGTTCGCTGTGATCACAGGCCCGTTAAGCTATATCGCATGCTTCCTGTTCGCCTGGCTGATTAATGAGCTGTCGCCCTTTGTCCGGTCGCTGATGACGCTGGTCTTCTATGCGCCTTCGATCTCAGGCAATGTGTTCTTCATCTGGCTGATTGTCTTCTCGGGGGACAGCTATGGTTATCTTAACGGCTTCCTGATGAAGATCGGGGTGCTGCTGGAGCCGATTATCTGGCTGCAGAATGAGAAGTACATTCTTCCCATTATCATTATTGTGCAGCTCTGGCTGAGTCTCGGCACAAGCTTCCTGGCCTTCATCGCCGGACTTCAGACCGTGGACCAGACGCTGTTCGAGGCCGGAGCGATGGACGGAATCAGGAACCGCTGGCAGGAGCTGTGGTTCATTACCCTGCCGTCCATGCGTCCGCAGCTGATGTTCGGCGCGGTCATGCAGATTACCGCCTCCTTCGCGGTGGCCGAGGTCTCTATTGCGCTGGCGGGCTTCCCGAGTGTCAACTATGCGGGACATACGGTGGTCACGCACCTGATGGATTACGGGACACTGCGCTTTGAGATGGGCTATGCCTCTGCGATTGCCACTATTCTCTTTGCAATTATGCTCGGAACCAACATGATGACCCAGAAGCTGCTCAGAAAGGTGGGTGAATGACCCTGTATTCAAGAGTGATAGGGGCCCTTCGCCCTCAAAAAAGACTGAACCGTTCCTTTGCTGTCAGCTTTATGCTCTTCGGCCTGCTGCTGGGCTTCGGCGCGTTCATGGTTCTTCCGCTGATCTATACGGTGAACAATGCCTTCAAGCCGCTGGATGAGCTGTTCATCTTCCCGCCGAGATTCCTGGTACGGAACCCGACGCTGGAGAACTTCACCGATCTGATGGTGATCATGGGCAATTCCTGGGTGCCGTTCACCAGATACATTGCGAATACTCTGCTGATCACACTGGTAGGGACCGCAGGACATATCCTGCTGGCGTCGGCAGCGGCGTATCCGCTGGCCAAGTTCAAATTCCCGGGCTCCAGCATTCTGTTCAAAATTGTAGTGCTGTCCCTGATGTTCTCGCCGCATGTTACGGCAATACCGAACTATCTGGTCATGTCGCAGCTGGGGTGGATCAATACCCAGGCGGCGATTATCGTGCCGTCATTGGCCTTTTCACTAGGTTTGTTCCTGATGAAGCAGTTCATGGAGCAGATCCCGGATGCGCTGATTGAGGCAGCCAAAATCGACGGTGCGAACGAGTACCGCGTGTTCTGGCAAATCGTAATGCCGAATGTGAAGCCGGCCTGGCTGACGCTGATGATCCTGCAATTTCCGGCGCTGTGGGGCACAGATGGAGGGAGCTTCATCTACAGTGAGAACCTGAAGACGCTTCACTACGCGCTCAGCCAGGTCATCCAGGGCGGGATTGCGCGTGCCGGGGTCGGAGCGGCCGTCGCACTGCTGCTGATGACCGTGCCGATTCTGTTGTTCATTATTTCACAGAGCAGTGTCATCCAGACGATGGCCACATCCGGTATGAAAGAGTAGAGAGGAGGAACGGTGACAATGGTCGCAAGGATAAAGAAACTGAGAACCGGTCTGCTGGCCTTGTGCTGCCTGGTCAGTCTGGGGCTTGGCGGAGAGCTGGCCCTGGCAGAGAGCGCAGCCCCTTCCTACAATTATTCATACTGGGGGAATGCGGTGGCGGCTCCGTCCGCCTACCAGGCTACTACGCTCATCACGGGTGCCAGCTCCGGTGCGGGCCCATTCAACAATCCGCAGGATATTCAGGTTACAGAGGATAAGCAGATCTATGTTCTGGATAGCGGCAATAACCGGTTTGTGATTCTGGATCAGGATTACAAATCCGTCAAGACGGTAGACGCGTTCCAGTTCAAGGGGAAGGCGGAGAAGTTCAACAATCCGCAGGGCATCTATGTGACGCAGCAGAAGGAAGTGTATGTCGCGGATACGGGCAATAAGCGTATCGTCCATCTCGACAGCGACTTCAAGGCTGTGGGGATCATTGAAGCCCCGAAGTCCGAGCTATTGCAGGCGAACTTTGAATTTCAGCCTGTCCGTGTTGCTGTAGACAAGGCGGACCGCATCTATGTGATGTCGGCCGGCGTCTTCGACGGATTCATGGAATTCGGGGCGGATGGTGTGTTCAAATCGTTCATTGGTGCGAACCGGGTGCATGTCGATGCGGTGGAGTATTTCTGGAAATCGATCTCCACCAAGGCGCAGCGTGAGCAGATGGTGATGTATACGCCTACCGAATTCACCAATCTGGATATTAATGATGAAGGCTTTCTGTACGCTACCAACGGTGACGATTATGGGGACCCGATCAAAAAGCTGAACGCGCAGGGGGCAGATATTCTGCGGAGAGAGGGCTATTACAAGCCCAGCGGTGATCTGCTCTACTCCACGCGCTCAGGGGGTGCCCCGCGGCTCGTGGATATTGATGTGAGCGACAGTGAAATATACGCGGTGCTGGATGCCAGCCGGGGCCGGGTGTTCACGTACAACGGGGACGGCTATCTGCTGTACATTTTCGGCGGAATTGGTAACCGTCTGGGCGAATTCAACACCCCGGTTGCCATTGAGCACAGCGGTGACGATATTCTGGTGCTGGATCAGGCGCTGGGTGAAATCACGGTATTCCAGACCACAGAGTATGGAAGAACGCTGAACAGTGCTGTGCGCAGCTACTATAACGGTGATGAGGAGATGGCTTCCCAGGAGTTCAGCAAGGTCGTCAACCTGAATGCGAATATGGAGTATGCCTATGCGGGTATAGGCAAGGCGTATCTGCGGCAAGGCGAGTACAAGGAGTCGGCGGAGTATTTCGAGCGCAGCATGGACCGGACCAACTATTCCAAAGCGTTCCTGCTCTACCGTAAGGAAGTGCTTCGCGGACATTTCTCCACCATTATGACGGCTCTGATCGCGCTGGTGGCCCTATGGCTGGGCCTGAGAATGTACCGGAAAATGAAGGCCAGAAAGAAGGTGGAGCTCCATTGAACAGAGAAGCGCTGCAACATCCACTGTATGTGATGGTTCATCCGTTCAACGGATACTGGGACCTCAAATATGAACGCAGTCAAAAAACCAGTCTGATCATCTCCTTCGGTATTCTGTTTATGCTGATTCTGACGAATGTTCTGGGCAATCAATACAGCGGGTTCCTGGTCAATATGAATAATCCCCGGTATCTGAACAGCCTGCTGGAAGCGGTCTATGTGCTGGTTCCTGTTCTGTTCTGGTGTGTGGCGAACTGGTCGCTGACTACGCTGATGGACGGGGAGGGGAAGTTCACGGAGATTTTTATTACCACCTGCTTCGCCCTAGTTCCGATTGTCCTGATTAATTTCCCATGGATCTGGATCAGCAATTTCATCTCGGCCCAGGAGAGCTCTTTTTATTACTTTTTCAAAAACTTTGCCATTCTCTGGTCGGGACTGCTGCTGTATGTGGGCATTATGACCGTTCATCAGTTCTCCCCGTCCAAAACGATCGGGACGATTCTGCTGACGCTGCTCGCTATGGCCTTCATGGCTTTCCTGACCCTGCTGTTCTTCAGTCTGGTTCAGCAGATGATTGCATTCGTCTCGACCATATACCAAGAAATTGTCTTGAGGAGATAGGAGGAGGACCGGGAATGAGGAAGCCGTTAATCATGCTGCTCTCGATTCTCTTCAGTATGAGTGTGCTGGCCGGCTGTTCGGCGTCAAGCTCAGGCAGCCAGGCCAGCGGGCATGAACCGAATCTTGAAGTGTCCTTTACGGAAGGGAGCGCGCTGAAATCTGCCTTCACCGATAGTGGGGTGAGCGGCATGACAGGGGTGCTCGAGAACGCGCAGCTCCGGCTGTTCATGGATGAAGCTACCGGAGGGATTGCCGTCAAGAATCTGTCGGACGGGACGGTCTGGTACAGCAACCCGCTGGACCGTGAAGCGGATGCCAAGGCCAGCGGGGATAATAAAGACCTGCTGTCCGCGCAGCTCAAGCTGGATTTCTATAACAACCTGGGTCAAGTCAGCTCTGTCAATTCATATACGGACAGCGTGGCCCATAAGCAAATGAAGATGGAACTGACGCCGGAAGGCGTCAAGGTCTTCTACCAGTTCGGAACGACCGCTGCAACAGCGGAGGATCTGCCGATGAAGATGGGCAAGGAGCGGTTCGAGGAGAAGATCATGAGCAAGATGGATAAGACCGGACAGCGGACGATGAAAATTGCCTACACCTTCGATGAGGAGAATGGTGTATATACGCGAAACGATGAAGCGCTGAAGGGGCTTCAGCTGGAGCGGACCCTGAAGGGCTTCGAGAAGGCGGGGTACACAGAGGAAGATCTGCAGCAGGACATCGCCGAGAACAAACTCAGCCAGACCAAGCCTGCGCCGCGTATTTTCCAGCTCGCCATTGAATACGCCCTGGACGGGGATCAGCTGGTCGTCAAGGTTCCGGCAGCGGATATCCGCTATCCTGCGGATTATCCGGTGAATGACATCTCCCTGCTGAGCTTCCTGGGTGCCGGAGGGAGCAAGGATTCGGGTTCCATCCTGGTGCCGGACGGCTCAGGAGCGCTGATTCATTTCAATAACGGCAAGATCCGTTATCCCGCATATAAGCAGGCGGTATATGGTGTGGATGGGACGATGGAGACCACAGATGCCTATGCACAGCAGCAGGAGGTCAAGCTGCCGGTGTTCGGCTTGATCCGGGAGGAAGGCGCCATGCTGGGCATTATTGAACAAGGCGCGTCCTTGGCTACCATCAACGCGGATACCAGCGGCAGATTGAATGGATACAACTATGTGTATCCGAGCTTCACCCTGATTGCCAAGGGAGATCTTACCCTGACGTCAAGCGATCAGAACCGCACCCTGCCGAAATTCCAGCAGGAGCCGCCCAAGACAGATTACGTTGTCCGTTATGCGTTCCTGAGCGGAGAGGAAGCTTCCTATCCGGGCATGGCGCGTTATTACCAGAGCTATCTGGCGGAGCATGGCGGACTGCCTGAGGCACAGCCGGCCGCTTCCGCAGAAGCTCCTGTGAATACGCCGTTCTATCTGGAGCTGGTGGGCGGAATCACGAAGACCAAGCATGTCCTCGGCATTCCGTATCAATCGCTGGAGGCATTGACCACCTTCGAAGAGGCCCAGAGCATTTTGGAGCAGATGAAGCAGCGCGGCATTGATCATATCAAGCTGAAATATGCCGGCTGGTTCAACCGGGGCCTCGATCACAAGGTGCCGGACCGGCTGTCTGTGGATCAGGCGATCGGCGGCAGCAAGGGACTGAACCGGCTGGCAGCATACGCTAAGGAGCAAGATATTCAGCTCTTCCCTGACGTGGCTCTGCTTCGGGCGAACCAGACCTCCGGCTTCCGTATTAATCAGAAGGCTTCCCGGATGCTCAGTGAGATTCCGGCAGCTGTCTATCCGTACAATATGGCCTTGAACCGGCGGGACCGTTCCTTCACGCCTGCCTACATTATTTCGCCAAGCAGGGTCGGCGGATATGTCGATGCCACGCTGAAGGAGATTGCACCGTTTCAGACCGGTGGCATCTCACTCAGGGATATGGCCGATCAATTGAACAGTGATTTCCGTAAAAATCAAGAAATTGACCGGTCTGCGTCCGAGCAGATATCGGTCCAATCACTGGAGAAGATCACCGGACAGTCCCTGCGCATTCTCGCGGACGGCGGGAATGCCTACGCCCTCCCGTATCTCTCTGACATTACGGATGCTCCGGTGTCCAGCAGCCGGTTCAAGCTGGAGGATGAGGAGATTCCGTTCTATCCGATGGTGGTGCGGGGATATGTGAATTACACCGGCAAGCCTTTTAACCTGTCCACGTTCACGAATCCAAGGCAGTATATCCTGAAGAGTCTGGAGTACGGCTCCGGTATCTATTATGAATGGATGTATGCGCCTAATTACAAGGTGAAGGATACCGACTTCGATAACCTGTATGCGGTCAATTACGAGCAGTGGATCAACCAGGCAGCCGATATGTACACTGAAGTGAACGGAGTGATGAAGAACGTTCAGAATCAGCGGCTGACGGGTCATGAGAAGCTGGCAGACGGTGTCTATAAAAGCACTTACGGTAACGGGATGTCTGTCATCGTCAACTACAATAAGACAGCAGTCCTTGCCGAAGGCCGGACGGTTGAAGCCGAAAGCTATATTACGGGTGGTGAGCAATCTTGAAATCCATACTTAGACTGGACCGCAGATCCTACAAAGAGCAAAAGGCATTAATGGGCTTCTTCTATGTGCTGCCCTGGCTGCTGGGGTTCATCTTCTTCTTCCTGATTCCGTTGTTGTCTTCGCTGCGCTACAGCTTAAGCTCGGTGCAGGCTAATTCCGACGGACTGATTGTTCATTTCAGCGGCTTCCAGAATTATGTCGAAGCGCTGACGGTGAATACCGAATTCAACCGCTCGCTGGCCGATGCCATGTTGAATATGGTCATCAATGTGCCGCTGATCGTCATCTTCAGCCTGTTCCTGGCGGTGCTGCTGAATCAGAAGTTCATCGGCAGATCGCTGGCCCGTTCGATTTTCTTCCTGCCCGTTATTCTGGCCTCCGGGGTCATTCTGAGCCTGGAGAGCACCAGCCTGATTCAGGCGGTCAACGATCAGAATGCCGGAGCGGGAGCGATTCAGGGACTGGGCACCTTCGAGCTGGAGGGGCTGATGCTGGATGCGGGCTTAAGCGAATGGGTAGTGAACTATCTGACCAGCGCCGTGAGCCGCATCTATAGTATTGTAAGCCAGTCCGGCGTACAGATTCTGATTTTCCTGGCAGGTATCCAGACCATCTCGCCGCAGCTGTATGAGGCGTCCAAGATGGAAGGGGCAACCGGCTATGAGGCCTTCTGGAAAATCACTTTTCCCATGGTCAGCCCGCTCATTCTGGTGAATTCCATCTATACGATTATCGATTCCTTCTCGAATAACGCCATGACTGACCTGATCCGGGAGACCGGCTTCACCCAGTTCAACTTCGGTCTAAGCTCTGCGATGGCCTGGCTGTATTTCGCCGCAGTGGCCTTAATTCTGGCCGTCAGCAGCTATCTGATCTCGAAGAAGGTCTTCTACTATGATTAAAGGGAGGATGGGACTAATGCATGCGACCCGCTTACTGTCGCTCGAACGCTGGAAGAAATGGATATGGTCCTTCGTGCGGCTGACGCTCATTGCAGGCCTGTCGTTCGTGATCCTCTATCCGGTACTCCAGAAGATATCCACGGCCTTCAAGGCCAAGAGCGATCTGTATTCACCGATTGTCGTCTGGCTTCCCGAGAATTACACGCTCGACAATTTCGTCAAAGCGATTGGAATTATGGATTACTGGCAGGCCTTGCTGAATACCTTCACCCTGTCGGCGCTGACTACAATCTTAACCGCCATCTCCTGCGCGCTTGCAGGGTATGGCTTCGCCCGGCTGAAGTTCAAAGGGAGCCAGCTACTGTTCGCCGGGGTCATATTGACGATCCTGGTTCCGCCGATCACGATTCTGATTCCGGTCTACCTGAATTTGAAGGATTTCAGCCTGATGGGGCTGATTCCACTGTTGACCGGTAAATCGGTGAATCTGCTCAACACCTACTGGCCGTTTATTCTAACCTCTGCTACGGCGAATTCGCTGAAGGCGGGGCTGTACATTTTCATCTTCCGGCAGTTCTTCCGGGGGATTCCCAAAGAAGTGGAGGAAGCGGCTTATATCGACGGGGCCGGGGTAGGCAAGACCTTCTACCGGATTATGCTGCCTAACGCGATACCGTCTATTGTTACGGTGCTGCTCTTCTCGTTTGTGTGGCAATGGAACGACAGCTTCTTCACCACGACTTATCTGACATCCAGCAAGGTGATGGCGACCCAGCTCGGCTCGTTGCCGTATAATCTGGCGATTCTGCTGGAGGACGGCGCCAATTCCAAGGCTGATCCGTTCTACCTCAGCATGGTCCAGGATACAGGGATTCTGCTGGCGATTCTGCCGCTGATCATTATCTACCTGTTCGTGCAGCGGTATTTCGTGGAGAGTATTGAGCGTACCGGGATTGTGGGATAACCGTAGAAGGAGGATGACTGTGCGCCAAAATAACAGAACAAGCACTCCGGCCAGACTGGCCCGGAGTATAGTCTTCGCAGCCGCGCTTCTATGGTTATCCGGCTGCTCCGCTCCTGGCGGAGATGCGGCTCCTGCTGCATCCCCGCCAGGGAATGTAGCGTCATCCCCGGCGGCCTCGCCCGCCGGGACTCCGGCCGCTGCCCTTGCAGCTTCGCCTGAAGCTGCGGCAGAAGCTCCGGTGCAGCAGGAGGCTCCGCCGCTGGCGGCAGCCTATGCGGATTACTTTCCTATAGGAGCTGCGGTGGAACCGGACCAATTGGAGGGTCCCGCAGCCGAGCTGCTGAAGCGGCATGTGAACTGGCTCGTGGCCGAGAATGCCATGAAGCCGGATGCAATTGCACCGGCTGAGGGCACCTTCACCTGGGAACGGGCCGACCGGATCGTCGCCTTCGCGAAGGCGAACGGCATGGGGCTGCGCTTCCACACCCTGGTGTGGCACAGCCAGACACCGGAGTGGTTCTTCCAGGATGAAGCCGGTCAGGCGATGGCGGATGAGACCGATGCAGCAAGACGGGAAGCGAACAAGAAGCTGCTGCTGAAGCGGCTCGACAGCTACATCACCGCTGTTGTCAGCCGTTACAAGGACGACATCTCCTCCTGGGATGTAGTGAATGAGGTGATTGAGCCTGGAGACCCGGATGGCATGCGGGCCAGCGACTGGTATAAGATTACCGGCACCGAATTCATCGAGACAGCCTTCCGGGCGGCCCGCAAGGCTGGAGGGCCGGAGCTTAAGCTGTATATTAATGATTACGGCACAGATAATCCCGAGAAGCGGGACCGGCTCTACGAGCTGGTGAAGGACATGCTGGCGAAGGGGGTGCCGATTGACGGGGTTGGCCACCAGACCCATATTAATCTGGACTATCCTTCGGTGGAGAGTATTATCGAGTCCATGGAGAAGTTCCATGCCCTCGGCCTTGATAATCAGATCACCGAGCTGGATATGAGCCTGTATGTCTATAACGATCTCAGCGATGTCGGCCCTGTAGTTCCTGAGGACATCCTGCAGCGGCAGGCTGCGCGGTACGGCGAGCTATTCGCTGCTCTAAGAGACAGGAAGGAGCTGTTAAGCGGGGTCATGTTCTGGGGCATTGCGGATGACCATACCTGGCTGAGCACGTTCCCGGCCGAGCGGACCGAGGCGCCGATGCTGTTCGACAGGCAGCATCAGCCCAAACCGGCCTTCCAGGCGGTCACAGATTTTTAAATGGTAAAGAACGGGTAAGCCAAACAAGAAATGCACCTTACAATTTCATTATTTTTGCCGGGATAATATAATATTCCGGTAATAAATAATCTTGCAAAGTGAGGTTGCAACTGGTGCCCAAAACAATCAAGAATACAATGGCCTGGACTGTCGCTGCATGCATGGCCGTACAACTGTTAACCGCTTGTGAGAGAAGCAATAGCCTTGCGGAGCGTTCTCCGGTTCCTGAGGGACAGCCGGGGAGCGCTTCGTTATATGAAGAGCCGGGTCTAAGCAAATATGATCCGCCCATCCAGCTGTCGTTCGTACGTGAGAACAACGATGCGCTGGAAGAAATACTGAAGGAATTGCCGGGAGAGTCGCTGGAGCATAACCGCTGGACCGAGCTGTATGAAGAGGTGCTCGGCATTAGGGTCACCTATGATTGGACGGAGTGGAGCTCCATCTACTCCCGCAAGTTGGGGGTATCTCTGGCCTCCGGGGATATCCCTGATATTGTGCGGGTGAATGCTTCGCAGCTCAGGGTGCTGAGCAATGCAGGGCTGATCCAGGACCTGAGCGAAGTCTATGACCAGTATGCAACCCCGTTAACCCGCAAGGTGCTGAGCGAGGAAGGAACGGGCCCGTTCGAGACGGTTACCCTTGACGGCAAGCTTATGGCGATCCCGGAGACCAATTCGTCCATTGAGGGTGCGATGTTCCTGTGGATTCGCACGGACTGGCTGGAGCGTCTCGGCCTGCAGCCCCCGCAGACGATGGCAGAGGTGCTGGCTATTTCGAAAGCGTTTACGCAGCAAGATCCTGACGGTAACGGCAAGCATGATACCTATGGCCTTGCGGCCACCAAATATCTGTGGGACCCGGTCATGGGACTTACCGGGTTCATGGCCGGTTATGATGCGTATCCCGGAATCTGGATTAAGGACAAGACCGGCAAGCTGGTCTATGGAGGGATCCAGCCGGAGGTCAAGCATGCCCTGCAGGTGCTTCAGGAATTGTACCGGACGGGACAGATTGACAGGGAATTCGCCTTCAAGGACGGGGTCAAGGCCAGCGACTGGATTGAGCATGAGCAGGTTGGAATGATGTATGGGGAGCAGTGGGGCTCCTTCCTCGTGCAGTCCAGCCGGGAGCATAATCCGCAGGCTGAGTGGCAAGCCTTCCCGCTGGTCTCGGAGTCGGGTGCCGCGCCGAAGGTGCCGCTTCCGTTCAGCACCAACCAGTTCCTGGCGGTCAAGCAAGGCGTCGAGCATCCGGAGGCGCTGATTAAGCTGATTAACCTGCATCTGGAGAAGAATTGGGGGGCTACGAGTGAGGTGGAGCGGTACTATAACGCTCCGCAGGCGGTGTGGAAGCTGTCGCCGGTGACGCCGTTTCCGGTGCAGAAGAACCTGGAGGCCTTCCGGGAGCTGGAGACCTTCCGGCGCACCGGCGATGCCTCCGTGCTTCGTGATGAAGCGAAGACGATCCAGAAGCGGATTGCCGCTTACGAGGCCGGGGGTGCAGACAGCGAGACAGGCTGGGGCTGGGAGCGGACGTACGGGCCTTCGGGTGCTTTTTCCATCCTGGACGGGTATGAGCGCAAATCTCAACTGCTCTATGAGAGCTTCGTCGGTGCACCTACGGAGACAATGATCGAGAAGCAGAATATTCTAAATAATCTTCAGATTGATGCCTTTCTTGATATCATTCAGGGCAGACCGCTCAGCGAGTTCGATGATTTCGTGGCACAGTGGAACAAGCTGGGCGGCGAGCAGATTACAGCTGAGGTCAACGACTGGTATGCTGAGAAGGGCGGGAGCGGAAAATGATCGGACCTGAGCAGACGAGTGGAGGCGGTGCACGTGCTTAAGTTTCCTGCGGTGTCGATGCGCCACACTATTTTTATCCGGATGGTTGTCACTTATCTCGCTATTATTCTGCCGATTCTGCTGCTTGGACTCTACCTCTACAACTGGAGCTACAGGAATGCAAGCCAGGACCTGTCCAGAGCGACCCTGTCGCAATTAACCTATTATCTGGAGGACCTGAACCGCGAGGTGGAGTGGATGGAGATCCAGCAGTATGATCTTGCCCAGGATACCGAGCTGAACAAGATTGCCGTCACCTGGAATTACATGGACGATGTTCAAAAGCGGGAGAGCCTGAACTACATCACGCAGCGGCTCACCTCCCTGAAGAACAGCAGCGCCTACATCGGCGATGTGTTCGTTCATATCCGTACCATTAACAAAACGCTGTCCGCGATGAACGGCATCGATGATTTTGACAGCAGCAAGTTCAATTTCTTCCGGTCCGTCGATCTCAGAAAAGAAGGCCGGCTGATCAACTGGAACAACTTCCTGGAGCTAAGCGTTACGCAATCCAGCGGCAGGAGGAATGAGCCTCCGCTCTTCATCGTGCAGATTGAGCTGGACAACGAGAAGCTGAAGGATTCGCTCCGGGCGATTAACGCGTACGAGGAGAGCGGGTCGCTGCTGGTCTCGCGGCTGACGGATTATGCGCTCGGTACAGAGAACAGCTCCCCGGAGCTGATTGAGAGCTATCACCAGGCGATCGATGAGGGGAATCTGTACAACTGGGAGCTGGACGGAATACGGTATCATATTGACAGCTTCACCTCTGACAAGCTGGGGATGGCTGTGGCCACCTATTTGCCGGAGAAGGCGGTCAAGCGGCCGCTGACCAAGTTCGTGGTCTGGGCCTGGCTGTTCGCGGCGGCGTCCTTCCTGGCGGTGTTGATCTATTCCTACGCGACCTATAAGTTCGTCCAGAAGCCGCTGCTTGTGCTGATCCGCAGCTTCAAACGGATGGAGAGCGGCTCGCTGGATATTCAGATTGACCATGGCCGCAAGGATGAATTCGGCTATCTGTATCTCCGGTTCAACCAGATGCTCAGCCGGCTGCGGATGCTGATTGACCAGGATTACACCCAGAAGCTGATGATGCAGCGGGCGGAGCTGAAGCAGCTCCAGTCACAGATCAATCCGCATTTCCTCTATAACAGTTTCTTCATTCTCAGCGCCCTGGCGAAGCAGGGGGACAGCTCCCGGATTGAGGAATTCTCCGGCATGCTGGGCGAATATTTCCGGTTCATCACCCGTAACGGAGAGGATAATGTCCGGCTTGCGGAGGAGACGCGCCATTCCCGGATGTATACGGAGATCCAGAAGATGCGCTTCTCCAGGCGCATTCAGGTTCAATTCGATGAGCTGCCGGAAGACATGGAGGAGCTGCGGGTTCCGCGTCTGATTCTCCAGCCGATAATTGAGAATGCCTATGAGCATTGTCTGGAGAAGCAGGCGGAGGATGGGGAGCTGCGGGTTTCTTTTGAACAGGAGGAACGGGAGATTCGCATTATTGTTGAGGATAACGGAAGCGGGCTGACCGATGAACGGATCGAGACCCTGAGAAGGCGGCTGAATCAGAACGGCGGAACGCATGAAGTCACCGGCATGAGCAATATCCACCGGCGTATCCAATTAATCTACGGGGAAGGCAGCGGCCTGTTCCTGGACAGAAGTATGTTAAGCGGCCTCCGGGTCGAGATCCGGATTAGGCTGACGGGAGGTGAAGGTCTTGTACAGACTATTGATCGTTGATGATGAAGAGATAATAACAGACGGCTTATACGAGGCGTTCAACCAGCTGCTTCCGGACAAGCTTGATGTCTACAAGGTCTATTCGGCCAAAGCGGCCCTGGAGTGGCTCTCGCGCACCCGGATCGATATTGTGCTGACCGATATCCGCATGCCCGGCATGAGCGGGCTGGAGATGTCTGAGCAAATCCGGGAGTTTTGGCCGCGGTCGCGGATTGTTTTTCTGACCGGCTACAGTGAATTCGATTATGCCTATAGTGCGCTGCAGCTTCCCGGGGCCCGTTATCTGCTGAAGACCGAGGGCTTCGACAAGATTATTGAGACGGTCCAGGAGGTGCTGCAAGAGATTGAGCAGGGCAATATGCTAAGCGAGCTGCTGGAGCAGTCCAGGGAGCAGCGCGATTCCATGGAGACGGCGGCGCAGGGCGATTATCTCCGCCATCTGCTTCAGGACAGCCAGGCCTTGTGTAAGGATACGGATGCGTTACGTTCAGACTTCAGCAAGCTGGGTATCAGCCTTAATGCTGATACCCCGGTCATGCTCGTTCTTGGACGGCTTACATACCCGGAGGGCATCTCTTACATGGACCGGCGTGAGCTTCTGACCTCTTCCCGGCTGATCTGGAATTCCCATCTGGCGGAGATGACCCGGCATGCCTGGGTGCTTGACAGGCACGGGGATCTCCTGTGGCTGCTGCAGCCTGTGCATAATGCCGGGGCTGCCTTCGGCGTGAATTTCGCGCGGTATCTGGAGGGGACGCTGGAGATGATCCAGGAGTCCTGCCGGCAGACGCTGGGCCTGCCGGTTGCTTTTACGGTCAGTGGCTCGGCCTGTGCCTGGACAGAGACCGGCCGCCATTACGAGCGGCTTCACCGGCTGCAGCAGATGAAGATCGGGGACGGCATCTCCATGGTGCAGATTGACCGCAGCGGTCCGCCGGAGTCTGACGCAGTCCGTGAGACTGGGGTCCGGCTCCAACAGCGGGTGGAGAATCTTGCGGCCCATCTGGATGCCGGACGGCGGGAGCGGTTCGCTGAGACGCTGGAGGAGATCCGGGAAGGCATTCATTCGGGCGTCTCCGTGGAAGAAGCCGCCGAGCTGTATTATACAGTTGCCCTTGTGCTGCTGTCCCATCTGAACCGCTCGGAGCTCTACAGCCTTGTCAATGAATATGGCAAGCTGATGCGGCTGGACGAGCATTCTTCCCTGGGGGAGGGCATCTATTATCTGGAGAGGCTGGCCTCCGATCTCTTCGAGCAGAGAAGCACAGCCGAGAAGGAACGCTCCTCGGAGGTTATTGAACGGATCTGCGATTATATCCACAGCCATTTGGGCGAAGACCTGTCTCTGGTGCGGCTGGCTGAGCTGCATTATTTCAATCCGTCGTACCTGTCCCGCTTCTTCAAGCAGGAGCAGGGTATTAACCTGTCTGAGTACATTGATCAATGCCGGGCTGTCAAGGCGAAGGAGCTGCTGGGAAATGAAACGCTCAAAATCCGCGATGTGGCGCTGTATGTCGGTTATGAGGCCCACCATTCCTTCACCCGGTTCTTCAAAAAAATGACGGGAATGACCCCCCAGGAATACAGGGAGTCTCTGCATGTAAATTTATAATCTGAGTCTATCAACTATAATTTGTAAGTCTATCAACTATAATCACACAGGTTTCAGCCCGTCTCCCCGCAGAGTACAATTCAGATGTATTCGCTTTCATTAAGACGGCATCCGCCGATTTTACGAAATGAGAAGGAGATGGGTATCTGTGAGAAAAAGGAAGTTAAGCTTATCCATGAAGCTGCTGGTGATGCTGGCCCTGCTGCTGACGCCGATGCAGTCCGGCGGCGGCACTGCAAACGCTTGGGAGGGTTCGCCTGTTCCCAAGCTGCATGTAAGCGGCAATCAGTTGGTGAACAGCAGCGGGCAGCCTGTGCTGCTAAGCGGCTGGCATCAGCCTACCGGGGCTTACTGGACGTATCAGAACAGCAATTATTATCTGAACCGCAACGGCGGGAACCGGCATAAGGCCACTCTGGAGTACCTGAAGGAGATCACGGATACCTTCACCAGCACCTCCGGCAAATACGGCAACAACCACGGCTGGTACTCGAATCAGGTCCGCCTGTTCATCGACCGGGAGGATATGGGTGATGTCGCGGCAGGAACGTATAACTTCGCGGGCCTTCAGGCAGCTACCCAGAATCTGATCATTCCCTATGTGGAGTATGCGAAGACTAAGGGGCTGTATGTCACGCTGGGGCTGGACTTCACCCTGCTGGACAATAAGGCGACCACCCAGGCCAATCTGGACAAGTTCAATCAGATCTGGGGTTACCTGGCCTCCCAGCCGGGACTCAAGAGCGCGGATAATGTCATGTTCGAGCTGGTCAACGAGCCGGTGCTGAGCGATGTGAACGGACAATGGGGCGGCAATCCCTCCCAGCCTAACTTCGCAGCGTTCTGGAATTCGCTGAAGAACTTCCAGAACTCCATGATCTCCACGATCCGCAGCAAGGGCGCGGATAATGTGATCTGGGCTTCAGGACTCGGCTGGGATCAGCATTATCAGCTGACGGCATCCAGTCCGCTGACTGACCCGCTGAATAATTACGGCTATGCCGTTCACTGGTACCCGGGCTACGGCGCTTATGACAATTTCAACTCGCTTCAGCAGATCTGGGATAGCAGCATCAAGCCTGCTGCCGATGCTTACCCGATCAATATTACTGAAACGACCTGGTTCAAGAACCAGCCGGGCGACTCCGCATATTGGGATCTGTTCAACGGTACGAATGCAGGCTTCGGCAAGAATACCAAAGCGATCTTCACCGCCGCCGGCAATGTCAGCATTGCTGTCCATATGAACGGCTTCCTGCTCGATCCCGGTCCCAAAAGCTCCTTCGCCGATCCGGACGGCGGGCTGCTCTATGACGGCAACGCCACCCGGGACGGCATGGCGCGCTTTATCTTCGAATGGTACTACGAGCGGGCACAGTTCAACCCCTGGAACGGGGTGTGGAACGGGGTCACCAACAATGCGAAATATAAGCTGATCAACCGGGCGTCAGGCAAAGCGATTGACGTTCCGAACGGGCAGAATACGAACGCCCTTCAGCTCCAGCAGTGGCCGGAGAACACGGCGCTGGCTCAGCAATGGACGGTTACGGATATGGGCACGTACAATAATATTTACCGGCTGCGCAGCGTGAATTCTTCCGACAATAAGGTGATGGATGTGCGTAACGGCACGAAGAATAACGGCGAAGCCATCCAGCTGATGCAGGATTTGAACAACACCGCCCAGCAGTTCCGTCTCATCAAGCTGAGCAACGGCTACTGGAGCATTCTTAATGTGAACAGTAACAAGGCAGTCGAAGTCACAGGAGCCTCCACCGCAGACGGCGCGAAGCTCCAGCAGAACCTCTACCGCGGCGATCTGCATCAGCAGTGGAAGCTGGTCCAGGTGAACTAGAGCTTTATGGTAAGAGCCCCCTTCTCCATCTGCAGGGCGGTCCGGGACAGTACCGGATTGCCGCGCGGGGGAAGGGGGCTTTTTGCGTGATGAAGCAGGGGAAAGGGGCGGGCGAGGAGGTGTGAGGCCGAATGTGTGTGAAAAACCGAATACATTTGGCGTGTGCGGGGGTGCGAGAGCAAATGTGTGTGAAAAACCGAATACATTCGGCGGGCGAGGAGGTGTGGAGGACGGGTGGCGAAGGCTGGAGGTTCGGGCGCAAAGGTGTGGAGGGAAACAGTTGCCTTTTATACACTTACTGGTGAACAAAAGGCTCCTCCTACGGCAATGGTTGGATAAACAACACTTAATTTTGCGCATTTCCACTAAAGTGACGAAATCAAACTAATTAGATGCTCCTTTTCCACTTACTCCCGCCTAATCCTGAGAATCCAGCAAATTAAGATACCTTTGTCCACCTATTTCCGAGAGAGAAGATGACACAAGTAGTTTTGCTTGCGGCAGGGCCAGAGAAGGTGTGATTTTTCAACCAGCCTACCCGCCCACTCCCGTCGAAGTTGATGCATATGCGCCCACAAGCATCACAATCCGCATAAAACAAACCAAGCTCTTTACACCTTCGACTCTCTCACTCCTTATATAAGAAAAGCAACATCCATCCATATGAAAGCAACGTCAAGCTATAGATTACAAGGATTAGGTGTGATTAAATACATAAATAATACAGCATTTGCCCAGGGATCAATTCCTGTCATAATGCGAAAGGATGAATACGAATGATGGACAAACAGCAACAGCTTGGCTTAACGCCGCCGATGGGATGGAATTCATGGAACACGTTTACTTGGGATATCAATGAGCAATTGATCCGGGAAGCGGCTGATACGCTGGTGGCGGACGGTTATAAGGATGCAGGGTACGAATACATTGTCATTGACGACTGCTGGAGCCTGAAGGAACGGGACAAGGATGGCAAGCTGGTGGCTGACCCGGACAAATTCCCGAACGGAATGAAGGCGGTTGCAGATTATATTCACTCCAAGGGACTGAAGTTCGGCATGTACTCTTGTGTGGGAACGCATACCTGCGCCGGGTATCCGGGCAGCTTCGAGCATGAATTCCAGGATGCCGCATCGCTGGCGGAATGGGGTGTAGATTTCCTGAAGTATGACTACTGCTTCAAACCCAGACATATGTCGGGGGAGCTACTGTACAAGCGGATGAGTCTCGCACTTAAGAACTGTGGAAGAGATATTCTTTTCTCCGCATGTAACTGGGGTGAGGATAACGTCTACCAGTGGATTCGTGAATCCGGCGCGCATATGTACCGTTCCACCGGCGATATCCAGGACAGCTGGGAATCGATCAAGACCCTCGCGCTGTCGCAGCTCGACAAAGCCGCCTACACCGGAGCCTACTGCCATAATGATCTGGATATGCTGGTAGTCGGCATGTACGGGGGCAGCAACAGCGACTTCATCGGCAGCCAGATCGGCGGCTGCACGGATGTGGAGTACAAGACGCACTTCTCGCTGTGGAGCCTGCTGGGCTCTCCGCTGATGATCGGCAGTGACATCCGCAAGGCCAACGAAGCGACCAAGAACATTCTGCTGAACCCGGATCTGATTGCCATCAACCAGGATATCGAGGGCCGCGGAGCTTACCGCATTAAGCCTGAGCCGCAGTGGTTCCATACCAATGAAGTATTCATGCTGGTAAAAGTATTAGCAGACGGTGACCTCGCGATCGGATTCTTCAATCTGAGTGATGGTCAAAGAGAGATGTCGCTGCAATTCTGGGATTTCGGGCTTCCGTATGCCTCCGGCAAATCGCTGTCCCTGTATGACTGCTGGGAGCAAAAGGAGCTTGGGGTATTCAGAGAACGGTTCGCTCCGGTCGTTCCAGCCCATGACTGTCTGATCGTGCGGGCGAAATTGGTCTGATTGGTCTAGAGATAAGAAAGAAGAGAAGCGTATGAGCATGAACAGAACCTGCAGACAATGCGGGGTCCCTCTGATGACGGATGATGTGGCGATTTACCTGAAGCTGGTCACGCGCAATGCCCAGGATTTCCTGTGTATCGACTGTCTTGGCGAGCAGCTGAAATGCGGACGCGAGCCGATTGAGCGGCTGATCAAGTATTTCAGGGAATCGGGGAAATGCGTGCTGTTCCGTTAGTTGTACCCTTGCATGACCCTCTATTGGCAGACACCAGAAGACAGCAGCGGACAGACTGCTGCGGACCGCGTGCTTGCCGGTAGGGGGTTTTTCGCATATATAGAACGACAAAAAGCTCACCGTCAAGGCGATTGCCTCTTTGGTGGGCTTTTTGGCCCGGAATTACCGGGAGCGTAATTAGAGAAGCGTGCTCTCCCTGAATTCCTGGGGGGTGACGCCAAAATGCTCCTTGAAGACCTTGATGAAATACGTGGGGTTCTTGTATCCCAGACGGTTCGCTATTTCATAAATTCTGTATTTACTGTCCTTCAGCAAGAATACAGCCTTCTCCATCCGCAGCCGCAGCAGGTAATCGGACAGGTTCTCTCCCGTCTCCCGCTTGAAGACCTTGGATACATGGGTTGGATGCATATACACATATTCGGCGATAGCCTGAAGGGAGACATCCTCCGACAGATGCTCCTGCACGAATTGATGAATCTGCGCGACAACGGAGTGACGGGAGGCGGACAGCTCGGTGTTCATCTCATGCTGCAGCCTGTCCAGCAAGCCCGTTGCCCAATATTCCAGTTCTCCGATGCTCCTGATATCAAGCGGCGTATGCAGGCGGTAGTCTGTCAGCAGACCGCCGTTCTTATGCACAAAGTAGGAGAACGCGGACTTCAAGGCGTAAACAATCTCCGATAAATGCTCATACGAGCCGCTATACTTCGTGCCCCATTCCTGCAACACCACATGCAGCTTCTCTCTTGCCGCCTCCCAGTTCCCGGCCTCAAGCAGATGCGGGAACAGGGGAGGAGAGTAGAGGGAAGCGACCACCAGAGAGGCCGGTTTGACATGATGACCGCCGAGCTGGACGACGAAGTCGTTGTCGTAGCCGATCTGCGAGCGGACCGTGGCGACGCAGCGCTGATACAGCTCCTCCACACTGGCAGGAAAGGTCCCGGAAGGGGAGAGAATGACCGAGATCGTCAGATGCAGCAACCGGCTGACAATCTGCCGCATCTCATCCGCGGTCTGCTCCAGTTGACGTCCCCTTGCATCCCCGCCGCCATTCACAATGAACAGAAGATGGCCGTATACATCCTCGCAGCTCCAGCTTTTGAAGTGCTGGGACACCAGCTCCTCCACAATATTGGTAACGGCGAAGCCCGGGAGTGACATATCGGACGGATCGTAGCGCTTCTGCGGGTCCTCGATGCGGATCAGAATCAGGGAGATCGTATCACCTAATCCGATTGGAAGGCCGTATAACTGGAGCTGCTCTGTCAATTTGCGTTCAGTCCACATGCGTCCCTGGATCAGATGGTTCAGCAGGTTGGAGCGCAGGATAGGCAGATTGCGGTGAACCATCGCCTGGGACTGCACATAGGCGTTCATCTGCTCCCGCTCGGCCTGCAGCCCGCAGGCCGCTTCAGAGACGGCAGCGAGCAGCTCCTCATCCTTCACAGGCTTGAGGAAATAATGAGCCGCCCTAGCTTTCAGCCCCTGCTGCGCATATTCAAATTCTGCATGGCCGGTAAGCAGAATACAGACCGTCTGAGGCCAATTCTGCTTGACCGCCCGGATCAGCTCAATGCCGTTCATGCCGGGCATACGGACATCGGTCACCACGATGTCCGCGGCATGCTTCCCCATCAGCTCCAAAGCCTGCTTGCCGGAATAGGCTGAGAATACGCTGGTAATGCCAGCCGTCTCCCAGGCAATGCTTGCGGTCATGCTCTCCACTAAGTGCTCTTCATCATCCACGATTAACAGCTTCATCCTCCACCGCCTTCTCTGTCCAGTACAGCTCTACCCGCAGTCCCGATGCCGCATTGACCGACAGCCTCACCCCTGAATCCGCTCCGTACCGGAGCTGGAGCCGCCGGTGCACATTCAGCAGGCCGCAGGCTTCCGACCGTTCGCCATACCGGTTCGTGAGCAGCTTCTGTAGCTCCTGAAGCCGGACGGTGGTCATGGAGCCACCGTTGTCGTCTACAATCAATGAATACCCGTTGCCGTCCAGGCTCCCGGTAATCGTTACTACTCCAACGCCCTCCAGGGCTTCAATCCCGTGAATCAGCGCGTTCTCGACAATCGGCTGGAGAATCAGCCGGGGAACTTCAAGGTCCCGCATGAGGTCCGCCACCTCGATGCTGTACCGGATGCGGCTCATCCGCATCCGGTGGATGCTGAGGTAATCGGCAGCATTCTTCAGTTCATCCGCCAGCCTCACCGCCTGATTCTCCACCCGGGTCGTATAACGGTAATAATCGGACAGGTGATAAGCCATTTGCAGCACGGCATCCTTACGTTCCAGCTTGGTCATGCTGATCACGTAGGACAGGCTGTTATACAGAAAATGGGGATTAATCTGTGATTGCAGCTGCTTCAGCTCAGCTTCATGCGTGAGCAGCTGCTGCTCCAGCACATTCTCGATCAGCTGCTGGATTTGCGCCGACATGTCATTGAATCTCGATACAATGAGCCGGAACTCGTTGTTCGCCTGAAGCGGAATTCTGGTCTTGTATTGTCCCATCTTGATGAGCTGCACCCCTCTGACCAGAGCGCGCAGCGGGACCTGAACATTGCGGTACAGCAGCCACGATAAGGCAATGCCTACGATGAGGATCAGTCCGAGGACCAGATAGGCGAACCGGTTGGTCACCCTAAGTGGCGTCAGAATCTCGGATAAAGGCACAAGGTTAACCACATACCCGTCCAGCACCTGCACATCGGAATAAGACAGAAGATAGGAAGTTCCGCTGACATCCAGAGTAATATTGCCCTCATGCGCCAGCTGCGTCCGCTTCAAGACGGATACAGCCTCCTGGAGAAGCTCAGGCGGGCAAGAGGGCGTGGATAAGAAGATGTCATCAGGTTTATAAAAAAGCGCTTCCCCAATTCCCTGCGATTGAAACTGCTCCAGCATCCGGATTACGTTGTTCATGTGAAAGCTGATTTCAATGATGGAATTGGCTTTGGCAATACCGCTGCTGGACTGGTAGGGCTCAAAGGTCAAGTGGATGACATTGCCTTGTTTGTCTGCGTGATCGTCATCCATAATGAAATTCCAGTTGTCCTTGCTCAGCCGCTGAAGACGCTCCAGATCATAGGAGGTTCCGTTAACCGTGGATATGGTCTGCTCTGAACGCGGCGAATAGACCGTGATTTCATTGATCCATTCCGTCGAGGCGCTTTGCAGATACAGCTTATCCTGAATGAGCTTTTTGCGGCTGATTTGTTCGTAGTAGCTGGAATTCAGCAAGGACAGGTCCTGAAATTCAATGACGTTCGGATCACGGATCAGGAGGTAGGTGAAGGTCTCCAGCTGAGTAATAATATTGTCCATCTGTGTGGCTAAGGTAGATAACCGGCTGATGCCTGATTGTTTGATTTGGCCGGTAATCACGTTCTCGTTGACTCTGTTCGAATAGACCGACAAGATCAGAACCGGCAGTAACAATATAACCAGCGAGCCGACCAGCTTGGAGAAGAGACTGCGTTCCTTGTTGCCCATCTGCTTCTGACTCCTAAGTTTTGTGCTTATCTTATTCTTTAACCGCGCCCATCGTCAACCCTTGTACGAAGAACCTCTGCAGGAACGGATAGACGAGCAGGATCGGCAATGCTCCTATCAGGATTTGCGCAGAACGCACCGTGCGTTCCGACAGAATTTTCAGCTGACTGGGGTCAATGTTCGTGTTGCGCATGTCGCCGCTCTGAATGATCGTCTGCAGAAATGTCGCCAGCGGATACTGCCGGTAATCGGTCATATAGATCAGCCCGTCAAACCAGGAATTCCAGTGCCAGACCATCGAGAACAAGGATAAGGTGGCCAGGGAGGGAAGCGACAAGGGAAGATAGATCGTGATCAGAGACCTCAGATAACCCGCTCCGTCAATGCTTGCCGCCTCCTCCAGCTCTTTGGGAATGGCGCGGAAGAATTGCATCATCAGAATGGTATTGAACACGTTCACCGCAGACGGCAGAATCAGGACCCACAGCGTGTTGGTTAAATGAAGCTGCGTGATCAGCAGATAGGTTGGAATCAGGCCGCCGTTGAACAGCATGGTAAAGACAAAAAACCAGGAGTAGAAGCTTCTGCCGTAAAATGAGCGCGAAAGGGTATAAGCGGCGGTAACGGTCAATGCCATAGACAGCAGGGTTCCGGCGAGCGTTCTTTCCACAGATAGAATTAGGGAACGCAGAAACAAGGGATTCGTAAGCGTTCTGGAGTAGGCTTCAGCCGTGAAGCCGACCGGCCAGAAAAACACCTGATTAGCCGTAGCCGCCGCGCTGGAACTGAAGGATACGGCCGCTACGTGCACAAGGGGAAGAATACATAATATAGCCAGGACTGCAAGAAGCACAGTGTTGAGCACTGTAAACCAGCGGTAAGAGATTGTTTTCCGATACATAGATTCCGCCTGCCTTTACTCAAAAGATGCGATAATTTCCGAACCGGTAGGCCAGCCGGTAAGCCGTAACGATCAGGATGAAGCTGATGACCGATTTGAATAAGCCGACGGCGGTCGCGAAGCTGAAAGAGCCGTTCATGAGACCTACCCTATATACAAAGGTATCTATAATATCCCCTTCACGGTAGACCAGCGGATTGTACAGGTTGAAGATCTGGTCGAAACCTGCATTGAGGATATTGCCCAGCGCGAGCGTGCCCACAACCAGGATAACGGGAACCAGCGCCGGCAAGGTGACATGGAGCGTCTGCTTGAACCGGGTTGCGCCGTCGATCTCGGCGGCTTCATACAGCGACATATTGATGCCGCTCATGGCGGCGAGATAGATAATTGCGGCGAAGCCGAACTCCTTCCAGACATCACTGACCACTACGGTGATCCGAAACCAGGTTCCGTCTCCAAGGAAAAATACAGTATCGGCGCCAAGGAGCGTCAGCAGGTGATTGACGATGCCTTTATTGCCGAGGATATCCGTCAGAATCCCGCCCAGAATCACCCAGGACAGGAAGTGCGGGAGGTACACGAGGGTCTGCACAAACCGTTTGAACAGCAGGGCGCGAACCTCATTCAGCAGCAAGGCGAAGAGGATCGGGACTATAATGTTGGCCGTAATCTTAAGTGAAGCGATGAGCAGGGTGTTATAAATGACCTGCACGCTGTCAGGATACGTAAACATATATTGAAAATGCTCCAGGCCCACCCATGGTGAATGCAGGAACCCAAGCCGGGGCTTGAAGTCCTGAAAAGCCATCAACAGCCCCGCCATAGGCGCATAATTGAAGATCAGCAAACAGATTACAGATGGCAGTATGAGCAAATGAAGAGGTAGCTGGCGAGTAAATCGCGTCTTGCTCTTCTTCCATTCCATCATCCGGACAACTCCTCTATAGGTTCATTTGGCAAAAGTCTTCTATTGGTTAAGCGCCTGATACCACTCGTTCACCTCTTTGGTAATATCATCTCCGCCGGAGGACTTCCATTTCTCCACGAAGCTGTCGAAAGAATCCGGCGATTCTTGCCCGTAAATAATTTTCAGGAAGGCTTCGCTTTCCATTTTGCGGAGCAGCTCGCCCTTTTGGGCCATGGTTGCTGTTGGAGGTCCGGTGTATTTATCGAAGACGGAGGCTTCGTCAATGTAAGTCTGCAGTACGGCGGCAGCCTCTGCCCATTTCTTCGGTCTGGCTGAGAAATACATTTCGTAAGGGGTCTCAGGTGTTTTTCCCTGGCCGAGCTTGGCCATGACCTCCAGCTCCTTTTTGGGAGTCTGAATGTCGTTGCCGTAGATGGTGTATTTCTTCACATCAATCCATCCGCCCGGGATTTTGTCCTGGTCATAGACCGGTTTGCCGTCCACGATGACATAGTCGTAGCCCTCAGCCCAGCCGTTGGCCAGCTCAGAGGAAGGATCGTAGAAGCCGGGTCCCATGATGGCGTCCAGATAGTTGAAGAAGGCCTCCATATATTTGAAATCCTTGTTGAAATAGAAGCGGACGGAGGATTGCGGTTCACTGCCAAAGCCCATTTTGCCGTCAATGCCTGCAGGAATGGGAACCGGAACATAATCAAAGGTCATATCCGCACTGAACGGATAGGAAGCCATCCAGGTCGGGCCGAAGACCATGCCGGATTTGCCCTGGACAAAGCTCTCCGCCGCCTTGGCTTCATCCATAATCCCGGCGTCTTTATCCAGATAGCCTTTATTCATCCATTCGCTAAGCTTGATTAGGCCCTCCTTGACTGTAGGCTGAACAGATCCGTACTGAAGCTTGCCGTCCGCACCCTCTGTCCAATACGTAGGGATAGCGGCTTGTCCGAACAGGAAATCGCTGGATACCATGAAGGTGTCCTTCACGGCGGTAACGCCTTTTTTGAGCGACAGGGATAATCCGAGGGTGTCCTTGATGCCATTGCCGTCAGGGTCGCGGTTGACGAACGCATCCATTACTTCTTCCATATCCGCGATGGTCTTGGGTGCTTGCAGGCCTAAGGTATCCAGCCAATCCTGGCGAATCCAGAGCACGCTGAAAGAGCTGTTGGCATTGAAGGTGGGCAGGCCGTAATGCTTGCCGTCATAAGTAACCGTATTCCATATTTCAGGGTACTGGGCATACAGATCCTTAAGCCGCTGCGAAGCGTACTTGTCAAAGGCCTCGTCGATATCCATCACTTTGCCGGAATCAACGACCTGATTCTCAAGCGTCGGATCGTTCAGGGTGAAGACATCCGGCAGCTTCTCATTTGAATTGAGCAGAAGACGGAGCTTGGTGGTGTAGGCATCACCTGTTCCCACGGTCCAATCCACCTTGAAGTCAATGCCGAATTTCTCCTTAGCCCATTTGGTGTGGACATTGTTCTCAATGGTTTCCCCGTTCTTGAATTTGTTGTCGGAGCCGACCACACGGCCTAAGGTAATCGTAGCCTCTTGTTGCCCGGTATTTCCCTGATCCCCCTGTGCAGCCTGACCCGGATCAGAGACCGCACTGCAGCCGGCAACAGCTGTCAGCATGACTCCGGCCACAAGGGCGATAGACGCCTGCTTCGCAAACCTTCTCTTCATGTATTGACCTCCCTGTATGTGATGCTGTTTAGTATATCGCTCAGGGGACCGAGGCATAAATAACAATATTGCGAGATTCATGCAAATATATTGGCCGTTCGAATTTACTTTCATTTTATTATATGTATTGATTAATTTATTATATTTCATATTATCAATGAAGCATTTAATATAGTTTGTGTATTTTACTATTTTTATATGGCGGTGATTGGATTGTTGTATGCAGGAGCGAATTACCATCCGCATGACTGGCCCCGGGAGAGATGGGCACAAGATATTGAATGGATGCGGGCAGCATCCTTTAACGTTGTCCGGCTGGGGCATTTGTGCTGGGACAGCTTTGAGCCCTCTGAAGGAAACTTTACGTTTGAATGGTTCGATGAAGTCATGGATCTGTTTCACGAGGCGGGTATACAGGTCGTGCTGGATATCGCAACCCGCCCGGCTCCGACATGGCTCCACAAGAAGTATCCGGCGATTGACCGGACCGATACGAACGGCATCCGCATGGAAGCGCAAACACGCTATATGGAGGATATCGGCCATCCGGCTTTTCAGGAATATGCGTATAAGTTCGCCGAGGTACTGGTATGCAAGTACCGGGACCATCCGGCCCTGTATGCCTTCGGGCTGTGCAACGAGCTGGGCTCAGGAGCGCCTTCTTATTCCAGAGAAGCCAGGGACCGCTTTGAAGCTTGGCTGAAAGGCAAGTATGAGACGGTAGAACAGCTGAACCAGGCGTGGACTACCCAGCGCTGGTCCCGTAAATTGAGCAGCTTCCACGATGTCGTGCTTCCGGTCTCCGGCCAGATTCAAGGTGCGCCGGAACGGGTGCTGGATATGTGGCGTTTTTATTCCGATGAAGTTCTGGCCTATATGCAGGGTCTGAGCCGGATTGTCAGGCAGTTCGCGCCTGAAGCCAGAGAATCTACGAATCACTGGTCAGAGAATCCCGGCTACGGGTTCGATTATCTGAAGCAATATGAGGAGATCATTGATCTCCCCGGTATCGGGTTCTACCCCGGCACCAATCCTGAGGACAGACGGGCCTTGACCGCCGCCTGCTTCTTCATGGATCACCGCATTGGCGAGCTTGACCAGCCCATCTGGTGCCTTGAATTCCAGACTGGCGACTTCGGAGGCTACGCTTCCCCGCGCCTGGCCATGAGAATGTATGCTTATCTCTCGCTTGTTCACAGAGCCCAGGCTGTCTGTGCTTGGACCTGGCGTACGATGCTGGGCGGCGAGGAGCAATATGTATTCGGTCTGGTGGATCATGACGGGACGCCGGGCTGGAAGTATGAGGAGTTCAAACAAATCGCTGAGGAATTCAAGCTGCTGCAGGAACGCGGGCTTCCCAGACAGACCTCTCCGCAGATCGCCATCGCCTACTCGTACGAGAGCTTGAAGGTGATGGACGGCAACCGGAGCTTCTACAAAACCGATTATACCCGGCAAGTCCTGGAGGCCTATGAGGCTATTGAGCGGGCCAATCTGGACTGTAATATTGTGAATCTGCGCAATATGCAGAAGGATTACAAGCTCCTGATCGTGCCGGGACATGCCGTCATGGATACAGCCTCTGCGGCAGCCATTCGCACCTTCGTTGAGGCAGGTGGCACCGCTGTGATGACGGCGTATTCTGCGAAGGTCAATGAGCATAACCGCGTGTTCGACACCCCGATGCCCGGCGGGCTAAGCGATGTCTTCGGCATCCGCAGCGGAGCCTTTATGAGAACCAGAAGCCATACGCCTTCGGAGAATGCCGGAGGTCTTGAGAAGACAGAGCTTCACCTGGAACGGGAAAAACCCGCTATTCTGCTCGGGGAGCAGGAATATCAGCCTGCTATTGACTATTACGAAATACTGGAAGCCCGCACGGCCGAGACTGTGGCTTCGTTCACGAATACACTCGAGAAGTCGCCCGCAGTCACGCGGAACCGTTATGGCAAGGGAGAGGCGATCTATGTCGCGATACCGGCGGATGCTGATTTTCTTGGTCCACTGCTGGATATGCTGTACCCGGCACTCGGTATTGAGAAAGGGCCGGTTACCCCTTCTGGCGTTGTCGCACGCCGCCTGGAAGACGGCTCTTTACTCTGTGTGAACACCACCGGTATAGAGCAGACCATACAGCTGGAGAGGGAGGCATCCGGGCTGCTGTCCGGCAGCCGCTTCGCGGATTCGCTGACTTTGGGCGCTTATGAGGTAGAGCTGGTAACGTACTAGATAAGAAGCACTAAATAAATAAACAAAAAGCAAAAGGAGCGGAGGGGAAATTTGGAACTGTAGGAGCGGTAGCGTCCGCCTGAAAGCTTTCCGTAGGAAAGCTCGCATCGGAAGCATCAGCAGTCAACGGATTTCACCCGCGAACAGCGGTTCAAAATCAAGAAATCTGGTGACAACAGCGGCCGGAAGTCCAAATGTTTACCGCAGTGACGACGAAGCTTCAAGTTCAAATCTTAAGTGCGTCTTATACAGACTACTATCAAAGGGGAGCATAAGGATGAATGATAATATCAGAAACGCAGCGCAAGTAGTACCCTCAGCACGGCAGCTGGCCTGGCAGGAGCTGGAATTCTATTCATTTATACATTTTGGAATCAATACTTTCACTGATAAGGAATGGGGACTTGGGGACGAAGCACCGGCGATCTTCAATCCCGAAGAATTTGATGCGAAGCAGTGGGTGGAGGTGTGCAAGTCGGCGGGGATGAGAGGCTTGATCCTGACCTGCAAGCATCATGACGGCTTCTGTCTCTGGCCCAGCAGCCATACCGGGCATTCCGTGAAGCACAGTCCATGGCGTGATGGCCAAGGCGATATGGTACAAGAGGTAGCGGATGCCTGCCGTGAGGGCGGACTGAAGTTCGGGGTGTATTTGTCTCCATGGGACCGCCATGACGGACGGTACGGGACTTCGGAGTATAACGAATATCTCAAGGATCAATTACGTGAGCTGTTAACCGGGTACGGGGACATCTTCTGCGTCTGGTTCGACGGTGCATGCGGTGAAGGCCCGAATGGCTTGAAGCAGGTGTATGACTGGGACGGATATTATGAGGTGATCCGGGAGCTGCAGCCGAGTGCGGTAATCTCCGTATGCGGTCCGGACGTCCGCTGGTGCGGCAATGAGGCCGGCCATACCAGGGAATCCGAGTGGAGTGTCGTTCCGGCAGAGCTGCAGGATTGCGAGAAAATCCAGGAAGAGTCACAGCATGTGGACGACGGTGAATTCGCGAGACGGAGCAACTCCCGCGATGAGAACCTGGGCAGCCGGGAAGCCATCGCCGGGAAGGAGCTCGTCTGGTATCCGGCGGAAGTGAATACCTCGATCCGGCCCGGCTGGTTCTACCACGCTGCTGAGGACGACCAGGTCCGCAGCCTCGAAGAGCTGCTGGACATCTATGATAAGTCGGTTGGCGGGAACTCGACATTCCTCCTCAATCTTCCGCCCGACAAGCGTGGTCTCATTCATGAGAATGACGCCCGGCGGATGGCCGAGCTGGGAAGCGTGATCAGATCCACCTTCGAGCATAATCTGGCTGTGGGAGCCCGGGCCACCGCAACGGAGACAATGTCGGAGAACAATGCTGCCAGCCGAGTATTAGACGGGAATAAAGATACGTTCTGGTGCCCCCAGGAAGGTACGGAGCAGGCTTCCATTGAGATTGATCTGAAGGTGGAGCAGTCCTTCGATACGATCGTGCTCAAGGAGCATATCCAGTCAGGCCAGCGTATCGAACAGCTTCATCTGGAATATCTGGATGGAGATTCCTGGAGACAATTTAGTGAATGCACAGTTGTCGGACATAAGCGTATTCTCAAATTCCAGGAGGTTACGGCAAGGCATATCCGCCTGACCATAGATAAATCACGGTGGTGCCCGACCCTGTCTGCGTTTGAAGTGTACCTTAGCAAGGTGGAGTAAGCCGAAACAGCAGGGGGTGTCCCGTAAGCCATGTAATGGCTGCGAGGGACACCCCTTAATTTGGAGTAGGATGTATGTTTACACTTGGGTCTTGGGTGGAACTTTTGAAAGCGTACCATGGGTGATAACTTGGCGGTACCAAGGAAACTCCGGTTTTATGTGCAATCATTCCATCCTTTACATGCATCAATCCACTCTGAATAACTAGAGTATTGTTCTAATTGTTTTATTGTAAGTTCAATCGCACTATTGCTACTTCCGCAAGCTGGATAGATTGTCTCAAAACGCTTAAGAGAGATGTCTAGATAAACAGAGACATCATTTTTAATAGCAAAAGGACAAACACCTCCAATTGCATGACCAACCCTATCAATGGCTTCATCTGGAGAAAGCATTTTTGCTTTTGTTTTGAAATACTCTTTGAATTTTTTGTTATCCACTTTTGCATCCCCGGCGGCAACGACTAAAGCAGCTTGTCCATTTACCATAAAAGAAAGTGTTTTTGCGATTCTCTCCGGCTCACAACCTAATGCAGATGCAGCCAAATCCACGGTTGCACTAGATACTTCAAATTCTTTAATCTGAGAATCCATACCATATTGTTTGAAAAAATCTTTTACTTTTTCAATTGCCATAATCATCACACCTCATTTTTAAATATTTTCTAGAAGATCATAGATGAAACTTGCCTATGTTCTTGGGTAAAAAATCATGTTGTAAATGACACATGGTTCTTGATAGGGATTATTGTAGGAATGAGAAACATTAGCACGAAAGCGGAGTGCCTGCTTTTCTTCTAGAACAATTTTTTTGTTGTTGACTACCATTTCTAACATGCCTTGCTCCACAAAAACATATTCTTCCACACCATCAAGGTGCTTTTTAGATGGATGCTGGCATCCGGGATCAAATTCGATATAGAAGATTTCAACGTTACGGGTAGGGTCAAAAGGAAAAACAGGAAAGGCTCTCATTTTTCCATCCTCTTCGATGATAGCGTTTTTGGACCGAGTATCAACCACAGTACACTCCTCTTCTAGCTCTTCCAATAATAAAGATAAAGGGACTTTTAAGCCCACTGCGATTTTCCAAAGAGTTGTAATAGTTGGTGAAGACTGTCCTCTTTCAATTTGTCCAAGCATGGGCTTACTTACATCAGTAAGTTTAGAAACATCTTCAAGTGTAAGATTTCTAGTTGCTCGTATTTCTTTTAACCGTTCTCCAATAGTTAATGCTGGCGATTGCACTGCATCACTCCTGACGTATGTCATAACATTTTATAATATATTATAACATACAAACTACGGATGCAAGACCAATAAATGAAGTGCAAGAAACGTAAGCTTCCTTCTATAAACAAGAAACAAGCCTCCAAAAACCAAAAACAGCAGAGCAGCGATTCTCCTGTTATTGGAGAATCGCTGCTCTGCTTGATTTTTATGGTGTTGATAGCATAGCTTAGTTCATTAATTGCGCTTGTGACAGCAAGCGGAGGATGACGGTTGCCGCCTCCGCACGGGTTGCGGATTGTCCCGGCTGGAATTGCCCGGCCGGTGTCCCGGTGATCAGGCCTGCCTGAACCGCCTTGGCCACATCCTGCTGCGCCCAGCCCGCAATCTTGTCTGCATCCTTGAAGGCTGCAGGCTGAAGCTCTGAAGCTGGGAGCGGCGAGCCGGCAAGGGCCATTGCCTTAACCAGAATAATGGTCATCTCCTGGCGGGTAATGATGTCGTTCGGCCGGAAATTATTGTCCGTTCCGCCCTGCACCAGACCCAGCTCAGCGGCTGTTCCGACACTTCCGGCGTACCAGGCGCCGGAGGCGATATCTTTGAACGAAACATCTGCCGGTCCGGAGGAGGAGTAGCCCAGCGCACGAACCATCATCGCTGCGAATTCTGCGCGGGTTGTGGTAGCGTTCGGTGCGAATTTGCTGTCCGTTATGCCGGTCAGGATGTACTTCGAGGCCAGCTTTTCGACGGATGCCTGTGCCCAGTGCCCCTTGATATCCTCAAATGTCTTGTTGCTTGAAATCACTGCAAACGTGCCGTTGCTCGGACTATAGAACGTTACACCAGTGCCGTTGAAGACCGCCGGGACGAAGGTGAAGCTTCCGTCCTTCTCGATCCGGACCACGGTTGTATTCCGGCTGTCCGCCGGATTGTCAAGCTGCAGAGTGCCCCGGGAATAGCTTCCCTTGAACCCCGGAATCTCCACTGTACGCCCATTGGCTTCAGCTGTTACCGTGTATTCAATAGCAGGTCTGATTAATTTGCCCTGGGCTGCCAGGACAGCCTGAAGGATCTCTTGCTGCCGCTGTTCCGGCAGGACCGTCATACTGACCTTAAGCTTCCAGTCCCCGGTTCCCAATTGCTGTCCCCAAGCTGCGGTATCAACCGCTTTGACAGGGAAGTGGAAGGTACCGAGCGTAGACGAGACGGTGATCTGGTCTGCCGCTTTTACTTTCTGCGCATCCAGTGTGGCTGTAGCAGTAGTTCCTGTAACCTCTGCTTCGACGGTCAAATGGCCGCTGCCGCTTGGTGCTTCCGGCTGAACAGGGGTGACCGAACCAACGGTAGTGCCACCGCCGTTGCCACTCCCGGCGTTATTGCCGCCGTTATTGCCGCCGCCAGGATCACCGCCGCCGTTGTTACCGCCGCCAGGTTCGCCACCGCCGTTGTTACCGCCGCCAGGATCACCGCCGCCGTTATTGCCGCCGCCAGGATCACCGCCGCCGTTGTTGCCGCCGCCAGGTTCGCCGCCGCCGTTGTTGCCGCCGCCAGGATCACCGCCGCCGGGTTCACCGCTGCCAGGTTCGCCACCGTCGTCAGTCGCAAGCGTATGCCGCGCATAAATATCGAACCGGTCGAACGCAGGCGCGTATTGGCGCGGGACTGCCGTATAAGGAGTAAAGCCTTGCGCCCCGGTTCCTCCATAAGGGTTGGAGCCGCCGTCATACGTATTATTATTGGAGAAACGGATGCTGTTGGTGCCAGCTTTCAGTTCAACATCAAAGGTCTGTGTGGCGAACTGCTGCCATGAAATGGTGTTCTTGAAGTAGACTGTCTGCGGCTCGCCGCCGTTGACGCTGATCTGTGCATACCTTTCCACAACGTCATTATTATAAGCATGTGTCCCCGCACTCTCACCGTTCGCGTAGGTAACGACCAGCTTATAAGTGCCTGCTTTGGACACCGTGATGTCAGTAAGCTCCAGATACCGCTCTGCTCCATCGAAGGAGGTAATGCCGTTCACATATTTGCCGCCGGAAGCGTATTTGGCAAAGGCATCCTCGCGGATGAGCGGCAGCTCGGAGCCGGCCGGAGTACCTACGACCGTTGCCGCCTCTGCCTCAACGGAATATACAGAAGTCTGGCTGACGAAGGCTGCGTTAATATAATCCAGGCTAAGCGCAGCGCTGGACCGCACATCGATCAGGTTAATGCCTGTGCGTAAGAAGGTTGGTACTGTAGCGGTCTGCCATTGTCCGCCGGTATCGGTAACAGGCAGATCTACGAGCGGCTTGCGGTCATGTTGAACTTGCAATTTGCCTGCGCCCGATGCCGCATAGCGGATCTGCAGATCATACATGCCGTCTTGCAGCACACTTACCACAAAGCGCGTATTGGCATTCTGGCTGCTGCCGTAACCGCTCACATATCCGGCACCCTCGAAGCCTTCGAGGCTGCTCTCTCTGGATAATCCCAGCGCAGAATCATAGTCGGCGAATTCCGCTTGAACACGGTAGCTCGGCTCTGCGCCCAACACACCGCTATAAGTTAATTCCATCGCGTCAAGGGTGGATTCGCCCTGGCCTGCTTCTCCCGTATCCGGGTTATACTTGCTGATGCCGATGGAATGAGTCCCTTGTGTCAGATCGGCAAAGATCGTATTGCCTCCCAGCAGCTGCATGTTGTAATCCGCACGCAGAACCACCTTCGTTGCGGGCTGATCATCAATCTTGATGAACCATTCGGAATTGATGCGCTGATTCGCATCTCCGGTATTGGATTGATTGCGCAGGGTGGAGGTTGCGCCGCTGCCGCCAATCAGATCCAGACGGTAGCTCCCGTCTGCCGGAACCGTAACATCCGTCCATTTCACCAGGCTGTCTGCAGCCTTGATGCCTTGGACATACTGGCCGTTCGAGGCAGAGCGTCCGGTACTCTTGCGCGGATAGTGGTCCGTAAGGGTCACATTGGTCCGCACCTGCGCATTCTCAGCCTCGAAGCGCTGATAGAAAGTCTCCTTAGGGGCATGATCTACAGCCGGAGTAATGACTGCATAATACGCCGAGGTGTAATCGTTCAGATTGACATCCAGAGTGACCGATCCGTTCTTGACGGGATAATCGCGGTCAAGAATCTGGGTAGGCTCTACTAGAAATCCGGTCAAGCCTGTATATCCAGCGTGCCATACGGTGATATGCACGGCTTCTGCTTCTGTGAGGAAGGAGGGGCTGCTCCCATTGCCGGTCACGTTGTTGAACACGATCTGGCCGTCTCCTTGAGTGCCTCCGAACGCGATACTGACCTGCTTTTTGTTGTCCTGAATGGAGCTTAGCCCATACAAGCCGGGGCCGAAGGCGTCATTCTCATGTCTGGCGTTGATGACCTCTATCTTGGCCATATCGCCGCCCATCATGTCGGCATACCACTTGTAGAGCCACCATGCTCCGTTAGGCTCGTTCTGCCCGGCGAGCAGGGAACCGTAGGAGTTGGCCGTGTTCCAATACGGCAGCATACTGTTCATCTTGAGCTCATCATAACGTGCAATGTAATGAATCAGCGAGCCGCCTACGGCGATCTCTGAGGTTGCGGCATACTCATTGATATCCACCTTGATCGGGAACGGAACCGTCCGGTCCGGATACAGCTCTTTATAGCGCTGTACGGACCTCTCTTCCACCGTCCGGAAGGTGGCTACGTTCGAGGGAGCCTGGTTGAAGGCTTTGTCCCACAGCATATGCCAGCTGATAATGTCAGGCAGACAGTCATTCTCTACGCAGTAGGGAATGAAATCCTCGAATACCTTGGCTCCATATTGGGTCAGATTCACTCCGGAAATGACTGCACCGGGGTCAATCTCTTTGATCTTCTTCGTTACCGCCAGCCAGTCGCTGTTGAAAACGGCTCTTGAGTTCTTGCCTGTCTGGTTGTCTGACAGTAGCTGGGGATAACGGGTATTGTTCTGCTCAGGCTCATTGAACGGGATATAGATGAATCTGGCATCCGCATCCCGCCCCGGATTCGCGGCCTCCCATTGCTGCTTGTAGGCCTTTACAGCTGTTGTAATCGGAATGACGGCCTCCTGGATATATTCTTCAGCCGTTCTGGACGGATAGTACCAATGCTGATAATAATCCTGCATGACGATATTGACAGCTTCCCCGCCGGCCTCGAAGAAATAGTCCGACACCCGGAGCGCGTCGCCGGTCGGATGCTGGATGCCGTTCGGCGGCTTCTGGGAGATATGCGAGGGCTTGATCGGAATCAGTGTATTGATATCCGGCACATTCGGCTCGCTGATGGCATACAGTGCGCCGGAAGAGCCGTGGAATACAGGTCCGAGCGAGCGGTCTGCCAGATCGACCGAGATTTTGGCCGGCTTGGCTGAAGTGTTCTCTTCATGCTTCGTCGCCGCATAGAGTGCGCTTACCTGAGTGGCATTTAACTGGACATTGTAGATCCGCAGATCATCGAATTTCCCCTTGATATCTCCATCCGAGGTATAGAGCGATCTGCCGAAATCGTTGAATTTCAGCGCGTTCAGATAATCACGCGAGAAGAAATGCTCCAGAACGGAGGACATGGTCGCTCCTGATGAGCTTTTGCTCTGATCCAGACCTTTGGTGCCAACGGGAACACCGTCCAGGTATACCTCGTAGGCCCCGCTGCTGGTCATAGTGACGGTCACCTGCTGCCACTTGCCCTTGGCCGGGTTGCGGTTCCAGACGATATCGCCTTTGTAGCTGGCAATCTGGCTTGGGTTCGTGCCGGTATAGACCCGGTTGCTGAATGTGCCGTCTCCGGCGATGATAATGAACTCGGAGTCCTGCCAGCCGCTTACCCCGGCATTCGTCAGCCCCTTCTCGGCAATTGTGGAGGACAGCAGACGGTTATAGGCGTTAGCCGAAGAGTCGATGTTGGCCCAAAAGGAGATGGACAGTTCATCCTTGATCCTGCTGTAGAGCTGATCGGGCAGCTTCAGCCAGGCAGTACCGTTCCCGCCGCCGGGTAAAGAGAGGACGTCTCCGCGCTGGTCGTCATAGACAATGGCTGCTACTCCCTTAAGCTCAGCACGTTCAGCGGCCGCATCGGGGTAGACGCTGTTCACCACCGTGGTGCGGTCAAGCACCTGTCCTTGGCGGAAGCTCCACTGGAACAGCGGGGCCGCCTCAGCAGCGGTCTTCAACTGGAGCTGATCCGGCGCAGTCTCCTGAACAGGAGCAGCCTCCGGCAATGCAGCAGCGTCCGCCACCTTAGCAGCATCCGGCTCTGCCGGGGAAGCAGGCACTTCATCGGAGTCAGGTGCCGTAACCGGATCGGTCACTAACTCCGAATCAGTCACCCATACAGAATCTGCCACAGGAACCGGGTCTGCGGTCGGAGCTGTGGAAGCGCTTGCCAAACTGGAAGGCAGGAGGGTCAGAATTGCCAGTATAGATATCAGTGAACGCTTAAGATATAGCCTCAATAGATACTCACCTCTTTTGTTTTTTGGGGATACCTGTCCTAATAGAACGGTCTGCGAACTTGAAACAATTCTCTATTCACTAACACTTATCTCCGCTATCTCTGCATAGGCACCGCAACCTCCCTGTCATTGCTGCTTCGCTTCACCGAGAATGTTAAGTGAATGACCCTTACTATAAAATCAAGCTTTTTTACTGTTTTTGTTCCTTTCTTTACGTCTCTGGGTTCCTGCCTGGAGCGAACAGACAGGGAAGCTGAGGCGGGAGCCATAGAATCCTGCCAGCCCTTTCCCCGTAATCCCCCTACATGTAAAAAAGGGAACGAAAAGAGTAAAAAAAAGACATGCAGAGCAGGGTGGCGGGAAAGCAGCCGGGAGTCTATCATTAAAGGTATTCTACAAAGGTGTTCCACCAACTCTGCCGCCGGAGGTTATGACTTGAAAGCTCCCTTCACCTTGAAGCCCAGTCGCCGTTTTGTGAGCGTGAAGAACAAGATGCTGTTCTTTTTCCTGCTGGCCATTCTGATTCCGGTTGTGATTCTGTTCGTTACCTCCTATATCTCCTCCCAGCAGATGCTTGAACGTAAATATACGGACCTGCTGGCCGATGTGACGAGACAGTCGAATATCCGCATCGAGGAATTCCTGGAGGACACGAAGCAGATTTCGCTCATCGCCAGCTACGGGATTAACAGCTACATCTCAGCCGTCTCGCAGGAGAACTACCCGGTACAGAACTATCTGCACGACAGCTCTGTGACGAACGAACTTCAGGCCACGCAATTGCTGATGAATTACATCACTATGAAGGACCGCGCCATCTCTATCTATGTCTACAATCTGGTGAATGGCAGCGACCTCTATGTGGCCCCGAACAAGCCTGTCGACTATACGTATAACCCCCGTGAGGAGGACTGGTTCACCGAATTCCTGCGTTCTGACGATATTACGCGCGATCTGCCGACCCGGCTGGACCTGCAGACCAAGGCGGACAGCAATTGGACGATTTACAATCTGCGTAAAATCTTCGATATGGAGAACGGCAAGCTGATCGGCGTAATGGCGGTAAGTGTAGACATAGATTTCATCAACCGGCTGAACAAGCGGATGGAGGCAGGCAACCGCTCGGCCTTCACCGTTACCGATGACAGCGGCATGATTATATTCAACAACAATTATAACCTGATCGGCAAGCCGTTCAGGACACTATTTCCGGTCCGTGAGGAAGAACTTGCCGCAGGTTCAGGCAGGCAGATTGTCCGTGTATCCGGCAAGGACTATATTCTGATCCAGTCGCCATTTGAGGAACATAACTGGAAGACTTATATGTATATGCCCGTGGAAGAGCTCGCGGTGGAAGGCGATATCCTGAAGCGGAATCTGTGGACGATTGCTGTCGTGCTTATCCTGTTCGCCCTGGCCAGCTCGGTGTACATGTCGAATCTGATCACCCGGCCGATCAAGCAGCTGATCCGCAATATGACGCTGGTGGAGCAAGGGAAATTCGATAATCTCCCGGCGGTCCGCTCGAATGATGAGATCGGTGTCATGGCCAGCCGGTTCGAGCAGATGTCCGCTGAACTCAAGCAGCTGGTGGAGCGGATCTACGTGGAGCAGGAGCAGAAGGTCGAGGCTGAAATTCGCGCGTTGCAGGCCCAGATCAGTCCGCATTTCCTGTACAATACGCTGAATTCAGTCAAATGGATCGCCACCATGCAGCAGTCGGAGAAGATTGTTGAGATGACCGGAGCGCTGATCTCTATGCTCCGTTATACTGCCAAGACGGACAATCGGCTGGTGCCGATCCGTGAGGAGCTGGAGCACATCGGCCATTATATAGTCATTCAGAAGGTGCGATATTTCAACCGGATCGAGTTCCATTCGGAAGTGGAGGAGACGCTTGCGGAGCAGGAGATTCCGAAGCTGAGCATCCAGCCGCTGGTCGAGAATGCGATCTTCCACGGAATTGCCGACCAGGAGGACGGGCTGCTGTCTATCGAGGTCCGGCGGGCCGGAAATGCAGAACTCACCATTACGGTCAGAGACAACGGTGCGGGCATAAGCGCTGAGGCGGCAGCGAAGCTGCGCAGCAGACTGGGCGGTGCAGAGGACAGCGGCGGCATCGGCGTTACCAATGTGCATCAGCGGATACGCCGGTTATACGGCGAGCCGTACGGGGTATCGTTCGAGAGCAGTCCGGGGCAGGGTGCGGTATTCGTGATCACAATTCCCATTCGGGACAGGAAGGGGGCCTATTGAGTATGCTGGGTGTGCTTATCGTGGATGACGAGCTGCTGATGCGTATCGGCCTGAAATCGATTATTCAATGGGAAGATGAGGGATTTACGATTCTGGGGGAGGCCGCAAACGGGCGCGAAGCGCTGGAACTGGCCGGGACGCACCGGCCGGATCTGATTATTACGGATATCAAAATGCCGGTGATGGACGGTCTGGAGCTGATCCGGGAGGCCCGGCGGCTGGACATCGGCGGGCAATTCGTCATCCTTAGCTGTCTGGAGGAATTCCAGTATGCGCAGGAGGCGCTCAGGCTCGGAGCGGCGGACTATCTGATCAAGAGCGATATGAAGCCGCAAGAGCTGGTGCATGTGCTGGAGACGGTTAAGAAGCGGGCGGTCCGCCTCTCCGCAGGCAGTTCCTCCGGAATGCCGCCCGGCTCCTACAAGGAGAGCATCGAGCATTTGAAGGAGACACTGTTCAAGGAAGTGCTGAGCGGCTTCAAGGGAGCCGAAGAGGTGCTCGCCCGGCGTGAAGCGCTGCATATCCGCCTGCCGGACGGGCCGATGGTGCTGATGAAGCTGCGGATCAACCGGTTCGACCAGCTGCGGCGCAAGTACGTGGAGCAGGATGAGAAGCTGCTGCGCTATTCGGTGGCGAATATTCTGGAAGAGATCCTGCCCCGCAAGCGGGCGAAGGAGATCATTGTCATGAATTCTGCGGAATATGTGCTGCTGCTCGATCTCGGGGAGGAAGGGCGGATTGTCCGCGCGGAGATCGAGCGTGCCGCCGCCAAGATCCAGGCGGCGATGAAGGATTTCCTGAAGCTGACGCTGTCGATCGGCGTCAGCGCTCCGGCTTCCGGCTTTGGCGGCCTGAAGCGGGCCTATCAGGAGGCGGACATGGCGCTTGACGAGCTGTTCTTCGCCAGCGGGAGCGGCCTGTCCTTCTATGATAAGGCCAGGAGCCGTCAGAGAAGCGGGGAGCGGCTGTTCATCGACAAGCCTTGCATGCGGAAGTTCAGGCAGGATACCGAGAGCGGAAGCGAAGGGGCGCTTGCCTTCCTGAACAGCCTGAAGGATACTATGCTGCTGGAGGGCTGCACGAAGCAGGCGGCGCGTTCGACCTACATCCGGATGCTTGGCGCGATTCTGTCCTGCTTCCCGGCGCTTCCCGAGCCGAATGAAGCCGGGCTTACGGTGTACGAGAGCATTCTCCATGAAGAAAGTCTGGAGGGGCTGCACCAGACCGTCGCCGGTTATCTGGAGCAGTGCAGAGCGCAGATGTCGGAAGGCGAATCCTCCCGGAGCTATGCAGAGCAAGCGAGTGAACTCATCATGCAGCTGTATGCGGAGGATATCTCCCTGCAATCCGTAGCGGACCGGATCAACGTGAACGCCTCCTATCTCAGCAGGGTATTCAAGCAGGAGACCGGCGAGAACTTCGTCAGCTTCCTGACCCGGCTGCGCATGGAGAAGGCCAAGAGCCTGCTCAGGGACAGGAACATCAAGGTCTATGAGGTTGCTGAGCGTGTGGGTTATCCGAACACCGCGTATTTCAGCAAGCTGTTCAAGAAGCTGAACAGTATGAGTCCGGAGGAATACCGGGGCTAGAAAAGCAACAGATTAACGGACCTGAGAGACCCTATTCCCAGCAAAACGCCACCTTTTGCGGATTAACGGACTCAGTAGCCCTTATCGTCTCTCTACGAGAGGTTTAGGAGTAGAGATTCCAAGAATAAGCACCATGAGGTCCGTTACTTGCCCAAGTGGTGACGTTAAACCAGAATAAGTGCCTCAGTCCGTTACGCCGGGCTATACGCCTTTAATGGACAACTCCCGTCTTCATCTGGGAAGGGCACCTGAAGGGGGGGCTCCACTCCTGCAGTCATTCAGGCAGGATAGTGCCCCATCCAACAGTATAAATCGCTTTGGTAAATCGTTTACTGTGGGTTTGCAGCGCCCCGATTACCATACCTGCTCATGAGCGCTAGGCTTAATTGTATTTTGTACAGCTAAAATGTCTGTTTTACTCCTTCTTCTCACCTTAGTTGTATTTCGTACAATTAAAATCTCTACTTTCCCTGGTTTCCGCCCTTTGGGGCAGATTTAGTTGTACAGATTACAGCTAGAAGAGGTAAGCCTTCTTTTTCGCTGTTTTTAAGTGTACATTATGCAACTATCACTGAATGTCTACTTGGAACCATAGGCTATAATGCGCTTCACGGTTGAACTCCATTCACTTCTTTAGTTCTGATGATCTACTAGAACGGCAATTGTCAAAAAAAGAACAGAGTCTGTAAAAGAAGTGCATCCGCTGCGGGTGCACTTTTTGCCGCTTCCGGGGAATGGTCAAAAAAAGGAAATGTTCCGTAAAAAACAGCCATTTCGATACCGTCCGCCTTCGCCTACTATTGGAGGTGCAGCAGATGCAGCATATCCTAAATGGAAGTTGGGGGTAATTCTAGTGAAGAAAAAAAGCTTAGCAACCGTATTGTCCATCCTGCTTGCAGCGGCCACCTTGACCGCTTGCGGCAGTGGCAACGGCAACAGCAACAGCAATACATCGGCTTCACCACCGGCAGAGGCAACGGATGCCGCAGCGGCCACCCAGGCGGCAAGCGGAGAGAAGGTCCAGCTGACCTACGCGATCTGGGATTCCAATCAGGAGAAGGGTCTGCGGACCATTGCCGATGAATTCGAGAGCAAGAACCCGGACATCAAGGTCGATATTGAGGTGACCGGCTGGTCCGATTATTGGACGATGCTGGAAGCGGGAGCCACCGGCGGCTCGCTGCCGGATGTCTTCTGGATGCATTCCAATGAGATCTACCGCTATGCGAATAACGGCATGCTGCTTGACCTGACAGACCGCATCAGTAAGAGCGAGGACGTCAAGCTGGAGAATTACCCGGAAGGACTGAACCAGATCTATAATCTGGGAGGCAAGCAATATGCGGTTCCGAAGGATTTCGACACCATCGGGCTGTGGTACAACAAGACGCTGTTTGACCAGGCGGGTGTGAAATACCCGGATGAGAACTGGACCTGGGATGATCTTCACAGCGCCGCGAAAGCGCTCACGAAGGATGGGGTATACGGCTTCCTCGCGCCGATGCACAACCAGGAGGGGTATTACAACTTCGTCTATCAGAATGGCGGCACCATTATTACAGCGGACAAGAAGTCAGGCTATGATGATCCGAAGACGATCGAAGCCCTGGATTTCTATATAAGCTTCGTACGTGACGGACTGTCCCCTGAGGTGTACGGAGATGCCGAGCGTGCCGATCTGCTGAAGAACGGCAAGGCGGCGATGGGCCTGTTCGGTTCATGGAACCTGAGCGGGTTCACAGAGAACGAATTCATGGCGAAGAATTTCGATGTGGCCGTCCTGCCCAAGAAGGCTGTGCAGGCCTCCATCTACAATGGTCTGGGCAATGCGATTGACGCCAAGACGAAGCATCCGGAGGAAGCGTGGAAGTTCGTGGAATACTTAAGCTCCAAGACCGGCCAGGAGCGCCAGGCGGAGCTGGGCGTTGCCATCTCGGCGTACAAAGGCGCGGCTGACAAGTGGGTGGATTCGAACAAGACCTTCAACATCAAGGCATTCGTTGACATGGTCAGCTATGGCGTAATCCGTCCGTATTCCAATACAACGGCTGTCTGGGAAGACAAGGCTTATGAAGCGCTGAAGCCGGCGTTCTCCGGCAAGGTGTCCGTAGAGGAAGCAGCCCGTAATGCAGCGAAGGTGATGAATGAGAGTCTGGCGGAAGAGAAATAAGCAAGAGTCATATGCCTGCGGCAGCCTCAGGGCTGCCGCAAGTTTGATAGGAGAGGGAAGCAGATGAATCATACCGTCAAGAGGAAAATTGGAGCCAAAACCTGGAATGAATGGTCCTGGGGCTGGTTCCTGATTGCGCCAACGATGATCGGCCTTATCGTCCTCAACTTCATTCCAATAGTGCAGACCGCTTACCTTAGCTTCTTCAAGAGCGGAGATTTCGGCAAAGGCAATATCTACATCGGATGGGAGAATTACCGCAAGCTGATTCATGATCCCCAGGTATGGCATGCTGTTGGCAATACACTGCTCTACACCTTGCTGGTCGTTCCTGTCAGCATTGCCATCGCCATGCTGGTGGCCGTCCTGCTGAACGGCAAGCTCGCGGGCCGCTCGCTGTACCGCACGATCTATTTCATCCCGATGGTCGCCGCTCCTGCGGCAGTGACCATGGTATGGCGCTGGATGTATAACCAGCACTACGGCCTCATTAATTACGGGCTATCCAAGCTGGGCCTTCCGGCTGTCAACTGGACGACGGACCCGGGGGTAGCGATCTTATCCATCGCGGTGATCGGAATCTGGAGTGTCATCGGCTATAATATGGTGCTGCTGCTCGCCGGTCTGCAGGAGATCCCGAAGGACTACTACGAGGCCTCGGATATCGACGGAGCCAGCCGGGTGCGCCAATTTTTCGTGATCACTCTGCCGCTTGTAACGCCAACACTGTTCTTTGTTGTGGTGACCACGATTATCCAGGCCATGCAAGTGTTCGATGTCATCTATATGATGATCGATGTGAGTAACCCGGCCTATGACCATACAGTATCGCTTGTGTATCTCTTCTATAATAACTCGTTCAAGTACTCGAACAAGGGTTATGGTTCAGCGATTGTAATGGTGTTGCTCGCGCTGATCATGATCATCACCTTCTTCCAGATGCGAGCGCAAAAAAAATGGGTCAACTACATGTAGGAGGCGGCACTATGGCCAAACATAAACAACTTAACCGTATCTTAGCCCACCTTGTGCTGCTCCTGGGAGCAGCCGCGATGATTCTTCCGTTCGTCTGGATGGTGCTGACCTCGTTCAAGTCGGTTACGGAGTCCACCTCGATGAATCCCTTTATCTTTGTCCCCAAGACCTGGCGGGCGGAGAATTATCTGGAGGTATGGCGGCAAAATAACTTTTTGATCCTGTACTGGAATACGTTTGCGATGATGGCTCTGCGGGTGCTGTGCGCGGTGATGTTCAGCGCGATGGCGGCGTATGCTTTTGCCAGACTAAGATTTCCGGGGCGTGACTTCTGCTTCAGTCTGGTGCTGTTCCAGATGATGGTGCCGACCCAGATCTTCATCATCCCGCAATATCTGATGGTCGATGCGCTGGGGATGCGCAATACGATCTTTGCCTTGCTGTTTCCAGGGCTGGTCAGTGCCTTCGGCACCTTCTTATTGAGACAATTCTTCATGGGCCTGCCTAAGGAGCTGGAGGAGGCGGCGAAGATCGACGGCTGCAATATCGGCCAGACCTTCGCCAGAATCATGCTCCCGCTGGTCCGCTCCGGTCTGGTGGCCCTCGGGATATTCACAGCCCTCTTCTCCTTCAAGGACCTGATGTGGCCGATGATCGTCAACACAAGCTCGGACGCGGCGACCCTCTCCTCGGCCCTGGCTAAGATTCAAAGCGCCTTCGCCGTGGACTACCCGGAGCTGATGGCGGCTTCCGTGCTGGCCATTTGGCCGATGCTGCTCATCTACATCCTGTTCCAGCGGCAATTTATCGAAGGGATTGCAACTTCGGGGGGCAAGCTCTGATTGTCCGTTGACTGCAATCTATGGAATCGGTCAGAATATAACGATAGGGCAAGAACGTTACAGAAGCGAACGGAGAATAGATTAAGGAAGGGGAAGCGTCATGAAGAAGTGGAGACCCGGTATCGGGGGCAGCATTGTTCTGCTGCTGTTCATGATTGGCGGCTGTGATACCCGGAGCAGTACAGACGCTTCCCTGCTGTCCGGCGGAGGCGGAGCGGCAGACACCCGCGAACCCGTCATCCTCCGGTACTCCAGCTATCTGCTGGATACGGCGCAAGCAGGCAAAGTGTATTTTGATGCGATTGCCGAATTCGAGAAGCTGTATCCCCATATCCAGATCGATGCAGATTTCATACAGAACAATAATTATACGGCGGGGATTAAGATCAGGCTGCTTGGCGGTGAGCCGATGGATGTATTCGATACGTGGTCGCCCAGCCTGTTCGAGGAATTCCGCGCTCTGCGGAGCGATATGTACCTGGACCTGACCGGAGCCGATTTTCTCAAGGAATTCTACCCGAACTCCCTGCTGCCGGTTACTGTGGGCGGCCGGGTATACGGAGCGCCGGAGGTCATGCACAGTGACGGGCTGCTCTACAACAAAACCTTGTTCGACTCTCTCGGGCTGGAGGTTCCGCGCACCTGGGACGAGTTCCTTGCGCTCTGCGTGAAGCTGAAGCAGGAAGGGCTTATTCCGGTGGCAATGGATGCGGAGTGGTCCACAGCCCAGTTCTTCTGGGGGTCTATCATGTCGGATAACGGGGCGGATGCCGCCTGGACGAAGAAGCTGGAGAGCGGGGAGATCCGGACCCATGATCCGGTGTTCGTGGATGCCATCCAGAAGCACTGGGAGATTATCGACCGGGGGTTCGTGCCGCCGAACTGGAAGAGCCTGAAGCATGAGCAAGCCAAGGATCTGGTCGGCACAGGCCAGGCGGCCATGATTATTACCGGAACCTGGGACATCCCCAGCATCAAGGAGCGGAATCCGGCACAGGATATCCGGTTCATGATGGTGCCGGGCAGTGTGCGGACGGTGCCGAACATCAATGTCGGCACGTACCGGGTGATCAGCTCGCGGACGGAGCATCCCGAGGAGGCCAAGCAGTTCGTGGCGTTCATGAACGGCAGGGCTACGCAGGAGAAGCTGGCCGCAGGCGCTTTGGCCGTGCCTTCGGTTATCTCGGCCCCGACGGACCGGAGCGATTCGGTCTCGTCCATTGCCGCTGCGGTAACGCGCGAGGACGCCACGCTCTATTGGCCGCATACGGTATCGACCGAGTCGCTCCAGGTGAAGATTCTGGAGGGCGTCAACCAGTATCTTGCCGGACAGCCCTTGGAGACCGCTCTGGCCAATATCCAGCAGGCGATTGATGAGGCTGCGGCCAAGCGGCGGAAATCAGAGTGACCTGAGCAGGAGATGGGAGATGCCTCTAGAATATAGTCAGGTAGGCAGTTGAAAATATAGACTGAAAGGGTAGGAGATAATGGTTAAATACAGAACGGCAGCTCCGCACGAACGCGAGGAATACATAGATTTGGCCAACCTTGCCTTCCGCTTTGATTTTGAGGTCCTGATGCCCAAGGCTTATGACAAAAGTGTAGATTCTTCCGCCATGCATAAGGTTGCTGTGGATGAGCAAGGCAGGCTGCGCGCGCTGGTGGCTGTTTTTCCAGAGTCTCTGACGGTATGTGATCATACGCTGCGCACCGGCTATCTGGGTACGGTATCTGTTCATCCGCGTGCGCGAGGCGAAGGGCATATGAAAGCGCTTATGAACCTGTGGCTTGAAGAGCTGCGGGGTACCTGTGATATGGTTGTATTATATGGACAGCGGCAGAGATATGAGTATTTCGGCTTCACGCTTGGCGGTGTCAAGTTCAAATATACCGTGGCAGAGGCCAATGTGCGCCACAGCTTAAGAGGGGTGGATGACACCGGGATCTCCTTCCGTCCGCTGTTTGAGGTTGAAGGAGGAGCAGAATTTGCGCATAACCTGAACACCTCACGGCTTGCTTATGTTGAACGCAGCTTAGAGCAATTGCCGCTGATTTTCGGTACGCTCTGTCAAAAGGCACTCGGCGTTCTGGATCAGGGCAAGCTGATCGGGTATCTGGTTGTCAACGAAGCGGGCGATGATATAGCTGAATTCGCAGTGGAGAATCCGGACGATATTCTGCGGACAATTAAGGCTTACATGGCTTACAGCAGAGCCGGGCGAATAACGTTGCACGCGCCGGAATATGACATCCCGCTGAATAAGGCTCTTGGCAGCATTGCCGAAGACTTCGTAATCGAGAATTCGGATATGTATCATATTCTGGATTTCGCCAACATCCTGAAGGCTTACCTTACGCTGAAGTACAAGACCACAGGTATTATCCCGGGAGAATTCTCCGCAGTAATGGACGGACAGCCGGTGACGGCGCGGGTGGACGGAGAGGGCGTGAGCGTCGAGCGGTCTGCCATGCCGGATGCAGTTGTCCTCAGCAAGCAGCAGGCTCAGACGCTTCTGCTTACCCAGCATGGCCGATATATGGCAGTGGATGCACCCGCAGGCTGGTTCCCGCTGCCTCTGTTCTGGTACAAGATTGATAAATACTGAGTAATCATAGTTCTGGATAATCCTAAATAAGACAATGGACAAGCCGGGAGCGGACCCTTAGAGTCTGCTTCCGGCTTATTGTTATACACCAGTCTAGAAGGACTTCCGGAATTCCGCCGGAGTCATGCCGGAGAAGTTACGGAACAGCTTGATGAAGTAGCTGACGTTGTCATAACCCAGCTGTTCCGCGATCTCCACGATGGTCAGGTTCGTCTGATTCAGGAGATCGCGGGCCTGTTCCATTTTCATTCTGGTCACGTACTCGATGAAGGTCAGCCCGGTCTCCAGACGGAATAACCGGCTGAAATGGGTGGGGTTCAGGCCCAGACGCTTCGCCATCTCCTCCATGCCAACCTTCTCGCTGATATGATTCATTACATACCGTTTGGCTTCGGCTATTTCTTTGCGGACATTCTGCTTCCACATGGAGCTTAGCATGAGTATTTTATCCTTCAGGAATTCCTCCAGCCATTCCATGAGCTGCTCCAGCGTTTCGAATTCCTGGATTGAGCGCTGGTGCCGCTCACTGTTGAAGTTGCTGACGAAGTTCTGCATGACGACATATTTCAATTCCAGCTCCATCACCATCTTGAGCAGCCAGCTCTTCACACTCTCCACCGGATATTTCTGGTCCCCGATATACTGCTTGATCTCCCTGACCTTGGCCGCAAGCTGCGAGCTGTCCTCCTGCTGAATGCAGTCCCTAAGCTGCTGGAGGATCTCCGAATAATGCACGAACAGGTCCTCGCCGCTGGTCTGGACAGGCGCATACTTCATAACCGCTCCCTCGGCGGTATAGAAGCGCAGGGCATGGGAATCCAGCAGCGCCTGAATCTGCTTCTTAATGTCGATCAGACTTGGAGTAGCCTCCCCGTAAAAGAAGGAAATCCCCATCCGCAGATGCAGCTTCGCCATTCTCTGGACATGCCGGAAGTTATCACGGAACTCCTCATAAAGATTGCGGACGAGGATATGCGGCAAAGGAATGAACAGGATGAACTGCCGTTCCGTCAGCGCGAACTGGATAATGCCGTCTATCTCCAGGAATTCCTGCAGGACATTATCCATCACGAACTGCAGGTTCACGACTCCGCCGAACCGCCTCTCCAGCTCATAGGAGCGCTCCGGGACCGCCAGTACAGGCAGATACGGGGTGCCTGTGTGCAGGCTAATGCCCATCGCTTCGGCTTGTCCGTACCACTCGGCTTCATCCCAGACCGGCTGCTCCACGAACATGCGGATGAACCGGGTCCGGATGGCGGCATGGTTCTGGCTGACCAGCTTCTCCATCTGGAGATAGTGGTTACGGGATTTCAATTTCACCTCCAGCCGGGCCACCGCCTCCGTCAATACGGCAATCACCTGATCGATCTGCAGACTCTCCTTCAATATATATTCGGCCACATTCAGTTTCACAGCCTTCTGGGCATATTCGAATTCCCCGTGGCAGGACAGGATAATCGTCTGCAGCTGAGGGTTCACCTCCCGCGCCTTCTGGATTAGCTCCAGTCCATTCATCGCCGGCATGCCGATATCCGTAAGCAGAATATCCGGCTGATGCAGCTGGCAGGCTTCCCAGGCCTGTCTGCCGTCCGAGCAGCAAGCCGATAATTCAAGGCCGAGGGTGTCCCAGGGAATCGAAGTGCTTAAATACTCCAACACCGGATAATGATCGTCTGCCAGTACTACTTTATAGGTCATGATTATCTGCTCCTATCCGCTTCACGGGCATGATTAACTGTACGGTGGTGCGCTCCCCGTGAATGCTCTCAATGTTCATCTCGAAGCGCTCCCCGTAGATTAGCTTGAGCCGCTGGTAGACGTTGATTAATCCGATGCCGCGAGCGGACTCTGCCACTGGCGTCCCGTCAGCACTCAGGGCACCTAACTCCGCATCCTTCTGCCTGATGTGCTGAAGCAGGGCTGCGAGCGTATGCTCCTCCATTCCCGTGCCGTTATCCTCGATGCTAATGGTTAGCCTGGACTGAACGAGTCCGATGGTGATGACGACCCGCCCTCCGCCCTGCAAGAACCCGTGCTTGTAAGCATTCTCAATAATGGGCTGCAGGATGAACCGCGGCACCGTCTCCAGCAGCAGCTCTTTGTCCACATGCACTGCATATTCCGTAGGATATCTCATCGTGAACCGCATTAACTCCATATACTGCTTCGTGAAATCAAGCTCACTGGCAATGGAGACGAATTCCTCCCGGCTGGAGAAGCTGGCCCGCAGCATAGCGGAGAGGGAGCCGACGATCGCAGCATTCTCCTCATCCTGCTTCATCAGCAGCTTCAGCCGGATCGAACTAAGCACATTGAATAGAAAATGAGGGTTAATCTGGGCCTGCAGCATCGCAATCTCCGCCTGGCGCTTCAATTCCTGCTCCGTCTCCACCTGCCTGAGCATCAGCTGTACCCGGTCCAACATGTTATCGAAGGAGTGCCCCAGGCTGCCGATCTCATCGGCTCCCCGGATGCCCGAGCGCACCATGAGATCCCCGTCCTCCACCCGGCGGGCCGCCTTACCCAGGACAAGCACGGGCTTGGTGAATCTCCGCAGCAGAACCGTCAGCGCGAACAAGAAGCTGACTGCAAATATCGTCTGAATAATCAGGCCGGTCCGGTTAATCCCGTTCAACCTTTCTGTTAGCTGCTCATAGGGAGCGACACTGATGAGTCTCCATCTGGCAAACTTCAGCGGCAGCGAGAGGAGGAGCTGATTCTCCCCCCTGAACTTGACGATGTCAGGGAAGACCAGCTCATCTACAGGCAGCAGATGATCAAAGCTTGTGCCTATCAGCTCCTGGTTCCGGTTCGACAGAATGTTCTCCTCTTCATCCAGCAGATACACATCCTCTTCCAGTGAAGCAAACCGTTCACGGATCGAAGCCTCACTGCGGCTGACAATCAGGTAAGCGTAGGGAGCGGCCGTCGTTTCTTCTCTTAAGGCACGCGCTGTCATGAAGATATACGGCTGCTCAGCCTGCAGGGAGGTCAGGTAATTGTCTTCTGCTCCCATAAATAAGGTGTCATACGGCGGGAGCTGCTCCAGAGTGGAGAACCAGCGCCGTTTCAGAAATTGCCGGGGATCATAATCATAGAAGGAATAATCGGAATAGGCATGTCCTTCCTTGTCCAGCAGGGTGATCCGCAGATCGATGGTGTCTCCGGCCACCTGCTCCAGGCGGCTGGTCAGGGTCCGCGCAGCTACGGGATTGGTCTTGGCATCCTCCAGCAGGGTCTTGATCTCCGGATCGAAATGGACGAAGTTCGACACCGACACCATCTCTTCGAAGATGACATCAATCTGTGACTGGACAATTCTCAGGGACTGCGTGGATTTCTCCAAGGAGTGCTCCCGGATAATCAGCTTGGAATAGACGTTGGTAATATAGAGCATCCCCAGTGCCGGAATTACGAGGCAGGCGATGGAGGTAAGGATTAGCTTTTGCCGGAAGGAGAGCTGACTGAGCCTGTGCTTTTCTTTCATTAATATCCCTCCAGTAGTAGACCTTCACAGACTTATGGTACTTGATTCTGCGGTTCGGCTCATCCAATAAATTTTTCGATTTAGAAAAAATAATGCTATACAAAGTTTTCACCACAGATAAATTCGTTGCATGTGCAATAAAAGTTGCCCTTCTATAATAAAGCTACAAACATAAAAAGAGGTGGATAAAGTGGAGGTTATTACTGAAGAGGGGACGGCAAAACGGTCCGGCAGCCCCGGGATAAGCAAGATGCGCAAGCAATCCTTTTACGACAATATTGCAGGGTATTTATTCATTGCCCCCATGCTCATTCTGACCGTAACGCTGGTAATTATTCCGATTCTTCTATCCGGTGTGATCAGCTTCTCGAACTGGAACTTTGTGTCCGGGCTGGACGGGTTCGGGTTTGTCGGTCTGGATAACTACACCCGGCTGGTGCAGGACGAGTCCTTTCACCGCTCGCTCTACAACAACCTGATCATGATTGCCGTCGTTCCGGTTGCGATGTTCCTGGCGCTGGTGCTGGCGGTGCTGATCAACAAGGCAACGTATTTCAAAACCTTTTTCAAAGTGATCTACTTCATGCCCTTCATCTCGAGCTTCGTGGCCATCGCCCTGCTCTGGAGAGTGCTCTATCACCCGAACAACGGTCCGATCAACGGCTTCCTCAGATCTATAGGGATCGAGCATCCGCCCATGTGGCTGGCTGATCCCAAGTTCGCCCTGATCTCGGTCATGATTATTATGGTGTGGACTTCACTGGGCTTCAACATGGTCATCTATCTGGCGGGCCTTCAGAATATCTCACGGGATCTGTATGAAGCCGCCGATGTGGACGGGGCCTCACCGCTCAGACAATTCTTCAGAATTACACTGCCGATGCTGTCGCCTACGTCCTTCTTCCTGCTTATCACAGGAGTTGTCGGGTCCTTCAAGGTCTTCGATCTCATTATGGTGTTAACCGGCGGCGGCCCGGCAGGCTCAACCTCAGTTATTGTCTACTATCTGTATGAGGTGGCGTTCGTCAATCTGGAGTCGGGCTATGCTTCGGCGATGGGCATTATTCTGCTGATCCTCATCCTGCTGGTGACCTTGTTTCAATGGGTCGGACAAAAGAAATGGGTCAACTACTAGGAGGTATACACATGCGATCGATCAAACTTAACCGTGTTATTGTTACCGTTTTCATGGCGGTTGCGGGTATCCTGTTCATCATGCCGTTCTTATGGATGCTCTCCGCCTCCTTCAAGCCCGAGCTGGATGTGATGAAATATCCGATAGAATGGATTCCCTCGAAATGGAATGCGGTGGAGAACTACAAGCAGGTATGGGCGGGAGCCGTGCCGTTCACACTCTATTACTGGAACACGACGAAGGTTACCCTGATGTCTACAGCGCTATCGCTGATTATTTCCGCTATGGCGGCTTACGGCTTCTCCAAAATCATTTTCAAAGGGCGGGACATCCTCTTCCTGGTTGTCCTGGCCACCTTCATGATTCCGACGCAGGCCATTCTGGTTCCGCAGTTCATTATGTACCGCTGGCTTGGATTGTTCGACAGCCATTTCGGGCTGGTGCTGCTTGCCGCCTCCGGCGTGCTGGGAACCTTCCTGCTGAGGCAGTTCTTCCTGGGAATCCATGATGAAATTATTGAATCGGCGCGGATTGATGCAGCGGGCCACTGGACGATCTTCATGCGGATTGCCATGCCACTGGTGCAGCCAGCCCTTGCTACCTATATGATTCTCCGCTTTATCTGGACCTGGAATGATTACCAGAATCCGCTGATCTTCCTTCGTTCCGATTCATTGTTTACCCTGCAGCTGGGCATCCGGAAATTCGCTGATTTCAGCGGCGAGTTCTACTCCTTAATGATGGCAGGTGCCGTATCAGCCATTCTGCCATTGTTAATTATTTTCATGATTGGCCAGAAGCAGGTGATTGAGGGAGTTGCGATGGGCAGTGTCAAAGGCTAGACTAATTACATTACAGGGGGCCAAATCATGTCAAAAGTAAAACGCAATCTATTCATCGCTATACCGCTGTTATCCCTGCTGGTATCCGGTTGCGGAGGGGCCGGCAATGCAGAGAAGGAGCCGGCGGCAACGGGTGCCGGAACAGATGCAGAACAAGCGGTAACCATTAAGCTTAGCAACTGGTATGCCAAAAAAATGGACAACTGGGATATCGTCATTGCCGAGTTCGAGAAGCAGCATCCGAACATTAAGGTGGAATTTGCCTCTGCGGAGGATAACAACTCCAACGAGTATTATAAGAAGCTGGACCTTGCGGTGGCCGGCGGCGATGATCTGGATATCCTCATGTTCAGTAACATGACCTTCCTGTCCCAGCGTGCAGGCCTGGGGATGATTGAGCCGCTGGATGATTATCTGGCCAAGGGCAGCATTAATTTCAAGGACGAATATACATCCGATACCAGTATTGACGGCAAGGTCTATGGACTGCCCGGCAAGTCCTCCCAGGGTCTTGTGATTATTAACGAGGATCATCTGAAGGAGGCGGGACTTGAGCTGCCTAAGGACTGGACCTGGGATCAGTACATGGATTACGCTAAGGCGATGTCGAAAAAGAATGGCGATAAGACCCGGTACGGCACCTACTTCCACAGTTGGATTCAATATGGATATGTGGCGCAGAACTTCGGCCAGCCGGTGAATGCCAATCTGACTACCGATGACGGCAAGACCGCCAATATCGACAATCCGTTCATGCGCAAGTCGCTTGAGCTGCGGCTTCGGGGAGAAGCGGAAGGCTCCGCAACCCCGTATTCCGAGGTGGTCAGCCAGAAGCTGAACTACAGACCGCAATATTTCAACCAGGACACCAGTATGCTTGTTACGGGGACCTTCCTGATCCCGGAGACTGGCGGAACGGATACCATTCCAGCTACCTTCAAGACCGTGTTCGCTCCGCTGCCTAAGATGAAAGCGGAAGATCCAATGTCATCGAACGTGAGCGGGGATGTCCTGAGCATCTACAGCAAGTCCAAGCATAAAGACGAAGCCTACACCTTCATCCGCTGGTTCTCCACCGAAGGGATTGTACTGCAAGGCAAGAATATCCCGTCCTGGAAAAAAGCTGATCTGAATGATGTGGTGGACCGGATCATCGCAGGCAGCAAGACCCCGGAAATGATCGACAAAGCTTCCCTGCTCTATGTTCTGGAGAATACCAAATCTACTACTGCAGCTACGGCAGTACCTTATCACGCTGAGCTGGAGAAGGTGCTGCTGGAGGAGTTCGACAAAATGATGCTGTCCGGTCAAAGTATTGATGATACGATTCAGCATGCACAAACCAAGATTCAGAAGATTATTGATTCCAAATCCTAAGAAGCAGATATCACAGATTAGATAGGAGTGCTGCCCGTGCTGTATCCAATAATGACGGAAACCCGCAGTCTGTATGATCTGGGCGGGGTATGGAATTTCAAGCTGGACGATGGCTCCGGCTGGGACGAGAGCTGGCAGGCATCGAAGCTCACAGATACGATCCCAATGGCGGTGCCCTCGGCTTACAATGATCTTGGCGTAAGTCCGGAGATTCGTAATCATGTCGGCTGGGTGTGGTACGAGCGGGAGCTGACGCTCCCGGCGAACATCCTGAATGAACGGCTGGTGCTGCGCTTCGGCTCGGCTACCCATAAGGCGAAGGTATTTATCAATGGAAGCTTGGTAATGGAGCATGCCGGCGGCTTCCTTCCCTTCGAGGGCGTGATTAACGGCTATATCCGGCCTGGAACGAACCGGTTGACGGTGGCTGTTCATAATGTCGTGGATTACACGACACTGCCTGTAGGCCTGTACACAGAGACTGAAGGCCCGGACGGGAAGACCAAGGTGAAGAATCAGCCGAATTTCGATTTCTTCAACTTTGCCGGATTGCAGCGGCCGGTGCGGATCTATTCCACGCCGCAGACCTTCGTTCAGGACGTTACTGTAGTGACCGATTACAAGGAGGAGCAGGGGAAGGAGAGGCAGGGGATAGTCCGCTATAGCGTGGACATTAGCGGAGAAGCTGAGGTCCGGGTCACGCTACTGGATGAATTGGGGAAGGCGGTCTGCTCAGGTTCAGGGCAGTCCGGCACTCTGAATATTCCCCGCGTGATCCTATGGCAGCCGCTGAATGCCTATCTGTACACCCTGAAGATTGAGCTTCTGCAAGCGGAGCAGTTGGTTGATGTCTATGAGCTGCCGTTCGGTGTACGGACGGTAGAGGTGAAGGACGGGCAGTTCCTGATCAATGGCGAGCCCTTCTACTTCAAGGGGTACGGCAGACATGAGGACACTCCGTTCCATGGACGGGGACTGGATGAAGCCGCGAACATTATGGATTTCAATCTGATGAAATGGTCGGGGGCCAACTCCTTCCGCACGGCGCATTATCCGTATGCCGAGGAAGTGATGCGTCTGGCCGACCGTGAAGGCTTCGTCGTGATTAATGAGACTCCGGCGGTAGGCTTGGATCTTAATTTCCTGGTGATGTTCTCAGGAGGTTCGAAGAAGGATACCTGGGCAGAGGTCCAGACCTTCGGGCATCACCGGCAGGTGATCCGGGAGCTGATTAACCGGGATAAGAACCATGCCTGTGTAGTGATGTGGAATGTGGCTAATGAACCAGCCTCTTATGAGGATGGGGCTTATGAATATTTCAAGCCGCTGATTGAGCAGTTGCGGGAAGAAGACCCGCAGCATCGTCCGGTTACGCTGGTGACGCATATTGAGGCATCCCCGGCGAACGACAGAATCTCTGAGCTGATCGATGTGCTTGCCTTCAACCGGTATTACGGCTGGTACGTGGACGGGGGAGATCTGGAGTCGGCGAAGAACAAGCTGCGGCTGGAGCTGGAAGCTTGGAGCCAGCGGTGCCCGGGCAAGCCGATGATGATGACCGAATATGGAACCGATACCGTAGCCGGACTGCATGATGTGGAGCCAATTATGTTCACGGAAGAGTACCAGGTGGCGTTCTACCGGGCGAACCATGAAGTCTTCGACGAGTTCCAGGAGTTTGTGGGCGAGCAGGTATGGAATTTCGCCGACTTTGCTACCAGCCAGGGCATCATCCGCGTGCAGGGGAACAAGAAGGGCATCTTCACCCGTGACCGCAAGCCCAAGGCGGCAGCGCACGAGCTGCGCCGGAGATGGACGGAGATACCGGATTTTGGCTATAAGAAGTAGATTGAGTTTAAGTTGCAACGTAAGTTTGCAAGCCTCCAACCCTTCAAGCCTCCCGTTATGGGAGGCTTTTTTTAAACAATAACCCCCGGCTTGGCTGGGGGCCTTATGTGATTCGTAGCAAGAGGGAAGGGCGGATATAGTTGGAAAAAAGGCACTTAATTTTGCCGAAATCGAGGGTTGAGGGCAAGCAGTTTGAAAAAGTACACTTAATTCCTGGAATCCGATGGATTTAGCAGAAGTCGGGCTGAGTAAGCTGCATTTTTCCAACTAATTAGTTTACGTACCCCTTTACCGCCAAATTAGATGTACAATTTCCACTTGTATAAGTCCGCCGCCATGAGTCAGACGCTGTAAGTCTCCCGCGCTCTCAACTGTAAGCAACACTCTCTCGAATCTGTAAATCCCCAGCGCCCTAATGATCCAGTCCCGCCTTCCGCAGACACTGCGCCTTCCCGCTCCACTTCCCGCGAACATTCTACATTCTGTTTTATTCCTGCTTGGCGTATCTTCCAGGGGATACTCCTGCCACCTTGGTGAAGCTGCGGATGAAATTGGCATAATCGCTGAAGCCGGATTGATAACAGGCCTCGGTGATGCTAAGCCCTTCGCGGAGGCAGGCCTTGGCTAACGAAATCCGGCGGTCCAGGATATAGGAACGGAGCGTTAAGCCTGTGTGCTGTTTGAACTGGCGGCTAATATAGGTGCTGTTCAAATGAAAGGTGCTGCTAAGCTGCTCAAGCGTGAGGGTCTGGCCTAGATGGGCATCAATATACTCCATGGTCCTGCGGACCAGCTCCGGCATGATATCTGCAGGAACGATGCTTGTTCTATGAAACACGGTGTTGGTCAGCACCAATAATTGAGCAAGCATGCTGTTGGCGAGGATATCTGCCCCATACGCATCCGATGAGAGGACCTCCTCCAGATCGCCGGTCAACCTGAGAACCTGCTGAAGCTCGGCTTCCTCCAGATGCACGATGTTGCCCTTACCCTTCGGGCGGTAGTCGAAGCACCAGGATAGAGGGGTAGCCGGAGTAGACAGGCGGTGCAGATAAGATTTTTGGAGATTGATCGTAATCCGTTCATATTCCGATTCATCCTGGCTGAAGGAACGATGCATTTCTTCCGGGTTCAGCACAAGCAGATCTCCGCGCTGCAGGTGGTAGCAGCTGTTCTCAATATAGAACTTGACGTTGCCGCGCAGAAATAAGTACAGCTCATACGCTTCATGGCGGTGATAGAAGGTTCCCATATTATAGGTGGTTGTCCTGTGCAGGTAGAGGTAATCTTTATGGATAGGGTCATAGCGAAGCTCAAATGGCTCGTTCATGGGTAACCTCCGGATCATTTCGCGCAATAATAACAGCGGAACCTGCAATGATTCTTCTCTGGAACTACTTTAAAATGACATTATCCTAGCATGCAGGAATATGATTTGCAACCCTTTTATCGTATTACAACAGACTGGAGGACAGGGTAGTGGAACTGATCATAACGGCAAGAAGCAAGGCTCAGGAAGATCCTGAATATACCGGACTTAACGGGCATGGACTACATGCATCCGTTGAGATAACAGGCGGGACAGGCAGTGCACAGCACCCCTTTCAGGCTCATGTACAGATCAAAAATCTGAACAGCACGCCTTGGTCAGGCGTCATTCATGTGGAGTTGCCGTTCGCCAAGGCTGATCCGCGCTTTTTTCTTCCCGCATTTATGTATGGCCGTAACCGGGGGGAAGCTCCGCAGAATGTTCCGAATGAGTTCCCGCGGCTTAGAGACGGCCAGCCCTCGCGTCCTTCTTCTTCCTGGTGGATGGTGCGCAGCGACCGGCTGTCACATCCGGCGGCGCTGGTATACGACACTGGCAAAGTGTACGGATTATGCGCCAGCCCTTATTTTATATACAGGAAGGGAGAGAAGATCCAGTGGAAGCCTGGGCTAGAGGGGGAGTTCTTGCAGTATGGCGGCCTCACCTGCTCGCTTGCCAAGGGAACGGTCGGCTATACGCTGGGGTATGAGAATGCTCCGCTTCTGTTCATCAAATCGCGTCTCGTCAAGGAACGGGCACCGCTGGAGGAGAACTGCTTCGAACTGGCGGCCTCAGAGTCAGTAGCGTTCCTGCTGGAATTGTATGACTACAAGGCTGAGTCTGAGCTGAGCATTAATGCTGCGCTGGAAGAGATCTATTCCCGCTATCATCAGCCCCCAAGACCCGGCAGCGGGATCAGGAGCGCTGCGGCCGATCTGTCGAAGGCCATCTATCAGTATGCGTGGCTGCCTGAGGACCGGAGTTACACAACCTTTGTCTATGAGGACAAGGAGACGGGCGGGTACCGGTACAATAAAATCATCTCCATCAGCTGGACAAACGGTCTGACTGTAGCCACCCCTATGCTGATGGCTGCGCTGCGGCTGGGAGATGAGCCTATGCGCGAGCAGGCGCTCTCCTGCATTGAGCATATCATCGGGAACTCCCTGAACCCGGCTTCCGGTCTTCCCTATGAGGCCTATCAGGACGGGAAATGGAGCATTCACGGCTGGTGGTTTGACGGGATGCGCACGCCCGGACATTCCGCCTATCTATGCGGACAGGCCTTGTTCTATATTATGAAGGCCTATGAATACGAGAAACGGCTCAAGCATGTCGTTCACGAGGAGTGGGTGGAGTTCGTGCGGAAGATTCTCCCTGTACTGGAGAGAAGCCGGAATTCGGACGGTGAATACCCTACGATTCTCTCCGAGCGAACCGGTGCCGGGCTTGAATACGATTCCTTCAGCGGGACCTGGATCATGGCTGCCATAGCCTACTATAGCTGGCTAACGGGAAACCGGTCGCATCTGGACAGCCTGAAGCGCAGCGAGCGGCATTATTATGAGACCTATGTGAGACGGATGGAGTGTTATGGGGCGCCGCTTGATGCGGATAAGGCGGTAGATTCTGAAGGGATTCTGGCGTATATCCGGGCGGTGCGATATCTGCACGCCCTCACTGGGGATGAGCTGTATCTGGATCATATGAGAGATGCGCTTGCTTACGAGTTCACCTTCAAATTCGCTTATAATTCACCGGTTAAGGTGCCGCCGCTCAGCACAGTGGGCTGGTCCAGCTCCGGGGGGAGTGTGACCTCCGTCGCCAATCCGCATATTCATCCCATGTCGAGCAGCGTGGTGGATGAGCTGTATTACTTCGTGCAGCAGCGCGATGATCCCTACGTCCGGCAGCGGATGCTGGATACCGTCGGCTGGGGCTGTCAGACCTACAACCGGTATGACCGGGAGTTCGATCACGGCTTGACAGGCTGGATGTCCGAGAGATTCTGCCATTCTGAGGGGTTGGTAACCGAGACCTACAGTGACGGTTCACCGGCCAGCACCTGGTTCTGTCTGATGCCCTGGGCCAGCGGCAGTATTATTGAAGGTCTGGTTGGCGATTACTGGGAGGCGGACAGCGAGTAGCGCTGTTAATTCTCAATGTTGATATTCTGCCAAAAATATAACCGCCCTGCAGAGGGCGGTTAATTAAGCTGTTGTTTCCCATTAGTTGCAAGTAGACTCGCAGGATACCGTAAATTTCATACCCATCGTCTGCACTGCATTTCCTTGAATTTCAGTGGAACCATCTTCTACGAATACCGGAATTTCAAGTGCTGATATCAACTTCGTCCAGAACTTAACAGCTTTTACATTCGATTTGAACATCCCCACCTCGTAGCGGCCAGAATACAGTTTGAAGATTTGCATGACAGCATCTTTGGCTATATTCGTGCCTCTGTATTTGGGCAATACAAATAGCTCCTGCACTGAATAGTCCACTTCCTTTGCAACATAAGGAGGGGAGGTAACCAGAATAAAGCCAACGATTTTGTCATTAAACGTGATGAAGTGAGGATATAACCGTTCGTCCCTATAATATGGCGAGATATCTTCCATTTCGAATGTACCTTCTGCTCCAATATCCTCCTGTGAGTAAGCAGAAAGCTCATAGAGATAGTAATTAAATAAATTTTCAAATTGTTCTTTGTTTGTATCTGTTATTTGTTGAATTGTCGCCTTCATCTTATTAACCCCTATATATTATTTTCTTTTCAGTGCCCTCTGTTTGACGGAGACCTTTGCTACCCTAAAGATACAGTATCACACATTACGTCGAACGTAAGGTGAAAAGACAGCTATAATTAACGTTACCTTTTTCAAAAGAATGCCCGGGCACTTACGGCAGCATACCAGCCCGGTACCTGCCCGGGGACATACCGGCCACCTTGGTGAAGCTGCGGATGAAGTTGGCGTAATCGCTGAAGCCGGACAGCTCGCAGGCGGCCGCGACGCTCTTGCCGGAGGTAAGGTGGCTCATGGCCAGGGAGACGCGCTTGTTAACGATATAGGAGCGGACGGTAAGTCCCGTGTGCTCTTTGAACTGCTGGCTTATATATTTGCCGCTGTAATGAAATTCCTGCTCCAGCTGGGCGGAATAGATCGGTTCGAGCAGATGCTCCTCGATGTAAGCCATCGTCCGGCGGACAAGCTCCGGCATGAGATTATGCGGCAAAGCGGCGGAGGACTGCTGCAGAGTGTTGATGAATACAAGCAGGCGGGTGGCATAGGAATCGGCCAGCAGATCCTGTCCGTACTCCTCGGAGTGAAGGCTATAGATCAATTGGTCCGCCAGTCTGGAATAGAAGGCGCACTGGTCGCGGGAGAGCCGGATCAGCGTGTTCAGCCCCGAGGGAAAGGCGTTGAAGCAGGCCAACAGGTTCGTGCGGCTGCTGGATAGCCGCCGCAGGGCGGATCTTCGCAGGTTCAGCCCGATCCGTTCATAGGTCTGGTTGTCGGCACAGACACAGCGGTGCATCTCACCTGGACGGATCAGAATCAGATCGCCGGGGGAGAGCTTGTAGCAGGACTGCTCCACATACATATAGGTATTGCCTCTCAGGAACAGGTAGATTTCGTAGGCATCGTGCCGGTGGTAAGGCTGAGCCGGGCTGAGCTGCTCCGTGGTGGTTGATTTGTGGAAGCAGATCATTTCTTCGGGGATCGGGGTGAACACATACTGGGCAAGCTGCTCCATGGCATCCATTCCTTTAATTGGATATATAAGGATTATCGGTATCCGCGCAATATAGTATCGCTGATATGCAACGACGATATATCAACTATTTAATATAATACAGGAATAGGAAGCGCTTGCAAGTGTTGCAAGGGAAAAGGACAAGCCTGTACAGGGTACAGCTGCCGCTTCGATTAGACAGGAGGTGCGACCAGAGGCAGAATTCGGCAGGAATGTTGTGCAGAAATCATATAATAAGGAGATGAAGCAATGAAATCAACGTTTAAAAAATCACTATGTACCTTGCTGGCAACGGTAACTATGTTGTCTATGCTGGTGGTGCCACCGCCACCCAAAGTTTCAGCAGCCAGCGATGTGACAGTCAATCTGTCCGCCCAGAAGCAGTTGATCCGCGGATTCGGGGGCATCAACCACCCGGTCTGGATCGGGGATCTGACCGCCGCGCAGCGGGAGACCGCCTTCGGGAACGGGGCGAACCAGTTGGGATTCTCCATTCTGAGAATCTCTGTGGACGAGAACAAGAACAACTGGTATAAGGAGCTGGATACGGCCAAGGCAGCCGTTGCCAAAGGAGCCATCGTTTTTGCTTCGCCGTGGAATCCGCCTAGCAGCATGACGGAGACCTTCAACCGCAACGGGAATACCTCAGCCAAGCGTCTCAAATATAACCAGTACGGCGCATACGCCCAGCATCTGAATGACTTCGTGACATACATGAAGAATAACGGGGTTAACCTGTATGCGATCTCGATACAGAATGAACCGGACTATGCCGAGACCTGGACCTGGTGGACACCTGCCGAAGTCCTGAACTTTATGAAGAATTATGCCGGTTCTATCAATTGCCGGGTCATTGCTCCTGAGTCCTTCCAATATCTGAAGAATATGTCTGACCCGATTCTGAATGACTCCCAGGCGCTGGCCAATATGGACATTCTGGGGGCACATTTGTATGGAACTCAGGTGAACAACTTCGCTTATCCGCTCTTCAAGCAGAAGGGTGCAGGCAAAGAGCTGTGGATGACCGAGGTCTATTATCCGAACAGCAATAACAACTCGGCCAACCTGTGGCCTGAGGCGCTTGAAGTAGCATACCATATGCACAATGCGCTGGTGGAAGGGGATTTCCAGGCTTATGTATGGTGGTATATCCGCCGCCAATACAGCCCGATGAATGAAGACGGCAGTATCAGTAAGCGCGGGGACAGCATGGCCCAGTTCTCCAAGTTCGTCCGCCCGGGTTATGTAAGAGTTGATGCTACGAAGAACCCTAACACCAATGTCTATGTCTCGGCTTACAAGGGCAGTAACAAGGCAGTGATTGTCGCTATTAATAAAAGCAATTCGGCGGTCAGCCAGCGGTTCGTCCTGCAAAATGGCTCCGCATCGAGTGTGTCCCCATGGACCACAGACGCCAGCCGCAAGGTAGCCGCCGGATCAGCCATTAATGTGTCGAATGGTGCCTTCACTGCCCAACTCCCGGCTCTTAGTGTAACTACCTTCGTAGCCACACTCGGAAGCAGCAAAAGCTCAGTAACGGATACTACTTATGAGGCCGACACCGAAGTCGAAGCCGACACTACATTAATCGTTGCAGAATAGAAACCATTCACTCCAGTTTCCATAAGCAACCTTATCCTGGCCTGTAAACAGCAGCTTGTACAGTGCGTTTGCGGGCCGGGATTTTTTAGAATATAAGGAGGGGTATCGTGTTCAAAGTGTTGCTGGTAGACGATGAGGTGTATGTTCGCAAAGGGCTGCTTGAAATCATTCCTTGGGAAGCGATGAAATTCAGCGTTGTGGGAGAGGCCAATAATGGCGCTGAAGCGCTGGAGATGATTGAACAGCTGGAGCCTGACCTGGTGATTACGGATATCCGCATGCCTACTCTGGACGGGCTGGATCTGATCCGCAGTGTGTATGCACAGGCCAGACTTCCTCTGATCTTCATCATTATCAGTGGCTTCCACGATTTCAACTATGCGCAGCAGGCCTTGCGCTACGGGGTTCATGATTACATCTTGAAGCCCATAGATGAAGAGGAGATGACCGCTGCGCTGCGGAAGCTGTCGTATGCCATGGGCAGGAAGCGGATTGCCTCGCTGACTAATGATGATCTTACGACCAGTGCAATCATGGAAGCGCTCGTGCAGGAGAGTCTCCAGCCGGAGGAGGCCGAACCTTATGCAGCAGCCTTGGGTCTGGAAGGAGTGGGCGGCTTTCTCTACACCATGACCGAGATTCATGCGGGAGGGGGGCAGGACAAGCCAACCACCCTGAAGCAATTCCAGGAGGCGCTGTACTCCCCAGAGGTGGGAGGTGCCGGCATTCCTGTCCTGGAACAGCAGCCGGGGACCTTCGGGATGCTGTTCTGTACGGACCAGATCGAAGGCGGATGTGGAGGTCTTGCGCTTCATTTGGAGCGGCTTCGCATAGCCCTCGCGGGGCGGCTATATATGGAGCTGAGCCTGTACGCCGGTGATCCTGTTGACACGCTGGCCCATGTCCACCGCTCTTATTCAGAGGCTAACGAAGCAGCCAGGCACAAATATGCCGAGAATACTGGAGTCATTACATATGCACAGATTAAGGATAAAGCACTGTACGTGTTTGATATGAATCCGGTACTGGCAAGCAAGCTGATTCTGGAGCTGGAGGAGGGCAACATGACGGACTATCAGCAAACCGTGAACGGCATGTTCACGTTATTCCATGAGCAGCGCTACACCCCGCAAGCCGTGAGCAGCTCCCTCGCCCGGTGTATGGCAGGTATTCTTGGCGTGATCAAGGAGATGGACGGCACCGAAGCGGAAATTCTCCGGCTGAAGGAGCTGGCTGAACGGGGGCACGGGCAGTGGAGTCTGGCCATGCTGCAGGAGCATTTCCAGCAGGCTATACAAGAAGCAGCGGAATCTATTGCACGGCTCCGCAAGCTGAACAGTCTGGGCGGAATCAAACCGATCAAGCAGTACATTGACACCCATTACCATGAGAATATCAGCCTGAAGAACATCGCAGCCATGTTTTATATGAATGCAGTCTATCTGGGGCGCTTGTTCCGCAAGACTTACGGCGTCTATTTCAATGAATATCTCCTGGAGCTTAGAGTGCAGGAAGCCAAGAAGCTGCTTCGGCAGAGCGATCTGAGAATGTACGAGATTGCTGGCAGGGTCGGTTTTCAGAATGCTGATTATTTCGTAACCCAATTTGAAAAGCTGGAACAGCTGACGCCGTCTGAATACCGGAATATGCTGATCGGCAAAGAATAGGGGGGCCTATGAAGAACTTCCTGAATTACCTGAAGCTGCGCGACAAGCTGCTGTTGATGTATATGCTGTCCGTGTTCATTCCTATCGTACTGACCAATGTAGTGTTCTATAACGTGACCACATCCAATATACGTAATCAAAAAATCCGCGATGCGGACATGGCACTGAATAATCTGAAAAACGACCTGCGGGTGACAATCGATCAGGGGGTCGGACTTTCGTATTCCCTGTATACCGATTCCATCTTCAACAAAACCATTACCCGTAAATTCACCAGCCAGAAAGACTATGTGGATACCTTCAATTCCTACCTGAGGGGCGCGCTTGCCGATGAGAATATGCAGGGGGTCCGCTGGTATCAGGTATATACGGATAATCCCACCATCTTAGCCTCCGGCTATATGGACCGGTTAACCGGCGAGATCCGAAAGTCCGGCTGGTATACCCGTTCCCTGGCCTCCTCTGCTTCCTATCCAACCTTTATCTATACAGACCAGAAGTTCAGCCTGATTCAGAGATTGAATAATTACAATACCGGCGGCTTCGAGCAGCTCGTCAAGATTGACCTGAATATGGAGCAGATTCACCAGATTTTTGAGGGAAGCGGATTTGACGGCCAGGTCTATCTGGTGGACCCTCAGGGCAGAGTACAGTTCGGGAATGTGACGGCGAACCTCACGAAGGATATTTATTTTCATGAGATCAGCTTTCCTGGCAGCTCCCGGATCTTTGATGAAGCGTACAGTGACATTAATTATCTAAAGGGCTGGACTCTGAAAGGCGTGATGGACGAGGAAAGCGTGCTGAAGGAGGTCCGCAAGTCGCGGTCCTTTGTTATATGGCTGGCATGCATCAACTTTGTACTGCCAACGATCATCATAGCCGTCATGTCGAGGTCCATTCATGTGCGGCTGGTGCGGATTCTGCGGCATATGAAGAAGGTGAAGGCGCAGAACTTCGAGACAATTCCCCCGGAAGATGCCAGAGATGAGATCGGACAGCTGACCGCCGAATTCAACCGGATGACCGAGACGATCAACAGTCTGATCAATGAGGTCTATGTGGCAGATATTCAGAAGAAAAATCTGGAGCTGAAGCAGCAGCAGGCCCAGCTTCATGCCCTGCACAGCCAGATCAATCCCCACTTTCTGTTCAATTCTCTGGAATCGGTCCGTATGCGCAGCATCATCAAGGGGGAGAAGGAGACCGCGAAGATCATCCAGCATATGGCCAAAATGTTCCGCAAATCGCTCTCCTGGAGTCATAACGATGTTACCGTCCGCGAGGAGCTGGAGCTGATTGAGAGCTTCCTTACGATCCAGCAATACCGGTTCGGTGACAAGCTGGAATACAGCATTGTTGCTGAACCGGCAGCACTCGGCCTGCGGATTCCCAAGATGGTTCTGCTGCCGTTCGTAGAGAATGCCAGTATCCATGGCATTGAATCAAGTCCGGATAAGGGGAGTATCGTAATCTCAGTCACTCTGCAGGCGGACAGGCTGATCTTCAGATTCCAGGATAACGGGATCGGCATGGATTCAGACAAGCTGGAGGAGCTTCACCGGTATCTGCAGGATGGCGACGATATCGGCGAGCATGTCGGGATGAAGAACGCGTACTGCCGTCTGAAGCTTTGTTATCGGGAGGGCTTTGCTTTTTCAATGAATGCCCGCTACAGGGAGGGGACATCTATTGAAATTTCGCTTCCTGTTATGGAAGAGAAGCCGGGATGAGGAATGTACTTGGATATGTTTTTCTAAGTATGAGGTATGGTTTGTTGGGTAATCAAGAAAGCGTTTACTTGTTATATTGAAAGAGCTTACAGCATTGAAGGAATTTAAGAATCATAAGGGGGATTTAGTCGAAATGTTAAAAAGCAGGATTATGACCGCTGGTTTGGCACTCGTGTTGGCGGCGACTTTGGCAGGTTGCGGTAACGGCAATAACTCGTCTGACAGTGCAGCGAACAGTACCACGGATCAAGGAAAAGAAGATAACGCAGCGGTTACGTACAAGTATTTCAGCTTTGGCGGGCCGAAGAAGCAGGTCCTGGGCAGTGAGACCACGATCGGGAAAGAGCTGCAGACACAAACCGGCGTGGACTGGAACATTGAATATCTGGTTGGCGATGGGGATACGAAGGCTGGAGTGATGATTGCCAGCGGTGATTATCCTGACATTATTGATTCCAGCGGCCAAATGGCCAAGCTGATGGAAGCAGGGGCCTTCATTCCGCTGGATGATCTGATTGAGAAGTATGGACCCAACATCAAGCGTGTTTATGGCCCTTATTTTGATAAATTCAGACAGAAGGACGGTAAAATCTACTTCTTCCCTTACGGAGCCAATATCGGTTACCTGTCCGAGCCTAACTTCCAGACAGGGTTCTATATCCAGCGTTCTGTACTGAAGGAATTCAATTATCCTAAAATCACCACTCTGGATGAATATTTCGACCTGATCAAGCAGTACAAGGAAAAGCACCCTCAGATAGAGGGCAAGGATACCATCGGTTTCGCTACTCTTGCCGGTGAGCAGGGCAGCTTCTATACCCTCCAGAATCCGGCCATGCACTTGGCAGGCTCACCTAACGACGGCAGCTCCATCATCGACATGAAGACCCATGAGGCTAAGCTGGTGGCGGGCTCTGAATATCAGAAGCGGTGGATCGGGAAGCTGAATGAGGCCAATGCCGAAGGGCTGGTTGATCCGGAGTCCTTCACCATGAACAAGGACCAGTATCTGGCGAAGCTGACCTCCGGACGCGTCCTCGGTTATTTCAGCTACTCCTGGCAGGTTGGGGACGCAACCAACAATCTGAAGAAAGCCGGCAATGATGATAAACGGTATGTATCGTTGCCCATCGTGTTCGATAAAGGAACGAAGGATCAATATATTGATCCTCCCGGCTTTGTCAACAATTACGGGGTTGGCATTACCGTCAAAGCCAAGGATCCGGTCCGCATTATCAAGTACTTCGATAACCTGCTGAAAGAAGAGAATCAGATTCTGGTCCAATGGGGCATCAAGGACCAGAGCTATGCAGTTGACGAGAACGGCCGCTTCACGTATGCCAACGATGAACAACGGCAAATGCATGAAGATCCGGAAAAGAGCATGAAATTCGGGTTCGACTACTTCAATTACAGCTGGCCCCGTTATGGAAACGCCTCTGTTCTTCAGGACGGCAACGCCTATGGTCCCGGCAGCCAGCCGGAGGTGGCAACCTTCAGCTACACGGAGGGTGACAAGAAGCTCCTTGCAGCATATGGGGTGAAGACCTTCAGTGAGCTGTTCAGCAATCCGGACGAGCGATCATGGTTCCCCGCGTGGTCGATTGCCCTTGAACAGGGATCGCCCCAGCAGATGTTCATCACCAAAGCAGATGATCTCCAGCGGAACCACCTGCCTTCGATGATTCTGGACACACCGGCCAACTTCGGCAAGAACTGGGACGATTACATGAATCAGCTCAACAAGCTGGATAAGAAGACCTATGAGGACTTCATTACTCAAAAGGTACAGGACCGCGTCGCCGGTAAATGGTGATATAGAGATTAATCAGCAGGGAGCCGGAAGGGAGTAAGATCAAGTGGAGAAACCAGTGAATTCTGTTAGCCCATCCCTCAACAACAAGGGGACGGGCTTAAATAAAACCAGTTCATTCCTCAAACGCCTTATCCAGCAGAGAACGCTGGCTTTCATGTGTATTCCATTCGTCCTCTGGGCGTTTGTGTTCAAATACCTTCCCATTTGGGGTTGGACCATGGCCTTTCAGAACTACAAGCCGGCCAGAAGCTTTTCCGAGCAGGAATGGGCGGGCTTGAAGCATTTTCGGATTCTGTTTGAAGACAGCACCTTCTACCGGGTGCTGCGCAACACGCTGGTGATGAGCACCCTTCAGCTGGTGCTGGGCTTCGTAACCGCAATTACGCTGGCTCTTTTACTGAATGAGCTTAAAAATATTGTGTTTAAACGTGTGGTTCAGACCATCAGCTATTTGCCGCACTTTATCTCCTGGGTTGTGGCGTCAAGCATAGTGCTGACCGTGCTATCGCCCGACGGGATCGTGAATCTGCTGCTGACGAAGCTGCATCTCCTGGACAAACCGGTGCTGTGGATGGGGAAAGGGAATTATTTCTGGGGGATTCTCGCGGGAACCCAGGTATGGAAAGACGTAGGCTGGAACACCATTATCTATTTGGCAGCGATTACAGCAATCGATCCTTCTCAATATGAGGCGGCTGAAATCGACGGGGCGGGCCGCTTTCAGCGGATGCTCAATATTACGCTTCCCGGACTCAAGCCGGTGATCATTATCCTGCTGATTATGAATTTGGGTAACATTCTTGAATCCGGATTTGAGCCGCAATATTTGCTGGGGAACGGGATGAATCTGGAATACTCGGAGAACCTGGATATTTTTGTTCTGAAATATGGTTTGGGAATGGGCAGCTTTTCCTTAGGGACCGCAGCAGGCATATTCAAAACCGTAGTCAGCTTTATCTTCCTCTTCTCCGCCAATCATATTGCCAAGAGAATGGGAGAAAGCAGATTATTCTAAAAGGAGGTTTATGTCATGCAATCAAGTAAAGCGTCCCGCTTACGGAACTCCAGTCCGGGGGACCGGATATTCGATATCTGCAATGTAATCTTTATGATTTGTCTGATGATTGTCACGATGTATCCCTTTGTTAATATGATCGCCGTGTCCTTCAACGACGCCAATGATGCCGTGAGAGGCGGTATTTATTTGTGGCCGCGCGAGTGGACCTTTAACAACTATAAATATATCTTCGGAGAATCGGAGATTTATCATGCGACCTTAGTTTCACTGCTGCGCACTGTGATTGGTACGGCGGTGTCGGTCTTCTGTACGGCAATGCTGGCCTTCACCGTCAGCCGCCAGGAGTTTGTGCTGCGCAAGTTTGTCACTCTGTTCTTCGTCATTACCATGTATTTCAGCGGAGGCCTGATCCCCGGATATCTGCTGATCCGCAATCTGGGCATGACAGACTCCTTCTGGGTCTATATTGTTCCGGGGGTGATCGGGGTGTTCAATATGATCATTATCCGCTCCTTCATTGAAGGACTTCCCGAAGGGATTCTGGAATCGGCCCGGATTGACGGTGCGGGAGAATTCACTACCTTTATCCGTGTGGTATTGCCGCTCACCATTCCCGCAATGGCAACCGTATCCTTGTTCGTCGCGGTGGGGCAATGGAATTCGTGGTTCGACGTCTTTCTGTACAATTCCTCCAATATCAAATTAAGTACCCTGCAATACGAATTGATGAAAATCCTGCAGACCACCAACACCTCTGCGACTGCAGGGGCGGTAGACGCGTACCAATCCGCAGAAAATGCTGTGAGGGTAACGCCTACTTCGCTGCGGGCGACAATGACGATTATCGCCAGTGTGCCGATCCTGGTGGTGTATCCGTTCCTGCAGAGATATTTCGTGCAGGGGATGACGGTCGGCGGGGTGAAGGGCTGATTGCGGGTATGGTTATGTCGGACTATATAGATACGATTTTTTGCTGAAGCGGCTGCACCATCCTGGTTCAAGGATGGTGCAGCCGTTTGTACATCCGGGAGGCATCTCCCTGATAGCACAACGACAAGCAGTGGCAAGCTGGATACATGATTTTAACATGAAGTTCTCATATCGTTAAAAATCAAAGTGTTTTAGTGTTATTTTAAAATGAATCGTGCATCCTTCTTCTATAAATGTACAATCTGATTTGTTAGGATATTACCAGGCAAAACAATGTAAGCGCATACAAGAGGAGGAATCTCTAGGATGAGTAAAAAGATCAGGAGAAAGGCACTCTCAGTTTCAATGGCTGGTGTGCTGCTGCTATCCGTTATTACCCCTATGCCATTCTCTAACCCGCTTCAAGCTGCTCCGGCTGCTGCCATGCAGGCTGCTATTGCTCCGGCACAGGTAACCGCCGATTGGTACAAGAGCTATCAGACGATGGATGGTGTAGGAGCCGCCTATGCGTATACGGATTCCGTCCATATGCTGCAGCTCGCTTCGGCCGGCCATCAGGATACGGTCCGGCATCTGCTGGATCTGACCTTCAGTGAACAGAAGGGTACAGGTCACGACATTGTCCGGGTGATCATCGGTGACAACGGCGGCCTGACGACTTCCGGGGCTACTGCGGCAAGCCCGGGGTTCAACCCGCTCACCAGTCTCCTGGCCGATGTGAATAATCCCGGCTTCGACATTGAGGGGAATGCCATTCCCATGCGTGGAACAGCAGGACAATACGGCTACAAGATCGAAGCGGAGAACCGCTATTATGACGGCAATACCGACAGCATCTGGCCGGTTGAACCGGAGCATGCTCCTGGAACGCTTGTACCTGTGCAAGACTTTGTATGGGATTATCCCTCCTGGAATCAGCCGATCGGCAATGACGACGGCGGCCCGACCAATCTCCTCAGTAAGCCCGGTGAACAGCCTGTAGTCATCAAGAATTCCCCGCGTACCCGCAAAGAGCTGTTCGATATCGATCAGGTCTGGACCATGCGCCAGGCACAGCAGTATGGCGTCAAGCAATTCTACGCCTGCACCTGGACCGTACCCTACTGGATGAGCCAGTCCAACACCAATTCTCCCAGCAAAATTGTCCGTGGCGACATCGCCACCATTGGCGGAAAACCGGTAAAAATATACTATCAGGCCTATGCAGATTATCTTGTCAATTATATCCGCGGCATGTGGGAGCAGTATGGGATTCCGGTTACCCACATCAATCCCTTCAACGAAGTCGATCTGGCGGGCGGCTCAGCTGCTTACGTTACGGAACTGATTAACGGTTACATCGGACCTGCTTTGAAAAAATCGATGCAGCCTGGCGGCGACCTCTATGATATTAAGAACCCGGAAGGCAAGCTCATTGACTTCATTCCCCAGCTTGCCGCAGTGGACGGCACCAATCTGGGCGCTTCCTTAAGCAGAGGCGGCGAGGTGTTCTCGCAGACGGACCCGGATAATGCGCTCGACAAGAATCCCTATCTCGATGTATTCACTACCCATCTCTACGGTACAGTTGGCATCGGTACGGATGAGACCAAGCTGTACCACACCGGGGATTTCTCCAAGAATCCTCTGGATTATACCAAGGACGGAAGCAAGTATCCCGAATATCTTACTAAGTATAAGCTCTGGCAGGCAGAATTCATGAACCAGGACACCGGTGACGGTTCGGCTGGAGCGTATACGCAGCGCTACGGTAATCAGAATATTAATGATGCCGTGCGCTGGTCTAATCTGATGACCAATATGTTCACCAGCAACCCGGGCTTCACCGGCTTTGTCTGGTGGAGCATGTGGGACAGCAACGGAGCAGACGGCTCTGACCTCATCCGCTTCGTGACGACCAACTCCCAGCAGGAGCCGGGACGGATCAGCACACTGACCGGTGAATACCGGTTGTTCAAGCGCTTTTACAGCTACGGGCATTTCTCCCGGTTCATGAATCCCGGCGATGTGCGCTTTGAGGTTACACGCGTACCGGCGCCTGATCTGAATGTGGTCGGCTTCAAGAATCCGGCTACGGGTGATTTCTCGATGACGGTATCCAATGCCAACAACGATGACAGCGTTCAGCCGCTGGAATTCAATTTGAAGGACTTCCCGGCAGGAACAGATAGTGTAACGGTGTTCCGCACCTCGGGAAGCGAGAACCAGAAGAAGCTGGGTAAGATTCCTGTATCGGGCGGCAAGTTCGTCATTGATATTCCGCCCGCAAGCGTTGTGACGGTTGTTCCGTCCAAGGGAACCTTTGCCACCTATCAGGGGCTGGACGGGGAACGCGATATCTTCTCCACGTTGGAAGCAGAGGGGAATGACAACAGCGTGCCCGGCGATAGTGCAGGTAATGCGGGCCGTGCCAATGAGGCAGTGACGCTGGGGGCAGGCGGATACCTCGCTTACAACAATGTGAATTTTGCAGACGGCTCGGCGAACGGCGGTGTGGTCCGCAGACACTTGCTGTACCTTACCGCCCAGACGAAGTCGGCGCAGGGAGGCAAGCTTGCTGCTTATGTGCTTCCGGTGGGGGCCGCTGCCGGCAGCAGCGCCGATATCCTGTCCCAAGGTACGCGGGTCGCAGAGATTCCGGTACCGGCCAATGACAGCTACGGCAAATTCCAGGACATGGTCGGTACAGGCGATCTTAGTGCTTACGGCCATAAGGATCTGTATATTGTGGCCGAACCAAACGGGACTGCGGGTACGATCACCGTTGACCGCTTCCTGTTCGGAGCAGGCGATTCCGACTGGAGTACTGCCGCCAACAATTCTACAGTATCTATTCCGGGCAATCTGCTGCTCAACGGGGATTTTGATACGGCAACCGCTTCCAATACAGACAACTGGTCTGCCGGACGTTACAACAAGGGAACCTTTGAGCCTGCTGCCGCAGGACCTGTGTTAACGGCGGATACCATACAAAGCTATTCGGGGCTGTCACGTTACCTGAAGAACAGCTCGACCTCGAAGGTTGCCGGTTCCGGCAAGCTTGCTGGCCGCATCGATGCTGCGCAGCAGTATGACGGAATGTGGCAGGATGTTACCGGTAAGCTGAACAAGGGAGAGAGCTATAACTTCAAGGGATACTTCCTCTCGATGATGAGCCGCCCGGACAGCTATGATGTTGCTGCAGAGCATCCGGGTGATGTCGAAGCGGCGCTGGTGTATTACGACGGGAACGGGAATCAGCTCGGAATGACTCCGATCAATGGCCGCGATATGCCTGAACCGTACGCAGCCCGTGAAGCCGGTGATCCTGCATACTGGGCGGGCGGCAAATTCATCGGACGCATTCTTGAGGGCGGGCCGCTTAGCTTAAGCTCCTTCCAGCCCGTGGATGTGAAGGTGGCGGACTGGCATGAGACGCCTAATCAGCCATTCACGTATGAGGAACCCGCAGGCACAGCGAAGGTGGTCCTGGCGGTGTATGCGAAGGATGCGAACATCCTGTATGCTGATCAAATGTCGCTTACTCCTGAGGCGGTCGTGTCGCACAACCTCTTTATTAATGGCGTTCAGCCGTCTGATTTTGACGAAGCGAAGCATGAATATAAATATACAGTCACCGGGAACGCCATTCCGAAGGTTACAGCGGTAACCAGCGATCCGGCTGAGCTTGTGAGTATCTCGCAGGCGGACAGTGCGCAAGGCACGGCAGTGGTCCGGTTCGTCAAAGGAGAACAGATCAAGACTTATAAAATCTTCTTCAGTACGAACGAAGTCATTGATTTCGCGGCTGGCCTTCCGGCGGGCTGGGAAGTCATCAATCCGGCTGATCCGCAGACTGCCCTTGGCTATAGCGCGGAGGGTGCGGCCATTCAGACCTTGAAGAGCGATACGGACTATCCGGGCAGCCATAATATGCTGCAGCTTCCGGGCTCTGCTGAAGGCAACTGGACGCTGACAGCGAAGCTCACCGTTGACAAACCGCTGAATGATCCGTCCATGGGTGAGAATGCCCAGGTTGGACTTGGCATCAGCGCTACTGCAAGCGGAGAATTTTACAGAATCAATGCAAGGAAGGTCAGCAGCAATATCAAAGTCAATAATTCAGGCAAAATTGGCACCCAATCCTTCACCAACAATACGAACCAGACTAACCTGAGCGGTACTAATTATTTCTTGCGGATTGTAAAAGAAGGCAATGTGGTGCAAGGCTATTTCTCGACCAACAGCGGCTCTTCCTGGACCACGATGGGCAGTCCGTCCACGTATACTCCGGAATTCTTCAAGGCTGCCAAGGTGCAATTGTATGGAACCAATACGAGCGCTGTAACGGACTTCAAAGTCACCTTCTCGGGGGTTACCCTGGTGAAGACCCTGGGAGAGACGGGGGAAATTACTGCAGATCAGCAGGCGGTAGAGGAAGCTGCGGCCTTGATTGGCAACCGGATTACCGTTCCTAATGCAGTAGAGGGTGAAGACAACACTAAGCTGATGGCCAAAGCACAGGCGATTCTGGATGGCAATGAAGCGCTGAAGCAACTGGGAGTGAAGACCGCTATTACTCTCCAGGGAGGCGGATTCACGCTGACTGTAACTAAGGGAAGTGTCAGTGTAAAGGTCAGCCCGTTCACTATTGCAGCGGGGATGAAGGCGGTAAGAGATTTCGAAGATGGGACCGTGCAGGGCTTCCAGCCGAAGGGAAGTGCTGGCGTGAAGCTGGAGGTCACCAAGGAAGCTAACCATACCACGGGCGGCGCTTATGCCTTGAAGGTCACAGGCAGAGCGGCTAACCCGGACGGACCTGCGGTCCAGGTCAAGGATACCGTCACCATCGGCAACGAGTACAAAGCGGCGGTATGGGTGAAGCTGATCAGCCCGGCAAGCGCACAGCTCAAGCTGACGGCACAGGTCAATGCACCTACGCCGTACTATGTCAGTCTGGCTACACAGACGGTCAGTGCAAGCGGAGACTGGGTGAAGCTGGAGGGAACCTATCGTTATCTGCATGATGATGTCACTTTATATGTAGAGAGCCCTAATAGCACTACTGCATCTTACTATATCGATGATTTCAGCTTCACAGACACTGGTCTGGAGAGCATTCTTCCGCTCCAAGAAGTGTATAAGAACGACTTCCTGCTAGGCAATATACCCGGCACTAATGATCTTAATCCGGGCAACGGGCAGAATGCGTTCTTCAATTATCACTTCAATGCCGTGACCTTCGAGAACGAGATGAAGCCGGACGCGCTGCAGAAGACCAAAGGTAATTTTACCTTCAACAAATCAGACGATATGGTTGCCAAATCCCGGGCGATGGGGGCGGAGGTCCATGGGCATGTGCTGGTATGGCATAGCCAGACTCCGGCGTGGTTCACGCAGCAGGTGGATGCCTCAGGCAATGCCGTGAAGGATGGGACGGGGAATCCGGTCTATCTCAGCCGCAGTGAGGCTCTGGCAAATATGAAAACCCATATCCGTACGGTCATGGAGCATTACAAGGATTCGGTGATCTCCTGGGATGTGGTCAATGAGGCGATGCAGGATGGTCCTCCGGCCGTAACGGACTGGAAGGATGCGCTGCGTAAGTCACCTTGGTACTATTCTGTCGGCCCTGACTTTGTAGAGCAGGCATTCCTTGCCGCCAGGGAAGTGCTGGATGAGCATCCGTCGTGGAATATCAAGCTGTATTACAATGATTTCAACGATGATTTCCCGGAGAAGCGGGATGCCATCTATGACATGGTCAAAGAGATCAATGACCGTTATGCGCTGGCCCATCCCGGCAAGCTACTGGTTGACGGCATCGGGCTGCAATCCCACTATGACATGAGAACCAAGCCTGCCAATGTTGAAGCGGCGATTGAGAAATATGCTTCCCTGGGCGTGGAGCTCTCCATCAGCGAGCTGGATGTGCTGGCAGGCATGAATTATTCCCTCTCAGCAGAGTGGGCAGAGAAGCAGGCGAACCTGTATGCCCAATTGTTCCAGATCTACAAGAAGCATGCGGATGTAATCGCGCGTGTCACCCTTTGGGGATATGCAGACAGCGCGAGCTGGAGAGCAGGCCAGAATCCGTTGCCGTTCATCAGCTCGCTGGCACCGAAGCCGGCGTATTATGCCATCCTTGATCCTGAGAAGTATCTGGCCGGGCATCCGCTCTATGTGACTCCAGAGACTAAGAGCTCTACGGCGCTGTATGGTACCCCTGACATTGATGGAAGCATAGACGACCTCTGGGCGAATGCGCCGGAGATCCGGATTGACAATCATCTGATGGCGACAGCGGAGACCACAGGAACCGCCCGGACGCTGTGGGATGAAGAGAATCTCTATGTGCTGTTCCAGGTCCAGGATACGCAGTTAAGCAAAGCCAGCACGGATAAGACGAAGCAGGACTCCGTGGAAGCTTATGTGGACGAAGACCGTATCAACGCCTGGCCGTACCGAGAGGATGACGGGCAATACCGGGTCAACTATGCCGGGGAGCAGTCCTTCAAGTTCCTCAGTAATTCGACACCGGCGGTCTCACCGGGATTTGAATCGGCGGCGGTAACCGAAGGGACGGCTTATACGGTGGAGATGAAGATTCCATTCCGCACACTGAGGCCGGAGAACGGGACACAGATCCGGTTCGATGCGCAGGTGAACAATGCAACCGGGTCCAATCTGATCGGCGTAGCTACCTGGAATGATCTGCTGGGCCGGGCTGCAAAATCAACAGAGGTGTTCGGCAACCTTACCCTCAGCGGCAAGGGAGACGCAGCTCCGCCTGTGTGGGCTGAAGGAAGCAAGCTTGAAGCTACCGGTATTACGCGTACAGGGGTTACCTTATCGTGGCCGGCTGCAATGGATAATCTTGGTGTTACCGGCTACCGTATCTACAACGGGATCGATTCCGAGCCGGTGCTTGTAACAGGCATTGAGCCGGTGGAGACCGCAACCGGAGCCGTATATCGTTATGAGGTAGCTGGATTGCTGCCGAACACGTCATATACCTTCAAGGTAGAGGCAGGCGATGCAGCGGGGAACTGGAGTAAGGACGGACCGTACGTTATAGTGACCACCCTTCGAGGTGAAGACATCACGCCGCCGGTCTGGGCGGAAGGAAGCACGCTTGCCGCTTCCGGTATCACGAGTAGCGGACTGACGCTGACCTGGTCGGCTACGGCCACAGATGACAGCGGCATCTACGGGTACCGGATTACGAATGGAACCGGAGATAAGCCGATTACGGTTACAGATGCTGTGTATACGGAGACCGTAACCGGTGCTGTATACAGTCATCAAGTAACGGGATTACAGCCGGGTATGCAGTATACGTTCAAAGTAGAAGCGGGAGACACGGGCGGCAATTGGAGCGAGGGTGGGCCTTCTGTGTCAGCAACGACACTGCCTGCTACCGACACCACACCTCCGGTCTGGATGGAGGGAAGCAAGCTTGAAGCCTCACGGATCACAGCATCCGGTCTGACACTAACCTGGACGCGGGCTGCTGACGATACGGGAGTGACCGGCTACAAAGTCTATAGGGGGGCAGAGGAAATCGCTGCGTTGTCTGGAACAGAGCTGCGGTACGAGGTAACCGGGCTTGCTGCGGGAACAGAGTATCATTTCTCGGTGCAGGCCGGGGATGAAGCCGGGAACTGGAGCAATAATGGTCCTGCCCTCTCTGTAACTACGCTGAAAGACAGTGGCGGTCCGTCTGAGCCGACGCCAACACCAACAACAAGACCAACACCTACGCCGACGCCAGTACCGACGTCAGTACCAACGTCAACAGCTACGCCAACACCGACACCAACATCGACGCCGGGAGCAACAGGTACACCAGCTGCGTCACAGACACCAGCACCTACGCAGACACCAGTGCCAAGCAGCCCGTTCAAAGATGTAGGTGCCAAATACAGCTGGGCTTCGGAGGCGATTGACACACTGTACAGTCTGGGCATCATCCAAGGAACCTCCGCGGCCACCTTCAGCCCGGAGAAGAACATTACGAGAGCGGACTTTGTGCTGCTGGTAGTGAGAGCATTGGGTCTCGAAGCGGAATCCGGTTCCGGCTTTGCAGACGTAAGCCAGGGAGCCTACTATTATGAAGCGCTCAGTATTGCGAAGCAGCTGGGGATTATCAATGGAACAGACGGCAGCAAATTCAATCCGAAGGGCGAAATCTCGCGGCAGGATATGATGGTGATTGCAACCAGAGCCTTGAAGGTGGTGAACAAATTATCTGCCGGCGGCAGTGCCGGAGACCTGGTCGGCTACACAGATAGAATGAAGGTGGCGAAGTATGCCATTGATAGTGTAGCAGCACTGGTCCAAGAGGGAATTGTCCGGGGAGACGGGAAATCCCTTCATCCCACTGGAACAGCCACGCGGGCGGAAGCTGCTGTCATGATCTTCCGGATATTGCAGAAGTAACACTCCATAGTTAGATACGTAGAAGCACAACCCTTATGGCAGTCAACGTCTACAGACATCGGAAGATGGGATAGACGTTGGCTGGCCGGAGGGTTTTTTGAGTAGTATGAAGGCTAACAAGAACGGAATTAGTTGGATAATGTACACTTGCTGATGAACCAATAGACTCTATTACAATAGCAGTTGGAAAAAATACACTTAATTTATCCCATTTCATCCAAAGTAGCGAAACTGGAAAAATTAGATGCTGTTTATCCACTTGCTTCCGGACATTTCACGGAAACCGGCGAATTAAGATACACTTTTCCATTTGTTTACTGCTTGAATTACTCAACTATTCATCCTCTCTAATACATAGCATCGGGCATCCCGCATCCCGCAACTCTGGGTCTTCCCGCCCAGACCTGCCGCTACGCGTTTACCTTGCTGTTATACCGGAAGTACTAATATTTCCTCTGCATCTTCTTTTTTACAAATAATTAGTTTATCATTGCTTCATTCCAAAGATTAGGAGGATTTACTATGCGTGGAGTAATAAGACATATAAGCCGATTGTGTACGGGGCTTATGCTGCTGGGTGCTGTATCATATGCGGGAGGGGAGCAGGTACTGGGTTCGCCTGTCCAGAGTGGACAGGTGATCGGGACAGGGGCAGCAGCTCTGGCTACTGTGGACGTCAGTTCTTCCATTACAGTGCTGGGCAGCCCGTTCAAGAAAGCGGCTTATGCGCGTAATGTCTGGGACATGCAGCTTTTTGGCGGCAAAATCTATCTGGGCCACGGCAACAGCAGCAACAATGCGCCTTCGCCCAATGCGGGGCCGGTTCCAATCTATTACTGGGATCTTGCCCAGAATAAATTCTCTGTGCAGGATGTTACGTATACGAACCCGGCGACAGGCAAGGTGACCACCAATGTCTATGTCATGGATGAGCAGATCGACACTTTCAAGGTGCTGAATGGGGAGCTGTATATTCCCGGACATGACTCCAGGGTACCAGGGTGGGCTTACGGGAATTTTTATCGCCTGAACGGGGATCACTGGGACCAATACATGAACATTCCCGGAGGCATCCATGTATACGATATGGCTTACTACAAAGGCAAGCTGTACGCAGCACTGGGCGCTAACGAAGGGCCCTTGATTTACGTATCTTCTAACGGAGGCAGCACCTGGACCCGCTTCGGTACCGTCTCGCAGTACGGGATTATGCGTGCCTACAATCTGTTCGAGCTGGGCGATACACTGTATGCGTCCTCAGCCACGGCAGGGAAGACCCAGGGGATTCCAAATGAAAAGGGGTATATGACCTCCATCAAGCAGAGCACAAGCGGGGGAATTCAGACGTCCAAGCTGACTTTTACCAGTACCCAGTTGTTCCCGGGTCTCAGCTTCGTTATCAAAGCGGGTGAAGTGAATGTTCCCGGTGTCAGCGGCCAGCCTTGGCTGAAGCTCCTGCGTACGACCCCGGTGAATGACCGGCTGCTCTATATTCCGGGTGTGATCTATAACGACCATCAATCTATCCCGCAAGGGCTGTACTCGGCAGCGGCCAACTTCCAGAATGTGCGCAAGGAGCTGTTACCTGACTCTGCTGTAGTGCCTATGGATATTCTGGAGCGCGGGGAGACGGTGTATGTGCTCGGTTATGTCAAGGAAGCCTCGGGACAATATACGAATTACGTCTACCGCAAAAGCACCGCCAGCTTCGCAGCCGGCGGGGAAGGCTGGAGCGAGGTCTTCCACTTCAGCCGGGATACGTTCGCCCGTTCCTTCGAGGAACAGAGTGGCGATTTCTATTTTGGACTGGGGAGCTATGCCGACGTCCTTCCGGCTTCCACCGGCACGATTCTGAAGCTGAGCGCCGGGTCTTATTAATAGCTACTCCCCAATAATCGCAATATCAGTGTTGATCCATTTGGCTGTGTCTACACTCTTGGCCTGTAGAAGCAGTGTGTTAATAATATCCTCGCCCCAGTTCTGCTCGTTCTGTGAGATTACGCGGGTAATCTGGCCGTTATCCAGCGCTTGCTGCAAGGCTGGGGTCAGGCCGAGGGCGAGGTTATAACGCTTCAGCCCCTTGGCCTTCCAGACCAGGACAGAGCTGGTGCTGGAGACGAAATCCAGATTAACCAGTGCGCTGAAATGGGGATGATCCGAGATCATCTGCTCCAGCTGCCCGGCAGCCCGCTCCTCACTGCCGTCATTGTGACGGATCTCCAGTACATCAATGTCCGTATGCTGAGTCAGGTAAGTCTGAAGTCCCAGCAGTCGTTCCCGGGTGCTCTGCATCCGGGACATTCCGGACTCCACCAGAATCATTCCTTTGCCGCTTAGCAGACGTTCCACCGTCTGTCCCATCACTGCGCCGGTTGCCCGGTTATCCGCCCCGATATAGGCTGCTCTCCGGCTGGCAGGCGAATCCGATTCGAAGCAGACCACAGGAATTCCTTGGGCGGCCGCTTTGTTAATCATGGCGGTGAGCGCCTGCGAATCCACCGGAGCAATCGCAATGCCGTCTACCCCCCGCTTAATCATCATCTCCATGATGCGGATCTGCTGCTCCAGATTGGCTTCATCGGGAGCTTGGACCAGCAGCTCTACATTATGCTTCCGGGCTACCGCTTCCGCTTTTCCGGTGATCATCTCGTAAGTGGCATTCACCATAGGGTAGATAATGCCGAAGGTCAGCGGAGGTTCTTCACCTGCACTTAACGGAGAATCTCCCGTTGTCTTCTCAGGAATATCCGCTGCTCCGGCTGCCTTAAGACAGCCGCCAAGCAGGAAGCCTGCCGTCAGCAGCAGGAGAACCACGGACCATCCCCTAAGCCTGTTTACGCTCACGCATTTCCCGCCCCTCTGCGGATCGTGTGCAGCTGCTCCCCGGTATTTCCCTGCCTGCGGAATTCCATGGGCGTCATCCCCGTTACTTTTTTGAACAGATTGGAGAAATAATGCTGATCGTTGTAGCCGACCAGATAGGCGATTTCAAAGGTTTTGTGCCCCGTGGATTTCAGCAGCTCCTTGGCCCGGTCCATACGTGTAGCCGTCAGAAATTCCGTGATGGTCTGCCCGGTCGCCTGACTGAAGGTCTTGCTCAGATGGCTGGGACTGACCCTGACCACCTTGGAGATGTCATTCAGGGAGAGCTGCTCCTTGTCGTATTGCTCACGGATATACTGCTTCACCCGGTCGATCAGCTCACGGTGCTTGTCTGCTCCTTCGGACCGCCATTCCCACAGCCGCTCGTACAGCTGCTTGAGATACTGAAGGCCGTCATCACTACTGGAGATTTGCTTCAGCTCTGTCTGCAATTCTTGGAGTATGCCGGCGTAGCCCGCGGCTGCGCGGAACCCGTTCTTCGCCGTCTGCACCAGCTCCAGGGTGATATCGTTCATCAGGTAACAGGCATATCCTGAGTTCCAGTTCATCTGTTCAAGCTCCTTGGACAGCTCCAGCAGGAAGCCTGACATCTGCCTGTGGTCGCCTGACTTCAGGAACTGGACCAGCCGGCTTCTGTCGAGCAGAACCCCATGGGCGCTAGGGTCATAATACGCCTCAAGCATGGCGGCGGAATGCATTCTGGACATCTGCTTGAACATCCGGTCATTCTCGGCCTCCAGATAGGAGAGGTGAATGCCCTGAAGACGTTCGCAGACCTTGCCCCGGCTGACGGACAGCTCCAGCCCGCAGCTTTCCCTCAGCCGCTGCTTCGCAGCCGCACACAGGTCATCCAGAGTATGGTTCATCCGGAGCGGATCACTGCCTTTATAGATCAGAACCATCTCCATCCGGCTGCGCTTGTAGATGAAGCTGTCGGCCGCCTCCTTGAGCAGGCCCGCTAACAGCGCCTCAGCATCCGGTGAAGCGGGGGGAAGCTCCGGGGACTCCTCCATATTGGGCGGATGCAGAGTAAATATAGCGGCGGCGTAGTAAGGAGCTGTTAACTGCAGCTCAAGCTGGGCCGCCGCTTCGTAGGCGGCAGCGGTGCTGATCAGGCCTCCGCACAGATCGGCGAACAGATTCTCGGGGGTGTAGGCATATTTGTGCCTGATCCGTAATTCCTCATCAATCCGGGCGCTGACGCTGCGCAGAAGCTCCAGCAGGTCGGCTGCGCTGAACGGCTTCAGGCAGTAATCCTCGACCCCCAGGCGCAGCGCCTGCTGGGCATACTGGAAGTCATCGTGGCCGCTGAGAATGATGATTTTGATCTGCGGGAATTTCTGGCGGACGACAGAGGTAAGCTCCAGGCCGTTCATGAACGGCATTTTGATATCGGTAATCAGAATGTCGGGCAGCTGCGCTTCAATAATAGGGAGCGCCAGCTCACCGTCGGGAGCGTCACCGCAATAGAGGAAGCCCTCCTTCTCCCAATCGATGCATTCCCTTATATTCTCGCGGATCAGGATCTCGTCATCCACCAGCATAATCTTCTTCATCACTAGACCCCCCTGTTCTTGGGTATGCGAACCGTAATTTGTGTGCCATAGCCTTCCGAGCTGTCCAGACGGATACCATATTCGGGTCCAAAATACAGCCGCAGCCGCTGATGCACATTCTGCAAACCGAAGCCGCCCTGGCCGGTGTCCTCGGGTTCCTCCGACTGGATGGGATGCTCGATCGATTCCCGCAGCGTCTCCAGCCGCCCGGCGGGAATGCCGATGCCATTGTCGGAGACCGTAAGCATAATGGAGCCTCCGTCGGTGTACGCGCCGATGCGGATCAGTCCCATGCCCCGCTTATTCTTGATTCCGTGATACAGGGCGTTCTCGACCAACGGCTGCAGGGTCATATTCAGAATCGGATACTCCTGCAGCTCCTCCGCCACCTCCAGCTTGAACTCCAGGATGTCATGGTAGCGCATCTGCTGGATAATCAGATAGCTTTGCACATGGGCAAGCTCGGAGCGGATCTGTATCCAGTCGCGCCCGTTGTTGAGGCTAAGCCGGAAGAACGCGGATAACGCCTTCACCAGCCGGATCACGCCATCGTGATTCCCCGCTTCCGCCATCCAGACAATAGAATCCAGCGTGTTATATAGAAAATGAGGGTTAATCTGCGCCTGAAGCGTCCGCAGCTCTGCCTTTTGCAGCTGCTGCTGCTTACGGATGCTCTGGGCCAGCAGCTCTTTGATCTGCTCCACCATAATGTTGAAGCTCTGCCCGAGATCGGCGATCTCATCGGTACCGTCCGGCTTGACTTTGGCTTCCAGATAGCCACTTGCGGTCAGGCGCATCTTGTGCTGGAGCAGCTGGATGGGCCGGGTTAGCCGCCGGGTCAACAGATAATGGAGCGTGATCGCAAAAATAATGCTTAAGGCCACGCTCACAATAATCAGCTGCCTGATCCGGTTCGCCTCGGCCACGATCTCCTGCAGCGGGGCTATGCCGATAATCGTCCAGCCTGTTGCCAGCGAGGAGGTATGGACGATGAACCGGGGCGGTCCGCCCGTCTGAAGCACGAAGCTGCCGCTTCTGCCGCGTTCCCCCGCAGGAATCAGGTTGTCCTGAATAACGGCAAGTTCTCCCGCCCTCACAGGAGGAACATAGAGGGGATTGTTCTGCTCGTCCAGCAGGTAGAAGAATCCGGTAGTGCCGATCGTCACCTTGTCGCAGAACTCTTTAATGAAGGAATCGCTCAGATCCACGATGATATAACCGATGACCTCATGCGTAATCCGCTGCTTGACCGCCGTCATAATCGAGATCACGCCCTCGTCCCCGTAGGTGAATCCGTCCACCCGGTCATAGCCGGTTATCAGCGGCGGGGGCACCCGGAGGATCAGCTCCGGATGCTGGGATAACGCCTGAAAATGCGGATTGCGCAGCGGGTTGCTAGCCGACTGGAAGATTCCCCGGCGCTCGCTGATGCCTTTGCCGTACAGATTAATCAGGCTGATGTTGAGCACATTCTCATACTTGTAGGTGTCCCGGTAGAGGGTGAAGGTCTGCAGAATGTCCTTGGCCTCCTGATAGGTCTCCGACTGTGAGAACAGAAAGTGGATGACCTGAGGATTATTGCTAAGCTCCAGCAGACGCTCGGTATCCTTGAACAGGTTGTCCATATTCGTTCCCAGCATTTCGGCCTGAAGCATGCTTGAAGCCTTGCTGTGACTGGAAATGGATTGGTAGGATTTCTGGTAGGAAATGAGGCCGACGGCAATCAGCGGTATGGTGGACAGCACTATGAACAAAGCCAGCAGTTTGGCTCTAAGACTGGAGGAGATCCAGCGTGTAATCCGCATTATCGGGAATTCCCTTTCACAAGTAGAGTAGATGCCGTTCCTAACTCTATTTTATAACAAATATTGGAATACCGAAACAAAAAAGAAAGCGCAAACAAAATATCCACCTTTTGAATAAAAAAGTACACCAAAATACCTATTCGGAGGGAATAAACCCAAAATTAGAAAGTAAACGCCAAAGGCTGCCCGTATAATGCTCTTCTGTAAGCGTTCTATAATGGGCACAACACCGGAACAAGGTGAACGTCAAGGGGGAGGAATAAGGAGATATGAAGAAGCTTGGAAAAGTGGGGGCTGTGCTGGCCCTGACCCTGTCCATGACCCTGTTAGGGGCATGCAGCAGCAATAACGGCGGGAACACGGCGGCGGATGCGGGTAAGACAGACAGTGCAGCAACGAAGGCGCCGGCGGCCAATGCCACCAAAGAGGCCAAGGACATCACGCTCGGCTTCTCACAGGTTGGGGCGGAGAGCGGCTGGCGCAGCGCGAATACGAAGTCCATTCAGGATTCAGCCAAGGAAGCAGGCTACACGCTGAAATTCTCGGATGCCCAGCAGAAGCAGGAGAATCAGATTAAGGCACTGCGTTCTTTTATCCAGCAAAAGGTCGATGTCATCTCCTTCTCTCCGGTAGTAGAATCCGGCTGGGATACGGTGCTGAAGGAGGCTAAGGCTGCGGGCATCCCGGTTGTTCTGACAGACCGTGCGGTGGATTCCAAGGATACCTCACTGTATGTTACCTTCCTGGGCTCCGATTTCGTGGAAGAAGGCCGCAAGGCAGGGAAGTGGCTGACTGAGCAGTATAAGGACGCTTCCGAGGACGTTAACATTGTAGAGCTGCAGGGAACTACAGGCTCAGCTCCGGCTAATGACCGGATGGCAGGCTTCGCCGAGACCATTAAGGATAACCCGCACCTCAAGGTCATTGCTTCACAGACCGGCGATTTCACCCGCGCCAAGGGCAAGGAAGTCATGCAGGCCTTTCTGAAGGCCAATAAGGATATCGATGTGCTGTATGCCCATAACGACGATATGGCGCTGGGGGCGATTCAGGCGATTGAAGCAGCAGGTCTGAAGCCGGGCCAGGATATCAAGATTATCTCTGTCGATGCCGTGAAGGACGGCATGCAGGCGGCCAGTGAAGGTAAAATCAACTTCATCGTCGAGTGCAACCCGCTGCTTGGACCTCAGCTGATGCAGGTAGTTAAAGATGTGGTCGACGGCAAGCCGGTAGAGGCCCGGATCGTGACCGAGGAGACAACCTTCACTTCCGAGCAGGCCAAGGAAGCTTTGCCTAGCCGCCAGTATTAAATACTATATAAGACACACTAAAGAAATTAACGAAAAGCAAAAAGAAGCGGAGGGGAAATTTGGAACTGGAGGAGCGGCAGCGTCCGCCTTTGTCAACGGATTTCAACCGCGAAGAGCGGATTAAATCAGGAAATCTGTTGAAGGGCAGCGGCCGGAAGTCCAAATGTTCACCGCAGTGACGACCAAGCTTCGAGTTCAAACCTTAAGTGTGTTTTATATAGCAGTAAGTCGGGTAGAAAACTTGCTCCGGCGGTCCTTGAACCGCCGGAGCGGTTGTCTATGGAGAAGAAGGAGTGGATATAGCTATGAGCACACAGCAGCCCATACTGCAAATGACCCGGATCCATAAACGGTTTCCGGGGGTGAAAGCTCTGACAGATGTGAGTCTGCGCCTGTTCCCCGGCGAGGTTCATGCCTTGATGGGCGAGAACGGCGCCGGCAAGTCCACCTTGATCAAGGTGTTGACCGGCGTCTATTCGATTGACGAGGGCCTTGTGGAGATGGAGGGCACAGCCATCTCCATGCGCAGCCCGCAGGAATCGCAGGCTGCGGGCATCAGCACCGTGTATCAGGAGGTGAATCTGTGCCCCAACCTGACGGTCGCCGAGAACATCTTCATCGGCCGGGAGCCGCGGCGGTTCGGCTGCATCCAGTGGAAGCAGATGAACCTGCGGGCAGATGAGCTGCTCCGGGAACGGATGAATCTGCACATTGACGTCACCCTGCCTCTACAGAGCTACTCTGTAGCGGTTCAGCAATTGGTTGCCATTGCCAGAGCGCTGAATATCTCGGCGAAGGTGCTGATTCTCGATGAGCCGACCTCAAGCCTGGATCAGAACGAAGTGGATCAGCTGTTCCGCATTATGAGGAAGCTTCAGCAGGAGGGGCTGTCGATCCTGTTTGTGACGCATTTTCTGGACCAGATGTATGAAATCTCCGACCGGGTCACTATTCTGCGCGGCGGCGAGCTGGTCGGTGAATACATGGCGAACGAGCTAAGCCGCCTGGATCTCGTACTCAAAATGATCGGCAAGGAGCTTAATCTGCTGGATGAGCTGCCAACGCTTGCGGCACAGGACAAGAACAGCCTGGGCGAAGAGCTGCTGAGGGCGGAAGGGCTGGGCCGCCGGGGCGGAATCGAGCCGTTCGACCTGAATATCCGTAAGGGAGAGGTCGTCGGACTGGCCGGGCTGCTGGGTTCCGGGCGGACGGAGGCGGCACGCCTGTTGTTCGGTGCCGACAAGCCGGACTTCGGGCAAGTGATCCTGCCGTCAACTGGCGGCGGGGTGCACTCCCCCCGGGAAGCCATAGGACGGCGGATCGCCTTCTGCTCGGAGAACCGCAAGACCGAGGGGATCATCGGCGATCTGACAGTAAGAGAGAACATTATTCTGGCGCTCCAGGCCAAGGACGGGATGTTCAAGACGATCCCGCGCAAGCGGCAGGAGGAGCTGGCCGGAGAATACATCCGCATGCTGAATATCAACCCTCCCAGCCCGGACCAGCTGATCAAGAACCTCAGCGGCGGCAATCAGCAGAAGGTGCTGCTGGCCCGCTGGCTGCTGACGGAGCCGGAGCTGTTCATCCTCGATGAGCCGACGCGGGGCATCGATATCGGAGCCAAGGCAGAGATTCAGAAGCTGGTGCTGACGCTCTCCCGGCAGGGGATGTCGTTCCTGTTCATCTCCTCGGAGCTGGAGGAGGTGCTGCGGGTCAGCGACCGGATCGCCATTCTGCGCGACCGCCGCAAGGTGAAGGAAATTTCAGAGAAGGACATGAGCCAGCAGCAGATTATGCAGGCGATTGCGGGAGGCTGAACCGATCATGAGCTCAATAATGAAGCATCATTTATTCTGGCCGCTGTGCGTTCTGGCTGCACTGCTGCTGTTCAACCTGTGTTATTCGCCGGATTTCTTCTCGATCACCGTCCATGACGGGCATTTATACGGCAGCTTGATCGATATTCTGAACTTCGGTGCCCCGCTGATTCTGGTAGCTATCGGGATGACGCTGGTAGTGGCTACCAAGGGGATCGACCTGTCGGTCGGTTCCATAGTAGCCATCTCAGGCGCCATCGCCTGTCTGAGCATCAGCAGAGCAGCGGATCAGAACAGTCTGGGGCTGATCCTGACCTCGGTGCTGCTCGCCGCAGGCTTGTCCCTGATGCTGGGGGCCTGGAACGGACTGCTGGTCTCCGGGGCCGGGATTCAGCCGATTATTGCCACGCTGATTCTGATGGTTGCGGGAAGAGGCATCGCCCAGCTCATTACCGGCGGACAGATTATTACGGTAACCAGCACCAAGTATGCGTACATCGGGTCCGGTTCACTGGCGGCGCTGCCTTTCTCTATTTTTGTCGTAGCTCTGGTTCTGGTGATCGCTCTGCTGCTTACCCGGCGGACGGCCCTCGGCCTGTTCATCGAATCGGTGGGCTGCAATCCGGCCGCCAGTAAGATGTCCGGCATCCGTGCCCACTTAGTTATCTTGTCTGTCTATGTGTTCTGCGGCTTATGCGCCGGTATCGCCGGCCTGCTGCTTAGCTCGAATGTCTCCAGCGCTGACGGCAATAATGCCGGTCTCTGGTATGAGCTGGACGCTATTCTCGCCGTGGTCATCGGCGGGACGTCGCTGATCGGCGGCCGCTTCTATCTTACCGGCACCGTGATCGGAGCGCTGATCATCCAGACGCTGACCACAACCATCTACATGATCGGCGTCCCGCCGGAGATTACGCTGGTTGTTAAGGCCTGTGTCGTCCTGGCCGTCTGTCTGATCCAGTCGGATACCTTCCGCGCCGCGATTGCCGCCCGCTGGAAGTCGCGGCATTACCCCGCTGAGAAGGAGATGAGCCGTCATGCCTCTTAACCGCAAGTATATTCCGATTGTTGTCACCATTCTGCTGTTCATCGTCATGTTCACCGCCGGTTCCTTCCGGTACACCGGGTTCTTCTCTCTCCAGGTGCTGATGAATCTGCTGGTGGACAATGCCTTTCTGCTAATCACGGCTGTGGGCATGTCCTTCGTCATCCTGTCCGGCGGCATCGATCTGTCGGTCGGCTCGGTGATTGCGTTATCCACAATGGTCTCGGCGAGCCTGGTACAGCAGCAGGGCTGGCCGCCCGCCGTGGTGATCCCGCTTGTGCTCCTGATGGGTGCGGTATTCGGCACGGCTATGGGAGCGATTATTCATTATTTCTCCATCCAGCCGTTCATCGTCACACTGGCCGGAATGTTCCTGGCCCGAGGCTTATGCTATGTGATCAGCATCGATACCATTACTATTGATAACACCTTCTATACCGCTATGGCCCAGACGCGAATTCCGCTGCCGGGCGGCAGCTTCCTCTCAATTAGCGCTGTTATCGCTATACTTGTCGTAGCAGCCGCTATCTTCACGGCCCACTATACCCGGTTCGGGCGCAATGTGTATGCCCTTGGGGGCAGTGAGCAATCGGCACTGCTGATGGGGCTGCCTGTGGCGAGAACCAAGGTGCTGGTCTATACGCTTAGCGGGCTATGCTCGGCGCTGGCAGGCGTGGTGTTCACCTTTTACATGCTGTCGGGGTACGGGCTTCATGCCGTCGGCTTCGAGCTGGACACTATCGCGGCGGTCGTCATTGGCGGCACACTGCTGACCGGAGGTGTAGGATATGTGCTGGGCACCTTCTTCGGTGTACTGATTCAAGGCGTAATTCAGACGATTATCAGCTTCGAGGGCACGCTCAGCTCCTGGTGGACGAAGATCGTCATCGGCCTGCTGCTGTTCATCTTCATCCTGCTGCAGCGGGTGCTAAGCTCCAGGCGGCTGACTATAAAAGAATAAGCACTCCGCATGGAGAGACAAATTATACTTGTCTCTCCATTTTATTGCTATATAATTGTAATCGCTATCATATGGAAGGGGGGATCTGCTTGCGAACGGTAAAAGAGTGCCTGGTGCTGCTGTTCTTCGTCCTAACACTGATGCTGACGGGCGGCTGCACGGGTGGCGGAAATAACGGCGGGCCACAGTCGATTCCCATGTCCGAGCCTTCTCCTGCGGCCCTTACAGGCCTGCTGCCATCCGCAGCGGAGAGTGCCGCTGACAACAAGCCTATCGTGCTGGGCTTCTCCCAGCTCGGGTCGGAGAGTACCTGGCGGGAAGCGAACACCGCCTCGATCCGCGAAGCCGCCGGGGAGGCGGGGATTACGCTGCTGCTGAAGAACGCCGAACAGGATCAGCAGCAGCAGTTCGAGGCCATCCGCTCTTTTATCCGCAGCGGGGTCGATGTGATCGCCATTGCGCCTGTGGTGCAGACCGGCTGGGAGCCGATTCTGCTGGAGATTAAGCAGGCCGGAATTCCGGTGATTATCCTGGACCGTTCAGTGAATGTACCGGACAGCTCGCTCTATGTCACGTTCATCGGCTCTGACTTCTACGAAGAAGGGGTGAAGGCGGCCAAGTATGTGAGGGACAAGATGCGCCATCACAGCGAAGAGATCCGCATTGCCGAATTGCAGGGAACCGTAGGCTCAACGCCGTCCATCGACCGCGGGCGAGGGTTCCGTAAGCTGATCGCGGATCAGCCGAACCTGCGGATTACCCTGAGCGCCCCGGCGGATTTCACGCGCAGCGGTGGTCATGAGGTGATGAAGACCTTCCTGCAGCAGCCGAAGGAGAAGTGGCCCCGCGTACTCTATTCCCACAATGACGATATGGCGATCGGCGCGGTAGAGGCCATTAAGGAGGCCGGGCTTGTGCCGGGGGAGGATATAATCATTGTGTCGGTGGACGGGACGCGGCGGGCATTCGAGCAGATGGTGGCGGGAAGCATCAACGCGGTGGTCGAATGTAATCCGCTGCTCGGGCCTCTGCTCATGCAGGCCGTGAAGGAGATTATGGCCGGCCGGACCCTGCCGAAGCGGATGGTGACCCCGGAGGATATATACACCCAGGAGCTGGCTGTAATAGAGATCAACAACCGCAAATATTAAGACAAAAAAACCAAAAAATTTCAACTTTTCAAACAAAAATCTACATTGTTCATTGGGCAGAAGTATATTAAGATGATCTCGAATAACAAATATTAGTAGATTCATTCAAGTAATTCAATAAGAGGGGAGGATTGTGAGCTTCCGGCATAAGTAACGCATCCGATTGAAAGGGTTTACAAAAAATTGTAATGGAGGAGAATGCCGATGTTCAAAAAGCTCTCGGTGCTTGCGATCACCTTTGTTCTGCTGCTGGGCTGTCTGCCTATGCTGTCTGCTCAGGCGGCAGGGAATGCCACAGCCAAACAGCCGGGAAATTCCAATCCGCTGATGGACCACAAGCTGGGTGCCGATCCCTTCGCATTGACGTACAACGGAAGAGTCTATATCTATATGTCGAGTGATGCCTATGTCTATAACAGCAACGGAACCGTGAAGGATAATGATTTCAGCGCACTGAACAAAATTAATGTCATCTCTTCGGCAGATATGGTGAACTGGACAGACCATGGCGCCATCCCGGTAGCCGGAGCCAATAATGTCAACGGTTCTGCGGGTATTGCCAAATGGGCCTCGCTCTCCTGGGCGCCTTCAGCAGCCGTGAAGAAAATCAACGGACAGGACAAGTTCTTCCTGTACTTCGCCAACGGGGCGTCAGGCATCGGGGTACTTACAGCCAACTCTCCGATTGGCCCATGGTCCGATCCGCTGGGTAAAGCGCTGGTGACAGGCAGTACACCGGGAATGTCCGGGGTGACCTGGCTGTTTGACCCGGCGGTGCTGGTCGATGACGACGGCAGCGGCTACCTGTATGCGGGCGGGGGCATCCCCAACACTTCGGACCCGGCATCCATCGCGAGTCCCAAGACAGCCCGCGTGCTGAGACTCGGTGCGGATATGACCAGCATTGTTGGAAGCGCATCCACTATTGATGCTCCATATATGTTTGAGGATTCGGGCATCCACAAGTACGGCGGCAAGTATTATTACTCGTATTGCTTCAACTTCTCCGGCACGCACCCGGCTGCCTATCCGGCAGGTGAAATCGGGTACATGGTCAGCAACAGTCCGATGGGGCCATTTACGTACACCGGACATTTTCTGAAGAATCCTTACACCTTCTTCGGGGTAGGCGGCAACAACCACCATGCGGTATTTAACTTCAACAACCAATGGTATGTTGTCTATCACGCTCAGACTGTGGCGAAGGCTGTCCTCGGTGACGGCAAAGGCTACCGTTCTCCGCATATCAACAAGCTGGTCCATAATTCGAACGGAACCATCCAGGAGGTTCAGGGAGACATGGCGGGCATCGCCCAGATTGCCAATCTCAATCCGTACACCCGGGTGGAAGCTGAGACGATCGGCTGGAATGCAGGCATTACAACGGAACGTACGCAGGCTGCGGGCGGTCCTGTCAGCAATATGAATGTGACCAATATTAACAATGGAGACTGGGTTGCTGTGGGCAATGCCGATTTCGGCTCCGGCGCTTCCAGCTTCAAGGCGAATGTGGCTTCCGCCACAGGCGGCGGTAAAATCGAAATCCGGCTCGACAGCGCAACCGGCCCGCTGGTCGGCACGCTGAATGTTCCTAATACAGGAGGAGCCCAGTCCTGGCAGGAGGTACAGACTACGGTCAGCAATGCGACAGGAGTGCACAGACTCTATCTGGTCTTCACCGGATCAGGCTCCGGCAATCTGTTCAACTTTGATTACTGGCAGTTCTCGACGGGCGGTGATGGCGGCACGACGCCTCCTCCGGTGAGCAAGGTGGAAGCGGAGGATATGACGCTCAGCGGGACCTATGCGGGCAAGATCACTTCCCCTTTCAGCGGAGTGGCGCTGTACGGGAATGATGACGCTGCTGCGTTCAATCAATATTATGCCTATGGCACGCATAACTTCTCGGTCCGGGGGGCTTCTAACAATTCATCTACGGCGCGGGTGGATCTGCTGATCGGCGGTGTGAACGTTGGCTCCTTCAATTTTAGCGGCACAACCCCTTCTGTACAGACGTTGACCAATGTGGCCCACGCCACCGGCAATCAGGAGGTCAAGCTGGTCGTAACTACGGACAATGGAAGCTGGGACGCCTATGTGGATTATATTGAATGGAGCCAGTGACGAAGCAATGGGGCGGGAGGAATGGGATTATGGCTAAAAAGGCAGGGCTGTACCTGCTGGCAATTTCGCTCATGCTTGGCATCCTGTTCAATCCTTCTACGGCTGCGGCGGCGACCTTCACCAACCCGTTTATCTATGCCGATGCCCCGGACAATGATGTCATCAGGGTAGGCAATGTGTATTACATGACCAGTACCACCATGCATATGACCCCCGGAGTCCCTATCATGAAGTCCTATGATCTGGTGAACTGGGAAATCGTGAACTATGTCTACGATACGTATGCGAACGGGGATGCCCAGAACCTGAACAACGGACAGAATGAGTATGGCAAGGGTTCCTGGGCCAGCAGTATCCGGTACAATAACGGGATCTACTATGTGTCCTTCGGGTCCAACTCTACCGGCCGGACTTATATCTATCAGACGACGAATATTGAAAATGGCCCCTGGACCTCATCGGTCCTGAACAGCTATTATCACGATGCGTCGCTGCTGTTCGACAATGGCCGGGTCTTCCTGGTGTACGGAGTGGATAATATCAGCCTGATTGAGCTGACGGCAGATGCCAAGGCCATTAAGTCTGGCGGAATCAGTCAGGTCATCATCCCGAATTCCAGCAATATTGCCGGTTCGAACTTCATCGTGAAGGCCGAAGGCGCGCATATCCAGAAGATCAACGGCTATTATTATGTGTTCCTGATCTGCTGGCCTTCGGGAAGCGGACGCACCCAATTGACCTACCGCTCCACCAGCTTAACTGGAGGCTATACGGGGCAGGTGTCACTTAACGACTCGGGCATTGCCCAGGGCGGAATCGTGGACACGCCATCCGGCTCCTGGTACGCGATGCTCTTCAGAGACAGCGGGGCGGTCGGGCGGATGCCGTATCTGGTACCGGTAACCTGGTCCGGAAACTGGCCGGTCTTCGGAAGCGGGGGCAAGGCGCCGCGGACCCTGAACCTGCCTGCCGAAGGGTATCCGGTGAAGAAGGTGTACGCGTCAGACGAGTTCACAGCACCTTCTTCAGGCTCAGGGCTGGCTAAGGTCTGGCAGTGGAACCACAACCCCGATAACTCGAAGTGGTCGCTGACTCAGCGCCAAGGCTTCATGCGGCTGACGACCGGCAAGGTAAGCACAAGTCTGCTGGATGCCCGGAACACGCTGACCCAGCGGACGTTCGGACCGAAAAGCACAGGCGTCACGGCCCTGGAGACGGGCGGGATGAAGGACGGGGACGTTGCCGGACTGGCTGCTTTTCAGGCGAAATACGGCTTCGTCGGCGTGAAGATGTCCGGCAATTCCAAATCCATTGTGATGGTCAATGCCAGCTCCGGGTCCATGACTCAAGTGGCTAATGTGCCGCTCAGCCAGAACAGAGTCTATCTGAAGGTGCTCTGCGATTTCACCAATCAGACAGATAAAGCGTACTTCTCCTACAGTCTGGACGGCAACAACTGGACATCCATAGGGAATACGCTGCAGATGTCTTATACGCTGCCTCACTTTATGGGCTATCGGTTTGCACTGTTTAATTATGCGACGAAGTCAGCGGGCGGCTATGCGGATTTTGATTATCTGCGTCTGGAATAGCTTGTTTGAATTTGAACCCAATTAGAAAAAGGAGATGTATTCAATTGAAGAATAGAATCAAGAAGGTTGTGGGCGGGCTCGCCTTAGCGAGTGTCCTGCTCACCTCTGTGATGGCAGGCAATGCCAGCGCAGCAATTACCAACGGATCGAAGTTCCTGGGGAATATTATTGCAGGCAGTGCGCCCAGCAACTTCACCACCTATTGGAATCAGGTCACCCCTGAGAACGGCACGAAATGGGGAGCGATTGAAGGCAACCGCAACCAGATGAACTGGGGCAATGCGGACATGATCTATAACTATGCGATTAGCAAAAACATCCCGTTCAAGTTCCATACCCTGGTCTGGGGAAGCCAGGAGCCTAACTGGGTTGCCGGCTTGTCGGCAGCGGAGCAGAAGGCGGAGATCAGCTCATTCATTACTCAGGCAGGGCAGCGTTATTCGGCCAAGTCAGCCTTCGTGGATGTCGTCAATGAACCGCTGCATGCCAAGCCTTCGTACCGCAATGCCATCGGCGGTGACGGAAGCACCGGCTGGGATTGGGTCATCTGGTCCTTCCAGCAAGCCCGGGCGGCGTTCCCGAATTCCAAGCTGCTCATCAATGAATATGGCATTATCGGTGACCCGAGCGCGGCCGATAAGTATGTGACTATTATCAATCACCTGAAGTCCAGAGGACTGATTGACGGAATCGGAATTCAGTGTCATTACTTCAATATGGATAACGTAAGTGTGAGCACCATGAATACTGTACTGGGTAAGCTTGCTGCAACAGGCTTGCCAATCTATGTCTCCGAGCTGGATATTACCGGTGATGACAACACCCAGCTTGCCAGATACCAACAGAAATTCCCTGTGCTCTGGAACCATCCTTCCGTTAAGGGCGTAACCCTGTGGGGCTACATCCAGAATCAGACCTGGGCAGCCAATACCCATCTGGTGAATTCCAACGGTACAGAGCGCCCTGCCCTGAAATGGCTGAAGCAATACCTGGGCGGCTCGTCAGCCCTGATGGAAACCACCGACACCCAGGACATCACCGACAGCGTGATCCAGCCGGACAGTGTGGTTGAGCCAGACCTGCAAGCGGATCTCCAGCCCGTGCTGGAACCCGTTCCGGCCGAGTAAGCTGAGGCAGGCAGACGGTATGTTTTAAAAGCATTACTTAAGGGCAGCTCCCGTGGCGCAATGCGTTCAGGGAGCTGCCCTTTTTTGGTGGGATGCAGTGCGGAGGTGCGTGGACCAAATGTAGTCGAAAAACCGAACACATTGGGCAGGCGCGAGGTATGCGGACCCAATGTAGTCGAAAAACCGAACACATTGGGCAGACGCGAGCTGCGTGGGCCAAATGTATGCGAAAAACCGAACACAATGTGCGTTTGCAGATGGACGTAAGGCTCCTAGTGATCTTTATCTTGCGTTCGCTGACCAAAAGTGGCACACTAGAAATAGATATATTAAACGTGGCAAAGGATGCCCCGCTCCCTTCTCTTGTAGAAGGAGGCGGGGTTTTGTGCGTTTAGAGATTAATCTCATTGCAGAGCGGGGGAATTAAAGTGGGATTTACAGAAGAACATGACCAGTGGTTAAGCAAGCATTTGAAACAAAGAAAGGGGGAGCGGCTCGATGCACTTAAGCGGGGCCATAGTTACGGTAACCGCTTATTCGTTGAATGTGTGTGGTGGCCACTTACCGGACATTTTCACGGACTCCATCCGGAATATGAAGTTAAGGACTGGCGCGGTAGATCCTATTTTATCGATTTATTGTGGAAGGCCGGTTCCTCGCGTGTTGCATTTGAGATCATGGATTACGGATCGCATGGTACGGACCGGAGCAAATACCGGATGGACTTGAATCGCGGCCTCTTCCTGCAATCACAGGACTACATGGTTCTCTATATCTCGCTGGATGAGATGAAAGAGAATCCGTCATTTGTCCTTTCCACACTGCGGAACATGCTGTCTCCTTACTTGTTGGCAGGAACTGCTAATAGAAGCACAGAGAAACCCTATTCCAGAATTGAACGGGATTTGATGAGGCTAGCTATCCGTAACTATCGTGTCCTTCGTCCCGTTGATGCTGCGAGAGAGCTTGAATTACACTACACCACAATTATTAAATACAGCCGTATGCTGGTGGATAAGGGGAAATTCCGCCCTGTAGCGAGAGGGACTTCTCCACGAGTTACATACTACGAGTATATAGGCACCATTCAAAGCCCAGATTTGGTCTAAAAAACAGCGTCACCGAATGTAATCGAAAAACCGATTACATTGCGCCGGATGGGCGGTGCGGATGGAAATGTAATCGAAAAACCGATTACAATGGGCCGGATGGGTGGTGCGGATGGAAATGTAATCGAAAAACCGATTACAATGGGCCGGATGGGTGGTGCGGATGGAAATGTAATCGAAAAACCGATTACAATCGGCCGGACGGGTGGTGTGGATGGAAATGTAATCGAAAAACCGATTACAATCGGCCGGACGGGTGGTGTGGATGGAAATGTAATCGAAAAACCGATTACAATCGGCCGGACGGGAGGCATGGAGGGAAATGTAATCGAAAAACCGATTAAAATCGGCCGGACGGGTGGTGTGGATGGAAATATAATCGAAAAATCGATTACAGTCGGCCGGACGGGAGGCGTGGATGGAAATGTAATCGAAAAACCGATTACAATCGGCCAGACGGGAGGCATGGATGGAAATGTAATCGAAAAACCGATTACAATGGGCCGGACGGGAGGCGTGGATGGAAATGTAATCGAAAAACCGATCACATTGCGCCCGCCATCACTCACCTGCACAAGTAAGTGTCCCCGCGCCCGCTAACGCGCCCGCCAAGCTCACCCGCCATCCGCCGCAGGAAGGGACAGCTCCCCCTCCCTATACACCTTCCTGTACTGTGAAGGCGTGTAGGAAGTAACCTTCTTGAATATCTTCGAGAAGTACAGCGGGTCGTGGTAGCCGACCGAGTAAGACAACGACTTCACCGACAACCGCGACTCTGCCAGCAGCTCACAGGCCCGCCGGATGCGCACGGTGGTCAGGTAGCCGGAGATGGAGGTGCCGGTCTCTTTTTTGAACAGCCGGAACAGGTAACTGCGCTCAATCGTCACATATTCCACCACATCCAGCACCGACAAGGAAGACTTCCAATAGTTACTCTCAATATAGGCCTTCGCTGACCCTACATAGTCCTTCTTGAGACTGGCCTGCTCACTCGGATAATACTCCATGTAATACGACAGCAGCAGATGAAGCGCCGCATCCGAGCGCTCCCGTGCATACGGCTCCTGTTGATACCCCTCGACCTGATCGAACATAGCCCTGAAATCCTGCGGGGCAGCCGTTACAACGGGCTGGTCGGGTGAGATATGAATCATGGCAAGTAAGCGCAGAGCCTCCGCCCCGCTGAACTCAATCCAGCAATACGCCCACGGGTCCTGCGGATCAGGATAATAATACACCTCCGTCTGCGGAAAAATCATAAAGCTCTCACCCGTCTCCACAGGGTGTACCGCTTGGCCGGTCTTCAAGTAACCTCTGCCGCTCACGATATAATGCAGCGCATATACATCCCGGACGCCGGGTCCCCATCTATGCAGATTGGGGGGCTTGTACCCATTCCCTTTTACCATTGGACCCTCGCCAAGTCCGTATTCCTTAGAGTTCATAGTTGGCACCTATATCCTTCATCTTAGAACTTCTGTTATAAGAAGCACTAATGAAATTAACGAAAAGCAAAAAGAAGCGTAGGGGAAATTTGGAACTGGAGTAGCGGTAGCGGCCGGAAGTCCAAATGTTCACCGCAGTGACGGCCAAGCTTCAAGTTCAAATCTTAAGTCCGTCTTCTATACTATATGACGAATACCACAAATAAACAAAGGAAGCGTATTCAAAAATGACAACGCTTTCTTAAGAATGTTGGCTTACGCCGTCCCGGAGCTTGCAGGTAAACTAAAGGTACGAGGGAGGAGCGCATATGGAATTGGAAACACAGTTGAGTAGTCCCGGAACCGGCGGCGGCCGGCGGTCGTTTTTATGGAAGCGGTTTAAAAAACAGAAAGTACTGCATGTGTTCGTCGGGCTAGGCATGATCTATCTGTTGATCTTCGCGTATACTCCGATGTTCGGTATTCTGATGGCGTTCAAGGATTACAGCATCTCCAGCGGCATCAAAGGAATCTTCACCAGCGATTGGGTCGGGCTGAGGTATTTCGATGAATTCGTCCATGACTATCAATTCGGCAAGCTGGTCCGCAACACGCTGGTCCTCAGTTTGCTGAAGGTCATCTTCGCCTTCCCGGCGCCGATCCTGCTGGCGATCATGCTGAACGAAGTGAAGCACATGGCCTTCAAGCGGTTTGTGCAGACAATCAGCTATCTGCCGCATTTTATCTCCTGGGTGGTCGTGGTTGGCGTATCCTATGCCTTCCTGTCCGCCGATGTCGGTGTGGTCAATAAGGCGCTGATGGCGATGGGCTTCACGGATGAGCCGCTGGCCTTCCTGACCAGTCCGAATTACTTTTGGGGGCTGGCGGTAGGGAGTGCGGTGTGGAAGGAGATGGGCTGGTGGACGATTATTTTTCTGGCGGCGATCTCGGGGATCAGTCCTTCCCAGTATGAGGCTGCTGAGATTGACGGTGCCGGAAGGCTGGCGCGAATCCGTTATATCACCCTGCCGGGGATGAAGGGAACTATCGTTGTTGTGCTGGTGCTGACCATCGGGAGTATTCTCGGCGGCGGACTGGTCGGCTCCAACTTCGAGCAGGCCTACCTGTTAGGCAACAGTATCAATAATCCAACCTCTGAGATTGTCCAGACCTACGCATTCAGGGTGGGGTTAAGCGACGGGCGGTTCTCCTATGCAGCGGCGATAGATTTAATTCAATCGGTGATTTCGGTAGCGCTGATATTCTCCAGTAACTATATTGCCAAGCGGGTATCAGGCTCCAGTCTGTTTTAGAGAGAGGAGGGAAGGCTATGCTGAAGAGTCAGCGGCAGAAGGATTTTGTTTTTGACAGCGTGATCTATGTGGTATTGTTCATTATTATGCTTACGATGCTGTATCCGTTCTATTATGTGTTAATTGCTTCCTTCAATAAAGGCTCGGACTCGCTGCTGGGCGGTGTGTATCTGTGGCCCCGGAATTTTACCCTGGAGAATTACCGGGTGTTCATGGATGATCCCAAGTGGGTGAAGGCGTTCCTGATCTCCGTACTGCGGACGGTGTCCGGCACCTTGCTCGGACTGCTGCTCACCAGCATCGTCGCTTACGGTCTATCCCATCGGGATCTGTTATTCAGCAAGGTCTATTTCACAGTGATCGTATTTGCCATGTACTTCTCCGGCGGACTGATCCCTTATTATGTAGTTCTGCGTTCACTAGGTTTGTTAAATTCCTTTGCGGTGTACATTATCCCGTCCATGCTCAGCACGTTCTTCCTGCTCATTGCGATCTCGTTCTTCCGCGAAATTCCTGCTGAGCTAAAAGAGTCTGCGCATATAGACGGGGCCGGCGAGTTTACGATATTCTTCCGCATCATCCTGCCGGTCTCAACGCCGGTGCTGGCAACTATGGCTTTGTTCATGGGGGTCGGGCAATGGAATTCCTGGCTGGATTCGGCTTATTTCGTCCAGTCCGAGGAGCTGCGTACGCTGGCCTTCCGCATGATGGAGGTCATTAACAAGAGCAACTCTCCGATGGATTCGCTGGCGGTAGCCAACAGTGCCTCGGCGGGTGTGACCAGCTTCTCCTTACAGGTCACTTCAATGGTGGTGTCCATCGTTCCCATTATCTGTGTGTACCCGTTCCTGCAGAAGTATTTCGTTCATGGCATCATGCTGGGTTCGGTAAAAGGCTAGGCCAGTGCTTCAGTGTTCAAATGTTCCATTGCACATACAGCTCATTAATTCAATCATGGAGGGATTAGCTTGAACAAAAGCAGAAGCTTCAAGATCGTCGCAGCCGCACTCTCAATGGCCGTAGTGTTATCCGCCTGCGGCGGTAACGGGGGAAATACCGCCCAGCCCGCCCCGTCCGGCAGCCCGGACGCCGCAGCAGGCGGGAATGCACCGGCCAAGCCCGGACAGGTGAAGGAGTTAAGCCTCTTCATCGATGCGTCGTGGTACCCGGTTACGGAATGGAAGGGCCCGGTCGCCGACATGATTACTGAGAAGACAGGAGTGAAGCTCAAGGTTACGGTCGCTACCGATGATAAGCAGCTTCCGCTCATGATTGCCTCCGGTGACCTGCCGGACCTGGTGTTCACCTCTTCCAACATAGACCGGTTATCCGACTCGAAGCTGTCGTATTCCTGGAATGAGCTGATTGAGAAATACGCGCCGGATTTCAAGATTGACAAGACCCGGATTGCCATCCATACCATGGATGACGGCAAGTTCTATACCGTGCGGAACTCCTTTGCTACCCAGGAGGAGATGGCGAATAGTAAATATTCGTTAGGCAGCGACGGCAACCCGGGCATCGCGGTACGGGAGGATATTCTGAAGGAGCTGGGGAATCCGCCGATCAAGACCCTGGATGATTTCGTCAAGGTGCTGGGCATGGTCAAGGAGAAATATCCCGAGATGGTCCCGCTGATCATGGACAAGGACTGGATCGAGCAGTATTTCCTGGCCCAGTTCGGTACGGAGACCCTGCTCGACGGCTGGTATGAACAGGACGGCAAGGTGGAATATGCGATCAGGCAGCCTAAGATGCTGGACTTCTTCAAGTTCATGAATAGCCTGTACCGCAACGGCTATATCCTGGCTGAGAATTTCGCACTGGCCAATGACCAGATTGATGATCAATATGCTACGGGCGGTAAAGCCTTCGCCCATAGCCACACCGTCTCCACCGCAGATACCGATAACATCAAGATCAAGAGCAATCAGGGGAACTTCTCCTTCAAGATGCTGCCAAGCGTATTGTCGAAGGATGCCAAGGTAGTCAGCTCAGGACTCGGCTTCTCCGGAACCTTCATCACCAAGAAGAATAAGGACCCGGAGGCCTCCATCAAATTCATGCAATATCTGGCCAGCGACGAGGGCAAGAAGCTGACGATGTTCGGGGTAGAGGGCGTGCACTGGACCTGGAATGAAGAAGGCCACCCCGATTTCAAATACAATCCGTCCGATGCCGATTTCGTGAACAGCAACGGGATTAAATGGTGGTATCTCTATAACGATGGGGTTACCGAAGGTATGCTATCCTATGTTCCTGAGCTGCAGAAGACCCAGGCGCTGATGGAACTGAAGGCGGTCCGTATCTACAAGCCGGAGCTCGGCTTGATCCAGACCCAGCCGGATTCACAGGAGAAGACCATTAAGACCAAGATCGATGAGATGGTCAAGAATGAGAAGGTCAAAATCTATCTGGCTGAATCGGAGGAAGCCGCAGTAGCAGCCTATGAGAATATGCTGAAGAACGCAGAGAACATCGGCCTGCAGAAGCTGACCGACTGGGCGAATGCGACCTATCAGAAGAAGAAAGAACTGTTCAAGTAAGCGAAATCCTGCCGGTAGAGACCTGTCTCTACCGGGTTTTACATGTTCATGGTAGGATTAGAGAACACAAGTCGGGCACCGGAGGGACAGACTGCCGTGAGCATTGTACGCAAGATGATAGTAGGGTATATTTTTCTGATTTTTATTCCTGTAGTTACGTTTGGCTACTATTATTATAGTAAGATCTATGACAGTGTAAGCAGCCAGTTTGTGGAGAGCCGTCAAAAGATACTGGAGCAGGCCTATGCCAATATGAAGGCGGATCTGGCCCGGATTGATTCCACCCAGCGTATGCTGCAGTACAACCCGTATGTCACCGACTATCTGGACGGCAGCTATGAGACGGACTCAGAGAGCATATATGCCTATAACCGTTATATCAATCCGGTGATTCTGCAATCGCTTAATATCAGTCCTGAGATCGACACGTTCAGAATCTATATAACCAAGCAGGGAGTGCTGCCCATTACTGACCGGCTGCTCGAACTATCGGCGCTGAACGAACAGGGTGCCGAGGCTACCCGTATGCTGCGGCCGGGACAGGGCAAATGGATCATTCCCGATCCTGAGGTGGAAGCGCCCCCGCTGGTATTCTACCAGAAAATATATAATAATGACTTTACCGAGATTGTGGGACTGCTGGAGCTGCGGGTTGGCAGTGAGCTGATCCGCAAATTCTACCGGGCAACAGGCGGAGGGGATTGGACCGCGCTGCTTCTGCCGGCAGAGGGCGAGCCGCTGGAGCGGGAAGGTATCCCCGCAGCGGTGGACGATGCCACCTGGAGCAGACTGACTTCGGGAGAAGCACAGACCTATTTCATTAACCGGGAGGTCATTGTTAATCAGCTATATATGAAGGAACTGGGCGTACGTGTCGCCGTCATCGGCAAGGTATCCGAGGTGTTCCGCTCGATCAGGAGCCAGGAGCTGGTGATGATTACGACATTCGCGGTGCTGCTTGCGTTATTGTCGTTCGCCTATTACACACTCGCATCAACGATTACGAAGCGCGTACTCCGGCTCGCCAGACATATGCGCAACCTGAATGATGATAATCTGAAGCAGTCCATCAGCAAGGAAGATAAGCCGGGCCGCAGGGATGAGATTAGTTTCCTGACCGAGACCTATAATTCGATGCTCCTGCGCATGGATGAGCTGATCAACAATGTTCACCGGGCCGAGCTGCGCAATAAGGAAGCCGCTTACAAGGTGCTCCAGGCCCAGATCAAGCCGCATTTTCTCTATAATACGCTGGAGACCATCCGCATGCTGGCCGAATCGAACAACGACAAGGAAGTGGCGGAGATCTCTTACTGGTTCGGCAAGCTGATGCGCTACAGCCTGTCCGCCCAGGACGATCATACCGTTCTCTCCCAAGAGCTTGAGACCGTAGTTTTCTACCTCAATATTCACAAAATGCGGCTGCAAAAAAGACTTACCTATGAGGTCGATATCGCTGTGGCTGCCGAGACCCTGATCTGTCCAAGATTCATCCTCCAGCCGCTGGTTGAGAATAGTATTATTCACGGAGCTGCTGTGACGCTGCGGCCGGTCCATATTCTGATTCAAGCGCAGGAGACGGCAGAGGAGATCCGAATCAGCGTATCCGACAGCGGCATTGGCATTCCTGAGAACCAGGTGCGGCTTATTCGCGCCCGGTTATCCCGCGGAGAAGAGGTGAAGACTCAGGAAGAGGCGGAGGGAGGCGTGGGCCTGTATAATGTCAGCGAACGGATTAAATCATTTTATGGCGGGACTTCACGGCTGGTTCTTGAGAGTGAAGAGGGCAAGGGGACCTGCCTGACCATCATCCTATCGAAAGGGGCGGCAGAGCAAGCATGAGAATTCTGATCGTAGACGATGAGCCGATTATCCTTGGAGGGCTGGTGAAGGTAATTGGCGGAGCCGCGCCGGTCGGAGCTGAGATCCGCGAGGCCGGTGACGCCTTCGAGGCGCTTCAGATTATGAAGGAATATATGCCGGATGTGACGGTAACCGATCTGCATATGCCGGAGAAAAACGGGTTCGAGATGATGGAAGAGGCGAAGGAGAACGGTTTATGTGAGCGCTTCATTATTCTTACCGGACATGATGACTTCGAATATGCCCGCCGGGCGCTCCGTTACGGGGTAGTGGACTACCTGCTGAAGCCGGTGGATAAAGAGGAGGTAGCCCGGCTGCTGAGTCAGGTGAACCGGAATCTTCCCTCCCTGGACAGTACGGACTGTCCGCCTCATGCCAAGCGGATTCTTGCCTATACCCGGCTGAATTATATGAATGACCTGTCCCTCGATCATCTGGCCGAGCTGATGAACCTTCATCCGAATTACATCAGCAGCCTGTTCAAGAAGGTCACGGGTGATACCTTTGTCAATTACCTGAATACCACCCGGATCAAGGAAGCGCAGAAGCTGCTGAGCCTCCACCGGGATCTGCCGGTAGTCGAGATCGGACGCCGGGTCGGGTATGAGAACAAGCATTACTTCAACAAGGTGTTCAAAAAATATACCGGCAGCACCCCGGGGGCTTACCGGGAAGACCACTGAAGCTTGCGCTCGGCCAGGAGGCCGGGCGCAAGGATGGGGCATGCTGTACCTACACGCCTCTCTTGGCCTTCATGCACTTCAGCTTGTAGGTGCGCCCGTAAGCTTTGCCGTATCTTACGATCCGCTCCAGCATCCGGGTGTCCTTCAGCTTGGTGAACGGGCAAGGATCGGGGGCGGTGTTCACTTCCAGAATCCAGGGAGTCAGCCGCCGGTCCAAGGCCAAATCCAGGCCGATTTCCTTAAGTCCGGGATAGGCAGAGCTTAACTGGAGGGCGCACTTCACGCCAAGTTTGTACATTTGGGCAAGCAGCTCACTGCGTTTTTCTGAACGGGTGTAAGCCTTCAGCAGTGTCTCCACCGGATAGATGGTTCCGCCCTGGCTGCCATTCGTAACCACCTTCTGCGGATGCGCCACGCGTCCCGCCGCTCCTGTAGCCTCCCACTCCCCTTGCGGATTACGCTGTACCATCACCCGGATATCAAAAGGCCGTCCGCCGTAAGTCAGCAGCCGGATGCCCTTTTGCACCAGATAGGACCGGCCCCGGGTCTCGGCCAGGAGGGCCTGATAGGCCTCGCTATAATTACTGTATGTGTGTATCTTTGTCCCTGCCTGATAGCGGTAGGACTGCCTGGTCCCCGGCTCTGCCTCGCTTCTGCCAGCGCCGCTACTGCTCCGCAGCATCCGCTGTTCAACCCTTATGACCCCTTCGCCTAACGAACCGCAGCAGGGCTTAATGTAGACCATCTGATGATTTTGCAGCATCGCCTGGAGTACTCTCCGGCTTAATTTCCGGGTCTCCGGGATATGCCGCTTTAATTCAGACTTCTTCGCCAGTACCGTTGTCTTCGTTAATTTATTGGAGATTCGGCTGATTTGCTCCTTCATGCTACTCCCCCGTTCTATGGATTCTAATAGGCTATAGTACGGTACAAAGCAGGATTTGGCTTGGGCGGATGCCCCGGGGCCGAACACACAGGCCGATGATTACATAGATTATTGAAGGTATTCATCCGGGGCTGCGTTCAGGCAACCGGTTCGGGAGGCGTCGAGAGGAATGGCGGAGCAGTGGCGGGATAAAGTAAACGAAGTAATCAGGTACTTCCCCTGGTACAAGGATCTTATCGGCAATGAGCACTTGAATTACAGTCTGGAGCAGCTTCCCCTTATGACTTCGGATCTGCTGGATATTCATTATTATAACAACGAGCCCGATGCTGCCCATGCCGTCTACCGGACCTCGGGCACCAGTACAGGACGGCGTAAATCAATCGTCTATTCGGAAGAGGATGAACAGCATTATATCGATATCAAAACCAGGCTGTTCGGGGAATTGCTTCAGGGAAGCGGATGTGCCCGGGCGCTGGCGGATATGGGAACCGGACATGCTGCGAATACGGCGTTGGCTATTTTTGCACGGCTGGGATTGGTTAACAGCTCCATTCCCTTCGAGTTGCCGGTAGAACAGCATATTGAGCGTATTCAGGCTTTCCAGCCCGACCTGCTGTACACCATGCCCTCGATCTTGGATCATATCGTATATGCTGCAGAGGACCCCCTGGCGTTTGGAATCCGCAAAATCATTCTGGTCGGCGAGATCGCTACCCGCGAGTGGCAGCAGAACATGGCCCGCCTGTTCGGCCTGAAGCCGCAGGATATTACCGATACGTACGGGTCGATTGAAATCGGCACGATTGCTTATTATTCGCATGAGCTGGGCCGGTATCTGCTGGCTGACGGCATCGTTGCCGAAGCTGTGGGAACGGAGATCTTAGGGGAAGGGCTCGACCCGCTGGGTAACGGCGAAGGCATTCTGGTGTTAACTTCAACCGTGCGTAAGCTGCTGCCAGCCCTCCGGTTTGTCACCTATGATGTGGTGAGGGATTTCAGGACCGTGCAGGTAGACGGGGTGGAGCGGCAGAGCTTCCAGTCCATCGTCAAACGGGTGGGCCGTGAGCTGAAGCATGGGGAGAAAATCAGCATCTACGATATTGAACAGGTGGTCTACCGTCATCTTCAGCAGGCCAGGGTCCGGGTCGGGGTCAGCCATAATGCATTATCCGTGTATATCCAGAGCAGGTCAGCTGCTCCATCCTGCGTTCCGGTCATCAGGGAAGAGATCAGGGCATGCATCCCGGAGATTGGTCTGATGATCGCAAGTCATCTGCTTGACGATATTGAGGTCATTCTGACGGAAGAGAACGAGGAGCTTGCCGGCGGGCAGGTGAAGAACAAGAAGCTGTATTACCGGAAAGATCAAACGGAGCCGCAGACAGTGGAGCAGCGGGCAGAGCCTCAGCTTACCAGCGGGATTTTATCGGCCATCGGACATACACCACTCCTGAAGCTGGATAATCTGTTTGCTGCCAGCGGGTTCAGCGTCTACGCCAAAATGGAGCTGATGAACCCGGGAGGAAGCGCAAAGGACCGCCCAGCCTTGCGGATGATCCGGGAAGCGTGGAAGGAAGGCCTTATCAGGCCGGGGACAGTAATTGTTGAATCCAGTTCCGGGAATATGGCTATCAGCCTGGCCATGATATGTAAGCAGCTCGGGATGACCTTCATCAGTGTGGTGGATGCCAGAACCACCGGGATGAATCTTCAGCTGCTGAAGGCCCTGGGTGCGGCTATTGATTTCATTGACCGCCCTGATCCCGAAACCGGGGAATTCCTGCCGGCCCGGCTGAAGCGTGTGCAGCAGCTGCTCGCGGAGATACCGGGCAGCTATTGGCCGAATCAGTATGCCAATCCCAATAACTATCTATCCCATTATGATACGACCATGCCTGAGATCGTGACGGAGCTGGGGCAGGTCGATTACCTGTTCTGTAGTGTCAGTACCTGCGGAACGATAAACGGACTGGCAGAATACGTGAAGGACAATGGACTGCGGACCCGGATTGTGGCGGTGGATGCAGAGGGTAGCGTTATTTTTGGCGGCCATCCGAAGAAGCGGCACTTCCCTGGACTGGGTGCCGGTATTGTGCCCCCGCTGCGCAGACCGGATCTGATTGACCGGATTGTGCATGTGACCGACGCCGATATGGTGAAGGGCTGCCGGGCGCTGGCCCGCAGGGAATCCATTCTGGCCGGAGCCTCCTCCGGGGCAGTGCTTGCTGCTATTCGGCAACTTAAGGAGGAGATCCCTCCCGGCGCAGTCTGCACCGCCATCCTGCATGATAAGGGAGAACGGTATCTCGATACGGTATACTCGGACACCTGGGTGCAGAGCCAATTCGGAGCGGAGCTGCTGTCAGCCACGGAAGAATTCCTGGTGTGATCACAACAGGGGGAACATTTACGTGGAGCGAATCAAACCTTACACGAGCTTGGTATTATCGGCTGGAGGCTGATAATGCCAAGCTCATTGTCAGATGACCATTGGCACTCTTTTGATGACCCGTTCGAACGGATTCAGATATAGTCATCACCTGGGAAGAAGGCCTATGGTATGATGGACGTAATCGTAATAGCAGATCCGCCCGTGATTTTACACCCCATTAACATCCTTAATATGTTGGCGTGATATAACTGAAACAATCGGTTATAAGAGGAGAAGATGAGATGAAGCTAAGCAAAGAGGAGAGATCGTGGATTCTGTACGACTGCGGGAATTCCGCTTATTCGATGGCCGTGACTACGGCGCTGCTGCCGATTATCTTCGGGATGTTTGATAATGTGGGCAGCAGCATGGACCTGGGGTACTTCAACTCCATCGCCAGTATTCTGGTCGCGGTCCTCAGCCCGATTCTCGGTACGATTGCCGATTATAAGGACCGGAAGAAGCGGTTTTTTATTTTTTTCGCTGCGCTCGGTATCCTTGCCACCGCCTCCCTGGCCTTCGTGTCCCCGGACAGCGGTCAATGGCAGCTGCTCATCGCCTTTTACATTCTGTCAGCGGTCGGCTTCGCCGGGTCCAACATCTTCTACGATTCCTTCCTGGTGGATATTACGGAGGATGAACGGATGGACAAGGTGTCTACCCGAGGGTTCGCCTACGGCTACATCTTCAGTTGTATTCCGTTCGGCATCAGTCTGCTGCTGATCTTCCTGCTGGGGATGGACAAGGCCATCGGCTACCAGATCGGGTTCATCATTACGGCGCTCTGGTGGGGGCTGCTTACGGTGCCGATGATCCGCGATGTGAAGCAGAGATATTATATCGAGCCTGAGCCGAAGCCTGTTTCCAAGAGCTTCCAGCGTATCGCTGCCACCTTCAGGAATATCCGCCAGCACCGAATCGTCTTTGTGTTCCTGCTCGCCTACTTCTTCTATATTGACGGAGTAGACACGATTATCAAAATGGTCGTACCCTACGCCACCTCCGTCCTCGGCACAGATGCCCTGGATACCTTCACGCTGCTGGGAATTCTGCTCATCATCCAGATTATTGCCTTTCCCTGCGCGATTCTCTATGGTAATCTGGCCAAAACCTACTCCGCCCGGAATCTGATTATTGCCGGGATCTTCACCTACGTTATTTCTTGTATCGCAGCGTTCTTCATTAGCTCGGTATGGCATATTTTCCTGCTGGGTGCGCTGATCGGCTCGGCACAGGGCGGTATTCAGGCGCTTAGCCGGTCCTATTTCGCCAAAATCATCCCGAAGGAGAATTCCAACGAATTCTTCGGGTTCTATAATATCTTCGGCAAGTTCGCGGCGATTCTCGGCCCTGCCTTAATGTCTCTGACCACTACCTTGACCGGGGATGCCCGCTACAGTATTTTGTCAATTATTCCGCTCTTTCTGATCGGCTTCTTCATCTTCATCACATTGCCAAAGGGGACATAGTATGGAATCTACTGGACTGCAACCGCCACCACCCTCGGCAGCCAAGCATCTGATCGTCATTTCCTATGATGCCTTCTCTGAAGATCACTGGGAGATGGCCAGCCGCCTGCCCAATCTGTCCAAGCTGATCACCAGCGGTGCCTACAGCAACCGTCTCAGAAGTGTCTATCCCACGCTCACTTACGTGGTACATACGACCATCGCTACCGGCGTCTACCCGGATAAACACGGCATCTATCACAACAATCCGCTGCAGCCGTTCGTGCCGGAGGAGGAGCAGCGCTGGTTCTGGTTCCGGGAGGCAGTCCAGGTGCCAACGATCTATGATGCCGCGCGTAAGGCGGGTCTGAGTACGGCGGGACTGCTCTGGCCGGTAAGCGGCAAGTCCTCGATTCAGTATAATATTCCAGAGATTCGGGCGCTAAAAGGGGAGAATCAGGCGCTCAAGATACTGCGAAGCGGCAGTCCCCTGTACTGCGCCCGGCTGGAGTTGAAATACGGACGGATCAGGCAGGGCATCGGCCAGCCGCAGCTTGATAACTTCACCACGAAGTGCGCCGCCGATACAATTAAGCGGCATAAGCCGAACCTGCTCATGATGCATCTAATCGACCTGGATGACACCAAGCATATGTACGGCACGGACAACGGGGAAGTAGACGATGTTATCCTGCGGATGGACAACCGGCTGGGTGAGATCATGCAGGCGGTAGAGGATGCCGGAATCCGGGAGGAGACGGTAATTATGGTACTGGGTGATCATGGTCAGTTCAACGTGCGCTACAAGGTGCATTTGAACAACCTTTTGCAGGCTAAGGGGCTGATCCATGAGAAGGACGGCGTGATGCAGTGGCGGGCCTACTTCCAGAGCGGCGGCGGTTCAGCTTATCTGCATGTGCAGCCCGGAGATGAGGAAGCGCAGCGGCTGGCCTTGGCGGTGGTGGATGAATACAGGCGTGAAGGAGCATCAGGAATCGAGAGTGTATATACGGAAGAAATGCTGAAGCAGCTCCACGCCAGCCCGGTGGCAAAAGTCATGCTTGAAGCACAGCGGGGCTACAGCTTCGATGAGGCGCTGGCGGACACGCTGATCACCGATCTGCAGGCTGAAGGTATACGCTATGCTACGCATGGCTACTCGCCGGATGCAAGCGGGTACCGCTGCAATCTCGTCATCGCAGGGGCCGGGATCAAGCAGAGCTACCCCATCGGTGACCTGGAGATGGTCGACATCGCCCCGACGATGGGACGGATTCTGGGGATGGAGTTCGGGCCGGGGGACGGGCGGGTGCTGGAGGAGATTTTTGAGGCATAGCTAGGAGAATAGTAGTGGTAGTATGAATGATGAATAGAGCAACTTCCATCGGTCTGATCAGGATGTCCGCGCACGCGGCAACCGGGTTGGGCTTTTTTGTTGATAGGGTGGGTGAACAGGAGGATAGCTTGCTTATGCGGAGGTGTGGAGCGGGTGAACGTAAGCTGGATGTAGGCGAAAAAGCGAACACAATGTGCGCGCCGAGGTAGAGTGGCGTTTACCGCAGGAAATAGGTGGATTTCCTCCACTTGCTGATGAACGAATGAGCGCTTCCCGGACAACAGTTGTATAAACAACACTTAATTTCAGCCTATTTAGCCGCAGAAGCCCAAACAAACTATTTTAGTTGCACTATTTCCACTTGTTGCCATGCATTTGCCTGAAGTGGGCTAATTAAGATACGTTTTTCCACCTGTTTGCCGCTAAGAGGGAGGCGCTGCCCCTGAACATTAACCAACGCCACGACGGTAATTTAAATTTAAATTACCGTTGACAATTTGCCTATGATCAAATATATTATCCATAAGAATAAAAGTTTCCCGAAGGAAACATATATGCAGATGAGAAACAATAGACATATTAATAGGCTAGATAGTTTGAACTGAATAATTCAAGTTGCGGCCAATCCCAAAACCTAAAAAGACTAGATAGACCAAATAAGAGACGGGGTGCTGACATGATTCAGATTAAAGGTTTAAATGTTGATTATTTCGGCCATTCGGCGCTGGAAGGAGTGACGCTCGATATCCCTTTCGGGCATTCGGTAGGCATTATCGGGCCCAATGGCGCCGGTAAATCCACATTCATTAAGGCGCTGCTGGACGTGATCAAGAAGAGAAGCGGAACGGTGAAGGCAGAGGGGAAGGACATCGCCCTGTACAGACGGAATATCGCCTACGTGCCGCAGAAGAACGATATTGACCTGACTTTTCCCATTACAGTGAAGGATACGGTGCTGACCGGAACTTATCCGAACCTGAAGCTGTTCCGGCGTCCGGGCAAGAAGGAGCGGAATATTGCGGAGCGCAGCATGGCGATGGTGGAGATCGGTGACCTTGCGGATAAGCAGATCAGCAATTTGTCCGGCGGGCAGCTGCAGCGGGTGTTTATCGCCCGGGCGCTGGCCCAGGAGGCCAGTGTGTTTTTCCTGGATGAGCCGTTTGTGGGCATTGATATGGTCAGCGAGCGCATCATTGTGAACCTGTTCAAGCAGCTCCGCGAGGAAGGCAAGACCATCCTGGTGGTGCATCATGATCTGCATGAGGTCGAAGAATATTTTGACAAAATCATTCTGCTCAACAAGCAGCTAATCGCCTTCGGAGATGTGCAGGATACCTTCACCACGGAGAACATCCGCAGAGCTTACGGTACATCCCTCGGCAATGTAATGATCCAGGGGGCGGGAGGTGCCGCTCATGCTTGAGTCCTTATCCAGCCTGCTGAATATTCCAGTGTACGCCATTAACGCCGGGTTATCAGCGATTATTCTCGGGATTGTCTCGGGGGCGCTCGGCAGCTTCATCGTTCTGCGCAAAATGTCGCTGATGGGCGATGCCTTATCTCACGCGGTGCTTCCGGGCGTCGCCCTGTCTTATATTCTGGGCATTAACATCCTGCTGGGCGCTTCATTGTTCGGCCTGTTAGCCGCTATTCTCATTCAATTCATCACCAGCCGCAGCAATATTAAGAGCGATACCTCCATCGGCATCATTCTCAGCTCCTTCTTTGCACTCGGCATTGTTCTGATTACGTTCGCCCGCAGCGGGCTGGATCTCACTCATATTCTGTTCGGCAACATTCTGGCCGTTCCGCAATCCGAGCTGTTGCAATCCTTCATCATCATGCTGGCGGTGCTTGCTATTATTACACTGCTGTATAAAGAGTTGCTGATCAGCTCATTCGACCCCGTGGTAGCGAAGGCTTACGGGCTGAAGACCGGCTTTTATCATTATCTGCTGATGATGCTGCTCTCCGTAGTGACCGTCTCCTCCTTGTCCCAGGTCGGGATTGTGCTGGTCATCGCCATGCTGGTCATCCCGGCAGCCACCTCGTATCTGTGGTCTAATTCATTACTGCATATGATCGTTTTAGCCTCTGCAGTAGGGGCAGCCTCGGGGATCATCGGCGTATACGTGAGCTTCCGCTACAATCTGCCGACAAGTGCAACAATCGTGCTGGTAGGCGTCACCCTGTTCAGCATTTCATTCATCATATCGCCCAAAAATAATTTTCTGCGGAAAGGATTGAAGCAAGCATGAGACTGTTCAAAATACTATCGGCATCCGTACTCCTTCTACTACTAGCAGCCTGCTCCAACACCAGTAAGGGGGGAGCGGATGACGGTAAGCTGCAGATCGTGGCCACGTATTCGATTATTGCCGACATGACCCGGAATATCACCGGAGATAAAGCGGAGGTCTATAGCATGGTGCCTATCGGCACAGACCCGCATATGTATGATCCGCTGCCCGCAGATACAGGCAAGGTGTCGAGTGCGGACCTTATTTTCTATAACGGCTTGAATCTGGAGACCGGGAAGGGCTGGTTCCAGGATCTGCTCAAGGTGACGAAAAAGGAAGCGGCCGCGTTTGCCGTCTCTGAAGAGGTTGCGCCGATGTACCTAACCGAGAAGGGGAAGGAATCCCAGGTTGACCCTCATGCCTGGCTGGATATACAAAATGCGGTCAAGTATGTGGACGTCATTACCGCGCGTGTGATCGAACGGGACCCGGACAACAAGCAGTATTATCTGGATAACCAGACCGCGTATGTGAAGGAGCTGACCGAGCTGGATCAGTATGCCAAGGAAGCCGTGAGCAAGGTCCCGCAGGAGAAGCGTGTCCTGGTGACCAGTGAAGGGGCCTTCAAATACTTTTCCAAGGCCTATGGCTTCGAGTCCGCCTTCATCTGGGAGATCAACACGGACAGCCAGGGAACACCGGAGCAGATGAACCGGATTATCGGCATTATCAAGGAGAAGCAGATTCCGGCGTTATTCCTGGAGACGAGCGTCAACCCCAAGACAATGGAGACCATATCCCGCGAGACCGGGGTGCCGGTGCACTCCAAGATTTTCACGGATTCTCTGGCTAAGGAAGGCGAAGACGGCGACACCTATTTGAAGATGATTAAGTGGAATATCGATCAGGTGATTGAGGGCTTGTCGAAGGAATAAGCGGATGCCTGTGTGCGAAAAAGAGCCCGCAACAACCAATAACCCGCAAGGCCGGATAAGCACTGCTATCCTTGCCTGCGGGTTATTCGTTATCCTTAGGGGTTATTTTGTGTGGTGACAATCCCGAGCACGAAGCCGTCATAGCCCTTGCTGCCGACCGTCTGTATTGCAGTAGCATCTATACGCGGCTCTGCGGCGAGCAGCTCCATGAACTGTCGGATACCTTGAACCCGGTCATCCTTACTGCCCGGGTCAATAACCTCGCCGTCACGCACTACGTTATCAGCCACAATGACCGCGCCCGGCCGGGCCAGCTTCAGCGCCCACTTCAGGTAATGCGGATTATTAGGCTTGTCGGCATCAATGAAGATGAAATCAAACGGCTCATCGCCCCGGGCTTCCAGCAGCGCCAGCGAATCCAGCGCCGGGCCTTCAATTACCTCTGTCTTGTCTGCCAGCCCCGCCATTCTCAGGTTATCCTCAGCTACTACAACATGCTTGTGCTCGAATTCCAGCGAGACCAGCCTGCCCGTCTCCGGCAATGCCCGCGCCAGCCAGATGGTGCTATAACCGCCCAGGGTGCCGATCTCCAGAATGTTGGACGCTCCCTTCATAAGGGCGAGCAGATACAGCAGCTTCCCCTGATTCGGAGCGACATCAATCGCCGGTAAGCCTGCCCCGGCATTCGCATCCAGCACAGCGTCTAGGACCGGATCTGCCGCCAGCAGCCTGTCACTGAAATAGGTATCGACCTTACTCCATTTACTTTGTTCTTCCATGTGAATCCCTCCGTTAGTTGTGTTTTTATATTGGTGTATTAGAACTGCTTTAAATATAAGGGATTATCATTCATAATACTAATATATGTTAATGTCATAGTCATAAGTATTGGTTATGAATGAAGCCTATGAATACAACCTATGAATAGGAGCGCATTTATGAACATTCATGCACTGAGGCTTTTTTATTATGTAGCCGAGACGGGAAGCGTTACGAAGGCGGCTGCCCGGCTGAGGATCAGCCAGCCGGCGGTGACCAGCCAGATCAAGAGGCTGGAGAAGGATTTGGGGTTGCCGCTGTGTAGTCCCAGCGGCCGGGGAATCTCGCTGACTCCCTTCGGGACAGAGCTGGCGAAGCAGGCAGGCAATCTCTTCACCTATGAAGAACGGATTGAAGAGTTCGTAGAGGATTACCGCCAGGGACGGAAGGGGAAGCTGCGCATTGCCGCTACCTATCTTCCGGCGAATTTCCTGGTCCCGGGCTGGGCCGCCCGGTTCAAGGCGGGGCAGCCTGAGATGGAGATTGAGATTACCACGACCAATTCCACGCAGGCCTTTGAACAATTGCAGCGTCATGAAGCAGATGTGGCCTTTTACGGGGGCGGAGCTAAGGAGAAGCCGGAGGATGTAGACTGGCTGGAGCTGTTTGAGGATGAGCTGTGGTTCGTAGTGGCCCCTTCCCATCCTTTTGCCAATGGTACGGTATCGCTGCCGGAGATGATGCAGGAGCCGTTCGTGATGCGTGAGGAAGGCAGCTCCACCCGGGAGCGTCTGGTCTCGCTCTGTACAACCTACGGCCTGAAGCCGCCGCGTGTGACCCTGCAATTCAGCGGGTTGGGCGAAGTCATTCGTTCGGTCATGGCAGGGTATGGCGCCAACTTCATCTCCTCGCTGGCTGTGCGGGACTATGTGGAGTGGAAGCAGTTATGCCGGGTACAGGTGGAGGGTATTCAGCTTAGCAACCATATTGCTGTCTGTACACGCAAGAACGAGACCCTGTCAGCCGGGCTACAGCGGTTTATTGACATCTGCCGGCAATGATAAAACAATAATTAAATATTATTATTCAATCTAAATATATTGATAAACGATAAATACTGTGTTAAATTGAACTCACAATTAATGAGTGAGGTGCTTGTCTTGATGAAACGTAAACCCGCTTCAACCACTTTTTTGAAGGCTGTGATTCTTCTGCTGGGCATGGGTGCACTGGCCCTGTGCATCTTTGCGGTTCCGTCCATCGCCGGCTTTGCAGCCGAGCTGTATCCGGAGCATGCGTACCTCAAGGCTCTGGTCATGATTGATTTATACGGGGCGGCGGTAGCTTTCTACATTGCGCTCTATCAGACCTTCAGGCTGCTGGGGTATATTGACCAGAACATGGCCTTCTCGGAGGCTTCGGTACAGGTGCTGAAGAATATCAAGCACTGCGCAGTGGCCATCAGCGGGATATTCGTTATAGGTATGCCGCTGTTCTATCTGATGGCGGAGAAGGATGATGCCCCGGGGATCATCGTCATCGGGATGATCCTTATTTTTGCCTCGCTGGTCATTGCCGTGTTCGCGGCAGTTCTCCAGAAGCTTTTGAAAGACGCTATTGAACTGAAATCTGAAAATGATCTGACAGTCTGAGGTGACGACCATGGCGATTATAATCAACATTGATGTCATGCTGGCCAAACGGAAAATGAGCGTAACCGAGCTTACGGACCGGGTGGGCATTACGATGGCGAACCTGTCCATTCTGAAGAACGGCAAGGCCAAAGCGATCCGTTTCTCAACGCTTGAGGCGATATGTAAGGCGCTGGACTGCCAGCCGGGAGATATTCTGGAATATACAGCGGATACCACGGAATAATGAGCGCCGGGAGCGGGGAGGGAACGTTATTGAGATCGATGAAACGGCTGCTGCACTTCGGGTATCATCAGGCGATGAGCTGTATCTTTCCTGTAGCGATCTTTGGAACGTTAATCCTGACCCGGACAGCAGAGCTGCCGTTCATCCACCGCTATGATCTGATTCTGCTAATCCTGCTTACTGTACAGTATCTGATGTACCGGAGCGGGCTGGAGACGCTGGATGAGATCAAGGTCATCTGTGTGTTTCATGGGATTGGACTGGTGCTGGAGATGTATAAAATAAGAATGGGCTCCTGGGCCTACCCGGACCCCGGTTATGCGAAGCTGCTCGGTGTGCCGCTGTACAGCGGATTCATGTATGCCAGTGTGGCAAGCTACATGTGCCAGATCTGGCGCAGGCTGAGGATGGAGTTGACCGGCTGGCCGGGTCTTGCCGCTGCGGGACTGCTGGGCGGAGCGATCTATCTGAACTTCTTCACCCACCACTATATTCCGGATTTCCGCTGGTGGCTGACAGCTCTGGTAGTAGTGGTATTCTGGAGAACCTGGATCATCTACCGGGTGCAGGGCAAGACGTACCGGATGCCGCTTGTGCTGGCTTTTGCCATTGTAGGCTTCTTCATCTGGCTGGCCGAGAATATTGCGACCTTCCTGGGGGCGTGGCAATACCCGGACCAGCACGGGAGCTGGCAGCTGGTCGGCTTCGGCAAGATCAGCTCATGGTTCCTGCTGGTGATTATCAGCGTGATTATTGTCGCCCAGCTTAAGCATGTTAAGGCCGGGCGGCGCGGCGGGGAACACAGTTAAGGCCATCATGGCCTGCCGGACCGTGTCCAATAAGCCAGGCCGTCCAGCGGATAACGGAAGGACGGCCCGGTTCCGCCGGAGACGGACGGGATTAGCGAACATTGTTCCCCGTTGGAATCAAGGGAGAATAGCTGTTCAATATGATAGACACCGGGAGACGGTGCTGACTCATAGAGTCTCAAGGCGACTCCAGCAGCCGTTGCCGCCGTGATGGATGCTTCATGTACGCCTGTAATTCCGTATTCTCTGGAGGCGGGCCTGCCATCCTTCGTGCCGCAGGCATCGACTTTGACCGCGTAGCGCTCGGAGCCGAAGCGGAAGCGGGTGAACGCCTGGACCGCGAGGTTGCGGAGTGTCCGGTTACGCAGCAGACGGGAGAGTCCGGTGCGGCGCAGCAGCGCTGCGGCTGAGGTCATGCTCCGTGAATCGAAGCAGAGCCGGGTCGAGACGGAAGGTACGGCAAGGGTCTGAGGCAGAGTCATCTGATCCGAAAAAGGAAAACGGTAGGCTCTATGCGTCCGCAGAGCAAACCCGAAATCCGCAGTCTTAGCCTCCGTGAAGCTTGAGGCGATGCGCGGTCTGCCGTGTTCGGTAATCTCGAAGTCGGCTCCAAGGTTGTCCACCGTCCACTCCATAGCCGCCTGTCCATGGCTGTCACCCAGTCCCAGCATGATCGAGATGTCGATCTGCTCTGTATGGTCCAGCTCCTGGACGGCCCTTGCCGCAAGCAGATTGGTTAGCCCTGGTGCGAGGCCGACACTCAGCACTGCTGCCGCCTTGAGCTTATGCTTCACAGGGTCGAGCCTTTGCAGCATAGTCAGGAAGTCTCCGCTTGCCGAGACATCTACATAATGGGTGCCGCTCTGGAGGCAGGCTTCGGCCAGCCGGGTGTCCTGCTGATCCAGACACATGACGACCAGCTTGACCTTCCCCAGCAGCTCTGGGGGAAGCGGCTTCTCTGCCGACAGGCGCAGCGGCTTCACATATCCGCCGGTACTGCGGGAGAATTCCTCGGCCCTGTTCAGGTTTCTTCCTGCCGCGTAGACTTTGCCGGGGTGCTGTGCCCCGAGTAGCCGGCATATCTGTGACCCGACATGCCCGTAGCCGCCGATTACTACAATATCTGTTTTCATGAGTATTCCCGTCCTTCGTGGTGGATTGCAGAATCTGCGGTATAATTAACTTTACATATTATTATCCTGATTTGGCGGGCGGCAGACTATCCCACATTTGTGGGATTTCGGGGAGGACAGAAGATGAACGAGGTTATGAGAAGCATTCTACAGCTTGACCCTGCCCGGGGTGGTCCGGTTCTGGATTCACAGCAGTACCGCGAAGCGGTGATTGCCAGGCTCCGCCTGCTGGTTCCATTCGCTGCGGCCTGTTGTACGACAGTAGATCCGCACACGCTTTTAACCACAGGGGCGGTCACGGAGCAGGGACTTGAAGAGGTTCATCCGCTATTGTTCGAGTATGAATATCTGCATGAGGATTATATGAAGTATGAGCAGTTAGCGGTGTCGGATATTCCGGCAGTCTGCTTAAGCGGAGTGACCGGGGGAAGCCTGGAGAAAAGCGCGCGGTACCGCAAGGTGCTGCAGCCCGCCGGATTCGGGGATGAGCTGCGCGTGGCGCTGCGTACAGGCGGGGTCTGCTGGGGGTTCCTGACCTTATTCCGTCCGCTGGGCCAGCCGACGTTTCAGGAGCAGGAATGCGCCTTGTTGGCTTCGGTAGCTCCGCTGATCGCTGAACGTCTGCGTGCGTATGCCTCTGTCCTGCCGGTATCCGGAGCGGACCGGGCAGTGCCGGAGGATAACGGTATTCTAGTGCTGAGTGAGCGGCTGGTAGCGGTCAGTGCGAATGCAGCAGCCCGTTATTGGCTGAAGCAGATCTGGAACCTGGAGCAGCTGGAAGAAGGGCAGCTTCCCGGTCCGGTGCGTGCCGTATGCCTGCGGGTGCTCGGCGCGAAGAAGCCCGCCGGAGCCGGGACTTCTCAGGCAAGAATAAGTCTTCCAATCGGCGACGGGGCGTATCTGACAGTTACCGCAAGCCTGCTTGGCGGCCCGCAGACACAGCTCGCCGTATCCTTGGTGAGTGCCCGCTCCGGGGATGTCTTCCGGCTGCTGGCCGAAGCCTTCGCCCTGACCGCGCGGGAGAAGGAGCTGGCAGAGCTGCTGGCGCTGGGGTTATCGACCAAGGAGCTGGCCGAATCGCTGCATATCTCCGCCTACACGGTACAGGATCATTTGAAATCCATTTTCGCCAAGACAGGTGTATCCAGCCGCAGAGAGCTGATCAGCCGGCTGCTTCCGCGATAAGGCCAAGAATCACTAAGAACAAATAAGGGGAATCTCCACAGCCTTTGGCTGGAGATTCCCCTTGCTTCATGTTTAGACTTTTACAGATCTGGAACTGCTTCGAATGAACTCTTACTGGCGCAGTGTCTTCAGCGCGCCGCTCCAAGCCAAGACCTGATCCAGCATAGCATTGACATTGGCAGCATGCAGGTCAGCCGGCTTGAACACCGAGCCATTCTCGAAATCGGTGAACAGCGAGAGCAGCGGGTGGACACGAACATCGGCAACGGACAATTCGCCGAGAATACCGCGCAGATGCTCAGCAGCGCGGGCGCCACCGGCGGAGCCGTAGCTGACGATTCCGGCAGCCTTGTTGTTCCATTCTTCACGGGCAGAATCCAGTGCGTTCTTCAGGGCACCGGAGAGACTGTGGTTATATTCCTGAACGATGAATACGAATCCATCCAGGGTAGCCAGCTTAGCTGCCCAAGCCTGAGCTTCAGCGTAGCTGTCGCTCTCCCCGAGCAGCGGTAGCTTGAAGTCAGCAATATCTACGATTTCGTAATTAGCATCTCCACGGGCATCAGCGATCCCCTTCACCCATTCGCCTACCTGCGGGCTAACGCGGCCCTGGCGTGTGCTTCCAAGAATAATTCCGATATTAAGTGTTGTCATTGTAATTCCTCCTCGAATTTTGTTTTCCGTAATTTGTTTTGCTTGATATGTTTTTTATTATAGCTGATAACTTTAATAAAGCAAGTGAAAATTTGAAACCTAGTTAAATTTTTAGCTAAAAATTAAAGCGGCCCAATCGCAGACCCGAATCTGGGAAGGCAATGGACCGCAATGGATGACTCTGGTTGCAGCTAATGGCCGGCTTCGGCCGAGTTCACTTTTACAGCCAGCCGTTTAACCACATAAGGTATGGTGATGGAAGTCAGGATAACAGTAAAAGCAATCTGTGCTATAGCTGTATCCGCATAAGGAGCATAAGCTGGGTTAAAACCGGCAGCCATCCCGGGCACAACCATCGATAGACCGGCGACTGAACAGGTAGCCGCCGCTGCATACCCCGGGCGTTTTAACAAGTGACGGTCAATCATAACCAGCGGCAGCAGACAAAGCAGGAAGAAGAGTAAGGTTAGCAGCAGGCCGGATAAGCTCGACCGGAAGGCCAGGCTCAGGTTGATGCTAGATCCGAAGCTAATGCCAAGGAATGGCAATAGGATCACTGTTCCCGGAGCAAACATCCTCTGAAGGTTAGCATCAAGATTGCCAAGCAGAATACCTACGGCAAAAGGGAGCAGCGTGGCCGCCACGCTAAGATAATCAATTCCTGCCCCGCTGGCCGAATTCAGGATCATGACTGGAATGACCGGAACAGCGATCAGGTTCAGAATTCCAAAGGCAGCCTGATCCATCTCATCTCCATAAGAATGCATCAGTGCCAGATATAGCCCCGGATTGCAGCTTGTCATCACGGCGATGAAGGCAATGGCAGAGATGCCGCCGAAGCCCTCCGCGCCGAACCCCTGCACAAAGGCCCAGCCGATCAGCCAGGCGATCAGGATTCTTGCCAGAACATGCACCCCGGCGCGCTTCAGTGTAGCAGGGAGCAGGCGGAGGTCCAACTGCGTCCCGGATACAAACAGGATCAAGCCGATAAACACCATCGTTCCTCTGGAGGTAAACAGAGCGGTTGTAGGATCACCAATGCCGAACAGCTGCGGAAACACCGTGTTGACGGCGGCTGCCAGCAGCATGGGGACGATGAGCAGACCGCCGGGTATTTTTTGGACAGACCGTAGTATATTCATACTGCCTACAGCTCGGCCCCGTTCGTCCGGATAACATTCTGATACCAATAGAAGGAATCCTTGCGGGTTCTCTTCATCGTCCCGTTGCCGTAGTCATCCTGATCCACATAGATGAACCCGTAACGTTTGCTCATTTCCGAGGTAGAAGAGCTGATCATGTCAATCGGCCCCCACATGGTATAGCCTATCATTTCGACACCATCCTGAATGGCCAGCCCCATCTGTTCGATATGTTTTCTCAAGAATTCTATGCGGTAAGGATCGTTCACAGTACCGTCTTCATTCAACTTGTCGTAGAAGCCTGAGCTGTTCTCCAGAATAAACACAGGCTTATTGTAGCGGTCATACACCAGATTCAACGTATACCGCAGCCCAACAGGGTCGATCTGCCAGCCCCACTCATTTTCCGGCAAATGCGGGTTTTTATAGACACTGTGTACGTTGCCTGCCGTCAGTTCGAGCTGTTCTGTGTCACTGCTGGAGATCATGGAGTTGTAGTAGGACATACCAACGTAATCCGCCGTATGTGCACGGATGCTATCCAGATCGCCATCCTCGATGTGCAGCGTGATATTTTTGTCTTTGAAATAAGTCTTGGCGTAATAAGGATATTTGCCCAGGTTCAAGACATCGAGGAAGAACTGGTTTTTCATCTGGTCATCCTTCTGCATCTGGAGGGCATCCTCCGGTTTGCAGGTGTACGGATAGGTCGTGAAGTAAGCGACCATGCTGCCGATTTGGTTACCCGGATCAATCTCATGTGCCAACCGGGTTGCTCTGGATGCTGCTACGAACTGATGGTGTAACCCCTGGAACAGCATTTCCTCATAATTCGGTGCATCGTATTCGATAATTCCGAGTGTTTTTGCTCCGGCTTTGACACTCATATTGATTTCATTGAACGTCACCCAATACTTTACTTTGCCCTTGTAACGCTTGAATAACACCTCGCAGTAGTTGACATATAAGTCCACCAGCCTGCGGTTATACCAGCCGCCGAATTTGTCAATCAGCACGATCGGCGTATCGAAATGGCTAATGGTGATCAGCGGCTCCATGCCGTGCTTCAGGCACTCCTCAATCACCTGATCGTAGAATTGCAATGCCTTCTCGTTCGGGGCGGCATCGTCTCCGCCCGGGAATACACGGGCCCATGCGATGGAGTAACGGAAGACCTTGAAGCCCATTTCGGCGAACAGAGCGATATCCTCACGGAACGTGTGGTAAAAGTCGATGCCGCGGCGTTTTGGATATTTAACCGTATCCGGATCGTTTTTGGCCTCTTCAATCATCTCGCGGTTAATCTTCATCTGCTTGGTTACTTTACGATCGTTATTCTTATTGAATTGCATCACATCAGGAATGGTCAGGCTCTTGCCGTCTATATTGTAAGCACCCTCCGCCTGACAGGCGGAGAGAGCGCCTCCCCACAGGAAGCCTTCCGGAAACAAAGATTGCGTCATTATAGTGTTCCTCCTTAATTGTATGAGTTACGGAATCAGTTTCAGCAGTGCTTCGCCTTCTTGGATTGAACCGCTATCTGAGGCCGTCAGTACATCGGCGAACTGCTGCATATTGGTCACGACAATAGAGGTAATGGTAGGATACCCATCGGCAATAATTCCTGCGGGATCGAATTCCACCAGCAGATCACCAGCTTGTATGGTTTGTCCTTGCTCTACATAGGATTTGAAATGTTTGCCTTTCAGGCTCACCGTATTTACGCCGATATGAATCAGTATTTCTACGCCGTTAGCAGCTTTAAGCCCGATGGCGTGCTTGGTTCTGTACAATGCCTCAACCACTCCGTCAAAAGGGGCATACACTCTGCCTTCACTCGGCACAATGGCAATGCCTTTGCCCATCAGCTCCTGAGAAAAGGCTTGGTCCTCAACCTCGGCTAACGGCTTAATTTCACCTGTCATCGGACTGACGATCAGCATACCAGCGGTATCCGCAGCGCGGGATACCGAAGGGGTGGCATCCTGAGTGGCTGCCGGCGAAGCGGCGTTCTTCTTAGCCTTCGTAGTGGCTTGCCCGCCCGCATCTTCCTTGATGCCTGCGAGCAAGGTGAATACAAATCCCAGAACGACTGCTGCGATGGACCCGATCACAATATAGACGTAACGGTCTGCTGTATACGTTCCCAGGGCCAAGACTCCCGGAAGGGCGATGGCATTTGCACTCGCATGAACAATACTGTAGAAACCGCCTACGAGTCCGGCTGCCGCACACCCGGCAAAGAACGGCCGTTTGTAACGAAGATTAACGCCGTAAATCGCCGGCTCGGTAATACCGAACAGGGCGGTGAAACCGCTGGACCCGGCTGCGGATTTCATCGTATTGCTCTTGGTGAGGACGAAAACACCGAAGGCGGCTCCAGCCTGGGCCAGGTTAGCTGCAAGAGAGGCCGGCAGCAGCATGGTCGAGCCTATGCTGGCAATCTGTTGAATCTGGATCGGCATAATGGCGTAATGCATGCCAAACATAACCATAATGGGCTTGAAGAACCCGAGAATCGTACCTGCCAATACGCCAACGGTTGCATACAGGTAGTTGATGCCGTCGGTCAGCCAAGTACCGATATAAGATCCGACCGGTCCAAGTACGATCAGTTCCAGCGGGATCATGATGAACAATACAATCATTGGAGTTAAGAGCACCCGCAGAAACTTGGGGATGAATTTGTCCACTACAGGGTAGAGGTAGCTCATGACCCACACGCCCAGAATGATTGGAATCACCGACGAGGAATATTTCATCAGCAGGATCGGCATGCCGAGGAAATCGATTGTTTTCACGCCGGTTTCGGCAATTTTGGCTGCGCCATCCAGAATCACGGGATGCATTAATCCGGCAGCAAGCGCAACGGCCAGATACGGATTGGTTTTAAATTTCTGGGCAGCACTTACAGCGATGAAGAAGGGCAGGAAGTAGAAAATCAGATCGCCAATCATATTGACGATGGACAGGAACCCGGAGCCTTCCATCCATCCTAGCGCTGCCAATACTGTAGCCACGCACTTGATCATACCGCAGCCGATCAAGGCCGGGAGCACTGGAGTGAAGATGCCTGCAATCGTCTCAAGCACCACATTTACCGGATTTTGTTTCTTTTTGGGAGCTGCATCTCCGTCTTCGCTCTGGAGGTTCCCCGAGGTGAGATTGCGCAGCTCAGCATACACAGCATCTACCTTGTTCCCGACCACCACTTGAACCTGCCCGCCTGCATTCTGCGCCTTCAGTACGCCTTCAAGTCGGTCCAGCGCCTTCAGATCGGCCTTTCTGTCTTCTTTAAGCACGAATCTCAGCCGTGTTGCACAGTGGGTGAGCGATGAGATATTACGTTCGCCGCCTACAAGCTCCAGTACGTTTTGGGCCAATTCCTTGTTATTCATGACCATTCTCCTTACATAAAGTAGTCTGGGAATAAAAAAATGACCAAGCCAGGGAATCGTCATTCCCGTGTGCTTGGTCATGCCTGATCGAATCAGTAACAGTCCAATTCATAGTATGCAATTATCGGGCAGGGCCGGCTAGTCGTTGGAGATTAACCTTTGAATGTGAAGAATCAGATACAGCTTCTCATCATTGGTGCAGCTCCAGCCGTAATTGTTCTGCAGGAATGCCGCGATCTTCTCCACACACTCCAGTTCACGCGGGAATTTCTCTGTTACCATCTCAAACAACGCTTCATTCTCTTTCTTCAGCGACTTGCCGCTCATCTGCCGCATGATGAAATAGCGGACATGGGTGGCGAAGCGCATGAAGTGAATGGACTCTTCCTCAAAATCAATTTTCAGCGCGTATTTGATGATGGACAGCATCTCGCCGGTAACGGTGGTAATTTTGGTTGTATCGCTCATTTCTCCAGACCCCACCTGGGCATTCACAAAATGTAAGGCAATCAGGGTCGTTTCGGCTGCCGGGAGACGGACTCCCGCTGTAGCTTCAATTAACCGGACTGCAGCTTCACCTACACGGGTCTCATCCGGGTATAGGGTGCGCACTTCCCATTCCAGCGGATTCTTGATGGAGACACCTTCACGGGTACGGGCCAGAGCAAAGCTTATATGGTCAGAGAGAGTGAGCAGCAGATTGGTATTGAACGTCTTATGCAGAATGTCGCTGCCCATGGTAATGACTTCTTCCGCCAGATAGATATGCTCAATCGGAATGCTGTTCAACAAGTCGTACATGCGGATGTTTTTGGGAGCGACAAAGATTTTCTCCACCACCATATCGGTTTCAGTCAACTGATAGGGGGTCTTTGGGAAACCAACGCCCTTGCCAACCACAAACACTTCCTCATTGTTGTCATTAATAGCAATAGCTACATTGTTGTTCACTTTTTTGATGACCTTCATACATACTCACCTCCCCGCCAAATAAAAATGACCGAAAAGGATTACAAAAAAATGTAATCGTTTTCGGTCATGCCTGGTTGCCCAGTAACAGTCCGTGTAAGGAATATAACCTTATTATAATCAGCAGCTTCGAAATGTCAATCATGCATTTTAAGGGTATTAGAAATCAATTTATATGTCACTTTGCATAACATTAAATAGCTGATTTTAGGCTCGAATACAAAATATTCAGCGAAATAATTGATTGTCATAATGAAATTAGCTTAAAATACACTCAACAAGTCAGTTATTCTGACATATAATTAAGCAATCTTATGTATCTATAATATATGGAGAGGTGGGGCAGCCATGATAGAGGAAAAGAAACGGCAGGCAGAGCTTGAACTCCCGCGTGATTGCACCTTCTCACCAGAAGACTGGCGTATTCTGGCCCAGTACTGGTATCCGGTGGCTACAGCAGCAGAGGTACAGGATCAGCCGGTGGCCGTGAAGCTGCTGGATATGAAGCTGGTATGCTACCGCAGCGGAGGCAAGGTGGTTATTGCCCGGGATCTGTGTTTTCACCGGGGAGCCCCGCTGAGTAAGGGATGGGTGGAGAACGGGGAGATTGTCTGCCCGTATCACGGGTTCCGCTATAATTGTGAGGGGAAATGTACTGCGGTACCGGCACATCCAAGCGCCAAAATCTCGCCTAAATTGAAATTGATTGTCTATCCGGCCATCGAACGCTACGGTCTGATCTGGACCTGCCTGGCAGATGCGCCGGAGCAGATTCCCGCCTTCCCGGCCTGGGATGATCCCGACTATATTAATATTCTGATCCCGAGCTTCGATATTGCCGGCTCGTCCGGGCGGCAGATGGAAGGCTTCCTTGATGTATCCCATTTCGCTTACGTGCATACGGCAACCTTCGGTGACCGCAATAATACAGAGGTTCCCCAGTACAAGGTGTGGCGTGAAGGGGAGACGGAGCTGGTGGCCGAATACTGGAGCACGGTCAGCAACTATGGCAAAGGGCAGGAGAATCCTGCGCCGGAAGGCTTCCAGTGGCTGCGGGAGTTCCGTGTATTCGCACCGTTCGCCGCTTCGCTAACTGTCTATTTCCCGGATGAGGGCAGGCTGAAGATTCTGAACTGTGCTTCTCCGGTATCGGCCCGTTATACCCGGCTGTTCTGCCCGATCTCGCGGAATTTTGATAAGAATACGCCCTTAGAGGACACGGTGAAATTCAATCTGCAGGTGTTCCAGGAGGATGCGGAGATGGTGGAGTCGCAGACGCCGGAGGATCTCCCGCTGGATCTGCAGGCTGAAGCCCATATTCCGGCAGACCGCACCTCCATTGCTTATAGACAACTGCTAAGCAGTCTAGGGCTGGGGCAGAATTATACGTCCTGAGCATTATTAACAGCACACGCCCGGCAGCAGAGAGCAGAAGCTCGGCAGCCGGGCGTGTGCTGTTGTGTTGATTGGGTGGAGGCTGCTGCGAAACGCAAAGCTGGCGGCAGCAGCTAGACCGTATAATTTTCCAGCGACAGGCTCCATCTTCCGTCCACCAGCCCGATTCTGTGCAGGCTGGCATAGGAAGCAGGGAATTTACTGCCCCGGTTATTCCAGTCGATCCCTTTGATGATGTGATAGATGATATTTATGACACCGCCGTGTGTAACAATAATTATGTTATCATCAGGGCCGCTGTCCGCATACTCTTCGCTGAGCCGGGTGAAGGTCTCTTGAATCCGTGTGAAGAATTCGAGCGGACTCTCTCCGTCAGGGTAACGCTCGTCCATCCGCAGTCCTGAGAAGTATAAGCCGGGGTAACGTTCATTCACGATTTCGTTCGGCATGCCGGCGATCACACCATTGTTCATCTCCCGCCAATCCATATTGCGCTCCAAGGGTAATTCTAGCTCTCTTGCCAGCTCGCCGGCTGTATCCAGCGCCCGCTGCAGATCGCTGCTGACTATACGTTGTATAGGGAATGAAGCCGAATTCTCTCTCAAAAAACAGCCCAGCTTCTCGGCTTGTCTGTAGCCTTGGGTATTTAGTCCCCGCTGGCTCCATCCGCCGCGATATCCTTCGTCATCCTTGCCGTGTCTTACCAGATATATCGCCAACTGCTCCTCGGCCCCCTGTTCTATGATGCGTAAGTATGATTCCTTAAAAGGTTCCTTCAAAAAGGATATCCTGCTAAGTCTATCACTTACTTTCCAGAATGTTCAAGAACAGAAGTTACAGTAGGAGTAACGTAGCTTGACAATACCCGGACACAGCTTGCTTGGAGGGTTCAGGATTGCTTATTTTAGGGCACGAAGACAATACGCTGCTGATTGTCTGGCGGATTCTTCCATACTTGTTCAATCTGAGATAACGGATAAATGATAGGGTTCGCTGTAAGCTGACCCTCTGCAATCGCCTCAATCAACGCCGGGAATTCGGCCAGATATCCGGCAGGCGTGACGGACCCCTGGCCGCTGCCGATGATCTGGAAGTTGGCAGAACGGAGTGCAGCGGAAGGAATCGCGGCGTCCGCGCCTGCCATGGAACCGATCTGAATCCAGGTTAACAGCCGGCTGCGGTCGGACCGGCGGGTTAATATCGGGAGCATGGAGAGTGCAGCAGGATCACCCCACAGATAGTCGAGAACGATATCCACTTCAGCTGAGGCTTCGCCGAGGTTCCGGGACACTGTCTCGGGATCCCCGGTAAGAGATATGGCTACATCTGCACCATACTGTGTAAGCGAACGCAGACGTTCCGGGTTCCGCCCGGCAGCGATGATCTGACTGGCTCCCATAAGCTTGGCGATCTGCACGGCCATCTGCCCGGAGTTGCCGGTAGCACCCAGAATAAGAACCTTGAACCCGGGCTTAGCCTGAACCCGGCGGCGGAGAGTTACCCAGGAGGACATGGCCGGATTCATCGCGGCGGCGATGAGCACGGGATCAGCATCTCCGGGTAGCGGGACAGCACGGCGAAGATCGATGAGGGTCTGGTCTGCGAACGATCCCGGGGCATTATCGGCGGCTACAAAATAGACCAGCTTGCCATCCGGGAGCCGTCCGACGCCATCAATGCCTGGGATTAGCGGCAGTTCATCCGTACTGGTGTAGTGAGAGCCATTGGCTTGTGCCCGGACCCGGAGATGTAGTCCGGCAGCCAGCACATCTACCAGAGCTTCGTGTTCTCCTGAAGGTACAGGAGCTGCAAGCTTTTCGTATTTCGGACCTGAATCGAAGGATCTTACAATAGCAGCGTACATAAATAGGCCTCCATTTACCCGGATAGTTACCCGGGTGAGTAATTTTGGTTTGTGAAACAAACTAAAAAGTTTGTAATACAAACAATATAGTTTGTATTACGTACAAAGTCAACGGCTGCTGTGGTACAATAGGAGCGAACAGGTCTGAAATATACAAAAGTGCGGAGTGAAATCAATGAGCGGTTACGATAATTCTTTTGATAAGCTGGATGATCTGTCGATGGTAGACAGCCTTGTGCAGCTATCCTTCCTGGTGCAGAATATCCTTGCCCGGATAGGAACGGAGCATGATCTGTCGATCATTCAGATCCGTCTGCTGGGGATACTGCGCGACCGGGAGCCGGGAATGCTGCAGCTGGCCAAGCATCTGGGCCTCGACAAATCCAGTATTACAGGGCTCGTTGACCGGGCGCAGCGCCGCGGGCTGGTAGAGCGTACCGTATCAGAGAGTGACCGGCGGGCATTCAATGTGAAGGCTACTCCGGCAGGCTGGAAGATTATTCACGAGGTCGGGGAGCAGATCGAGCGGCAGATTACGGCGGTAACCGATGGTCTTACCGGGGAAGAGCGGGCACAGATGATAGCCCTGGCCAGCAAGATTCTGGTCACTGCTCCAGGGATGAGCCGCTGAACGAAACGATAGGATTCGTAACGATGAAGCACATAGGAGGGATTTTCATGGATCAGGAGCTTATGAATGAGCTGGTATCTCAATTCAAGAATTCACTGAAGGTATTGAACGCGGTCGGTGCCGAGACCCGGCAAGCCATCCTGATGGCCTTGCTGCAAGGGCCGCAAGATCCGGGCATGCGTGTAGGCGAGATAAGAGGGATCACCCACTTTTCCCGTCCGGCCGTGTCCCATCATCTGAGAATATTGATAGAAGCGGAGATAGTTAGCGTACAAAAAGAAGGCACCCGTAACTATTACCGGCTTGATTCTGGAAGCAAGCTGATGGTGCTCAAAAGCCTGGTGAACGGGCTGGAGAAGGTTCTGGCACAATGCGAGCGTGAAGCAGGGATTCTCTGATCATGGAGAATCCCTGCTGTGCGGTATGCGAAAAACCGATTACAATTACTGCTGTGAGGGTGCGTGGGTGCACGGGACAAATGTATATGCAAAATTTAAGCTACCTTGTTTCAGAAAAGCATGCTATGCTATAATCACTTACCGACAGACAGTCGGTCGGTGATTGTTTATTTACAAATAAAGCTACAGTTACACCCAAAGATGCATGTACAGTTACACCCAAAGTTAGTACAATCCCAGCTTTACCACAAGGAGACATGACCATGAGAGTTGTAAAAGAAGCAGAAGCCCGCAGAAATGAGATTCTGGATGCAGCAGAGGAGCTGTTCGGACAGAAGGGCTTCGACGGTACCAGCACGGGCGATATTCTGGGCAAGGTCGGCATTGCGCGCGGGACACTGTATTATCACTTCAAGTCGAAGGAGGATATTATGGACGCGCTGATTGAGCGGACGAATGCCACTATCCTTCATGCCGCGCAGCAGGTTGCTGAAGACAAGAGCATCCCCGTCATTGAGCGGATTCTCCGTGCGGTCATGGCGCTGAACATCAGCAGCGGAGACGGCAGCAGCACGGAGATTATGGAGCATATCCACAAGCCGCAGAATGCGCTGATGCATCAGAAGGTTCAGAAGGCGGTCATCCGCAGCGTTCCGCCCATTCTGGCCTCCATCATCAGCGAGGGGATAGAGCAGGGAATATTCAATACTCCCTATCCGTATGAGTGTATGGAGATGGTTGTTGTCTATGCCACCACCATTTTTGATAATGACATAGTTGAAATGACGGCAGAGGAGCGTATGTCACGCATTCTGGCCTTCATCGCCAATGTGGAAAGGCTGCTCGGTGCCGGGAGCGGAAGTCTGATGAGTGTGATGCAGATGTTCGGCGGCTCCGGTGGAGTGGAAGCGGGCAATGGTGATGAATAGATCCGGCACAGGCTTCGGCAGATTCCTGTTTCTGTGGTCAGGACAACTGATCTCAGCTATCGGCGGCGGGCTCACCGCGTTCGGGCTGGGGATATATACCTTACAGCAGACCGGGCAGGCTTCGGCTATGGCGCTGGTGACATTACTGGCATTCATGCCTTCCCTCCTACTCAGTCCAGTCGCTGGCGTGCTAGCGGACCGCTATGACCGCAGGCTGCTGATGGTGCTGGGGGATACGCTCTCTGCCTTAGGTCTGATCTATATTCTGGTCTGCCTGCTGAATGGAGATGCACAGCTGTGGCAGATCTGCTTAGGGGTGACTGTAAGCTCGGTATTCTCCTCCTTGCTTGATCCCGCCTATAAGGCTACGATAACGGATCTGCTTACCGAGGAGCAGTATACGAAGGCCAGCGGGTTTGTGCAGATTGCCGGCTCAGCGAAATATCTGATTTCGCCGCTCATTGCCGGGCTGCTGCTTACAGTCTCTGATGTGAAGCTGCTGCTGATCATCGATATCTGTACTTTTTTTCTAACCGTGCCTACTACGCTTGCTGTCCGCAGCGGTCTTACCTCCAAGAAGACGGAGCAGGCACCGGCCTTTATCCGTGAATTTCAAGAAGGCTGGAGAGCAGTCTCCGGGAATCGGGGAGTACTGGTGCTGGTGATTATGACCTCGGTCATGACCTTCTTCATCGGGTTCATCGAGACCTTGTCCATGCCGATGATTCTGGCGTTCTCCAGCAGTGCGGTCCTGGGGACGCTTGAGACGGTCATGGCATCGGGAATGCTGGTGTCGAGTGTCATTATAGGGATGCTGCGGATACAAAAAAATTTCGTACGCATGCTGGCAGTGTCGCTTTTTTGCTCAGGAATCAGTATCGCCGTCTTCGGACTGCGTGAGAATATTGTGCTGATTGGCGCTGCCGGATTTATGTTTTTTGCCATGTTGCCCTTTACGAACACGGCCCTGGATTATCTGGTCCGCACCAATATTGACAATTCCGTTCAGGGGAGAGCCTGGTCATTGATCGGACTGCTCTCACAGCTAGGATTCGTGGCGGCTTATATGCTGGCAGGTGTGCTGGCAGACTACGTATTTACTCCCTTGCTGGTGAGCGGCGGAGTTCTGGCGGATAGTGTGGGGCGGATCATCGGCACTGGCAGCGGGCGGGGGATGGGACTTCTCATCATCATTGCCGGCCTGCTGTTAAGCGCCGCTTCGGTTATGATCTATCGGCTCAAATCCATTACAAGTCTTGAGAGCAGGGGGTAACTTATGTTTTACCGAATCATCCGCAGAGATATCCGCACAAGTAAGGGAATTACGCTCACGACTATGCTGTTCGTAGCAGCTGCAGCCATGCTCGTCTCTCTGTCAGCCATTCTGGTCGTCAATCTGAGCGGGGCCATCGATCATTTGATGACACAGGCGAAGACGCCGCATTTCCTGCAGATGCATTCCGGCCAGCTGGATCAAGCCCGGCTCAAGGCCTTTGCAGAGCAGAACAATAAGGTTGAAGAACACCAGGTGCTTGATTTCCTCAATGTAGAAGGCGCGAGGATTGTCATGGACGGGCATACGCTTGCGGACAGTGTTCAGGATAACGGCTTCAGCACACAGAGCGGGAAGTTTGATTATCTGCTTGATCTGGACGGGAAAGTGATTGATGTACGGGATGGCGAGGTGTATGTCCCGATCAGTTATATGAAGGATGGCTCCGTCAAGGCCGGAGGGACGGTTACCGTGGGAGACACAAGTCTCACTGTAGCGGGGTTCCTGCGGGATTCACAGATGAACTCGCTGCTCGCTTCATCGAAGCGGTTCCTCGTCAGCCCGGCGGATTATGCGGAGCTAGCGCAGTACGGAACCACGGAATACCTGATTGAGTTCAGACTGAAGGACCTGTCGATGCTGGGGGCCTTCGAGACAGACTATACCGCAGCAGGACTTGAAGGCAACGGCCCGGTGATTACATATCCCCTGTTCAGAGTGCTTAATGCGATCTCGGACGGGCTGATGATTGCGGTGATCCTGCTGGCGAGTGTGCTGGTTGTTATTATTGCTTTTCTATGTATACGGTTCACCCTCATGGCAACCATCGAGAGCGATTACCGGGAGATCGGTGTCATGAAGGCCATCGGTCTGCGCGTCTCGGATCTCAAAAGAATCTATCTGGCCAAATACGCAGCAATAGCAGCTCTGGGGAGTATCCTCGGCTTGGCATTATCGTTCAGCTTCAGAGGTCTGCTGCTTGAGAATATCAGGCTGTATATGGGCGAAAGTGCGCATCCGGCACTTGCTCTGGCCTGCGGCATCCTTGGCGTACTGCTCGTATTCCTCATTATTGTTGCCTATGTGAACAGGGTACTGAAGCGTTTCCGGAAGATTTCAGCTGTCGAAGCCATCCGTTTCGGCACATCCCAGCAGACCCGGGCGGGCTCAGGGCGGTTTACCTTGAGCGCCAACCGGCTGCTGAACACGAATGTTTATCTAGGCGTTAAGGATGTCTTGTCCAGAAAAGCTCTATATGCAACTATGCTTGCAGTACTCGTCATCTCTTCCTTCCTTATGATTGTGCCCCAGAATCTCTATCATACGATCTCCTCTCCAAGCTTCATTACATACATGGGCATCGGTGACAGTGATCTGCGCATGGATATCCAGCAGACGGACCATATTGCAGAGAAGGCCGCAGACATTGCACGGGTGATGGAGCAGGATGTGATGATCTTCCGTTTTGCCGTGCTGACCACTCAGGCGCTGAACGTGAAGCTGGACAATGGTGTCGTTGAGCGGATAAAGGTTGAGCTGGGCGACCATTCCATTTTTCCGGTTGCCTATGGTGAAGGACATGGCCCGGTTGCAGCGAATGAGATTGCCCTCTCCGCTGCGAATGCCAAGGAGCTGGGCAAGCAAGCCGGTGATTCCCTGACCCTGCTCGTAGACGGAGAAGCGAAGGAGCTTACGGTGTCCGGGATTTATTCGGATGTGACCAACGGCGGGAAAACAGCCAAGGCCACCTTCACCACGACTTCTGATCAGGCCATGTGGGCCGTGATTTATGCGGAGCTTGCAGATTCCATGCTAATCAGTAGCAAGGTGAGCGAATATGCAGAGCGGTTCAGTTATGCGAAGGTGTCCGATATCGGGGAATATGTGACGCAGACCTTCGGCTCTACCATTAGCTCAGTCGGTAAGGCTGCATGGGCTGCTCTGGCCGTGATGCTGGTCCTGAATGTACTGATTACACTCTTGTTCATGCGGATGCTGGTAGCCAAGGACCGTTACTCTATTGCCGTCATGAAATCGATGGGCTTCCGGAATTCCGATCTGACTGTACAGTATTATGCGCGTTCTATATTTGTACTGGTGACCGGGATGGTTCTGGGCACCCTGCTGGCGAACACTCTGGGGCAGATTCTTGCCGGGGCTGTGATCTCCTCCTTCGGGGCTTCGTCGTTCAAGTTCGTGGTCAATCCGCTCTCGGCGTATCTGCTGTGTCCGCTAATCATGACCGGTTCTGTACTCATCGGGGCGGTTATCGGCACATCGGGCATCGGTCGAATTCAAATATCCGGCAATATTAAGGAGTAGATCAAGAAGATGAAGAAGATCATTTCGGGAGAAAATATAACCAAACAATATGGCACTGGTGGGGAGCAGCGCAAGGTGCTGGACGGGGTATCCGTCGATATTCACGAAGGCGAATTCGTCTCGGTAATGGGACCCTCAGGCTCAGGGAAGTCCACGCTGATGTTTGCACTGAGCGGAATGGACCGGATCGACTGGGGGCTGGTTACTTTTGAAGGCAGGGATCTGGGATCCCTTGAGGGCGATGAGCTTGCCGACCTCCGCAGAACGGGAATGGGCTTCGTGTTCCAGCAGCCGACACTGATGAAGAATCTGAACATCCTGGACAATATTATTCTGCCGTCGATGCGTGACAACCGGCGGAAGGTTGCAGCGATTACGGATAAGGCGCAGCAGCTTATGGAAAAGGTGGGGATCGCGGAGCTGGCAAAGCGTGATATTACGGAGGCTTCGGGCGGACAGCTGCAGCGGGCCGGCATCTGCCGGGCGCTGATGGGCAGTCCGCGCATTATTTTCGGGGATGAGCCAACCGGCGCGCTGAATCTGAAGGCTGCCGAGGAGATCATGGACCTGCTGTCCGGAATCAATGAAGAAGGGACGGCCATCATGCTGGTCACCCATGATGCCACTGTGGCGGCCAGGACGCAGCGGATTATGTTCATGTGCGATGGCCGGATTGTCGATGAGATACGCCTGCCGAAATACAGCGGAGGGACGCTTGAGCCCCGCATGAATTTAATCACGGCAAAAATGCGGGAGATTGGGATTTAATATTGAAATGAACCATTAGCCCGGGCTGTTCGTATTATAGTTATTTGCTAACACCAAGGAAGAGGTGAGAGGAAATGCTGACCATCAAGAATTTTACGAAGAGTTATAAAGGCGGCGCAAAGGCGGTGGATGATCTTAGCCTTGAGGTTGAACGGGGCGACATCTATGGCTTCATCGGGCATAACGGCGCTGGCAAGACCACGACGATCCGCGCTGTGGTGGGCGTGCTTGATTTTGAACAAGGGGAGATTGAAATTGACGGCATCTCAATTAAAAAAGATCCGTTAGCCTGTAAGGCGAAAATTGCCTACATCCCGGATAACCCGGACTTGTACGATCACCTGACGGGGATTCAGTACCTGAATTTCATCGGCGATCTCTTTAACGTATCCAAGGCGGACCGTGAGCGGCTGATCGGGCAATACGGCGATGCCTTCCAGCTCACAGCCAGTCTGGGCGATCTGATCTCCTCGTATTCCCACGGCATGAAGCAGAAGCTGGCCATTATCTCGGCGCTGATTCATGAGCCAAAGCTGCTGGTGCTGGACGAACCCTTTGTCGGCCTTGATCCCAAGGCTGCACATACGCTGAAGACGATCATGGCAGATGTGTGCAGCAGAGGCAGTGCGATTTTCTTCTCCACGCATGTGCTGGATACTGCTGAGAAGCTCTGCAATAAGATTGCGATCATCAAAGGCGGGCGGCTGATTGCCCATGGTAAGACCGAAGAGGTCAGGGGCGAGAACAGCCTGGAGGATGTATTCATGGAGCTGATCGATCATGATTAATGTCTGGAGATTAACGAAGCTGCAGCTGTTGTCTTCCTTCGGCCTCAATAAAGCGCTGCATACGAAAGACTCTGCACAGAGACGGAAGGCGCTACTGCTCAGCATCGCGATGATAGCCGGGATACTCATGATCGGAGCCGTGTCATTCGGCTACAGCTTCATGATGGCGCAGTCGTTCGAGCAGCTTGGGCGGATGGACTTATTGCTGGCAGTGATGATGGCGGTCACTTCGCTGGTCGGCTTCTTCACTACGGTCTATAAGGCAAGCGGGGTATTATTCAGTTACAAAGACTACGATATGATCATGTCGCTTCCGGTAAAGACCAGCCATGTGGTGGCGAGCCGGGTGCTTCAGCTCTATGTGATGAACCTGTTCTTCACGCTGCTGGTCATGCTTCCGGCGGGGGCGGTGTATGCGATACATGTGAAGCCGGGTGTGCTGTTCTATCTGTTTTTCCTATTGACGCTCTTCTTCATTACTCTGCTGCCGATTATAGCGGCTACGCTTGTGGGCACCCTCATTAGCTGGGTCTCTTCCCGGTTCCGGGCGAGCAAAATCCTGAATATGATCCTCACGTTCGCCTTCATCATTATACTGATGCTGGGCTCGTTCACGCTCAATCAAGGGCAGCAGGCGATTGCAGATGTTGGAGCCGCCTTGGGTGATATGATCTTCAAGGTGTATCCTCCGGCTTCCCTGTACGTTGATGCGGTCTGCTCGTACCGGGTAAGTGCCTTGCTCTTCTTCATCGCGGTGTCTGTGCTGGTCTTTATGCTGTTCTCAGTCCTGCTGGCGACCCGGTACAAGGCGATTCATACAGGGCTTATGACCAGCCGCGCAAGCCGCGGATACACGATGAAGCCGCTACAGGCTAATTCAGCATTCAAGGCCTTGTATCTAAAGGAGCTGCGGCGTTATTTCAGCTCGGTCAATTATGTGCTGAACACAGGGATCGGGATGGTGCTGCTCCTGATGATGTCCATTTCCTTATTATTCGTTAGCTCAGAGCAGCTGGGAACCATTCTTGACATCCCGCAGCTGTCGGACTCCCTAAGTACGCTGAGTCCGCTGGTGATCTCTCTGTTTGTTGTTCTGAGCTGCACCACGGCCTGCTCCATTTCGCTGGAAGGAAATCATCTGTGGATCTTGACCAGCTCGCCCGTGCCCAAACCGGCGATTGTATTCAGCAAGGTGGCGGTGAATCTCACCATTACGTTACCCATTACAGCTGTAAGCTGGGGGCTGCTGGCCTATACTCTTCATGCCGGATGGATGGAAAGTATATTAATGCTGGCCGTTCCGGTAATCTATGCCTGCTATTCTGCCCTGCTGGGTGTTATGGTGAACCTGAAGCTGCCCAAGCTGGACTGGACTAGTGAAGTTGCGGCCATCAAGCAGAGTGCGTCGGTGCTGGTAACGATGGTTATCGGCGTTCTCACGCTGGCTGTTCCCGCCGTACTGTTCATGCTTCTTCCTGGGCTGGGCGGAAATCTCATCCTGCTGGGATACTGCATTCTAATGGCAGCGGTGTGCGCCGGTATGTACAGATATATCTGGATTAACGGGGAACGGTTATTTCAGAAGCTGTAGCAGCCGGTTTATCTGTGCGGATAATCATGGGTATAAGTGTCACCAGAGCGGCAAAGAACAGAAATATCGCCCAGTAAGGGCTGTTCAGCGACAGCATCCGGCTCGACAGTGCGGGTCCTGCCGCCATGCCCGCGAAGTTAATCAGATTGAACAGCCCGAAGCCTGCGGCACTCGCTGGTGCAGGAACGGTCAGGGGAACGCTATGGTTCAGTCCGATCTGTACAGCGCAATTCCCGATATAGATACACACCAGAGCGACTACTAAGAGGGCCAGAGAGGTGTTAGCTCCTTGAGCCATGAGAACAAAGCCGGCAATGGCTATAAGGCTAAAGACGCTGATCAACCGCTTAGGGGTCCATATCTGCAGCAGACGTCCAGCCAGCAGGTTCGTGCCCACATTGAACAGTGCGGTGGCGAATAGAATCAAGCCGATTGTAACAGGAGATATCCTGTAGGTATGTGTAAGCAGCAATGGAAACAGATAGAGGACAGCCACGATAGAGGCGCTGTTCAAAGAGGTTGCCGCAAGCAGCTTTTGAAAAGGCTTCAGCTTCAGCATATGTATATCTGCAAAAGGGTTCATCCGGTCTTTACTGGCATAAGCCTTCATGAGTACAATCATTATTAGGGTGATGATGAACAGCCAGAGATTCAGGGAAATAGCGAGCAAGAATGAGACGATGATCAGCGTCACCATCACTGCACCTGCCTTATCGAATTGCTGCCGGTCATGGTCTTCTCTGAGGTAAGCTCTAGGCATGAAGGCATAGATCCCGAAGAATCCCAGGGCAATAAGGAACATGAACAGGAAGAGGAAGTGCCACCCGAAGAAGGTGGTAATAGCGCCGCCGAGCAGAAAGCCGGCCCCCGAGCCGAGGGTCATCATCGAACTGATTAGGGTTAGACCAAGCTTCCTGTGAGCCGGCTGCAGATAGTGGCTGACGGTAATCATGGACAAGGGAACGAAGCAAGATCCGCCACTGGCTTGAATCACGCGTGCTGCAATGAGCAGGAGGTAGTGCCCGCTGAGGTATCCAAGAATGGAGCCTCCGACAAACAGGCTAATTCCTGTCAGGAGCAGCGTTCTGATCTGATAGTGCTCGGATAATTTGCTGTACGTTAAAGCTCCGATGGAGATGATGCAGGTATAGCAGGTAATGATCAGGCTGGCCTTCGTGGTCGTGAGATGCAGATCGGCTATGATGCTTGGCAGGGCCACGTTAAATAAAATAGCATTAGACACGCCCATCAGCACGAGAAAACATAAGGTTGCCAGCAAGGCAGCCTCTTTGTTCATCATTTTCATCCGTAATTCTCCTTCGTATTTGTTATTGTTTAATAGTCATAAAACTATATGACTATTAAGGCAAAAAAAAGCTACTGCCCTAGAGAGTAGCTAAGAACCCGGGTAAATAGGCCTCAAAGGTGTCCAGGTTCAAACTGATATGCTTATGTACACCTTCCTTCCTTATATTCACCAGCCCGGATTCAGACAACAGCTTAAGATGATACGAGCTGTTGGATTTGCTGATTCCGAGGCTCTGCCCGACCTCCCCGCAGATAGGGGGCCGCTCTATATTCTTCAGAAAGCGGATAATCTCGATCCGCTTCTCATCCGACAACGTCTGAAATATGCGGACACGCTGCGTGTCCGTTAATGGTTGTAAAGTCATGTGACTATGATACTCTGGGGCATTCTGGTTGTCAACGGCGATGGTGTATCCGCTTTATCATTGCATAGATGTATAATTATGTATTACAGTGTTTTTACAACACCATTCCAAATAAGTTAGGAGATGAACCCGTGCAGTCCCTACTTGAGCAGCTTGAAGATTATACGAATAAATACCTGAAGCTATGGGATTTTTATGGCGTGATTCAAGTGATCCGGAAGGGCGAGGTGATCTTCGAGCGGGCCTGCGGGTATGCAAGCATGGAGTTTGGAATTAAAAATACGCTGGCGTCACGCTTCTCCCTCGCCTCCATGTCGAAGCAGTTTACGGCCTTCGCTGTTATGATGCTGCATGACAAGGGGCTGCTGGATGTTGAGCAGCCTGCATACCTGTATCTCCCGGCAGAGCTTGCCATTGATGAGTCTATCACTGTTCATCATCTGCTGTCTCATACCTCGGGTCTATATAACTTTTATAATTTTGAGAACGATTTCTTCGGCGGAGATTACCGGCTGGACTATTCCCGGACAAGGTTCTTCCGGCAATACATTAACAAGAAGCCAACCAAGCCGGCAGGAGCAGAGTACGATTATAATAACTCCAACTACAATCTGCTGGCCTGGATCATCGAGCATGTCTCGGGGGAGAGGTACGGGGAGTTTCTCCATAATTATCTCTTCCTGCCTCTAAGGATGACGAACAGTACGGTGGATGACGGTTGCGCCGTGATTGAGAACAGATCAAGCAACTATATCAAAGACTTCGCGGACACCGTCAAATGTCCATATTACAACGAGAAATTCAGCATCGGAGCCGGCGGGATTGTATCGGACTGCGAGGATTTGTACAATTGGTATGCCTGTCTGCGGGACCGGCAGCTCCTGTCCTCTGCGGCTTATGAACGATTCTTCCAGGAGAACGAGAACAACTACTGCTACGGCCTGGAGCATCACCTGCTATACGGTCAAGACCGGTATTCCCATGGGGGCGATCAGCTGGGGATTTGCACGTATATGCAGCATTTTTTCGCTGAGGATTTGTGCATTATCATCCTCTCGAACAATGAAGGCATCAATCAGTACAGACTGGGCCATGCGCTCGCGGATATTCTGCATCAGGTGGAGGTAGAGCCGCCGGCCCGGCATCCTGAGCATCAGCTCAGTGAGGAATGTTTAAGGGCGTACTGCGGAACCTACCTTGCAGACAAAATTCAGATCGAGCTGGTCGGCGGGAAGCTGTATTTCACCAGATTTACTGGCAACGTCCACATTGAGCTCTACCCGGTAGGCGAAGGAGAATTTGTCCAGCGCCATTATGACCAGCTCCACCCCTATAAGATCACTGAGAATACGCAGGGGGAGAAGATTTTTCTTGTATATGCACGCTTTGCCCCTTGATGTTGCCGCAGCGGCAAGTGATAGGATATAGTTGAAAGTTACAACACACAAGAAAAGAAGGGAAGTAAATGAGCATTGAATTCAGTAAAATCAGCCTGTTTGAACGGGGGACACTGCTTGAATTATTGAAGGATGCCTATTCCTTCGATCGCAGGTATGAGCAGAGCTGTCTGGAGGATTGGCAGGAGTTTGACAACTTTTTCTTTGACAATCTGCAAATTGCGGATAAATATGGGTTCATGACTACGATGCATGGTAAGGCGATTGGCTTTGTATCCTGGGACCCGAGGCAGATGCCCCGATATGCTGAAATCGGCCATAATTGTATTGCCACTGCCCACAAAGGCAAAGGCTACAGCACCCTGCAGCTTCAAGAAGCGGTCGACCGAATCCTGCGGAATGAAGTCGGGCAGATTCGGGTGACCACTAATGATGATCTGATCCCCGCGCAGCGGATGTATGAGCGCGTTGGTTTTGTTTTGCAGCAGAAACGGCACATGGGTCCTGACTCCGTACTTAAGGGTGAACATTGGGATTACGTGTATAGGGTATAAAGTCAGGAGGTACATACAATGAAACAGTCAGATGTTACATTAAGTAAAGCTACGTTGGAGGATGCGGCGGATATTCATGCTATGCAGCTTCAGGCCTTTATGCCGCTCTTGGAGAAATATCAGGATTATGAGACAAATCCGGCTAATGAAACGTTGGAGAGGCTCGTAGAACGGATGAATCAGAAATTTGTGAATTACTATATCATCCGAAACGCCGGGAATGCTGTAGGCAGTATCAGAGTCAAGAAAATAGAAGAGCATCATTACTGGCTCGGTCAATTATGTGTAGTTCCGCAATCCCAAGGCCAAGGCATCGCCCAGCAGGCATTCGCCCGGATTGAAGAGATCTATTCGGATGCGAAAACGTGGGGGCTGGCGACCGTCGTGCAGGAAGAGCGGAACTGCTATTTGTATGAGAAGCTGGGCTACAGAAGGACCGATGAAACCCGGGAAATCAATGATAAGATGACCTTGTGCTATTACGAAAAGCGGGGAGGATCTTCATGAAACGGATCGCAATGGAACGTCCAGCAGTGGATTACGATGATAACGTAACAGAGATTGATGAACAAATATGTGCTCTGTTTAGGCAGAGGAAGGACATTTTGAATAACAAACAGGCTTATCCTACAGATGAACTATTGTCTAAATGGTCTGCCAGCTTTGGACTGTATGAAGAGTTTATAAAAACTATATTCATGTTATTGATGGACGAAGAGCATTTCAGACCGATGGTGGAGCCTGAAGGATTCAGACGGCATATTCAAGTTCTGAAGGCGGTTGAGCAGGGGGTGCGTCTCTATACTCTAACCACGGTGAGGCAGTATACCAATGCTAGTGTTATCTTGCTGAATATCGATTGGGATGCGCCGGAGGATCAGGACCTCAGCCACCAGGGAATGATTCAACAGGAACTTATCATAGGTAAACCCTATTTCTGCCGAATGATTAATGGGTCAAGCAATTCGGACCATGCTACTTATAAATATGTTGTATCACCCCCATTGCCTGATGATCTGTCTGGTATGGAGTTCAGGTTCAGAAGTAACGGGGCTACACGCACAGACAGTGCAGATGATGATATCGTGTTTAAGTTATAGGTACTTGCCCGTACATTCCAGCCTCTTCAGCAGAAGGGGCTATTTACTTGCCTTCCTGATGGCATAGTGTGTAATTCAGACGCTGGTTTCAACAAGTACTTGACAACTGTAACTATAGAAAGTAAAGTGAGGATATAAATTATCTTAACTTAAAGATAATGTTTAACCAAATATCTTAAAGTAAAGATATTATTCGATTTTATTAACTTAGGAGGCAATTCAAATGAACAAACAAACCATGGGTATTCATCATATCACCGCGATTGTCGGGCATCCGCAGGAGAATATGGACTTTTATGCAGGGGTACTGGGGCTGCGGCTGGTGAAGCAAACGGTCAATTTCGACGATCCGGGAACTTATCACTTCTACTTCGGCAATGATGGCGGGAAGCCGGGAACGATTATTACCTTCTTCCCGTGGGCGGATGCGTATCAGGGTAAGATCGGCGGGGGCCAGGTTGGCGTTACTTCGTATGTGATTCCGGCCCAGGCGATGGCGTTCTGGAGAGAGCGGCTCACGGCATTCAAGGTGGCTTACACAGAGATGGAGCGGTTTGGCGAGCAGTACCTGGAATTCGATGATCCGCACGGTCTGCATCTGGAGCTGGTGGAACGGGAGGCGGGTGAGCGTAATGAATGGACATTCAGCGGCGTAACCCCCGAGGTGGCGATCAAGGGCTTCGGCGGCGCAACACTGCTGTCCACTCAACCTGAACAAACGGCGGAGCTGCTGGAGAAGGTGATGGGACTTACATTCGCAGGGCAGGAAGGTGATGTCGCCCGTTACCATTCGGCTGCGGATCTTGGAAATGTGGTTGAGCTGAAGGTAACGGCTGTACCGCGCGGTGAAATGGGTGTCGGCACCGTACATCATATCGCCTGGAGAGCGAAGGATGATCAGGATCAGCTTGAATGGCAGGAAGTTGTGCATGATAATGGATATGGGGTAACACCGGTGCAGGACCGGAATTATTTCAACGCCATCTACTTCAGAGAGCATGGGGAGATTCTGTTCGAGATCGCTACCGATCCTCCGGGCTTCGCTCATGATGAAACGCCGGAGACGATGGGGACCAGCCTGATGCTGCCGGAACAATACGAGCCGCACAGAGCACAGATTGAACAAGTTCTGCTGCCGGTTACTGTAAGAGAGCTTGACTAATCTGCTTTGACATTAAAAAGGAGGCACGAGCATGATCACTATTGATCCGCAGCAGGGCACCGAACGGGATAATTATAAGCTTCTGGTCGGGACGATTATTCCGCGTCCGATTGCTTTTGTAACCACCTTGTCGGAGGATGGGGTCTTGAACGGTGCACCGTTCAGCTATTTCAATATTGTATCCTCCAACCCGCCGATGATCTCCATCTCTATTCAGCATGCCGGGGGTCAGTCCAAGGATACTGCACGCAACATCAAGCACATAAAGGAGTTTGTGGTTCATATTGTGGATGAGCAGAATGTCAGACAAGTGAATATGACTGCTGCACCGTTGCCGCCTGACCAGAGTGAGGTCGCCTTAGCCGGTATGACGCCTGTGGATAGCCTACGCATTAAGGTCCCCGGCGTCCAGGAAGCGAAGGTGCGGTTGGAATGTGTGTTGGAGCATTGCCTGGAGCTGCCTAATAATGATCTGTTGATCGGCAGGATCGTGCAGTTTCATCTGGACGAGGCGATCTACGAGCAGGGGAGAATTAATCCGGTGGCATTAGGGGCGGTAAGTCGTCTGGCAGGGAATAACTATGCGGGGATTGGGGAGATTTTTGAGATCGAGCGGCCTGTGTAATAGGACAGGTTATCACCTAAACAACAAAACCCTGGCGCAAGCGCCAGGGTTAATTATGATTCAGGAAGTATTGCATACAAAGAAATAATATGCTAATGTTAGAAGACTGTTGACTATTTTCAAAAATCAGATCGGAGGTAACGCATCTTATTTATATTTTAATTATAGCAAAGGGACATCCGGTTTGTCAACCCGCCTGTTTGGGACTATTTCAAGAAAGAGGAGTGATCAGGTGATGGAGAAGGTAAGCAGCTGGGAGCAGGAGCAGGAGTGGCTGGAGCAGGTCAAAGAGAAGCTGAAATCGGGGATCGCAAACCTGGAGCCGGAGGTTGGCCAGCTGAAGGAGCAGGCTACGGACATCCGCCGGAGATTCTGGGAAGAAGTAACGGTCAATACGAGTACGGAGGAGGATTTCGAAGAGAGCTTCTTCACCATTACCCAGCAGGACGCAGTCCTGTCTGAACGGGAACGCAGTCATGCGCGGAAGCTGCGGCAATGGAAGAATATGCAGCGGCTGCTGCCGTCGCCTTATTTTGGGCGGATAGATTTTCATGAGGAGGGTCAGAAGGCTGTGGAACAGGTCTATATCGGAGTGTCCTCCTTCATCGAAGAGGATGGTCTGAGCTTCGTGGTCTATGACTGGCGGACCCCGATTGCGAGCCTGTACTACGACTATCCGCCGGGAAAAGCAGCCTTCGACACACCCGGAGGACGGATTAGCGGAACGATGGAACTGAAGCGGCAGTACCAGATCCGTGACGGTCAGCTCCAGCATTTGTTCGATTCGAGCGTTACGATCGGAGATGAGCTGCTCCAGCAGGTGCTTGGCAAAGGCGCAGATTCACAAATGAAGAGCATTGTAGCCACGATTCAGGCCGAGCAGAACGCGATTATCCGTAACGATACGAGCCGGATGCTTATTGTGCAGGGAGCGGCGGGCAGCGGCAAAACCTCGGCAGCGCTCCAGCGCGTAGCCTACCTGCTGTACAAACACCGCGAGCGGCTGACGGCGGATCAGATTGTGTTATTTTCCCCTAACCCGATGTTCAACAGCTATGTATCTACCGTTCTTCCGGAGCTGGGTGAAGAGAATATGCAGCAGGTCACCTTTCAGGAATATCTGGAAACATGGCTGGGGCAGGATTACCGGATTGAAGATTCGTTCGATCAGATGGAATACGTGCTTACCGCTCAGCAGGAAGAGGGGTATGAAGCCCGTCTCAAGGGAGTCGGATATAAGGCGTCGGAAGCCTTCCTCCGGGCACTTCAGGGTTATGCGCAGTGGCTGAAGCTGGAGGGAATGCTGTTCAAGGACATTCGCTTCCGGGACCGCGTGTTAATCTCGGGGGAGCTAATCAAGAGCAAGCTATACAGCTTTGATCCTTCGATTCGTCTGCCTAACCGGATTACGCTGGTGCAGAAATGGCTGCTCGAAGAGCTGACCAGACTGCAAAAGCTGGAGCAGGGAGCCTCCTGGGTAGAGGAAGAGATGAATTACCTCGACAATGACCAATACGCTGAAGTATACCGGATGCTGCACAGGGAACGGGGCGTGTTTGATTTTGCCGAGAAATACCTCCGCCTTCAGGAATTGCTGGTCCACAAGCGCGAGCAGGATGAGAGTGACTTTGATTTCGCCGAACGGGAGGAAGAGCTGCTGGCCCAGATGATCGTGAAGGAGCAGTTCAAACCGCTGAGACGGGGGATCAGGAAGTTCACCTTTATCGACATGGCCGGGCTCTACCGTCAATTGTTCAGTGATGAAACGGCCTACAGGGAAATGATGGGTGAAGCGGAGGTGCCGGAGCTATGGCCGGAGATCTGTGCGCAGACCCGGGAGATGCTGGATAGCGGGACACTCTGGTATGAAGATGCGACCCCGTATTTGTATTTAAAAGAGCTAATCGAAGGTGTGCGGACGAATACGCAGGTGCGGCATATTTTCGTGGATGAAGGCCAGGATTATTCCATGTTCCAGTATGAGTTCCTCAAAAAGCTGTTTCCGCGTGCCCGTATGACGGTGCTGGGAGACTTCGGCCAGGCGATCTTCACGCAGGCGACGAATCTGTATGGAAGCAGCTCACCGCTGCTGAAGCTCTATGGAGAAGAAGAGACTAGCCAGTTCCTGCTGGTCCGCAGCTATCGCTCGACCTTTGAGATTGTGGAGTTTACGAAGCGGCTGCTGCCCGGCGGTGAGGCGATTGTGGCTTTTGAACGGAGGGGCCGGAAGCCGGTATTAGCTAAACTGGACAATCGTGAGTTGAAGGCAGAGCGCATCGTGAAAGATCTCGCGGAGCTTCAGGCTGAAGGCTATAGCTCCATCGCTGTGATTACGAAGACGGCCGCAGAGAGCAGAGAAGCTTATGAGTGCCTGACTGCCCAAGGTGGGGCCCCGGAGCTGAGGCTGATTACGAAGAATACGCCAACTTTTGAAAAAGGAATACAGGTGATCCCCGCTTATCTTGCCAAAGGCGTGGAGTTCGATGCCGTACTGATCTACGACGCGTCCCCGCAGACGTATCAAAGGGAGAGCGAGAGGAAGCTTTTTTATACGGCATGTACTCGGGCTATGCACCGGCTGCAGTTGTATACTGCGGGGGAGTGGACGCCGTTTGTCGGTGGGGTAGATGGGGCGTTGTATGAGCAGACAGTAGCTACGCTATAGTTCTAAGAAGGCCTCTCCAATTTAATGGAGGGGTCTTTGCATGTTGAGCTTGGTTCAACTATGAGAACGCAGTGAACGGCTCGGTAATACTTTTTTCATATCAAAATACTCGTTAAAAGATATTTCACCTATTAATAGTAATTTGTTACGCTTAAATGGCTATTAAAAGGAGGTAAGAAGATGGAATATCGTAAATTGGGTGCCAGCGGCTTATCGGTCAGTGAGATTGCTTTTGGCAACTGGATTACGCATGGGGCTCAAGTGGATAATGACACCGCCAAAGCTTGTGTCCATGCTGCATTGGATGCGGGAATTACTACATTTGACACCACAGATGTGTATTCGGACACGAAGGCGGAGACGGTGCTGGGACAAGTCTTAACAGGTGTGCGGCGGGAAAGCATCGAGTTATGTACCAAGGTCTATCAGCCTACAGGAACAGGAACTAATGACCGTGGTCTATCCCGGAAGCATATTATGGAAGCTTGTAACTCTTCGTTAAAAAGGTTACAGACGGATTATATAGATATTTATTATGCCCATAGATTTGATAAAAAGGTTTCGCTGGAGGAGACCTTCCTGGCCTTCTCTGATCTGGTGCGTCAAGGGAAGGTTCTGTATGTGGGGATCAGCGAATGGACGGCTGAACAGATCACACAAGCTGCGGTGTTGGCCCGGGAGCTGAGGGTTCCTCTGGTGGCTAGCCAGCCGCAATATTCGATCTTATGGCGGGTGATCGAAGCGGAGGTGATCCAGGCTTCTGAGCAGGAAGGAATCGGGCAGGTTGTCTGGTCACCGCTGGCCCAAGGCATTCTGTCGGGAAAATATCTGCCGAATCAACCTGTCCCGCAGGGGTCCCGTGCTTCGACTTCAGCGGGTTCTCCGTTTTTTGAACGATTGGCTGGCCAGTGGCTGCATACAGAGGTTCTTACGGCTGTATCCCGGCTGTCCTCACTTGCACACGAAGCGGGGCTGACACTGCCGCAATTGGCCATCGCATGGGTGCTGCAGAATCCGCAGGTGTCGGCTGCAATCATTGGGGCATCCAGACCAGAGCAGGTACAAGAGAATGTGAAGGCTTCGGGCGTGCGTCTTGAACCTGATTTGCTGAGTGAGATTGACAGAATATTAGAGGGGCTAGTTGAGCGTGATCCTGCAAAAACCGGGTGAATAACGTTGTCCGCTCACCTTTCACCTGGAATTATGTTCTTGTAAAATCTCTATAAATGCAGTGAGGATGGCCTGATTCGTATCCGTTCTCCAGGCAGCATAGAAGGGGACAGGCGGGACATTGTCTTCAAAGGGTCTGAATACGACTCCGCTGCGCTGGAAGACGGAAACTGAAGAAGGGACAATGGAAACCCCCAGGTTCGCTGCCACAAGGTTCACAATGGTATACATTTGCACGGCTTCCTGTACAACCTGAGGGTAGACATCATGTTCAGCGCAAAAGCCCATAATCAGATCATGAAAAGGAAGACTGTGCTTACGCGGAAAGAAGATAAAAGGCTCGGAACGCAAAGCGGAGACTGGCAATGCAGGCAGCTTGGCGAGCGGATGTTGATCAGGCAATACGGCAACCAGAGTTTCGTTGATCAAGCTGCAATGATTAATATTCTGTGCCGGCTCAATGAAGCGCATGAATCCAATATGGATGGTACCGTCGTGCAAGGCCTGCCATTGTTGGGCAGAAGTCATTTCCAGCAGGTTCAGCTGTATTTGAGGGAACCGTTGCCGGAATATTTTGAGCACATCGACCATGATTCCGCCCTCTGCTGAACCGATGAAAGCAATGTTCAAATGTCCAATGATGCCTTGGCTTGCCAATCGCACAGTTTGAATAGACCGCTCCAGTTGAGATAAGATCCGGCTGGCTTCCTCCCAAAAAACAGACCCCGCTGGTGTGAGGCGGACTTGACGTTTATTCCGTTCAAATAACTTCACACCCAGTTCTTGTTCCAGAGCTTGAATCTGCTGGGTCAACGGAGGCTGTGTCATATTTAATTTCTCTGCGGCACGATGGAAATGAAGCTCTTCCGCAACCGCAATGAAGTATTGTAATTTTCGTATATCCATTGTTGAGGTCCTCTTTTTCTACAGATAAAGCTAGTATAGCATAAGGGGTAGGATCGACATGTATACTGCGAAGCACCGCAGATGAATCTGGGGACAGTCAGATACTATACGCAGATATCCGCCGGGACACGCGGCCTTCGACACACCGTGAGGACGGATCACCGGCACGATGGAGCTGAAGCGGAGGGATTAGTAATTTAATTGAAATGTAAATTGTCGAAAAAGTTAGAAATATGTAAATATAGGTATATACAAATATCTAAAAAAGTAGTAATATTCTCCTGTGAAATAATTACCATGGGGGGATTTGGAATGTTTGCAATGGGTCTAATTGGTGGTATTACTGGTATTATCGCCTCACTCTTAGCGATGGCTATCGGAGGCGTTGATGCTGCTTTTTCGGATAGTGGGACTTCAAGTATTACAGGGTTGGCAGTTTCTGCGTTACTATTCAGTATTTTGGGAATAGTTGGTTCTGCGTTCTCTAAAAGCAAGCCAAAACTAGCTGGATATCTTATGTTGGTTAGTGGTGTAGCTGGGGCTATCAGTATTTCGTTGTTCTACGTTCTTTCAGGAGTACTACTTATCGTGGCTGGATTCATGGGAGTTTTAAGTAAGAAGAAAGCTGGAAATTCCACAGTTCCTCCTGTATTTGAATAAGTACAGAACAATTGTGGAAATTTAAAATTATAAATTATACAGTTTGGATTTTTTTAAAAAAAGCCTATCAACCAGTTAAGGTTGGCAGGCTTTTTTCTTTTTGTAATTAGGACCTATCAATCTTTTACCTCTGATCTCCAGCAATATCCGGATCTCACGTAAAGTGAGAATATTGACATTCTTAATGTGTTACACTAAACTGTAACAAATACAGTTAACTGTAACTAAAATTCCGTAAGGAAGGAGAATCCAATGAATACCTACACAGCGAAGCAAGTGGCTGAGGTGTTACAGAATGAAGATCCTCAGATGAATCTGCGGACGGTCAGGTATTATACGCAGATCGGGATGCTGCCGCCGCTGGAACTGGTGGGCAATAAGAGGGCGTATACAGATAGTCATTTGCATTATTTACGGGCGATCCTTGTATTAACCAGGAGCGGCGAGACGTTGGCCTCGGCCCAAGAGAAGTTAGCCGGACTGACGATGGACGAAATCATGAAGCTGGGCGATAACCTGCGGCTCTACCAATCGGATAAGATGCTCCAGAGTGAGCTGCATGTTGTTAGTGAGGATGTCATTCTCTCCGTTAGTCCGCGCATCTCAACGGCGCTGAAGGAGAAGATGCTTGAGACGATTACTAGACTACTTCAAGAGGAGGGGCAGGTATGATCCATATCCGCTTTGCAAAATCTGCTATAGAGCAGGAAGAAGGAATGAATCATCTCTGGCTTCACATCGCGCTGCCCGGCGGGGTGCAGAATGCCCGCTTACAATTAATCCTTCCGGCAGGGCTTCACCGGTCCCCTAATCTGAATGGTGCTGTTGAAGACAGCAGTGGGAGAATATGGATTGACGATACGCAGTCAGTAACGGACCTGTACGTTGAAATCTTCACCCGGGAGCCGGTCCCTTGCGGGGAGTATAGTCTGGCGGTTGAATTGTCTTACACGGGTAGGGATGGAACCGGTACCAATGTTAAGCAGGTGATTCCGCTGAAGGTCGTGTCTGAGGAGGAGTCGGTGGAGATTCATACCGATGAGGAAGTGGTGCGCAGAATTAAAGAACTGCAACTTCCACAAGACAAAAGTGAGCTGAATGAGTATAACGAATACACCCCGGCCAAGCTAATCAGGCTTGATTCCAACGCTATGTCGGAATGGGAGAAGAAATACCGCGTGGAAGGAGCTAAGATCGAGAGCATATGAGAACCCAATTACCATTATTCATTATCACCGGAGCCAGCGGAGTAGGTAAAACCACGGTCATGCATGAGTTGAGGGAGCAGATGCCGGAATTTGTTCTGTTCAGTACGGATGACGATAATTTCGGGACGACGGGGAAGAAGCTGGAGTACCAGGACCGGTATAATGTGCTGTTTCATTGTGCGCATGCCGTTGCGTTGTCGGGAAGAGGAACGATTATTTGCGGGACGATGATGCCCTGGGACGCCAAGAAATGCGATGTTTATGATGCTTTCAGTGAAGTGCACTTTATTAACCTGCATTGTGACGATGCCACCCGAAATGCCCGCCTGCGGGGCCGGGAGGATGCAGCGACCTGGACAGAGGATATGCTCAGGCAGCACGAGGAATTCGCGCAGTGGCTGCTGGACCATGCAGATACGGAGTATGATCCGCCGATGCCTACTTTTGACACCACTTCTACACCTACGGCCGCGCTGGCGGAACAGATCAAGGAGTATATTAAGGAAAAATGGAAGGGTAGCACGGGAATTGTCTCTTAGGTGAATAAATCTGCGGTGTATAGGATGGTTTACTTTCTATTCGTGTGTAAAAGCTTAAGGCCATCCCGGCAGGGATGGCCTTTGAACTATTTTAGGTTATCCCACAGCGTCTGGAAGGCACCGGGCTCAACCTCGAAGAATACTGGCGCATTGCCGTAGCGCACAAGTCCCTTGCCGAACAAGGTTAGCTCAACCCGGGCTTTGTCAGCAAGTTCGAGGTAAACCAGCTTGCGGTCCTCATTGTCATAGATGCCTTGCGCCATGAGCGAGTCTGCGGACAGCGGCTTGGCGGCATTAAGCGCGCTCAGGAAGCCGTTAAGCGCTGCGCCTTCCGGCAGCGGAAGGTATTGCTGCTTGCCGTTGTTCCAGCTATCGAAGCTCTCCCACTGGGCGGAGGTGATGCGCCCGTCCAGGTTCAGCTTGCCGATCAGATCGGCTCCGCTGTTCACGGTAATTCCGTTCGTATGTTCGTACAGCTCCGCGAACACCTGACCGTCTGCCTCTGTATAAGACATGACCAGGAAGCCGGAATCATATCCTTTGACAGCATAGATATCCGTCTCCCCGATGTTTGAGGCCAGCTCCGTATACGCATCCTTGCCGCTCCATTCATCAATCCCGCTGGTCGTGCGGCCCAGCTTCTCCCCGCGCAGTGCAGCCGCATCGGCCGCTTCAATGCGGATCGCCGCCTGGGTATAGATATTGCCCTGGTAGATGACCAGGCCGATCATATCTGCCTGGGCACCGGAGCTTTTATCCGGCAGCTCGATCTTGGGAATGACGACTCCGGCAGAATTCCCTGCCGAAGGTGTGCCCGGATCTACCTGGGCTACTGGATTCGGGGAAGCTGTACTATTTAGCTGCTTCATTACGCTGGGTCCGGCCAGGCCGATTCCGGCGGCGACCAACACGCTTGCTGCGATATAGACCATCTTACGCGGACGGCGCTTTTGTTCCATTTTACCTTCTAATCCTTGCTTCATTTCTCTGCTTGAACTCATAGTATCCACCGCTTTCTTGTATTGGTTTCGAAACTGATCTTCCTTCATTCCGCTTCTGCTCCTTCCAGTTCCAGTCTTAACAGCTGACGTCCGCGCTGAAGTCTCATCTTCACGGCCGACTCGCTGATCTGCAGAATTCTGCTGATCTCCTGGACAGGGTAATCCTCATAATAGTACAGATGAATGACAGTCTTATACTTCACCGGCAGGGCCAGCACGAGCTGCAAGACCGCCAGCTCCTCGGGGTTATCGGCCGTAACCGGCTCCACCCCTTCGAGCTTGACCTCGCGCTTGCGCCAGCCTCTGCCCAGCAGATTCTTGCAATGATTGGTGATGACCCGGATCAACCAGGCCTTCTGGTGTTCGTCATCCTTGAATACGGGAGCCTTCTCCATCAGCTTGATGAAGGTGTCCTGCGTAGCCTCTTCGGCATCCTGGCGGCTGCCCAGATGAACCAGGGCAATCCGGTACAGCATATCTGCATATTGTTCGTAGCTCTTCATCACAGGATGGCCCGGCCGGGTCATGGGTTGCTGCATGAGGTTATGCCCTCCTTTATCTATAACACCCTTTAGGACGGCATCCGGTCACATTTTGTTTCCGGGAATTTATTCTGCTTGTTCTAAGCTCACCCTGATACAGCAAAAAACAGGGGATGAAGAAGTCCAAGACTTCCTCATCCCCTGTGATAGAGGCCGTATGAAGCGGCCGGCTCATCCGGTCACTTATCTGTTTGCAGGAATCCTGCTGTTACTCGGGGGTTCCCTGGGTTACCCCGTGAACATAAGTCTTCCAGGGGGTGTCCAGCGCCCCTTGTCCCGGATTGTAAGTGAAGAAATACTCTACGGAATCGCCTTGCTGCACGTTATTGACCGCGTAGGTGTAATTGCCGTTGCCTGCGGAGGTCATGGCTACGTTCTGCTGGCCGCCGCCGTTGATCTTGTAATGCAGATCAGCAAAGGTGGCGCCGTTCACATAGAAGAGCAGGTTATTGCCTGTTTTCTTCAAGCCGCGCACCTGATCTCCAATCACAATGGTCGCTGGCGGCGGGGAGACTACAGTGATTGTGCTACTCGAGGTTTTGCTGCCATCAGCGGTTGTGGCTGTTACGGTAGTGGTGCCTGTAGCCAGTCCGGTGACGAGACCGCTCTGGCTTACTGAAGCGGTGCTGCTGTTCGCCACGCTCCAGGTCACCTGCTTGTTAGAGGCATTGGATGGCGACACGTTAGCCGTTAACTGGACGCTCTGTCCAACCTGCACCTCAGAGGCAGATGGAGTTATGGAAACACCGCTCACCGGAACGCTTCCGGGATTGCCCGGGTTCCCGGGATTTCCGCCGCCGCTGCCTTCCTTATACACCCGTACATAATCGACCTGCATCGTTGCCGGAATATCGGACGGAGCCGGAGTCAGTCCGCCGTCGAAATGTCCGCCCACTGCCAGATTCATAATCAGATAGAAGGGCTTGTCGAAGGGAGCATTAGGGTTGTTCGGTGCCGCTACAGAATACCACTGCTCTCTATTGACCTTGAAGAAGAATTTGCCGTCCACATACCATTTCACGTTGTCTTCTTCCCAGACCATGGAATATACGTGATAGTCGTTCGCAAAAGTCTGACCTTGCGGGAAGTGATACTCCCCGGCGATGTACTTGTTCACCGGCCATTGTCCGCCGAAGTGAACCGCGCCGCTGGTTGTGCCGGGCAGCCGTCCCTTGGCTTCCATGATGTCAATCTCGCCGGATGCCGCCCAGGCACCGTAAGCCGCATCCTGTGGCAGCATCCACAGGGCGGGCCAGATCCCGTTCCCTGTCGGCAGCTTGGCACGGATGTCCACCCGGCCGTACTGGAAGGATAGATGGTCTTTAGTGTTGATTTTGCCGGAGGAATATTGTGCATACCGGTTCGGGTCCTGCGGGAAGGACTTCGGATCGTTCTTGGCCCGGATATTCAGTTGTCCGTTCTGGACAAATACATTCTCGGTACTATTCGTATAATGCTGCAGCTCGTTATTCCCCCAGCCCCAGCTGTTAGGGTCATTGGTGATATAGTAACCCTGCTCATAGTTCCACTTGCTGGTATCCAGTGCGGTTCCGCTGAACTCATCCTGCCAGAGCAGGTTCATGCCCGCTACGGCAGGATCTGACGGAGTACCCAACGTAATATCTTCCTGATCGCTTTCATCTGGACGCGGGGCATTCGGATTGCCGGTGAAGGTATAATACACATAATTGCTGCCGATATTGCCGCCCTGCTGGCCGTTTAACGGATAGCCGATGCGGATCTCCATATTCTCCTGGATCGGCTGGAACCACAATCCATACACATAATCTGCCCAATAGCCCCACTGGTTCGCCGCAGACATATTGTTATAGCCGTTGCCTGCGTAGACGAAGCCGCTCTGGGCGGAATTGCTCAGATCGACCCACTGGCCGCCGATTTTGATCTGATACACATATTTGTTCAGCTCGCTGCCAATCGGTGCGCCCCCGTCAATTTTCGGCAGGGGAAAACCAATCGATCCGTTGTTATCCGCAGTAAAGGCTGTGCCTTCATAAGCGGTGAGGACATAGGAATTTCTAACCGGCTGATTGAAGGTAAGGGTGTAGATCAGACTAGCGGAAGAGGTCTTGGACTCCAGCTTCACATTGATCGATTCGGTGATCGTGAACCAGTATCCGCCGCCGCCTTCAGTGAACTGGCCGAAGTTGCTGTCGTAGATCCAGCCGCTGGCTGCATTGTTGTCAATATCAATCCAGGTGCTGCTGTTAATCGGCTTCACATAGACCTTCAGGTCATCGGCCACAGCTTCATATGTGAGCGCCGGATCATTATTGAAGGTAGGGTAGGTGAAGCCGGCCCCGCCGGTGAAGCCTGCTGTAATCTGCGGCCCTTGGGTTGGTGTCATCGCGCTGATGGTGGTCTTGTTCAGGTTCTGAAAAGCCAGTGTATAATTCAGCGTAACCCCGCTATTCGCCTTAGAGTGGAGCTGGATCTCGGTTGTAGCCGATAGGGTGAACCAGTAGCCGTTCTGTCCGCCGTCGCTCCAGTGCCCCCAGTTCTGGTTGTAGACAAAGCCGCCTGCGCTGTCAATGTCTACCCAATTGCCATTTACTTTCACTTTGACGCCTACATCATCCGAAACATCGCTCCAGGACGCAGCCCCGCCGTTAAATACCGGCATAACGAACCCGTAGCTCGCCTGCCCGACGCCTGATTTGGAGATGACCGGACCGTCTGCCGCTGAGAAATAAGCCATTGAGCTAACTGTAGTTCCTGCGGCCTCTGCGCGCTGAATGCCTGAAGCAGGGAGCTGGCCGATGCCGGACAGCAGCAGCAGGACCAGGAACAGACTAAGCACCTTCTGCTTGAAACCGGGTTGCGTTTGCATAGTATAAAGTCGCTTCATACTTGCCCTCCTTTAATAAAATGGTAGTGAAGGTAACCGCTTACATGTGAGAGAACATCTTTATTCTATCGAAACTTATATCCCGCTAAAAGGGACAATCCTTTTTGTTTTGACCCAATTTTTTGGGTCGCTTAGCTGCTGCGGCGAAAATATTGGCCAGTGCGTGTCCAGAAACATCATGAAGCGGTGGGATGGAGTGTGGGCAGGGGGCGTGTGGACGGAATGTATGCGGAAAACAGCATACACTGGGCTCGCTGAAGGCGAGTGGGCCAGATGTATGCGGAAAACAGCATACAATGGGCTCGCTGAAGGCGTGTGGGCGAAATGTATGCGAAAAACAGCATACAATGGGCTCGCTGAAGGCGCGTGGGCCAGATGTATGCGAAAAACAGCATACAATGGGCTTGCGCTACCCGCGCGGTCCCACTGGGGTTCAGCTTTTTTCACAGCACAGTATCGCGGTAATCCTCTTCACTGGCAGGCTTCCGGCGGATCAGCAGACGGTATTCGGTCGGCTGCATGTCCATGGCTTCGCGGAAGGCGCGGGTGAAGCTTTTGTAGCTCTCGTAGCCGACCATGGCGGCAATCTCAATGATCTTGTGATCGGTCTCGGCCAGCAGACGCCGCGCTTTGCCCAGACGCACATCACGCAGGTATTCGGCGAAGCCCTTGCCGATATTCTTCTTGAACTGGTTGGAGAAGTAGGCGTAATTCAGCGAGACATGATTGGACACCATCGCGAGATCCAGCGGCTTGTGGTAATTCTCGTGGATGAAGCGGATGGCCTCATTCAGATCCTGCGAGCTGCGGTAGCTGCACTTGTATTCATAGTAGAACTGGTCGAGCCGCAGGAGCTGCTGCTGTAAGGCCTGGATATATTCGCGGATGCCGGGATAGTCGAACAGATTGCGCAGACACTCCAGATCCAGCGCTTCTTCACCCAGATAAGGACGGATGACACGCTCATAATCCTCCATCATCCGGACAACGGCGCGGCATAGCTGCTGGGTGTAACGGATGTGATAGCGCTGAAGCACCTCCTTATGGAAGAGGCTGGAGATCCCTTGGGTGATTCTGCCGCTGTTACTTGTGCCGGTTAACTGGAAGAGGGCATACAGCTCCTCATAAGGAAGCTCCCAGTGCTGCTCCAGCCGCGCGATGTGCTGAGGCAGCAGGCAGCGCGTATCCGGGAAAAGAAAGCTGTGGCGGTACAGATCAAGCACCTGTGTATAACTGCCCGGCAGAGTGCTTAATCCTTGGTGCGGATCAGTCATGGCCGTGACGGCCCCGATCTGCTCTTCGCTGAGCGCAGCAGGCAAGGCTCCCGGATCTATGGCTGCATCCACGGCCAGGACCAGGTGGGGGCGGTGCTGGAGACAGATGCAGCCCTGTCTGCCATACACACGGTAGGCCAGGGCTTCGATGCTGTGACTGCTGCTGGCCCCCGGCTGGTTAATCCAGCGCTCCTCGCGCAGGTGGCAGAGGCGGTAGCTGCGCCACAGCCCCGGGTTCTGCTGCTCAGTCGCGGCAATCCACGCTTCATCGCCCGCCGCACCTTGCATATACATCCGCAGCTCCTTGCGGTCCGTCTCCCGGGCACGCTGCGAGAGCCGCTCGATATTGCTGGTGAGCAATCTGTGCGTCTCGATCTCCTGCCAGACATGCTCCACCGAGACCTGCAGGTCCTCACGCTTCACAGGCTTGAGCAGGTACCCTTTGGCCCCGAGCTCAATGGCCTTCTGGGCATAGGCGAAATCGCTGTATCCGCTAATGATCAGATAATCCACCTTCAGGCCTTCCTGCCGGCTTTGCGCCATAAGCGCAAGGCCGTCCATATCCGGCATGCGGATATCGGTAATGACGAGCTGGATGCTGTGCGCCCGGAGCAGCTCCAGGGCTTCAAGCCCGTTAGCAGCGCTGTAGATATGGCCGGGCTGCTGCGGGAACTGGCGGAGCATCGCCTGCAGTCCGTCGCGGATATGCTTTTGATCATCCACCACCAGAATATTGATCATGCCTACCAACCTCCAAGATTCTCATTTTCCCAGGGCAGCCTCAGGGTTACACAGGTATATTCCCCTTGAACGCTGCTGATCCACAGGCCGCAATCCGTGCCGTAATGAAGCTGCAGGCGCTTATGTACATTGTCCAGCCCCAGCCCGCTGCTGCTGCTGATAATCGGGGTGTCAGAGTCCCCCCGCAGCACAGACTGCAGGCTGTCCAGCATCCGGGGAGCAACTCCGGCGCCGTCATCGCGGATCTCGATCAGCAGCAGACTGTCATTCTCTACCCGTACCGAAATGGTGATCTGAATACTGCCGCCGGAAGGGGCCGCATGGTGTACGGCGTTCTCGACAATGGGCTGCATGCACATCTTGGGGATGCGGTAGCGCTGGACCTCCGGGGGGAGATCGGCCGACAGCTCCGTGCTCCCGCCTTCCATGAAGTTGATGAACCGGATATAGCTACGGATATTGGCCAGCTCCTCGCTGAGCGCGACCGTATCGCTGTGCCATTGCATGCTGTAACGCAGCAGGGACCCCAGCGAGACGAGAGCGCCTGCGATGGCAGGCTGCCGTTCCACCTCTGCGCGCATTCTGATAGATTCCAGCGCATTGTACAGAAAGTGGGAGTTGATCTGCGAATGGAGAGAGTGGAGCTGCGCATTCTTGGCGATAAGCTGCTTATCTACTACCTGTGTCATCAGCTGCTGGATTTCGTCCAGCATACTATTGTAGCTGACGGCGACATAGTCAATTTCGTCACCGGTTTCGTTCGCGCCAAGCCCGGTATCAATCTTGGCATCCAGCTGGCCCCTGCGCACCTTGCGCATCGACCCCAGCACCTTCTCCAGCCGGCGGAAGATGCGCCGGGTCATCCTCGATACCAGCAGCAGCATCAGCAGCAGGACGGAGGAGGTGATCGCGATGACCAGCAGGTATCCGTCACGCGGACCTTTTGTCAGCTCATGGCGGGAAGCGATGTCTACCACATAGGCGTTGAGGGGAGCGATGTAACGGTACAGCGCATAGTAGGACTGATCCCCGGACTGGACGGTAACGGGACTTTTCTGCTCCAGTACGTCCAATTGTGCATGAACCCGGCTAAGGATATCGTCCAGCTTCGCTCCGGCTTTCTGCGGCAGCTCATGCCCCGAAAGATACACATTGCGGGAAGCATCCGCGCCGTCCATGATTACCGTGAAGAAGTCGCGCCCGCTGTCCTCCAGCAGGTCATTGAACAGCACGTTGTGCTTCGCGCGGACCTCCATAATGGTGGGCAGCTTCTGCTGCTGGCCCTGAAGCCTCACCAGCCTGTAATAAGACAGCGTATCTGCGCCATCCTTGAAGGCAGACAGTCGGAACGCCGCGCCACCCTCATCCCGCAGCGTCATCCAATAGTCCTGGGGCCAGAACTTGGAGTAATGATAGACTTCCGGCCAGATCTCATAGACCTCAGGGTTATCCACATAGAAGCTGAGACTGCTGATCATCTCATGACTCTGAATGATGTTATGCATCTGTTCGTACTGGTTCTGCTTGAACTTCACAAGCCTAAGGCCGTCTGCGCGCATATTGGAGTGGATGAAATCCACGAATCCTTTCTGGGTCAGGGCGGTCGCGGAAGCGTTCTCAAGAAGTTCGAGCCGGCTGCGCAGCCGTTCGTTCAGCCGGTCCACATGATTGCTGCCTTCGGCCATGGCCTGCTTGAAAAGCTGGCTCTCCTGGTTGCGGATGAACAGGAAGGAAACCACAACAGCGGGAACGGCAATCATCAGGCTGAAGGCCAGGAACAGCTTCTGCGAGATCGGGGCATTACGGTATAGTCTTCGTATCGTTGTCAGCAGCTTCTTCACCGGTAACACCTCCCGTTCTGTAATCTAGCATATCGCAGAAATCTGCTCCTTCCAAGCAGGAATACCGGCCGCCTCATGGGCAGCCGGTACTGAATAAGCGGGCGGAACTATTCGGCCGCCATCTTGGCCTTGCGGGCATCCAGCTCGGTCTGCCGGTATTCCATCACCTGCGCGAACCCGTAGCCGTCGCGGCGGGAGCGGAAGCTCTCGAACACCTTGTCAAAAGCCGCCTCATCCTTGGCCGTAATCAGCTCCGGCAGCACCTCTTCCCAGTTCTGGGAGATCCGCGACCAGGCTACGGCAACATCGGAATCGCCGAGCGGGTCCAGGCCTTTGTAGATCCCGCTGTCAATATCGGCCTGCGCATTCGCGAAGTCCTCCATCTGCTTGATGACCGGGGCTTTCTCCGGTCTCCACTGGTTGACGATGACCGGGTTACGCATCATCCAGTAGGTGTCCAGAATGCCGTATCCTTTCTCCAGCTTCTCAATATTGCTGCCCAGCATGTCGGCGAACTCGGCCTTCAGCTGCGGCTTGCCGTCCACGGAATCCCAGGTTTCGCCTTCCTTGCCGAGGAACAGGTCGCGCTGGCCCTCCTCGCTGGCGAGGTAGGTCAGGAAGCGGATCGCCCGCTCCGGGTTCTCGGTGGATTTGCTGATCATGGTCACCATCCAGCCGTCCATGTTGCCGGGGAACAGCTTGGCGCTCTCGCCCTTGTTATTCTGCGGCCCGTCAACCGCGATGTAGTAGGAGTCCGGGTTGGCCCCCGCCGCGAGCATCGGATTGACCGCTGACATGCCGGTCCATTCGCGGATCATCATGAAGTAGCGGGCGTTGTTCGTTTTCTCCTCTACCTGGGTATCGGAATCCACCAGGAAATCGACGTTAATCAGTCCGCGCTCGTATGCGGTGCGGAAGGTTTTGAGCCAGGCGATGTAATCAGGGTCGGTAATACGGTCATATACTTTGCCATCCTTCTCATGTGGAACCGCCAGCAGATTCTGGAGATATTCCGTCATCCCGTAAGGCACATTGCCCTGGGCGAAAAAGGGGCTGATCGGCTGGCCCTTATACTCGGGGTACTTATCCTTCAGCAGCTGCAGCGCACTGAGGAAGCCTTCCGGGGTACTGAGGTCCGGCCTGCCCATCTCCTCGTACAGATCCTTGCGGACCAGGAAGGTCTGGTTGGCCGCCGTCATGCCGGTCTCGTGCATCAGGTTAGGGCTGTAGGAATCATTCGGCACTCCGTAGGTGTTGCCGTTCTCCTGCCGGTACCACTTCAGTGTGCCGTCACCGGCGACCTTGAAGAAGTAGGGATCATACTTGTCGGCCAGTTCATTGAGCGCATAGACATGATCGCCTTCCCACAGCTTTTTGACAGCGGTCTCCCAGGAGCCCATGCTGATCAGGTCAGGCAGCTTGCCGGAGGTCATCATCAGCGTAACCTGCTCATTCGCTTCCCCGGAAGGGACCTCCAGCTTGACGTTCACGCCCGTCTTCTCGGTGACATATTTGGAGGCGAGGCTCTCACCCCAGGTGTGGGCATACCAGTTCGCGCCGACGAACCAGGTGAGCTCCACCGGACTGGTATCGAGCTTCCAGGCGGGCTCCTCCGCATTCAGCTTGGTCTCGGTCTGCAGTTCCGCTGACGCTTCGGCCTGAGGCGCAGCCGTCGGCGTATTCTCCTTAGTGGCGGAATTGCTGCTGCAGGCGGCCATGGTCAGGGTGAAGATTACGGCCAGAATGACAGCCAGGATGGGGCGTACAGATTTGCTTTTCACAGCATAATCATCCTTTCGGGTTAGGTGTGGATAAGTCCGATATCGTTATCCTTTAATCGCGCCAATCATCACACCCTTGACCAGATAACGCTGAATGAAGGGGTAGAAGATCAGGATCGGCAGCGTAGCCACCATCATGGAGGCGAATTTGATCGAGTTGCCGGGCAGCCGGGCACCGAATTGGGCCATCGCCTGCTGCTGCATGAAGGACATGGAGTTCTCGGCGATGATTTTGTACAGCATGGTCTGTAGCGGCAGCAGCTCCTGCGAATGGATGTAGATCACACCCTGATAATAATCATTCCAGTGATAGACGGCGGAGAACAGCGCAATGGTAGCAATGACCGCCATGCTGTTAGGCAGTACAATCCGGAACAGCACGCCGTAATCCGAAGCGCCGTCTACCTTGGCCGACTCCTCCAGGCTGTCAGGAATGGTACGGAAGAAGCTCATGAAGATGACCATATTAAAGAAAGTATACATGGACGGGATGATGAACACCCAGAAGCTATCATACAGGCCGAGCTTGGTCATGAGAATAAAAGAGGGGATCAGCCCGCCTGAGAAGAGCATGGTGATCAGAGAGATTTTGAGATAGAGCTTGCGGCCGATGAGATTCGTCTTGCTGATTCCGTAAGCGATGATTGCGGTGAAGAGCACATGCACCACTGTTCCGATAACCGTCCGCATTGTAGTGATGTAGAACCCGTTCATCAAGGTCTTATCGTTAAAAGCCACACTGTAGCTGGCCAGCGACAGCTCGGAGGGGAACCAGTTAACGGTGCCTAGTGAAGCCTGCTCCGGCGAATTCAGCGAGTTGACGAGCACGAACCACATCGGGTACAGCGTCAGGAAGCAGACGGCCAGCATCAAGAGCGTATTGCCGATCTCGAAAGCACCAATCCGCCGGAATCTTCCGCTTCTTGCCATGAATCGGTTGTCTCCTTTCCAAGTGAATGTATGTTCAAAAAATACTGTCCCCCGTAAGCTTCTTGGAGCTCTGATTGGCTAACAGCAGCAGTCCCAGCGCTACAATAGAGCGGGCGAACAGGACGGCGGTGGAGAAGGAATGGCGCCCGGAGACCAGCCCCATGTTATAGATGTAGAGGTCCAGACTCTCCGCCATCTTCATGTTCATGTTGTTCTTCAGCATGAAGATCTGCTCAAAGTTGCTGCCGAGTATTCCGCTGACGGCGAGAATGAACAGAATCGCAATCGTGGGGCGGATGCTTTGCACCGTGATATGCCACATCCGCTGCCAGCGGTTCGCACCGTCCAGCTCCGCAGCTTCATACAGCCCCGGATCAATGCCCGCTATGGCCGCTATGTAGATGATGGCGCTCCAGCCGGTCTCCTTGAGCGTATCGGTGAAGAAGGTGATCCACCAGAAGTACTGCGGCTCACTGTTAAACAGGATATCCCGGTCCTGAAGCCCCAGCGCCATCATCAGCTGGTTAATGACACCGCCTTCGCCCAGCCAGTTGAGGGCGATGCCGCCGAAGATCGTCCAAGCGATGAAATGCGGCAGGTAGGAGATCGTCTGCACCGTGCGCTTGAACCGCAGGCTGCGGATTTCATTCAGCAGCAGGGCGAATAGAATAGGGATGGGAAAACCGAGAACGAGCTTGATGCTGCTCATCCCGAGGGTGTTGCGGATCGAGCGCCAGAACCGGTCATCTGTCAGGAAATCGCGGAAATGCTTCAGTCCGACAAACGGAGATTCCAGCATAGGCTTCGCGATACTGAAATCCATAAAGGCTATGATCAGCCAGAGCATGGGGATGTAACAAAAGATAAACATCCAGAGAATGCCCGGGATCACCATGCTTTGCAGCTGCCACTGCCTAAGAAGCGCTTTCATTTGTCCCGTTCGGGTGTGGAACATGTACTGTACCCCCTTCCTTCTTCATCGTATGAAAAAGGCTGGCGGAAAAATAGGCCATGATTATTGGCCCTATCCCAATTTTTTGGATTCCTCCCGCTGGGGGCGGAAATTCAGTATGCTGTGATTACATGAAGGGAGTGTGCCAAACGATGAACAGACTGGTATGGGAGCAGGATTTCCAGGGGGGGACTGCTGATTTGAAGCTATGGAACATCCGCATGGGAAATGATCTGCTGGACAATGACGGAAATGCAATCTTCCCGGGCTGGGGGAATGGAGAGCAGCAATTCTATACGGGGCGGCCGGAGAATCTCTCGATTGGCGCAGAGGGGCTGCAGCTCTGTGCGCGCCGCGAGGTGACCCGGCAGGAGGGCCGCAGCTTCGCTAACACCTCGGCACGAATTGATACGAGGGATCATTTCGCTTACTGCTACGGCAGGCTGGTCGTACGCGCCAGGCTGCCGGTAGGCCAGGGCATCTGGCCGGCCATCTGGCTGCTTCCGCAGGATCAGGCTTACGGTCCCTGGCCCGCTTCCGGTGAGATCGATATCCTGGAGGCGAAGGGCCGCCTGCCCCGGCACATAGCAGGAACGCTGCATTATGGGCCGGATCTTGAGCGGAAGGTCGTGGAAGAATACACCCATGAGCTGGAGCGCGGGACGATTAACGAATTCCGGGAGTACACGCTGGAATGGGAGGAAGGCTCCATGAGGTGGCTGGTGGACGGGCACTGCTATGCCGAGCGGCGGCTTGAGCCGGGGATGCCGTTCGACCAGCCCTTTTATCTGCTGCTTAATCTTGCCGTTGGCGGATGGTATGACCCTGTCGCAGTAGATGAAGCTGCGCTGCCTGCGGTAATGACGGTGTCGGGCATCCGGCTGTATCAGAGCTAAGGACAATCCCTCAGATCCCGGCAAAAATATCATTCAAGCGGTCCCAGTTGGCCGCGATCCAATGATTCTCCTGACGGAAGCGGACGAGCGGCGGGAATTCATCCAGCTGAGGCACAGCAATCCATTCGGCTTCCTTCCACCAGGTTAATTTCACTGACCGGATGAGTGTACTTGCAGGCAAGGGAGTATATTCACGGTAGCCCGTCACGAAGGCCCGTACCCGGTGCAGCCCGATTCCGTCCTCAGATAACGCGCAGGAGAGGATCGGCCGGGCTATATCGAACTCCGGGTAGACGAAATGCAGCCGGTCGAAGTCAAGGATCGCCGCCACCTGATCTGCGCTGAACAGTATATTATCCACGAACAGGTCCCGGTGCCCCCAGCCCCGTTCGCAGTCCGCGAAGATGCCGGTGTCCATCCGGTCGATGATCCTCCGCTGAAGCTCAAGCGCCGATAGAGTATCCTCGCTCTGCCGGGCGGTGGCCTGATGATAGCGTGTCTCCCAGTTCCTTAACATAGACGCCTGGCTGCGGACCTCCCAGTACAGCGGCAACGAAGCAGGCTGTGCGTTAAGCACCTTGTGCATCCGGCCGACTACCCTGCCTAGGGCATACATCTGCTGCTGGGTTGCCGAGCCTGGTGCAATGCTGTCACCGTCACACAGGTTCATCAGCACATAACGTTCCTGTGAAGGCGTTCTCAATACATAATTTCCCGCGTGCGAAAATAACTTCGGAACAGGAAGGCCTTCCAGGTGAAGATGATCCTGATGGCTTAAGGAGACCTCCAGTCCGCGGGTGAGGGGTTCAGGGTAACGGATCTTGCTGTACTGCTTCACGAACAGACGGCCGTGATCACTGTCCAGCCTCCACTTCAGATTCAGAAATCCCTGATCAATCCGCACAGCTTCAGTGACATGCACCCCGAAAATTTCTGTCATGGAGTCCAGGATTTCATCCCGGATTCTTGCGGCGGTGTCTGACATACAATATCTCCTCACCGGGGTAATATAGGGCTGGGTTAGCGAAGTGTTCACACTAGTGTAATCTCTGTAATGCTGCTATATGACTTTATTTTCACCGCCGGGAATCAATTTCTCCTAAGACCGAGCAGAATTCAAAGCTGGGCAAGTCGGCTGTAAGGCTGAAAGAGATAGGGTTACAGGAATGAAAAAAAAGAGCGCAATAGACCTCGCTTCCTTGGTGGAGACGTCAGCCTGCCAGCGGCAACCGGATAAAGCTCTTCACGCGGGGAGAGGGATGGACTGCCGGGCTTCTGTATCGTTTCCAGCGTTGCGGATAATTCCTTAATCATTACTCTCATATCCTCAAGCTCTGCACGCTGCTGGAGCAGCTGTACCGAAACGATCTCGCTCGCTTTTTGATCCAGTGCATGTTCAATATACTCGATCCGGGACCATATTTTATTCATAGGGTCACCGTCTGTATATAGGCTTGGATTATCACGCAGCGGGCCCCTTGGCAGCTTGTCGTTCGTGAGATCCGGATCTATGCCTTCCAGCGCTTCCCCCTGATTAATACGGTCTTTAATATGATTGAGCTGGCTGATTTGCTGCTCCGAGAAGGTATAATGTCCAAGACGGTCCTTTGGAAAGAAATCGGGGAACATGGCCGCCCAGCGTTTGATCGTAGTCTGGCTAACGGACAGCAGCTCCGCAGCTTCCTTTGTTTTCAGAATTTCCATTTCAATCCCTCCAGTGTAGTAGTCTTCTATGAGTAATTCGTTATTCTTCGGCAGCCCCCTGCACAGGCGACAAAGGAAGTGCTGATTCGCCAAGCAAAGTGGTATTACGACTATTCTTGCTCTCTAGAGAGCAGTGAAATACTTACATTACTGAGGTAGAATCTATAACAAAGAAAAAGCTTTCCATAACCCCTTCCGGGTAATTATGGAAAGCTTTCTTCAGCTAGTTACAGACATTGTGCTGAGCTGCCTTAAGGGAGAAGGCAGTTTATAGCAGGGAGAGCTTGAACTTGAAGGTATACGGACGGTTGGCAGGCAGCGTGAACTGCTCATGGGTTGGCGCACCCCAGCTGTCATCGCCGCCCACGCCCATTTGCTTGTAATTGACACGCAGCACGGTCTTGTCAGAGGCTGGCAGCTTGTAGCCATGGTCGCTGGCTTCAAGCTCAGCCGGAGACCAAGGAAGTGCATTGACTTCAAGCGGCAGCGCGCCGTCCACAGATAATCCGTGTCCTTCGCGTCCTGCGGTGACGGAAGCATACCGGACATCGGTCTTGTTGCCGCACTCCTGAGGGCGGAGATAATTCGTGAACTGCTCACTGACCTTGCCTGTGTAGAGTCCCAGCGGAGCTCCGGACTTACGGTCCCAATAGTTCTCATGCGGCCCGCGGCCATACCAGGAGATCGTGTCCAGGCTGCTGTCCAGCTCGAAGACCATTCCGAATTCCGGGATCTCCGGCAGGGCGCTGCTGCCCGGGTTAAGCTCCTGTACAATCTCGACCGAACCATCCGTACGAATCTCGTAATGAACACGCAGGGTGGACTGCGGCTGCGTACCCAGTAGATAGTCGGCGGTCACGAAGCCTAGGTTGCCTTCTACACGGCAGCTGAACCGGGCCAGCTGACGCTCGTAGGACGCTTCCTTCCAGATCGCACAGCGCTCAGGATGCTTGTTGCCCAGATCATTGTCTGTTACAGCTCTCCAGAAGTTAGGTCTGGCCGGTGCGACGAGAACCTCCTTCCCGGAGGACTTCAGCGAGACAAGCGCGCCGGTTGCTGTCTCGAAGGCAAGCGCGAATCCGCTGCCCTCGAAGTTCACGAAGCCATCCTGTTCCTTCACTTGCAGGGTGCCGCCCGAAAGTTCCGGGTTACGGGACGGGATATACGGGGTTAACACGAACTGTTCCCAGGCAATTTCATGCGCGGCCTCAGACCAGGCGGTTGCGCCCTCCTGAACGAACGACACTGTAAGCACAGCTTCCTTGTCCGATTCAAGCAGCTTTGAATCCAGCGGAACCGTGAAGCCGGCTGCTTCGCCAGGCGCTGCCGAGAGCGGTAATTGTCCTTCCTGGGCCGCCTCGCCGTTCAGAGCCAGCGTCCATCTCAGCTGATAGTCCGCCAGATCCGTGAACAGGAAGTTGTTGCGGGCCTCGAAGCTTCCGCTCTTCAGATCCAGTGCGGTGATGGTGATATTCTGATAGCACTTCTTCACCTCGTAGAGCTTAGGCGTCACGCTGCGGTCCGCGAACAGCAGCCCATTGCCGCTGAAGTTGCCGTCATGCGGCTTTTCCCCGAAATCCCCGCCGTAAGCCAGATAAGACACCCCTTCAGGAGTGGTTGTACGGATCGCCTGATCCACCCAGTCCCAGATGAATCCGCCCTGAATGCTGTCATATTTGTCGAACAGCTCCGTGTACAGATGCAGGCCGCCGCAGGAGTTGCCCATGGCATGGCTATATTCGCATAGAATATAAGGCTTCTTCGGATTGCTGAGTGCGTACTCCACGACTTCATCCGGCTTGATGTACATCGTTGATTCAATATCGCTGGCCGCGTCCGAAGGTCTGTAATGATAAGTGCCTTCATAATGCACCGGACGGGTCGGGTCAGCTTGCTTCAAGTGGTCATACATGGCCAGGAAGTTATCGCCGCCGAAGGATTCGTTGCCAAGCGACCAGATAATGACGGACGTGTGGTTCTTGTCGCGCTGCATCATGGAGTTACAGCGGTCAATGACGTTCGCGCGCCATTCCGGGCGGCTGCCGGGAACGTTCCCCTCATGCAGCTCCTTCTGCCCGTATTGCCAGGAGCCATGTGTCTCCAGGTTCGTCTCGTCAATTACATAGAGACCGTATTCGTCGCACAGCTCGTACCATACCGATTGGTTCGGATAGTGGGAAGTACGCACGGCATTGATATTATGCAGCTTCATCAGCTTGATGTCGGTGATCATATCTTCCTTGGAGAGCGCACGGCCGGTATCGCAGGAGAATTCATGGCGGTTCGTGCCCTTGAATACGATCCGTTTGCCGTTGATCTTCATCAGGCCGTCCCGGATCTCGAAGGTCCGGAAGCCCGTCTTGCAGCTGAGCGCTTCCAGCAGCTGTCCCTGATCGTCCTTCACCGAAATCAGCAGGGTGTAGAGGTTAGGCTTCTCCGCGCTCCATTTCAGCGGGTTCTTCACGGCTGCGGACAGCTTAAGCAGCTGAGTTCCTTCTTGTTCAAAAGCAAATCCGGCGGACACCGGCGCTGCCCATACCGGCTGCTGCTTGCTGTCGTAGAGCTGTACTTCAACGGTGTGTGCCCCGATGACCCGGTTATAATAGTTCTCCAGTGTCAGGTCGACCTGCAGCTCCGCATCGGTGAAGCTCTTGTCCAGCTCGGTGCGGACGAAGAAGTCGGCTACCCGTACTGGAGGCGCAGTGTAGAGATAGACATCGCGGAAAATTCCGCTCAGACGCCAGAAGTCCTGATCTTCCAGCCAGCTTGCATCACACCAGCGGTAGACTTCAACGGCCAGCTTGTTCTCGCCGGGAAGCAGGTAGGCGGTGATATCGAATTCTGACGGTGTGAAGGTATCCTCAGAGTATCCGGCAAGTTCGCCGTTCACCCATACATAGAAGGCGGATTCCACACCCTGGAAGCTGAGGAATACCGGCTGTCCGTCCCAATCCTGCGGAACGCTGAAAGAACGGATATAGGAGCCTACCGGATTGTATACCGTCGGAGCGAAGGGGGGCTTCAGATCCGGCTCGGATACCTCCCAAGGATAGCGTACATTGGTGTATTGGGGATAATCATATCCCTGGAACTGCCAGTGGGAAGGGACGGCGATATCTGCCCAGCCGGCAGCGTCGTATCCGGCCTTATAGAAGTCCTTGATCCGTGCATCCGGTGTCTCGGCAAATGCGAATTTCCATGTTCCGTTGAGCGTCTGGTAACGGGATGAGGACGCTTTATCCCCTTGCAGAGCGTCGGCTGCTGCCGGGAAGGACATCATGGAGGCGTGGGCATCTATACGGTTCAATTGAAAAATCTCAGGATTATTGTTCCATTCGGGATATCCGTTGGCAGGCTGCTGATATGAGAGTTTGTTGCGCAAGTTAACATCTCCTTATATTGTTATATTCATATTATAGAATGGGAAATGTTCTGGGTATATATAATGATTTTGTTTAGATATAATAGAATATGAAACTAAGTGATGCCAGATTGCATCTGGAGGGAGGCTGCTATGGACAGTACGATGATCTTTTGCGAAATGGAAGATATGCTTCTGCTGCCCCTGTATCCCATGACCATCGGGTATTGGGAGCATCAGGGGGAGATGTCCCGGCCTGCGGGCTTCCCGGATTATCAGCTGCACCAGGTCCTTGGCGGCAAGGGTGAAGTGAATATCAAGGGGAAATCCTATATTGCCGAGGCGGGTGATATCTTCTGTCTCTACCCGGATGTGCCCCACTCTTATACGCCGCTTACCCGCGAATGGGAGCTGGCCTGGATCTCCTTCAACGGAAGAGAAGCAGCCCAGATGCTGCTCTACGCCGGAATACGGGAGTCCGGGGTGGGACGCCTCAGAGCAGAATCCATTCTTGCTCCGCTTGAGGAGATGCTTACGCTCTCCTGCGGCAATGAGCTTCAGGACAACATGGAGCGTTCCAAGCTGCTGTATGCCCTGCTGCTGGATCTGAAGCGCAGCCTGCTTCCGGCCTCGAATGAGGACAATGAGCTTGCGCGGATGAAGCCGGTCCTGCAATATATTGAGCTTCACCTGCACCGCCCGCTGCTGCTGAAGGAGCTGGCCGAAGTGGCGTCAGTCTCGCCGCAGTATCTGTGCCGGCTGTTCCAGCGGACCGTCCGTGAACGGCCGGTGGCCTATATTAACAAGCAGCGGGTCAACCGGAGCAAGCAGCTGATGTTCAGCAGCCGGGGGCAGCGGATCTATGAAATCGCCCATCGGGCAGGCTTCGAGAATGTCAGCTATTTCTGCGCTGTCTTCAAACGGATTACCGGCATGCAGCCGGAAGAGTGGAGAGGTCTGCACGGCTTGGACTAGAGGAGCGGCTTCTAAGATAGCTCACGCAAGCTCCAGCTTAAACACAACCGGCAAGGCGCTTGTGACCGTAGTGGTGCGGATCGTTAAGGCCTCAGTATCCCGTTCCCAGGAGGGCTGCTCGCTGAACCCGAGGACCGTAATATCCCGCAGGATTCCCTCGAAGCAGGGGGATTTCTCCCGGAGCGACTGGATGCGCACGATACCATCTTCCGGGTACACCAGGACGGTTGCATACAGGCAGCTACCCTTCACGGTGAAGCGGATGTCTTCCGGTGTGAACGTTTTGGCCTGTCCATCAGTAAATTGTCCTTCTTCAATACGTGTCGGCCCTTCACCAAATATGCGCCAGAAGGAGGTACCATAGATCGCTTCTCCGTTTGTTCCCAGCCAGCTGCCGATGGCCGTCAGAATTGCCTGATCCTCCTCTGCGAAGCTGCCATCGGCCTTGGGCCCCACGTTCAGGAGCAGATTGCCGTTCTTGCTGACGATATCGACCAGGTCGCGGATGATTTCTGCGGCGGATTTGTAATCGTTATTCTCCGTATAACACCAGGAATTACGCGCTGCCGCCGTATCTGTCTGCCAGAAGAAGGGCTTCAGCTCGGCGAATTGCCCGCGCTCGACATCGGGGACCGCACTGCCGAACATGAAGGCATCATGCTTATAATTAATAGCTGCCGGCATTCCGCGCTCTGCCGCGCGATTGTAGTAGTAGGCCGCGAACTTTTGCAGATAGGGCCGGAAGGCCGCATTCTCAATCCACCAGTCGAAGTAAAAAATTTTGGGCTGGTACTGATCGACCAGCTCGCAGCAGCGGATCAGCCAGTCCTCCAGATACTCCCCGGACGGGGGAGAGCCATAGGGATCATGATGATCCGGTTCCGGCATAGCCGGCCAGTAGAAGTCGCCGCGGACAAGCGGCTCGCGGATATCGGAGTCGAACGCCTTGCCGTGGGACATGAAGAACCAGTGCTCCGCACGGTGGGAGGAGACGCCCAGCTCCAGCCCCTGCTCTGCGAAGGCCGCCTTCAGCTCGCCGAGAATATCCCGCCCGGGACCCATGTCATAAGTGTTATAATGAGAGACAGCGCTTTTATACATCTGGAAGCCGTCATGGTGTTCCGCCACGGGAATGACATATCTGGCGCCGGAGGCCTTGAATAGTGCAGCCCACCTGCCCGGATCGAACTGCTTCGCTGTGAACAGGGGAATGAAGTCCTTGTACCCGAACTCCTTGTGGTTCCCGTAGACTGCCAGATGATGCTCATATTCCTTCGTGCCCTGAATGTACATATTGCGTGAATACCATTCATTGCTGAAGGCCGGAACCGAATACAGCCCCCAGTGAATGAAGATCCCGAATTTGGCCTGGCGGTACCACTGCGGCACCTCATAAGTGCTTAGCGACTCCCAATTCGCCTTGTAAGGGCCGTTCTTAATCGTCTCGTCAATAACCTGCAGATAATCAGTTGTGTTCATCATGCGCCAGTCATCTCCCTTTGTATGAGGTAATGCCTTCATTGTACCGGGCGGCAGGACAGGTAAGAATGTACGGCACTTACTTTTTTATGTACAAAAATAACCTTTAAGGCGGTCTGTCCCATGGACTCCCATACTCTGCTTACCAGCTACCTGGCCAATCTCAAGGTTGACCTGATCGTAGCAGACTATAACGAATGCTCTACGGATTGGAGGGATCTGGACTATACTCCGGATTACAGCAAGTTTTATTACATAATCGGGGGGGAAGGCTGGCTGAAGATCGGGGATAAGGAGTATTATCCGAAGCCGGGTGAGCTGATTCTAATGCCGGAGGGTGTGAGGCAATCCTATGCCTGCATCAGCGAACGTCCCTTTCTCAAATACTGGTGTCATTTCAGTGCCAAGGTCGGGGAGATGAACCTGTTCCGTGTGCTTGAGCTGAGTCATGTCTGTATTCCTGAGAATCCCGCTGCGGTTGAGGCGGCGTTCAAGGGGATCACCGATAGTGCCAGATCTGACGCGGTCTACGCCCCGCTGCTGGCGAGAAGCAAGCTGCTTGAGCTGATGTCTTATTACATGATGAATCTCAAGCTGGATGAGCTGTCTTATAAGAATCTCGGGGCGGCCCGGAAGCTGACGGCTGTCCTGGATTATATCGCGGAGAATATCGAGCAGAATATGACCATTCATGATCTTGCCGAGATTGCATACATGCACCCGAACTACTTCATGCGCCTGTTCAAGCAGCAGATCGGCGTGCCCCCCATCCAGTACATTACCCGGCAAAAGATTGAAAAGGCCAAAGAGCTGCTGACCACCACCTCCGGTTCGGTCAGTGCGATTGCCGACCAGCTCGGCTTCGGCGATCTGTTCTATTTCTCCAAACAGTTCAAGAAGCATGCCGGGCTTACGCCCACCGAATTCAGGAAACACAAGAGCGGAGGGATGATATAGTGATTCTGGAACAGAGCAGAGGTTATCAGATCCGGTTAATGGATGAGCAGGCGGCCAGGGAGATTGTTAATTGGAGATACGAGACGCCATATGCCCTGTACAATATGCTGGATGCGGCTGATGACGCAGAGGATATCGAGGAACTGCTGGACGGCTCTTATTTCAGTGTAGCTGCGGCGGACGGAGCGTTGATCGGGTTCTTCTGTTACGGACAGAACGCGCAGGTGGGGGAAGGGATAGAGAGCGGACTCTACCTGGATGGAACTTCCCTCGATATCGGCTTGGGGCTAAGACCGGATCTGACCGGGCAGGGCCGTGGACTGGCCTTCCTGCAAGCGGGGATGAAGTTTGCAGAGCAGACGTATGACGCGAAGAGATTCAGATTGTCGGTGGCTGCCTTCAACCTGAGGGCAGTTAGCGTGTATAAGAAGGCAGGCTTCGTGCTCCTGCATAGCTTCGTACATCAGCACGGGGACGGCGAAATGGAGTTCCTGCTGATGGAGACCCGGGACATTGCTGCCCGCCTATAGCGCGAGTGGAGAATTAAGGGTGAAGTCTGTTAATATAGAACTACGGCATCATCCATATCAAAGGAGAATTCAATGTGAACGAGAACCTGAAGCAAGCGTATGTACAATTAGGATTACCTGAAACCGTAACCAGAGAGGAACTGAACAAGCGGTTCGATCTGCTCCTGAAGCGAAGACGCGCCCTGACCACAGAGGAGGAGATAGCAGCCTACGAAGCGGATTTCCGGGCGTACAAGCTGATTCTCGATACCTGGGATGAGCAGGAGATCCAGAAGGCTGAAGATGAGCGGCTTGCCAAGTATGGACGCTTCTCCGGTACGGCAAGCAAGTGGGAGACCTTCATGCGGCTATACCGGACACATGTGATCCTCGGCATTATCGGGCTGCTGATAGTGATTTTTGGCGGGAAGGCCCTCTATGACAATTATCAGCATAGACAATATCTAGCTTCTCTGCCGCCAGTAGATGCTAAGATTATGTTCATCGGCAACTTCGGAGTCACGGATACCAGCGGCAAGACCGAGGAGCTGGAGAAGGCGATCATCGCGGCTTATCCGGAATGGAAGCGGGTGGAGACGGTGATGACTTATCTGCCTAGAACGGGCGAAGGCTCCGATTCACTGGATATGAATTATATGCAAAAGGCAGTTGTGGAGCTGGCGGCGAACCGGCCGGATATCCTCATTCTGGATGAGGCCACCGTCAAGTGGATCGGCGGACAGACCGGATTCCAGAATCTGGAGCCGATCACAGCGGACGGGAAGCTTGCCGCTGACGATAACCGCATGCAGTGGGGAGTCAACGAGGACACGAGCAAGAATGAGCTGTATGGTGTAGATATTCTGAAATCTCCGTTCATCTCAGAGCTGCCTATCAATTATAATGCGAAATCCATCATTATCGGTGTCCTGAATGACAAGGACAAGGATAAGATGCTGGCGTTCGTGAAGCATATTGCGGAGGAGCCGCCCGTTAAGTAAGCAGGAATTGGATCTAAATTCCTTTTGAAAAAACAACAAAAACCTCTCTTCTATGGCTGGTTACACCGCCATCATGAAGAGAGGTTTTTGTCTGCTGGTTGTTAGCTTGCTTGATTATCCGTTCAGTCTTACTGCTCCAGACGGTAGCCCCCATGGAATACAGGACCGACATACTCATTGAACGCATAGCCATTGCGGATGGCGGCGGATACGAAATCCTTCGCCTTCACCACAGCATCCTTCACCGACAAGCCGTTAGCCAATCCGCCGGTAATCGCTGCGGCGAAGGTGCATCCCGCTCCATGGTTATGGGCAGGCTCGATCTTCGCAGTCTCCAGGACGAGGTATTCGCTGCCGTCGAAGAAGATATCAATCGCCTTGTCGCCGCCCAGCGCCTTGCCGCCCTTGACGACAACATTCTGGGTGCCGAGCTGATGGATCAGGCGGGCAGCTTCCTTCATCTGATCAAGCGTAGTCAGCTTGCCGAGACCCGAGAGCACTCCGGCTTCGAACAGATTCGGAGTAGCCACCGTAGCCAGCGGCAGCAGCAGATCGCGGATGGCATCCGCACTCTCCGGGTTCAGTACTTCATCCTCGCCTTTGCATACCATAACCGGATCAATCACGACATTGGTCTGCTTGTTGCTCTTCAGGGCCTGTTCAGTAACCTTAACAATGTCCACACTGCCGAGCATACCGGTCTTCATGGCATCCACAGGACCGCCGGCAAAGATCGTCTTAAGCTGTTCGGCAACGATGGCAGCATCGACAGGGTATACATTATGATGCCAGCCCCGGTCAGGGTCCATCGTTACAATGGTAGTCAGGGCACTAAGGCCGTAAGTACCGTATTCCTCAAAGGTTTTGAGGTCTGCCTGAATGCCTGCGCCTCCGCTGGAGTCACTGCCGGCAATGGTTAATGTCTTAATGATTTTTGACAAAGGTAACGTCCCCTTCTTGTATATAAATAGTATGCTGCTTATTATAACAAAAATCATCGGCTTAGTCCGCAAAAAAAGTATAAGCTCCAAAAACGCACCGCTGCCCTTGGGTGAGAGCAAGGGTTTGCCGGCTGCTGCACTGCATATCATGGTAGTCTAGTGGATTATGTATTCAGGAGGCTGCCATGATTGAGATCAGTTTATGCATGATTGTCCGCAATGAGGAGAAGAGCCTGCCCCGCTGCCTGGCTTCTGTGGAAGGGCTGGTCGATGAGATCGTCATTGTAGATACGGGATCGGCAGACCGCACCAAGGAGATTGCCGGTGCCTTTGGAGCCACAATTTATGATTTTACCTGGATTGACGATTTCTCCGCTGCCCGTAATTACGCCTTCAGCAAGGCGACCCGGGATTATATCTTCTGGCTGGATGCGGACGACTATCTGAGAGAAGAGGATCAGGCGCTGTTCAGGGAGCTGAAGTCTTCGCTGCCGGAACACGTGGACAGTGTGAATATGCAGTATAATCTCGCTTTTGACGGAGAGGGAAGGGTGACGACCTCCTTGCGGCGCAACCGGCTGGTCCGCCGGGCGTGCGGGTTCCGCTGGATCGGTCCGGTGCATGAATATCTGGAGGTGTACGGCCCGTCGCTGGCAAGCAGAGTCTGTGTCACCCATGAGAAGGATAAAGCTTACACGGACCGCAATCTGCAGATCTACCGCAAACGGGAAGCGGCAGGAGAAAGCTTCTCTGCGCGCGATCAATATTATTACGCCAATGAGCTGCGCGACCACGGAATTCACCGGGAGGCCTGCCGGTATTACGAGCTGTTCCTCAGCGGCGGGCAGGGCTGGATTGAAGATAATATTCAGGCCTGCCTGCGGCTGGCCGAATGCCTGGAAGCACTTGGGGACAAGGAAGCGGCCTTCACTGCGGTCACCCGCACGCTGCAATATGATGCCCCGCGTGCCGAAGGCTGCTGCCGGCTGGGGGCCTGGCATCTGGAGAAGGGCCAGCTTCATCCGGCCATCTACTGGTTTGAGCTTGCTATTCAGCTGCCCGGACAGGCGGAGTCCATGGCGATGAAGAATGAGGCCTTCGCCACCTGGATTCCGAATCTGCAGCTTGCGCTCTGCTATGACCGGCTGGGCCAGCATGAGCGGGCCAACCGCTATAATGAGACTGCGCTGCTTCATTCCCCCGGCCATCCCAGCATGCTGTATAACCGGAATTACTTCCAGAAGCTACTGGGCGACAAGTATGTCTCCTTGCAGCAGCCCTGAACACATAACAAGCGCTCCCCTGCCGAGACTGGGGGAGCGCTTGTTATTGTCTACGGATGTCCAGGCATTGCCGCAGGCTCCAGCAGCAGCTGAGGTTCACTCATTCGGATGAATTCCAGCACCTTGTCGTAGATAATCCGGTGGCCCTCCCGGTTGGGGTGGATGCCGTCCCGGCAGATGAACTTGGTGTAATCCGGCTGCTGCAGGAAGGCGCCCCGGACATCGATAATCTTGGTCCTGGTGCTCTCGGCGACCTTGAGGATAGCGGAGTTATAACGCTCCTGCCACCAGTAGATTTTGGTGACGCTGCCGAGGAACTTCATAATGTTCACTTCGGAATCGGGATTGTTGCCGCTGACCCACTTGAAGTAGTTGTCCGCATTGAGCGGAGGCAGACTCATCAGGATTGGCGTGATCCCCTGGTTCTTCAGGAAATGAATCATATCAGCCAGCATCCGCTCGAAGGCCGGAAAATCTGTCTTGGGACTATGCTCTGCCTCGGGATTGCTCGCAATCTCACTCCAGTGGTAGTCACAGTCATTGCCGCCGTATTCAATCAGCACCACATCCGGCTTCTCCTTCAGGACATCCCGCTTCAGATTGCCGAAGCCCTTCATCAGCGTATTGCCGAATCTGGCAGTATTGCGCATAGCTCCCTTGAGCTTGCCCTGAAGCATGGATACATAATTATCCTCCAGAATGACATACTTGCTTCGGGTCTCGTCATACACAACGCCCTTGGAGATAGAATCCCCGCTGACCATATATTTGAACTGAGACCCCATGGACTCTTGCTGCTCCTCATTCCTGTTCATGCTCCCGCCTCCGATAACCCTAGTGTATATACAATCAGTGTAAACCATACATGCTGCCGTGCCTATGTATAGATGTCATGGGTTCTTAGTCTTGCCGGCAGTATTCTGGCGGATCAGTGAAAAATACAGAAAAGGTTCAACCTTATCCTCATAAGTTGGACCTTTTCCTGCATTCTCCGGAGCCTCTACCCATTCTCTGCAAAAGGTCGGCTGGAGCGCGATTTTCCCGCACCGTTCCCTTTTAAAAAGGCAGCGGCTGTCCGTTCCATGATTTTGACACTGTTCTCCCAGGTCCATGATTTCGAATCGGTCTCCCCGCGTGCGGCGATCCGGTTCCGGAGTGCGGGATCTTGAATGAGCCGCATCACATCCGCCGCAAGCCGGTTCTCATACCGGTAGGACAACAAGGAGTTCTCCTCATGGCGGGCATACTCCAGATTTCCTCCCGCATAGACAGAGACCAACGCCGCCCCGCAGCGCATTGCCTCCAGCCCGGGCAACGACCCGGTGTCGAAAATGCTCGAGCTGACAAAAATATCAGCACCGTTATAGTGATAGCATAGCTCCTCGTCATTGAGCGGCGTGAAGAAGCGGTATTTGCCGCTGTTCATCATCCTTTTTAGCGAATCGGAGGTGAAGCATTCATCCGGCGGACTGATGAAATTGATATTGACCCACGGGAAGTTCTGCTTCACGATATCCAGCTGATTCACCAGGTAATCCTGCTCGCGGTGCCAGGAGAAGCCGTGCTCCACCTTGCGCAGGATCGCTGTAATGTTCAGCGGTTCCTGAAGCTCCTTACGGATGTTCATGTTTCGGAATGAAGCACTGATCCCTACCGGTACAATGCTTCCGCTGATTCCGTGACCCAGCCTAATCAACTCCTGTTGCCATCTGGAGAGGACGATCAGCTTATCAGTAATATGATAGGAGGGGAAGGATACCTCGTTCTGCGGCAGAAACAGCGGTTCATAGCACAAAGAGAGGCGGATATGCATGCCTTTGCCGTTCAGGCTGGCTGCCTGTGAGACCGGAACTGTAGTGTAGAAATTGGAGACGATGATATCACTGACGGGGAAATCGGATTCGCGGAGCAGCGGGTAGTCGGTAATCAGCAGAGTGGAACGGACGTCATAGGAAACATCCCCTCCCAGCGGCATAACAATCACAACCTGGTGGCCCCGGGCCGTAAGACCGTTCGTAAGCTCCACGAGCATGCGTTGTGCCCCGCCATGGCTTAAGGTAAGAATGGGGAAAGTGAACCGCATCTGTGATCCCTTCCTTTCTGCACCATCGCCCTGCAAAAATGCGATAGGTATACTATTTTATTCAGTGAAAAGCGAAAAGTACCGCTAAGCGGTACTTTTGGAGGAAATGGGGTTATGGCCGGATTATAACGATTTGCGCAGATTGCGCAGCAGATTCACAGTGTCCCGGATCTCCAGGCTGGTGACATCCTCCAGCGAGACATCGATCATCGGCTTATGCGCCTCAAGCTTGTTCAGGAACTCAGCGGTGTGGAACAGTCCGGCTCCGGGAGCCCCGTGACGAATGCGTCCGCCGTCTTCATAGATTCCTTTGAGATGGGCGAGGATGATCCGGTCGCCGAACAGGTTGAAGGATTGATCGACGATCTCATCCTGGAGATGAACCTCTTCACCGATCAGGTTGCACGGGTCGAATACGACACCGATGGAGCTGGAAGGCACCTCGTCGAGGATGCGCCGCATTTTGGCTGGAGAGGACAGGGTATGGGTACTGACGCCTTCAAGCCCTAAGAATACGCCCCACTTCTCCGCCTCCTCTGCCAGCTCCTCAATCGTTGCCTTAAGGGCATCCCAGCCGAGCTCCTCATAGCGGTAAGGATCAAGCTCCTGGAAGGTCGTGAGTGCTCCCGTCTCCGTGGCGACCATAGGGGCACCGAACAGGCGGGCATAGCGCAGATGCTCCTTGAAGCGGTCGATCTCCGCCCGGCGGACCGCAGGATCGGGGTGGATCGGATTGATGTAGCAGCCCAGCACGCCGATGCGGATACCGGCCCTGTCAAATTGCTCACCGATATAGGAAGCCAGACCAGGACTCAGCTTGCCGGTGGAGAGGTCGATATCCTGTATGGCTTTGGACAGGGCGAGCTGTACGAAATCAATATTGTAGGTCTGAAGAGCGGCAATCAATTCCTTAATCGGCAGGCAGCCGGCTGTATGCGCCAACGTTCCGTAACGAATAATAAACAACTCCTTTGGAATTCTATGAATTTATATCTATAATATTAATGACGCTTACATAGACATGCAAGGTTAAAGAGTGCATGCACAACAGGAGGAATTGAGATGAATGCAATAGAAGCGCGTAAGCAAGAGCTGGAGAACTGCCGTCCAGAGCCGACACTGGACCGGGAGACGATTGATGAATTCTGGAATGATCTGCTCGCGGAAGATGAAGAGCAGCCGCTGGATGTGAGCATCACCCCTGAAGATACCCCCTATCCGGGCATGAAGGTGAGCAAGGTCAGCTATATGAGCTATGGGGAGACTACGATCAATGCCTGGTATATCCAGCCTGCCGGTGATACAGAGAACACTGGAGACCGGCCATGTGTTGTGACCTTTCCAGGTTACACCGGAGACCGGGGATATCCCGAGCGTTACGCACATTTCTTGCTGCTTGGATACACAGTACTGGCCGTAGATGTTCGTGGTCAGCTTGGAGAGACCGGCAATCTGCTGCCGCAAGAGCATGGGATTGTCAGAGGCTGGATTACCCAGGGGATGCTGGAGAAGGAGGAGTCCTATTATGTCGCGTTAGCCATAGATACCGTACGGGCTATAGAGACGGCAGCACAGCTGCCGGGGGTTGATCCGGCGCGTATTGCGATTACAGGAGCGAGCCAGGGCGGGGGGATCGCGCTCTTGGCAGGGGCGCTCAGCAGCCGCGTGGCTGCGGTAGCCGCAGATATTCCTAATCTGTGCCGGCTGGATTTCGGGGTGCTGAATTCCACCAGCTCACTTACAGAGATCGCGGAATACCTGAAGCGCTATCCGGAGCATCTGGAGCGTGTGCTGGAGAATCTGGCCTTTTTCGACATTGTTAATCTGGCTCACCGCTTCACTGTCCCTGTCCTGATGTCTGTAGGCTGGAAGGATACAGTATGTATGCCGGAGACGATCTATGCCGCGTATAACCGGATAGAATCGCCTAAGGAGATTATGGATTATCCGTTCTCCGGGCATGAGGTGAGCGAATTCCAGTGCAGACAGACGGCGTTGTTCTTCCAGGAGCATCTGGGCTCCTAAGTGAAGCATTATAAGCCACAGTGATTAGCCGCAAGGGAATGGTGTGAAGATATAGTAAGGGTTGGCGCGAGGCCATATATAGGCAGTCTAATCACCGGGAGGGAACTACGGATGGACAATCAGACAGGTAAGCTGCCGGCGGGAGTATTGGTGGAGAGCTTTGAGTATGACAAGAAGAATGAGGAGCTTGTGAAGAAGAGCTTCTGGAGCAAAACCAGGAAAGCCGCCGGTAAAATCCCCTTCACCAGAGAAGCGATAGCCATGTATTACTGTGCTATGGATGCCAAAACACCGCTATGGGCGAAAGGGATTGCTTTTGGAGCGCTGGCTTATTTCATTTCCCCGATTGATGCTATTCCCGATGCGCTGATTGGCCTGGGCTTCACAGACGATGCTGCCGTCATGGCGGCGGGCATCCGGGCTATTGCCGGACAGGTCAAGGAGGAGCACAAGCAGAAGGCGGAGGAGTTTTTCGAAGATTCATAATCATCTGGAAGAAGGCGAAGGGATGCAGCGGGTTGCTGCATCCCTATTCTAATGTGCCCTGCTACACTCCGGTGTCTATAGTTGGACGCTCTGAAGTCTGCTGCTTCGCCTGGTACTCCAGACCCCAATCTCTCATCAGCTTGATGATCGGAATCAGAGACCGTCCGAAATCAGTCAAGGAGTACTCGACCTTCGGCGGCACCTGATGATAGACCTCACGGTGTACAACGCCATCCTCCTCCAGCTCGCGGAGCTGCAGGGTCAGCATGCGCTGGGTGATGCCGGGGCAGATGCGGCGGAATTCGTTGAACCGGACTGTGGAATCCATCATATGGTACAACAGCACACCCTTCCATTTACCGCCGATAACATCGAGGGTGAATTCTACTGGACAAGCAAAGGCATTGCCATCAGGGCAAGTGCCGAAACCGCCTTTACGGTCGCGCATCACTGAACACGCTCCTTAGTATCATTTTGTATACTACATCACAAAAATGTGCGTACTTCTAAATGTGTTGTATATCCATTACTATAGGCATGGGAACAGGAAAACGTCAATTCCTTATCATGAACGGTACACAGAAAGGGAGTATGGAGGATGGAGAACACAAGCACAGCAACTCAAATGACGAAAGAGCAGATTTTGGCAGCCTATGAGTACAGACATGCGACCAAAGAATTCGACAGCAGCAGAAAGATCAGCGGGGAGGATTTCGGCTTCATTCTGGAGACGGGACGTCTGTCACCGAGTTCGTTCGGCTTCGAACCCTGGAAATTTGTAGTGGTCCAGAACCCGGAGCTCCGGCAGAAGCTGCTGCCATACGCCTGGGGCGCGCAGAAGCAGCTTCCCACCGCAAGCCATTTCGTGCTTATTCTGGCCAGACAGCCGCGTGATCTGGCAGCTGACTCAGAATATATTCAGAGTATGATGTCAGAGGTGCAGAAGCTGCCGGTTGAGATTGCAGAGGGCAAGCAGCGGGTCTTCGGCGCATTCCTGAAAAACGATTTCGGCCTGGCTGGCAATGAGCGGGCGATCTTCGAGTGGGGGGCGCGTCAGACGTATCTGCCCCTTGGCAATATGATGACCGCAGCCGCGCTGATCGGCGTCGATTCCTGTCCGATTGAAGGCTTCGATAAGCTGAAGATGGAGCAGCTTCTGGTTGATGAGGGGATTATGGACCCTGAACATTTCGGGCTGGCCTGCATGGTAGCCTTCGGCTACCGTACCGGCGAGCCGCGTGCCAAGACCCGGCGGACCGCTTCGCAGGTGGTGGAGTGGGTCTAAGGGTTGCGGCGTCAACGGGCAGGAGAACGTACTGAGAATCTAAAAAGAAACGGATGCAGCCCTCCGGGCATCATCCGTTTCTTTTTGCAATCTGGAGATTCTGCGGCAGTTCCTGCTTCCGCCTGCACCATTATGAAAGTACATAGAAGAGTCGAAAACTTATTGAAAATTTACTGAAAATTCTGCTACTCTTAGGAGGTCAACTTGCTGCCGGTAAGCGGCTGCTTAAGATCGTCATTTCAAGAATTGAAGGGATTCCTGCATTATGAAAATCATCCGCATTATCGCCGAGGTCTGCCTGCTGTATGTGTTCTTCCTGGCCGGAGACTATCTGCAAGAGCTGCTGCATTTGCCGATTCCAGGCAGTATCGTGGGACTGTTGCTGCTCTTCGTGCTGCTGCTGCTTAAGATTGTGCCCGTGAAGCTGATCGAGAACGGCTCGTCCTTTATTCTGGCGTATCTGCCCATGTTCTTCATCCCGGCCACCGCAGGCATTATGAACCATCTGGATATCTTCAGCGGAAGAGGCTTGCTCCTGATCGGTATTCTTGTCATCAGCAGTGTGCTGACCATGGTCGTTACAGCACATTCCAGCCAGTGGATTGCTGCCCGCAGCGTCAAACGGTTAACACGCCGGACGTACCGTGCCCGTAATCTCCACGGGAAGGGGAAGGAAGCATGAGAATTCTGCTGGCCATTGGTTTCGTGCTGATGAACGTTGTGATCTATCTGGTCATGTCTATGCTGTACAGACGCTACCGTCTTCCTGTCCTGCTGCCTGCACTGACGGCAACGTTCACGGTTGTTGTGCTGCTCATGGGCTTCCATATCTCTTATGAGACTTATATGATCGGCGGCGACTGGATTAACCGCCTGCTGGGACCAGCGGTAGTATCGCTGGCCTATCCCTTGTACAAACAGCGGCATGTGCTGTGGAAGAATCTCCCCGCCATTCTCGGCGGAACGGTCACCGGGCTTATGGTCGGAATGTTCAGCGGGCTGCTGATGGCAGCCGGACTCGGCTTCTCCAAGCTGTATGTGCTGTCCATTCTGCCCAAGTCGATTACCACCGCTGTAGCGATCCAGATCTCCAGCAATCTCGGCGGAGATTCATCGCTGACCTCCGTGTTCGTGATGGTTGCCGGCTTCACCGGAGCGATTGGCGGCCCCTACATTATCAAGCTGTTCAGAATCCGCAGCGAGTCGGGGATCGGCATTGGCCTGGGCACAGCTTCCCATGCCCTCGGCACAGCCAAGGCACTGGAATACGGCGAAGAGTCGGTGTCCATGAGCTCTGTAGCCATGACTGTGTGCGCTATTGTCGGCTCCATCGCCGGACCGCTAGTCGCCTGGATCATGTACCATTAAGCTTGCAGCATTCAGTAATCAGCCGTTCACACGCAGCCGGATTACGTTCCAGGAAGCAGCCGGAAGCATTGCGCTCACCCGGCCGCCGTCTGCGGCTGCTGTTCCCCGGTTGTGCGGAAGCACATTCGACGGGTTGGAGCGGGTATTGGCCGCTTGAAGCTCCTCATGCTCAAGAACCGTGTGCTGAATAACCTCTACAGCGCCGAAGCTCCGCAGATCAACCGCCAGCTCCATGCCTTCGCTCAGATGGCGGTTCACTGCAAACACAGTAACCTCGTTCAGCTCCTCATTATATACACTGACCGCTTCCAGATATGGAACGTCGGTGAAATCCTTGGAATCATATTTGGAACTTGTAATCAGCGGGTGCAGCACCGTTCCCCGGCCGTAGATGGAGGCATGCATGTAAGGATAATAAGTGGTCTGCAGCCAGAGCGGTCCGCCGTCCTCCGTCATAATCGGTGCAATGACATTGATAAGCTGGGCGATACAGGCCATCTTGACCCGGTCTGCATGCTTGAGCAGGCTGATCAGGCAGCAGCCCACCACCAGCGCATCCTCAAGGGTATAGACATCCTCGAATTCAGGCGGTGCAATCTGCCAGTGCTGCTCGGCACGGCTAGAGCCCTGCGATTTCCATACATTCCATTCATCGAGGGACAGGTAAATCTTTTTCTTGCTTTTCTTCTTGGCCTTGATATAATCACATACTGCTGCTACGCTGTCGATGAACTGATCCATATCGAGCGATTGGGCCAGGAAATTCGCTGTATCCCCATCATTGTTATTGTAGTAAGTGTGCAGCGAGAGGAAATCGACATTATCGTAGGTGAGATCCAGGACTGTAGCTTCCCATTCGGCAAAAGTGCTCATGTTGCTGCCCGAGCTGCCGCAGGCGACAAGCTCCAGGGAAGGATCTACCCAGCGCATCGCTTTGGCGGTCTCATTGGCGAGTCTTCCGTATTCGACGGCAGTCTTGGCTCCGATCTGCCATGGACCGTCCATTTCATTGCCCAGACACCAGGTGCGGAAGTTGTGCGGCGCCTTGTAGCCATGAGAGATCCGCAGGTCACTCCAGTAAGAGCCGGAGGGATGGTTGCAGTACTCAACGAGATTCCTTGCTGCGTCGATTCCGCGTGTGCCCAGGTTCACTGCCATCATCACTTCAGAACCGGCCAGCTTGGCCCAATCGGCGAATTCATTCGTGCCTACCTGGTTAGTCTCTGTAACCCACCAGGCAAGCTCAAGAGAGCGCTTCCGTTCCACCTTGGGTCCAACGCCGTCTTCCCAGTTATAACCGGATACAAAGTTGCCTCCCGGATAACGGATGATCGGTACGCGTAGTGCCTTGATAGCCTGGAGGGCATCGCCGCGGAAACCGTTCTCGTCAGCGGTAGGATGTCCCGGCTCATAGATTCCGCCATAGACGGCCCGGCCCAGATGTTCAATGAAGGAACCGTACAGCCTTGGATCTACCTCGGCCAGCTTGAAGTCTTTGTCGACAATCATCTTGGATTGAATGCTCATAGTTAGAAGCTCCTTTGTATTAGATTAATGAAACAGCTAATCGTTCAAGCCCGTTTATGATTACATGATACGAATTACGGGGTATACTAAGCAATAACTAATTTCAGGATTAACTTAATAACTAATTCAAAGAGCGCGGAGGGCCACCGATGTATTTAACCACAGATTCTGAATCGTTGAAGGTCTATGAAGCACTTGCCAGTGAAGTGCGGCTGCGGATCATCGATCTGCTTAGCAGCGAGGAGATGCATATTAAGGAGATTGCAGCCAGGCTGTATCTCAGCAGTGCCATTGTCAGCTCGCATGTAGCGAAGCTGCAGAAGGCCGGCATCGTCAGCTCCCAGATGAAGCGGATCGACGGGGGGACTTATAAATTCTGCTCCCTTTCCGCGAATTTCTTGCAGATTAAATTATCCGGGGCCAAAGGCATCGCCCGCAAAGTAGTGGAGGTCTCTGTCCCTGTGGGCCATTACACCGATCTGGAAGCTTCACCGACCTGCGGCATTGCCACAACCGAGAAGCTGATCGGGTATTATGACGACCCGCGTTATTTCCTGGACCCGCAGCGGGTGGATGCCGGCATTCTCTGGTTCGCCAAAGGATACGTGGAATATAAGGTTCCGAATTATCTGTTCATGGATCAGACGGTCCAGGAGATTGAGATTTCCATGGAGATCGGCTCGGAGGCACCGAGTGTGAACGAGAAGTGGCCTTCGGATATCTCTTTTATGATGAATGGCATTTCGCTTGGCAAATGGACTAGCCCCGGAGACTTCGGCGTAATGAGAGGCCGGCTGACTCCAGCCTGGTGGAAATCGGATGTGAACCAATACGGGCTGCTCAAGGTGCTCAGAATTAATGCAGGGGGAACTTATATAGACGGCCAGCAGATATCGGCAGTTACCATTGATCAGGTGGGCTGGCAGCAGGACCAGTGGAGCTTCAGGTTCACGGCAGAAGACACGACCCGAAGGCGGGGCGGCTTAACGTTATTCGGGCGCGGCTTCGGGAATTACGAGCAGGACATTGTGTTTCGTGTCTATTATGAATAAGAGGGACCTGTTCGCCGAATGGCAAGTGAATGGATAAGACAAGGAAAAAGGAGCTTTGTTCAGACGGGATGTTTGCAAAAGGGGTTCGCGGGTAACTATAACTAAGTAATCCAAATCGCGCACAACTTGCATACAAGGAGGAATTCACATGTCGGATCAATCCCAAAATGAAGCAGACATCCGCAACAAGGAGAATAAAGACGGGGATTCACTCGCAGAACGCAAAAAGATGGAAAACGGTGTGGATATTGAACCGGAAGCCGATGATTGGGAAGCCAAACCGGCCGAAACCGCTCATCCTGATCCGCTTCCTAAGAATTAGGGGATAGGGATAAGGCATGCGGCTAGGTCATAAGGCAGCATAAGGTATAAGGCAAATACATGTAACAGACTGTTCCTCACGGGGCAGTCTTTTTTTCTTTCTGGCATAGGAATCAACAGGGTCAGCCATGCGCAGATCCGCCAGATATTCCCGTCATAATGTCCCGTTCTTGGAGACATACTAGCTCCAATTGGAAAATAATTGGGACCGGAGGCGCGAATAACTACGATGACACCTTTACTTTTACAGCAAAGTTACAGTATAGTGGCTGCGGCAAGTCCCTATCTGTTCTATTTCACTGTGTACTCGTTTCTGGGGTGGGTCCTTGAAGGCAGCTATAACCTCTACAGCACGGGGACCTTTCGGAAAGAAGGCTTCCTCAAAGGGCCATTTAAACCCATGTATGGCTGCGCACCGCTGCTACTGCTGGCAGCACATGAAATCAGGCTTCCCTTGCCGTTATTCCTGCTGCTTGCGCTGATTGTCCCTTCAGCGGTTGAGTTTATCAGCGGCTGGCTGCTTAAGGAGATCTTTCGTAGACAATGGTGGGATTATTCAGGGATGCCGTTTCAGCTGCAAGGGCATATCTGCCTGAAATTCTCGCTGTATTGGTGGGGACTGTCAGTGGCTTGCATGTTCGGCTTGCATCCGCTGGTACACTTCCTGTATCTGCAAATAGAGAGGGTATGGATGCCTGTACTGCCCGTGGTCCTACTTATATTCACAGCTGATCTGCTGTGGACGTTCCGCACCCGCCGCCGCGGGCTGCAACTGCTGGATCATCTGTTGGAGCCACCAGAGCTTGGCGAAGGTTGAATAGTTAGTGAAGAGTGAGAACTTTAATAACCCAAAGAACCCAAAGAACCCAAAAATATCTCCGCCTTCTGGCTGAGATATTTTTGGGTTACAAACCTTTAGAGTTTGACCCTAATTCTTGTGTTACATTGGACAGACAATCCGTGAAATCTTCATCAATATCGGCCGGGATTATGATTTTAGTGGAGGAATATCATACAACCCTGTCAAATATACTGCTAACCCGGTTTATTCATAAACCGTAGTACGGGAGGGCACATGAACAATTTTTTTAGCAAATACAGTCGGGCTATTATAATTCTTGAAACGCTACTTATTGCGGTACTCTCACTATTGCTGATACGGGAAGTCAACAAGCCAGCCCCTCTGGTCAGGGACCAGCGGAACTTGATTACGCATTTTGATCAGCTGGATTTGGACAGAATTACAGAAATGATACATAGATTTAAGGAAGGTAAGGGAGATAACCTCACCATGCTGGAGTGGGGTGTTGACAGCGGGCCGTATATTCATGATTTCTACAACGATGGCAGGGTGCTGCACTGGACGGTGGACAACAGCCGGGACTGGGCAGGCGACGGCGGGAAGATTGAATATGTGTGCAGAGCGATAGGGCTTTCCGAGACTCAGGAATTCTATAACGTAGAGCTGACGGATTGTGAGAATCAGCCGGATGATTTCGTGGTTCATCCGGTTTCTTTCCGCAAGGATGAGCTATAAACTGGAATTAAGAAGGATATAGGGACCAATTGAAATAAAGTGGGGGGATGCTTCATGTCAATGTCTGAGTATTACCGGGAGCTGCGCGGGAAGGCCGGAGGCGGGCTGTTAATGATGCCGTCTGTAGCGGCTGTAGTAAGAGATGAACAGGATCGGATTCTGCTGATCCGCAAAAAGGATGAGACCTTATGGGGCCTGCCAGCCGGAGCGGTTGAACCTGGAGAGACCCCGTCCAGGGCGCTGCGCAGAGAGGTGTTCGAAGAGACCGGCTTAATGGTTACGCCTGAACAGATTATCGGCGTATTCGGCGGTGAGAAATTCAGATATGAATATAGCAACGGGGATCAGGTAGAGTACACGGTTATTGTATTTGAATGTGTCATTGTTAAAGGCCAGCTCAGGAGCCTGGACGGGGAGGCGGAAGAGCTGAGATTCTTCAAGGAAGATGAACTGCCCGGGCTAACAATCCCTTATCCCCCGAAGCTGTTCATGCGGGATGCAGCTGCGCCCAGGAAGGTTATATTTGATTGAAGGTTGTATTTGATTAATGAAGGAGTAGTTACGATTGCTGATTTTGAATTTACAATCCAGAATGATCTACTGCGGTGCAGTACTGCTAGCCGCCCTGCTGGGTCTTGCGACCAGGGCATACGGGAACCAGTTGCCGCACTTTGTCAGCGAACACTTTGGGGATGCGATCTGGGCAGGTATGATTTACCTTGCCTTCCGGGTGCTGCTGATCCGGCATCCGCTATGGATGTCCCTTGTCCTTAGCCTGTGCTTCAGCTTCGGAATTGAATTCAGCCAGCTCTATCAGGCAGAGTGGATTCTGCATGTGCGTGCTTCAACCCTTGGCAGCTTGATTCTCGGCCACGGGTTTCTCTGGATTGATCTGGTCCGGTATACAGCCGGAATTCTGTTCTGCTGGACGGTGGACCAAATCTTACAAAATTGATTCTGGATTCTATAGGAAGAAGAATATATATTAAGTGAGGCGATCCGGTCTGTAATAATCTGGAACAAGAATGCCGGTCATCTGCCGAATGCTGCCTGATTTGGAGATGAGTAACCGTAAATGACGAACAGCTTATTAGTGGTATGTCTATTGACTCTGATTATTCATACGGCGGAGACCTTGTCGTATTCGGTGCGTTTTGCCGGAGTGAAGCTGAACAAGATCGCCATCGCATTATCCCTGACCGGAATTATCGTGCTGGTCTCCAGAACTGCAAATATGGTACAAGGCCCCTTAACGGCGAAGTTCGTAGATTATGCCAAAGCTGACGACAGCTTCCCGCTGCTCAACTATCTGCGGATTATTATGCTGGCTTCTTCACTGGGGACATTGATCGCCATCGCCTTGTTCCCGACCTTCGTAGGACTGTTCGCAAGAGTGATCTCCAAGCTGGAGATCGAAGGATCTATCCCTAAGCTGCTGACGAGTGTAACGGTCAGCCAGCTCAAGAATACGCGCAAATATATCCGCAGACCGAAGGTCAGGCTGAGCAGCTTCCGTTATCTTGGAATTCCCAAGCGCTTCATCGTGATGAATGTCTTCGTGACGGCCTTCTACACGGTAGGCGTGTTATCCTCGATGTATGCGGCCAAGCTGTTGCCGGCGTTCAGCACCACTGCTTCCCAGGCATCGGGCCTGATTAACGGGATAGCAACCATCCTGCTGACGGTGTTCATCGATCCGCAGCTGGGAATCATTACGCACAAGGCAACCGAGAATGCGGAATACCGTGACCAGCTCGGGAAGATCTATGTACTCCTGATGGGCTCGCGCTTCCTGGGATCACTGCTGGGCCAAGCCCTCCTGGTACCGGGAGCCTTCATCATCACCTGGCTGGTGAAGCTGCTCTGACCCTGATGAATATGCTACTTCGGCTACTTCGGCAGCTTCAGCTCTGCGGCACGGAGCGCCGTGCTGATCTGTTGCTCCCAGCCGTACAACTGTCCGGCCATAGTACGGATCTCCTTCATCCGGTTATAAGACAGCTTCATTGCAGCCGCAGCCTGGGTAGCGTCTCCCGCCTGGACCGCGGCTTTGTAGCGCTTGTCGGACTCGGTTCTCTCTGATTGTGTGGCTGAGAATAGCTTGTTCTGGGCTGCAATCTGCTTCTTGAGCAGGGTGATGGGGGCAAGGGCATCCTTAGCCGGCTTGTTCTTCGCGGCAGTTAACGCTTTGGCTTCTGCCAAGGCTGAGGTGGCCTTCTTCACTTCAGCCCGTGCTGCGGTAGCGGCAGCCTTAAGCTTATTGCGCTTCAGCTCAAGCACAGTGGCACTCTTCAGATTGCTTACCTTGCGGGCAGCGGTGATCTGTTTGCTGAGAGCAGTATACTGGTCCAGGAGCGGAGCATGCTTCTTCTGCACCGCTTCCGAGGCAGCCTTAAGCTTGGCGAGCTGGGCAGCATTAGTGGCTTGAAGCTGCTTGTTCACTGCGGCAAGTGCGGCGTTATTCTGCTTGCGCAATTCCTGATTCCGCTGGAGATCAGACTTCAGCGATGCCTGTAGACCCGTATAGTCTGTATACAGATTATGAATTTCGTCCAGCGCAGAATCCCAACCGGAATCGGCAGAGACACCGGACAAGGGAGATGTACAAAGTGACAGCAGTATCACCAGCACAAACAGCCTTCTTACAGCTCTTCCCGAGAAAGGTGTAACAACTCCCATACCTCTCCAATTCGTCAAGCCCATGAATTTAAACATTGCATTCAGCTCCTCTGATTGTTCATTTGGCAATAGACACAAAGAAGCACCTCCAAGAAAGGCATGAACTGCCTGTCCTGCGAGGTGCTTCTCCCGCTTAACGTGTGCTATTGTGCATTTACTATAACTCCGGTGAACCCGTATAGTCAAGCATTTTTAGGAACATTAGTTCGTGGGATGGGAATTTTATCTTCTTTTGTGTATATGACTCTGCCGGAAAATCTAGTAGAATGTATCTGTAGTTTACAATATTATATAATGTTCGACATCTTGGTACTCACAGGAATGGGAGATGCATTATGCAGCTTAGACATGTGAAAATAAAAGGAACAGGCAAATATTTGCCGGAGCGTGTAGTTAGTGATGCAGAGCTTGATCAGATCCTTGGCACAACACCGGGCTGGGTGAATAAAATCACCGGCGTCGGCACCCGCCATTATGCCAATACAGATGAAACCGCCTCCTTCATGGGCGCAAGAGCTGCTGAAGCGGCCCTTGCCGATGCAGGCCTCAGCTTCAGTGAGGTCGATTGTCTGGTGTGTACGAGCGGAACCAAGGAGCAGCCGCTGCCGAGTACCGCCGTGTTCATTCAGCAGGCCATGGGGCAGGCTGATTCCGGTGTGCCGGCTTTTGATATCGATGCGACTTGTCTCAGCTTTCTGGTGGGGCTTGATGTAATGTCCTACATGGTGGAAGCGGGCAGATATAAGAATGTGCTGCTGGTGGCCACTGAGATTGCATCGGTGGGGCTGAACTGGCAGGATAAGGAGAGCTCGGCCTTGTTCGGTGACGGAGCGGCAGCGGTGGTGATCGGACCTGCGGAGACCGGTGATTCCTCGCGGATCCTCCACGCTTCGCTCAAAACCTACAGCAGTGGTGCGCGTTATTCGGAGATTGCCGGGGGCGGGACCAGACTGCATCCCCAGAATTATACAGCAGAGGATGCACTGCCTTATCTGTTCCATATGGATGGACAGGCTATATTCCGCAAAGCGTCCAAGCTGCTTCCGGATTTCATTGCAGACATGCTGAGCGCCACAGGCAATAAGATGGACGACTTCACGCTGGTCATTCCCCACCAGGGCAGTGCAATGGCGATGCGTCTCCTGCGTAAAAAGCTGGAAATTGCCGAGGACCGCTTCCTCGACAATACCGCAGGCCATGGCAATACGATTGCAGCGTCCATCCCGATGGCGCTGCATGAAGCGATCCGTCAAGGCCGGATAACGCGCGGAGAGCGGATCATGCTGATCGGCACAGCGGCAGGGCTGTCTCTGGGAGGCATGATTATTGAGTACTGAGGCCCGGCGTATTCTGATTACCGGCGGACGCGCCCCGGTAGCCCTGGAGCTGGCAAGGCTGTTCAAGGCTGCGGGCCACCGGGTATACGTGGCGGAAAGTGCTGAGTATCATCTGTGCCGGGTATCCTCTGCCGTTGAGGCCAGCTTCCGGGTGCCTGCCCCAAGGCATCACCCGCAGGCATATGTCCAGCGCCTGGCTGCGTTAACGGAAGAACTGGAAATTCATTGCCTGATTCCGACCTGCGAGGAGATATTCTATATCTCTGCCGGTCTTGAGCATTTGACGGGGTGCCGCGTACTTACGCCAGACCGGAGTATTCTGGCCGGGCTGCACCATAAAGGGGAGTTCATGATCCTGCTCCGTTCGCTCGGCTTCAAGGTCCCGGACACGTTGCTGATCAGCAGTGCAGAAGAATGGCGGGGAGCCGTGATGCAGGCAGCGCAGGAGGGAGAGCAGCGGGTCTACAAACCTGCATATTCCCGCTTTGCCTCGAAGGTCATTCTCCCGGATAAAAGATCCGCTTCAACTAATCCGCATAACCGCGTTCCGGGAGAAATAGAGCCTCCAGCCGGACTATCGGCCGGGGCTCCCTGGGTATCCCAGGAGTACATTCAAGGCAGAGCGGTTTGTACGTACAGCATACTTCACGAAGGCACAGTTGTGGCGCATGCTGCGTATGACAGCAGGTACAGAACGGGGCGCAGCGGGGCCAGCGTTTATTTTGAACCGTTGGAGCATCCTGCGGCTCTGGAATGGGTACAGCGGTTCGCCGCAGCAACCGGCTTCAGCGGCCAGATCGGATTCGATTTCATCGAACCGGAGAACGGGACGCTGTATCCGATTGAATGCAATCCGCGCGCTACAAGCGGGATTCATCTGTTCACGCCGGAGGAAGGACTGACGGAGGCGCTGCTCAATCCCGGACCGCTCGTACAGAGCGGAACAGTCATTGTTCCGCGTTCAGCCCGCACAGCCATGCTGACACTGCCCATGCTGGGCTGCGGGCTGAAGCCGGGACCCGGGGGCTTCGGCAGCTGGCGGCAAGCGCTGCTTGGAGCAGCAGATGTGGTCTACCGCAAGGATGACCGCCGCCCTGCCCGCGAGCAGTTCCGCATAGTATACGCCGCCTGGAAGACAGCCAGGCGGCACCGCATCTCGATCACAGAGGCGTTAACTGAAGATATAGAATGGAATGGTGAGGCATGACCAAAGCGCTGGTAACAGGTGCAACCGGATTTCTTGGACGGCATACCGCCCGGAGGCTGGCCCGGATGGGCTGGGAGGTCTACGCGCAGGGACGCAACCCGGAGCAGGGAAAGCAGCTGGAGCAGGAAGGTGCAGTGTTCCTGGCCGGGGATCTGCGTGACCCGGAGACTGCCTATGGCTTTTGCCGGGGAATGGATGTGGTGTTCCATTGTGCAGCCTTGTCGTCACCCTGGGGGAAGTACAAGGAGTTCTATACATGCAATGTGGAGGCTACAAGCCATATCGTAGAAGGGTGCAAACGGCATGGCGTAGGAAGGCTGGTTCATATCTCCACGCCCAGTGTGTATTCCAGCCAGCGGCCCCGCTTCGGCATCCGGGAGAGTGATCCGCTTCCCGGCCGGCCGGCCAATGCTTATGCAGCAACGAAGCTGATTGCCGAGCAGGTTGTCCGTCAAGCTTCGAGTGAAGGGCTTACCGCCTTCATGCTCCGGCCCAGAGCTATATTCGGCCCGCTGGACAACGCCCTGTTCCCCCGGCTGCTGGCAGCGAATGAGAGCAAGGGGGTGCCGTTGATGAATGGCGGAGCGGCCAAGCTTGATCTCACCTGCGTAGATAATGTAGTCGATGCCATGCTGCTCTGCTGTGAAGCCCCGGTGTCTGCTTCCGGCAGCGTCTACAATATTACCAATGGTGAGCCCCTGAGGTTCGAAGAGCTGGTCACCCGGCTATTCTCTCTGCTCGGGGTTCCGCTGCACACCCGGCGATTGCCCTACCCGGTAGCTTATACCGCAGCGGCCTTAATGGAGGGGATCTACAAGGTGCTGCCTATCCCGGGTGAGCCGCTGCTTACCCGTTATTCTGCAGCCGCACTCGGTATCTCCCAGACACTGGATATAACACTGGCCCGCGAGCAGCTGGGTTATCAACCGCGTATAACAACAGACGAGGGACTTCGTGCCTTTGCAGAATGGTGGAGGGAACAGCAATGATTACAGAAATTCCAGTTGAATTATCTATACTGTCTGCGGGCTATTGCCTGCATCCCGAGCGTCTGACGCTGCGTGGAGGCACACTGAAGCCGGTTGCCTTCCCGGCAGGTTACGCACTGATCCGGCATCCGGAATACGGACCCATTCTGTTCGATACGGGCTACAGTGCGCGTTTCTTCCAGGAGACAGCAAGTCTGCCAGCCTCTCTATACCGCAAGATCACTCCGGTTGTCTATAGAGAGGAAGAGAGTGCAGTGCGGCGGTTGCAGGCAGGCGGGATCTCGCCGGAGGAGGTGCGGTATGTGGTGCTGTCGCATTTTCATGCCGACCATATCGGCGGGGTACGGGATTTCCCGCAGGCACAGTATATTTATTTGCAGAAATCTTACGATGCCGTAAGCGGGCTGGGTCCGGTGCGGGCGACGAAGGCGGGATTCCTGCCTGGGCTGCTGCCGGATGACTTCATCCTCCGCTCCATTCCTGTGGCTGAAGCCTCAGCGAAGCGTGCGTTGCCGCAAGGCCTTCCGTTCACGGACGCCTATGATCTGCTTGGAGACGGCAGCCTGCTGGCGGTTGAGCTGTCCGGCCATGCCGCCGGGATGATCGGCGTATTCGTCTCCACCGCCCAGCATGATTATCTGCTCTGCGCAGATACAGTCTGGTCGAGCCGGGCGTTCCGGGAGAACCGCAAGCCGCATCCGGCAGCAGGCTTGATCATGTCCAGCCGCACAGAATACCACCGCAATTTCGAGCGGCTGCGCCAGCTGCATGAACAATTTCCCCTGCTTCGGATTGTGCCCAGCCATTGCCGCGAGGCGCTTGCGCACTGGGGAACGGGAGGTGTGACATGAAGCGGCTCAGGCTGGTAATCACCCATTACATCCTCACCAAGTGGGGCAGACGCTGGAAGAACCGGGCAGCACTCGAGCAGTGGCAGGAGAAGCGTATCCGGCTTCATGCAGATAAGGTGAGGCAGCGCTCGAAGTTCTACAGGGAGCTGTGGGCAGGCATTCCGTCCAAGGAATGGCGGAGTTTCCCGGTGATCGGGAAGCCGGAGATGATGGAGAATTTCGATCAGCTTAACACTGCGGGTATTACGAAGGAGCAGGCCTTTGCCGAGGCCTATGAAGCGGAGAACAGCAGGAACTTCAAGCCTACGCTGCAAGGCGTCACCGTCGGCTTGTCCTCGGGAACCTCCGGCAACCGGGGGATTTTTCTCGTTGGCGAAGAAGAGCAGGCTGCCTGGACCGGCACGGTGCTGGCAAAGCTTTTGCCGGGTGGACTGTGGAAGCGGGCGAGCATTGCATTTTTTCTGCGGGCAAATAGTAATTTGTATGAATCTGTGAAGCAGGGACGGCTGCAGTTCCGGTATTTCGATCTGCTGGAGCCGCTTCCCCGGCTCTTGACCCGTATGAAGGAGTACCAGCCGGATATCTGGATTGCACCGCCGTCCATGCTGCGTCTGCTGGCTGAGGCACAGCAATCGGGTGAGATGAATCTGCATCCCCGCCGGATCATTGCGGTTGCGGAAGTGCTTGACCCTCTCGACCGGCAGCAGATTGAGCAGACCTTCGGGCAGAAGGTCCATCAGGCTTATCAGTGTACCGAGGGCTTCCTCGGTGCGACCTGCAGTCACGGAACGCTGCATCTTAATGAAGATATTGTACATATCGGCAAAGAAATGCTGGATGAAAAATCACGCCGGTTCGTGCCCATCGTGACTGATTTCTCCAGAAGTGTGCAGCCCATCGTCCGCTACCGGCTGAATGATATTCTGACCGAAGCGGCGGAGCCGTGTCCCTGCGGTTCACTGTGCACGGCCATTGAGCGGATCGAAGGACGCTGCGATGATATCCTGTATCTGCCCCATACGGCAGACGGCACGCACCTTACAGTATTCCCTGATTTCGTTACCCGGGCTGTGCTGGCGGCTTCCGCAGACATTGAGCATTACCGGGTCATTCAGCACAGCCTCACTGAGCTGGAAATCTCCTATCGTACACGAACCGGCACTGATCAAGGGACGGAGCAGCAGATTACTGCAGAACTGACGCGCTTGTTCGCCAGGCTGTCCTGCATCCCGCCGCAGCTGACTTTTACCGTCTACAGCTTCGTGCCCGGAACTGTGAAGCTGCGCCGTGTGGAGAGGGGCTGGAAGCCGTGAAGGACCGGGTAACGCAGTATGACCGCGATTCTGTGACCGGGCTGGACTGGCCGGATACGGAGTACGGGCGGTATGCCCGGGAGTATCTTACTCCGCTGCTGGAGCGGGGAGCGCAACCTTTTATCGATAATGTGAGTACAACTATTAAGGTGTTGACCATCGATGGGCTGCCGGTTCCGATTACCGTCAACGAAGCAGACTATGACAATTCGTATGTATGCTCACCCTATACCCACTATGTCAGCTATGCGCGTGAGGAGCTGGCGCTGCTCAATAACCGGCTTCTAGAGGGCCTATTGTCGCTAATGCTCTCAGGCATGGGCTGGATGCTGCGACAAGCACGGTTCAACCGGGTGGTTCAGGTGAATAACTGGCTGCTGTCCACCAATCTGTATCCTGCCTTAAGTGCGGAACAGCTGACGGCGATACTGGATTACCTCCGGCAGACTTATCCGGGTTATACCTTAATGTATCGTTCGCTTAGCCGGGAGACTTCGGGAGAACACATTGTCAAATTGCAAGGATATGGCTGCAAGCTGGTTCCAAGCCGTCAGATCTACCTGCTGCATCCGAATACCTCCGGCTCGAAGGCCAGGTGGCTGGTCAAACGCGACAGGAATCTGCTGGCGAAGCACGGCTATACTGAGGTGGGCCCGGAGGAGATTACACGGGAGGACATTCCCCGGATCGTGGAGCTGTACAGACTGCTGTATATCGATAAATATTCGGCCTATAATCCGCAGTTCACCGAAGCCTATATTGCCCTGGCGCTGGAGCGGCGGACCTTGCAAATCTACGGTCTGCGCAAGGAGGGAAGGCTGGATGCGGTGCTTGGCTTCTATGAGCGGGAGGGTGCGATGACTGCGCCATTGTTCGGTTATGACACGAGTCTGCCTCAGTCTTTAGGACTCTACCGTATGCTGTCCGCTGTGCTGATCGGGCTTGCGGGCAGCAGGGAACTATTACTGCACGAGAGCTCCGGCGTCGGCCAGTTCAAGCGCAACCGGGGAGCGGCCGGAGCCACCGAATATTCGGCGGTGTATGACCGGGGCACCTCTCTGCTGAGCCGCTGCGGCTGGTCCATCCTGGAGCTGCTGCTCCGGCGGATCGGCATGCCGCTTATTCAGAGGCTGAAGCTGTAGGCGGATTCATAACCTGTTAACTTGAGAAAAATGAAAGGAGGTGCCCAATGAACTCTAATCCAAGCCAGCTCCAAGGAATTGATCCGGTTGCGCTGATTACCGGGACCTCCAGCGGATTCGGGCTGCTGACTGCAATTACGCTGGCCCGCAGAGGGTACCGGGTCATTGCCACCATGCGGGATCTCGGCCGCAGCAAGGAGCTTGTTCAGCAGGCTGAACAGGCGGGGGTACGGGAGCGCATTCATCTGCTGGCACTGGATGTGACGGACGAAGCTTCGATTGCTTCTGCCGTTCAGGCTAGTCTTGAGCTCGCCGGCAGAATTGATGTGCTGGTGAACAATGCCGGCTTCGCCGTAGGCGGATTCGTGGAAGAGGTCAGCATGGAGGAATGGCGAGGGCAGATGGAGACCAACTTTTTCGGACTGGTTGCCGTAACGAAGGCGGTGCTTCCCCACATGCGGGTCCAGCGCAGCGGCCTGATCATTAACGTGAGCAGTGTCAGCGGCCTGAGCGGATTCCCGGGCTATGGTCCGTATGCCGCCTCGAAGTTTGCGGTGGAAGGGTTCAGCGAGAGTCTGCGCCAGGAGATGCTCTCTTTTGGCGTCCGCGTTGTACTGGTTGAGCCGGGCTCCTTCCGTACCCCCATCTGGGACAAAGGGATTACGGGAATGCACAGAAGTGAAGGCTCCCCGTATCACACCAGGCTTGAAGAGGTGCTGCGGTACTCCCGGCGGGCGTCCGAGACGGCTCCCGATCCGCAGGAGGTGGCTGACCTGATTGGACGGATCACTGCCAAGCGTGCGCCGAAGCTGCGCTATCCTGTTGGCCGGGGCTCGCGGGTGCTGATGATCGGCAAGGCCCTGCTTCCCTGGAAGGTGCTCGAGGGCATCATTTCGAGGTCACTGCGGGCGATGAAGTGAGTGCATTGCTGTCCGGTATTGTACCGGTATCACAGGCAAGAATGGAACAGGAGGGTTGCTTTTGCCGGGAACAGTTGGATTACATATATGCTTTGATGAGCAAGGCCGGGAGATTGAGGTGCTGGATGTGACCCGGGTCGACAAGGATATCTACCGGATTGAGGAGACGCCGATTTTTAACCCGGGGATTGCGCTTGGCGACATTATCAGAGTGAGTGAGCGTGAGGGGATCGCGTATTACATTGAGACGGTGAAGAAGTCCGGGCTTGTCCGGTATGCCTGGCTGCTCAGCAAAGAGGCGGCGGCTTCCGGCGAGATCCGCAGCTTCACGGAGCGGGTTACAGAGCATGGGGGCAGATGGGAGCAGATCTTCGGCGGACTGCTGGTAATTTATCTGCCTAAGCACTCTCTAGTAGACGCGGAGCTGGAAATGTCGCGGATTATTGAGCATTTTGAAGGCTAATTATATGAATCTGAGGTGAAGGAAGTTGAAAAAATTCTTGAAGCAGTGGGTGCCGAGTATTGCCATTGGCATTATTCTATCCTTATTTATTCGTACCTACGTAGCAGAAGCTATGCGTGTGCCTACCGGCTCGATGATTCCGACTATAGCGATTAACGACCGGCTTGTGGTGGACAAAATGCTCTGGAATACCTCGCTGAAGCATGGCGATATCGTGGTGTTCCATCCGCCGGTCGCCGAAGATGCGCATAAAAGATATGTAAAACGGCTGATTGGGCTGCCGGGCGATGTGATTGAGATCAAGGAAGGCAAGCTGTACCGCAACCATGAGGCTATTGCCGAGCCGTATCTCCAGGAAGCGATGACCTATACCTTCGGGCCGGTCACCGTTCCCGCAGACCATTATTTTTTTCTGGGCGATAACCGTAACGTCAGCTATGATGCTCACCTATGGGAGACTCCGTTCGTAGACAAGGATGCGCTGATCGGCAAGGTACTGTTCGATGTGAACCAGTTGTTCTAAATCGGGTAGTCTACCACCACAACGTTCTCCAGGATTCCCTCCAGCATGGACACGAACTTCTGATGGGCCGGATGCGGCCCGTACTCACGCAGGGCTTCCTGATTCTGAAAGGTCACGCGGAGACCCAGCGTATAGCCGTGGACATTCTCCTGCTCCTCGGTTACATTAATGCCTGCTGTAAGGTCAATGATGCCGGGGATTTGCTTTTTCAGCGCCAGCAGTGCTTGTAACAGGGCTTGCTCCTGGCTTGGTTCGAATTGCTCATTGAAGCGGAAGACGACGAGATGCTCAAACATATTGGATGGATCCCCCTTGGACAAAGTGTTGGACTGCATTAGCGATTATACTACAAATTGGACGGATGGAGGTTGAATACGTTGACCGGAGATTCCCTAGCCATAACCGACCGAATCAAAGTGCCTAATCCTGTTATAGCCTTGATAGGTGTGCTGATTCCCATAATTATTCTGGCACTGCCCCCTAACCTCGACCCGGATAGGCATTTCTATTTATACTACATCAGACTGGTGTGGATTGGACTCAGCATTGCGGCCTGCCTTTTCATTCTCATCAACGCGCTGCGCAAGGAAGGCCAGCTTCAATGGGGGACAGATTCGCTTATTATTCGCAAAGAGCGCATCTCTGCGTCAGGGATTAAGGTCATTTACATAGATGGTCCGATAGTAGGAATATTGCCTGCAGGCAAACGGATTGTCCCGGTTAATCTCTGCTTCAGGTTCACAGAAGACACGGTAGCGGTGAGGAAGAGACTAATGTACTGGGCAGAAGAGAACGAAATTAGGATAAAATACAAGAGATTTGTCAGATGGCTCTGAACAGAATATGGAAAGGCGTCTAAAGACAGGGATTCTATAGCACTAGATTACGGGGAGTTTGTGACTTTGACCGGATTGTTACTTTACCGTCTGTTGACTATGATCAAGTGGGGCATAACGGAATATTCCTAATCATACAAAAGGGGTGCTGGTACTTGAAAGTACATGTCACGGATCTGAAGCACGGTGATTGTCTCATGGCAGACACTTTCAATGGTGTAGGGCTGCACGTTCTCCCCAAGGGGACGCGTGTGGAGCGGGAAGAGATTAGTATCCTGATCCGGCACAAAATTGATTATGTCGATATCGAGCCGCGCAGCGGGCTGTATACGGACGCTGAACCTGCGCCCAGCCACGGGCTGCACGATGATTTTGATCTCGCTATTTTGAATTATGAAGCGATTTTTCTGGAAGCCTTGACGAAGGGCAGCTTCTCGCAGTCTGCAGTCGATGATACGTTGAAGCCGCTTCTGGAGACCTTGGAGGGGCAAAAGGATGTTGTCTCCCTGCTGCTCCTGCTGGACCGGGATGACATCGATACATATCACCACTCATTACAGGTGGGCTTATTATCCTATTACATTGCAGCGTGGATGGGTTACTCCAAGGAGGAGCGTTACCAGATCAGCCGTGCGGGCTATCTGCATGATATCGGCAAAAGCCAAGTGCCACTATCGATCCTGAACAAGCAGGGTCTGCTGACGGATTCCGAGAAGGATGAGCTGGCGCGCCACACCTTCTATGGCTATGATCTGATCCGCGGCTCCCAGATGGACGAGGTTACCGCGCTGGTAGCCCTCCAGCATCATGAGTATGAGGATGGCTCAGGCTATCCGAATCAGCTGCTCAAAAAAGAGATTCATCCGTACGCCCAGATTGTTTCGGTAGCCAACATCTATATGTCGCTCACCACTTCTACTGCGAACCGTCCCAAGCAGGGGCTGGTTACCGTGCTGCGCAAGGTGCATGAGATGGGCTTCGGCAAGCTGAATGAGACGGTGGTGCAGGCATTGACCGGACATTTACTGCCGAGCTTCGTGGGCAAGAATGTACAGCTCAGTAACGGCGAAGTGGGCATGATCGTCATGAACAACCCGCTGGACCTCTTTAAGCCGCTGGTAAAAGTAGGCGAGGGCTTCCGGGATTTGTCGCGTGAACGCAGCCTGTCCATTGATGAAGTGGTGAACTGAATAACCAGATGAAGAGGAGCTGTCAACAGCGCCCGCTTCTAAAGAACGGCCAGACTGTCCTTTTGGACGGTTTGGCTTTTTTTCGTAGGCTGAGAGAAGAAAGGAGGACAGACCTGAGGGTCCCGGTGACAGGAGGAAGGTTTGTGTTCACGTCATAGATTGGCTATGATTAATGAGAGATGGAAGAGTTGTATGGAGATTATAGTCATTCTGTACAACAGCATAAAGGAGAAATGAAGATGCATACCGACAACCAGTTAGAGAAATTGAAGCAGCTCAAATATGAGCTTACCCGCTTTATGATGATTTACAAGTTCGCTCTTGCCGAGATGGAGACCAAGATAGATATCCTCAAAGAGGAATTCCAGCTGCTTCACGACTATAGCCCCATTGAGCACACCAAATCCCGGATCAAATCCCCGGAGAGCATTATGAAGAAAATGCTGCGCAAGAACAGTGAGCTGTCCCTCCCGCAGATCAGATCCAGTATTAAGGACATCGCCGGGCTGCGTATCACCTGTTCGTTCATTTCAGATATTTATCAGGTCAGCGCCATGCTCCAAAAGCAGGACGATCTCAAGGTGCTTGAGGTGAAGGATTATATTAAAAACCCGAAGCCGAACGGTTATCAGAGTCTGCATCTGCTTATCGAGGTTCCCGTATTCATGTCGGACTGTCAGGAGCATGTCTGTGTTGAGGTACAGATCCGCACGATTGCTATGGATTTCTGGGCCAGTCTGGAGCATAAAATTTTCTATAAATACAGCCAAGCGGTTCCTGAGCATCTGACCCGTGAACTTAAGAATGCGGCTGACAAGGCGTACGAGCTCGATCTGCAGATGGAGCGGCTGCACCGTGAAATTAAGGAAATCAAGGATTCGCAGGAGGACGAAGATCCATTCTCCGAGTTGCGGGATATGATTCTTAACAATCAACAGTTCAGTCTGCCGGATAACTTTGTTAAGCTGTTGAAGGAATAGATGATGGTTTCACAAGAAAGACATGTACATACAGGGGGTATCAAGGGAGCGATTACAGGATGAGTGACAAGCATCTTCGAACCATTCTATGCGTCAGATATTCTTGGAGCAGCCAGAGCCGGAATCAAGTCCTGCTGGCTTAACCGGAACGGACAGCCCTGGGAGCTGGAAGTGAAGCCGGATGTTACGGCGGGAACACTGGAAGAAGCCTATGCGCTGTTGTCACCCGAAAATGGTATGATATCCAAACAACAATAATAAAGGAGCTGTGAGCGAAATGAACGACAATGTGGAAGAGCAGGAGCTGGAATTGTTAAAATACCCGATTGGAAGATTCGCCGCTAAGGGGAACCGTACAGCAGAAGTGCGGGCAGCATCGGTTGCGGTCTTTAGTCAGTTGGCAGATGAGTTGCGGGCAGCAGTAGAACCGCTAACGGCGGAACAGCAGCATACCCCTTACCGGCCGGGCGGCTGGACTGTGGTTCAGGTCGTGCATCATCTCGCCGATACGGGCATGTATGCATACCTCCGCTTCAAGCGGGGTCTGACGGAGGAAGCACCGCAGGTTCCAAGCTACAGACAGGATCTGTGGGCGGAGCTGAGCGATTCTTCCAACGAACCGGTGGAATCCTCACTCCAGCTCATCGGACTGCTTAACCGCAGATTCGCGAACTTACTGGAATCCTTGCAGCCTGAGGACTATAACCGGACCTTTGTAAGCGGTGGTCTCGGTGAGATGACACTAGATACCGCAGTGGAGAGGTACATCTGGCACAGCCGCCATCATATCGCGCAGATTACAGCTTTGATCCAGCGAAGCGGCTGGTAACGATAACTTTGTTGTACCATGAACAGACGGAGAGGGTGTGTACCTTCCGTCTTTTTATTTTGTCCGGAACCGGAAAAGGGTGTGGAGGCCCAACGAGTAAACGGGGAGTCTGGAGTGTATACGAAAAACCGAATACAATGGGCGTGGTGTCCCGAATGCTATGTGGAAAACAGCATACATTGGGGCAGAAACGGGGCCTCCGGTCAAAATGTATGTGGAAAACAGCATACATTGGGGCAGAAACGGGGCCTCCGGTCAAAATGTATGCGGAAAACAGCATACATTCGGGCGGAAGTGGGGCTCCGGTCAAAATGTATGTGGAAAACAGCATACATTCGGGCGGAAGTGGGGCTCCGGTCAAAATGTATGTGGAAAACAGCATACATTCGGGCGGAAGTGGGGCTCCGGGCGAAATGTATGCGGAAAACAGTATACATTCGTGAGGCTGCGGGGCATGTGAGACGTTACTCCTTTTATGGTTGCAGCCCCATCCAGCCCAGCCCGTCCGCCCAATCCATTGTCGAATTGACCTGTCCAGCTAAGTATTCAGCTTAAGGGGCAAATTTACTGTGCGGCGGAGCTATTCATCGTCACCTGGGCATGGGCGGATACATATCCTATAACCAGAACGATAAAAAACGGCCCCGAGGAAAGGACGGATTTGTGTGACCTCTTATATGGACTATACGTCGCCCAATACACAGTTTACGTTTGATATGAACGGCAACACCTTATTCAAGAAGGATGACTGCAATTATATCAACGTACTGGGCATCAAAAATCTGAACACCCTGGAGAATACCTCGCTGCTCGATATCTATCTCAGCAGATCCAATGTGGTCGAGCCGCATTATCATCAAAATGCCGCTGAGCTGGTGTATTGTATCTCGGGCGCGGCTGTGGTGTCGCTGATCAACCCGTTTACGAACGAGCTGCTGCATTTTCCGATCACCCCGGGTCAGGTTGCCAATGTGCCGCAGGGCTGGTGGCATTATGAAGTGGCCACGATGGATTGCACCCATCTGCTGGCGATCTTCGATGCTCCAACACCGGAGGTCATCCTCGGCTCGGATCTTCTGAGCTTAACTCCGGCTAATGTGCTGGCACATACCTACTGCCTTAATGAAGCGCTGGTTAAGGAAGCACTCGCTCCGGTGAAGCCACAGACCTTCATTGGTCCGCCTGCGGATTGCTGTCCTCCTGTGAAGGCGGCAGCCGAGAATATGAAGGGAACCCACATCGCTCCTGCCAATATGACGCCGATGATGGCTAATGCGAACATGCCGCCTTACATGCACCCGCAGCAGGCTCCGCAATCCTTCGGATACCAGCCGATGACGGTACACGGTTATTATGCTCAGCCGTATGCCCAGCCCTACCGCCAGCAGCAATACGTCCAGGCTCCTCCGCAAGCAGTGCATGAGGCGGGGGCCGAATAACAAAAATCCAAAGGGCACAAACGGCAGCGTATTCTGTGAATGCAGAATGACGCTGCCGAATTTTTTTCAAATATAATTATATGTTTCACATGATAACTTATCCTTCTATTTCTCGCTGAAACGGGTGCCATCCCTGAAAGGACGGCAAAGCCGTTTCTACTTGGATCCAAGAAGGGATAGCTTGTCTTCAATGATGCTGATCTGGAACCTGGAAGGAACGCAGATAATTCTGAATATCCTCCTGCGGGGTCTCAAGCAGACCGGCCAGCATGTTTTGAATAGCGTACAGGGCAGCAACCTTTTCGTCGATTTCGGTGATTTTGTCGCGGACGAGTTCCTTTAAGGTATCTTCATCCATCTTCGAGCCGAGCAGGGCAAGCGCCGCCTGGATTTCTTTCAGTGAATAGCCCAAGGACTGGGCATCCTTGATGAACTTCAGCTTCACCAGAATATCTGCAGAGTAGATCCGGTATCCCTTAGCGGTCCTTTCCGGGGCTGGCAGGATGCCGCTGTCCTCATAGTAACGGATGGTTGCCGCACTCAGCCCCGCCTGCCGCGCCAGCTCACCACGGGTCATTCCCTTCATCTGGCATTACCTCCTGTATTTTGATATCTATCTGCTCCTATGGTCTCTTGTGCGTGTAGGCCGGTTCAAAGCTCACTTCCGGGTATTCGGCCGATGGACCGTTCAGCAGCGCCTGCGGCTCATCTAGCAGATACTGATCGAAAAATGACCGGACATAGGTTCTGCTTATATCTACAGTATGCACCGGATCAAGGCCATTGGCGAATAAGGAGGGCGACAGCAGGGCTATATCCGTAAAACTCTGGTGAATGAAATGATCCACTGTCAGATAATAGGTATCCCGGGTGCTGCGGCTCATAACTGACTTCAGATCCGGCGTGAATTCTTCATAGATCAGGGGATCTGTGTTCGCTTCGGGATGTGCAAGATTCTGCGCAGTCGTTCCGGACATCATATACATAAAAGGCTGCGTCAGCCCTTCACGGGCAACCTTGCCCCAGAACCCGCCTTCCAGACTGACACCGGCCTTAAACCGCTTGTCCTGGGCTAAAGCTTCGGCGGTTGTCGCCCCGCCATAGGAATGGCCGAAGATCCCCGCACGGCTGAGATCAAGCCTGCCTTGGAACAATCCATTCGGGTCTTGGGTATTCCAAGCCGTCAGGGTGTCCAGCACAAAGCTGGCGTCCGCTGTACGGATTGCGATTCCGTTCACATTGTGATTGTAGAGCTCTGCAGAAGTATTGAATTCGGGATCAGGCACGTAATACACCGAAGCGCCGTCCGGGTAAGTGACCTTGGCTGAGGTGTAAGGATGATCGATCCCTACGACAATATAGCCGTGGCTGACCAATTCTTCGATAATCGACATACTCTGGAATCGGGTAGAGCGGATTCCCGGCGAGAACAGCAGGACCGGATAGCTGGGTTCTTGTGCCGATAGCTTCACTCCGTCTGTAACATGAGTAGGAATATCGGTCACATGGCTGAATAGCTGTTTCGGCAATCCGAATACAAGGCTAATGGCTTCGCCTAGTGCGGAAGGGTAATGCTCCTTAGGCTTACCCTCAGTCTGGTCAGGATCGGCCGGATACCATACATTAACCATCAGCTTACGTTTGCCGCCTTCCTCAGCGCTCAGCGTCTCGTCACGCTGCTCATCGGTAAGCTCGCGTGCGATCGTCCCGATGGCATATTGCCCTGTTGGCTCAGGTTGCGTGAACATCGGCAGCAGCCTGGACGCATAGACGGATACTCCTGAAAGAAGGAGGATGCATATCAGCAGCAGACTTTTCCATAACTTCGCATACCGCTTAGGCCGGCCCGTTCGGGGACGCCTCACAAGTCTGAATCCGAGTATGCTCACCAGCCCGAGCGCTGCGGCGTAGGCCGGAGCCATCTGGATACGGTAATTCTCCAGCACCCCATGCAGCACCACAGCCATAACGACAGCCAGCAGCATAAGGGTATTCAGCCCCCAGTTTTTCTTGGCCCCTATCATTCCTGCTGTAACAGCCAGAATCACCACAATGACTATAATCTCAAATATTCTCATTTGTACTCCCTCCAACTCTATTCATCTGGAATAACTAGAGTATAAAGGTTGAAGTATACTTCAGGGTCAAGGCTTAAATTATAATCTATGGTAGAATCAAGTTAGATTAGGATAAGCGGACAAGCACCCGGCCCCGGGTGCCCGACTGGAGAATATCCTGAAGCGCCACAGGCAGCTCAGTCAGGGAAATCTCACGGTCCACCAGCGTATCCAGCACCTCCGGCTTCATGTCACCTGCCATTCGCTGCCAGAGCTTGGTCCGTGTCTCCATAGGGCAAGCTACGGAATCGATGCCGAGCAGACTGACTCCGCGCAGGATAAACGGCAGGACGGTGGTCGGGACAGCCGTGCCTGCGGTTAAGCCGCTTGCGGCAACTGCGCCGCCGTAGGCGATTTTGCTCAGGACTGCAGCAAGCGGCGCACCCCCGACTGAATCTACTGCGGCCTGCCAGAGCTGCTTGTCCAGCGGCTTCACCGCAGTGCCCGCGACCTCTTCGCGGGAGATCACCTCAGCAGCACCCAGCTCCTGCAAATATCCGGCTTCTTCTATTCTGCCGGTACTGGCAGTGACCAGATAGCCCAGCTTCGCCAGGATGGCGGTTGCCGCGCCTCCGACACCGCCGGTGGCACCGGTTACGAGCACTTTTCCCTGATCAGGGGTCATTCCTTGAGCTTCCAGCGCCTGCACAGACATCGCCGCCGTGAATCCGGCCGTTCCGTAGATCATTGCTTCCCGCAGCGTCAAGCCCTCCGGGAGTTCAACAACCCAGTCCGCAGGGATACGGGCGTATTCGCTGAAGCCGCCGAAGTGGGAGACGCCGATCCCATAGCTGGTGGCAATCACAGACTGGCCTTCGCGGAAGCGGCTGTCCTTCGATGAGACTACCATCCCTGACAGGTCAATCCCTGGAATGAACGGATAATTTCGCACAATATTTCCATTCGGGATACTTGCCAGCCCGTCTTTATAGTTTACACTGGAATAAGCTACCTTAATTAACACTTCACCGGCGGGCAGTTCCTGCAGCGATACCGGTCTGACCTCTACGGAGAATGGTTCTGTCTTGTCCACTACCAATGCTTGAAAAGGGTTCCGCATATCTTCTCTCTCCTAATTCGTGTTATATTTGTTTGGTTCAAAGATAAGAATCCATAGGCTTCGCGCCATTACTATTGTGGCCTGTCAATTAAGGAAACACAATGATATCCTACACTAAATGCTTACAAAGGAGCGTTCATAATGAGAGTGAAAATACGTAAAACCGTGCTTACCGCAGCAATCTGCCTCGTTCTGGGCGGGGGAGCACTATACGGGTTCGCAGCATCTGATTCCGCCTCGGCGGTACACCGGCTGCGTCTAAGTGAGGACGAGCCTGCACGGTATTTGCAAGGGTTGGAGTCTGTGACTCAAGATCAGCTGGAGCTGTCGCTTGGCGATCAGAGTCGTCCGGGTAATTATATCAGCATCCCTAATCATACAGAATTGCTATGGAGGAAGCCGGTGCCGACTCCGGAAGGTGAAGGGGAGCTGATCAAGTTCGTACAGGGGGGAAGCGCGGTCTATCCTACTCCTGAAGTTACTTATTATTGGCTGTGTTATCAGCGTCCCGGCAAGAGTGACAGCGATGATACGGTCACCTACTATATAGAAGCAAAAGTATTGGGGCAAGATGAAGAGGCTGCGGAAGCAGAGCTGCTAAAGCTGGCTGAGGATTGGGAAATTCCCGGTTAACCCGGATTTAATTGTGAACAACAAGTGAACTGTAGTATATTGAGGATAGAATTCATCCGTCTGATGAGGGAGGCATACTCTATGTCCATTGCAACAACGATGATTATCCGGCTTGAAATCCGCAAGGCCGAAGCTTCTTTTGGTGATGTGGCGTCCAGGCTGGCAGCAGCCGGCGGCGATATTGTAGCGATTGACGTAATCCGTGGCGGCAAGGATGTGACGACCCGTGACCTGACTGTGAATGTGCAGGATGCGGCGAATGAAGAGATTATAAGTGTGCTGAAGAATATGCCTGGAATCAAAGTCATCAATGTCTCCGACCGCACCTTCCTGGCCCATCTCGGCGGCAAAATCGAGGTTACCCCGAAGATGCCGATCAAGAACCGGGAGGATCTGTCGCTGGTGTATACCCCTGGTGTGGCGCGTGTCTGTACGGCGATTGCCGAAGATCCGTCCAAGGCGTATTCCCTGACGATGAAAAGAAATACGGTAGCGGTCGTCACCGACGGCACCGCTGTGCTGGGGCTTGGCGATATCGGACCGGAGGCGGCGATGCCGGTGATGGAGGGCAAGGCCATGCTGTTCAAGCAGCTGGCAGACATTGATGCGTTCCCGCTGTGTCTGGACACGAAGGACCCGGAAGAAATCATCAAGATTGTGAAAGCGGTTGCTCCCGGCTTCGGAGGGATTAATCTGGAGGATATCAGCTCGCCGCGCTGCTTCGAGATTGAACGGCGGCTGTCGGCGGAGCTGGATATTCCAGTCTTCCATGATGACCAGCACGGAACGGCAGTAGTTGCTCTCGCCGGATTGCTGAACGCGCTCCAGGTGGTGGAGAAGTCGATTGCAGACTCCAGAATTGTAGTCGTCGGCATCGGTGCGGCAGGCGTGTCGATCTGCCGTCTGCTGCTGGCGGCTGGCGCGAAGCAGCTCTACGCGGTAGACAAGGAGGGAATCCTGAACCGGAACGAAGCCTATACCAATGCTGAATGGAGCTGGCTGGCCGAAAGTACGAATCCTGAGAATCTGAGCGGAGGACTGGATGAGGCGGTGCGCGGAGCGGATGTCTTCATTGGCGTATCCAGGGGAGGGATTTTGCAGGTTAGCCATCTGCAGAGCATGGCCCAGGACAGCATCGTGTTCGCTATGGCTAATCCGACTCCGGAGATTGAACCGGATCTGGCGGAGCCTTACGTCCGGGTGCTGGCAACCGGCAGAAGCGATTACCCTAACCAGATTAACAACGTGCTGTGTTTTCCGGGGATTTTCCGCGGGGCGCTGGACTGCCGGGCCAAGACGGTGAATCTGGAGATGAAGCTGGCAGCGGCGCAGGCCATTGCAGCCGTGGTGCACCCGGATGAGCGGAATGAGCAATATATTATTCCGAGCATTTTCAACGAAAAGGTCGTGGAGCAGGTACGTCTGGCTGTCATCCGGGCCGCTATCGCTACCGGCATCGCCCGGCGCATCCCGCCTGATGTGAGCTGAGGAGCACGCTGAGCATTAGGAAGGTGAACAAGCTGTGGCCTTAGGCTGCGGCTTTGTTTGCGTCTGCTTTTGCGCAGAAGTATATAGTTGACCAATGTGGGAGCCGGGATGCCAGGGGCCTGGGAACGATGGGTTGTGGACTACGGCTTACGCCGGTGCTTATGGGAGAGGTGGGAGGGGACGACTGGCTGGAATTAGATGGATTTTGTACACTTGCTGGTGGCTGTTTGGGGCATGGCGCGACAACAATTGGATTAACAACACTTAATTATCGTAATTCAAGTAAAGCGTTTAAAAGTTGAGTTAACAGTTGTGCTTTTTCCACTTGTTTCCCGGAAATCCCCGAAATTCGAGAAATTAAGATACGTTTGTCCACTTGCTTCCTACCGGAGGATTGGAATCCTTTAAAATCAGGCTTCGCTGTTTATATATAAGGGGCAGCATGGTAAAATATACAAATGGATACAATGATTCTTTCATTCAGGAGGGCTTATGTACCGCAAAATTCATATTATGGGAGCTTCCGGGGCGGGAACGACAACCTTGGGCAAGGCGCTGGCGGCGAGGCTTCCGCATGTTCAGTTGGATAGTGACGATTACTACTGGGAACAGAAATACAGCATCAAGAGCGATATTGCCGCACGTCTGAGCAGACTGGAGATGGACTTGAAGCGCAATGAGCCTTGGATTCTGTCCGGTGCGCTCTGTGGCTGGGGTGATCCGCTGCGCGACACCTTTGACCTGGTGATTTTCCTGTGGATTCCGGAGGAGATCCGTCTGCAGCGGCTGCGGGCGCGGGAGTATGAACGTTACGGGGATGAGGGTTTGCCGGGCGGAGACAAGTATGAGGATGTTGAGAGCTTCATTGACTGGGCAGCGCAGTACGATACGGGCGGAATGGAGATCCGCAGCCGGATGCTGCATGAGGAGTGGATGACCGGGCTAAGCGGCGATCTTTTGCGGCTGGAAGGAGACCTTACGGTGGAGGAACGGGTGGAGGCAGTACTGCAATACCTATCCCGTTCACGTTAATGTTAATGTAATCTATGGGAAAAGGAGGCTGACCATGAAGAAGATAGTGCGTGCGTTGCTGCTTCCGGCAATTCTGCTACTGCTGCTGACGTCCTGCAATACCGAAACGACCCATTTCAACTATACCTTCAAGGGCGAGGGGGACACCTGGTCAGGCGTCTATAAGCAGGAGGCCAGCCAGAAGCTGATTACGAAGAAGGATAAAGTGACAAGTGAAAGCTCCAAACAATATACCTTCGATTTGAAATACAAGGGTGAGCAGTCTGATCTCGAAGCGATTAAACAGATGAAATATACTTACAAAGGCAAAGGAAGCGGCGGTAGCCAAAATATTGAGGCCCCAGTTCTTGCAGGAATGCTAAAAATGGGCGGTTCTGGAACTGGCACTATAGAGAAAGAGGACTCCGTCATTAAAGTCACTGTCGAGTGGGACGGGAAGAGTGAGGAGTTTGAGCTCAAGAATGAGAAGTAGGGAGGCAACCTGCCATGGTAACGATAGAACAAATTGAATTCGCATCACTGGGAGCACTGAACACACTCTACGATGAATTAATAGGCGGGCCGACGGACCCGGTGAAGCTGGAAAAGGCCTTTCGGACCATCCGTGAGGATGAGCGGTATGTACTGCTGGGAGCTTTTGTAGATGGGGAACTGCTGGGCTCCTTGATGGGGATAGTCTGCCAGGACTTAGTGGGGGATTGCCGCCCGTTCATGGTAATTGAGAATGTGGTCGTGTCTTCGCGCGCACGGCGGCAGGGGCTTGGCAAGAAGCTGATGACTGCGATCGAAGCGATTGCGCATGAACGGGACTGTTACTATATCATTTTCGTGTCGGGGGAGAAGCGGAAGGAAGCACATATTTTCTATGAGGCGATGGGGTACAGGGAAGAGAAGGTTGAGGGATACCGCAAGCATCTCAGCTCGCATTAGGGTGCATAGAGGACATAAAAGTTTGGGAAAACTGAAAATTGCCCCGGCATATTCTGGTTTTCGCCATCAATTGTACTTCATACATTAGATTTTCGGATATTTGCCTGAAATGGACCCTTTTAAGAAATTCTATTGCAGCAAATACATTAGAATGCGTTTTGGAGCGCTTTTTTTCCGATTCTACTGTACATAATGCAATTACCTGGCGGGAAATCTAAGAATGACGGAGAGTGGAATGCTCCTTCGTATATACTGGACAACATACTTTTTACAAAAATTGCACAACCAAGAGCAGGGAATGTCTCCCTGCTCTTATTTTAAGTTTGACCATCTCCATGATAGCGCTTTATAATCCGTTCATAGTGGCTAGGGCCAGAGGTCAAGACTACAGAAGGCGGGGGAGAATCATGAATCCAATATGCAAGGTGCTGATTGTGGACGATGAAATCCTGGTCCGGCAAGGGATTAAATATGTGCTGGACTGGGAACAGGAAGGATTTCAGATTGTGGGTGAAGCGGCCAACGGGCAGGAAGCGCTGAATTCGCTGCAGACCCTGCAGCCGCATATCATCATTACGGATATTGTGATGCCGGTGATGGATGGCGAGGAGCTAACTCGACTGGTGAAGCGCGATTATCCGGCTACCGAGGTGATTGTGTTAAGCAGCTTCAGCGAGTTCCATTATGTACGCTCGACGTTTCAGCATGGGGTGGCGGATTATATTCTGAAGCCGAAGCTGGAAGCCGGTGCCTTATTGCAGGTGTTAAAAAAAACCCGGGACCGTATTCCGGGACTGAGCAGCGCCGGGGGACAACAGAAGGCAGAAGCGCAGCCGCTGGATACCTTGCTCGGCCGGGTGCTGGCCGGTTACCGGCTGCCGCCAGAGAGCGAAGCGTATGTGAAGCAGCAGCTTCCGCATCACGCCTTCGCGCTCTTGGGCTGGGAACCGGTGCAGCAAGCACCGGGCGGCGAAGGCATGAATCATACCGCCATAAACGCGGTCAGCAGCGACAACGCTATGAATCATACCGCTATTAACGCAGTCAGCAGCAGCAATGCCATGAACCGTATCACCATCAATACTGCCAGCAGCGCAGCCAATGCACAAGAGGCCGCATCCGCTACCGTGGTTACCACTATTACCCGTGAACTAAACCAGTGTGTACCGGGACGGGTGCAGTGTATTATTCCAGTCGCAGAGCCTTCGGGCACTACATTCATGCTGATCAATCTGGAGGAAGCCCATTGGCCGCAGCTGCTGAAGGCTGTACACCAGTCGGCCGATACGCTTGCCGGGCAAGAAACGGAAATACGTCTGACGCTCAGCCGGAGATTCAGTTCGCTCAGCGAGCTGGCGGCCATCCAGCAGGAGAGCAATGCAAGACTACAGCAGTGCCGGTTTTTCCGGCCGGAGCAGACACTGCTAATCCAGAAAAAACGTCCAGATCCGGAGACTCCGCTGCCCAAGTTCAATCTGACGTCCTTCACAGAGCAACTGAAGCGGCAGCAGCTGGCGGAAGCGTTCGGTGACCTGCATCAGCATGTAGATGCGCTCAGCCGCCAGGATGACGGGGATGTGTATCAGTTCAAATCCTTCCTGGGCAATATCATCTTCAACATTACGAATCAGTTCAGTCATCTGCAGGAGCTGGAGGAGGGGAAATACGGCCTGTTCCGGGCCATCGATGAAGCGGGCACGGCCGAGCAGGCTATGCAGATTCTGGATGATTATCTGACCCGGATCATGGAGCTGACTGCATCGGCAGCGCCTGCACCGGGCGGAAATGCCAGTATGACGAAGCTGCTTCAGTACATAGAGGAGCATTATGCTGAGCCGCTGACCCTTACGGAGCTGGCCCGTCATTTTCATTTCAACCCTTCGTATCTGTCGAGCCTTTTCACGACCTACAATCACGAAGGCTTCAAGGAGCATCTCAACACGGTCCGCACGGGCAGGGCGGCAGAGCTGCTGCGGGCCGGGGAGGCACCCATAGCGGAGATTAGCAGCATGGTCGGATACGGCGATCACAGCTATTTTTGCAAAGTGTTCAAGAAATATTACGGCTTGTCCCCGAGCGGCTACCGGCGTCAGCATTACGGGCAGGAGTAGAGCGTATGCGCAGATACTGGGAGCGGTTCAAATTTCACAGCCTGTTCATCAAAATCTTCCTCGTCATGCTGTTCAGCATCATCGCCGTAGCGATTGCCTCCTCCTGGACGACCGTTCGCATGTCGGAGAAGCTGTTCATGAATACCTTCAGCATTACGAATTCCAAGGTGATCAGCCAGATTAAGGCGAGCTTTGAAGCTTTTCATTATTCAATCGTTACGGCTACTAATAATACCCAGCTGAGTGGCACGATCCGTTCCTTCCTGTCTGAGGAGGACTCGGACTCCCTGCGGATGCTGCGGACCTATTACAATATGACCACGCAGATGAAGAAGATTCAGTCCACGCTCGATGCCTACCAGGTCGGGATCAAAATCATGGGCAAAAACGGCCGCAGCTACTCCACCAATACGAACAATCTGCTAATGAGTGACCGGGAACTGCAGCAGCACGAGCTGACACGGAATACGCTGGCCGAGCCGAAACGGCTGATGTACCAGTTCTATGAGGAGACGATGCCGGATTCGGCGCAGAAGGAAGCGGTGATTGTAGGCAGCAAAGCGCTGATGGACCGGACGACGGGCGATATTTACGGGACGCTGTTTTTTACCATTCATGAAAAGGATTTCCGCTCCTTCTACGGAAGCTTTGTCAGTACCGGGAACGATGTAGTGATCCTGAATAAGCAGGGGATGATTGTGTCCAGCAACCGCAGTGATCTGATGGGCCAGCAGGCTGGGGATCTATTGCAGGTGGCGAGTGAGATTGAGGAGCAGCAGCTTGCGTACCAGAACATTGATTTCCAAGGCACTGATTCGATTCTGATTGCGGATTACCTGCCGTCTTATGATTTCTACATTGTGAACCTGATCGATAAGCAGACGGCCCTCGGCCAGATGGTCAACGGTAAAATGGTTGTGCTGTTCTGCTCAGCCATCGTGATCGTGGCCCTGATCGTGGTGTTCCTGATCTTCAGAAGGCTGACCCGCTCGCTCACGCTGCTTACCCGGCAGATGTCCAAGATCACCGAGCGTAACTTCCACAATTACATTACGGTTACGGGAAGCTTTGAATTTCAGGAGCTGGGGCATGCCTATAATTATATGCTGGACGAGCTAAATGAATATGTCGAAAAGCTGGTGGAGACGCAAAAGGAGCAGCGGAATGCGGAGCTTGCGGCCTTACAGCATCAGATTAACCCGCATTTTCTGTACAATACGCTGGCTTCGGTCAACTTCCTGGTGCAGCAGGGCAGTCAGGAGAAGGCGGTGCAGACGATTCATGCCCTGATCTCGATGCTGCAGAATGCGCTAAGCAATGTCAGTGAGAGCATTACGGTGACGCAGGAGCTGGAGAATCTGAAGTCTTATGTGTTCATCAACCATGTGCGGTACGGCGAACAGATCCGGGTGAATTTCTTCGTCTCCCCGGATTGTATGGACTGTCATCTGCCGAAGCTGATTATTCAGCCGTTCATTGAGAATGCCTTCTTCCATGCGTTTACGCGCAAAAGCGGCGGATATATCCATATCCTCATCTCTCAGGATGCCGGATCTCTGCTCTGTGAGGTGGTGGATAACGGGGATGGGATGGATACCGGAGTGGCTGATCTGCCTATGTCGAGCCTTGCGGGGAAGCGCCAGCTGTTCACCGGAATCGGTATCCGTAATGTGCATGACCGGCTGGTGCTGATGTACGGCGAAGAGTATGGAGTCACGATTAAGAGTGCGCCGGGTGAGGGAACTGCGATCCGAATCCGCCTGCCGCTGATGAAGAAGTGAGATTATTACCATTTTCCAAAAAAAGAACAAATACCAAACAAGGTAACGCTTACAATCAGGCGATAAAATGACCAATCCCCATAAAGTAAGTTCTAACGGGTCGCCCGGAGCGGGTGATAAGATTACTTATGTAATAAATAAGCGCTTACATTCAAGCGAGAGACAGTAAAGCGCATCAAAGGGGAGGCTTACCAATGAAAAAAGGCTTTGCGTTAGTCCTGATTTGCCTGCTACTGCTTACGGCCTGCAGCTCTAATTCCGGGTCCAAGAATTCCGGCAATACTGCTGGGGACACGGGAAAGACAGAGAATACAGCAGCTACAGAGCCTGCACAGGCGAAGGAAATTACGATTTGGGCTTGGGACCCTGCATTCAATATCGCCGCGCTGGAAGTGGCCAAAGCAGAATATGCCAAGACTAACCCGGATGTGAAAATTAACATTGTGGAATATGCACAGGCGGATATTATCCAGAAGCTGAACACGGGGCTGAATTCCGGGACTACCAAGGGTCTGCCGAATATCGTGCTGATTGAAGACTACCGTTCCCAGAGCTTCCTGCAATCGTACAAGGATTCCTTCTACGATCTGAGCAGCTCAATCAAGGGCGCTGACTTCGCGGATTACAAAAGCGGTCCTACCAGCCTGGACGGCAAGCAGTACGGGATTCCTTTTGACTCCGGCGTAACCGGCCTCTATGTCAGAACGGACTATCTGGAGCAGGCAGGCTACAAGCTGGCCGATCTGCAGGATATCGACTGGAAGAAATATATTGAAATCGGCAAAGCGGTGAAAGAGAAAACCGGCAAAGCGCTGATTACACTGGACCCTAACGACCTCGGACTGATCCGGGTGATGATTCAATCCGCAGGCGAGTGGTACCTGAAGGAAGACGGCAAGACGCCGAATATCGCGGGAAATGCACCGCTTAAGGAAGCTTTTGAAACCTATAAGGAGCTGACCGAATCGAACGTAGCCAAGGTGCATGCAGACTGGAGCCAGTTCGTAGCCGCCCTGAACAGCGGCGATGTAGCCTCGGTGCCGACAGGCAACTGGATCACCCCTTCGATTACGGCGGAAGCGTCACAATCCGGCAAGTGGGGCATCGCACCGCTTCCGAAGCTGACTGTGAACAAATCCGTTCATGCCTCGAACCTGGGCGGAAGCTCCTGGTATGTCATGAATGTGGATGGTAAGGAGACGGCAGCAGACTTCATGGCGAAGACCTTCGGCTCGAATGTGGAAATGTACCAGAAGCTGCTCACGGACATCGGTGTTATCGGTACCTTCAAAGCGGCTGCGGGCGGAGAGGCTTACAGCCAGGCCAATGAATTCTTCAGCGGCCAGAAGATTGTAGCGGATTTCGCCGCCTGGACGGAGCAGATCCCAAGCGTCAATTACGGAATCAACACGTATGCGATTGAAGACATTCTGATTGTAGAAATGCAGAATTATCTGAACGGCAAGGATATTGACAGCGTGCTGAGCGATGCCCAGGCCCAGGCCGAGTCACAGATTAAATAGTTAGTTCTCATACAGTGACCTTGGGCGTGGCCTGCAGCTTCCGGGAGTTCAGGAGGCGGGCTGTGCCCGGGGTTTATTTTAATTGATAAGGAAAGGACTGGGCAGCTGTGCATCAAACTAATTCCAAACTTAGGTTCCGCACCAAAAGCGTGTTGACCGGATGGTCCTTCGTCCTGCTTGCGGTCATTCTGATCTTCGTCTTCTATTTCTATCCGATGCTTCAGGCACTCATTCTGTCGTTCCAGACGGGAACGGGCAGCAATCTTACGTTTACCGGCTTCGATAACTATTCACGGCTTCTGTCTGACAAAACATTCATTGTATCGGTTAAAAACACCTTCATCTATCTGCTGGTTCAAGTGCCGCTGATGATCATCCTCGCGCTGTTTATCTCGGTGCTGCTGAATGACAGCAAGCTGAGGTTCAAGGGTTTTTTCCGGACGGCGATCTTCCTGCCCTGTGTCACTTCACTGGTTGCGTATTCTGTGGTATTCAAGTATTTGTTCTCCGGCAATGGCCTGGTGAATACGATGCTGCTGAAGCTTCATCTGGTCAGTGCCCCAATTGAATGGATCACCGATCCGTTCTGGGCCAAAATCACCATTATCATAGCGATCACTTGGCGCTGGACGGGTTACAATATGATTTTTTACCTGTCAGCCCTGCAAAATATCGATCACTCCATCTACGAGGCCGCCAAAATTGACGGAGCATCTTCTTCCCGCCAGTTCTTCGGAATTACGGTCCCGCTGCTGAAGCCGATCATCCTGTTCACCTCGATTACCTCAACCATCGGGACTCTGCAATTGTTCGACGAGGTCATGAATATTACGAAGGGAGGCCCGGGCAACGCGACCCAGACGATCTCCCAGTACATCTACAATTTATCGTTCAAATATGCAGCAGACTTCGGCTATGCAGCCACCGTATCGTATTCGATTGTCATTATGATCGCACTGCTGTCGGTCATCCAGTTCAAAGTGGCAGGTGATAAAAATGGCTAAAAGTAAACGTTTCTTCATGTATCTGTTCCTGAGCATCGCGGCCATTGTCTCAATCTTTCCGTTCCTGTGGATGGTCGTCAGCTCGACGAACCAGTCGGTGGATGTCACCCGCGGGCGTCTGCTGCCGGGCACTCATCTGCTGGAGAATCTGCGCAAGCTGCTGGACACTACGGACCTGCAGTTATCCCTGATGAATTCAGCGAAAATCTCCATAACCACCACGCTGCTGGCGCTGCTGATTGCCTCGCTGGCCGGTTACGGCTTCGAGGTCTTCCGCAGCCGCTCGAAGGATATTGTATTCAACATTCTGCTGCTGTCGATGATGATTCCGTTCGCCGCGCTGATGATCCCGCTGTACCGGATGTTCGGCCAGATCTCGAACGTCTTCCCGTGGATGGGCATCGATACGATTGTCTCGGTCATTTTGCCTACGGTGACTACCGCGTTCCTGATCTTCTTCTTTCGCCAGAGCACAAAAATGTTCCCGAAGGAGCTGCTGGAGGCCGGGCGGATGGATGGGCTTAGCGAACTGGGCATCTTCCTGCGTATCTATCTGCCGACGATGAAGACGACTTACGCCGCCGGAGCGATCATTACGTTCATGTCGAGCTGGAACAACTATCTCTGGCCGCTGATCGTATTGCAGACCCCGCAGACCAAGACCATGCCGCTGCTCATCTCCACCCTCGGCTCGGGCTACGCCCCGGACTACGGGATGATTATGATTGCGATTGTGATCGGCACGATCCCGACGGCGCTGGTGTTCTTTGTGATGCAGAAGCAGTTTGTGGCGGGGATGATTGGGTCGGTGAAGTAAGGTGAACTGGAGCAAATATACACTTTGGGAATAGTCGTGGCTCCGGGGATTGTTTGGACTTTCGGCCGCTGTTGTCTCCAGATTTCTTGATTCAAGCCGCTTCCAGCGGTTGAAATCCGGAGACAAAGGCGGACGCATTCGCTCCTACAGTTCCAAACATCCCCTCCGCCACTCCTCCCAAATGGGGGAAGCTCAAGTTCACTTACAGTGGGGGTAGGGCAGGGGGGAAAGGCAAGAGCTCTATCGCTGAATGTTCGCTACGAACGCAGCTTCATACGTTAACTTAATCAATAACAGATAAATGAAGAGGAAAACGAATATGCCTACCGTATTGACATATCGCAAATCGTCGATATAATAATGATTATGAATCCAATTGATGTATTTAAGGCTTTGTCGAATGAATCCAGGTTACAGATCTTACAATGGCTCAAAGAGCCATACGTTCATTTTAAACCCCATGAAGGAGTGGATATGGAGGAAATTGGGGTTTGTGTAAGTCAAATAACCGACAAGCTGAACATGACTCAGTCCACGGCTTCTCAATATCTTACGATGTTGCAGCGGGCAGGATTGATCACCACAAAACGTATAGGCAAATTTACGTACTATCAGAGAGACGAGGAAGCCATACGTCAGTTAGCTAAGTACACGATGAGTGAGATGTAAGAGAGATGAAACTGAGTTCTTTACCAGAATTCAGCTTTATCTTGGCATTATGATTCGACAATTCGCGATATGTCATTTTAAATATCATATCGACAATTCACGAATTGTATATTCAAAATATTCAAAGGAGTTGTATCATTCTATGTCGCTAAGCTGGAAGGTTTATATTTTAGCCATTGTTAGTTTTTTGGTAGGGACGTCCGAGTATATTCTGTCTGGTATTTTAGATAAGGTATCCCTTTCTCTTGGTGTTTCAGTTGCTGCAGCCGGGCAATTAATTACGATTTTTTCGCTAGTCTACGCTATATTTACTCCTGTTCTTATGGCTGTAACCGCAGGTATAGACAGACGGAAATTAATCATGATGGGTCTCGGTTTGTTTGTGGTATCTAACATTCTCGCTGTTCTTTTGCCCGGGTATGGATTGTTTGTAGTTGCCCGCATCATTATGGCCATAGGCGCAGGGGTAGTGGTTGTTACCGCCTTAAACATTGCAGCGAAAATTGCCCCAGAGGGTAAACAAGCAAGTGCGATTGCAACAGTCGTAATGGGCTTTACAGCATCCTTAATTATTGGCGTACCTCTTGGACGCATTGCAGCGGATACGCTTGGCTGGAAATCTGTGTTCGGGGGTATTGCCCTTTTAGGGATTATCGCAATGATTATACTTTCTTTCGCCATCCCGCGTGTTAAGGGAGATGAACCTATTCCATTACGGCAACAATTACGTTTGCTACAAAAGCCTAAGGTCGCATTGGGACTCGCGATTACCTTCTTTTGGCTTGGCGGATATTCGGTAGCATATACGTATCTTTCACCGTATTTGCTTGGAGTATCGGGCATGAGTGATAAATATCTCAGCGGAGCTCTGCTTATATTTGGTATAGCCAGCATGATAGGCTCCAAAATCGGTGGCTTCAGCACGGACCGGTGGGGGGTTAACCGAACCTTATTCAGCGGATTGATACTCCATATTGTAATGCTGATCCTATTGTCTTTAGTAACGAATACACTCATTGGTGTGATGGTTGTGCTATTGTTGTGGTCCTTCTCCGCATGGTCCTCTGGTCCGACGCAGCAATATCATTTAACAACAATTGAACCCGAAGCCTCAGGTGTTATGCTTGGTCTTAATCAGTCGATGATGCAGCTTGCTATGGCAGCGGGTGCTGGTATAGGCGGGGTAGCTATTGAAACGGTCTCGCTTGCATCGATTACATGGATTGGTGCTGTTGGGGTTGCGATTGCTATAATCGCTATGCTCCTCTTATATGGAATGAATTCTAAATCAGAGATGAATGTTCAACATTTAGTTCAAAACCAGTGAATGTTACTAACCTTATACTTCTGGTGACAAAAAAGCGGTGGCCGGTTTTTCCGGGCACCGCGCTTATGTTTTGGGGTCCCCGCAAAGTACCTGAGTTATCATCGAAGCTAAAGCCCCACTTTGTGGGGTTATTTTATACTATTCCCCGACTCTATACCAGAGCTCACAATATTCATAGCCGTCTGCGCTTGTACCATACATCTCGAAATTACCACCGTCCAGAATCGTATAGGTTGAGGTTGGCAGCCATTCCGAGAAGATCCGGTTCTTCAATGACTGCAGATCGTACTTGCCGCTGCCGTTCCCGTCATGGAGTGTTGAGAACACGGCCCACGTAGATGCGGGAACATCAACAACAGTGTATCCGTTCACTTGGCTGCCTGGCGCTCTGTAGCACCCGATTAGATAAGGGAAGGTCGAGTTGCTTGTGAAGGTGTAGGCATCGAAGGCAAAGACTGCTCCAAGTTCCTTGCTGAAATTGCCTTCGTCTCTCCAAGCCCCGCTTAACGATTGGGCTAAACGTTCGAACTCACCATTCTTGCAGATATTTTGCCAAATCTCCGGGATCGTTACGCCCGCTTCATTCGCAATAGTGTCGTACTGGTAGATATCCTCCAGTCCATACACTTGAAAAGCATCCCGTTTCTCCATCCGGTAATTCATTCCGGTCACTCCCTTTAAAATGATTTGAAAGGAGATGCGGGGATAGGCTCTTAACTCACTTTCGGCATTGCGCGCTAATGTAGGCGTCATTCCATGCAGATTGTGAAATGCACGGGAGAAGGCTTCCGGTGATTCATACCTGTACTTCAAGGCAATGTCCATTACAGTGTTCTTTCTGTCCTTTAGATCAAACGCAGCCAGCGTCAGTCTTCTGCGCCTGATATATTCGGATAACGGGACATCAAGTACAAATGAAAACATACGTTGAAACTGGTAAACCGAGCATAAGGCGATTTTAGCGATTTGATCGTAATCAATATCTTGTTCCAGGTTATCTTCAATATAACCGATCGCCCGATTCATTCGCTCCAGCCACTCCACGCAATCCCTCCTTTCATAAGAAAGCATATCATCCGGTAGTTACCGTAGCCTGATTATCCATGCAGCATATTGTCAGGTGGTCTTAGCTGGTTGGTGTTCCTTGATGGAATACCATTTGCCATTTCGAATGTTCATATTTCCATATGGAACTACGCAGAGAATGCTGCTGTTTGTCTTCATTGAATATTTTATATGTAGTCAAAACAATATTTTCAGATAATGGATGAATCTCAAAATCACTCAGCTGCATTCTGACAACATCTATGCCATTCACGTCCATCCTATCTTTTACGCGCCATATCTGCCCCGAACTTCCAATTTCGAAGAAATCCTCTGCCAACAAGTTTGAGAGTTCCTTAACTGATGTCCGGACCTCCGGTGTGAGTAACTTTTCCTCAAGTAATAAAAGTTCCTTTTCGATCAGCTCCATGCACTTTGTTTCCATCCTAGATTCTCCTCAGCAGAATTTGATTTGAAAAGCTAATCGATAGGGCACTCCATATTTTTCACCTGATTTTTTTCGTTAGCGGAGCAAATTATATTTCCCTCCCAATCAACGAAACTGAGTTTTTCTTTATCCTTCAGGCTCCATTCAATTATGGTTTTTACAAGGCCGGGCGTAATAACTTCGTCATCCCACAATGGAGTCTGTATTCTAACCCAACTGCTCCGACCGCCATTTTCTAACCCGCCAAACTCCAGGCCCATAACTACTATATACGGATTTCGTTGTTTTTGAGATTGTCCCACTTCGTATGAAATGATAAAATTTTTATCATCCGAAACAATAAACAGTTTAATCCGTCCGTGCTCTTCATCATCTTCTTTGACATACCAGAAATAATACTTTTCGCCATGAACGAACTTTCTTCTTCCCTTTTTATTAACACCCAATATGTTCGTCCCCGCATTCGTAAATAATTCTATTTCCGATCTTCCACTTCATGAAAAAATTAATATCCTCAATCGAATCGTGAATACTCCATTCATATTCTTTATTCTCACGAAGCTCTCTCAGAACGATGGGTTTAACGATATGCTTCTCTAACTGCCCTTTCGTCCGGGCAATATATGCAAATCCCAAAACGGCATTAGCACGGACAGCAGCAGACTCATGATCCGCAAGCTGGGCACAAATATCTTGAGCGAACTTCCAGTTCGAATGGTATTCACCGACAGAAAGAGGGAGCGTCAGAAGATCAGCGGTGTCATTTCTTTTAAGACGGTCCTTTATCTCCTCGCTGGAAAGATCATTGAGCGGTGTATAAATTCTGGACAATTTCAGTATAATTCTCCTTCATCCCCTTGTACTTTGGCAGTAAGTTCAATTGCAATCTCTTTCATCTTATCAATCACATTGCCTTCATCGGCTCCGGAAACTGTAAGTCTACCATTAGAATAACGAAAAGGAACCGTTACTTCATCAACCTTCCATATGAAAAAATCACCATTTATTGATATTTGAAATGGGCCAGATGTTGTGAAAGTATTAGAATACTCGAAATCATTTTTAGCCGAAAATATTGCCTTTAACTCGTCAAGTGAAATGGGAATCTCCGTACTCTCTGTCCAATGATTTGCTCTTGTAATATGAATATCATAGCTCATAATAATAATCTCCTTTGCATTAACATCACTCTAATTATAAATATACCAAGTAAGTATTCAAATGGCTTCTACGTATTCAAGCAGACAAAGGACATGTCATGAAAATGACACTGTATCTCCTGTGCAGTTTGTTAGATTTTAGTAGAGAGGCGCAACTGATGTGGAAATTTGGAGTAATAAGAAAGATGATAGAAAAATATGAAATAGAGGAAAAGGGAGGATGTTTGGGATGAAGACAGGTAAAAAAGTGTTGACAGCCTTACTGGCTGCGGGGTTGAGCTTCGCCATGTTGACGGGTGTGAATCCGGGGAAGGTAGAGGCAGCGGCTAAGAAATACCCTGCGCTTCTGAAAATCAACGATTATTATGTGCTCTATACGGCACCAAAGGCGCCATATGTGGATGCCAACTACCGGACGATGATCCCGCTTCGCTCCATTAGCGAGCTGATGGGGGCGAAGGTCAGCTATGATGCCAAGGCTAGAACGGCTGCCATCGAAAAGGATAGTGTAACGGTTAAGTTCACCATTGGTTCCAAATCTGTTTCGGTTAACGGGGTTGCCGGGTCGATGGACACGGTTCCGGTGATGGAGCAGAATTCGATGTTCATTCCGGTCAGTGTGCTGGCCGGACGTCTGGGCATTGTGAGCAAATGGGATCAGGCGAATCAGCTCTACACGCTGACGGGTGAAACCCTGATGCAGACGGATATCATCAAGCTTTCTTTAGAGGACACTGAGAAAGGACCCTTCACTTCCCCACCGGGGAAGATCATTAGCAACGACGCGTTCCGGCCAGTTTCTTACACCTTTGACTCCGCAAAAGGAAGCTTCACGGTGAAGGCGAAGAATATAACAGGTAAGGATGTTCCTGAAGGAGCGGCGGATGTTGCCGCGTATATACTTTATGATGAACTGATTCAATTTCCGGCGCAGGAGCGGGAACGACCGGCTGTCCGTAAGGATGGAACGATTGAGGTTGCCGTTAAGACCGAAACGCCGAAGCCACCTGCTTATTTACTTGTAAAAGGGCGTCTGCTCGACCGCTCCGAGAATTAATTTCAATTTCGATTTTGAATCAGAGGTGAATTCGGTTGATGGACACTCATATTCACATCCTCTGCGGCGACTCCTTCGGAGGCAGTGTGAAGCAGGTGCTTAAAGAATTTGGCTGGACGGATACGCATAAGCTGATTATCCTGCGGGAGAATTATGCTATAGGTCCGCTGAATCAGTTGGATACGCAAATGGGGAGGAAACAACGCAGTGACTGGTTCCGCCAAAATATAACGGAAAACTATAATGTCTCATATGATTGTGAAGAAGAGTATACGGAGCTGCTGGACAATCTGGAGCAGATTTCTGCACAGGCCAAGATTATAATCTGGACCAGTGGCAATGCTTGCGAGCAGATCGGGCTGCGTCTTATTGCTCATCTGTTGGGGAACAGACCGAACGAGATCATTGTGTGTGATGCCTGCGCAATCTGTGAGGAGCTGTTCAACCGGCCGGATGCTTTCATTAACTATTGTCATTCCGGTGAGATTCCGTCAGACAAGCTCCGGGAAGCACTTCTGCGAATTGATGAGGGCAGCAGGTTGAGTGCTGGCGATATCGCGCGGGTGTCTCAGGAATGGCAGGCAATTTCCGGGCAGTCCGGCGCTCTGAGGATTTGGCAAGAGGACGCCTTGCTGGAAGTACCCGCTGATTACTACGACAGCTATCTGCTGGAGAAGCTGAACTCGCTTCAGCCGCCGCCAGGGGATGATGGATTCCTGAAATCAGCCCGGCTAGTCGGAGAGGCGCTCGGATACTGTGAGCAGTATGTCGGTGATGCTTATTTCGAGCACAGGGTTAGAGAGCTGATCTACAGCGGGGTCCTGGAGATCAAGGGCGTTCCCACAGCGATGAGATTCTATAGCATTCGGCGCAAGAAAGGGTAAGGTATATAAGAAGCACTAAAGAATTTAACAAAAAGCAAAAGAATCTGAGAGAAAATTTGGAACTCTGGGGGCGATAGCACCCGCTATGTCACGGGATTTTCCGCTTTATAAGAAGCACTATAGCATTTAACAAAAAGCAAAAGAAGCGGAGGGGAAATTTGGAACTGTAGGAGCGAAAGCGTCCGCCTTTGTGTTTGGATTTCTACCGCTAGAAGCGGTTTAAATCAGGAAATCCAAACACAACAGCGGCCGGAGGGCCAAATGTTCACCGCAGTGACGACCAAGCTTTGGGTTCAAATCTAAGGAGGACAACCATGCAAACCTTATTTCGTTATAACTGGCAGGTCCGCGAGGAATGGTATCAATGGTGCGGGGAGCTGCCGGAAGAAGAACTGGTGAAGACACGCATTGGCGGAGTGGGTGGAATCCTGCAGACGCTGGTGCATATAGTGGATGTGGAATTAAGCTGGGTCCGGGATATGGAAGGGAAGCCGGATATCCGATTAGACTTCACGGAGTACAATACTTTGCAGAAAATCAGAGAGGTGGACGCACGCTTCCGGCCGGAGGTGGAGTCCTTCGTAGTGGCTTGGAATGAGGAATTGGAACGGAGGATTCTAAGGGAGGATAAGCCGGATGGGCAGGTTATCCAGCATAGATGGGGCGAAGTGATGCGCCATGTTGCCGCGCATGAGATTCATCACATCGGCCAGCTCTCCATCTGGTCTAGGGAACTCGGCCGGAAGCCAGTCTCGCCTAATCTGGTGCGCAGAGGTCTGGATACGTATTTACCCGATACAGAATAAAGGAGGCTGCTGGTCCTAATATAGTCTGGCGGTGTAGTCAGCCTCCCCCGGACCCTCTACTCTATATCTACAGCTCCGGCGGAAACCACAGATGGCGCAGATCGACCCAGCCCTGGCTGTTGAAGGTCACCCCGCGCACGGAGGGCAGATAGGCGGTCTCGGCAGGCCGCTCGTAGAGAATATGCAGCTGGTGGTCACGGGTTAGAGTATCCTCGATCACCCGGAAGCCTTCCGCCCGAACGGCGGCGTCAGGCTCCCGCGAGATCTGGCGCAGCCTGCCCTCAATACCCGCACGGGTGCGTGGCTCGATATGCTGCGAGAGGGTCAGGTACAGGTCGTACAGCCGGAGCTGCTCGTCCTGGTCGCGGAGCAGCGAGAAGACGATCAGGTCGGACTTCAGGCGGATCGGACCTTTGAATTCCTCCGGCGACACGGATAATACCTTGCAGGAATATCCATGCTGCGTTAATCTTGCGGCGATGTATTCGGCATCCCCGGCGTACTGCGGGATCGTGGCAATCTGCAAGACTTCAGCCGGAGGCGCTGCGAAATGCCGGAAGGGAACTCTCGGCGCTTCATGCAGACAGGACAGCAGTTCGGCACGGAGAAGGGGATCGCTTAGCGGTCCCTTTTTCTTCGTGTTGCAGGTTACGAATTTGCGGACATAGGACTCAGAGTGGATTCTGCTTAGAGAGTCTGCGCCCACTGCTGACGGATTCGGGATGACATGGAAGGCAGAGCCGGTCTCTGAGGGCTCCCGGTCAAGGCTCCATGGGACATAGATAATCTCCACACGGTCCAGATGGGCCCGCCCCTGAAAATAATAAGGGAACACCTCCAGCACACAGGTATCCTCATTCATCTCTACGACCTTGAACGGACCGGTGCCCGCCGGCCTGCGTCCAAACAGATTCTCTCCAATGGACTCCAGATCGCGGGGCACAATCGCCGCCCGGCTGGTGCAGAGGAAGGGAAGGAAGAGCTCATTCGGCTTCTTCAACAGGATGCGGACGGTAGAGGCATTCAAGGCCTGAACTGCATGAATCTCTTTGACAATATAGCTGTACAGCATGCGCTGCGAGGTAGACATCATCCGTTCGAACGAGTAGACGACATCCTCGGCGGTCAGTACTTTGCCATGATGGAACAAGACCTCCTTGCGCAGATGAAAAGTCCAGGCCGTCCGGCTCCCGTCTGTCTCCCAGGCATGGGCCAGGCCGGGGATCACCTTGCCGCGTTCACCGCTGCGGCCGACCAGCCCGTCAAAAACATGGCTCGAGACAAACGACTCCGCCAGCAAATTCATATAGAGCGGATCGAAGGTATGGAGCTGCTGGGTGACCGGCAGCCGCAGCGTATCGATCCGCTTGTCGCTGTGCACCTCGGCATGATGCCCGAAGTAAGCCAGCAGCCAGCCTTGCAGTGTGTCCTGCAGCGATGAGGTGCGGGCATGTCCGCGGATGCCCTCCAGGGCACTGCTGATATCCTTGCTGCTTATGGCCTGCTTCATGGATTCCAGGGCAATGTCCTCGGCCGCTGCGAGGAACACCAGCTTGGAGCGCCGCCCCCGTCCCCGGCTGGGGGTCCAGGTGATCCAGCCTAGATCGGCCATTTTGCGGATCACATGCAGTGCATTGCGGTGGGTACAGCCAAGGGTCAAGGCCAGCTCGTCCAGTGTGACAGAGATCTCGGCAGGACCTCCATGCTGCGAATGCAGCTTCAGGAATTGACTGTGCAGCTTCATATGGGACATTCTCCTCCTGCCTAATTTATAAAATAGGAAATTAATAATATTATATTTCTCTTTTTCTTCTTATTTTATCAGCTAGAATCAGGATATGACAGTAAAAAGATGGGGGAATTTACCATGGACGAACAAACGGTATCCAAACCGGGGCTTGGGCGTGTAGCCTTACTGGCCGCATTTCTGCTTGCGATTGTGCATCAGTACCTGTTCTACGGCAAAATGCCGGGGATCTCATACCCGATTTTTGTGGTCTTATTTTATGCTTTTATGCTCTATTTCGCCAAGGAGCAGCTGCGCAAGCAGACCTGGTTCAGCTATGTTTGGATGGTGTCCATATTTCTGTTGTCCCTGACCTATATGCTGTTCGGCAACTGGTTTTTCTTTGCGCTTAATATCGTTGTTATTCCGGTGCTCATTCTATTACATATGACGTATATGCTTAGTTACCGCAAGCCCGCCTGGAGCGGACCCGCACTGATCGGCGCGGCGCTTGAGCATCTGTTCCCGCAAAGTCTGCGCAACTGGGCCACGGCATTGAGGCTGCTGCGCCGGGGCAAAGGCGGGATACCGAATGAACGCAAGCAGGTATTGATGCGGGTGCTGATCGGTCTGCTGATTTCCGTCCCGCTGCTGCTGATTGTGATCTCGCTGCTCTCCACGGCGGACGGAGTGTTCAGTCAGCTGCTGGAAGCACTCCCGAGGATTTTTGACAATATTTCACTGGGGGACTGGATCTTCCGGGGTCTGTGGGTTCTGCTGCTCGGGCTCTTCATGTTCGGCTTCGTCTGGGGGTTCGTACAGAGTAAACCCTATATCCGCACTCCTCTGGTCAGTGAGTTTGATGCGATGGGGCAGAAGCTGGAAGCGGCTGAAGCAGGGGAGGAGGGTATCGGTCTTGATGACCCGGTCATTATCACTACCGTGCTGACCGCAATCAATGCGGTGTACATGCTGTTTGTGAGTGTCCAGTTCTCGTATCTCTTCGGGGCCTGGGACGGGATTCTGCCGGAGAATAGTACGTATGCGGACTATGCGCGGAGCGGTTTTCTGGAGCTGATTCTGGTCACATCCATTAACTTCGCAATCTTGCTGCTGTCCTTGCTGGCAGTGCGCAAAGCGGGCGGTATCCTGAAGCGGGTCATTCAGCTCCTGCTGTATATTCTGGTGTTATGCTCCATGGTCATGCTGTATTCTGCATACTCGCGGCTGACTCTGTATGAAGAGGCGTACGGTTACACCTACATCCGGTTCCTGGTGCATGCCTTCATGATCTTCCTCAGCTTGCTGCTGGTGCTGGCGGCCGTGCGGATTAGCCGGGAACCCTTCCCGCTTCTAAAATGTTACATCGTGCTCGGCCTGCTCTCCTATGTGCTGATGAACTATATAGGGATGGATCATATCATTGCGAAGCAGAATATCCAGCGTTATGAAGCAAGCGGTACGCTGGATGCCGGTTATCTGGCCGGGCTCTCCGCAGATGTGGTTCCAGAGCTGATCGAATTCAGCAAGCAGGAGAAGGGGATTCTGGACGAGGCGCTGCGCAGCAGACTGTCTGATCGCGCTCAGCCTCAGCGGAGCTGGCCTTCGTTCAATCTGGCCCATTACCGGGAGCAGAGAGCGCTGGAGGAATATTTTTCCGGAGAGGTAATGCAGAAATAGCTTCCGTCCGTTAACTTGTGTTACAGTGATTTCAGCTAAGATGACACAAGGAGAGAAGAACCTCATGCAATCGATCATAAATCCGGAGGCGGTTCGGAGCCTCACCGAGCAGAATGGCCTCACGGCTATGTTCAGCAGCAGCGACATTGCCCAAATGGAGCTTCGGCGTTACGGCGGCGGGGAGGCGGTCTGCTCGGTGGGCGACCGGCTGGAACATATGTTTTTCCTGATGCAGGGCAAGCTGAAGATTCATACGCTGTTGCCTAACGGCAAGTCGATGCTGGTCCGGTTCGCCCGGCCGATGTCGGTGATCGGGGATGTGGAGCTGCTGCGCCAGTATCCCGTCAAGAATGAGGTGGTCTCCGTAGGGGACAGCCTGCTGCTTGTCGCCGGAAGGAAGCTGCTGCTCCGGGAGATTGAAGACAATACAGCGCTACTGCGTTTCCTGGTCGGAGAGCTGAGCCACAAAATGTACACGCTCGGCCAGACCTCAGCCATGAATGTGCTCTATCCGGTGGAGAACCGGTTCGCCAGCTATCTGATGTCGCTGTTCGCGGACAACACTGGCGCCCAGCGCGTAGAAGAGATCCGCACCTCCACGCTGACAGAGACCGCCGATCTGCTCGGCACCAGCTACCGGCATTTGAACCGGGTAGTGCGCCGCCTGATTGAAGATGGGATTATTGAACGCAGGAACGGCCGGCTGATTGTGCGGGATGAGGAGCGGCTGGCAATGCTTGCGAACGGGAATTTGTACGATTGAACCGCGGATTACAAGACATAATTCAGAGAACCTCTATTTCTGCCTTGGCAGGGATGGCGGTTTTTTTGTGCTTGGCAGCGTATTTCAGTTTCATTTAAGAATGATGATGTACGATACGTAGAGGTTACACAGTAGAGCTTACATATCGAGTGGAGGTAGTTATCATGTTCAACAGACTTAGAGGAATCCGGGCCAAAATCATGTTTGGCTTCGCCGCTGTAATTATCGTGTTCATTCTCGCTATACTAGGCAGTACTATTTTTCAGGCTAAGGTGACTATGCTTACAGAGCAGATCAACCGCAATTACAGCAAGCTGTCGATGGTACAGAAATTAACTGATGATATCCGGACGGCGGACGGTCTGGCCGCAAGGTATGTAATGAGCAATACCACGGAGGAGCGAACAGCCAATCTGACCGCCTATGAAGCCAAGATACCAGAGATTACAGCCTCAGTCGAAGAGCTTAAGGGAGCCGGTCTGAATGAAGCGGAGCTTGCGGGAATTCAGAATCTGGAGGGAGAATGGGACAATTATCTGACAGTGCTGGAGCAGGCTTTTGCCTTGGCCAAGGAAGGGAACTTCCCGCAAGCGCAGAAGTCGTTCACAAGCCTCTCCCTTACGACGATCATCGATTCACAGCTGGTGTTCGAGACGATGCTGCACGATGAAATTATGAAGGAACAAAGTCAGGCGGCAACCCACCGCAGCTCGGCTATGATTACCAGCATTGGGGTGACGGGATTATCCGTAGTACTGGCTCTGTTGATCGCATTCGTATTGTCTGCACGGATACTGAAGCCGGTGAAGGATGTCAACAGGCAGCTCCAGGAGATTGTAGGCGGCGATGCCGATCTAACCCGCAAGCTTAGTGTGCAGACGAAGGATGAGATCGGTGAGCTGGCCCGGAATTTCAATACAATGACCGATAATCTGGCAACGATGATCACCCAGGTGAAGCTATCCGCGAACGGTCTGGCGGCTTCTTCAGTGAAGCTGACCTCGGATAGCGGATTGACCGCCGAAACGACCGAGAAGATCTCCGGAATTATGGGTGAGGTCGCAAGTGGTGCGGGCATGCAGATGAATGACCTGCAGACTAACATGAACACCATTATTGAAATGTCGGACGGTATCCAGCTGATTGCTGCCAGTGTACAGGATATCTCGGAAGCTTCCCTGCGTTCTGCAGATTATGCGGTGGCCGGGGATCTATCCCTGCAATCTGCCGTCCGGCAGATGGATTCCATCAACGAATCCATTCAGTCCTTATCGGAAAAGGTTATGGGCTTCGTGAAGCGTTCACAGGACATTAGCAGCATTGTCGGTGTGATCAAGGGGATCGCCTCGGAGACGAATATGCTGGCACTGAATGCGACCATAGAAGCGGCCCGGGCCGGAGAGCACGGCAGAGGATTTGCTGTGGTAGCCGATCAAGTGCGCAGACTGGCTGAGCAGTCCGCAGATTCCGCCAATCAGATTGCTGAAATGGCAACCGGAATCCAGGCTGATGCAGATCATGCAGTGAAGGTGATGAAGAACAGCATGAACGAAGTTCTAGGGGGAACCCGGATCATAGAAGAGGCAGGGCAGTCCTTCAATGCCATCCGCCATTCGATTGATTCACTAGCGGGACAGGTTCAGGAGGTATCCGGCGCGGTAGAAGAAATCACGGCAGCGACCGAAGAGATTGTAGACTCTATCCGTAACGTTACGCATATCTCGGAGACTACAGCGGCAAGTACACAGCAAGTATCCGCTGCATCGCAAGAGCAGATGGCTTCAGTGGAACAGATCGCCTCTTCTGCCAGTGCACTCAGCATGCTGGCGCAAGGTCTGCAAGGTCTGGTTGCACGTTTCAATGTATAATTAGGCAAGCCCCCAACCTGAACGAAGGGAGGGGGCTTGATCTTGCTTATCTGTTACTTTTTCATATATTGTCGGTACAGCTCTTCACAAGTATCGTAACGCTGGGGCTGCCGGCCGACCCGGTGATATTCCTCCAGATAGTCATCCATTGCCAGGAGGAACCGGTCCTTGAACAGATCCAGATTACTTGCATCAAAATACTGCATCAGTTCGAACTTCCGGGTTCCCCGCGACTCGGTCATTTCATCCAGCAGACCCTGCGCTCCCATGGCGGCGTAAAAGGCGTAAGAGGCATCCTTACTTTCAGTGCTGGCAATGATCTTGTTGCGGTAGTTGCACCATAATTCCTCATAGGTGCCCGCCAGATTATCATAGGTAGGAACAGGCTGTTCCACATACTTCTGATACAGAGTGCTGTATAGATCAAGGATACTTTTGAGCAGAATGCCGGAGGTGCTTCGGATCTCGTCCGTCGTCATCGCGCAGATCACATTCCTATAGATCGTTTCATAATTCACAGGGAGGTAGCGGTAAGCTGCGGTGTCCTCCAGGTATCTTTTCAGCCCTCTTTTCAAATAAGTATTATTCATATGCGTCAAAGCGTTCACCAGATTGTAGACCAACTCCGCTGAAGCCAGCCTAACGGCTCCCTTATCATCCGCAAGACAAACATTCGCATATTCCTGCTTCGCCAGATCGATCCATTTCTTCGCCCGTTCCAGACAATCGCGTCCCAGGGGCTTCGCCAGAGCATCCAGCGCCCGTTGCTGATAGACCTTAAGCTTCTCCAGATCCTCGGGCTTGGCATAGTAGAGCACCTGCAAATCTATTAGAGAGGAGATCATCGGACTTTCAAGCGCGGCCTGTTCTTCGATCCGGGTCTCCCAAGGAGTGCAGTAGATATCATAACCGACTTCCCCCAGAATGAAGCAGGACGAGATGCCCCAGCCTTGGTTGTTATTATTGATGATGATCAGATCCAGATCGCTTTTCTCATGATAATCCCCGGTATTGCAAGAGCCCGTAAGCCCGATCACCGCAATCTCCTCCGAAAAATCCCGTTTGGCCCGCTCGATCACCATGTTGATCAATTTTTCGTTTTTGGATAATAGCTCCTGCCTGGTACTTTCATTCATAGCTGATTCCTCCTGCGCTGTGGCTTGTTGTTGGATTCATTGTAAAAGCATCTGCCGTCCGCGGGTATGCCGACTTCGGTTAGGTTCATTCTCTCCCTGAGCGCTCCGTATGTACGCACATACTTTTCATAGAATACGCCATCGACCTGAGCCAGGCTCTACCTTATATTATTACCATAATTTGTTTTATGAAAGCGCATACTCGAAGGTGGCACCATAATCTATGGGAGGTGGTTGTCAAATGTTCAGCAGAACCAGGTCTTCGGTGAAAAGGACAAGGACATTCCTGATGTACGGTCTGATGCTTGTGTTATGTGTGGGACAGCTCGCGTTATTTCCGGCAGTGGGGGCGGCGGCAGGCAATCTGGCTCAGGGCAAGACGATTAGCGCAAGCTCAGTCGGTGATGTGTATGTAGCAGCGAATGCTAATGACGGTAACCAGGGTACGTACTGGGAGAGTGGCAGCAATGCTTTTCCGCAATGGATCAAGGTGGATCTGGGTGCCAGAAGCAGTGTGAATCAGGTTGTACTGAAGCTGCCTGCGGGATGGGAAGCCAGAACACAGACGCTGTCTGTGCAAGGCAGTACGGATGATACGTCTTACAGCAATCTGGCGGCGTCTGCGGGGTATGCCTTCAATCCGGGCAGTGCGAATTCCGTCACCATTAACTTCACAGCTGCAACCGCCCGGTATATCAAAATCAACTTCACGGCCAACACCGGATGGCCCGCAGCACAGCTATCCGAGCTTGAGGTGTACGGCACCACGGCCTCGCCACCCGGAACCTATGAAGCGGAGGCCGCAGCCTTATCCGGCGGGGCCAAGACGAATACCGATCACAGCGGCTATACCGGTGCTGCCTTCGTAGATGGCTACCTGACGCAGGGAGCAGTCACAACCTTCACGGTAACGGCTCCGTCGGCAGGGAATTACAGCGCAGCCCTGAGGTATGCCAATGCCTCCGGCAGTACGAAGACGCTGAGTATCTACGTGAACGGCACGAAGGTCAAGCAGACCTCGCTTGCCAATCTCTCGAACTGGGATACCTGGTCGACACAGGCAGAGATTCTTGCCTTGAACGCCGGAACCAACACCATTGCTTACAAATATGATGCGTCCGACTCCGGCAATGTGAATCTGGATCAGCTTGTGCTGAGCGCTTCCCCGGCGCCGACGGCAACGGCTACGCCAGCTCCGACGGCTGTGCCGACCGCAGCCCCAACGGCTACGCCGACCGTAGCTCCAACGATCGCGCCGACCGTTGCACCGACGGCTACACCTACTGTAGCCCCAACGGCGACTCCGGCTCCGACGATCACACCAACAGCCACCCCAACCACAGGTCCCGGAGTGAACCTGGCGATTGGCAAAGTCGTGAATGCCTCTTCCTCCGTCTTCACCTTCGTCCCCTCCAACGCCAATGATGGAGATGTCACTACCTACTGGGAAGGAGCGGGCGGTAGCTACCCGAATACGCTGACTGTCAGCCTCGGCGCGAATGCCAATGTCACCTCGGTGGTCGTGAAGCTCAATCCGGCAGCCGCCTGGTCAACCCGTACCCAGACGATCCTGGTGCTGGGACATAACCAGTCCACAGGGACGTTCACCAGTCTGGTACCTGCGGCGGAGTATACGTTTAATCCGGCCAGCGGCAATTCAGTGACCATCCCGGTGACCGCTACAGTCAGTGAGCTGCAACTGAGAATCACGGCGAATTCCGGTTCAGGCGCCGGACAGGTAGCTGAGCTTCAGATTATTGGCACACCGGCGGCGAATCCTGACCTGACGGTAACCGGGATGTCATGGAGTCCGTCCGCTCCGGTAGAGACCGATTCTCTCACTCTGAAAGCTACAGTGAAAAATAGCGGTTCTGCTTCATCCGCAGCTACCAATGTGAGCTTTTATCTCGGCAACGTTCTTGCCGGAAATGCCCCCGTGGGTGCCCTAGCTGCAGGGGCTTCGGCTAATGTCTCCTTCAGCCTTGGTGCCAAGGATGCCGGAACCTATACGGTAAGCGCCAAGGTAGATGAGAACAACAATGTCATTGAGCTGAATGAAGTCAATAACAGCTATGCCCATCCTACGGCCCTAACTGTGAATCCGGTATCCAGCTCGGATCTGATTGCTTCTCCGGTCAGCTGGTCTCCCGGCAACCCGGCAGCAGGCAACACGGTCAGCTTCTCGGTAGCCATTAAGAATCAGGGAACGGCGGCCTCAGCCAGCGGTGCGCACAACATTACGCTGACCTTGACCGATGCTACGACAGGCGCAGTCCTCAGAACGTTGACTGGCTCCTATAACGGTGTCATTGCTGCCGGAGGTACTGCGGCTCCTGTAGCTCTTGGGACCTGGACGGCTGTGAACGGAAAATATAATGTTAAAACAGAAATTGCCGTGGATGGCAACGAACTGGCGGTCAAGCGGGCCAACAACATCCAGAACCAGTCGCTCTACATCGGACGCGGGGCCAATATGCCTTACGACATGTATGAGGCAGAAGATGGAGTGATCGGCGGCGGAGCTGTCAAACTGACACAGAACCGGAATATCGGCGATCTGGCCGGTGAAGCTTCAGGCAGACGGGCCGTTACGCTGAATACCACAGGCAGCTATGTCGAATTCACGACCAAAGCCAGCACGAATACCTTGGTCACCCGGTTCTCTATTCCCGATGCTCCGGGCGGTGACGGCACCACAGCTACACTCAACATCTACGTCAATGGAGTGTTCAACAAGGCCATTACCTTGACCTCCAAATACGCCTGGCTGTATGGCTCGGAGGCTAGTCCCGGCAATTCGCCGAGTGCCGGCTCCCCGCGCCACATCTATGACGAAGCGAATATCATGTTCGACAGCACGATTCCGGCAGGCAGCACGATCCGGCTGCAGAAGGATGCAGCCAATACTTCGCAATATGCAATTGACTTCGTCAGCCTGGAGCAGGTCTCGCCGATAGCCAATCCGGACCCGGCCAAGTACACGGTTCCTCTGGGCTTCACGCACCAGGATGTGCAGAATGCGCTCGATAAGGTCCGTATGGATACAACGGGTAAGCTGGTTGGCGTCTATCTTCCTGCCGGAACCTATGAGACCTCGAACAAGTTCCAGGTCTACGGCAAGGCGGTGAAGATCGTCGGAGCCAGCCCCTGGTATACCCGGTTCTATGCACCGGTTAACCAGTCGAATACAGACATCGGCTTCCGGGCTGCCGATTCAGCGAATGGCTCGACCTTCTCGGGGTTTGCCTACTTCGGCAACTATACTTCACGGATTGACGGTCCCGGAAAGGTGTTCGACTTCTCCAATGTGGCCAACATGACAATTGATAATATCTGGACGGAGCATCAGGTATGTATGTACTGGGGCGCGAATACCGATTATATGGTCATTACAAACTCGCGCATCCGCAATACCTTTGCCGACGGCATCAATATGACCAACGGCAGCACGAACAATCTCGTGTCTAACATCGAGGCGCGGGCAACCGGAGATGACAGCTTCGCCTTGTTCTCGGCGATCGATTCCGGCGGCTCCGACATGAAGGACAATGTCTATGAGAATCTGACGTCCATCCTGACCTGGCGGGCAGCCGGTCTTGCCGTCTACGGAGGGTATGCGAATACCTTCCGCAACATCTATATTGCGGATACTCTCTGCTACTCCGGGATTACGATCAGCTCGCTGGACTTCGGCTATCCGATGAACGGCTTCGGGGCATCACCGACGACGAACTTCCAGAATATCTCCGTCGTCCGCTCAGGCGGACATTTCTGGGGCGCACAGACCTTCCCGGCCATCTGGGTATTCTCCGCTTCCAAGGTGTTCCAGGGTATCCGGGTGAGTGATGTGGATATTGTGGACCCGACCTATCATGGAATCATGTTCCAGACGAACTATTCCGGCTCTACGCCGCAATTCCCTGTCACAGACACGATCTTCACCAACATTACGATCTCCGGTGCCCTCAAGAGCGGCGACGCCTTCGATGCCAAATCCGCTGTCGGTATCTGGGCTAATGAATTGCCGGAGCCCGGCCAGGGGCCGGCAGTGGGCAGCGTAGTCTTTAACAACCTGAAGATCCTAAACACGGTAACGCCGATTAAAAATACAACATCCACGTTCACGATAACGGTGAATCCGTAGGGGAACGTGAAGAGATCTCACTGAACCTGCACCGCTACCGCAGGTATCATTGAGCAGAAGCAGAGCAGAAAGCCGTCTCCCGTTTTGTGGGAGGCGGCTTTTGCTGCTGCACCTGATAATCGACAAATGCTATCCCGTAACTATACAATGGGTGTTATATCGTGCATAGGATAAGGACCGAAACAAAGGAGGCACACCCATGACGAAGCGGGTAGTCAATAATATTACAGAGCTGATTGGCGGCACGCCGGTTGTACGCTTGAACCGGGTAACCGGACCGGAGGACGCGGAGCTGTATGTGAAGCTGGAGATGTTCAATCCCAGCGGCAGCGTCAAGGACCGGGCGGCTTATAATCTGATCCGGCAGGCGGAGCTGGACGGACGGCTGCAGCCGGGCGGGACAATTATCGAGCCGACTAGCGGAAATACGGGGATTGGACTGGCGATGAACGCGGCAGCGAAGGGGTATAAGGCCATCCTGATCATGCCGGATAATATGACGAAGGAACGGATCAATATCCTGAAGGCTTACGGGGCGGAAGTGGTGCTGACTCCGGCGGCGGAGCGGATGCCCGGCGCGATTGCCAAGGCGGTGGAGCTGGGACGGGAGATCCCCGGCAGCTTCATTCCGCAGCAGTTCGAGAATCCGGCGAACCCGGACATTCACCGCACCACCACCGCGCCGGAGATTCTGGAGCAGATGGAGGGGCGGCTGGATGTCTTCGTTGCCACTTCCGGGACAGGCGGCACCATTACCGGAACCGGAGAGGCGTTGCGTGCGCGATTGCCGGAGCTGCGCGTGGTTGTTGTGGAGCCGCAGGGTTCACCGGTGCTGTCCGGCGGCCAGCCGGGGCCGCATAAGCTGGTGGGGACCAGCCCGGGCTTCGTGCCGGCGATTCTGAATACCGGCATTTACGATGAGATCGTGCAGGTATCCGATGAGGATGCCTTGGAGATGGTAAGAGAACTGGCCCGTACGGAGGGGATTCTGCTCGGACCTTCCGGCGGAGCCGCAGTCTGGACGGCCTTGCAGGAGGCGCGGCGCCTGGGACGGGGCAAGCGGGTGTTATGTATCGCGCCCGATACCGGGGAACGTTACCTCAGCATGGGGATTTTCGACTAAATCATACTGGAGGCTCGCTATGAATCAAGCGAAGCACAGTTTCCGGCACCGGGTAAGTGCGGCCGGAAGTCTTATTCTTACAGCAGCCATAGTCTTTAGCCTGACCGGGTGTGCCCGGACGAATAGCAATGACGCTGCCAGCAGTGCAGCAGCGTCGGCCGGGCCGTCTACCGGCAGTCCATCGCCAGCCGCTCAGCAGACGGATAGCCCGGCAAGTGCGGTCCCAACTGCATCAGCGTCAGCTACGGCCTCTCCAGCCCCGGCTGCCTTACTTGACCCTGCCAAGCTGCAGCCGGTCTTCGGATTCGCGAGTGAGACCGGGAGTCATATTATGGTCACCAGGGAAGAGGAGGGGAGCGGAGAGCAGTTGAAGTCCCTGAACACTGCCATTGGGAACGGGGGGCAGGTGCTGGCTGTGAAGCTGGAGAAGTGGCAGCCGGGCAACGATAACAACAACGGACGGGAGCTGGCGAATAATATTCCGAATATGTCCGGTTATCTGTTCAAGGTAGAGGGTGACGCAGCAATGAGGGATGAGACCTATTATCTGGTTGATTCTGCGGTGTTTCCGCAGGCAGCCTTGCTGGAGCTTCAGCCCGCTGACCCGGCAGGCCCGCAGCTTGCAGCTGGTGATCCGCTTCGTAAGAGTGTAGAAACTGCCAAAGGGCGGAAGATCCAGGCAGCCTGGAAGCTGGCCGGGCTGGGCCCGGACAGACAGCTCTATCTGGTCCAGTTCGTAAGACAGGATAAGAATATGCTGTTTAGCCTTGTCCTGAAGGAAGCCGGAAAGCTAAGCTTCAAGGACTATCCTGCGGAGATTACGGATAATGAATATTCAGTCTGGCGTGTCGATGACGGCGGTGAGGTGAACCCGCAGATGTTCTCCCTGCTGTTCGCGGCACAATCGGCAGAGGGACTACTGCTTGGGCTGAACTGGTGGGGAGCGGAGGGTGTGAACAGCTTTTTCCTGAAGCAGGAAGGCAATGGCTTCACAGAGCTAGCAATCGAATATGGCCGCTATATCTCTCCCTTGTGAGCAGGGCGAACGGACAGCAAGGCTCCCCGTCACTTCTGGGTGACGGAGGAGCCTTGTCTGCCTGTCATATAGATCATCATGATTGGCCTCATCAGCATGTATCCCAGTATCCCGCCGAAGGTGTTCAACAGCAGATCATCCACATCAAACGTTCCAATATAGAAGACGGCTTGTGAGCATTCCAGCACCGCGCTTAACGCGAAGGACCACAGAAGGACACCTGTGAAGGAGCCGCTGCCTTTTCCATTCGGGTTGAGCAGCACCAGGAAGATGCCATAAGGGATAAACAAGGCGATATTTCCCAAGAAATTAATGACGGTGCTAGTGCTGATATGGTGATAGGTGTTAGTCAAGGTGGCCAGTGGGATCAGATTTCCGCGTTGCAGACTGGCGGCAACATGGTCCGGGCTGTGTTGAAGCTGCTGCCATAGAAATGGGAGATCCATCGAACCGAATTTGAACAAAATAATTTTGAACAGAATATATACGTAGACGGTAAACAGTACCTGCAAACCGTATTTTGTCCGCTTGTGTGCCTGATTCATTTCAGATCACCGCTTTCTGTAGATTGTAATGTTATATGGCTTAGTCATTAAGGATATACCGTCATAATCACACCGTTCATATTGTCGCCAGAGAACTCAATGTGCTGGGCGTCAGGAGTGGGAACTGGAGTGTTCCCGTTAACTTCGATATAGGAAATCTGATATTCGACGCCGTTAACGGTAGTGGCGACCGACTTCTGCTCCTTAAGGAATTCAAGGTATTCTTCCAGCGTGAAGTTCTTGTCGCGCATAATCACACTGTGCGGAAGCCCCACATACCGGAAATGCCAAGGCTCATACCGGATGCCGGTGATGTCTGTTTTATCCTCAGGATAGCGCAAAATGAAGCCGTAGTCCCATGCGTTGTCCCGCAGCCATTGCCCTTCAGGGGCATGGCTCATGGACATCTGCGAGGAGCCGATATCCAGCGACAAGCCCAGATTATGCTCGCTGTAGCCGGGTGGCAGGGCGTAATCGGCCCCTTTTTCATCGTATAGCTGCTGCTGCTTGTCATTGTTCCTATATCCGCTGCTGATCAGGAAGCTGTTGATGTCCTCCCCCGCTGCAGCGTGTACCATCTTTGTGAATTTCTCTGCCACTTGCCTGGATAGCAGCGTTTTGTGATCCAGCAGCACGTAGCCGGAAGTCAGCTCCTCATGATCGATCAGACGGACTATGTCCTGGCTGACTCCTGTATCGTGAACGGGGTAATCCTTATTGACCAGCAGCAGGTTCCCTTGGTAGATCTGGCCCTTCGGGATCACTGTCAGATTCTTCGAACCTTTATCTGTAGAGACTTGTACCGTCTTAATATTCAGGTCTGCCTTGGCATCCTCTTGATCCTTGGACATCCACTCATAACCGATCAGCACAGCAATCACAATTACGAATAACCATTTCTTCATATTCTCGTCCTCCTTGTTTCAATGACTTAAGCATAGAGGAGCGTGTTTAAATAGAAGTGGGGGAAAGATAAAGTTTTTCTTAAAACGTCTCCGCTTAAAGTGTTCCAGCTTGAAATGTACATGCAAAAAAACCGTCCTTCTAAAAGGACGGCCACACTGCGGATATAGCTGGAGCAGACTATTGGTTCAGACCCGGCAGACGGACCTCGAAGAGCGTGCGGATCGTGTCACTCTGTACAGAGATCGTCCCCTGATGCTGCTCGACGATATTTTTGGCAATGAACAGACCCAGCCCGGTGCTGCTCTCCTGATGGGTCCGTGCCCGGTCACCTGTATAGAACATATCGAACAGAAAAGGCAGGTCCTCTGCCGAAATCCTATCTCCGTAATTCATGACCTGGACAACGATGGTCTCACCCTCCGGGTAGCAGCGGACATCGACATAACGGCCGTCTTTGCCGTAACGCACCGCATTGGTCAGCAGGTTCTCGAACACCCGGGCCAGCAGCTCCCCGTCCCCGGTAATTTTGAGCTGCGGAGTGACTTCAATGCGGGCCGTCAGCCCGTTGTTCTCCAGCAGAGGATACAATTCCTCGTTTAGCTGGACCAGTAGCTCGCTCAGATCCAGGGGGCGCTGCTCCACGGTAAGCATGCCGTAGTTCATCCGGGTAATCTCGAACAGCTCATCGATTAGCTTTTCCAACCGCTGTGATTTGGTGTAGGCAATCGTGGTGTAATGTTTCACTTGTTCAGCGGTTAACTCCCCGTCCTTCAGCACCAGATCCAGGTAGCCGAGCACAGAGGTCAGCGGAGTCCGCAGATCATGAGCCAGATTCAGCACCAGCTTGTCCTTGCTGTTCTCCGCGAAGTCCCCGCGTTCCACCGCTTCTTCGAGTTTGTCTTTGGCCTGGTTAAGATCGGCGGCAATATCCTCGAATTCATCGTTAGAATGGATTTGAATCCGGCTTTTGAAATCCCCGTTAGCCAGCAGGCGGATATGGTGCGAGATTTCTTTGAAATAGCGGGCATACGGCTTGGTGAACAGGAAGAAGAACAGCAGCGCCAGCGGGATGAAGAAGATCAGGAAGAAATTCAGGTCACCGAAATCGGCAATCAGATAACGGAAGCGGGTAAGCTTGTCTTCATACTTCACCTGAGAGGTATAATACATTTGCAGGCTTTTGTAGAGTACAAAGGTAATAGCGCCGGAGCAAATCATGCTGAGTACCAGCAGTGATATCATTTTGAAGCGGAAGCTGCGGACAAGATTAGCCATTGAACGTGTACCCTACCCCCCAGATCGTTTTGATCCATGTATTTTTACTTTGGTCATCGCCCAGCTTTTTGCGCAAGGTGCGGATATGGACCATCACAGTGTTTCCGCCTTCATAATAAGCCTCACCCCAGATTTGCTGAAAAAGCTGCTCGGCGCTGAATACTTTCTTAGGGTAGCTGGCGAGCAAATACAGGATATCGAATTCCTTCGGCGTCAGCTCCACAGCATTTCCATACAAGGTCACGGAACGGCGGTCCGGATCAACGATTAGCCCCCCGGCTTCTACTACGGCCTTCTGTTCGGCAACCGGCTGGTTCAGCTTCATGGAACGTCTTAGCTGCGCGTTCACTCTGGCGACCAGCTCCATGGGATTGAAGGGCTTGGTCATATAATCGTCGGCGCCGATGACAAGCCCGGTGATTTTATCCAGATCCGAAGTCTTCGCGCTTACAAAAATAATCGGCAGCCCATGCTGCTCCCGGATCTGCCGGGTCACCTCATACCCGTCCAGCCCGGGCATCATAATATCCAGAATCGCCAGGTCGATATGCCTGGACTGGATGACCTGCACCGCCGCCGGGCCGCTCGTAACCTTTATAGGGTGGTATCCTTCTTTTTCCAAATGCAGTCCGATCAGATCAGCAATCTCGGGATCATCGTCGGCGATTAGAATCGTAATCCGTTTCATATGATTATCTCTCCTGTAGTGTCAGCATGAATGTATACTTGATTGCATGTTATTCCTAGTGTACCCTATCGGATATGGTTTCGCTAACTGTTATGATAGGACGATGGGAGCTATGAAGGGAATGATTTAACTTTTAAATACTTAATTCTGTAACATATTCGGACGGGTATAGCCCTAAAGAGTCATGCCGCCGGTCACCCGGAAATGGTAAAATAACGAACAGAAATTAGGGAGGGAACCGTGACGTATACCCGAATTAAAGTGCTAATCCTGCTGATTCCAACAGTCATGGTGGGTATCTGGGAGTGGGTGAGACATCAGTTCCTGATGCAGTACATTTCCATGGATACAGGAAACTACTTAACACCTGTATTGGTCTTTATGTTCAGTATTATTCTGCTGCTGCCGCTCTTTCGCCTCATGGAGCGCAATCAGCGGGAGCTGGAGCAGGAGCGGGCGGCAACCGGAGCGATGGAAGCACGGGAGGCGCTGGCAAAAGAGCTGCATGACGGAATGGCCCAGTCCCTGTTCCTGCTCTCTGTGCGGATCGACCGGCTGGAGCATAGCCGCAAGGACGGCGGGATCAGCGCGGACAGTGTGGATCAGATCAAGAAGACCGTTCACGAGGTGAACCGTTATGTACGTCAGGCCATTGCCAATCTGAAGGTGCCGGTGAGCGGCGCGGAGAGCTTCTCGCTGGAGCGTTCTATCCATGAGCAGCTGGCGGCAATAGCCGGAGAAGTCATGATCGAGGTATCGCTGGACTGGCATCTGGAAGAGCAGGTGCTCACACCGGCGGAACAGGCAGAGCTGTTGTCCTGCATTCGTGAAGCGATTATTAACGTGCGTAAGCACACACGTGCGGGCAAGGTATCCGTATCGGGCCAAGGGAATGAGCATGGCTGGCGTGTAACCATTGCAGATGATGGTGCTGGAATTGAGCATGACGATCCTTTTGCAGTGAACAGCAGCTATGGCCTGCAGATTATGAGGGAACGGTCCCGTAGTATGGGCTGGACGCTTCAACTTCACTCAGGAGCGGATGGAACCACTGTAGAAATTACGAAGGGGGAGGTGCAAGATGGAACGCTGCCGGGTGCTGATCGTCGATGACCATGCGCATGCACGTGAAGCGATGATCGAGATTGTGGGACTGGATGAACGGTTTGAAGTGATTGGTGCGGTGGCCAGCGGAGCTGAGGCGATCGTCTGGACCGGGCAATGGATGCCCGACCTGATCCTGATCGATATCGAAATGCCGGGAATGGACGGTCTGGAGACCACGCGGCGCATTAAGCTGGAATACCCGTATGTCCGGATTGTCATTGTCACCGTGTCGGATGAGATCTCTTATCTGTTCGAAGCACTTAAGCAGGGCGCGCAGGGGTACCTCCTGAAGAACCTGGCCCCGTCCACCTGGATCGAATATCTGCTGGCAATTGTAAGCGAAGAGGTGCCATTGAGCCGGGAGCTGGCATTCCAGATTCTGAAGGAGTTCGCGGTCACCTCCGTCAAGGAGGAGCGGGAGGCATTAACGGCGCGGGAGAAGGAGATACTGGGCTGTGTATCCTCCGGGTCCACCAATAAGGAGATTGCCGCCACCCTCGGGATCTCCGAGCATACGGTCAAGAATCACCTGAAGAACATTCTGCAGAAGCTTCAGCTTCAGAACCGCACGCAGCTCACAAGGTACGCCTTGGAGCAGGGACTGGCTTCGCGGGAGCGGGATTTTCCGGGGAAGAGATAGAGCTTAAGATAGCGTGGACAGGCCCAATATCCATTATTAGAGAATAGGGGAGATTTCATTGAATAGAATGTTTCGCAAAATAGCAGCACTGGCCGCACCGGCAGCCGCCGCACTACTGTTGTTCGCAGCCGTGGCGAGCGCCCACGTAACCGTTAGTCCAGCCCAGTCCAGCACGGGGGCCTGGGAGACGTATACCCTGAAAGTACCGTCTGAAAAAGAAAGCGCCACCGTCCAGGTGGATCTGCGGATTCCGGCAGGCGCGGAATTTAAGCAATACGAAGCCACTCCCGGCTGGGAAGTAACGGTTGAGGGGAATAAGGTGAGCTGGATTGCGAAGGATGGCGGCATTCAGGCCGGACAGTTCCAGCGCTTCTACTTCACAGCCAAGAACCCGGACTCCGCAGGCGATATCGCCTGGGATGCCTATCAGCACTATGCGGATGGCAGCCTCGTGCAATGGTCCGGCGAACCCGGCTCGGAATCCCCGCATTCCATTACCGCCATCGCTGAAGCCTCCGGCAGCGCCGACGGCGGCCACGGCCACGGTGCCGCAGACATGTCCGGCTCCGGCACGATGACCATGGACGAGCATCAGGCCATTGTGGAGAAGGAAGGCGCCAGCACCGGCACCTCGCCGATGGTTTACATTACCCTCGGCATCTCCCTGGTCTCCTTCCTGCTGGCGGCGATTGCTTTGCTTCGGGGGAAGCAGGAGTAGGGCTTAGAGAACCCTGTGTCAGAAGGTGCAGTCCGCCTTCCGGTGCAGGGTTCTTTGTACTCTAAATCCGCCAACCTTTATTAAGGAAGCAGCCCTTTAGCTTGCAGCACTGCAAGTTTGGCTTCGGGAATAGCCCGCTGCAGCTCTCCGTTATGTATATCAATACCTTCCCAGTGGACATACACGAAAAAATCATCAGTAACCGGCACTTGAACGGTTAAGTCCTGCTCATTGAAAGAATAGGCGATTTCCTGCCAGAAATCCTGCCGTTCTTTCTCGCACAATAAACTTCCGCCTTTCAGATTCCAATATACATAAAGCGCCCGCAGCTTCTCAAGCAGCTCTTCATTCTCAATTCCGGTAAACCAAGACGGCTGTATTTGGTCGTAAATCCGTATACTTCGGTATAACAGTGGGGTCTAAAGTTTATCTACTAATGTATTGCAGGTAAGCTCAAGAATCGCGGTGATATAATCCGGATCGTTGGATTCATGAGTGTGTGATCACTGTATTCTTATAATAGACTATTTGCTAATATGGGAGTGCTTTGCTTCATAACAAAAACAGGCCCGGACGAAATCGTTCAGGCCTGCTTACATAAGCATAAAAAATAGAACTTTACAGCCGCTTCCGCTTATAGAATGTAACAAATACTGCTGCCAGTAAAAGCAGTACAATGGCTACACCGGTAGTAATAGCTTCGCTGGTGCTGCCTTGCGGCTGCCCGTTGGTTCCTTGGCCGCCGAAGTCGCCACCAGGGAAACCGCCACCAGGGAAGTCACCCATACCGCCACCCGGTCCGTTGCCGCCCTCAGGGAAGGGCATTCCGCCCTCAGGGAAGGCCGCACCGCCGGGAACGCCGCCTTGGCCGGCCTGCGCTTGACCCTGCGGCATCCCGCCTTGGGCCGCACCGTCACCGCCCTCCACTGCCCCGACGTTACCGCCTGGCATCGCCGCGTCCGCGCCTGCCTGACCCTGCGCCGCGCCACCAGCCGCGGCGCCGAATTCGCCGCCCATGCCGCCAAAACCGCCACCGCTTCCTTTGCCGTCATTGGTGGATGGAATTGTGCCGTCAAGCTGCTGCTTGATGTTGTCTGCCAAGGTGGACATAAATGTCTTCACCGCTTCGATGCCGCTCTCATACTGCTCGAAGGTATAGAAGGCGGAAGGGTCAGCCTTCACATAGCTAGAGATCATGGCGTTCAGCTCGTTGATCCGGGCCTGGAAGTTCTCGTCTTTCAGGTAGCCATCCAGCGCGCTGCTGACAATTTCATGATATTGTGTTAAATAGGTCTCGTTCGCCAGCAGCTTCGCTACCAGCGGCCGCTCTGCAAGCGCACCTTGGGTAGGCTCGTCTATCAGCACATCCGATCCGCCCAAGCCGCCGAAGGCCATATTGTAATCCCAAGGCAGGATAGAGAAGACGCCTTCGTCTTCATACAGGTAATAATTCTGCTTGGTGCTGCCGAGGTAGCTGTCCATATTGCCGGTTACTGCGTTGAGGGCAATATATCCGAGGGCATCCTCCACGTTAATGTATTTTTCATAATCGGTGCCGTTGTTTAACTCATCCAGCATGTCGATGAGAATGTTATCGTTTGATTTCTCCGACTTCATCCCAAGTCCGGTATAGAGTGAAGCATCGTCCCCAAGCCAGACCAGATCTCCGCCCTGACCCGTCATCTGGCCTTTATAGAGTGCGCCGTAAGAGTTGCCGAAATGGCGTTCCAGATAGGCATCGCCGATCTGCTCTACCGCAAGGTAGAAGCCTTTAAGCTCCCCGTTGACATAGATGTTGACGAAGGAGTATTTTGGGGTGGCCAGACCCATGCTTTCCGCAAGCTCATAGGTCAGGAATTCCCGCATGTATGAGGTATCGGAATAGTTGTTGTTTAGATTGATTTTGGTAAGCCCGAACAGGCTCTGATTCACATACTCGTCAAAAGACAGCTTGAAGCTGTACCGGTCCGAATCGTTCATCTGAACGACACTGCGCAGACTTAAGTTCCCTTTGGTCCGCACTCCGACATTGTCCATTTGAATGCCGTTATATTCGACGGAGGCCATCTTGTATTCCTCGGCGCTGGCATTGTCCATCATATCCTGGTAATCTTCCGGGTCCAGCGTGATTTTGACATCTATAACCTTGTCTTTCAGAAAAACCTCTGTATCGAGACTCTGTTCCTCGCTGGATACCGCCTTGTCCTGCTTATCTGTCTGGTCCGTGTTATTCACCGCAGACGGAGTGGCTGTCTGACAACCAGCAATAGCGGCAACCAGCAGCAGGCAGCAAACAATCACCAGAACCTGCTTACCTCGTGCTTTCATCTTGGGCACCGCCTTTCATGTATATGGGGCCACCGGCCTTCAGCAGACCTGGGGTCATGATACATAATCGCCGCTGTAGCTGATCAGCAGGGCATTTTTGACGCCGGTAAGGGCAGAGACGGAGTTGACGAATCCGCCTTCCTTATCATCCAGCCTCAGCTCAAGCGTAAGCTCAATATTGCCGGCCGTTACCGTTTTTTGCTTCATATTATACCGTTTCACCGATTTGTTCAGATGGCTGTGTATTTCGCGCTCGCTGTCGTCGCTGTCGCAGTTTATCACCAGCAGATAGGGAGTTTCAATCGCAGAACGTTTGATGAACAGGAACAGGATCAGGCCGATGATGATGGAGCCGATAATGGCCAGTGTGAAGAAGCCCGCGCCTGTTACGATTCCGGCAACGGCTGCCCAGAACAGGAAGATCAGGTCGGTTGGATCTTTAATAGGAGTTCTGAAGCGGACGATAGACAGTGCGCCGACCATACCAAGCGACAGCACGAGGTTGGAGTTAATCGCGATGATTACAGTTGCAGTGATCATGGTCATGCCCATCAGGGAGACGTTGAAGCTTTTGGAGTACAGGACTCCGCTGAAGACCCGTTTGTACAGAATGTAGATGAAGAAGCCGATCAGAAAAGCCACGCTGAGCGTGATCAGTATTTTGGAGATGCTGATGTCGGAGATGAAGTTATCGACCACAGAGCTTTTAATCATATCGGAAAAAGTGGTTGTGGTATCGTTCGCTTCTTTTGTTGCGGCTGCAGCTATAGTTGCTGTATTGCTCATTTCAATAATCCTCCCAGGAGTTGGTTTTTAGAAATTTCCGGCAAATAACGTATTTTGAAGCGGACTGCCGGTGCAGCCCCTCGAGCTGGAGGGCAATCCTGATATAATCGGGCAGGTATTCGTCGAATTTGACTTCGAAAATAATAAAGTTCCCGTCAAGCGCCTGGACCGGCTGCAGATCTTTACTGAATATATCCATAGCATGCAGTCCTGTACGAAGCTCCTTGTCGAAAGTAATCCGCACATTGCCGCTATGGCATACATAAGGCTCGCGGACGTAATCGACAATTACCTTCGGGCGTAGCAGGTTATGGCGCATCTGGTTATACAGCTCCATAAACAGCGGACTCTCCGGCACATTCAGCACCTCATAGTTGCCGGCCATAATCTCATCGTACATCTCACGTGTCAGCGGTTCTTTGATTTTGGCGATATAATCGTCCATCTTGATTTTTTTCTCAAAATGAATGATATCGTCCTGAATGTTATAGATGCGAATACGGTATTTGGCCCGCTCCCGCAGGCCCCCGAGCTTATCGGCCAACGCTGTATTGTTCATATCATCAAAATACAGGCTGCGGATATGGTATTCACCGCCCTCATTGGCATTCCGGTCGGCATCCATTAAGCTTTGGAGCCGCTGCCGGATGATAAGGTATTGATGATGGTTAATGAAAAATTTCAGCTCAGACCGGAATTGCAGCTTCTTGCTCATCTCACACCTCATTTCTCTCTCTAAGTTTTTTGTATTTGTATAATCTGGCCGGTAACCCGAGTGTATGGGACAAACCTTATGGTTTTCTTAAATTAAACTGAACGTCCGCTGAATGTTTTTACACTGCGTTTACAAATTACACGAAATGGAAGGTTATGCCGGACCGGGATTTGACTTCCTGCTGTCGCTGGGGCTACCCTTGGATAGAACCGGGAATAGCGAATTGGTGTTACAGAGAATTGAGGATTGTAGCAGCAGGGTGGAGGGAGCATATGAAAGATTTGAGAACATTCATCATCATCGGAATCATAGCCGCAGTATTAATCGTGCTGGCGCTTAGTCTGGAAAGGTTCCAGGTGGAGCGGGCTGCAGAGGACAAAACTGGCAGACTTTCAGTTGCGGTATATGATCTGGTCAGCACGATAAAAGGCGATGCGGCCACCAGCCGCGCATTCACCTGGTACACAGGAGACCAGGGAGCGGATGGATGGCTGGAGGTCGAGAAGGGCGAGGCAGCTGATTTTACCGGAGACGGGGTGATCAGGGTTCAGGCAGTGCATACCACGATCAAGACGGATCAGGGTACAAGAGGGGTCCACAAAGCCGAGATTACCGGACTTGAGCCGGGAACCCTTTACACTTACCGGGTAGGCAGCGGAGAGGAAGGGGAGTGGAGCCTTTCGTACGAATTCCATACAGCGGAGCTGGACAGCGGCCAGGTGACTTTTATTAACGTTACAGATTCCCAAGGGATTGTGGACGGGGATTTTGCCATCTGGGGCAACACCCTGGAACAGGCGTTCAAGACCTTTCCGGCAGCAAAATTCACCCTGCATAACGGGGATCTGACGGAGGAGCCAACGGATTCTGGGGCGTGGAACAGCTTTTTTGGTTATGTTCAGAACCGGGTGGCTAGTGTGCCGCTGATGCCGGTGACCGGTAATCATGAAGAGATCAATGGAGATGCGGAGCTGTTCACCTCACATTTCAATCTGCCGGATAACGGGGCCAAGGGCTCTATTGAAGGCACTTCCTACTCATTTGATTACGGTCCGGTTCACGTGACGGTGCTGAATACAGAGAGCAATCTGAAGAAGCAGGCCGACTGGCTGAAGCAGGATCTGGCAGGCACGGATAAGCCATGGACAATTATTGCGATGCACCGTCCGGCTTATGGCGGGAACATGTACAGCAAGGTGGGGGACTGGACGGAGATTTTTGACAAATATAACGTGGATCTTGTGCTGCAGGGACATAACCATGAATATTCCCGCTCCTACCCGCTGCGCGCCGGCAAAATCGTGTCCGAAGGAGAGCGTCAGACCGGTGCAACAGGAGGGACAGTCTATGTGGTGACCAACGCCTCCGGGGTCAAATTCAACGAGAAGAAGGAAGACCAGTTCTACCATAAGGTTCATTTCCAGAATAACCAGCCGATGTTCGCCGGAATTATGGTCAGCGGGGATACCTTGACGTACCAGGCATATGATACCAATGGCAAAAAGCTGGATGAGTTTGTGCTTACCCATTAGGATTCAGAGGATAGAGGTTCTTATGGATGTCATTCCGTGAGAACCTTTTACTGTTAAAATAATAATAAAAATTGTGAAAATGGTGCGCTAATTGCTGACAAAATTCCCGCATAATCAACCATTTTCTCTCACGGAACGGGCGAAACCTGCTCTATAATGGAAGCGTTACCAAAGAATGCTTGGGGAGGTAAGGATCATGAGTCGAAAACGTATCCGAAGACTAGGAACACTCGTCCTGCTGGCAGCGATGTCAGGCTCTTTGTTTAACGTTGCTCCCGCTGTAACCCATGCCGCAGCCAGTGAAGATTACAGCTGGAACAGTGTGGTTACCGGTGCGGGCGGCGGTTTTGTGCCGGGGATTATTTTCAACCAGAGTGAACCGAATCTGATCTACGCGCGGACGGATATTGGCGGGGCTTACCGCTGGAACGAGGCGGACGGGAGCTGGATTCCGCTGACGGACAGCGTTGGGTGGGCGGATTGGAACAAGAATGGTGTCGATGCGCTGGCTACCGATCCGGTTGATCCGGACAAGGTGTATATGGCAACCGGGACGTATACGAATTCCTGGGATGGCAATGGCCAAATTATGCGTTCCAGCGACCGTGGGGATACCTGGCAGTCTACGCCGCTTCCGTTCAAGGTTGGAGGCAATATGCCTGGACGTTCAGCCGGGGAACGGCTGGTCATTGACCCGAATAAGAACAGCATCCTGTTCTTCGGGGCGCGGAGCGGGAACGGTCTGTGGAAGAGCGTGGATTCCGGGGTGACCTGGTCCAAGGTTAACTCCTTCACTAACGTAGGAACGTATGTCCAGAATCCGGCGAATGAGTATCAGAGTGATATCGTGGGCTTGTCCTGGATTACTTTTGACAAAAGCACCGGCTCTGCCGGACAAGCTACCCAGACGATCTATGTCGGTGTCGCAGATACCGCCAAAAGTGTGTTCCGAAGCACAGATGGAGGTGCAACCTGGTCAGCGCTGCCGGGACAGCCGGTAGGCCTTCTTCCGCATCATGGGGAACTGTCCGCAACTGGTGATCTGTATATTACTTACAGTGACGGGGTGGGTCCATACGACGGAAGCAAGGGCGAGGTCTGGAAATGGAATACAACCAGCGGCATCTGGACAAATATCAGCCCTTCCACAGGGGCCGATAACTTCTACGGCTTCGGGGGGCTTGCGTTGGATGCCCAGCATCCGAATACGGTCATGGTTACCAGCTTAAATTCCTGGTGGCCGGACGGGGTCATCTTCCGCAGTAAGGACGGCGGGGAAACCTGGAGCCGGATCTGGGATTGGGGCTTCTATCCGGAGCGCAATTACAAGTTCGAGATGGATATCACGGCGGCACCGTGGTTGAATCTCGGGTTGACCTCAACCTCGCTTGATCCCGCGCCGAAGCTGGGCTGGATGATGGGGGATCTGGAGATTGACCCGTTCAACTCGGACCGGATGATGTACGGCACCGGCGCAACGATCTACGGTACGAATAACCTCGGGGACTGGGACACCGGCGGTAAGGTCAACATATCCGTGATGGCCAAAGGAGTAGAAGAGACCGCAGTGCTCGGGCTGATCAGCCCGCCAGCGGGTGCCCACCTGATTACCGCGCTTGGTGATGTGTCCGGCTTCCGGTATGAGGATCTAACAGCGGCACCCGTCAAGTTCCAGACCAGCCCTTCCTGGGCCAGCACGAACAGTATCGATTATGCGGAGCTGGACCCGGCCTATGTTGTCCGTGTCGGCGGTGTGGACAAAGAGAAATATCCGAACGGTAAGTCGATTGGGATCTCGAATGACAACGGCAAGAACTGGTACATGCCGAATGCAGAACCCTCCAAAGGAGGCAGTACCACGGTAGGGCAGGGTCAGGTAGCTGTATCTGCCAGTGGGAATGCGCTGCTGTGGAGCACCTCGGATATCGGGGTCTTTTACTCCAAGTCAGGCGGCAACTCCTGGACGGCGAGCAGCGGAATTCCTGCCGGAGCGAAGATAGCATCCGACCGGGTGAATCCAAATAAATTCTATGGCTTCTATGAGGGCAAGCTCTATGTCAGTACAGATAGCGGAGCTACCTTCACAGCTACGGCTGCGACCGGCTTGCCAGCCAATAACGTAAACGGGCTGCAGCCGAGCCAGGCGCAAGTGAGCCTGAAGGCCATGCCGGGCGTGGAAGGCGATATCTGGTTTGCCGGAGGACACCCGCTGGATAAGTACGGCATCTGGCATTCTACCAACTCTGGGGCAAGCTTCACGAAGCTGAGCAATGTGGAAGAAGCGGACCTGATCGGGTTTGGTAAGGCCGCACCCGGTGAGAATTATATGGCACTCTATACTGTAGCCCAGATCGACGGGGTAAGAGGAGTGTTCCGCTCAGATGATGCCGGAGCCAGCTGGGTGCGGATTAACGATGACGCCCACCAGTATGCCAGAATCAACATGGCAATTACCGGCGATCCGCGGATCTATGGACGCGTGTATCTGGGAACCAACGGACGCGGGACCTTATATGCTGATCCCGTGAATCCTCCGGCAGCAGGCTCCGTCATTACGCCGGTCACGGCCAGCTTCGATAAGAAGACAGCGAATCAGAACGACATCGAAGTAGCGATGACCTTGAACGGGAATACCCTGGATTCCATTACCAATGGTGCTTCTACATTATCCGCTGGAACGGATTATACGGTGAGCGGTTCCACAGTGACGATCCATAAGGCTTATCTGGCGGCACAGGCTGTGGGAACAACCACCCTAAGCTTCCATTTCAGTGCCGGAGCTGCGAAGACCTTAACGGTTACGGTGGCGGATACGACAACAACGGCTAATGATTCAACCATCACACCGGTCACGGCCAGCTTCGACAAGAAGACAGGGAACCAGAGCGACATCGAAGTAGCGATGGCCTTGAACGGGAATACTTTAGCTTCTGTTAAAAATGGTTCGGCGGCGTTAACCGCCGGAACGGATTATACGGTGAGCGGATCGGCTGTGACGATCCACAAGGCCTATCTGGCAGCACAGTCTGTGGGAACAACCACCTTGAGCTTCCAGTTCAGTGCCGGCGCATCGCAGAGCCTGACGGTCACGGTTACAGATACGACTGCACCAGTGGATGGCGGTCTGAAGGTCCAGATGTTCAATAGCAGCACGGCTGCTGCTGTCAATGCCCTCAGTCCGCGCATCAAGCTGGTGAATACCGGCACGGCTGCGGTCACCCTCGCTGATGTGAAGCTCAGATATTATTACACTAGTGATGGCGAGCAGGCCCAGAATTTCTTCTGTGACTGGTCCCAGGTAGGGAGCGCCAATGTGACTGGGACGTTCGTGAAGCTTCCGGCAGCCTTGAGCGGCGCGGATCATTACCTGGAGCTGGGCTTCACAGCAGCAGCAGGCTCGCTTGCTCCGGGAGCCAGCATAGATATTCAGATGCGGGCCTCCAAGGCAGATTGGAGCAATTACTCCCAGACCGGCGATTATTCCTTCAATCCAGCAGGCACAGCTCCTGCGGATTGGGCCAAGCTTCCGGCCTATATCTCCGGCAGTCTGGTATGGGGGATTGAGCCCTTGTAATCTGTAACGCATAGCCAGGGAGGTTCCGGCGGCAGCAAAAGAACCGGTTGCACATGATGAAATTCATGGGCAGCCGGTTTTTGATATGTCAGGATGTAATAAATTGCATATCAAGGGAACCTTCCACCGCCAGCGGACCAATATAGAGTGTAAGCAAGATAGAGAGGGGAGAGGAAGATGACGGAAGAAGAGCTTCGGGAATGTCTGCAAAGGCTGGAACAAGGAGATAAAGAAGCCTTCACCTTACTACATAACACCATTAGGCAGCAGGTGTACGGAACCGTCCGCCTGCTGGTGAACCGGCAGGCTGATGTGGCTGATGTAGTCAATGAAATCTACATCGAGCTATTCCGCTGCTTGCCGCAGTATGACTGCAAACGGCCTTTCGGAGCCTGGCTGAACGGTATGATCGTCAGGCAATGCAGCAACTGGAACCGCAGAAGCTGGCGCAGGCTGCGGCTCATGAACCGCACCCGGGAGCATGCATCTGAGAGTCTGTATCCGGGAGCGGACGCGCAGCTTCTGGTCCAGGAACAGCAGGGAGAGCTGATGCAGCTGGTCAGCGGACTGCCGCCTAAGCTCCGCAGCGTAATTGTCCTGCGTTACTACGGAGAGTGCAGCTATGACGAGATTGCTGCGGCCCTGGACATCCCGCTGGGAACCGCCAAATCCAGGCACCATAAGGCGCTGCGCAAGCTGCGGCAGAATGTGGTATTTACAGCGGACGATGAGATGAAGGGGGAATGGACATGTCTGTCGGAAATCAACTGAAGCAGGAGTTCAACAGGTATAAACAACATACAACGATGCCGGAGCCGCTGGAGCAGCGGTTAGCAGCGAGCTTTGAGCAATTCCAGCAGCCGCAGCAGAGAGGAAATAGGCCCGTGCGCGCGCGCGGGACAGCGAGGATCGCCCTGGTACTCTGCGGACTGATGCTCTTCGGAGGCGTGGTCTATGGTGCGGAGCGGCTATGGCAGGTTACCTATGGTGCAACCAGTTTGGAAGTAGATATTCATGAGGGCGCTAATGAGTCAACAGCTTTTGCCAACCAGACCCGGCGGGTGATTAGAGAGATTCAGTCTCAGCTTGCTGATAATGAATCGGCTATGCTGTTAATTGCTAGATCAAACGGGATGAAGGAGCTCCGTATGATCAACCGTCCGCAGATATTCACAGATATCGAAAGCTGGAAGAAGGCTACAGAGCCTGTCACAGGTAAGCTGGCCGTGCCGGGCAGAATGCCGGAAGAATACCATTTTGCCGAAGGAAGATCCGACAGTACAGTGGGCATTACAGATAGCTCCTGGGTTAAAAAATACACCAATGTCCTTACCAAGCGGCTGAAGCCCGGTGAGCATTACGCCTGGATCAAGAGCTTCAATGTGCCCAACCAGCAGGCCGGGACGGTCAGTCCTGAGCTGGTGTACCAAGGTCCTAAGGGAGAAAATGATTACATCTCCGTTACTTATTCCCCGCTTACTCCGTGGGCACAGCTTACATCTGATGTTTGGGCGGATACAAAGGTTGAGCATCTGAAGGTAAAATCTCAGGAAGCCTTGTATGTTGAAAACCGCCAAGCCTATGAGAATAACAGCAATGGCTATTATGCTTATATCCGCTGGATTGAGCTGCGGGAGAACGAGGAGAGAAATATAATGCATGAGGTAGGGACCGGATCGCCTGAAGTCACCAGAGAGATGCTGCTAAAAGTGGCGGAAGGCCTGCGTTAACCTAGAGCGGCGGTAAGACCGTGCAGACACATATAAACCTCTATTGTTGATCAGTACATCAACAATAGAGGTTTATATTGTTACCACTATACCCATGTTAGTCTCAGACTCCTTATCCTATCCTTTGTACTCAGCCGGGTAGAAATGGTCCGAGGTGGCAGTATATTTGCCTATCCTGCACATTCAAACTGCTCTCAACTGATCCGCTTACCACGATAGGATGGATTGTGAAGCCTGTGAGCTTTAAGAAGCTCATACCGTTTCGTGCAGGGACTCACTTCAGGCGGGAATGTCAGGATCAAAGATATAGTCTCAGTCACAAGGAGGAGCGCTGCTTAAGATTAGCTGCCGGAGATTCTGCCCAGGCTATGTTCTTCCTGCAGTGTCTGTTTCCTTGAGCTGATACCTGAATTATACCGTCCGTGCGGGGAATAGTAAAAAGCCGAAATTTTTAAATTTGCACTTCCTGTTTGGAAAAAGGTCTTGTAAGCGCTATTATTCTGCGTTTTCCTTAGAATCTGCCGAATTCAAATCCCGCTGCCTTTGCTGTATAATGAAAAGGATGGTTTCAATGCTGCGTAGACTCCGGCAGCTTTGCCTGGAGGGAAAGGATACGGAAATGAGCTTGTATGGGGTGAAGCTTGAGGAACTCGGCAGCGGGCTGCTGAAGTCCTTTTTGGAGGATAATTATATATGTGCAGGCTATCCCGGTACGGGTGATCTGGAGAAGCATAGCAGAGAAGAGATCAGCAGCAAGCTGGCTGCCGCCGGCTATCACGGGCAGGAGCTGGAGGGTGCAACCCATACCCTGGATACCTTCGTCAATGCGATGCAGGATGGGGATTATGTGCTGATCGCCGATGAAGAATGGGTGTATCTCGGGGACCTTGGCGATTACTTCTATGATACCCGGCACAGCGGCGCAGAGAATAGTACAGCCCACCGGCGCGGTGTCACCTGGCTGAAGAGTCTGCCCCTCGCTGCGGTTAATCCGGCTGTAACAGGGCTGCTTGCCTCTGACAGCAGAATAACTGCCTATTCAGGAGTGCTGCCCGCAGCCCGAATCGATCTGTGGCTGGGGAATCAGGCAGGGGATGGCGGGAATGCCGCCGGTGCCTGTCCGGTTCAGGTGGATGAAGCTACAGTAGCGCAGGCGCTGGCTGTCCTGAAGGCAGCCTTGAACAGCACGGATGTAGAGCGGCAGGAGCGTGCGGCTGTGGCGATTTTGCAGTATGCGCGGTGAGCATGGATTGAGAATACGGCAGGATGATATAGACAAGGGTCTTTCGGCATATTAGCCGAAAGACCCTTTTTATTAGATGAATTCAACAAACTCATTAACCGGCTTGCGGTAGCCGCGCGGTCTGATCTTGTGCTGGTTATCCTTGCCGATCGTAATCAGCATCACCGGAACCATATGGTCGCCGAGACCGAGGGTAGCCTTCACAGCCTCCGGATCAAAGCCGATCATCGGGCAGGTATCCCAGCCCTTATCCTTGGCAATCAGCATGAACTGCATCGCCGACAGAGAAGCATTGCGGATCGCTTCATCCCGCTGGAACGCATCGTTCCCGGTATAAGCATCGTTGATGGATTGAATGGTTTGCTCGTATGCATCCTCGCTCATCGCTCCCAGCAGCTTAAGTCCGCTATAGATTTCTGGAGCCTGCAGGTAGGCATTCTTGTCACCCAGCACCACAATAACAGCAGAAGCAGTGTGAATCTTGTATTGGCCATACGCGTCCTTGCGGATGGCTTCCTTTACGTTGTCATCGCTGATCACCTTGTAATGGGTGTGTTGAAGATTATAAGCCGAGGGAGCCAGACGTGCCAGGGAGAACATCTCTTCGAGCTCACTCTGCGGGATGGTAACACCTTCCACAAAATTATTAGCCGATCTGCGGGCCTGCACCAATTCGGAAAAAGTACTCATAAGTCATTACCTCCATCTAATATGTATGCTGCTTAGTAATAATTAATTGCTGATATTAATTAATAAACTTACATTTAGTTACTTGCTTAAGATATCACGACTCTCTGTATACGTCAATGAGGAAAAACATAGTAATTTGTAAAATTTAACCTTGTTAAACGACTGAGTTCGATAAAACCGATGAGGAAGTGATAATAATCACAAAAATAGGTTGCAAAGGTAAAAAGATTGTGACAATAATAACAAATAGAGTGTTATAATAGTCACATAGTTTCACCTGGATGTCATTGTGCAAGAATACGATTTGTAAAAGGAGACTTCGATATGTCAGAAACCGTTACCCAAACCCTGCCTGAACAAGAAATACCAGAAGCAGCTCTTCCCAGAGAGGATGTGCTGAAAGAGCTTTTGAAGCCGGAGGTGCAGCAATCTCTGATTCTTTTGGTAGAGCAGCTGCCGCAGATCACACAAATGGTCAGTGTATTGTCCAAATCACTAGATTTTGTGCAGTCGGTTGCCACAGATGAAGTACTTAAGAATGATACAGTCGGTGCGATTAAGGAAATGGCGGGTCCTGTGGTGGGCACTGCCAAGAATCTGGCGGCTACTGTTATTGAAGCGAAAGACCGCGCGGAAGCAAGCAGCGAAACAGTCAGCCTGTTCGGCATGATGAAGATGATCAAGGACCCGCAGGTACAGAAGGCTCTCCGGTTCATGAATGCCTATCTGCAGGTCAGCGGTGAACGTCAATCGGGCAAATAAGCCCGTAATACTTAATGATGGAGGAATTATCATGTCAAAACATATAGTGATTCTAGGTGCAGGCTACGGCGGCCTGCTTAGTGCCTTAACCGTTCGTAAATATATGAGCAAAGCGGAAGCCAAAATAACAGTAGTCAATCAGTATCCGACACATCAGATTATTACGGAATTGCACCGGCTTGCAGCGGGCAGTGCGTCTGAACAGGCGGTTGCCATGCCGCTGGCGAAGCTGTTCGCCGGTAAAGATATTGATCTGAAAATCGCCAAGGTCAATTCGTTCTCCCCAGAGAACAAGCAGGTTATTCTCTCGGACGGCGTCATGCTGACCTATGATGCTCTCGTTGTCGGTCTGGGCAGCACCACCGCATACTTTGGTATTCCGGGACTTGAAGAATACAGCATGGTGCTGAAATCAGCAGCAGATGCGCTGCGGATCCGCCGTCATATTGAAGACCGGATTCGTGACTACTCCAAAACCCGCAACGCAGCAGATGCAACGATTCTGATCGGCGGCGGCGGACTAACTGGCGTAGAGCTGGTAGGCGAAATTGCCGATATTCTGCCTAAGCTGACGAAGCAATATGGAGTGAATCCTGCTGAGATCAAGCTTCTGCTCGTTGAAGCAGGTCCGAAGATTCTCCCTGTCCTGCCGGATCATCTGATTGAGCGCGCTACAGCCAGCCTGGAGAAGCGCGGGGTGCAATTCCTGACGGGTCTTCCGGTTACGAAGGTAGCCGATAATAAGATTGATCTCAAGGATGGGCAGCAGATTGTAGCGAACACCTTCGTCTGGACCGGCGGGGTACAGGGTAATCCGCTGGTTGGCGAATCCGGTCTTGAAGTCAACCGCGGCCGGGCCACGGTGAATGAATTCCTGCAGTCTACTTCACACCCTAATGTATTTGTTGCCGGAGATAGCGCTGTTGTCTTTGCACCGGATGGCCGTCCTTATCCGCCAACGGCACAGATCGCCTGGCAGATGGGTGAGCTGATTGGCTACAATCTGTTCGCTTATCTTAATGACAAGCCGCAGGAAGCCTTCAGCCCGGTTAATTCCGGCACACTCGCCAGCCTCGGACGCAAAGACGGGGTAGCCATTGTCGGCGGTAACTCCACTCCGCTGAAGGGGCTGCCGGCAACGCTGATGAAGGAAGCCAGCAATATCCGTTACTTGACTCATATCCATGGCTTGTTCAGCCTGGCCTATTAAATTTCTATACTAAGATCCCCCTGGGACTGTCATATGGCAGCCTTAGGGGGTTTTCTTGTTTTAGGAATAATTTTCAATGAAAACGTGTCCGCAGGAAAGCCGATTTGCTATAATGATCATGTTTACATACTATAGATGTTTTCATAGGAGGATTTCAGGCATGCCATTTCAAAAGAACGATATCATCCTGTTCCAGGGGGATAGTATCACGGATTGTGGACGCAATTACGCCGATGCCTCATCACTGGGTGTTGGTTACGCGCTGATGGCGGGTGCCCGGCTTGGCCTTCAGTATGCGGAGAAGAATCTTACGTTCCTGAACCGCGGAATCAGCGGCAACCGGGCGGTCGATCTGCAAGAGCGCTGGGAGAGGGATTGTATTGCGCTGAAGCCAACCTGGGTATCTATTTATATTGGAATAAATGATACCTGGCGGTGGTATGATTCCGGGCAAGAGACTACAGCGGCTGAATTCGAGTCGTCCTACCGTGATCTGATTGAACGGACCAAGCAGCAACTGGATGCCAAGCTGGTGCTGGTGGAGCCGTTCGTATTGCCGGTGCCGGAAGACCGCAAGGGCTGGCGTCAGGATCTGGACCCCAAAATCCACGTAGTCCGTGAGCTGGCCCGTGAATACGGCGCTGTACTCGTGCCGCTGGATGGCCTATTCGCAGCGGCATCCGTCAAGGCTGAACCTGCCTACTGGGCGGCGGATGGCGTACACCCTTCGCCTGCCGGACATGCCTTAATCTCCGATGCCTGGATGAAGGCTGTAGGTGCAATAAGCTAAAAGGTACGTTGATTTCACTCTGCGTAACAAGGCTGTTATACTTGTAGGATACATACTCAAGGTGAAGCTTTGATAACGAGAGGAATGTGAGCAGGGATGACGAGCGATACGCTCCAGGATATGCAGGGACTGAAAGCGGCGGGTGCAGTGGTAGGCCACACCATCGCCGAGATGAAGAAAAGTGTGGTTCCCGGAATGACGACTGCGGAGCTGGATGAAGTGGGGGCGAAGATTCTGAGCCGTTTTGGCGCAAAATCTGCTCCAAAGGTAACCTACAACTTCCCCGGAACGACCTGTATCAGTGTGAATGAAGAGGTAGCGCATGGAATTCCGGGACAACGTGTAATTCAGGCCGGAGATCTGATCAATATCGATGTCTCCGCCGAGCTGAACGGTTATTTTGGCGATGCCGGGGTATCGTTTCAATTGCCTCCTTATAATGAGAAGCTGATTCACCTCTGCCGGAGTACGGAAGAGACCATGATGAGCGTGATTAATCATCTCCGGGCGGGCATGAAGGTGAACGAGATCGGCCGGGTTATGGAGTCCGAAGCACGGAAGCGCGGCTATAAAGTCGTGCGTAACCTGTGCAGCCACGGCATTGGCAAAGCGTTGCATGAGAAGCCGTTTGAGATTCTGCCCTTCTATAATCCGCGTGTAACGACGGTGCTGAAAGAAGGCCAGGTCATTACCATCGAACCGTTTCTGTCCACAGGCACTGATTTCGTAGAGCAGCAGCCGGATGGCTGGACACTCAGCGTTGCCGACAACAGCCGCGTGGCCCAGTTTGAGCACACAATTGTGGTCACCAAGGGCAAGCCGATTATTTTGACCAGTGCGTGAAGATATATAAGACGCACTAAAGCTATTAACAAAAAGCAAAAAGAAGTGGAGGGGAAATTTGGAACTGGAGGAGCGATAGCGTCCGCCTTTGTGTTTGGATTTCTACCGCTATAAGCGGTTCTAATCTGGAAAACCAAATACAACAGCGGCCGGAAGTCCAAATGTTCACCGCAGCGACGACCCAGCTTTTAGTGCAGACCTTAAGTGCATCTTATATATAGGAATATTTAACAGTTGCAATGTATGCATTATGCAAGAAACCCTCATACTAAAGATGATGTTATGATATGGAATGCAAGAATCTGTTTCCAGAATCGGAGGGTTAATTAAAGTGGATAATGTACCGCAAGTCAGTCATGCATTTATGACATTTATGAAGGAAGCGCCGGAGCAGCAAAAGGCCCTTGGCGAAATTGTGAAGAAGCTGGATGCCGCAAGCAGCCTGGATGCCAAAACCGAGGAGATTGCCTATATCTCTGTACTTGCGGCGGTTAGGCTGGAGAGCGGGCTGCCCTTTCATGTCAAGCATGCCAAAGCGCTAGGCGCAACCCGTGATGAGATCATCAGCGCAGTGCTGCTGCCCCTTCCGGCAGTGGGTAATGTGGTGATTCAAGCCCTGCCGGTGGCATTGCAGGCGTATGACAGTGAATAGTGTTCTGTTGTCTGCAAACTCCTCATGGGATTGACAATTGCCCTAAATGTAACTATTATAGTTGCATCTGGCGGAAGCATTCCGGCCAGTGTGAAGGAGTGATTGACATGAACATTAGCACGCGGTTTGCGGTGGCTATTCATATTCTAACCTTAATTGACAGCAACAAAGACGGCAAAAGCACCTCAGAGTGGATCGCCGGCAGCGTGAATACGAACCCCGTAGTGATTCGCCGCCTTACGGGTATGCTGAATAAGGCAGGACTTGTGGAGGTTCGTCCCGGTGTGGCCGGAGCGAAGCTTGCCCGCAGTGCAGCTGATATTACGCTGCTGCAGATTTATAAGGCGGTGAATGCGGTGGAAGAGGACTCCCTGTTCTCTGTCCATGAGCATCCGAACCCGGAGTGTCCGGTAGGTAAGAACATTGCAGGCGCTATTGTTCCAGTATTCTCTCTTGCACAGAAGGCGATGGAGAATGTGCTGCAGGAGGTCACCCTGGATCAGATCGTACATCAGCTTCCTGTGGCTTGAGACAGGAATATGATGTACGTAAATTTAAGGAAACCTTCAGCCCCGTTTTATGTTTTTTTAAGGTTCGGGGAGTATAGTGAAGTTCTCCACCCCCCAGTGGAACCATTTGTGGAAGACCCCGCCGTGCCTCGGCAGGGTCTTTCTTTGATCCTTGCGGAATTCTGTGTATTTTCATTAAACCTTTATGTGTTTTTCATCTGGCCTTAAGCTTCGCTCAGTATAGTAGACCCATGACCCCCTTACAATAGACTTTTGGCCCTGCCGGTTACCGGCGGGGCCACTTTTTTTGATGAGCAGCTGCTTGGTGCTGACTTTACACTTCAATTTCTATGGTTTAGACTGACAAATATGTGACAGGACTACAGGGATATAAGGAGTGATCTCATAATGATTCTTTTTCAGAACGGGGACCTCAGTGTTCGCAGGCTGGAACAGGAGGATGCACCGCTGCTTGTACGATGGCTCTCGGACCCGGCAGTGCTGGAGTATTATGAAGGCCGGGACTGTCCGCATGATCTGGAACGGGTACAGACGAATTTTTATGAAAGTGAAGAAGAGGGATTATACCGTGGGATCGTGCAGTTCATGGGTCAGGATATAGGTTATATCCAGTTCTATCCTGTTGGCAGGGAAGAGCAGACGGAGTACGGCTACGCAGATTATACGGGAAAGGTCTACGGAATGGATCAGTTCATTGGTGAGCCGCAGCTATGGAGCCAGGGGATAGGTTCGCTACTGGTAGGTGGGATGGTGAAGCATCTGCTCGAAGCAGAGCAGGCAGACCTCATTGTCATGGACCCGCAGTGCTGGAATCACAGGGCACTCAGAGTCTATGAGAAAATCGGATTTGTACGCAGCAAGCTTTTACCGGAGCATGAACTGCATGAAGGGGAGTGGAGGGACTGTTGGCTCCTTACTTATACTCCTGCACATTGATTCAAGCATACATATAAGGAGATTTTGCCCATGAAGAATCATTATACCATCCTGGGAACTGCCCTGATTCTGGGCCTGTGTCTGGTTGCCAGCAGCTTCGTAATCGGAGATCGGATTAGAGCGGGCTACGAGATGCAGCTGCCGACACCTGCCGGAGCGCAGACGGAAAGCCAAGCTGAGGACCATCCGTTGATGACACTTGCAGAGACTGCGCAGTTCCTGCGTCTGAGTGAAGATCAGGTGAAGAATATTATGAAGGCGGAGAATGCAATGTTGCGTAATGACGGACCCTTCGAGGGGACGAAGCTCCCGTATCTCAAAGTAGATAGCGAGTTCCTGTTCAGCAAGCAGCAAGTGACGGTCTGGATTCTGGCGGCTTCGCAGGAGCACAGAGTATATCTGGGGGAGAAGCTAGCCAGGAATTAAGGATCGCTACAGATTGCAGAGTGGAGGAAGCTTCAGGATGAAATTTTTCACTATACCCTGGTATGAAGAAATGCAGGTGCGCGGGTTCATGGTCTTCCCGGAGACAGAGCAGGACTGGCTGGAAGATGTGGCCTGGCATGTGGCAGAAGGGATCAGCTATGAGGAGCGGGCCAAGGATTTTCTGGAACATATGAAAAAAGATCTGCTGAAATATCTACCCGGGTACTTCCACGCTTCGATACATGACGGAACCATAAATTCCACTTATCCTGCGCCTGAGTTCAAGGAACGGGCCTTGCAGTGGGGCAGGGAATATGATGAACGGATGCAGGCGCTCTTCAGGGAATACCGCAACGGGTTCGAAGCTATTAAGCATGAACTCCCGGAGGGCGCGGTACAGTTAGTCGAGAAGAGTCTGCATGATGCCAGAGTAATCTCCTATACCATGGCTTCAGAAGGTGTATTGGAGATGATTCTGGACTGCGGCGGGGCGATGCATTATCAGTGTGAGATTAAGCTGACATTCAGCGGTGTGAGCGGGCTGCGCTTGCCGGAGCCGCTGGAGAAGAAGGACTGGCTGTATGACGAGATTTATGCCGTGGAGCAGGGGTTCGAGCTTCGGGTTCTGATGGCTTCCCCGCCAAGCGAATTAAGAATTACTGCACAGGATGTATCAATAGAGATGCTTGGTGAACCTAAATATATGGAGTGACTGCTCCGGAGTCTGGCCTGCGGGCTAGGCTTTTTTTGTTGACTGAGACGCGTGTTGTAAAAGTAATTGACAAACATATAGATTGCAACTATAATAAAGTAAGTTAATGTGTAACGGAAATTGAGATTACCTTTGCATGGACATGATAGGAACAGTCAACACTAACCGTTATTATGTGGATTTGGAATATATTCATTTCAGGAGGGATTCCTATGACAGCAACAGCTATATTACCGCAGGCACTGGAAATTGGACTTGTACAGATTCGTGTAAGTAATATGGAGCGCTCGCTCAGCTTTTATCAGAATGTGATCGGACTGAAGATTCTGCGGCAGCAAGGGCGCGTGGTAGAACTGACGGCGGATGGCCGGCAGGTGCTGCTTGTCCTGCGGGAGATTGAGCAGGCTCAGGTGCTGCGCCGGAACTCGGTGGCCGGACTATACCATTTTGCGATTCTGCTGCCGGACCGGCCTTCTCTGGGACTGGTGCTGCGCAATCTGATCGACTCCGGGATATCGGTAGGCCAGGGGGATCATCTGGTCAGCGAAGCTCTATACATCGAAGACCCTGATCATAACGGAATCGAGCTGTACCGCGACAGGCCCCGTGACACCTGGAAGTATGAAGCAACAGGCAATGTGGTCATGACCACCGATCCGGTGGATGTGGACGGTCTGCTGGCTGCATCGGAAGGCCTGAGCTGGACCGGGCTGCCTGCGGGCACTGTAATGGGTCATGTTCACTTCCATGTAGGCGATCTTGCAGAAGCCAAGAAATTCTACGTGGATGCGCTTGGATTCACGGTGACCGCCCATTACGGCGATGCGGCCATGTTCATTTCGGCTGGCGGCTATCATCATCATATGGGACTGAATACCTGGGCTGGCAAGGGGGCTCCGGCGGCTCCGGCAAATGCGGCGGGCATCGATTATTTTACACTGCTGCTCCCGGACATTCAGGATGTGCGTGAAGCCGCTGAACGTGTGAAGCGTGCCGGATACCGTGTGGAAGAAGAGGGCGGTATCATCACTCTAAGGGACCCGTGGAATATAGGCATACAGCTGCTAGTGAAACGCTAAAATAACAGGGCGGACAGCATCGCGTTACTATTTACTGCTAGACCAGCGGCGGAAGCCGTGAATGATAAGGCAACGGAAGGTACGGGCGGAGATTGTAAATTCCGCTGTGCCTTCCGTTTGTTGACGTTAGCTGGGTCACTGCCATATTATAATTGATTATCAGACGGGGAGATGATGGACTTGGAGACTTTTCTGGCTGTGCTGTTGATGCTTGGATTAATAGCCGTATCGAATATATTGAACCGCTTCATTCCGTTTGTCCCGGTTCCCCTGATTCAGATCGGACTAGGAATCATTGCTGCACTCATTCCGACGGGAATACATATGCACTTCGAGCCTGAGCTGTTTTTTGTATTATTCATTGCTCCGCTGCTCTTCAATGACGGGCGGCGGACGCCGCGAGGTGAGCTGTGGAACCTTAGGGCACCGATTCTGCTGCTGGCGCTGGGACTTGTATTTGTCACGGTATTTGTGGCGGGCTATGCGATTAACTGGATGATTCCTTCGATTCCGCTGGCAGCGTCCTTCGCACTTGCGGCTATTCTGTCTCCTACCGATGCGGTAGCGGTAAGCGCACTGGCTGGACGGGTTCATCTTCCCAAAAGCATCCACCGGATTCTCGAAGGAGAATCGCTGATGAACGATGCCTCCGGCCTGGTCGCCTTTAAATTTGCAATTGCAGCCATGGTTACCGGAGTGTTCTCTCTGCCTAAGGCCTCGCTTAGCTTTGTGCTGATTGCCGCAGGAGGACTGCTGCTTGGTGCGGTGCTGTCATTCCTGCTGATCCGGCTCAGCGTGTTCATCCGCAGGTTCGGTATGGAGGATGTGACGATCCATGTCCTGCTGCAGATCCTTACCCCGTTCATTATTTATTTGATCAGCGAGGAGATCGGGGTCTCAGGCATCCTGGCCGTTGTGGCAGGAGGTGTCATGTACGCCATTGAGAAGGACCGGGCCGTCTCTCCGCAATATAAACTTCAACTGGTATCCGCTAGTACCTGGTCAGTGCTGCTGCTGGTGCTGAACGGGCTGGTCTTCCTGATTCTCGGCGTGTCCGTTCCGGATGTGATCGAGGTGATTTACCGGGATCAGACGTTGAATAACTTCATGGTTGCCGGCTATGTTCTGGCGATCACGGCGCTGCTGATTGTGCTGCGGTTTCTGTGGGTCTATGGTTACTCCTTATGGGAGAGCAAGCGGCTGAAGGCAGAGAAGGCTCCGCTGAAGTCCCAGATTATTACCTCGATCTCAGGGGTGAGGGGAGCGGTTACCCTTGCGGGTGCGTTCTCCATTCCGCTGGTGCTTGGGGACGGGGTAACACCTTTTCCGGAGCGGGATCTCATTATTGCGCTGGCGGCAGGAGTGATTCTGATGTCACTGGTCATCGCCAGCATCTTCCTTCCGCTGCTTGCGGACAGTGAAGAGACCGTAGTTCAGAGCGCCGGAGCTGTATACGGGAATACGGAGCTGGCGGCCAGAAATGTGGTCATTGATGCCGGGATGTCGATGCTGCGCAGCCTGGTCTCTGAGAGCCCGGAGCGCTCAACACAGCCTGTGCTGCTGGAATTCACAGATAAGGTTGACAGACTGTGTGCTGCAAGACCGGATCATGACCCGGCCCATGAGCAGTTCCTCCGTCTGGGTGTCGAGGCACGCAAGAGTGCGCTCGAAGCCGAACGCACGGAGTTGCGGCGGATCATGGAGAACGGGGCGCTGCCGGAGCCTGTTGCCGTGAAGATGGAGGAACTGCTGGACCATACGGAGTCTCTGCTGTGCAAACGGCTGAATACGCAGATTAAATTCTCTTTAACGGAAATTCAGCGGCTGTTCTCTGGACTGTTCTCAGGTAAGCTCAGCGGGGAAGAAGGACAGCTCGCCCTGCAGAATGCCGAAAGTGCGCGGACGGCAAAGATTGCGATGTGCCAGGCGGCAGTATCCGCCGTTAGTGCAGGAATGAGTGATGAGAACCGGCTCGCCTCACAGAAGGTCATCGACAAGTACGAACGGCTGGAATCCAAGCTGGTGCAGGGGGAAGGCTGGAGCAATGACGGCGTACTGGATGATGACAAGCTGGAGCTGAAGCTGCAGGCGATTCAGGAGCAGCGGAATACCGTGCAGGAGATGTATCAGAACGGGGCAATTAATCTTAAGATTGCCGGCAGGCTGCGGCGGTTCGTCGATCAGCTCGAAACCTCAATCTGGGAGGATTAGACTGTTAGAGCGCCGGTGTTGCAATATATTTTACCTGATACAATATACAAAGCCCGCTTGCGCAGGGACCCGGGGTCCTTGCTGCAAGCGGGCTTGTCTGTGAAATGGAGCCTTACGGTTGTTTGGGCAATTTCTTGATACGCAAAAACATCTGTCCGAGCACCTCGCTTAGCACCAGACCGGCCGCAATGGCTCCGGACAGCAGGAGCGCCTGAACCCCATACTGGATGCCGAGGTTATTATCATTCTCCACGAACCTCCGCATGGCATCATACGCAAGACCGCCCGGCACAAGCGGGATGATGCCGCCGACACTGAAGATAATGACCGGCATCTTGAAGGAACGCGCAAAAAACTGGCTGATCAGTCCGACCACAACGGTAGCACCAAAGGTTGCGACGACAGTATCGGAACTGTAATCCAGCAGCAGGTACAGCATCCAGCCGATCATTCCGGCGAAGCCGCATTGCAGCAGCGCGCGCACCGGTGCATTGAATAGAATGCAGAAGGTTGAGGCAGCGATGAAACTGGTGATTAATTGCAAAATCATGGCAGGACGACCTCTTTCAAGTGGGTGTTAAAAAATGGACAGGACCAGCCCGATGCCGGTCCCGATGGCGAACGCAGTCAGAAAGGCGTCGGCCCCTTTGGAGATGCCGGATACCAGATGCCCGGCCATCAGGTCACGGACCGCATTGGTGATGAGCAGCCCCGGTACGAGCGGCATTACACAGCCGATAATAATCTTGTCCATCTCCCGTCCCACGCCGAGCTTGACGGAGAAGAAGGCCAGCAGACCGATAATGAAGGAAGCAATGAATTCCGCGAAGAAGCGAAACTGCACCAGACGGTGAAGATAAGTGGCCGCTGCGAAGCCTGTACCGGAGATCAGCAGCGACGGCAGAGCATCCTGCAGGCTGCCCTTGAACATGACCGTGAAGCAGGCTCCGGTCAAGGCTGCCGCTGCGATCTGTACCCATACCGGGTAAGCATGGGCTGCGTCATCGACCACGCCGAGCCGCTCACGCGCTTCGGCGGCTGTCAGCTGGCGCTCGGTCAGCCGCCGGGAGATGTCATTGACCTCGGATACCTTTTGCAGGTCTGTCGTCCGTTCGGCGATCCGGAACAGCTTCACCGGCTCGGTCCGGCTGGTGGTGAACATAATGACCGTCGGCGTAACATAGCTATGCGCACCGGGGAAGCCGAGTGCCGCCGCCATCCGGCTCATGGTATCCTCCACACGGTAGGTCTCTGCACCGCTCTGCAGCATGATCTTGCCTGCCAGCAGGCACAGATCGACAATGTCATGTATGGAAGTGTTGCTATTCGTGCTTGTACTATCCAACTTCGCTAATCCTCCCCGGGAATGTTATCTATTCGATTGTCGCCTGAAAGTCTGAAAATTTCAACCTTTATTCCATAGCATCCGGCAATTCCCGTTTTTTTACTCTTCCAGCGTGCATAATCCCGTAGCGACCCCTCCTGATACAATCGTCAGAATCGAATGGAAAAAGGTCTCTTTGGAGATCAGAATTCCGCCAGCGCCGATGATCAGGAAGTCCGTCAGGAAGATAATCAGGCCGACATTCAGCGGCAGGTAGCGTTGGATGAATCTGGCCAGCAGGTCGGTTCCGCCTGTGCTGGCTTTGAACCGCAGCATCAGCCCGAGTCCGGTGCCCATCAGGAAGCCGCCGATAATGGCGCTTGAAATGGAGCCCAGCTCAATATAGTACAGGAAGTAATACTGAAGCGGAAAGAGCAGCTCGATCAGCAGGGAGGAAGCCAGCAGACCCAGAATGCTGTTGTAGAAGATCTCCCGTTGCCGGAACCAGGCCAGCAGGAAGATAGGCAGACTGCATAGCATAATGCACAGTCCGATTTTGGCGCCGGAGATATAATTAATAATGAGGGCAATGCCGATAATTCCTCCATCGAGGATTTTATAGGGGACCAGGAAGAAGTTCGTTCCTGTTGCAATCAGCAGGCTGGCCAGCAGAATAATAACATAGCTTGGGAAGGATCGCATAGTCAACATCTCCGGAATTAAGGCATGTCTTAATCCTTATGCGCCCATCTGGAAAAAAATAGCTAAAAAATCTGCGCTGCCCGAATCCATTGACCGTAAAGCAGGTGAAGTCTGAAATGGGTTATTTCTATAAAATACTGGAGACCGATATGGAGCTGCTGGCTGCTGCACTATCGGAGGTGCCGGTGGCAGTATTGCTGAAGAGCGGGCCGGAGCAGCAGCTGGAAGCGGGCCCGATCAGAGCCTACACGCCCCAGTCCGTACGGATTCGCGGGTTATCCTACTGCCGGGAATTGCACGAATTCCGTATCCTTGCCCCGGGTTCCGCCTAAGTGCATTCATGCTCAGCGGGAATATCGCTTGCGGAAGCGCAGCGGAGAGATTCCGACCTTGCGGCTGAAGCGCCGGGAGAAGTAAGCTGTACTCTCGAAGCCGGTGCGCTCTGCGATTGCCGCAATTGGGATCTCTGTCTTAAGCAGCAGAAGCTTGGCTTGCTCCAGCCGGTAATCGGTCAGGTACTCCATGGGCGTAAGCCCGTAGACACGCTTCATGCAGCGGGCCAGGTAATTGTAGTGAAAATGCAAAGCGTCCGCCAGAGAGGCATTCGTGACCTCTTCCGCATAATGATTCCGCAGATAGGCCTCCGTCTGCTCAGCAATCTCGTCTGCCTGGCTTCCGGCCGTATCTTGCCGGGCCAGATCCATCGTCCGCAGCATCTCCTCGAAGATACGCTGCTGCTGCCACACGGCGCTTGAGCGCCTGCTATGGTTCAGCTGCAGCAACTGCCCGGCCTGGCCGCTCCGTGCGAAGGGGGCAGGTAGCGGTCCGAACTGGGGAATACGGATGGTATAGGGGTGGGTAAGAAACTGCCGGAAATGCGTTTCCCGGTCCGCATATACCGGCTCACCCGCTGATTCCGTCCATTCTCCCACCGTGTGAAAATGAACCCAGGTGAAGATTGTCTCTGCATCACACGGCTGCACTGAATAATGGTAGCGGTCAGGCAGCAGCAGCAGGGTATGCCCGGCGCCCACTGCCCATTCTGTATGCTCCTCTCCAATGTGCAGGAATCCCTGCTCCACGATGATCAGATCGAATTTGCCCATACGGCTGCGGTTCGGATGCTGGTCTCCGGGCAAATAGACGGTACGGCCGCATTCCAGGAAATAGGGGAAGGGCGGTGCGGCCAGATGAATATAGGAAGAATTAAGTGTCATTAGCAGCTCCTTAGAAAGGCATGTGTCCTGAATTAACATTGCTAACCCTTAGATAAAAGTTGTGTGAAATAGTACAAAAACGGGGTTGTTTATGCTTCTGTTTTTGTTATATTGTACCGTCTATAATGGCAATTAGCGAGGACGAAATGCTGAAGAGGAGATGCTACAATGAGTCAATTTGAAGGTGCAAAGGTTCGGACAACCGTTCAACCAGATCATTCCGGTCATTCGGATCAGGGAGGCCACAGAGTGTACGTTCAGGATGAATTCTGGGACCGTTATATCCGGTTGGTGCAGGAGACAGTGATTCCTTATCAATATGAGGCGCTTCATGACCGCGTGGCCGGGGCTGAACCGAGCCATGCCATTGCCAATTTTGAAATCGCTGCCGGAAGAAGACAGGGTAAGTTCGGGGGCATGGTCTTCCAGGACAGCGATGTAGCCAAGTGGCTGGAGGCAACGGCTTATTCCCTCAGCATCCGGCGGGACCCGGAGCTGGAACGCCAGGCGGACGAGGTGATTGATCTGGTAGGAGAAGCACAGCAGGCCGACGGATACCTGAACACTTACTTCACTGTCAAGGAGCCGGGCAAGCGCTGGACAAATCTCCAGGATTGCCATGAACTGTATTGCGCCGGACATTTCATCGAAGCTGCAGTGGCTTATTATGAAGCGACAGGTAAGGACAAGCTGCTCAATATTATGCGCCGTATGGCCGATCATATCGACTCTGTCTTCGGACCGGAGGAAGGCAAGCTGAAGGGCTACGACGGTCATCAGGAGATTGAGCTGGCGCTGGTGAAGCTGTACCGGCTGACAGGGGAGGAGAAGTATCTGAAGCTCAGCCTCTTCTTCATTGACCAGCGCGGGCAGGAGCCGAACTTCCTGCGCCAGGAATGGGAGAGCCGGGGCAGGGTTACACATTGGGGCGGCCAGACGGATCATATCGATATGGCCTACAATCAGTCCCATATACCGGTCCGTGAGCAGACGGTAGCCGTAGGCCACTCTGTCCGTGCCGTCTATATGTATACTGCCATGGCCGACTTGGCCCGCCTGACCGGAGATGAAGCACTTCGCGAGGCGTGCCTGCGCCTGTGGAACAATATGACAGAGAGACAGATGTATATCACTGGCGGAATCGGCTCCACCCATCACGGCGAAGCATTCACCTTTGATTACGATCTGCCTAACGATACGGTCTATGCGGAGACCTGTGCTTCGATCGGGCTGATCTTTTTTGCCAGACGAATGCTGGAATTGACTCCAGATAGCCGTTATGCCGATGTGATGGAGCGTGCGCTCTATAATAATGTACTCGGCTCGATGGCGCAGGACGGCAAGCATTATTTCTACGTCAATCCGCTGGAGGTCTGGCCGCAGGCCTGCACCTGTAATCCCGGCAAACAGCATGTGAAGGCGCAGCGCCAGGGCTGGTTCGGCTGTGCCTGCTGCCCGCCGAATGTGGCGCGTCTGCTGACCTCATTGAATCAGTATATCTACACTAAACACAGCGATACGCTCTATACGAATCTGTATATCGGAAGTGAGCTTAGAACCCTACTTGGAGGAACAGAGGTGAAGGTCACTCAGTCCAGCAAGCTTCCATGGGAGGGCATAGTCACACTGAAGGTTGATCCTGCGGAAGCCGGGGTGTTCGGTATCGCCCTGCGTATTCCATCGTGGAGCGGAAAGGTCCGGATCAGCGTCAATGGCGGGCTCCTTCCAGCACTTGATGCTTTGGAGCAGGGCTATGCGGTAATCCGCAGGGAGTGGCAGCCCGGTGACATAGTGGAGCTGATGCTTCCAATGGAAGCACACCGTGTATACGCCCACCCGGAACTGCGGGCTAATGCCGGGAAGACGGCTATTCAGTACGGGCCGCTGGTCTATTGTCTGGAATCTGCGGATAACGGCGAGCCGCTAAGCTCAATATCTCTAAGCAAGGAGGGCAGGTTCAAGGAGGCTTACGATGAAGAGCTGCTTTGCGGAGCTGTAGTAATCCGGGCGGAGGGCTACAGGGTGGAGGAGCAGAGCTGGAGTGGCGGACTCTACGGCAGCACCAGGGCGGCAGTACAGCCGGTGGAAGTAACGGCAATTCCGTACTATCTGTGGGGCAACCGCGGCAGCGGAGAGATGAAGGTGTGGATACCGGAGTAATTCCGGGGCCGCCTGTCCATGAACGAACAACCCGGTTGTCCGCCTAAGCGGACAACCGGGTTGTTATGCTTTTATAGGAGTGATAGATAATTAGCCGAGAGTGACTACAACCTGATGAACAGCACCGTCGCCCACAGGAGCGATAATGTTGCCTTCCACGGCAGTGCCGTCGAGGGTCAGGCTGGCTACGCCTTTAGATACATGGTTCGGATTCTGGATCGAGATTACATAAGTGTCGCCACGGAAGACGCGGGTAATCTCGAAGCCGTCCCATTCTGCAGGGATACAAGGGTCAACCTTGAGCCCGGCAAAGTCTGCCTGAATCCCCAGGATGGACTGTGTAATCGCTACATAGTTCCATGCGGCTGTTCCTGTCAGCCAGGAGTTCTTCGCTTCGCCGTGACGTACAGCATCTTTACCGGCGATCATCTGAGAGTACACATAAGGCTCCATCCGGTGCACTTCGCTGATATCTTCCAGGTAAGCCGGAGCGATTTTTTTGTAGATATCAAAAGCTCTGTCGCCATGTCCAAGGACCGTCTCCGCAATCATGATCCAAGGGTTGTTATGGCAGAAGATCCCAGCATTCTCTTTGTAGCCCGGAGGGTACGTGGAGATTTCACCCAGGTTCAGATAGTACTTGGAATACGGAGGCTGCTGCAAAACGATACCATAGTCCGTATCCAGACGTTCCTGCACGGAAGTCAGGGCGCGGGCTGCTTCACCGTTCTCTACACCGATTCCGGCCATTACGCACATGCCTTGCGGCTCAATGAAGATCTGGCCTTCCTCGTTCTCCTTGCTGCCGATCTTGTCGCCATAGTGGTCATAAGCGCGCAGGAACCAGTCGCCGTCGAAGCCGTGGGACAACGTGATGGCACTCATGTTCTCGATCTTGGCAACAGCGTCAGCGGCTACATCATCCAGTCCGCGCATCCGGCAGATCTCGGCATAGTCCGGTCCAACGAAGACGAACAGACCTGCAATGAACACGGATTCCGCTACGCCGCCTGCGATATTCTCCGTAGTCTGGAACGATTCGCCCGGTTCGGTGGAGAAGCAGTTCAGGTTCAGACAGTCATTCCAGTCCGCGCGTCCGATCAGCGGCAGGCCGTGAGGCCCGAGGTTGTTCGTGACATGCTCGAAGCTCAGCTTCAGATGCTCGAACAGGGTTGCAGTGTGATCCGGATTGCTGTCAAAGGGAACCTGCTCATCAAGGATCGAATAATCGCCGGTCTCCTTAATATAGGCTGCTGTACCCGAGATCAGCCAGAGCGGATCATCATTGAAGCCGGAGCCGACTTCATTGTTGCCCTTCTTGGTTAGCGGCTGGTACTGGTGATACGCGCTGCCGTCAGGGAACTGGGTAGCGGCGATATCGAGAATACGTTCTCTGGCGCGCTCTGGAATCTGGTGGACGAAGCCGAGCAAGTCCTGGTTGGAATCGCGGAAGCCCATACCGCGGCCAATGCCGGATTCGAAGTAGGAAGCGGAACGGGACATGTTGAAGGTAACCATACACTGGTACGGATTCCAGATGTTCACCATCCGGTTCAGCTTGTCGTCCCCGCTCTTAATCTGGTATTTGGACAGCAGGTTATCCCAGTGTGCAGCCAGAACCTCCAGGGCGGCATCCACCTGGGCATCTGTAGCGAACTGATCAATAACAGCCTGAGCCGGTTTCTTGTTGATCACGTTCAGGGCTTCCCATTTCTCATCCTCAGGGTTCTCGATATAGCCGAGGACGAAGATGAAGCTCTGCGTTTCACCCGGCTCCAGCGTAATGTCGAGGGCGTGGGAGCCGATCGGCGACCAGCCGCTGGCGACAGAGTTAGTAGCTTCACCGGCAGCAACCGCCTGCGGAGCATCCAGGCCATTGTACATGCCTACGAAGGATTCGCGGTCCGTATCGAAGCCGGCAATTTCTTTATTTACAGAATAGAAGGCGTAGTGGTTTCTGCGCTCGCGGTATTCTGTTTTGTGATAAATGACGGAATCCTTCACTTCTACTTCGCCGGTGCTGAGGTTACGCTGGAAGTTGGTCATATCATCGTTGGCATTCCACAGGCAGAACTCGGCAAAAGAGAACAGCTTCACGGTCTTCTTCACATCGCCTGTGTTCTTAACAACCAGACGGTGGACTTCCGCATTATGGCCCATCGGTACAAAAGCAAGCTGATTCACGGAAATGCCGTTACGCTCGCCTGTAATAGAAGTGTAGCCCAGACCGTGGCGGCATTCGTAGAAGTCCAGGTCCCGCTTCACCGGCATCCAGCCCGGGGTCCAGAAGTCCCCGCCATCGTACAGGTAATAGTAGCGGCCGCCGGTATCCAGCGGAATATTGTTATACCGGTAACGGGTAAGTCTTCTCATCCGCGCATCGCGGTAGAAGGTATAGCCCCCGGCAGTATTAGAGATGAGGCCGAAAAACTGCTCGTTGCCGAGGTAGTTAATCCAAGGATAAGGTGTTTTGGGAGTGTTGATTACATACTCTTTACGGGTGTCGTCAAAAGTTCCGAATTTCATGAGAGACAAGTCTCCTTTCGATTGTGAACGCGCGTTTACTGAGTGGAGAAAAAAGTCCCTCGGGGCAAGGGATTTTTCTGAATCGGTCTGTATCAGTCTAAATCGGAGTAAAGCTCTACTTCTTCGGCGGCTGACAGGAATCCCGGGTAATCAGACGTGCCGGAAAACTGATGGTGCTGAAGGTAGGCTGCTGTGAATCACACAGCTCAATGACCTTCTCGACAGCGGCCTTGGACATTTCATAAATCGGCAGACGGACGGAGGTCAGCTTGGGATGAATCCGCGCAGCAAGCTGCACATCGTCGAACCCCGCAATGGAGATATCCTCCGGCACGGAAATGCCATGCTCCGAGAACGCTTCCATCGCCGAGATAGCCATATCGTCATTGGAAGAGAAGAAGGCTGTCGGCAGCGGGCCGCCGGAATCCAGCAGCTTCTTCACTTCCTGATAGGCGGTCTCCTTGAGAAAATCACCCGGAAGGACGAAGTCCTTCTGCAGGGCAAGTCCATGGCGCTTCAGCGTATTCTCGTAAGCCATGTAGCGCTCCCGCCCGGAATAAGTATTCATCCGTCCGCAGATCATGCCGATCTCCGTATGGCCGAGACCGATTAAGTACTCAATAGCTTCTACCGTACCTTCATAATCCTTGGAATTCACAATGGCGAGATGATTGCGGTCCAGATGCTCTGACATAATCTCTGAAATGTCATAATCGATCAGCACCAGTGGAGCGCTGAGACCGACCATTTCCCGTACAATCCCGATATCCTTCTGGGTGCCGACAATGATGCCGCCGTCAATCCGTTTCTGGAGGAAGGCCTGCTTGACCTTCAGGAAGTCGTCGGGAGAATAGACGGTGTGAATCAGAACATAACAGCCGCGGGCATTCGACGTATCTACCACAGCATCGACGAACGGGGCAAAGTAATTATTCTGATAGATCCGCGTCGCATTCTCCTTCTCGTTCATGCTGATGGCAAACAGCCCGATCGTGTCGGTCTTCTTGCCGGCCAGCGCCCGGGCGAAGCTGTTCGGCTCGTACTGATGCTGTTCAATCACCTTCAGCACCTTGGCCCGGGTCTCTTCAGGGACATTGGAATAGTTGTTGATCACACGGGATACGGTGCTTCGCGAAACCCCGGCTAGCTTGGCAATATCTTCGCTTCGCATAATGTACCCCCTCTAATGTAAACGCGCGTTTATGAGTTTATTGTAAAATAAACCGGGCTGGAGGTCAATCGTTTGCCGGAAGATTTTAGTTTGAAAGTTTTTGCCCGCGAGATGTATAAATTCTCATATTTATAGGAACATATGTTTGTTATAGTGTTTTTTATGAAGAATAAGTCTACTAAAGATGAGGAGATGCATTCCTATGCAACTGGGTTGTACGTATCTAGTCGTTCGGGATATGAAAGGTTCGATTACCTTTTACGAAGCATTATTAAATAGGAGAGCGGAATCCAGAAAGCCGGAGCGCTGGGTAGAATTCCACTGTGGGAATACCCTTGCCCTGTGGAATCCCGAATTTGATAAGGAACTGATAAGGAATAGCAGCGATGTGTCGGATCATTTCAATGAAGCCTATTTGAATTACAAGGAGGAGGGCGGGCTGCGGTATGGAAATAATGCAATCCTTAACTTCAACGTTACCGATTTGAATGCAGAGTACGAGAGAATAAAATCACTGAATATTGGTTCAGTCTCAGAGATTTTCTATATTAATGTTGTGCGTCCATATTACTGTTTCATGCTGGAAGATCCAGATGGTAATTTGATTGAAATCACGGGTAAGTATAGGGCTGAATAGGCTATTTACTTTGCATTCCTTACACAAACGTGCCAAACTTGTTATGATTAGGATATAGATCTTATATCATTTTGAATGGGGGATGTAAGCTGTGTATATGACAGGTTTTGGGTCCTTGCTCGCTGGAGGGTTCAGTATTTTTGCTCTTTTACTATGGTTGACTTGTCTGGGAATGGGGATATATTTATTTGTGCTGGTGGTGAAGCTTGCCCGTAGGGGAATCATTGCGCTGGATTTGTACAATCACTCCAAAAATCTGGAGATACGCGAACGTTACGAAGCGGCTCACCGGAGAGATGATTTCTGAATGATTGCATCTGATGGCAGGATTTATTATACTCCCAATAAGGAATATTCAAATTTGTTATAAATGGAGAGGAGTATGATCGAATGAAGAAGAAGATGACTGCTGCACTGACTGCATTTGCCGTACTTGGAGGAATGGGCACAGGTGTGTACGCCGGAGCCAACCTGCAGGAGATCAAGGCATATCTCAATCCAAGCATCAAATTCAAGATGAACGGCCAGCCCGTACAGCTTAAGAATGGCAGCGGTGCGGTGGTTGCCCCAATTTCCTATAAGGATACAACGTATCTGCCGGTCCGTTCCGTATCCGATCTGCTGGGAGTTACCGTTAAGTTCGATGCTGCAACCAACACCATATCTCTGGGAGAGCAGACAGCGGGCGTACCAATCGCTACAGGTTTTGATGACATGTATCACACCAAAGATCCGGGCAAGACGGTCTTCAAGGACAAGGATTACAAGGATGTCTTCTTCGATAACGCCAGTGGTGACCGCGGCACTTCATTCATGCTCCACCCGAACAAAAAATATCAGAAGCTTTATCTCCAGGTAGCCGCGATCGGCGGAGAGATTAAAGACTTCGCGGTACAAGACAGCGACACCAATACTGTGTTGAAGAAGCAGACCATTGACCCGGCCAGCGGGCTTACTACCATCGAAGTGGATATTGCCGGAGTAAGCAGCCTGTATGTCAACGGAGATGTGAAGGATGGAACCTCGGTCTTCGTTCCGCTTACGACATCGTATTTTAAATAAATTCTGAACTTATACATCATTCACGAATGACCCGGGAGCCTTGGCTTCCGGGCTTCTTTTTGTTTATTCGTTGTTTTGAGGAAAAAGAAAATGGGTACTATCCGGTAAGCCTGTGAATCTAACTGGCCATGTAACTTTCAATGAATTGACGAGGAGTGAGAAGATGTACACCAAAAAGCTAATAATGTCCTTATCCTTGACGTTGTCCCTATTGGCCCTCAGTGCCTGCGGTAATGCTGAGGATAAGCCGTCCACCGAATCGATGCAGACCACTGCACCGGCAACAGAGACTGTGCAGACTCCAGCGCCGACAACAGAGGCCGAACAGACTCCAGCACCAACGACAGAGCCTGAACAGACCCCTGAGGCGACGGCCGGAAGCAACGAGACGGCTGCTGGATCTGCGGACCTGCCGAAATATCTGCCGGAGGACTTCCCGATGCCGGAGAATGTAACAGAGACTATTCTTTCGAATGCGGAGGAGAATGAGGGTAAGAAGACGGCATTGCTGATTTTTAGAACAACGGATAGTATGGAATCGGTAACGAAGCTCTATGATGATTATCTAGCTTCCAAGCTGGGCGATCAGTCCGTGAAGACTATCGATCCCAAGAACCTGATTATTCAAGGCAACACTAAGGACGATAAGCAGAGCTGGTCAATCATTGGCGGTCCGCTTGCGTCCCAGGAGGGAACTGTGGAGGTTAACGTCATTTGGTCTGAAATTTAATACGGACAGCCAAGCTGCTGTACCCAGAGGAACATCCGTTGAGGCTCGATTCAGAGCGGCCAACGGATGTTTTTCGTGACTGAGCAAAAAGTGTCGAATTTTGTAATTAAGTAGTATACGTCAGGTGCGGCGGGGATATATAATTAATCTTGTGAACGAAAATTAGTCAGGCGGTGTTATGGTTTGTCGTGGGAACCTGTAGGATTTATGTTTTTCTCAACGATAGAGACGCTTGCGCTCTATTATCTGATTATGTCTCTCTATAGATTCAAGTGGAGATGGTACATCTGGCAGGCTTTATTTGTCATCTTGCTGAACAATCTGCAAAGCTATCTGTTACGCAACGAACTGGGCATGTCGAATGTTGCACCACTTGTTTTAATCTTGATTTTTATCTTCTTTTTCGCTGCGGTGGTGAGGATGCCGCTCATTCTATCCATCATCGCAACAATATCAGGATTTGCTATTTTTGCCGGGATTCAGACGCTGCTCACCCTGCTCATGTTCGGATCTATATCGAATATTGGTAGTACCGCGAACGGATATTTTCTGCAGGTAGCGACTGCGGCAGCGGTGTTCGGTATTTTTGGGCTTCTGTACCGCAAAGGCAAGGGCTTCACGTTCGACTTGGATAAACTCCGCTTTAAGATAGAAGATATCCTGCTGTCTCTGCTGATTTTCGGCTTCGTAATAGGGATTTCAGTGCTACTCTACTATAATGATATTCTGCTAAATGCCTTGATTTTCCTGGTGATGACTGTATTCCTTCTATATTATTCCACCCGGAGGGAGCGGGAAGATGCTTGAATTCATGTCCGGCAAGCTGGCATTTACGATTAAAAATATCGTACCTGAGCACCCGGCATCCTACGCTGTCCTGAAATTTGCTATTAGCGTAGTGCTTAATGTGGTGTTTATTATTGGGCTGACGCTGGTAGTATCCCTTTTGACAGGCAGGACAAGTGAAGCTCTGCAGATTCTGATCTCCTTTGCCGTATTACGTCAGGTGTCGGGCGGGGTCCATCTAAAGTCTGGTATAGCCTGTGTCTTGTTTACGGTAAGCTTGTTCACAGTACTGTCCTTCGTGGAGCTTAGCTCCTTCTACGTTATGTTATTGAATGCAGCGAGTCTGTTAATAGTTCTGTGGCTGGCGCCCATTGGGATTGAACGACAGACCCGGATTCCGAGGCGGCACTGGCCTAAGCTGAGAATCGTGGCGTTACTGCTGGTAGCTGCCAATATCGTTATAGGCTCATCTGTTATCGCAGCCAGCTTTTTGGCACAATCCATCAGTCTGATTATAGCTAGAAGGGAGGTGAACATCTGACAATGAGAGCTTTGCAGCGCAAAGTAGTGTATAAGCTTGCTTCTGGTTTGTCCGCCTTGGCTGCCCTTATCGTGTTGGTTACAGCAAGTGTATTATACATTAATCAACCGGAGGTTCCTGAAGAGTTACTTAAATAACATTGGAGTTGATCCCTTTGAGCACGATATCTGTTACTAGAGACACAGAGGGAAACACTGGTGTATTCTCACTCGATATTGCAAAAATAACGTTTATGGAATTTGAACGGACTATCTATCGGATCATTGTCCATACGTACGATCAGACCTTTTATACAGTAGGTACGCTGAAATATTGGCTTAATACCCTGGCCAGTTCAGGATATCATTTCGTTCTAGCAGATAGAAACACGTTAATTCAGGTTTCTAATATTATCCAGCTGGATAAGACGTTTCATATTGCTTATTTTGGGGAAGACCACAGAGGAGTCGAGCAAAAGTGTTTTCTGTCAGAGAAGGGCTATAAAGAAATTCTCAAATACGTAAAAACATCCGCATCGGATATTCAAGTAGTGGAGCTGCCCCAGTGGTAGCTTATTTTTTTGGAGGTTTGTATATAAAATAAGGCTGACCCAGCGCAGTTCATTTTGTAGCGCCCGGGTCAGCCTGTATTCATGTCAGCTTAATCTGTAGCTAATCTGGAATACATACACAGATCAATGAATGTTCCTTTGGACCGCTCACTCTGTCTCAATATTCCTTCCAGCGAAAAGTTTAATTTCTGCAGTACCTTAATAGAATTGATATTAGCAGGCTCGACCTTTGCTTCAATTCTATTGAAGCCCAGTGTATCGAACGCATAATCAATTAGTGCGCGAAGGGCTTCAGGCACATATCCTTTTCCCCAGCACTCGCGGCTAAGGTCATAACCGATCTCTGTTTTGGCATTGTCATAGTCCAGCGCATTGAAACCACAGGAGCCGATAATCCGGCCGGATTCTGCTTCCGTGATGGAATAGCGGATCGCCTGATTCTCGGTGGCTAACTTACCCAGCAGCTCAATCATTTCCACGGCCTGACTCTCATCCGTGAAGCTGCTGATATTCATGAACCGGGTGACTTCAGGATCGGACCAGATCGGGAACAGGCTGGCTGAATCGGCGGTGCTCATTTGTCGTAACACTAATCTCTCAGTACGTAATTCAGTAATCATCAATAAGTTACCTCCATTAAATATATCTGGTATTGGTGAGGTACAACTATTGATATCTGCGCATAGTTCAGTCCTTTCCGTGTGTAAGCTGTCTCTATTATATAGAATGTAAGGGAGGAAGTTAAGATCGATTCAGGACCGTTTCAACAAATCTTCATAAAGAAGGGCACTTTGCTTGGTGGCGATCTCAGGTTTTGATAAATAACTGGTCTGCGACCATGCAAAAAAGAGGCTTACGTCAGTCCTGTCAGGGATGCAACTGTTTCGTATTCCTCCTAACAAGGTAAACTTTAGATAAAAACATCTGGAGGGTATTATGAGAAAAACGTTACTGGTAGTATTGTTCTTGTTCGTATTGACAGCTTGTGGGGATTCCAAAGACGGGGTAACCACTAAAGACTTAGCCATCCAAAAGGTGAACGATCATAAAGCCGTTGTTGAGTATGGAATGAGCCGTGCAGAAGCGGAAGAGGTATTGGGTAAGGGGGAGGATAAGGATATTGCGAATTCAGTCATGTATAGCTCTGGCGTGAGGATTATGTACCGGGAGGATAAAGTGGCAGGGATTACTCTGGCAGAGGAATCGAAAGATACATATGAAACCACTGGCGGTTTTAAAATTGGCATGTCTAAGGATGACTTCAAACAAATCTATGGCGATCAATATCTGAAGGAGATGGAGCGCAACCTGGATTATGCTTACGATGCCACCAACAAGCGATATTTGCAGGAGAAAGAGTGGGTGGCGAAAGCGGAAGATGACACGAAAATATATGTGATTTCAGCCATGTTCAACGGTAAGGGTGAAGCAGACGCCGTCGTATTGGTGGATAAGCGAATGGCGATCACGTTAAGGTAAAAGGGGGAGGGCTGACGATCAAGCATGTGCTAGTATGTTTCTTTGAGTCTTGGGGACAGAATAGCAGTATATGGGGCCCCAAAGGCTGGCTTTTTCTACAACGAGTAGTTCTGCCATGATATAATCAATGTATATGATTGGAGTGATAATCGTGGAACTACTCGACGCACGGAATGACTTTATCTTCAAGAAAATTTTCGGCAGTGAGAATAACAAGGATGTCCTGCTGGCCTTCCTCAACAGTACCTTTATGGAGGCAGGCGAACCCCCGCTGACAGAGATTGTATTAATGAATCCGTACACTGATAAGGATGCTCCAGCGGATAAACAGTCTATTCTGGACATCAAGGCCAAGACGGCTGAGGGCAAACGGATCAACATCGAAATGCAGCTGTTCAATCCATACAATATGGAGAAGCGGACACTGTTCTACTGGAGCGAGATGTATTACCACCAAATTCAAAAAGGCGACGATTACAGTCAATTGAAGAAGTGTGTGACGATTAATATACTGAACTATTCCTGTCTTCCTAATGACCGCCATCATAATGTGTTTCATCTTCGGGAAGATCACACCGGAATTCAGTTGAACAACGATCTGGAGATTCATGTGATGGAATTAACAAAGCTTGAGGAGCAGGCCGTTCCATTAACTGGTGGTCTGATCAACTGGCTGTTATTCCTGAAGGGTGTTGAACAACCAAATTGGGAGGTGCTGACCATGAATGAACCGATGTTGAAAAAAGCAATGGATACGCTGGAGTTCCTGAGTCAGGATGCCGCTACACGTATGGAATATGATGCGCGGATGAAGTATTTGCGGGATGAGGCGTCACGAATGAACGGTGCTAAGGCTGAGGGGCGAGCTGAGGGACGAGCTGAGGGTATTGCTGAGGGGCGAGCAGAGGGACGAGCAGAAGGTGAGCGAAAAAAGGCAGAGACAATGGTGCGTGAACTTCTTGCTCTTGGAGTGGAAACCTCAATTATTGTTAGAGCCTCAGGCCTCTCAGAGCAAGAAGTTTTAAGCTTGAAATCACAAATGGGTAGACACTGACCATGAATGAACCGATGAGAAAAAAGAGAAACTGCTAGAAAGCTCTTGGCAATGGGGCAATGGAATTCAAAATTTAAAACTGCTGCAATGATAACAACGAAAAACGAAGCCGATCATATGATCGGCTTCGTTTCTTTAAGGCTTTCCATTTATAGGACGGATGGGGTTCGAACCCATGACCCCTACCCTGTCAAGATAGTGCTCTCCCGCTGAGCTACCGTCCTGCAACGAAATTTATAATAACACAGGACGTGAGGGAATGGCAAGAGATTTTTTAATACGCATAGATGATACCGTTAAGCACGACCCTGTCACACCGCCGCAGTGACAAAAACCAACGACACCCAATCCATACAATACTACAATAATGGCAGTTGCAAGGAAGTTCCTTAACCAACATAAAAGGTGGAATTCTATCATGATCGTAACATTGCATGAAGCGGAGTGCCCTGGGGTGAGTCTCAAGTATGTAGTGATTTTTATGAAGCAAGGGAACGATTGGGTACTGGTGCGGCACCGTGAGCGGTCTACATGGGAATTTGCCGGCGGGCATATTGAGGCGGGCGAGAGTCCCGGGGAAGCTGCGGTAAGAGAGTTGTATGAAGAGACAGGCGCTGAAGAATACGAGCTGCATCCGTTATGCATCTATTCTGTCAGAAGTAGTGAACTGGCAGAGAGCTACGGGATGTTGTATTATGCAGATGTCAAAAGGTTCGGAAATTTGCCCCCGTACGAAATGGCGGAGCTTCGAAGCTTCAGCGAGCTGCCGCAGGCGGTGACATACCCGGGGATTTACCCCACGCTATATGCGAGAGTATGTGAACATGTGAAGTACCTGTGAATCAATTGTAATGCGGAAAGGAGGCCCAGCTCATGAGTTACGAGATTACAAGGTTTAGGCGTCTTGGCGACTACCTGAGATCACGCCGGGAACGTCTGCAGCCTGAAGCTGTAGGGATCAAGGAAACGAACAGTCAGCGCAGAACACCAGGGCTGCGTCGGGAGGAGGTTGCGGTTCTGGCTGGTCTCAGCAGCACCTATTATACTTGGCTGGAGCAAGGCAGGGAGGTTACCGCCTCCAGAGAGGTCATGGAGAGTCTCAGTCAGGCGCTGCGGTTGTCGGCAGATGAGCGCAAGCATCTGTTCGAGCTATGGAATCCGGGCTTGCCGGATACACTTGCTTCTATAGATACAGCCAGTCCGGAGCTGAATCCGCAGTGGCGGGATATTATCCGCCAATTGACTTATCCGTCTTTTATTACGAATGAGCGGTCTGAGGTACTGGCCTGGAATGATAAAGCGAGTGAAGTGCTAAGTGATTTCGGCAGTCTGCATACTTCAGAGCGCATTATGATGCGTCTTCTGTTCCTGGATCTGGAGCTGCGCCGCCGGATGCTGAATTGGGAGGAGTTCGCTCTCTATTCAGTAGGGGTGTACAGAACCTATTATGACATGAACCTGCACGATCCCTGGTACAAGGAAATGGTCGATCAGCTCTTGGAGGACAGTGCGGATTTCGCTGAGATGTGGAAGCAGCACAATATACTGGGCAAAAAGGTTAACCGTGTGGTCATAGAGAGTCTTGGTACCAGTCAGCCTGTAGTCTACGATATCAATTCGATGGCGAATCTGGCGGATCACCCGGGTCTGCATATTTGTATCTATACCCCTGTCATAACGTAGTAGAGGATCACCTGAAGGCGCATATCTTACTGGTCTGCTGCTCCCTGGTAATGATCTTACTAGCATGAACGTACTGTGGCTGCTCCACGGCAGGACGGTTAAAATAAGGTCATGTTCATAAGATCTATTACAGGGACAAGAGGAGGCAACCATATGCACACAAGAACACTTGGGAACGAAGGGCTGATCGTATCGGCTCTGGGACTCGGAACGATGATGATGCCGGATAATGAAGAGTCTGTACGAACCATTCATGGCGCGCTTGATTTGGGCGTAACTCTGCTGGACACAGCGGATATCTATGGAGCCTTCGAGCAGCAGCGCTTCGGCGGCAATGAACGGCTTCTCGGGCGGGCGCTTAAGGGCCGGAGAGATCGGGCTGTGATTGCGACCAAATTCGGCATTACGCATACTCAGGGACCCAAGGGAGACCCGGCCTATATCAAAAAATCCGTAGATGCCAGCCTCTATCAACTCGGCACAGATTATATCGATCTGTACTATCAGCACCGTCCCGATCCGAACATCCCTATTGAGGAAACCGCCGGCACCCTGGCTGACCTCGTCAAGGAAGGGAAGATCCGCTATATCGGCTTATCCGAGGCTTCGCCTGAACTGATCCGCCGGGCACATGCGGTGCATCCGTTGACCGCCCTGCAGACAGAGTATTCGCTCTGGAGCCGGGAGGTGGAGGATGAGATTCTGCCGCTGGTCAAGGAGCTGGGCATCGGCTTCGTTCCTTATAGCCCGCTGGGCCGCGGTTTTCTGACTGGACAGATCAAGAGCTTCGAGGATCTGCCGGAGGATGATTACCGCCGCCATTACCCGCGGTTCCAGGGAGAGAACTTCATCCGGAACCTGGAGGTCGTCTCGCTGATCGGGCAGATGGCAGCCGAGAAGGGCTGCGCCCCGGCACAGCTTGCGCTGGCCTGGCTTCTTGCACAAGGGGAGCAGATCGTGCCGATTCCCGGCACCAAGCGGCTGGAGCGGGTACAAGAGAACCTCGGAGCGCTTCAGGTTACATTGACGGCAGAGGATCTCGCCCGGATTGAACGGATATCCCCGCAAGGTATTGCAGCCGGAGCACGTTACCCCGGCCAGAACTAAGTTATCACACAGAGCGGACAGCCGCTGTGTATTCATCAATATTAAGCCCCTGGAGCGTTCCTGCTTTCGCCGCTTGCTCTCGTGAGCGGTATGAGAGGCAGGACGCTTTTGTCTTTCATCCGCTCTATTTCCTCCTCTATGCGCTCTACATCTATCCGCTCAAACAGTAATTCAAGCTCCGATATAGGCTGCTCTGCAAGGACGGATACCGGATGCCATACAGGCTGTTCTATGGACAGGAAGCCTCTAATCTTCTCGCAGGAGAAGGGGAGGAACGGGTTCAGCAGGTTAGACAGATTGGCAATAATCTGAACACAGGTGTACAGCGTGTTAGCCCCGGCCGCAGGATCATGCTTGATCTGGAGCCATGGCTGCTGCTGATCGAAATACTTGTTGGCCTGGCGGATATGCGAGAAGATGAACTCCAGGGCTTCCTTGAAATGTCCGGCTTCAATTAACCTTCCTGCCTCCTTATACAGCTGCTCCAGACTGCTAACCCATGCTTCGTCCAAGACTCCATCTGGAACTCTGCCCTTCCAGAACTTATTCACGAATACGAGGCTGCGGTTGACGAAATTGCCGAATGCGCCCAGCAGCTCGCTGTTATGGCTGTAGATGAACTCTCTCCAGGAGAAGTCGGCATCCCGTTTCTCGGGGCCGTTCGCAGTCAGGAAATAACGGACCGAGTCAGGGTCATACCGGCTGAGAATATCCGGCACCCAGACCGCCCAGTTGCGGCTGGTGGAGAATTTCTGTCCTTCCAGGGTCAGATACTCCGAAGAGAAGATCCGGTCCGGCAGATGCAGCTCCTCAGCTCCCAGCAGGATGGCGGGCCAGATCAGGCTGTGAAAAGGAATATTGTCCTTCCCGTGCACATAGTAAGCGGTTATAGGCGGCTGTCCATCGTTATCCTGCCCGGATGGTACGGACCAGAACTCCTCCCAGCGGCCTCCGGTCTGCTCCGCCCACTGTTTGCTGGCAGACAGATAGCCGCTAACGGCTTCGATCCAGACATAGATTTTTTTGTCTGCGAAGCCGTCAACAGGAACATCCACGCCCCAGTCCAGATCGCGTGTTGCTGCGCGGTCCTGCAGGCCTTCCTGCAGATATCTGCGGGTTAGACGGACGGCATTGTCTCTCCAGCCCTGCGCGGAATCAGCATATTCTGTGAGTGCTTGCTGGAAGCTGGACAGCGACAGATAGTAATGCTGAGTAGAGCGCAGCACAGGCGTAGAGCCGCAGAGGGCACAGGTGCGCTCCAACAGATCCACCGGATCGAGAATCGTTGAACAGTAATCGCATTGGTCCCCCCGGGCCTGCTGTCCGCAGACCGGGCAGAGGCCATTGACATAACGGTCCGGCAAGAAGCGCTGGTCCTGCTCACAATAGCACTGGAGACCGGGTTTTTGGTACAGATATCCGTGATCCAGCAGCTTAAGGAACAGCTCCTGCACCGTACTATGGTGATGGGCCTGATCGGTCCGGGTATACAAGTCATAGGTGAAGCCTAAGGCACGGAAGCAATCGGCGAACTCCTCATGATACCTGCTGGCGAATTCACCCGGCGATACACCCTCCTGCGCCGCCTGTACAGCAACGGGGGTACCGTGACAGTCACTGCCGGATACATAGAGCACAGCATCACCTTTAGCACGGTGGTAGCGGGCCAGAATATCTCCCGGAAGAATGCTGGCGAGTCTGCCCAGATGCAGGGAGCCGTTGGCATAAGGCCAAGCCCCTCCAATAAAAATGTTAGTCATATTTCTCTCCTCCTTAAATTATGTGGACGCAAAAAAAGGCACTCATCCCCTAAAGGGACGAGAGCCTGTGCTCACGTGTTACCACCCAAATTCATCAATGCCTCGCGGCATCCACCTCTTCAGGTACGTCCGCAGATTAAAGCGGGTATACCCTAGCATGGTAACGGATGCGGGTTCCGGCGCAGCCTACGACCCGTTCATGCCGGGGTTCGGTGCGCAGCTCTGAGACCATATTCCCGAGGGTTTTCTTTGCTCCTTTTCACCATCCGGAGCTCTCTGTGGAAGAATTGCCAGGGTACTCTTTCTCTTCGCAGCTATTGTGGTTATCCTAATTACTGGATATCATATACGCAGGCCGGGAGATTTGTCAACACCGTAAGTCTATTTGCAATCCACTGCACTCCTGTGCGACAGTAGAGAGTAAGGGCTAACGGGAAGCAGAGGAGTGCCTCATCCGTGGCCTGGAAGTGAAGCGACACAGTGATCAAAAGGAGATTGAGACTATTGCAGGAAAACAAACAGGAGAAAAAAAGCTCGGGCGCATGGGGGTGGCTGGGGAGTGGGGCAGTACTGCTGCTGCTTAAGGGAAAAGCCATTATCTCTCTGCTTAAGCTGGGTAAAATCGCAGGTCCGCTGATCTCCATGATGGTATCCATCTGGGCTTATGCCCTGATCTCGCCATGGCAATTCGCGGTGGGCTTCGTTGCCTTAATGTTCGTTCATGAGATCGGCCATGTGATCGCTGCCAAGCGGATTGGGTTGCCGGTGAGCGCGCCGCTGTTTATTCCGTTTATGGGTGCACTCATTACGATGAAGCGGCAGCCGCTGGATGCCAGACAGGAAGCTTATGTCGCTTTTGGCGGCCCTATACTCGGGAGTATTGGTGCGGTTGTAGTATTCGGAGCGGCTTATTATTATCATAGTCCTTTGTTATACTCGCTGGCATACGTCGGGTTCTTGCTTAACTTGATTAATCTGCTGCCGATCCATCCGCTGGATGGGGGGCGAATTGCCACGGCGGTAACACGCTGGTTATGGCTGGTAGGGCTCGTTGGCGGCCTGGCTGTAATTATTTATCTGAAATCCATCCTGTTCTCCATCATCTGGGTAATGTTCGCTTATGATATGTATAAGAAGTACATCAGCCGGCGGACGAAGAATCAGATGCATACTGTGCTCAAAAGCTTCCTGATCCCCATCGGGGATCTGCAGGAGCAAGGATATCTGATCCCCGGCCCCGAGCATAAGCGGGAGCTGCCGTTCACCACCTACAGTGATTTGAACCGCCAGCAGTTTGTCGGCGTACGCTGGGATAACCTGGATTACTATGGAACGACGACCATGCCGGTGCAGTCGCTGATCGGAAAAGTCAAAGTCGTGCAGCTCGATCAGCTGTATGTGGATGCCAGCCTGCAGATGAAGATGACCTGTGAGATCAGCTTCACGGTATATGACAATGACAAGTACTATGAAGTACCGGCTGCTACCCGCTGGAGATATGGGGCCGCGTATTTTGTCCTTGCCGGAGTTCTTGGGGGTATGATGTATCTTGTCCATGTAGTTGGCAATGTAAATCTGTAAAGCTTCGTTTATGAACCTCCCGATTCGTCAAAGCTGTTAAGAGCCGAGAAGGATGAGGAGGTTAACAACAATGCGGTTGGCAAGAGTGTGTCTCTTATGGATTGGAGCATGTCTCCTTCTGGGAATCGCCGGATGTACGGCAGGTAAGCAGGTTCCTGAATATACGGATGTTCACAGGATGACCGGACTGGACGGGAGTCTGAATTCACGGGATAGCCTGACCTCGCCGGTTCTGCGGGATGTGTATGACCGCTCGATTCCCGAGGAGGTCTATGAGACTCCGTAAATAAGGTGGTCGGAGGTTCCCTGTCCAAGGGCCTTGCCCTGAAGCTCTCAGGCTCTATACAGGATATTAATAATTCTGTATAATGCTCCATATTGATTGGAGCTATAGAGAGGAGCCAGGGAGATGGCAGTGGAAATCGTACATGTTACTACAGAGGAGCAGCTTCAAATGGCGCTGGAGATCCGCAAGAAGGTGTTTGTGGAAGAACAGAAGGTGCCGGTAGAAGAGGAGATCGATGAATATGATGCCATTAGTGAGCATGTGCATCATTTCCTGCTCATGGAGGGCGGGCAGCCGGCTGCAACCGGCCGGCTGATCTATTATAAAGCGGACACTGCCAAGATGCAGCGGATTGCCGTTCAGGAGGCCTTCCGCGCTAAGGGATGCGGACGTATTCTGCTGCTGGCTATGGAAGAGCGGGCACGTGAGCTGGGTCTGCAGGCTTCCATTCTGGATGCCCAGTGTCAAGCAGAACCATTTTACAGCAAGCTCGGGTATGAAGTAATCTCCAAGGAGCCCTTCTATGATGCAGGGATTCTACATGTAAGAATGAGTAAAGCCCTGTAATCTGCCGGATACATACTCTTTCGCGGCTATGGACAAGCTAGAATCGGGCCAGGGTAGCTGGCTAATTCTAGTGCGAAGGAGACGATCCTAAGTGATGAATCAAGAACGGGAAGGCTTTATTGCCGCTAAACGTAACGGTGACGGGGACCTGACCGGGTTCCAGACCTCCTCCGGACGCGTGCTGGATTATCAGCAGGCACTTCAGGAGGTTCAGTCCGGCAGCATCGCAGGGGTCAATGTATTTAAGGGCAAAGACGGCGAAATGTATATCCGCGGCGATGCAGATGGAGATCCTACGAACAATCTGGATCAGCTTCCGCAATTTTAGCCGGGCATAGATAACAGGGGGAACGGCCGGACAGGCGTCTTACAGGCGCTGAAGTCCGGCCGTTTCTATGTGCTAAGGGGGACTCCGGCTTCTCTGAAAATACTTCGTTTAGGGTCTGCTGTACATGCCGAAACCGGTTGCTGAAGGGCTTGTTTTTCTTTTCTTCTGCAAAAAGAAATAAATCCCTGAATTCTGCGCAACTTGTCGAAGTCTTAGCAGTATACATTAACAGCATGAATTATTTGGAGGGGCTTTACAATGAGATGGAGAAAAATTGCTCTGTGCACGGTTGTGTTTTTCATGATGGGAAGCTCCTATTTGTTCGCGGACGCTGTGAACCAGAAGATCAAAGTATGGAGCAATGGAAAGGAAATAGCCGACGGCGGCTATTTGATTGACGGCAAGACCTATATTCCCGCCAGGGAGGCCGGAGGTGTCGTCAGCTGGGACGGCTCAGGCAGAGTGACGATCCTCAAGCCGAATGTTCATATCGTCCTGTTCAAAGGCGACACGGTATTCGGCAATGTCAACACAGGCAAGCTGAAGATGAAGATTCTGACGCAGGTGGACAGCCTGAAGGACAGCATCGCTGCCGTGAAGGTGGCAATCACCGATCCTGCCGGGAATGTGAAGGATATTCTCGAGGATGCCGTCGGCTCCAAGAATGAGGATTTCTGGTTCTCCACACCGGAGTTCACCTATGATTTCAAGGAACCGGGCAAATATAGCGTAGGCTTCTTCATGAAGGCGTCGAAGAACGGAGATTACGTTCTTGTATCCGAGAAGGTAGTTACGGCTTCATCCAAAAATTAAGTCCCTCCTGCAAATTGACCTGTCCTTATCTTACGTGTTACGATACCAAATGTAGGATAATTCAATTAAAGTGAGGTATTACAATGAGCGATCACAAACATGAGCATGGCCATGAACATGGTGAAGCATGCGGTTGCGGACATGATCACGACCATGAGCACGAGGAGTTTGTGCTGACCTTGACGAACGAGCAGGGCGAAGATGTAGAAATGGTACTGGTAGAAACGTTCGACGTAGGCGAGAAGTTGTACGCCCTGCTGCTTGAGCGCGAGAATCCGGAAGCAGACGGAATCATCCTTCGTATGGAAGAAGAAGACGAGGAAATGGTTCTGTACAACATTGAAGATGAAGCTGAATGGAAAGCTGTTGAAGAAGCTTATAACGAGCTGCTTGCCCAGCAAGAATAGATTTCAGGCATTCATGCAAAACCCCGATACTCTATACGTATCGGGGTTTTGCATGTCGCACTGCTATAGGACAAGCCTTAGGAGATCGGCTCTGCTTCGACGATTACTTTTATATTGGTAATGCTGCGGTCCTCGGGTCCTTTGACAGGCAATCCGATTTCTACATGGTCAATGATATAGTCGATATTATCCTGGGTAATAACTTCTCCAGGGAGAAGAATAGGAATTCCCGGCGGATAGACGTAGATGAATTCTGCAATGATGTAGCCGGCAGACTCCCGGAAGGGAATCAGCTGCGTATCCGCATAGAAGGCATCTCTCGGGATTAGGGCCAGCTGCGGAATATTCGGCACCTGTACCTTAAGCTCATAGATCTCACCCTTGCTGTAATGGATCGCTGAGAGCACCTGCAGCGCCGCAAGCAGCTTATCTACAGATTCCTTAGTATCTCCAGGGGTAATCAGGCAAAGAATATTATACATGTCGCTGAGTTCAACTTCGATGTTATACTTCTGCCGGAGCCAGTTCTCGGTCTCGTAACCGGTAATACCCAGATGCCGTACATGAATGTTCAGCTTCGTCGGATCATGATTGAAGGTGGCTTCTGTTCCGAGAATTTCTTTGCCGAAGCTGTACAGCCCCTCGATCTCGTTGATCGAATTGCGGGCATAATTGGACAAGGCGATGGTTCTCGCCGCCATCTCATGGCCGTTCAGGGCAAGGTTGCGTCTGGAGGTATCCAGAGAGGCAAGCAGAATATATGAGGTTGAAGTGGTGGTCAGCATGCTGAGAATGGTCTGTACCCGCTGTGGGTTGACAAGACCCGTCTTGGCATTGAGGTTCAGTACCGAGCTCTGCGTCATGGAGCCGCCCAGCTTATGCACACTGGTTGCTGCCATATCTGCACCGGCCTGCATGGCCGATACCGGTAAGTCCTCATGAAAATGAATCAGTACTCCATGTGCCTCGTCCACAAGTACGGGAACCCCGTAACTGTGGGCCAGGTCGACAATCGAACGGAGGTCGGCGCATACGCCGAAATACGTCGGATTGATAACGAGGACACCCTTGGCATCCGGATGGCGCCTTAAAGCCCGTTCCAGCGAGCTGGTGGTTATGCCGTGGTCTATCCCAAGATTCTCATCCTGTACAGGAGAGACGAAAATAGGCTTGGCTCCGGAGAAAATAATGGCCGACATTACCGATTTGTGAATATTGCGCGGCACAATAATTTTGTCTCCTTCTGAGCAGACAGAGAGGATCATAGTCATGATGGCATTGCTCGTGCCTTGTACACTGAAATACGTGTAATCGGCGCCGAAAGCCTCTGCAGCCAGCTTCTGAGCTTCAAGAATAACCCCGGTGGGCTGATGAAGATCATCAAGCGGTGCAATATTGATCAAATCTATGGATAGAGCGTTATCGCCGATAAACTCACGGAATTCGGCATCGGTCCCTAGCCCCTTCTTATGTCCCGGAATATGGAATTGAACTGGATTTCCGGCGGCATGCTTTTTGAGAGCAGTGAAGAGGGGAGTAGCTTGTTGATTCATTTAATGCTGTCACAACCTTTCGCGAAGAGTGGTTTTTTGATTTCGCTGAAGCAAAAGGCGCCCCCGGAGGGACAGAATACCTATTTCTACTTGAGCAAGCATCAGTATAACAAATCAATCAACATAATACTAGGATGTGATGAAATGTCTGGCAAAGCAGCGGAACGTATGCATATCAGTTTAGCCTCACCGTTCATATTAAAAATGTGGATCATTATTTTCCTGGTCGAATTCGTCAAAGGATCGCTGCTGGTAGCTCTGCTGCCGGTCTATATGGAGAATATTCTGGGCCTCTCCGTAACGGTGGTCGGGTTCGCCTTCGCGCTGCAGTATCTCGGGGATAACCTGTTCCGCAGTCCGTTCGGCTGGGTCATGGAGCGGATCGGCTACCGCTGGACGATGACAGGAGCGCTGCTGCTGCTGCTGGTGGCAGTCGGGCTGATTATCTATGCCAAAGATGCCGTAAGCTTGTCCCTCGCCTGTCTGATTCTGGGTATCGGCACCTCGCCGCTGTGGCCTTGTACGATGACTGGTATCACCGAGCTGGCAGGCTCTACCCGGAGCGGCAGCAGCGGCGCAGCCATGGGGGCGGTGGAGATGGCCTCACTGGCCGGAACCGGCGTCGGTCCGATTATCGTCAACTTCATGATGGATCATGGCGGACAGGGCTACCGGACGGTCTTCCTGGTGCTGATGGGCTTCGCTGCTGCTGTTGTAGCCGTGGCGCTGTTCCTGCCCTCGAAGATCGGCGGTCATGCGCCGCGCGTTGTCCGAGAGATATCGGCGGAGGGGCCACCGGTGCCGCGTAAGCCAGTAAGGCCCCTGGAGAGTCTGAAGCGGACCTGGCAGCAGGTCACCTCCTCCCTGAAGGTAAGCCGCCTGCTGTTCCCGGCATTGTTCCTGCAGGCTTTTGCGATCGGGCTTATGACCCCGGTGGTCACCTTGTTCGCACGTTCGGAGCTGCATGTCACCCCCAACCAGTTCAGCCTGTTGCTGATTGCCGGGGGAGGGATTACCGTGCTAACCCTTATACCCGCCGGGAAGCTGGTCGATAAGGTCGGCACCTCCATCTTCCTTAATATCGGCTTCCTGCTGGCAGCCTGCTCCATGGCTTTCTTCTCACAGGTCCGCTGGCTGCCGCTGGCCTTCGTGGCGGTGGCGCTGGTCGGGATCAGCTATGCGCTGATTCTCCCGGCGTGGAACGCCTTCCTGGCCAAGCAGGTGCCGGAGGGCGAGCGCGGGACCGTCTGGGGACTTTTCCTGACGCTGCAGGGCTCAGGGATGGTTGCCGGTCCGGTGGTGTCAGGCAAGCTGTGGGATACGGTCAGCCACGGTGCCCCTTTTCTGGCCAGCGCGGGAGTAATGGTTGTGTTATTCGGCCTGCATCTGCTGATCGTCCACCGGACGAAGCTGAAGCACGGCAGGGCGCACTGAGTAGAGCGGACACAGGGGGGGAGTAAGCCGGTGTGGAAATGCAATAAGCCGTAGACTGCCTGAAAAGGAGGCGCAATGCGGCTTTATTGCTGTTTTTGCATATAAAAAGGCTGGTCCAACTCTCCTAAAACGGGTTCCAGCGTTTGGAAAAGGCTAAAAACGGGTAAAAATAGTCAATAAACCAAGTTACCGCTACATATTATGAAGTATAAAATAAGTGTAAGCCACACAAAGAATCAAGGTGCAAGCGGAGGTCCGGCAGTCTGTTCTACTCTTAGGTTAGGCCGTGAAGCTGACTATGCTTAAATCAAGCAGTTAGGGGGGAGTGCCGTGAACAAAAACGATGAAGTGGAGTACTGCAATCTGGAGCTGCGGTTCGACAGAGAGCATATCCAGGATCTAATCAAGGACCTGATCAAGGAAGGTTATTCCCTGTACTGGAGTGAGAACGAGAGTGTTTTTCTTATTTCGGTGCGCACCGGCCGCAAGCTTGTGAAGCTGCGCTTCCAGCGGATTAAGGACGGCTTCAAGCTGGTGGGAGACTACATGATCCGTGATGCGCGCCTGTCAGAATGGATGGAGAAGCTGATTGGGGATATGAGAGGTCATGCCGTTGTCAAGCGCTTCCGCGACCGTCAGATCATTATAGAGAATATTTTATTCGGTGAAGTCATCCGCCTGGTGGAGATTTCCGGTTATCAGCAGCGTGTGCTGTACCAGAAGGGGCCGCTGCTGTCGGATCAGGAGCTGACGAAGCTGTTCTACTCCATAGAGGGCGAAGAGCGGATCCGTGACCGCAGGCTTGCCGTGGATGAACAGCTCGACTTGCTGAATGAAGCTATGCGTGAGCGCGATACGGAAGCGGTGGCGGCCAGCACAGTGAGGCTTGAGCAATTGACCAGGGAGCTGGCAGCGCTGGAGTGGTAGTGCACTGAGTGAATAATTGCGATTAAGGGCATCCCATAACGGGGTGTCCTTTTATTGTGCCTTTCTGGAGGAGGGGGTTCACTTCTGCGGACAAAACCGTTAAAATAGTCATTGTGAGCAATTTCCCTGATGGATCGAAGTTTGTCAATGAAATTGATCTCTCTTTCGCAGGCAGAACTTTGCTGTCTCTGACAAAGGGTGGTATTCTTATACTGCGAGAAATGGATTTCACAAAAATACAGGGTGCAAAGGGTGGAGAACCAGATGTCAAAACAACAAATCGGCGTTATTGGCTTGGCGGTAATGGGCAAAAATTTGGCTCTTAACATCGAGAGCAAAGGCTTCAGCGTATCCGTGTTTAACCGTTCCCCGGAGAAGACACATGATCTGGTTGCAGAAGCAGCAGGCAAGAACCTGGTGGGCACGTTCTCCGTTGAAGAGTTCGTACAATCACTGGAAGTACCGCGCAAGATTCTGATCATGGTTCAGGCAGGCCAGGCTACGGATGCCACCATTGAGCAGCTTCTGCCGTACTTGGATCAAGGCGATATCATCATCGATGGCGGTAACGCTTATTTCCCTGACACCGTACGTCGCAGCAAATATCTTGAAGACAAAGGCTTCCGCTTCGTCGGCACCGGCGTATCCGGCGGTGAAGAAGGCGCGCTGAAGGGCCCTTCCATTATGCCAGGCGGTCAAGAAAGCGCGTATAAGCTGGTTGAACCTATCCTTACGGCGATTTCAGCTCACGTGGGCGGAGAGCCTTGCTGTACATATATCGGGCCGGACGGCGCAGGACACTATGTCAAAATGGTGCATAACGGCATCGAGTATGGCGACATGCAGCTGATCGGCGAAGCCTACCACCTGCTCAAGGACGTTCTGGGTCTGGATGCCAAGGAGCTGCACAGCACCTTCGCAGAGTGGAATAACGGCGAGCTGGACAGCTATCTGATCGAGATTACGAAGGATATCTTCGCCCAGTATGACGAAGAGACCGGCAAGCCGATGGTGGACGTAATCCTTGATGCTGCTGGACAAAAGGGTACCGGCAAGTGGACAAGCCAAAGCTCGCTGGATCTCGGCGTTCCGCTGTCCATGATTACCGAATCCGTCTTCTCCCGCTTCCTGTCTGCCATGAAGGAAGAACGCGTTGAAGCCAGCAAGGTGCTAAGCGGCCCTGCTACGGCTCCATTCGATGGTGACAAGGCTGAATTCATCGAGAACGTGCGTAAAGCGTTGTTCGCCAGCAAGATCGTATCGTATGCCCAGGGCTTCGCCCAGCTGCGTGTGGCTTCTGACGAATACGGCTGGAATCTGAAATACGGCGAGCTGGCCAAGATCTGGCGCGGCGGCTGCATCATCCGTTCCCGGTTCCTGCAGAACATCACGGATGCCTATGCCAATAATGCAGAGCTGAAGAACCTTCTGCTTGATCCGTTCTTCAAGGATGTTATGGACAACTACCAGTCGGCATGGCGCAAGGTTATCGCTTCGGCTGTAACTCTGGGTATTCCGGTTCCGGGATTCTCCAGCGCCCTTGCATACTACGACAGCTACCGTACAGAACGTCTTCCGGCGAACCTGCTGCAAGCACAGCGCGATTACTTCGGCGCTCACACCTTCAAGCGTGTGGACAAAGAAGGCGTGTTCCATCACAACTGGCTGGCAGAGTAACAGGCAGCGTTCAGCTTATTGCTTAGGAACCCGAGATGCTTTCCGCTTCATGCGGAGGGCTTTCGGGTTTTTTGCATCCATGAGGCATAGCCATGGCAGGCACAGCCCGCCTGAAAATGAAGGCTGCCGGCATTGTGCAAACTTTTCACCCTGTGTTATGATATGACAAATGTCGCGGCTTGGAGGTTGTTATGGACGATCGAAATATCATTCTCGTCGGGATGATGGCTACGGGTAAATCCACAGTAGGCGCCATTCTGGCCGAGGAGCTTGATTATGAACTGGTTGATCTGGATGCAGTAATTACGGGAAGAGAAGGCCGCAGTATTGCGGATATCTTCGCAGAAGGCGGAGAGCAGGCATTCCGGAGCATTGAATCAGCGGTACTTCAGGAAATGCTGCAGGGAGAGCGCAGAGTAATCTCTACAGGCGGAGGGGCGGTGCTTGCGCCGGGGAATGCCGAAGCCATGCTGGAGCATGGATTCGTAGTGGCCCTTACAGCTTCGGAGGATACCATTATTGGACGGGTCAGCGGGGATGAGAACCGGCCGCTGCTCGCCGGCAATGCGGCAAACCGGGTCCGTTCCATTATGGAACAGCGCAGGGAAGCTTACCGTTTCGCGCATTGCACGGTCGATACAACGGAGCTGAATGTGGCTGAGGTCTCGCAATACATTTTACTGCGTTACCGCGCTTGAGCTTTTATGTGTGTTGGCGCTTAGCATCAGGATGATGTTCAATTACGCTTCGGTATCATCCCATTCGATCATGCCGCCGCTAAGGTTAGAGCCATGAATGCCAAATTGCTGCAGATATTCACAGACCCGCTGGCTGCGGTTGCCGGAACGGCAAATGAAGATGATCTCCGTATCTGACGGAAGCTTGTCCGTCTGCTGCGGGATCTGGCCCATCGGGATATGCTGCGCACCGGGAATCATGCCGAAGGCAACCTCATCCTCTTCACGGACGTCGATCAGTACAAGCTCTTCGCCGGCAGCGAGCCGTTTACGCAGCTCCTGCGGTGTAATTTGCGGAATTTCATTCATGATAATACCCTCTTTTCTGCCTGAATGGGAATGGACTTTCTTCACGCAATGATAACACAACTGCGGATTACCCTGTCAAACAGGACCGTACATACAGACTATATATTATGAAGGAGCGCTTATACTATGGACGTTATTGTTAGGCCTACGCCGACGCTGCAAGGAGAATTCGGAGCCCTGTCCTCCAAAAACTACACCACGCGCTACCTGCTGGTAGCCGCTCTCTCTGAAGGAGTCAGCACGATCTACCATCCTGCCCACAGCGAGGACAGCGATGCGATCCGCAGATGTATCGCCGATCTCGGCGCAGTCCTGACCGAAGATGATGAGAAAATCGTAGTGCAGGGGTTCGGCCGCCATCCCCGTGACGTCAAGGAGCTGAATGTAGGGAATGCCGGCGCAGTCCTCCGGTTCCTGATGGCGGTGGCCGCGCTAAGCCCGGAGGTTACTTTCGTGAATACGTATCCCGATTCTCTGGGCAAGCGGCCGCATGACGACCTGATTCTGGCACTTGGCCAGCTCGGCGTGGAAGTAGAGCATAATAACGGAAGACTGCCGATTACGATCCGCGGCGGCAAGCCGCAGGGCGGACGGATTACCGTCTCCGGCGCCGTCAGCTCGCAGTATCTCAGCGCACTTTTATTCCTGACCCCGCTGCTTGAAGAAGACAGTGAGATCATCGTGCTGGATGATCTGAAATCCAAGGTGGTCATCGGGCAGACGCTGGAGGTGCTGGAGCAGGCAGGGATTATCGTACATGCGGCGGACGATTATATGTCCTTCAAGGTGCCTGGACGCCAGAGCTATGCTGCCAAGACCTATACGGTGCAAGGCGATTATCCGGGATCAGCCGCAGTGCTTGCGGCCGCAGCGGTGACGAAGTCGGATGTGACCATTCACCGGCTGGCTGAGAGAAGCAAGCAGGGGGAGCGGGCCATTGTTGATGTGCTGCGGATGATGGAGGTGCCGCTCACCCATGAGAACGGAACAGTGCATGTGCAGGGGAACGGTATTCTGAAGGCGGTGGAATTCGACGGCGATGCGGCAACTGATGCTGTCCTGGCTATGGTGGCCGCGGCGGTTTTTGCCGAAGGGACCTCACGTTTCTATAATGTGGAGAATCTGCGCTACAAGGAATGCGACCGCATCACGGACTATCTGGCAGAGCTGACCCGGGCCGGTGCGAAGGTCGAGGAACGCCGGGACGAGATCATTGTGCATGGCACACCGGATGGCGTGGAAGGCGGCGTAACGATTAATGCCCACTATGACCACCGTGTGATTATGGCCCTTACTGTAGTAGGCCTGCGGGCCCGCCAGCCACTGCTCATCAAGGATGCCCATCATGTGGCGAAGTCCTATCCGCAGTATTTCGATCACCTGCGCTTGCTGGGTGCGGATGTGGAATGGGTGAAGTGACGAGGACAGGCCACTTAAGCATAGTTTCGCTTACCCGGGACGATGTTATCTCCGTAACGAATCTTTACAGGCTTTCGATTACGGCTGCTTTTGAAGGTGAGGGACTGGGTCACTTGGACAGTGACATTCAGCAGGAGATCGAGTCCAAGATACGGATGGTTAACGCTTCCCTGAGTCCGCAGAATGCAGATACGTATTTCTGGGTGGCCAAAATGGACGGGAAGGTCGCCGGCACCATCTCTTATGCACCTTGCGGGCCGGATATCCGGGTCTGTACAGGAAACAAGCTTGATGCTGTAGGTGAGCTGGGCAGTCTATATGTTCTGCCGGATTATCAGGGGCAAGGGATTGCTTCGGCCCTGATTGCGGAACTGATGATATTTCTCAGACAACAGGGGATTACCGAGTTCTGCCTGGATAGCGGCTATAGACGGGCACAAACCAAGTGGCTGCAGAAGTTCGGAACGCCCTATGCAGCAGTGCAGGATTACTGGGGACCGGATTCCGTTCATATGGTATGGCTATGTACTGTGAACTGAAATGGCTGCCGCGCAGCGAGCGTACGTTACAGAGCGTTTAAACCTTACCTTAGCTATCAATACAGTGGGATCATGCGGACGGTTCAGATTTGGAACTTTTCCTGATGCGCGGTATGATGTAGTTATAGCCGAATCTGGTATGTGCCGTGGTAACCCGATACAATAACTCATAGTGGAGTTGGCAGGAGATACCAGATGCGCAATCAACGGGAAGGGGTAATACACATGAGCTTTGAGAACCCGAGCAGGGAAGAGATCGGCGAGATTCTGGCTGCGGCAGGCAATATCGCTGTTGTTGGCCTATCCGACAAAACAGACCGCACCTCTTATATGGTAGCCGGTGCTATGCAGAGTCGGGGCTACCGGATCATTCCGGTCAATCCGTCGGTAGAGGGTGAGATCCTGGGCGAGAAATGCTACCATACGCTGGCGGAGATTCCTGAGCCGGTGGATATTGTGAATGTGTTCCGCCGCAGTGAATACTGTGCGGCTGTTGCGCAGGAGGCTGCTGATATCGGCGCACGCGTGCTCTGGCTACAGCAGGGTATCATCAGTCAGGAGGCGGCGGACATCGCTGCTGCCCATGACATGATCGCGATCATGGACCGCTGCATCAAGGTAGAGGAAGCGATCACGATGAAGGGCCGGAGCCGGGGGTAAGACAGGACGGCTGCATCGGGAGCATATTCTTGGTGGACTGGAAGTCTAGGCCGGAAGCAGAAGTGTTTTTGCCACACTGGATTTCAAAAAATATTATGGCTATAATTTGAACAAGACGAAGAACGTCCTTTACTCCATTTTAAATGGGGAAAGGGCGTTTTTTTTATTTTCAGGGAGGGGGAAGGAGATATGGAATTTGAGGTGGCGCACAGCAGCTTTATAGAGGCACATACGAATGTAAGAACGGGTGAACGGCGGGGGAGGCTGCTGCGCGGACATAACTATGCGGAGAAGCTATTTCTGCAGAATGTATGGTGGCCGCTATTCGAGTCACTGGAGCAGCTGCACCCGGAATATGAGGTGTATGACTGGAATCGGAAATCGCAGTTTCTGGATTTTGCCTTTCTGCCGCAGAACGGGACCCGCTTCGGGATTGAGTGTGACGGCTATCAGAGCCATATTAAGGATATGGACCGGGAGAAGTTCAACTATGCGCTTAACCGGGACACCTTCCTGACCGGGATGGGCTGGAAGATGCTGCACTTCTCGTTCGATGACATCCAGCAGCGTCCCGAAGTGTGCCGGATGCTGCTGCAGCTGGCGCTGGCGCCGTATTTGGCGCGGAGCAGGGTGGCCGGAGAACAACTGTTGTCTGGAGAAAAAGACGTGTTACGTTTAGCCTGGCAGATGGGCAGACCACTTCGTCCTAAAGATGTAACGGATTATTTCGAGATTAACTTTAGAACGGCACGCAAACTGTTGAGCGTTCTGAGCGAGAAAGGACTGCTCCAGCCTGTGGCTGGCGGAAGAGGGATAAGATCCTATGTACTTAGACCCATGCATCAGGATCAGAGTTGGTGAGAAAACGGGACATCATTGTTTAAAAGGATTTGAATAGTCGCAGCCGCACCAGTGTGAATGTATTTTGTACATTAGAATTTAGTCTAAACCCGCGATTTCAAGCTTCTGTTGCATTTTATACAGTAGAATTTTGATTTATGGTTGGTTATGATGTAATTCTGAGAATTCTAATGTACGAAATACAATAGATCGTGGATATGAGCGGAATTTCGGCCAATCTGTTGTACAAAATACAATCACCGCTCTATTGGTAGGCTGTCTATGCTCATGCTACACTTTAGCGGGTGCGAAGGGTGCGAAGGGTGCGAAGGGTGCGAAGGGTGCGAAGGGTGCGAAGGGTGCGAAGGGTGCGAAGGGTGCGAAGGGTGCGAAGGGTGCGAAGGGTGCTGACGGTGCCGTCTTCTTAGCGCGCTTCACCTCCTCTTCATCCCCAGATTCTTTTGACAAAAACTGCTGTAACGCTTACGATTCAATATAGAAAGAAAGGAGAGGGTCGCCTTGAATTGGCTCGGATCTTTGCAGCAGTTGGGCAGAGCCATTATGCTTCCTACCATGGTGCTTCCGGCGGCAGCGATTCTGCTGAGTCTGGGCAGCTTACCGTGGTCTGCATGGGGACTTTCTTCGGTATCCGAAGTGACGACGTACGCGGGGCAAGGAATATTCTATTTCATGCCTTATTTGTTTGCTGTCGGTGTGGCGTGGGGGTTGTCCAATCAGGCCGGACCGGCCGGACTGGCCGCACTCGCAGGGATGTTCACTTATGACCGGATTGTGTCCAACATGGGAGACGGGGCTGTACAGCCTGCAACATTAATTGGGATTATCCTGGGGATTGTAGCCGGTGTAGCGCATAACCGGTTTAAGAATATCAAGCTGCCGGAGGCGATCCAGTTTTTTGGCGGGTCGCGTTTTGTTTTGCTGTTCATGGGCTTATTCTCGGCGCTGTTCGCCTGGGTCATGCTCGGAGTGTCTCCGCTACTACAGGAGTTGCTTAATGAGCTGTTCAGGGTAGTGCAGGTGACCGGCGGCTATGGAGTGTTCGTCTACGGGGTGCTGTACAGGGTGCTGACGGCCTTTGGCCTGCACCATATTCTGAATAATGTGTTCTGGTTCCAATTGGGCTCCTTTACGACGCCTGACGGCAGTGCAGTCGTACAGGGGGATTTGCCGCGCTTTTTTGCCGGTGATCCTACAGCGGGTGTGTTCATGGCCGGACTGTTCCCGATTATGATGTTCGCCCTGCCCGCAATTGCCTTTGCAATCATTCAGGAAGCGCGCGAGGACCTCAAGCCCAAGATCAAGAAGACTTTTTTGCGTGCAGCTTTAGTGTGCTTTTTGACCGGTGTGTCGGAGCAGATTGAATTTGCCTTCTTGTTCGCGTCGCCGTATTTGTTTGCGCTGCATGTGGTTATGTCCGGGCTTGCGATGGTGCTGACCTACTCGCTCGGGATTCATCACGGCTTCTCCTATTCGGCGGGGACCATCGACTTCTTCCTCAACATGCATCTGTCCCAGCGGGCCTGGCTGCTGATTCCAATCGGGATCGGCTATGGCATTGTCTATTATAACGTGTTCCGCTGGGCAATCCGCCGGTTCCAGATTCCTACGCCGGGCCGTGAGGAAGGCTCGGAGCTGGGCGACTGGGCGGGCAATATCCCGTATCAGGCTCCGCTGATTCTGGAGGCGCTGGGCGGCAAGGAGAATATTGTGCAGGTTCAGGCCTGCATCACCCGGCTGAGATTAACAGTGCATAATGACCGCTTCATAGATACAGGGGCGCTTAAGGGGCTGGGCTCCGCAGGCATTATCAAGCTGGGCGGCGGCAATGTGCAGGTCGTCTTCGGGACGTATTCGGAGCTGATTCGCGAAGAGATCGACAAGCTGATGCTGCGCGATCTGCCGCAGGTGCTGTTCAGTGCGCCGATCCAGGGGCGGATGATGCCGATTGAAGAGGTGCCGGATCATATTTTTGCCGCGAAGCTGGTGGGGGATGGAGTGGCCTTTGTCCCGGAAAAAGGAGAGCTGGTCTCGCCCGTATTCGGCAAGGTAATGCACGTATACCCTACGATGCACGCAGTGGGCATAGCTACGCCCGAAGGGCTTGAGGTGCTCATGCATATCGGGATCGACACATCGCAGCTTAAAGGGCCGTTTGAGGCGCTTGTACAGGAAGGGGACAGTGTGGAGCCGGGACAGCTGCTGGTCAAGTTTGATCTGGCCTTCCTGAAGGAGCATGCCGCTTCGCTGGCGACACCGATGGTGATTACCAACCCGGACCGGGTCAAATCATGGAGCTACGCGCCATTCAAAAACGTGAAAAAGGGGCAGTCTTCCGTCATGTCCGTGGTACTACATGAAAGCAATGTTGGAGGGATCGAAGCATGATACAAGGCGTAGGCGCCGCAGCAGGTGTTGCCATTGGGAAGGCCTTTGTCTTGCCGAACTGGGAATGGAGTCTGCCGGACACTCAGGTGAATCCGGTGGATCTGGCTAAGGAGTTCGAACGGTTGTACGAAGGCATTCGGACCTCCAAGGACGAAATCGAGTTTATCAAAAAAGAATTCCGCGAGGTCGTCGGACCGGAGGAATCGAGCATTTTCGATGCTCATCTGGCGATCCTGGATGATCCGGTGTTCATGAGCGAAATCCGCGGCATTATCGAGCGCCAATACAAGGCAGCCGAGGTGGCGGTCAAGGAAGCGATCGACCACTTCGTGGCGATGTTCGATTTGCTCGACGATGAATATATGAAAGAACGTGCGGTGGATATCAAGGATGTCGGCAACCGCCTGCTGAAGCATCTCCTGGGTGCGCCGGAGGTCACTCTGCCGTCGGATACCCAGCCGTATATTCTGGTAGCGAAGGAGTTATCCCCCTCACAGCTGGCGCATTTGAATCCGGCGTATGTGCTGGGCATCGTGACGATGATGGGCGGCAAAACCTCGCATTCCTCCATCATGGCCCGTGCGCTCGGCATTCCGCTGGTGGCAGGCCTGGAGAACAAGATCCTGACTCCTATCCAGACAGGGGACATGCTGGTGCTCGATGGGGAGACCGGGGCGGTTATGATTCATCCAGATGAATCCACACTGCTGGACTTCAACACCAGGCGTGCGAAGCAGCAGCGGAAGCGGGAGCAATTGGAGCTGCTTGCAACCGTCGAAGCGGTGACGAAGGACGGTGTGTCTCTGCGGCTGGCCGGCAATATCAGTTCCGTGAAGGAGCTGAACATGGCACTGAAATACGGGGCCGAGGGAGTGGGACTGTTCCGTACAGAGTTTCTGTACATGGACCGTAGTACATTTCCGACAGAGGATGAACAGTTCGAAGTCTATAAGCTGGTTGCGGAAAAAGTCGGCAAGGAGACCGTAGTCATCCGTACACTTGATATCGGGGGAGACAAGCATCTGGATTACTTCCAGCTGCCGGAGGAGCAGAACCCGTTCCTCGGCTACCGGGCCATCCGGATCAGCCTGGACCGCAAGGACATGTTCAAAACCCAGATTACAGCCATTCTGCGGGCCAGTCATTACGGCAATGTCCGGATGATGTTCCCGATGATCTCTTCTGTCGAAGAGGTACAGGCGGCCAAAGCAGTGTTGAACGAGGTGAAGAGCGAGCTCGACAGCCGGGGTGTACCGTATAACCGCGACATGAAGGTAGGTATAATGATCGAGGTTCCGGCCGCAGTGATGATTGCCGACCTGCTGGCGGAGGAAGTGGACTTCTTCAGTATCGGCACGAATGATCTGGTGCAGTATGTACTGGCTGTGGACCGGATGAATGAGCAGATTGCCCATATGTATCATCCGTACCATCCGGGAGTGCTGCGTATGATCCGCATGACGGTGGATGCGGCACGCAGCGTAGGCATTGATGTCAGTGTATGCGGCGAGATGGCCGCAGACGAGCGCTCACTGCCGCTCTGGCTGGAGCTGGGGATCCATGTGCTGAGCATGTCGCCGCAAGCCTTGCTGAAGGTGAAGCACCGCACACTGAACACGCTGGCTTCTGAAGCCAGGGAGATTGCGAAGGTCTGCTTCCGCAACCGCACCAGCTCTGAGACAGAGGGGCAGCTTACTGCTTTTGCCTCACGGAGCGGATTCCCGCTGGGCGCCGGCGGTGATTCCAAAGAGAAGACATCATAGCCGGGTAACGGCTGAACGTTATCGGGTTTGTTATCGGGTTTTCAAGGACAAGCAGTAAGAATATCTAAATTAAGTCCGGGTGAGGGTCAAGGGGGCCACACACCGGACTTTTTGTTTTGAGATCTGAGGGAACAGGCCTGCCCTGCAAAAAAAGTAAAACCGTTTGGGCTGCGGGACAGTCAGTATATACAGAAGTCAAAAAAGAAAGGGGAGACTAAGCCTGGATGGAGCATACGTGGGAAGGCGAGCAGGTGCGCCACTTGAATGAACAGGAGCAGCTGTTTATCTACCGGGTACTGGAGCAGAAGAAAATACTCTACAGTATTGCGTACAGCTACTTGCGCAGCGAGGCGGAGGCACTCGAGATGGTTCAGGAAACTACATACCGGGCCTGGGTGAAGCGCGGGAGCCTGAAGGATGAGGACCGGTTCGCACCCTGGCTGACCCGGATTCTGATCAACTGCTGTAAGGATGAACTGAAACGGAGGAAGCGGGTGGCTGCTCCTGTGCCGGAACAGGCAAGCGCTGGACTGCAGGAGATGACCAGTGACCGTAAGCTGGATATGGAGCAGGCCCTGGAAGCGGTAAAGCCCAAATACCGTCAGGTGCTTGTACTGAAGTACTACCGGGATATGACGCTGACAGAAATTGCCGAGGTGCTGGGCAAGCCGGAAGGAACGGTCAAGACCTGGCTGAATAAGGGACTTAAGCAGTTGCGAGACAAAATGAGAATCAAAGGGGGACTATAGCATGGTCAAGACAGAAGAGGAACTGTTGAAGGAGTACTACCACAGTCTGTCGGCAGAAGCGGAGGAGGTCCCGGAAATGCGGCTGAACACGGCAATCCGCAGAGGCATAACACGTTCCCGGAGAAGCTCTATGTCATTAAGGAAGCGTTATGCTCTGGCTACAGCGGCGGCAGTACTTGGACTTGTGCTGTTGTTCTCCTTTCCCCGGGCGAGTGAGGTGTTGAAGACCCAGGGGGCCGCTCCGGATCAGGCAGCAATATTTCAGAGCTACGGACCCTTTGAAAAGTACATTCCAGCTGTGATGACCACAAACGCTGTATCTTCGGCAATCGAGGATGGCCTTGTACAGCGCGTCACGGGTGTTACTGCGGAGCAGAACGGATTTGTTCTTACTGTAGATGGAATTGCTGCAGATCAGAAGGGGATCATCATTTTGTATTCATTGCAGAACAAGACTAAAGAGAATGCCAAAGTTGAACTTATGCAGCTTACATCAGCAGCTTTAAACCCATTGAATACTTCCAGGGAACCGGGGAGTTCAATTTCCCCAAATCGTATAACCTACGGTTATGAGGTAAGGCAGTGGGAGAGTGATGATGCAGGCGCTCTTCCCGATCAAATTAAGTTTGAGCTGGAGCTTGGTAAGTACAAGCAGTTCACGCCAGCTTCAGCAGATAGCCCTCTCGCTAAATTTTCTGTAGCTCTTCCGCTGGACAGGGAGCAGATTGCTAAGGCAGGAGAAACCGTACATGTAGACAAAACACTGGAAATAGACGGTCAGAAAATTGAAATTAATGAGGTCTATCTGGCCGCCTCCGGCATTTATCTGGACTATACCTGCGACCCGCTGAACTCCAAACAGATCTTCTCTATGTATAAACCGGGTCTCTTAGCGGGCGGCAGTGGTGATTATACGTATCTGGCTTTACGCGCCGCCAGCTTTACGGACAGTGGGGGCAGACTGATATTTGCGAACGACAGGAGCATGGCACAATCGCTCCAGCTGCAAATCAATGGGATTCTGGCGCTGGATAAGCAGGCAACCCAATTAATTATCGATACCGACAAGCAACAAATTATTAAGGCTCCAGATCAGAATTTGCAAATGTTCATTCACAACACGGAGAGGGGCTCCACGCTGGTGCTGGAATATGATTCTCAGGCACAGAGTAACAGTATTTACAATACCTTAATGCTGGGGCAAACATTCACCGATGGAGCAGGTACAGTCCATTCAGCAGACAAGTTTGAGTTCGATATTCCGCAGCGCACTGAGTGGGAGAATGCGAAGTCAATCCCAACCATGTACTATCGTGGTCTGGGCAGCAATAAATACCCGCAGCCGCTGACGTTCACCATTGAGGCGTATCCTGCCCTGATCAAAGAGAAGCTGTCTGTCCCTATCCGCTAATCCTCCTATAAAAGCGGCAACAAGCCCTGAACCCTGTCAGACGACAGGGCAGGGCTTGTTGTTTATACTAGATATTAACTGCCTGTTATTCCCCGGCCAGCGCATCGCAGAACGCTTTGCCGTAAGGCGGCAGGTCCGGCGGGCGGCGGGCGGAGATGATATGGCCGTCCCTGACGAGCGGCTCGTCCTTCCAGATGGCTCCGGCGTTCTCCATATCGTCACGGATGCCCGGCGTGGAGGTGACCGTTACGCCTTCGAGAATTTTGGCGGAGATTAAGACCCAGCCGGCATGGCAGATCTGGCCAATCGGCTTCTTCGCAGTATTGAAATCCTGCACCAGCTGCAGCACTACGCTGTAGCGGCGGATTTTGTCGGGTGCCCAGCCTCCGGGAACAAGGATGCCGTCATAATCGGCAGCCTTCAGCTCGTCCCAGCTGTATTCAGCGGTGGCAGGTACGCCATATTTACCGACATACGTCTTGCCCTTCTCAAGGCCTGCCAGATGTACCTCGGCCCCTTCCTCACGCACGCGGTATACGGGATACCACAGCTCAAGATCTTCAAATTCATCGTCCACCAGCGCAATGACTTTTTTACCAGACAATCTCATTCTGTACAGCTCCCTTCGGCTTAACTTCCTGATATCTATGTCATTCTATCAAAAGAGACAGTTGAAGTCACTTTTCGATATGGAAATTCCTAAGACTATTGCCAATTAAAACATGATATGCAAACTTGCAGGGATTCAGGGGGATGAAGTCGAATACTAGAAAGAGAAAAGCCAAAACTATGCGTTTTTAAAAGATCATTCTGAGGTGTGGGAGATGTATAAGGAACAATTAATGAAGAAGTCTTGTGGCTGCGGCGGGATCATGACCATACATATGCATACGCTGATTTATAGTGCGAAGATCAAAATTACGAATGTCCCTGTATATACCTGCGGGCAATGCGCCCGTTATGAGCCCTTGCCGGTTATTAAGCGTGACCTGGGCCTGCTGATCCGGGAGCTTGGAGAGCGCCCTGCGGGCAAGCTGCATCTGTCCTTTGCGGACCGTAATGAGTGGGCCAGTGTGCTGAAGGATACCTTTGCTGCGGGCTTGTTTGCCGGCGGCTTGCCGGAATTGGAGGAGGCTATCCGCAAGGCTATGCAGAGCCGGATTGATCTGCTGTTGGATGTATACCGCACAGCGGCGGATCTGTCCGACAAGAAGTGGATGGAAGAGATCGGCCTGCGCCTCTCCCAGTTGACGGCTCATTCGGCAGAAAGTGCCAAATAAAGAGCATTTTTTGACATTTTGAAAAAAAGTCTGCAAAAACAATGAAAAACTTTCAACGAATGTTGGATTTTTCACGCGCTTTTTGATACGATAGAGAAAGCATACAGAATTCTTGAAATTTTAAGGGCTTTCCACTGGAAGCTATTGGAGGATCAGGAATTGGCGGAAGGCGTCAAAGCCGCGCCAGGACTGGCGTTTCAACCTTTGAAAGAAATTTTGAAAGGAAAATGAAGCGTTATCATTGCACAATTGTACAAAGTGTCGTATCATAATTTTAATTAGTCGAACGATAAAATTTATCGCAATGGAGAGAGTAATTTGACGGTAACCATTTACGATGTAGCTCGAGAAGCAGGCGTATCTATGGCTACGGTATCACGGGTTGTGAATAATAACCCCAACGTGAAACCGCAGACCCGGAAGAAGGTTTTTGAAGCGATTGAGCGTTTGGGCTATCGTCCGAATGCGGTGGCGAGAGGTCTCGCCAGCAAGAAAACGACAACCGTAGGGGTTGTTATCCCTGATATCTCAAACTCGATTTTTGCGGAAATTGCACGCGGGATTGAAGATATTGCCAATATGTATCACTACAACATTATTCTCTGTAACGCTGACAAGCGTAAAGAGAAGGAGATTCGTGTCATTAACACACTGCTCGAGAAGCAGGTGGACGGGCTGCTGTTCATGGGCGGAACCGTTACGGAAGAGCATATTCAGGCGTTCCAGACCTCTGCTGTGCCTATCGTGCTCTGTGCGACCCGCGATGAGAAGGGAACGTATCCTTCCGTGGATATCGACCATGAGACGGCTGCATTTGATGCAGTGAATACGCTGATCCGCCACGGACACCGCGAGATCGCAATGATCAGCGGTACGCTGCAGGACCCTGCGAACGGCTATGCCCGCTTCCACGGCTACAAGAAGGCGCTGGAGGCGGCAGGTATCGAGTATCAGGAGGATCTGGTACGCATCGGTAACTATCGTTACGAATCCGGTGTCGAAGCCATGAAGTACTTCCTGGGTCTGAAGAAGAAGCCGACGGCTATCTTTGCTGCTACCGATGAGATGGCGATTGGCGCCATTCACAGTATTCAGGATGAAGGCCTTAAGGTGCCGGATGACTTCTCGATTATCAGTGTAGACAACATCCGGATGGCTTCAATGGTTCGTCCGCTTCTCACTACTGTAGCACAGCCGATGTATGATCTCGGTGCTGTAGCGATGAGACTGCTGACGAAGCTGATGAAGAAGGAGACAGTTGAGAATCCGCGGGTTATTTTGCCGCATGAGACCATTCTTCGTCTGTCTGTCAATCATGTCAACAAATAAGATCAGTATGTTTAGCACGTGAACATAGGTTTCTTAAGAAGCTCCTTCGGGAGCTTTTTATGTTTGCGGACACAAAGTTCGAGGGGGATATGGAATGAGCGGAGTTTTGGGTCTGATTGGCGCAATGGATGAAGAAATCAAGCTGCTGCTGGAAGAGATGGAGAATCGGCAGACCACGGTGAAGGCCGGAATTACCTTTTATGCAGGGACAGTGTTCGGGAAGGCAGCTGTAGTCTGCAAATCAGGGGTAGGGAAGGTGAACGCCGCAGTAACCACACAGATTCTGCTGGACAGCTTTGGCGTAGAGCAGGTGCTGTTCACTGGTGTGGCCGGGGCGCTGCACCCTGAGCTGAACATCGGGGATATTGTTATTTCGTCATCCTGTATTCAGCATGATATGGATGTTACAGCGCTCGGTTATGCCAGAGGAGTGATTCCGTATCAGGAGATCTCCGTCTTCCAGGCAGATCCGCTGCTGGTGAAGTTAGCAGAAGAGGCCTGTCTAGAGCTGGAGAAGAAGTCTGTAACAGGTATTGTGCTGTCCGGGGATCAATTCATTGCCAGCAGGGCGTCAGTAGCTATGCTGCGTGAGCAGATGGACGGGGCCTGTGCAGAGATGGAGGGTGCGGCGGTCGCCCAAGTCTGCCATATGAACGGGATCCCTTTTGTAATCGTACGTTCAATGTCGGACAAAGCCGACGGCTCAGCCCATGTGAATTACAGTGAGTTCACCGTAACGGCCTCGCAGCATTCCCATGCCATTCTGGAGCATATGCTTAAGGCTATGTAACCTGCAGGCAGGCCGCCTGAATTAATACATAAACCGCTGTCTGAAGCGCACACGGTCGAAGGTCTCGCGGGAGGATAGCGGCACATCCTGGCCCATGCGGACCATGAGGCAATTCGCCGGATGCGAGCAGATCTCCGGGTCATCGGTGGCATACCACACCATATCTACCGTCTTCATCAGCTTCTCCATCATCTGGCGGTACTCCCATACGGTAAGGCCGCTCCCCTTGAGGTCCCAGTGCCAATAATATTCGGTTGTGAATACGATGCAGTTCTCCAGTTGTCCCTTTTCAAAAGCGCTTGAAACCAGCAGCTTCGCAAGCCCGCTTCCGCGATACTCGTCAGCCACTTCGATGGCTCCCAGCTCAATCAGATCCTCCATCCCGCCCTGAGACCATAACTCCAGCTCATCCGGATAATGAAAAGTAACATAGCCCACGATAACGTCTGAGACCACTGCTGCTACGATGCGTCCTTCGGGTAAGCCAGATATCTCGATCAAGGCTTCAAGCTGCTCCTGCGGCTTACGGAAGGCGTCCAGATCGCGGTGCATGCTTAAGGTCTGGAGCGTTTCGGGAGATAAGGGTCCTCGGACAGAAATCAGCCGGCCTTGATGCCCTATGGTATGGGATACAGGGATTTTATGGTGCTCCATGCTTGGGCTCCCTTCCAGTTCACTATAATATGGAATGTAACCGCTTCCTGTGATATACTGATTCCGACACGGAATATTCACATTTAGAGCATTGACGGAATTAATAGAATTAGAGGGTACCCTTAAAGCTTAAAGCAAACCAGTAGGGGAGGCAAGAGTAATGGGGCAAGTTCAAGGCGAAATTTTACCGGGCCGGGTGCAGCATTCGAATATGGAGGATTATTCCCGGGCAGTTGATGAATTCCGGTGGGAGGATGTCGAGCGCAGCTTCTCCTGGCATGGGACCGGTAAGGTGAATATGGCATATGAAGCTATAGACCGTCATGTCGAAGAGGGGCGGGGGGCTGCTACGGCACTGATCTACAGCGATGCGGTGCGCGAGGAGCGTTACACCTTCGCTGACTTGCGGGAACGCTCGAATAAGTTCGGTAATGTACTACGCAAATACGAAATCGGAAAAGGCGACCGGGTGTTCATCTTCATGCCGCGTACTCCGGAGCTGTATTTCAGCCTGCTTGGCATTCTGAAGACGGGAGCAGTGGCAGGTCCGCTGTTCGAGGCATTCATGGAGACTGCGGTCAAGGACCGTCTGGAGGACAGCGGAGCGGTGGCGCTGGTGACCACGCCGGAGCTGCTGCACCGGGTGAAGCGGGAGCAGCTCCCCGGATTGCGCCATATTTTTGTAGTCGGAGCCTCTGCTGATGAGGATGCGGGGTTGCTGAGCTATGAAGCGGAAATGGCTGATGCCTCCGCCGAGCTGGAACCGGAATGGCTGAGCCTGGAGGATGGTCTGATTATGCATTATACCTCCGGCTCCACCGGGAAGCCCAAAGGCATCTACCATGTGCAGAGAGCCATGATCCAGCACTATTATACAGGCAAGGTAGTTCTGGATCTGCGGCCGGATGATGTGTACTGGTGCACGGCCGATCCGGGTTGGGTAACCGGAACCTCTTACGGAATTTTTGCTCCCTGGCTGAATGGAGTAGCCAATGTAGTCCGGGGAGGCCGCTTCAGTCCGCTGGATTGGTATAAGACGATCGAGCGCTTCGGGGTGACGGTATGGTACAGTGCGCCCACGGCTTTCCGGATGCTGATGGGGGCTGGCAAGGAGACGCTGGAGGGGATCGATCTCAGCAGTCTGCGTCATGTGCTGTCTGTCGGCGAGCCGCTGAACCCGGAGGTCGTGCGCTGGGGCGATAAAATCTATCAGCAGCGGATTCATGATACGTGGTGGATGACCGAGACGGGAGCGCAGCTCATCTGCAACTACCCGGGAATGGACATCAAGCCAGGCTCCATGGGCCGGCCGCTGCCGGGGATCGAAGCAGCTATCCTTGATGACCGCGGCAACGTACTGCCGCCTTATGCTATGGGCAATCTGGCCATTCGCACCCCCTGGCCGTCCATGATGGCCAAGGTGTGGAATAACCAGGCTAAATACGATGAATACTTCCGAATTCCCGGATGGTATATCTCGGGGGATTCTGCGTACATGGATGAGGACGGCTATTTCTGGTTTCAGGGCCGGATTGATGATGTGATCAATTCCTCCGGGGAGCGGATCGGACCCTTTGAGGTCGAGAGCAAGCTGGTGGAGCATCCGGCTGTAGCGGAGGCTGGGGTAATCGGCAAGCCGGATGTCATGCGCGGAGAGATCATCAAGGCCTTCATCTCGCTGCGGGATGGATACAGTCCAACCGCGGAGCTGAAGGAAGAGATCGCAGCATTTGTCAAAGCGGGCCTGTCTGCCCATGCTGCACCGCGCGAAATCGAGTTCAAGGATAAGCTGCCCAAGACCCGGTCCGGTAAAATTATGCGCCGTGTACTGAAGGCCTGGGAGCTGCATCTTCCGGCAGGCGATTTGTCTACCATCGAAGACTAGGCAGAATAAAAAAAAGCCCGTTCCCCTTATCACGGGGAACGGGCTTTTGAAGCTTTTACTGAAGTCTGCCTGATGAGCTTAACGTCCGGAGTTGCCTGGTGCGTTAGTAGCGGTACTGCCTCCGGCATTCCCGCCCGTATTCCCGTTGGCATTGCCTGCAGGCTTCCCGCCGGTATTCCCAGCGGCATTCCCGCCGCCAGCATTGGTACCGCCTAATGGAGTAGAAGTATCCACAGCAGGCGGCTGAACAATGATCATGCCAGGGTCTTCCGTACTGTCAGGGATGATTCCGGCGTCCGGTGTCGGCTCTGCGTCCGGCGTCTGTTCCGGAGTTGGTGTAGGCTCAGGTGTAGGCTTAATGCCGCCAGCCACACTGCCGGAAGCAGTCTCATGTCCGGCTACGTCCACGGCAGCCACATAGAAGGTAGCATTAGCGCCTGCCGGAGTACCCGGCCTGAAGACGGTGCTCTCTCCAGCCGCGAGAACAGCCTGCTTCTGGAAAGATCCGCCGTTCAGGGAACGGTAGAGGCGGTAGCCGACAACATCCGGCGAACCGCTTGGAGTGAAGGTAACTACAGCCTTGCCTGTACTGTAGGAGACCATGACTTCACCGGGAGCACTTGGCCCGTTGCCGTCATCGACCCGCGGATCGACCTCGGTCGGATAGTCGGTTTTGGCATCCTGCGGCATGTAGTACGATAGTGACTCATGCGATTTCATCGCCGGGAAGGCGGCCAGCAGCTCTTTGACCAGCTCCTGAATCGGCTTTTCGCGCTTGACTACGATTTTCTCCTTCAAGAAATCCTCAGGAGTTCCTTCCAGAGGGATGTAGTTCACCCCGTTATAAGTGATGTATCTGGCATTGGAGATTCCGTCGTCGCTCTCCTTAGGAACAAATTTCGCGTTGAACAGATCCGTTGTGAATCTGTCCGTCAGCTTGGAAGGTTTCTTGCCGCTGTATGCCGAGACTGTTGCCTTGACGATGCCTTCCGGCTGGGCGAATTCCTTCGTGGTGAACAGCTCGGGACGCTTGTCAATCACTGTATTCATTACCTTGGTCCACAGGGTCTGCGCCTGACGCTTCTGCGTATCCCCCTGAAGGGTATTGATCTGCTCTTTGTAGCCCACCCAAATTCCAAGAGTGACATCCGGGGAATAGCCCATGAACCAGACATCCCCGTAGTTCTGGGTGGAGCCGGTTTTGCCGACAATCGGAACTTCCTTGAAATGCTTGTAGTTCCTCTTCACTGTAGTTGCAGTTCCGTCAGTAATTACGGTACGCAGCATATCCGTCATCAGATAAGCGGTCTGCTTGGAGAAGACCTGTTCCGGGTTAACTTTATGCTGGTAGACGATTTTTCCCTGACTGTCCACGATCTTCTCGATCATATAAGCATCAGTGAAGGCGCCGCCGTTACCGATGGAGGAGTAGGCGTTGGTCAGCTCTTCCACGGATACCCCGTAACGCAGCCCCCCGATAACCCCGGTCTGAGCGCTATAGTCATTGTCCTGGATGGTGGTAATCCCCAGCTTCTTGGAGAAGGCCCAGGCCTTCTCAATGCCCACCTTGTCATTGAACAGCTTCAAGGCCGGAAGGTTCAGGGATTTGTTCAGGGCATAACGGGCGGTAACCAGACCCTGATAACGGTTGTTGGCGTTCTTGGGAATGTGGTAGCCTTTGCCTCCGTCCTTCATGACAATCGGCGCATCATCCAGAATGCCGGCAGGCTGAATGAGCCCTGCATCCAGTGCAGGCAGGTACGCTGCAATCGGCTTCATGGTAGAGCCGGGCTGGCGGATCATCTGGGTGGCATAGTTCATCTGCTCGATGTTGAAATCGCGCCCTTCGATCATGCCGAGAATCGCGCCGGTCTTATTGTTGATCATCATGCCGGCTGTCTGTTCCTTGCCTCTAGCCTTGCTGTCCTTGGTGAAATTGCTGCTGTCATCCGAGACACTGTGCATCGCACTGTACACTTTCTTGTCTATGGTGGTGTACACCCGGTAGCCGCCGGTCATCAGCTGCTGGCGGGCTTCCTCCAGCAGCTGGGCGGAATCGGCAGCAGTGGCCGCCTTGTCTGCCGTGCCCTGGTTCAGCTTCAGCAGGATCTCGGACGCTTTGCGTTCGGTCTCCATCATGAGATAAGGGAAGGTGGCATAAGCCTTCTTCGTATGCGGTGCAAGGGAGCTCTTGATATCGAAGAGCAGTGCCTCGTCGTACTGGGAAGTGGTAATTTTGTTCTCCTCCAGCATCCGCCGTAAGACCAGCTTCTGGCGGTCCATCGCCCGGCCGAAGGCCGTCTCGTTGAATTCGCCTACGCCGTTGAACGCAGAATACTTGGAGGGGAGCTGCGGCAAGCCGGCGAGATACGCCGCCTGGGCCACGTTCAGCTTCTCCAGATCATCCAGGCCGAAGATGCCTTTGGCGGCGGCCTTGATACCAAATACATTATAGCCGTTGGAACCGTTCCCGAAAGGAACCTTATTTAAATAAGCCGTTAAAATCTCCTGCTTGGACAAGAAACGTTCCAGCCGCAGGGAGAGCAGGATTTCCTTCACCTTGCGGTCTTCCGTGCGGTCCAGGTTCAGGAACACGCGCCGTGCAAGCTGCTGGGTAAGGGTACTGCCCCCGGTCTGAACGGATTCATTCAGTACCTTTTGCTTGACGGCCCGCAGGGTGCCGCTGAAATCCACCCCTTTATGATTGTAGAAATTATTGTCCTCTATAGCGAGAACGGCATCAATCACAAGCTGCGGAATATCGTTGAATTCAATAAGTCTGCGGTCTTCTTCTGTGCGGAGCTGGCCAATCGGCTGTCCGTCACTGAAATAGGCAAAGCCGGTAATGGCGTTCAGCCCAACCTGCTGCTGGATTAGTTCTTCGGGCCGGACCGGGTCGTCCTTCACTATTGAAGTGACGTAGCCGGCTACAGCGCCGCCGGCGAACAGGCAGCCGAGTATACCGAGTATGAACATCCACTTCACAACTGAACCGAACCTGCGGAGCCAGGATCTGCGCGGTGGACGCTGTTTTGCGGTCTTCTTTTTCTTCTCCTCAACCATCGACGATAATCCTCCTTTTAACGGAACTATTATAGCACAATTTGGCGATTTTGAATGCGCTTCTGCCGGAGAGGATTTTTAAAATAACCCCACAAAGTGGGGACTTCAGCTTCTATGATGACCCAAAAACTTTGCGGGAGCCCAAAAACATATACATTCTTATCATAAAAAAAGCTCCCGGATAGAAATCCGGGAGCTTTGATCAGATTCCGCTGTAAGCGAATCTTAACGGTTGTAGAATTCGACGATTTGCTTCTCATCGATATCCTGGGACAGCTCAGCACGTTCTGGCAAACGGATATATTTGCCTTCGAACGATCCGTCAGCATATTCCAGGTAAGCCGGAAGGTGGTTACGGTTCTCGAGAGCTTCTTTGATCGAAGTCATAGCGCGGCTTCTTTCGCGGAGTCCGATAACGTCGCCAATGCTTACACGGTAAGAAGCGATGTCGACTTTTTTGCCGTTAACGGTTACGTGGCCGTGGGATACCAACTGACGTGCGCCTGCACGGGAGTTAGCGAATCCGAGACGGTAAACCAGGTTGTCCAAGCGGCTTTCAAGCAGGAACATGAAGTTTTCGCCCGCAATACCCTGGAGCTTTTGTGCCTTAGTGAAAAGAGTTTTAAACTGCTTTTCGCCCAAGCCGTACATGTGACGCAGTTTTTGTTTTTCCAAAAGCTGCATTCCGTAGTTACTTACTTTTCTGCGTTGGTTAGCGCCGTGCTGTCCTGGTGGGAAAGGGCGTTTCAGGTCTTTGCCTGTACCGCTAAGGGAAATGCCCAGACGACGGCTGAGTTTGAATTTAGGTCCGGTGTAACGTGCCATATTATAGTAGACTCCTTTTAATGAAAAAAATTTATTGTAGGGCCTATTTGCGCCGCAATTCGTATCCGTGAAAGCGTTAAATGGTTTCACACTGCCGAGGGAAGTTCAGCCGCTGCCCTGGCAGTAACGAAATGCGTAGAGGGTGACACAACGTTACGCCCAATAAGACTTGTTACAGTCTTGTTCAACAATAAATATTATATGAAAATGACAGTCAAAGTCAAGCGCAACTTAAAAGAGTTTTTGTCTATGTTTGTCGTTAGTTCTTTGGTCCTAAAAAAAATCCCGGTTTTGCGGAAAATATAATGCAATACCTCAAGAAAGGGAGTAAAATATAACTAATTGGATGTTATCGGAAAACTGTGATTTCAAATATCCTGACTATATTTACGCTGGATTGGTAATGTCTCTACTATAGAATCAGGGGGCGTACTCCGGTCTGGCCTGATTGAAGATGCAAAGGAGGTCCTCTTTATGTCAGAGCAGGAGGCATACGGCCATAAGGATCGGGACAGCCGTATGCTGTTACAGGACATGAGGCAATCCGGCGGAGAAGATGTAGATCCCGCCGCCTGGCTGAAGGAGACGGATATCGTGTCTCACGATTTCCCCTACGCCGCCAGCTTGATTGCCGAGAGCTTCAGGGAATGGCAAGGACAGGGAGTCCCCTCCTTCGCGAAGGCCTGGAGCTGGTGTGTGCTGAATTATGAAGGTGATTGGATTGAACCCGGCTCTGAATTCCGGCAGGGGCGCTGGAGAGCAGAGTGGGAAGAAGCGGCGGGAATCTGCCTGCAGACAGGCGGGATGTATGCCGCCGAGGTTCTGGAGGAAGGACAAGCCTATACCCTTCTGGCTTTGCCGGTATTTACGCGCGGGCACCGGGAAATCTTTGCCGTGCTTGGCTGCAGGATGCCTGCTGAGCAGTACGAGTCGGGCGGGAAGCATACGGCTGAGGCCATGTCGATGCATTTCCAGACCTGCTTTTATCACCGGTTTGAGCATGTGTTTGTCTCGGATCTTGCGGGAATTCACCTGCATGCCGAGCGTGAGGGCAGCCGCCGTTCGCTGCTTTTTCAGATTGTCCAGCGTATGCATGACAACATTGATGTAGATGCCGTGCTGACGGAGGTCATTGACAGTATCGCTGCGATGTATCCGGGGGTGCGGCTTGATTTGTTCATGTCCCAGGACCACCGCAGCACACATCCTCAGGTCAAGCCGCTTCCGCTGACATGGGCAGGCAATGATGTCTGTGACCGGGCCTTCAAGGATGGGCGGGTCACGCTTCATGCCGGGCGTGATGAGAACGGGACTGTTGAGGTAGCGCTTCCGCTCGGCGGCAAGCAGGGGGTATATGGTGTGTTTCATATGATTATGGACAAGGCGTCCTTCCATGAGCTGGATCTTAGCTTCCTGACCATGGTCGCGGATACCGCCGGTACAGCCTTTGAGAATGCGAAGCTGTATGAACGCTCCAACCAGCTGATCAGGGAGCTGCGCATGAGCAATGAGCTTACCCAGCGGCTGAATCAGAGCCTCAGGCTCGGCGATATTTTTCAGTTTGCTTTTGAAGAGCTGCTGGCAATGTTCGAGGCGGATTATTGCTGTATCCTCCATAGGAATGAAGAGCGCGGCGGGCTTGAGGTAATCGCCTGCAATTATCTGCCGCTGCTGGGTGAAATATTGGATGGCAGTCAGGGACTCGGCGGTAAGGTTTACGCTACGGGAGAGCCGCTGCTGCTGTCCGATTACAAGTATGCTGCGGGGCAGACCTCGACGCTGATGGATGCTACCGGCTCACAGTCGCTGATCGCTACTCCGCTGAATGTGGGGGGAGAGGTGCGTGGAGCCATTATGCTGGCCCATAAGCAGGCCCACTTCTTCACCTATGACAGCTACCGGCTGCTGCAGGCGATGGCCGGCCATATCGGGCTGGCTGTCGGAAATGCGAGGCTTCATGCCGAGGTGCACCGCCTGGCGAACCGGGATACGCTGACCGGACTTTTTGCCCGCCACTATCTGGATGAAGAGATTAAGCAGCGGCAGTCGAGTGATTTTTGCGGAACCCTGATCGTGGTGGACATTGACCAGTTCAAGATGGTGAACGACACCTATGGACATCAGAAGGGGGACAAAATCCTGAAGCAGGTCAGCGACATCGTGAAGACCTCGATCCGCCAGGGGGATGTCGCCGCCAGATGGGGCGGGGAAGAGCTTGCAGTCTATCTGCCTCAGCTTGGGGTACAGCAGGCCGTATTCGTAGGGGAGCGTATCCGCAAGCGTGTGATGGGAGAGACAGAGCCGCGTGTGACCGTGTCCTGCGGAGTCGCCGAGTGGAGCTGGACCGATGACCGGGTCAGTGTCGAATCTCTCTTTTACCGGGCGGATATGGCGCTCTACGAAGCCAAGAACAACGGGCGCAACCAGGTAGTGATCGATAACAAAACCGTAGAGAATAATTCGAAGAATCCTTGGGCTTAGGCCTTAAGGATTTTTTTGTGCAAAAGCCCTGCTTTGTGAAGGGGCGTCATCCGGCGTATAAGCCCTGCATTCAGGGAGACCCTAGGTAGAATACAGGTACACTCTACTTTCTTGCGGAAAGGGCTTGATGGCCATGATGAACTTACGATGCGTCCGCACAGGAATTCTTGCCCTGCTGATGCTCTCCAGCCTTGCATTCAGCGGGTGCGCGGGTGTGAAGGACAAACCGGCTGCGGAGGATTTGAATCTGGTAATGGCGGGGATGGATGGCACTGACGGGGTGTCCTTTGAAGGGGCGGCTGCCCTGCTGATCGACGGGAAAACGATCCCGGAATCCTCGCTCTACTATGGGGGAAAGGTAGCAGATCATAACCGGGTCAGCCTCTATTCGCTCCTGCCGGACGGCGGACATCCCGCTTCTGCGGCGGAGTCCGGTCCGCATTCTCTGGAGCAGGGCTCCGGAGATGCGCCCGTCTACTATACCCGGATGGTGAAGGAGGACGGGAAATGGACGATGAAGCAGGCCTCTCCGGCCTTGGGCGGCAGTAATCCCCTGGAGGCGCTGAATCCGCTGCGTCAGCTGGAGGAGCTGGAGAAGATGGGCAAGAAGGTGACGGAGGAAGCGGGCAGCGCCAGAGGGACACGGGTCCTGCGGATTGAATTAACGGCAGAGGAGGCGCGCAGACAGCTCTCGGCAGAGCTTGCGCAGAAGATGCAGGCAATCAAGCCGGCTGCCAGAATAAGCGCTGCTGCGCCTGCTGACACTCAGGCTAAGGCACTTGCGGCTAAGACCGCACTGTGGGAACAGAAGCAGACAGAGCTGCAGCAGAGGCTGAACCAGGCGGATATCCGCACGGTATATTATCTTAAGGTTGACCCGAAGCGGAATCTGCCCACCCGGCTGACCTCGAACCGCACCCTAACCTACCCCGGCAAGGGCGGTGCGACCACGGAAGAAGCCTACATTACGCAGGTGGATTTCTATGGTTATCAGTGAGCGGTTCCCTTCCCGCAGATGGCTTGCGCTCTATGACAGGCGTGCTACAATATAACGGTATGTTTATTTTCAGCAAGAGGAAGGAAGAGAGAGACAGATGAATGATCCCCGGATTCAAAAGCTTGCGGCGAACCTTGTAGGTTACTCCGTAAACGTACAGCCCGGCGAGAATGTGCTCGTCGAAATGATCGGCAGTGAACGAGATTTGATCAAAGCCGTTGTGGAGGAAGTGGGGAAGGCCGGAGGCCGTGCATTTGTGCAACTGACCGACCGCACTGTTCTGCGCAGTATGCTCAAATATGCAACACCTGAAGGCATCAAGACCTGGGCGGAGATCGACCTGAACCGGATGAAGCAGATGGACTGCTATATCGGCATCCGTGCAGGTGAGAATGTCAATGATCTGTCCGATGTGCCGGAAGAGAACATGAAGCTCTACAACTCCCTGTATTCCCACCCGGTACATAGCGAGCAGCGCGTCAAGCACACCAAATGGGTGGTGCTGCGTTATCCTAACGCCAGTATGGCTCAGCTCGCCAACACGAGCACTGAGGCCTTCGAGGACTTTTACTTCGCAGTCTGCAACCTGGATTATGCCAAAATGGATAAGGCCCAGGATTCACTGGCTGAGCTTATGCGCAGAACCGACAAGGTGCGTATATCCGGTCCCGGAACAGACCTTACATTCTCCATCAAGGGAATCGGGGCGGAGAAATGCTCCGGCCAGAAAAATATCCCGGACGGAGAAGTGTACAGCGCTCCTGTCCGGGATTCCGTGAATGGAACGATCAGCTATAATGCCGCATCGATCTATAACGGGGTGACCTTCGAGAATGTGAAGTTCACGTTCGAGAACGGCCGGATCGTAGAGGCTTCCAGCAATGATACCGCGCGGTTGAATGAAATTCTGGATTCCGACGACGGGGCGCGTCATATCGGTGAGTTCGCAATCGGCTTCAACCCTTATATTCTACATCCGATGAAGGATATTCTGTTCGATGAGAAAATTGCCGGCAGTCTGCACTTCACACCGGGCCAGGCATATGATGTGACGGACAACGGCAACCGTTCGTCCATTCACTGGGACCTCGTGCTGATTCAGCGTCCTGATTACGGCGGCGGCGAAATTTACTTCGACGATGTGCTGATCCGTAAGGACGGAATTTTTGTGGTGCCGGAGCTGGAAGGTCTGAATCCGGAGAACCTGAAATAAAATGGTACAAAAGCGGGATTCCAAACGAACGTAAAGGCCGGTTTCCAAGAAACACCTTGCGTGAGTAAGCGGATTCAATGTATCATGGAATTGGTAACAAGTGAACATAAGTATATAATCAAGTTGCGGAGGGATTCCTATGTCCAACAATGCGGCAATCGTGGATATTGCACAGACAGCAAGCCAATTTAATTCATCTATCGTTCTTCAAGCGGACAACAAGTACATTGATGTGAAGAGCATCCTGGGCTTGTTCACCACCCTGGTATCCAGCCAAAGCTATGAGCTGCATGTACATGGCACAGATGCCGAGGAAGCCAAGAAAGCCATGAGTGAAGTTTTCGCCAAACACAATTTGAATTTTACAGTAGTAGCAGAGTAATTCCAGTTTCTTCTCAGACGTCCGGCCTTGCGGCTGGGCGTCTTTGCTGTGGAACCAGGTGATTTTGCAGGAACTTCAGGAATAACCCAAACTGAAATCTTGTATTAGGTCCTAATTTCGACTAATATTAAGAATAATAAGCAATCGCTGCTGTAACTTTTGGACATGGGGGGGAAAATGCATGACTTCATCGGATTTGCAGGAACAGCTCAATATCAAAGCAATCAATCTTCTTCAAGAAGATGCCGATAAAATTCAGAAGCTCATTGAAGTACAGATGGAGAATTTGGCAACCCGTTACTGCCCTCTCTATGAGGAAGTGCTGGATACCCAGATGTACGGCTTCTCCAGAGAGGTCGATTTTGCGGTCAGAGCGGGGCTGGTGCCGGAGCTTACCGGCAAGCAGGTGCTGAGCAAGCTGGAACGTAATTTGGCTGTACTATACGAGGCACTGAACAAGAAGGCTGAGGAACGGGAGATGTAAGTCCCGGTCATCAAGTGGAAACGGCTTTGCCGTCCTTGTTAAAGGACGGTACCGTTTAATTCTTATATTTTCAACAAAACGCACATGAAAGACCCGGGGGTCGATCATGTGCGTTTTTTTACAATTATTTATAAGTTTTGAGTTTCAGACCAGATAGAACGATACCCCGAGAATCAAATAGACCGCCAGCAGCAGGAGACCTTCGTACCAGTTGGTTGCGCCGTCCTGAATAATCGATTTGGCGATGAACACCGATACGGCAATCGCTACAATCTCAATCGTGGTGAAGACAATCGACATGGTGTTGCCCATGAAGTAACTGGCGAAGATCAGCACAGGGGCGACGAACAGGGCAATCTGCAGACTGCTGCCTACGGCGATCTCGACTGCGGCGCCGATCTTGTTCTTCATGGCGAGCATAATGGCAGCGCTGTGTTCTGCGGCGTTACCGATAATCGCTACAAGGAATGCGCCGACGAACAGCTCACTGAAGCCGAAGCGTTCGGTGAGAGTCTCCAGCGTGCCGACCAGCCACTCACTGACGAAGGCGACCATGACTGTGGCAAGGACCAGGTAGAGGATTGAACGGTTCCGGGACCAGACAGGAGCATGCTCATTCGGCAGCTCTTCCGCAGTATCGTCCGTAACATCCGCCAGGTATTTCTTGTGTGTGATCATGGAGAAGACCAGCCAGGCGAGGTAGGCGGCAATCAGGAGTCCGGCAACGACAAGGCTAAGCACATTGGTGTCTTTCTCGGTGATGGAATGCGTGTTGAAGAACATGGCGGGGACGAACAGGGCGATAACCGCAACGATCATCAGTGAGCCGTTCAGACCGGCGAGTGTGACATTGAAGTTCTGAACCTTGAACTTCATGCCCCCGGCAAAAATACTGAGTCCGAGGACGAGCAGCAGGTTGCCGATGATGGAGCCGGTCAGACTCGCTTTGACCATGTCAAACAGTCCTTCCTTGACCAGGAAGAAGGCGATGATCAGCTCGGCCGCATTGCCGAAGGTAGCATTCAGGAACCCTCCAAGCCGCTGTCCGGCGTAGTGGGCTACACTCTCGGTGGCCCGGCCGAGGAAACCGGCCACGAAGATGACCGAAACGGCAGACAATATGAACTGAAGGGTATGATCCCAGTTCGCGTAATGCCCTATGGCGCTGAGGATGAAGCTGATGACCAGCAGCGCCGGTGAGATCCATTTTTTCAAGGTTTAGCACTCTCCAGTCTCTATATGTAGGTTGAATTCATAATCAATATACCCAAATTGTTCCTGACTGTAAACGGGGGTGAGAGAAAGTCATTTGCTTTTTAGGCCGCTTTGGAATTACAATAATTGATAATGAGAGTAGGGGGGATATGGCATGGCAGAACAGCTTCAACTGGAATTGGGTAATATACGGATATCGAATGACGTTGTCTCAAAAATTGCCGGCCTGGCCGCGCTTGAGACTCCCGGAATTGCAGCCATGTCTGGCGGTTTGTCAGAGGGCTGGGCAAAGCGCCTGAGCGGCAAGAACGTGCAAAAGGGTGTTACTGTCGAAGTTGGCCAATTGGAAGCTGCAGTAGACTTACGCATCATCGTACTGTACGAAACGCCGATTCATGAAGTGTGCCGCATGCTTCAGCAGAATGTCCGCGAGGCTGTGGAGAGTATGACCGGGCTTCACATCGTAGAGGTTAACGTTAAGGTCGAAGGCGTAGCCTTCAAGAACGACGAGATTTCTTAAGCACAATTATATTAGGCATCCATGCAAAAGGCAGTCCGGAATATATTCCGGACTGCCTTTCTACTTGTTGGCTCAACCCTCATTTGTATGTAGGTAGCCTCTTAGCGTGCGCGGGTGCCAGCACTTCTGTTGTTGCGTACCTGTCTGACCGTAGTCACAGACTTCACCACTTCCTCCTTGGCCGGACGGTTGGTCTCCCGTGAGATGCTGAGCATGATCCCCATGCAGAGCATGGTGACAAGCAGCGAGGAGCCGCCGTAGCTGATAAAGGGCAGTGTAACCCCTGTAAGCGGAATGGTATTGGTCACACCGCCGATATTGATGAAGGCCTGAATGGCGATGAGCCCCATGATTCCGATGCCGACCAGGGTGCCGAAGGGATCGGTACACCGCAGTGAAATCAGAATCCCTCTCCAGATAAAATACAGATAGAGCAGCAGGAACAAGGCTGTTCCCACGAAGCCGAGCTCCTCACCGATGACGGAAAATATAAAGTCAGTGTAAGGATAAGGAAGGTAGTGAAGCTTTTGGATGCTCTTACCAAACCCGGAGCCTTGTGTTCCGCCTTCGCCTAGGGCGATAAGGGATTGCATGATATGATAGCCGTTGCCCGAGGCATCTTTCTCCGGATCAAGGAAGGCTTCAATACGGCCCTGACGGTAATCCTGCTTAATCTCAGCCTTCTCGGTCTGCGGCGACAGGGAGTCAATGGCGGTCTTGGCTCCCCAGACGAGAGCCACGCCCAGAATCAGTAGGCCTATCGAGCCCATAATGTGCTTCATACTGGCGCCGCCGGCATAGATGATCAGTCCGCTGGTTGCGACAAGAATCATACAGGAGCCGAAGTCCGGCTGGAGCATAATCAGTCCGGCTACGATGCCGACGATAACCATGACCGGGATATACCCTGTCCGCAAATCGCGCAGGCGCTCGCCTTTTTTGGTGATCAGGGCAGCCAGGTAGAGAATGATAGAGATCTTGGCCAGCTCGGTAGGCTGAATCCCAAGGGTTCCGATACTCATCCAGCTCTTGGCGCCGTTAATCCCCTCGGTGGTGGCTACGAACAGCAGCAGTACGAGTGTAATCACGAAGATCGGGGCATACCATTTCTTGAATTTACTGTAGTGGATATTCATTACCACGAACATGATGAAGCTGCCCAGCACAGCCCAGATCAGTTGTTTTTTGACGAAGAAAAATGCATTATTGCTGTATTTCTCACTGGCAAGGGTTAAGCTGGAACTGGAGCTGAACACCATCAGCAGGCCGAAGCCCACGAACAGCAGGGTGAGAATAAGCAGCTGGAAATCGGGCGTTCCTCTTTTGGACGGGTTGGCTTTGGCGGCCGTCTTTCCCTTCGCGGCACTCAAACTTCCAGCAGCGCTTTCAATTCATTAATATGCTTCCGGGCTACCTCAAGCACCGGCTGAGGCACCGGAGATTCATATTCCAGCCCGTGGGGGAATGTGGCCTTGCCCAGATAGACAGCTTCAATCGCCAGTACTGCGTCCGCCTTCTCCAGCTTCCCCTCCACAGCACGGGTATTAATGCGCAGGAAGTATTCGCCGCCGTCCTTGCGGTCTTCGATCTTGCAGTCATAAGTCGCGCGGTAGTATTCCCATTGCCATCTGATGAATCCTGCCTTGGAGGCACTCTCGTCGAGATAAAGAAGGTCGCTCTTCAATCCTTCGAGGCCCGTGTTCTCAAATATCATAGCGCACAACTCCCCTTAATGAAGTATAATGATTCATTTGTAATTAAAATTTGTTATTGTTCTTCCTCATGATAGTCTGTTTCCCGGGGTTGTGCAAGGTAGAACAGGCTGATTAATACCCACTTTTTTGCGTTTCTGCTACAATAAAAGAAAGTTGGCAGGCTGCGGAGCGGACAGAGCTCAAGGGCTTGCCCCGCAGGCTTATCCGCAGGATGCTGTCAGAGAAGGGAATGGAGAGTTATGGAGAGGTTAGAGATCGGGGAACTGCTCCCGGAAATGATCAAATGGCGCCGCCATCTGCACCGTCATCCGGAGCTGTCCTATCAGGAGAAGGAGACCTCCGCTTATGTCGGGGCAAGGCTCACGGAGCTGGGGATTGAGGTCCGGCGGAGTGCAGCAGGCTACGGATTGACAGGCATACTTAAGGGCCGGGAGACTGGCAGAACGGTAGTCCTGCGTGCAGATATGGACGCGCTGAGTATTACGGAGGAGAGCGGCCGGGAATATGCTTCCCAGCATCCAGGGGTTATGCATGCCTGCGGGCATGACGGGCATACCGCCATGCTGCTGGCTGCGGCGGCGTATTACAGCTCCCGCCGGGAGGAGCTGAGGGGGGAGATCCGCTTTCTGTTTCAGCCGGCGGAAGAGGTCTGTCCCGGCGGTGCAGTGGACATGATTGCGGAAGGCGTGCTTGCGGGTGCGGATGCTGTCTACGGGCTGCATCTGTGGACGCCGTTCCCGCTCGGGACGGTAGGCAGCGCGCCGGGGCCGTTGATGGCTTCGGCCGATGAGTTCTTCATTGATCTGACCGGCCGGGGCGGACACGGCGGCATGCCCCACCGTACAGCAGACAGCATTGTGGCGGGTGCGGCACTGGTTACCGGGCTGCAGACGATTGTCAGCCGCAACGTTGATCCGCTGCGTCCTGCTGTGGTCAGCGTGGGAACGATGCAAGGCGGTTCCGCCCAGAATATCATTGCCGAGCGCTGCCGGATTACCGGGACGGTGCGGGCCTTTGATGAAGAGACACGTCATCTGATCCGCCGCCGCATTGAAGAGTTGGCGGCGTCCATAGCCGCAGCCTATGGGACGGAGGCGAAGGTGGACTATCTGATGGGGTACCCGCCGCTGGTAAATGACATTGCTGAGTATGAACGCTTCGCCCGTGTTGCCCCTGAGGCACTGGGTACAGATGCCCAAGTGATGCTGATGGAGAAGATTATGCCGGCGGAGGACTTTTCCTATTATGTTCAGGAGATTCCCGGCTGCTTCATCTTCGTCGGTGCGGGCAATGCGGCCAAGGATGCTGTCTATCCGCACCATCACAGCAAATTTGATTTCGATGAGGATGCTATGCTCTATGGCGTGAAGCTGCTGGTCGCTATGGCCGATTCCTGTCTCAATGAGTCCTTATCCGTATAAATGTTACCGCTCCAGGAAAAACTACTCTCAAATGCCATGGTAACGTGGACAGGAGGGTTCATTCTTGACAGCGGCAGCAGCTGCATTAATAGAATGACGAGTGGCTCATATCCGTTAGGGCGGAGGTGGGCTTTTTCGTTGTAGGGACAAATGTGAACCACTATAGCACACAAGGAGGGAATAGGATGAGCGGAGCAGGGGCGGGGCCATGTATCACACGGAATGACCGGACAATTCTGCTGGAATGCGGACATCCGGGATTTGAGGAGGCACGGGCGGTTCTAAGCGGATTCGCCGAGCTTGTCAAAAGTCCTCCAGCCTACCACACTTACCGGATCACGTCGTTGTCCCTATGGAACGCCGCAGCAGGGGGACAGACAGCGGCAGAGGTCATTGAAGGACTGCGCAGGCTGTCCAGGTGGGGCATTCCTTCCGAGGTCGAGGGGGAGATGGAACTGCTGATGTCCCGTTACGGAAGCTTGCATCTGCACGCGGATGAGAGTGATCCGCAGCTGGTTACGTTAACCGCTGACCGGGCGAATCTGCTGGATGAACTGGATGACTCTCAGAAGCTGAAGGAGCTGGGCCTGCGCCGGACCGGGGAGCTGCATAGCCATTGTCCGAAGATGAACCGGGGTCTGCTGAAGCAGGAGTTGGCCAGACTGGGTTATCCGGTTCTTGACTATGCCGGGTACCGGGACGGGCAGATGCTGAAGATGGCCTGGCGGGAAACTCTAAGGGGAACGGGTGAAGAGAGCAGCGCCGAATTCAGGCTCCGGGATTATCAACGGGAGGCTGTCCGAAAGTTCCAGGGAACCGGCGGACATGGCGGCAGCGGTGTGGTCGTGCTGCCCTGCGGGGCAGGCAAAACAGTTGTCGGCCTTGCGGTGCTGGAGCAGCTGCAGTGCGAGACACTGATCCTTACTTCAAGCACGACTTCAGTAGAACAGTGGCGCGGGGAACTGCTGCTGCGGACCACGCTGAGCGCAGATGAGGTCGGGGAATACACGGGAGAGCACCGGGAGGTGCGGCCGGTAACCGTTACAACTTATCAGATGCTGACCCACAGGCGCTCCAAGGGAGGAGCATTTGTCCACATGAATCTGTTCCATGAACGAAACTGGGGGCTGATTATCTATGACGAGGTCCATCTGCTTCCGGCACCTGTCTTCCGGGCGACCGCAGATATTCAGGCTACGCGGCGGCTGGGGCTGACAGCAACGCTGGTCCGGGAGGACGGGCGGGAGGGGGATGTGTTCTCCCTGATCGGCCCGAGATGCTACGACCTGCCCTGGAAGGTGCTGGAGCGGCAGGGATGGATTGCAGCTGTCGATTGCATCGAGGTCATCGTTCCGATGAACCAGAAGCTGCGGCAGCAATATGTGTATGCCGGTGCGAAGGAGCAGTTCCGGCTGGCGGCAGGTAATCAGGCTAAGGCGCAGGCCGCAGCGCAGATTGCTGCGGCGCATCCCGCAGCGTCGATTCTGGTGATCGGACAGTACCTCGACCAGCTGGAGCAGATGGCGCTTACGCTTGCGGCCCCTCTGATCACGGGCAAGACTCCGCAGAAGGAGCGGAATGCGCTCTACGCTGCGTTCAATGAAGGCAAGCTGCCGGTGCTGATTGTCTCCAAGGTTGCGAATTTTGCTGTGAATCTGCCGGATGCCTCGGTAGCAATTGAGGTATCCGGCGCCTTCGGCTCCCGGCAGGAGGAGGCTCAGCGGCTGGGCCGCATCCTTCGTCCGAAGCCGGGGGATAACCGGGCGTATTTCTACACGCTGGTCACGGGAGACAGCCGGGAGCAGGACTTCGCCCTGCGCCGCCGGATGTTCCTGACAGAGCAAGGCTACGAATACGGGGTCCGGATGCTGGACCCGGCGGAAGGAGCTGTTCTCTGATGGAACTGGAACCGGCAGATGATATCAGCAGGCTGTCTGCGGATGCTTGTGAAGTGCTGCTGCGGATAGCGGCAGAGCATGCGACTTCGCCATGTACAGCGGATTCTGTAGAGCGGCTGCGGCCTGAATTCCTGTGTAGAGCCGAGCAGTTGCTAGCCTTGGAGGAACTGCTTCACACCGGGATGCTGGAGCTGCGTCAGAAGGTGTGGGGGGAGCGGCTGTATCAGATTCCACAGCAGCAGTATCCCTTGATTCTGAGGAGCTTCTGGACGGGCTGCCCGCAGGTGCGGGTGGAGGGGGCAGTCCGGGTTGAACATGCAGCGTGTTCAGAACTGGCAGGGGAGATCTTTCAGGGACTGCTGTTCATAGCCCAGGAAGGCCTGCCTCTGACCTCTAAGGGAGTGATACATAAGAAGCAGCTTGGCCGGTTAGCCGGAAGGTTGTCCATACCGGGGGAGTATCTGGCTCTGCTTGAGTCCTCTGCCGGTCACCAGAGCTATCCGCTGCGGGTTACATTAATGATTGATTTGCTGAGCACACTGGGGCTGATTACCCGCGGCAGCAGCGGGTATGGATTAGACAGAACGATGCTGCAACGCTGGCTGGCTCTTACCGCACAAGAGATGACGGATACGCTCTACACCTTGGGAATCAGCCGTTACGGCGCTCCGCTGCCTGAGGAGCAGCATTTCAGACATTTGCTCTCGGCAGCAGAGTTTAAGGCGGACGAGTGGTTTGCGGTAGAGCCTGTTCTAAGCTGGATGAGACAGAATGGTCTTGCCGGAGAGCAGTCTGTGCCGGGGGCAGCAGGGACAGACTCAGACTCAGACTCAGAGCTTAAGCAGGCGTCACTTTCCTGGATTCGCCTTCTGGCCGCCTTCGGCTGGTGTGAGCTGGGGTCTTCAGCAGAAGGGGCGGAGTGCTTCCGCTGGAAGGCAAGGAAGCCGCAGCTGACCAGACATAGCCTAGGAATAAACCCGCAGCGTCAAGAGGGTGCAGAAGAAGCAGACAGTAACCGGGAAACAGCCAGCAGCAGTCCAAGCATAGCCTCACACAGCCAAGCAATCCTGGACAGCGCCGCCGAAGCTCAAGATACCGTCCTCAGCCCGCAGAGACCCGTAGCAGCTGAAGCCGCATGTAGCCCGCTGCCGCAAGCATCGGCTTCCCCGTCCCCCGGCTTCATTGTTCAGCCGGATTTCGAGGTGCTGGTACCACCGGAGGTCCCTTATACGGTCCGCTGGACCTTGGCCGGGTGTGCGGAGCTGCTGCATCACGAGGATCTCTGGAGCTTCCGGCTGACCCGTGAGCGGCTGGAAGCCGCGGCGGACCAAGGGTTCGCCCCGGGTGAAGTGATCTCCTGGCTGAACGCCCATGCCGCCGGAGGATTGCCGGAGCAGGTCATACTGGCGCTCCGGCAGTGGGCCAGAGCGATCGGGCGGACCGAACTGGCGGAGGTTCTTCTGCTGTCCTGCGCCGGAGAGCAGGAGGGCGAGATAATCGCCGCCCATCCCCGGCTGCAGGACATCGTTACCCGCATCGGCCCGCTCCACTTCATCGTCCGAGCGGAGGCTGCCGGGCAGCTGCGCAAGGAGCTAGCAGCCGCCGGTCTGGCGCCGTCCGTGAGGGCAGGGGACCTGAACGGGGCTGCGGGCCAGCAGCGGCTGTTCGGGCTGTCTGGGCCGGACGAGCCAGCGCTGCGCTACGAGCTCCCTGCCGCAGCCGGGGAACGGGGCCTGCTGGGAACGGGACCGTCCCCGAAGCTCCTGCCGCTGGACAGGGGCGGCCCCCCGATGCTGGAGCTGCCGGGTGAGGAGGCCGTGCCGCAGATGTGGTTCAATCAGTGGAGGCAGTATCATGTCACTACAGCGCAAAAGGTAATGGAGCAGGCCCTAAGCTGGGGAATTAAGGTCCGGCTCTCCTACGGGGGCAAGGCGGCGGATTTCATTCCTGAACGGATCAGCGGACGCCCATGGAAGGTACGGGGCATTCTGCTGCTCCCGGGAACGGAGACGGCAGAGGAGACGGAGCTTGCAGCAGAGGACTGGCAGGAAATTCAGCTGCTGCATCCGCTTAAGCACAGAAATTCTTCTTCTGCTGAGGCGGGCGGATATGTTATGATAAGGTAGTCTATCGCTGCGGTAGAACATTAAATGCAGAAAAGAGTTGAAGTTCATGAGCGTAGCGGAATTAAATACGGTCGATATGGCTGAAGTGCTGACATACGCCTATGAATTAGGCGATATGATTAATCAATCCGCAGAAGTGTCGGATTACCTATACTGGAAGGGACAGGTAGATAACCATCCCCAAATCCAGGCCATGATCAAGCGGCTGCAAGGCAAGAAGGAGCTGTTTGACGAGACACAGCGGTTTGGTCATTTTCACCCGAACTATCACTCGGCCAAGGATGAGGTTGAGGCTGTAGAGCGGGAGCTGGAGCAGTTCGAAGCGGTGGTCCGCTTCAAGAATGCGGAGAAGACGCTGGATGATATTCTTCATTCCATGTCTGAGGCGATCGCATTCTCGGTCTCGGACAGTATTAAGGTTCCCAGCAATGATCCGTCCCCCAAAGGCGGATGCGGCAGCGGCGGCAAATGCTCCTGCGGATAAGCTGACCCGTGAGGAGATAGAGAAAGAGAGGCGGATGAGCTTATGTTTGCGGAACGGACAGGTTATATTGTATGGGTTAGCGACGTCAAGGCGGCGCGCAACCTGGAGAAGTACGGCACATTGCACTACGTTTCCCGTAAAATGCACTATGCGGTAATGTACGTCAATGCGGAGCGCGCCGAGGAAGTCATGAAGAATGTCCGCAGACTTTCTTATGTGCGCAAGATTGAGCGTTCGTACCGCAATGAACTGAAGACGGAATATACCAGCAACGGACCGGACAAGTCCAAGTACTACGGTCTGTAGTTCAGGGATAAAGGTTATTTAGACAGACGCCGCTGGCGTCTGTTTTTTTAGAGGGGGACCAGCAATGAACCAAGAGGAACAGGTCTTAACCGCTTTCCGGGAATTATTCAATAAGATGAGCTGGCTGAACAAGTCGAAGATGGAGATCAGTCTTAAGGGCAACAAACCCTCGGAGGTGCACTGTATTGAATACATCGGACGACATGCGGACGTCAATGTGACCAGGCTTGCAGAGGCCTTGTACATGACCAGAGGGGCGATCAGCAAGATTACACGGAAGCTCCTGCACAAGGGGCTTATCGAGAGCTACCAGAAGCCGGACAATCAGAAGGAAATCTATTTCAGGCTTACCGGTCAAGGGAAGGCTGTGTATCAGATCCATGACGAATTGCACCGTGAGTTCCGGGAGCGGGACAGACCCGTGTTTGAGCAGGTGACCGATAGCCAGTATGCCGGTATGCTCAGCTTCATGGAGAAGTACAACAGGCATTTGGATGAAGAGATTAAGAAGCAGGAGCTGGGGCTAGAGAACAGCACGGAAGAAGATTAATTTCCTCTCTATACTTCATGCAGAATATTTCAGGCAGAGTCACTTTCACCCGGCAGGGTGTTTTTTTACGCTAAAATTATGTTTCCTTGGAATCAAAAGTGTGCTAGGATGATATTGTTTCTTAGGAAACAAATCATAAACTCCAAGGAGAGAAGATACATGTCCACATCCAGACCCGCTCACAATCAAGATCAACCCTCTGAACCAACAGTAGATAAGCATGCGCTTATATTCGGTCTAATCTCTGTATTTTTATGCGGCATAGGCTTCAGTATTATAGCTCCTGTGGTTCCATTCCTCGTCCAGCCTTACATTAGCGATCCCGGAAAACAAGCGGTGATGATTACCCTGCTGACCTCAGTGTATGCGGCCTGTCTGTTTTGTGCGGCGCCTGTGCTGGGTGCGCTGAGTGATAAATACGGACGGCGTCCTTTGCTTCTGCTATGCCTGCTGGGTTCTGCTGCCGGTTACTTCATATTTGGCCTTGGAGGGGCTTTATGGGTGCTGTTCGCCGGGCGGATTATTGAAGGGATCACAGGCGGGAGCATCGGTACAATCTTCGCTTATTTTGCAGACATTCTTCCATCGGAGCAACGGACCAGGTACTTTGGCTGGGTGAGCGCGGTGGTAGGGGCCGGTACTATTATTGGTCCGTCGATGGGCGGGCTGCTGGCCAAGTTCGGGTATTCGGTGCCTATGTATGCTGGCGCAGCGGTAACCTTACTGAATGCGGGTTATGGCTTCCTGTTCATGCCGGAGAGTCTGGGTAAAAGTAAAAGACTGAAGGCTATTCCCTTAGTCAGGCTGAACCCCTTCTCGCAGCTTGCGAACCTCCTGTCCATGAAGAACCTCAATAGACTGTTTGTCTCCGCCTTCCTGCTGTGGATACCGAATGGATCATTCCAGGCTATTTTTTCACAGTTCACATTGGATAATTTCAGCTGGAAGCCGGTGATCATCGGATTGATGTTCTCCATCATGGGCTTGCAGGATATCCTGTCCCAAGGATTCATTATGCCGAAGCTCCTGAAAAGATACACTGACAGGCAAATCGCCCTCCTCGGAATGGGCTCGGAAATTGTTGGCTACGTCCTGTTTGCGTTGTCGGCCTTGTTCGCCTTTTATCCTCTTTTTATCGCAGGGATGTTTATCTTCGGCTTCGGAGATTCAGTCTTCGGGCCTTCGTTCAACGGAATGCTGTCCAAATCTGCCGCAGCGGGCGAGCAGGGACGGGTTCAAGGGGGCAGCCAATCGATTCAGGCGCTGGCAAGAATGATCGGACCGCTGATTGGCGGACAGCTCTATGTGTCGCTTGGAGCGGCTGCACCGGCATTCATGGGGGTGATCCTCATTGGAGCGGCGATCCCTGTGCTGCGAACGATTAACCGGGCAGGAGAGTTGTCGAAATAAGTCGTTAATGTGAAAAAAATGCGCAGAGGGTCTTGCCCCGTCCCGAAGTTTATCCCTGCTTAATAATTCCAATCTATGCTGAAGAGAAGTTATTGAATTCACGAAGACAAGTATACGGGGGATTAGATGAATAAGACAGGGACCCTTGGCTATGCGCTCGGAAGACCGGCTCATCGGCCTCAGCGTGGAGCGCTTCCGTCTCCGGTGCTCCAGTATCCAGTCAAGGGAGGGTGTAAGCATGTTTCTGCAGATCGGTGAAATCGCTGAACAAATCCCGGACATTTCGATTCATCACAAATGCGGGTTTGTGGACCAGATTTTCAAAAGCAATCCCCAGCTCCAAGGCGTAGCCGTAACGGAAAACGGGCGGACTGCCGGATTAATTATGAGGATCAGCTTTTATCAGAAAATAGGTACGCTGTACGGGTATACGCTCTATATGGGCAGACCTGTGGAACTGGTGATGGACAAAAATCCGCTGGTGGTAGACTATAACACGCCGATTATTGAGGTAAGCAGGCAGGCGATGTCGAGGCAGGAAGAGAATCTGTACGACTATGTGATCGTGACTCATGAGAAGGCCCTGTTCGGAGCGGTTAGCGTACGGGATCTGCTGCTTAACTTCGCGGAGATTCAGGCGGTGGCCGCCAGCTTCCTGAATCCGTTAACAGGGCTCCCGGGGAATATCAGCATTACTGAGTGGATGGTGAAGACGCTGCTGCAGGATGAATTCAGTGTACTCTACATCGATCTTGACCATTTCAAGGCGTACAACGACACCTACGGTTTCAAGGAAGGCGACCGTATGATTCAGGCCACTGCGGAGCTGCTGAAGCATGAGGCGCTGCGGATGAACGGATTCCTGGGGCACATCGGCGGGGATGATTTTATTATTTTTATCAGCGATTATCACTACGAGGAATGCTGCAGAAGCATCATCGCGGCGTTCGATACGGCGGTTAAGGATTTCTATCATGCCGGACATCTGGCCCAGAAATACGTGCTGACCGAGAGCCGTTCGGGACAACTGGAGGAGATCCCGCTGGTCTCGATCTCGATTGCCGTGGTTACGAACCGCAGCCGCCGGTTTGCTTCCATTGAGGAGCTGTCTGTAGAGGCGGCCCGCTTCAAAAAAAGCTGCAAAATGATCAGAGGCAGCAGCTATGTCGATGACAGCGATATCAGTATGCACCGGACGGGCAGCTGAGGTTTCGCCATGTAACTCTCCCGGGGATGGCGGTATGCTTGAACAACGGTCGTCAATGCGGTAAGATTGACAACAATAAGAGCATGCCAAGACCCTTTTTACGTGGAGTGTGATGACTATGCAGGGCAAGGGGATGGACTGGTGGGGGGTGCACGAACCCTTCCATATCATGCTGAATAACTACGGGATTGCCGACATCGTGCTGACCCGGCATGCCAAGAGCCGTTATGCGGACCGGGTAGCTGCTGAGGACAGCGGAAATGTGGAGGTGACCGCCTGGATCTGGCAGGCCCTGAAGCAGAACCGGCTGAGGCCTTACTCGAACAGTGATTATAATGCCTATCTGATCGATAATGATACGGTGATCGTGGTTGATTTCAGGCAGCTTGAGGGCGTCACGGCCCTCTCCGGAGAGCCGCTGTATGTCATGGTAATCGTATCTTTTCTGGGCAAAATATCGGTGACTCCGCAGCTCCGGGATCTCAAGCGATACTATTCCTGGCTGCGACATTCCCGGCGCATGAAGCTGTCCAAGAAACGCCGCAGGCGCAAGTAGGATACTTGAAACGAGGGAGGCATGCGGCTTAGGGCTGCGTGCCTTTTTGCTTGAAGACTGAAATTAGCGAAGGAGTCAGTAACGTATGAATTTTCATCAGCTTCATATTTTCTATACCGTGTCCGAACGGGGCAGCTTCTCGGCGGCGGCGCAGACTCTGCATATGACCCAGCCTGCGGTGACGATGCAGATTCAGGCGCTTGAGGATTATTTCGGAACCAAGCTGTTCGACCGTTCCACCAAAAAAATCATACTTACCGAGGCCGGCCTGACGCTGATGCCGTTCGCGGTGCGCAGCATGCAGCTGATGCGAGAGACGGACCAGGCAATGTCGGCCTTCACCCACATGCTGGAGGGCCGCCTGATGCTCGGAGCCAGCCTGACCATAGGTGAATATGTGCTTCCCCGCCTGCTGGGGCCTTTCGGCAAGGAATATCCGCATATCTCGATTATGATGAAGGTGATGAACACTTCACAGATTATGGATGAGATTCATAAGCATCAGCTGAATTTCGGGCTTATTGAAGCGCCGGTCTCCCACCCGGACATGGTGATTGAGCCGGTAATGGGCGATGAGCTGAAGCTGATCGTGCCCCATGAGCATCCGCTGGCCGCTCAGGCAGAAGTGACATTGGCGCAGGCGCTCGCCTATCCGTTCGTGCTGCGTGAGCGCGGTTCGGGTACACGGCGGGTGATGGAGGAGCAGCTTGAGGCTAACGGGCTTGCCCCTGCGGCGATGCAGATTGTGATGGAGCTGGGCAGTACCGGAGCGGTGAAGTCGGCGGTAGAGGCGGGGCTGGGGATTACGATTATCTCGACCTCGTCGGTCAAGCATGAAGTAGCGCTCGGCCTGCTGAAGATTGTCAATCTGACGGATGCCTCCTTCAAACGGCAATTCTACGCCATTCATCTGAAATCGACCTTGCTGCCGATCTCGGCGGTAACCTTCCTAAGCTTCCTGCGCCAGCATGCCGGCGGACAGTAACGGATATGCATAGCTAGCTGCGTGTAGCTGCATGAAAGTATGTAAACTTACTTGAAAGAATGGAGGAATTCCATGACAGACCCTACAAGTCATAGCGGGCATTCAGAGGCGGAGTTAGCTACAGCGGGTCTTGCTGATACAGCCGGCAGATGCGACCTGCACACCCATACCCAGGCCTCGGACGGCATGCAGCCGCCGGCAGAGAATGTGCGGCTTGGTTACGAGGCTGGATTGGCAGCGGTAGCCATTACCGATCATGATACGGTCAGCGGAGTAGCGGAAGCACTGGAAGCAGGCAAGCGGTACGGGATTACTGTAGTTCCCGGTGTAGAAATCAGCACACGGCAGAGCGGCAAGGAGATCCATGTTCTCGGTTACTATATCGACATAGAACAGGAACTGCTGTTGTCCCGCCTGGAGGAACAGCGGGGTATCCGGCTCGGGCGTAATGAAGCAATTCTGGAGAAGCTGCGCGGGCTGGGCATTGCGATCACCCTGGAGCAGGTAGTGTCAGGGCTTGGCCGGGAGCTGAAGCCTGATGAGAGCATCGGCCGTCCGCACATCGCGGATGAGCTGGTGCGGCTGGGTGCAGCCGGAGATATGCGGGATGCCTTCGACAAGTATCTGGGCGAAGGTGCGGCGGCCTATGTCTCGCCTCCGCGCATTACCCCGGAGACGGCCTGCCAGTGGATTCGTGAAGCAGGAGGTGCAGCGGTGTTGGCCCATCCGGGAATCTACGGAGATGACGCACTGGTGCGCAGAATTGTGGAGGAATGTGATTTGGACGGCATCGAGGTGTATCATTCCGATCATGGACCGGCAGAGCATGAGCGCTACCTTGCACTGGCTGCGGAATTCGGCCTGCGGGTAACCGGCGGCTCGGATTTCCATGGTGCGCGGCAGGGCGTTGTTTTCCACGGGGATCTCGGCAGTGTTAGTGTGCCTGCCGCTGTGCTGGAGCAGCTTAAGGCTGCCAGAGGCTGACTGTAGGACACAGCGCAAAGGGCATAGGATACAGGATACAAAAAAACAGACACAAGACACTAAAAACCTCCGACCCTTAGCGCAGGCGCTACAGGACGGAGGTTTTTTTGGTAAGAGCAATCCTTACTGTTAGTAGAGCACATGATCAGTAAGAGTAAACCACCTACTATTGTTGTGTTCGGTTTTTAGCATACAATGTGCCGTTTACCTTCGCACCAGCCCAATGTATGCTGTTTTCCGCATACATTGGGCCCACGCGCCTTGAGCGAGCCTGATGTATGCTGTTTTCCGCATACATTCGACCCAAGTGGCCTCATCATGCCCACTCCACTAATTCGCCCGGGTAATGTGGTTGCACATTTAACTGGAGCCTTAACTACGCAGCACATTCGGCAGCTGCTTGATCCGCTCTTCATCGGGCGTGACGAAGAGTGTCCGCTGATGATCGTAGATGACAAAGCCCGGCTTGGCTCCGCTCGGCTTGCGCACGTAACGGATGAGCGTACAGTCTACCGGCACACTGCTGGATTGCTTGGCTTGGCTGTAATAGGCGGCGAGCTGAGCAGCTTCCTCCAGAGTGGCATCGCCGAATTCCTCACTGCGGATCACCACATGCGAGCCGGGAATATCCTTGGTATGCAGCCAGGTATCGTTCGGCGCAGCGAGCCGGTTGGTGACATACTCGTTTTGCAGATTGTTTTTGCCGACATAGATGTCAACCCCTTCAGAGGAAGTGAATACCTGCAGCGTAGGTCTGGCAGCCTTCTTTTTCTTCTTGCCTTTTTTGCTGCGGTCGCGGAGATAGCCTTGGCTGACCAGCTCCTCGCGGATCTCCTCAATGTCATTCAGTGAGGCATGGGCTAATTGCTGGAGCAGCAGTTCCATATAGGCAATCTCTTCGTGCGTCTTCTTGACCTGCTCGCCGATCACCCGCAGGCTGTTCTTGTACTTGTTATATTTTTTGAAATACCGCTGTGCATTGTCCGTAGGGCTTAGCAGCGGGTCGAGCGGAACGGTAATCTCCGCCTGATTCTCATCATAGTAGTTTACTAGCTGTGCTTCCTTGTCGCCTTTGTTCACGGTGTGCAGGGAAGCGAACAGCAGCTCGCCCCAGATCCGGAATTGGTCTGCATCCTCGGCTTCGTTCAGATCCTTTTGCAGGTTGGCCAGCTTCTTGATGTTCTTGCTGCGCTCGTTGCCGAGGAAGCGGATCAGGTCGCTGACCCGCTGCTTGACCGTGTCCTTCTCCGCCTTGTCCCCGTAATAATCCTCCAGGCACAGACTTATGGAGCTGTAATGCTTCACATTCCCGCTCATCAGCTTCAGCGGAATGGCTGAGAATACCGGCTTGCCCTTGGCATTCCAACCGGTGACTGGAGCGAATTCCAGCTTGCTGACCGGCTCCATGACGGAATGGAAGGCTTCCCAGAGCTGATCGGGCTTATCCATCCCGCTGCTGAAATCCTCAGCTTCTCCGCCTATCTCCTTGTAACGGTGGAGGATCTCTCCGGCGATCAGCGGACTCAGGCCGCTGAAGGCGTGGACCAGCCAGCCGGCCGGATCGGCTGAAGGGGCCGGGCCGCCCGAGCCGTCAGCCTGCGGAGCCTCAAGTGAGGCCAGCAGTCCGGCGATCTCGCCCTCGATCATATCCTCCTCCGGCTCCTGAGGATGCTCGGCGGCGTAGCGGGCCGCTTCCTCTGCCGAGGCTATCAGGGTAAGGAAATCCGGCTGGCTGATCTGCAGCGGATTCAGCTTATGCTGCTGCGGCGGCTGGGTATAAGCCGCTCCCGGCATAACGACCCGGTAGCTGCTGATTGACGGGGTGACATGATGAATGCCGTCGATAATCGTCCCCGTGGCCAGCTCGGTGAGAATGATGTTACTGTGGCGCCCCATTAGCTCGATGATGATTTTTTTGGCGGAGACATCCCCCAGCTCATCCCGTGTTCTGATGGTGATATGAATAATTCGTTCAAGCCCCACCTGGGTAATGCTCTCGATGGTGCCGCCTTCACAATGCTTGCGCATCAGCATGCAGAACATCGGCGCTTCCGCCGGGTTGATGCTGCTTCTCTCGGTCAGGTGCAGCCGGGGGTAGGTCGGGTTCGCCGACAGCAGCAGCTTGCCGCCGCCGCCCGCACCGCGCAGGGTGAAGATGAGGTCATGTGTGCTGGGTTGATATATTTTGCCGACGCGTGCACCGATGAAGGGCTGAAGCTCATGCACGATCGCTTGGGTAACAATTCCGTCTAATGCCATGATAAGGTTCTCCTGTCGCCTGATAATAAAGTACTCCCTCTATGATGCCATACTTTTACCGGTTCGCGCAAAAGGAGAAACCTAGATGCGGTGATATTTTGGGACGACCATGAATACACTTGGACATGAACAGGTGGAAAAGCTGTGCGCCGCCGGAAGTCAAGAAACGACCGGGAGGGGAAAGATTAGTTATGGAACAAAAAAGCTGGCACCGGCTCGGTGCAGAGGAGCTGCAGGAGATGTTCGGCGTTCAGCCGGGAACGGGGCTAAGCGCCGAGGACGCCGCCGCAAGACGCAAAGAGAGCGGGTACAATGAGCTGTCTGAGGGCAAAAGGGTATCACCTTTTACGCTGCTGCTCAATCAGTTCAAGGATTTCATGGTACTGGTGCTGATGGGGGCGACTCTGGTATCCGGCCTGCTCGGCGAATACTTAGACGCCATTACGATTATCGCGATTATTCTGCTTAACGGGGTACTCGGATTCGTGCAGGAGTTCCGCGCCGAGCGTTCGTTAAGAGCACTGAAGCAGCTCTCCGCGCCTACGGCCAAAGTGATGCGCGGCGGGAAGCAGGAGGTGCTTCCCGCCAGAATGCTGGTCCCCGGAGATATCGTCCTGCTGGAGAGCGGGGACCGGATACCGGCAGATGTCCGCTGGCTGCAGTGCAGCAGCATCTATGCCGAAGAGTCGGCGCTGACAGGGGAGTCGCTGCCGGTCTCCAAGCATGCCTCGGCGATCTATGCTGAAGACATCCCGCTGGGCGATCAGAAGAATATCGGCTTCATGGGTACGATGGTGACCCGGGGAACCGGCCGGGCTGTGGTCATCCGCACCGGTATGGCTACCGAGATGGGCAAGATTGCCGATCTGATCCAGAACACCGAATCCCAGGAGACCCCGCTGCAGCACCGTCTGGAGCAGCTCGGCAAGATACTGATCTACGTCTCACTGGGGCTGACCATTGTTGTGGTCCTGGCAGGAATTATGCATGGTCAGCCGGCAACGGCGATGTTCCTGGCCGGAGTGAGTCTGGCGGTGGCAGCTATTCCCGAAGGACTTCCCGCCATTGTGACGATTGCGCTTGCGCTGGGTGTCCAGCGGATGATCAAGCGCAAGGCGATTGTCCGCAAGCTGCCTTCGGTAGAGACGCTGGGCTGCGCCTCCGTTATCTGCTCGGATAAGACAGGAACCCTGACGCAGAACAAAATGACAGTCACCCAGCTCTGGAACGCCGGACGGACCCTTGAGGTATCAGGGGAAGGTTATGCTCCGGTAGGAAGTGTGCTCCAGAAAGGCCGGCCCGTTGATCTGAAGAATGACCAGAGTCTCCGGCGCATGCTTCAGGTGGGTGCATTATGCAGCAACGCAGAGATTTATGAGAGCTTCCCCGACACGCGCAGCAAAAAGAAAGGCAAAGGCGCAGAGGCCGATAAAGGGGCTAACGCTCAGCCGGTCTGGGAACTGAAGGGCGATCCTACGGAAGGTGCGCTGGTCGCTTTGTCTGCCAAAATGGGACTAACTGCCCAGACGCTTGCCGTAACCTATACCCGGGAGACAGAGTTTCCGTTCGATTCCGAACGTAAGCTGATGTCGGTGGTTGTGAATCACCCCGGCGGCCGGATGATCTGCACCAAAGGAGCACCTGACGTGCTCCTGAATTGCTGCACGTATATGCTGTGGGAGGGCGGAGTCGTGCCCTGCACGCCGACCTTGCGCCAGAAGGTGCTGGATGCCAATGAACAGATGGCTTCCGGCGCGCTGCGTGTGCTGGGGATGGCTTACCGCGATCTGCGGAGCGGAGAAACGGCCGGCAGCGAGAAGGAAGCGGAGAGCCAGCTTGTCTTCGTGGGTCTGGCCGGGATGATCGATCCGCCGCGCAAGGAAGTGCGCGATGCGATCAGCGTGACCCGCCGGGCAGGCATCAAGACAGTGATGATTACCGGCGACCATGGGACGACGGCAGAGGCTATTGCCCATCAGCTCGGCATTCTGCAGCGCGGCGGCACGGTCCTGACCGGCAGCCAGCTTACTCGGATGGACGATGACGCGCTGGATAAGGTCTCCGACAGCGTGTTCGTCTACGCCCGGGTGTCGCCGGAGCATAAGCTGCGGATTGTCAAGTCGCTGCAGCGCCACGGCCATGTCGTCGCGATGACCGGCGATGGGGTGAACGATGCGCCTGCGATCAAGGCTGCCGATATCGGGATCTCGATGGGGATTACCGGCACGGATGTGACGAAGGAGGCTTCGGCCCTGGTTCTGGGGGACGATAACTTCTCGACCATCGTGGCCGCCATTGAAGAGGGACGGAATATCTATGAGAATATCCGCAAGTTCATCCGGTATCTGCTGGCTTCGAATGTCGGCGAGATTCTGACCATGTTCTTCGCCATGATGCTCGGGCTGCCGCTGCCGCTGGTTCCGATCCAGATTCTGTGGGTCAATCTGGTTACAGACGGCTTGCCCGCAATGGCGCTGGGCGTAGACCAGCCGGAGAAGGATCTGATGGAGCACAAGCCGCGCGGGGCGAAGGAGAATATCTTTGCCCGCCGCCTGGGCTGGAAGATTGTCAGCCGCGGGCTGTTGATCGGACTTTGTACCCTAGCCGCCTTCTGGCTGACGCTGCGGATTGATCCAGGCAGCGCGCAGCAATTGATCCGCGCGCAGTCGGTTGCTTTTGCCACCCTTGTGATGGCCCAGCTCATTCATGTGTTCGACTGCCGCAGCTCGCGCTCGGTCTTCTACCGGAATCCGTTCCAGAACAGATATCTGGTCCTGGCTGTCCTGTCCTCTGTCCTCTTAATGCTGGCTGTAATGTACCTCCCTGTGCTTCAGCCGGTGTTCAAGACCGTTCCGCTCAGCTTCCGTGAATGGTGCCTGGTGCTGGTCATGGCCGGAATCCCGACCTTCCTGATGGGAGCGGGCAGCGTCTGGGGCGGCAAGAAGAACCGCAGTCGCAGCGGTGGACGGCAGATGATAAAAAGTACAAAGTTTTCAGCATAAAATCAATAGCCTCACTCCACTCCTATAAGGTATGCTGGTTTCACTGAGAAGCTTGGTTTATGATGAACCAGGAATGTGGAAACAGCTGATCTTACTTATAGGAGTGGACCTGACAATGGAATTTACTAAAATGCACGGTTTGGGTAATGATTTTATTATCGTATTCGGCGAGGACGAGCTTCCGGGCAATGCCCCGGAGCTGGCGGTTACGCTGTGCAACCGGTTCTTCGGCATCGGCGCAGACGGACTGGTGTACATTCTTCCTTCGCAGCACGGCGACTACATGATGCGTATCATGAACTCCGATGGCTCCGAGGCTGAGCAATGCGGCAATGCGATCCGCTGTGTATCCAAATATGTATATGAGCAGGGTCTGGTGGAATCGGAGCAGATTGTCATTGAGACGATTGGCGCCGGAGAACAGAAGGTCTCCCTGAAGGTGAAGGACGGGATCGTGGAGAGCGTAACGGTGGATATGGGTGAGCCGGTCCTGTCCGGACCGCAGATTCCTGTAGCAATCGACGCAGAGCCTGTGCTCGACCAGCCGATTGAAGCGGACGGCACAGCGTTCAGATTCACCGCAGTCTCCATGGGGAATCCGCATGCAGTCATTTATGTGGACGATGCGGTATCGTTCGATCTCGCAACCTGGGGACCAAAGCTTGAGGTTCATCCGCTCTTCCCGCGTAAAGTAAACGTAGAGTTCGCCACCGTCGTCAACCGCGGCCACGTGGACATGCGCGTCTGGGAACGCGGTGCCGGTCCAACCCTGGCCTGCGGCACAGGTGCCTGCGCGACCCTGGTCTCCTCCGTGCTGAACGGAGTGACGGACCGCTCGGCGGTTATCAGCCTGAAGGGCGGCGACTTGTTCATCGAATGGAACGAGGACGATAATCATGTGTATATGACTGGCCCTGCGCAGGTGGTATACACCGGCTCAGTCGATATCTGATTCCCATATCACTATTTGCAATCCCCTGCATCCCAGATGCAGGGGATTTGTTGTGTTGTTTAAGAGGAACAGGACGAGTGTGGAAAGGCAGCCGAATAATGGCAGGCATATCCGCGAATAATAGAACTCTGCATAGAATCAGGGAGGAGGAGCGGAGATGAAGTCAGGGTCCAACCGAAAAGCACAGAATGCGGGAGCAGATACTGCACCGGGACCGGGACAACCTGAGGGTGGTATTGCCCTGGGCCTCGCGGATACGGTCGCCCAAAGTCTGCTCCACATTCAGACGGAGCTTGGCGGCAGTCCGGATCTCCTTATCCGCAGAATCCAGATCGGGGGAGAACGCCGGCTGGAAGCGGCTGCTATTCATCTGAGCGGGCTGGCGGACTCCGCCTCCGTGAATGAATTCGTGCTGGGCTCGCTGCTGAATCATACGGAGGAGCTGTTCCTCGATAGCACGGCTGGCGGCGCTGACAGTCCTCGGGAACAAGCTTCGCTCCCGCAACAGATCCTTAGCCGTGCTATGGCGATAGGTGATGCGGAGCTCCAGGAGAATTGGAAGGAAATCATGCTCGCTATTCTCTCCGGGGACACAGCGATTCTGCTGGAGGGCTGCCGGTCAGCGATACTGTGCGGAACCAGAGGCGGAGAGCAGCGGGCGGTCAGTGAGCCTTCCTCCCAGCTCGTGGTCAGGGGTCCGAAGGACGGGTTCGTCGAGTCGGTGGCTACGAACATCTCGCTGATCCGCCGCAGAATCAAATCCGCCAAGCTGCGCCTGGAGGTCTTGAAGCTCGGCTCCGAGACCCATACCCATGTGGCGCTGATGTACATGAAAGGGATTGCGGGGGAGGATCTGATCCGCGAAGCCAGAGAGCGTCTGAACAAGATTGCCTTGAATGAGATTCTGGAATCCGGGTACATTGAGGAATTAATCCAGGATAAGACGTTCACACCGTTCCCGACCATCTACAACACGGAACGGCCGGATGTGGCTGCGGGTAATCTGCTCGAAGGCCGGGTGGTTATTATTGTGGACGGCACGCCGTTTGTGCTGATTCTTCCGGCGGTGTTTACGCAGTTTTTTCAATCTGCAGAGGATTATTCCCAGCGGTTCGACATTGCCATATTGATGCGGCTGGTCCGTTATTTGAGCTTCATCGTTCTGATTCTGGGCCCTTCGGTCTACCTCGCGCTGACCACCTATCATTATGAGATGATACCGACGACGCTGCTGATTAATCTGCTCTCCCAGCGGGAGAATGTACCCTTCCCGGCATTTGTGGAGCTGCTCTTGATGGAGACGGCCTTTGAAATTCTGCGTGAAGCCGGGGTGCGCATGCCGCGCGCCATCGGGCAGACGGTCTCTGTGGTCGGTGCGCTTATTCTGGGCACGGCGGTGGTAGAGGCCGGAATTATTACCCCCATCATGGTCATCGTAGTGGCGTTAACCGGGATCGCCAGCTTTGCCCTTCCTGCGTATAACATGGCGATTGCCGGGAGAATTATAAGATTTGCTTTTCTGGTCCTGGCCAGTATATTCGGCTTCTATGGAATTACGCTGGGCATGATTCTGCTTGTAGCACATATGAACAGCCTGAGATCCTTCGGTGTTCCTTATCTCTTCCCCTTCGTCCCCCTCTCCATTAAAGGGCAGAAGGACACGTTGCTCAGACTTCCGCTCTGGTTGAACGGCGCGGACAAGCCGCCGGCACAGATGCGCGAGGAAATGCCGGACTACATGCTGCTAACGACCGGTCATGAGGAGCAGCTCCCCCCGTTAATCCGCAAGAATAGCAATAGCAGGACTGAGGAGGAGAAGCGTGAGGAATAGAATCTTAGGCGGCATAGGTGTACTTTTTGTCCTTCCAGTGCTTCTGCTTACCGGCTGCTGGGACAGTGTTGAACTCAACCGGCGGGCGATTGTCTCGGGGGTAGCGATCGACAAGGGCGACTCTGAGGCTGAGCGGTACAAGCTGTCCTTTCAAGTGATTGTGGCGGAGGAAATCTCCGGAGAGAAGAGCAGAGGTATATCCCCGGTTGCGCTGTACACAGGAACAGGCCGCACGATGTTCGAGGCACTGGCAGACGCTTCCCGCCAGACGGCACGCTTCCTCTCCCTGGGACATGTGCGGGTGCTGGTGATCTCGGAGGCGTTCGCCCGCGAAGGCATCAAGGACATTCTGGATGTACTGGAGCGGGAGAGCGATACCCGGCTGAACAGTCTGATCTTCATCTCCAAGGGACAGCCTGCGCGTGAGATCATGTCCACAATGACCGTGTTCAGCAAAATCCCGGCTAATGATCTCGTGGAGAAGCTGGAGACGACCTCCAAGCAGTTCGGCTATAACTTCCGGATGGCCGTGGATGATGTGATCCGGGGGATTCAGATCAGAGGAGGCGGTCCGGTGATCAACGGGGTATACACCAGAGGGGAGTGGACTCCATCATCGGGCAGCAATGACAGCCTGAAGAATATCGAACCCCGGTCGATCCTGAGAGTCTCCTCCCTGGCGGCGTTCAAGGATGACAAGCTGAAGGGCTGGCTTACGGGTGACGCTGCTCTCGGCACCGTTCTTTTGCATAATCGGATCAAAGAGTTTCCAATTCTGCTTAAGCAGCAGGCGGGCAGTTATCTCTCCTTCAATATCTATCAGTCCCAGGTGTCGCTTGCGGTCAATTCGTCTGACCCGGAGCATCCGGTCTTTACGGTCAAGATCACCCAGCAGGCAGCGCTCAAGGAAGCTCCGAATCCGCTCGATCTTACCTCGCCTAAAGTGCTGGAAGAGCTGTCAGAACGGCTTATAAAAGAAAGTGTGAAGCATATCCAAGCAGCGGTAAGCACCGCCAAAGAATTGGGCAGCGATTATCTCGGCTTTGGACGGGCATTGCAGCGGCAGGACCCGCACGGCTGGAAGAAGGTCAGGGACCAATGGGAGGATGTATTCGCAGACTGTGAAATCCGGTTCGATGCGGATGTGGTTATCCGGCATACGGATATGCGCAGCAACTCATTTCAGATTCATTAAGTCTGCCGGTAGGGTAACCGGGTGAGGAGGTCCACAGAATATGGGTAAGGTCAAAATCGGACTCGGCGAATTCTTCAGCCTGACGGTGCTGTTCGAGCTGGGCACGGCGCTGGTGGTTAATCTGGGGATGGAGGCAGGGCGGGATGCCTGGCTCTCGATTCTGCTCGGCTGCGCGGCGGGGCTGATCATGTTCACGGGATACGCTTATCTGTACCGCAAGCACCCGGACCAGCCTTTTACAGCCTATACACGGCAAATTCTCGGAAAATATATCGGGGCACCGGTAGGCCTGCTCTATATTATTCTCTACATCAACCTGGCCGCCCGGGATCTGCGCGATGGCAGCACCATGCTCGCAATGGCGACCATGCATAATACTCCGCTGTTCATCCTAAGTGCCCTGATGCTGCTCTCGGGAGCTTATGTGCTGCACAAGGGGGTGGAGGTGCTGAGCAGAACGTCCATTGTATTCGCGTTTGTCGTACTGGGAATCGGCCTGTTCGGGACCGTGATGCTGATACTCTCCGGTACGATCAATCTGCACAGACTGCTGCCTGTACTGGAGAATGGCTTTCAGCCCGTGCTTAGCTCGGTGATTCATCAGAATTATATGTTTCCGTTCGGGGAGATGGTGTGCTTCACTATGCTGATGCCGTATTTGTCCAGTGTCAAAAAAGGACCGTGGATCATCGCCGCCGCCATGGTGTTCTCCGCGCTGCTGCTCAGCTTCACGATGGCGCTGAATGTTTCGGTTCTTGGTGCTGACATTGTTGAGCGATCGCCGCTCCCGCTGATGCCGACAATCAGCAAGATCTCCGTTTCGGATATCATCCAGCGGGTGGATATTTTCGTGGTTATGGTGCTGATCATCGGGGTGTTTTTCAAAATGGCCGTCTTCTTTGCTGCCGCGCTGATCGGAATCTCGGACCTGTTCAAGCTGCCGTACCGGAGAATGCTCTATCCCTGCGGACTGATCATCCTCTTCACCTCCATGCTGGATGCACGCAGCTTCATTGAACATCTCGATGAGGGCGGGACCCTGCTGTACAGGGTATATCCTTATTTAATGATAGTCATTCCGGTGCTGCTGGTCATCGTGACGGCGGTTCGTGATCATTTCTCCGCTCCCCGGCCGGGCTGACGGCCGCTCACCCAATAGATGGCATCCGGCACGATCAGCAGCAGCACCAGTACAGCCGCAGTCAGCTTCTCTGAGGTAGTATAGAGCAGATAATTCAGAATATAGCGGATATTCTCCGCGCCGTAGCCTAACATCAAGTCCAGCAGGTACAGGTACAGCAGCGAGAGCGCCGACAGCAGGAGAATTACGGCATATTTGCGCAGCAGCAGTTTTCTTATTTTTTTCTTCATTCCTACAGTCTCCTTCTGGCAAGATTAAGCGTAGTATGAATCATTTGCCGGACTGGCATACAAGAATAACGGACGGCCGCCTCTTTTGCCCGCTAAAGCTTATCATCCATCCCGATTTATGTTACATTAGTATGAAACTAATGTTGTCAGTAAGGGGAGGTTCTTGCGGTGAAGCCGGATTTGCGCTCTGCATGGGAGAATAACGTGTTGGTCGGAGACGGAGCGATGGGAACTTTTTTGTATCAAAAGGGTTTCCCTGTCGGCATCTCCTACGAGGAATTGAATCTGACCTCACCGGAGGTCATTGAGGATGTGCACCGGAGCTATATCAATGCAGGTGCTGTACTGCTGGAGAGTAATACCTACTCCGCGAACTACGACAAGCTGTCTAAGTTCGGACTGGAGGCCAAGGTGGCGGACATTAACCGTGCGGGGGTCCGCATTGCCCGCCGGGCTGCCGGCGAGAACGGGTATGTTGTCGGTGCGATCGGCTCGATCCGCGCCGGAAAACGGGCCAATCTGTCCTCCGCCGAGCTGAAGAAATTCTTCTCGCAGCAGATTGCCGCGCTTCTGGAGGAAGCGCCGGACGGGATCATGCTGGAGACCTTCTATGATGTCGAGGAGCTTCATCTGGCGCTGAAGGCTGTGCGTAAGCTCAGTACGCTGCCCGTAATCTGCCAGCTGGCTGTGGACGATTCAGCGCGTACGCTGGACGGATTAACCCTGCCGGAAGCGTTCCATATTCTGCAGCAGGACGGAGCGGATGTGATCGGCTTCAACTGCAACACCGGACCGAACGGGATCAAGCGTGCGCTGGGTACGCTACAGGGCAAGCTGGCGCTGCCGGTGTCGATCTATCCGAATGCGGGCGTAGCCGATTATGTAGACGGCCAGTACCGCTATGGCGCCTCGCCGGAATATTTCGGACAGATGGCTCCGGTGTTCGCGGATATGGGCAGCCGGATTATCGGGGGCTGCTGCGGCACCACTCCTAAGCATATCGCTGAAATCTCCGCTGCCTTGAAGGGCTATGTGGTGGAGCCGTTGCCTGAGCCTGCTGCCTTCAGTGCGCCTGAGAGCATTGCGGTGCAGGAGCACCTGGCGGATGACGGGGGACAGGGAGGCGGCGAACCGACGCTTGTCGATCTGGTCAAGGAACGCCACACTGTGATCGTAGAGCTTGACCCTCCGCGCGATCTGGACATCGCGAAGTTCATGAAGGGGGCGGAGGCGCTGCGACGGGCCGGAGCCGATGCGCTGACGCTCGCCGATAATTCGCTTGCTGTCACCCGGATGAGCAATATGGCGCTGGGGCATCTGGTGCAGGCCCGCACAGGCCTGCGGCCGCTGGTGCATATTGCCTGCCGTGACCGCAATCTGATTGGCACCCAGTCGCATCTGATGGGCTTCGACGCGCTGGGGATTGACCATGTGCTGGCCGTGACCGGAGATCCTGCCCGGTTCGGGGATCTGCCCGGCTCAAGCTCGATCTATGACCTGACTTCATTTGAAATTATACGTATGATCAAGCAGCTCAATGACGGCGTGGCCTTCTCCGGCAAGCCGCTCAAGCAGAACGCGAAGTTCGTCATCGGGGCAGCGTTCAATCCCAATGTCAAGCATCTGGACAAAGCGGTCGAGCGCCTGGAGAAGAAGATTGCCTCGGGTGCGGATTATATTATGACCCAGCCCGTGTATGATCCTGAATTGATTGCCCGGATTGCCAAGGCTACCGAGCACCTGGATATTCCGATCTTCATCGGCATTATGCCGCTGGCCAGCGGACGCAATGCAGAGTATCTGCATAATGAGGTTCCCGGCATTCAGCTCTCCGCCGAGGTCCGCAGCCGGATGGCCGGACTCGAAGGCGAGGCGGGCCGGGCCGAAGGGGTGCTGATCGCCAAGGAGCTGCTGGATGCGGCGATTGCACATTTTAACGGAATCTATCTGATTACACCGTTTATGTTCTATGATATGAGCGTGCAGCTGCTGGAGTATATTTGGGAGAAGCAAGGACGTAAGTTATCCCCCTTGTTTCGCTAGTAATAATCAATTACAATAGTGTAATGGATGTGATTCCGTTGTCATATAGTATGACCGGATACGGTCAGTCAGCCCTGGAATACGGCGGACACAAGATAACGTTCGAGGTCAAATCGGTGAATAACCGGTACTGCGAAGTTGTGCTGCGGTTGCCCAGGGAATGGACGGGGTATGAGGATAGGCTGCGCAGAATGGTTCAGGCTCATATCAGACGGGGACGGGTAGATGTTATTATTAATAGAGAACTCACCGACGGGGCGGCTGACACGCATGTGCTGGACCGCCGCAGGGTGAGCTCCTATCTTGATGCAGCGGAGGTACTGGTCCGGGAGTATGGCTTCAAGGGAGAGTTGTCCCTGCGGGATATCCTTGCTATGCCCGGTGTAATGGAACCGAAGGAAGAGACGGCTGCTGCTGACTCCTCCGGAGAACTTGCAGATCTTCTGGAGCAGGGTCTCCAGCTTAGTCTGGAGGCCCTGCTGGAGATGCGCGGACGGGAAGGCTCCTATTTGGCGGCCGATCTGACGCGCAGACTTGACCGTCTGGAAGAGCTGCATGCCGGAATCAGCAGATATGCGCCTCTGGTTGTGGAGGAGCAGCGCGAGAAGCTGCGGCAACGGCTTAACCTGCTGAATGACGGGAGCTTCCCCTGGGATGAGCATAAATTCGGCATGGAGATGGCTATTTTCGCCGACCGCTGCAATATAGATGAGGAGCTGACCCGGCTTCACAGCCATTTCGGCCAGTGCCGGGCCTTGCTGCTGGGCAGCGAGCCTGCCGGACGCAAGCTTGATTTTCTCATCCAGGAGATGAACAGGGAGACCAACACAATAGGGTCGAAGTGCAGTCATCTGGCGGTTGTGAATCTGACGCTTGATATGAAGGCGGAGCTCGAGAAGATTCGGGAGCAGGCGGCGAACCTGGAATGACAGGAACCAGGGAGCAAGCTATGATGTTACTTATGGGGGGAACAACCGGAACATGGCAATCAAATTAATCAACATCGGCTTTGGGAATATCGTGTCAGCGAACCGTATTATTTCCATTGTCAGCCCGGAATCGGCACCGATTAAGAGAATTATCCAGGAGGCCAGAGACAGGCATATGCTGATCGATGCCACCTACGGGAGGCGGACGCGGGCTGTCATTATTACCGACAGCGACCATGTGATTCTCTCGGCTGTACAGCCTGAGACGGTAGCTCACCGCCTATCCAGCAAAGACGACGATAACGACGAATAACAACAATTGGAGTGTACTATGTCAAAAGGATTGCTGATTATACTATCCGGCCCTTCCGGTGTCGGCAAAGGCACGGTATGCACAGCGCTGCGGCCGAAGATGCCTGAACTCGTCTATTCCGTTTCTGCCACCACACGCTCTCCGCGTGCAGGTGAAGAGAACGGAGTCAATTATTTTTTCAAATCCAGAGAGCAGTTCGCCGATATGATTGAAGGCGACAAGCTGCTGGAATATGCGGAGTACGTAGGCAATTATTACGGTACTCCGCGTGACTTTGTAGAGAGAACCCTCGAGAGCGGAAGAGATATTATTCTGGAGATTGAGGTTCAGGGAGCACTCAAGGTCAAAGAGAAATTCCCCGAAGGTATCTTTGTGTTCCTTCTTCCCCCGTCCATGGACGAGTTGAAGGACCGTATTCGCGGACGCGGAACAGAGCATCCTGATGTGATCAGCCACCGCATGTCTGTGGCCGAGGATGAGATCGGTTTGATCCGGCACTATGATTATGCCGTGGTGAATGATGAGATTGATCTGGCCTGCAAGCGAATAGAAAGTATTATTATCGCCGAACATTGTAAGGTGAGATGATCGGTTCTACAGGATTGGTACACTATCCACAGTAAAAGATGAAGAGGTGCCTTACATGCTATATCCATCCATTGACGAACTGGTGACTAAGGTCGACAGCAAGTATTCCCTGGTAGTCGCTTCAGCCCGCCGGGCCAGAGCACTCCGTGAAGGCGGAAAGACCGATATCATCGCTCCGAAATCCCACAAATTCGTTGGGGTTGCACTTGAAGAAATCTATGAAGACCGCATTATAGTAACGCGCGGCGAGGAATAGTCCCCTGAAATGGTGCCGTCCCTTGAATAAGGGCGGCGCAGCCGTTTCTGCCCGCTGAAGCTGCACAATGAAGTGATAATGGCCCGTACCGGGCTGTTCCTGACAACCGGAAGGTTGTTATTTTTTTCTCTATATATAAGGATCATGTGAAGCACAGACTTCTTTTAGCGTAAATATGACATAACGAAGCCGTAAATATGAAGATTTTCATTTCTTCTTTTCATAGCAGAATATAGAATGGGTGCAGATTGAGGAACGGAGGGAGATCAGATTGAAGAGCTTACAAGGGAAGTCGATTATACTCGGAATTACCGGCGGGATTGCTGCGTATAAGGCCGCGGCGCTGACCAGCAAGCTTACCCAGAAGGGCGCCGAGGTGCATGTCATTATGACGTCATCGGCCAAGCAGTTCATTACGGAGCTGACGCTCCAGTCATTGTCGAAGCAGCGGGTGTACAGTGATACGTTCCAGGAGCGGGACCCGTCTTCGATTTCACATATTGATCTGGCTGATGCTGCCGACCTGGTCCTGATTGCGCCGGCTACGGCCAACATTATCGCCAAAATGGCCCACGGGCTGGCAGACGACATGCTGTCCACCACGCTGCTTGCTACAACAGCGCCTATTATGGTAGCTCCGGCGATGAATGTCCATATGTATCAGCATCCGGCGGTCCTCAGCAATATGGATACCCTCTATAACCGAGGTGTTCAGTTTATTGAGCCCGGTGAAGGGCTGCTGGCCTGCGGGTATGTGGGCAAGGGACGGCTGGAGGAGCCGGAAGAGATCGTGAAGGTGGTTGAGAACTTTTTTGTATTGCAGAAGGAGAAGACCTCCGGACCGCTTGCCGGTAAAAAAGTGGTGATTACCGCAGGAGGCACGGTAGAACGTATTGATCCTGTCCGTTATATCTCCAATGATTCCTCGGGTAAAATGGGCTTCGCCCTCGCGCGCGCCGCGCGCGCCATAGGTGCTGCGGTGACGCTGATTGCCGCGCGTACCGATGAGGCGCCGCCCCGTGATGCCGGTATCGATCTGATCCGCGTCCAGTCAGCACAGGAGATGCACGATGCAGTCATGGCCCGCTGGAGTCATTGCGATATTCTTGTGAAAGCAGCGGCGGTTGCGGATTACCGTCCACGCGAGAGCAGTGACTCGAAAATTAAGAAGAGCGGCAGCACCATGACGCTTGAGCTGGTGAAGACGACTGATATTCTGGAGAGCCTGGGCAGAATCAAGGACAAGCAGTTCCTGATCGGCTTTGCTGCCGAGACCGGAAATGCTGAGGTCTATGCCAAGGACAAGTTGGTCCGCAAGAACCTCGATCTGATTGTAGCCAATGATGTGGCCATGGAGGGTGCGGGATTCGGCACGGATACCAACATCGTCAAAGTGTATGATGCCGAAGGCCTGGTGCTTGATCTTCCGCTGGCTTCCAAGGATGAGGTGGCGCGCCGGATTCTGCGGCTGGCAGCTGAGCGTGTTGCCGGAGCCTTATTATAATGGATATTGCCAAGGTCATTGTCGATGTTCCTGTACGCAGCACCGACCGGCCGTTTGACTATATTATCCCGGATGCTCTGAAGCTGTGGATTGAAGTGGGCAGCAGAGTCGCTGTTCCGTTCGGCCCCCGTACGGTCCAGGGGTTCGTAGTGTCCCTGGAATCAGGGGAGACCGGCAGTGTCTCCCGGATGAAGCCGATTGTAGAAGTACTGGATCTGCTTCCTCCCCTATCGCCGGAGCTGGTTGAGCTGGCCGATTGGATGAGCCAAAGATACGCCTGCAGACGGATCTCCGCACTGCAGGCGATGCTTCCGACTGCCCTGAAGGGCAAAGCCGAGCGTTTGATCTCGCTTGGAGATACAGAGGAAGCGTCCAGTGCCCCCGCAGATGAGCTGTTTCCGCTCTTTCTTGAGGCGGACAACGAAGAACAGCAGATCATTGACTTCGTTAGGCGTCACAGCGAAGTATCCATGAAGCTGCTGACCCGTACCTTCCCCGAGGCTGCAGAGACGGTTAAGTTCATGGTGCGGCGCGGAGTCCTGGCAGAGAGCCAGTCGATCAAGGATAAGATGGGCAAAAAGAAGCTCAAGGCCGTTGACCTGGCTATTGGCTTGTCAGCAGCGCGGGAGTCGCTCTCCAGCTTCCCTGCGCGTTCAGCGCGCCAGAAGGAAGTGCTCTCCTATCTGATTGATATGGAAGCCATGCTGCCGATGCCGCTCAAGGATATTCTGGCGATCCTTCAGGTCACTGCGGGTACGGTCAAGACGCTTGCGGACAAAGGGTATATAGAGATCACCGAAATCGAAGTCTACCGTGACCCCTACCGGGGACGGGACTTCAAGCCAAGCACACCGCTTCCGCTGACAGCGGAGCAGGAGTTTGTCTACAAGCGGATTGTGGGCACTGTTGAGCAGCAGACGCATGAAGTCTTCCTGCTGCACGGGGTGACCGGCAGCGGGAAGACGGAAATCTATCTGCAGACGATCCAGCGCTGCATTGAGCAGGGTCGGCAGGCAGTGGTGCTGGTGCCTGAGATTGCACTGACTCCGCAGATGGTGGAACGGTTCAAGGGCCGGTTCGGCAGCGGGGTGGCGGTGATGCACAGCCGCCTGTCTGTCGGCGAACGTTATGACGAGTGGCGCAAGATCCGCGAAGGTAAGGCGATGGTTGCGGTCGGAGCACGCTCAGCCGTATTCGCCCCGTTCGCCAATCTGGGCCTGATTATCATGGATGAAGAGCATGAAGGCTCTTATAAGCAGGAGGAGAACCCGAAATATCATGCCCGTGATGTGGCTGTCCGCAGGGCAGAGCAGGGCGGGGCCGTGGTAATTCTGGGTTCTGCAACACCTTCACTGGAGAGCTATCATGCCGCCAGATCGCAGAGTGACATCCACTTCTCGCCGATTCTGCTGGAGATGCCGAGCCGCGCACTGGGCAACGAGCTGCCGAAGGTGGCTGTCGTTGACATGCGTGAGGAGCTGAAGGAAGGTAACCGCTCCATGTTCAGCCGCAGTCTGCATGCCGCTCTGGTGAGCAGGCTGGAGCGTGGCGAACAGACAGTGCTGCTGCTCAACCGCAGAGGCTTCTCGACCTTCGTCATGTGCCGGAGCTGCGGCTACGTTGCCGGCTGCCCGGAATGCGATATCTCGCTGACCTATCACAGCCGAAGCGACAATCTGCGCTGCCATTACTGCGGGCATGCAGAACCTGCGCCCAAGCTGTGCCCGGAATGCGGCAGTGAGCATATCCGCTTCTTCGGGACAGGCACACAAAGGGTAGAGGAAGAACTGGGCAAGCTGTTCCCCGGTATCCGGGTTATACGTATGGATGTGGACACGACCACGGAGAAGGGCTCGCATGAGAAGCTCCTGAACCAATTCAGGGACAAGAAGGCCGATGTGCTGCTGGGCACACAGATGGTTGCTAAAGGTCTCGACTTCCCCGATGTAACGCTGGTTGGGGTCATTACTGCGGATTCTGCACTCAATCTGCCTGATTTCCGGGCGGCGGAGAAGACCTTTCAGCTCTTGACGCAGGTTGCCGGCCGCGCGGGCCGGCATCAGCTCCCCGGCGAGGTGGTGGTCCAGTCGTATACACCGGAGCATTATTCGATTATCCACGCCAGCGGGCATGATTACCGTTCATTCGTCCGGGACGAGCTGAAGCACCGCAAAGAGCTGCATTACCCGCCATATTGCCGGCTGATTCTGGTTACCCTGTCGCATGAGCAGCTTCCGCTTCTGCTGAAGCTTGCAGAGAACTATGCGCTCAGCATTCAGGGCAAAGCCAGACAGCTGCGCTGGTACGGCAGCCTGGACAAGCTCTCCTCGGATGCGCTGGATCTGCTGGGACCGGTGGCCTCGCCGCTGCCCCGGCTGAAGGGGCGTTACCGGTTCCAGTGCATTATCAAATGGCGCGGTACGATTGACGCCATTGCACTGGCCCGCCAGGTGGCGGAGCAGCTGGAGGATTCTGTCCGCGATAAGGGGCTGCAGATCAGCATCGATGTCGATCCGCAGATGTTGATGTAATTCCCGGGCGTGTTACAATGGTAAGGCGGTTTTGCCCTGCCGTTTCGGCGAGAAATAGAAGGATAATGTATAGCGAGAAACCTATACATTCTTATATTTGAACAAGGATGGTGTTAGTGTAAATGGCAATCAGGCTGATTGTGAAAGAACCGGATGAAGTATTGCACAAAAAAGCGAAGACGGTAACCACCGTTACCCCCAATGTACAAAAACTGCTCGATGATATGGCAGATACGATGTATGACGCGGAAGGCGTAGGTCTCGCAGCCCCGCAGGTAGGAATTCTGAAACGGCTGATTGTAATCGATGCCGATGAGGAGCATGGATTGATCAAGCTGATCAATCCCGAGATTCTCAGTATGGACGGGGAGCAGTTCGGACCCGAAGGCTGCCTGAGTATTCCCGGCCTGAACGGGGATGTCCGCCGTGCGGAGACAGTAACTGTACGTGGCCTGAACCGCGAGGGCGAGGAAGTGACCATTACCGGAAGCGGCCTGCTGGCCCGGGCTTTTCAGCATGAGATCGACCACCTGAATGGCGTGCTGTTCACAGACATTGCTGAGAAGGTCTATGAATACACAGCAGAACGCAGTGAAACTGAGGAGTGAATGAAATGAGAATAGTGTTCATGGGAACACCGGCCTTTGCAGTCCCCTCCCTGCGGATGCTGCTGGAAGAGGGCTATGAGGTAGTGGCTGTGGTGACTCAGCCGGACCGGCCGCAAGGCCGCAAGAAGACGCTGGTCCCATCCCCGGTGAAGGCGGCTGCTCTGGAGCTGGGACTGCCGGTCCTTCAGCCCGAACGGCTGCGCCGCCCTGAATCGGTGGCTGAGCTGGCTGCCTATGAGCCGGATCTGATTGTTACCGCCGCTTATGGACAGATTCTTCCGAAGAGCGTTCTGGAGCTGCCGGCGAACGGATGTGTGAATGTTCATGGCTCACTGCTGCCCAAGTACCGGGGCGGTGCTCCGATACAGCGCTGTATCATGAACGGCGAGAAGGTGACCGGTGTAACACTGATGTATATGGCGGAAGGATTGGACACCGGAGATATGATCTCGCGGGTGGAGGTAGCGATAGAGGATGACGATACTTCAGGCACGCTGTTCGAGAAGCTAAGCGTGGCCGGACGGGAGCTCCTCAAGGCAGAGATGCCGCGACTGGCAGCCGGCCGTGTAGAAGCTGCCGTGCAGGATGACAGTGAAGCAACCTATGCGCCGAATCTAAACCGGGAAGATGAACGGATCGACTGGAGCCGGGGCTCGCTGGAGCTATACAACCAGATTCGCGGCCTGGTGCCGTTCTCGGGTGCGTTCACCCTGTGGAACGGCGAGACCTTCAAGGCATGGGCAGCGGTGAAGCCGCAGGATGAGGAACAGCCGGGCGGTAGCGCGGCTCCGGGCACCGTGCTGTCCGTGAGCGAACGCGGCGTTGAGGTGAAGACGGGTGACGGGACGCTGCGGCTTACAAGCGTCCAGCCTGCCGGCAAAAAAGCCATGAGCGCAGCCGACTTCAGCCGTGGTGCAACCCTCGCACCCCGCACGGTGCTCGGTTGAGCGCGGGCGGTAAGGGAGGCGGCGGACAACGTCTGCGTACTTCCGGTCATCAGCCTGCGGCCTCCGGCACAAAGCCTGCCTCCGGCAGAACCGGCGGAGCGGGCCGGAATCGGCCGGGCGGCAAGCCTGCTGCGCCAGCTTCTGCGCGTGAGGTTGCTCTTGATATTCTGGTGCGCGTAGAGCAACAGGGTGCTTACAGCAACCTGCTGCTGGGAAGCAGCCTCCAGAAAGCGGACCTCAGCCGGGAGGATACGGGACTTGCTACAGAGCTGGTGTACGGAACCCTCTCACGGATGATTACCCTCGATTATGTCCTCAGCAGCTTCGTCAGCAAAGGGATGGCCAAGCTGCAGCCCTGGGTAAGGAGCCTGCTGCGGCTAAGCCTGTACCAGATCATGTATCTGGACCGTGTGCCTTCGCATGCAGCTGTTAACGAGGCTGTGAATATCTCCAAGAGACGCGGCCATCAGGGCATCTCGGGAATGGTCAATGGCGTGCTGCGCAGTGTGCTGCGGGCCGGAGATCTGCCGGTCTTGCCTGAGGGGCTGAGCCGGGAAGAGCGGATCTCCATCCTGCACTCCCATCCTCTGTGGATGGTGCAGCGCTGGTCGGCGGAATACGGCCCGGATACGGCAGAAGCCATGTGTGCGGCGAATAATGAGCCGCCCGCAGTCAGTGTTCGTGTCAATACAACAATGATTAGCCGGGAGGCCATGCTGGCAGAACTGCTTGAAGCCGGTCTGGATGCCGCAGAATCGAAGGTGAGTCCTGCCGGGCTGGTTATCAGAGGCGGCGGCAATCTGGCGCTGACCTCCTGGTACCGGGACGGTTATCTGTCCGTTCAGGATGAGAGCTCGATGCTGGTAGCCGAGGTTGTCGCTCCAGAAGCCGGAATGAAGGTGCTGGACTGCTGCGCAGCCCCCGGCGGCAAAAGTGCCCACATGGGCGAGCTGATGAAGGACGAAGGCTCCATATTGGCTAATGACCTGCATGAGCATAAAGCGGGGCTGATTGCCGAGCAGGCAGCACGCCTCGGCCTGGAATGCATTACCACCGCAAGCGGGGATGCCCTGGAACTGGGTGCAGCCCTCCAGCCGGAATCCTATGACCGGATTCTGCTGGACGCTCCTTGCTCGGGGCTTGGGGTCATCCGCCGCAAGCCTGACTTGAAATGGCGCAAGCAGCCGGAGGATATTGCAAGCGTAGCTGCGTTGCAGCTTGAGCTGCTGCAATCGGTCTCCGGGCTGCTGAAGCCGGGAGGCGTGCTGGTCTACAGCACTTGTACTACCGAGCAGGCGGAGAACAGCCGGGTTGTCGCTGCTTTCCTGGAGCGCAATCCCGGCTTCGCGCAGGTCAGCTTCAAGTCAGCCGTCTGGGAGCGGCTGAAGGGAACCGCGCTTGCTGCCGGTGACGGCATGCAGCTGCTCCCGCATCATTATGGCAGCGACGGCTTCTATATTGCCCGGCTGGAGCGACTCTTGTAATATAGTGATTGTGCTTCAGGACTACAGCTTCCCGCCCGCAGATTCCTCCGCGCGGCGGGCTTTTCTTTTACCGGTTCTGAGTTTTGTGTTAAAATAGGAAGAATGAGAAACAATACGCATATAATTTATGAAAGCACAGGTGCAAAAATACAATGAAACCTTTAATATATGATTTTTCTTTAGAAGAGTTGCAGCAATGGGCCAAGGACAATGGAGAGCCTGCTTTTCGCGGCGGGCAGATCTTTGACTGGCTGTATGTGAAGCGGGTCAATGACTTCGAATCCATGAGCAACCTCTCCAAGGCACTCAGAGCCAAGCTGGTTGATCAGTTCAGTATTTCGGCACTCACCGAGATTACGAAGCTGGAGTCCAAGGACGGCACCGTGAAATTCCTGTTCGGTCTGCATGACGATCATGCGATTGAGACAGTTATTATGAAGCATAATTACGGCAACAGCGTGTGTGTGACCACCCAGGTAGGCTGCCGGATCGGCTGTACCTTCTGTGCATCTACCCTTGGCGGACTCAAGCGGGACCTGACTGCAGGGGAGATCGTTGCCCAGGTTGTCCGTTCCCAGCAGATCCTTGATGCGCGCGGCGAACGTGTAAGCAGCATTGTCATTATGGGTACAGGCGAACCCTTCGAGAACTATGATGCAACCATGAGATTCCTGCGTCTGATGATCCATGAGAAGGGCCTGAATATTGGCCAGCGCCATATCACAGTATCCACCAGCGGAATTGTGCCGAACATCTACAAATTCGCGGATGAAGATACACAGATTAATCTGGCGATCTCGATTCACGCTCCTAACGATACGCTCCGTTCCAAGCTGATGCCGGTGAACCGCCGTTATCCGTTCGACGATGTAATCGAGTCCCTGCGCTACTATCAGGCTAAGACAGGCCGCCGGATCAGCTTCGAGTATGCCTTGATCGGCGGCGTGAATGATCAGAAGGAGCATGCAGAGGAGCTGGCGGGTGTGCTCAAGACCATGCTCTGCCATGTGAATCTGATTCCGGTCAATCATGTGCCTGAGCGCAAGTATGTCCGGACTTCCCGCAATGATATCTTTGAATTTCAGCGTATACTGGCCGATCATGGCGTGAATGTTACCATCCGCCGTGAGCAAGGCCATGATATTGCGGCCGCATGCGGACAGCTGCGCGCCAAACATATGGAGTTGGGGTGAGGATATTTGATCAGAACAGTTCAAGCCAGCGACATTGGCCGGGTACGTACCGTCAATGAGGATTCAGTCTGGATCGGCGCTACGCGCCACGGTTATACCCTCGGCATTATTGCCGACGGGATGGGGGGGCATCTGGCTGGCGATACCGCGAGCAGGCTTGCACTTGAGACGGTCAGGGGTATTCTGGATCAGCTGGAGCCTGATCTCCCGGAGGCAGAGCTGAAGGAAGCGCTGACTACCGCCATCATGGAAGCCAATAACACAGTTCACAGAGAAGCTCAGAGCGATGAGAAGCTCCATAATATGGGGACCACCATCGTTGCTGCACTGCTGAAAGGGTCGGCAGGCTATATCGGCCATATCGGAGATAGCAGGGCTTATCTGATCCGGGACGGTGAAGCCAGGCAGCTAACCGAGGACCATACGCTGGTGAATGAGCTGTTCAGGAACGGCCAGATCAGTCTGGAGGAGCTGGATAATCATCCGCGCCGCAATGTGCTTACCAGGGCGCTGGGGACGGATACAGTGGTATCCGCGGATCTGGCATATGTTACGCTTGCAATTGGTGAGCTCCTGCTGCTGTGCAGTGATGGACTCAGCAATTATGTCAGTCTGGAGCATCTGGGCAAGGTAGCTGGAATCAATGAAATATCTCTGGAAGAAAGAGCAGAGCGATTACTTCAACTGGCATTGCTTGCGGGCGGCAGCGATAATATAAGCGTTGCTATGCTGGAACACCAAGGAGAGGCCGCAGTGCCCGAGACAAAGGAGTGGGAAAGATGATCGGTCACGAATTGGGCGGCCGTTACCAAGTCATCGAACGGATCGGCGGAGGAGGCATGGCGCTTGTCTATAGAGCCCATGATATTCTGCTTAACCGGAATGTTGCTATCAAAGTACTGCGCAATCAATTTGTGCATGATGAGGAATTCATCCGCCGGTTCCGGCGGGAGGCGCAATCAGCTGCATCATTATCTCATCCCAACGTAGTCAGCATATACGATGTCGGCCAGGAAGATGAAGTCCATTATATCGTTATGGAATATATTGAAGGCAAGAACCTGAATGAGATTATCAAAGAGCGGGCACCGATGCAGGTGGATGAATCCGTGCGGATTGCCTCGCAGATTTGTGATGCGCTGGATCATGCGCATATGAACCAGATTATTCACCGCGATATTAAGCCTCATAATATTCTGATTGGACGTAACGGGCGGGTTAAGGTTACCGACTTCGGGATCGCCCGGGCGGTTACGTCCACTACGATTACCCAGACGGGGTCGGTGGTCGGTTCCGTGCATTATTTCTCGCCGGAGCATGCCAAGGGCGTAACTACAGGCGAGAAGTCGGACCTCTACTCCCTAGGCATCGTACTGTATCAGATGCTTACGGGTGTATTGCCTTTCTTAGGAGAGAGTCCGATCAGCGTGGCGCTGAAGCATCTGCAGGAGGAATTCGAGGAGCCGCGACTGCTGAATCCGCTGATTCCGCAAAGCGTGGAGAATGTAATCCTGAAGTCGATGCGCAAGAACCCGGAGGAGCGCTACCAGTCGGCCAAGCAAATGCTGCAGGATCTGGAGACCTGTCTGCTGCCTGAACGGCGCAGCGAAGCCAAGATGCTGTTCCAGGACGATGATGATGAGGACAGAACACGCATCATTCCGGCGATCAAGCCGCTGCAGCGCGGGCTTAGCAGCCGTGGCGGCGGAGAGGAGCGAATCCGCAGTATGGAGGAAGCTCCGCCGCCTGCTGCTGTGAAGCGCAAGGGCCGTGCAGCGCTGTGGATCAGCCTTACGCTGGTCGTGTTAATCGCCATGACCGGAATTGTATGGTATGTCAATTCCAAGCTGTCGGTCGATGAAGTCTCGGTGCCTGCGGTGACGGGGAAGACCTTCCAGGAGGCCAAGGCTGAGCTTGAGGCTGTGGGGCTGTTTGCCGAGGAGCCCGCGCTGGTTGAATATAATCCTAATTTCGAAGAGAATATTGTCTGGAAGCAGAACAAGACCAATACGATGGTCAAAGAAGGAACTCATATTATTCTGACGGTAAGTGCCGCCAAGGTTCTTCCCAAGCTTAAGGATGTCTCTAACCTGAGTTATGACGATGCCGTCAAGGAGTTAATCGCGCTTGGCATAGCCCAGAGCAGAATCACTCCTGATGAACGCTTCAGTGAGGAATTTGCCAAGGGTAAGGTCATTAGCTCTGAGCCTGCCGCAGACACTGAATATGATCCTGATACGGTAAATATCAAACTAATCGTGAGCAAAGGTAAAGAAAGCACCCAAATGCCGGATCTCATCGGGAAGACGGAGAAGGAAGCCAAGGCTGCGCTGGAGAGTGTAGGTCTAGTGCTGGATGCGGTCAAGGAAGAGCCAAGCTTCACTTACAAGAAGGGTGAGGTTACGAAGCAGTGGGCCTATGAGGCAGGGGATCTGGTCCCTCCAGGCGAGAAGATTACGATCTACATCAGCACAGGGTATCCCCCGGAAGCTCTGGAATTTACGTTCAATGTTCCAGTATCACCGGCTGCGGAGGGCAAGAAGAGCAAGATCCGTATTGTGTTTGCCGATGCGCGCAACGGAGGCGAGAACCAGGAGTGGGGCACCCGCACGATTGGCAAAAGCCAGATCTTATCCGTGAACATGCTGCTTGCCCCTAACAAAGATGGTATGGTATCAGTATACCGGGACGGGGAGTTCCTGGAGACTTATCCGATCACTTATGTCGATGTCAAGAATAACACGGTGCAGCAGCCTGAACCGCCTCCAGTAGAGACACAGACACCTGCGCCGACTGTTGCTCCTACCGAGCCTGTTCAGCCTACTGAGACTCCGGCTCCCGAGCCGACAGCAGAGCCGGCGATTATTCCGCCGGACACTGGAGAAGGAGAGGTTACGGGCGAGACGGACCAGACGGGTTATGTTCCGGGTAACGGACAGAATAACAATGAGCTGGCTTCCGCCCTCAGCAAGGGAAAAGCTAACGGTAAGGGCTCTGACAACAAGCCAGGCAAAGATAAAGGCCATAAATAATAGAACAGAGATATGCTTCAGCCGGGCTGCCGGGAATACGGGCAGGGCTGAAGCAGCGAAATGACCCGGGGTTCTACACACTTGGGTCATTTGCGTAAATATCAGGAGAGGAAGGCTCAGCATGTATGCTTGAAGGAATCATAATCAAAGCGTTAAGCGGATATTACTATGTTAAGCCGCTCAAGGATGAACAGATTGTAACTGAGGAAGAGGCGGTACAGTGCCGGGGGCGCGGCATTCTGAAGAAGAAAGGGATTGCGCCGCTGGTCGGTGACCGGGTAATCTATGTGCTGACCGAGAACGGAGAGGGCATGGTAGATGAGCTGCTTCCCCGTGAATCGGAGCTGATCCGTCCGCAGGTGGCTAACGTGAAGCTCGCGGTGCTGCTGTTCTCCGTGCGGGAGCCGGATATGAATCTTAATCTGCTGGACAAGTTCCTGGTTCATATCGAGCATTCCGGCCTGGAGACACTGATTGTGCTCACGAAGCAGGATCTGGCCGATGATGAAGGGCAGGCTACGGAAGCTGTCAAAGCTCTATATGAGCAGATTGGTTACGAGGTCATGGTCACAAGCTCGCTGAACGGATCAGGTGCGGATGAGCTGCGTCAGCGTCTGGCCGGTATCATCAGCGTCTTCTCGGGACAGTCGGGCGTTGGGAAGTCCACACTGCTCAACCGCCTTGTACCGGGCCTGGCGCTGGAGACAGGAGAGATCAGCCTCCGTCTCGGGCGCGGACGGCACACCACACGCCATGTAGAGCTGATGGATATAGGTAATGGAGGATTTGTGGCCGACACTCCGGGCTTCAGCCAGCTGGATTTCCTGGAGCTGGGAGTGGATGAGCTGTCCGTGTGCTTCCGGGAGTTCGCCTCTTATGCGGAGAACTGCAAATTCCGCGGCTGCAGCCATCTGCACGAACCGGGCTGCAAGGTGATAGAAGCCTGGAAGTCAGGGGATATTGCAGATAGCCGTTACGAGCATTACAAGCTGTTCTTTAATGAAATGAAAGATAAAAAGCGGAGGTACTAAAATTATGGTAAAAATTGCTCCTTCCATATTGTCAGCAGATTTCGCAGCGCTGGGCGCAGAGGTGGCCGAAGCGGAAGCCAGCGGTGCGGACTGGATTCATGTAGATGTGATGGACGGACATTTTGTGCCGAATATTACGCTGGGTCCCGCGATTGTGTCCGCGGTGAGATCCCATACTTCTTTACCTCTGGATGTACATTTAATGATTGAGAACCCGGAACGCTATATCGCTGATTTTGCGGCAGCGGGCGCTTCTGTGATTACGGTACACGCCGAAGCCTGCGTGCATCTGCATCGTGTAATCCATCAGATCAAGGAGCTCGGCCTGATGGCAGGGGTGGCCATTAATCCGGCTACGCCGGCTGCTGCGGTGCGTGAGGTCCTGGAGGATGTGGATATGGTGCTTGTGATGACCGTCAATCCGGGCTTCGGCGGGCAGGCCTTCATTCCGCGCACACTGCATAAGATTACGCAGCTCCGGGAGTGGGCTGAAGAGATCCGTCACAAGGGTCTGCTTATCGAGGTAGACGGCGGAGTAGCCGAAGCTACGGCACCGCTTGTAGCTGAAGCAGGGGCGGATGTGCTTGTGGCAGGTAATGCAGTGTTCGGCCGCAGTGACCGCGCAGGAGCGATCAAGGCCATTCGAGAGGCGGCGGAAAGCGCTGTCCGGCAATAGGTGATAACGCCCATTTACTATGGAACGAATTGACCCTCAATCTGCTGCATTCGCATACGGAAGGTATAGGCCAAGTTGTGGTCGCATAAATATGGTTACATGAGCAGAAATCTCATGTAGCCTTTTTTGCGGAGGTCTGCAATCGATGGTATATTTTTCATCTAGACAGGATAGTCTCCTACTGCACGGCATGAATTGATGGGAGGGTTAACTATGAAATTTTATACGTTCAAGCTGCCAAGATTTTTGGGAGGTTTTGTTAAAGCGATTTTGAACACGTTTCAGAAGAGTTAGGTTAAAGAAGACAAGTAAATATGAAAAAAAGCACCTTACGAATGTAAAGGGTGCTTTTTGCTACAAATATAATATCTCTTCTATTCTCGCTGAAACGGATACCGTCTGTGTAAGAACGGCATGTCCGTTTCTACTTGGTATGAGATATCGTCAGGCCCGGTAATGATCGGAAACTAGACGCGTTCAACTTTACCGGATTTCAAAGCACGGGTGCTGACGTACACGCGTTTCGGTTTGCCGTTCACCAAGATACGAACCTTCTGAACGTTAACTCCCCAAGAGCGACGGTTGCGGTTGTTAGCGTGAGACACGTGGTTACCGCTGCCCGGTTTCTTGCCTGTTACTGTACATGTGCGGGACATAGATTACACCTCCTTGTTACTTACACCTGCGTAAAACAATACTTGAATATCATATCACAGCAAAAATTGCTTCGTCAACCGATTCAAAAACATTTATTTCTGCAGACTCTTATAGTACAATATAAATTAGTGCATTATGTCCAGTTGATCATCGAATTGATTAGGCATGAAGTTAGGAAGGGGAATTCTCATTGAGTAAGCGTTCTATAAACGGGACAGATTTTACCGCAATGGTACTAGCCGGTGCGGAAATGCTGCAGCAGCATGCCGAGCATGTCAATTCATTGAATGTGTTTCCGGTGCCGGATGGCGATACGGGCACGAACATGAATCTGACCATGACCGCAGGCGCGAACGAATTGAAGAGAAACAACACAGCCTCTGTCGGTCAATGTGCGGGAGTGCTGTCGAAGGGACTATTGATGGGCGCGCGGGGGAACTCCGGCGTTATTTTGTCACAGCTGTTCAGAGGTCTTGGACGTTATGCGGCCCAATATGATGAGCTTAACACACAGCAGTTCGCTGCAGCACTGCAGACCGGGGTAGATACCGCCTATAAGGCAGTGGTGAAGCCGGTTGAAGGCACCATTCTTACGGTTGCCAAGGAAGCTGCAAGACATGCAGTGTATTATGCACGCCGCACAACGGATATTATCGAGCTGATGACCGAAGTCCTTGCCAAAGCCAAGGAAGCCTTGGCGCATACACCTGAGCTGCTGCCTGTGCTGAAGCAGGTGGGCGTGGTGGATTCGGGTGGCCAGGGTCTGGTCTACATCTATGAAGGTTTCCACCAGCATCTGACCAGCGGAGCAGTCTCAGCACCTGTACAGACTCCTGTGCAAGGACAAGCTGCGGTCCCTGTATCTGTGCCGGCGCCGGTGTTAACCAAACCTGAGCATGCGTTGTCCTCCGTACAATCTTCCGCGCAATCACAGCTCCATACGGAAGACATTGAATTTTTATATGATATGGAATTTTTCATTAACCGTCAGCTTGGCGCATCCGTGAAAGCGGATTTTGATGAGGAAGCTTTTCGGAAAGCGTTATCAGTTAACGGGGATTCAATCATCGTCATCTCGGATGATGAGACAATCAAGGTGCATGTGCATTCCAAGACTCCCGGAGAGGTGCTTAACCTGGCGCTTGTCCACGGGGAGATTACCCAGATTCACATCCTTAACATGCGTGAGCAGCACCGCGATCTGTTGACTGCCGGTATGGACATCGCACCGATGCCGGATGTCTTCGCCGATATCCCGGAAGAGAAGGCCAGCGTGCCGGCGCCGGCGGTTCCTCCTGCGGATGATCTGGCGCCGTACGGCTTCATTGCGGTCTCCTCGGGAGACGGAATCTCGGATATCTTCCGCAGTCTGGGTGTCGATGCGATCCTGGCCGGCGGCCAGACGATGAATCCCAGCACAGAGGATTTCGTGAATGCGATCTCTTCCATTTCGGCGAAGCATATCTACATTCTGCCGAATAACTCCAATATCGTCCTGGCTGCGCAGCAGGCCAAGGAACTGCTGGAGGGCGAACGTGAGATTACAGTGATTCCAAGCAAGAGTATCCCCCAGGGGATCTCGGCTGCCTTTGCCTTCCAGGAAGAGGATGCAGTTGATACCAACACCAGCAATATGCTGGAGGCGATTGCCCAGGTCAAATCCGGACAGATTACCAATGCTGTACGGGATACCGTGATGGAGAATCTGGAGATCAAATCCGGTCAGTATATCGGCATCGAGAGCTCCAAGATTGTTGCAGCTGCCGATGATTTGCTTACGGTCAGCAAGCAGCTGCTGTCAAGCATGCTGGTGAATGGTGACGAGATCGTTACTGTGCTGACCGGTGCAGACACCGAGGCGGATATTACGGATGCCCTCGGCAGCTGGCTGGAAGAGACGTACCCGCAGGTTGAGGTAGAGATTCATGAAGGCGGCCAGCCGCTGTACTATTATCTTTTCTCAGTTGAGCCGTAGAATCTCTTACTCTTAAGTGCCCTAATCAAGCAGAGTGGAGCAGCCAAATCATAGTATGGGGAGGAACATTATGAATCGTACCGTAATCGTTACCGACAGCACATCCGATATCCCGCCTGCTCTGGCGGAGCAGTACGGCATTGAAGTCGTTCCGCTGACGCTGATGTTCGGCGAAGAGGCATTCCGGGATAATGTGGATATGACTCCGGAACAGTTCTACGAGCGTCTTCCCCGCTCGCCGCAATTGCCGACCACTTCGCAGCCGTCTCCTGTAGAATATATGAATGTGTACCGCCGTATACAGGAGCAGCATCCGGGCAGCTCAATCTTGTCCTTCCACATCTCCTCCGGCTTAAGCGGCACCTACCAGTCTGCTGTCATGGCCAAATCCATGCTGGAAGAGGAGGGAGAAGCTATCACCGTGGTAGATAGCCTCTCCGCCTCCTACGGCTTCGGGTTCATGGTCGTGGAAGCCGCCCGGCTGGCGGAGCAGGGGCATGCTCCTGCGGAGATTCTGGCGAAGGTGGAGAGTCTGCGCCAATCCCGCAAGCTGTATTTTCTCGTGGATACCCTGGAATATCTGCAAAAGGGCGGCAGAATCGGCAAGGCATCGGCCATCCTGGGTACGCTGCTCAATATCAAGCCGATCCTGTCCATTGATGCGGAAGGCATTATCTATGCGGTAGAGAAGGTCAGGGGACGCAAGAAGGCAGTCGCCCGCATGATCGAGCTGTTCAAGGCAGATCTGCCGGGTGTGAATACAATACATGTGGCCGTGGGTCATACAGCTGAACCGGCTTCCGGCGAAGAGTTCCTGCGGGAATTGTCCGGACATTTCACCTTGAAAGAGAAGGTTCTGACCAATGTCGGCCCTGTCGTTGGCAGCCATGTCGGGAACGGAACCTTAGCCGTATTCATCTGGCCCGCCTAAGTATAGGGGATGAACATGGTGCTTACTTTGGATTCAATTCAAGTGAAACAAATAACTGGCGTGAGCGCTCAAAAGCAAAGTGAGCTTCACGCCTTTGGCGTCTTTACAGTGAAGGACTTGCTGGAGTATTACCCTTTCCGGTATGAGGATTTCCGTCCGAAATCTCTCAGTGAGGTCAAGCACGGCGATAAGGCGACCGTAGTAGCCAAGGTCATCGGTATTCCGGTGCTCCAGCGCTTCGGGGGCAAGTCCCGCATGAGCTGCAAGATGGTGGCAGAGCCGTGGATGTTCACTGCTACGTGGTTCAACCAGCATTATGCGCGTGAACAACTGACGGTCGGCCGTGAAGTGGTTCTGACGGGGAAGTGGGACCAGAAGCGGAATCAGATCACGGTGACCAACTATGAATTCCCGGACCGGGGCGAAGGCAAGACAGGAACGCTACAGCCGGTATACTCCGTCGGGGGCAAGATTACGCAGTCCTGGATTCGCCGGATTATTGGCCAGGCGTTGCAGCAGTACGGGGACCTGATCCCTGAGATTCTGCCGCACAGCATTATGCGCAAATATGACTTCATGTCACGCAAGCGGGCCATAGCCACGATCCATCAGCCGGAGGACACGCGCGAGGGCCAGCAGGGAAGACGCCGGATGGTATATGAGGAACTGTTCCTGTTCCAGCTGAAGGTACAAGCCTTCCGCGTGCTGAACCGTGGCCGGATGGATGGCGTGGTTCATACGGTGGACAATGCAACCGTAAGGCAATTCGTGCGCAGCCTGCCGTTTGAGCTGACCGATGCCCAAAAGCATGTGGAGCTGGAGATTCTGCAGGATATGCGTTCAGGGTATTGCATGAACAGGCTGCTTCAAGGCGATGTGGGCTCCGGCAAAACTGTACTCGCGGCCATAGCGCTCTACGCAACTGTAAGATCCGGATTTCAGGGTGCGCTGATGGTGCCGACTGAAATCCTGGCAGAGCAGCATATGCGCTCGCTTACGAGGATGTTTGAACCGTTCGGCATCACCGTGGGCTTGCTGACCGGGAGCGTATCCGGCCGCAAACGGAAGGACCTGCTGGCCTCTCTACAGATGGGTATGCTGGATGTGGTTGTCGGAACCCATGCCCTGATTCAGGAGGATGTCTTCTTCCGCAGCCTGGGGCTTGTGGTTACGGATGAGCAGCACCGCTTCGGGGTGAACCAGCGCAGTGTTCTGCGGCGCAAGGGGTACAACCCGGATGTGCTGACGATGACCGCTACTCCGATTCCGAGGACGCTGGCGATCACCGTCTTTGGCGATATGGATGTGTCTACGCTGTCCGAACGGCCGAAGGGGCGTGTGCCGATCACCACCTACTGGGTGAAGCCGGATCTGATGGAGCGGGTGATGAACCTGATCAGCCGCGAGATCGGGCAGGGGCGGCAGGCTTACCTGATCTGTCCGCTGATTGAGGAGTCGGAGAAGCTGGATGTGCAGAATGCGATTGATCTGCATGTGCAGATGTCGCAGGCTTTTCTGGATTATAAGGTGGGCTTGCTTCACGGGAGAATGACGCCGTCTGAGAAGGATGAAGTCATGCGGAACTTCTACAGTAACGAACTGCAGCTTCTGGTGTCTACAACGGTCGTAGAGGTCGGTGTCGATGTCCCGAATGCTACGCTGATGATCATCATGGACGCTGACCGCTTCGGGCTGTCTCAGCTGCATCAGCTGCGCGGCCGGGTCGGCAGAGGGGAGCATGCTTCCTACTGTGTGCTGATGGCTGATCCGAAGTCGGAGATCGGTCGTGAGCGGATGACTGCGATGACAGATACAGATGATGGGTTCGAAGTGTCACGGCGGGATCTGGAGCTGCGGGGACCGGGGGATTTCTTCGGGACGAAGCAGAGCGGCCTGCCTGAATTCCGGCTGGCGGATATGACCGCTGACTTCGAGACGCTTGAGCAGGCGCGCGATGATGCCGCTGAGCTGCTGCGGGAGGCTTCATTCTGGACCTCGGCGGATGTTGCGCCGCTGCGCGGGTATTTACAGCAGGAACAAATTTTCCAGGGGGATTTAATTGACTGAACAGGCACATCCGGGCACCTGCCCTCATATACTGTGAATGATTGGATATGACAGGAGGTGCTGTACTTGGGTTATCAGCAATATGGAATCAGTCCCCAGCTGGTGGATCGCATCAAGCTGAAGATGAAGAATCCGGCGGTCAAGGAACGCGTCAAGAATATGATTACCGGTATCTCCAAACAGGAGCTGCAGGATACAGCCGTTGTGCGCAAGCTGGTTCGTAATGCATCGTCTGTGATGCATGAGAAGCTGACATCTGCACAGGAAGAACAAATTGTGAAATTCGTCATTGCCCAAAAGATTGATCCGAACAATACGTTTCACTTAATCCGCTTATGGGGGATGTTCCGCTGACAAATAGCGGGTTTCTGGAATCTCCGATAGGCTTGTAATCCAAAAAGCGTTCCCGTAAGTAACATACGGGAACGCTTTTTACTTGTTCTTCGCCACCCTTGAAGGCTATTCGGCTTAGCCCGGCGGCTTATTGCGGAAAAGCGCTGAGATGCGGTTGTTCCGCGCGGCATTGATCACGATCTTGCTGTCCTGATCACAGTCATGCACGATAGATGCGAGCTGTTCTTCCTCCAGCCTGCTTGCCAGGCAGAAGACCGTACCAGGCTCGCCCTCCGGTCCTGTGGATCTTACGAGCTTCACCTCGCGGTCCAGTGTCTGCTGGAGCTTGCGCCGGATCTCCTCGCATTTGCTGCTGGTAATGAACACCGCCTGCGTGAGCGAGAGGTCCCTTAAGGAGAACCGCAGCGCTTCAAAGGCAAGCAGATACGCAATGATACTGTACATCGCCTGATCCCAGCCGAATAATGATCCGCCGTAGAGCAGGATGAGCATGTTGAACAGCATGATCGGCATCTCAGCCGATTTGGGCGGCCCTCCGTTCAGCAGCCGTACGCTCTGCTTCTCGCTTCCTGCGGTCAGCCCACCGAAGCGTACAGAGATGCCCAGGCCGAACCCGAGACATAGTCCCCCGGCAATAGCCGCGGGCAGCGGCTCACTGATTGCCGCCGGGAAATGGTGCAAGGCCAGAGACCCTGCCGTTAGACAGATCAGGCCGAGCATCGTATACAAGGCAAAGCGGAGATTAATCTGCCTGCGCGACATCAGAATAAACGGAAGGTTGAACAGGAACAGGAATAATCCAAGCCGCATTTCAGTCACATGGGACAGCAGGGCGGATAGTCCGGCAATGCCGCCCGGAAGCAGCTTATGCGGCATCAGGAACAGCTCCAGACCAACGGCAGCAAGTAATCCTCCGCCTACAATGGACAGCAGACGCAAGGTCTTGGAATAACGTAAAGGTGCAGCGTTTCTATATCTGACTTTCATAAGATTTCCTCCTTTCAGCAGGAAACCGGTATTTGTGTTGCGGATTACGGCGCTTGCAGCTTCATTCAGCGTACAGCCGTACTCCTACGAAATGTGAATTATATTTCAGCGGAATCAGCAGCAGCCGCTTCAGCAGAATGTAAATGAAGGGGAGCAGAGATACACAGAGCAGCAGCCCGGGAGGTCCGGACTCCAGCGTCAGCGGGTTCTCACGGGGAGCAAGCCGGACGGCCTGGGTGTCATAAATCTGCGTATGATGCACGCGCACTGGCTGGGCCAGCTTATGCTCATAGCGGTCCGGCCTTACAGAATGTATCTCAGGCTCTTGTTCATGCAGCATCTGGAGGGCCATGATCAGAAAAGTCAGCAGCAGCACCGGAAGGAACACAGCCTTCAGCAGATCCAGCAGCGTCAGACGCGTCCAATCTCTCCTCATGAGAACACCCCCTTTTTTGTACATCGTAGTTAAAGCATATCATAGGATCTTAGCAGGACCAAATATAATACGCTATTATTTCAAGGCCTGCGACTGCGGAATAACGAAACCGGAGCTGCTACGCTGCGTATTCTCTAGTAAATTGAACTTTTTGTGAAAAAATGATCGGAAGGAGCGGTTAATTTGCATAATGCAGGCGTATTTAACGGTTTGTATCCGGCAGCGGCCAGCAGCCGGAGCGGATTTTTCACGGAGGGGCCATTCTTGTTAAAGCTCATTCTGCTGCTGATTGCGGGCTTTGTTGCTTACACGATTTGGAGAGGACTCAAGACCTGGACGACGAACCAGACCAGCCCTCTGCAATCAAGGGTAGTTACGGCTGTTGCCAAACGGACAGAGGTCTGGGGCGGAAGAGGGTATATGGGGACGCATACGAGTTATTATGTGACCTTTGAATTCCATAATGGCAGCCGCAGAGAGCTTGAAGTGAAGCCGAGGGCGTATGCCATGATTGTAGAGGGGGACCGGGGGGAGCTGTCGTACCAGGGCAGCCGGTTCAAAGGGTTCGTGCGGGCAGGGATGCAGAGGGATAGCGGGTGATTGTTGAAGCGAACGGAGAATCTCTCCATGAAGAGCCGGGAGTAACCTTTGGAATAGCATTTATTTGCAGCAAAAAAAAATGCAAGGAAGCGGACCGGTCGCTAAGTGAGCGAGCCCGGGCAAGCTGCCTTGCATTTATTGTGTCCTGTTCTAGAGCACGCGCTGCATGTGCAGAATTACGTTGCTCCAGTATCCGCTGTCCAGCTCACTGATCTGCACGCCGGGGTCACCCCAGGTGTGAATGAAATTCCCGCCGCCGATGTAGATACCGACATGACCGGGAACCGCGTCGCTCTCGAAACGTCCGGGTACGGTGAAGAAGATCAGATCGCCGGGCTCCAGCGAGCTGCGCGATACCCGTCTGCCGATATTGTCCTGATCTTTGGCCAGCCGGGGCAGATCCACCCCGAATTTCTGAAAGACATGGCGTGTAAAGGACGAGCAGTCGAAGCGCTTAGTCTCTTCATACGGTCCGGCACCGAAATCATAAGGTACACCGAGAAATTTTTTGGCATAAGAGACCAGCTCGCCCGTGTCCACATTTGATACACTCTGAATCCGCAGCGGCTTCGCAGCCTCCACCTTGGCGGAGTCCTCTGTATTCTCCCTGTCGGAAGGAGTCGCGATATTGATCTCGCCAGTAACGGGATTCCAGCCGACCTCAGTCTGCAGCAGCTTGGACAAGGCGGTGGGGGTGATATAGATTTGACCTTCGCGGCGGACGGGGACATCGGGAAGGGTGATTTTCTGGCCCAATGAGAACACCTGGCTGGAATCCGGCCGCAGCATATACATGACATCACTATAGCCGAGCTTGGTGTATCCGCCGCTTGCCGTGTCATCCTTCATCCGGAAGCCGATAGAGGCGACAGCCGGTTTGAGCGGAATCCAATACTTGCCTTCCTTGTCGGTAAAAGAATTCTTCTCATAATAGCTGCCTGCGAACGTTCCGGTTGGCGTCAGCGAGTTAACCTTGGGAGTGCTGTCCTTGCTGGTGTAGCTGCAGGCGGTTGTTCCGGCAATGGCGGTAGCTAGGATGGCGGAGGATAATAAAATTTTACTGGTACGCAGATTGATTATTGGCATGGGGCACGCTCCATCTTCAAACTTTAAGGTAAGTTTGTGCAGGACCGCTATTTTTATGTGCTGCAGGCCTTAGCAAACAATGTCAAGAGAAACCGCAGAATGTTGAAGCGAGGAGACACTCATTGTGCGTATTTTGTAAAATATGGACCTCACTTAAATGATTGACGGGAAATCAACCTACATATAATATATGTTTAATAGATTCGGGGAGCGGATGGGACAGGCTGCGGGCCTTCGCTTTAATGCTTTTAAAGATGAAAGCGATAATGCTGGACCGCTAGCCCAGGTTCTCGCGCTGAACCCGTACAAGAAGAGGGGTAATCTGATGAAGACTAAGAAGATTTGGATGGGGCTAAGTATGGCCTTGATGCTCGTAGCTGCCGGTTGCGGCAACAATAATGCAGCAGTGAAGAATGACCCGGGTACCGGGAATGCCCCGGCCGCAGCGACGGAAGCTCCTGCCTCGGGTGCAGGGTCCGGCGATGCCAAGTCCTACAAGATTGCCATCTCGCAATATGTGGAGCATCCGTCACTGGACGCTACTCGTGAGGGATTCCTGGCTGCGCTGAAGGATGGCGGGATTGTCGAAGGGGAGAACCTGAAGGTAGATCTTCAGAACGCCCAGGCGGATCAGGCCAACAACCTGTCCATTGCCCAGAAGATTGCCGGCGACAAGAACGATCTGGTGCTGGGGATTGCTACACCTTCGGCTCAGGCTGTCGTACAGAATGTGAAGGACACTCCGATTCTGTTCGCTGCGGTAACCGACCCTCTCGATGCCAAGATTGTAAGCGATCTGGAACATCCGGGAGGCAATGTGTCTGGCGTATCGGATACCAATCCGGAGTCCATTACCCGCCTGATGAACTTCATTGCCACGCAGTTCCCCAAGGTGAAGAAGCTTGGTCTGGTTATTAATGAAGGGGAGCCCAATGCTGTAGTTATGGCTGATATCGCAAAGGGTGAGCTGGACAAGCACGGGATCGAGCTGGTGAAGGCGGCGATTACCAACACTTCGGAAGTGAAGCAGGCTGCGGAATCGCTTGTAGGGCGCGTGGATGCGCTGTATATTACACTCGATAACTCCGTTGTGAGCGGCGTAGACGCGATTATCCAGACGGCTAACGACAACAAGCTTCCGTTCTTCTCGGCAGACCGTGATACGGTGGAGAAGGGTGCTTTTGCTACAGTGGGCTTCAAATACTATGATCATGGCTATCAGGTCGGCCAAATGGCGGTTGAAGTGCTTAAGAACGGAAAAAGTCCCGGTGATATGAAAGTGACGATGCAGGAGAAGCTGGACTTGGTCCTTAATCTCAAGGCGGCGGCAGCACAGGGAATTGAAGTAACGGATGCTATGAAGGCTGAAGTGGCTGATCCGGGCAATAATATTATTCAATAACCTACAGAGTTTCATAAAGAGGGTGCGTCCGAGCTGGGCGCCCTTTGCCGCTTGAGGGAGGAAGTCAGCAATGTATAATTCATTAATCGGGGCTCTGGAAATGGGCCTGCTCTACGCATTCATGGCACTTGGGGTGTATATTACCTTCCGTATTCTGGATTTTCCCGATCTGACGGTGGATGGAAGCTTTACAACCGGCGGCGCGATTGCTGCATTGATGATCAGCAGCGGTTATTCTCCGCTATTGGCGACCTTGTGCGCAATGCTCGGGGGGATGGCGGCAGGGATGTGTACCGGTCTGCTCCATACCAAAGGTAAAATCAACGGGCTGTTGTCCGGAATTCTGATGATGATTGCCTTGTATTCGATCAATCTGCGGATTCTGGTGAAGCCGAATGTCTCCTTGATGGGAGATGACACATTGCTCAGCTCCATGAATCCGCTGCTGGTCATGCCTTTTATCGTTGTACTGGTCAAAATCCTGATGGATCTGTTCCTGCGCACCGATCTGGGACTGGCCCTGCGGGCCACCGGCGACAACTCGCGGATGATCCGCAGCTTCGGAGTGAACACGGATACAACAACCATTCTGGGGATCAGCCTGTCGAACGGGCTGGTGGCGCTCTCGGGCGCATTGATCGCCCAGTATTCTTCCTTCGCCGATGCGTCGATGGGGATCGGTATGATTGTCATCGGGCTTGCGTCGGTGATTATCGGGGAAGCGATCTTCGGTGCGAAGAACGTCTTCCGGGCGACACTGGCTGTGCTGCTCGGCTCCATCGTGTACCGGATCGTTGTCGCTCTGGCACTCCGGGTGTCTTGGCTCAAGCCTTCCGATCTCAAGCTGATCACCGCAATTATCGTCATTATTGCCCTCGTCTTCCCGTCGGTTCAGCGGTATGTGAAGCAGAAGAGCACGGCCCGCAGACGGACGGCAGAGCTTGCTGAGCTGGCTCAGCGCAGTAAGCAGAGAGGAGGGGCCGCCAATGTTGAAGCTTGACAATGTATGTAAGCTGTTCAACCCCGGCTCGCCGGATGAGAAGGTCGCGCTGCTGGGGATCGATCTTGAACTGAACGCGGGCGATTTCGTAACGATTATCGGCAGTAACGGTGCCGGCAAATCTACACTGATGAATATTATCTCAGGCGTGATGAAGCCCGATCTGGGGGAAGCGCGCATTGAAGGCAGCTCGATCAGCCATCTGGCGGAATACCAGCGCGCACGCTGGATCGGCCGGGTCTTCCAGGACCCGATGGCCGGGACAGCGCCGCATATGACGATTGAGGAGAACCTGGCTATGGCCTACAAGCGGGGCAAACCCCGCGGGCTGTCCTTGGGTGTCAATGCGCACAGACGTACGCTGTTCCGCGAACAGCTCAGCCGCCTGGGCATCGGCCTCGAGGACCGGCTGCGCGCCAAGGTGGGGCTGCTCTCAGGAGGCGAGCGGCAGGCGTTGAGCCTGCTGATGGCGACCTTCACCCAGCCGCAGATTCTGCTGCTGGATGAGCATACAGCTGCGCTTGACCCTTCGCGCGCCGAGCTGATCACCACCCTTACGGAATCCATTGTCCGTGAGATGAAGCTGACTACGCTGATGGTTACCCATAACATGGATCAGGCGATCCGCCTGGGCAACCGGCTCATCATGATGGATAAGGGATCGATCATCCTCGATTTCGATGAGACGCGCAAAAAGGATCTGACGGTAGAGCGTCTGCTTGGCGAATTCGAAGCGATCAGCGGCCATAAGCTGGCTGACGACCGGATGATGCTGGGCTGATTAGGGATCATCAGTCTTTAGCGTTATAGCTTGATCTGCAGCCGGTTGATCCGGTAGCGGATCGAGCTTTTTGTCATTTTCAGGTGTCCCTGGTCCGATTCACTTCCGGGTATGAGAGGTAAAGTTAAGGGAAAGAACATAACTTGAACATCAAACACCAAATGGAGGCGACTGGACATATGACTGCGAAGAAACTGGAAGGCAAGGTAGCGATTGTTACAGGAGGCGGCTCGGGCATCGGCCGGGCATCTGTGCTGGAGTTCGCCAGAAGCGGAGCCAAGGTGGCACTTCTGGACCGTACGGTGGAGAATGCGGAGAAGGTGGCCGCTCAGATCACGCAGGAGGGCGGGGAAGCTGCAGTGTTTGAATGCGATATCGCTGATCCGCCGCAGGTGGAGCATGCTGTGAAGCAGGTTATCGAGAAGTGGGGACAGCTGGATGTGGTCTTCGCCAATGCCGGGATTAACGGGGCCATGACACCGATTGAGACAATGGACATCGAGTCCTGGGATCAGACGATTCAGATTAATCTGCGGGGCACCTTCGCCACTGTCAAGTATGCCATCCCCCATCTCAAAGAGAAGGGCGGCAGTATTCTGATCAACAGCTCGATCAACGGTAACCGGGTATTCTCCAATGTCGGGTTCTCCGCATATAGTACGACCAAGGCGGGGCAGGTGGCTTTTATGAAGATGGCTGCGCTTGAGCTGGCCCAGTACAAGATTCGTGTAAACGCTATCTGTCCGGGAGCAATTACCACGAATATAGATGATAATACCTATCCTTCGGATGATCTTAAGGAAGTGCAGATTGAAGTGGAATTCCCGGATGGCGGGCAGCCGCTGGAGAAGGGGCCGGGGCGTCCGGATCAGGTGGCTAAGCTGGCGCTGTTCCTGGCTTCTGAGGATTCGGATCATATCACGGGTACGGAAATCTACTGTGACGGAGCGGAATCCCTCCTGCACGGCTAATCCTTCTATAAGTCACTCATTGCTCATATGATGGGATAAGTGAAGTCTTCTCTGAAGCGGACGATGTTCCTTGCCGGAGCCTTAGGCAGTACTGCCTGAAGCTCCCGGTTAGCGGGGATAGGCGTCCGTTTCTTGTTTTGACCGGGCAGCAGAAAATTTCAGTAAAAGTTGCAGCGCATTTCAGGTATACTGATTCTATGTGCCATGACGGGCGAGGAAGGAGGAAGATAAATTATGAATATGGACCTGCTGCATATGGAATCAATCATCAAGCTGCTTGTGGCCATGCTGTTCGGGCTGTTCATCGGCATTGACCGCCAATTGAAACAGAAACCGCTGGGAATCCGGACCAGTATGGTCATCAGTATCGCCAGCTGTCTGGTAACCCTGGTATCTATTCATGCGTATGACAAATTCGGCGGAACGGATCATCCCAATATGGACCCGATGCGTCTGGCGGCGCAGATTGTCAGCGGTATCGGTTTTTTGGGAGCGGGTGTTATTCTGCGCAGAGGCGGAGATGCGATCTCCGGCTTAACCTCGGCCGCGCTGATCTGGACGGCATCCGGTATCGGAATTGCAGTTGGCGCAGGCTTTTATGTAGAGGCGGGTTATGCGGTTATCCTGCTTATGTTTGCGGTTAACGCTGTGCCTCTGCTTATCAAAGCCATCGGACCTGAAGTGCTGAACAAGCACGAAATCTCCATCAAAATCATTATGGAACCGAATTATATTCTGACGGATGTGATTCAGAAGATTGAGCAGCGGCATGTCATTACCGAACAGCGCAAAACACGCAAAACCGGCCGGACGATCCGGCGGATGAAGATCAAGGATCTCGAGGATGGCAGGCAGATGATCGACATGGTCGTTTCTGCGCCAGACAAGGATTATGCTACGGAAATCTATTATGATGTGAAAAAAATCGAGCATGTCATGAGTGTCGAAGTGGAGCAGCTGTAAAAATGGCATGTTGCCATTCCGGCAGATGTGGTACTCTATCTATGAGAGAGTCATTTTGATCATATGGAAGGAGATTAATGTAATGACACCGATTACAGCATTTGAAGGACACTATGAGGGCGAAGCGGCTGTCTGGCTGAAGGCCGGCCGTTATGAAGCGGCTATTCTGCCGGGCATCGGCGGGAATCTGATCTGCTTCCGGGATACTGAGAGCGGTTACCGTTTCTTACATGAGCCTGGCGCGGAAGAGATGGAAGCGTTCAAGGCGAACCCGGGTATACACGGTATTCCTGTACTGTTTCCGCCGAACCGCTATGAGGATGGAGAGTTCCCGTGGAATGGACAGACCTATCATTTGCCTGTGAATGAAGCCAAAACCGGCAATCATCTGCATGGCTTCCTACATACAGCAGCATGGGAGGTAGAGGAATTCGGCACCGGCACAAGCGAAAGCTTCGTCACTGTAGCGATCAAGGTGGATGAGAACCATCCGTCCTATCAGTATTTGCCGTTCAAATATACGATCAAGCTGCGCTACACGCTCGGTGAAGGCGGCCTGTCCCAGCAGCTGCTGGTCCACAATGACGGCGATGTGCTGATGCCTTGCCTGCTGGCGTTCCATACCGCTATTAATGCTCCGTTCGCCCCAGGGAGCAGCGCGCAGGATTACCGTGTTAAGCTAACGATTGGCGAACGCTGGGAGCTTAACGAGCGGATGCTGCCAACCGGCAAATTCCAGGAGCTGACTGCTGATGAGGTAGCTCTGCGCGGCGAAGGATTGTATCCGTTCTACGCGTCTATGGACAACCACTACACCGCAGCCGCCCAGAATGGACGGAACCGGATGGAGCTGACCGACCGCAAGGCCGGAGTTACGCTCGTGTATGATGTGGGCACCTCGTATAAGCAATGGATGATCTGGAACAACGGCGCGACCGAAGGCTTCTTCTGTCCTGAGCCGCAGATCAACCTGGTGAATGCGCCGAAGGTGGATCTGCCTGCTGATGAAATCGGCTTGTTCGGGCTGGAGCCTGGGGAATATTGGGAGGAGAGCAGCCGGATATACGTGAAGTAGGGGGTTTTGAAGCGATAAAACCCTCTCAGGGGTTATCCGTGGCTGCAAAGAAGGTTTGACTTCCGGCCGCTGTTAGGTTTGTATTTCCTGATTTAAACTGCTGTTCGCAGTAGAAATACAAACCTAAAGGCGAACGCTATCGCTCCTCCAGTTCAAACTTCTCTTCCGCCACTTCACCCTGAGTGTATATTACAAATTAAGTCTATCCCGCTGGGATGAGAGTAGAACATAAAGAAGAGAGCAGCGTCTGATGTATGGATGCAGCTCTTTTTTGTAGCGTTGTACCCATTTGGCTACTGAATTTTAAGGCGGTTTTAAGCTAAAAGGCGTATACTACTCCTTTAACAGTTAGGAGTGAATGAACTTGTCACGGTTATTGCCATCGAAGCGTTTGTCGTATTTATTGATCATTTTGCTGGCTGTGGGATTTGGGCTGAATTTGTTTTTGCAGGCTGCTTCTTTTCGGATGGATGTGCTTCATGCATTGGAGTGGGTTGGCGCTTATCCTTGGCTGTATTGTACCGGAAGTCTGTTTATTTTCTTCCTCCTGCTCTTAAGCTCAGTGATTGTGCCGAATGCGTATGCGGGGCCGGCGGTGGTCTCGGCGCTGTTCGTGCTGCTGGGGATTGCCAGTGATCAGAAGCTGGCTACGAGAGGCGAACCGCTGTTTCCGTGGGATCTGATGCTGCTGAAGAATGCCGAAGGCATGAGCAAGATTACCAGCGGGATGATCTCTCCGTTTGCTATAGGGACCGCTGTTCTGCTGGTTTCCGGTCTGGTCCTTGTGATTATTAAGCTGCCGAAGAACAGGATCAGACTGTCCTTGCGCGTGACGCTGGCGGGGATCTCTGTGGGGCTAAGCACATGGTTTCTAGTGCTGGTCACCGGTCAATCTCCTGTGGTTGCAGCAATGAGCTATCAGAACATCTTCTGGAATCAGAAGGTGAATTATACGCAGAACGGGTTCGTCTATGCGTTCGCCGGGAATCTGCGGCAGAGCCTGATGGACAAGCCGGAGGGCTATACCCGCGAAGCGGTTGAAGCGGTAGCTGCCAAGTATTCGGCATTGCCGGAGGCGCCGGCACAGGCCGCGCCAGGGGAGCAGCCGAACATTCTGTTTATGATGAATGAGGCGTTCTTCGACCCTACGCGCCTGCCCGGATATACGCTTAGCGAAGATCCGCTGAAATTCATCCATGGGGTGGCGGGCCAGACGCCGTCCGGTTATTTGCTGTCCCCGGAATTCGGCGGCAATACGGCTAATGTGGAGTTCGAGGCCCTGACCGGGCTGTCGATGTATTTTCTGGGGGATGGAACGATTCCGTATCAACAGCGCATCGTCAAAATGTCCTCCCTGCCGTCGATCGTCAGTATTCTGAAGGACAGAGGGTATGAGGCACTGGCGTTGCATCCGTTCGATGATACCTTCTATAACCGGAACCGTGTCTATCCGGTGCTGGGGTTCGACCGCTTCACAAGTGAGAAGGATCTGCCGGACGCTGACCGCCTGACTCCAGAGGGGTATGTCTCGGATAAAGCAGCTGTACAGGAGGCGGTCCGGCAGCTTCAAGAGGCATCGGGCCCGGCATTCCTGCATCTGGTGACGATGCAGAATCATTTTCCATTCGTCAAAGGCGTGAACGGACCGAACACCATCACCGTCCAAGGCGGACTGCCGGAGCAGAAGGATGAGCTGGAGACTTATGTGCAGGATACCAAGCTGACAGACGAGGCCATGGCTGATCTCCAGCAGGAGCTGCTGAAGATCAAGCGGCCCACTATCGCGGTGTTCTGGGGAGATCATCTGCCTGCGCTCAGCGCCGGGATCTATACCGCAGCAGGCTGGGATCAGGAGCCAAGGCTGAAGCATGAGACGAAGCTGTTGGTACTCGCTAACTTTGAGATCGGGAAGGAGCCGCTCGGGACGCTTAGTCCGGCCTTTCTCGGCCCTGCGGTCTTCCGGTTATCCGGGCAGACGCTGCCGGCCTTTTATAAGCTGCTGGAGCAGGTACGGGCGGAAATTCCGGGACTTAGCAAGAAGGTGCTAATCGGGCCGGGCGATACCGGAATTCTGAAGGAGCTGACCCCTGAGCAGCAGGCGCTGCTGGCTGACTACCGTCTGGTCGAATATGACCTGCTGGAAGGGGAGAAATATGCGGAGTCGCTGATGTTCTGAGCACTCCGCCCGGGCTTAGCGCAGCCCCACATCATGGAAGCGGTTCTCAATCGGCTCCCGCAGCAGCATACGAATGGACTGGATCGCTGCGGTCTCGATATGCTTGGCTTCCCGGAGGAGTGGAAGCAGAGATTGGGCATCCAGCGAACATGGACCCTCTGGAGCTTGTACAGTCTGCTTGCATAGAGTGTGCGTTATTTGATTATAGACAGCAGCTAGAGCTGCATAATGCTCTGCAACGCCTTCAACTTCGGGCCAATACTGGCTGGCTTCTCTTGCGTAGGCTGCAGTGTCCTGCTTCAATCCTGCATAGAAAAGCAGCGTCTCATAAGCTCCGGCAGCATCAAAGTTGTTGTCCGCCAAGGCTTCCAGCATAGCATCATAGGCCCGCAGGCCGCAGGCGTATTGCGATTCCGGCAGCATCAGATCATGAACCTCTGCCTTATACACCGCCTGGATGAAGGACTCTCTGAGCACCTGAACGGTATCCTTGCGGATCTGGCCTTCATAGATTTGGCCATACCAATATGGCGATTCATTCCTTCCGAATTGCTCGTAAGGCAGCTCCAGCTCTGCGGCAGAAGCATTCTCTGTGTAATAGAAAAGCTGCCGTTCATCATCACAGCGGGTAATCACTATGAAACGGTCCTTCCAGCAGACCACACCGGTGCCTTGCTCAAGTGATCTGCGGATTTCTGAAATAGCCTGCTTCTGATAGAGAGGGAAGGTAGGGCTGAAGTTAAAGCCTGCACCCTGCATGGCGATAATACCAATCAGATCTGCTGCTACGCAATGTTCAGCCGCCCAGTTATATGCCGTAGCAGAATCCGGGTGAAGCTGCCTGTGTACCGACAGACGGAAACATAAGGCCGTCATTCCGGCCAGCATGGGCTTGGAGAGTGTGAACCAGCCTTTGGCCGACAGGACCTGGTGCATCGCATCTGCAAAAGAAGAAGCGAGCGGCACACGCGGCTGATCCGCAGCGGCTGAAGCGTGCTTATTATGATGTTCATTCATCGTGCGGTGTGCGCCCCCCATCTGGGCAGTGTGGACCGCTTCCGGTCCGGGTACTGCCCAGAAATTTTTGTAACCTGCTGCATCGCCCGTTCCTCCAGCTCCAAGGCCTTCTTCAAAGCAGAGCAGAGGGAGGGAAGCTGAACTTGCATTAGCAGCTTGCCGCTGTTCTTCGCAGAGATTGCAGCCGCGAGCGGTCCCCTCAGCCCCTCCACCAGCTCAGCATACAAGTGCTGAACCTCCTCCAACCCCGGCAATACGGACTGAACCTCCTGCAGATAAGCGGAGATCTCGATCCGTGAAGTCATGTACGATTCAAGGATGTAAATAGCGCCGTAGCTGTCGAATCCGCCCTGCTGAAGCGCCCGGATCAGGAAGCTGTAGGCCAGGCGGCCTGAACCGAGGCTTAAGTCAGGAAGTGTTTTGTGAGGAGTCTCCCAATCCTCCAGCGCAAGCCGAAGTGATTCAAGTACAGTATCCTGCAACGGAATCATCACCCGCTCTCCGACATACATACAGTCCCAGAAGGGCGTGAAGTTAAGGCCGAAGTTATCATACAGCACATATTGTGTCTCACCGGACCAGCCATCCTGTACATAGAACACCCGGTCATCCTCATCATAACCATGAATCACTCCGAATTCCGGTATCCAGTAGAGGCAGGCCAGACCGCGATCCAGACTCTGCTTGACACAGTCAATAGCGATCCGTTGATACGCCCCGAATGAATCATGTCTGGTTCTCCCGCCGTCATCCACCAAGAAGATCCCGAGGTTGTCGACAGCCCGGCGATGCTCTGTGCCCCACTGTCCGTAAGCCGTAACAGACATGGGGAGGAGCTTCTCATGTACGGTGAATTTGAAGGCCATGCCGGTTAGCCCGGAGAGCATGAATTTTGGACCCTCGAATAACCCGACGGCAGTCAGTACGGCATAGAGCGCATCGGTAAAGGATTTCGATTCACGCTGCATCCGGACGTCAAGGATTACACCTGTTCGTTTGCTCACTGTTCATTCTCCTGTTCATCCAGGCGGCTCACTACTGTCTCACAGATGCTGCGGAGCTTTTCCTTCAGCCATTTGGGGGCCAGGAGGGCACTCCACTCCGAGTGGAGCAGATGTGCAATGAACGCGCTGGTATCATAAAAATCAACTTCGTAGATATCCTTGTCAGCGGCGCGAAGCTGGTAACCTCCCCAAGACGGCTCCCGGGGTATTCCGGGTAACCGGATTCTTGCCGTGAACGGCTTCAAGGGTCTGGCCTGCCCGGCTGGAGCTGCAGGACCGTTCTCCCCAGCTATGAAAACCCTGCTGGTCAGTGTTAGCTCACGGATGCCCGACAGGTTGTAATACTCACTCCGCCCGTCTCCTTCCACAGCGGCCACGAGATAATCATCTTCAATCCGCCGGCTTAGCTGTAGAGGACAGAGATACAGCTCCTGCGGGGGATCCTGCCCGTTCCGGTAGAGAACATGGACCACCCTGCGGGCCTGGATAGCCTGCTCCAGCATCTCCATGACCTGCAGTCGGTGGGGATTCACTTCAAATACAGGCAGCTTAATCTCCCTGTCCGCAAGCGGCTGCGCCGTGAACCGCTCCAGCAGACCGCCCACCTTGCGGATGGTCTGGGCGTTCTCATAATCATAGTGACTATACCGGTAAGCCAGATATTTCAGCACCCGCTGCTCCTCGTCCGTAATGTACAGATGTGGGAGCACGAAGCTGTTGTCCTCATAGATATATCCGCGCTGCTTCGCTATATAGCGGAGCGGGGCCCGCAGCGATTCCGCCAGGTATTCAATATCCCGCTGGGCCTGGCGCCTGGAAATCTCGAACTGCTCCGCCAGCTTGCTGCTGTTCGGATAAGTAAGCTGGCGGACCTGCTGGTCAAACCACTGAATCCGGTGAATATGGCTCATGCTGCTCCCGCTCCTTTCTGTCAGCCTCCAGTATAGCTGGAGACGGTGCTTTAGACCAGCGTGAGCGTTCCTCTCAAAGAAACAAGGATGCCCCGGCATCCATGCACGAAGCATGAAGCATGGAGCATCCTTGCGTCAATTTACTTGGTTGCTGCGTCCACTCTAACCTGCGTGGCTTTGTCGCAGCGCTTGCAGACCTTCAGGGCGGTGCCGTCGGATTTTATTTTGGTGTAGAGCAGCTTGATCCGGGTGGTCCCGCAGACCGGGCAGGTGCCGCGTCCACGGGAAGGAAGGGTCCAGAGTACCCGTCCGCGTTTGGTTTTTGACATTCCTGTAATCCTCGTTTCATTGAATTGATGGTACCTGTCCAGTATAGAACAAGCGGTACGACATAAAATGTCGTAGCAGATAACGAGTTTTTAACTATTGGCCCAGTAACGTAATTGACGGAACGGCTGCCAAGCCAGTAGACTAGATTGGACATAGATGGAAAAACCTGGGGTCTGTGACCTTCGGCATTTATTGTTATGAAAGGGGATACATATGTGAAAAAGTTGTGGCTTGTCTATGTGCTGTTAATCGGCATCTTCGTGCTCTACGTGCTGAATTACAAGCAGCAGGGGAAGTCGGCAGACCCGTGGGAGTCTGCCGGACTGCGCGGTAATATTGAGGACAAATATGTGATGGTCACATTCCAGATCGGCATTGATTACTGGAAAAGTGTGCTGAAGGGCTTCGAGGATGCCGCAGAGGAGCTTAATGTATCCGTCGAGTATCACGGCTCCACTCAGCATAACGCGAGTGAACAGATGACGGTGCTGGAGCAGACCATCGCCAAGAAGCCGGCGGGGATTGCCATCTCGGCCGTGAATTCCAAGCTGCTTACAGCGACGATTAACAAGGCTGTGGAGAGCGGCATTCCGGTGGTGCTGTTTGATTCGGGGGCGGAGGGCAGCAAGGCGTATTCCTTCCTGGGAACGGACAATTATAACGCCGGAACGAAGGCGGCGCATAAGATGGCCGAGCTGACCGGGGGCAAGGGCGAGGTAGCCATTATAACCACACCGGATCAGCATAATCACCAGGAGCGGACCGACGGCTTCACCGATACGATTCGCAGCAAGTACCCGCAGATGAAGCTGGTGGCGGTTAAGGATGGGCGGGGAGATCAGGTGGCGTCCAGGGAGGCTGCCGAGCAGCTGCTGGTGCGTTATCCGCATTTGGCGGGGATTTTTGCCACGGAAAGTAATGGAGGCATCGGGGTCGCGGAAGCTGTGGATGCCGCCTATGGGAGCGGACCGGTCCCGCAGATTATCAGCTTCGATACGGATAAAGGCACACTCGATCTGGTGAAGGAAGGCAAGATTGCCGCAACCATGGCCCAGGGCACCTGGAATATGGGCTACTGGTCGCTGACCCAGTTGTTTCATCTGCACCGTGATCTGGAGGCTGACCCTGAGGCCTATGCCAATAACAAGCCCCTGCCTGTCCCCGATTCTGTAGATACCGGAATTGATGTGGTCACGCGGCAGAATGTGGACAATTATTATGCCAAATAGGCGGCAGAGGGGGAGCCTGTGATGCACAAGACCGGCGTGAGCATGGAGAAGCTGAAGCTGAATAATATGCCGATCCGCTATAAGCTGATTATTCACTTTTTGCTGATTAGCATTCTGCCTTCCATTGGACTGGGGCTGTTGATTGGCTGGACGGTGGACCGGATCGTGGAGGAGCAGAGTACCGAGAACACGATGCAGCTCATCCGCAAGGTGAATACCGCCATAGAGAGTGATGTGGAGAATCTGCAGAAAATTACATACCTGATCTCGTTCGATCCGGGCGTCCAGAAGTTCCTGAAGGGGGCGTCACCGGCTCCGGCACAGCCGGACCCCGCAGCGGGCAACGGGGAATCGGCGGAATACAATATCCGCAAATTTCTGCAGGGCTTCACCACACTCAGCTCCGAGATAGCCGGCATCATGCTGGTCAACCGTGAAGGCGATTTCATCAGCAACGAGATGTATACCCGTTCCGGTACCCGGCTGACGGAGGAGAGCTGGTACAAGCAGGCGGCAGAGAATAAGGGGATCTTCCTGATCGTCGGGCATCCGTATGGCCGTGCGGTCAGGTCCCATGTGGACTATAAGGAGAGCGAGGTGGTCTCTGCCGTACGGGCCATTGTGAATCCTGAGACGCAGGTGGTCCAGGGCGTGGTGCTGGTGGATCTGAAGCTGCGGGTGATCGCGGAGACGGCTAGAGATGTCACGCTCGGCAAAACCGGATATCTGACAGTGGTGGACAATCGCGGAGAGATGATTTACGCGCCGCAGCACCCTTTAATGCGTACCATCCCGGCAGGTCTGTTCACCGAGTCCTCGGGCATTACCTCGGAGACAGTAGACGGCCGCAAGCTTCAGCTGATCTACCGGACCTCGCCGTTTACCGGCTGGACCACGATGGGCGTGTTCCCGATGGATGAGTCGGCTTATGGAATCCGCGAGATTACGTTCAATGTTGTTACCTTTGTATTTGTAGTCTGTATGCTGGGCATGACTGCCTCGTTCTATCTGGCCTATTCGATCTCCCGTCCTATCGGCCAGCTGGCTTCCTTCATGAGCAAGGCGCAGTCCGGTGATCTGACGATCCGCTACTGGGGCAGCCGTTCCGATGAGATCGGGCTGCTCGGCCGCAGCTTCAATACGATGCTGGCCCAGATTAGCCGGCTGCTATCCCTGACCGAGCTTCAGGCGCGGCAAAAGCGTGAGGCGGAGCTGCGCAGTCTCCAGGCGCATATCAAGCCGCATTTTCTGTACAATACGCTGGATACGATTCACTGGATGGCCCGCAGCAAGGGAGCGGAGGATATCGCCGAGGTGGTCCAGTCCCTCTCCAGGCTGTTCCGGCTGGGCTTAAGCAAAGGGAGCGATATCATACCGCTCTCCGATGAGCTGGAGCATATCGTCAGCTATCTGAAAATTCAGCATGTCCGTTATAGCACCAAGCTAACCTATTCCATTGAAGTGGAGCCGCACTTACAGGAGCTGTATGTGCTTAAGCTGCTGCTGCAGCCGATGGTGGAGAACGCGATCTATCACGGCATCAAGGAACGGCGCGGCCCCGGCCACCTCTCCATTGCAGTTGTAGAACGGGACAACGACCTGTATCTTACTGTACGCGATGATGGTGCAGGGATGTCTGCAGATAAGCTGAAGGAGCTCAGGCGGCGGCTCGAAACGGTTGGCGCAGAAGAACTGGAGCGTACGGAGACGGACATGGCTGTAACGGGCAGCGCAGGAAGCGGCTATGGCATATTGAATGTGCAGGCGCGTATCAGGCTGACCTATGGAGCGCCGTACGGGATCCAGATTGAGAGCGGACCGGGTCAGGGAACTCTTGTAACGGTGCGTCATCCGGTTGTTCGTGAGCATTACCCTGAGAAGGATTAGGACAGAGGAGGATGATCCACAGATGATAGAGAAATGGAAAGTAATCATTGCCGATGATGAACGCATTATCCGGGAGGGCATCCGGCAATGCGTGGACTGGGATAGCCTGGGTATGGAGGTGACGGCAGAGGCAGAAGACGGGGAGGAGGCGCTGGAGCTGGCTGTGGAGCATAAGATCCATATCGCCCTGGTGGATCTGAACATGCCGATTATGCATGGCATGGAGCTGATGAAGCAACTGCGGGAAGCGCTGCCCGGCTGCAAGATTATTGTGATCACCGGCCACGATGAATTCACCTATGCACAGGAGTCGATCCGGCTGCAGGTGAATGATTATATTCTCAAGCCTGCGGAGCCGAAGCAATTGATGCAGGTGCTGCGGGGCGTCCGCGATGAGCTGGAGTCCGAGCGGGAGCAGAGCCAGCATCTGGAGCAGGCTTCCCGGCAGCTGATGAAGAACTTCCCGCTGCTGCGCGAGCGCTTCTGCCAGGAATGGCTGGACGGTAATCTGAGCCAGGCGGAGATCCGGGAGCAGCTGCAATTCCTCAAGCTTCCGCCGCAGCGGCCGGAGCTGATCGGCATCATCCGCTGGAGGTGGGAGGGCCAGCATCCGGCGATGAAGGAGAAGGAGCGCCAGCTCTTCTTGTTCGCCATCGAGAATATCGCCGCCGAGCTGTTGGACCCTTATCCCAAGGTGATGTTCCGGGACGCCGCCGGATTGACCGTTATCCTGCTGTGGGATGCCGCCGGTGAGCGCATCCTGGCCGGAGTGGAGGCCGCAGTGCGCAGCCATCTCAAAATCGCTGTTGAAGTCGGCACGCGGCTGATCCAGGGAGAGATTACAGAGCTTGCTGCCGCTTACCGGAGCTGCCGGGTGGCGCTGGTCAAGGAGCAGCCGCTGTCCCCGCTCGTCCGCCGGGCGAAGCAGCATATCCAGGAGCATTACAGCGAATGCGAGCTTACCCTGGAGGCCACAGCAGGCCTGCTTCAAGCCTCCCCGGTCTATCTGAGCCGCCTGTTCAAGCAGGAGCTGGGCCAATCCTTCGGCACGTATCTGACCCAGACCCGTATCCGCCGGGCCGCCCAGCTTCTGCATTCAACCGACCTCAGTATTAACGAGGTGGCGGAGCAGTCGGGCTATGAGACCCAGCATTATTTCAGCACCGCCTTCAAGAAGCAGACCGGTGTGGCACCGCTGCAGTTCCGTAAAGGGGTGCAGGCTGAGGTACGCAAGTAATAGAAGATCTGATTAATAGTGGGGAATGCTTCAGTAGCCATCTATAGGCGAGAGGGCATTCCTTTTTGTATATAAAAAGTTATATTTTCATAAAAACAGTAGTCTCAGTGTAAATACGGCACCTGCCCCCGGTTGCTATACTCGATTTGTCACACGGGAACACCTGTGGAAGACATCAGAATAGTTCAGGGGGTAGTGCAGGAATGAAAAAATATTCAATGATTACGCTTCTGCTAACAATGGTACTCATCTTATCTGCATGCGGCAACAGCGGTAATTCATCCAGCAGCGCTGGCAGCTCTTCCGGCGGCGGGGATACATCGAAGGGCAAGGTGGGCATCGCGATGCCGACCAAATCTTCGGAGCGCTGGGTGAATGACGGCAACAACATGGTCAAGGAGTTCGAGAAGCTGGGCTACGGGACGGATCTGCAATATGCGGAGGATGTTGTCGAGAATCAAGTGTCGCAAATTGAGAACATGATCACCAAAGGTGTGAACGCCATTGTAATCGCTTCAATTGACGGTGAGGCGCTGACGGACGTGCTGCAGAAGGCGCATGACGCCAACGTTAAGGTGATCGCTTATGACCGTCTGATCAAAAAAAGTGAATTCGTAGACTATTATGCGACCTTCGATAATTTCAAGGTGGGTGTGCTGCAAGGCTCTTACATTGAAGAGAAGCTTGGCCTGAAGGACGGCAAAGGCCCGTTCAACATCGAGCTGTTCGGCGGATCGCCGGATGACAACAATGCCTACTTCTTCTTCGACGGCGCCATGTCGATTCTGAAGCCATATATCGATTCCGGTAAACTGGTGGTCCGCAGCAAGCAGCTTACGATGGATAAGGTAGCTACGTTGCGCTGGGACGGCGCTGCCGCCCAGTCACGGATGGATAACCTGCTGAGTGCGAACTATGCGAGCGATAATCTGGACGCCGTCTTGTCTCCATACGATGGCATCAGCATCGGTATCCTGTCTTCGCTCAAGGGTGTAGGCTACGGCTCCGGTGACAAGAAGCTTCCGGTGGTTACCGGACAGGACGCCGAGCTGGCTTCCGTGAAGTCCATTCTGGCCGGAGAGCAGACTCAGACGGTATTCAAGGATACCCGCGAGCTGGCCAAGAAGGCGGTGGAGATGACCGAGAGTGTGCTGAAGGGGACCGAAGCTGAAGTCAACGATACCACCACCTACGACAACGGGGTCAAAATCGTCCCGTCCTACCTTCTGGAGCCGGTCTCTGTGGATGCGGGCAACGTGGATAAAGTGCTGGTAGACGGCGGCTACTACACCAAAGAGCAGCTCGGACAATAATAATCAGCAGCAATTCTCGCGGTTTCCCGGCGGCATCTAACAACGATAATATCCGCCGGAGAACCGCTGCACAGTCACAAGGAAAGCTGGGTGAGAGGCACATGAGCGAAATTATTTTGGAGATGAAAGGCATTACCAAGACATTCCCCGGCGTCAAAGCGCTCTCGTCAGTCAATCTGCAGGTGAAGGCAGGCGAGATCCACGCCCTCTGCGGAGAGAATGGGGCAGGCAAGTCCACGCTGATGAAGGTGCTTAGCGGAGTGTATCCGCACGGGACGTATGAAGGGGATATCTATTACCAGGGGCAGGTATGCCAGTTCAAGGATATCAAGGACAGCGAGGGCCTGGGGATCGTCATTATCCATCAGGAGCTGGCGCTGATTCCGTATTTGTCGATTTCGGAGAACATCTTCCTCGGCAATGAACAGGCCAGACGCGGGGTGATCAACTGGAACGAAACGACGGTCAAGACCAAGGCGCTGCTAACGACCGTCGGCCTCAAGGAATCGCCGTTTACAGGAGTCTCTACGATAGGTGTCGGCAAGCAGCAGCTTGTAGAGATCGCGAAGGCGCTCTCCAAGGAAGTGAAGCTGCTCATTCTCGACGAACCGACTGCGGCGCTGAATGAGGATGATAGCGAGAACCTGCTGCTGCTCATTCTGGAGCTGAAGAAGCAGGGGATATCCTCGATTATCATTTCCCACAAATTGAACGAAATCGAGAAAATAGCGGATTCCGTCACGATTCTGCGGGATGGACAGACCATCAAGACCCTGGATATGAAGCAGGATGCCGTTACAGAGGATGTCATTATCAAAGGCATGGTCGGGCGTGATCTGACGAACCGTTACCCTGAGCGCACACCGGATCCGGGAGAGACGATCTTCGAGATCCGTGACTGGAATGTCTATCATGAGACCCAGGCGGACCGCAAAATGCTGGATCAGATCAATCTCCACATCCGGCGGGGTGAGGTGGTCGGCATTGCCGGGCTGATGGGCGCAGGGCGCACGGAGCTGGCGATGAGTGTGTTCGGCAAGTCATATGGCAAGCGGATCAGCGGCCAGACTTTTATGCACGGCAAGGAAGTACACCTGAATAACATCAGCCAGGCGATAGAGCATGGGTTAGCCTACGTGACCGAGGACCGCAAGCATTACGGCCTGATCCTGATCGACGATATTAAGCGGAACATCTCGCTCAGCAGCCTGAAGAAGCTCTCCCGCCATGGCGTCATTAATGAGAACGAGGAAGTGCTGGTCGCAGAGGAGTATCGCAAGAAGCTGAATATCAAGACTCCCAGCATCCTGCAAAAAACCGTGAATCTCAGCGGTGGCAACCAGCAGAAGGTGGTACTCAGCAAATGGATCTACGCCCAGCCGGATGTTCTGATCCTCGATGAGCCTACGCGGGGCATCGATGTCGGGGCCAAATACGAAATCTATTCCATCATCAACAGCCTTGCCGCAGAGGGGAAGGGCGTGCTGGTCATCTCTTCCGAGCTGCCGGAAATTATTGGAATGTGCGACCGGATCTACACCATGTGTGAAGGGCGAATCAGCGGGGAAGTGGAGCGGAAGGATGCGTCGCAGGAGCTTTTGATGAAATTTATGACACGAAGCAGGGGGTAACACCGCATGGGAGCCATTAGTGAACTGTTCAAAAAAAATATCCGCCAATACGGCATGATCATTGCCTTGATTTTTATTTCGGTGTTCTTTCAAATTCTGACCGACGGCATTCTGCTGAAGCCGCTGAACGTGACCAATCTCATTCTGCAGAACAGCTACATACTGGTGCTGGCTATCGGGATGGTGCTGGTAATCATCACTGGGCATATCGACCTCTCGGTCGGCTCGGTAGCTGCCTTCATCGGTGCCCTGTCGGCCATTATGATGGTGGATATGGAGCTGAATCCGGTGCTGGCCGTAGTCATCTCACTGCTGATGGGCGCGCTGGTCGGGGCCTGGCAGGGCTTCTGGGTCGCTTATGTCAAAATCCCGGCGTTCATCGTGACCCTGGCGGGCATGCTGCTGTTCCGGGGCCTGACGATGATCGTGCTGAACGGGCAGTCGATTGCGCCTTTCCCGAAGACTTTTCAGAAGATCAGCTCCGGGTTCATTCCCGATGTTGCGAGCGGGGGTTCGCTGAATGTACTGACCTTGATCATTGGTATTCTGCTGTCGCTGCTGGTGATCTATCAGGAAATACGCAGCCGCCGGATCACCGTGAAGTACGGTTTTGAGCGGTCTCCAATCTGGATGTCCGTTGCCAAAGCCGCTGCGCTGGTGATTGTCATCAACCTGTTCACCTATGTTCTGGCACAATATAACGGGATTCCTAATATCCTTGTGATTCTGATGGTGCTGATCGTATTGTACTCCTTCGTCATGAACCACATGACCATGGGGCGGCATATCTATGCCCTGGGCGGCAATGAGAAGGCGGCAAGCCTCTCCGGCGTCAAAACCAAACGGGTGACCTTCTGGGTATTCGTCAACATGGGTGTACTCGCTGCCCTGTCCGGTCTGGTCTTCGCGGCCCGCCTGAACTCGGCTACCCCTAAGGCCGGTACGAACTTCGAGCTGGATGCTATCGCTGCCTGCTTCATCGGCGGAGCCTCCGCGTCCGGGGGAATCGGAACCGTAGTCGGTGCTATTATCGGAGGTCTGGTTATGGGCGTCATGAACAACGGCATGTCGCTCGTCGGCCTCGGCGTAGACTGGCAGCAGGGGATCAAGGGACTGGTGCTGCTGCTTGCCGTAGGCTTTGATATCTATAACAAGTCGAAGACAGCCTGATATAAGATAGAACCGGGCCGGAGCTGCTCCAGAGGGAGCGGCTCCGGCTTGCCTGTCGTACAAGTTCTCCCGCACAGCTTGCAGCATACGGCTCTGGCATGGATAATAGCACCTAAGGTGCTTTATATTTCATGAACGTAACAGGAGGCTACAGATGCAGATTATTGCCATGCTGACCATGCTGATTGACCATGTCGGCCTGATCTTTTTCCCGGGTGAGCTTGCCTGGAGATATGTGGGGAGAATTGCCTTCCCGATCTACTGCTACGCGCTGGCGCAAGGCTATATCCATACCTCCTCCAGACCCCGTTATCTGCGGCGGCTGCTTATCATTGCGGTGTTGGCACAGATTCCGTACAATCTGGCGATTCATCCGGGAGGCTGGAACGTCGTCTTCACCCTGCTGATCTCAGCGCTGGTCCTTGCCCTGCTTGATAAGCTGCCGAATCTGTGGGCGGGTATTCCGGTAGTGGTAGTCGCTGTGCTGCTGATGGATGCTCTGCCGGTGGACTACAACGCGTACGGCCTGCTGCTGGTGCTGATCTTCCGTTATACCCGTTCTTACGTGCTGGTGCTGGCGCATTTGGCGCTGAATGTATTCTATCTGTTCTATTATCATTGGCTGGTGCAGATGGCCAGCATTATTCCGACCCTTCTGATTGCGCTGACTCCGGGTTTTTGGGTGCTGCTGGAGAAGAAGCGTCTGCCGCGCTGGGTCTGGTGGTGCTTTTATCCGGCCCATTTAGCAATACTTGCGTTGGTAAAGTTTCTCTTTTTCAAAGAATGGGTATTTATAGAATGGCGGAGTTTATTTAGCGTATGAGGGTTCATCATTTCCAGGTGCTGTATTTACAAATCCATGCTCCTCTGAGATGATGGGTACGTTGCCAAATTATGAGCTAGAGGAGACATGCTATGAAGAAAATGAAAGCAAGAACCAAATGGCTGGTGCCGATTCTCGCCCTGCTGCTGATTCTGTCAGGCTGCCAGGCGGTTGGCGGCTTCGATGTCAATAAGGCACTGCTGGGGGATCTGGATGTCAAATCCTCTGAATCCAGCACTACGATGACCCTGAGCGCTGTTCCTGCTGCAGGCATCACCGCAGAGGACCGCGAAGTTGTTGATCTTATTAATTCCTTATCGCTTACGCTCGGCCATGTGAAGGTTCAGGATAACGGCAATGTCTCGGCCACGGGAGTTGTGGGTTACAAGGAGTTCAAGATTCCTTTCTCCCTCTTCACCGACCAGAAGAACCTGGTCTTCACCGCAGAAGGCGCGAAGCAGCCGTTCTACATGCCGCTTCAGAGCAATGAAATGTTGCTTGGCCTGGAAGCAACCGATCCTGCCAAGACCTTGGAATTCACTAAGCTGGCCTCCCAGTTTGTGATCAAGAATCTTCCGAATCCGGGTGCGATCACAGTGACATCCGTTAATGAATCCGTATACGGCCAGCCAACCAGCTTGACGAAGCTACATACGGAAATTACAGGGGAAGAGCTTCCGGTATTGCTTAAGAGCTTCCTGAGATCTGTGTCTAAGGATAGCGAAGGCTTCACTGCCCTGATCAGCGGTCTATATGATTACATGTATCCGCTCATCAAAGACAGAGCTGAAGATCTGAACAGCATCGGTCTGGGCGATATTCCGCTGGAAGACAAAGAAGGGGTAGTCACCGTAGTGCATGATGCAGCCAAGCTGGCGGTGGATGCTCTCCTGCTCGTCTATGACAAGCAACTGGAGAACCTCTATGAATCGACCCCTGAACTCAAGACTGTTCTCGGCAAGGATACGAAGCTGACTGCAGATATCTTCGTGGACAGCGGCTTCCATGTCCGCAAACAGAACATCGACTTCAATGTTGCTCTTCCGGCCGATGAATATCTGCCGCTGCAGAGCATCAACATGAAGCTGGTGTCCGAGACTTGGAATGTGAATGGTCCGGTAACAGCTGATCCGATCAGCACGACAGGCGCAATTGATTACTCCAAGGGAGATCTTACGCCGGGTGAGACGCTGAGAAGCTTCGATGCCAGTTCATCCGTCTATAAGCTGCTCAAAGAGGAGATGGCAATTACCTCGAAGAGCCTGATGATCGCACCGGACGACGATTACTATTATCCGGTCGTGAAGAATGGCACTACCTATGTACCGCTGCGCTATGTGGCAGAGGATCTGGACGCTAAGGTAGAGTGGGATGGGCCTAACAAATCGATCAAGGTAACTGACGATGTATACGGCGATCAGCTCGTATTCAAAATCGGTTCCGCGCAGGCACAAATTGCCGGCAAGACCGTGAAGCTTCCGTTAGCCGTATTCGTAGATGAGTACGGAGATGCTAATGTGCCGCTGCGTGTATTGGCCGAAGGCCTGCACGCCACGGTTGAAGTGGATGATGACGGCTATATCTGGATCGAACGTCCGTAAGAAGTACCATTATAGTCAAAAAACCGGGACCCCTGAGTAATCAGGCGGTTCCGGTTTTTTGTTGAATAGGAAATTATGATTTTCGTCCGGTGTCTTGGAGCATCGGCAGGATGACTATATTCTGAATCAGTAATAGGATTACACCGGACACATGGACAGCGCGTGGTCATCTGGGCCGAATGTGGTCGAAAAACCGACCACATTCGGTGCGTCAGAGGCGTGTGGGCGGGATGTGGTCGAAAAACCGACCACATTCGGTGCGGCAGAGGCGTGTGGGCTGGATATGGTCGAAAAACCGACCACATTCGGTGCGTCAGAGGCGTGTGGGCCGGATATGGTCGAAAAACCGACTACAATCAGTGCGTCAGAGGCGTGTGGGCCGGATATGGTCGAAAAACCGACCACATTCGGTGCGGCGGAGGTGTGAGGGCGGGATATGGTCGAAAAACCGACTACATTCAGTGCGGCAGAGGCGTGTGGGCCGGATACGGTCGAAAAACCGACTACATTCGGTGCGGCGGAGGCGTGTGGGCCGGATGTGGTCGAAAAACCGACCACAATGGGGATGCCGCAGGCATTTTGTTCTGTGGGAGTTACCAGTCTTGCCTTGACAATTTAGGTTTATTGCAATAGACTTAACGTCATTAGGTCTACTGCAATAAACTTATAAGGAGTGAACAGGATGGAGCCCTACAAATTATATGATGCTGAATATAAATTCGCTTGCCTGATCTGGGATCATGAGCCGATTAATTCTACAGAGCTGGTGAAGCTGAGCCTCTCGGCGCTGGGCTGGAAGAAATCCACGACCTATACCGTGTTAAGAAAGCTATGTGAGCGGGGAATTCTCAGAAACGAGGGGGCCATGGTCACAGCTGTCATCCCGAAGTCGGAGGCGCAGCGGCATGAGAGCCAGACGGTAGTGGACAAAGCCTTTGGCGGGTCGTTGCCGCAGTTTTTGACTGCTTTTCTCGTGGATAAGAAATTGTCCGCGAAGGAAGCGGCAGAGCTGAAGAGGATTATCGAGGAGGCCTCCCAATGACGAACCTGTGGATCAGCATTCTGAACATGAGCATTACTGCCAGCTATGTAGCCGTCGCCGTAATGCTGGCGAGAGTTCTGCTGCGGCGCGCCCCCAAGCTCTTCTCCTATATGCTGTGGTCCGCAGTAATGATCAGGCTGATCCTGCCTGTCAGCTTCACTTCAAGCTTCAGTATCCTGAGGCTGGCAGGGCCTGCAGGCTCGTCCGGCACAGGGCAGCTGCAATTCGTTCCGAAGAACATAGGGAGGCAAGCGCAACCTGCATTGGACACCGGAACAGGTTCAGCAGGAAGCCTGTGGAACAGTCTGCTTCCGCCGGTAACACCGTCAGCAAGCGTGAATCCGGTGCAAGTCATCCTGTGGGCCGGCAGTATGATCTGGCTGACAGGTGTTATAGTACTGCTCCTGTACAGCGTGTTCTCTTATGTGAGAGTCATGCGCAGTGTCCGTACAGCAACAATTGTGAAGGGGCATGTCTTTGAGACGGACCAGATCATGATTCCGTTCGTATTCGGCTTCTTGAAGCCAAGGATCTACATCCCGGCCGGGATGAGTGAACAGGAGCTGTCCCATATCCTGCTGCACGAGCAGACTCACATTAACCGGCGGGATTACCTGATCAAGCCGCTGATGTTCCTGCTGGTCATTCTCCATTGGTTCAATCCGCTGATGTGGCTGTCTTTTGTGCTCATGAGCAAGGATATGGAGATGTCCTGCGATGAAGCGGTGATCCGGAAGCTGGGTCCGCAGGTTAAAAGCAGTTACTCAGGCTCCCTGCTGGGATTTTCAACCCGCCGGAGCGGTCTTATGACCGGCAGTCCGCTGGCTTTTGGAGAGAGCAGTGTAAAGGCACGGATTAAGCATATTCTTGCTTACCGCCAGCCGACTTCGGGGAGTGTGGCCGCTTTTACCCTCGTCCTTGTGATCCTGCTGATTGGATGTACCGCTAATCCCAAGCCTGTGCAGCGTCCGTCGCAGCAGCTATATTCCGGTTATACGGTGGATCAGCTGCTGGAGAATAAGACAAAGTATATTGGCGACGCCAGCAAGGTCACAGCGCTGCTTGGTGCAATGCCGCTGCCCCAGGGACTGGAGAGGGCAGGCATTGAGCTGACAACCGGCTCCCGCCCGTATGAGTTAACCATCAATTATACAGTGAACGATATTAAGGGAATGTGGAACGATGAGCTTCAGGCGTTAAGCCGGGAGCCTCTCCTGCATAATTCGATCCTGCTGTTCAGCCTGATTGATAACGCGGATATTATTAATTACTCACTTGCGGATGAAGGTATAACTTACAGCTTCACGTTCGCCAGAGAAGAGATGGATAAGCTGCTTGGAGAGGATGTCCGCCCTTATGGAGCGGATGAAGCTGGCCTTCGTAAGCTGATTGACCGGATGGAGAGTGTCAAGCTGACTCCTTAAATGCCGATTTTCACAGCATATTTACGAAACACTGCTGCACCTTTTATCCAATGCTTGAACGCGGATGATAATCTGGAATGAGGTGTACATTCTGGAGGCAAGGGAGCAAGAGGTATGCAAGCAGAGAAACAGACGGTACCGGGAGAACATTGGAAGGGGAAGGCTGGAACTTTACTTGAGATCCTGTTTGTATCGGCCCAATTGGGTCTTACCTCCTTCGGCGGACCGGTCGCCCATCTGGGTTATTTCCACAATGAATATATCCGCCGCCGGAGATGGATGGATGAACGAAGCTATGCGGATCTGGTTGCGCTCTGCCAGTTCCTTCCTGGGCCGGCGAGCAGTCAGGTAGGGATTGGCATCGGGATGATACGGGCAGGCTGGCTGGGCGGGTTGGTCGCTTGGTTGGGCTTCACTTTGCCTTCCGTCCTTGCGCTGGTCGCGTTTGCCTTCCTGCTGCAGGGCTATGATATTGCCGATGCAGGCTGGATTCACGGTCTGAAGATCGTAGCTGTAGCAATTGTTGCCCAGGCCATCCTTGGCATGGGGCAAAAGCTGACCCCGGACCGGGAAAGAGTAGCCATCGCGGTTATAGCGGCAGGTGTTACATTATCATGGCAGACGGGCTACAGCCAGATTCTCACGATTACTGTAGCGGGCATAGCCGGGGTATGGCTGTACCGCCACAGTTCTACGGAGAACGTGACAAATCTTCCGATCCCCATCCGCCGGTCGTCTGGCATCGTTTGTTTAGCATTGTTCGGCGTACTCCTGATAGCGCTCCCGTTCCTTAGAGGGACGGCTGAGGCGGGACCGTTAGCGATATTTGACAGCTTTTATCGTTCCGGTGCTTTGGTGTTCGGCGGTGGACATGTCGTGCTTCCGCTGCTGGAACAAGAAGTTGTTCCTACCGGCTGGGTGAGCATAGCGGATTTCCTGGCGGGATACGGGGCCACGCAGGCTGTACCGGGTCCGTTGTTCACTTTTGCAGCCTATCTCGGGGCAATGACCGCCGGTGTTCCCGGAGCCATCGTGGCCACGTTCGCGATTTTCCTGCCAGCCTTTCTGCTGGTTGCGGGCGCATTGCCTTTTTGGAACAGCTTAAGAAGGAGCCCCCGGATGCAAGGAGCCTTAACCGGAATCAATGCTGCTGTGGTAGGAATACTGCTTGCCGCCTGGTACGACCCCCTGTGGACAACAGCCATCCTCGCACCGCTGGACTTTGCCCTGGCTGTCACTCTGTTCGTGATGCTGGTCTTCTGGAAGCTGCCGCCTTGGTTGGTTGTGGTGGCCGGTGCGGCGGGAGGAATGGTGATCGGGTGGTGACTTAACCGTATAACTCATGGAATGCTCCATGTTGAACTGGCCTTTGCTTAATTGAGAGGTCAGTTTTTTGGTATACAGCCAGGTTATCATTCATTCGTAACATTGTAAGCCCATAAGTCATGTGGTAAAATAATAATAGAAATATTGAAAAAGGTAACCTAAATCAAAAAAAGAGAGGACTAATTAAATTGACTCAAAATGATTTAAAAATAGGTCTTTCTAATAAAGAAGGTCAATTAGGGTTCATGTCTGCAAGAGGAGGTCCCCGGGAGGGAGCAGGCCGCAAGAACATAGGTGTAACGAAAAAAGTCTCGGTAACCTTAACTAGTGAGCTTTGGGAGAAGGTCGAACAACATTGCGCAGAGCATAAATTGTCCCGGTCGGAGCTTATCCGATCTCTGATTGAGTCTACCGATTTGTAATGTAGCTTATGGAAGCGGGTGAAGTCAGTGCGGATCAACGTAAGCAAGGATATTCTTATCAAAGCTCTTCAGCAAGTGCTTAAGGCTGTACCTGCAAACCAACGGATTCCCATACTGGCAGGGGTTCATATACAAGCTCTAACCAATGAACTGATAGTTACCGCAAGCAATAACAGTATGACTATTCAGTACCATATTCCCCAGGAGAATACCTCTTTGACGGTTCAGAGAATTGGGGAAGTAGTTGTTCCGGCGAGGTATTTCTGCGAAATAATACGTAAGTCTGATTCTGGGATGATTACTTTGGAAGTCGACAGACCCTTACGGCTCACTATCTCCTCAGAACATACACAAATTCGGTTATGTGGAATGGAAGCTGTAGATTATCCGGCGATACATCCTGCTGAGAATCATGCTGCACTTAAATTAGCAGTTAATAATCAACTATTGAAGGCTTCTATCTTACAAGTGGCAGGAGCGGCTTCTTCATCAGAACGTAGGCCTGTGTTGACTGGGGTGTCTTTTCAGTATCGAAATCATCGGCTACAGTTAACGGCTACTAACGGTATTCGTCTGGCTTCCCGGACTATAGATATGGAACATGATGCTGAGATGGAGAGACATATTATTATTCCTGGCAGAAATTTAGTTGAAGCGGTTAAAATCATGGACGGCGAGGACAGAACAATAGAAGTTGAAGTAACCAATCGTCATGTTAGATTCACTGCTAACCATATTATGGTTCAGTCTGCTTTAATTGAGGGGGAGTACCCGTCCCTGCACCATGTGATTCCGCACACTTTTATAACAGAGATTACAATTGGAACAGCTCCTTTGTTAAAAGCGGTAGAACGGACGACTGTATTGGCGAGCGAAAGTATTATAAGGTTAGAGACAGCTGCCGACAGACTACGGTTGTTATCCCAAACCGCAGAAATCGGAGATATTGAGGACGAAGTATCTATACTCGAGAAGAACGGGGAGGATTTCACGATCTCGCTAAATGGAAAGTATGTTGCAGACATTCTACATGGTACGAGTAGTGAGTTCATACGCTTGAGATTCACCGGCAAAATGAGCCCGATAGTCATACACCCGTTGAATGATCTTTCTGCAACTTTTTTTCTAGTTACTCCAGTGCGAACCGCAAAGTAAGCGTAAGGCATAGCCCTGTTATCCGTAAATTAAAAGCAAAAAGAAGCGGAGGGGAAATTTGGAGCTGTAGGAGCGATAGAGTCCGCCTTTGTCACCGGATTTCTACCACGAACAGTGGTTTAAATCAAGAAATCTGGGGACAACAGCGGCCGGAAGTCCAAATGTTCACCGCAGCGCCGACCCTGCTTCGAGTTCGAAAACTATGTATGCCGATTTTTTTCAAGACCTAATTCAACATAATAACAGAACGCAAAGAAACAGTCTATATTTTTTTCCGGGAATGGAATAGAGTGGAGTAGCCGGCAATACAAGAAGAAGTGGAGTGTGGTTACTTGAAATTTCATTGTCATCTGGAGGCTGCTGCGTTGCAGGAGTATGTGGAGAAGGTCTTCGGTACGCGTTATACCGTCGCTAAGGTCAGTAAGATGGAGGGCGGTGCCCAGAAGGTGGTCTATAAGCTCGACTGCAGCAATGGCTTCTCCTGTATTCTGTATGTGTGGGATCTTGCCATGAATTATTTTCAAGAAGAAATCGTTAATCATAATATACATGCTGAGTCCTACGGGAGCGAATTATTTGAGAGCAATAACAGGTTCCTGACGGAGCATGCAATCCGTACGCCATTACTCTATGATATGAACAGGGACAGAGACCGGTACGATTTCGATTATGCACTGGTTGAATATGCTGCCGGACAAGATGCCGAGGTGTATTTCCAACATCCCGATAACAAGGTTCAGGATAAAGTCTTCCGGCAGCTGGGAGAGATGACTCACGCCATGCATAGGATTCAGAGCAGTACCTACGGTAAACCGGATCAGACTGCGCCTAACAACAAACAATGTCATCTGCATCAACTATACAATGGGATAAAACAGCTATCTTATGCCGCAGAGCATGTGGAAGCCATCCGTAAGAATCAAGGGAAGCTGCTCGACAAACTATATAGTCTGGAGTCCAAAATAGTACCCCGAAACAGCTACGGATTCATTCACGGGGAGCTTGGACCCAACCATGTGATCGTTACGGATCAGCTGGAGCCTTGCCTGATTGATATTGAAGGAGCCGAATTCTATGATATTGAACACGAACACAGCTTCCTGGAGATGCGTTTTGGGGAGCACTACCACTATCTGAACCATGTTCAGCTCGATGAGAACCGGAAGCTATTCTATAAGTTCCATCATCATCTCTCATTAGTCGCAGGCGGGTTGAAGTTAGTTCACCGAGGTTTCCCTGACCAGCAACTCGCACAAGGAATTGCCGATCGTCATGCTCACTGTGCGCTCCAGTTTATAGAAGCATAAGCCTAGAGCAAGCCTCTCTTTCGTATACCGTAAGGGAGGCTTTGCTGTTGTCTGCTATTGTGTAGTCAGAATCATCTCCAGCGAGGTATTGCTCACTTCTGCATGCTCCGCCATACTGCGGATATATCCGGACATGAAGCCGCCCTCCATACTCTCCCACAGCTTGAATCCCGGCATCGCCCGGATCTCCTCCAGCGAATCAGCAGCGTTCCCGGCAAAATACTTCACGTTCAGCTTCGACATCACCTCAGCCATCGATTGCTTCTGCGTCTCCGTGAAGCTGCTATCCTTCAGCTTGTTCATCGCTTTGTCATATGAGTTCTCTGCGAAAATCTGCTCCGCATACGCTTTGAAGTTCAGCAGGTGCGGATCAGTCTTGTGGTTGGCCTTGGCCCAGCCGTCAACATCTACTTGAGCGGTGTGGTAGGTCACGGCCCGTGAAGCGGGATCGAAGGTCATTCTGCCGTACTGGTGCGGATTCACCGCCATGGCGCTTGTAGCAATATCATAGACAGGCAAGGCCGGATCTATCGAGGCTTCTGGAGGATCGCGGCGGATATCCTGCATATGAATATGCCCGGATAATACCAGGTTTAGCCCATTCCTGCGAAAAGCCTTCATCGTCTCCTGGCTGTTGTTGAGCTTGAACCCGGAGACGGCCATGGAGGTATGGCTCAGCAGATTATGATGCATCACGGTAATCACAGACGCATGCTCCTGAGCGGCCCGCTTCACATTGTCGTCGATCCAGGCAAGGGTGGAGGGCAGCAAGCGCCCGTCGGTCTGCGGAAAATTATATTCTTCGTTATGTGCATACTGGGCACTATCAAGCATCAGCAGCCACAGGCCGGGTGCTGCCTTCACCGCATAGCTTAAGCTGTCCGCATCGCGCGAGACCGCCTCGTTATATCCGAAATCATCATAGATGCGCAGGAAATCCTCTACATTAATATGCTTGGCAACGACCTGCTTGTCACCGTCGAACGATCTGGCCCAGGGGTTGTTGATATCATGGTTGCCCGGAGTCACGTAGACTCGGGTTCCCGCAGCCTCCATCCGGTGCAGCTTCGCGGCCAGCTCTTTATGACTGCCCGCTTCACCGTTATTCGTGAGGTCGCCGCTCAGAATGAGGAAGGCCGGCTTGTTCTGTTCCACATCCCGGACCAGAGCTTCGGTCAGCTCATCGCTGTAAGGAAGCATTTTGCCATCGCCGCCTGTGACATAGGTCTGGAAGGCCTGACCGCCGTCCTCCAGGGCTTTGTCCAGATAATGCGTATCGGTGGCGACCCAGAAAGATACAGGTTCTCCGGGTTCTGCAGCAGGGGTCACGGCCTCAGCAACTGCTGGAACAGTGTTCAAGGCAGAAGAAGCGGAGTCTTCACACCCGCTGAGGATGAGGATGGAGGAGAGGAGCATCATTAAGGTGAGCTTCACCGTATGGATTGTGCGGTTATGAAGAGAGGTGCGCATGGCTTAACCTTCTTTCTGTATTTTAGCTGAATCATTGTAGCTTATTTATGACCGGGTTGTATATACGATATGTTAGCCGTTGTTTCTAAACCTCCAGAATAGCTTATAGAAAATAGTGGAAGGTGCATAAATGAACGCAATTCAGCGACACTAAGAGCGGTTATACAAATAAAGAGCTGGTACAGGAAAAAGTTGTGAATGATGTGTTGTATTCAGGTCGGAGAAGTGTTATGATTAAAAAAAGTAAGTTACTTAATTAAATGGAGGTAGTTATTTTATGTCTAAGACTTTTTTTGAAGCGGTAAAAGGCAGACGTTCCATATACGCCATCAGTAAAGAATCCCCAATCTCTGATGAACAAATTCAGAAGATTGTAGAAGAGGCTGTTCTACATAGCCCAACTTCCTTCAACTCGCAAAGCTCCAGAGCTGTAGTATTGCTGGGCGAACAACATGATAAGCTGTGGGATATTACAGCAGAAACCCTGCGTAAGATCGTTCCTACTGAACAATTCGAAGGCACGGCTCAGAAGCTGTCCTCTTTCAAGGCCGGCTACGGCACTGTGCTCTTCTACGAAGATCAGGCAGTGGTGAAGCACCTGCAGGAGAACTTTGCACTGTATGCTGAGAACTTCCCGATCTGGTCCAACCAATCCTCAGGGATTCTGCAATATGTAGTATGGACTGCCTTCGCCGAAGAAGGTCTGGGAGCCTCCCTTCAGCACTATAACCCGCTGATCGATGATGAAGTGAAGGAGACCTTTGGTATTGCTGCGGACTGGAAGCTGATTGCCCAGATGCCATTCGGTAACATCCTGACGCCTCCAGGCGAGAAGGAATTCCAGCCGATTGAAGAGCGCGTGAAGGTAATTAAATAAGCAAACCCTGCGGTAAGCAGTTTAGAACCTCCCTGATCCGGCTAAGTATGAATATAGCCCGTTCAAGGAGGTTTTTATAATGCCATGGGATAAAGATAACTACCCGGATTCACTGAAGAACTTCATGGCCCCCGTTCGCAATAAAGCGGTAGAGATCGCCAATGCGCTGCTGGAGGACGGATATGAGGAGGGGAGGGCCATCGCTATTGCCACTGCACAAGCCAAGGAGTGGGGCGAGAATCGCGATAAGCAGATCCGCAAAAAGGATCACTGACCGCTCTGCCTGGACTCCGTTGGTGAGGCGTCCATCTGGACATAAGCAAAGAGGACAAGCGGTTATCCGCCTGTCCTCTTTGTAATTATAGCTTGTACACCAATGCGCTATTCGTTATTTCGTTGCAGGAGCTTCCGTTGCAGGAGCTTCTGTTGCAGCAGCAGGTGCTTCACTGGCTGCCGGAGTAGCAGATGCATCCGGTTTATCGGTCAAAGTATTCGTGATTTTGGCATTCTTGTTCAGATCAGCGAGCCAGGTGGAAGACATCTCGGATACCTTCTGTGACATCAAGGTCTTCTTGATTTCGTCTTTCTTCTCGGCAAGTGTATATTCTTTGGCTTCCTTACGGTCGGTAACCTTGATAATGTGGTAGCCGTAATCGGATTTCACTGCACCGCTGGTTTCGCCAACCTTCAGCTTGAAGGCTGCATCGGAGAACTCAGCAACCATGTCTCCGCGTTTGAAGAAGTCCAGATCGCCGCCTTTGTCCTTCGAGCCGGTGTCAGCGGATTTTTCCTTAGCCAGTGCGGCGAAGTCTCCGCCTTCTTTGAGCTGCTTAACGATGGCTTCTGCTTCTTCCTTGGTCTTCACCAGGATGTGGGAAGCACGGACTTCTTCCTCCTGATTGTATTTCGCTTTGTTTTCTTCGAAATACTTGGAGATTTCATCATCGGTAACCGTTACCTTTGGTTCTACCAGCTTGCGGATTTCAACCTGGAGCGGCATTTGCTTCTTCAGGTCTTCAATGGTCATCGAGCTCTGCTGCAGAGCGTTATTCAGAGCTTCCTCGCCGCCGAACTGGGTTTTGAGGTTCTCAATCTCTTCATTGATGTCTGCATCGGTAACTTTAATGTTAGCTTTCTTGGCTTCCTGGCCCACCAGCGTGGTGGTAATCAGGTTTTGCAAGGTGGATTCCCCGCCGGCTTCAACCAATTTATCATACAGCTGCGCTTTGGTGATGTCTGTTCCATTCACGGAAGCAACTGCAATTTTGCTGTCATCTTTCTTGAAAGGTTGTACAATCAGCACTACGATTAGCGCTGCTGCCAGTACGAGCGATGCAATCATCCAGCCTTTGCCGCCGCCGGATGGAGCAGGTGAGGAAGGAGGAGTACCGCCGCCGCCGACTTTGTTCATCACGGGAACGCTTTCTTCAACTCTTGGAGCTGTTCGTACAGGTTCCTGCGGTACAGGGGCTGTTCCGGCAGGTTCAATAACTTCTTCCGGAGTACTCACAGAAGCGTCGTTCTCTTCCGGCGTAATGCCGTTTTCTAGCTTGTCATTTTCATTGAAATCTTTTTTGTCCATTATAATTAATGACTCCCTTCAATATAGGTGGTGCCTGTCTTTCTACAACTTTACCAGAAAACAGAATTCCAAACCTTAAGAAAGTATAAAAAAGCACAATTACTTTTTAAGATTCCATTAAGAAACAGGTAAAACACAGGAAAAACCGGAGCAGCACGGGTGTCCCCATATGCGCTCCGGCCTGATGAGAGAGACTGTAATGATTCGAATAGAATAGTACCAAGGTGTAAGAGCTGTGCGGATAACGCTCCGGCTTAAGAGCTCAGTCCCCTAAGCAGATGACGGATGTTCTCCTGCTTGCGTCTTGGAACCCGTACAGACTTGGCATAGAGGCCCATTTCACCGAAGTAGATGCAGTCGTCCTCGATGGAACTGATCTTGTTCAGGTTCACGTAGCAGCCGCCGTACACATGATAATAGCTGTTGCTCGACAATAAGCGGTTCAGTTGCTCGGCAGTCATTCTCTTTTTAATATTGTAGTTTCTGCCGTGAAAAATGACCAGGTCATGGTCCCCGACCTTAAAGAACAGAATGTCTGTCTCCACCTCGAAGTCCTCATATACATTTCTGGCTTCCAGCAGGCTGCTCATTCGTGTTCCCCCTTTATCTTGATTAATAACATTAATGTTAGCGCTTTCATTATATCATACTCTGTTTGCTTTGAGAAGTCTTATTTTTGAAATATTTTTTGTCATTTTTTCCGTTGCATTTGTCATCTCTCACGAAAAAATGTAAATTATATAGATGGCTATTTAACTTGAGGAGGAATTCTAGATGAACGAGAAGACGAAGCTGCTGTTATTTACCGGTTCATATGCCACCGCAGAAGAGAGCGGAGTCCAGGTGTTTGCCTTTGACGGTGAAGCCGGAGGCACGCTGGAGCGGCTGGATACCGCAGAAGGCCTGACGAATCCTACGTTCGTAAGTGTGGACCCTTCCGGCCGGAAGCTGTATGCCATAGGGGAGAAGCCGAACGGTACGGGGGGCAAAGAAGGGGAGGTTATAACCTTCGCTATCGATCCTGAGACAGGCAAGCTGAGCGAATTGCAGCGGATTCAGACTATGCCTTCGGAAGGCAAAGGCCAGAGCACGACCTGTAACATTAACCGGGATGTGAGGAATGAACATCTGGTCGTATGCAGCTATCACGGGGGATCGGTCGGACTGCTTAAGCTGGACCAGAACGGACTGCCTGTAGCATTGACGGATATCGCTCAGCATAAGGGACATGGCGGGACTCCGGGCCAGGACCGTCCCCATCCGCATTCTGCCATCTTCAGCCCTGATGGACGCTACCTGTTCGTCTCGGATCTGGGACTGGATCTGATCCGCAGCTACCGGATAGATACAGAAGCGGGAACCTTTGAAGCGATTGGAGATACCCCGCTGCATGCCGGGGCAGGACCGCGGCATTTCGTGTTCCATCCAGACGGGAAGTCCGCTTATGTCATTAATGAGCTGGATAGCACGGTGACATCCTTCCTGTATGATGCTGCGGCAGGAACCCTTAAGACGGCTGCTACCGTATCCACACTGCCTGATGGATATGGGGCCAGCCAGAACAGCTGTGCAGAGATCACCTTCTCCAAGGATGGCAAATATCTGTACGGCTCGAACCGCGGACATGACAGCATCGTTCAGTACACTGTGAATCCGCAGACGGCCGGGCTGACCCTGGTAGAGCATGTATCCACCAGAGGCGGACATCCCCGCCACTTCACGGTTACACCGGATGGCGCCTATCTGATTGTTGCCAACCGGGACGGCAATAATCTGGTTGTCTTCTCTCTGGACGAAGGCAGCGGCCGCCTGAGCTTCACTGGCAATACAGCTGAGCTGTCGAAGCCGGTGTGCGTGATGCCGGCGGTCTTCCCTGCGTAGGACAGGCAGCCTGGCCCTAAGGAGACAAAGGCAAAAGGAACACCGGGATGCTGCTCCGGTGTTCCTTTTGAGTTCCTGAACGGTTCATTTGTAGTAGCTTAGGTTAGAATGTGCGCCGTGCAGACAGCTTATTTGAGTGAGACGGGCTTCAGCGGCACCACGGTAGAGACTGCCGATTTGAAGAGTACATTCTGTCTCCCGTCACCCTGACCCTGCAAGGTGATCGTATAAGCGTCATAAGAGGTTACCAGTCCCTGCATTTTGACTCCGTTAGTTGTAAAGATCGTCACAGGCATCTTTGTTGAGATGCACTGGTTCAACAAACGTTCCTGCAATTTTAGACTTTCCACTTGGCAGCACTCCATCTTTAATTAAAATAATTTCTCCAGGCCATTATAACACGGGACAGACCTTCCCAGGAAATGTGTTCATAAGGCCTGACAAATAGGCAAGGGGGTAGTTATGCTATATTATCATTACTGGTCCCGCGGATTCCGGCGTTTTATATGGTTTTTGCTGGCTTTTATCCTGATCGCATTACTGGTTAAGCTGGGCGGAGCCCAGGGCTTCGACCATGCGGTGATCCGGTTCGTGCAATCGATGGAAGCTCCGCCGCTGACCGCGCTGGCCAAAGGCTTATCCCTGGTCGGCTCCTCGAAGCTGGCGGTCGGGATCTCTCTGCTGACTATGCTCATCTTGTTCTTCGCGCTGAAGCACCGGCTGGAGCTTGCCCTGTTCCTGTGGGTGGGCCTCGGCTCCCAGCTGCTGAACACGCTCTTGAAGCTGTGGTTCCACCGGGAGCGTCCCACCATTCACAGGCTGATTGAGCAGGCAGGCTACAGCTTCCCCAGCGGACATTCAATGGCGGCCTTCTCGTTATACGGGGTCATTGCCTACCTGCTCTGGAGGCATATGCGCAACCGGAGCGAGCGGTTTCTGCTGATTCTGTTCACTGTGCTGATGACCGGGGGGATCGGCTGGAGCCGGATTTATCTGGGGGTGCATTATCCGAGTGATGTGATCGGCGGCTATGCCGCGAGCGGAGCCTGGCTGATGCTGTCGGCGGCCTGCTTCGAGGCTTACAGGAACTATAAAGCGAATCCGCGTAACACAAAGAATGCCCGGAAGAAGTAACTCCGGGCATTCGGTGCCTGTTCTGTTGCATACTGCTTCTATCATTAGGAGGACGGTCTGGCTTGTCTTCCTTGGTGACGATGCCTTATAGTTCAGGGGGCCTTCGTTGCAGCCGGCGGCGGTGACGGCTTGCCCTGGTGAAGCTGGGCTACGCGGCTGAGACTGCGCTTTATCAGCGTTGGCAGGCCCGGCTTCAGCTTCGCCGCGTCTTCCTGCGTCAGCTTCCCATCCTTGACGAATCCATCCAGCTTCAGGCTGGCGGCATCGCTCAGCTTCTGGACATACTGGTCTTCGCTCCAGCCCTTCTTCTCCTGGGCCAGACCCGCCAGGGTCTTACCCGATTTCAGGCTGGCAATCAGCTCCTCACGGCCCATTCCGAGCAGCTCAGCCGTTTCGCTGATAATGAAATGGCCTCCGGCCCTGAGATTCCGGTCCCCGCTGCGGTGAGGGGGATGCTCTTTGCCGGTATGCGGTGAGGCCGGGGGAGGGGTAGCTGTGCCTTTGGGAAGCTGCTCGCCGAAGGCGGCGGCTGGAGACAGGGCAAGCATCATGGCTGCTGCCCATGCGGTTAGGGTTCGGGTCGTTTTTTTCATGGATACACCTCTTCTGTTGGTTGTAGTTACTACCCGGTATAACAGTATTCCCTGAAAGCTGAAAGAATCCTGAAGCCCGGCTTAAGACATACTAAAATTCGCCAGCGCAGTTCATGGGTAATAACAAGATATACATAAAGGATGAACATCCGCAGTAATTATGATAAGCTTCAAGCTCTTGGGAGGGATGGACTTGGCTTTCGGTGCCCGCATACTCAAAACAGGAATGGCCGTAACGCTTGCCCTTTATCTGTCCGTTCTATTCAACTTCGCCTCTCCTGTCGGTGCGGCTATTGCGGCAATCTTTGCTATGCAGCCCTCCATATACAGATCATGGCGGTATTTCCTCGATCAGATCCAGACCAGTACGATGGGGGCGGTGATAGCGCTGCTTGGCGGAATGCTGCTCTCCAATGAACCGATTGCGGTTGGACTGGTATGCATCCTGGTGATTATGATCAGCATGAAAATGAACCGCGCCGACACCATCGGCCTGACGCTGGTCACCGTCATCTCCGTCATGGAGGCTTCAGGCCAGTGGCAGTTCGCGTTAACCCGGTTCCTGCTGACCCTGACCGGGATCTTGTCGGCTTTTATTATCAATATCTCTGTATTCCCGCCGCAGCCGCGCAAGCAGTACATCCAACAGATCGAGAATGTGTTCACCAGTCTGTCGCTGCTGCTGCGGACGGCGGTGTCACATGAGATGAAGGAAAGTGTGTTCCGGGATGAGAAGAACGGCCTGGAGGGCTCCATTAAGGCGCTGGCTGACAAATACGCCTTGTTCGAGGAAGAACAGAAACAGCTCCGCAGGGCTAAATACAGTCAGACGAGGCAGATGGTAGTCTACAAAAACCTGCTGAATTCCCTGCAAAAGGGCTATCAGGTGCTTGAGGCGATTGACCGGCATTATTTCCAGGCCGACCGGACGGAGCAAACGGATGAGCTGTTCGACCGCCATCTGGAGCAGCTGATTAAGTATCATGAGTACATTCTGCTGAAATTCGAGGATAAGCTGAAGCCGGGAGCCAATGACTCCGAGCCGCTGGCGGAGGACAATGACCGCTTCCTGAAGTCCGCCATTAACGGGTATGATCCGCAGAAATCCGGGCAGCTTCGGCTGTCGGTGGTGGCTGCGGCCATCTATGACTACGGCTATCAGCTGGAGCGTCTGGATAAGGTGGCTGACCAGATCCACCGGATGAACGCAGACGACAAGGAAAGTGCAGTGCTTAGTGAGAAAATTTAGAGCGTAATGAATATAGCAAAAACTTGTAAAACGACTACAGAGTTGGTAACATTGTTACTCAACCTTCCGAAGGGGATGAAATGAATTGGATAAACATGATCACGAGTGGCAAAAGGAGCAGGAGCGGGTAAACGGCATCACCAAGCTGCTGTCTACCCATATCCGGCTGCTGTCAGAGGAGCTGGGGCTCCACCGCACGGATGTCGTGGATATGCGTAAAGACTTCTGGGAAGAGGTCACAGTGAACTTCAGCAGCCCCGACGACCTGGGGGAGACTTCAACCAGTCTGCGGCAGCAGGCACAGATTCTGAACGAACGCGAACGCCATCATCTGCAATCCAGCAAGGCGCTCAAAAAATATAAAAAGCTGGTGGTATCGCCCTATTTTGGCCGGATTGATTTCTCGGAGGCGGGGGATGCTGCGGCTGACACCATCTATCTGGGCATCGGTTCGCTGATGGAGGATAACGGAACCTTCCTGATCTACGATTGGCGTGCGCCTATCTCCAGCCTGTATTATGACGGGGCGCCGGGACCTGCATCCTATGAGACGCCGGGCGGACAGATTACAGGCACCATGGAGCTTAAGCGGCAATTCGTGATTGATAACGGTGAGATTGAAGTCATGTTCGACACGGGTGTTACCATCGGCGATGAATTGCTTCAGCAGGTACTGAGCCACAGCGCCGATGACCGGATGAAATCGATCGTAGCCACCATCCAAAAGGAGCAGAATGCAGTCATCCGCAATGACCGGAGCCGGATGCTGGTTGTGCAGGGAGCCGCCGGGAGCGGCAAGACGTCAGCGGCGCTCCAGCGGGTAGCCTATCTGCTCTACAAGTACCGTGAGGTGCTTCAGGCGGATCAGATGCTGCTCTTCTCGCCGAATCCCTTGTTCAATAGCTATGTATCTACTGTGCTGCCTGAGCTGGGGGAAGAGAACATGCAGCAGACCACCTTCCAGATGTACCTGGAGCACCGGCTGGGCCAGGAATTTCAGCTGGAGGATGTGTTCAGCCAGACGGAGAGTCTGCTGAATGCCCCGGACGGGGAGGAAGCCTACATCCGCCGGGAAGGTATTGCATATAAATCGTCGGTAGCCTTCCTTAGCGCCATCCGGCAATACGTGAATCTGCTGGAGCATGAAGGCATGCTGTTCAAGCCATTGATGTTCCAGGGGAAGGCTGTTGCCACTAAGGAAGAGATGGAGCGCCAATTCTACAGCTATGACCCGGGCATCAAGCTGGCGAACCGGATTGAGCTGATGACGGGCTGGCTGCTCAAAAAAATTGCGGCCTTCGGCGCAGAAGAGCGGAGTGCGGCATGGGTAGACGAGCAGATTGAGCTGATGGACAACAGCGATTATCAACGGGCCTATAACCAGATGCGCCGTAAGGGCGGAGGGCATAACGACAGCTTCGATGATTATGATGCGGAGCGGATCCTGCTTGCCCGCTACGTGGTCAGCCAGCGCCTCAAGCCGCTGCGCGGCTGGACCAAGCGCGGACGCTTCGTGGATGTGAAGGCGCTGTACAGCCGCTTATTCGAGGGTCGTGAGCTGATAGAGAGCCTGAATACCCGCCAGCCGCTGCCTGAAGCATGGGATGAGATCTGCGCGCAGACGCTGGCTGCGATTAGGGGCAACGAGCTGGCCTATGAAGATGCGACGCCGTTCCTGTATTTGAAGGAGCTTAGCCAGGGTTTCCGGACGAACACGCTGATCCGTCATGTTATTGTGGATGAGGTGCAGGATTACTCGCCGTTCCAGCTGGAATTCATGCGCCGCCTGTTTCCCCGGGCCAAAATGACCGTGCTCGGCGACCTGAATCAGGCCATCTATGCCCAAGGCGAGGTGCTGGGAGATCTGGCCGGACTGGTGAGTATCTACGGCGAAGAGAACACCGAGGTGATCTCGTTGACCCGCAGCTACCGGTCTACGTATGAGATTGTTGAATTCACGCGGGCGATGATTCCCGGCGGCGAGAAGATCGTACCCTTTAACCGCCGGGGGGAGGAGCCGCTCCTGACGCTGGTGGGCAGTGAAGACGATCTGCTCTCCTCAGTGGAGCAGGATGTGCTTAAGCTTCATGCGGAGGGCTATCATTATGTGGCCGTAATCTGCAAGACAGCAGAAGAGAGCGCACAGGTACACCGTGAATTGGAGAAGCGGCTGCCGGTGCGGCTGGTCACGAAGGAAACGCCTAATTTTCAAAAAGGGACGCTGGTGCTTCCGGCCTACCTCGCCAAGGGCGTCGAGTTCGATGCTGTAATTATCTATGACGGTTCCGCTGAGAAATACGGGCGTGAACATGAACGTAAGCTGTTCTATACCGCTTGTACCCGGGCGATGCATCTGCTTCATATCTACAGTCTGGGACAGCCAAGCCCGTTCCTGCCTGCTGCTGTGCGTGAAACGGTTACGGCTGGTTCGCAGGAGAAGTGAGTAACAGCTGTACAGACAAAATAAACCGCCTGCGCGTGTGATGCGAGGCGGTTTTGTCTATCCCACGGAAGTGTAGCATCCAGCTATCCCTGTAGGGCAGCTTTACGCTTACTGTTCTGCCGGGTCACGAGTACCAGAAGATAGACAGCGAGCAGCAGGAGAGGCGCCAATATCGAATACCGGTACATTACGGCGTAGCTGGTGAACATGGCGACAGCGCCAAGCAGCATGGAGCCGATGGCGACACCGAGATCCAGGGAGTTCAGGAACATTCCGTTGGCTAACCCGCGCTGGCGCGGTTCGACAGACTGGATCATCCAGGTCTGGAGCGCAGGCTGCATGGAGCCGAAGCCGAAGCCGTAGCATAGAGCGGCCGGGAACAAGCCCACCGTTGTGGAGGCGAAGGAGAGCAGCAGCAGACCGGCGATAATGAACAGGCTTCCTGGGATGAGCAAGGCAGCCGCGCCATAGCGGTCGTAGATTCTGCCGGAGAGCGGCCGGATCACGACAATGGCTACGGCATTGAACAGGAAGAAGTAAGCGATATGCTGGAGGTGCTTCTCTTGCCCGTAGAGCGCCAGGAAGCCCAGCAGCCCGCCGTAAGAGATGGATAGGAGGAAGTTAAGCAGGCAGGGAAGCAGCAGCCTGCGGTATGGATTGCTTCCCGCAGCTGCAGCCGGAACTGCGGCCGGCTCCAGATGTCCGCCAGGCAGTGTTTTCGCCAGGCGGAAGCCCATCGGCAGGATCAGAGCAAGCGCGACAGCCGTCCCCAGCAGCAGGGACCCGAAGCCTGGTCCTTGCAGGAGGCTGAGTCCGATTAGCGGGCCAGCCGACATGGCGAGGCTAGTGGATAATCCGAAATAACCCATGCCCTCACCCATCCGGCGGATGGGGATGACATCGGAGGCCATGGTCGGGAACGCCGTGCTGGCCATGCCGAAGCCTATGCCGAACAGGATGCGGAACAGCAGCAGGGTGAAGATGCTGCCTGCGAAGTAATAGCCCGCCACCGCAGAGAGGGCAATGGCAAGGCCGAGGAAGATCAGCAGGTTGCGCCCGCCCTTCTCCATGGCCTTGGCCGAGAAGAGGCGGGAGGCAATGGCACTGAAGGCGAACAGGCTGGTGACAAGGCTAACCTGCACGGGTGAAGCATGCAAAGCACTTTCCGCATAAGCAGGAAGGGTAGATAAGGTCATCTGCAGTCCTATGAACAGCAGAAGGTTGCAAAGGGTCAGTGTGATGAAGGATGTGGTCCATAGACGTTCAGAGGATTGATTCAAGTGGGTAGACTCCTATTCCTGATGTATATTTCCGGTGTTGTGATAGATTTGCTCCAGCATACTGCGGAGATCTTCAAGCTGCTGCGGCTTGAGCCCGGCTACAGCCATATCTATAGTCTGCTGCTCCAGTGCTATAGTGTTCTCAATTAACGCCCGTCCCTCTCCGGTGGCAGAGAGCTGGAACGCCCTGCGGTCCTCGGGGTTGGCCGTTTTGGTAATGAAGCCTTTCTTGAGCAGGAGCTCCACGATCCGGGCGGTGGTCGGCTGGTCTTTGGCAGAGGCAACGGCAACCTCCTTCTGGTTGACTCCGCTGCGGTCACAGATCATCAGCAGGGTGGACCATTGCTCGGGTGTGATGTCATACGGCTTCAGCGCCCGGGCGAAGCTCACTGAGATTCTCCGGTGGGTCGAGCCCAGCAGGAAGCCGAGGAATTGCTGTGGAGAGGAAAGAGTCATAAATGAACTGCTCCTTTGTATTTACTTGTTACAACAAGTATAAGCATAACAAGTAAATGAGTCAAGGATGAATGGGGTCCTTCCAATCTGACAACACCAAAAAAGCCCCGCTCCGCATGATGCGGAAGGGGGCTTGAATGATTTGCTTTGTTTTAAACCTGTGGAACCTTCTCCCAGTCCTTCAGGAAGCGTTCGATACCATTGTCGGTCAGCGGGTGCTTCCAGAGTGATGGCAGGAGTGAGCCCGGGATGGTAGCGATGTGAGCGCCGGCAATGGCAGCTTGCTCCACATGGGCGATGTTGCGGATACTGGCGGCGATGATCTCGGATTTCAGGTCGTAGTTGGTCAGAATCGTCTTCAGATCCTTGATCAGCTTCATACCGTCTACACCGATATCATCCAGACGTCCGACGAACGGACTGATATAAGTAGCTCCTGCCTTGGCGGCCATGAGGCCTTGAGCAGCGGAGAATACGAGGGTTACGTTGGTTTTGATGCCTTTTTTGGTCAGTTCATAACAAGCTTCCAGACCATCTTCGGTCATAGGCAGCTTGATGACCACGTTCGGAGCCCATTCTGCGATCTCGTAAGCTTCCTTAAGCATCTCTTCAGCCGTAAGACCGATAACCTCAGCGCTTACAGGACCAGGGACAATAGCTACGATCTCCTTGATTACATCCTTAAACAATCTGCCTTCCTTGGCGATCAGCGACGGGTTCGTCGTTACGCCATCCACTAATCCGAGGCGGGTAATACGTTTGATTTCCTCAATATTTCCGGTATCCAAGAAAAATTTCATTTCCAGGTATCCTCCCTTGATTTCGTATGGATTTGACAAAACAGCAGGCTCCACTTCATTATGAGACATGCCACGTGAAGTTTCAACTGTTAATTTGAATCTCTCAAAATAACTTTATGGAATCGGCGCAAAAAATGGTTTTTACGCGGGTAGGACCATTCACGGTTACTTCTGTCCATGATACTATAGAAGCGGTATTGTTCATTACAGGCGATGGGCTGGTGACAGGGATGTATACTTTAATTGCGGGAGTGGTGCTGTTTCTGCTGGTCACAGCCGGAATTATTGCATATCAGAACAGCAGAATTCTTGCGGAGCAAGAGACGGATGCTTCCAGAGCGCATACCGGCAATCTGATGTACTCGGTATATAATCAGAGGTTCTCTGCGGGCGAGGAGCTGCCGGAGGCGGTGCCGTTGTTCCAATTCACGGTGGTTGAGCCCGGGGAAGAGGACCTGCCGGAGGCAGAGGCGGGAACAACCCGTGCCCTGTGCAGGGTTGCCGCTGGTACGGGTGAGCTGGTGTTATCGGATGCGCAGAATTATATGCTGGGCATTCTCCGCCAGGCCGCAGTGCAGGGGGGCCGGCTTACGTATGTTTCTTTTTTGGGGAAGGCTGCCCGCAGGGGTGAAAAGGAACTGATTCAGGCGCTGGAGACTGCGGCGAAGGAGGAGACCAGCTATGCAGATCAACGTTAATGATGTAGTCCTGTCGGTGCATGAAGGCGACATTACCTCCTGGCAGGGCGAGATGATCGTCAATGCCTCGAACTCCGGTCTGTATGGAGGCGGGGGAGTGGACGGGGCTATACACCGGGCCGGGGGCCCGGAAATTGCAGAGGAATGTGCGGTAATCCGCCAGAAGCAGGGCGGTATTCTTCCCGGCGAAGCAGCGCTCACCGGTGCCGGCCGGCTTGCTTTTCGCGGAGTGATACATACGGTGGGGCCGATCTGGAAGGGCGGTACGGCTGGTGAAGCGGCTGTGTTGGCGAGATGCTATAAGAGCAGCCTTGATCTGGCTTGCGCCCATGGGGTCAAGAGCCTCGCTTTTCCGAATATCAGCACGGGTGTTTATAGCTTCCCGAAGGAGCTGGCCTGTAAGACGGCGCTGGAATCAGTCATTGGGTATGTCCGCGCCAAGAGCCCGGCAGAGCTCCCGCTGCGGCAGATTGATTTCGTCTGCTTCGAGCATGAGAATGCCGGGCTGTACGAGGCCATGCTTGGGAATTATAGCTGAACGGTAAAAGCCTGTCGGGGCAGAAGCCCGGAAGTCAGGCGTGATACTTGCCTACGGGTGCGTTCAATACCCATTCCAGCATTAGAATCAGATCTTCCAGCCTGGTCAGCTGGGCGTCTAGCGCGGCCCTCTGCGGGTCACCGGGGGGCAGGGGAGCCAGCCGCGACTCGAGGGATCTGCGCTGGAGCGTCATTTCGTTGATTTTGGATTGGATTTGGTTCTCGGTTCTCATGCCGATGCCTCCTGATGGATTATTAGTGTCAGGCTGATTAGTAAGGCTAAGAATTCCTTGTGGACGGGCACAGCCCATTCCACTTCGTTCATTATAACGGATAACATGGAGGGAATAAAATGAGTATCAATGTGAAACAGCTGGCAGCGGAGAAGGCAGTCGAATATGTGAAGGACGGTATGAGGGTGGGCCTGGGAACAGGCTCCACTGCTTACTGGGCCATCCGCAAGCTGGGGGAACGGGTAAGCGGGGGCTTGCAGATTACAGCCGTTGCTACTTCACAGGCGTCTGAGGACCAGGCCCGTGAGCTGGGCATCCCGCTGGTAGCGTTCAGTGATGTGGACAGCCTCGACCTGACGATTGACGGGGCGGATGAGCTGGACGGGGCGCTGCAGCTGATTAAGGGCGGGGGCGGTGCGCTTTTGCGTGAAAAGATTGTCGCTATGGGTAGTGCCCGCATGATCGTTGTGGCCGATGAGAGCAAGGCGGTGACCACGCTCGGGAAGTTCCCGTTGCCGGTGGAGATTGTGCCGTTCGCCTGGGAGTGGACGGTTGCCGCTCTCGCTAAGCTGGGCTGTAAGACGGAGCTGCGGCGCAGCGGAGAAGACCTGTACAAGACGGATAACGGCAATTATATTGCGGACTGCCGTTTTGAAGCGATTGAATCGGCGGCAGAGCTGGCACTTGCCCTCCAGCGTATTCCGGGAGTTGTCGAGCACGGCCTCTTTATCGGAATTGCAGATCTGGCAATTATCGGCAAGAAAGACGGCACGATTGAGATTATTGAAGGTGGCCAGGATCGCTAAGCCGCGTACAAGTCTCCGGAAGGGGAAGGCCGCTACAGTCAAGCAGGCGCTTCCACCCGGACGCCGGTTCCTGGCCTGGCTGCTGCTGATTACCTATAGCGGAATGCTGCTGTACTGGATGTTCATCGGGTTCGGACGTACGGTTCAGCTGGACGGGCCGCTCCGTTACAATCTTGAACCGCTACGGACAGTGCGTTTATACTTTGACATGACCAATGGATTATCGTATGCCAGCAGGCTGGTGAATCTTCTGGGGAATGTGGCGGTATTCGTGCCTTTTGGCATTCTGCTTCCGCTGGTGGTGACCGGTTACCGTTCTTTTATCCGCCTGACGCTTCTGTCTGCGCTTGGCATCATTATACTGGAGCTGCTGCAGATGCTGCTGCATGTCGGGAGCCTGGATATCGATGATCTGCTGCTTAACCTGGCGGGTGTGTGGACGGGGTACGCGCTGCTGCGGCTGGTGCGGGGATAGCGGAGGTTTGGGGTCAGGTATACTTTTAGGAGGATGAGACATATGTTGATTGATTTGAAGCCGCTTGTCGGCACACCGCAGGTGAATGAGCTGCTGGCTTATGCGGTTATAGATGACCCGGATGCGCTGATACGCACTTCGGAGGAATACAGTAAGCTTGCGGCCATGCAGCTGTGCGGCTGGGAGGAGGACGGGCTGCTGCTCGGACTAACCGGGTATGAAGAGACGGAAGACGGCTCGCTCGACATCCGCCATATCGCAGTGCTCCCGGAGAACCGGGGCAAAGGGTATGCGCGCGGCATGATTCTGGAGCTGGTCACCTCCCGTCAGCCGCGTTACCTGATAGCGGAGACCGAGGACGAGATTGCCGCTGACTTTTACCGCAGTCTGGGCTTCATGGTGTACAGCCTGGGCGAGAACGCTGCCGGAATCGAAATGTTCCGCTGTGTCTATGAGGTGGAAGAGACGGAGGACGAGGAGTAAGCGGGCCGAACGGTATCGGGAGATGCAATAGGTGAAATTCACAATAGCCACTCAGCACTTTGCGTGCAGGGTGGTTTTTTGCGTCCATTAGGCGTATTTAATCCCCCTGATGAATATCAATGTAAAATTCATGAAACCAGTTGACTTTTAACGCAAAGGACAATATAGTTTTACTGTAAAACAGTTCGACACGTGAACTAATATGGAAAGGCGGAAGCAGCATTGAAGAAAGACGCAGAAGAATGGATCAATCGCTACGTAGATGCTTATATGGTCGTTACGAGGCAGATTAATGCGCGGCTCCGGGATATTTTTGGCGAAGGTCTGACAACGGACCAATTCCTGATTCTCAGGCTGATCAGCGGACAGGAGAGGTGTACCTCCACGTATCTGGCTGAAGCAGTCGCCGTAGGCAAAAGCTCGATTACTGCCATCATCAACCGGCTGGATGAAGCCGGGATGATTCAGCGGACCCGGGACGAGAATGACCGCAGGCAGGTGTATCTGACCATGACGGAGTACGGAGAGAGTGTCTACAAGACCTCTGAGAAGCAGATGCAGCAGGTGATCTCCCCATACTTGTTCCACTTCGAGGATCACAATATAGAGCTGTTTATTACGATGTTTGAGAAGCTGGCATTTCTGATGCAGGATACAGGGGGGAGAAGCAATTGAGAACGATTTTGAAGGCAAGATGGGCGGTTATCGCGGTGTGGGTGGCTGTGGCGATTGTGTTATTCCTCACGGCTCCCGGGATGCCCGATCTGGTGCGCGAGAAGGGTCAGATCGCTGTTCCGGCTGGCTACACCTCATCGCGGGCTGCGGAGATTATGAAGGAGGTCGCTGCGGCCAAAGACGGGGAAACGGTACATCAGGTGGCTCTGGTATTCCATAAGCCTGAGGGGCTGACGGCCGCAGACACCGAGAGTATTAAGCAGGGTGTAGAGCAGCTGGCCGGGAACAAGGATTCCCTGAAGCTCAGCGCGATTACAGATCCGTTCTCACAGCCTGAGCTGAAGGATACGCTGATTGCGGGGGACGGCAAGACGATTATGGTCGCATTGTCGGTGCAAGGCGGAGAGGAGGCAGTCAAGGAACTCCCGGCTAAGTCTGCTGAGCTGCTGGGCAACGTTACGGCGGAGCATTATATGACCAGCGAAGGGCTGATTACGGAGGATACGATTGCCAGCTCGGAAGCCGGTCTGAAAAAGTCGGAATACATCACTGTCGTGTTTATTCTGCTGATTCTGTTCGTGGTGTTCCGTTCGTTCGTGGCTCCCTTCGTGCCGCTGCTGACGGTGGGGCTGAGTTATATCGTGTCCCAGTCGATTGTCGCGTTCCTCGTGGACCGCTTTGACTTTCCGCTCTCGACGTTCACCCAGATCTTCATGGTGGCTGTCATGTTCGGGATCGGGACCGATTACTGTATCCTGCTGATCAGCCGGTTCAAGGAGGAGCTTGTACAGTCGGAGGATACGCAAAGCGCCATTATCGCCACTTACCGGAAGGCTGGTGGAACGGTGTTCTATTCAGGGTTGGCGGTCTTTGTCGGCTTCGTGGCGATCGGCTTGTCCAAGTTCATGCTCTACCGTTCGGCGGTGGCCGTGGCGGTCGGCATAGCGGTGATGCTGCTTGCACTGGTGACCGTTGTGCCGTTTTTCATGGCGGTGCTGGGTAAAAAGATGTTCTGGCCCTCCCGCGGCAAGCTGGAGCACAGTGAGAGCCGGATCTGGGGAGCGGCCGGTTCGTTCTCGCTGAAGAGACCCTGGGCCGCGCTGCTGATCGTGGCTGCGGTTGTGGCACCGTTCCTGCTTACCTACAGCGGGAAGCTGAGCTTCAACAGCATGGATGAGATCGGGCCTAACTACGCCTCGGTCAAAGGGTTCAATATTATATCGGAGAGCTTCGGACCGGGTGAATCCATGCCGGGCAAAATTGTCATCAAGAATGACGACCGGATGGACACTGCTGAATATATGGGGCTTGCGGAGAAGATCAGCCGCGAGCTGGAAAAGGTGGATGGCGTTAAGGCTGTGCGCAGCATGTCCCGGCCTACCGGGGAGCAGATTAATGACTTCCTGATTCCTACTCAGGTGGCTACGCTGGCGGACGGTCTGGATCAGAGCAGTGAAGGGTTAACCAAGATCCAGAGCGGGCTGAGCGAAGCGAGCAAGCAGCTGAAGGAGAATGAGCCTAAGCTTACAGAAGCGGCTTCTGGCAGCGCCAAGCTGACAGAGGGCACAGCCGAGCTTAAAAAAGGGATTGATGCGCTGGGCGATGGCCTAACGCGGATCGAGGAGGGTATCCGCAGCGGCGGGGCCGGAGCGGGAGAGATCAAAGCCGGCCTGGCGCAGGCGGCAGACAGTGCGAAGCAACTGGCACAGGCCAATGCCGCGCTGCTCGAAGGGTACAAGAAGATTGGCGGCGGCCTGACAGCGCTGAACGGAGGTCTTACTGGTCTGCAGACACAGCTTCAAGGCGTGGCGGATGCGCTTAACGGTCTGGGAGCGTCGTTCACCGGACTGGAAGCCGCCTATCCAGAGCTGCTTCAGGATGTGAATTATCAGACGATCAAAGGTACAGTTACGCAAAGCGGTACGGGAGCTGCGGGACTTGCCGTAGGATTGGGCCAGATCTCGGCCCAGCTGAGCGGCGCGGCGGCCGGATTGACCGAGGCCAACGCCGGGTATTCTAAAGCGGCAGCGGGGCAGGCTGCGCTGGCGAAAGGGCTGGATCAGCTGGTAGCCGGTATCGGTAAGCTGCAGTCCGGACTGAAGCAGGCGGCTGACGGCCAAGGGCAGATTGTCGGCAAGCTTCCGGAGATCACCACCGGGCTTACACAGCTGCAAGGCGGGCAGAAACAGCTTGCTGACGGGTTCGGCGAGCTTACGGGCCAGCTTGGACAGCTGACGGACGGACTGACGCAAAGTGCGGACGGTCTGGGACAAATCACCGGAGGCTTAAGCTCGGCGCAGGATTATCTCAAGCAGATTCAGGATGCCAAGGATGATGAGCTGAGCGGGTTCCTGGTTCCGGCAGAGGCGCTTAAGGCCAAGGGCATGCAGCAGGTATTCGATACCTATCTGTCCGGGGACCGCAAGGTTATGACCCTGGATGTGGTCTTCGCCGGGAATCCATACAGCGCGAAGGCTATTGACAGCGTCGGACAGATCCAGGAAGCGGTGGACCGTGCCGTGGCCGGCACCAAGCTGGAGAATGCGGAGACAGCCATGAGCGGTGTGACCAGCACCTACAATGATTTGCAGACCATCTCCAATGAAGATTACACGCGTACAGTAATTCTGATGCTTAGCGGTATTTTCATCATTCTGGTGGTGCTGTTCCGCTCGATGATTATGCCGCTGTATATTATTGCCTCATTGTTAATCACTTACTTTACGGCACTGGGCATCACTGAAGCGATCTTCGTGCATCTGCTGAACTACTCGGGAATCACCTGGACGACGCCGTTCTTCAGCTTCGTGATGCTGATTGCCCTCGGGGTGGATTACAGTATCTTCCTGATGGACCGCTTCAATGAGAACAAAACCTGGGATGTGCGGGAAGCCATACTGCACGCCATGCGCAATATGGGGACCGTGATTCTCTCGGCTGTAGTGATTCTGGGCGGTACCTTCGCCTCGATGTACCCTTCCGGGGTCCTGTCGATGATGCAGATTGCCACGGTTGTATTGTCCGGTCTGGCGCTGTATGCACTGGTATTCCTGCCGTTCTTCGTGCCGGTGATGGTGCGGATGTTCGGCCGGGCCAACTGGTGGCCGTTCCGTCCGGCGGCTGGGGAGGATCAGCCTAGATCACTGGATATGTAACGTTCTTCACCACAAGAGATGAAACCTTAAAGAGCAGGCTTCCCGGTTATACGGGGCCTGCTCTTTGGCTGTTTACGCAGAAAAAAATAAAAAATACCATGCTAATGTAACCTTATCGGCTTGTACATCATCTAAAGAGTATATGAAAGAAAGCACTGAATGGGGATGCGGCAGCTTCCCGTTAGAAGGGGGCAATCATATTTGAACACCGGACAAGGAGATCTGGTCAGGCGTGCCCAGGCAGGTGACAGCGAGGTCTTCATCCAGCTGGTAAAGACTCAGGAGCGGCGGATGTACAGTATGGCCAAGTCCATGGTCAGGAGTGACGAGGATTGTGCCGATGCGATGCAAGAGACTGTACTGAAAGCTTTTAAAGCCATCTCAGGACTGAAAGAAGCGGCGTATTTCAACACATGGCTGTTTCGGATTCTGATCAACGAATGCAACTTGATTCTGCGCAAACGGGAGAGGGTAGTCGTCATGCCCAATCCGCCGGAGAGCGTACAAGCCATATCTTCGTCAGCAGAAGAGATAGATCTGCGCCAAGCCATTGGCAGGCTCGAAGAGATATCAGGGACCATTGTGAAGCTGCATTATTATCAGGGGCTGACTGTGCAAGAGATTGCCGGGCTGCTTGAGCTGTCAGAGAGTGCTGTCAAGACCAGGCTGCACCGCGCCCGCAAGACGTTACAGCAATCCCTGGAGCAACCTGTAGAAAGGAAGGTGAACGGATGAGCCAGCAGCGGTTGGAGAGCAGGCTCGCAGACCTTCAGGATGAGACTCTTCCTGAACTGCCGGAGCTTGTGCATCTGCGTATGGAGGAGACGTACCGGATCATCAGTGAGAAGGATGATGTTGGCTTGGAGGCGGCTTCAGAGCATCAGGGGACGCTTAGACGTAAAAGAATGCCCCGGTGGCTGTCCCGGGTGATGATCAGTGCAGCATCTGTGGCCGGAGGGCTGGTGCTCCTGATTAGCCTGGGATTCATCTCCCCGGCCATGGCAGAAACCTTGAAGCAGTTACCCTTCATGTCAAGCGTATTCCAGCTTGCCGGAGATTCCGGACTGCGGAAAGCCAATGAAGCAGGGTTAACCACAAATGTTGAGCAGACCGTCACTCTGGATGGAATGACGCTCAAGGTGTCGGAACAAATGTATGACGGAAGCCGCTTCTCGGTGGTTCTGACCCGTGTTCAGGCAAAGGAGGAGCAAAAAAAGGAGGAGTGGTGGGATTTATTGACCCAAGGGGGACAGCCAGCGGGAGGAATAAATAATATCGAGTTTTTGGTGAACGGGGAAAAGGTCAATACCGGATACGGGTTTAAGCAGGGAGGTGCCGGTGCTCCTGACTCTATCATAGTTTCGGCACTAGATGGACCGAATCTACAAATCCCTGACCAATTTGATCTCACCATGCTGGTCCTTATTGATGGAATGGATCAGAAGTTTCGCTTTGAGTTTCCCGTTAGCAAGAAAACGGTAGGCGACCTTGTTCTTGGCCCTGGGGAGACCAAGGTACATGATCATATCCATCTACGTTACACACGGCTGGAACTGAGCCAGACATCGACCCGTCTGCTGACCGAAATTAAAGGAGACCCCGGCGCGGATCTCAAGGCTATTGAGGAAGCAATTCCAGATAAATATAAGGATGCGGGGACTTTTATGATCTGGTTTGAGCTGTGGGATGATCATGGGCAAAAGGCTGTTGTGATTAGTGGCAGCGGCAGCGGTAAAGGGGATACGTTCTCATACAGTATGGTCTTTGAACCTTTTGAGAATAGGCCGGAGAGTGTAATTATTAAGTCTTTCGTTATATCAAAGGACGGGGGGAAGCAGTATATTCCCGAACTTGAGATGTCCGTCCCTATACAATAAAACAAACAACCTCCAGGGTCTGCAATGTGCAGTAGCCGGAGGTTGTTTGCTGTCAAAAGGCTATATGCTTATAATCTGCCGCTCACCGCAGCTTCGCGAAATAACTGCGCAGCGCCCAGCCGCGTTCCTGACGCTTCTTATACTTAGGCAGAGAGCGGTAGACAGCCATCGATTCGTTAAAAGCAAGCTTGGCGTCCTCAGTCCGCCCCAGCGTTTTGAACATCGACCCGGCCAGATAATAAGCCTCGCTGGAGGAGGTCTGGATCTCCTGGAATTGGCTCACATAATGGAGCGCCTTGTCCTGGTCCACATGCCGGAAAATCTCGGCCAGACGCAGGTAAGGCTGCCCGTATTGCGCCCGGCGGTTGATGTCCAGCCCCTTGAGCATCTGGGCTTCGCCTTCGGCAAGCTGGCCCAGCTTGAGGTTGGCGTATCCGAGCTCCACCCAGTATTCAGCCGAGGTCTCATAACGGTCGGCGATGGCCGTCAGCAGCTCCTTGGCCTCGCTGTAGCGCTTGCGCTCAATCAGCAGCCGGGCCAGATCGAATTTGGCGGTTACATCGTTGGGGTTCTGGGCAATGGCCGTCCGCAGCCTGGACATCTGGCGGCTGCGGCGGAAGGGCTTGGAGAAGCTGGGCAGGATGCCGACATAACGGCGGTCCACGAAATACAGAACGACCAGCAGAATAACTAGGGCCAGAATCGGATTACCGAGCAGCCGGTAGAGCAGCAGGAAACCTAGAATTTTAATCATGAATATGAATTCCCTCCGTTACATTTGTGGTTCATTTGTGCTTCCTGCAAATTGGATATGAATAGGCAGGGTAATTATACCATATCAACCTTTTTAGAGGCCACGATAAAAGAGGCTTGGGACGGTTATCCAGTTCCAGGTGATCGATAAGCCCCCAGCTCCTGCCTGCACTGCTGTCATTGACAGGCTGCTGCCGAAGTCATAAGCTTTGTGTACAGTCAGATTGTCTCATCGCTATATTAGCTCTTATATAACAGTGTGTTCAACTAACACTTGGAAAGAAGGATGAACCGTGGAGACATTGACAAGCAAGGTCCAGCTGCGTCCCCTGGGACGCTCTGAGCTATCGGTATCGCCGCTTGGCCTGGGCTGCTGGCAGTTCAGCCGGGGCAAAGGATTCGTAGGCCGTTACTGGAGCAATATCACAGACGCGGATATTTTGGATATCGTACGGGTCAGCCTAGAAGGCGGCATGAACTGGGTGGATACGGCAGAAATCTATGGCGGCGGCAAGTCGGAGGAGGCGCTCGCTCATGTGCTGGATCAGCTTCAGCAGGAAGGCAGCCCGCATGCGGCTCCGCTGATTGCGACCAAATGGTGGCCGATGCTGCGGACAGCGCGCTCGATTACCTCCACGATTGATCAGCGGATTGCTTGCCTGGGCGGCAGAGGCATTGATCTGTACCAGATCCACCAGCCGTTCTCCTTATCGTCGATTGCCAGTGAGATGAAGGCAATGGCGGGACTGGTACAGGCCGGCAAAATCAGGTATGTCGGGGTAAGCAATTACTCAGCTAAGCAGATGGTGGAAGCGCACCGTATCTTGCAGACCTACGGGCTCACTCTGGTCTCCAATCAGGTCAAATACAATCTGCTGCACCGCAGCATCGATCAGAACGGCATCATGTCTGCGGCCAAGGAGCTGGGTATCTCGATCATCGCCTATTCCCCGCTCCAGCAGGGTATCCTGACCGGTCGCTTCCATAATGATCCTTCGCAGGTGGCTGCCGTCTCGCGGTCCCGGCGGATGATGTCCGGCCTGGACGACAAGAGCCTGGCCCGCAGCAAGCCGCTGATCACCTCCCTGACCGCACTGGCTGACAAATACGGGTGCACACCGGGACAGATTGCACTGAATTGGCTGATTCATTATCATGGTGACACCGTAGTTGCGATTCCCGGCGCTTCCAAGGTCCGTCATGCCCGGGAGAATGTCGGCACCATGACCTTCCGGCTGGAGCCGGAGGAGCTGGAGCTGCTGAACGAGGCCTCCTGGGCTGCCTTGAAGAAGTAACCCGGAATTCGGGCAGCTCTTCATTAACTCAAACGGGGAGTGAACTGACATGAATCAGAAATGCTGGGTTGTCTTACAATATCCCTTGAAAAGCATTAAAGGGAGCCAGCGCGATGAATGGTTGAGGGATAAAGTAACGGAATACCTGGATCTCTTTTTAGCGGATGCGGAGCTTGGCTATGTAGACGGGTCTGAGATGGGTAAAACGGTATCAGACCCGCAGCAATTTGTACTTAATATCTTTTGTGTCATTACGGATGAACAACGGGGTATAGCTCTGATCAAAAAAGTATTAAGAGAGCATAGGCTTGATTATACCCGGATCAAACTGGCCACGATGCCCTTTGAGGGCGGAGGAACCTATACGCTGAAATATGTCTCTAAGAAAGGCGTGACTGATTTTTCGTTATAGCCATTATTTAGTCGAGCTGATGAATGAATAGGATGATGCTCAGCAGCGGACCCGGACTTTGATTTTCAAGTCCGGGTCCGCTATTTCCATTTTTCTGAGATAAAACTGTTTAGGACTGGAAAGAGCGGTTTATATAAGGGATAAGATGCTTCGCACTCACGCAAATAAGGTGAAGATTATGGAAGGAGGTTGAACTTCAATGAGTATGAGCGTACATAACCTTATGGCTTTTAATCATCAGTTTTTTAGACCTCAGCCCGTTGTCCATCCCAAAGCGCAGAGACAGGAAGACAAAGTCCAGAGCTTTCAGGAGGTCCTTAACGAGAAGCTGAGCAGCTATGGCGACATGAAGAAATAAGCAATAGAGCCGCAGAACTATTTTATGCAGAAGACATCGCAGCAAATCATAGAGCATTCAGCAAAAGCAGCAAAAAGGTGCCTCCCGGAACTCGGAAGGCACCTTTTTGCTGTTTAAGAAATTATTATTAGGAGTATATCAGATTTCACCGGATAAAGGCTGAATGTATGCTAAAAACCAAATACAATCGGCTGGTATAACGGCATATGGTCCAAATCTATGTGGAAAACAGCATACATTATACTCGCGCGCAGGCACATGGTCCGAATGTATGCGGAAAACAGCATACATTGTGCTCGGACGCAGGCACATGGTCCGAATGTATACGAAAAACAGCATACATTGTGTTCACATACAGGCAAATGGCCCGAATGTGTGCGAAAAACAGCATTAATTGTGCTCAGACGCAGGGCATCTTATTCCTCTGCTAGGATGCCTTTGTTCAGATCAAAATATCTATATTTCACGCTGTACATTATCCTTGTATTTCTCGCCGAAACGGTACCGCCCTTAAAAGGGCGGCAAAGCCGTTTCCACTTGCTACGCGCTGGACCTCAGAGCACCTGTATTATCCTGCCATCCGGCAGATTAACGTTTGCTTCGAACGCGCTTTGATTTGTGCAGCTTCGGTTCTGAGCCTGGTGCCTGCCGCATGATCCATTTCAGATAAGCGGCAATCTGCGGGTCGCTGCGCAGGCTATCCAGTGTCGTAAGGCCAAGAACAACGAGATCGCTGTTGGTATACAGGGCATGAATCTGCCGGTGGCAAGCCTTGCACAGAAGGGCCGTCGGGAGCAGGCTGCCGCCTTTCTCGCGGGGAATCAGATGATGAACGGTAGTTGCAAGAGGAGAACGGCCGCACAGCTCACACGTGTCCAAGGCCCGGCCAGTCATATCTTAAGGCCGGACTTGGAAGAATTCACAGCGGCTGCGCGAGTAATAAGTCAGATCACTGACCCGCGACTGGATCACAACATCCGAATCGGTGAACCGCACTATCGTAGCGCCGGAATTCACCAGATGGTCATCCTGGAAGACGCGGACGGGCAGCTTGCGGTCAATCGCTTCCTGCAGATCCTGGTCAGTGAGTAGTGGTCGGTTGATGGGCATGGAATAAATCTCCTTTAGATAGGGATAACTTCAGTTGCAGCAAATACGATCAGTATACCCGTCTGCCTGCCAGAAATCCACTTCCTTGGTGTGATCCTTCAATTTATAAGGGCAGGAGGCGGGAATAGGCACGGGAACTATAAATCTGGAAGGATGACAGTCAGGTGGTGGACGCGTTGGTGAAGAAACGGTACAGTGCAAGGCCGCGGATAGAAGTCAAAATTAAGCAATTGGATAATCAGTGCGCGGAAGATGTCCAAGACAAAGCAGATTGTGGGGTATGAAATCACGGTCAAACTAGTTATGTCGAAGCTGGAATCGGCCCTTCGTTACCGCCTTCTAGCTGACTTCAAGGAGGGCAAGACCATGTTCTTGGACCGAATTACCGGCTCTCCAGAGGATTTGCAGACCGACAATGTAGAATGAGTGATCATCAGCGGCGTGCATACTCATGATTAGATGGATCTCCTGGTGGCCAAGATCGACGACAATAACGGAATTTCACACTTTCCGGGACCGCGAATGATTTTGATTTCATTGAGCAGTTCCCAGCATATATGGCATAAAGATGGTTGCTTCAGTGATTCAATCGGTTTATGATTTGATCAAGGAAAAATAAGGGGTGAATCAATGAAATTACTGGACGGACTCTAGCTTCCCTGAAGGAGGTTAGAGCTGATTTGAGTAGAAGCATTAAGAAAACACCCGTAAGTAAAGATCAGGCAAGTCGTTGGATCAAACGGCAGGCAAGCAAGGCCGTACGAAGATATCCTAATGACATTTCATTTGGAAAATCCTATAGAAAGATTTTTTCTTCTTGGGATATCAGTGATTGGCGGTTCTACACACCGTACAAACAGGCAGTTAATGAGTGGGAAACTACTCACAAGACTTGGCGTAAACAGGTGAGTTTTCAAGAAATGACTTTCCAATGGGCTAAGAGCTTTAAACGAAAATAGTGAAGGAGTCGTTGGCAGGGAAGCGCCAGCGACTTTTTTGCATTCTAATACAAAAATCTGGAGGTCTTTTGCAGAAGCGATAAATTAGAAAAATACCTGTCCAAAGGGAAACAGATCTTCAATCTTTCTGTCAGTGAGGCAGTTAGCAGAGAGAGTTCAATATTATTAAAAGGATAAGACTTCTTTCGAATATCTCATTACATAAAAACAACCACCTGTTTTAGAATCGTAAGTATTTCCACCATAAATCGGCAATATGCCTCCTCAAAAAAAACCTTGGCCTACGGTACACTAAATCGTGTAAAAGAAACCTTTGAGAGGGGTACAGAGGAATGAAAAAAACAAAGAACCTGGCGCTCGCGCTGGTCTCCATCATGCTCATGAGCTCACTTGCAGCATGCGGAGGAAATAACAGCGGCGGCAACAAGTCTGCGGAAGAAAATACGGGTAACAACGCGTCAAGCACAGCAGCACCCGCAGCTGAAGGAGACAAGACAGAGCCGGCAGAGAAGGTCGAGCTGTCGTTCTGGACGCTGGGCAACGTGAACTATGAAGAGCTGGCGGCAGCCTACACTAAGGAACACCCTAATGTAACCATTAAAATTCAGAATACCGGTGACCAGACGGCTCACCACAACAATCTGACCACAGCACTCTCGGCGGGTTCAGGCGCACCTGACATTTTCCAGCTTGAGATCGGTTTCATGGAACGTTTCCTGGGAGCCCAGGACAAATTCTACAACCTGAATGACCTCGGAGCCAAAGACATCCAGGCCAACTATCTCGACTGGAAATGGAAGCAGGCTTCCTCCATCGACGGCAGCTTCCAGCTTGGACTTCCGACGGATATCGGCCCTACAGTAGTCTACTACCGTACTGACCTCGCTGAAGCCGCCGGCTTGCCGGCCGATCCTGAGGGCTTCGGCGCAGCCATCGATACGTGGGACAAATTCGCTACGGTAGCGAAAGCGTTCAAAGACAAGACAGGCAAGTATTTCTCCGACTTGACCGACCTGACGTACAATGCGCTTCGTGACCAGTCGGCGGACGAGATCTATTTCAGCAAAGCAGACGGCAGCTTCATCGGCGATACCAATCCGCAAGTGAAGAAAGCGTATGACTTTACTGTTAAAGGCATTCAAGAAGGCTGGATCAGCAATGTCATGCTCTGGTCGCCTGAATGGGGCCAAGGCATGAACGATGGATCGTTCGCTGTCGTGATGGGTCCGGCCTGGATGGCCGGTAATATCAAGAGCAACGCACCGGACTCCTCCGGCAAATGGAGAATTGCCCAGCTTCCTGAGGGCGCCGGTAACTGGGGCGGTTCGTTCATCACGCTGCCGAAGGAAGGCAAGCACTCCAAGGAAGCCTATGATTTCATCCAGTGGCTCGTGAACAAGGATAACCAGCTGGAATCCTTCAAGACCAAAGGCCTGATGCCTTCTATCCCTGCACTGTACGAAGATCCTGCGTTCGTGGATTTCAAGGATGACTTCTTCGGCGGACAGCAGACGGCGGTGGAATTCGGCAAAGCGGCTAACCGCGTGAAGCCGGTATACTACGGACCGCTGCATGACCAGACCGATACCTTCTTCAAGAATGCGCTGAAGAACGTGCTGGAGAAGAAAGCCGATCCGGCCAAAGAGTGGGACGATGCTGTCAAGCAGTCAAAAACGCTCGCAGAACGCGGCTAACCTGTAATACGCGGGGAACAGACTTCCCCAAATGTCCGGATTCACGGAGTAGTCTCTCTGTGAATCCGGATTTAGATATGAATTCTCTGGAGGTGTGACATGGCTGAGCCCGTAATTACGAGTCCGCATGCCGAGAGCAAACGACCTTTCTTCACTGAACAAAGACGGAGCCGCATCACTGCGTATACTTTCATTTCACCGTTCTTTATTCTGTTCTCGATATTCGGACTATATCCAATTTTCTTCACATTCTATTTATCGTTCTTCAAGTGGGACGCCTTAGGTCCAATGAAATACGTCGGCTTCAAAAACTTCGAGCTGATCACCACGGACCCGACCTTCTGGATCTCCTTCAGCAACACGCTGATTATGGGGCTGATGGGTACTGTGCCGCAGGTTATGCTGGCGCTGCTTCTGGCGGTGCTGCTGCATTCGGGGATGACCCGGTTCAAGAAGACCTTCCGCATCCTCTATTTCATGCCGAATATCACTTCGATCGTGGCGGTTACACTGGTATTCAGTACGCTGTTCGGCAATAACGGGATGATCAACTGGCTGCTTAACGGAATCGGGTTAGAGAGCATGGCCTTCAATTCCGGCTGGTGGGGGGTCAAAATTGCCATCTCCACGATGGTCATGTGGCGCTGGACGGGCTACAATGCGATCCTGTTCCTCTCGGGCCTGCAGAGTATTCCGATGGATCTGTACGAATCAGCCAAAATCGACGGGGCCAACCGCAGACAGCAGTTGTTCTTCATTACACTGCCCCTGCTTAAGCCGTTCATTATCTTCGTATCCCTGCAATCCACCATTGGTGCGCTGCAGCTCTTCACAGAGCCTTATGTCTTCCTCGGCCAATCCGGCACCGGATCTACCCGGCAGGAAGGGATTACGATGGTTACTTATTTGTACAGTGAGGCCTTCCGCAACGGCTTCTTCGGTACAGCGGCGGCTACAGCGGTTCTGCTGTTCCTCGTTACGATTCTGTTCTCTGTCCTCAATATGCTGATCTCCAGAGGCGGCGGCAGACAGACTGGAGGGAAAAAAGCGTGAGCACACTGCGTATGTTTAGAAAAAAACCGGATGATCTCGGCTTCTTCGGCAAGCTGGGCTTCTATCTTCTGCTGATTCTCGGAGCACTGGTCTCCATCTTCCCGTTCTATTGGATGTTTGTGGTCGGGACCAATGATAAGGGAGCCGTGTTCCACGTACCGCCGCTACTCACCATCGGAGACCAGTTCTTCGAGAACTTCAAGCGGGTGCTGGACAAATCGGACTTCTTCCAGGCGCTTGGCAACTCGCTGTTCGTCTCGTCGATGGTGACGGTCTCGGTCGTGTTCTTCTGTACGCTGGCCGGGTATGCTTTTGCCAAATATGAATTCCCCGGTAAAAACGTGCTGTTCGTATTCGTTATTGCCACCCTGATCGTTCCCCAGCAGCTCGGCGTACTGCCAACCTATGTCATTATGGCCAAGCTTCACTGGATCGACAGCTTCAAGGCGCTGATTGTTCCGGCTATGGTCAATGCCTTCGGCATCTTCTGGATGCGGCAGTACATCTCCTCGGCCGTGCCTACCGAGCTGATTGAAGCCGGACGTATTGACGGAGGAGGCCACTTCCGGATTTTCTGGCGGATTGCCGTTCCGGTCATTACACCCGCGATGGCTACCCTGGGTATTCTGAATTTCATGACGGTATGGAATGACTTCTTCTGGCCGCTGGTGGTTTTGAAGAACAAGGAGCATTTCACGATTCAGATTGCATTGCAGCAGCTGTTCACTACACGTGACGGTCTTGATTACGGGATGATTATGTCCGCTACCTTCACGGCCACGCTGCCGCTGCTGGTTGTCTTCCTGCTGTTCAGCCGCTGGGTCATTGCCGGACTGACTTCAGGTGCCATCAAGAGTTAACTGTCTGTCTATTCAATAAGTAAGAGGATTTACAGAATGCTGTGAAGAATAATAATCAAGTGGAAACGGTTTTGCCGTCCTTTTGAAGGACGGCATTCGTTTCAGCGAGAAATAGAAGGATAAGTTATCGTGTGAAACCTATGAATTCTTCTATTTGGACAGAGACCGCAGGAGGAAGGGACCCGTCATGAAGCTCCGCCGCAAAATCTTGTTCGCTATTATTCTTCTAGTATTCATTCCCGTGATTGTCATGGGGATTGTGACGTATGTGAATTATTCGAATGCTATGGAGAAGAAATCAAGTAATTTCTACTGGATCTCCCTGCTGGAGACGGACCGCAAGCTGAAGTTTGCCCTCAGTGAGATTTCATCGATCACCAATTCAGCTATCACGCAGCCTGCGATCCAGCAGTCGCTGAAGCAGCAGAATTTCGTCCTCACCTATGACCGCAAGCAGGAAATCAACAACCTGCTGATTAACCATCCGATGATCACCTCGTTCAGCCTGTACGGGAAAGACCGGCTGCTGTACCAATACAATGCGCCGATGTCTTTTGCGGATATGCACAAGCAGGTCTGGTTCGGAGCCATGGAGGCTGCCGAAGGGCGTCCTGTCTGGTCCGGTCCCGGAGAGAACGGCTCGGCCAGCGGCGATAAGCCGGTGCTGGTCCATGCCAGAGTGATTAAGGACTATTATTCGCTGGAGGATATCGGCTATCTGGTTGTATATGTGAAGCCGGATCTGCTTGATCAGATTTTCTGGGAGGCTGCGACCCTGAAGAAAGGGGATATCCTGCTGGTCAACAAGCAGGGCAATATCGTCTTTAACAAGTCCGGGGAGCATATCGGGGAACGGACGGATTTTCCTTTTTTGCAGGAGAATTATAACCAGGAGCAGGACTATTACATTGACAATTATCAAGGGGAGCGGTCACTGATCACTTTCCTGCCTTCACATAACGCGGACTGGTATCTGGCGGCCATTACGCCGATGAACCTGATCTCCTCCGAATCGGTCTCCATCCGCAATATTGCGATTATTCTCGGCATGGTGTCGCTGCTGTCGGCCTTCCTGTTCGACCGTTATTTCATCCGCAGGCTTGTCCGCAGCATTAACAGCGCCGTGAACGGCATGAAGCGGGTCAAGCAGGGGATCTTCACCCCGATTCCGGTACCGCTGCGGGCCAATGATGAGAGCGATTCCCTGATTGACGGCTTCAACCGGATGAGCTCGCAGATCAATGAGCTGATTGACCAGGTCCAGACCGAGCAGGGACGCAAAAAGGAAGCGGAGATGCAGGCGCTGATGGCCCAGATTAACCCGCATTTCATCTATAATTCACTGGAATCGATCAACTCCATGGCGGTGCTGGCAGGCAACCGGGATATCAGCAAAATGGTCATCTCGCTCGGCCGGCTGCTGCGGATCAGCATCAGCCAGAATCAGGAGCTGATCCCGCTGCAGATGGAGTTCGAGCATGTCCGCCATTACCTGGATATCCAGAAGTTCCGGTTCGAGGACAAATTCTCCTATGAGCTGGATTTGCCGGAGCCGCTGAAATACGTGATGACCCAGAAGCTGATTGTTCAGCCGATTGTGGAGAACGCTTTGTATCATGCCATTGAGCAGATGGAGGAGCACGGGACCATTACAGTCACCGCCCAGGAGAACGGCAAGGATATTATCATTATTGTGAAGGATAACGGGCCGGGCTTCGATCTTGAGGTGCTGATGAGCCAGTGGAACAAGGAGCGGAGCAATCCCAAGAAATACAGCGACAGCGGGGTTGGGCTGAAAAATGTGCATGAGCGCCTGAACATCCGGTTCGGCAATCCCTATGGCATTCTGGTCTGCTCCTCACCGGGCTTCGGATCAGCCATCTGCATCCGGATTCCGAGGATACAGCCGTCATGAGAGGGAGAAGCCAAATGAAAGATCAGCGACATGTGCTCCGATGGTTGACCAACTGGGGATGGATTCTCCTCTATATTGTGCTGATGTCCGGCGCCGTATGGTTCATTATGCAGGAGGACCGGGAGCAGATTGAGGATACTTCGCCCGAGAAGATCACATTGACCTTCCGGCATTTCTGGATCAAGGAGCATGACCGGCCGCTGCTGGCGATCTTCGAGGAGGTTGTGCGCAGCTACCAGGAGAGCCATCCGAATGTGAAGGTGAACTTCGAGGGGCTGGACCAGAATATCCACCGGGAGCAGAAGCTCAAGAGTGAGATGGTAACCGGCACACCGCCCGATATGTTCGTTCTGTTCGGCGGAGCGGAGATCGAGCCCTACGTGCGTTCAGCCCGGCTGATGGATCTGACCGATTTCACTGCCCAGAACGGTCTCAGCAACCAGTTCAAGGATCTGCATCTCTGGACGTTCAACAATCATATCTACGGACTGCCTATCGAGGGCAATGCGGAACCGCTCTATTACAATAAAAAAATCTTCACCAAGCTAGGCATTAATACTCCGGCTACGTTGGCCGAGCTGGATACGGTGATGGCGAAGCTGAAGGCAGCGGGGTATATCCCGTTTGCGCTGGGGAACGAAGACCGCTGGCCTGCGGGGATATTCGCCCATTATCTGATGGACCGCTACGCCGGACCGGAGTTGATTCAGAAGCTGGTTACTGGCGAGGATATGTCGAGCTTCCAGAACAGCGGCTACCTGGAAGCGTTCCGGCATCTGAACAGATGGGTGAAGGCAGGCTATTTCAGTGAGGACTCTAATGATACCTCCACCGAGGGTGCGGTCCGTCTGTTCACTGAAGGCAGGGCAGCCATGTATCTGAACGGCAACTGGGATATCAATTTATTCTCGGGGGACAATGCCCCGGACGATTTCCAGAGCCGGGTTGGAGTCATTCCCTTCCCCGCGCGGGAGGCCGGCACAGAGCCGTCTATCGCCGGAGGGTATACGATTGGCATCGGGCTGTCTTCGAGCCTCACCGGAGCGAAGCGGACAGCGGCACTTGAATTGATGAAGGGCTTCTATACGAAAGAGATTCAGACGCGGATTGTCTATGAGGGTCTCCGAATTCCGTCGATGCGGATTGCATTTGACCCGGAGAAGACCGGACCGGTCTTTGCCCAGGTGATGGATATGATGGAGGAGAATGAGCAGAGCTTCGTCCCGTATGACAATCTGTTATCGCCTGAAGTGAAGAAGACCTTCCTCAGTGTCATCGAGGAGATGATTGACGGAGGGCTGCAGGCGGAGCAGGCCTTGCAGCAGCTGCAGGATGCGTCCAAGCAGTATTGGAATCTGATCCGGAGTTCTTCGGGTCAATAAGCCTGGGGGTGTAAGTGATGAAGGAGCAGCAGGAGAAATATAAGGTACTGCTCGTAGATGATGAGCCGATTATACTGCGCAGCCTGAAGGTTGCGATTCCATGGGATGAGCTGGGCCTGAGCATTGTGGGGGAAGCGAAGAACGGGGAGGCCGCCTTGCAGCAGATTCAGCAGACCGCACCACACATCATTATCAGCGACATCCGCATGCCGGTGATTGACGGGATCACGCTGATGAAGGAGGTTCTGCCGCGCAGCGCCAAGCTGATCTTCATTTTCATCAGCGGCTACGGGGAATTCGAATATGCCAGGGAGGCCCTGCGGCTGGGGGCCTTTGATTACTTGCTGAAGCCGATTGACCATGACGAGCTGGTGGAGATGCTTAAGCGGGCCAGGGAGCGCCTGAACCGCCAGAAGGAGAACGAGCAGCTAATGCTCTCGGTGCAGACCCTGTCGCTGCTGGCCCGCGAGCGCATGCTGGCCGAATTCACGCTGGGCAATCCGCGGCCGCTGCAGCACCTTGCGTGGCTGGAGAACAGCGAGCTGGAGGGAGAATACTTCATGGCCGTGGTCCGTCTGGACGACTACGCGGCCTTGACGGCGCAATGGAGCGCCGAGGAGAAGCGTCTGTGGCTGTTTGCCGTGCGCAATATCCTGGAGGAGTGGTCGCTTACGAACGGGGCATTGTCTATCTTCCCGTTCTATAACGGAGAATGGATTCTGCTCTTCCCGGCCAGCCTGAATGATGGTAAGCGGGAACTCGGGGAGCAGCTTATAGCCGGAATCAAGCGCTACTCCAAGCTGAACTGCTCTGTCGGCATCAGCAGAAGCACCAGCGGGATTGATCAGCTTAGCACGGTATACCCGTTAGCCTCCCAGGCGCTGTACCAGCGCTTCTATTCCGGTCAGGCCGGTGTCTTCCTGGAAGAGGAGACAGCAGCGGCAGGCAACCGGGAGGTGCAGTATCCGAAGGAGCTGGAGCTGTCGCTGATTGAGAGCATCCGTACTCTGAATATGGAGCGGATGCTGACTCTTTTTGACGAGATGTCCGTATTCATTGAAGCCCAGAGCTTGCCCCAGCCGCTGGCGGAGCGCCTGATGATTGAGATGAGTGTGGTGCTATACCGGCAATTCGAACATCTGAATACGCATAATGACTGGTCCATTGAAGGGCTGTTCAGCAAGCTGAACGGACTGGGCACGTTGCCGGACATGATGAATGTCCTGAAGACCACCTTCCGCGACTGGCTGGAGCAGAGTCATAAGACCGCAGCCCGGGAGGACGGACGGAGTATCATTGAGAAGGTCCAGCGGTACATTGAATCCAATTACCATAAGGATCTCAGCATCGAGGAGGTATCCGAGGTGGCCGATCTCAGCATCAGCCATTTCTGCACCCTGTTCAAGCAAATATCCGGCTACACGTTCCTCGAATTCGTCACCCACTGCCGGATGGAGAACGCCAAATACATTCTGCGCAGCAGCAATGTGAAAGTGTATCAGGTCGCACCGCTGGTCGGCTATCAGGACCCGAGATACTTCACCCAGGTATTCAAAAAAGCGACCGGCAAGACGCCCACAGAGTACCGTGAGGAGCATGTGAAGCAGGCTTAACAGACCGGCGGGCAAGAAGCTGAGTAAACGCAGGATATACATAAAGGCCGGATAAGGAATCGGCCTAAGAGTCTGAGCAACTAAGAATCTAAGCACCTAAGCTAGTGGGTGCTTTTTTTGTCGTTCAAGGCGTTAATGCTGATTAATTTGCTACATCCTTGAAGAGTGGGATTAATCAAGAAATCTGGTGACGGGCAGCGGCCGGAAGTCCAAATGCTCACCGCAGTGACGGCGAAGCTTCAAGTTCAAAACTTAAGTGCGTCTTATATAAGTGGAAAAACTCCAACTCTTTCAGCCGAAATCTTTGGAACCGGTGAAGCAGTTGGATAAACGACACTTACTGGAAGCGAAATTGGAGCTTTAGCGGAATGGGGTCGAATTAGATGACAAAAATCCACTTAATCTTCTTGCGGAAAGAAAAACGGATTTATTAAGTGTATAAAATCCAACTAAGGTGGCGAACAGGGGCTGCTTTTCGTTCATCATTACTGCTTCTGTATTGGAACGATTAATCATGCTACTATAAGTAATTAATAGACGAATGATAATATTATCCTTAAATATATAGACAAATAAATAAAGCATCTATATATTAATATACAGATTAGATCTTTATCTATTTAGAATATATTCAAATGATGGAGGATGTTAACGTGTTAAGTAACAAGTATGTACGGACGATTATGCTGTCAAATGTGCTATTGCAGCTCGGGGTGTGGGTGCGGAATTTTGCGATTCTGCTGTATGTGACGGAGATTACGCACAATGATCCTTATTATGTCTCGCTCATTTCGGTGGCTGAATACGGCCCGTTGTTTCTGTTCGCCATCATCGGGGGAACCTTCGCAGACCGCTGGCGGCCCAAACGGACCATGATCGTAAGTGATCTGCTGTCCGCTTGCTCAGTCTTTGCTGTGTTGCTGGTGGTGCTGTCGGGCTCATGGAGAACCTTACTGTTCGCAACGCTGGTATCTGCCATCCTGTCCCAGTTCTCACAGCCTTCGGCGATGAAGCTGCTTAAGCAGCATGTGCCTGAAGAGCAGCTGCAGAGTGTAATGGCCATGTTTCAGTCGCTTACAGCCTTCTTCATGGTCATTGGACCGGTGATCGGCACCTTCATCTATAGTCATTACGGCATTGAGGTCTCACTTGCTGTGATGGGCGGGATGTTCATCGGCTCGGCGCTCATTCTGGTCAAGCTGCCCGCTGAACGGAGGGAGGAGACCGGACAGGCCCGCAGCGGGTTCCTGGCGGAGATGATATCCGGACTGAATTATGTGCGTGCAAGCCGGGTACTGAAGAACCTTGGAGTAACGTTTGCCTTCGCCGGGCTTGCCGCCGGACTGGTTCAGCCGCTGGGTGTCTTCATCATTATGGAGAATCTGGGCAGAGACAAAGGCTTCCTGCAGTGGGTGATGATGGCGAATGGAGCGGCGATGCTGCTGGGTGGAATGTTTATTATGAGTAAAGGCAAAACTATGAAGCCGCAGACAATGTTATCCCTAGGCCTGCTGATCAGTGCGGCAGGAACGGTAGGGGTAGGCTGGTCGCATCACACAGCGCTCACGCTGGTGCTCCAGACGGTTAGCGGATTCTTTTACCCTTGTATTCATATCGGTATCAATACCCTGCTGCTCCGTCACACAGAGACTGCTTATATGGGCAGGGTGGGCGGCATTATGGGGCCGATGTTCATGGGCTTCATGGTGATCGGAATGTCTGTAGCCGGCTACGCCAAAGGCACGCTCTCCCTATCCGCAGTCTTCACCGGCAGCGGCATACTGTTCCTGATTGCGGTGCTGATTCTGCTGCCGCTGCTCAGAACGAAGGAGGCGGGCAGACAAGCACTCCAGAGCCGACTATGACATTTGTCATATAGCAGAGTTGATATTTATGACTTACGGGGATGACACTTCTTTCTTTATACTGGAAATATAAGAAGTATCCTTGAATGGATGCATCCGAGGAGGAACCGATCCCGATGACCAACAACCAGATACCCCAGCTCTCTACATTGAAGAAAAGCGTAGCACCTTACGAGAAAACAGACCTCAACACGAGCATAAAACAGCTCATTAATACGCTTGGGCCCCTGGTGCTATTATGGACCGCTGCTTACTTAAGCTTATCCGTGTCCTACTGGCTGACGCTGCTGTTCGCTATTCCGGCTGCCGGCTTTGTCATCCGCACCTTTATTATTTTTCATGACTGCTGTCATGGGTCGTTCTTCAAGAACCGCAAGGCCAATGATATTGTCGGCACCATCACCGGTGTGCTTACCCTGGTCCCTTACCGCCAGTGGAAGCACAGTCATTCGATTCATCACGCCGGAAGCAGCAATCTCGACAAAAGAGGCATCGGGGATATCTGGATCATGACGGTGGATGAATATGTGGCTGCCAAGCCGCTCCAGCGGCTCTATTACCGGATCTACCGTAACCCGCTGGTAATGTTCGTCATCGGACCGATTGCCGTATTCCTCATCCAGTACCGGTTCAATGCCAAAGGGGCAAGACGCAAGGAACGGATGAATACGTACCTGACCAATGTGTCCATTGTGGGTCTATATGCTGGAATTATTCTGCTCATAGGCTGGCAGGCGTTCCTGCTGGTACAGCTGCCGATTGTGTTCGTATCCGGCTTCCTCGGCATCTGGCTGTTCTATGTACAGCACCAGTTCGAACATACTTACTTCGAGCATGATGAAGAGTGGAGCTACGTGAACGCCGCTGTAGAAGGAAGCTCTTACTATAAGCTGCCGAAGCTGCTACAATGGATTACCGGCAATATCGGATTTCACCATGTGCATCACTTGAGTCCGAAGGTGCCGAATTATAATCTGGAATTGGCTCACAATGCCAGCCCGCCTTTGCAAAAGGCAACCACCATTACACTCAGCACCAGTCTCGAAGCGCTGAAATACCGTCTTTGGGATGAAGAGCATAAGGTCTTCCTCAGCTTCAAGCAGTTGAAGCAGCGCTTGCGGAAGAGTGAGCCTGCCGTGAAAGAGGGGCTGAAGGTAATCAAACCGGGGTTCCAGAGCGAATAGAAGCGGTAACATGATAACATGCAGAAAGACAGATCCGGGGAGCAGGATGCCGGGTCTGGTCTTTCTTTTTTAGAATACACACAGGTTGTTTCGAAGGAAGTTGCCGGTCGGAGGCTGGTTTATGTTAAAATGGGGGTATAAACTTGCTGGCAAAAAGGATGGCTAACATGCAGAAGTGGCATCATATTTTTCATAAAAGTACGGGACTGAGCCCTTATGTATGGGTTGTTTTTTACATTCTTCCGTTCTATTTCATCTTCCGATCCTCCTCGGCGGACCGCTGGGTGTATGGCATCCTGATGATTATGGTCTTCTTCGCCTGCTACGTGCTGTCGTTTAAGTCCAAGGGCTGGGTGGTCTATTTCTGGACCAGTGTGCAGATGATAGTTTCTGTTACGATGACGCTGCTGTTCGGGTACATGTACTTTGCGCTGTTTCTGGCTTTTTTTATCGGGAATATTCAGAAAAGAGCGGCCTTCTTCACCCTCTATCCGATCCATCTGCTGACAACTATTGTAGCGATTAACTATGAGCTGATTATGCGCAATCCCGTATTCCTCTCGCAGCTGCCGTTCGTGCTGGTCAGTATCATTGCTGTGGTGCTGCTTCCGGTCACAACGTATAACCGCAATAGGCACGATAAGCTGGAGGAACAGCTGGAGGATGCCAATAAACGGATCTCCGAGCTGGGCATTATGGAAGAGCGTCAGCGGATCTCCCGGGATCTGCATGATACGCTGGGACAACGCCTGTCACTGATCGGACTGAAGAGTGACCTGGCCGGCAAGCTGATCAGCAAGAATCCGGCACAGGCCATGATCGAAATTAACGATGTCCGCGTAACCGCCCGCAGCGCGCTTAAGGAAGTCCGGGAGATGATCACACAGATGCGGGGCATCCGGGTTGAAGATGAGCTGGTGCGCATCCGGCAATTCCTCCAGGCGGCGGAGATCGGTTATATACTGGAGGGTGATCCCGTTCTGACCAATACCTCGCTGATTACCGAGAATGTGCTGAGCATGTGCATGAAGGAGGCGGTAACCAACGTGGTGAAGCATAGCGGTGCTTCGCTGTGCCGGATACAGATTGAATCTTCACGGACCGATCTGGTCATCAAGGTGAAGGACAACGGCGGAGGGATTGAGGGGACCAAGCTGTATCATAAGGGGCATGGCCTGCAGGGAATGCGGGAGCGGCTTGAGTTCGTGAACGGTTCGATGGAAGTGATCCAGGATGAAGGAACTACACTAGTGATTAAGGTGCCGAATGCGTCGCAGCAGCCGGACATGGAGGTGAACGCGCAATGATATCCATCGTGATAGCCGAAGACCAGCGGATGCTGCTGGGAGCGCTGTCGGCGCTGCTGGATCTGGAGGAAGACATGAGGGTGGTCGGCAAGGCGGGCAACGGGGAAGAGGCTGTGAAGCTGGTGAAGCAGCTACAGCCGGATATCTGTATTATGGATATTGAGATGCCGGCTATGACGGGCCTGGAAGCGGCAGAAGCCCTGAAGGGGGCAGGCTGCAAAATCATGATTCTGACCACGTTTGCCCGGGCAGGGTACTTCGAGCGTGCGGTCAAGGCCGGAGTGGATGCCTATCTGCTTAAGGACAGTCCCAGCGAGGAGCTGGCGCTGTCGATCCGCAGTGTCATGGACGGCAAACGGATGTATGCGCCGGAGCTGATGGATGAAGCCTACAGCAAGGAAGCGAATCCGCTGACCGAGCGGGAGAAGGAAGTGCTGGGGCTGATTGCCGACGGCAAGAATACGAAGGAGATCGCCAGCCAGCTCTACATCACCACCGGAACGGTCCGCAACTATATCTCGGTCATTCTGGACAAGCTGGATGTGGGCAACCGGATCGAGGCGATTACGCGGTTTAAGGAGAAGGGCTGGTTCAAATAAAATATCCCTGCGGGGAAGCAGGAACGGCAGCTGTCTTTTAGGAGGGCTGGCCGTTTTTTTGTTCGACTTTTGTTCGATTATAGAGTGTACATAAACCGCTTAGAACGGAGCTTGACCAGAAGCGAATCTAGGACCTATCACCCATTTTTCATCTGAAAGCGGTTACTCTATTGGATCGGACGCTAAGATTTGCTAAAATAAATGCAAACATATGATCCTATTTGTAGTCGTTTCATGTGAAGCTGGGTAATAAATACTTGTGCCCCGTATGCACGTTCATTCATTCTGCTTACATCCTAATTCAGCCGGGAGGAATCTAATTTGCCAGAGCTAACATCCACGTACGTCGATTCACTTGCACCCAATGCTGCTGCGATCAAGAACGGCCAGGGGCTGGTCCGCAAAAAGAGCTTTGTGGAGCTCCATCAGTCGGAGAACGGAGAGCTATTATTCGGAAAATGTGCCGGAAGCGGCAAAACGCCCTATGAGTGCTCAGTGGACTTCATCACACCAGACAGCCCGGTCTTCCGCTGCAGCTGCCCCAGCCGCCAATTCCCCTGCAAGCACGCACTAGGTCTGCTGTATGCCTATACCGAAGGCCAGACGTTCACACCTGCCCCGGTTCCCGAAGATATCGCATCGAAGCGCGAGAAGGCGGAGAAGCGGGAAGAGAACAAGGTGAAGCAGGCGGCTGAAGGAGCAGACCCCAAGCCGAAGAAGGTTAACAAATCCGCCTTGAAGAAAAAAATCAACGCGCAGCTCGAAGGGCTTGATCTGCTGGAAAAGCTGGTGCTCTCCTTCGTACGCAGCGGCCTGTCCACGATTGACAAGTCTGCGGCCAAGACGCTTCAGGGGCATGTGAAGCAGCTCGGGAACTATTATTTGTCCGGTGCCCAGATTGAGCTGCGCCGCTTCGCGAATCTGATGTTCAGCGGCAAGGATCAGGAGCAGAACTATACATATGCGGTGGAGCAGCTGACACGGCTACACGCATTTATCAAGAAGGGCCGGACGTATCTGCTGGCCCGGAGCGAGGACCCGGAGCTGGCGCTGGATCATGAATCCACCATTGATGAATGGCTGGGCCATGCCTGGCAGCTTAGCGAGTTGAAGGAATACGGGCTGGTAAAAGAGGGGGCAGAGCTGCTGCAGTTATCCTTCTACAGCTACAACGATGCGGCCCGCCAGGAGTTCGTAGACCTTGGCTTTTGGCTGGATCTCTCTGCGGAAGCCGGGGAGATCCGCCGGACCTTTAACTACCGCCCTTACAAGGCGGCGAAGCTGATGCGCGAGGAAGACAGCTTCTTCGACATTGCCGTGGTTCCACAGCTGTACACCTATCCCGGGGATATGAATGCCCGGATTAGATACGAGTCCATGTCTTCAAGACCGGTGCAAGGCACGGATCTTGAGCGGGCGGCCGCCAAGGCTCACCGTTCATATTCGGAGGTCTTCAAGAAGGTGAAGAACCAGATCAAGAACCCGCTGAGCGGCAAGCAGCCGGTCATGCTGCTGCATGCCGCAGCTCTGGGCGTCACAGAGAACGGCCAGTATGTTATGACTGACGGGGAAGGAACAAGGCTCCTTCTGGAGGATATTCCGTCGATGCCGCAGGGCACAGTGGAACTGCTGCCGTTCCTTCCGGCAGGCGCCCGCGAAGATTGTACAGTTCTGGTCATGTTCGAGCATGACCTGGACCAGGGACGTCTGCGTGCCCAGCCGCTAAGTGTCATTAAGGACGAAGAGATCGTTCGTCTGCTGTACTAGAGTAATTCAACATTATCCACAAACCTTTATTCATATGGGAGGACAATCCATGAGCACAGCGTTATTGCAGGAGCTGCATCAGGAATACAGAAGACTGTATATTGCCGGAAGTGAGCTGGCGGCCGGAGATTTCCGCCTGAAGCGGCTGCTTCCGCAATTTCAGCAGCTAGGCGAGCGGTCACCGGTCTTTAAGAAGCTAGGCGAGGGAATCACGGCACTGATTGAACCGGGGAGCCCGGACGGTCCTGCCCCGGGCATTCAATTGCAGGAGAATACCCTGCTGCTGGAGTCCGTTCTGTATACTCAGGGAACGACAACCGTGGATGGAACTCCCGGACCCTTGCCGGTTCGGAAGTTCACCCTGCAGACGAATCAGACTTACCGGAAGCTTGCGCCTGTGCTGGAAGCACTCACCACTACCGGAAGCGGCAGATATGAGATTGTAGTGGATGCGTATAAGGATGGGGTCTTCCAGGATCTGCGATTGCTGCCGCTGGCGGTCTCTGCGCTGAACGACCCGTATGCGGAGCTGGCGGAATATGCGATGAATCATATTCTCCCGTCCTACGGGCCGGTCATTGCCAGCCACCTGCTGGAGAGTCTTAATCTCTCAGGGGGAAGAAGTGAGGTCCGCAAACTGGAGGTAATCTGGAAGGTCGGTGCAGACGAATACCTGGATAAGATCTTCCACGCTGCCGAGAGTGGAAGTGAGGAGGTCCGCGCTGCAGCCATCAGATGCCTGGGCGGTTATGAACAATTCACGCCCAACCTGCTGGAGTGGTCCACGGACAAGAAGAAAGCCATCCGCGAAGCGGCCTATGCGGCGCTGGCGGCAGGCGGTACGTTACAGGGAGGGGAACGGCTGGTTGAGGCATTCATCCAGAAGAAGGACCGCGAGATTCTGGGCAGAGTGCTGGCGGACGGGCATTCCGCAGAGGTGAGTGCCCGTCTGGCGGCATTATTCATGGAAGAGCTGCAGGCAGCCCCGCAGAAAAATGACGGCGTGAAGCTGACAGACAAGATATGGAATGAGCTTCTTCCCTTCCTTACCGCTCTTCGCCGGGTACGGAGTCCGCAGCTGGATGAAATCTACAGCTATATCCTTCAAGAGTATCCCCGGTTCTCGTCACTGGGCTGGATTCCGCTTTTGGATCACGCAGCCTTGTATAAAGAGAAAACTCCTGACGGTGCTGCTCTGGCAGAGCTTGCAGAGCTGGAGAAGCGGAGCGTGCGTTTCCTGCCGCATTATTTCCATGCCGCCCAGCAGTCTATAAGTCCGAAGGAGCTATTCGACCGGTTCGCCGGCGGAACCTTCTTGGATAAACTCAAAGCACTTGTGGGTAAGGAGGCCAAGGATGCGGCTCAGCGCTCCCAGCTGCTGATTAATACCATTGAGGATCAGGTTGTGGATATCCGCCGGAGGAATTATGAAGTAGAGTGGGATGCAGCGGGAATCAGACAGCCTTACAGCAGGGAGATGCTTCCGGCTCAGGAGATTGCCGCAGCTTGGGACCCCCGCTGGCTGGACTGGTTCATCCAGCACAATGCTGTGAATCTGGCCAGTGCCTTTGCCCGGCCGGGTCACAAGGGCGTGCGGAACTTTCTGGTTGATAAGCTGCAGGACCTGTCCAAACGCCGTGCCAGTGATTTCATTCCCAACATCTTCAAGGGACTGGAAAGGGCCGGGATGCCTGAGCCGGAGCGTCTGGAACTGTTGATGAGTGCCCTGGAGACTAAGAGTCCTCATAACCCGTATACCTTCGAATTGTATATATTTAAAATGATGGAGCGCTTCCCTGCCAGCTATGCCAGCCGTGTGGAAGCGGTTATTCCCAACTATAGATATGAATGCAAGCAGCAGCTGGAATATGTGCTGGACAGCCTGCGGAGTGCCAAGAATACCTGACCCTTATAACAGCTACCCTGTTCCTCGAAGCCATACATTCTTAACTTTAGGTTTTCACAAAACAGTTGCAAGGAGAGGTGTACATGTCAACAGAACAAGATCAGCTTCAGGATTACATGCGTCTGCCTGCCGAAATCCTTTATCAGGATGAGCTGGAGGCTCTGCGCAAGGAGGACACCGGGCGTATTCCAGCCGGATGGCAGATGTCCCCGCGTTCAGTTCTCACGTTCATTACTGGCGGCAAGGCGGGCAAGACCGTGATTACCCCCAAATATATCGGGAACACCCGGCTGATCGAGATGGCGGTTGCCACACTGGTCACCGACCGGGCACTGCTGCTGATCGGAGAGCCGGGCACGGCGAAATCCTGGCTGTCCGAGAATCTGGCGGCGGCAATCTATGGCAACTCAGGCATGGTTGTTCAGGGGACAGCGGGAACAAGCGAAGAGCATGTACGCTATTCCTGGAACTATGCCATGCTCCTGGCGAACGGTCCAACGCCGGAAGCGCTGGTCAAGAGCCCGATTATGCGGGCGATGGAGGACGGCGGCATTGCCCGGTTCGAGGAAATCTCCCGCTGTGCCTCCGAGGTACAGGACGCGCTGATCTCGATTCTGTCGGAGAAGACGATCTCCGTGCCGGAGCTGGGCAAGGAGACCAGTGCCCGCAAGGGCTTCTCGATTATTGCCACTGCAAATACCCGGGACCGCGGAGTCAATGAGATGTCCGCTGCCCTGAAGCGGCGCTTCAATATCATTGTGCTGCCTGCGCCATCGGACCTTGAGACGGAGCTGTCCATTGTGAAGAAGCGTGTCGGCGAGATTGCCTCCTCCTATGAGCTGCAGGCTGCTGTTCCGGCGGATGAAGCGCTGCTTAAGGTGGTCACGATCTTCCGCGAGCTGCGCAGCGGCATGACGCTCGACAAGAAGGAGAAGGTGAAGACTCCAGCCGGTGTAATCTCCACGGCAGAAGCCATCTCGCTGCTGACGAACAGCATGGCTCTGGCGGCAAGCTTCGGGAGCGGAGAACTGACCGACGAGGATCTGGCAGCGGGACTCCAAGGGGCGATCGTCAAGGATGACGACAAGGATAAGCTGGTGTGGAAGGAATATCTGGATAATGTAATGAAGAAAAAAGGAGCGGACTGGCGCGGACTCTATCAAGCCTGCAAGGAGATGAACGAGTGAGCAGGGCAGCGGTTGCCGGCGTTCATGTCTTCGGAGTCCGGCATCTGTCTCCGGGCGGTGCCAGGCATGTCCTGGAATATTTGAACGAGCTGCAGCCGACCGCCGTGCTGATTGAGGGGCCGAGTGATGCAAGCGGAGAGATCCGTCATTTAACCCATGCGGTAACGAAGCCGCCGGTAGCTATTCTGGCCTTCACCGAGGATCTGCCCGTACGGACGGTACTCTGGCCATTCGCTGTGTATTCCCCGGAATATCAGGGGATGAAATGGGCGCAGGAGCATGGAGCACAGGCAGAGTTCATCGACCTGCCTTCCTCTGTAACGTTGGGGCTGCAGGACGCGTTACGGCAGGATGCCGGCGGACGCCCGGAGCAGAAGCCTGTGGCTGAAGAACAGGGGGAGCCGGCGGAAGAGGAAGTCAGTGAGCCGGAGTCCGTATACAGCCGGATTGCCCGGCTTGCCGGTGAGCATGACTATGATATGTACTGGGAGCGTAATTACGAGCATAACGCCAGCGGCGGCGCATACCGCGCCGCGATTCTGGCCTTCTCTGCCCAGATGCGGGAGCTGTCGGAGTCCACGGAGCGTGCAGAGCAGCCGCGGGAATATGCTTATAACGCGTTGCGCGAATCTTATATGAGGCGGAGAATTAAGCTCAAGATTGAAGAAGGGCATCTGCCGGAGAAGATTGTTGTGATCTGCGGTGCATACCACGCCGCCGCACTGGCTGATCTCTCGGAGGGGATGAGCGATACGGAGCTTGCGTCATTGCCTTCACGCTCTACCAAGCTGACGCTGATGCCGTATTCCTACTATAAGCTCTCCACCATGTCGGGTTACGGTGCGGGCAACGCGGCTCCGCACTACTTCCAGATGATGTGGGAGCTGATGGCCTCAGGCCGCGCTGAGGAGCTGCCCCATCTCTATCTCTCCTCTGTGGCCCGGATGGTGCGCAGAGCAGGGACACACCGCTCCACGGCCGAAGTGATTGAAGCGGTGCGGCTGGCAGAGTCGCTGGCGGCGCTGCACGGCGGAAGCGCACCTACGCTGCGCGATCTGCGCGATGCCGCACAGACCTTGCTCGGCCACGGTGATCTGGCCGTTATCGCCGATTCGCTGGCCCGGGTGGATGTCGGTACGAATATCGGCAGGCTGGCCGATGGCGTCAGCCAGACGCCGATTCAGGATGACCTGAACCGGCTGCTGAAGCGCTACAAGCTGGAGAAGTACAGATCGACTGTAGCCAGCGACCTGACGCTGGATCTGCGCGAGAACCGCCGGGTGTCAAGCAGTGAAGCGGCTTATCTCGATCTGCACCGCTCGGTGCTGTTCCACCGGCTGGAGCTGCTCGGCATCCACTTCGCCCGGAATGTGCCGAGCGGCCAGTCCGGGGCGACCTGGGCGGAGCACTGGATACTCCAGTGGGCGCCGGAGGTAGAGATTGAGATCGTGGAGTCTACACTGCTGGGCGAGACCATTGAGGTGGCGGCAGCCTACGTGCTGCGCGAGAAGCTGCTGGAATGCAGCTCTATCGCTGAGGCCTCTGCGCTGATTGTCACCGCCTGCGAATGTGCCATGACCACGCAGATGGAGGAGAGCAGCCGCGTGCTGCAGCGCCTTGCGGTGGATAGCCGCGATGTCGTCTCTATTGCCACAGCGGCCAGAGAGCTGGCCAAGATCATCGGTTATGGCGACATCCGCAAGGTGGATACGGCCCCGTTCGTACCGCTGCTGGAGGAGCTGTTCCGCCGGGGCTGCCTGTTCCTGCTGGATGCCAGCGGCTGCAATGATGAAGCGGCGGCGCTGATGATAAGTGCAATGAATGACCTGAACAACATCTCGCAGGAGCATAGCGAGATTGCGGATACAGCGCTGTGGCTGCAGGAGCTGCTGCAGCTGGCGCAGCGGGATGACCGCAACCCGCGGCTGTCGGGCTTCGCCTGCGCGATCCTGATGGAGCGTGGAGCCATCCCTGCCGGGGAGGTAGCGGCGGAAGTGTCGCGCCGCTTGTCTCCGGGGATACCGGCAGACCTCGGGGCAGGCTGGTTCGAAGGGTTGTCCATGCGTAACCGCTATGGTCTGCTGTCGCGAATGAGCCTGTGGGAGCAGCTAAATGACTATATCAACGCCTTGGAGGATGAGGAATTCAAGCGTGCGCTGGTCTTCCTGCGCCGGGCGTTCAGCACCTTCTCCCCGCGTGAGAAGACGATGATCGCTGAGCTGCTGGGTGAGCTGTGGGGCGTGAACACAGAGCAGGCCGCTGAGATTCTGACAGGAGAACTGAAGGAGGAGGAAGCCAAAATGCTGGATGATCTGAATGATTTTGACTTCGGGGATCTGTAGATGGGTGAAGAAGAGCTGAAGGAAGAGCTGAAGGAAGAGCTGAAGGAAGATAATCAGAACGGTGCCCTTACACGCTGGCGGCTGATTCTGGGGCAGGAAGCGGAAGAGGCCTTGCCCGGCTACGGTCAAGGCAGCGGCCGGACGCTAAGTGAGGAAGAGCTGATTATGGATGCGGCACTGGCGGCTATCTATAATGAGACAGGCGCAGGCAAGGCAGAAGGGAGTGCCGCTGCCGCATCGAAGGGCAGAGGTGCAGGCTCGGGACATGCTGCGGTTAACCTGTCCAAGTGGCTCGGAGATGTGCGGAATTTCTTCCCGGAGGATGTGGTCTCGGTCATTCAGACGGATGCGATGGAGCGTAAGGGCTGGAAGCAGCTGCTCTTCGAGCCGGAGCTGCTGGCGGCAGTGAAGCCGGATATCCAGCTGGTGGGTACGCTGCTGGCACTCAAGGGCAAAATCCCGGAGAAAACCAAAGAAACCGCAAGGATGCTGGTCCAGGCGCTTGTGGATGAGCTGGTCAAGCTGCTGGAGACCGATATCCGCCGTGCGGTTACTGGAGCGCTTAACAAGCGGCAGCATTCCCCTTTGCCTTCACTAAGCGGGCTGGACTGGAAACGGACGATCGAGCGCAATCTGAAGCATTATGATGCGGAGCGGCGGATGATTATCCCCGAGCGCTTCTTCTATTTCGACCGGGCCCGCCGCAGCAAGGAATGGACGGTCATTGTGGATATTGACCAGAGCGGCTCGATGGCCAGCTCTGTGATCTGGGCGTCGGTGATCGGCTCGATCTTCGCCAGTATCCCGGCGCTGAACACGCGTGTCGTTGCTTTTGACACCGAGGTGGTAGACTTGACGGAGCAATGTGCGAATGATCCTGTTGACATGCTCTTCGGCATCCAGCTCGGGGGCGGCACGGATATTCATAAGTCGGTGAAGTATTGCGAGCAGTTCATCGAGGAGCCGAAGAAGACGCTATTCATTATCGTATCGGATCTGTACGAGAACGGTAATCAGGCCGGTCTGGTCCGGCGGATGCGCGAGCTGCGGGAATCCGGGGTGCGGACGATGACGCTGCTGGCCCTCTCCGATGAGGGGAAGCCTTCCTATGATGAACGGCTTGCCGCTCAGCTCGCCCGTGACGGAACCCCTTGCTTCGCCTGTACTCCGGCACTGCTGCCTGTCCTGGTGGAAGGGGCACTGAAGGGCCAGGAGCTGGGTGAATTGGCGAAGCGGCTGGGGATGACGCGGTAATTTTAGTAGAAGAGGAAACACTTACTTTATAATCACATATTGTGTAACATGCCGCTATCATTTATAATCGGTTATTAAAAAGCGCCTTTCGCTAGGCGCTGCTTGAAAGGAAATGAATTTCTTATGTCGAGGAAGCTCAGAGCGGGTATTGTTGGCGGTACCGGTATGGTCGGCCAGCGTTTCATTGCACTTTTGGAGAATCATCCATGGTTTCAGGTAACGGCGATTGCGGCGAGCGCGAATTCAGCCGGCAAGTCCTATGAGGAGTCTGTTCAAGGCAGATGGAAGCTCTCCACCCCTATGCCAGAAGCAGTCAAAGGCATTATGGTTCAAGACGCCTCCAAGGTAGAGGAAGTGGCTGCGGATGTGGATCTGATCTTCTGCGCCGTAGATATGAAGAAGGAAGAGATCAAGGCGCTGGAAGAAGCTTATGCGCGTACCGGAACTCCGGTGATCTCCAACAATTCGGCACACCGCTGGACACCTGATGTTCCGATGGTGATTCCCGAGATCAATCCGGAGCATCTGGAGGTTATCGCCCAGCAGCGCAAACGTCTGGGGACAGAGACCGGCTTCATCGCCGTGAAACCGAACTGTTCCATTCAGAGCTATATGCCTACTCTGAATGCACTTCATGAGTTCAAGCCTTCTAAGGTGGTTGTAACCACTTATCAGGCGATTTCAGGTGCAGGCAAGACCTTCGCGGACTGGCCGGATATGGTAGATAACGTGATTCCTTTCATCGGCGGGGAAGAAGAGAAGAGCGAGCAGGAGCCGCTGCGGATCTGGGGTAAGGTAACCAGTGAAGGGATCGTACCAAGCGAGCAGCCGGTAATCACCACACAGTGTATCCGTGTACCTGTTGCTGACGGCCATATGGCGGCTGTCTTTGCTTCCTTTGAGCAGAAGCCTTCCCGCGAGGAGATTCTGGAACGCTGGAACAGCTTCCAGGGGCGTCCGCAGCAGCTCGGTCTGCCGAGTGCTCCTAAGCAGTTCATCACGTATTTTGAGGAAGAGAACCGTCCGCAGACCCGTCTGGACCGCGACATTGAGAACGGCATGGGCATCTCTGCAGGACGCCTGCGCGAGGATTCACTGTACGATTACAAATTCGTCAGCCTGTCCCACAATACGGTGAGAGGCGCTGCCGGCGGTGCGGTACTGATCGCCGAATTGCTTAAGGCCGAAGGATATATTCAGCCTAAATAAGCCACTCTATGCTCTTGGATAGATACCTGTTATGCAGCCTGCCGGAGGCTCTCCGCGCAGGCTGTTTGCAGTTGGACCTGACAATCCGCCCGAAATAATGGTAAGATAGAGTAATGTACGACGAAAACTGAATATTGACGGAGTGATATTGTGGCAAAAAGTAAAGGCGGCGGCACAGGTAGAGGAACAGGCAGCAAGGGCTGGACCCGCTGGAATAAGACGGCAAAACCCGTGAAGCCGGCCCGAAGCGGCCCTCCCGGAAGCCCAGGTGCCAAAGGAGCCAAACCGGCTAAGAGCAGCAGCGGCAGCAACAAAACCGGAGGCGCTAAATAAGCGGACATCTGCCCATTGATAATTACCAAATATAAGGGTTATAGGTTGGAGGCAACATCTGATGGCTATGTGAATCAGGTGTTCTTTCATATGTAGGACCTGAAAGCGGGTACTTCATGAGAATTAACAAATATATCAGTGAGACCGGTGTCTATCCGCGCAGAGAGACGAACCGGCTGATTGCCGCCGGAAGGATCACGATTAACGGGCAGGTCTGTACGCCTGGAGCAAGCGTGGAGCCTGGAGATACGGTAGCTGTAGACGGAATTACTGTGACTCCAGACCGGGAGGAGCGGGTCTACCTGGCGCTGAACAAGCCGGTAGGCATTACCTGTACAGCCGCCCGGCATGTGGAAGGGAATATAGTAGATTATATCAACTATCCATCCCGGATTTTTGCCGTCGGCAGATTGGACAAGCACTCGGAAGGGCTGATTCTGCTGACCAATGACGGGTCGATTGTCAACCGGATGATGCGTTCCGAGCATAGTCATGAGAAGGAATACCGGGTGAGCGTGGATAAGCCGGTCACGGAAGACTTTTTGGCGGAGATGTCAGCGGGTGTAGATATTCTGGAGACCCGGACCAAGCCATGCCTCACCCGGCGGATCTCGGATCAGGAGTTCATGATTATTCTGACCCAAGGGCTGAATCTGCAGATCCGCCGGATGTGCAAGGCGCTGGGCTACCGTGTGCTCCGCCTGGAGCGGATACGGATTATGCATATCACGCTCAGCGGTCTTCCGCAAGGGCAGTGGAGACGGCTGACGGAGGAAGAGCTCGCAGAGCTTCATGCCAGACTGGAAGGTTAGCCGCAGCTCACATACCAATGCAGGCTTCCGAAGCGGGCTCCCGGACGGGTATACAGGAAGTCATGCTACCACGACACGACATTTAGGAGGATTACATGCGGATTATAAGCTTATTGATAGCCTTAGCGATCATAGCGGGTTGCTCAAGAACAGGGGATGGCAGATCAGCAGATCCGTCTGCAGCGCCAACCGCTTCCCCGGCAGCCGATCTCTCAGCAGCACCGGGAGGGCATCAGGAGGAAGACGCGGCTGCCGCAGCGCTTGCGGAAGTGTCCCCTGAGATTGCAGATGAGTATTCGGGATTCGTACATATGGATGCGGTTCAGTTGAACGGGCAGATTTTTCAGGTGTATTACTGGAATAAGGGAGAGTTCAGCTATACACAGTTCGCCATCGTTAAGGAGGGCAAAATGGTCTTTGACAGCAAGAAGGCCGGGCTTACCCTGGAAGGCGGCGGCATTTGGAATGAGGAGGAGCAGCTCTGGGCTGAAGCGGTGGTACAGAACAACCGGAATACCTTCTTGTTCAGTCTGATGGATAACCGTCCGTCGTACGCGTCTATTGTGGTAGAGGAGATTGACGGAACGATGCAGGTAACCGTTAACGATCTGTTCAGCGTGAATTATGAGGATGTGGATCAGGACGGGAGCGAGGATCTGCTGGCCAGTCCTTATCCGGGCCAATCCCCCCTGGGTCCGGCGCTGATGGGCATTTACCAGCTGGAAGGGACGAATTATGTGCCGGATAAGCTGCTTACCAAGCGATATGCGGACGATCAGCTTCAGCTCAGTGAGCAGGAGTATAAAAACAATCCGTCCGAGCAGACGTTAGAGCAGCTGCTGAACGCCTACCTGATTCTCGGGAAGCGTAGTATCGCACTGACACGGTTCGAAGAGTTCCATGAGTGGGCTGGACAGCTTGCCGGTGACGGCGGGTATGTGGACGAATATCAACGGCTGCTGCGCAGCACGGACACGGCAGAACAAATCAGCGGCTGGATGGACAAGCTGAAGCCGCTGCGTACTACGCGATAAGCCGGACTGATCGCGGACAGGAAGAGAAGGGATTCCCAGAGCAGGTGATGCTGCTCCGGGAATCCCTTTTTATGTGCGGCCGCGCTATTGGCTTATGAATCTTCCCGCTGAAACTGCTTGTTGTACAAATCACGGTATACCCCATTCTCTGCCAGCAGGGAAGCGTGCGGCCCCGACTCCACAATTCTGCCGTCCTGAACAACCAGAATATTGTCGGCTGCCATGATGGTGGAGAGACGGTGGGCGATGACCATGCTGGTCTTGCCCCGCAGCAATTCATGCATGGCTTGCTGGATGTAATATTCCGATACCGTGTCCAGCGACGAGGTGGCCTCGTCCATAATGATGATGGGCGGATTCTTGAGCAGCACGCGCGCGATGGACATCCGCTGCTTTTCACCGCCGGACAGCTTGAATCCCCGGTTGCCGACAACCGTGTTGTAGCCCTCAGGCAGCTTCAGAATGAAATCATGAATAAAAGCAGCTTCGCAGGCGGCCGTCAGCTCGGCTTCCGTGGCTTCAGCGTTGGCATAGAGCAGATTCTCGCGGATCGTCCCGTTGAATAGGTACGTGTCCTGGGTGACTAGGCCAATCTGTGAGCGAAGCGAATGCAGCGTGAACTCGCGGATGTTCTTGCCGCCGATACGGATCACGCCTGAATCCAGTTCATAGAGCCGGGGAATCAGGTTGGTAATGGTGGTTTTGCCTGCTCCGCTGGGTCCGACCAGGGCAGTCAGTGATCCGGCGGCTGCCGTGAAGGAGATCCCGCTCAGAGCGGGCTTGTCCGGGGCGTAGGCGAAATTCACCTGCTCGAAGACGATGTCTTGTCCCTCAACCCGGCTTGGAAGAGCCAGCTTAGCATCCACAATCAGCGGGTCCATATCAAAATAGTCAAAAATCCGTTCAAACAGCGCCACCGAACGGTTCACATCCACATAGAGATTGGTCATCTGCATAACCGGAAGATACAATCTGCTCAGTAGTGCCACGAAGGTGATAATTGCTCCAATGCTTAGCTCTCCCTGGATGAATAAATAACCCCCGTACAGATAAATCAGCATCGGCCCGATACTGGTGAAGGTGGTAAGGACCAGCATAAACCAGCGGCCGGCCATCGATTCGCGGATTTGCAGCCGTGTTGCTTGGGCGTTTACGGTCTGGAAGCTTGCCAGCGCGGTGTCCTCTCTGGTGAACAGCTTCATAAGCATGTACCCGCTGAGGCTGAGCGTCTCTTCAATGATCTGATTCTGCTCCGAGATCTTCTCCTGCGTCTCTTTGGCCAGCTTCCAGCGGACATTGCCCATTTTGCGGGTCGGCACGATGAATAAGGGAATGACGAGGATGCCTAGCAGCGCAAGCTTCCAGTTCATGATGAACAGGGTTACCGCCGTGGAAATCAGAATGAACAGATTGCTGGCACAATTGACGATGGTGCTGTTGAAGACGCCCTGAATTCCGGCAATGTCACTGGTCATCCGGGTAATGACCTCGCCTTGCTTGACGCCTGAGTAGAACTGCAGCGGCATGCTCTGCAGATGGCGGTACATCTGGTTTTTCATATCATGGACAATATTCTGGGAGATAAAAGAGTTCAAATAATTCTGCAGCACGCCGAGCAGTCCTGACACAACCGTTGTAGCCAGCGAGGCGGCAACCAGCAGGAAGAGCAGCTGCAGATTCTTGTCCGGGAGCGCCCGGTCAATGATCTGCTGAATCAGGATAGGAGGGAGCAGCCCCAGCACTGCGGAGATGCACAGCACGGTCATCACCAGCAGCGTCTGCTTCCAGTACGGAGCGAAATATTTGACGATGCGTAATAGCAGCGCTTTGGATATATCCGGCTTCGCCTCCTCCTCATCGAACTTTAATTTGCCAGGCCCGAAGCCTCCTCCGGGTCCCATGGCTCTGAAGCCTCTCGACAATAGGGTCACCAGCTTTGCTTGAATTTTTAGGATGCGATATATGTAAAAATAATCCGGCGCAGGGTCTGACATGGGCATTATACGCCTGGATTATCCGGATGTAAATGCTATACTGGATAGGCTGGCATGAACCGTATAACGAGGTTGTAGTCCTAAGACTGGGAGGAGAGGAACAGAATGATTATTGATGCTCAGGGATATGAAAATAAAGGGCTTCGCTACATGGTGAGATCCGCCGCGCCGCAGGATGCCCCGCAGTTGTCCGCGCTGAGGCTGAAGATCGACGGGGAGACGGAGAATTTAGACCGGGTCCAGGGGGAAGGGTTCATCGACCCGGAGGGCTTCCGGTCGCTTATAGCGGCGGATACGGCCAGCGGCACGAACCTGTTCCTGGTTGCCGAGGTTCAGGACAGGCTGGCCGGCTTCGCCAGATGTCAAGGAAGTCCGCTCCGCAGGCTGGCCCATCAGGCCGAGTTCGGAGTCGGGGTGCTGCAGGAGTTCTGGGGATACGGAATCGGCAGGAGCCTGCTGGAGCAGTCTATCATCTGGGCGGATACCATCAGCCTGGAGAAGCTGAGCTTGAAGGTTCTGGAGAGAAATGACAAGGCGATCCGGCTCTATGAGAGCCTTGGCTTCGAGGTTGAGGGTGTCCTGCGCAGAGACAAGCGGCTGGCAGACGGACAATTCTATTCTACTATTGTTATGGGCAGATTACGCGGGGACAGAGGGGGTAGCGTAAGCCAAATGTAATCGGAAAACCAATCATAATTGGACTGGACGCGCCACGTAGGCCGAATGTAATCGAAAAACCGATCATAATTGGATTGGGCGCGCCACGTAGGCCAGATGTAATCGGAAAACCGATCATAATTGGACTGGATGCGCCGCGTAGGCGAAATCTAATCGGAAAACCGATCATAATTGGATTGGGCGCGCCACGTAAGCTGAATGTAATCGGAAAACCGATCATAATGTGCGTGCGCCCTGGTTAACGCCATATGTCGCCACAAAGCAGACGGATGGAAAAGTGAGGTACTCCTATGCGTGGCATGAGGCACCCGCATTGTTCCACCCGCAGCGTGCCTGGTTTGAAATTATGAAGAAGGAGCAGTGACGAGCTGAGAGAATCTCCGCGTAGACTCGCGTATATCCTCAGCTCCGGCAATGGCCGAGATGATGGAGAGACCATCCGCACCCGCCCGGATGACCGGTGGGGCATTCTCCAGGCTGATGCCGCCGATTCCCACCACAGGAATGCTCAGGCCGCTTCGTCTTAGCTCTTCAATGACAGTAGTTCCCCGGACGGCCTGGGCATCATCCTTGGACGAAGTAGGATAGACAGGACCGACTCCGAGATAATCGGCGCCGTCCGCGATAGCCTGCCGGGCTTCCGTCAGATTATGTGCGGAGACTCCGATGATCTTATGCTTACCGAGCTGCTCCCGGATTAACCGGGCAGGCAGGTCATCCTGGCCGACATGAATGCCATCGGCATCCAGCGCAGCGGCAAGCTCCAGATCATCGTTCACGATGAACGGGATGTTATAGGCCCGGCATATCTGCCGGAGCTGTTGCCCGAGACGGAGCAGTGCGGCGCCTTTGAGCGCAGCAGGACCCTTTTCCCGGAACTGGAACAGAGTGATGCCCCCAGCGGCAGCAGCGGTTAAAGTGTCCTCCGGTGAGAGGCGGCAGTTCACACTGCCCATAATGAAGTACAGCTTCAGCAGTCTGCGCATATCCTCGCTGTCAATCCGTGTCATAGCGTTAACCCCCTTGATTTCATCCGGTTCCCATAAGCAAAATGATTCGTCGGCCCTTGCCCGGCCCCGATGTTCAGACTATCCTCAATCGCCGCTTGAATGAAGGCCTTGGCGGTAAGGACGGCTTCAGGCATGGAATGGCCCAGCGCAAGACCTGCCGTAACCGCAGCCGAGAAGGTGCAGCCAGTCCCGTGAGTATGCTTCGTCGCAATCCGCGGGCTGGACATATACTGGAATTCCCGTCCGTCATAGAGCAGATCCACTGCCTCATCTCCTGAGGGGTCATGTCCGCCCTTTAAGATAATGTACTCGGGTCCCATCTGATGAAGCAGTCTTGCCGCCTGTTCCCGGTCTTCCCGGCCCTGAATCTTCATACCTGTCAGCATCTCTGCTTCAGGAAGATTGGGGGTGATGGCAAGCGAGAGAGGAAGCAGGCTTGTAATCAGCGCCTGTATTGCCTCCTGGAGCAGCAGCTGTGAGCCGCCCTTGGCGACCATGACCGGATCGATTACCAGCTTCTGCTGCCAGCCGTACTGCTGCACTTTACCGGCAACCACGCGGATAATCTCACTGCTGAACAGCATCCCTGTCTTAATGGCATCCGGCGGCAGATCACTGCCGATCGAATCCAACTGGGCTGCAACGGTCTCCGGCTCGATCGGAAAGACTCCCTGGACACCTAGTGTATTCTGGGCGGTGAGTGCAGTAAGTGCAGACATGCCGTACACTCCCAGCTCCTGAAACGTCTTCAAATCCGCCTGAATTCCGGCCCCGCCGCCGCTGTCAGAGCCGGCAATGGTCAACGCTTTGCGTATGCTAGTCATCTTGTTCTCTCCTTTGGCTGTACGGTCTAGGCTTCGGCGAGCAGCTTCAGCCGTGAGCGGCTGCTGTATTGCTCCGGGGTCACTAGTGACAATTGATTCAGAAACCCAATCTGGAAGCTGCCCGGACCTTGGGCTTCAGCCGCCTCAGCGGCAAGCTCTGCTGCCACGCCGTAGAAGGAGAGGGCCTCGGCAGCCGCCTCAAGCACCTCCCCGCCGCTTACGGCAAGAAATGCACCCACCACCGCACTGAGTAGGCAGCCGGTTCCGGTCACCCGGGTGAGGATGGAGTGTCCGTTGCTGGCGATATAAGTGCGCTTGCCGTCTGTGATGATGTCTTCCTTGCCGGTGATAATCACGACACAGTTCAGCTTCTGCGCCGCCTTATTGGCTAGAGCAATTACATCGCCTTCGCCTGCTCCGGCATCTACGCCTTTGCTGGCCCAGCTCTCCCCGGCCACATTGGCAACCTCGGCCACATTGCCGCGCAGGGCAGTAAGCTGAAGCTCACGGAGCAGCCCCGCCGTAACATCCGTGCGGTAGGCGGTAGCACCGGCTCCAACGGGATCAAGCACGAGCGGTACATGGTGGCGGTTCGCAGCCTTTCCGGCTTCGATCATGGAAGCAATGGCAGCTTCATTCAGTGTACCGATGTTCAGCACAACCGCGCCGGACATGGCGGCGACATCGGCTACTTCTTCGATGGCATCGGCCATGAACGGCGAAGCTCCCAGGGCCAGAAGCCCATTAGCTGTGAAGTTAGCGACTACGATATTCGTGATATTATGCACCAGTGGGTTCGCTTGGCGTACTTTGGACAGATAAGACATATGAATTCCTCCTGTAGGTATAATTTAAAAATTAATAAAAGCATTCTTAACATCCACTTCGGCAGCCAGCAGACCGTTCTCGCTCAGCCACTGGTTCACCTTCTCCCATGATGCGCTGTCCTGATAGCCGAAGGGCTGGGAACCGGCATCCATCAGCGGCAGCAGGATCTCCAGACTGCGCTGTTCAATGGCTTCATCCAGCGGTGCGGTATCCTCCTGATGGGCGAGCAGCAGCTTCAGCGCTTCATCCGGGTGATCGGCTACATACTGCTGGCCTTTTCTGATGGCATCCACGAATTTCTGATAAAAGCCCTGTGAATCCTGCAGTCCCTGCTCACTGGCGACCAGCACCAGCTCATAATAATCCGGGACCCCGTAATCCACGGGATTGAAGGAGCGGACCAGATGGCCTTCCTGCTCCAGAATCAGCTGCTCATGGTTGATGAACCCGCCCATAATGCCATCCACCCGTCCGGTGGAGAGAGCAGGGATCAGCTCATAGCCGACATCCACCAGCTTGAGGGAGGAAGGGTCCCCGCCGTCGCTTTTGACCATCGTGTTCAGCATGGCTTCATACAACGGGACGGAGGAATATCCGGCCTGCTTGCCGGACAGCTCTCCGGGGCGGGTAATGCCGCTGTCTGCGGCTACCATGAGATGATTCAGCGGATGACGCACCAGCGCGGCAATCGACTTGACTGGAATCTGCTCACCCTGTGCCATCAGCACCTGGGGCTGATAACTGAGTGCCAGATCCACCTTCCCCGCAGCAACAAGCTTCAGCGCATCATTGGTATCGGCCGGCATCTGAATCTCAACCTCCAGACCTTCCTCAGCGAAATAGCCTTCAGCCTCTGCCGCATACAAAAAGGAGTGGACAGCATTGGGATACCAATCGAGCATAATCGTCAGCTTATGGGCCCCGCCTTTAGCCCCGGTCCCAGCCCCGGCCTCAGAGGTAGAGGGTGCAGCAGCCGGGGAGCCGGAGGCCGCCGGATTGTCCGTATTGGCGCAGCCTGCCAGGACAGGCAGCATACATAGCAGCAGAGCGGGCAGCAGCAGCTTGACTGGCTTTGATATTCCACTCAACAGATAACGGAAATAGCGGATAGTAGTCATGAATAACGTCCTCTTTTCTTCAGAATAATCTTCTCCAGCGCGGCGACTGCCAGAAACAGCAGGATACCGAGTAGAGATAATAAGACAACAGCGGCGAACATCTTGGCACTCTGCAGATTCCCGGCCATTCTGCGGCTGAAATAGCCCAGCCCCTGGCTGCCCCCTAGCCATTCCCCGATGGTTGCACCGATCACACAGTACACAGCCGACAGCTTCAGTCCGGAGAAAAAAGAGGGCAAAGCCAGCGGAACGCTCACCTTCCCGAGAATCTGCCAGCGGTTCGCGCCATAGGTCAGCAGCAGCTCCCGGTAGGCGTCCGTGTTCTTGGACAACCCGTCATAGGTGCCGATGACCACCGGGAAGAAAGCGGTTAGGAAGACAACGGCGACCTTACTCCATAGGGTGTAGCCGAACCACATGATGAACAGGGGAGAGAGCGCGATCAGCGGAACCGTCTGGCTGATAATCAGCAGCGGGTACAGCGCCTTGGCCAGCGGACGGAACAGGTGCATGGCGATTCCCAGCAGGCTGCCGCAGACCACGGATAGTGCGAAGCCTGTGAGCACTTCAAGCAGTGTGGCGGGCAGATGTACCCCGAACAATAGATGGCGGTCTTCCATCAATGCCATCCACACCGCAGACGGAGCCGGAAGGATGAAGGGAGGAACCAGGCCCAGCCGGGCTACAGTCTCCCAGACTGCAAGCGTCAGCAGGGCGAGCAGGGCAGCCGGACCGTAATGCTGGAGCAATCTTCTAGGAGCGGCGGTTCTCATATAGCTTCAGCTCCAATTCCTGGCGCAGGGCGGCGAACTGCGGTTCATAGTTCAGACTGTGATGACGCGGACGGGGGAGACCGGCTGGGAATTCCTGCATCCCGCTGCCGCCACTGCCCGTCATTAGATAGATTCTGTCACTGAGCAAGAGTGCCTCCTCCAGGTCATGGGTGATGAACAGCACCGTCTTGTCCAGCTCTGCCCATAACTCCAGCAACCAGCGCTGCAGCGAACGCTTGGTAATGGCATCAAGCGCCCCGAACGGCTCATCGAGCAGCAGCAGATCATTCCCCGCCGCCACGGTGCGGAGGACCGCCACGCGCTGGCGCATCCCGCCGGACAGCTCCTGGGGATAAGCCCCTTCGGTTCCCTCAAGGCCGAAGCGTTGCAGCAGGGTACGGATCTCGGCCACAGCGGCCGCTTTGGGACGGCTGCGCTTGAGTTCCCAAGGCAGCAGACAATTGTCCAGCACGGTGCGCCAAGGCAGGAGGAGATCCTGCTGCGGCATGTAGGCCACACTGCCCAGCCTCTTCGCTGCTGCCGCGGACTCGGCTCCGTTCAGCGTAATCCTGCCTTTGTCCGGCTCCAGCAGGCCGGCGATGATTTTGAACAAGGTGCTTTTGCCGCATCCGCTTCCGCCTACGACAGAAATGAATTCGCCGCGCTGCACATTCATGGATAGCCCTGAGAAGACTGGGGTCCGGGACGAACCCGTCCCGAAAGCATAGGATAGATTGCTAATGTTGATCATAAGACTATGTACGAAACCTCCCGGATTGATTGATATAGATATTGTGTTGAGCACAAAAAAGCCCCATTCATTCCCGGAGGCAATGAATGGGGCGGAAGGTACAGTCGGCTGCGGCCCTGTGACGGGAACCACTGATACATTCTGCTCCACTTCCCTCCGCTGGTATGATCCAGATCAGGTTCAAAGGGTCCGGAGCTTAAGCTCCGTCTCAGTCGGCCGACTCCCCTAGTGAATAATGTTGCTATTGAATTCGTAATTGCTACTTAATATACCACAAATTCTTCTCTTGTAAAGAGCAGATGCTCAGCGCTTCGCCAGACCGGTCACGAACAAGGTGACGATGCCCCGGGAGATGTCCAGCTTGGAGGAATGGTGCCGCTTCTGCTCATACAGGTACAGATCGGGGCTGAGAACAGAGATTAAGGCCGTGGCGGCAAAGGCAGGATCAATGTCAATAATCTCACCGCCCTCCGCAGCACGCTGCAGCAGCTCAGTCATCATCACCCCCAGCCGCTGAAAAAAAGGATGCTCAAACTGGGTCAGCTGCTTCTTGCCGGTGAACTCGGCTTTGATCATATTCAGCAGCTCAGCATACTGCTCAATGAAATCGGCAATCTGCTCAATGCTGCTCTGTAGCTGAGCGAGAGCCGGAGCTTCACCGGCACTTGCAGCCACCTGCTGCTCCAGCCCGGACAGGAATTGATCTGCGCTGCCCTTCAGCAGTGCAGAACAGATCTCACCCTTGTCCGTGAAGCGGCGGTACAGGGAGCCTTGCCCTATGCCTGCCCGCTTGGCAATGCTGTACATGCTGACTGCCTCAAGTCCGCTCTCGGTGAACAACTGGCGGGCAGCTTCAAGAATCCGCTGTACATAAGGATCGGCGGACTCGGGCGGAGCAGATTCTATGGCTTGCGGAGCTGAGCGCGGGAGCTGTGCAGCATCGGTGTCTGGCTTTTTCATGAGTACCCCTTTCAGAAAAGAATTGACACATCGGACAATTGTCCGTAGACTATGAATTGCACTTACGGACAGTTGTCCGTTCACTCATTATATAGAACAATCTGCCCGCAGGTCAATGTAGAACGCGGACAGCTCAGGAGGAGAAGAGACATGGATCAGACCTTGAAGCAGGAAGCCGATTTCCGGCTGTCCAGCATTCTGGTTCCGCTGCTGGCCATTATTGCCGGAGTATTTATGGTTGTGCTGGACAGTACGGCAATGAATGTAGCCTTGTCCAGGCTGGTGGTGGATTTCAAGACGGACCTGCATACGCTGCAGTGGGTAGTTACCGGATATATGCTGGCTCAGGCTTCAGTTATTCCACTTTCAGGCTGGCTGTCTGACCGGTTCGGGGCCAAGACGGTCTTCCTGACGGCGGTAATTGTGTTTACGATAGGCTCGATTCTGTGCGCTACACCAAGCAGCGCCGAATGGCTGATTGTTTTCCGGGTCATTCAGGGACTTGGCGGTGGCTGTGTGCTCCCTGTCGGGATGGCCTATGTGTACAGACTGGCTCCCAAAAGTAAGGTTGGCGTTGTCATGGGGATTATGGGTATTCCCGTCCTGTTCGCACCCGCTATTGGTCCGGTATTGTCGGGCTGGCTGGTTGAATACCATTCCTGGCGCTGGATCTTCCTCATTAATATTCCGATTGGCATTATTGCTGTGCTGATCGGACTGCGCAAGCTGCCGAATGCGGCGAAGAACAGCGTGCCCGGCATGGATAAGCTCGGTATGGTTCTTGGCCCGCTGGCTTTTGCTTCGCTCACTTACGGGGTCAGCCAGGGTGCGCAGAGCTGGACCTCTGAGAAGACGCTGATCGGGCTGCTGTTGGGCGCTGTGGCGCTGATCGCTTTTGTCATCGCCGAGCTGCGCTCCAAGACACCGCTGCTGGAGCTGCGGATTCTGAAATCCGTTGATTTTACGACAGGGATCATCGTGCAGTGGATTGCCCAGTTCGGCTTATATGGCGCGTTATTCCTGCTCCCGCAATTTCTGCAGCAGGCCCGCGGCTTCGGCGCATTTGATACCGGCCTGACGCTGCTGCCGCAAGCGATTGCTTCCGGGCTGATGATGCCGGTTGCCGGAATCCTGTTCGACCGGATCGGTGTGCGCTGGCTCGTGGTCTGCGGTCTCAGTCTGGTCTCCGGTGCGTTATTCCAGTACTCCCATGTGGATCTTACCACGCAGAGCGGCGACCTGATCCTTCCGCTAATCATGTGCGGGGCCGGAATGGGCATGATGATGATGCCGATGAACACGCATCTGCTCAACAAGGCGCCAAGTCATCTGGTGAACCGGGTAACCTCGCTGACGAATTCGATGCAGCAGGTGATTACCTCGCTGGCCGTCTCGACGCTGGTTACAATTCTGACGGCAAGAACAACGGCGCGCGGTACCGAGATGCAGGAGGCCGCTGCCGCTGCCGGAAAGAGTACCGCAGGCGCTTCGCAGGATGCGCTTCTGCTGGCCAAGCAGACCGTGTTGTCGCAGGGCTTCGCGGACACGTTCCACATTATGATGTTTGTCGCGCTTGGCGGTGCGGTCCTTGGACTGCTGCTGCGCCGGGGCCGCCATTCCGGAGCTGAGCGTTCCAAGGAAAAGGCGGCACCGGAAATCATGCACGTATAGTTGTGCCCTTATAGCAGCAGAGCTTGTAACATCCATATAGCAGCGATTCTCCTTTTGCCGGAGGGTCGCTTTTTTGTTGATTTCTCTTCAGAGAATCCTGATGCCGGAGCAGAATTTGGGGTAAGCTAAGCTATGGAAAATCAATACAATATAAATCCGATGTATATAATCGGAAAAAGTTATTGACGCAGGTAACACCCCGGTGTTACGATTCATTTTGCCGGTAATTACGGTGTGTAAAGAGAAGATACGAGAGGGGATTCATCGAATGAAAAAACTAAGTCTAACTATTATGCTGCTCCTGACCATGGTCACGGCTGCGGCTTGCGGAAGCAACAATACGGACAAGACAGCAACGGGCGGCAACACTCCGGCTGAACCTACGGCTGCGGCTACAGAGGGTGCAGCTTCCGGGGAGCAGAACAGCCTAGAAGCCGTCAAAGCCAGCGGCAAGCTGCGCATCGGAACCGAAGGAACCTACGCACCGTTCACCTTCCATGATGCGGACGGCAAGCTGACGGGCTTCGATGTCGAGATTGCTGAGGAAGTCACCAAGCGCCTGGGTGTGAAGCCGGAGTTCATTGAGACGCAGTGGGACGGGATTTTTGCAGGGATGGATGCGAAGCGCTTCGATGTGATTTTCAATGAAGTCTCTATCACCGATGAGCGCAAAGTGAAATATGATTTCTCTGATCCCTATATTGTCTCCAAGGCTGTGCTGATCGTGCCGGAGGATAATCAGGATATTAAGACATTCGCTGATCTCAAGGGTAAAAAAGCTGGCCAGTCGCTCACCAGCAACCTCGGCAAAATCGCCACAGACAACGGTGCCGAGATTGTATCTACCGAAGGCTTCAACCAGGCGATTGATCTGCTGCTCTCCGGACGGATTGACGCCACTGTCAATGACGGCTTGTCTTTCCTAGATCTGAAGAAGCAGAAGCCGGATGTCAAGATCAAGCAGGTGGATGAGATTGCCGAAGGCTCGCATAGTGCCGCAGTCTTCCTGAAAGGGAATGACGAGCTGGTGCAGGCTGTGAACGAAGCACTGACCGCTATGAAGAGCGACGGAACCTACCTTAAGATCTCCGAGAAGTACTTCGGCACTGACGTATCGAAATGATGGATGACCGCCAAATACAAATATTTCTCGATTCATTGCTGCCTCTGTTCAAAGCAGGGGTGGCTTTTACCCTTCCGTTAGCACTGGTATCATTCATCCTGGGCCTGCTGCTGGCTGTAATTACGGCACTTGCCCGGCTGTCCTCCTGGAGGCTTCCGAAGCTGATCGCCCGCTTCTACGTCTGGGTGATTCGGGGAACGCCGCTGCTGGTGCAGTTGTTTATTATTTTCTATGGACTGCCCGCCGCCGGGATTGTGCTTGATCCATTCATCGCCGCTGTCATCGGGTTCACGCTCAGTGTTGGGGCCTACTCCTCCGAGATTGTCCGGGCTGCCATCCTGTCTATCCACAAAGGCCAGTGGGAGGCCGCGTTCTCGGTGGGGATGAGCCGGAAGCAGGCTCTGCGCCGGGTGATATTGCCTCAAGCGGCCCGTGTGTCGGTTCCGCCGTTATCGAATTCTTTTATTAGCCTGGTTAAGGATACTTCGCTTGCGGCCAGTATTACTTATGTTGAGATTTTCCGAAAAGCCCAGCAGATTGTGGCGACAACCTATGAACCCCTGCTGCTGTATTGCGAAGCGGCGTTGTTCTATCTGCTGTTCTGTTCCGTGTTGTCGGCGCTGCAGAATTACTTGGAGAAGCGGCTGGACCGGTATTCGGCCAGTTAAGGTGAAGGAGGCATACGCATGATTGAAATACGCGATTTACATAAGTCCTTCGGGCCGCTTGTGGTGCTAAAAGGTGTGGATCTCGCCGTTGAACACGGCCAGGTCATGGTCATCATCGGACCTTCCGGCTCCGGCAAAACCACGCTGCTGCGCTGCTTCAACCTGCTGGAGATCCCTGACAAGGGCAGTCTTACGCTGAACAGGATTAAGCTGGATTTCACCCCGGGCGCCAAAATTCCACAGCGTACCGTACTGTCCCTGCGCCAGCAGACAGGAATGGTGTTCCAGTCCTATAATCTGTTCCCGCATATGACGGCGATCGGCAATGTCATGGAGGGACAGATCACGGTGCAAAAGCGTTCCAAGGAGGAAGCGCGCAGCAAGGCGCTGGCACTCTTGGACAAGGTGGGTCTGGCAGACAAGGCAGATGCGTATCCGCATCAGCTGTCCGGCGGCCAGCAGCAGCGTGTAGCGATAGCCCGCGCCATGGCGGTCTCGCCGGAGGTGCTGCTGTTCGATGAGCCGACCTCGGCGCTTGACCCTGAGCTGGTCGGCGAGGTGCTGAAGGTCATCAAGCAGCTGGCCCGGGAAGGCATGACCATGGTCATCGTCACCCATGAGATGAAATTCGCGGCCGATGTGGCCGACCGGATTATCCTGATGGATAACGGAGTCATTCTGGAGCAGGGAACCCCCCGGGAGGTACTGGAGCAGACGAAGAACCCGCGCGCACTTCAATTCCTGAACCGGCTCAGCGGGGAAGAGTGATTGCGGGACGGAGTATATTAAGGCAGACCGGGAGGGGAGTCCTGGTCTGTCTTTTTATTGTTTTGTAGGAAATTATAGTTACTGTTTTGCGGATAAAGTGTTACCAAATGTATGTGAAAACAGCATTGTGTTCGCAAACGGGCATATGGACAAAATGTATGTGAAAAACAGTATACATTGTGTTCGCAAACAGGCATATGGAGCAAATGTATGTGAAAAACAGTATACATTGTGTTCGCAAGCAGGTATATGGACCGAATGTATGTGAAAAACAGCATACATTGTGTTCGCAAGCAGGCCTATGGGCCAAATGTATGTGGAAAACAGCATACATTGTGTTTACGCGAAGATGAGGTGGTAGGCAAAGGTAAACGAAGAAGTGCACTTGAATCCGTGTTTGTAACTCCCCCTCTTAAACAGCGGAGCAGGCGGAATGATTGTGGAGAAGCGGAGCGGTCGCCTTTGTATCCGGATTTTCACCGATTAGGGGAATGAAAAAAATCTGGATGCAAGAGCGATTGGAACAACATTCCGTTTGCGGAGCGTGCTCCTAAGCGTCGCCGTAATTTATACTCCATTACAAATACAATAAAAAACAGGGGGTCCTAATATTTCATTTCACAATAAGCCTACGTACTTCCTGTCAAAAAAACAAGACTGCCCCTAGCCGTAACGGCTTCCGGGACAGCCTTTGATCTATCATACGCGGGGGAACGGTATGAACTAACCTAACTTCCTTTACTTCTGTGTGCCGCCATCGCTAACGGACTTCAAGTAATCCAGCGTGTTATACAGCATTACTGCTGCTTCAGCGCGGGTAATAGTGCTCTTCGGATTGAACTTGCCGCTGGCATCGAGGGCAGTGATCTTGTATTTCAGCGCCCGTTGAATACTGCCCTGATAGGAAGGGTCCAGCGCGTCTGCATCTGTAAGTTCAACTGGGACAAGATTGATCATCGGCAGGTTACCGGCCTTTTCCACGGCTTGAACCAGCATACTGGTATACAGCTCTTTGGTAATCGGCTTGGCCGGATCGATATTGGCCGGGATATTCACACCATTATAATGGGCATTAATGAAGGCTTCGGCGTACCAGGCATTGTCTTTTACTTTGGAGAACAGCGCACTTGCCTGTGGTGCCTTATTGAAATCAATCGCTGCCAGGCTGAGCTGGAGACCGCCGGAGATAAACTGTATCCCCTGCGCTGTAGTTACTGTGGATGCCGGCAGAAATTGGGTGTCGGAGATTCCTTTGATCAGGCCCTGCTCCTTCAGAGAGTTGATCTTATCCTTACCGCTCACCTGGCCGATATCCTTGAAGCTGCTGCCGGCTGCGAAAATTTGTCCGCCAAGAGAGAAGGAAAGGAGGGTTACTGCTGTAATAGCTGCGATCGTGTTTTTTTTCATACTCATCTGAATTCCACCTCTATTATAGGGTTGGGCCGTTTGGCCTGTATCAACTCCTATAACGTAATGAGATCAGAAAAGGTTGCAAGCGAATGAATCCCGTTCTACAGGTCCGGTCAGCTACATCATTTCCTGAAACAGCAGATTTCGGTAGGGGTACCGGCTGAATCGGGTCTTGAACAGCAGTGCTATTCCGCTTTCTTCAATCGTTACGGATTTCAGTGACGTTGTCTTCACATGGCTGCGGACCATCGCCCTTACCGCCCGGTTGTCCTTACGCCGGATGGCGGCAGCCATCGCTTCCGCGAAGCTCCGGTTAACCGCAAGCTCCCGGTAGAGCGGGATGATGGAACGCGCTATGCAGCGGTGGGCGTCTGTATTGAAGGTGAACTGAGCGGTTCCCGGCGGAATCGTCGTGCCATTGGTATAGAAGGCAACCGGCAGCGGAAAAGGGAAAGAGATGAAATAACCGATCCCGTTCGTTCCGTAATTCTCCGCATCCGCAAGTGCGGGGATACTGTGGAGCAAGCTGCCCATCAGGTCCAGGTCGGCAGTGACAATCGCGGTTGTCCATTGCCTGGCATAACTGCGGTTTCCGGCAATTTTCCGGTAGAACGGCAGCATGGCCGCAGCTACGCTGCGCAGTACACGGGCTGTTACAAGCCGCTGCGTCTGCTTAGGTTGTACTTTCGCCATCCGGATCATCCTCACTTTTTTACATATTCGTTTCAATATAAGCACCTATAGGTTTCATGTGATCTTGATATAGAGTATGGGGATAGCGGGCACTTCGGAATGGGCGGACCCGGTTTCGGCAGAAATATTATCTATGCGTGGAGTGGCAGAGGGGGGGCTATTACGGGCAAGTGGTGTTATACTGGTGTCAGGACTTTTCTTTGACGGGCAAGTTTGTTATGCTTATATCGTAACGATTACTAATTATTCTGCGGGAATTGTTCTGCTTCCGGAAAGGTGGGAACCCGGGTGAACCGAGTGGCAAATATCAGCCAGCAGTTTGCGGCTCATAATTATAAGCTTACACCACAGCGTGAGGCGATAGTGAGGGTGCTGCTGGATAATGAGAAGGATCATCTAAGCGTGGAAGAGGTATATATGCTGGTCAAGCGCAGTTACCCGCATTTGGGGCTGGCGACCGTCTACCGTACCTTGGAGCTGCTGTGTGAACTTCATATTGTGCAAAAAATGAATTTCGGCGACGGCGTCGCCCGTTATGATCTGCGCGACGACGATCATGTGCATATGCATCATCACCTGATCTGTAATGTATGCGGTAAGCTGGAAGAGATCAAGGATGATTGGCTGGTGGAGCTGGAGGCGCGGGTAGCCCGTGAATACGGCTTCAGTGTGACTGATCACCGTCTCGATTTCAAAGGCACCTATAATAGCTGTCAAAAGAACGGCTGCAAGGGCGACAAGGACTGCCGCGCCGTCTCATAAGCACATCTGCAACGCACAGAAGGCGCAGGGCTGAAGTTCAGCCTGCGCCTTCTTGCAAATATTAAGAAGTTACGGAATCTGCGAAATGCCGCTGCTAGGAGCGGTTCGGAACGAAGGATTTGATCCAGGTTCCGAAGCTGCCGGGATTGCGGGTCTGAACCAGGATCACCCCTTCGCCGCGGAACCGGCAGACCAGGGCCTCGCCGCTGGTTAAGCTGTTCAGCCAGCCGGAGGCTGCTTTTTCCACCTTGTAATCCATATAGTCCGGCCAAGCTACAAGGTGTCCGTTATCGATGATCATCTCTTCGCCCGGTCCGAGGTTAATGGCGTGAATCGCTCCGAAGGAGGAGAGGAAGACGGTGCCCCTGCCGCTGATTTCCAGAATGAAGAAGCCTTCGCCGGAGAACAGGCCGCGGGTCAGATTCTGCATCTTGGTATTGACCTGAATGCCTTGGGTTCCCGCCAGGAAGCCGTCCTTCTGTACGATCAGCTTGTACGACCCGTCCAGCTCAATGGCCTGTACATCCCCGATAGAACCGGGTGAGAGCAGCACCTCACTCTGTCCGCGCGTGGCGGTCAGCTCCTGGAAGAAGAATTTCTCCCCGCTCAGCATGCGGCCCAGGCCGCGCATAATTCCGCCATCCACGGTGCCCCGCAGCTCTACATTCGGTGACATGGCGACCATCGCACCCATCTCCGCCTTAACGCTCTCGCCCGGCTCCAGCAGGACCTTAAGCATGGCGAAGGCGCCGTCATACAGCACATCATATTTCATAATAGTGTTCCTCCTCATTCTTCCGGTTGTATTCCTATGATCACAGGTATGTAGCTTGCTCCTCAAGGATACTGTAACAGGCTGTTCTACTGCAAGCCGCGCTTTAGGCAACAAGGAGCTAACATGCAGTAACAGATGATTATAGTGAAGAGTACCGGGCAGTGATCAGGATATTGTGTTAAAATGAAGCAGACAGTGCAGCCGCACTGAATATACGATTGACAAGGAGTGTCGCCGCTTATGGCACGGACAAGAACGCAGAAGGCGCTGCTTAAGGCAGAGCGCTCAGGCACATGGTGTGCAGAAAGAAACCGCAGACTCAATCAGGATTACGGGGCCATCTCCCAGCATGTCAGAGTTACACCCGGCAAACGCCAGCAACTGAATAAGGTCAAACACAAGGAGCGGATCTTCCATGATGGCGCTCCTTTTGCATGCCTGGGAGCAGCGGGGTAATACTTATACCTGTGCCCTGCTGTGAATACGGTACTCCTTGGGCGACATGCCGAACCGGCTGCGGAAAATCCGGTGGAAATAGGTATAGTTCGCAAAACCGCAGGTCTCGGAGACATGCTCCAGCGGCATGGGGCTAAACGTAATCTTTTCCCGGGCCATATCCAGCCGTACATCATTTACATATTTAACAATCGTGGTGCCGAAGGCTTCCTTGAACAGATGAACCGCCCGGGAGACCGAGATATCCACATGTGCGGCCACATCCTCCAGCCGGAAGGCGTAAGAGGCGTGCTCTTCAACGTACTGCTTCATCCGGTAAGCCAGATAAGCCTTCGGTGAGATCGCGGGCTGATCAATCATCAGCCGGTCAATCTCCATACACAGAATCTGCAGATAACAAGCAGAGATATCCGGTGAGGAGTCCGACAAGCGGCGCTGCTCCAGCACAAGCTGGCGGAAGAGGCCGAGAATATGATCACTCATCGGCAGGCGGAGTACCGCCGGACGCTGCTTGCGTCTCCACCATTCTTCAATCCATGGGCCGCTGCAAAAGATATGATAGTCACCGCTCTCGATCCTCGGCTTGCCGACGGGATAGACTTCCTTGTCGATACTCAAGTAGTAGGGGTCATTCGGTGCGAACAGCATGAGATCGCCGCTCTCAACGGTTGTAATGGCTCCGTTCTCCCTGGTGCGGCTGCGCCCTTCAGTCTGGAGCCGCAGCAGATAATACTGTACACCCTCGCTGCGTGACATATGAAATGGTTTGCGGTGGAAGGAGAATCCGGCGGATAGAATGTGGCAAGCGGCAGATGTTGTCATGTGTCCCTCCTAGTCTAATAAATGATAAGCAGATTGTTCATGTTTTAATCATATTATTCATTTTATTATATACGCTTTCATATTACCATGTAGCTAAGCAAAAAACATACAAATGATGTGGAGAAGGCCGTATTGCGGCGCTAATCGCTACATTTACAAACTCTGGAAGCAGTGGATGAAACAAAGAGAACGCTGCGTTCTCCAATGTTTACAGCCCGTTTGTTCAGGTGATGCGCTTCAGGGAAGGTAACCGGGAGTGCGGCGGCAGCAAGAACAGGATAACTCCGGATCATATAAGGAGTGGGAATAACAATGCTTAAGGTTGGATTGCAGCTGTATACGCTGAGAGAAGAACTGGAACAGGATTTCGAGGGGACTATACGTAAGGTAGCCGAGCTGGGCTACAGCGGTGTGGAGTTCTTCCACTATTTCGGCCGTACGGCTGAACAGGTGAAGGCGCTGCTTGAAGAGACAGGACTTGTTGCTGTCGGAGCACACCGCCCGTACGATGCGATGCTGAATGATACGGAGCAGGAGATTCGCTTCAATCTGGAGATCGGCAACCGTAATCTGATCGTGCCTTATCTGACAGAAGAACAACGGAACTGGCCGGAGGTAGCCGCGGGTCTGCGGACCATCGGCGAGAAATGCAAGGCTGCCGGTGCTGTTCTGTCTTATCATAATCATGATTTTGAATTCACGGAGAAGGTTGACGGCCAGCCGGCCTTTGATTATCTGTTCGAAGCGGTGCCTGCTGAGCAGCTTCAAGTGGAGATGGATACCTGCTGGGTGTATTACGGCGGATATGATCCGGCAGAATATATCCGTAAGTATGCAGGACGCCTGCCGATCATCCACCTCAAGGATCTGAAGAAGAAAGAAGACGGCTCACCGGAGACTGTAGTACTCGGCGAAGGTGAAGTGGATCTGGCTGCGATCATTGAAGCAGCAGCTAGCGCTGGTGTGGAATGGGCAGTGGTGGAGCAGGACTTCTGCAGCCGCTCGCCGCTTGGTAGTGTCGCTGACAGCTTGAACTGGATCAAAACATACGAGAATCAAGGAGGAAGTATTCATGTCTAACAAACTCAAAATTGCTATTATCGGTTGCGGTGGTATCGCAAACGGCAAACATATGCCAAGCCTTGCCCGTCAGGAGGATGCCGAAATGGTGGCATTCTGTGATATCGTGGAAGAACGTGCCCAGGAGGCTGCCAAGACCTACGGCTCGGAAGGCGCTGCTGTATTTACCGATTTTCGTGAGTTGCTGGCAACGGGCGGATTCGATATCGTGCATGTCTGCACGCCGAATGACAGCCACTCCGAGATTACGGTTGCCGCACTGGAAGCCGGCAATCATGTGCTGTGTGAGAAGCCGATGGCCAAGACCACTGCTCAGGCTAAGGAAATGCTGGATGCCGCCAAGCGTACAGGCAAGAAATTGTCTATTGCTTATCAGAACCGTTTCCGCGCAGACAGTGAATATCTGAAGGGGCTGTGTGAAGAAGGGGAGCTTGGCGATATCTATTACGGTAAGGCTATTGCGCTTCGCCGCCGCGCGGTTCCAACCTGGGGCGTGTTCCTGGATGAAGAGAAGCAGGGCGGAGGTCCGCTGATCGATATTGGTACCCATGCGCTGGATCTGACACTCTGGCTGATGAATAACTATAAGCCGCGTATGGTAGTAGGCTCCACTTTCCATAAGCTGGGCCAGAAGAAGAACGCCGCGAATGCCTTCGGTCCGTGGGACCCTGAGCAATTCAAGGTTGAAGATTCCGCCTTCGGCTTCATTACAATGGAGAACGGTGCTACAATTGTACTTGAATCCAGCTGGGCGCTGAACGTATCTGAATTCGGTGAAGCCAAGACCATGCTTGCCGGAACGGAAGGCGGAGCGGATATGAAGGACGGGCTGCGTCTGAACGGCGAACGTGCCGGCCGCCTGTATGAGACCAAGGTGGACCTGTCCTCCGGCGGTGTTGCCTTCTACAGCGGAGCTGCGGAGAATGAAGCAGACCGTGAAGCCCGTCTGTGGCTGGAAGCCGTAAGAGAAGACAAGGACCCGGTGGTTCTGCCGGAGCAGGCCTTCGTAGTTACCCAGATTCTTGAAGCAGTGTATGAATCAGCACGTACCGGACGCGCCGTATATTTCGACGGAAGTTCTGACAACTAAGAGCTTCTCCGGGTCACGCGACTATCAGAGAAACAGGAGTGGAATCCATGAGTTCAATCAAACATACTGTAGCCATCGTTGGTTACGGCGGAATGGGAAGCTACCATACCCAATTAATCAAAGAGAGTGACCGGGTGGTAGTGACCGGAGCCTTCGATCTGCTGGCAGAGCGGCGCACCTTGGCTGAGGAAGCAGGCTACACCGCGTATTCCAGCTATGAAGAATTGCTGGCAGATCCGGCTGTGGACATTGTTCTGATTGCTACACCGAATGATGTACACAAGGACATTGCCCTTCAGGCTTTTCAGGCGGGCAAGCATGTAGTCTGTGAGAAGCCGGTGTCCATGTCCTCGGCTGAATTCATCGAGATGCAGGCTGCTGCGGAGGCGGCCGGACGGGTGCTGATGGTGCACCAGAACAGACGCTGGGATGAGGATTTCCGCGTAATCAGGGAGATGTATGAGCGGGGGACGATTGGATCACTCTTTCAGATTGAATCCCGGGTGCATGGTGCCAACGGAATTCCCGGCGACTGGCGTCATGTGAAGGAGCAAGGCGGCGGGATGCTGCTGGACTGGGGTGTGCATCTGCTGGATCAACTGTTGTTCATGATTGACAGCAAGGTGAGCAGTGTCAGCAGCAGTCTGAGCTTTATCCTCGGCAATAACGTGGATGACGGATTCGATGCGGTGCTGCAGTTCGAGAACGGCATCAGAGCCATCGTCGAGGTAGGGACAACCAATTTCATCACGATGCCAAGATGGTATGTGAAGGGCACCGGGGGAACCGCTATTATTGAAGACTGGTCGCTGAGAGGCAGAATTGTAGCCCCCAACCACGAATCGGAAAAGATTGAACCCACACCGATCCGCGCAGGTGTAGGCTTGACTAAGACGATGGCCCCGCCTTCAGAAGGCTCGACCGTCCTTGAAGATCTGCCTGCGGCATTAGAGATGACCTCCAGCTTCTATGATAATCTGGCCGCTGTTATCGAAGGCACGGCGGAACCGATTGTCAAGAATGCCGAGGTGCTTCGTGTGCTGAAGCTTATTGAGGCGATCTTCGAAGCGGCAGAGCGTAATGAGACTATTAAGAATTTCGATAACTACGGAGCTTAAGCTAGGCTTCAATACGACCCTAGGAGAGGTGGAATCTGCAAATGAAACTTGGAGTATTTATGGTGTTGTTCGGCGGCCGCAAGCTGGAGGATGCACTGGATTATGTGGTCTCCAAAGGACTAAAGGCTGTTGAGATCGGTACCGGAGGGTATCCCGGGAACAGCCATTGCAATCCCAAGGAGCTGCTGGAGAATGAAGCGGCCCTTCAGGAATTCAAGCAGCAAATCGAATCCCGCGGCTTGATCATCAGCGCGCTAAGCTGCCACGGCAACCCGCTGCACCCGCAGAAGGAGCTGGCAGACAAGGATCACGAAGTGTTTGTAGACACCGTGAAGCTTGCACAGAAGCTGGGCGTCAAGGTTGTGAATACCTTCTCCGGCTGTCCGGGCGATCATGAAGGCGCGAAATATCCGAACTGGCCGGTTGCCCCATGGCCGAATGATTACCAGGAGATTCTGGCCTGGCAGTGGGAGAACAAGGTCATTCCTTATTGGACAGAGCAGGCGGCCTTCGCCACTGCACATGATGTGAAGATTGGTCTTGAGCTGCACGGAGGCTTCTCGGTACACACTCCGGCTACCCTGCTGAGATTAAGAGAAGCTGCCGGAGAGGCCATCGGTGCGAACCTTGACCCGAGCCATATGTGGTGGCAGGGAATAGATCCGGTACAGGCCATTCATATTCTCGGCCGTGAAGGCGCGATCCATCACTTCCATGCGAAGGATACCGTTATTGATCCGGTGAACGTCAACAAGCATGGCCTGACGGACATGCAGTCCTATACGAATATGCTGGACCGCGCCTGGCAGTTCCGTTCCGTAGGCTACGGACACGATGTCAAGGTCTGGGCAGACATGATGAGCGCACTGCGTCTGGTAGGCTACGACTATGTAGTCAGTATCGAGCATGAAGACGGCCTGATGTCCATTGAAGAGGGCTTCTCCAAAGCGGTTGACAATCTCAAGCAGGTGCTGATCGAAGAGCCGCTGTCTGAGATGTGGTGGGTCTAACCGGTGGAGAGCTTCACTAAAGTCCAATTGAACGACTGGCAGCTTAGTCTCCTGACTGCCGCAGCCTTTGGGACAGATATCCAGATCGTCAGCAGCAGGGAGTTGACTGCCGGATTCTTCAATACGGCTTATGACCTGGAGCTTAGCGACGACCGCTCCGTCATTCTTAAGGTGGCTCCGGACCCGGAGACAGAGACTCTTAGCTACGAGAAGGATATCATGCGTGCTGAGGTGGAGGCTCTCCGGCTGGTACGTGCTGCTGGCGGTGTGCCTGTGCCGGAAGTATACAGCTATGACGACAGTCTGCAGTTGGTTCCGTGTCCGTATTTTTTCATGGAGAAGATTGAAGGGCAGCCGTATAACGAGGTGAAGGAGAGTCTCACCGAGGAACAGCGGTATTCCATTGAATACGAGCTGGGTCAGTATCAGCGGAGAATCAATGCGATTGAAGGGCCAGCCTTCGGGCTGTTCGGCAAAGAGTCTGACGGGAGTGGACGGTCCTGGAGGGAGACCTTCCGGTCTATGCTGCTGAACCTGCTTCAGGATGCGGTCAGGCTGGGTGCACGATTGCCCGCAGAACAGCAGGAAATAGAGCAGGTGCTGGAGCTGTATCTGCCTGCTCTGGATGAAGTGACGCAGCCGCACCTGGTGCACTGGGATCTGTGGAACGGCAACATCTTTGTAAGGGATGGGGTAATCGTATCCATCATTGACTGGGAGCGGGCGATGTGGGGCGATGTGCTGCTGGAGTATTATTTCCGGCATTTCGAGAGCTCGGCAGCGTTCTATGAAGGGTATGGGTCGGCTTTTGCCAGCCGGAATGAAGGGCTGCGTAAGCAGCTGTATGACCTGTATCTGGACCTTATCATGCTTATAGAATGTTATTCGCGCCAGTACAAGGATGAGAATCATGTGAACTGGGCGCATGACAATCTCGCTGAGTCCTGGAAGCGGTTCTCGGCTCTGGTACTATAGGATACACAAGAGGCCGGATCTCTTCTGAGATTCCGGCCTCTTGAGATTGTGTACAACAGACCAGATGAATGTCAGTCAGCAATCAGTAGCTGCTGTTCCGGATGGCAACAACCGGGCTGATGTCAGCTTCATAGTCAACGCCGCCGGATTCGAAGCCGAACAGCTGGAAGAACTCGCGTCTGTAACCGGCCAGATCGGAATATTCGTAGACGTTCTCCGTGCTTAGCATGGGCCAGATCCGGTCCACTTCCGTCTGCACAGCGTGGCTCATCTCATGGTCATCTATCCGGATGCGCCCTTGCGCATCTACCGGAGTCCCTTCAGGGTTGTACAGGAAACCGGTATACAGCCGATAGGCTTGCTCAATGCAGCCTTCGTGCACTCCCTGATCTTTCATGACCTTGTATAGGACTGAGATGTATAGCGGAACTACAGGAATCGCCGAGCTGGACTGGGTCACCAGACCCTTACTGACTGCAACATAGGCGCGGCCGCCGGTTCGTGATAATTCTGCATTCAGCTGTAAGGCTGTAGCTTCCAGATGGTCTTTAGCCCGGCCGATCGTGCCGTCGCGGTAGACAGCCTGTGTAAGCTCTGGACCTACATAGGAAAAGGCGAGAGTGACCGCATCTGCTGCCAAAACGCCGGAATCCCGGAGCGCTTCAATCCATAGCTGCCAGTCTTCTCCGCCCATCACATGAACGGTAGCATCGATTTCAGCTTCGGTGGCCGGTTCAATCTGTACGGTGCTTAGTTCTCCGTTATGGAAATTGACGGTTGTATTGGTATAAGGGCTGCCAGTAGGCTTCAACACAGATTGATGAACTTCCCCGGTCTGCGGGTCTGTTCTGCGCGCCGAGGCTACGCTGTAGATGACAAGATCAACCTGTCCAAGCTCGCGGCGGATCAACGCTATGGTCCGTTCTTTTGTCTCAGCGGTAAAAGCGTCCCCGCACACGCTATAAGAGCGCAAGCCCGCTGTGTGGGCCATCTCCTCAAACGCTGCGGAATTATACCAGCCTGCGGAAGCGGTTCGTGTCTCGCTGGCTGTACTCGGTCTATAGACACCTACAGTGGCTGCTCCAGTACCGAAGGCTGCTGCAATTCTAGCGCCAAGCCCATAACCGGTTGAAGCGCCGATAACGAGCACATTGCGGGGACCTGTAAACTTTCTTTGATTCAGTACATAGGTCACTTGCTCCTGTACCTGGTGTGCACAGCCTGCCGGATGGGCAGTTGTGCAGATGAACCCGCGGGTTCTTGGTTTTATGATCATTAGAATAGCTACCTCGCTTTCATCGGTGGTTGCAGGGATTGCAGAAATAAACATACCAGATGACGACATTCTTTGGCAAAGGGTGGGATGTGGGAATGATACGCGTAACTGCCGGGAATTTTGCTATGGATGTGCTCTTCGTGTATTCTCATAGTAGGGGGAAGCTTGGCCCCGAATAATGATTGTTGACGGTGGCGTTTTCAGAAAAATCTTGACGGAAGCCCCCTAAGATAGATAAAATAATAGTATTGCGTGTTTTTTCGATATTAAGAATGAAGATCATACTTGAAAAGAAACAGAGAGGGTGACAGGATGGAGCGCCTTTTAGAGGTAAAAGACCTGGCTATATCATTCAGAACACGCGGAGGAGAAGTTCAAGCAATCCGTGGTGTCAGCTTTCATGTAAATAAAGGGGAGACACTGGCGATTGTTGGCGAATCCGGTTCCGGTAAGAGCGTAACCTCGCAAGCCGTCATGAAGCTGGTTCCTCAGCCTGCGGGCGAATATAAGCGTGGACAGATTCTGTTCGATGGACAAGATCTGATCGGCAAGAGTGAGAAGCAGATGCAAAAAATCCGCGGCAAAGAAATCGGAATGATCTTCCAAGATCCGATGACTTCACTCAACCCGATGATGAAGGTTGGACGGCAGATTACGGAAGTGCTGTTCAAGCATGAGAATATCACGAAGGAAGCTGCCTACAAACGTGGTGTTGAATTGCTCAATCTGGTGGGTATTCCGTCACCGGAACGCCGTTTCCAGCAGTATCCGCATGAATTCAGCGGCGGGATGCGCCAACGTGTTGTAATCGCTATGGCACTGGCTGCTAACCCTAAGCTCCTGATTGCCGATGAGCCGACAACCGCGCTTGACGTAACGATTCAGGCACAGATCCTCGATCTAATGAAGGACCTGCAAAAGAAGATTGATACAGCGATCATTTTCATCACCCATGACCTTGGGGTTGTGGCAAGAATGGCTGACCGTGTAGCTGTAATGTATGCCGGACAGATCGTTGAAATGGGTACTGCAGAAGAGATCTTCTATGATCCAAGACATCCGTACACTTGGGGCCTGCTGGCTTCCATGCCAAGTCTGGAGAGCAAAGGCTCGATGCTTACAGCGATCCCGGGCACACCACCCGACTTGATCAAGCCGCCTAAGGGGGATGCTTTCGCCCTGCGCAGCACGTATGCAATGGCGATTGACATGGAGAAGGAACCGCCAATGTACAAGGTATCGGACTCCCATCTTGTGAAGTCTTGGCTGATGCATCCGATGGCACCAGCGGTGGAGCCGCCGGATGTCGTGAAGAAGCAGCGCCGCGTGTTGAGCAATGCCTATCCAGAGCCGGTACTTGTCGGCAACAGCAGCGAATACTAAGTTTGATTAGATCAGCGTCAGGCCATAATCGGCCTGGCGTTTTTTGTTTTATGGGGTATTATATTTCATATAAACATAAAACAAAACTAACTAATATAAATAAAAGTATTGACTAAATCCCATTTGCGCAGCAAAATGTAAGGGTATACATAGGGAGGTTATGATGAGATGAGAAAAAGATCCTTAACGGCGTTGATATCCTTATCCCTGCTGTCGGCATGCAGTGGAGGGAATCCGGAAGGGCCGCCGAAGTTCGGGAATGTATCTGTACACGATCCCTCTGTGATTAGGGTGGAGGATACGTATTACGTGTTCGGTTCGCATCTGGCCTCGGCCAAATCCAAGGATCTGATGTCGTGGACGCAGATTTCTTCCGGCGTGACGGACGATAATGTGCTGATCCCGAATGTAACGGAGGAGCTTAGCGAGACGCTTAGCTGGGCCCAGTCGGATACGCTGTGGGCACCGGATGTCATTCAGTTGGCAGACGGCAAGTTCTACATGTATTACGATGCCTGCAAGGGAGATTCCCCGCTGTCTGGGCTGGGTATTGCCGTAGCCGATGAGATTGAAGGTCCTTACAAGAATAAAGGCATTATTCTGAAGTCGGGAATGTCCGGCATCGGGGATGATGGAGAGGTGTACGATGCCACGGAGAAGCCTAATGTGGTGGACCCTGATGTGTTTTTTGATAAAGACGGCAAGCTGTGGATGGTCTACGGCTCCTACTCGGGCGGCATCTTCATCCTGGAGCTGGACCCGGCTACGGGCTTCCCGCTGGAGGGCCAGGGCTACGGCAAGAAGCTGCTCGGAGGGAATCATGCGCGGATTGAAGGGCCGTATATGCTATACAGCCCGGAGACCAATTATTACTATCTGTTCCTCTCCTACGGAGGGCTTGATGCGAATGGCGGCTATAATATCCGTGTAGCGCGTTCCAAGCATCCGGCTGGCCCGTTCGAGGACTCGGAAGGTAAGGCTATGCTGGATGCGCAGGGGACGCCTGGAGTGCTGTTCGATGATCCGGCCTACGCACCTTACGGCGTTAAGCTGATGGGGAATCATGAATTTGTGAATACAGATGAAGAAGCAGCCGGAGCGGGTGCAGGCTATGTCTCCCCCGGACATAATTCGGCGTACTATGATGAGACAAGCGGGCAGTATTATCTGATCTTCCATACCCGGTTCCCGGGTCTTGGGGAGCAGCATGAGGTTCGGGTTCATCAGATGTTCATGAATGAAGCAGGCTGGCCTGTTGTTGCACCCCATCGTTACGGAGGCGAGAAGATAGGCAAGTACACTGCCAAGGATGTGACGGGTGCTTACATGCTGGTGAACCACGGCAAGGAGATTACGGCTGAGCTGGCGGAGTCGCAGTTGGTGGAGCTGAACACAGACGGCACGATAAGCGGAGCAGCAACAGGGACATGGACCTTGAGCAATGATCATATGGCGAAGCTGACAATAGAGGGTGCGGAATACAGCGGGGTGTTCCTGCGGGAATGGAATGAAGCGGCCTCAAGCGAGGTAATGACCTTCACGGCACTTTCAGCGGAAGGCATTGCAGTCTGGGGAAGCCATATGTCACCGGAGAAAAAGTAAGCTGATCCCGTGAACAGTCAAGTCACAGCCGCATCCTGGCCTTAACCATTACAAACAGCGGACCTCCCTTAGAATGGGAGATCCGCTGTTTGCTGTACATAGGAATTAGCTGCGATTATGCTTCATACTTGCGCAGAACGATTACAGCGTTGTGGCCGCCGAAGCCAAAGGAGTTGGAGATCCCGATCTTCAGCTCCGCTTGGCGGGCTACATTAGGGACATAATCCAGATCGCAGTACTCGTCCGGCTGCTCCAGATTAATCGTCGGCGGGATGAGCCCTTCTTGCAGGCTTTTGAGCAGGGCAATAGCTTCCAGACCGCCGGCTGCGCCCAGGGCATGTCCAGTCATCGATTTGTTCGCCGTGACCGGAATCCGGTAGGCTTGCTCCCCGAATAGCTTCTTAATAGCCAGAGTCTCCGAGCGGTCTCCGACGATTGTGCTGGTCGCGTGCGCGCTGATAACATCTACCTCCCCGGGACTGATTCCAGCCTCGCTGAGCGCCAGCTTCATCGCCTGATAGGCTCCTATCCCCTCAGGATGGGTGGCTACCATATGATAAGCGTCCGAGCTGGCACCATATCCGGTAACCTCGCCATAGATGACGGCATCTCTGCGCAGGGCATGGGAGAGGGATTCAAGGATCACAATAGCTCCGCCCTCCGCAATGACAAATCCGTCCCTGTTCCGGTCAAAAGGCCGGCTGGCCCCCTGCGGCTCCACATTCCGGGTAGACAAGGCTGTCGCATTCCCGAAGCTGGCCAGGGCAATCTCGGTCACCGCCGCTTCTGCCCCTCCGGCGATGATTACATCGGCCCCGCCGTAACGGATCAGGCGGAAGGCTTCGCCAATGGCCGTGTTCCCGATGGAACAGGCAGTCACCGGCGAGAGTGTCGGCCCCTGCGCCCCCAGCTTGATGCTGATCATTGCTGCTGCCATATTGGAGATCAGCATCGGGATCAGGGTAGGGCTTACCCGCTCCGGTCCCCGGGAACGCAGCAGCTCGCCCTGGTCCATCAATGTCTGGATACCGCCTACGCCGGAGCCTACATAGACGCCCAGCCGTTCCCGGTCCAGCTCCTCCAGCCGGAGACCGGAATGCATCCAGGCCTCCTCTGCGGCAGCAAGCGCGAACTGGCTGAACCGGTCCATCCGCCGGGCCTCCTTGCGGCCGAATCTGGCATCCGGGTCGAAGGCCGGTACCGAGCCGGCAATCTTGGTTTTGAAGTGAGTGGTATCAAAAGAATCAATCGGCGTAATCCCCGATTCTCCTGCCGTAAGGCGGCTCCAGAACTGGTCCACGGTATTGCCAAGCGGGGAGATGACACCCATTCCTGTAATCACGACACGTTCCATCTTCTATTCCTCCTGTTAATCTGAATAAGCTTATTTTTTCATGTTGCTTATCCTATTACAAGTTGTAGTTTATACTAGTATAATTACTACTACACTAACAGACAGACGAACTGTAAGGCAGGAGGAAGCATGATGTCCAATCAGAACAGGCTTCAAGCATTATCAGAATTCCTGAAAGCAAGACGCGCGGCCATCACCCCGGCAGCGGCGGGGCTCCCGGAGGGTACCCGCAGGCGGACGCCCGGGCTCCGGCGCGAGGAAGTGGCGCAGCTCTCGGGAGTAAGCAGCACCTGGTATACCTGGTTGGAGCAGGGGCGGGATATTAAAGTATCTCCATCTGTTCTTGATTGTATTGCCGCAACACTCCAGCTGACGAAGGATGAGCGGAGTTACTTGTTCGCTCTGGCGCTGGAGAACGGACCGGCAGTCGCAGACTATACCCAAGAGGAGCCTTCGGTGATTCATCCGTCCCTGCAGAAGATATTGCAGGAGCTGAAGACCTGCCCGACAATCATCTCGGACCGGCACTGCGGCATTGTCGGCTGGAATGAGGCAGCGGCGCATGTATTTCTTGATTTCGCCAAGCTGGCTCCGCAGCAGCGCAATATGATCTCACTGCTGTTCGAGCGCAAGGAGTTCAGGCGGCTGGCGGTGAATTGGGAGCAATTCGTCCGGGGATACTTGTCGATCTTCCGCGCCTACTACGGGCAATATCTGGAGGACCGCTGGTACGATGAATTCATTGCGGAGATGAAGGAGCGGCATCCTGAATTCAATCATTTATGGGAAGAGAGCCGGGTCAGCTCCGCGCCGGATGTTGTACTGGAATTCAGGCATGCCAAAGCCGGCAAAATGCTGTTCCATCTAACCTCCCTACAAGTACAAGGTGCAGCGGATCTGCGCTGTAGCATCTACACGCCAGCCGGTGACTCTGGCACAGAAGCCAAGCTGAAGCAGCTTATGGAACCTAAGTAATACAGGTGATAGATTTTTCTTATTGATTCATAAAAAACTATAAATATGCAATATAGATTTTGCAGTTTATACTCCTAATATGATGAATTTCTTCCTGCGGGAGCGGAAAAGGGGTAAAGATATAATGGCTAAAGTAACGGGATTAGAAGGCGTAGTTGCCGGAGAGACAGCAATCGGATTGGTAGATGGGGAGAAAGGGTATCTGGTGTACCGCGGATATTGGGCCAAGGAGCTTGCGGTGAGCAAAAGCTATGAGGAAGTTGCTTATTTGCTCTGGAACGGACACCTGCCTGATGCAGAGGAGCTGGCGCAGCTCAAAGCGCAAATGGCAGCGGAGAGAGCGATTCCTGAATATCTCTGCAAGATGCTTGATCTGTATCCGGCGTCTGTCCCGCTGATGCTGGTATTACAAAGTGCAGTGGCTGCGCTTGGGGATGAGGAGAACGCTACCTGGCCGCCCACACTGAAGCAAGCCGTGCGGCTGACGGCAATGCTACCGGCGATCATAGCTTACCGGTACCGCTGCCTTCAGGGCTTGCCGCCGCTGAAATCGCTTCCTGAGCTTGGCCATGCCGCGAATTATCTCTATCTGCTCACAGGCAAGCTGCCTGAAGAGGCTCATGTAAAGGCGCTTAGCGCCTATATGATCCTGTGCATGGAGCATGGCATGAATGCCTCTACCTTCGCCGGGCGGGTGGTGCTGTCCACGGAATCGGATATGTGCGCGGCCGTAGCCGGATCGATCGGGGCCATGAAGGGTCCGCTGCATGGCGGCGCGCCGTATGAAGTGATATCGATGCTGGAGGAGATCGGGACGAAGGAACGCGTGGAGCCTTGGCTGAGAGAGAAGCTTGAGGCCGGGGAGAAGCTGATGGGCTTCGGGCACCGGATCTACAAGACCAAGGACCCGCGGGCGGAAGCCCTGCAGATTGCGACCCTTACGATGGTCGGCAAGGATGCTTCCTTTGATCTTGCGCTTCATGTGGAGGCTACAGCGATAGCGCTTCTGGAGGAATATAAGCCGGGCCGCCGCCTGTTCACCAATGTCGAGTTCTATGCTGCGGCTATTCTGAAGGCGCTGGAGCTGGCGCCTGAGATCTTCACGCCTACATTCACAGCGGGAAGAATTGTCGGCTGGACGGCCCATTTGCTGGAGCAGTCAGCCCATAACCGGATTTTCCGGCCACAATCTACTTATATCGGACCTATGCCTGAATCAGAGACTGCCTTGTAAAAGCACATACCATCCGCCCAAACGGCGCACAAAACATCTCCAGTCGCCTAACAGCCGGGGCCAACCCGCAGCGAGGCGCATGGGAAATGTCCCGGAACGTAAATTATGCCCTTTCCACTTCCTGCTGGGAAGGGAAAGGGCTGAAAAGTTTGCGTTCATTTTACTAGGAGGACTTGATGATACTTATTGACCGGATGTATTTGAAGCCCAGACAGGATACCAGCCTAAACCCACGTTCTTTGTGTTGTAAAGAACTAAATTTCCGTCATCTTGAACGATTAGCAGGTCACCCACGAGGTTGACTGGTACATTCCCTTGTCCGTACCACGCTGTAGCCCATGCATTATTGTCTGACGTCCAAAATGGAGTATTATTCCAATCCATTAACTTAAGTCTGCCATTATATTGATCAATGACGAGCTGGGATATTCTAAAGTCGCTGGTATTGGTGTGCCATATCATGGTGCGTTTGTGATTATTCCATAACTGTATATCTCCTGAAGGCATAAAATTCAGGATATATTTCATGTTGTTTGATACTAGCGGGCTCGCATTCCCAATAAATCTTTCGCGAACCGTGAGACGTTCTCCAAATGCAAATGTTGCAGAAGCAATAGGGAGCTGGATCATGAGCACCGCAAATAAAAGCAGAAAAATCTTTTTCATAATAGCCTCTTTTCTGGTATATTTTATCATTTTCTCATCAACTATATCATAAATTTTATATAAATGAGAGATTAATCTAAAGATTGCAAAATATATTTCTGAATTGAGAGATTCAATTAAATAAGCGGAATGGATCGTATTTGTCCTGAAACGACAAAAAGATGGACTCCCCGGAATAGCGAGAAGTCCAAAAATAGTCAACAGAGCATGAGGGGGATACTCTTACATTAGATTAGAAATCAGAGGTTGCCACTTCGATGGTGCCGAAGACTGCACCGGCAGCTGTGCTGAGAAGTCCGGCGACAAGCAGGGCATGAACAGATAGAGTGAGACTGTTAAATGCAGGGATCAGATAAGTGACCACTGGAGCGTTGACGCGGTAAATAACGAGATCCACGGGGAACCCGGAATTGTTGTTTACCGTCACAGCCGCATTGATGCCACCTGCCAGATTTTCATAGTAAGATTTACCTACAGAAGCCGGCAGATTGAAGAATTGTTGCGGTAATAAGATAGCCATTGTAACGTCCTCCTTTTCCTTGTGATAGGATAGTATATTCGGCAAAACTATGATTGCTGTAACGTATGCCATGGGAGATTCACACATTTCAATAGGATGCCGGCAGGTTCATAGACAACCCGAATCTATGGTACACTGGATGTAATCTAGTGACAGGTAAGGGGAAATGACAACGATGAAGCTGGTGTCCTGGAATGTGAACGGTCTGAGAGCTTGTGTGAATAAAGGGTTTAACGAGTATTTCCGGGAGGTTGACGCAGACATCTTCTGTGTGCAGGAGACGAAGCTCCAGGAAGGGCAGATTGTTCTGGACCACGGGGAGGAATATGCCGGGTACTGGAATTATGCGCTCAAAAAAGGATATTCGGGTACGGCTGTATTCACTAGAATCAAGCCGCTATCCGTACGATATGGACTGGAGCAGGATACGGAGGATGAGGGGCGGATCATCACCTTGGAATTCCCTGATTTCTATCTGGTGAATGTGTATACGCCGAATGCTAAGCGCGATTTGTCGAGGCTGGACTACCGGATGGAGTGGGAGGACCGGTTCCGCGCCTACTTGCTGAAGCTGGATGAGCATAAGCCGGTTGTCGTGTGCGGGGATCTGAATGTGGCGCATCAGGAGATTGACCTGAAGAATGCGAGATCGAACCGGGGGAATTCAGGCTTCACCGACGAAGAACGCGGCAAAATGACCACGCTGCTCGCAGCCGGCTTCGTGGATACCTTCAGATGGTTCTATCCTGAGCTGGAGGGTGCCTATAGCTGGTGGTCCTATATGCCCAAGGTCAGAGAGAAGAATGTGGGCTGGCGGATCGATTATTTTCTAGCATCGGAGCGCTTGACCCCGCGTCTGCTGGACGCCGGAATTGAATGTAATGTCCTAGGCAGCGATCATTGCCCGGTGGTCCTTCATCTGGCGGATACGGCGGAAGCATAGACAAAGTGTATAGATATGATATACAAAGAGGCGGTATCCCGGAGTTCGGGATACCGCCTTTGTGATTGTGTCAGCGGCTGAGCGGAGGCTAATCTGGTTATTCTGACGAATTGCCTGGCTCCAGCACCGGCGGTCGCCGGTGCTTCGTGGCCTGTTCGTAACTATACGCAATCCCTAGCAGCATCGCTTCACTATGGGCTGAGGCACAGAAGGTGATACCTTGCGGTCCCTTGGTAAGATAGCCGCCTGGTGCAACAATACCCGAGTAGGTATAGCCGGCAGGAACTGTAATCAGCGGATAACCTGCTCTTGCTGCTAGTTCACATCCATGATCTCCGGGGAAGAGGATCACATCCAGACTGTAATGCTCCAGGGCATAATCAATTCCCTGCTTACCGGCTAATGAACGGGAAGACTGCAGCTGCTCCAGATATTGTTGCTCAGTAATGTCATCCCCGGAGGAATTCAGCCATTCCAGTTTTCCTTGGCCGTATTTCAGCGCCTGTCCGCTATGCTGCTGGTTGAAATCAAGCAGCTGCTGCAGAGAATGCACAGGAGCCGACTCCGGCAGGCTTCCCAGATAGCGGTTCAAGCCGTGCTTGAACTCATATTGTAGAATCGTAGGGTTCCATTCAGCATTCTGATTCTGATTGGGCAGCTCCACAGGGTCGATAATCTCTGCCCCCAGCTCCCGCAGGACCGCTATGGCAGATTCCATCATGTCCAGCGCTTCAGTATCCAGATCACTATAATAGAAGCGCGGAATTCCGATCCGCTTGGCTGTTAGTGCATCTACTTCCAACCCTGCCGAATAATCCAGGGCAGCAGAGGAGGAAGAGCCGTCGTTCCCGGCCATCACATGCAGCAGGAGTGCGGCGTCTTTGACGGTTCTGGCCATGGGACCGGCGCTGTCCTGGCTGCCGATTCCCGGTATAATTCCCTTATTGCTGACCAGTCCCCAAGTAGGCTTCAGGCCGACAAGGGAGTTGTGAGCCGCCGGGCTGATGATGGAGCCGGAGGTCTCCGTGCCTACGGCGACGGTGACAAGGTTAGCGGCAACAGCTGCCGCACTTCCCGAGCTGGAGCCGCCAATGAACAGCTCCCCGGGACCGTAGGGATTAAGTACCAGCCCGCCGCGTGCGCTGTATCCGGCCCACATGGTAGGTGACATGAAATTGGCCCATTCGGTCATATTGGCTTTGCCCAGAATCACTGCTCCGGCTGTCCTTAACCGTGTGACGACCTCAGCGTCTTCATTAGCCATGCAATCTGCAAGCGCCAAGGCTCCTGCACTGGTGTGCAGCTTGTCTGCTGTGCCGATGTTATCTTTGACCAAGACCGGAATACCGTGCAGCGGTCCCCGGCTGCCTTGATCTCTTCGTTCCTGGTCGAGCCTCGCGGCAATCGCAAGAGCTTCTGGATTCAACTCCAATACGGAGCGGAGCAGGCCGTCCAACCGGTGGATTCTTTCCAAATACCAGCTTACCAGTACCTCGGAGGTTAGGCTCCCTTGTGCCATTTGCTCTTGAATGCTGGTGATGTCTGCTTCTATTAACCACTCTTGCTCATTTAGAGCAGGGGATATACGGGAAACGTCGTTATTACTCATAAGGATGTTGCACCTCTATTCATTGTTTGTAGTGTTGTCCATGGTCTCGCTTGCCGCTGCCTGATGCCGCTTCGGCCAGCTGATTACATTGCGGGTTCTGCTAAGCTCCTCGTAGATGAGCGGACGGTCACGCTTAATCAGCCGCAGCACCAAATGAATGAAGAAGGCTACATCTGCCGCCAGGATGACCAATTTCACTACGGCAGCCAATGCTGTGCCGATGCTCAGGAAGATCGCGGAGTCAGGCGTCAGGGAATTCACTCCTCCGAGGACGCCATAGAGTAATCCATACCGTACCCATACCCTCCAGGGTCTGACCGGACTGCCGTCTTCACTCCTTAGCCGGATACGCACAACCCACTTGCCGAAGGTGCGTCCGCCTGTGAACAGAGGAATGCTCAGGAAATAGACCATACTAACTGCCCACAGCGAAATACGCAGTGAGAGCAGATTGAGGAGAATGGTCACCGCGAGTAGCAGGATGGAATCCAGCAGGAAAGCAAGGGCGCGGCGGGTGTAAGTCACTTTTTTGGCAGAAAGGTCCTCTTGGCTGTCAAGCTTCTCAATCCTCGGCAGCAGGCCGGAGATCCATAAGGAGAGCTTGAATCCGATCATGCCGCCCAGCGTATTCGTGATCATGTCATCGACATCGAAGATCCGGTAGGGATGGTCAAAGAACCCGTAAATGCCGGTAATCTGCGTAATTTCGAACAACAGCGACAGCGCAAAGGACAGCACAATGCAGACCACCCAGCGCGTGCGGAAGTAGTAGCCCAGGAACATACCGAAGGGCACCGTCAGCAGTACATTGAAGGCCGCCAGCAGAAAATCCGGTCCGGTCAGCACATTAAGGTAGCTGGAAGGGTCGCTGCGCGTAATTGGCGTATTGTGCAGAATATCCTGGATGAACTGCAGCGGCACGAACTGGAGCATGCTTCCGGCGGGGGCTGCATTATGCCTGGAGTCAGGCAGGGGCAGAAGGACAAGGAAGAATGCGTTAAGCAGGTACAGCAGCAGCAGATACAGCACCAGGGCCCGGATTTTATTGATATAGCCGTGCCGGCGGTATTGCACGATTAGAAACGGCAAGGTGAAGAACAGTGCCGCAACCGGAAAAGCCATGAATGCATAGGAAATCGGAAATAGATAAGTCTGAAACATGGGTTCACCTGCTGTCTAGGTTTTGTCACAACGACTTCATTATAGAAGTAAACATAAACCATCTCAACAGAATTAATCATTCTAACCGTTCTTTCCTGCATAGACATGTTAGGAGAGGAGCGTGAGGACTATATGGAAAAGAAGGTTCAACAGTATTACAAGCTCAAGGCGAAGCAGAAGGAGCTGGAAAAGGACCTGGCTGGACTCCGGCAGGAGATTCTTGCCCATATCAATGAAGCGGGGCAGACCGAAGCGGTGTTCGGCAGCTACAAGGTGAAGCTGGTTACGCAGAACCGCAAGGAATATGATGATGACAAGCTCTATCAGACCCTGTCCGACCCCGAACTGTGGCGGCTGCTCTCCCGGGCAGATCCGGCCAAGGTGGCCAGCCTGACGAAGCTGAAAGTGATCTCGGAAGAGAAAATCGCCCATACGTATGAGGTGAAGACCATTCAGCTGCTGCAGGTGGATAAGCAGTAGAGGAAGCGCTGCCGGAAGCGGAGGCGTTACGTCATGCTCAGCTTCCGGTTGTACATAGAGCATAGGTTACGTGCCATCTTCACGGTCTTCCGCTATAATTATACAGAGACAGTGAAGATATGGAGGAAGAGAAAATGAAGGATTTTGAGCAGATGCTGGAGAAATACGCAGAGCTGGTAGTGAAGGTCGGTGTGAATGTGCAGCCGGGACAAGTACTGATGGTTCACGCCCCGCTGGAGACAGCGGAGCTTACCCGGCTGATTGTAGGCAAGGCCTATGACGCAGGAGCGAAATACGTGCTTGTAGACTGGGACGATGAAGCGGTCACACGCATCCGTTACGAGAAGGCTCCTGAGGAATCGTTCGGGTATTATCCGCAGTGGCATGCCGATATGCTGGAGGGATTCGCTGAAGAAGGCGGGGCTATATTACATATAAAGGTGCCGGACCCGGAATTATTCCGCGGGATCGATTCGGCCAAGGTCTCCACTGCCGTTAAGGCGGCTGCGGTTGCGCGCAAGAAATACCAGGCCTACACCCGCAACAGTAGAATCAGCTGGTCGCTGATCAAGGCGCCGACACGTGCCTGGGCGGACAAGGTGTTCGCCGATCTACCGGAGGAAGAGCGGATCGATGCGATGTGGGAAGCGGTGTTCCAGATGAACCGTGTGAACAGCGGAGACCCGGTGGCTGCATGGCGCAGTCATATCGGCGAGCTGAAGCAGAGCCAGGACCGTATGAACGCCAAACGCTACAAAAGCCTGCATTACCGCGCTCCGGGCACGGATCTGCGTGTCGAGCTGCCGGAAGGCCATTTATGGCGCGGCGGCGGTGGGGAGAATGCGCGCGGCGTCTATTTTGTAGCGAATATGCCTACAGAAGAGATCTATACGATGCCCCATCGCACCGGCGTAAATGGCACGGTCAAGAGTACGCTTCCGCTGAACCTGAACGGGCGGCTCGTCGACGGAATTACTGTTACCTTCACAAACGGCAAGGTTACAGCGTATGACGCTGAATCCGGCCGCGAGCACCTGACTTCCTTGCTGGATACGGATGAGGGAGCCTCCTATCTCGGAGAAGTGGCGCTGGTGCCGCATGATTCGCCGATCTCCCGGCTGAACAGAGTGTTCTACAACACCGGTATTGACGAGAACGCTTCCTGCCATTTCGCGCTGGGCAGCGCCTACCCCGTTAATATTGAAGGAGGCACCTCCATGACCAGCGAGGAACTGATATCCAGAGGGGCTAACGTCAGCCTCACACATGTTGATTTCATGGTAGGCTCCGATGCGCTTGATATTGACGGAGAACTTGCTGACGGCACAATTGAGCCGGTGTTCCGTAAGGGGAATTGGGTGCTTTAAGTGCGTCCTATATAGAAGTGAAGTAATCTACAGAACTAAGTCATACTAACGGATGAATAGGATTACCTTCGCACCAGCACAATGTATACTGTTTTCCGCATACATTCGGGCCATACGCCCGCGCGCAGCACAATGTATACTGTTTTCAACATACATTCGGGCCATATGCCTGCTTGCGAACACAATGTATGCTGTTTTTCACATACATTCAGGCCGAATGCCTGCTTGGGAGCACAACGTATGCTGTTTTTCACATACATTTGGTCCAACACGCCTTCTCCACAGCAGCAGGAAACTATAGTTCCTATATAACAAGAAATGCCGCAATATTCCCGGCAGCGGGGATTGCGGCTTTTCTGTTGAAATATAAGCGTACTATGTCAATAAGCAAAAACAGACTAAAGAGACAACTCAAACACACCTAACTCTTTATTTTCCAAAAAATAGTTAGCAACTGACGAAAAGCAATGGACAGAACCGGCAGGTCTCGAACTTGAAAGGAAATAGCCTCGTGTTCAATTCTGTTATGCAATCTGGCTGAGTGCAGATCGAGTTCTAACGTACAATTCGCATTAACAGAACGAGGTGGATAAGGCTTATATACGAGGTCTGGTCCTCAAGAATTTGATCCGATCTTCCCTCCGTTCCAGACCTAACGGTTCAGTCATTTCAGGCTTATTCAGGCAACGTCCGACGTTAGAAAACAGCTATAACGAAGCTTCTTATTGATCTCTTGAGCAAGCGAACAAGTGGGCTTCGCGGAGAGAAAGGGCTTCTTGTCACGAAGCATTGCAAATGCAATCTTAAGCACCTTGTTCCCCATGGCTACAAAAATGGATCGAGGATGCTTCCCACGGTTCTTCAAGCGTTCGTAAAACGGCCTTAGATCCGGGTTATGCAGGCAGAGGCTTCGTCCGGCTAAGAAGGCAACATAGCGCAAATGGGAATTGCCTTGTTTGGAAATTTTCCTGTACGAACCGGCACCTCCCCCCGTTTGCTTCACGACGGGATTCGTTCCTGCTTTCTTAATCAACTGTCCGGCATGAGTATAATGAGACACATCGCCCATCTCTGCGTAGAGCTCAGCGGCGGTAGAGACACCAAGGCCTGGAACGGTAAGTAACAGCCGTCCGTCGGTCTGAAGCAGGAGGCCTTCGATCTCTTGCTCAAGGATATGGATCTTCGTGTCAAAAGCGCGAAGATCTTGTAGCTTCATTCGTAGCAGAAGGAGCTCGGGACGAAGGGTTTGCTCGTCAGAGGAAAGCGACTCTGTGGCGACCTGAAGAAGCTTACGAATGGCAGTTGCTCGAAGCTTCAGATTATGCTGGATGGACAACTCCCGCAGTCCTGTCTCCCCCAGCTTACAAATCGCTGCGGGATGTGGGTAGTGCTCCATAAAGAACAGGGAGGCCTTTCCCCAAAAGTCGCTAAACACCTTGATCTTCTGAGCCCGCCCATGCTGATGGTCAGCATAGCCCTGAAATTCGCGCCAAACGATGTCCATGAGTGTTCGGATTTCCATCCGCAAAGTGGAGCGTTTGCGGATCTCCGAGCGTCTGGCCCGGGTAAGAACATGCAACTGTCGCCGAAGCCCCTCGGCCAAACGGAACTCAGTGGCTTTATTGTTCTTCAGCGCATGAGCGATAGCGACTAGATCGAGATCATCGGTTTTACACCAGTTCAGCGCGCTAGCCCGTTCTTCGAAGGTCGTATACGCGTTGAGAATCTGGACGAGGTAGCCTTGCTTGGCCATTTCTCTAACGATATCTTCATAGTAATGGCCCGTAGCTTCGATTCCCAAAAACAGCCGTACGGCCCCGGTGGAGACCACGGCTTGTTCGATGGCATCGTATAACATTTGCATGCCGGAGTGATTGACGGAAAAGAAAAAGGGTTTTGCAATGATGTCGCCGAAGTAATTGCAGATCAGGGCTTTCTGGTGGAGTTTGGCTGCATCGATAGCTACGATGAGGACCTGCTCCAGGTTAACACCCCGTAGTTGTTGACTGAACTTGGTTCCCTTTAAGCCTTGAATATGTAGGGATTTCCCCATGCGACTTCAACCTCCTGTGGTAGGGTAGGTAAGATTGAAGCTCTTTGTCAGGTGCTTCTTTCTTCGATAGTCGCTGGGGATTTTCCTTTTCTACGAGGATTATATATTACGCCAGAATTTATAGGTTTTACGCTATACATTATTCTTCTATTTCTCGCTGAAACGGTACCGTCCTTTAAAAGGACGGCAAAGCCGTTTCCACTTGTTCATGAGGGTTATAAAATAATTGCCGCAGACTAAAACTGTTTGCATAACCTCTCCGTCTAATTCATGTAAAAGTGATGGAGAGGAGAGGGAGAGATGACGATGTCCGGGGCAGAAATGAAGCGGGTAACTGCCGCCGTGCCGCTCGAAGAGACGGATTGGGCCAAAGCGGTGATGGAGCATAGCGACCAGCTATACCATATTGCTTACAGTTATCTGGGCAACCGCAATGACGCACTGGAAGCGCTCCAGGAGACCACCTGCCGGGCCTGGATGAAGCGAAGGACCCTTAAGGACTCAGGCGCGTTCAAATCCTGGCTGATCAGAATTCTAATCTATGTCTGCATTGACGAACAACGCAGAAGGAAGAAGGCGGTTCCCACAGCGGCAGAACATATGCAGGAGGCCGTCATTCATAACAGTACCGAATCTATGGAAATGCAGTGGGCGCTCTCACAGGTGAAGCTTAAATACCGTCATGTGCTGCTGCTCAAATATTACAATGACATGACCTTGGCCGAAATCGCAGTCCTGCTGGACAAGCCGGAGGGAACCATCAAAACCTGGCAGCACAAAGGACTGAAGCAGCTTAGGACCATTATGAAGAACCGGGGTGAGTGGGATGGACAGTAGTAGGGAAGAGCAGGCGATGCTGACGGATGCGGCACGTATACACAAGGAAGCCGGAGCGGACGCCGGAGGCAATGAGATTAGGCAGGCTGTTCAGGCGGGAATCGAGCGCGGACGCAGACGGAGCTGGCAGGGCAGACTCACCAAAGGCTCCTTCCTCGGATTAGCCGCAGCCGCGGTTGCCGCAATCATTCTGTTCCTCATTCCGGTCATTCATGATGCGGCACCTCGTGCTGCCGGACCTGCCGGAGAAGTGAACTGGGGCGGGCTGGAAATGTTCAAGCGGCTCTATTCTTCTGATTCAGAGGCACCTACACTGGATACGGCCATCCGGCACGGTTATATCCAGGAGATTAATCAAAGCGTAGCCAGCGGGGATTACCGGATTACCCTGAATGCAGTAACGGCAGATGAGAATAAAATCATCTTTTTGTATACAGCTAATGTCGCGGAAGGACAGGAGATCTATAGTGTTAACAGTGCGAGAATCAAGAATCCGGCAACCGGCTATGATCTTGAGAACGGGGGCGGGATCGGCGCCCATGCTAAAAACAATGGACACGATGATAAGCGTATTTTTTACGGGCGCGGCGCCATCCTTCTGGACCGGAGCAAGCCGTTCCCGGAGCAGCTGGAAGCGGATTTCCAGATTGCCTCAATGGATAAAGGGAAAATGAAAGATCTGGCGAAGGGTGTCAATGTAGCCGATGTGCATTATTCCCCGAGACTCAAGATCAGCTTCAAGCTTGACCCGAAATTCAAAAAGCAGCAGACAGTCATTGTCCGGCCGGGGGAGGATTTCATGCTGGAGGGGATTCAAGTGACGCTCGAGCAGGTTGAGCTCTCTCCCTTGATGATCCGCACTGTAGTCAAAATTAAAAACGAGTCTGAGATTACATGGGAGAACAGGCAAAAGATATCTGGCGCTGTACACAGGAATGAAATTCAGTCGACAGCCAAGTACGGAACCACCGAGATATGGTCACCGACAGGTACTGGAACCTATGAGGGCTTTGAACATTATTTCGGCAGCAATCTGCTCGATAAGCCGGAATCGATGAACATGATTATGAATACCGGAGAAGGCAAGAATACCAAGGAGATTAACTTGCCAATCCTGCCGTGAATCCTTGCATGTGGAAAAGGCTGGCTGCCGGTATGCCCGGCAGTTAGCCTTTTTGGCGGTTGGGTTAGAGTGGTTGTAATCCCCGGTTATCAAACCTGAAGGCAAGCTTATTGCCGTCAAAAGTCTCTCCGGTCCGCTCGGAATAGCGGCCCTGCGTGTAGCGGGAGACGGTCTTCCGCCAGAATTTCTGTCCGGTTATATTCTTCGCCGCCGGATTCGTGAACAGTTCCCATTCACCCCGAAATTGTTCAAACACGTTCACAGCAGCTTTTTCAGCGATCCCCTTTCCTCTGAAGGGCTGCAGCAGAAAGAAGTCGTTCACGAAATAATCAACGCCCTGCGCGCAGTGAGGAGGGGTGGCGATGAGGGCAAAGCCTGCCGGCATCGCATCAGCTTGAATTAGGAAAGGGTACAGAATGCCCGGCTTGTCCCACCAAATATTCTGCACGTCATACTGATCTGCCAGCGTGCGGTATTCGTCTGTATCCTCAAAGATCCCATGCCGGTTAGGAAGATGCCCCTCTACAAGTCCGTAATGTCCCGACAGATCATGCAGATAGAGCGGGTACATATTTTTGATAATATAGGCTTCATCCGGCCCGGTTAGCTTGATTGAAATATTCATTTCCAGCCTACTTTCTGTAATTATCTATAACGCCTACTCCCACTGTATACCGGGAATGAAGTCTTTTCATAGGCAAGTCTCTGTTATAAACTGAACTTTATCTATTCGCATCTTAAAAAAGCCGAAACTTCCGATATCGGAAATTCCGGCTTATTCTCTCTCTAAATTACTTCGCGGAGACCAGTGCTAAGTAGCTAACCGGACCAGTGGACAGCTTGATTTTGGTTTTGCCGTCATTGCTGTACCGGTACAGGCAGTCGTTATCCAGACCGTTGATATAATACAAACCGGGAATATCGTCTGTAATTACAGAGTAATCGGACTCAACGCCCGTCATTTTGGTCAAGGATGAATCGGCATTCAGGACGTAAGCATCGGCTGCGGTGAACAATACGGTGGTAAGCGCCGATCCGTTTCTAACCGTTCGGATATCTTGAACATTCGTCAGCGGCAGCGCCTTGGAGGCGATGATTTTGCCGTTGGCCAGCGTGCTGATGTAGGCTTTGCCTTTGGAATCTGCATAAACCAGCTTATTTGTAGTAATCTCGCTGATGCTGATCACGCTGTTCTGGCTGAGCTGCAGGATCTTTCCGTTCTTATCCATCAGGAAGCCTTTGCCGGTGTTATAGTCCAGCTCATCGCCGGTGGCATCCACTTTAATGCCTTTGTTGTACAGAAAATAATGGTCGGACCAGCTACCGGCAGTGGCGGCATTGGATTCAAGCGGATTTTTGGCATTGGCTGCTTTGGGAGCTCCACCGCTTAGAGGGAGGGTGTAGAGTACCATTGAGTTCAGAGAATACTCGGTTTCGGCAGGTTTGTTGTCAATCATAAGGTTAATACTTGTAGCATAAGGATGATAAAATTTGCTCTTCTGAATCGCTCCGCTGGCAATCCACTGAATGGCTCCACTCCCGTCGCGGGACCTCGAAGCAACCCAGGTAGTGTTGTTCTTCAGCGCATTATAGTAGATCCGCCCGCCTGATACGTCGAAGGTCCGGAAATTCACATCGGCATTGTCTGCGACAAGGGTAAGCTGTGAATCATCGTCAGCGTCGGCCAAGGTGCGGTAGATGTGTCCTGTATCATCCAGGAAGTACAGATAGGGACCCTCGAACAAGTAAAAGAGGATATTCCGGTCCCCGAGGAAGCTCGTAATTAAAGCATCGGGATCACTCAGGGACAGCCGCTGAATTCCCATACCGTCATTATAGTAAAAATACAGATATTTGCCGGTTGAATCTAATCCGTTGCCGTCATAATTCTCAACGATCTTCTGTGTCTCACTTCCATCTGTCGTTACACGGTATAGAACATCGTCAGAGACATAGTACACATATGATTTCGCAGAAGCTGCCGCTGCTGCCGTATGTGCCTGTCTGCCGCCCCCAACCGGACCAAGTGCCGCCAGCAGCAGCGCGAGCAGAAGGAAACCTGTTTTTCTGGATAGTAATTGTAAAGTCTTCATAGTCATTCTCCCCTTCAGCCAATGTGGTAAACATACGAACAAATCCTGTTCTAATAAGATATCGGAGAAACGGGCAGTTTCAAATATACAGCTTAAGCCCTAAAAGGCTTGCATGAACAAGAAAACGAACCGGTGTGCTGGGGCCTATGGTCCGGTACCATCAATGCGATAAGCAATAGATTAGGATGGCCTGCTGAAGATAGATCAGGCTTTTCTTGAACCCGAATCCGGCAAAATAAGGTGAAGCAATCACCTCTTCACTGACCTCCTCATTGCGGAAAAAGGGAGGACAGGGGTTCAGCAGCGCCCCGGGTCTTGTCTGCTTCATCCGGTCCAGTGTAATCTGATAGGCGTTGATATACTCCGGGGTCAGGAAATCCTTGGGCAATGAATCGGTTAGAATCACATCGCTCTCCGGTAACACGCTGTCCAGGCTCGTATGAAAGGTATAGCCCGGGTGATTGCCGCTGGCCATCTCATGACCTGGCGTGCATACATGATGGAAGGATAGATTCAGGGCTTGCGCCGCTTCCAGCCAGGTTCTTGATATATTACCGGGCGGTCCAACGAAGGTGTAGGTCAGCTCCCGGTAGTTGTCCCGGAGGGTGCGCAGAGCATACAGGTCAGCCATAATCTCGCAGGGATGATTATGTGCGGTCATTGCATTAATAACGGGAACAGAGGCGTGTGCAGACAGCTCCTCCAGTTTGCAGAGATCCGGGATTCTGGCAATGATGCCATCCCCCCAGTTCTCCAGGTAACGGACGATATCGCCCGGCGCTTCTTTCTTGTCGAGCGTCTCCGGCGGAAAGGTAATGCAGGCCCCGCCCAGATCACTGATGCCTTTCTCGAAGCTTACCCGTGTCCGCAGACTGGTCTCCGGGAAGAAGAGGATCATGGTCTTGCCTTTGAGCAATGGTTCAGATTTTCGGAGACGAAGCCGGTCGGTTAATTCAAAGATATCCAGAATCTGCTCTGAAGTAAGCTGGTTGATATTCAAAAAATGCATCGATGTATCCCCCGGTAGATGAGAAATCAGCAATAATTGCCGGTTGAATAAATATACAATAATCAGGAATAGTATACAACCCATTTAATGTTAAAATATTTAGGGGAGATTCATTAATATTTAACCCTGAAATTGTCATCCGCAGCATTCTACCGGCAGTTGAATCAGAGGGATGCAGCCGTTCAACCAGCAATTGATAGGATTGTGTAGGCTGAAATGCTATGCTGTTTTCGACAGTGTGCACTGTACATTTTATAATCTCGGAGGGATAGCATGCTCGACTTACGTAGAATTGGGGCTTATATATCGCGGCTTCGCAAAGACCAGGACTGGACCCAGCTGGAGCTTGCCGATCAACTGAATGTAAGTCATCAGGCGGTATCGAAATGGGAGCGGGGCGACTCGCTGCCGGATATTGGAACACTTCCCCAGGTTGCGGGGTTATTCGGCCTAACCGTAGATGACATTTTGAATGCAGGAGATAACGCAGACCATCGGGAGCACCCGCACATGGGTCGGATCGTAGAGGAGATTGCAGAGAACAGGCCGGGCCAGGTTGCAGAGCTGGTCAATACCGGTAAGCTGGAGATGGAAGAGCTTGTAGAGGTAGCACCTTTTGTAAAAGCAAGTGCCCTTAATAAGGTTACAGAGGGCATAGACAGCAGCGTCCTTACGCTAGAGGTAATTATGCGGCTGGCCCCGTTCCTTGGAAGAGATACATTGGATGAACTGGTTCGTCAGGCTGAACAGAAAGAAATAGCTTGGAATGTCATTTCTGGACTTGCCCCGTTCGTCAGCAGCACCACCTTAAGCCGGCTGGTCGATCAATCAGCAGACGGTTCGAGAGAGGTGAACAATCTTGTGGGCATCGCCCCGTTTCTGGAACGGGAACAGCTGAACCTGTTGGTGCAACAAGCCAGAGGGGACAGCACCAGCTGGCATTCCATTCAAGGGCTGGCTCCCTTTATTAGCAGAGAGACGTTAGGCAATCTAGTTGACCGGGTGGCAGACGGTACTGTCGATGGAAATCGGCTCACAGGCCTCGCTCCTTTTCTGGACAGAGGGAAGCTTGAGAAGTTGCTTGGTGAAGTCGAAGCGGATCAGCTCAGCCCGGATTTGTTGGCAAGCCTCGCTCCTTTCCTGGATCAAGGGACGTTAAGCAGAATGGTGACAGGCTTGTTGAATAAAGGGAAGTAGACAGCAAAAGGAAAATAGACAGGCAAAAAAACAGAGCACCGGCGTAACCGCCGCCATGCTCTGTTTTGCGTTAAATATGGGCAGTGATACTACAGCCCGAGCGTATTGCCCTTTTCTAGCCGCTGAATCTGCTGTTCCCCGTTATCTGCCAGCTCCCGGAACTGGGTAATGGTCTCCCGCATCTTGGGGAGCGCCTCCTGCTTGTAGGTGCTGATCGAATCCAGGGCAGAGAGAACGTCTGTGAAGGCCTGCTTCAGCGTATCGACCGAAATACTGGTTTCAAGCGATTGCTTATGAATGGCAGCACCCTGCTCCTTTAGCATTCTGGAGGTGCCGCTGATCAGATTGTCGGTGGTCTGGTTCAGCAGCTCGATTTTTTGGAGCACGATCTTCTGGTTGTACAAAGCGCTGGCTACTGTAACCGAAATTTTGAGCGCAGATACCGTGACATTCCGTGCTCTGTCGACTCCACGGATCAGTTCCTTGTTGTTGCGGATCACAACCTCGATGGCCATAATTCCCTGTTGATTAACCACGAGCATCTGCTGCAGATCCATGACCCGCTGGCGCAGCGGGAACAGCACTTCCTCCGTGATGAACCGCACCTTATCTTCATCTTCACTGCGCTGCTTGGCAGCTTCAATCTGTTTCTCAATCTCCTCGTCCATCAGGATGCCGAGCTGAATCTCCTTCTTAAGCCGCTTGGTCAGCTCCCGCAGGGTCTGCTGTTCAATCTCCAGTGTCGTATTGTCATTCTTCAGCACGGCTTTGCCTTTATCCAGGGATAGAATAATATCTGAGATGACGGCATCGGCCCTTTGGTATTTGGCGAAATAATTACGCAGGGGGTGGAAAAACTTGCCGAGGAACCCGCTTTTGGCGAAATCGACCGCGCTGGGGTCCAGATCCTTGAGCTGCTGATGCAGCTCAGTTAATCCCTTGGCGACCTGGCCGCCTTCATCCCCGGTCTTGGACAGATTGCCCACCGATACCTGAAGCAGGGAGTTCTTCTCCGACGAGGAGCGCATGGTGCCCATCCCGAAGCTGTCAATCGACTGCAGTACGGCCTTGCGTTTCTCCAGAGACTCGAAGTCCAGCTCCAGTATACTGGAGACATTATTAATCGCCTGCTCCTTAAGCTGGGTGACTTCCTCCGGCTCCGGCTGGACCTGCTCCTCGATGACCGATTTCAGCTTCTCGGGGCTGGGAATTTCCATGGTGAATGACATATGAACCCTCCTTCAGAATATAAAGTCTACATTTGCACGTTGAGCAGGTTTCCGATTTTGTAAACTACATCCTCTGTGTCAGCGTTGATATTGGCCGCCTCGTTGATGCTTGAAATGCTCTCCAGTGCCTTGATGTTGGCGTTATAACCGATGGTGTATACCGGAATCTTGTAAGTCTCGATCAGGCCCCGGATATCATCCAGGGAATGGCCTTCGTTGGTCTCCCCGTCGCTAAGCACGAAGATCAGGGGCTTCATATCCGGGTTCACCGCCAGCTCATCCTTCAGCATCTTCATCGCAACCACCAACCCGTCGAAGGTAGCCGTGCCGCCCACAGGCTGAAGGCTGTTAATCGCTCCTACGAACATGGACTGCTGATTGGTGTCATATTTGCCGATGGGCAGATTGATGGTCACATCACTGGAATAGGAGACAAAGCCGATGCTGTTGTCCTTGCCGAGGAATTTCTGGCCCTTCAGCAGGGACTCCTTGAGACGGTTCAGCGGCTCGCCGGCCATGCTGCCTGAGACATCGGCTACGAACACTGCCGCAATCGGTTTGCTGCCGTTCTTTTTCTCCTTCCAGAGCTTCTGGGCCGAGGAGAGAATGGAGCCGTCAACCGGTGCCAGCTCGGAGACATAGTCCGTCAGGCCGTTGAAGCCCTTGTCCGCAGCCGTCTTCTGGTACTTATCCTGCTGGACGAATTCGCCGAATTTCTTAATGATCGCCAGCTTCTCCGGCGGCAGCTGCCCGAGTGCATAGAGCGGGCTGTCATGTCTTACCCCGAACGGAGTGAACACATAGCCGCTGGTCAGATCCTTCGCATTAACGAAGGTCTGATATTCAAGGACGAAGGCATCCAGCATGCCGGATTTGGCGGCTTCCCGCATTTGAAGGGTGGTGGAGGCGATGAAGGGCACGTTGGCCTGGAACTTCTCGAAGCCTTGAACGGCCTTGTCTCCCAGCAGATCCGTACTGTCGAAGGTACTCAGTGCGGTGACCAGGAAATTCAGCCCCGTTGAGCTGGCAAAAGGATCGGTGTACCCCATCGCCAGCTCATTAGCTGCAATGGCATCGGTGATTGTCTTCACGTTGATCGAGCCGTATTTGTCGACCAGCTGATCGTATTTCTGCTTGCTCATTACCACTCCGGCTACATTGCCGGTCAGACGCTTCGTAACCAGCTCGGCCTGTAGGCCGCCGGCCTTGACCATCTCGCCCCATAGCTCATTAGAGGGAGTGAAGGCGTCAGGTACATATTTGCCGGACCGGATATAATCAGCGGCCGTTCCTGAAGCGATATTGCGGATGGCGACAGAGACCGGCTTGCCGTCGACCACGGGATTGGAAGCGTTGAAGTCTGCGGCGACCTCATTCAGCCAGCCGTCATTGCCTGTTCCGGATTTCTCCGTGGAGGAGAAAATCTCGACATAGCTGTCCGTGGTGCTCTCTACGGAGATGGGGAACTTGGAGATATCGGGCAATGAATCGCCTATGGATGCCGGATCAAGATCAATCTGCCCTTTTACAGGCTCAGCACTGGTCACGTTGATATCCTTATAGATGCGGTTCAGTCTTTTGTCGGCGTCTTCGGCAGAGATTTCCGTCTTGGATTTGCCCAGATTGGACGTTAAGGTAATGCCGAAATAGACAAGTGCGAAGACGGATGCGGCGATAATGCCGAGTATGAACAGTGTTTTGCCTTTCCTCATAGGTTCATCTCCCTTTCCTTACTGATAGAGTTTCGTCTGCCCGATCAGGGCGGTCAATTCCTGCATGCATGGCATCTCTTCCACATTGCTATAATCTGCGCTGCCCAGCTCGGTAATCTCCAGCAGCAGCTGATCCAGCTTCAACAGAATTTCCTCATTGGCCCCGAGGCAGCCTTTGACATAGGAGAGATATTCGTTGTATAGGGCGGTTTTCTTCTGAATCAGAGCGCTGGAGAAGCGGGTGGACGCGTTACCGGCACTGAATTTGGCAAACTCCGAGGCATCGAACACACTGAGCTTGCCCAGCAGCCCGCGGATATTCAGATAAAAGAGCTTCTCGACCTCCATAATGACAGAATGAAACTTGCGGAAGCTGAGCTCAGCCGGATCGAACCTGCGGCCCAGCACCTGGAGCAGGGCGGACTTCTTCTTCTCGATCCGCTCGATCTGATCCAGGGCGAGGGAGATATCGTCCTTCAGCACCTTCACATTCCGGTGACGGCTGAGGCCGGCAATGTAATCCTCCCGCGTCTCTAATTGCAAGCTGGCGGGTGTGGCAGCCGGAGGTCTGAAGAGCAAGGTGTAACTCCCGTATAGGACGACCAGCAGACTGATGATTAGCAGGGTTACTGCCGATGCCGTTTCCAGCGGGCTTCCGCCGATCTCGACACCGAGCAGGCCGGGAGATAGAACGATGACATTTAAGATGACAACTCCGGCAATCATGCCGAGGAGCTTAACGGGCCCGGATCTGTTCAGGATCTACACCTCCTCCATAGAAGTATATTTGGGGATAGCAGCTTGAATCACATGAATTGGGTTGGAATGAAGGCTATTACAGACTGCTACGTATCGATACTTGTCAATGTTTCAAATTTTTACGATCGCGCCGGATTGAGGACGGGTCTTCACCATATGTAAGGCTCCTTTCGAATGATCTGCTGAATTGAGTTATATTTTATCATAATTTGGGAGAGGGGGGCTGTCTTTGTATTGTTCATTGGCTGGAGAATTGATTAACAAGAGGTCTATGTCCCTGAACTTCAAATTTAAAAGAATTAAGGGTTGACGCCAGCTCACTTGGCGTGTAACATATGAAGAGTCGTCAACCAGACAATACTTCATAACTCTATATTGTTCTCGTATAACCTCGCAGCCATTCAGATGTCACAGGGCGAGGGTTTCTACAGGAAGCCTACTCTTCCTAACTACGATGATAAGGACCATGAACCAGCGGTCCCTGTCCCGGAGTTAGGATTTTTTGTGTGTTGCGGCTGTAATTCAAGTTCAGACGAAACAGAAGATTCAGGAGGCCTAACAGACATGAAAGATATGAAATACTTAATCTCCGTACTTGTAGGCGCTATGAGCTACGGCATTTTATCAACGATTGTTGTATTGGCCTACGGGCAGGGTTACAAGCTGGGAGAGGTGGTCGGCACTCAGCTCTTAACCGGCTGTATTCTCGCCTGGCTGCTTGCGTTATATACCAAGCTCAGAGCGAACCGCAAACAGCGCAGCACAGCGAACCTTACGGCACCCGCCAAGGCGGTTCCCACCCGGCTGACCTGGAAGCATAGACTGTTCTTGATGATGGCCGGTGCGCCAACCGTGGTTACGGGTCTGCTGTACTACCAGTCGCTCCGGTATATTCCGGCTTCGCTGGCGATTATCCTGCTGTTCCAGTTCACCTGGATCAGTGTGCTGATTCAGGCGGTAAGCAAACGTCAACGCCCTGACAAAATCACGGTGCTGACGCTGATCCTGCTGTTCGGAGGAACCCTGCTGGCTGCGGGTATTCTGAATCAGGGAGCTGCCGAGTTTAACCTGCTGGGGCTGATGCTCGGACTACTATCGGCAGTCAGCTATTCCATGTTCATTATCTTCAGCGGCAAAGCCGTTCCTTCGGCCCATCCGGCCTACCGGAGCGCCTGGATGGTAACTGGCGGCCTGGTGCTGCTGTGCATCCTGTTCCCGCCGACCTTCCTGTTTAACGGTATGCTATGGGGACCGCTGCTGCTGTTCGGCTTCCTGCTGGGCTTGTTCGGCGCCTTTATCCCGCCGCTGCTGTTCGCCATCGGGGTTCCGCATATCGGCGGCGGTATGGCCGGTATTCTAGGGGCCGTCGAACTGCCTGTGGCTGTCTTAATGTCCTCGTTCGTATTGCAAGAGCATGTAAGTCTTCTGCAATGGACCGGAGTGGTGCTGGTGCTGCTGGGTGTGGTATTGCCGGAGCTGTATAAGCTGCGGTGGGGCAATGCTCAGAGCATGAGTTCGTCATCGGTCTGAGCTCAGGCGGAGAGAAGAGGAGTGTTCCCTGTGAATAGGGGGTACTCCTCTTTGCAGGTTGATAGATTATGTAAGCGCAAACATTTTTGTTGCCAAAAGTGTAATTCAGTGCTATTCTGAATTTGGGATTGTTACTGCAAAGGCAAAACCCAAAACATGGTCACGTGTTTTGGGTTTTGCCTTTCTTTATGTTAAGGGCCCTGCGGGACGCCGTAAGGATTCCTTGACCCGTCTAACATCCTGTAAGCAGTGCCAAATGAAATTCGGGGTAAAGGAGGGCAGCTTGGTTGATTATCGAGAAGATTTTCAATAACAATGCCATTATTGCCAAGGATTCAGGTAAGGATGAATTGGTTGTTATGGGACGCGGCATCGGCTTCAAGAAGAGCCCGGGCGATCCGGTGGATGTCTCTGTGATCGAGAAGACCTTTGTACTGAAGCGAAATGACGCGTCCGAGAAATTCAAGGCCTTAATGGCGGATGCCCCCGCCGAATATGTAGCCTTAAGCTATGACATTATCGAGTATGCGAAGCAGACACTGAAGGCCCGCCTGAGCGATTATATCTATGTGACCCTGACGGATCATTTGACTCATGCGCTGAGGCTTCATGAGCAGGGCATCCATAATGACAATCCGCTTCTCTGGGAGATTCAGCGCTGTTATCCGAGGGAGTATGCCATAGGGCATCATGCCATGGGAATGATTGAGCAGTATACCCGTATCCGCCTGCCTGAGGATGAGGCCGGGAACATTGCACTCCATCTGATCAATGCGCAAATGAACAGCTCAGGCAACAAGATTGCAGATCTTACCAGGCAGACCCAGCAGATTGATGACATCCTCAATATTGTGAAATATTCCTATAACAACGAAATTGATGAGCATACCGTCAGCTACGAACGGTTCATCACCCACCTGCGGTATTTCTTCCAGCGTTCGCGCAAGCAGGAGTCTGAGGAGTCCGTGGACGATTTTCTGCTCAAGCAGGTGAGGATGAAATACAGGAAGGCGCATCACTGTGTGCTCAAAATTGAGAAGTATCTGGACCTGAAGCTCCTGGATGAAGAAATCCTGTATCTGACGATTCACATTCAGCGCGTAACGCAAAGACAAACTGAATAAAACCACTTGGATTGTTACTGGTCATGCAGGCGAAACCAAATCAGGCAGGAAGCTGCCGGGATGGTTTCGCCTTTTGCTTATCATTCATCAGGAAACGGGAGGACTTACTATGAAATATGAGGCATTAGCCAAGGATATTATCAAGCATGTCGGCGGCAAGGAGAATATCAACGGACTCAGCCATTGCGTGACCCGTCTACGCTTCAAGCTGAAGAATGAGGCGGCGGCGAATACAGATGTGCTGAAGAATATGGACGGAATTGTAACCGTGATTCAGAGCGGCGGCCAGTATCAGGTCGTGATCGGCAATCATGTGTCTGAGGTCTATGCCCAGGTGATGACAGCGGGCGGATTACAGGAAGGCGGATCAGAGACAGCCTCCGGCGAGAAAATGGGTCTGTTCAACAGCTTCATCGACATGATCTCCGGCGTATTCTCGCCGACCCTGGGTGTACTGGCTGCGACCGGGATGATTAAGGGCTTCACCGCCCTGTTTCTAACTGTGGGACTCCTCACCAAGGAGTCGGGGACCTACCAGATTCTGAATGCGCTCGGGGATTGCCTGTTCTATTTCTTCCCGATCTTCCTGGGGTATACCTCGGCTAAGAAATTCGGAGCCAATATCTTTATCGGGATGGCGATAGGCGCTACGCTGGTGTACCCGTCCTTCGGCACGATCACGGCGGCGGGCGAACCGCTGTACACGCTTTTTAGCGGAACGATCTTTGAATCGCCTGTGTACATTACCTTTCTGGGGATTCCGGTCATCCTGATGTCCTATACCTCCAGCGTTATTCCGATCATCATCTCGACTTATATTGGCTCCAAGCTGGAAGCCTTCTTCCGAAAAGTAACGCCGAGCGTGGTGCGTACCTTCCTCGTCCCGTTCTTCACCCTTCTGGTCACCGTTCCGCTGGCGCTGATTGCCATCGGTCCGATCTCCACCTGGGCCGGACAGCTGCTGGGGCAGGGAACCTTGTTCCTCTACAACCTCAGTCCGGTTATTGAGGGGCTGCTGGTAGGCGCGTTCTGGCAGGTCTTCGTCATCTTCGGGCTGCACTGGGGTCTGGTGCCGATTGCCCTCAATAACATGGCTGTTCTGAAATCCGATCCGATTCTGGCGGCTTCCTTCGGCGCTTCGTTTGCCCAGACCGGTGCTGTGCTGGCGATTATGCTGCGCACCAAGAATGCCAAGCTGAAGTCATTGTCGATTCCGGCTATGATCTCAGGGATCTTCGGAGTTACGGAGCCTGCCATTTACGGAATTACGCTGCCGCGCAAGAAGCCGTTCATCTTAAGCTGTGTCGCGGCGGCGGTCGGCGGCGGTATCGTCGGTCTGATGGGCACCAAAGGCTATATTCTCGGCGGTCTGGGGATCTTCGGTATCCCAAGCTACATTAGTCCTGATGGGATGGATAAAGGCTTCTACGGCGCGATTGCCGCCATTGTAATCAGCTTCATTCTCGGGTTCATTCTTGTCTTCTTCTCCGGGTTCAAGGATGAGGAAGCGGTGGACAGCAAGAGCGGCGGGACTGCCCGGAGCGTTTTGGTGAAGCAGGAGACGGTGGGAAGTCCGCTGAAGGGCCAGATCAGAGCCTTGTCGGAGCTTACGGACGAAGCTTTTTCTACTGGCGCAATGGGCAAAGGTATAGCGATTGAACCGCTGGAAGGCAAGGTGTACTCTCCCGTTGACGGGGTATTGACCACCTTATTCGCCTCCGGCCATGCGATTGGCATTACCAGTGATAACGGGGTCGATATTCTGATTCATGTCGGGAAGGACACGGTCAAATTGAAGGGCAAACACTTCACCCCCCGGGCCAAGCAAGGCGATACCGTCACCAAAGGCCAGCTGCTCATGGAGTTCGACGTTGCCGCGATCAGAGAGGCGGGCTATACGCTGACTACGCCTGTGATCATCTCCAATTCCGGTGAGTATCTCGACGTTATTGAGACGGACCAGAAGAGTGTCGATTACCGGGAGAATCTGCTGACTGTCATGATCTAAACGGTATCCTATTTCAATCTAAGGAGGAACGAATATGAATAAGAACGTGAATGTAAGTGTGAACAACAGAAGTTTTCCGGCAAATTTCCTGTGGGGCGGGGCAACGGCTGCGAATCAGCTCGAAGGCGGGTTCGATGCGGGAGGCAAGGGGTTAAGCACAGCAGATGTCATGACCGCGGGAACGCATACGGTCTCCCGGAGAATTACTCCGGTGCTGGAAGCCGGGGCTAATTATCCGAGTCATGAAGCGGTTGATTTCTATCACCGGTACGAAGAGGATATCGCGCTGTTCGCCGAGATGGGCTTCAAGGTGTTCCGCATGTCCATCGCCTGGTCGCGAATCTTCCCGAACGGGGATGATGCCATGCCAAGTGAAGAAGGGCTGCAGTTCTATGACCGGGTGTTTGCCGAGCTGGCCAAGCACGGGATCGAACCGCTGGTGACGATCTCGCATTATGAAGCACCTTACCATCTGGCTGAAGCTTATAACGGATGGGCGGACCGCAGAACGATCGATTTCTACATCCGTTACTGCGAGGTGATCTTTAACCGCTACAAGCACAGCGTGAAGTATTGGCTGACCTTCAATGAGATCAACATCCTCACGATGCCGTTCGGGACATTCATGGCCGGGGCGATGAAGCCGGAGGGAAATGCCGAGCTGACGGCATCCGCGCAAACTGACAATGAGCAGCTAAGATACCAAGCGCTTCATCACCAGTTCATCGCCAGTGCCAGAGCCGTGAAGCTGGGACATGAGATTCATAAGGATTTTCAGATCGGCTGTATGATTGCCTACATGTGCTCTTACCCGCTGACCTGTAATCCCGAGGATGTACTGCTGGCCCAGCAAAAGGATAATCTGAGTAATTTCCTCTGCTCCGATGTTCAGGTGAGAGGCACTTATCCGGGCTTCGCGCTGCGATACTTCCAGGAGAAGCAGATTGAGCTGCAGATGGAGGCAGGTGACGGGCAGATACTTAAGGAAGGCTGTGTGGACTTCTACACCTTCAGCTACTATTCGTCCACCTGCGTGAGTGCAGCCCCGGATCAGGAGTCGGTTGGCGGCAATATGTCGCTGGGTCTGAAGAACCCGTATTTGCAGGCAAGCGCCTGGGAATGGCAGATTGACCCGCAAGGCCTGCGGTGGTCCCTGAATAATATCTACAACCGTTACGGACTGCCGATGATGGTGGTGGAGAACGGGCTTGGCGCAGTAGATACCGTAGAAGCAGACGGTTCAATCAAGGATAATTACCGGATCGACTATCTGCGGGAGCATGTCCGGGCGATGGGTGAGGCGCTGGCTGACGGCGTGGATTTGATCGGATACACCTCTTGGGGCTGCATCGATCTGGTCAGTGCAGGCACCGGAGAGATGAAGAAGCGCTACGGCTTCATCTATGTGGATAAGGATAACGAAGGCAAGGGTACTCTGGACCGGTCCCGCAAAGACAGCTTTTTCTGGTATCAACGGGTAATCGCCAGTAACGGAGCTGAGCTGGAGTAATCCGCGTCTGCCGTCAGCTCACTTTTACAAATATCTGTCTGCTGTTTCAGTCTGTCATCCCTACGGTATATGATTATTAACAACCATCAAAGGGGATTTCCTATGATCATAAAAGGGATCGAGAACATGGACGGCGGCAATATAATGAGCCAGATTCAGCAAGGAGGCAAATTCGTGATCTACACGTATTGCTTCTCTGTTGTCCTGATGACGTTCAGACGTAGCTCGGGCATCTATTTCATCAAGGCGGGCGAGGGCTCCGTCAAAAAAGGCTTGAAGTACACCCTGCTGACCTTCTTTGTGGGCTGGTGGGGGATTCCTTGGGGACCGATCTATTCCATCGGCGCGTTCATCACCAACTTCAAGGGCGGCAAGGATGTCACGAATGAAGTGTTAGCCGCCCTGTCGAACCAGAACGCTTCATAATAGAAGTACACATATGAGAAGCTGTCCCGCAAGCCGTGAAATATGGCTGATTGGGGCAGCTTTTTATTTCCCGCTGAAACGGTACTGTCCTTTAAAAGGACGGCAAAGCCGTTTCCACTTGGCTGAAGTGGTGATCTATAGTCTGCTCACTGGAGTAACCACTTAATTATCTATAGCACCTTATAATATGTTATAATGAATTTCTGATTTCATACTAAGTAGAATAGAGGTCGCCAGAGGATGAAAGTAAAAATTAACCGCAATGCAGCTAAGGTTCTAAAAGATATGCTGAACAGCCCGGAAGCGGAAGGCAAGAAAATCCGCGTGGTCATCACCCAGAATCACGGAGATCACGGACACTATGATGTAGCGCTGGATACACCTACTGAGCACGATGAAGTGGTTGCTACAGATAAGGATATCGAGATTCTGCTGGATACGCGCGAACCGCTGCTCGACGGCGTCTGGATTCAGTATTTCTATGTGCCACAGGAAGGCTTCTTCATCACCAATCCGTCTACCGGATTCCTGGAGAAATAAGCATCAGATCACTATCATCTGTGTTGCCTTAGGGGCGGCGCTGTCTGAATCAGCCGGGCGAGGCTGATTTGGACGGTGCCGTCTTTTTGTTGTTAGATTTTAGGGAGATCTTGCACGAAGTGCAACCATGCTGCTCCATACAAGCGTGGTTAAAACAAAAAACACTTAGATAGGGATTTTCTTCTATTGAGGTGGAGGTTTGAGAATGAAAGCATGACGCTATGGAGCACGGTTAGCACATATAAATGAGAATGTATGTTCCTTTTATCATATACAATCACTGAATTATGGAATATAATTACATTCAAGAAGTCCGACATTTGACACGGGAGGCGATAGAGATTTCTATACCGCATGATGAGGCTTTTAAAAAGCTGCTGGAAACTTTTTATCAGGAATTCATTGATTTGTTCTTTCCTGAGCTGGGCGATATGCTCGACTATAGTGAGACCCGGTTTCTGATGCAGGAATTGCTGGTGGATATTGTCGGCGAGGAGGCGCGGGAGCTGGATCTGCTGCTGGAGACTCGCTACAAAGGGCTGGACGGTTACATTCTAATTCACTTGGAGCCGCAATCGTACAAGGATCATGAATTTCGTGACCGGATGTTTATTTATTTCAGCCGCCTGTTTGAGCGATACCGTAAAGATCACAAACTCATTATCCCTATTGCGATCTTTACCTCGGATGAGGTCAGGGAGGAACAGGACACGCTAGAGATGTCCATCCCGGAACACAACATTCTGCGCTTCCAGTTTCTTAAGGTGGAGCTGCGTAAGCAGAACTGGCGGCGGTTCATCGATTCAGATAATGCTGTGGCTGCTGCGTTATTGGCGAAGATGGGGTATACTACAAGAGAAGCGAGAGAAGTGCGCCGGGAATTCTTGCGGATGTTCATGAAGCTGAGAGCGCGGCTGGATCAGGGCCGATTGGCACTGATCATGTCCGTGGCGGATCTGTACTTTAAGCCGGACCGAGTACAGGATGAGGAGATTCTAAGAGAATTAATAGATCACTATCCGGAGGAGGGGGAAGCCATTATGGAACTAATGCCAGCTTGGAAGCGTTGGGGTTATGAAGAGGGCATAGCGGAAGGTATGGAGAAAGGCCAGGCGGAGATTATCCGTAAGCTGCTGCTCAACGGATTCACTCCCGAGGCGGTATCCAAAGCCGTTGATTTGCCGCTGGATGAGATTAAGAAGCTGATGTGAATACAGACCTGGGCGGATGTTGCCCGGGGTCTTTTTATGATAGGCTCTTTTACAGGAATATTATGTTATCCCGCCCTAAAAGTCGTTGCAAAAGTATGCAATATCGTTGAATGCCTATATTAGCGAGGCGCAGATTTTTTATTATACTGTTCTTGTAAGCGATTACACACATATAGCTGGGGGGAAATTCTAGTGAATAAGAAAAAAGCAATGACACTGATGTCCAGTATCCTGATGATCTCTCTGCTTAGCGCGTGCGGAGGCGGCAACGGCAATGCCGGAGGGAACGCAGCGGAGCCGAAGGCCTCAGCCGCAGCAACGGAAGCTGCCGGAACCAATCAGCCCGCCGCAGATTCCGGCACTGTGGATACATCCCAGCCTGTTACCTTGAAGATGATCTTCGTAGGTCCGAAGCCGGTTGATTACAATCAGGTATTTGGAGAGATCAATAAGAAGCTCAAGGAGAAAATAAACACTACACTGGAAGCCGAATTCCTGGACTGGTCCGACTGGGCGCAGAAATATCCGCTTAAGCTGGCGGCTAACGAGGACTTCGATCTGATCTATGCCGCCAACTGGGCAGGCTATAACGACCAGGCACTCAAGGGCGGGTTCCTGGAGCTGACGAACGAGCTGCTGGAGAAATATGCTCCGATGACCTGGAAGGCGATGCCTGAGGTAGCCTGGGGTCAGGCGAAGGTGAACGGCAAGCTGTATATGGTGCCTCAGAACCGCGGTGAAACCGTGGAGAAGCTGATTCTGTACCGCGAAGACCTGCGCAAAAAATATAATCTGCCGGAGATCAACAGCCCTGAGGCGTACGCCAACTATCTCAAGACTATATCCGGTAAAGAGAAGGGGGTTACCCCGTTCGTACCGGAGACCGGAGACTGGAAGCTGCATAATCTGGACCGGATCCTGCTCAAGCAGCAGAACGAATGGAATCTGTTCGACCTCGATCTGCCGATGGGCTTCAAGCTGGATGATCCGGCCGGCAAGGTATTCAACTTATATGAGACTCCTGAATTCAAGGAGCTTGTCTACTATTATAAAGATCTGGCCGAGAATAATGCCTGGTCGAAGAGCGCACTGAACAGCAAGCTGGATCATCAGCAGGAATTCAAGGCCGGCAAGGCAGCTTCCATCACCCACAATCTGGGTACGCTTGGCGCCTTGATGACCGATATGCGGGAGAAGAACTCCCCGTATGAGCTGGCTCTGGCCGATATTAACCCGGATAAGAAAAAATCCGTTGCCGTCTCTACGCAGAACGGCGTAGCGATTCACTCCACCTCCAAGCAGCCGGAACGTGCACTGATGATGATTGATCTGCTCCAGAACGATAAGGAACTGCATGATCTGATCATGAACGGCATTAGTGCTGTACACTATAATCCGGTCGGCGAAGATAAATTCACGAACGCCGAGAAGAATGCCAACTACACCGGCTTCTCCAACTGGGGCTTCAACTCCCCGCTGAACCGCGATAATGCTTCCTTCCCGGATGAAGCGAACGCCCTGACTGACAAATGGGAGAAGGAGGTCTATCACTATCCGCTGGAGACCTTCGTCTTCGACAACAGCAAGGTGAAGACCGAAGTGGCCAATGTCGGCAATGTGATGCTGCAATACGGCATTCCGTTGGAATACGGAACTGTGAAGGATGTAGACGCGGGTCTGGCCAAGCTCCAGCAGCAGGTTAAGGCAGCCGGTATCGACACCATCATCGCAGAGGTTCAGCGTCAGATTGATGAATTCCTGGCGAATTCAGCCCAATAAGCCAAGCATAGTATAGCTTCAAAAAAACGAGCAGGGTTGGCAAACGCCTCCTGCTCGTTTTTATTCGAACTCAGCTCTTGATGCGGGCTGGCGGGATACTCTGCGGATTGTTGAACACATTCCCGGGATCATATTTCGCCTTGACTCTGCGTAATCTGGCATAGTTCGTTCCATAATAGACCGGGCCGGAATGCTTGATGCCCTGGTCAGGCACGTTGATGTAGCTTCCCACGATGAACGGCTGCAGCTTGCGGCGGGTGTTGCGGACGTAGAATATATTTTTGGCGGCATCCGATTTCTTGATCCATGAACTGTTCCACTCCACGTAGAATTTGGCCTTTCGCCAGTAGAAGGCAGTAGATTTAGGAGATTTACGGCTTACAGCCCCACCCCAGTTGAGGAAAAAGAACCCGGCGTCTTTCCCCTCCACCTTCTTCAGGAACTCACGCATCGGCTTAAATGCTTGATCCGGGAACGGTTTCCTGCCGAAGGCGCTGGAGAACTGGTTGCTGAAGCGCTGAGTCTGTACCGGATCGGGAGCTAACAAGAAGCTGACCACTTGCGGATAAGGCAGGGAACGGATCGTTTGGATCGTAGGGGTTCCTACACTTGTAATGGGCTTCAAGAGGCGGACAGCCTCAGCCTTAGATCCGAGGAATAGTCCCAGCATGCTGACATTTCCGCCTTTTTTGGGACCGATGGATAATTCGCTGCCCAGTCTGGTGTTCACGGCGGGAGCCCAGCGCTGCCAGGTCTTAAGGACCTTCTCGAACTGGACCCAGGGCCAGGTGATGCGGAATACCGTTGCTGTGGCAGGAGCCGGGCGTACTTTGAATTTGTAACGGGTGCACACGCCGAAGTTGCCGCCGCCGCCGCCACGGGAAGCCCAGAGCAGATCGGCATTCCTTTTCTTATTTGCAATAATAATTCTGCCCTTGGCATCGACCATTTCAAGCTCCCCCAGATTATCGCTGACGAGCCCAAGGGTACGCTGAAGCGGGCCGATGCCGCCGCCCAGTGTAATGCCGCCGATTCCCACGGTAGGACTGTCCCCGAAAGGCGCCATATACCCCTTCCGGGCAAGCGTATGGGCGATTCTCCCCACTGTGTTTCCGGCTCCGACGACGGCTGTCCCCGTTTTTTTATTTAGCTTGATGCTGTTCATTTCACTGACATCAATGACGATTCCGCCGTTCACCTGGGACAGATTGACCTCCAGCGCATGTCTGCCGCCTCTGGGCCGGATGGGAATCCCACGCTCGTTGGCCCATTTGATAGCATTGGCTACATCCTGAGTCTTCTGGGCGAACACGAATACTTTGGGGAATCGGTCGGTATGCGGGTCCCAATTTTTGCGCGCGGCCTCATAACCCGGATCACCTTTGTAGATGACGCGTCCGGTAAGCTTCGTTGCTGAGTTCACTGGTTTCCAGCTCCTTTTGAGCTAATATTGGCATACATGGAAATGACTTTGACTAGGTTAATGTATGCGGGGATTTAGTCTATGGAGTGGGCTATAATGCGGGCTATTAATGAGAATTTCACACGAACGCTATCTCTCTACTTCTTGCTGTAACGGCACAATACTAGTACAAGGACGGTACAGGCGTTTCTATTTGTCTATTGCCCGACAGCAGGAGTTAGTTATTGCTAGAATGTACAGGTTGTTGTTAAACACATTACATACATTAATCTGAAGGGGTGGATTAAATCTAGCAATTTGAGGAGGAATAAGTATGGCGATTTTATCGACAGGTCCCATTGAGAATAGTCCTGCCGGCGGGGTCAGACCCACTCAACTGGTAACGATCAAATTCGATAACCGGGACTCGCTAATCTCTTCGGTGATTCTGGTAGAAGGCTATGTCTTGAACGGAACCCGGACGCTGTATGCGCAAGATGAATTTTCCATCGCTCCAAATGAAGTGATCACGAAGAACTACTTCGCCAATCTGAATGCATTTGAGTTTATTTTCACCGTTGAGGATGCCGCTTCTGAAGTGATTCAAATCTCAGCATGGGGCAAAAATTCGGCAGGGCAGCTGGTTACAGCTCACCGCCTGGTATCCTCTGAAGTGCTGGCGCCCGCAGGAACACCGGTTTTTGAATGGGGTGAAACGATCTTTTGGGCGGACTCGGCAGCTCCTGGGCCTGGCAACGGTTCTCCGTTTGCCCCATTCAATTCCCTTCAGGCGGCCATTGATGCCGCAGTCAACAGCCCGTTGGCCGTGAGCATCGGTATGAGAGCGCGGTGTATTGTGCTTATTGCGGCGAATTCGATTTTTGATGAAGATGTAGTCATCCCGCCGGCCAGGCACATTCAATTGCTTGGTCTGGGTCCTTGGGTGCTGGGCAATGCGGATCTGGCCAATTTCGCTTCCTCCACTCCCCGTAATGTAACCATTCAGACCAGTCAGGCTGCCGAGGACGTATATCTCATACAAGGACCTGCTTTTGATGCGCGTCCGGTCACTGTAATCGGCACGTTTGATGACGGGACATCGGTAAGCACGCATACGAATTATACGGACGGAGCCATTATCAGCGGCAATGTCACCTTCCAGAATGTGGCGGTCGGAGACCCGTTTACAACGATTGAATTTCAGCTGCTGAATGCCCGGGTGGTTGGCGATATCATCCAGTCTGGACATATGGGGAACTTGAACACTTACCTGTACCATAGCCGGATCAATACAATGGTGCATAATGGGCTTAATATTCAGCGTATGGTGGACAGCCAATCCGACGGGGTCATTAATGTCCGGGGGTATTCCCACATTACTAACACAACTATTAATGCTGCGGTTACAGTAACGCTTGCTTTGTCAGATGTGCCGCCAACCGGAATTTTCAGCAGCCAGTTCGCCACGATTACCTGGACCGGTCCGCTCACGCTGGATACATCGTCCAACTATTATTTTGTAAACAGCGGTTCAACGTTAATAGGCACCAAAACCGTGCTTTTCAGCGTAGCTTAGGATTTCCTGTATCACATGTTGTGTTCCTTGCCACCGGGCTGCCCTCCGTCTGCTTGGATCAGCATTCTGTTAAGGCCCGGTGTGCATGCTCATTTGCCTGATTGCGGGCTTCGTGAAGCAGCAGCGGCTGTTTTCCATAAATAACTGTGGTTTATAACACTTTAATTATTTACATTTCGTGTAATGTATATATACTTAACTTTTGAAGGATTCATATCTCCGGGTTAACCGGCAAGGGAGGATATTACAGACATGACATCAACCATTAGAGTAGGCATCGTCGGATACGGAAATTTGGGTAAAGGGGTACAACAGGCCATTGAGCAGAACTCCGATATGGAGCTGGTAGCCATATTCACCCGCAGAGATCCGCAGCAGCTGGCAGACATCACAGGAACGCGCACCGAGCACATCTCAGCCGCCGAGCAGTACATAGGCAAGATTGATGTAATGATTCTGTGCGGCGGTTCCGCAACAGATCTGCCGGAGCAGACTCCGCAGCTGGCCCGGTTATTCAATACGGTGGACAGCTTTGACACTCATGCCAAAATCCCTGATTTCTTCGCTGCGGTGGACAAGTCTGCCCGCGAAGGCGGCAGCGTAAGTGTGATCTCCACCGGCTGGGACCCGGGCATGTTCTCTATGAACCGGCTGCTGATGCAGTCCATCCTGCCGGTAGGCGAAGATTATACGTTCTGGGGTACAGGAGTCAGCCAGGGGCATTCGGATGCGATCCGCCGGGTTCCCGGTGTCAAGGCAGGCGTGCAATATACCGTGCCAGTCCAGGAGGTTATTGACAGCATTCGCGGAGGCGAGACCCCGCAGCTGTCCACCCGCGAGAAGCACCGCCGGGAATGCTACGTAGTGGCTGAAGCAGGAGCTGACCGCGATGCCATTACCCGGACGATTGTGGAGATGCCGAACTATTTCGCCGATTACGACACAACGGTTCAATTCATTACGGACGAGGAGCTTGCTGCTGAGCATTCAGGGATGCCGCATGGCGGCTTCGTCATCCGCAGCGGAGTGACCGGAGGCGGAAGCAAGCAGATCGCCGAATTCGGGCTGAAGCTGGACAGCAACCCGGAATTCACCGCCAGCGTCCTGGCCGCCTATGCCCGCGCTGCTGTGCGTCTGAAGCAGGAAGGCCAGACAGGAGCTAAGACGGTATTCGACATTCCGCTCGGCCACCTGTCCCCAAGATCGGCTGAAGAACTGCGGCGCGAGTTGCTGTAGGCTACAATGAGCGGGATAAATCCCGTTGGTGAGGTCGAGTACGGCAGAGGGAGAGTAATGAGGAGCACAAGTGCACCTGAATTTGCCTGAAGTCAGCTATAGGAGCGAATGAGGAGCATTAGTGCACCTGAATCCGCCGGGTGCGAGCTTAAATGATCAGTTACCTATGCCTCAACCTAAAAAGAGGTGTCCCCAGCCAAATGGCTTAAGGACACCTCTTCTTGTATCAATTAGTCTATAACAGGTTACACGATACCCTGCGCCAGCATGGTATCGGCAACCTTCAGGAACCCGGCGATGTTGGCGCCGGCAACCAGGTTACCGGCGACGCCGTAATCCTCTGCTGCCTGAACGGTGCTGCTGTAGATATTTTTCATAATGACTTGCAGCTTCTCGTCCACCTCTTCGAAGGTCCAGGACAGACGCATGCTGTTCTGGCTCATCTCCAGGCCCGAGACCGCTACGCCGCCGGCATTGGCGGCCTTGGCTGGAGCAAACAGCACCTGGTTCTCCAGGAACAGCTCCACCGCTTGGAGAGTGGTCGGCATATTGGCACCTTCACCGATGGCCTTAACTCCGTTCAGAATCAGCGTCCGGGCGGATTCCAAATCCAGCTCGTTCTGCGTGGCACACGGCAGAGCGATGTCGCAAGGCAGGCTCCAGATTCCGCTACAGCCCTCAACATACACGGCATGCGGGTGCTCCTTCACATATTCGCTGATGCGCAGGCGCTCTGTTTCCTTCAGTCTTTTGACGGTAGCCAGATTGATGCCCTGAGGATCATGAATGTAACCGTTCGAATCACTGCAGGCAATTACGTGGGCTCCCAGCTGTTGAGCTTTCTCGATAGCATAGATGGAGACATTCCCGGAACCGGAGATGACCACCTTGCTGTCCTTGAAGCTTGCTCCGTTCGATGACAGCATCTCTTGCACGAAGTATACACAGCCATAGCCGGTAGCTTCCTTACGTGCCAGACTGCCGCCATAGAGCAGCCCTTTTCCGGTAAGAACACCGGCAGCATGCCCGCCGTGAATCCGTTTGTATTGGCCGAACATATAGCCGATCTCGCGCGCGCCTACACCGATATCCCCTGCAGGAACATCTGTATCCTGTCCAATGTGGCGGTACAATTCTGTCATGAAGCTCTGGGTGAAGCGCATAACCTCTTGATCCGATTTATCCTTGGGATCGAAGTCGCTGCCGCCCTTGCCGCCGCCCATGGGCAGGCCGGTCAGCGAGTTTTTGAAAATCTGCTCGAAGCCCAGGAACTTGATAATCCCGAGGTAGACCGAAGGATGGAAGCGCAGGCCGCCTTTGTAGGGACCGATGGCACTGTTGAATTGAATGCGGAAGCCGCGGTTAACCTGGGTATTACCGGCATCGTCCACCCAAGGGACACGGAAGGAGATGCTGCGCTCAGGCTCAACCAGCCGCTCGAGAATCCCGTGCTTCATATACTGCGGGTGGCGGGTCAGAACGGGGGTGATACTCTCCAGGAATTCCTGGACAGCCTGGTGAAATTCCGGCTCATGCGGGTCGCGCTTCTGGACCTCTGCATAGATCCGCTGCACGTATTGCACAGCCTCATTTGATACTTCTGACGTTAGTGTAGGAACGATGGACACTTTGGCAAGCACTCCCTGTCTGATTGTAATTCGGGCTATCCCGTATTAATTAGAATTTAAAAGAATTCTATAAAACCTGACATCAATTTGCCAATCAATTATTTTTGGCATAGTCATTAAGAAATTCTATGAACCTCACATAATATGCCAGCTATATGCGGCGGAATGTTAATAAACCTCTGGTCAATTCAGGATTGCAGTTCCCACTGAATAGGGTATATATAAATATTGGAAACAGCATAAAGCATTGAGAGAGGCGGAAGCATATGCACTTATTATCTGTAGCAGAATTGGTAGATGTGGAGAACCACGCTTGGGAAGAGATCAGGGAGCTGCTGAGTCAGGGATCGCGCACCTACCGGCTGGAGGCGGCAGAAGCGGAACACGCGGTACAGACGCTGGTCCGCTTGCAGGTCAGCACGAAATCCTATCTGGGAGCGATAGCCTACGAGACAGGAGGAATCGTGTTCGAGCATGGATGGCTTACCTTGCTCGGCGCTGGAGCAGATGGCATCTTCGGCAGCCTGGCTTCCTGGAACGGTCTGGGTGATGCAGAGGACACAGTCCCGCTGCCGGGAATACTAATTGTGGCCTATGATGCGGCCGGCGGCTTCTTCGGCCTGGATACGGGGCGGTTCGGGCAGACGGGTCATATCTATTATTATGCTCCCGATGCTCAGGAATGGGAGACGACAGAATTAACCTATTCGGGCTTCATCGGCTGGCTGGCAGAAGGGGACCTGGATCTGTTCTACGAAACATTCCGCTGGGAGGGTTGGGAAGAGGAGGTCCAGCAGCTTGAGCCGGGCCAAGTGATGGGCTATTACCCGCCGCTGTGGACGAAAGAAGGCAGCGGTTCTGCCAGCAGCAAAGCGCCGGTCTCTATTCTGGAGGCCTGGCATTTAGCGAAAAGTGTGGGCACGGAATGAAGAAAAGTAAGGCGGGCAGAGAAAGGCTTAAGATCGTCACGATTGCGGAAGAACCGCTCGAATTCATTCCATATGTCACTGCGGCACGCGGCAGCCAAGGGATTGTATAAGAATGGCTACCAATATACAGGGGAGAGATTCTGGGGTTGCCGAAGGAGGTGGAGGCGCTGATTGTAGCCTCTGACCTTCAAGGAATGGCTCTTCATGACAACGGCGAATACGGAGACTCCCTGGTGGGTGAGAAGCTTCCGGAGACGCTGGAGCATCTGCTTCAGCTCCATCTGCCGGACGTCGATCAGGCTAAGGTGCTGATATGTTTATGCGTGGATTTATACGGAGATACTGCCGTAAGAGGTTCAAGCGGCGACCCGCTCCCGGTATGGAGGGCCTTCCGCAGCAGGGAACTGCACCCAGGTGCTTAACACGGACGGAAGGGTACTAATATTCACCTCCGCCATCCTTAATTGAAGCGGCAGCCGCCGGGAACAAATGCTTCTGTTTTGTCCAAGTCTTGTCCGTAAACTTTACAAACAGCATCGGAATAGATATAATTTAGGTATAACTTTCAGGGTTTGAAACAACAGAAAGGGGCCTAACGCCATTAGGCTCCTTTTGTATTTCCGGCCCATGTTAACAGGAGGGCGAAAGTCATTCACAAGGAAAAGATTATGGTATGTGTTCATTACGGCCCGCATGGCGAGCGTTTGATCCGGCGTGGAGTCCAGTTATCCGAGTTGATCGGGGCACCGCTGTATGTGCTCAATGTGGATAGTTCAGACAGTGATGAATATAATCAAAGCAAAGAAATGTATATGGCGGTCTGGAAGCGTCTGGCTGAAGAAGCCGGTGCTGAATTCATGGTGCGCAAGCGCCGCGGCCGCAAGACAACGGATGTGATCGTTGAAGCGGCAGAAGAACATGAAGTCACTCAGGTTATCATCGGGCAATCGGCCCAGACCTTATGGCAGGAGCTGACTAAACGCAACTTCGTTAATGAACTGATCAGCAAGATGAAGATGATGGATCTGCATGTAGTTGCAGTTCAGCGTATGCGCGCCGGTCTTGAAGAGACCCATGAAGAAGGGGTAACCGCTTATTTGGTGAAGAACGAGGGAATGTATCAGCTCAGCGATGAGCCGGAAGGTACAGACTTCATTAAAGGGAAATACTTCCACGAATTGCACACCGAGTTTGAGAATGGCTTGTTCAAAATTGAGCAAGATGGTAAAGCAAGATATTTGCATATCTGTGAAGGGAACTTGGCCGATCCGCTATAACCGGTCTTGTTGTCAGGAAGTAAGTACCAGTGTTCACAACCTATACCACTGAAGGGAAAAGGAGGCTTGCCTTTGCTGCATATAACCGTTCTTGTTCCGTTTCTTATGGCCCTGATGATAGCGCTTCTACGCGGGAGGGTACGCAAGCTCCATAGAGGATGGCTTGTACTGGCCGCACCGCTGATGTTATTTATCTACTTCTTTACCCGTATTCCGGTCATCAAGGGAGGGGATCTCGGATATGAGACATTGTCATGGATTCCTTCCCTTGGGATTGATCTGGTCTTCCATCTGGATGGATTAAGCCTGCTGTTCGCCTTGTTAATCACGGGAATGGGCACCCTGGTCTTTATCTATTCCATCTTTTATCTGGACAAACGCAAGGAAGAGCTGACTCCATTCTATGTGTATCTGCTGCTGTTCATGGGAGCTATGCTGGGAGTCGTCCTATCCGATAACCTGATGGTGTTATACGGATTCTGGGAGCTTACGAGTGTCTCATCCTTCCTTCTGATTGCCTACTGGCACCGGAGACAGAAATCACGCTACGGCGCGCAAAAGTCGATGCTGATCACTGTCTTCGGCGGTCTGGCGATGTTCGCAGGCTTCCTGATGCTGTATGTGATGACAGGTACCTTCAGCATCCGCGAGATCTGGAGCCAGGTGGGCGACATCAGCGGACAAACGCTGTTCATCCCCGCAATGCTGCTTATTCTGCTGGGTGCCTTCACCAAATCGGCCCAGTTTCCGTTCCACATCTGGCTGCCTGATGCAATGGAAGCACCGACTCCGGTCAGTGCGTATCTGCATTCAGCAACCATGGTCAAAGCCGGTTTATATCTGGTAGCACGGTTCAGCCCGGTGTTTGCGGGGCAACATGAGTGGTTTTGGATAGTGTCGGGCGTCGGCCTGATCACCTTGATCTATGGATCGATCCAGGCGATGAAGCAGACGGACCTGAAGGCTCTGTTAGCTTATTCTACAATCAGCCAGCTCGGTCTGATTATGGGATTACTCGGCATGGGATCGGCAGCTTCCTTCTATACAGGGGAACAGGCTGTATTCTATACCGCCGCAACAACGGCAGCACTCTTTCATTTAATTAATCATGCCATATTCAAAGGTTCGCTCTTCATGGTGGTCGGAATTGTCGACCATGAGACGAATACCCGTGATCTGCGCAAGCTGGGGGGGGCTGGTGTCTCTGATGCCGGTAACCTTCACATTAGCGCTGATCGGCAGCTTCTCAATGGCGGGTCTTCCGCCGTTTGCCGGATTCCTGAGCAAGGAAATGTTCTTCACGGCTGTGCTGAATATCAGACAGCTGGATATCTTCAGCCCCGGGGCCTTCTTTACCATATTCCCGGTGCTGGCGTGGATTGCAAGCATATTTACCTTTGCATACAGCATGATTATGGTCTTCCATACCTTCTTCGGGAAATATCAGCCGGAGAAGCTGGACAAAAAACCGCATGAAGCGCCCTTCGGCCTTCTGCTTCCGCCAGTAATTCTGGCACTGCTGGCCGTGATCACCGGCTTCTTCCCGAACATACTGTCGGGGACACTGATCGTGCCGGGGATGAATGCCATTCATCCGGAGCTTGCAGCCAGCTCGCCTTTTTACGTCAACATCTATTTCTGGCACGGGTTCACCGCCGAGGTCTGGATGACGCTGGGCGTGATCCTTCTCGGGATTATCGTATACCGCGTATATGGCCGGTTCAGCCTTGTGGATAAGGAATGGCGCAGCGGCCTCACGCTGACACAGGTATATGACGGGAGTATCCGGCTCGTGGAGGGACTGTCCCGTGCGGTGACAGGACTATACATGACCGGTTCGATGCGTCATTATCTGATGTATATTTTCACCCTGATTATCGCTGTAGTAGGCGGTACTATGCTTTATTCGGAGGGCATTACGTTTGGCCAGGGGAGCTACGCTCCGGTCACCTTCTTTGAAGTTGTTGCCGTACTGGTCCTGCTGACCGGTGCGCTCGCCGTACCATTTGCGAAGTCCAGAGTCTCGGCGATTCTGCTTACCGGAATGGTCGGTTACATGGTGACGCTATTGTTCATCCTGTTCCGCGCACCCGATCTGGCCCTCACCCAGATGATTGTTGAGGTGGTCTCGGTCACGCTGTTCCTGCTCTGCTTCCGGCATCTGCCAAAGCTGAAGCGGGAGAAGGTCAAGCTGCGGGTCAAAGTGCCGAGGCTGATCATCGCCTTAGGCTTCGGGATCACGATGACGCTGGTGGCGCTGGCCGCGCTAGGCAGCAGTCCGTTCGAGTCTATCTCAACCTACTATGTGGAGAATAGTTACAAGCTTGGCGGCGGCAAGAACATTGTCAATGTGCTGCTGGTGGACTTCCGCGGCTTCGATACCATGTTCGAAATTACGGTGCTGGGGCTGGCGTCGCTGGCCATCTACTCGATGATCAAGCTGCAGCTGGAGCAGGATCATACACCTGTTCTAAACAGAAACAAACCGGAGTCCAGCACGCGCCGCTATACCCGCAGCAATGATGTATTGCTGCAATCTGTGGCAAAGGTAGCCTTCGTGATCATCATCACTTTCTCCCTGTATCTGTTCTTCGCGGGTCATAATCAGCCGGGCGGCGGCTTTATCGGAGCCTTGATGGCTGCTGCGGCGCTGGTGCTGATCGCGATTGCCTTCGGTACGGAGTTTGTGGAGAAGGTGCTGCCCGTCGATTACCGCAAGTTAATCGCAGTCGGGATTATGATCGCTTTTCTCACCGGAATCGGTTCCTTTGTCTTCGATGCTCCGTTCCTGACCCAGGCCTTCGGTTACTTTGAACTGCCGGTCATGGGCAAGACGGAGCTAACCACGGCGATGCTGTTCGATCTGGGAGTCTACCTCTCGGTGATTGGTGTCACGATGAATATTATCTTTACGATCGGGAGGGATAACTAATGGAGATCCTTATTGCCCTGGCGATCGGTGTCTTGTTTACCGTAGGTGTCTATCTGGTCCTGTCCAAAAGTCTGCTCCGCATCCTGCTCGGGACGACGCTGCTGACTCACGGCGTTCATCTGCTGCTGCTGACGATGGCGGGCCTGAAGACGGGCGCTTCACCTCTGCTTGGCGAGAAGGCGGACAGTTATGTCGATCCGCTGCCGCAGGCGCTTATCCTGACTTCCATTGTAATCAGCTTTGGGGTATCCGCGTTCTTCATCGTTCTGGCCTACCGGGCTTACCGCTCGGCGGGGACGGATGATGTGGAAGGAAGCAAGGGGGAGAGACCATGAACAACCTGCTGGTACTGCCTTTGCTGATCCCGGCCTTTACGGCGGTCATCCTGATTTTTCTCAAGGAACGAATTAAGCTGCAGCGTATCCTCAGTGCCATCAGTGTGCTGGTGAACATCGCAGTAGCGCTTATCATTATATACCAGGTCCATACCGATGGGATTCAGACGCTGTATATGGGAGGCTGGATTCCGCCTTACGGCATCGTCTTCGTAGCTGATATGTTCGCAGCGCTGCTTGTCTTGACAGCTGCGGTGGTAGGGGCAGCTTGCCTGTTCTTCTCTTTTGCAAGCATCGGTGAGGAGCGGGAGCGGTTCTACTACTATACATTCTTCCATTTCCTGCTCACCGGTGTGTTCGGCTCGTTCCTGACGGGTGACCTGTTCAACCTGTTTGTCTGCTTCGAGGTGCTGCTGGTTGCTTCCTACGCCATGATTGTTCTGGGTGGAACCCGGATACAGCTGCGCGAGACGCTCAAGTATATCCTTGTCAACGTAATTTCCTCCACCTTGTTCGTAGCGGCGATTGCTTATCTGTACGCGGCGACAGGCACGCTTAATATGGCTCATCTGGCCATCCGTGTGGGAGAGGCCGGGCAGGGTGGAGTCATGAATGTGATTGCCGTGCTTCTGCTGCTGGTGTTCTCACTCAAAGCAGGCCTGCTGCTGTTCTTCTGGCTGCCGGATTCGTACAGTGCTCCTCCGCAGGCGGTAAGGGCATTGTTCGGCGCACTGCTTACCAAGGTGGGGCTGTATGCCATCACCAGAACGTTCTCGCTAATTTTTGTCCATGATATGGGCCTGACCCATTCGCTGATCGGCTGGATGGCAGGGGCCACTATGATTCTTGGAGCCATAGGGGCACTCGCCTATAATGATCTAAGCCGGATCTTCAATTATAATATTGTCATCAGTGTCGGCTTCATCGCCTTCGGCATCTCCGTGGCTACCCAGGATTCGCTGAGCGGGGTCGTATTCTATCTGATGCACGATATGGTTGCCAAGGCACTGCTGTTCTTCCTGGGCGGGCTGATTGTCGCAGCTTCGGGGACGGAGCAGCTGAGGCTGATGGGCGGTCTGATCCGCCGGTATCCATGGACGGGCTGGATGTTCTTCGTCCTGACGCTGGCGCTGGTCGGCGTTCCTCCGCTTAGCGGTTTTGCCGGGAAGGTCATGATGGTCCGCAGCGGCTTCGGGGAGCAGCATACCGCGCTTGCGCTTATCGCTCTGGCTTCCAGCTTCGTCGTCTTGTATTCGCTGATCAAAGTCTTCCAGCAGGTATTCTGGGGAGGCGAGAAGAGCGATGAAGAAATTCGTCCTCTGCGCTACAAAGCTATGATGGTACCGGCTGCGGCGTTGTTTGTGCTCGTCATCCTGATGGGTATCGGCGCCGAGTGGGTGAACGGCTATGTGGGGCAGGCAGGCGCAGTCCTCGCTGATCCGGCAGCGTACATTAATGCTGTCATGAAGGAGTAGATGAAGATGGCCTTTCAAATATTGTTGAATCTCATGATCGCCTTCCTGTGGATGTTCCTGAATAATGACTGGACGGCCTCCGGCTTCATCGTCGGCTATGTGCTGGGGGTGGCCGTACTCGTGGTCATGCGGCGCTTCTTCGACGGACGGCTGTACCTGGGTAAAATATGGGCGATTCTGAAGCTGGTGGCCTTGCTGCTGCGGGAGCTGGTGGCCTCCAGTTATGTAGTGGTGAAGGCGGTTCTTCGCCCGAATCTCAATATCCGCCCGGCTATCCTGATGTACCATACGGAGCTGGAATCGGACTGGGAGGTGGCGGTGCTGATTACTATGCTCTGCCTTACGCCGGGTTCCGTCGTGCTGGAGGTGTCCAAAGACAACCGGACCTTATACATTCATGCCATGGACATACAGGATGTGAAGCAGTTCGATGCGAATATCCGTAATACCTTTGAACGCGCGATTCTGGAGGTGACCCGTTCATGATTCAATCGATTCTCATGGTGGCGCTGTCGATCATGGTCATCTCCATTGCTATCTGTGCCTGGAGGCTGGTCAAGGGGCCGTCACTGCCTGACCGGGTAGCCGCACTCGATACCATCGGTATCAATCTGCTGGCGATGGTCGCCGTCCTCTCGGTCCTGTTCAAGACGGAAGCCTTTATAGAATATATTCTGCTGATTGGCATCCTCTCTTTTATCGGGACGATGGCCTTGGCCAGATATATCGAAAGGGGGGTGGTGTTTGAACATGGACCTGATCAAGACGGTCATTGAGTATGTGTTTGTCCTGCTGATTCTGACCGGAGCCTTGCTTAGCGCAGTCAGCTCTGTAGGTCTGATCCGCTTGCCCGATGTCTACCTAAGATCACATGCCGCCGCCAAAAGTGCTACGCTCGGTGTGCTCTGTGTACTCAGCGGCGCATTCCTCTATTTCGCCTTCTTCCTCGATTTCATCAGTGCGAAGCTGCTGCTCGGAATCGTGTTCGTATTCATGACTTCTCCGCTCTCCGCTCATCTGACCGGGCGGGCGGCCTACCGCTCCGGTGTTCCGCTCTGGAGCCGCCGCGTCCAGGATGATCTCAAGGAGGCGCTGGAGAAGGAGCAGGAACAGGTGAAGACCGATTCATCCTCATCATAGATTAGTATAAAAGCACAAACAGGGATGCTCAACGGCCGTAATGGGTCCGAGGGGCATCCCTGTTTGCTTACTGCTGAGCTTGCTGCGGAACAGTGTCTTTGTAAGCCGTCCGTCTGCGGTACAGGTGCAGCAGCAGATACGAGGCGACGAACGCTGCAGTTACCAGCCACAGCGGAATTCGCGGGTCGAGCTTGTATGCCCAGCCTCCGATAATGCCCGCAGGTGCGGTGAATACCAGGATCAGGACTGACAGCATGGAGAAGACCTTGGCCCGCTTCTCATCATCAATGGCGTTCTGCACGGCTGCCTCCAGATAAGGAGAGCTGATCATCAGGCCTACGGCAGCCAGAATGGTGCTCAGCCCGATCCAGACAAAGCTCGCTGATGGGTATAGAACCAGCATGGCATTCGACAGAGCAGATAAGCCGAAGCCTGCCATCATGGCACGGCTTGCGCTCTGATCCGGGATTCTGGGCATCAAGAGCCACAGGGTCAGCAGCATGATGACAGAGGATACCGCCGGGAACATAGACAGGATGCCGCTGTCCAGATGGATGTAATCTGCCAGATACAGGTACAGGTAGGTGCTTTTCAGCGTAGCCTGGAAGTTGAACAGAATGTATACGCCGAAGATCAGCAGCAGATTGCGCTCAGCCCCCAGATCACGGAAGGCGCCGCCGTATTCAATCATACTCTCTCTAAGGCCGAGCTCCCGGGTCTCTTGCCTTTTGCGGATACCGGCCTCGGTCTCCCTGGTGGTTAGATGACGGCCCACGAACTGGAAGGTCATGAAGAGGAAGGCCAGCACGTACATGATCCTCATGCCCGTGACCATGCCATACTGGTGGACAAGCAGACCGCCCAGCGGTGCGAACAGGCCTCCGATCACCCCGATGATCTGCAGCAGTGTGAATACATAGGTCCGGTCAGCGGGACGGGTATCTTCAACAATCAGGCAGTAAAAGGCGATATGCGGCACACGCTGGAAGCCGTTAATCACTGCAGCTGCGGCGAAAAACCACAGGTTCTGTGAGAAGGCCCATAACAAGGTGGCAAGGCTCCAGCTAAGCAGGTCAAAATACAGAATAGCCCGCTTGCGTCCTAGCCGGTCCGTCAAATAACCGCTGAGCAAAGAGGAGAATACCTGTACGATGAGTCCGATGGTCGTTATCCACCCGATGTTCACCTCGGTCAATCCAAGCTCATACATGTACAGGGTGGCATAAGTAGAGAACATGCTGTAGGGAATCAGGAAAAAAGGCTCAAAGGTCAAGCAGCCCCGGCTGTTTCCCTCCAGCCGCGGAAAGAAAGGTTTTGCCATGATGAAATCCTCCAGGGAACCGTTTCAGGTCAGGTTATTTTCCATAATGGAATAGATGCTTTCTATATTGGAATTGTTTGTATGGCGACCGCGCGTTTAGAATGTAATCATGCCTTGGCGCCTTAGGTACACTTTATTTATGAAGGAGAATGTGAAATTAGTTACAATGAAATTTCAGGATGATGATTGAATTACATAGTCAATAAATGCCGTGATGCTGTCTGTATTCTGTTTATTCTTGGGATTCACCATGGCAAACGAGCTAAGAACCGGATCGGCCAGCGGCACGATGCTAAGCTTGGGATGATCCACATAACGGGCAACCTGATTCATCAGCAGGGTTACACCGAGATTCTCGGCGACGAGCTCCATAATGGTCTCAATCCGACTGTTGGTGAAGAGTACCTCAGGCGTGAAGCCGGCCTTGCGGCACTCTTCCATACAGGTAGTATATATACCCGAAGTCGAGTTAAGCAGAATGAACTTGTCGGTCTGCACCCGGGCCAGCTCCACGGAGGCTTGATCTGCCAGGGGATGATCCTTGGAGACCACCAGCACTAAGAAATCATCCACCAGCGGATGAATCTCGGAGAGCCCCTCGGGAATATAGTTAGTGCGCATGAACGCTACATCCACCTCGCCATTGCGAAGCATGGATACAATGATATCATTTTCTTTTTCAATCAGATGCAATTTGATATGCGGATACATTCCTGTAAACCCGGCTATGATTGAAGTCATGCCATATTGTGACATCACGGGAATGGTTGCAATGGATATATGGCCTGTTTCGAGCAGCTCATGCTTCTTCATGTTCGACATCATCTCATTGTAATTGGCCAGAATCTTCTCGGCATATAATACGAACTCTTTTCCGGCAGGCGTCAGGCTGATCGTCCGTGTCCTTCGGTCGAACAGCAGGGTGTTCAGCTCGCCCTCCAGGGATTTGATCTGTTTGGATATCGCGGATTGGGTGATGCACAGCTCATCCGCTGCGCTAGAGAAGCTCAGATATTTACGAATTGTCAAAAAATATTGAAGCTGTGCAATAGTCATGGGTGATCATCCTATCTAAAGGTATTGTGGGTTCTGAAGTAGAGTGGCGTATCGCGACCTTTATATATTAACAAAAATGGTTCCAAGAAGGAGTACAAATGAGGAAAAAGAATGTAAAGAAGATGCTGTCGGTTATGCTGTTGGTGTCATTGGTGATCTTATCTGTGGCAGGATGTTCAGGTACAAAAAATGAAGATAGTTCTAAAGATGCCGGGGGTATCACCTATAAGGCCGGAACCTATACAGGATCTGCGGACGGGAAAAACGGTGCGGTGCAGGTGGAAGTTACCTTCTCGGAGCATGCCATCGACGCTGTGAAGGTAGTAAATTTCAAGGAGACCGAAGGGGTCAGTGACGCATCCGTTACCAAGATTCCGAAGGCTATTGTCGATAACCAGTCCTTGAAGATTGATGCCGTCTCCGGGGCAACCGTCACTAGTGATGCGATCCTGGCCGCCGTCGCCGATTGCGTAACCCAAGCCGGTGTAGATCCGCTGGTTCTGAACAATGATGTGAAGACAGTGGAATCGACCGAGGTAGAGGACTTAACGACAGATGTAGTCGTCATCGGCGGCGGAGCGGCAGGCATGTCCGCTTCCCTGCGTGCAGATGAGCTTGGACTGAAAACCATCCTGCTGGAGAAAATGACTTACATCGGCGGTGCCATCTCGATTAGCGGCGGCAATCAGGTGGTTGGACTCTCCAAGCTTCAGCAAGAAGCTGGAGTTACCGACGACAGTGCCGACAGCATCGTGACGGATTTCCTTGCCAACGGGGGCAATAAGAACGTTGCCGAGTTATTGAAGCTGTTCGCAGCCAACGTCGGGCAGACTACAGACTGGCTGAATCAATATGTGGGGATTAAATACGATATGGCAGGCGGATTGCATAAGCTGGCAGAGTACAGTCATGACCGGGAGCTTGCCTACGATCAGGGCGGACCCGGATTCGCCAAGCAGGCCCGCCAGAAGGTCGAAGAGTCGGGTGTGGAGCTGCACCTGGAGACCAGAGCAGAGAAGCTGTTTACAGATGATAGCGGGGCTGTTACAGGTGTCGTTGCCAAAGACGGCACCGGGAAGACCTACAATATTACAGCTAAGGCAGTGATTATGGCTACCGGAGGTTATGGTAATAATAAAGACCTGCTCTCCGATCAGTTAAAGACCGCTCTATACTATGGTCCGACCTCCTCGACTGGAGACGGAATTGTAATGGCCAAGGGTGACGGCATCGATGCCGCAACCCGCCTGATGGAGTACGGGAAACGTTACCCCAATGGAGTTGAGGTATCCGAGGGAATTGCGAAATCTACCATTGTCGGCAATATCGCTGCATTCAAAAAGAGCGGAATTCTGGTGAATAGTGCCGGAGATAGAGTAGTGAATGAGAAGTCCAGTAATCGCAGCATTCTGGAAGTGGAACTTACGCAACAGAATCAGATGCTATACTTGCTAATGGATCAGGCAACCTTCTATGTGTTCAAGACCAGTCTGGGTGAAGCAGGAATCTCACAGGGTGATATTGAGACATGGCTGAAGAACAATGGTTCATCTAAGCCGTATTTCTTCCATGCCGAGATGGCTGAAGCGCTGGCAACGGCTGCCGGAATGGATGCTGGTGCGCTGCAGAACACCATTAACCGCTATAACGGCTTCGTTAAGGCCGGCAAGGATGAGGACTTCGGGCGTTCAGCGGATTACATGAAGGAAGCCATTGGATCAGGCCCTTACTATCTGGTAGAGCAGAAACCGCGTTTCGCTACAACCATGGGGGGACTGGTTGTGAACGCGGACTTTGAAGTCCTGAACACGAGCAGCCAGATTATCTCCGGACTCTATGCAGCAGGCGAGGTTGTTGGCGGTGTCATGGGAGATGACTCCCCCTCTGGCGCCAATAATGCCTGGGCATTGACCTCCGGGAAGCTGTCAGCAGAGGCAGTGGTGGATAAGCTTAAATAAGCCCGGCTGTCCCTATAGTGGAAAAGACCAAGGTGCCATGAGATAATATGTTATCCGAAAATTAGATAAGGTGGTTAACATGTTTATCATCATTGGGCTAGTATTCATTGCTTTATACGCGTTAATTGTCTTCTATATTGGCTGGAGCGGCTGGGGCTGGATCAAGCCGGTCGTCTCCGGACGGTTCCGGCTGTTCTACATCATTGCGCTGATCTTCCTGGCCAGCTCGCTGATCCTCTCCAGAGTGGTGGCGGGTTCGGCAATTCTAAGCGTTATAGGCAGCTACTGGCTGGCGATATTCAGTCTGCTGCTCATGCTGCTGCCGCTCGTGCATCTTATGGTCTGGCTTACAAGGCTGAGTAGGCTGCCGCGCCGCGCGGTTCAGAAGTGGTCCGGTATCCTGACGCTGTTGGCGCTGGTGAGCCTGCTCGGGTATGGAAGCTATAATGCATACAGCCCGGTTGTGCGTTCCTATGAGGTACAGATTGACAAGCCGGGTCCGGCCGGCGGTAAGCTTCACATCGTGATGGCTTCGGATATGCACTTCGGTTATTTATCCGGCAAACGCCATGCGGAGCGGATGGTGCAGGAGATTAACGCCTTGCACCCCGATCTGATACTGCTCCCGGGCGATATCGTGGATGATGATGTCAGGCCGTATAAGGAGAAGGGACTCGGCGCTGTGCTGGCGAAGCTTGAAGCTCCGCTCGGAGTGTATGCTTCCCTGGGGAATCATGACCGGTTCAAGGGCGGGACGGAGGAGATCATCAGCCTGCTGAAGGAGAGCGGGATGCAGGTGCTCTATGATGAAGACGTCGAGGTCGGCGGCTGGCTGACGCTGATTGGACGGAAGGACTACAGCGATAAGGAGCGGGCCAAGCTGGCTGATCTGACCAAGGACATAGATCATTCCAAGCCGGTGTTCATGCTGGAGCATCAGCCGGTGGAGTTCGGGATTGCGCAGGAGCAGGGCGTTGATCTGATGGTCTCCGGCCATACCCACCGCGGGCAGATCGCGCCGGCCAATCTGATCACCTCCAGAGTGTTCGAGAATGACTGGGGCTATCTGCAGAAGGGGCAGCTTCATACCATCGTGTCTTCAGGCTATGGCTTCTGGGGTCCGCCGATCCGCATCGGGTCGCGCTCGGAGGTAGTGTCCATTCATGTTCATTTCTCGAATGCACAATAAGTAATGTGGAAGGGCTGACCTCAAGCTGGGGTTGGCCCTTTTTTGTATGTCTTAAGTGTGGTTATTTAGCAGGTTTACAAAAAATAAGAAATCAGTTATATTGTACTGGTACAATAAGTACACTGTTCGCGCAAGGAGGCAGCGTGTGGAGATCATCATCAGTAGTAACAGGAACAAGCCCATTTATGAGCAGATCACCTCGCAGATCAAAGGCAAGATTATGAGCGGAGAGCTTCAGGCAGGAGATCCCATTCCTTCGATGCGCGCCTTAGCCAAATCCATTCAAGTCAGTGTCATCACCGTACAGAAGGCGTATGAGGATTTACAGCGCGATGGCTTCATCGAGACTACCGTTGGAAAGGGCAGCTTCGTTTCCGCCGTGAGCCAGGCGCTGTTTCAGGAAGAGCAGCAGAAGCAAGTGGAGGAGCATCTCATCGCAGCAGCCGAGCTCGCCCGTGCGGGCGGAATCAAACTGGAAAAGATGGTAGAGATGCTGACTATCTATTATAAGGAGGGTAATCATGAATCTTAGTTTGGAAATCACCGGACTGACCAAGTCCTATGCCGACTCCGGCTTTATGCTGGACAATGTATCATTAGCAATTCCCAGCGGAACCATTATGGGGTTCGTGGGTGAGAATGGAGCAGGGAAGACGACAACAATCAAGTCCATTCTGAACACGGTTCAGATCGACAGCGGTACAATCCGGCTGCTGGGCAAGGAGATGAAGGATGAAGACATCGCCTTGCGCGAAGACATCGGCGTTGTTTTGGACTCGGCCAATTTTCCGGCGGTGCTGACCCCGGTGAAGCTGGGGAAGGTCATGCGTGGTATCTATAAGCAGTGGGATCAGGAGGTCTATGTGAAGCTCACGGAGAAGTTCGGCCTGCCTATGGACCGCAGGATCAGCGGGTTCTCGCGGGGCATGACGATGAAGCTTGCCATAGCCGCCGCCATGTCGCATCATCCCAAGCTGCTGATTCTCGATGAGGCTACCTCGGGACTCGACCCCATTACCAGAGAGGAGATTCTGGAGGTATTCCTGGAGTTCGTTGAGGACGAGCATCACGCCATACTGATGTCTTCTCATATCACAAGCGATCTGGAGAAGATCGCCGATTATATCACCTTTATTCATCAAGGGAAGATCATTCTGACTGCGATGAAAGATGAGCTGATCTATGACTACGGCGTGGCCCGCTGCACCAGCGACCAGTTCCGGCGTATTGCTGAAGGTGACAGGCTGGCTTACCGGGTGAAGGAGCATCAGACCGATGTGCTGGTGAAGGACAGAAGAGGCTTCGGGCAACAATACAGCGGGATTACGGTGGATCAGGTATCCATTGATGAGATTCTGCTGCTGCTCGTAAAGGGGGAGAAATAATATGCGCGGACTGCTGTTAAATAATTATTACTCACTGCAAAATAACATCAAATCTTCCCTCGGCATTGCGCTGCTTCTGTCGCTGGTTTCCTTTGCCGGGGTGGATCACAGCATACTGAATGCAGTCATCGCGGCGCAGATTTGGATTTTTGTGTTGAGCATCGGGGCCTCCCTGCAGATGGATGAGGCTTCTAAATGGAACCGGTTTGAACTCACCATGCCGATCAGAAGGAGAACGGTCATCCATGCGAAGTACATGTCCTTCCTGATGTTAATCCTCATGGGCACCGCTGTAAGTCTGGTTACTCTGGCATTAACCTATGTAAGCAAGGGAGACATAGCACATTTGAACCTGTCCACTGGGTATACCTTCGGTTTATCTTTATCTATCTCCACCCTGGCGATCTATTATCCGGTCATTCTTAAATTCGGTGTGGAAAAAAGCGAGCAGATGGTGTCGATATCGGCAGGGCTATCGGTGGGCCTTCGTTTCCTGGTGTGGATGCTGCTGAACCTGTATATGGACGATGTGAACTATAATGGTCCTGAGACCGGGTATGCCACCCTGCTCCTTGCTGTTCTCCTGTTCGCGGTGTCCTATCTGATTTCCGTGCGGATTCATCGGAATAAAGAATTCTGATGATCACCGGAATCCGATTGCGATTGGGAGACTATCAGCCTTGCCGGCTCCGCATGATCTCCTTGTAGACTTCGATGGCGTATGCCCGGGACCGCTTCAGATCCACAATGGCATCTTCGGCGGGCAGGTGAATGTCCTTATCAGACCAGTCCGCGCGTTCCGGCAGCCAGGTACGGATATAGCTGCCGCCCGGATCATGGGTCTGGGATTGGGTGACCGGATTCATCACCCGGAAATAGGGAGAGGCATCGAAGCCGAGCGAAGAGCTCCACAGCCAGCCGCCACGGTTCTGGGCGTTGTCGTAATCGCTTAGCTTCAGCCGGAAATAACGCTCGCCATAGATGAAGGGACAGCCCAGATTCTTCGTCAGGAACATGGCCGTTATCATCCGCAGCCGGTTAGGCATCCAGCCGGTTGCGTTCAACTGGCGCATAGCTGCATCGATGACCGGAATGCCGGTCCTGCCCTGAGCCCAGGCCTCGAAGTGCTGGGTCCCCAGCACAGAGAGATCATATACATTCTCATAATTGAAGAAATCCCGGTCCAGCCGTGCTTGACCCAGATAGAAATCCCTCCAGGCTAACTGTCTCAGCCAATCTTCGCCGATATCCTCTTCTTCAGTAAGTCTGCTATATAGTGTCCGTGCCGAGATCGCTCCCGTATTCAAATGCCTGCTGATCCGGCTGGTGCGTTCATGTGCGTAATGATCCCGGTTGATCTTGTAATCCTGCAGGTCTGCGTGAAGGAAACTCTCGAGCACATGATCCGGGTTCATCTGCTCTGCAGCGGGAGCCAGCACTGTAAGCTCCCGGGCAATCTCTTCGGGAAGCTGGAAGGCCTCTGCGAGCTGCGGGTGAAGAGCAACGGTTCGCAGACTACTTAGCCCGGCAGCGTACGGCGGCTGGAACCGCTGCGCGAGAAAAGTACGCCAGCGGCGGTAGAAGGGAGTAAACACCTTGAACGGCTCACTCCGGCCGCACCAGTCCATGAATGCTTCCAGATCACAGAGCATGCTGTCATGCCGGGCATGGAACCGGAGGTTCAGCGCATAGGCGGTATCCTGCAGAAGCCGGTCTCTGGTGAGCGCATAAGGGGTATAATCCGCATGGATGCTGACTTCCTGGATAGGATGTACCCCGGCCAGACGCTGTAAGACCGCCTCCGGCTCTCCATATAGGAGATGTAGCAGCTTACCTTGTTTCGCATATTCCTGCTGAAGACGGGCAACATGCTGAAGGAAATTCTGTCCGCTATGCTCCAGATAACGCTTATTCCGGAGTAGGAACGGCTCCAGTATTAATACATGCAGCGAGTCTTCCTGCGCCGAAGCGATGGCATCGAAGGCCGGCAGATCACAAGTCCGCAGGTCCTTGCGGTGTATGAATAGAATCATAGATGTAGTTCCTTTCCGATGCAGGTGTGGTCTGTTAAATTCTAAACGGTATGGCTGGCAGATACAACTGGGTTAACCCCTGCATAGGGTGAAGGTTCATGGGATCAACTATTCCAAAATAAGGGATCTGCCACTTCTGTGTTGAGGGCACCCAATTGAAATATACCGGCTCCATATTCGGCGTTCTGCAGTTCTTCACGTATAGAACTGACAGTTAAGCGGGCTGGTGCGTACAATGCTTCATTTATATAAGCTAATGTGGTATAAAATTTATTCATAAGCTGGCCCTTCTTCCATGAAGATAATCATGTTGCTTCTCCTAAAGATACTATCAGTGAAATCGGCCGAAAGGAAATTTTCCGGTAATCGGCGAGGTTATTTGTTAGAATTAGGAAGGCTGCAGGATTTTACTCGACTAAAGGAGAGGTTTTATTTTGAAAAGAGGATTCACACTAGTGCTCTCGGTGCTATTGCTGCTATCGGGCGGTATTACAGCATTTGCCGCAGAGCAAGGCAGCGTAGGAGCAGGGGGAGCTACCCCATCCGGCATTCCGCTGACCGGGCTGGAAGCTTTTGTAGACGATTATGTAAAAGAATACATAGGAACGCAGACCGTAGGCGCTTCCGTTGTGATGGTTAAGGATGGACAGGTCGTGCTGTCCAAGGGGTACGGCTACGCCGACGTGGAACAGCAGATCCCCGTTTCCCCGGATACGGTCATGGAATGGGGCTCTATCAGCAAGCTCGCCGTATGGACATCCGTAATGCAGCTGGCTGAGCAGGGCAAACTGGATCTGAATGAAGATATCCGTAAGCTTTTGCCGGAGCATTTCCTGACCAAGCTGGAGTATGACGAGCCGATCACCATGCTGCATCTGATGAACCACAATGCCGGATTTGAAGAGTATATGTTCGATATGGCTTACCAGTCGCCTGAGGAAGTGCGGTCACTGGAAGAAGGTCTGAAGCTGGCTCAGCCGGCACAGATCTACAGACCGGGAGAGGTAGTCGCCTATTCGAACTACGGCAACTCACTGGCCGCTTACATTGTAGAGAGAATCAGCGGACAGCCTTATCATGAATACATCCAGCAGCATATTTTTGAGCCGCTGGGCATGAAGCATTCAATGTCGTATTCTGTGGTGCAGGACCGCCCGGAGCTGCTGAAGCACAAGGCCAAAGGGTATTTTTTCGCCGGACAAGGCTCCTTCAAGCAAGGTCCATGGAATTATATGTCTATGTACCCTAACGGCGGCAATAACGGGACTGCGGAGGATCTCGCCAAATTTGCCATGGCCCTCATGCCCGCAGCCGGAGAGCAATCTCCGCTGTTTCAGAAGTCAGGTACGCTGGCTACGATGCTGACCCGGAGTCATTCCGCTGAGGGAGGCATGCCGGGCATCGCCCACGGGTTCTGGGAGTATCCCGGGGCACACCGGACGCTGGGACATGGCGGGAACACGATTGCTTTTGCCACCAATCTTATGCTTGTGCCTGAAGACCGGTTTGCAGTTGTCGTCATGACGAATCAGGCGGGCGAATCCCATATTGTTCATGGTCTGACCAAAGCAGTTGTGGGACAACGAGCGCAGACGGAGGCAGCGGTTCTGCCAGACGTGTCAGAGGTGGAAGGCCGATTCGTCGCGGCGCGCCGTCCCGGCCTTGGCTTCATGAAGCTGTTCCCATATCTGACGATGATGAAGCTTGAGCCTCAGGGAGCAGATCAGCTTCAGGTGTCACTTGCCGGGATGAGCGGAAGCTATCAGCAGGTTCAGCCGTACCTCTATGAGAAGACGGGCGGGGATTCAGGACTGGATGCCTGGCCGATGCTGTATGCCACAATGAAGGACGGGAAGGTAGAGGCTATCTCGGTGTACACCTCCGATTATCTGCCGCTGCCCCCGGGCCGGTCCATGCCTGTATTGCTGACCAGTGCAGCACTTGCGGGACTGGTGATTGTCTATTTCGTAGTTGCTCCGTTTGTCTGGCTGGTACAGATGCTTCTGGGCAAAAGGAGAGCACATCGTAACCGTCCTGCACCCCGATCCGCCAACCGGAAGCTGACGGCCGGACTGACCTTAACCGGTACCGGTCTGGTGGTGAACAATCTGGTGCTGGCCTTACGGATGCTTAGCAACAATGAACGTGCCTATGCGGAGGTGTATCCGCAGATTATAGTGAATATTGCGCTAACCGGACTGGCTGCACTGCTTATCGCTGCGCTGTTTATAACCAAGATGAAGCAGCTGTCGCCGCCGCTTGCTTCAACGGCCCGTAATCCTTGGTCCGTCATCGTGCCTATGGTGATGATGGCAATTCTGCTGGCCCAGCTTGTATTCTGGGAGTTCTACAGTTAAGTAGCATTCAAGTAGGTGATTGTATTTCCTGCAATAGAAAATGGATTACTGACCGTAAAATGAGATTCTATTGTATTGTATACAGTAGAATCTTGTGTTTTGGGTGAAAACAGGCCTTTGTTCAACATTCAATTGTACGGAATACATTAGATTCTATTTCGAAGCCTTTTTTACAGCAATCCATTGTACAAAATGCAATTACTATCGCTCCAGCGCCTAAAGCATCCGAATGACTGCTGTGAAAATGAGAAGCTGGCTCGTTAAGGTCCAGTAATGATCATATTCACAATATTAAATCTGATGTTGCACTAGTAGAGCATCAGTCTTTAAATTGTGGTTGGGCATGATGAGGACTGAAGGATTAAATGAGTGAATTCATTGGGACAAATTGTATGCGAAAATAAGTCGGGTGCATCAGTCGCATCCCGACTTTTATTTTCGTATTAAACCGAACTTAATAGTTTAGGTGGTTTCCTCTTACTGATCCAATCCATATATTTAACTCTGACGCTCTACTAGCAGGAAATAGATGGAATTTATCCATTTACTGGAGCCCTGCGACGACAACAATTGGAAAAAAGGCACTTAATTCGTCTCCAAGAACGTCTAATAGCGAAAATGGATAGTAGCAGCTGCTGTTTATCCACTTATTTTCCTGAATTCAACAAACAGGTGAAAATTAAGATACGTTTTTCCACTTGTTTTAAATCCCACCCACAGGTGCGGCGATTATCTGCTCGTAGGGTATCGACAGAATACCTTTCATTCTCTGTACTAACTTCAAACGGCTAGGCCATCCTCCTAAGGACGGCCTAGCCGTTTCCACTTCTGCAATAAGAGCCATATTAGTATTTCGGCTGCTTAATGAAGGGGGATAATAGCTTTTGTGCAATTGGACGAAGCCAAAAAGCCACAATAGTCGTTCCCGTCCATGAGCTGCGCTTATTCTGGAGATATTGATCGTTGATTATATAGGTCCGGGTTGAAGCAGGGCTCCTAAGTCCCAGCCGTTCCCATTCAGCCGGATCATTAGACCCGCCGAGCCTGACCAGCATAGTCTCTGCCGCACGTTCGATCTTACCCGGGATCTGATCGAATGCTCCGGTAATCTGCGTATGAAATTCATCGATCGGGCTGCGGCTGGCGATGCTCTCCAGGTGAATGCCTTCGCGGAGATAGGAGACGAAGGCCAGATGGTCAGCCCAGCATTCATCGATATAGAACAGCCGAACCCGCTGTTCCGCAGGGCTTATCGGTTGCTCGCCCAGCAGGATGCTAAGGCGTTCCGCATATAGAATCCGCCGCTGGTCCTCGATCATATCCGAATAACGGTTCAGCTCATTATGGATTTCGAAATTCTGGCTCATTACAATTTGCTGAATACTTGCGATCTTCCGGCCAAGCGAAGGCTCTTCAATAGCTTCCTGCTGTCTGAGTGCATGGGCTGGGGTAGGGGAACTGAAGCGGCGCATCAGGTCGTCTTCCAGACTGACATAGAAGACTGAAGCCCCCGGGTCGCCCTGGCGGCCGGACCGCCCGCGAAGCTGGTTGTCAATCCGCACGCTTTCGTTCACATGGGTGCCAATGACATATAACCCGCCGAGCCGGGCGACAGCGTCTGCCTGTACCGGATCACCGCCGCCGAGCCGGATATCGACACCGCGTCCCGCCATATTCGTTGAGACCGTTACGGCGCCCAGTTCTCCTGCTCTGGCGATAATATCAGCTTCCTCAGCATCATTCTTCGCATTCAGCACCTGAGCGGGAACCCCGGCAGCCGCAAGCTCCACAGCCAGCATGTCCGATTCCTCAACGCTTGCGGTCCCGATCAGAATGGGGCGGCCCTCCCTGTGAATAGAGGAGATGTCCTGCACGAGCGCCTGATATTTGGCTTCCTTATGCGTGTAGATCCGGTGCGGGTGATCGGTCCGGACGCTCAGCCGGTTCGGCGGAATCTGTACCACCTGCAGAGCATAGATATCCTTGAATTCCATAGCGGAGGCGTAGGCTGTAGCTGTCATTCCGCAGATTTCCGGATATAGGCTAATGAAGTGCTGAATGGTGATCGTACCGAGAATTTTCCCGCCAGCAGTCCATTTCAGTCCTTCTTTGGCAGTCAAAGCTGCTTGTAGTCCGTCCGGTAAATACCGGTTCTCGGCCACTCGTCCGGTATACTCTTCAATCAGCTCGATAGCACCGCCACGGACGATATAATCAATATCCTTCGTTAATAAGGTCTCCACATGCAGTGCACAATTCAGTGAGGTTAGCAGCTGACTATTCCGGCTATCATAGAGATTACCGCATCCCAGCAACTCTTCTACTTTGGCAGCACCAGCATCGTTCAGGTATACGTTCCGCTGGAATTCGTCATAATCGTAATGCTCTCCAGCCAGCAGCTGCCGGGCCAGTTCCGCGTATCGCATGCCGTCACTAAGGCTGACCTCAGATTCGCCGCTGATTACAAGCGGTACCCGTGCTTCATCAAGCAGCAAGGAATCAGCTTCGTCCACGATGACGTAGTGGAATGGGCGATGTACCGTAGCGGCTTCCGTAAGCGCAATAGTATCGCGCAAGTAGTCGAACCCTGCTTCTTTTGCCGTAACATAGGTGATATCGCTTCTGTAGGCAGCACGTTTCTCAGACAGGCTCATACCCGCTTGAACCGAATCCACCGTTAGTCCCAGGAAGCGGTAGACGGGACCCATCCACTGCGCATCCCGCCGGGCCAAATAATCATTGAAGGTCAGCACATGCACGCCTTTGCCGGTCAGCGCATTCAGATAGGCCGGCATTACGGCTGAGAGGGTTTTGCCCTCACCGGTATGCTGTTCGATCAGCATACGCTGGTGTAGTGCGATAGCGGCCATAATCTGGACATGATAGGGCTGTAATCCGAGTGTTCTGTTAGCAGCCTCACAGACTAACGCATAGGCATCCACCAGCAGCTCGTCCAGGGCTACGCCTGACCGGGCGGCTTGTTGAAGACGGAGGGACTCTGCTTGAAGCTCTGCATCAGCCCAGGCTGTCAAATTCCGTGTGCGGATAAGCTCCGCTGTAACCTCATAGTTCTTTAGCAGTTGCCGGTTATCATGGTCTCTGAAATTCTGCAACCATTTAACAGCTATATTCATAGTAATGTCCTCTCCCCGCTCTCCCGACTACTAACATGAACGTCTTCGGGCTACTTTACCTGTATATTATAATTCATTCATGTTTCAGTTTACCAATGTATGGATTATAAGCTCCAGAGACAAGAGTTAGCCGGATAGAAAAGGGGAGGGTAAGCGGCCTTTAGGCACTCAGTCCGCCGTCTACCGGCAGGATGACCCCGGTCACGAAGGAGGCTTGATCACTAAGTAACCAGGCCGCAGCCTGTGCGACTTCTATGGGTTCAGCCGGACGCCGGAGGGGCGTCTTGGCACTGATTTGCTCGATAATCTCAGGATTGATGGAGACCCATTGTTGAATCATATCTGTCATAGTTGTGCCGGGGGCGATGGCATTGACCCGAATGCCCGCCGGTCCGTATTCGATGGCAGCTGTTTGCGTGAGGCTGTTAACTCCGCGTTTGGAGGCGCCGTAGGCACCCAAGCCGGGATTACCCTTTAAGCTGCCGACACTGCTGGTATTGACAATTGCCCCTGATCCGGAGGTCTGCAACATTGCCGTAATCTGGGCCTTCATGCACAGCCAGACTCCTTTATAGTTTACAGACTGAATCAGGTCGAAATCCTCTTCTTTCTCATCGACCAAAGAGGATATGGTGACTCCGATACCAGCGTTGTTGAAAGCGGCGTTAAGCCGTCCATACCGCCTTACTGTGGCGTTGACCGCTTCCCCAGCGCCGCCCGCGTCTGCCAGATCGGCTGTGAAATATTCCGCCTGTCCTCCGGTTGCCGTAATCTCATCTTTGAGTGAACGCAGCTCAGATTCTGTCCTTGAGACGAGCATCACCGAGGCGCCCTGCATGGCAAACCACTTTGCTGCCGCAGCCCCGATCCCCCGTCCGGCACCCATAATCATTACCACCTTGTCCTTCAATAATTGTCCCGAATGATTTGTCATGTTGATTCTCCTTTTCCTTAGGCATATTGATATCCTTGATCACTTTGAGTATACTTTGGCTATTGTTTTGGGAGGAGAGCCTTCTTTATGGTAGGCTTACGAGTGACAGGATAAGGGGGCTTCTTAGTTGAATGATAGTGAACGCCGTTTAGCTTTGGGGAATTTTCTGCGAAAGTTAAGAACCTCGATCTCGCCGCATGATGTCGGACTGTCAGCCGGCAGCCGCCGCCGGACACAAGGTTTACGCCGCGAAGAAGTTGCTCAACTCGCCAGTATAGGTCTTTCATGGTATACGCGGCTTGAGCAGGGACGTAATATCAGTCCTTCAGTGGGTGTGCTGGAGAGTCTGGCTTCGGCCCTTAAGCTAACCCCCAATGAGCGCCGGCATCTTTTTCTACTGTCAGGAGAGTCACTACCGCCTCAACTGGCTGCTACTGAAGAGAAGATCAGTCCGTCTGTCCAGATGATGCTGGACGAATTCAATCCGAATCCTGCTTATGTAATAGGGAGGAGGTGTGATTTTCTGGCCTGGAATACTGCGGCGGAAGCCGTATTTTCGATTAGCCGGCCGTCACCTCCGCATGATCACAATCTGATGTGGCGCCAGTTCACCGACCCTGTCTGGAGGGAGGGTTCAGAGGATTGGCATGATGTCTCCCAGAGAATTGTAGCCGAGTTCCAGACATCGAGAGCCCGTTATCTGGAGGATGTTTCATTTAGCAATTTAATTCATGATCTTAAGAGTGTGAGCGCTGAGTTCACAAGGATGTGGCAGCATCATGATGCGCCCAGCAGCCTTGACGGTTATAAGAAGCTGTATCACCCTGAGCTTGGAGTACTGGAGTTTGAACATATTACCCTCCAGTTCCCTAATGATCCAGATCAGCGGATTATGCTCTATTTGCCGGATACGGCTACGAAATCCCGTTTGGAGCAGGAGTTGACGGCAAGCAAAAGAAATTAAAAAACAAGCGATCTTCAGACAAGGCGCATGGCCTTCCGAAGATCGCTTGTTTATGTGCACAGCTTTTTACAATTAGCCTTTAACCCCGCCGACAACCATCCCTTTGACGAAATACTTCTGCAGGAACGGATAGACGATGATAATCGGCACACTGGCCACAATGGTCATCGTAGCACGGATAGAGGTCGGTGTAACAGTCGCTTTGTTGCCCTGCGCGTTCGCAAAGGCATCGGCTGCCGAGGAACTGGACATCGCAGTGTTGGATGTTGACAGCATCTTCATCAGCTCGTATTGCAGCGTACTCAGGCTTGGCGTTGAGGAGTTGTACAGGAAGACGTCAAACCAGGAATTCCACTGATAGACCGCTACGAACAGGGAGACGGTAGCCAGCGCCGGAACGGTCAGCGGAAGCACAATGCGCGAGAAGGTGATGAAGTCGCCTGCGCCGTCGATTTTGGCCGATTCCATCAATCCCTCAGGCAGTGCCTCAATGAAGGAGCGGATGACGATCATATTAAATACGCCGATGATGCCCGGAATGATATAGACCCAGAAGCTGTTCAGCATGTTCAGCTCTTTGATCAGCAGGTAGCCTGGAATCAGACCGCCGCTGAAGTACATGGTGAAAATAAACGTGACGGACACAAACTTCTTCAGCTTATATTCCGGACGGCTTACCGTATAGGCCAGCATCGCTGTACAGAATACGGAGACCACAGTGCCGATTACCGTCCGTGCTGCAGAGACAAACGTTGAAAAGAAGATGTTGGATTCACTGAATACATACTCGAAGTTGCGCAGCGTCCATTCACGAGGCCAGATATAAATATCCCCGCGGACAGAGTCATTCGCTTCATTGAACGATAGAGCAAACATATTCAGGAACGGATAGAGGGTAACAATGACCAAGAGAATCATGAAGATCGTATTGCATATATCGAAGATTCGGTCACCCAACGAAGAATTCCGGTATGAATTGGTTTTGGATTTAGCCATTACTTGTGTCCTCCTTTCTAGTACAATCTGCTTTCGCCCATACGCTTGGCGATATTATTGGCTGCGATCAAGAAGATGAAGCTGACCAGCGTCTTAAACATACCTGCTGCGGTGGCTAGCCCGAAGTTATTCATCTGCATCCCGTACTTCAGTACGAAGATATCCAGATTCTCCGAATAGTCGAGGTTCATCCCGTTACCTAACAGGTACTGCGCCTCGAAGCCGGACTCCAGAATATGGCCCAGATTCATAATCAGAATCAGTACGATAACCGGCTTAATACCCGGCAGGGTAATATAGAACATTCTTTGTAGACGGGATGCCCCGTCAATCTCAGCCGCTTCATATTGAGAAGGGTCGATGGAGGTGATGGCTGCCAGATAGATGATAGTATTCCAGCCGACATTCTTCCAGACTTCCGTAACCCCGAGTATTCCCCAGAAATACTTGCCTTCGCCCAGCCACAGAATTGGATGATCAATAAGCTGCGCTTTGACCAGCAGCACATTGATGATCCCTTCCGGTGCCAGTGCCATTTGTACAATATTGGCCGCTACGACCCAGGAAATGAAGTAAGGCAGGTAACTGATTGTCTGCACGGTGCGTTTGAAGAATACATTGCGCAGCTCATTCAGCAGCAGGGCCAGAACAATAGCCGTTACAAAACCTAGTACCAGGTTAATAGAGCTCATAACCAGAGTATTACGAAGAACGCGATAGAATTGCTGTTCCTGGAACAGGAATTTGAAGTTGTCCCAGCCGACCCACTTCTGGTCGAACAGATCCTTGGCTGGCTTGAATTTCTGAAAAGCAATGGTCCATCCCCATAGCGGGAGGTATTTGAATATAATCACCCATAACAGAAAGGGCAATGACATCAGCATCAGCATTTTTTGTTTAGATAGCTCTTTAAAAAAGGTTTTGAAGCGCGAAGTACCGGTATTATTCGATTTTGCCAACTGCACAGCGGTTTTTCCCACCTGTACCGTCCCCTTTCCAAGCTCCATATTCTCTCTTTGCTAACAAGTGTAGAAGGGAAAAGTGAAGGCTGTGCTTCACTTTTCCCGGTTTATCATGCTGCATCTGGGAAGCGGACGCTTACCATTTGCCGTCGATGCGGTCCTTGATCTTGTTAGTCATGAATTCTTCGTAGCCCTTAGCATCGAGCTTGTTGTATTCGGCCAGGTATTCACTCCAGACCTTTTCAAATTGGCCAGGGGCAGCAAGCACCATACGAGGATAGTACTTCTGCTGCAAATCGCCGGCTCTCTGGCTGAAGAGCTGCTCAGGGGAGCCCGGTTCTTTCTCAATACTCCAGGCAGGATACCATGGACGCTCTACCGGCTCGGCATAGAAGTCGGAGAAGGTCTTCAGGTTGTATTTCTCCAGCAGTGTTTTGTCGCCATCTGTGTAGTTGATCGCTGCAACTTCCGGCTGGTTGAACGGAACGTGGGCGTTGCCGTCATCATACACGGAATTGTCGCCATAACGCGGCCATTCATAATCGAAATATGCGAAGCCGAATTTACGTTTGAAATCATTGTCGTTGCGGTTTGTCAGCTGTTCTTCGCTCATCACCATACGGCCTTCAGCGTTCTTCGTGTAAGTTTCGCCTTCAATGCCCCACTCGACAAGCTTCTGGTTCTCATCGGTCAGCAGGTTGTCAAAATACTTGATGATGCGGACCGGATCCTTCGCGCTGACAGAGATACCCAGCCCGCGGTTGTTCACGAAGGACGGAGGATCAACATAAGCATCTTTAATGCCTTCGTCAAATACGATCGGAAGGGCAACGTAACGCAGATCGTCATTACCGGCGGATCTCAGATTGTTCGTGGCGTCGTTAATCTGCCAGGAATAGTTGACATATCCGAGTACACGGCCGGAGGTCAGCTTCGCCAGATACTGGTCTTTGTTCGCTGTGAACGTCTCAGGGTCAACCAGACCCTTGCCGTTCATTTCGTTCAATTTGGCCAGCCAGCGCTTCTCATCTTCGGTTCCCTGATACAGCTTGGCTTCATGAGACTCCATGTCCACCAGGACGCCGCCTTCATTCGGATAACCGGCCAGATGCATGGGCTGGTTGGTGATGGTGAAGAATTCACCGGCTGTACCGGCGAAAGTAGCGAAGCCGATGGTGTCTTTACCATCCACCTTAGGGTACTTGGCCTGGTATTTCTCAATCAAGTCAAAGTACTGGTCAAGCGTCTTCACTTCCGGGTAACCGAATTCCTTAAGGACGCGTCTCTGCATCCAGAAGGTGCTGCTTGGATCTGGCGGCGATAAGTATCCGTTTACATTTGCAGTGAAGGGAAGGATATAGATATTGCCTTCTTCATCCTTGATCTTGTTCATGTAGTCGCCATAGACACGCTTGATGTTAGGGCTATATTTCTCAATCAGATCATTAAGCGGAATGTATGCACCGGCATCGAGCAGCTTGGCCAGCTCGCCGACTGGAGAGATGACATCAGGATAGTCGCCGCCGGCAATCATAACACCGGACTTGGTGCTTCCATCGCCAACTACGTATTCCATTTTCCAGTCTACACCTGTCTGTTCCTGAAGCTTCTTACCGATGGTGGTATCACTGGCCATGGTATCCTTGTTGGCCCCGAAGCCGAAGTAAGTGAATGTTACCGGTTCTGTGCTGACTTCGCTGTTTTCTCCGCCGGACGCGCTGTTCTTTTCCCCTGAGTTGCCGTTGGAGCAGCCAACTACGAGGAGTGCGGAAGCCATAACAACAGCCAGTCCGGTTTGCAACCATTTCTTTGTACGCATTTCATATCCCCTTTCTTTTCTTTGTGCTATTGAACATCCTCATTATAAAAGAAAGCGTTTAACTTTGTTACAGGGCAAACCTTAGATCAGTCTTTGAATAATTAAGGTATACCCTATATTTATTTATTCTCCAGGGGCAGACGCAGCAAAATGCGGGTTCCCGCTCCGGGCTCGCTCGTGATGGAGAAGGTGAACGATTCCCCGTAGGTGATTCTCAGTCTGGTGATTACATTCTTCATCCCGATCGAATCACCCATCGCGGACGCATCCTCCAGGTAATGCATAAGCTCACTGATTTTTGCCTGGTCCATGCCTACGCCGTTATCTGCAATGACGAAGACAATCTGCCCGTTCTCCTGGGCGATCTGAATGTTGATATACCCGATGCCGGCTATATTCTCAATCCCGTGAATACTGGCGTTCTCCACATACGGAAGGAAGGCCATCTTCGGAATTTCAATGTCCAGCAGTGACTGGTCCACCTCGATGTGATATTCAAGCTTGTTGTCGAAGCGGTATTTCTGAATCTCCAGGAAGCTCTCGATTAACTCAAGCTCCTCGCGGATCGTAACAAAGCTGCTCTTCCACATGATTGATTTGCGGAAAATCTTCGCCATGTTCTGAATCGTCCGGGCCGTCTGAGTCTCGCCCTTCATCATACTGCGCATCCGGATCGTCTCCAGCGCATTGAACAGGAAGTGAGGGTTGATCTGGCTGTGCAGCGCATGCAGCTGAGCCTGCCGTTGCCGCAGCTCAAGCTCCTTCTTCTGTATTTCTGCAACATATACATCATTGATCAGGTTCTCAATGCGTTTACTCATCCGGTTGAACTCGACGGTAAGCTCGCCAATCTCATCCCGCTCCAGGTGGTAGGGGATCAGTCCGAAGTTTTTGTCTTTTACAGACTTCATATGCCTTAGAATGTTCTTAATACGCGTGTGAATAGAACGGGACATAATCATAATTACGATGGTAGGAACCAGGAAGTTAATACCGGCAAACCAGAGGATAAATTGCCCGGATTGTCTGACGTCAGACAAAATAAGGGTCTCATCCAGGACGCCGTAAATCGACCAGCCGCTTAGATAGCGGTTATTCTGGTAAGTTTTGTCGATTACAATGGCCTGCTTGGGCTTGGGAATCTCAGTTGGGGTCAGGGTGTGCGCCGCAGTAATCAGCCCGCTGGGCTGACCGCTGGAGAGACGACCGAAGCGGGCCTGGCCCGACGGGTCGAGAATATAGAAATCACCGCTGAAGCTGGAAAGATCCAGAATCTGCCGGATATAGTTCATGTTCAGGTCGATTTTTAGCACATGCTCGTAGGTCTCCAGCCTGCGGTCGGTAAGGCGCTGGATCACGCTGATGCTGTCGGGCGTTACATAGAGATGAGGGTGGGTGTTACTGAACTGGCTGATCTGCTTATACCAGTCCTGCTGGCGCATACTGTCCTCCAGCTTAATGATATGGGCTGAGGCCAGAACGGTTGGATTGTCGGTCATAATCACCGAGGAGCTCAGCACCTTGTTCTCTTTGTCAGTCCGGTTGAACAGATTCGATATGGCGTTCAGCGACTCCACATAGCGGTCCGTTGAAGCATAAGTGGTATTCAGATGCTGGATCAGCTGCCGGTCAATGGAGTAGAGGTAGGATATGCCTGCTGCATCTTCAATTACGGTCCGCAGCTCAGCCTGCAGCAGATTCATCGCCTGCTCGGCATCTGCGGTCTTCTGATTCTTGATATTGGCGGTGGTCACCTGATAGAACATTACATTGGTCAGGATGATCGGAATGAACACGCATACAATGTAGATGACAATCAGCTTGCTTCTAAGCTTCATATGATTCAGACGGAAGTTGAACACGGCAGGGAGCCTCCTTATTTACTGCCCAATCATCATATTGCGATAATCAGTCGGCGTCATATTCTCAAGCTTTTCAAACTGGGTGGCAAAATAATCCGCATTCTGGAAGCCGACCAGCTCCGCGATTTCGTACATCCGTTTCTTGGTCTGCCGCAGCAGGCGCTTGGCCTCCTCAATCCGCAGGGTCAGCAGGTATTCATTGAAATACACGCCGTAGGTTTTGCGGAATAACTGTCCAAGATAGACCGGGTTCATATCGAAATCGGCGGCAATGCCCTTGAGGTAGATATTTTCACGGTAATGCCCGTCGATGTATTTTTTGATTTTTTCAATATTGCCTTCGCTCTTGCCGCCGCGCTTCTCTGCGATATACTCTGCGGCTTCGGCGATAAACTGCTGGAATACCTGCTTCAGCTGGCTCAGATTGCGGTATTTCAGCGGCCAGTTGAGCAGCTCAGTCATCCATTGCAGCGTGTTCTCGTCACCTTCGAGCTGGCGGATAATATTAATGATGGCAATCATGCTGCGCCGGATCGTGTTCGTCACCGCCCCGGGGGCGAAGTGGCGCTCCTGGAACATGGTGAAAATAGCATCCACAGTTGAGCTGTAACCCTTGTTGTCATTGGCTTCGACCTCGTAAATCAGCTTGCTGTGCAATCCTTCATCGATATCGAAATAGTATAAGGGCAGCTCCAGCAGCTCGTCCGCCATATAAATGCCCTCGAAGCCGGCGGCAAAACGGTACTGGAGGCATTGCTCCGCACTGGCCCCGGAGGCTACAATCTGATTGAGATGGCTTACCTTCCTGCCAACGAACAAAGCGATGCTTGTTCCAAGCTCCCGCTCCAGTGTATCCAGCATCGTACGGTAGCCTCCCCACGGGGAAGGATGGGGTTCATCCATCCACTGGCCGGGCAAGATCATCCCGTATTGATTGTTCGGGCGTACATGAAGAAGCAGAGTCTGAGCCTCTTGGCGGAAATAACGCAGCAGAGAGTTCTTCAGGGCAGGCAGATAATCGACTTCTCCGGCAGGAAGCTGATCCTGCATTTCTGCGATGAGGTACGTATAGGAAGAGGTGAGAGGCAGCTCCAGTGCATAGGCGATCCGTCCCATGACCTGATCATCAGGCTGCGTCTGCAGCAGGCTTTCGATGACCGTCTCGACCAAGGGCTTCTCCCGGGTGATGGAGAGGAGCTGCTTTTTGTTCAGCATATGGGCGATTTTGCCAAGCGCAACCGTAAGCTCCTGTTCGTCAACCGGCTTGAGGATATAATCCGACACATTGTACCGGAAGGCTTGCTGGGCATAGGAGAAGTCGGCATATCCGCTCAAAATAATAAAAATCGGCTCCTGCACAAGCTCCGTCTTCACTTTCTTGATCAGTCCCAGCCCGTCCAGCACGGGCATACGGATATCGGCAATCACCAGCTCCGGGTTCAATTGTTCAATCAGGGTAAGCGCTTGCTCCCCGTTCTCGGCTTCACCGCAAATTTCGAATTGCGGCGAGCATTCGCTCAGAATCCGGATCAAGCCCTTACGCACAAAAACTTCATCATCTACAATCAGCACCTTATACAATGGACTTCCTCCTTGGGGTTATTCTGGATTGCTTAGTCTTGTTCCATCCTCGGTCAGGTCGCAGTGTGATCATTATAAGCTAATTCCCTGACAGAATTCGAGTGGAAACGACTTTTTATTCTAGCACCTGCTGGAAAATCCACTTAACACGAAGAGCCTGCATCGTTAGACACAGGCTCTTCGGTATTGTATTTTCCGCTATGCGCTTAGCTTATTTGTCATTCTGCAGGAGATGCGGGGGCAGCGGATGCACATGCTGTACCAGATCAGCAGCCCGGGTCTGTACATTCGCCAGTTCAGCTGAATATTCATCCGTCCACAGGTCTCCTCTGGCCAGGCGTTCTTTCAAATCCTGGGTCAGGGCAGCGGCGACCAGATCCATCAGCTTCTGCGTACTGGTTCCGCTTGTGCCTGCCAGTTCGGCAAGGGATTGTCCGCTGCCGAGACCGGAGGCAAGCTGGCTGGTGCTGATTCCCAGCAGTCCGGCGAGTTCCGAGCGGTCAAGACTTTCCAGCCCAGGCCCGAGCGGCGGCAATTCAGCCGTATCTGCCGGTGCTGAACCGTGCACCGGCGGCTTCGGCCGGGTCTGGTTCAGCAGGGACGCCGCACGCTTGGAGACTTCACTGAGGCGGCTCTTATACACGCTCTCGGTGATACGTCCATCCTTATATTCCTGGCTGAGTCTGGCCTCTATTGCATTTGCGGTGAGCTTGAGCAGCTTCTGAGAGTCCACGTTCTGCTGCTTGGCAATTGCGCTAAGCGAGCTTCCCGATTCAAGCGCTGTGCGCAGCCCGCTGGCCGACAGGCCAAGCGTGGCCAGCAGGTCGCTGGTCTCGAGGCCGCCGAGACCGGGACCGCCTAAGCCGGGGCCGCCGGGTGCTCCGGCTGGCGGGCTTAGCGGCTCTGTACCAGCAGGCGGAAGGCCAGCTTCAGGAGCCGGAAGCAGCGGGGCTGGACTCGAAACGCTAGTAGCCGATGGGGAAGAGGCGGCGAAGGCACTCAGCCCGCCAGTACTTAGGATGAGTGCTGCCGTCAAGGTGCCTGCAAGCAGCTTGCTTGCTTTTGGAGTGAATAGATTACGTGGTGAAGTCATCGTAGAATCATCCTTTCCCGCTAGGGGTAATGTATGGCTTGCCGCTTACTCTATACTCCCAGTGTGAAAATACGGAGAAAGGGCAACTGCATTGTTTTCACCAGATTTTCACTGGAATGTGGTATCTTGATATATTGAGAAATGTACAGGACACAAGCACCTGATGAGAGGAAGGGGAGGACCCCATGAAGATATTGCTCGCGGAAGACGATACCCGGCTGGGTGAACTGATCGTACATATGATTAAGAAGAAAGCGGCATACACCGTTGAATGGGTCACTTCCGGGGATGAAGCCTATGATCTCGCCAGTGTCTCCGGCTATGATGTGCTGGTGCTGGACTGGATGCTGCCGGAGCGGGATGGCCGGGAGGTGTGCCGTCAGCTGCGTCAGGATGGTTATCCAGGGGCTATCCTGATGCTGACGGCCAGGGATTCGCTGGAGGACCGGATTCGCGGACTCGATGCGGGTGCGGATGATTATCTGGTGAAGCCGTTCGAAATTGATGAATTGCTGGCCCGGCTCCGGGCCTTGGGCCGACGGACCTTCCTCCCGCTGGAGAATGAGACATGCATGATCGGAGAGCTGGTGCTGGACCGGAACAGCCACCGGATTGCGGCAGGGATGCAGGAAGTTCAGCTTACGCCCAGAGAGTATCAGCTCCTGGATCTGCTCCTGAAGAACCAGGGCACGGTGCTTACCCGCGAGGTGATCCTGGACCGGATCTGGGGGATGGAATCTGAGGTTACGCTCAAGACCATCGATGCTACGGTCAAGCTGCTCCGTAAGAAGCTGGCCGTCTTGGACGGAGAACAACAGCACATTCACAGCATCCGGGGAGTGGGGTATAGCTTTGAAATTTAATGTTTTTCATTCCGGGGCCAGCCGCTCCGGCAATGACTTGTTCGCACGCACCCAAAAGCGGCTTACCTGGCGGTACAGTGCGGTGATGAGCGTATTTCTGCTATTGTCCTTCCTGATCATCTATCTGCTTCTGCATCTCCTGATCTGGAATAACCAGAAGGAGCGGCTTAATTCTCTGCTGGATGCCGAGGTGAAGCAGCTGCAAGGACCTATGTTCGATGAACTGCTGCAAGGGAGGGACCATGGGCCGGGGAATCAGGAATTTACGCTCAGTGCGGATCAGTCATTCTACGTGATCTTGAATACGGAGGGCGGTCTGCTGGGTAGCGGCGAGATTCAGCCGGGACTGAAGGAGCAAGTGCTGAAGCTGGCAGATTTCGGGGCGGCCAAGACAGCGGAGGGACTTGCGATAGTGGAGCTGGAGCAGGGGCCAGGCCTGCTGCATAAGGGGAATGATCCCAAGGACAGCCCGCAGGCTGCTTATCTGCTCGGCAGCCGGGTCTTCGAGCATAAGGGGCAGCCTGCGGGCATCCTGTATGCCGGGAAAGATGTCACCTTCCAGCAGCAGTTATTCCGCTGGCTTCTTGGCGTACTGGCCGCCATCGCAGCGGCATTCATCCTGCTGGCCGCCGTCTTCAGCCGGGTGATGTCGCGGCAGGCGATGGTGCCGGTCCGCGAGGCGTATGACCGGCAGAAGCACTTCGCGGCGGACGCCTCGCATGAGCTCCGCACACCGCTGAGCGTGATGCTGTCCTCCATCGAGACGCTGAAGCTGGAGGACAGCATCAATGAACAGGCGTTCACCCGTCATGTGGTGAACGGGATGTATTCCGAGGTCCAGCGGATGACCGCGCTGACCCGGGACCTGCTCCTGCTGGCCCGCAATGACGCCGGGCTGCTGGAGCAGGTCCTCCGGCGCTTCGACCTTGCGCCGGAACTGGCCCGTACGATCTCCGGCCTGAGCGTGCTGGCCGAAGCGAAGCAGATCCGGCTTACCCTCGAAGCTCCGGCGGAGCTTCCGGTGAAGCAGGATCAGGAGAAGCTGGTGCAGCTCATGGTCATTCTGCTGGAGAATGCCATCAAGTTCACGCCCGCAGGCGGTCAGGTCATTCTGCGGGCTGCGCTCATTCAGAAGAATAGCAGCACGTGGCTGAAGCTGGGGGTACAGGATACAGGCGTAGGTATTCCTGCGGAAGACCTGAGCCGGATCTTCGAGCGGTTCTACCGCCCTGACCAGTCCCGTTCGCGGGAGGCCGGGGGCCATGGGCTGGGTCTTGCCATTGCCAAGGAGCTGGTAGACACGCTTGGCGGCAGCATACGGGCTGAGAACTGCCCTGGCGGAGGCAGCGTGTTCCGTGTGGAGCTGCGGAGCTGAAGCGGTAGTACGGACACGAACAGAATGTATGCGGAAAACCGAACATAGTGTGCCAGAGTAAGGTTTGGGGACCAAATGTATGCGGCAAGCCGAACACAATGCGCCAGAGTGAGTTGAGCTGGCCAAATATATGCGGAAAACTGAACACAATGTGTCAGAGTAAGCTGTGGTGGCCGAAAGTATGCGGAAAACCAAACACATATTGACTTGTAGGCGAATTCTGCTTCTATCCTGCCGTATATGGGAGCATCCATCCGAACTTTTACGAACCCTTCGTGCTGAGTGTGTCTCTTCTCCGCTCAGCAGGCCTCACCCTGTGTAAGCCTGGCTGCTCCGCATTGGGTGAGCCGGGTCTTTCCCGTATAATAGTAGACGTTACGCCGGATGTGACATCAGAGCTTCACCCTGGCGTATGAACTCTAGCTTCAGGAAGGGAATGAAGAAACGTTGACTTATACGAAACTGTTGGAACGAAGAGGCGAAATTCTCAAGCGAACCGTGGAAACCTGGATCATGAAAGAGAATCGTGACGGACTGGACCGTCAAGAAGCCCATATCTACAGGAATATGGTCAAAGAGCTTCATCAGAACGAGCAGGAATTGAATGTGGCACGTGTGGAAGAACTGGATAAGAGCCCGGATTCGGACACAGAAGGAGCTGCTTCAGCCCAGAGAGAGCTTGTATCGCAGGGTGTGTGAAACCGATAGCCCATGAAGCTGTATTTACTTTAATAATGGAATCTAATAAGCCGCCCATCTTCGCATGATGCGAAGGAAGGGCGGCTATTGTCCTTGTGTAGGAAATAGAATGTATGCGAAAAACAGCATATATTGTGCTGACACGCAGGCATGTGACCCGAATGTATGCGAAAAACAGCATACATTTGCTGGTACGCAGGCATATGGTCCGAATGTATGTGAAAAACAGCATACAATAGGCAGCCACATAGCCCATGAGCCAAATGTATGCGGAAAACCGAATACAATGGGCAGCCCAAAGCCCCATGGGTTGCATAGCTCTTACATCCTTCACCCGCAGAGTGGCTTTTGCTTGTCTTATACTTACAACCTCACAACCCGCCGGTACACCAGGCAATCCAGCAGATCCTCCCATGTAAGCTCGCTCTCATAAGGATCGCGGAAAGCGGTCGCGGTTGGGAGATACCCGAGGGCAACACCTTGGCCGCCATGCAGATTGCAGCCGCCGTCGCCGCCTTTGCCGGTGATACCGTCCGGTGTGAGGACCAGCTCCTTCATGTAAGGATCGCCGGGGAAGCATAGCCCGAACCCATTCGGCAGCTCCAGCGGATACGGGTCCTCAGCATTAGCCTCCCCTGAACCGGACACATGTCTGAGCCGCATGGTTTCGTCAATATCGTCGCCCCACGGGAACAGCGTTCGTGCACCTGCGCCGTACAGATACTCCCATTCGTCTTCAGTCGGCAGGGTGAAGCCCTCCGGCAGCTCCGACTCGCACCATTCTTCGAACGTTTCGCTGTCATCGAACAAGTACACAACAACCCGGTCACCGTCCCGTTCCAGCCGGAAATACTGGGAATATTCATAGCTGGTATGCGGCCCCTGGCGGAACTCTTCGATAGCTTCGAGCACATCCTCATCTTCCTCCGGGTCGAGCCGGTCCAGGGAACATTCGTACCAGCCTGCCGAAGCAGGCTGGCGCTGCACGAGCAATGGTCCGATCACAGCCTCGCGGACGGGAGACATCTCTGCATACATATGTACCTCTGAGCGGCCCAGGGTCACCGTGTCGCCCGGCACGTACATGTATTCACTGCCCTCATATACGAAGACACCCGTTTCTATGGACTGGCCGTAACGTTCGAACCTCTCTAACCGCTGCCACTTGAAGCCAGCGGGCAGCTGTTTAAGCACTCCCTGCATCGCGTGCCTCTTCTCATCAACCGTTAATTGCCCCCATGCGGCACGGTCCCATGCTACCATGTCATAGTCTCCTCCCGGGAATCGGCATTGTCAGCCTGTTTACTGTCATTGTAATGGACAGCCCGGGTTACTGGCAAACGCGCCGGGAATGCGGCCGGACACACTGGTTAGATAGCATCCATTTATAACCTGTCCTTAGGGTCGGTGTGCTCATATAATAGTTTAGATTGGAACACAAATACATAGACAACGAGGGATGGAAGTATGAAATCAAAACGCTTGAAATTTTTCGCCGCAGGCTTTGCGCTATTACTGGCGGCACAGGTACTGCTTCCCGGGCGCTCATCGGCGGCAAAAGTTATGGAACAGCTCCCGAAGCCGGAATGGAGCTATACGCTGCCGGATGGCCTTAGCTTCTGGGGCACTATAGACACCTTACAGAGCAAGCAGCGGATGTTCATTCCGCTAGTCAAGACCGTAACGGTGTCACCGGGCAAGACGAAATCTTCCGGCATGCTGTACTCATCCCTTGACCGCATTAACGGTTCTGCCAACTGGGTATATGACTATTCGGACATGGCCAACGACAAGCCGTTTACTGCTAATGGTTTTTATTCTGCCAGTAACGGCTACAGCTATTTCTATAAAATGTGGGGCGGCAAACCCTATGATCTTACCGTTGTTGATCCGAACGGCAAACGGAAATGGACCAAAACCATAACCGGGTCCTACTCGCCGGTGGTGCTGGATAACGGAAATATAGTGATTCAAACCTTGGTTAGCGGCAATGTAGCTTCTCGTGGTATTACCGAGTACAGTCAGGACGGGAAGCAGGTACGCAAGCTTAAGCTGACCGGTAAATGGGCCTCAGGGGTGATTGATGTGCTGCCGAACGGCTATGTGGTACATAAGGAGCTGGATACAAATAGAGTCAGCGTATACCGGAGTCTGGATACTCTGACGAAACCGCTGGTTACCTACACCGCTCCCAAAGCAGTTAAATATCCTGATTTCCAGGTGTATCCGCTTCGCGGCGGGTCGTTCCTGATTAAGATGAGCAGTAGCGATACCTGGCTGTTATTCGGCTATGACGCTAACGGCACCAAGAAGTGGGTGCGTCCTGTGAACAAGATGGATCGGATTGATACGACAGGCAACAACTATCTGATTCGGAGCGACAACGTCTACAAATTGTACAGCAAAGACAACCAATTGCTTGGTAAACAACAGATCGGTGAAGCCGGGGACCGCGAATGGTACAGCCGGATAACGCCATCGGGCGAGATTACGGTCGAGAAGCAGTACCAATGGCAGGAGCGTCCGGCTGTGATTGATCCTGAGACCTTTGAGGGGGATATAGCGAAGGAAGATTTCTATGTGCTTGACCCGGCGAACCTGCAGATCAAATATCATCTCTCCACAAGCTGGCATGACTACGAAACCGGGCATAATTACATTTATGCGGGAGGCGGGGAGCTGTACATTTCGAGGAGTTATGCGCCTAAGACGATAAGCAAATATATGTTAAAATAGCACCAGATCGAGCTAATGCCTCCGAATGACAAAAACATCGCCAAGTGAGTATCTCTACTTGGCGATGTTTTTGCGTATCCTTTTATTCCAGCTTGAACTGCCGCAGCTCCTCCTCCAGCTTCAGGGAGATCACGCTCAGCTCCCTGGATAATTCCGCGACCTGCTCAATACTGCCGAGCTGCTCCTGTGTATTGGCACTTACCTCTTCAGTGGAGGCAGAATTCTCCTCGGTCGTCGAAGATATGACCTCAATCGCCTGCAGAATCTCATCCTTGTGTTTGTGGACAATCGAGGTGTTATTGCTGATCTGCAGCATCCGTACCTTCAGCTCCTCCAGGTCACTGTTCAAGCTGAAGAAGAGCTGCTTCGCATTCTCTACGGAGTTGGCGTTCTCTTCTGCAATCGTAAGGTTAAGAGTAGTGTGTTCTACGGATAGGTTTGTTTTTTCCTCAATGGCGCTGACCTTCTTGTATATTTCCTCGGTAGCCCGGGCCGTCTGCTCGGCAAGCTTACGCACCTCACCCGCTACCACGGCAAAACCTCTGCCATGTTCACCTGCCCGGGCAGCTTCAATGGAAGCATTAAGAGCGAGCAGATTGGTCTGGGTGGCAATTTGGTTCACTGTGCCTACGATACCCGATATCTCATGACGGCTCAGATCAATATCCTCAATAAGTGATGACATCGCCTGTGTGGATCTGTGATTGTCTTCTGCGGCTTTGGAGAGCTGTTCCACCAAGTCAAGGCCTGAACTGCTGAGCTGCGCAGAGGTCTGTACCATGGTTCCTACAGCCTTGGCTTCACTGGTGATTTCGTCAATTTGATCCGATAATGCACCGGTTTTGTGGAGAATGCTCTCGGATTCAGCGGACTGGTAGTTGGTGGCATTCGCAATTTCATTGATGGCCGTAGCCGTTTCGTTCATAGTTATCGCGGTTTTGGTTGAGATGGCTTGCAGGTTGTGGGAGGACTGGGCCAGCACCTGAGTCGTATTATGGATCACCTGAATCATACCTTGAATCTTCTGGACCATGCCCGCAATGCCATGAGCAATCTGTCCGATTTCATTGCGAGAGGCATCATTGAGCTGAACAGTCAGGTCTCCGTCTGCAATCCGTTTGATAGCGGCCAGCAGTTTTGGAATGGAGCGCAACAGGTAGCGAAGTGTGAGATAACAGATGAACACCAGGACAACAGCGGCGACAGCAAAACCGGTGATGGTCGTCCGGGTGAAGGACGTCAGCTCGCTAAGCGCCTCTTGCCGGGTAATGGTTAAGCCTACAGACCATCCGGTATCCTTGCTGGTGGCATAGCCGATATAACGGGGGTCACCATTATCATCAATGAGCGATACGCCGGATTCGCCGTTAATCATTTTTTTACCGATGGCGCCTAGATCGCCCGGACTCTCTGTGATTTTCTCCTTCAGTACCTTGGCTTCATCCGGGTGATAGAGAATATCGCCAGAGCGGGTAGCCAGAATGGAGAACCCGGTGCTTCCCAAGGAGTAGCTCTGCATGATCTGCGGGATGTCATCGAAAGCAATATCAGCGGCAATGAAGCCGATCATTTGGCTGCTCTCATTCAGAATCGGATAGAAAATGCCCATCAGCATTTTGCCGCTAATGACGTCGGCGTAAGGTTCAGAATAGTAGAGACCCTTGGATTCGGATACAGGCTTGAAGTAGGGGCGGGCGCGGATATCAAAGTCCGATTTAGAGGTCAGACCGTCATTTTGGAGGAAATATCCCTTCCCGGATAACCCGGCCACCCAGGCATCGGCGAAGGAGGGCTCAGACTTTACAATGTCCGCCAGTGTGGCGAGTGCTTCTGCGGCGTGGGGGGAAGTGGTGATTTGCTCTGCTGTTGTGCTCTCAATATATTTTTGGAAAATCGAGTTGGTGGACATTTGTTTGACCAGTGAGCCCTTCTCCTTGAACAGAGCATCGAACTGGCTGACAATTCCCTGTGTCTTGGTCATCAGCATCGACTCTTGCTGGCTTACTAGAATGCTTCGGGTGCTGGAATAGAAGAAGGTACCCAGGATCGAGAAGACGACAAGAATAATGACTAGCAGTACAATGGCCAATGTGTTGGCGATGCTGGTTGAACGGACTGGCCGTTTTTGAATTAGCTGTGACATAGGTCATCTCCCGGATATGTATTAGAGCGAAAGCTCTTAAATAATATGTCGGAATATGGCGGATATTCTTGTAGAGTGAAGTATGTTATTTCACAGAAAAAACCGGCTGGGAAAAGGTTCCAAGCCGGTGAGTAGTCTATTAGGCCGTGCCGGTTAAATGATAGGACATCCGCCGCAATAGTCATGATCCGCTCTGAGTTTATAGGCCAGACAGCAGGTAGCCTTCACAGATATCGTATCGTGCGGAGGGTGGGGGTCTCTCCGGAACTTGGGTGTGATACGGAACGGATTGCTGCGAAGTCCGAATGCCTCCGGCGTCAGCTCCCAGAGTACAGCTTGGAATTGCCTGTGGATCTGGCTGCGGCTGCACTCATTGGAGGCGTCAAGAGCATCCTCTTCGATAAAAGTATACAACTGATTATAGACATGCTTCCACAGCATCACCGCTTTGGTCTGTGAAGCCTCGGCAAGCGCCGCAATAATTGGTCTGACCTCGTTCGTGTAGAACAACCCAAGCTCATCTATGATCTCATTTCTATTCCTGTTCCGGTCATTGATACCCTCCCGGTGGTTATGGATAGGGAAGGCGAATTCGGGATACCCATCCGTGCGGACGAGCTGCACAGACAGGTTATTTAGCCGCAAGGCATGAGCCAGCGGATCTGCGGCTGTGAGCAGTGCGTATTTGGCTCCGCAGATCCCGGCGATCCATGTGCAGAAAATGGCTGCCGCTATACGTTTATCCTCAGTCCCAAGCATGGAAGCATAAGTGGTAAGCAGATGCTCAGCATGTGCGGGCATACATAATTCTGTCAGTCGTAAAGTAACCACTGCGTTCTCAACAGCTTCAGGGGAGATGAAGTAACGTTCAGCCCTCTGGAGCTCGCCAGTGTTGCCCATCTGAAGCCCCCCTTTATTTGGAGTTGCCTTCAAAGGCTTGAAGCACCGCATCCACCGCATAACGGTTAGCCAGAGGAGACATCCCCAGGTTGAACCAATCCTTGCCGGCCATGGTGTAGACCTGGTTCTTTTTGACCGCAGTCATGTTCTTCCATAATGGACTCTTCAGCAGATCCTCATAGGTTTTCTTCACCCCGGCATCGTCCTCGTTATTCAACTGAAGGAAGATGTGATCGGGATTATACTCCGGCAGCTTCTCCAGTGAGATGGATAAGGAAGGATCTTTAGTCGGGAAATTCGGGATCATCTCCAGCCCAAGCGTAGTGTGAAGGAATTTTCCGCGGTCAATCTGATCCCCGTAAAGAACGAAGCTGCCCGGCATCACCATCATGTACATCACCGTTTCATTACCCACCAGATCATCCAGCTTCTGCTTGGCTTCTGCCTCCTGAGCCTCCAGATCCTTAATTACCTTCTCTGCAAGCTCCGTCTTGCCGAGTACCCCGGCGATATCCTTCAGCTCATCCCGCCAGTCATCGCGCTGCGGCAGCAGAACCGTCGGAGCGATCCCCGACAACTGGTCATAATCCTTAGCCGACCACCATGTAGGGGCGAGGATCAGATCAGGATTGGCAGAGAGAATCATTTCAAAATTCGGAGTTTGGGCTATGCCCATCTTCAGCGTATCCTTGAAGGGCTCCTCTAGATAAGTCGGGAACTCCTCCTGGTAGTTCTGTACAGCAACGGGCGTAACGCCTAACGCTTGTAGAAACTCAGGGTAGACTACGGATAGGCCGACGACTCTGGTCGGATGGGCCGGGATCTTAATCTCGCCCTTCTCACTGCCTACTACCCGGAAATCGGCTTCGGCGTCTGCGGCCACCTTGGCCTGTCCACTGTTGTTGGAGCAAGCCGTCATTAACAATGTTAATACTATCGCCATGCAGAACACCATTCTTTGTCTTATCTGTCGCATATCTTCAATAACCTCCTGAGTATGAATACCTGTCATCTCACCTGAGAGTGAGAATCAATATCACTGTTAGGAGTATAAAACAATCTGAAGGATTCGACTATTGACAATCGCGCCAATATTTCATGTCTGATTACGCCAGAGTGCCAGCGCGGAGTCAAGAACCAACTCCTGGGTGAACGAGCTATACTCTGTCCAAGGGTAGGGAGGGAGGTACTCGATTCGTGAAAACCCTGCGGGATCAGGGGGCAGCAAGGACTCTCTGTCCCGGAATGCAGACCATAAGGCTTGCGAAGCTGCATCCTCATCCACTATGAACAGCAGCTTGTCCGCATCTGACGACCACAGCTCCTCCGGGGTTATTGTCTGATTGCTCAGTCTACGATCCACAACGGACGCCGGAATGAAATTCAGATCATCATAGAATACCTCAGCTAAGCTTCGCGTAGATAGCAAGGTGATGGACTGCCCGGATATGCGGGCAAGGAGCAGCTTGCCTATGGCTGAATCTTGACCTAATTGCGCCCGGATGCTCTTGGCCTTACGCTCATAGTTGTTCAGCCAAGCTGCTGCTTCCGGTGCTCTGCCCACGCATTCTCCAATGAAGTGTAATTGCGTGCGCCAATCCGTCTGGAGCTTAGACACAAAGAACGTGGGGGCAATCGCCTGAAGCTGCGGTAACATCCTCCGGCTGACCGATGGTTCCAGCCCCAGAATATAATCAGGGCGGAGGGAAGCAAGCTGCTGGATGCGGATAGCGTCATCTTGGGCAAGCGGCAGAACCGCATCTGTCTCATATTTACGGCGGTAATATTCTGTCCAGGGATGGTCAGCCGGTGCGGCGCAGGGAATAATATTCAGGGTAAGCAGCGCCCCAATCAGGCTGCCGTGGTAGGCAACGATCTTCAGCTTGGCATTCCGCATGAAGGTCGCCGGAGCTACACCGGTAATTTGCTTGAATTTGCGCCGGAAATAAGGAACGTCCTTGTAACCGACATAAGCGGCGATATCCTTCAATTCATAATTCGTATGCGGCAGCATAAGACTTCTTGCTTGTCTGATCCGGTATTCGGTCAGGTATTCAATCGCGCTGAGACCATATTTCTGCTTGAACAACCGGATGAAATGCCTTACGCTTGTACCTGCTTCACCCGCCAGCAGGCGGATAGAAAGCTCTTCACGGTAATGCTGCTCTATATAGGTCTTGGCGCGTTCCATAATCGTATCGGTATCGCTAGGCTGCAGCTGCCGGGCATCGCTGAGCAGACTGAACAGCAGCTCATAGAATCTGCTCTGGGCAAGAAGCTGCTGTAAGGGGTCTGTACTGCCAAGGGAAGCGGTGATAGCCTCACAGTGTTTGCTGTATGTAACTGAAGAAGACATCGTTGTTTCTCCTTCCAGGGAGAAGGGGAGCGGGGGCTCCGTTGAGCTTATCCGGCCCGGTTGTACAGGCAGATTCGGCTGGCTAAATACATCAAACCGCAGAATGTATATATTCGGTTCGCCCGAACTGTCCAGGCAGGCTTCGATTAATTGCCCCGGCAGGCAGACAAAGGCAGCTCCCGCTCTGAGTTCGCCATACCTGCCGTCCACAGTGATCCAGCCCCGGCCCGAAACTGGAATCAGGAGCAGATGCGATTCAAGGAATTGCAGTCGGAGTGAACACCCTCCCGTGAGACTGCTGTTCTGCTCGCTGCTCCGAAGCCTGAACCACATCTGATCAAGCTGTCCGAAGGCTCCCGCAGGCGGGATTCCATCCTTACTGTTCATTCTTTGCACCCCCGTTCGCTATTGTGCGCTTATTTCTTACATTACTTGAGCATCGTCTGCTTACTGGCCAGTCGTTCGGCAATATCCTCCGCTTGCAGGATAGAGGTATACGGGTCTGAGCTTAGGTATTGATGAATATCCAGCTCATACACCTGGCCGTTACGGACTGCATCCAGTTCGCTCCATATCCCGGGAAGGGTCTCGTCAGATGCGCCTACTGTTTTCATCACCAGCAGATAATCACCTACATACTGCCCGAACACCTCGGAGCTGATTTCAATGCTCTCCTTATTCTGATCAAAGAGCTCCGTCTTTACTTTCTCAGCAGGAGTCAATCCAAGCAGCTCGTAGACGGCCTTGCCGCCCCGATTTGCACTTTTGCCTACAATGCCCACACTTTTTAACCAGTTAAAATCCGTTATCGTGAAGGTTGCGCCAGCCGGCACAGCAGCCTGTGCTTTGGCACGGGCGGCCTGGGTCCGCTCCCCGAAGGACTTGTTCCACTTCTGAGCTTCTTCCTGACGGTTAAGAATTTCTCCCATTGCGCTGACCTCTGCCTGCATGGAGTCATAATCATCGGCTATGAATACGACAGTAGGGGCGATTCTGGAATAAGCTTCATAAGCCTCCTGGTTCCAGGTGATGATCAGGTCCGGATTAAGCTGAATGATCTTCTCCAAGGATACCTCGTTATGGTTGCCGATATCTTCCACGCCTTCAAGCGGCTTGCGCAGGAATTCCCCGTAGTCCAGCAAACTGCCCGGAACGCCTACCGGCGTCAACCCAACAGCCAGCACATTGCCAATGTTCCAGTCCACAACCACCCGGGAAGGGTGTGCAGGGACCTCCACATCTCCTTTTACAGTTGAGAGAATACGCTTATCCTGTGAATGGTCGGCTGTATTCCCTGGACGGCCGGAATTCTGCTTAGAGCATCCTGTGAGCAATATAGCCATTGCCAGCATACACAATAAGGCTATGTAGTACAAATTGAACCTTTTGATAATGTTCGACCCTCTTTCTTATTGAGAACTATTATCACTATAGAAGGTGGTCTCTATTTACACAATGACCAATCAGGAACATTCGGCATACCTGTTTCGGAACATGGGAGGCATTGCACTGAGAATCATTATCATATACTATGGGGACAGATGATAACGAATCTTGAAGTGTTCAAGCATTGAGACTGGAGTTTTCTTATGAATATAGAGGGGTATATTGAGCTTTGGGATAATCAGGCGGTCCGTCTGCTGGATATCCGTCAATCAGGCATGGAACCGGGAAGGGAATACAGAGAGCAGCGGCTGTCCTCCCATACCTTTATTTTGGTGCAGGGACGGGGCCAGCTGTGGTTGGATGAGACGCCTCATGCATTGGATGGCTGGTATGTATTGCACGGAAGTAAAGGCGCCGTTGTGCGTATGAAGGCTGACACGGGGATTGAGCTGTACTCGATCATGTATATGCTGGTTGAGACTGAGGGGGAGGTGCAGGAACCGCTGAATGAGCAGCTTCCCGGCATAACCTTACAGTGTGAATATGGGTTGAAGCCGCATTATCCGCTCCCGCTACTGGAGCTTGCTTCCAGGCTGTATGAGAAGTGGGGAAATATAGCTTTTCTTGAACGGATTCAAGTCACGGCGATATTCTACCAGTGGCTCTACGAGCTGCTGCAGCAGATGCATCAGCAGCAGCAGGAGATCAGCCTCTTTGGTCCTGACCGTACCCGTCTGGCTGTTCGATATATGCAGGATCATTACGGTACCCCCCTGACTGTAGCTCATGTTGCTGCTGTGACCCATTGCAGTCCGAGATTATTAACCAGACTGTTCAAGAGCAAGCTGCAGACAAGCCCCGGGCAGGTACTGGCGCGTATTCGTCTGAATAGAGCCTATGAGCTGCTGCATACGGAAGCAACCTTGCAGGAAATCGGAGAGCGGGTAGGTTATGCCAACGCCTATGCCTTTAGCCGTTTTTTCAAGAAGCACGAGGGTGTATCTCCCGATTATTACAGGCGGCAGATCAGCGATTGTGAAAGAGAAGGCATACAGGACAGGATAATCCTGCAACCGCGCACTATACAGATGGCCCATGAGACCCTTATAGAACAGACAAGAGGGCGTACTTCCCCTATGGCGGGTATCGGGCACAAAAGAAGAAATATACAAACGGTGATGGGTGAGATTACTATTCCGGACAAGCCTGAGCGGGTAGTTATAGATTGGAGCCTGGGAGAAGTGCTGGCTTTGGGTCTGACACCTGTGGGAGCTCCGCATACCTTGTTGGACAGCAACCGGCTGCTTGGGCAGTATATAGGTTCTGAGGTACAAGATATCGGCAACCACAACCAGGTATCTATAGAGAAGGTGCTTGAACTTGAACCTGATCTGATCATTACCTGGGACAAGACAGCCTTTGCTTCCTTTGCGAGGATAGCTCCTACAGTAGTCTTTCAGAGTGATCATTTCCGTTCAGCCGGGGAAGGGATCGCCGCCATGGGGCATATTCTGAACCGCACTCAGGAAGCGGCGAAGTGGATTACCGAATATGAGACACGGGCAGCTTATGTGCGGAATGCGATATTGCGGCAATGCCCGGAACGGCGGACGTTCACTGTGATTGACCCGAATTGGAGTCAGGAGATTCGGGTTATAGGCAATGCAGCCACCCGGGGCGGGAGAGCTGCCTATGAAGTGCTGGGGCTGCAGCCGCCATGGAAAGTGTGGCAGGAGCTGTTCGAGCAAGGACATGAGTCGATTTGGATTGATCAGCAGGACATTGCCCAATACACGGAGGATTATCTGCTGGTTCTAAGAAGCAAGCAGAGTGGAAGGGAGGGGTACATGCCGGATATGACTGAACTTCACCGGGCAGCCGGCTGCGGGATCATAGAGCTGCAATGGGAGAACTACTTCTTGTCCGATCCGCTCTCGGCTCTGCTGCAGGCAGAGGAAATGACCAAGCTGATTGCTCAAGCGGATCGAGGATAAATGAAGAGAGTTATACAAGTATGTAAGCTTATTATTTATAGAGGTGCTTCTATGGAGTGGTCAGAAAGAATACGGTTATGGAATCATGTGCCTGTGAAAGTGTTGGATGTTCGTCATGTGATCATGCAGCCGGGAGAGAAGCTTCAGAGTTATACTTTGCCTTCAAGTGCGTTTGTGTTCACGAATCAGGGTGAAGCCAAAGTCATGCTGGACGAGTATGGGAGCGCATCAGGCAATCACCAGGTCGTACATGGCGGAAAAGGTGCAGTTCTTCATATCTGCTGCTTGAGCAGTACGTTTGATTATTACCTGATCTTATACAAGCCTTGTCCCGGCAGTCCATTCACAGACCTGGCGGGGGGCAAGCACAATCCGTTCCAGCAGCCCTATGTCTTCCAAGGGAGCGATCCCTGGATGATCCTCTCCCTGCAAGAGCGCATGCTTCAGCTTTGGAAAAGCGGAGGGGAGCTGGAACGGATGCAGGTGACCGGACTGTTCTATCAGTTCGTGTCTGAACAATTTCGTCAGCTCCAGCTGGGCGGAGCGCAGCAGGCGGAACCGGATCTGGCTGAACAGATCGCCCGTTATATCCGGGAATATTATCGCCAGCCCCTCTCTATGACAGCTATGGCTGAGCTGTTCCACTACAGCGCCCATCATTTGGTGAGGGTATTCAAGCGTAAGTATGATTGCAGTCCCATGGAGTATGTGAGCCGGACCCGGATGCAGCAAGCCAGAACCCTGCTGGCAGGGACAGATGCTCCTATCCGCCATGTTGCTGAAAGTGTCGGGTATACGGATTTCTATTACTTCAGCAGACTTTTCAAAAAGCTGTACGGAGAGACCCCCGCCCAGTTCAAAATGCACGCACCGTTACACAAAGGTTCAATTCCTACCAATGATATGCCGGAATCGTTCATTGCTCCAGCGAAAGAACAACGCTATATTGATATCAGTGATAATCATTATCAATACAGAACATGGAGTGTGAATGATTTGAAAGTTAGCCACAAACCCCCTTTTGCCGTATCCCTCTTATTCAGTCTGTCTGTGCTGCTTGCAGCTTGCGGAGGCGGGAATACGAAACCCGAAGCAGCAGCAACAAGAATATTTACCGATGGCTTCGGCAGACAGGTGGAAATTCCAGTCGAGCCTGGCGCGGTAGTGGCGCTCGCTTATGGCGGTTATATGCTTCCTCTCGGCCTGATGCCGGCGGGTGTCAACCAGGAGACGCTGGATCAATACAAAGAAGAGATGAAGACTGTGGAGAATATAGGGGCAGGAACAGGCAGTGTTGAGGCCATCTCTGCATTGGAGCCAGATCTGATTATCATTCCGGACTATCTTGGTGAAGATGTAATTGAGACCTATGAGAAGATTGCTCCAACTGTAGCAGTCGCCTGGGGCGGTGACCCGGATGTGGTGAATACCTTAACAACCATGGGCGATATTATGGGTAAGCAAGAGGAAGCGGAGCAATGGATTGCTTCCTTCGATGAGAAGCTGCAGGGCATCCGCGATAACATCAATATCAAAATTGATGAAGGAACTACAGCGATCTCATTCATTATCCGTAACGGAGAGGTGTTGCTCGGAGGGGAAGGAGGTACCTTGGGCAAGCTGATCTATCAGGATTTCGGTTTTGCAATGCCTGAGCAATTCAAGCCCTATGCGGATGGGGGAACGGTACTGTCCATGGAGATGCTGGTGGACAAGCCGGCGGATTACTTTTTTACACAAATGACGGATGAAGAGCTGGCTACCATGATGGAGCTGTTCAAGGAGCCTGTCTATCAGAGCATCCCTGCGGTGAAGAACAACCGGATTATTAATGTATCCCGTGTGAACTGGAACAACGGCCCTTATACCGTAGACAGAGGCGTTGATGCGTTGATTGAGCAGGTATCGAAGCTGCAGGAATAGACGGCTGGACCTGAAGCAGCCCCGGAAGCATGGAGACATCAGACTTTTAAATGATGATTTTCCGAGAAAAAAGACACTCTCCTCAGAACAATGAGCAGAGTGTCTTTGAGTTACCGGCTTCCCCTCATAACGGATCGAATTTCTTCTGGCGCAATGAACTCGTGAATGATGTGACGGATGGATTCGTGATTATCATAGCTGTTGTACATACGCCAGGCCAGTGTGTGGGAGCTGCCAAAAAATAACCGCTCAAACTGGATTTGTCGCCCTCCGAATGCACCCGCTCCGAGTTCCCAAGCAAGCCGGAATAAAGCGTTTCGGAACCAGGCCTCTGAAGCCGAACCCTTCAAATACTGACTAAGGTACGTACCCGCGCTTGTATCGAAGTCGGACTCTGAGAGGATCATGATGAGACCGCTTGAACTGATATTTTGAACCATTTCAATCAGTTCCGGATAAAATTCCGAAAAGTGAACAGACGAAGCCAAAAGTGGACCTTTGTCTGGAACGAGATATCCGAATTTGTCCGGGGAAGCCCCTATTTCAGAAGCAAGTCTTAAGGCTTTGAAGGTCTCTAAATAGGTTATCGTTCTGGAAATAGGCTGAATAGTATGGGGCTCAGGGATAACGTTTTGTTCTTCCGCCAAAGATTCCAGCAACCCGAGAAAGAACTCTGTTTTAGCAATATAGCGGGTGATGATTTGATGGGCCAGATGCGTATGGAAGTGACTCTCGCCGAACAATCGGGAACAGTACATTTCATCTCCGTAATAAAATACACGGTCATGAGGGATAAGAACGCGGTCAAATATGACTAGGGTGTCCATCTCTTCATATCTTGAGCTTAACGGATGGTCGTAGGCAGAGGAGGCTGCGTAGCTTTCACGGCAAAAAAAAGTCATCCCGTGCAGATCATTTGGCACGGCGAAGGCAAACGCGAACGGATTATCATCATCCGCAAACGAGGGGGAAGGCGTCGGGAATACGAGCATTTCATCGCATGTAGCCCCTTGTGTTGCCATCATAAAAGCACCGGTTACAATTATCCCTTCAGCATTGATTTCAACGACTTTAGCAGCGATAGAATCCTCTGTAGCATCAAGCTGGCCGGATATTTTGCTTGCTTGCGGCTGGATGAATGCATGGGATAAGGTAATGTCATGATCCCGGCAGTAAGCATAGTACTTCCTGAGGTTCTCAGCATATTTCGGATTCAGCTCCTCAAGGATATCTGCAGCTGTAAACAGAGACATGAGGGCTGTATTCATATAATCCGGGGAACGTCCTAAAAAGCCATGATGGCAGTTGGACCAGAGCTCAATCATTTTTCTGCGGCGCTGTAAATCTTCAGCATTCTTGGGAGGAAGAAAAGATAGACCAACAGGCTCTCCTGTATCGGGTGAAGGGTAGGTCATCTGTGCTAAATAACGCTCATCACACTGCATGTCGTACATTTCGGCTTGGGTTTGTATGAGACCTTGAAATGCGGGATGCTTGGATAGAGGACCTTCGATCCGTGTTCCTTTGTAAAAGATATTGATATTTTGCCGGTCGATACGTTCGATGTATTGGCTACCTGTTTTAATAGGCACACGGTTCACCTCTTTAAAAGACAGCTTTCACTAAAAAAAGCCGTGTTATTGCTTTTAATATACGTAACCATGATCTGCTTTGTACATTGTCCGTAGATCGTGAGAGAGAGCCCTAATCCATCTGCAATTTCAGTGAGCCCGAATATGTTGTAAAGCATTCTTTTACCGCCTGCTCCAAAAAAGTTATAATTTCGTTAATGCTCCATTCTAGATAGAAAAGGTGAATCACGCTATGAATCCATTTATGAGAAAAGTCAATGTTCCTTATGTCAAATTCCGCAAAGCCAACACCCTCCGAAATGACTCGACCCAGCATGATTGGCAGCACTGGGCGGGCTACCGGGCTCAGATTCAGCAAGTTCTGGAGCAAACGCTGGAACATAACCGCTGCGGGCGCGGGCATATTTTACTGCTCGGGGCCGGGAACGGAAACGATGTGCCCATTTCGTATATCGAGTCTATATTTGAACGGATCACGATCGTCGATATTGATGAAAAAGCGCTGGACCGTTTTCTGGCCAAGTCGGCACACCCGGAAAAATACGAACGGGCAATCATTGATCTGACCGGAGTAGGAACGGAAGTGTCTTCACCGGATGACTTGAAAGCAAAGGTTGACGATTTGCTGCCCAACGTGGATTTTTCGCCGTTGCATCCTCCTTTTGACGTGGTCATGAATTTATGCTTCACGACGCAGCTCATTTCCGCCTTTTTTTACCGGAAGAAAAACAAGGTTGCCCATAAACCGGAATTCAGCGCTCAGCTGGATCGGCTGCTTGAACGGATTCATATCAACATCTTTCAATCTTTGCAGGCCCTCCTGGCACCGGACGGGGTGATTGTCCATTTAACCGATACTCTGCTGCTGCAGCGCATATTAGCAACCGGCTATACCAGCCCGGCTACTGTGAAGACTCTGGAGCTGACGGGAGGAAATCTCCGTGAAAACTTGGACCTGATTTACGGGCATCTGCCGGAGATGGCGCAACAAGGCTTGTGCTTGCCGGGGGCATTTGTCCACGTTCATCCGCAAATTATGCGGTTGTATAAAGTTGAATTAAGGTTTTCGTTGCTGTGGGAGTTCGTCCATGATGAATACGAAGACAGGGATTACTTTGTGAGTGCGCATGTGCTGACCAAACTGTAGTAGAAGGTAGCCGGACCGGTCATAGGTAGAACTGACGAAGGGGAGTGGGGCTGCTAGCCCGGAACGTTTGCAAGTTGTTGACAGGAAAGCCCAAAGAGGGCTGGGACAGGTCACTGCCTTTTAACCTGTCCCAGCCCCCAAACCTGCGTCCGACGAAGCTTCTCGGTTCTGATCGGTTGCTTAGCTTTCGATGATAATGCTTTCCAGCTTGAGATTAACCGGGTTTGCGAGCGTATCTCCAACTGGGCATTTGCTTTCCAGGAATCGTACAAATTCTTCAACCTGTTCTTTGGGTGAATCTGTTTTAATACGGAAGGTATACCGAATTTCTGAATAGCCCGGACGCACCTCCGACTTGTTGAAAAAGCCATCCAGATCAAGATCGCCTTCTACATCCACGAAGAAATCCTTGAGGTTCACGCCGAATTTAGGTGCATACACTCTGGCCACGATAGACTGACATGCTCCCAGCGAGGCCAGCAAAGCTTCGACCGGATTCATACCGGTATCAGTTCCGCCCAAGCTTTTGGGCTCGTCAATAATAAATTCAAAGTTTCGGGATGCTACTTTCACTTGGACTCCGTCTTGCAAATGCGCAGATGCTTTAAAGGTTTGGAGAGCGGTCATTTTTAAAATCTCCTTCTATGGTTAGTTTATAATAATTTAAATCATACTTTTCCGCTGTGATTATTTTAAATTTAACAGGTCATATTGTCAATCCTCAAATTACCAACTTGTCGATCTCTGGAACAGCGCGCGCGAAAATGCCGAAAAAGGGCCGTGAGCAGCCAGCCTTCCGGCAACCTGCCACAGCCCCAAAACTCAAATCCGATGCGGTCAATCGGCTCTTACTCGTCTCCTGTAGCCACTGGGTTATCTTCATAGCTGATCCAGTCACTCCAGCTTCCCGCATACAACCGTACATTCTTATACCCGGCCTTTTCGAGCGCCAGTACATTCGGGCAGGCGGTTACGCCGGAGCCGCAGTAGACGATAATCTCCGCGTTCTTGTCCAATCTCGCAAAATGCTCCTCCAGCTGCTCTGCACTCTTGAAGCTGCCGTCTGCATTCTGCGTATCTTTCCAGAAGTAGTTGACCGCACCAGGGATATGCCCGCCGACCGGGTCCAGGGTCTCATTCTGGCCGTGATAGCGGTCATTAGCCCTGGAATCGATCAGCACGGGAAGAGCAGGCACGGCATCCGCAACGTTGACGTCACTCTCAGACTCAGCGCCAGCATTATTAACTGTCTTCTCCGATACCTCCCGCACCTCCTCAACTCCCGCGAGCATCTGCGGCTGAACATTAGCTGTAAAGGTACTAGGCACCCGCACCGGCTGATGATCCGTCACCGGATATTTACCCTCTTTCCACTGGCTGAAGCCGCCTTCCAGAATGAATACCTGCTCATGCCCAAGGTAACGCAGCAGCCACCACAGACGGGCGGCGTTCATGCCGTTCTCATCGTCGTAGGCGACAATGCGAGTATCATTGCCTATGCCGAGCTTCGAGAGCCGGGATGCCAGCACTTGCGGGTCTGGCAGGGGATGGCGTCCGCCATGTTCGCCTACAGGAGCAGACAGATCCAATTCCAAATCGAGATAGACCGCGCCTGGAATATGCTCTTGTTCATAGCTGTCTCTGCCGGCCTCAGGTTGGCCTAATGTGAACCGGCAGTCTACGATGGTCTGTTCAGGCTCATAGAGTCTGGCGAGCAGCCAGCGTTTGCTTACGGTTGCGTCCATATGTATCCCATCCTTTGCTTGTATCATTTGGATTATATTATAGCGGATAATCAGGCATTCCGCATATTATTGAAGGGGTGCAAGCATAGGCTTATCAGGTCAGGAGTGATCGTGATCGTGAGCGGGCTGCTATCCTGTACAGTTTGACCAGAAACAAAAAAAGCTCAGGACTCGCCTGAGCAATGAAATCAGGTTAACTAAGGACGGGACCGATGATGTTCCAGTCTCCGAATGGATATACCTGATCAAATACTATGAATCCGGCTGCATCCCGGGCTACTGCGTATAGCGAGATGTCGTTCACGAATCCGGGAGCACCAGGTGAAGAAACGGTGATACTGTAGTTGGCTACCGTAGTTGGAATGATGAGAGTCACTACTCCATTTGGAGCAGCAATTGCGAACGTTGTTGTGAAATTCAGGGTTTCAGCTATCCCCTCCGGGCCGGCATCTGTGACACTGTAAGCATTGACTACAATAGGTTCCAGCCTTGCAGCGGTTGTATTGGTGATGCGAAGCTCGACAAACTGTGAGATTACTGTTCCAGTAGGTTCAAGGTTGGGCACAGCACCGATAGTATAAATTGGCATTTGGGAGTCCTCCTTTTCTCTTGATACAGTAATATATGTAAATCTGATAGATTGTTTTGTATAATTGTCTTTCGTTTACTAAAAAAGGCGACTGGATCAGAGGATAGCGAACCGCCCCTATCCTAGTAGATTTGACATCGCAGTATACGGATTCTACAATTGCTTCTGAAAGTATAAGAAAGGGGGCATAAGCCTACGGAAGCCATATTGAGTCAGGCCTGGCCTGAATGGAAGGGTACGCTGCGCAAGCAGAGCGGAGGCTGGAATAATACTACGTATTTTGTGGAGAGCGGGGAACGCCGCGCTGTGCTGCGCGTCTATAATACACATAGAGACAGGAATAAAATAGTGTTCGAGCATACTGTCTTGCAGAAGCTAAACGGATTGAATCTTCCTTTTACAATACCTGTTCCGATTCTTACCGTTACGGGAGAGACGTTAGTACAATTGGAGGATGGCACAGATAAATACGCCTGCCTGTTCGGTTATATTGAAGGAGAATCTCCCACCGAACATGATTCCGGCTTCTATGATTCGCTTGGAGAGGCGGCAGGCACATTATCCGTTGCCCTGGATAAAGTGGAGACAGGGATAGCTCCAGTATACCGTCCCTACTACGAGCTGCGGACCTCCTATCCGCTATGCACCCGTGAAGCGCTGCATGGTCTGGTGACGGACCCGCCCGAATCTCTGAAGGAGCTGCTGCCGGAGCTGACCCTATTAGTGGAGGCCTACGACAATGTGGCTGACTCGTTGGAACAGCTTGAGAGTCTGCCGCATCAGCTGGTACACGGCGATCTGAATGCTTCCAATTTGCTGGTGGATGGGGAGGACTCAGCACAGGTGGTCGCGCTGCTGGATTTTGAATTCTGCACCCGGGATGTACGGGTTATGGATGCTGCTGTAATTCTGTCGGCTTTGCTCAGTCATGAGGACTCGGAGCGGATTATCCGTGATTTCTGGCGGGGTTATAACCGCAGGGTTACGCTGACTCCCGAGGAACTGGCGGCGATTCCGGTGCTCATGCTCCTGCGCAAGATAGACGTATTCCTGCATTTCGCCACCCGTTACTGGGAAGGGACCGATGAGGTGAATGTCCTGCAACAGCAGGTCCGGGAGCTGGCGGCAGAGGTAGCTGCGATGTAGGCGGGAAGCTGCATGGAACTTGCACTGTCTTCAAGCTTCCTTACAGGAAAAGCTGCTGATTATGTATTCTTTTCATAAGCTCTCTGCCGGATCGGACGACTTCGGGCTGATGATTGTGAGTACCCCAGCAGATATCGCCGAGGGCCATTTTGATGCAGCATATTTGTATTTCAGCAGACTGGTCCTTAAGCACTTCAAGTCCATACCCTGCAAAATAGGCATCTCTGGCTGATGGATGATCTATGAAATATCTGGCGAACAGAATGGAGAAGTTGTCCACAGCCAGCCCCCACAACATATTCTCGAAGTCAATCATTCCTGTCAAAACACCCTGGTTATCCACCAGCCAGTTGCCTGGTGTGGAGTCCCAGCTAATAGGCACAGGTCTGCTATGCCGGAATACATGAACGTTCTGAAGTGCCCAATCGGTTAACCTTAGTTCATAGGCCTGCAACAGCCCCTCATCAACACACTGAGAAGTTAAGTCCTGAATTGCATCAGCAACATACTGCACCGGGTCAGCATGGTGCCTTAGCTCTATCGGGTTTCCATATTGATCGGGGCGGCCGAACCAGCGGCCTGTCTGCGATAGATGCAGAATCTTTGTTAACTCACCAGCCTTATAAAAAGCAGCTTTAGCAGCACTTGGGCTTAGTGCCGTCTCTCTCATAATGAACCCGTCGATTGCTGTAATTAATATAGCCTGCCAACTCTCCCCCTCGTAAGCAGCTCTTAACTCAGGTACATACGGTTTCAACTGACCTATCCAGTGACGGTATGCATAAACCTCAGGATGCCATCTCTGTTTGCGGCTGTACGTTTTTAAGTAATAACATTTAGAGTCCTGATCGGATTGCAGCTTCCAGACCCCGGTTCTCACACTATTCAGCCTGTAGTTTCTCAAGACCTGAAAGCTGCCAATGTCGGACTGAACCTGCTCATACAACGCTGTTGGATGGATATACAGTGGCTTCATATTCTGTTGGTCCTCCTCGTGGAATGCCATATTTACCATAATACACCTTCTGGCGCGATTGTGCGGCCTTAAGCCTTCACTCCAGCCAGCCCTCCGCCGTACGGATATTAATAATTCTGCGGGAGGCCGGGAGATAGCGGAGGGCGGTTATGTGCGGCTCGTAAGCCAAAATAAGGCTATTCATATAGCCGTTTACACGGAATCTTCCCTGGTTCGAGGTGTCTACGACGAGCGTGCAGCTGCTGTTGGGCCCACAGCTTTTGTAGGTGTTGGTAATCTGGACAGGCTTCTCGGTGAATCGGCTGCTTGTCCAATACTGCACCAGATCGGTTGACTGCTGTGGAGCCTGGAAGACCAGGGTAAGCAGCAGCAGGACGGCAGCGGGCCAATTCAAGAAACTGAAGTAATAGAAGAAACGGTAGCCGCCTTTGAATTTATCTTTGGCTCTGACCGTAATGACGTACAGCTTCAAGGTTAACAGGATGCCAGTGAGCCACAGCAGCGCAGCTTGCACGGTTTTGGCCGTAATCAGCCCCTGCTGCACCCCAAGTCCCAAGGCTGTGACATAATAGCGGTCAGCAAACGCCAGTGTGTATAAGGCAAGAGCCCCTACAGCCAGGAGCCAGAAATACTTTTGGAAAAACGGCTTGAGATGCTGCTGTGCGGTATTCTTCACCGGCCGGGAGGGGGCAGGGTCTGTGACGCCCGGGTTCAATTTTGTACTGGATAATTTAGATAGTCGCAATTTGATCTTCTCCTTGATATAGTTCTTAACTATTTAAGACACACTAAAGAAATTAACAAAAAGCAAAAAGAAGCGGAGGGGAAATTTGGAACTGTAGGAGCGGTAGCGACCGCCTTTGTGTTTGAATTTCTACCGCTAACATTGGTTTTAATCATGAAAATTCAAACACAACAGCGGCCGGAAGTCCAAATGTTCACCGCAGCGACGACCAAGCTTTGAGTTCTAATCTTAAGTGAGTCTTTAATAATAGTTTTTCCATGATTACCCGTATTCTAATCTATTGAACACAACAGGGCACACTCCGGCTGGGCGATACCAGAGGGTGCCCTGTTTCACGTGCCTATTCTGTTAGATTAAGCGGTAGCCTGGAGGAAGTTCCCCGCTGCTGCGGATACGGCGGATCTGGTCCAGCGTCAGTCTCTGGTTGGTAGAGATGATCGATTCTACGTCATTGCCGGAGATGAAGTCATCCAGATCGCGGATGCTGTGATTGCCGCGAAGCACGCGGAAGCTGCCTCTGAACCGGGTTCTGCTGAACAGGACGAGCGTAGCATTGCTGCTGGTGGAGAAGAAGCGGAGACTTTCGATGCCATCCAGAATATTGTCCGTATCGCGGATACCGAGATTACCTCTGTAGATTCTGCTTCTTCCCCGGAAGTTTTCTTCGCTGTACACCGTTAGTCTTGGATAAGTCTGCGAGATATGAACCTCTTTATTCATGTGTATTCCTCCTTGAAGCCGTTTTGGCAAAAGCAGCATGATACTGCCACCTGCAATACTATTCTATGTATGCTGATAGAGATTGGTATGGTTAGAACCCCTGCACGGATAGCCTGTTTACACAGTGCTTCAGGAAATTTTTCACAAACCTGCTTTACAAACCAAAATTACTAGTGTACTATTTAACTAACACACCAATACAACATTGAAAATACACATATTCCAGCTTAGCAATAACCCGTGGAATTAATACTCCACCTATACCGATCCGCACAAGGAGGCTGTAATGAATACAACCGCTCATTATGTTCAGGAGCCGTCAGGCCCTGCGCAAGAACAAACCGTACTGGAAATGCAAGGCGTCAGTAAAGTGATAAAAGGGAAGGCCATTGTAGATAATCTAAGCTTCAAGATCCATAAGGGAGAGATTGTCGGGCTGCTGGGACCGAATGGCGCCGGCAAAACGACCACCATCCGGATGATGACCGGACTGATCCGCATGAGCGGAGGGGATGTTCTGATTCATGGACACAGCATCCGGAAGAAATTCAAGCAGGCGATCTCACAGATCGGGGCGATCATTGAGAATCCTGAGTTCTATCCGCATATGACCGGGTACGACAACCTGCTGCAATATTTACGCATGAGTGATGGAGCCGGGGTATCACGGATCAAGGAGGTCGTGGAGCTGGTGGGGCTGCAGGAGGCGATGAACAAGAAGGTTCGGGCCTACTCCCTCGGTATGCGCCAGCGTCTGGGGATTGCTCAGGCCTTGCTCCACTCGCCGAAGCTGCTCATTCTGGATGAGCCGACCAACGGGCTGGACCCCGCCGGCATCCGGGAGATGCGCGACTATATGCGGAGAATAGCAGAGGTAGAGGGCATTGCCATTCTAATCTCCAGTCATATGCTGGCTGAGATTGAACAGATTTGCCACCGCGCGGTGGTCATTCAGAACGGCAAGCTTGTAACGGTGACACAGCTTACGGAAGTGCCAGAGGCGCAGAGTGAGGTAGCGCTTGCTATCCGGGTAGACAAGATTGAAGCTGCACGGACTGTGGCCGGAGCCTTGCAGGGCGTTAAGGTCACTGGAGCAGATGAAGCCCATTCCGAGCTGCATGTACAGCTGCCGGATGGATCCGTACCGGAGCTGGTGGCGGCACTTAGCGAAGCTAAGGTCGGGATATACCGGATTACTGAGAATAGACAAAGTCTGGAAGAGGATTTCCTGAAATGGACAGGGGGCAACCGCATTGCGTAAATTTAATCTGCTTGTGCTGAATGAATGGCTCAAAATATCGAAGAAACGCAGCAATATCATTCCTTATGTCATCCTGCTGGTGCTGTCGCTGGCAGTGGGCTATATGACTCGTACATTTGCCGCAGATATGTATGCTTCAGCGGCAGACTTTACAGCGGATTCCCTGCAGCCCAGAGGCATTGGCCAGCTTCTGGCCATTCTGGTGATCGTCGGGACGGCGGGGATTGTATCCAGGGAATACAGCCAGGGGACGATCAAATTTCTGCTGATCCGTGCCCGCAGCCGCACGGCGATTCTGGCCTCCAAATATGTAACTGTACTACTCTATACACTTAGCATGCAGGTAGTTGCGACGGTGGGGCTTTTCCTCTCAGGAGCGGTCTTCTTCGGACTCAGCGGAGGGGAAGCGGGAATCGGTGAGATCCTAACTTCGCTGCTGTATTCAACTGTGTACTGCACCGTCTACGCTACGATCGGCTTCATGCTGGGGATTCTGACGAAATCGACTGGCGTAACCATTGGAGCAACCATCTTCGCCACCACCATCGACAAGCTGGTCATTTCCCGTGAGTTCTACAAATATGTGCTGTTCCCTAATCTTAATCTCGCAGCCTACAAGGATGGCGGTGCGCCGATGCAGGGAATGACACTAACCTTATCCATTATCCTGCTGTGCATCTACATGGCGCTGTTCCTGCTTGCAGGCTTCGCCGTCTTCAGACGCAGGGATGTTGCTTGATGGGGATCGAATTCGATAATAACCAGCCGATTTATCTCCAGATCATGAATTACATCAAGGGAGAGATTATCACCGGCAAGCTGAAGCCTGGAGACAAGATCCCTTCTGTCCGTGAATTGGCCGCTGAACTGCAGATTAACCCGAATACCGTGCAAAGAACATTTCAGGAACTGGAGCGTGAGACCATCGTGGAGACCCGCCGCGGCATGGGCAGATATGTGACCGGAAGCGAAGAGACGATACTGACCGTCAAAAAGGAGATGGCACAGGATGTGCTGGACCGTTTTATCCGCGGAATGCAGGAGCTAGGCTTCCAGGGCGAAGATATACTTACTGCAGTAGCAGAGAACATCCACCAGCGGGACCAAGAACAGGGGGAGTAAGAAGAGTGGACGATATACTTGACATTCAGAATGTAAGCAAACAGTTCGGCCCTAGACACGCGCTGAACCAGGTCTCCTTCAAGCTGGGCAGCGGCACCATCACCGGCCTTCTGGGAAGTAACGGCAGCGGCAAAAGCACGCTCATGAAGCTGATCTCAGGACTCGCCTGGCCCGCCTCGGGCCGGATCTCAGTCCTCGGGATGCCCGTGGGCGTAGAGAGCAAGAAGCTCGTCTCCTTCATGCCGGATGTGCCGGTCACGGAGTCATGGATGAATATCGGGGATGCGCTGAGATTCCAGCAGGATTTCTACCCGGATTTCGATCAGGCTAAGGCACTGCGGATGCTGGATTTCATGAAGCTGCGTACAGCGGATAAGGTGCGGACGTTATCCAAAGGGATGAACGAACGCCTGCAGCTGACCTTAGCACTCTCCCGCCGGGCCAGATTATATCTGCTGGATGAACCGATTGGAGGCGTTGATCCGGTGGCACGGACCAAGATTCTGAATGCGCTGATGGAGTTCTATGAGGAGGACAGCAGTATTCTGCTCTCCACCCATCTGGTGACGGATATCGAACGGATCTTTGATGAGGTGATTTTCCTGAAGGAGGGGGAGATTGTGCTGCATCGTCCGGTGGAAGAACTGAGACAGGAGCACGGGAAGAGTGTAGATGAGCTGTTCAGAGAGGTGTTTGCCGAATGCTGAAGCTATTAAAATATGATCTTAAACGCCGACAAGAACGTATTCTCGTCTTCATCGTCATTGCTTTACTCGTGCAGGCCGGGCTGTGGATCTCCAGTGCTAGGATAGACGCAGACTTGGCCTCCCTGAATCTGGTTATTTACTGTATACTGGCCATCGCAATGATATTTACAGCCGTTACCGGATATTTCCGTAATCTTAAATCCTATCAGCGGCGGCTTTTGCCGGTTACTGCGCTGCAGACGGTCCTGTCTCCCATGCTGCTGGCGCTGCTGCTGATTGGGGTGGTCATCCTCCTCGGCCTAGCCCATCTAGGAATCCTCAAGCTGCTGTACACGGTGGATTTACTGCCCGGCAATCTATTGACGGTTGGATTCCGAGCATTGCTTCAATCGGTCTGGTCCAGCCTTTTTCTCATGGTGATGGTGATGTTCTCCTTTACAGTAGCCTTTAGTCTGCGCATGAAGGGGAGAGTCTGGCTTGGCATCGTCCTTCTGGTCCTGCTGCAGAACGGAATAGGTTATCTGGAGAAGCTGCTCTTTGACACCTACTTCATTGGTCTGGATATTGCCTTTAACTTCGAGATTTACACTGGAGAGCCCCAATCCGGCAGTGAATTTATTATACCATACCTTCCGGTTGATCAAGGGGCGCTGCTGTTTGAAGTGGCGGTGGTCTGCCTGATGATCTATGGAATGGTTGCACTGGTGAAGAGACGAATCGAAGTATAAAGAGAAGTGTAGCAGAGGGATAATCCATCGTTCCTATTTCACGCAAGCAAGGCTCCTAATCAGCCTTGCTTGCGTTTGTATGCATTATTAGGGAGCGCAAAGGCTACAAGCCTTGCGCGCTTCTTCCGCTGGTCCAGAGCTCCAGCTCCCGCAGCAGCTGTTCTTCCTCGTCTTCCTGCAGGTCCAGCCTTACCCCATACTGGTATTGCCCGAGACCGAACATCCAGCCCCAGCGGACACTGCCTTCATACTGCAGCTTCTCTTCCGCCAGCTGAAAATGAATAATCAGCTTCGTATCCCCTGCGGTGAAGCGGAGGTTCAGCGAGGTGCGGACCTTGCAGCCGGAGCGGCTAAGGTCAAGCAGGATACCCTCAGTCAATTTGCCCGCTCCCGGTCCCGAATTACTGGCGGGAATTTCAAGATAGCAATCGATGGGCTGGTTCATTACATATCGGAATGGTTCTTTTCTGCTGGAGTCATCCATCATTTACCTCCGCTATTTTATTTGCTATTATATCGAAACGGCTACATTTGGACAATCTCCTAAAGTAGTATATTTAAAGAATTATATAGTATCTGTTATACCATACCTTTGCTCCAATACCCAGATAAAGAGGTGCTTAAACTATGTATCAATACCATAATGAAACCTTTAATGAGCATAATTTTGATTACGCAGCATTGCAGGATGGAGAAATAAACGGCTGCACCTTTGAGCGCTGCTCCTTTCGGGGAGCTTCTATGGAAGAGATGACCTCCACCGGCTGCCGGTTTGTCGATTGCGATTTCACCGGTGCCCTGCTGAATGCTTCGCTGCACACGGATGGCGCGTTCACCAACTGCAAGTTCACCGGAGCCAATCTGTTCGTGGCGAAGTTCGAGAACTGCAAGATGGTCGGATCGGATTTCGCCAATGCCTATATGGACGGAATCACACTGAGCGGAGGGGACTGGGCCTATACGAATCTGCGCCATCTGAATCTCAGCAGGCAGGATCTGCGGGGCATCCGGTTCACCGAGGCAGACATGCAGGGCTGCGATTTGCAAAAGGCGGATCTGCGCGGGGCGGATTTAAGCCGGGTGCAGCTTGCGCAGTGCAAGCTTACAGGGGCCGATCTGCGTGACGCCAAGCTGGAAGGGATTGACCTGAAGAGTCTGGAGCTCAAAGGGGTGCGGCTGGATGTGGAGCAGGCCGTGCTGCTGGCCCGTTCTATGGGAGCGAAGGTAGGGTAACGACTCAACAAAAAACGGCTGTGTGCCGGAAGCTGTATTATATTTCTGCCGGACTCTTCCGATAAAGAAATATCGACCCAGTTCGACATGTTGCCGCAAGATATCTTCAGTGGTCGGAAGCATGAACAAGGTCATCGGAAGAGGAGAGTGTACATGTCATTAAGTCTTCGCACTTTATTTTCAGCAGCATTTGCGGTTATTATCATTCTGCTCACGGCTATTCTCAGCTATGTGATCGGCAACCGCTCCACCACTTCTGTGGAAGTCAGTATCGGCAGCTCCCTGGCCGCAGAGGCCAACCAAATGTCCGAGAAGCTTGATCAGTTCATGTGGTCACGTTCCGGTGAAATAGAAGTTTTGAGTAAGCTGAATGCTTTTCAGGAGCCCGTTGAACAAGCAGAGGCCGGCAGATTGCTGAATCAGCTGAAGAAGAGTCTGCCGGTATTCACCTGGGTGGGCTTCCTGGATAAGACAGGGAATGTGGTTGCTTCCACGGATCGGATTCTACAAGGAACGAATATCAGCCAGAGGCCTGTCTTTCAGCAGGCGCTTAAGGGAACCTTCGTCGGGGATGTCCACGATGCGGTGCTGCTATCTAAGCTGCTGCAGAGTAAGACGGGGGAAGCCCTGCAGTTTGTTGATGTGAGTGTGCCGGTCATGGACAAGCAAGGACAGACAAGCGGCGTGCTGGCGGCACATCTTAGCTGGGAGTGGTCACGTGAGGTCGAGGCCTCCATTGTGAATCCGCTCAAGGAACGGCTTAAGGGCGTGGAAGTGTTCGTGGTCAGTAAGAAGGACGACACCATTCTATTGGGGCCAGAAGCGCTCACCGGCAAAAGAATGACGGATGCGGTCCTGCAGCAGGCCCGCAGCGGTAAGAGCTCATACGTGATCGAACAGGAGCGGGGCCGTGACTCCTATTTAACGGGATACGCCTATGGCGATGGTTACATGAACTACCCGGGCCTTGGCTGGACGGTCATTATCCGTCAGCCGGCAGACATCGCTTTTGCCTCAGTCCATCAGCTTGAACGCTTCATCCTGATCAGCGGTCTGCTGACCGCTGCGGCCTTCGCACTAATCGGCTGGCTGCTGGCCGGATGGATCAGCCGACCGTTGAGGGATATCACCCGTACAGCAGACCTGCTCAGCTCCGGTGCCGATGTGGAGATCCCGGCCTCTACCCGGTTCAAGGATGTGGCGATTCTGTCGGCCTCCCTGCGGAGCCTGGTGAACAACCTGACCAAGACAGAGACTAAGCTGAGCTATATGTCGGATATGGCGCTGCATGATAAGCTTACCGGCTTGCCCAACCGGGCAGCACTGGATGAGTTTTTGGCCCATGCGGTCAGTAAGGCCAAGCAGAAGCGGACGACACTAAGCTTTTTGTACATGGATCTGGACGGCTTCAAAAAAGTGAATGACAGCTTCGGCCATGCGGTTGGAGATGCCCTGCTGCAGGAGGTGGCCTTCCGGCTGATGGATTGTACGCGGGACAATGAGATCGTTGCCCGGCTGGGCGGCGATGAATTCGTGATTATTCTGAATACCTCGGCGGGCAAACCGATGAAGGAAGCGGAGGTGGTGGCTTCGCGGATTATCAGCAAGATCAACCAGCCGATTCTGATTAAAGGCGAGGAGCTTCGTGTAGGCTGCAGCGTAGGTGCTGCTGTATGGACTCCGGACGGCGGAGATACCACCCTGACCCTGCGGCTTGCAGACGAAGCATTGTATATCTCCAAGCGGAGCGGGAAGAACCGGATTACCTTCGAGGCGGCATCTTAGCATCAGCAATCAACAGCAGACAGAAACAACAAACAACCTTTTATCGGCAGGACGGGGATGCTTCTCTTGTGCCGGAAAAAAGGTTGTTTGACGTTATCTCATTACGTTCAGCGTAACCGCTTACGTGGATTAGACCATCTCTTTATCCACAGAAATCCTTCGTCGTCCCGGAAAAACTTAATGCCTATCCAGCTCAGCGGTGTCCAAATTTCCTTGAAATAATATGAAGGCATAGTAAATTAGTCCCTCCGATATAGTTAATTATTACTAGTTTAAGCCAGGATGGAAGATTTAACAATACTTTTTTTACATATAAATCCCATATTGTGCGTTCGCCCAGTTTTTTTGGGACTACAGGCATATGATGTAGAGGAATCAAAGCTGGGCATGTGCGTAAGAAAGGAGGGCTCCAGATGAGTGGAGGTCTGAGAACATCAACGGCTACCATACTGGTGTTGTTTATTTTGCTGATTATTATCCTTAGCGTATTTTAGTGGAAGGGAATATAGTGGGTTATTGAAACAGTGCCGGTGCATCTGCTCCGGCGCTGTTTGCGTGCGTATAAGCTGCAGCTCACTTCCATATACATCATAAACAGGGATAAGCACAGGCAGTTTGGCAGGGCGGGGCATTTAATATAGTAGGAAAGGAAGTGAAGCAATGACGAACTCCGAATTTATCACCCGGATCGCTTCTTTCGCAGTAGCGGATATGCAGCGCACCCGTATCGCAGCTTCGCTGACGATTGCCCAGGCAGCGCTGGAATCCGGCTGGGGAACGAGCGGCTTGACGCTGAAGGCAGGCAATCTGTTCGGCATCAAGGGCAGCGGGCCTGCGGGCAGCCTGGCGCTTCCGACAACGGAATACAGGAACGGCCAAGCTGTACAGGTGACTGCCCAGTTCCGTTCCTATCATAACTGGGGAGAATCTATAGCGGATCATTCCGCACTGATTACCGGGGGAGTGTCCTGGAACCCCAAGCTGTACAGCAAGGCTATTGGAGTCGACGGCAAAACAGCCGCCCGCGAGATTGCTGCTGCAGGCTACGCAACGGACCCGGGTTATGCGTCCAAGCTGATTCAGATTATGGATTCATATAACCTGTATCAATATGACGAGCTGAAGGAGGATGAAGAGATGTCGGCTGAAGATAAACAAAAAATTGCGGCGCTGGAAACCGAGCTGCGGGAACTGAAGGAGCTGCTGGCAGGGGTGTCTGTCAGCAGAGATACACTGAAGGCCGGCGTTCAAGAGCAAGGCCAGGCCATTAAAGGTGTCGCGGAGCGGCTGGCTGTCATTGAGGGCCGTACAGTAATGAATGTGCCGGCCTGGGCTGAGCCTGCGGTACAGGCCGCGTCTGCAGCCGGTCTGCTGGATACGCCGTCAGGAGGCAGCTATGATTTCTACCGGATGCTGACAGTATTGAACCGCGCCGGTCTTCTGGTTACAAGCAAGGGGGTGTAGACGTTATGTACAATGATGCACTTAACAATGTACTAGCTTTTGCATCCGTATTGGCGGTATTCGTTATGGCGCTGGTCCAGTTCGTCAAGAACAGCGTTAATCTTCCGCGCAACGTGGTTCCTGCGGTGGGGCTGGCCATCGGCCTGCTGGTAGGAGCGGCTGCGTACCCTTTTACAGACATGAATCTCATTCTTCGTCTATGGGCCGGAGGCTTGGCCGGATTATCGGCAACGGGACTTTTTGAACTGGCGTTCAATAAGCGGAGCGGGACTACCAAAGAAGAATAGGACAGCTGGAGCTGTAAGAGAGTAAGTAATATGGGGAAAGAGAGCGGGTATATCATCCATGCGATTTGGAAGGATCGTGAATATATTAATTAAGAAGAAAGGAGGTGCTTGATATGGGAACTTATGTTGATGGTAGAACCTCGCAGAATGCTAGTTTTGCTAACTCTATTGCAATACCAATCCTTGTAGTGGATACTCCACAGCTGTTCGGGCAGATTGGGCTGATCACTGAAGGGGTAGGGGCGAATCCTCGCGTAATACTAAAAGGAACCATCTCGCTGCAGCTTCCGCTTGCGCTGGTAGGTGTAACTGTAACAATTGTTAGAGGAACACTATCGACTGATCCACTGGTCTATTCCGCTACTAGTACCTTCAGTCTTAGTGTCTTGGCTCCACAGGTGATTACCTTCTCGGCTGATGATTTTCTTCCGACGATTACACCGCAGTTAACGTATACTGCGTTCATCAGTTCGAACCTTCTGGGTACAATCCGTGTAGGTCCGGAGAGCTTCGATGGAATCCTGGTATCCGATTAAGTAATAGCATGGGACATCCTGGGCTGCCCGCAAGGACGGGCGGGCAGGATGCCCTTGTACATACGCCCCAAATTATGTCCGTTTCGCCCAATCTGATAAGGCGGCTGGCTCATATGCTGTTCTGTAGTCAACATTATGAAGGAGGTAATCTCATGGGTGCAGATTGCGGATACGGTGGCAATGTAGGCGGCGTGAATACGTGTGGAGTAGGTCCCTGGACATCTACAGGTGCGATTCTGGTTCTTTATATCCTGCTCGTTATTATTCTGAGTGCCTGCTTCTACTAGGAGATCCAATCAGTCAGAGCAGTCCCGGTAATCCGGGACTGCTCTTGTTGCAGATGCAGGATGGACAAGCTTTGCTGCATGACTGTGAATTTAAATTCGCCTTGGCCCGAATGGATGTGCGATAATAGAAGTCATTGTCTTCAGGGCAATTAGTGCTGGCATGAAAGAGGTGTACGATGGAAGAGAAGGAAAAGATATATGCCATCCTCAAGCGGATTGAAGCGGAACAGGCGGTTAATCAGGAGGTAATGGAACTCGAAGCCGAGGCCTTCGCCGATATTATGGAGGAGCTTATCGACAGCCGGATGGTGGAGAATATTAAGATCTCCCGGTCAGGAAGCGGGATCGTGACAGTCAGAACTACTGACATCAAATTGACCCGGCGTGGTCATGATTTTATTTTATTGAAGGAGTCTGGCCGAATTTGATCGGAAAATAGATGTCATTACCCGGCACTGTAAGAGGCCGGGCTATTTTTGTTGACTAGGGTCCCTGCTTGATGAATCAACGCTTAAGGCTATTTATTGCTGTATTTTTGCAGAACCCCTTTCTTTTCAAACAACAGATAGACGCGGTCCAGAATCGTTGCCAGTTCTGCCCGGGTAACAGGGGCGAGCGGTCTGTAGTATCCACGGGAATCGGCTGTAATAATCCTTTGGGAATCCATCGCTGCAATGGCGTAAACCGGCAGAAAGGTGAAATCTCCAATTAGCGAGATAGATCCATTTTGGTATGTATAAAAAATCGCTGGCGAGAGCTCATCCCCAGGTATGTATGTATCCCACCTGTTGCCGGCCTTCGCTCTCTCTGTATCCATGTATTGATCCATTGCAGTCTCAGTATTGAATTTTTTTAAGGGAATATCCTTGAATTTACTTAACCGCTGATATAACTCTTTGTCAGAATCACCGGCATTCGAACCCTTGTCGAAGTCTTCAGCGAATAGCTGGTACAGCATGGACGTTAGCTTGAGGCGGGTTAACCGTGCATCCGGCTTGAAGGTGTACTTGCCTGTTGAATAATTTTTGGAAATCCCGCCGCCACTGACCGCTGCAGAATTATATAGCTCGGTTATTTCCTTGTAGGCCCAATGATTTGTGGGGACATCCTGATAGCCGGCCACTTTCGGTTCATAGAACAGGGGCGTTACATTGGGGCGGTACTTATCGAACAGCCGGTGCAGCATGACGGTGAACTCGGCCTTGGTAACCGTTGCTTCAGGTTTAAAGGTGCCGTCGGAATACCCTTTTAGCACATCGTTATCCGTCATGAAAAGAATGGATTCCATCGCCCAGGCATATTTCTGCTCGTTGACATCGGAGTACAAGCCTTGCGCACTTGCGGATGAAGACGGGGCAGAGCTGAGAAGCAGCATGCTGATGACGGGGAAAAGGATTGTTTTTTTGAACATGGGACCTCCTGATCAATTGAATTCTTATGATGAATGCGGGAGCCCTAAGCTCCCTTACCCTAATGAACGGTATCACCATCATTCCTGAATTGTCAATAAATACGGGAGGTCCCATGCCGGAGACATAAGGAGGTTTACTTGGTTGTAATCTCCGACAACGCCTTGTCCATCTGCGTTTCATTCGAATGTACGGCTTCGCTGTCCACAGCATCAATTCCGCGGAAGACATTCTTAGTGTTCTGATAAAAGTCAAAGGCAAACTTCTTAATAGCTTCACCGTCAAGGTGATTGCGCTCAACAACGGTAGCCTTGAACAGGTTCGTCAGCATGTATCCGGCATCCTCGCTATGCGCGAGATAATTCCCGGCGGTGTACTCCTCCACGATCTGGGATTCAAAATCCTTAAGCTCCACAGCCGACGGAGTGTACGATTTCGCCAAAACTTCCGCAGCATCTGCTTTTTGCGTGGCCTCCGTATCCGTAGTCGCGATTTGCTGGATCGCAGATTCCCAGTTCACGGACGCCTTCCCGGTGGAGGGTTCAGTGGCTGGTGCAGGCGTTGGCTGGACTGCTGTCGGCTGTGCTGTCCCGTCGGGAGTTGGGGTGGCCTGATTAGCCGAAGTGTTGCAGCCTGCGGTCAGTCCAATGGCACCACTGAATAGGATGACTAGGGCGAGGGACGACATCTTTTTATACAAGGGCTTCTTCATAGCGGTTCCTCCTGAATCTATCTGATATTCATATACTATATATGTAACCTTGTCCGGACGGATTGAATTTAGTGGCTAATAGATATGATTTTTTTGTGAGTCTATAGAACCAAGTCATTTGACCTGATATAATTGGTAAAAAATAGAATGGTAAAGAGGTGCTACTGTAAAATGAAGCGGAAGCTGGCAACGCTTTTGTGTGTGATGATATTGGCTCTATCCTTAAGTGTGCAGCCCTTATCGGCAGCAGGCAAGACTCAGAAGGTTAAGGTTACGTTTGTAAGTGCGGAACTGATAGAGAACAATCATGTAGGCAATGAGTGGTGGTGGGGCGGATTCGTCAATGGGGAGGAGCTTGAGGAAGGGGATTCAGTCACGCTCGATGTCAGTTCAACAGGAAGCATTAAGCTTCGTGCTGAAGCGCAGGAACAGGATAAGATTCCGGATGAAGCCTCAGCAAGCGTCGCAATTAAAGTCTCCACCCTTAAGGATACCCAGAACAAATCGCTGACAGTCAAGGTAGTCGAAAACCGCGGACGTTATTCCGGAAACACTGCCTCCTGGAAGTTTGTGTTCAAGATCGACAAGGTCAAATGATGTAGAATAATAAATTGGATTCTGGTACAATCTTAGATATTAAGTTTGAAGGAGCGGAGCACATGGATAATGACCTGGTACAATTATTGCGGTCCGTTATTCGGGAAGAGTTAGTTCCTGTTAAGGCGGAATTAGGAACCGTCAACGAGCGTTTGGATCGAATAGAGACAGAGCAGCAGACAATGAAACAAGATCAGCAGACAATGAAACAAGATCTGCAAACAATGAAACAAGATCAGCAGACAATGAAACAAGATCTGCAAACAATGAAACAAGATCAGCAGACAATGAAACAAGATCAGCAAATAATGAAACAAGATCAGCAGACAATAAAACAAGATCAGCAAACAATGAAACAAGATCAGCAGGCAATGAAACAAGATCAGCAGACAATAAAACAAGATCAGCAAACAATGAAACAAGATCTGCAAACAATGATGCAAGATCAGGAACAGATTAAACGTGCTGTGCTGGAAACAAACGAGCGGCTCATCAACGTCGAGTCTTTATTGGAGAATCAGCACAGAATTATCGAACTTCTCTCAGCGCGCTCCATTGAGCAGGAAGCCAAGCTGAAGCGGATTATCTAACTATATACACAGCAAGCCCACGCATCTTGATTTCAAGGCGGGGGCTTTTTTTGCGTAAAACAAAAATCGAGGCTCCCTTTCGGGAGCCTCTTTCATGGGAGAGGAGAAACCGGACGAAGAGCTTATGGGGAAACGTAAGCCTGCTCCGCGGTTGTCTACGACATTTTGTGATGTCGATAATTACAGGATGACCCGGATGCGGGAGTTTTATACATTTGCTTGCGAATATTCTTCAGCTCCGCATTGTGACAAAGTCGGACAATCTTTTTATTTCATGGAATAATTGTGGTACTATAGGCTTGGACTTATGCCCTGTAATGGCATAGTAATGTAGAGACAAAAGCTAAAAAGCAGGTGGATGATCGGTGAGAGTCATATCGGGAAGTGCAAAAGGCAGGCCGCTTAAAAGTGTTCCAGGCAATGGCACACGGCCTACTACCGATAAAGTGAAGGAAGCGTTATTCAGTATGATCGGGCCTTATTTTGAAGGAGGTACGGTGCTTGATCTGTATGCCGGTACCGGAGGCCTGGGGATCGAAGCTCTGAGCAGAGGGATGGAAGCTGCGGTGTTTGTGGACATGGAGCAGAAGGCGATTGACACGGTGCGTGCCAACTTGAAGGCGGCCCGGCTGGAGGCGCAGGCTGAGGTCTACCGTAATGATGCGGGAAGAGCCCTTGGGGCACTCGGGAAGCGGGGGAGAGCGTTTGATCTTGTTTTTCTGGACCCGCCTTACCGTATGAAGCATGGAGACGAGCTGATGGTTACGCTGGCGGAGAAGCTGCTGCTGAATCCTGATGCAGTGATCGTGCTGGAGCATGAATCGGGGTATACCTATCCCGAGGATATACCCGGGTTCGTGAGAACGAAGCAATCCGTCTATGGAGAGGTTACGATCTCTATCTACCGGTATGAAGCTGCTCTTTCAGAAGCTGCCGCAAACGGCAAGGAGGTAAATGATGAGTCTGCAAACTAGAAAAGAGCGTGTCGCCATCTATCCGGGTACCTTCGATCCGGTTACGCTGGGACATATGGATATTATTAACCGGGCCGCCAAGCAGTTCGACAGGCTGATTGTGACGGTGCTGAACAACCTGAGCAAGAATCCGTTGTTCTCGGTCGAGGAACGGACAGAGCTTCTGCGCCAGGCGACAGCGGATATACCGAATGTTGAGGTAGACAGCTTCCGTGATCTCCTGGTTAACTATCTGAGGCAAAAGGATGCGCAGGTTATTGTCCGGGGAATCCGGACCGTTACGGATTTTGAATACGAGCTGCAGAATGCTTCTATTAATCATAATCTTGACCCTGAAGCGGAAACTATATTTATGATGACTAATCCGAGATACTCCTACCTTAGCTCCAGTGTGGTGAAGGAGATTGCCCACTTCGGCGGGAAGGTCTCGGATTTTGTAACCCCTGAGGTGGAGCAGGCCATGAAGCTGAAGTTCAGCCGGATGGACGGCGGCTCGAAGTAAACAGCTTCACGGCAGCAGACAGCAACAGCAGCAGCATAACAAGCAGGGCCATAAGTCCCAGGATCTGTGGGGCCAGAGTCCATATTCTCAGCGAAGTGCCTATGTCTTGCAGCTGTACGGCCGGGGGTGAGCCGGCTAGAACCGGCAGCACCGCAGACTGAATATGGAGCAGCGGTGTCCACAGCAGGAGCGTGAACGCAAAGGCAAATAGTCCATGCAGCAGCCTGACTGCGGTGAACGGAAGGAAGCGGACATTCGCTGCCTTCAGCACAGTCAGTGCCTGGAGCTGGGCGCAAATGCCGCTCCAGGCCAAGCCGGCCGACAGCAGTGCCGGGCCAAGAAGACCGCCGATGACGAAGCCTTCGAGCCCTGCTGCGGCTGAAGTCATTGACCGGGCCCCGAGATGAATCTCAAGCATACTTGCTGTAACCAGAGCAGGCAGCTGAGGGAACAGCCGGGTAACAATACTGACGACAACTGCGAACATAATCATATAGCCGCCTATAATCATCAGGCTCTGTACGGCGGAGGATACGGATTCACCGAGCACCTTGCCGAAGCCCCGTCCATCCCTTGAACGGGCGTCCGCTGCTGCCTGATGGATACGCCGGGGTAAGGATGCTTTTTTGGCGTGAGAGCGTCCGCCGGTAAGGCTGGGATCACTTTCATGCGGAACTTGCGGAATAGGTGAGGTTATCTTACGGGAGCCATTGAAGCAGGCGGATAGAATTCCTGCGGCTAACCCTGACATCCAGTGGATGGCCAGCAGGGCATACCCGGCGGCTGGACTGTGCAGGAAGGCTGTCCCGACTACAATAAGCAGTGTGACCGGACTGGTATAATGCACGATAGCCGCCAGCCGTCCGGCCTCCTTGTCCGTAATGTCCCCCTGCTTGTGCAACTGCATCACTCCTCCGGCTCCTGCCGGGAAGCCGGCGGTAAGGCCGAGCACCAGCGTCCAGCCGCCCGCCCCGGGAAGCCGGAAGCACCGCTTCATCAGCGGCTCCAGCAGGACGCCGATACCGTGCACGAAGCCGGATGCGCTGAGCATCTCTGAGAGGATCAGGAAGGGCAGCAGCGCCGGAAAGACCAGGGTCCACCAGAGCGTAAGGCCCGTAAGTGAAGCCTTGAATGAGGCTTCAGGTGCTATGATTATTGCTATAGCTAGCAGAATGGCTGCAGCCCCGGGTATAAATGGAGCTGAACCCGACAGGAAGCGTCTGGATCTAAAGTTTATCATTAGAGTTATCCCCTCTTCATAGCTTAGGACATGGGCAGATCTTGTTATCAATTTATGCAGGGGAGACAACCATCATGCCACAGCCGGAGTGAAGCTCCAGGCTAAGGTACCACATTCTAAGTGCCGGGGCATCATCCGCAGGAAAGAAGGGGAAGAGACTTGAGGCAGTACAAACGCCGGGTAGGCATCCGCGCTTCAGCCTATTTATTTTCATTCGTGGTCATTCTCTATGTTGTCGTCTTTATGAACACACCTTACATTGTATATCAGCCGGGAAGCGCCTCCGAGGTGGCACCGATGATCAAGGTTGAGAATGCCGATCCGCAGGAGCAAGGAACCTTCATGATGACCACGGTCTCTGCAAGCTATGCGAATGTGGCTCTTCTAATCGCCTCTGTGTTCAACTCGAATGCCGAGGTAGTATTGAAAGAAACCCGTCTGCAGGATAAGACGGAGCAGGAGTATGCGGCGGAGCAGGTGTTCTATATGAATAGTTCACAGTCCTATGCTGTGCAGGCAGCCTATCATGCGGCAGGTGTACCTTATGAGGATGTCGTGGATTATCTGTATGTGTTCTCGGTACCAGAGACTGCTAATCAGGACCGGTTCAAGCCGGGGGACAAAATCATCAGTGTAGGCGGACAAAAGGCAGCCGATCCGGCCGCGCTGTCCAAATTGCTGTCGGTTCATCAAATCGGGGATACCGTAGAGGTATCGCTCCAGCGTGACGGCAAAGAGATCAAGGAACAGGTCAAGCTGGTGGGGGTCAAGGATAAAGAAGCTGCGGCTGCACGGCCGGGCTTCGGAGTTGTAATTGGTGCGGTTCAAAAGGTGGAGCCTAAGGAGAAAGGTAAAGCCGTCAGTTTTGTGGATACTAACGTGGGCGGACCATCTGCCGGACTGATGTTCACTATGGAAATCTACAACCGGCTTACGCCGGGAGATCTCACCAAGGGCCGGAAGGTGGCAGGCACGGGTACGATAGATGCGGAGGGGAACGTGGGGCCGATCGGTGGTGTGAAGCACAAGATTGTAGCGGCCGACCGTAAAGGGGCGGAGATCTTCTTCGTTCCGCTTAAGAACTACGACGAGGCCAAGGCAAAAGCCGATCAAATCGGCACGAATATGAAGCTGGTTCCTGTCTCAACCCTGCCCGATGCCCTGAAATACATGGAGGAGCTGCCGGTCATCAAATCCTGACCGGCGGCTCAAGATAATCACTGTACAGATCGCTGCGCAGCGGGTCGGCATAAGCCCCGGCGAACACAGCGGCCGCCTGGAGGTCACGCTCCAGCATGGGATGGGTACAGCGGGCAGGGCTTGTAATCACCGAAAGCGCTGCTGTCTGCTTCATCTGCTTCAGCAGCTCCCGGCCGCTCTCGCGGAAGCCGAGAACCCTTATGTAGCCGGGACCCTGGGAGAGAACGGAGGGGGACAGCTCTGTTTTGCTATGGTTCAGCAGGGTATGGAGCAGCAGACGCTGGAGCCTGGTAAGGGTATACCGTCTGCTCTTAAGCTCCTGCAGCAGACCGCCGACTGTGAACTTATCCAGCTGGCGCATGCTTCGGAGCAGCCGGTTCTCCAGGCCCTCGTTCATATCCTGCAGCGTGTGCAGCTCCGCAGCGGAGCGCGTATAGAGCACATGGCGCAGCGGCCCGGCGAAGTCTTCTAGCAGTACCGGGCCCCGGCCTGCTGCACGTTCCCGCTCCAGGATCGACAGGGCGTACTCCGGCATGTAAGCCGCCGGTGATCCGCCCTCCTGCAGCAGCCTGCGGATGGCTGTTGCACTGGCAATGGCCGACCCGCCCTCCAGCGGGTCGTGGAAGCCCGCGCCGGTACGCGGCACGGTCAAGGGCCTGATCGCGCTGCCCAGCCGCCGCAGCGCGATCAGGTAGTGCAGGCCGAGGCTGTTGTTGGGCTGCCGCAATATACTTTCGGCATCTTCCGGTTTCTCCTCTCCCAAGAAGGAGGCCTTCCAGGCCGCCGCCGCCGCTGCACTGTAGGCGGCGGGGAATCCCGCGCCCTCAGAGAGGCGCGCGCGGATCTCCTCCTTAAGCGCACTGCTCTCTTCGGCCAGGAAGCCGGCCAGAGGCAGCAGCACGCCCAAAGTGCCTGCTTCGGAGCCGAAGCACAGGCTGTCGACGACGCCGGTCGCCTCCAGCAGGGACACCGCTCCGAAGGCGAACCATTCCGCCGGCTGGACGGCGTACGCCACCGGCAGCTCAATGACCAGATCGGCGCCCATGTGCAGCGCCATCTCGGTACGGGCGCGCTTGCTGACCGCCGCCGGCTCGCCGCGCTGGGTGAACGGTCCGCTCATAATGACAACGGAACGGTCCGCTCCCGATATTCTTTTGGCCTCGGTGAAATGATGGACATGTCCGTTATGTAAAGGGTTATATTCGGCTATAATACCTACAGTTGCCACAGTTGCTTCACGCCCCATTCTGGAAGATATATTGTATATCATAAATTGTCACGCTCCCTGAAACAATATAAAGGGAAAATGGTTGACAAACTCAGGGAATAATAGGTATAATAAATTTTGTTTGTTTGGAGTGATAAGAATGAACATTCACTTTCGCAAATTAGCGAATGCCGACGAGCCTCTGGTCCTCCACGAAGTTGTGGATGTCAGCGGGGTTGTCACAGGGCGCAAGGATATACTTGCTGTTGCACCACTCTCAGTAGACCTTAAAGCGCTGCCCGCGGGAACCGATAGTGTGAACGTGGTGGGAACACTGAACGGAGAAGTGGACATGTTATGTTCACGTTGTCTCGGTGAGGTCAAGAGTAAGCTGAACATTCCTTTCGCTGAGACCTTCAAGTGGCTTAAGCAGCCAATTCTTCCGGAAGATGAAGATGAGGAACTCATTTACATCAAAGATGAGATTGTGGATCTTATCCCGTATGTGGAAGAAAATTTCGTACTGCACTTACCGGATTCGGTATTGTGCAAGGCAGACTGTCTTGGTCTTTGTCAGAAATGCGGACAGAACTTGAACGAAGGCACCTGCAGTTGCGACAACACAGTGATCGATCCAAGACTCGCTGCGTTGAAAGGATTCTTTACCAAGCAAGATGACTAAGAACAAATCCCAAGGAATTGGGTTACAACCAAATCAGGAGGTGTCTAACAATGGCAGTACCACAACGCAGAACGTCCAAGACTCGCCGTGACAAGCGTCGTACTCACTTTAAACTGGTTGTTCCAGGTATGGTGAAATGCGAACAATGCGGAGAGCTGAAGCTTGCTCACCACGTATGTAAAGTTTGCGGAACATACAAAGCAAGAGAAATCATCAAACAATAGTTTGCACATAAGAGTAGCACTTCATCTGCCGGTGGAGTGCTATTTTTATGTGAAAATAAAGCTGGGGCAGAGCTTATATGCCTTGCGCTGCGCGGGTTTTCAGGCGCTTTTCAAGCCAAAGCTTTATTTTTGCGTCGGCATGCTTTATACTACATATTAGTACCTGGTTCTAATTGATAAGGTAGAACAGAGAGAGATGATTACAGCGGCCACTCTTACGGGCCGGAAAGCTGCACATCAGGCCTGTGCCGGGAGGTGAGCCGCTATCGAGCGGATGTCCAAGAAGGAACGTCAGCAGCAGCTGCTGGCTATAATAGAAGGGAACCCGTTTGTAACGGACCGGGAATTGACCCGCCAGCTGAAGGTGAGTATCCAGACGATCCGGCTGGACCGGCTGGAGCTGGGGATTCCCGAGCTGCGTGAGCGGATGAAGCAGATGGCGGAGCATTCCTATGATCAGGTGCGTTCCCTGCCAGCCGATGAAGTGGTCGGTGATATTGTGGATCTGCAGCTGGATAAGAGCGGGATTTCGATCTTCGAGATCCGCGATGAGCATGTGTTCTCCCGCAACGGGATTGCCCGTGGCCACTACGTCTTCGGCCAGGCGAATTCGCTGGCAGTAGCCATAATTAATGATGAGATTGCCTTAACGGCTTCGGCCGACATCCGGTTTGTGCGCATGGTCCGGCTGGGAGAGAAATGCATTGCCAAGGCGCAGGTGCGCTCACTTGCGGGCCGGAACGGCAAGGCTGAAGTGGATGTATTTACATATGTCGGAGAAGAGCTGGTATTTCAAGGCCATTTTATAGTGTATCGTTCAGCAACTGAAGAGTACAACGAAGGGGGAAACCGGAGTGCGGATCGCCATTGATGCCATGGGCGGGGATAATGCTCCTGAATGTAATGTGGAAGGCGCGCTGGCAGCGGCTGTGGAGTGGAATGACATAGAGATCATACTGGTCGGTGATGAAGCGCGGCTTGAGCCGCTGCTGAAGACTAAGCCTTCTAACGTTACCGTACGTCATGCCGGGGATGTGATCGGTTCGGATGAAGAGCCGGTGAAGGCGGTCCGCCGCAAAAAGGACTCATCCATGGTCGTAGCCGGACGTATGGTCCGCGAGGGTGAGGCCGATGCCATGATCTCCTCAGGGAATACCGGAGCATTAATGACTACAGGACTTCTGGTAGTCGGAAGAATGGAAGGGATCGAACGGCCGGCGCTGGCTCCGATGATTCCGACGCTGGATGATGTCGGTGTGCTGGCCCTGGATCTTGGCGCCAATATGGATGCCAAGCCGCAGCATCTGGCACAGTATGCCCAGATCGGGAGCATATACCGCAACAAAGTGCACGGCATTGCGAAGCCCCGGGTAGGCCTGCTGAACGTCGGGACGGAGCCGGGCAAGGGGAATGAATTGACCAAGGAAGCCTATCCGCTCCTGGAGGCGCTGCAGGGCATTCATTTTGTCGGCAATGTGGAAGCGCGGGATGTGCTCACCGGAAGCTGCGATGTGCTGGTCTGTGACGGCTTCGCCGGTAATATACTTCTGAAGACGCTGGAAGGAACAGCCGGCGCGATGTTCTCTCTGCTGAAGGAGCAGTTCAGCAAATCGCTTAAGACGAAGCTGGGGGCGGCGATTCTGATGCCGGAGCTTAGAAGCCTGAAGGGCAAGATGGATTATAAGGAACACGGCGGAGCGCCGCTGCTCGGTCTTAGCGGCCTGGTAGTGAAGGGGCATGGTTCGTCCGACGGCAATGCGGTGAAGAATGCGGTAAGACAGGCTCGGATTGCGCTGAAGGCGGATCTGGTGCCTAGTATATCGAAGGAAATTAGCGGGAAGTGAGTGAAGACATGAGACAATTACGTCCGGTAGGAATTATTGGGACTGGCAAATATGTGCCTGAGAGAATATTAACCAACAGCGATCTGGAGAAGATCGTCGAAACGAATGATGAATGGATTGTCAGCCGCACGGGAATCCGGGAACGGCATATTGCGGCCCCGGAGCAGGCTACCTCTGATCTGGCCTATGAAGCGGCCCTGAAGGCACTGAAATCCGCAGGCATGAAGGCTGAGGAGCTCGATCTGATCATTGTCGCTACAGTAACACCTGATAGTGCTTTCCCGTCCACAGCCTGCATTCTGCAGGACAAGCTGGGAGCCAAGAACGCAGCCGCTTTCGATCTGTCGGCAGCCTGCTCCGGGTTCGTCTACAGTCTGGCTACGGCAACCGGCTTTATCCAGAATGGAATGTATAACAATGCGCTGGTAATCGGTGCAGATACGCTGTCGCGCATTACTGATTATACAGACCGCAATACCTGCGTGCTGTTCGGTGACGGTGCCGGTGCGGTAATCGTCGGCGAGGTTCCGGAAGGACGCGGCTTCCAGTCCTTCGATCTTGGAGCGGAAGGCTCTGGCGGCAGCCTGCTTAATCTGGAAGCGGGCGGCTCACGTCTCCCGGCTTCCCAGCAGACCGTAGAAGACAAGAAGCACTTCATCTATATGAATGGCCGCGAGGTCTTCAAGTTCGCAGTACGCGTCATGGGATCGGCCACGGAGCGTGTGCTTACCAAGGCGGGATTGTCTAAGGAGAATATCGACTTGTTCGTGCCGCATCAGGCCAACATCCGGATTATTCAATCCGCTATGCAGCGTCTGGATCTGCCGCCGGAGAAGGTTGTAGTCAACGTTGATAAATACGCGAATACCTCCGCTGCCTCCATTCCGCTGGCTCTTGTAGAAGCAGCCGAGGAAGGCCGGATGAAGGCAGGCGATGCAGTGCTTATGGTCGGCTTCGGTGGCGGACTTACCTGGGGCGCTTCTGTGCTGATCTGGTAAGAATCGGGGCATTAATAATAGTGACGCAGCAGCCCAATCCGGGGAATATCCGGGCTCGCTGCAGTTAAAGGGAAGGAGCTGTATACCTCATGAGCAAAATCGCATTTGTCTTTCCCGGTCAGGGTGCACAGGCAATCGGTATGGGTAAGGATGTATATGAAGCATTGCCTCAGAGCCGTGCAGTCTTTGAAAAGGGTGACGAGGTGCTTGGATTTTCGCTGAGCGGGCTTGTATTTGAAGGGCCGGACAGCGAGCTTAAGCAGACGGTGAACACTCAGCCGGCACTGGTTACAGCCAGTGTGGCTTATCTGGAAGCGCTAAGCGGCCTCCAGGTTACGCCGGATTATGTGGCAGGCCACAGTCTTGGCGAATATAGCGCTCTAGTGGCAGCCGGCGTGCTGTCCTATGAAGATGCTGTAAGGCTGGTCCGCCTGCGCGGACAATTCATGGAAGAAGCAGTTCCCGGAGGACAGGGGGCTATGGCAGCGGTGCTTGGAGCAGACCGTGAGGCGCTTACGGAATTATGCCGCAGTATTACAGCGGCGGGTACTCCCGTTGAACTGGCGAATGTCAATTGTCCGGGACAGATTGTGGTGTCCGGTTCCGTAGCCGGTGTAGATGAGGTGGTCCAGCGTGTGAAGGAAGCCGGGGGCAAACGGGCGATTCCGCTGGAGGTTAGCGGGCCGTTCCACTCCTCATTAATGAAGGGTGCGGCTGAGCGGCTGGCTGCTGAGCTCGAGAAGGTAACCTTCAATGCTCCTGCTATGCCGGTAGTGGTCAATGTCACCGCTGCTCCGGTGACAGACCCTGAAGAAATCCGCAAGCTGCTGGTAGAACAGGTATATTCTCCGGTACTCTGGCAGGATAGCGTGGAATGGCTCATTGGCGCAGGTGTAGATACTTTTGTAGAGATTGGCTCCGGCAGTGTGCTGGCTGGCCTGATCCGCAAGATTGACAGGAAGGTCAAGGTTGTGAATATCAACAGTCTGGAGAGCGTGCAGGCTGGCTGGTAAGCCGCTTGGCCTAACCGCAACCGCATGATTATCGAAGGGGGACAACATAGCATGTTTGCAGCACTAAAAGGTCAGACCGCCCTTGTAACCGGAGGGTCCCGGGGGATCGGCCGCAGCATTGCCTTGGCACTCGCTGCTCATGGCGTGAAGGTCGCGGTGAACTATTCCGGCAGCCTTCAGGCGGCTGAAGAGACCGTGGCCCGGATTCACGAGCTGGGCTCGGAAGGAATCGCTCTGCAGGGGAATGTCGGCCGCAGCAGTGACGCTGAGAACCTGGTCAAAGAGGTTATCCAGACCTGGGGCAAAATCGATATCCTGGTGAACAATGCGGGCATTACCCGGGACAATCTGATCATGCGTATGAAAGAGGAAGAATTCGATCAGGTCATCGAGACGAATCTGAAGGGCGTCTTCAACTGCCTGAAGGCAGTAACCCGCCCGATGATGAAGCAGCGTTATGGCCGGATCATCAATATTTCCTCGGTTGTGGGCGTGACGGGGAATCCCGGGCAGGTGAACTATACCGCTGCCAAGGCAGGGGTAATCGGCATGACGAAGTCTGCGGCCCGCGAGCTGTCTTCACGGGGGATTACCGTGAACTGCATCGCACCAGGCTTCATTGATACCGACATGACCCGCGAGTTGTCCGATGAGGTTCGCAGCGAGCTGATTAAGGGGATTCCCTTGGGAGAGCTTGGGCGGGCGGAGGACATTGCGAATGCGGCGGTATTCCTGGCTTCGGAAGGGGCAGCTTACATGACAGGCCAGACGCTTCATGTGGATGGCGGAATGTACATGTAAGGCTTCGCAGGGCGTTAGATCGTTACGGGTGAAGATGGACAGAGGCGGCCAGGGCAGCGTTTTTTATGCTCTATGGTATTTTGACTTCATATCTCGTATAATACCAAAAGAGGAGGTGAACCGGATGTCCGATGTATTGGAGCGTGTAACACGCATTGTCATCGACCGCTTAGGTGCCGATGAAGCAGAGGTAACATTAGAAGCGTCTTTCAAAGATGATTTAGGTGCTGATTCTCTTGATGTTGTAGAATTGGTAATGGAATTGGAAGATGAATTCGACATGGAAATCTCTGATGAAGATGCAGAGAGAATTACGACCGTGGGTGAAGTTGTGAAGTACATACAATCTCATACCTAGAGTCATATGATTGAGGGTCCCGTTCCTGCCAGGGCGGGACTTCTCCTCATTTTACAGTTCTTTCAGTTAAGCTTCCGCGAAGAGACGCATGAGCATCTTTATGAAGATAATACAGAACCGCAGATTAATTAATGCTGCGGCGACTGCAGTTTATATAGACATCTGGTATGTTTGCGTTTACACATTGTAGAGGTACACAGCCTATAGACGGGGTGATTATGTTTGAATCATAGAGTAGTTGTAACTGGTATGGGTGTAATGACTTCGCTGGGTAAGGATCTTGAGACGTTCTGGGATAGCCTCATGAGCGGCAAGTCCGGAGTATCCCTGGTTGAAGCTTTTGATGTCAGTGAATATCCAACAAGAATTGCTTCCTCGGTCAAGGATTTCGATGCGGAAGCACGCTTCGGCCGCAAGGAAGCCCGCAAGATGGACCGGTTCGTACAATTCGCAGTTGCTGCCGGTGAAGATGCGCTGAAGGACAGCGGACTTACGATCGGTGAAGATATCGATGCAGAGCGGATCGGGGTATCTGTCGGCTCTGGAATCGGCGGCCTCGGCACATGGGAAGATAACCACAACCTGCTGCTCGAAAAAGGCCCGAAGCGGGTCAGCCCGTTCTTCATTCCGATGATGATTGCCAACATGGGCTCCGGCCAGCTGTCGATCAATCTCGGGGCCAAGGGACCGAATACAACGACAGTGACCGCTTGTGCAACAGGCAGCCACTCCATCGGAGAATCCTTCCGTCTGATCCAGCGCGGTGATGCGGATGCGATGATCTGCGGCGGTGCGGAAGCAACCATTCGTCCTACAGGAATGGCAGGCTTTTGTGCAATGAGAGCCATGTCTACCCGCAATGACGAGCCGGAGAAGGCCAGCCGCCCGTTTGATGTGGACCGTGATGGCTTTGTTATGGGCGAGGGTGCGGGAATCCTGATTCTCGAATCCCTGGAACACGCCGAGAAGCGCGGAGCCAAGATCTATGCCGAAGTCATCGGATACGGTCTCAGCGCCGATGCCCACCACATGACGGAGCCTGATCCTGACGGTGCAGCACGCTGCATGAAGATGGCGATCCGTGATGCCGGTATTCATCCTGAGGATATCGACTACATCAATGCGCATGGTACATCTACACCGGTAGGCGATAAATCCGAGACAGCCGCTGTGAAGAAGGCGCTTGGAGAGCATGCGTACAAGGTTGCGATCAGCTCAACCAAATCGATGACAGGCCACTTGCTTGGCGCTGCCGGCGGGGTGGAAGCGATTATCTGCGGGTTGTCCCTGCAGAAGGGTATGATTGCCCCTACCATCAATTTGGACAACCCTGACCCGGATTGCGATTTGGACTATGTTCCGAATGTGCCACGTCAGGCGGAGCTGAATATCGCGATGTCAAATTCCTTCGGATTCGGGGGACATAACGCGACCGTTATTCTCAAAAAATATAATAAGTAAGGGGAGACAGTGCAGTGAAAGGAGACCTGAAGCAGTTACAAAGCCAACTTCAAATCCAATTTCACGATCCTGTACTTCTGAAGCAGGCTTTCACCCATGCATCTTATGTGAACGAACACCGGTTCAATCAGCATCAGGACAACGAGCGCCTGGAGTTCCTGGGTGATGCGGTGCTTGAGCTGACGGTGTCCGAATATCTGTATAATCTGCTCCCGGACAGACCCGAGGGAGAATTGACCAAGCTGCGTGCTGCGATTGTCTGTGAGCCGTCGCTGGTCCGGTTCGCCGAGACCTTGGGCTTCGGGCGGTATGTACTGCTGGGAAAAGGGGAAGAGCTTACGGGCGGGCGTACCCGCCCGGCTCTGCTGGCTGATGTGTTCGAAGCCTTCGTGGGAGCGCTCTATCTCGATCAGGGACTGGAGACGGCCCGGAGATTCCTGGATAATCACGTATTTCCGCTGGTTGAAACCGACGGTAAGCTGCAAATGCAGATGAGCGACTTCAAGACAGAGCTTCAGGAACTGATACAGCATCATGGGATGGGTACGCTGGAATATCGGATTATTGAAGAACGCGGACCGGCGCATGAGCGTGAGTTCGTCTCAGAAGTATATATGGCCAGCCGTTCACTCGGCAGCGGCAGCGGCCGCTCCAAGAAGGAAGCGGAGCAGCAGGCAGCGGCGGCGGCGTTATTGCTTCTGAAGGAAGATGGTGCCTGAAGGCACATTTGAACATCTGAAATGCGGAGTAGAGCAGCAATGGTCTGAATGCCGGCGGTTCGGCGGAAGTCAGACTTTTGCTGCTCTTTTTCGAAAGATCAGAAATGATATGTTTTGGGGTAAATATCGAAGCAGGTGCACCACTTTATGGGGTTGTTTTGGCAAGGAAACACTATGGTATAATGGGTCAGAGGTGAGTAGCGAGTTATGTTTCTGAAACGGATTGAATTAGCAGGCTTCAAATCATTTGCCGACAAAACAGAGATGGAATTTGTGCGCGGAATAACGGCTGTAGTCGGCCCGAACGGCAGCGGAAAAAGTAACATATCCGACGGCATCCGCTGGGTGCTTGGGGAGCAGAGTGCCAAATCCCTGCGCGGCGGCAAGATGGAGGATATTATATTTGCCGGAAGTGATGCCCGCAAGGCGGTCAACTATGGTGAGGTCTCGCTGACGCTGGATAATGAGGATCATGTGCTGCCGCTGGATTTCAGCGAGGTGACCGTGACCCGGCGTGTCCACCGCAGCGGCGACAGTGAATATCTGATCAATAAGCAGGCCTGCAGGCTGAAGGATATTACGGAGCTGTTCATGGATACCGGTATCGGCCGTGAAGCTTATTCGATTATCGGACAAGGCCGGATTGAAGAGATTCTCAGTACCCGTTCGGAAGACCGGAGGGGGATTTTTGAAGAGGCTTCAGGTATTGTTAAATATAAGTCACGCAAAAAGGATGCCGGCCGCAAGCTCGATGAGACCGAGCAGAATTTGCTGCGGATTCATGACCTGATCAGCGAGCTGGAGGATCAGGTGGGACCGCTGAAGGACCAGTCCGAGAAGGCGATAAGATACAAGGAGCTGCGGGAGCAGCTAAAGCATCTGGAGATTTCGGTATATGTGCATCAGATCGAAGGCATACATACATCCTGGCAGGAGGGCAACGCCCGCCTGGAGGTGCTTAAGACGGAGCAGCTGGAGCTGTCCACTATAGTCTCTGCCCATGATGCCAAGCTGGAGAGCGGCCGGGCGGAGCTGCGGAATCTGGAGCAGGAAGTGGAGAAGCTGCAGGAACAGCTGCTGCGCAGCAGCGAAGCCAACGAGAAGAGCGAAGGCTACGGAGAACTGCTGAAGGAGCGCCGCAGGAATCTGGAGCAGAACCGGGAACAGCTCATGCAGACTCTGGGTTCTGTAGGCGAACGCTCTGAGGGGCGGCAGCGTGAGCTGGCGGAGCTGGAGCATAAGCTGAAGCAGACCAGGCAGACGCTTGCGGAGCTGCGGGCACAGCTGGCGGATGAGGAATCGAAGCTGCAGGGTGTGGCCGGAGGCATCAGCCAGAGCAAGGAAGAGAAGCTGAAGAGCGCTCTGCTTGAGCTGATGAACCTGATGGCCCAGGCGCGCAACGAGATCCGCTATGCGGATCAGCAGAAGGAGAGCCTGGAGCGGCGGATGAGCCGCAGCCAGGAGGAGAGCGGCAAGTGGACAGCGCGGCTGGAGGAGCTGGTCTCTGCACAGAGCGGGCTGAAGGATAAGATTGCCGCGCTAGGCAAGGAAATCGGGCTGCTGCGCGGCGCATACATTACGGAGAGCGAGCAGACCGGCAAACGGCAGAAGCTGCTCGAAGAGACGCAGAGCGGCCTGCGAAAATGGGAGCAGAAGCGCGAAGCCCAGGTGTCCCGGCATGAGACGATGAAGGAAATGCAGGATGATTTTGACGGCTTCATGCTTGGGGTCAAAGAGGTGCTGAAGGGCGCGCGCAAAGGACAGCTAAGCGGTGTACACGGGGCAGTTGCCGAATTGATCTCCGTTCCCGAGAAGCTGGAAATGGCGATTGAGACCGCCATGGGCGCTTCCTTGCAGCATGTGGTTATGGAGAATGAAGCGGTGTCCCGGCAGGCGATTGCTTTCCTGAAGCAGCGTCAGCTCGGACGGGCGACCTTCCTCCCGCTTGATGTGATCCGGCCCCGGCAGATTACCGGCAGTGACCGCAGCATGGTTCAAGGTGCTGAAGGGTTTGTCGGTATCGCCTCGGAGCTGGTAGGCTATGAAGACAAGTATGGAAGCATTATCGGAAGCCTGCTTGGCAATGTCGTAATCGCTGAGAGTCTGGAGCAGGCGAACCGCATTGCGGCCAAATGCCAATACCGCTACAGAGTGGTTACGCTGGAAGGCGATGTGGTGAATGCAGGCGGCTCAATGACGGGCGGCAGCCAGCATAAGAAGAACAACAGCCTGCTTAGCCGCAAGCGTCAGCTTGACCAGCTCTCCGGCGAGATTGAAGAGAGCGAGCAGCAGATTGCCAAGCTGAAGCAGGGGATCAGCCGCTTGCGCGCTGAACAGGACAAAGGCTCCCAGAAGCTGGAGCAGCTGCGGCATGACGGTGATGAGAAGCGGCTGGAGGAACAGCGCGTATCCGGCGATCTGAAGCAGCTGGAGCAGGAGCTGCGGCATGTGCAGGAGCAGGTCGAGGGCGCGGGCGCGGAGCGCAGCGGCTTCGAGCAGGAGGTACGCGGGCTGGATGAGGCCCGCAAGCAGGCGGAAGCAGAGCTGTCCCGGCTGGAGAAGGAAGAGCAGGAGGCGCACGCAGCCATCCGCAGTGCCGAGTCGGACCGCAAGGCGAATGAATCGGCCAAGGAAGAGCTGCAGGGCAAGCTGACCGGGATGAAGGTCACGGAGGGCAAGCTGGATCAGGAGATCTTCTCGCTGGAGGAGCAGCTGCGCCGGATGAGGCAGGACGCCGGCTCCCAGGAGAAGGAGCTGCGCCAGAGCCGCAGCCTGCTTATGACCATCGAGCAGGATCTGGAAGAGAATGCACGGGAGACCGTGAAGCAGAAGGAAGAGGTCAACAGTCTGCGGCTGAGCAAGGAAGATACGTCTGCGAGGCTTGACCTGGCCCGTGCCGACCGCGCGGCGATCTCGCGCAAGCTGGAGCTGGCCGAAGGCGAGACCAAAGACCAGCGTCAGGCGCTCCGGGCGGTCGAAGACAAGCTCCGGTCCACGGAGGTTGCCGTTGGCCGGCTGGATGTAGAACTGGACAATATCCTCCGCAAGCTGAGCGATGACTACGAGCTGAGCTACGAGCTGGCGAAGCAGCGTTATCCTGTGCCGGAGGATGTGCCTGCGGCACAGCTGGAGGTGCAGCGTCTGAAGCGCAGCATCTCCGGTCTGGGCGAGGTCAACCTGGGTGCGATTGAAGAGTATCAGCGGGTGCATGAGCGGTATACTTTTCTCAGCGGGCAAAAGGATGATCTGGTGGAAGCCAAAACAACGCTGTATCATGTCATCCATGAGATGGAAGAGGAGATGTCGAAGCGCTTCAAGCAGACCTTCGATGCCATCCGCCGCGAGTTCGGTACGGTGTTCACGAAGCTGTTCGGCGGCGGGCGGGCAGATCTGCAGCTGCTGGACCCTGAGCATATGCTCGATACCGGGATTGATATCGTTGCCCAGCCGCCGGGTAAGAAGCTGCAGAATCTCCAGCTTCTCTCCGGCGGAGAACGCGCTTTGACCGCGATGGCTCTGCTGTTCGCCATTCTGCAGGTGAAGCCGGTGCCGTTCTGCGTGCTGGATGAAGTGGAAGCGGCGCTGGATGAAGCCAATGTGGTGCGCTTCGCCCAGTACCTGCGTGAGTTCTCGGAGCAGACGCAGTTCATCGTAGTGACCCACCGCAAGGGAACGATGGAGGAAGCCGATGTGCTCTATGGTGTGACGATGGAGGAGGGCGGCGTATCCAAGCTCGTATCCGTGCGGCTGGAGGATGAAGAGGCAGAGATAGCTTAACTAGACGCAGGATTCATGAAGTGATCCCTATAACCCTTTAGGAGGAAGCATAAGCATATGAGTTTTTTCAAAAAACTGAAAGACAGCATCTCCGGTAAAACGGAAAGCGTAACGAAACAGTTCCGCGACGGTCTGGAGAAAACACGCAAGGGCTTCGTTGAGAAGGTCTCTGATCTGATTATCCGCCGCAAAAAGATCGATGAAGAGTTCTATGAGGAGCTGGAAGAGATTCTGATCGGTGCCGATGTAGGCGTAAATACGGTCATGAATCTGGTGGAGGAGCTGCGCGCCGAAGTGAAGCAGAAGCGGATCGAGGACGCGGCAGAGCTTCAGCCGATTCTCTCCCGCAAGCTGATGGAGCTGCTGCGCGGAGATGATGACAATAGTCTGAACGAGAATCCGGACGGCATTACCGTGATCCTGTTCGTCGGCGTGAACGGAGTCGGGAAGACGACGACCATCGGCAAGCTGGCGCACCGCTACAAGCAGGAAGGCAAGAAGGTTCTGCTGGCGGCAGGCGACACCTTCCGTGCCGGAGCCATTGAGCAGCTTGAGGTGTGGGGCAAGCGTGCCGGAGTGGATGTGATCAAGCAACAGTCGGGATCGGACCCGGCAGCGGTGATGTTCGATGCGGTTCAGGCTGCCAAGCAGCGCAGTGTGGATGTGCTGATCTGCGATACAGCAGGCCGGCTGCAGAACAAGAGCAATCTGATGGAAGAGCTGAACAAGATCTTCCGTGTCATTCAGCGCGAGATTCCAAGCGCCCCGCATGAGGTGCTTATGGTGCTGGATGCCACCACCGGGCAGAATGCGCTCACCCAGGCCAAGCTGTTCGGCGAGAAGAGCGGCGTGACCGGCCTGGTACTGACGAAGCTGGACGGTACGGCGAAGGGCGGAATCGTGGTAGCGATCCGCCAGGAAATGAACCTGCCGGTGAAGCTGGTTGGTCTGGGCGAGAAAATGGAAGATCTTCAGCCGTTCGATTCCGACCAGTTCGTGCATGCCCTGTTCGCAGGCATGATCTCGGAGGAAGCGGACCCGGAAGAATAACTGCTCAGGCTTGCATTTGAAGCAGTGCAGGCAGAACGAAATAACGGCCATTGCAACCTCCCTTTGGAATGAAATATTCCCGGGGAGGTTTTTTGTTGAACGGATTGGACCCGCTGAGAGGGGAGGGGAAGAGGAAATAGTTGGATTTTCTCCACTTGCTGATGAAAGAAAGGTCTCTGTTAGGGAAGGAGTTGGAAAAACAACACTTAATTGAGCGCATTTCAGCCAATGTGGCTGATACTAAGACTAGCAGTTGTAGTTTTTCCACTTGCTTTCCCCTATCCTTCAGAAATCGAAGAATTAAGATACGTTTGTCCACCTGTTGTTGCGGGGCTGCCGCTTCTTGGCTTCCCGCACAGAATCCCCCGCCACGGACATATACTCCTCTGCGGAAAGGAGCCCCCACCAGTACATAACCATCCTTCTGCTTACTCCCCTTTTGGCGTTTAAAAGAATACGCCGAAATTATATTAAAAATACAACATATGAAAAATTCATAATAGTACTGCCTGTCAGCACTCCGGCATACAATTGGATGTGGAATGAACGCGGAGCACCCCGAAAAGCAAGTTTAAGAGAAAGGAAGCGATTCCAAACCGGCAGAATGGTGCGGAAACTCCATTTTGCTGTTATATATATTGACATGGATAATATCATTTACGTATTATGAAGGTAGTAAATCATATTTTCGTGGTGAACTTCTAAAATTCGAACTTATTTGTTAAGAAACATAACACATTATACTGATCCGAGAGGAGTCGGGCTCATGTCCAAACTAGATCCTTTGCCCGGTCTGTCTCCGTATCCGCTACAGCATTTCTATGATGAGATGTATGCGGATGAACGGAACGTCCGGCCTCATTACAAGCATGTGAACCGCATGTTTTCCGGGATGAGCCCCGAAGAGCTGCAAGGCAAGCAGAAGCTGATGCAGCGTCGGATGATGGAAGAAGGCATTACCTTTACACTGTACAACCCGGCACAGGATCAGCCTATGGAGCGGACGATTCCCTTCGATATGATTCCGCGCATTATCCCCAAGGGGGAATGGGAACGGCTGGAGGCGGGCATCGTGCAGCGGATTACCGCACTGAATCTGTTCATTCATGATATTTACCATGAGCAATACATCGTGAAGGACGGTATAGTGCCGAGGCGGATGATTATATCGAACTGTTATTTCCGGCCGGAAATGACCGGACTCCGTGTACCCGGCGGTGCGTACATCACCACTTCAGGGATCGATCTGATCCGCCATCATGACGGCGAGTATTATGTGCTTGAGGATAATCTGCGTACACCCTCTGGCTTCTCGTATCTGTTCAAAGGCAGATCGCTCATGAATCAGCTGTTTCCTGAGTTGTCGTTTGCCAGCTCCATCCGCGATGTGGATCACAGCCTGAACCGTTTCCTCTCCGTGCTGCGCAGCCTGTCCCCGTCCCGGACCAAAGACCCGGTCATTGCCTTGTTGACACCGGGGGAATACAATTCGGCTTATTATGAGCATGCTTTTCTGGCGCAGCAGATGGGCATTCATCTGGTTGAGGGCCGCGACCTGGTTGCGCAGGACCACAAAATCTACCTAAAGGTGATGAACGGTCTGCGCAAGGTCGATGTGCTGTACCGCCGCCTGGATGATGATTTCATTGATCCGCTTGCTTTTCAGCCCAGCTCGCTGCTGGGGGTTGCAGGTCTGATGAATGCCTACCGGGCGGGAAATATCGCGATTGCCAATGCACCCGGAACCGGGGTAGCTGATGACAAGGCCATGTATGTGTATGTGCCGGATATGATCCGCTATTACCTTAATGAAGAGCCGATTCTGGGCAATGTGCCGACCTATCTGCTGTCACGGCCGCAAGAGCGCCAGTATGTGCTGGACCATCTGTCTGAAATGGTGGTGAAGGAGACGTCTCTCTCCGGGGGCTACGGCATGCTGATCGGGAGTGAGGCGACGAAGGAGGAGCTCATAGACTTCCGGCTCAAAATACTGGCAGAACCCGAGCGTTACATCGCCCAGCCGATTATGTCGCTGTCCCGTGCACCGGTCTTGTCAGAAGGCAGTATGGCTCCGCGGCATATCGATCTGAGGGCATTTGTGCTGATGGGGGCTGACCGCAAGCCGCATGTCATTCCAGGGGGCTTGACCCGGGTAGCGATGCGCGAAGGCTCGCTGGTCGTGAACTCCTCCCAAGGCGGCGGAGTGAAGGATACCTGGGTAATGGCCTAGAGACTATCTACGTTAAAGGGGTGGCTAGAATGCTGAATCGCAATGCGGAGGCTCTGTTCTGGATCGGCCGGTATATTGAACGGGCTGAGAATCACGCCCGGCTGATCGATGTGCATTACCATATCCAGCAGGAAGAGGATTTCCAGGAAGAGGGCCACAAGTGGTCGCGCCTGATTGACGCGCTTGGGGTACGGAGCGAATATCTGCGGCAGTTCGAGAGCTTCAGCGAACAGGATGTATTATCCTTCATTACGCTGGATCTGGGGAATACCAACTCTCTATTCTCCTGTGTGCATCAGGCCAGGAATAATCTGCGCACCCTGCGCCAGCATCTGCCGAGTGAGCTGTGGGATATTGTAAACGGCTTTAACCTGTGGCTGGGGGAGCAGTCGGTAGCGGATATCATGCGCGGTCCCCATCAATTCTTTCAGCAGGTTAAGGAACGGGCGGCGATGTTCCTTGGCGCGGAGCAATCGGTAATGCTCCGGGGCAATGAATGGCATTTCATCGAGAGCGGCCGGTTTCTGGAGCGGGCAGAGAATACGACGCGTATCCTGCAGACCGTCACGGTATCCTGCAAGTCGAAGGATATCAATTCTATCTATACCCAGCTTCAGGCCGTGCTGAAATCGGTGAGCGGATATCAGTCCTTCCGCCGGTATTATGCTGATGATATGTCGCCGGAGTGCATCCTGGAATTCCTGATCGTGAACCCGCTGTTCCCCCGTTCGATCCGCTTCTCGTTCCACAAGCTGGAGGAGCATCTGGCCAAGCTGGAGCTGGACACTACAGAGAAGGGCTCGGGGCATGAGAAGGTGATCCGGCAGGCGGGCAAGATCAAGGCGGAGCTGGATTATATGGAGAAGGATGAGATGTCCGGGGACCTGGCCCTGGATGTGCTGGAGTCACTGATGATATCCTGTCAGAGGCTCGGCAGAACGATGGACGGTGCTTTTTTTCGCCGTGAAGGAGTCTCGGTATGAAAATACAAATCAACCACACAACCACCTACAGCTACCCCGAGCCGGTGACGGACAGTGTCAATGAGATCCGGCTGACGCCGCGCACGAACTACCGGCAATCCTGCTATCACCATGAGGTGGAGGTGCACCCGCCAGCCAATCTGCTAACCTATGAGGATTTCTTCGGCAACCGGGTCCATGCCTATTCGGTGAATAAGCCGCACACGGAAATGGTGATTCACACCAAAGCGACCGTGGTCACGCTCGACAAGGCGCAGGGCACGGATCTGCCGCATATTCCGCTGGAGGAGCAGGTGAAGCTGCTGAATGACGAGAAGTTTCAGAACCGGTATATAGAGTTTATTCTGCCTACCCGGTACACCGAGGTGACGCCGGAGCTGGTGGAATTTGCATCGCAGCATCCTTTTGAGGATGCAGAGGATATGTATGAATGGACCCGGAAGCTGTCGTCCACCATCTATGAGCAGTTTACGTACGATCCTGAGGCGACAAGCGTCAATACTACGGTAAAAAGAGCACTTATGCTCAAGCGCGGAGTCTGCCAGGACTATGCGCATCTGATGATTGCGGTCTGCCGCAGTGTCGGCTTGCCATCGCGGTATGTGAGCGGGTACCATTTTGTCGGGGATCTGCAGGGGGGCAATGCGAACTTCGAACAGGCCTCCCATGCCTGGGTGGAGACACATATTCCGGGTACGGGCTGGCTGGGCTTCGATCCGACTAATAATGTTGAAGTGAACTGGCGGTATATCAAGCTAGGGCATGGACGGGATTATAAGGATATCGTTCCGGTCAAAGGCGTATACCGCGGAGCAGCGGGCACGCTTACGGTTAAGGTGGATGTACGGCAGCTGGAAAATTGAATGATTCAGAGCAGGCCCCCGCAGATGTGGGGTTTTTGCTGTTGCAGACAAGATATGCAGGAGCTTATCAAGCGGATAGGCTGTGCATGTTGCACTGGGCTTGTGCAATTTTTTGCATAACATGATTATAATCAAGCATCATTTGGGTAATCTTGAAACAGAGCCATTACATGCAGAATGGTATTCACGGAAGGAGAGTGTACATATGAGCCCCAATATAGCAAAAAAGCAGCGTTTTCAAGGGAAAACAGCCATAATCACAGGTGCGGGCTCGGGAATCGGCAGAGCGGCAGCAATTCAGCTGGCACGTGAAGGTGCGAATGTCGCCTTGTTCGATCTGGTGAACGAACGTACTTCGATCCTTGAACAGAAATTGAATAAGCTGCGCAGGGATTGCGCGTTAGCTATTGATGTGGATACTTCGGATGCCGGCCGGATGGAGGAAGCGGTGCGCAGAACTGTGGAGCATTTCGGAGGTCTGGATATTGTGTTTGCCAATGCTGGCATTAACGGAGTGGTCGGGCCGATTGAGGAGCTGAGCGTGGATGATTGGGAGAAGACATTGTCTGTCAACCTCACTGGCACCTTCCTGACGCTGAAATACACCATTCCCCATCTGAAGGAGAAGGGCAAAGGCAGTATTATTATTACCAGCTCGATCAACGGCAACAGCAGATTTACCAGCTTCGGCTGGTCACCATACAGCACCACTAAGGCGGGACAGGTCGCGTTCGCGAAGATGGCTGCACTGGAGCTGGCCAAGTTCAAAATCCGGGTCAATGTCATTTGTCCGGGAGCGATCGCCACGAATATCGACGAGAGCACGGAGTGGAACGATGATGTGGAGTCCATTGTCATTCCCATTGAATTCCCCGACGGTGCGCAGCCGCTGGCAGACGGTCCGGGCAAACCGGAGAATGTGGCCGATCTGGTCGCGTTCCTGGCCTCGGATGAATCCATTCATATTACCGGCTCGCAGATTGTGATTGACGGTGCGGAGTCGCTGCTGTCTTAAATTCATTCTCCAGGAAAAGGTGATTCCATGAACCGAGAAGTGACGGATTACATCACGCAAATCAAACTGCCCTGGCAGTCGGAGATAGGCTCCAAGCTACGTGAGGTCATTCACGAGGCTATACCGGAGGTAGCGGAACGGATTCAGTATGGCAAACCGCATTTTCTCAAAAACGGGAAATATGCCGCTGTCATCTCTACCGCCAAAGGCTGGGTGAGCTTCTCCATCTTCAACGCAGCAGGGCTGGAAGTGCCTGAAGGCCAATTCGAAGCGGGGAGCGGGGATCGTCTCACAACCAAGCTGACGGAGGGCAAGGCTGTTGATTATGAATTGCTGTCTTCCTTGCTGAAGCAGGCTTCTGCTGCATTATAGCTACTAACAAATAGGGATCCTTCGGGATATAGAGACACTGCCGGAAATGGCGGTGTTTTTCTTTTGTCACAAACAATCTAATTAGATAGTTGTAAAATAACAAACGAAATGATAATATGTTTATATAAAAGCAAACAAAGGGTGTGATGGTCCAGTTGGCAGAAGAGAATGAAGCAGTGCGGATATCGGAGAAATTCTGGAATGCGTCCATTGCAGAATTGAAGCAAGGCTATAATATGGAGACGGAAGAGCGGACGGAAAAGTATCATTGTCTGGTCTGCGGGGCTGCCTTCGAGAAGGGCTTGATCTATAAGGATGGAGGGCAGTATTACGAAGCGGAGAAGTTCGCAGCTCTGCATGTGGACAGGGTTCATGGCGGGATGTTCAATTGGCTGCTGACGCTGGACAAGAAGCTGAGCGGGTTAACCGATTTGCAGAAGGGGCTGCTGCAGGCCTTCCGCCAAAGTCTTAGCGATGCAGAAGCAGCCAAGGAGCTGGGAATCGGCAGCACCTCCACGGTGCGTAACCACCGGTTCACGCTTCGCGAGAAGGTGAAGCAGGCCAAGCTGTTTTTGGCGGTTATGGAGCTGGCTGAGGAGAAGCCGGGAGCTTCATCGTCTTTTGTGAGTATACCGCGCACGGCTGTGATGGTTGATGAACGGTTCGCGATTACCGAGCAGGAGAACGCCGAGATTCTGGGCACCTATTTCAAACAGGGGCCGGATGGCCCGTTGTCTGAGTTCCCTAAACGGCAGAAGCGGAAGGCGGCGATTCTGCGCCATTTGCTTCAGCGTTTTGAGACAGGGCGCAAGTACAGTGAGAAGGAAATCAATGCGGTGCTCGAAGCTGCTTACCCCGATTATGTAACGCTCCGGCGTTATCTGATCGATTACGGGCTGCTCGGCCGTGAAGAGGATGGAAGCAGCTACTGGGTGGAATTATAACGGAGAGATGAAGGGGAGAGAAGAAATGACAGATAAAGCCAGACGCAAGGAACTGGGATATAATTATGCGCACACGCACAGGCCAATGGGGGTATACAGAATTGTGAACACCGCTAATGAGAAAATGTATGTGGGAAGCAGTCTGAACCTGGACGGGGTCTGGAATAAGCATAAGTTCATGCTGGATATCAAAGGCCATGACAATAAGGCGCTGCAGGAAGACTGGAATGAACGCGGGGAAGCGGGCTTCCGCTTCGAGGTGCTGGAGCAGATTAAGCCGGAAGAGGATTTCGTGGCCGATGTGCAGGAGCTGCATAAATACCGCAAGATGCTGCCGGATATGGAGAGTAAATGGATGGAGCAACTGTCTCCTTACGGGGAGCGCGGATATCATAAGCAGAAATAGCTTTCTGCCTGGTTATAAGAAGCGATAACTTACAGTCAAACCGGGAATGAATTTCAGCAGCACCCGTGCTAAAATAAGGACAAAGCTGTAGCAGAATGTGCCGTTTGGAATGTAAAAGGGCACTGGGGCGCTGATGAAAGGAACGGTGCGGATGGCTATATTATCTTGGCTTGCAGAACAGAGAATTCAGGAAGCGATGCGCAGCGGGGAGTTCGCCAATCTGCCGGGGCACGGCAAGCCGCTTGCGCTGGAGGATCTTTCCGGCGTACCTGAGGAACTGCGGATGTCCTACAAGATTATGAAGAACGCCGGGCTGCTGCCGGAGGAAGTGACGCTGCGGGCAGAGTGTGTAACGCTCGAAGAGCTGCTGGTGGCTTGCCACCGAAGCGGCAACAGCACTGCCGAGGAACGAAAGGAGCTGGAGGGCAGGCTCTCCCTGAAGCGGCTGCGTCTTCAGATGCTTTTGCAGGAACGGGGGCTGGAAGGCAATGCTGCATATACGGATTACGGGGATGCGATCGGGCAGCGGCTGGCGGGAAGGGAAGAGTAAGTAAGCGGAAACCTCCGGTTCTATGAACTGGAGGTTTTGTGCTGGGTAGGGGAGTGGGGGAAGTGCGTTTCATATAGGTGGATTTTCTCCACCTGCTGATGACGAATGAACCGCAGCTATAACTGCAGGTGGAAAAATAGCACTTAAACGACCGTGCTTCACCCAAAGTAGCTAAAACCACTGCCAATAGATGCTGTTTTTCCACGTGCTATCCTACAATCCGCCGAAACCCACAATTTAAGATACATAATTCCACTTGCTTACAGTGGTGTATTGCGGTGAAGGCAGAATCATGAATTGCGTGATACAACAGCCGGAAGCCAAGAATGTTCACCCTAAGGGTGACTAAGCTTCTACTTGATATCCGGGGCGGTTTCACCCATGATAATGAAATGGATATGAAACTTAACTTTTAGCGGATGATGGAGAGATGAAATGAAGCAGCTTCCGATTATGCAGGTGCTCCCTGACCTGAAGAGAATTCTGACAGACCGTGCAGCGGCCATTCTGATTGCTGAGCCTGGAGCGGGGAAGACAACGACTGTGCCGCCTGCTTTTTTGGAGGAGTCCTGGCTGGCCGGTAAAACCATTCTGATGCTGGAGCCCAGACGTCTGGCAGCCCGTTCGGCCGCAGGCTACATGGCTTCCTGTATGGGGGAGAGTGTCGGTCAGACCGTAGGATACCGTATGCGGATGGATACCAAGGTGGGGCGGAATACACGGATTGTTGTTGTGACGGAAGGCGTGCTGACGAGGATGCTCCAGAGCGATCCTTCGCTGGGGGATGTGGGGCTTGTGATCTTCGACGAGTTCCATGAGCGCAGCCTGCATGCGGATCTTGGACTGGCACTGGCGCTTGAAGCGCAGAGTGTGCTGCGCGAGGATCTGCGCATTCTGGTGATGTCGGCGACCCTGGATGGAGATCGCGTAGCTTCCCTGCTGGGCGAAGCGCCGGTCGTCCGTTGTCCGGGCCGGACGTATCCGGTGGAGACGGTCTATATGCCGGAGGCAGGCAATGCTGCCCTTGAGAAATCCGCAGCTGCCGCTGTCCGGCGTGCGCTTGCTGAGCAGCCGGGGGATGTGCTAGTCTTTCTGCCCGGCGAGCGGGAGATCCGCCGGACGGAGCAGGAGCTGGCATCAGGAAGCCTGCCGCCAGGAACGGTGCTGCGGCCGCTCTATGGCCAACTGCCGCAGCCGCAGCAGGATGCGGCGGTGGCTCCTGCAGTGGAAGGCGAACGGAAGGTCGTACTGGCAACCTCCATTGCCGAGACGAGTCTGACAATCGAAGGGGTACGCTCGGTGATTGACACGGGGCTTCGCCGGACGCAGGTATTCTCTGCGCGTACCGGCATGCCGCGCTTAACGACGGTGCCGGTCTCGAAGGCCTCGGCCGATCAGCGGCGCGGCCGGGCAGGCCGGACAGCACCAGGCGTTTGCTACAGGCTATGGAGCCGGGAGGCGCATGATCATCTGCCGGACGACAACGTGCCGGAGATCATGGAGACCGACCTGGCGCAGCTCGCCCTGGAGCTGGCGCTGTGGGGCGTGCGCGATCCGGGAGCGCTCGCCTGGCTGGACGCGCCGCCTGCCGCGCCTTACGCGCAGGCCACGGCGCTGCTGCGCCAGCTCGGCGCGTTGGACGCCGGCGGCGCCATTACGCCGCACGGCCGCAGCATGGCCGTGCTTGGCGCGCACCCGCGCATCGCGCATATGCTGCTGCGCGCGGCAGACCTTGCAGCAGCGCCGCTCGCCGCCAGGCTCGCTGCGCTGCTGCAGGAGCGGGACCTCTTCCGGGGTCCCGCGGCTCTAGATAGCGACCTCACGCTTCGCGTGGAGGCGCTGCTCGGGTTCGAGCGCTCCGCCAGCAGCGGCGGAGCGGACCCGGCGGCCTTGCGCGCGGTGCAGCGCGAGAGCCGCAGCTTCCTGGCGCAGCTGCAGGCAGCGCCGGGCGAAGGGCCCGGCGACATCAGCCGCAGCGGCCTGCTGCTGTCGTTCGCCTATCCCGACCGGATCGGGCAGGAGCGCGGCAATGGCGCGTTCCTGCTCTCCGGCGGCCGGGGGGCGGCAATGCGCGAGGGGCAGCCGCTGGCACGCTCGCCCTACATCGTGGCACCCGGCGTGGATGACCGTGCCGGGCAGAGCCGGATTATGCTTGCCGCGGCGCTCTCCGAGCAGGACCTGCTGAAGCATCATGCGGACAGCCTTCTGGAGGAGCGCGAAGTCTACTGGGACAGTGAGAGCGGAAGCGTGAAGGCGCGCAGAGTGACCCGGCTGGGGGCGCTCATCCTGAAGCAAACGACCCATGAGCGGGCTACTCCCGAGGAGACAGAGAGCGTACTGCTGAAGGTGATCGCGGCGGAAGGGCTACAGCTGCTGCCATGGGAGAAAGGGACCACTCAGCTGCGGCAGCGGATGGAATTCATGCACTCACTGCGGGCCGACTGGCCCGATATGTCGGATGAGGCGTTGACGGATACATTGGAGGAATGGCTGGCCCCCTTTATACAAGGGATGCGGAATCTCCGTGATTTACAGCGGGTGAAGCTGACGCAGGCACTGGAGGGTATGCTGGACTGGAACAGCCGCCAGCAGCTGAACAAGGAGGCACCGACGCATATTACGGTACCGAGCGGTTCGCGGGTTCCCTTGGATTACAGTAATCCAGGAGCGCCGGTACTGGCAGTTAGGCTGCAGGAGATGTTCGGGCAGACGGATACTCCGCGGATCGGCGGGGGGAAGGTCCCGGTGCTGCTGCACCTGCTGTCTCCGGCGAGAAGGCCGATGCAGATTACCTCAGATCTGGCCAGCTTCTGGCAGAATACCTATTTCGAGGTGAAAAAAGATCTGAAAGGCCGTTATCCCAAGCACTACTGGCCGGATAATCCGCTGGAGGCAGCACCTACCAACCGTACCCGTCCTTCCAAATAAAATGTGGTTGTGATCAGGCATTAATGCATCCGAAGAAGCTTTTCCTGTTTGGGCACCGCGTGAACGGGTAATAGAGTAGCGAACAACAATTACGAAGGAGGGCTTCAAGTGACAGAGAAAATTATTGGCGTATTCGATACGGAACAAGAAGCAACCAGAGCAATTGAAAGTTTGCAGAGACAAGGGTTCACGAACGATGAGATTTCAGTAATAACGAAGGATCGAGATGACCTGAAACACATCTCCGAAGATACAGGAACGATGGCGCCGGAAGGCGTTGCTACAGGTGCGGCCACCGGCGGCGTAGTGGGCGGAATTACCGGCCTGTTGGCCGGGATCGGTGCGCTGGCCATTCCGGGAATTGGTCCAATCCTTGCTGCAGGCCCAATCGCAGCTACACTAACAGGGGCTGCCATCGGAGTAGGAGCAGGCGGACTGGTGGGCGGATTAATCGGACTCGGCATTCCCGAGGATGAGGCCAGAGATTACGAAGGCTATATCGACAGCGGCAAAATCCTCGTCCTGGTCGATGACAACGGCCGTGGAAGAGATATCCATACGGTATTCCGGGGCAACCGTTCACTCAATTCCGGCCGGTACGATAGCCTGTATCCGGAGGATACGCTGGCGGACCGCGGAGCAACTAACCCGGATCTGGTCCCTAAGTACACAACGGTTGGCAATACCTTGGGCAACAGAGGCTCGATGAATGCAGACCGTGACCCGGACCTATACAACCGCGACAAAATCTAACCCTATAGCGGGACACAACCCCGCTAATATAGCTCAACAAAAGAACTGCCTGCGGGACAACCCCAGGCAGTTCTTTTTGCGGACAGCATCGTATTCCTTCATTATAATGTGAGATAAGATAAGGGGCACAACCGTTCGAAAGTTATATAAATTCATCATATGAAAAATTCGCAAAAGAACGAATAGTTGGATTTTCAACACTTACTGATGAGCTTTTTCGCGTATCTACATCAACAATTGGAAAAATGGTACTTAAAAAACCACAATACCCCAACTTGTAGGCAAACGAGTAAAATTAGCTGCCTTTTTTCCACTTGCTGCCGTGCAATCCTCGAAGTTTGATGAAATAAGATACGTTTTTCCACTAGAAATAAAATTTCATCATATGAAAAATTCACAATAGAGATGCTAAATCCCCATCTCTACACCTATCTACGCCACCTAACCCCCATACCAACCACTTACTTATCTACTTCAAAACAGAAAAAGTGAAAGATTACCCCATTATCGACAAATAGGCAACTCACTAAATGACTATTGTCTCATTTCCATGATTGACGACAGTACTGTCTTGGTATCCTCCTAAATTTTAAATAACTTGTTGTGAAAGCTGGGAAATAGAGTTTATACTAAAGTAATAGTGGGAATTGCCAAGCGGCAACAGTTTTCCCTGCTATATGATTTCTAACAAGTGGAAACGGCTTTGCCGTCCTTTTAAAGGACGGTACCGTTTCGGCGAGAAATAGAAGGATAATGTATAGTGTGAAACATATACATTCTTATATTTCAAAAAACACCTCGGGAGGTGTCTTATGGCGTTTATGATTGCTCAGCGGGCGTTTATAAAGGTATACCTGATTACGATGGTGGAGCAACACAAGGGGTATGGTTATCAGATGCTGGAGGATCTGCGCAGAGATTTCAAAGCTCATGGCTATTCGCCTCCCCAAAGTGAAATTTACCGCGCTCTGCATGAGTTGGTGCAGCAAGGGATACTTTACCGTACCAAGCAGCTTAAGGGGAGCGATCCGAAGGTCGATTTTCAGGAGATTGTCCTGTATCACTTCACTTCGGACGGGGAGGAGAAGGCCAAACTATATAAGAAGCAGGTGAAGGCCGATCTGGACCGTTGTCTTGGTATTCTTAATAAGGCAGTAGCAGACAACTTCTGATGGGAGATCCACGAGCTGGCGGGCTAATGTATATCGATCTGGCCACGTTCCGGCGGACTCATCTATATCAGTCTATCCAGAAGCCTCACAAGTCGTGACCTGCCGGCTCAGGAATCCTCATCTTCAGAATCCTGGCCCGGCGGGGTTACCGGCGAGCTTGCGCTGCCATAATCCTCGACGGCTTCCCAGGCACCAGCGTCATCGAATCTTCCGCTATTCTGCTGACGTCCTTCGCCTGCACCGGCTGGCGGCGGGGTCATAACCTCTTCTTCCACAGGGCGTGCGCCGGTGTCACGGCTGGTTGGGGCATGCTCCACGGTATAGCGGGTGTAGGGGATGGCCTCAAGCCGCTCATAAGGAATCTCTTGCTTGCTGGCTTCGCAGATGCCGTACGTTCCGTCATCCATCCGCGCAAGAGCAGCTTCGATCTCCGTTAATTCTTCGGCTAGCGAGGTGTTGATGGACAGGTCGCGGCTGCGTTCAAACGTCTCTGTTCCTGTATCGGCGGGATGGTTATCGACCGAAGAGAGCTCGCCCGTTGAGAGGATAAGGGAATCGCCAAGCAGGCTGTCTTCTGCTCCATTGCCGGAGAAATGCTGATCCAGTTCTGCCTTGCGTTCTTCAAGCGTGGCTCTAAGCTTAGTCAATTGGTCTTTGGTTAAGTGGCTCATGTGTCATCTTCCTTTCAGCTTGATTAGTAGTTACACTGTCGTAATCTTTCCTTACCCTAATGTGTTATAGGGCAATCAGCAGGCATCCCTATGCTGAATTGTAACTTTAGTGATATTTTCATGCTGCTTTCACCCTGTTATAATAATACCTGCCGGATGAATGCAGCATACACTTGGAGGTTATGAAATGGACGAACATATGAAACGCCGGCTGGATAAGCAGAGAAAGCTGTTCAGCCAGCTCGGTATTACCCTTGATGCACTTACCATTCATGAGAAGGAATTCAGTATGAAGCTTCGCGGCTATGATGCCGAAGAGGTGGATACGTTCCTGGACAGCGTCATTAAGGATTATGAACGGTTCTATGCTACCATAGCGGATCTGATGGATAAATGGCAGGAGCAGCAGATTGAGATGAAAGAGCTGAAGGCAGAGGTGAAGACCGCAGCCACTCCGGCCCCTGTGCCGATTATTAAGGGGATTGATCCGCAGGATCTCGAAGATATTATCATCAAGCTGGAAGCCAATGTGCGTCAGCTCAAGGACAGATTGCCCATTCCCCGCACGGAGGGGTATTTGTAATCCCTGTGCAGCCACAGCGTGAGAGACAACAATATGCAGCATAAGTATAACTCTGGACGGGGGTTGGACCATTGCCGGAGAAGCATGCTTGGAGCTTGAAGATCCGCGGCAAAATCGCACTTGGATATGTCATCATATTATTAATGCTGGGGCTATTTCTGATTATAGTCTCTGGCCGGATTAACAGCCTGGAGAAAGAAACCGTGTTCTTGAGCGATCATGATATAGAAGTTCATGAACTTACATATCAAATTGAGAAAAATGTACTCGATATGGAGACTGGACAGCGGGGGTATGTCCTTACCGATGATGAGTCCTATCTGGCACCGTATAATGACGGGCTGGTGCAGTGGAGGATTAATGCAGCGAAGTTGAATAATCTCATTGCCGATAACCCGAAGCAGGTACGGAATCTGGACACGATTACGGATAATATCGAGAAGTGGGTCGATGTTGCCGGGCAGCATGTGGTTGAGCTGAAGAAGAATGGCCATACGGAAGCGGTCAACGCTTTTTTTCGCAACGATACGGGAAAAAGCCTGGTCGACACGATCCGTTCCCAGTCCGATTACTTCCGTGACATCGAACGTACGCTCACGAACGACCGGATCAGCAACCTGAAGGACAGCAATCATAAGCTGCTGATTACCATGTACATATTGTGGGGATTGGTGGTCGTACTTGCGCTGCTCATCACTTATCTGCTCTCGGCCAGCATTGTGAATCCGTTGCACAGCGTCATACAGGCCATCAACAGTATTGCCTCCGGCGGTAACCGCTCGGAGCGCATTAGGGTGAAGACGCTGGATGAAATCTATGACCTGGGCGAAGCGACGAACGGGCTGCTGGATAACGTGCAGCGGGAGCAGTGGACGAGTGAACAGCTCACCTCAATGTCGATTGCCCTGCAAGAGACCATTGATATGCCTTCGCTGTGCAGAATTTTTGTCAGCCGGTTGTCGGTTATGCTGGAAATGCAGTATGCCACTATATACGTCGTGAATAACGAGGAACTGTTCGAGCGCATCTATTCCTATGCAGGCGCAGAGAATAAGGAAGAACGCATCGGGCCCGAGGTTATTCAGCCGGGAGTAGGCCTGGCAGGTCAATGTGCGCTGGATCAGCGGATGAATGTGATTGAGCAATTGCCTGATGACTATATCTCCATCAGCTCCGCTCTGGGCAGAACGCCGCCGAGGTTTGCTGTGATTGCTCCGATTATTTTTGAGAACAAGACTGTTGCTGTACTGGAGATTGCTGCGCTGACCCGTTGGGCGCCTTACCATTTCGAGCTGCTGAAGGAATTGCTGGACATGATGGGGGTTACCGTGAATTCGGTGAAGACCCGGATGGAGATCCAGAGGCTTCTGCATGAATCACAGGTGATGAACGAAGAGCTTCAGGTTCAATCCGAAGAGCTGCAGACTCAGTCTGAGGAGATGCAGATGCAGACGGAGGAGCTTCAGAGTCAGACCAGCGAGCTGCTAACCGTGAACAAGGAGCTTGAGAATCAGAAATATGTAGCCGAGAATGCAGCGATCGAGCTGGAGCGGTACAATGAACAGCTGGAACAGAGCTCGCGCTACAAGTCTGAATTCCTGGCCAATATGTCGCATGAGCTGCGGACACCGCTGAACAGTATGCTGATTCTCTCACAGCTGCTGACAGAGAACCGCAATCATACGTTAACCGAGGAAGAACTGGGCTATGCCTCTGTCATTTACAATTCCGGCAGTGATCTGCTTACTATGATTAACGATATTCTGGATCTTTCCAAGGTGGAAGCGGGCAAAATGCTGGTGGAAATGGATGCCGTCAATCTCACCGAGCTGCCCTCGCTGCTGCAGGGTTATTTCGGCAAGCTTGCAGAAGCGCAGAATGTGGAGTTTAACGTGACCCTGAACCCCGAGGTTCCGGATCTGTTCTTCACCGATGAGATGCGCCTGCACCAGATTCTGCGGAATCTGCTGTCCAATGCCTTCAAATTCACGGAGCAGGGCTCTGTTACCATGGAGATTACCAAGCTGGCGGCATATTCAGATCAGAGTTACATAGCAGAGGGGCCGGTACTGGCCTTTGCTGTCCAGGATACCGGAATCGGCATCTCTGAAGAGAACCGTGAGCTGATCTTCGAGGCCTTCCGCCAGGTGGACGGAACGACTGCCCGCAAATTCGGGGGAACCGGTCTGGGCTTGTCCATCTCCCAGCAATTGGCTCAGCTGCTGGGCGGGCATATCAGCCTGGAGAGCGAAGAGGGAAAGGGCAGTACATTCACCTTGTATCTCCCTTGCCGTGAACTGGACAGTGAAGAAGAACCGTTCCATCCGGCGGAGCTGGCTCAGACTGCAGCCGGGTCGGAGCACTCCAGAACCGTTCATGATACAGGGCAGCCGGGTAATAGCCAGGACTCCCTGTTCGAGAAGGAATATGCTATGCTGCAAGGTAGGACTGTCCTGATTGTGGATGATGATATGCGCAATATTTATGCCTTGCAGAAGGGTCTGGAGCCTTACGGAATGATCATCATGACCGCTCAGACGGGTTATGAATGTCTTCAAGTGGTTAGAGAGCAGCCGGAGGTGGATATCGTACTCCTGGATATTATGATGCCGGTTCTGGATGGCTATGACACGCTGTCTATTATCCGTGAGGAGATGCATCTCACCGACCTCCCGATCATTGCAATCTCTGCCAAAACGATGAAGGAAGACCGTGAGCGTTGCCTGGCAGCCGGAGCCACTGATTTCATCAGCAAGCCGGTATTGATGCAGGACGTCATTACACGAATGTGCCGGTACATTTGACTTTTCCAAAAACCCATTGACGGGAATACAAGGTATGCTTTATGATGGGTTCATAAATGATCATTTATATGCAGTGGCGTGTTACCTTAACAGGGCATGAGCCAAGATTCGTACTCAATACTTTGAGTCCAGTCTTGGCTCTTTTTTGTGCAAAAAATCAGGATATGGGCGGAAAGGAGGGGGAACTTGGCGAGGGACACTGAACAATTTCAGGTGCTGCGGGTGATTGGGAATAATGTCGTAATGGTAGAGGGCGGCAAGAAGAGCAAGGAATATGTAATTATCGGCAAGGGCATCGGGTTTGCGCTTAAGGATACGGGTGTTATTGATTCGGATGATCCCCGGATTGAAAAGCTGTTTCGGCTGGAGGACCGGGAGGAATGGAGTCAGTATCAGATTCTGCTGGAGGACATTGATCCCAAGGTCATGAGGATTACGGATGAGATTATCTCTGATATCGCCCGTGAGTTTCCCGGCAAGTTAAACGACAAGATCTATTTGGCGCTCCCCAGCCATATCCAATTCACCATTTTCCGCTTGCGCAGCGGGATGGACATTGTGAATCCATTCCTGGAGGAGACCCGGATGACGTTCCCCAAGGAATTTGAGATCGCTTCCAAGGCGGCGGGGAAGATCAGCGAAGGCTTTGAAGTGCAGATTCCTGAGGACGAGGTCGGTTTCCTTACTTACCACGTCTATTCTGCGGTCAGCAATGTGCCGGTGGGCCAGCTTGTGAAGGCCTCCAACATTGTCAGTGAGCTGATGGAGATGATCCGCAGTGAACGCAAGATCCGCTTTGAGCAGGGCAGTATGAATCATGTCCGGCTGATGGTTCACTTGAGATTCTCGATTGAACGGATTCTGCAGGGTTCGCTCATCGACAATCCTTTTGTGAAGCATATCAAGAAGGAATACAAGGATGAATACAAGCTCGCGCAAAGGATGGGCAAAGTCATGCAAGGCAAGCTCAGTGTAGACGTACCCGAAGAAGAAATCTGCTTCCTGGCTATGCATCTGCACCGGCTGTTCCAGACCATAGAGAAGAATAAATAGCAGCAGCAAGGAGTGACCTTTATGTTTTCGAGATGGAAAGCTAAAAAAGAAGAGAAACCTACTGAGGCGGTAACCCGCCTGGAGATATACGCTCCGGTCAGCGGAGAGTCGGTACCGTTAACGGAAGTGCCGGATGAGACCTTTGCAGGTGGGCATATGGGCCAAGGCATCGCCATAGAACCTATAGAGGGACGTTTAACGGCCCCTTTTGACGGAAAAATTGCGCATGTGGTCAAAACCAATCACGCTCTAATCCTGGAGCATGCCTCTGGTCTGCAACTGCTGATGCACATCGGAATTGATACGGTCAGCTTGCGGGGCGAAGGCTTCATTAGCCATATTGCCAACGGAGATGAAGTGCAGGCAGGGCAGACGCTGATTGAATTCGATCCGGAAGCGATCCGGGCTGCGGGCTACCGTACCATTACTCCAGTCATTGTGACCAATAACGGGGAGGAACCTCCCGAGGTCGATTGCCATTACGGCCAGGTTACGGCAGGAACTAGCACTATTCTTACAGTAGCTTCACAGCCTTAGAACATACATGTACTAAATATGAAACGAGGGGGATGATTTCATTATGTTGGCTTTTCTACAGAAGTTAGGGAAATCTCTGATGCTTCCAGTCGCAACTTTACCGGCGGCAGCTCTACTGCAGGGACTCGGCCTTCTCGATTACGAAAAGGATTTACATCTGGGTAGCGCTATCGGCGGATTCTTGAACCAGTATGTTGCTCCATTCTTAAACGCAGGTTCGGGTGCGATTTTCGGCAACTTGGCACTGATCTTTGCGGTGGGGGTAGCAATAGGATTTGCCGGTGATGCTGTAGCTGCTTTATCGGCGCTTATTGCGTATATGGTTCTTACAAAAGTATTGTTGATCGTACCGGGAACCTTCAGTTTCATAGGCGACGATGTAGTGCTGGATATGGGCGTACTTGGGGGGATCTTTGCCGGTGCATGGGCCGCTTTCCTGTACAAAAAGTATCACACTATCAAATTACCAGATTGGCTCGGCTTCTTCGCAGGCAAACGGTTTGTTCCTATTGTTACTGCAGCCTCGACAATGGTATTGGCGGTTTTCATTGGTATGGTCTGGAGCCCGATACAAGATGTTATCAGTGATTTCGGTAACTGGGTAGTAGGCTTGGGTGCCATTGGTGCCTTCGTGTTCGGTACGGCGAACCGTCTGCTCGTTCCGATCGGCCTCCATCATGTTATCAATACCATTGCGTGGTTCCAGCTAGGTGACTTTACCAATGCAGCCGGCGAGGTAGTCCATGGTGACGTTTGGCGTTTCCTGGCCGGAGATAAAAGTGCAGGGATGTTCACCACCGGCTTCTTCCCGATTATGATGTTCGCTCTGCCTGGTGCGGCGCTTGCTTTCATTCATACCGCAAAACTGGAGAAGAAAAAGCTGGTAGCCTCCATCTTTATTGGATCTGCAATTGCCTCTATACTTACCGGGATTACCGAACCGCTGGAATTCTCATTTATGTTTTTAGCACCGCTATTGTACCTTGTCCATGCGTTATTGACCGGTGTGTCAATGGCTCTGATGTACATCCTGGATGTACGGCTCGGATTCAGCTTCTCTGCAGGTCTGATTGACTATCTGACGAACCTTAAGATTTCAACGAACGCATGGGTACTGTTTCCGGTAGGGTTGGCATTCTTCCTACTATATTATGTTTTATTCCGCTTTGTTATCGTCAAGTTCAACCTCAAAACTCCCGGACGCGAGGATGAGACGGAAGATGACCTGATTGATCTGTCCAAGAGCGGTACAGCCGCGTCGTCCTCTTCCAGAGCCGCCAAGATTCTGGAGAACATCGGCGGTCCTGCGAATATCCGCAGCATCGATGCCTGTATCACCCGCTTGCGTCTTAACGTAAATGATGACAAGGCGGTTAAGGACTCCGCGCTCAAGCAGCTGGGGGCTTCCGGTGTCATGCGGCTTGGTCAGGGGGCTGTACAGATTGTATTTGGACCACAGTCCGAGCAACTCAAGGATGATATTAAGAAGCTGATGTAGCTTGAAGCTTGTTAGCACAGAAGAATAGCTTTTCCTGGCAGGCATCCTTCATGGGATGTCTGTTTTTTTGAAATATAAAAATTTATATGTTGCACACGATAACTTATCCTTCTATATCTCGCTGAAACGGTACCGTCCTTTAGAAGGACGGCAATGCCGTTTCCACTTGCGGAAAAGAGAATTTTTATGCACATTTTATTGGTTTGCGGTTTGAACGGGGGCCTTACAGGTTATTAAACTAAAAATCCATTTGTTTTGGGAAAGGATGGGTATAGGTGAGAAAAAGGCAAATGTCCGGGCCTGTAATCCGGCGGATATGGATGGCTGTCATCTGGCTAGGGGTAGCCGTAGCGCTGAGTGTATCAGCGGGCCAAGCGGAAGCTTCACCGGCAGCAGGCAAAACGATCCAGGTCAATCTGGATGATAAACCGTTATCTTTTGATAAAGCTCCCTTGCTGGATAAAGGGACGACGCTGGTTCCATTTCGTCCGCTGTTCGAAGCGATGGGCCTCACAGTAGGCTGGAATCCGGCACAGCAGACGGTAACCGGCACCAAGGAAGGCCTAACCATCGTCATGACGATAGGCAGCAAGACGGCTACCGTCAACGGCACCAGTGTTCAGCTATTGCAAGCGCCAACTATTATCGATAATTATACAATGGTCCCGCTCCGATTCGTTGGGGAATCCACTAAAGCGCTGGTGGCATGGAATCCGTATAAGCCGCAAATTCTCGTCTATACCGATCCTTACTTAGCGGCAAACGGCCTGACCCAAGCCACGGCGAAGGCGGAGGTTGATAAGCAAATCGCTGAATTCAAAAAAGTATATGACGAGCAGATCGCCAGCCAGCCGCAACAGCCCAAGCCGCCAGCTCCAGGGACTGTGCTGAATGCTCCTGCCGGAGACGGTTCCTATAAGCCAGCCGCTTCAGACCAAGTGAACCTGAGCAATCTGCAGGGAATGTATTACGGCTTCAGCCCGGACTACGACGGGTATGCGTGCGGCGGGATGTGCTGGAATATCATCACCTTCCTGCCGGGTAATAAAGTAGTTGTTGATGCTCCGAAGCAAGGTGGACCGGAGACGATCAACTGCTCGCGTGACGGCTGCCAGACTTACACGATACAGAACGGTAAGCTGAAACTAAGTAACGGAGATACCTATGATATTGCGGTCAAATCCGGCAAGCTGTATATTGATGATGTTGAGCTGAGCCGGGTCAAAACAGTCAAGAACGGGCTGACCCTAAGTGGTACTTATGTTCACCGCGGCTTCCAAGGGCTGGCCGGGATATCTGCCGGGTCAACTTCTTGGACACGGACGCTGGTGCTGAACAGCAATGGAACCTTCACCAGCGACAACCTGATGCTGGGTACCGTCCAGGGCGGAGCACCCACAACAGGCGGGGCCGGCGGTTCAGACACCGGTTCATATAAGATAAGCGGGAATACCATTGTATTCGCTTTTGGTAACGGTAAGGTATCCAGTTCCCTATTCTTCCAGCATGATGACGGCAGCATCCAGGTTGGGGACGAGAATTACAGCAAGCAATAGTCACGAATGGAATAGCAAGACGCAAACGGTCCCCGGGATTTTACCGGAGGACCGTTTTTTTTGTGACAGATAAGCATTTATATGTTTTGGGGTCCCCGCAAAGTACCTGAGTCATCACCTACGCTAAAGCCCCACTTTGTGGGGTTATTTGGTGGATGTAGATGCATAGGGCAGCGCCCGGAGTGGATGTATGCGGGTCAACCGGGCTGACGTATAATTAGAAGATCAGAATTGCTGGAGAGAAATCTTGAGGCAAGGTGATACAAATCAGCCTTAGCCTTCGTCTTACTTATAGCTGCAGCGGATAAGGAGGATTTACCTAATGAATATTCCGGAATCAGACCCATACAAATTAATCTTTTATGAGCATTACCCGAGTGTGCGGCGCAAGCTGGCGGCACTTGTGAGGGACGAGAGTGCTGCCGATGATCTGGCGCAGGAGGTTTTTATCAGACTCTACAGAAATCCGCCGGATGATCCCGCGGCTCTGGGGGCGTGGCTGCATAGAGTGCTAACACGGATCGGATATGATTATCTGAACCAGCGGGTGAGAGAGCGGCGTCTGATCAACAAACAGGAGCTGTTATATGATGTGGGGGCTTCTGCTCCTACGGGGGAAGAAGTAGTCCTCAGCAAGCTGGATCAGGAAGATGTACGGAGCTGGCTGGAGGATCTTCCCGAACGGGACCGGCAGGCCCTGCTGCTTAAGTATTCGGGCTACAGCTATGCAGAGATCGCCGGGGAGCTGGGAGTGAAGCCGCCAGTAGTCGGAACCCTGTTAAGCCGGGCGACAGCTAAACTGAAACACCATGCGGTGAAATCCATTCCGCAAGAATAATGAGATCCGGGAGGAAAGAAACCATGAATAGAGCAAACGGGCAGATACAGCCACAGAACACAGATGCAGCCTGGGCTAAATTACAGGAGAAGCTGGGAGACGAGCCGGTCAATCCGGTGTGGGCTACATGGGGCAAGCAAGAGACCCCTATAGAGGAACAGACTGTCAAGGCTGATAGATCAGATAGAACAGAACCGGAAGCAGATGTTGTGCTTCAGGCAGCTAAGGCGGATAGTCGTGCAGCAACGGAGCCAGTGCAGAATACAGGGTGGAAGTCACGCCGGCCTATAATGAGCCGCAGCCGCAAGTGGGTCGCTGCGGCAGCAGGCGTAGCGATTTTCGCAGCAATTCTGGCTACTCCGGTAGGGAATACAGCCATGGCAGCCTTGCTGAACCAGTTCAAGATGCAGGAGGCTACTGTTGTTGAAGAAGGCGATCTGCGGGATATGTTCTATCAGATAATTCAGAATGGCAATGGCAATATTGAGCAATCCCTTGAGGCCTTCGGTGACATCTCCATCACCAATGGTGAGATGAAGGAAAATGTTCCGCTCAAGGATATCCAAGGCTTGCTGGGCTACGAGCCGCTGAAGGGGTCCGTCATGGATTCAGTCAAGTTTGTTCAGGTCAGCGGGTCCCATGATATCACACTGAACCTGAAGGTGGATGAAGTGAATAAGGCCTTGAAGCGTCTGGGTTCACAAGATCTGTTGCCTCAATCTGTAGATGGCAAGCCGATTACGCTTCATATCCCCGAGCAGGTGAATTACGATCTGGGCAGCGATCAGCACTGGGGAGCCTTGTCACAGATGAACACACCTGTCGTTACCGTAGATCCTTCTGTGGATCTGGACGAAGCGATTGATGCCGTTGTGAACTTCCCGCTGATTCCCGACAATCTGCGAAGCAGTCTGCAGAAGAGCCGGATTTTGTCCGGCGATCTGCCGATGCCGCTGATTAAGGGCAATCATGATGAACAGATTACGGTGGCTGGTACGCCGGTCATTCTTACTGAAATGAAGTTCAGTAACGGCAACAGCTATACGGCTGTCTGGGTGCAGAAGGGGCAGCTTCTGCAGCTTAGCGGCGGAGATATCTATCCTGAGCGCGAGCAGTTCATTCAGAAGGTACAGGAGTTGATCACACAATGAGCAGTATCCCTGCGATTGATGCGAACGCCTTGACCAAAGCTTATCCGAACGGGCGCGGTTGCCGGGATGTTACTCTGACTGTGGGGAAAGGGGAAGCCTTCGGCTTCCTCGGCCCCAACGGTGCCGGTAAGAGTACTTTTGTCAAAATGCTGGTTGGACTCATCTCACCAACAGGCGGCCATGCTTCCATCCTGGGCCATCCGCTGGGCTCTATGGAAGCCAAAATGAAAATTGGCTATCTGCCGGAGCTGTACCGCTACCAGGATTGGCTGACCGGTGAAGAGGTGGTCAGGCTTCATGCCAAGCTGTGCCGGATTCCGAAATCCGTCATGGATCAGAGAATCCCTCACCTCCTGCAGGAGGTAGGCATCGGGCTGCGCGGAAGGGACCGGGTTAAGCATTATTCCAAGGGAATGCAGCAGCGGCTGGGTCTTGCCTGTGCGCTGGTGAATGATCCGGAGATTCTGTTCCTGGATGAACCCTCCTCAGCCCTTGATCCCATCGGGAGAATGGAAGTGCGGAAGATTCTGCAGCGGCTGAAGGAACGGGGAATTACTATTTTTCTCAACTCTCATTTACTTGAGGATGTTGAAGTGCTGTGCGACCGGATGGCTCTGCTGAGTAACGGAGCGGTCCTGCGGCACGGCAAAGTAGCGGAGATGCTGAACAAACGGACAAGCTGGCATTTCAAAGTGGGCGGATACACGCCTTTTTTGCTGTCCTGGCTTAATGAGCATACAGGGCTATCCATCCGGCAATCCATTCCTGCGGCGGGTAAATCGGGCAATGCTCCGGCACAGGTGGAAGAGTTGGATTCAAGCGTCGTGTGGCTGGAGGCGGAGCTGGATCATGAGGAACAGGCAGGCTGGCTGAACGGGCTGATGGTGGAGCAGGGGATGACGCTGTACCAGGTGAGCCGCCAGACTGAACGGCTGGAGGACTGGTTCATGGATGCGGTCGCCGGGCTCAGTCATAGGGGGGAGAAGGAATGAGAACCATATTAGCAATGACCTGGAAAGAAATGCTGCGCAAAAAAGTGATGCTGCTAACCCTCCTGCTGACCCTGGTGTTCCTGATTGCCTTCTGGTTTGTGGCCGATACCGTGGGAACGAACGATCAAGGGGCCGGAACGCTGGGAAATGGCAGCGGGTTGTTCATGCAGTACATGAACGGCGCTTTTATTCTGAGTCTGGGCTTCTTCTTCGGCGCGTTCGTTATTGCCTTTCTGGCGATCTTCAGCTCTTTCTCGGTGATTGCTGGTGAGGCGGAGCAGGGGGTCATGCAGGCTCTGTTACCCCGGCCGCTGCCGCGCTGGAAATGGTATCTTGGTCGCTGGCTGGGCTTTGTCACGCTGGGAACGATCTATGCCCTCATTCTGTTCACTGCGATTCTGCTGATTACAAGTGCCCACGCGAATGTTCCCAGAGATGCAGTCGTGCTTGCGAAGTCATTCCTGCTGTTCGCCTCTGTAGTTCCCTTGTTAATCTCCGTATCCATGCTGGGTTCAGGACTATTCTCGGCGCTTGGCAACGGTGTGTTCATGACAATGCTCTACGGGGCGGGATTTCTCGGAGGGATGGTAGATAAGCTTAGCGGTTCGCTGAGACTGGAGGACGACGGACTCAAGGTGCTGAATAATCTGACCGGAATGATCTCGATGATTATGCCCGCAGATACCTTGCAGCGCCGAATGACTGTCGAACTGTTCAGCTTACAGGATATGAATGGTATGTTATCGATGGATAGCGGGGCGCTTAGTCTGATGAATTTCAATTCATTTCCGTCTAATACCTTTGTGGTATACGCTGCGATCTACACTGTGGTTATCTTTGGGCTGGGGCTTCTGCGCTTTCAGCGTAAGGATCTGTAGGAATCGACCATGCTTATTATAAAATCAAACAAAGCAGCGCCCCGAAGGTTCCTGTTCAGGAGCTTCAAGGGCGCTGCTTCGCGTGCCGTGCGGGAATCATTTGGTCACGCCGATCTCGATCCAATCCGTAGACCAGTTACCGATCTCTCCAAGAATGGGAGCCAGGGCCGTACCTTTATCGGTTAACGAATATTCAATTCGTACGGGCATCTCAGGATATACATTGCGCTGTATGATCCCTTCCGTCTCCATCTCCTTCAACCGGTCTGACAAGACCTTGCCGCTAAGGTTGGACAAGCAATGCTCAATTTCTCCGAACCGCCGCGGACCATCCATCAGGACGAACACGATCAGGGCGACCCACCGCTTACTCAGCACATCTACCGCTTTCTCAAACCGCGGGCACATTTCAAAATCATTCATAAGGATCACCTCAGCATTCATTATATCATAAACTTACAATAAGTAATTATAAATATTTAAATATATATTATAACTTGACGAAGTTATATTACAATGATAAACTAACTTACAAATAGTTACTATGAAGAAAGTAAAATATCAAAATTTAAAGCGAAGTGAATTCTTTTCACAGCAAGGTTGCATAATGGAATCGAAGAAGCTTATGCTATCAAACTTTTAGGACGGTGCTCTTATGATCAACCCAGATATCCTATCTATACTACAGAACAAAATCAACCGGATTCCTATGGAAAACTCCACGAATATATTGGTCGGACCTATTACCCTGCCTGTCAATCTGGACGGGGAGACGATCACCTTCAAATGGTACAGCTGGCTGAATGTGACGGACGAAGAGCTTCAGCGCGCTGAAGGCAAGGAGGCTACCGAGCTGCTCATCAGCCGGTTGTCATCGATGAAGCTTGCGGATGGACAGCAGTCCAGTGTCCTGGTCTACGGAGATTTCGAGCATTCGGAGGAAGCGCTGATCCGGATGCACAGCATTTGCCATACCGGGGATATCTTCGGCAGCAAGCGCTGCGATTGCGGCTTCCAGCTGCACCAGTCGATGAAGATGATTGCCCAGCATGGCGCCGGGGCCCTCTTTTATCTGGCGAATCATGAAGGAAGAGGCATTGGCTTGTTCAGCAAAGCAATGGCATATCTTCTTCAGGAAGAAGGGTATGATACCGTAGAGGCCAATCTGGAGCTTGGGTTCGCCGATGATTCCAGAGATTACACAGATGCGATTAGCGTGCTTCAGCATCTGCGCAGCCATCCGGTGACTCTGATCACCAACAATCCGAAGAAGCTGGAAGCACTACGGGGTGCCGGAATGAATACAGTGAAGCGGGTGCCGCTATGGGGCGACGTATCGGCCTTCAATGAGAAGTACCTGCGGACCAAGGTGGCCCGTTCCGGACATCTGGAGGCTGTGCCGGGTGCAGAGTTTTTTGAGGGAAGAGTGGCTAAATAAGCAGGGCAGACGTAGGCGGAATGAAAGGGACGAGGAAATAGGTAGTACTTTTACATTCATTCTATTATAATGGGGTACTGAACCCAATTCTTAGCTTAGTGAGGTAACCTATGAATGCTATTCAAGTGCAGGACTTGCGCAAGACCTTCAAAGTCCAAAAAAACCGCGAGGGCCTCAAAGGGGCCTTCGCTGATTTGTTTAAGCGGCAATATTCCGAAGTAACAGCAGTGAAGGACATCTCGTTCAGCATTCCCGAAGGTGAAATCTGCGGATATATTGGGGAGAACGGGGCAGGGAAGTCTACTACGATCAAAATGCTTACCGGAATTCTTGTCCCTACCGCCGGCAGTCTGACTGTCGGCGGCTTCGTGCCGTACGAGGAGCGTGAGAAGTTCGTGCAGAACATCGGCGTTGTCTTCGGCCAGCGGAGCCAGCTCTGGTGGGATATCGGCGTGATTGAGTCGTTCCAGCTACTGCGCAAGGTATACCGCGTGTCCGAGCAGGACTTCAAAAAACGGCTGGATGAGCTGGTGGAACGCCTGGAGCTTCAGGATCTGCTGAACCGTCCGGTTCGGAAGCTGAGTCTGGGGCAGCGGATGCGCTGCGAGCTGGTGGCGGCACTGCTGCATAATCCGTCCATTCTGTTCCTGGATGAACCCACGATTGGACTGGATATTGTTGTGAAGTCGGAGATCCGCGAATTCCTGAAGGATATGAACCGGGAGCATGGCACAACCATCCTGCTGACGACACATGATCTGCAGGATATCGAAGCGCTCTGTTCGCGGGTCATTATGCTGGATGACGGGCGGATTATCTATGACGGAGGTCTGGATGACCTGAAGCAGCGCTGGGGGACCGGGCGTGAGGTGCAGTTCCAGTTCGGAACAGCCACGAAGCTGCATCAGCTGATCGGCTGGACGGAAGGCATGCCGGTGACCTGGACCGCAGAGAATGAGCTGGCGGCCAAGGTCTGGATTCCGCTGGAACTGAATGTATCGGATGTTCTGGGCCGGGTCGTCGGACAGGCCGATATTACAGACATCAAAATCATCGAAACAAACACGGATGACATCGTCCGCAGTATTTATCAGTCAGGCTCGGCAGAGAAGCCGGAGGAGCGGATCGCCGCTCTCAGCGATGAGAAAGAGGTTATCCATGTCTGAGAAGCTGGCAACGGCAGTTCCCTCCTCCGGCGGTTCTCCGGGCGGTTCCGGGGAGAATGGGCGGAGGCTGCTGCTTGGCGCTTATTTTGATTTTATCCGTATCCGGTTCCTGACGATGCTTGCTTACCGGGTGAATTATTATTCGGGGATTCTGATCTACACGCTCAATATCGGGGTGAACTATTTCACCTGGAGAGCGATCTATGGCGATGGTGAATCGCTCGGCGGCTTTACCGGGGCGCAGATGACCACGTATGTGGCGGTGTCCTGGATGGCGCGTGCCTTCTACTTCAACAATCTGGACCGGGAGATCTCCACGGATATCCGTGACGGAAGCATCGCGATCCAGTTCATCCGGCCTTATAATTATGTTCTGGTCAAAATGATGCAGGGCCTCGGCGAAGGCCTGTTCCGCTTCATGATGCTGATGATCCCGGGCATGGTGATTGCCATTCTGCTGTTTCCGGTACAGCTTCCTACAGAGCCTTCGGCTTGGGCCGGGTTCCTGGTCATGCTGTTCTTCAGCTTCCTGATCAGCTCGCAGATTAATATTATCACAGGCCTGTCTGCCTTCTTCGTGGAGAACAATGAAGGGATGATGCGCATGAAGCGTGTGGTCGTGGATCTGTTCTCAGGGCTGATTGTGCCGATTACCTTATTCCCGGACTGGTTGTCCTCCGTGCTTAAGGTACTTCCCTTCCAAGCGATTACCTATCTGCCGGGTTCTGTATTTACAGGCCGCGTGCAGGGGGTGGGCATCTGGAATGTGCTGGGTATCCAGGTCATCTGGTTCCTGATTCTGCTCATTCCGATTGTCTGGCTAAATCACGCAGCGCGTCAGCGGCTGTTCGTGCAGGGGGGTTAAGCTGAGCTATGTACTACCTGGGCTTATTGATTGAATATCTGAAGAATTATATGAAAACACGGTTAACCTACCGCGCGGATTTCTGGGTGGAGGTCATTTCCGACCTGCTGTTCCAGGCGACGAACTTTATCTTCATCCTGGTCATCTTCATGCATACTGACAGCCTGGGCGGCTGGAATCAGAACGAAGTGGTGTTCGTCTACGGCTTCTTCATGGTACCGTTCGGCGTGTTCAGCTGCTTCGTCAATATGTGGGGCTTCAGTGAGCGGTATATTGTCAAAGGCGAAATGGACCGCATCCTGACCCGTCCGGCGCATAACCTGTTCCAGATCTTCCTGGAGAATGTGGACCCGCCATCCCTGTTCGGCTCCTTCATCGGGCTGATTGTCATGGCGATCAGCGGCAGCAATCTGGGCCTGCCGTTTGAATGGTGGACCCTGCCGATGCTGATTCTTCTGACGCTCAGCGCTGTAGCCATTTATACAGGGATCTATACGACACTGACCTCGTTGTCGTTCTATTCGGATGCGCCTACAGGCATTCTGCCGCTGATGTATAACATCCAGACGTACGGACGTTATCCGGTAACGATCTACAACCGGGCGATTCAGGTGCTGCTTACGTGGATTATCCCGTTTGCTTTTGTCGGGATCTATCCGGCAGCCTTGTTCCTGCACCGCGATGAGATGCGGACGATGGCCCTGCTGACCCCGCTGGTCGGCGTGGTCTTCCTCAGCATCGGCCTGATGGCCTGGAGCTATGGCGTCAAGCGGTATAAGGGCGCCGGGTCTTAAGACGCTTGAATGAAATAGCTATACAATGGGGGTTGTCCCGCAGCATAAGTTTGGCTGCCGGGGCAGCCCTCTTTGTCAATAAAATAACAGCATTCGCTATCGGCAGGATGTTCATTTTCAAGTGAAACGTACTATCCAGATGCTCGGAAAATGCTACTTATCTAAATGTTGAAAGCGCATAATTAGAGAAGAGAGGTACAGCATTCTAATAGGGAAAGAAGGATGGGACAGAATGGATAAATACATAGTCGGCATTGACCTGGGCGGAACCAATATCAAGGCAGGCCTATTCGATAAGCATTTCACAGCCCTGGAGGAGTTGTCGATACCCACAGAAGCGCAGCAGGGTCCGGCACATGTGCTGGAGCGGATCAGGCTTGCTGTTACACAGCTATGTGCAGGAAGCGGAATTTACGAGTCGCAGATTGCCTGTATGGGAATGGGAATCCCTGGTCTGCTCAACCCGGAGGAGGGTCTGTCGGTCTTCTCACCGAATTTTCCCGGCTGGGAGCAGGTCCATGTGGTCAACGAAATGAAGCCTTACTACGACTTCGAGGTCTACATAGATAACGATGTACGGGTTAATCTCTACGGGGAATGGCACCATGGTGCCGGACAAGGATACAAGCATCTGATACTGCTCACACTCGGGACCGGTCTCGGCTCCGGGATGGTTCATGACGGCAAGGTGCTGTATGGGACAACCTTCAGCGCAGGTGAAATCGGGCATATGAATATGTACCGGCAGGGACGTCCCTGCCGCTGCGGAAGCTCTGGGTGCCTGGGGCGGTATGTATCTGCGGTGGGGATGGTGAATACCTTCAAGGAGAAGCTGGAGGCAGGTAGGGTCAGCCTGATTCAGACCTGGACCAAGCAGACCCAGAAGCAGATTACGGCGCAGATGATCTCAGAGGCTTATGATCTCGGAGACCCCTTGGCCATTGAGGTTATGCATGAGACGGGGGAGCTGCTGGGATACGGGCTGGCGAATGTGATTAATCTGCTGAACCCGGAGCTGGTTATTATTGGGGGCGGCATGGCCGCAGCAGGAGACCGTCTCCTGAACAGTGTCCGCGATACTGTAAATGCCCATGCGCTGAAGCTGTCCGCAAGCCGGTGCCGGATTGTTCAGGCTGAACTGGGCAGCCGTGCAGGTACGCTGGGTGCGGCTGTATATGCTTATCAGAAACAGAAGCATACACAACTAGACCATTCTAATTGAGCAAAAATTCGCTGATGCAAAACTATTGAAATTCAATAATTCACCATATGTCCATATAAAAGCCCGAAATCGACATGAATCGTCAAATTAACCCAATGAAAACAGTGACTTGCAGGCGATATACTGATAACAACGCAGGTTGCTGGAATATATATCCTTCCCTTCTATAGAAGCAGCATGGATGATCCGGTTCTTCAACAACTGCGAATTATAATCACGGGCAAATTGAATGAACCGTTAGCTGGTTGCTGAAGGTATTCATGCGTTCGATAAGGAGCCGTTCATGTTATGAATCTCGTCATTGGGGGAAATGGCAGTCTGGGCCATTCCATCACACAAGAATTACTGTCACGGGGCAGACTGGTGAAGGCTACCTACCACCGTTCCAGTCAGGCTTTACGCAGGCTGAAGGGCCCGCTGTTGACCCTGGCGGCAGTAGATGTAAGGAATGAGAAGGTGCTTGCTGAAGCGCTGAATGGGGTGACAACCGTCTATTTCTGTCTTAATGTACCGTATCAGGATTGGTACTCTGTCATGCCAGAGGCGCTGGAGCGGGTAACCCGCCAGCTTAAGACTGGCCAGACCCTGTTATTTCCGGGCAATATCTACGGTTACGGCAAGCTCCAATATCTTCCAGCGGATGAACGCCATCCGAAGGAGGCACGAACCCGCAAGGGGAAGCTGCGGAATCAACTGGAGGAGCTGCTTAAGACGGAGGCTGAACGGCGGGGCTTCCGTTACGTGATTCCGCGATATCCGAATTGCTACGGTCCCAATGTCACGAACCGCTTATTCGGACCGATCTTCAGCGGAGCCCTCCAAGCCAGAACGATTAAGTGGCCGGTGAAGCTGGACGTTCCACATGATCTGGTCTATATCCGCGATGCGGCCAGAGCGGCCGTGCTGCTGGCGGAGAGCGGTGAGCAGGGGGAGTGGCATGTGTCCGGCTCCGGAGCTATTGAGGGGCGGCAATTCCTGATGAATATCCACCATGCGGCTGGCAGTCCGGGAAAGTGCTGTGCGGTGCCGAGCTGGGCAGTCGGATTAGCCGGTATGTTCAATAAGGAAGCTAACGAATTCCATGAGCTTCTATATGAATTCGAGTATCCTCTGCTGCTGAATGATAACAAATTCATGAAGCGGTTTCCTGAATATAATCCGACATCGTATAAAAATGCCATTAAGGAAACCATAGAATGGTTCCGTGAAGAGCTGGGTTAGCGGATTGAGCCAAGGGAAATGAGCAGCAGTGCTTTTTCATGACAAGCTTGCAGAATTGTACGCCGTCCCGGGTAGCATGATATGCTATAGGCAGTAATACACGGGAGGTAATAGGATGACACGTGACATACAGCATATGCCTTATGGCTATGAACCGCCAGCCAGTGAGCGCAAGGGAACGCTGATCTTCTATGATTCCTTCGAGCATATATCGGATATGGAGCTGCTTAAGGCGGCGGAGACGGCAGTGGAGCGCAAGTTCACGAAGCTGGTGCTCTACCCGCTGCATGAAGAAACCGTCCGGCGGATGACGAAGGAGCCGGTGAAGGCCTGGTATAAGCGGGACGACCGGCTGCATGCGTGGAAAAAAGAGCAGGGACAGTCCTTCATCACCGTAGAGAGCCTCGAAGGTAAGCGTAAGAAGTATACCCCGATGGATTCGGCGCTGCGTCATATCTGCGACATTTACCCCGCGCCGTATTTCCTCTATCTGACTCCAGCTATGGCGAATCTGTTCGCCTCCTTCTCCTCCTTCGAGGAGTGGATCGTCAAGCTGCGTCTGCTGCTCTCCGAAGCGCCGGCTGAGGTCCATCCGCGCCTCGAGAAGTTCCGTCACCGCTGGGATGTGGCAGGCAGGGAACGCTGAACGGGTTACACTTTAGTCCGCTTCATTCCGGCAGGCGCAGGCCAGCCAAGCCTTGACAGTAGTGTTCTACTGCTGCAAGGACTGGCTGGCCTGTTCTGTGAAATGGACTAGAGATACTCGAAAATCCTCGATTATGTACGGTTTGGTCTTTCTTCCTCCGCACTGCATATTCCTATAAACGGAACACATAATCCCGTATCGGGACAAAACCCCGGGCTATCCGCGCATAAAGCTTTGGCAAAATCAGGATTCCGTCGGCTTAGGAATTTGAAATAGCAGACAATCTCATGATTGCGGACAGGCAAACTGTTCAACTGGAAAGAGATCGGAACCTTCGTGTTTACATGCCGATAAAACAAACCGTTGTTGGTAAACGGAGGCGGATACGCATTAGCCGGCAAAGTCGGAATAATGTCATGGACGTTGGCAATACGAAAACTGTTTTTTACCGTTTGGTTGAAAAAGGAAGAAAATTTCGGGTCTGCGACACGCGGACTGCCGTATGAATACACGACAGGATGTTTAAATCCGGTGTTCACCGCAATATCCAAAGCAGTCAATACGGTTAAAGCCCCTCCCAGACTGTGGCCTGCAATCAACAGTCTTTTATTCGTAGAAAGTTTGTTCAATTCCTCGATCAATTCATCTCTTGCCGATTGATAAATACATGTAAAACCGCGATGGGTTTTTCCGGCATTTCTGACAAATGGAAAGGGAACTTGATACAAGTCCTGGTCTGACTCATTGTCCTTAAATGTTCGTGTTCCTCTGAAAATTATTATGACATTATCTTTCGACTCCGCGAGAAAGCCGAATACTTCTTCCTCCGGCTGTTCGACACCTGCAAGCGCTAGAATGTTGAATCGAAGGGTATAACCTTGCGGCAGAACTACCTTTTCCTTCTCAAAAAGCCGGTAAGCCTGATTGATCATGGCCGCAAGCAATATCGCGTCTTCGTTGCTGTACATGTCTGGAATTTTCAAAACTGCAACTCCTCCTTAATATTCAAGGATTCGAGCGCTAGCATCCTTGAAACGGAAAGCACATGCCGGTATCAGGACAGAACCCCGGATTTTCGTCGCATAACGCTTTGGCGAATTTGGGATTCTTTTGACTGAGCTTGTTAAAATAGCAGGCAATCGAGTCGTTGCGCGGCACATTGTTCAGTTGAAAAGAGATGGGTACCTTCGTTTTTACATGCCTATAAGTAATTCCTCTCTTTGTAAAAGGAGGCGGATACCTTCGGGCCGGGAAAGTCGGGAAAGAGTCATGAATGTTGACGATTCGCACACTGTTTTTAATTGTACTGTTAAAGCGGGAAACGAAGTTGGGGTCTCCGATGCAAGGACTGCCGTACGTATAGACGAACGGATGCTTGAACCTGGTGTTTACTGCAATATCCAAAGCGGCCAGCGTGGCCAAAGCCCCACCGTAGTTGTGGCCGGTAATATACAGCCTTTTAGCTGTCGAAAGCTTGTTTAATTCACGGATTAAGTTGTTTCGGGTTGATCGATACAAACATGTAAAGCCACGAGAGGTTTTCCCCCCGCTTCGGACGAAAGGATATGGGGTCAGAAAGATGTCATATGAGGCAAGAAGGTCTGCCGGATACGAAGCGTATCCTCTAAACGCAACAACGATTTGATCCCGCGACACGGCGATAAAGCCGAATACGAGCTCCGTAGGGTTCTCAACGTCGGCAAAAGCGCGGATCGTAAATCGAAGCTTAAAGCCTTCCGGCAAGACAAGCTTTCCCTCAAAAAAGAACGGGTAGGTCTGATAGCTCATCGCAGAGAGAAATATGGCTGTTTTGCTATCAAAAACAGGCGGTTTGTGAGCGAAAACCATCTGTATACCTCCTTTCCGCATGAGAGATTATTCTTCGTCTTCTTCCTAAGCTTAAACAATCCGTGAGGTTGACTTGGCCAGATTGTTAAGGGTTCTTGATTATTAATATGAAACCCATCCCTAAATGATGATGTCACCGACTGGCGAAATGCGAAAATACCATACAGAAACTGCGCGATTCGCTTTTGAATTTGTTTTCTGGAGGTTCGCCGACAATTTACCGTAAATATACGCTAAGCTCCTGCCAAAATTTAAAATTATTATCCATTGACAGGAGGTGTTTTTTTGTGGTTTTATTATGTAGACCAATTGTTATAATGGTTGGATCGCCAAGATAAGGAAGTGTAGAGCTTGTCGAACAAGCCTAATGCACGCGAAGCCATTGTGGATACGGCTTCCAGGTTGTTTTTTACACAGGGGTACCATGCTACCGGACTGAATCAGATCATTAAAGACAGCGAATCGCCCAAGGGTTCCTTATATTATTATTTCCCCCACGGCAAAGAGGAGCTGGCCCTGACCTGCATTAACCGGACTAGTGAAGAGGTAGCCCGTTTATTGCGCCATTATATGGAGAGTGAAGCGGTGCCGGCTCAGGCTGTGCAGAATTTCATCATTTCTATGGCAAATGAGGCGGAGAAATCCTCTTTTGAAGGACTGGTTCCATTCAGCTTCTGGGTAGCCGTGGAGACCTCCTGTGTCAGCCATGAGCTGCGCACTGCTTGCCAGTGTGTCTTCAGGGATTGGCAGGATATTATTGCGAAGCGTCTGATCCGGGAGGGGGTACAGGAGGAAACGGCAGAGTGCAAAGCTTCGGTGGTGGTCTCCTTGTTCGAGGGGGCGCTGCTGCAGGCGTTGACCTGCAGAAATATTCAACCGCTGGAAGCAGCAGCAGAGTGCATTCCGGCAATACTGGCCTAACCGTAATACGCAAGACCCTAGAGAGATATACACAGATACCAGGAGGATACGAGAGTGAATGCAACTATGACTGACAAGGGTTCAAGTAAGCCCCGGCAATTCAAGACTTTACCCATTCTGATCTCCCTGCTGATTGCCGGCTTCATCGGCATGTTCAGTGAGACTGCCCTAAATGTAGCTTTAAGTGATCTTATGAATGTCCTGCAAATTACACCATCGACGGCGCAGTGGCTGACTACCGCCTATCTGCTGACGCTGGGCATTCTGGTTCCGATCTCAGGGATGCTGCTGCAGTGGTTCACCACAAGACAGTTGTTCGTCGCTGCCCTATGCTTCTCTATTCTGGGCACGTTCCTTGCGGCGATGTCGCCGAATTTCGAGTTTCTGCTCACTGCGAGAGTGGTACAGGCGATGGGAACCGCGCTGCTTCTGCCGCTGATGTTCAATACGATTCTAATCATCATTCCCGCTGAGAAAAGAGGGGCGGCGATGGGACTTATCGGCTTGGTAATCATGGTAGCTCCAGCGATTGGACCTACGATTGCCGGTCTGCTGATTGAGAGCCTGAGCTGGCACTGGATCTTCTGGCTGTCCCTGCCGTTCCTGGTAATGGCTCTAATTAGCGGAATTCTCTTCATGCAGAACGTCACGGAAGTGACGAAGCCTAAGATTGATGTCCTGTCCATTATTCTGTCCTCCTTCGGCTTTGGCGGTATTGTCTACGGCTTCAGCAGTGCCGGTGAAGCGGAAGGCTGGGGAAGTCCGAAGGTTATTATCGCCATCGTGATCGGTGCGATTGCCCTTATTCTGTTCTGTATCCGCCAGTTGACGATGAAGCAGCCTATGATTGATCTGCGCGCCTTCAAGTTCCCGATGTTCGTGGTTGGGGTACTGATGGTCTTTATCTGTATGATGGTTATTCTCTCCTCGATGCTGATTCTTCCTATGTATCTGCAGCAGGGACAAGGGTATTCAGCCTTCAAGGCAGGATTACTGCTGCTGCCGGGCGGAATCATCAACGGGCTGATGTCGCCGGTCATGGGACGTCTGTTCGACAAATACGGTCCGAAATGGCTGGTTATCCCAGGACTGGCGCTCGTCGCCGTCTCCTTGTGGTTCTTCTCGGGAATTACAGCTACTTCGACCGTTGTCTTCGTGATCGTGCTTCACAGTGTGCTTATGATCGGAATCTCCATGATTATGATGCCTGCACAGACGAATGGGATCAATCAGCTTCCGCTGGAATACTATCCGCATGGTACAGCCATTATGAACACACTTCAGCAGGTAGCGGGTGCGATTGGTACAGCGCTGGCGGTAAGCATCATGACCTCCGGCTCCAAAAGCTACATGCAGACCGTCACTAACCCGGCTGATCCGCTGAACATCGGCGCTGCCTTCACTCATGGAGTGCAGAATGCCTTCATCTTCGGGATGGTCATGGCTATTATAGGTCTGGTGATTGCGTTCTTCCTTAAGCGTGTCATCGTATCGCACAAGACTCAGGCTTCGATGCATTAATTATCATGGAATTGAATAAGAACCTCTCCTTGCTAAAATGGGCAACCATTTGGCGGGAGAGGTTTTTTTGTGCGTGTTAATGTATGGAGGCGGATGTCGGAAAGGCTGGACTTAATTTGGTTAATACTGTATATTAAGCATAGATTAACGATGCATAGGCAAAAAAAACAGGAGGAAATGCCGATGAAGGTCAGCAAAGAAATGCTGAAGGGGAGCACGGGGACGATGATCCTCACTCTGCTGCTGGACAGGCCGCTGTATGGGTATGAGCTGATTAAGGAGCTGGAGCAGCGCTCACAGGGAGTTTTTGCCCTGAAGGAAGGCACGCTCTACCCGATTCTGCATGCGATGGAGAGTGAACGCTGGGTGGAAGCGTATTGGATGGAGGTAGACGGACGCAGACGTAAGTATTACCGGCTACTGGATGAGGGTAAGCACAAGCTGCAGGAGAAGAAGGCGGAATGGGCACTGTTCAAGGGTGCCATGGATACCGTTCTGGGGGAGGGCAGCGGCTGATGGAACCAAATCAGAAGGTGTTGAACCGCTATTTGAATAAGGTATGCGCCGAAGTAAAGGCTAAAGGAATGCACGATGAGATCCGGGAGGAGCTGAGCGGACATTTCGCCGACCTGATGACGGAGAGGCAGCAGCAGGGGGCATCCGAAGAAGAGGCGCAGCAGTATGCAATTGCACAATTGGGTGATCCGCAGGCCATCGGCCGGGATCTGCACCAGATTCACAAGCCCAGGATTCCTTGGTCGCTGCTGGCGGGTGTTATTCTGTTGTCGGCGGTAAGTCTGCTGGGGATGGCGGCTGTGGAAGCGGGGTTTGGGGATTATTACAAGTTTCCTGATGCCCTTATGCTGCGGCAGGGTATGTTCATTGTTCTTGGGATCGCGGTAATGGCTATCATGTATTTTATTAATTTCAAGCAATTGCAGCGGGCTTCGGGGTGGATCTATGGCGGAGCGCTGCTGTTGATTGCCGTTGGTATGTGGTTTAATCCGAATATGGTAAACGGCACGAGGCGTTATGCTTTCATTCTGGGCTTCCCGTTCGATCTCATTGGATATAGTCCTTATCTCTTTATAGTCGGACTGGCAGGGCTCTTGAAAAGACCCGGGGTGCAGAATACTTCAGGCAGCCGGATTAGAAACTGGAAGGAGGTAGGCTTGCTGCTGCTGCCTGCGGTCATCTATCTTGTCATACCTTCTTTTGCCGAACTGGTTGTATATCTGGCGGTTGCTTTACCATTATATGTGTGGATTACCCGGAGATGGGGCAGAGCGGTGGTTGTTGCCGCAAGCTGTGTATCTGGCCTTGCCCTCTATGTTTGGAGTGAAACGTATTTGCGCGACCGGCTCAACAGATATTTATTTATCAATGATGCGGAGAATGGCGTAGGTTTTCTAAACCGGATGATTCACAGCACCCTGACCTCCGCAGGCTGGGGAGGACAAGGTATTGTCGAGTTAGCAGAAGATAAGCGTTTGCCCTATCCGTATACAGATTTTTTCCCTGTGTACCTGGTTCAGAGCTTCGGCTGGGCCGGAGGCCTGCTGCTGCTTGTGCTGGTCTGCTGGTTTGTGCTCAGAATGTTATCCTCTGCACGCACCGTAAGCGATACCTATGGACGGGCACTGATTCTGGCACTGGCTCTGATGCTCTCCATTCGTCTAATCTATGGCCTGACTATTCTCACCGGCAGAATGCCGCTGATCTCCATACCGTTCCCGTTTTTGAGCTACGGCCAGCATGTGTTCATTGAATTCGCGGCTCTCGGGCTGCTGATGGGGGTCTACAGGCGCAAAGATATGCTCCCAGCGGGTCAAGCTCCATCTTCGCTATAGACGCTCTCTGGGGCTGCAAAGTATACTGGAAGGGTAAATATGGGATGAGGCAGGTGAGGGGTAAACATTGTGAATAAGCTGCGATATAGAGGCACAAGACTGGGATTACTGTTAGGCGCAATAATTGTAAGCGGGGCTGCACTTCTGGGCGTCATGACAACGGCTGCAGCGGCACCCGTGACTCCTGAGACACCGTTTACACCAAGTACAGTTGTGAAGAAAAACAATCTCCCCGGCGGTTTTGTCTATCTGGATGAGGTTATTCCCTCGGCGCAATATGAGATCCGTTACTATAGTGAGAATAATTTTACCGGCACCAGAGTGGACGGATATAAGGCCCCGCTCGCGATCTTCTCGAAGACTGCCGCTGCTGCGCTGAAGAAGGTTAGTGAAGATCTGGAACAGAAAGGCTATATTCTGAGAGTCTATGACGCTTACCGTCCGCAGCAAGCCGTTAATCACTTCGTGCGCTGGTCACAAGACGCCGGTGATCTGAAGATGAAGGCGCAGTATTATCCGAAGCTGGACAAGCGGAATCTGTTCAAGCTGGGCTTCATCGCCAAGAAATCCGGGCATTCCCGGGGCAGCACGATCGACCTGACGCTGGCTCAGAAGAGTACAGGCAAGCTGGTGGATATGGGCAGTCCTTATGATTTTTTCGGCGAAATCTCTTACTATAATACGAATCTCATCAGCAGCACCCAACATGCGAACCGGAAGCTGCTGAAGGATGCGATGGTGAAGCAGGGCTTCAAGCCGTACGCCAAGGAATGGTGGCATTTCACACTGATCAAGGAGCCTTACCCGAAGCAATATTTCAACTTCAAAGTGGAGTAGGGCTGTTCCAAAGCTGTATAGAACGGTTAATGGATAAGGCAAGGTTAATCTCTGAAGCATGCGTGCATAATATTCGGGTATAGGAAAGGTGGGATCGATTTGTTCAAAAGAATCGTAGCCGTATTCCTTAGTGTAATGTTATTTGCAGCAGGAGCAGGTGTATTGACCAGTAATAACGTTAGTGCCGCCGGAAGCTTGAGGATTATCGTGAACGGTCAGGAATTACAGACGGGTGAGACATCGGCCTATACCAACGGACCGGACGTCATGCTCCCGCTGCGGGAGACGGTAGAGGCCCTCAAATATAAGGTCACCTTCAGTGGAGCTACCGGGACGTTCCTGCTGGAACGGTTCCAGGAGAGTGTTCAGTTCAGATTATCCGGCAAGGAGCTTGTGCTGGACGGCAAGAACAAAGTACCGTTTACAGGCGGCTTTGAGTTAAAACAAAAAAAAGCGTACGCGCCGCTGTCTTTTTTTGCAGCGATCGGGTTGGTTACTTCTTATAATCCGGAAACCGCTCAGGTTGACGTATACACACGGGAGGTAATGGCAAGTGCCGTAGCAGGTCTGCTGGCAGCTGGTAACTATCCGGCACTGAAGGAGCGGTATTACGCCAAGGACGCAGAACCCGCTGCTCTTCCGGCTCTCCAGCAGAGCTGGGAAGGAATTAACATGCTGGCGGGCAGTTACCGCGGAGTGAAATCGACCACCAGCACACAGCAGGATGGAGGAATCACGATTGTGAGCGTATTGTCCTTCACCAAAGCGGAGGCTGTACTGACTCTGGAACTGGGCGCTTCAGGCAAGCTCACCAAGCTAACCCTAACGCCGGTCCAGGCAGCCAGTGAAGTATTGGCCGGCCCGGCCCCATCCTAGATTCTCATAAGGCATAACTCTGCTCCCAAGGGAGAATTCCACGGCTTAAGTATAGCTGCAGGAATTCTCCCTTTAACTTTCTGTTGACAGAATGCCGGAAAGAGAGTAATTTTAAATTCGAATTAAACAATGTTTAAATCGTTGATTAGATCAATGATTAAGAGTCTGTGACAGAGGAGGGCGACAAGCTGCATTATGGTTAAATTGGGCAACAAAGCTGATTCTTCAGATAAAGATACAAAGCAACTTATCCTCGATGCCACGGTTGCACTGATCCGTGAGGACGGATTCCACTGCATTACCCTGCGCAGTATCGCGGCAAGAGCTGAGACCAATCTGGCCCTGGTGAACTACCACTATGGCTCCAAGGAGAAGCTGTTCGGCGATGCTGTGAAGCAGCTCGTGGCGACCTTTGACGATGCTTTTAAGGCACTGGAGGACACTTCGTTGCCGCCGAAGGAGCGCATGAAGCTGTTTTTCACCCTTTACATTATGAATCTTAGCCGTTATCCCGGGATGGCCCGGCAGATGCTGGATCAGAGACACCATATTATGGGCTCACACGATGAATATGCGAAATATTCCAAGCTGATGAGAATTGAACGGATTCTTGATGCACTTGCCGAGATTACCGGAGAGCAGGACCGTGACAAGCTGATGACGATGACGATGCAGATCTATGGGGCCATCGTATTTCCGGTGATTATGGTGAGCAGTCTCCCCAAGGAGCGTGAGGATCTTCAGCAGATCTTCAAGCTGGCCCCGCTGGAGGAGCAGATTGACGGGTTGTTTGAGCTGTATTTTCACAAGTATAACTAATCATGAATAGAGAAAAGAGTGGACAAGAGAATGTCAAAACCTATGAATCCAAGTAACACCGCCGCCGCAGAGGCGCCGTTTTCGCTGAGAGCTATACTTCCATCGTTGCTGGCGATTATTGTCGGCATGATCATGGTTATTCTGGACAGCACCGCAGTCAATGTGGCCGTTCCGAATCTGGTGCAATATTTCGATACGGACCTGAAGACTGTTCAATGGGCGATTACCGGCTACACGCTTGCGCTCGCTGCTGTAATTCCGCTGGCAGGCTATATGACCGACCGGTTCGGGTCCAAGCAGGTATTCCTAACGACCATTGCCATGTTCGTGCTTGGCTCTGTGTTATGCTCGGTAGCTCAGACTTCAGGGCAGCTTGTCTTGTTCCGCGTCATTCAAGGTCTTGGCGGCGGCATGGTCGCTCCGATCGGGATGGCGATGGTCTTCAGACTCGCTCCGGCAGAACGCAGAGGCTCGATCATGGGGATGCTCGGTATTCCAATGCTGCTGGCTCCGGCCCTTGGCCCGATCCTCGCAGGTTATCTGGTGGAGTATGTGAGCTGGCACTGGATTTTCCTGATTAACCTGCCTATCGGTATTGTAGGTATTATTCTTGGCCTTAAGTATTTGCCGGTGACCGAGAAAAAGGGAAGAGCCCACCTCGATATCCTCGGAATCATTCTGGCTCCGCTCGCGTTCTCGATGCTGGCTTATGGCGTCAATCAGGGCGGCGGAGAGAGCTGGACTTCAACCGGGGCTATCCTAGGCTTGTCGGTTGGCGGAGCCGCGTTGATCGTCTTTGTCATTGTTGAACTGCTGCAAAAGCATCCGCTGCTGGAGCTGCGCGTCTTCCGTTCCTCGGACTTTACGCGCGGGATTATTCTGTCCTGGGTCACACAGGCAGCATTGTTCGGCTCCATGCTGTTCGTTCCGCTGTACCTCCAGCAGATCCGCAATTACACACCGCTTGAGACCGGGCTGATCCTGCTTCCGCAGGCGCTGGCTTCCGGAGTAGGGATGCCGCTGGGCGGCCGATTGTTCGACCGGATCGGAGCGCGTCCGCTAGTGTTCGTAGGTCTCAGTATTATATCGACGGCACTGTTCTTGCTCTCAGGAGTTACAGTAGACACCAGTCTTCCTGTTATTATACTGTCTCTGGTCATGATGGGCCTGGGAATGGGTCTGTCGATGATGCCGGTCAACACCCATGTTCTGAACTCTGCGCCGCGTGAATGGGTGAACCGGGTTACCCCGCTTACCGCCGCTGCCCAGCAGGTTGTGGTATCGTTCGCTGTTGCCGGCATGACCGGGTACCTGACCAGCCAGATTGCGGTGCATATGGGTAAAATGACGGCCGGAAGCAATCCGCTTGCCGCTGCCGTACAGGGCTTCGGGGATGTCTTCTTCCTCTCGGGCTGCATCGCCGTGGCCGGAGTGGTCCTCAGTCTGATTCTGCGCCGTCCGAAGACAGCAGGCGCTGCACCTTCTCCTGAAGAACAGCAGACGGATGCCGCCATGATGATGGGGCATTAATCGGCCACAATTGTTATAGACACAAGTTGTAGACAAATGTTATAGACATACAAAGAGCGTCCCTGACTGCCGGTTGGCAGGGGGCGTTTTTTGTTGTTCCCGATGAATGATGCGGGTAAGGGAGAATGTTAGAAGAGGGGCGTTAGGTGCGGGGCTGATGATAGGGAGAAAACTGAATGCATGGGCGGGGGAGCGGCGCGTAGACCGAATGTAATCGAAAAACCGATTACAATTGGACTGGGGGCGCGCGTGAGCCAAATGTAATCGAAAAACCGATTACAATTGAACCGGGGGCGGCGCGTGAGCCAAATGTAATCGAAAAACCGATTACATTTAGACTGGGGGCGGCGCGTGGGCCAAATGTAATCGAAAAACCGATTACAATTGGACCGGGAGCGGCGCGTGAGCCGAATGTAATCGAAAAACCGGTTACAATTGAACCGGGAGCGGCGCGTGAGCCGAATGTAATCGAAAGACCGATTACAATTGGACCGGGAGCGGCGCGTGAGGGTACGTGAGAGTAGCTTTAGCCAGAAGGGAGGAGCGGATGAACGTCTAAGGAAATTGTCCCGCATCCACTCGATCTGCCAGAAGAACCTATAAGTGCGCCCGCCGCTTCTTCAGCATCCTTGCCGGAGGAACCATATGCAACTTGCCCAGCAGCTCAGAGGCCAGAATGCCCAGCAGGACAAGGGCAGCACCGGTGTAGCCCTGGAGCGAAAGCTGTTCTTGTACGAACAAGTAGCCGAAGAAGGCAGCGAATACCGGCTCAAGGGCGAAGATCAGTCCGGTGCGGGTCGGTGTAGTGTACTTCTGGGCCACCGGCTGCAGGATGAAGCCGCAGGCGCTGCAAAAGATCCCCAGAGCCAGAATCGCGATCCAGCCCGGAAGGGTGGACGGGAGCGAAGGCGTCTCGAAGATAGCCGATAGAATCAGGGCATAGCCCCCGGCGAAGCCGAGCTGCAGAATGCCGATATTCAGCGAATCGCAGGTCTTGACCGCCCGGCCCGTCACTAGAATCTGCACCGCATAGAATACTGCGGACAGAATGCAGAGGAGATCGCCAGGCCGGATTTGCAGCGAGCCGTTAAGCGTAAGCAGCCCGATGCCGCTGATGGCGAGTACAGTGCCGAAGATTTGCGGGGGCGCGACTTTTTTTCTAAACACCAGAACCTCAAGCATAGGAACAAAGACAACGGTCAACGCAACCAGGAATCCGGCATTAGAGGTCGTGGTCGTCTTCAGCCCGAAGGTGATGCAGGTGAATACGCCAAGCAGCAGGAAGCCGAGCAAGGCTCCGTATTTCAAGGTTCTGGCATCCACACTGCGCAGCCGTTTGCGGAACAGCAGCCCCGCCAGGATGAACGCAAGCCCGAAGCGCAATGAAATCAGATTGAATTCTCCCAGTGTACCCAGTCCCAGCTTCATGAACAGGTAGGAGGAGCCCCAGAACAGTGTTACTACAATGAGCATTAGCTCGGCCTTAAGCGGCTTCATTCAGTCATCATCCTTCTTTATTTCAAGTGAGTATAGTATAATACGCTCGAATACATAAGGTAACTGAATGTTTATCATAGGATACATGAGGAATTGTCATGCTAAGTGAGGGGACTGGATATGAGTCTGATTAAGTACGAGGTGTTCTTGAAAGTGGTGGAGCTGGGCAGTCTTACTAAGGCAGCGGAGGCGCTGGGCTTTACCCAATCCGGCATCAGCCACACGATCAGCAGTCTGGAGCAGGAGTTCGGCTTCCCGCTGCTCGTGCGCAGCCGATCGGGCGTGAAGCTGACGGTGAACGGGGAGCAGGTGCTTCAGCCGATCCGGGAGATTCTGAATTGGAATGAGCAGCTTAAGCAGCAGGTAACGGATATTCACGGCCTGGAGACGGGGACAATCACGATCGGCACCTTCACCAGTGTCTCTGTGCATTGGCTGCCGGATATCATCAAGCAGTTCCGTGAGGAATATCCGTACATTGAATTCAAGCTGATGGAGGGTGGTTATCTGGAGATTGAGCAGTGGATCGAGGCTGGGGTGGTTGATTGCGGCTTCCTCTCATTGCCGACAAGGGAGCGGTTCGAGGTCATTCCGCTGAAGCAGGACCGGATGCTGGCGATCCTCCCGCTCGGCCATCCGCTGAGTAAGGCCCCTTATATGCCGCTGGCCCAGATCGCCTACGAGGACTTCATCATTCCGAAGCCCGGCTCGGATTATGATGTGCAGCGGGTGCTGGAGAAGGCCGGGATTAAGCCGAACATCAAGTTCTCGGCCGGGGACGATTACGCCATTATTGCCATGGTGGAAAAAGGCCTGGGCATCAGCATCCTTCCAGAGCTGGTCACCCGGTTCCAGTATGAGCGTGTAGCCATGCTCGAGCTGGAGGAGCGGAGCTTCCGTTCCCTAGGCATCGCAGTCAACTCGATGAAATATGCTTCACCTGCCACGCGGCGATTCTTACAGCATGTGCAGCACTGGTCTTCCAGCCAAGGAGCCATTTGACTTGCTGAAAAAGCGAAAAAAAGGCATGTTTTCTATTTTGAAAACATGCCTTTTTGCCAATACGTACCCGCGTATCATTCGCTTAACTTGCGCCCTTCATGGTCGAGAAACAACAGCTCGTAGTATTTTTTGGGCCTTCCCTTACCGTTGTCCCTCTTTTCAAATACCGCTTGTACTTGTTTACTTTCCTCAATTTTGTTAAGAATTCGGTTTGCACCTTTAACGGTCATGGACAGGCACTGTGCAACATCCTCAGAGGATAGCTTATTGGTACGCATGATTTCTGCATAAGATATGATTTTTTGCAAATTGATGTTGTTGATTCCGATGGTTTTGGCTAACGCAAGGATTTCCGGGTCCCCCTGCTCGGAGAACTGAATGACATTCATGCTCCGCATGGGGCCGGCAACCTTCTGATTCTCGTCTATAAAAAAGCTGCTGCTGCCTGTATAGGCTTCCGCCTGTCTGTGAGCCTTGGTGGCGTTAACGTTTGCTTGAAAATATTCATGCCCCGAGCCCCACCCGATCTTTACCTTGCCCTGTATGCGCTCCTCCAGATACTCCAGCAGGGAACAGTTATGAGCGTTAGAGGTGATTCTCATGAAATGGCCGTAGGTGGTGTACAGTCTGACATAGCCTTCTAAGATTTGGGCCGTGTCTGCCAGATTCACGCTGCGCAGAAAATTGCCGACAAGGACTTTCAGCTCATGAAGCTCCTCTTCGGAGAAGTGCTGCTCATTTTGGACCGATAAGCACGCAACCACTGCCCTCTGGTTCTTAAGCTTGAGGATGGTAATCTCGTTGATGATCTCGCTGATGGTTTCTTTAACGCTCTCCAAAGTGGGCCGGATTAAGATATATTTGACGCCGTGCTTCTGGAGTTCCGGAACAAAGTGGCCGAAGGCCGTGATGGACAGATCTATTTTCTTGTCTTCCCATAGCGTGATATGGTTCTCCAGCATGGTCTCCACCCGCTCCAGCAGATTTCCGCTGTCAACGGGCTTTCCTTCATGAGTCAGGTATTGCTGGAATTCGCTGAAAGATTCGATGATATACGCATAATCCACATAGATCCGGGAGATATCAAGTCCAGGTTCTGTAACCAGCAACCGGAAAAGCTCTCTGTACAGCAGGTTCTCATCATCATGCAAAATGTGAACAGGTACCTTGTCATCCAGGCATTCCTTGTCAATAGCCTCGTAAAGCATCCTCCCGCTGATCACAAATCCATCCACCGAATCCAGGTTTTTGAGATAGATGTCCGTTGTTTCCCGGAAATTGCTGATGATAAGGAAGCGGAACTGGCATAGGGGCCGCATTTCTTCTTCAATGGCGCGGAAATAGTCCATATGGGACTCTGGCGTGATAATACCCAGCTTGATTTTCATAATAGATTCCTTTCATGAACAGTTCAATCAAAAGAGTTATATCACAATAAATGTGATATTACAATGTTCCGGCAGCCTTTGAAATAATGTTCTTAAAATGTCTTAATATCTCTTGACACTTAATGAAAATGCCAGTACGATAAAAATGTTCTTAAAAAGTCTTAAATTGAAAAGGAGGGAATGCCCGCACTGTTCTTACGTTCATTCAATTTATGTTTTGGGAGATGTTCATTGTGAGTGAAGAAGCTGAAGACTTAATGAGTATGGCTCATCAGTTGCAGGACAAAATGGTCATGTACAGGCATCATCTTCATGCGGTTCCAGAGCTTGATCTAAGTTTGCCCAAGACAACAGCCTACGTGAAAGAGGCGCTGGAATCGATGGGGCTTAAGCCCACTCTCGTCGGGGAATCTGGGCTAACAGTTACCATTGGCGGACAGCATGAAGGGAAGGTGGTTCTGATCCGAGCGGATATGGACGGGCTGCCGATTCAAGAAGAAACGGATTTGTCTTACGCATCGTTGAGCGGAAACATGCATGCTTGCGGTCATGACATGCACACTTCCATGCTGCTGGGAGCGGCGGAGATTCTGAAGGCGAGCGAACAGCAGCTTCGCGGGACAGTTAAGCTTATGTTCCAGCCGGGTGAAGAGACACTGCACGGGGCACAGATGATGCTCGAAAGCGGGATTCTCGACAATCCCAAGGTGGATGCAGCCATGATGCTTCACGTGTTGACGGGAATGCCGCTGCCTCTGGGACAATTTGTAGTACCTGAGGAAGGTGGAGCGATCTCTGCTTCGTCGGATTGGTTCGAAATCATCATCCGGGGGAGGGGCTCACATGGCGCTATGCCCGAGGCCGCAGTGGACCCTTTGAATGTGGCTGCTCATCTTCATCTGGCACTGCAGGGTATCCTTAGCCGGGAAATCTCGCCGATTGATAATGCAGTCCTTACCATTGGCGTGATGGAAGGCGGAACTACGAACAACGTGATTCCCGATACGGCCAGATTGAAGGGCAGTGTACGCACCTTCAACGCCGCTTTGCGGGATAAAGTGGAAGCCCGTATCCGCGCAATTACCGCAGGTATCGGAGAAACTTTTCAGGCCAAGGTGGAAGTGATCTATACGCGGGGTTGTCCTGAGGTGAAGACGGATGGCGGACTTAATGAGCAAATGAGGGCTTCGATTGCAAATACCTTTGGCGACGGCTTCTATATCGGTATAACTGAGCTGGTACCCGGCGGGAAATTAATGGGCTCGGAAGACTTCGCCTTTGTCTCACAGGCGGTGCCAAGTACCACAGTGTTTCTTAACGCAGGCAATATCGAAGATGGTTATAGTTACCCTGTACACCATCCAAAAACGATGTTCTCGGATGAGGTGCTTCATAGAGGGGCTGCGGCTTATGCAGCTTTTGCCAGAGACTGGCTTGAAAGTAACAGATAAGCTCTAAACCAAACTTAGGAGGAATTACAATGACAGAGAGACGTATGATTGGACCCACCAAATTCGAAGAGTACTCGGAGAAATACAAGGAATTCCTGTTAATGACCCGCCGTGACGGAATCCTTGAAGTGCGTCTGCACACCGATGGAGGTTCGTACACGCACAATTGGGAAGCTCATACCGCCTGGTCTCATGCCTGGTCAGATATTGGCCGTGACCCTGAGAACGAAGTCATGATTATTACGGGAACCGGGGATAAATGGCTGATTGGCGACCCTGAAGTCTGGAATACGAAATTCATGGACTGGCCGAAGCAAAAGAAGCTCGAACAGTATCATGAATCGCTGAGACTTCTTGAAAATCTGATCTTCTGCATTGACATTCCGACGATCGGGGCCGTTAACGGGCCAGGAACGCACTGTGAACTCGCAACGCTCTGTGATATTACCATTTGTACGGAAGACGCGGACTTTTTCGATCCGCATTATCTGGGAGGCACGCCTCCGGGAGATGGAATGCTGCTCACACTGCAGAGCATGATCGGGTTCAAAAAAGCAGCCTACTACGCCTACACCGGCAAGAATATTAATGGTCAGACCGCATTGGACCTGGGTATCGTCAGTGAAGTGCTGCCCCGCGAAAAGCTTCTTCCGCGCGCTTGGGAGCTGGCGGAGATGATCATGCAGGCACCGCGTTCAACGAGACATCTGTCTCACTCCATTATCTCCCGGCCATGGAAGCAGGCGCTGGTCGCCGATCAGGGATTCCAGCTGGCCCACCAGATGTACGACATGGCCATTGATGAAGAAGGAGCACTGGAGCGGCTGAAGAAAATGCAGGGACGCCTGATGGGCAACGATGTTCAATAGAAAGATGACGGGACCTACCCGGCTCGAAGAGTATTCTGAGAAGTACAAAGACTTATTCCTCATGACCCGCCGCGGCGGCATCCTCGAAGTACGTATGCACACTGACGGGGGACCATTACAATTCGACTGGCCGGTCCAAGCGGCATATGGTCAGGTATGGTCAGATATTGGCCGTGATCCTGAGAATGAGGTCATGATCCTTACAGGGACAGGAGAGCTGTGGCAGACAGGCAATCCTGAAGTCTGGACCACCAAATTCATGGATTGGCCGAATCGCCGGAAGCTGGAGATGTATCATGAATCGCTCCGAATGATTGAAAATATGGTTCATTGCTTGGGCATCCCCACGATCGGGGCGGTCAATGGCACAGGCGCACACTGGCAACTGGGAACGCTTTGTGATATTACCCTTTGTGCGGAGGACACCGTGTTCTTCGATGCCCATTATCTGGGCGGTGTTCCTCCTGGAGACGGAATCGTCCTGGCACTTCAAAGGATAGTGGGAACCAAGAAAGCGGCATACTATGCATACACGGGGATGAACATTACTGCAGAGGAGGCACTAGACCTCGGACTGGTCAGTGAGGTATTGCCTCGTGAACAGCTTTTTCCACGGGCATGGGAGCTGGCAGAGATGATCATGCAGGCCCCCCGCTCTACAAGACATCTTACGCATTCGATTGTCGCGCACCCGTGGAAACAAGCTTTGGCAGAGAAGCAAGGTCTTCAGCTTACTCACCAATTGGTTGACATGGCGATTGATGAAGAGGGGATTCATGAGCGGCTGATGAAGCTCCAGGAACGTTTTCAGAGGAATGACAACTGAGAAGGGATAAGGGTGCTATGAGATCGTTGACTGAGCTATTTAAGATTGGCAGCGGACCGTCCAGCTCCCATACCATGGGACCGGAGAAAGCGGCCGGAATCTTCAAAGCAGAAAATGAAGACGCAGACCAGTTCAAGGCACTGATCTATGGTTCCCTTGCCAAAACAGGTAAAGGCCATATGACGGACAAGGCTATTATTCGGGCACTCTATCCCGTCCGGACGGAGGTTCAATTTGTTCCGCAGCCTGACTTTGATTTGCCTCATCCCAATACAATGGACTTGTTCGCTTACAAGGACGGTCAGCAAACCAATTCCATGCGTGTTGCCAGTATCGGCGGCGGGGAGATCGTGATTGATGGGCGGGAGGAGACGCGGGGACCTGATGTCTACACGGAGAACAGCTTTGCCGAGATCAGCGCCTATTGTAAAGCGAATCATATCCGTCTAAGCGATTACGTCGAGCAGCGTGAAGGCATACAGATCTGGGATTTCCTCCAGGGAATCTGGGAAGCGATGAAGCGGTCGATCGACGAGGGATTATCCGTCACAGGTATTCTGGAAGGCGGGCTTAATGTTGAGCGCAAGGCGAAATTTCTCTATCATCAGGGGCATGCGGATGAGAGCCCGGAGACGCGTGAGAACCGGATCGTCAGCGCGTACGCCTTTGCCGTCAACGAACAGAATGCGGCCGCCGGTACAGTCGTAACGGCTCCAACCTGCGGAGCCTGCGGTGTTGTACCCGCCTCGCTCCGTTATATGCAGGAGAAGCTTCAGGTCCCGGACGAACGGATTCTCCGGGCGCTGGCCGTCGGCGGGCTCATCGGTAATCTGGTCAAGCAGAACGCTTCGATCAGCGGCGCTCAGTGCGGCTGCCAGGCGGAGGTGGGCACGGCTTGCTCTATGGCTGCGGCTGCACTCGCCGAACTGTCGGGTATGGAGATCGACCAGATTGAGTATGCGGCGGAGGTGGCCATGGAGCACCACTTGGGGTTAACCTGTGATCCGATTAACGGACTGGTTCAGATCCCTTGTATTGAGCGGAATGCTGTGGGTGCGATGCGGGCGATCAATGCGCTGAGTCTGGCGAAGTTCTTGTCCGGTTCCCGTAAAATATCCTTTGATCTGGTTGTACAGACCATGTATGAGACAGGCCTGGACATGAACAGCAGGTACCGCGAAACTTCAGAGGGCGGGCTCGCTAAGTTCTACAACATGGGCAGTTAAATGAAAATGATATCGCTATAGACGAGGAACGTCCCTTGCTGCCGTTGGCAGAGGGGGCGTTTTTTCGTTGTGCGGGAGGATCTGTAGGACGGAGCCCGCTGTAAGAAAAGAAGTGATTTGACGGAGGGCGGCCGGGATGAGAAAATGTATGCGTGTACATCGAGTAGTCTATTCAGTGAGGAGGCACCAAATGAAACAGCTACGCATTGGAATGATAGGTTATAAATTCATGGGCAAGGCCCACAGCAACGCTTACCGCAGTCTGCCGATGTTCTTCCCCAAGGCAGTTAAGCCGCAAATGTCGGTCATCTGCGGACGCAATGAGGAAGCGGTTACAGAAGCGGCAGCACAGCTTGGCTGGTTAGAGAGTGTGACCGACTGGAAAGAGTTGATTGCCCGCAGCGATATTGATCTGGTCGATATTAATGCGCCAAGTAATGCCCATAAAGAGATTGCACTTGCGGCTGCGGCCGCAGGCAAGCATATCTTCTGCGAGAAGCCGCTGGCGCTGAATCTGGAGGATTCCCGCGAGATGCTGGAGGCTGCTGAAAAGGCGGGAATTGCGCATATGATTGGCTTCAACTACCGTTTCTCCCCGGCGGTGCTGCTGGCGAAGCGTCTGATTGATAGCGGCCGCCTGGGCACCATCTATCACTTCCGCGCATGGTTCCTGCAGGACTGGATTCTCGATCCGGAATTCCCGCTGGTCTGGCGGCTGCAAAAGGAAATTGCCGGCTCGGGGTCACATGGTGATCTCGGGGCGCATCTGATTGACCTTGCCCACTTCCTCGTAGGGGATGTGGAGGAGGTTATCGGGATGAGCGAGACCTTCGTCAAGGAGCGGCCGCTGGCTACGGAGATGACTGGTCTGAGTGCCAAGGCTGGTAAGGATGCACCGCGCGGTCCGGTAACCGTGGACGATGCGACGCTGTTCCTGGCCCGCTTCGCGAATGGTGCGCTGGGCAGCTTCGAGGCGACACGCTTCGCGGCAGGACACCGGTCGACCAATTCCTTTGAGATCAACGGCAGCCTGGGCAGTGTGAAGTTCGACTTTGAACGGATGAACGAGCTGGAAGTCTACCTGACCTCGGACGACGAGGATGTGCAGGGCTTCCGCCGCGTACTGGCCACCGATCCGGCGCATGACTATGCAGACGCCTGGTGGCCGCCGGGCCACACCATCGGATTCGAGCATACCTTCATCCATGAGATGCTGGAGCTGTCGAATGCCATTGAGGAAGGCCGTCAGCCGGAGCCGAACTTCAATGATGGCGTGAAATGCCAGGCGGTGCTTGAAGCGGTCGAGCGTTCGATTGAGCAGCGGCGCTGGGTTCCGATATCGGAGATGTAAGGGAAGACAGGGAAACACCGCCGGCCGCTTGATGGCCTGCGGTGTTTTTTTGGCTGTGACCCGGACAGGCCGGGAATGCGTATGAGCCAAATGTATGCGGAAAACCGAATACATTTGCTGCGGTGGAGGCGCGTGGACCAAATGTAGTCGAAAAACCGACCACATTTGGACCGTACACGCCACATAGGCCGGATGGTCAGCAGTCGCTCCATTCTTTCACCCTTGTTTCCGTGCCTGGGAAGGGGTTAGACCCTTGTATTGCTTGTACAGCTTGGTGAAGTAATTCGGATTGTCACAGCCGACCCGGCCTGAGATCTCGGTAATCGACAGATTGGTCTCAAGCAACAGCCGCTGCGCCTCATCCATTCTGCAGAAATTCACATAATCGATGAACGTCCGCCCGGTGAGCCTTTTGAAGGTTTTGCAGAAATGAAAAGGGTTCAGATTCACAAACCTGGCGGCAGCCTCAATCGACATCTTCTGATCTGTGTGGTTCTCCAGGTGTTCCAGCAGCGGCTTGAAGCGTTCGCGGTGGATGCCGCCCCGTTCCCCCTGCTCCCGCTCGCTGCGCTGCCGGGCCGGGAAGGCCCGGGACATCAGGGTGAAGAACAGGTGCAGCTGATTCTTCACCACGAGTTGGAAAGCCGGCTGTTTCGCCTCCACTTCGGCAATCACCCGCTCCAGCAAATGATAATACGCGGCGCATTCAGGCTGCTGGGCGGCAGGCATAACCGGGAACTGATTCAGATTATTGAGGTATGGGGCTACGAATTGCTCATGCTGGGAATCCTGGTTCCGGTCCTTGAACAGCGAGGCATGGAACACAATTGAGACATACGACAGGTCACCGCTGCACAGGCTATAGCCGACATGAAGCCCGCCGGACGGCACCATAAGGACATCCCCCGGACCGGCCTCATAAGGCTTGCTATCCACATGGAAAATAGCTTGGCCTTCGCGCATAATAATGATCTCGAAATGCTCATGCCAGTGCAGAAACAGGATGTTCTGTTCAGGCGACACCTCCCGGCAGGTGTTGAAGAACAGACGGAACGGATATGTTTTCTCTTCCAGTCTTGGATATTCCTTGAGTTCCTTCGGATAGGTCATGCTTGGTTCAACTCCCGCAAGATTCAGCTAGTTTAGCACAAGATAAGTAGAGATTTTGCCCAAAATGAGCGATATACTAGGAATGTTGCATTAACTATAAACCAATATTGGAGTGGCATACAAGATGCAGGATACATTAAGAATCGGAACACTGGTTGGAGGCGGGGATGCGCTCAGAGTCATTCCGCAGATTATTGGACATGGATTCGAATCCTTCAGCTTAACCTTCTGGCAGACTACAGGGACTACTGATTTGGCAGAAACAGCGGCACGGGTGCGTGAACTGGCTGCGGAGCATGATTTCACAATTTCTTCAGTCGGCATATTCGGGAATCCGCTTACAGGGACAGGTGATAATTCAGATACGTTAGCCAGCTGGGAACGGCTGATCGACCATGCCCATTTGTTCGGTACCGATCTGGTCTCCGGCTTCACCGGACGTCTGCCCGGCGTATCTATAGATGAGTCGATTCCAAGGTTCGCTGAGGTGTTCGGTGAGCTGTCGAAGCGGGCGGCGGAGCGCGGAGTCAAGATCGCTTTTGAGAATTGCTCGATGGATGGGAATTGGCGGGCAGGGGACTGGAATATTGCGCATAACCCAACAGCCTGGGAGAAAATGTTCAACGCGGTCAATGCCGATAATCTCGGCCTGGAATGGGAGCCCTGCCACCAGATGGTGCAGCTGATTGACCCGATCCCGCAGCTGCGCAAATGGACGGACAAGATCTTCCATGTCCACGGTAAGGACGCAACCATCGCCTGGGATATTATCAAGGAATACGGAATCCACGGGCCAAAGCCTTATGTGTGGCACCGGACGCCGGGCTTCGGGGATACGAACTGGACCGATGTGATCTCGATTCTTCGTCAGGCCGGGTATAAGGGAACGATCGATATTGAAGGCTGGCATGACCCCGTCTATCGTGACGATCTGGAGATGACCGGTCAGGTTCATGCACTGAATTATCTCAAAACCTGCCGGGGCGGCAGCTTCATCCCGAACCCGGTGTAACTGGAGGAAAGAGTGATGACAGCAGGACATCGTGTGGTTGTGGCGGGCTGCGGGGCAATGGCTAATGAGTGGATTACCTATGCACTGAAGCATACTGATGAAATAGAGATTGTAGCGCTCGTGGATATCCGGCGGGAGTCCGCTCAGGCCATGGCAGAGAAGCACGGGCTTACTTGTCCGGTATTTACTGAAGTGGAGCAGGCAATTGCGGATACAGCAGCTAATCTGGTATTTGATGTGACGGTGCCGGCCAGCCATTACAATATTGCCAGCAGTGCGCTTGAGGCTGGTTGCCATGTGTTCGCGGAAAAGCCGCTGGCGGAGACGATGGAGCAGTGCAATTCGATCGTTAGCATCGCTGAACGTACCGGCAGGAGCCATGCGGTGATGCAGAACCGCCGGTATGATCCGCGCATCCGCTCTTTGCGGGAGCTGATCACTTCAGGGGCTATAGGGCGGACAGGCTCAATCAGCGCGAATTTCTTTCTGGCTCCGCATTTCGGCGGCTTCCGGGATGCGATGGACAGCCCCCTGCTGCTGGATATGGCAATCCATACCTTCGATCAGGCCCGCTATATCAGCGGCGCTGATCCGGTAAGTGTGTATTGCCAGGAGTTCAATCCGCCGGGATCTTGGTATGCGGGGAATGCGGCGGCGGTCTGTATTTTTGAAATGTCGGACGGCTCCGTGTTCTGCTATCAAGGCTCCTGGTGTGCGGAAGGCGCGCCTACGTCCTGGGAAGCTTCTTGGCGGGTTCAAGGTGAACGGGGCGCTGCGATCTGGGATGGCCGGGATCAGCCGTTTGCCGAGGTAATTAGCGCCGGGAGTGAACACTCCGGCCAGTTCCTCCATGAATTCGAGCGGGTGGAAGCGCCGGAGGTACAGATGGAGGAGACCTTCCATCAGGGCTGTCTCGATGAAATGTTCCGTTCGCTGGCCGAGGGCCGTCCCGCCGAGACAGATTGCCGCGATAACCGCTACAGCATGGCCATGGTGCTGGGCGCTCTGGAGAGTGCGCGGACTGGCCGCAAGCTTAGTATTGCCGAATTCATAGAGGGCGCTAAGCTGGCGGGGAGTAAGGCGTAGGAGATTTTAGCAGGGGAAGCAAAATGGAATGCAAAAAGGCATGGGGAAAGCCCCATGCCTTTTCTTTTACCGCCGTCTTCTCAATTCTGGTTATTTATCTGTCCCCAGTAACAAGTTCACAACCGTATCCAGCTGCTGCTCCAAAGAATAAGGGTCCTCCATGACAAATTCATCATGATAATTATCCCCGTATAAGAAGACTTTTCCATTCTTCACGGCAGGTACACTTTTCCATATATCACTTTCCATTGCCTGGTTTGTAATCTCAGCATCGCCATTATAGACAAAGATATAATCACCTAAGTATTCAGGAAGCACCTCAAGCGAGATTGATTCGAACCCCTCTTTCATATGTAAGGCACTTTCTGTTGGAGGCAGCTGCAGCATTTCGTAGATAGTGGAGGAACCATAATTTCCGCCCGTTGCCGCTAACACATAAACCGTTTTTTCGGCAAACTGTACGATGGATACCGTCTCGCCTTCTTTAATGACGTTAGAGACCTTTAACCTTGCTTCAACAACCTTCTGTTCGTATTCCGCAATCCATTCCTTTGCCTGCTGTTCTTTTCCGAATATCGAGGCTACTCGTCTGAATTTATCAAGCGGTCCGGCCGTTGACAGCTCTTCCCAATAAGGCAGAAAAACAGTGGTGCCGATCTTCTCATATTGGTCAACATAATCTTCGATGGAACCGATAATGAGGTCTGGCTCTAGCATGGTCAATTTCTCCAGATTCATCGGGAATTCTCCCAGATCTTCGATCTTATCGAGTGTTTCTTGTGGAATCTCCGCCTTGTCCATCCAGCCTTCGTCGAGCATAAACGTTCTTGCCCCGACGGGGACAATGCCCAGTTTCAATAAATGGCCCATATATTGGTCTGCCGCCACTTTTACCGGCTCTGCGGGTACTTCAATATCTCCTCTTGGCGTGGATACGATCCGTGTCTTCGGACTTTCTTCAGAGGCAGCCGGAGTTGCTTGATTTACGTTAGTGTTCCCGCTGCTTGAATCCTTTGCTGCTGTGTTCGTCCCGTTGGAGCAAGCACTGAGCAGCAGGGAGCCGCACAGCAGGATAGCAGCCATGGCCACAGATCTCGTTGGTTTAAACATATGTATTTCCCCTTTGTCCGTATTATGATAATGATTATCATTATTAATATACAGATCCGCACTATATTCAGAAATAGAGGATGTGGGGAAGTTTAATGGACTTTCAGCAACTTTGTGCTGCTCCAGCTCTCTATTTCTATGATGAGCAGGGGCTACACCTTTTCGTTTTTTATAAATCCTGCTGAAATAATACACGTCTTGATACCCGATGCTGGCCGCAATCTCCCCGACAGAAGCATTAGTTGTCATTAGAAGCTCTGATGCAAGGTCAAGCCGGTAGCGGATTAAGTAATCAATCGGACTGATGCCTGTATGCTCCTTAAATAATGATGACAAGTGATAAGCACTGAAATTGAATACTTCGGCAAGTGAATCTAAGGTAATAGGTTCCGCATAATACTCCTGGATATAAGTGATTACCTGGACTGCAACAGAAGTTGTTCTGACCTCGGTCTTATGCTCTTGCAGGCGCAATTCCTTTAACGTCAGATGAACGAACTGGTAAAAAAGTGCTTTTACCTGAAGTCGCTCTTCCGGCTTGTCCCATTTCTGATGCATCTGCTGAATTCTGTTATACAGTAAAAGCGGTGCCTCAGGGCTAAAGCAATACTGCGATTGAAAAGGATTTGCTTCATGGAGCAAGGCTTTGTAGTAAATGATGTAGTAAATAAATTTATCGTTAACCGAAACGATGCTTAGGGCCGCCCCTTTGCCGCTATGTAAAAGTTGAAAGCCTGTGCAAGCAAATTCAGCCTGGTCTACCTGAACTTGTGCGCTTCCTTGTACCGACAGTAAGAATATATTGGCGGGTATTATGAACGCAGGAAGAGCTTCGCCTTGTGCTAACTCCATCTGCCGGATATCCACCAGCCTAATTGCAGCCTGATCCCAAAGTAATAATTGATTGCTGTTGTGCATGATGCGTTATTCCCCTCCGTTATCTGTCTGCTTCTCATTTTAAATGATAACCATTATCAATGACAGTCTGAATAATACTTGTTACACCGCAATACAGAGGGAAGGTTAGGCTTTGTCTCGCTGATAGTGGATGCCGTTAAGGTGTGAAAATAACATCCGCCGCCAGCAAAAAGGCTGATCTCCCCAGCACAATGCGCTGCATCGAGATCAGCCTGTACTCCAATCGGCCAGCCCGGGCTAGAAGCCCCGGTACTGCGGTTCTTCCTTTTCCAGCTCGGTTACGCGTCCTTCCACCTGCGTGACAATCTGCTGGGTCTGCTCGGCCGCTTGGGTGAACAGGGTCTTGGCTTCCTCGTTTTGAGTCTCCATGGCGAATTGCTCCAGGCTGGCCTGGGCGCTTTTTAGCGAAGCTACGCACGTCTTGACTTGTGTGGCTACAGTCATCGGTATACCCTCCTCCATATCATAGAAATGGATCATCATCCACGGACTCTAGTATCTGCATTCGCACAGCTCATATTCTGGAAAATCACTCCAGCCTCACGAGAGCATAATCAGCCGGCATGAAATCTTTTGGTTAATTCACCCCTGTTTTGACAAATACTGAAGCTGAATATCTGACTACACAGAGCATGAAATATCATATTACAGGGGGTTATTCGAATGCCTGAAGCGCTGGAGGTTGTCTTGCGGACCTTATTTGCTGTGGTCGTAATGTTTTTTCTAACCAAGATACTCGGCAAACGGCAGGTTTCGCAGCTGTCTTTTTTTGAATATATTACGGGAATTACGGTGGGGAGCTTGGCTGCTTATATCTCGCTGGACACGGATAAGACCTGGCATCTGGGCCTAATTGCCTTAGGCGTCTGGGTTGCCTGTTCGCTGGGAATCGAATATCTGCAGATTAAGAGTAAGAAGGCCCGGGATTTCATTGACTTCAAATCGACGGTGCTGATTAAGGACGGTAAGATTCTCGAGAATAATATGAAAAAAGAGCGTCTGAGCGTCGACGAGCTGCTGGAGGAATTGCGCAAAAAGGATGTCTTCAAGGTGGCCGATGTGGAATTTGCGATTATGGAATCGGATGGTGCGATTAACGTGCTTTTAACCAAGGAGAATCAGCCCTTCACCCCCAAGGATCTGGGAATCAAGGTTGCACCGGAGAAGGAGACGCTCGCTGTGATTATGGATGGTGAGATTCTGGACGAGCCTCTGGATACGCTGAATCTGTCCCGGAAGTGGCTGCAGACCGAGCTGGAAAAGCTGAATCTGACCGTGAAGGAGGTTTTCCTCGGCCAGGTAGACTCTTACGGTGAGCTTACCGTGGATCTCTATGCTGACAATGTCAAGGTGCCGCAGCCGCAGGATAAACCTCAGCTGTATGCGCTGCTGAAGAAATGTGAAGCCGATCTGGAGCTGTTCAGCCTGTCCACCAAGAACAAAGCAGCGAAGCAAATGTACGGAAATTGTTCAGAGCAATTGCAGGAGCTGCTGCAGAAGCTGAAGCCTTTTATCCAGAACTGAAGGGTATTCCCCGGGTACGAGGACAAGAAAGATTGGAACTATGAATCCGGAAGGAGGCCAGCAGAATGACTGAACCAGACATTCTTGAGCTTGTCAGGCAACAGCTTGCAGATTGCAACGATGCGGTCTATCAGTCGATTCGTGTATACGGTCATCTCTGTATGCTGATCTATATCCCCTCCATAGTAGATATGTATAAACTTCAGGAATTCATTACCAGTCCCCTCAAGTCTGAAACGGACTCCAAGCGCGACTGGCCGGATTTTATAGAACGGCTGGACCATGGATCAGCATTCGCTATTCCGTATATGAAGTCTTATCATCCTGAACGTGCTGCTGAACGGATTGTCAGCGGGAACCCAGTGTTATGTATTGAAGGGCTGCCGTACGTATATTATTTCGAAATCGTTCATTACCAGAAAAGATCGGTATCCGAATCGCAGAACGAATTAGTAGTCATCGGCCCCCAGGAAGCTTTCATTGAGGATATTCATACGAATCTCTCTCTGCTGCGCCACAAAATTAAACACCCCGGTCTGAAAACCAAACACTTCACGGTTGGCAAATATACAAAGACAGATATCTACCTGGTCTATATAGAAGGTTTGTGCAAGCCGGAAATCCTGTCTGAACTGGAAGAGAAGCTGACCCATTTTTCCGTTGACGGTATATTGGGCATCAGCTATTTGGCAGAATATATGCGGCAGAAGCATTTTTCTCCTTTTCCTATTTACCAGTATACAGAGCGCCCTGATTCAGTAGCAGCATCCTTAATGGAAGGCAGGGTTAGCATACTGCAGGATGGTACACCTTCAGCGTTGCTGGCACCTGTAACGTTCTTTGCGCTGCTGCAATCCTCCGAGGATTATTACCAGAGCTTCTATGCTGGCAGCTGGATCAGAGTGGTCCGTCTGGTGTTCTCGCTAATATCCATGTTGCTTCCAGCGTTGTACGTAGCGATAACCACTTTTCACTCCCAAATATTACCCTCTGATCTCTTGATTACGATTGCTTCCGCCCGCGAGAATATTCCCTTCTCCGCACTCACAGAGGCGCTAATTATGGAGCTGACCTTTGAAGCTCTGCGTGAAGCAGGAACCCGGATCCCGAAGCCGGTGGGTCAGACCGTCTCAATCATCGGAGGTATTGTCATTGGACAGGCTGCTGTACAGGCGGGGATCGTCTCTGCACCCATGGTTATCGTTGTCTCTATAACAGGGATTGCTTCCTATATCATTCCGCATCTTGAGCTAGGCTTAGCCTTTAGGCTCTTACGGTTTCTGCTGCTGGTGCTGGGAGGGACGATGGGACTGCTTGGTGTGTTTTGTGCTGTTTTTGTTATATACGGTCATCTGGCTAACCTGAAGTCATTCGGTTCACCTTTTCTACAGCCTATAGCTCCGTTAGTAATGAAGGACTGGAAGGACACTCTCATTCGTGTACCCATCCAATATATGAAGCAGCGAAGCACCTCTTACACGAACACTATGAATAAAAGGAGACAAAAGCCATGAAGCTCCTCAAGGTAATTCTTGTGGCAGCATTGCTGCTGAATCTGACCGGCTGTTGGTCCAAGATTGAGCTTGACGAGCTAACCTTCATCTACGGTTTGTATGTTGACGCAGGCGAGCAGCCCGGCACGGTTGAATTGACGATCAGTTCACCGCTTCCCAACCGTCTGATGTCCGGTACCCAGGGAGGCAGCGGCGCAGGCGACGGGAAATCCTATTCAACGGTCTCCAAGACCTCTGCGACGATACCAGAGGCTGCCATACTTATTCAGCAAGATCTGTCCCGCAGGCTGGAAGTATCCCATCTTAAAGTTGTAGTAGTAGGCAGGGAATATGCCAAGCAAGGGATAGGGGACCTGCTGGAGTGGTTGAAACGTCAGCCGGAGATTCCGCTTGGGACCTTCATAATATCGGCTCCAGGCAGAGCGAAAGAGATCCCCCGGCTGTCACCGGTCTTCGAGCAATTTCCGGATCAGGTACTGGAGAATATAATTAAGGGAAATATTATGTACAGCACCACACTCAGAGATTGTATGCTGGCGGAATCCGCAGGGATGGGCTATGCCATGAATTATTTAACATTTGGTAAGAAGAACGAAGCTCAGGGGCAAGCCAAGCCGGAATATTGGGTCGGTTCAGGAGGCGTGATGCTGTTTCAGGATAACCGGATGAAGCATATTCTGAACATCCGGGATGGCCGATCTCTGGCATGGGCCGCCGGCCGGATAGCCGGTCATGCCAAATTTCCTGTATATACAATTACTTGGGAGGATAAAGGTACAGGAAGTATGAGTACTGTATTTCTCAGCAATTCAGCCTCTACCTCGGTAAGAATGACTACTGACGGCCCTGTCTTTCATGTGAAGGTGAAAGGACGCGCCGGATTAACCTTTTTGAAAGATACCAAGGGACGGAAGGCGGAACAGCTGAGCCCCCTTCTGTTGACGAAGCTCCAGGATAAAGTGGTGAAGGAGATTACTGAAGCGCTTCATCAAGTTCAGCGGTCCGAAGCTGATGTGCTCCAGTTGGGGATGCTGATGGAATGGAACTATCCTACGGAATGGAAGAAGCTGAAGGAGCATTGGCTGGAGTATTACAGCAAAAAGGCTCGGATCATGGTATCAGCCAAGTTTCAGATTGCAGATTTCGGTTCAGAGAAATAAGGGAAGGAAGGGACAGAAATGCGGACATCAGAGTGGCAAATGACTCGTTTCTCGTTAGTGTATATGGGTTCCCAAAGTACGATGTTTCTGATTCCGAGTCTGATCGAGTCTTCCTCTTATCAGGGTTGGATCGGATTATTTTTGGGCGGACTTCTTGGATTAATCCCACTGTTTTTTACCATTCAGACGGGAAAGCTGAAGCCTGGTGTTGGCTGGGTTGATTTCGGTGGCGAAATTGTAGGACTTTGGCTGCATAAGGTCATAGTATTTCTGTTGCTGGGCTGGTGTATCTATTATGTCTCCTTTGATATCCAGAATTTTGTTTTGTTCTTCGGAGCCAATTATTTGCGCGGCACTCCGCCGCTTTTTATTCAAATTGTCATTGGTCTTGTAATTATGTACACGGCTCATTTGGGATTCGCTTCTATCGTGTATATGTCTGATGGAATTGCACTGATCTTCTGTTTTTCGACTCTGTTTAGTGTTTACCTGTTTATCCAAAATGCTAATTTTTCCATGCTCCCCGCGTTTATCCACTATTACAATCCTTACAGCATCTTTAAAGATTCTATTTCTGTATTGTCCTGGCTGGGAGAATGGGTGGTGTTCCTGTTCATTGCTCCTGAGCTTAAGCTCAGTAACAGAATGCTCAAGCGGTTCGGTGTAACTACAGTGATTCTGATTGTCATTATGCTGCTGGGCTGGACTATGACAATGCTGAATTTCGGCCCGTATCTGGGAAAAGAACTGCAATACCCCTACCTGCAGCTGGTCCGTTCTTCCTCAAGCGCTGAGCTTTTGGGTAATGCGGATCCGCTCCTGATCGGAATATGGTCGTCTTCAATGTTTATTCACAGCGCCTTTCTAATTTATGTAGCATACAAATGCGCCTTATATCTCTGGAAACCAAAAGCCAAAACATACTTTATTCCGGTTATGATGTCCTGTTCCATTATCATTGCATATCTGTACTCTAAAAATGTGGCTAAATATACACATGACTATTATTCGTCTAAAACACAGATTATTTGGCTGATTATTGAATTCATACCGATGTATTACTATTTTATAGCCGTCATTCGAATGAAGGTGCGAAGAAGGGGGGAATGACTGTCAGATCTCCCAATTCTACAATGAACACGCTTTCTGGTATGATGAAGAGAGTGTACATACCTTTTTTTGGAATAGGATGGTGTTATTATTCATGAATCTTCAAGAAGCAACAGCTTTAATTGAATCGATCCGAAGTAATCTGGCAAAAGTTATTGTGGGCAAAGAGGGCGGCGTGAATCTGCTGCTGACCGCCTTGCTGGCGAATGGTCATGTGCTGCTGGAGGATGTTCCCGGCACCGGAAAGACACTGCTGGCCAAAACACTGGCCCGCTCCCTGGACTGCACGTTCAAGCGGATTCAGTTCACGCCTGACCTGCTGCCGTCCGACTTAAGCGGTATCAATTACTATAATCAGAAGACGGGCGAATTTCAATTCCGCCCCGGTCCGGTATTTGCCAGCATTCTGCTTGCGGATGAGATCAACCGGGCTACGCCGCGTACCCAGTCCAGCCTGCTGGAGTGTATGGAGGAGCGGCAGATTACGATTGACGGCGTGACGCATGAGCTGGAGCGGCCGTTCCTGGTCATTGCTACCCAGAATCCGGTGGACAGCCAGGGGACCTTTCCGCTGCCGGAAGCGCAGCTGGACCGGTTCCTCATGCGGATTACCAGCGGGTATCCGACATTTGAGGAAGGGGTACATATCCTCCAGAGATTCCGCCAGAATAACCCGCTGGAGGATACCGCTGCGGTGGCCACAGCCCGGCAGATTCAGGACATTCAACGTCTGGCTGCGGAGGTTACTGTCAGTGACGAGCTGCTCGCTTATATGATGCGCGTGGTTGAGGCTACCCGCACCTCCCCGGCGGTCCGGCTGGGAGCAAGCCCCCGGGCTGCATTTGCCCTGCTGCGCGCTTCGCAGGGATACGCACTGATCCAGGGCAGAAGCTACTGTATCCCGGATGATATCAAAGAAGTTGCGGTCCCTGTGCTGGCGCACCGGCTGATTCTGCAGCGCGGCCCCGGAGTCCGTGAAGGCCAGTCGGCAGAGGTAGTGCTTCAGGTGCTGCGTGAAATTGAGGTGCCTGCTGAGCCTGCTGTTCTGTCACGAGGCGGAAGGGTGGAGTGATCCATGTCGCTGCCGTGGTTCATTGCAAGCACGTTCATCCTGCTGGTCCTGATCTCGCTGGTCTATGACCGGCATGCGCTGAAGAAGGTCAGCTATACCCGTTACTTCTCTGCCAAAGCGGTGTATGCCGGTGAACAGGTAGAGATGGTTGAGGAGATCATGAACAAGAAGCTGCTGTCGCTGCCGTGGCTGCGGCTGGAATCCAGCATAGCTAAGGGGCTTGAATTCGGTAACCAGGAGAATCTGGGCATCAGCAGCGGAGAGATTTCCCAGAATCATGTCAGCCTGTTCTTCCTGAGGTCTTTCCGGCATATCAAACGGCGGCATCATATCACTTGCAGGGAGCGGGGGCTGTTCGTCCTGGAGACGGCAACCATGACTACCGGCGATCTGTTCGGACTGAGCCGCAGCGCCAAGACCTTCCCGCTTCATCTGGAGCTGCTGGTCTACCCCGGACTACTGCGTTTCCATGACCTTCCGTTGCCGGTTCACAGCTGGCTTGGAGAGCTGCCGGTCAAGCGCTGGATTGTCGAAGATCCGTTCCTGACCGCCGGTACAAGAGAATACAGCGCCGGGGATTCTCTGGCGAGCATTAACTGGAAAGCGACAGCCCGTACGGGAAGTATGCAGGTGCATCAAAAGGATTACACCGCCGATTCCCGGCTGGTCATCTGCCTGAACGTGGAGACGAGTGAGTCCATGTGGAGAACAGTTACTGATGTGCAGCGTATAGAGCTGGGAATCCGCTATGCAGCGACTGTAGCCGAGTATGCGATCAGCCACGGTATTGAGGTCCGGCTGCTCAGTAATGGAAGACTGGACGGCAGCGGGGCGAGAGATTCGGTGGACACCTGGTCCATTGCCCATACCGAGGAGTTCCTTGGCCTGCTGGCCAGACTGAATCTGGACCGGACCGTGCCAATGAGCAGGCTGATGGAGATTGAAGCGGATAAGGGTGAGGGAGATAAGGATTATCTGATCATTACCTGTCACCGGGGGGCAGAGCTGCAGATGGCAGCCTCAGGCTTAAGCTTCCTCGGAAACGGTGTAGAGTGGCTGGATATTCCTTCTGAAGGAGGCGGTGAGCTATGACTTCCCGAATCCCGGATGCCTTCAAAGAAAATTACGCCATATGGATGGCAGCCTTCATCGAATGGCTGCTGCTGCTCCCGGTATGGCTGGTGCTCCAGACTTATTTCCAGCCGGAGGCCGAGGCGCTGCGCTGGATCTATCTGCTGCCGGTACTGGCCGCAGCCGGTGTGCTGCTGCGAGAGATATGCAACCGCCGCTGGAAGCAGCTGCTCGCGGCGCTGGTTCTCGGAGCTATATCAGCGGCGTTAACCGGTACGCTGACACTTATAGGTCTTCCGCTGGCAGCGGGAGCGGCAGTGTCTGCCTTCCTTGGCATGACAGCAGCCGCACGGGTGAACCGGCTGTGGCTGTATATCAGCGGGATCATGCTGTATTTTGTCGCTTCGATTGCCTTCTCGCGCATTCCCGGTCTCCAGCCGAGTGCACCGGTGCTCACCTGGAGCGGCAGCTTGTGCCTGATCCTGGCACTGCTGGCTACGAACAGCACCCACCTGCGTTATAGCTCCTTGAACGGAGGTGCAGGAAATCTGCCTCAAGGACTGCGGCGGCATAACCGGATGTTCGTGGTCGGCTTCATTATCCTGGCAGCACTGCTTGCAGCGGGGGGCGGTAGGGCGGTTGGGATGCTGCTGTGGAATATGACGCGGGCATTCTTCGCCTGGCTCAGCCGGTTATCCTCCGGTTCCGAGGAGGCACCGCCAGCTGAAGCACCGCCTGAAGCTATCCCTGCCATGCCGGCTGCGGAGCCGGGTGAACCGGGATTGCTGTCGATGATTTTAAATATAGGCTTCTATATTCTGGGTGCGGCAGCCATTCTTGCCCTGATGTATTTTATTCTGCGTTGGTTGTACAGAAATACAGGAGGTATCCTGCGCAGAGCGATGGACAGGCTGCTGTCCCTGCTGCGCAGAGAGACACCTGCGGCTGCCGGGTATCAGGATGAGGAGACCAGCCTGTTCAACTGGGAGCAGACCGTTCAGGACTTCCGCCAATACGTGCGTTCCAAGCTGACACCTGCCAGCCGCCGGGACCGCTGGGAGGGGATGGACGGAAGCCGTGAGCGCATCCGCTGGCTGTACCGGCACTGGCTGCGGGCCAGACATGCGGAAGGGTATGAGGTGAAGCCCTACCTGACCCCGCAGGAGACAGCAGCTGATGTAGCCGCCTGGTCGCAAGGCCAGAAGCGCTCGAGCAAGCACTCTGGCGGAGAGGCCTCTGTTAATGACCGGCTGCTCGGCCTATATAACAAGGCCCGCTATACGGAGGAGGAGCTGCCTGAACTTACTGCCGCTGAGGCGGCAGCACTTAAGGAGCAGTTGAAGCTGTAGGTGAATCATTACGTTCAGCGAATATTGGGAAGGAGCAGCAGCTGTGACCACTTATCTGCGCGGTGAGCTGGCTAAAGAGGCTCAGATTAATATGGAGACGCTCAGGTTTTATGAGAAGAAGGGTCTGATCCCGCTGCCGCAGCGTTCAGCAGGCGGGTATCGGCTGTACCCGGAGGAGACGCTCCTCCGGATCGCTTTTATCCGTAATGCCAAGAGCTGCGGGTTCACACTCCAGGAGATCAAGAAGGCACTCGTTAAATCTGCAGACCGCAGCATAGGAATCAGTGATTTCATCGAAGTCATTGAGCGGAAGATCGCCGCTGTCGATCTGGAGATTGCCCGGCGGAACGAGACACGCAGACAGCTTGAAGCACTGAAGTCCGGCCTTCTGGTTCAGGACAGGCACCCGGGCGTGCAGGATACTCTTAATATGTTGAACATGAATGATTAATCTGTTGCCACCTGTAATTCTGCCGGGATTGCCGCTTGACTCTGTACATAGCTACAGGGTTTATAGTATGGGCATCCCAGGATAATAGGAGGAATTACACGTATGTTGTATCCGAGCAGTACCCCGATTGAACAGTTGCAGGCCATTACAGCGTATCTGAAAAGCAATAATAGTTACTCCAGAAGACCGGTTCAGGAGATCCGTGCGGCGGCTCTCGAAGCTTCCAGGCAATTACCCTTACTTGAAGGCGTGAAGGTTGAACCGGTTGAGGTGGAGACCTTCAGCGGAGAGTGGGTCAGAGCGGAGGGGAAAAGTCTACAAGGTGAAGGACAATCGCAACACTTGGAGAACAAGGTAATTCTTTATTATCACGGCGGAGGGTTTGTGTCTGGCAGCTGCGAGATCTATAGGGATCTGGCAGCCCGTATATCTGAAGCAGCTGGGGGAATTGCCGTCTTCACTGTGGAGTACCGGCTTGCACCGGAGTTCTGTTTCCCTGCAGCCAATGAGGATTGCCTTGCAGCGTACCACTGGCTGCTGGAACGGGGCGTTCATGCCGGGAATATTATAGTCTGCGGAGAGTCCGTCGGAGCCACGCTTGCGCTGATGACCTTGATTACGCTGCGGGACCAGGGGGACAAGCTCCCTGCCGGTGCATGTCTGCTATCTCCCCATGCCGACCTTATTCATTTGGACGGGGAGTCTTATGACAGCCGTGCGGGAACGGACCCGACAGGAAGCCGGGAAGCGAATCAGAGAATGATTGAGGAATTTATGGGGGACTATGGCGGTGCGTGGCCTGCAATATTATCACCATTAAGAATGGATCTACGGGGCTTGCCGCCCCTGCTCATACAGGCGGGAGATCATGAGGTGCTGCTGAGTGATGCAGAACGCTTGGCTGAACAGGCAAAGGCGGCGGGCATCACTATAGAACTTCAAATCTGGAAGAACATGTGGTGCGCCTTTCAGCTGATGGCTGCCATGCTTCCTGAAGCGCAGCAGGCCATCGGGAACATAGGCAGCTTCATTAAGAGAGTATTGCAGCTGGAGGGCAGGCAAGATTAGCACCCGTAGCCTGAAAGTGATCGTACAGCGTATCCAGTGGACAGGGTCAGAACAGCAGACGCAGTAGCATCAGTGTCACAATACCGGTCAATACGGTAGCCAGCAGGCTGCGGGTCTTGACGGCTACCCAGAAAGTGGGGAGGGCGGCGATTAGCTCCACATTGGTGGACAGGACTGCGAACCTGCCGCCGGTTACGAGCAGCTCTTGGGCAACCAGTGCAGCCATGACAGCAATCGGCACGTAGCTTAGCCAGCGCATGCCCCATTCCGGGATCGTCATCCGGCTCAGCAGCATCAGCGGAAGGACACGCGGAATGAAGGTGACGAGGGCGGCTCCGAGAATGATTATAGCAATATCCAGTCTTATTTCCATTGTTCCATCACCACTCCAATCGTTGAGGCTACCAGCGCTGCAGCTATAACGCCCATGCTGGGTGACCACAGCACAGAGACGAGTACGGCAACAACAACAGCCGCTAAGCCGACAGTGATATCCAGTCTATACTTGCGCCGTCCCATAATGGTCAGGACCAGCAGCCCGATGAACATAGCCGGCAGGGCGAAATCCAGTCCCCACTTCTCGGGACTGGATATCCATTGACCGAGAATAGCGCCGGCGATATTGGCCAGGAACCAGTTCAGATAAGCGGTAATATTCAGGCCGTGCATCCATCTCTCGCTGATCTGCTTCCTTGCGGCGCTCTTCTGAATGGCTACGCCGAAGGTCTCATCTGTGAGCAGCGAGCCGATCAGCAGGTTGCGCAGCGGGGTCAGGTGGCGGAAGTAAGGCGACAAAGCTGCGCTTAACAGCAGATGCCGCAGGTTAACCAGCAGAATCGTAATGACAATACCGGAGGCGCTGCTCCCGGCGGCAATCATGCCAGCGGCAATAAACTGGGCCGAACCGGCGTACAGGATGATGGAGATCATGGCGATTTCGGCAAGGGTCAGCCCCGCTGTTTTCTCCACAACACCTGCGGCGAACCCGATGCTTAAGTAGCCGAGCAGCGTGGGTAAGCAGTCCTTGACCCCTTGCCAGAACGTATCGCTGCTCTCCGGCACACTTGGGCTATCTGTAACCAGGCTGCCGCCGGACAGCGGCTCCTGATGAATGGATTCTGGCTTCATGGGCATGCTCCTTCTGGGTAATGGAATAACAACTAGTATCAGACCTTAACGAGCCAGCGCCCCATTCCCGCAGCAGTCCTTCGGATACTGTAGGCGCTGGAACGCTAGCAACTGCATTTTGTACAATAGAATGCTGTAAAAAAGGATTCGAAATAGAATCTATTGTATTCTGTACAATGGAATGTTGAAAAAAGGCCGTTTTTCACCCAAAACACAACATTCTAATGTATGAAATACAATAGACTCTTATTTTACGGTCAGCAATGCGTTTTCTATTGCAGGAAATACAATCAATTACTTGAATGTAAGAGTAGAAGTCGGCAACGGGTGCAGGATCAGCCTAAGTTCGCGCCCCGATTAGAGTGCATAAGGTAGGCTTAATTGCAATCTGTACAACTAAATTGCCCTATATGTCGCTGAATCTCTATTTAGGTGTATTTCGAGCAATTAAATGCCCCCTATACCTTGATTTTCGCCCATCGTGGCAGATTTAGTTGTACAGAATACAGTTAGAAGAGGAAAGCCTTCCGTGTCACTGTTTTTAGTTGCACAGAATACACTTATCTCTAAATGGTACGCTACGAACAGAAATACATTGTATTAATATCTAATAATTCATAGCGAATTGCAAGGGAATATGAGCTGTAATTGTAAAAGGGTTCCGCCGTCCGCAGAGCGATCTGCGGCAGCGGAACCCTTTTGGAGTTCATGGTTATTTCAAGACCAGTACGCCGAACCCTTCCATCATATAGCTGCCCGACAGGGTCTGGCCGCTTAAGAGGTCCGTCTTGGCTGACTTAAGCCCAATCTGTGCCGGTTCTTCGCTGTAGTTGAGCAGGAAGGCGACACCGGAAGAGGCGTCTTCCCCCGTGGCACGAATCTGCAATTCAACCTCTGGCGGCAGCTCCGCCCAATCGGCGGCTGGCGAGACCAGACCCAGACCGCCAAGCATCTGCAGCACAGCAGGCTCATTGAACACAGCGCCGTAATACCATACTTCGCCTTTGCCTCTGGTGTTGCGGGTTACCGCCGGTTTGCCGGCATAGTAGTCGGTCGCATAGGTTGCCATGACCTGGACACTGTCTTCTTCTACATGCAGGATGTCATTGAAGGCATCTGCACCGGTCAGCGCCTCAGGAGCATGGTTCCAGCGGATGGAGGTAGGCTTGCGCGTTCCTTTTACCAGCGTGAATTCTTCCACGGTTACCCCGCACATCTCCTGCGCCGCTCCGGGAAAAGGCCGCATGTAGCATTGTCCGGTAATATCCTTGTAGCCAGTGCGGCAGCCGAAGACCAGCTTCCCGCCTTGCTGTACATACTGGTCCAGCAGGGCCGCCGTATCATCGGTCATAATCGCCGGATGCGGGTAGACCAGCACTTCATAACGGGCAAGCTCTGCAAGGGTTGTATGGCTGCGCAGGTACAGAACGTCATTCGGAATATGCTTCCGCTGCAGAGCCTTGAACCATTCCTTGTTGCTCTGCCACATGAACGGGCCGTGCCAGACATCATATTCCCCGTCCCACTCATTGTCATAATCACGCACGATAGCAACGCTCGCCTGAGTCCGGCTGCCGATGAACTGCTGCCCGATGCTTGCCAGCTCGCGGCCGATCTGCTCCGCTTCTCTTACCCGCCGGTTAGGCTGGTTATGGTAGTCGTTCAAGCCGTGCCAATAGATCTCATTGCCCATGGTGGCGGTCCGCCAGCGGAAATAGAGCAGCATGTCAGCGCCGTGGGCGACGGACTGGTAGGTCCATAGCCGCATCTGTCCCGGCTTCGGTGAAGGCATGTCCAGCCGGTTGACCCAGCCCCCCGGACCGGATTGCTGCTCCATGACACAGAAGTTGCTGCTGACCGAACGTACTGCTGACAGGGACAGTCCCCAGCCGCGGTCAAGCATCGGGTTCACCTCAGACGGATCGAAGCCGATGGTGGAGAACTGCGGATATGAGTCATAGCTGAAGAAATCCAGCAGCTCGTCATTCAGCTCATGGCTGTCCAGATGTCCGAACAGCCCGTTTGTGGTAACCCACTGATTAGGGGCCAATTCCCGGAGGATATCTGCCTGGATTTTGGCGAAATGGATGGTGTTATCCGAGATGAAGCGCTTCTCATCCAGAGCCTGGTGCGGATTCGGCTGATTCGGTGAAGGAGTAGGCCGGGTGAGGCAGACCTGTGACCAGCTTGTATAGGTCTGATTCCAGAACACCGTGCCCCAAGCCTGATTAAGCTTGTCCAAGGTGACATACTTCTCCTGCAGCCAGAGGCGGAAGGCCTGATGATCACTCTCCGAGTAGAATACATTGATCTCACAGTTCAGCTCGTTGTCAATCTGCCAGCCCACGACGCCGGGATGATTGCCGTAATGTTCGGCGAGCTTCGTTACAATCCGGGCACATAGCTCACGGTATTTGGGACTGCTGTAGTTGTAATGGCGGCGCATGCCGTGCTGTAGCGTCACACCTTCATAAGTAACATTCAAGGCCTCAGGGTACTTCTCTGTAAGCCAGGCAGGCGGAGTGGCCGTAGGCGTTCCCAGAATGACCTTCAGCCCGTAGCTGTGTGCCATGTCGACCGCACGGTCAAACAGATCGTATTGAAACACGCCTTCCTCCGGTTCAAAAATGGACCAGGCGAACTCAGCCAGACGTACAATGGTGAATCCGGTTTCAACCATACGCCGGTAATCGTCAGCCCACATGGATTCAGGCCAGTGCTCGGGATAATAGCAGACGCCCAGTTCAAATCGTTCTGCTGCAACAGGTTTCTTCATCTTAACCTCCAAGTGTAAAAATATGCTTTCATTAAGCTACCAATCTATTGTATTATCAGCAGTGTATCCACTTATATAACAGAATATTGCTATTATATCATTATATTGCGTGCTTGATTCAGCGCAGGGCAGGAGGAGATTCACATGAGAAAACACTGGGTTCTGCCGCAGCCTGCTTATGCCTACTATGTATGTTATCCGGAGATGCTGGGGCATTACAGCGACTTCCCTGAGCATGCAGAGCGCAGAAGCGAGGGGTTCCTGAACAGCTATAATCTCCACATGGTTTTCGGGGGAGAAGGGTATGTATTTCAGGGAGGGGAGCGGATATCCATGAGGCGGGGCAGCGGCTTTCTTTTTCCCAGAGGGGCTTATCAGCAGTACGGTTCTGATCCCGGCGCCGCCTGGGATGTGCGCTGGATGCACTTCGCCACGGCGATGCCTCTGCCTATGCTGGAGGAGGCGGATCAGTCACGCGGCTACTTCTTCACCTTCGATCCCGGCACCGGTTATGAAGCGCTCTTCGAGGAAATGTACCAGCTCAGTGCAGGCTATGAGACCCGGAGTGAACCGCGCCTCTCCACACTGCTCTATGAGATTCTGGTTACGCTGATGCAGAACACCGAGCCGCTCCACGGCTCCGTTCCGCTGGAGATCCGGCATTCCATCCGGCTTACCGCCGACAGGATCTATAGTGAGTGTGAGCGGCCCTGGACGCTGGAGTCTATGGCCAGACTTGCCGGTTATAGCAGCTATCATTTTCTCCGCCTGTTCCGCAGCATTATGGGTAAGACGCCGAACCGGTATTTGAGCGATTGCCGGATGGCCCGGGCCAAGCTGCTGCTGGCCTCCACCAAGCTGTCCGTTGCACAAATTGCCCTGCAAAGCGGCTTTCAACAATCCAGTTATTTCATCAAGGTGTTCAGACAGCTCGAAGGGATGCCGCCGAACCAATACAGACGTTCCTTCAACTCGTAGAATCAAGCCATTTTAGGACCAAGTATTAAGAAAGTTTGTTACATTTATGGCAGAGTTCACGCCGCGATAGCCTTGGTTAGGTGACAGAAAGTTACAAATGGATACAAAGGGTTACAAAGTGGATACAAATTCCACGCGCCAAGCAACTATACTATTGCTAGTAAATACATCTGGAGGGAAATAAATGAGAAAGTATAGAGTTACATATGCTGCATTGCTGGTGAGTTCACTCGTTGCCGGCCAGGCGGCTGGCAGCATCACTGCGCCTGCTGCACATGCAGCCCCGGCGGCGAAGGCCCCCGCAGTATCCGCTCCGGCGGCATTCAAGTTCAATTCCGTTCCCATGGGTGCCGGAGTGACCGCAGTACTAGAGAATATCAACATATGGAGCCAGTCCAGCGGAAACATCTTGTCGTACACACTTAAATATACGAATTCCGGCAATTCAAGCGCAAGCCTGATGCATTATTTCTCACGCGTTGTCACTCCGGGAGGATCAGTACTTCCAGGTAATCCCTTAGGTGCGGATGCCCTGAAGAAGAAAGTTGGCGCCAAAGAAACCCTTAGCGTGACCTATTATGTAAATGTGGGACAAACCTCCTCTTTGCAGGGGATCAAAATCTCGATGCTGGTCTGGGATGCCAAGACGAAGGGGTATCTGAAGCAGACGGGATCTTTTGGAGTGCCCGCTAATTATTCAACTACGGCTGCAGTTGGAACAAGCCTAAGTACAGTCATGAACGACATTCCCGTCGCGGCCAGTGCTGACTCCCTCCAGCTCTACAAATACAGCGGCAAGGTCTATGCCAAAGTAGGGGTCAGTCTGACCAACAAGGGCAATAAAGTCCTCAGTGATCCGGGCTATTCGGCGTATCTGGTATCTGCGAGCGGCACCTCCTTCGAGCTGGCGCTGAGCGGTACACAGGCGGATTACAAGATTCAGCCGCAGGAGAAACGGAGCATTTATTATATTACGGAAATCCCGGCCTATCTCAAAACAGATAATATGAAGCTGCAATTCACGCAGAGAGACGAGACCACGAAGCTGGAGCTGGCTAAATCCTCTTATAAGCTGCCCGCAGCAAGCTCGCCTAATCTGGTAGTGGGCAGCGGGGTAGTCAAAAAGATTGTAGTAAATAACAACACGGTAGACACGCTGCTCAGCAATGCCAATGTGTACGCACAGGATGCAGATGCGGTATGGACGTTCCAGATGCAGCTTAAGAATACCGGCAACAAGGCGGTAACCCTGCCAAGCTACGACCTGGCAGTCAAATCGGTGAAGGGCAAGGTTTTTCCGGTGAACTCCAAAGGCGTAAGCGGAGTCACCCTCAAGCCGCTAGAGACCAAAATTGTACCGCTTACGGTTCGCGTACCGCTTGAAGTCGATCAATCCGGATTGCAGCTTATGATGATCGAATCAGTAGGCGCAGAGAGCTCAAGTATGCCTGAACCGAGCGGAACCGGCGAGACAACCGGAAATACCGGGAATACCGGAACGCCGTCCACTTCGCCTCCTGCAACACCGACTGCCAAAATGGTTTTCCCGGTAGCCTATTTCGTCATTCCTTATGCCCTGCGTACGGAGGTAACGACCGGCCAGGAGTATATGACCACGAATTCATACGGATCCTTCTCGTACAGTATAGAGTCTCTGCAGCGTTATCCTTGGAGAGATGATGATATCGTAGCTGCCAGACTGAGAATCACCAATACCCAGAACGTGTCTCTTACGCTGCCTGAGCTGAAGGGAACCATTAAGCTGGATAAAGAGAATCTGCCCGTGACTACAGAGCTGTATATGGACAATAAGGATGCTTCTGTCCTTGCGCCAGGGAAGTCGGCGGATCTGTATGTACTCGGCAAAATCGCCTATACCTCAGAGTTTCAGAATATGCGGATTGCCCTGAACGGCACACAGAATTCAGAGACCGTTCCGTTCCTGGATGTCAGCGTCAACAACTCGATTAACAGTATTCCGACCATCGAGAAGGGCAAGAGCTACACCATTAGCGGCAAAGGCAAAACGGCCAGTGTACAGGAGAACCGGACAACGATCTATCAAGGGGAGAGCCACAATCTGGTGTACACAGAGCTCTATCTGAGTAGTGAGGAGAAAAGACAGAGCAAAATGGCCCGTCTCCAGGCTTACTATAAGACCAAGGACGGCCAGTATTTCGAAGCGGGCACCAGCCAGTCGGAGAACAGCGCGTCTCCGGGTGCCAAGCAGCTCGTGGTCCTGTGGGCCAAGGTGCCTAAGGCTACGGACCTCGCGGATGTCTCACTCTACCTCGGTTCCGGTATCAAAGAGGGTAAGCTGATCGAGGCCAAGGAGGAAGCGACCGGATTCGTCAATGTGGCAGCACTTCAGCTGAATCCGCAGGCTAACGTACCGAAGAATACGCTGGAATCAACGGCATTATATCCTTATACGATTTCTGTTCTGACCTCTGAAGGCAAGCGGGTGAAGTCATCGGATACCCTGGATATTACTATGAATTACAGCCTGAGGAAGGATAACCTCTACGATGCAGGCGTGCTGGAGCATAAGCTGATTCTGCAGATTACCGATCCGTTCGGCATCGCGACCGAGAAGGTTCTTACACTGGGCACAGACCTGATTGAAGGGACGAACAACCAGTATTCCTTCTCCCTCAGCAGACCCGTGTACAAGACGATGGACGGCGGCGCTTATAAGTTAGCCTTCTATGATGAATTCCAGGGTGAACGTCTGATGCTGGGCAGCCAGGCCTTTGGAGTCACCAACGTGGTTCCGAACAAGACACAGGAATAATCGTCATTCGCTTAACTAAAACATTCTTGTATTTTTAAAAAAGGAGCAGCTTCCATGTTGCGTGTTGAAGATATTACGCATTCGTACAAAAGCGGTAATGAATGGACCTCCGTTCTTCATAAAATCAATTTTTCCGTCAAAAAAGGAGAAATGGTTGCCCTGCTGGGCAGTTCAGGTTCCGGGAAGTCCACGCTTCTCAACCTCATGGCCGGCTTGATGAAGCCCACGGAAGGTCATATCTACATTGCTGATCAGGACATTGTGAAAATGGGCGAGAATAAGCTGGCCGAGTTCCGCCGCAAGAATATCGGATTTATTTTTCAGGCCTATGAGCTAATTACCAGCCTGACGGTCCGCGAGAACGTGGAGCTGCCGCTGGTCTTCCAGTCAGTCTCTCCCAGGGCACGCAAGGCCAAGGCGCTGGCGCTGCTGGAGCAGGTGGGAATTCCCGACAAGGCGGATCTCTTCCCCTCGCAGCTCTCCGGAGGACAGCAGCAGCGGGTCAGTATCGCCCGGTCGCTGATCACAGAGCCGTCGGTCATCTTCGCCGATGAACCGACGGGGAATCTGGATTCCAAGACTGAAGAAGAAATTATCGGTATTCTGCTGAACCTGAACCGGACGATGAAGACGACTTTTATTGTCGTTACTCATGAATACAAGGTGGCTGAACAAATGCAGCGGATTTTCACGCTGAAGGACGGCTTCCTGGTCACTGAATCGCAGGCAAAACCGCAAGCAGATACAGAACCGCAAATAGAACCGCAGCTTGAGACGCAGACAGAAGTACAGGTTGAAGAGCAAATCGCTGAGGAAGCTGAACCGCAGACCATGGTAGAGGTTGAAGAACAATTAGCTGCAGGAGCTGAACAGGAAGCTGTAGAGCCAGTACCGCAGACAGCAGGAGCGGATGAAGATCCGCCGGCTGAGGAACCTGAACACCAGACCGCTGAGGAAGCTGATCCTGCAGAGGGAGGGAAGCCGTGAAGATCAGAGACATTTCACGGATGGCCTGGGAACAGGTCAAACGGCGCAAGGTGGTTACAGGTCTATGTATGACCGGGATATCCATCGGCTGCGCAGCAATTATCGTGGCTTTGAGCGTAGGCCAATCTGCACAGGTCTATGTAACGGAACAAGTTAATGCCAACTTCAAAATGGATGAGATTACAGTCTCGCCCGGCGGAGGACTTCCAACGAACGGGAAGAACGGAGGCGGGGGCGGCGGATCGGGTGAGGTGAATGAGAACCTCGACCCCGGCAAGCTGACCGATCAGAAGCTGAAGATCATCCAGGGGCTGAATCATGTGAAGGCGGCTTCGCCTTTTCATCAAGCAGGATATCTGCAGATGGTGACCATAGACAACAAGATCTCCGATGTTCAGGTCGTTGTCGCCGATCTGCAGAAGCTGACGGCGTACGACCACAAGTTCAAGCAGGGAGGGGCGAATGGCCAGCTCGGATCCATTGTGCTCAATCACGGGGCTACACTGGGCCTGATTGACCTGGAGACCCGGCAGAAGCTGTTCGATCAGATGAGTGCGGATCCGTTCAACCAGGAGCTGTACCAGCAATATGAAAAAATGGCCACTGTGCCTACTGAATTGTACCGCAAGCAGGTTCAGATTCAGGCGCAGGACTACAGCTCTACATCCCCGGTGTTCAAGCTTAGCTCACCCCTGCAGATCTCCGGAATTCTGGCGCTTCCCAAGGGGATGGATGAAATGCGGTCATCCTATGAGAAGATTATGTATGTGTCTCCCGAGACCGCACAGCAGCTCTCCAAGGAGCTTGCGTTCGATAATTCTACCACCAGTGTGCTAACTCTCCCGCCGGAGGGCAGCTACAACTCGATTACAGTCAAGGTGGACGATGTGGCGAACATCAAGCCGGTGGAGCAGATGATTCAGAAGCTGTCCCTGAACGCTCAAGACAATCTGTTCCAGCAGGAGATGCTGAAGGAGCAATTCGATATGATCAAAATGGCGGCTCTCGGCATCGGGGTATTCATCCTGATCATCGCTTCCATCTCCATCATAGTGGCCATGACCATGTCCACCCATCAGCGGCGTCGCCAGATCGGGATTATGAAGGTCCTGGGGGCTAACATGGGGCAGATCCGTAACATGTTCATTACCGAAGCTGCGCTTCTGGGGCTGCTCGGGGGCATGCTGGGTGTTGCATTCTCCTATCTCATTGTGATGGGGCTCAACAAGCTGGTAGGCAGTGCAGGGGACGGGATGAATTTCTTCATTCCGGCGATGAATCTGCCAGTCGGCATCTCCTTTGCCATTATGACGGGTGTACTGTCGGGGATATATCCGGCGATCAGTGCCTCCAGAACCGATGCATTAACCGCTATTAAACGAGACTAACCCTAAGCTAGAAAGGAAGCCGAAACGATGAAGAGGACTCTAAAGAAGAGCCTGAAATGGATCATAATCTTAGGTATCATCGGAACTGCCGGTTATTTCGGATATACCAAATTCTTCAAGGCTGATGAGACCGCTGATCTCCCGCCTGAACCGATGCAGGTGATCAGCTTCCCGGTAACGGAAGAGACGTTAACCAGCTCCGTACAGATCAAAGGCAGATCGCAATACCAGAAGGAGACGCTGGTCTATGCCCCCTTTGCCTCCAAGGTTACGGCCTGGAAGGTGGAGAACGGGGCCCAGGTGAAGAAGGGCCAGGTGCTCTTCACCCTGGATCAGAGCACACTCCGTAATGAGATTGCCACGGCTGAGGCAGCCGCCCGCAAGGCGAAGCTGGAAGGGGAGCTGAATGCTTTTGTCGCGCAGCAGGAGGATGATTCCTCGGCCCCGGCCGGTACAGAAGCGGAACGGCTGAAGGCCCTGGCTGCCCAGGAAACCGCCCGTCTGAGCGATGAGCTGAACCAGGTGAATGCCGAGATTCAAGCCAAAGAGCTTACGGAGAAGAAGGCGAAGCTGAACACTGCGGTATACCATGCTCCGGAGAACGGGATCTTCCTCTTCGACAGCAGTACGGAACGGCCGCAGACCGTCACCGACAATCAGTACATCGGTAAGATTGTGGACACGAACAAAGTAGAGTTCATAGCACAGGTCGGGGAGCAGGATATCTTCCGTATCAAAAAGGGCATGAAGGTGAAGGTGAAGATGACCGCCGTAAAAGATCTGGTCCTGGACGGAGAGGTAACCGGAGTGGCCAAGTTCGCCACGACGACCACCGGACAGAACACAGCTGGCCAGCTTCCGCAATTCGAGGTGGTCATCTCCATGCAGCCGGACGAGCATTTGATGGGCGGCCTTAGTCTGAGCGGAGACGTCGAGACCTCGCGCAAAGAGAAGGCGGTAGTTGTATCCAATATCGCCGTCATCCGTGAAGGGGATCTGGCCTTCGTTATGGTGGACAAAGGAAACGGCCAATACGAACGCAAAGAGATCAAGACTGGAATGGAAACAACCGATAAAACAGAGGTGCTGTCGGGACTGAAGGCAGGAGACACCGTGGTTCTGCAATAGTTGACAGCCCCAAACCGTATATAGCCCCAAACCTGGTTGATTGCCGGGTTTGGGGCTTTTTGAATAGAAATTATAGGCGTGAGTGGCGCGCGGCGGATCATCTAAGTGGAAATAGTACATCTAATTTATGGTCGCAGGAACAATTACTTATAGCAGTTGGATAAATAACACTTAATCAGACCGAATTCTGCTGAGATTATGGGGCTTGGTGGATTAAATGTACTTTTTCCAACTGCTTCCTCACAGCGCATAGTTTCGGCTTAATTAAGTGCCTTTTTTCCAACTCTGACGGTTCATCCCAAGGGTTAGTGGAGTAAACTTCCCCTAAGTATATAAATGGTTGAGAGTGTACCGACTCCGCTTGTTAGCTACTTGTTCTGCTGATACGGCTTACGCCAAGCCTGGATATCACTGTTCAGTCCGGCGAGATCCGGCAAGGACACCGCTTCGTCTGTTAATTGATACTTGGCCTTCAGCGCCAGAATACGGTAGACACTCTCGTCAATCCGGGCTTCGGAGATGCGGCCGTTCTTGACACTGTCCAGCAGTGCGGCGCGTACGGCTTGCTCGTTCTTGTATTCATGCGCGACAAGCAGGATATCGCTTCCGGCCAGCACGGTATCTACTGCCGCAGCAGGGAGACTGTAATTCTTGACGATTGCGCCCATGGTCATGTCATCCGTAATGACTACCCCTTCGTATCCCATCAGCCCGCGGAGCTGCTGGCCGATAATCACTTGGGACAGGGAGGCGGGCTTGTCCGGGTCGAGCTTCGGATATAGAATATGGGCCACCATTACAGCATCGGCCTTCTCCCTGATCGCTGCCTGGAATGGGAGCCATTCCAGTTCTGCCAGCTGGTCCTCTGTCTTGTTGATGACCGGCAGCTCCAGATGTGAGTCTACAGAGGTATCGCCATGGCCCGGATAATGCTTGACCACGGGAATCACGCCTTCACGCTCGAACCCCTGCATCTCGGCAATGCCGAGCCGGGTGACCAGCTCTGCGCTGCTGCCGAAGGAACGGTCACCAATCACCGGATTATCCGGGTTGCTGTTGATGTCTAGCACCGGCGCAAAGTCCATATTGAAGCCGGAGGATTTCACCGCCCTGGCAAGCAATTCGCCCATCGTTCCGGCAGCAGCGGCATCATCTCCGCTGCCGACAGCAGCGTTCGATGGGAAGGTGGCATAGTCATCGGGGAGACGGCTGACCTTGCCGCCTTCCTGATCGACACTCATGAACAGCGGTGCGGGATTCCCCGCATTGCTCTGCTTCAGGGCGTTGGTCAGCTGCACCAGCTCCTTGAGGCTGCCGACATTATTAGAATACAGAATGATTCCGCCGACCTTATCTTCGGCAATCATCTTGCGTGCTTCAGCTCCTGCCGCCTTGCCTTGGATGCCGACCAGCAGCATCTGCCCGATCTTCTCCTCCAGAGTCATTCCGGCGAGCTTCCGGGAGACCGGGTCAGGAGTGGCTGAAGCCTCTGGTGACGGTGTCACTGGGGCTTCGGTTGCCACAGGCACTGGCGTCTGTGCGGCAGCCGGAGAGGCTGACACCGCTGCCGGGGCAGAGCCGGGGTTAACCTGTGCAGCGGCATTTCCATTCCCCTCACAGCCGCTTGCCAGCAGCAGGCAGGCGGAGGCGGCGAGCAGGAGGAGAGCACGGCGGGGTGGAGTATTGTTTATTTTTTGACGGCTGTACCATTTCATAGGGGGATCTTCCTTTCGTTTGCGGTTTGGCGGATAAGGATGATAGAATGAATAAGACATTACATATGATCTGCTTCAAGCATAATCAATACTATAGGATGAGGTGACCTGTCAATGAAAGAGCAATTAATGAACACGCTTAATGAACAAATGAATTTCGAATTCTATTCTGCTCATGTCTATCTTGCGATGGCTGCGTATTGTTCCGGTGAGAGCCTGGACGGATTCGCCAATTTCTTTCTGGTGCAGGCTGAAGAAGAACGGTTTCATGCCATGAAGATCTACAAATTCCTGAATGACCGGGACTACCGGGCCACCCTTGCGGCGATGCCTGAACCTAACAATGAGTATAGCTCCATGCTGGATGCGTTCGAGCATGCCTTCGCCCATGAGCAGCAGAATACGAAGAAGTTCTATCATCTGGCGGATCTGGCCCTGGATGAGCGGGAGCATGCGACTATCTATTTCCTGAAATGGTTCATTGATGAGCAGGTGGAAGAAGAGGCACTCTTCAGCAACATTATCGCCAAGCTCAAACGGATCGAAACCGACAGCAATGCCTTCTATATGCTGGATGCAGAATTTGCAGGACGTTCATTTACACCGCCAGCGGAGTAGAGGACAGCTAGGGTAACCAATCATACGCAAGCTTAGCGGCATTCTCCTGAAGAGGGGAAGCCGCTTGTTTGTGTGCGCCGACCCAGGGTCCTCATATACTTAGACTACGTTTTGCGAGAAAAGTTACACGGCCTGTCAGCAGCTGATAAGCTGCAAAGTTGAACAAGGGCAAAGAATGTAGGGAGCCGCAACTTACTTCCGGATTGCCAACTCTATTTAGCGGGGTTAACTCTTGCGCTGTACGGCAACACTGTTTCTCTAGACCCACCCGTAAGTCAGCGTGTAGTATGGAACAATACTAATCTTTGGAGGTCCTTTTTCTTGGAAAATTACAGCGATATCAAACAAAGTGAAAAAGGAGCATGGCTAAGTCTTTTAGCATACATACTCTTATCTGCCGTCAAATTATTCATAGGAACGGTGTCAGGCTCTCAGGCACTCCTGGCTGACGGGCTGAATAACAGCACCGACATTATTGCTTCCCTGGCCATTCTGACCGGACTTCGGATTTCCCGCAGACCCCCGGATTCGAACCATGGCTATGGTCATTTCAGAGCAGAGACAGTTGCCGCACTGGTCGCCTCTTTTATCATGATTGCTGTAGGCTTTCAAGTGCTCTATCAGGGTGTGAACAAATTCATTCAGCCTGCGCTGGAGACCCCTGATCTGATTGCCGCATGGACGGCAGCTGCCTGTGCTGTGGTTATGATCGCAGTCTACCGGTACAACATCAGGCTTGCCCGCAACCTCAACAGCAATGCAATGCATGCAGTGGCACAGGATAACCGTTCGGATGCGCTGGTCAGCATGGGAGCCTTCGTTGGTATTATCGGCTCACAGTTCGGCATTCCCTGGTTAGATCCGCTCACAGCTACGATTGTCGGATTGCTGATCTGCAAGACGGCCTGGGATATTTTCCGCAAAGCTACACATGACCTCACCGACGGCTTCGATGCCGGTAAGCTTGAGCTGATGAAGCAGACGGTGGCTGAGATTGAAGGTGTGGAGTCGATTAAGGATATCAAAGCCCGTATTCACGGTAATAATGTGCTGGTCGATACTACAGTACTGGTGGATTCCAGTCTGAATGTGGTGCAGAGTCACGATATTACGGAGGAGATCGAAGATCAGCTTAAGGACCGTCATCAGGTCTCTACCGTACTTGTCCATATCGAACCGATGTGATCAACAGGTGCACAACAAGAATAGGCTACATGAATTGCCTTGCTTTCGGGTGGGGCGATTTTTTGTGCTGTATTGGGAAAACGTTCATCCTCCTGGCCCGGACTTGCCCGCATTCCATTAACATGTATATAATATCAATATGTTATTAACAATCGAATCCTATTAATTGATTAAAGACAAGGAGAATATCCATGCCAAATCAACCAGTAACCGACTCTAACGGCTTGAACGAGGAGCAATTCCTGCAGAATTATAATGCGGTCAACTACGAACGTCCGTCTGTCACCGTCGATATGCTGATCTTCACCGTGATGGAGCAGGAGCAGAATAACTACCGCAAGCTGGCGGATAAGTCCTTACAGCTCTTGCTGATTCAGCGCGGGGAGCATCCTTTTCTGGGACAGTGGGCCTTGCCGGGAGGGTTCGTAGGGATCAGTGAGAGCGTAGAGGAAGCAGCCCGCCGGGAGCTGTATAGCGAGACTAATATCGATAATATCTACATGGAGCAGCTGTATACCTGGGGCGATGTAGACCGTGATCCGCGGATGAGGGTGATCAGCTGCTCCTACATGGCGCTCGTGGACCGCAAGGCTCTGGACGTACAGGCAGGGGATGATGCAGCCGCAGCCGCCTGGTTCGACATCTCATACCACATTCTGGAGACCCGCCGCGAGGTGCTGGAGCAGGACGTCCGTCAGGAGACACTGGTGGAGATTATACTGGAGAGTGAGCAGGAGAAGCTAAGCGGGGTGGTCAAGCTTACCGAGACTATTCAAGGGCATGTCCGACAGGTCAGCCGTGAGATCGTGCGCAGCGCGGGGTTTTCTTTTGACCATCTGCTCATGGTGCAGTATGCCATCGAACGTCTGCGCGGCAAGGCGGAATATACCGATATTATCTTCAATCTGATGCCGCCGTTGTTCACCTTGTCCGAGCTGCAGCGCGTGTATGAGATTATCCTCGGCAAAGAGCTGCTCGCCGCCGCCTTCCGCCGCAAAATCGCAGAGCGGGTCATCGAGACGGATCAGAGCACCCGGGATGCAGGACACCGTCCCTCGAAGCTGTACCGGTATAACCGGGAATGGAATTTATTTTGAGAATGCCCTTCTGTCCGGCAACGCTGCCTTGTGATGTTCTTAATAGAACTTTCATAGGGAAAAGCAGACAATTAGTTATATTTTGACTATTGTGTTTATGGCAAAGGACAGGGTGAGCCTATGATTAGCTGGAAGGATTCGTATGATATCGGAGTAGAAAAGATTGATTGTCAGCACAGGCAGCTGCTGGTGAAGCTGAACGACTTTTTTGACGCTTGCAGCAACCAGCAGGGCAAAGAAAAGATCGAAGAGACGTTGAGGTTCCTCAAGGATTACACCGTGGAGCATTTCGGCAGTGAAGAGCAGCTGATGAAGAATATCGACTTCCCGGAGCTGACGGAGCATCAGAAGACACACGCTGAATTCGTGCAAACGGTGTTGGAACTGGAGGAGACGATCAAGACCAAGGGCGTATCCGTGTTATCCACGATCAAGCTGAACCGGACGCTGACGGATTGGCTGATCAATCACATTCACAAATGCGACAAGCTAATCGGTGAATGCATCGCGGCCAAGGGCAACCGGGCGGTCTAACTGAATGATCGGGAACAAGGAAATGCTGTAAGGCATTTCTTTTTTTATATTAGCTGCTTGGACCGGATGCGCCGCGTAGGCCAAATGTAATCGAAAAACCGATCACAATTGGACTGGGCGCTCTGCGTAGGCCAAATGTAATCGAAAAACCGATCATATTTGAACTGGGCGCTCCGCGTAAGCCAAATGTAATCGAAAAACCGATTACAATTGGACTGGGCGCTCTACGTAGGCCGATTGTAATCGAAAAACCGATCACAAATGGACTGGGCGCTCTACCCAGGCCGAATGTAATCGAAAAACTGATTATTATAGTATTCAGTTTGTTTAAGGGGGAGGAACATCATGGATTGCCTGGGGTGCAGAATTGCGAACGGGGTGGAACCCGGCCTGAATATCGTCTATGAGAATGAATATATCACCTGTGTACTCGATATCTATCCCTTCAATGAAGGGCATACCCTGATTCTGCCGAAAAAGCACTATTGGGACGTCGATGAGATGGATGCGAAGACTGCACATACTGTTATGGAGGCTTCACAGAAGCTCGCCGCGCTGCTCAAATATCTGTACCAGCCGGACGGGATCAGAATCATTGCCGACGGCGGTAAATTCAACGATCTGACCCACTATCATATGCATGTGCTTCCCCGGTATGAGGGAGACGGGCTACTGTGGGGAGAACCGCTGCGCCCGGACGGAGCAGGGGAACGGCTGGGCGAGACGAGACGGAGAATGGTAGAAGCGTTAGTAGAGAGAGAACCTATGCTGAAAAAAGCGATGGACACACTAGAGTTTCTAAGTCAGGACGCGGCAGCGCGAATGGCTTATGATGCCCGAATGAAGGCGCTGAGCGATGAGCATTCCCGTATTGAAAGTGCTGAAGAAAAGGGTAGAGCGGAGTCAAGCAGAGAAATAGCTATCAGGCTTCTGGATCGTGGCATAGACCTGCAAACCATTTCCGAAGCCACCGGCTTATCGGTTGAAGACATTAAGGGACTGAGACAATAAGCAAAAGCGAAGGGTCTAATTCAGCTGGTTGCACACAGTTACACACTACTAACTACGTATCACTAATTTAAGCATTCCATGGACGGCAGCCGCAGGGCTGTCTTTCTTTTTCCTTTTTTTCCAAGGGGAACTCAGGTTTATCACAGGTTGACGGCACAGTTTATACCTGGTGAATACTTTGTGTTATGATTTGAAGTAGATCGTATAGAAACTTACTTTAAGGGAGTGGAATGAAGTGAAAAACATGCGGATGCTGGCCGGGGCTGCGGTCATGGTGCTGGTGCTTGGACTGGTGAATGTCTACATTGGATGGCATCTGTCCGTATTGCTCCAGGCATGGCTGCCGGGGATGAATACTGCTGCGTACTGGACTATCTTTCTTGTCATTTCCTTCTCTTATATGATTGGCCGGGTGCCGCTGCCGCAGGCGCTGAGACCGGTAGGCAGGTTGTTCAAGGTGATTGGCTCTTATTATCTGGCTTGTATGGAGTTCGCCGTGATCATGCTGCCGCTGACCGATCTGCTCTATGGTGTGCTGGTGCTTGCAGGCGTAGGACTCTCCGCATTCGTAACGGAAGCCGGGACTACAGTGCTGGTATTGCTCGCAATCTTCCTGATCTGGGGATCGCGGAATGCCTGGAGTACTGTGGTGCGGACCCACCGGCTTAAGGTGGCAAAATCCATCGGAACCAGCGTTCCGCTGACGGTAGCAGTAGCCTCCGACCTCCATCTGGGCAACATTGTCGGCAACCGCCATCTGCGCAGAATGGTCAGGGAGATGAACGCGATGAACCCGGATATCATTCTGCTGGCCGGGGATGTGCTGGATGACAGCATTGAGCCTTTTCTCCGTAATGGGATGGAGCAGCAGCTGAAGCAGCTCAAGGCACGTTATGGAGTCTACGCCGTGCTGGGGAATCACGAATACTACGGCGGCTCGATTGCGCAGTATACGGAGGTTATGCGGAGTGTCGGCATTCAGGTGTTACAGGATGAAGTGGTGGAGACGTCGGGAGTCTACGTGGTCGGGCGCAAAGACAAGACTGCCGAGCACATGGAGGGTGGACGGCTCAGCGTGGAGACTCTTCTACATGGAGTGGACCGCAGCAAGCCGATCCTGATGATGGATCATCAGCCGACTGGCTTCGGGATCGCTTCAGAGGCTGGAGTGGATGTGCTGCTGTCAGGACATACCCACCGGGGGCAGATTGCACCGAATCACTGGATTACCCGGCGCCTGTTCGAACTGGATTGGGGCTATCTGCTCAAAAACAAGCTGCATGTCATTGTCTCGTCCGGCTACGGAACCTGGGGACCGCCGATCCGGCTGGCCAGCCGCTCAGAGCTGATTAGGCTGGAACTTGTGCTGGATGGCAGCATGAGCTTTGGTGCAGACAAGGTGTCACCTGCGGCTAAGCCTGTTTTGATCTAACGGAAACCTGCATGTGGCAGGATTGAACCCTCTACCTTCCTTAGGGAGGATAGGGGTTTTTTTGTCGGGTTATGGAGGAGTTATTCATTTTCTTTTGACATTCCTGCCGGGATCCGCTAATCTATCTGTAGAAATGGTTAAGCTATTAACTAAATGGAGTTGACGACTGCTAATGGATGATTTACAAAAGGTTGTGCTTGAGCTGCCGCTTGAAAATGAGGTTTTTTTCGCCTTGGTGGGAGCGACTGCCGGCACTGTGGCCGTCTCCGAGAAATACTGGCAGGCGCAGGGTCTGAACGGGGCAAGAATCCGCGTACTGGTCGAGATTGCAAAGCACGGGGGATCGATCCTGCCCTCGCTGCTTGCTGAGCGAATCGCGGTAACCAAAGCCAATATCAGCCTGCTGCTGACTCCGCTGGAGAAGGACGGCTATATTACGCGGGCGGCTCACGCACAGGATGGCCGTAAGACAGTCATTTCGCTGACCGGAGCAGGTAAGCGACTCCTGATGGAACAGCTGCCGGGGAACCGGGAAGCAGTTGCGGCGGTAATGAACCGGCTGGATGAGCCGGAGCTGCAGCTGCTGCTGGAGCTGCTGAATAAGCTGAGTAGAGGATAGAAGGTGTGGAATGTTCCGCATGCCGGGAGGCTGCCCGCAGACAGAGATTATATAAAGCAGCTGGAATATGCCGGTGGATATGTGAAGAAATCTGATTCCAATAAGGAAAGGGTGTTATCGCCTATGACGACAATATTGATTACGGGAGCAAACGGGCAACTGGGAAGTCTGATTCTGGAGAATCTGCGTAGCCGCATCCCTGTAGGGCAAATCATTGCCGGAGTAAGAAGTGTGGAGCAAGCTTCTCTTATCCGGGAGCAGGGAATTGAAGTCCGCAAGGTGGATTATGATCTGCCGGAAACACTGAATGAAGCTTTTCGCGGGATTTCCCGGCTCCTGCTGATCTCCAGCTCGCATACGGATGATGATGTTCGTCTGTCCCAGCATAAGCGGGTGATTGATGCGGCCAAACGAAGCGGTGTGAGGCATATCCTATATACTGGTTTTGCATTCTCAGGGCGGAGAACAGATCAGAGCAAGCCGGATAATGTGCATACATTGACGGAACAGGCGATTATAGAGTCCGGGCTGGAATACACCTTTTTGCGCAATGCTCTTTATATTGATTTCGTAGGGGTGCTGGGGCTGAAGGAAGCCCTCTCCAGCGGAGAGCTGGTGACGGCACCGGGAGAATGGAAGTTTAACTCGGCTAGCCGCCGTGACCTTGCATTGGCTGCTGCTGCTGCTGTATTTGGCGAAGGGGGAGCAGGCAACCGTATCTATGAATTGACCGCTCCGCAGACCTGGGATTTTGGCGATCTGGCTGAGGTTCTGACAGAGGTTGCCGGGAAGCCGGTGGTGCACCGCCAGGATGACGGAGTTCAGCACTGGATCTATGCTTTTATGAGCAAGCTGGATACGGCTTCCACCTCCGGGGATTTGGAGCGGCTTATGGGCAGACCGGTCACCCCGCTGAGGGACAGCATTCTGCCTTTTATAGTATGATGACATTGATCAGGCAAGCCGGAGGGAGCGTATGTAAGTTGAAAAAGATACTGGTAGCTGACGACGATGTTCATATCCGCACACTGCTGCGGCATGTTCTTACCAGAGAAGGATATCAAGCGATAGAAGCCGGAGACGGGCTGGAAGCGGCGGCACGCATGAAGGAGCAGACGGTCGATCTGGCGGTGGTAGATGTGATGATGCCGCATATGGACGGATTGGAGCTGTGTGCATACATAAGGGAGAACTATGATATTCCCGTCATTCTGCTGACGGCCCGTCAGCAGCTCAGCGATAAGGAGCAGGGGTATCTGCACGGGACGGATGATTATGTGACCAAGCCTTTTGAACCGGAGGAGCTGATCTTTCGCATCAAGGCCTTGTTCCGCCGTTATTCCATCGCTTCAGATGACCGGATTCGTCTGAATTCGCTGGTGATCGACCGTAAGAATTACGAGATCAGTGACGGGACGGAAGTGCTGCTGCTGCCGGTGAAAGAGTTCGAGCTGCTGGCCCAGCTGGCCCAATATCCGGGGCGCCTGTTCACGCGTGGTGAGCTGATTGAGCTGGTCTGGGGAGCGGACTACGAAGGGGATGAGCGGACGGTGGATGTGCATATCAAGCGACTGCGTCAGCGGTTCAGTGAATACCAGAATGATTTTGTCATCCGCACGGTCCGGGGAATTGGCTACAAAGTGGACATGGTGAACGCATGAGATCGCTCTATGTACGGATGAGTATTATCTTCTGCTCGGTGATTATGATCAGCAGCGTGCTGGGATTTCTGGTCTCCAACCTGTATTACCAATCTCAGGTCAAGCCGAAGAATGACGCCAAGCTGACCCGGATGGCCATAGGTTTGCAGCAGTTCATCGAGGACCACCCGGATGCGGTGGAAGAGTATCTTCTGAGTACGGCTTCCTTGGGGTACAAAATGTATCTGGTCAATGCCGATGGAGAGGAACGCTTCTACGGCCTGCCTTTCCGCAAAAATGACCTCAAGGACGAGGCGCTCCGCAAAGTGCTGGACGGGGAGATCTACCATGGGGTGGGGAATTTCCCCGGCCAGCTGTTCGTGACAGGGTTCTTCGATAACCAGCTCAGCAATTCCATTGGGGTGCCGGTCCATATTAACGGAGAGACCTATGCCTTGTTCATGCGTCCGGATGCTCAGGTGCAGTTCGGGGAGCTGCGGATCTTTTTTGTCGTGATTATTGCGGTTATCATTCTGCTAAGCCTGTGGTTCATGCTGATTACGGTATTTCATGTGGTGCGGCCGATTACCCGGCTGACCGAGGCCACGCTCAAAATCTCAAAGGGGCGCTATGACATCAAGCTCTACACCGCCCGCCGCGACGAGATCGGCCAACTGGCTTCCCACTTCATGACGATGAGCCGCGAGCTGGAACGTACGAACCGGGCAAGACAGGAGTTTGTCGCCAATGTGTCGCATGAGATTGAGTCGCCATTAACCTCTATTCAGGGCTTTGCGCATGCGCTCCAGGACAGTACTCTACCGGAAGCACAGCGCCAAGAGTATCTGTCAATTATCGGGGACGAGAGCCGGCGGTTATCTATGCTCAGCACGCAGCTGCTCACCTTGTCCTCGCTGGATTATGACGAGCATGCCCTGCAGAAAAGAAGCTTCGATCTGCGCGCCCAGCTGCGGCAGGTGATTCAGATTATGGAGTGGCATCTTACGGAGAAGGAACTGGCAGTACGGATGCATGCCGGAGATATCACGCTTACGGGCGATTCCAATCTGCTCTATCAGGTGTGGATGAATCTGGTGACAAATGCGGTCAAATACACCCCGGCGGGCGGGACCCTCAGTATCGCAGCACATGTGGAGGGCCAACAATGTATTGTAACGGTGACCGACAACGGTGCGGGCATTCCGGCAGAGCAGCTGCCGATGATCTTCGACCGGTTCTACAAGGTGGATCAGTCGCGATCCCGTGAGCCAGGCAGTAGCGGGCTGGGGCTGGCTATTGCCCAAAAGATCGTCCAGGCGCATGGCGGAACCATCGAGGTTACGAGCACAGTAGGGGAGGGAACTACGTTCACTGTCACTCTGCCCTGCGACCCTAACGATATAGATTGATCTAAATATTTAGAGTTAAAGGAAAAGTGGCGGAGGGGAATTTTGGAACTGGAGGAGCGGTAGCGACCGCCTTTGTATTTGAATTTCTACCGCGAAGAGCGGTTCAATTAGGAAATTCAAATACAACAGCGGCCGGAAGTCCAAAACTTCTCTGGAGTCACGGCATTCCCAAAACATAATACCGTTTAGTTCAATCTATATAGTGTAATTCTTTATTCATACTCCGTTCATCTTCACTCTCTAAACTGTGGATATACAGATTAGAAGGAGTGGTTATATGTTCTTGGCAATTCGGGAGATGAGGCACTCCAAAGCACGCTACAGTCTCATTATGGTGATTATGCTGCTGGTCTCGTTCCTGGTGCTGTTCGTCACCGGCCTGGCTAGAGGTCTTGCTTATGCCAACATTTCGGCGCTGAAAAATATGCCCGCCAATTACTTTGCCGTGCAGAGCGATGCGGATCATACCTTCAGGCGTTCACAGTTAACGGATACGGAGCTTGCGGCTGCCCGGTCAGTAGCCGGAGAGGCGAACGCGACTCCGCTGGGGGTACAGACCAGTACAATTACAGCTGCCGGTGCGGAGGTTAAGGCGGATATTACTTTTTTTGCCGTAGATATGACGGGAATGTTGGCTCCGAGGGTCATAGAAGGCGCAGGATTCACCAATGAGGTTCAAGGCAGCGCGGTTGCAGACTCCAAGCTGGAACAGTCAGGCGTTACAATTGGCAGTACGATCCGTGATCAGGCTTCCGGCATGAGCTGGACGGTTACCGGCTTCGTGAAGGACAGCTCCTACAGCCATACTCCGGTGGTCTATATCAACCAGCTGGACTGGCAGGCGATGAAGCAAGGAACGGTTCAGGGAAGCGGAGGTTCAGGCAATGCCAATGCCCCGTACAATGTGATCGCGCTGGATGTAACGGCGGCTCAAGCTGGGCAGATTGCAGATCAGCTACAGTCCGTAGAGGTAATTACGCAAAAGCAGGCGATCTCCAGTGTTCCCGGTTACTCCGCCGAGCAGAATTCGCTGCTGATGATGATTGTGTTCCTGTTCGTGATTGCCGCAGTAGTTCTTGCTGTATTCTTCTATGTCATTACGATCCAGAAGACCAGCCAATTCGGTATCCTGAAGGCGATGGGGACCAAGATGTCCTATCTGGCCTGGAGTGTAATCGGTCAAGTGATGCTGCTGTCTGTCGCCAGTCTGGTGCTGGGCATATTGCTTACGCTTGGGATGAATATGGGCCTGCCCGACACGATGCCGTTTGAGCTGGACGGACAGACGATGGCGATGACCAGTCTGCTGTTCATAGGGATGTCCCTGCTGGGCTCATTAATTTCGGTAGCAAGAGTAGCTAAGGTGGATGCCTTGGAAGCGATAGGGAGGACTGGAGCATGAGTGCGAAATTAGTGATGAAGCAGGTAACCAAGACTTACGGGGATGGGGACGGGGCGATGACCGTACTGAACCATCTGGATCTTACGGTGAACGAAGGCGAATTCATAGCAGTACTGGGGCCATCCGGCTCCGGGAAAAGCACGTTTCTCTCCGCAGCCGGTGCGCTGCTTACGCCCACCAGCGGAGAGATTCTCCTCGACGGCGAATCGCTGCGTGATAAGGACAAGGGGGCACTGACGGAGCTAAGGCTAAAAAAAATCGGCTTCATGTTCCAAAGTGCGCAGCTGCTGCCGTTCCTGAAGGTAGAGGAGCAGCTGCTCTATGTAGCGAAGCTGGCTAAGCTCAGCCCGAAGGAAGCGAAGGTGCGTGCCGCCTATCTGCTGAAGCGTCTGGAGATCTGGGAACGCCGCAACCATTACCCCGAACAGCTGTCCGGGGGCGAGAAGCAGCGGGTGGCGATTGCCCGGGCTTGGATGAACAAGCCGGCCATTCTGTTCGCCGATGAACCAACGGCCAGCCTGGATTACAGCCGTGGCCGGGAAGTGGTACGGATGATCGCCGACGAGGTGCGGAGCGAAGGCAAGGCTGCTGTAATGGTTACTCATGACGAACGAATGCTGGACTGGTGCGACCGGGTGCTGCATCTGGAGGAAGGCGTGCTGGTTGAAGCGCATAGCCTTAATTAATTGGAACTGAACCCTGGGGACGGGGTTCAGTTTTTTGGAATGCCGGTTTCCCGCTGCAGAATGCCTTCACACGCCCGAGTAGGCCATAAACCCGCCGTCTACGGGAATGGTTACCCCGGTTACGAACCCGGACATGCGCTCATCGGCCAGCCAGAGTAAGGTGCCGAGCAGATCCTCCGGTGTGCCGAAGCGGCGCATCGGGGTCTGGGAGATGATTTTGAGCGAACGTTCGGTTAGTTCACCGTTCGGGTTCTTCAGCAGCTGTTCATTCTGTGCAGTGACGAAGAAGCCGGGGGCGATGGCATTCACCCGTATGCCGGACTCTGCCAGATGAACCGCAAGCCACTGTGTGAAGTTGTTGATGCCTGCCTTGGCCGCGCTGTAAGCCGGAACCTTGGTGAGTGGCGATGCGGCGCTCATGGAGGAGATGTTGATCACCGCTGCTCCGGGGCGTCCGAGCATCTGCTTGGCGAAGATTTGAGTTGGAATTAATGTTCCGGTCAGATTGAGGTCGAGAACCGTGCGGAAGCCGCTCACGGACAGATCGAAGAAGGAGACGACATCGGGATTCTCCAGGTCTCCCGGTTCTAAGGTCTCCTTGGTGGTGATCGCCGAAGACTGATTGCCACCGGCTCCATTGATCAACAAGTCGCAGGGACCCCACTGCTTGTGGATCTCATCCGCTGCCTGCCGGACACTCCCGGCATCCATAACATCGCAGGCCAAGGCCAGGGACTGGCCGCCGCCGGAAGTGATCTGTGCAGCCAGAGCTGCCCCTTTGGCCTCCGTACGGTTCAGGATGGCGACCTTCACGCCTTGCCGGGCCAATTCCAGCGCCATAGCGCTGCAGAGGGCTCCGGCTCCTCCGGTAATTACAGCGGTCTTGCCTGCCAGTGCAGGCTGTAATGCCAACTCGGACATAGTGATCCAACCCTTCTTGGTGAAAGTATGATCTTGCGTCAGGTTATATCAGTCTGCGGATCTTTGCTTATAATATTGCGGATATTTCTCCATCAGCATCTCCTGATCGGCGATCGTCAGGGCCATATGCTCCTGCATAAGCTGATCCCCTTGCTGAATATTATGCTGCTCAATGGCTTCATATAGACCATAATGCTGCCGGTACAGATGCTCCCAGTTGTGATCTGCCGTGAGCTTGAGCATCCGGCTGCGGTTCAGGTGAACCTTGATCTGCTGGATGACCTCCCAGGTATTCTTTTTATTGCAGCCCATAAAAATCACATGATGGAACTCTTCGTCCAGCATGAACATTTCTTTATAGTCCTGATCCTCGATGCAGAGCTTCTGCTTGTCCAGATTAGCCTTCAGATCGATAAGATTCCTGGCCTGGAAGGCGCTGCACGCTTCCCGGATGACTGCCCGCTCCAGATGCTCGCGCATGAAGCGGGCTTCTTCCACGAGCTCGGAATCAATCAAGGAGACCACCGTTCCCCGCTGGGGGTATACAGCAAGCAGGCCCTCCTGGGCCAGACGGACAAAGGCCTCACGGACCGGAGTGCGGCTGACACTGAACTTCAGCGAAATCTCCTTCTCCGAAATCCCGGTTCCGGGCGGCAGCTCCAGCAGCAGAATCTGATTCTTCAGTGAACGATACACGATGTCCCTTGTGGAGAGTGCTTGTGTACCGATAGTATATTCCATCGTGTAACCCTCCTGTTATCGATTAATGTAAGCACTACCATACTACCATACAAGTATGGTAGTATGGTAGTGCGAATGGGCATAAGCTCCTGCTGTCCGCTTAAGGACGGTATCCGTGGCCCACCAATATCACAGACGAGAGGCTGGAGAACAATATGAGTACCTCATCTTTTATTCATGACGACTGGCTGCTGTTAAGTCCAAGTGCACAGAGATTGTATCACGATTATGCCGCCGCAATGCCGATTTACGATTTCCACAGTCATCTGAATCCGCAGGAGATCAGCAGTAACCGCAGGTTCCGCAATATCGCAGATCTCGCCTTATCCGGGGATCATTACAAGTGGCGGGCACTCCGCTGGCTGGGCGTTGACGAACAGCTAATTACCGGGAATGCGCCGGACAAAGACAAATTCATGGTCTGGGCGCGTTCCCTGCCTGAGATGGTGGGCAATCCGCTCTACCACTGGACTCATCTGGAGTTGAAGCGCTACTTCGGGATCGACGAGCTGCTCTCCGGGGAGACTGCGGAGAGTGTGTGGGAACGCTGCAATGAGCAGCTTCAGGGAGATGAACTGACTACGCAGGGGATTCTCAAAAAACTCAATGTCGATGTGGTCTGCACAACGGATGATCCCATTGATTCACTGGAGCATCATATTCAGATTAAGAAGGATCATGCACTTGAGACGGTGGTTGCTCCGACCTTCAGACCGGACCGGGTGCTGAATATCCGTGATGAAGGGTTCACCGGATACGTAGGTCTGCTTGGTGAGGCGAGCGGTCTTGAAATCCACGATTACTCCGGATTCCTCCAGGCTGTGACGGCGCGGATCGATTATTTCCATCAGCATGGCTGCCGGCTGTCGGATCAGGCCTTCGGTGAGCTGCCGCATGCCCAGTCTACAGAGCATGAAGCGGCCTACATCTTCGCCCGGGCCTTCAAAGGGGAAGAGATCAGCCCGCAGGAAGAGCAGAAGTTCCAAAGCCATACGCTGATCAAATTAGGCAGGCTCTATCATGAGCGGGGCTGGAGCATGCAACTGCATATCGGAGCGCTGCGCAACAACAACGCACGGATGTTTAGTAGAATCGGCAAGGACAGCGGCTTCGATTCAATTCTGGATTTCAATATGGCCCGCAGTCTTAACGCGCTGCTGAATGAGCTGGATGCCAGCGGACAGCTGCCGAAGACCATCGTCTATACGCTGAACCCTTCGCAATATGAGATGATCGCCACCGCAATCGGTAACTTCCAGGGCGATGGCATCAAGGGCAAGGTGCAGATGGGCTCCGGCTGGTGGTTCCATGATCAGAAGGAGGGTATGCTGCAACAATTGAAGGCGCTATCCAGCATCGGGCTGATCAGTCCTTTTGTCGGTATGCTGACCGACTCCAGAAGCTTCCTGTCCTTCACGCGTCATGAATACTTCCGGCGCATTCTCTGCAACCTGTTCGGCACGTGGATGGAAGAGGGGGACCTGCCGCGAGATTATGCCTTAATCGGCCGGACAATTGAGAATATATGCTACAACAATGCGGATGCGTATTTCGGGATCAAGTAGAGCGCAGGAGCGCGGCATACCATCCATCGATTGACACAGCGTTAAAAAATCAGCAGGTCTCTTAGAGAGGCGTGCTGATTTTTTAATTGTTCAGGAATAATGTCGTTCAACGCACAACACCAACATAAAAATGAGCAGCGTGCCTAAAACAGAATGTCGTCTGTTCATTCATTTAACATATTTTAACAGGAGGCGAATGCTGTTGGACCGGGTGGGTTGCGTAAGCCGAATGTAATCGAAAAACCGATTACAATTGGACTGTGGGCTCCGCGTAAGCCGAATGTAATCGAAAAACCGATTACAATTGGACTGTGGGCTCCGCGTAAGCCGAATGTAATCGAAAAACCGATCACAATTGGACTCTGGGCGCCGCGTAGGCCGAATGTAATCGAAAAACCGATTACAATTGGCCGTTACAGCGGAATATGGACCAATGCAGCATACATTGTGTTCGCGCGAAGGTAAGCTTATCCATCCGTTAGGATGATTATGTTCTGATAATTCCGGTGCATTCTACCGCGTACTGCTCCGGTAAGCAGACGGGGATACGCCGGTTGACTTCTTGAACACCTTGGAGAAGTGGGCCAGCTCCATGCCGACCTGCTCGGCGATACTGGAGATGCTGAAATCGGTGTAGGAGAGCTGCCTCTTCGCGAGCTCCATCCGTTTCAGCTGGACGTACTGCATCGGCGGAACGCCGATGAATTTCTTGAAGTAGGGAATGAAATAGTTCGGGTGCAGATGGACCCGCTCTGCCAGCTCCTCGACCGTCAGCGGCCGCATTAACCGTTGATCGATGTAGCCCAGCACATTCGCCAGCTTGCCCTGGTCGCTCGTATGTGTCAGATCGTCAAGGAAATTGCTATAGCCCCCCGATTCCAGACAGAGGGACAGCAGCGTAAGCAGCGCGGCCTGCGTCCGCAGGGTAGCGAGGAAGCCGGTATCCTGGAACCATTCAATCATCTCCGCGAACATCGTCCTAGTAGCCTCCGGATCAGGCACATCACAGATGTAGAGCTTATTCGCCGAATGAAACAGCGGCCATTCCCCAATCTGCGCATCGAAGTGGCAATAGTAGCGTGTATAAGGATCATCACGTGAAGTATCCGTGGTCTGGGTAGAGCCTGCGGGCATAATCATCAGCTGTCCGGGTCTCGGATAGTACGCCACTCCGTTGATAATCACCTTGCCTTCGCCGGAATCAATGTAGTAGAGCCGGTTGAAGGCAGGGGTCTCATTCGTCCGGTTCCATCCCGGATATCTGCTGGTTAATTGGGCATGGGTAACGGTAACCGTCAGGTTGTGCAGCAGGCGTCCGGTCAAATTACCATTGCCTTTCGCAGTCATATTCATATCAGGGCTCCTTCAAATAAGGCTATAAAGCTATTATAACGCTTCCATTTATCCAATACATCTTATTATTATACAAATATACCTTAATTACAGTCATGGCCTCCACCGGCAAATAGGGTTATCCTCATAACATAAACTGTTTCAGGAAGGGAATGGGAGATGGATAAGGTACGTTATGGAATTATTGGCGTAGGGGGTATGGGGCGGACCCATGCACAGAGTCTGCTGAGTGATATTAAGGGGGCCGAGCTAACGGCCGTCTGCGACATCAGCCCTGAGCGGCTGGAATGGGCAGAGGAGCATTTGCCGGATCATGTGCAGCGCTTTCTGTCGCCGGAGGAGCTGTTCAAGTCCGGGATCATTGATGCGGTGATGATTGCCACCCCGCATTATGATCATCCGCCGCTGGCGATTGAAGCGCTGGGCTACGGGCTGCATGTTCTGATCGAGAAGCCTGCCGGTGTCTATACGAAGGCAGTACAGCAGATGAATGACGCCGCAGCGAAGTCTGACCGCAAATTCGGCATTATGTATAACCAGCGGACGAATCCGCTCTATCAGAAGCTGAGAGAATTGATTCAGTCCGGGGAGCTGGGAGAGATCCGGCGCACGAATTGGATTATCACCAATTGGTACCGCTCTCAGAGCTACTATGATTCCGGCGGCTGGCGGGCGACCTGGGGCGGGGAAGGCGGCGGAGTGCTGCTGAACCAGGACCCGCACCAGCTTGATCTCTGGCAGTGGACTACCGGAATGATGCCTAAGCGGGTACGCGCTTTTTGCCAGTTTGGGAAGTACCGGAATATTGAAGTTGAGGATGATGTGACCGCTTATGTGGAGTATGAGAATGGCGCAACCGGGCTGTTCATCACGACTACAGGGGAAGCGCCGGGGACGAACCGGTTCGAGATTACAGGCGACAACGGTAAAATCGTCATCGAAGACGGCACGCTGACCTTCTTCCGCCTTCGCACCCCTGAGCCGAAGTTCAATGCGGAATATACCGGGGGCTTCGGAGCGCCGGAATGCTGGAAATGCGAGATTCCGGTGGACTCCGGGAATGGAGAGCAGCATAAGGGGATTCTGCGTAACTTCACCAATGCGATTCTGCATGATGAGCCGCTATTGGCTCCGGGGGAAGAGGGCATTCACGGGCTGACCCTGTCCAATGCCATGTATCTGTCTGCGTGGACCGACAACTGGGTGGACCTGCCGATCGACAGCGAGCTGTTCTATGAGAAGCTGATGGAGCAGGTGGAGAATTCGACTTTTCAGAAAGCTCCGGTCAGCCAGAAAGCCCTTGATGTATCGGGTACCCACTAGATTAACTTTACTCTCTTACGCCAATTAAACTTATCTAGGAGTGGATGAATACAATGAACCGTTCAACGATTGCCGCCCAAATGTATACCCTGCGTGAATATACCCAGACGCCGGAAGCCTTGCGGGAGAGCTTGCGGAAGGTGAGCAGCATCGGGTACCAGGCTGTGCAGATCTCCGGGATCGGTCCCATGGACCCTAAGTTGGTGAAGGAATATGCGGATGAATTTAATCTGAAAATATGTGCGACACATGTTCCCTGGGACCGGCTGGTGAATGATCTGGATGCGCTCGCAGCAGAGCATAAGCTGTGGGACTGCAAATACATCGGTCTTGGCTCGCTGCCTGCGGAATATCAGACCAGCCAGGAGGGCTACCGCACCTTCGCCAAGCTGGCTTCCGGCATTGCACGGACACTTAAGGAAGAGTATGGCCTGCAATTCGTTTATCATAATCATGATTTTGAATTTGAACGTTTTGACGGTCTGACCGGTATGGATGTGCTGCTGCAGGACAGTGATCCGGAGGTCTTCGGGTTCGAGCTGGATCTGTACTGGGTTCAGGCGGGGGGCGGAGATCCTGTAGAGTGGATTCACAAGGTGGAAGGCAGAATGCAGGCCGTGCATTTCAAGGATATGACTATTCTGAACCGTAAGGCTGTGTTTGCCGAGATCGGCGAAGGCAATATGAACTATGGAGCGATTATTGATGCCTGCCGCAAGACGGGGGTGGAATGGCATATCGTGGAGCAGGATGTGTGCCAGCGTGATCCGTTCGAGAGCCTGGAGATCAGCCTCCGGCATCTGCATTCCAGATTGGAGGTGCAAGCATGAGCCGCAAGGATGGAATGATGTATGCCCCGGTACATGAGGCGAAGCCTGTGGTGGGACCGGGTGAATTCGTAATCGCCGCGCTGGCGCTGGATCATGGGCATATCTACGGGATGTGCAACGGGCTGGTGGAGGCGGGTGCCGAGCTGAAGTGGGTATACGATCCAGATCCCGAGAAGGTAAAAGCATTCCTGAACAAGTATCCCGGCGTCAAAGCCGCACGCTCTGCTGAAGAGATTCTTGAAGATCCTGAGGTCCGGCTCGTAGCAGCGGCGGCCGTTCCTTCGGAGCGCGGTCCGCTCGGTCTGCGGGTGATGGCACACGGGAAGGATTATTTCACGGACAAATCTCCGTTCACTTCTCTGGACCAGCTCGCGGCAGCACGCCTTCAAGTGGAGCAGACGGGGCGGAAATACATGACGTATTACAGTGAGAGACTGCATGTAGAGAGCGCTGTCTATGCCGGTCAGCTGGTGCAGCAGGGGGCGATTGGCCGTGTGCTTCAGGTGATGGGACTGGGGCCGCACCGGTTAAATGCACCCAGCCGGCCGGAATGGTTCTTCCAGCGTGACAAATACGGCGGCATTCTCTGTGACATCGGCAGCCACCAGATTGAACAGTTCCTCTTCTATGCAGGCTGCCGCGATGCCAAGGTACTTCACAGCAAGGTCGCCAACTACAACAATCCGGCTTACCCGGAGCTGGAGGATTACGGGGATGCTACGCTGGTTGGGGATAACGGGGCTACGCAGTATTTTCGCGTGGACTGGTTCACTCCGGCTGGGCTCGGAACCTGGGGCGATGGCCGGACGATCATTCTCGGCACGGAAGGCTATATTGAACTGCGCAAATACAGCGATATCGGCCGCTCCAGCACACCGGACCATGTCTACTGGGTAGACGGCGAGGGCGAGCATTATGAGCATGTGGCCGGGAAGATCGGGTTCCCGTTCTTCGGTGAGCTGATTCTGGACTGCCTGGAACGGACGGAGAAGGCGATGACGCAGGAACATGCGTTCAAGGCGGCTGAGCTGTGTCTGGAGGCGCAGCGGCAAGCGGTGAATCTGACCCCGGATACGCTCAAATAGTTGCATTACAGCTATCAGAAGATCGGAAGGTGGTTAAGATGAATTCCAATGGAGCAGCGATTATCGGCTGCGGGGCGATTGCCCCGCTGCATGCCAGAGCCATTGCTTCCACCCGGAATACGCGGCTGGTAGCCGTGGTGGACAGTGATCCTGTTCAGGCGGCGCAGTCCGCTCAGGATTACGAATGTGAAGGCCTGACGGATTACAGGGAGCTGCTGGAGCGTGCAGATATCGGCATCGTCCATCTCTGCACGCCGCATCATCTGCATGCCGGAATGGCGGTGGAGCTGCTGAAGGCGGGCAAGCATGTGTTAACCGAGAAGCCCATGGCGCTGGATGTGCCTTCGGCCCGCTTGATGCAGGAGGCGGCGGAGCAGGCTCCGGGACAGCTGGGTGTAGTATTCCAGAACCGCTATAATGAACCTTCAGTGAGGATCAGACAAGTAATCGATTCCGGCAGCCTGGGTAACCTCCTCTGCATGAAGGGATTAGTAACATGGACCCGGACTGAGGAGTACTACACGAACAGTCCATGGAGAGGCCGCTGGGCTACGGAAGGCGGAGGGGTATTGATCAATCAGGCTATCCATACCCTGGATCTGCTGCAATGGTTCGGCGGTGACATCGCTTCCGTGAAAGGCAGTGTAAGCACCGATGTGCTGAACAATGTTATTGAGGTCGAGGACAGTGCACATGCGTGTATCGACTTCAAAAACAAGGCGCGGGGGCTCTTCTACGGAACCAATGCATATCAGGCCAATTCGCCGGTGGAGCTGGAGCTGGTCTTCGAGCAAGGGACCCTGCAGCAGCGCCGGGACAGCCTGTATCTGTGGAAGGATGGTCAGGAGACGCTGCTCTGTGAGCCGCAGAGCATCAGCAGCGGCGGAAAATCGTACTGGGGCACCGGGCACTCACGGTTAATTCATGACTTCTACGCCCACATCCGTGAAGGCCGCAGGTTCTGGATTGACGGTGCTGAGGGCATCAAAGCGCTCACGCTGATTGCAGAGATCTACAAGTCCTCGGGCAGCCGGAATCTGGTCCCTCAGGTCTAGCATTCATCAACCGGCTGATGCCGGAATAGGCTGTCTCTTATGCAGAGCTCTGCTTAAGGGATGGCCTTATTCGTGTTAGCCGCTACAGCTTAATCGCAAGCCAGCAGGCTTCAATGGACTGCTGAATCTGCTGCTCGTTAAGGGGATATTTTCCGTCCAAGTAGCCTTTGATGACAGCAATTAATATCCCGTAGATCAGCTGATAGCACAGACAAACATTCATTTCCCGGATGATTCCCTGCCGCTGTCCTTCTTCAATGATGGCGAATATCTCTAAGGTTGAGGGAGCCGGCGTGTTCCGCAAGTCCTCGGAAATATAGGGCGAGGAGCAATAGTTCTCTGTGAAATCAACCTCTTTGGGGTATTGAAGCGAATAGTTAGCCGTATTCTTCAGAAGGCTCTTCACACGCTCATAGATGGTTAAGCCGGGGTCATAGCCATTCATGACGAACTCATTTTTATGTATGCGGACTTTATAGTACAACTCATTGACCAGCTGCTCCTTGTTCTCGAAATAATGGTAGAATGTGCTGGAGCCTACATTGGCCCTCTTGAATATTTTGGCGAAAGTAACAGATTGTAAGCCTTCTTCAGTAATCAAATCAAGGGTTGCCTGAAGAATATCATCGCGTTTACCCATCATTACACCTCGTTACGGAAAAATCATTCTATAAAATAGTACAACTCCTGCAAGGAATTGTCAATTAAAAGAATATGTATTCTACTCTCAAGTATCAAAAAGATAGATTTTGTGGTGAAACAGACAATAAGAAAGCTATTTATTAGTCATTATTCTGCAAAAAGGAATTTCCATTCCGAACATACTTGAAGTTTAATTATTCTCTTTCTGAACTATAAATAGAATAAACATTCTATTCATTAAGTTATCTAAGGGCAATCAGGTCTAGCGATCAAATTGACTTTCAGGTCATTAGGCTTTATCTTCAGTACAGGGTTTAACAAGAGTCAGCAGATGAGAGACAGGGAGTGGGAGTATGGCTATGGAACAGGCAATGTTTGCCGGAGGCTGCTTCTGGTGCATGGTTACGCCGTTCGAAGAGCTTCCCGGAATTCACGGGATTGTATCGGGATACGCCGGAGGAACGGTAGAGAACCCTACTTATGAGCAGGTGAAGACCGGTACAACTGGTCACTATGAGGTGGTTCAGATCACTTATGACCCTGAATTATTCCCTTACGAGCGGCTGCTGGAGCTGTTCTGGCCGCAGATTGACCCGACGGATGACGGCGGACAGTTTCAGGACCGGGGAACGCAGTACCGCACGGCGGTATTCTATTATACGGAAGAGCAGCGGCTGGCTGCACTGGCTTCCCGGGAGCAGGTGGCAGTCAGCGGCAGATTCGAGCTTCCGGTGGTGACGGAGATTCTGCCTGCGCCGGTATTCTATCCGGCAGAAGACTATCATCAGGACTATCATAAGAAGAATCCGAAGCATTATAAAGAGGACCGTGAGCAATCCGGACGGGATACCTTTATTTCGCAGCACTGGGAATAGTGAATACGAGAGGGAAGCCTACAAAAGCCTTTAATGACCAGGCATCTGGGAATTAAGGGCTTTTTGCTATTTTTGCAGCATCCTGCGGGTTAAGCTATAGATCATTATACCAAAAACCAAAATATGGGAACCTAAATCCGAAATTCCGTGCCTACTCAATTGCCGATTGTGCAACTATAATCATATTTGTAAACGGATACAAGCATTGGTAATTCTGGTTCTGATGCAGGCGGGAAGAGAGAGGAGGGAACAGGGGATAGAATAAGCAGCTTAGCGAAATACAGAATGCTCTATAGCTCCTGTAGTTGAAGGGAAGTACTGCAATGCCAATATTATTCAGGAGGAATCTAAGAATGTCCAAAAAATGGCTAATGACGATGCTTGCGTTCGTGCTTCTGCTCTCTTGCCTGCCTTTGTTCAATTCCAAAGCAGCCGCAGCTGATTATACCCAAGGGGTAGATCTGTCGGGAACCTCAGCTACCATCTGGTTCAAATCTACGGTCAGTACCAGCTGGACCGATGTGCATTACAAGGTGAACTCGGGAACCCAGCTAAACTACCGAATGACTTATAACAACGGTAAATCGCGTTATGAGCAGGTGGTTACAGGCGTCGCCAGCGGCACAGCACTCTCGTACTTCTTCACCTACAACAATGGGACTCCGGCTTATGATACCGGCTGGTTCAACTACACTGCGGGAACCGCGCCCACTGCAGCGCCGACTACTCCGCCTTCCGGATCTTCCGGTTCCATCTATTCTATCGCTGCCTCTTCTATTCCGACACCGCCGGGAGGCTCCGTGTCTGTCAAAGTCATGAACGGAACGGGAGGCGCTTACCCCGATAACCAGGTCTATTGGGGCGTCATCGGCATCAATCCGGCTAACGGCAAATGGAGTTATCTGGATCTTAGCGGCAATCTCATTCCGATCTCGAATGCGCTGAATAATGCTTCCGGCCATCTGACCAAGAACGGGGTCAACTATGCCAATATTTATCATACGGTTAGCCAGACCAACTGGGTAACGCTGCCCAAAATCACCTCCGGCCGCATGTTCCTAAGTGTTGGCACGCCGTTGTATATTAAGACCTATGACGATGGCTTTGCCGGACCGGATATCGATAATCCAACCGATCCTAACCGTAATCTCTATTTCGACTTCGTTGAATTCACGGTGGATGCTACAGGCTACCATGGAAATACGACCCGTGTAGATGCCTTCGGCTTCCCGGTCCAGCACCGGCTGGTAGGCTTGTCCGGCGGTTATGACAAGACGGTTGGCGAGCTGGAATCGGAGACACGGGCCGGCATTTTCACCAAATACCAGAATGAAGTTCCGTCCGCCTTCAAATCGCTGGCAACCGATCAGGCGCCTTACCGTATTATTGCTCCAGTCCATGGATCATTCAAAGCCGGTGGAGCCAATGCGAATTACTTCGCAGGGTATTCCAGCTATAGCACCCAGGATATTCTGCGCAATGACGGTTCGCTAATCGATGCCGCCACTTCCGCTGCGATCAACCGCCATGTCTACACCACTAGCAACTGGAACAACGTAGCGAATTATTACAATGCGGCTCCTGCGAACTTTTATGCGAAATTCTGGCATGATCACAGCATCAGCGGCTTGGCTTATGGCTTCCCGTATGACGATGTTAACGGCCAGGCAGCCTATCTGGAAGTCGGTGACCCTAAGGGCCTGATTATCCGCGTGGGCTGGTAAGTATGGAGCCGATGGCTTCCTGCAGCGCAGCTTCCTCAATCATCAGCAAATGAGAGCTATCGCATATAGAGCCGGTCCTGAATATAAGCAGGCAACCGGCTCTTTCACATGTCTATTCAATCCAAAAAGACTAAAAAGGCTAATCTATAGAAAATAAACAGGAAGAAAGGTATGATAGATAGCAATTGCACACGAAGGGAGCATCCGGGAGAGATGAAGGACAGCTTGAAGCACATCTTATTTGATCTGGACGGCACATTGACTGACCCCAAGGAAGGCATTACCAAAAGCGTGGAGTATGCGCTTAACCAATTCAGCATCGAGGTGGAGCATCCTGACTTGCTGATTCCATACATAGGTCCGCCGCTATATGATTCGTTTATCGAAATTCAGGGCTTCACGGCGGAGGCAGCGGCACAGGCTGTGGAGTTCTACCGGGAGCGTTACCGGACGCTGGGGATGTTCGAGAATCATGTGATAGCAGGCATTCCAGAGCTGCTGGAGAGCTTGAGGGTCAAGGGGTTCGAGCTGTATGTGGCGACCTCCAAGCCTATTGTATTCGCTGAGCAGATTCTGCGCCATTATGAGCTGGACGGGTTCTTCAAGTATGCGGCAGGCAGCAATCTGGACGGGACACGCTCGAAGAAGCGCGAGGTGATTCAGCATGTACTGGACGAGAACGATCTTGTTGCTGCGCAGTCGCTGATGATCGGGGACCGGGAGCATGACATTATTGGGGCAAAAGCCTGCGGCGTAGCCTCTGTGGGCGTGTTGTTCGGCTATGGTTCCGAGGAGGAATTATCGACGGCCGGAGCGGATTTTATTGCGCATACGGTGGAAGAAGTAGGGGATATTATTCTGCGGTTGCAGCGGACTGAGCTTAACGGATAAGGCCCACGGGTGAGGGATTAAGGGAGTAAAGGATTAAATAATTTAGCGGTCAAGGGGGAAGCGGATTTTAAGTTTTTTTCTGCGCGGTATTGACTTCTGACGAAGACCGTGCGTATTATGTAACCAGCAACACCATAACCAAGGCAATGACCAGAGACAGGATATCCCGTGAGGACTGACCAGAGAGAGAAGTGCAAGGTGAGAGCTTCTTACAGAGACCAGCCGGATGTTACCCCTCTATAGCCGTGACACTGAACCCTCCTGCTGTTAGCGAGGCTGTAAATGCCACCGACCCATCCCCGTTAACGGATGCCATGAGGATTGTACTGATCACGTTTCCGCCGAACAGCCGGGGGTGAAGTGACGTATAGTCGAATTAGGGTGGAACCACGAGCTTAAGACGCACTCGTCCCTTTCCGGGATGAGATGCGTTTTTTTGTGTTCACATATACGAATATACACTGAAGAAATGGAGGCCATAATCATGGAGATTCAAGTGCAGCTGCCGGATGGAGCAAATAGGAGGTATTCGCGTAACACCACAATTGCGCAGATTGCGGAGTCGATTAGCGTAAGTCTAAGGAAGAATGCAGTAGCCGGCAAAATCGATGGCAGACTCGTTGACCTTGATTGTCCGGTTGAAGGGGACAGCCTCGTGGAGATTGTGTTAGCAGACAGCAGCGACGGGCTGATGATTCACAGACACAGTACAGCCCACGTGATGGCCCAGGCAATCAAACGGATCTATGGAGAACGGAACGTGAAGCTGGGCATTGGTCCGGTGATCGAGGACGGCTTCTATTACGATATAGATATTGAACAGCCACTGTCCAGCGAGGATCTTGCTGCGATTGAGCGGGAGATGGGGAAGATCATCAAAGAGAACCTGCCGATTCGGCGCCGGGTGGTCAGCCGGGCGGAAGCGGTGAAGTATTTTGAACAGCTGGAAGAGCCGCTGAAGTTGGAGCTGCTCCGGGATCTGCCGGAGGACGCGGTCATCAGCCTGTATGAGCAAGGCGAATTCACGGACCTGTGCCGGGGGCCGCATCTGCCCTCCACTGGCCGGATTAAGGCGTTCAAGCTGCTTAGTGTAGCGGGGGCCTACTGGCGCGGGGATGCTGACAATCAGGTGCTTCAGCGGATATACGGCACATCCTTCCTGAGCACAGCCCTACTTGAGGAGCATCTGCATCTGCTGGAGGAAGCGAAGAAACGGGATCACCGCAAGCTGGGCAAGGAGCTGGAATTGTTCATGTTCTCCGAGGAAGCGCCGGGCATGCCGTTCTACCTGGCCAAAGGGATGCTGATCCGCACAGCGCTGGAGGATTTCTCCCGCAAGCTGCAGCGTGCCGACGGGTACGAAGAGGTCCGCTCACCGCTGATGATGAACCGTCGTCTGTGGGAGCAATCCGGACATTGGGATCATTACAAGGATGAGATGTATTTCACGAAGGTGGATGAGACAGACTTTGCGCTGAAGCCGATGAACTGTCCCGGACACATGCTGATCTACAAGAACAGCCGCCGTTCCTACCGGGATCTGCCGATCCGCATTGCGGAATACGGGCAGGTTCACCGCCATGAATCCTCCGGTGCGCTGAACGGAATGATGCGGGTCCGTACCTTTTGCCAGGATGACGCCCATTTGTTCGTGTTCCCGGAGCAGATTGAATCCGAGATTACTCGGGTGCTGGAGCTGATTGACCAGTTCTATTCCATCTTCGGATTCGAGTACAAGGTCGAGCTGTCTACACGCCCGGAAGACTATATGGGTTCCGAAGAGCTCTGGGATCAGGCGGAAGAGTCGCTGGAGCGGGTGCTGAAGAAGAATGGGATCGAATACCGGGTGAATGAAGGAGATGGCGCTTTTTACGGACCGAAGATTGATTTCCATGTCCTCGATGCCCTGAAGCGGAGCTGGCAATGCGGTACGATTCAACTGGATTTCCAGATGCCTGAGAAGTTCGACCTGACTTACATTGGCGAAGATAACAACAAGCATCGTCCGGTTGTCATCCATCGTGCGGTGTTCGGCTCCATTGACCGGTTCATGGGTATTCTTACAGAGCACTATAGCGGAGCGTTCCCGCTGTGGCTGTCTCCGGTGCAGGTCAAGCTGCTGCCAGTCTCTGTGGTTCATGACGAGTATGCCGAGCAGGTCAGAAGACAGCTGGCAACAGCCGGACTGCGGGTGGAGGTAGATTCCCGGAATGAGAAGCTGGGCTACAGAATCCGTGAAGCGCAGCTGGAGAAAATCCCTTATATGCTGGTGCTGGGAGATCAGGAGCAGAATGACGGAACAATCTCGGTACGAAGCCGTGCGGAGAACACATTATTCACACTGAGCGCCCAGGAGTTCATTCAGCAATTGACAGCTAAGATTGACGGTTGGGAATAAATCGCTTCATATATAATAGGTGAAAAGTATAACAGGTAAAAAGATATAGGGGGAAGTCAGTTGACAGTAATAGAAGCAGGCCAGCTTGCAGGCAACGTAATCCGGCTTGTGCCTTTGGCAGAGGAGCATAAGCTTGAGCTTAAGAAGCTGCTGCACAATCCGCTGATCTGGGAGTACACCTGGAGGCAGATCAGCTCAGAGGAAGAGGCAGGACAACTGGTGGATACGGCTCTGGCGAATGGGGCGGTGGGCAAGGAAATCCCTTATGTGATGGTGGAGCAGGCATCCGGCCGGATCGTAGGGACTACGCGGTTGATGCATCTGGACCGTACGCATCGTAATGCAGAGATTGGCTGCACCTGGATCACACCGGAATATTGGAGAACTGCGGTGAACACTGAGTCGAAGCTGCTTTTGCTGCAATATGCTTTCGAGGTGCTGGGGCTAATCCGGGTGGACTTCTCCATTGTCAGTCACAATTTGCGCTCCCAGCGGGCCATTGAGCGGATTGGAGCGGTCCGGGAAGGCGTCCTGCGCAAGCATCGTATTACCGCTCACGGGGCTGTTATGGATAATGTACTGTACAGTATTATCGATGAAGAATGGCCTGTGGTGAAGAAGAATCTGCAATATCTGGTGAATGAGAAATACAAATAGCGCTTTAACATAGAGGGGTCCCTGCGCGGGCTCCTCTATTTATTTTGCAAATAGCCATATCTATGAAACATTGATATAATAGAATGACATGAGAATAGAAACATACATTCCCATTTTCTCGGGGTTCTGAGCATGAACAAACCGTCTATATTTTTATGTTCCGGCCCAACCTTCACCTTGCGGTGCGGATTTGGGTTTATGTTATGTTGTGGGGAAATTATGAAGTGATGGCGAGGTTGGCTAGAGGATGAACTGGAATGATTTCGGAGAACGGAACAAGCGGCTAAATCCCTTATGGAGTCTGGGCGCAGGTATGAATCTGGGTGAGCTGCAGCCGTATAAGGAAATGATTGCGCTTAGTGTGCTGCTGCAGGTCTATTATCTGGAGCTGGAATCGAATGAACAGAGGGCCAGGGAGGATCTGGTGGATCTGGCCTGGAGCTCTCTGGAGCGCTTCGGCATAGCGAAGCTGGGCAGCCCGGAATCGGTCGAACGGCTGGTAGACGGATTGCTGTGGAGCGGCAGCGGCGGGGATTTCGAGGCGTATTATTATGAGGACCATTCGCGGGAGATCGCAGTACAGAAATACAAGTATTTCACCGTAGATGAGGACGCTACACGTACCAGCTGGGAGGAGAACGGGACCACGGTGTACCGGCTGTCCGAGTATGCGATGGAGCTGATCTTCATGAGCCACGAGATTATCGATGAGTTCCAGGTCAGCATCAAGCTGCTGGAGATTCAGATGCATATCAAGCATGGACGGGTTACCCGGGCAATGCAGGATGTGAATGAGCTGATCTCACGCGTGCGCAAAATGACCCAGCAGCAGCAGGAATACCGTAGTGCCCTGCGCCGTAATCCGAAGCATATCTTCAGCGAATACGGCACCCAGCGGCATGAGCGGCTGGAGGAAATCCACCAGCAATTTGACGAGGAACGCAAGCATTTCGATAATATCCACCGCTCGCTGGCCCGGCTGGCCAATGATGAGAAGGATGTCATTGATTTCAATGAGCTGCGTCAGCTCTCCGAGCGGGTGGAGCTGTCCCGGCGGGTGCATGACGAGCTTGCCGAGGTTGTGCTGAGCATCTTCGAAGCGGAGACGAATCTGCGGCTGAACTTCCCGGAATTATTCTGGGGAGCAGCAGGCTTCAACTTCCGCACCCATGTTTGGGAGGAATGGGTGAAGCCGGAAGGACTGCCGGACGGGGATGGCCTGGAGACCTTAATCTGCGGGCTATTCTCGCCCAGCCAGGATTTCATCTATCCGCTGGCTTGGGCCTGGGAAGAGCAGGAGGTCGGTTTCCTGCCGGAGGATACGCCGGATGCGCCGGATGAACCCGGGGAAGATGAGGACATCCATTATGTGCCCAAAGGCATTCCCTGGACTGAGGTATGCGAGCTGTGGCTGCCCGTCATAGAAGGAGTGGCTGCGCACGGCAGCTTCACCTTCACTGCGGAGGCGTTCACGGAGGAGGAGCAGCGGCGTTGGGCGGATTGCCCGGATGCCGTGGATTTGTGGGTGCAATTTTTCCATACCGTAATTACTGTTGAGGCGCAGGAAGCAGAGGGCCACGGCGTGGCGGACGAATGCCAGAAGCTGCTTCAGCGGCTGATGCTGGACCACCCGGAGCTTGCGGTGCTACGCGGCGCAAGGCTGCGGACCACCATCTCTGCACAGCAGCAGGGCAGCATCCGTATCCCCGGCCTTGAGATTAGCCCTTATACCATTAATATAGTAGAGAAGTGAGATGATACGGATATGAGTTATTCCTTAGAGCAAGTTCAGCAGGCATCGCGGCTGTTCTTCGACCTGCTTCGCCGCAAGGTGATTCCGCTGGATGATCCCGCTGCCGCCGAATGTCTGCAGGATACAGCTGCTTATGATGCCCTGCAATATGTAGCCAAAGAAGCCGGCTGCCGGATTATGAATTCGGGTCACCGCCTGCACCTGCTCGTGAGTCCGATCGGCTCCGGATTCGCCAGTAACTTCACTCAGCTGCGCAATAAATATTCACGGATTGAGCGTAAGACACATCTGCATATCATTAACGTTATTATCCTTGTCTTCCTGGCGGAGATGGATCAGGATGAGCAGCACTTCAAGCCGGGACAGGACAGCATGTCCTACATACAACTGTCGGATCAGGTATCCGAGTTGTTCCATGGCTGGATCGGCATGGATGAAGACGGCAGCTTTAGCAAGCAGTGGCGCCTGGATATCCAGGCGATGCACAAGGTGTGGACCAGCCTCTACATGCAGACCAAGAGCCAGGAGGAAGGCGATTCGCTCAGCCGGGGAGCCGGTTCACGGATCGGTCTGATCCATGAAGGCATGAAGCTGCTGGAGGAAGAGCATCTGGTGTTCATCTCCGAGCATGAGAAGCGGATATTCCCCCGGGAAGAGTTGTACGAGCGGATGCGTTATCTCTACCACGATGTGGACCGGTACAAAGAGCTGAAGGCTCTGGTTGGCCGCACACTCAGCGGACAGGAGGGTGAAGCCCATGCCGCGCATTGAGCGAATCCGCATCGCCGGACTCAAGTACGAGAAGATGCTGAAGAAATATGAGGATATGATCCTTGATCTCTGTAATGAAGAAGGCCCGGCCAATACCCTGATTACGCTGATGAACGGCGGGGGGAAGGGTGTTCTGCTGCAATCGATTTTCCAATTGCTGATGCCTAGAGCCGCCTGGGGCAAGAATAATGAGAACCAGGTCGAGGCTTTTTTTCATAATCACAAAAAACAGCTGAAGCCCTACACCTTCCATGTAGCCATCGAATGGCGGCTCGATGATAAGGAACGGACGGAGTATATCACCACCGGGATCGCGATGACGGCCCAGCATTCTATGGACCAGCTTGAGATCAAAGTGGATTATCTGCTATACGCGCTGCTGAAATATGAGGAAACGGCTGAGCTTTCACTCTCAACCCTGCCCCTATATGATCATGAACTGAACAGTCCCGCGAGCTTCGAAGCGATTCAGCAGTTTGTCCGGGACCGACGTAATGAAATTAACGTCTACGGCAGCAGCAGCTCCAATCTGAAGAAATACTATGCCTACTTGGCTGACCATGATATCCATTTTGATGAATGGCGCAATATGCGCAGAATCAACGGGGAAGAGGGCGGCATCAAGGGTTATTTCCAGAAAAATGATGCCTTCACCAATCATAATCTGTTCGAGCGGCTGATTATCCCGGAGATCGGTTCCAGTCTGGGAGGGAGCCTGCGCGAGGATGAAGGCTCGCTTCAGCGGATGTTCGTGGATACCGCTACGGTTGCACAGCGGTTGCCGATGCTGGAGCAGCGGGAGCGGGCTTTTGCTGAGTTCACCTCTCTTGCAGCTCCTTTGTATGAAGCGGTGAAACTCGGAACGGAGGCGGACCTCAGCTTCCGGGAGACCGAACGGCTAGGAGCGCAGCTCTATACCGTTATTCATGATGAACTGAAGCAGGCGGAAGACAAGCGCCGCAGAACGGCGGATGAGCTGACCGGACATTATCTGGAAGCGAAGACGCTCAGATTCGAGAGCGATAATCTGAAGTACCTGCGGCTGAAGGAAGAGCATGACGGCAAGCAGGAGCACTTCAGAGTGGTCTCTGACAACCAGATACGGGCTAAGCAGCGTCTGGAAGAATCGAAGCAGAGAGAGAAGTCGCTGGAGGTCGCCCATTATCTGGCCCGGCGCAAGCTGCAGCTCCGTCAGATGGAGCAATGGCAAAAGGAGATTGAAGCCATCGAAGGGTCGCTTGCGATGAAGGAGCGCCAAGAGGTGATTCAAGGGGCCAAGCAGGAGCTGCGGGTACAGTGGGAGCAGGTCTACCGGCTATGGCAGGCGAAGAGCCTGTTCTACAGCGGACAGCAGCATTCCCATGCAGCGGAAGAACAGATTCTGCGCAAGGGCAGGGAGGAATTGCTGCTGGAGCTTGGCAGGCTGGATGGGAAGCTCCAGGAATTAACAGCCATGATCCGTCAATATACGGAGGAGCTGGGTGTGTTCGCTTCCCGCCACGGGCAGGAAGCCGCCCACTCACCGGCAGCCGCCCTACAGCGGACGATGATTGCGGCCAGAGGGCTGGTTGAGCAGATTGAGGCCTTGAACGAACAGCGCAAGACCGCTGAAGACCAGAAGCTGCTCCTGCATACGCAGCATACCCGGCTGGCTGAGAAGCTGCTGGGGGCCGAGGCCCAGGCAGAGGAGCTGACCGGACGCATCGAAGCCCAGATGAACAAGGAATCACAGCTCTGGTCACAGCTCGTAGTGCTGCTGGAGATGTATGAGGAGCATCAGCGCTTAGGCGCGACAGCTCTATTCGAAGCGAAGCCTCTAATCCAGGAGCGGTTCATTCGCAGGCTGGAGGATACCGAGCAGCAGACGAAGCGGCTGCGGCGGGATTATTATCAGCAGCTGCTGGATGTTGAGCTGCAGCAGGAAGCCTACTGGCTGCCTAACCATGATATTGTAACGGTGAAGGATACGCTGGATGCCCTCAAGATTAGTTCTATGACTGGCACCATGTATCTGAACGATCAGCCTTATCTGGTCCGCGAGGAGGAACTGGAACGCCATCCGCTGCTTCCTTACGGCCTGATTGTCACGAAGCGTGAAGCGGCTAAGCTGCAGCCGGAGCTGCTTAAGGAGCTTCTGCTTAAGGCTCCGGTCCCGATCTTCGTGCGCGAGGAGATGGCGGAGGGCGGTAGAGACGCCTTCCTGCTGCTGGCGCATCAAGGACCGCAGATGGTCTTGCAGCCGGATCATTTTCAGGAGTGGAAGCGGGGGATGGCCTCCAGACTCCGTGAGCAGGAGGAGGAGCTTCAGGCGGAGGAAGCGTATCTTGCCAAGCTGAGAAGCGCCCGGCAGGAATATGAACGCCTGCATCAAGGCGAGCATACCGCAAGTCTGCGGAGCAGACAGAAGAGCGCGGAGACCCTGCTGCAGCAGCTTCGCAGCCAGCTGAATGAAATGAACGCAGAACAGGTACGCTATGAGGAGGTTCTGGCTGGAATTTCCAGAGACCTGTCAGCCTGCGAAGCGGAGAAGTCCGAGCAGGAGACCCGGGCGGCGGCGCTGCGGGATTGGAGTGAGCGGAGCCGAAAGCACGAGCAGAACTATACAGATAAGCAAAAGTCTGTGGAGCAGAAGAATAACCTCAGCAAAGAGATTGCAGTTAAGGACCAGCAGCTCACCCGGCTGAAGGCGGAGATGGACAGTCTCGCCTTGCAGCGCGAGAAATGGATCGGGGATGCCCGTTATTCTGTATTCCCGCGGCTGCAGAACTGGTTCCCGGACATAGAGTTCCCCGGTGAAGCTGCGGGTGCGAAGGTTCAGGGTGCTGATGTTGAGGCAGATACTAAGGCAGATGAAGCTGCTGCGGATGAAGTGCTGAATGAGACGGTACAGGACAAGCTCCTGCAGCTGCTCAGTACGGTTGAGAGTCTTCAGCAGTCGCTAAGCCAGAACGAGCTTGAGATCCGCACAAGAACAGCCCAGATCAAGGCGGCCAGAGAACAGCTGGCTGAGCTGGAAGCTGCTGTGCAGCAGGTAGATGCCGGATGGCCGTCTGCCCCTGAGCCGCAGGAGTCACCGGACATGATTCAGTCCGCCAGAGTCCGACAGAAGAGCGACACGATGATTCTGGACGAGGACTATCAGCAGCTCCGTGACTCCTTCATCCGCTGCCAGACCGAGCTTGACAGCCTGCGCAAAGAGCTGGGCAAGTCCGAGAAGGCGATCAAGGAGAAGCATGAGCGGACGGTAGAGCTATGGAATGAGCCGCTGGAACAGAAGGAAGAAGAGATCAGTCTGCGGGGCCGGGAGAATGAGCATCTGCTGAATACCAGTAAGCAGGCGCTGGCTTCCATGGATCAATGGCTGCTCGTTCTGGGCAATCAGAGCCGGATCATGGATTCCCATGTCGAGCACCGTGTATCCCTCCGGGAGGTGCCGGAAGAATTGCAGCTGAAGGTGCGGGAGAGCTGCGAGACGCTGGTGGAGGATTGGCTGCAGCGCAGCAAGGAGAGCCGCAGCCAGCGGGCAGATATCTCCCGCAAGGTGAAGGAAGAGAAGACTGACCTAAGCGGCAAGGTGGCTAAGTCCGGCTGGAATGCAGAGCTTGAGACCAAGATTCAGGAACGCCTGAACAATGTTCACTGGGATGATTTCGCTATCGCCTTGCAGGTACTGGATTCCATGCTTCAGAGCTCACGTGATCAGATGGAGAGCATCCGCAGCGATAAAGAGGATATGGAGCTGTCCCGCAAGCTGTGGGTAGGCCGGGCAGCCAAGCGTGTGGTGCAGATCGTTGATATTCTGAAGCGGATGGAACGCCGGATGATCATTCACAATGAGAGCGGCCATGCCTTCCCGCTGGTTAAGCTGAATTACAAGAATATTAACGTTCCACGTACGACCGATGACATCGAACCGCTGGTCAGCGAGTACTTCAACCGCTGCATCAGCAGCCTGCTGGAGCGGTTCCCGAAGATGGAGCAGGTTCCGGCTTCGGCCATCCGGGAGCTGATTAATGACGGACGCATGGTGTATGCTGCACTGCAGAACCGCTTCCCGGTGTTGCAGGTGTATAAACCGGTGACGGAGAATTACTTCCTGTATGCCGCTCCCGAGGACTATCATTATTCCGATTGGGAGGTTATCAACCGCGGCGCGCTAGATGAGGCAGTGGGCAGCGGCGGGCAGCGCCAGTCCGTTCAGTTGCTGGTGGCGATGATGATTATGACCCACAAGCGTGTTAACCGGGAAAATAAAGGCTGGACGGTCTTCCTGTACGATAACCCGTTCGGGGAGATGGTCTCGAATAACGTGCTCGATCCGGTCTTCGAGATCTCGAAGGCGCTGAAGTTCCAGTGGCTGATCGTCACGCCGCCGGAGCTGGTCAAGAATGATGTCAGCATCCGCTTCGGCGTGTACTGGCAGCTGTATTTTGGCGGAGATAAAGGGGATGCCCTGGATTCGACCCTGATCAAAGGCGGGCGCAAGCTGATCCCTGCTTCATTATTCTAGTTAATCTAACCAATCCAATAGACAGGTGGTAGTGTGATTATGTTGAACTTAAAATCGGCAACGAAATTAGCTAACGGTGTAGAAATGCCATGGTTCGGGCTGGGTGTCTTCAAGGTACAAGAGGGCCAGGAGGTTATTGATTCGGTCAAAGCAGCCATCAAGGCCGGTTATAGAAGTATTGATACCGCATCCGTATATGGAAATGAAGAAGGAGTCGGGCAGGCTATCCGTGAATCGGGAGTTGCGCGTGAGGAGCTGTTCATCACCACCAAGGTATGGAATACAGAGCAGGGCTATGATTCTACGCTGGCTGCATTTGACCAGAGCTTAAGCAAGCTGGGACTGGATTATGCCGACCTGTATCTGGTACACTGGCCGATCCGGGCCAAATACAAAGACACTTGGCGCGCCCTTGAGAAGCTGTATGCGGACGGTAAAGTCCGTGCCATCGGGGTATCCAACTTCCAGATCGATCATCTGGAGGATCTGCTGGCAGACGCCGCCGTGAAGCCGATGGTCAACCAGGTGGAGCTGCATCCGCTGCTTAACCAGCTAGAGCTCCGCGAATATTGCAAGGCGCAGGGCATTCAGATTGAAGCCTGGGCCCCACTGGCCCAAGGGCATCTGCTGGACAATGAGGTCCTGGCCGCTATTGCAGCCCATCATAACAAAACGCTGCCGCAGGTCATCCTGCGCTGGGATCTGCAGAACGGAATCGTGACGATTCCGAAGTCGGTCAAGGAGGAGCGGATTATTGCAAATGCCGATATTTTTGACTTCGAGCTGTCGGAAGACGAGATCAGCCGGATCAACGGCCTGAACCGCGATCAGCGCTTCGGCTCCCATCCGGACCGGTTTAATAACGAATAAGCCCCGGCAGACTCTTTTGAATAATTACTAGATTCGGGCATACACATAAGAGAGATGGAACTATACGTCCATCCCGTGCGTAACCGATATAGTAATAGAAGAGATTTGAGAAGCCGGAGGGGTAACTATGAATCGTAAAAGTATACAAGCAGCACTTACCGCCATCCTGATGATTGTGCTTCTGCTGCCGCTGGCACCCGGGCGGGCGGAGGCTGCTGTTCCGAAACATTCAGAATCATTCTATGTGAATGACTTTGCAGGCGTAATTGATGAGAAGACTGAGAATTACATGGTCAACTATGGGGTGAAGCTCTATCAGGAGACCGGGGCGCAGGTAGTGCTGGTTACGGTGAATTCGACGAACGGCGTCTCTATGGAGAAATATGCGACCTCGCTGTTCAATTCATGGGGAGTCGGCTCAGCGGACAAGAATAATGGACTGCTGCTGCTGCTCTCCATTAAGGACGATGATTACTGGGCGGTTCCCGGCAAGGGACTGGAGAATGAACTGAACAGTGGTGTAATTTCGAAGATTCTCTCGGCATCGCTGGAGCCGGACTTCGCAGCCAAGAAGTATAGCGCAGGTGCCCATAAAACCTATGGCGCCTTCATTCAGAAGCTCGGCGGAAGCTACTCGGAAACACTAGGCACCCGAAGCTATGTCTCGGACAATGCCGGAGTCCTCCCGCAAGTCACCAAGGATTATCTGAACCAGTCCAGCAACCGTTACGCGGCTACCACCGGGAGCGGAATCTATGTGGTAACCGTTAAGAATACTGGCGGCAAGAGCCTGCAGGATTACACCTATGCGAAGTTCGCCGGGGTTGCTGCCGGTCCCAGAGATGTGATGCTGGTGCTGGATATCGGCGGGGATAACTATCATGTGCTACAGGGCAAGTCGATCGACAGAGTGCTGACGAATGAGCGGATCAGCGGGATTCTGGATAAGGTGCTGGAGCCTAAGTTTGCGGCAAAAGATTACGCAGGCGGAGCAACGGGGACAGCGAATGCCTTCTACGGCTTCTTCCTAGCGCGGGCAGATGCTGCTTCGGGAAAAGCCGCAGGCAGCTCCGCATCCGCAACAGCCTCCACCGTCAGCAAAGCACCTGTGACAGCGAAAGAACCTGTGAAGCTGGTGCCTGTCTCCAGAACGAAGGGGATGATGATTCTCGGAATTTTCCTGGTTCTTGTCGCGCTAATCAGTCTCGCGGCTGCCGCGCGCAACCGTTATGTTGCCCGTTACGGGATACGGCTGAATCCGCATAACCCTCGCAACATCCGGCGCTATGGCGTCTGGACCGGCCAGCCCGGCTATGGCTACAGCCAGAGAAGAAGATACCGGCGGCCGCACCATCACTCCTCCTCGGGGAGCGGCTCATCCAGCTCCAACAGCTTCTGGGGCAGTAACTCCGGGGGCGGCGGTTCTTCGAGCGGAGGGGGAGCAGGGCGGTATTCCTCGCGTGACGATGATGATGATGATGACCGGAATCGTGGCGGTGGCGGATACTCGGGCGGCGGCGGAGCTGGCCGGTATTCCTCCAACGATGACGACGATGATAGCAATTCCGGCGGTGGCGGCAGCGCAAGCAGCGGTGGCGGTGTCGGGAGACATGGGTGAGCCTGGTACTCTGACCCGTTAAGGGTTAGGCATTGTTCATCCACATTCTGAAGTGTAACACGCATAGAATGGACAAGAAGGGGAAGCCGTGCAGGAATGCGCGGCTTCTTTTCACAGCTATTATGTGGTTAAGTAAGCAGCGTAACACGAGTTGAGAGGAATTATGGTACGAGTTAAGAGGAATGCAGATTGTACATGTACTTACAGAGGGCATGCAGCAAATAGATGTATTCCGTGCAGCTAAATGACGGTGTAAATCTGGATTTGTAAGCTTAAATGTATTATGTACAACTATAATTGGTCGAAATCCCTCTTTTACCGAATAAGGGTGAATTTAAATGTACAAAGTGCAATTAAATCAATCCCGGCGCAATAATGGACCGTTTTAATTGTACAAAGTACACTTAGGGGATAGGCACAGTGCAACTGGAAAGGAAGGATTGATTTTATGAGTACAACTATAAGGGTCCGCCGGATGAAGTCCGAGGACATTACATTAATACATGAGGGGCTGGCTCCGCATGATGTCAGCAAACCGTTAGCGTATATTGAACAGTGTTGGAAGGAAAACGAAGGGGAGAAGCGGCTTACGCTATTAGCCTTCCATGAGAATCTGTTTGCAGGCTGGGGACATATCGTGTATACCTCACACTATCCTTATTTTGCAGAGAATCATATTCCAGAGATTCAGAATCTCGATGTGATCTCTACCTTACGAAAACGCGGCATAGGGAATGTGCTGATGGAAGCTCTCGAAGCAGAAGTGTTCGCTACATTCGATACGATTGGCATTGGGTTTGGACTGTATGCCAGCTACGGTACGGCCCAAAGGCTGTACACCAAACGCGGCTACATTCCGGATGGCCGGGGACTCATGTATGACAACAAGCCTGTGGTTCCTGGAAGTCAGGTGCGGGTGGATGATGAGCTTACTCTATACTTGACAAAATCAAGGTAGAGCACGAATTACCATTACTATAGCGGCAGTCAGGGATATTAATGTCCGGGCTGCCGCTATTAGGTTTCTTTAGATTTCAGCATCATAGCGTGCCATGAATTCAGGAACTAATTCAGGATTTGTCATAAGCGACACCGATTCATTTTCTAATTCCTCAGCCAGCTCATCGTCGGTCATGGATACAAAGAAGGTAATGTCCTCTTTGGTTTGATTATATTTTGTGAATAAATCGTCCTTGGTTTCATTAACAACCTTGGCAATGATTTTGACCATTTCATCTTTATATTGGTATACATTATCCTCTGCATATAAAAAACGGCTGATATGATTGAAATGCGAATGCTCACCATATTGAAATTCGGAAATTGCCCATTTGTAATAAAGCTCTGTTTCAGCATCATCACATAAGCCTTCACTTGTCATATCGGCAATATGTCTGGCAAGGGATTGCTCTGTATTGACAGCAAGGAACAGAGTGACAAAGTCGCTATCCGTCCCGACTGCGCAGACATATACCTTCTCTTGTGCTACTTCCGCCAATATAGCTTCAAGGTCAGCCACAAAGCCCTCGCGAATCCGTTGTTCAAATTCAGTTAGAAAAGCGTTCATTATAACCCTCCTTATATTATGATTTAGTATAACTTCACTTATAGAATAGTGGCGTTACGAATAGGAATGCAAGCAGCTGCCTTTATCTCCGGTTTGCCTCTGTCAGCGCATTCTCCCTGATTGTATTCAACTCCTCCACACTGAACAATCCGGCCCGGTACAGATTAACGAACTCGTCCGACACACTCTGGTCAAAAATAATCATATCATCCGTATTCACCGTGACTGTGACGCCATAATCATAGAGCTTGCAGATGGGATGTGACCCATAATCAGCCACCCGGGAGAGCAGAATATTGCTGGTGGGGCAGATGTTAAGCTGGATATGATGGTCGGCAAGCCACTTCATCGTCTCTGGCGATTGCGCGGCTGCGATGCCATGCTGAACCTGATCCAGCTCCAGTTCCTCCACCGCTTTTTTTACCAGATCAGATGTACCAAATTCCCCTACATGCGCTTTGAGAATCAGCCCTTTCGCCTTCGCTATGCGGAACGCCTGCTTAAACCCCGGAACAGCAGACTCATCGCCAAAAATATCGAGCGATCTAAAGTAGTTATACTCCAGATATTGTTCGAGCCTCTCAATGGTTTCTTGGATTGGTGTATGAGTAAGAAAGGCAAGCTCCGGCACAAAATGAATCTCCGGCGCAACCCGCTGGTGAATGCCCTGAATGGTCTGAATCAGTTTTGCTATAGAGCCGTCAAACCACTCTTCTTCTCCCATCGTCACACTCATATGCAGCAATTGAACACCGTCGGTCTTCGCTTGGACAAAAGCGGCCTCAATCCGCTTCTCATACCCGATTCGTCCGGGCAGCAAAGGCTTGATATAGCGGGTATTCCACCGGTTCATCTCCCCAAGATCCTTAAATGTTGGACATTCCGGTATAGTCGTACCGCACCAGGCACTTATATACCGTTTGTTGCCTCCCCGGGTGATATGGTTGTGCAGATCGCCTTTAGGTATTTGCTGGATGCTGTCCAGATTGTTCTGCTCCAAGGCTGTGATGAATTGCTGTTTCATGCCGCTGTCCTCCTATGTTTTAATCGGGCCGGCCTGTGCTTATATGAACTAGTTTACAGTTTCTGGACAGAGTTAAACAAACTGAAACTTTTAAATCAGAGATTTCGTCTATCATGGAAGTTGTGAGTTTATAGACTTAACCATTATCAGTATGTTAGGGAGGATTTCAGAAGTGAGCTCTTTACCACAACGTTCAACTGTCCGCAAGAAGAAGACACCGGCGCGCAAGCGCAAGAAAAGAGGTTTCTTCCGCACACTCTTCAGGGTGTTCATGGTCTGTTTCATTCTGGTTATAGCGGCCGGAGGCTGGCTCTATTTTGCACCGTCGGCCCAGAATACGCGCTTCCTGATCGCAGATACGCTGATTACGACTCAACACCGGCACTGGGCCAAATATATTATCGGCGAAGAGGAACTGAAGCACCGCGTCAGCGATTATACCAAGCGCTTCGAGGAGATGGGCGACGAGGTAGATACCCATGAGATCAAGCCTGAGCCTGTAAAGGAAGCGGAGCATACACCGCTCGTCCAGATTGAAGAAGTCACGGGCAGCGGGTATAGCGGCTATGTCATGATTGTGAACGATCCCAAGAAGGTTCGCCTGGGTGTGCCTAGCAAAATCGGCTCCGGGGAAAAGGTATCCAGCATGGTGGCACGGACGGGGGCTATCGCCGGGGTGAACGGCGGCGGCTTCGCCGATCCGAACTGGAAGGGCAATGGCTTCAAGCCGATCGGGCTGGTGATCTCGCAAGGGAAGCTGTTCTACAATGGACTGGGCGGCAAGAAATCCACACAGATTGTCGGCATCGATAAGGAAGGAAAAATGGTTGCCGGTAACTACACTCTGGATCAGCTCAGCAAGATGGGGGTGCAGGAGGCGGTTTCTTTTCAGCCACGGATTATTGTGAACGGTAAAGGCCAGATTAAGAATGCCGCCGAAGGCTGGGGCATCGCGCCAAGAACTGCAATGGGCCAACGGGCGGACGGTGCGCTCCTCTTCGTTGTGATTGACGGACGGCAGCCGGGCTACAGCATCGGGGCGAACCTGTATGATGTGCAGCAGATTATGCTGAAGCATGGGGCGGTCATTGCGGCCAATCTGGACGGGGGATCTTCGACGGTGCTGGTGAAGGACAACGAGATTGTCAACAAGCCTTCTTCGCAGTATGGTGAGCGTTACTTGCCAACGGCATTCCTGGTGTTCGATGACCCCGAGAACGCGAAGATCAAGAATATCTGGGAAGGGCTGGACCCGGCCAAGATCGACGCAGGCAAGAAGCGCACCCAGTAGCATCCACAGGTTCCCTGCTTCATAATCTATAGTAGATCAGACGCGGCAGGTGTGCTAGGATAACAAGTAAATTCTTATTTTGCTGAACCTGCCAGGTGAAGTCCTTGATCGGAGGGGGAAAAGGTTTGACTTTGCAGCAGCTCCGCTACGCAATTGAGATTGCGAACAGCGGCTCTATGAATGAAGCGGCCAAACGGCTATTTGTGTCGCAGCCCAGCCTCTCGAATGCTATCAAGGAGCTGGAGAACGAGCTGGGCATCACGATTTTTGAACGGAATAACCGGGGAATCAGCATCTCGGCGGAAGGCATGGAATTCCTGGGCTATGCCCGGCAGATTATTGAGCAGACTGAATTCATGGAGAACCGCTATACCGGTAAGAAGCGCAGCCCGATCTATTTCTCGGTATCTACACAGCATTACGCGTTTGTTACGGATGCTTTTGTGAAGCTGATGAAGGAGAGCAAGGTGCAGGAATACAATTTCAGCCTGAGAGAGACGCAGACCTATGAGATCATCGAGGATGTGCGCACCCTGCGCAGCGACATCGGGATTCTGTACATCAACGAGAGCAACTACAAGATCATGAACAAGCTGTTCAGTGACGGGAACCTGAAGTTCACTCCGCTGTTCAATACGAATCCGCATGTCTATGTGCGGGCAGGGCATGTATTGGCTGCAAAAGAGTGGATCACGGCGGAGGACATTCATCCGTATCCTTACATTACTTTTGAGCAGGGGGATAACAATTCGCTGCATTTCTCAGAGGAGATGCTTAGCTTCACACAGATTGAGAAGAATATTAAGGTGACCGACCGGGCCACGCTGACTCATTTGCTGCTCGGCAGTGATTCGTATACCGTAGGGACTGGGATTATGGCCTCTGAGCTGGATGATGCGGGGCTGATTACGATTCCTTTTGACAGCAAGGAAGTGTTCTCTGTCGGCTGGATCGCACACAAGGACCGCAAACCGAGTGAGATTATGTCTACATATATCGATATTCTGAATGATCTGGTGTCGGGTAATGCTTTCGAGCTTGAATCTTTCTTATTATAAGAGCAGGAGGGACGTATGAGCAGTCCAGTGATCGGATCGACAAGAAACGCACCGCCCTTCCGCTACGACATTGTCGGGAGCTTCCTGCGTACAGAGGAGATCAGGAATGCACGCAGCCTTCATGCGGAAGGTGAACTAACCGCGGGACAGCTGCGGGAGATTGAGAATATAGAGATTGGCAAGCTGCTTCAGCAGGAGAAGTCGCTTGGGCTGAAGGCTGTGACCGATGGCGAATTCCGCCGCTCCTGGTGGCATCTGGACTTCTTCCTTGGGATTGAGGGTACTGGAAAAATCACTCTTGGCGGTACTCCCGGCGTTTCCAAGGAGCAGACGAACCGCGCCGAGAGCTTCAGGATTACCGGTAAAATCGCCTTCGGTGACCATTCTATGGTCGAGGAATTCCGTACCTTGCAGCAGATGGCCGGAGAGACGCTGGCCAAAATGACGATTCCTTCACCCTCTTTGTTCCATTTCGTGCAGGAGTATAACGGCAACGACATTTATTCCAATACCGAAACGCTGTACGGCGATATCATTCAGGTGTACCGGACGGCGATTCAAGCCTTCTATGATGCCGGTTGCCGTTATCTGCAGCTGGATGATACCACCTGGGGGACGCTGTGCAGCGGCAGACATCGTGCTCATCTGCGCAGCAGGGGCGTTGACCCGGATCAGCTTGCTCAAGACTACGTCCGGCTGATTAACGAGAGCATTGCCGGCCGCCCGGCGGACATGACCATTGCCCTGCATGTATGCAGGGGCAATCTCCGCTCCACCTGGTTCGCCGCCGGAGGGTATGGGCCGGTCGCCGAGGAGCTTTTCTCGAATACGAACGTGGACGCGTTCTTCCTCGAATACGACAATGAACGCTCCGGCGACTTCGAGCCGCTGCGCTTCATCAAGGATCAGTTCGTCGTGCTGGGTCTGGTGACCACCAAGCATGGCGGGCTGGAGAGCAAGGAGCAGCTTATTGCGCGTATCGAAGAAGCTGCCCAGTACGTAGACATCAACAAGCTGTGCCTAAGCACACAATGCGGCTTCGCCTCCTCGGAGGAAGGCAACATTTTAACGGAAGAAGAGCAGTGGGATAAGCTGCGGCTGGTGATTGAGACGGCGAATGAGGTTTGGGTGTAACGTTGGATGGATCGGGATTAATTGGTGTGAATTGGGGAGGATTGCCCGGTGTGGCGATCCTCCTTTTTGCGGGGGGCGCTAGGCAGCGGGCTGTGGCGGATCATAGGTGGATTTCCTCCACTTGCTGATGAAGGAATGCACTTTGCCGGGACAACAGTTGGATAAAGGACACTTAATTTCTTCCACATTCCGCAGTAGCGGCATATCCCGATGCAGTAGTTGTTGTTTTTCCACTTGTTCACCTTAAAGGATTAGAAATCACGAAATTAGGATACATTATTCCACTTGTTTCGGAGCTGCGAAGGCTCAAGTGTTCTTGTGCTTGCTGTGATAGCCTTTTTCTTTAACCATTCTATACCAACCGTAGAGATTCCCTCCACAGTATAATGTTGGGAGAAGTTTGAATGCTGAAACTAGATCTTTGGAGGGAATATGATGGTTATTGAACTAAGGCCTGTAACGGCCGAGAACTGGTATGATTGCACATTGCTGAAGGTGAAGCCAGAACAACAAAGCGTTTTTCCTGCTCCGGTGGTTAATTGGATTGCTGAGGCAAAATTTGTGCAGGAGTTTGAACTTCTGGCTATTTATTCAGGAGCTGTGGTGGTAGGATTTATTGTTTTTTGTACAACTCCCGATGAGGAAGGTAACTGCTGGATACCTGCCCTTATGATTGATGAACATCATCAAGGACAGGGGTATGCCAGACAAGCCATGGTGAAATTAATACAGCATATGCGAAATGAAGGGTGTAGCCGATTAATGATCGGGCATAGACCCGACAACCGGATTGCCGGAATGTTGTATGAATCGCTTGGATTCCAAAAGGTCAGTGAAGAGTTATACGACGGTGAGGTTGTACGTTGTCTGGAGCTTAATCAATGCATTTGACCACAAATAGCCCTCCTGCAAAGAGGGCTGATCGTTTGGCCATAGGAGCCAGGACATTCGATTCTATTAGTCGCATAGACCTAAATCGCATTTTTTTTGCTATTCCTGTTACATACTGTTGAGAGCTTTTTCTATTTTTACTCCAAACTTTGTTTCGTTCAGCTTGGGTGTTCTAGTTTTTGAATCGACGAGGGCGTAATACAGAACTAAATATTTTCCAGATTGGTAGACAATTGGTGCGTGGGAACTAAGAAGCTAAATACTTTCTTCAAAGTGCTTTATTCCACTTTCTCGTTTCTCCTCCGATCCGAAAGCGTAAACTTTTATAATTTCCTCATTACTCAGTTTATAGCTAACAGGTTTAATACCCTCAAGAATTTGGTCGTCAGGTGATTCAATTTTTGTAATGTTTTTTTCAAGGGACATTATGGCTTCATTCACGTTAGAATATTCTTGTTGAGAAGAACAAGCAATAAGAAATAAAAAGCTAATGAAGGTGAAGAATAGATTTTTTTTCATGAATAACCCTCCTTTTTTGTTCAGGACACAGATAAGAAGAGACGAGACCCACCTAATGCAGAAGTTACTAACAAAATTGAGCTTGCCATGTATTCCTTATGATTTTATCAAAAATAGCGAAGAAAAGTATGGCATGGGCTTAGGGTGATGAATTTTCTGGAGTTCTGTCTTTGGTTCCAGATGCTCAAGCGAAATACCTGACAGCTATTAAAGGTTATTTTAAACTTAATAATTGACACATTCTCCCTCCCGCAGTATTATTGCAAATAATAACGTACAACAACACAAGCGATGAAGAGAAGAGTAAGCAGGCGGCAGCGTTCACAGAGAGCTCCAGAGTGGTGAAAGGGAGCAGCGAAGCACCTGATCTGAAAAAAGTCTCCGAGCTGCATAGGGAATTGGGCACAAGTGTCCAAGGATGGTATGCCGGGTTCTCCCGTTACAGAGATAGGGTATAAGCGTCATGGCCGTACCCGAAGAGGCGGATGAGGCAACTTGTCCGTGAACAGAGGTGGTACCACGAAGCTTATCCAAGCTCCCGTCCTCAAGATATTAATCTTGAGGGCGGGAGCTTTTTTGCTTTTCAGGCAATTCACAATAAACTTAGAGGTGATTGAGATGCATTGGGCAGAAAAAATTGCAAACCGGTTAATCGCGGAGCATCCGCAGCGGCAGACGTATGTATGTGCTTCCGGGATCAGTCCGTCCGGATCAGTTCATATCGGGAATTTCCGCGAGGCGGTGACGACTGCATTTGTGGCGAAGGCGCTGCGGCGGGCGGGGAAGGAGGTGCGGTTTATTTTCTCATGGGATGACTTTGACCGGTTCCGCAAAGTGCCGGCCCACGTGGACCCGGGCTTCGCTCAGTATATTGGTCTACCTTATTCGCAGGTGCCGTGTCCGTATGGCTGTCATACTTCGTATGCGGCCCATTACGAGTCGGAATTCGAGCAGGCGCTCCAGGTATTTGAGATTGAGCCGGAGTTCATTTATCAGAGCCGGGAATACCAGTCAGGCCGTTATTATCCGCAAATCCTGCACGCCCTGCGCCGCCGGGGAGAGATTTACGATATCCTGATGTCGTTCAAGACAGGTGAGAGTTCGGCGGATGAGCGGGCGGCATTCTATCCCATCCATCTCTATTGCGGGCAATGCGGCAAAGACTCGACTACCATTCTTGATTACAACGACACGGCGGAGACCGTGGCTTACCGCTGCGGCTGTGGTCATTGCGATACTGTACATATTCCGCAGGCGGACAATATCAAGCTGCACTGGAAAATCGACTGGCCGATGCGCTGGCAGCAAGAGCAGGTCGTATTCGAGCCGGGCGGCCGGGACCATTCGTCAGAGACAGGAAGCTATAATGTGGCTGCGGTAATCGCAGAGCAGATCTACGGGTATTCGCCGCCGGTGTATGAGCCTTATGAATTCATCAGCATCAAAGGCAGCTTCGCTAAAATGTCCAGCTCCTCCGGGCACAATTACACTCCAGATGATGTGCTCCGAGTCTACGCCCCGGAGAACATTCTGTTCCTGTTCGCCAAATACCAGCCAAATGCCGCCTTCCATATCGGGCTGGATGAGGATGTGCTGCGCAATTATGCGGAGTTCGAACGGTATGCTGCAGGAGCACGGGCAGGCACGCTAACGGGCGATCTTGCAGGTGCGCTGGAGCTGTCTCTGCGAAGCGGCTCCCCGGTGAGTGCTGGAAGTAACGTTAGCTTCGGCCAGGTAGCCAGTCTGCTTCCCTTAATCAACTTCGACAGGGGAAGGCTCCGGGAGATGTTCAACAGAAATAATGTGGAGATTGATGAACTCCGGCTTCAGAGGGTGGCGGACCGTGCGGAATACTGGATCAGGAACTGGATGCCGCATAAGCTGGTAACGATTCAGAGCAAGCCCAACTATGCTTATTATCACTCCCTTACCGGAGTGGAACTGAGATGGCTGCGGAGCTTGTGCAGTCTGCTGCGGAGCAGGGAGCTGGACGAAACGCAGCAGATGACCGAAATCTACGCCATTTGCCATCATGAAGACAAAAAGACGATGCGCAGCCAGCAAAAAAGACTGTTCACCATCATCTATCAGTTAGTGCTTGGTGCGGAGGAAGGCCCGCGTCTGCCTTGGCTAATGCAGGCAGCCGGGCCGGAGCAGATGCTGAATTTGCTGGATTTGTGAAGGAGCGTGGACGGCCCTTTACGGGATCGATTGAAGAGAGGTATAATATACAAGACTGTTTTTAATTAAATGTTGGAAAGCGAGCGGTAACGATATGGGTCGTAAATGGAATAATATTAAGGAAAAGAAAGCATCCAAGGATGCTAATACAAGTAAGGTCTACGCCAAGTTCGGGGTAGAAATCTATGTTGCAGCGAAGAAGGGCGAGCCTGATCCGGAATCCAACCGGGCGCTGAAGGTCGTTCTGGAGCGGGCCAAGACCTACAATGTACCGAAGGCGATTATTGACCGTGCCCTGGAGAAAGCCAAGGGCAGCGGCGATGAGACCTACGTTGAGCTGCGCTATGAAGGCTTCGGTCCAAGCGGCTCGATGATTGTAGTCGATGCGCTGACGAATAACGTCAACCGCACGGCTCCGCTGGTCCGTTCCACGTTCAGCAAGAACGGCGGCAACATGGGCGTCAGCGGATCGGTTACGTATATGTTCGATCCGACAGCGGTAATCGGGGTGGAAGGCAAATCGGCAGATGAGGTTATGGAGCTGCTGATCGAAGCAGACCTGGATGTCCGCGACGTGCTAGAAGAGGACGAGGCGGTCATCGTGTATGCTGAGCCGGACCAGTTCCATGCAGTACAGGAAGCCTTCCGCAGCGCAGGAATCACGGAATTCACCGTAGCGGAGCTGACGCTGCTCCCGCAGAACTATGTAGCTATTCCTGAAGATGCGCAGGCACAGTTCGAGAAGCTGATCGATGCGCTTGAAGAATTGGACGATGTGCAGCAGGTCTACCACAACGTGGATTCGGAAGAATAGAATAGCAGTAACTTGAATGAGCGGGCAAGCCGATTTCCAGGCTTGTCCGCTTATTCTTTCGGGAGTGAGAATGGAGAGGAAGAATTGGAATGGAAGTCTTTCGATTAGTCAGTGTAGTCCATGTATTTCTGATTAAGGACGGGCAAGTCCTGCTGCTGAGACGGAAGAATACAGGACATCATGACGGGGAGTATGGACTGCCTGCCGGGAAGCTGGATGGCGGCGAGCCGCTTCATACCGCCGCCATCCGCGAGGTCCGGGAAGAATGCGGTGTGGTTATAGCTCCCGCCGATCTTACCCTGATCGGAACGATGCACCTGCGTACCTCCGGGGATGAGCGGGTGGATTTCTTTTTCAGGGCGGAGCAGTGGACTGGAGAGATCTGCAACATGGAGCCGGACAAATGCGATGAGATATGCTGGTTCCCGGTGGATGTGCTGCCGGAGAATATTATCCCGTTCGTACAAGAGGCCTGGAATACATTCAGGGACGGCGTCTGGTATGCCGCTCATGGATGGAATTAGATTAGAGTAGCAGGGGGAATGGCACAGTAATGGAAGACTGGACGCTCAGTATGGTTCTTATATTGGTGATATGTGGATTTCTGGCTGGATTAATTGATTCTGTAGTGGGCGGCGGCGGACTGATCGCGATTCCGGCGCTGCTGGCGGTAGGGATTCCGCTTCCGCTGCTGCTGGGCAGCAGCAAATTGGCGGGATCGATGTGCTCGCTGACCAGCACCGCCTCGTTCGTGCGTTCCGGCAAAATCAATTTCAAGCTGGTGCGGACGCTGATCCCGCTGTCGATCATTGGCGCGATGGCCGGAACGCTGACTGTACGTCAGGTGCCTTCCGAGTTCCTGAAGCCGCTGGTGATCGTGATGCTGGTGGTCATTACAATCTACACCTTGTTCAAAAAAGCCTGGGGAGACGTCTCCACCTTCTCTGCCAGCAACGGTAAATTACGTCTGGCGGGAAGCATGGCAGCGCTCATAATCGGCTTCTATGACGGGTTCTTCGGCCCGGGAACGGGGTCGTTTCTGATTTTCGCTTTTCTGATGATGGGGTTTGAATTTGTCACCGCCGCAGGCAACGCCAAAATCCTGAATTTCGCCAGCAACATCACAAGCCTACTTACATTCATTGCCCTGGGCTCTGTCAGCTACACCCACGGGCTAATTCTGGGGATTCCGATGGTGATTGGAGCCATTGTCGGCTCCCGGTTGGCGATCCGCAAAGGAGCGGCGTATATTCGGCCGTTATTCATTACAGTCACTGTCATATTGATCGGCAAGCAAATATGGGATACGATGCATTAAGCACAACTAATGGAGTGGATGAGATGGAGATCAAGCTTATACATAAGGAAGAAGTCTGGAAGCTTAGGCATGAAGTCATGTGGCCCGAGCGGGAGCCGGATTATATTAAGCTGGCAGATGACGATCAAGGCAAGCATTACGGGCTGTATGTGGGGGATCGTCTGGTTTCTGTGTTATCCCTGTTCGTCAACGGCACAGATGCGCAGTTCCGCAAGTTCGCTACCCTGGAGCTGGAGCAGGGCCAGGGCTATGGCAGCAAGCTGTTGAAGACGGTTCTTGCGGAAGCGGAGAAGGCGGGGGTGCGACGGATTTTCTGTAATGCCAGAACGTACAAGGCAGGCTTTTACAAGAAATTCGGCATGCAGAGAACGGATGAAGTGTTCAGCAAAGGCGGCAAGGACTACGTGGTCATGGAGAAGTTTTTCGGACCTGCAATGGATGCGAATGGGGGAGCTTAAGGGATGACCAAGAAGCTATATTATGATTCGGCTGATATTCAAGAATGGAGTACCGTGATCACCTCCGCGATAGAGCGTGAAGACGGGATCTATGTGACGCTTGCGGAGACGGCCTTCTACCCGCACGGCGGCGGACAGCCTTGTGATACAGGAACCATCGGCGGGATTGCTGTGCTGGATGTGGTGCTGGAGGCTCAGGAGGTGCTGCATAAGGTGGCGCAGCTTCCCGGGCAGACTGAAGTAGACTGCGCCATTGACTGGGCCCGGAGATTCGACCATATGCAGCAGCATAGCGGCCAGCACCTGTTATCCGCCGTATTCCTAAAGTTATATCAGGCGGCGACCGTCAGCTTCCACCTGGGGAGTGATTATGCCACGATTGACCTGGACCGCTCTGAGCTGTCAGCGGCGGAGCTGGCGGAGGCTGAGCAGGAGGTTAACCGCCAGATTTACCTGAACCGGAGCATAGTCAGCTACTTCGTGACTGCAGAGGAGATGGCGAAGCTGCCGCTCCTTAAGCTGCCCAAGGTAACCGAGGACATCCGGATTGTCGAGATTGAAGGCGTGGAGCACAATGCCTGCGGGGGAACACATGTCGCGGCGACCGGGGCGATTGGCTTGATTAAGCTGCTGCGCTCCGAGAAGCAGAAGGGCCATGTACGGGTTACCTTCCTGTGCGGGGGGCGGGCACTTGCCGCCTTCAACGATCATGTCCAGATCATCAGCCAGTTGTCCGTCAAGTTCAATACCGGCAAGGAAGAGATTATGGACCGGATCGGCAAATGGGAGCAGGAGCAGAAGCTTATGCAGATGGAGCTGGCTGCGGTGAGGGAGCAGAATGACAGTTATCTGGCCCGGGAGCTGTTAGCCGCTGCGGAAGCCGACAGCCGGGTGATCCGGCTTATCTCGGATACGAGAACGCTTAAGGACTTGCAGAGTCTGGCTGCAAAGCTGACGGCGCTGACCGACCTTCCGCTGCTGCTGCTGAGTGCGGCGGAGAATAAGGCTGTACTCGCGCATAGCGGCTCTGCGGAATTCTCGTGCGGAGCATTCTTCAAGGCTCATCTGGGCGGATACCAGGGCAAGGGCGGGGGCAGCGACAAGCTGGCTCAGGCCGGATTCCCGTCATGGGAAGACGCACTGGCATTTTACAATTTTGCCAAAGAACAATTCTGATGTGGGGCAATTAAGGAGCTATGGAGCGTTTATTCCGTAGCTCTTTTTGCTGTTTTCATAGGGTGAGCAAGGATTGGAGCGACTTAAGGATTATTTAACATTTGAAGTCTTATAATCAGGACAGAGCTTGACGAAGGGAGAAAATTAACGTGTTCCTGACTATTCTAAAAAAGGATTTGCGGCGTAAAAAGGTGATGAATACCGTTCTGCTGATCCTCATCATCCTGGCCTCCACACTAGCTGCAAGCAGCTCCAGCCTGATGTATTCCACCTCTAGCGCCTTGGGCAGTTTCATCGAAGGCAGCAAGGTGGCGGATCTTAATATCACGCTGGCCAATGACCCTGGCTATAACTCGGCAGTAGAAGACTGGGTCAAGCAGGAAAAGAAGGTGGAGACAGCTTATACAGAACGGCAGCTCAACCTCTTACTGAATCAGGTTACGATGCCAGAAGGCCGCAAGAGCTTCTCGGGAAATGTAAGCTTCGTGCTGTCCGCTATTCCTGAGCAGGTGAACCTGGTCTTCGGTGAAGACAATGAGCGATATTCACTTCGCCCAGGGGAGATCGGTCTTCCGGCCAGCCTGATGCTAAGCAGTGGTATCGTACCGGGAGAGCAGCTGAAGCTTAAGTTCGGTGAGATTACGAGAACGTTCACGGTGAACGGTTACTTCAAGGATGCGTTCATGGGGGCAGATCTGCTGGGACTGAAGCGCCTCATGCTGTCAGCAGAGGATTTCAAGGAAATAGAGAAGCTGGTGCCCGAAGATAAGCGGATGAATCTATGGAGCTTCGTGGCGGCACCGGGTGTAGCGTCTACTGAGATATCATCTTCTTTTGCGAACAGTGATCTGCCCATCAGCTTCGAGGTGGATAAGGCGCTGGTCAAGATGACTTATATGACGGACCGGATGATCTCGGCCATGATGTTTGCGATTAGCTTGTTTCTGATCTTCATTGCTTTTCTGACCCTGCGCTTCACCATTGTCTCCACCCTGCAGGATGAATACAAGGAGATTGGTGTTATGAAGGCCATCGGGTTCAGGAACCGGGCGATCAAGCAGCTCTACCTGACAAAATATACAGGGCTGGCCTGTCTCGGCGGCGTTCTCGGACTCGGCATCAGTCTCCCATTGACTGCGCTGATGTCCCGCAAAACCTCGCAATATATGATTCTGCCCGGAGGCAGCATCAGCATTATGATCTCGGCACTTAGCACAGTGGTCATGATCGCATTCATTCTGCTGTTCTGCTTACTCTGCATGCGCAAGATTAACAAGGCATCGGCCATCGATGCCATCCGGCAAGGCCAGACCGGTGAACGCTTCAAGGCGTCCCGGCGCATTCATTTACATAAAATCCGTTTCATCCCGCCTCCGTTCTTCCTCGCGCTGAGCGATGTGCTGAACCGGCCCAAGAGCTACACTTCACTTATTCTGACGCTGATCTTAAGCTCAGCGATCATTCTGATCCCGGTCAATCTGACCAATACCATTGTAACTCCTAAGTTCCTGGAATATTTCGGTACGATTGGTGCGGATTTTTATAGCCCAACCGTCGTGGCAGAGAAACCCGTTGAGCAGATCCAACAGGAGAAGGCGCTCCTGTCCAAGCGGCTGAAGGATCGGGGCTTCGAGGTCACGCTTACAGCGAATTATACGGTAAGTACCAAATATATCTCCGATAACGGGCAGGCCAACCGGCGGATCAACGGCCAGAAGAATGATCAGAATGGGGCTGTTGAGATTCTGGAGGGCACGGTCCCGCTGCTGAAGAATGAAATTGCGATTACAACCATCATGTCCGAGAAATACGGGAAGCGGGTGGGCGATAATATTACTTTTGAAATCGGCGGGGTTCAGGGGACCTTCATGATCAGCGGACTGTTCCAAAGTATCTCCAATGAGGGGTACGCGGTCTGGATTGCACGGGACTATGAGCTGAAGACAATATCCGCTTACCTGTTCTCCGGCGAACTCCATGCCCCGGAGCAAGCGAAGGCAGGGATGATGAAGGAAATTCAGTTGCAGTTCCCGGAACAAGGCTTCAAAACCTCGCTTGAACTGCTGGGAGAGATCACGGGCGGCTTCATGGGCCAGCTTCACAGCATCAATGGGCTGCTTACGGCTATCATCTGCCTCATTACGTTCTTCATCACCAGCCTGTTCGTCCGATTGATGATTGCGAAGGAGGTTCACGGCATTGCTGTCATGAAAAGCATCGGCTTCACGAATGCCGCGATCCGGCGGTGGCAGGCGCTGCGCATTCTGATTATTATCTCCGTCTCGCTGGTGTTGGGCGTAATCGCTGCGAATACCCTTGGCAGCCGCCTGCTGGGTCTCATTTTCCGGATCTTCGGACTGACCAGCCTCCAGCTGAATATTCTTCCGTTTCAGGTCTATCTGCTGTATCCGCTGCTGATCCTGGCGGTCGTCATGTTGGCGGTGTACACCAGCTGCGGCCAGATCAAGCGTGTGCAGCTATGGAATATGAATAAGGAATAGGCTTATATTTTAAAAGAAAAGAAGGAGTGGCGAAATGGCAGCATTACTTGAAGTAACTAACCTATGCAAGACCTATATCGTCAATAAAGGTCAGAATAATGTTCTGCGGAATATCAATTTCACGCTTCATGCCGGGGAGTTCGTGTCTGTCATGGGGCCGTCCGGTTCGGGCAAGTCTACGCTGCTCTATACCGTCAGCGGGATGGACCGGCTTACGGCGGGCGAGGTGGTCTTTGACGGGGAGAGTCTCTCGCAGCTCTCTGAGAAGGGCATGGCTGAACTGCGGCTGCACAAAATGGGTTTCATCTTCCAGCAGATGCATATGCTGAGCAATCTCTCGGTTTATGATAATATTATTCTATCAGGCTATGAGTCGCTGAGCGGCAAGAGAGGCGGACAGGGACGCAGCCGCAGCGAGGTGAACCAATATGCTGATGAGCTGATGCGGAAGCTGAACATTATGGAGACGGCAGCCCATGACATCACAGAGGTATCCGGCGGACAGCTGCAGCGGGCCTGCATCTGCCGGGCGCTCATCAACAAGCCGGCTATGCTGTTCGCAGATGAGCCGACAGGTGCGCTCAATTCCAAAGCCGCACAGGAGGTCATGTCCGAGCTCTGCCGAATCAACCGGGAAGGAACAACGCTGATGGTGGTTACACACGATGTGAAGGTAGCCGCGCAGAGTGATAAGGTGCTGTATATGGTGGATGGCAATATTCAGGGCGAGCATGTGCTGGGCAAATATATACCGGAGCAAGGTCCGAGGGAACGTGAACGCAGCCTGACCGGCTGGCTGATGGAGATGGGCTGGTAAGAAGCTGCAAGCAGCAGGAGGAGAGAGCCGTGGCGGACATTCTGATCATTGAGGATAATGCGGAGCTGGCGGAGGTGATGAAGGATTTTTTGCAGGTGGAAGGATATTCTGTATGCAGTATGGCCTCTGCGGAAGAGGGCTTGGCTTATTTGGAGACGAATGCCGTCAAGCTGCTGCTGCTCGATATTATGCTGCCGGGGCTGGACGGCTTCGCCGTATGCAGAATCGCCAGGGAGAAGTTCAATCTGCCGATTCTGATCATGAGCGCACGCCACGGGGATGAGAGCAAGATTATCGGGCTTGAGCTGGGTGCGGACGATTACCTGGAGAAGCCCTTCTCGGCTCCTCTGCTGACGGCGAAGGTCAAGGCGCACCTGCGGCGGAGCTATGAGATGAACGAGAACAAGCTGCTGCTGACGGATGGCGAACTTACAGTGAATCAGACCGCAAGAGTAGTATATAGAAGCGGGCAGCCGCTCGGGATGACAGCCAAAGAGTACGAGCTGTTGGTCTTGCTGATGAGCAACAAGGGCAAAGCGCTTCGCAAGGAGTGGCTGTTCCAGCAGGTATGGGGGGCAGACAGCTTCAGTGAGCCGTCCACGTTGACCGTACATATGAACAAGCTGCGGGACAAAATCGAACATAACCCCAAAGATCCAAGGCGCATCGTTACCATCTGGGGAGTGGGATATAAATATGAAGGCATTTAACAGGCTGATGCTCTGGGCGTTACTTCTCGGGCTGACGTTCATAGCGGCTCTTAATGGATATGTATCCTACAGGGAGACAGGGACGGCCGGGAAGGCTTACCGGATAGAGATTAACCGGATCTATGACCAGGCGGAGCGAGGAATGCCTCTGGAGGAACTGCTGCCGGATCAGAACCGGTATACCTACGTGAAGGACTTAAGCTGGATCGGGAAGGAAGCGGGGCCGGAAGAGGTTCAGCGCTTTTTTGCCGGTATCGGGGTGGGGGATGCCAATGAATTCACGGTCAAGCCCTTGTATGCGGATCAGCAAATCGCAGGATACTTAAGGTTCTCTTACCGGATGCCCGGGCCGGAGGTTCATGCGCTTCTGGTTCTGAATCTGTTCCTGCTGGCGGCGCTTGGAGCCGTGATGGTGCTGCTGTTCTACATCCGTAAGCAGATTCTGCGGCCGTTCCATACTCTGCAGGAGTTGCCTTATGAGTTATCCAGGGGGCAGCTGAGCATAGGTATGAAGGAGCACCGTAGCCGGTACTTCGGCCGGTTCGTGTGGGGGCTGGACCTGCTGCGGCAGACACTGGATACCCAGAAAGAGACGAATCTCCGCCTGGAAAAGGACCGCCAGACGCTGGTCGCGTCCCTCTCGCATGAGCTTAAAACCCCAGTCGCCACGATCAGGCTCTACGCCAGCGCCCTGGCGGACGGCCTCTATGACAGCGAAGTCAAGCGGCAATCGGCCGCCCGGCTGATTGGTCAGCAAGCAGAACATATGGAGCAGCTGATCGGCGGGATCATCACCGCTTCCGTCTCTTCTTTGCAGAATATAGAGGTGGTACCGGGAGAGTTCTATCTCAAAGGGCTGGTCGGCAAGGTCATCCGTAACCATAAGGATCGGCTGGAGCTGCTGAAGGTGGAGCTCACGGCAGGTGCTTATCAGGACAAGCTGCTGCTTGGGGACGAAGAACGGCTGCATGAGGTGCTGAATAATCTCATTGAGAATGCCATTAAGTATGGAGACGGCAGGTCGATCTCTATTACCTTCCGCGAGGAGGATTACCGCCAGCTGATTGTGATCGAGAATTCGGGAGAGCCGCTGCTCCTGAGCGAGCTGCCCCATATCTTCACCAGCTTCTGGCGCGGGTCCAATGCGGACGGCAAGCCGGGCAACGGCCTCGGCCTCTTCATCTGCAAGCAGCTGCTGCAGAAGATGGGCGGCGATATCTTCGCGGAGCCGCTTGAGCGGGGGATGCGGCTTGTACTGGTGCTGCGGTATTGAAGTGAGATACATACATGGAGGGAAGCGTAATGAATGAGCTGAATAAGCTTTTGGAGCTGCAACCTGAGAATTTTGCTGCAGTTTATGATTTTTATGCCGGTAAAAAGCATCACCTTCCCGCCTTATCTGTCCTGCTGGAGAATTATCCCGGGCGGGTATTTGCTGATCATACGGAAGCGCCGACACTGGCTGTGGTATGGGCTACGGGGAGATGGATGTATGCTGCCGGAGATATCAGTACTGAGATCAACCGGCTGAAGCTGGTGACCTTTTTGCAGACGGTAGTCGTACCTGATTGCCAGCAGAGGCTAGAGAAATGGTTCGAGATCTATACGGATGATAGTGATTCATGGACGGAACTATTGAAGCTGGAGATTGCCGGGCTGAGCGTAGACAGACATATGGAGTCGGTCTATGAGTTCAATAGCGAACGATTTATTCAGCTGAAAAACAGGCGTGCTGCTATCCCCTTGGAGGGAGATCTATCTGTCGCCTGCGAGGAATTTCCTGTTCTTACCCTACCGGAGCATAATAGGTCTGCAAGAGATGACAGGTTCGTTGGGCTGACTGCCACGGGTGCTGTAGTGAAGATTAGGGATAAGGTAGTTTCCTTTTGCAAAAATAACGGCTTCAGCGTGAACAACAGGTACTTCATTGATGTAGATACTCATGTAGAATCGGAGCGCGGGAAGGGCTATGCTACGCTCGCCGCTGCATCGTTAATCAGCCACTATCTCGATCAGGGAATGCTTCCCTTATGGGAAACAACGCATGAGAATGTAGCTTCACATAAGCTGGCGCTGAGGCTTGGCTTCGAGCCGGTGGAGAGTTATCCGGTATTTGCTTTTGTCATGGAAGGATAATACCTATTAACGTAGAGGAGCGATATTGATGAAGAGGTTAGCAATCCTTACAGTCGGTAAAACGCATAGCGGGAAGACCACATTTGCCAGAGAATTAGAGCGGCGCTTACCTGAATCAGCCGTTATTGACCGGGATGATCTTGCGGAATTCATCAATACTCATTACGAAAGTCTCCTGCCCAAGCATGGGGAAAATACGCTCAAGGATGCCTTGACCCGGACTATCGTGGATTATGCCGTTCATGAGACGGAGCAGCACATTATCATGTGTAACGCTAACTCCAATAGGGAAGGCCGCCTGCGAATGCTGGATTGGTTTCATCAGAAGGGATTGGTTAGTGTGCTGGTATATTTCAATCTGCCTGATGATGTGCTGTATTCGCGTGTAGCGAGTAGTCAGCGGAGTACAGCTATCCTTAGAAAATCAAACAGCTTCGATGTAGTGCTGACCCGGCAAATTGCGGATTCACAGAAGGGATTGGCGGAGCCGCCAACGGAGAGTGAGTCGGAGCATCTGTTTGTAATCAACGACAGCGATGAAGTACCCGGCACGATTCAGAAGATCGTCCAGATCGCAGGCGGGAAGTCCATATGAATGTTCATTCAGGCCTACCAACTGGACCTGACCGCCCAAACCCTTCATAATAAGAAGAGTTGTGAACGGTTCCACACAAACTCATAAACGGAGGTTCATAGGATGAAATACCGCGAGCTGGGAAATACGGGTCTGTCTGTCAGTGAGGTCAGCTTTGGCACTTGGGCGATTGGCGGGGACTGGGGGAATAGCAAGGATGAGGACGGGCTGAGAGGCTTGCAGGCGGCGATGGAGCAGGGCGTGAATTTCTTCGATACCGCAGATGTCTATGGCGGAGGCCATGCGGAGGAGCTGCTCGCCAAGGCGACCCGGGGCAAGCAGGACGAGATACATATTGCCACGAAGTTCTGCCGCGCCGGTGATATCCATGACCCGGAGAATTACTCCGCACGCCGGATTAGCGAATACTGTGAGCAGAGCCTGCGGCGTCTGGAGCGGGAAGCGATTGATCTGTATCAGATCCACTGTCCGCCGATGGAGATTCTGCGCGATGGCAGTGTGTTCGCAGCGCTGGACCAATTGAAGGCCGAGGGTAAAATCCGCCACTACGGCGTCAGCGTAGAGACTATCGAGGAGGGCTTGCTCTGCCTGGAGTATCCTGGCGTTGCGGCGCTTCAGGTGATCTTCAATCTGTTCCGGCAGCAGCCGGCACAGGAGCTATTGCCGCAGGCTGCGGCCAAGGGTGCGGGAATTCTGGTGCGCCTGCCGCTGGCCAGCGGTCTCTTGACGGGCAAGTTCACAGCGTCCAGTACCTTCCAGGAGAACGACCACCGCAGGTTCAACGCGAACGGGGAGCAGTTCAATGTGGGCGAGACCTTTGCCGGGCTGCCTTTTGGTAAGGGAGTGGAGCTGGCGCAGAAGCTGGAGTGGATCGCTGAAGGACGCGGCAATATGGCACGGGCCTCCATGCGCTGGATTCTGGACCATCCGGCTGTCAGCTGTGTGATTCCGGGCTTCAAGAATGAGGCTCAGGTGAACGATAATCTGGCCACACTGGATGTACCCTCCTTCAGCCCAGGGGATATGGAGCGCCTGGCTGCCTTTTACCAGTCAGAAGTGGTTCCATATATCCGTGGAGAGGTGTAGCGGTACCGTATGAATATAACTGTCGGACTGCTCGCCCATGTAGATGCCGGGAAGACGACCTTCGCCGAGCAGCTGCTCTACCATACCGAAGCCATCCGCAGCCGGGGGCGTGTGGACCATCAGGATACGTTCCTGGATACCCATGAGATTGAAAAAGCACGCGGGATTACCGTCTTCGCCGATCAGGCGGAGTTCACCTATAAGGATGCCCGCTATTTCCTGCTGGATACGCCGGGCCATGTCGATTTCTCCCCGGAGATGGAGCGCTGTCTGCAAGTGCTGGACTATGCAGTGGTAATTCTCAGCGCGGTGGAGGGTGTAGAGAGCCACACCGAAACGCTCTGGCAGCTGCTGCGCCAGCACCGGATTCCCACCCTGTTCTTCATTAACAAAACCGACCGTGCAGGCAGTGATCCTGAGCGAGTCCTGGAAGAGATCCGGCAGCTGCTTAGCGGTGATGCCTTGCTGTTGCCGGAGCAGCCGGAAGCTGCGTGGACCGAGGAGATGAAATCGTTCCTTGCCGAACGCGAGGAGACGCTGCTGGAACCTTATCTTGAAGGCACGCTGAAGGACAGCGATTGCGGCAGTGCGCTGAGGTCTATGGTGAAGCGCGGAGAGATTTTTCCGTGTATGCAGGGCTCTGCGCTGTTGGACCAGGGCGTGGGTGAATTTCTGGAGGTTCTGGATGCGCTCACGTTCACGGAGTACGATCATCGGCTGCCTTTTGCCGGGAGGGTCTATAAGATCCGCCACGATGCCAGAGGGACCCGCATCACCTACATCAAAGCCCTTCAAGGCGTGCTGAAGAACCGCGAGTTCTTGACGTATGGACCCGAAGCAGAACCAACCTCCGAACGGATTACCGGAATCCGCAAGTACAACGGTACTGCTTATAGCGCTGCTGACTGGGCTGCCGCCGGGGAGCTGTTCGCCGTTGTCGGCCTAAGCTCCGTGCTTCCGGGTGCGGGAGTGGGCGCACTTCAGGACGCGCAGGGCAGCGGACTTATTCCCACCTTGAAATCCAAGGTGCTCTTCAAGCCACCCGTGCACCTGAAGGAGCTGATGCAGGCCTTCGGACAGCTCGGTGCGGAAGATCCGTCACTGAATGTAAGCTGGGATGAAGAGCTTCAGGAGCTGCATATTCATGTAATGGGCGGGATACAGCTTGAGATTCTGGAGCAGATTGTGGCGGAGCGGTTTCAGCTTAAGATCTCTTTTGGCGCGCCGGAGATTCTCTATAAGGAGACTATTGCCGGTACGGTCTATGGCTGCGGGCATTTCGAGCCGCTGGGCCACTACGCCGAGGTTCATCTGATGCTTGAGGGCGGGGAACGGGGGAGCGGGATTACCTTCATTAACCGCTGCCACCCGGATGATCTGGCGGCGGGCTATCAGCATCAGATTGAGCAGCATCTGCTGGAGAGCGGCCATCACGGCCTATTGACCGGTTCCCCGCTGACGGATCTGAAGATCACCCTGCTTACGGGAAGGGCGCATAATAAGCATACGAGCGGCGGCGACTTCCGGGAAGCGGCTTACCGCGCGTTGCGCCAGGGGCTGGAGCAGGCAGAGAATCTGCTGCTGGAGCCGGTCTACGACCTGAAGATTAGGATAGATCCGGACGATGTGGGAAAGGTTATGAGTGATATCCAGCAAGCAGGCGGCCGCTTCGATCCCCCGGATATTACGCCGTCCAAGGCCGTGATCACGGGCACGGTTCCTGCGGCAAGCTTCATGAATTACGGGGTAAGACTGGCGGCGATGACGCAGGGCAAGGGATCGATGTCGCTCAGAGTGGCCGGATATGAGCCCTGCCACCAGACCGGGGCGGTGGTGGAGCAGCGGAATTATAATAAGAATGCGGACCCGGCCTACTCCTCGGCGTCTATTTTTTGCGCCAAGGGTGAGGGTTATGCTGTGCCCTGGGAAGAGGCCGGAGCGCATATGCATATTCAAGCAGCAAGCAGGAACGGGTACACGGTTCTTAAAAGAGCAGTGCCGTTTCAGCGTAACATCGAAGGAAAGGTGCAGATTGACAATGACTAATGTGATAGATAAGGTAGCCTGGATCTATGTTGTGGATGGCAAGGTACTGGGCGCGCGTTCCAAAGGCAAGGACACCTATTATTTCCCCGGTGGCAAGCGGGAGCCCGGTGAGACGGATGCACAGACCCTGGTCCGCGAGATTGAGGAGGAGCTGTCGGTGCAGATCCTGCCGGAGACGATTGCAGAGTTCGGAAGCTTCGAAGCCCCGGCACATGGCAAAGCGGAAGGTATCCTCGTACGGATGACCTGCCTGACCGCAGAGTTCACGGGCGAGCTTACCCCGGCTTCAGAGATCGAGGAATTGGCCTGGTTAACCTATAAGGATATTGACCGGGTATCGGCGGTCAGCGTCATCATCATGGACAAGCTGCGGGAGATGAGTCTCATCTCCTGAATATAGAAGAGAGAGTAAGCCCGTTTTGAGCCGGAACCCGGCCTGGAACGGGCTTGTTGTCTCTTTAACAGGGCGATGCAGGCGGCGGGGCGAGCACACTTTTACCGAATAGGACATATGTCCTTTTCCAATCCGGCGAACTGGCTTTTAATAAGTACAGAGAAGCAAAAAGAGGAGAGAGATAGATGAGAGGGATCATATTCGCATTTTTGGCCGGAGCCTGCATTACACTTCAGGGGGTAGCCAATGCCAGAATCAGCCAGGATATCGGCACGTGGCAGGCGGCAACCATTACCCAGCTTACTGGATTCATCATGGCGTTAGCGATAGCGCTGGTGGTACGGGACGGCAAAAAGCACGGCTTCCGCAAGGTACATCCGTTATACATCAGCGGCGGCGGTCTGGCCGCCTTCGTGATTTTCAGTGAGGTGACGGCCATTCAGAACATCGGGGTTACGCTTACGATCTCGGCGCTGCTGATTGCCCAGCTCTGCCTGACCTTTATCATTGATATCAGGGGCTGGTTCGGAGTCGTCCGGCAGAAGATGAAGCTGCCGCAGTTTATCGGCATCGGGATGATGATTCTCGGGGTAGTTGTACTGAAGTTCTAAACGAAGGGGACAAGAGATATGTTAACAGGGTTAGTACTTGCACTGATCGCGGGGGCGCTGGTCAGTTTACAGAATATTTTCAACGCCAAAGTCAATGAGCACACGGGCTCCTGGTCAACTACTACACTGGTGCTGGGCATGGGCTTCGCCGCTTCCCTCGTCATGGGGCTGATTATGGAAGGGAAAAATATGTTCACGCTGCAGCACATGCAGCCCTGGTACTGGTTAAGCGGAATGATCGGCGTGGGGGTCGTAATCTGCCTGGTCCAGGCCACCAGAATCCTTGGCGCCACCTATGCCATCTCGATTGTACTAACTGCCCAGCTCGGCTTCGCCTTGCTCTGGGATTCACTGGGCTGGCTGGGGTTGGCGAAGGTTCCGTTCTCGTTCAACCAGCTGATCGGCGTGCTTATTATCGTAGGCGGGATATTGGTGTTCAAGCTGGGTGGAGCGCGTGAGCCCCAAGCTCAAGACGACCACTCTGGAGCGGATCATACGAAGCAGGCAGTGGAATTGAAGTAGGTATACTTGCGATCAATAATGAATGATTCCTGAAACAGACAAGAAGCGCAGTTCGTGACTAACACGGACATGCGCTTCTATTGTATACAGATAACGGCAGCTTTGGTTAACGGGAGTCCTGAATTGTAGCGGTGCTGTTATTCGCGCTAAGATCTGTCAACGGATCAAACGGAGGACCTGTAATCGTTCCAACGAGCAATGCGATATCCACAGCATTCACCGGACTGCCCCAGGCGTTGCCTGAATAGACTAGAACCGCCCGGTCATTTACGAAGCCGCGTGTATTGTAAACAATGTTATTAATGATCTCACCCGTTGCATTCTGATTGAAATAGGCAGGCTGGCGCAAAGAATAAAAAACATTGTTCCGCACGATCAAGTTGGTCATGTTGTTGGCAGCAGACACTAACCCCCGGTTTACTACCCAGCCGGAGGAAGGTCCGGCCTGCGGCGGACCATAGATCACATTATTGATGATGGTATGATTGGTTCCCGCTACTTGAATGAACTCAACAGCGTATGGGTTATCACTCGTTATGGTCAGCCCATCAATCGTCACGCCGCTCCCGGTAACGGTGAAGACGATGACCGCTGCCTGAAGGATAATCAGGCTATTGGGAAATCCTTTAATGGTGACGCCAACCTTATTAATTCCGATATTAGCAGTTACAGGATACGTCCCGCCCATAATATAAACTGTACCATTGGGTGATACGGCTGTCACACCTTGTTGAATGGTACCAAAAGGGCTGGCTTGTGTCCCGTTTCCCCCAACGGCTCCTGCCTGGACATACACCTGAAAGGGATCTGGCTGCACTGTTCCCGTAGCCCCTGTGGCTCCCGTAGCCCCTGTAGCTCCCGTAACACCAGTGGCTCCCGTAACACCAGTGGCCCCTGTAACACCAGTGGCTCCCGTAACACCAATGGCTCCCGTAACACCTGTAGCCCCTGTAACACCCGTAGCCCCAGTAACTCCCGTCCCCGTAGCTCCAGTCGGCCCAGTCGGCCCAGTGGCACCCGTCGCTCCAGTCGCACTGCCAGAGGGACCAGTTTCTCCTGTAGCCCCAGTCAACCCTGTCACTCCTGTCACTCCTGTAGCACCTGTAGCTCCAGTCACCCCCGTAGCCCCGGTCACCCCCGTAACGCCTGTAGCCCCAGTCAGCCCGGTAACCCCTGTAGCTCCCGTAGCACCTGTAGCTCCAGTCAGCCCCGTAGCCCCGGTCACCCCGGTCACCCCTGTAGCTCCCGTAACGCCTGTAGCCCCAGTCAATCCGGTAGCCCCAGTCACCCCCGTAGCCCCAGTCACCCCGGTCACCCCTGTGGATCCAGTCGCTCCAGTCGCCCCAGGTATGCCAGTTCCACTTCCTAGCATTTCTGAAGCTACTAAACGATGAGCTGTAACAAGCGCCCCGGTACTGCTTTTGCCCCATGATGAAGCTGCGAAGTTCGCGGAACTTACACCTGTGAAGGTGATCACAAAGTCAAAGCTGAAATTCGCATAATAATTATTGGTGGCTACCGCATTTGGTGCAAGCGAAATAGATTCACTGACATACAATGTTCGGCTTCCATTCAGCATATATCCTTGAATCGTTACTGAGGCAAAATTGGAAGGGTCTCTATTTTCGAGCTTAACGGTTAATGATAGGGTGGGTCTTGTCCCATTTACTGGATTGTTTTCAATGGGACCAGTAGATAGAACAGCCATTGTCATTCCTCCTAATAATCTGATAATTGTATAAAGCACTCGAATCCCGGTTGTTTAATATATTCAAGGAAAGATGAAAGGTTCATAGATGCCATAAAATAGACAAATAGATGAGATTAGGAGATTAGAATTTTCAATAGTAGCTGAATGTCGCACTAAAAAAGCAGACTGATGATCAGTCTGCTTTCATTGCTAGAGTTAGTGTCCGTCAAGCCTGCGCCTGCCCCAGAGAAGCCGCTGTGCTGCAGAGTATTGCATTTTTCCATTTTGAATACGCGGTCCAGGCCCGCCCGTTATCCAGCAGAGGCTTGCAGGTATAGACGCCTTCCTCAATAGAATTCACACGCCCGGCGGCATGCAGTCTCGCAGCGGCGTTCAGCAGCGTCTGGTTGTAGTAGGCCATGTGCCCGCCGCCTTGCAGGACCTCCTCTGCTATACGGAGCTGCCGCAGAGCCGTCCACTCCTGCTCCTCAGGCAGTGTCACCTCCAGGCCAAGCGTCTCGGGGTCAATGATATCCAGCTCCGCTGCTCCATCCTGAATCCGGTATACACGGTTCGGCCGGTCAATGTACAGATCCTCCGAGCCTTCCACACCCTGCACCACCAGCCCGCGCTGATAGCCGAGCTTCACAATGAGCCGGGAGATCCGGTCGAATACCGTATTATGGAATATCCCGAATACAATAAACGGTGAGCAGGAATAGTCAATCAGCTTCTCAGCCGTATTGAGAATCGTCCGCATGCCAATATCCTCACGGAGTCCGCGAAGCTCCCCCAGCGGCGGGCACCACTGCTCCGACTTCACGAACAGAACCCCGCTGGCTTCAGCGGCATGAACCGCGTCGCTGCGGCTCAGTCCGGCTATATCCACTCCGCCGGCCTGGATAATATCCTGTAGCGTAATTCCCCATTTGGGCGGCAAGCCCGCTGAACCGTGCAGGGTAACCGGCAGACCTGCGGCTGACAGCAGAAAGGCCGTTGGGAAGGTAGCGATGAAGGAATGCACTCTCCCGTCATACGGACCGGCGCAGTCGATTCCCTGGTGAACAGGCTCACGGAAGGCGTATTTACGGCAGACTGCCACAAAAGCCTCCAGCTCCTCCAGGCTCTCCAGCTTCATGCGCTCTGCAATCAGGAACGCACCGATCTGGACCGGTGAAGCGGTCTGACGGAGTATGGCTTCCGCCGCATATTCGGCTTCCCCGTAGCTTAAATCCTTCGCACCGCGTTTGCCGCGGGCAACTTCCTTAAGAATATTAATCATATGGCGTTCTCCTTAAGTTTGATCCTGCAGCATCTGGTAGACCTTGACGATGGAGGTTGCTACATCGACGATCCGTTTGCGTTCATTCATCGCCTGCTTGCGCAGCAGGTCATAGGCTTCCGATTCGCTGATATTCTTGGCCTTGGACAGAATGCCCTTGGCCATATCAATCCATTTGCGTTCCTCGATCCGGGAGAGCAGCTGCTCCCGTTCCTTCAGCCATTGCTTGCGCTCGAAGCATTGCCTGGCACTGAAATGAAGCGTCCAGTGAATCTCCGGCGGCTCCATGGCAGGGGACAGAATGCCGTCCACGATAATATCGTCGCCGCAGGCAGAGACGGAGAGGTTAGCGGTATGCGGGGTACACCACCAGATGACCGGCGCGATCCTTTGCCGCACCAGCAGGGATCTCCAGTGGCTGATATCCGTCACCGGAAGGTTGAGGATGAAGGCGTCGGCATCGCCGATGAACGGAGCGGCCTGCTCCGGTGACGCTGCGGTTCCAACTACATAGCCGCAAGAGCTTAAGATGTGATCAGGCCCATCAGAGGAGCGCGCTTCTGCGGGATTCTCTGTTCCGGCAGGCTCTATAACCAACAGGGAATGCATGGGGGACGACGCTCCTTTTACCTAAGAATAGAGACATCTTGTATGATTGCAGATAATCCAATTACAGGATAGACTATGTTATATTATATAACACTAATTCAGCGTTATTGTCGATAAATTAAATTAATTAAATTTTATATGTCATAATTATTGACGTATTGTAGACGGCTGTAGTATAGTCGTTTTAACAAATTCAACAATTCACGAATACAACGATGTATTCGGCTGAAGCGGCAATGGCGCCTGCTCTCACTTATATCGCTTACGGGAAATGTATCTTTTCCGGGCGGAGTGAAGCGGGCTATTTCTGTTGTGCACCTGGAGAGGAGAGAGATACAGATGACAGTGAAGCGTAAAAAACTGATAGTAGTCGGCAATGGGATGGCGGGGGTCAGAGCCATTGAGCATCTGCTCAAATTGGCGCCGGAGGCGTACGAGATTACGATTGTTGGCACAGAGCCTTATCCCAACTATAACCGTATCATGCTGTCTTCCGTGCTGGCAGGCGGGGCAAGCCTGGATGAAATCGTAATTAATGATCTCGAATGGTACCGCAGCTTCAATATTACCTTGTATACGGGACACACAGTAACTTCTATTGATACTGCTGCACGTACAGTTTATACGGATAAAGGAGTTACCGCCGCATATGACGAGCTGATTCTGGCGACCGGCTCCAATCCCTTCATGCTGCCGATCCCCGGAACAGAGAAGGAGGGCGTCATTGCCTTCCGTGACATCAAGGATACTCAAATCATGCAGGACGTCTCGCAAAAATACAGCAAGGCGCTCGTCATCGGCGGCGGTCTGCTCGGACTGGAGGCGGCCAGAGGGCTGCTGCATCTGGGGATGGATGTCTCGGTAGTTCATATTCACGAGTATATTATGGAGCGTCAGCTGGACGAGGCGGCATCCCGGATGCTGCGGGGAGAGCTGGAGGCTCAGGGCATGAAGTTCCTGCTGAAGAAGCAGTCGGAAGCCATTCTCGGCAAAAAGAGAGTCAAAGGCCTGCTGTTCGCAGACGGCGAGATGGCGGAGGCCGATCTGATCGTGATGGCGGTTGGGATCAAGCCGAATGTTATGCTTGCCCGCAACAGCGGGATTGAGGTGAACCGGGGCATCGTGGTGAACGATTATATGGAGACCAGCCTGCCCGGTATTTACGCCGTCGGGGAATGTGCAGAGCATCGCGGCATTGCCTACGGCCTGGTAGCCCCGCTGTATGAGCAAGGCGCTGTGCTGGCCAAAAGACTGGCAGGCGCTCCCACAGAGGGCTACGCCGGTTCAGTCACCTCGACCAAGCTGAAGGTATCTGGTGTAGATGTCTTCTCAGCGGGACAATACAACGAGCAGCCCGGAACGAAGGCGCTCTGGTTCCAGGATGAGACGGAGGGGATCTACAAGAAGCTGGTCATCCAGGAGGATAAGCTGATCGGTGCCGTGCTGTTCGGCGATACGAATGACGGCGCGCTGCTCTTCTCGATGATCAAGAAGGGCGAGAATATCAAGGGGCGCGAGAAAGAACTGTTGCTCGGCATTCCGGCTGATGCGCTGGCTTCGCCCAAGGGCAACCGGCTGGAAGGGATGCCTGATGACGAGATCATCTGCGGCTGCAACGGAGTAACGAAGGGAACCATTGCCGAAGCGATTACCGCCGGCGGCTGTACCAGTGTCGGACAGATCAAAGCCTGCACCAAAGCTTCCGCCTCCTGCGGCGGCTGCAAGCCATTGGTAGAGGGACTGCTCCAGCTCTACGCCGGAGAGGCGGCCGTTACGGTCAAAGAGGGCATCTGCAGCTGCACGACGCTGGGCCGGGATGAGATTGTCGCCGAGATCAAGCGGATGAAGCTGACCACGGTGAAGGAAGTCATGCATGTATTGTCCTGGAGCAACGAGGAAGGCTGCCCGAAATGCCGCCCTTCACTGAACTATTACCTGGGCATGCTCTGGCCGGAGGAATACGTGGATGAGAATGAATCCAGATATACGAATGAGCGCTACCATGCCAATATCCAGAAGGACGGAACTTATTCTGTGGTGCCGAGAATCTACGGCGGGGTCACTTCTCCGGCAGAGCTGATCAAGATAGCGGAGGTCGCGGTGAAATACGATGTGCCGCTGGTCAAATTCACTGGCGGGCAGCGTCTGGATCTGCTGGGTGTGAAGAAGGAGGATCTGCCGAAGATGTGGGAGGAGCTGGATATGCCTTCCGGCCATGCCTACGGCAAGACGCTGCGCACCGTAAAGACCTGCGTAGGCTCCACCTTCTGCCGGTTCGGGACCCAGGATGCGCTGGGGATGGGAATTCGGCTAGAGAAGGCTTTTGAACGGCTGAATGCTCCGGGGAAGGTGAAGCTGGCTGTATCTGGCTGTCCGCGCAACTGTGCGGAAGCGACAATCAAGGACTTCGGGGTGGTGGCGATTGACGGCGGCTGGGAGCTGCATGTCGGCGGTAACGGCGGCGTTCATGTCCGGGCGACCGATCTGCTCTGCGTGGTGAAGACCGATGATGAGGTCCTGGAATGGGCAAGTGCGTTCCTGCAATACTACCGCGAGCAAGCCGGATGGAATGAACGGACCGCACAGTGGATCGAGCGCGTGGGCCTGGACAGCATCAAGCAGGCGCTGGAATCACCGGAGGAACGGGCGGCGCTGGTGGAGAGAATTCAGAAGACGCTCAGCCTGACTACCGATCCATGGAAGCAGATTGTGAATACCCCGGAGCTGCGCAAGAATTTTGAAGCGATCTCGTTACCCGAGACGGTCTAAGGAGGAACCGAAATGACAATGACCAAACTGCTAATCGGCAACCTGAATGAGGTAGATATCAAAGGATCACGTAAATTACGGGTAGGCGATACCGAGATTGCCTTGTTCCGGCTTAGCAGCGGAGAGGTGCTGGCGGTGGAGAACCGTTGTCCGCACAAGGGCGGCCTGCTCTCGGAGGGCATGGTCTGTGGCTCCAAAGTGCACTGCCCGCTCCATGACTGGCGGATCGAGCTGCATACAGGCGAGGTGCAGGCCCCCGATACGGGACATGTGACCACCTATGAGGTGGAAGTCGATCACGCCACAGGCAGCTTGTACTTAACGATCTGATTCATTCATCCATGGACACGTATAAAGGGGGATTCATAAATGGACTATGTCAAACCAGGCGAAGTGCTGGGCTCCATGATTGAAGCGGGAAAAACCAAAGCAGAACTGGGCATCATGCAGCTCATTGTCCGCGGCAGTCTCGGCGGTGCCATTCTGGCATGCGCCACCACACTGGCCTTCACCGCAGCGGCACAGACCAAGATCCCTATGGTGGGCGCGATTCTTTTTCCGGTAGGCTTCGTAATGATTATTCTCCTCGGGCTGGAGCTGGTTACCGGCAGCTTCGCCTTGATCCCGCTGGCCGTGCTGGAGAAGCAGACTACGCTCAGACGCATGCTGGGGAACTACTTCTGGGTCATACTCGGACATTTGATCGGGTGCGCCATCTATGCCGCATTATATGGGCTGACAATTACGAAGATGGGCACTGATCTGTCGAACCCGATGGTGCAGACGCTGATTACGGCAAGTGAAGGGAAGACGACGGCTTATCAGAGCCTGGGGGCAGAGGGGCTGGCGCTGGCCTTAATCAAGGCAATGCTCTGCAACTGGATGGTTACGCTGGGTGCGGTGATGGCAATGACCTCGAAATCCACCTCCAGCAAAATCCTCGCCATGTGGCTCCCCATCCTGACCTTCTTCGGACAGGGCTTCGAGCACACGGTTGTCAATTTTTTCGTCATTCCGGCGGGGATGATGCTTGGAGCGAATGTGACTATGGCGGATTGGTGGATCTGGAACGGCATTCCGGTGCTGCTCGGCAACTTCGCGGGCGGGCTGTTGTTCACGGGCCTGCTATTCTATTTGTCGCAAAAAGCCAGCAAACCCGGAGCAACTGCGGCAGCAGAGCTTCCGGGACGCGGAGAGGCGGGGCTCCCGGGCACACCTGCCCTGGAGAAAAGCCTATGAAGCAGGGCAGCATATCCATTGTAGGCGCTGGTCCGGGTGATCCCGAGCTGATTACATTGAAGGCGCTGCGGCGCATTCAATGTGCCGATGTGATTCTGTACGACCGGCTGGTGAATGAGGAGCTGTTGGATTATGCCCGGGTCGATGCTGTACGCATCTACTGCGGCAAAGCGCCGGGTCTGCATTCGATGCCGCAGGAGACGACAGAGCGGCTGATGATCCGCCATGCCGCAGCCGGAAGCCACGTGGTCCGGCTAAAGGGCGGCGACCCGTTCGTGTTCGGCAGGGGCGGGGAGGAAGCGTTGTCCGCTGCCGCTGCCGGTATTCCTTATGAGGTGATTCCGGGAATCACCTCGGCGGTGGGCGCAGCCGCTTCTGCGGGCATTCCGCTGACCCATCGCGGTGTGGCGGCCTCCTTCGCCATCGTGACCGGCAGCCGCTGCCAGACCCAGGATTCGCCGCTGCGTTGGGATGCGCTGGCCCACGGTGTGGATACGCTTGTGATATATATGGGCATAAGCAAGCTGGAGGAGATCTGCAAGGAGCTGCTGGTACACGGCAAAGATCCGCAGACCCCGATTGCACTAATTGAGAACGGAACAACGGTGCGCGAACGGATCGTGACCGGCACGCTTGGCAATATCGACAAGGTCGCCGCCGCGATGAAGATCAGCAATCCGGCCATGATCATAATCGGCGAGGTAGTCCAGGTCAGAACGGAGCTGCTGAATCTGGAAGAAGCCGTACGCTCGCAGATCGGGTGAAGCAGAATAGGGCAGGCGTTGACATCTCCGGGCTGTAGGCCAGGATATGGCAGCGCCTGTTTCTGTGTTATATTCAGGGGGAAGAATTCATCGCTGATGTGTCATGTGCGCAGAAAGTTATATTTTCACATTCACAGTGACTGCTGTCACACGGGTCTGCGCAGATTAGGGACTATACTTGTCGCCTACAGATACAGCATACCGGACAGGTTGTCCTGAAGGGAGAAATTACAGATGCAGATTGAGCTTAATGCAATGACCCGCGAACGGCTGGAGCAGAGCCTGGCCGGGAAGCCCGGGCAATTCAAAATGTTCTACGATACGGAGGACTGCGGCTGTAATGGCATGCTGGTCATCCGGGTAGTCAGCGAGCCTTCGCCGACCGATATTGTGTTTCAGACCGAGCCGTTCACCTTCCTCTGTGACCGTCAGCAGGAATTGCTGTTCGATGACGTTATGCGCCTCGAAGCAGAGGCCGGGTATCCGGCCTACAAGCTGACGAGTGATTCCACCTTGTTCGGGAGCAATATCAGGGTGCAGGATGCACGGAGCTGAAGCAATAAATGTAGTTTAAGAAAAGAGGCCATCTTCCCGTAGCATGCGGGGGATGGCCTTTGCTAATAAGCAGTCCATCCGCCGTCTGCGGTAATGACTGCCCCATTCACAAAGCCTGCTTCCTCTGAAGCCAGGAACAAGGCGAGCTGTGCGATTTCTGCGGGCTGGCCCATCCGTGGATTAAGCGCCATGCCCGGCTGTGTACGTTCCATGCCAAATGGATGGATATGGGTCATGGTTGAACCAATATTGGTCTCCACACCGCCCGGCGCAATCGCATTGCAACGGATTCCCTTGGCAGCATACATGAATCCGGTGTTCTTGGTAAAGCCGATAACCGCATGCTTCGAGGCTGTATAAGCCGCACCGGCACGGGCACCGAACAGACCGCCTACCGAGGCAACGTTAATGATAACACCCTGTTGTTTTTCCAGGAAAATAGGCAGTACCTTGCGCGTAGCACGCATCACCGAAGTTGTATTGACGGCGAGAATCCGCTCCCAGCTCTCATCCTCAATATCACCCGCCGGTTCAAAGTTATCCATGATCCCCGCATTATTCACCAGAATATCTACCGTGCCGTAGGTGCTGACTGTACTGTCGATCAGATTCTGGATATCAGACTCATCTGCAACATTTGCTTGTACAGCCAGAGCTTCCCCGCCGCGAGCTTTAATGTCACCGGCCACCGTCTCCGCAGCCTCCAAATGAATATCCGCCACTACGACCTTGGCTCCTTCCTTCGCATACAGGATGGCAATCGCCTTCCCCATCCCGGAGGCCGCCCCGGTTACTACAGCTACTTTGTTGTGAAGTCTCATATATGTACCTCCGTGTATAGTTATCTTTCTCTGGTCTAGTATCTTTTGCTTCATAGTGTTTTATGCGCCCGGTTGACGCTATCCTTCGCGAAGGCTTAACATTGGGCTATACAACAGGGAAGAGGATGGAGCCTATGATTACGGCCGGACTAGATATCGGAACTACATCCATCTCCGGGCTACTCTATGATCTGGAGAAACGTACGATTCTGTATAGTATTACGGAAGCACAAGCGGACCTGCCTATCAGCCTGAATCAGGAATGGGAGCGGCTGCAAGACCCGGAATTGATTGTGAAGCAGGTGGAACATATACTTGAACGTCTGCTGGCGCAGCAGCCGGAAGTAACGGGAATTGGCTTAACCGGGCAGATGCATGGCATTGTCTATTTGGATAAAAGCGGGAGGGCAACAGGTCCGCTGTATACCTGGCAGGATGGACGGGCGGGACAGCTCACCGGAGGGATGGACAGTCCTACCTATGCGCAGCAGTTCAGTGATCTTACCGGGTACATTGTAGCTCCCGGCTATGGACTCGCCACCCATTACTATAATGTGTCCGGGCAGCTTGTCCCTGAACGCGCAGTCAGCTTCTGCACAATTGCGGACTATATTGCGATGAGGCTGGTGAACAGTGAAGTGCCGCTGATTGATGCAACGCAGGCAGCGGGGATCGGGGGCTTCAGTCTGGGGACAGGGGATTTCGATAGAAACGCGATTGGTATGGCCGGCATCGATTGTTCGTTATTGCCGCAGGTCGTCCCCTCCGGGACGGCAATCGGCAGCACGGCACAAGGCATTCCCGTATACACTTCGCTTGGGGATAATCAGGCCAGCTTCCTGGGCAGCGTGCCGCAGCCCGGAGAATCCCTGCTGCTGAACATCGGCACAGGAAGCCAGCTCTCGGCCTGGTTGCCTGACTGCGCCAAAGCTCCTTCCGCGATGGAGGTACGCCCGTTCCCTGGCGGCGGGGTGCTGATGGTTGGGGCCGCCCTGAGCGGCGGCAAGTCGTATGCCCTGCTGGAGGGATTCTTCCGGCAGCTGATCACCGCATACACCGGAGAAGCGCCGACAGATCTCTATTCCCTGATGTCCAGGCTGCTCAGTGAAGAGGTGCCGGGAAGCGCCAGCACAGGACTTACGGTGAATACACAGTTTCTGGGGACAAGAACAGACCCGGAGAAGCGCGGCAGTGTGGAAGGAATCACGCTGGAGAATTTTACTCCCGGCAGGCTGGCCCATGCTTTTCTGCAAGGAATGGTAGATGAACTGCACGGCTTCCTGACAGAGCTGGAACAGCAGGGCGCGGGTACATTCAGCCGCCTTATAGGCTCAGGCAATGCGCTGCGGAGTAATCCGGTCCTGTGCGCCAAGGCCGAAGCGGCCTTCGGGCTACCGCTTGAGCTTGGTGAACATGCTGAGGAAGCGGCGGTAGGGGCGGCGCTCTGTGCCGCTGTCGGCAGCGGGGAGATCACCAGCTTCAGTGAAGCTGGTGCTTATCTTAGAGCAGAGCCTAGCTGAGTTAACGGGAAGGGGGCTGTCTCAAAAAGTGACCAATGGGCTTGTTAAACCAAGGATGAACAAGGAATATTGTAACATCTATCATTGACAAAAAAAATTTTTTATGCTATAATTTACATATTAATAGTTTGTGTATATAATAAGGTTCTCCTGGCCAGGGGAATCTTATTTTTGCATGGAGGAATCACGAATGAAGCAGAACAAGTCCAGCATGACTGCCTTAGTGGCCGCTTTTGGCCGAGCTTATCACAGTCAATATGACAATCCCAAGATCTTCAATGATGATGTGGCGCCGAAGCTGATATCACCGCAGGAGTTCGCGGATATCCGCAGGAATATGGTGCAGGGAATTGCATTCTTCAGTCCCGAGATCGCGGAGAGGTACCCGGACGATCCTGAAGCCATCTTGAGATGGATTGTCCAGGTTCAGTTATCCCCCACACCGCTGGCACGTGCTGCCTACTGTGAGGCTATTGTGCTGCATGAGCTGAGTCTCGGGCTGAAGCAGTATGTAATTCTTGGCGCGGGGCTGGACAGCTTTGCTTACCGTTATCCTACGCTTATGGAGCAGCTCACGATTTTTGAAGTAGATGCTCCTGCTACCCAGGCATCCAAGCAGCAGAGGCTTAAGGACGCACAGCTTGAGGTTCCCAGCAATCTTCATCTCGTCCCCATGGACTTCACGGGCGAATTCTCTTATTCCAGTCTGCTTAATCGGGGATTCGATCCCGAAGCTAAGACCTTGTTCAGCCTGCTGGGGGTATCCTACTACCTTACCAAGGAGGAGAATGCCCGCCTGATTAAGGAGCTGCTCGCAAAAGTTCCCTCAGGAAGCTCTATCGTTCTGGATTATGCAGATGAGTATCTAATGGAAGAGCAGGGCGTGTCCGGCCGGGTGGCTAAAATGGTGCAAATGGCTGCTGCCAGCGGCGAGCCCATGCAATCCTGGTTCAGCTATTCGGAGATAGAGGAGCTGCTGGCCGAGGCCGGGCTGCTAGTCTACGAGCACCTGTCTCCGGTTGAGATCAACGAGAGGTTTTTCAGCGGCCGGAATGATGCTCTAAGCGCTTTTGAGACGATTCATTATGTTCATGCGGTTAAGCGGTAGCTTCCTCTCCATAAATAAAAGCCTCCACCGCCGCTATAGCGACATTCCGGTCAGGATGGGAATTGTCGATCTGCGCCACCTGTGCAGATGGGAGCGGCCAGGCTACGGTGCGGAGACCTAGAGAAGCGCTGAAATTCTCCCAATGGGCGAACTTCCAGGCATCGAGCGCGGAATGTCTGCCTTCAAGCCGTTCACGGAACATGGCTGCATCCGCAAGTCCTACCAGGACTACCTTGACCTCGACTTCCTCCAGTGTGCGCCCGATGCGCGCCAGCTCGCGGCCGATCCCTCCGGATCGGCCGCTTCTTTGGTAAAAGGACCCACCACGTAGATATCGCTGGACAGACCGATATTATCCAGCGCTGCATCCATGGTAATGCGGTAGCCTAGGTCGCGGCATAGTCTTTTATACTCATCGGAATCCCTGTCGTCAGGGTCAAGCCCATGCATAGTCATGATCGCGGTTGCTGCCGGACGCAGCAGAATGTCCATATCGAACACCGCCGCCGGACGCCGGGCTGCAACAGCCTTGGCTAGTGTGGTTTTGCCCGCCCCTCCGGGTCCGAGGAAAAATACCAGCTTGTTCATCTGTTCTCACTCCTTATCCTACTTGCAAATCCCAGTATAGCAGGCTAATCGTTCAGCGGGAAGGAGCCGACTGGAGGGGGAGCCTAGCCATTGCTAGTGTGTGACAGCGATCACGAGGTAATGATATGATAGATTATCTAGATATTGAAGCAGGAAACGAAGAAGATAGAGGGTAAAAGGAGGACTACCATATGATTACCATCCGTCCCATTGAGCGCAGGGATAATGCAGCCATTGAGGGGATTATCCGGGAATGCCTGATTGAATTCGGCGGCAACCGCAAAGGCTTGGCTTGGGCAGATGACAGCCTGCAAGACTTATATACCTATTATAATAGCGCAGCAAACCGGGCTTATTGGATTGTTGAAGTGGATGGGCAGGTGCTGGGCGGCTGCGGGATTGCGGCTTTTGACGAAGCACGGCAGATCTGTGAATTGCAGAAAATGTACCTGTCCGCAGCCATCCGCAGCCAAGGCGTTGCAGCAAAGCTGCTGGATACGGCGCTTGCCTTCGCTAAGCAACATTACCGCAAGTGTTACCTGGAGACGCTGCTGACGATGCAGGCCGCTGGCCGTTTCTATATCAAGCACGGGTTCAGCCGGATGGACGGCCCGCTGGCCGGTTCAGAGCACTATGCCTGCGATGCATGGTATATTCGAGACTTACATATCTGATTGCTGTGGAAATACGGGCACTATGAAGAATTCACTTCTATAAACTTAATGGAAAATAAATCCGATAATAAAGGGATATGTATATCAATAATGGATATATATTGAATCCTAATATTGTACATTGGAATCCATTCTGGAGAAGGAAGCAGGGATCATAGTGTCTTCCACGAAGCTTGTATTTAACGAAGATGAAGTCAGGCGCCTACAGTCGAAGATTGGCCAGGTGAGTCAGGACACCAACCGGTTATATCTTCAATTGAAGGGCCAGTCCAGTAGCTGGGGCGGCATTCCCATGGGCGACCATCTTGTCAGTGCTCAGGTCCTGATTAATGAATTAACCGTAGAAGCGGAGAAGTTAGAGGATATTATCCGGGTCGCCCTAAGAGGCGTATCGGAGCTACAGGAAGAGAATAAGCGGCAGGCAGACAAGCTGACAGGCCAATTTAATCTGCTGCTCGCGGCTTTTGGAAGCTTGGGGCTGCAACCAGCAGCCGGACGGATCTCCATCCCTGAATTTGTGCAGCGAAGTGCGACGAATCTCATCACTTCGATTGCCGCTTTATCGGGAAAAGATGAACTCAGCAGGGACCCGGTGGTGCAGCAGCTCAGGAATGTTATTCAAACCTCGGGCCTCTTGACCGTAGAGAGTATAGCTGCACAAAGTAAACTGAACGATATCTTCGCGGCGCGGAATCAGATCGCCAAGGCTCAGATGGCCTTCAAGGTGTATCAGGCGTTCGGCAATCAGGCGCAGATGGAGGCTGTTCATGCGAAGGCCGAAGAAGCCCGGCAGAAGCTGGCTTCTCTAGGCGTAGCCGAGATCTATTATGAATCCGGCAAGGATCTAAGCGCCCATTACAAGCAACCAGCAGTTACCGCCTGTGAGTATGATCCGTCGATTACGGTGGACAAGGTCCCCTTACTACATAACGAAGAATATTTACTGCTTTTGCGGCTGGCGATGGAGAAAACCGCCGCCGGAGCATATGCGCGGAGTCAGCTTGCGGCGAAGCGGCAGGAAATTCAGATCGCAGCGGCTTTTAAGCAGGTTCAAGAGCAGATCGAAGCGGAGCGGCGGTTGAACGGGCCGCCGCTCACGCTGCCGGACGGCACGCTAATTACCGCAGACAACAAGGAAAATGAGACTACGTGGGACTTTTATCAAGCGAAAGTCTATGTGCCGAATGAATATCTCACCCCCATGTACACCAGTTATCTGGGGTGGCTGGATAACACGTACGGCCTCACGAAATGGGAGAGCAAGGTCCGTCAATCAGGAGATGTAGTGCTGGCTTTTACCGAAGGATTGGTGAAAGAGATCGTCATGGGCGTGGCGGATACGGCAACCTTTGCCTTCAAGCTAGTTGTGGACCCGGTCAAAACCACCACAAAAATGAAGCAGCAAGCGCAATATCTGATTGACCATCCCGAAGTGCTGGTGGAAGCGGCGAAGATGGCGTATCATCAATTTGATGAGGGCACTCCGGAAGAGAAAGCGAAAATGCTGGGCTCGGTTGCGTCGATTCTGGTCCCCGGATTCCAGGTCACCAAAGCAGGCAAAGTGGGGAAAGTCCTAGGCGAGGTAGAAGACGCCGTCAGCCAAGCGGCGAAGGATGCCCTGCAAGGGATTAGGCAGAAGCTTCCGAATCTGGGTCCGGTGGTGCAGACGCCGGAAGGGTTTGTTTTCAAGATAGGGGAGATCCCCGATACTCCAGCCTTGCCAAAGACGCCGGTGCAGCAGCGGTTTATGGATGGGGTGGAGGGTGGGGTTGAGGGGACAGGGAAAAAGACAGGTAGATTAGAACTGTCAGATTTCACTAAAGAAATAATTGAAACCAAACCTATGAATTCTCCTATGCCTGAGAAATGGTTGAACAAAGGTGGTAAAATCTCGATTGATGAGAAGGGAACGTGGACTTATACTAATAAAGAGGGACAATCAGTAAGTTATCCCAATGGATATCCTGATTTTTCACCATATTTTCACCCTACTGTTAAACCACAAACAATTGATGTTACTGTACCAAAAAATCCTCAAGAAGATTTCAAAAAGGCAAATCTAGAAGCAGGTCTTAATAAGGATTCTGATCCACCGGTGCCAGCAATTAATAAGCCTCCCGAAGGTTACACGTGGCATCACCATGAAGATGGAAAGACAATGATTCTTGTTGATGAAGACATTCATAGAGAATTTAGACATATTGGAGGTCAGTCTGCAGTGAATGGAAAAAATAGACAAGGAGTGTAATTATGGCGAATATGGATCGAACTAACGAGAAAATAAATATAAATGAAATTCGTGAATTTGAAGGTCAATATGTTCTTAGTCTTCCTGAGCAGTATATTGATTTTTTACTTAAATATAATGGAGGGTATCCTGAAGCATCAACTTTTAAGATTTCTGATGTAGAGGGTGAAAGTGTAGTAAATAAATTTTACGGAATCGGTGATATGAAAGGAAACTTGGCGAAAGTGTTTGAGTTTTTAGATGGTGAATTACCTGAAGGATTTATTTCAATCGGCAGTGATCCAGGAGGAAATGAGATTTGTATAGGGGTTAGTAAGGAATACTTTGGAAAAATATATTTCTGGATGCATGATATGGAACCAGATGAAGAAATGGACAACATGTATTTTTTATCTAATAGTTTTAACGATTTCTTTGATAATTTATACTAAAGGTTAGCTTTTCACTGTTTACAACAAAATATTTTATGTGAGCAAATTTACAACTCCCCTAACAAGATCGCACAATACAACCAACAATGCCACAATGCGAGCTAGCCGCCCGTGTTGTGGTCTTTTTTATCCTCTATGTGTATGACGGGTAAATGAGATAGATCACCCCCAGTGCCTAATGAAATTTTAATTTCTTATCCATCATGCTCAATGATCAGTTTCATAGAATCACCTATCTTTTCCGTAGAAATAGCTATTAAAGAGTGCTCTGCATTAAACCTATAATGAGTGTGTATTGCAGAGAGGGGAGGGTGTGCTGAGTTATTCTTCGATTTTGTAATCGTTGTAATCGCTATCATTAGAGGGCTGTGAATATCACTGTGTGTCGTTCCACATCAGATTAAGGAGGAATAGAATGCGCGACAAGTATGTTACATGGTCACTTGTAGTTACGCTGCTCATCTCCACGCTCTTCATGGCGGCTGGACCGCTTACCCGTTCGTCGGCAGCGGGCGGACCGAATCTTGCACTTAACAAAACCATTACCGCCAGCGGGCAATCCCAGAATTATACGCCGGATAACGTTAAGGACAGTAATCAGAATACGTATTGGGAGAGCGCAAATGATGCTTTTCCTGGGTGGATTCAGGTCGATCTGGGTACGCTCACCAGTATTGACCAGCTTGTATTGAAGTTACCAGTCAACTGGGAGGCGCGGACGCAGACACTGGCTGTTCAGGGAAGTACGAACGGCTCTACCTTCACGGATATCGTTGCTTCGGCCGCATATATCTTCAACCCTGCGGTGGCGAACAACAGTGTCACGGTGAGCTTCACCGCTGCCAGCATGCGTTATGTCCGTCTGCTGTTCAGCACGAATACGGCATGGCCTGCGGGCCAATTGTCCGAGCTTGAAATCTACGGAGCAAGCATCCCAACTTCTGTGCCTACAGCGGGACCTACTGCATCACCTGTTCCAGCAGGTACCTATGAAGCAGAAGACGCTACACTCTCCGGGGGCGCAAAAGTGAATACGGACCATGCCGGATACTCCGGCACAGGCTTCGTTGACAACTATCTGGTCCAAGGTCCGGCAACCACCTTCACGGTAAATGTGCCTGCGGCGGGTACACGGAACGTTACGCTGAAATATGCCAATGCAAGCGGAAGCGACAAGACGATCAGTATCTACGTGAACGGAGTTAAGCAGCGCCAGACCACCTTGCCGAACCTGGCGAACTGGGACACCTGGAGCACGAAGGCTGAAGCCCTCCCGCTGAATGCTGGCAGTAATAGCATTGCTTACAAATACGATGCGGGGGATACGGGCAACGTTAATTTGGATCTAATTACGGTAGCATCTGCAATCATTGCTACACCTGTACCTACATCTACAGTAGCTCCAACAACTGCCCCTACACCAACGCCAACGCCGGTAACTACCCCGGCCCCTACAGCTACTGTGGCACCAACTTCCGCACCAACACCAGCACCGACAGCAACACCGGTGCCTACACCAACGGTGTCCCCTGGAGGGAACATCGCCATTGGTAAGGCGATCAGCGCCTCCTCCAGCACACAGAATTTCATTGCCGGTAATGCCAACGATAACAACACGGCTACTTACTGGGAAGGCAGCGGGAATCCCAGCACCCTTACGCTTGACCTTGGAGCCAATCATAATATCACTTCCATTGTGCTGAAGCTGAATCCGGCTGTCGAATGGGCAACCCGGACGCAGAATATTCAAGTCCTGGGACACAATCAGAATTCAACAACCTTCAGCAATCTGGTTGCCGCCCAGAACTATACCTTCAATCCGGCATCAGGCAACACGGTGACCATCCCCGTGACAGCAACCGTTAAGCGGCTTCAGCTTGCTATCGCCGCCAACTCCGGTGCGCCCGGAGGACAAATTGCCGAATTCCAGGTATACGGCACACCGGCAGCGAACCCGGATCTGACGATTACTGGTATGAGCTGGACTCCTGCTTCTCCGGTGGAGACCAGCGCGGTGACCCTGAATGCTGTGGTGAAGAACAGCGGTACAGCCGCAGCCGCAGCGACGACTATCAATTTCTATCTGAACGACGAGCTGGCGGGTTCGGCTCCAGTAGCGGCGTTGGCAGCAGGAGCTTCGGCATCCGTCTCCTACAATGCAGGGACGCTAACAGCTGGTACTTATCCGCTCAGTGCCAAGGTAGATGAGGCGGGCCAGATTATTGAGCAGAACGAAAGCAACAACAGCTATACGAATTCTTCGCCGCTGGTAATTGCTCCAGTCTCCAGCTCCGACCTTGTCGGGACGACTTCCTGGTCACCGGGGACACCGGCTGCGGGAAACAATGTATCTTTCACAGTTAATGTCAAGAATCAGGGCAATGTTGCTTCCGCAGGCGGTGCCCATGGCATCACAGTAGCCCTGAAGAACGCCGCAGGCTCGACAGTGCAGACCTTCACGGGTTCATACAGTGGCGTGATTGCTGCCGGGGCTTCTGTCAATGTGTCGCTTGCCGGCACATGGAGTGCAGTGAACGGCAATTATACGGTCACTACAACCATTGCCGCAGATGCCAATGAGGTGACAACCAAGCAGGCCAATAATGTGAACACTGTGAACCTGGTTGTATATGCTTTGCGCGGCGCAAGTGTTCCGTACAGCCGGTACGATACACAGGACGCAACCCGCGGAGGCTCGGCGGCGCTGAGATCCGCACCGAATTTCGATCAGGCACTGATTGCCTCCGAGGCTTCGGGTCAGAACTATGTGGCCCTGCCGTCTAACGGAGCTTATGCACAGTGGACAGTGAGAGCGGGGCAAGGCGGTGCCGGAGTCACCATGAGATTCACGATGCCGGATTCGGCAGACGGAATGGGTCTTACCGGTGCGCTTGACGTATACGTGAATGGAACCAAGGCCAAAACGATTCCGCTCACCTCCTATTACTCCTGGCAGTACTTCTCCGGCGACCAACCTGGTGATGCTCCAAGTGCTGGACGTCCGCTATTCCGGTTCGATGAAGTTCATTGGAAGATGGATACACCACTTCAGCCCGGTGACACGATCCGTATTCAGAAGAACAACGAAGACAGCCTTGAATACGGGGTGGATTTCCTGGAGATTGAACCTGTACCGGCAGCCATTGCCCGTCCGGCCAACTCAGTGTCGGTCACCGATTACGGCGCAGTGGCAGGAGACGGACAGGACGACCTGGCCGCCTTCAACAGTGCGGTTACAGCCGCTGTCACCAGCGGGAAATCTCTATATATTCCGGCTGGAACTTTTAATCTGAGCAGCATGTGGGTCATTGGCTCGGTCAGCAACATGATCAACAACTTCACGGTCACCGGTGCGGGCTATTGGCACACCAATCTGCAATTCACCAATCCGAATGTAGCCGGGGGAGGAATCTCCTTCCGCGTTCAAGGCAAGCTGGATTTCAGCAATGTCTATATGAACTCGAATCTGAGATCCCGGTACAATCAGAATGCCATCTATAAAGGCCTGATGGATAACTTCGGCAACAATTCGGTCATCCATGACGTATGGATTGAGCATTTTGAGTGCGGCATGTGGGTGGGGGATTATGCGCGGACGCCGGCGATTTTTGCGAACAATCTGCTTGTAGAGAACAGCCGCATCCGCAACAATCTGGCGGACGGCATCAACTTCTCCCAAGGGACCAGCAATTCTACTGTCCGCAATACCAATGTGCGCAATAACGGGGACGACGGACTGGCCGTCTGGCCGAGCAATACGTTCGGGGCGCCGGATGGGGTGAATAACACTTTTTCGTACAATACGATTGAGAATAACTGGCGGGCCGGCGCTATCGGTATCTTCGGGGGCAGCGGTCACAAGGCGGATCACAACTACATTATCGACACGGTGGGCGGCTCCGGTATCCGGCTGAACACGACCTTCCCGGGGGCGCATTTCAACAGCAATACGGGGATGATTTTCTCGGATACGACGATTATTAACAGCGGCACCAGCCGTGACTTGTATGACGGGGAACGCGGTGCAATTGACCTTGAAGCTTCGAGTGATCCGATCAAGAACGTTACCTTCACCAACATCGACATCATCAACACCCAGCGCGATGCGATCCAGTTCGGCTACGGCGGCGGCTTCTCGGGTATCGTATTTAACAACATTAACATTAACGGCACCGGCCTCGATGGAGTAACCACTTCACGATTCTCCCGCGCCCATAAGGGAGCGGCAATCTACACGTATACCGGCAACGGCTCGGCGACCTTCAACAACCTGACGACCAGCAATATTGCGTATCCAAGCTTGTATTATATTCAGAGCGGGTTTGGGCTGTTGATTCAGTAGCCTAGAGATAGACAGGGGAGGGGCCTAAGTGGCTCCTCTTTTTGTGTAATCTTTTCATAGTAATTTCATATTTGCTTTCGATTTTTTGCGACAGCATTACAGCATCTCTGCATGTTATTCTATTCATTAAGTACATAATGACTTTACAAAGGGGAAACGTTGATGAAAAGGTTGCTTTATATCATTTTGGCAGTAGGTTTAATGATGAGTGTAACGCTCACGGGAGGGGCAGGTACTTCATCTGCTGCACAAGCTAATAAGGTATTGCGTATCGGTCTGGGAAGTCTTCCTGATCAGCTTGATCCGGCAGCAGCTGCGGATGACAGCACAGTGACAGTTCTCAAAGGGTTATTTGAAGGACTGGTCCGGTTGAATGCGGCTGGTCAGGCCGTTCCGGCAATAGCAAAATCATGGACCCTCTCGAAGGATGGCAGAACGTATACCTTTGCGCTTCGCGGGGATGCGAAATGGAGCAACGGGCAGCAGGTGCTGGCCTCGGACTTCGAGTATGCCTGGAAGCGGGCGCTGGCTCCGGAAGCCAAGAATGTCTACGCTTTTAATATGTACATGATTAATAATGCGCAGAACTACAACGAGGGACTTCTGAAGGATACCTCCAAAATCGGCGTAAAGGCATTGAATAACACCACACTACAGGTCACATTAAAGGAGAAAACCTCCTATTTCATCCAACTGCTCGCAGAGAGCATCTATTATCCGGTGTACGCTAAGACTGCGAAGGCCAACAACCAATGGGCAACAGACCTTAAGTCTATGGTAACCAATGGTCCCTTCAAGCTCAAGACATGGAAGAATAATGAGATTTCTATAGTTAAAAACCCTGCTTATTATGCGGCCCAAGAAATTAAGCTGCCGGAGGTACGTCTGCTGCTGCCTGAGAATCCGACAGTCGCTTATATGGACAAGGAGGTTGACTGGGTTGGAGGCGGAGGGGTGGAATCAGTGGATTATACATCTTTAGATAGCGCATCTTACCGCGACCTGCATGAAGGGCCGTATGCTTCCACCTATTTTTATCAATTCAATCTGACTAAGCCGCCGTTTGACAATCTGAAGATCCGCCAGGCATTGGCGATGGCGATTGACCGTGAAGCCTTGCGTTACGGCAATCCGGCGTTTGGATTTGTGCCGCCAAGTATTCATGGGACCCAGTTGAATTTCCGCACAGAGATGTCGGACAAGATGTACTTTCATGAGGATGTGGCGGCGGCCAAGCAATTACTGAAGGAAGGCATGAGAGAAGCGGGACTCACCAAGTTCCCCAGCTTCACTATTATTGTGAATGAATATATCAATCATGACGTTATCGCAAGTAAAGTGATCAAGGACTGGCAAAAGAACTTAGGCATTGAAGCAAGTGTAGAAATCCAAAGTTTCGAGGAACTGCTGGATAATCGTATACATCAGAACTATGCTATAGCAAGAGCGGGATGGAGCGCTGATTTCAATGATCCGGCCTCGATGCTGGAGCTGTTCAGTTCACAGAATGTCTCCAATGATACAGGGTGGAGCAATACAGCGTATGACCGTTATATGCAGCAAGCCCGGCAGGCGGCCGACCCCGGCACGCGTATGCAGATCTATGCCACGGCCGAACAGCTGCTCATGAATCAAATGGCAGTTATTCCGCTGTTTTACACTGTGACTGATTATTTGAGTCATCCTAATATCAAAAATGTATATGTTGACTATGACGGGTCCATAGCTTTCACAAGAGGCTCGTGGCGGTGAAAAACGTTTAGAATACAAGGATCAGGAGGCCATGAGCAGATTGCTGCTTGTGGCTTCTTTCTTTTGGCCCGGAAGCTCTTCACCAATCGTTCAAAATCAAGCCGTGTCCGTACAGACAACAGCGCATATCTATGTTAATATACGTTATGAATGAATAAATAAATATTCATTCATAATCTGGGCAGGTATCAAGAGAACCACTATTTTGTATTCTATTCTGGAGGGACTATCATGAAGAAGGTCATCGCAATCATCGGCAATCAGCAAAAGAACAATACGTACAGAGCGGTCCGTGAGTTTGAAGCACAGCTCCGAACCTACGGGGAGATTGAGTTTGAATACATTTTCCTCAAGGACTATAGGCTGAAGTTCTGCCGGGGCTGCAAAACCTGTTTCAGTAAGGGCGAAGAATATTGTCCGCTCAAAGATGACCGGGATGTGCTGATCGGGAAGATGGAGCTTTCCGACGGCGTTATTATGGCCACTCCCAATTATGCGTTCCATGTCTCGGCATCGATGAAGAATCTGCTGGACCGGCTGGCGTATGTGTTCCATCGGCCCCAGTTCTTCGGCAAGACCTATACGTCGATCGTCAATCAGGGGATTCACGGCGGGAATGCGATTGTCAAATATCTTAGCCGTATGGGAGAGAATCTGGGTTTCCAGGTTACCAAAGGGTGTGTGCTTAGTACGATGGAGCCAGTGACCACAGCAGCCGCGCAGAAAAATGCAGTGAGAATCCGCAAGTCTGCGGCCCGCTTCTACAAAGGACTGATGCGTCCGGCACCGCCGGCTCCCACATTGTTCCGCTTGCTGATGTTCCGGCTGTCCCGGACCAGTATTCAGCATATGCTGGATGAGCGGTCGAAGGATTACCGGCATTACCGGGCTAACGGCTGGTTTGAAGCGGCGTATTATTATCCGGTCTCACTCAGTCCTGTCAAGAGCTTGGCCGGGCATCTGTTCGACAGAATCGGTAAAAGAATGGCTAAACGCGCTTAATAATGAATGAACACAAATATATTCATTCACGACGAGGGGTTTAAGAGGAGGGTCAACATGAAAAAGAAGTGGAAACGCAACCTGTTGCTGCTGTGCCTAACCGCGATTCTCGTGGGACTAATCGGTTCAGGCGCGGCCTTGCTCTATACAGAGAAAGAGCGCCGTGAAGCGCGGAATGTAGAGATTGATCAAGTGAACTTCAACAAGCTGCATGCAGGTGAGTTTGCAGGTGAATATGCTGGCGGAATGTATAAATGGAGGGCGAATAAGGTGCTAGTTACCGTCACGGCGCACAAAGTTACAGCGATCCAGCTCCTGGAGCATGCGGAGAATCAGTCTACCGTGTCTGCAGATGAATTATTTGACAGAGTGATCCAGGCTCAATCGCTTCAGGTAGACAGCATCAGCGGTGCCACGCTTACAAGCAAAGCCTATCTCAAGGCCATAGAGAATGCCCTTCACAAGAGCGTTGAAATGTAACAAATATTTTGCAATACTAGCAATACCATTATGTGATCCTTACGCGAAAAAGAAACCAAAGGAGCAACATCCATATGCATACTGACTCATTATCCGCCATCGCGGCGGGAAGAAACAACGAGGGTCAATGTGAAGTCAGTGGCTGGTCGGATATCGTTGCGGTTACCGCAGGAGACTGGCACACAGTTGGACTCAAGGCCGATGGTACGGCTATTACAGCGGGGAACAACCGCTATGGGCAGCGGAATGTGAATGGCTGGCAGGAGCTGACGATGATCGCAGCGGGTTATCTTCATACGACCGGTCTTAGAGCAGACGGCACAGTAGAAGCTACAGGTCTGAATAAGCGCGGACAAGGTGAAGTAGGCGGCTGGCGCAAGATTAAGGCCATCGCGGCTGGCAGTCATCATACGGTAGGCCTTCAATGGGATGGTACGGTGACGGCTACAGGCTGGAATGATTACGGCCAATGTGAGGTAAGCGGCTGGACGGATATTGTTGCCATTGCGGCAGGCTGCACCCACACGCTCGGTCTACAGAAGAATGGCACAGTGGTTACGGCGGGGAGTAATGCGTATGGGCAATGTGATGTTAAAAAATAGCTATGAACGCTGCCTAAAACAGGGCTCATAGCTATTCATGAACAATTGCAGGAAATTAGCCGTTCAACAATTCCGACTTTTTACGGTCAAATTCCTCTTGAGTGATCGCGCCCATATCCAGCAGCTGTTTGAATTTCAGCAGTTCATCAGCCACACTGAAGTTCTCTTTGCCCGCAGCAGATGAGGTTACCGGTTCTTGCTTCGAGTCAAAGCCCAAATCAAAGAATTCTCCTTCGATCACGTTAATCTCATCATCTTCCGCCGAACGCTTCACTTTCTCGTAATCCTGCTCAAACTGTGCCTCCGAGTAATCATTGCTGGCAGCCGACAGGGCTTCACGCAGACGGTTACCCATCGGTTTCATGGAGAAATAAGTCATTCCGCCCGAGAGGAGCCCGCCGAGGACCGGTACGAACTTTGACGCACCTTGAGCGAAGGTTTTTTTCGTGATTTTAATTCCGATGTAAGCAGAGATTTTCTTGAGAATAGGGTAGTACAAGGTCTGGGTCAAAGCTTTCTGCGGAAGCTTCTTCAATAGCTGCTGAGAGATCTTCGCGGTCAACATCTTCAGCATGGAAGCTGAACCAGCCACTCCAAACATGACGCCCAGATACAAAGTCAGCTCCCGGGTAACTTGCTCTGAATCTGTAGAATCTTCCTCCCAGAGGTCTGTGCGGCCATACAGATAAGCCAGCTCTTGAGACAATCGCAGGACTACGCCAAAAAACTGCAGAGTATCTGCCGGAATGGTCGCAGCCATGGCCAATCCGCCTGGAAGTCCAACGGCTGTAGAGGCTGCTGTACTCAGAAGGGTTCGTTTTTCAATTAAAGTTTTCGCCATTTTATCAATCACGGCCAGGCTGATTCCGGCTTCCAGCGGCCCTTTGTCCAGTATAGTGTGCATATTCCCATAAGTATCGTATTTGGCAAACTGCTGAGCGAGGAATTCGCGCCGGTCTACCAGCACTCCGGGAAGCTTGATTGCATTCGCCAAAATCACTTCCATGGTTCCTTGTGTGCTATTCTGTTCATTGGTCATCATAGTATCTCCTTAGATTCGTATGTAAAAATTATGCTCTGAGCTTATATTCGGGAAGCATGTTGATTAACCCTTTATTGACTTACTCTAATCTTAATGCAATCTTAATGCTACAGCGGAATCCGTAATACTATGCTGATAATGCACATGCTATACTGACGCTAGAGTGTATAATGGCTGGGAGAAATCCATGGAACCATGAGGTTCATAAGAGGAAAGGAAACCTTCGGATGACAGGGCAGATTACGGCAGAGAAACGGCGGGGCCGGCTGAAAATATTCTTCGGTTATGTACCGGGAGCAGGGAAGACCCGGGCGATGCTGGAGGCTGCCCATGTGGAGCAGAAAAACGGCCAACAGGTGCTGGCGGGCTACATTGAAGCCCATGACAGAACAGATATAGCGGAGCTTATTAACGGACTGGAGCTGTTGCCGCCGCTGGACATTCCTGTAAACGGGACCACCCGGCGGGAATTCGATCTGGACCAGGCGATCCGCAGGAGGCCGGACTTGATTTTACTGGATGAGCTGGCCCACATCAATGCTCCGGGTGTACGCCACAAGCGGCGGGTTCAGGATATGGAGGAGCTGCTGCGCGCGGGAATAGATGTCTACACTACGGTTAGTATAGAACAGCTGGAAAGTATGACCGATGTTGTAGCATCCACGACCGGAATGGCTGAGCCAGCGCGTATTCCCGACAGTGTGTTCGAGCGTGCGGACCAGGTCGAGTTCATTGATATCAGTCCGGACATTTGGCTGAAGCGTCTGCATGAGGGGCGAATCTTTTCCACGGAGCAGCTCCGGCAGGAGGCCGGTGATCTGTACACTCCCCAGAAGCTGATCGCTTTGCGGGAATTGGCTCAACGGTACAGGGCGGATCAATTCAAACGTTATGAGGGCAAGTTAGGAGAACGGGTAGTGGAAGCCAACTTGTACAGCAGAGAACATATCCTGGTCTGCCTGTCGTCGGCAATATCCAACAAGAAGGTCATCCGCACAGCGGCGAGAATGGCCGAAGATTTGCAGGGGGAATTCACTGCTCTCTACGTGGAGACCTCTCGAACGAAAGAGTTAACGGCAAGGAACAAGTCGGAGCTGCGGGAGAATCTGCGGCTGGCCGAACAGCTTAATGCGCAGGTTGCCACTGTCTACGGGGAGGATGTGCCGGCACAGATCGCCGAATATGCCAAAACCAGCCGGGTCTCCAAAATCATCCTGGGCCGGTCGCAGAATCGCAGCCGCTGGTCTGTCGGTTCGGGTTTCGTAGATAAACTGACGGCTGCTGCCCCGAATATCGACATCTATATCATCCCGGATCAAGAGTCTGCCTTGCAATCCAAAATTCCGCAATATGCCAGACCTCCGCTTCTCACCCTGGCTGATACGGGCAAAACTTTGGGGATTCTGCTGGTCTGCACGATCATCGGGTTGTGGTTCAAGGTGCTCGGCTTCAGTGAAGCGAACATTATCACCGTCTATATTCTGGGTGTTCTATTGGATGCGATGGTTACAAAAGGACGGCTGTACAGCGCGGTGACATCGATTTTGAGCGTGCTGGTCTTTAACTATTTTTTCACTGAGCCATATTTCTCGCTTCAGGCCTATGACTCGGGGTATCCGGTGACCTTCCTCGTCATGCTGGCCGCCTCGTTCATCACCAGTACGTTGACGTTGCGGGTGAAGGAGCAGGCCAGAGAATCGGCGCAAAAAGCCTACCGCACCGAGGTGCTCCTGGAGACCAGCCGGAAGCTGCAGCAGGCCAAAGACACGCCCGCCATTCTGAGCGAGACCGCGCTGCAAATGCTCAAGCTGCTGGACCGGAGCATCATCATCTATGAGGTTGTGGACGATGGGCTCTCGGAGCCGCTGCTGTACAACAAGGATGGAAGTACGATTGACGCTCAAAAGGCTAAGCTGGAAGCGGAACGCGAGGTAGCGGAATGGGTGCTGAGGAACAATAAACGGGCCGGAGCGTCTACCGATACCTTCTCGGCGGCCCAATGTCTGTATCATGCGGTAAGGAGTGGTGATACAGTGTTTGCGGTGGCAGGTATTGTGATGCAGCAGGAAGAGCCGCTGGAAGTATTCGAGTCAAGTCTGATGATTGCCATGCTAGGCGAATGCGCCCTCGCGCTGGAGAAAGACAAGCTGAATGAGCTGCAAAAAGAAAGCTCCCTGCAAATCCGGCAGGAACAGCTGCGCGCCAATCTGCTGCGCGGCATCTCGCATGATCTGCGCACGCCGCTTACGAGTATATCCGGTAACGCGGGTATCCTGATCGGCAATTCGGCGGTGCTGAGTGAGGAGCAGAAGCAGGAGCTGTACAGCGATATTTATGACGATTCGATCTGGCTGATCAATCTGGTGGAGAATCTGCTGTCGATTACGCGGATTGATAACGGTGCGCTTCATTTGAACTTTCAGGCGGAGCTGCTGGAGGAAGTGATCGCGGAAGCGCTGCTGCATGTGAACCGCAACAAGGAGGATCATGTGATCCGGGTGGTGCTCGAAGAGGAACTGCTGATGGCCCGGATGGATTCACGGCTGATCATTCAGGTGATCATCAACCTGGTGGATAATGCGATTAAGTACAGCGGGTCGGGTTCACATATTACCCTATCCGCCAGACAGGAGAAGGGGCTAGTAGTGGTCGAGGTCGCTGACGATGGGCCGGGAATATCCCCAGAAGCGAAGGCCAAGGTGTTCGAAATGTTCTATACGGCGGACAATGTGCGGGGAGATGGCAGGCGCGGTCTGGGCCTGGGCCTTGCGCTCTGCAAATCAATTATTCATGCCCATGGCGGGCATATTGAAGTACAAGATCATGCACCGCAGGGAACGGTCTTCCGCTTCACCCTGCTGGCAGAGGAGGTGAATGTCCATGAATAAACCCATGATTCTGGTCGTCGAAGACGACAAGCCGATCCGCAAGCTGATTACCACAACTCTGGAGACTCAGGGCTATAAATACCATACCGCAGAGACGGGGGAGGCATCCATCCTGGAGGCCGTATCCAGTCAGCCGGATCTGATGATTCTGGATCTCGGTCTGCCTGATATGGACGGCGTTGATATTATCAAGAAGATTCGTGCCTGGTCCAACCTTCCGATCATTGTGGTCAGCGCCCGCAGTGAGGACCGTGACAAGATCGAAGCGCTGGATGCCGGAGCGGATGATTATCTGACCAAGCCCTTCAGCGTGGAGGAGCTGCTCGCCCGGCTGCGGGTCAGTCTGCGGCGAATCCGGGGGGACAGCGAGAAGCTGATGAAGGATTCGGCCTTTTTTGCGAACGGAAATCTGCGGATTGACTATGCTGCGGGCTGTGTCTGGCTGGACAATGATGAGATCCACCTGACGCCGATTGAATATAAGCTGCTGTGTCTGCTGGCGAAGAATGTCGGCAAGGTCCTGACCCATAATTATATCCTGCATGAAATCTGGGGCAGTCCTACGTATGATATTCCGGCGCTCCGTGTGTTCATGGCTACGCTCCGCAAGAAGATTGAGCGCAGCCCTTCCCAGCCCAAGGTGATCCAGACCCATATCGGTGTGGGCTACCGGATGCTGCAGGCGGGAGACGACAGCCGAGTGATTTGAACCGGCTTACGGAAGCCGTATAGCGTGTTTCATAGTGTTCCTAACCATGCCTGTGCGGGCATGGTTTTTTTTGACGTTCCGGCGGTATTTTAACGTAATCTTAATCTGTAGAACCAAACCCTAATCCTGAACTAATGGCGGGAGTGGTACGCTGAATTCTGAAGTTAACATACTGGAGAGAAGGCATGGAGATGGATGTGTGGATGAGAAATATCGGATGGGTGACTGTGCTGACGGCGCTGCTGGTGCTGATCAAGCGGCATTATGACCGGATCGATCTGCTGCAAGAGTGCACCTATGAGAATAGCGGGGTGTACGCTGCGGCATACCAGTTTGCCTGCGGGGCTTCGGCCCGTGAGGTCAGTGAGCTGCTTGTGACCAGCTTCGAGTTCGATCGTCAGGAGACGGAAGTGATCCTTGCCTGGGCGCTCCCGCACCGGATGGAAACGGACGGGGGTTATGGTGCTTTTATCGGGGCGGTCAACAGGGTGCTGGGTGAAGAGATTTACCATTCCTTCTGAAGTCTTAATACAATCTTAATGCGCCTGAGGAAACCCTTACCCTGAACTAATGGGAGAAATGATACGCTAGACCGGAAGTTACAAGAGAGAGATTACCTTAAGGTGAGGAGTGGCAAAGACGATGATGGATGTGTATATGACGGCAATGCTGGCAGCGATATTCACGGTATTCTATGCGTTTGTACAATGGTGCAGCCGTGTGACCGATGAGCAAGGGGGGACGGAGTAATGGCAGTTGTCCTCGCAGCTACTGTGCTGCTGTTTCTGTATTTGGGCTATGCTTTGATTCATCCTGAAAAATTCTAACTACTTAGGAGGGCCATCCGTGGGGATTGTGCAGATTGTAGTCGTCATCTTAATACTCGTACTGCTGGTGAAGCCGGTGGGCACTTATCTATATCATGTATTCTCGAATGAACCGAACCGGACAGACCGGGTATTCGGCGCAGCGGAGAAAGGGATTTATCGTCTGATCGGGCTGAAGCAGCGGGGCGGGATGTCCTGGAAGAAATATGCGCTCAGCTTCATTGTAACGAACATTGTATTGGTGGTATTCAGTTATCTCTTTCTGCGGCTGCAAAAGGGGCTTCCGCTCAACCCGAACGGGATCGGCAATATGGAAGAGACGCTCACCTTCAATACGGTAATCAGCTTCATGACTAATACGAACCTCCAGCATTACAGCGGGGAGAGCGGCGTGTCCTACTTCTCACAGATGGCGGTCATGACGATGCTGATGTTCACCTCGGCCGCCAGCGGCTTCTCGGTCGCGGTTGCTTTTGTCAGAGGGATTACGGGACGCAGCTCGGTGGGGAACTTCTTCGAGGACTTCGTCAAAGCGCATATCCGGATCTTCATTCCACTGGCACTGCTTGTAACACTGGCGCTTGTAGCGCTTCATGTGCCGCAGACCCTGAAGCCTACGCTGGAAGTCACCACGCTTGAAGGGCAGACCCAGCAGATTGCTATCGGTCCGGTGGCCTCCCTGGAGTCCATTAAGCATATCGGGACGAACGGCGGGGGCTTCTTCGGAGCTAACTCTGCCCATCCTTTTGAGAATCCGGGTCCGCTGAGCAATGTGCTGGAGATCCTATCCATGTGGCTGCTGCCCGCGTCTCTGCCGTATATGTACGGGAAGTTCGCCGGGAACAAGCGGCAGGGCTGGATGATTTTTGGTGCGATGATGACGCTGTTCGTGGTGTTGCTGGGAGTGAATTACGCTGCGGAAAGGGCGGGCAACCCGGCGATTAATGCCATGGGGATAGATGCTTCACAGGGCAGTATGGAGGGAAAAGAGGTCCGGTTCGGCATCGCACAGTCGGCGCTGTTCACCACCGTTACAACGGCGGCCACCACCGGCAGTGTGAACAATATGCATGATACGCTGACGCCGCTTGGCAGTATTACCCCGCTGACCCTCATGATGCTGAATAACGTGTTCGGCGGCAAAGGGGTCGGGCTGATCAATATGCTCATGTATGCGATCCTCGGCGTGTTCCTCTGCGGGCTGATGGTGGGCCGGACGCCGGAGTTCCTGGGCCGCAAGATTGAAGCGCGGGAGATGAAGCTGATCGCCATCGCGATTCTGATTCATCCGCTGATTATTCTGGTGCCGACGGCGGGGGCTTTTCTGACGGAGCTCGGTAAAGGAAGTATCAGCAACCCCGGCTTCCATGGAATGACCCAGGTGCTGTATGAATACGTATCGTCTGCGGCCAATAACGGCTCGGGCTTCGAAGGGCTGGCGGATAATACCTCCTTCTGGAATATCACCACCGGTGTGGTCATGCTGCTGGGCCGGTATGTCTCAATGATCGCCATGCTGGCGGTTGCCGGTTCCCTGCTGCGCAAGAAGCCGGTGCCGGAGACCATTGGAACCTTCCGCACAGACAACGGCCTGTTCACCGGCATCCTGATCGGTACGGTGCTGATTATCGGCGCGCTGACCTTCCTGCCGGTGATTGTCCTCGGTCCGGTTGCAGAATATTTGACTTTACGGTAGGGAGAGGGAGAGACGAGAATGAGTACTGTACACAGAAAGAAGCTGCTGACGGGTCCCATCCTGCTAAGTGCTGCCAAGGATAGTCTGGTGAAGCTGAACCCGGTGACGCTAATGAAGAATCCGGTCATGTTCGTCGTGGAGGTTGGGACGGTTATCGTATTGCTTATGGTGCTGGCGCCGGGGTATTTCCATGCGGAGCATGCGGTAGGCTTCAATATTACCGTGTTCTTCATCCTGCTGTTTACCGTGCTGTTTGCTAACTTCGCAGAAGCGCTGGCGGAGGGCCGGGGCAAGGCACAAGCCGATTCGCTCAAAAAAACCAAGCAGGACATCACCGCCAATAAGCTGGCGGGATCAGTGGTCAAGCAGGTGCCGGCCTCTGAGCTGCGCAAAGGCGATATCGTAGTCGTCAGCCAGGGTGAACTGATTCCCGGCGACGGGGAAGTGATCGAGGGGCTGGCTTCTGTGGACGAATCGGCCATCACCGGGGAGTCGGCTCCGGTCATTAAGGAAGCCGGAGGCGACTTCGGCTCCGTGACCGGCGGTACCCGGGTAGTCAGCGACCAGATCAAGGTGCGGATCACCAGTGATCCGGGAGAATCGTTCCTGGACCGGATGATCTCGCTGGTCGAAGGGGCGAAGCGCCAGAAGACACCGAATGAGATTGCTCTGAACACGCTGCTGATCAGCCTCACGATTATTTTCTTGATTGTCGTAGTCACCCTGCGTCCCATCGCGGATTATATCGGGGTGAAGCTGGAGATTCCGGTCATGATCGCACTGCTCGTCTGCCTGATTCCGACCACCATCGGCGGGCTGCTGTCGGCTATCGGGATTGCGGGAATGGACCGGGTGACGCAGTTCAACGTCCTGGCGATGTCTGGGAAGGCGGTGGAAGCTGCCGGGGATATCAACACGATGATTCTGGATAAGACGGGGACGATTACCTTCGGCAACCGGATGGCCAGTGAGTTCGTTGCGGTAGGCGAAGTAACTGTAGCCGAGCTGGCGGCCTGGGCGGCGGTCAGCTCACTGAAGGATGAGACGCCCGAAGGACGCTCTGTCCTGGAGCTGGCGAAGAAGCTGGAGCTTCAGTATGACAGCAGCCTCGCGGACGGCGGGGAGTTCATTGAGTTCAAGGCAGAGACCCGGATGAGCGGGATGGATCTGCGGGACGGACGCTCTGTGCGCAAGGGAGCGGTCGACTCCGTGAAGAAGTGGGTGCTGTCGCAAGGCGGTGCCGTACCGAACGATCTGGACAGCAACTCGGATGCTATCGCCCGGCTGGGCGGCACTCCGCTCGCGGTTGCTGTAGATAACCGGATCTTCGGGCTAATCTATCTGAAAGATACCGTTAAGCCCGGGATGAAGGAGCGCTTCGACGAGCTGCGCAGCATGGGGATCAAGACGATTATGTGTACCGGGGATAACCCGCTGACCGCCGCCACGATTGCCCGTGAAGCCGGGGTCGATGATTTTATAGCTGAGAGTACTCCGGAGGATAAAATTGCGGTGATCCGCCGGGAGCAGAACGAGGGCAAGCTGGTCGCCATGACCGGGGATGGAACGAACGACGCTCCCGCGCTGGCCCAGGCCGATGTGGGGCTGGCGATGAACAGCGGGACAACTGCTGCCAAGGAAGCGGCCAATATGGTGGATCTGGATTCTGATCCGTCCAAGATCATCGAGGTTGTAGCCATCGGGAAGCAGCTCCTTATGACGCGCGGGGCGCTGACCACCTTCAGCATCGCTAACGATATTGCCAAGTATTTCGCCATCATTCCGGCGATGTTCACGCTCGCAATTCCTGAGATGGAAGCCCTGAACATCATGGGTCTAGGGTCCCCAAGCTCCGCTATTATTTCGGCGCTGATCTTCAACGCGATTATCATCCCGCTGCTGATTCCGCTCGCTATGCGCGGGGTCTCCTATAAGCCGATGAGTTCGACCAGACTACTGACGCGCAACATTGTCATCTATGGTCTGGGCGGAGTCGCTGTTCCATTCGCCGGCATCAAGCTGATTGATATGCTCGTCAGTATATGGATCTAGGGGTCCGGCAGACGATTGAATATACAAGGAGGGCGTAATTATCATGACACAATCTACACATGAGACAACCGGAGAGCAGGTCTCCGCTTCACCAGCAGCTTTTGTCTTTACTACAGTGAGGTTAAGCATCGTATTCATTATTCTCTGCGGAATGATCTATCCGCTGGCTTCCACCGCGCTTGCCCAGGTGCTGATGCCTGCCCAGGCGAACGGCAGCCTGCTGAAGGACGCTTCCGGGAAGGTCGTCGGTTCTGCGCTGATCGGGCAGAATTTCACGAACCAGGCAATGTTCCAGAGCCGTGTGTCCAGTATCGGGTACAAGGCCGAAGCTTCGGGCTCGAATAACTACGGGCCGTCAAATCCTGATATGCTTCAGCGCACGAAGGATTCGATTGCCCAGTGGAAGCTGGACAATCCCGGCGTCCCTGTAAGTCAGCTCCCTGTGGATCTGATTACGAATTCCGGATCGGGTCTTGATCCGCATATTTCTCCGGCTGCGGCGCTCGTGCAGGTTCCACGGATCAGCAAGCTGACCGGCATTCCGGCAGATACCCTTGAAGCGTTGGTGAAAGAGCATACCGAAGGGCGTGATCTGGGCCTTTTCGGAGAGAAACGGGTGAATGTGCTGAAGCTGAATCTGGCACTGACAGAGGTAGCGAAGTAAGCTGAGTTCATAGAGACTGCTTCCTCCAGTTGTGAGTTGTGAGAATAGAAAGAAGGTGAGTCCGTGGCGCCCTACAAACGCAAGTCTCCTGAGGAGATTCTATATTCTATCTACCAGCTCCAGCGGGGGCGGCTGAAGATCATCATCGGCTCGGTCAGCGGCTCCGGCAAAACCTATCATATGCTGGAGGAAGGCAAGCTGCTGAAGCAACAGGGAATTGATGTGGTGATCAGTGCCGTCTCCACTATGGGCCGTGCGGAGACGGTTCAGCAGCTTGGCGATCTAGAGCGCGTGCCCAGTATCCACTGGCTGAAGGACGGCAAGGAGGAGAAGGATCTGCCGCTTGAAGCGCTGGTGGAGCGCAATCCTGAGGTGCTGCTGGTCGATGGTCTGGCCCACCGCAACCGTCCGGAGGCCCGCTTCCCGACCAGGCTTGCGGACATCCGTTATCTGATGGATCAGGGCATCAGCGTAATTACGACTATTAATGTCTATGAGCTGGCCGGTGTGGGCGAGCAGATCTATGAAATGACCGGCATCCGTGCGGAGTGCACTGTACCGCTCAATACACTGGAACTTGCCGATGAGGTACGGCTGATCGATGTGTCGCCGGAGACGATTCTCAAGCGGCTGGAGGAGGGGGTGCTTGGAGAAGGTGCGCATCCGGCACTGTCCCTCAGGGGTAACCTTGGCGTTCTCCGTGAGGTGTCGCTGCGGCTGATGGCGGAAGGGGTCAATGATTCCCTGGAAAAGCACCGCGAGGCCGAGGGACTGATCGGCCCATCAGGCGCGACAGAGCGTATTCTGGTATCCGCGCAGTATCACTGGAATGGTTCCCTCTATATTAGAAGAGGACAGCAGATTGCCAAACGGCTGAACGGAGACCTGCTTATCGTTACCTTCCTCCTGCGCGGACGTCCCCTGACCAAGGATCAGCAGGTATTCAAGCGCTCCATCCGCAAGCTGACTGAACGGATTCAGGCCCGGTTCGAGGAGCTGGAGCTGCTGCGTCTGCGGATGCTGCCTACCATGCTTGTGCGCTATGCCATTCAGAACAATGTCACCCGAATTGTGATGGGGCATTCGCAGAAAAGCCGCTGGCAGGAGAAGTGGCAGGGTTCCATTGCCAGCCGTGTCCTGCGGCGGACGCGTAATATTGATGTGTTCCTGATGGCTGACCGTGCCGAGCAGGAGGGAGAGCGGGTTCTGCCGGTCCGTCCCGCCGTGAAGATGGCGGCGGAACCGTTCCACCGGCTGACCGGCCGGGAGCTGGAGCGGCGGATCGAGGATATCCGCCGGGGCACCTTCAAGGTGTACATCGGCGCAGCCCCCGGCGTAGGCAAAACCTACAAGATGCTCCAGGAAGGCAATCTGCTGCTGGGTAGGGGCATCGATGTGGTTATCGGACTGCTGGAGACCCATGGGAGAGAGGAAACCGGCAAGCAGGTGGGCAAGTTAACGATGATTCCTAGAGCGCGGATTGCCTACTCGTCCACCGAGCTTACGGAGATGGATACAGCAGCTATTATCGCCCGCCATCCCGAGGTGGTGCTGGTGGATGAGCTGGCCCACACCAATGTCCCCGGCAGCCTCACCAAGAAGCGGTATGAGGATGTGATCAAGCTGCTGGAGAACGGGATCTCTGTCATTACCACGGTTAATGTACAGCATCTGGAGAGCCTGAACGATGCGGTGGAGCAGTTAACCGGTGTGCGTGTGCGCGAGACGGTGCCGGATGCCATCCTGCGGATGGCGAGTGAGGTGGAGCTGATTGATGTGACTCCGCAGATGCTGCAGCAGCGGATGCGGGAAGGGAAGATCTATGCGCAGGAGAAGGTTAATCAGGCGCTGGAGTCTTTTTTCAGAATCGGCAATCTGATCGCGCTGCGTGAATTGGCCCTGCGCGAGATTGCCGATGATGTGGATGAGCGGCTGGAGGCCTGGGAGCGTGAGCCTGCCTTACGCGGGCCGTGGAGCAGACGGGAAGTGATCTTCGTCTGTGTAGACACGGGACCACAGGCTGAACGGCTGGTCCGCCGCGGCTTCCGCATTGCACACCGCCTGAAGGCGGAGTGGCATGTACATTACGTACACTGTGCCCGCATGAAGACAGCGGAGGAGCAGAAGCGGCTGGATACGCTGAGGGCTCTGACCGAACGGCTGGGCGGGGTAATGGACATTACGGAGGCGGGAAGCCGCAAGCATCTCTATAAGCATCTGCTCCAGCGGATGAATGATATGCAGACTACGCAGGTAATCATCGGCCAGTCCCGCAGACCCTTCCTGCGCAGCCTGTTCATAACGAGCTTCGTCCAATATCTGCTGCGGCATGCCCGGCATATGGATATGCTGATCGTGGCCGTTCATACGCAGATCACGGAATGAAGCGGCTCTGCGGCATAGGAGCGATACGGGTAATGTACAATTTACACGGGTTTGTTCAGTAATTGACATCCTTAGCACCATTGGCAATTGCGCTAGTAGGGTCCTCGCTGCTAACCTAATGAACAGATGTTCATTTCAATACAACTGTTTGAAGCGGAGAGGGGATACTGGATGCGAATATTAGTGATGGGTGCAGGGGTGATAGGCAGTTATCTGGCACATGTGCTGGTGCGGGGCGGGAATGAGGTTACGATGCTGGCCAGAACGAATCGGGCGGGCCAATTGCAGAAGGACGGACTGGTCCTCCGGCATTATTTTCAGCGCAAAACGACTGTAGATCAGGTGAAGGTGATATCCGAGCTGCGGAGGGACGATGTCTATGATCTGATCTTCGTAGTGATGAAATACAATGACTTCCCGGCGGTGCTGCCGGCTCTGGCGGACAACGGAAGTACGAATATTGTGCTTGTCGGCAATAACGGGGATACCCGCGGGATGCAGCAGTTCTTCAAGGAGAATAGCCGGATTCCGCAGAATATTGCGTTTGGCTTCCAGATAAACGGCGGGACGCGTGAGGAAGACGGGCGTGTGATCGTTGTAAGCGGTGGCGGCAAGATGGTACTGGGCAGTCTGGAGGGTGAGGTTCCGTTCAAGACGAAGCTTGCAGAAGCCTTCCATAAGACGAAGTATAAGCTGGATTATTCGCTGGATATTAACGCCTGGCTCCTGAGTCACATGGTTTCAATTATTCCGGTTATGTCGGTCATTTATCTCTATGATTTTGATTTGGCAAAAGCAAGCAAAGACTCCGCCCGCTGGAAACAGGCAGTTGCTGTAATGGATGAAGGGTTCCGCGTGCTCTCCACGCTGGGCTTACCCGTTAACCCCGCCTCTCTGGTTAACGGGGTGAAGAAGCACCCGGCACTGCTCGCCCAAGGGTTGAGACTGGTCCAAAAGCTGCCCTTCATGAAGCTGATTGATGGCTCATTCAGCGAGATAGCAGCGCTCTATCAAGCCTTTGAACCTCTGATGCAGCAAGCCCGTCTGTCCACACCGGCCTGGGATGATTTCAAGCAGCAGACGATGAGGAAATATGCTCTGGAGCAGGGTTAGGATGAACGCATGCACGGAGTACAGATGAACATATGAACAGATCAACTCCTCCAAAAGAACAGCTCAGGAAGCTCCGCTAAGGCGGAGTTTGCTGGGCTGTTTTTGCTCCTTCGAGTAGGTGAAGGCACAATGTATGCGGAAAACCGAATACAATGCGCTCGTGAGAGGGCAGATGGCCAGATGTAATCGAAAAACCGATTACATTGCGCTGGTTAGAGGGCGGATGGGCAAATGTAATCGAAAAACCGATTACAATGTGCTCGTGAGATGGCAGATGGCCAGATGTAATCGAAAAACCGATTACATTGCGCTGGTTAGGGGGCGGATGGTCAAATGTAATCGAAAAACCGATTACAATGCGCTCGTGAGAGGGCAGAAGGCGAAAAAACAAACACAATGGGCTGGCATCAGGGTGCGTGTACCGGATGCCGCTAAAAGTGGACAGATGGGTAAGGCTGTTTTTGCCCAGGAGCCAATTCACTTTCAGCATAAAAAATCATTAACACCATATACATAATGTTCCAATCTACTTATAAAGTATTGTAATTTAACGTGCTAAAGAGATATGCTTATTACCATGTGGATACAAATACAACAGAAGGAGTGGACTACCTATGACTATCATCGATACTATTCAAACGAGAAGAACGATCAAAGCCTTCCGGCCGGACCCGATCAAAGAGGAGGAGCTGAATACTTGGCTGGAGGCTGCCAGCTATGCTCCGAACCACCGGATGAATGAGCCGTGGGAGCTGTTGTTCATTGGGCCGCAGACCCGGGCAGCGCTGAACCATAAGACTGATTTTGGCGGTGCTCCGGTGCTGATTGGAGTCTTATCCAAATCTGCCGCTACCACAATGGAACGTGAAGAAAACATCATGGCCGTGTCCTGCTATATCCAGAATTTCATGCTGGCAGCCCATGAGGCAGGAGCTGGCGTGTTCTGGTCATCACTCGGCGGTACAGCCAAGGGCCGTGAGGTGCTAGACGTTCCTGAAGAGCAGGATGTTATTGCGGTGCTTGCCGTAGGGTATCCTTTGGAAGTGCCTGCTGCCAAGCAGCGAACGCCAATGACTGATAAAATCACATATTTACCCTAAACGGACGAACGGATGCGACGACTGATGAGATGAAGGTGAACTGAATGTGGAAGCTCAGGGGCTTCATGAAGCCGTACGCCCTCTGGAGCGTGCTTGCCCCGCTGTTAATGGTAGTTGAAGTAGTGATGGACCTGTTGCAGCCTGCACTTATGGCCAGCATTGTGGATAAAGGCCTGATGAAGAATGATTTATCGCATATCCTTTCAACAGGCGGAATGATGATTGGAATCGCTATCATCGGGATGACCGGCGGTGTGGGCTGTGCGATATGTGCAAGTATTGCCTCACAGAATTTCGGGAATGATCTGCGGATTAAGCTCTTTGAGCATATCCAGACCTTTTCCAACCGCAATTTGGACCGGCTGAAGACCGGCTCGCTGATCACCCGGCTGACTAACGATGTGGTGCAGCTCCAGACCTTCGTGCAGATGATTCTGCGGAGCTTCGTGCGGTCACCGCTGCTGCTGATCGGCAGTCTGATCATGGCGGTGCGGATCAGCCCGTCCCTGGCGTTGATCCTGCTCGCTGCGGTTCCGCTGCTGTTCATCCTGCTGTTTGTGCTGATCCGGCTTTCTTTTCCGCTATTTGCCCGGATGCAGGAGAAGCTGGATGGGGTGAGCAATGTGCTGCAGGAGAATCTCACCGGCATTCGTGTAATCAAGGCCTTCGTCCGTGGAGACCATGAGCAGAAGCGGTTTAATACAGCCAATACAGGCTATACCGACACCGGAATCCGGGCGATCCGCCTGATGGCGCTGAATATGCCGCTTATGATGCTGATTCTGAATGCCAGCATTATTGCCGTGCTCTGGTTCGGAGGCATACAGAACTGGAACGGGGCGCTGCCCGTTGGTGAACTAATTGCCTTCATTAACTATGTTACTCAATTGCTCATGTCGATGATGATGCTGAGCACGATGCTTGCCTTCGTATCACGGGCCAAGGTATCGGGGGACCGTGTGAATGAAGTTTTCGCCGCCACAAGTGAAATTACCGAAGCGCCTGCGGCGGACCAAGCAGCCATTACACTCGGACGGATTGAATTCAGCAAGGTCTCCTTCGCCTATAACCGCGCGGATGAGAATCTTGTGCTGGAGGATATCAGCTTTGCAGCCAGCCCCGGGGAGACGATCGCTATTCTGGGGGCTACCGGAGCAGGAAAGTCTACCCTGGTTAGTCTGATTCCAAGATTCTATGAGGTCTTGTCCGGTGCCGTTCTGATCGACGGAACAGACATCCGGGAGATTAGCCTAGAGCATCTGCGGAGCCGGATCGGCTTCGTAATGCAGCAGTCCCTGCTGTTCAGCGGCAGTATCAGGGATAATATCCGTTACGGACGGCCGGAAGCAACAGATGAAGAAGTGGAGCAGGCGGCTGTGGCCGCAGAAGCACATGGATTCATTACAGCTATGCCGCAAGGCTACGACACGCAGCTCGGACAACGCGGGGTGAACCTGTCAGGCGGACAAAAGCAGCGTCTGTCCATTGCACGTGCGCTGTTAATTAAGCCGGCCATTCTGATCCTGGATGACAGCACCAGCGCTCTGGATGCGGTCACCGAAGCAAGCATCCGCCTGCTGCTGAAGACGGAGCTTCAGGACTCTACTGTCGTTATGATTGCCCAGCGGGTGTCTTCCATTATAGATGCCGACCGGATCTTGATTCTGGAGAACGGCCGGATCGCCGCACAGGGTACGCATACCGAGCTGATGGCAGGCAGCGAGATCTACCGGGACATCCGTCACTCCCAGCTGAAGGAAGAGGAGGAGCCCTATGTCCAGTCAACGTAAAAGGGAGCAGGCTCCCGGCGGACCTGGAGCGTTAGGCGGCGGGCCTCCCGGCCGTGTTGGCGTAACCCCCAAGGTACGTCCGAAGAATAGCAAGGCAACCATCCTCCGCATCTGGTCCTATCTGAACCGTCAGCGGACAGGGTTGATTATGGTCTACGTATTCACGATTCTGAATGCTGTTCTCGCCCTGATCGGACCCTACCTGCTAGGAAAAGCTATTGATACCGCGATCCTCCCGCAGGATTATAGTCTGCTGGTCCGGTTCTGTCTCCTTCTGGGCGGCATTTATCTGCTGGGCAGCGCCGTCTCTTGGGTCCAGGCTTATGTGATGACCTCCGTCTCGCAGCGCACGGTGTATGAGTTGCGGCGGGACCTGTTCGCCAAATACCAGGAGCTGCCGGTCAGCTTCTTCGATACCCATGCTAACGGTGAGCTAATGAGCCGTGCAACTAATGACATCGACAACGTCTCGAACTCGCTGAATCAGAGTGTAACCCAGCTGCTGAACAGTCTGATTACACTTAGCGGCTCATTGGTCATTATGCTGATGCTGAATGTGCCATTGACTGGAGTTGCTCTGGTAACCATTCCGCTGGTCGTGCTGGCGAGCCGCCGGATTACCGGCTTAAGCCGGATCTACTTCAAGGATCAGCAGCAGCATCTGGGTGAGCTGAACGGCTTCATTGAAGAAGCGGTCAGCGGCCAAAAGGTGATCAAGCAATACCGCAGAGAACAGGCGGAGGTCGCCAGATTCCGAGGAATAAGCGGAGAGCTTAACAAAGCTAGCATTAAGGCGCAGATCGTATCCGGCCTGGTAGGACCAGTAATGAACCTGATTAACAATCTGAACTTTGCGCTGATTGCCGGCATTGGCGGCTGGATGGCTTATCATGGGCTGGTTACCGTGGGGGTCATCGTCAGTATGCTGAACTATGCCAAGCAGTTCGGCCGGCCCATCTCCGACCTTGCGAACCAGTATAACCTGATCCAATCGGCAATTGCCGGTGCCGAGCGCGTATTTGAAGTCATGGATATGCCTTCTGAGTACAGCGGGGAGCAGCCTCAGGAGCTGGAGCGGATACGCGGGGAAGTTGTTTTCCGGGATGTAGTGTTCGGCTATCAGCCGGGCGAGCCTATTCTGAACGGGGTAAGCTTCACCGCACAGCCGGGTGAGACTATCGCCCTGGTCGGGCCGACCGGAGCGGGGAAGACGACTATTGTCAACCTGCTGACGCGCTTCTATGAAGTGAGCGGCGGTGAATTGCTGATCGACGGCAGGGATATCCGGCAGCTGGGTAAAAACGGGCTGCGCCGCCAGCTCGGTATGGTGCTGCAGGACGCCCATGTCTTCTCGGGAACCATCCGCGAGAATATCCGGTTCGGCCGCCTGGAGGCCACAGACCGTGAGGTGGAGGAAGCCGCTAATCTCGCCAACGTCAGCGGCTTCATTGCGCGGATGCCGCAGGGGTACGATACACTGCTGGGTACGGACGGGACCACCTTGAGCCACGGCCAGCGCCAGCTGTTGACCATTGCCCGCGCCATTCTGGCCGATCCGGCCATCCTCATTCTGGATGAGGCAACGAGCAGCGTGGATACCCGGACAGAGATGCATATCCAGCAGGCCATGCGGACGCTGATGAAGGGCCGCACCAGCTTCGTAATCGCCCACCGGCTCAGCACCATTCAGGATGCCGACCGGATTCTGGTCATTCAGGGCGGGCAGATCGCCGAGCAGGGAAGCCACAGCCAGCTCCTTGCGCTGCAAGGGATATATTCCGAGCTGTATAACAGTCAGTTCAAGCAAGCCTTTGAAGCCGGGTAACCAAGGCACGCCGATTAAGGTACGATGATTAAATAGCAGACAGCGATCCTCCGTTTAATAGAGAATCGCTGTTTTGCGTTTTGGCTTCAGCCGCTATTAGTCTGAGGGAATTCCTGCACAGAATACAACAATGTGCATGATCCAGCACCGCGCTGATGAAATTCCTGCACTAATTACAACAATGCGTGCTCTTTAGCTGTGAATCTAACCGTATTCCTGCAATAAGTACAACAATGTGCACTATCTGAGATAAAACGGATCAAGTTCATGCAAAAAATACAACATTTGTATCAAGCGAGGTGTTCAGTGGGGCGTCCAGTGAGGCTTTCTCTTTCAGATTTGTATTCAGTGGGACCACTTTCTCTTTCAGTATGTTTTAGGTCCATTCGCACCTTACACTCAAACAGCGGAGCGGGCGGAACGACCCGCGTAAAAGCGAAGCGTTCGCCTTTGTGTCCGGATTTTCACCGATTAGGTAAAATAATAAAAATCCGGACACAACAGCGATTGTAACAACGTTCCGTTTGCGTAGCGTTCACCCAAGCTAAGACGTATATCATACTCAAAACCAAGGGTCTCCCAAGAAACTCCACCATATATTTCGGCTTATTATCAACCAATTTCACAACAGGACACATAAAGGACATAACACTCGACTATGCTGAGAGGTATAAACGGGTTGAAAGCAGGGAGTACATTGAACAAAAAGCTATTGCTTGTCGAAGACGAGCTGCGTATCCGTGAGCTGGTGTCGGATTATTTCATACAGGACGGCTGGGAGGTGCGCGAAGCCGATAATGGGCAGGACGCGCTCCTGTGGTTCGATTCGCTGGAGCCGGATCTGCTGATTCTGGATATTATGATGCCCAAAATGGACGGATTTCAGGTATGCCGGGAGATCCGCAAGAAATCGGCGACCCCGATCATTCTGCTGACCGCCAAATCCGCCGATGATGACAAAATACACGGCTTCGAGCTGGGCGCCGATGATTATGTAACCAAGCCGTTCAGTCCCAAAGTGCTGGTGGCCCGGGCTGCGGCGCTGATGAAACGGGTTGAAGGCGCACATCAGCCAGAATCCGGGGTAGTGAGATTCGGCTCGGCCATCTTCAACACCATGGCGCACCGTCTAGAGGTGGAAGGCGCCGATGTCGAGCTAACCCCGAAGGAATATGATCTCCTGTGGCTGCTGATCCGCAACAAGGGCCATGTGGTCTCGCGGGATACCATCCTCAGCCGGGTGTGGGGAATTGAATTCGAGGGGGACTCACGGGTCGTGGACAGCCATATCAAGAAACTGCGCAGCAAGCTGGGGTATGAATCCCGACACATTCGAACAGTGATTGGAACCGGCTACAGATTCGAGGATGAAGAATGAAAAGATGGGGAATTACCTTCAAGCTGTTCGTGATGACCGTGATCTTCTTCGTCTGTTTCTACGGGATGGTAATCCTCAGCCAGTTCCTGCTGTTCGACCGCTTCTACCAGACGCAGAAGGAGTCCCGCGTGGAGAAGCATCTTAAGAGCTTCGGGACAAGCTACACCAAAGAAGCCTGGGGCAAAACCCGGACTTCCCGCGAGCTGGTCCGATTCATGCTGCGCAATAAGACACAGATGGTCATTCTGAAGCTGGACGGCCGTATGAAGTCGGAAGATCCGTTCCGCATGAAGCTGATTGACGATAAAGGCCAGACTCAGGTGATCCCCATGTCCCTGTTCATGAATCAGTTCGGGGATATGCTCCGGTCGGCCCATTTGAAAGAGAATGACCGGGTTACCATCCAGGGAGAGCTTGTCACTGGGGAGAATGACCTCGGCAATCAGTATTTCCCGCTCACGATTACCAAACAGGGGTTCCAGCCGGTAGGCGAAGAGGCGGAGCTGGGCAACACAAGCATTACCGGGACGATTACGGAGCTGGTCCTGCCGGATCTGAAAATATGGAACCCGCGCCAGGGCATCCTTTTTGAGGCCATCGAGGACTGGTTCCCGTTAAATACGGGGCAGCTGGAGAGCCTGGGCAAGCTGAATATGGTCAAGGAAGAGTGGACGGCTCCCTGGAGCGGTATCCGCAATTCCGTGATGATTCTGCCCGTGAAACAGGCCAGCGGGGAGATTGAGCTGTTGTTCTCAGTGACCTCGCTGCAGGATGTTAAGGATTCCAATGAAGCGCTGCGCTGGTTCTTTTTATACTTAGGGCTTGGCGGGTTCGTGCTGATTCTGGTCCTCTCGCTGTTCTATTCCAAGATGGTGACCCGGCCCTTGATCAAGCTCAATAATACGGCCAAACGGATGGTAGCGCTCGATTTCACCGGCCATGCCTCCATCCGCCAGAAGGATGAGCTGGGCAATCTGTCCAGAAGCATGTTCACCTTGTCCCAAAGTCTGGACACTGCACTGGGCGAGCTTCGGGAGACGAATCAGCAGCTGGTGGAGGAGATGGAGCAGAAGAAGAAGCTGGAGCAGATGCAGCAGGACTTTTTTGCCAGTGCCTCCCATGAGCTGAAGACGCCGCTTAGCATCATCAAGGGCTTCGCCGAGGGTCTGGAGGATGGGGTGAGCGCCGGCAAGCAGGATCATTACATCAAGGTCATTATCGAAGAGGCCGACAAGATGGAGTTCCTGGTAAAAGATATGCTGGACCTGGCCCGGCTGGAGTCCGGCACGATCAAGCTGCGCAAAAGCTCCTTCATGCTGAGCGAAATGACGGAGAAGGTGACCGATAAACTGGTGCATTCCCTCCAGAATAAGCAGCTGGATGTGGTCATTATTCCGGCGAATGAATTGCCCGTATATGCGGATGCTACATGGATTGAACAGGTGCTCAGCAATCTGCTGACCAACGCAATCCGTCATGCGGAAGAGGGCAGTACGATAACCGTCACCTTGGAGAGTTCACCCAAGAAACTGCTGTTCACCATACACAACAAAGGGGAGCGAATCCCCGAGGATCAGCTGGCGCATATCTGGGAGCGGTTCTACCGGATCGAGGCATCACGCAGCCGTCTGACGGGCGGGACCGGACTCGGATTATCCATAGCGAAGCAGATTTTAGATATGCATGGCTGCCGGTATGCAGTGATGAACACCTCGGACGGCGTCTGTTTTAGTGTAACCTTTGGAGGCTGAGCCGCCCATTACTAACTTGTCAGGAAAGGAGTGAACAGCATGAAATGGAGCTGGCTGCCTTCAATGTGCACACTGGGAAACCTGGGCTTCGGATCAATTTCCCTGCTATTCACGATTGAAGAACGTTATGATCTTGCTTTATTAATGATACTGCTGGCTGCGATATGCGATGTTATGGACGGACTGCTCGCCCGTATGCTGCATTGCACCAGTGATTTCGGCAAACAACTGGACTCTTTGGCGGATATTATTTCTTTTGGCATAGCTCCCGCCTTCCTAATTCTGTTATACCGGCTGGAGAACGTTCAGTGGGTCGGACCTGTCGCTGCGGTCGCATTTCTGATCTGCGGGGCGCTGCGGCTGGCCAGATTCAATATCTCGGCTCCTTCCAAGGGCTTCGTGGGCATGCCGATTACGGCAGCCGGATTGCTTCTGTCGATGACCACACTTATAGGTGAGCGGCTGAAGCCGGAAATGGTCATTTTAATTATGGGACTGTTGTCCATACTGATGATAAGCAGGGTTCCATTCCCTTCGTTCAAAAAATTCGGTAACAGGAAGTGATTGTTCATGCCATGGGTCATCGAGATGATCTCACAATACGGTTATATAGCTATATTCGCGCTGCTGGCGCTGGGGCTTGTGGGGCTTCCCGTTCCCGATGAGCTGCTGACGCTGTTCGTTGGCTATCTATCCTCTACCATGGTGCTGGATTTCTCGCTTTCGGTTCTGGTCTGTTTCATAGGTTCGATTACAGGCATGCTGATCAGCTATACCATCGGTCTCAGAGTGGGGCAGCCTGTCGTGGACCGGTACGGGAAATGGGTAGGCCTGACGCCCAAAAGATTCGCCTATGTCAAACGCTGGTTTTTCCGGTTCGGCAACTGGACGATATTCATCGCTTATTTTGTTCCGGGCATCCGGCATGTGACCAGCTACATCTCGGGCATCAGTGCCATGTCCTTCCGAAAATACTTAATGGTCACCCTGGCTGGTGCCTTTATCTGGTCACTCCTGTTTGTCTCGATCGGTTATCTGATCGGTTCGAGGCTAACCTTTGCTTGAGTTAAGTAATAATCTTTTATAATCAAACAGGAACTTACAGCGGCTTAACGTTCTGTTATATACTGCAAGTAGTATTTATTGCTATGAAGCTAGGAATTATAGCGATCCGAGGAGGTATGACTGTAATGCCCGAATTACAAGAGATCGAGATTGAAGAATATGTGCCGGTGAAGCATGCCGCTTCCATTGCCGAGATGTGGAACAGAAGCGCAGAGAGCTGGGGCGGAGACGGAGCGTACCGGACAGAGGAAAGTGTGCTGCGGGAACACGAGAACAGTCCTATGCTCAAGTTGTTCCTGGCGGTAAGCGGCTCAGAGGTCATCGGATATTGCAGCTTCTCTCACTATAAAGAGGATACCGGGGCGCTCTATATCGCTCTGCTCAACGTGAGACCGGATTACCATGGACGCAAGGTGGGTAAGGCGCTGGTAAGGCGTTCGATCGAAGAGACGATTAAGCTGGGCTGGCCGCGGCTGGATCTCTATACGTGGCCCGGTAATGTCAAGGCGGTGCCTACGTATAAGAAAAGCGGGTTCTTCTGGGAGAACCGGGATGACACGACTCATCTGATGAACTTCATTCCCTCGGTGCTTCAGACCGGAGCGGTGAAGTCTTTTTTCGAGAAGATAGACTGGTATAACGACAGCATCCGTGAGATCAAGGTGGAGCCTGACGGTCATGGGGAAAACGGCTTTGACTATTTTACATATGAATGGCTGAAGGACGGTCTGTCGCTGAAAATGGAATATGAGCGGACCGGCCGCGGCCTGCGCCTCATTGAGACGGAGGATTACCGGATACAGGTAACGATTCCTGCGCAGCATGAGCTGCCGTTTGGAGCGGAATATCCTGTCATTTATGAAGCCGTTAATAAAAGCGGGAAGCCCTTGTCGCTCCAGATTAGCGGTAAAAGCAATGCGCAAATCCGCTTGGAGCTGGAGGCTGCTCAGGATATCGAATCCGAGGCGCGGATCGAAGGACGCTTCTTCATCCATCCGGTGGAGGAGGAGCAGGATCTCTATCAGACCCATCCTGTGGTGGAGGCAGAACTGCTCATTAACGGCCTGCCTGCCGTATTCAAGCTGGGCATTAAGCCAAAGTTCCCGGTCAAGGTGAAGCTCCAGGTACCGGACAGAACGCTTTTCGCGGGCGAAGAGGTGGAGCTGGATGTGACGGTGGAGAATGAGTACAGCACAGACACCGTGTTCAGCTTCGAGCTGCCGGAGGACGAGATTCTGTCGTTCAGTCAAAAGCATTACACCGTTGAGGTTCCTGCCAAGAGCCGGAGGATCGTTACCGCAGCGGCCCGGCTGCTTGGGTACGGAATTTGGCACCATTCGGTGAGCATCCGCAGTGCAGAAGAAGGAGCGGATTCAGCTATACTGGAGCAGGAGCTGAGCCTGGTCTTCACCGGAGCAGAGACGGTCTTCGGCGGCCCGACCGACAAGGACTGGATCATCAGCAATGGCCGCTATTCCGCCGTTCTGAACAAAACGAACCATTGGCTTACTTTTTTTCAGAACCGTAAATATCTCATGAACCTGCCTTATCCGAAGCTTGGACTGCCGTATACGAATGAATTCAACAAATTCTCGGCGCTGGATGTGAAGATCTCCAGGGATCAAGAGGCTATCGTGCTTGAGGCCACTTATGAGGTCGGCATCCGGAAGGGCTTGCTGCTGACGATGGTTGTGAAGCTGTTCAGCAACGGTATAGTCTCCCGTTATTTCAGAATCGACAACCCGCAGGCTACCGAACAGGTGGAAGAGCTGTTCCTGAAGGACTGCTTCCGCTTCAACCTGCATGGAGGCGTCATCCCTTACCGCGGCAAATATATAGATCTGAGCGCAGGGGCTGAAGCCTCCGGCATGGATTACTGGGAAGCGCAGGATTTCACGGAGAACTGGATGTTCGCTGCGGAAGAAGGCTTCTCCAGAGGGATTAGCTGGCCGTCAGAGCTTAAGCTGATCCAGGACTCATGGATGCATGCTGTGGAGCATTCCCTGGGGCGGATTCCCGCCGGCGGGCGGAAGGAAACGCAGCCGCTGCGGATCGCTCTGGGAACCTGGGACCATTGGCAGGATTTCCGTGCCTATGCGCTGCAAAGCGGCAACAGGAATGCTGACGAACTGACCACAACAGAGCAGCTGGAGCTGAGCCTGAATAACGGGAATCCGTTCATGGCTGGAGAGGCTATGCTTCTCCTTCAGGAGCAGAAGAAGAGCTATCTGGTGGGTGAGATTCGGATCTCTTCCGAAGCAGGCAGCATGGAGGAAGCGCGGTTAACGGTTCAAGAGGAAGAGAAGCTCAGAGAAGCGGCTCTGCCGCTGACAGTACCGGCAGGCGCTGCCCCGGATGTGCTGACCCTGCATCTGGATATGGACAGTTATGTGCAGGATCAATCCTTCCTGGTCTTGCCTGTCGCGGATGAACGTGTCCGGCAGGAGAGACTTGTAGCAGAAGGGGCGCAGGTACTGGCTGTAGACAACGGGGTACTGCGGATACAGGCCAGCCCTGACTTTGCGCCGGGACTATTCTCGCTGGTCCATCAGGGCGAGGAATGGCTTGAATCTTCTTTTCCGCAGCCGATTGCAAAGTCTTGGTGGAATCCATGGGTAGGCGGAATCGTAACCAGTGTGGGCGACATTGCCTTGCGCAGCTTCATGGAGGAGCCGTTAACGGCTGATTTCGCCGAACTGACCGATAATAAGGGGAACCGCTGGTCGGGTATCCGGATGAGCGTCACCATTCAGAAGAATGATAAATACAAAGGACTCGTACTGCATCAATATTACATGCTGCTGCCGGGCGTTCCGGTGCTTGCCTCTACGGTACATGTGGAGCAGAATACAGGCGGCCCGCTATGCCCATTGAAGCTTGAGACTTCAACCTTCTATACTGCCGCCTCCGGCATACAGGATGGCAGGGCGTATCTTAAGAACAGCAGAGGTCAAGAGCTCACCTACAAGTCAGGCCGGGGACAGGCAGAGGATGCAAGCCATAACGGGATCCTGCAAGTGGGTTCCATGGAACGCCAGCAGCGTCTGTCATTAGTTACATCATTTAAGCATCCGTCACCTTCCTTGTTAGTCAATTCCGTCGCATTGACGTCTTATGCGGAAGAGTACCTGCATCTGCAGGATGGCAAAGAGCAGTTCAGCAAGCCGCAATTCTATCTGATCTCGGATCTCCAGGTACCTGAGCAGGCTTATGGCGATCTGCTGTCGATCCGGTTCAAGAAGTGAGTCAGAGAAAGGAAGCTTCTATGAAAATCATTGACGCACATGTGCATTATTCCAATATTGCAGCCTTCCACGAAACAGCGCAGACCCTGGCACATATCGATTATACCGGCAAGGGACTCCAGGAGGAGTTCCGCCGCAGCGGTGTCATTGCCGGGGTCGGCATGGGAGTGACCGAGACGGTTGCCGGAGCTTTTCCCGATTCCGCTGCGCTGAATCCTATGCTGCTTGACCTGAGCGAGACACTGCCGGACAATCTGTTCACCTGCGTAGGCATTAACCCGCTCACCCTTCATCTGGAGGGGCAGCTTGAAGCACTGGAGCAATCGCTGCAGCGCTCCGATGTCGTTGGCATCAAGCTGTACGCCGGGTATTACCACTTCAATGTGGGGGATGAGATCTATGATCCGGTCTATAAGCTGGCTGCCGCTTACGGCCTCCCGGTGGTCATTCATGGCGGATTGACTTATGCGGACCAGGGATTGCTGAAGTATTCCCATCCGCTGTCCATGGAGGAGACCTTCCTGAAGCACCGGGAGATTACCTTCATGCTCTGCCACCTGGGCGATCCTTGGGTGATGGACACCGCAGCCCTGCTGGAGAAGAACCCTAACCTGTACACAGATCTATCCGGCTGGATTGTCGGCGATCAGGCCAAGGTGGACCGGCTGCTGACCGAGCAGACCTATACCGACCATTTCCGCCGGGCGCTGGTGTTCGCCGAGAAATACGACCGGCTGGTCTTCGGCACCGACTGGCCGCTGGTCCCGCTGGACGCTTATATTACCTTCGTGAAGCACCTGGTGCCTGAGGCTTATCATGAAGACGTCTTTTATAACAACGCACTCCGCGTATTCCCTAAGCTTGCGGAGCGGATCAAAGAACTGAATCTGTAGTGATGGCCTGTAGGCTTGCCCCCGGAATGGTATTCCGGGGGTTTTTAGTTTCGTTTCCACTTGTTGAGTGGGGGAAGGGTTACTACTTCTGATGGACGACCTGTGGTAAGCTGAGAGTAGTACTGCATCAGCTTTAACACTGTAAGTGATTGTATTTCCTACAATAGAAAAGGCAGAACTGACCGTAAAATGAGATTCTAATGTATTTCATACAGTGGAATGTTGTGTTTTGGGTGAAAATGGCCTTTTTTCAACATTCAATTGTACGGAATACAGTAGATGCTATTTCGAAGCCTTTTTTACAGCAATCTATTGTACAAAGTGCAGTTACTATCGTTCAAGTGCCTACAGCATCCGAATGACTGCTGTGCGAATGAGAAGCTGGCTCGTTAAGGTCCGGTAATGGTCATATTCACAAAGGGAGGCGGGTATTATGCCATACATACAGGTACATGATCTTGAAATGTTCTATGAACAGATGGGCACCGGAGAACCGGTAATCTTCCTGCACAGTCATTATTCCCGCAGCATGCTGGCTTTCAGCAGCCAGGTTCTGGACTTCCAGAGCCATTACAGTTGTTACTTCCCTGATCTTAGAGGGCATGGCAGGACCCGCTGCCGGGATCTGGACTGGTCTACTCCACGAATAGCTGAGGATGTCGCCGGATTCATGGATAGGATGAACATTGAACAGGCACATTTTATTGGATACAGTATGGGCGCGGGCGTAGGGCTGTACCTGGCGGTGAATCATCCGGGACGGATTGCTACGCTTACTACGATTGGAACCAGCGGATTCTGTGAACCGGCTGGAGCCGGAGAATACGAGCCTGAACAGCTGCTGGCGAATCAGCAGCAAGCCTTCATTAATCAGATGATCGAGAGGCATCAGGAGGCCCATCGGGGGAATTGGCAATACTATCTGCGGCAAACGGTGCAAGACTGGATCAGATACCCGGATCTCACGGAGGAGCAACTGGGCAGTATAACCTGCCCGGCACTGCTAATTTCAGGGGAACATGACCCGTTCGCGGGAGAGGACAGAACGGTGAAGCTCGCTTCCCTGCTTACGGATGCAAGGACGCTGATCGTTCAGGGAGCGGGGCACCGCCCGCATATGTTAAGGGAACAGCCCATCCTGGTGAACGATACGATTCTTGAATTCCTTGCACAGAACCCTATCCACTAACACAAGGGGATATACACATCCAGAAAGGACGTACAGATGAAGAAAGTCATCGTGATCGGAGCAGGGATTCTCGGGGCATCGGCAGCCTACCAGCTGGCAGGGATGGGCGCAGAGGTGCTGATTATAGACCGTCAAGACCCTGGTCAAGCTACGGATGCAGCGGCAGGCATCATCTGTCCCTGGCTGTCGCAGCGGCGCAATCAGGCCTGGTACCGGCTGGCGAAGGCGGGGGCACGGTTCTATCCTGAGCTGATTAGTCAGCTTAAGGAAGGCGGCGAAGCGCATACCGGTTATGCCAGGGTTGGAGCGATTAGTATACATACGGATGAGAGCAAGCTCGACAGAATAGAAGAGCGGGCACGGAAGCGGCTGGCAGATGCCCCGGAGATCGGAGTCATCACGCGGCTTAGCGCAGGGCAGACCCGTGAACGCTTCCCGCTGCTGGCGGAAGGATATGCCTCGGTACATATCAGCGGTGCTGCCAGAGTGGATGGCCGCGCTTTGCGGGATGCTCTGCTACATTCTGCACAGCAGCAGGGTGCGGTAATGGTTACCGGTGACGCTGCGCTTGCCTTTGAACCGGGCCGGGTAACCGGAGTCAACGCAGGAGGACACTATTATCCGGCGGATGAAGTGCTTATCTGCGCAGGCGCATGGGCGAACCCGCTGCTCCGGCCGCTGGGCATGGACTTTAAGGTGAGCTACCAAAAGGGGCAGATCATGCATTTGCAGGTATCTGACCAACAAGATACGGAAGTCTGGCCGGTGGTGATCCCGCCAAGCGATCAATATCTGCTCGCTTTTGCCCGGCAGCAGATTGTTATCGGAGCTACTCATGAGAATGACGTAGAAGGATATAATACCAGAGTGACCGCCGGCGGGATGCAGGAGATTCTGGTTAAGGGACTGGAAGTGGCGCCTGGACTGGCGGACGGTACCTTTGGTGAAGTGAGGGTCGGCTTCCGTCCGTTCACTCCGGGATTTCTGCCGGTCATAGGGGCTGTCCCCGGGTGGAGCGGAGTCCTTGCGGCCAATGGTCTGGGAGCTTCAGGACTTACGATGGGGCCGTATATCGGTTATCAGCTGGCGAAGCTGGCACTCGGCAGAGAGCCTGATCTGGAGCTGGACGATTATAGCCTTCAGAGAGCCATAACGGGCGGATGATTACGAATACATTTCCTTCATTGGAACATTATGATTCAATTCGGCTTGCCGGATGAATTTTTGTTTGACAGAAGTGAAGGTCTGATCCATAATACAATCCATACTAAACATATATGATTTATAGGAAGGGTGGATCACACGTGATTAATTTAAAAGCTTCTATGAGAAAAACAGCAGGGCTGGGCACACTTGCGGTATTGTTCGTATCGCTGCTTGCCGGCTGCTCCGGGTCTGCCAATCCTGCGGATTCCAGTAATGGGGCTCAGGCCAGTACGGCTCCAGCCGCAACGGAAAGTGCAAGCACAGCAGAGCCTGCAACTGGAGGCACCTTCGTGTATGGCCGCCCGGCTTCCGTAACGTCGTTTGATCTGCATAACCAGATTACATCGAATAACGCATTCGCGATTGATAAAGTGTTTGAGTCACTGGTTGCTTTTGACAGCAAGGGTGAAATTACGGATCAGCTCGCAGCCTCGCATACGATCAGCGAAGACGGCTTAACGTATACGTTCGTACTCCGTGACGGCCTGAAGTTCTCGAACGGTACGCCGGTGACCGCAGAGGATGCGGTATTCTCCCTCCAGCGGCATCTGAAGGTTGGCGGTCCCCTGGCCATCTCGGCCAAGGTGGATACGGTGAAGGCACAGGATGAGAAGACACTTGTAATCACGCTAAAAGAACCCTATACCCCGTTCATCTCGGAGTTGTCGAACTTCTCGAACGGGATTATCCCGAATAACTTCGGCGGAGTGAGCGAAGAGGAATTCTTCAAGAAGCCGGTAGGGACCGGGCCATTCGTGATCGAGACATGGGACCCGGCAGGTGATGTGACCTTTACCAAGAATACTAACTACTGGAAGGAAGGTAAGCCTTATATCGACAAGCTCGTCTATAAGCTGATCCAGGACGACAGCCAAGCCATCAACCAGCTTAAGGCGGGAGCAGTGAATGCAGTTGAAGCCCTGTCGCTACAGAATGCGGGTGAGATTAAGGATGGTGCAGACACAACAGTGGTAACGAACGGCAGCTGGGTGACAGAGCAGCTCTTCTTCAATACACTGGATAAGCACTTCTCCGATGTGCATGTCCGCCGGGCACTGGCACTGGCGCTTGACCGTGAGGGACTGACCAAGGCCCTGACCTTCGGCTATGCGCAGACGGCGACTTCGCTGCTGCCGTCAACGATCCCTTACAATGCCAATGATAAGATCAAGGCCCTGAGCTTTGATCCGGCGGCTGCCAAGGCAGAGCTGGCCAAATCGGCCTTCCCTGACGGATTCTCCACCAAGCTGCTGGTGGCTTCCGGCAACAGCACCCGGGCCCAGGAAGCCCAGATTATCCAGGCAGCCGGCCAGGCGATCGGGATCAAAATTGAGATTGAATCGGTGGAGCTGGCCACCTTCCGTGAACGCTTCTTCGCTTATGATTTCGCGGCGATGCTGAACAGCGGTCAGGCGGACTCCCCGGAAGCGAACTCGATCCTGGCGTTCCAGACTGACCCGGAAGGCTTCAGCAAATCGTATTGGACGCATTACACGAATGAGAAGGTAACCAAGCTGCTATATGAAGGCCAGAAGACAGCAGACGGTGAAGGACGGGCTACCATCTACACCGAGCTTTTACAGACGCTTGCCGATGAAGTTCCTTACATTCCGCTGTACTATCCGGATATCCTGATCGGCGCGCGGTCTTCTGTAGACGGACTTGTGGTTCTGCCTAACGGCAGCATCCGTCTGGAAGATGTCCGACTTGCTAAATGATGAAATCCAAGCTGACCCTGAGCGGTGCAGCTGGAAACAACGGTTCTTACAAGTGGCTGGCCTTAGCCCTTGTAAGAGCCTTACTTGTTATCCTCTGCGTAATGACGGCGGTCTTTTTCCTGATTCGAATTGTACCCGGCGACCCCGCCAAAATGATTCTCGGTGAATACAGCACACCTGAAGCGCTTAAGAATATGCACCACACACTGGGACTGGATCTCTCCTTATGGGATCAGTTCACCCGGTTCGTGAAGCTGCTGTTCACTCAGGGAGATACCGGAAACTCTATTATTGCCGGCACCTCGTCGAGAGAGCTGATTGCAGAGCGTGCTCCGGTCACACTACTGCTGATTGTAATTGCTTCGGTGCTTGCGATAATTGTAGCCCTTCTGCTGGCAACGGTTGCTGCCACCCAGAAGGACAAGCTGCTCGATCATCTGATCCGCATTATTCCAGCGGTCACCCTCGGGATGCCGGTCTTCTGGGTTGGGATTCTGTTCATTCTGTTCTTTAGTGTGCGGCTGGGCTGGTTCCCCGTAGGGGGAATCGGCGAGGGATGGTCGGGTACGCTCCATAGTCTGGTGCTTCCGGCGGTCACGATTGCTTTTTCACAGATTCCTACGCTGGTCCGCTCGTTGCGTGCGCAAATGCTGGAGGTGCTGGAATCCGAATTCGTTGTCACTCTCCGGGCAGCAGGAATCCCGTCCAGGGTGATCCTGTTCAAGCATGTGCTGCGCAATTCGGCATTGCCGACCCTGATGCTGCTGGGAGTGAATGTGTCCTACCTGATCGGGGGAACGCTCGTTGTGGAGCAGGTCTTCGGGATCAAGGGCATCGGCAGCCTGCTGTTCACCTCCATCTCGAATAGAGATTTTCCGGTGATTCAGGGGATTGCGCTCTATTGTGCACTGGCTGTTGTAATTATCAGTCTGCTAATCGAAATGATCTCCGGGTGGCTTGATCCCAGAACGAAGGGGAAATCATGAATACTACACAGATAGATACAACCCTGCCGGACCTCGGGAAGCCCGCAAGCGGACTCCGAAGAGTACTGAACACCCCGTCACTGCTGATCGGAATCATTATGTTCGCTGTACTTATACTGCTCGCCATATTCATCCCTTACTTAAGTCCGTACAACCCCACGGAGCAGAATCTGAGCGCCTTCCTGCAGCCGCCTTCCGCAGCCCACTGGCTCGGTACCGACCAGCTTGGCCGTGATTTGTTTACCAGATTGATCTATGCCGCCCGGACGGATCTGACGATCATGGTGCTGGCTGAGATGATTCCGTTCTGCACGGGCGTCATGCTGGGCATGATCTCGGGGTACTATGGCAAATGGACCGATAGAATTATATCGCTGATCACGGACACTTTTATTGCCTTCCCGTTCTATCTGATCGTCATTATCGTGGCCTTCGCCAGCGGGGCAGGGGAGCGCGGAATCTATATTACCTTCATTCTGGTAGGCTGGATTGTATTCGCCCGTGTGGTCAGAGGACTCAGCGCGTCCTTCCGGAAGCAGGAATGGATTGCTTCTGCGCAGACGCTCGGTCTGCCCGGATACCGCATCCTTCTGCGCCATCTTCTGCCGAATGTATTGCCGCAAGCCGTTGTCGTGCTGATGACGGATATGATCGGACTCCTGGTAGCCATTGTTACGCTGGGTTATCTGGGAATAGGGATTGCCCCGCCTACGCCGGATTGGGGAACGATGATCGCAGACGGACAGCCCTTCATTACTACAGCCTGGTGGCTGTCGGCGGTTCCCGGCTTCGCAGTTGTGTATACGGGAATTGCGTTGTCTCTCCTGGGAGACGGACTGGCCGATATCTGGAGGAGAAAAGGATGACAACACAACCTGTACTTGAACTCGAAACACTGACACTCGCGGCCCCGTCCACAGAAATTCTGGTCAACAGCGTCAGCTTCTCCCTTGAACGCGGCGCAAGCCTGGGACTAGTGGGCGAATCCGGCTCCGGCAAATCGCTGACGCTGCGGGCGATTCTCGGCCTGCTTCCGCGTGGTGTGGAGCAGACCGGGGGAGTGGTCCGCAGCAAGGTAAGCAGTGCCATGGTGTTCCAGGACCCCAGAGGGGCACTGGACCCGCTCTGTCCGGTAGTGAAGCAGCTGACCGAGGTTGTCTATTACAGACAGAGAACCAGTCTGAAGGCTGCGCGGCGCATCGCCCTGGAGCTGCTTGAGCGGCTCGGTCTGCCAGCTTCGCTGAAGACAACAGACCGCTACCCGGGGCAGCTGTCCGGCGGCCAGTGCCAGCGTGTGGTCATTGCTCTGGCGCTGGCCTGCAAGCCGGGCATTCTGCTCTGCGATGAGCCGACTACGGCGCTGGATGTGACGGTTCAGCGCCAGATTATAGATACGATTACGAGTCTGCAGCAGGAGCTGGGCTTCGCTATGGTCTTTGTGACCCACAACCTGGCGATTGCCGCCAATCTCTGCTCCAGACTGGTTGTAATGAAGCAGGGCCGGATCATTGAGCAAGGCGAGACGCATAGCCTGCTGCGGCATCCGGCTGAGGCTTATACACAGATGCTAATGGATTCGGTGCTCCCTCTGCCGGAGCTGGAAGGAGGCGGGATCTCATGGAAGTAGCATTACAGGTGCAGGATGTAACCGTCCGTTATGGCGGGTTCACCGCCCTTGATCAGATCCGGCTGGAGCTTGCGCGGCATACCACGCTGGGGCTTGTCGGCGAGTCCGGCTCCGGGAAGTCTACGCTGGCCCGGGTCATTGCCGGACTGATCACTCCGGATGAAGGACAGCTTCTGCTGGGTGCGGAGCCGTTAGGCAAGAAGCGGAGTAAGGCACAGCATAAACAGATTCAGATGATCTTTCAGAACCCGGATTCTTCGCTGAATCCCCGGCATACCGTCAGGCAGATTCTGGCGGAAGCCTTGCTGTTCCACCGGATTGTAGAGCGGTCGCAGGTTGAGCGCAGAAGTAAGGAGCTGCTTGGCCGGGTGCAGCTGGATACCAAGTCTCTGGACAGATATCCGCATGAATTCTCCGGCGGCCAGCGCCAGCGGATCGCCATTGCCCGCGCGCTTAGCGTGGAGCCTAGTCTGCTGATCGCTGATGAGCCCACAAGCGCACTGGATGTCTCGGTGCAGCGCAGCGTGCTGGAGCTATTCCATACGCTGCAAGCCGAGCTTAATCTGACGATGCTGTTCATCTCCCATGATCTGGGAGTCATTCATGCCGTCAGCGATACCGTCGCTGTGATGCGTCAGGGGCAGCTGGTCGAGGTGAATTCGAAGGATGAATTCTTCGTCCGGCCCCAGCATGAATACAGCCGGGAGCTATTGACTGCGGTGCCCAAGATGCCGCAATATTGAACATTCATACCATCAGGAGGATTATATGAACCGTCAAATTACAGGATTCGTACCACTCACGTTATCTGAGCTGGACACATTAACACAGCAGCTATCCCGGCTATTAGGGACACAGCATCCTCCGGTAATCATTCCGGGGGAGGCGATTCTAGGCATTGAGGCGGTAGCAGCAGGAATTGCAGCGCCGGGACGTACGATTCTGAACGTAGTAACCGGACCTTACGGAAGCTTGTTCGGAGAGTGGCTTACGCGCGGCGGGGCTACCGTTAAGGAAGTGAAGGTTCCCTTCGACCAGGTGGTTACAGTAGAGGAGGTTGCTGCAGCGATTGAGCAGCATCAGCCGGTTGCGATTTCTTTGGTGCAGGCAGAGGTGGTTACAGGCGGCTCGAACCCTGCGGAGGAGATCTTCAAGCTGGCCCGCAGGCATGACCTGATTACGGTAACGGATTCCGTGTCGGCTGTCGGGGGAGAGGCGCTGTCTGTGGATGAGTGGGCGGTGGATTTCGCTGTAATGGGTGCGCAAAAAGCGCTCGCCGGTCCTAACGGAATCAGCGCGGTCAGTATTTCTCCCCGCGGCTGGGCCTTCCTGGAGTCGAACGAACGGGCTCCGCGCAATTCTATTCTGTCCTTGCTGGATCTGCAGCCGTCCCCGGACGGAGCAGCGCCACTCCGCGTCCCGCCGAATATCCCGGTCCTGGAAGCCAGAGCTCTAATCGAAGCCCTGGAGGCTGTTGCCGAAGAGGGACTGTCACAGGTTATCCAGCGGCATGAACGTGCGGCGGCCTCTGCTGTCGCAGGGGTCACGGAGCTTGGGCTTGCGCCTTGGCAGAAGGACAGCAGTCATTATTCCACGCTGACTACGACTGTTCGGATTGACGAGCAGCCGCTTCTGCTGATCAAGCAGCCTGTCGGTATCGTAGCTCCCGGGGACGGGGAATTATTCGGTCAATTGCTGCGGATCAATCATTTCGGAACGAATGCCAGCCGGGAGAGTGTCGAAGCAGCGGTGCAGACGCTGGCCAGACTGCTGAAGCTGGATGCTGAACCGGCAGTGCAGGCCGTCCGCCAGATCTGGAGGGAAGCGGAATGATCCTCAAGCAGCCGCAATTTCAGGCGTACACTGGAATCCATATTGCGGGTACCCCGGAGAAACGCTTTGATATCGAGATTACGAACGGGCGGTTCACCTCAGTGGCAGAAGCGGGTCCACAGCCGGAACAGGCGGAAGGCTCCAGGCAGCAGCAGCTATGGATCAGTCCGGGCATTCTGGATCTGCACACCCATCTGGCCTGGACCGACTTCGACCATGACGACCAGCTCCGCCGGGACCCCCGCGAGATTGAGGTCATGCAGGCGGAGGCCTTCGCCGCTACCTTGCGGACGGGAGTAACTACAGCCCGCGACGCCGGCGGTATTCTGCCTGCCACGATCCGTCATCTTGTGAAGTATTACCAGCAGCCGCTGCGGGTAGAGACCAGCAGTGAAATGCTGGGAGCTGCCGATGCCAAGGGGATCAAGCATCTGGAGAGCCGCCTGACGGAGATCTACGCGACCGGGGCAGGCTGGGTCAAAATCATGGCAACCGGCGGTCTTGGCGCACCTACCGAGCAGGTTACGGAGCCGAACTTCTCCGGGGAGGAGTTCGCCTTCATCGTCCGTCATGCCCATGCGAACGGGAAGAAGGTATTGGTGCATACCTGGGGCGGGGTGACGATTGACTGGTCGATCCAAGCCGGTGTGGAATCTATTGAGCACGGGATGTTCATGACCTGGGATCAGGCCGGGAGACTGGCCGAATCCGGCGTGGCTTACGTGCCGACCACTTCAATCTACCGGATCGCCGCCGATCCGCAGGGAGTGCTGGCGTTAAGTCCGCTAATCTGTGAACGGGCCGCCCGGGCCGCCGATGCTCATGCCATCGCGCTCGGATATGCCAGGGAGGCAGGGGTGCGGCTGGGCTTCGGCACCGATTACGCTACGCCTGCGCTGCATGGCTACAACCTGCAGGAATTCGACACGCTGCTGGACTATGGCCTGAGCCGGGCGGAAGCGTGGCGGTCAGCTACAGAAGACGCAGCGGCGATACTTGGAAGCGGCCATGAGCTCGGCCGGATTGCGGAAGGCTATATTGCCGATGCCGTCATCTACGCCGCCGATCCGTTTCAGGCCAAGAATGCGGATCAACTGCGCACAACCATTGTTACGGTAATTACCGGAGCGCAGGAAGAGGATTTGCTGTAACGGATGTGCAAAGAGGCTGTCCTTTCTGATGAAGGACAGCCTTCTTGCGGTCTGATGGCCGAGGCCTAGTGTATGCGAAAAACCGATTACAATGGAGCGCTGGAGGGCACGTGTGCCGAATGTAATCGAAAAACTGATCACATTGGGGCGCTACGTAAGCGTGTGACCAAATGTAATCGAAAAACCGATCACATTGGGGCGCTGCGTAGTCGTATGGCCGAATGTAATCGAAAAACCGATCACATTGGGGCGCTGCGTAGTCGTATGGCCGAATGTAATCGAAAAACCGATCACATTGGGGCGCTGCGTAGGCGTGTGACCAAATGTAATCGAAAAACCGATCACATTGGGGCGCTGCGTAGTCGTATGGCCGAATGTAATCGAAAAACTGATCACATTGGGGCGCTGCGTAGTCGTGTGGCCGAATGTAATCGAAAAACCGATCACATTGGGGCGCTGCGTAGGCATGTGACCAAATGTAATCGAAAAACCGATCACATTGTGCCCCGCTGAGCCTCCCAGCTTTTCTCCCGCCAGCATCATTCAATTCAAATCGTAACCATTCACAACTCGGTATACTGCTTAACCACTTGATCCAGGTAGGATTCAACCGCAGGCGTCTTTTGATTACCAAAAGTATTCAGAAGCGTTACCAGCTTGACCAGGATGTTCAGCACTTTGTTATCATCTGCACCCTCCATCAGGGCATGGTCGTAGGCCAGGCGCAGCTCGGGGTCGAGTTCATTCGTGTCATAATCGTAGGCTGGGGTGTTATCCGAGCCTAGCAGTACTAGGGGAACCGTATAGGACATTTCATTGCGGATGGCCGCGGTCCGGTTCGACTTCGGATAATCCTGGACGTAATCACTCATGATGGCCGCTCTGCCGATCAATTCGTCCCAAGTGATCACGATACCCGCATCGAAGGTGGAAGGCTTGTTGCTCTCCGTTGCCATGATATCAATATACGCGGCGATATCCTTGCTGACATAGGGTTTGAAGACCTTGAAGCCTTCATAATGCATAACCGGATAATACATGCCTTCGCTGGACTCCAGCTTATAGCCTTTATCCCAGATTTCCTCCATCAGCTTGCGGACCGCAGGTGCTTTAACCCGCTTCAGGATCTCCGTATAAGTCATGTCGTTGTTAATTTCTGCATCCATTAATGTCTTTTGCACAGCATCTGTATATAGCTTCTCGGAGAACCGCTCCAGCTCTGCTTTCTGGGCATTCTCCAATTGAAGGGTCATTACCGTGCCGTACCAGGAGCCAACTTTGGAGATATGGTTCATAAGATATTTGCGTGCCTGCGCGAGGCTTGCGGGATTGCTGACATATTTGCGGAATTGGTTATAGACGGCCTGAGCATCAGCTGTGGATGCCGACGCTGCAGCTACGGGCTGTCCACCAACGCCTGCAATCACTGTGCCGCCTGCCAGAGTCAGCGCTGTACCGAGCAGCACCGCTCTTGCTGTTTTTGCTAAGGTTTCTGGTAATGTTCTCATTATGTACCTCCTAATGGGATAAGATGCTTTCTGCAACGCCTATATAAATTGAACTTAAGGATTTAAGTTAAGGGAAAAGTGGCGGAGGGGAATTTTGGAACTGGAGGAGCGGTAGCGCCCGCCTGAAAGCTTTCCGTAGGAAAGCTCGCATCGTAAGCATCAGCAGTCTGCGGATTTCTACCGTTAAAAACGGGATAAATCATGAAATCTGCTGACAACAGCGGCCGGAAGTCCAAAACTTCTCTGGAGTCACGGCACATCCCAAAACATAAAACCCATTAGCTCAATCTATCCTATCTATTTGGACAGATCCGGAATGGATGAATCGGGCGGCTCTTATGAAATAACGCTTGACTTGGAACGCATTTCATAGCCTATAGTTCAGTGGAAGACTAGATAAAGGGGAGAAGAGGACATGAATCAGACCAGCAGCAAGATTATTTTCATCGATATTGACGGAACGCTTCTCATGGAGAATGGAATAGTCCCGGAATCGGCAGTGCAGGCATGCAGGCAGGCACGGAAGAACGGGCATTTGCTGTACCTGTGCACCGGACGCTCCAAGGCTGAAATCTATGATTATATCTGGGAGATCGGGTTCGACGGGTTGATTGGAGCGGCCGGCGGATATGTGGAGAGCGGCGGTGAAATGCTTTATCATAAAAAAGTGACCCCGGAGGATGCGAAGCATTTGATCGATTATTTTAACGCGAACGGGGTCGATTTCATTCTGGAATCCAATACGGCGCTTCACGGCAGCCGCCATTTACAGCCTCATCTGGAACGCAGAATCTATGGCGACTTGCTGAATGACCCCGAGGCGCAGGAGAGAAAACGGCTGTCGCCCCATCCCTATATCGCAACACTTACTTATGGGGACGAGGAATTATATCTGGATGATGTCAACAAAGTATGCTTCTTGGAGAGCAGTCTGCCCTTTGATCAGATTCAGGAGGAATTGCAGGACCGGTTCACGGCGATTCAGTGCTCCATCCCGATCTTCGGAGAGAACAGCGGGGAGCTAATGATGCCTGGCGTTCATAAAGCTTCCGCTATTGCCGATGTCCTGCATCATTTGAATATCCCGCTTGAGAACAGTATGGCGATTGGAGACGGGCTGAATGATATGGAGATGCTGGAATATGTCCAGGTGGGGGTTGCCATGGGCAATGCCCGCGAGCCGCTCAAAGCAATTGCTGATGACATCACCGATTCAATTGAGAACGATGGACTGTATAACTGCTTCCTGAAGTACGGACTGATCTGAATGCGGGTTGATCTCCGGGAAGACTTCTGTTAAAATGCACTTAATTAAGCGACGGGAGTTGAAGAGTATCGTGCGGACATTTCTTGCGTAATGTGACCAATAAACAAGCGTTATTTGTGGCGCGCAATTTATGGTTGATATGCAGGAAGGGTCTGCCTCTTTTCACTCTGGTCCAAATATCCTTATTCAAGTCCGCCTGGAGATAAGTGTCCGGGTATGGGATTTGCTGTGTTTATTTGAGCTGCTGGAGGAGAACCTTCTTGCAGCTTTTATTTTTGTAAATACAGGAGGATACGTGTATGTCTTTGATTAATGTGAGCAAGCTGACTTTTGCCTATGAGGGCACTTACGAACATATTTTTGAGAATGTGAGCTTTCAGCTGGATACAGATTGGAAATTGGGCTTCACCGGACGCAACGGCCGCGGCAAAACAACCTTCCTGAACCTGCTGCTTGGCAAATATGAGTACAGCGGGACGATATCCGCGCAGGTGGGCTTCGAGTATTTCCCGTTTGCGGTGGCTGACCCTGCGGCTCTGACCGTGGATGTCATGCAGGAGATCGACCCGGAGATGGAGCACTGGAAGCTGATGCGCGAGCTGTCGCTGCTTCGGGTATCCGAAGATACGCTCTACCGGCCGTTTGAATCGCTGTCGAACGGGGAGCAGACGAAGGTGCTGCTGGCTGCTCTGTTCGCGCGCGAGAACCAGTTCCTGCTCATAGACGAGCCGACGAACCATCTCGATGCGAAGGGCCGGAAGCTGGTCAGTGACTATCTGCGTACGAAGAGCGGGTATATTCTGGTGTCGCATGACCGTGCTTTTCTCGATAACTGTGTGGACCATATCTTGTCGATTAACAAGACCAATATTGAGATCCAGAAGGGCAACTTCAGCAGCTGGTGGGAGAACAAGTCCAGACAGGATCAGTTCGAGCTGGCAGAGGATGAGAAGCTGCGGAAGGACATCAAGCGCTTGTCGGACTCTGCCAAAAGAACGGGCGGCTGGGCGCATGAAGTCGAGAAATCCAAGAATGGCACCCGAAGCTCCGGCAACAAATTGGATAAGGGCTATGTCGGCCACAAGGCCGCCAAGATGATGAAGCGTTCCAAGTCGATTCAGCAGCGGCAGGAATCCGCCATCGCCGAGAAGTCGAAGCTGCTGCGGAATCTGGAGAGCAAGGACAGTCTGAAGATTGCACAGCTTCCCTATCATAAGCAGCAATTGGTGGAGCTGGAGGATCTCTCGATCCGCTATGAGGACAAAACAGTATGCTCCGGCGTTAGCTTCGCTCTGGAACAGGGGGACCGGATCTCCCTCTCCGGCAGCAACGGCTCAGGCAAATCAAGCATTCTGAAGCTGATCTGCGGGGAGGACATAAGCTATACCGGCCACTTCGCGCGGGACAGCCAGTTGTCTATCTCTTATGTATCCCAGGATACTTCGCAGCTCAAGGGCAGCCTGAGTGAATATGCGAGAGAGCATGGGATCGAGGAGAGCCTGTTCAAGTCGATTCTGCGGAAGCTCGATTTCTCACGGCTGCAATTCGAGAAGGAGTTGTCCACGTACAGCGGCGGGCAGAAGAAAAAGGTGCTGATTGCCGCCAGCCTCAGCGAGCAGGTGCATCTGCACATCTGGGATGAGCCTCTGAACTTCATCGATGTCATCTCCCGGATGCAGATCGAGGAGCTGCTGCTGGAATATACACCGACGATCCTGTTCGTGGAGCATGACAGCGAATTCTGCGCGAATATCGCGACTAAGCAGGTTGTACTCGACTAAGCAGGTATCAAATCTGTACCGGAAGCTCAAATTGTTCCTTCAACCGCTTGATGTCGGCCCGCGGGGGAGCGCCAAACATACGGGAATATTCCCGGCTGAACTGTGAGGCGCTCTCGTAGCCGACCCGGAAGGCAACATCGGCTGCATCTGCAGACTCGGCTAATAACAGGCGGCGAGCCTCCTGCAGGCGCAGCTGCTTCTGGAACTGGATCGGGCTCATAGCCGTAACTTCCTTGAAGTTGCGGTGGAATGCGGAGACGCTCATATTGGCGATATCGGCCAGCTCGTCAATCCGCAGAGCCTGTTCGCTATGGCTAACAATCTGTTCAATTGCTTCCCTGATCCGGTAAGTGCTGCTGCCTTCCATGGCAATCTGGGCCAGCGTTACTCCATACGGTCCCTGCAGCAGTTTATACAAAATTTCCTTAGTATATAGAGGGGCAAGGAACGGGATGTCTTTGGGAGTATCGAGCAACCGCGCCAGACGGAGAAGCGCATCCAGCAGATCCGTGTCGATGTGTCCGACGAATAAGGCACGCCGGGCATTCTCCCGGGGGAGAATCTGCAGCTTCGATTCATGGAGGACCTCCAGAATCTGGTTTTGCGTGAATTCCATTTTGAAGCTTAAATAGGGAACCTCCGGGGACGCCTTAATCACTTGTCCCACTACCGGCAGGTTCATTGAAGCCACCAGGAAATCAGAAGAGGTATATACAAAATGCTCCTGAGCCAGCATAATCTCCTTCACGCCTTGGGTAATGAAGCAGAAACACGGGTTATACACTCTGTAAGCAGGCTCACTCGCCTGGGAGCAACGGATGAATTGCAGTGCAGGCACGGCCGTTTCATGAGCGCCGTCCCGGCCGGTATGCCGCTCAATCAGCCGGCACAGCTCAAGCTTTTGCGTTGCGATTGCTTCGGTCACTTGAGATCCTCCTTAGTTTCATATGGTTTCATTATAGGGCATATCCGGCGGGAGTGTTAATGAGAACGGTAGGATTAGGCAATCATTCGCGACTATTGTGATAACGCCAATCCATTATCTGTTGCACAATAAGAGAGACTGTAATCTACACTATTCTCAGGAAAGCAGGGAACAAGCGAATGGAATATACAAAAATGGGCAACACCGGCCTTGATGTCTCCAGACTGTGCCTGGGCTGTATGAGCTTTGGCGATGCCAAGCGCTGGGTGCACCCTTGGGTGCTGGATGAAGAGCAGAGCCGGACGATGATCCGTACCGCACTGGACCTGGGCATTAATTTCTTCGATACGGCCAATGTCTATTCTGACGGCACGAGTGAAGAAATGCTCGGACGGGCTTTGAAGGACATGACTGCCAGGGATGAGGTGGTGATTGCGACCAAAGTATTCTTCCCTATGCGAACCGGACCGAACGGCGGGGGCTTGTCCCGCAAAGCAATTATGAGCGAGATCGACCACAGCCTGAAGCGGCTGGGAACTGATTACGTTGATCTGTACCAGATTCACCGCTGGGATTATACTACGCCGATTGAAGAAACGATGGAAGCCCTGCATGATGTGGTGAAGGCGGGAAAAGCCCGCTATATTGGCGCTTCCGCCATGTATGCCTGGCAGTTCCAGAAGGCGCTGCATGTTGCTGATATGAACGGCTGGACCCGGTTCGTCTCCATGCAGAACCACCTGAATCTCATCTATCGTGAAGAGGAACGTGAGATGCTCCCGCTCTGTAAGGAAGAGGGCATTGCGGTCATCCCCTACAGCCCCTTGGCTTCCGGCCGGCTAACCCGGGACTGGGCGGAATCTACGCTGCGCTCGGAAACGGATCAGGTACAGAGATCCAAATACGATGCTACAGCCGATAAGGACCGCCTGATTGTCGAGCAGGTAGCTGCCATTGCGGCGGAGCGCGGAGTTCCGCGCATCCATGTTGCACTGGCCTGGCTGCTGCAGAAACAGCCGGTCACTGCGCCGATTATCGGGGCGACGAAGCTGTCGCATATTACAGATGCGGTGGGAGCGTTATCCCTTCAGCTGACAGCTGAAGAGATTGCCCGGCTGGAAGAGCACTACGTGCCGCATGCTATCGTTGGAGCGCTTTAAAAATTTCCATTTAGTAGACAACTGAATCAGCTTCATCCATTAAGCGCGTGCCGGTACCATTCCGGCATGCGCTTTTTGCTGGAGCAGGAAACAGCCCTGCTTAAGGAGAAACTAACAGGAAGCCGGGAAATGCGGCCGGAGCGTTTGATTAAGGATTTGGCCGGAGGCTGGATGCACAGTGATGAACTGCTGGATTCATGGCGGCATCTGGCCGCAAGAGTATAGAGATTACCATGATTAGGAGTGATAATTGTGCTGTCAAAGATCAGCCTTGAAGGCGAATGGAAGCTGCAGCTGGAAGAGAAGGGGCAAGGACTGGTGCTACCTTTCACCGATGTAATTATGCTGCCGGGAACTACCTCCTTCGCCCGTAAAGGGCCGAAGAATGAGGAGATTCTGGTAGGCGCTCTGACGGATGAATTCCGTTATGAAGGACCGGTCTGGTACTCCAGTGAAGTTGTGATTCCGGAAGAGCTGGCAGGTAAGCACTGCTGCTTATATCTGGAACGTACAAGGCTTACCACCCTCTGGCTGGACGGTCAGGAGATCGGTAGCCGTGACAGCTTGAATACTCCGCATGTATATGAGCTGCCGCAGCTGCAGCCCGGGAGTCATACGCTTACTATCCGGGTGGACAACACCGGCTATCCGACCAAAGGCGGGCATATGACCTCGCCGGACACCCAGACCAACTGGAACGGAATTACCGGCCGGATGGAGCTGCAGTTCTATGGGGAAGCCCGGATTAGCGGCATCCGGCTGAAGACTGATCTGCCTGCACGTTCGGTGCAGATCTCGGCAACGCTGGAGAGCATGCAAGGTGCTACACTCGCGGTATCTGCTAATAGCTTCAATAGTGAGATAACACATTACGTAGAGGAACAGGAATATGTCATCGCACCGGGTCCGTTCACTATAGACTATGCACTGGGTCCCGATGCGCTGCTGTGGAGTGAGTTCGCTCCCCATCTGTATACTGTCAGCCTTGATCTCAAGGGCAGCGATGGAATTACCGTGGACCGGCAGGAGGTGATCTTTGGGCTTAAGTCATTCCGGGCTGAGGGGGACAAGTTCACCATTAATGGGGAAAAGACTTTTCTGCGCGGCAAGCATGACGGCCTGATCTTCCCGCTCACCGGCTATGCTCCGACCGATGTGGAGGAATGGGTACGAATCCTGGGGATCTCCAAGTCTTACGGGATCAATCATTACCGCTTCCACACCTGCTGCCCCCCGGAGGCTGCGTTCACCGCTGCCGATCTGCTCGGAATCTATATGCAGCCGGAGCTGCCGTTCTGGGGCACGATTACAGAAGAGACGGATGAAGGGCATAATCAGGCAGAGCAGGACTATCTGATCAGCGAAGGATACGCCATCCTGCGGGAATTCGGCAATCATCCTTCCTTCGTCATGATGTCGCTAGGCAATGAGTTATGGGGCAGCAAGGAGCGGATTGATTCGTTCCTTGCAGATTATAAAGCGTTCGATGACCGTCCGCTCTACACCCAAGGCTCAAATAACCATCAATGGGTGCCGGAGGTGCTGGAGCATGACGATTTCTTCAGCGGTGTGCGCTTCACCCGGGACAGGCTGTTCAGAGGCTCCTATGCCATGTGCGATGCTCCGCTTGGCCATGTCCAGACTTCGCTGCCAAGTACAATGAAGGATTACGACGACCAGATTGTTCCGCCGGGCTTCGGGAGCAGTGAAGCAGTATCAGCTGAGACAGGCGGCGAGATCCTGATCCAGTACGGCACTGAAGCCAAGGCCGTACAATCCGGCAGTGAGTCCGGCGAATGGATACCACAGGTTCCGGTAATCTCGCATGAGATTGGACAATATGCTACGTTTCCGGATTTCCAGGAAATCGGCAAATACACAGGCCCGCTAAAGGCCGGGAACTTCGTCATCTTCCGCGAACGGCTGGAGAGTAAGGGGCTTGGACATCTGGCCGATGCATACTTCAAAAGCTCAGGCCAGCTCGCTGTCGCTTGCTACAAGGAAGAACTGGAGGCTACCTTCCGTTCCCGCCGGCTTGCAGGGTTCCAGCTTCTGGATCTCCAGGACTTCAGCGGCCAAGGCACAGCATTGGTAGGTGTTCTGGATGCCTTCATGGATTCCAAGGGGCTGATTAGCCCGGAAGAGTGGCGGACCTTCTGTAATGATGCCGTGCTGCTGGCAAGATTCCCTAAATACAACTACGGCGCCGGGGAGACCTTCGAGGCCCATGTGGAGCTGAGCTGCTTCCGCAGCGGAATGCCGGATGCCATAGAGCTTCACTGGGAGCTTGCGGTTGAAGGGGGTGTTCGGATAACGGGCTCAGCCGGAGCCTTTATTCCTGCCGGAACCCACTACATCGACATTTGTGATCTGGCGATTGAGCTTCCGGCGGTTGACCGGATGAGCCGTACGGAGCTGGCGCTCCGGGTCCAAGGAACTGATATCCGTAAGAGCTACGACTTGTGGATATATCCTGAGCAGAGCGATAATCCGCTTGAAGTTGAAGGTATCCATGTGTTCACAGAGCTGTCTGAGGAGGCAGTCTCCCTGCTGGAGCAAGGAGGCAACGTGCTGCTGATGCCGGAGCCGGAGTCGGTTCAGAACGGAATCGAAGGCTATTATTGCACGGATTTCTGGTGCTACCCGATGTTCCGCTCGATCTCGGAGAGCATGAACCGGCCGGTTCCCATCGGTACGATGGGCCTGCTGATCGATAACGGGCATCCGGTGCTGCGCGATTTCCCGAGTGAAGCGCATTCCACCTACCCGTGGTGGACCATCGCCCAGCATTCCAAATCGATTATCATGGATGAGGCGGACCGCAGCTGGAATCCCATCGTACAGACCATCGATAATTTCGAGCGTAATCATAAGCTAAGTTTCCTCACAGAGTGCCGTGTAGGTAACGGTAACCTGCTGCTGTGTGTACTGGATGCAGCTAAGGTGAGCCGGACCACTGAAGGCAGACAATTCTTGACCAGCATAGCCGGTTATATGAATTCTGCTGATTTCCAGCCCCAGTACCAGGCAACCATTGAAGAGGTTCAGACTTTGATTCGTTAAAATGACCTAATAGAGCTGTCCCACAGCCGTGAAGCGGCTGGTTGGGGCAGCTCTTTATACTTCTCTATTCTGCTGAATATACTCCATGAATCTTCTGGAGGCGGGGGACAGATAATGGTCCCGCCGCCATTGCAGGCCCACCTCCCATTCCCAGCCCGGCTCCTGGATGGGAATCCAGACCAGCCCGTCAAGCATCAGTCCCAGCGTCTGCGGAAGCACGGATACGCCGAGCCCGGCTTTGATGAAGCCGGCCACAGTAATCAGATCCTCTGCATAATAGGTGGGAGCCAGTTCGAAATTAGTATTTTGAAAGAGGGAGGTAATTGTTTCCCTGAGTCCGCAATTCGTCTTCAGTCCTACAAACGGCTCACCCGACAGCTCGAACAGACTCAGTGAGGAACGCGAGGCGAACCGGTGGGAACTGGAGACCACAATATAAATCGGTAATCTGCGAATCACCATCCATTCCTTATTCTCCGCCGTAGTCTCTCTGGACGTAATCAGCATATCCGAGGTCCCGTTATCCAGCGCTTCGTCGATATCCCCGTGATTCCCCTGATACAGATCAAACCGCACTTTCGGATGGTCTGCCTGATAGTCTCTGATAAGCGAGGGGATCAGGTCCACGCCAAGAATATTCAGATAAGACAGATGAACGGTTCCGCTCTCCGCATTGGCCGACTCCTCAATCTCCCGCACCCCATTCCCGATACTGCGCAGCGCTTCTTCAACCCGTGAACTGAACATAACCCCATAGCGGTTGAGCTGGACATTGCGGCCCTTACGCTCGAATAAAGGAACCCCCAGCTCACTTTCCAATTTGGAAATCGCATGGCTCAAGGCAGGCTGCGTAATTCGCAGCGCTTTGGACGCAGAGGTCATATGCTCAAGCCGGGCTACGGTCAGAAAATACTCCAGTTGTGTAAGCTCCATACAGACAGCCTCCTTTATATATTAATATTATTCATGATTTTAATGAAAATAATAAATTAGACGCACAATTTAATCAAGCTTAAGATACATATATACCTTGAGCGGCTGGAACTTCCAGCTGGACTGAGGAATCCCTAATGAAATGAGGCTGTAACGATGGCTATAACTTATGCTAGCCCGCTGACAGAATACGAGGGTAAAAGAGTCCTGGTAACAGGCGGTACCAAGGGCATGGGACAGGCTATCGCTGCCCGATTCACAGCGGCAGGCGCTGAAGTTATGACTACTGCCCGGACACTTCCGACGGAAGGGCCCGCTTCTGATTTGTTCGTCCAGGCAGATCTGTCCAAGGAAGAAGGCGTGGAGAAAGTAATTACGGCAGTCAACGAACGTTTCGGCAGCATCGATATTGTAGTGAATAACATCGGAGGCAGCGCTACCCCTGCCGGAGGATTCCTGGCCGCAAGCGATGAACACTGGATGGATGCGCTGAATCTGAACCTGCTCGCAGCCGTGCGGCTGGACCGGGGGCTGATCCCGCTCATGCTGGAGCAGGGCAAGGGAGTCATCATCCACATCTCCTCCATTCAAAGAGTGCTGCCGCTGATCGAATCGACCATCCCCTATGCAGCCGCCAAAGCTGCGTTAAGCAATTACAGCAAGAGCTTATCTAAGGAATTCTCTCCGAAGGGCATCCGGGTGAACCGGGTCGCACCGGGCTTTATTCAAACCACAGCAGCCGATGCCTTCTTGAAGAGTATCGCGGAGGTAACCGGCAGTGTGGAAAGTGCACTGCAGTCGGTAATGGACGCGCTGGGAGGCATTCCCATCGGACGTCCCGGCTTCCCTGAGGAGGTGGGCGAGCTGGTAGCCTTCCTCGCTTCCGACCGCGCAGCATCCATTACGGGTGCCGAGTACGTGATTGACGGGGGAACCGTACCTACGGTGTAAGGTGAAGCGTAACCCTCACCGGTAAGAGCTGCATAAGCCAGCATATACCTCATAAGACAGTCCGTTAAGCCATTCATTGGCTGGGCGGGCTGTTCTTTTTGTTTGTTTCGGACTATTATTTCTTATTAGCAGCGAAGCTGAGCTAAAAGACCGTCCAGTATAAAAAGCACTAAAGAAATAAACAAAAAGCAAAAGAAGCGGAGGGGAAATTTGGAACTGTAGGAGCGGTAGCGACCGCCTTTGACTCCGGATTTCAACCGCGCACAGCGGTCCAATAGAAGAAATCTGGAGTCAACAGCGGCCGGAAGTCCAAATGTTCACCGCAGTGACGATGAAGCTTCAAGTTTAAATCTTGTGTGCGCCTTATATATTCTTTATCTTTTCTTTAGATTTGGTTTAGACTGGATTAAGAATGGCAGGCTATAGTTACAAAGAGCGCGGCTTGCATGACAAGATAGAGGGGGATTCACCATGTATACCATTCTCATAGCCGATGACGAATCGGAGATTGTTGAGCTTCTGCAGCTGTATCTGGAGAAGGAATATAACATTTTGACGGCTGAGAACGGAATTGAAGCCTTGAAGCTGATGCAGAATAACAAGATTGACCTGGCAATTCTGGATATTATGATGCCGGGGATGGACGGGCTGCAGCTGCTGAAGCGGATTCGGGAGCACGAGCATTTCCCTGTACTGTTCCTGTCCGCCAAGAGCCAGTATCATGACAAAATCCTGGGTCTGGAGCTTGGAGCGGATGACTACATCGCTAAGCCTTTTAATCCGCTGGAGATTGTGGCGCGTGCCGGGGCCATGCTGCGGCGGGTGCATCAGTTTGATGCCAAGGCACCGGAGGAGGAGAAGCCAAGTGAGCAGATCGTGCTCGGCAGGCTGACGCTGGACCGGAGTACCTGTCAGGTTGAGGTGGCCGGGGAGGCCGTCGCTCTGACTTCTACTGAATACAAAATCCTGGAGCTGCTGATGCAGCAGCCGGGCCGGGTTTTTACGCGCAAGAAGATCTATGAGACCGTCTGGGAAGACTTTTACGTCTACGAGGACAACAGCATTATGGTGCACATCAGCAACATCCGCGACAAGATCGAACGAGATTCCAAGAGACCGGAATACCTGAAGACGATCAGGGGATTGGGGTACAAAATTGAAGCACCCGTGGAAAAGTAGAGATAACCGCCCGCTGCAGACGTCGCTGACCATCGACTTCCTGCTGTTCAACTGCATGCTGCTGATGCTGGTGTTAGTGGTCTACCTGTTCGTACAAAAGGATATCGCCCAAGTCATCCGGGAGCGGATGACGCCTGACCCCAATTTGTCTGTGGAAGCCGGGGCGTACCGGGAGGAGTTGGGCCAAGGGCCGGAGATTGAGCGTCTGCTGAAGAGCGGAGGCTGGCTGGAGCTGCTGGATTCCGGCAAGCGGGTGATCCGTGTTGTTGGCGAGAAGCAGGATGAGATTCAGGTTTATGACGAGGACAGCCTGTTTCAGGGACTGGAGAACCGCAGCGACCAGCCCTTTTATTATTCTATTACGAGCGTAACGGAGCAGGATAGCGGGGCAGCCTGGATGTTGCTTAAGATTCCCCGCAATGTAATCAATGTCTCTATTAACAACGAGTTTCTGGTCTCCTATCTGAATCATTCGGTGTTCTTTTATGTATTCCTGGTCAGCGGGTTGATTCTGCTGCTGATTTTTGTGTACAGCTATTGGGTCTCCAGACGGATCAAGAAGCCGCTGCGGGTGCTGAATCTAGGCTTGAACCGTATGATGGAAGGGCATTACAATACCCGAATCGCTCTCTATGCAGAGACGGAGTTCCTGCGGATCGGCCACAGCTTCAACTACATGGCTGATGTGATTGAGAAGACCACCGAGGAGAAGCGCCTCGCCGAGAAAAGCAAGCAGCGGCTGATGGTCGATCTGTCGCATGACCTGAAGACCCCGATTACCAGCATCCAGGGGTACGCGCAGGCCCTTATCGAAGGACGCGTGACTGACCCGGAACGGCAGACGAAATATTTGAACTACATCTACACCAAGTCCGTGCAGGTCACGAAGCTCATTACGCATATGCTGGATCTGCTTAAGCTGGAATCACCGGATTTCATCCTGCGTATAGAGCGCCTTGAGCTGGGCGACCATCTGAGGGAGATTATTGCCGACACGTACGGCGAGATTGAGCAAAAAGAATTCGAGCTTCACCTGCAGGTGCCCGAAGAAGAGGTCTATGCCCGTTATGATCCAGAGCTGTTCGCCAGTGTTATTAATAATCTGATCGGCAATGCGCTGGCCTATAATCCGGAAGGGACGCGCATCCGGGTATCCGTAATACCCGAGGACACGCAGATCAGGATCGAGATTGCGGACAATGGAGTTGGCATTCCGAAGGAGCTGTGGTCTACCATCTTTGACCCCTTTGTGCGGGGAGATGAGGCGCGGACAACGGCCAGCGGAGGAACCGGTCTGGGCTTGTCCATTGCCAAGAAGAACGTGGAGAAGATGGAGGGCACGCTGCTACTGGAGAGTAGGGAAGGGGAGCCGACGGTATTTGTGATCCGTATTCCGAAGTAGCGAACGGCTGAAGGAATACAGATAAGTGATTTTATATAGAGGGAATAATTAACTTCTTGTCGAATGTACTGATCTGGAAGATTCCGGCACCTTGCCGGGACACCTAACTTACATCGGGGGAAGGAATTAGAACATCTATGAAAAAACTTGCATTACTGCTCACCACTCTGCTGCTTGCGCTCGGATTGGTCTATCCGGGAGGCGCCGGACAGGCAGCGGCCGCAGCCGCACCGGTGTACACGGAGATTGCTACGTTTGTCGAAGGCAACCTGCTTATTTCGCCAGCCAAATCTGTACTCGTGAATGGCTCTGCCTATGTTCCGGTTAAGCTGGCCGGGCAGATTCCTGGATTCACTGTGGCGGCGGATGCTACTGGCGTAACGCTCACAGGCAGCAAAGGAAGCACCAAGCTGAACAAGGATAACTCCATCTTGTATAAGAACACCAACTACGTGGCCTTCAAAACCATGCTGAAGCTCGGAGCGATCGACGGCAAATATGCCTCAAGCGCCATATCGTTGTTCATCTGGAGCACAGAGGATGGCAAAAATAAGAGCAACAGTATGCTCTATGCCATCAGCAAGCTGCCTGGAACGATGGGTATTGTATTAGGCAAAAAGGTCTATTTATACGGACATCCGGGAAGCCACTGGGTGAAAAGTGTACAGTACGTTGATGATTACAACCAGAACTTTGTGATGCAAAATGAAGCCGGAACCGAGTGGGTCCTGGATTTGAACGATTTTGTGGACAATACCATGTACACCATGGAGAGTATAGACTATTTGAAGTATTACTATAATGGACTAACAGTGTGGACCCGGAACGCCATGATTACAGATAGTCCGTTCAAGAACTTTGAGAAAGCAACCATCGCCAATTTCCGCTCGAACCCAGCAAGTGGTAATTTAGAAATGATCATCCGCCGGGCCAACGGGCAGGAGGTTGCGCTCGAGATTGAACCTCGCGATGACTATAGTGAGTATGTCGAAGATATACTGTTTTTCAAGAATCCGCAAACCACCTTTAAGATCAGCGATAAAATGTGGTCTGCCATCCGTGAAGAGCGGGCGGTCAGCGGCATGACGATTACCGAACTTCTTCTCTCTTGGGGAGATCCGGATAACATTTATGACGGGTATGTAGTGTACGGCAACCAATACGTCTATTTCATCAATGATAAGGTCTTCTCTATAGTTAATCTTTAATTCTTAGCATCTCCAGGCTTGTTTAAGGAATTCTTAGAGTTCCTTGGGCAGGCTCTTTTTTTCATGTATAATAAATGCACCGGAACCAGCTATTCTTTTACACTCTAGGAGGACATTATGCAGCTCATTCAACCCCAAGCTATTCAGACTCGGATCGACGATTTCGTCTCTGAGGATCTATATATCCATCTTGAACTTACAAACGGAGCCTATGCCAGCCATTTCGACAGCTCCCGTGCTCCGGGCTCGGTGTTCATCAGCAATGCCGAGATCCGTTACACGAACGGCTCCATCTCAGGGACAGGACCCTACCGGGTGGGCTTAAAGACAGAGAAGGGCTGGATCTATGCAGAAGGCCTGACCCATGTGGATGAGCAGGATAATGAGCGGCTGATTCTGGCCGGACATGACAGTATGGGCAAGCTGATCGTGGCGTTGCAGCTTAGCCGGAGCCCTTTTTAATGATACTGGAGGATTAAGCAGACATGAATAATAAATCTATGGACCATGCAAGAATCCTGGTGGTACTTCCCCATCCTGACGATGAAGCCTACTTCGTATCCGGGACGCTGGCGATGTATATTGCAGCAGGTGCAGAGGTGACTTATGCCTGTCTGACACTGGGAGAGATGGGCCGGAACATGGGCGTTCCGCTGATCGCGAACCGTATCACTCTGCCAGCCATCCGCCAAGCGGAGCTCGAAGCTTCCTGTAAGGCCATTGGAATTCAAGACCTGAGGATGCTGGGCTTCCATGACAAAATGATTGAGTTCGAAGACCCGGCGCTTCTGGATCAGCGGATGGAATCGCTCGTGAAGGAGCTCACCCCGTCGCTGGTTATTACGTTCTACCCCGGATATAGCGTGCACCCGGATCATGATGCCACTGGTGCTGCGGTGATCCGTACAATGGCCCGGCTGGCCGCAGCGGAACGTCCCGTTGTACATGGTGTCGCCTTCTCGAACGGCCATCAGCAGCGGATTGGAGCAGCCGATGTAGTCATCGATGTAACGCCTTTTATCACTGTCAAAATCAACTCCATTCTGGCGCACCGCACCCAGTTCCAGGAGGATAAAGTGCTTGGTAGCCTTCTGCCAACTGATCCAGTAATCTGCGGCAAGTACGGTATGGAACGCTTCTGGACCTACCGGTTCCCTGAATGCAAGGAACAGCCGGAGGAAGAGGCATTGTGCTGTAAGTGAACATTTATAATGTATACTATAGACCGGATTGGAGATATACAGATGACAGAACAACGGGTATACATCCGGTTCCCCGAGGCGGGAGATGCCACGGAGCTGACGGGGATGTATTTGCGTAACCGCGAGTTTTTTGAAGAGCATTCGCCTGACATTAGCGACGATTTCTATACGGAAGACTACCAGCTCGACAAGCTTACGCAGTATGAAGAGTACAGGGCAGCGGACGAGAGATATGACTTTGTGGTGATTCATAAGGCAGACCGCCGGATCATCGGTACTGTCAGTCTGTCTTTTGTGGTGCGGGGACCGCTGCAGAGCTGTATGATCGGGTACAGTCTGGACAAGGACTATAACGGTAAAGGCTATATGACGGAGGCGGTGCAGCAGGTCGTGCGCTATGCCTTCGAGGAGCTGAAGTTCCACCGGATTACTGGGGAAGCCTCACCGGATAATCCCGGCTCCATCCGTGTGCTGGAGAATGCAGGCTTTCATAAGGAAGGCATTGCCCGTCTGAATGTGAAGATCCGCGGGGTGTGGAAGGACCACCAGATTCTCGCGATTATCAACCCGGCCGATATCAGTTAACGGAGTTAACACTAACGGATTAGTAGCTTAACTATTAACATTGTGGAGGATCACCAATGAGCCAGCGTTTACGAATTACCCGTTCCATGCAGGAAGAGAATGCAGAGCAGGCGCTAACCTTAGAGGAATGCAAGCAATACTTTGCCGATAAATCGCGCTTCAGCTATTCCGGGGTCTACACCGTACAAGGTGCGGAGAGCACGATGTCGATTGAGGGAGATTTTTTCATGTGGAGCCATGAGGGGACGGAGTATCCGTTCCGTCTGTATATGGGCGATCTGTACGTTGCCTTGTCAACGGAGGCTATTGTACCCGTGATCCTTGAGATTGCCACGGACCTGCGGGCCGATGTGGTTGAGGGGTAGGCAGAGTAAAGTTCGGATTAAGCTGTTTTTTACACATTCTGTGCGCTCCCCGGATGTTATATTGATTCAGTACATATAAGAACTGGGGGAACCAGAATGAATACATATCAGAGCAGAGTACAAGAGCTTCACACGATGCTGACCCGTTTTATAGAGAATGGACCATTTACCGGACTACAGGTGGGGATCGTTAGTGATGGCGAGGTGCTTTTTACAGGAGAGTATGGCAGCGCTAATGTGGCTACAGGTGAGCCTGTGGTTAGCAGCACTCTTTTTCACCAGGCATCCGTCTCCAAGACCTTCGTAGTTACGGCTGTGATGCAATTGGCGGAGCGTGGGCAGGTAGAGCTGGACTCACCTATAGTGACCTATCTTCCGTATTTCAAAATGAACGACGAACGCTATCATCAGATCACGGTCAGACAATTGTTGAATCACACCTCCGGGATGCCGGATGAGGAGGATTATGCCTGGGACCGGCCTGAATATGATGAAGAGAGTCTTGAGAGGTATGTCAGAGGAATCTGCCATCTCGGCCTGCTGAGTGATCCGGGTACTCATTTTGCTTACAGTAATATCGCTTATGAAATTCTTGGAGATCTGGTTGCCAAGGTTAGCGGCCTCAGCTTCGAGGAGTATATGCGGCAGCATCTTCTGGAGCCTGCTGGGATGAGCACGAGTTCATTTTTGAAAATGGAGGTTGAACAGGTGCTGGCTGCGCCCCATGTGCTGAGGAACTCTGCAGGGTACGGGCCATACGTTAGTGAAGTGTTCCCTTACAATAGAGCGCATGCTCCCAGCTCCACACTGTATACCAATGCGCAGGAGATGTGCCAATATATGCTGATGCAGCTCGGTCAGGGCAAAGCTAAGGATAGATATAACGCCTTACAGCCCGGCAGTTATGATCAGATGTGGAACCCTACTATGGCTACAGGCTGGGGGCCGGAGCATGAAGCTGTGGGGCTGGGCTGGTTCCTGGGCCACTATAGTGGCTCACGGATGCTTTCGCATTCCGGCTGGGATACCGGATTCCTTAGTGAGCTGATTCTGCTGCCGGATGAGAATCTCGGCATCTCTGTAATGACCAACTGTGACCATGTGTGGCTGGGCAGTGTGACCCGTCCTATTCTGGATCTGCTGCTGGGCATGGAGGTCCGCCAGCTTAAGCTGTCGATGGTACATCATCTTGCCAAGACCGTTGTCACGAGCGGCGCAGGTGAGGCCATTAACGAATACCAGCGTATCCGGCGCTTAGAGCAGGATAAGTATTATGAAGCGGATTTTGAATTTATGCGGATTGCTGATACCTTAAGTTATGGCGGCCACCGGGAGGGAGCAATACGCATTCTTACCTGCGCTGCTACAATATACCCGGACAGTGAAGCCGTTGCAGGCAAGCTGCAGCAGCTTTTGGACGAAGCCTAGATTTTTCAGTGGGGTAAGACCCGTCTTCCAAGCGCTCCCTAGCGGTCATCAAGACTGTGATGGGAGTCTTTGGTCTTGCGGGAACGCCGCCGGGCCAGGAACAGCAGACACAGGGCAATCACGGAGAGGATCATTCCCAGCAGCCGGAATCCGCTGAAGCTGAAATGGTCGCCCATAATGATTCCGATGAGCAGGGAGGAAAGGATCGTCCCGAAATATCTGGAGGTGCTGAACAAGCCGGAGGTTACCCCGATGATCTCTTTTGGCGAGTGGTTGAACAAGGCGGCTTGCATGGCCACATTGTTCAGTCCGTTGCTGATTCCGAAGGCAGCCAGGGCCAGGATGATACTGATTACAGGCGATGCCGGATTCAGCATCACGATCCATAGCGACCCGATGGTCATGAGGATTGCCGAACCTGCCTGCGCGGGCCGGGGCCCTGAGGCATTGATCCATCTTCCGGCGATTGGAGAAACGGCGAGTGAGCATAGACCCAGACTTAACATCAGAAGCCCGGTGTGGAATTCACTGACTTGACGAACGAGCTGCAAATAAGATGGAAGACCGAAGAAGACGGAATAAAATAATAGATTAACCAGCATGAATTCGACATTGACACGGATCAGCCCGGGATACCCGGCGAAGGTACGCAGAGGAATGAAGGGCATGGCTGTTCTTAACTCATGCCTTACGAAGACCGCAAGCAGGATGAACCCGGACAGGCCGATGATTACATTGAATAGGGTGACATGACCGGAGGACTTGGCCGACAGCATCTGTCCAAGTACAGCGACCAGCCCCACAGTGAACAGCAGGATTCCAGGCACATCCATCCGGCTCATCCATTGCCGCAAGGACGGCTTGGGTAATAAGGCTTCGGACGGCTTATCTTGCGGGATGGTTCTCCAGGCTAACAGGAAGCTGGCCATTACAAACGGCAGGTTGATGTAGAAGATGGAAGACCAGTCCCACACATGGATCAAGACCCCGCCGATGAACGGTCCTGCTGCTGCCGCTCCTGATGTAAACATCGACAGCACGGACAGAGCAGAGGCTTGCTTGTCTGTAATATTCACCCGGATGATAGCCATCCCTACAGCCACCACCATACTGGTTCCGATAGATTGGATAATCCGCAGAACAACGAGTCCCCCGAAACCCGGAGTCCAAGGGGCGAGCAGGGAGGCTGCGAAGACGATTACCAGTCCGGCCAGGAATATTCTCCTGCGGCCGAAGATATCGCTGGCTCTGCCCATGACAGGCTGGGCAACAGCGCTGCCAATATAGAACGAGAAAATGATCCAGGAAACCACAGTGAACTCAAGCCCGAACACGTGCTGCAGCCTGGGAATCGCCACAGCTACCATCGAAGAGTTAAGCGGGTTAAGCATCATTCCCAGCCCAACGGATATCATTAACCACCAGTTGCGTGCATTCATTGTTATTCCCCCTCAAGTGCTGTACAGTTATCGTACAGGATATGAGTTATTTACTCCAACGCATTTCATGTTATGATTTCATAGACTTGAGGGAATGAATGGAGGCGGGATATGGAGCTTCTTCAGTTGCAGTATTTCATCGCGGTTGCCCGCCTGGAGCATATGACCGAGGCTGCACACAGGCTGCATGTTACCCAATCCTCACTGAGCAAGACCATTCAGCGGCTTGAGGAGGATCTGGGAGTTCCATTGTTCGACCGGAGCGGGAGGAAGCTGCGGTTGAACGAGCCGGGACGCAGATTTCTGCAGCGTGCGGAGAAGGCGCTGTTTGAATTGGAGCAGGGTAGGCAGGAGCTTAAGGACCTGTCCAGCCTGGAGTCCAGCAACCTTGAATTAGCGGTAACCACCGCGAGTACTTTGCCCGGTATTCTCCGGGAGTTTCGCCTCAAGCTGCCGGACATCCATTTTCACGTACAAATGCTGCCCATGCAGGAGATGATTCGCCTTCTTCAGAGGGGAGAAGTTGATTTCTGCTTGTCCTCTCCTCCGGTCAGAGGGGAAGAGCTGGAATGTCAGGTGGTCTGTAACGATCACATCTACCTTGCCGTTCCAGCCGCTCACCCTCTGGCGGACCGCAAGAGCCTCGCCTTGATAGAGCTTAAGGATGAGTGTTTTGTGGGTGTCAAACAAGGTTACGGGATTCGAGATTTGGTGGATTCCGTCTGCCAGGCTTCAGGATTCCTGCCACGCTATGTGTATGAGGGAGACGAACCAGCCCGCTTGATTGACATGGTGGAAGCCGGAATCGGCTTAGCCTTCATCCCCGGTACGGCGAGGAATGCGCAGGATCATATCCGTCTGATTCCGCTGGAAGACGAAGGACTGGTCAGGGAAATCGCCTTGTTATGGCATAAGAACCGCTATATTTCACAGGCGGGCCTGATTTTCCGCGAGGTTGTGATCGAGTATTTCGCTAAGCTATAATGTCACCGGGAGGAATAAACCTATGAACGATACACAGACTACAGAACACAAGCGCATACTGGTGGTGTTCCCGCATCCTGACGATGAGGCTTTTGGAGCGGCTGGTACTATCGCCAAGTATATTGAGCAAGGCTCAGAAGTAACCTATGCCTGCCTGACGCTGGGCGAGATGGGCCGGAATATGGGGATTCCTCCATTCGCGAACCGGGTAACCTTGCCGGAGATCCGCCGGGAGGAGCTGCGTGCTTCCTGTCAAGCTATCGGGATACAGGACTTAAGAATGCTAGGCTTCCACGATAAAATGATTGAGTTCGACGACCCTCGCCTGCTGGAAGATACGATGCTGTCCCTGCTTCGGGAGCTGACGCCGTCCCTAGTGATTACTTTCTATCCCGGCTACAGCGTGCATCCTGATCACGATGCCACCGGAGCGGCGGTCATCCGGGCAGTCCTTCGCCTGCCTGCCGCTGACCGGCCGGTTGTTCACTGCTTGGCATTCGCCATTGGCCATGAGGAGTACATCGGTCTCCCGGATGTGCATGTCGATGTCACCGCATACTTGGACAAGAAGATGGCTTCTATCCAGGCACACCGTTCCCAATACCAGGCGGCGGAGCTTGTCGGCAATCAGGAGCTGACGGCGGAGGAGATTCAGCTCCGCTTCGGGCAGGAAGCCTTCTGGACCTACCCCATGAACACACAACACTAAGAGAAGGCAGGAACACAACTAATGAATCCTATGAATCAAAAAGATAGAATGCTTGCAGGATTACCCTATAAAGCGTGGCTGGACGGATTAACCGAAGAGCGGACAGCCGCCAGGCTGCTGGTTCACCAGCTCAATTCACTTTCTCCAGACGCTCATGAGGAGAGAGACGGGCTGATCCGCAAGCTTTTCGGCAAGACGGGGGAGCTTGTGCATATTGAGACTCCCTTCCGCTGCGATTATGGATCGAATATCACTGTAGGGAATAATTTCTATGCCAATTTCAACTGTACGATTCTCGATGTTGGCAAGGTGGTCATCGGCGAGAATGTCATGTTCGCTCCGAATGTATCGCTTTACACAGCAGGACATCCTGTCCATCCCGATTCCCGGAATTCAGGCTATGAATACGGGATTGCCATCACCATTGGCAACAATGTGTGGATCGGCGGCAATGTCATTGTGAATCCGGGGGTAACCATCGGGAACAACGTAGTCATCGGGGCAGGAAGTGTGGTGACCAAGGACATCCCTGATAATGTGATCGCCGTAGGCAGCCCGTGCAGAATTGTCCGTAAGATCACGGAGGAAGACCGGAAATTCTATTACAAGGATAGAGAGTTTGACGTCACGGACTACGTGTAGAATCGCTGCTGTACCGTCCTTAAGGGACAGAATTCGTTCTAAATAAGCACATAAGTAGCCCTCAGCGGTCCATGCACCCCGACGACAAGCTTCATTTCGATATCGGCGGAATTGGAGGGACCGGAGATAAATTGGATCGCTGAGCCTACCGGCTCCCCGGCTTGAATTCTCCGGTTCAGCGCAGCAGCCGCTTCCGTTGAGCGAAGCACCAGCCGCTCACGTTCAATCACCGCAATATAATGGGCGGGCAGGAAATGGAGGGAACGGCCCTGATCGGGGCGGCTCTCCAGAACAACCGTTCCAGATTCCGCAAGTGCACAGTCGGCGAAGACTATTGCTGTATTCGCCGACTCAGCACGCCTGATATTCTCCGCCCGTCCCGCAGTTTCTTCCCATACGGCAGCATCCGGGAAGGCCAGCCCGTACTCCCTGAACCGGGGATCACCGGAAGTCATCACGTTCCCGCCGCCATTTGCCTCTAACAGATCATCTAACGTTCTCTGCAGCAGCTCCCGCGTCGTTTCAATCACCTGAGTGTGGATGAAGAAGCACTGCTCCTTAAGAATCTCCACCAGATCGTCCGTAGTAAGCGGACCGTAGCTGTCAGGAATGAACTCCTGGATCGCAGGACGCTGAACCTCTGACTTCCGTGCCCGGCCCAGCTTGGCGGCAATGGTATTCAGAAAAGCCTCCTTATTCGTGTTTCTGTTCGTGCTCGTATTGGTGGTTGCTGTCATTGCTCTGCGCCTCCTTTGCGCTTCTCCAGCCATGCCCGGAAGCTGTCCTTCTGCCTGACGGGCTGCTTCAGGTCGCGGGAACGAATCCAGCCCTGAAGCAAGGCCGGTCCTCTTACAATACGGCCCTGCTTGCTCATCATCCGGCTTGCAGAGTGGGCGAACCGCAGGGTTTTGCCGAACAGGGCAGGGGAAGAGAGCAGCTTGCTGGCGGCTTTCATCTGGATACGGTCTGCGGTGCCGGTTCTTTTTTGTTCCACCATCTTCTGGCGGTGCACGATGAGCTGCTCATGCAGCGGGATGCGCACCGGACAGACATCCGTACAGGCGCCGCACAGACTGGAGGCAAAGGGAAGCTCCTTGTAGTCATCATAACCGCCAAGCAGCGGGGTGATGACCGCCCCAATCGGCCCCGGATAGATCGATCCGTAAGCATGGCCGCCGATATGGCGGTAGATCGGGCAGACGTTCAGACATGCACCGCAGCGGATACACTGCAGCGCTTCGTTGAATTCACTTCCGAGAATATCGGACCGCCCGTTATCGACGACTACCAGATGGAATTCCTCAGGGCCGTCTGTCTCACCGGCGGAGGAGGGTCCCATTACTGTGATATAGCTGGTTAGTTTCTGTCCGACGGCGCTGCGGCAGAGCAGATTATCCAGTACCTCCATCTCCTCCAGAGTCGGCACAATCCGCTCCATGCCCATTACCGCGATATGCGTCTTGGGAATGGCAGCCGTAAGATCGCCATTGCCCTCATTGGTGACGAGATTAATCGCTCCGAGATTGGCTATGGCGAAGTTGCAGCCTGTGATTCCGACCTCCGCTTCCAGGAACTTCTGCCGCAGGACCGTGCGGGCAAATCCGGCCAGATTCTCCGGAGTTTCATTGCCTGTATAACCAAGCTTCTCTGTAAATACCCGCTTGATTTGCCTCCGGTCCTTATGCAAGGCGGGAGCCACGATATGCGAGGGCGGGTCCCAATCATCCATCTGGAGGATATATTCTCCAAGATCCGTCTCCGTCAGCTCACAGCCTGCTTCAAGCAGAACGCGGTTCAGCTCTATTTCTTCCGTGACCATGGATTTCGATTTGACGATCTTCGTGGCTTGTTTGCGCACAATAACATCCCGGATATAAGTGCTGGCTTCTTCTTTGGTCGCTGCAAAATAGATATGCCCGCCCTGTCGCTCAATATTGCCGGCAAGCTGCTCCAGATAATAATCCAGATTCTCCAGAGTGTGCTGGCGGATAAGCTGGCCTACGTTCCGCCACTGCTCCCAGTCACCGAGCGCAGTGGCCGCAGACAGCCGTCTTGTCTTGAGACTGTCCTGCGCCGAACCCACGGCATTGCGCATGAAGGAATCCCCAAGGCCATCCGTCGTCCGTTCGCTGAAATTACGTGAATCCGTCTGCAGGCTCAAGTCCGGCTTCCCCCTTTGCTAACCACAGGCTGATGTTGATTCAATACCTCTGCAATGTGCATGATCCGTACAGGCTCACCCTTACGGGACAGACGTCCTCCGATATTCAGCAGGCAGCCCATGTCTGCACTGATCAGGATATCTGCTCCGGTATCCAGCACACAGCCGCATTTCTCATCGGCCATTTGCTCCGAGATTTCAGGCATCTTCACCGCAAAGGTTCCGCCGAACCCGCAGCAGTTATCGCTGTTCTTGAGCGGCTCAAGCTTCAGTCCCTGCACATGCTCCAGCAGTTGGAACGGGGTTTCCTTCTCTCCGAGAAGTCTGGTCATATGACAGGAACGATGGTAGGTTGCGGTGCCTTCGAGAGTTGCACCCACATCGGTCACCCCCAGTACTTTGACGATGAATTGGGTCAGCTCGTAGGATTTCTCTTTCAAAGCAATCGCTTTCAATTCCCAATCGGGGTCACCCCGGAAGATCTTCGGATATTCATGAAACATAGCGATGCAGGAGCCGGACGGACCTACGACATAATCCGAAGCCTCGAAGGCCAGCATCATGTTCTGCATAGCAAGCTTGGATTCCTGCAGATAACCGCTGTTGTAGGTAGGCTGGCCGCAGCAGACCTGTGAAGCAGGATAATCGATCTCGCAGCCAAGCCGCTCCAGGACCTCCACCATGGCAATCCCAACATTCGGGCTCATAAGGTCTACCAAACAAGTAGAAAAAATACTGACTCGCACTCCTACCCCTCCCATCAATGAAAACCTATGTTCACAGCTTAACTCAACAAGTCAATGAAAAACAACACAAAAACAAATAAAAAATGTGAAACTTATTGACAATAAATATTGATAGCGTTTACACTATGATTGGGTAATTGGGATAATGGAATAATCTACCTTGAGGGGGAGAAACAGTGACCAAGCATTTGATGTATATCGACGGCCAATTTACGGAATCCGAAGGTAAAGAGTGGATGGATGTTACCAATCCGGCAACCGATGAAGTGATCTCACAGGTTCCCAAGGCTACAAGGAATGATGTCATACGTGCCATTGATGCAGCAGAGCAGGCCCAGGCAGCGTGGGAGGAGACTCCGGCGGTAGAGCGCGGCAAGTATTTGCATGCGATTGCTGACGGTATTCGGGCAGAGGCGGACAGCATCGCCAGGCTGATCTCGGAGGAAATCGGCAAGACCCTGGAATTATCCACCGTAGAGGTTCATTTCACTGCGGATTATTTGGACTATATGGCGGAATGGGCACGGCGTTATGAAGGGGAGATCGTGCAGAGCGACCGTGATAATGAGCATATTTTTGTATTCAAAAGAGCGATTGGCGTCACCACAGGCATTCTGCCCTGGAACTTCCCGTTCTTCCTGATCGCGAGAAAAATGGCCCCGGCGCTCATCACCGGCAACACGATTGTCGTGAAGCCCAGCGCGGAATCCCCGAACAATGCCATGGCGTTCAGCCGGATCGTGGATCAGTCCGGATTGCCTAAGGGGGTATTCAACCTTATTACTGGCAGAGGTGCGGAAGTGGGCAACGAGCTGTCCAGTAATGCCAAGGTAGGCATGGTTAGTCTTACAGGCAGCGTACCGGCAGGGCAGAAGGTTATGGAGGCGGCGGCTGAGAATATCATCAAGGTCAGCTTGGAACTGGGCGGCAAAGCGCCTGCCATTGTCATGAAGGATGCCGATCTGGAGCTGGCTGTTCAGGCGATTGTGGCTTCCCGGGTCATTAATACAGGCCAGGTCTGTAACTGTGCGGAGCGTGTCTATGTCCATGAAGATATCAAGGAGGAGTTCACTACGCGGCTGGTTGAAGCGATGAAGGCCGTGAAGTACGGAGACCCGCTCAAGGACACCGACATCCAGATGGGACCGCTCATCAACAAGGCCGCGCAGGAATCGGTACAGCAGAAGGTGGACCGGGCTGTTCAAGAAGGGGCTAAGATTGCCCTGGGCGGTAAAAAAGTAGAAGGAACAGGTAGCTTCTTCGAGCCGACAGTGATCATAGACGCTACGAACGAGATGGAGATTGTGCAGGATGAGATTTTCGGTCCGGTTATTCCTGTCATCTCATTCTCAACCTTGGATGAGGCGATTGCACTCGCCAATGACAGTGAATTTGGCTTAACCTCATCGCTGTACACCCAGAATCTGAATGTCGCCATGAAAGTAATCAAGCGGCTGAAATACGGGGAGACGTACATCAACCGCGAGAATTTCGAAGCGATGCAGGGCTTCCATGCAGGCTGGAGAAAATCCGGCATCGGCGGCGCTGACGGCAAGCATGGCTTGAATGAATACCTCCAGACGCATGTCGTCTACCTGCAATATGACAAGTCGGTTAACTGAATGACCTCATAATGTAAGCATATAAGCATATAAGAGAAATGCTCCCATGCAGTTTGGGGGCATTTTTTGCGTGTGAATATAAGAAGTTGTAGGTTCATCCGCAATTGAGCAGATTTACAAACGATTTCACAGATATGGGGGCCTTCGGATTCGGGAGCGCGGTGCTATCATTGGTAATGAAACGACAGGAATTATGGATTGTAAGCGCATTAACGGGCTGGCGCCAGAGCCGTTCTTGGTTAGAGGCAGCGCCAAATTACCAAGGTCTGGGGGAACGGAAGAAGCGATGAGAGAAATTCTGTTGAACGAATTGAACTGGGAAGTCAAAGGATACTGGCCTTGGGTGCCGTTGAAGGGTACAAGTATGGAGCTTGGCCAGGAATTAATGGGGGTGACCGGCTGGATGCCGGCAACGGTGCCGGGGGGAGTTCATTACGATCTCTACAGACAGGGCTGGATTGCCAATCCCTATGAGGACTTGAACAGCTTGAGCTGCGAATGGGTAGAGAATCGCTGGTGGGTGTACCGTATGACCTTGAAACGACCGGAGTTGAAGGGGTCCCGAGTTGAGCTGGTCTTTCTGGGACTCGATTATGAAGCAGCGGTATACGCTGATCATATCCTGCTTGGAGAGCATAAGGGAATGTTTGATCCGGCTGTGTTCGATGTTACAGAGCTGCTCTCCGTCCGGGAGAAGCTTGAGATCTCCGTGCTTCTGAAGCAGGCGCCCGATGAAATGGGGCAAATCGGCAAAACCTCGGCCACCTTCACACAGAAGAGCCGTTTCAATTATAAGTGGGATTTCTCTACCCGGCTGGTGAACGTTGGAATCTGGGATGATGTGTTGCTAAGGATACATGAGGATTATTCGTGGGGCGAAATGTCCATCACAACCGATGCTGAGGTTGAAGAGGACGGCAGCACTCAGGTGGTTGGCAGTATTGAAATACAGGCAGCCGTCCCATCCACGGCTGGAGCAGAGCCTGCCCGGACACTGGCGGCGAATATCACCTGCTCTGATCCCGGAGGTAATCTGCTGCTGCTGCAGACGCATCCCGTCTGTGCTGGAGCGGTGCTCAAGACCACACTAGATATCCCTGAACCTGAGCTATGGTATCCGAACGGTTACGGAGCGCAGCCGCTCTACAGTCTTGAACTGAAGCTACTGGATGAAGACGGGAAGGAACTGGATACGCGGGTTATCAGAACCGGCATCCGCAAGCTTGACTATATCCGCAATGTTGACAGTCCTGACAATGCGCTGCCCTATACAGTGGTCATCAACGGCCGCAGGATCTACATGAAAGGGGTGAATATGACCCCGCTGGATCATCTCTACGGAAATGTAACTGCCGAACAGTATCAGCTTATGGTCCGTCTCATGAAGGCGGCTCATGTCAATCTTGTCCGGGTATGGGGCGGCGGGATCATTGAGAAGCAGGTCTTCTACGACCTATGCGATGCGAACGGCATTATGGTCTGGCAGGAATTCATCCAGTCGAGCTCGGGGATTGACAATATTCCTTCCAAGCAGCCGGAGTTCCTTGAGCTGCTGCACCAGTCCGCCCGCTCAGCACTCAAGGCGAAGCGTAATCATGTCGCCATGACGATATGGAGCGGCGGCAATGAATTAATGAGCGAGCCGAATAAGCCTTCGGACTTAAGCGATTCCAATCTGGCGATGCTGAAGGAACTCGTTGAGCAGTATGATCCGCAGCGGCTGTTCCTGCCAACCTCGGCTTCGGGTCCGGTGGAGTATATTACCGAGACTAAGGGCCAGGGGCATGATGTACACGGTCACTGGAAGTACATGGGCAACCCGTATCATTACGAGCTATATGGCAGCAACGATAATCTGCTGCACAGTGAATTTGGGGTGGACGGTCTGAGTTCACTCAAGAGTCTTGAGAAATTCCTGGGCGCAGCGCACCGCCAGCCGGTCTCCATGGAGAACAGTGCAGTCTGGAGGCATCACGGGGAGTGGTGGGATACGCTGAGCCGGGATGAAGAAATATTCGGAAGTCTGACAGACCTGGCACAATTCTCCGCCTGTAGCCAGTGGATTCAGGCGGAAGGAATCCGCTTCGTGCTGGAGGCCAACCGGCGGCGCAAGTTCCGGAACAGCGGAAGTATTGTCTGGCAGCTCAACGAACCCTGGCCGAACGTGTCCTGTACCAATGTGGTTGATTATTATGGTGAACCGAAGATGGCTTACCACTGGATGAAACAGGCCTTTCGTCCACTGCATGTATCACTGGACTACCGGAGTCTGCTGCTCGCACCCGGCACTGATTTCCAGGGAGATGTATACGTACATGGCTGGGAAGGGGAATCATGTGAAGCTGATGCGGAGGTCCTGAATGCGGCAGGCCGGAGCCTGCACCGGCAGCGCTTCATAACCCGAGGAGACAGAGACCGGGCAGTCTGCGCCGGGACCCTGAAGTTCACAGTACCTGAGCAGGAGGACCAGTTATATTTCGTCAGATTGTCCTTCATGAATCGTGAAGAAGAACCGCAGCAGAATGTATATGTATTCTCTACCGCCAGGGAGCATCTGTACGCACCAGCGTTAGCGCTTACAGGCGGCCATCTTCAGGTGCGCCAGGAGAATAAATGGCTGCCCGCTGTTACTGGAGAGCCGAATCTGCAAGCCTGCTTCATGGTAGCTAATACAGGCAGTGAAGCGTTGCTGCATGTACATGCGGAAGAGGAGGGGAACCGCTACTGGCTGGAAGCAGACGAGCAGTTCCTGACCTTGTTCCCGGGTGAGGCAAGAACGGTGACGATGACCTGTACGCCGAAACAGGCGGGAGGATTCCTGGCAGGGGAGAATCACAGCATCTCCGGTGACCTGCCGGTTATTCAGTTCAAATCGTTCCTGGCTGTCCAGGGCACAAGCAAACCGGACGGGGGGCAGGAGAATTGTGAGTAAAACATTGTGTTTTGTACCAGGGCCATTCGTACCGCTAAGCCGGTACCTTCAAGCCAGGGGGCATGAGCCCGTTACCGTTCCGGTAAGCCGGGCAGTGGCGGACTATCTAAGACGGCATCGCTCCATTCTAAAGCTGGCCTGTCAGCGCAGCGGCGAGGTGACCTACCTTAATGCACGGTGGTCCACACTTTATGAAGATACCGTTGAAGTTGAAGCTGAATCAGCAGCAGGGAACAGCAATACAGCGGAAGGCGTGTTCGTACTTGTCAGCCCGCTGCTTACCAATATGCTCCCGGTAGTATCGCACTGGGATAACGATTCAGCAGAGGGCGGAGGCAGGTTCCGCTATGGAGGAACAGACGGCATTGGAACGCTGCGCATGGACGAAGCGGGCGAGCAGGTTATTTCCGAGCATGTAAAGCTCTATAACAGCGACGCCGACAGCCCCTATGTATATAACACTGAAGATTATGAGCTGTTTGGGGATGGAGAAGCGGAGAAAACACTGAAAAATCCGCAATTTGAGCATTACATCGGGGACCGTTACAGTCTCTATGCCGTCGATGATTTGGTGGCTGTATCCTTGAGTGACCGTATGCTCAAGACCTTCGGATATCCTGTGGTCTTCATTAATGAATCCAGGGAAGAAGGGGCGCTGGTATATGATGCACCTGTGTTTCAGCTGATCAGCAACAGGCTGCTGGTTTCGGAGAACCGGTATAGCCTGGCTACCTATATTCTCCCGCCTTATTGGAATCCGGCGAACGCCAAGAGGTATCCGCTGCTGTTCAATGGTTATTACGACGCTAATGAGAACACCTTCAGTACCGTGGGACCTTCATTTGTGGAGATCATAGGCAAGACGTTGGCCGGCACGGGACAAGGCGTGGTTGGCATTCTCTGGAACGGCGGAGGCTGCATCGGAAGCCGCTCCCTGCAAGGCTCAATCTATGGAGGGATCGGGGCGGCAATTGCCAGCGCCCAGGACCTCTATGGCGGTGATGCAGACCAGGTAGTGGCTGTAGGAGGTTCGCGCGGCGGATTGACTGCGCTGCTGGCCGGAGGCAACCCGCACCGGCTGCCTTACCGGGTACGATACACACTGTGCTATGCACCGCCGCTCATCCTAAACGGACTTATCCGTGAGTATGCGGAAGGCGCCTGTCCGCTGATCTGGCATGTAGCAGAGGTGGACACCGGTTACCGTGATATTTGGAAGCAAAACTGGCGGCATCCGGTGACAGGAAGCACAGCAATTGAGACTCTTCTGTGGACACTTACAGGTGAAAGTGACTCCGGCCTTCTGAAGGAAACTGCCGGACTCGAATCCGGGTTCTTCCTGCAAGGGCTGAAGGCGGGCGGTACGAAGCTGCTGATCAATCACGGTACACATGATGCCTTCACTCTAAGCCGGTTCAGCTTTGCTTTTGCAGCACGGGTCCGCAGCTATGGCATTCCGCTGCGTCATGAGATTGGCTACCGTTACGGCCATAACAACTGTACGGATCTTTACGAACAGGCAGCCCTATGCCTGAAGGCTCTGCTGCAGGATCAGGAGCTTGACTTCACCGGGACGGTGCATTACCGCAGACGCAGTCCGGCTGCAGGAGAATGGGAACAGGCTGAACGGTTTAGCCCGGCCCATCAGCCGGTTTTTCTGGAGGCGCCTAAGTTAGTACCCGCAGGCAGACCGGTAGCTTGGACACTGTATGGAGAGCAAGGCATGGAATACCGGCTGGAGCTGGAGAGCCTGGACCAGCAGGCATGGGAACAGAACAAGCAGGTGATCCGTAACAAGCGCATCACTCTTGCGACCGGGAGATTGCCGGACAAGCGGCATCCCCTTGAAGTCTGCTCATGGCAGGAGGGGATAAGCCCATCCACTGACGCGTTAAGTGCAGGTTATTATCTGTACGGGCTGTCCTACAGGCTGAGGGGCGAACTGAACTGGACCGAGGTCTCGCCTTCCCGGGTGCCACAGCCGGGTGTAGAGCCGCAGTCAGTTCTCCGCATTCTGGAGGAGCAGCCCAATCCGGCAAGCGAGGCCTTCCGCGCGGAAGCGGCTGTGCTGTGCATCAGCTCCGGGCTGTCTGAAGCCTGAGCAGGCAGCTTAACCGGTACAGAAGGTATACCAACTATACAACGCCTGACCGGAGTGAATTACGGTTCCGGGAGGAAGGAAGGACAGGAGCATGATTGGAAGAATCACTGAACCACAGCCTTTATTGGCTAAGAAGAAGAACGGGAATCCTCTGCGGCGACTGCTCAGAGATTGGTCCTCCTGGATATTAATAGTGCCAACGGTGTTAGTCTTTTTCTTTTTTTCCTGGCAACCGCTCGTCAAGGGGATTGTGCTCTCTTTCTTCAACACCGAGGGTTATAATGCTGTAAGCTTTGCCGGACTGCAGAACTACAAGGATGTCATTCAGAATTCGGCATTTCAGCAGACACTGGTCAATTCATTTATGTATGTGATCTGGTCGCTGCTGATCGGCTTTGCCGTACCGATTGTAGTCGCTGTTGTGATTAATGAACTCCGACACGGGAAGTCCTTTTTCCGCTTCTCCGTCTTTTTTCCCAGTATGGTTCCCGGTATTGCGGCTTCCATGTTATGGATGTTCCTGTTTGAGCCCGGGCAGGGCGGTTTGCTGAACAGTATGCTGAGTGCCTTGGGCTTCCCGGTACAGCAATGGCTTCAGGACCCGAAGATGACCATAATGCTGATTATATTCACGATCACCTGGCGGAATTTCGGAGGGACGGTGCTGCTCTATCTGGCAAGCCTTCAGAGTATCAATCATGATCTGTATGAAGCAGCTTCGATCGACGGTGCCAATGTATGGCGGCGCTTCAGAAGCATTACCCTTCCGCAAATTTCCAGCATGATCGGACTGATGATGATTCTGCAGATCAGCGGGGTATTTCAGATCTTCAACGAACCGCTGGTCATGACCGAGGGCGGACCGAATAATGCTTCCATGACGCTGATGCTGCAAAGCTACTATTATGCATTCCGCAGTTTCGAGGCAGGCCATTCCATGGCGCTGGGGGTTATTACTTTTCTTGTCCTGATGGTGCTTACCGTTATTTATTTCAGGCTGGATAAGAAATTGAACAGGGAGTAGAAGCCATGAAAACCAATGAAGCTTACGGCATTATCGGCAATATTGAATACAGATCACCCTGGGTGCGCCTGCTGTACTGGAGCTTGTTCCTTCTGATGATTGCGCTCGCCGCCGTCTGTATCCTGCCTCCCGTCTGGATTATGGTCTCAAGCCTGAAGGACATTAAGGAGTTCTATGCGATTCCGCCTACCTTGATTCCCCGCACCTTTGATCTCAGCAAGCTGTGGGAGACCTGGCAGGAGTTCAATTTTCTCAGTTACTATCTGAATACCGCTTACCTGGCTGCCGGTTCTGTACTGTTCTGTCTTACCTTTAACGGGCTGGCCGGGTATTTCTTCTCCAAGCTGAAGCCGCGCGGGAGCGCGCTGCTGTTCGTTCTGATTGTATGGACGATGATGGTTCCGAATACGGTGGGAATGGTGCCGCTGTTCAAGAACCTGATTGATTTCCCGCTGCTGCATGTGAATCTGACCAATACCTTCTGGCCGATGTGGTTCATGGCTGCCGTGAATCCGGTGGTGATACTGATCTTCAAGAACTTCTTCGACTCGATTCCCCAGGCACTGCTGGAAGCGGCCAAGATAGACGGGGCGAGCACCATCGGCATCTTTATCCGGGTGATCCTTCCGCTCAGCGGCCCGGTCATGGCTACGATTACGATCCTTACAATGAATAGTGTATGGCAGGATTTCTTTTGGCCCTTCATGGTACTGAAGGATAAATCGACCTGGTCGGTCATTGTGGCCATCTATAATTTGAAAGCGACATTACCGCAGGACATTCAGTTTATTGCCCTGACGTTTGCCATCCTGCCGCCGATTCTGCTGTTTATTTTTTTCCAAAGGTACATTATGAATGGGCAAGCCTTCGGCGGCAGCATCAAAGGTTAATGTCACCCGATCACAAACCATTTCACAGTTTTGCCCCGTAGGGCGCTCTAAAGGGCGCATGGTAAGATGATTTCAGAATTAAAGAAAGCGCTTTACAAAATGCAGAATTGCTATAAGAATAATTCTAGGGGGAATTACATTGAGAATGGCACACACCAAGAAACTAACCGCAACACTGGCGCTCACACTGCTGCTTACTGCCGGACTGGCCGGCTGCGGCGGCTCCAATGAAGGGAAAACAGGCGGGAGCGGAAATGCAGCAGCCGGCAAACAGGTTACGATTAAGGTCAGTAACTGGCCGAAGCCGAATGAGGAAGCCAAGATCGCCCAGTATGAACAGCTCATGGCGAAGATGAAAACTAATTATCCGAACATTACAGTGGACAAGGATGAATGGGGCTACGACGTCAGCTCGTTCCTGCCCAAAGCTGCGAGCGGGCAGCTTCCAACGGTATATGAGACCTTTTTCACCGAGACAAGCAAAATCATCAAAGCTAATTACGCAGCGGATATCACGGACATGATGAAGAAGTATGGATATGACAAGGCCATTAACCCGGATCTTCTAAAAATGGTGACCAAGGACGGCAAGTATTACGGGATTCCGAAGGACGGCTATGTCATCGGCATGCTCTACAATGTGAATCTCTTCAAGGAAGCGGGCCTTCTGGATGACAAGGGGATTCCGAAGTTCCCCAAGACGTATGAGGAGCTGGCGGAAACGGCGCAGATCATCAAGCAAAAGACCGGCAAAGCCGGAATGTTCCTGCCGACGAAGAGCGGCCAGGGCGGCTGGATGTTCATGAACATTGCCTGGGCTTACGGTGCGGAATTCGAGAAGCAGGTTGACGGCAAATGGCAGGCGGTATTCAATTCTCCTGAGGCTGCTGCGGCGCTGCAATATGTGAAGGATCTGAAGTGGAAATACAATGTGCTGCCCGATAACAATCTGGTGGATGTCACCAATGACATGTTCCGTATGCTCGGAACCGATCAGGTTGCGATGAGCTTCGGCACCAACGACTGGCCTCCGGTTATCCAGCAGCAGACCAAGATGTCCAAGGACAATATTGCCATGTCAGCACTTCCTGTAGGACCGATTGGACAACCTGTTACCCTGCTGGGGGGCGGCCTGTATATGTTCTCGCCGAATGTAACCCCGGAGCAGATTGATGCCGGCTTCAAATGGCTGAAGACCTATGGGTTCACACCCGAATCCTCAGAGGAAGCTCTGACCGGCTGGGATATCGAGAAGAAGACACTCAGCGATCAGGGGCTGATCATCGGCCCTTACGGGCTGCGGATCTGGACCGATGAGAAGCGTATTGGAGAGGAACAGAAAATTCTCGACAAATACAACAACGTGAATCTGGACATGTTCCGTGATTATATGGACAACGGCAGTAAGGGGATGCGGGCGGAGGAGCCCATCAATGCCCAGGAATTGTATCAGAAGCTGGATGTCGTGCTGCAATCTGTGCTAACCGACAAGAATGCAGATCCGCAGAAGATCCTGGATAAGGCGGCGGAAGAATTCCAGCGGGATTATCTCGATAAAGTCAAATAAAAAAACAGTCAAGCACCGGCGCCGTCCTTCTGAAGGGCGGCGATGCCGTTTATATGAAGGTGAAGGGAGATACGGATAACATGGCGGCAAAAGATTGGGGAGACTGGAGCGCCCGCTGGATCTGGCTGCAGGAAGAGCAAGAAACTACGGACAGGGAAGCGCGGCATGAGCGGGTATATTTCCGCAGGGTGTTTGAGCTGCCAGCCGGTACCGGAAAGGCTTACAGTCTGAATGTGGCCATTACCGGAGACAGCCGCTACAGGCTGTTCGTCAATGGCCAGCGCCAATGGGCGGGGCCTTGCAAGGGGCATGAACATGTACAATATTATGAGGAATTCAGCCTGGAGGGTATCCTGCAGCCGGGGATCAATGTAATTGCTGTTACAGTGGTTCATTATGCCGGGACCGCTCCCTTTGAAATGGGGGAAGACGGTCCTTTATCCGTATGGCGTTCGGAGCAAGGCGGTTTGCTAGTAGAAGCGGAGATTACAGCGGACGGGCAGCTTGTGCAGGAACTGCCTACGGATACTTCCTGGAAAGCTATCCGGGATCTCAGCTACCGGCTCCGCCCGTTCCCGATGATGCGCTGGATGGGCGGATTGGAAGAGGCCGCCGGGGACAGGGCACTCCGGGACTGGACGCTGCCGGAATATGATGACAGTGCCTGGAGTGCTGCCCGGATAGTGCAGCCGGTAAGGGATGACTATGGTCAACTGACCCCCTGGCAGCTGGAACGGCGTCCGGTTCCGCTGCTGTATGAGCAAGAACAATGCTTCCGGAAGCTGATGCGCAGCAGCTGCGGGGAGGGAGAGGCCCTCTTCACGGCCGGGCATCGTCTGGAGCTGCGCGATGGAGTCAGCAGCACTGCCCCTTCTATTGAAGGGCCTCCTGCTGAAGGTGTACTTGTCCAGGCGGGACAGCAGCTCTGGCTGGAGCTGGATGCAGGCGAGCTGACCACAGGTTATCTGCAGCTTAAGCTTCAGGGCGGAGGAGGCAGTCTCATTACACTCCAATACGCCGAATGCTATGAAGAAGAGACAGGGGATGAGGAAGTCCGCCGCAAAGCCGTCCGCGATGAGATGAGGGAGCAGGTATTGCGGGGTGGTTACGACAGCTACCGGCCAGCTGGTTACGGTACAGAAGACCAGCCCGAAGGGTATGAGCCATTCTGGTTCCGTACCTTCCGTTATATGCGGCTGGAGGTTCATGCCGGAACCGAACCGCTGAGGATAACCGGAATCAGCTACAGGGAGACCGGATATCCGCTCCAGCTGCAAGGAAGCTTTCACTGCTCGGATGAACGTTATAACCGTCTCTGGGAGCTGAGTGTGCGGACGCTCAAACGCTGTATGCATGAGACCTATGAGGACACTCCCTATTATGAACAGCTGCAATACACAATGGATACCAGGCTGATGATGGAATTTACGTACCTGCTGTCAGGAGACGACAGGCTGGCCCGCAGGGCCATGAAGGACTACAGAGCTTCACAGCTGCCAAACGGGATGCTGCAAAGCCGCTATCCCTCAGTGCTGCCGCAGGTCATTCCGTCCTTCTCCCTGTACTGGATCGGAATGATTCATGACCACTACAGGGTCTTCAGGGATCTGACGCTGGTGAAGCATTACCGGACGGCCATGCTGTCCGTGCTGGACTGGTTCGATCAGCGCTTGACGCCGGAAGGACTGGTTGATCGGACTCCGCGCCAGTACTGGAATTATTACGACTGGGTAGAAGAATGGCCGCTTGGCGCTCCGGATTGCACGAATGAGGCACCTGCCACTCTGATGAGTCTAATGTATGCTTTTTCACTGGGACAAGCGGCCGAGCTGCTGGAAGCGAGCGGCTGGACACAGATTGCCGCAGAACTGCGCCAGCGCAAGGCCGCAGTCAACGCTGCGGTATTGGATAACTGCCGCCAAGCGGACGGTCCGTTCTTCCGCGACAGCCCGGAAGCAGGACCAAAGGTGCAGCTCAGCCAGCACACGCAGGTCTGGGCAGTACTGGCTGGCACTGTGTCTGCTGCGGAGGGAGGGGCTCTGCTGCAAACGGTATTGACCGATACGCCGATGTCCAAGCTCTCGCTGCCGATGAGCTATTATCTGTTCCGTGCGCTGGAGCTTAGCGGAATGTATGACCGGTCTTTCGGGCTATGGGCACGCTGGATGAAGCAGCTGGAGCTGGGTCTGACCACACTTCCCGAGATCGACTCTGCGGACACCAGAAGCGACTGTCATGCCTGGAGCGCACTGCCGATTACTGAATTCACCAGAGGGATATTGGGGGTCCGTCAGGAAATAGATGGCATCATTTTGCAGCCTCATTGCGGCGATCTACAGTACGCCAGCGGAGCCGTAAGCACAGAACAGGGGCTTATAACTGTGAGCTGGGAGATTACTACCGAGGAAGGAATCGAAGTGTTTCACATGGAAGCAGTCTGGACACCCGGCTCAGCCATTACTGTTATTCTGCCCAATGGAGAGGTTCAGAAGAGTGACATCGGCCGGATAGAGATCGACATTAGGGGCTTTAACTGCTAGTCTTATTTCAGCTTGATCTATTCTAACACCGGAAGGGGATGGGGAAGCCTTATGTTCAGATCGTTCGGCCGCAACATCCGCCTGGTCCTGGTGTTGTTCATTACGGTCTATATCTCTGCTTCGAGCTTCATTCTGTACCGCAATATGGAGCACAGGAGCATGGATATGCTCAGGCAGCTGTCTGTCCAGTACACCGGCCAGCAGCATAAGAATACACTGCTGTTCATGAACTGGCTGGAAGAGACCTCCAAGCTGATCTCCAATAATCAGGTGGTGCAGCAAGCGCTGAAGAAACCAGCGTATGACGGGGCAATTTCCCCCATACTGGAAGGGATACGTTCTTCCAGCAGTGATATACTCGGCATTTACATTTGGGGTGAAGCAGGCGTGGCTTATTCTTCCAGCAATGTGTCGGGGCTGCTCCCGTTCCCCGAGATCAAGAAGGACCCGGGAATGCAGCAATTCCTGGGAGATCATGAGCAGACCTTACGCTGGACAGTCCTGAACCGCGAACAACTGATGAATGCGCCTACAGATCTGCGTGACCGTCTGCTGCTTGAAGTGAAAATTCAGGAAACGGGAGGACGGGTCCTCGGTCTGCTCTCCCTTGAAGTGGAGATTGGCAAGCTGTACAGCTTCTACCTGTCAGACAAGAATTCGATCTACGGGGAGAATGAGGTCTACCTGCTGAAGGAGGACGGGAAGCTGCTGATGGCAGCGGACATGCCTCCGGTGCGCCTGCAGGAAATCGGAGCAGCGCTGGCTACACCGGGAAAGAGCAGCCTGAACGAAACGGACTTCATGGTGCGCGAAACAGCCGGTGGCCTAATTCTGCTCTACCCGCTGCCCGATTCGGCTGATCAGATTGTCACCTATATCTCTGCGGACGGCATGAAGGCAGAGCTCCAGGCGTTCAAATATATAATGCTGGCATTGAACATCGCAGTATTCATATTGTTCTGGCTGCTGATCTCTATGCTGAGCAACAGTATTGTGAATCCGTTGAACCAGCTGTACCTGAAGATCAATTCAACGATGAAGGAGTAGGCAACACAAAAGAAATTCAGCTTCGATCCAAGCACATGCAGTACGGTGAACCGTAACGCAAGTAGGGGCGAGTTTTTTGCTGACTTTTTCGTGCAGAAATTGCAAGGTATTCATTTTTTATTTCCGATAAAATTACCTTGAAGGGAGGGAATACGATGGATTGGTTGGACTAGGATGAATAGTGCCATGGAATATATCGAAACAAATCTAGTGGACACTAATTCATTTGATGATAGTGATATCAGAACTTCCATTTTTCGAAACGCAAATTTGCTTACTTGCTTTGGCGAATAAGCTTATTGCGTTTTTTCATCTTCCTCCATGTTTTCACGCGGTAAATGAAATGTAATTATTGTCTGCCAATTGAGGAAGGAGGATAAATTCATGTTTACCTATATAGGAAATGGTGCGTATTGTTATTCCAATTCCACTTCCATGCTTCTTGACACTGTCGGGGAAAGAATACCCGCGGAATCTATTGAAGTCTTGTCTGGCGTTGGACTTGGAGCGCTCTGGTTCAAAGAGGACAACATGGTATTCTTTTCGAACGGAGTTCCACATATCGGAGTAAGCAAGGCACTGGATATACTGGGATTCACCATTACCGAACATTCAAGCATAGATAGTTCAAATACTGAAGGAATACTTACAACTGCAATCAAACAACATCCAGTATTGCTAGGACCGTTGGATATGGGTTATTTAAGATATATGCCTAATCATAGTTATCTGCATGGCTGCGATCATTATGTGCTGGCTTTTGGGATAGAGAATGGAGTGGTTAGACTCCATGACCCTGCAGGATATCCTTATGCAATGCTTCCAATGGAAGACTTGATAAAAGCAAGTAAAACAAGTCATCTTCAATACCGATTGTATCCACATGATATGACCTATCATTACTGGTGTGCCCCCAAACGAGTTAAGCACCCGAATCATCAGGAAATATGCGATGAGGCTATCCGGTATTTCAGACAAGTTTATAACGATATAGAAGGACAATACTCGGAACGTAACTGGTTAATAGGAAGTGATGCCATAGCAGAGTTAAAGAGATATATTCTGGGTGGCGATATTAACCCTAGTTTGCTGGGTCATTTGACACATTTTGCGTTTCAGGTAGGGGCAAGACGTGCATTGAACTTTAGCGAATTCTTCCGAGGTGAGAATGGTGGTTTAGCCGAAATTAAGCTATTGCAGTCAGAAGTGTATGGCAGGTGCCACTCGCTGGCGGTAAACAGTGATTGGCTTATGATAGGTGAAGCTTTAAGTCATTTAGCAGAGCTAGAAATTAAGTTTCAAGAAGCTATATTCATGTAATGTTCGGCGGTCTTGATGCAATTATGCAATCTACCAAGGTAGTTTGAAAATATCTTTAAAAAAAGAGCCATCCTTTGCGGGATGGCTCTTAAACCTTTATCCTCTAATAAATCAATGAGCTTTGGGAATTGAATATAATCCTCATTACCTTCATGGACTGTGCTAACTTCCCCGTCAATCATCAAATCCGCGATGCAGATCCGTCCGTGTGGTTTCAATACCCTGCGCATCTCCTGAATAGCGAGCAGCATTTGGTCACTCGTCAGATGATGCAGGGCAAAACTCAAAACAATAAAATCACTGAGCAAGTAGCAGTGCGCTCTAAGCGTATCGTTAAAGACATCTGATTTCGTATCCCGCTTAAACGCACTGCCCTGATATCATTTAGACAATTCCTTCTTCAAGCGGATGGTCACGGTGGTGCCTTGCCCGGGAGTGCTGGAGATGCTGAGTCCGTATTGGGGACCATATTCCAGCTTAATCCGTTCGTCCACATTACGCAGACCGTATCCGCTCTGAAACAGCACATCCTCTTTGGCCTGGCTGAGTGTGGCCCCATTTGCGAATCCGACGCCGTCATCGGTCACCGTGAACCGGATCTCTTCCCCCAGGAGCTCGCCCTTAATCCAGATCCGGCCTGCGCCGCGCTTCTCGCTGATGCCATGTTTGATCGCATTCTCGGCAATAGGCTGGAGAATCAGCTTCAATATGCGGACGCCTTGCAGAGATTCATCCATCTCATATTCAACTCCGAACTTATCCGGGAACCGCATTTGTTCGACCGTCACGAAGCTCTGCACCAGACGGATTTCCTCTTCGACCGTGACGAACTTGTCCCCTTTATGCAGGCTGATCCGAAAAAAGGTAGCCAGGGAGGAAATCAGCCGTTCAATGTCCGGCTGCTTCTTCAGCCGGGCAATCCAGGCAATCGCATCCAAGGTGTTGTATAGAAAATGGGGATTAATCTGCGACTGAAGCGCAGTTAGTTCGGCCTTGCGCTGCTTTTCCTTCTCCTCATCCTTCTCCAGCATCAATTGACTGATCCGCTCCACCATTTGGTAATAGCTGTTCTCCAGTTGGCTAATCTCATCGACTTGTCCCCGCGGGTCATAGACAGCGGCCAGATCTTTTTTGCCGAAGAGCCCCAGCTTCTTCTTCAAATTCAGCAGCGGGCGGGTAATCTGCGCTGCCAGATAGAAGGACAGCAGGAGGAGCACAATGAAGGTTACGCTGGCGAACAGGAGCGCATTGCGGTTGCCCTTGACGATTCCCGCAAACAGCTTGTGGCTGGAGATCACGCTGGTGAATTCCCAGCTGACCCCAAGGCTCGCCAGCCGGGGATTCAGCGGATAGGTCGCAATGATATAAGTGTTGCCATTCTCCGACCAGGTGCGGTAGCCTTCTTCCTTACCCGGACGAAGCGGGGCGCTCTCCTCCAGATAATTGCCCAGCAGCCGTTTGTCCGGATGGGAAACAATCCGGTTGCCGGACGTCAGGAAGGAGTAGCCGATGCCTGTGAAGCTGGAGGAATACAGCGCCGCCAAGGCCGACTCTCTGACATAAATAATCACGACACCGATATTCTGCCCCGTATTGAAGTTGCGGAACTGCTGTCCGAAGGGAATGTAGGCATTGCCTTCGCCATCGCGTTTGATCTCACCGACCACAGGCATGCTGCTCTCCTGAATACGCTTGATGAACAAGGCCTCGGGTACCTCCAGCATCTGCTGCTTGGTCTGGTAAGAATAGAGCACATTGTCATTGGTATGGATGATAACATTGCCTGCCAGGTCATTATCGGCCAGCATATCGTCAATAATGGTTCCAATCCGCAATTCCTTGTCTGCCGCCGGGAGGTGGTCATTATTGATGATCTGATAGATATCGCTGTTCACCAGAAACCGCAGGAACAGCATCTGGATGTCATCGGCCATCAGCTCCACGCTCAGTCCAATCTGGCGCTGCGTCTGAACGACATGGCGGTACAAATCTTTTTGCAGATAGGTATAAGAGTAGAAATTGAAAATAACCAGCATCAGCACCAGATGCAGAGACAAGCCCGCTAACAGAACAATCACAATCCGGCCCTTGATCTTGAACCGCCGCAGCCGGGAGTTCATCCATTTCTCCAAATTCGGCTTAACCATAGGTTTTCGCATATTCACTTGGCGGGATACCGGTCATTTTTTTGAAGATCTGGCTGAAATACTTGGAATCGGTAAAGCCGACCTGATTGCCTACCTCATAGACCCGGTACATCGGATTACGCAGCATACGCTTGGCTTCCTCGATGCGGTATTCCGTCAGACACTCGTAGAAGGTCTTATTCAGATCCTTGCGGAACAGATGCATCAGATGGGTCGGACTCACGAATACCGCCGTAGCAACTCTCTCAACAGTAATATTCCCGGCATAATGCTCCCGGATAAAAGCGAGCGCTTCCCTGATTTCACGCCGGCAGCGTGTTCCGGCTTCTTCCTCGGCATACAGCACGCGTTCAACACCGGTCAAGGCCCGCTGTGCGGCAAGAACAGCCTGCCGGTACGAGTCTGCGATCCTGTGCCAATCACCTTCAGGCTTGCCAATACCTATACTGAGCGGTTGCCCGAAGTGTTGCTGGCTCCATTCGGACAGTTGTTTGCCCAAGCTGCGGGCAGCATCACCGGCAGTGTTGATATCTCTGGTCCTGAGTACCATAACCCACTCCAGATGGCTGTCCCGGAAGAGGCAGAGCTGCTCCAGAGAATGCGCTTCCACGAAGTCCGCTGCGGCATCCTCCAATGCTCCCGTTGCGTCGGCCGTCCGCTCCACGCCACTGTCGGGAGGGAAGGCGAGAGATAGAGGCATGACAGCTTCTCCATGTGCGAGCTCCAGGTTCAACAGCTTCAGCTTACCGGCGACGAATGCCTCATCCTGCAATTGGCCGTGCAGCAGATCCTGCCAGAATTGCTTGGAGATCGAAGCGATTTCCCCGTTCAGCTGGGAGTACCGCTTGGAATGCAGCTTCTTCTCCAGAATTTCTGTGCCGACACAGCGTACCGTATCTGCGAGTTCTTCTATATTAATGGGCTTCAGTAAATAGGTGGAAGCGCCATAACGCAGAGCTGCCTGCGCATATTGAAATTCATCATAGCCGCTAAGGACGACAATGCCCACCAGCATGTCCTGCTCGCGGATTTGCTCTATAAGCTCCAGACCATTCATGAACGGCATGCGGATATCGGTAATAATCACATCCGGGCGGTGTTGGAGGGCAAGCTCCAGGCCTTCTTCGCCATTGCTGGCTTCTCCAATGATCTCAACGCCATATTCTGCCCAATCTATAGTTTGTGTGATGCCCATACGTACCAGGTATTCGTCATCGACTACAAGCGCTTTCAACATTAGCTTCACCCCGTAGTAGTTTTCTATGCCTTACAGTCAGTATAAACATGAATTGTCTTTTAGAGTAGCAGTAAATAATCAGGTGGTCAGGATCGCAAACCGTTTCATAGGATTCTAACCTAACTTTCGTAAAATACACTGTGATAGACTTTAAGCGTGAATAAGCAGTAAGCGCTTTTATAGATGAAAGACTATCGAAATTGAACGCTGTAGGAGGAGTTACGTCATGCAAGATCCATTTATTCCATTCGGGTTTCAATATTACCGTTCCCCAACCCCCTTCAAGGACCAATGGGAACAAGACCTCGGCAATATAGCCGGGCAGGGGTTCAATTGTGTGAAGTATTGGGTGCAGTGGCGGTCCAGCGTCTCCAGGGAAGGGACATTCGTGTTCGATGATATTCAGGAGCTGATGGATATAGCTCACCGGAAGGGGCTGAAGGTCATTTTGAATGTGATTTTCGACGTAGCTCCGGCCTGGTTCTACAGAAAATATCCGGATTCCAAAATGGTCACGGCCGACGGTTCCATTCTGGAGCCGAGAACGATTAACTGCCGCCAGATTGGCGGAGCGCCCGGACCTTGCTATCATCATGCGCCAGCCGCTGCGGAGAAGGCACGCTTTCTGGAGGAGACCGTCAAGGCCTTCAAAGATCATCCGGCGCTTTGGGTATGGGATTTGTGGAATGAGCCGGAGCTGACCACGGGGATTAAGCGTGAGCTGTCTTTTGACAACCAGGTCTGTTATTGCAAACATTCAATTCCGGCATTTCACGACTGGCTGATCCATAAATATGGTTCTCTGGAAGCGCTCAACGATTCGTGGCAGCGGACTTACGGGGACTGGGAGGAAGTGGAGGCACCGCGGGGCCAAGGCGTCTTCAACGATCTGATAGATTGGCGGCTGTTCATGTCGGACACCCTGACGGAGGAGCTGCGGAGGCGGGTACAAGTGGTGAAGTCGCTGGATGTGCAGCATCCGGTTATGGCTCATACGGTACCGGCCCCAATCTTCAATATGATTACGGCCGGTTCGGATGACTTCAAGCTGGCAGAGCCCTGTGATCTGACAGGCAACAGCCTGGGGTCTTCGGCATGGTCGGCTGATCTGCTGATCTCGGCTGCCAAGGGCAAACCGATTATTAACTCGGAAATTCACGCGCTGCCGGGCAATACAGCGATGAAGCCGCGCCAGCCGGATCTTCTGGAGATGAAACGGCATATTCTGACCCCGCTTGCCCGCGGCATCACCGGATATCTGTTCTGGCAATACAGGCCAGAGATATTGGGTCAGGAAGCTCCGGCCTGGGGCAGTGTCTATCTGGACGGCAGCGCTACGCCCTGGTACAAGGACATGGCACAGCTTAACAAGCTGGTACAGAGCAACAAGCGGGAGCTGATGCTGGCCAAACGCCGCGGGGACGGGATTGCCATTCTGTTCAGCCCGGAGAATCAGATTGCCAACTTCGCTGCGCATGATCATCTGGATACCTACAACGACTCCATACAAGGCGCCCATAAGCTGCTGCATGAGCTTAATTATAAAGTTGAGTTCCTGCATGAGTCTGATGTTACAGAGGAGTCACTGAAGCCATACCGCTGCCTGTGGATGCCTTATCCGCTCTACCTGAGCCGCAACTTGTGCGCCATCCTGCGTGTGTGGGTGGAGAACGGCGGAATTCTGATCTCGGAATGCTCCTTCGGTGCTCTTCAGGCAGAGAATGGCTGTCATAGCTATAACGTTCCGGGATACGGATTCGATCAAGTGTTCGGCGTCCGCGAGACCTGGATTCACTCTGCCGAGAATCTGGATCACAGCTATCATCAGGTTGCCTTCGAATCCCGGACGGCGATCCCGCTGCGGAATGTGATGGGGCATATCGGGGAAGGAGAGCTACCCTCAAGCGATCTGGCTCATGGTTCCTATTACAAATCGGATATCGGGCTGGAAGAACATGTGAAGGTGCTGGCCCAATTTACCGAAGACCTCATGCCTGCCTTAACCTGCGCCGATTACGGCACCGGACGCGCTGTATGGTTAGGCACCTTGCTTGCGGCTGCCTATTGGAAGGATGAGCATCCCGGTACGCTTCAGCTGGTACGGGATCTGCTGCAGCAGGAGCTGAAGCTGGAGACTTATGTGCAGGCAAGCGGTAAAGTCCGTGCGGATCTATCCGAATGGGGCGAAGGAACGGACCGGGGCGCATTTCTATATGTGCACAATGAAGGGCAAGAAGAGACCACGACTGAAATTAAGCTGCGTGCTGTGTATACCTCAGCCGAACCCTGGTTCACCGGCGGCCACGCGGAAATTTGGCCGACGGACAGGAAGGAGTCTGCAACAACCCGCCTGACTGTACAGATGCAAGCCAGGGATATTCAGGTATTCCGCTTAACTTAGAGCGGCAGAGGTACTGCTAGATATTATAGAGCCGGCCGGTGCGATCCGGCTTAAGGAGGGTATTGGTATGAAGTTATTAGATTATGTGAATCCCATGCAGGGAACAGAATCGGATTTCCGGTTTTCCAACGGAAACACACTGCCGCTTACAGCAATGCCGTTCGGTATGGCAGCCTGGTGCCCGCAAACCCATGAAGCGGGCGGCACCTGGTTCTTCCATCCCAGTCACCGCCACCTGGAGGGCATCCGCCTGACCCATCAGCCCAGTCCCTGGATCGGGGACTATGGACATCTGACGCTGTTGCCGCAGAGCGGGCCGTTGCTGCTCAGCCCTGGCGCACGCTCCTCCTCCTTCAAACCGGGGGAGATGCAGGTCTCCCCCCACTATTTCAGTGTACACTTGCAGCGTTACCGGACCCGGCTGGAGCTGACGCCCACCGAACGCTGTGCAGCGCTGAGAATAACTTATGATGAGCCGCACCAGAACAGGCTGATTATAGCGCCCCTGAAGGGGGAGTCACGTTTTGTCTTCCAGCCGGAGATGCGCAGAATTACCGGCTATACCAGAGGCCATACCGCCGGGGTACCCGATAACTTCGCCATGTATTTCGTCTTCCAGTTCGATACAGACCTGATCATGGAGGAGTCGGGCATCTTCAATGGAGATTATCAGCCGTTAGGGACATATGAAGGAACGGGAGAACGGCTGGGTGCCTATGCAGGATTAGCCCTGCCCGAATCCGGCGTTGCAGGGGTCAAGTGCGGTACCTCCTTCATCAGCGGGGAGCAGGCTCTGCTGAATCTGGAACGGGAGATTGGTGAATGCAGCTTCGGGGAGATCTTAAGCACAGCAGAGGCAAGCTGGGAAGAGCGGCTCAGCCGGATTACGGCAGAAAGCGCAGATGAAGAGAATCTCCGCACCTTTTACAGCTGCATGTACAGGGTCTGCCTGTTCCCCAGAACATGGCATGAATATAACGAGCAGAGCGAACAGATCCATTACAGCCCATTTAACGGCAGCATTTGCCAAGGTCCAATGTATTCAGATATCGGTCTGTGGGATGTATACCGTACGAGCCTCCCGCTGTACAGCGTTCTGTTCCCAACTCTACTGGGCGAGATTATGCAGGCGTGGACGCTGGCTTATGAAGAGAACGGCTGGCTGCCGAAGTGGCTGTCTCCGGGTGAACGCAGTGCGATGCCCGGGACACTGATTGATGCGGCAGCTGCGGATGCCATCGTCAAGGGAATCGGGGGCTTCAATGCGGAGCTGCTATATGAGGGCCTGCTGAAGCACGCAGACCATCCGGCTGCGGATGAGAGACTGGGCAGACGCGGACTTGAATTATATTTACAGTATGGCTATCTGCCTCATGACCGGTTCCATGAAAGTGTAAGTAATACACTCGATTATGTATACGGGGATTTCTGTATTGCCCAGATTGCCAGGACACTTGGCAAGATGGACGACTATGAGCGCTTCATGAGCCGTGCGCAGAATTACAAGCGGTTATTTGATCCGGAAGTCGGATTCATGAGAGGCCGTAATGAGGACGGCACCTGGCAAGAGGCTTTTGATCCTCTGCAATGGGGCGATCCCTTCTGTGAGGGCGGTGCCTGGCAGGGGAGCTGGGCGGTCCCCCATGACTTCCCAGGGCTGGCCGGACTGATGGGGGGAGAGCAGGCATTCGTCCGCAAGCTGGACCAGCTAATGGCTGAAGAACCGGTATTCAAAGTAGGCTCCTATGGACAGGAAATTCATGAAATGTCGGAGATGGCTTCGGCCGGACTCGGGCAATTTGCCATCAGCAATCAGCCCAGCTTCCACATCCCTTATCTATTCTCCAGACTCGGGGCGTTGCCCACAACACAGTACTGGGTCCGCAAAACGATGGCCGGACAGTTCAGCAGCAGGATGGACGGGTTGCCCGGCGATGAGGATAACGGCAGCATGGGGGCCTGGTATATTTGGAGTGCCCTCGGCCTGTATCCGTTAAGTCCCGGAATTCCTGAGTACGTACTCGGCAGCCCCCTGTTTGACAAGGTTACCGTCCAGCTTGACAACGGGCGGCAATGGGTCATTGAAGCGGAGAATAATAGTCCCGCCAATGTATATAGTGAATCGGTTCACTGGAACGGTAAGCCATGGGAGCATCACTCCTTGCCGCATGACGAGATCATGAAAGGCGGAGTCTTAAGCTTCAATATGGTTCCGGGGCCTGCCCCGCTATAAGAACCAGTCAAGGCAGTCCGGATCTTCCAGGCTGCCTTTGTTCTACCTTATAGACCCTTCCAGCTAAGGAAGGAAGAACCAGACACTGCTGTCAAATCGTGAAATGGCAAACCATTTCGCAGGTTTCACTCCTGTCTTTTCACGAGCAATATGTCTAATATCGAAGGTGTTGAAAGCGCTTAACAGCAATGCGGAGAGAGGAGAGATCAAGCAATGGCTCAAAGGTTTCATTCCACAAGGACAATGCTCGCCGCTGCTCTGGCTGTATTGATCGCCGGAAGCCTGATGATGATTGGAACAATAAGCACGGCAACGCCCGATGAAGCACCTCCGCTTCTGATCGTCAATGGCCGGGAGGCCACCACCGCTGAGTTCAACTGGCATCTTCAGCTGAACCGGGCGCTTACTGCCGATTACTTCATGCAGACTTATAATGCCGGTTATTCTGAGGACTTCTGGTTGACCGATTATTCCGGCGAGATTCCGTTGCAACGATGGATCAGGGACGCTCAGACTCAGCTATTGACCAAGCAAGCAGAGCTGCAGCTTGCAGAGGAAGCTGGAGTGATATCAGACATCAGCTTTGAGGCATTCCTGATTGGAATGGAGCGCGAGAATATACGGCGGAGTCAGGCGGAAGTGAACAAGGAGGTGGTGTATGGTCCTAAGCATCTGGATGGACAGGCTTACTACAGCTATTACATGAGCAATCTTGAGGATGCAACGATTGATGCGATGCGCCGTAATGGCTCTATCGTCATCACTGCTGAACAGGAGAGACTGGAATATGAAGCCAATCTGGCTGCGAAATATTCCAGGCAGGGAACTATCCGTCTGGAATGGGTTACGCTGCCCTACGGACCGGAATCCGAATACAAAAATCAGAGCGGGGCCATGGACAGAATGAAAGACCTCCAGGCAACAGTACTGGCCGGAACAGAATCGAACGGAACCGAACTTACCGGAACAACTCTCCGTGAACAGGCGGACAAGCTTGGGGTCTATGCCCGCGAGCTAACCGTTACCAGCACCTCACGGCGGACAGCAGCGCTGGAGAATCCAATGGTGTTACTTGCTGCGGAGCAGCTTGCACAGGGACAGATGAGTAGCTTGATTGTAGAGAACGGGGCTGTCCACCTCCTGTACTGCCTGTCCGAAGCTGACCCGGAAGTTCTGCCGTTCGATCAGGTAAAGGATAAGATTGCACAGGATCTGGCACAGCAGAAGTTCAGAGCTCTTGTGGATCACAAGCGGTCCGAAGCCGTCGTGGAGTGGAATAAGCAAATGGCTGAGGATCTGGCACAGCAGGCGATTCAATAACAATCTAAGGAGGAATTACGCAATAATGTTGAAAAAACTGACAATAACCATACTTGCGCTGGTGATGATCTGCACAGCGATGCTCCCCGCAATGGGCGTCTCAGCCCATACTGAAGAGACGGTGACCAATGAATTCACGGCCCTTCCGGCAGAGGAGTTACGCTCGGAGAATTGGGTGATTGACAGCAGCAACCCTCAGTTCTTCAGCGGAGATGCTGACAGAATGGTCAGGACCTCAATGGATGCCGGATATGCAGTCTATCCAATGACAGGCATCCAGTCGTTCTCGCTTCAAACGTATTATTTCTCCGGCTCAACCGCCGTAGTGAAGTTCTACGGATCAGCGGATGCCGCAGACTGGACGGAGCTTCCGGCCGTCAATGACAGTCCGGCGGCGACCGCCTCGGGCTGGTACGGAACCATGTATACACCATCAGGTGCATTGCCGGATAGTGTAAATTACCTGAAGATTGAAGTCAGCGGCGATCTCGATACCTGGATGACGCAGCTCGGAAGCCTTAAGCTCTCCAATGTATCCATAGCTCCGCTAACGGTGAGCGATGAACTGGACGATGTCTCACAGCTCTCTGCATACAGCGATAACTGGACCATGGATACCAGCAATCCCGATTATTTTGGCGGGGATGCTTCCCGGGCGGTAAGAACGGCAGAAGCCGCTGAATTTATCGTATACCATCTGCATAACCTGCAGTCCTTCAAAGCCCGCCTGCATTCCTTTGCCGGCTCCAGCGGAAGCATCAAGTTCTACGGTTCAGCGGATGCCTCGGCCTGGGCGGAACTGCCCGCTGTTCAAGATGCTCCCCAGTCTACGGGTGATGGAGCTTGGACAGGGAGCAATTATACGCCTGCAGAGGTTATTCCACCTGGTATTCATTATCTGAAAATCGAACTAAGCGGTGATTCCGCCCCCTGGCAAATGCAGCTAGGCTCGGTCTCCTTATCCAATAGAACGCAGGGAGGCGGCGGAAGCAGTGGCGGAGACGGGGATTATTACGTCGATGCCCTTACAGGCAGCGACAGTAATGACGGGCGGACACCGGAGACGGCGTGGAAGACATTTAGCGTGGTCAATCAGACTACCTTTGAGGCCGGTGACCGGATCTTGCTGAAGAAGGGCGGCATCTGGAACGAACAATTATATCCCAAAGGCAGTGGAACGGACGAGAAATTGATCACTATCGGTGCATATGGCACCGGAAGCAAGCCGGTTATTAATGGCGGCGGTATGGCCGGCGGGGCCGTGTATTTACGCAATGCCTCGAATTGGATGATCCGGGATCTGGAGGTTACCAACTATGCCTCCGAGAGGGGAACGGTCTACCGTGAAGGTATTATGGTAGAGAACGCCAATGGAGGAATCTTAAGAAATATACACATTAAGGATAACTATGTTCATGATGTATCCAGCAGCTTCCGCTATCCTACCGTATCCGGGGCTGAAGGTGGCCCACATGCGTTCGGTGGCATCTCCGTATATGTAGGAGGAACAACGGGTACAGACAAGTTCGACGGGGTATGGATCGAAGGCAACACGGTGGAACGGATTGGTCGTACCGGGATTGTGGTATGGGATCAGCGGTTCAACGGAACGGACTATGCTACGGTCAATGTCACCATCCGCGGGAATTATGTCAAGCAGGCGGACAGCGACGGCATTCTCACCTTTGGTGTGAATGGGGGATTGATTGAACATAACATTGCAGAGGAAGGAGGGAACTATTCCGAGGAAGGTGAATTTAACGGCTCCGCCGCGATCTGGCCGACCCGGGGCAGGAATAACGTTGTACAGTTCAATGAGTCCTTCAACACGAACAAGCCGGAGGGCGACGGGCAGGGCTTCAATCTGGATATTGATACCATAGACAGTGTGGTTCAATACAATTACAGCCATGGCAACAAAGGCGGATTCATGCTTTTCGTTGATGCGCGCTTGACTCCGGGGGTGCTGACAGGATCCTCTAATAATGTGGTACGCTACAACATCAGCCAAAATGATCTGACGCATACCTTTAACTTCGCAGGCGGGGTTACGCCGGATACACAAATCTATAATAATACGATCTATATCGGAGCAGGGCAGAACACCCGAATTATCGACCATGAATGGGATGACGGCGGCAATATCAATGCTCCCTATTCCTTCAAGAATAATCTGGTCTACAATCTTGGACAGGGAGGGTATAACCTGCCGGGGGTGAACGGTACCTTCGATCATAATCTGCTGTATGGCAACCATCCTGCAAGTGAGCCGGAGAATGCTAATTCCATCACAGCGAATCCGCTGCTTGTCGCCCAAGGCAGCGGCGGCACCGGCTGGAATACGGTGGACGGCTACAAGCTGAGAGACAACTCGCCTGCACTCGGGGCCGGAGCTGTTATTGCGGACAATGGCGGACTGGATTACTGGGGCAATGCCGTGTCAGCAGATGCTCCGCCGAATATCGGAGCGTATAACGGTCCCGGACTTGATCCGGCAACGCTGCCTGAAGCACCCATAGATGATCTGCGGCTGTATTATGAAGGCCTGAAGATTGTCCCGCATATTAAGGATGGAAGCAGAGGTGATCTATCGCTTCAGCTTCAATTCACGAATAATTCCACCGCAGATCCTCTGGTCATTAAGAAGATTACCTGGACTGTAGGTGAAGGCAAAGATCAGATTAGCGGCAGCGAATCGCAGTTGTCCGGGATCGCACCGGGCAACAAATTCCCTTATTCCATTCCACTGCCGGGATTCGCTGAAGGCGTTAAGTATCCTCTGGAGCTGACGGTTGATCTGGAGGGTTACGAGGATGTCCACATTAAGCGGAATATAGATATTAACCGGATGCCGAATCAGTCGGATACAAGCAGTCCGGCGCTGATTGATCTTGCGGACGGAACGCCTCTACTGACGGGTTACAATGGTGTTGATGATCTCAGTGGAACTGCGCAGCTGCGCTGGGATAAAGACCAGTTATATTTGACAGCCGATATCCGTGATGATGTATTCACTCATAAGGCTTCCGGGATTAATATCTGGCAAAATGACAGCATCCAGTTCAGCCTTGCTCCCGGTGTGCCAGGAGACAGCCAGTCCTGGTATGAATATGGGATCTCTCAGACGCCGGAGGGTCCGCAAATATACCGCTGGTTGTCCATGAAGGGGGCAGCCACCGGAGTGTTGACCACAGGAACGCTCAAGGTGACCAGAGATGAGCAGAATAAGGTAACCTCCTATGCCCTGGCACTGCCCTGGAGCGAAGTTAGCCCCGTCCGGCCAGCGGCGGGTGAAGTCTTAAGCTTCTCGATGCTGGTCAATGACAATGACGGAGCAGGCCGCAAGGGTTATATCGAATGGGGCTCAGGCATTGGCGGTGTGAAGGACCCGACTCTCTTCCGCACCTTTCAGCTGATGAATACCGGCAAGGGCGAAGAGCCGGAGCTGAGCAGCAATGCCGATTTGAGCCGGTTGAGTATTGACGGTACAGATATTTCAGGGTTCGGGCAGGATAAGCTGGATTACACCATCAACCTTCCTTTTTCCAAGACTGAGGTGATTGTAATAGGGACACCTGCTCATGCCGGGGCCACAGTGACAGTAACAGGCGGGAGCGGGCTTCAGGTAGGAGACAACAGGATTGATGTCAAAGTGACTGCTGCCGACGGAACTACTTCCAAGACTTACACCGTAAATGCGGTTCGGAGCGGGGACAACGCGGGGACGGATACGCCTGAACCTAAGCCCGGCAGCAATAACGGCAACAATAATAATAACAGCGGCGGAAGCAGTGAAGGTACTCCCGGCACAGTAGGTAGTGAGATCTTTACTCATTCACCGGGACTCCTTCAGGTACAAGCTGAACCGGGAGCCGATGGAATCATTCACGCACAGCTTCGGGACGGAGAGATCCGGCAAGCCATGGATGGTGTGCAGAGCGGAGCACTGGTGCTTAAGCTGGCAGCAGAGAATGCTATGACCAAAGGAAGTGCTTTTCAACTACCGGTTAAAGAGCTGAAGGATCATGTAACCTCGCTTACAGTACAAGCTGGCGGAGTGACCCTAACGATTCCCGTGGCTTCTCTGGTAGATAGTATTCCTGAGGATTCCCGGCAACTGGAACTTTCCGTTCATGTTGCAGATGCTTCACAGCAGCCAGCGGACATGAATAAGCAATGGACAACGTATTCCTTGCACCGGGTCTCTCTGACAGTGGACGGACAGCAAATAGAAAGACTACGCGGGTCTGCATCCATGAAGGTATCCGTTGCACACAACTTGAAGCCGGGAGAAGCGTCGCATCAAGCTATCGCCTATTCCGTCACTGGTGGAGGGCAAACCGAAGTGATTAAGAATTCTAAATATGTAACAGGAGCAGGCGGCATTACATTTACAACACCGAACTTTGGCCTCTATGGCACTGCCAATGCAGGGGTTCACTTCTCCGATACGGACTCTAGTAACTCCATCATCCTGGAGGCATTGGCTGCCCGTGGCCTGGTTCGCGGTACAGGGGAGGGCAAATATGAACCTGACCGGCAGATCACCAGGGCAGAATTCATTCAACTGCTGGTATCTGCACTGGAGCTTCAAGGAGGGAATAACCAAGGGATGTTCAAGGATGTCACTCCAGGTGCCTGGTACTACCAAGCCGTTACTACGGCTCAGGCTTTAGGTGTTGTTAACGGGCGGAGCGAGAGCTTCTTCGGTGCAATGGAGCCGGTTACCCGCCAGGAGATCGCTGTTATGCTGTTCCGCGCTATGCGTCTGAACGGACCGCAGCCGGAGGCTTCCAGCTCTGCCGCAGCCTTTACGGATCACAAGCAAATCGGAGCGTACGCTCTGGAGGCAGTTAACTATCTGCAGCAGACCGGTATCATCAAGGGCTATGGTGACGGTACTTACAAACCGCAGGGTTTGACCACGCGTGAAGAGGCTGCAGCGGTAATATACAGAATCATGGGATTGTGATTTCATTCTAGTGGAGGCTGCCGGGATTTCCCGGCGGTCTTTTACTGCTTCAGTTCAATTTGATAATCTCTAGACGGATTGCAGCTATACATTTGACTATCCACTACGTTATGTAGTAGATTATAACTACTACGTAGTGTAGTAATTGAACGTTATGGACGCATAACGAAATGAAGAGGTGTTCACGGTGAACAAGATTCAGAAGCTATCGGATACAGAATTAGAGTTAATGGAAGCCATTTGGGCTAGTACGCCGCCAGTTACTTCAACGGAGCTGCTGAACCTGTTCGCGCAGAAGGGAAAGGATTGGAAGGCGCAGACGATCTCTACCTTTTTGTCACGGTTAGTAGATAAGAGGTTTCTGACCGCTACCCGGCATGGGCGGCTGAACAAATATGTGCCCGGCATTTCGCCTGAGGACTATAAGCTGGTGGAGACTCAGCATGTCCTGGACGGGCTGTATCAGGGTTCGGTCAAGAATCTGATCTCTGCCATGTATGACGGCGACAAGCTGTCGGACCAGGATATTGACGAGCTGAAGCAATGGTTCTCGGAAAAGTAGGTGAGACGATGAAGACCTTACTCGATATTCTAATCCCGCTAACCATTGCCGGAAGCGTAGTTACACTCAGTATTCAGGCACTGGGGAGGTTCTCCACCGGACATTTCCCGGCCCGATGGCGTTACGGACTCATTAAACTTTCCTTAGTCTTTTATTTGATCCCTATAGCTCTGATCCTGCCGTGGTTATCCCAACACCTAAGCGCACCGCGCGTAGCCACAAGTGTACAGAATCCCCAAAATGGGGGGCTAACCGGGTATGTAGCGGAATCTCTGCAGCCTGCTCTAGCCCTTTCCGCAAGTACCGCATATATCCTGTTAGGGATCTGGGCAACGGGAGCCATCATTTTTGCCGCCTGGCAAGGGTATGCGTACCGCAGGTTTACCAGAGTACTTAAGCGTACCCGTACCATGGTACCGGAGAATAGTGAGCCAGCCAAGATGCTAAGGAGCATCAAGGAGGAACTTGGCCTCACATGTAACGTGAAGCTCGCGTACAGTTCTGTCGCACGCAGTCCTTTTCTGGCCGGTCTATGGAGACCGTCGATCTATTTGCCTATACAGAGTCATGCCAATCTGGATATGGAGATGGTGCTGCGCCATGAATTGGTTCATCTGAAGCGGAAGGATCTGTGGATCAAGGCTGCATTGCTATTCGTCCGTACCTTGCACTGGTACAATCCGCTGGTTCATACGGTCCGTCATGAGCTTCATACCTGGAGCGAGCTGACCTGTGACCAGGAGGTGGTGCAGGAGATGTCTCATGCCGACCGCAAACGTTACGGCGGGACCATACTGAATGTCATGGCAGGCCCAACCAGCCAACCCGGAGCCTTCTACGCCTCGTTATCCGGTGACGGCAAACAATTACAAAGGAGATTAACCCATATGCTTAACGTCAAAAAACTAAACAGACAGACCCTCTTCCTATCGGTTACCGCAGCCCTGTTAATTGCAGGGATCGGCACCTCTACGGCGGCATTGGCCTCCAAGATGACACCGCAAGTAGTCGCCGACTCGGAGTATACTACTTCTGACAATGCCGCTTCCGAAATTGCAGCTTCCAAAGTGCCCGAAGGTAAAATAACCGAGCCAGCCAAAGGTTCTGGAACCCAGCCTGCCGAGAGCAGCACCATCCCCGCCCAGGAATATAAAGCAGGACAACTTGTTGCTGGGCCAGCTGAATCTGCTGATTCTGTAACGGTTCCCGCTGAGCAGTCTCCAGGATCTGCTCAAGCAGAAATAATTGCCCAGCCGCTGCCTGAGCTTGTAGCAGCCCCTGAGGAGAGTGCTCCCGTAACGATGCCGAAAGCAAGCGCTGTCCAATCTGATTCCGGGCTTGCCCCTGCGCCGGTCCCTGCTCAGGAAGGGACTGTCACAGAGGCGCTTCCGGAGCTAGTGCCTGCTCTGGTTCCTGCTGAAAGTGTTCCCGCGCCTGCCAAGTAACATAAGACATTAAGTGTAATTTGATGCGAATTAATATTATCAAGGACAGGAGCAGTTCCCATGTGGGGCTGCTCTTGTTTTATGCTATTACCTGTTCTATCTAGGTGATGAAGGGTTGTGATGTGATTTGCTGCTGACTAAGTTTACAGAGATATGTTACAATTCTCTCGGCTGCGCTCCTTGGAATCTTCTCGGGCGGAGCATTTGAAGTTTGGGGGCGGACAAATGGACAGATTAGCCAGGATCAGATCCGAAGAGAAGAAATATCATGATCAATGTTATGATATTTACGATTTATTTGAGCCAGGCTCCTGGCTGCATAGACCCGTTACTACAGTCATTAATCTTATCAATCAATATAAGGATCAAGAATACATAAACGTACTGGATCTGGGAGCTGGAGTTGGCCGGAACAGCATTCCGATCGCCGAATCGATTAAGCATAGGAACGGAACAGTTGTATGTGTAGACCTGCTGGAATCAGCCATAGTCAAGCTGAAGAGTTACAGTCAGCAATTCGGTGTCGAGCCTTACATTGTACCCATTTTATCTGATATTGAACACTTTTCTATTGAACCAAATGAATATGATATTATCGTAGCCGTATCTTCATTGGAACATGTGAGGTCGGCACAGGTACTGGAGCAGAAACTGAGTGAAATGAATGCCGGGACAAGAGCAGGCGGGGCGAATTGCATTATTATCGCGTCCAATATCCGGGAAATGCTTCTAGAGAATAAGCAAGAGCTGGACCCAATGTTTGAAGTGAATCTGTCTACTGAGAGAATGATTGACCTTTTGAAACAGCAGTTTGCCGGATGGGAGATAGAGCAGCTGATCGTAAAACCCTTAGCATTTGAGATTAACAGAAACGGGCAGCCCGTTAAGCTGACCTCTGATTGTATCACCTTTGTAGCCAAAAAGAGCTGATCTTTATAGAGATCGGCTTTTTTTTGATAGCGATGGAGATAAGGTACTTGATATGCCAACCTTGTCAGGCAAACACTATATAAATTGAACTTGAAAATATACGAAAAAGGGAAAAGTGGCGGAGGAGAATTTTGGAACTGTAGGAGCGGTATCGTCCGCCTTTGTCACCGGATTTCTACCGCGATTAGCGGTTTAATCAAGAAATCTGGGACAACAGCGGCCGGAGGGCCAAACATTCTCTGGAGTCACGGCTGTCCCCATAACCGAAAACCTACAAGCACGAACTAGATAGCAGTTGCTTAAATCCACTTAAATTAGATTTCTACCCCCGTCTGTGACCACACGCACCACATCTTCCGTGAATTAGGCTACATTAAAAGTAGGCCAAACGAAAGCTTTCACAAACTTCCGAAATTTGATTTGAATCCTCCTTTTGCAGCGGCTGGCGTAATAGAATGAGGTTGCTGATAAGGATTATCAATCAAATATTGGAGGCTAACACAAATGAGTACACAAACCAGACAAATCGCCGAGGGCATCCACTGGGTAGGCAAAATAGACAACCGTGAAGTCCCGTTCCACCGCTTGATTCTCGCCAAAGGCACCACCTATAACTCCTATCTCCTCAAAACAGGCAAGCCGACCGTCATTGATACGGTAGATATGGAGTTCGGCCGCGAATATGCCGAGTGTCTCGCCGGAATGATTGATCTCATGGATATTCATTACATCGTCATTAACCATACTGAGCCTGACCACTCCGGTGGACTGGCGGCACTGGCGGCACAGGCACTGAATGCTACGATTGTCTGCACCGAGATCGCTGTACCGGAGCTGCAGGAGATGTATAAGCTGCACAGCCGCAACTTCCTGGTGGTGAAGGACGGAGACACCCTGGATATCGGCGGCAAAACCCTGCTGTTCAAAGAAACACCGTACCTCCACACCGCAGAGACGATGATTACATACTGTGTGGAAGACAAGATCCTGTTCCCTTGCGATATTTTCAGTACGCATGTGGCAGCTGAGCATCTGTTCAGCGATGAAGCAGGCTTCGATATCACCGAAGATTACAAAGGCTATTATGCAGCGATTATCCATCCGCACAGAAGATATGTAAGAACGCTGCTGGAAGCGGTGAAGGATCTGGAGATCCGCATGATTGCACCCTCCCACGGGTTCCTGATCCGCGAGGACATTCCTAAGTTCATCGGGCTGTATGCCACAATGAGCCGGGAGACCACCCAGGGCAAGAAGGCTGTCATTGTCTATACCACCATCAAGAACAGTACGAAGAAGATGGCCGCGATCATTGAGAATTGCCTGAAGGAGAACAATATTGAGACAGAAGTCTGGAACGCAGATAAAAGCAGCACCGCAGACATCCTCCACAGCATCGAATCAGCAGACGCCGTCTTTATCGGCAGCTCCACGAAGTATGCAGATATGATCGGGAACCTGGAGGAAGTGCTGAAGGGCATGCAGGAGATGAACCTGGAAGGTAAGCTTGCCACGGCGTTTGGCTCCTACGGCTGGAGCGGAGAAGCGATCGAGGTGATTCAGGATTACCTGAACGGAACGAACATGACTGTACAGAGCACCTCCGAGGTTATCAAAACCACCGGCATGACCCATGTGGAGTTCCCCGTACGGGTAAGATTCTCCCCAAGAGAGCCTGAGAAGGTTCAGAAGATTAAGCATGCAACCGAATTTGTCTCGGATCTGCTGCTCAGTTCAATCTAGGGAGGAGGAAGCGAACATGACGAAGCATTACGTAATCGTTGGGGGCGGTGTAACCGCCGTCCATGCCGCCAAAGCGATCCGCGATCAGGACGCGGACTCGGAAATCTCAATCATTGGAGAAGAGAGCGGCCTGCCGTATAACCGGATCAAGCTGACCAAGGGCCTGTTCACCGACCTGCACAGCGAGAAGGTTCTGATCAAGAAGGAGAAATGGTACCGCGATAATCGCATCACCGTACAGTCGTCCACCCGCATCGTGTCTATCCACCCGGAGCGCCAGACGATAGAGACAGAGAGCGGCCAGTGTGTGGAATACCATAAGCTGCTGCTCTGTATGGGGGCGAAGAACCGCGCATTAACCATCCAGGGTGCCGGACTTTCCAATGTACACAGCATCCGGGATCTGGCTGACGCAGACCGGCTGAAGAACAGCCTTAAGGAAGGCAGCCGCGTAACCGTCATTGGCGGAGGAGTGCAGGGAATTGAGACCGCCTGGGCGCTTCACGAAGCAGGGTATAAGGTAACTGTGGTTGAATACGCACCTGCCCTGATGGGCAGACAGCTCGACAGCTACTCTTCTAAGCATCTGCAAGAGATCCTTGAACAATCCGGGGTGAAGGTGATTCTTCAAGCGGGTGTGGCTTCCATTGAGGGGACAGAGGTTGTCACCGGGGTTACGCTGAATGACGGCACGAGCTTCCCGTGTGACCATGTGGTCTACTCCATTGGGATCGTTCCGAATACTGCTCTGGTTGACGGATCGGAGATTGAGGTCCGCGTCGGCATTATTGTGGATGAACATCTGCAGACAAGTGCTCCGGATATCTATGCAGCAGGTGACGTTGCCGAGTTCGGTGGCTTGGTGGAAGGACTGTGGGGCGGAGCGATGGAACAGGGCAGGATTGCAGGGAGCAATATGGCAGAAGCCCGGAGTGTATACCGCAGAGCGGTTCCAGTGACCTTGTTCAATGCTTTTGGGGTGTCCTTGTTCTCCATCGGCAACACCGATGAGCGGAATTGCGATGAGTCGGTATGCGGTGAAGAGAACGGGGCGTATACACGGATTTTTGTGAAGGATCATGTCATTGTCGGGGCGTTGTCCTGGCAGGGCGCTGCGGCTTCGCTGGCTTACAAGGCGGCTGTTGAGCAGGGCGTCCGGCTGAGCGGGAGTGCTGACGGCAAGAGCATCGAAGACATTATAGCGGAAACGCAGTCTGTTCTGAACTGATTAACTACTAAGAATATAGGAGATGAGTATGATGAAAAAGTATATCTGTACCCCTTGCGGCTACATCTACAACCCGGCGGTAGGCGATCCCGATGAGGATGTAGCTGCCGGAACAGCGTTCGAGGATCTGCCGGAAGATTGGGTCTGTCCGGTCTGCGGTGAGGACACCAGCCATTTCGTACCCGTTGAGGAAAAGAACACAATTGCTCATTAGTGGATTAAGGCTTCACATTTCACATTACAGGGGGAACGGTATGAAAGAGCATTCCTGCCAGCACGCCGCAGAACCTTGTACACGCAAGGTACCGATTTTTGCCGCGCTGACCGATGAGGATCTTACCCGGATCAGCGCAATGATTAAGCACCGCAAATTCACCAAGGGCCAGCCGCTAATTCTCGAAGGCGCGCCGTCCGATACGCTGTACATTATTCAGCAGGGACATGTGAAGTTATCCAAGATTACGCCCGAAGGGAAGGAACAGATTCTGCATATCCTGACGAACGGGGATTTCTTCGGGGAACTCAGTATCTTCAACAGCGACGAGCTTAGCAACTTCAGTGCGTATGCGCTGAAAGACACCAATATCTGCCTGCTGACCCGCAGCGATATGGAGCAGCTAATGACCGAGAATCCCGACATTTCTCTGCGCCTGCTCAAAAGCGTAACCAAACGCCTCGCCCACACCGAGAATCTGGCGCAAAGTCTGGCGACCAAAGACCCGGAAATCCGGATCGCGTATATGATCATGGAGCTGAGCGAGAAATACGGCAAGCCGCGCGGCGGACGCGTACATATCGACCTCCCGCTGTCCCGGGAAGAGCTGGCCAGTTATGTCGGAGTGACCCGGGAGACGATCAGCAGGAAGTTCTCCCGATTCGAAGACTCCGGCCTGATCAAGCTGATCGGCAACAAGCAGATGGTCGTCATCGATCCGGAGGGTGTGGAGAAATATATGGGCATTTAATCGATATACAAGAGCGGCATTCCTTTCATTTCATGATGGGGATGCCGTTTTCATTTTGAAGGGATGTTAATTCCCGCAGAGCTGATTCCCAAAAAGCCTTCTCCTCAGACAACAGATCTTTGCCTGCCACATGTAATGAAAGGGATAGCCGGTTCTCAAAGGTACATATGCCGATGATCCGCCTTGCATTAGGGACAAGAGGGGGTACGAAGCTGACTGCGGTCAAGCTATATTTGCCCTGTGATTTGTGTATATCTAGTGTAGTCAGGTTGGTGATGCTGATGCTCTTGGGCTTTACTCCATAGCCAAACAGATTCGAAACAGTGTGAGCCGCTTTGTTCACGTAGCCACCATAGGCTGAGAAATAGGCAGCATCAATCAGTGTAGGTGATACTTCATTCATGAAGTGAAGCAAGAAGAATTTCGCTTTATGATTATCTAATTTCTTATAAATTCGTTTATGTACCTCATGGGCGTTCGCCCCAAAATCGTGAGCCTTGTTATAACAGTACCGGATCGAAACTCCTGTGGCGTAATTACCCATTCCCCGATAGCTTTTTGGACGAACACTGACCGCCAGGCCGATGTCGGAGTGACCTTGAGCCGATTTGGCGAAGGCTGTCGTAAGCAAGCTGTTAATGGTAATTCCCTGACGTTTGGCGGTTTTTTTCAAAGCGGATAACTGCGATTCATTAAGCTCCTCGCAATAAATTTCGGTTGTTCGGCTATTCCAATAGCTCTGATACATCTCCTGATATTCAGTATAATTAAATGCCCTTCCAGTTGAATTCCATTTACGGTTAAGCCCGCGAAGAATGATGCGCATCCACGGGGTTAGTTTGGAACGGGGAGGAACCGTCTTAGAATCAAAAAGTTGCAGCCGCTTATAAATCAGCTCATCTCCATTTAGCGCGTGTAGAACGTCATTCAGTAAATAGGAGACTGCCAGGCCATCGCCTGCCAGATGATGAGCAAGTATCAGCAATTGGATACTGTCCTGTTGCCGCTTAACAAAGAAACGGATCAGCTCTCCGTTAATCCAATCAAAAGCAATCGTTTCCTGCTCCTGCACAACTGCTTTCCAATCACGGTCAAACGGCTCGATATGAATCCGCGGCTGCTCTGTTTTCTCATAAAAGGCTTCTCCTTGCTCATCGAATGTTATTTTACAGCTTAAAATTTCATGATTGGATACCGCTGCGGCAATGGCTGCACCCAGATCATGATCGGAGACATCCCCCTGAATGACTCCTAACATTGCAATGGTAATGCTGGGTGAGAATATGTGAGTGCGTTCCTTTTGTATCCTTAAACGTGTGCCATTATTCATCGGTAACTTCCTCCCCAATTCATTGATCACTTCTCGTAAAAGAATCATACGCCTTCACAATCATCCCTTTAACGGTATCCCAAGGCATGGGAAGTGTATTGTAGGCCATCATCATAACAATGCCGTGAGCATAAATGATCATGTTCAAATCTATTCCGGTCTCTTTGGGCATAAACGGCTGGTCAGCTCCTCTGTTCTCCCCGCCGGAGGCAAAAATAAGCTGGAACAGATATTTTTCCGTACTGGCAAATTGGACATATCCCAGGATACGCGACAACTCAGCGGGTAAATCCGCTTCCCCGTTCATGGAAATAAACTCCATCATCCATTCTTGGGCTTTGCAGGTGAGAGCAAGCTTGAGGCCATTCATGTCGGCGAAGGACTGATAGATCGGTTGTGTGGAACAGTTGAGCGCTTGGGCAAGCTTCCTAGCGGTAATCGAGTCATACCCCTCTTGACGTACCATTTCAAAGGCTTTTTCTACAATCTGGACAGCTGTGATTTGTTTTTTGGGCGGCATCTTACACCTCTTATTCAATAACGTAGTTATATAACAATGTTATCTTACAACTCAAGGAATATAATGTCAATATGGCAGATGAGTTTTGACCTAAACTCTATAAACTGCTTAGACAGCCGCGCTTCGTATGATAAATCTTAAGGCAATGTTAAGGTTACCCGTGTTTAACTGAAAGGTAGGGCCAACATAATGAACTTACGGCCCGGCGGGATGAGCGGGAGGAGAGGTGAAATCATGAACCAAACAATTCTGATTGTGGATGATGAGAAGGAGATCCGGGAGCTGTTGCGCCTGTATGTAGAAAAGGACGGCTATACCGTGATCCAGGCCGGTAACGGTCGGGAAGCACTGAAGCAGGCTGAAGCAGCGCGGATTGATCTGGCTGTCATCGACATTATGATGCCGGAGCTTGATGGCTATCAGCTGATTAAGGGCTTGAGAGAGCACAGCAATCTGCCCATTATCGTTGTCAGTGCCAAGACAGAGAATCACGAGAAAATTCTGGGGCTTGACCTTGGTGCGGATGATTATGTAACTAAGCCGTTTGACCCGCTTGAGGTGCTTGCCCGAATCAAAGCCCAATTACGCCGCTATAGCGGTGGTGCAGCGGATTCCGCAGCGGCGGTGCTGACGGCTGGGGAACTGTGTATGGATATTTCTGTTTGCAGTCTCCGCTTGGGCAGCGCCGCAATCCATCTTACCGCTACAGAATACAACATGATGAAGCTGTTCATGCAAAGTCCAGGACGCGTCTACACCAAACAGCAGCTGTATGAGGCGGCATGGCAGGAGACGGCTATCGTGGATGATAATACGGTGATGGTGGCCATCAGTAAGCTGCGTGCCAAGCTTCCCGGCGGCAGCAGGGTATCCATTGGAACTGTGCGGGGATTAGGGTATCGGCTGGAGGTGCATCCATGAAGAACAAGCGCAGCTTCAGAAGAGTCATCATGCACAGATTCATAGGCTACACCTTCGGCATTGCGCTGACGCTCCTGGTTCTGGAGCTATTGTACGGTCTGTTGACATGGAAGAACGGGATGAACTTCGCGGAGCTGGCCTCTTCCCCGCTGGCCAAGGGAACGGAATCGCTTCAGATCACGCTGTCCGTGATCTGGATTCTTATTACAGCCGCCGTGTATTTTATCGGGATTGTCCTGTTCGGGCACGGGATCAACAGGAAGCTTATGGAGCCTGTAAGGAAGATGGAAGAAGGATTCAAGGCGGTGACCTCGGGCCATTTGAATACCAGGCTGGATTTTGAGACGGAAACGGAATTTGGAGAAATGCGGGATGCGTTCAACTATATGGCCCAAAGGCTGAAGAATGCCGAAGAACAGCGGATGAGCATGGAGAATGAGCGGATGCAGCTGTTCTCGCATATTGCCCATGATCTGAGAACTCCCATGACTACGATTTCAGGCTATGCAGGGGCCTTGGCAGGCGGGTTGGTTGAGGAACCGGACAAACAGCGGGAATACCATCTGGCTATCCAAGCGAAATCGGGACAGATGAACCAATTGATTGACCAGCTGCTGGCCTACTCCAAGCTGGGTGCGCCTGAATACAAGCTGAAGCTGGCGAAGGTTGATCTTGTGGAACTGCTTCGCGTATCTTGCGCTGCTTTGTTTGGTGAAATCGAAAGAAAACAGATGAGCTTAGAACTGCAATTACCCGACCAGCCCGTATTTTATATAGCAGATCCGCTGGAAATTAGCCGGGCTATCGGCAATCTGCTGACTAATGCAATCCGCCATAACCCGTCAGGCAGCCTGTTATTCGTAGGACTGGCGGATGAGCCCAGCCGGATTACAATCCATATTGCCGATAATGGAGCAGCGATCCCGGAGGCCATCACCGGAAATCTCTTCGATCCGTTTGTCTCCGGCGACACTTCAAGAACCACCAGCAGTGGAACTGGGCTAGGACTGGCTATTGTGCACAAGGTGATGGAACAGCATTCCGGGGGAGTTAGCGTAATAGACGCAGTCTCACCCTATACCAAGGAGTTCGTCCTCATTTTCCCCAAAGGTTAAACCTGTAAGGTCACAAATAGACGGAGGAGTGACATGTATCTAAAATTAATTAAAAATGATCTGCGCAAAAGCAAGCTGATTACCGGCACGATTATGGCGTTCATCCTCGTTGCCGCCATGCTAACCTCGCTCGCCGCATCGCTTACAGTGAATCTGTCCGGCGCGATCGATAACATGCTTCTATCGGCGAAGGCGCTCCATTTCATGCAGATGCATACAGGAAACGTTGATATGGACCAGTTGCGGCGCTTCGCAGACACGAATGGAAGTGTTGAGGAATATCAGGTGCAGGAGTTCCTAAATATTGAGGGTGCAGAGATAGTGATCGGGAACGATTCGCTTGCAGGAAGCATTCAGGACAATGGTCTTTCCGTACAGGGCAAGAAATTCGACTATCTGCTGGACTTAAACGGCGGGGTGATTCATCCGGCAGACGGTGAAATCTATGTCCCTGTCTATTACAGGCAGGAAGGGAACGCAGCACTAGGAGATACACTGACGATCCACGGTATTTCCTTCCACGTTGCGGGGTTTTTGCGGGATTCGACTATGAACGCGGCACTGGTAAGCTCCAAAAGGTTCCTGGTCAGCCAGGCGGATTTCGAGAGGGTCCGTGAGTTCGGACAATTGGAGCACCTGATTGAATTCCGGCTGTCTGAGGGGGTTAACTATCCCGCTTTTGAGACAGCGTATCTGGATGCGGGTCTCCCGGCCAACGGTCCGCCTGCGATCACGTACAATCAGGTGAAGATGATTAACGGCATTACGGACGGGATTATGATTGCTGTGCTGGTGTTAATCGGCATGCTGGTCATTCTCGTGGCGTTCTTATGTATCCGCTTCACGCTATTGGCAACGGTCGAAGAGGATTACAAGGAAATAGGCGTACTGAAGGCCGTCGGGATGCGGGTAACACAGATCAAGAAGCTTTACCTTGCGAAATACGGTGCGATCACGGGTGTAGCCTGCGTGCTGGGTTTTCTAGCTTCTCTGCCGCTCCAGATCCCTTTTATGCACAATATTCGTCTATATATGGGTGATAGCGGGAGCCGGTTTCCCGGCTTGCTCAGCGGACTTGCGGGGGCGGTGCTCATCTTCGCGGTGGTCATGCTATATGTGAATGGTGTGCTGCGGCGCTTCCGCAACATCTCCCCGGCGCAGGCGGTGAGGTTCGGCGCATCGCGGGAATCCTCGAAACCGGGCAGAAGCTTCCGGCTGAGTTACAACAGGCTGTTCACTCGGAATATCTTTCTAGGCATCAAGGATGTGCTGTCCCGTAAGAAGCTGTATGTCACCATGACGATGGTGCTCGTCATCTCCTCATTCATTATGATTGTGCCGTACAATATCAGCAATACGATCTCTGCACCCGGTTTCATCACTAATATGGGTATGGGCATCAGTGACCTTAATATCGGAGTGCTGCGGACACAGGTGGAGGATGTCCCGGGGAAGGCGGCGGAGGTTGCAGCCAGGCTGGCGGAAGATAAGAACGTTGAGAAATATGCTATGTTCACCAGCCGGATGCTAGAGAGGAGAACGGATGACGGAACGCCAGAGAAGCTGCGGGTGACCTTCGGGGACTATTCCGCTTTTCCGGTTACGTACTCCAAAGGCCGTGTACCGCAAGCGGAAGCGGAGATCGCCCTCTCGGTACTGAATGCGGAAGACCTTGAAATGAATGTCGGGGATGAAATCGTTGTTATCGCTGACGGCACGGAAAAGCACCTGAAGGTGTGCGGAATTTACTCCGATGTTACGAACGGCGGGCGTACAGCTCAGGCTAATTTCAAGATGAATCACGGGGAGATTCTAAGCGCCTCAATTGCGGTTACGTTCCGTGACCGTCAGAGTGTTCAGGCGGCCATATCACAGTACCGGGAACAATTCCCCTTTGCCAAAATTACCGGGATCGACGAGACCATCGGGCAGATGCTTGGTCCTATGCGCAAGGCTATACAAAAGGCATCCATCGTCGCAACTCTGGCAACCGTTCTGCTCATTCTGCTGGTAACAACGCTATTCATGAAGTTACTGGTGGCGAAGGACCGTTATTCCATTGCCATCTTGAAATCCATAGGCTTCACTAGCAGGGATATTCGGAGGCAATATCTTACACGCTCCGTTACCGTGCTGGGGATGGGTGTCATCACCGGTACGCTATTGGCAAATACGCTCGGAGAGCTTGCCGGTGTGGCGATCGTGTCGTCCTTCGGCGCGTCAGCCTTCCATTTCGAGGTAAATCCGTGGTTTGTCTATCTTTTTTCGCCCCTGCTGATTGCAGGCTGTGTCGTTGCAGCTACCAGGTTAGGCAGTTCCGGCATCCAGGCTTTGCAAATTTCCGGGCATATCAAGGAGGATTAGCAGATGAACAGCATCATTACAGGTACCCATATTGTGAAAACTTACGGTAAGGGTGCAGAGCAAGCCATGGCATTGAATGGAGTAGACGTAGATATAACAGAAGGTGAATTTGTTGCCGTAATGGGGCCCTCAGGCTCAGGCAAAACCACACTGCTGTTCGCACTCAGCGGCATGGATGAGATTACTGAGGGAACCGTGAAATTTGGCGATACGGAACTAGCCGGGCTCCGGGAAAATGCGCTTGCCGATTTTCGCCGGACCCGCATGGGCTTTATTTTTCAACAGCCCACGATGCTGAGGAACCTGAATCTGCTGGATAATATCATGCTTCCCGCCGTGCAGGACGGCAAGAGGAATACAGTGGAACTCGTGCAAAAAGCGAGAGACCTAATGATCCAGACAGGCATTGCCGGGCTGGAAAACAGGGATACTACTGAGGTATCTGGCGGGCAGCTCCAGCGGGCCGGGATCTGCCGCGCACTAATCAATACGCCGGAGATTCTGTTTGCCGATGAGCCAACCGGTGCGCTGAACTCGAAGACCGCAGAGGAAATCATGGAGCTGCTGGCAGGCATCAACCAAGAGGGCACAGCCATCATGCTTGTGACCCATGATGCGAGAGTCGCCGCCAGGGCGGACAGGGTTCTTTTTACGAGGGACGGGAATATCGTTTCCGAACTTGTACTTCCAAAGTTCAGCGGCGGGGAGCTGGAAGCGAGAGGGGAGAAGGTGCTTGCACGGATGGCGGCTGCGGGCATTTAGTTTCAGCATCTTCACGTGGAATGGACGGAATTTCCGCCGCTGCTGGAACCTTACAAATACCTGACGCATATTGTATGGTTATAAGCCTATCAGGCTGCAACGGGAAAGGAAGTGGGTGTATGGCTGCGGGAATTTTAAGATATTTTGCAGACGGCAATACGGCTCTTGGCTTCTACAGTTTGTTCGAATCGAATCTTCAAGGACTCCGGCGGATATTCATCTTGAAAGGCGGTCCCGGTACCGGCAAATCCTCGCTGATGAGAGCAATCGGTACGGAATGGGCGGAGCGGGGATACGATATTGAGCTGATTCATTGTTCATCTGATAAGGATTCCATTGACGGGGTCATTATTCCGGCGCTTGGCGTGGGCATTGTTGACGGGACGGCGCCCCATGTGATCGAGCCCAAGGCTCCCGGAGCAGCCCGGGAATACGTGAACCTGGGGGAAGCGTGGGACTCGGCAGCGCTTATCGGTCAAAGGGAGATCATTGAGGAGCTTAACCGGAAGGCTGCGGATGCCTATGCGGCAGCGTACAGCAGATTTGCGGTGGCTCTGAACATTCATGACGAATGGGAAAAGATGTACTTCGAGCATATGGACTTCGGCCAGGCGGATCAATTAACGGCCCGGATGCTGGAACAGTTGTTTGGCGAAGCACAGCTTCAGAGGCATGCTGATGTGAAGCACCGGTTTTTGGGCGCAGCAACGCCGGCAGGATCGGTTGACTTTGTACCTAATTTGACCGAAGGACTATCCAGACGCTTCTTCCTCAAAGGCCGGGCCGGAACAGGCAAATCAACCATACTCCGCAAAATCGCTGCTGAGGCAGAGAAGAGGGGCTTTGATACGGAAATCTATCATTGCGGATTCGATCCCCACAGTCTGGATATGGTTATTGTGCGTGAGCTTGATTTTGCGGTCTTTGACAGCACCAGCCCGCATGAATATTATCCGGAGCGGGAAGGAGACGTAATCATCGATACGTATGAAGCTGTTATTGCACCGGGAACGGATGAGCGCCTCGCCGGACCGCTAGAGGAAATAAGCGCACAATATAAGGCCACAATGAAAACGGCAATAGCCGCTCTGGCAGAGGCCAAGGTGCACCGGGATGAATTAAAGGAAATTTATATTGCCGCGATGGATTTTAGCGTGGTGGATGCGGCCAGAAACCGGATATCTGCTGAACTGGATAGTATGCAGGCTTAGCGGTTACTATGATCTGTACCAGCCTTGGGGCTTACTCTACGGAGGTATTTTCCATCCGTAGAGTAAGCCTTTTTCGGCCTGAAAAGCGAGCGTCTCCTCCTGCTCCGAATACCAAGCGAGAGGAGAGAGTGTGCTAGCCTGGATGGCGGCTGCGGGTATTTAGTTCAGGTACGAGAACAATGGATTGTTTACGCCACATAGGTCTGATACGATAGATAGACTTGAGAATAATTGACCGGGCAGGGTCTGGGTTTGCAGGAAGGGGGATATCATGCAGATATACAGGAAAGTCCTGGCCTACATCACGTATAACGATAAGCTGCTTGTCTTCACGCACCGGGATGCGCCGGAGGCCGGGGTTCAGGTCCCCGCAGGAACGGTAGAACCAGATGAGAGTGTAGAAGACGCGCTGTATAGAGAGATCGCGGAGGAATCAGGCATTGAGCAGCAGGAGTTGCGGCTGGTCAAGCATCTGAAGACATATCTCTACTACGCAGAACATAAACAGCAGCGGCATGAACGGCATGTATACTGGCTGGAATTCGTGCATGAGCCGCTGCCCGCCTGGGAGCGTTCACCGCAGTGACGATTACGCTTTCCAGTTCTTTTCTCTTGAGCTTTTTATAATCACACACAAATGGGGACAACAGCATGACGAAGATATTCAGACATAAGGGTTATTTTATCGGAGTGCACATTGTATTGTGTATTTCCTTGTTCTCCACACTGTACGCATATTCTCCGGTCATCCGGGTGAAGGTGAAGGAGATGATCGAGCCGGCGGACAAAGTCTATACGATTGCCCATCGCGGCGCATCCGGTTATGCTCCCGAGAACACGATACCGGCCTTCGAGCTGGCACGTGAGATGGGTGCCGACTCGATTGAGCTCGATATTCATTTGACCAAGGACCTGATTCCTGTTGTGATACATGACGAGACGGTTAACCGTACCACGAGCGGCAAAGGTTTTGTGAAAAATATGACCCTGGAGCAGATCAGGCAGCTCGATGCAGGCTCTTGGTTCAATCAGGACTACCCGATGTTCGCCAGAGATCTATACACAGGGCTTACCGTCCCAACGCTTGAAGAAGTATTCGAGACATTCGGCAAGGACATCAACTATATGATCGAAATCAAGGAGCCTGCATCGAAGTTCGGGATCGAAGCGATCCTGAATAATACGATATTGAAATATGATCTCGCCAAAAGGGTGTCCGTTCACTCCTTCAGCGCAGCCAGTCTGCGGAAGCTTCATGCGATTAACCCGGATATTCCGCTATACCAGCTGGTATGGAATGATTATGGGGCTACGAGGGTGACTCAGTCCTATCTGGATACCGTGAAGACCTATGCCGTAGGAATCAGCCCGAATTTCCAGGGAATCAGCGCCGCTTATGTAGCTCAGGTGAAGAGGGCCGGGCTCAAGATCATCCCGTACACGGTGAACTACCAGCTTAATATGGATAAAGCCTATTCTTGGGGAGTAGACGGAGTGCATACGAATTATCCCGACCGCTTCCTTGAAGTGATTGCCGCCAACAGGGCAAATGCCAAATGGTAGGAGTGGAGGCTGGGGGAACAGACCGCTCATTTACTATAAAAGGCCAGAAGAAGGGTCCAGTTCTTGTCCGATACCCGGATATGAACTGGACCCTTAACGTTGTGCTTAAAATGCGCTTAACACGATATTCCGCAGCTTGCGTGTAATGGGCAGGGTACCGGAGTCCTTTCTCTGGATCATGAACAGGATGGTCAGGCGTTCCAGCGGACAATTGGCAAAATAAGCGCCCAGCCAGCCGTCCCAGCCGTATTCTCCCAGGCTGCCGAGCCCTCCGGCTTGACCCGGATCGGTCAGGATGCGCATCTGATTGCCGTAGCTGTAGCCTTGCAGCGAATGCCAGGGATTGAAGCCTTGCTGCTGCGGGCTGGTTAAGCTGGCCGAGGTCATAAACTGAACGGTGCGGGGCTTCAGCAGCTGCACCCCGTTCAAGCTGCCCTGATTGATCAGCATGGTGGTGAATTTGGCAGCATCCTCAATCGTCGAGACCAGCCCGGCCCCGCCTGCTTCATAAGCCGCTTCCCGGTCCATATGATGATTAACGCCCAGAGGACTCTCCGAAAAGGGTATCAATCCGCCTTCACCATCATCCTGGTAGACGCAGGCCAGCCGGTCTCGCTTGTCTTCGGGCAGCCAGAAGCCGGTATCCTTCATTTGCAGCGGACCGAAGATCTCCTGCTGCAGGAATTCGCCGTACCGCATGCCGCTGACGACTTCAACTAATGCACCGAGAACATCCGCAGAGGTTCCATACTGCCAGGAGGTTCCCGGCTCGAAGGCCAGCGGGCCTTCACCCAGCCGGTTAGCGAATTCCAGGGTGCTCATCGGGTTCGTGCCAAGCAGGCGGCTGTTCAGTTCCTGGTACAACGCCTCCGCATACTGACCAGCCAGGTCGGCTCCTCCGTAGACCAGACCGGAGGTCATGTTCAGCAGGTCGTTAATATCAACCTCACGAGTTACGGGCACAAGCTCGCCGTTCTTTCCCACCTTCTGATTTTTAAATCCGGGTATGTACTGGCTGACCGGATCGAACAGGTCGATCTCCCCGCGCTCCAGGAGCAGCATAACGGCTGCGGCAGTAACCGGCTTCGTCATCGAGTAGAGGCGGAAGATCGAATCTCTAGACATTTTGCGTCCAGCTTCAATATCGGCATAGCCGTCTTGGTGATACCAGCTTTCTTGTCCGTCCTGAATCACCATGAAGTTCGCACCGGCGATTTCCTTATTGGCAATACTTGCGCTCAGCGCTTTGGTGATTAGACGGGTAGTGTTTGAATCCAGCATCTCTAGGTCTCCTTTGGTATGATCCGTTATCTATATTCCAGGGTGAATAGCATTTCACATAGAGAATATTATACGTCTTTCAGAGTGAAATGTAAGCGCATTTCAGTGAAAAAATTGAATAAGTATGGGTTTTCGTTGTTTCGCTTAATTCAATGTTGCCTTTCCGGTCGTCTATACTAACGGAGAGACTATCACAGGGAGGTAATATTTTGAAACAGAGAACAAGATGGCTTGCAGCGGTTCTTACTTTTACAATGCTAATCATGTCGCTGACTGCACTTGGATTACCGGCACAAGCTGGAGCGGTTCCGATTCCGCAATCCTTCGCCAAGGGCGCAGATGTCAGCTGGCTGCCGCAAATGGAAGCTGAGGGCTACAAATTCTATAACGATCAGGGAGACGAAGAGGACCTGCTCCAGATTTTAAAAGATCACGGAATCGATTCGATACGCCTCCGGGCTTTCGTCAATCCATCCGATGATCCGATCAACGGCCATAACAGCACTGAAGAGATGGTTATGCTGGCCTCCCGTGTAAGCGCTCTCGGATTCAGGGTGATGGTTGATCTGCACTACAGTGATTCCTGGGCCGATCCCGGGAAGCAGGTTACTCCGGCCGCCTGGGCCAGTGATAATCTGGAGCAGCTCAAAGCACATGTCTCGGAGTATACCACAGAGGTGATGCAAGCGCTGAAGACTGCGGGGGTAACCCCCGAGTGGGTGCAGATTGGTAATGAGATTAATAACGGGATGATGCATCCGCTGGGCAGCTATAGCAATACTGCGAATCTGGTGGAATTGATCCAGGCGGGATCACATGCGGCCAAGGCTGTTTTTCCTGAGACCAAAATCATTATTCATAGAGCCAACGGGGCAGACACCGGTGTAGATCCGTTCTATGCAGGTCTGGTCGAGGCGGGTCTTAAGGACAGTGATTATGACATTATCGGGTTATCTTATTACCCGGATTCTATCTACACTTCTTCTATTAATGAACTATCCTCCAACATGAATCTTCTGGCTGCAAAATACGGAAAAGAGGTCATGGTCGTCGAGGTTGGCGGCGATGTGAGCAAGAATGTGGATAATGTATACAACATGCTAGTTGCTGTGCAGGATGGCGTGAAGGCTGTCCCTGGAGGCCAGGGAACAGGTGTGTTCTATTGGGCACCCGAGGGCGTCTATTTCGGCTATGGGCTGTCTGCCTGGAACCCGGACGGGAAGCCTTCCTTCGCGATGGATGCTTTTATCGACGGTGCTTCGGCAATCAACCGGGTACCAGTTCAGTCGGTAAAAGTAGAGAAGCAGACCGCTGTCCTAGAAGTAGGCGGAACCGGCAGCGTTAAGGCAACGATCAGCCCGGCGAATGCAACCTATAAGGGGCTAACCTTCACCAGCTCTGATGAAGCCATCGTCAAGGTAGACAAGTATAAAGGAACCATCTCCGGGCTTGCTGCCGGGACCTCTACAGTAACAGCGGTTACGTATGACGGCGGATTTACAGATTCAACTGAGATCACAGTCTCGCCAAGCACAAGCTTCATTCAGAATCCAGGCTTCGAGGACGGGCTGAATAGTTGGACCGTAAGCGGCGATAGCGCGGCGGTCAATGTGGAGTCGGATGCCCATTCCGGTTCGGCTGCACTGCACTACTGGAGCTCAGGGGCTGCGGAATTCCAAATCTCCCAGACGGTCACCGGACTTGAAAATGGTACCTATCAGTTATCCGCTTGGGTCTCGGGCGGGGGAGGGGAAGAGACGGCAGAGATTTTTGCGGGCAATCAGAAGCAGCCGTTCGTCAACACAGGCTGGCAGCAATGGAGTAATCCAACCATCGATACCGTTGAAGTTACAGATGGAACGCTGACACTAGGCGCTAATCTGAAATACGCTGGAGACAAGTGGGGGAATATTGATGATTTCAAGCTGGTCAAAAAAGCCGGAGCCGTCAGCACCAATAATCTCACGGTGAACGGCGCTAAGTCCGACTGGTATCTGAGCGGCACTAAGCCCGCTACCTTCGGAGACAGCAATGCTTCAGGCGGCTTCGATTACGGGGATGACAAGCCGATTAACTTCAACCTTACTCATGAAATGACCGGACTTGCGCCCGGAACCTATACCCTCCAGGCCAAAATCTTTGGGGACAAGGGTGAACCTTCTCCCGGTTCGGTAATGTATGTGATCTCCGAGGGGCAGACGTATTCGGTGCCGGTTACCTATTCAGGCAGCGCCTGGCTGAAGCCCCGGACTCTGACGCTAAAGCATGTGCACATAGGGGAAGACGGCAGCGCATCGCTGGGCTTCAAAGTCCTCACAGACTCGGATAATCATTACGGCTATCTGCAAGAGGTGACCTTCGTGCGTAATAGCACAACTACACCTGAGGTTCCTAGCGAACCAAGTGAACCGAGTGAACCAGTAACACCTCCAGTAACGGAGCCTGTAACACCCCCGGTCACAGAGCCGGTGACACCTCCGGTCACAGAGCCAGTAACGCCTCCGGCAACGGAGCCGGTAACAAGTCCGGAAGAGAATCCTGCACCAAGTGCGGAAGCCAGCCCGGCACCAAGCCCGACTACGGCACCAGGAACGGGCTCCGGTTCAGGCTGGACAGCTCCGCTGGCAACAGCACAAGCTTCAGCTGCACCACAAGCTACGCCGCAGCCGGAGATTCTGACTGTAACTGAGCCGAAGGTGAATGCCCAGAACCAGATTGTGATTCCAATAGCTGAAGGGCAGAGCGAAGTAAGAATTCCCGCTGACGCTGCGGCCCTTAAGGGAATAGCCGCACTGAAGGTGGAAGGCAAGACAGTGGCTGTAGAGATTCCAGGCAAGGTTGTTGAGCAGCTTCAAGCGTTGGCAGGACAGCAGCAGAAGGGCTCGATGATGTCTATCCTGCTTGAGCCAAGGTCCCCAGAGCAGAAGGCAGCCTGGATACTTCAGGCTAATAAGAAGAGTGAAGCTGAACTGAGAACAGCCGGAGAAATGTTCAATCTCAGGCTGTCTGTGCTGAATCAGCAGGGAGTTAAGACTCCGCTGGTCTCGTTCGCGGAACCAGTCAGTCTTCGCCTGAAGCTTCAGGCGAACGGCAATCCGAAGCTCGCAGGTGTGTATGCCACGGCAGATGATGGAACGCTCGAATATGCAGGCGGAACCACAGAACAGTCCGTATTGACTTCACAGGTACGGCAATCCGGCAATTATGCTGTACTGGAGTATGACAAGAGCTTTGCAGATGTGAGTCCGTCGGATTGGGCCTACTCTGTGATTAAAGAAATGGCTGCCAAGCATATTATCGAGGGCAACCGGGAAGGACGCTTCGCACCGAAGAGAGAAGTGACCCGGGCCGAATTCGTTACGATGCTTGTCCGTGCCCTTGGGCTGAAGACGGAGGGCCTGCGTTCGGTCGCTGACGTAGACAGCAGCAAGTGGTATTCGGGCGATGTGGCCGCCGCTTTTGCAGCCGGAATCGTCAAAGGGGACTCTACCGGCAAGTTCGCCCCCGAGTCGCATATTACACGGCAAGAGATGGCAACGCTGCTTGTGAGAGCCTACGAGCTGCGCTCTGGAAGTCCGGCTCCGGCAGGTTCCTTGCCTGCTTTTGCCGATGCCGCCAAGATTGACAGCTGGGCTAAGGACGCCGTGAGTGCCGCCGGTTCACTGGGCTTCATCACGGGGACTCCGGACGGATTCCTCAAGCCCCAGGCCAATGCGACGCGCGCAGAGTGTGCGAAGGTATTGAGTTTGCTGCTTAATCTGTAAGCCGAAGGATTAGAGAGAAGTAGAAGTAGAGCAGCGATTCTCCTGGTTAGGGGGCGCTGCTCTTTTTACTGGCATGGGAAAGTTCGATTACGAAGGAGCCGGGCCGCATGTAGGTGAAGAACCGATCACATTGGGCAGCAGGAAGAAGAACGGGCGAAATGTAGTCGGAAAACCGATCACATTGGGCAGCAGGAAGAAGAACGGGCGAAATGTAGTCGGAAAACCGATCACATCGGGCAGCAGGAAGGCGAATGGGCAAAATGTAGGCGAAAAACCGATCACAATGGGGCGCGGCGAACGCAACAGTAGGGGGCCGTGCGCTTCCTAAGTACAAAAAAGATCTACTCTAGCCTGCAGCTCCTCCCTTACTTCATCCGGCATTTCCTTCACCTTAAGGTCATCGCCCAGGAATAACAGCCAATTCGTGAACTCCTTCAGCTCCTCCGTGCGGTTCACCTCGACTTCCATTTTCAGGATAGCGGTAGTTTGGTAGGGGTTAGTATAGGACAGCGCCACCCTGAACGGGTGATATTTGCGGTATTGGGCAATGGCCCGGGGACCTAGCTCTAGGACAAGGTTGTTCTTCACTTGCTGCTTGCTAAGCTTCTCCTGAATTTTTTTCGCGCTTGGCCTGTTGGAGCCCGGGTAGGGGATGATATCAGTTAGCTGATCAACCGGGATGATCCGTTTCCTGGAGGCGTCCAGGTCGAAGCACTCGATGAGCCACAGGCTTTTCTCCTGGTAGAGACGTAAAAGATACACAGCATAAGAGATATCCTTCTGGTCTTCCCGGCAGGTAATTAGCAGATAACGGTCCGCCAGCAGGAGCCGGATCAGCTTGTCCAGCATAGGGTGGGGGAGATCGGACAGATCCAGCAGATCAGGATTGCCCGGGTGGGTGCCCTCGAACAGCAGGATCTGATTGAGAAGAACAAGCTCCTCCTGCTGATTCTCCGAGATGAGCCCCAGTAATTTCTCCGTCAGCGACTGGCGGCTCCTGAGATAAGGAAGCTGGCCGTTTCTTGTCGCCATGAAGGCAATGAACAGCGCTTTGACCTCGTTATCCGTGAACCGGACCACCGGAAGGATAGAGTTGCGCATAACGGAATACCCGCCATCCCGGCCCACCTCTGCAACCAGCGGCATCCCGAGCGCCTCGATCTCCCGGATATCCCGCTGGGCGGTCGAACGCGAAATATTGAATTCCCGCATGATTTCCGTCAGCGTAAAATGGGCACGATTGTTAATGTACCGCATGATGATGTTGATCCGTTCTACTTTTTTCATCGCGGCTCCTAAACAGGTTCATTTTTTGACATGGTTCAAGGTTATCATATACATAGCAGGTGAGGAACACAAATATGAATAAAGGCGGGATATAACAATGGCAGGGTATACTATTGCAGAGAAAGACAGCTTTACGGTGATTGGTCTGGGCGTTGATCTTAAGAGTGATTACACGGACTATGCCGGGATTTATAAGGAGAAGATGGATTTTTGGCAGGCGGTCAGTGAAGATGGCAGGCTCGACTTGTTAAAAGGGATTGCGGAGAATGACTATGTGTTTGTGGTGAACGAAGCGGTGAACGGCAAGATGATGCATTATGCCGGGGTAATGGCAGGTGCAGCCGCAAAGATTCCGCAGGAAGCCCGGGTGATTCAATTCCCGAAGGGGGAATACCTCGTAGTGGCAGGCGAAGGAGCGACAACGGAGGAATTAAGCAATACTTTGACGGGCTTGGCCTTCGGACAAGCTTTGCCGCAAGCAGAAGGATACGCCTACGTGGGCGGGCCGAATACCGCTGTGGAGATGGGCAGCCGGGACGGCTCGCTGTATGGCGAAATGTGGATTCCTGTCATAAGAAATTAAGTAACGTAATGGAGGATAACTAACGATGGCATACACAGTTGATTTCAAAGAGGTGTCTTTGCAAGGCCTGGAGTCGTCTCCGGTTGCTGAGGCGCTGGCGGGATTACGTGCGAATGAGGCGCGTTATTTCATGAACAAGTATAAGCATGAATTCACAGTCGTTCCGGCCAGTGAAAGCCAGGAGACGCTGAATTACGTGAACGGGATTCTGAGTAAGGAGCGGGGTCTTGAGTTTGCTGCTAAGCCACTCCAAACGTCGCAGTTCCAGGTGGAGAATATCCGGTTCGCCTACGTTTTCTATGAGGATGGTCTTGCGCTTAACGTAATGTACACGGTGGATGATCCCAAGAAGCGGGCGGTCGGCTTCAAGCTCTCAGAGGGGATGGAGATTCCGAAGGAGCTGGCCGACAAGTTCAAGTTCGCGCGGCAGAAATCGAAGCTGGCCGGTACGATCCGGGGATCGTTTTTTGTGATTAAGGGCGAGTACTAATAAAAATCCCCACAAAGTGAAGTTAAGCTGGGAAGTTTATTCAGAACCTTTGCTGGGACCGCAAAACATATAAGTACTTAAAGAGGGGCTGCCAATCTGGCAGCCCCTTGTATCGTTCAAATCTCCTCCGCTGTATACGTCTTCTGGGTGCGGAGGACCGGGAAGAACCGGTACATCCAGAGCACGGTAATAATCAGGGTGCCCACTCCGCCGATGACAGTTGCAGGCACGGCTCCGACCAGCCCGGCCATCGTGCCGGACTCGAATTCGCCAAGCTGGTTCGAGGTGCCGATGAATAACGAATTCACTGCGTTCACCCGGCCCTGCATCTCCTGCGGCGTGTTGACCTGCACCAGTGTCGAGCGGATAACGACACTCACGACATCCGAGCCGCCGATCAGAACGAGCGCGAACAAGGACAGCCAGAAGCTGTGGGAGATGCCGAACAGCATCGTGGCCAGGGCGAAGACGACCAGCGAGGCGAACAGCATCCGGCCGATGGCCCGTTCCACCGAATAGCGGGTCAGGATGAGCGAGACGATGATCGCGCCTACCGCCGGGGCGGAGCGCAGCAAACCAAGACCGAGCGAGCCGGTCTTCAATATATCCTCGGCGAAGATTGGCAGCAATGCCGTGGCCCCGCCAAGAAGTACAGCGAACAAGTCCAGCGAGATTGTACCCAGGATAATCTTGCGGGCGAAGACAAACCGCAGGCCGCTGAGGAAGGTGTCCATGCTGACCGCGTCCAGCTTCTTGACGAAGTGAACAGTCTTAACGAAGAAGATCAGCACTGTAGATACCAGCAGCGCGGCAAGCGAGGCGATATAGGCGGCAGCCGTGCCCCAGACCACGAGGACACCCCCGAGGGACGGGCCGACGATCATCGCCGTCTGCATTGCAGACGCGGACCAGGCCGCTGCTTTCGGGAGCTGCTCCCGATCCACAATGTCCGGCACCAGCGCAGCCGAGGCCGGACTCTCGAAGGTACGGCACGCGCCAAGGACTGCTGCGGCTGCCAGCAGGTGGACAGCGCTGAGCCATCCTTCGATGCTGCCGAGGACAAGCAGCAGCACGATGAGGCACTCTGTAAGCTGGCACAGGAACACAATGGTTCGGCGGTCATAGCGGTCTGCCGTCTGTCCGGCAGGCAATGTCAGCAGCAGCATGGGCAGGAATTGGGCCAGCCCGACCAGTCCAAGCTGGTAGGCGCTGCCGGTCAGCGCATACATCTGCCAGCCAATCGCCACCGACAGCATCTGGAAGGCACTGGTGGAGAATATCCGCGCGATCCATAGGCGCAGGAATGAGCGGTTATGCAGTACAGACGAGCGTGGAGTATTCGCATTCGATGTATTCAGTGTATTCAATGGGTGTCATCCTCCAAGCGATTAGAATCGGGTTCAGATGCGGGCTCCGGCTTTCGCCCGCGCATCTCAGGGTGTTCCTGGAATATTAAGGCGTAATTCTTGCCGTAACGCGCCTCCAGCTCCGCGGCGAAATCCTGCTCTATGCGCATCATCACGACATCGTGATAATAAGACGTCTGAAGCACATCCAGCACAGCCGGATGGTTGCTCTCCAGCGCCGAAGCCTGCGAATGGCGGGTGAAGCTGCCCAGAAGCGAGGTCTCCTTATCCAGCAGGAGCGAGAAGTTCCGGGCGGTCTTCGGCCCGCCTGCCGGTACGCTATGCACAATGACACGCGACAGCGCTGTAGGTATGTCACCTATCACCATCAGGTGGACGGCAATGCCCCGTTCTTCGGCGGCAAGCAGTGTGTCTTCTATCCGGTGCAGATCCTCCGCCCAGATATCTGCCAGAATCTCTGCGCTGGCATTGGCAGCAAGCCGCTTTACCGCCAGATCCACCTGAGCATCTCCCTTCCAGTTGCTGAAGAAGGGCGGTACAGCAGGCAGGTGGCCCAATTCGTTCTCCAGTAGGTGGGCGGTGCGCTCAAATTCTGCCTGAAGCAGCTTAACGACCTGCCGGACCGGAATTGCAGCGAAGGTCACCGGCTCGCCTTCGACTGTCCGGCAGACTCCTTTATCTACAAGACTGCGGAGCGCGGCGTATACATTGGACCGGGACACGGACACCTGCTTCGCGACCTCGTAGCCCGAGGAGGGCGGCTGTCCGTGCAGCGCCAGATAACAGCGGGCTTCCAGATCGGATAAACCAAGCTTGCGTAATGCTTCAATCATGGGTGAACCGCCTTTCTGTGAGAGTAAGTAATGCTTCGTTGTATGTAGAAGTATTTCAAAATACTACTCCGATCTCAAAGTGCTGTCAAGCAGCAATTCCCCGCCGTCCGCAGCACCGAGCGTCTCATAAAAATGATTACAGTCGGGTGAAATCAGGTAATAACTCTCAAGACGGCTTTAAAAGCCGATATGCAAGAGAGTCTCGACTATAAACCAATGACAGGATGAGGACTTATGCGAAAAGCAATTCTGACTACCATGCTCATCTCCAGTCTGCTAATGGCTGGCTGCGGCAATAACGGGGCGGCAAATGGCGGTACGGCGGCTACTCCAGAGACCGGACAAGCAGCGACGGCAAGCCCTGAGGTTACACCCGAGGTCACGCCGGAGCCGGCAGCTGAGGCTACCGCAGATCCTGCACCGGAAGCTACAGCACAGGCACCAGCACAGACGACCGCACCTGAATCCACGCCGAAGGCCAGTGCGGCGGCGGGGGATTCGCAGCGACAGACTTATTTTGACAAGCTGGATAAGATTGAAGAGGGCCTTAGCGATCTGAAGGCAATGTCAGACACCGGGGTCATGACTGATATGAAGGAGGCCGCCTCCAAGGAGCATGAGCGCTGGGACAAGGCGCTGAATGAAATCTACCAGGAGCTTAAGCAGCAGCTTCCCGAAGCCGATATGGCAAAACTGAAAGAGGAGCAGCTAAGCTGGATCAAGGAACGCGATAAAGCGGCAGAGGATGCGGCTGCCAAGTATAAAGGCGGAACGATGGAGGGGCTGGAATACGCGGCTACCTTGGCCTCAGTGACGAAGAACCGTTGTTATAAGCTGGTTGAGTTGTATATGAAGTAATCAAAGAGCGCAGTGACCCTCTCGTAAGGAGGGCCGCTGCGCTGTTTTTTTGACCATTTGTATGATTGATGAATTATTAACTTAATAAATTTGTGCCCGCTTAAGCAAGAATTGATTCAAATCCCCTGAATATCCTCTGGACACCAAAACACCCTGGTTAACCAATGCCCGCATTCTATTGAGTATAAATGAAGTGCCCAAGAACTGCCGTGAGACTTCGAACACCCGGATGAAGACACTCCCTGCACTAACGTATCCCTTCCTGGCCTGATTCCGTTCTTGCTCCTGTTCCAGTTCAATAACGGACCTGAGAATCACCTCATCCATAGCGCTTTCATCACAGCTAATAATGGCGGCATCTTTCCATAGACGCAGCATTTGATTTTCCTCCGCAAGCCTGAGCCAATCCGATTCGTATCTCCTTCTCTGATCAGATGCAAGCGGGACGCCTTGACTATATTTTTTCACGATAAGCAAGTAATCCTCACGATCGGTTCCGCCTATAAAATGGGGTGTGACCCCTTCTTTGCAATGAATCCCTGCTGAATGATAAAGCTCAGTCACATCAACCATATGCACCGGCTGTATGCGATCCCGCAACAGATGTAATACGAAACGCAGACCAGTCTGGTCATGCGCATTATCCGCCACCCAAATGACGATGATCTTATGGGGCGGGATGCTTTTCACTGTCTGTGACATGCGGACAAGCTGGTTCTCTTGGTGGCAATGCTGGCTGATGCTGTAATTCTCATCACGTTCCGCCACCCATTGATGCCTGTTCTGCATTCCCGTTAATGTGTCCAAGCCTGATAAGGGCCCAATTGAGAACAATTCATTAAAAGCAAGCACTTGGCTTGTCTCACGTTTACCGAGGGCACTGAACGCCACTTTTAGGGAACCTGCATCTGACATGCCAGAAATAATATGTACATATTCTTGTTCCATTCGTTCATTTGAAACTCCATGTGCCTTTGCCATAAACACCCTCCTAACCAAACATATTCACCATGATACCACATATTGGAATCTTGCTTGCCCTCATAAAAGTCGATTCTAGGCTGAAAGTGCTTTTTTTTGAGCAGAACGGATCCCTATTATTTGTTACGCTCCATATGAATGTTACCAGGAAAGGAGGCGGGGGCGCTCAAGCTCAAGCTGGAAGACAACTAGGAGAGCATCTGCACAAGTTTCCCCTGATTTCTAAATTGATTTTAGAATACTAGGAGGAGTTAAGCCCATGGGTAGAAAAAAGAGGTCTGTTCAGAAATCATTGCTCACATTCTTATTATCCTGTCTGCTGGTTTTACCGCTTGCTCTCCCGCCCGCACCGGCACATGCAGCTTCTACCGGAAATCTTCCCGCCCGTCAGGCAGAATATCTGGACCGTGGGTTGGTGGCGGTTCTGACGGATGGCGGCGTGTTTGTGAGCTGGAGGTACTTGAATACGGATTCAGATGAAATCGCTTACAATGTCTATAAAAACGGTATGAGGGTGAATCCGGCTCCGATCGTAGACTCTACCAACTATGTGGATGCGACGGGGGCCGACAGCTCGCAATATCAGATTTCTACGATTGTTGCCGGGAAGGAGGAAATGCAGCCGGAGCGGGCGGCAGTGTGGCATAACTCTTATCTGCCGATTCCGCTGGATAAGCCTGCTGATGGCCGGACCAAAGACGGGGGGACGTATTCCTATTATGCCGGAGATGCCTCTGTTGGGGATCTGGACGGGGACGGGGAATATGAGATCGTTTTCTTGTGGAGTCCCAGCAATTCTAAGGATAATTCACAAGCCGGCTATACCGGGAACGTCTACATCGATGCGGTCAAAATGGACGGCACCAAGCTCTGGCGCATTGATCTTGGCGTGAACATCCGGGCCGGGGCGCACTATTCGCAGCTGATGGTGTATGACCTGGACGGCAACGGCAAAGCCGAGGTGGTGGTCAAAACGGCAGACGGCACCAAAGACGGTCAGGGTACAGTCATCGGTGACGGCACCAAGGATTACCGCAATGACGGCGGATATATCCTGGACGGGCCGGAATATCTGACGCTGTTCGACGGCCAGACCGGCGCTGCGGTGTCCACCGTTGACTATGACCCGCCAAGGGGCAATGTCAGCTCTTGGGGAGACGGATACGGCAACCGCGTCGACCGTTTCCTGGCCGGGATTGCATACCTGGACGGCGTGAAGCCGAGCGTTGTGATGGCCCGTGGCTACTATACAAGAACAACACTTACCGCATACGACTACACGAATGGCGCATTGGTGAAGCGCTGGAACTTTGACACGAACGAAGCTGGCGCACAATATGAAGCACAGGGTAATCACAACCTCAGTGTGCTGGATGCAGACGGTGACGGCCGGGATGAGATCATGTACGGTGCGCTGGCGATTGACGATGACGGCACGCTGCTCTACAGCACCGGACTTGGACATGGAGATGCGATGCACGCCGGGAAGCTTGATCCGAACCGGGAAGGGTATCAGGTTGTCAGTGTGCATGAGCATAAGGATGCTGCTTACGGACTGGAGATGCGCGATGCCGCTACAGGAGAGATCCTCTGGGGACAATTCACCGGCAAAGATACCGGGCGGGGAATGTCAGCAGATATCGATCCGGAGCATCCCGGTTATGAGTCTTGGGCATCCACGATTGTGAATGGTCAGATGGACCCGTTATCCCGCGGCTATGCGGCTGACGGTGAGGTGATTTATGAACAGAATGAAGTGCCGCGAAGTGCGAATTTTGCGATCTGGTGGGACGGGGATCTTCAGCGTGAGCTGTTCGACCACGACTGGAACAACACTACCGCGCAAGGCATTCCGCTCATTTACAAGTGGGATTACCGGAATAAGCAGCTGCAGGAGATTTTTCGGGCGGCGGGTGCGCTAACCAATAATCATACCAAAGGTAACCCGGCCCTTCAGGCAGACCTCCTGGGCGATTGGCGTGAAGAGCTGCTGCTGCGCAGCGAAGACAGCACGGAGTATAGACTCTATACCACTACGATTCCTACAACCTACAGAATTCCGACGCTTATGCAAGATCCGGTGTACCGGCTGGGGATTGCCTGGCAGAACGTGGCGTACAACCAGCCGCCGCACACAGGCTTCTATCTGGGGACGGAGGCCACCGCTTTCCCCAAAGCCAATCTGACACTGACCGGTGCGCCGCAACCGTTGGAGCAGCTATACCACTTCGGGTTCGGTACGCAGCCGCCAGCTGGAACAACCTCTGTACAGGCTACGCCGTACACTGCGGGCACAGGATATGGATTCGAGAGCATCAGCGGAATCACCTTGGGTGCGGGCCACGCTTCTCTGCCGGAGAACACCAAGTTTGCGGTGGACCTGCCGGATGCCAATTACAAGGTGACGCTCAAGCTGGGCAGCGGAGACAGAGACTCAAGTGTAGGGGTCAAATCTGAATTTGTGCAAAAGCTGGCGCTCACTCAAATCCGTGCCGGCACACCACTGCTCTACTCCTATGACATTGCAGTGGTGGACGGCCAGTTAGAGTTTATTTTCTCCGGCACGGCTGCCGATGTGCAGGAGATCAAGATTGAGAAGTACCCGCAGAAGGTCCCGGGAAGCGGAACAACCATCTATATGGCTGGTGACTCGACGATGCAGTCCTACAGCGGAATGCAGGCTCCGCAGGAAGGATGGGGCCAGCAATTCAGTAAATACTTCAGCAGCGGAGTAACGGTCCAGAATGATGCCATCGGCGGCAGAAGCAGCAAGTCGTTTATGGTGGACGGCCGTCTGGATAGTATCCTGCAGCGGATCAGACCGGGCGATTATTTCTTCATCTCCTTCGGCCACAACGATGCCAGCGCAGGTATTCCTGACCGTTATGCCTCTCCGGCAGATTATGCAGCGTACTTGACCCGCTACGTGAACGGAGCGAAGCGGCGCGGGGCCACTCCGGTTCTGTTAACGCCGGTAGGACGCAGGGACTTCAATACCATCACTCAGGAATTCAACGTAAGCTTTCCGGAATATGTGAAGGCGGCAAAAGAAACAGCGGCTGCGCTGAACGTGCCCCTGATCGATCTGAGCCAGTTGAGCGTTGCAGATTATAACCGTATCGGCCTGGCCGCTACGGAGAAGCTTTTCCTCTATGCTAATCCTGGCGAATACCCGAAATACCCGAACGGGGTCAGCGATAATACCCATTTCAGCACGTATGGCGCACAGGTCATTGCCGGTCTGGTGGCGGGCGCAGTGAAGGAGATGAACCTCAGCATATCCCCGTTCGTGATTGATCCCGGTATTACCGAGCCGGAGCCAGAGCCGGAGATACAGCAATATGCGGAGAATTTCGAGGGCGATCCGGCCGCTGCACAATATTCGATGGTGAATGCTACTGGCATTGCCGGAACTATGGCGGGGACGGTTACAGAAGAGAACGGAAATAAGGTATTGTCTGTGACGGGTTCCGGCTCCGGCAACCGCGCCAAGGTATTCCGCCTGTTCGATGCGGTGAACGGCGACATTGTGAATGTCGATTTCAACTGGCATTCCGGCAACGTCAGCGCTGTCCCATCGGAGGGGCATTTAAGTCTGCAGGATGCCAGTGAGAATATTATTTTCACTCTGTTCACCAAGACTGGAGCGGCAAGTCCGAATACGAACATTCATTATTTCACCGGTCCGTATACACCTGACTATGGTACTGGCACCACTGCCATTCCAGGGGGCGGAACCGCTACGACTATTCCCAAGAATCAGTGGTTGAATGTCAAGCTGAAGATTGATTTTGCCGGAAAAACCCTTGATCTCACCTTGACCAGTCTCGCTAACCCAAGTGTCACCCAGACAATCCGTGATATTCCGCTGAGTCCTGGCGTCTATGCGAATAACGTCAGGGGCTTGCGGTTCCTGGGTACGCGAAAAGGAGGAGGAGGCACGCTGAACTGGACTACCCAGATCGACAACGTGAAAATGGAAGGCACCAAGCTGCCGGTGGCAGCAGGCGATATGGCGGCGTTGATTGCGCTGCATCAGGAAGTGAAGGCTATCGATCTCACATCCTACACGGAAGCTTCTGTAGCTGTGGTGCATAGAGCCTTGAACGCTGCCGAGGCGCTGATCGGGACAACAGCCTCGCAGGCGCAAATCGATCATGCTGTGAATATGCTTAAGGTTGCACGCGACTCACTGACCCGTGAGCCTGCTGGGGATATTAATGCGTATTCCTTTGATTTTGGCTCTGGCAGCGCAGCAGACGGCTATACGAAGGTGGATGCCAAACGGGCCTACGTGGAAGGGAACGCATACGGGTTCGCCGACACCGCGCTGGTCCAAGACGAGAACCGGGGAACCGGCAACCCGCTGACAGAGGACTTCACCCGTGTAAACGGGACCTCTTTCGTAGTGGAGATGAAGCCGGCGAATTACCGTGTAACGATGACCATCGGGGATACGAAAGAAGTGACCCATACGGGTGTTACGGTGGAGCAAATGAACAAGCTGCCGGTCACTACCATCCCCTCAGGCCAATTCAAGGAAGTGACGTATGATATCGCCCTGATCGATGGTGTATTTAACTTCAGCTTCTCCGGCAGTACACCGAAGATCAATGCGCTGAAGATTGAGCGCCTCCCGGAGCAGGGAGCGGCCGATAAGCCAACTCTATATTTGGCGAGCGATTCCACCGTGGCCAATTATGCGGAGAGCTACCGTCCGCAGGCCGGATGGGGCGAGACGCTGGGCCGTTATTTTGACACAGAGAAGATCGGTATTGATAACAGGGCAGTCGGCGGCCTAAGCAGCAAAACCTTTCTGAACAGCGGATATCTCAATGATATTCTGCTCGGTATTCATGAAGGGGATTATCTGTTCATGCAGTGGTCGCATAATGATTCCACGCCGTCCCGGCCGGAACGTTATCTTACCCCGGAGCAGTTCAAGGTGTACTTGAAGGATTATATTAACGGCGCTGTGCAGAGAGGCGCGATTCCAGTACTGGTTACACCTGTGAACCGGCGGGATTTCAGTGGTGAGGTGCTGAACAAGAGCTTCCCGGCTTACGTGCAGGCGATGAAGGAAACGGCTCAGGAGACGGGGACGCTGCTGGTTGATTTGAATCAAGCGAGCTGGGAGTATTTTCAGGAGCTGGGCACAGAGGGCACCAAGTCCATCTTCATGTGGACGGGAACCACGGAGGACAACACCCATCTGCAGATGAACGGTGCGATTAAGGTATCGGAACTGGTAGCGGGGCTGGTGAAGGAGCTGAATATTCCGTTGTCCTCCTTAGTTAATCTGGGAGGAGAACAAGCGGACCAGACACCGCCGCATACGGCTGCGGCAGTGAAGGGAGCAGAGCAGAGCGGCTGGTACACATCGGCGGCGGAAGTGACATTCACCGCGAGCGATGAGCAGTCCGGGATTGACCAGACGTATTTCAAGGTGAATGGCGGGGAGCTTCAGGCCGGCAGCAAGCTGACGATAAGTGAGGAGGGCAAGCACACCCTGACCTATTGGAGTGTGGATAAAGCTGGCAACAAAGAGGCTGAGCAGACGATGGATGTGGCGGTTGACCTCTCGCCTCCGGCGGTCGTTATTCAGGGAGAGGCACAGTATACGATTGACCAGCAGGTCGTGCTTAGCTATACGGCTTCCGATTCGGTGTCTGGTGTTGCAGAGCCAAGCGGCGAGTTGCTGAATGCACCTGCATACACACTTGAACCGGGTCTGCATAAAATAACGGTCACCGTCAGCGACCTTGCTGGCCGTGAGACTAGTGTAGACTTCAGCTACAGTATTTACGCTACGTTTGCGAGTCTGGCTGAATTGACCCGGGCCTTCGCGGGTGAATCGGCAGACCCGGGTGCAGCGGCGCTTGCAGAGCAGCTCGCCAGTACGTTAATGCTGGCGGAGCAAGCGGCGGAGGCGCGTGAAGGGGCGAAGGCCCGCTCGCTGCTTGCAGCATACAGCCAGGAGTTGAGCTCTGGGACCGCTGCGGCTTTTACAGTGGAACAAGGGAATGTGCTAACGAGATGGGCCGCATGGATCAGTCAGGGAATACCGCTCGCGGACAGCGCTCCAGGTATGCCGGTGCTGTCAGATAATAACGGGCATGATACAGGGCTGCGGGACGGCGATTATACAATTACGATGAATCTCTGGTGGGGCAATAATGGCACCCGCTTCAAGCTCTATGAGAATGGCGAAAAGATTGAAGAAGGCGCTCTGACAGACCAGTCACCGTCCGCCCAGTCCGTGCAGATCGATATTACCGGCAGACCGAACGGGACTTACGTCTATACGCTGGAGCTCAGTAATCTGCATGGATCGGTGACGAGCGCACCCTTGACGGTGACGGTCACCGATGCCTCCCCAGGGCAAGCAGTATTATCAGGTGATAACTGGGACGGGGACGGCAACTATGCGGTGATGATGAATCTGTGGTGGGGGACGAATGCAACGGAATACCGGCTGTACGAGAATGGAGTATTGGTTGATACACAGACTCTACAGGCGCATACCCCGGATGCCCAATCCGCAGTCACTGCAATCTCCGGCAAAACCCCCGGAACCTATGAATACGAAGCCGTCTTGCGCAACGCAGCAGGCGAGACCAGATCTGCGAAGATGACAGTGACTGTAGGGAAGTGAGCGGCTGGCTGAAGACCGGATGATGCGCTTGATCGTGTGAAATTTAGTGGAAAAGCCCGGGGAACCGGGCTTTTTTGTGCTTCGAGAGATACATCTCAAGGCTTGGTCTGAATGGGGATGGAGGAGAGGCGGGAGGAGCATTAGTGCCCCTGAATTAAGCGAAAGTAGGCGGCAATCGAAAATGAAGAGCAAAAGTGCACCTGAATCCAGCGAATGCGGGCCGGACGGGGCAAATATAGTGCACTAGTGCCCCCGAATGTACCGGATACGAGCAAAACGAGCAAATAAGGAGCACTAGTGCACCTCCCTACGAAGGATGCCGCTAAAAGTAGGCGAAGAGTAAAAGAGAGTGGGCATTCATACAATTTGGTGGAGCTATTACAATAAAAGCCGCCAGTTACAGCAATCTTGCAATAGTACAGTAACAATCCTTATAGCAGCATGCTATTCTTGGGCCAGCAACAGCAACAGCAACAGCAACAGTAACACTAGCATCTAGCACATGTCACACTAGGACCAGGCATACGAACACCAGGATAGTTGCTGGAACGGGGAGGCGGGACCGGAGATATATGTATGCGTTTACACTTAGGTGGTTTTGTGTTCGTTTCTCTTCGATAACATTCCATTCAGTAGACAGGTAATGCGTTCACATTGCTACCCGGTAACTATTTATGTATGTAAGACCAAGAATTAAGGGAGGCGTAATCGTTGAAGCAGATCAAACACTGGATGCTTACTCTTGTGATGACGTTGCTGCTGACTTCAGTGCCAGCGGGGACGGGGAGCGCGGCGGCTGTGCTGGAGGAGGTGCCTTTTCCGATGGATTCCAGCAATCAGGCGGGATGGTGGTCTCCTCTTGCCACCTATGGGCTTGGCTATGAGTATGCCTATATGGCTTATAATGCTCCGGGGTCTATCCCCGGCAAGCATACAGTAGCTATTGCAAGAAGAGACAACGACGGGGGATGGAGCAAGCTTCCACTCATGGATGGGACAACCCCGGCGGAATATCCGGATGATCTCGGGCATAACCAGCCTTCTATAGCGAGAGACGGGAGCGGGCGGTTCCACGTTTTTGCTTCCATGCACAGCAATGCCTGGCGCTATTACCGCTCAGATACCGTGGGCGGGATTCCGCAGAATCACTCGGACGAGCTGCCCGCAGGCATGACGGTAACCTATCCGGTTGTGACGACTGCTCCGAATGGAGATCTGTATTTGCTGGTGCGTGCTGACAAAGACCCCGCCGGCAAAAGAGAGGCCGTTCTGTTCCGCTGGAACAATGCCGATTCCGTATGGACTCAGGTCAAAATCATTGCGGCGCACCTCAACCGGTCTGTCTATCCCGATGACCTAGTCTTTGATGCGAACGGCGATCTGCATATCTTGTTCGAGTGGGCGTACTTCGCGGCCAGCCCGCTGCGCCATCAGTTGTCCTATCTGAAGTACAGCCCGTCCACGGGTGTATTCAGCAAAGCCGACGGAACTCCGGTCACAGCACCGGTCTCCCTGACTACTGCGGACATCGTGCAGCCAATGGCTCCAAGCGAAGCCTATGTGCAGAGCGGCAGTGACCCCGGCGGTCCGGGCGTACAGAGCGCTAAGATGACGCTTGACTCTGCGGGTCGTCCCGTAATCGCTTACCGTTACCGTGAGGAGGGCAGCACAAGCTTTGCGGTGAAGCAGGCCACATACGGTGCAGGCGGCTGGTACTTGGAGACCGTCTACAACGCTACTCCCACCAATGCGTCGATCGATGTAACCTGGAACGGTACAGCAGCCAGAATCTATTATGTCCGAAGCAGCGGAGAGGGCCGTGCGTTCATGGCAGTGAACAGCGGCGGAGGCTGGACCGAGACCTCGCTTGCACCGGGTATCCCGGTTGAACGGCTGGCGGTAGACCGCAGCCCGAAGGGCATTGACATCTTGTACTTGGTAGATGTAACGAACCTGAAGCTTTACTATGGGCGAAATAACTAGGCTGGCCAAATTGATCACCGCACAACTATACTATCCACTTAATGAAAGGCCCGGACATTCGCCCGGGTTCTTTCATTTGCAGTTTGCCCGGAATGGGCATCATTTCCAGGATGTAAGTCCGGGCAGGTCTAACAAGCGCAGAATACATTGAGCTGCTATAATGTTTCATTAGAAGATTATTACGAAGCAAGGGAGAGCACCGGAACATGATTATATCGCTTGAACAGGTGTCATGGCGGCGTGAGCAGACGATGATTCTGCATGAGATGAATTGGCAGGTGGAGAAGGGGCAGCACTGGTGCATAGTCGGTCTGAACGGATCAGGCAAGACGACGATGCTGAATGTCGTGAACGGCTATATCTGGCCGACCCAGGGTCAGGTGGAGGTGCTGGGCCACCGCTTCGGCGATGTGGACCTGCGGGAGCTGCGCAAGCGGATCGGCTGGGTCAGCACCTCTTTGCAGCAGAAGCTGTACGGCCATCAGACGGCGTTGAACATCATTCTGAGCGGCAAGTTCGCCACGATCGGGCTATACGACAAGACGGAAGAAGAGGACCTGAAGCAGGCAGCGGAGCTGCTGGAATTCCTGGATTGCTCGGCCCTGGCATCGCGCACTTATGATACCTTGTCACAGGGACAACGCCAGAAGATTCTTATCGCTCGGGCTCTCATTGCAAACCCTGATCTGCTCATCTTGGACGAGCCTTGTACTGGACTTGATATTTTTGCGCGGGAGCAGCTGCTGCAGATGATCGAGAAGATCACGAAGCAGGAAGGCGGCCCCACCTTGCTCTATGTGACCCATCATATCGAGGAAATTACACCATGCTTCACCCATACCCTGCTGGTTAAGAAGGGGGAAATCTATAAAGCTGACGAGACGGCGGAGTGCCTGAAGTCAGAGGTGCTCAGCGATTTCTTCGATACCCCGGTTGAGGTGCAGGAGCATCATAACCGGAGATGGCTTACGTTGGGTTGAATAAGAGGCGTTGCAGGCATCCATGACAAATAGTGTTTTGTACCCGGGAGACATGCCGTGTCCATTCCATCAAGTCCGCAATATTGTGTAGTGTAGGACCATAAAAACCACAATATTAGGAGGAATGGCTTATGGCAGATGAAGGATGCAATCAGACCGCTTCCGGATCTTGCTCACATGCAGAGGGGAACTCTACTACCGCAAGCGGGTTTGCTTCCCATGCTGAGGGGTATGAGACCACAGCCAGCGCTTCTGCGGCTCATGCTGAAGGGTACCAGACGCTTGCAGTATTGGATACGTCCCATGCCGAAGGGAGTGGGACGCTTGCATCAGGACCGGCCGCACATGCGGAAGGCTACAGGACCTTTGCAGTCAATGATGCTGCCCACGCTGAGGGAGGTTTAACTACTGCTTCCGGAACGCAATCACACGCTGAGGGTGCTCAAACGACTGCTTCGGGTGTAGCTTCACACGCGGAAGGGAATCAGAGTACTGCAAGTGGAGAATATTCCCACTCAGAAGGCTACCTGACTGTAGCTGCTGGTTCTGCTGCTCATGCAGAAGGCTTCTCAACACTGGCAAATGGGTTTATCTCTCATGCTGAAGGTTCCTTCACTGAGGCCAATGGAAACTTTTCTCATGCTGAAGGTTCAGGTACAATTGCAGGTGCTCAGAACTCTCATGCTGAAGGGAACAGTACAGTTGTTCTGCCAGAACACAATGATGCTCATATTATGGGTACTTATGGTGAAACACTGTTTCCTGCTTCTTGGCATTTAGCCAATGGTAATCCAGCCGCTCCTGACCTGGCTGCTGTGCTTCAGGGTTCTACAGGAAATTTATATCTACAAGGCACTGTAATATCTCCTGGGGCAGACTATGCCGAAATGTTTGAGACGGTGGATGGATTGCCGATAGAGCCTGGATATTTTGTAACCACGGATGGAGAGCGGGTCAGAAGAGCAACCCCAGCAGATCAATATATCTTGGGCGTGGTCAGTGCAAGTCCTTCTGTGCTTGGTGATGCAAGTCCTTTGAACTGGAAAGGCAAATACGAAAGGGATGAATGGGGCAGGGTTAGATATGAAGACCGGGAAGTGAGGGCTGTGACAGACAGCAAAGGTAATGTTATGGCACCTGCATATACTATGAGCACAGCTGTTGTTAATCCCCAATTCGACCCTTCCCAAAAGTATGTATCGCGGATCGATCGTGCAGAATGGGTGGCTGTAGGAACCATGGGCAAGCTTCTGGTCCGGGATGACGGAACCTGCCAGGTGAACGGATACTGTCTGCCTGGTGAGAATGGAGTAGCGACCGCTTCAGTAACAGGGTATCGCGTTCTTGCAAGAACAGCACCGGATCAAATCAAAATTTATGTGAAATAAATGGTTCTGCAAGCGCGCAACGCAAAAATAGAAGGCAGCAATTCTCCAGTTATAGAGGATTGCTGCCTTTGTTATTGAGAATTAATTTTTATTGATACTTTGGCAGCCATTCACCATGAGCCGCGATCAGATCATCGCACATACTGACAATGTCGTCCATCGACAACTCGGCAGCGGTATGCGGGTCCAGCATGGCGGCGTGGTAGATATGGTCCTTTTTGCGAGTCATAGCGGCTTCTATGGTCAGGAGCTGGGTGTTAATGTTGGTCCGGTTCAGCGCTGCGCACTGCGGCGGCAGATCGCCTACGAAGGTTGGCGTTACGCCACTTCTGTCCACCAGACAAGGCACCTCGACACAGGCTTCACGCGGCAGATTGGTGATCAGGCCCGTGTTCATCACATTGCCGCCGATCTTGAACGGTACATCCGTCTCCATGGCTTCCAGGATGTAAGAGGCATATTCATGGGAACGCTCATGCGTCAGATCCTGATTGTTCACCAGCTCCCCGCGCATCTGCTCCCACTGCTTAATCTGTTCCACGCAGCGGCGCGGATATTCGTCCAGCGGAATCTGGAAGCGTTCGATCAGCTCCGGGTAGTTCCGCTTGATGAAGTACGGATGATACTCGGCGTTATGTTCAGAGGATTCCGTAATATAGTAGCCGAATTTAAGCATCATCTCGTAGCGGACCATATCGTAGTGAGACTCAAGCTGCTTTTCGGCCGCACGTCGTTTGATCTCCGGGTACAGATCCTCGCCGTCTCTCGTGACTTCAAGCAGCCAGGCCATGTGGTTGATGCCGGCGATTTTGGCTTGTACCCCTGTCTTGTCAATGCCGAGGTGGTCGAATAATCCGGGAATACACTGCTGCACGCTGTGGCAGAGTCCAATAGTATTCACACCGCCGTAAGTGTTCATGACATTCGTCAGAACAGCCATTGGGTTCGTATAGTTCAGGAACAGCGCATCCGGACAGACTTCGCGGATATCCGCTGCAAAATCCAGCATCACCGGAATGGTGCGCAGGTTGCGGAAGATACCGCCGATGCCTACCGTATCCGCAATGGTCTGGCGCAGGCCGTATTTCTTGGGAATCTCAAAATCCGTAATCGTACAAGGATCGTACCCGCCGACCTGAATGGCGTTCACCACATATTTAGCACCGCGCAGCGCTTCCTTGCGGTCAGTATACATATTGACGGTACAAGTGCTGCCGCTGCTTTTCTTCAGATTCTGGAGCATACTCGCTGAGTCATTCAAGCGCTGAAGATCGATATCGAATAATGCAAGCTCGAAGCCCTGAAGGGCAGGTGTAGCCATGATATCGCCGAGGACATTCTTCGCGAAGACGGTACTTCCGGCACCGATAAATGTAACTTTAGACATAAGTGATAAGCCTCCTATAAGATGCGTGAAAAGCCTTCTGTCATACAACCGCTTGCGGATGAAACTGACAGAAATGTGCTGGAACAGAAGCTTTTTGCGCTGATTTCTACTATAATCACTATAGAATAGAACCGCTGCGCAGGCTATGGAGAAAGACAAGATACATATGGAGGAATGTTGCATGGACCCGGAGCATTATGAATTCACCCTGGGCATCAACCTGACGCCGGAGGAGCAGGAGCTGTCCGTGCTGTTCAGCGGGGAAGGGAGGCCGCATCCCGGCCACACTGTCGGGCCGTCCGTACATGATTTCTACCTGATCCATACCGTTCTGGAGGGTAGAGGCCGGTTCGAGAGCGATACATTCTCGGCGGAGTGCAAGGCAGGAGATACCTTTGTGATTATCCCGGGGATGTTATTCAGTTATAAAGCGGACGAGGGCCACCCGTGGCATTATGCGTGGGTCGCCTTGCAGGGCATTGGCGTGCTGGATCAGCTTCGGACGGTCGGGATCACCAGGGAGCGGCCCTTCGCCCATTCGGAATCGGTCCCGGAGCTGCATAACCTGTATAAGGGCATCCGGAAATCCTTCAAGCAATCCGCATATCCACGGCTGGAGAGCCTGGAGGCTTCGGGCTGGGTGCGGCTGCTGCTTCACCGCTTTGGGCGGGACAATCTGGATCAATTGCCGCCGCATCCGTCTGAAATGCCGGAGATGATCGACCGGCAGATCGACCAGGCGATCCGCTGGATTACGCTGCAATTTCACCAGCAGCTCAGCATTGATCACATCGCGTCCTCGCTCGGCTACCACCGGGTTCATTTATCCAAGGCGTTCAAGCAGCGGACCGGAATGTCACCGAAGCAGTATCTGCTCAAAGTCAGGATGGACAAGGCCAAGGAACTGCTCGCAAGCCCGCTGACCATTGAACAGGTGGCCTCTTCCGTCGGCTTCAATGACGCCTTGTATTTCTCCAAGCAATTCCGCAAAGCTACGAACATGCCGCCGAGTGAATACCGGGCCGCACTTAGGAACGGGAACGAAAAAGATACAGGAGGATCAAACATATGAAACTGCAAGTTCAGCGAATCCGTGATCTGACCATAGTACGGAGAGGGGGAGGCCGGGTGCTGGTCATCGGCTGCGATTCCAGCGCCAGCATCGGGAATAAGCCGATGGATGCGGTGCAGACACCCCCGGCTGTCGCAGGCTATTATGCTGCCAGAGTTGCAGTAATGGAGGTGCTGTCTGTGGGGGCGGAGATCTTAACGGTCATCGATACCTTAGCGGTAGAGAAGGAGCCTACAGGAAATGAGATTATCCGGGGCATCCACAGGCTGCTTCAGGAAGCGGGACTGACTGCCGCCCATGTGAACGGCAGCACCGAGGATAATTTCGTGACCTGCCAGACTGGTATCGGTATTACTGTGATCGGTGAGGCCGATGAAGGGCATCTGAAGGTGGGTTGTTCACAGAGCGGAGACTGTATTGTGATGCTGGGCGAACCGCTGGTCGGAAGCGCTGTTCTGGAGCAGGAAGCAAGCCAGTGTACCCTCCGTCAGCTCCAGCTTCTGGCCGCTGCTCCTGAAGTCCATGACATTCACCCGGTCGGCTCTAAGGGAGCCTTGTATGAAGCAGGACTGCTGGCGGAGCTAAGCGGCTGCAGCTTCCAGCCGGTGCCTGGAATAGCGGATAAGCTACAGGCATCCGGGGGGCCGGCGACAGCGGTGATTTTTGCGACAGAGGAACGTAGGATTAGCGAGCTTCAGTCCGAAATAGGCGGCAAGATGGAGATTATCGGTTATTTGCAGCCTTGAACGGCTTGCGTAAGATCCATACCAGTGCGAACAAGGCGGCTTTGATTAAGGCAAATCTGCCTTGCCAGCAAACAAATGGATAAACGTATCTTAATTTCCCTCTTTCTGCGAAATGTCCTGAAACAAGTGGAAAAATAGCAACTGCTGCTTACGGATTGGGCCGTTTAAGGTAACGAGTGATTATTTAAGTGCCATTTTTCCAATTGTTTCCTCAGCATGGCCCATACGTTCCTCAGGAAGTGGAGAAAATCCAACTAAATGCGCTCCCGCAAACATACACATCCCAGTCTCATCCGCTATCCAAGCGCAATGGGCGCTGCCAGCCCCTTGCAGACGGCGGAATGGTATGAGCTGGAGAATGTACAATCTTTCTATCAATTTTTCAATCAGCATAAGCATCTGTTTGAATAAGGCTTAATAAGCGCCAGGAAGCGCCACAATTGACATCATTCAAATTCAAAGTTATTATAGACACACATAGTCCTTAATAAGGGCGATGCTGATGTACATTGCAGATTGGCGATGTAGATTGGACGATGCAGGTTGGTCGACGCAGATGTTCATTGCAGATTGGCAATACAGATTGGCGAACGCGGGTGAGCGATGGAGATGCGGTGTCTATTTTTTTGTAATATTCACGGACTACAGTAGTCTCTAATGTCCGCAAATCGACCTGCCGTCACCGCCACACCAGACACCAACCACTCAAACCAACCACAGGGAGGAATTACAAATGACGAATCTGAAAAATAATGATGCAGCAAATGTAGTTAATACAGATGCAGCAAATGCAGACGCAGTAATTATCGGCGGTGGCCCAGCCGGCCTTAATGCCGCGCTGATGCTGGGCCGTGCACGCAAACGGACGATTGTGATTGATGCGGGGCAGCCGCGCAATGCGGTCACCCGGGAAGCGCACGGCTTTCTGACCCGGGACGGGATCGCTCCGTTCGAACTCCGGCGGATTGCCATAGAACAGCTAGGCGCTTATCCATCCGTTTCACACATTGAAGATACAGTAGTGTCCATTACCGGGGAGAATGGGGCCTTCCTGCTGAAGACGGCTTCAGGGCTTAAGCTGACCAGCAAGAAGCTGCTGTTCGCCGCAGGCATGAAGGACCGCAGGCTGGACATTCCGGGGCTGGCCAAGGTCTACGGGAAGAGCGCCTTTGTCTGTCCGTACTGCGATGGCTGGGAATTAAGAGATAAGCCGCTGGTAATCATCAGCAGAGGAGCAGCACTCATGCATCTGGCTCCGTTGTTATATGGGTGGACTAAGCAATTTGCGGTCTGCACGAATGGACCCGATGAGCTGACAGAAGCAGAACGCGAAGAATTGCGTGCCCACGCTATTCCGTTATTCGATACTCCTATTCGCGAGATTGCATCAGATGAAGGCATGGTTAACCATGTGAAGCTTATGGATGGAACAGAAATTCCGTGTACCGGAATATTCTTCCGGCCCGAGCTGGCTCCGGGAACGGATCTGCCGCATTCCCTGGGCTGCCGGATATCTGAGCAGGGTATCCTTGAAGTCGGCGAGTCCGGCCAGACCAACGTGCCCGGGATCTACGCCGCCGGGGATGCCGCCTCCATGATGCATCAATCCATCGCTGCGGCCGCATCGGGCGCGCTTGCTGCTGCTGCGGTGAATGGTGAATTGAACCGGGAAGCCTGGAAGGCCGGGCTTGCATAATTTTTCCCTCAATAGCACAGGATAACATCACTATGAATATGAAATTCAAAGGATAGCGCAGGGAGGGAGTACGGATGAATACTACATCGGAAGCAGAACCGCAGACTCAGCTGACCCCGCAGCTGGCAGAGAATGAACAGGTGCTGCACGGAGTGTTTGCGGGCTGTGAGGATGTGGTGTTCCATTCGTTCCAGACGATTCATCGTACTTCCGCGCTCTGTGTGTACTGTACAGGATTATGTGATACGGAGCGGCTGGAGCAGCAATTGCTGGCACCTCTGGAGCAGACCGGCCTTGCAGTTGAACCGGCTGTGCAAGGGTCTGCTGAGGTTCCGCTCGCCTCGATTCACCGAATTGAGAGCGTAGAACAAGCCGTAACAGCGATCCTGGACGGTGAAGCTGTGCTTTTGCTGGACGGCCAGGCTTCTGGTAAGGGCTATCCTCTATACAAGGTGCCCACCCGGACTCCCGAAGAACCGGCGGCTGAATCCACTGTCCGCGGTGCCCGTGACGGCTTCACGGAAGCTCTGGCTACGAATCAGTCTCTATTGCGTATGCGGCTTAAAACGCCAGCATTAAAGCTGCACTCTAACACTATTGGAGAGTACAGCCATACGAAGGTCACCCTCGCTTATGTGGAAGGAATCATTCAGCCGGGACTGGTCACTGAAGTCAATAAACGGCTAAGCCGCCTGAATATCAAGGATGTGCTGGAGAGCCAGTATATTGAGCAGGGCATCATTGACCAGCCCTTTTCACCGTTTCCGCAGATGATTGCCACGGAGCGCCCGGATGTGGTGGTCTCCAATCTGCTGGAGGGCCGGTTTGCGCTCTTGATTGACGGGACTCCCTTCAGTCTGATTGCCCCGGTCAATATGTTCTCCATGCTGCAATCCCCGGAGGATTACTACGAGAACATTTACATGAGTATTTTTGTCCGCTGGCTCAGATACATCTTCTATGCTCTGTCGCTCCTGCTCCCCTCGGCTTACGTCGCCATCACCACCTTCCATCAGGAGATGATACCTACCGTACTGCTGCTGAGTATCGCGCGGGCGAGAGAGGAGATCCCTTTTCCGGCCCTGGTGGAAGCGCTCATTATGGAGATAGCCTTCGAGGCGCTGCGGGAGGCTGGCGTCCGGCTGCCGAAGCAGATAGGTTCCGCTGTCAGTATCGTGGGCGCACTAATCATAGGCCAGGCTGCCACCACTGCGGGAATTGTCTCTGCACCGATGATCATTATCGTGGCTATCACGGGCATTGCTTCCTTCATGGTTCCGCGTTATTCCGCCAGTATCGCAACCCGTCTGCTGCGGTTCCCCATGATGATTCTGGCAGGCACGATGGGGCTGATCGGCGTCATGCTCGGCATCATCCTGGTGGTCATTCATCTTAGCAGTCTGCGTTCGTTCGGCAGGCCCTATCTGTCACCGGCAGCTCCGACATTCAGCAAGGGCTTGAAGGATGTATTGTGGATCTCGCAGCCGCGGAGCAAATGATGGCAGCCGGACTTCACCAGAGAAAGGGATTCTTATGTTGACTGACAAAGGGAAAATATCTGTTACCCAGCTGGCCTTCCTTGTTTTCCCCTCGATTCTTGCCACCGCTATCCTGTCTGTCCCCGGGATCACCATGCATTATGCAGGACATGATATGTGGTTATCGCCCATCCTGGGCTCGCTGATTGGAGTAACGGTTATAGGGATCTCGCTTGGACTGAACCGGCTTTATCCCGGCAAGACCATTATGCAGTCCAGTCTGCTAATCGCCGGGTGGCTGCCGGGCAAAGTGATCGGGCTGGGTTTTCTGCTCTTTCTGCCCCATTTGAACGGCCTGATTATTCTGGAATACGGCGAGTTCATTGTGAATAATGCACTTCCCAAGACGCCGCTGCTTGTCATTATGGGGACGATGGTTGCGGTCTGCGCGATTAATGTAAGGCAGGGCATAGAGGTAGTCAGCAGGACCGCCCAGGTGTTCGTTACGCTCCTGGTGGTGATGCTCTGCCTGATCTTTGTGCTCCTGACCGGAGAACTCCGGCCTGCCGAGCTGCTTCCGTTCATGGAGAACGGATTCGTTCCTATCGTCAAAGGCGCGGTGGCTCCGGCGGCATGGTTCAGTGAATATACTGTGCTGGCCTTTCTGCTGCCCTACATCAACAGCAAGAAACATCTGGGCCGGACGATGCTCGTTTCGCTTATCGTAACGACACTGGCGATGACGGTGACCAATCTGTTCTGCCTGCTGCTGATGGGCGATTTGACGGACAGCTTTGCTTTTCCGGTGATGATTGCTGCACGTTACATTACGATTGCCGATTTCTTGCAGCATATTGAGGCGCTCATTATTGCGATCTGGATCTTCGGGATCTTTGTCAAAATCTCTGTCTTTCTCTACATCTTCGCCACCTCAGCCGCTGAATGGTTCGGGCTGGACGATTATAGACCGTTGGTGATACCGCTCGCCTTCGTAAGCATGGTGTTCTCTTACTGGGTAGTGACGGGCGCTGCGGGTGCGGCTGCGCTTATTAGCGCTTCGGCTAACATATATACAATGATGTTCCTGGTGGGGCTTCCCGCCGCAATCTATGGACTGGCTCTGCTGAAGAAGGGGCTGAAGCTTCTGAGCAAGGGATGATGATAAGGAGGGAGGGCAATGCGGGGCTGCAGAGTCATGATTATGCTGCTGCTGAGCAGTATACTGCTGAGCGGATGCTGGGACCGGACGGAGATCAATGACCTGGCCATCGTGCTCGCCACCGGCGTGGATTATAAAGACGGCCAGGCACAATTGACGGCCCAGATCTTCATTCCGCGTAAAGGAAGCGGCGGCTCGGAGAGCGGCGGGGCAGGCGAAAGCGCAAGCGGAGTCACCATGACCCGCACTGCTGAAGGAGTGAACATTGCGGAAGCCTTGAACCGGCTGCAGCGGAAGGTCGCCCGCCATATGTTCTGGGGCCAATGTGAGGTGATTGTGATCAGTGAAGAGGCGGGGAAGCAGGGGCTGCGTGAATTCGTCGATTTCTTCCTCCGTTATCCGCAGTTCCGCGAACATGCATATATCTTCTCCAGCAAGGATTCCGCCAAGGATATTCTTGCCCTGCTGGACCCGCTGGAGCGCAGCTCCTCCGAATCTCTCCGGGAAATGGCGAATATGAACCTGGGCACGCGTGTGACTCTGCTGGAATTATCCCAATCCATTCAGGGAGCCAGCGGTTCGGCCATCCTAACCCGTATCCTGATTGCTCCCCCGGAACCGAACGATGGACCGAATGCGACAACCCCCTCACTCAAGGGGTTAAGCCTCTATAAGCACGGCCGTTATTCCCTCACTGTAAAAGAACCGGTAAGCCTCGGAGTACTGCTCATGATTAATGAGCTTAATAATATTATCATGCCGGTTACTCTGGAAGGGGAGAAGGGGGCCTTCTCGATCCTGTCTAAACAAATCACCACCATGCTGAAGCCAAGCATCGTCAACGGGGAATGGATGATGAAGGTCCGGATTGTGGCGAGTGGGGAGGTCGTTCTGAATACAACCGATGCCAATCTGACTGATCCGTCGAAGGTGATGGCACTGAAGAAGGCATGGGAGAAACGGCTTAAGGAAGCTGCCGATCAGGCACTCCATATGTCCCAAAAGGAGCAGAAGACCGACTTTTACAGATTCGCCGATTCCTTCCGCAAACATTACCCGCAAGAGTGGAAGGCAAAGAAGGAACAGTGGGAGACTATGTACCCCGAGCTGCAGGTGGAGGTCTCCGTCAAGACGAGTATTACTGGCAACGGAAGATCAACCGGACCCCAAGGCATACCGGAGCAATCGGCCAACTGACGGAGGGTACGCCTGAATTCCAGCAACCATACAAGGATGTGGGAAGCATGAAAATGGCAATGATCCTAAGTATTCTGCTGCTGTCCTGCGGGATCATTATTTTTGAATTCCGGGGCAGTAAGGACAAGAAAGCCAGAAAGGTGATTGCAGGCATTACGTTTGCTGCGGCGGGACTTACCATTCTTCTGTTATTTCAACCAGGCTTGCCGGGTCCCACCGAGCTGGTGAAGCTGTTGTTCGGCAGAATCGATCTGATTATGAAATGAAGCTTAAGGCAGTCCCTCCGGGGGCTGTCTTTTAAGTTATTACCAAATTCATTTAAGCGATTACATTTTCTTATCTCCCGGGGTAGCTATAATGAAGAACAAGAGAGCTCCTTAATACAGCCGGAGGGATGGGAGAAATGAAAGCGGTTTTAAACAATCAGCAAGATCAAATCGGACTCACGCGAAGACACACCTTTTGGCTCAGGATCAGGAGAGATGGCCTACTCTACATCCTTTTGCTGCTGCCACTCCTGTACATTGCCATTTTTAAATATGCACCGATTTACGGCTTGATTATGGCCTTTCAGGATTACAATATTTTTCAGGGGACGAGTGGAAGCGAATGGGTCGGACTTGATGTGTTCCGGTTTATTTTTCAGCAGGACAGCTTCTACCGTGCCCTCAAAAATACGCTGGTCCTGAATGTGCTGGATCTGGTGGCGGGCTTCCCGGCCCCGATTATCCTGGCGATTCTGCTTAACGAGGTCCGCATGGCCCGATTTAAGAAATTAACGCAGACGATTCTCTATCTGCCTCACTTCATGTCCTGGGTAATTATCGGCGGGATTGTCTATCTGATGTTCTCCAACAGCGGGATGGTTAATCTTTTCCTGGATAGCCTGGGCCTGTCAAAAATTGAATTCTTGTCGCAGAAGACCCCTTGGCTGGTCACCTATATTACTGTGGGGGTATGGCAGAACATCGGGTGGGGGACGATTATTTATCTCGCGGCGATTACCGGCATCAACAAGGAGCTGTATGAAGCGTCCGATATGGACGGCTGCAGCAGACTCCGCAAAATGTGGCATATTACACTGCCGGGCATTAAATCTACGATTAACATTCTGCTGATTCTTCAGATTGGCCGAATGGTATCGATCGGGTTCGACCGCCCGTTTGTAATGGGTAATTCACTGGTCAGCGAATACTCCGATGTCATCAGCACCTTCGTGTACAGAGTGGGCATCAGCTCGGGAGACTTCTCCCAGGCAACGGCCGTCGGGCTATTCCAGTCTGTGGTAGGTCTGACCCTGCTGATCGGTGCCAACTATATTGCGAAGAAATTGGGTGAGGATGGGATATGGTGAGAGCGGCAAGTACGATACGAACAGGGCGGATTGGCCGGAAAACAAGTGTGGCAGATATTGCGATTATAGTCTTTATAGTGGCTTTGTCGTTCACCTGCATTGTCCCGTTTTTATATATGATAGCGCTATCATTCAGCTCCAACGAAGCGATTATCTCGCAAAAGGTTAGCTTATGGCCGGTAGACTTCACTGTAGAGACGTATAAGACGATTCTGAGCGATGCCGATATGCTGTATACGCTGGGCTATAGTATTGTCCTGACGATTTTTTACACGGTGGTGTGTATGTTCCTGACGATCTGTGCGGCGTACCCGTTAACGAAAAAGCGGCTGTGGGGGAGAAACTTCCTGTTGTCCGCTCTGGTCTTCACGATGTATTTCAGCGGCGGTCTGATTCCTTCCTATATCCTGATCAAGAACCTGGGGATGATGGATACGATATGGAGTCTGGTGCTGCCGGGCGCGATGAGTGTATTTAATCTGATTATCCTGAAAACCTTCTTCAGCTCCCTTCCGGAGAGTCTGGAGGAATCGGCGTCCATCGACGGGTGCTCGGATCTGGGAATTCTTCTCCGGATTGTCCTGCCCCTCTCGCTGCCTTCGATTGCCACCTTAAGTCTCTTCTATGCCGTAGACCGGTGGAACGGATTCCAGGATGCGTTATTTTATATTACCAAAAAAGAGCTCTATCCCATGCAGCTCAAGCTGTACCAGATCATCTCAGCCAACCAGCAGCTCGACAGCCAGCAGGGCGGCGAAGGCAGTGTAGGCTCGTTCATCGTGCCAGAGTCGCTGAAAGCCGCAAGCGTCATGTTCACCACCATTCCGATTCTGCTGATCTATCCCAAGCTGCAGAAGTATTTCGTCGACGGTGTAATGACGGGCGCGATCAAGGGCTGAAGCGGTACACTCCAGGGAAGGGGGGATGCTTGGCTGGCGGAAGTTGAAGCTGCCTGGGCAAGGAAGCTATAATCTGGATTACTATCATGATAAGAGATGAAAGGGTGGTATACCGTGAAGACAGGAATCAAGAAAATATCGGCCGTTCTGTGCAGCACCGTGCTGCTGGCCGGCGTTGCAGCGGGCTGCGGCGGCAATGATAAAGAGAGCAAAGAGACAGCCGCGCCGGAGTCGTCTAATGCAGCAAAGTCCCCTTCTGATCCTCCTGCAAAGCTGACGGTGGAGGTGTTCGACAGAGGGGTTCAGGGCCAGCCGGATCTGAATAATAATTTCTGGACGAAATATGTGAATGAGCATTTCGGCAAGCCGAATAACGCCATTGTTGAATATGTACCGGTTCCCCGGTCCCAGGAGGTTGATAAGCTGAACGTATTAATGGCTGCGGGCCAGGCTCCGGACATCTCGTTCACCTATGACGGGACACTGGTGACCCGCTTTGCCAAAAGCGACGGCCTCTACACGCTCGATGAGCTGCTGGAGAGCCACGGCCAGCAATTAAAGGCTTATCTCGGGGAGAACGTTCTCGCTTACGGCAAATATAACGACAAGCAGGTATCCATCCCGGGCAAGCGCACCCTGCTGGCCTGGAACGGGATGTTCATCCGTAAGGATTGGCTCGACAAGCTCGGGATGCCGCTTCCGACCAATAGAGATGAGTTATACAATACGCTGGTGGCCTTCCGCGACAAGAACCCGGGCAATGTGAACGGTGTCATTCCCTGGGCAACGGCGGCAGCCGGCATGAACTACACCTTCGGCAACCTCGTTCAATCCTTCTGGGGCCAGATGTCAGAGGAGGAATTCGTCACCACGCCGAACTGGCTGAAGCCGGGCAACAAGGATGCGTATAAATGGCTGAATAAGCTGTATAATGAGAAGCTGATCAGCCCCGATTTTGCCCTGGACAAAACCACCAAGCAGGCGGATGCCGATGTCACCAACGGCAAGGTCGGCTTCTATGCCGCCAACTGGGATTATCCGATGACCCAGAAAATCCGTGTTCCGCTGAAGCAAAACTCGCCGGATGCCCACTATGTTCCGGTGGATACCTTCAAAAATGCCGAAGGCAAATACCTCAAAGAGGTATATAATGAGAACGGAATCTTCTCCTTCATTCCCAAAAGCAGCAAAAACGCGGAGCTGGCAGTCAAATATCTGAACTGGATGGCGGACCCGGAGGTGATGTTCTTCCTGCAGTTTGGTGAAGAAGGCGTTCACCATACTCTGAAAGACGGCATCCCGCAAGGGATTGCACAGACCGGCGAGAAAATGCAAATGAGTAATCTGAACATGGATTATACGATGATTGTTAACGGCGCTGAGCTGGGCGACACCGAAAAGAACGTCAAAACCTATGCCGCAGCCCTGGCCTCCGGGGATAAGCAGTATGAGGAGCTCGCTATGGAATCGTACAAAATTAACACAACAGACGGCTATTCATCCTTCTATTACGGGGTGCCGAACGAATCCAACATCAAATACGGCAAGACGCTGGGCGATATGAACAAGCAGATGATTGACCGGTTGATCGTGGCCAAGGAGTCCGAATTCGACGCCTTGTACGATAAGCTGGTCAAAGAATACATGGATGCCGGCGGTAAAGCGGTTCAGGAAGAGAATGTGAAGAACTACAGGGAAGTCACGGCGAATAAGAAGTAACACCTGAAATACGGATAAACCACTGGCTGTTCATTGGCCTGGTTTATCCGCATTTCCTTTATGTAACCACATCAGAAGAATCCACAGTCTCAGGAGGATATCCATGTACAAGGTCATTATTGTAGATGATGAGTCGTGGGCGATTAGAGGGATCAGCAATGCCTTTGACTGGGAGCAGTATGGCTTTGAAATCTCGGGACAGTTCACAAGTGCATATCAGGCGTGGGAAGCCATCGCCTTGCAGGAGCCGGATCTGGTGGTCACAGATATCCGGATGCCGGAGATTTCCGGGCTCGATCTGATGAAGCGGGCCAAAGCGCAGGGCATAGACTCGGAATTCGTCATTATAAGCGGGTATGCGGAATTTGAATACGCCCAGGAAGCGCTGCGCTACGGGGCCTTGGATTACTTCCTGAAGCCGCTGGATGTGGATATGACCGATACGTTCCTGGCGAAGCTCGCCCTGCACTTCTCCCGGCGAAGTGAGGCGCGCAATCATCTTCTATTGGATGCACTTACCTCGGCAGATGAAGATGAGATCAGGCGTTGCCTTCCTGCCGGCATGAGTGCAGGCTGCTGCCAGGTGCTTGCTGTCCATTATGAGGCAGACCGGCCGAAGCTCAGTGAATTGCTGAAGCTGGACGGGCAGCCGGTTCATGTGCTGGAGGTAGAGAACGGAGCAAGCACCCTGCTGGCGGTTCTGATCACAGAGCAGGAGAGTGAGCTGGAAGGAATCACGGATGAATGGCCTGCGGCCGCAGGCAGTCCAGGGCTTCCTGTGGTGGGGATCAGCAGTATCGGCAGCGGGCTTAAGCAGATCAGCAAGCTGATCAAGGAAGCCGAGCTGGCGGCCTCCCGGGTATTCGTGGATGAAGCTTCCGGCGCGGTTCACTATAATCCCAAGCTGCCTCTGGTGAAGCCCTGTATAGATGAGCTGCACTCTATAGTTCATGGCAATCAATACGACAGCATCGAGACATACATCTTGGGCTTGCAGGAATACTTCAGGCTTCATGAGCTGGGAATGATTGAGGTGGTCTACTTATGGAATCAGGCCGTCGGACTTCTGACGAGCGCTTATTCGGAAGAACTCAGAGACATGGAGCTGGAGTTCCTGAATTATGCCGAGCTGAAGGAGCGGTTCGAGGATCTGGAGTCGCTGTGCAGCTTCCTGCATGACGTTCTTACCGTGCTCCGGCAAGGGAATAGCCGTGCTTTGCAGGAAGGGGATATTCTCTCCTGCTTCAACCGGATGGTCGCCTATATCGACCGGAATTATGAGCAGAAGCTGTATCTGAAGGAGCTGTCGGTCCAATTTTTCATCAATCAGGTGTATTGCTGTCAATTGTTCAAGAAGAATCTGGGCAAAACCTTCTCTGAATACGTGGCTGAGCTGAGGATCAGGAAAGCCCGCGGGCTTTTGCAGCAGACAGACCTGTCCATTGAGAGCATTGCCATCCAGTCCGGGTATGTAGATTACTATTATTTCAATAAGGTGTTCAAGAAGCACTGCGGGATGACGCCCGCCAAATTCAGAAAAAGGGAAGCCGAACGGAGCCGCAGACCATGAAGACCGGCAAGGTGAAATTGAAGCATCAGCTATGGCTGTTCATCGTGTGCTCCATCCTGATCTTCATGGTCATGGAGTTCTACTTCTTCTACAGCTTCTCGAATCTGACACAGAAGCGGGCGGTCACCTACAGCAACAAGATGATTGAGCAGACCCGCCGCAAGATTGATTCGGTGTTCAATGATATCCGGATCAGCACTGGCTTTGCGGTCAACAGCAAGCTGATTCAGGAATTCACCATAGCCGATGATGATTACAAAAGGGCGTTCGACAGCGCTCCCTATGCACTGGATCTGATGGAATATATGCGGTCCTTCAATTCCTATGTGAAGGGCATCATGATCAATGACCTCCAGGGAAGACGCCTCTCCAGCGAGGATTCTGCAAGCGGCGATATTTTTTATATTAACCTGTATGAGACCTTTATCCGCCCGTACAAGAACGATCCTGCGCTTCGGCAGAAGGGGAAGTTCACCGCCATTTTGAAGGATGACCGTACAGGAACGGAACAGTTCTTCTATATTGCTCCCATTGTGGAGTCGATCGGGGGCGTCCATTTCTCACAGATTACGGGTTACTGCATGGTGATGGTCAATATGGACAAAATGCAGGGACTGGTCGCGAATACGGAATTAACGCAGAACTCCACCTTGTATATTCTGAATACCCGGGACGAGGTGGTTGCCTCCACCAATTCCTATGCGCGGGGCAATGTGATCAAAGATGTGCTGTCTATGGACAAGAACCAATTGCTTAACGGGGTAAAAGCAACGATCGGCGGCAAGGAGGTTCTCGTTCAGGTTAAGGGGCTGGAGCAGGCTGACGGGTGGCGTGTGGTCAGTATGATCCCGGTGCAGGAACTGACGGCCGACATGATTCCCATGCGGAAGGTCAGCATTATGGTGGGCCTTGGTATTATTGTGAGTATGATTATTACAGGCAGCTTCTTCATGCACAATCTGATGCGTCCCCTGATGGGACTGGTCATGGATATGAAGAAGGTGGCAGGGCGGGACAGAGGCTTCCGGATCAAAGTCCGGTTCACCAACGAGGTGGGGCTGCTGGCCCAGGATATTAACCGGATGATGGACGAGATGGACGAAATGACGCGGGAGATGTTCAATACCCAGGCCAGACTATACGAATCCGAGCTGAGCCAGAAGCAGGCGGAGTTCTCTGCCCTGCAGAGCCAGATTAATCCCCACTTCCTGTATAATACGCTGAATTGTATCAGCAGCATCGGACTGGAGTACGGAAGCCGAGAGATTGCGCAAATTACGTACTGCATGTCCAAGATCTTCCGCTATAGCATCAAGAAGGATGATCTTGTGCAGATCCGTGAAGAGGTAGACTGCATACAAGCTTACATGAAGATCATCCTGATCCGCTACGAGAATAAATTCTCCTTGTCGCTCGATGTGGAGGAGAGCTTGCTGGAGCTGCAAACCCCTAAGATGATCCTCCAGCCCATTGTGGAGAATTCGGTCTATCATGGGCTGGAACGGATGGATCAGGGTGGAAGCCTTCAGATTACCGGGAGCCTGGATGCGCGCGGAGATGTGTGCTTCTGTATTACGGATACCGGCAGGGGAATGGAGCCGGAGGAGCTGGCCGCCCTTCAGGCCAAGCTTGGCCTGGAGCATAAGGAGCTGGCTCTGACCGGGCAATCGGCACAGGGCATCGGGCTGCTGAATATTCATAACCGGCTCCGCCATCTGTTCGGAGAAGGCTACGGACTTACCGTTGACAGCCGGCTGGGCTATGGGACAACCGTGAACGTGAAAATTCCGAAGCTGCCGGGAGGAGTTAATAGTATATGAGTTTGGACAGGGTACCTCCGTTTATCGGGAGGTGCCCTGTTTGGCTGCATGGGGGAGGGCAGGCTTCAGGATGATTCAGGCGGGAAGGGGGAACAGTTGGATTTAGTCCACCTGCTGATGGAGATACGGCCTTGCCTGGCGCAGCAGGTGGATAAACAACACTTACTCAAGCGCTATTTACTTAAAGTGCCTGAATCCGTGAGCAGCAGTTGCTCTTTTTCCACTTGTTCCCCTGCAATCGCCAGATGTCGAGAAATTAAGCTGCGTTTATCCAATTATTTGTTAGCCAAGTATCCAATTGTTTGGTTACTGACCTGGCTCGTCGCCGCACTGTAATTATTTTCTACTAAAACGGTTACAAAAACAATTTAAGATAGTCCATTTTTTTAAGCGGTCCTGGAGGGTATTATGAGTACGCTAGCCGGAGTCATCATTCGAACGAGAAGGAGATGAAAAAATGAAAGCGGTTAATTCAGCCCGGAAAGAACAGAAGTGGTCCAGAACAAGCGTCAAAGCTCTGCTGCTCAGCCTAGCGGTCCTGCTCATGCTGCCTCAGTGGGGAGGGAGAGCTGCGGCGGAAGAGTCGGGGACGTCACTACCAGAGCCGGTAGTGGCTGCACAAGGAGGAACGAATGTGACGGATTTCTACAATGTCATCATGCAGACCGGGGCCGATCCCTGGGTATACAAGCACACGGACGGCTATTATTACAACACCTTTGTTAATGCCAGTGGAGTGATGGTCCGCAGGTCGAAGACGATTACCGGTATTGAAGCAGGCGAGCGGAGTCTGGCTTGGTCGCCAGTTAAGGGAACCATGTACAGCTCCAACGTGTGGGCGCCGGAGATGCATTATCTCAAAGATACGGACGGCCAGTACAAATGGTATATCTACGTTGCAGCCGATAACGGAACCAATGCTAACCACCGTATGTATGTGATGGAGAATGCCAGTGCCGATCCGATGACCGGAAGCTGGACCTTCAAAGGCAAGATTACCGATGCCACGGACCGCTGGGCGATTGACGGCACTGTGCTGACGATCGGTGACCAGCACTACTTCATCTGGTCCGGCTGGGAGGACACCGATGGCAGCTTTCAGAATCTGTATATCGCCAGAATGAGCAATCCCTGGACGATCAGCTCGCAGCGCGTGCTCCTGTCCACACCGGAGTATGACTGGGAGACCTCACCCGGCCGGATCAATGAAGGCCCGCAGATTACGATCAAGGGGAACAAGATCAATCTGGTCTACTCCGCCAACGGAAGCTGGACAGACAGCTATAGTCTCGGCTTGATCACCGCCAGCACCAGCGCTGATCTGATGAATCCCGCTTCCTGGACCAAGCGTAATCAGCCGATCTTCTCCAGCGCGAACGGTGTCTATGGCCCGGGCCATCACAGTATCGTGACCTCACCGGACGGCAGCGAGGACTGGATCATCTACCATTCCGCCCGCTGGCCTGGCTCAGGCTGGACACGCAATGTCCGAGCACAGAAGTTCACCTGGAACGCAGACAACACGCCGAACCTGGGAGAACCCGTTAATCCGAACAGTCCGATAGCAATCCCATCAGGCGAGCCGGCCCGGATTCGTTATCAAGCTGAAGAAGCTCTGCTTGTAAAAGATCCGGCTGGCATTTCATCCCCGGCAGTCCGGCGCGAAAGCTCCGCCTCCGGCGGGATGAAGATCACCAATCTGGCTAACGCTTACGACTATGCCCAGTTCAACGTCAACGTGCCGGAAGCGGGCTTCTATGTGATGTCCGTGCGCAACAGCAACGGCTCTGCGAATGCGGGGGATGCCTCCCATATCCTGTCGGTCAACGGCGGGCCCGGAGCGTCGATGAATATTGTCTATTCCGGCGCGAACCGCTGGGGAGCCTCCACGGCGAAAATCTATCTTCAGCAGGGAGACAACGTTCTCCGCTTCACCAAGGGGAATAATCTGGCCGACATCGACAGCCTGGATCTATCCCGGTTGAATAGCTCGGAGCTGCTGTTCGGGACTCCCGGATATACGCTGGGTCTTAACGAGATCCGCAGCCTGCCCCTCTATACAGTAACAGGCACTACTTATTCTGCTGTCACGGCAGGCGTGGTCCTGAGCTCGTCCGATACGAACGTAGCCATGATTCAAGCAGGGAATCAGGTGAAAGCCGCCGGGGCAGGAAGTGCAACAATTACTGCCGCCTACAACGGCCGGACTGCTACCGTGGCAGTTAACGTCAAGGCAGATCCCAGAACGGTACAGTCCTTGGCACTCACCGGACCGGAGGCTGTGCTGAACAGTGGACAGACCAACTCCCCGCTGCGGGCAACAGCCCATTACAACAATTATGAGGTTCAGGATGTAACCGGGAGTGCGCAGTACACCATCAGCAATCCTGGAGTAGCGGCCATCGACCCGGCCACCCATACAGTAAGTGCTGTTCAACCGGGCACGGCGCTAATTACTGCCTCATACGGGGGCAAGCAAGCCACCTACCGCGTAACGGTTATTGCAGCTTCAAATGCCGTTCAGGTCACTACAACACTGAAGACGCCTTCGGGAGTGTCTCCCGCGCCTCCGGGCGTGGTGAATGCTGTCTATCATAACCAGCCGATGCAGGCCGAGGTTGTCGGCGGTGAGCTCGCAGGGCTGGACTTCAGTACCATTGGCACGGTTCAGGTACCGGCGACCCTCAAGATGGGCGGCCAGGAGTTCTCTTCCACGATTTCTGTAGAGGTTGTGCCGGGTTATGGACTGGATGAGATCGTGAATCAGCTCCGCAGCAAGCTGGCTAATAACTCCTACCCGCTTGGAAGCGGGGCAGGCAATTATAGTGCAGCCAAGTATGCTGACTTCGTTGCCGCCGTGGATCATGCAGAGGGGCTGGCCGGTAATGCAGAGCTGACCCAGGCGCAGTTCAATGCAGAACTGAATGCGCTGGCTGAAGCGGAAGCCGCCCTGCTGAATTCGCTGAATACGACACAGAACGGTATAACCTATAAGGCATACCGGGATTTCTCCGGCGATACAGCAGGCAAATATCCTTACGGCATTACTACGCAGGATTTGACGAATGGCGCTACGGCTTTAGTCCAGGAAGAAGCCGGCAACAAATTTCTGCGGCTGACCACGACCGCGGTATCAGGCAAAGCCAACCTGTTCCTGCCTTATCTTGGGGAGGTTAGTGCTGCGGGGAATCAGCGCATTGTCATAGAGTACCGCGTCCGGTTAAACAGCAACTTCCAGTATGCCAACGGCGCCATGGTAAGAAATGATAGCGGTACAAGCAACTATTCGATGGTTACAGCGTTCGATTCCGGTAAAATCCTTGTGCAAAATGGCGGTTCCAACAAGGTCAAGGTGAGAGACTTCTCGCTGGGCACATGGTACGCCATCAAAATGGTCGCGAACTGGGATGCCAAGACGTACAGCGTCTATATTAACAATGAATCTGTTCCGGTTGCTACAGATTTCGCCTTCCGCCATACCGGCGGCAGCTCACTGACAGGACAGCTGTTCGGCGTCGACGGTTATGCGAACGCGTCCATCGATTTTGACGATTTCAAGGTGAGGGTTACCGGAGATTAACCAGCGGAGGGAAAGACAACATGTCAAGTCAAGCTTACGAAAAGTTCACACCGTTACACAACGCCAAGCTCGTTCTGGGGTATCTGACCTCTATGGTGGATGAGCAGGAAGACAATCTACCCTACTGGCTTATACTGCCGCATAAGAAGCCTGCCGAGGCTGCCCATTGCCGGGTGGACGATGCGGAGCTGGTCGGCTCTTGGTATGAGGCCATCGATGCGGTGCGCAAAATGCTGAAGACGGAGGAAGGCGCTGCGGTGCAGCAATCCTTTTACCGTCATCTGATGAAGTCCTGGGGGGAGCACGGCCTGCGCTTTCATGAGCCTTATCCGTGGACGCATACGAATCATAGCTCTTTTCACGAAATGGGCTATATTCTTCCCGCGCTGAACCGGATGCTGGAGAATGATCCCGGGGATGAGGAGGCGGAGAGCAAAGCGGCCGGGCTGGTGAGGGGAATGCGCTCCCTGGTGATTGAGCGGAAGGTCCGAACGTTCTGGTCGGGGGACTATGAGGAGCAGGAGCCGCTGTACGAATTCCCCAATGATGTGTACCTGAAGGACGGCGGCTTCGAGCTGTCCAGGCATACCGGGCGGGGGGAGCAGGCGATCCGCAATGCCATTATCCTGCATTCTCTGGTGCGCAGATATGAAATTGCCGGAGATGAGGCCGCGCTTGATCTGGCAACGGGCATTGCCAACCATCTGCTCGGACCTTCGCGCTATTTCAATTACAGGATGGAATTCTTCGGACATGTCCATTCCGCAGGCTGGGTAGCTTCCGGGCTGGTACGTCTGGGCCGGGTAACAGGCAAGGAGCGGTATATTACCGCAGGTAAAGGAATCTATGATTATATCCGCAGCCTGTCCTCCTCCTTCGGCTGGGTGCCGGAATATGCCCAGTGGCATCCGCCGCATGAGGAGCATTGCGAGACCTGCTGTATTAAGGATATGATCGAATGTGCGAATGAGCTGATTCTGGCCGGGTATGAGGAATATTGGGAGGATATGACCTTGTTTGCGCGGAACCAGCTGGTGGAGAATCAGCTTAAGGTATCTTCCTACGTGGTCACAGACAACACCCGGCCTGACGAAGCAGGCATAACCTACAGGGAGATTGATACAAGAATGATCGGGGGCTTCACCGGTGGCTCGCTCGTGAATTCCATGTCGCTATCCAAGTTCCGTTCCATTGCGGGCTGCTGCGTCGGCATGGCTCCGGTGGCCCTTGAGATCGTATGGAACCGGGCGGTGGAATTCCATGACGGAATGGTAATCGTCAATATGCCGGTGGATAAGGAGACGGAGGAGGCGACCGTCACCATGAGCTATCCCGACCGGGGCTATATGTCCATCACAGCCAAGCAGCCATGCGATGTTGCAGTACGGGTCTATGACTGGATGGCTCAGAACCTCAGCATGAAGATTAACGGAGCCTTCTGCACACCTGAGAGGGAAGGGAACCTGCTTGTTATCCGTAGTGTTGGAGCAGGGGATACTGTAGAGCTGGAGCATCTGCTAGAAACGCTGACTGTGAAGGAGACGGTGCGCGGTGAGGAATACAAGGTATACTGGAGAGGCTGTGATGTCGTGGATATCTCTCCCCGGGGAGAGCATTTGAGACTATATCAGCGGGATCTGCGCATCCCGAAAGTGTATCCCACGCCGGAAGATGTTCACTTCACCGGAGCGGCGAATTACGGGCCTACCCAGCAGGCGCAGGGGAGCAAGTGATTTTAGCACTGGAGCATTCATAAGCCGTAATTAAAGCATAAGCCATAACTAAGCCGCAATTGAAAAACCGCACCGCGCAGACATTGCTTGCGGGGTGCGGTTTTTTGGCGTTTTAGACAGAATATGAACTTCAGCGCCGGGTAGATATTTCTCTGTTGCCGGTGAAAATTGAGACTGTACGGCTCATTTGTTCCTGGTCTTCTTGACCAAGTCCACGCCATCATATGCCAGACTGTCTACACTTGCCGCCTTCTGCCGGAGGTAATAATCAAAAAAGGTCTTCGTATAATCTGTAACCACATTTCGCATCTCCATCGCATCCCGTTCGCCTCTGAGTACTTCATTAGCACTGGTAAAAACAATGTCGCAGTAATCTAAATGCGCAACCCGGTCAACAGAGTAATAATAGGTTTCCCTGCTATTGTTAGCACCAATGACCGCATTCATGTTGTAGTTGGGTTCACGATACAGCAGGAGGAAGGGCTTCTTAAGGTCGCTATCCAGAAGACCGAACGCACCGCTATCCAAGCCAATTCCGCAGGTGAACCGGTCGTCATCCCGGCAGACCATCGCCGTCGTAAGCCCTCCATAAGAATGCCCGACGATACCCATGCCGGTGTCAAAGAGCAGTCTGCCATTAAAGATAGAATCCAGCTCTCCAGCGTCCAGTTTATACAGATGATCGGCTACAAACCGTATATCTTCCGCCTGTAATTCACTATACTCTGTTACCTTGGCAATTACCGGGAGTGCAAGCACGTTACGGCACATCTGAACGGCTGTATCATCGTCGGGCCGCATTTCCATTTTACCAGCCAGCGCCTGCATCTCCGGATCTTCAGACAACGCTATGATAGCCTCCGAAAAACCCTTGGATACATTATACAGACGTCCGTCTTTACGCTTATACATTGTACTATTTGGATGGCCGATGCTAACCACAACATATCCAAGGCTGGCCAAGTCTGTACAGAGCACTGTGCCCCATTCCGGTGAACCGCCCCCGCCGCAAACATAGAATAACACCGGATAGCGCTTGTCCTTTGCGGAGAGAGCAAGATCGTCGTAACACCGGGTCTTGAACTCTATAGAGAAATAACCCCCTGTAAGATACCCGGTAACCAGTGGCTGATCCTTTAACATCCCGTAGACTTCAGGAAACATGTATGATGATGTAGCTTTACCTTCGCTGCTGTCAGACGGATAGAATACGAACGCCGTCAGTTCTCTTGTGGAATGGTCCGAAGCCATGTACTCCAGATCCATCTGAGTCCGGCCAACCGTATAGCTGCCAACAGGTGCTGGAAAAACCTCGTAAGTTCTCATATGCTTGTTCATACACTTCTACTCCTTTGCTTTTTTAATATCGCTAACCAGCTCGGAATATTTATGATCTTCAAGCAGACCATGACCCATAAAGTCAGCAAAGTATTTGCTAAGCTTATGCTGCATCTGAGAATCCTTAATCCCGAATTCCCTATAAAACATGACTAAATTAAACTGCATAGATTCGAACATAAATGAAATCAGGTCGTCGTCAATATCAGGCCGGAGATATCCGTCAACCCTCAGCCGCCGTATAATGTCCTTGATCAAGGGGAAGGACTCGCCCTTTAGCACGTTCAGATATACTTTCAGCAGTATGTCCTCGGGAATGTGTAAAAAAGTCTCAGTAAGCTTGATCTCCAGCTCATTCAGCGGCTCGGCCGCAGTGCCATTCACGTTACCAAATAAGCCGGTAAGGAAAGAGCGGAAAAGGGAATCCTCAGTACTGTTATTAAAATACGCAGCTCTTTTCCGGGTCACATTACGGATTAAGTGACAATACAGGTCATCTTTGTCTTCAAAATAACGGTAGAAGGTTCCGGGGTGCATGGACAAGCTATCCAGCACCATCTTCATCGATATATCCTCGTAAAGATGATCCACAAAAAGCTGCATAGCCTTGTCCGATATTTCCTCGCGCCTTGCTTCATCCAATCGAAAGAACGTATTTTTCGGCATCGCTTCCTCCTTTAATATGGGGTGTGAACTAATTCACACTATATCGATAATTGATTCACATGTCAAATATCCGAGCTGGAACAACGGCACAAAAAAACCACAACCCGCATGTAACTCTTGCGAATTGTGGTTTCTAAGCGTTAGAGCAGAATACGAACTTCGCCGCTGGACAGATATTCCTCATCACCATTCGGATACCGGACCTTCAAGCGGCAGTCATTGTCTATATCTACAGCAGTGGCCTGCTGCTGCTGATTCTCCTTAATGACCATGACCGTCTTGCCCAGGGACATCATGCGCTGCCGGTAGTCCGGCAGGAACAGCCGGTCCTTGAGCTGATCATAAAAGCCTAAGAAACGGTTCAGCACTTCAGCGGCAAGCCGGTTGCGCAGATCGCCAGGAGGCTTGTCCTCCTTGTATACAGAGGTTGCAATCTCAGACAGTCCGGCGGGGAAGCCCGCTGCGGGCAGCGCCACGTTGATCCCAATCCCGAGTACGGCATAATCCAGCCACTCATTCTCCAGGGACAGGGAAGCCTCGGTGAGGATTCCGCACACCTTTTTACCGTTCATGAATACGTCATTCACCCATTTGATCTGCGTGCTGAGGCCGGACACACTCTCGATCGCCAGAGCCACCGCAACGGCAGCAGAGGTAGTCAGAAGCGTAGCATCTGCCGCCGACAGCCGGGGTCGCAGCAGAATGCTCATATAGATGCCCGTCCCCGCAGGGGAAAAGAAAGGCCGGCCTTTCCGGCCCCGCCCGGCGGTCTGCTCCTCCGAGAGGATGACTTTGCCTTCCGCTTCACCGCCGGAAGCCAGCGCCTTCACCAGCTCGTTCGTGGAAGCCACGCTCTTGAAAACTTCAAGCCGCAGCGTTTGCCCCCTGGCATCCAGGTATTTGGCGACTGCTGCGGCGGACAGAATGTCCGTCTGGGGGGACAGGGAGTATCCCTTATTGGTGACGGCCTGAATGGAATAGCCGTCACTCTGCAGCGCTTTGATGGCCTTCCACACTGCGCTGCGCGTCACGGATAACCGCCCGGCGATGTCCTCGCCGGAGAAGTATTCACCCTTATTGCTGTCCAGTAAAGCCAGGATATGTTCTTTAACTGTCATGCCTATAACCCTCCACAAGTCTAACGTTCCGATCTCATCTCTTTAAATATATTAACATGCTTAGGATCATTAGAAAAATCAGGTATACTCACATCCTTATTGTGAACCTATTGATAATTCGTGGTTTACAATGAAGGCGTCCTCCACTATAATTCAGCTTGTTGGCTGGACTCCCTAACCGGAAGCCGCCCAATTCCTGTATCTTATCTTGTGGAGGTTATTGAATTGAGAATCAAAGAATTGGTCTATGCGGCCTTATTCGCCGCGCTTATCGCGGTGCTAGGCTTGGTTCCGCCCGTATCGCTAGGCATTATTCCTGTACCTGTCACTGCCCAGACGCTTGGCGTCATGCTGGCCGGCTGTTTTCTGGGCTGGCGGACAGGCGCACTCAGCCTGGTCATTTTCCTTATCCTTATCGCGTTAGGCTTGCCGGTATTACCAGGCGGACGCGGCGGGCTGGCCATACTCGTTGGACCGACAGCAGGCTATCTGTTCAGCTGGCCGCTGGCCGCCGGGCTGATCGGCTGGTTCGCTGAAGCGGTCTGGCCGAAGCTCCGGGCCTGGAAGCTGTTCGCCGTTAATCTGATCTTTGGCGTTCTGCTCGTTAATCTAATCGGCGCTTCGACCATGGCCTGGATTACGAATACTCCGCTCTGGACCGGACTTGCCGGGTCTGCGGCTTTTCTGCCTGGAGATCTGATCAAGGCTCTGCTGGCCGCTGTCATCACCATGCAGCTCCGGGCGTTCAGTCCGGTTGAGGAGAAGAGGGGGGCGTGAGATTCCGGTGAATCTGGCAGAACACATTCTGGAACGTGCCGCACTCGTCCCTCACCGTATTGCAATTTCAGATGGACACGAAGACTGTACCTATGAGCAGCTCACGAAGCGGGTTCAACAGGTTGCCAGCGGTCTGCGGCAGGGCGGACACACGAATCAGACGGTTGCGCTTCTGTCCGGTAACCGCATGGAATTCGCCGAATTTGTCCTTGGTGCTATCTATGCAGGCTGCATTCCCGTGCTGCTGGACCCGAAATGGTCTCCAGCAGCGCTGGAGCAGGTCATCCGGCAATGCGCTCCCGGGCTGATTGTCAGTGAAGCATGCTTCGCAGCTGATCTGACTGGTCGTTGCAGCGGAATTCCCCAGATCTATTTCGGCAGGGGACAGGTCTCCGGCAGCTATGAGGCTTGGGCGGCAGGCTTCGGGCCGGAGGCTGAAGCCGCAGATAGCCCAGAACTGCTGTTCATCGGGTATACCTCTGGTACTACAGGTATCCCGAAGGGGTATATGCGGACCCATCAGTCGTGGTTCAGCAGCTTGGAGGCTACAGAGAAGGCGTTCAGCCTGAACCGGATGCAGCATGTGCTTGCGCCCGGACCGTTCGTGCATTCGCTGTCGCTGTTCGCCCTGCTGCAATCCCTGTACAGCAGAGCCACGTTCCATCTCCTTCCGGAATTTGATGCAGAGCGCGTACTCAGCCTGTGCTCCCGTGTACCGGATATGATTCTGTTCGTTGTGCCCGCTATGACCGAGGCGTTATTGCGCCAAGCGGAGTCAAGCAACGCCGGGGTGTCCATCCAGGCCTTGATTAGCTCCGGCGGCAAATGGCCTGTGTCTTCTATACCTAAGTGCCGCGAGAGGTTCAACGGGGTTAGGCTCTATGAGTATTACGGCTCATCTGAAGCCAGCTACATCAGCTATCTGGAGCTTACCGGAGCGGAGCCGCAGGACTCCCTGGGCCAGCCGTTCAGCGGTGTAGAGCTATTGATCTGCGATGAACAGTTCCGCGAAGTTCCTCAAGGCACGGTGGGGGAGCTATACATCCGCAGCGATATGATCTTCTCCGGATATCATCTCCTGCCGGAAGAGACGGCGCGGGTATTCCGGGACGGCTGGCTGCGCACAGGGGATTACGTATATCAGGACCGGCAGATGCATCTGCGCCTGGCCGGACGCGCGGGCAGCATGATCAAGAGCGGGGGGCTCAAGGTGTTCCCGGAAGAAGTGGAAGCAGTGCTGCTTCGCCATCCGGATATCCGGGAAGCGATGGTGTTCGGCATACCGGATGAACGCTGGGGGGAGCAGGTAACGTTACTGATACAGTGGCAGGGCCGGGAACGGCTTACACTTGATGAGATCAGGAAGTATTGCCGGCCCTATCTGGCCAGCTATAAGCTGCCTAAGAAGTTGATTAACGTAGAGGAATTCAGCTATACCGGTTCCGGCAAAATCGCCCGCCAGCTCATGAAGAGCCGCGCGGTAGAGGGGTTGACATGAAGGCCGTGCAGGAAGAAGCTTCGCCCATGCTCGTTTTTGACCAGGTAGATTTCGCTTACCGGAGAGGGCAACCGGTGCTCCGTCAGCTCAGCTTTGACATTCGCCAAGGCGAATTCGTTGCCATCATCGGCGCGAATGGCAGCGGTAAATCCACCATCGCCAAGCTAATGAACGGATTGCTGCTGCCAAGAGCCGGAGAGGTGAGGCTGGGAGGGCTGATTACCTTGAACCGCCAGAATCTCGTAAGCATCCGTGAGCGGGCTGGACTGGTCTTCCAGAATCCTGACGATCAGTTCATTACGGCTTCCGTGCTGGATGAGGTGGTCTTCGGGCTGGAGAATCTGCGGGTCCCGAGAGCCGCAATGCTCAGCCGGGCAACCCGTGCACTGCAAGCCGTTCATATGGAAGACTATATGGACGCCGCTCCGCATCAGCTGTCGGGCGGGCAGAAGCAGCGGGTTGCAGTTGCAGCTGTTCTGGCAATGGAGCCCTCCATCCTCATCCTGGATGAAGCCACCTCAATGCTTGATCCGCAGGGCAGGCAGGACCTTCTTCAGGTGATGCACACGCTTCACCGGCAAGGGCTGACGATCATCCACATTACCCATCATATGGATGAGATACTGCCTTCTGACCGTGTGCTGCTGCTCAGCCGGGGAGAGCTGGCTTTTGACGGGACGCCCTCCGGCTTGTTCAGCAGTGTAAGCATGACGGAGCATCAGTTTGCGCCTCCTTTTGCCGTAAGATTATTTCAGGCACTCGGGCTGGACGCTCCGCTGCATGCAGAATGGAAGGAGACGATCAGAACCTTATGGTCTACGCATTGCAGGATGTAAGTGTGAAGATGAACGGGCGGGACATTCTTGAATCCGTAAGCTGCACGTTACAGGAGGGAAAGTGGATTTCGGTTATCGGTCAGTCCGGGGCCGGCAAATCCACCCTCGCCAAAGTATTCAAGGGTCTGCTACCGATCAGCAAAGGCGAATATAGCTATCGTGGGCAGCCATTGCCAAAGGATCAGCAGGGCAGGCTGAAGGCTGTGCCGCACATCGGTTATGTCTTTCAGTATCCGGAGCAGCAGCTGTTTGCGGCAACGGTGAATCAGGAGCTGGCTTTTGCGCTTACAATGAAAGGGGAATCCCGGGCGAATGTGGAGCAAGCGATCAAGCAGGTTATGGAACAGATGGGCCTACCCGCAGCCCTGCTTCAGCAGCATCCCTTGCAGCTCAGCGGGGGAATTAAGCGGCTTGTGGCTATCGCTTCTGTGCTGATCGCCGGGCCGGCGCTGCTTATTCTGGATGAACCTACCGCTGGGCTTGATCCCGGGAACAAGAACGACTTGCTCAGGAGGCTAAAAAAGTGGCAGGAGGAGAACAAGCGGACCGTGCTGTTCCTGTCGCATCAGCTGGAGGATGTTGCCGAATACTCGGATGAGGTGATGATTATGGGACAGGGCCGCTTGTTAGGACATTGGGAGGTAAATGAACTGTTCCTGAAGCATGCGGAGCGCATGGAGCAAGCCGGTCTGCCTGTACCGGAGCCGATTCAGCTCTTGAGAATCATCGGGGAATGTTCTGGAGGGAAGCCCCAGCCCGCAAGCTGCAGGGAAGCGGAGATTTTTCGAATGGTGAATGCTATCTGGCAGGCAAGAGGTCTCTGAACGATGACGGATAAAATTGTACTCGGGCAGTATGTCCCCTCAGACTCTGTCATCCACCGGCTTGATCCGCGAACGAAGCTGCTCCTCCTTGCGGCCTTCACAATGGGCAGTATGCACCTCCAGGCGCCCTCCGGATATATTGCAGCGACAGTCCTCACCGGGGGACAGGTCCTATTATCAAGAATCCCTCTTCGTATGCTCTTACGGGCATTGCGGCCGATTCTATTCATCCTGCTGCTGCCAATGCTCTATCATCTCCTGTTCAACCAGGAAGGACTCAGGAATGAGCTCTTCGCATTCTGGCGGATTCTGCTCCTGGTCTCGCTTGCGCTCATCCTGACATTAACGACGAAACCGCTCGATCTGGCCAAAGGTCTGGAACAGCTGTGCAAGCCGTTATCCCGTCTGGGCGTTCCGGTGGAAGCGCTGGCCTTGACGGTTATGCTGGCTATTCGTTTTATCCCCACGATTACCCAGGAGCTGGACCGCATTCTTGTGGCGCAACAGGCCAGAGGGTATGATATCAAGGATACCAAAGGCCTTAACCGGGTACAGGCTTACATCCAATTAGTGATTCCGCTGCTCGTCACCACCCTTGCGCGGGCGGAGCAGCTGGCGATGACGATTGAGGCAAGGGCTTACGGGAACGGGAAGGGACGGACTTCCTATAGGTTGCTAAAATATGCACTGATGGATTATGCAGCCGGCGGGATCATGCTTGCGTATGTTCTGCTGGGAATTCTGCTGGAGAGATGAGGGGATAGAGCTTGAACAGAACAGCCATACTGGAGCGGCTTCAGTCAGAGCTGCGCGAAGGCAACCACATTATCGGTGTCTCGACAGGTACGGGAATTACAGCCAAGGTTGCCGCTGACAGCGGAGCAGACTTCATTCTAATGCTGAACTCCGGCAAGTTCCGGCAGATGGGGAGAAGCTCGCTGGCGGGGTTCCTGCCCTTCTGCAACAGTAATGAAATGGTGATGGATTTTGCCTCGAAGGAGATTGTACCGCTGGTTAGAGACACTCCGGTGCTGTTCGGGCTGAATGCGAATGATCCAACGAGAGAAATGTCCCTGTATATAGAAGAGATTAAGGCCAGAGGCTTCGCGGGAGTGAATAATTATCCGACGGTCGGCCTGATTGACGGGGTATTCAGAGAGGCATTGGAGGAAGACGGCATCAGCTATGACAGGGAGGTGGAGGCTATACGTCTGGCTCATCAGCAGGAGCTGTTCACAGTGGCCTTCGTCTTCGACGAAGCCCAGGCGGTCCAGATGGCAGAGGCGGGAGCGGATGTGATCTGTGTGCATCTCGGCCTGACCGTAGGCGGATTGCTGGGGGCGCGGAAGGTGGTCTCTCTGGAAGCTGCCAAGGCGAAGGCGCTGCGCATTCTCACTGCCTGCGGTGAGGTTAAGCCTGAAGTCATTAAGATGATCTACGGCGGCCCGGTCAAGACTCCGGTTGATGTCCAGTATATGTACAGCAATACTAATCAGATTATGGGCTACATTGGCGGCTCTGCCTTTGAACGGATTCCCTCCGAGAAGTCCATTACGGCCATTACCCGCGATTTCAAGCGCCTGGGCAAGCTGGATGAGGATGATCTCATGGTCAAAATGCTCAGCGGCATCACCCGGCATTACGATTACGTAGAATTCGTCAAAGAATATGTCGCCCAGAATTACAGCGAGGAAGTAGTGTTCGCGGATCTGGCTAAGGTAGCGCATGTATCGCGCAGTTATTTGAGCAGCTTGTTTAAAAAGGAGGTAGGGTGCAGCTTCCAGAACTATCTGGTCGGCTTCCGTATGCAAAAGGCTGCCATACTGCTCCAGGCCCCGCACCTGCAATTATCTGAGGTGTCCGCAATGGTCGGCTACCCCGACTATGCCCAGTTCAGCAGAATGTTCAAAAAGCTCATGGGCTGCTCGCCCAAGCAGTACAAATCTAACCTAAACACAAAAACATAGGACATAAAAGCGTTTTCATCCATAAAATTGCCCGGTATGATGAATCTATGATTCGTATACGAGGAGGCCACAGAATGAAGACGATCGCCATAGCTGGAACGTTTGATACGAAGGGTGAGGAGTACCTGTACATCAAGAAGCTTGCAGAGGAGCTGGGTCTCAGAGCCCTGATGATCCATACCGGTGTATTCGAGCCAGCCTTTCAACCCGATGTGTCTAACCGGGAGGTCGCATCCGCCGCAGGGATGGAGCTGGACGAGCTTGCCGCGAAGAAAGACCGGGCGTTAGCTACAGAAGTGTTGTCCAAAGGACTGGAGCAGCTTGTTCCCCGGTTATACCAGGAGGGGAAATTTGACGGCATCATTTCCTTCGGGGGTACCGGCGGAACTTCACTGGTTGCCCCTGCGATGAGAGCCTTGCCAATTGGCGTACCGAAGGTGCTGGTATCCACGGTTGCATCAGGAAATACGGCTCCCTATGTCGGGACCAGCGATATTATGATGATTCCGTCGGTGGTGGATGTCTCAGGCCTCAATTCGATCTCGACCAGGATCTTCAGCAATGCGATGTTTGCCATCGCGGGCATGCTCCTGTTCGAAGCAGACTATGAACCGGAGAAAAAGCCGCTGGTCGCAGCCACCATGTTCGGAGTAACCACGCCGTGTGTGACCGAAGCGCGCAAATACCTGGAGGAGCGCGGCTACGAGGTGCTGGTATTCCATGCTACCGGAATCGGCGGACAATCGATGGAGGCGCTGATCGAAGCGGGCTTCATTGAAGGGGTGCTGGACTTAACCACCACCGAATGGGCAGATGAACTGATCGGCGGCGTCTTGAACGCAGGACCGCACCGCCTGGAGGCCGCAGGCCGCAACCGCATTCCGCAGGTCGTCTCGGTGGGCGCCCTGGACATGTGCAACTTCGGCCCCGCAGATACTGTACCGGAGAAGTTCAAGGATCGCAAATTCTATCATCATAACCCTACAGTCACCCTGATGCGGACGACCGTGGAGGAGAATGAACAGCTCGGCAGGAAGCTGGCCGAGAAGCTCAATATGGCAACGGAGAGTACGGTGCTTATGCTGCCGCTTGGCGGTATTTCGGCGATTGATGTGGAGGGTCAGCCCTTCTACGGCCCTGAAGAGGACCGGATGCTGTTCGATACCCTGCGCCAGCAGGTGGACCGCTCAAGAGTTGAACTGATCGAAGTGGACCTGGCGATTAATGATCCGGCCTTTGCCGAGGCGGCAGCCCGGAAGCTGATTGATCTCATGCAGGCCGCGAAGGCCTGAACCCCACAATAAGGAGGAGCTACTAATGAATAAGCAGACTAGAGCTGAGATTATGGATAGATTCAAACAAGAGGTGAAGGCGGGCAAGATTCTCCTCGGTGTCGGGGCAGGCACGGGGATTACCGCCAAGAGCAGTGAGGCAGGCGGAGCGGATATGCTGATTGTGTACAATTCCGGCCGTTACAGAATGGCAGGACGCGGTTCACTGGCAGGCTTGCTGTCGTATGGCGACGCGAATCAGATTGTGGTGGAGATGGGCTCGGAGGTGCTGCCTGTCGTCAAGGATACGCCCGTTCTGGCAGGGGTATGCGGCACCGACCCGTTCCGGGTGATGGAGGTATTCCTAAAGCAGTTGAAGGAGCAGGGCTTCAGCGGTGTGCAGAATTTCCCTACTGTGGGTCTGATCGATGGCGTCTTCCGCCAGAATCTGGAGGAGACCGGGATGGGCTACGGCCTGGAGGTCGAAATGATCCGTATCGCCCATGAGCTGGATATGCTGACCACCCCGTATGTGTTCGACCCTGAACAGGCACGGGCCATGGCAGAGGCGGGCGCCGATATTCTGGTCGCCCACATGGGCCTCACCACCAAGGGCACCATCGGCGCAGTAACCGCGTTGACCCTGGACGATTGTGTAGAGCGTATCAAGGCGATTATCGAAGCCGGACGGGCGGTCAACCCGGAGATTATGATTATCTGCCACGGGGGCCCGATTGCCGAGCCGGAGGATGCGGCTTATGTCATTCAGCGGACGAAGGGCATCCATGGATTCTTCGGCGCTTCCAGCATCGAGCGCTTCGCGGCGGAGCAGGGAATTACCCGCCAGACCGAGTCGTTCAAAGCAATTCAGCAATAAGCGCAGGCGTACGGCATTACAGCCCTTGATACTTTCAAGGGCTTTTTTGAGGTTCAACCGTGTGCAAAAAACCGAATGCATTATGCCACAGCTGTCCGAACTTAAACTAATTTTAAACAGGGCAGTACGCTCGATTTAACCTTCACCTGATAAGCTGATGTACATCTACAAAGGGAGGGTTAACATCATGAATCCATTGCTTCGCAAAGCAGTATTGTCAGCAGTCTTGTGCAGTTTCACTCTAATTACCGTTAGGGGAGCTGTGCATGCGGAAGGGGCGCCTGCAGCTGACGCTGCGAGTACGATGTCCGCAGAGGCCGGCTGGAAGGAGAACGTCCGGGCTACTGCGAACATCATCACAACTGTTAAGGCTGAGAAGGGCGACACTTATTCCGATCTGGCGTTTCTTCAGCCGATTCTGGCGGATAAACGGATCGTGAGCCTGGGCGAAGCCTCGCATGGGGCCGCCGAATATAATTCGGTGAAGGTAAGGCTAATTAAGTATCTGCATGAAAAGCTGGGCTATAACGTCATCGCCTTCGAGTCCAACCTGGCGGATGCTGCCGCAGCGTATACACAGGTTCAGGAGCTGAAGCCGCAACAGCTGATGGAGAACTCCATCTACGGCGTATGGCAGGTGGAAGAGAATCTGCCGCTGTTCGAGTACATAGCGGAGCAGAGCCGTTCAGATCATCCGCTGATGCTGACCGGGTTTGACTCCCAAGCCGCCACAGACTCTTTTATTACATTTGTTGAACAATGGTTTGCCGGGGTGGACTCTTCTAAAGCCAAAGCGTTTACCCGGACGGAAGAATGGTATTTGAAGCTTAATATGATTGATGATATCGGAGAGTTTACAGCCCAGAAGGATGCAATCAAGCGCAAATATATGATTTTCCAGGCATTCGTGAAAGATCATAAAGCAGCATTAAGCAAAGTCTATCCCAAACAGCCCAAGCTGGTGCCGACTCTTGAGCGTGTGCTCCAGAACAGGATCGATATGCTGGATTATTACCATCCTCATATTGTACGGCTGCTGGCCGGGGTAGACCCGGAGAAGCACGTTAAGCAGGGGAGCTATGAGAGAGATCGCGTGATGGCAGGGAATGTGGCTTGGCTCGCAAACACAGCCTATCCGGGGGAAAAGATTATTCTGTGGGGACACAACTACCATATCCGCAAACACAATTCTACGATGATTACCGAGCATAATGGATTCGGTTATGATCAGACACCCTATCCTACGATGGGGGAGCTGCTGCCTTGGTCCCTGAAGCAAGATAACTATGTGATCGGATTATATGCTTATGAAGGAAGTGCGCACAAGAACAACGGTAAGGTGGAGCAGATTATGCCGCATGACAAGGGAAGTCTTGAAGAGATTATAGGTGCAGGCATGGGCGCTGCGCAGTTTATCAACTTAAGAGACACCACGTTAAGCGCGTCCACGGAATGGATGTACACCCCGCGTACCGCCAAGGCATGGGGAGTCCTCAATGAGACAATGATCCCGCGCGAACAGTATGACGGGATACTGCTCATTCAACAGCTTTATCCTTCCACCCCGGTAAAAGATTAGTCCCGCAGCATGTAACGGCTTCTATATTAGCTGGAAATGGGCACTCTTTAATTAAAGAGTGTCTTTTTCGAATATTAAGAGAGGATATGATATAAATCACAGAATGGTCACAGACTCTAGCTGGTATAGCCAGTTTGGGCTATAGGCACTTCAATTCCTTTTATTTACACTTAATTCGGGTTTGCACAAGAAACCATCCTACAGTGGGGGTGAACAATGCTTGTAGTGAAAAGGTATGAATGCTCCATCAGCATCAGGGTTCTCGTCTTCATGATTCTAAGCATGTTAATCTGCTCCTTCAATCATGGCACCATTGTAAGCGCAGACACCAGCACCGGAGTCCTTCCGCTCCAGCCCATCATTGATTCAGCTAGTGAGGGAGATCTCATCACTCTGGCTCCGGGAACTTATTCCGGTCCGGTCCGGCTGGATAAGCGATTGACAATTAACGGTAACGGCAAGGCGATTCTGCTGCATACGGCTAAGGACGAACAGGCGGCGGTGCTGATCGTTGCAGACGGTGTAAGGCTTGAGAACCTGAAGATTCAGCAGAATAACGACAGAGAAGCGGCGGCGGTTCGCGTTGAAGCGGATAGGGTCATCTTGAAGGGGCTGGTCATTCATTCGGCAGGGTACGGAATACTCCTGCGTGAAGCCGATGGCGGGGTGATCTCGGATAATACAATAAGCTGGTTCATTCCCAAGGGAGAAGCACCGGGAACGAGAGGCAACGGGATCGATCTCTATAACTCTCACGGCGCTGTGATCCGGGGCAACGACATCGCTTATCTGCGGGATGGCATCTATCTGGAGAACAGCCGCAATACGGTGGTGGACCAGAACAAGCTTGCTTATCTGCGGTACGGGGTCCACTGCATGTATATCAATGGCTCGAAGGTCACTAACAACACCGGTGAATACAACATTACCGGCGCGATGGTGATGGGTGTTACGGGTGTGGTGGTGTCGGGGAACTCCTTCCGCAAGCAGAGCCGGAATGTGCATTCACAGGGGATTCTGCTCTACGATGTACGAAATTCCGCGATTATGAACAACCGGGTGGAAGGCAACCGGGTGGGGATTTACATGCAGCAGTCCTCGGATAACAAGCTGCAGCAGAATCTGGTGCTCCGCAACTATATCGGTGTGCAGTTCGAGAATGCAGAGGGCAACCGCTTTGAGCGTAACGGGTTTGTGGCAAACGTCATTGAGGCCCAGGCCACAGGCAGCAGGGACAATGAGATGAACGGGAATTACTGGGATGCCTTTGGCGGACTGGATCTCACGGGGGATGGGGTCAGCGACCTGAAATATGCGATCAACCCCTTCTATCAGCAATTGGTTGCGGGGAATGCAGCGTATCAGCTGTTTTTCCAGTCACCGGGGATGACGTTCCTGAGCGATATGTACACCGGCGGTTCGGCAGGGTGGTCCACCGATTCAGCGCCGCTCATGCAGCTTGAGGCAGGTACAGTTAGCCCGGATCAGGCGGCAGGCGGACAAGGCACGGTCATGGTAGCGGGCTGGCTGCTGCTGTTCCTATCTGTAATTACAATCATATACTTGGGGGTACTGCGATTATGAAACGATGGAGTCTGGTCTTGATGGTAGCAATGAGTCTGGTGATCCTCGCGGCCTGCGGACAGAAGAAATACGAACCGGTAGCGATTAATGAAGACGTCGATATCTGTGTGGTCTGCAATATGCAGGTCAAGGATGATGCTTACGCCACTCAGCTAACGACCAAGGACGGCAAGAATTACAAGTTCGACGATATCGGCTGCATGAATGAGTGGAAGACCAGTAATGGCACGGAGCAGATCGGTATGGATTATGTCCGCGACTATAACGACAAGAGCTGGATTGAATTCAGCAAGGCGAGCTATGTGTATGACGCTTCTCTGCGTACACCGATGGCTTATGGAGTGATCAGCTTCAAGGACAAGGCGGCAGCAGAAGCATTCGTGAAGGAGCAGGCGCTAGGCACTGTGCTGACCGCCGGAGAGCTGGCCTCCCATGAATGGAAGCAGAACAAGGATATGATGAACATGGACATGCAGAGCGGGGAAGGTCATATGGAGGAGCATAGCTCAGAGGAAGGCACGCATTCCGAAGAGACGGATATGTGAGTATGGCTGACATTCTGCATATCGCCCGCAGAGAGCTTAAGATGGGCTTTCGCAACCCGTGGGCCTATTCCTTCCTGGCCCTATTCTGTACCTTCAGTCTCGGGCTGCTGCTGATCCATGCGAATAACGCGGTGGAAGGCTATACGGCTGTTACGGGCTCCATGCTGAGCCTGATTCTGTATCTGTTGCCGCTGATGACGTTATTTCTGGGCTCCTTCTCACTGACCTCGGAACGGGAAGACGGAAGCTGGCAGCTCTTATCCACCTATCCCATTGGAACCTTATCCTTCGTTCTGGGAAAATACACCGGGCTAGCCGCTGTCCTGCTGACGATTGTAGCGTTTGGTTACGGGCTGATGGGGCTGCTCAGCGGTCTGCTCGGGATGGCTTTTGCGGCGGACACTTACTTCCTGTTCCTGGCCTTCTCGGCAGGTCTGGTCTTGCTGTTCCTGACCCTAGCCCTCATCATCGGCTCGTTATCCCGCAACCGCTGGCAGGCCTTGACAATCTCTGTAGCGTTCTGGTTCTTCGCGGTGATCGGCTGGCCGACATTCCTGATCGCAGGCCTCGGCCTGCTCCCGTATCTCTGGATCAAGCCAGCGCTGATTGTGCTGACGATGCTTAATCCGGCGGAGCTGGTGCGCCTGTTCGTGGTGGTGAAGCTGGGCGGAGGGTCGGTTCTGGGGCCGGAATATTATCAGTGGGTGGAATGGATTAGCCGCCCGGGCGGCAGCCTGTTGTTCCTCGGGGTCTGCGCTGCCTGGGTGCTGCTGTCCATCTTAGCGGTATATTGGATCTGGGAGAGGGGGCGTTCCCGTGGATAATCCGCTAATTCAGGTGAAAGAGATTACCAAGGTCATAGGGCGACAAACACTGGTCGAAGAGATCAGCTTCCAGGTTCCAGGCGGCAGCATACTTGCCCTGTGCGGCGGGAATGGGGCCGGCAAAAGCACGGTGCTGCGGATGGTAGCTGGCATTCTACAGCCGACTTCAGGCGAAATTACGGTAAACGGGCTGAAGTGGAAGCAATCCCGCAAGCGCTTTTCCATGCAGATCGGCTATATGCCGGATGATTATCAGTTCAGCCACGGGCTGTCTGCGGAAGAGCTGCTGAATTTCTGGGCGGCGCTGCGCCGGATTCCCAGACGCAAACAGCGGGTAGAGGAGGTGCTGGCTCTAGTCGGACTTGCGGATAAGCGCAACAGCCTGGTGACCACGTTCTCCAAGGGGATGCGCCAGCGTGTGCTGTTCGCGCAAGCGCTGCTGGCGAAGCCGCCGCTCCTGATTATGGATGAGCCGACTAACGGGCTGGACCCGTTCTGGATGAACGAATTCGTGAAGCTGCTGCAGGGCATCCGGGAAGAGGGGCATACGGTCCTCTTTTCCACTCATCAGCTGGAGATTGCGGATCGGGTGGCCGATCAGATTGTCTTCTTGAATCAGGGCAAGCATGTGGGGTCAGGCACTACGGCAGAGATCCGTACAGAGTTCGGTTCGCTGTATGCCGCCTTTCACCATAGTCTGGGGCTGGGATGAAGCTGCGCCGGATCGTTACTCTGCTGATTATTGCCGCTGCCTTTGCTGCCGGAACCGGGGTATATCTTCAGCAGTCCAGCCAACCTCCGGCCGGGAGAATAACCGCAGGTGCTTCGGCTCCGGCGTTCGAAGCGGTAACCTTGCAGGGGGAGAAGGTGCGCCTCAGCGAATACAAGGGCCGGGTCGTGCTGCTTAACTTCTGGGCGACCTGGTGCAAGCCTTGTATGCAGGAAATGCCGCTGTTAAATGAACTAAGCCAATCCGCTGAGCTTCCAGTCGAGACCTTGTTCGTGAACGCAGGAGAATCCAGGGGGACGGTATTGGAGTATATGGCGGAGCAACAATTCTCTTTTCCCGTCATTATCGATGTTACCGGAAGGATATCTTCCTCGTATAGCGTCAATGCACTGCCGTCAACTTATATCATCAATAAGGCGGGCGAGATAAGCAGAGTCGTGGTCGGAGAGATCGGGGATCCCGATACGCTCAAGCAATGGCTGGCTGAGGCCGGAGCTGAATGAAGGGGATATTCTATTCTATTATATTTTATGCACAGCCTCCGCTTGCCGGGAAGATGCTTCCGGTGTTGGCGGAGGCTGTTTTGCGGGCATAAAAAGAAAAATTATTTCTTTTTTTAATTTAATTTAGGAAAAATACTTCATTTATTTAAAATTTCTGATATACTCATTGCAAAGAGGGAGCAATAAGTCAGGAACCTGACGCGGGAAGGGCGCTCGCCTTACACTTAATCTGAGGGGGAATGTGGTGTGGGAACTAACAGAAAGGGCTTCACAGTATCGCTGCTGCTGACCATGTCTATGCTGCTTGCGGCTTGCGGAGGAAATGGCAATACGAAGGGGACACCGGATGCCGGAAGCACCGGAGAACCCGGCACGGGCGCTGAAGCTACGGCTGCGGCGGAGCCGGTGAAGCTTGAATTCTGGACGATTGCACTTCAGCCAACGTTCAATGATTACTTCAATAATCTGATCACCCAGTATGAGGACAGCCACCCCGGAGTAACGGTGGAGTGGAAGGACTATCCCTATGATGCCATCTCGCAGCGGCTGTTGACCAGCACGGCCAGCGGCAAGAGCCCGGATGTCGTGAATCTGAACACCGAGTTCGCCAGCCAGCTAGGCAGCAAGGGAGCGCTGCTGAATCTGAGCGAGTATCTGACGGATGAGCAGGCGAAGAGTTATTTTGAGGGCATTTATAATTCCACTGTATTCGATGGCAAGGCTTATGCACTTCCCTGGTACACTGGCACAGAAGTGCTGTTCATGAACAAGAAGCTTGTGGAGAAGGCGGGCCTCGACCCGGCCAGTCCGCCGCAGACCCGCGAGGAGCTGGTGGAGTGGGCGCGTCAGGTTCATGAGAAGACGGGAGCAGCCGGGTATGCCCAGCAGCTGGTCTCCAAGCTGTTCCCCATCGACGGCATCTCAATCCTGAATGAGGACAAGACAGCCGCCGCCTTCAATACGCCGGAAGCAGAGGCGATGATTACCCAGATGCGCGACCTGATGAAGGAAGGAGTAGTGCTCAAGGAGGACGCGGATTTCAGCAAGCAGATTCAGTATTTCTCCGGTGAGCAGGTAGCCTTCCAATTGTCCGGTCCAACGTTCATCAACTTCATTAAGACCTCTGCGCCGGATGTCTACAAGAATACCATTGCTGTCCCGCTGCCGACAGGCAAGGCGAACCTGCGTCTCTCCAATTCGATGAATCTGGTCGTGCCGCAGAAGTCGAAGAACCCGCAGCAGGCGGTGGAATTCGCTGCCTTCCTTACGAATGCCGAGAACCAGACAGCCTTCTCCAAGGCCGCCAACACGCTGCCATCGAGCAAGGCGTCCATTCAGGATCCGTTCTTCACCGAGTCTGACGGCTCTCTGGAAGCTGAAGCGAAGGTGGCTTCCTCGCAGAGTCTGGATAAGGCTACCGATTACATGGTCGGCGTTCCAAGCGCCGCAGATATCAACTCTGCGCTGGCGCGGGGATTGCAGGAGATTCTGATGAACGGCGCGGATATCAAGGAGACGCTGAACAAGGTGGAGAAGGAAGTCAATACTATTATCAGTCAGGGTTCCTAAGCTGCTGAAGTACAGGCGATAAGGGGGAGTTTCTCCCCCAATGGATATATTTTGAGGGTATTTGAAGGAGTGGGAGGTGTAGCAGGTGTACAAGGGGTTTCGGTCCGAATCTTTTACCGCATGGGCGTTTATGGCGCCGGGACTGCTGTTTCTGGCGGTGTTTACCTTTTGGCCGATTATTTACGGCATACCGCTCTCGTTGACAGATTATTCTGTCATTACCGAGACGAATTATGTAGGTCTGGATAACTTCACCCGGGCCTTCCAGGATCATAATTTCCTGATTTCACTGTGGAATTCACTGGTATATGTGCTGATTGTGCCGGTGATCCAGATCATTTCGATCTTAATGGCGATTCTGGTCAACAGCCGGATTCCTGGAGTCAAAATGTTCCGGGCCGCCTACTATATACCGGTCGTCACTTCGATGGTTGCGGTGGCGCTGATCTGGAGCTGGCTGCTCGGCAATAACGGAGTGGTCAATTACCTGCTGCTGAAGGCAGGGATTATCAGTGAGCAGGTCTCCTGGCTATCGACGAGCAGCACGGCGCTGTATGTTCTAATGTTCATTACGATGTGGAAGGGCCTCGGCTATTACATGATGCTCTATCTGGCCGGGCTTCAAGGCATTCCTGCAGATCTGTATGAGGCGGCAAGAGTGGATGGTGCAGGGCCGCTGCGGCTGATTGTACATGTGACGCTGCCGCTGCTGCGCCCGCATATTCTGTTCTGCACGCTGATCTCGGTGATGGGCGCGATCCGGGTGTTCGATGAGGTCTACATTCTGACCAAGGGCGGACCGGGGACGTCCACATTAACTTCAAGCGTCTATATTTTCCAAAAAGGGCTGGAGCAGTTCAACTTCGGCTATGCCTCGGCGCTCGGGCTGATCGTCAGTGTGATGGTGGGAGCGCTTAGTGTACTTGTATTCAGACTGAACCGGAAAGGCGGGGTGAATTCCTATTGATGCCGCGTAGCTTGCGTGTTCTAATCACTTATCTGCTGCTGATCCTGCTTGCCCTGTTCATGATGGGGCCGTTCCTGTGGCTGCTCAGTGTCTCGCTGATGCCCGGGCGCAACGTGTTTGCGAACCCGCCGGCCATTCTGCCCACCTTCATTGCGTTCGATAACTATGTGCAGGTGTGGAACTTCATGAATTTTCCGCGATACATTCTGAATACGGTCATCATCACGCTGCTGGGAGTCGTGTTCAACATTATTCTATCCTGTCTGACGGCTTATCCGCTGGCGGCCTTCCGGTTCAAGGGCCGGAACCTGGTCTTCACGCTGCTGATCTCGACCATGATTATTCCGTCGGCCACCGCTATGATTGTGCATTATCTGACGATTCAGGCTTTTCAGCTGGGCAATACGTTCTTCGGCGTTGTTCTTCCGGCAGCGGTGTCCGTGTTCAATATCTTCCTGATGCGGCAGACGTTCCTGGGTATTCCGGCAGACATCCGGGATTCAGGTAAAATGGACGGAGCCTCAGAGCTGCGCATCTTCATTCAACTGGTCATGCCGCTCGTCAAGCCGGGGATTGCGGTGATTGGATTACTGGAGGTCATGGCGTTCTGGAACAACTTCCTGTGGCCGATTGTCGTCCTGGAGGACCCGGAGAAGTATCCGCTCGCTGCGGCGCTTACGTATCTGAACGGGCAATTCTCCTATAACTTCGGCTGGATTGCCGCCGGAACCATGATCTCGGTGCTGCCGATCATCCTCGTGTTCCTGTTCACGCAGAAGTATTATATGGAAGGGATTGCCGGCGCGATAAAAGGCTAACTAAGGAGGCATAACTCAATGGGAATTTCGTTACGGGACTGCCAATATCTGTTCCGCGACTATTATACGCAAGGGAAAGAGCTGGTGGTAGAGGGCCCGCAGCTGCGCTGTGAGCTGGCCTCGCGGTATGCGATGAATCAGGATGTAATTGGGCTACTTGCTGAAGGCGGAGACATCGTAATTCTGGAACCGGCCGGACCGGGCGTAGCCACCGCTGATAAAGGCAATGCGCAGCTGATGCTGGAGTATGACGGCGGGCTTGCTGCGGATGGATACCGGCTGGTGATTGGAGAGGATGCGAAGCTTGTTGTCGCTGCCTCTAACCGTCGGGGACTGAAGTACGGGCTGGATGCGCTGAAAATGCTCCTGACCGTGGAGGAGGATTGCTGCCGCCTGCCGGTGGTTACGGTGGAGGATGAGCCTTCTTTTCCGGTGCGGGGCATTATTGAAGGCTTCTATGGCGTGCCATGGAGCTTCGCGGACCGGATGGATTCGGTCAGTTATATGAGCGGGCACCGGATGAACGCCTTCATGTACGCGCCGAAGGATGATCTCTATCACCGGAAGCTATGGCGTGAGCCGTACCCGGATGATGTGTTCGCCAGAATTCATGACCTTAAGCAGGAATGCGACAAGCATCTGGTGGATTTCTACTATTGTATTAGCCCGGGCAATGATCTGGAATTCCGCAGCCAAGGCGACTTCGCGAAGCTCGAGGAGAAGCTTGGAGCCATGATCGCGATTGGAGTGCGGCATTTCGCCCTGCTGATGGATGACATAGATTATGTGCTCCAAGGCGACAACAAGCAGTTCCTGGAGCGCTCCGGGACCGCCCATGCCTATGTGACGAACCGGGTCTATGATTACTTAGCCGGATGTCTGCCGCACTTCACCCTGGCTATGTGTCCTTCAGAATACTGGTCGTATTGGAATACGGAGTACAAGAAGGATATCCGGGAGCAGCTTCATCCCGCTGTCAAAGTGTTCTGGACCGGCTATTTCGTCTTCGCCCCGGAGATCGGCCGGGGGCATGCGGAGGATAATTACAGTTTTTACGGGCATGAGCTGTGGCTGTGGGACAATATTCCGGTGAATGACTGCGATAAGGACCGGCTGTTCCTCGATCCGGTGCGCGGGCGCAGCTCCCGGCTCTGCAATTACGGGCATACAGCGGTCGTTGCCAATCCGATGAATCAGTGGGAATGCTCCAAGATCACGCTTCACACGATGGCCCATTATATGTGGAACAGCGAGCGTTACATGCCGGAGCTGTCCTGGGAGCTGTCCGTGCGTGAATTCGCCGGGGAGCTTGCGGAGGACATGATGTTCTTCTGCCGCCAGAATCTGAACAGCCGCCTGTATTCCGGCGGCTACCCGGAGCTGGACGATGCGCTGGCAGAGCGCGATCTGGAGCGGCTGGACGCTTATTTCAGCCGGCTGGAGCAGGCTGCCGTGCGGCTTGGCGGCTTAGAGAATGCCAAGTTCATCGAAGAGGCAGGGCCATGGCTGCGCCGGGCAATCGGGGATGCTTTGCTGTGGCGGGCTGTGCGCAGACAACTGGAGAATACGCTGGAGCCGCTGGCTGGGAAAGATGTGCTTAAGTGCCTGGAGACCTGCCGCAGTTATGGTGTACGGCTCGGCAGTGATCCGGCTGTGCGTGCGGCTGAGGCGCTGGGGATCGAGCTGCCGGAAATGGAGAAGGAGACGAAGGAGGAGGACCAGCATGTCTAAGCACCCTAAGCTGATTCTGGTTCCGCTCGATGAGCGGCCCTGCAATTATGAATTCCCTTATCTGCTGGCTAAAGGTACGGAATATCTGGTGGAGCGGCCTCCAAGTGAAATCATGGGGCTGAAGAAACGCCCTGGAGATGTTGAACAGCTATGGTCCTGGTTCGAGGCTGCCTGCGAAGGAGCAGATGGGGCGGTGGTCGCGCTGGATACGCTGCTCTACGGCGGCATTATTCCCTCGCGGCTGCACCAGTTGGAGCTTGAAGTTCTGGCTGCGCGCCTGGAGCGGCTGCGGGAGATCCGGCGGCGTTATCCGCAGCTTAAGCTGTATGCGTTCCAGCTGATTATGCGCTGTCCGCAGTATTCTCTATCAGACGAGGAACCGGATTATTATGCCGACTGGGGCCGGGAGATTTTCCGCAAGGGCTTCATCGGCCACCGGCTGGAGCTGGGAATCGCCACCGATGAGGAGATCCGTGAGCTGGCGGATATTGATCACCGGCTTCCAGCCGAGGTGCTGCAGGATTATCTCGGCCGCCGGGCGATTAATATTGAAGCGAACAAGCAGGCGCTGGAGCTGGTCCGGGACGGGGTGATTGACTTCATGATTGTACCGCAGGATGATTCGGCGCCGTATGGGCATACCGCCAAGGATCAGGAGAAGGTGCGGGCGAGGATTAGTGTGCTTGATCTGGAGCTTAAGGTCTATATGTATCCGGGAGCAGATGAGGTAGGCTGCACGCTGCTCGCCCGGATGCTGAACAAGGCCGAAGGGCGGAGGCCGATGATCTACCCGCGTTTGTCCGCTGTGCAGGGGGCATTCGTGACGCCGCTGTTCGAGGACCGCTTTTTCTATGAGACGCTGAAATATCAGATCCTGGCCGCCGGGGGGCTGATCGCATCCAGTGCTGCCGAGGCAGACCTGGTTCTGCTGGTCAGTACGCCGGGGGAGACGATGGAGGAGACGGTGTCGCAGAAGCATGCTTTTCACAGTTATGACGTATACCGGAACCTGATGGAACTTGTAGAGTACGGGGACTACCTTCTGCAGAGCAAGGAGATGCCGGTGGCTGTTGCGGACGTAGGCTATGCCAATGGCGGTGATCAGAAGCTGGTTAAGATGCTGCGGCAGAAGAACCTCCTGTTCGATCTGGCCGGATATGCCGCCTGGAATACCAGCTCCAATTCGCTGGGGACCGTAATCTCGCAGGCGATGATCTATCTGATCTACGGACGTACACAAGGACATCTGGATTTCCTGGCGCTCCGCTATGCCGAGGATGTATGCTATTGTTCAGTAGTGCGCGGAGAGCTCAGTGAAGGACCCGTGCAGGAGATGGGCTATGGCAAATACGAACTGGACGGACCGCGCGGCCGTGTGGCTGCCCGTGTACAGGAACGGCTGAGTGAAGAGCTGGCCGTGCGGATTCACAGCCCTTCGGGGAGCGTTAAGATCACCGACTGCTATATGCCATGGAACCGGATGTTCGAGGTGGGCTTAACTGTGCAGTATGTGCCATCGTGAGGGCAGGGCTGATGATAAAATTAATTTGAAACAATACAGATAGGGAAGAGTGACGGGGGAATTTGGGAGCTGTAGGAGCGGTAGCAAGTTCAATTTATATATAATATAAGGAGAGAGGGTGGGGACCCTGAGCAAAAATATACTGGAAAAACTGCATCTGGGGCTGATTGTATCCTGCCAGGCGCTGCCTGACGAGCCGCTGCACGGGCCGGAGATTATGGCCCGGATGGCGGTGGCGGCAGCGGAAGGCGGGGCCATCGCCATCCGGGCGAACGGGGCGGCAGATGTGCGCGCGATCAAGCAGGCAGTTGCGCTGCCGGTGATCGGCATCGTGAAGCGCAACTACCCGGATTCGGACGTCTATATTACCCCTACGCTTAGAGAGACTGAGGAGTTGCTGGAAGCGGGGGCGGATATTATAGCCTTTGACGGGACCCGGCAGACCCGGCCGGGGAATTGTACGCTGGAGCAGATCATAGACCTGCTCACGGCAAGCCCGGCGGCTTCCATGGCGGATATCTCCACTCTGGAGGAAGCGCTATACGCTGAATCGCTTGGAGTCAGCTGCGTCTCGACCACCTTGTCGGGATATACACCGTATTCCCGTCAGCAGGAAGGGCCGAATCTGGAGTTGCTGGAGCAGGCTGCACAGCGGCTGAAGATTCCGGTCATTGCCGAAGGCCGGATCAGCCAGCCCGGCCAAGTGGAGGCAGCGCTGAACCTGGGGGCCTATGCGGTGGTGGTAGGCTCCGCAATTACCCGGCCGCAGCTGATCACCCGGCCGTTCGCAGCAGCGGCGAGAAAAGTGAGGATGAACCGTAATGGAAATGAATGACCGGATCAACACGTATTACCCGTCCATGACCAAGTCTGAGCAAAAGGTAGCCCGGTGTGTGCTTGAGCATCCGGATAATCTGATCTATCTGTCTGTGACTGAGCTGGCGGATTTTGCCGGAACGGGCGAGACCACGGTGATGCGCTTCTGCCGCAAAATCGGCTTCAAGGGCTATCAGGATTTCAAGCTGATGCTGGCCCAGGGCCTGCCGAAGCGGCAGACTCTGGCGGATGGCGAGCAGGGGGCAGGCGGAGGGGATTACGCCGACCACCTGTATGACTTAATGGTTGGTGTATTGCAATCCAGTCTCGGGATGCTGGACCGGGAGCAGCTGCAGCAGGCGGTAGACGCTCTGGATCAGGCCCGGTATGTCCAGTTCTTCGGCGTAGGCTCTTCCGGGATCACGGCACTGGACGCCAAGAACCGCTTCCTGCGGATCGGGCGGCGTGTCGAAGCCAATTCCGACAGCCATATTCAGTCGATGATGGCAGTGACGATGGGGGCGGGCGATGTGGCATTTGGCATCAGTGTATCAGGCAGCACACTGGATACGAATGACATGCTGATGAAGGCCAAGCAGAACGGGGCCAAAGTCATTGCCATGACTAACTATGCCAAGTCCCCGATTGCTTCCATTGCCGACATTGTGCTGCTGACGGCCGGGAAGGAATCCCCGCTGGAAGGCGGCTCCGTAGGGGCGAAGGTCTCCCAGCTGTTCATTATCGACCTGCTCTGCCAGGGACTGGAGCAGCTCCATGCCGAAGAGACCAAGCGGATGAAGGAGGTAACCGCCCGGGCGGTTATTGACCGGATTTACTAGGGTGCGGGGGAAATGAAGTGATGGTATGTGATGTATCGTGTAACGGTTAAGGGATGGGCGGGGGCTGAGGTGCTGGTGTGAGGGCAGACGGGCGAATGTATGCGGAAAACAGCATATAATTTGCTGGTGCGAGGGCAGACGGGCCAATGTATACGGAAAACAGCATACATTCGGCTGGTGCGAGGGCAAGTGGGGCAAGTATATGCGAAAAACAGCATACAATTTGCTGTTTCGAGGGCAGACGGGCGAATGTATGTGAAAAACAGCATACATTCTACCAACGCGGGTGTGCGTGGGCAAATGTATGTGAAAAACAGCATACAATGTGCTAGCGCGAAGAGTAGTGGAGGTGGCGCGAATGCGGCAAGTCATAGGCGTGGATATCGGAGGGACAGGCATCAAAGGGCTTGTAACCGATGAAGCGGGGACGATTCTCGCGGAAGCCGGACGCGACACGGAGGCCCGGCTGGGCCGGGAGGTTATTCTCGGCCAGCTCCACAGCCTGGTGGAGGAACTGCTGGCTGGCCATCCTGCGGTGGAAGCGCTGGGGATTGGCTCGGCGGGCAGGGTAAATGCGGATACGGGCGAGGTGGTCTACGCCACCGATAATCTGCCCGGCTGGCAGGGGATGCAGCTTACGCAGTGGGCAACGGCTGCGTTCGGTCGGCCTGCGGCGGCCGATAACGATGCCAACGCGGCGCTGCTGGGCGAGGCCTGGCTGGGCGCGGGGCGCGGCAGGTCGAGCCTCGTTATGCTGACCCTGGGCACCGGGGTCGGAGGGGCTAATCTGGCGGAAGGCCGGCTGCTGCGCGGAGCCGCCTGGAGCGGTGGCGACTGGGGGCACAGCGTGCTGGTGCCGGGAGGTCGCCCCTGTAATTGCGGCAAGCGCGGCTGCGCGGAGCAATATGTGTCCGGCCAGGCGCTGCTGCGTCTGGCACTGGAGGAGACCGGCCGGGCGTATGCGCACGGGCGGGAGATTATGGCGGCGGCGGAGCAGCGCGACGCGTCAGCGCTGGCGGTGCTGGAGCGCTTCACAGCGGATCTTGCGCTGGTGACAGCTAACATCGGGGCGGCGGTAGACCCCGAGCGGATTATTATCGGCGGCGGGGTCATTCAGAGCCGTGCGGTCTGGTGGCCGCTGCTGGCCGGGCAGGCGGGCGGCAGTTTGGCCGCCCGGATCGTGCCAGCGGAGCTGGGCAACCGGGCAGGCTGCTTCGGCGCGGCCCGGCTGGCTCTGGAACGGCTGCGCCGGGACGAAGGCGAAAGACAGATCTAACTGCTGCGGCAGGGAGGAGACAGAGAGATGGCTGGTGAACAGGAGAAGCATTCGGATGTAGTAATTATCGGCGGCGGACTTGGAGGAACGGCGGCAGCGCTGGCCGCAGCCAAGGCAGGACTGCGCGTGCTTGTGACAGAGGAGACGGACTGGCTGGGCGGGCAATTGACCTCCCAGGCCGTGCCGCCGGATGAGCACCGCTGGATTGAGGAATCGGGCAGTACCGCGTCTTACCGGGAGTTCCGCAGCAGAGTCAGGGAGTATTACAGGCGGAATTATCCGCTTACGGAAGCTGCCAGGAGCAATTCTATACTGAATCCCGGCAACGGTTGGGTCAGCCGGCTGGCACATGAGCCAAAGGTAGCACTGGCTGTTCTGCAGGAGATGCTGGCCCCATATGTGAACACCGGGCGGATCGAGGTGCTCTATCATACGGTGCCGGTCGCTGCCGATACTGAAGGAGATTACGTTACTGGAGTGACCGTCCGGCAGGGAACGGGCGGTAAGCTTTTCAGGCTGCGCGGCGACTATTATCTGGACGCCACGGAATGTGGCGATCTGCTGCCGCTGGCCGGAGTGGAGCATGTCAGCGGCGCTGAAGCCCGCAGTGAGACAGGGGAGCCGCACGCCCTGGAGGCTGCAGACCCGCTCGACATGCAGTCGATTACCCACGTGGCGGCGGTGGACTATGTGCCAGGTGGAGACTATACAATCCCGCGTCCAAGAGATTATGTTTACTGGCGCGAATATGTCCCATCGTTCTCGCAGTATCCGATCTTAAGCTGGTTCGCTTCAGATGCAGACGATACTAGCAAGCTGAAGCAGTTCACAATGTTCCCGAATGAGCAGGGGATTATCTCCCTGTGGGATTACCGGCGGATCGTGGACCCGGCCATCTGGACGGAGCCGCTGAATGACGGCGAAGTCACTCTGCTGAACTGGGCACTGAACGATTACTATGCCGGGTCAATTATCGGCGTATCACCGGAGGAACGGGAGCGGCATTTGGAGGGAGCGAGACAGCTTACCCTCTCACTCGTGTATTGGCTCCAGACCGAAGCGCCCCGCCTGGACGGCGGGCAGGGCTACCCGGGCGTGCGCCTGCGCGGAGATGTGCTCGGCACAGAAGACGGGCTGGCCAAGGCCCCTTATATCCGGGAATCCCGGCGCATCCGCGGGATGTACACAATAGCAGAGCAAGATGTAAGCAAAGAGCTGCGCGGGCCGGAGGGGCCGAAGCGTTATGAGGACAGTGTGGGCGTAGGCAGCTATCATCTGGACCTTCATCCCACAACCGTAAGCCAGCGGACCTTTTATATCCCGAATCATCCTTACGAGATTCCTCTCGGATCATTGATCCCGGTACGGGTCAAGAACCTGCTCCCGGCTTGCAAGAACATCTCCATGACCCAAATCGCCAACGGCTGCTACCGGCTGCATCCTACGGAATGGAATATCGGCGAAGCTGCGGGCACCCTCGCGGCCTATGCCATCAGGCAGCAGATGGAGCCGGCGGCGGTCAGGGAATCGGCAGAGCATCTAGAGGCCTATCAGCAGCAACTGATTGCGCTCGGTGTTCAGCTGCACTGGACCCCGGAGGAGCTGGAGGCTTAAGCGCATCTTCTCCGGCCATCCAGTATAGCTCAACAATCTATAATCTCACATTCAAGGTAAGGTGCCTCGTCAGCGAGGTGCCTTTTTGGTATTTTCTTTTTAGTAGATATTACCTGGCAGCAAGTAGGTGGATAAACGTATCTTGTTCAGTTGCTTTTGGCAGAAACGGAGGAAGCAAGTGGAAATTGTACAACTAAATTGCTTCAGTCTCGCTGCTCAGTAGAAAATATGAAAAATTAAGGGCCCTTTCTCCAACTACTATCGTACTAGGGCCTAACCGTCCATCAGCAAGTGTAGAAAATCCAACTGTTTCCCTGATCCAAAGAAAACATGTTCTAATCTGGAAAATAAAGCAGTACTGTATTGCATGTAATGAGTATTTTTTCAAAGCAGATCCTAGTTCACCTGTAAATAAGCATGATGTTCCTTCAGGACTTTTAAAGCTATGGAGAATGGACCCTTATAATATTTATTATAAAGGGATTCCAATTAGCGAAGCATACGAGCCCAAGTGGATTAGATTTCTTCGAAAATTTTTAAGAAAATGCAAAACGTCAGTCAAATAACAGCGGCAGTCTGAGGCTTTTTGTCAAGTCTTATTCTGCCGCTGTTTTATATTGAATTTTAAATATAAATTTATATATTAAATCTCATGCGTGTTATATACTCATTCTAGCTTTCCCAAGCAGAGCACACCACGAGATGAGGAGAACTGAGACCACATGCCATTACTGAACCGATTCAAAGGAAACGCCGCCCAAGCCCCACAAGGTGATGCGCCGCAAGCCGAACGTAAGCTGATCGATGCCTTACAACAGTATGTTGAGTTGGCCGAACGCCAAGAGGAGGAGCAGTCCGATACATATTTTTCCTCTAATTCAGATGAACTGCTCGGTTTGTTGAAGCGCCTGTCATCCGTGATACATAAACGCGAGGATTACTATAAGGTCAGATTAAATATGATCACTGAAGCGATTGAGATCTCCCTGTGGGAAATGGATGTGTATGAGGGGGATCCGGTGAATCCGCTCAATGAGTTCAGGTGGACCGATGAGCTGCGCCGGATGATCGGCTATACGGATGAGCATGATTTCCCCAATGTGCTGGAGAGCTGGTCCAATTGCCTTCATCCCGAGGATAAAGAGGGCGTACTGCAGCTGTTCTCGGATCATATGCTGGACCGGACGGGCACGATCAAATACGACATTGAATACCGGCTCAAGACGAAAGCAGGCGAGTACAAATGGTTCCAGGCGACGGGCACAACCGTACGTGCCGCTGACGGATCACCTATTATGGTAGCCGGAGCCTTGCTGGATATTCATGATAAAAAAATCAAGCAGGACCAGCTGGGCGCACTGGTGGTCCGCTATGATCTGGTGAACCGCGCCCTGGTGGAAGCACCTTGGGATATGGTGGTTATCGCAGGCGATCCGGTCAACCCGGATAATGAGTTCTGGTGGTCGGAGCAATTCCGCCGAACGATTGGTTTTGAAGGCGAGCATGATTTCCCGAACCTGTTAAGCAGCTGGAGCAACCAGCTACACCCCGAGGATCTTCAGCCCACGCTGGACGCCTTCGCCAATCATCTGAATGATTACACCGGGCAGACGGACTATACAGTGAACTACCGGTTGCGCTCCAAAAATGGCGAGTATCGCTGGTATCACGCAGGCGGTGAAACGATCCGGGACGAGCAGGGTATCCCTCTGCGGGTAGCAGGAACGATTCGTGATATTACGCAGGAAATCAATAAAGAGGATACAATCAGACGGGTAAACCTGCAGATGGAAGGCTTGCTGACTGCGATTAACGAGATTGTTCACGGGATTGTATCGGTAACAGAGCAGGCTCAGGATATCGCCGAAGTCCAGGAGCAATCCTACAAGGCTGCAGTTGATGTGAAAGAAAAAACGAATGAAACCAAAGAAATCACCAAATTCATCAGTGAGGTCTCGAATCAGACCAGTCTGCTCGGGCTGAATGCTTCCATTGAAGCTGCTCATGCGGGGGAGTATGGCCGGGGCTTCTCTATTGTGGCAAGTGAGGTGCGCAAGCTCGCAGACCACAGCAAGATGGCTTCAAACAATATTGAGAAAACCACGCAGGAGATGAATGACCGCATCGACCATATTATCAGCACCATCAACGGCATGTCCAGCTTGACCGATGCCCAGGCTGCACTGACGCAAGAGGTTAATGCTTCTGTAGAGGAAGTAAGCAGAATGTCGGAGGAGCTGTTAAATATTCTGCGTACTTTATAAGGGTTAACTGGAATAGAACACCATAGCCTGAGATCAAAAAGCGGAACGGAGCTTCAAGCGTTTCGCTTTTTGATGTTGCAAATTTCTGAACGTGCTAACCGAAAGCCTATAATCTGTAAGGTTGTTGAAAAAAACCAAAGGAATACAATAACAATATAAGATTACAGTTTAGTCTGAAGTGGAACCGGAGGGACTTCCTTGGAATTGTTTAGAAGCTATGTAGAGATGTTGAAGTTAACATATAAATCTATACCACTTTGGTCATCCTATACAATCTTCAATAATATATTTGGTGTACTCTGTAACTTTTTGAGTTCGGTTATTCTAATCCAAGTCGTATTGAACAGTATAGGCACAAATAAATCTTTTATGGAGATTATAATCCCTGTTGTCTTCATTCAAGCCGTGGTCATGCTTGGGGGAATAAGTACATCCTTGTATTACAGCAAAATAGATCCCGTTGCCCGGCAGATTCTTCACAAAAAAATAGTTGCAAAGTTAATACATACGATAATGCACACAGATACTAAAAACTTGGACAACGCAGCTTATCTTAACGATTTTTCCTTTGCCATCAACCAGGTTGAGCAGAGAACGACGGGGAGCATATTGTTAATCTCTAATTTGTTATCGAATGTAGTGGGGATCATCGCAACCGTTTCAGTCATTGGAGTTATGCATGTTGAACTTGTAGCTATAGTAATTATAACGGTCTGTGCTGCCTTTTTAATCAATACTACATTAATAAAGACGCAATACCAGTTTGACCAGGACATCCTCTCGCCCAATAGAAAGAAGAAATACGTTGAAAGAATCTTTTATATGAAAAGGTATGCGTTAGAGCTAAGGTTGTATCCCATACAGAAGATCTTGTTGAATTTGTACGATAATGCGGTAAAGGAAATCTTACACTCCACGAAAAAGTATGGCTGGAAAACAGGCGTTTTGCAATTTTTGAGAGCTTTTAATCAGGAAGTCATCTTATATTGGGGAACCATGATAGCTCTTCTATTCTCATTAATTCACAGTGAAAGCGGGACCTCGGCTGCTAATATAATTCCTATAACAATTGCAGTATATAGTTTTTCAGGCTATTTATTCGGGTTGACCGAAGTCATTACCTCACTGAAAGAATATCAGCTGTATTCAGATAAGTTATTTCTCTTTTTGCAACCGGATAAGTCTTTGGAGAGTCAAAAAGGATTACCTGTTCCATTAAACACCGGCAATACTATCGCTTTTGAAAATGTAAGCTTTGGATATGCAGCAAATGACAAACAGGTGTTAGAGAAGGTTAACCTTCGTTTTAATCCAGGGGAAAAGATAGCATTGGTCGGAGTCAACGGTTCAGGAAAAAGCACTATCATCAAGTTATTGCTCGGTCTGTACGACCATTACTCCGGTGAGATCACAATTAATGGGGAATCCATTCGGAACCATGATATACGGCAGTATCGCATGCAGTTCTCAGTAGTGCAGCAGGATTTTCAATATTATGCATGTACGGTAGCGGAAAATATACTAATGGACAAAGCGGATACATCTACAAATGCTGTTTCCGAGCCAATCGTGCAAGCCATTCATGAGGTTGATTTGAACCTGGATCGTACGCCCGAAGAATTATTGAATACCTACATAACCTCTGAATTTAGTGCCGATGGCCTCAGCCTATCCAAAGGGCAATATCAAAAAATGGCTATAGCCCGTATCTTTGTGAGTAAAAGGAATTTCATTATCCTTGATGAGCCGACCAGTTCGTTAGATCCTGTAACCGAATATCAGTTGTTCAATCACATTTTAGAACATTTCCATGATAAGACGATTATCATTATTTCCCATCGGTTAACAGCCGCCAAATCAGCGGATAAGATCTATTTGATTGATGGAGGCACGGTCATGGAGAGCGGTTCACATGAACAGCTCATGAGTCAGGAAGGGAAATATTCAGAACTCTATAGACTTCAAGCAGAAAAGTACCTGTAACACAGGGCTGGAGGTGAAATAGAATGAGCAAGAAATTTTCTCTTAGCAATAGCATATTTTACCTGAAATCAATTTTCGTATATGACTGGGTCAGAATACCGGGCCTAATTCTTACCGCATTATTTGTTGCTTTTGACACTTGGTTCATTAAGGTGTATGCCATCAAAGTAATCTTAGATGCTTTAATGAATAATTTTGACTTCAGACGAATTATCATTATGATTTCTATTGTAGTTGGCTTCAAAACCATTAAACTTGTTTACGATTCTGCCTGGGAATATTACATAAAACGTTCTGATCCTATCATCATTTCCGGGTTTCAACATGTTGCTTTCAAGAAGGCTAATGAGGTAGACATCAATTGCTATGACGATACGGATTACTACAACCAATATATCTACTCTGTAGAAGAAAGCTCCACAAGGCCGATTTTCTTCTTAAATAGTTTATTTCAACTGAGCCAAACGATTTTCTCCATAACATTTTCCGGAATTTTTATTTTGACTAGTGATCCTCTAATCTTGCTGTTTGTTGCTATTCCTATTCTTGGAGATTCGTTTGTCAGAACAAGGATGATCAAGGCCCGAATAGAGCGAACCCATGCTATCATCCCCGAAAAAAGAAAAATGGATTATGTGCTCCGGACCAGTTATCTTCGTGACAATGCCCTTGATATTCGTATAACCAATATTCATGTAGTGCTTAAAGACCTGTTTCTAGAGGGTGTTGAAAATATAATTGAACTCTATAAAAAATTCAGTAACCGGTTTACGAAATTGTACTTAGTTAGTGATGCCTTTACTCATATTAATAACACTTTGATCTTGCTATACCTCATATATAAAATCGTCGTTACCCAGACACTTAGCGCAGGAGATTTTATCGCGATTAAAGAAGCTGTTGCGCTTATGAGCAGCAATCTCGGCAAGATTATAGAGAGAATCCAGGCATTTCAGGAGCATAACATATACATAGAAAGATTCCGTACCTTTTGCAACTATAGAAACAAGGTAACAGACGGGAATTCCGGGATTCCGCAGGCCAATTTATCACCTTATCTTCTTCAAATGACTAATGTGTCGTTTAGCTATAATAATCAGTCCGATGTTCTGAGCAATATAAACATTGCCATTAAAGCTGGACAGAAAATAGCGATTGTAGGTAAGAATGGTGCAGGGAAAAGTACGTTAATCAAGCTTATGATGCGTCTATACGACGTCACCAAAGGTTCAATAGAATTTAAAGGAGCGGATATTAGAAATTTCAATAAACAAGAATACCTGTCTAAGTTCGATACCGTGTTTCAGGATCATAATAGCTATGCTTGTTCACTGATTGAGAATATTCTGTTTGAGTCTAACCCTACAGCAGAAGAGATTGACAAACTGATCGATATATTGGACAACATAGATTTCTCTTTATTTCTAAAGGATAAGAGCAAGATAGAGCTTGAGCTAACCAAAGAATTCTCAGAGGAGGGGATCATTCTATCTGGCGGTCAAAATCAAAAAGTGGCATTGGCCCGCGCACTGTACAGAGATCATTCTGTGTTGGTTCTAGATGAACCCTCAAGTGCATTAGATTCCATCTCAGAATACAAGTGGATGCAATTGATGGACAAAGCTGCAATGAACCGCACTGTCATCGTAATTTCGCACCGGCTGTCCTCCGTAAGAGACTCGGATTGCATCTATTATATGGAAGCTGGCCGTATTCTTGAAGCTGGTCCTCACGATGAACTGATGAACCTTCAGGGACATTACTTCCAGATGTTTAAGGTACAGGCGGATGCTTATTGACAAAGCGTTAGAATCCGGCTATATTGAATTTCGGTAAATTATATTTCGCGCAATTAATAGGAGGAGCATACTGATGTCCGAATCCAATCATGCTTTTGGTCAAGCACTGGTGAAATCTCTGGTGGGAGAGCGCGGGCATATTCCGATCGCCCGGGCCTTGCCGGATCTGACGCTGGAGCTTGCAGGTTATACAATAGAAGGAATTCCTTACTCCATCTATCAGCTGGTGAAGCACATGGGCTTCTGGCAGGATTTCATGCTGACCCACCTGGAGGGCGGCCAGCCTCAGCGGCCTACAAGCGTACAGGAGAGCTGGCCTGCGGAGAAGGCCCCAGCAGAAGAGTCCCAGCTTCAGGAGGCCATCGCGCATCTGCTGCAAGGTGTCGATAAGGCGGTTGCTATCGCTCAGAGCGCCAAGCTTGACGAGCCATTAGCCCATTTTCCCGGGGAGACCAAGGGCGGGCTGCTACGCAATATCGCCTCCCATAACTCCTACCATCTGGGAGAGATTGTTCTGCTCCGCCGTCTGCAAGGTGCGTGGCCACCGCCAGGGGGCGGGTATCCTGCTTAAAGAGAATAATCCTGGAAAAGTCTGCAATGCTAGGTTGCAGGCTTTTTGCTATGGAAGCAATAACATTCATTGACAGTTCGTGAAAAAGTAGATGATAATTTAGTAGATTCGTCCTATAAATAATGGAAATTAGATCTATCAAATCTTCAAGGAGGCGGGCATGGAAGCAACCTATGATCTGTTTACGATTAAAACGCATTGCATGAATTTCCTGAACTACGCTTATCTCGGTATTGACAAGACTTCCCGCAAAGCTTTTGTAGTTGATCCATCCTGGGATGTATCGCAGATGATCCGTATTCTGGATTCGCATGAGGCCACAGTCACGGCTGTTCTGCTGACCCACTCTCATTTTGATCATACCAATATGGTGAAGAAGCTTGAACTGCTCTATCGTCCTACTGTCTACATCTCCAAAACCGAGGCAGATTACTATAAATACCGCTGCAACCGGCTCCGTACCGTCGAGGACATGGACCTCATTCGGATCGGTGATTCACGGATTACCTGTCTTGTAACACCCGGCCATACGCAGGGAAGTGTCTGTTACTGGGGGCAAGACCATCTGTTCTCCGGGGATACGGTATTTATTGAAGGCTGCGGCTTATGCGACAGTAGCGGAGGCTCGGCTGAGGATATGTTCAACAGCATCCACCGGCTCATCCGGCTGATTCCTCCCAGCACCCGGGTATACCCGGGACATTCCTTCGGCGATCCGCCCGGCAAAGAGATGAGCTATCTCTACAAAAATAATCTGTATTTCCAGATTGATGATATCAATCATTTTGTGAAATTCAGGAACCGTAAGAATAATGCCCGACTGCTTGATTTCAAATAAGCCGCTCTACAATCAGGGGGGACGGAAATGCACAGCGAAATCGTATTTATGTTCTCCGGGCAAGGCTCGCAATATAATAAAATGGGGCTTGAATTGTTCGGGAAGCAGCCGGTATTCCGGCAATCGTTGGAACGCCTGGACCGGATTGTTCATCAGCTGACCGGCAAGAGCGTGATTGAAGAGCTGTATCAGAACTCACGAGGTAAGGGCGCCAGCTTCGATAATATTGTCTTTTCCCATCCTGCAATCTTCATGGTGCAATACGCGCTCGCGGAGACTCTGGAAGCTGAGGGAATCACCCCACGCTACACGCTGGGAGTCAGTCTCGGGGAGTATGTTGCGCTGGCGGTGGCTAAGGTGCTGACGCCTGAACAGGTGCTGGAGCTGATTGTGACGCAAGTACGGCTGCTAGAGGATACCTGCGACAACGGCGCGATGATTGCTGTTCTGGATCATGTGCAGCTCTATCACCGGAACGCCGAGCTGAACACCCGCTCCGAGCTGATCGCAGTGAATTTCGACAAGCACTTCACCATCGCCTGCAGAAGCGGGCATACCGGCGAAATCCAGCAGTTCCTCAGAGCACAGGGCGTAGCCAGTCTGAAGCTGCCTGTGAACTACGCCTTCCATTCCGCATTCATCGATGAACTGGAGAAGCCTTACCGTACATATATGCAAAAGATCGATTACAAGACACCTGCTCCGGGAGTGACACTGGTATCGGCCATGACCGGGGAGAATGTGCAGACGGTGGATGAATCCTTCCTGTGGGATGTGGTGAGGAAGCCGATGAATTTCCGCACAGCCCTGGAGGGTCTGACTGCCGGCGGGCCGCAGCTGCTGCTCGATCTGAGCCCGTCGGGTACACTGGAGAACTTCAGCAAGTATATTCTCGGCAAGCCGCTGGCCCATAAGGTCCGGTCAGTGATTACGCCGATGGCGAGCGAGCTGAAGAAGCTGAATGAGATTGTGAATGATACCTTAGAAGTCTGATTAAGCCAAATCCCCGCAAGCAGCAGTTCTCTTAGTTATGGAGAGCCGCTGCTTTTCTGTTGTTGTAATTTGTGTATAATACATGTACAACCATACATGTAACGGAGGGAACGATGAAGCGGTTCATGCCATATCCATCCCTCTTGAAGAGGTTAAGGGCGTATATGCCCTTTCTATTCAGCGGAAGTATGCCGCTGCGGCGGAAGATTCTGCTAAGCAACCTCCTGATTGTCCTGCTGGCACTGGTGATTTTCATGGTCAGCATTCAGCGGATTGTCTTCAATCAGACCCTGGAGAGAACCACGGCAAGCTCACAGCAGGAAGTGAGGCTGGTCAAGCAGTCGATGGAGACGGTGTTCCAGTCGGTCCAGAATTTCACCAAGTTCGTGCTGATCAATCAGGACACCCAGAAGCTGCTCAGCAGCGATACCGGTACCGGCAATGATGTTGCTGCACTGAAGTCGATCTACAATACACTTGCAGCGATGCTAGTAACCGAGCCGAATATTGATTCCGTAATTATAGAATCCTTGAGCGGCAATCTCTATTACACCTCCAATCTGACCGGCGTGACCCGGGAGCGTCTTGGCATCTATCCCAAAGCGGAGATCGATGCAGCCAGAGGCGGGGCGGTCTGGGCAGATTCGCTGACGCCTGCTTTTCTGTCCGGGATGAAGCATAAGAATATGATCAGTGTGGGCAGGGTCATTAAGAGCATGGAGAAGGGGACCCCGCTTGGCTATATCTATGTCAACATTGACGAGCGGACACTTGCCCGCCTCTATCATAATGAACAGAACCCGCAGAGCGCTACGCTGGTCATTAACCGGTATGGAAGAATCATCTCTGCGAATGAAGCCACAAGGGTGAACCAGCCGGTCCCGGAGGAATCCCTCACGAATTGGGTCAAGTCAGTCTCTCAAGGGACCCGGACCCAGGAGGTCGCCGGAGACCGTTATTTAGTATCCATGCAGAGTCTTGCTCCCTATGACTGGAAGGTAGTCCAGCTGGTGACGATATCGGAGCTAACCTACGGGTACTGGAAAATCGCTCTGCTGCTGGCCGGGTTCAGCCTGATCAGCATCCTGTCGGCCGTGCTTCTGTCTATTCTGTTCGCCCGCCGGCTGACCCGGCCGCTCAGCCAGCTTAGCGAGGTGATTGTCGAAGTGGGCAGCGGGAATCTGGAGCGGCGCGCCGCCGCCGATTCTGAGGATGAGGTCGGGCGGCTCGGAGCTAACTTCAATGAAATGGTGGAGCGCATCCAGGGCTTGATGGTCCAGGTGGAGACGGAAGAGAGGACCAAACGGATGCTGGAGCTGCGGCTGCTCTATTCGCAGATCAAGCCGCATTTCCTGTACAATACACTGGATACGATCCGTGCAATGGCGGTGATGTCGGGGGCGAAGGACATCAGCAAGATGCTGAAGGCGCTGGGTGAGTTCTACCGGATATCACTTAGCAACGGACAGGAGCTCATTACCGTGGCCCAGGAGCAGAAGCATCTGGAGAGCTACCTGTATATTCAGCAGATCCGTTTTCCTAAGCTGAACTACCGGATAGGGTTCGAGCCGGGGCTGGAGTCCTGCCTGGTGCCGACCATGCTGCTTCAGCCACTGGTCGAGAATGCGATCCACCATGGCATTAGAGGGATGGCGGACGAAGGCTGGTGTGAAATTACCTGCGAAGCGGAGACCACGAATGGACAGAGCCGGCTCTGCTTCACCGTCCGCGACAACGGCAAAGGCATGAGCGAAGAGCAACAGCGGCTGATCTGGTCCGGGCATGACAGTGCGGAGAGGTACAGCTTCGGACTCCGAAACATTCAGGACCGCATCCGCCTGCGTTTCGGCGGGGTCTACGGAATCTCTCTGACCTCTGAGCCAGGCCAGGGCGTAGAAGTGAAGCTGCGCTTGCCGCTGCTTATGCAGACGAACGAACAGGAAGAGGGGACAGTCAGACTATGAGTACAGCACCGGTAGCCCGCGTCCTGATTGTGGATGACGAATATTATTTCAGGCAGCTCCTGATCCGTCTGGTGGACTGGGAGGCCGCCGGGTTCGAGGTCGCCGCAGAAGCGGATGACGGCACGGCCGCATTGCAGATCATCGGGGAGCAGCCAATCGATCTCATCATTACGGATATTGAGATGCCGAATATGAACGGGCTTGAATTCATTGGGGAAGTCCGTAAGCTGAATTCGGCGGCCAAGCTGATTTTTATCACCAGCTACGATAATTTCTCTTATGCGCAGCAGGCTATATCGCTTGGCGCAGACCATTATCTGCTGAAGCCTGTTGATGAGGATGCTGTCGAACAGGCCCTCCGCACGATCCGGACGCAGCTGACTGAGAAGTGGGAGGCAGAGCGCTACATCAACCGGCTCAGAATCAAAGCCGGGGATGTGCAGGAGCCGCAGGCAGGCGATGCCCGTGCGCAGAAGCGGCAGAGCAGCGGCACTGCCTTAATCAGCAAGACCATCGCCTATGTGACGGCACATTACGCCGAGGATACATTGTCACTCCAGAGTACGGCCAGCGCCCTGTTTGTGAACCCGAGCTATTTAAGCCATGCGTTCAAGAAGGAGACCGGCGAGTCTTTTGTGGAATATGTGACGAATGTCCGTCTTGGCGAGGCTATGAAGCTGCTCAGCCAGGGGAGCTCCGGGGAGGAAGCACCGGCTCCCAAGATTGCCACCATAGCGCGCCAGGTGGGGTATAAAGATCCTTTTTATTTCAGCAAATGCTTCAAGAAACGCTACGGCATGACCCCGAATACCGTCTACAGCGGTTCCTATTCGGATATATAAAGAGCAGCTATACTCAGAGTCCGGTGTTTTGCAGCCGGGCTTTTTCATTTGATTACATTTTCGCTGATTAAAGTTAACCCTGTGTAAAGCTGCCGTTAAGATGGGAACGCTCCGTAAATTAAGTGTAAAGTAATCTGACATACCTAAAAATTTTACTGTTAGAACCAATATATCTCCATTCGTGCACGGCGGTTCACTTGTTAAGATGATACCTGTAAGTCAAAACCCGAAATATTGAAAGGTGGTCCAACACAAATGTTCGGAAAAAAGCTTGGGGTAGTTGCAGCATCCATCGCGCTCAGCAGTGTAGTGCTTAGTGCTTGCGGAGGAGCCAATGGTAACGAAGGGGCAACTCAGAATCAGGATGCGAAACCGGCGGAAGGCAAGGAATCTGTCTCCTTATGGATGTTCGATGCAGATCCGATGTATCAGGCTGCTGCCGAGGCTACCGCAGCGGAAGTCGGCGTGGATTTGAACTATGAGTACATACAAGACGAGACCTACAAGACCAAAATCAGTGTTGCACTGGCTGCCAATGAGCTGCCGGATGTCTTCCAGCAGCATGCCGGGAAGTCCTACCGGACACCTGTACTGCAATCAAAAACGGTAGCACCGCTGAACGATACCCTGGATTCCACGGGACTTGGTGCGAAATTTTTGGACAACCAGCTGGTGAAGGAGGAAGACGGCAATATCTATTCCGTTCCTTCCAACATCAGTACAACCCTGGTCTTCTACTATAACAAAAAGCTGATGAGCGATCTGGGCGCTACGCCTCCGGCAACCTGGGACGATCTTCAGGCGCTTGTAACCAAGGCCGAAGCTAAAGGGATCATCCCTATCGCCCTCGGCGGCAAGGAAAGATGGCAGGGCGATCTGCTGTACAACATGCTCGTAGCGCGTCAGGACGTTAACGCCTTCGACAATGCGATTAAGGGCGATGCGAAGTTTACAGATGCTCCATTTGTAGATGCAGCGAAGCAGGTAGCCACCCTGGTAAGCAGCAATGCCTTCCAGAAGGGCTTCCTCGGCTCGGCTTACCTGGATGCCCAGGAGCTGTTCAAGAACGATAAGGCGCTGATCTGGATTGACGGCAGCTTCAACTTCGGCGCGCTGTCGAAGGCCATGGGTGATAACCTCGGATATATCGCATTCCCGAAGACGGGTGCAGAGGATGTCTACAGTGCAACGATCGGCTTCCAGAACTCGGCGGCACCTTACTCCTTGTTCGTGAACAACAGCTCCAAGCACCTGGACAAAGCCAAGGAATTCGCCATTAAGCTGTCCCTCAAGCTGAATGATGAGTTCGTACGCAAAGGCCTGCCGGGATATGCCGCCAGCGAAGTGAAGTCGGAGTCGCAGAATGAGCAGCTCTCCGCTTATGCTACGGATATCAGCAAAACGGCCAAAACCCAGGCAATGTGGTTCGGCCTGCTGTCGGCAGATACAGGTCAGGAATACCGCGATATGACGCAGCAGCTCTATGGCGGCAATCTGACGCCTGAGGAATACACTGCGCAGCTGGAAACCTTGCTCCGTTCGGCAGAGTAAGACAGGTTTTACAAATATAATAGGGGAAAGGCGATGCAGTCTCATGGACCGCATCGCTTTTCTGCACTCTGATAGGTGGATAGTGATGGAAAGAGCGCTCTCGGATAAGAAATTAATCGCTTTGTTTCTAGTGCCCGGCTTAACCATATTTCTGGTCTTCTATTTCGTGCCGATCCTCATGACGGCGTATTACAGCTTCCAGGAGTGGGACGGGATTAACCCTATGGCCTTTGTAGGCCTGGACAATTACACCAAGATGTTCACCGCAGATAAAAGCTTCTGGAAGGCGGTATGGAACAGTGTGGCTTTCCTGCTGACGGGCGTGTTCGTCCAGCTTCCGCTCTCGTTCGGCCTGGCGCTGCTGGTCTCCCGCAAAATGAAGGGACGCAAATGGTTCCGCAATATTTACTTTTTCCCGGTGGTCATGTCAACGACGATGGTCAGTCTGCTGTGGGTCAAAATCTACGATCCGAACATCGGAATGCTGAACACGCTGCTGGAAGCCGCTCACCTCGGCAGTTGGGCCCAGGCCTGGCTTGGAGATACCAAGACGGCACTCTTGTCAGTCCTGATCGTAACGACCTGGCATTATGTAGGCTATAACATGCTGATCCTGTTTGCCGGTATCCAGGGTATCTCAGAGCAGTACTATGAGGCCGCGAAGCTGGACGGAGCTGTCGGCTGGAAGGCCGTCCGTTATATCACGCTTCCGTTATTGTCTGATGTGCTGCGGATCTGTGTCGTGCTGAACGTGATTTATGCGCTCAAGACTTTTGAAAGTGTGTATGTTATGACGAATGGCGGACCGCTGCATTCCACAACCATGATTGCCCTGAAAATGTTCCAGGAAGCGTTCCTGAAGCAGAACTTCGGTTACGGCAGCGCACTTGCTGTGTTCATGGTGCTGGAGTGTCTGATCATCGCCTGGGTACTCAATAAAGTGCTGACCCGTGAAAAAATTGAATATTAAGGAGGACCGGACATGCTGAAGAGTACCAAAAACACTGGCATCTATCTACTGATGGGCCTCATTGCCGTCCTCCAGTTGTTCCCGCTCTACTGGCTTGTGGTAAGTGCATTTAAGGACAATTCGGAGATTATCGGTGGAGTAGTCTGGGCGCTCCCTACAGAATGGCGGTTCAGCAATTTCTCAGAAGCCTGGGTAAGCGCCAAGGTGAATCAATACTTTTTCAACAGTGTGTCAACTACGCTGATTACCCTCTTGTTCGTGCTGCTGTTCGCTTCGATGATGGCCTACGCGCTGACACGGATGAGATTCAAATATAACGGATTGATTCTGTTCATTCTGCTTATGGGGGTCATGGTGCCGATTCATGCTACGCTGATTCCGCTGTTCATGATCCTGAAGAATCTCGGCCTTCTCAGCTCACGCCTGTCGATTATCCTGCCGTACATCGCTGTGAATCTGCCGATTGGCGTCTATATGCTGTCGGCGTTCCTGCGAAGCATGCCGAAGGAGCTGGAGGAGGCTGCGTTCATCGACGGCTGCGGGGTGGTGAAGTCCTTCTTCAAAGTCGTGCTGCCGCTGCTGAAGCCGCCGCTGGCCTCGGTTGCGATCTTCGTGTTCCTCGCTGTGTGGAATGAGCTGCTGATGGCGGCAACCTTCATCCAGAAGGAATCGCTGCGGACGCTGCCGCTCGGGTTGATGAACTTCAGCGGCCAGTACAGCATTAGCTGGGGACCGCTGGCCGCAGCCATGGTGATCTCTACGCTGCCGATTCTGTTCGCTTATGTGCTGTTCAGCGACCAGATGGAGAAGAGCTTCACCGCAGGCGCAATTCTGAAATGATGAGACGGAAGAAGGGTGAACGAGATGATGGAACCGGCAGCAAGCCGTAACCTGCGCAAGATCGTGATTATCGCTACCTCGGATGTTCATGGCAATCTGTGGGGCTACCGTTATGAAGACGGACTCGATACCGTAAATGACGGGCTCGCCAGAGTAGCCGCTTACGTCCGCGAACTTAGAGAGAGCGGGACGGAGATTCTGCTGATCGATAACGGTGACATCTTTCAGGGGAATATGCTGACTGACGATGTCTACAATAAGCGGCAGGATGAGAGGCATCCGGTTGCGGCGGCAATTAATGCCATGGGCTATGCCGCGCTGACGCTGGGCAATCATGAGTTTAACTTCGGCCTTGGCCTGATTGAGCGAATCAAGCAGGAGCTGAGCTTCCCGGTGCTCGCGGCGAATGTCTGGGATGCAGAAGGCAGAACGTTTGCAGAGCCGTATGTAATCCTTGAGCAGCAAGGCATCCGGATTGCGGTCGTCGGATTGACGAATCCCAACGTTCCGCGCTGGGATGGAAGTAAGGTGGAGGGCCTAAGGTTCGGACATATGGCCGAGACCGCGCAGGCAATTGCCGCCTCCCTCCGCGCGGAAGGGAAGGCGGACCTGATTGTGATCAGCGCCCATGCGGGTATGGTCGCAGAGTTCGATGAAGAGGGCGGCTCGGATGCCGCCGGACGGATTGCGGAGCTGGTTCCTGAAGCAGATGTGCTGCTGGTCGGCCATATGCATATTACCGTGAACCAGCGGATTGGGAGTACGGTCATTGGAGGACCGCGTGACCGGGGAAGGGAAGTTGTACGCTTCGACCTGACACTGGAGCTGGACAACGGGCAACCCAAGGTTGTGAGCCGCGAGGTCACGGTGGTAGACATGAGCGGCTGGGCGCCGGACCCGGAATTGCGCAGTCTGGTTGCCGAGGCGCATGAAGAGACCCTCCGGTTCATCGCCGATGGCGGCGGAGGCCCTTCCATAGAGGGAGAGGGCGGCATTTTGGGCTATGCGGCTGCTGATTTCCAACCTGAAGAGACTGCCGGCCTGCCGGCGGGACGAGTGCAGGATACGGCGGTCATTACCTTGATCCAGCGTGCCATGCTGGAGGCCAGCGGAGCGGATGTTGCCGCTACAAGCCTGTTCAACGACAAGGCGGATCTGAAGCAGGGACCGCTGACGTATGCAGACGTCTACCGCATTTATCCTTTTGACAATGTACTGTATGTCGTTAGGGTCACCGGTAAGGAGCTGAAGGCTTATATGGAAGCTTCGGCTGCCCATTTCCGGCAGTGGCGGCCAGGAGATACGAATATTGCCGCCGATCCCGAGGTGCCGAGCTACCTCTACGATATGTTCGCCGGAATTAATTATCAGATCGATATCTCGCAGCCGGTAGGCCAGCGGATCATCCATCTGGCCTACCGGGGCAGAACGCTCGCCGATACGGACGAGCTACAGCTTGCCGTTAACAATTACCGCTACAGCAGCCTGTTGAAAGCCTCTGGACTGGTCAGCGCCGTCAAGCACTGGGAGTCGGACTGCAGCGTCCGCGAGTTGCTGGTCCGTTACATCCGGGAGCGTCAGACGATCATACCGGAAGTAGATCATAACTGGTCTATTGTGGGGATGGATTGATCCCGAATGATTGAATTAAAATAGCCAAGTTCATACTCCGTTCATAATGCCGTCATGTTGAGGACATCTTAAGCAGATACACTCTTCATATACCGCTAAGGCGAATCTACAGATAGAAGAACAGGAGAAGATGGACATGGCAGAAACCGCTGAAATAAATAGACCTGAAAAGGGACGCAAGAAACGAAAATTATGGTTAAAAATATTAGGAGGCATTATCGGAGTGCTTGTGCTGTTCATAGGCATCACCTTTATCGTTAATGTCATCAGTAACGGGATAGAGAAGAAGAAGATCGAATCGTACGGGCAATACGTCAATGTAGACGGGAAAAAGATGAATGTGCTGATTCAAGGCAGCGGTGAACAGACTATCGTTCTCTTGCCGGGGCAAGGAACCGCTTCGCCTGTGCTTGATTTCAAGCCGCTGATAGATCAATTGACGCCTTCGTACAAAGTCGTAGCCATCGAGCCTCTCGGCTATGGCCTGAGCGATGGGACGGATAAAGAAAGAACGACAGAGAATATCATCAGTGAAATTCATGAGGCTGTGGAGCAGCTCGGTCTGAAGCGTTATATTCTGATGGGACATTCCATTACAGGACTCTATGCTGTATCATATGTAAATGCTTATCCGGATGAAGTTCAAGCCTTCGTAGGAATTGACAGTAGTGTGCCCAATCAGCCAGGCATGGATGTGAAATTGCCGCTGAAGGCCATGAAGTTTGCCAAGGATTCAGGTGTGATGCGGCTGCTAACGAAGCTCAGCGGAGATTCGTTTAAATCGCTTGACTATGATGAGCATACCAAAGAGCAGATGAAACTGATCACCAATGTACACGGCAATAACTCCACACTGATGAATGAGCTTAGCCACCTTGGTTCCAATTTCAAAAACGGCTCAAAGCTGAAATACCCGCAGGATTTTCCGGTCTTGCTGTTCGCACAATCCAATAACGAGAACAACAAGCAGTGGATTCCGCTGCATGAGGAGCAGGCGAAGCAGTCTGCACAGGGTAAATTGATCCCAATGGTAGGCTCCCATTACCTGCACCATACGAAGTACAAAGAAATCGTCGAGGAATTCAAGGAATACATGAAGACCGTTCAATTGAAGCAAGCCCAGTAGGGAGAATGGAATACTATAGTGCGGCGCCCCTCGGGGTGCCGTTTTTTCGTAGAAAGATAAGAATTTATATGCTTCGCGCTATAATTATCCTTCTATTTCTCGCTGAAACGGTACCGTCCTTTAAAAGGATGGCAAACCCGTTTCCACTTGATATAACTAATTATAAATGCTCAATTTCGCAACCTATTCCAATTATTGGAGTCTAATTTAAGAATCAGCAATTCTACAAATTAGATGAAATGGATGAGATGCACGTATGAAAAAATGTAGTTGGTTCCTCCTGTTGGCTGTCCTATTCTTATGCTTCCCGCTCAACGGGCGGGCCAGTGCCGCTGTGAAGACAAGTCCGACCATAATACTGGACGGGCAAGCAATCCCTATGCAAAAGAAAGACAAAGTCGAATTGATCAACGGCAGTGTGATGGTTCCCTTGCGGATCATTGCGGAGAATATGGGAATGGGGGTCCTCTGGAATCAACAGGTTGGAACCGTAACCATCCCGAAGGAATCCGGCAGTATAGTGCTGACGATCGGCCAAAAGAAAGCCCTGATCGATGGGGCCTCCCATTCGCTGGCCACCGCTCCCCGGAACCGTAACGGAACCACGCTGGTTCCGCTAAGGTTCATCAGCGAAGCCATGGGTATCCAGGTGAGCTGGGACAACAGTCTCAAGGTGGTGGGCTTGACTTCAGCCCCGCTTCCGCCGGAGCAGCCGGCCATCACTCCTGCTCCGGCAAGCCCTGAAGTCCCGGACCAGCCGGTGCCCCTGTCCGCCGCAGCCGCGGCGACTTCCACCGTCCATAGTCTCAGCTTCAGCGATGACCGCCTGATGCTTGCTTTTACCGGCGATGTCCAGCCGTCTGTACATACCGGAAACGAACCGCTGCAGATTGTAGTGGAGCTGCCCCGAACGACCTTTTCCGCAGATTTCTTACAGACGGTATCGTGGGATAGCCGCACCCAATCCGGCGAGCAGACCGTTACCGGCGTTCCCAATGTCAATAAGCTGTATTACGGGCTATTCGAACCGGACGCCGCCACCTTGCGGATTGTGATTGCGCTCTCTGCGGATACGAAGTATACCAGTTACATCGAGGAGGATGCCGCCTCCCGGCTCCTGGTCGTCGATCTGAGCTCTGCCACAGCCGAATTGCCTCCGGCAGAGCCGGTCCAGCCGGGCAACGGGAAGAAGACCGTTGTTATTGATGCCGGCCATGGGGGGGCGGACCCGGGAACGATCGGCATTACGAAGAAGCTGGAGAAAGATTTCAACCTTAGCGTAGCCTTGAAGGTGGAGCGCCTGCTGCTGCAGGAGCCGGCGTTCAATGTTGTGATGACACGCCGTGAGGATACCTATCCGCCCAACAAGCAGCGGGCAGAGATGGCCAATGAGCTGCAGGCCGATGCCTTCGTCTCCATCCATGGCAATTCTGTCACAGGGTCGCCCAAGGTGCGGGGAACCGAAACCTATTATTACAGCCAGGAGAGTAAAGCCTTCGCCGATATCATGCATCGACATCTGCAAGGGACCACCGGCTTTCCGGACCGCAAGGTTAAATACAACAAATATATCGTATTGAAATATTCCAACATGCCCGCTACGCTGCTGGAGGTTGGTTTCTTGTCCAATGCCGCCGAGGAAGCCATCCTGTTCTCCGACGATTTCCAGAACCGGGTAGCGGCTGCTGTCGTAGCGGGGCTGAAGGAATATTTCGGAGTCGCTTGACCCCGTCTGTTCCTGCATTTATAGCTTTCAAGATCGCGGTCCGCTCCTTATAATATAGAGAGTGAAAGGAGAACCCCGCCTTAAGAAGCTGAGCGTATTTTATCGATAAATAGGGGGTCAAACGATTGAATCAGCATGACCAAAGCGCAAATCAACCAAGCCTGTTCCGTAATCGCTTTCTGCAGACGATTTTATTATCCAGCGTGCTGCTGCAGATCGGGATCTGGGTGCGTAATTTCGCGATTCTGCTCTATGTTGCGGAGCGGACCCATAATGATCCCTACGCCATTTCGCTGATCAGCGTAGCTGAATTTGCGCCTATCTTTGTTTTTTCCTTCATTGGAGGAACCTTTGCAGACCGGTGGCGGCCGAAGCGGACGATGATCTGGTGCGATTCCCTGTCTGCGGTATCGGTGTTCGCCGTTCTGCTTAGCATTCACTTCGGTTCGTGGGAATCCGTGTATCTGGTTGCCTTCATCTCGGCCATACTGTCGCAGTTCTCACAGCCTTCCAGTATGCGGTTATTTAAGTTCCATGTACCGGAGGAACAGCTGCAGCAGGGGATGGCGCTCTTCCAATCGCTGATGGCCATCTTCATGGTTCTCGGACCTATGTTAGGCACTTTCGTATACAGCACCTTCGGCCTTGAGATCTCCATTGCCGTAATGGGCGTTGCTTTTCTGCTGTCGGCGCTCGTGCTTATCCGTCTGCCGGAGGATCATATGGAAGCCGGGACAGTTGCGGCGAAAGGGCAATTCCGTAAGGACTTCACCGAAGGCTTCCGTTATGTCTGGCAGAGCCAGGTGCTGCGGATGCTCGGACTTGCGTTTGTACTGGCCGGACTTGCTGTTGGTGTATCCCAGGCACTGAATCTGTTCATCGTCACAGAGCGGCTTGGCCGAAGCAAGGAGTTCCTGCAATACATGCTTATGGTCAACGGTGCAGCCATGCTGATCGGGGGAGGGCTCGTGGCCGCTTTCGCCAAAAAGGTTCCGCCCCAGCTGCTGCTCGCCATGGGGATGCTGGCAGGTGCCATATGTACGACCATTGTCGGGTTCTCAACAAGCGTTCCGCTCACGCTGACCGTGCAGTTCCTGAACGGGCTGATGTTCCCGTGCATTCATATCGGGATCAGTACGATGATTCTGAGATGGTCTAATAGCTCCATTGTCGGCCGGGTCAACGGAGTGCTGAATCCGATGTTCGTTGGGATGATGGTGGTATCCATGTCGTTCGCCGGTGCGCTGAAGAGCGCCTTGCCGCTCAGTACCATCTACAGCGGGGCTGGACTCCTGTTCCTCCTGGGTGCACTCATGATGTTGCCGATCATGAAGCATAAGGCGCCGGATCAGGTGCAGGCTGCCTAGTATTAATTTAATGATTTCTTTACAGGTACTCTTAATAAGAGTACCTTTTTATACATAACAGGCTACAACGGAGGCCCTTAAATATGACACAAATATTGCTGGTTGAAGACGATCCGGCCATTGCGCGCAACCTGGTGCTGCTGCTTCACTCGGAGGGGTTCACTGTCACGCACGCGCCTACGCGCAAGGAAGCAGCGGCTGCGCTTGACGGACATATGTTTGACCTGGCGCTAATTGATATCTCATTGCCGGACGGCAATGGCTTTACGGTATGCACGGAGATCAAGGAGGAGCAGGACATTCCTGTCATCTTCCTGACGGCTTCGAGCGACGAGGCGAGTGTGGTGACCGGGCTGAATATGGGGGCGGACGACTACATCACCAAGCCGTTCCGGCCACGGGAGCTGATCGCGCGGATGGGCACGGCTCTGCGAAAAAGCGGGCGCTCCGGGTCCGCGTTTGATCTCGGCGGGCTGCATGTTGATCCGGCCAGCGGAGTTGTGAAAAAAAACGGCCGGGAGGTATTCCTCTCCGCGCTGGAATACCGGCTGCTGCTCGTATTTGTGAACAATCCCAGAACCATTATTACACGGGGCAGACTGCTGGATGAATTGTGGGACGCAGCGGGCGAATTTGTTAATGACAACACGCTGACCGTGTACATCAAGCGCCTGCGGGAGAAGATCGAGAGTGATCCGGCAAGCCCGCAGCTCATCCTGACGGTGCGGGGGACGGGATACCGGCTGGGGGGCAGCGATGCTGCGCAATAGAGAGGTCCGGCAGTTTGCCGTGGTGTTCCTCCTCCTCGCCGCTGCCGCTGTAACGGCTGGATTCGTCATGAACACGGCAGCGGGCGTCCTGGCCATAGGCTGTGCTGCTACTTTTGGCACAGCGTTCGTTGGATTTACCCGGGCCAGATACAGGAGCCTGGCGAGATTGTCCGATGAAATTGACCGGGTGCTGCATAATACGGACCATCTGTTCATCGCTGATTCGGAAGAGGGCGAGTTATCCATCTTACATAGCGAGATTACCAAAATGACGCAGCGCATCCGGGATCAGAACCTCGAGCTGATTAAGGAAAAGGGCCATCTTGCCGATTCCCTGGCTGACATCGCCCACCAGCTCCGTACTCCGCTCACCTCGGTGAACCTGATTATGACGCTGCTTGCGAATAGTCCTGCGGAAGACGAGCGGAAAGCTTTTATACGGGAGACAGAGGAGCTGCTGATGCAGATGGATTGGCTGATTACCTCTCTGCTCAGGCTATCCCGCCTGGATGCGGGTATTGTCGTATTTCAAAGCGGGCCTATCGCCGTTAACGACCTGCTCCGCACCGCTGTTCGTCCGTTCCTGATCCAGATGGAGCTGCGCAATGTAGACTTAAGGATCGATTGTCCTTCAGGAGTAGTGATCCAAGGCGATCCGGCCTGGCTTCCGGAAGCGATCCTGAATATCCTGAAGAATTGCCTGGAAAGCGCAGGGGAGAACGGGAAGATTGAGCTGGTCTGCACAGACAATCCGCTGTACACCGAGCTTACGGTGCATGACAACGGCCCGGGCTTCAGCAAGGAAGAAATCCCCCGGCTGTTCGACCGGTACTATCGCGGCAGTAACCCTAATCATGCAGGGTACGGAATCGGCCTCGCCCTCTGCAAGCTGATTATTACCCGGCAGGGAGGGAGCATCACCGCACACAATCACCCGCAGGGCGGTGCGCTTTTCAGGCTTCGTTTCCCTAAGTGACGGATCTCTCACCTGAAAGTCACAGAGATGTAAGCTTGCGGCTCTATGATAGGGATAGATCAGGTGAAGGGAGAATTGCAGCATGGAGTTTTTGAGAATTGACAAGCTGAGCAAGGTCTACGGGAAGGGAGATAACCGGGTTACGGCGCTGGACGAGGTGTCTCTGACGATTGAGAAGGGGGAATTCACGGCGATCATCGGCTCCTCCGGCTCCGGGAAGTCTACACTGCTTCACATCATCGGCGGAGTCGATGTGCCGACAAGCGGCAACGTTTATCTGGACGGACAGGATGTATATGCGCAGAGCAATGACAAGCTGGCGATCTTCCGCAGGCGGCAGGTCGGGCTGATCTACCAGTTCCACAATCTGATTCCCACGCTGGATGTGGTGGAGAATATCACCTTGCCGATTCTGATGGACAAACGCAAGGTCAACGAGGAGCGGCTGAACGATTTGCTTGAGCTGCTGGGGCTGACGGACCGGAGAACGCATCTGCCGAATCAGCTCTCGGGCGGACAGCAGCAGCGTGTATCCATCGGACGCGCGCTGATGAATGCCCCGGCGGTCATGCTGGCGGATGAACCCACAGGCAGCCTGGACAGCCGGAATGGACATGAGATTATTAATCTGCTGAAATTAAGCAATCAGAAGTATAGGCAGACCCTGCTCATCGTTACGCATGACGAGAATATTGCCCTCCAGGCAGACCGGATTATCGGCATCTCAGACGGCCGGGTTGTGCGGGACGAACGGGTACGGCCATGAATATTTTCAACAAGGTTACCCTCCAGAGCCTCAAAAAAAGCCGCACGCGGACCATTGTAACGATTATCGGAGTAATCCTATCCACTGCTATGATCACTGCTGTCTCCACCTTCGCCGTATCCTTGCAGAGCTATATGATCAAGGGCTCCATTGCCAAATACGGCGGCTGGCACATCGGGTTCCCGGCTGTGGATTCCTCCTTCCTGCAGGAACGGACACACGATCAGGCCGTAGCCCGTACAGCATCCTTCGAAAATATTGGCTATGCGGCACTTAGCGGCGGGAAGAACCCGGATAAGCCTTATCTGTTCATTGCTGGCGTAAGTGAAGACGAAGCTGCCCCGGGTATCTTGCCCGTCACTCTGGTCTCCGGCCGAATGCCGGATAACAGCAGTGAGATTCTAGTCCCGTCACATCTGGCGGCGAACGGCGGAATCAAGTTCGCGGAAGGCGACATGCTCACACTGGCTGTGGGAGACCGGATGAACGGCAACCAGCGGCTGAACCAGCATGATGCCTATCAGGCGGATAAGGCCGCTGAAGCTTTGGTGCCCCGGGCAGAGCGAACCTACAAGGTCGTCGGAATCTGCGCAAGGCCTGCTTTTGAGGAATCCGCTGCACCAGGCTATACCCTGATTACCAGAGCCGATCCGTCAGAGCGGGCGGACAGCTTCAGCTTATATGTTACCCTGAAGCATCCGCGTGAAGTGAAGGCTTACGCCAGCAGCACCGCTTCAGGCCATGCTTACATCTACAACGATAATGTGCTGCGCTTCATGGGCGTCTCAAGCAGCGGGTTGCTAACTGCTCTACTGTACACGGTTGGTGGGATCGTCGCTTTTATTATTGTGACCGGTTCGATCTTCATGATCTACAACGCCTTCACCATCTCCCTGAATGAGCGCACACGCCAGTTTGGCATTCTCTCATCGGTGGGAGCCACGGCGAAGCAGTTGCGTAACTCTGTGCTGTTCGAAGGTCTGTGTATTGGTGCGGCCGGAATACCGGCTGGCATTCTCCTGGGAATAGGCAGCATGGGACTTGTGCTAATGGCCGTATCCAGGAACTTCGGAAATATTCTCTATTCCGGTGTACCGCTGAGCTTGAAGGTGTCTGTTCCGGCCATTGCATGTGCGGCAGCGCTAAGTATGGTTACGATTCTGATCTCGGCTTACATTCCGGCCAGGAAGGCGGCAGGCACTCCCGTGATGGAGAGTATCCGCCAGACGAACGAGGTCAAGGTTGAAGCCAAGGCCGTGAAGACGTCCAGCCGGGCGCAGCGTATCTACGGTCTCGAAGGCACCCTTGCACTTAAGAATTTCAAAAGAAACAAGAAACGCTACCGCAGCATTGTGCTGTCGCTCATGTTAAGCGTCGTGCTGTTTATATCGGCCAGCGCTTTTGTCACTGATTTGAAGCAGATGTCGGAACAGGCGGTAGCGTTCACCAACTATGATATCGGCTTCGCCACACCAACTATGAAAGACAGTGAAATACTGGCGCTCTACGACAAGCTCAGAACCGCAGGCGGCATCTATGAGAGCTCTTACCAGACGCTGCTGAAAGTGACGGGGACAGCCCAGGCAAGCGAGCTCTCGGATGCCTATTGGGGCAAAGAGGGGGACTTGGGGAAAGCAGTCAATGATGGAAAAGCAGGAAATGCAGGAAAAACAGGAAAAACAGGTGCTCCTTCGCCGGGCCGGTCGGATGAGCAGGTATCACTGCCCGTCGATCTGCAGTTTCTGGATGACAAGGCCTACCTGAAGATTCTCGAAGGACTGGGCTTGTCTGCAGAGGAATATACGGGTCCGGATGCCAAGTTACTCGCCGTTGCCAAATCGATGAGTCCTGCCGACGATAAGCGGCTGAAGGAGGTTGACGAGTTCCGTAATCTGTTCAAGCGATCATCCTCTACCCTGACCATTGCCCCCGAATCAGAGGGAGGGTCGAAGATTGGGCAGGGGCATGACGTAACGGTTACGTTCGTAGAGACTGTACCGCCGGATACCCTACCGGTTACAGGAAGCCCCGCCTCTAGTCAACCGTTCTTCTTCCGGATGATCGCTCCTTATTCACTCATCGGCAAGTTTGAGACGGCGGACAGTCCGCCGGCAGTGAAGGGCCTGACCTTTCGTTCCAAGCATCCGGCACAGTCGGTCGCGGAGATGGAGAAGACGATCCAGGGTGCGCAAATTACGGATGAATATAAGCTGTATAATGTGTATGCGATGATGGATGAGAGCCGCAATACGATATTCATCATCAACGTGTTCGCCTATACCTTCATTATCATGATCTCGCTGATCGCGATTGCCAATGTGTTCAATACGATCTCGACGAACATTAAGCTGCGCCGCCGGGAGCTGGCGATGCTCCGCTCAGTGGGAATGTCCGACCGCAATTTCCAGAAGATGATGAATTTCGAGTGTGCCTTTTATGGTATGCGCGCGCTCTTGTTCGGGCTACCTATCGGGCTGGCCTGCTCCTGGCTGATCTACCGGGGCATGCTCATCGGCGGCGCGGACAATATCGGTTATGTCTTCCCCTGGGCCAGCATCGGCATCAGTGTAATCAGCGTGCTCCTGATCGTATTCGTTACCATGCTGTATTCGGTCAGCACAATCAAGCGGGAGAATATCATTGATGCGCTGCGGGATGATATGACTTGATGGCAAGTAGGTTAGAGCCCCGGGCATGGATAGGGGCATGGGCGCGGGTCGTTACGCTTAGCGGCAAACAGTTGGATTTTGTCCACTTGCTGATATACGAATGAATCATGGCGGGACAGCAGTTGGACAAACAGCACTTAATTTCTCTCATATTTAGAAAAGCGGGAAAAACAGCATTATGAGATGCTGTTTTTCCACTTGCTTCAGTAATTCCTACGGAAAGCGGTAATTTAAGGTACGTTTTTCCACTTGTTTGCTCAAGAATCAGGTGACGATAGGTGATCCCAGGCTTGACTCTGAACTTTTACTCCGCAGGAGAGTAAGTCTGAAAAGGTATACGGGATGACCACCGAAGTCATGCAATATATGGATGCGCTCATCCGTGTTTATATGGATCGAGGATAATAAATAAGCTAGGGGAGGTAATATCTATGCGAAGACATCTCTGGAGATCGGCTATTGTGCTTAGCTTGATCTTATTGCCCGGATGTTCCAGCGCCCCAAACACGCCGTTGTCAGTTCAAACTTCGCCTGAAGCTAAGCCGGAATACACGCAAAGTACAGCTCCGGCTCCGAAGTCCAATACAGCGCCACAGCCAAATAAGGCCAACGCTTACTATGTCGCTGTCGATGGAGCTGACAGTAATCAGGGGACCATAGATTCTCCCTGGAAGACGCTTCAACAAGCTGCGGACCTCGCGGTGCCGGGAAGCTATGTCTATATTCGCGGAGGCGTGTACCACCAGAAGCTGCACATCTCTAAGGGAGGCTCAATGGATGCCGGTCCAGTCGTATTCGCCGGTTATCCGAATGAGACGGCGGTTCTTGACGGCGAAGGCCTGCCGGTTAACGGCTTAGAGGGTCTGGTCGAGATCCATCAGGCAAGCTATGTAACGATTCAGCAACTGGAAATCCGCAATTACAAGACGGCCGCCATTGGTGAAATTCCCGCAGCTATCTATATTCACGGTTCGGGAAAGGACATCTCTGTGCTCAATAACCGTATTCATTCCATAGCCAATACTGCCCAGCCTGAAGGGGACGGGCTTAGCGGAAGGGATGCCCATGGTATAGCGGTATACGGAACAGAAGCGAAAGAAGCCCTGCAAGGACTTATTATTAATGGTAATGAATTGTATGATTTGGTGCTTGGTTCAAGTGAGGCGCTGGTCGTGAACGGCAATGTGGATACTTTTGAGATTACGAACAATATCGTTCATGACAGTGACAACATCGGGATCGACCTGATCGGGTTTGAGGGAACGGCCGGAGACGAGCGGGTGGATCAGGCGCGTAACGGGACGGTCACAGGAAATGTAGTATACGGGATTTCATCCAATCTTAATCCGTCTTATGGGAACCCTGTACCGAATAACAGCCATTCGGCGGGCGGAATCTACATCGATGGAGGAAGATCAATCCGGGTGGAGCAGAATCGCTTGTATGATAATGATATAGGCCTTGAACTTGCTTCTGAACACAAGGGAAGGCTAACCAGTGATATTACGGTCAAAGACAATCTGATCTACCGCAACCGGCTGACCGGCATTGCAATGGGCGGTTATGATGAGGGGCGTGGAGGCACCAGCGATAGCATTGTTGAGTTGAATACGCTGTACAAGAACGACCTGCTGGGCGACGGTAATGGCCAATTGTATCTGCAAGCTAACTTAAGCGGTAATGTCATTACCGGCAATATTATCGTAGCAGGTGATTCCGGCGTTATGATCAGCAACGAATATACGAGCAACAGCAAGAATACGGTGGACGGCAACCTTTATTATGCAGAAGGAGGGGCAGATCAGGCTGTATGGGTATGGAAAAAGAAGGAATACCCCGGCTTCGCCTTGTATCAGCGCGGCACGGGGAACGATTCCAGCTCGCAGTTTGCCGATCCGCAGTTCAAGGACGCTGCCCATGAAGATTTCCGGCTGAAACCGGGGGTCACCGTCCGATAAACGCTTAACTGTGATTATCCCCGCCAGCCCGCTTACGGTACTCACCCGGGGTCAGGCCGGAGGCACGCTTGAACATGCGGATGAACGAGTTCACGTTCTGGTAGCCGACCTGAAGTGCGATATCCTGGATGCGCAGGTCGATGTTCATCAGCAGCTCCTTGGCCCGTTCGATCCGCAGCGTGTTGAGATATTCGCTGAAGTTAATGCCGGTCTTCTCCTTGAAGATGCTCGACAGATAGCCGGAGGTCAGATTCAGCTTGTCGGCTACAATGTTCAGATTGATATCCTCACCGTAATGCTTGTCCAGATACTCCAGCACGAAGCTGATGACCGGGTCCCGGGCCTCCGAGCCGCTGCGGATCGCCGCAAGCACTGGAGTCACCAGCTCCTGGAGCCATTCACTATACTGCTGCGTGGAATAGAAGGCGGCGAACGGCTCACCGGACTGGGCCGCGACCAGCCCCATCTCAAGCTCCGGCAGATTCAGCTTCATGACGGTCTTGCTTGTCTGTTCTGCCACTCCCGCAGCAAAAGCCCGGAAATCCTCCGCAGCGGCATCCTTATTCGACAGTTGCTCCAGTTGGCGGTCTATCCAGCCGAAGACCGGCTCTTCGCTGCCGGACTGCAGCAGGTTATGCAGCTCTTCTCCATGGGTGACCTTCAGATGAAACGCTTTGGCCGACGAGGCCCGCGGCTCCACGATGATCTGTGTCTCCCCGTTCAGTCTGCGTTCCTTCAGCAGCTCCGACAAGTTGTGGTATGCATCGGTGAACGGGGTTTCGCCCGAATACACCGGGCTGACCGCTATCGTGAGGTAGAGGGAACGCTCCTCTGCCAGCAGCTCCTGCAGCGTGCCCAGTACCTGAAGAATGGCGCTCTGCGGACCGGGATCGAAGAGCAGCAGCAAGAGCAGATCCTGCTCCGGCTGCAAGGCGACGTTCTCGGATTCCTCCCCGGTGAACAGGCGCTGAATCAGCTGCCATAACGCCAGTGTATGCTTCTCCGTCTCCTCCGGGAGGCGGGTGAAGCTGAGCTTGAACAGAATGGAGGCATACGGCCGTTCGGAATGCAGCGCATCCTCCAGCTCGCTCAGACTTGCGTTCAGCGGAATATTTTTCACCTTATGGGTATAAGCATACTGGCGGACCAGCGAATTCTTGTGTGCCAGATCGTTCTGGATGAACCGGTTGTTCTCCAGGATGGAGCTTAGGCGGTCGCCGATAATGGCGAACTCTTTGACGCTGCTCACCTTGCCGGGGACGCTGCCCGATTTGCGGTCGAACGCGGCGATCAGGCGCTGGAGCGGCTGGTTCAGCCGGTAGCTGAACAGGAGGGAGAACAGGAGGCTGACCAGCACCGCAGCAGCGAGCAGAACGGCGAGCAGCACCCGCATACCGCGCAGCCCGCTCGCAATGGCGGCAACCTCGGTGACCCGGACGTAGGTGAAGCCGGTCTGCGCCCCTTTTTGATAGAAATAATAGTTGTCCCCGATCCGCTCATGAGCGCTTGTAGTAACGGCATACTCCAGCGCTGGCAGCTCCGTCTCTGCGGTGGAGAAGAGCAGCCGGTCCTGCGCATCCATTATATAGAAGGGATTCTTCCCGGCATCCCCGTACGCCTGCTCCAGCCGCTGCGGATTCAGCATCACAATGCCGTAGACCTCTTCATAAGGAATCGCCTTGATCATGACCGGCATCAGCCGCCCGAGCGCACGCGTGGAGCTCATTGTTGTTTCCGTAAAAGAAGCAGCAGGGAGGACCTTCAGATACTGGTTGTCCATGGTCTGGCCGCTCCAGAAGTCCGCCGGATACTCCCCGCTGTAATAATATTTGCCGAACATGTCGGCCGCGGTACTCAGTCCCTCTTTCTCAAGAACATAGTCCTCCGCCTTGAAGTACAGAATGAAATTCTCAATATGCAGAAAAGGATTCCCGTACAGCGTCATCAGATCCGATTTGACCTCGTTGAGAATATCATACCGCCGGTTCTCCTTCAGATGGCTGAGAATGCCCAGGTTGGCTGTCCACGTATCCGACTGGGTCAGCGCCAGAATCATATTCTGCGTCAGCCGGAAGTGATTCTCGTACCCTTCCACCGTCTGCTTCAGGCTCTGCTCGTTCTGCCGGACCACCTCCTGATAGACCTTCCCGCTAAGATATAGATGAGAGAACAGATTGAATGAAGCCAGCAGCAGGATGACGCTCAGGAAGCTGAGCATGAGCTTAACGAACAGGCCGCTAAGGGCAAATTGGCTGGTAAGCGGTCTCTTCATATGTATTCCCCCTTCAGGTGCAGCCGCTTGGTTATCGTTTTATCCTATCATAGCGGCCCAAAGCTGACACGCACAATATGCACTTTTGCTGATTTATACGCTATTCTAGGGAAATACGCAAATAAGGCGAAAAGATATATAACATGCTGATAGCGCTTCCCAAAGACTTGCCGCTATAATTCGGAGACAAACCCCGGAAACAGAGGGGAAGTTAGCTGACATTCAGCGAGCTGCCATCATTAAGAACAAGAGGGGAATGCCTATGGCTCAAACGAGTGTAGTACAAGACAACTTGCGAAAGGAAATGAAAGATCCTTACCGGCGTCAAGGGCGTCTGCTGCGGACCTGGAACCATAACAAAACGCTATGGCTGCTGTTCCTGCCGTGCCTGCTGTATTATCTGATTTTCCGGTATGCGCCGATGTTCGGCCTCGTCATTACGTTTAAGGATTATAATCTGTTTAAAGGAATCTGGGCCAGCGACTGGGTGGGGCTGAAGTATTACCGGATGTTTTTTGAGAATCCTGACTTTTGGCCGCTGATGAAGAATACCCTGCTCCTGGGTCTGTACAAGCTGGTGTTCGGTTTCCCTGCCCCGGTGATCCTGGCCATTCTGCTGAATGAAGTCCGTAAGGCCGCGTTCAAAAAGTTCGTGCAGACGGTCAGCTATCTGCCGCATTTCATCTCGAATGTCATTGTGGCGAGCATGGTCATTATGTTCCTGTCGCCGACCGGCGGCCTGATTAACAATCTGCTGGGCACGTTCGGGATTGGACCGATTAACTTCATGAATGAGCCGGGGATGTTCCGGGGGATCTATGTCCTCTCGGAGATCTGGCAGCATATCGGCTGGGAGACCATCATCTATCTGGCGGCATTAACGGCGATTGATCCCCAGCTCTATGAAGCAGCCGACATGGACGGGGCCAGCCGGATGCGCAAAATATGGCATGTCACGCTGCCCGGCATCTCACCGGCGATTGTCATCACGCTGATTCTGAATATCGGCAAGGTGCTGGAGATTGGCTTCGAGAAGGTGTTCCTCATGCAGAACCCGGCGATCTACGATACGGCCGACATCATCAGCACGTATGTGTACCGGGTCGGAATGGAGCAGGGGAACTTCAGCTATGGCGCTTCGATCGACCTGTTCATGGGCATCATCAGCCTGATCTTCATCTATAGCGCCAATTACATCAGCCGCCGGGTCAGCGAGACAAGTCTATGGTAGAGAAGAGGTGTGGTAATGAGATCACCGAGAATATCCTTGTTTAATATTGTCAGCACGTTCTTTCTAATGATCGTTGTGGTGATTACGCTCTATCCGTTCCTGCACATGCTGGCGGTGTCTCTGAGCAGCGATATCAATGTCATCAAGAACACGGTCTCGTTCTGGCCCAAGGGCTTCAATGTGAAGATGTACGAGCTGGTGCTTGGAGACCCGAAGATCTGGACGGCCTATAAAAACACGCTGATCTACACCGTGCTCGGCACGCTGATCTCGCTGGTGGTTACGTCTACCGGGGCCTATGCGCTCTCCCGCCGGGATATGGCGCTGCGCAAGACCTTCACGATGCTGATCGTCGTGACGATGTTCTTCAGCGGCGGGATGATCCCGACCTTCCTCGTGGTCCGCTCCCTGAATATGGTGGATACCGTATGGGGCATGGTCCTGCCGGGCGCGGTCAGCACCTGGAATCTGATTCTGATGCGCACCTTCTTCTCGGGCATTCCCAAGGAGCTGGAGGAATCCGGGCGCATCGACGGATTGAATGATATCGGGATATTCATGCGCATCATCATTCCGCTGTCGAAAGCTTCCTTCGCCACTATTGCTTTATTTTACGCAGTGGGCATGTGGAATAACTTCATCTATCCGCTCCTGTATCTGCGTACCCCGGATTTGTTCCCGCTACAGGTGCTGCTCCGCAATCTGGTGCTGGCGGGAAGCGCAAGCTCGGGGGATGTGACCGGAATCGGGGGAGACAACCAGGTCGTTGAAGAGTCGCTCAAATATGCAACGATTATGGTCTCTACGCTACCGATACTCACGGTGTATCCGTTTGTTCAGAAGTATTTTGTCAAAGGCGCCATGATCGGTGCAGTGAAGGGCTGAACCGGTCTGAACCATAACTACTACTTAAGGGAGAGATGAAGAATGAACAAATGGAAGTCTGTAATGTTGCCCCTCGCGGCAGCGGCAATCCTGGTGAGCGGCTGCAGCGGGGGCAATAACAATAATGCCTCACCTGCTGCCACAGTTGCACCGGGCGGAGAATCTGGAGCTGCCACTGCGGAAGCGAAGCAGGCCCACACCTTCACCGCACTGCTGGACAACAATGCCACCTTCCCTTATTCCAAGGACTGGCCGGTCTGGGGCTGGATCAAGGATCAGACCGGCGTCACGCTGGAGGTGCAGACACCTTCCGGGAAGCTGGCTGAAGCGTTGAACCTGGCGGTGGCTTCCAATGCGCTGCCGGATCTGATGTATATGCCCAACCGCAAGGAATCGAACAAATTCGGCCAGCAGGGGGCACTCGTGGACCTGATGGAATACATGGACAAGCTGCCGAATCTGACCGCCTGGATGAAGCAATACCCGGATGAGGCGAAGGCGGCGCTCTCCGCTGACGGCAAGATGTATATGTTCCCGAACCAGGGCTTCGGGGAGACGAACCGCATGATCTGGATGTACCGCCAGGATGTTTTTGAGAAGGAAGGCATTCAGGCTCCCAAGACTTATGATGAGCTGCATACGGCTCTGAAGATGCTCAAGACGAAATACCCGGACAGCTACCCGCTGTCGGTCCGTTACGGCCAGATTCCCGATGAGATGAACACGAACATGACGGTCAACTATGGAACAGGCGAAGGGGCGTACTACGATTTTGATACAAAAGAATGGCGCTATGGGCCGACAGAGGACAGCTACAAGGAAATGGTCGGCATGTGGAAGCAGTTCTACGATGAAGGGCTGATTCCGCCGGACTTCCTCTCGCTGCAGACCAAGCAGTGGCAGGACATGGTGTCTACCGGCAAGTCTTTTGTAACCGTGGATTATATCAGCCGTGTGGACTTCTTCAATAATGCGATGCGCAAGGAGAATCCTGAATTCAATATGCAGTTCTTGGCTCCTCCCGCAGGGCTTGAGGGCGGCAAACAGCTGAATCCTTACTTCCATTACATGGAGGGCGGTCTGACGGTTGCTTCGACCTCCAAGAATATCGAGGATATCATGGCGTACATGGACTTCTTCTATTCGGAGGACGGCCGGACGCTCAGCAGCTGGGGTGTGGAAGGCGAGACGTATGTGAAGGAAGGCGAGACGATCAAGTTCAAGCCGGAATTCACCGATGTGATTGAAATGCGGAAAGCAACGGGACTTCAGACCAGCGGAACCTATACGTGGATTGACTTCAACGCCCATCTGTCCCTGTTCTCGGATGACCTGAAGCACGCTTATGAAGAGGCTGTCAAATACGATCCGGCCAACATGCAGCCGCGTCCGGCCTTCACCGAGAAGGAGAATGAAGTCATCTCGATCACCGGACAGGCGATCAAGAAGCACCGTGATGAGAGCTTTGCCAAGTTCGTGACCGGTTCCCGTAAGCTGGCGGACTGGGATAAGTATGTCGAGGAGATTAACAATCTCGGAGTAGACAAGCTGCTCGCGACATATAAGGAAGCTTACGACCGCGTTCAGAATATTCAATTAGGCAGCAAGTAACCGGGTGCTGACCGCAGGGAAGAAACGCTGAAGCACAGGCTAGGCAATCAGGGTATTCGCTTGACCATTAAAGGAGGCGGCGCTTATGAAGCAAAGGCTGCAAGGCTTTGGTAAACGGCTTGGATGGATTCTATCGGTGCTAGGTCTGATTGTTGTACTCTCAGCAGTGGCGGTTCCGGGCACAGCCCGGGCCGCAGGCACCATTACACTGGATGAACCGCCCGGGGGATATGTCTCCTCCGGCGGGCCGGTGGAGGTCAGCGGCACCTATACCGGACTGTATGATGTCCGGTTGTACGTGAACGGGACGGCCCAGTTCGAGGCGCTGCTGGATGACCCGGACGGGGATGACAGCGGCACCTGGTCTTATACGCTCGACACCTCACGGTATAACGGTCCGGTGGAGCTGGTGGCCCGCGGGCTGGATACCACCACCCGCTACGGGGTGTGGAGTCCGTCCGTCACCCTTGAGGTGAACAACCCGGCAGGCGTTGCGCCAGTGGTGACGATTACGGGTCCGGATGAGGGCATTGCCGTGACCGGACAGGTGGCGGTCACTGTTCAGGCAGAATCGGCTACGCCGGTCTCGGGCGTGCAGGTCCGGGTGAACCGGGGACCGTGGCAGCAGGCCGCTTATAACGGCACGGAATATGTATATGCCTGGAATACGGCGGGCATCGGTGACCGCACGATCAGCCTGGAGGCGCGGGCCACGAATGCTCCCGGACGCTACGGCTATAGCCCGACCGTCTATGCGCAGGTCGGTGCAGGCACGCATGAGCCGGCGCTTCCTCTGCCGGATCAGGACCGGGCCATGTGGATCTGGGAGCCGGAGAGCTATAAGCTGCTGCTGAATCCGGGTTCGCGGGAGGTGCTGGAGTCCTTCGTTACGGACACCGCAACCTTCGGATCAGAGCCGGTGACGACCCTGTATCTGGCCGTGGGCAACTACGCGGGCTACAGGGCGCTGGAGGAGCAGGAAGACGAGCTGCGCTCCTTCATGCGCTGGGCGCATGAGCGGAACTTAAGCGTCCATGCCCTTGTCGCGGGCGGAACCTCCCCGGCTTATATGGGCGCTTATGAGCGCTACCATAGTCATGCCGTACGTGAGATCGAGCAGATTATCAACTACAATCTTGCGGCGGATGCGGATGAGAAGTTCGATGGAATCAATGTGGACATCGAGCCGTATATCTCCCCGGACTTCAAAGACCCGAGCAAGTTCCTGCAAAAGGAGTATCTGGATGGTCTTCAAAAAATGATTGACCGCCGGGATACAGCCGGTATCCGGCTGCCCTTCGGCCCTGCTGTCCCTAAATGGTATGATTCCTCCGAGCAGGGGGCGAATATTCTGTGGAACGGCACGACGAAATGGCTGTCCGAGCATATCCAGGATATCTCCGATTATATCTCGATCATGGATTACCGGGATTCCGCAGATGGCACAGCGGGCATCATTGCCGGCGCAGCTGGTGAGCTGGCTTATGCCGAGGCGATCGGCAAGCCGAATTCTGTAGTCATCGGGGTAGAGACGCTGGATATTGCAAACAGCGGTGACCCGGAGACCATCACCTTCCAGGAGGAAGGCCGCAGCCACATGGAAGCAGAGCTGGACAAGGTCTACGCCGCTTCCGGGCAGAGCAGCGCTTTCGGCGGAATCGCTGTCCATCATTATGATTCCTACCGGGCATTACCTTCATATTGGGGACCGGGCGGCGTCTTCTGGACAGCGCCGGAAGACCATGAAGTACCATCTGCACCTGCGGGTACGCCAACCGCTGTTGCCAGTGACTATCAGAGCATAAGGCTGAATTACGGAATGGCTACTGACAACTTAGAGGTTGACCGCTACATCATCTACCGCAGCACAGTATCCGGCTTCACGCCAACCTCTGCGGATATTGCCGGACTCGCCCGGGGCCTGAATTATCAGGACAAGGGGCTGCTCCCGGATACCACTTATTATTACCGCATCGCCGCCCGTGATCTGGCGGGCAATATCGGGCCGGTCTCCAGCGAAGTGTCAGCGGTCACCGGAAGTACGGCGCTGAAGCCGATGATCGTGACAGATATGCAGCTATCATATACTGGAACCGCTGCGGCAGCTTCCATGAAAGTGCGTGACTATACCACAGGGGCGGTACTCGCAGGGGCCGCTATAGAAGGCCGGTTCACCTATTCGGCAGGCCGTTACGCGGCGGCTGTTACAGGAGCGGATGGACGGGCTGCCTTCACTTCAGAGGCGATTGCCCAGAACCGTCAGGCCGGGTTCGAGCCGAGAAGAGTTCAGGCTGCCGGATATTATTATGCCAGCGCCCATGACCTTCCGCACACCACCGCGCTGCTGCCGCATGGAGGGCTTAGCGGATTAACGTTATCGGCAGGAGAGTGGGACAAGCCCTTCTCTGCAAGTGACAAATCCTATACCGTAACAGTCAACAGCAATGTAACTTCGCTGCAGGTCACACCGGTTACCGCCAAGGCCTCGGATGCAGCGCTTGTAAATGGACTGCCCGTGGCATCGGGAACGGCCGCGTCCGTTACGATCGGGTCAGAGCCTGCTGATGTGTCGGTCCTGGTGTACCACGAAGATGGAACGGCAGATCTCTATCTACTGAATATCGAGAGAAGTGCTCCGGCAGATCCGGTGATCCCGGTGACCATGGATGCCTATGTCCATGAACATCAGCCCTCGACTAATTTCGGGCAGGAGCCTGTGCTGGAGGTTGCCGATCTTCCAAATGCACAGGGTGGAGGAGACCGTGTCGCCTTTATGAAGGCGGAACTGAATCTCTCTGGAACGGCGGTGCAGTCCGTAACCCTTAACGTGTATGTCACCGCTGCCCCGGCTGTCCCGGTTACACTTGCACTAAAGGGCTACACCGGAGCGCAATGGACCGAGAGCGGCATCACCTGGAATAACCGGCCTGTCAGCGGCGGAACGAATCTCGGAACGGTCCGGGTCACCGGGGCCGGCTGGTATAGCGCGGATGTGACCGCTTATGTTGTCGCGGCAGCGGCGGCTGGACTTACACCGACCTTTCAGTGGAGCGACCCTAATACCACGGGAATCGTTGTAACGCTGGGCAGTTCTGAGAATTCGGATAACAAGCCATATTTGATGGTGAGTAGCGGGTTGTAACCGAGTGGATGCGCTAGACAGAGCGTGACAGGAAGAGTAGAACTGGATGAGTTTAGTGAAAGAGAGTAACGAGAAGATCGTAATTGGATGAGTGTAACAAGCAGGGGCCGCCCCCGTCCCTGCCACAACCCAATAAGGAGGGATGACGTAGCTATGAATGAAAGTATGGCTCCGGCAGATGAGCATCAGGTGGAACGTATGCGTGTTCTGGTTTATCACCACCGCAGTGAGATGGGAGCGGCGGCGGCAGGAGCAGTTGGGCAGCGAATCAGAGACTTGCAGGGGAAGTCCCAGGCTCCGGTTCGCATTGTATTTGCCGCAGCTCCGTCACAGAATGAGCTGTATGAGGGGCTGGTGCAGGAGCAGGGAATTGATTGGTCCCGGGTGCATGCTTTTCATATGGATGAATATATCGGCCTGACGGAAGACGCGCCACAGCGCTTCGGGAACTACTTGCAGGAACGGCTGTTCAGCAGAGTCAATCCCGGACGGATCGAGTTGCTGGGCCGGACGGGCAATATTGAAGAGGAGTGCCAGAGATACGCAGCGCTGTTGAATGAAGCTCCTATTGATATCGTCTGTCTCGGCATCGGGGAGAACGGGCATATTGCGTTCAATGATCCGCCTGTAGCCGATTTCGCCGATCCGCTTCTTGTTAAAGCGGTCGAATTGGACGAAGCCTGCCGGACGCAGCAGGTGAACGACGGCTGCTTCGCCAGCCTGGACGATGTACCTACTCATGCGCTGACGCTGACCGTCCCCGCCTTGATGGCAGGACATCACCTGTTCGCCATTGTTCCCGGCACGGCCAAGCAGGACGCATTGCAGGCTGCGCTTCATGGCCCGCTCAGCACTGCGTGCCCGGCGAGCCTACTGCGGACCCATCCCGCCATTACACTGTTTACCGACCGGGATGCCTTCGGCTCATGAACGGTGTGATCTCGGGAAGACATTACAGAACCGGCCTGCCGCTCGAGGTCCACGTTAACGGTGGCGTCATTGAAGCGGTTCATACCCTGGCCGAGAGTCCGCATATGGCCGATTGGCCCTGGCTTGCGCCGGGGCTGGTTGATTTGCAGGTGAACGGCGGCTGGGGGCTTGACTTCAATACGCTGCCGCTTGCACCGGAGACCGTGGCTGGACTCTCGCGCCGCCTGCTGGCCCGGGGAGTTACCTCGTATTGTCCTACCCTGATTACGAACGGGTCGGACCAGCTCGTCCAGGCAGCATCCGTGATTGCTGAAGCCGTGCGGACACAGCCGGATATCGCCGGGCTGATTGCAGGCATTCATCTGGAGGGGCCGTTCCTGTCGCCGGAGGACGGTCCGAGAGGCGCGCATCCCCTGGAGCATATCTGCCCGCCAGATTGGGAGGCCTTCTGCCGCTGGCAGGAGGCGGCGGCGGGGCTGATCCGGATCATTACCGTGTCGCCCGAATGGCCGGGAGCCGCAGCCTTCATCTCCAGATGCACAGCTTCCGGCGTGAGGGTCTCCATCGGACATACGGCGGCCTCACCGGAGCAGATCCGGCAAGCAGTGGCTGCAGGGGCGGTGATGTCTACTCATCTGGGCAACGGTACGCATCTTACTCTGCCGCGCCATCCTCACTATCTGTGGGAGCAACTAGCTGCCGATGAGCTGTACGGCTGCATGATTGCCGACGGCTGCCATCTGCCGGATACGCTGCTGAAGGTGATTCTGCGGGTGAAGCAGAGCCGGGCGATTCTGGTCAGCGATGCCGTCTCGCTGAGCGGCATGGCGCCGGGCGCTTACCGGCTGCATATCGGCGGCGACGTGGTGCTGACGCCGGAGGGACGGCTGCATCTGGCCGGCCATCCGCAGCTGCTGGCCGGATCAGCCATGATGCTGGCGGACCAGGTGGCCTACCTGGCCCGGGCCGGGCTGGCACCGCTGGAGGACGCCATCGACTGCGCCTCACTTCACCCGGCCCGGCTGCTGGGGCTCCCGCAGGCTGCCGGACTTACCGCAGGTAGGCCTGCGGATCTGATCGGCTTCCGCAGGAACGGCGTAGCCCTGGATATTCAAGCGGTATGGAAGAACGGCCGGCTTGTAGCGGCCGGTAAGGATTAGGAGAGTAACAGAATTAAAGAACTAATTCCATTTCATTAACGCGATAAGGTAGGACGTTGCGTTCGTACCGAACAATCAGAGATAAATGTAATGGAGTGGCCATAATGAGGCCATCCGTCCCAATGTAGTCGAAAAACCGATCACATTTGGAACGGGGACGGCGAGTGGGCCCAATGTAGTCGAAAAACCGAACACAATAATAGGCGATTTCGTCCTTACTGATCCAATCCATAAATTTAAACCTGACGATGTACTAGGAGGAGAGAGCGATGCTTAGCTTAATACCCGAGCCGAAGCAGGTAAGATTGACAGAGAAGGATCCATGGCGGGCCGGCGGGGAAGTCCGTCTGCGGCTGGCCATGGAAGTGGAAGATCCCCGGCTGGTGCTTCATTGCCGGCGGGCTTTTCCCGGCAGGGAAGTCACCGCCGTCGTCTCGGGAGCAGGCGAGGGATACTCGCTGCTGATTGAGGAGATTGTGAGAATCGAGGGAACGGAGGAGACTGAGAGCACTTCAGCGCAGGCAGTGCCTGGAGAAGCGGGACCGACTAACGGCCGGGCTTCGGCTGCTGATCCTGATGAGACAGAACTGTCCCCACTGAAGGGCCGGGCGGAAAGCTACCTTCTGGACGTTAGCGCAAACGGAGCTGTAATCCGCGCACTCGACGCCCCCGGACTCTATTACGGCTTGCAGACGCTGCTGCAATTGCAGAGCCTGCACGGCGACGGCAGTATTCCATCGATGTCCATTACGGACTGGCCCGATACAGAGCTTCGGGTGATGAATTTCGATCTGCGCCAGACCTTCTCGAAGCCGGAGCGGCTGATCGAATATCTGGCTGAATTCTCCAGCTACAAGACGAACGCGGTGCTCATTGAATACGAGGACAAGTTCCCATTCCAGACGCACGGGGAATTCGCCCATCCGCAGCACGCGCTTAGCCGGGAAGAGCTGGAGGCGCTCCAGGCTGCGGCCCAGGAGCATTATATCGAGATTATTCCGCTGCAGCAGAGCTTCGGCCATCTGGAGTATGTGCTGCGCCATGACGCCTGGAAGCATCTACGGGAGACAGAGGAATCTACTGGCGAGATCTGCCCGTCCCATCCGCAGACCTATGAACTGATTACAAGCTTGCTGGCGGAGATGATGGATGCCCATCCTGAATCACGTTATATTCATCTGGGTTGTGACGAGGTGTACAGCCTGTGCGAATGTGAAGCGTGCCGGAAGGAATTCGGCGGCGTACGGGAACGGGCCTTCATCTCCTTCCTGAACCGCCTGATCGAATTCACAGCCAGCCGGGGACGGCAGCCCATCTTCTGGCATGACATGCTGGACAAATGCCCGCCCGAAGAGCTGGCGAAGCTTGATCCGCGCAGTGCAGCAATGATCTGGATCTATAACGGCCGCAACATACAAGCGGAGGTTACTTCCCTGACCCATAAGTTCAGAGCGCTCGGCATTGAGGTGATGGGTGCACCTGCGGTCCGCAGCTTCGACTGGGCGGAGCATCAGAACTACCCGGTCATTGATAACCGGACCGACAATCTGCTGCAGTGGGCAGAGACAGCTGAGAAGCTGGATATCCGCTGTATGGTCGCTACGAACTGGACCGGGCCGTTCAGCCTTGGCGTTCCTTATGGCGTATTCGAGACCACCTGGTATCCGATGCTGCTTCATGCCGATCTCGCCTGGAACCGGCGGGCAGATGCTGGTACGTTCATCGACCGCTTCCTGGAGCTGTTCCATGGTATAACTCCAGAGACAGGTCATGCGCGGCTGGGAAATTACCAATTAGAGGATTACTACGATATCATCTGGAAGCTGCGGGAGGAGGTGCAGCGGAATCACGGCTACGCTGAGCTGATCGCGATCATGCATGATTTCGAGGTGGCCACCGACCGCTCCAGGGCGATCCATAAGTATGCCTACCGCTGGGAGCTGTACCCGGGCGACAGCGCGGAATGGCGTTCTTTGCTGAACAATTACACCCGTAACCATAACGGACGCGAAGCGGTCCGGCCCCGGATGCTGGAGGCGCTTCTGCAATACCAGCCCCGCGATATGGCCGAGCATTTCGTGAGATCCCGGTTCTATCTGCATGATTATCTGGAACGGACGCTCTATCAGGAGCTGGGCCTTGTCCATAGCGAGGGTTAGCAAACAAACCGACAGGAGGATGGAACAGTTATGCAGCTGAATGAAGTGAAATCACCACAAGCTCCGGCAGCCATGAGTCTGGAGGACAAAATTTCCCTGATGTGTGTGGTCGGAACCCCCTCCACAGCAGCAGAGCCTGACTTCCGTGAACGGATGTCTCAGAACCGGTTCGGCGGGATTGGCCTGTTCCCTCATAATGTGAAGGATGAGCAGCAGACGCTGAAGCTGATGGCGGAGGTTCAGGCCATTGCCGGAGACTCCGGCATTCCGCAGCCTTACTATGTGTCGATCGATGAGGAGGGAGGCACGCTCTCCAAGTTCAAGACCTTCTATCCTTACATCCCAGGCAACCGTGCTGCCGGATTAAGCCTGGATGCTGAGACCGCCTATCTCCAGGGTAAAATCATCGGCAGCCAGCTCCACGCGCTGGGCATCCCGATGAACTGGGCGCCAGTGCTGGATGTGAATACGAATATTGACAATCCGGTTGTCGGGGTGCGCTCTTTCGGCGAAGACCCTGAAGTCGTAGCCGCCTTCGGCAAGGCTTATATTCAGGGGATGCACGAGACAGGTGTAGCGGTAACGGCCAAGCATTTCCCCGGCCATGGACAGGTCAGCGGCGATTCCCATGTCGTCCTCCCCGAGTGTGAACTGACGCTGGAGGAATTATTGAACGGGCCGCTGTTGCCATTTATCGCTGCCATCGAAGCCGGGGCCGATTCAATCATGATGGGACATCTCGTATTTCCTAACATTCCCGAGTCGGCAGGACTGCCTGCTTCACTGAGCCCCTTCTTTGCCGGAGACTTACTGCGCAGCAGGCTGGGCTTCGAGGGTATCATCTGCACCGATGACATCGAGATGGGCGCGATCAAGAAGAATTTCAACCCGGATGAGGTGGGCGTACTGGCCGTGCTGGCCGGCAACGACATGATTCTGATGTGTCATACACCGGAATTCCAGGAGCGGGTGATAGAAGGCATCCGCAAGGCTGTTCTGGACGGCGTCATCGATGAATCCAGAATAGACGAATCAGTCAACCGCATCCTCCGCCTCTATGCGAAATTCCGGCAATACCGGGCGGCGGCCCGGCCCATTCCGCGCGAAGGATGGAATGAGGCGACCCTACAATATGCGCGCCGCACGGTCAAGATCAGCCGCGATCCGCAGCAATTGCTGCCACTGTCTCCATCGCGCCCATATATGATGATCTTGCCGCAGCAGGAGCAGCTTACGATTGCCGACAACTCCGGCGGCCAGACAATCGTCTTGGCTGCGATGCTGGAAGCAGAGGGCTTGTCCGTACAGTTGCAATACTGCAGCATGAAGCCCGAAGCCGCTGAAATCGCGGCCTTATGTGCACAGGCTGCCGGTCATGTAGTAATTCAGGGAACACTGAATGCCCATCTGTTCCGGGGACAGCTCGAACTTGCGGCACAGCTTGCCGATGCCGGACCGCTGCTGAACCTGGTTTTACGCAACCCGTATGACGATGCTTACCTGCCGCAGAGTGCCGGCAGCATTCTGCTATGCTCCACCTCAGATTATTCACTTAAGGCGCTGGTAGAAGTGCTTATACAGGGAACGGAAGCAGCCGTTTGAGACTATTACAGCATCAGATTTAAATCTGTTTATAGAGACTGACTCTCAGAGGTTCCGTGAAACGAAACCACATCAACCGGCAGAGGGACTCAACGATAGCTGTAGAATGTACAAATGAAACTCCCCGCAGCTTGCTGCGGGGTATCTTTCTTAGCTGGAGAGTTCGCTTCGCGCACCTAGAAAAACGTCGAAAAACGTCAATTGCTCTCCTTCTGTTTTTTCGTGTAACTTTACGTATTCGTCCATAATCCCTTGCTTCTTCACATAATGTCTTATAGTCGCTCCACTTCCAAACAATGTTCTAGACTGGGCTGCCGTATTGAGCTGTTGTTATCAGTTAAAGAGCTTATCTTAATCTACCTATCGGTTAATGCTTGGATCAATAGAAGATCATAACTGGCAGCAACGCCTCCCTGTACGCTGAACTTCCCCTCGTATTCCTTATACATGTTGGTGAACAGGCGTCGCGAACTGAGTCCACCCATAGTAACAGCCTCTGAAGTGCTGGCTCCCATCGCTTTTACCGAGTGAAGAAAGTCTCTTGCTGAAGCATACTTTTCAGTCTGAATCGAGCGTTCATATTGGATATTTGTGAACCCTGATTCCTTCATCAAGTTAGTCCATTGGTCTGTCGATCGAAAAGTCAGTCCGTGACGCTGCGGTTCTAATCCACTTGCTCGATAAACTTCATTAAAAGCCCTATGCATTTCGTAGAAAGTATCAGGCCCGAATGTCGTGAATATTAGCATGCCTCCAGGTCGAAGCATCCTCCGAAGTTGACCAATTGTTTGCCTAGGATTGCTCAGCCATTGAAAGCAGGCGTTGGAGACGATGAGATCAAACGAAGCTGTCGGAGCTTCTGGCGCCCACATTTCAACATCAGCATGAAGAAGGCGTAAACGATCCGATGTAATTTTCCCAATAATGTTCGCTTCAGCTGAAAAGACACGTTGTTCAGCCAATTTGATCATCGCGGGCGCAATATCAAGTGCAGTAATACTCGCACTGGGCCATTCATTTATTAGAATCTCTGTCAGTGTCCCCGTGCCGCAGCCGATCTCAAGAATATTGAGACCGGCTACGTTACCTTTGTTCTTCCACCCTATGAAAGAACCTGCAAGGCGATCTGACATTATACGCTGAACTTGAGCGTGAGCGTCATACGAATTTGCACTTCGGTTAAATTGACGTCGAATATTACTTATCCTACTGCTCATGCCACCATCTCCTCAGTTCATCAGCTATATGATCTTCCTTTCCCAAGAACGGGGCATGCCCGCAGGCAGGTATCGTGAATAACTTTGCTTTAGGTAACTGGGCAATAAGCTCCGTTGCGGCGCTGTAAGGACAAATACTATCCTCAGTCCCGTGCACAAGAAATACCGGACAAGTGATGCTTTTCAGTTGAGACAAGCAATCCTCGTTGCGCAAAATCTGAAGACCTGCGATTAGCGCTGGAGTTGTCCAACTACCTATTGGGGGAAGGCTTTCGCCTATATCGGCCTCCCATTCTGCCTCCGTAAACATGAGCTGCCGGAAATTTGTTTCAACGGCTTGTCGATCCTTTACAATCCCAGTAATCATCTTCCTAACGTATGTATCTACCCAACCGAGGTCAATCTCTTCTTTTAAACGAGTAAATCGAGCCGTTGCAGCGAACAACAAAAGGCCATCAGCGAACCCTTTGGACGCTAGTTTCAGAGCAAGTAAACCTCCGAGAGACCAACCTCCGATCAACAGCGGACCGGTGGAAGCCCTTGTCCTACAAGCCGCTCCATCCAAATTCAGAACATTTTTAGCTGCTATTTCAGTTTGGATCAATATTTTCTCTGGAGTATCAGTATTACTGTAATCTACAGAAACATGATGAAAATCAGGCAGCAACTCACGAAGCCGATCGAAAACCGAGTCCGGCATACTCCATCCGCACAACCATAAAATGGTGCCGCTTGTCTGCGTCTGAATTTTAACTGAATCAATATCCAATGCAATCATGAACTCAACACCCCTAGTCGAAGGCCGATGTTGTGGATGCGTGCGACTGCATTGGTCAACTCCTTATCCGTGTGAACGGCTGACAAGGAGAAGCGAATGCGCGCTGTGCCATCAGGAACAGTAGGCGGACGGATGGCAACCGCTAGGACCCCCTCTTCTTCAAGAGCTCCACTGAACCGTAAGGCCGCATCGTTATCGCCTACGATCAAAGGTACAATTGGCGAGTCGCTGGCACCGATGTTAAACCCGGCGTCACAAAGCGAGGACCGAAATAACCTGCTTGCCGCATAAAGCCTTTCTCGACGCCAGTTTTCCTCTTGCACCAAAGCTAACGCCTTTGAAATACCAGCTACGATAGAAGGAGGCAGCGCTGTTGAATATATGAGTGGTCTAGCCTTGTTCACCAGCCATCGAATTAGCGTGCGGCTGCCACAGATATAAGCGCCGTAGACACCGAACGATTTGCTGAATGTTCCCATATGAATATCAACATCATTTTGCAACCCAAGTTCATGGCATAATCCCTCGCCTCGCCCCCCGTATATCCCCCCACTATGTGCCTCATCCACCATAAGCATCGCCCCGTATTCGCGTTTGAGCGAAAGGAGTTCATGTAAGCGCGCCTGGTCGCCATCCATGGAGAAAACAGCATCTGTAACAATCAGCTTACGCCGTTTATCACGATACTTATTCAGTAGTGTACGCAAATGTTCCATATCGTTATGTCGGTACCGAGCATGCTCCGCACGGCTCAATACAATGCCGTCCACAATGCTTGCATGGTTCAACTGATCGCTGAAAACAACATCGCCTCGGCTTATTAGCGCACTAATTACACCAGAATTAGCCATATAGCCATTTGCAAATACTAACGCTGCTTCGCAGTTCTGCCAATCGGCCAGTGACTCTTCAAGACGAACATAAGGCAACCGGTTACCTGTTACTAGGCGTGAAGCTCCTGAGCCAGCTGCTTCCGTGAGCAGAGCCTCGCGCATCACTTCTATTATGGCAGCATGCTGGGAGAGTCCAAGATAGTCATTGGAGGACATGTTGAGTAACACTTGTTCTCCGCGCACCGTATAGCCAGGAGATCCCGATACTGAACTACTTGCACGCAAGGAACGCTCCAACGAAGCATCAGACAATAATTCAAGTTCTTTTTCCATCCAGTTCATGATCGACACCGCCTTAAAGGGCATTTTATTCAATCTCAAATCCCAAATCCTCAATAATTTGATGATCAGCCGTTACGTCTTGGCCCGCTGTCGTTAAATAATCACCTACAAAGAGTGAATTTGCGGCGAACAGTGACAAAGGCTGCAGTGTACGGAGGTTGACCTCACGACCACCAGCCACGCGGATTTCTTTAGACGGACAAATGAAACGAAATAGAGCTAGTACCTTCAACGCTTTCATAGACGGTGTGCGGCCTGCATGTTCCAGAGGTGTTCCCGGTATCGCATTCAGGAAATTGATCGGAATCGAATCCGCATCTAGTTCGCGAAGTGCATAGGCCATTTCAACAATTTCTTGATTTGTCTCGCCCATGCCGATAATAACACCAGAGCAAGGGGACATGCCGTATGTTTTTACCTTCTCCACGGTTTCAACACGTTGATCATAGGTATGGGTCGTCGTGATGGATGGGTAATTAGCTCTGCTCGTGTTCAAGTTATGGTTGTAACGATGTACACCAGCTTCTGCAAGACGTTTCGCTTGATCGTCCTTGAGAATGCCCAGACATGCGCAAATTTTTAGAGGCATTGTATGACGAATTTCTCTAACCGCGTCCACTACTTGATCTAGCTCCTTGTCTGTTGGTCCCTTCCCAGCAGCTACAATGCAATAGGTTCCGGCTTTGCGTGCCATCGCTTCACGTGCGCCTGATAGCAACGTGTCTTTATCTAGCAGGGTGTATTTCTTAACCGGTGCCGTGGAAATAATCGATTGTGAGCAGTAGCCGCAGTCCTCAGGGCATAAGCCGCTTTTGGCATTGATGATCATATTCAGCTTCACTTTTTTACCGTAAAAATGTTTCCTCACCTTAAACGCAGCCTGCATGAGTAGCAGTATCTCATCGTTGTCCGCTTCCAGCACAGCAAGCCCTTCCTCTACTGTTAAACATTCTCCCTGCAATGCTTTTTGGGATAGCGATTGCCACTCCATCTCCGATGCAACTATTTCCATCTCAATCATCCTCCCATATATTGAACTGCAAATACCTCTCTGATAGGCGTGAATTGTATTGTGTTTCGTACGGTATGTATCAATGTCTCTGAAGTCGCTTCGGCGTACAAATGTGGAAACCGACCGAGCACCTTAAGGTTGCTGTATTGTTCAATTAGTTGTCCATTCGCAGTAACACTCGGATCGTCATTCAGTTCTGTTAATTCTCCATCATTTAAAATGACGCCAACAATTGGGACGCCGCGATTCTGAAGGAATGATGCAGTCAGAAGTGTGTGGTTAATGGTTCCGAGGCCAGAACGGGCTACAATTAGAGCAGGTATCCCAAGCTCCGAGATTAAATCCACCATGAGGGCGTCTTCGGTCAGTGGTACAGCTACGCCGCCCGCGCCTTCGATGAGCAGCACTTCGTATCGTCTAGTGAGCGGTAAGCCAGAAGCGATTATCTCATTCAGCGTAAGGGTCACACCAGCCTGCTTGGCAGCAAGCATCGGCGTAAGCGGAGCTTCAAATGTAAATGGCGCGACTGTCTCTGGCCGCTCATTGATTTCCGTGCTTTTCAGCAGTCGCTCAGCATCGGTAAGTCCACTACCAAGAGGTGCACCAGACTGAATCGGCTTCCAGACACCGGCATTCAGCCCTTCAGCGCGGAGCATAGCGGTAATGGCTGCCGTTACAACAGTCTTGCCTACACCTGTGTCCGTACCTGTCACAAATAATCCGCGTACCTGTCCACAGTTCACTTTGTTCATCTAATTTAACCACCTTCGGTGACTTTGCGTATCGATTCCGTCAATATACTTATCATGGCATCCAACTCAGCTTCACTACTGGCAAGCGGAGGGATGAAGACAATCACATTCCCGAGTGGTCTTGTTAGCATGCCAAGTTCTCTGGCCCGCTGACTCGTACGAACGCCGATTCGATCTGCCCAATCGTATGGCTCTCGTGTAACCTTATCCCGCACAAGTTCTATTCCGATCATCAGTCCCTTTTGTCGGATTTCACCGACGTGCGGGCGGTCTTTAAGCGCTGCGAGCTTATGCTCGACAAATGATGCCTTTGCTCTTACTCCTTTGACCATGTTGCGCTCTTCAAACAGCTTCAAGCTAGCCAAAGCAACGGCACAACCAAGCGGGTTCCCTGTGTAAGAATGACCGTGGAAAAATGTTTTCTGCTCTTGGTAATCAGCATAAAACGCCTCGTACACCTCGTCAGTCGCAAGCGTCGCTGCCACTGGCAAATAGCCGCCAGTCAACCCTTTCCCAATCACCATCAAATCTGGTGAAACATTTTCGAGTTCACAAGCGAACATAGCGCCCGTTCGACCGAAACCTGTCGCCACCTCGTCAGCTATGATCAGCACGCCATGCTCCCGGCATAGCGTAGCCATCTGACTTAAACAACCCGGTGGCATGAGAATGATGCCACCAGCCCCTTGCACAATCGGCTCCACGATGAGAGCCGCAATCTCATCTGCCCTCGTCTCAAGCAAATTACGCAGTGCAGTTAGCGAAGCATCCAATGCCTTCGTCTCACCACCCTCATGGCGATAAGCGTAGGGATAAGGAATAACATGCGAAGGAAATAACATGGGGCGGAACACGTCATGATACAAAGGAATTGCACCAACACTCACCGCGCCAATTGTATCTCCATGGTAGGCTTGATTCATCGTGATAAACTTCGTTTTACCTCGTATCCCCTTGTTATGCCAGTATTGAAAAGCCATTTTGATCGCGATCTCAACACCGGTTGCTCCTGAATCTGAGTAAAACACTTTATTTAATCCTTCCGGAGTAATTCCCACCAACTTTGCTGCAAGTTCGACTGCTGGTACATTGGCCATTCCGAGAAGGGTAGAGTGGGCGACACGCCCTAACTGTTCTGTGATCGCCTGATTTAGCTCCGGCACGTTGTGTCCATGTACGTTGAGCCAAACGGATGAGAAACCATCATAATAAGCGCGTCCTTGAACGTCATACAGCATAATGCCTTCGCCACGTTCAATAATGAGCGGATCAGAGTCATTGTAGTCTTTCATTTGAGTAAAAGGATGCCATAAGTGATCCTTATTCATGGCAGCAAGCCGTTCGTAATCTGTTATCACAAATTATCACCATCCGGTAAATGTTTTTTAATTGTCAACCAAAGTGATCATTTAAGGTTCACAATCGGATTTGGTTATTTTAGCAGACCTAGACGCCCCTGTAAAGAGAATTCAAAGTGTTAGATTGAGGATTGACACCATACAGAATGACCCGCGGAAAAGCGAAGCGGTCGCCTTTGTCCCCGGATTTTCACCGCTCATCAGTATGAATCAACTTTATATGAGTATTAATCATTGGATTGTTGGAAGCGCTGCTATATACTTTCATTGTGAAATCCTACCTACTGAATATTTAATCCAACCAGATTAAGGGGCTGTAGCAATGAGAGAACTGATGGGCAAACAGGTCATTCTTCAAGATCATGATTTGAAACGCAGGGAAGAGGCCAACCGCCGGTATCTGATGAAACTGACGAATGATAATCTCCTCTTTAACTATAAAGTAGAGGCGGGAAGATATGACGGCAGGGATATCCCGGAAGATGCGCATGGGGGATGGGAGACGCCGGTCTGCCAGATCCGCGGACATTTCCTGGGACACTGGCTGTCAGCGGCAGCGATCCGGTATCATGAGACCGGGGATCTGGAGCTCAAGCTGAAGGCTGACCTTATCCTGGACGAGCTGGCTGAATGCCAGAAGGACAACGGAGGACAATGGGCCGCACCGATTCCCGAGAAATATCTGCACTGGGTGGCCCAAGGCAAGGCAATCTGGGCACCGCAATATAATATTCATAAGCTGTTTATGGGTCTTGTCGATATGCATCATTTCACCGGGAGCGACAAGGCGCTTGATATCGCGGACCGATTCGCCGACTGGTTCGTCGATTGGAGCAGTACCTTCACCAGAGAGAAGTTCGATGACATACTGGACATGGAGACAGGCGGTATGCTGGAGGCTTGGGCCGATCTGCTGGAGCTGACCGGGAACGATAAATACACTGTTTTGCTGGAGCGCTATTACCGCAGCAGATTGTTCCGTCCGTTACTGGAGAATAAAGACCCGCTGACCAACATGCATGCCAACACAACCATTCCCGAGGTACTCGGCTGCGCCAGAGCTTACGAGGTCACCGGCGAGCAGCGCTGGATGGATATCGTTACGGCCTACTGGAAATGTGCGGTCACCGAGCGGGGAACACTGGCAACGGGCGGAAATACGGCCGGTGAAGTGTGGATGCCGAAGATGAAGATCAAGGCCCGCCTTGGAGATAAGAATCAGGAGCACTGTACCGTGTATAACATGATCCGTTTGGCAGAATTTCTTTTCCGGCACACTTCGAATCCGGCCTATGCGCAGTATATTGAATATAATATGTACAACGGGATTATGGCGCAGGCCTATTACCAGGAATACCATCTGACCGGCAACAAGCATAGTGATCCGGCAACCGGGCTGCTGACTTACTTCCTGCCGATGAAGGCCGGGCTGCGCAAGGATTGGAGCACGGAGACGGACAGCTTCTTCTGCTGCCATGGAACGATGGTCCAGGCCAATGCAGCGCTGAATAGAGGGATCTATTATCAGGAGCAGAACGATATCTATGTCTGCCAGTATTTCCGTTCGGAGCTGACCACCGAGATCCACGGAGAGAGCGTGCGGATTCAGCAATCCCAGGATCATATGAGCGGAAGCATGCTGAACTCCTCGAACACAGCCGGGCAGCAGGAGCTGAATGAGATTACTGCACTTCATGAGAACATGCCGGATTACAGAAAATATGATTTCACCGTCCATACCAGCTCTGCCAGCGAGTTTGCCGTCCATCTGCGGATTCCAGACTGGATCATGTCAGAAGCCGTGATCTATGTGAACGGCGAGCTGCACGGGAAGTCTGCGGATCACTCCGCCTTCTACACGATACTGCGGAACTGGCAGGACGGCGACCGGATCAGCATCATTCTGCCCGTGGGCATCCGGTTCATCCCTCTGCCTGACGACGAGCAGACCGGCGCGTTCCGCTATGGCCCGGAAGTGCTGGCCGGCATCACCGAGAACGAGCGGATTCTGTATACCCCATTAGCGGATGCAGCCGGTGAGATCACCATGGAGAACGAACGGGAGTGGGGGAGCTGGCGTTACTTCTTCAAGACCACCCGCCAGGACCCGGGCATTCAGCTCAGAAGAATCCGCGATATCGGGTATGAGCCTTATCAGGTGTATTTCCCGGTAAAATCCCCCCACAAAGTAGGGTTTTAGCTTCGATGTCTATTTAAATAAGCATAGGCGTTATTTAGCAGAACAACCACCTGCATCCTTGCAGGTGGTTATTTTATGTGTAAATATATTTTTTTGAACGATCGGTCGTTAAATTATTGACATTTCATTAGGTTAATCCTTATAATGACATTAATTCAATCGAAGGGAGCCTGAGGGTTATCAAGAAAAGAGAGATTACATCCAGTCATATCATCCAGGCAGCATTTGAGCTTTTTGCAGAGTATGGAATAGAGAAAACGAGTCTGGGCATGATTTCCAAGAAGGTGGGGATCACCAAATCCTCTATTTATTATCATTTTGCGACAAAAGAAGAGCTGATCAGCCGGACCTTTGAGCATATTTTCCGGGATCATTATTTTACAGCTTATTTTGATACGGTATCCGTTAACAAAGACAATTTTGCAGAGATATTAATTAACGGCGGACTAAACATGCTGCCAAGCGGCGACGCAGAGTATCGTTCAACATTAAGGGTACTTAGCGAGTTCACGATGCTGGCCGAGCGTGATGAGCAATTTAGAGCTCCGCTATTGAAAATTCAACAGGATTTTGTAACCGGTTTTGTTCAACTTCTGTCGAAGGGCGCTGATTTCGGGATTATTGCTTCTTCAACCATCGGAGTTAACGCAGCCATTCTTGCCCTGCTTATAGATAATTTATCTAGATGCAAGATGATGAAGATGGACCTCGACTATGAGCTGATTTGGGAAGAGGCTGTCCGAAGAATGATACTTCGTGAAGATCACCAATAACCTACAGGGGGCAGATACACTTGAAACATATTATTATTACAGGTACATCCAGAGGAATCGGTGAATCCCTGGCGAATCAATTAATCAACCCGTCCCACCATCTGATATGTATATCCAGAACGGCTAACCAAGGACTCATGGAGCGTGCGAAGCAACTGGATTGTCAAATGGATTATTTCCATTATGATTTAACGGATATCAGTGGTATCGATCAGCTTTGTGAAGATATTTTCAGCCGAATTGAGCTTCGTTCCAGCGATGAAGCCGTCTATCTGATCAATAATGCCGCCATGTTGACTCCTGTAAGCCCGATTGAGCGGTTAGAAACAATTAATGTTATGAGAGAGGTGATGAGCATCAGTCCCTCCAGAAAACTAAGCAAATTCAGCCAGCTTGACGATTTCTTGCATGCAGGCGGTTATATGGAAATACCGGAGAATCACGGACGGACACTTCAGGAGCTTATGCTTGACTGTCAAGTCAGCTACAGAAGTGAGCACGGGCTCAGCCTGGAATTTGAGTTCCGGCAATGCAGGTTAACGGTGGTTTACGCAAAAAAAGGCTATTTCGGATCGCAGCTTGACTTCAGCCGCAGAGGACGAAGAGTTACGGGGAGTCACATGCACCAATGGCAGGATTTTGCCACTTACCTGGCAGAGCTTGGGTTGACCACCGTCAACTTCACTCAGAACAGCAAGAGTATTAGAGCGCAGCTAAGCAACGGACTGCGGGTTATTTTCCAATACTCGGCGGACCATGGCGATTATCTGCTGGATCAGATCAGCAGCCGTTACAGTACCCAAAGAAAACTGAACCGCATTATAGCTGAGCCAATGATCCTGGAGATGGAGAGCATGGGCTGGATGGTCAGCGAATACCTGAAGCTAGGCGGATTCTTCAAGCTGCCGGGGCAGCAGGACCGCCGCTTCACGGATCTACTCATGCAGTGCACCACCAAAGAAAACCACAGCAGTATAACAGGCACTATATTGGGATTTCAATTTAAGCGTTGGCTGCTGGAGATCTTTTATGATGAGAAGCTGCAGTTCACAGGCGAGAATATGAAATTCATCGGGGAACATAGAGAGGATAGGAAAGAGGATGGGCAGCAGCATAACGAATTCCGCACATGGGGAGATTTCCAGACGTTTGCCCGGTATAACGGCATTCAGATCGTAGAGCAATGCCGCAGCCTGGATGTCATGATCGTCTTCCTGGATACGGGGGCCAATGTGCATTTTAATTATTCCGAAGATCTGGAGGATTATGTTGTCACTGTGTTAGAGGGCGACGGAGCGCGCCTTCGGGACAACTATAGGAGAATCTATAAGGATTAATTCGTTGTATCCATACAAAGCAAAAACCACCAGTGAAGATTTAGAACCTTCATCGGTGGTTTTTTGCGTATAGAATGAACCTTTTGCCGTGAAAAATTTGACTTTGGAAATTCAATTGCCATTTTTTTGCGCATCTGCACGTTGAATAGAGTATTTCCATTCATCTATTTCACGGGGATCAACGCCAAACAAGTGACTGATGAGCAGCGCCAAGGTAACATTCGGGAGTACCACACCGTACTCAATATTCTGGTAGTTGCGCAAGGTGCATTTCATGGTGTCGTTAATCTGATGTACGATGGATTCTTGGGTATACCCTGCGGCTTTCCGTGCATCCTTTATCCTCAAAATGCAATATCTCCCTCAACTTTTCGGTATGTTTTTATGATAGGGGAGGAAACAAGTTAATTTAACGATTTATAATACACGAAATATATTGCGTAATTTGTTTTTCGGTATATAATAATAGATGTAAACGGGATAAATAGTAAAATATACCTTTGTATTGACCGCCGTTTGATTCAACCTTAGTATCAACTACACGTATGCTTTTCATCCTATTTTATGGAAGGAGGTGTATTGGTTTGGGATCGGTCAATTCGATTCGGGAAGAACTGCTCGCGTATATGAACAGAAATCAAATGATACATTCACATTTTGCAGAGTTAGCGGGTCTCAATTCAGGTACGCTCAGCCGGATCTTAAAAGGTAAACATCCAATCTCTATGGCACAGCTTGCTGCGATTACTGCTGGAATGAAGCTGCCGGAAGACTATTTTTTTGAAGACTATGTAGAGGAATGCTTTTCTTTTGTAGTCTCCATGCGGCGGATACGACCCTTTATATTTCGCTCAGCTGAGTTAGAACGTCTGGACTGTCTTGAACAGATTGTGAACCGTCTGCTGGAGGATTTGTCTTATGCATCTTTACTGTTTGAATTCGCTGAACTTTTTTATGAGGACAATAAAAGCAAAGCTGCAAGGATACTGTATCAGGGTGTGAGCGAAGCCGAAAAATATCAGCATTCCGAACGGTTAGCATTATGCCAGTACCGTATATTTCAGATTGAATTAGAAGAACAACAGGATCTGGAGGAGAAGTTACGTGCAGCCACTCAATTTGAGTTGTATGTCAACCGCTTAGACGCAGCCGATCAGCTCGATGCAATGAAACAGCTAATGCATATTTATGGTCTGGTACACAAATGGAAGAGAGTAGACGAACTCGCTAAGGAAATGCACCGGATTGCATCCGTTCAATATGAGCTGGAAGGCCGCAGAGCTAACACAATAGAAGAAAGGGTGAAGCGTCCTGATCGTCCTTTTTACTATTATATCCTGTACGCATACTTAGCCAGATCTACTGCCAGCGAAGAGTGCGGCGACTACAAGAGGGCATTATCCTTTGTGAAATTGTATGCAAATGGTGAACGCTGGGTTCAGGAGAACGATGAAGAATCCCGGCAGGTCATTGCACAATTTACGGAATGGGCCGTGGCTAACACTTATCTGTACCGGTTAATGTCCGGAGATTTGGATGTAATACATGAGTACGCAGACTATATAGCTATTCAAGAGGATGAGATATTTGTGGCAGTGCGTTATATGGTTCAAGCGGCGAATATATTTAAGCTTAATATAGACAGTATCTTAGAGCGGTTCGCGGCATACATACCTTATGAATCCAGCAAGACAGAGTTCGGTGAATACAATCAGGCCATCCTGCAAGAGAGCTACGCGCAATTCCTCATCGACCTTGCAGTCTATTTTTTCAATCACAGCAAGAGTAAGGAACAGGCGTTGAACACGGTACTGAAAGGCTTGGAAATATCAATTAGGATCAATAGCAGCCGAAATATGATTGCTTGTATGACTCTTTTTGAGCAGTATAGGGATTTCGCGGATCAGGAACTGCAGGAAAGATTCAAAAATCTATCAAGTGAGGTGTGTCGGCTCAATGCGAAAAAAAGTCTTGTTCTTCTTGACGCTCTGTAGCGTTTCAGTTGTTATTTCTATGACGATAACCTTGGTGACTACACTGGGACATGGTTGGGGAACTTAATCATTTTCGCGAAAATATACAGGGGTGCTCCTGAAGTTTCGGGGGGCGCCTTTTTTGTTATGTTCTGAAGTTATTTTGTGCAATGCAAAAGACATCCTATTATCTGTCATAAAACCCTAAGATAGCATAAAGGGAGGATTCTATGGTGAACAGAAATATGCTCGTGCAGGTCCGGATTGAACGTGCCCGGAACCGGCTTCACATTCTGGCGGAGAAACATCATGATCTTCAGCACCCTGCGGTCCTTAAGCAATCCATGGTATTGGATGAATTGATTAACCAGTATAATATGGAGGGAGAGCAGCAGAGATTAATAGAGAGCAGGAAATTACTTGAGAACAAACATACTTTATATTGAAGATAATGAGAAAATCGGCACTTGGGTCAAAGAGGAGCTGGAGCAGCGGGGATATTCGGTACAATGGCTGCAATCCGGTGAGGGAGCCGAGGCTGAGGTTACGCAGTATGATGTCGTTATTCTGGATATCATGTTACCGGGCTTAGATGGATTCACTATAGGCAAACGGTTAAAAAAGGCGGCCCCCGCCGTTCCAGTGCTGCTGTTGACCGCCCGGACCTCCGTCGACGATAAGGTGGAGGGCCTACAATTCGCAGATGATTATGTGACGAAGCCCTTCCATACCGATGAATTGGTGGCCAGGCTGGAGGTATTAATCCGCCGGAGCGGCGGAGTCTCTTCGGACCGCATTACACTGGGCACTCACATTGAAGTGGACACGAAGCTTCAGACCATCTATGACAAGCGTACAGGAGAAGAGATTATTTTGACAGGGAAGCAGCATCAGATCCTGATGTATTTCCTGCGCCATCCGAATCAGGTTCTGCCGAAGGAACAGCTCTATGAAGCCGTCTGGGAGGAAGCTTATATCCCTGGAGATAAGACTTTACTGGTACATCTCCACCGGCTGCGGCACAAGCTGGAGCGTGACCCGGAGACCCCGGAGATTATTGAGACGCTGAAGGGAATCGGCTACCGGGTGAAGCTATGAAGCAGCCCCGTTCCTTGTTCCGGCATTTTCTGAAGCTGCACTTTCTGTTCATCCTTCTTCCGCCTATTGTGCTGATGGTATTCTCATCCTTCTTTGGCACTCCCGGGACAGAGCCAAGATTCAATACATTGAACCTGTTTTACATTACAGTGCTTATGTTCACTGGTATTATTGTGGCGTTCGTTGTTCTATCCTGGCTGTTCTTCTGGAGACTCCGCAAACGTCTGACCCGCTTACAAGAAGCTATGTCCGCTACTCCCGCTGCTGCGGATTCGTGGCCTGGACCTGTCCTGATTCAAAAGGACCGCATGGATGAAATAGACCAGTTAGGCGGTTCCTTCAACCGGATGATCCGGCAGCTGGAAGACAGCCGCAGGCGGGAGCAGGAAGAGGCCGGGCTGCGGCAACGGCTCATTGCCAACATGTCCCACGACCTGCGGACGCCGCTGACCATCATGCGGGGACATGTCACCAGGCTAAACAAAGAACCCATGAGTCCAGAAGGACAGAGCTCCTTAGCCGAGATCAACCAGACCATTACCCGGACCGGAGAACTGATGGATGATTTGCTCTCGTATACCTTGCTTACCTCGGGAAAATATCCCTTCGAGCCTGCCCCTACAGACATGGGCCGCCTGGTAAGAGCCTCGGTTGCTGCGTGGTATCCGGTTTTTGAAGAACACGGCATACAGGTCGATGTTGATTTACCGGCAGTGGAGACCTTCCACTGGACAGCAGATCCTGGGTGGATGACCCGGGTGCTGGATAATCTGTTTCAGAATATCATCCGCCATGCAGCGGACGGGAAATATGCTTGGATCGCTGTGGATGTGCAGCAGGAACGGATTCTTGTCGCTGACCGAGGCCCGGGTATGGATCATTCCGCATACGGCGGCGGGGCGGGAATAGGACTATCGACCGTACATTACATGCTGAATACAATGAACCTGAAGGCTGAATTCAACTCGAGCGGGCAGGGGACAAATGTAGTCATTGGCAGAATGTAACCTGAAGTTAACCCGGAAGTAAACGGCCTGCCCACCGGGATGTAACCTTGCAGCTGTATACTTAGCACCATAACGAAAGGATGTGTTATGGTTGCTTACTATCAATAACTTAGTCAAACGCCGCGGTACGCAGGAGATTCTATCCGGGATCACCTTCGAAGCCAGACCTGGAAGAGTCACAGGATTCCTGGGACCCAACGGGGCCGGCAAAAGCTCTACACTCCGTATCCTGCTCGGATTGGATCATGCCACCTCCGGGAGCGCCTTGATTCATGGCAAGCCCTTCGCAGAATTACAGCACCCGCTGGCAGCCGTAGGTGCCGCACTGGACGGATCTGGAGCCCATCCGATGCGGACAGGACGCGCACACCTGCGCTGGATTGCTTGCGCCGCCGGTCTGCCCCGCTCACGTGTCGAGGAGGTGCTGGATATCGTTGGTCTTACCAAGGCAGCAGGCACTAGAGTCAAGCGGTATTCGCTCGGCATGGGGAGAAGACTGGGGATTGCCGCAGCGCTGCTGGCAGACCCGGAGATTCTGATTCTGGATGAACCTGTGAACGGGCTCGACCCGGAAGGCATCCGCTGGATTCGGACATTTCTGCGTAAGCGTGCAGAAGCCGGGAATACGGTGCTGCTCTCCAGTCATCTTATGGGCGAGCTAGCCGAAACGGTGGACGATGTGGTGATCATTAAGCAGGGGAGAATTGTCGCAGACGGCACCTTGCAGGAGGTAACCGGCAGTCATTCCACGCTGGAGGATGCCTTCTTCGCCCTGACCTCTGAACAGGCAGGTGATGCTTGGTGAAGGCATTCCACGCAGAAATCTTGAAATTGCTCTCGCTGCCGGGGATCTGGCTCGCCCTGCTTATTGGAGCATTGGCTCCTGCGGTCATTGCTGCCTTGGACGCTATAGCAGAAAAAGAGGCGATTATAGCTGGAGTCAGCACACGGCTGCCCGAAATGGGCTACAGCGGATTAGGTCTTGGTGTGCAGGGCGTTATTATCCTTGGCGTGCTTGCAGTCAGCAGCGAGTACCGGACAGAGAGCAGTGAAGGGGCCGGAGGGCAGCAGATTTCCACAAGTCTGATGGTTGTGTCATCGCGGCTTCAGTTGTTTCTGGCCAAAGCAGTCGCTGTATCTGTCATCAGCATCCTCCTGTGTATCCTTGCTGTGATTCTGATTGTACCAACCACACACTATATATTAGGTGACTATGCCCCGCTACTTGAATGGACCCGGCTTGCCGGTGCCGTCTGCTACTGGACCTTCACTGCACTGTTGGCCTTCGGGCTGACGCTGCTGACGAAGCAGGGCATGATCCCGCTTACCGTGCTCATGATTAATTCATCGCTGGTATCCTTCAGTGTCCTGCTGGCCAAGGTGACGAAGCTGGCATTCTATTTGCCGGACCGGGCCGGCTTCGAGATGTTTATGTTTACGAAGGACAGCGTGGCACCCACGGCTATAGGCAGTCTGTTCGACAGCTATCACACCCCGGTTACCGGCGGTTTGATCATGTTTGCCTGGGTAGCCGTGCTGCTTGGGATTGCAGCCATTGTCTTCCATAGGAGGGATGTGGCGGCATGAGTGTCTCATCCGGCAGGAAGACTATACGAGTCCTTAGAGCTGAACTGGACAAGCTGATGACATTGCCATGGACATGGACCGCTGTTACGGTTACATTTCTTGTTCATCTTCTTTTGACCGCGGCCTTTACTTCCGCCTCTCTGCAGGAAGGAGCCGCAGCACCCGGAATCCTGAATACAGGACTTGCCTCGATGAGCTATCTTCAGGCAGGGTTCATTATTCTGGGGATATTGGCGGCTTGCTCCGAATATACGGGCGGACAGATCCGCACAACGTTAACGGTAATCCCCTGGCGCGGACGCCAATTATTCATGAAGCATCTGGCACTCACCCTGATTACGATTCCCGCCGCATTTATCCTTACGGCCTCTGGTGTCTTATATGCGGGCTGGAGGCTGGATGGTCATGCAGCAGGGGTTGAACCTCATGAAGTCATACAAGCATTGCTGGGGGCAACGGGCTATCTGACCTTGACCACACTGCTTAGCGCGGCGATAGGGGCTTTATTGAGAAGAACCCTTCCGGCCCTGGTGATCCTGCTTGGCTATTATTTCATTATCAGTCCATGGTCGCGGGGGCTTCTGCCGGCTTACTTCCCGGATACGGCTGGACGTTACATGTACCTCCTGCCCTCCTCTGGCGAACTGAATGTCCTTACGCCTGTTCAGGGGGCCGGTATTGTAATGATTTGGACGGTGTCCTTTGTGGCGACAGCGATTGTTGTCTACCGTATCCGGGATGCTTGAAGCCAGAGAGAGGATGAAGAGGGGGCCTTCTGGACGTAGAGACGCCAAGTATATTAACATAAAGGCAATAAGTCATGGAACGGTACAAGGATGTACCGTTTTTTGGCGTCCTGGAAGATCGCATTACACCCAAGTACCTGACAGAGGTCATCCCGCAAGAATGATGAATTCCCGCTTGCCGATTCATCTTAGTGACTTAAGGTGAAGGCTATAGTGAACACCGAACCATGTAGAGGAGCGAGAAGGCGATGAGAAAATCATATTTGTCCTTATTTACTCTGGTATTTTGGATTCCTGCAGTGATCCTTAGCATCCTGGTATGGAACGATTATTCCGGTTATGTGCGCAGTGCAGCGGACCGCCTGCTCCCGGTCAAAGCGTTGTACTATCTGGACCAGGGCAAGAAGGTGCTTGCGGTCACGGACAGCAGCAACGGGCTAATGGCAACGCTGTATGACGCAGGCACCCATAAGGCTGAGCAGGAGGTGGAGCTGCGCTCAGACATCCACCGGCAGCGGCTGGTCTCTTATCAGGCCGGTAAGCTGATGATCGCAACCAAGGATAAGGCAGGCCTGCAGGTGAATGTTATTGATCCGGCGGGGGACACGAAAGAGCTGGTACAAGGAAGCTTTAATATCCCGACCTTTCTGAGCTCCGACGGGCATGAGTGGCGGGGCAGATTACTTTTCGCCGGGGCGGATAAAAGCTCAGCGGTCCATGTGGCGGAGGTCAGCCAGGCTCAGCTACACTACGTGAATCTGAACGGCTCAGCTGCTCTTCCCGCACGGCCGGTCTCCATTCGGGAAGCCTCCTTCAGCTTCCAGGATGGTTATTCCCTCCCCGTCTATGAGGTGGGGCTGAAGGACGGGCGTACCGCTTATGCTTCTGCCCTCCTCGGCAAGGACGGCATACCTCTACTTGGGCTGAAGGGGGCGCAGGAGAGTGCTCCCGAAGCGCAGAAGAGGGTAGGACAGGAGTTTGCCGCGCAGCTCGGACTGGACAATACCCGGCTACTGCGGGTAAGCAGCGAATATCCAAAACAGGTTCACTATTACAATGAGGCTGCGGGTAAATGGGGCGAAGCCGTCAAGACGCCGGAGCCGGTCTATCAGGCCAGGCTCTTCCCGCTGAACGACCAAGAGACGCTGATTGCCGGGTCCACCACGGAAGACGAGATCAAGGGTACCTTACGCGGTTATTTGTATCATGAGCAGACTGGGGAATTTACGAATGTCAATGCCGCGCTTAAGACATTATCCTACGATAAGCTGCAAGATCCGAAGCTGAGCTTCTATAAAGAAGCGAATAATGATACACTGTACTATTCAAGTCTGGATTCATTGGGAGGCTGGCTGCATGTCAAGGAGGGGCTTAGCGGACAGATCAGCAACGGGGAGCTGCAGCAATGGCAGATGGCTGCCGGGGAGGATCAATTATCTGCAGCGACCTTCAAGAACTATGTGCTGACATGGAATGCCCTGGTTGTGAACTGGGTGATCTGGCTCGCAATTCCTTTACTGATGGTGGTGGGACTACTCTGGCTGCCACAGCTTCTCATCCGCAAGCGGTGGCAGAAGCTGGCCGAGGGGGTTCTGATTCAAGGCACGGTTATCAATCTGGCCGAGACTGGGATGCTGGTCAACGAACAACCACAGGTCCGGCTTACCGTCCGTTTCACGGACCAGGGCCAGAGTAAGGAAGTCCAGATCAAGCAGGTCATTTCTTATCTGAACCCGATCCGTCCAGGCGATCAGGTGATGATTAGCTATAACCGGAGCAAGCATAAGGCGACCCTGGTACGGGAGAGCGAGCTTAAGAACCAGGCACCTCCCCGGATCATTCATGATGCGGTACTACGGCAGATTGAGTCCTGTGGACCCGTGAACCGCGGGCAAGCACTGCTGCTGCATTTTGAAGCAGCCGGTCAAACCTACAGTGTACCTGTGGTGCAGCCCTCCGGCTTCGTCTACCGTACCGGAGAACGGGCAGATCTGATCGTTAGGGACAGCATAGTCAGATTGTTGCGGTATGGTCCTGCGGAGCGGAGTGATCAGGCAACCCAGCTTACCCTAGAGGCTGAAATTACAAGAGTTCAGCGGTTGCCCGTGAAGATCGCCGGCCAGGATCTGCTGCTACTTGAAATAGTGATGGTGAACGGAAAGGAACGTCTGCGCAAGGTGAACAGCCAGTTCGTCCCGGAGAATCTGGAAGTCACTGTAGGAGCAGTAGTTCCCGTAACTGCGAAGCCGGAGGAGGTTGCGCTTCAATCGCGGCTTCTGCAAGGCAAGCAAGGCAGTGCCAGAGTTCGATCGGTCGACTACCGGGGAACGACCGGCGACCGGCCGCTTGCCACGATCACCGTCGAACGCGGCGGACAGAGCTACCGGATCAGGCAATCCATAGAACCGGTGTATGGCGTAGAAGCTGGCGATGAAGTATGGGTCGCCTATGATGAGCGCACCGGGGAAGCCACTATTGTTAACTACGCCACGTAAGCACAGTTAAGGATTGATAAATTCATTTAATGAAGGGAGGGAACTGGAGATGGACAGCAGAAGCCGAATAAGCAATCTTACGAACCTATGGTTGTGGTTAAGCAGGAAGCATCCCCTTCCCCCATTGCAGTATAGGTCTATTGTATTCAGTCTGTCTTCAGGCCCCCCTGAATGACTGAATCGGAATAGCCTTGCAGCTCTCGTGAATGAAGGAATGTGCAACTCTCCCTGCTTAAGGCAGCGGAGAGTTTTTTTATTTACCTCAGATTGGAGTTGTAGACGATGCAATTGCATTATTTCAATAATGGGAACCAGCGCAGACCATTCGGCTGGGCGGATATTCTCGTCATATCCTTGTTGTTATCCATCCTGTATGCCGCGGCAAAGTTAGGCTCGGGGATGCAGGTGCCTTTAGATCCAGAGGAACTGTCCTCGCTCAGTCTGGACCCTAAGTGGCTGCCTTATTATGCAGGGCGTTCCCTTTTGCGGATGTTTATCGCTTTTGGAGCATCCTTGATCTTCACCTTCGTGTACGGCCGCATTGCGGCGTATAACCGGACAGCCGAGAAATTCATGATTCCCGCCATTGATATCCTGCAATCCGTTCCGGTGCTTGGATTTCTTTCGGCCACTGTCCTGGCTTTTATGGCAATGTTTCCGGGGAGCCTGCTGGGAGTGGAAATGGCTTCAATCTTCGCTATTTTCACCAGTCAGGTCTGGAATATGACCCTCAGCTACTATCATTCCCTTAAGACGATCCCCCGCGATCTGAAGGAGGCTGCCGCAATGAATCAATTGGGCAGATGGCATCGTTTCACGAAGCTGGAAGTGCCATTCTCGATGATCGGCTTGGTCTGGAACAGCATGATGTCGTTTGGCGGAGGCTGGTTTTTCCTCGCAGCCAGTGAGTCGATCAGCGTGCTGAACCAGGATCTGCATCTGCCCGGCATCGGGACGTACATGGCCTTGGCCGCAGATGAAGGTAATATTAAGGCCTTGATCTATGCGATCCTGGCGATGGTGGTGCTGATTGTGATGGTGGACCAATTCTTCTGGCGTCCGATTATTGCCTGGAGCCAGAAATTCAAGAATGAACAGACAGAAGCAGGCGAGGCGCCAACCTCATGGGTGTTGGAGCTTCTGAAGCGGGCCAGCTTTGTTCATGATCTTAACCGTAAGCTGCACGGCGGCGTTCATGACGGATTCTTGCGGCTCTCAGCCACAAGCTTACATGTGAAATTGCCGCATGTCCCATCACTGGTCAAGACAATCTTCAAATGGCTAATCTTGCTTGTGGCCGCTTTAATTATGCTCCAATATTTGTATTCGGGGATTCTGGAGATTGCCCGCTTAAGCTGGAGCGAGCTGATTCATGTGGTATTCCTCGGTCTGCTGACCGGGTTACGCGTTGTTGTTTCGACACTTCTGGCTGTGATCTGGACGCTGCCCGTGGGTGTGTTCATTGGAACGAATCCTCGGCTATCACGAATTGTTCAGCCTGTTGTGCAGGTGTTGTCTTCTTTTCCGGCGAACATGGCATTTCCGATATTCACGATTCTGTACTTGAAGTTCGGGATATCGATGGAGATTGGGGCAATTCCGCTGATGATGCTGGGGACACAATGGTATGTATTATTTAATGTGATTGCCGGTGCGATGGCCATTCCTTCCGATCTTAAGGAAGCTGCGGTGACTTTGAAATTGACACGCTGGCAGACCTGGAAAAAACTAATTCTCCCCGCCGTCTTTCCATTTCTTGTAACCGGCTGTATTACGGCAAGCGGAGGCGCCTGGAACGCCAGCATTGTCTCGGAAATTGTATCGTGGAAGGATCAGGATCTTCAAGCAGCCGGGTTAGGTACGTACATCGCTGAGGCCACTACGAACGGCAATTGGCCGGAGATCATCTGGGGAATATTCGTCATGTGCCTTCTCGTTGTAATTGTGAACCGCCTGGTGTGGCGCAGGCTGTATGCATTAGCTGAAAGCAAATATCACTTGGATTAGAGGTGTAGAACATGACCAAAGTATTGATTGAATTAAAGCAAATCACCAAACGTTATGATCAGCCGAAGCAGGCAAATGTGAGTATTATGGAGGATATTAATATCAAGATTAAGGAGGGCGAGCTGGTATCCATCCTGGGACCTTCAGGTTCAGGGAAATCGACTCTTCTGCGCATCATAGCAGGTCTTGTCCCTCCTTCACAGGGCACGGTGCTCTATAATGGACGGGAGATTGCCGGTACCAATCCGGGTGTGGGAATGGTATTCCAATCATTTGCATTGTTTCCTTGGCTTACAGTCCTGGAGAATGTGAAGCTGGGGCTGGAGAACAAACCGCTGCGCGAAGCCGACAAAATGCGTAAAGCCCTCTCGGTCATCGATATGATTGGGCTTGACGGATTTGAAGGAGCGTACCCCAAAGAATTGTCCGGAGGGATGCGCCAGCGTGTCGGTATCGGCCGGGCGCTCGTCATGGAGCCGGATATTCTCCTGATGGATGAGCCGTTCTCCGCCCTTGACGTATTGACCGCAGAGAACTTGAAGCGCGACCTGTTGGAATTATGGACGGAGAAGCAAATCCCTACCAAATGCATCATTATGGTCACCCACAGTATTGAGGAAGCCGTCTATATGTCGGACCGGGCCATCGTCCTCTCCAGGGACCCTGCCCGTGTAATCTCCGATATTCCCATTCCCATGGCGCACTGGAGGGATAAACAAGATCTGCAGTTCACATCGCTTGTGGACCAAATCTACTCCATACTGACCCAAAGGGAAGTGAAGCCTGCCGGTCCGGCCGAAGAAAAGCAAAACACCATCGAGAAAATACCACCGGTTCCGGCAGGCGCCCTCACAGGCTTCATTGAACTGATTGACGATCTGGGTCAACAAGTGGACTTGTACAAGCTGGCCGATCAATTAAGTCTGAAACTGGAAGATTTCCTGCCCATCGTCGAGGCGGTGGAAATGCTGCAATTTGCAACGGTTCTGCATGGAGATATCGAGTTGACAGAGCCAGGACGCCAGTTTGCCAATGCAAGTGTTCTCTCCCGGAAGGAAATTTTTAAAGACCAGGTGCTGGAGCATGTTCCCATCATGGAGAAAATCATCTGGATTCTGCAATCGAAATCAAATAATAAAATGGAAGGAGCCTTTTTCGTGGAGATTTTCGAAAAGCATTTTGAGGCGGAAGAAGCCGCACTTCAACTGGATATCCTGATTGACTGGGGCCGGTACGCGGAACTGATTGCCTACGACAAAAAAGCAAAGGTGTTGTACCTGGAAAATGATTGAAATCAACCTGGATATTCGAGCGGAGGAAGTGCCTGGTCTAAGAGAAGCCGTGGGCTGGGCAAGAAGAGATTCTGACTATCCCGCCCTGTTTCAGCGGTGCAATTTCTGGGCGGGAGCCAGAGATCCCGCAGGCAGACTCATTGCCTTTGGCTACGTTGCCGGAACCGGCCTGGAGCACGGGTATATCGAGGACATTATCATCCATCCAGAGTATCAGAGGCGCGGAGTAGGACAGCAGCTCGTAAAAAAACTATTAACTGAATCCACCTTACGCGGATTGGAAATTGTTACCCTGACCTTTAGCCGTGAACATAAGGAGTTCTATGAGAAGTGCGGCTTCTCGTCTACAGCGGCCGGAATTTGGCGGGCGGAGGAAGGAAAGTAATGCATACAAGAACTGAGAAGCCAGCGAACCCTTATGGACGCTGGCTTTTTGGAGACCGTAAACCGACAGTAATTCTATAATATGTAAGGTAATTTACTATTATTAGGCAGGTTAATTCCATCATCCCGATCCGTTATGATTACATAAGCTGCGCCCTTTGAAGGAGGTTCTGCGGGCTTATGAATCCGACCCGTACGCTGATTAAGGAGATACTGTCTAATAGTAAGGGTATCCTTGCTATGATTCTATTCTTCAATATAGTAGCCGCATTCGTCTCGACTCTTCAGCCCCTCCTGTTCAAAGACCTATTCGACGACATCCTGCCAGACAAGCAGATCGGGATGGCTGCATTCTATATGCTCCTGCTCATTCTAATTCCCGTAATTTACGCCGCCTTGAACAGCGTCACCTCTTATTACAATAATGAGCTTGGCAACCATTTATCCAAGAATCTGCGCCTGCGGCTGTTCTCAGATGTACTCCAGACCCGGCCAAGAGATGTGGACAGTATCGGCAAGGGGGAAATCATTAACCGGATCACCCTGCAGGTAGGGATGCTGTGTGAAATTTTCGTGGTAGACACCCTGATGGCCATGGTCTCGAATGCTATTCTGCTGATCGCGACCCTGTGGATCATGTTCTCGATGAGTACCGAGCTTACACTCGCGGCCATCCTCTCATTCCCTCTATGTATGTATGGCTTCAAGCGTTTCAGGAGCAAGACGGAGCGCCTGGATAAGCAGTATCATGGCATTTTGGATAAGGGCATCAACTATTTGAATGATTTCTTCACGAATCTGAAGGCGGTCCACAGGTGTAACGGACATCAGGCGGAGCAGAAGCGCTGGAGGGAGTGGAATGACGAGGCGTGGAAGATATCCCGGCAGTCTAGGCTATTTCATCATGTGGTCTTGAACCTGGTCGCGGATACGGTCATTTCCATCATTACGGGCATCATTTACGGCTATAGTCTGTTCCTGATTCTAAAAGGCCACATCTCACCAGGCACATTGTTGGCCTTCATTGTGATTCTTCCAAGACTGTATCAGATTTTCAAGTCGCTGTTTACGCTGAACATCGATAGGAGCCGCATGACGGTTATTATTAATAACCTGAATGACATCCTTGAACTGGAGAAAATTTCATCGGGAGCAACAGCTCCCGACTATTACCGTGTCCCCCTCCTGCAGATGAGGAATGTCTCGTACCGTTACGCTTTGGCAGATTCTTTTGGTATCACAGAATTTAATCTGGATGTTCAGCCCGGAACTTTCATTGGGATTGTTGGATTAAGCGGCTCAGGGAAATCTACGATATTCGAGCTGATTCACAGGTTCATAGAGCCGGATGAAGGGGAGATCTGCCTGGACGGCGTTCCGATCCAAGAACTGGACATTCATGAACTAAGACGATATGTCGGCTATTCCCCGCAAAAGGGAGTGTTATGGAACAAGTCCATTCTCGACAACATTATTTATCCATTGCAGAAGGAAGACATGAATGAAGAGACATGGCAGAAATTCAGCACTGCTGTTGAGCTTGCCCATGTGGACCCATTTGTTCTAACCATGCCTGAGCAATATGACAAGCAGGTGGAGAACCATGGAGACAATCTCTCCGGCGGCGAGATCCAGCGGATTCTATTAGCCAGGGCCTTCATGAGTGAACCCCGGATTCTGATGCTGGATGAATATACCTCAGCTCTGGACGCCTTGACAGAGAGTGACTTGAACGACACCTTGCTGAGCCTGAAGGGGAAGCAGACGATCCTAGTGATTGCACACCGGCTGTCCACCGTGAAGAATGCAGATGTCATCCTGGTCGTGGATAAGGGAAGAATTGTTGAGCAGGGCAGCCCAGCCGAATTACTGGTCCAACAGGGAATGTATTACAAGATGGTGGAGAAGCAGAAAATTTAGACGAAAGAGGACCTCAAGCCCAAAACTTCTCAGGAGTCACGGTAGTCCCACACTGAGGAACTTTTGTTTGGAAACTTTAGTTTGGAAAATTTAGGATGTCAAATAAGCCGAGGCTTAGTATAATAAGTGCAGACGGATTCCAAGGAGGAGGTGGTTGTATGAGTGCAGGCGATATTAGCGACATTAGCGACATTAGCGATATTACTCCAATGTTCAAATTTCATATGAAGAGGAGAGGCTTTCATGAGCTACAACCCCGAAATCCCGAGAACCCGGTACGACAACTATGGCGACCGTGAATGGACACGGCTGGAGAAGGATGGTCCCGGCGAGCTTTTGTATCAGGTGCATCTGGACATTCTACAGCGCTATATCAAGCCTGGGGACCAAGTGTTGGAGATTGGTGCAGGTTCAGGCAGGTACACCAAAGATCTGGCTACCATGTGTTCTGAGTTGACCGTCGCTGATCTGTCCAGCCATCAGATTGAATTCAACAAGTCCAAAATGCAAGAGCTGTCCCTGGTGGACAGAATCAAGGCGTTCCATGTGCTTGATGTGCTGGATATGAGCGTATTTGCAGATGCTTCTTTTGACTCAGTAGTATGTATTGGCGGTGTCATCAACTATCTCTTGGACAGAGAGGCGGATGGTATCCGGGAGCTGCTAAGAGTACTTAAGCCGAGCGGCCTAGTGATTGTCGGGTCGATGAGCTTCATCGGCGCTTCCATGTATTATCTCGAAGGCATCCGCTATGAGAAGGACCAGTTCGGGATCGATGCTACAAGATGGCTCATGAATACAGGGGTTCAGGACGAAGATCATTATCCAGTTCCCAGCAAGCATTACGTCCATATGATGAGAAGCTCTGAACTGGATGCTTTATTTGCCCAGTTTCCGGTTAATATTCTGGAGAGAAGCTCTGCCGGACTATATACGCAAGCTGGAGATGCTGCCTTAGAGAACGCCCGGGCTGATCAGGAATTCTGGAAGCTGATTGTCGAACAAGAAATTGCGTTCACCAAATTACCTGGCACGCTTGATTGTGGAATGAATCTCATCTACGTGGTGCGTAAGCTATAAGGCTGCCGCTCAATAAGCATGCTTAGTCAAAATCCCGTCTGCCACAAACAGGCGGGACTTTTTATATCCGAAGGGACGGGGGTTTACGGGAATGGGAGTATGGGCTAGCTCAATGAATGGAGCACCTTGGACAAAAGGTAAAATGGATCAAGCGGTGAAGGAGCTCAGACAGCGGGCGCTTATTTCGTATGTCATCGATGTGGACAAGCTCCAGGATCTGCAGGAATTAGATCAGCATGTATTTGCCGAACGCCCGGATCTGGTCTTGTCAATTAGCCAAGTGGACAGGAAAGTGCGCTATCCGGAGGAACTGCTACAGACCCTATCTGAATTACAACACATCACAGCCTTAGAGTTGAATCTGTTTCATAGTGTGGATCTGAGTGTGCTTGGCAAGTTAGCGCGGCTGCAGTTTTTATCCATTTCGGCAAAAAAGCCGATTGACCTAAGCTTTCTCACAAGCTTCAAGCAGCTGCAATATCTCTCGGTCCATGGGAAATTTCATGACTTAACGCCGATTGGCGAAGCTTCCAGCCTGGACACCTTAATCTTGCGGACTACGATTCATGAGCTGGAATTTGTCCGCCGGTTACCGAACCTGCTGTGCCTCTTCATTCACGACTCCATCTTGAAAGGATCAATGGATGCGCTTGCAGATTCTACCGTCCCCATGCTGAGTCTGGCGGCTATCCGCAACTTAACGAAGGTGGATGCCCTGGAGTCCATGAGCAATCTTACATACCTGAACTTATCCTTGCCGAAGCTAGAGGCTTTGTGTGACTTTTCGAATATGCCGGGGCTCATACAGCTTGAACTCGATCAGATGAAATCCCTGGAGGATATAGATCCTTTATGGACCGCAACGCAGCTTGAAATGTTACAGCTAAGAGAGATTTCAGCAGCCGTGACCGCGAAGGAGTTAGAGCCTTTGACCGCAATGAAGCATCTGAAGCAGATCGACTTCCAGTTCCTTGATCTCAAAAAAGGAAGGATCGCAGCCTTACGTGAGTCGTTTGCCCAGGCAGGCAAGAGCCACCTATTGTATGAGAATATCGCCGAAGCCCAGCGGATTAAGCCCATGTCGCTAGTGCATTTACGCAAGCATATAGGATCGGTTCAATAAGTTAGTTCAATAAGACAGAAGATAGGAGTGATCACAATGATTGATTTAGCACAACTCCAGAAGAGAGTATATCAGAATAAGCTTGAGAAGGGGTTCAATGTCACAGATATTTATCAGGAATTCTGTCTGACCCACGGGGAACTGTCTGAAGCCTACGAGGCCTACCGGAAGAAGAAAGATGGCCTCGGTGAAGAATTAGCGGATGTTGCCATCTACCTGATTGGACTGTCGGAGATCCTGGGGATTAACCTGGAAGAAGAGATCATGAACAAGATCGAAATAAATGAAAGCAGAGTCTATGAGAATAGGGATGGAGTGCTCATAAAAGTTAAGGACTAAAGCGCATTCTCCAATCTTCGTGCATAAGCACCCCCATAGTATGGAAAAACTTCTATAGTGCAGATCAACAGCATGAATAGATTTCTCAGGAGGTTAGCGTGATGACAACTCAGGACCCGAAGGAGCTTTTGAAGCTGAAGCATGAGCAGGACGAGGAGAAGAGACAGTTCACTAGCTTTGCCCGGGCTGTATCCGAAGATGGGGAAGTAGAAGCAGGTCAGGAATTCAGTCATGACCGGGTGCCTGACGACCAGAACCGTATGAAATCGGTGGAGAACAGACAGAACTGAGCAGGACCCTGACAGAAAAGTACAATGGATGGACCCTCAGGAAGCCTTCCATGCGTTCCTGAGGGTTTTTTTGTTTATTATTGTATACATACACTACTCATGGAGGTTCATATATGGTTTTTATCATTTCAATTACCATCGTAGCGATTTTTGCAATATGGGGAGCTGTGGCGCCTGACCAGATGGCCAGTACCGCTAATGCCGCGTACACTTTCTCCATCCATAATTTCGGCTGGTTCTATTTGCTGGCGACTCTGTTTTTCTTGATCTTCACCTTCTATTTAGCCTTCAGCAGGTTTGGCAGTATCCGGCTGGGAGACGATGACGATGAACCGGAATATTCCACAGTCTCCTGGCTGTCGATGCTATTCAGCGCAGGAATGGGGATCGGGCTGGTCTACTGGGGTGTCGCTGAACCGCTGTCCCATTATTTATCTCCGCCGGAGGGCGTAACAGGAGGGACGACAGAAGCAGCACGGATCTCCATGCGCTATTCTTTTTTCCATTGGGGACTGCACCCATGGGCCATCTATGCCGTCATCGGATTGACACTTGCTTATTTCCAGTTCCGCAAAGGGTACAAAGGCTTGATCAGCTCTGCTTTTATCCCTCTACTCGGGGAGAGGCTGGTATCCGGCTGGCTGGGCAAGGCCATCGATATTTTGGCGGTGATTGCCACGATTTTTGGAGTAGCGACTTCGCTGGGTCTCGGGGCTCTGCAGATTAACGGAGGTCTGCATTATTTATTCGGACTTCCGAACACCGTAGCCGCTCAGATTGCAATTATTGCGGTTGTGACCGTGCTGTTCCTCATCTCCGCTACCAGCGGTCTGGACAAGGGAATCAAAATCCTCAGCAACACCAACCTGGTGATCGCCGTTCTTTTAATGCTGTTCGTATGGATGACGGGTCCGACCTCGTTTATCTTTGATACCTTTACCACCACATTAGGCAGTTATCTGCAAAACATCGTCAATATGAGCTTGAGGTTAACGCCTTTTTCCAAGGGAACCTGGGTCGGGGCGTGGACCTTATTCTATTGGGCCTGGTGGATTGCCTGGGCACCCTTTGTCGGTACGTTCATTGCGAGGGTATCCAAGGGACGAACCATTAAAGAGTTTGTCATTTGTGTGCTGATTATACCGAGTCTGTTCGGTTTTATCTGGTTTTCGGTATTTGGGGGAACGGGCATGCAAATGGAGCTCTTCGATGGTGTCCAGCTGGCTGAAGCCGTTAAAGGAGACACGACCACCGCCCTTTTCGTCATGCTGGAGCAATTGCCCTTAGGCACCATAGTATCGTTAATAGCTACGATCCTGATTATGATCTTCTTCATTACATCAGCCGATTCGGCTACCTTTGTACTGGGCATGCTGACGTCAGACGGCAAGCTGAATCCAAGTGCAAGAGTGAAATTAACCTGGGGTATTCTGCAATCCTCCATCGCTGTTGTGCTGCTGATTAGCGGTGGCTTGGGCGGCCTTCAGACCGCTTCCATTGTAGCTGCGCTGCCTTTTGCCATTGTCCTGATCGGCATGTGCTTCTCTCTGCTTAAAGCGCTCACGGAGGAGGACAAAGAGCGCCGCCAACGGGAAAAACGCCAACGTCAAAAGCTGAAGCAGCTGCTGGAAGAGCATGAGGCTATCCAAGCTAATGCGGATTCCATTTGATCATTCATTTGTGAAAAGTTATTTAAAAGAGTTCTCTCCCCCCCACCCTCCAATAGCCGGTGTTATCCTTAACTAAAAATATAAAAAGGTGTGTGTTAAAGATCACAAAGGATAATCTGAGGCTAAAACATAAGAGGATGGAGCTAGTGGTAGAGAATTTAGAGAAAGATTTCGGCGATAAGCATGTACTGTCAGGTGCGGATTTTGTGTTTGAGCAGGGGAAGATTTACGGTCTGCTTGGCCGCAACGGGGCCGGGAAAACGACATTGTTCAATTGCTTAGGCGGGGAAATGCAGGCGGATCGCGGAAGCATGAAGCTGGTACAAGGCCATTCCAGCCGTGATTTGCAGCCTGAGGATGTCGGTTATGTCTATGCACTGCCCATTTTGCCGGAATTTCTAACCGGATATGAGTTTATCCGTTTTTATATTGATGTGAATCAAGCAGCGATTGCAGACCGGGGAGACGATATAGACGCGCTATTCGATTTGATGTCTATTGAGGAGAGTGACCGCCATAAGCTGATTAAGCATTACTCGCATGGAATGAAGAATAAACTGCAAATGCTGCTTTTCCTGCTAATGAAGCCCCCGGTCATTCTGCTGGATGAACCGCTGACTTCGTTAGATGTCATCGTGGCCTTAGAGATGAAGAAGCTGCTGCGGGAAATGAAAGACGAGCATGTGCTGATCTTCTCCACGCATATCTTGCAGCTGGCTGCCGATTTATGCGATGAGCTGGTGGTACTTCATAGAGGCAAGCTAACGTGCGTATCAGCAGAGGTGCTGAAACAGCCGGATTTTGAGCAGCAGGTGATTGAACTATTGAGTGAAGTTGACGCAGACGAGTCCGGGAGCGGGGAGGAGGATGCCGATGCCGGAGATAATTAATACCATGATCCGCATCTGGCAGCTGCAGATTGCAATCTTTGTCAACAAGCTGATCTTTTATGCCCAGCGTCTGCCTCTAATCGGGAGGATGATTACAGACCGGGCGTATGCGGCTGCACAGGCCAAGCGGAGGGCGGGTGTTGCCGCCGTTGTTCTGATCCTTATGGGCGGTTTAGCCGAGAGCTTTCTCTATTTTGGAGTGCTGCTTGCGCTGCCTATTGCTCTGTGGACAGACAACTCTACGGCGGATGAACGGCTTGCTTTGTTTATGCATATGTATTTCTGCATGAGTGTCTTACTGGCAGGGGTATCAAGTGCGAAGGTACTGGAATCCAGTAAAATGAAATACACTATCGTCCGGCTGATGCGGGTTGCGCCTACAAGGTATATGCGAGCTGTACTGGTTAACCGGTATGCAACCTTACTGGTGTACCAATGGATTGCCATGATGGTGACTGCCAGTACTTTAGGCATCTCGGCACAGCAGGCACTCTTGCTGGTTGGGGCTGTGACGATGTGGAGGATCTTATGTGAACTGCTGCATTTGAGACTTTTCCGGTATGTCAAAATCATACTGGTGAAGAAGACAGGGCTTGTCTCACTGGTCATGCTGATCACACTTGCTGCGGCTTATCTGCCATTCACAGGGTTGATTGATGTGTCACTGTTCGGCGCCGCAGTCCTTGGTCAACCGCTGCTTCTGGTATTGCTGCTGCTCAGCGGCCTGGCCGCCGGATATATACTGCTGCGCAGAACGAATTACACGGATGCGGTAAGAGCGGTGACCAGCTTCGATGATCCGCTGCTAAACATGGAACGTATGCTGATGGATCTTCAACAAAAAAGTGTACAGACGGACCGCACAGACAATAGCGGGGTTCTTCCTGCTCAAGACAAGAGGGGGTACGCCTATTTGCATTCTGTGTTTGTTAAACGGCATAGGGGACTTGTAGCCGCACCTTTTCATAAAAGGTTAGTAATCATTAGCGTAATCGGCGTTCTCTTAGCGCTTTCCGCGCTGTTTTATACGGAGCATCTGAATGTAACACAGCTGGAACGGTATGTATCTTTTATCATTCTGGCGATGTTTCAATTGACGATGGGCAATCAATTGTGCAGAGCACTGTTTCGCCACTGTGACCTGCCGCTGATGCGGTATTCCTTTTACCGGAAGGATGCGCTTCAGCATTTCCGCTTGCGCCTCCGCTGGCTGCTGGGCAGAAATATACTGATTGGAGGGAGCTTGGCGGCTGTTCTGAGTGTATTTATCCTGATCGTCGCGGAAGGGAGGTTCCATCCGATCCTTCTTCCAATATGGCTATTAACGCTGGCGCTGGCGGTGATTTTCACGGTACATCATTTACTGCTGTATTATCTCCTCCAGCCTTACACCACGGATATGACTACGGGTAACCCCTGGTTTACATTGCTAAACAGTCTGGGTTCGATTGGTTTCCTTGCAGCATTCTTGCTGCGCCCGGCTCCCTGGATACTAGCTCTCACCGTCGCCTCGCTCACTGTCGTTTATTTTATCAGTGCATTTCCGCTTGTCTCAAGGTACTCATGCAGCAGATTTAGCCTGAAATAATATACAATGGCTGAACCCTCAGGAACGCGATCCTAGCGTCCTGAGGTTTTTTTCGTAAAGCCTCCATTCACAATTCAGATTAATATCTTATAAGAAATTCTAGAAATCACAGAAATTTATCCGGGCAGGGGGTGCTACTATACAACTATAAATAGAGACGAGGTGATGATATGCAAGCGAAATTGGCAGCGGACGCCATGCCCCTACCCCAAAAGCGGAACTCATGGATAAGAACGATAAAAAAGTATAAAGTGATGTACGCTCTCCTGTTCCCGGCGTTAGTGTATTTTGCCGTATTCAAATACATTCCTATGGCGGGAATCATTATTGCTTTTAAGAACTATAACCTGGCTTTGGGGCTATGGGACAGCCCATGGGTGGGATTTAGAAATTTCACAGATTTTATGAACGGCGTTTATTTCTGGGACATCATGAGAAACACGATTATCATATCGCTGTATAAGCTGTTGTTCGGCTTCTCGGCTCCGGTCCTTCTGGCTTTGCTGCTGAATGAAGTGTATACCCAATGGTTTAAGAAAATCGTACAAACGATCACTTATTTGCCCCATTTTCTGTCATGGGTCATTGTGTATGGAATGATGGTGGCGTTATTGGCCCCGGGGGATGGGCTGTTCAACATGATTTTGAAGGAGGCTGGAGTTGAACCCATCTCATTCCTGACAGAACCTGCCTGGGGCCGGCTGCTGATTATCTTATCTGAAATATGGAAGGATATTGGCTGGGGAGCGATATTGTACCTTGCCGCATTAGCAGGCATCGATCCCAGTCTATATGAAGCAGCACGAATGGATGGCGCCTCCAAATGGAGACAGCTATGGCATGTAACCCTTCCCGGCATCCGGGGAGTTATGATTCTGATGCTGATCCTCAAATTAAGCCATATTCTGGATGCCGGTTTTGACCAGATATTCATGTTTGCCAACAGCTTTAATCAGGAGAAGATCGACATTATTGACACATGGGTCTACCGTGAAGGGCTTGAGCGGCTGAAGATTGGCCTGGCTACGGCTGTGGGATTGTTTAAAGCGGTCATCGGATTTGGTTTAGTGCTCGCGGCCAATAAGCTGGCCAAAAAATTCGATGGGCAAATCTGGTGAGGGGGTGATCCAAATGATCAATTTGACAACCGGGGAAAAAGTCTGGCAAGCCGTCGTTTATTTTATTCTGATTTTGCTGTCCTTGATGTGCTTACTGCCCTTTCTCTATGTGGTTGCTGTTTCAGTGACCCCGGAATCAGAAGTGTTAAGAAGAGGAATTGTGATTATACCAGAGACCTTTACCTTTCTAGCCTACAAAGAAGTATTCATTTCTCACGGGATCGGGCAGGCGTATAAAATCACCTTGTTTCGGACGATTGCAGGCACTGCGCTGAATGTGTTTTTTACGGTAATCGCGGCTTACCCCTTATCCAAAAAATATTTGCCGGGACGAAGCCCGTTCCTGCTCTTCATTGTCTTCACCATGATGTTTGGGGGAGGATTAATTCCGACATATTTATTAGTCCGCTCTCTGGGATTGCTGAACAGCCCGTGGGTACTGATCATTCCACAGCTTATTAGTGCCTTTAATCTGGTCATCATCAAAGGGTTTTTCGAGCAATTGCCCGCAGAAATCGAGGAATCCGCGAGGGTGGACGGTGCAAGTGAGCTTCAGTCGTTATGGCGGATCATTTTACCCCTGTCACTGCCCGTCCTGTCCACAATTTCTTTGTTTTACGCAGTCGGGCATTGGAACAGTTACTTCGATGCGATTGTGTATATCAATGATTCGGGCCTAATGCCGCTTCAAGTGATCTTGCGCAACATCCTGCTTAACGTCGCCACACAAAGTGCGGATTCGCTTGCCAATTCCGGCACGGTTAGTACGTTCGCTGTGCAAATGGCTGCAGTTGTCGTGACTACGGTTCCGATTTTGATCGTCTACCCGTTTATGCAAAAGCATTTTACCAAAGGTGTGCTCTTGGGATCGGTTAAAGGTTAAAAGGCATTCCAACCTGAGTTGTTACGGGGAAACCGTGATAATATAGAAGCAAAGGAGAGGTCATTATGCAACGTAAAGCAATTACATTGGCTATGCTGACAGCAATAGTGGGTATGGGAACGGTATTGTCAGGATGTGGGGGACCAAAAGAGGATACGCCAGCAGCATCGGGGAATTCAGAGGGCCAGCAGAGTCCCTTTGAAACCAAATTGAAAATTACGATGTTTAACCAGGGTACGTTCAATGCGGCTGCTCCGATTCCTCCACGTGAAGAAGATATTCAGCGCCAAATGCTGGAGGAAGCCGTAAACATTGACCTCGAAATGATGATTCCCCAATCCGGGCAAGCCACGACTAAATTAAATACGCTCATAGCCGGCGGAGATATTCCGGATTTGATCTTCTTGAAAAGCCGGGCGGATCTTGCGCAATATTATGATCAAGGCGTTCTTGCGGATCTGACACCGTATCTGGATCAATTTCCTGAATTGCAGAAACGTTTCAGCAGCGACTCCTGGGAGGCAGTGACCTATCAGGGACAAACCATTGGGGTTCCAGGTTATGATAATGTCAACGGTATCAGCCGAAGCTACTTCATCCGCAAGGATTGGCTGACAAAGCTGAATATGGAGGTGCCTACAACACCTGACGAGCTGTTCGAAGTTATGAAAGCCTTTACAGAGAAGGACCCGGACGGTAACGGCAAGAACGATACGTACGGATTCATCGGCGGTATGAATAAAGAAGGTAATCTGCAAACCTACGGCTTCGATAGTCTGATGTGGATGTTCGGTGTCAATCCTCCCTCAGCCATTGATGTGAAGGATAATGAACCGGTGTTCCTGTATACCGATCCCAAAATGAAGGAAGCACTCGCTTATATCCATAAAATGATGGAAGCCAAAGTTGTAGATCCGGACTGGGTGACGATGAATACGCCCGATTTGCTCGACCAAAAGTTATTCAAGGGGAAAGTGGGCTTCATGATCAGAGACGCCCGCAGGCTGGAGCCGGATTATCAGCAGAAAATGAAAGAAATCAGCGGAGAGGTGCCGGAATGGATCGTTATTCCTCCAATGACAGGTCCTTATGGTGATCAGATTGTAGAGAGAAAATCGTTCCAGGGCAATTCATGGGCCATATCCAAGAAAGCGGATAAGGAGAAAATCATCCGGATCTTGTCCATGCTGAATTATTTCTTCACGGACCAAGAAGCCTATCCGAATTTTGCCTACGGGATCAAAGGGATTCACTGGGATGTGGTGGACGGCAAGATCAAAAATAAAACCTCTGAATTATCGAAGGACATGAAAGAAAAGTACCTCTGGGTCGATCATTATAGAATGCCGCGCCGCGGGGATGATGCGGAGTACTTCAGCTTCCAGAATCCTAAGACGGCAGAAGCGTTTGAGAACAATCAGAAATACGTGGCGCCTACGTTGCCCGGGAACTTATTGACTGAAGACCCGAACGATTCATTGGCAGCTGACCGCCAGCGTTACATTAATGAGAGCCTGGTCAAATTTATGACTGGCAAGGAACCTCTTTCGAACTGGGACAATTTCCTAGATACATTGGAGACCAAGTTTGACATGCAGAGATATAGGGAGTCTGTAATCAAACAATTTAAGGAAGCAGGCTTAATCAAGTAAAAATTAAACGAAGAGAGCGGCTAGCCTTAGCCCTCTCTTTATTGTCATATGCTATGATTTGTTCCATACCGATGCAGAAGGAAGATGATCGATGCGAAGAAGAATCAGCCTGCCCTTAAAATTATTTTTGATCGTCTTTGCCTTTGTATTAAGCTGCATCATCTTGATCAGCCAATTATCTTACCGCTATGTCCAAAAGGAAATAAGAACCACGGATGTGTATTACACCAACCAAATTCTTGACAAGATAGACCAGTATTTCACCGTCAATTTTTCCTCCTTCCAGACGATCCTGTTCTCGGTGGAATCATCGGTGAAAGCCAATATTGACAATACGGACGTAATTAAAAAGCAATTAAGAGAGCTATATGAACTCAACAGCAGTTACGTCAGTAATATTTATCTGATCCAAAGCGATTTATCCATTCTAGGCGGAAGCACGGCTACCCGGATATTCGATGAACCTTTAGCTGAAAGAAAACCCTTGTTTGCTGCCGCTGACCAGAACAGAAGGACAACCTTTGTCAGCGACCCTTACAAATCTAAATATTCCGGCTGGACCGTTACCATGGTCCGGTATCTGAACGGCACTCCGTTTCCTATGGCCATTGCGGTAGATTTGGATCTCAATGCCATTGAAGAAACCTTGTTCAAGATTAATAGACAAGAACAAATGAATCTGGCTCTAATCACCGCATCGGGAAAAATCATTGCCGGATTTTCGGGAAATAAAGGCTCCCTGAATATTCAAGACCATACGTTTTCAATCGGCGAAACGTCAGCGGAACAAATTCTGGATACCGCAGAAACAAGCCTTCAATTGCATACCAAGGAGGGAACTCAGGTCTCCCTTCTGAAAAAACCGACGGAAAAGTTCAACTGGACCATTATCTCAATCAATGATGAATCACGCTTGAAAGCGGCTTTGTCCAGATTGGAAACCTATTATATCGAGCTTCTGGCTGCGGGCTTTCTCTTAAGCCTGTTCGTATCCTTTTTTATTGCCAAATATATAAGGACTCCGCTCTACGCACTCAAAACAAAAATGAAACGGGTGGAGCAGGGTCTCCTGACAACTACTATATCTATTAACCGAAACGATGAGTTTGGCGATCTCTCCCGGGCATTCGATCGTATGCTGCAGCAAATTGTGGAACTGATCCGGGGAGCAGAGCTTCATCATGACCTTGAACGCAAGCTGGAAATTCAAGTGCTGCAATCGCAAATCAACCCTCATTTCCTGTATAACACGCTTGGTTCTATCAGCAATGTCATACGGCTCGGACAGATTGAGAAAGTAGATGTGGTGATCGAGTCTCTGATTTCAATCTTGGAATACGGGATCGCCGACGCTTCGGAGAAGGTCTCACTGCGCCAGGAACTGCAAAATGTATCGGACTATATCGCGATCCAGAACATCCGTTATAACCGGAGCTTTCAATTGATTGAAGATATCGAAGCAGGATTAACAGACTTTCCGGTATTTAGAATGCTGCTGCAGCCGCTTGTGGAGAACAGTATCTTCCATGGTTATAACGGAGGGGGGATCGAAGGCCCTATTACTATTCATGCGTACAGAGAGGGCGGCAGGGTCATCATAGAAGTCGTTGATCAAGGCGAGGGTATTCCGGCTGATACCATACAGCATATTTTAACTTCAGAACCCAGTGATGTGGAAGTGAAAAGGAAAAGAATCGGATTAAACAATATTCATGACCGGATCAGACTTCACTACGGAGAACAATTCGGACTCCAAATCACGAGTATACCTAAGGAAATAACCCGTGTTCAGGCCGTATTCCCGGCAGGCTTGTTTAAAGGAGATGCATGATGGTGAGAGAATACACCTGCTTCATTGTTGATGATGAGGATCTGATCCTTCAGCGGCTGGAATTGTTTTTTCAAGAGCTCTCCCTTAGAGATAAGCGATTTCATCTGGTGGGCACAGCGAATAATGGGCTGGAGGGGATAGAGGAGATCGTAAAGCTTAAGCCGGATATCGTGATATCTGATATCGTGATGCCGCGAATGGATGGGATTTCCATGATAGAGCAGCTAAAGTCAACGCTCCCCCGTACTCAGTTCATTCTTTTGACCGCTTATTCCTCCTTTGAATACGCTCAGAGAGCGATTCAATCCAACGTAATGGAGTACATTGTTAAGGTTCCGCTCAGGGAAGCGGATTTGAACCGGGCTTTAGATAAGGCAGCCGGGAATTTAAATGAGCTTAAGAAAAAAGAAGCGGAATTTCAATCGTTAAACGTATCCGTGCTTGAAAATAAATATAGAGTCCGCAAGCAGTTTTTTAACGAGCTGATCAGGGGCGAAATTCCTTCTCACCGGGCATCGGATTTTGCCAACCGCATGCAGTTTCATTTCTTCCAAGCTAATTATTGCTGTTTTATTGTCGAAATGAACAGGTATGAAAGTTTCCGGAACGCTTATTCAGCGTCTGATCAAAGCATCCTGAGGTATGCGATTACGAATATCATCGAGGAAACGGTGATGAATGGGGGCAGTGGTGTAGCTGCGGATTTATCCGCTAACCGTTTTATTGGCTTCCTTTCCTGGGAGAATCACCGCAGTGATCTGGAAACGGAATATGATTGCCAGGCATTAGGGGGGCAGATCGTCTCCCATTTGCACCAATACTTGAATGTAAGGGTATCTGTCGCTTTTGGAGGTCCGCACCGGGGCTGGGAATCGATCAAACAAGCTTACACGGAAGCACAAAAGGTGAGTGATGATTTCTATTATCATACAGAGAAAGCAGTAAAAACACCTATGCACCGCTTCCAATACCACAATGACAGAAAAGAAGAATTTCAGCAGAGGCTGGCTGAATTTCTTGACGGGCTGAAAAGAAAGGTCTCCAAGGATGAGCTGGAGAAGGCCTTTGCTGATCTGAACCAGTTCGTTACGGACCATAAAATCCATAAGTCCATCATGGTGCCTATGCTGCGGGACTTGTACAGAGACATTACGGTGAAGTTTAAATCAGGAAACAAGCTGACCACGGAGGTAGCAGAGTTTCCCATCGAGTGTATGTCTTTCCGGGAGCAGCTTGCCTATATTGGCGACTTCACCTACGACTATGTACACGCCGGCCAGCTTTTACACCGCGCTGAAATCATGAGTGCTATACAGTTTATAGAGCGTAACCTGAAACAGCGGTTAACGCTCGAGGCGATTGCCGAGGAAGTGAATTTAGCTCCATCGTATTTTAGCAGCTTATTCAAAAAAACAATGAACGAGGGCGTGATCACTTACATCAACCGTAAAAAAATCCAATTAGCTCTCGAGCTGTTAAATGTTCGGGATTATTCAATATTGGAATTGTGCGAGGAAGTAGGGATTGTGAACGAAGGTTATTTTTGCAAATTATTTAAAGAATATACGGGGGATACGCCCAAGCAATACCGGATTAAAATGACCCGGTATGAATCGGGATAACCTTGCAACAATCGTATAATTTTTTCGTGAAATCATGTAAAAAAAAGCTCCCCAAAAAGCTTACCATGAGAGAAGGATCTAATCATGGAGGTTATCAAAATGGAGCTTATTAAAGCAGATGTAACCGTCGTAGGCGGAGGTATTGCCGGGATCTGCGCAGCCATTGCTGCCGCACGCCAAGGGCTGCAGGTCTCACTCATTAATGACCGGCCGGTCCTTGGAGGAAATGCGAGCAGCGAGGTCAGGGTTCATATCAACGGGTCGGCATATCTCGGAAACAGTCCATCCTATTATGCGCGCGAGGGCGGATTGGTGGAAGAGCTCAAGCTGAAGATTTTTCACTATAATCCGTTGTACAACAAGAAGCTTATGCTTTCGCTTTCGGATACGGTCTTGCTCGACATGGTCTATGGTGAGGCTAACATTGCTCTATTCCTGAATACATGTGTGCATGAAACGGGGATGGAGAACGGCAGAATTAAGTGGGTGGAGGGTCTTCAATTAGCTTCCGAAAGAAAATTTCGTTTCGAAAGCCGGACCTATATCGATTGTTCCGGAGATGGCATTGTCGGCTATCAGGCAGGGGCTCACTTCCGGCAGGGGAGAGAGGCGAAGCATGAATATAAGGAAGAACTGGCACCTGAAGTGGCAGACCATTACACCATGGGCGATACGATCCTGTTTCAAGCCCGTGACGTAGGATATTCCGTTCCCTACCAAAGACCTGGCTTTGCGTATGATATTACGAAGCTGGCTTTTTTCGATAGTATCAGACAAGGCTTAAACCACCGGTCTTTTCCAAGGAAAATCAACGGGCTTGGCGGATTGTGGTGGCTGGAATACGGCGGGCACCTGGATATTATCAAGAATAATGAAGACATCGCCTTGGAGCTGCGGAAACTGGTGTACGGAATTTGGGATTATATCAAAAATAGCGGCGAATTTGATGATGTAGCCAATCTCATCCTGGATTATGTATGCCCGATTCCGGGAAAGCGGGAGTCCAGGCGGTTTATTGGTGATCACATGCTGTCCCAGAACGATCTTACCACAAAGCCGCATTTCGAGGATGCTGTATCCGTCGGCGGATGGTATATGGATTTACATGCCAATAAGGGCATCTACGATGAGGGGCCGGCTACAGCCTGGAATTTCGTGCCCGGATTGTACAATATCCCTTTCCGCAGTTTATATTCACGAAATATTCCTAATCTTATGTTCGCCGGCCGCAATATAAGTGCTACCCATGTGGCCTTCGGATCGACCAGAGTAATGGCAACCTGCGGTTGTATGGGACAGGCGGTGGGAACGGCTGCTTCGTTATGCTTGAAATATGAGGCCGACCCTGCGGCTATAGCTGAGGATCATATGAGCGAGCTGCAGGCGCTGCTGCTCCGGGACGGACAGACGATTGTAGGGCTTCAGGAGGAATTGGACCCGTACTTCGCTGACGGATTAACGATTCGTGCTTCATCTCAGCGCAGCTACGACAATCTTCATCCAACCGAAGAGCTTTCCCTGGAGACAGGGTTATGTCTGGTCCTGCCGATTCAGACATCCTTAGCTGAAAGCGTACGGATCAAAATTAAAAACAGGTCCGGGCATCCGGAGACCCTGCAGGTGAAGCTGTTCGGCGGGGAACGGAAGGAAAATTATATTCCCGTCAGCGGGTTGAAAGAGTACAACTTGGCTGTTGCAACCGGTCATGACGACTGGATTACGCTGGACCTCGGCTGCCAGAAACCGGCTGACGACAAAATCTACATCGTACTGGAAGGTACGGCGGGCCTCGCCGTATACGGCAATGAAGAGAAAATGACCGGAGCGGTCAGCTTCTATTATAGACCGGAAGAGCCGTCCGGACTGAAGAAATTCAATAAGAGCATTTGTTTCAAGGAGCTGTTGCCAGCCCAGGATATGTATAATCCGGGGAATGTCGTCAACGGCTTCTCCAGACCTTATGGTCTGCCGAACAGCTGGATTTCTGAGCGTACGCAAGGACAGGAATGGCTGGAATTTGGTTTGGCCAGCCCCAAAAATGTGGATGAAATCCAGCTTGTTTTCAACCCGCAGCTGAATTTGGAGCATTTCGACGATCCGATTGAGTCTCTGATCCAAGATTATGAGTTGACCTTAACCTTAGAAGACGGAAGCGAGCGGACAATCATAACCCGCGGCAATTATCTCACCTTGAACAAACATAAGGTGGATGCGAAGGCGGTCATACGAATCCGTTTTGATTTCTATGCGACGTATGGTTCGCCTTATTTTGAAGTGTTTGCTGTAAAATGCTTTGCTCCTAAAAACGATAAGTGAGGTCAGGTGAAGTCGAGATGAAGGATGTATTCCCTCGAAGAGGGCTCCCTAATGTCATTCAGAAGCTGGAAAATGGGGATACGGTCACCATCGTCTATTTCGGTGGCAGTAATACGCGTTCTGAAGGATACAGGGTCATGACGGCGGATTGGCTTCGTGGGCAATATCCTAAGGCGGATATCCGCGCGGTGAATGCAGGTATTAACGGGACAGGATCGGATCTGGGCTGTGCCCGTGTGGAGACAGATGTACTGCGTCACCGGCCTGATCTGGTATTTGTTGAATTTGTCGGTAACGATGGCGGAGATCCCGAATCCAAGGCGCGGATCGAAGGGATTGTCCGTCAGATCCGCAAGCGGAGCCGGTTTACCGATATCCTGTTCGTGTATACGCTGAAGGAGCGGGATGTGGCCTTGTTCCAGTCCGGGGAATACCAGAGGGGCGCTCTAATGCAAGAGGAAGTGGCTGACTATTATGGGATTCCTTCGATCCATCTGGGCGTAGCGGTCAGTCATCTGGTGTCGGAGGGACAACTCGTGTTCACCTCAAGAGAAGACGTATCCATTCCCGACGCCGTTATTTTTACGCATGATTCGATCCATCCGACCATTCCCGAAGGACACCAGATTTACACGGATACGATCACCCGGTCCTTTGAGCTCATTAGAGAGCTTCAAGATCAGCCGGGAAGGTTCGTACATCACCTGCCTCAGAATCCGCTGGTCCCGGCTAATCCTTGGGAGTATGCGGCCATGCTGCCACTGGATAGTCTGGCTACTTTTTCTGCAGGATGGTCATATCTGACACCGGGTGATTCTGCTCTAGCTCGCGAGTACAGCTGGTTGTTTCCCGGCCTGTGGCGGGCAGCCGATCCTGGAGAGGCGGTTACGGTGCAGTTCGAGGGCACCCGTATCGGATTATTCGATATCGGAGGACCTGATTCCGGCAGATTGAAGGTGACGGTGGATGGCGGAGAACCCTTTATTGTCGATCGCTTCACATTCTACAACGATCATAACCGGAATCAGTATGTATTCCTGCCGGAACTCCCGAACGGGAAACATACGGTTCGCTTCGAGCTCGATACCGGCAAGACAGACAAAGCGGCTGTGTTCGAGGCAAGCGGCAATGAACGGAGCAGTGAGCATATCCGGCAGCATCCGGATTGGTACGATCAAACGGTGATCCGGCTTGGGAAACTGTTACTGGTGCAGCCTCCCTTATAATGGCTCATTAGACATTGTGCAATGGATGAACCCTCAGGAACGCTATCCTAGCGTCCTGAGGGTTTTTAGCTTTTGATGCATTTCTTTTGTCCGTTCATATTCAGTTCATATTGACGTCACGGGGAGTACACTTTCATTGGTTAAACTTACATCTTAGCAAAAGAAGAAGTAGAAAGAGAGGGTGTCAAATGAGATTATTTGAGATACTTTTAGTTCTATCCTGTTTCGCGCTACTCGCAGATCTATTGTTTATCAGAAGAGGGGCAAAGACAACAGGACTGGTTTTGGGGATAGGAAGCAGCGTTATATTGGTAGTTCAATTATTTGTAGAGGGATACAGATGGCAGTTGCTTTTGGTATATATGATGACGGCGTTACTCATACTCATCGTTATACTCAGGCATTTAGGCAAGATGGGGAATATAAGGAATATAAAAGCAGGGAAGCTGTTGAAATATAGTTCATCTTCCATCATCGTCATTCTGCTTGTTATATCTACCGGCTTGTCTGTATACTTGCCAGTCTTTCATTTGCCGAAGCTTGAAGGTCCGGAGAAGGTGGGTACTCAAACCTTTCATTTTACGGATCAGAACAGAGATGAAGTCTTAACTGAAGATCCAAGCGATAAGAGGGAACTAATGGTTCAAGTGTGGTACCCTACTGCAAATAGCAGTAACAAGAAGAGTGAAGCTCTTTTTCCCAAAGATAAAGAAATGTTCAAAAAGTATATCCAGACCTATTCTAATTCATTAAACCTGCCAGACTTTGTATTCGATTACTGGAAGTATAGTAAAACCAACTCTTATGAAAATGTAGAAATATTGCCTTCAACAAGTCCTTATCCTGTGGTACTGCTATCTCACGGTATGGGAACCAGTCGGGTTCTCCATGCTTCACAGGCCGAGAATCTCGCCAGTCACGGGTTTATAGTAGTTACCATCGATCATACGTATAGCACCTTTGCTACCATTTTTCCGGATGGCCGTGTAACGGACTATACCACCAAGACGACTACTGTAGAAGATCGCAGAAGAATCGGTAAGATATGGACGAAAGATGTGGAGTTTGTAATCGACGAAATTGAAAAGCTGAATTCAGGTGCAATCGAAAGTCAATTTAAAGGAAAAATCGATCTAGATCATCTGGGCGTAATGGGGCATTCCTTCGGGGGGGCAACAGCGTTTAATACTAATTATGTAGATCCTAGAATCAAGGCCGGGGTCAATATGGACGGGTCACTGATCGAAGTGGACAATAGAGATGATCTAAACAAGCCGTTTATGTTCATAAGATCCGGAGTTTTTAAAGACTGGTTGACAGATTTCAAGAAAGGTACCAATCCGGATAACGAAGTCACTAAACAACTTGAAGAAGAGCTGCACATTATTAAAAATGTGATCAATCAGGGAGGGCCTGCGATTTATATAGAGGGTACCCAGCACTTCAATTTCACGGACCTTCAATTCTATTCTGAGCTGATCAAGCTGACTGGAATCACAGGAGATATAAATGGTAAAAGAGGATCAGACGTCGTAAATCACTATGTCCTCGATTTCTTTAATAAGGCATTGAAAGGAGAAGGGGGACAACTGCTTGAGGGTCCAAACGACAGCTATCCCGAGGTGAAATTTATAAAGCCGGAAGACCTTTAATATCTCATCAACTTTAAAACTGTAAGAATGAACCTCAGGGGTGTTAAAGGCTGAGCATGAACATCGAGCTAGATATTGGGCTGATCCTGCACCCGTTACCGATTTCTGCTCTTACATTCAAGTAGGTGATTGTATTTCCTGCAATAGAAAATGGATTACTGACCGTAAAATGAGATTCTATTGTATTTCATACAGTAGAATGTGTGTTTTGGGTGAAAACTGGCCTTTGTTCAACATTCAATTGTACGGAATACAATAGATTCTATTTCGAGGCCTTATTTACAGCATTCCATTGTACAAAATGCAGTTACTATCTTTCCAGCGCCTACAGTATCCGAATGACTACTGCGGGGCGGAGCGTCCTCACCGAGCGCAAATGTCCATCCAGCTCCAAAACAAAGGGTGTCCCAGCCATTTCATGGCTTATGGGACACCCTTTTATTCTAAGAAAGACGCATACCCAATAACGAACACCATTCTTGACGAACAGTGTTCGTTGTGTTATAAATGTATCAGGTTAACTAATTCATACGCTTATGTAAGGAAAGGAGGAGAGCGTTTATGTCAGAGACAAAGGATAGCCGTAGTATGCAAGCAGACTTTTCCTTAAAACAGATTTTGCCCATACTTCTCGCTGTTGCTTCAGGGATGTTCCTGGTGATCTTAGACAGCACCATCATGAATGTAGCCGTGCCGAAATTAGTAAGTGCCTTCGATACCAATCTTAGTACGATTCAGTGGGTCATTACGGCGTATACCTTGTCTTTATCGGCAGTCATTCCGTTAGCCGGCTGGTTCTCTGACCGTTTCTCACCCAAACGGATGTTCATGATCAGCATTGTGTTATTTGTGCTCGCTTCTGTTCTGTGTGCAATGGCGACCACTCCTAGTCAGCTTATCATTTTCCGCATCATTCAAGGTCTGGGCGGAGGCATGGTGGCTCCCATCGGAATTGCCACTGTATTCATGGTCGCTCCTCCGGACAAAAGAGGATCGGTCATGGGCATCCTCGGGATCCCGATGCTGCTTGCTCCCATTCTGGGTCCCTTATTGTCGGGCTGGCTGATCGAGTACATCAATTGGCACTGGATCTTTTTCATCAACGTACCGGTTGGCATCTTGGCTTTATTCATGGCCTGGAGGTACTTACCTGCATCGGATGCACAAGCCAATAACAAGCTGGATGTGACCGGTGCGCTTTTGGCTCCTATTGCCTTTACTTCAATTGTGTTTGCCGTACATCAAGCAGGAGAGAAGGGGTGGTCCAATCTATGGACGTTAGTTCCTCTGGCCTGGGGCCTGGTTATACTGGCCGTCTTTATATGGAATGAGCTGCGGCACAAGCATCCGCTGCTGGAGCTAAGAGTATTCCGTTCGCCTACCTTTGTGCATGGCATTTCTGTCGCCTGGTTGAATCAGATCGCTTTGTTCGGAAGTATCCTTTTGTTCCCGCTGTATTTACAGCAAGTGAGAGGGCTAACCCCTCTTGAAGCTGGATTATATGTGATCCCGCAAGCCCTGTTATCTACGGTCGGGATTAATGCCGGCGGCCGGTTATTTGACCGTTTCGGTGTTCGCCCGGTAGCCATCATGGGTATTCTGTCGCTTTGCGGGTCCTTGCTTGCACTGACGCAGATTGATGCCCATACCAGTTCGCTATATATCATTTGCAGCTTTGCTTTTGCAGGGCTTGGTCAAGGATTAACGATGATGCAGATTAATACCCATGTCCTCAGATCAGCTCCCAAGGAATTAATAAGCCGTGTTACGCCCATAACCACTTCAGCACAGCAAATTATGTCCTCCTTCGGCGTTACCATCACGATGGCTTTTCTGGCCAAACAAATCAGGGGACTTCCCGCACAGCATTCACCCGATCAATTAGGTCATGCCTTCGGCTCAACATTCTGGATTACTTTGGGCTTTGCAGTTATTGCATTGGTTTTATCTTTGTTTTTTGCAGGCAAGAAGCACGATTCTTGAGAAAATACTTTCAAACGAAGGAGATGTCTACACATGACAACAAATAATTCTACAGAACAACGCCGGATCGCTATTATTGGAGGTGGACCTGGGGGTCTAACGCTTGCCCTGATTCTGCAGCAGCATGGTATTTCCTCGACGATTTACGAACGTGAGCATGAGGATCTAAGCCACGAACGCGGAGGTTCCTTAGATATTCATGAAGAATCCGGGCAGCTCGCTTTAAAGGAAGCCGGATTATATGAAGCTTTTCTGCAGGCAGCACGGTTTGAGGGCGAAGACTTCCGGCTCATGGATAAGACGGGAAACCTATACCTGGATGAAGTGGCCGACGAAGAGAGCTCGGAAGGGCAGAGACGCCCGGAGATTGACCGTGGTGTGCTTTGTGACTTGCTTTTAAACAAGTTAGATCCGGCTATCATACAGTATGGCTATAAACTGGAAAAGGCTGTATCTCTGGGCGAGGGGAAGACGGAGCTTCATTTTGAGAATGGACATATCGCTGTGGCAGATCTTGTAATTGGTGCGGATGGCGCCTTTTCCCGTGTTCGTCCTCTGCTTACCGATACAAATGTGGAATATTCAGGTCTGACTATGCTGGAGCTCAACGTTATTGCAGCCGATCACCCGGATCTGGCCGCATTCAACGCACGTGGCAAGATGTTTGCACTGGATGATCACAAAGGGATTCTAGGCCAGCTGAACGGCAACGGACGGATCAAAGTATATGCGAGCTTCAAGGTAGAACGGGACTGGTTAGATGAAATCCGGAACGATAATCCGCAGGAGACGAAGGCCAAGCTGCTTGAGCTGTTTCACGATTGGAGTGAACCGCTCAAGAATTATATCCGGTATGCGGAAGATGCGGTTGTACCCAGACGGATTTACATGCTGCCCGTCGGATTTCGCTGGGAACGCAGCGCTGGTGTCACGCTGATTGGAGATGCAGCACATGTCATGTCTCCTTTTGCCGGAGAAGGGGTGAATCTCGCGATGCTGGATGCGCTGGAGCTGGCTCTTGCCATTGTAAGAATTAAGGACACAGCTGGGGCAATTGAAGAATATGAAGAGAAAATGTTCCAGTATGCCTCAGAGAAAGCACATGTGTCTAACGAAAATCTCATCCTGAGCTTCTCAGAGAATGCGGCTCCAAAGTTTGCAGCACTCATGCAATCTTATCAAGACCTGTATGAGCAGCAAGGCTGATGTTATCTTCGGCGATGTATTTACTATTGGCTTCCGGCATGTTATAAGAAAAGTATGATGAAACCTAAACGTGAAATTGTGAGCCGCCGTAACCGGCCAGCCAAAGAACCCCTTAGTCATGAAATCATTGTCAAGACCGCGTATGAGCTGCTGAAGCAGGAAGGAACCTCCGGCATGAGCATGAGGAAGGTTGCCAAGCAACTGGACACCGGACCTTCCTCCCTGTATGTTTACGTTAAAAATCTGCAGGAATTGAGCTCTTATGTGCTTGACCTTGGTCTCGGTGAGTTGAACCTGCCAGAGCTGACGGACGACAACTGGAAGGAGCAGTTATTTCAAGCTTTGCATGCTTATGCAGAACTGCTTATCGAGCAACCTGGATTAGCTGAGCTATCCCTACAGACGATTCCTATTGGGAATCATGCTTTTCGTCTGAATGAGTATTTACTTACCGTCCTGGAGAAGGGTGGAATCACCTCTACGGCCGCTGCTTGGGGAACGGACCTGTTGCTCCTGTACGTATCTTCCGTTGCCTTGGAGAAGGCTAAGAGAGCAAACGAACTGATGGAAACTGCCCAGAGTTACTATAATCAAGCAGATCCGGTACGTTTTCCGCTCATGAACAGTCTGAAGACTGATTTATTCTCGGGGGATACCGCCTCCAAGGAGAGGTTCTTCTGGGCCATTGAAGTAATACTTCAGGGGATATTGCACAAACAGTTAGGAGACAATGGTAAGTAACCAAGCGACGAAGATCATGAGAGAGGTGTCTATTGAAATGGAAGCGAATCAACCGACGAAAGTAACTGTACAAGCCGTGGTTCAAGCCCCTATCGGGAAGGTATGGCGTTACTGGACTGAGCCGGAGCACATCACGAAGTGGAATCAGGCATCCGAGGACTGGCATGCGCCAAGAGCCGAGAACAATCTGCGGGCCGGCGGGACCTTTCTGACACGCATGGAAGCGAAGGATGGCAGCATGGGCTTTGATTTTGGCGGCGTATACGATGTCGTGAATCAGCATGAGGTGATCAGCTATACCATAGAAGACGGAAGAAGAGTGGAGATCACGTTCGTCGATCAAGGGAATGAGACGAAGATCATTCAAACGTTCGATGCGGAAAATGCCAATCCCGTCGAGCTTCAGCAAGCAGGCTGGCAGACGATCATCGACAATTTCAAAGCCTATACGGAGCGTAACTGATCATCGAAGAAGACGCCGGGGAAGATGCCCGGCGTCTTTCTTTTGATGCCCCAATGTGTACATGAACTCTGGATTAATTCGTTCCAGCCCTCGAATGAGCATCCCATATCAAACGTATCACCGTTCCTTCTTCGGGACTCGATCGAACCTCAATTCGCCCTTGCATGGCTTCGATCAGCCCTTTGGTTACCGCCATGCCAAGGCCTGATCCGACATCGGGTGCCGCTGTATCTGTGCCACGGTAGTATCGTTCGAACAGCTTCCACACCGTCTCCTGATCCATTCCGCGTCCATTATCGGCAAATTGAACGATGAAACCGCCTGCCTCTTTACCTGGCTGCACCCTTACAATCAGCTTCGTGTCCGGCGGATTATGCAGCAGGGCGTTGGCGGTGAGATTATCAACGATCCGTTCAAAGGAGGGAATGTGTACATAACCCTGTACCTCAACCGGGGCGGGATGGAACGTAATGCGGCTCTCTCCAAAAGCCGGGTTCTGCTCAGCACGCTGTACCAAATCCTGCAGCAGAGCATTGATATCCGTTAGCTCAATAGGGGGCTGGTATCCGCCACTGCGCAGTCGGTATGTCATGGCCAGGTCGTTGACCAGCCTGTCCATGTACATGGACTTGTCCAGCATAATGCCCGCGAATTCGCGGACTTCTTCCGTAGTCCACTGGTATTTCTCTGCCTCCAGCATGTGGGCATAACCCCGGATGGAGGACAGAGGTGTCTTTAGATCATGGGTGATTCCAGCAATCCATTCCTCCCGCAGAGAGTCGGTCTGTCTGCGGAGTTCTTTATCCTGTCTCAGGGTATCGGATAACGTCTGGATGGAACCTAACACTTCCGTATATACCCGATATTTACGTCGCCATCTCCCATTCTTCTTCTGACTAAGCGGCCTGCCGCGGGGGCCGGCCGGCTCCTCATATTGTCCGCGTTCAAGCTGCTGCAGCCATTGGAGCATATGGAGCATCGGATAACCGAACAGGTTGGCATACCAGACAGCAAGCAGGATCAGCAAGCCGATAATAGATACCAGAAGTACAATCAGGGCAGGTCCAAAAATAAACCCGAAGGGGTTCTCATTGCTACCTGCCGGCTTGCTCCCAAGAGGAATACTCAGCATCCAGGTAGAATGATTCTGCTCATCATAGCTGGTCACTGTACTCACTCCATACCGGATGGGGTATCGTGTACGCAGAATCAGATCCTGGATACTGTAGCTGTCAGGGATCCCTGTTACGGGCTTATTGAAAGAAGTAACCTCCAATCCCTGTTCATCCAAAATCTGAAGATAGGCATCCGCTGCTCGAATGATTTCCTGCTGCCCGGAGGCCAGTTCAAGCTTGTTATTGGCATAACGGCCCCCGTTATATGCTTGCTCCAGCATGGTTACAGCCTGGTTGTTCTCTCCATACAACAGGGTGAAATTAATGCCTTCTCTTTCGCGGATAAGCAGATATAGCCGGTAGGGAAAGGGCTTTTGTCCTTGCCAATAAGATATGAGTTCTCCAGGTTTATAGTGATTCGGCACATCGGAAGGGGTATGAAAAGCATCCAACACACGACCCTGCTCATCGAGAACCTGAAGCCAGCCTTTGTTGTCCTCGATCTGCTTCAGCAACCCCGGATTATACTTAACACTACCGTCCGGCAAAATCTCTGCTGTACTGATTAGCTGGTCGAGTCCGACAGTGGCAAAATCTTCAACAAGGCTGGCCTCATTCAGCTGCTGAATGACCCAGTAAGCTATACTTCCGCCGATGATCAAGATTAGGACCACAGTACCCGCAAGCAGGCCAATGAACCGCGTCATCAATCTGCGTCTTACACTCATCGCCCAGATCCCATGTCGGACTGAATGAGCTTATACCCTAGCCCGCGAACGTTCACCAATAATTCAGGGTTGGAGGGATCAGCCTCAATACGCTCACGAATCCGGTGAATATGTACCATGACGGTGTTATCATCCGAAATGGCCTCCGATCCCCAGACCCGCTCATACAATTCAGACTTGGTGAAGATACGATTGGGATGTTTGCAAAAGAATAGCAGCAGCTGGTATACCAGCGCAGGGCAGTTCACGGGTTGACCTTCGACTCTGAGTTCACCGGCTGGCTCCATAACCTGGAAGCGCCCATAGTCATAGATCCCTTCCCGCGGCAGTTTTTCCGCTTCCGTCTGTCTGGGCAAATATCGTCTCAGCAGGGATTTGATCCGTGCGACTACTTCCAGCGGGTTAAAGGGTTTAACGACATAATCGTCTCCGCCAACCGCGAAGCCGGTCAGCTTGTCATAATCGGTGGTTTTCGCTGTCAGAAAGAGAATAGGGGCATCTGTAATTTGACGCAGAAAAGGGCAGATTTCCAGCCCGCTTCGGCCTGGTAGCATCACGTCCAGCACGATGCAGTGATAGGTTTTCTTTTCACATGCAGCAATTGCGTCTTCACCGGTAGTGACCGTATCAATATCCAGGAATTGCTCCTTGAGCAATACCGTTCGGAGCATATGCAGAATCGCCTGTTCATCATCAACAAGCAAAATTGAAACTTCATCCATGGCGAAATAGAGCCTCCCAGCTTTTTATATAAGTATCATACCATTCTGAAACACTGTGCTGCTTGCCAGTAACCTTAACGGATTCTTAATTTTGGCGATGTAGCATGTCTCAAAGTTATGATAGACGTAAGCGTAGGTTAGACGGTAGATAAGATTGATGTCGTACACTGGACTGGAAAGATATCGTTCTAACAAAGGAGTACAGGGAAATGACTAGAGTATATTCGAAAAGCTGGAAGCTGCTTGCCGTAGTGCTTGGTACGTGTGTGATGTTGTCTGCGTGCGGCACTTCGGAAGCATCTGAACCACAAGAGCAATTACTGGTAGAACAGACAGCCGAGGAGGACGCAATGATTACACCAGACAATTTCATGGATACCTTAATGAAGGGATCGAAGGAGGACATCTACAAACAGATGAGTCCGGAGCTACAGGAAATCATATCGCTGGACGAATTCAAGACGACTACCGCTAGCTTTATGGAAGGCGTTGCTTCATGGGAGAAGGTTACGGAATTTAAAATGAACAATCTGGTTGAAAGCTCATGGAAGGATCAGACGGGGACAAAGGGGATTCAAGCCTCTTTTGCCGAAAATCACCAGATTGCGGGGCTGCTTATTCAGCCGCTTGAATCGCATGAAGAAACGGATAAGGCGCTGACCAAGACTGCATTCCAGTTTCCGCTGAAGGGCGAATGGTTTGTGTTCTGGGGAGGGAACGATGTGTTGTCCAACTATCATTATGCTCATGAAACCCAGCGTTACGCCTTGGACATTGTCCGCACACAGGATGATTCAAGCTATCAAGGTGAGGGAAAAGAAAATGAAAACTATTATGCTTTTGGTGAGCCGCTCTATGCAGCAGCAGATGGAAGGGTGGTTGAAGTCAAAAATGACATCCCGGACAACACGCCGGGCGTGATGAACGCTGAAGAACCGGCAGGCAATGTTGTGGTCATTGATCATGGAAATGGGGAGCACAGCATCACAGCACATCTCAAGCAAGGCAGTGTAGCCGTCAAAAAAGGAGATAACGTCCAGCAGGGAGATCTCATCGGACATCTTGGTAATTCAGGGAACTCCAGTGAAGCACACTTGCATTTTCAAGTATCGGACGGGCCCGATCTATTCACTTCCCGTTCGATTCAGATCCGCTGGGCCGATCAAAGTCAGAAGCTGACACGGGGGAATACTTTTCAGGGACTGCGCGAATAGAGAGTGTAAAAAGTGTTGACTTGCGGCTTGCTTTAGGTAATTCAGGCAAGGGGAACGAGGTGACGGTGCTCGCACATGAGGAGGCTGTACCCTATTTGACGGGAGCCGTTCCGCTTATTAGAGGTACAACCTGAACCATAAGTAAACCTCCTGCATCAATAATTTTCGTTTGTTACAATCTGCGATGGGCTTGTTCTGCGGCCTCCATGATGATTTCGCCTAACGTTGGATGCGGATGAATGGTCATAGCCATATCTTCTACCGTTGCTCCCATCTCAATCGCAAGGGATAGCTCAGATATAAGAGTAGATGCTTCAGCGCCTACAATCTGTGCACCTAATACAAGACCAGACACAGCATGAGCAACGATTTTGACAAAGCCTTCGGTTTCTTTCAGAGCCAGCGCACGGCCATTAATAGAAAAAATAGATTTTCCAACGACAACAGGAATCGATTGTTGTTTACACGCCGTTTCGCTAAGACCAACGCTCGCAATCTCCGGGTGAGAAAACACAACTAACGGAAGAACTTTGTAGTCGATGACAGAGGGTTTACCCGCGATCGCTTCTGCTGCAATTTTTGCTTCATATGAAGCTTTATGAGCCAAGGCAGGGCCTTGAACAATATCTCCAATGGCATAGATATGCGGGATAGATGTTCTGCACTGCTTGTCAATCTCGATCAAGCCTTGTGGAGTAGGGGACAGACCTATATTTTCAAGACCCAAGGTTCCATCTGTGTTCGGTTTCCTGCCCACCGTAATTAACGCATATTCAGCTTGAACAACATGGTGTTGATCCTGACGCATATAATGTAGATTGATGTGACTCGTATATTGGTCTGCTCCTGTAACCTTAGCTTCCGTTAAGATGGTTATCCCGTCCTTCTTCAGTTGACGAACGACAGGTGCGACAAGCTCTGCTTCAAATCCGGGTAAAATCTGTTCACCGCCCTCAAGCATCGTAACTTTGGTTCCAAATCTCGCAAACATCTGACCCAGTTCCACACCAATATAACCGCCGCCAACTACAACAAGGCTCTTAGGAATACCGGCCAGCGATAGCGCCTCAGTGGATGAAAGAATCCGTCCGCCGAAAGGAAGAGCGCTGATTTCAATCGGACGGGAACCGGTTGCCAGAATGAGATGTTTGAAGCCTATTCGGCGCTCATTCTGTTCAGCGTGATGAATTTCAACGGTATTCGCATCTATCAAGCTGGCTTCTCCTTCGATAACTGTCACACCTGCTGTTTTAAGTAAAAACCGAACTCCTCCAGACTGCTTATCCACCACAGCTTGCTTAAACAACTGAGCCTCCTGAAAAGAAGAAGCTTCGTCAACAGTATACCAGTGTCTGCGCAAATGAATACGCTCCGCTTCAGCAATCAGCGCTTTGGAAGGAATACAGCCTACATGCGTACATACCCCTCCGATCTGGTGGCGCTCCACAATGAATGTTTTCATACCCAATTGTGACGAACGTAATGCGGCTACATAACCGCCAGGCCCCGATCCAATGACCAGGGTATCTACAGCTTCTAATGAGTTCATGATGAGTACCTCCAAATTAAATATGATGATCGTAATATATTATAGTCATCATATTTTAAAAGAGTCAACACTTCATAATAAATTGACATCAAATAATATGATAATTATAATATTTTAAAAACATTCATAAATACAGACTTATACAAAAGGGAGAGAGCAGGATGCCTTATCCGAAAGGACACAAGCTCAAAGTTCGAAGCCATATTATTACCAGCGCAGCCAAAGCATTTCGCACCCACGGCGTGCGGAATATTAGTCTTCCACATATTATGAAAGGTGCTGGACTGACGCACGGAGGATTTTACTCCCATTTTGCAAATAAAGATCAGCTTGTGATGGAGACCTGTCATTTCGCAATTAGTGACACCATCGACATACTTCAGAGAATTGCAGACCAAAATAAAAATGAAGATCAGACGTCGATTGAGGCCGTCATTGATTTTTACTTAAGCCCTCTGCATCGGGATCAGATGGAAGCCGGTTGTATCTTACCTGCTTTATCAGGAGAGGTTGCCCAGCTACCGGAAAATATTAGGCAAGCGTACACACAAGAGCTGCAACGTTTCATCGCGTTTATTACAAATATGGCTGGGATCGATCCCTCTAATGGTTATGCGTTGGTGAGCAGTATGGTGGGTACTGTGGCACTGGCAAGGGCAGTTAGTGATGAGAAGTTCAGTGATGCTTTATTACAGGCAGGTCGTGTGCAGATCAAACAAATGGTAAGCGCCGGCTCCAGGTAACTTTTTATTTGACGAAGCAAGGTGATTGTGCTAGCATAGCTTTAACTTAAAACGAAAAGGCTATGATGAGAAATAGTAACTATTAAGGATCTCACAGAGAGAAGATGGTTGGTGCGAATCTTCATTGATCTAATAGTGAAGCAGTCTCGGAGCTGTGGACCGAACAGAGGAATCTTAGTAGGCTTCAACGGAGTTCCACCGTTATTCAGGAAACAGTATCGGAGCAATCCCGTACTGATAGAGCGCAGAGCAATCTGAAGTTAGGTGGTAACACGGACATAATCGTTCGCCCTAAGTTGACAAGAAACATGTCAGCTTAGGGCTTTTTTGTTTTAAGCATAATTAATATTTGATGGAGGGTTTAGAATGACACCAGATGAGTTGAGACAATCCTATGTTGATTTTATGAAAAGAATAGGGGCTAGCCAAGTGCCTTCTTCTAGCTTGTTACCGGAAAATGATCCTTCAACGTTGTTTACAGGAAGCGGAATGCAGCCGATGGTTCCCTATTTATTGGGGGAAAAGCATCCGATCGGCAATGAGATTGCTAATATTCAGAAGTGCTTAAGGACAGTGGATATTGAGGAAGTAGGAGATACGTCGCATCTGACATTTTTCGAAATGATAGGCCGGTGGGAGTTCAAGGCAAATGAACAACACTATAAGCAAAAGCAAATCGACGCTATTTGGCATTGGCAGATCATGGAATTAGGAATGGATCCGGGCAGGCTGTATATCAGTGCTTTCGCAGGAAGTGATGAACTGAACATACCGAAAGATACGGAAGCCATTGGGCTCTGGTCAGCAAAATTCAAATCCGTTGGGATAGAACCCATCATTGAAGATGATCCCTGGCAATACGGGGCATCTAGAGGCGGGAAAATATTTTTATACGATGAAAAAGAAAACTGGTGGAGCCGGGCCGGAAGTCCTCTCCATATGCCGGTTGGTGAACCGGGTGGACCCGATAGTGAAATGTTTTATGATCTTGACCCAAGCGGTGATCCACTGGATCATCCTGCTTCTGAAAGCGACAGATTCCTGGAAATTGGGAACAACGTATTTATGTGTTACACAAAAGGAGAGACAGGATTCGTAAAAATGCAAAATCCCAATCTGGATTATGGAGGCGGATTAGAAAGGGTGGCTACAGCCCTTAACGGGGACAAGGATATTTATAATACGGCTTTCTTCCTTAATCCCAAGAACAAGTTGATGGAGCTAAGCGGGAAGTCCTATGCTGACGATCTAAAGTCCTTTAGAATCATACTGGATCATGTGAGAGCGGCTACGTTTCTCATTAATGACGGTGCAGAGCCAGCAAATAGTGATGCAGGGTATATAACAAGAAGGCTATTAAGAAGGGCTATTCGTGCAGGTAAAAAAATAGGGATACAAGGAAGCTTTGTGGGTCAGTTGTCTGAAGTTTATATCGATGAAGCAACAGCTTATGAAGATTTGATCCGCAATAAAAAGAAAGTAATCGAAATCGTAAATAAGGAAGAAAGTCTTTTCTATAGAACGTTACAGCAAGGAGAAGTTGAAATCCAAAAACATCTAAAGAATAAGGGGAACGTTACGGGTGCAGATGCCTTTTATTTTTACGAAACCTATGGGTTTCCTTTGGAGTTGACGGAAGAGTTTCTAGTGGAAAGTGGATATAGCATGGAGGACAAGGCGTCTTATGCAGAGGCAGCAAAGAAACATACTGAAATGAGCAGAACTGCTTCTGCAGGTAAATTTAAAGGTGGCTTAGCTGAACATTCCGCAGAAACAACCGCGCTGCACACGGTATCTCATTTGCTACTTGCGGGGTTAAGGGAAGTTCTAGGTGATCATGTTCACCAACAAGGAAGTAATATTACTTCTGAACGATTACGGTTTGACTTCAACCATGATGAAAAACTAACCCTCGAGCAAATAGCTAAGGTGGAGAAGTATGTGAATGATGCAATTTCATCCAGAGCAGTTACCTCTATTTCAGAGCTGCCTAAACTTGAAGCCAAAGAAAGTAATGTGGAAGGAAACTTTTGGGATAAATATCCGGAAATCGTTAAGGTGTATACCATCCAAGATCACGAAGGGAAAGTATGGAGCCGGGAAGTATGTGGAGGGCCTCATGTAGAAGATACCACAAACTTAGGAACGTTCCGTATTACAAAAGAACAATCTTCTGCTGCTGGAGTCAGAAGGATTAAAGGAGGACTTTTTAAACATTATACTTTACAAAGTGAACTAGCTAATATATATTTAGATCATAAATAAGGCTAAATTTTCCATAAAAAAATCTATTATGGAGGTGTAGGAGACAAACAACAATCAGATTGGGATTTTTGACAGGCAGCACAGAGCGTTAACGATTGGTATTATGCTGGTTCTAACCACCGTAGCTTTCGAGGGGCTGGCTATTACGACAATTGCTGCGACAATGGCACAAAGCTTGCAGGGTATTCATTTATACGGTTGGATTTTCAGCGCATTTTTGTTATCCCAGCTTATTGGAACCTTGGTTATAGGGCAACTGGTTGACAAGCGCGGCGTTTTCATCTCCTTGCTCGTGTCGTTTAGTATTTTTGTGCTGGGAACCGTGGTTGCGGCTGTTTCCTTGGATATGCACATGCTTATTGCAGGAAGAGCCCTTCAAGGCTTTGGAGCGGGAGCTCTGATCACATGCATTTACACCTGTGTGACGTTGCATTATTCGGATGCTTTGCGTACTCAGATTTTAGCAGCATTCTCCATGGCATTTGTTCTGCCTTCCTTAATAGGACCTTACCTGGCAGGCCTAATTGCCTCCTATATGTCATGGCGATTTGTTTTCTGGATTGTTTTACCCCTGATAGGCTTGGCATTGAGCCTCACATTCCGCTCTTTTCGTGAACTGCAACTTCGTCAGGTACTGACGGGTCAAGCCCCAAAAGCAGACTCAAAAACTCTTCATGCGATTCTGCTTGCCGTTGGAACGGGGCTATTACTCACAGGACTCGGTATGATAACCGATTGGACAGGAATTGTTCTGACTCTGGGTGGTTTATTCGTCATGATCCCACCCATGCGGATACTTCTGCCTAAGGGCACTTTTGCGGTAAAAAAAGGATTGCCTGCTACATTGGTTTCCAGGGGGCTGTATGTAGCTTGTTATTTTACAACGGAGAGTTTTGTGATTTTGGCACTAACCGAAGTAAAGGGGGTATCAGCAGATCTTGCCGGCCTCATTGTAGCAGCAGGTTCTCTGAGCTGGTCCGCCGCAGCGTGGCTGCAGGCGAAGCTTGATGGACGGGATCAAGGTCGTGGCCGAAAGCACAGAGTTATGGTAGGTATCGGGATTATGATCGCTGGGACTGTACTTGTGATCCTGGCCCTTATGCTCTCGGAAGGTGGAATCATACTCATCCTGCTCTCGCAAATGATTACCGGCTTCGGTGTTGGATTGGCTAATCCTACGACCGCAGCCATTGCTCTACAACATGCGGCGCCCGGGAAAGAGGGAGAACTATCTTCGAATCTGCAATTTGTGGATTCCTTCTATATGGGTGTAAGTATAGGAGTGGGCGGCGCTCTAATCGCCTTGTCCGAAACTTTACAGTGGGGCATATCGACAGGAGTGGTGATCGTGCTAACACTCCAATTACTATGGGTCTTATTAAGTTTCCTGGCATCTCTACGAATCACCGAACTCGTTCATCAGGAACATCATCCGATCAGCCAGTCGAAAGAGAACCTTCCCATGTAACGGATGACCATCACGTCGCTAAACACATCATGAAGAACGGAGGATAAATTGCATTGGGAGGTAGATAAAATGGCACGTGTATTAGTGGTCATTACTCCGGCTGAAGGCCATGTGAATCCGTCGTTAGGATTAGTTACCCAGTTGATTGACAGTGGAGAGGAAGTTGTCTATGTATGTGTGGAGGAGTATCGTTCCCGAATTGAACAAACCGGAGCCCTGCTCATAACCTATCCATTTCCGCAAGATGCCTTTTCTCATGATCCCGTGTTGAAACCGCAGGAGTACAGTCATCCATATCAGTTCATTTATATGATGGTAGGCGGTATCATTCAGAGGATTATACCCGAGGTGTTTCGAGTGATCGGCAATCAAAAGTTCGATTATTTGATCTTTGATTCACTGATGGGCTGGGGAGGGACTATTCTTGCAGAAAAGCTAGGGATTCCCGCAGTATGTTCGATTGCCTCCTTTGCTTTCGTTGATCCGTTGGGGACTAGCGGAGGTATGGATGAGCAGGAGATGGATACGAATACGAAGGAGCTGTATGAGGCTACGATGAAGATAACACGGGAGTTAGCGCAAGAGTATCAAGTGAGTCTTCCGTCCATGGAAGAGATTCCGGCACATACAGGCCGGTTAAAGCTTGTGTATACAAGCCGTTATTTTCAGCCACATGCAGAAAAACTGGACAATCGTTTTATTTTCACAGGTCCTTCGATCATACCGCGTCAAGATGCTGAGACCTTCCCGTTTGAGCTGCTTCGTGAACGTTACCCCCATACCGTATACATTGCTATGGGTACTATTTTAAATAAAAACTTGGATTTCTATCGGCTTTGCTTTGAAGCATTTGGGGATATGCCAGTGAATGTAGTTCTTTCTTCAGGAAGATACACGGATATGGGGCCGCTGGCTGATCAAATTCCTCCTAATTTTATCGTCATGCCATACGTTGCACAGCTCCATATGCTACAGCATACGGATGTTTTTATCACACATGCCGGAATGAATAGTACGAGTGAGGCGTTATATTACAACGTTCCGTTGGTAATGATTCCATTAACGTCGGATCAGCCTCTTGTAGCCAATCGGGTACAGGAGTTGGGGGCGGGTATCACTTTAAATAAACTTAACCTCAGTGCAACGGATATGAGAGAGGCATTGTTAGAAGTCCTAAGCAATCCATTATATAAACAGCAGGCTTGCCTCATCGGTGAATCTTTAAGGCAGTCCGGCGGTTATAAGCGGGCCGCCGAAATGATTATGAGTCATATGGCTGTGATTACTAATATTTGACATGCATTGGACACGCTTGGTGAGGATGATTTCCTTTATGACGGAACAGTGTTAGCGCTTTTGTTTAGTTGATTTTCCGAATAAATAAAGGTGCAGACTGACTCCGGCGTTAAACTACCGGGCAGCCTGATCTTATTTGATGAACTGCTTGATATCACTCATCGGAGAGAAGCCGAACAGGCGCGCATATTCACGGCTGAATTGGGAAGGGCTCTCATAGCCTACCTCGAATGCGATATCTGCCACATGGGTAGATTCGGTTAACAAGCGACGGCGCGCTTCCTGCAGTCGAATTTGCTTCTGATACTGTACCGGAGTCATGGCGGTCACTTCTTTGAAGTGACGATACAATGAGGAGGAGCTCATGTTCGCCAGTTCGGCTAATTCTTCGATGCGAAGCGGCTGGTTGTATTCCCTCTTGATCCGCTCGACCACCTTGGCAATGGAGGCGTAGTTGCTTCCAGCCATGGCAATTTGCTTGAACACATCCCCTTGATCATCGCTAAGGAGTCTGTAATAAATCTCACGTATGACGAGGGGCGCCAGTGCCGGAATGTCCTTCGGTGTCTCTAACAGGCCTACCAGTCTGACGGCTGCATCGAGGAGAGCATTATTCATTGTACCTACGAATAGCCCTCTGTGATATCTATTGGTTCTGCCTTGAAGTAATTCCGTCTCCTTCATAATCTGAACAATTTGGCTGGCCTCTATATCTAGACGAATCGCCAAGTAGGGGGATTCACGAGAGGCCTGAGTGGCCCGGCCGGTTATCGGTACATCCAGGGACACCGCCAGGTAATCGGATACCCCGTATTTGTAGCGCTCATCTGCGAGCATGATCACCTTCTCACCTTGAGCTACAATGCATAGCGAAGGTTTTTGAATTCTGCATATCGGAACCTCGGAGCGGGAATCGCGGACCAGATGCAATGAGGGGATCAGGGTAGCATGTTCGCCGTCTGCACCAGAGAATTTCTCAACGAGTTGCGCAAGTTCCAACTGTTTGAAATATGTTTTTTGAGCCTCATCTAACATGTGCATCCCTCTCATTGCTGTTTTCTCTTTTAATCATAATATATTCTTGAACTGTATTTGTTAAGCGGATGAGAATAATAGGCAAGAATGTGGGAGTAATATTCTAACGGAATTTAGCCTGGAAGGAGCATAATAGGTTTGTTCCGACAGATCTGTAGCCATTGCCTATTTACGCAATACCGATTATCCATTGGAGGGGAAAATATGCAGCATGCTAAAGTATGGTACGTGACCGGTGCTTCGAAAGGACTGGGACTGTCCCTGGTGAGAAAATTGATTAAGCGCGGATATAGAGTCGCTGCAACTTCACGTAATATAGACGATTTAAAGCAAGCTGTGGGTGAAGTGCCGGAAGAGCGATTCCTGCCGCTCGCGGTTGATCTGACCCAAGCGGGTTCGATTCAGACATCTGTGAATAAGACGTATGAGCAGTTCGGGCAAATAGATGTGGCCGTTAACAATGCAGGCTATGGCATCGGCGGTGCGATCGAGGAGTTGTCGCAGAAGGAAATCATGGCAAACTTTGAAGTCAATGTATTTGGTCCGATTCATGTCATTCAAAGTGTACTGCCCTATATGCGGAAGCAGCGTTCAGGGCATATATTCAATATTGCTTCAATTGCCGGCTTCGCTCCGCATATGGGCTGGAGTGTGTATGCTGCCACGAAGTTCTCGCTAATGGGATTAACTGCGGTGCTCGCTCAGGATGTGCAATCTCTGGGCATCAAAGTGACGGCAGTAGCACCCGGGGGATTTAGAACCCAGTTCAATAAGTCAGATTCCCTGGTTCTGTCTGCCCATAAAATTGAGGATTACAGCGAGCTTCACTCTGGGCACAACCAGTTCGTAGCGACAGACGGCAAGCAGCTTGGCGATCCTGAAAAAGCAGCAGAGGTGTTCATCGATCTGGCGGAATCTCCGAATCCCCCGGTCCAATTGTTCTTGGGAAGCGATGCTTACCGGAGAGCGTCCGAGAAGCTGGATCAATTGCGTGAAGAACTGAAAGCGAACAAGGACATCAGCTTTCGAACTGATTTTAAATAACCTTCGTTTGAGAGTTGAAACAAATGATACTAACACATTTATCCTTGACGTAATCAAACATAATAGTTATTATAGATATCTATACTCCTTGTTTGGGGTGATTATCAATGAAGTTCTCAAAGGCAACCGATTATGTTCTCCATACAATGCTCTTTCTAACTGCAGCGACTCCTCAAAAACCTATGAGTGTGCAGCAGTCCCCCACAGATTATGTGAAAGAAATAGAAACCTTCGGCGGAGTTTCTATTCGTAGTCTGCATGCTCATGTAGCCGATTGTTATCAGATATGGTTAGGGATTCGTGCCCTTGGTAAATCACTTCCCAAAGTAAACCCGCAATCCATTGGCAATGTACAGAAAATGCGTGAAATGTTTAAGAACACGGATGAACTAGTTTATGAATTCCTAAATGACTTTAAAAACAAATGGGATCCTACCGTTCCAGCATCCTGGCATAGTGACAGTGTAGAGTTAACCAAATTATGGTTATTTTCGCACACTATCACCCACGAATTTCATCATAGAGGACAAATTGTAAAAATGGGCAGGCAGCTCGGGTATATCCCGCCGAAAATGAACCTCGCTAAACCTTAGTGATTTCATGGAGATTACACTTCTTTTTTAAGTCTATTAAAGATATCTCATGCCTTTAAAATCTAAATTATGGATTGGAGAGTGGAGAATATGCAAGCAGCGGCATAAGCACAGCATAATGCAGTGCAAAAATATAAAGTTATTCCGATCATGGTATCCTTACTATTAAGCGGATTTATTGGGATGTTTAACGAGACGGCTCTAAACGTAGTGCTCAGCGATTTAATCAACCTGTTTCATATCACCGCCGCAACGGCCCAATGGCTGACGACTGGTTACTTACTGACCCTCGGCATATTGGTTCCGGTATCCAGATTGTTACTCCAATGGTTTTCAACCAGACAATTGTTCACGGCTTCGCTCCTATTAACTTTACTCGGCACAGCGGTGGCGACCGTTTCCCCGGGATTTGAGTTACTCATGATTGCACGGGTCATTCAAGCTGCGGGCGTAGCGCTCATTCTGCCTCTGATAATTGTTCAATAGAGCAATCCAGGTCTTTTAAAGACTCTGGGTTTCTTTTGTATTCTGATAGAATCTACTGCTTAAGGGTGGTCAGCATACTCTGAATATGGCTCTCCATGAGCTGCCGGGCGGTTTCGCTTTGCCGTTCCTCGATGGCAATGGCGATCAGAACATGATAATTGGAAGCCTTGGTCCGCATATTGGGCAGCGTATTGGTCTGCTTGCGTCCTTCGGCTAGTAATGGAAGAATCGAATTCAGCATCCGCGCCACTACCGGATTCGCTGCCGCTTCGGCAATTAACTGATGGAAGGCGAGGTCTGTCTCGAAGAAGGAGCCGCCTTCCTCCATTTGCTGCACCATCCGATCTGCCAGTACCCGCAGCCGGCGGATCTGATCCTCATCGGCCCGCTTCGCGGCTAAAGCGGCAAGTTCCGGCTCAATGAGCAGTCTGGCTTCCAGCAGATCCACGATCGAAATGTTGTCTAATTCCTCTAAGGCGACCGCCGGATCATCCAGCAGCAGCGGATCATTCCGCACATACATCCCGCGCCCGTGCTCAATGCTGACATTCCCCTGACTCTCTAATATCCGCAGCGCCTCACGTACTGTAGTGACACTAACCGAAAAATCAACAGCCAGCTGCTGAAGAGTAGGAAGCCGGTCTCCCGGAGCCCATTCCCCACCTATAATTTTCTGCTTCATAAGCTCTATTGTAGCTTGAAACGCGGTTTGTTTATTCTGTTTCATAGTTAGCCGTCCCTTTGACTTGGAATACATTCATTCTAGCATAAGAGCTTCGTGACAATAAACTGAGACGTCTGAATATTGATTTAGTATTGACTAGTGAAGAACAAGATAATATGATTTCACCATAAAGATCATATCTATATCATATAATCATTCGTAAAGATACGATCTTTATAAGAAGACTCAATGAGTGAAGAATCAGCAGAAGGAGGAGGGGCAATGGAGGTCGTAACCTTTGGGGAAACCATGGTGCTTCTGGCACCGGACCGGATGGTTCCCCTGGAGTATGTGAACGGTTTTCACAAGCATGTTGCCGGAGCTGAGACTAATGTGGCCATTGGGCTCGCCCGTATGGGACACACCGTCGGCTGGTTCAGCAAGCTCGGAAATGATCCGTTTGGCCGGTATATCAGGCAGTTCGTAAGAGGACATGGCGTTGATGTTTCCGAAGTCAGGGTTACCGCTGAAGCGCCGACGGGAGTATTCTTCAAAGAACAAATCTCCCCGGACCAAATACAGGTGTACTACTATCGCAAACAATCGGCGGCCAGCCTGATGCAAGAAGATGAGCTTAGTGAGGCATATGTTGGAGGTGCCCGCATCCTGCATGTTACTGGCATTACGCCAGCTCTTAGCCCGGAATGCAGGAAATTAACCTTTCGGGCCCTCGAAGCGGCCAAAAAACACGGTACGGCCATTGTGTTCGATCCCAATATCCGCTGGAAGCTGTGGAACCGAGATGAGGCTTATCGTGTTCTTAACGAAATCGCGGCTCTTGCCGACTACGTGCTGCCCGGCATAGATGAGGGGCAGTTCCTGACAGAATGCAGTACGCCTTCAGACATCGCAGATCGTCTGCTGAAATCCGGCGCAAGTGCTGCTGTAATCAAGCTCGGTGCGGACGGGGCTTATTACAGTAACGGACGAATCTCTGGAACTGAACCAGGGTTTCCCGTGAAGAGGCTCATTGATCCGATGGGTGCCGGTGACGGCTTTGCCGCAGGCTTTATCAGCGGTTTACTGCAGGGGGAGGATCTACCTGGTGCCGTACGTCGCGGTAACGCTGTCGGTTCCATTGTTGTGGGGGTAAGCGGCGATGTGGAAGGTCTCCCGGCCCGGCAGGATGTGGATCTTCTCTTGGCCGGGGGAACCGGCATAGAGGATATTATCCGGTAACTGAAGCGCATTCCCAAGGAGGAAGAAGAAATGGACAAAGATAGACAGATTGAGCAGCTGTTAACCTCCGGGCTGGTCGCCGTTATCCGCAGACCACCGCCTGAAGGGGTGGAGCACATTGCTGCGGCATTGGCAGACGGCGGTGTCGGAGCGCTGGAGATTACAGCCGATACCCCGGAGGTATACCGGTTGATCGCGGACATGAAGGCGAAATATGGAGATCGCCTGCTGGTGGGGGCGGGTACCGTACTGAAGCTGGCGCAGGCCGAGCAGGCGATCGCGGCGGGAGCCGATTTTATTTTCTCCCCAAATTTGAATGAGGCGATTGTAGAACTGACCTTACAGCACGGGCGAATCTCGATTCCAGGTGTGATGACACCGACCGAAGTGGTCAGAGGGCACGAAGCGGGTGCAGACCTGCTTAAGGTCTTCCCGGGCGGTTCACTCGGTGCCTCCTACATCAAGGAACTTCAGGGGCCACTTGGCCACATCCGCATGATGCCGACAGGAGGCGTGACCCTTGCGAATGCCGGAGCCTTCATTGCCGCCGGAGCCGTTGCCGTCGGTCTTGGAAGCGCTCTCGTTGACCGGGAAGCAGTGGAGCAGGGCGACTATGGGAAGATCACAGAGACGGCCCGCCGATTTGCCAAGGAAGTCAGTAAAGCCAGAATGAACAACACCAAAGGAGCAAAAAAACCATGAAAATAACCGGATTCGAGACCTTTATCGTTCCTCCCCGCTGGCTGTTTCTGAAGATTGAAACCGATGAAGGCCTATCCGGCTGGGGGGAGCCGGTGGTCGAAGGCAAGGCGCATACGGTGCAGGCCGCAGTGGAAGAGCTAATGGATTATTTGATTGGGCAGGACCCCCAGCGGATTGAAGACTTATGGCAGTTGATGTACCGGGGAGGGTTCTATCGTGGCGGGGCTATACTGATGAGTGCGATAGCGGGGATTGATCAGGCGTTATGGGATATTAAGGGGAAAATCTACAATGCACCTGTGTACCAGCTGCTGGGCGGCGCTTGCCGCAATTCCATGCGGGTGTACTCCTGGGTCGGCGGAGACCGTCCCATTGATGTTGTTAAGGCGGCGCTGGAGAAGAAGGCCGCCGGGTTCACGGCGATTAAGATGAATGCCTCGGAAGAGATGCAGTTCATTGATACACATGACAAGATTTATGCTATCGTCGAGCGGGTCGCCGCCATTAGGGAGGCCTGCGGACCGGAATTCGGGATTGCTGTTGATTTTCACGGACGGCTTCACAAACCGATGGCACGCGGACTGGCCAGAGAGCTGGACCCCTACCGTCTGATGTTCATAGAAGAGCCAGTGCTGCCGGAGAACAACGAAGTACTGCGGGAGCTCGCACATCATACCAGCACTCCGATCGCCACGGGTGAACGTATGTACTCACGCTGGGAATTTAAAAATCTGCTGAAGGATGGAGTGGTTGACATTATTCAGCCCGACTTGTCCCATGCAGGAGGGATCACGGAATGCAAGAAAATATTTGCCATGGCCGAGGCATTCGATGTCGCAGTCGCTCCGCATTGCCCGCTTGGGCCGATCGCCCTGGCCGCCTGTCTTCAGGTGGATGCAACGTCTTACAATGCAGTCATTCAAGAACAAAGCCTGGGCATCCATTATAATCAGGGAAATGACCTGCTGGATTATATCACTGATCCGTCCGTCTTTGCCTACAGTGACGGGCATGTCCATATTCCTTCCGGACCGGGCCTTGGCATTACCGTGAACGAGGAGTATGTGCGGAAGATGGCGGAGGACGGCCACCGCTGGAGAAATCCGGTATGGCGGCACCGCGACGGCAGCATTGCGGAGTGGTAAGGTTGAACATATATAGTCCTATTGAAGCCGCTATTTTAGCGGTTTTTTTATTTTAGATGTTGTCAGAAAACCTGCCATGGGAGTAATATAAAATACAGAAGTTTAACAGGTATAATTCATACTTAACATTAATGTAGGAGTGGTTGCAGTGAAGATTCTTGTAGATGATTTGAGCGGGGCACAGGTGATTGGATTAATTGCAGAACATCTGCAAGGAATGGCAGAGGACTCTCCGCCAGAAAGCATTCATGCCCTTAATCTGGACGGGTTGAAGCAGCCGGAAATTACCTTCTGGTGCGCTTGGGAGGATGAAGAGCTTCTGGGCTGCGGGGCGATCAAGGAATTGAACACAGAGCATGCAGAACTCAAATCAATGCGGACTGCCAAGAAGCATTTGCGCAAAGGTGTAGCCAGAAATATTCTTGCTCATATTATTGAAGCTGCCAATAGCCGCGGATACAAACGGATCAGCCTGGAGACGGGTTCCATGGATTCATTCATACCCGCCCGCAAGCTATATGAAGATTTCGGCTTCACCTATTGTGAGCCATTTGCAGATTATATCCCAGATCCGAATAGTAGTTTTATGACGAAGGAACTGTAGTTTAATATATTACACTACTCTGGGTTTCTTTTGTACTTCAACTACAAGCCGTAATTGCTGCAAGATCCCCGTGTAAGTATAATGTCATAAGAGAGAAGTAATGGAGGGGATCCTATGAGAGGGCTAAAAAATATTGAGGAACGTATACTGGACCGTGCACTGTACCTGATGGGAAAAAATAAAAGCTGCAATATCGCGATCCGGGCCATTGCCAAGGAAGCGGATGTAAATGTGAGTGCCATCAATTATTATTTCCGAAGTAAAGAGGAAATGCTCAATCTGGTTAAGGAATTCTACATCCAGAATATCCTTACTGTATTGTCAATCTTACGAGATGAAGCCTGCAGCCCCAAAGAGAAGCTGCTGCTGGCCGCCAATGAGATTATGGAATATTCGCTGCGTTTTCCCGGTAACCGGGTAATCTACACACATTCCTTAGAATGTTCAGATGATGATAAAACCTCAAGACGGGTTATCGATCTGTCAGAGGAGATTGGCAGCCTGCTCAAAGGGTGTTTAAGTAATCTCATACCAGAAGATGATGATAACTTCAGGTTCAAGTATTTAATTTTCACTTCATCTATTAATTATCCTACCGAATACGAAGGGATTACGGAAACAGATGGATTATTCCTGGCTGACAAAGAAGCGCGTATAGATTACCTTAACCTGTTGATTGATTCGTTATTTTCCGATTAACAGATCGTATGAACAATGTCGTAGAAAATTCAAACAATTTGTTTTAAACATATTGTCACAACTCATTCTCTCAGGTATATTTGAGGTGTCAGTAATCAGGTCGAACTGATTATGTGAAATTTATAACAAAGTTTCGGGCCTTGAAAAAGAATGTGAAGGAGAATGTGTTATGGCTTATCCTGCTTTGTTCAGTCCTATTCAAATCAGAGGGTTAGAGTTGAAGAACCGTATTATCTTTCCGGCCATGGGAACCAAAATGCCTACTGAGGAACGCTTCGTTACCCAGCAGCTTATCGATTACCATGTAGCCAGAGCTGAAGGAGGCTGCGGTTTAAATTTCACTGAGGTATGTTCGGTATATGGGCCAGCTGCGCCTAAGAAGTTCCTGGCCATCTCTGATGATAAATATATTCCCGGTCTTCAGCAGCTTACAGAGGCCATCCATAATGCAGGCGGCACGGCAGGAATTCAGCTGTGGCTGGGTGGGTTGGCCGTTGCGAGTGATCCGGAGCAGATGATTATTATTCCAAGTCCCGTGCCTGTGCCTGGTACAGAATATACCATTCCGGGAGCCGAAATTGAGACATTGCAGGCAGCAGCCAAAGCCTTCGGAGAAGGAGCACGGCGGGCAGTAGCAGCCGGCTTCGATGCCATTGAATTTCATGCAGGCCATAACTATACCCCGCATTCCTTCCTGAGCCCCTTCTTTAACCGGAGAACCGATGAATACGGGGGAAGCCTGGAGAACAGAGCCAGATTCCTGATTGAATGTATTACTTCGATTCGCGACAACATTCCGGCAGATATGCCGTTGTTCATGCGTATTGATGCTCACGATGATTATCTGGAGGGCGGGCTGAGTATAGAGGATGTTATCGCATTCTGTAAGTTGGCACAAACTGCCGGAGTGGATGCGCTTGACGTCTCCAGAGGAAACTTCTCTTCTGCGGCAATCAAATATGAAGTTCCTCCTATCGATCTGCCAAGAGGATTCAATGTCGATAATGCCGCCAGAATCCGCCAGGAAACAGGGATGCTGACTGTTGCGGTAGGACGTATTAATGCCCCTGACCAGGCAGAGGAAATCCTCGCGGACGGCAAAGCAGATATGGTGGTGATTGGACGTGCCCAGCTTGCTGACCCTGAATTCTGCCTGAAGGCAGAGTCCGGCAACAGCAACGATATCGTACAATGTGTCGCCTGCAATCAGGGCTGTTATGACGGATTTGTCTCAAGTGAAGTGCCGTTCATTACATGCTTACGAAACCCGGCTCTGGGCAGAGAAGCGGAATACAAGCTGATGATGACAGATCATCCCAAGAAGGTCGTGGTTGCGGGTGGCGGGATCGCCGGTTTGGAAGCGGCCATGGTTCTGAAGCGCAGAGGACATCAGCCGATTGTATGCGAGGCGGCAAGAGCGCTGGGCGGCCAGTTTGCACTGGCAGGTGAAGCGCCAAGAAAAGAAGAGATGAAAGCAGCCGCTATATCCCGGGGAGAACAGGTAATCAGAGAGGGGATTGAGGTAAGACTGGATAGCCCGGTTACGGCTTCACTCCTGGAAGAGCTCAAACCGGACGAAGTGATTGTGGCCATAGGCGCAGCTCCCATGGAGCTGAGAATTCCCGGAAGCCAGTTGACCAAGGTTACGAATTCGCATGATGTACTGTCTGGAGAAGCCATTGTTACCGGAGAAGTCGTTATTGTCGGCGGGGGACTCGTTGGTCTTGAGGTTGCCGAATACCTTCATGGTAAGGCTTCTAAGATCACTGTAGTCGAAATGCTGGATAAAGTAGCTAAAGACTTGGGTGAGCTACGCTCGATCTGTGTCATGGAAAGCCTGCATGAATCAGGGGTCCAGCTTATGACCGACACCAAATGCCTTGAAATTACTGAGCATGGAGTCGTCATTGAAAACAATGGTGAAGTATCTACGTACCCATGTGACTCCGTAGTTGTCGCCATCGGGGCAAAGTCACGGAACTATGAGGGGCTCCAGCATTTTTGCAATGAGCATGATATCCCTGTTCATGTGATCGGTGATGCCTTGCGTGCCCGCAGAGCGTTAAACGCCGTCAGCGAAGCGCATGAAGTGGCGAGAATGATCTGACAGAACAGCAAATGAACCGAAAGTGCAGGGGCTTTACATTAGAATTAAGAGGGCGTTGTAGGATTACTACAATGCTCTTTTATTTTAACGTGAACTAGAATTCATCAGTATGAAAGGGCTGCCGAGTATATCCCTTTCCCTTTCGTACGATTCTATAATTATTGATCTATAGTACAATCAAGTAAATGTGGATGGGGGGATGAAATGAGAACGTCCAGAGTAGATGAATTGATGGTTGCGCGGGTACCTATTCTTATCTGGGTTTCTTTAGTCTACGTTGCTTCCATGATTCTGCAAAGTACCAGTGACCTGGTCTTTTTGAATACTATAATTTTCACTATAATTTATATTCTCCATGGCGTTCTTCATTGGAGCCTGTACCAGATCTCCCTCAGCCAAACTTGGGCTTATTTCATCGTACAAGGAATATTCATCTTCACTTGTGCTTTACTGATGCCTATTAGCTCACCTGCTGTACTCATTGGCTTGTTTCCTGTACTCATCGGACAAAGCATTGGGTTGTATTATCAGAAGCGGACAATAGTGCTGGTTTGCCTATACTCTATTTTGATGTTCTCCTATGCGCTATTCTATTTAGGAAACGAATATGATCCGATACTACTCGTTCTATTATTCCTCTTAATGCTGATTATTGTGGGTGCATACGCCTCTTTGTTTTTTCGGCAGGTACATGCCCGGGTTCGGACCCAAGTCTTTCTGGAGGATTTAGAAAAGGCACACCAAAAGGTCGAGGAGCTAACTCTTGCTAATGAACGGCAACGTATGGCACGTGATCTGCATGACACTTTGGCTCAGGGAGTGGCGGGTCTGATCATGCAGCTTGAAGCAGTCAATGCGTATATTTCACAAGGGAAGGTCCAAAGGGCGCAAGAATTTGTTGAGATCTCCATGCGTCAGGCACGGCGGACACTAGCGGAGGCTCGTCTTGCAATTGATAATCTTCGGGTGAAATCCGCTTCCGGGATCGATTTCACAGAAGCAATTACAGATGAAATACGAAGATTTAATCAAGCAACGGGAATTGATGTTATTCACCAGATTAACATTAGCTCGTTACTGCCGGGAACAATCAAGGAGCATAGTCTGCAAATCATTAGTGAAAGCTTAATGAATGTAGCAAAGCATGCTAAAGCTAATAAGGTATGGATAAGTGTTCTGGAGCAGAATAACCGGATTCAGCTTGTTATTAAGGACAATGGTGCGGGCTTTGATACCAAACTTATCGGGAAAACCACCGGACATTACGGCATACTGGGTTTATATGAGCGTGCACGTTTAATCGGAGGTGAAATCAATATTGTGAGCCTGTCCAGCGGTACCAGCATCCAAATAGAAGTTCCATTGAGCTAAGGAGACGGGATATGCAGCCATACCAAATACTTATCGTAGATGATCACTTAGTGGTACGGGAAGGATTAAAAATGATTTTGGAGACCGATCCACGCTTTAGCATTGCTGGTGAAGCGGAGAATGGTCAGATTGCTCTTCACTTAGTGGAAACACTTGTGCCCGACGTGATTTTGTTGGATTTAAATATGCCTGTGATGAGCGGACTTGATACCCTGAAGGCTATAAATGCTAAGCAATATAATATTCCTATAATCATCTTAACAACCTACAATGAGGATGGATTAATGATCAATGCGCTGGCCCTTGGGGCCAAAGGGTATTTACTCAAAGATACAAGCCGGGACGAATTATTCCGGACCATTGAATCGGCAATCCGGGGGAGTACCCTGTTACAGGCTGATATCCTAACTAAAGTATTCGCGGCAAAGGAACGGTCAAAAATTGCCGGGGCAAAGGATACAGAACCCGTTAACCTTACGGATAAGGAACTGCTTATTTTGCAGCTTGTGGCCCGGGGGTTTAAAAGTAAAGAAATTGCCTTTGATATGGGCGTTACGGAGCGGACAATTAAGTCGCATTTGACCAATATCTACAGTAAGCTTGGAGTAGAATCACGTGCCCAGGCCGTAGCTACTGCCATAGAACAGGGCATTCTTCATATCTAGTCACTAGACATTATCCAGCTATTCCCGCCTCGGGATATGCCGGGATAGTGTCTTTTTTTGCTGTTTGTTACTTCCCAAAAGTACATGTCCACGCCTTCCCCTTGGTACGATTCGCCCTTTAAGCTTTTCCTATACACTAAATACATAGAGAATAAACAACAATAGGATGTCGGGAGGACACGAAATGGCAAAATATTTATACCGTTTAGGTCATTGGTCAGCACGCAATGCGAAAGCAGTGATGTTTGGGGGATTTGCAGTTTTAGTGGCATTTGCAATACTTGCGCTTAGCTTGGGGCCAGCGTTCAATGACAACACCTCTATTCCAGGGCTGAAATCCCAATCAGCAATTGATCTGTTAAACAAAGAATTTGCCGGACCGCAGGAAGAAGGGGGACAAACCCGGCTCGTCATGAAAGCACCACAAGGTCAAACCTTGTCCTCAGAAGCCTCTCAGGCCGTCATGCAGAAAACACTAAAAGAGATTATGGAAGATCCGCAAGTGAAGTCCGTAGCGGGTCCTTATGATAACCGGTCGCTAAATGCGGACAAGACGATAGCCTACATGGACATCACCTACAAAATACCTGCCGGTGAAGTCACAGAAGCTTCCAGAGACCATATCACAGCTGTAGCGGAAGGGATGCGCTTCTCCAATTGGCAAGCTGAGCTGACGGGTCCTGCTTACGTCCAGATGAAAATCATGGGTCCGTCCGAAGTCATTGGTGTACTGATCGCTTTCCTGGTTCTGTCTATCACCTTCAGTTCCTTCCTGCTTGGAGTATTGCCCATTGCAACAGCAGTGGTAGGCCTTGGGATTGGCTTACTCGGTGTAATGATTGGCTCCAATATGCTGGATATTCCCTCAACCTCCATGGCGCTCGCCGCTATGCTTGGGCTGGCGGTGGGTATAGACTATGCGCTCTTCATTGTCTCCAGGTTCCGTCAACAATTGGCCGCGGGCTATAGCAGCAGGGAATCTATAGCAATCGCCAATGCTACAGCAGGCAGCTCCGTAGTCTTCGCAGCCATTACGGTCATCATCGGACTGGCCGGTCTGGCTGTCGTGAACATTCCGTTTCTGACAGCTATGGGGCTGGCAGGTGCATTCTGTGTACTCTTAGCCATGCTCACCTCGATCATCCTGGTTCCTGCCGTGCTCAGCGCTGTGGGGAGCAAGGTCACTGCTTCAAGCGGAAACAAGTGGCTGAAGCCCCGTAAACGGATGAACACAAAAAAGAACCGTCTGGGGCATTTTGTAACAAATAAGCCTTGGACGATAGTTATTCTGGGAATGATCTTGCTGGGTGTAATTGCCTTACCTTTCTCACATCTGCAGTTAGGGAGTTCCGACGACGGGGTGAAATCAACGGAAAAAACGGAGCGCCGGGCGTATGACCTGCTCTCGGAAGGGTACGGCGAAGGCTTTCACAGTCCGCTTATTGTTCTGGCCGTTGCCGAAGGGGAAGGAGACTTCATGACCAATGTATCAAGCGGGTTAAAAAAAATGGGCAATATTCCCAATATAGGTGCGGTATCACCGGCTATTCCCGGACCGTCTGGAGAAGTTGCACTGATTAATATTATCCCGGCGACAGGGCCGCATGATATGGAAACGACTAAGCTTATAGATGCAATCAGAGATCAGGCTCCTGATATTCTAGAGAATAACCATGTGGAATTTATGGTCACAGGCGGCACAGCGGTTAATCTTGAAATTTCGCAGAACCTGAGTGATGCGCTGCCTAAATTCTGTCTTATCATCGTAGGACTGGCGTTTCTCCTGCTGATGGTTGTATTCCGTTCGCTGCTGGTGCCAGTGAAGGCGGTGCTGGGCTTTATTCTCTCCCTTGCCGCAACCTTTGGATTTGTCGTCTTCGTTATTCAGGATGGACATCTGGGCAGCGTCTTTGGCTTCTATGGTGCTGGTCCGGTTCTAAACTTTCTTCCCATCATTGTTGTAGGCATCCTGTTCGGCCTTGCGATGGATTATGAGGTCTTCCTCGTTAGCAGGATGCGTGAAGAATTCAAGCATACAGGGGATGCCAAGCAAGCCGTGCTGGCGGGAATGGGGCACAGTGGCGGTGTAGTAACGGCAGCGGGTCTGATTATGATCTCCGTATTCACCGGCTTCATGCTGGCCGAAGATCCGATTATCAAGTCGATGGGCTTCGCGCTTGCCTTTGGTATTCTCTTCGATGCCTTTGTAGTCAGACTGCTTATCGTTCCGGCTGTAATGACCCTAATGGGTAAATCCGCATGGTATCTGCCGAAATGGCTGGACCGCATTTTGCCTAATCTGGACATTGAAGGTGAATCGGTAATGAAAGAGTTGGAGCGTAGTGCTGCTTAGATTATTCAATAGATACTCACTTCTCTTTGAGCTGCGTAATCGCCAATAAGGAATGGTCGGCCAAAGAGAAGATGAGCTCTGCCAGCTCATTACTGGAGAGGATGAACCCTTCTTGTATCCATTCCTGGATGATCGCCAGGCTTCCATTGACCAGGTAAGTATAAGTATACCGTTTCAACCGTTCAGGTACGTTGAGCTGAAGCTGGCTATCAATATTCTTGAGGATTTCATTCAGTAGGCGTTTGGGAAATAACACGTTTTCATTGGAGGTGAGGAGCATGACAGTGAATAGCTCCTCATCTTTTTTAATGTACTCCAGAAATGCCAGGATATAAGTAGTACCGTTGTTTCCCGCTTCAATTTTATCCAGATAGGCACTCGTATTATTAATAATCTCCTGTTCAACATGTTCAAGCAGGTCGTAAGCATTGGCATAATGTAAGTAGAACGTGGAGCGGTTGATGCCTGCTGCGGAGCACAATTCCTTCACGCTGATTTGGCTTATATTCTTCTCTTTGAGCAAGCGGATCAAGCTCTGCTTCAACAATAGCTTCGTTAAGCGTTCACGTTGATTCATGGTCAAATCATCTCCAAGCCATAAAATTTCTATAAAAATAGACACTGTGATCTCAAATGTCTAAATTATATCAAAGCATAAAACAACTGATGGTTGTTAAATAGACACCGTGTTTGTAGTATGAAGGTAGACGAATGACTTGTCAATAAACTAATGATGCAGGTGAACAATAATGAAGAAAAAACGGATCATGATTACGGGTGCAGCAGGCAATATGGGTGGAGAGACATTAAAGCTGCTAATCAACGATTTGGGGAAATGCGAACTGCTGCTCTTTGATTTAGACAATCCTAACAGCCGTGAGAAGCTCCGGCCCTATGAAGGGCTGAACGGTGTAAAAATAGTCTACGGAAATTTGTTGGATCGCAGCCTGGTGGAAGAATGTGTGAAGGATGCCGACATTATTCTTCATATCGCTGCTTTTGTTTCCCCTGCAGCTGATGAGTTTCCCGAACGGGCCATGCAGATTAACTATGGTTCAGCCAAGAATATTGTTGACGCCATAAAGAAAAGCGGCCGTGCAGGAATAACCCGTTTTGTAAATATCGGTACAATTGCTGAGACAGGTGACCGCATGCCGCCGATCCATTGGGGGCGGGTAGGAGATCCTCTCAAGCCAAGTGTGTATGATTATTATGCTGTATCTAAAATCGCTGCCGAGCGTATGGTGATTGAATCCGGACTCAGCTATTGGGTGAGTCTCCGCCAGACAGGTATAATGGGCCCTGCGATGAGCAAGATTCAGGATCCGATTATGTTCCATAACTGTCTGGAGAATGTGCTTGAGTATGTGTCGGACCGGGATTCAGGACGATTAATGCGTAACCTGTGCATCCAGGATATTGACGGAGAGCTTGATCAGGCATTCTGGCAGCATATTTACAACATTGGCGGAGGCGAAAGCTGCCGGGTGAGCACGCTTGAGATGTACCAGGTGCTGTACGGCAAGCTTGGCATCACCAATCTGGATCATGTCATCGATCCGAAATGGTATGCCACCCGGAATTTCCATGGACAATACTATCTGGATTCCGACAAGCTGGAGGATTATTTCCATTTCCGCCGGGATACGATGGAATACTTCTATCAGAGCTACCTCGATAATCTTGGCGCACTCGTCCCCGTAGCGAAAGTCATCACGAAGCTCCCGGGAGGGCAAAAATTCATGGGGTCTATGATTAAACGTACTCTGAAAAAGCAGGCTGTGAAAGAACGCGGAACGCTACGCTTTATAGAGGATAACGATCTGGAGAAAATCGATGCTTATTGGGGAAGCAAGGCAAACTGGGAGGCGATTCCGGAGAAGCTGTCCGAGATGAAGAAATTCTCCGATTGGAATAAAGTGATCAAGCTTGACCATGGTTACGATGAGAATAAGCCTGCCTCAGAGTTAAATATTGAAGATATGAAAGGGGCTGCAGCCTTCCGCGGTGGTGAATGTTTGTCTGCAGAGATGGAGACGGGGAATTGGACGGATAAGCTTGATTTCAAATGTGCATTCGGCCATACCTTTAATGCCAGCCCCAAACTGGTTCTGGAGGGAGGACATTTCTGCCCGCAATGTGAGCGCGAAACCTGGAATTACAAAGAACGTGCGAAACGTGAACCGTTTTTCGCCCAAGTATGGAACCCGATTCAAGGCAAGGATGATGGACGAAAATATACAAAAATGGTATCTGAATTAGATGTTGAAACGTAATCTACGTGAGACCAAAAAGGAACAGACAGCGCAAATCTTAGCAGATAAGGCTTTTGAGTTAGCATTGGAAAAGGGGCTGGATGGATACATTATCGAGGATGTGGTTCACCGGGCAGGCTATTCACGGAGAACCTTTTCCAATTATTACTCATGTAAAGAGGAAGCCCTTGCTAAGGCAGCTATCTTCAGAGGATGTTAGAGAGGAACCGGGGTTCTGGAAGAGCTATGCCAGAAGGCTAAACGATTAGACATACAGAGATTGTAGGGATTAATTAAGTAGAAGCTTCTCCATAATCATCACATCAATAAATGCTTCGTCCAGCATTCCCTGCTTCTCAAATACACCAACCTCCCGGTAGCCCATTTTCCGATACAATCCTTGACCACTCTCATTAAACGGAAAGGTAAAGAGAACCATTTTATAAAAGCTATTTTCCTTTGCTACCTTGTGTAAGGACTCCAGGAGGGAGCTGCCTACACCCTGCCCACGAAAGCTTCGATCAATGTATACAGAAAGGTCAGCGACTCCGTTATACGCGCAGCGGTGAGAATATGGGTTCAGAGAGGCCCAGCCAATGACTTCACCTTCTCGTTCAGCCACCAAAACACTAAAACGGTCTTGGTGATCATTAAACCATGCCTCCATATAAGATAAATCCTTCATTTCGGTTTCAAGTGTAGCGATTCGATCCTCGATTCCCTGATTGTAGATACGAAGGACACTTTTGATATCCGTTGGTTTGGCCTGACGAACAGTTAATGTATTGGTCATATGAACATCCCCCTAAGATTCCTTTGTCGCTTTAATTACAGCAGAAACGATGTATTGGTCAATGTTCGCACCGGGAACCCAGTCTTTGATAAAAGTTCTGGATTCGTCTTTTGGTTCAATACTGATCTCAGTAAAACCACTTGCTCGAAGCATTTGCTCTACTAAGCCTCACGGAATACTTGTTGTTTGTCTGGTGAAAGGTTAATCACGCAGTTGGAGATAATGACATTAATGGAGTTGTCAGCGAGAGGTAGATGCTCAATTTCACCTAATCTGAATTCGGTGTTACTGAACTCACCCTTAATGGCATTATCTCTTGCTCGGCTGATCATCTCAGGTGTCATATCCACACCTATAACATGGCCTTCATCACCTACCTGCCGGCAAGCGAGGAAACAATCAAATCCACCGCCACTTCCGAGATCCAGAACATATTCACCCGCCTGCAGTTCGGCAATAGCCTGGGGATTCCCACAACCAAGGCCTAAATTTGCACCCTCAGGAACTGCTGTGAGATCACCACTGGAATAACCCAGCTTAGCGGATATGGCATCGAAATCAGCCGGGGAGTCACAGCAACTGCTATCAGCAGGTGTGCAGCAGGAAGAGGGGGCTTCAACCTTTTTTACAGCGATTTTTTGATAGCGCCCCCGTACATTCTGCCGGATCTGATCATTAGTGAGTTTGCTCATAAATAAACACTCCTCTTCTAAAAAAATGTTTGTAATTTGCAAGTAGTAGGGAAGAGAAATCACCCTTTCACAGGTGCGCAGCAATTGCTGGATTTTCCCATGGCTACGTTGAAAAGCTTAATGGATCGAAGTAATGTTTCTACTTCAAACTCACTCATATGCGAGAAGGCTGCATTCAGGTATTCATTCATTTGTTGATCAATAGTTGTAGCCACCATTTTTCCTTCGGGAGTAAGTGAAAGAATATAGACTCTGCGATCCGTGGGATCAGGCGTCTTATTAACCAGGTTCATTTTCACCAAAGACTGGACTTGTCTGCTGAAGGTTGTAATATCAGTGCCAAGTGTTTCGGCGACTTGTTGCATAGAAGGATTATGGCCGCGGTCTATCTCATATAGCAGGTGGCTTTGGGTCGCGGAGAGACTACATCCCCCTACGCTGCAGCAATCCTTATTAAGTAGTCCTAAACGCCGGGTCATGATTTGGAGTAGTTCTCTTGGAGTTTCCATTGTTTTCACCTCTTGCACTAGTTATACAGAGATTAATTGCAAAATGCAAATATTATTTTTACTTAGTTGATAATTGGTCATCAAGGTCTTAGAATATAAGTATTGTCTTATATTGACGGAGGAGGAGTTTTTAATGGATGTACTAAATGAACTTGCGGAAGATTTAAAACTTCTTGGAGATAAAACCCGTCTCACGATTCTAACACTTTTAAAAGAGCGGGAGTGGTGTGTATGTGAATTCGTAGATCTTTTTGACATCTCACAGCCAGCCGTCAGTCAGCATCTACGCAAATTAAAAAGCAGTGGGCTGGTTAAGGAACAGAAGAGAGGGCAGTGGGTGTATTATTCTTTGAATATAGAGGATAAGCCTCATGTGAAGGCCATTTTACATCTTACCCCGGAAGCTAATAGCCTTTTATCGTATTTAAATAAGCCGTCTAATGCAGCTTGCTGTGAATAACTTTTTGTGTTGTATATATAAGCATATAATTATATAATAATGTTCGGAATGAAACTTAACTTTATGAAAGGAGTGCTCTGATGCGTGGGAGATAGACATATATTGGGGGAATTCATTTGGTAATGCTGGCAAGTCTTATCTTTGCAGGCACACTTATTTTTGTCATTTGGCAGCCTAAAAGCCTGTCCATTGGATGGTCTGCCTGCGGTGGAGCGTTACTCGCTTTACTTGCCGGTGTAGTCAGCTTGAATGATGTTCTGGATGTTACGCTGATCGTATGGAATGCTACGCTGGCCTTTGTGGCAATCATTCTGATCTCGCTGATCCTCGATAGAATCGGATTCTTCGAATGGGCTGCTTTACATATGGCCAAGGCTGCCAGCGGGAATGGAACCCGGATGTTTATCTATGTTATCATTCTTGGTGCTGTAGTAGCTGCTTTCTTTGCTAATGACGGAGCAGCGCTTATTCTAACCCCAATTGTGCTGGCAATGGTCCGAGCGCTGAATTTTGATGAGAAAAAGATTTTTCCTTTCATCCTTGCCAGCGGGTTTGTAGCAGATACTACTTCTTTGCCGCTGGTTGTAAGCAATCTGGTGAATATCGTATCGGCTGACTTTTTTGGACTTACCTTTATGGACTATGCCGGACGGATGTTAATGCCTACCTTATTTTCTTTAGGGGCAAGCATCTTTGTGCTCTATCTCTTTTTCCGTAAAAGTATTCCAAGAAACTTTGATAGCTCCCAGCTAAAAAAACCTGAAGAGGCTATTAAAGACAAGCAGATGTTTAAGTTATCCTGGTTTGTAATTGCGGTTCTGCTGGTAGGATACTTTGTCAGTGAGTTCCTGAATATTCCGGTTTCAGTAGTGGCCGGAATCATCGCAATCTTTTTCCTGATCATGGCAAGAAAAAGTCCTGTTGTACCGACTATGGAAGTGGTGAAGGGTGCACCTTGGGCGATTGTGTTCTTTTCCATCGGCATGTATGTAGTTGTATATGGTCTGAGAAATGCTGGCCTTACTGATGTATTAGCTGAAGTCCTTCAAGCTGTGGCCCAACAGGGATTGTTCGCCGCAACGATGGGGATGGGCTTTATTGCTGCAATCATCTCCTCCGTAATGAATAACATGCCTACGGTTATGATTGATGCGTTGGCCATTGATGCTACGCATACCTCGGGACTGATTAAGGAAGCATTGATTTATGCGAATGTTATCGGCTCTGACTTAGGACCGAAGATCACACCAATTGGTTCACTGGCGACCTTGCTGTGGCTGCATGTGCTGTCCGCCAAAGGAGTGAAGATATCCTGGGCAACGTATTTCAAAACAGGCATTATTTTGACGATCCCTACGCTGTTCATCACACTGCTTGGACTATATATAACATTGAACCTATTTTAACTCTAAGGAGATTGTGACTCATGGATAAGAAAACCATTTACTTTTTGTGTACAGGAAACTCCTGCCGGAGCCAGATGGCGGAAGGCTGGGCCAAAAAATATTTGAACAATGAATGGAACGTATACAGTGCCGGTATTGAGGCTCACGGTTTGAATCCGAAAGCCGTTCAGGCGATGAGCGAAGTAGGTATAGATATCTCAGCGCAAACGTCAGATATTATCGATCCGCAATTGCTCAATAGCTCCGATCTAGTTATTACATTGTGTGGAGACGCAGCTGACAAATGCCCTATTACGCCGCCTCAGGTGAAACGTGAGCACTGGGGATTCGATGATCCGGCGAAGGCCCAAGGAACAGATGAGGAAAAATGGGCAGTCTTCCAGCGGGTTCGTGATCAAGTGGGCGAGCGCATCAAGCTATTCGCTGAAACAGGTAAATAATGAGATAGGAGAGACTAGAAGGCTTCCAACTAAAAAACACCTTCAAGAGAAGCACTCATGTCGTAAGATATGGAGTTTTGGAGGTGTTTTTGCATTGTTAAAAATAGAGAAGGATATTAGATTAGTAGTATTGACTTAGAGTGCACTTAAACTTTTATACTGGTCACGTACGATGCAAAAAAGTGGAAGTTCATTCAATTTGTTAAAGGGAGGATATCGTGTGAAGCATTTTAAGTTGGGGAATACAGGAATGCTGGTAAGTGCTTATTCTTTGGGCTGTCTAAATTTTGGATCGCGAACCGACAAAAAAACCTCTTTCCAGCTGCTTGATCATTTTTTTGAAGCAGGGGGAAACTTTCTGGATACAGCCAATAATTATGCGATCTGGAACGAAGGCTGTGTTGGCGGAGAAAGCGAGGCTTTGCTTGGCGAATGGATGAAAGAAAGAAAAAACAGACATCAGATCATTTTGGCCACCAAAGTGGGAGCGAAACCGGTCGTGCCGAAAAGCGAAAAAATGGAAGGCTTAGGCCGCCAAGCGATTGAGAAGGAAATTGACGAAAGTTTGCTGAGGCTTGGAACAGATTATGTAGATTTATACTATGCTCATGTAGACGATAACGAAACTGAACTTGAGGAAACCTTGGAGACCTTTGATTCCTTGGTCAAATCGGGTAAAGTAAGGGCTATAGGCTGCAGCAATTACCAGCTGTCCAGGCTCCTTGAGGCCAAAGCGGTCAGTCAGTCAAAAGGATGGCAATCCTATTGCTGCATCCAGCAGCGATATACGTATTTGCAGCCTAAAGCGGATGCGAATTTCGGAGTGCAGGTCAGTACGGATGAGGATTTACTTGCTTACTGCAGTCAACACGATGATTTTACGCTCTTGGCGTATTCCCCCCTCCTTGGAGGCGTATACAACAAAAAGGAAGCTGTCCTACCCGATGCATATCGGAGAGAGGATCAGATGACCCGATTGCATACGCTAAGGAAGGTTGCCGGAGAGCTGGGAGCGACACCGAATCAGCTGGTCCTGGCTTGGATGCTGCACAAGCATCCGAGAGCTCTTCCCATTGTTGCTGCAAGCGGTCTAGCGCAATTAGAAGAAAATCTGGGGGCACTTCAGCTGCAAATTAGCCCAGAACAGCTTGATCAATTGAACTGATGTTGAAAGGAGCGTACTCGTTATGACCGGTAAAGAACTGACCATCCAGCAGGCAGCTGAAATGACGGGGTTAAGCGTTCACACCCTTCGTTATTATGAAAGGATCGGTCTGATGGACCCCATACCCCGTGCCGGGAATGGTCATCGGATATATCGGGAGCATGATTTTGAATGGATCGTATTACTCGCAAAACTTAAGACTACAGGAATGCCGATCGCACTTATGCAACAGTTCGCTGATATGATGCGGCTTGGCAATGAGGGCATTCCCCAGCGCAGACAACTTCTAGAAGAGCATGAGCGGAAATTAATCGAGCAGGTTCAGACGATTCATCAGACTTTGGATATTCTGCGGGATAAAATTGATTACTACCGTTCCTGGGAAAAAGATACCAGGCGGGAGGCCTGAAAGAACAAGAAAAAGACTAAGTATACTGGATGGACTAGAAGCTGGCTTATTAGCCAGCTTTTTTTCTGTATGTATAGTAGCGCAGATGGTGAGTTTTGGTTTGGAATATTGTTGTTCCCGGTCAAGTGGTCAAGAAATTCACCTAAAAGGTCATGCAAATGGCCTTAAAGCAAATGCCGAACGGCAGGTACAATGAGGATGTCACACGGATAGGAGATTATGACTAAGGGTAAAGGAGGTATCCTATGGATTCAGATTTGGAAGCGGCGGATCGGCAGCATGAGAACTATCCCCTTCGTACGGTAAAGCCGGGGCGGTTTCAGGCCCTGAAAAAGTACTGGGACTTATACCTGATTATGCTGCCGGGACTCGCGTATTTTATCATTTTTAAATATGTGCCCATGGGAGGCATCATCGTTGCCTTTCAGGATTTTAGCGCCTTTGCCGGCATCCGCGGCAGCGAATGGGTGGGACTTGCGCATTTTAAAAATATGTTTACAGACAGCGAGTTTTACACGGTATTCAAAAATACGCTGCTGATCAGTTTATACAAGCTGATCTGGGGATTTCCCGGTCCGATCATCCTGGCCTTGATGCTGAATGAAGTCCGGCACATGCTATATAAGCGGGGGGTCCAGACGCTTGTCTATTTACCGCATTTTCTGTCCTGGGTCATCATCGGAGGCATTCTGGTCAATGTGCTGTCCCCGGCAACGGGGATCGTCAATCAGTTTCTCGGGATGCTCGGTTTGGAGCCGATCTTCTTCCTGGGCAGTCAGGAATGGTTCAGAACGGTGCTGGTGGTCAGCGATATCTGGAAAGAAGCGGGATGGGGGGCCATCATCTATCTGGCTGCGCTGGCATCGATCGATCCGCAGATCTACGAGGCCGCAGTCGTAGACGGCGCGGGCAAGTGGAAGCAGCTGATCCACGTCACCCTGCCATCGTTGCTCGGAACCATCGTGATCCTGTTCGTACTGCGCCTCGGGAGCGTTCTGGATGTCGGGTTCGAACAGATCTTTGTGCTCTACAATCCGCTGGTATACAATGTGGCCGATGTTATTGAGACTTATGTATACCGGACCGGAATCACGCAGGGCCAATTCAGCTTTACTACCGCTGTCGGGTTGTTCAAATCGGTCATCAGTCTGATATTGGTCGTCCTCGCCAACAAAGCCGCCAGAAAGCTCGGCCAGGACAGCTTATGGTAGAGGGGGTGAATCTATGAGACTTACTAGGGGGGAACATCTGGCATCGAGGCTTAATTACCTGGCCCTGGGTTTCATTGCACTGCTTGCGCTTCTCCCATTCCTGCATATCGTGGCCCAGTCTTTCAGCAGTCATCAGGCGATAACCTCCGGCAGGGTGACGTTATGGCCGGTGGATTTCAGTTTCGAAGCGTATGTGAAGGTACTGCGCGAACAGGCTTTTTTGAATGCCTTCAAGGTCAGTTTACTGCGCACGGTCATCGGCACGCTGTTGAATGTGGTGATCACTTGTATGCTGGCCTATCCGCTGTCCAAGGCTTATATTAAAGGACGATCAGCCATCATGTTCCTGATTGTGTTCACGATGCTGTTTAACGGGGGCATGATTCCAACCTTTCTGGTCGTGAAAGCGACCGGGCTGCTGAATTCCTTCTGGGTCTATATCATTCCTGGAGCGGTTAGCGCGTTCAATGTTATTATTATGAAAAATTTCTTTCAAGGCGTGCCGCCCGAATTGGAGGAATCAGCCAAGATTGACGGCTCCTCCAATATTGGAACGCTCATCCGGATCGTCGTTCCGTTATCCATGCCGGTCATTGCAACGATTACCCTGTTCCATGCGGTCGGACATTGGAATGCCTTCTTTGACACCGTCCTGTATGTGACGGACCGGAATCTTTTCCCGTTGCAGGTGTATCTGCGTGAGCTGATCATGTTCAATCAATCGAACATCAGCAATAACAACGGGTACTCCGCCAATATCGACAGCACCCTGTTGGCCTTGGAGTCCTTGAAGGCTGCGGCGCTGATTGCCAGCACGGTTCCGATCCTGATCGTGTATCCGTTTCTGCAGAAGCATTTTGTCAAAGGGATTATGCTTGGATCCGTAAAAGGCTAGAACGGCATGTAACATGAAAAAAGAGAGGGGATTGTTATATGAAAGTCTCAATCTTTGTAAAAAGATCCGCATCCATCCTGGCGGTGACCTCCATGCTGCTGGTGTCTGCGTGTTCATCCGGCACGAAGGAGGAAGGAGCCGAAGGGAAGGAAGAACGCCAGGCCATTGATATCGTATTAAGCAATGCCGGACGGAAGTTCCCGCCAGGCATGGACGAGAACAATAATCCTTATATTGATTACATCCGCGAGAACACGGGCCTGGACATCAAGCTGATCACGCCTCCAGCGGACGGTTACGGGGATGCCCTGAACGTGATTATGGCCTCCGATGATCTGCCGGATATGCTCCTGTCCTATGATGCCAATTGGTTCGAAAGCTATGTCCGGCAGAAGGCCCTTACCCCTCTGAATGATTTAATCGACGAATATGGACCGAATCTGAAGAAAAGTATCCCGGAGGAAGCCTGGAAGGTTGTCACCGTGGACGGAAAGATCTATGCGATTCCCGGCCTGAACCCGATCCCGGGCAATGAAATCATGTTTGCACGCAAGGATTGGCTGGACCGTCTGGGGCTCAAACCGCCGGCAACGCTGGAAGAATACAAAGAGGTGATCCGCGCTTTTGCGCAGGATGATCCGGACGGAAACGGCAAAGACGATACGTTTGGCCTGATCCTGCAGGAAAACCTCGGCAGAGTAGCTCCGTTTATCGGGGCATGGGGAATCCAGCGGGGGCAATGGACTGAACGGGACGGGCAATTGGTGAATTCCAGCACACTGCCGGAAATGAAGGAAGCACTAAGCTATCTTGCCGATCTCTATAAGGAAAAGCTGATTGATCCCGAGTGGGCTTTAAATAAGATGGCTAATGTTGACGAGAAAGTCGCCAGCGGCAAAGTGGGCCTGTTCTCCGGGAACTGGTATGATACCCGTGGCCCGATCCTGACCAACCAGAAAAATGATCCCAATGCAGAGTGGATTACCCTCGAATATCCAACCGGACCTGACGGGAAGCAGGGAACCTGGGGCAATAGCTATGTTTCCGGATTTAATGTGATTCCGGTTACGAGCAAACATCCGGAGGCTGTGATTAAGATGCTTGATTTCATGATCGGAGACGGATACCGCACACTCATGCTCGGATTTGAGGGCGAGGTATGGAATATGGAGGACGGAAAGGTGGTTACGAACTTTGATGAGCACAACAAGCATATTTACCGGCTCACGCTCGGCGAAGCGATTGTACCGTTTAATTCTGAAGTATCCAGAGAACGTCTGGACTCGCTTGGTATGGAGTTTAAGCTGAATGAGATTGTCGACAAGATTAACAAGGTTGCCATCCGTAATCAATATCTGGGCGTACCGACGCCTGGAATGGGTAAATACGGACCTAAGCTGTCCAAAATGGAGGTCGAAGCCTTCACGAAAATCATCATAGGCCAGCAGCCGGTAGACAGTTTTGATCAATTTGTTGAAGACTGGAAGAAAAACGGCGGCGAAGAAATGACGAAGGAAGTCAACGGGCAATGAACAGGAATGATAACGGGGTCTAAGCTATAATGAAGGCAGCATGTATCGTGGGGGAATCGTATGAAGTGGCTGACGCAATTCCGCAGCGTCTTGAAGCAGTCGATTCAGTTTAGGCTAACCTGTTATTTTCTTCTCATCCTGCTGCCGCTGGTGGCGTTCAGCATGTTTGCCAATGTAAAGTCTCAGCGGATTTTGGAGCAGGAGCTTGGCGAGCGCACGCTCAGTGCCATGAACTCTGCTTTGGAGTTTGTTGACCTGACCTTAAAGAGCATCCATAATCTGTCCACCTTGATCGCAACCGATACCAATTTATCCACCCTGCTGTCTCATCAGGAGAAGACCCTGACCTCCGGGGCGATTATGGACTTCACGCGTGTCATGGAAGAGATTACGAATATAACCATGGTCAACGAATATTTAAGCGACGCCATGATTTATCATCGTCCCTCCAACTCGCTGATCGCAACCAAGCTCGGGCTGCTGCACCGTGAATCCCAAGACCCTGAACCATGGTACGATGAGGCTCTGAAGGCAAATGGCGCAAGCATATACTACTTGTCAGAACGCCATGAAGAGAATTTGTCCGGACACCCGGATCCTATCTATAACCGGAATCAGCTGATTATGATGAGACTTATGGATTTCTATCGCGCCGAAAAAGGCGAAAATGTCCTCATGCTGTCGATTTCGAAAAATCAGCTGCTCCGCTCGTTGTCCCATTTGCTGGCGAACAGCAGCTCCAAGGTCTATCTTTTTGATGCCCGGGAGCGGTTGATCGTATCGAATGCTTCTGCAGAAACGTTGTCTTTCGAATGGAGGGACGTCCAGCCAGGCAGCGTTTTGGTCCGGGACACCCCGGAAACGGATGAGAAAAATTTGATTCTGCGGGTAACTTCTCCCCGAAGCGGATGGTCGCTGCTGCTGATCCAGCCCGAGCGTGAGATTTACAATAAATCGAGGCCGCTGCAAATTTTTACGTACTGCATTATTGCACTCAGCGTCGTGCTTGCCGTCTGGATTGCCTGGTTTATCTACAGCGGAATTGCTTCTCCGATATCAAGACTGGTGTCCGGCATGCGGCAGCTGCGTAAAGGCAATCTGAATATCAGGCTGGAGAACGGACGGCAGGACGAGTTGGGGTATTTAACGGATGCTTTCAACGAAATGGCGAGTCAGCAGCGTCATCTGATTAAGGACATCTATGAGCAACAGCTCAGAATGACCAAGACGGAGCTCAAATTTCTGCAGGCTCAGATTAATCCCCACTTTTTGTACAACACGCTGGATTCGATTTATTGGACGGCCAAAAATTATGAAGCGGAAGAGATCAGTACGATGGTGTTGAACTTGTCGAACTTCTTCAGGCTCAGTTTGAGCAAAGGGCAGGAGACGTTTACGGTGGAGGAAACGTTCAAGCACCTTCATTACTATATTCGAATTCAGCAAATCCGTTTTGCCGACCGGTTTACGGTGGAGTACTGCGCTTCCGGGGATAGCCATCATTTGCATATTCTGAAGCTGCTGCTTCAGCCGCTGGTTGAGAATGCCATATTGCATGGATTGGAGAAACGAAAAAAAGGCGGAGTACTAAGCATTCGCACCGATGTGTCTAATGACCGGCTGATCATCCAGGTAACCGATAATGGAAGAGGGATTCCGGGGCCAAGGCTTATGCGGATTCAACAAGCCCTGGCAAGAATCAGGTTCGGGGATTACACGGCCCCCCCTGAAAAGAACTCCGAGTTTTTTGCGCTGCTCAATGTCCAGGCTCGAATCGCCATTTACTATGGGGAGACGGCGGAATTGAAGATCGTCAGTGAGGAAGGGAACGGAACGACGGCGGTCATCGATTTACCGGCAGACCGCTGCCGGGAGGAGAGGGGGGAAGCGGAACATGAATCTCATGATTGTTGAAGATGAAATTCGAATTTTGAATAGTCTGGCCAACAATATACCGTGGAATGAGCATGGCATTGAAGTGGTAGCACTTGCCGAGAATGGCTTGGAAGCGCTATCCATGATCGAACGCAGGAAGCCGGATATCGTGCTGCTCGATATCGAGATGCCGGAGATGGACGGGTTGACCTTGGCGAGAACGGTGCTGCAGCAGGAAACGCACATGAAATTCGTGATTTTAAGCGGCCATGACGATTTCCCGTATGCGCAGGCTGCTGTGGGGCTTGGCGTCATGAAGTACTTGCTGAAGCCGGCCGGAGACGATGAAATCTTGAAGGCTATTCTTGCGGCTGCGGAAGAGATTCGAGAGGAACTGCTGGAAAAGCACAGCATGATTGAGCTGGAGCGGAAATGGCATGACCGTCTGCCTCAGCTCCAGGATGATTTTTATAGAAACTGGATACAGGGCCGGTACGCGGACTGGGAGCTCAAGAAGCATATGGAGGAGCTGAATCTGGAGCTTGCCCTCTATACCTGGTTTGCTGTAGCCGTATGTGAAATCGATCCGATTCACGAGCAAGGAGAACGATTTACGTCTTCGGATCAGGCGTTGCTGCAGTTCTCGCTGGAATGCATAGCGGCTGAATGTTTACAGCATGAAGACTGCCGGGTCTTTAATGATGCGGACGGAGCAACCGTGCTGCTTTTTTTGGGAAAACCGGAAGAATCGGCTCCAGATATCATCCAGCGGATCAATGTTGACGTTCCCCGTCTCTTTAACATTGTTAAAGAGTGTTTGAAGCTTACAGCCAGCGCCGGACTCGGGACCCCAGGCTCATGGGATCATGTTACGCTGTCCTACCGGCAGGCACGTCGTGCACTGCAGGAGCGGGCCATTTACGGCAATGAGGTGTTCGTTCCTTACCTGGACGTAACCAACAAGGAGCAGCCGTTTCATTATGACGCTGAGTTCGAAAAGCAGCTGGAGATTGCGGTTCATACGGATCACGCGGCAGCGGTTGCTGAGCTGATAGACTGCTATTTCAAGGACGTATACTCCCAGGCTGTCTCAACCCCAAAGGTATACGAGCATTTGCTGTATTTGAGCAGCTTATTTACACGTATGATTCAATCGCGGGGCTGGTCGATGCAGGAGGTGCTGCAAGGGGATTATTCGATGTTTCTGTCCTTTGAATCCCTGCTCTCCAAAGAGCAAATCGTGGAATGGTCCAAAAGAGTGGCCAGCCGCATTACCCAATACCGGGAACGCGAACGAAAACATTCAAGCCATCGGCTCGTTAAACAAATGATCGAGGCCGTGGAGGAAATGCTGGGGAAAGAAGAACTGACTTTGCACACGCTGGCCGAAAGATTATATGTCAATCCCTCTTACCTTAGCCGGCTCTTTAAGCGGGAGGAAGGGAGATCCATTTCGGAATATCTCCTGAAGCGGAGTATGGAGCATGCCAAAGAGCTCTTGTACAGCGGCGTTAAGGTGTATGATGCAGCAGAAGCGGCCGGATATCGTGATGTCAGCTATTTTGCCAGAGTGTTTCGTAAATATTGGGGTGTAGCCCCGAGTGAATTAAAGAAACAAGAGCGTTCAGTCTCACCGCGGTTGATGTAAGTTAAAACTACAATGGAAGAAAACAGGTGGAGGTGGTCAGAATGACCGATATGGCACTAACCGTTAAAATACCCGAGCGTGATATTCCTGTCTACACGGAAGTGGATGTTGTCGTTGCCGGAGGAGGACCGTCAGGAGTAGCAGCAGCGCTCGCAGCAGCAAGAAACGGGGCATCCGTATTGCTGATAGAGCAAAGAGGATACCTGGGCGGCATGGCAACGGTCTCTCAGGTTCCTGCATTTTGCCCGTATACCGATCAGGTCAAGCCGATCATCCGTGGGATTGGGCTGGAAATTCTGCTTGATATGAAGAGCAAGATGGAGGAGAGGTTTCAGGAAGCATGGAAGGACCGGCTGGATTGGGTGCCGATTGATGCGGAAATTCTAAAGCGCATATTGGACGAGAAGATGATGGAGGCTGGCGTTAAAGTGCTGTATCATACGTTCGTCGGTCAAGTTCTTCAACAGGACGGCATCATTGAAGCAGCGATCATTAACAACAAGACCGGAACCCAGGCGGTGAAAGGGAAGATATATATTGATGCAACGAGCGATGCGGATCTCACCTATCTTGCGGGCGGGCAGTTCGCCAAAGGCGGAGATGATGGAGAGCTGCAGCCGGGGACGATGTGCTTCGTCCTGAATAACCTGGACCGGAACAAATTTCTCTCAAGTGCTGAGACGCACGGCCACGATCTGAAACATGCGATCAACAAAGCGAAGCACGAAGGGCGATTGCGCGTCGCGAGAGATTGGGCCGGTATTTCCTGGCTAAACGATCATACGGCAGGCTTCAATTTCGGGCATGTATTCGGGATAGATGGTTCAAACACGGATGATCTGACTCGCGGTGCGATCGAAGGCCGCGCACTTGTTGAACACATTACCGGTTGGCTGCGGGAAGCGATTCCCGGATTCGAAAACGCTTTCCTGACGTTGACGGGCGAACAGATCGGCATTCGGGAAACCCGCCGGATCATCGGCGATTATATCGTCACCGCCGACGATTTTCTGGCGTGCCGTTCGTTCCCGGACGACATTGCCCGCAATGCCTACTTTATTGATATTCATATGGCAAAGCCTACGAGCGGCATGACGATGGTGCGTCTGTCGCCGGGAGAGTCGCACGGCATCCCTTATCGCGCCTTGCTTCCGGCCGGTATTCAGAACGTAATCGTAGCCGGTAGAGCGATATCAACCGATAGAGCGGCCCAAGGCTCCACCCGGGTCATGCCGAATTGCTTTGCCATGGGCGAAGCCTCCGGTACGGCCGCGGCGATTCTGGCCGAGAAGGGCACACGGGAAACGCGCAGTATCGACATCACGGATCTGCAGCGCAGACTTGTCCGCCAAGGCGCATGGTTAGGAGAGCAGATCAATGAGCGGTACTAGGAAGGTCGAACTATATTACAGTCAACAGTGAAAGAAAGCTAACTAGTATCAAAAGGCTGAGCCCAAAGTCATATTCTTGACTTAGGCTCAGCCTTTTCAAGCTGGTTCAAGCCCGTTAATCCGGGCAGTTATTTACAAGCGTTGTGTCTATTCGGATTCAGAACGAGGAAATCCTCTGGAAGCTCGGACAGCTTGGCCATCAGTTCGTCCATGCCAGACTCCAGCTTGAACTCCATTTCCTCCCGGTACAGCGGTACCAGGAAATAAACCTGAACCTGATTGTCATCTTTCGTATGGACGGTGCTAACCTCTTCCGGCAGAGCATAGAGGATCACGCCGGACAGCTCCGTGTTATCCGCATATGGCTCGTAATCCTCCGTGTTGGGAATCGTATGGCCGTAACCAAGCCATGTCTGATACATATGCGGGAAGCGGGCAAGCATCTTCATCAGCCGGATCGGCCAGTAGTTCTCCTCCGCTTCAAAATCCTCCTGCGTAAGTGGCCAGTCCGCCGGCAAAAACATCATCAGCTCCGCGCGTTCCAGATGCTTATACTCTTCACGGATCTCCTGTGGGAGTGTCAGCGGCAGATCGCTCATCCCATTGGTGTACAGCACCCGGTATGGCTCATCAGGTGTAGCTTCCATAATATTCACATCAATATGTACGATGTCTGAAATCAGTTCGTGGAACACGCCGGTTTCCCGGTTTGGAAAGACCCGATTGAAATGTTCGTTTAAATCTTCCATGTACAAAATATTGGCGGGAGGCGTAACCTGCTGCTCATCCGAAGCGTCATAACCATAAATGGTGGTACCGTCTTCTGATTTGCCCATTGCATTGCCGCCAAACAGCTTTTTGAAAAAGTTCATGTCTTTGCGCTCCTCTGAGTGGGTTTATATTAAAGTGCGAAATGAAGTATTTGAAACCTCACTTGGAAGTATAACAAAAGACATAGCCCCGGAGCGATGGGTCTATCGATTCGAATTCCATGGGATATCCATGCAAAATGGTCGTAATATATTTATCTTAATTAAACCAAAAGAATTTTGTTACCACACTGATTGTTTCCAAAATAATCGATGTCTCCACCTGCGTATTTCAATCGCTACTTTAATGGAAAGAATAAGTAATGTAAATTAAATGGAAAAAATTATTACGGAATGAATTCTTCTTTAACTATAAATGCAGCAATCTATTTCACCAACCGAACGTGGTGATAAGGGAATGTTTTCATTCTGAAATGGCACATATAGCACTTTTATGATATAAGTCTTCTATCTATATGATATTATAACATTAATGGTTTACTTCTAAATTTTCTTACATAAATTGTAGGTAAGTAGCTTTGATAGTAAAATAAGGGAGATAAAAAGATGGATAATTTGCTGGAAATATCCGATTTAAAACCTGGTATGGATATTGATGAGTATAACCTAATTAATTTGTTTAAATGTAGCCGGCAAGGAAGTATGAGAAGATCTTTAAAAACAAATTCTCTTGTCCTATTGTCTTATAAAGATAGACCACCATATGCAAATGTATTCAAAGATAAAAATGGTTTGTGGCAATACACTGGCATGGGGAGAATTGGTGATCAAAATCTTCAGTATTCTCAAAACAAAACCTTGCTCAACTCAAACGATACTGGTGTTAATTTGTACTTATTTATTGTAGAAAATCGAAAGTATAGATTTGAGGGCAAGGTATTGCTTGCAGGTTTACCCCAAAAAGAGTTTCAATTAGATGAAGAAGGCCATAATAGATCAGTTTATGTATTTCCTTTGTTAGAAGTAGGAAGTTATATGAACGCATATGATTTTTTTATGGAACAAAGCAGAGAGGATCTTGTTATTCAAGGAGTATTAGGTGAGCCTCGGTACGAATTGTCATTACATAGTGTAAGAACCCTCCCGATGTACATGAAGTCAATGAAATTGGATACGTTAATCGGACCGGGTGGATGGTTTTATAATGTTAAAGGATTTTTCAACAATCCAAATACAACAAGCAAATTTAAAACTGGAAATATCAACAGTTTAATAGAAGAAACTAATATCAAGAAAATTTCGCGAATTGTTTTCGAAAATCAAAACAAATTTATTAATCCATTTTACGATACTGCATTTCAGAGAAAAAGTACTATTACATCTTCTGAAAAAGATGAAGGTGGTTTCTTAGTACACCATATAAAGTATATGAATTCAGTTAATACACAAAATAATTTTGATGTATCCTTTTTTGAAGATCCTCCATTTCGTGAACCTACTGAACCCTATATTTCACTAATTATTGGACCCAATGGCACTGGGAAAAGTACAATATTGTCAACTCTTCAAAAGATATTCTTAGAACTATATCGTTTGAAAAAATCTAAAAGAACCTTCAGTAAAAAATCAAATATATTATTCATCCTTACCTATCAGATCGGGGTAGACATTTTTAAAGTTATTCAAAAAGATGATATCCATAATTACTATAAAAACGGAGAAAACATTCATTTAAGCGACCTTCAGCTTCCCAACAAACTAATCGCGAGTGCTTATAGCATAAATGATAGGTTTATCTATAAAAATCAGTTAGATGATAAAGACAAAGAATATAGCTATTTAGGGATTAAAAGTTCAGATACTACAATTCGCATTGGTGAAACATCGAGAAATTTGATATTGAATATATTAAATTCATCGCAAAAAAACAATTTCGAATCAATATTAGAAAAAATATTAAAATTCGTAAGATTAGAACCCGTTATTAGAATAGTGTTCAAAACAGCTAATAATGAAACAATTGAAAAGGTTGCGGTAAAAGAGCACATATTACTTAACCAAAATAAATTGAGAAAGAATAAAACAAAGTCAGAATTAAACCGTATTCATTTTTCGGATTATCAAGAAATTATGGATTTTTTTGAAAGCCTAAGTGAAGAAAGAAACAATATATTTAAAATACGGGAGAATGCAATAAGTGTAACTTTCAAATTAGATGAACCTGGATACTTTGAAAGATATTATGATGATTTGTACATACTTTGGCATCTATTTGAAATTAATATTTTTAATGAGCCTACTGTCTTTATTAGAAAAGAAAAATATTTCAAGTTAGAATTCGCTAGCTCAGGGGAAGTGCAGTATATAACAACCATGATTAATATCTTATCTAACATTGAAAAAGATTCCCTCATCTTGATGGATGAGCCTGAAACTAGCCTACATCCTAATTGGCAAAATAAATATATTGAGGGCCTAAGAAATATATTTAGCCTTCACTATGCTTCTGCACACTTTTTGCTAGCAACACATTCTCATTTTATGGTATCAGATTTAAAACCTAATACGTCTTCTATTGTTTCAATTGAACGAGATAGTCAGTACCAAACTAAAGTGGTTCTACACAAAGAAGAAACGTTTGGCTGGTCTGTAGAAGACGTACTGTTTAATATTTTTGATTTAGCTACAGATCGAAATTATTATCTTGCTGATGAACTGGATCAAATAATGCTTGCAATAAGTACTAACAATCGGAGAGGGCTTGCTGCGAGAGTAGATCGCATAGAACAGCTAAGTACAAACCTAAAAGAAAGTGATCCGTTAAAAACAGTCATCGAGCTAATAAGTCAAAAAATAAAAGGTGAGTAAATGTATACTTTAACAGCTGATGACATTCATTTGATTATGAAATATGATTTTAATTGGGATAAAACTGAGTTGAAATATATAAAAAACAATATAAAACAGATACTCATTAATAATAATAGTGAATGTTTTTATTGCAAGTCACCACTTGATGAGGGAAGCAGTCCTGGAGATATTGAGCATATTGTACCTAAAGACCCTCATAAAATCTTTTCTTTTCTACCGATAAATTTAACACTGACGTGTAGGAGATGTAATACAGCCAAAGGAAGAAAAAACGTATTACAAGGATATACAAATCAAATTTTTAGCATTCCAGAGGACTATCCATCTACATCAGGTGACTTTCTTATTATTCATGCATATTACGACTTATATGAAAGTTACATAAAGTTAGAGGATTCAATCTTCTTTAAGGGTATTGACTCAGGGGGTAAGGGAGAAAGTACGATAAGGATTTGCAATTTAACAAGATTGGATCTTGCTCTATCAAAAGTTAAAATGAACTATCTTCAACGTAGTATTGAGGAGAATCTCGTTAAAAAAATGGTGAGTTCAAATAACAATTCCCAAGAAAATGAAATGCTACTTCATCTGTTCGAATCCAAGTTAAAATTGAATGTACCTGATGAGAAGATAAATATTGCCATTGAAAAAGTTAATAAGAATTACAATGTCGTAGATATTGTTGATGAGTTATTTAAGATAGAGGAATTGCATAATATAACAACTCATCAAATTACAAAATTAAGAGAGTGGCTAGATTACACAGATACCATAGGAACATACGTTAATTTGATTAATTATCTTCATACTTTAAAAACCTTAGTCCCCTTGATTAGTCCTCATTTGGAAAATATGATTTTTCAAAATAGTTCAGGATATTTATTGCTTAATCCGCAAGGACTTATTAAATTGAAGGATTTGTTAAACACTGTGGTATTTAAAGGTTTACAAGCAAAAAGCAAATCGAAACTACTCTCCATGATTGCCGAACTTGAAATTATCAATTTCAATAAAATTCCAAATGGTATTTTTATTGAAAGTGAAACTGAATCAATTCTAGACTGCTTGAACGGGATAAAAGAAATTTTTCAAAATCAAGTTATAAAGAGCGTACTTAATGGAATTAATTCACAAACATTCGATGAATTAAGAGATTCTATACTATTACTTTATAATAATGTGGATAAAAACCCTAAATTCGGAACATTAAGCAAGATAGAATGGTACTATCACGAAATTTTTACTCTTGAAAAAGAAAATATTTGGGACATTCACAAAAATCTTAAGGGCTTAATGAAATTAATGAACAGCAGTCACCTGAACAGCCAATAATTAGTCGGATGGTGAATTTTAGTGTGTTGCTCTTAAGGCAGCTATGTGCAAGTTTAATACGGGGTAACCCTATTGAAGATCAATTCAAAAAGGAAGTTGAGGTTTTCGTGTGAAAAAGAAGCTAATCAGTTTCATGGTTGCTGCCCTGATGTTTGCAAATGTTGGTGGGGTGGTGGCTGCTAAGAATTATGAATCCTTGCCACAAGCGGTTTGGACTCAGACACCGAATGAAGATTACATACCGATTCAACCAGAGAGTTATTATGTGCCGGGACAAGGAACGCTGTACTTACATGTTGGAGAAGAAAGATTTTCTGAGACAAAAGCTTGGTCACCCGATACCCTTAGGGCCGTAGATCCCAAAACTGGAAAGGTGAAGTGGGTATTCTCGTTTGCCAAGGCTGGATACGGATGGCCAAGTACAGAATATCCTTTTGCTTATGCACCAGACGGTACGGTATACGCCTATTTCTCGTTTCCAGGAGTTCTTTATTCTGTGAGCCCTGCAGGGAAGGAAAATTGGAGTAAGCGCGTAGGACAAGATCTGGGAGCATTTGACGGCAAGTTATACCGCATGAGTGACGGAAGCTTAATTATTGCAGGTCAGAAATCGGATACAATCGGTGCAGAAACGGTACAACTGCTAGCTTTCGATAAAAATGGCAAGCAGAAAGTAAGTAAGGTCGTATCCGGCAAGTTAACTACTGTTTCGAAGAACCAAATCGCCATAGAGATGTTAACCAAGCTGGGCAATGCTCAAAAAGTTGAAGTATACAACTCTTCCTTACAACGCTCATTTCAATACACTTTCCCAAAAGGAGCAGGAGTCAACTTTTATACTGCTTTTGCACTCGATGATGGTACTTTTGTGTTTTCAGTATATCAAGCAAATACGCGTAAACTAATAGCTTTATCTCCAAAAGGTTCCGCTATCTGGGGAAGAACAATCGATCAATTTGGGTTTGCTTTCCAAGCTGGGGATGATTATATGGTATTTAATCCTAAAACCAAAAAATTAAGCTTGTTCAATCAGAAGGGCTTAGTAAAGGATAGGGTACTATCGAATTTTAATATGCCTGAGGGAGATGGTCTGCCGACAGCAAAGAAAACGGTAGAAGGAAACCTATATGTCGATTTGCTTACCTCCCAGTATATTTTAGATGCAAAAACGCTGGCCTCTATTCACGAATTTAATGGAATACAAGGGTCTATATTGGACTATCGTGAGAATAGTGTCTTAGTATACGACTGGAATGAGAATAGGATCTCAAAGCATATATTGAAATAAGGTTGTAATAAAATGGACATGATTTTAAGCCGCTTTCAGAATATTTATCTGTTAGCGGCTTTTTTGGCGTTCTGTGCTACTCCCTAATAAAGTCAGCCATCAATTCATGAATGATTGCTTTACAGCTCTTCACTTCAGTGATCAGATCGATCGCGGTATTGATGGTGATGGGCCCCTCATCCAGCTTCCCATGCAGCATGCTATTAGACACACCTCCGTTTTCACTGATCCTCTTTTCGATATTTTCAGATGATTCCCCATTGCGGTACATAGCCTCCAACTCACGGGCAAATTGATGCGGAGTGGAGCGTGAATACGATGATAACATAATCAGATCTGAACCTTTGGATTGAATGATATCCTGTTTCGTTGCCTCAGCAGCAGGGCATTCTTCAGCGGCGATAAACCGTGTTCCCAAATATACCGCTTCAGCTCCAAGTGCAAAAGCCGCTCTCACTCCGCGAATATCATTGATGCCGCCTGTTGCCATAACCGGGATACTTACCGCATCCGCGATCGCGGGAACAATCGAGAAAGTGCCTATTTTGTTCTGGGGAATGGTTCCTCCTTCATCATACCCTGTGGCAATGAGTATATCTGCGCCATGCTGCTCAGCCATTTTCGCTGCTTCCGGGGAAGGAGTAAGCTCACGATGAATCCACATGCTATCGTTATCCTTGATTTCTTTGACCATAGCTCTATTCAGAGAACCAACGGTCACAAAATACCGTACGCCTTCCGCGACAGCAGCCTCAAATGTAGCTTTGGAATATGGATCGGATTGGCCATCCGGAGGTAGATACAGATTTACCGCGAACGGTTTTTCCGTCAATGATTTAATCTTACGAATTTCATTGCGAATCCTTTGACCCACTTCGTCCGGACTGGAGGGCCGCGTCTGATAACCCGCATGAGGCCCCATTACTCCCATGCCTCCCGCATTGGATACGGCTGCGACAAGCTTAGCATCGGTCAACCAGGACATGGCGGCCTGCACAATCGGGTATTGTATTCCAAGCATCTCTGTAACACGATTTTCTGTTTTCATCATCATTCACCCCGTTAATTAACTTAAATGCATTAGCATTGTATAATTAACTAAGTCTTATAGAATATAGACACTTGAAGGCAAGTGACAATTTTTTTGCCGTTGCTCATCATTTTGTCATAATAGGAATGGAAGGTGAAATCAACGATGCCTACAAAAGATATGACGAAGACCATGTTTGCAGAAGCCATAATTGAGCTATTAAATCACGTGCCTTTTAAGAAAATCACGGTAACCATGCTGGCAAATCACTGCCGCGTTCCCCGCCAGACATTCTACTATCACTTCCATGATAAATATGAATTGGTCAATTGGATTTACTCCTCGGATTTGAATAAAGTGATGGCGGAAAACGCAAACGAATCATGGAGCAAAGTCACCTCTCTTTTCTTTCAAAAGCTTAATGAGAAAAGAGCATTTTATAAAAAAGTCCTGATGGACAGTGGACAAAATTCCCTATTGGAGCATTCCCAGACATACCCGGCAAATTTGTTTCTGGCTTCACTGTCACAAGGCGCGCAAGCTCCTGTAATGAAAGATCTGCAATTTTCCTTGAACTACCATGCTTATGCCTGTTCCAATATGACCAGACATTGGCTGCTCAGTGAACCGCACGTTACTCCTGAAGAGCAGAATGACCGAACACTCCGGGCCATGCCGCAAATGTTGTATGACAAACTGAATGGTTATAGAGAAAAGGAGCAGGTATGAACTATATCATTTTTGATCTGGAAGCCACTTGTTGGGAAAATGACCGCAAAAGACAAAACGAAATTATCGAGATCGGAGCCGTAAAACTCAATGAAAGGCTCAAGACTGTGAGCGAGTTCCAAATTTTTGTCAAGCCTGCATTAAGCCCGCAGCTTTCTGATTTTTGTAAGCGGCTTACCTCCATCTCTCAGGCGGATGTGGATGCTGCAATGTATTTTCCGCAGGCAATAAGTCAATTCCAAGAGTGGATAGGCAATGAACCTCATGTCCTCTGCTCCTGGGGGTTTTATGATAAAAACCAGTTGCAGAAGGACTGTTCACTACATCAAATCGCAAGTGAATGGACGGATAACCATATCAGTCTCAAGCATCAGCACGGGAGGATGATTGGCAGGGAGCGGGGCGTAGGCATGGAGAGAGCCTTGACTATGCTTGAATTGCCGCTTGAAGGTACTCACCATAGAGGTATCGATGATGCCAAGAACATTGCGAAAATCTTCGTTAAGATTTTTGATCAACTGGAGTTTTGATAATTTAAATTGATCATGTCTATAGCAGTGAATAATAGGATACCGATTCTGCAAATAAAATGGTTGGATTCAGATGACTCTTCACCGTATTAATTGAATGGATTCTTTGCTCTGTCCTTTGATGGCGATACCGCTCCGATCCGGCTCCTACCTTCATTCGGATTTGGTCATTTTGAATGAACATACTATCGAGTGCAGTCTTGATCATGTTAAGTTGATTGGGAGCCCATTCTTGTCCGTGCATCCGGACGTATTCTGTGGCTTCTTCTGCAGTACAATGACATATCTCTTTCAGAAAAGAGCCCCATTTGATTAAATCCACCGCATTGTCACCCGCACAAAGAATGCAATTCCCATAGCTGATCTGTCCTCCGAAGGTTAACTTCAACACCCCATACCAGCATCCGTAAGGCTCTGAAATATGCAGGAAGGAAGGGCGGCAGCTAAATGCGAACAACTCGATTCGTGACAGTCTGGCGTTAATCATGAATAATGCCTCCTAGGTTGTCTATAGATTTCATATAACGCTGCAGATTATGGGTCTGCTCAGCTGTGGCTACATAGGCTGTCAGTTCAGTTTCATTCTCACATACAGCAGCATGCTCAAGCCAAACGGAATATTTGGTTTTCTGTACGATGGATAAGTGTAATGGAAAGGTTTTGCGGGATCGCAGCAAAAAAGCATGGTTAATGCAGGCTCTCTCCAGTGCTTACGAGGTTAGCTGACGGATTCGGACGGTGAGAGTCGTCCTACCAGTGAAGAGTTCAATCTTCTTTGGATTCACCCCATTTCGGCTGGTCACAGCCATTTGGTTCCCCCGCTTCCCGCCTGACGGGAATTCAGCATTTGTTAAAAGGAATCTTACGCTGAGCATCACTGTTTGTAAAATGCTGAAAGTTCTCTAGGAGACTAAATAAGACTCTATAGGATATAAAAATGAAGAAAATCCCTTGTAATCTAGCATTCATCCCCGATTTTCTGAAGTTATCGCGTATTTATTAACTTTTTAATGCAACCTAAATGGGGCTAAATGAATCTTAATGCTTCTTTAATCATGATATTAAGATCAGATATAATGTTTAAGATCCTCCTGTTTACAGGCCCGATATGCGGAGCCTCCATGAAAGTAAGATTGTAGGAATAGATCAAAAGGAGAAGTTCCTCCGTTTGCGGATGGAACTTCTCCTTTTGATCTTCATTTTTATAGTAGCTTCTCCATAATCATCACATCAATAAACGCTCCGTCCATCAATCCTTGCTTCTCAAATACACCAACCTGCCGGTAGCCCATCTTCCGGTACAAGCCTTGACCATTCTCATTAAACGGAAAGGTAAAGAGAACAATTTTATAAAAGCTATTTTCTTTTGCCGCCTTGTGTATGGACTCTAGGAGGGAGCTGCCTACACCTTGCCCACGAAAGCTTCGATCAATATATACAGAAAGGTCAGCGACGCCGTTATACGCGCAACGGTGAGAATATGGGTTCAGTGAGGCCCAGCCCACGACTGCACCTTCGCGTTCAGCAACCCAAACGCTAAAACGGCCTTGGTGATCGTTGAACCATGATTCCATATATGAGGAGTCTTTCATCTCTGTTTCAAGTGTAGCGATCCGGTCCTCGATCCCCTGATTGTAGATACGAAGAATGCTTTCAATATCCTCAGGTGTGGCCTGACGGACAGTTAATGTACTGATCATATCAACACCCCCTTAAGATTACTTTCTCGCTTTAATTACAGCAGAGACGATGTATTGGTCAACGTTCGCACCTGGAACCCAATCTTTAATGAATGTTTTAGATTCGTCCTTTGGTTCAATGCTGATATCAGTAAAGCCGCATTCCTGAAGTATGATCTCCAAATCGGCAATGGAAGAGGCGCCTGAGATACAACCCGAATATAATTCATCCAGGTCATTTTTGATCTCAGGAGGAAGCTCAGCTGTAGTTACGATATCTGATATGGCAAGACGACCGGCAGGCTGAAGAACACGATAAGCCTCACGGAATACTTGCTGTTTGTCTGGGGAGAGATTAATTACACAGTTGGAGATAATGACGTTGATCGAATGATCAGCGACAGGAAGATACTCTATTTGGCCCAATCTGAATTCAGTGTTACTGAACTTACCTTTAAGGGCATTATCTCTTGCTCGACTGATCATCTCAGGTGTCATATCCACACCTATAACATGGCCTTCATTACCTACCTGCCGGGAAGCCAGGAAACAATCAAATCCGCCGCCACTCCCAAGGTCCAAAACATATTCACCCGCCTGCAGTTCAGCAATAGCCTGCGGATTACCGCAACCAAGACCTAAATTTGCGCCTTCGGGAGCTGAAGCGAGGTCCTCACTGGAATATCCCAACTTAGCAGATATGGCACTGAAATCAGATGGGGAGTCACAGCAACTGCTGTCAGCAGAAGTTCGGCTGGATGGGGAAGTCTCAACGTTTCTTACAGCAATCTTTTGATAGCGGCCCCGTACATTTTGGCGGATTTGATCATTAGTAAGCTTGCTCATGATTATACACTCCTTAGCTGAAATAATTTGCAATATACAAGTAAAAGAGAAGGTCACCCTTTTACGGGTGCGCAGCAATTGCTGAGTTTTCCCATAGATTCGTTGAAAAGCTTAATGGACCGTAGTAATGTTTCTACTTCAAACTCACTCATGTGTGAGAAGGCCTCGTTCAGGTATTCATTCATTTGTTGATCAATAGTTGTAGCTACCATTTTACCTTCAGGAGTGAGTGACAGGTTATAAATTCTTCGATCTGAGGGATCAGATGTCTTTTTAACCAAATTCATTTTCACCAGAGATTGAACTTGTCTGCTGAAGGTTGTAATATCTGTGCCAAGTGTTTCGGCGACTTGTTGCATGGAAGGATTGTGACTCCGATCGATCTCATATAACAGATGACTTTGGGTAGCGGAAAGATTACATCCTCCTACGCTACAGCAATCCTTATTGAGTAATCCTAAACGCCGACTCATGATTTGGAGTAGTTCTCTTGGAGTTTCCATTGTTGTCACCTCTTGAACTAGTTATACTGCATTTAGTTGCAAAATGCAAATATAAATTGTGCTTAGTTGATAATTGATGATAAAGGTATTAGAATATAAGTATTGTCTTATATACGAAGAGAGGAGATTCAAAATTGGATACATTAAATGATCTTGCAGAAGATTTAAAGCTCCTTGGAGATAAAACACGTCTCACAATTCTAACTCTTTTAAAAGAGCGAGAGTGGTGTGTATGTGAATTCGTGGATCTCTTTGACATTTCTCAGCCAGCCGTTAGTCAGCATCTACGTAAATTAAAAAGCAGCGGATTGGTAAAGGAACAGAAAAGGGGGCAGTGGGTCTATTATTCTTTAAATATAGTAGATAAACCCCATGTTAAGGCCATCCTAAATCTTACCCCGAATGCGAGTGACCTTTTATTGCATTTGAATAAACCGTCTAATGCTGTTTGCTGCGAATGACAGTTTTCTATTGAATATATAAGTGTATAATTATATAATGATGCCTGAGATTAAACTTAACTCTTTGAAGGGAGTGCTCGGATGGGTGGAGTTAGACATAAACTGGGGGAATACCATTGGTAGCTCTGGCAAGTCTGATATTTATAGTCACTTTGATTTTTGTCATTTGGCAGCCTAAAAATCTGTCCATTGGATGGTCTGCCTGCGGCGGAGCGTTACTCGCTTTAATTGCCGGTGTCGTCAGCTTGAATGATGTTCTGGATGTTACGCTGATTGTGTGGAATGCCACACTGGCCTTTGTAGCAATCATCTTGATCTCGTTAATCCTCGATAAAATTGGATTCTTCGAATGGGCTGCTTTACATATGGCCAAAGCTGCTAGCGGGAATGGAATGCGGATGTTTATCTATGTCATCATTCTTGGTGCTGTAGTCGCGGCATTCTTTGCTAATGACGGAGCAGCGCTCATTCTAACACCGATTGTGCTGGCTATGGTCCGTGCGCTGAATTTTGATGAGAAAAAGGTTTTTCCGTTCATCATTGCCAGCGGGTTTATAGCAGATACTACCTCATTGCCCCTAGTTGTAAGCAATCTGGTGAACATCGTATCAGCCGACTTTTTCGGGCTAACCTTTATGGAATACGCCGGACGGATGTTAATGCCTACCTTATTTTCCTTAGGGGCAAGCATCAGTGTGCTCTATCTCTTTTTCCGTAAAAGTATCCCACGAAACTTCGATAGCTCCCAGCTAAAAAAACCTGAAGCGGCTATTAAAGACAAGCAGATGTTTAAGTTATCCTGGTTTGTACTTGCGGTTCTGCTTGCGGGATACTTTGTCAGTGAATTTCTGAACATTCCGGTATCTGTCGTGGCGGGTATCATCGCGATCTTTTTCTTACTCATGGCAAGGAAAAGTCCCGCTGTCCCCACAATAGAAGTGGTGAAGGGGGCACCTTGGGCCATTGTGTTCTTTTCCATCGGCATGTATGTTGTTGTATATGGTCTGAGAAATGCGGGCCTTACGAATGTATTAGCTGATGCCATCCAGGCCATTGCAGATCATGGGCTGTTCACAGCAACGATGGGGATGGGCTTTATTGCCGCAGTGATTTCCTCCATAATGAATAACATGCCTACCGTAATGATCGATGCACTGGCTATTGATGCCACGAATACCTCGGGACTGATTAAGGAAGCTTTAATTTATGCGAATGTTATTGGCTCTGACTTGGGACCAAAGATAACACCGATTGGTTCTCTAGCTACCTTACTGTGGCTGCATGTGCTTTCCACCAAAGGAGTAAAGATATCCTGGGGCACGTATTTCAAAACAGGGATTATTTTGACCATCCCTACGCTGTTCATCACACTGCTTGGTCTATATATAACATTGACCTTATTTTAAAATCAAAGGAGAATGCGACTCATGGATAAGAAAACCATTTACTTTTTGTGTACAGGAAACTCCTGCCGGAGTCAGATGGCCGAAGGCTGGGCCAAGAAATATTTGAGCAATGAATGGAATGTGTATAGTGCAGGCATTGAGGCTCATGGGTTGAATCCGAAAGCCGTTCAAGCGATGAGTGAAGTAGGTATAGATATCTCAGGTCAAACATCAGATATTATTGATCCGCAGCTGCTGAACAGCTCTGATCTCGTCATTACTTTATGTGGAGATGCAGCAGATAAGTGTCCCATTACCCCGCCTCAGGTGAAACGTGAGCATTGGGGATTCGACGATCCGGCAAAAGCGCAAGGAACAGATGAAGAGAAGTGGGCGGTCTTCCAGCAGGTTCGTGATCAAGTGGGAGAGCGCATCAAACAATTTGCTGAAACGGGTGAATAGTCACGATAGTGGGTGAAACGAGCTTGCCACATAAAGCGAAGTTCAATACTGCCCGAATCCCAGCATGTATATGTGGTGGTCTAACAAAGGACTGTGTGTTCTCCAATATCCGTACCGGGCTGGAAGAACTGCTTCAGTGGATGAAGGAGCTTCAGCAGGAACACGCCAAGAGTGACCTCCTCTTTGGCACCCGTGCTTACCGCATGCGGGTGGTCACTTGATCGGTCAGTTCCAGAATAATGTTATATTAATTAAATCCAAACCCCCGAGTTAGCTGTCTATATAACAGGAGGTGAACGACAATGATCGATGCACAGCAACAAATCAACGCCGCACAAAACGGAGATCACGATGCCTTCGTTTCTCTTATAAAGGATCGGACGGATAAGCTGCACCGAGTGGCTCGCCATTATGTACGGGAGTCCAAAGATGCGGAGGATATCGTTCAGGATGCCCTGGTTAAGGCTTATGAGTCACTGCATACGCTGCAGCAAGCCGAAGCGTTTGAGAGCTGGCTTACCAGAATTGTGGTGAACCGGGCGCTCAATCATTTGAAGAAATCCAAGCGTGTTCACCTGAGCGAAGACCCGCAGGCGCAAGAGACATTGGTCGTTAATGATATCGATCAAACCCTGGATCTGGAGCTTGCATTGGCCAGTCTGAATCCGAAGCTGCGTCAGCTCCTGTTCTTAAAATATAAGAAGGACCTGACCCAGCAGCAAATCGCCCATCTCCTGGACATGCCATTAGGTACTGTAAAAACACAATTACGGAAGGGGCTGGAGCATTTGCGCAACGAAATGGCTCAAGATTTTCCCGAACGAGGCCTGGATACATTACGCCTGCAGTTAAGACAACAGGCAGAGCACCAGTTTGCCGTTTCACCGGATTATGATTTGATCGTCAATGACTATCAAGAGAACACCATGAGGGGAACAGGGAAGGGAGAAGTGGGATTCTTATGGGTTAAAACGGGGAGTGATGACGCCGTTTCTGCTACACTCTCCAGGGACGGCAACTTGCTAGACTATGCCATTTCCTGGGCCTCATTGGACAACGGGACACGGCTATCTGAGGAGGAGCTCAAACAGCAGGCAGAGCAATTCCTGGAAGATCATTATCCCGGCGCACTGCGTGATGTTCCGTATTGTGAGATGGAGTGGATGGAAGGGATGTTTGGGTACACACGACAGCAGAAGGCGATGGGGCTGCCGCTTCCTGAGACGGGATGCCTGATTATGGTTCACCCCAGCGGTCGCGTGGTCGGATTTAGGTACTACGGAACCGTTCCAGGGCCAGCACTCCCAACCATGATCACACCAGAAGAGGAACAGTTGGCGTGTATGAAGGCGAATTTTTTGCTACATGTGGAATATTGCGTATTGGACAAAGCCGTGTACACGGATGGTGACGATCAGGTCCATCTTGTTTACGCCCCCCGAAGTAGAGGACTAATCTATACTGCATCATCACAGGAGGAAGTTCCGACAGCCTATAGGGCAGAAGCTGTCCCCTCTGACCCAAGAACTCTGGACGAGTGGCCAGGAGAGTTCCCGCCCGCAAGAAGCCTAGAAGAGTGGATTGGCGTAGACAACAACCAATTTCAGTTAGTACAAGACGACAATATTGGCTCGAACACCAAGTTGATGGTGTGGAAGCAACAGAATGAAGAGCGTCCAGCCAAGAATGACCGGTCTTGGAAGGCCTATTGGGCTGATCAGATGGAGGGAGCGGTTAAGGCGCGAGTAGACAGCCAAACCGGACAACTGATTGACTTTGTTTCGCATGTTAAGCCAGATCAACTAGCTCCATTAACCTGGGATCGAGACGCATGTATAGAAGTAGCTATGGACTATGTCCGGGGACTAGCAGCCGAAATGTTGCCGTATCTCAAGCTTCTAACTGAAGAGACCGACGACGAAGATCGTTTGGAAATCATTCGCTTTGGTGTATATGTTCAAGACGTATCTGTCAGGGATGAATGCTATCAACTAGCTGTTGACCGCTCTAATGGGAGGGTCAAAAGTTTGATGTCCCCCTCCATAAGGCCAGAACAGTTAAAGAAGCTGGAGACCGTGCCTTCATTTGATTCCCAGACAGCCATCCTCCGATGGACGGCACAGGCCAAGCTGCGTCTGCAATGGGAACGGATGCACAATGCTAGGGCGAAAGAGGCCCCGTACGAACTAGTGTATCGAATGATTGGTAGCGAGTACGAGCGGACGCCCGAAGTCCTTGATGCGCATACGGGGAAATTATACGAAAATACTTTTTACTGACGAACAAAAACATCTTTTGTCAGTGGACAAGAAAATAGCCCTATTAGAACCCGCGCCCAGCGTGGGTTTTCTGTTTTAATGGACAAGAACATGGTACTATTGCAAATTTGGTGAATATCTAATCAAACTTGATCCTTGAATAAATTGTGAAATTCTACATAGGGTGAAATAACAACTAATTTATGGAGGAGGAAAATATGAAAGCGCTATTATATTCGCTGCGATGAAGTAAGCTGTTGAAGCCTTGGTGTTTACGATATGGGTAAGCCGTGGGTGCACGGATCGAAAAAAGGAGGATTTTCAATGATATCAAAACGATTTGGCAAAATGCTCGTGTTCCTATGTTGCTTGCTAATGGTGGCGTCACTAATGCCTGCCAGCTTTGCCGCCGCCACTGACAACAACGAGTATACAGAAGCACTTAATGGCGACAGCAGTTCTACAGATCTTACAAGCTTGCAGACAAATGAAACGCCTACCGCCATTTTTGGAACTCCCGAACTCGGGTCAGACGACCCGCTGTGGGCTCTGACAATGGAGCATCTTATCAACAAAAGCACTGTACCCGGCGACCCCAGGCCCCATTCCACAGGCACAGCCAGGATCCTTTGGGACCAAGATTACCTTTATGCTCGCGTAGTCGTGGAGGATAGCAATCTATATCAGGGACCCGGCAATGATTATCAGTACGACGGCCTGGAGTTTTATGCCGGCGCCGGAACCCAAGGCGCGAATCAATGGCGCATCAGCGCAACGGGCGTGTTTTCAGGGCAAAACGCTCCGGGCAGAGCTGCGTGGACTGAGATCACGGACACAGGATATATCGTGGAGATGAGAATCCCTAAAAGAACCTTGAACTTGCAGGCAGGCCCGTTTACCTTTGAAGTTTATATCAATAACTCGTCGGAAAAGGGCGGTGACCGCTATGAAGTCGTTTCCTGTTTCGGAATTCCGGACGCGGCTTACAACAATGCTGCTTCTTATACAAACAGCCTGAATCTCATTGCCGCTAGTGGAGCGGACGAGAGATTCTCAATCACCGCCACGGCGGAATCGGGCGGCCGAATAACGCCGAACGCACCCGGCAATGTTCTGAGAATAGCTAGCGGCTCAGACAAAACCTTTACGGTTACCCCCGATTACGGCAAAATTGTAGATACCGTAAAGGTAGACGGAGAGGACGCAGTTCTATCCGATGATGGCACTTATACCTTTTCAAATATTGTCGCTAACCATACCCTTCAAGTGACATTCAAAAATGATTCGACCGCGGAGTTGCTCCCCTTTATTGTATGGAATGACAACTTCACGCGTGGCGAGTACACGACGGCTGTCATCATTGACTTAGGCGAAGGGAAGGCGGCGGAAGGCTCCAAGCTTAATCCGGACTTGTTTACCGTTTCGGCCAGGAACACGACCCTGAACGGCGACTCGGTAACCTTTGAAGGGACGCGCAAGATCACTAGGGTATACGCCAATGACGAACCGAAGGTACGCGGCTATCTGGGGACGGTAAGTCGTTCACCGGATTATCAGGACGGACTGGAACGCGGCCGTTACATCGTACTTGAGTTTGAGTTTTATTCAGAGAGCGGCGGCAATATAACGCTGGATGGCAACATGAACTCAACAAAACAGGTTTACAGCGTCGTCCAAAACGGCGAGATCTCACTGACCGAAGGGGATCCGCTTAACTACGCGGTTTTTGAACAGAAAAAAGTTGTGAATCCGATCCTTGATCAATTTACAGCACCTACGGGCAATTCGGTCAATCGCGCGCTCTACCTTCACAAGGATGGAAACGGTGAAGTGTCGCGGGGCTTGCCGCTGTATGTCTATACCCACGGCATGGGACGCGGCGGCACAAGCGCTGCGACTGACCCAAAAGCGGCGATGAAATCCGCGAACGGCTCGGTAGCTCTAATGAAGAAAATGGAAAAGTCCCCCGAGAAATACGCCAGCCATATCCTGAATATTTCCTATAATGGCACGAGTACTCCCTCCACAGCCAATGTTAAGAAGGTTATAGATGACCTGGTTGCCAGCGGTGCAGTAGACCCTAACCGTATTTACGCGGCGGGCTTCTCATGGGGCGGTCAGTATACGAACAGCTTAATTAACGCTTATCCCGGCTTCTTCGCGTCCGCCGCACCTATGTCTCCGGTAAGCGGCTCACCGAACGCGAACGCCAACTACGTTCACACCAACCTGGCCTATTGGATGTTTATCAATGAGTATAACGTTGGAGTATACCAGACTAACCTCGCTAACTTCATAAACACCAATATGCCAAAAATGATCAACGCGAGAGCTTCGCGCTTTGAGAGCAATGAGGCTCTTGTATGGCCTTACAATCAATTTGATCAGCCGAATCAGAAACCGAATCCGAACCATTCACCTGCCCTGAGTGATTCGGTGGCGCACGAAGTGGAAGCGGCTGTTCTTTACAACGACATAACGATGGGGACGTGGAGCATAGCGCCAACAGCGCAGTCCTCTAACTTGCCGGCTTGGAACAATGACTACACTGACGTCTTTGATTGGATGTTCGCGCAGACCGCAGCAAACAATCGGCCTGTTGCCGGATACGGTTCACCAGTATTGGGCACAAACGACAAACTGTGGGAACAAGCTGTGGAGTTTGACATCAACAACAGTAGCGCACCCGACCAGAAGATAGGCCCCAAGGCCACCGGCAAAGCCAAAGTATTTTGGGACGAAGACTTCCTGTATGCACGCGTTGTGGTTACAGACCCGAATGTGTGCGTCGGTCACACGCCTGGCACTGAGTACATGACCGACAGTGTGGAATTTTATGTCGGTGACGGAAGAAGTGGCTCAAACCAGTGGCGTATTGGCGCAAGCGGTATTTTCTCAGGTCAAGCCGCTGCGGGCCGCGACGGTTCAGTTACACGAACGGATACCGGGTATATCGCGGAAGTGAAGATACCTAGAAGAACCATTGAATTCACGAGCAATTCCCCGATTACGTTTGATGTGTACATCAATAACTCAACTGGTGCAGGCAATGACCGTTATGAGGTTGTATCCGCTTTAGGTAAGCCCGACGCGGGTTATGGCAGTTCTGACAGCTTCAAGAATAGCTTGCTGCTGCTTGGGAGCTCCACGGTAACCAGACACCCCGTTAACGCCACGGCAGGATTAAACGGCACCATCTCGCCATCCGGCTTGATTCGGGTAGCTGACGGCGGAAGCCAATCCTTTACATTCACACCGATCGGCGGTTATGTCGTGGATACTGTAACTGTAAATGGCGAGTCTGTAGAGATTGCAAACAATACCTATACCTTGAATAACGTGAACACCGATGACAAGGTGATCCATGTTACCTTCAAACCCGATCCGGCCGCAACGTTACTTAACTTTATCGTATACAATGATAACTTTGCCACCGGAGAATTTACCACAGCCGTTATCATCGATCTGGGTGCGGGAAATGAAGCTGTGGGTGCCGATCTTAGTTCCAACCTGTTTACAGTCTCGGCGAGGAATACTCTGCTGAACGGTAACCTGGCATATCAAGGCACACGCACCGTCAATAGAGTATACGTCAATGACGAACCTAGACCCAGAGGGTATAAGGGTGTGAACCAGAACTCCCCTGATTATCAAGCTGGACTGACTAAAGGCCGCTACATCGTTGTAGAATTGGAATTTTGGACATTAACCGGCGGACAGTCCACTTTGGAAGCATCCAAATCCACCGTCCAGAATTACAACATTGTATCTAGTGGCGATATCAAGCTTGATGGCAAGGCTGCCATTGTTAAGTCGTCTTTCGCACAGTCAGGTACCGTTAATGAAATCATCGACAAATTTGAAGTGGGTCCCAAAATTGACAAAGCGGAAGCGATGCAGTATGGACTCTATATTCATAAGGACGGCAACGGCGTTCCGGTAAATGGGCTTCCCCTTTACATCTACGCTCACGGTTCTACCCGCGGCGGTACACAGGACGGGGATACCTTTGCGCCCATCAGGTCCGCCAACGGAGCCACCGCGCTTATGAAAAAAATGGAGAAGAACGCTAAATACGCTAGTCATATCATCGCTTTGCGGGCTCAAAACAACGTTCAGGCAACACCCGCTACCTTAAAGGCTTATATCGATGATCTGGTAAGTAAGGGACTTGTTGACCCCAACCGTATCTACATGGCAGGCTTCTCTATGGGATCCGCTTATACGAATACTTTCTTGACGACATATCCCGATTTGCTCGCAGCCGCGGCGCCTATGTCTTTTCCACCATCAATCAACGCGAAACAAGCAGAAACTCTTAAAAACTTTGCATACTGGTCCTTCGTTAACACAACTGATTCTTCAACAATAAAAACAGGGGCGGAAACTTATATAGCGAATATAATGCCCCTATTGGAAAACGCTAGGCACACATTCATCGACAGAAATGAAATATTCGTTTGGCCTTATGACCAATGGACCAAGGCGGAAGCACCTGTTAATGGAACCAATTGGATTCCTTCCGGCCATGAGATGGAAGCTTCAGTTCTGTGGAACAATATTTCAGGGTACACGGATACATTGTCCAATGTAGGTTCCAACAAGGAGTGGAGCCTTAAGCCTACAGCGCAGTCCTCTAAGTTGCCGACTTGGAACAACGACTACACTGACGTCTTTGATTGGATGTTCGCGCAGAGAAAAACGAGCGTACCCGGTGCTTCTGGTGGCAATACCAGCAATACCAGCAGTTCGGGCAATACCGGAAATACGGGCAATACCAGCACTGGGACAGTCACTGGATCGTTGAAGCCGACCTACACAGTGAACACACCGAAGGATAAGCCCGCGGTCACGGACAAGAACGGCAATACCATCCTGCCCGGCGGCGGCGAGATTACGACCAAGGGCGGGACGAAGATTAAGGTACCCGAAGGCACGACTATAGACTCAAAAGGTAAGGTGACCATTCCGGCGGGCAAGAGCGCCGAAGTGACACTACACGGCGGCGCGAGTGCCGGCTTAGACAAAGGCATGTCGCTGAACATCCATGAGGGTACGGAATTTGTATTCGATGACGACACCCCGCTGGGCTTCCTCGTGGTGTCTGGCAATCCTTTCAGGGATGTCAACATGGACGACTGGTTCTACAGCTACGTAAACTCCGCCTACACATACGGTCTTTTCAACGGCACGACGTCCACGACGTTCTCACCGGGCACCTCAATGACGCGTGCGATGTACGTGCAGGTACTGGCCAATCTTGAGAACGTAAACCGCTCCAGCTACACGAATTCCCGTTTTAGCGACGTGACGGATGGGCAGTGGTACACGGCAGCAGTCGAGTGGGCGGCCGAAAGCGGCATCGTCAACGGTATAAACGCAGACCTGTTTGAACCCAATTCACCGATTACACGCGAGCAGATGCTGGTGATGCTGTACAATTACATGAAGTACAAGGGCTATGAGATACCTGAAAGTCAATCTAAGTCCTTCGCGGACGAGAGTCAAATCAGCTCATGGGCGTTGAAGGCCGTTCAGGCACAGCAGGGCATCGGAATTGTATCAGGCAAGCCGGACAACTTCTTTGCCCCCCAAGCCAATGCCACCCGCGCTGAAGTAGCTACTATCTTTATAAAGTTCATCGAATATCTCGCTAAGTAAAAGCGTAAACAGAAACATGCGGACCCTTTCGGCTGAGCAAAATCCAGCCGGAAGGGTCTCTTTTTAGCAATCCTGACTACAAGGGAAGGAAAACGTCGTTATGTGGCGAAAATACCTAAAGAAGTAAAATAATCTCATGGGAAAGGAGACCCCATGTTCATTGTTAATAAAGAACATTATGACCAGCATGAACTGGAACGTCGAATAAACGCGATATACGCATTATTGGGTTCCTCTGTTTGGAAGGAACGGCGGACAGCTGTATGCATGAAGGAGCCCGCGAATATTCTGGCCGCCACGGAGCTGATTATTAGGAATGAGGGTTCGGTGCTTCTGATCAACGGCGATACCCCGATTGAAAGCGCTCTCCGTCAAGCCGAAGACGCAGGCTGTACGGGTCTGCTGACCGAAGCAGGAGGCAGCGCCGTCTTTCACCCTCTACACTCACGCCTGGATCGGATGAATGGGGAGCCGTCCTTGCTTCAATTCAGCTCCGGCACGACCGGCGCTCCCAAGCTAGTGGAACGGTCTTGGTCTCATGTGCAAATGGAAATCGAGGCCTACAACAAGCTGCTGCCCTGCAGCGGGGAGGATCAACCGATCATTCTGGTGCCCGTGTCCCATTCCTTCGGATTCATCACAGGCACGCTTTCCGCACTTAAGCGCGGTGTAGAGCCGGTTATCGTGACGGACAAGAACCCCAAGTTCGCCCTGCATCTCATGCAGCAGCATGATCGCCATGTGGTGTATGCGGTGCCCTTCCTCTTTCAAATTCTGCTCAGTCTGATGAGAGAGAAGGTGCTGCTTAGAAAGCTGGTATCCTCTGGTTCCCCGATGTCTGCAGAACTGCTGAACAGGCTTGGGGGTGCAGAGGTGGAGGTGATCCAGCAATACGGGTGCTCTGAGGCGGGCTGCATCTCGCTTGGCGACCGGCCCTCCGATTCTACGGATGCCGGGATGCTTCTGGAGCATATGGCAATGGAAAGGGCCGGAACCCGGGAGCAGCCGGATGAAATCATCATAGCCACAGGCGGACGCCGGATTCATACCGGAGATTTGGGATATTGGCTCGGCGGCAGGCTTCATGTTCAGTGCCGGATGGATGATCTGATTAATGTGTCAGGACTGAAGGTAGCTCCCTCCGAGGTGGAGGATGTCATCCGGAGGCTCAGCGGCGTTCAGGAAGCTGTCGTGCATAAGGCTCCGCATCCCGTCTGGGGGGAAGCTGTCAAAGCTCGAATCGTCCGGAAGGGCGATGCGCTGTCTCAGGAGGAGGTGAAGAGGTGGTGCGCGCGGTTTCTGCCTGCTTATAAAGTTCCGGGCTTTATTGCTTTTACGGAGGACATTCCGAAGACGGGTACAGGGAAGGTTATGCGAAAACAATTGGTAGAAGAGGAGTATGGTATTCATGGATAAGGAACAAACGGTAGCTCAATTGAGGCAGGTCATGTCCGAACAATTGGAGCTCGCTCTCCCGGACGTCATTAAAGAGGAAGACCGGCTGTACGAAGATTTAAACGTAGATTCGATCATGGTACTCCAATTGGTGGTCTACATCGAGGAAGTGTTCAACGTAACTGTTCCCGAGGAGGATTTGGATCCTGCCGTCTTCCAAACGGTCGGTTCTTTAGTCGATTTCATCCATGCCCTAAAGGGGGAGCCCATCGTCCAAGTGGAAACCAAATCTTAAGATCATAGAAAAGGATGGATATGATGATGAACGTGAATGAACAGGATATCATACATTTCGTGATTGACCGGGTGGCCGATTTGACCTCCAGACCGGAGCTGGCGGAGGAATTGAATGGGGACTCCCCATTGGAGGATGCAGGCGTGGATTCGGTGCTGCTGGTCAACCTGATGATGCAGATTGAACAGCAGTACGAGATTTTTTACGAGGACGACGAGCTTCTGCAGGAGAACTTCGCCACCGCGCGCTTGATCTCACAACGCATCTTGGCCAAACGGGCCGTTCAAACCGGGGGTTGACGTGAAACAAGCCCATTGCTTTCTGAACGGACTCGGTTATGGCTTGGAGCAAGCCGGATGGGATGAACGTCCGCTCTATATCGGTGCTTGGGACGCGCCATTCAGCGTTACGGAGGACGGCAAGCTGACCTATTTCTCAGCGGACATCACCCCATCGGAATATTTGCGGCTGTTCACCCGCCTGTACGGGGAAGGGGCCGTGGAGTGGTATGATTACGGGGCCGAAAAGCTCGTCAACCTGAAGAAGTTTCTGGAGGTCCTGCGGCGTTATCCGGAGCTTCCTGTTTTGGTACAGCTCGACCTGTTTCATATGCCCTATCAAAAAAGAACGTTTCAAACCATGCATCAGCCCCATTTTGTCATCGTACACGGAACGCGGGGCGATCAATTCGTGGTATACGACCGCTATTTTGAGTGGGAAGGGTTAGTGGCCGCGAGCCATGTACACGATGCTTTTCTAAGCAATGAGCTGGGCGGGGGACTGCTGCTTCATCCCGAATGGCTCCATGCGCCGGACGCTCACGAGGTGGCGAGAATCTTCGAGGATACAATCGAGACCGATCCGGGTGAACGGTCGCTAACCGGCACGGTGAGGCGGAGGATTATGCAGACGGTGGAGTCGCCCGATATGTATCCGCCCGGGGCCTTGAAGGATGCTGTATCCCAGCTCGGCATCCTCTCCAAACGCAAATACAGCTACGGGCTGCTGTATCAATATTTTTCGGAAGCGCTTAATCAAGGTGCGGAGCTGTATCAGGCGCAGCTGGAAGGCTTCATAAAAATGTGGAGCACGCTCGCCTACCTGGCGATCCGTACGTCCATGCCGGGACGAACCGGGGAAATCGGACTGCTGGTGGATAAGGTGGAGCAGCTGCACAGGACGGAGCAACAGCTGAAGGAGGAATTGACCGATGTCTATCACCGCTGGAAACCTCGATTTGCATGCTGAGTGCAGACCTAGGGTGGGCTGCTTCGACGGCCATTCCCCCCGGTTGAACGAACGGGTGATTGATGACCAATGGACAGGGTACCTGGCTGAATATACGGAGCTCATCCGCATTCCGCCGGTGCGCTTTGCCAAGATCTTCGGGGGTTCGCTTCGCCAATTCTCCAAGCAGCCGATGTCTTCACTTCCGCAAGCATCGGAGCGGCTGGCCCGCTTATGCGAGGAATACGGAATCGATACGCTTTATGTGAACGCTCCTTATTTCATGCCTTTCCTGATGCTGGTTCGGAGCTTCGCCAAGCTTCCGCTTCGCTTCATGGTTATCGCCCATTCCGTCGCATCCGCCCGTTGGCTGACAACCTGGCTGTCCTGTGCGCCTTGGATTACAGAACAGGATGTGCTGCTTGCCAGTACAGAATCTTGCAGACAGGCGCTGGTTAATCTCTCCCCCCGGTATGCGCATGCCCATAAGATCCCGTTATGCATCGACACCTTGCTGGCCGCGGAGCCGGTTCGGCCGCTTGCCGGTAAACGTCTGTTATCCATCGGCCGGCTGGAAGAGGTAAAGAACATTCATGTGCTCTTAGAGGCTATGGCGGAAATCAAGCAGCGTGTCCCGGACACGGTATTGACGATTGCCGGAGAATATACGGGGGCTGTGCAGGAAGCTGACCGGTATCAAGAACGGCTTGAAGCCATCGTAGCGAAATATAGACTGGAGCAAGCCGTGGAATTTACAGGTCCCGTCCACGGGAGTGAGAAAGACCGCCTGTTCCGGGAATCCAGGCTTCTGGTCAACCTCTCCACCGATCCGGGAGAGACGTTTGGCTTCAACCTCCTGGAAGCGAAAGCCCACGGTCTTCCTGTGGTCTGCACCAACTGGGACGGTTTCCGGGAGCTGCTTGTTGACGGCGAGGACGGTTCCTTTGTCCAGGTAGACTGGTCCGGTGAACATCCTAAGATCGATCTGGACGAGCTGGTTCGCTGCTGCACCGAGGTTCTGCTGGATGAGAAGTTTCACGGCAATCTCTCGCAAGGCGCGCGGCGCAACGCTCTAATGTACGACTATCGAACCATCATGCCGCAGATCAGGAGGCTCCTGAATGCTCCCCTTGGACAGATAGCGGGTGAGGCGGAGGAGACCGCCCTGCTGGAAGCTTCTATGAGAACGCTTAACGAAATCTATCATTGCAGCTTATTGGAAGCGACAGGCTGTTTGAGTGAATCGCCGCTGTCGGTTCTGGATTGGCAGCCGCCCGGTGACACGGAGGAATGGATGCGCAGGGTGAAGCCGCTTATTCAACATTTTGCCGGGAGGAACCATCATGCACACGTTTAAACTGTTCCGACGTCTTGCTCCCTACGTGAAGATCAAATGGAATTTAACCTTGATCGCTTATGTTTGCACGTTCCTGCAATTGGGACTCGTCATGCTTCAGCCCTTAATCTTCGCCTATCTGATCGACCACGTGCTGATTGAAGGAAACCGTGAGCTGATTGTCCCGCTGCTTAGCCTTTCCTTGGGAATAGGTGTTCTCTCCATCGTGTTCCTGTTTATCCGCGTAGGTCTGTTCCGCTATCTGGGCATCTGTAATATGCTGGATATCCGGGACGAGCTGTTGAAGCATGTCCGGCAGATTCCCATTCCGGAAATTCAGAAGCAAGGACCCGGGAAATTCACGGCCTTGCTCGGGATGGATACAGCTACGATGGGTAATTTCCTCAATCACATTCTGGTCGAGATTACCTCACAGCTGTTTATGATGCTGATATCCCTCGGAATCCTGTTCTATATGGACTGGCGGCTTGGCATCATTGCGACGCTTAGCATCCCCTTCCTCTTATGGGTGCCAGGGCTGTTCCGCAACGCTGTGGTGCGTTATTCGTCCGACGTTCGAACCCACAATGAAGAGATCGGAGCCTATCTCTATGAAGCGATCGAAAGCTCGCAGGAAATCCGGGCTTTAGGACTAGAGGGATGGGAACGGAAGCGGAATGAAACGATGTACAAGGGGCTGGTGAAGGCCAGCACCCGGGAAACGCTGTATGCCGTTATGTCGTTTCAAATCAGTGGTTTCGTGATTAGCCTGATCCTGGCTGCCATCTATTGGATCGGCAGCTATCAGGTGCTCCACCAAGTGTTGACCGTTGGCATGATGGTTGCCTCCGTAACCTATCTGCAAAACGCTCTGAATCCGGTTCAGCAGATTAACAACTTTTTCAGAGAGCTTCAAGGCGCGGAAGTTGCAATGGGCAGAATCGAGCAATTCATCCAGACCCCGATCGATCTCTATTCGGAAAACGAGAGGAAGCAGGTTTCGCCTGCAAGGGAGCCTCAGCTTGAAGCAACGCCGTCCGATATCGAAGTGTGCAATCTGCGCGTCGGGTACGGTGGAACGGAAATCTTGAAGGATCTATCACTGTCGCTGTCTCCGGGCAAGGTTTATGCTTTCGTCGGGCGAAGCGGGTCTGGGAAATCCACCCTTTTCCGGGCGCTTATCGGGATGATGCCCGTTCTCGAAGGTGAAATTCGCATCGGCGGACAGAATCTGGAGGAGATGACCCGCAGCGCGATCAGCCGCAAGGTTGGCATCGTGTTCCAGGAGCCTTACTTGTTCCGGGGCACCCTTATGGAAAATATTGCTGTCGGGAAGCTGGACGCGACGGAGGAGATGGTCATGCAAGCAGCCCTGAATGCGCGGCTCGGATTTCTGCTGGATCAACTGCCGGAAGGACTCGACACGAAGATTGACCATAAAGGCTTCCAGCTATCTGGCGGACAGCGGCAGAGGCTGGCTATTGCGCGTGTCCTCTTGCACAATCCCGATATTCTTATCCTGGACGAACCAACCTCCGCCTTGGACCAGCTTACGGAGATTGAACTCATGGATTCTATACGCCACGCCATGGCGGGCAAGACGGTTCTGGTAGCGACCCATCGCCTGCAAACTATTATGAGCGCGGACCGTATTCTGGTGATGGAGAACGGTTGTCTGGTGGCGGAAGGCGACCACGAAGAGCTCATGAAGCAATCGGCTGAGTATTATGCTATGGCATCGACCTTCGAGCGCGATACATCTGTGGCCGGACAGGCATCTCATAAAGAGGGGGTTCTGGCATGAATGGCACAGGCACGCTCAGGGAATTGTTTCAACGTGCACGAAGGCATGACCGGGGAATCACTTACGCGGCACGAAGCGGCGAGTCCGCTTGGACAAGTTATGCGGAACTCGGAAACCGCATGGACCTTCTCGCTGAACGGCTGAAGCAGGAGCAGCTGCGACCGAATTTTATCGGGGCCGTCTGGATGGCTCCGACGCCGGAGTGTCTGGCTGTCATCGGGGCAGTCATTTTGGCGGGAGGCATTCCGCTCCCCATCCACAGCTACATGCCGGGACAGGACATGCTTCGCCTCATCCGCAAATTTGAACCCGAAGCTGTGTTCGTCTCGGAAGAGAAGCTTCCAATCCTTGCGGAATGGAACATGCAAGGGGAAGAGTTGCCATTCTGCCTGTATGCAGGTATGGCAAGCGGACCGATTGCAGGAATCAGCGCCGCTCCGCGGCCGGTACGCCGGTACACGCCGCCAGAGGCCGCGCGTATGATATTCCTCTCCTCCGGTTCGACGGGAGAGCCGAAGGGTATCATGCTGAGCGACCACAACATGCTGTCCAATGTGAACTCGATCCTGGACTACACGACTCTGTGCCACCAGGACATCGTTCTGCTCTCGAAGTCACTGGGGTATTGCTCGACCATTGTTGGGGAATGGTTTGCCGCCATGGCCTCTGGAGCCAATCTTGTGCTAAGCGGGGGCTTCGTGCATCCCTTCGAGATGATCCAGTGCGTCCGTACGAACAAGGTGACCTTCTTATGCACTGTGCCGTCTGCGATCCTGCCTCTAATCCATTCCGCCAAATGGGCGGAGGAGGATCTGCTCACGCTCCGGCAGATGCTCATTGTCGGCGGCCCGATGCCCGCCGTCATGCTGCTTCGTTTGGCTGACCGTCTGCCTCACGTGCGGCTGACTCCCTCCTATGGACTGACCGAAGCCTCTCCGCGCGTCTCGTATTTGCCCTACGCTCAGTTGAGGACGAAACCGCAATCCGCCGGGATACCCATTAACGGCGTCGAGCTGGCCATCGTTCAAGGCGGAAGGGAGGCGGCAACAGGGGAGAGTGGAGAGGTGGTCGTTCGGGGGCCGAATGTGATGATCGGCTATTATGACGAATCGGATCGCACCCGCGAGATCCTAGGCCCCCTCGGCCTGCATACCCGGGATACCGGGTATCTGGACGAGGATGGATATTTGCACTTGACCGGGCGAACCGATAACGCTCTCCTTGTCGGGGGACACACGGTGTACCCGGAAGCGGTCGAAAGCGTCCTATTAAGCTTGCCTGGGGTGGCGGACGCTGCGGTGGCGGCCGTAGAAGATCTTCAATGGGGACATCGTCTGATTGCCGTGATAGTATCCGCAGCTTCCACAGAGCCTGTCAGCAGCCCGGAACTGCATGCCTGGTGCGTAAAACGGTTATCCCCGGCCTTGCGTCCCAGGGAATTCCGCTTCGTTACGGCTCTGCCCAGAACAGCCAGCGGAAAGCTGGATCGCAAAGCCCTGAAATCTATGGTGAAGGAGGAAGAGCATGTCCATAGAGCATGAAGATATACTCTTTAAGGTGAGAGAAACGATAGCCGCTGTGGCCAAGAGGCTAACAAGCGAGGTCGAGCTGGACCATGCTTTGGTAGATGATCTGGGAATCGACTCCATTCAAATACTGGAGCTTCTGTCGGCTCTGGAGGATACATTCGGCTTTGAGCTGGATGTGGACGATATTCGCCCGGAATCGTTCCGAAGCGTCCAGGCCGTATTGCATTTTGTAGAACGCAAGGTGACTTCATGAAGGTGTTCACCCCGGGCCATTTGCAAGAGCTGGCCGACGAATTGCGCCGGACGTACCCGTTTTATAACCCTTATACAGACGTTGATTTCCATCAGCTGCCGATTACAGACAAACACTTGATCGCAGGCAACCGCGCCCTTTTCGAACATCCCGATGCGGGGCGGGTGATCGAATCGTTCACCTCGGGAACTACCGGAGTGCCGCTGCGCTGCGTGAAAACCCCGGAGGAGATATGGACACTCTCGCTGACCCTGTATAAGCATAGAAAAAAGTGGGGGCTGCCGACCAGGCACCGGATGCTGCTGCTGAGCAACCGTCTGCTGGCGGAGCCCAGGTCCCTTAGACATTATGCAGAACAGATGATCAGGGAAGATCCTCATTTTATCCAGGGGAGAGCTTCTGCTCTCTGCGCGTTGGCCGAATATATGCGTGACGGGGGATATTCGTTGCCGTCTTCCCTCCTGTTTACCCAGAACTGGGGCGAAACGCTGCATGGCTCCCAGAAAGAACGGATCGAGGAGGTGTTCCGCGTTCCATGCGTAGACTATTACGGTTTGGAAGAGTTCTGGTGTATCGCATTCGCAGGCCAGAGCGGCCAACTGGAAATCGATGAGTCCGCCGTATATGTGGAAATTATTGATCCGGCTTCCGGACTCCATGTAGAGGAGGGGGAATTCGGCGAAGTGTTGGTCACCTCGCTGATCATGAGAAGTCTGCCTTATGTCCGTTACCGGACAGGGGATATCGGAAGTATTCGCAGGGACCCTGAAACCGGCCGTCTCCTTCTTCAACTGCTTCCCGTTCGAACATCCCAGATTCGGCTGCCTGGAGCGCAGGTGCATTCCGCCGTCTTCCGGTATTTGGACAAGTTTTTTTGGGAGCTTGCTGCAGCCAGAGGAGTCCGCCAATTTCAGATCGTGCAGAATACGTACACCTCATTTTCCGTCCGGCTGGCGACTGAAGCCTCGCCAAGCGAGTTCGAGGACGTGCAGACCAAGCTATCCGCTTTTCTTCACCAAGCGGCGGGCAAGCCGGTGAATTTGTCCATAGACACCGTCTCAAGGCTCGAAGCCGATCCTGTCAGCGGCAAAATACCGTCCTTTGTTTGCCTTATTTCCTCAAATGAAGAAGGAGAATGAAGAAATGACGTCTCATACGGATACGCCGGATACCAAGCCGGAAATGATGAAGCTGGCGGCGATGGAATGTGCAGCTTCCTGCATCATGACCCACTTATACCGGTCCGGGGCCAACCCTGATCTGTTTCTGCTGGATTACTGGAATGTCAATTATGTATCGCGCATTATTACGGCGAGCCAGCATGTGCGATTGAACAAAAGCTTACCCTTTCTGTACGGCATCCATCTGGTTTACAAGGGAACCGGACCTGAGGCGCTAAAGCAGTCTGTTCAGTCAGGGAACCGTGCGGTAGTGAAATGCCGCCCAGCCGATCTGGATTTTTTCCCTCCCAATATGCTGAGCATGGCGGAGAGCGGATTCGAGCATTATATCCTCGCAGACAGCTTCGATGAAGCGCATGACGCCTTCAGAGTATTCGATCCCATTGTCGGCTTCAACGGCTTCCTGACCGGAGAAGAGCTTATGCGGGCATCGGCGGAGCCGGAAGAGGAGGACATCATTTTCTACGAGCTTCAGCCGGATCAAGAAGGGAAGGGGTTCGAGTCTCCCGGCAAGCGTGATATCTTCGCGTATGCAGCCAAGCGAAACTACGACATGTATGTCCGTTCTCAATACAGTTCGGGTACCGCCGCATTGGACAGCTTTGCCCGGGATTTGCAGGAATCTCTAGCTTTAAGCCCGGAACAAACCTCGAACTGGCTGAGCCAGAACTCGATCGCTATTGCTTCCTTAACCAAGCTCCGGTCTTCCATATGGAATAGCTTTGCCCAGCTGGGCGTGATGGACAAGGGGCAGGCGCTGGAAGGGATGAACCGGATCAGCGGGATCGTGAAGTTATGGACGGCACTGAATTTCCTGCTTGTGAAATACCGCAAGCACATCGGGGACGAAGCGCTGCTGCGCTCGGCTCTTGCCAGGCTGCGGGAAGTTCGGGATGCGGAGCTTCAATTCCTGGCCTGGATGAATGGAATAGGCGGTGATCTGACTGCGGTATAATCTATGCACGATTTCTTTTCGACACGAGCTGGTATCCTTCCGGGAGCTGCTCCGTTATGCTCATGATGCGGGCTTCAACGGTATAGAACTGTGGGGCGTGCATGCCAAGGCTTTGCTTCACCAACGGGGACAGGAGCTGGGAGGTATGCTGGACGAAATGTTCAGCTACGGGCTCAAAATCAACATGCTGAGCGATTATATCCCTCTCATGGGGAATATCCCAATGGACGTTCTGCTTAAGGAATGGCAGGAAACCGTACAGGCAGCCAAAGCGTTCCACACAGATAAGCTGAGGATTTTCGCCGGAAGCCTGAGCAGTCAATCTCTTGATGAGAAGGACTGGGAGCTTTGCACCGAACGTCTAAATATCCTTTGCGCCGTAGCAGAGAGGGAAGGGGTCTATACAGTGGTTGAGACTCATCCGGGAACCGCTGCCGACGGCTTAGATTCCACGCTTCAACTGCTCAGGCAAACCGGCCACCCTGCCTTGAAGCTGAATTTGGACTTTCTGCACATTTGGGAGTCGGGCGCTGATCCCCTTGCCGCCTACGAACGCTTGAAGCCATGGGTTGTCAATATCCATCTGAAGAATGTGGAATCCCGGCAATGGCTCGAAGTATTCTCTCCTAACAATATATATTCTCCGAGCGGCAGCCGCAGAGGTATCGTACCCTTGGCCGATGGAGAAATGGACTGCCAAGCCATAATGAAGCGCCTTATATTGGACCCTACCCGAGCCCCGGTATCTCTGGAATGGTTCGGAGCCATACCCTTTCAAATCTTAAAGTCGGAGCTAGGCTGGCTTAAAGGGCTGGAGTCCGATCTCAAGCTGGAGAAAGTGGAGGTGACGGGAACATGAATAACGCACCTTATGTGGAGCATCTGACCGGAACGCGCGCACCGAAGCTCTGGTACTCCAATATTAATTGGGAACAAGGAAAAGCCGCTCAAGAGATTCGCTTACCCCATATTAACAATGCGTCCGGAGATCGGCTCGTATCGCAAATGGATCTCTACCAAATTTATTTGGCTGACCGGGATGATCTTGTTCTCCTGAAAGAAGCTCCGGATCCTGAATTCCTATCTTATTTGGAAGAAGAGAAGATAGCCATACCCTCAATCGCGATTGGCGCACGGTCTGAATATACGGGTGAGTTTCGCAGCCGGATTGCTGTTCCTTACTTGATGGACGAGCAGGAGGAGCAGTTTCTCAAGGAAAGCGGAGGGAGCTGGATCGGCCCGCCAGCCCGATTGTCCGTGGAACTGAACAGCAAGATCGCAACGCGTAAATTATGCGAAGAAATCGGCTTTCCAGTCAGCGACGGTAGGATATGCGAGGGGCTTGACGCGATCCGCCGTTCTTGCGCCGAGTTGGAGGGACGGCATCCTGGAGCCCGGCTGGTTGTAAAAACCGCTTACGGTTCTTCCGGTAAAGCGCTGTTCCATATCCATCGGGGCGCGGATTTGGAGACGCTGCTCGGATATTTACAGAGGCAGATTTCTCGGGGAGGCGGGCAACCGGTTGTGACGGTGGAACGCTGGCATCAGGTCGAGCGCCATCTGACGGCACAACTCTGGCTGGGGGGAACCGATTGCGAGATCCTGGCTATGACCGAGCAGAGGATTACGGATGCAGGAGTGTACAGGGGGAGCCTTCTGAACCCGGATCTGCCTGAACCCTTGATCATAGCTTATACCGAACAACTGCAACAGCTGGGGAAATCTTTACATTCCCGGGGCTACGAGGGTTTCATCGGGGTAGACTCCATACTGGATGAAGACGGAACTTTAATACCGGTTATTGAACTCAACGCCCGTCTGACCATGGTCACGTATTTGCTGAAGATCCGCAAGCACTTGCTTGAACGCGGGTTTCCTAGAATGGAGACTCAATCCTATGATTTCAAGCTCCACCCTGGAGCCACATTTGCAGAATTTGCCGAAAAGGTGACCTCGATAAGGATCTCTGCCGAACAAGGTGGGGCATTCGTGTATGGGTTCCATCAGGATGGGGAACCGGCAGACCGTATCCGGCCTTGCAGGGTCTCGGCTCTGAGCTGGGGTGTGGACGATGAAGCTGAGAAGCTTGCCCGTCAAGGGCTGGAGGAAGCAATCATGGAATGGAGGGGAGCTGTCATATGACTATGGGTTCACAACGACTGTCTAATCAGCAGGAAGTGGGCCAACCCTTTTGGCTGGAAGCAGCCCTGCCGTTTGGATCACCCGTTTATGTATATGATGAGGGAAGGCTGGGCTCAGATTATTTTTCGCTGCGGGACGCTTTACCCAAGGATGTGACGCTATATTATTCCATGAAAGTCAACCCCAATCCGGAGGTATGCCGTCTCATAAACGGCTGGGGTTCGCCGATCGAAGTCGCATCGGTTGGGGAATATGAGATTGCCCGCTCTAACGGGGTAAATCCGAACAGCATCGTGTTTACCGGACCGGGCAAAAGCGCGGACGAGATTCATCATGTGCTTCGCCATGGGATCTACGCGATTAATGCGGAGTCCATCCCGGAGCTATTCGTCATTCACGATGAAGCTGTTGCGCATGGTATTGCCGCTCCCGTTATGTTAAGGGTCAATTTGTCTACTGGAGCTAAAGGCTCGCGTATGTCATCGGTCGGACTTGCCTCCCAGTTTGGCATCGACGACAGTGAAATTAATGAAGCGGTGCAAACCGCCATTACCCTTGAAGGGCTAGAGCTGATCGGATTGCATACGTATCAGGGCACGCAAAATTTTCACCTCGACTTTTATCGGGAGAGTGTTCCGATGATGTTCGGTCTCACTCGGCAGGTGCGTAACCAATTCGGCCTGCAGCTTCGATGCTTAGGGCTCGGCGGCGGTTTCGGCGTTCCCATGTTTGAAGGCGATGAGCCGTTTCCTGTCGAAGCTTTCGGGGCGTATCTTGCCGAGGAGTTAGAGCGCAACCGGGATTTGGAATTGGAAATGGTATTCGTAGAATCAGGGCGACGAATTGCCGCAACTATGGGGATTTATGCGGTCAGAGTGCTGTACACCAAGCTCTCCAAAGGCAAAGCCTTCGCCATTGTCGATGGGGGAACCCACCATAAGGCTTTTTCCAGCCTGATGGGACGAAGCTTCAAGCAGCCTCTGCCTCTTCAGCTTTGGAAGGCGGGGGAGCGCAAGCTATTCGAATCCGGTGAAGGAGAAGGCCGAATCTCCTACAATGTTTGCGGTAAATTGTGCACTCCCGCAGATGTGCTGCAAGTCAGCGTCATGCTCCCCCCTCTAGAGCCGGGGGATTGGATCGCGTTTCCCCATATGGGGGCCTATGGCTTAACCTGCGGCAATGTTCATTTTCTGTCTCATGCTCTTCCCAAGGAAGTTATGCTTCGCCCTGACGGTACGTTAAATGATGTGAGCTGGCTATCAACCTAATAAGTGAGTTCATCATAGGGAGTTGACCATGTGACACCTAACCATCGGATTTTGCCTTATAATGACATATGGCTTGATTGTGTCAATAATAACTTGATGTCGATTCTCATTAGTCATCATTCATCGTTCGAGAAGTTGCCGCTGACTTTTAAAACGCAGTACTGGAAAAAACTCATCAACCAGACATTCCCCGAAGACAATTTTGAAAGCTTGCTTCATCAAGGATTAATGCTGCCGAAGGTTCAATATGACACGGAACAGCTCTATCATTATCTTCGCTTTGAGGATCAGCTTCTTGAGCAATCGGATATACCTTTGCTGGATGAGATGATTCAAAGCGCTTTAGACAAGAAGAAATATGTCTTTCTCGATGTGGATCGCTTTTTTTATTCCAGTGGAAGAGAATCCGGTAAAATACATTTTATCCATCCGACCTTTATTCATGGGAAATGCGCGAGTGGGGGGGCATACACAGTAATTGAAGATTGCTTATCTCCAGGGCGAATGCACGATTATCAAACTCCACTTGAAGTCATTATGGAATCTACCCAATATCTAATGACAAGCGGCAAAAAAGTCAGATTCATAATGGTTTCTGTGCATGAAGGATCGATCAGGAATTTTAACCATGAATTTTCAGTACAGGACTCGTTTATCTCAGAACTCAGAAGCAATCTATTGGATGATAAAGTCGTTTTTCTTGAGCAATATGGTCTTCATTATCAGTTGGGACTACAAGCGTTGACCGATTATGTAGAGGAATTCGAAGAACTTGTAGGTCATTTGAATGATACCAGCATATTTGCCTTGAGAAGCAGTTCTTTTGCACAGAATCATAAGAAGAATAACAGGCTTTTTAAGTTACTAGAAGATCAATCGTCCCATACAAATCTCTATAAGAAGTTAGCAGAACAAAGCGTGGAACTAAGTCATTTATGGGAAATTTATAGAACGACAGTTATTAAAATGATCGCATCTAATAATCGTGTTCATGATCAAGCTATCGTAAAACTCGAAGAGATTGTGAAGAAGGAATATCACATGGTCCAGACGATGAAAATGGCAACTGAGGTTAGTAACTCTTAGAAAAAAGGCCGCTAATTGGTCAATGTCATTAAGTTAAGGCGCAGGACCAAAGATCAACAAAAAAGCAGGTTATCGAAAAGATAGCCTGCTTTTTTGTGTGAAAATAAGAGAAAAACACAGCCACTTCTTCTGCTTTTGTCCAACAGAGAAATAAAATCTTGCCGTCTGCATTGGCGTATTTGTTTCAAAAATTTACGCAATCCTATACGGATCTCAAGAACTACCGAGGGTATCGGTTACTCGCCATTGACGGTTCGGATTTGCATTTTGCCACTGACCCTGCGGATACTGACACCTATTTTCAAAGTCAATCGGAAGCAAGAGGCTATAATCTGCTCCATTTAAACGCCACCTATGACCTTTGCAACAGACTTTACGTGGATGCGATTGTTCAATCACGGAGATTAAGTAATGAGAGAAAAGCGCTAGGGGATATGGTTGACCGTTCCTCCATCGAGGGAAAAACGATTGTCATTGCCGATCGAGGTTATGAAAGTTACAACAATTTCGCGCATATTGAACGCAAGGGGTGGAACTATGTCATTCGAGTAAAAGATCTGGCCTCCAGTGGTATTCTCTCGGGCTTGCGTTTGCCCAATAGCGGTTCGTTTGATCAGGAGATTCATCGGGTGCTTACTAAAAAACAAACCAAAGAGGTCAAAGCTCATCCCGAAATGTACAAGTTCGTCCCTTCTACGTCTACCTTTGATTTCTTAGATCTGAAGGAGCAACTGTACTACCCCATATCTTTTCGGGTAGTTCGGTTCGTCCTGCCAGGTGGCGCTTATGAGACCGTTATTACGAATCTGTCTGAAGCAGATTTCCCACCCGATGAACTCAGGTCCATCTATAACATGCGGTGGGGGATTGAAACTTGCATTTAGCAAGAAAACAGAGATAGGTCTAACGCCATGAATACAATGATATTCTCCCGACAATATACGACAGACGATCAGGATGAAATATATTACTATGTAAAAAGACCCAGATTAATATAAAAAAAGGAGTAATCTATCATGCTAAACAGCTCTTTAAAGAAGGAAGCTATCGAGAATCTGAAATCGGCACTGCGCAAATATGAGGTTTCTTCTGAAAAGGTAAAAGGAAATGCAATCAAATTACATAATGTTCGCACTTACGGCACCGATGTTATTAAAAAAGTGGAGGCTTATATTAATACACTTGCCAACACGCCAAAGGAGTTTGCCAAAAGCATTGAGCAGGTTCGTGTTAATCTGGCCAGCTTTAAGGCGTTAAGTGAAATTTCCTATGATGAAAAAACAATGATTAAGCTGGCCGGAGGTGGCGCGGCAGCAGGCGTAGCAGCTGGTGTAGCAACAGCAGCACTAGCACCGACGGCAGCGATGGCAATTGCGACTACCTTCGGCACAGCTTCAACAGGCGCTGCTATCTCCGGACTGACGGGAGCAGCAGCAACTAATGCGGCTCTAGCCTGGTTGGGCGGCGGTGCACTTGCCGCGGGCGGCGGTGGTATGGCAGGCGGCAGTGCCCTTCTTGCCTTGGCAGGACCGGTCGGCTGGGGCATTGGCGCTGTGAGTCTTGCAGCCGGCGGTTTCCTTGCCAGCAAGAAGAACAAGGATGCAGCGATCAAAGCGGATAAAGAGCGGGTGGAGATTGTTAAAGCCACTAGGGTGCTGGAGGCTACTGATGCTGAGATTGTACACTTGAAGGAATCCACGCAGAAGCTGGCAATCGGTCTGGAACAGAGTCTGATGACCTTTACCGGTACTGCCAGATCGATCCGGTCCTTTACCGAGTTCACCCAGGACCAACGGGATATCCTGCGGGCGATCATTAATAATACAGAAAGCCTGTCAGCGTTGTTCATGAAGGAAGTTGGCAAATAAGATGGCTTCACAGGTATGGAAGAACCAGATAACTGCTGTCGGTATTGGCGCATTTAATGACTGGAAACATGAAGCTGCGGCCCGTAATATTGATCAGACTGTCAGAGATGTGCTGGCAGCTCAGGGAGAACAAGAGTCTTTTTTTGAAAATGCCTTGGGTCATATGCAAAAAATGCGCCAGTTCCTTGCAAAGCCGGATAATATCTTGGGGTCCGGGCAGACGAAGCATGGAGAAGTGGCGGAACAAATGGAAGTGCATGTGCGCAATGCCCGGGCAGCATTGCACGGCAACCCGGAGGTAGCTACCTTTGAAGGGGTTGGAAGAACAGCGCCGGAGGACTTTATTCTAAAAGGCGTTAAGGTCCAGTCGAAGTTTATCAACGGTACCAATAATACACTCAAGCATGTGCTGGAGCATTTTGATAAATATGAAAATTTATCGATGAACTACTCGATTCCGAAGGATCAATACGAGATTATTCAGACTATCCGCTCCGGCAGTATGCCGGCAGGCTTAAACGAGAAATCTGTCCGGGCCATTCTTAAGAAGGTGGAGGAACTTGAACAGCGTACCGGCCGGAGCTTCCAGAATGTAGTTAAGCCTTCTATCTCGGAATATAGTGAAGTCCAGCTGGGTAAAGCAGGCGAGACGGTCACCAAGGTTCAGGACCAGCTTGTGGATGAAAATCGGCGTATCCAAAAAGACATCCGTCAGGACGGGAAAGAAAAAGTGAAGCAGATTGAAGCGCAAAAGTCGCCTTCCATCAGGGAAGGAGTCAAAGCAGCGGGTACGGCTGCTGTTGTTTCTGCTTCCTTATCCGCAGTTACCGCCATTTACCGTAAGGTGAAGGAGGGGAAGAAGCTTCAGGAGTTTGAACAGGAGGATTGGCAGGAGATCGGGCTTGATGGAGCGAAGGCAGGAGCGAAGGCAGGCGTTACGGCCGGAACGATTTATGCACTGACCAATCTGACGTCACTCTCTGCTCCATTCGCCGGAGCAGTCGCGAGTGCCATGATGGGATTGTCTTCCTTGATGGCTGATCTAGAGCAGGAGCAAATCTCCATGGACGAATTTGTTACACAAGGACAGGTACTCTGTATCGAAGCGGGCATTGCGGCAACAGGGGGAGCTATCGGCCAGATGCTGATTCCGGTTCCGGTGCTGGGTTCCATTATCGGAACAGTAACAGCTAACCTGGTGTGGGGTTTCGCCAAGGGGAAGCTTGAGGCAAGGGAGCAGGAATTAAAGTGTATGCTTGATGCTTACACAGATTCCATACTGGCAAAAGTCGATCAGGCATATCTGGAGATCATTACCCGGATTAACCAGACTTACAGCCGTTATCATTCACTTATTGAAGCAGCCTTCGATGTGAAGGCGAATTCGGCAGTACTGGCCGCTGCTTCCGTGGATTTGGCAGTGGAGCTGGGTGTGGAGGAGTCCAGAATTTTGCGGACTGATGAAGATTTGTTTGAGTTTTTTATGGGATAACGTTGTATACAGACAGCAAAGTGAACATATGTAATGGAGGCGGCACAATGTCTCGTCTCTTTTAACATTTGAAAACATAAATAAGTTGCATATTCTCCCATTCTCTGCAAACACCAACCATGGGGGATGGCTAATGAAACAGCAAACTGTCAAAAGAAAATAAAGTATTAGACTTCCAGTGTTTCATTAAGCTAACGGGCAGGATAGCATAATGATTTCGCGAATACTGTACATAATGGCTACTTCCAATGTTTTGATTAAAAGAGAACGTGGTGGTACGCTATAAAAAACTCAATAGGAGCTTAATGATGAGCGAATTTAGTGCAAGTTATCATTTGCAGACAAGCGATCAGCAAAAAGTCGTTGAATTAATTAGAGCTTCAAACAATAAAGGATTTATTTTCCCTGAGTCTAATGGTTGGGTGACTTTTATTGTTAAGGGACCGGCATTTGGTATCCGTAAATCGATTGTATCATTAAATACAGGCTTATTAGTTCATTATTCATATATGGAAGATCACGGATGGGAACTATCCATTTTTGAGAAGGATGAAATCATATCTACATATAAGTGCGATTGGACTGATGAACTAATTATTGAGAAAGATGAGCTTGATATGGTTCTACTTAGAGAATTAATTATGAAGCAGGGTAATTCAATTGAAGACGTGGAAAAAGCTTTTGATTTAGTGAAATATGTTGGTGAAGAGCCGCCAGCTTATTTTATCGCAAATAAACTAGGATTAAGCTATTTTGAATGGTTGTCCGCTGATAACATCGGCGATGGCTCAAATTATGAAAACTTAGTAATTGTGGATTAGTCGAGAAAGAGAAGATTAAAGCCCATGAAGGTTCGCGAAGGTGGGAACGCTACTCAATTGGTATTTCCAAGTCATTGCGCTAACGGAGAACGCTAGTTCAACACGCACCAGTTGATTATTAAAACCTCTCCTTAGAAGCAAACTAGATTTAATCGCTTCTAATGGGAGGTTTTGTTATGCAATTAAGTAAGTTGTGGAGGTTATATGAAGCTGACAAGCGTATTCAAGAATTCAGTACGAGAACTTTAAAAGCATACGCCCTTCAGCACAAAATGTTGATGCAAGAGCTCGGTAATCTCGATATCACAGAGGTAATTAGATTGTGTAGTACCAAACTCCAAAGATTTTCCCTTGGAAAGAGTTAATAAGGGGACTTTGTGTCAATCAAACAAACAACACAGACATGTAGGCCAATAACAAGAGATCGTCTTATACATATGTACAAAATACGGGTTTTGTGAAGAAGTACTTATTTAAAAGTGAACCGCGACTCAATCGTATAATTAAATCATGTACTAATCGTCCTCTGACAGGATTTTGACGGTTTACATACTACGTTGTATTTATCGCTTCCATCCCAATAACGCATCAACTGTCTCATCTACCCGCGGACATAAATCCTTATCTAATAAACATAGATAACAATTGTATCATTAATTATACTGACAAGCATTATTATGACACTGCAAGATCATGTTCAGCTTACACAAGCTCATCATTCATTATGATCATACCAAATATTGTAATACTCCTAGCCAAGTTCAATCTAGAATCCTATCTTTAGTGTTGTCTCTTCCATAATCAATCCTTAAATCTTTAATATTCAAAACATAATGAGTTATACTAAGCCTAATAACCAAATTGAATATCGGAGGATCAACGAATATGAGAAAACTCGTTCTATTCCTGCACGCTTCGCTTGACGGTTTTGTAGAAGGCCCGAACGGCCCAATGGATATTAGCTGGGTTGCCTATGATGCTGATCTGGAGAGCCACGCGAGGGGAATTCTGAGTACTGCGGACACGGTCATTTGGGGTCGTGGTACATATCAAATGATGCATAGTTATTGGCCCTCCGTCCCAGCAGATCCCTCCGCTTCGCAGCACGAACGGGATCATGCGGAATGGATTGAGAAGACAGCCAAAGTGGTCTTTTCCACAACCCTGGAGAACGTTGAATGGAATAATTCCAGACTGGTCAAAGAGGACGTCGAGGAAGAGATCCAGCGTCTCAAAGAGCAGCCAGGCGAGGATATCGTCATTCTCGGCAGTCCCCGGTTCGCACACACTCTTATGCAGCTTGGCTTAATCGATGAGTATATAATCACGGTCTCCCCCGTCCTGATCGGCAGCGGCTTACCGTTATTCCAAGGTATCCAGGAGAAGACTAATCTGAAGCTTATCGAAAATAAGACGTTTGATTCTGGTGCCATAGGCCTCGTATACCAGACCATTAAATGACCTCGTCACTATTCTGGTTCAGGCAAATGTACTATCCAGCTTCACCAATCTCTCCACGAACACCTCATTCGCTCTGCTGGGAACATGACCGGTCAGCCGCACAATCGAGAAGTCTCTTTCAAGGCTCAGGCCTTGCACAGGAATTTCTATGAGCTTACCGGTCTCGATCTCCCTGCGGACCACCCACTTCGAGAGAATAGAAATCCCCAGTCCGGCAGCTACGGCCTCCTTCACGCCCTGACTGCTGTTGATCTCATAGGAGCGCATCACTCTTAAGCCCGCTTGTTCCAAAAAATGATTACTGAACGAACGCGTCCCCGAGCCGCCCTCACGAAGCACCCATATCTGATCCTGCAGTACGTTGATCTCCACCACGCCCGTTCGTGAGAGCGGGTGATTCTCAGCAGCAACGATGATCAGTTCGTCTTTCATAAAATGAACAACCTGCAGATCTGCCGCCTCGATACTTCCTTCGATCAGCCCCACTTCAATCTTATTCTCCCGCAAGGCAGACGCAATCTCTGATGAATTCGCAATCGTCATCCCCATGTCCACATCGGGATATTGCTTGGCGAAGGATGAGAACAGCCGGGGCAACACATATTCGCCAATCGTAAAGCTTGCCCCGATATGTAAGCTTCCGCTGACGGTATCATGCAGCCGGGCCAGATCCAGCTTCACGGACTCATAGAGATTCAGCATTTCCTTCGCGCGTCTATAGAACAGCTCCCCCGCTTCCGTCAACTTCACCCATTTGGGCGAACGGTTCATGAGCCTTACGCCGAGTTCCTTCTCCAGATTACGGATCTGCAGACTGACTCCAGGCTGTGACAGATGCAGAAGCTCTGCCGCCCTGGAAAAGTTCCGCTGCTCCACAACCGTTACATAGACTACCAGGGATTCAAGCATGATCGATCGCGCACCACCTTTAAGATAACAATTTATTATGATATACATTTAAAATCCGTATTTCCCTAATCAATCATAACTGAATATAGTGTTTAAAGGAACTAAATCCAACCTATTGGACGTGACTTCGATGAATCCACAACTCGCGGTACACATGGAGGAAAAGAAAAAACTGGGGTTTGCGCTCGGTATCGCTTTGCCTCTAATGCTGGCCCTGTTCGCCAAATACGTATCTATCTTCCCCTTCCTGAGCATTATGGGGCAATTAGTAATAGCCATCCTGCTCGGAATGATCTGGAGAGCAACGCTAGGCGTTCCAAGTTATTTAACACCCGGCATCTCCTTTACCTCCAAAAAGCTCCTGCGGTATGGCATCATTTTGCTGGGCATGCGGCTTAGCCTGAAGGATATCCTTCAGGCTGGCCCCAAGGTACTGCTGATCGCCTTGGTTTGTATTGGGTTCACATTCTGTACGGTGCTTGTGCTTGCGAGACTGTTCAAGGTAGAAAACAGACTGGGACTGCTGACGGCCTGCGGCACGGCGATCTGCGGAGCGGCAGCGGTAGTAGCCATCGCTCCGCAGCTCAAAGCAAGTGACGAGGAAACGGCGATCAGCGCGGCAACCGTTGCGATCTTGGGCACCATTTTCACACTGATGTATACCCTTCTCTACCCTTTCATTAACCTGACTCCACTGGGCTACGGCATCTTCTCAGGCGCAACGCTCCACGAAATTGCTCATGTCATTGCAGCAACTGGGCCGGCCGGCAAGCAGGCGGTTGATCTGGCAGTCATCGTCAAATTAACACGTGTCACCATGCTGGTGCCGATCGCTGTAATCATCGGAATCTGGGCCAACCGCAAGGAGCGGCAGGCAAACCTGGAGACCGGACGATCCCGTCTGAAATCTATACCAGTTCCGTGGTTCATCCTGGGGTTCCTGCTAATGAGCACCGTCAATACTCTGCAGATCATCCCTGAAGCAATCACGGATAAGCTTATACTTGCTGCGTACTTCCTCATTGCAATGGCTATGGCGGGCCTCGGCCTGAACGTAGATTTAGCTGCTTTTAGACGCATGGGCCTCAAGGCCTTCGGAGCCGGCTTGATCGGATCGGTCCTGCTATCCGGGTTAGGTTTCCTGCTTGTGAAGGTTTTGAACTTATGTTATTAAAAGAGATGCTTACGAGGAATTCCTGCTGGATGAGATCGTTATAAAGCATCCGGAGGATTATTTGGTGCGGGTGATGGTGCATATCGAGGAGCCAGGGCACACTATGAGCTACACACCCTAACAAAAACGGCGACTCCCCCCGGTGGATTCCAGGGCAACGTCGCCGTCTGATTATAGGAGTAGAGATCAGGCTAATTCCCGGTCATCTACATGCCCATGGGATCAGTCGCATTGGACTTAGGCGGGATGCAGTATGTTGGGTTAGTTCTGACAGGTTCATAGTTGTGTCCTTTCGGAAAACACACCCAGCCTCCTTCATGAAGGGTGGCCGGGCGGTTCTAGATTCCCCCTGTAAATGATTAGTTAACAGTAGGGGATACTCTGATTCTGCTTGCATGAAATGTCCAGGTTGCCGGCATCTGCATACACCACCTTAGATGGATTCCATTGTATTATCTCAGTCTACAGGAAAGATGTCCAATCCATGCCGCAGCTGTTCGACACTGGTAATGAAGGAGTCCACGCCACCGGAAGGAGTAAACTGCTCTCCATGGAATCCGAAGATGATCATTGAATCGGCTGCGATGATGCGCCGTATTTCTTTCAGGTATTTTTATAAGAAATACTTATATCGATCTGGAGTTTGTTAATCTTTCTGTTAGAAGAAGCCCTTCGCCTGCTTAATACGGAAGGAAAGCATAAAACTTAAAAGAACGAAAAACAATTGAAGAGACAGAGCCAATATAATCCCAGTCAACAACCCCAAATCCAGTGATTGACTGACGGCGATAAGGCCTCCGCCGATTCCAATGCTTAACCCCGGACTAAATGCATCTGTAAACTGAAGGCTGGCGGCTATCTCTCCTTCCTCACCTGTTGTGGTATGCTGCAGTGCAATCGCTCCGGTCGTAGGATGTGCCAAACCGATGCCGAAGCCAGTGAAAAGCTGTGAAATCACTGCAAATGCGATCCCTCCTTCGGGAAGGCCAACAGCGAGAATGACCGCAGCCACTCCAATAATCATAAATCCAATACCAACGGTTACCCGCTTCTTCCGTCCCGTCCCATGATCCTTGGCATCTAACTTGGACTGGATCCAGGCTGCCGCTGACCAGCTTAATGCACCTGCGGCTACAATTAATCCCGCCATATCCGCAGGAAGCTTTTTCACATCTGTCAAAGCCAGGACAACATAGCTCTCGGTCGCATTATAACTGGCCACAAAGAATCCTCTGGAAGCAATCGTAGCCGGCAAACCTCTTCTGGCACTTAAGGTGCCCTCTGGCAGCAGCTTCCGCAAGGGCTGAATCATGATAAGCAAGCCTGCTGCCGACAGCACCATGCCTTTCCAATCGGTTATAAAGCCCAGCCCAGCCAGCAACATTCCCGCTCCAATAGTCAGTAGTACTGCAAAGCCTTCTTTTCGGTTATTCTTGGACGGTGTATTCACTCTACCTGTAAATTTTCGGAAAGCGGGAAGCGTCAGCAAGACGGCCAAACCAATGAAGGGAAGCACCAGCCAAAAAACAACTCTCCAGGAGATATGCTCCGCTATAAGCCCGGCAATATAAGGGCCAATTAATGCAGGTAAAATATATGCGCCGGAAAACAAAGCAAGTATTCTCGTTCTCAGCTTATCGGGATAACCTACAGTAATGCTGTAATACACACATGTAATGATAGCACCTCCACCAAAGCCTTGAAAAACTCTCCCTATAATTAGGGTAAGCATATTCACGGAAGTAGCCGCAATCACGATGCCGATCACAAAAAATAGTATGGATAGGCCAAACGATGCAAATACGCCGTTTTTGCTAATCCGCGCTCCTATGATCATCGTTCCCAGGATTTGTGCCAACAGAAAAGAGCTGAATATCCAGCCGTATAAATGCAGCCCGTTCAATTTCTGTGCCAGGCTTGGAGCAATTGTAACCACTGCTAAACCTTCAAACGCAACGGTAGTTACAGCAAGAATAATTCCAATGGTTAATGCTCTATACTTGGCGTCGAAAACCCCTGTTTCTTCTGCTGATAGTTCCATCTTACAACTCTCCTTAGAAATAGAATATGCTATTAATAGTCTCAACCATAGTTGCCTCAGCAAGTATTTTGCCAGAAAAGTCTCTCCCTTTTAAGTGCAGAGAAACTCCTCTGTCGGCTATAAGTCTTTTACGTTGTTATAGATTACAGTAAGAACCCTTCGAAACGTCTCAACTTCTTCTTTGGATAACCCCTGGATCGTTTTATTATAGGCTTCATTGGAAGGGGCCAGAATTTCATCTTTAATATCTCGTCCTTTAGGCGTTAAATATACACGCAAAGACCTTCTATCCGTTTCATGAACCACACGATATATAAACTCCTTCTTTTCCAGCTTAAACAGCATTCGTGCAACATTAGTCTGGTCCTTGTGCAGTCTCTCGGCAAGTTCTTTTTGCGTGATTCCTTCCTTTTCCCATAGTACGATTAGGATTTCCCACTGATCCACTGTGATGTCAAACGGGTTAACTACCTTTTGATAGTAATTATTCAATTTAAGTGCCGCGCGCTGCACATTCACACCAATATATTGTTCTAATTCCAAGGTTGACCTCCTTCATAGCAGTCATGACTATAGTTGCTGCGACCATTATAATCTCACCTCATTCCCGTGTCAAATCATTTAAAGATCAGTCTATATATATAAATAGAGCCCCTAGAAGTTCTAGAGGCTCGTAGTATTAATATATTTAATTGCCAGTCATCTTCTGATACATGCTCTCCGAAATGGTTCTTCTGGCGGTTACGTATCTATCCTTGTAGTAGCTCGAAGACAGCTTGGTGATGGTTACTCCATTATTGCTTGAGGAATGTGCAAATTGGTTATCCCCCACATAGATGCCTGCATGCGAGATGCCGTTGCCTCCGGTGTCGAAAAAGACAAGATCTCCCGGACGTAGATCGGACTTGGCTACATATTCGCCTGCGCTCGCCTGCGACTTGGATGTTCTCGGAAGATCTAAGTTGAACTTGCCAAATATGTATATTATAAATCCGGAACAGTCAAACCCTTCAGATACCTTGGTGCCCCCCCATTTATATGGAGTTCCCATAACCTCATTAACCTCTTGGTCAAGCCTGGAGCTGTCATCCGCAGATGCTCTTTCGGATCCAAACGATAGCAATAATACAATACCCAGTAGCCACACGATTCCTTTCTTCAAAAAGAACTCAGTCTCCTTTCTTGCCGGCTAATGCTGCCTGACATATATTAATTTTTTGTAACTATTATGAATGATAGTTTAATATTCTTCGTTCGTCAACCCCTTCGGTGCTTTTTGAAAGAGTTTACATCCCCTGGCGCAGGTTAATCTCCCGTATCCGCGTAAGCGGTACCTTCGGCTCGCGCTCCGCGGTCATTAAGCCGTTGACCTCATCCTGAACGTCCGTAACCTGTGTATAACAATATCCGGAGATGAACGGAATGGCCTGAATCGCCCGGGTCAAGATGCCGAACCGCTCCACAAAAGCTTCCTCGCTATCCACCTGCTGGCCATACCCCCAGCCGTGTTCGCTCTTGAAGGCAATCCCCCCATACTCGCTGATGATGATCGGCTGCCCCTTATAGCTGTAACCTTCTGCAAAAGCAAACTTCCATTCGTTATACGTGCCGCTGCTGCCGGTAATAGAGTCTTTGTCCCTGTAAGTTTCATATAACGCTTCGCCCCGCTCCACATAATCATGCAGCGTCAGAATGTCGGACACGGTATGCTCCCAGCCGTCATTCGTGATGACCGGCCGATGGGGATCTATTGATTTGGTCAAATAATAGATACCCTCCGTGAATGTCTGCTGCCGGACGTCATGAAGGATATTCTGCACACCCCACGATTCGTTAAAAGGCACCCAGGTGATGATGCACGGATGATTATACTGCTGCTGCACGACCTCCAGCCATTCCCTGGTGAAACGCTCCAGCGCTTCATCGTTATATTCATAGGTAGCCGCCATCTCCGACCAGACCAATAGCCCTTTGACATCGCACCAGTACAGGAACCGGGCGTCCTCCACCTTCATATGCTTGCGCAGACCGTTGTAGCCCATCTCCATAATCGCCTCAATATCTTGAATTAGTGCTTCTTCTGACGGCGGAGTCAAATGAGTATCGGTCCAGTAGCCCTGGTCCAGGATCAGTCTTTGATACAGAGGGATGTTGTTCAGCAGGATCTGGCCCCCCTTGATCGAAATGCTGCGCATACCGAAATACGAACCGACCCGGTCTATCTCCTGTTCACCCGCATACAACACGAATTCGATGTCAAAAAGATTCGGGTTCCCCGGTGACCACAGGTTCTGCAGCCATGGCCCGTTAATGCCTTCCATCATGCTGACCTCCACGGTCATCGAAGCTCTATCCACCGACAGGCTATGCAGATTAACTCTTTCGCCTTGATATGTAATTTCCGTCTCCAGTCGGAGATCCTTTGCTTCGGTCAGGCCTTGCATGTGGTAATCCAGCCGGATCATTTGGCGGTTAATGTCGGGCGTCATTTTCACAGAATCCAGCCGGGTCGCATGGACATGCTCCAGCCAGACGCTTTTCCAGATGCCGGTGGTCTGCACATAGAATGAGTCGTGGTTCCGGCCCGCCCAGCGCTGCTTGCCCCGGGGCTGGAGACAGCTGTCGCTGTCGGTCACCATCAGCACAATCTCGTTCACGCCATCCTGCCTGAGCAGATCGGTAATATCGAAGGAGAACCGGCTATACGCCCCCTCATGCTCTCCTGCATAGCCGCCGTTCACCCAGCAGACCGCCTTATAATCCACGCCTTCAAAATGCAGCACCGTCCGCTTCCCTTCTACCGCCGGGGACAGGACGAGTTGCTTGCGGTACCAGATCCGTGGGTGGAAGGTCTCCTCACCGATGCCGCTGGCCGCTGTCTCGTAGGTGAATGGAACGTTAATGGTATGTGTGGCCGGAAAATAATCCATCCAGCGCGCCGCAATGCCTGCGTGATCATCATCGAAGCTAAAGTCCCATTCTCCGTTCAGATCCAGCCACTGGCTGCGGACAAATTGGGGTCTCGGGTAGTTCGGGGTATAGAATTTCGTAGCTGCTTTCGTCGTTGTTCCAGTCATATTAGAATTAACCCTCTTTCTCATTACTGAAGTATTCTCCATATTCACTATCACAGAGTACTCCCTTGTCCCGGGAAAGAAAATGAATTATTCTATTGATTGACTGATCTATCATCTAAAAGGTGGAATTGTGTATGATCACCCTAAAGCGGTGCGGTTCGAATGTTATTCATCCAGAGGGCATGACGATTGACCGCCCGGAAGGCTCCGGCGATTACGTCTTTGTATTCTTTCGGAGCAAGATGGAGCTGAGGCTTCAGACGCGGAGCGTCTATGCTGAACCGAATACTTACATCATCTATAACAGAAACAGCCACTACTTCTACAGAGACGCAGAGCTGCCGCTGGTGCATGACTGGTTTCACTTCGAGCTGGAGGGGGCGAATGCTTGGTTTGAACGCTTGAAGCTGCCGCTGGACACCTTAATGAAGGCCCATGACCCGCTCTATATCACTAGAAAAGTGAATGAGCTTCACTGGGAGAATCTGCAGAACGGCAGCTTCCGCCAGGAGATTATCGACTCCATTATTCGTTGCCTGTTCATGAAGCTTAGCGATATGCGGCATCATGTGGAGGCCAGCCAGCCGGTCAGCAAGTACTATGATTCATTCCTGAACCTGAGAAATGAAGTGCTCAGTTCCCCCTCCACCTGGTACTCTGTCGAACAGCTCGCGGAGCGGATGAACATGAGCCCGTCCTATTTTCAGCAGATCTATAAGCAGATCTTCGGCATTCCGGCCGTCAGCGACATCATTCAGAACCGGCTGGGGCATGCGTCCTATTTACTGAAGAGCACCACGTATAGCGTCTGCCAGATCTCTGCGAGTTGCGGCTATGAGAACGATGTCCATTTCATGCGGCAGTTCAAGAAGTTCACCGGCCAGACGCCGAGTGAATATCGAGTGCAGGGCTGATGGCGAAGGAAGAGTGGCTCGGGGTTATTGGCTTAGATGAGCGGGATTAACGATTCCGTAATACACCAAATCCTCATACGAATTAATCTTATGTATTTGATCTTTCAATGTGCCTTCATAGATCATTCCGCACTTCTGCATAATTCTTCCTGAGGCCGGGTTGGAGGCGAAATGCCGGGCATAGACCTTGTGATACTTCTTTTCGGTAAAAGCAAATTCAATAACCGCTCTGGCAGCCTCGGTTCCGTAACCGTGCCCCCAATGGGCTTCACCGATCCAATACCCGATTTCACCGTTATGATGGGACGGATGTGGAGATGTTATATAAGACGCACTAAAGAAATTAACAAAAAAAGCAAAAGAAGTGGAGGGGAAATTTGGAACTGGAGGAGCGATAGCGTCCGCCTGAAAGCTTTCCGAAGGAAAGCTCGCATCGTAAGCAAAGGCTGTGTTTGGATTTCTACCGCGAGGAGCGGTTATAATCAGGAAATCCAAACACAACAGCGGCCGGAGGGCCAAATGTTCACCGCAGCGACGACCATGCTGTAAGTGCTAATCTTAAGTGCTTCTTATATAATCAAAGATAATCAAAAAATCCACATGATCACAACAACAATCAAAGCAATAACAGCTACTGCAATTACCAGATCAGAGATCTGCCGCCAGAATCCCTGAGGCCCTTCGTTATGAAGCTTCTGTTCATTGACGTCATGATTGGCTTTGTGCCCGCCGGGATCAGTCGAATTCGCATGAGGTCCCGGATTGAAGAAATCAGTCATTACAATCGCCTCCCTTTCCCTCAATTATACACCATTTAATCTCATTTATGGTAAACAGAAAGACTTTGGCTTAGCTAACATTTGAATTTTGGCTTTAAATATCCTATTTTAAAAAGATAGAGTTTCAGCAGTTAACGGAAGAGGCGAACACATTATGGGCGATATACATGAGAGGATGTCAGCGGGAACCCGGGCTTTGATCGAGGATAACTTCCTCCAGCTCATGGAGCAGGAAGGATTTCACAAGGTGAGCGTACGCCAGCTGGCGCTTAGAACACATATTAACAGGGGAACGTTCTATCTGCATTTTACAGATAAATACGATCTCCTGGAGCAGCTGCAGAGGGAAATACTGACAGGTCTGGAGCAGGTGATGGTTGTCAAAATCGTACGTGAAGAGATGTCCGGGCATTATCTGAAGGGCTTGCCCTATCCGCCCTTGGTGCATATCCTTGAGTATCTGCACCAGCACGGCGAGCGAATCCGCTTATTTCTCGGGGCCAAAGGGGATGCGGCATTTCCGGGGCAATTCAAGGAGGTTATCAAGCGCAGCTTCTACCGGAAGCTGGAGATGAATGGCGTATTTACCGGCCACCCGGCGGTTCCTCCAGAGTATCTCGCTGCGCATTCCGCATCCATTTTTCTCGGAATTACGGAAGAATGGCTGCACAGCGGGATGCCTTATACTCCCGAGGAGCTGGCGGTGATCTATAATGAGGTCTTATTCATGCAGTCGACTCTGATCGCTAAGTCTTAAATCGTAATCAGTACCTTACCACGGAGCTTACCGGCCTCGCTCATGGCATGTGCGGCAGCCAGCTCGGCCAGCGGCAGACGGCCGGTAATCCAGAGCTTCAGCTTGCCCGCATCCACCAGCTCTGCAACCCGCGTCAGCAGCGTGCGATCCTCTTGTGCAAACAGCCGGTGTGCCTTAACGCCAAGCTGCGCTGCCAGCATTTCGTCCGCAGGATTCACCGCCGAGATCAGCGCTCCTCCCTCTTTTAGCAGCGGCAGCCATGTGTTGAGTACCTCAGTGCTCTCAGGGGACAGATTGAGGATCAGATCCACCTTATCCTTCAACTTGTCCGTGACGCTCTCCTTGGTGTAATCAATGATTTCGTCAATCCCCAGCTCCTGAAGCATCGGCATACTGGCCGCCGAGGAAGTCCCGATAACATACGCTCCATGCTGCTTGGCAAATTGCACTGCATAGCTGCCTACCCCGCCAGCGGCTCCGGCAATCAGTACACGCCCACTCTGCGGCAGGTTACCATGATCGAATAACCCCTGCCATGCGGTTAAGACACCAATCGGCAGCGCGGCAGCATCGGATAGCTCCAGGGAGACTGGCGCCAGCGCAGCATACTGCGCTTTGGTGACCACATACTCTGCGGCAGCACCGTCCCGGGACATATCGAGTGCAGCATAGACTCTGTCCCCCGGCTGAAAGTCCGTAACCTCTGCTCCTGCTGCCTCCACCGTACCCGACACCTCAAAGTTAGGAATGTAAGGAAATTCATGCGGGAAAAAGGCTTGCAGGTAGCCCTTGCGGATTTTGACATCTGCCTGATTGAACGCGGTCCCTGCCACCTTAATCAGAATCTCGTCCGCTGCGGGAACGGGAATCGGTGCCTCCTCATACCTTAACTCTTCCAGCCCTCCAAATTGATGTATCCGAATCGCCTTCATATGTGTGGCTTCGTTCATTGCGATCACTCCTATAGATGAATTGGGAATCCGCGTACCGTTGAAGCAATAGGTGTACTGTTCCTGTAACTCATTGTAGGGTCCCGCCCAGGCGGATACAATCAACAATCAAGCCTGAAGTGTTCATTCTTTCTTCTTACGGGTAGTAGATAATTAAGGAAGGAGCAATGCCTATGGAACATATGGATACGATCGATCTCATCGCCATTCTGGCTCTGGTGCTGGCGCTATTGCTTATGCTGAGTGTGTTCAGTCTGAAGAGACGTGTGAATGAGCTAGAGTCCCGGTTAGCGCAAAGAGATGCTTACGGCGGAATGTACTCTTCCCCGGCTAGCGGCAGAGCTACTGACATCCCGGCTCCCTTATTCGTGCAGAACCCGGAGCTGGCACCGGACCTCGAGCGGAGAATCCGCCTGCTGATAGCCGAGGGCAAGAAGATCCAGGCAATCAAGGTCGTGCGCGAAGCGCGGAATCTGGGCCTCAAGGAAGCCAAGGACTTCGTAGAGAACCTGGAACGGAGCGGGAACTTCCGCTGAGTGAACCATGTGTGAATGATCAAGAATGACCTCAGACTGCCACTGGACAGTGGAAGGTGAGGTCATTCTTGGGATGAAGCTCATACCGGCAATGAAGCTAAATATCCTTGTGCATATAAATTCGCGACGAAATCAGATAGGAGCTATAGATAATGATGAGGTATGCCAGCACGCCGATGACTACGGGCAGCATATTGTCTATTTTACCGTCCTGAACCCATTGAGCGAGAGCCGGAAACTCTTTGTTCAAGCTTCCAAATGTAGTGAAACTCAGCATAATTACGATCATAAAAACTACATTGACGAACTGCATCCCTTTTTGCCCTAACCAGTAATACAGCGGGAGATAGAATGAGGCCAGCAGCGGAACCAGCGCCGTAATCAGTCCCAGCTCCTTCCAGCGCAGTGGCTCGTCCAGCTTGCCCAGCGTCACAGCAACATAGTACATTACAATGGTACAGACGAGGCTAAACAGCGCGAGCGGCAGGAGCGTCAAATATTTCGCTTGAATCAGCCGTTGTCTCGGCACCGGCAGTGTGGCCAGAAACTTCTGATTGTTATTCTGCATATCAATCGTACAGGCGTTAATCAGCAGCAGCAATGCTGGTAACAAAGCGAATACCGTATAGGCTTGTGCGTTGGAATATAACATAAGTACAAAATAGGGAATCAGCAGCAAAGCGAACTTCCGGGTAAGCATGAAGTCTTTGCGGATTAGCGCAACCGAGTTATGCATGGGCTTCGTCCCCTTTTACCGTATAGTACATAATCTCTTCCAGCGTAGGTGTCTCGCAGAGTGCCGTGTCCCTGAAGTAATGTTCGCCCTCCGCACGATTGCTGATCAGGCCCTCGAATCCCAGCCCGTTCTCCCGCAGCCCCACGAACCACCGCCGGACATCCCGGTCCAGCAGCTCCTTCCCGCCTTTGACCAGCAGATAGCGCTCGCTCAGACTCTCCTTCATCTCATGGAACACAACCCGTCCCTCATTAATGAATACAATATAATCGGCAATCCGGTCCAGATCCGTAGTGTTATGAGTGGAGAATAGAATCGACTTCTTCTCATCCTGGATATGCTCACTGAGCAGCTCCAGCATCTCCCGGCGGAAGATCGGATCAAGCCCCGAAGTAGGCTCATCCATAATCAGCAGATCGGCACCATGGGACAAGGCTACGGCGAGTGAGAATTTGATTTTCATCCCCTTTGACAAGTCCTTAATCTTCTTGCCCGGCGACAGCTTGAACTGCTCCTGAAATCTCAGATATGTATCGTTGTTCCAACCGGGATAGAACGGAGCAATAATGTTCTTCATCTGCTTCACGGTCATATGCTCATAATAGAAGCTCTCATCCGAGACGTAGCCGATCCGCCCCCGAATCGCAGCCTGCTCCTGACGGTTGTTCTGGCCGAAGACCCGGATGTCCCCTTGATCCTGCGAGATTAAGCCCATCATCAACTTGATCATTGAGGTCTTGCCTGCACCATTCGGGCCGATCAGCCCGGTAATGTAACCCTCCTTAATCGATAACGAAATATCCTTCAGCTCAAAACGGTCGTAGCTCTTCGTTACATGGTCCAGCTCAATTACAGTACTCATTCCTGTTCCTCCTCATAGAGCAGCTTCAGCATCTCCGCGAGTTCAGCGTATTCCATGCCCAGTTGTCTGCTCTCGTCAATAATCTCCTTCAGCTTGCCCTCTACCATCCGCAGCCGCTGTTCCCGGATATATTCCTGATCGGCCCCGGAGACAAAAGACCCCTTGCCGACAATCGAGTTGATCAGCCCCTCCCGCTCCAGCTCCTCATAAGCCCGCTTTGTGGTAATGACGCTAATCTGCAGCTCCTTCGCCAGTAAGCGGATCGATGGCAGCGGAGTACCCGAGACCAGCTCGCCTTGGAGAATCATCTGGCGGACCTGTCCCACAATCTGGGCGTAGATGGGTTCGCCAGATGTACTTGATATCACGATATTCATGCAGCAGCATCAGCTTCCTTTGTGTTTGTTGTAACTAGTGTATATATATATTATATACACTATATTCAGTTGTGTCAATCTCCTAGTGTCATACCCGTAATTAGCCGATCATTCCCTGAGACCGTAGAAAGTGGTATACGATCTCGCTCTGCAGCCTTACTCTTAAGGCATAATCCAGGCTCCAGCAGGTCTCTACGGTCACCGCCCGGGCACCGAGCAGGCGCTGGAAGGCCATCCGGGAAGTTCCTGCACGCTCCCTATGCCGTATGTTGAAGCGGTAAGCTCTATTCGTGATCGTCTGATTCATCCGCATCACAATTTGCTTGGCCAGTCCATGCGCCCGGCTGACCGGGCTGATGATCAGAGTCTGGCCGACCCGCTTCGGATTCAGCTCGGACAACCCGTTCGCCTCATGCAGATCCAGTACCCACGAGGGACGGTAGCGCAAGGCAAGCTGCCATACGGCTGCCGACAATGGATGACGGGCCGGGGCGCCTTGTCCGCGCGGGAAGGTACGGTTCAGGTCGGGCTTCCCGCGAATCCCCTTGCGCCGTGCGATTTGATTCACCAGCGGGACGATAATCAGCTTTCCTGAACGCAGCATCAGATCTCCCCGGCTGAGCCGGCTGGCGATGCCTTGCGCTGCACGGCTGCTCGCCGGCTCATTGCCGTGAACACCGGAGATGATCATGAATACAGGTCCGGGGACACCGCTGCTAATGACATAATAAGGTGTGGCATAGGGCGTTCCTGCCGCCAGCGTATGCTTCTCTACAGACAATGTGGTTCACCTCGCTCTGGATAATGCGGATCATGTGGATGATGGTATACAAGATTCTGGACAGCACCAACGGTTACTCTGTAATGTATGCGGATTACCTGCGGGGGATTGGACGAATAGGACAGCAAAATAACCCCACAAAGTGGAGCTTTAGCGTAGGTGATGACCCAAAAACTTTGCGGGGGCCCCAAAACATATAAATTCTTTCTAAAAAAACCGGACAAGTCCAATATGGACTCATCCGGCTTCTTCTCTGGATACACGATAGTACTAGCGGGTGTCAAGTAGAAACGGCTTCGTAGTCCTTTTAAAGGACGGTACCGTTTCAGCGAGAAATAGAAGGATAGTTTATAGTGTGAAGCATATAAATTTTATTTTAATAAAACACGACCTGGTTCTTCCCGGCAGACTTCGCCTCATAAAGAGCCTTCTCCGCCTTGGCAATGAAGTCAGACGGGCGGTCAGAGGGAACAGGTACCTTCAACAGGCCGCCTATGCTTACAGTGACCACCCCTTCCTCTTCAAAGCGGTCGCGGGGAATCTGCAGATCGGAGACACCTTGACGGACTGACTCGGCTAATTGCTCCGCCTGGGAGGCGGACGCACCCGCCATCGTGAGGATGAAGTTCGCCCCGCTGAAGCGGGCCACGAAGGTGCCGTGCGTGATGCTGATGATATTCAGTACGTCGGCTACCGACTGGATACAGAGATCGCCGCCCTTCAGCCCGTGTACCGCATTATAGGAATGGAAATCATCGATATCAATCGACAGCAGCAGCAAGGGTTCCCGGGTATTCAGCGTATCCTCCCAGCGCTGATCCAGCTCATGCACAAGGGCCTGGCGGTTCGGCAGATCGGTTAGTGAATCGGTCGTCAGATAACTTTGCATCTGATTGGCCGCATCGATATAGGCTTCACCCTTCGCCTCTGTACCGGTTCCAGTGTTAAGCACCGCCATAATGGATGGTCTGCCGCCATGAATAACCGAGGCCAGACTCAGGCTTACGTCCAGCGGTTGCCCGTCACTGCTCAGGAACTGTCCCTGATCGGATACGAACTGGGTCACATTCTGGCTCAGGTCTGTGAAGTGCTGCTCCAGGGCTGGCCGGTAAGACTCCTGCACATAGTTCAGGAACGGCTGCCCGATCAGGGATTTTCCTTTCTCTTCACCCATCAGCTCCACTGCACGGTTATTGCAGTAGGCGATCACATCATCGGTAATCATGAAGAAGGCTACCGGAGACAGATCCATCAGCTGCAGATACCGCTGTTCGTTGTGGCGCAGACTGCGGGCATTCTGCAGGGCCTGTTCTTCCGCCTGACGCAGTTGGTTCTCGGTCTGTCCACGCAGAATAGATTTGAGCTGAGGCAGAATGTTAAGATGCTGCTCTCTCCACGGAAGTGAGGTGGACTGAACCACCTGCCGCCATTTCTCAAAGGACTTGCGGGGAGACAGGCGCTGTCCGTCATTCTCCTGAATGACAGCCTTAGCCGGATCTCCGGCCCAGTCCACAATCTCGACCACCTCAGGCCTGAACCAGATCATGTAATTCTGGTGTCCTGGAGTCAGGGAGAGATAGATGACACCGGAGGCTTTATTCTTGTAAGCTTTGGCTGATTCATATTCCAGACTGAGCCTGGAGGTGCAGTAGGTGTAATCCTTCGACTTCCCTGCCAGCCAGCCGGCAAGCTCCCGCACCTGCTCCTGGGAGGGTGCTACTCCGAACAGCATCAGCTTGTCCTGATAACACACGGCTGCGCCGGAAGCCTCCATCATACCCAGTAGCGTCTGCTCTTCATCGCCGAGCTGTTCAATCACCCGGGAAGAGCTGACGTTACCTGTGAAAATATCGACAATCCTCATCGCCTTGGTCCGCAGCTCCAGCTCCGTCTGATAATTGTCGAGCTGCTGACGCTGGTACAGCTCACTCGAGAAGAAGGCGCCCAGGAAATTACACAGATTACGGATACGGTGCGGGACATACTTGGGAGAATAGTGATGACAGGTGATCAGTCCCCAGAGCTTGTTATTATTGATCAGCGAGATGGTGGTCGTTGCGCCTACCCCCATATTCTGCAAATACTCAATATGGAGCGGAGACACACTACGGAGGATGGACAAGCTGAGGTTCAAGGGCTTACCGGTAAGCGGCTGCAGCACCGGGGTGATCGGAACCGGAAGATAGTTCACATCGACGATTGTTCGCAGCCAGTTGCGCAGATACAGCTCACGCGCCTGCTTCGGAATGTCAGACGCAGGATAATGATGGCCAAGGAACGGTTCCAGTCCTTCTTCCTTGGCTTCCGCAATCACCTTGCCGTTCCACTGTTCATCGAATTCGTAGATCATGACCCGGTCATAACCGAGCATCTCCTTCACCTGCTCGGCGGCGGCCTGGCTGGCTTCGAGACGGTTCGCCGTATGCTTCAGCCGTCCGAAGAACGTGCGGATCCAGTCGAAGTCATTGGAGCTGTCGCTCTGATCGATGGAGGCAGGCTCCAGTTCAACGATCATCAACCCTTCACTTTCGTGAATGATGCAGAAGAAGTCCACCGGCTGATCTGCCACTTTAATCGTTATAACTATATATTGTAAATCTGCTGTTTCTTTCGCATTCACACTGCGTTCAAGCATCATCTTCAGCTGCTCCGGGCCTACCAGGTCAGCCATAGGCGTTCCTAACAGTGATTCTGCAGCTGTTCCCAGTAACTTACCCGTATTCAGACTGGCCTGGACAATCCTAGGAGCTGTGTCCTGAGTTACAGCCAGCAATACACCATGCGGCTGAATAAGTCCGGGAATATGGATGGGCTCCTTCTCACAGTTATTAAGATCCACGGGTTCCTTGGGGTCCAGCCCGGCTTCATTCAACAGGGTCCGGTTCAGCGGCTGATTCTCATGTTCTGTATTAAAATCTGACATAGGTGCAATGCCTCCATTGAAGTAAATGATTTCTAAGCTGTTTTGGCGTAGGTTCATTCTAACTTACTTTGGGCAGCAATAACAAACATAAGTCTGGTCTGCACAGCCTGTTTTGGCTTGTATTACAGTCCTGGAATAATTATGTATAATATGGATGGATAGAGCATAACCTGTGACGGCTAATCCATTCCTATACTCCGAGGTGACCGTAATGCGGCGAACCAAACGTTCAGGTAGAGAGATTGTTTCTTTTCTGCTAAGCGCCTTCTCCATACTGATCATTGCCTTCTTCCTCATCCGCTATGTGCTTCAGACCGTTTCATTCGCACCTTAACAGCCTGCCCACGCAAAAAGGAGCATTTGGGGGAAATGCTCCTCTTCGGCTTGCATATACCAAGTATTAGGTTGCACTTCCGGAAGAATTGTAATCCGAAAGTCTTACCAATAATTTACCTTAAAAACCTCAATAATACAAGTATTTCCTTCTATTCCAGTGAAAATGTGACTAATTCATAACTGCGCTTCGCCGCTTGGCTGCGCATCCGGGGATTTGGGGCGCATCAGGCTTTGCCGCCTGATCTATAGGCCCCTTATAATGAACCTACTCTGCGCAGAGAATAACCGAGAGAAGGAACATTCACATGGATGCTAATCCCCTGTTACAGCGCAAGACCGCACAATTTACACATCTCGTTACCGAAGGCACTCATTATGAGGTCGGACGCGCCTTGGGCGCCCATCATAAGAATAACTCCGCCATGCTATCCTTCTTGTCCTCCCCCTTCATGGGAGCCTCCCCGCTGACTCCCTATGCTGCGGACAAAGCCATGGAGAGCTTCGAGCGCTACTGCCCCGGCTTGAATGAAGAAATTCAAGGCTTCGCCGATGAGACCGGCGTAGAGGCCGCCCATGTCGTATTCTATTATTCCTATTTTCAGGCACCGGGCCACTGCACACAGGCAGCCTACCGAACTGGAGCAAGTGGGGAACAGAGCGGACATATCTGTCATATGCGTAATTATGATTTTGGCTGGGAGGATGAGCCGTATAATCAGCTGCTGCTCAGCACAACCCGGGTGAAGGGCAAACCGGCGCATACCGGCTTTGCGCTGCAGCTGTTCGGGCGTTATGACGGGATGAATGAGGCAGGGCTTACCGTAACCACCACCTCGGGGAGAGTCCGGCCGGAGATGACCGGGGAGGGCTTTATTTTTCCAGGCGTAGTCCGGGCCTTGCTGGATCAATGTACTACCGCGGAAGAAGCGGTCCAGCTCATGCGCAGCATGCCGGTGGCTGACTACAGAAACTTCCTGATCTCTGACGCCCAAGGGAACATCGCCCTTGTGGAGACGGCTGGTACCGGGAAAGCGATCCAATATCATCCGGCTGCTGCCAGCTTAAGCACAAGCCAGCTTGTGCTCTCGGCGAACCATTACACCCTGCCCTCCATGCAGCTACACAATCAGCAAGTCATGGAGAACTCATGGACAAGATATGACGCGCTGCGTGCAGCACTTATGGACGATAACACCCCTATCGATCCTGTAGCAGCCATGAAAGCTGCCGCAGGACGCGAATATCCCGAAGGGATCTGCTGTCACCATTACAGCGAAGGCTTAGGCACCTTATGGTCCATGGTCTGTGACAATACAGCCCGTGAGCTGCATATCTGCTTCGGTTCCCCTCAGCTTAACGGCTGGAGGACATTCGGCTTCTATGACCCGGCGGGAATGCGTGTATACGAGGCAGTGCTGCCAGACAAGCCGTCCGCTGAGGGATTCTGGACCCCTACCCGGTAACCTTACCTCATTCTTGCTGCTGTGACGCCTTCCGCAGAATAGACTGCACAAACGCCGTCTTCCCGTCACAATAGGCATCAATGTCATAACGGTACTCTTCAGCCAGCCGCTGCTTAACCGCCTGATATTCCTCCCGGGCAGCGGGATGGCTGCGCAGATAATCACGGAACCGGATATGCTCCACGTAACCCTTGCCGTCCTTGGGACATACATAAAGATGGTATTTCATGAATCCGTCATCCTGGTTGCTCTTGAAGGCTTCCCGGCCCTCAATGCCCAGATTACCCTGATGCTCATAACCGAACGCCTGCAGTCTGCGGATGATCTCCGGCAGCTGGTCATAGCTCTCCATCACCAGATCGATATCAATCACAGGCTTGGCCCACAATCCTTCAATCGAGGTGCTGCCCACATGCTCCGCTGCGATAATCAGATCTCCGGCGATCTCCAGCATCCGCTTCTCAATTCTGCTATGTTCCGCCTTCCAGGCCGGATCATACGGAACCACCTCTACAACCTTAGTCTTCTCAGCCATAATCCCTCTCCTCCTTCGATTTTATCCATACACTATAGTTCTACAATAAGTCTAATGATAGAATAATAGAATCCTTTTAATAATGACGGAAAGAGTGGACATATGCGAATTGGATTTTTTGACTCCGGAATTGGCGGGTTAACCGTGCTTCATCAGGCGCTTAAGCTCTTGCCGCAAGAGGACTACCTCTTCTATGCAGATACAGACCATGTGCCCTATGGGGAGAAGACGAAAGACGAAGTCAGGGAGTACATCCTGCAAGCGGTGGAATTCATGGCCAAGCAGCATATCAAAGCGTTGGTTATCGCTTGTAACACAGCCACCAGCATCGTGATCGAAGAGCTGCGGCAGCGGTATGACTTCCCGGTCCTCGGGATCGAGCCGGCAGTCAAGCCTGCGGTTGAACAATCGGAGGGCAAGCAGAAGAAGGTGCTGGTACTCGCCACCCGCTTAACGCTGCAGGAGAAGAAGTATCATGATTTGATGCACCGCATTGATCACGGGGAGATTGTAGACAGTCTGCCGCTGCCCGGGCTGGTTCAGTTTGCGGAGCATTTTGATTTTGACGAAGAGAGAATTATTCCCTATCTGAAAAGTGAGCTGGCCCACTTGGACCTTAAGCGGTACAGCACAGTGGTTCTTGGATGTACCCATTTCCCCTACTTCGAGGGAAGCCTGCGGAAGATATTCCCGGATACGGTTGACTTCATCTCGGGCAGTCTCGGAACCGCCAGACATTTGAAACAGCTCCTTGAAGCGGAGGGCCGGATCAACGAGGGGACGGGCGATATCCTTTTTTACAGGTCCAGTGTCCCGGTAGATGATCCCGCAATGTTATCTGAATATAAGCGTCTGTTCCAGCGTCTGGATGACATTGAACAATCGATGAATCTGAGCAAAAGGAGTGATCCCGCATGAGTCACTATACAGCCATAATGGAAAGATTACGCCGGAATCCGCTGAAGAATGTTACGCTGCTCAAAATGATGACGGCTTATCATGCACAGATCGACAGTGTGCTGATTGAACAGCAGAAGGAGTGGGGCGTGCTGCTGCTTATGCCTGCCACTACCTTCGGCTATGATCACCGGACCTACCCGGAGGCTGACACCGTTGTGCTGATGGACTACAGCAGTCCTGAGGTCTTCCCTGCCCTGCTGAAGCGGTTGCCGCGGGACGCCAACCTGGTCTTCAAGCTTCAGGAGGATGCGTACCGTCAGGCGCTGGAACCGTATTTCGCACTGCGGCGGGTCCGTAGTCTATATTCTTATTCTTCGGCCGAAGGCCAGGGGTTCAGCGCAGATGAGGCCTGCACGGTCAGTGAAGCTATCGATGAACGGCTGCTGCCGCTGTGGATGGCGAATGATTATTCGCTAGAGGAGATCACGCAGTATTTTGCAGACGGGGCGTTCGCTGTGACGTTATTTGACGGGGATACGCCACTCAGTACATGTATGGTGTACCGCAATGAGGAACGAATCTGGGAGATTGGCGGTGTGCGTACCATAGAAGCTGCCAGACAGCGAGGCTTGGCACAGCGCGTAGTCCGCACAGCAGTCTTCCACACTCTGCAACGGGGCTACATTCCCAGGTACCAGGTGCTGGAGAACAACCTCGCCTCCATCCGCCTCGCCGAATCCATTGGCCTTACCCGCGCTGTTACGCTGGAGCACTGGGTTAATTATTGATGGATTGAATTAGTGTAATCAACCATATCTACAGGAGGCAGACTATGCAAGCAAGCGAAAGATACGTTTACCACATTGTAACCCGGAAGAAGATGGCCCTGAATCAAATCATTCATTTTGACAACCAGCAAAAAAACACCTTGTATCGCTTCTTTTTTGAGCAAGAACAGTTGAATGCCAAAGGGGAAGACGTTATTCAAATCCTGCACGGCAATTATACTGATGACGGTTTGAAATTGGATAAAGAGGATGCAGATGTTACGGTTAAGTATGCGGAGCAGACCATCCGAGCGGTTCGAGAGGTGATCGTTGAAATGGTAAGGTTACAGGAACATCCTGAGTATCCTTCACGTTTGTCTTGCTTATACGCAGCAAAGAGCTATGAAGACGCCCTGATGTGGAAAAGCATATTCGATTCGTATCACCGGAAAGTGCTGCAGATCGTGAAGCTTAAGGTCACTGGAGCTATTTTTGAAGGTGACGGCAGTCTATTGCCCAAGGAAGACGGGGCCCCATTCTCCCGTAAAATCGAACAAGCCAGAGAATATTGGAAAGGTAATTACAATAATACGCTCCCAGAGCTGTTGATTAACGGAAGAATCGAAGTCGTAGACATCCTCACAGAGTACCCTTGCTCCTAAGAATGCTGATGCTCTCCTGCTGGCGGTATTCTGTGGGGGTAAGGTTGTATTTCTTGCGGAACATTTGGGTGAAATGGCGCATGTCCTGGTAACCTACCCGCTCTGCGATATCGGCCAGCTTCAGCCCCGGATTCAGTAGTAGCAGCTTCGCCTGCTCCAGCCGCAGCGAGGTGACATATTCCTTGTACCCCTGCCCCGTCTTCTGCTTGAACAGCTGGCTGAAATACGCCGGATTCAAGAACACCACCGAAGCGATTCTCTCCAGCGACAGCTCCTCGTAGAAATGCTCCTTAATGTAGTGCAGCGCGACTTCAATCGCCTTCTCTCCACTCCCCTTGAGCGGCTCAAGCGGCGGCCCCTGGAAGGCCGAAGCCTCCCGCATCCGCTTCACGATCTGCGGCACTGTATGGAAGTCACAGCTCCGCCCGGAATAGATCATCTGAAAAGGGATTTTCAAATAATGCGTCAGATGCGTCTTCACCTCCTCCTGGAACTGCTCTACCCGGACGCTCTCGCCCGGTGAGATCAGGCCCAGCAGGTGCTGGCGGTCATAGCTGACCACGAAGCCCCGCCCATACCGCTCGATCAGCTCGGAGAGAACATTCTCAACAATGAAATGCTCCAGCCGGGCGCTCTGATCCCCCGCCTCCAGCTGAACCATCACCAGATAGAAGGAGTGATAATCTTCAATGAACGCGTCGATGTCCAGATTCCCGATATCCAGCCCGGAGGCCAGCCGCTGAAAAACCCCCTCGCGCAGGAACCGCAGACTGGCCTTCAGCCGCTCGCCTTGCCGCGAGATTTGGTTATCCTGCTGGATTTCGCTTGTCAGGCTGTCGATCAGCTCGGTCAGCTTATGCTTGCCGATCGGCTTGAGCAGATAGTCCCGTGCCCCCAGCCGGACCGCTTCCTGGGCATAGGAGAATTCGCTGTGGGCAGAGATGACAATCCATTTCACATACGGATACCGGCGTTTCGAGATTTTCATGAATTCCAGCCCGTTCATGCCCGGCATCAGAATATCGGTCAGCACGATATGGATGTGCTGCTCTTCCAGAATCTTCACCGCTTCCTCCGCCCGCTCAGCCACGAACACCTGATGCTCTGCACTAATCTGCTTAATCGTACGCTTGATGCCTTCACGGATGGCCCGTTCATCATCGGCTATAAGAATATTCATCCTGGTCGCTCTCCTTCCACTGGAATAGGCAGCACGATCGCCACCTGCGTCCCCTCACCGGGGAAGCTCTGAATTTGCAGACCATAGCCCTCCCCGAACATGAACCGCAGGCGGCGGTGCAGGTTCTGGAGTCCGATCCCGCTTTTGCCGCCTTCTCTGCCACTGGAGCCAGAACTATCCGGACCATCCACATTCAGCGACTCCTGTAGCCTTGCAAGCTGCTCCCCGTTCATTCCGTCCCCGTTATCCTCCACAATTAGCTCAAGGTGGTCGTCCTCTTGCCGGGTGTATACCTTAAGAATCCCCTGACGCGAGAGCGGCTCCAGTCCATGCTTGACCGCATTCTCAATGACCGGCTGCACCGTCATCTTCGGGACCCTTATGTTCAGCCAGCGTTCATCGATATCCGTCACGATTACGAGGCGGCCCTCCAGACGGATCGAGATAATCTTCAGGTAATGCCCGATCTGCTCCAGCTCCTCCCTCAGGCTCACCTCAGCCCCGTCTTCCCACTGGCTGCTGTAGCGGAACATTGAGGACAGCGACAGCACCAGCTCGCCAAGCTGTTCATTGCCCTCCTCGTCGAGCATCCAGTAGATCATATCCAGCGTATTGTATAGAAAATGCGGGTTCACCTGAGACTGCAGGGCATGCAGCTCCGCATTTTTTTCGCTGACCGAGGACAGCTTGACCCGTTCAATCAGCTCCTCGATCCGCCGGACCATCCGGTTGAAGGAAGCGACCAGAATATTAATCTCCTGATACGAAGAGACCTTGACCATGCCGCGGAAATTCCCCACCTCCACCTGCCGCATCTCGCGGATCAGCTTCTTCAGCGGCGAAGAGATGGTCTTCGATACAATGGAAGCAATTAATGTGGAGACCAGGATCAGCGCCGAAATCACGATCAAGAGATAACGCTTCATCTCCACCAGCTCCACATTCAGATCCTTGTCCGGCGTAATACTCATCACCCACCAGCCCGAGAAAGACAGCTTAGACGCCACAACCAGTTGGCCGCGCTCCTGCTGAACCATCACATGCTCCGAAGCGGGGAGCTTAGGCAGACGGGCAGCGTCCGGCTGCGGATCTGTGGCCGAGGTGACAAACCGTCCATCCGGGGACATCAGGTAGACCTGGCTGTGCGCGCCCAGCTTCAGATTCTCCAGCGCGTCCAGCACCGGCTGCGGGTCTGTCTCATACAGCACGATGCCTATCGGCTTATGCTCATTCAGGTCATAGAGCTGCCGCCCGAAGGCGAAGACCGGACTGTCCTCCACCTGGTCGATCAGGGAGTGCGGGTACACCCCGAGCCAGACCATTTTCCCTGAGGAAGCCTGCAATTGCCGGTACCAGTCCTCCTGCCTATAATTCGGATCGACCACATTCATATAGTTGCCATAGTTGTAGATCTTGCCGCGGTCCGTGATCACATGAATACCCACCAGATCGTCCCGCGAATAAAAAATCGAGCCGATGATATTCGTCACCGTCTGCTCATTGATATAGGCCACCGCCGGCCCGTCCGTCTTCTCATTAATCAAGCGGATCATCTCGAAGTTATTGCTGAGCGATTTGGACAAGGCGTCATACCCCTTATAGAGAAGCGTGAATAGGCCTGCGCTCTGGGCGACGTTTTTTTGCGACAAATCACCGATCTTCTCATGCAATTGGTCTGTAGTCCGGTTATAGTACAGCAGGCTGACAATAAGCAGAATACTGGACATGCAAAAAAGAAACAGCAAGAACAACCGATGATGAATGGAATGAAAGCCGAGCTTCATAAGACTCTCCCCTTTACGCACCTGTTCTGCCGTTTCCTATTATAAAACTTTTCCATTTTTATGCAATGAGGGAATTCAGCATGCCTTACCCTACCCCTTAACCGCTCCGGCCACCATCCCTTTGGTAATCTGATTCGACAGGAAGAAGTAGATCAGAATGACCGGCAGCGCGCCCATCACCAGGAAGGCCCCGATATTCCCGTAGTTGACCGAATACTGGCTCACGAAGGTATAGACCCCGAATGGAAGGGTTTTGAGCTTCTCTGACGAGATGAACGTAGCAGCCAGGATGTACTCGTTCCAGATATTGATGAAGGTTAAGATACATACGGTCATGACAGGCGGAATCGACACCGGCAGGATAATGCTGCGGAAGATCCGGTACACGCTCGCCCCGTCGATGAACGCCGATTCTTCGATCTCATGTGGAATAGCTCTCATGAAGCCGCTCAAGATGAACACGGCGATGGGAGTCGAGAACGCGATGTACGGCAGAATCAGCGACCAGTGGGTGTTGAGAATATGCATGTTTTTGAAAATAATCATCAGCGGCAGCAGCGTGGCCTGCATCGGAATCATCATCCCCATCAGGAAAATGGTCATCACGACATTGCCGTATTTCCACCGGAACCGGGAGATCGCATAGGCTGCCATAGAAGCCAGCAGAATGACACAAATCATCGTAAGGGCGGTAACGAACACGCTGTTCGACAGGTACTTCAGATAACTGCCCGAGGTGTAAGCCTCGTAGTAGTTATGCCATTGAAATTTTCGCGGTAAAGAAAAGAAGCTCCCGTCCTGAATCTCCTCATTCGTCTTCAGAGAGTATAGCAGGAGCCACAGTAGCGGGTAGAGCTGGGTAATGACAGGAATGGCAAAAAGAAGATACACGATTCCTTTTTTAAGCTTACGCATGGTCCGCGCACTCCTTTCCTATTCGAATTTTCGCTCAAGCCGGTTGAAGATCATGTTGATGATGCCGGTAAAAATGAGACAGACCACCACGAGGAACGTCGCAATCGCGCTGCCGTAGCCATACTTGAAGGACAAGAAGGAGCTGTTATACATATGGGTGGAGATGACATCCGTTGCATGCGCCGGACCGCCGCCAGTCATGACCATGACCAGGTCGAAGGCTTGCAGGGACCCGATAAACGCCAGGATGATCGAAATTTTGAAAATCGGAATGATTAGCGGAAGCGTAATGTAACGATCCGCCTTGAAGCCGTCAGCCCCGTCAATTCTGGCCGCTTCGTACAGCTCGTCGGGAATGTTCTGCACTCCGGTATACTGAATCAGCAGATGGTAGCCGAAATACTGCCACAGGGACACCAGATACAGAGAATACATGGCGATATTAGGCTCGGTCAGCCAGTTATGCGTCCAGCTCTCCAGCCCCAGGGACACCAGCACACCGTTCAGCATCCCCCCCATCGAAGTAGGGTTATAGATGGTCTTCCAGAGTTGTCCAATAATAACGACTGATAAGATGACCGGCGTGAAGTAGATCGACACCAGCGTGTTGGCTCTGCGCAGATAGCGGTTCAGCAGGATCGCCATCCCCAGACAGAGCGGGATTTCCAGCATGGAAGCCACGGCGTACAGCAGCGTTCTCCGAACAGAGGGCCAGAACACCGGGTCATTCCAGAACATATTCTTGAAGTTGCCGAAGCCGACGAACTGAGAGGTCGTTAGACCGTCCCACTTCAATAAGCCCGTGTATAATGAGACCAGTATGGGAACGAATACCAGGCACACATAGAGCAGCAGACATGGCAATATGAAGGCAGCGATTGTGTATGCCGGAACCTTAAGGACTTTCATCTTTCCCGCCTCCTAATCAAGCAGATTCTTCTTTATATACTGATTCATATCATTAATGATTAATGCTATTAACTTTAAAAAGTGCATGATAAACCCGATGCGAAGCAGCCTGAATCAGCTGGCTTCGCATCGAGCAGGACGGCTATACGATTGCAGGGAATGCGTTAGATGGCGTAAATTGAGTGAAGCTTAGATTATACGAAACGCTGAAGTCTTAGGCTTATTTATTGGCTTCAAATGCGGCCTGATGCTCTTTGGCTACCGCCTTGGAATCCATCTTTTGAACGAACAGATTCTGAATGCTGCTGAGGTGGACTTGTGAAGTAGCTGGATTCATCGTGTTGTCGAAGGACAGATCGCCGCCTTTTACTTGGTTGAACAGACCGGCCACAGTGATAGCCAGCTCGGAGTAACCGGCAGCTTTCAGGTCACCGTCTACCTTTTGCCCGATCCCTACAGCATTCTTCAGTTCGAACTGTTTTTTAGGATATTCAGAAGCGAAGAAGTTCAGGAAATCCTTCGTTTCCTTCAGATGCTCGCTGTTTGCAGACACGGCAAATGCGCTGCCCGGTGCAAGCATGAATTCGTTCGGATCACCTTTACCGTTAACAGTAGGAAATTGGAAGGCTCCCACTTTACCGGCTACAGAAGAAGCATCATTCGCGCCCGTCTCCCAAGTACCGATAACCCACATTGCTGCCTTACCGGATCTGAAAATGTTCCCGCCGGCATTTGCATCGATGGAAGTTGCCCCGTCAGGGAATGCGCCTGCTGCTACCAGTTGCTGGAACGCGTCTACCGCTTCAACAAAGGCAGGATCTTCAAATGTTTTCTTGCCATCCACTACGTCTTTCAGGAAGCCAGGACCGCCGTTTGTACGAAGCAGGATGTTCATGAACAGGAACGAGCCGGTCCACGAATCCTTTTCACCGATAGCCAGTGGAGTAATCCCTTTGTCTTTTAAGAGCTTAACGTCCTTCAGTAATTCTTCAAACGTGGTTGGAGGTTCTGCAATTCCGGCTTGGGCGAACAAGTCTTTGTTGTAGTAGACCACTTCAATATTATTGCCGTCAGGAAGCGCATACACATTGTTATCGAAGCTGTAATAGTCGAGCAGACCCGCTTGGTACGTATCTTTCAGTCCATTCTGATCGAGCACATCATTCAGCGGGGCTAATAATCCTGCATCTACAAAGGGCTTCATTTGAGCGGCAGGGTTAACCATCGTAATATCAGGTATTTCTTTGGAGGCTGCTTGTGTTTTCAGCTTCACCTTCTGTTGATCCGTGTTCAGCGTATCCAGCTCAATCTTTACATTGGGATGCTCTTTCATGTACTGGTCAGTCAGCTCGTGGATCATTTTGTAAGACGGTGTTGCAGGGTCAGGGTAGATGTTCTGGAAGGTAATGGTTACCTTCTTGTCGCTCGGAGCGTCTGTAGCAGCGGCATTGCCGCTGCCTGTGGCGGCGTTCGGTGCGGCGGTGTCCTTAGCCTTGGAATTGGCGTTGTTGTTCGAGTTCCCGCATGCGGCAAGGCTTACTGCCATTAGCGCGGCGAACGCGACGGTGGCGGTTTGCTTCATTTTTCTGTTGACCATTCATTAAAGCCCCCTCTGTCGTGATAAGCTAATTATCATCGCGTAGAGCGCTTCCGGGCAAGGTGGGAACTGCAGAAATGAGGTTTGTTTTTTCTAGGGTATGCTTGGGCGGGCTTCGTTCGTCAGCTCTTTATCTAACATCTGCTCATCGTCTTTCACATAGCCACAATCTTCGTAGGTCCGAATAGCCGCAGTGTTCCTTCTACCCGTCAATACCTTGACCCGTTTCACTCCGCGCAACCTAAGCTCGTCTTCCAGACAAGTAATGATAGCTCTGGCAGCTCCCTTTCTTCGGGCGGTATCTTGCACATAGAGTTCTGTAATTTCTCCATAGGGCTCCTCATAGCAAAAGGAATACAGGCTTTGAGCGCAGCCAAAACCGATGATACTACCGTTCAACTCGGCTACGGCAATCAGTTCGTTACGGTTAGTATGTAGATGTTCAATAATTCGGGCCGGGGATCTGTGGACGCCGCCGTTGAACTCTTGATTGAGTCCCGACAGTGCCTCAGCATCTGTTATGGACGCTAGCCTTACAGTTATAAGTGAATTCACTTGGAGTCACCTCGTCTATTTATATTTTTATAAAAAGCACTAAAGAATTGAACTCTAAGCTTGGTCGTCACTGCGGTGAACATTTGGACTTCCGGCCGCTGTTGTCACCAGATTTCTTGATTTAAACCACTGTTCGTGGTAGAAATCCGGTGACTGCTGATGCTTCAGAAGGGAGCTTTCCTGCGGAAAGCTTTCAGGCGGTCGCTATCGCTCCTACAGTTCCAAATTTCCCCTCCGCTTCTTTTTGCTTTTTGCTAATTTCTGAAGTGCATCTTCAGTAAAAGCAGCCGATCACGTTAGATCGGCTGCTTCCAGATTCAACTACTTTGTAAGTCCGGCTTCGCGTACAGTATATTCAGAATGACCGTCTGCACGATAATGAATATCCCGCCAACCACCCAATATAACGGCAAGGCTGCGGGTACCTGAAACGAGAACAGTCCCATCATGACCGGTGACAGCCATCCCATCCAAGCCATTTGGTTACCCGGGCTTTGCTGATTCTGTACAGCTGCAGATTGCGATACGCGGAACTGCACGTAATAGACCGCAGCGGCAATAAGCGGCAGAATCATATCTGCGGTTCCCAGGTTGAACCACAGGAAATCGTGTGCGGCAATCTCTGGGGTACGGCGAATGGCGTAATAAAATGCGAGGGTGATCGGCCATTGGAGCAGCATCGGTAAACAGCCCATACTTAACGGATTAAACTGATGCTTCTGGTAGAGCAGCATCATCTCGGCCTGCTGCTGCTTAGCGGCATCCGCACTGGCATTGTTCTTATACCTCTCCTTCAGCTCCGTTAACTCCGGCTGGAGGACGGCCATCTTTGCTCTCATAGCCATTTGCTTCTTGGTCTGATTCATCATGAGCGGCAGGATTGCAAGCCTGATGATGAGCGTCATCAGCACAATCGATAAACCGTAATTTCCTTGAAAGGCATTTCCGAAGAATTGGATTAAGAACGAAAACGGATAAATAAAGAAGTGGTTGAATATCCCTGGGGAATCCGCACTAATCGGGCTGGTTTGGGATGCTGCTGAGCAGCCGCTAAGCACTATGGCCGTAATAAGTCCCATTGCTAGGACGAGAAGGGGCTTGGCCCATTTTGGATACAGGTTCATCTTGTTCATTGTTGCCCTCCCTAATTGAATGTATGGATCTCAATGTAGGAAAGGACTATTGTCATCCTCATCAGGTGCTTCTCTACGCCTGGCGGTTCGTGCGATCCACCGCTGAATACTGCTCGGCTCCGACAGCCGGACCGATACAGACCAGGTTAAACCGGGTGCAGCAAGTTCATGACCCCAGTGGATCTCCTGCAAAGAAAAGTAGGTAAGGGGTATCGACACTAACGAATAGATAAAAGCGATGGAGAATGCCAATTGAATCAAGTCGTATAAATACTCCAGTCCGGTTCACCTCCGCCTGTATGCGTCATAATGGAATAATTTGAATAATGGTTAAACGTCTATACGTTAGAGTAACGGTGTGGTTCCAGGATGCTGGCGAATCTCACTAACCTCTTAAGCGTAATAGCTCTAATTCTTGAAGAACTTCCTTTACGTCACAGCTGGAATTCAAGATATGGATCATCTCTTCCGTAATGAGGAGATCCTCGTAGATTTTTGCAACAACCTCTAAGGATAGGGATAATTCAAAGTAACCTGTTGCAAATTCCACAAAATCCTCTGGTGTATGGAATATACAGCCCAATAAAAAATCAGAACCATCACTTGTACCTTCTGGAATCTCAACGTTTCCTTTGTGCCAGCTAGTGTCACTGTTTTTACGCCAAATACAAAAAGTCACATCTTCTTTTTCAATTGCATCATCTTCAAGTAATGATAATAATTCCTTTGGGACGTCATCATAAATCCCTTGCCATACTTTATGTTCATCTTGTGCATATGGGCTTAATTCAGATTCGTGATCGAAGCCTTTTATGATGGAGCCTTCAGGAGAAAACAAAATAAACAGATGATCCCCTGATCCATTATCTATTTTCGCCATAGAAACACCCTCATTCCAATCTTGAACATAGCTATGGTAACGAAGCCATTCCTCCTGACAAAGAATAATATTCAGTGATGCTTTGATTTTCATTAGCTTTTGTAACATTGTTGGATCTGGTAAACGCTCTAACGCTTTTGCTTCCATAGAATCCTCACCCACCATATAATATTTTTCTAATTATACCGTAGTTCTTTGTATAATTTCCGTGGTTAAACAAGAAGCAGTTGATCACGATAGGATCAACTGCTTCTTGTTGTATAAGCGAGAGACATCTCCGCATATTGGCTATCACTATATCAATTATGCCGGAGGCTGCTTCCATTGTTTGACCACACCGACCAGACCCGGCACATCAAGGCCGTCGAGCGAAAAAGCTTTGCGCAGCAGGTCATGCGGGATGAACTCATCATATTTGCCGAGGTAAGGGGCTTCATCCGGCTTCAGGAGCGCGAGTGCATCCGTAGCGGCAGCGGTCTCAGCGATAATCTCATCCTCCAGCTTCTCTGCATCCACTTTACCGGCGACTACCATGTAATACGGTTCCATGGGCACGACCGAGCGCAAGCCAAGCGGCTCCTTCAGATTGTTCTTGAGAAGGCGCTCCAGCGTACGGAACTGGCGGCTGCCAGCCCACGGAAGGATGAACATGGAGTCTCCCCCGGCTGGCAGAACGGAACGCGTCAGCAGTCCGCTCTCCTTCGCGAGCCTGCGGGCCCGTTCCAGTCTGGCGGCCGCGCTTGGTGCAAGGTATGGGTACAGAGCCGTAGATCCTAATACTTCGCGGATCTTCGTCATAATCCGGGTATGGACATCTCCGCCTGCGCCGAGCCATAAGGTATCCACTTTACCGCGTGAGCCTTTGACATAAACGGCCTTATGGCGGTTGTCCACCTCCTCGACCTTCCATAGCTTGCCTGCCAGTGTGAAGCAGTAGCCCGGAGGCGGAACGGTGGTAATGGACCCGATCTCCTCGGTTCCGTTATAGACGACATGCTCTTCATCGTCCTTGAATACCGCATAGAAGCGGAAGTTGTTAACGATCTTCTCGCCAGCCATTCCAATTAGCAGGCTGCCTTCATCCATCTTCTCGATATGGCCCATGCCCAGCATGTACTCCATGAAGTCATCATAATCAGCGGGATCGATGCTGCGGAAGGACGGCAGGCTAAGCACAGCCTCTTTCAGCTCCTCCGGCTCTGCTTCGCCCATGCTCTTCAGAATGCTCATCGTCTGATGATACAGGAGACCGACCGGCAGCTGGCGCACGGCCAGCGGCTCTACCCACTTCTCGCGTACGTACAGCTCGATGACGGCAATGGCCCGCAGCAGCGTCCACGGCATGCGCGCCGGGAGCTGCGCCTCCTCGTCCTCCTCCTCTGGCGTGACGAAGATCATCTCGGAGGCGGCGTCCCCGCGCCTGCCCGAGCGGCCCAGCCGCTGCACGAAGCTCGCGCAGCTATAAGGCGCGCCGAGCTGGAGTACCCGCTCCAGCTCGCCCAGGTCAATCCCCAGCTCCAGCGTCAGCGTCGCTGCAGCCACAGCCGGCCCTGCGCCCTCACGGAGCGTGGCCTCGGTCTCCTCGCGCAGCATCGCGGAGATGCTTCCATGATGCACATGGAAGACATCCCGCTCGCCGCGCTTAGCGGCAATGCGCCGCATCTCCAGGATGGCCTCTTCGGCATCGGTGCGGCTGTTCGTGAAGATGAGCGCCTTCTTCACATGCGTGTGATCATAGATGAAGCCATAGTAAGCCTGGCGCGCCCGCTCCAGGTGTTCGGCCTCCTCTTCATTCCGCGCATCCGGGAACGAGAAATGCTCCACGCTCAGCCGCAGCTTGCGCCCGCCCTGCGGCGCGCTGACCTCCACGCTCTCGCGCGTGCCTGCCGCCAGCCACTCCGTGACGGAGGCGTAGTCGCTTAAGGTCGCAGACAGGCCGACCCGCCGCGGATGACAGCCCGCCATCCGCGAGATCCGCGCCAGCTGGCTCAGCACCTGAATGCCGCGGTCCGCGCCCATGAAGGCATGAACTTCATCGATAACGATGAAGCGCAGATCATGGAACAGGGCCGGGATCGCATTCGGGCGGTTCATCAGCAGGCCCTCCAGCGATTCAGGGGTGATCTGCAGCACCCCTGAAGGGTTCTGCATCAGCTTGGTCTTGTCCGCCTGCGGCACATCGCCATGCCAGTGCCAGACCGGAATGTTCCCTTCACGCAGCAGATCATTCAGCCGCGTGAACTGGTCGTTAATCAGCGCCTTCAGCGGCGCGATATATAGAATACCTACCGATGCAGACGGACGCTGGTGCAGCTCCGTAAGCGCCGGGAAGAAAGCTGCTTCGGTCTTGCCTGAAGCCGTCCCTGAAGCGATCAGCAGATGATGCGGCGTGTCAAACAGCACACGGCAGGCATCGACCTGCGCCTCGCGCAGCGTATCCCAGCGGTTCTTGTAGATGAATTCCTTGATGAACGGGGCCAGCCGGTAGAACGGATTATCACTCATAGGTCGAACTCCGCCAGGAAGCCGTCCAGCTCATTCTGTTCCGTCTCGGCAGGCCGCGAAGTCCGCTCCCCGACCAGCTTCTCGAATGAAAGCTCCGGATGCTGGTGCAGGGTATGCAGCAGATCCATGAAGTCCCGCACCACCTCTCGTGCGGTGAGCAGTTCATCAGCTCCCAGCCGGTTGACCGCCTCCTCCATGAAATGCACCAGCTGCTCCTGTGTCAGTCTTGCTTCATATCCGTAGTGCAGCGCGTGGATATCCCGCAGCTTCTGGAGCAGGATCAGAATCTCTTCATGGGACAGCATGTCCAGCGCGATAATCGGCCCTGTGTAATTGTTCAGCCCGCTGCCTGCATACCGTCCGGCCACCAGCCGGGAGCGCAGGGCCTCATAGCTGAACAGACCGCGCCGGTGGTCCTCCACGAACTGCGGCGTACCGCCAACGAAGATGCCCAGCCGCTCTGCTTTGCCCTGCATCGTATCATTGAACATAGTCAGCAGCTTCTCGTAATTGCTCTGCCGCGAGATGCTGTTGGTAATCTTGTAGAGGTTCACCCCTTCATCGATGAACAGCAGCAAGCCCTTATAACCGATGGCTCCGGTGAATTCCGCCCACAGCTTCATGTAGTCATACCAGTTGTCATCATCGATGATGACACCAACGCCGAGCGCCTTCCGCGCTTCCGTGCGGGTCGGGAACTCTCCCCTCAGCCAGCGCAGGGCATCCTGCTTCAGCCCGTCATCGGCCAGCTTGTGCCCGTTCCAGTAGGAGGCCAGCACCTTGGCGAAGTCGAAGCCATGCACCAGACCGCGCATCTCGGAGGCCACCGAATAGATGCGCTGCCCGACCTCATCGCCAAGCTCCGGCGCATCAGGGCCATAGCCCTTATCCTGCATCACCGCCTGCTGCAGCGTCATGATCCACTTCTGCAGCATGATCTCCAGCGCCCCTCCATCCGGGCGGGTCCGGGTCGAGAGATGGCTCATCAGCTCGCGGTAGGTGGCGAGCCCCTGGCCCTTCGTGCCGACCAGCCGCCGCTCCGGCGACAGGTCAGCATCGGCAACCACGAAGTCACGGTCCATCGCATAGTTGCGGATGATCTGGAGCAGGAAGCTTTTACCGCTGCCGAACTTGCCTGTTATCAGCTTGAAGGCAGCTCCGCCATCGGCGATATTCTCCATATCGCGGAGAATCGCCTCCACCTCCGGCCGCCGGCCGACGGCGATATGTTCAAGACCGATACGCGGTACAACTCCCGCTGTCAGCGAATTGACGAGCGCGGTGGTCATCCGCTTCGGTATTTTGAGTGGGTTCATTTACGAATTTCACCTCTTTATATAGTCCAGCATGGATAGACATTCTTCGGTCAGCTCTTCCCCGTCAATAATGAGGTCTCCCAGACTGTCCATTGCCAGCTCATTAATCTCATCGTAGAGCAGCTCTGCCATCGTTCCTGCTCCCGCAGTCAGCCGCTGCACCTTCGCAGAACCGTCCTCCTCTGCCAGCGTCAGCACGGCCTCCCGTTGCAGCGGAGTCAGCTCTGAAGCGAACAGCGTCCAGCGGTCCGCTTCGCTATCTGAGGCTGGCGGCTGAGAATCGGCAAGTTTCTGTCCGGCAGACAGGTGGTTTCCTGAAGGCTCTTCATGGTCCCGCTCGATCCGCTCACCACCAGCCATCCGGCCCGCTTGCTCTTCAGCTTTTGCAGAGTTATCGGAATCACGTTCCGCATTCCCATCATTTTCCTCACCTGCTGATTCGACTCTCTCAGCCGCATCCCCATCAGCTCTAATACCGGCCAATCCGGCTCCTCCATGTGCTCCTTCAGACTCAATTATCCATTCCGCGTCATCCTCATGACCCGGCTCCCCGGTGTCTTCCACCGTAAGCAAGGAACGCACCACCTCGGAGTCGCTTGCCAACTGCTCCAGCTTCTGCTGGTCAATGACCACTGCCGGTCCCTTCTCTTCCTGCTCCGCCTTGCGGAATTCACGCTCCAGGAACCGGGTGACGAGATCATCCATATCGGCATCAACCCGGACATCCTTCAGTCTTCCCCGGTATCCCATCAGCGCCCGCAGCTTATTCTCGGTCAGCCGGAACAGCCGGGTAATCAGGCTGCGCAGCGGCGGGGACTTGCTGACCCGGATAACAGGCACAAGAACAGAATAGCCATACAGGGAGATATCGTATACCGCGCTGCGGAACAAATAACGCTCACGGACGACAGGAGGGGCAGGCGGGAACATCGTGATTAGATTCGAGCCATGCTTCCGCGCGACATAAGCATCAATTAGGGCTACAACCTGGGGAATATAACGATCCGCAGCGATTTTACCCTCGCCGGTATAGAATTTGGACTTGCTGATATCATAGTCCGACATCACACTCAGTACCTCGATCCTAAGCTGCTCCGGGGCAGCCGACAGGCAGCGGACCAATTCAAGCTCAGCCAGATCCCCGGCCAGCCCGCGCGAACGGGCCACAATCTCCGAGAGAGGGATATCCAGCTTATGGACAAAAGAGAAATCCGCAATCCACCCGCCAAGGTACTGATCCAGACGTTTGTAACTATCACGGTAGGCCTCCCACAGCAGACTGAGCTGACGGCAGCCCTCCTGAGGCTCGTCCCAGCCCACACCGTTAATCAGCTCATAGATATGCAGGAAGATATATGAGAGATCGGTCTTCGGGTATCTCCCCTGCCGGACTTCATCCCGCCAAAAGAAATACCATCTGCTCTGCGCGCCGGTCATATGCCCGTAGGTGGGCCAATAGCTTTTGAACGGGACGAACAGCGCCGCAGGCTCCTTGTGCTCTATAAGCTCACGTGCACGCTGGACGAACTCGCTCTCTGTAGTGGTTACCGGCTCCACACTCTCTTCCATATCCCAAAGCTGGAGCTGGACTGTATCGTAACCGGACGTTGTCTTCTTAACCGGCTCTGACTTAGGCTTCCGGCTGCCTTCATCTACAGTACCGCGCGGCGGAATCGCCACATTCTGCTCCGTACTCTCCCAGACCAGCTCCGAGAAATGCAGCCCCTGCCTGTCTTTAGCCATGCTTCATCGCCCCACCCGTATGTCTTGGTAATTCTCACATTATATCATATACCCTATGCAGCGGATGCAGCCGCTCCAGTCATGTATTGGAGCAGTTAATAAAGTTACTATACTTGCTACTCTTACTCCCCGCTACTCCTATCCCGCTCTGCCGGACTGAGATTCCGTTATTCCGAACAAATCCGGCAAATATGACAGTCAAGCGGACTCAGTGCAATTAGAATAAAAAGTGGACGCCACGTTAAGAGACACTGGATAATAGGCTTAACGAAGGAAGGTGTCCAATGTGGGGGAACGACGGCAACGATACAATGAAGAATTCAAGAAGCAGACGGTGAAATATGTGCAGGAGCAGACCAAGAGTATTGGGGATATCTGTGAGGAGCTGAATATCCCCAAGAGTACGATTCACCAATGGATCTCTCAGTACCGCCAATTCGACCAGGAGGCCATTCACCACCCGGAGAAAATGCGTCAGATCGAACAGACGCTTAAGGATGCCGAAGCGGAGAATCACCGCAAAGAACGTGAAATCGAGGACCTGAAAGAAGAGCTGGCCATTCTAAAAAAGGCGCTGCACATCTTCAGCAAAGAAAAGAACTAAGGTTCCAGTTTATCGAAGATCACCGCTCGGATTTTCGATTGGAGAAGATGTGCAAGGTCCTCAAGGTATCCCGAAGCGGGTACTACAAATGGCGTACGGCAGAGCAGCCGGTACGACTCGAGCGAAAAGAGAAGCTGATTCAGCGTATTCGGTGGTATCACCAGGATTCAGGGGGCACCTACGGCAGCCCAAGGATTCATCGGGAACTCCAAAGGGAGGGCTGGAAGGTCTCCGAGCGTACCGTCGGCCTCTTCATGCGCGAGCAAGGGATACGTTCGTGTATGGCCCGTAAATACCGGGTCACGACCACGGACTCGAATCACGATCTGCCGATTGCGCCCAATGAACTCCAGCAAGACTTTTCGGCCACAAGGCCAAATGAAAAATGGGTGGCCGATATTACGTACATTCCGTGTCGTCAAGGCAAACTCTATTTGGCGAGTATTCTGGACCTGTATACGAAACAGATTGTCGGGTGGAAGCTCAGTGACCGGATGACCACGGATCTGGTTCTAGGCGCCCTCCAGCAGGCCTACAAGGCGAAAAAGCCTGGGAAGGACCTGATACACCACTCCGACCGAGGATCTCAGTATGCCTCCAAGGACTACCGGAAACAGCTCCAAACCTATCGCATGAAAGCGAGTATGAGCCGCAGGGGCAACTGCTACGATAATGCTTGTATAGAAGCGTTCCACAGCATTCTGAAGCGCGAGTTGATCTACAGTCATCCGAAGTTTAAAACCAAGGAAGAGGCCTACCAAAAGCTATACTGGTATTTGGAGTTGTTTTACAACCGCAAGCGTTCCAACAGTACTCTGGGATACATGTCGCCAGTGCGTTTTGAGCAACTTTACTACCAGACAGTCGTTTAATTGGCGTCCACTTTATTGACAGAAGAGCACAGAATCCCTTAATTAGACAATATCGTCTCATTTCAGGGCCAAATAACCCAAATAAGCGCTTCTGTGTCCGCTCGGGCCTCATAAAGTAGCTTTTTGAAGAAATAACGGATTCTCAGTCCGCATAACCGCTAAAATATCTGAAGCATCTGTCTATAGAGTCGCACAGTCGCACAGCAGGAATGCACCCGCCGCCGGCGTACCGCCATAAATCAATAAAAAGACCTTGAGAGACTAACTCCTCAAGATCTTGGATGAGAGCGTCTGTCACCACACCGCAACTTGATGTAACCTGCCGGGCAATGAGAACGTTCGTTTGTGTCTCCATAAGAATATACTATACTCACCCTGCGGGCTGCAATAGCGGAGCAAAGCTACAGGGGTTTACTATATAGATTGAACTAAAAATTCAAGTTAAAGGAAAAGTGGCGGAGGGGAATTTTGGAACTGGAGGAGCGGTAGCGCCGCCTTTGTGTTTGAATTTCTACCGCGTAACGCGGTTTAAATCAGGAAATTCAAACACAACAGCGGCCGGAAGTCCAAAACTTCTCTGGAGTCACGGCTATTCCCAAAACATAAAAAACCACTAGTTCAATTTATATAGTACTTGCACCTGCACTTGCCCCCCACCCTCACCCCTTCAAATAATCACTCGGGCTGCGCCCGGTAATCATCTTGAACACCTGACTGAAATAGGCGGGGTTGTTGAAGCCGACCATTTCACTGATCTCATACACCATATGCTGGCCGGATTGCAGGAATTCGATGGCCCGGTCCACCCGGTACTGATTCAGGTAGCTGACGAAATTCTCACCGCTGATCCGTTTGAACAGCTGGCTGAGATATTTCGGATGCACATGCAGCTCCTGCGCGAGGCCCATGAAGCTGATCTCCTGGGTATAGTGGGCTTCCACATAGCTTTTGACGCTCTCTACCAGACGGTTCTTCTTGACATTCATCTCGGTGAACGCTGCGTTCAGGAATGCCGGAATCATCTGGCCCATCCACTCCGTCAAGCTTCTCCAGGTATAGTAGCCCGTCACCGCCTGCAGGAATTCGGACATGCTCATAGGGGGAGTGCGGCCCGGGCAGCAGGCATTCCAGTAATACATCAGCGTAGTGAACAGCCCGACACACACCGTCTGTATGTCCTGAATATTATTCTGGTCCTCCTGCCGGAGCCTGCCGAAGATGATCTCCCAGGTCTCCCATACTTTTGAGGAATCCCTGCACAGCAGCACCTCATTCCACTCTTGGAGCAGCCGGGAATAGTCCTCCAGCGTCCACGGGTTGGTGGCTTTGCACGGCTCATAGGCATAGATGGGACTGGTCTCCTGAAACTCCGCGGAAGCAAGCGCCTCTCTGCTCTCCAGATAAGAATCGATCAGTTCATGTATGGCAGATTTGACCGAACCAATGCCGGCATAGGCCTGAAGCTGAATGTAATTTCGGATCTTATCCATCGTCTCCTGCACTACTTCCTTCAGAACCGGGATTGGTTCTCCCGCCTCACGGTCCAGCAGCAGCACCACCAGCAGATCGTCGGAATAGTCCAGTACATGACCTTGCACAGAGGGATGTCCGGCAAGCTTGTGCTGGAGTGTCTCCCGGCAGATATTGCCCGCTCCGAAGCGCAGCAGCTGCCATTCGCGCTCCTTCAGCTTATGCAGCGGCGAAGGCCGGTTCAGCTGGATGCTGGCCGCCGCCAGCCGCTGCGGACGGGTAATCTGGAGATATCCGAGCCGCTCCTCGGAACATTCCTCCGCACTGTAGCGGGTGGTCAACAGCTCCATAAGCAGACGCTCCCGCAGAAAAGGAAGCGTGCGGCCGATTTCCTGCTGATAACGCTCCTCCAGCCGCTTCTTCTGCTCTCCGGCATCCAGATCCAGCAGCACAGCGCGAAGCACTGCTTCGATCTCGTCTACCCGGGCCGGCTTCAGCAGGAAATGGCTGACGCCCCAGCGCATCGCCTGCCGGGCATTCTCGAATTCCTCGTAGCCGCTCAAGATAATAACCGGCAGCTCCGGGGCCAGCTCCCTTAGCGCCTCTGTAAGCTCCAGCCCGCCCATGCCCGGCATATAGACATCGGTCATCACCAGATCGGGGGAGAGCCTGCGGAACAGCTCCAGCGCTTCATGGCCGTTGACCGCTGTTCCAGCCAGGGTCAGGCCCAGCTTCTCCCAGCCCACATGTCTCGTAAGGGCTTTCAGAATATGCGGGTCGTCATCCACCAGCAGTATAGAGCGGCTCATATCTGATCGCGCAGCAGCCGTTCCAGCTGCTCCTCCGTCTCAATGACTGGCAGCGTAATCATAGCCGCAACCCCTCTCTCCGGCCGGTTGGCCAAGTATAGTCCATACGGTTCCCCGCAGTACAACTGAATCCGGCTCATCACATTCCGGGTGCCGATGCCGCTCACCTGCTCCATCGACCAGCCTTCCTCTAAGCCCCGGCCGTTATCCAGCAGTGTGATTTGCAAGTAAGGCTGCCTTCCCGGCGTCTTAATCTCCTGCACCTCCAGATGAATCTGCAAAGGGCCGGAGCCAGGCTCCCGGCTGCCATGAATAATTGAATTCTCAATCAGCGGCTGGAGAATGACCTTCGGAATGAAATAACTCCGGACCGCCGGGTCCGCAATCGACTCCGTATACTCAATGGCAATCGGCAGCCGTTCCTGCTGGATGCTGACATAACACCGCGCATGCTCCAGCTCGTCGCGCAGACGAATGAGCATTCTGCCGCCGCTCAGGCCGATGCGCAGCATTTTGCCAAGCTGGGTAATCATGTAGCTGATATCCTGGGCGTCGTAATCCATTGCCTTCCAGTGAATCATATCCAGTGTGTTGTACAGGAAATGCGGCTTGATCTGGGCCTCGAGCAGCCCTGCCTGAGCCTCCCGCTTCGCGGCGCTTGCTTCCCGCTCGCTCTGCACCAGCTCCTGCAGCCGGTTCACCATGTGGTTGAAGCCGTAAGACATCTGCGTGTATTCCTCTGTCAGCGACTCACTCATACTGGCCCGGAAATCTCCGCGCTCCAGCTTCCGCATCTCCTGAATCAGCCTGCGCACCGGACGGATCATATTCCGGATGAAGAAGTACGCCAGCAGCGCCGACAGGAGCAGACAGAGCAGGCCGATCCCGATCACCTGCCTGTCCGCCTTACGAACCTCCTGCAGCAACTCACGGGTCGGGATGACCTGAACCAGCCGCCAGGAGATAGTGCTCGGTCTGGAGAACAGGACGAGATAGGACTGTCCGTCCTTGTTCAGCAGCTCATAGCCTTCATTGCCCTCATACGTATGCTGGTAGAGCCAGTCCGCATCTAGTAAAGTTTTGCCGGCAGAGCCCTCCTCCTTGTTCACCAGCAGCAGAAGATTGCCGCTTGTATCCACCAGATGAATCTGACCGTCCAGCACAGCAGGGATATCCTTGAACTGCTTTAGGATATCGTCTGCGGACAGCCGGATATAGAGGTAGCCGATCGTTTTGCCTTCATTTCCGAACAGATGCTGGATATGGCCGATCAGATAAGGCTCGTCTTCGCCGCCGCTGCCCTCCAGGGGAACCCAGAGTGAATCCGCCTGCTTCAGCTGGGGATACCAGCTCTCGTTCCTAATCGAAGAGACAGGAAAGACAAGGTCCGTGGAGCTTTGCGGCACCCCGCTGAACAAGTCACTGTAAATCTCAATTGAGCTTACCCCTTCGTTCAGCACCAGCGAATGCTGGAGAATCTCCGTAATCTCCCGCCTCCTGGAGATCATCTGATACTTGGAGCCAGGCGTAGTCTCCAGCCCCTCAATAACGTTCTTGTTCGCGGCAATAGAGTAGGCGGTGCCTGACACATTGGTCATGAAGTCGAAGCCGCGCTTCGTGCTCTCATTCAGCAGGGCAAGCCTGGTGGTGCTGATCTCGCTGAAGGTTACGTCCGAGAAGGTCCGGTACGCCAGCAGGACTATGAACCCGAGAAAGATCAGATTGAACGTAATAATACTGGCCGCCATCAGCGTGGAGAGCTTGCTCCGCCTGATCCGCAGCAGCCAGGTGCCGAGCATTCTTTTTTGCATTTGCCCCATCCCTATGCTTTTCCCAAGATTCTATCCTTTCAGGCCGGATGTCGCAATTCCTTCCACGAAATACTTTTGCAGCGTGATAAAGAGAATGAAGCACGGCACCAGCGACAGCACCGACATGGCGAACATCGGGCCCCAATCCGACTGCGAGCTGGAGTCCAGGAACAGCCGCAGCCCGAGCGGCACGGTGTATTTTCCAATATCGCTAAGGAAGATGAGCTGGCTGAAGAAATCATCCCAGGTCCACATAAAGGTGAAAATCATCGTCGTGATCAGCGCAGGCAGCGCCAGCGGAATAATAATCCGGCTGAAGATTTGCACCGGCCCGCAGCCGTCAATCGTTGCCGCTTCGTCCAGCTCCTTCGGCAAACCCCGGATGAACTGGACCGTCAGGAAGATAAAGAAGCCGTCCGTCGCCATCCACTTGGGCAGAATCAGCGGCGCGAAGGTGTTCACCCAACCCAGGCTGTTGAAAAGGATATAACGCGGGATAAGGGTCACATGCAGCGGGAGCATAATCGTCATCAGCATCAGCGCGAAGCCCAGTGCCTTGAACCGGAAATTCAGCCGCGCGAACGCATAAGCCGCCATGGAGCAGGTGATCACATTACCGAGCACGGCCCCCAGAGAGACCAGAGCCGAGTTCTGCAGGAACCGGGCGAAGGAGCTGCCCTGGAACCCGAACCAGCCGCTGACATAATTATGGAAATTCCACTGCCGGGGCCAGAACCAGATTTCCGAGAAAATCATATTCGCCGGCTTGAACGAGCTGCCTACTAGCCACAGCACCGGGTACAGCATGACAAAGGCGATCAGACAGATGATGAAGTGCTTGAGCCATATGGCACTTTTCGAAGCGCTGCCTGTATCCATAGCTTATTTCCCCCCATCTTCATAATGCACCCACAGCTTGCTGCTGCCGAATAGCAGGAGTGTGAATACCCCGATCAGCAGCACCAGTACCCAGGCCATCGCCGAGGCATAGCCCATCTGGAAGAAGGAGAAGCCCTTCTTGTACAGGTACAGGGAATACATCAGGGTGGAATTCACCGGTCCCCCGCTGCCGTTACTGATAATGAACGCTTGGGTGAACGACTGGAAGGCGGTGATCGTCTGCATGATGACATTGAAAAAGATAACCGGAGACAGCACCGGCAGCGTAATGTGCAGGAATTGCCCCACTTTGCCTGCACCGTCCACCGAGGAGGCGTCATAATATTCCGGCGGCACCTGCTTCAGCCCGGACAGGAAGATGATCATCGACGAGCCGAATTGCCATACCGACAGCAGGATCAGCGAATACAGCGAGTATTTGGGATTCGATACCCAGTCAGGCGCCTGTATCCCCCCCATGGCCAATAGCTGATTCAGCAGCCCATCGCCGCCGAGCATCTTGCGCCACAGCATCGCAATAGCAACACTGCCTCCAAGCAGCGTAGGGATGTAATAGACCGTCCGGTAGATGCCGAGGCCCCGTATGCCTTTGTTAAGAAGCAGGGCGACCGCCAGGGCAAACATCAGCTTCAGCGGCACCGACACGAATACGAAGATAAACGTCACCTTAAGCGACTGGATAAATAGCGGATCTGCAGTGAGCATGGTGGTGAAGTTATCCAATCCGATCCATCTGGAGCTCTCCAGAATACTGTAATCTGTAAAAGAAAAATAGAGTGAGGCCGCCATCGGCCCCAGGGTCAGGCACACCAGCCCCAGCAGCCAGGGCGACAGGAACAGGAGGGCAATCCCGTTCTGATTGTAGCGCAGCTTTGTTTTACGCCGCTTCATGCCTGCTGGTCTATCTACTGTCATCAGATCTGCACTCAATGGCTCTCTCGCTCCTCTGTATTTATTTGGCCTTGTCCAGTATGGCGTTAGCACCGGAGATGAACTGCTCGCTTACCTGCGGAATGCCGGCCTGACCGAAGGAGATCTGCTCGCTGGCGCTCTTGAAGTTCTTATCAATCTCCGAGAAGCCCTGCGGGTAAGGCGGGTCAATATCACTGGAATGCTTGGAGACCACATCGATAAAATCAAAGATTAACTGCTCCTCGGCGGTAAGCGAGGGCTTCAGCTGCTCCCGCACTGCGGAATTGACCGGTACTCCCCGTTCAGCCCCCAGAATAGCGGTGCCTTCCGGGTCATTGACCATGAAGTCAATCAGCTTCGCTACCTCCTTGGGATACTTGGTCTTGGCATTCCCGGAGATGAACTGGCCGGGCTTCAGATATTCGCCGATCTTCTGCTCCCCTTCCATATGCGGAATTACCTGCATCTTCAGCTTCTGGCTCTGATCCTTCAGCACATTCTGATAGGTAATCAGCTGGTTGGACCAGGCAAAATCAAGGGCAGACTGGCCAACGGACAGTGGCCGGGTCTCCAGAGCATTCGTCATCGCGGCAGTTACTTCTGCCGTTGTAGCGCCGCCGCTGTCCCGCAGCCCCTGCCAGTAATTGAACCATTCATCGATGACCTCCTGGGAGACCCCGAGCTTATTCCCGGCGAACAGGCCGCTCCCGTTCTGGCGCACGAATACCTCGAAGATGTTCGTAGTGCCCGAAATATCCGGCGTACCATAGTAGCCGTCGCCTTTCTTCTTAGCAATCGTATTCGCCATCTCCGCAAAATCCTTCCACGTCCACGACTCCTGCGGCTCCGCAATTCCCAGCTCCTGAAGCACGGAAGCATTATAGACAACGCCGGGAGCGTTCACTCCAAGCGTGACGGCGTACAATTTGCCGTCAATGCTTCCTGCCGAGAGCATGCTGCTGTCATGGTCCTCCGTCCGTAGCGTTCCATCCTGGGTATAAGGCGTCAGGTCAAGCAAGGTGCCGCGCTTGGCGTAATCGGACAGGAACGCATAGTCCATCTGAATGATATCCGGAGCATTCGAGCCTGCCACCTGGGTAGACAGCTTATCGAAATAGCCGTCCCAGCCGGAATATTCCGGCTTAATCGTAATGCCCGGATTCTTCTCCTCGAAGCGCTTGATCATCTTGGTAGTCAGATCGTGGCGTGTCTGCGAGCCCCACCAGGTCATTCGCAGCTCAATTGCAGGTGCCGAACCCTCAGTCTTGGAAGAAGCCTTAGCGCCGTCCGGTGCATTCGATCCGCCGGATGAGCATGCAGCCGTAGTCATCAGCATTATGGAGCTTAGAAGCAGTACAAGTCCTTTGGTCCCCTTGATTGTCATCTGTTGCCTCCTCAAATTTGTGAAGTAAGCGGTTACATTAATGATTATACGGAACGCTCTGCATGGGGTAAATCCAGAAAAGTAAGGGGTTATATCAAATAAGTAAGACAAAAGCCAGCCGGAATCTTCCGGCTGGCCTGTTAGTCCTGGTTAGTTCTTTTAAGTATAAATCTGTTCCGTAAGCAGTCTACTCTAGCTCCAGTCCCTTCGTTTCCTTCCCCAGGAACAGCACCGCCAGAGCGCCGATTATAATCGTGACGAAGAAGATCATGAAGATGGAGCCAATCCCGACCGCCTTGCCAACCAACAGGCCGACCAGCGTTGGGGCAATAATGCCTCCAATCCGTCCAAAGGAGGTGGCGAGTCCGGCACCTGTAGAACGGATCTTAGTCGGATACAACTCAGGTGTGTAGGCGTACATCCCGCCCCACGCTCCCAGGTTGAAGAACGACAGGCAGATCCCGGCAGCCATCAGCATGCCTTCGGTCGTTGAATTGCCGAACCAGGCAGCGCTAACGGCTGTCAACAGCAGGTAGATGACCAGTACGAACTTGCGGCCGTATTTCTCGATGAAATAAGCGGCGGTGAAGTACCCCGGCAACTGGGCGAGTGTCATGATCAGCACATACTCGAAGCTTTTGACCAGACTGAAGCCCTTCAGCACCATCACCGTCGGCAGCCACAGGAACATTCCATAATAAGAGAACACCACGGTAAACCACAGAATCCACAGCATGATGGTCGAGCGGCGGTACTCTGCCGACCAGACTGCCGCTACACGCTTCTTCAAGGGCACTGGAGGAGCTTTCTTGATCTCCGCGAACTTCGGTGAGTCATCGATTGCCCTGCGCAGATAGAGCGCATATAGCGCCGGTACCGCCCCGATGGCGAAGGCGACCCGCCAGCCGTAATCCGGAATGACGAAGTACGCAATCAGCGCCGACAGAATCCAGCCCACCGCCCAGAAGCTCTCAAGCAGCACAACAGCACGGCCTCTTTCCTTGACCGGCATGCTCTCGGATACCAGCGTAGAAGCCACCGGCAGCTCTCCGCCCAGCCCGAAGCCGGCAATGAAGCGCAGCACACATAATACTGCATAACCTGCGGCGAATGCCGACAGTCCGCTTGCAATCGAGAAGATCAGCAGCGTCCAGAGCAGCACCGATTTGCGGCCGAAGCGGTCCGCCATAATTCCGGCTGCGGCTGCACCGACCGCCATCCCTACCGAGTTAATGCTGGTTAAATAGCCGATCTTTTCCGGTCCCAGCGACCATTCCTTGGCTAGTGCAGCCACGACGAACGAGATCATCCCTACGTCCATTGCGTCGAACATCCAGCTTAGACCTGCACTGAAGAGCAGCTTCCGCTGCTTCGGATTCTGCAGCAGCGACATTTGATTCCACATGACTTAAGGCCCCTCTCCCCTGATTCCCGCTAATCCAATAGCTCCTGACTAGTATCACTTACACATTCTAGAAGCGGATGATTCAAAAATCAAGGAATAACACCGCATTGAAATATTGCCGGGCCATCGCCTGAAAATAACAGGTCTGCACCGAAATCGCAGCGATCAGCAGCATATTCTGCACCGCATCCCGCTGCCCTCTGCTCAGGTGGCTGAGCCGCTTCATCATTTTGTCCATGGCCGACTTGATTGCGCTGTCCGATTTCCACAGATATTCCTTGGGATTTCCGGTCAGAGCCTGCCCTTGCGCCGGAAGCGGGGAACGGGTCTTAATCTCCTCGAACAGCTCGGCATACCCGTGATACAGCTGTGCCGGCTCCACCAGATCATCGTCATCGCGCTCAGGCGCCAGGAACAGCATACGAAAGAGCTGCCTGATGCTCTCGAAATCAAGCGCAGCCTTCAGATCATCTATTATAAATAGAATGGCCGCCTGATTAATGGAGTACTTCTTCCCTTCACGCGGGGACCCGAGATATTCCTTGAAATCGCGCTTCACCCAATTCTGCATAGCAGAGACGGATAAAGTGGAATACTCAATCAGACCGCCAAGCGAAGCAATTTCACCCAGGGACAGCCCTTTGACGCCACCGCCTTTGATCAGCTTTTGCAGAATCGGGGGGATATCCGTAGACAGAAAAGCGGGCAGGCTTGTCCCCTCCCGCACCTCGTCACGGTGGAACTTAGTCCAGGCTTCCTGCAGAATATGGAGCGGCTTCCGCTCCGAGTTGGGCCCTAGAGACAGTAATAGTCCGGACATCTCTATCCGGCTAAGTGTAAAAGCTTCCATAGCTGGCAACCCTCCACCATTTGATATTTCACTGAAAAGTTCGTACAATAGGTTCATATGAACTCATAATATGAGTATAACCTATTTTAGGGACGAAAGGGATGGTAAAGATTATATGGGTATAGGACTTAGTTTGACGCTCGTGGCAATTTTGATTATTTTAACCGCATTTTTTGTAGCGACGGAGTTTGCAGTAGTGAGATTACGGGGCAGCCAGGTCAGCCAGATGGTGCTGGACGGCAAGAAGAACGCACTGGCAGTACAGCGGGTAGCCGCTAACCTGGACGGATATCTGTCCGCCTGTCAGCTCGGTATCACGATTACTGCACTCGGGATCGGGGCATTGGCAGAGCCTGCCTTTGAGCAGCTGCTCATTCCACTGTTTGATCTGGCTGGTGTGAGTCACAACGTTAGTAAGCCCATTGCTTTTGCATTGGCCTTCATTATCGCCACCTTCCTCCACGTCGTGGTCGGAGAGCTTGCACCGAAGACCGCCGCTATTAATATTCCGGAGAAAATTGGTCAGATTACCGCACCGCTGATTATTTGGTTCTACAGAATATTGTACCCTTTGATTTGGATCATGAACGGTTCTGCCAACCTGCTCGTCCGTATGTTCGGCATGAAGCCTGCCAGTGAACACGGCGACGCGCACAGTGAAGACGAGATCCGCCTGATCTTGTCCGAGAGCTATGAGAGCGGCAAAATCAACAAAGCGGAATATGGTTATGTTAACCGGATTTTCACCTTTGATGAGATGCTCGCCAAGGAAATTATGGTTCCCCGGACAGATATGGTCTGCCTGTTCACCGATCATTCGCTGCAGGAGAATTTTGAAATTATCCGCAAGGAGCAGTATACCCGCTTCCCTGTAGCTGACGGCAGCAAAGACAATATCATTGGCATGATTAATACCAAGCAGCTCTACCTGCAATACGACAATAATCCTGATTTCGATTTCAAAAGCCTGATCCTGCCTCTGGTGACAGTATCGGAGGTTACGCCAGTAAAGACCCTCCTGACCCGTATGCAGAAGGAGCGCGTGCATATCGCCCTGCTGCTGGATGAATACGGCGGCACCTCCGGTCTGATTACGATTGAGGATATTCTGGAGGAGATCGTCGGTGAGATCCGCGATGAGTTCGACGAGGATGAGCGCAGAAATGTGGAAAAGCTGAGCGACACTCATTATCTGTTCGACGGCAATGTCTCCCTGCTGGAGGTCAAGGATCTTACCGGACTTGATTTCCATGATGAAGAAGTCACCACAATCGGCGGATGGCTGTACAGTCATATGGAAGAACCGGCTGTCGGCAAAAGCCTCACCTACGAGCATGTCACCCTGACGGTCCGAGAGATGAACCGCCACCGTATCCGCAAGGTGGAGATCCTGATCGATCTTCCGGTCACCGAAGAATCAGATGCACACCACGAGTAAGGCTTATAGATAAGCTGCAACAAGTAAGGCGCTCCCCTTGAGTTACTGGGGAGCGCCTTTGTTCTTATTTTAGGAAATTATGGTTTCTTTCTTTTGTGGATAAGGGAGGCACAGAGACCGGGGGCGCCACGTAGGCCAAATGTAATCGAAAAACCGATTACATTCGGACCGGGGGCGCCGCGTAGGCCGAATGTAATCGAAAAACCGATTACATTTGGATCGGGGGCGCCGCGTAAACCGAATGTAATCGAAAAACCGATTACATTTGGACCGGGGGCGCCACGTAGGACGAATGTAATCGAAAAACCGATTACATTTGGATCGGGGGCGCCGCGTAAGCCGAATGTAATCGAAAAACCGATTACATTTGGATCGGGGGCGCCACGTAGGCCAAATGTAATCGAAAAACCGATTACAATTGGACCGGGGGCGCCACGTAGGACGAATGTAATCGAAAAACCGATTACATTAAGCAAATGAGGGGTACTCCTGCCCCTGAATTCACCGGATGCCCCTTGAAGTGGGCGATTTCCGTTCAGTTCCTCCTGTAGGTTGATGCGATATGTATTTTTTGAAAAGCTTGCTTCCCTCTCCGTCGTACCCCAGACGCTCATAGAACCGGTGAGCATCCGTAAGGATGCTCTTGCTTGACAGCCTCACCTTAAGTGCACCTCTGGCTGCGGCAGCCTCTTCTGCGAACCGCAGCATGGAGGCTCCTATTCCCTTGCCCCGCAACTCCTCGATGATGACAAAACGCTCTATCACTGCGAACGGACGGTCACCGCTAAGCGCATCCATACACAGATGCAGATGAACCGTTCCGGCAACTTCCCCGCCCTCTACATAGACAAACAGCAGACTGTCCGGATTATCGGCAATTTGACTTATTCTTTGGGGGGACACATGAATATCGCTGGAATCCGGCAGCAGAATCCGGTATAAGCCCTCTATGCCGGCAGCGTCCTCCGCCCGTGCTTCTCTTATCATCTATAATCCTCCCCTTAACAATAATTAATGAGATTAACCTTTATAATTAATCTCATTAATTAACTGATATAACGGCAGATCATTAACACGTTTCCGTCCGGGTCCTTAAAGTTAAACCAGTGGTCATTCTCAATATCCGTAAGGATCTCTGCCCCGCTGGCTTTGACATAATCATAGGCGGCATCAATATCATCGGTAAGCAGATGGAAGGACGGCACCTTCAGCACGGCTTCGGCTGTGAATATTTTACTGTCCAGTACAATCCCCGGCCCCTGCATCGGCACCTCATACAGATGCCCGAATAATACTTCGCCGTCAAGCGGCAGTCCGAGCAGACTGCAATACCAGTTCTTGGACCTTTCGATATCACTAACCGGGATGAAGACAGCGCCAATCTGATTGCGTATCGGACTTGTCACAGCAGTATAGCCTCCTCATAGAGTGCAAGTTGTTGAATCCTACAGCCTTTAATGATTTCGATAAAATATGTCAATTTCCTGCCTGTTTAGGGATGAGAATATAAGTTATGCTATAATCTTGTCAGATCCTATCCCTATTGTCAGGAGAATGAACTTGGCTAACCTTTTCTTTGGGCATTTGAAGCTGACGCCGCCCAAAATACTATCGCTCGGCTTCGTGCTGCTGATCGCTGCCGGAACCCTGCTGCTGTCCCTGCCTGCCGCTTCTACGGGCGGAAGAATCTCGTTCATTGATGCGCTGTTCATGGCGACCTCTGCGACCTGTGTAACCGGACTTGCCGTCATAGATACGGGTACGCAGCTTTCGACCTTTGGACAGATCGTGCTGCTGGTGCTGTTCCAGTTCGGCGGTCTTGGATTCGTAACGATGGCTACGCTGATTACGCTGGTGCTGAACAAACGAATCTCATTGAAGGAACGCCTCTTGCTGCAGGAATCCATGAACCAGAATTCCATGCAGGGTATTGTGAAGCTGATCCGCCGGGTGCTTATCTACTCCCTCGTGATCCAGTTGACCGGCGCCATTCTGCTGGCCGCAAGATTTATAGTAGATATGCCTATAGGCAAAGCAGTGTATTACGGAATATTCCATAGTATCTCCATCTTCAACAACGCGGGCTTCGATCTGTTCGGCGACGTTCACGGGCCATTCAGCGGTTTAACACGCTATGTGGAAGATCCTATTGTGAATATTACCTCCATGCTGCTGATCTTCCTCGGCGGTATCGGCTTCATTGTATTGTCCGATGTGATCGATTATCCCAAGCGCAAGCGGCTGACACTACATTCGAAGGTCGTGCTCGCAACTTCAGCAGTGCTGATTCTGGTCGGAGCTGTTGTCTTCTTCTGGCTGGAGCTGAACGCTACACTGAAGCCGCTGCATGCCGGAGGCAAGATTATGGCCTCCTTCCTGCAAGCTATTACGCCCCGTTCCGGCGGGGTGACAACCATTGAGATTCCGCTGCTGCGGGAATCCACCCAATTCCTGATGATTCTGCTGATGTTCATCGGGGCGGCTCCCGGCTCCACCGGCGGCGGAATCAAGATTACCACCTTTGCGATTCTGGCCAGCACCGCCTACGCCAAGCTAAGGGGCAAAGAGGATATCGTCATGTTCCGCCACCGGATCTCGAAGGAGAATGTATACAGGGCTATTACTATGACGCTGCTCTCTCTAATGTTGGTGGTCATCTCCACCATGCTGCTGTCGGTAACAGAGAGCGCAGATTTCCTGAGCGTATTGTTCGAGGCGGTGTCCGCTTTCGGCACTTCAGGCATCACTATGGGACTGACCACAGAGCTGACCACGACCGGCAAGGTGCTGGTGATCATTCTTATGTTCGTGGGCCGGACCGGACCGCTTACTCTGGCCTATGCGCTCAAGCCGAAGAACAGCAAGGAGCTGTACCGTTACCCGGAAGGCAATATCACCATCGGCTAAGAAAGCACACATAAGAAATGCGACCCTGCTCGTCCTAGGCAATCAGACGGGACGGGGTCGCATTGTTATATCCGGAATAAGCTTAAGCTTCCTCTTCCGGGATCTCCTGGGTATCCAGCGCTGCATCCAGCAGCTGATTGTACAGATCATCGTCATTCTCCAGCAGCGCATCGACTTCCAGGAACTGCTCCTCACTCCCCGGCTCCCCGGCGAAGCTCAGGCTGTAATCCCATTCGGTTCCACGGGAACTGTAGAAAGTAATCTCATAAGGGGAACGGTGATTCTCTAATGTAAATACCGTTCTCCCCACAAAACTTCTATCCTCTACGCGTTTCATTTCTGCTTTGGTGATTTCCAGGTTCATCCTCTTTCCTTCCTTTCATCTGATCATGCCCACAATATTCAGTATAACATTGATATGTCAGCATTTCTCTTTCCTTTTGCGCTGTAATTGACTTTTTTCATCCGGCGGTTAATAATTTAGTACAATGCTTATATAGAGCTAAAAATAATGGTAATGGAGGAAATGTCAATGACTGAAACAGAGCTTCAGGACAAGCTAAGTAAATATGCTGATTTGGCGGTTCAAATCGGTGTGAATGTTCAGCCGGGACAAATCCTGGTCGTGAACGCACCGATCACTGCGGCTGAGTTCGTCCGCCTGATTACGGCCAAGGCTTATGCCATTGGTGCCAGCCAGGTGAAGGTGAACTGGAGTGACGAGTTCATTACCCGCCAGCAGTTCGAGCATGCCGCACCCGAAGTATTCACCAAGGCGCCAACCTGGTTTGCCGGTGAAATGACTGAGCTTGCAGAGAACGGTGCCGCCTTCCTGTCGGTCATTGCCGAGAACCCGGATGCCCTCAAAGGCATTGATCCTGAGCGGATTGCGAGCTTCCAGAAGACACGGGGCGCAGCGCTTACGAAATACCGTGAATTGCAGATGTCCGACAAGGTTAGTTGGAGCATTGTAGCGATCCCGTCCCAGCCTTGGGCAGACAAGGTGTTCCCTGAGGTCCCTGCTGACCAGCGCGTAGACAAGCTGTGGGAGGCCATCTTCCATACCGTCCGTCTGGACCGTGAGGACCCTGTTGCCGCCTGGCAGGAGCATCTGGACACACTGGAGTCGAAGGCAAATGTTCTTAACGCGAAGAAGTACGCGAGTCTGCACTACATAGCACCCGGAACTGACCTTAGCATTGAGCTGCCTGAAGGCCATCTATGGGCGCAGGGGGACAGCATCAATGCCAAAGGTCATTCTTTTGTCGCCAACATGCCAACGGAAGAAGTGTTCACAGCTCCGCTGAAAACCGGCGTTAACGGTACGGTCCGCAGCACGAAGCCGCTCAGCTACGGCGGAAATGTAATTGACGGTTTCTCGATCACTTTTGAACAGGGCCGGATTACCAGTGTGAGCGCTGAGCAGGGCCAGGAAGCCCTCGAATATCTGATCAGCCTGGATGAAGGCGCCAAGTATCTGGGGGAAGTTGCACTTGTGCCGCATCAGTCGCCGATCTCGGAATCAGGGATTCTCTACTTCAATACCTTGTTCGACGAGAATGCCTCCAACCATCTGGCTATTGGCACCGCCTATGCCTTCTGTCTGGAAGGTGGCAAGGAAATGAACCAGGATGAACTGACCGCCCGCGGCCTCAATAACAGTGTGACTCACGTTGACTTCATGATCGGCTCGGCCGAGATGGATATCTACGGAATTACCGCTGACGGTACACGCGAGCCGGTCTTCCAGAAGGGCAACTGGGCCTTCTAACCCCCCCCTTATAAGCTATTGCATTTCATTAGATAATGAATGGAGCTGAAGCTATTGCTGGATTTCAACCAAAAGCTGGAGAATTACGCACTGCTCGCTGTAAAGATCGGCGTTAATATCCAACCCGGCCAGACCCTTGTCGTGAATGCGGATATCGTATCGGCTGCACTGGTCCGCCTGATTGTACGCCAGGCCTATGAAGCAGGTGCGAAGCTCGTCAAGGTTAACTATTCCGATGAATTCGTCACCCGTACCCGCTATGATCTGGCGCCGTCCGAGAGCTTCCTGGAGCCGCCGAAGTGGCAGGCCGATGAGCTGGAGGATCTGGCAAGAGGCGGAGCGGCATTCCTGACAATCATCTCAGCGAATCCGGACCTGCTGAACGGAGTAGATGCAAGCCGCATTGCGGACCATCAGAAGACCGCCGGTCAAGCTATGGCTTCTTACCGCGAGATGCTGATGGCTAACCAGGTCAGCTGGACCGGCCTCGCCTTCCCATCTGCTTCTTGGGCCGCGAAGGTGTTCCCGGACGCTGCGCCTGAGCAGCAGATTGAACTGCTCTGGAACGCCATCTTCAAGGCCGTGCGCGCAGACCAGGAGAATCCGGTGCAGGCCTGGAGTATCCATCTGGCCGGTCTGAAGCAGCGCTGTGAGCTGTTGAACGCGAAGAAATACCGCAAGCTGCACTACACGGCTCCGGGCACCGATCTGACGATCGAATTGCCTGAAGGACATATCTGGTGTCAGGCGGGTGCGGTGAACAGCCGCGGCATGTCCTTCCTGGCGAACATTCCGACCGAGGAAGTGTTCACCGCTCCGCTGAAGACGGGTGCGAACGGCACGGTCCGCAGCACGAAGCCGCTCAGCTATGGCGGCAACATCATCGACCGCTTCAGCCTGACCTTGGAGAATGGTAAAGTGACAGACTTTACTGCTGAAGTCGGCCAGGAAGCCCTTGCTTCCCTGCTGGCTATGGATGAAGGGGCCGCCTACTTCGGCGAAGTGGCGCTTGTGCCCTTCCACTCCCCGATCTCGGAGAGCGGCATTCTCTACTACACTACCCTGTATGACGAGAATGCTTCCTGCCATCTGGCACTTGGCGCTTCCTACGCCTTCACCCTGCAGGACGGCATTAATATGAGCAAGGAACAGCTTGTAGACAAGGGCATGAACCAAAGTCTCACTCATGTAGACTTCATGATGGGCTCCCCGGAGATGAATATCGACGGAATTGCCGATGACGGCTCCACCGACCCGATCTTCCGGAATGGAGACTGGGCTTAAGCTTAATCTATGTACTATGAATGAGACCCCGCTATCTCCTCTTGAGGAATATGGCGGGGTCTTTGTGTTTACCAGGGGACTTTTCCCCTGAGAGTGCTATGTGATGAGAGTGCTATGAGATTTAATGAGTGACAAAGTGGCTGATTGCACTTTCTGCAATAGAATTCACGGAAACTACGGTTAAAACACCTTCTGCTGTATTTCGTACAACAGATTTCTGGATTTCAGCTCCAAACCCCCGTTTTCTCAAAATTCTAGTGTATAAAGTGCAATAGATCCATTTTTTCGGCGAAATTAGCGCTTATCTATTGTATAAAGTGCAACCGAAGGTGAAGTTAAGTGGGTCAAAGCAACCCAAACAGCCCAAATGTGAACATTCAGTCAAAGAATTTTCACAATATTGTTGAAATTAGTTCACAAATATGTCACAATACAATTATAGATAGTGTTTACAGTTCCAAAAGAGGAATGTTTTAGTCCATGAATAATCTAAGGAGGGAATTCAGATGAAAGAAACTTTCACTCATGACAACACGGATTCTATGGAAACAGAACGTCTGGAAGTCCAGGCTCCCAAAGACTTAAGTATCGTTGCCTCCGACGCCATCAAGTACACTGCCTACATCATGCTGCTGTTCGGATTCCTGTACTTCCTGGTTGCCTACCTTGGCCCCATGCTGTAAGGCTGCTTCAATATACACAAGATACGCAGTACAATCACATATTCGTAAGCGCTTACGGCCAGTCTCCTGCGGGAATGAGATTAGCCGTTTTTATTTGTCTCCCATGTCAAAACGCCAAAAACGGCAGCCCTCTTCATATGAAGGACTACCGTTCTTTGTCTACTTCCAGCCCAGCGCCTTGTTGATCCAGGCAACCGCCTCCGGTGCCCACGCCGCTTCCATACGTGAACGCAACCAGGCTATCGCCTCTTCTCTCGATCCCTCAAAGGGCAGAATGCCCGCTTCATGCATCCAGTGCCCCGAGGTTTCAAAAGAGGTGCTGTTCCAGCCATTCGGCTCTCCGTCCGCATTCACCCGTTGCTTCACGCCGGAGATTACGATATCCAGAGACCCTTGCAGCTCCGTTACTGCATTGTCAAAAGCCGTTTTCTTCTCCTTGGCCTTCATATCCGCCATAGAGCGCAGCTGGCGTGTCTCTATTCCCTCATTCGCCCGGATAATCTCCAGCAGAGTCAGTGCTTCTCTCGTGGCCAGGCCGCTCTGATACCGCTCTTCCAGAGACTGCCGAGGCCCGGACGCTGCCAAGTAAGCCGGAAGCCACTCGCGGGATACGAGCACGGCTTTTTTCTTGATGAATTTTCCGTAGCCGGCTAAGTCTTCTCCGGGAAATCTGACCCGCCAGCGCCAGGGGTCCAGCTCTGTATCCGTATGCCAATTCTCCGCCAGCGTCAGCCCGTTCACAGACGGATGCTCCGGGATCAGGGGTGCCAGCGGCACAATCCCCAGCCTAGCAACTACCTCAGCCATCTCTTCAAAGGTGGTTACATTCTCTTGCTTACCTGCTTCGCCCACGTCATTCAGCCTCCTAAATCAATCTGGCTTGTACACCAAATTAAGCTTATCATTATAAATGAGCAAATTCACTTCCTGCATATGCTCATTAGGAGATTTTGTTTAAAAATATACCATTTTCATTACAGCCAATCTGAAAATGCTCATCCTGTAAAATCCAGGCATCTGATTTCTCGACAAAGAAATGAAAGCCTCCGATGGATTGAACCACTGCCGGATCAATCGGTGTAGCACTTGCATTGATGCCAATTGTAAAAGCATCTGAGCCTCCACCCGCATATTTTGCATAAATCCTTACATGTTGGGCCTCTGCCAAACCCCATTCATCCTTAAAAGAATCAATCGCTTGTTCAGATACCTCAAATGATATCATTTCTCTTCTCTCCTTCCCTTCCTGCAGGTTAATCACATTTTTTAACTTCCCCCCGATAGTTAGCCATTCGAAAACTGGCCCCGCATCCACATGAGGCTTTGGCATTAGGGTTATTCATGGTGAATCCGCCTATCATTCCGCTTTGTTCATAGTCAATTTCGAGACCATCGATATATGGAATACTCTTCGTGTGAACTAATAGACGAAATTTATCTTTATTGAACACCACATCCTCCTCTGTTTGCTGCTCATCCAAGACAAGGGTATAAGACAATCCGCTGCATCCCCCTTCTTCAACACCTACTCTAAGAAAAGAGTGCCTTGTATCAGCGGTTAATAAGATTTCGGCGATTTTCTCTGCTGCGATCTCACTGACCTCAATGTTCATTTTCATTCCTCCTATACAAGCTTAATTTAGTTTTGGGTCCCCCAGTCCATTAGACAAGGTATGAACGTAGCGAGAGCTACTCCTTTTGGTGTAAGTTCATACATGGTTCGTGTAGGACGCTGGGGACTGGTTCTCTTGACCAGATTATGATGTTGAAGCTCCTTTAAACGCTGGGAAAGGATTCTTTGCGTAATGGAAGGAATACTCCGGGTCATTTCGCTAAACTTCTTCGGACCGTAAGAAAGAGTGAATAAGATATGGATCGTCCATTTGGACCCGATGATGTCATAGGCTATAAGAAGTTTCTCCCTATCCTCATTGGACAATGACCGGTACACCCTCTTTCTTAAGATCAGCATTCTTGATGGATTGCGGTGAGATCCGGGTGCTGGCAATGATACTTATGACGATCAACAAGAGATGGAAGCCCATGGCTACAATTAAGCCGGATTGCAGTGACATTCCAGCAGCCTGACACACGACAAGGATGGAACCCCCAATCCCAATAACTACACCGGGTGTAAAAGAATCCGCAAATTGCAGATTTGCCGAGGTTTGGCCCGCGCCGCCTTCCCCTGTTTGGGAAAAGGCTACAACACCGCTAACCGGATGCGCCAATCCAATACCGACCCCCGCGATAATCTGACCCATAACTGCAACGGCAACAGACACAACCGGTATCCAAAAGACGATGGCAATCCCTATGGCAAGCAGAAATACCCCCAGAATAATTCTCATATGACGTCCACGGCCCTGATCTGCCGCATCCCAACGTCCTTGCACATACGCAATGATACACCAGCTTAGTGCAGCACTCGCTACGATTAAACCCGCCTGAGAAGGTGTAATTCCCTGCACATCAATTAGAGCCAATACCAGGAAATTCTGTGTGCTGGCATAGGCAGCGAAGAACAATCCGCGTGTTGCGAGAATCGCCGGCATCCCTCTTCGCAGCGTAAGTGTTCCCTTGGGCAGCAATTGACGGAGCGGTAATATCACACCTACGAGGCCAATCAGGGCGAATATAAATCCCATTATACTTGGAAGCATACTTAGACCAATCAGGAAAAGGCCTGTACCCATCGTTAAGAGTAACGCCATCCAAGTGGATGAAGATCCGCTGTCCCCTCCCGTCTGCTGCACTTTCAATTTCCTGAAAGCCGGTAAACTAAGCACTGCTGAAACAACCAGCACAGGTAAGATCCCCCAGAAAACAAACCGCCACGACCACTGATCTGCTATAAGACCTGCCACATATGGACCGAGCATGGACGGAAGAACATAGGCTGTACCAAAGGCTCCAAGTATTTTGGCACGTAACTCATCCGGGTAACTTAAGGAAATAGCCGTATACACACAAGTCATCATAGCTCCGGCACCCAAACCTTGCAGGGCCCGTGATCCAATCATGATATACATATCGCCTGCGGTTGCGGCAGCGACCAGTCCTGCGATAAACAACAGAAGCGCATATGTGAAGGGTGCAGCAGGTCCTCTTTTATCTATAATTCGACCGACGACCAGTGTACCGATAATCTGCGCAAGCAGGTACGTACTGAATATCCATCCGAACAGGCTAAGACCGTTCAAGTCTCCGGCAATCGAAGGAGCAATGGTGGTTACGGATAGACCTTCGAATCCAACGGCCATCACGGACAGGATAATCCCTATGGATAGTGCAAAATAACGCGGGCTGAAAATACTTTGATGATTAGACGACATGAATGGTGACCTCCAAGAAAATTGGTATGTATACATCGTATCCGGATACTTAGTAAACATTTTTGTTTATAATGTCTAGGCTACATTCGGCCTTTGACTTTGTCAACATTTTTATTTAAAATGTAGGGAGTGATGAAGCTTCAATAGCTGCAAAAAGGAGGAGCACCATGAGCCGGAATGAAATCAAAAAGGATGTCTCCACCCGTACCCGAAGAGCGATCATTGATCTGTTAAAGGAGCGTGGGGGCATGGATGTTATGACCCTCTCCGCTCATTTTTCGCTGTCTGGAATGGCTATTCGCCAACATTTGAATGCACTGAAGGAAGAGGGATTGGTTACGAATGTGGAAGAGGCCCGTCCCATGGGCCGGCCCACCAAGCTGTGGATATTAACACCCGCAGCTAATCGTTTTTTTCCAACCGGATATTCGGATTTATCCATCAGTCTCATTAATTCGATGAAAGAGGCTTTTGGCAATGAAGGGCTGGACAAGCTGCTGGATGTTCGAAATAAAAACATGCAGGCACAATATCTCAAGCATCTTGGTACGGCATCGGATGTTAGAGAGAAATTGGAGAAACTGGCCGAGATTCGAACGAATGAAGGTTATATGGCCGAGGTTAAGGAGCAGGAGGATGGCAGTCTCTTATTCATCGAGAAACATTGCCCGATCTGTGAAGCGGCGGCTGTATGTACCGGGTTATGCAAGAATGAACTGCATTTATTTAAAACCGTTCTAGGGGAGGATATTCATATTGAACGGGGGGAGTACATTTTAAAGGGAGGCAGAAACTGTATCTACACCGTAAGGCAACATAAGCCGTGACAACAAGAGCAACCTCTTCTTGGAGATTGCTCTTTGTTGTTATTTCAGGCGTACTTCGTCCGCTCCCATACAGCGGATTCCCGCAATATAGGTATTAATCAGCCGGGTGAGTGTAACATTCAGGTCAAGCGGCATTCCAAATCCGCCTTGATGCTCCAGGGTAGACAATCCATGCAGGATACTCCGTAGTCCACGGACAGCATGCAGATTGCCTTCCTCATCCAAACCGAATGCGGATATCACCTGGATGATGAGCGACAGGATCTTCCCTCCCGCCGCTTCCAGAGCGGTGTCTCCTTGTTCGGGTGCTTTTAGCGTCGTCTGGTACAGCCCCGGGTGCGCTCTGGTGAATCCGATGTAAGCCTGACTCATGGCATGTACTGCAGCCTCTCCGCTTAGCCCCTCCGTTGCCTCCGATATGACCTCATGCAGCTGCTCCAGACCATATACCGCCATCAGTGTACGCAGCCCTGAGAGTCCGTTAATGTGATTATAGAGCGACGGAGAACGTACGCCCAGCTTGGCGGCCAGCGCAGCAAGCGTAACTTCCTCAATTCCGTGTGCGTCTGCCAGCTCTGCTGCGGCCAGTACCAGCGTGTGTGTATCCAGTCCTGCTCTAGCCATGTACCCTCTCTCCTCCCTTTACTTGCCCTTCGGCCTCCGCAGCCGCCCGCTTCATCGCCTCTATCGGAGCTACAAGCAGATCACCATGTCCTACCGCCAGTACAGAAGGGGCAAGATCAATCAGCCTGTAGGCACTCACCAAGGCCTGTTCGGGGCTCCAAGTCGCCATAGCCGGAAAAGGAAACCAGGGAACCTTCTTGCCGGACACTGCCGTGGCCCGGAAGGTCTGGAACGCATCACCAACGATCAGCGCTCCACTGCGCCGGTCCTGAAAAGACATCGATCCCGGCGTATGTCCGGGAGTGCTGAACGCTGTCAGCGAGCCGATGCTATCGCCGTCATGCACCAGAATGTCGGGCCGGGTCACTATTTTGGCGGGTACACTGCCCTTAATAGGAGTCTGCAGCTCACCGGCTCTAAGCGAGCGGTCACCAGCCAACAATGCAGCATCCCGCTCCGAGATATAGACCTTAGCCTCCGGCACCTCCTTCTTCAAGGCATCAAGCGCCCCGACATGATCCATATGACCATGAGTGAGAATAATACGGGTCAGCGGCTTACCAAGCTTGGCAACCTGATTCAGAATCCCGTGCAGACTATAGGACATTCCCGCGTCAATAAGTGTAAGCTCCTGTTCTTCCTCGATCAAATAACAATTCACTGGAAAAATACGCGGCAGCCACGTAAGCTGATGCAAATGGCCTTCTCTTGTTACTCTCATCGTAACTTCCTCCTCGAAACTAATCTCATTAGTTAAAATATAAACTAATGAGATTAGTTTCGCAAGAGATATTTACTCATACAAAAGTGAACGGCTTAGGCAGGGGTGTGGCGACATCCAGTCTCTGCTCCTCGTGCCAGTCCAATGTGATCGGTTTTTCGATTTCATTGGGTCCGCACGCCCTCGCTCCGCCCAATGTAATCGGTTTTTCGATTACATTAAGTTCGCACGCCCTCGCTCCGCCCAATGTAATCGGTTTTTCGATTACATTGAGTTCGCACGCCCTCGCTCCGCCCAATGTAATCGGTTTTTCGATTACATTGAGTCCGCACGCCCTCGCTCCGCGCAATGTAATCGGTTTTTCGATTACATTGGGTCCGCACGCCCTCGCTCCGCCCAATGTAATCGGTTTTTCGATTACATTGAGTCCGCACGCCCTCGCTCCGCCCAATGTAATCGGTTTTTCGATTACATTGGGTCCGCACGCCCTCGCTCCGCCCAATGTGATCGGTTTTTCGATTACATTGAGTCCGCAAGCCCTCGCTCCGCCCAATGTAATCGGTTTTTCGATTACATTGAGTCCGCCCCCCTCGCGGCTGTTTATCTCCTGAACAGCCAAAAACACCACCCGCATTGGATGGTGTCCTGAACGATCAGTGTGATCGAATTTGTCTATTCCCTTCTATACGCGTCCCGGCCCGTCTCCCGCTCAGCCAAACCGGCCCATAATGTATTCCTGCGTCATCTGGTTCTCGGGGTTCGTGAAGACCTTCTCGGTCTTGTCGTATTCCACCAGAGAGCCGAGATAGAAGTAGGCGGTGTAATCCGAGATCCGCGCGGCCTGCTGCATGTTGTGAGTGACGATCACAATGCGCAGCTCTTCCTTCAGCTCCTTGATCAGCTCCTCTACCTTACCGGTTGATACCGGGTCAAGGGCCGAAGCCGGCTCATCAAGCAGCAGGATCTGCGGGTTGACCGACAGCGCCCGGGCGATACACAGACGCTGCTGCTGTCCGCCGGACAACGCCAGAGCGGAATCCTTCAAGCGGTCTTTGACCTCGTCCCACAGGGCGGCGCGGCGCAGGCTGCTCTCGACGATTTCATCCAGCGCCTGCTTGCCCTTGATGCCGTGATATTTCGGGCCGAAGGCGATATTGTCGTAGATCGATTTGTAGAACGGATTGGGCTTTTGCCAGACCATGCCGATCTTTTGCCGCAGCTTGATTACATCCGTGCCTGTAGCATTGATATCGACACCGTCAATCCAGATGCTGCCCTTGGTCGTAGAGCCGGAAATATCGTCATTCATCCGGTTCAGCGAACGAAGAAAGGTTGATTTCCCGCAGCCCGAAGGGCCGATCAATGCGGTCACCGTATTCTGGGCAAAAGGAAGGCTAATCCCCTTCACCGCCTCATAAGTTCCATAGAATATACTCAGATCCTCCGTTTGAAACGACTCGCGTACGACTGGCTCTGCGATTCCCATCTTAGTTCCTCCTACAGACTCTTTTTGAAAAGCGGATTGCCTTGTCTATTCTTAGCTCATTCTCTTGGATGCAGTAAGCTTGCGGTAGATGAATCTGCCGAAGTAACGGGCAGCCAGATTGAAGATTAATACGGTCAGCACCAGGACGGCTGAAGCACCCGCTGCGATCTGAAGCGCATCCGGTGCCAGGCCTTCACTGTTGACCTTCCAGATATGCACCGCCAGCGTCTCCGCCGGACGGAACGGGTTCAGCGGTGAGGAAGGGCTCAGCGGATTCCAGTTACTGAAGTCCAGGCGCGGGCTGCTCATTCCTGCGGTGAACATCAGCGCGGCTGCTTCACCGAACACGCGGCCAGCCGACAGGATTGTGCCAGTGATAATAGTCGGCAAGGCTACCGGGAGCAAGACCGAGGTAACGATCTTCCACTTGGATAATCCGAGCGCGAAGCCTGCCTCCTTCTGCTGCTTAGGCACCGTGCGGAAGGCTTGCTCCGTGATGCGCACCATCAGCGGAAGGTTGAAGAAGGTTAACGCGAGCGCACCCGAAATCAGGGAGAACCCAAGATTGAAGGTGTTGACGATCAGCAAGAGACCGAACAGACCCACGATAATCGACGGGAAGGAAGACAATACCTCCACGACCAGACGGATGAAGTTGGTCAGCTTGCCGGGACGGGCATACTCCGCCATGAAGATTCCGGCACCCAGCCCCAGCGGCACGGTGATGATCAAGGTCAGCACCAGCAGGAACAGGGAGTTGAACAGCTGCGGCCCGACGCCTCCGCCTGCGCGGATCTTTTGCGGCGCGGAGGTCAGGAAGTCCCAGCTAATATGATTGAAACCGCGGATCAGGATATATCCGAGCAAGCTAACCAGGATGGCTACGATCAGCAATGCAAAGGTTACGATAACGACTGTGGCTATTTTATTCGCAGTTCTCGGCTTCAAATTTTATTTCTCCTTTCGAGCATTCTCACCAGCAGGACGAATACGAAGGTCATCAGCATCAGCACCAGCGCCATACTCCACAGCGCATTGTTCTGCGGTGAACCCATCGTGGTATTCCCCATGCCCAGCGTGATGACACTGGTAAGGGTGGACGCGGACTCGAACAGGGAGTGAGGCACGAACGGCGCGTTACCGATAACCATCTGCACGGCAAGAGCCTCGCCGAAGGCGCGGGCCATACCAAGCACTACACCCGTCATAATCGCCGGGAAGGTCGTCGGGAGAATGACCCGGGAGATCGTCTGCCAGCGTGTGGCACCGAGCGCAAAGGAGGATTCTTTCAAGTTTTGCGGCAATGAAGCAAGCGCGTCTGCAGCCACGCTGGTAATCGTCGGCAGAATCATGACCGACAGCACTAGCGCGCCTGCAGCCACCCCGATGCCCTGTCCGGGCAGCGTATCCCGCAGAAATGGAACAATGACGCTTAAGCCTACGAACCCGTAGACAACAGATGGAATGCCTGACAGCAGCTCGATGACCGGCTGCAGCAGCTTTTTACCCCAGCCCGGCACAATCTCTGTCATGAAGAGCGCAGCGCAGATACTGAGCGGACTTGCGATAAGCGCAGCCAGCAGCGTGACCAGGAAGGAACCCGAGATGAACGGGAAGGCTCCGTAGGAAGGTGTGTCTGCTTCAGGCGACCACTTCGTGCCGAACAGGAATTCAGAGACCTTGACCTCACCGCTCACGAAGTTGGCCACGCCTTTGGAGGCTACGAAATAGACCATGGATATAATGATGACAATGAGCAGCAGTACACAAAAGGACATATAAATACGTCCGATTAAATTTTCTATATGATGTTTTTCCAGCCGCTTGTTTGTTGGTTGTCCCCTCAAGATGCTCCCTCTTTCTAAAGTGAAAAGAGAGGCAGAGTTTATCCGCCTCTAATCACATTAAAGTTGAAATCCGATCCTAACTGTGAACCGTTCAAGGTTATTTAGGTGTTACAGTACCTGCAACATCACGCGATACCTGCATTTTGGAAGCCGGGATGTAGCCAAGCTCGACCACATCGCCAGTCTGTACTTCATCCGTCAGAAAGTAATCCAGGAAGGCTTTTACAGTCTCATTAGGTTCACCGTTAGTGTACATGTGCTCGTAAGCCCACACCGGATATTTACCAGCCACTACGTTGTCAACAGAAGGCTCAACGCCGTCATAGCTTAGAGTTTTTACGGAATCATCGAGGTAGGACAGCGCCAGATAACCGATAGCCCCCGGTGTTTCGCCGATCATTTTCTTAACCGTACCGGAGGAATCCTCCTGGATCGAGCCCTTCAGATCCTCGGTCTTGGTGCCAAGAGCGAAGCTCTCGAAGGTAGCACGGGTACCTGAGCTTGCCGGACGGTTGATGATCTGGATGGCCTGGTCTGCACCGCCGACCTCTTTCCAGTTCGTGATTTTACCTGTGAAAATATCTACCAGCTGCTGCTTGGTCAAGCTGTCTACGCCTGCTGCCGGGTTGCTTACTGCCGCAATCGCTACAACCGCCACCTGATGATCCACCAGCTCAGCCGCCTTCGCTGCATCCTTCAGCTTCTCTTCAGCGAATACGTCCGAGTTCCCGATATCGACTTGCTTCTCAGAGACCTGAGTCAAGCCCGTTCCGCTGCCGCCGCCTTGAACCTGAATGTCCACGCCTGCATTCGCATCCATGAATTTCTCAGCGACCTGCTCTACGAGCGGCTGAAGTGCTGTGGAGCCTGATGCCAGGACCGAACCGCTCAGCTTCGCACCGCTGCTGGATTCTGTGTTTGTAGCAGCCGGTGTATTCCCTCCGTTATTGGTTGTTGCCTTATTTCCCCCGTTGTTTCCGTTGCCGCATGCTGAAAGTGCCAGTACGCTGGTAAGAGTCAAAGCCATGATCCACGATTTTTTGAATTGCATTGTTTTTTTTCCTCCTAAAGGTTTTGTGAGTGTCTGCTGCGTTCCATCTGCTTCGTACAAAACTCACTTGGGAAGCATTATTGTGTGTCTATCAGCGTCTCTTCTGACTCTTCTTATTCTAGGGCCCGTTCGTTAGATAAAAGTACTGAGTTTGTAAACCGGAGGATAAAAGTTATAATATTAATTGAGTAGTTGAATAGATAAAATCTATACCGAAACAACAATAGGGGTCTTTCTGCCCCATCCCCGGAGGAATCTTCATGAACCTTGTAAAGCTGCAAATCCTAGTTCTCATCGAAAAATATAAAAAAGTAACGGATGTCGCCGCCGAGATGAACCTTAAGCAGCCTACCGTCTCCTTCCATATGAAAAGTCTGGAGAGTGAGCTGGGTGCTTCCCTGTTCCAGTACCGGAGCGGCCGGGTCCTGCTGACGGATGCCGGACGCGCCTTGTATCAGTATGCGGTCCGTATTGTCTCGCTGAGCGCCGAGGCCGAGCGGACGGTCAAACAGTTCACCTCGCTTGCCTCGGGGAATCTGGAGCTTACCGCAAGCGATATCCCTGCCAGTTATCTTGTGCCCAAACTGCTGTCCCAATTCACACAGCAATATGACGGGATCGATGTCTACTTATCCGTACTGCCGGATGACGCCATCCGGGAACGTCTGCGCAGCCGGGAGATCCAGCTCGCCGTGCTGCATAGTGCAGAGGGCCAGGATGATACCTTCCATACGCAGGTGATTGCTGAAGAGGAGACCGTGCTGGTCTTTGCGCCGGAGCATCCCTTTGCCAGGGAGCAGGAGCTGACCGCCCAAGCCGTAGCCCGCGAGCCTTGGGTGCAGCATGAAGCCGCCTCCTTCCTGCGCGGAATCTCCGACCAGTGGGCACAGCTTAATAATGTAAGAGTCTGGAACCATGCGGTGCTGGGCTCGCCGGAGGCCGTCAAGGGGATGCTGTACACAGGCAGAATGGTGGGCGTGTTCTCCCGCTCCGGGATTGAGGGTGAAGTAGCGGCGGGCCGTCTGGCCTACGCCAAGCTGCCCGGAATTCTTCCGGCTGACGGATCCTTTGTGCTGGCCTGGCGCAAGGACTATACGCTTTCCCCGCTCCAGCAGGCTTTTGCTGGGATGGCAGCGAGTTCTGCACAAATAAACGGTATCCCCGGAGCGCCTGTGTAACTGCGCTAACGGGGATACCGTGTGATGGTGAACCTTATTATCTTTTGACAGCTACCAGGGTGAAGGTCTTGGGAATTCCCTTATCGTACACATCCGACGACAGATTGGGCTCCTCCACCAGCTCTCTTATCACCAGTCCGCTGGCAGCGGCAGCGGTAACCAGCTCGCCCAGCGTCCAGCGCCGCCAGTAGACGACATTCGGCTTGTCCGCCTCCGGTGCTCCTCCTGGAGAAGGCATGTATTTGGAATAGGACACCTGCTTCTCTTCAAGCGCCGTATCGAAATAATCCCCGCTCACCTTATGCTTACGCACCTTGGCCGTCGACCCCTTGGAGGAGATCAGCTTGGTCGTTACCGGATGGAAATCCCGCAGTACGAACGTTCCGCCCGGTGCCAGCAAGCGGTAGGCCGTAGCCATGAACGGAGTCAAATCCGTAAAATAGTGAACAATCCCCATTTCGGCAAAAACCGTATCATAAGAGCCGTTAAGTTGCGCTTCCGGCAGCTCCAGGACATCCGACACGATATAGTCAAGCTGCACTCCGGCCGCCTGCGCGAGTTCACCAGCATAACGGGCATTGGCCTCCGAGAAATCCGCGACAGTCACCTCAGCCCCTAGCAGCCCCAGCGCTACCGCCTTCATGCCGTTAGAGCCCATCAGATTCATGATCCTCCGGCCCTTCACTTCACCGAGATAGGTATTCAGCGGATACAGCTTCCCCGCAGGGTCCTTCGACAGCTTCTCCGCAGCCTCCGCAGGGGTTCCAAACCGGCTGGTCCAGGCCGCATAGGTATCCTCATTCCACAGCTCCTCGCTTGTAGGTGCCGCCTCCTTATTGAGGCCATCCGGTTCATTCTGATTAGGTTCATTCATTGCTTTCGTTACCCCTTTATCTATGTTCTATAAAATGTAATCAAGTTTGCCTCACGGGTCTGTCCGCATATAGCTAGGAAGCGTTCGGCAGAGACTGCCGGAGCTTCAGCGCTTTCCTTCGCCCGGCATACAGATAGACGCCCAGCCCGGCCATGACCAGCATGCCGCCCGCCCACTGCAGGCCGCTAAGCTGCTCATCCAGCAGCAGGAATGCGAGAATACTCGCGCCAACAGGTTCTCCCAGGATATTCATGGAGACGGTAGTCGCCGACGTATATTGCAGCAGCCAGTTGAACAGGATATGGCCGAAGACGGTGGGCACCACCGCCAGCAGGACGAAGATGCCCCATTCCCGGGCCGGATAATCGAAGAACGGTGTGGCGGTCACGAGATTGTAGACGGCAAATACGGCGGCCGCAGCGATAAATACAATCAGGCTGTACAGATAGGACGGCATACGCGCCACCAGCTTTTGTCCAAGCAGCATATGTGCGGCTACCGCTACGGTTCCTCCAACCGACAGCATGTCGCCCTTCAGATTCTCAGCAGACAAGCCAATGTCTCCCCAGCCGATAAAAGTAACGCCGAAGATGGCAATCGCCATCCCCAGGATAGCAAAGACCGAATTACGCTCTTTATACAGTATGTACGCACCGAGCATAATGAATAACGGCTCCAGCGCCATAATCATCGTCGAGCTGGCTACCGAGGTATAATTCAGCGAACCCATCCACAGCAGAAAATGCAGGGCAAGCATGACACCGGACACTCCCAGCAGCAGCCAGTCCTTCCGCCGCAGCTGAAAGAGTGCGCCGCTATAGGGACGGGCGAACGGCAGCATCAGCAGCGAGGTGAACAGCAGGCGGTACATCCCTTGGACCGATACGGGCGCGGAGGACCATTTAATGAAGATGGAAGAAAACGAAATGGCCACAATTCCGATTACCATCAGGAAAGGTACGGGAACGGACGGTTTATTGGTACGCATGACAGAACGCCCCTTCATAGGATGTAAGACTCATTATGTTAATTTAACGTAAATCGGCGAAAAAAGCAGCATTTTTTCAAAATATAGAATCTATATGTTGCTATTCAGCACAAACAAAGGCACAGAATCCGCCTCCGACGGGTTCCATGCCTTATACTTGTCTCCTTACACTATGGTATAACCCCAAATCCTGCGGATTTATCCGTGCAGCAGCGGAGAATACATCATCAGCGCGTGGTTCTCGGCCACCGCTTCGTCTCCGGCAAGCTCTCCGCTATGCGTCAGCACTCTGCGCCGGATCGCGTTGCGCCGGATATACCCGCCCCACGGCTCCAGGCTGATGCGGTGCCCATCTTCATACACTTCGTAATGGTAGAGCTGCTGCCCGTTACAGCGCCATTCCCCGTGCAGATGGGTCTCATCCAGATGCAGCTTAAGCTGATAAGCGTGCTGTGTATCATTGCGCAGCTGGAGATCCAGATAATTATAGGCACAGGTAGCCCCGCTCCCAAAGGGCTGGGTCCGCTGCTCATCCGGAAAGACATCATAGCTGTGCCGGTGCCGTTCGGTAACGGTCAGCGGCGTATGCAGCGTCATCCAGTAGATCAGATTGGACAATTGACAGAGCCCGCCGCCTGTGCCGGAACGGAACCCGCCATAATGGAGCACCATCCCGTCGAGGTAGCCTTTTCTCCGCGTGGGTTTGCCGATCCTGCGCCAATAAGAGAAGCTCTCGCCCGGTTGAATGACAAGCCCGTCCAGCTTCGCCACCGCGAGCCTCAAGTTCACGATTTTGTTGTGCTGAAGCTGCATATCCACATTGCGCAATTTGCGCAGCAGCGGGGTAGCATGACTGGCCGCTTCGTACGGCAGAGCTTCACTGCGCTGTTCTGTAGCCAGACGTCCGCTGGCTGTGATCCATTTCCAGTATCTTTTCCAGGTGAAATACCGCTTGCCTGCAAATAATCGCAGCTTGGACCGCCGGATGGGCTTCATGTTGCTGATTACCGAATTCATGGAATGATTTCCTCCCTCTCCCACATCATTGTTCAATTATAGTACAACTGAACCAGCCGGAGGCTACAATTCTGTCCCATTTCTATTACAGCAAAAGACCGGAACTCCCCTGTAACGGAAGCCCGGCCATCAGTAACTCTATTCGGTTTCATCCCGGCAGCAGGCGCGCTATTTCCCCCGCTTATTATGCCAGATCAGGGCATGCAGCTGCGGCAGCACCCGTGCACGGTTCATTTGCGGATCGGCAATGACCTGCCCGAACAGCCATTCCAGCCGCCCCAGCAGACGGCCAGAGATGTCGCCTTCCTCGGTGACGTTATCGTTACCCGGCTGCAGGAACAGCGGGACCTCAGGGTACCTGAAACGGACCTTGCGGGCATACTCATAATCCTCCTGGTTAAAAACAACCACCTTCAGGCTATGCGCAGCCTTGCCGTTATCAGCGACTCTATGCATAATCTCATCCAGCTTATCCCAGTCCGTCTGCATCCCGGAGCTGGGCGGCTTGGGGCTGATCGTCAGCACATCCACCTCATGGAACCAGTCCTGCCAACGGCTGCCCTGCGTCTCAATCGCCGCCTGGATGCCCCGCTCGTGGAGGAGGGAGATGAATTCTCCCATCGCCTCCCCGATCAGCGCCGGGTTCCCCCCGGAGATGGTGACACAATTGAAATTCTCCCCGGCCAGCTCCAGCAGCCCGGCGAGAATCTCCTGCGGCGTAAGCATCGTTACTTTATCCTTGGCCGAGCCGTCCCAGGTGAAGGCGGAATCGCACCAGCCGCAGCGGTAGTCACAGCCGTAGGTGCGGACGAACATCGTTTTGACACCAATCACCGCACCTTCCCCCTGAATTGTCGGGCCGAACATTTCAATAACCGGGATTCTACTCATCATCGCAGCCACCATACAGCCGGTACGCCGGTCCCTCCTCGGGGATATCTGCTGCCAGCACCTCAGCCCAGGAGGTCGGAGTCTCCCATAGCTTGACCGAATACACCGGCAACGCCGCTTGTTTCAGCTCATAGGCAATGTAGGTAGACAGATTCTCCGCTGTGGTGCGGAAGGAGAGCAGCGCTACCTTAGAGCCGGTCGCCTTCAGCGTCTCCAGCACAGGCTCATTGCCCATCGCCAGAAAAGCATGATCCAGCCGCCCAACCACCGCCTCCTGCACAGCCGCCTTAATATCGCTGAAATCGATGACGAACCCTTCATCCGACTGCCCTTCCAGTGCGGATGGCACACCCTTCAGCACTACCTCAAGCTTGTAGGTATGCCCATGCAGATTACTGCATTTCCCCTTGTGTCCGATGAGCTGATGGGCAGCGTCGAAGGTGAAAATTTTGCAGACGGCTACTTCGCCCCGCATTATAGTCCCGCCTCCTGACGCTCTGCCTCATATTGCTCCAGACCGCGTTGACGCAGGAGACAAGCCGGACAGGTGCCGCAGCCACTGCCAATGATTCCGTTATAACAGGTCAGAGTCTGCTCCCGGACATAATCGAACTGGCCCAGCTCGTCTGCCAGCTTCCAGGTTTGCTTTTTGTCCAGCCACATCAGCGGGGTATGAATGACGAACTCCACATCCATCGACAGATTAAGCGTGACATTCAGCGACTTCACGAACACATCGCGGCAGTCCGGGTACCCGCTGAAGTCCGTCTGGCAGACCCCGGTGATGATATTGGAGTATCCGAGCTGCTTGGCCAGAATGGCCGCGAAGGACAGGAACAGCAGATTACGTCCATCCACGAACGTGCTGGGCAGCTCTTCACCCTCGCCTGCGGTAATGTCAATATCCTCCCGCGTCAAGGCGTTCGGAGCAAGCTGGTTTAGCAGCCCCAGGTCCAGAATATGCTGCTTCACGCCGAACCTTGCGGCTATCGCCTTGGCTACTTCAATCTCAGCCGCATGGCGCTGATTATAATTGAACGTGACCACCTGAACCTCCTGGAATTCCTGCAATGCCCACGCCAGGCAGGTTGTGCTGTCTTGGCCGCCGCTGAAGACGACTAATGCTTTTCTATTTACCATAATGATCTCTCCTCCTTATTGCTCTGTGAAGCTGGCTTCTGCGGATTAACGGTTGTCCACTTTCTCGGGATACAGATCATGATTCATCAGCCGGTGCTCGGCCATCGCCTCATATTTGGTTCCCGGACGCCCCCAGTTGCAGTAAGGATCGATGGAAATGCCGCCGCGCGGCGTGAATTTGCCCCACACTTCGATATAACGCGGCTCCATCAGCGAGATCAGATCATTCATAATAATGTTGACACAGTCCTCATGGAAATCCCCATGATTGCGGAAGCTGAACAGATAGAGCTTCAGTGACTTCGATTCCACCATTCGGATATCAGGAATGTACGAGATATACATCACCCCGAAATCCGGCTGACCGGTCACGGGACACAGGCTGGTGAACTCGGGACAGTTGAATTTGACGAAATAATCGCGGCCGGGATGCTTGTTATCGAACGCCTCCAGAATCCCCGGATCATAGCCGAACTTGTACTGCGTGCCTTGGTTGCCCAGCAGGGTAACCTCCTGCATTTCCTCTTGCATTCTGCCTTCTGACATGACAAAAAACCCCTCTCTTTTCCCTAGGCCCCTGGCCTGAACTGGAAAGAAGAACGAGATTTCGAAAACCTTGCTCTACTAAGATAGCTTAGTTTTTTATAGAGGGAGTTCGCGAACCTCTCCTGCGCGCGGCGCAGATTCCTTCTTTATCTTGGTGCGTCTTGAACTATACCATGATTACAGCGGGCTTGACAACCCTCACAGCTGATCCAGAATCAGCGAGCACAGCAGTCCCATCGCAGCGATGAACCCCGTGAGCGGCCCCCCTTCTTCGTAGGCTTCGGGCATCATGCTGGAGGACACCATAGCAATAATCCCTCCTCCGGCAAAAGAGGCAATCAGCGCTTCCGTATACCCACTTGCGTGATCCATGAACTCATATCCCGCCCCTGAGGCCAGTGTGGAGATAGCGAGTACGCCGAGCCACAGCAGCATAATCTTGCCTTTGCCATAGCCGTCCTGCTTCAGTCCAGCCGTGCTGGACAAGCCTTCGGGAATATTGCTGATGAAGATGGCAATGACCAGCAGTACGCTAACGCCTTGACCGGCAATGAGGCTTGCGCCGATCATGATTGATTCAGGAATCGCATCCAGTACCGTTCCGGCAAAAATAGCCAGCCCTCCGCCCTTGGCATCACTCTTCCCTGAAGACGCTCTGGCTGAGCGCTTACGTCCGGCTCCGCCCTTGCGCGAGATCAGCCAGTCGAACACCGTGAACACCAGCGCTCCAGCGGTGAACCCGATAATCGTCGGGGCCAGTCCGCCGTCACTGGCCGAATCCTCTAGCAATTCATACGCCGCCGCGCCGATCAGGACACCGGTCCCGAACGCCATAATGAAGCCGATCAGCTTATTCGGAATCCGCAGGAATAAGGCCAAGAGTGCGCCAATCAAGACCGCCGAGCCGGAGACTGCGCCCCATAACAATGCGTTTCCCATCCGCTTCACCTTCTTATAAGATATTGGCATTATTACAATGCATAAGAATAGTTTACACACGAATGAAGAACGGCAAACACCTTGCATAGTTCAACTAATTTGCACGGATTCATTTGCATGGAAAGGGGTAACTTAGAATTAACAATCTCTATTAACCGAAGGATGGGATCATACTATGGAAGCAAACGTACAGAAGCTTATAGATTGGCTGGAAGCCCGGAAAGATACAACGCTGGTCATCGAAAAGCAGGAGCTGGATGACCTGGACACCGTCCACTTCAAGCTGGAGACCGTTGACTACCGGAACGCTGACGATGTCATGGATGATTACCTGGACAGTGCAGTCATACTGCGCGGTACAGGCAGTACCTTGAATGCGGATGGTGAGCTTGTGCCTCTGCCGCAGCCGGGATATGAGCTGGCAGTGAGCGGACTAGAGCTTCATGAGGTATCCGAGGCCAAGGTGGATCTGCAAACGAGCCGGGCGAAATATTCACTGGCTGTAAGCTGATTATCCGGCGGCTCCGGCCGTAAGAATCTAAAGAGGGTGCAGTCCTAAACCAACATTCCGGCTTAGGACTGCACCCTCTTTTTCCACAACTATCGTCTATAGTTCTTCCCCTATAATCTCTACTTCCGTCTCCAGCTCCACATCGAACTTGTGCTTCACCGCTGAGCGTACATGCTGGATCAATCCGATATAATCGCTGGCCGTTGCATTGTCGGCGTTGATAATGAAGCCCGCATGCTTGCGTGAGACCTCTGCACCTCCGATGCGCGTCCCCTGGAGTCCGCTCTCCTGAATCAGCTGCCCCGCGAACCGGCCCGGCGGCCGCTTGAATACACTGCCGCAGGACGGATACTCCAGCGGCTGCTTCGATTCCCGGAGATAGGTTAACTCATCCATGGACGCCTTAATCGCGGCAGGATCGCCTGGAAGAAGCGCAAATCTGGCCTCCAGCACGATATACTTTCCGCTGGAGAAGATACTTTTGCGGTAGCCCCATTGAAGCTGGTCGCTGTGCAGGGTCACAAGCTGGCCGTCCGGGTCAACGACAAGCGCACTGTGCAGCACATCCTTCACTTCCCCGCCGTAGGCTCCAGCATTCATATATAGCGCCCCGCCTACCGTGCCGGGGATGCCACAGGCGAATTCCAGACCGGTCAGCGCCTGCTCCAGCGCATAGCCCGAGACATCGATAATCTTCGCCCCGCACTGCGCATAGAGTAGCCCGTCGCGAATGCCCATCTCAGACAGATCGGAGGTCTGGAGCACGATGCCGCGGATGCCTCCGTCCCGGATAATGACATTGGAGCCGTTGCCGAGAATTGTAAGCGGGATCTGATGATCCTGGGCATAAGCATAGATACTCTGGATCTCTTCATATGTAACAGGAGCAGCCAAAATATCTGCTTCGCCGCCCATGCGGGTATAGACCAGATTCTTAAGGCTCTCCCGGCGTTTCAGTGAGCCTGCTGTAACAAGCGGCTGCAAATCCTCATATATGTTGTCAATATTCATTCTTCATGCTCCTAACTCTATGAACAAGATAATGGTGGGGCTCATCGCCGGCCAATCACGCCTCAGCAACCACAACTTTAACAACGAACAGGCTCCCTTGTCAATGACAGGAGCCTGTTACGAAGCTGCATACAGCATTATTATGTTTCGAAATTCCCAATTATACCCTATTCTCCAGCCGCTGCGCGCTCGGCACGGAATTCCTCCCGCCGTGCGGACCGCTCCTCCTCCTTCATCCGGGGGCAGGTATAACACAGCCGTCCGCCCTCAGTCCTGTAATACATACAGCAGCGGTTACGCAACTGAACCGTCTGCTGCGGGTCCGTGAGCGATTCAATTCTCCGTACCTTCACCTGGAACGGATTCCGCGGCATCCCGAATACGGCAGCGGGCAGCTCATCCTTCAGATACGCGTAATCCTCCTCCAGCCGGCGAAGCAGGAGCGGATCTGTCAGTTCAGCGGCAAAGGCTTCCGCATAATAGTTGAATTTGGTCGGCAGCTGCCCCCAGATCTCCCCGGGCGAAAGTCCGCTCACCTGTGAAGCCATCCGGATCAGCGGCCCGGCCGTGCTCTGGTAGAAGCTGGTGAGCGCCTCATTACGCCAAGCCTTCCGGCCCGACTCATCTGCCGGAGCTTGTACCATCCCCCATTCACGAAGCGAGAAGGCAATTCTGCAGTAGCCATCTGCCGGAACAAGATGCAGTTGAAGGTTCCGTAAGCTGAAGTCCGGTACGCACAAGAAGCCGGTCACGGAATACTGGACCGCGAGTGCAATAATGCTCAGATAACCGCCGAAGTACGCACCGGCCGCTTTATCGTCGAGCGCCTTCATCAGCGGCCGGTAAGCCTCCATGAAGGTCCTCATCCCCGCCTCTTCTGCCAGCTCAGCAGCAGCGAAGGAATACACGGCTCCCTCCGGCACCTCAAGATGGAGGTCAAATTTAGACTTATATTCTTGCCTCAGGAATTCATTCATGTTCCTCTCCTACAGCCCGGCAACTTTGTACGCAGCCAGCTCGTAAGGCAGACAGAGCGGCACACCTGTACGCGGATCAGGTACAATATCCGCCTCAATGCCGAATACCTCACGCAGCACAGCCGGTGTCATTACCTCATTCGGAGCGCCTTCGCTGATCACATTACCGGATTTGATCGCTACCATATGCTGCGCGTAACGGGAGGCATGGTTCAAATCATGGACAACCATAATAATTGTCCGGCCTTCCTGCTCATTGAGCTTCTGCAGCAGCTGAAGCACCTCCAGCTGATGGGCCATATCCAGGAAGGTCGTCGGCTCGTCAAGGAACAGAATATCCGTCTGCTGGGCCAGCGCCATGGCGATCCAGGCCCGCTGCCGCTGTCCGCCGGAGAGACGGTCAATCGGCCGGTCACGGAATTCATTCATGCCGGTCAATTCAATCGCCTCGGCAATAATGCTGCGGTCTTCAGGCGTCAGGCTGCCGAAGCCCTTCTGATGCGGATACCGTCCATACCCTACCAGCTCAGATACCGTTAAGCCGTCCGGGGCAGTAGGATTCTGCGGCAGAATCGCCAGCTGGCGGGCCACCTCTTTGGTGGAGAGATTGTGAATGGACTTCCCGTCAAGCATTACATTGCCGCTTTTCGGCTTCATGATCCGGGCCATTGTCTTCAGAATCGTGGACTTCCCGGAGCCGTTCGCCCCGACAAGCGCTGTAATCTTCCCTGTCGGAAGCGATAGATTCAGCCCCTTTACAATCATAGTCTCCGCATATCCGATGCTCAGCTGCTCTGTATTTAAACGTTCCGACATGATAAACACTCCTTAGATTTTTTAATATATACATCCCTGTATTACGCTTTCGATGTGGCCAAAAGATATAAAAAGTACGGTGCTCCAATAATCGCCACTACGATACCAGTAGGTACCTCCGCAGGCTGCAGGATCCAGCGACCGATCGTATCTGCCGTAAGCAGCAGCAGGGCTCCGATCAGGGCAGCCGCAGGCAGCAGGATCTGATGGCGCGGGCCGACCAGCCTGCGGGCCAGGTGCGGCGCAATTAGCCCGACAAAACCAATGCTGCCGCTTACCGATACACAGGCTCCTGCCAGCGCAACAGCCGCAGCCAGCAGCCACCGCCGTTCCCGTTCGAGCGGCAGGCCCAGTCCCTTGGAGAGCTCATCGCCCAGATTCAGTACGTTGAGCACCCGGGCTTTGTAAAATGCGAACGGCAGCAGGATCAATATCCAGGGTAGCAGGGCCAGCACAAACCGCCAGTCTCCGCCCCAGATTTTGCCGGCCAGCCAGATAGCTACGAACTGATAATTCTGCGGGTCGAGTCTTAATGACAAAATAAGCTGAAAAGCGTATATCCCGGCACCCACAGCAATCCCGATCAGGATCAGCCGTGTCGGCGAGAGCCCATCCTCCCTCCTGTAAGACAGGAAGTAGATCAGTGTTGCAGTAAGCGAGGCCCCTGCAAGCGCCAGTAGCGGAAGCACGAGGATCGGAGCTGCTGTAGTAGCCGGTACAAAGGAGATAAAGATCAGAACGGCGAATCCGGCTCCGGCATTGATCCCCAGGGTGGAAGGCTCAGCCAGAGCATTACGCGACAAGCCTTGCAGAATTGCACCGGCTACCGCGAAGCCTGCACCAATCAGCAAGGAGATCACGATGCGCGGCAGCCGGAAATCAAACAAAATCAGCTGCTGCTGCTTGGTGCCGTTGCCGGATAGGGTATGTAGAACTTCGAGCGGTGACAGACGCATTAAGCCGGTATTCATACTGACCAGAAACAGAATGACGATAAGCACAGCAAGCAGTGTCAGAATACCAGCCTCTCTGGAATGGCGTGGTTTGGCCGGGGGGAATGAGGTGGAACGGTTCATTTCAGCTCCCCCTTGCGTTTGCTGGCCAGATAGATGAAGAACGGTACGCCGAATACTGCAATTAAGGCACCTATTGGTGTTTCGTATGGCGCATTAATCATCCTGGCCGCAATATCGGCCACCAGGACCAGAATGCTTCCAAGGACTGCTGAGCAGGGAATAATCCAGCGGTAGTCAACCCCGACGAGGTAACGCGTAATATGCGGAATCATTAATCCGACAAAAGCGATCGGCCCCACCGTGGAGACTGCCGCTCCGGCGAGGATGACGACAATAATCATCCCTGCAGTCTGTACCAGACCGGTGCGCTGTCCGAGACCTGCTGCAACATCCCTGCCCAGGCTCAGTAGCGTAATCGAACGCGACAACATCAGCGCACCGATCAGGGCCGCCGCGACCCAAGGAGATATTACCTGCAGCTGCTTCCAGCTCGCTCCGCCAATCCCCCCGGCCATCCAAAAGGCGATATCTTGGGAGAGGCTGAACAGGATAGCAATGCCCTGGCTGACCGCCAGCAGCATGGCGCTTACTGCCGCACCGGCGAGGGTCAGCCGAAGCGGGGTCAATCCGCTATGGGAGAGCGAACCGATCCCGAATACCAGCAGTGAGGCCACAGCCGCTCCAAGGAAGCAGTACAGCATGATGTACGCGAAGGATAATGTTGGCGCGAAGGCAAAAGCCAGGGCCAGTCCAACGCCCGCACCTGCATTAAGACCAAGCAGTCCGGAATCCGCCAGCGGGTTGCGGGTCATCCCCTGCATAATCGCACCGGCAACGGCAAAACATGCGCCGACCAGCGCTCCTGCGGCAGCCCGGGGAATCCGCAGCTCCCGGATGACCTGATGCTGGGGCAGCTCCGGATTAAACCGGAACACCGCCTCCCATACGGTAACCAGCCGGATATCCGCCGCACCGACCGATACGGATACCATCAGGCCGAAGACAATCGCTGCTATTCCCAGCACCAGAATAACAGCAGCGGCAAGCGGCCGCGACCGGACAGATGTGTTCCCTTCAACAGAAGGAGCTTGTAGAGCAGAATCTGTGGATGAAGCCATATGCCGTCTCCTTATCAGGATTATTAGGGAAATATAGATGATTATGATTCTCATTATCGCAAAGATATGAATATTGTTCAACTTAAAAAAGAGGCAGGCTTCTATATCCTGAGGATATAAAAGCCTGCACTATTCTCCGGCCGGTAAAGAACCTATTTTACAAAACTGCTCAGAATATCATCGATGGTCTTGGAATTGGCTATAGGGCCGCTGTACAGCCAACTGGTATCTTTGCCGAATTCATGAACATTCCCTGCCTTAACGGCCGGAATTCCCTTCCAGACTGCACCTTCTGTAATCTCAGCTCCGCTTGCCTTGTCACTATTCACCAGAATGATATGCTCTGCAGTCAGCTCAGATAATTTCTCCAGTGAAATCGGGTTCCACGGTGCTCTGGATTCTGCAGGAATGTCGGTCACGAGATTTGGGAGCTTCACTCCAAGATCGCCATACAATACCGCACCGCTGCTGCGGGTCTCGTCCACGATGAAGAAATTCTTAGACACCAGCCACAGGACCGCTACTGAATCATCACCAATCGCCTCAGATACAGCCGCTTTGGCCGAAGCCGCTTTCTGGTCATAGTCTGCAATAGCCTTCTCCGCTTCCGGTGTCTTATTGAGCAGCTCACCGATCTTGAGCAAGGCCGCACGCCAGTCACTGCTGACCTCATCGCCGAGTACATAGGTTGGTGCAATCTTATTCAGCTGGTCATAAAGACCGTTCTGAACCGAGCCCTCCGACTGGACGATGTGAAAATCCGGCGTGAAGCTGGTAACCGCTTCAAGCGGCAGGTCATAGCTGATCGGCGGAACATCCTTAAGCTCAGCAGCGAGGTAAGCCTGAGTACCATTCTTCGTAGACCACTGGGCAACCGGAGTCACGCCGAGTGCTACCAGATAATCCTCCAGATAAGAAGCAATTACACGCTGCGGATTAGCGGGAACGGTCACCTTATGTCCCATTGCATCCGTTACGGTCTTCTCCACAGCGGGTGCTGCAGTTGCTGCAGGTACCGCTGTGGCCTCCGCAGTCGCTTCTGCGGTTGCCGCAGGTGCGGTGCCTGATCCACCGTTACTGCCTGCGTTGCTATTATTATTTCCGCAAGCGGACAGCAGCAGTGTTGTAGTCATAAGTCCGGCCACCGCCAGCTTCCCGCTTCTTGATCCTTGCAGGTTGAACGAAAACATTGAATACCCCTCCAGTATGTTACCCTCATGATTGGCAAAAGCCCTGTTACCTTCATCTTGTCTATACTGATGATATTGATTCTCATTCTCTATGTCAACCAATAACTTATAATAACGACCAAACGGCCGTCTCCGCATCAAGCAGAAACAGCCGTCTTCCTATAATCTTCTATATTATTTATGCAGATGGAAAGGAACCGTGGCGATGACAATGTCCTTCTGATTCATGAGATAAGAGCGGATGAACAGGCTGGTCTGATTATGCAGCACCGCCTGCCACCAGTGCTTGGTCACGAATTGCGGAATCAGGACGGTAATATGATCGGTTGAAGAGGTCTTCCACTCTACTGTATCGATGAACTTCACCAGCGGGCGGATAATGCTGCGGTAGCGGGAGCGCAGGACGATTAGGCGTACGCCGGGGTTCCACTCCTCCCACTTCTGCTCCATCTTGTGAATCTCTTCTTCATCGAAGCCCACATATACAGCGACCACATTATCGGTCAATGACTTCGCATAGCTGATCGAATGCAGTACAGCGCGAGTCACACCGGCGACCGGAACGACTACGGTGCTTCCTTTGATACAAGGCTTATCGGTAGCCGGACAGATCCGCAGCTGATCGGCAATATTCATATAATGGCGGTGAATCCGGTGGAACACGATGATAACAGCCGGCAGGAAGATAAAGGCCATCCACACGCTGGAGAATTTAGTGATTATGAAAATCAGGGTGATCGTTAATGTAGTGAGCATCCCCACCGTATTGACGGCGAACTTGCTCTGCCAGCCTTTCGGCTTCGTTCTGTACCATTGGACCATCATGCCCAGCTGCGACAGCGTGAACGGAATGAATACCCCTACTGCATATAATGGAATGAGTCCTTCCGTATTCCCGTGAAACGCCGCCACCAGCACAGCCGACATGACACCGAGGAAAATAATACCGTTGGAGAAGCCCAGCCGGTCGCCGCGCACCATGAAGGCATGGGGCAGATATTTGTCTTTGGCGAACATGAACGCCAGCAGCGGGAAGGCTGAGTACGCCGTATTGGCTGCCAGGAACAGGATAACCGCCGTAATCCCCTGAATGAAGAAGTACAGTCCGCCGCGGCCGAAGGTAGATTCGGTAATCTGTGAGACCACCGTGGCCTTCTCATCAGGCATGATACCGTACCAGTAAGCGAGCAGCGTAATACCTGTGAACATTACCCCGAGAATGAGGCCCATGAGCATCAGCGTTTTGGCTGCATTTTTCTCCGCGGGCGCTTTGAAGTTAGGAATAGCATTGGAGACCGCTTCTACCCCGGTCAGAGCCGAACAGCCGGAGCTGAAGGCCTTCAGCAGCAGGAACATACTCACGTTCGATACCGCCGAGCCAATCTCAGGAACATGGGCATGGGCGCCGCCGGTCATATATTTGAAGACCCCCGAGATGATGAGCACGAAGATGGAAACAACGAACAGATAGACCGGGATAGCGATGAAGGAGGCCGATTCGGTCACTCCCCGCAGGTTAACAATTGTTAAGAGCACGATAACAGATACCGCTATGAGGACAGTATGATTATGCAGACTTGGAAAAGCTGAAGTGATTGCATCCGTCCCCGCCGAGGCACTTACCGCCACCGTCAGAATGTAATCCACCAGCAGAGAGCCGCCGGCCAGTAAGCCGGTATGAACCCCTAGATTGCTTTTGGCGACAATATACGCGCCCCCGCCTTGGGGATAAGCGAAGATCGTCTGCCGGTAGGACAGAATCAGAATAGCCAGCAGGCCCAATACGGCTAATGCAATTGGCAAGGAGTACCAGATAGCGGTGAACCCGGCGGCCACCAGTACAATCAGAATTTGTTCTGTTCCGTAGGCTACAGACGAGAGCGCATCAGAAGACAGGACAGCCAGTGCTTTCACCTTGGATAACTTTTCATGATCGAGTTCGTTCGACTTCATCGGACGCCCGATCAATAGTCGTTTTACCTTGCTTACCATTGTAGTAACAGTTCCTCTCTTGGTTAAGTTGAAATGGGCTTTCCCTGCGCTGTTTTCATAAGTGGATTTCATAAATGCAGGCACCAAAATAAGCATACGGAAATGATCCGCATGCCTTAGTGTGCATGGTCATTATCCCACTAGTGGCTTACGAGGTTAGCTGGCGGATTCGGACTGTGGTAGCCCTACGGTTACAGGTCAGGTAGCCTGCTCCGATTCACCCCTTTTGGCCTTGGCCAAAGTGTGGTTCCCCCGTTTTTCCTTCCGGAAAATTCAGCGCATATTCAACTTCTCACAAGGACTAATATTAAGCTACAACACGTCTTCCGTAAAGCGTGGAAACAAATGAAAAAAGAATGAAAAGCACTCAAAACAACCAAATCCATCATCCGGTATGTCTTGATCTTTCATTCTCTTTCATTATCCCTTTACCACGTGATTTTACAGGGTTTTTGCCTATTATTTTTTGCTAAAATTAAGGGTATTCTCTTCTCTTCCTTCTGCCCGTCAGCTTCTTACTCTGCCGGCTCCTCTTTGCGTCCTGTCCAGAGCAGAATGGAGATTAAGGCAAAGGCTATAAGTGCAAGCAGAGGGATCGTTATAAATCCGAACCAGTTCAGATAATCCTTGTTGCACGGTACGCCGATGGTGCAGGGAAGCACCTTGCTGAGCGCCGGAATTTTCTGCTCCGCATAATGATAAATAGAGATGCTCCCGCCGATCAGACTAAGGGGAAGCACGTAAGGAATGATCCGCTTGTCCGCCCGGTAGGTGGCGATCCCCAGCAGGAACAGCTGCGGGTACATGAAGATCCGCTGGAACCAGCACAGCTTGCAGGGCTCGTAATGCAGGACCTCACTGAGATACAGGCTTCCCGCTACAGCAACCACACAGACGAACCAGGCCAAGTAGAGACAGTTACGCCGGCAGAAGGCAGAGAAGGCGGTCATTGGGCGGCCCCTGCTCCCGCTGCTGCTGCCTGAATCTGGGCGTCAATCGCCTCCAAATTGAAAGGCTCCTTCACCTTGATGCCGTTCACGTACAAGGATGGCGTATTCGTTACGCCCGTATCGGAGCCAAGCTGAATATCCCGGTCCAGCTCCTTCTCATAGGTGCGGTCATCAATATCCTTGCGCAGCAGATCATAATCCACCGGCAGTTCCAGCTGCTTGGCGAGACTCACCATGAAGTCAGGCGTAGCCCATTCCTCCTCTTCATTCCCCTGATTGGCATAGATCGCATCGAAGTACTTCCAGAACGCTTCCTGGTTCTGATGATACACCGATAGGGCTGCCAGGGAGGCCGTTCTCGAATCCTTACCGATGAAGGCCAGATTCACGAAATAGAAGGCTGCTTTATTCTGATCTACATAGCCCTGAACGATCTGCGGCTTGATGACACCGGTGAACTGGGCGCAAGCCGGACATTTGAAGTCGCCGAATTCCACTATTTTGACCGGAGCATCCTCCTTGCCAAGCCGCATCATTTCACTGTAATTGAAGGCAACCGGCGTGCTGTCTGTGCCGGCAGGCGAAGAGTCCTTGGAAGCAAGCATGAATAAGCCTACAAAAATAATAATAACGATGGCCACCGTACTCACGATCAGAATTCTCGTTTTCTGCTTCTGCTGCTCCTGCTCTGCCCTGCGCTTCTCCTGCTTGCTCATTTGGGGAGCCATGACACGGTTCTTTTTCGTTTTGCTCAAAGAGAGTTCCTTTCCGTCCTCTGGACTGTCGTGATAAAAGAATAGTTACTTTCAAATTATATAATGTTAACTCTCTTGTTGGCAATCGCTGTCTTATACGGCTTCATTCTCCTCTGCTGACTCCCCCTCCCCTGTATCCTTGCCGAAAAATACTTCCGGGGAATCCTCTTGCGACTGCAGCTTAATTCTGAAGAAGAATTGTGTGCCGCCCCCTTCTGCCGGCTCTGCCCAGATCTCTCCTTGCATCAGGTCCACCAGCTTCTTGCAGATCGCAAGCCCCAGACCCGTACCCGGGTACTTGCGGGTATGCGACCCGTCCACTTGTGAGAAGGACTGGAAGAGCAGCTGCAGCTTATCCGGTGAGATGCCAATGCCGGTGTCGCGCACCATGAATTGCAGCGCCTGAGCGGTCTCCCTGACGCCATAGGACTCCACTTTAACTGTTACCGTGCCGGATGGCGTGAATTTCACCGCATTGCCGATCAGGTTGATCAGAATCTGGCGGATACGCGCAGGGTCCCCGGTGAACTTGTCCGGAAGCCCTTCTTCGATCTCCAGCTCCAGAGATAACGGCTTGTCTTGTGTGCTCACCTTGAACAAGTCCATACAGCCCTGGAGCAGCGCCTTTAGCCCGAAAGAATCCTTGTTCAGCGAGAGGGCATCCGCCTCCAGCCGGGAGATATCGAGAATATCGCTCATCACATGCAGCAGAGCATGGCTGCTTGTACTCTGAAGCCGTAGGAGCTCCAGATGCTCAGGATTGCTGATCTCCTCGGCCAGCAGCTGGTTGACGCCGATAATGCCGTTCAGAGGCGTGCGGATCTCATGGCTCATGGTGGCGAGGAACTCGCTTTTCATCGTCACCGCACTCTCCGCGGCATCCCTGGCCTCCAGCAGCTCATACTGATACTTCATCAGGGCAGTCACATCCTCGGCCACAATATAGACCCACTGCTCCGTATGATGCAGCAAAGGAAAGACGGTGACACTACAGATCAGCTGCTCCCCGCCTTTGCTCCGTACCTTCAGCTCCAGCTTGGAGGACTGCCCCCGTGAAGCGCGCGTTATGGCTTCCCGTACGGCAGCTTCATCCCGTTCGCTGTATAGTATCGCCTTATAATTCCCCAGTTCTTCGCTGCTATATCCGGTAATGTCCCGCAGAGCAGGATTAGCACTGATTATCTTCTTACGGGCAGGATCAATGCAGATTACCATATCAGGGTTATGCTCGAACAGCGCTGTATACCGCTGCTCATTGAAGGCGGCTGACTGGAGTACCCGCTGCCGGTCCCTGTACAACAGAGCAAGGACGATCGACACAATGAACAGGAAGGAGCCGCAGAGGATCATTCCCAGTATCGAATCCTGCAAATAGAGCATGTGCGCGGCTGCACTGGACGGTTCTCCTAGAGGGAATGAAGCGCCCGCCATGGCAGCGTAATGGATGCCTGTGAACGCGCCGGTCAGGGTCAGGACAAGCAGCAGCTTTTTGAAGCTGAACATATTGTAGGCCTGCTCCAGCCACTTCGGATCGTAGGAAGCGGTGACCACCGGAACGATCAGGGCGAACAATACCGCCAGAATAATAGAAAAGGCGCCTTGCTCATACGTTGCCGTAAGTCTCATGGACAGAATGCCGCTGAAATGCATAATCAGGATGCCGCTGCTGAACAACAGGCCGCCCAGAGCCAGATAGACCCTGCTGCGGGTGTGCGGGTTATTCAGCATAGCTAACAGCATATAAGAAGCTGCCACGGGAATCACTAGCGAGAACGCCAGTAGTGGCAGATTATATGATACCGGAACGGCCATATCCATTGCACGCATCCCGATGAAGTGCATGCTCCACAGGCCTGTGCCAAGCACCAGGGAGATGAGCAGGATGAACCGGGAGCTCCGCTGGCCGCGAAGCAGACGTTCCGTCAGATCGAGCGCCGTGAAGCAGGAGAGAAAGGCTATCGCAACCGACAAGAGGACAAGCAGATCATTGTAATTGTTGTGAGGATGTTCCAACGCTCCCGCCCCTTTCTTGAATCGGATAGATTACATGTATTTACACTTCCTTACCCGCCTTAAATCCGGCCGAATCGGAGACAGGTCAGAACCATTCATCCTTGTAATGACAAAAAGCACAGCGCTGTAGTAGCGCCATGCTTATATTGTATGCAACAGCTTATGCTCCGGCTTCTTCCGTCAATAACTGCAGCTTCAGCAGCTTGATCCGGGAAATCCGCTTATTATCGGTTTCTTCGACCACGAATAAATGATTGTCGAACTCAATGGACTGGCCCTTTTGCGGCGGATTGACCTCCAGCTTGGAATACAGCCAGCCGCCGATCGTATCATAATCATCAGTCTCCATATGGATTCCGAGCTTGTCGTTAATCTCTTCAATCAGCATCAGTCCGTCAACGGAGAACTCATCCTCTCCCAGCTTCTCAATGCCGGGCCGCTCCTCGTCGAACTCATCCTGAATCTCACCGACAATCTCTTCCATAATATCCTCCAGTGTAACCATCCCCGAGGTACCGCCGTACTCATCAATAAGAATGGCGATCTGGGTCTTGGCACGCTGCATGACCTTCAGGAGGCTGCTGATCTGAATCGATTCCGGTACCGTCAAAATCGGACGGATCAATTCATTATAGCTCGGCGCCTTCTCCCGGATCATATCCTTAATATGAATGAAGCCAAGAATATGGTCCTTGTCTCCGTCACAGACCGGATACCGGGTTCTCATGCCATCGAAGGCAATCTCCAGATTCTCCTCCGTCTCCAGATGCGTGTTCAGACAGATCATCTCGGTACGCGGAATCATAATCTCCCGGGCCATGGTGTCGGCAAATCCAAAAATATTATCCACCAGTGTCATTTCTGTGTTGTCGATGAGGCCGCTTTTGTTACTCTCCTGCATCAGGATGCGGATTTCTTCCTCCGTATGCGCAGTAGCCAGCTCGGAAGCCGGTGTCAGACGGAAGATCCGCAGCAGTCCCCGGGCCAGCCCGTTAACCACCCAGATGAATGGAAACATGATCCGGTAGAAAACGTTCATCGGTCCCGCAGTTAACAGAAGCACCGCCTCAGCCTTATTCACAGCAATGGTCTTCGGTGCAAGCTCGCCGAGTACGATATGGAGAACCGTGATGAACATGAAGGCAATAATCAGGGAGATGACAAATACAGTAGTATCATCAAAGCCCAGTCCCCTGACCAGCGGCCCCACAATCGTGGCCACGGCCGGTTCACCGAGCCAGCCCAGTGCAAGTGAAGCAAGTGTTACCCCAAGCTGGCAGGCCGACAGGAAGCCATCCAGATTATGGACGATGCTCCTTGCGGCCAGCGCTCTCTTGCTGCCTTCCTCAATCAGCGATTCAATGCGCCCGCTGCGCACCTTCACCATCGCGTACTCCACCGAAACGAAAAAACCGTTAAGCAGCACAAGCAAAATAATAAGTCCTACATGTAATATACCGGGTAAAGGGTCGCTCAATTTATACTCCTATCCACCGTAATCTGTACGGCTGGATAGGCCCACCTCCTTCGTTTGCTCAAAATGTCAGACTCGATTACGCTAAAAGAACCCTTGCGTATCAATTCCCCAATGCCCTCATCTCCTATACAAAATCACGGATTATAAATAATACTTTCATTATATAAATATATTAGGTGAAACAGCAAGCATGCGTGTCCCCTCGAAAAATACAGCATATGTACGTACGGGAGCATAAGTAACGGCTGACCGCCTCAAACCAAGGCGGACAGCCGTTTTTGGATGATTCTATGGATAAATGGCCGAAAAAAGCGGATTAGCAGTTGCGCACTCCAAGCGGATTCCCGACAACGCCCGGATATTGATAGACAAGCGGCTCTTCGAAAGTAGCGTAATCAAAGTTAACCATCAGCAGCACTACCCGCTGGCCGGTAGCCCGGTCGCTGATAATCAGGTGGTCACGGCCCGCAGCTTCCAGCACCCCGGTATAGACCTTGGCATTCCAGTCTTTGTTGTTCTCATACGTGAAATAGAAGGTGCCTACCTTGCCCAGGTTCAGGCGGAAAATGTTCTCCACGTAGGACTGTTCAAACACAGGTGCGGCTGTTGAGACCACCGTGCCGCCAGGCAACATGGGACTGCCGCTGCTGACCTGGGGCGGCATGCCGACCATGTTCCCCATATTCCCTATGTTTCCCATGTTTCCCATGTTTCCCATGTTTCCCATGTTTCCCATGTTTCCCATGTTTCCCATTTTCCCCATATTCCCGATGTGCCCCATGTTGTTCATGTTATTCATGTTCTCCATATTATTCATATTGTTCATACTGCCTGCTGGATTGCTGCCCATCATATAAGGAACTGGGCGGTACGGTTGAACGATCATGTACGGATTACCTCCTAAAGTGTAATAACTGCCTTGTCTTGCCTAGTATACTGCCGGACAATCTCCCTGTGTCGGAGTGAAGAAGCAGTGAGCCTTGTAGCGTCCGGTATTCTGCTGATTGTACCAGGTCGCCGGACAGTCGCCGACAGGGCGGAAGAACCAGAGCGCATTCGAGGCCGGCCAGGTTCGCTCCCCGGCAATCGCACGTTTCGCCAGCCGGATATCGGCTTCCCGCGCCCGTTGATAGAAGTATCCCTTCTGCGGGGCTTCGAAGCCGCCGGGGCTCTGGTACACCATGTCGTTCACACTGCGGATGTTGTTGAAATCCAGACAATTTCCAAGAATCCGGTTCACGCCGACATTGCCGACCATCAGCATGCCTGACTCCCCATCCTCTTCAGCCTCTGCCCGCATCAGCCGCGCAAGCACTCTAACGTCCTCCGAGTTTGTTTTGATGACAGCCACGCGTTCTCCTCCTTACATTCATTTCATGGACGGGTGAAGCTATGCAAACTATGTGATTCTCCGTTGTTCTTTTGCTGCTCGCTGTATTGTATGTGTATTCGCCCAGGAGGTGACAGTCTGCGCCCAATTTCCTGCTTCCTCTTCTTCCATCTCTATGCCGGATACACGCAAAAACCCCCTGGCTCCACAGCGGGAACCAGGGGGTCCTATCACCATCTATAATACATTGCCATCTTAGCTACTCCGCCGTGGAGTAGTGAGGACGCCGCTGAAAGCCATGATACCGTGTCCCCTGATACGTCAGTATGCCTTGATCCCCCTCAGCACTCATCCCGTATTCCTGTCCCTCCACCTTGAATTCCCTGCGCACCCCATCCTCAGCTTCATAGGTCAGATAGTAGGTGGTACTGGTCCGGCTGGAGAGGCTATCCTCCTGGGACTGCTGCTGGCGCACTTCGGTCCGCTTGCTCACGATACGGGCGGGAATGGACTGCAGGGGGGCATTATTGTTCCGGCTCCACTGAAGCAATCCCCGGCCAGCAGACACAGCGATGATCCCCACGACCAGAGCGAGAAAGACCGGCAATACCGTTCCTGTAAAATCGAACAGCCAGGATGGATCACTCCCCGTTCCCATTGTCTCTTCCCCCTTATTCCCAAGTAGTTAGCACACCTGCACATATAGGCTTCTCTACATGTATATGCCTCTTGTCTGTCTGGCAGCACCGGTACACACGGCAAAAAGACCATTCAGGCTCCGGTACTTCCGGGAACTTAAATGGTCTTCTATAAAACCCGATTTGCGGTTACATTAAGCATGTACGAGGTCTAAGAGTTGTCTGGTTTCGTTCGTTTCTTCCGGCATCATGCCGTTCTCTGCCCAGCAGGCTTTGCATTGTTCTTCAGTCTGGCACAAGTGAGCGTCATCGCAGTTGTAGCACAGTTGCATCAGGTTTCTAGTCATATAATCCGTTTCAAAAGTTGTCATTGTAATCTCTCCTCTTCGGGTTGGAAGTTTGTTTGAAAGTTTGTGAAAAAAGTAACTTGTTCTCTATGTGTTAAATATATCACAGGATTCAAAGTTTGTCATGTGATTTTTTTCACATTTTTAAAGAAAATTTTAAATAAGATTTTTCCTTATATTGTAGAGGCCTTTAAGCGGATTTAATGTGAAAAAAGAGGCTGTCCGTCAGAACGGACAACCTCTTGTACAGTATTACATTACACGCCAGCTCTCGCCGCCGTTAGTGGTCTGAAGCAGGATCGACTTGCGGTCCTCCTCCTTCGAGATCAGCAGCCAGCCGACGTCACTTGAAATGAACTGCAGCTTCACTACCTCCGGATACTCCAGGAGCTTGGACTGCAGCACCGTGCTGGCCGGGAGGGCTGTCCAGGTCACTCCCTGGTCCACCGTCTTATAGAGCAGATTGCCTTCCAGCGACCAGCCTGTCATGGCATTCAGGAAGTCGGGGGCCACATTCCGGTTCATGCCGGATAGCGCCGGCCGCCCGAAAGTGGTGAATTTCCAGTTCTCTCCCCCGTTGGCGGTAAAATAGCCGTTAAAGGTCATGCTGCCTTCCTTTTCCCTCTGACAGCCGACCGGCATCCAGCCCCCCGACGCATTCTCCCCGAAGAATTCAGGAACACCGGTAACCACCCGGTCACATCCGGCAAAGCTGTCATTGACCAGGAATTCCGAACCCGATACCCAGGTCGCTCCTCCGTCCCTGGTCATATAAATCTTGGGCAGAGCGCCGGTCTGCAGCATAACAAACCCCCGGTTCTCGTCATTAAAGATCATCCCGGTCGTTACCCCCGCATGCGGTATGGAACTAGTCGGCAGATTCGGATTATACTGCTCATTCTGCATCACCAGATTCCAGGTGGCTCCGCCATCCTTGGTAGCATACAAGGCTTTGCTCTCTTTGGTTGCACTTGCATCCCACTTGGTCATCAGCCAGCCGCTGCGGCTAGAGCTGAAATAGATGGAGGACAGCTTGTTGGAATCGGGGAACGCTGAGATCTGCCAGCTGTGTCCACCGTCTGTGGTACGCAGCACCACGGTCTCGGTGGAGCCGAACGAGCTGCGGATGATCCAGCCATGCTCGGGGTCGGTGAAAAAAATCTCTTTGCCGTAGACCGGATTGCTTAGAAATTGTACATTCGTAGCTGGAGAGATATTCGCCCAGGTCTTGCCGTTATTCAGCGTCATGTACATTCGAAGCTCGTTGCGCGTTACCCCCCAGGCTAGTCCTGCTGAGGGGTTGAGCAGCCGGAAATCGGTCAGCCGCGTCTGAATCTGATATTTCTTTGCATTTTCGGGTTCGACATTCTTGTTATCCGGGGTAATGACTGTAATCATCTGCCCTTCTTCCGGCGCTTCAGTCGGCTGAGGAGGCCGGGTAGCCTCCGGCGGAGGGGCGGACGAGCAAGCCGAGAGAATCAGCAGAGTCATAAGAAGCATCAACGCCACTCTTAGAACCTTGGAACATGAAGCTTTGGCTGACAATGCTCTCTCTCCTTTTCTACATTAATGAGTAATTAAAAGATTATTTCTTCGTATTCAGATTACTGCGGTTGTATCCGTACAGTGCGTAGATTACCAGTCCTATTGCAACCCAGATTGCGAAGCCTATCCAAGTCTCCTGACCCAGATTATACATTAAGTACCCGCAGGCTGCCGCACTTAGGAGTGGAATCAGAGGAACCCAGGGAACGCGGAATCCTCTTCTGAGATCTGTCTTCGTACGGCGAAGCATAATGACCCCGAGAGACACAACCAGGAAGGCAAATAAGGTGCCGATACTGGTCAGATTAGCCAGCCGGTCCAGTGGGACGAAGCCGGTAAGTACTGCAATAAGGCTGCCGACCATCCAAGTGCTGCGCACCGGTGTATGCGTCTTGGGGCTAACCTTGGACAAGCTCTGCGGCAGCAGCCCGTCACGCGAGATGGCGAACAGCAGCCGGGTCTGACCGAACAGCATGACCAGCAGTACGGTAGTCATCCCTGCAATAGCCCCGATAGAGATCAGTCCGGCAATCATATTCTGGCCAACGAAACGCAGAGCAAAGGACACCGGATCACTGACATTCAAGCTATGATAAGGCACAATGCCAGTCAGAACCAGGGAAACTGCGATATAGAGGACCGTACAAATAGCCAGGGATGAGATAATCCCAATCGGTAGGTCACGCTGAGGACGCTTCACCTCTTCTGCGGCTGTCGAGATGGCATCAAAGCCGATATAGGCAAAAAATACAGTGGCCGCGCCATTCATCACGCCATGAATCCCAAACGGCAGGAACGGAGTCCAGTTCTCGGGCTTCACATAGAATATGCCTGTGATAATAAACAACAGCACCACGCAGAGCTTAATGGCAACCATCACTGCGTTGAAGCGGGCAGTCTCCTTAACTCCGCGTGTCAGCAGATAGGAGATCAGCAGGATAATGATGACTGCGGGCAGATTAATGAACGTTCCCTTATCCGCATTATACGCTCCAGACAAAGCTGTGGGCAAATGTATCCCGAAGCCTTCCAGCAAGCCCTGGAAATATCCGGACCACCCGCTGCTTACCGCTGCTGCGGCAACCCCGTATTCCAGGACAAGGTCCCAGCCGAGAACCCAGGCGAGCAATTCGCCAAATGCTACATAGCTGTAGGCATAGGCACTGCCGGATACAGGCAGGGTGGACGCAAATTCAGAATAACACAAAGCGGATAACACACAGGCAATCCCCGCTATAATAAAGGAAAGAACAAGGCCCGGTCCGGCATGCTCCGCAGCAGCCACTCCCGTCATTACAAAGATCCCGGTGCCGATTATGGCTCCTACCCCAAGCATCGTCAAATCCAAGGCGCCCAGTGTCTTGCTAAGCTTCTCCGCTCCGGCATTCTGGGGAATAGCCAGCGGTTTTTTGCGGAATAAATCCATACTTCAGTTCGCTCCTGTCAAGTGGTTGAGTGGATAACAGAAAAATCGTTGTTAGCTTACCCTATTACGGGTAATGGATGAAAAACGGATAGCTTGAAAACACTATTCCTAGCGATTATGATGGATAAGATTGGACAGCAAGTGGAATGGCTCTGCCTTCCTTATACTACCAAAATACAAAAGCTGGAGGAGATTTAACATGGCCCCATTTAAGCCCAATCGTGTTGTAGTCATCGGTACCGGTGCAGTCGGAACCACTACAGCCTATACGCTGCTGCTGCGTAAGCGCATGCCCGAGCTTGTACTGATCGATGTGAACCACCAGAAGGCGCTTGGTGAAGCGCTGGATATGAACCATGGTATGCCTTTTGTAGGAGGCGTGAAGCTATGGGCCGGTACCTATGAGGATTGCCGCGAAGCCGACATTATTATCGTCACTGCCGGAGCCTCCCAGAAGCCTGGTGAAACCCGGATCGACCTGCTCCGCAAGAACATCTCGATCTTCAAAGATATCATCCAGAAAATCACGAAATACAACCAGCACGCGATCCTGCTGATTGCGACCAATCCGGTCGATATCCTGGCGTACGCCACCCTGAAGATCAGCGGCTTCGACCGCAGACGAGTTATCGGCTCAGGAACGGTACTGGACAGCGCCCGCTTCCGTTACCTGATCGGGAAGCACAAGGAGATTGACCCGCGCAGCATCCATGGACAGATCATCGGGGAGCATGGCGATTCCGAGCTGCCGGTCTGGAGTCTCGCCAATGTCGCCGGGATTGATCTGGGCTTCGATGAAGCCGAACGCAAAGAAATCTTCGAGGATACGAAGAATGCCGCTTACGAGATTATCGATGCCAAGGGATCGACCTCCTACGCCATCGCGCTTGCACTGGACCGCATTGTAGCGTCCATCCTGAACAATGAAGGCTCCGTTCTGAATGTATCTACACTACTGAACAACTACAACGGCGTCTCCGATGTGTTCCTCGGCGCTCCGTGTGTTGTGGACCGCTCCGGTGTGCGTGAGGTGCTTGATCTTCCGCTCAGCGAAGAAGAACAGAGCTTATTCCAGCAGTCCGCTGACAAGCTCAAGAGTGAAATTACCAAGCTGGAGCTATAATTCCAGCCGGAACGAGCCGGCCGCCAATCCGCAGGGATTGGCGGCCTTTTTTTGAAATCTAAGCATCCAAGCATTTACAAGCCGCGAAGACGCGTTAAGCGGCTAAAGCGAATGTTGCGGTTGATTTCTCATCTCCATTTTTCCCTTTCTCATGGTAGCAATTCATAGACAAGTTGTCATCCTAAAAAAGCACATTGCATGTAATTTATGCGTTAGGATATGAACAAAAATTCATAGTTCAAGTGATAATAATGCTAGACAGTTCGATTACAGGCTACCGCTCAGCTTATCAGTGCTGCTGATTTGCAGTCTGGACATCGCCTCTTCCTTCTCCCGGCTCGTGATATGCGTATAGACTGTAGTTGTCTGAATGGAAGAGTGACCCAGCAGCTCCTGCACCGTCCGCAGATCCGCGCCCTTGCGCAGCAGCATAGTGGCGAACGAATGCCGCAGCTTATGGCTCGAATAGGCACGCTGCTGGGAAGCGGGCAGCTCACTCTGGAAGCGGCTGAAGGTATCCGCAGCAATGCCCTGAATTCCCCGGATCGACAGTCTGCGACCCTTCTGCGAGATGAACATGGCCTCTTCTTTGCTGCGCCAAGGAACCAGCCGGTCCGTAATCGCCTGATCGAGATACGGGGCTACATCCTCGGGAACCGGTATGCCCCGCCATTTGCGCCCTTTGCCGAAGACCCGCAGCGTACGCCGGTCTACATTATAATCACTCAGATTCAGCGTATGTACTTCCCCTACCCGCAGCCCCATATAGGACATAAGCAGGAAGACCGCCAGATTGCGGCTTCTATACTTGCCATCCACCGCCGAGAGGAACCGCTCCAGCTCTTGCTCCTCCAGATAGACCGGCTCACGGTTTTTGTCGGTCTTGGATTTCTTGATCCCTGCCGCCGGGTTAATAGATAACAGCTCCAGCTCGGACAGTGCCTTGAACAGACAGTTAACCGAGGCGTGCTTGCGGTTACGGGTGGCATCGCTGACTCCCCGCTCACGGACCGAGGTCAGGTAGGACAGCACATGCAGCTTCTTAACCGTTCCCAGCTCCTTGCCGTTCAGATGGTCCAGGAATTCCCGCACATCAGCAAGGTAGGATTTCTGGGTATGTGCTGTATAACCGGCATCCTTCATCCAGATCAGGAAGGCCTCCAGCTCTTCTTCGTATGTTCGTTCCAGCTCATTCATGATCTGTCCCCTCCCTCTTAAGTACAACTATTATATCATTCCTCCGCAGTAGCTTCCCTCCATCCGGCAGCATGCTTCTCTACCATTCTGAGGAATTCGCTGAGCGCAGGAGACTTCCATTTCTTGTTATGGTAAGCGATCTGGGTGGCCACCCGCTGCGACTGGTCATTCCAGTTCAGCCGGCCCAGCTTGCCTTCCGCCAGCTCGCGCTTCACCGTAATCTGCGGCAGAAAAGAGAGACCGAGTCCGGCCATCACGCACTGCTTGATCGCTTCAATGCTCCAGAACTCCAGATTCGGATCAGGAAAGACACCGTGGCTGTTCAGATGACGTTCAAACAAGGTGCGGTAGGTGCAGCCCGCTTCGGTATGCAGAATCGTTACGTTCTTCAGCTGATGCGGCTCCACTTCAGCAAGCTCCAGCAGTGGATGATCCAGCGGAGCTACCAGAGCCATGGCTTCATGGATCAGCGTCTCACAGTGCATATCCTTATACTCTGTTTCCGGCTGCAGCAGGAAGGCCAGATCCAGCTCCCCGGAGCGGATGAATTCGGTCAGCTCCCAACAGGCCCCCGGCTTAAGGGTAATCTGCACCTGCGGATAACGGCTGCGGAAATCCTTGATAATTCCGGGAAGCCGGAAGGCCGCCAGGGATTCCGGTGCACCAATCCGCAGCGAACCGGCGATTTCGGTCTCAGACCGGAGGGCATTCTCAGCCATCGTGTGCATCTTGGAGATTTCCTGGGCATACGGCAGCAGGCGGCGGCCTGCATCGGTAAGCATAATCTTTTTGCTTATCCGGTCGAACAGGGGCTGCCCCAGCTCTGCTTCCAGAGCCTGAATCTGTGCGGTAATGCTGGACTGGGCATAATCCAGCTTCTGCGCAGCGCGGGTGAAGCTGCCCGTCTCTACCACAACGAGAAAGGTGAACAGATGCTTCGATTCCATAGCGGACCTTCCTTTGATCCATCGGTTTTTTGAATGGATGTTATTTGATAATTCCGTTTTTCCAATGGATCTATTATCTGATACTCTAGAACTAAATACAAGGAAAGCGGGATTATACATATGAAGAAACACACCTCGTTACAACGTACTATCGGCATGCCTCAGGCCGTTGCCTTATACATCGGGGCTGTCCTCGGTTCGGGGGTATTAATTGTCCCCGGACTGGCAGCCGAGATGGCTGGCCCGGCTTCGCTGCTGGCCTGGGGCTTCATGACCCTGCTCATTCTTCCGCTTGCCTTATCCATGGGCCTGCTCTCTGCCAAGTTCCCTAACGCCGGGGGCGTCTCCCACTTCGTTACTCTAGCCTTCGGGCCGAAGGCTGGGGCCCTTGTCGGCTGGTTCTTCCTGCTGTCCGTTCCGATCGGTGCGCCAGTCGCCGCATTGACCGGTGCAGGATACATGACCGCAGCGATGGGCTGGGGCGATCCGGCCAGAATCGCCCTTGCCGCCGGGATGCTGGTCATTGGACTCCTAACGAACTGGATCGGCATGCAGGTCGCCGGTAAAGTGCAAATTGCTGTGGTGATCGCTATTGTTGCCGTACTGGTCTTCTCTTTTGCCGCTGCGCTTCCAAGGATGGAGCGTGCTCACTTCACTCCGTTTGCGCCGCATGGCTGGATGAGTGTCGGGCAGGCGGCAGCGATCCTCTTCTGGTGCTTCATCGGCTGGGAAGCCGTCTCGCATCTGTCGGAAGAGTTCAAGGAACCTGAACGGGCTGCGGTTAAGGGTGTGACCATCGCGGCTATCATTGTTGGTGTCCTGTATTTCCTCTCGGCACTTGCTACCGTAGGTACGCAGAGCTATCTGCACGGCGGGGCAGATAGCTCCCTGCTATGGATCATCAGCCAGCCGCTGGGGGCATGGGGAGGCTTCATCGCCGGACTCACCGGTCTCTTCATCTGCACGGCGACGATCATTGCCTATGCAGGCGCGGCTTCACGCGTGGCGTATGCCTTGTCCCGGCAAAGCTATGCTCCGGGCTGGATGGGCCTTGTATCCAATCGTTATCAGACACCTGTAGGGGCCATCGGCTTCCTGGCGCTCTGCTTCACCTTGATATTATCGCTCTACGGCAGCGGGGTGCTCTCGATTACGACACTGATCACCTTCCCCAACGCTACCTTCATTCTTACCTATATTGGGGGTTGTGCCGCCGGAATCCGCCTCTTGCGCGGCAGCCGCGCAGGCGTAACGATCAGTTGGGTTTCTTTTGCCGCCACACTGGCCGTGTTCCCGTTCACAGGCTGGGCAATTCTCTACCCGCTGCTGATTACGGCGGCGTTTGCCGGGGTGGACTATTGGAGATCCGGCGCTAGGCGTGTGGGGGAGCGGTGAGGGGGACTTTAGTGCTACATTACTCCCTTCATAAGAATTCACATAAGGGGATCGCACTCGAGGCTTGGTCGTCGCTGCGGTGAACATTTGGCCCTCCGGCCACTGTTGTATTTGGATTTCCTGATTATAACCGCTCCTCGCGGTAGAAATCCAAACCAAGCTTATGCTTACGATGCGAGCTTTCCTGCGGAAAGCTTTCAGGCGGACGCTATCGCTCCTCCAGTTCCAAATTTCCCCTCCACTTCTTTTTGCTTTTCGTTAATTTCTTAAGTGCATTAAACAAAGTCACCTGTGGTCTGTGCTTCCAGCCCTTGTACCTGGAAGCTTGCATATTGTGTTCGGTTTTTCGCCTATATTTGGCCTGCACGCCTCCGCACTGCCCAATGTGTTCGTAAAATTCTTCTACAACCGCAAACAGGCCACGCCATCCATAACAGGACGGCGCGGCCTTTCTTTTATAAGCGTTGAATTTCAGCAGCTATTTGGTCCACTGAACCGGAATCCCCAGACGGAATTGTTGTATATCCTCTGGATATGAGAAGTACCGGGCCATAATCTCAAGCTTATCGGAGGGCTGTACGGGCGGGAAAACCAGCTTAAATGCCAGTTTATCCCGGCTAATCCGCACCGGCTGTCCTGTTTGTGTGATTGGCTGATTTTGTCCTTGCCGTAAGGTTAGCTCGGTTAACTGGCTCATCACCTGACTGGCCTCATAGTATACAACCGTCTGCTTCTCCTCATAATCAACAGCCGTAACTGTAACCGTTCCTCCCTGAATTCCTCTCAAAGTTAGAGGATATGATCCATTCAGACTCTGGCGATCTTCATGTAATTTAATTTGCGAATTCCCTAGTCTCCCAGAGACGATCAGTGTCATATATTCCGGCTTGGGGTTCAGCTCGGTCAGCGGCGAGAAATTGAAATAATAGTAATCGGCAGTCGCCCCATCTCCACCTTGATTCATATATAAGGTTCCAATATCATCTTCGAGCATTACATTAAGCCATGTATCAGGATACCTGTTCATCACAATAACTTGCGAAGTTACAGGACCCAGGGTCAGCTTGTCTACAGTGTAAAGTGATTTATCGTATATGAAATCCAGATTTTTGGGATAGACGGTAGTGCTCAGCGCGTTACTCTTAGCCCTATCTAGCAGGACAGATAAATCCCAGTTCCCCCTCGTCGTCCCGATGCAGTCGATACTCATATTTAATCTTAGCTGATCAGGCAGATCCTTATCCCCGAAGCTTAGACGGGTTGTACCTACGAAGGTATGGTCTCCTGTAATTGTGAAGTCATGGGTTGATATCGTTTGTGGATGATGCCCTACAAAATTAAGCTTATAGAAGACTGCCGCTTCTTTGCCGGTAATAGGCTCTGACGATGACGGATAGGTTACCTCATAATTTAGCACCAATGATATACCATCGTAATATTCCTCTACCAGATGGAAGGTTATTCCTTGATCTGCAATGTCCGCACCTGTCGGACTGCTTAGATGCTTCTCTTCAATGGACTTCAATCCCTCACGATCCCCACCTTTGGCATACAAATAATCGAAGAACGGAATGACGCGCAGCGCCTCTGCAACCTGGGGCGAGATGAATCCGATCCCGGTAATGGATCCGGCTGTAACAGCCAGCGCAGCTGTGGCGCCGATGACCCACTTCCTGTACGATGATAACCGGTGTCTGTCTCTTGGGGCTTTCCCTACTCCTCCAGTATGTAGCTGCCACAATTCATCAAAATCAACAGAAGAAGGCATACTGTGTATCATGTGTTCAGCTTCCTTTTGTAATTGTGCGGTTACTGCTCCGGATTCAACATCCAGCCTGTCCTTAGCTGTCGTCATTTAAGTCCCTCCTTCATCATCAGCACACCGGGGTCAAGCTCGCCGCATTCTCTCAGCTTGCGCAGTGCCGCATGAAGCCTGGATTTGCAGGTTCCCAGCGGAATGCTCAATACCTCTGCGGTCTCTGGCAGCGATAATCCGGCATAATAGTGCAGGGTGATCACTTCGCGCAGCTTCGCGGACAGATGGCTGACCGCCTGCCATAATTCCAGCTGATTCTCACTATGCAGGGCGAAGCTCTCGGCGGAGTGCTCTTTTCCCTCTATAGGAACGCCTGCCAGGAGTTGTATCCAGGTCTTCCTGCGTAACAGATTACGGGACGTATTGACGGCATTCCGATACAGCCAAGGCCGAAGCGGCCTGGAGGGATCGTACAAATGATATTTTGCAAAGGCACGCAGAAAAGTCTCCTGGGTAATATCATCGGCCAGCACCCGCTGCTTGGTCATCATAAGGGCAATCCCATAAATATAAGCGGAGTGTGCTTCAAACATGTCCTTGGCCTGCTGCTCTGTAATGGGATAATTCTTCAACGCTCGCTTCCCCCCTTCCTTACTGGATATACGCTTTGACCCGGGCGATCCGTTCGCTTTACGTTTCAGAAACTTGTCAGGCGGTTATGGATGAGGAGAGCTTGACCTAATCTGCTAGAAGAAGGAGACTGTAACCTATGTCTGATCATAAAAGAGTTATTCTTGAACCTGCAGCTCAGAAATTTGCCGATGATAATGCCAAGCCTCCCTTCCTGCCCGATCTGGGTCCGGAAAAAGGCCGCGAAACGGTCAACACTGTCCAAGCTGGCGATATCGAAAAACCTGAGGCAGATCTTCAGGATCTAACCGTAACCGGCGGCCCCGGCGGTGAAGTGAAGGTCCGCATTGTCCGTCCGGTAGGCACTTCCGGTACTTCCTTGTCGGTCATTCTCTACATTCATGGAGCAGGCTGGGTATTCGGCAACAGTCACACGCATGACCGGCTCATCCGCGAGCTGACTGTGGGTACAGGCGCTGCCGTGGTATTTCCAGAATACAGCCTGTCCCCGGAAGCCAAATATCCTACGGCTATTGAAGAAATCTATGCGGTACTGGAATGGATCGCCAGTGAGGGCTCCACGTATGGACTCGACGCCTCCAGGCTGAGTGTCGCTGGGGACAGTGTCGGCGGTAACATGACTGCTGCCATCACCCTAATGGCCAAAGAACGCAGTGGTCCGGCCATCTCTAAGCAATTACTTTTCTATCCGGTTACAGATGCTTCCTTCGATACGGAATCGTATCATCAGTTCGCAGAAGGATATTTCCTCCAGCGCGAAGGCATGAAATGGTTCTGGGATCAATATACCACCGATCCTGAGGAGCGGGCACAGATTACGGCCTCTCCGCTGCGGGCCAGTCTGGACCAGCTTAGCGGTCTGCCGGAAGCCTTGATTATCACCGGTGAAGCCGATGTGCTTCGTGATGAAGGAGAGGCCTATGCGAATAAGCTTCGCGAAGCAGGCGTTCCCGTTACGGCTGTACGCTTCCAGGGCATTATCCACGATTTCGTGATGCTGAACGCGCTGGCAGACACTAAGGCTAACCAAGGGGCTTTGCTGCTGGCAACGGCTTGGTTGAAGCACTAAGTCCCTGGAATATAACTATGTAAAAATAAAGCAAGCCCGTACCGGAGAATTCCAGTGCGGGCTTGCTTACATATATGAGGTTGCCGGAACCGGCAGCAGTCTGATTGAGAATAACCTGCGGTCCATCTATTTCCGCTGGGAATAGAACTCCGCTGCTTTGATCAGCATATCCTTCAGTGAACCGAAGGAAGTAGTCTTCGCTACATGCTCATCAAGCTGATCCGACGGGAGCGATTTTATCTCCTCTGCTGATCCGGCAGAGAACCCCCCTTTTTGCAGCAGATCCTTCAAGGACTCGAACGGAGTGAACTTTTGCAGAAAAGAACTAGATAGCAGCTGCTCCAGCGGCAGCTTCTGCAGCAGTTGCTCGACAGGCAGCTTGTCTAGCGGTAATTTCTGCAGCAGCTCGTAGGCACGGCCTTCTTTGAGGGAACCGACTACTCCTTGTATTTTATCGCCTAATCCTCCAATGTTAAATCCCATAAGGTCAACCTCCTCCTGAAAATCTGTAGTTGATCCTTATTACCCCGAATTCAGATCAGCGAATTATATTGGTTGACATAATGTTGATTATGTTACTCAATGGCACTTCTCAACTTCACCTCTCCGAACGCAGAAACTCCCCGATCCTCCGGGCAGCTTCCAGCAGACGTTCTTCCTCCTCTACCAGTGCAATTCGCACATACCCTTCCCCCTGGCTGCCAAACGCATCTCCCGGAATGACCGCTACTCCGGTTCTCAGCAGCAGGTCATGCGCGAAGCGGCGCGAATTTCCGGCCTCTCCTGTACTCCCATAGGCATCCGGAAGCCTCGCCCAAATAAACATAGTAGCTTCCGGCGAGGGCACCGCCCACCCTTCAAGATGCAGCGCCTCTACCACAAGATTCCGCCGCCGTTCATACAGCGCAGACAATCCTTGGTCCGGCCCGGAGGCCATCGCTTGCTCCAGCGCGACAACCGCCGCTTCTTGAATCGGCTCGAAGACGCCGTAATCGACATTGCTTTTCAGCTCCCGCAGCGCCCCGACGGCCTGCGCATTGCCCGTCATGAAGCCGATGCGGCAGCCGGCCATGTTGAAGCTTTTGGAGAAGGAATGAAATTCAACGGCGGTGTCCCGCGCCCCAGGTACCTGGAGGATGCTGATCGGCCGGTACCCATCGAAGCCCATCTCTGAATACGCCAGATCATGCACGACCAGCACCTCCCACTTACGGGCAAGCTCCACGAGCCGCTCCATATAAGCCAGATCCACAGTAACCGAAATCGGATTGCCGGGAAAGCTGAGCAGGATAAAAGATGCTTCGCGCCAGACCTCATCAGGAATTCGCTCCAGATCCGGCCGGAACGCATTCTCCTCTAGGAGCGGCAGCGGCCAAGACCTAACCCCTGCTATTGCGAGCGCCCCTGAATAAATGGGATAACCGGGGTCCGGCACAATCGCCAGATCACCGGGATTGCAGATGGCCAGGGCCAGATGCGCCAGCCCGTCCTGCGAACCCATCAGGGACACGATTTCCTCCTCCGGATCTACCTCCGCGCCGAAACGCCACTGCATCCATCTCGCCGCCTGGTTGCGCAGCGCTGCACTCCCCTTGGACGAAGGATAAGCATAGCTATCCTCCCGCAGCACCGCATCACTTAATGCCTGACGAATCTCGGGCAGAGGCGCCCGGTCCGGACTGCCGATTCCAAGATCGATAATGTTAAGTCCCGCTTGCCGGGCTTCTAACTTCCATGCCGCCACCTCGGCGAAGATCGATGACCCCAGATGAGACAGCTTGTCTGATCTCCATTTATGCTGCTTGCTGCTATGAATCAATGGACTCCCTCCAGCTTATGTTTTTTCCAATAGTATAGCATGGGTTCCACACTCCGAAGAGGAGAAAGAACAGACACATTCTCTGCAACGCTCTCCACATGGGCATTAATTCCATTATTAATATATTATTCTACTAAAATCACTCTATTTAAGGTGACAACTAGTGCGGGAAGTGATATAGAAATCGATATGAAGCGAAACAGCGTATAATTTATGTTATACGCTGTTTTTTGGAGGCGATTTTGTTTGTTATTAAGGAATATATGCCTCCGTCGAATCGCCGCTGCCACCCGGGCATAGGATAGAGTATTACAGATGAAAGTGGGAATATACATGTCCAAGAATAAGCGCGGTAAAGCACTTTACACTACCCCCTCCCGGGCCAGGGGCACCTGTCCGATCTGCGGGAGCACCCGGATCAAGCTTTTGTATTTCGGTAAAGGCCCGGAGGGTGAGAAGCTGACGGTCTGCAAGAAATGTGACGGCAAGCAGCAGCAAGCGGTCTGAATTAAGTTGTAAGGTTATTGCACAAAAAAACGGCCTGCTTCCCCCTTCAGGAGAGCAACCGTTTCTTTGTGCCTACTCAAACCCCGATTTCACCCACAGCTTGGAGATATCCAAAAATCCGAAGGAGCCGGGCTCCAGTCCGAACAAATTCTGACTTAATTGCGCTTTTTTATTCATGTGACAGCCATACAGTACCCAACCGTTATCTCTCAGCTTGCCTTCGGCCAGTTCCAGTACCTCTGCCCTCTCCCCGGCGGCCAGCCGGGCGAAAGGCTTCAGCACCTCTGTGAGCTCAGATTTCTGGCTGTCCAGCAAGAGGTGATGCAGATAATTCGACTCATTGCGAAAATAATTAATCATCCCCCACTGCCAGTCATCCTCCAGTACTTCTTCGCAGATCACAAGATCCGCTTGGTTTATCAGGTCCGGCAGGTCATATTCGGATACGGGGCACAGCTCAAGCAGTAGCCCAATCTTCCTGCAGCGCTCCTGCAGCCAGAATGCCTCATCCCGCTCCTCTTGGTGGGTGCGGTAGGCCAGCTTCACCGCCTCTCCTTTGTATCCGTCTGCCTCAAGCAGTGCCCGCGCTTCCTCCAATAGCGGCTCTTCAAACTCCCGCTTACTACTCTGCCAGGGAAGGAAGCTATCCGCCGGCATAATCCGGTTGCCTCCCAGCTCACGGATCAGAGCAAGCTGATTATAGAGGATACGCATGGCCTGCCGGAGCGCGGGATGATGGTGTATGCCTTCTTTTCTAAAATTAAACAGAATGTATCTGCACCCGACAGCCGGATAATCGATATTGTGACTCCTCCCGTCCTCCGCTGCCGGTAAGCTGTTCAGGCTGGTACTGGCATGGGTCAGCTGATATTGACGTACCCCCGAGGCCAAATGCGGCAGGTACCAGATCTCGACCCGGTCTAGCAAAGGGCGTATTCCATAGTAGAGATCGTAAGCGCTGAGTACAAGCACATCCTGGCTCAGATCCACTACCTGATAGGGCCCCGTGCCGACCGGATTCGCTGCGAAATCCATATCATACGGAACAATCGACATATAGATCGAGCTGAACAGATGAAGGAAGAAGAAATTAGGCTGTACCAGATCGAACCGTATAACGTAGTCCCCCTCCAGCTCCACATGAATGATATCCTCAAAATGACAGATCGCCGGACTTTTAAGCCTGATCAGACGCTGCAGGGTTTCTTTTACATCCCGAGAAGTCATCATGCGGCCGTGGTGGAATCGCACCCCCTTGCGCAGATAGAACAGGTAGCTTGTACTGCTCTCGTTCGCCTCCCACGTGTGGGCCAGCCCCGGCAGGAAAATCTCGTTCTGTGCATCATAGGTAATCAGGGTACTGCAAATATGCCCCAGCAAATAGGTCTCAAAAGCGGTGTATACGGTGGCCGGGTCCAGCTTCTCCATCGCACGGTTACGGGAGATTCGGAGCACCTCCTGCCCGGATGTGGAGCCGGGTTCGCTCCAGAAGCCCATTTGCTTATCGAGAACCGCCAGCAGGCGTTCTTTGAGCGGCTCGTTAACCTGGTATTGACCAATCAATTCGATGGCAGGCTTAATCCGGCCTTTGCTGACCAGCTCTTGAAATCTCTCCTCCAGTACCTCATCTATATGACGCAAAAAAGTCATCTGCGAGCGATTTCCTCTCCCTCTTCCGGGTATCCAGGCAATTAGCTGCTGCTCCTCCAGCTTCCGCAGAATAAACTTCACATTGCGCGGTGTGCAGCACAGGATACCGGTCAACTGCTCAATCGTCACCGGAATCGGCTGCTGGAGGCTATATGCCGGAGCCAAGGCTGCGGCCAAACAGAGATAATGCGTGCTGCTGGTGTCCATATGATCAACCCCCTTTTAAAAGGTGAAAAGTGACATATGATTCTTACACTTTTATTTCCCCCTTTGTTCTATACAATTATACATAATCATTCGATAAGAAGCATGCTTCAAATTCAAACTATTGATTAGGAGACAGGGATTCAAATGAAACAACATCTGCGCCATATTCACCCGCTGGCCTGGACCATCATCATCGGAACGATGTTCGGCCGGCTGGTTACTTCAATGAGCATTCCTTTTCTCTCTATTTATCTCACGCAGGTACTTGGCGCATCCGCTACCCAGACCGGGTTCACTGTGGCCGTCAGCTCGCTGGCAGGGGTAATGATCAGCTTCTACGGCGGTTATATCTCGGATGTGATCGGGCGCCGGATCGTCATGCTGGTCTCCGTGTTCGGCTGGGCCTGCGTATTCTTCGGCTTCGCCGCAGCGCAGCATTTATGGGTGTTTTTCTTGGTGAACACGCTCAACGGACTGTGCCGCGCCGTATTTGAACCGACTTCGCGGGCATTATTATCGGACATCACCCCTCCAGATCAAAAATTACTGGTCTACAACCTGCGGTATGCTGCGATCAATCTGGGTGTGGTCTTCGGACCGATTATCGGCCTCCAGCTCGGCTCCGCGAAGTCCACCTTCCCGTTCGTGATCGCAGGGATCGTCTATATCGCCTATGGACTTGTTCTGTTTCTGCAATTCTCGGTGCACCGTGCCAGCCTGCCTGTTCATGGAAAAGCCCAGACCCCGAAGCTGCTTGATGCGCTCGCGGTTACCGGAAGAGATAAGGTATTTCTGCCCGTTCTGCTGGGAACCATCTTCTGCGTCCTCGGCTACGGCCACTTTGGCTCAACGCTGGCTCAGTATCTGGCGATGAATCCACACTTCAGCAATGGCGCACAGGTCTTCTCTTACATGTTGTCGCTAAATGCCGTAACAGTGCTGGTCGTGCAGTATCCGATAGTGCGCATAGCCAGAAAATTCCCACCGCTGATTCCGCTGATTCTGGGCAATGTCTTTGTAGCGCTTAGTCTGCTACTGTTCGGGATGCCCGGAGGGGTGCCCCTGCTGATGTTCAGCGTGGTCCTGTTCACTGTCGGGGAGGTCCTGCTCTTCACGATGATGGATATGCTGATCGACCGGATCGCCAAGCCGGAATGGAAAGGTACCTATTTCGGCACGATTGGCTTCAATAATATAGGCAGCGTCATGGCGCCTATTCTTGGAGGACTGCTGCTGGATCAGTTCGGCGCTCTGAACGGGCCCGCTGTGTTCGTACCGCTTGCGCTGTCCACGGCGCTCGGCCTTCCTTTCCTGATTACCGCGCATAAAAGACTCCGCATCCGCGAGCTTGCTGAAGTAAGTGCGCAGCGTGAGCTTGGTGCTTGAGCTATTTGAGACGAAAATAAACCCCATACCTGCTGTAAAGCGGGTTTGGGGTTTATTTATTTAGGCTTAAAATTGTTTTAGACATGTATTTTTAAACTTAAACTTACTTTTATGCGTGTAAATCTCTATTAGTTAACATAATATTTATTACGTTACTAAAGAATGGTACACTTTATTCCATCCCTGCATCTAATTGCCGACGTACTCTTTTAGCTCCGGTAGTCCCACACAAAATCAGCTTGAACTACTAGTAGCCGCACCAAACTTCGCACCAGCCTAACCGGATGAGGTTTTTCACATGCATTCAGACCATGTCCCATCACACCAGCGATTATATATACTGTTTTTCACATATATTCAGCCCATTCACCTTCACACCAGCCAATGTATGATGATTTCCACATACATTCGAACCATACACCCTCACACCAGTCGAATGTATGCCGTTATCCACACACATTCAGCCCATGTACCTTCACGCCAGCCGATTGTATGCTGTTTTCCACATACATTTGGCCTATCTGCCAACGCATAGCCCGCTGTTCCCGCTTTTTCGCATACAACACCAACTCTCAGCAAAAAACGGGCAACCCACATCGTAAGTAACGATGCGTGTTGCCCGCCCTGTAACTCTATAATACAACCCCATCCCGCTTCAGCTGCTCCTGCAGCTGAAGGATATCGAGCGCCTGCGGCTTCACCCCTGCGGCCGCCGCGAGCGCCGCTGCTGTTCCGGCCGCCTGGCCTGTGGCCATGCAGCTTGGCGTCAGGCGGGTCGTGGCCAGCGCTTCGTGCGAGGTCGAGATGCATCTGCCTGCAGCCAGCAGATTGGACACATTGGCGGAAAGCAGACAGCCGTACGGAATATCGTAAGCGCCGTCTCCGGCGATGAAGGAAGCCGTTACCCCCTTGCCGGACGGATCGTGAATGTCGATCGGGTAGCCGCTGCGGGCAATGACATCACTGAACTTCCGGCCTTCTACGACATCTTCTTGGGTCAATTGGTAATAGCCTTTAATCCGCCGTGATTCGCGGATGCCGATCTGTGGCGCAACCGCTGAGATTGAGGCCCGTTCGAAGCCCGGAACGTCGCGCTTCAGAAACTCAGCCATGAGCAGCACCTGTTTGCGGCCCTCCTGCTCCGCCAAGGTCAGATCCTCCGCATTCGTTGCATCCAGCCCCTGGACACGGGTGCAGTTGATCAGCACCTCGTCATCAGCCGGACCGGCAAAGAACAACACCTGGTCACGGTTGATCGGCACCTCTGCCCGCTTCCATTGCGAGTAGAATCCGCTTACCCCGGTGAGCGGCAGGTCCGGCAGTTCAGCGATTGGGGTTTTGCTGTAGAACTCTTCGGGGTGGCTGATCATATACGCTTTGACCTTGTGCAGATCAACGCCGCGCATTCTGAACTTCATCGTCATCGGCTGGGAGCGGTTATCCCCCTCCCGGCCTTGCAGCGTTTCGGCCCCGGACAGCTTGGCTACATCGGCATCTCCGCTGCAATCCACGAAGATGCGCCCCGTTACAGGCGTACGCCCGGATTTATTGGTCACCACGACATGTTCAATCGCGCCGTCACTGACCAGCACCTCATCCACAAAGCTGTGCAGAAGCAGCTTCACCCCAGCTTCATGCAGCATATCTGTAGCTACCACTTGATAAATCTCAGGATGGTACGGCGTCAACGTATGCACGAAGCCTACCGTATCCCGGAGATGGCCCGGCGAACCACCGCTGGCCTGCAGCCGGTCTACGATTTCCTGGGCGATGCCCTTGATCACCTGCTCGCCGCTATCGGTGTGAAAGGTCATCCAAGGATAGACCATAGCAGCGGTGGACATCCCGCCCACGAACCCGTAACGTTCAATGAGCAAGGTCTGTGCACCCAGCCGTCCGGCGGCGATGGCCGCCGTGATTCCTGCCGGGCCGCCCCCCACGATAACGACATCTGCCTCTATTGCAGGATTCATATCATCTACTCCTTTTCGGTGTGTGCTATTCCTTCAGCCCCGTCATAGCTACGCCCTCGATGAACCGCTTCTGCGCCATGAAGAAGACGATCAGCAGCGGCACGGTTGCCATGACGGTGGCGCTCATCAGATAATGCCAGGAAGTGCCCACTTCATCTGTAAACAACGATAATCCCAGCGGCAAAGTCATCAGCTCACGCGTATTAATGAAAATAAGCGGGTCGAAGAACTCATTCCAGATGGACACGAACGTGAAGATCGTCAGTGTCGCCATGCCGGGACGGGCAATCGGCAGCATAATTGTCCAGTAAATGCGGAACCGGCTGCAGCCGTCGATCATCGCCGCCTCCTCAAGCTCCGTGGGTACAGTAATGAAGAATTGCCGCATGACGAAGATTCCGAACACGCCGCTTGCGCCGAAGATCGGCAGCAGAATCAGCGGCAGATGCGTGTCAATCCAGCCCAGGTCGCGCATGAACAGGAACATCGGGATCGCCGTCACTTCATGCGGGATCATCATCGCGCTGAGCAGCACCAGAAACACGGCATTTCTGCCTGTGAAGGGAATTTTGGCAAACGCATAACCGGCCAGCGAAGCGAAAAATACCGTTCCCGCCACGACGACAAACGAGATATAGACACTGTTAAAATAGAAGCGGTGAAACGGGATCAGTGTAAAGACATCCACATAATTCTGAAACTGGAATACCGGCGGAATCAGCTGCGGCGGGTAGGTGAAAATATCCTGCGGCCGTTTGAAGGAAGTGGACAGCATCCACAGAAACGGAACAAGCATAATCAGCGATACCGCCGTTAATGCAGCATACACTCCTGCTACAGACAGCCTTTTGCTGGTGTTAGGCGTCGCCTTCATTGAATACCCACCTCTTTCGCAGCTGCCACTGCAGCAGAGTCAAGATCAACACGACAAAGAACAACACAAATGCCAGCGCCGAAGCGTAGCCCATCTGGAACAGCTTGAACGCTTTTTCCCAAATGTAGTAGACCAGTACCTTAGTGCTGTTACTCGGTCCGCCCTGGGTCATGACGTAGATCTGGCCGAACACCTTTAGCGAGCCGATTACGGTCATCACCACGGTCAGAAATACGGTGGGCGTAATCATAGGCAGGGTCACGTTGAAAAAGGTTTTGGTCTTGCCTGCCCCGTCCAGCTCAGCCGCCTCATATAACGAACGCGATACCTGCTGGATCGCAGCGATAAATAACACCATATTTAGGCCCACGTTCTTCAGCACACTTGTCACTATAACGGCCGGCATCGCCAGTCTCTCATCATACAGCCAGGCGGCTCCTTTAATGTTGAACAACATCAGCAGCTGATTGATCAGCCCGGAATCGGTGGCGAACATATACTTCCAGACGATAGACCAGACAATCAGCGAAGTCATTACGGGAACGAAGATCGCGGTGCGGAAGATGCCGATGCCCTTCAAGCTTCGGGATAACAGCAGCGCCAGCATCAGAGCCAGCACAATGTTAAACGGCACCAGACCCAGTGTGAAATAAGCTGTGTTGCCGAAGACCTTCCAGAACAGCGGGTCCACCGCAATATCCTTGTAATTATCCAGACCGACAAACCGGTGCTCGCCAAGCAGCGGCCAGTCATTTAAGCTCATATAGAGCGCTTTCCCCATTGGAAATAACAATAATAACGTGAAACCAAGCAGCATTGGCGATATAAAAAGCCATCCTGTCACCTGTGCCTCGCGGGCAAGCGGACCCTTGTTTCGTCTCTTGACCTTTCTGTTCATGCCTGAATTCACCGCCCCCCTAGCTCAATTTGTCTATTGCACCACGGAACGAGCTAACCGCACGCCGCAGCTCATCCTCTGTCTTGCCCGTCACCACCGCACCTAACATGATCGCTTTCACTCCCGCGCGCTGCAAGGAAGGTACATCTCCTGTAACCAGCTTACGCTGGGAAGGCACCAGCACGGGAAGACCGGAATGGTCGGCCAAATACCGGTATTTCAGCAGATCTGCGAAGCTAAGTCCCGTACCGTATTCGCTGCCGGGCACAATGGAAGCTTCAAGCGCCGTGATCCCGAATTGCGCCCCTTCCCGAACCTGACTGAGATCATAGGTGTCATTAATGGCAAAGGTCCGGTCCAATCCATGGTCCTCCAGCATAAAGGACGGTAGATGATGGGCATAGATCGAATAGAAATCGAACTCGAGCGGAGCAAGCCGCCTAATCTCTTCTTCCGACACACCTTCTAAGCTGCCTGAGGGCACTACCCCCAAGGGACCGTCAAAGGTAGAGCGGATCTCGCTAAAAATGTCTTCATAGCCCTCAAGCGGACCGAAATGCGTACCGCTGGCCCGGTGGCCGACATTAAAATGAACCTTCAGAGCATCCGCGCCTTCCTCTAGCGCTGCCTTCGCCAATCTCACATCGTTGGCAGGAAGGCTGATGAACAAGGACAGGCCGCTGTGCTCCAATCTTTGCTTCAATTTACCCATGGTTTTCGCTCCCTTACCGGGCGGCCCGTCAAGCCGGATGCTGCACTCTGCTGAACACCGGTTGACGGCCCCTTGCCCGGAATCTTATTTCAAAATAGCCTCGACATCGCTCTGCATCTTCGCAATGTTGTCCTTGGCGGACGCGGACCTGCCGAACAGGCGGTCAAAGCCTTGCAGCACCGCATTGTCGATATCCTGCCAGCGGATGTGGCCCGGAATGATGCGCGCCTTCGGCATTTCATCGATAACCGCTTGCACGATGTGCTCAGCTGGCGGGTTGTTCGGCTGATTCAGGAACGCATCGGAACTCAGCACCGATGTGCGCGGAGGTACGAAATAGGTGGATGTCGCCTCAATGCCTGACTGGCTGGCGAACAGCTTGAGCAGCTTTTTGGCTTCCTCCGGATGCTTGCTGTCCTTGAACAGCGTATAGCCTGCTTGACCCAGCATCGGAACACTTCCTGCGGAGCCGGACGGCATCGGCGCAATGCTCCATTCAAACCCTTTAATGTCACGCGCTTTCGAGACATAGCTGTAGTTGTCGAAGAACATGCCCAGATTCCCTGCGTCGAAGCTGATCTGCTCGCCTGCTTTCGGGTGGGATTCGTCCTTATACATCATCCGCTCCAGCAGCTCCATGGTCTCCACGCCGTACTGGTCATTCCAGGTGAACGCGGTCAGATCCTCATTGAACGGGCCGCTTCCATAAGACCACGAGTAAGAGGACAGAATGGCCCAGGTCTTCCAGTCACGGAAGAAATTCGCGCCATACACCCGGCCCCCAGCGTCTTTGACAGCAATCGCTTTGGCCGATTCCTCAAAGGTCTTCCAGGTCCATTTCCCTTCGGAGGCCAGCGTGTTCGGGTCCGTCAGATTCGCCTTATCGAACAGCGTCTTGTTGTAGAACATGACCACCGGCGGGGTAGAGAACGGCAGGCCAAGCAATTGATCCCCGTCCCGGAACAAATCTAGCGTGCTCGGAATATAATCGTCCAGGTTAAAGGAAGCATCGTCCTTGAAGGAGGAGACATCCGCCAGAATGCCGTTGGCCTTGAACTGCGGGATCATCCGCTCCGATACCCAGGCGATATCCGGAAGGGATTTTCCTGCGGCCAGCACGGATATTTTCTGCTGATAATCGGTGAACGGCACCGAATCCATGGTCACCTTAATGCCCGGATTGTCTGCTTCAAATTGGCTGATCAGCTTGTTGTACACATCCATATGCCCTTGATTGCCCCACATCAGAAACTTTAACTCCACATCTTCCTGTTTCCCGGGACTCTCGGCATTTCCGCTTGCTGCGGGTTTGGCACAACCTGCCGTCAAGCCCAGCAGCATGGCTGAAAGAAGCACTGCTCCTGCTTTTTTCATGAATATCCCCCTTTGATATGTTAGTTTTAATGACTCTTTTAGTATAAAGGAGACTAATCTGACGGATAAATCACCCAGAATACAGGAAAGGTTCGTTTTGTTTATGATCTATGTTAGATTAATTAACGTTTCATTCCTAATGATTAAATTGATTGCGGTACTCTCCCGCCGTTCCCCCTGTCTGCTGCTTGAACACCAGCATGAAATGCTTCGGGCTTTGATGGCCGGATAACCGGGCGACATCATATATTTTGAGCTGGGTATGGCTGAGCAGCCATTTCGCACGTTCCATCCGGGAATCCGTTACATAGTCTGAATAATTGCAGCCCGCTTCTCCCTTGAACAGCTGGCTCAGATACGTAGCGTTCAGATTGACATGGGAAGCTACCGTCTGCAGCCGCAGATCACCGTCAATATGCAGCCTGACATATTCCTTAACATCCCGTATGATCTTGCGTGTATCCCCTCCGCTCTCCACCCGCAGCGGGCCTGGCGTCTGTTCCAGGGAAGTTATGCCATGACGCTTATCGAGCAGCAGCCGTGCTTTTTCCATCACGCTAACAAGCTCATGACGTTCTACGGGCTTTAACAGGTAATGAAGAACGCCGTATTCAATGGCCTTTTGGGCATATTCAAATTCGCCGTATCCGCTTACAATGATGATGAGCAGCCCGGGGTACATCGACTTCACCTTTTCGGCCAGCGCCAGTCCGTCCATTTCCTTCATGCGGATATCGGTAATCATTACGTCCGGCAGCTCGGACTTTAAGTACAGGAGCGCCTCCCGTCCGCCCGGCATTTCAGCGGTCACCTCGAAAAAGGGTGCCGACCTGCTAATTAGCTCGCGCATCCCTTGTCTAATCACGATCTCGTCCTCTACGAGCAGCACTTTATACATCCTCTTCTCCCCCTGATTCCGGTATCGTTATCGTAATAGTCACGGCCAGCCCTTGTCCCGGACTTCCGTCAACCGTGAGGCTCCCTCCTTCTCCGTACAGCAGCTTGATCCGCTGGCCGATATTGCGCAGCCCCAGACTCTCCTCCTCGCTGCGCCGGAGCGAATCCATGGAAGGATCTTGTTCGATCTCCCGGTTCAGCGCCGTGAGTTCCTCCTCCTCTAAGCCGTTCCCGTCGTCACGCACCGTAATCAATAGCTCGTTGTCAAAACGCAGCGCTGACACCCAGATCGTCCCTTCTTCGCGCCCGGCGATCCCGTGATCGATGGCATTCTCCACCAGCGGCTGAATAGTAAGCTTCGGAATGCGCAAATGCAGCACTTCTTCTTCAATCTCGTTATGCACCGTCAGCTTCCCGCCAAAGCGGATCTGCTGGATACGCACATAGGAGTCTACGAACGCAATTTCCTCTCCCAGCGCTACGAGCCGGCCGGCCTTGTCAATCGTATAGCGAAGCAGCTTGCCCAGTGCGGATACCATATCGGATACCTCATCATGCCTGCGCTGGACGGCCATCATATTGATCGATTCCAGCGTATTATAGATAAAATGCGGGTTAATCTGACTCTGCAGGGCGGACAGCTCAGCCTCCTTTTCCCGGAGTCCAATCACGAGTACCTCATGAAACAGGCGGTTGATTTCCTCCATCATCTTATTAAATCCGCGCCCGAGCTGCCCGAATTCATCTCCCCCCAGCGGACTGACCCGCATGTTGAAATCACCCCGCTCCACCCTGGACATATTGCTCTTGAGCTCTACCAGAGGGAGGGTGATCCGGTACGATACCGCATAAGCGAGCAACAGCACCGTCACCAGGCAAAAAAGGGCAAGCCATAACGTGAAAATCATCATCGCGCGCGATTCCTTCAGCATGACTCCAATGGGGGTCAGACCGATGACGGACAAGCCCGAATACGGGGACTTATGGCTGACAAACAAATAATCTGTGCCTCCCAGCCTCTCCCGCTCCCCGCCGTGCAGCTCCTTGATCCGCCCGGAGTGAATCAGCTCGCCGTATGCCGACTGCCCGTTTCCCGGCTTTTGCTCATACAGCAAGCGCTGGTCTCCGTCAATGATCATCAGATTCGTAGACTCTTCAATCTTCAGCTTAGAGAAGACGGAGCCGAAGGCCGATTGCTTAGCGTCGATGAGTATGTAGCCCAGACGCCTCAGCGTTCTGGGTTCCTTGATTACCCTGGCTACCGAAATGTAGGCTAAGGGGTCGCTTCCGGCATAATAAGACGGATGATGCGGAGGAAGAATGATCCACTCGCCGTCTGACCGCTTGAGGGCGCTGAACCATTCGTCATGCCTGCCATCCCATGAGGTGTTGACCGCCAGCGGCTCCACGTTGGAGAACAGAGTTCCGCTGTTGCTCAGCAGATGGATGCCCCGGATTTCCGGACGATCGTACGCCTGTGCGGAGGTATATAGCTTCATTTTCTGATAATCGTCCGACAGCGCCCATGTGCCTGAACCCATAGGACCATCGTATTTAGCCAGAATAGACAACACCTGTTCATCATACAGAGGCATCAGCGACAACCGCTCCAGATCCTTCAGCAGCCTGTCCAGATTGGCGTTGGCCTGTCCGGCGACATCCACCGTATATTGCTTTGTTTTCTCGTTCAGGGTGGAGGAGAAATGACGGTACGTCACCATTCCCTGCACACTTAACGGCAGCAGCGTCAGCATGGTGAACAGGAGCAGCAATCTGGTGCGCATTTTACTTCTTCTCAACCGTAGGATCAGCCCCCGCAGCATCTCAAGCCCTCCTTTTGTCAAGTAAGCTGACATCTAAACCTCTTTACAGTTTATCGTATAATGTTCCGTAATTGAATTCTATCCTCTTATGTTTGGAAAAGGTACGGTTCAACAAAGTCAATAAACCCCAAACCTGCTGAAAAGCAAGGTCTGGGGTTTATTATTTCACTATTCAATTGTAGAATAAGTTAACATAATATTGATTATGTCTCCTTGTTTCAATTATACATTTTATCCCACATTCGCACTTGATTGCTGACATACTCTCTCAGCTCTGGCGGCCCCACAATTTCAGCATGAACCAATAGCGGCAGCACCCTCGCACAGGCCGAGCTATAATCGTACATATTCACATTAAACAGCCAGGCATCTCCATCAGATCCGGTATTCATGACCTCCAGCCCCTGCAACATCTGCTCATTCTTAACACGGGTACGGATGACCACCGGATAGAACTCCCGCGCTCTGCTGGTCTGAACGAAGGCTTGCTCTGCTTGACTCCAGTATGCTTGGAGGGAGAAATGCTCAGGGATGGCATAGGTCTCCTCCAATAAAGTAACGGCTGTGAACCGTTCGCACTTGAATGTCCGCAGATCCCCGGCGCTCTCGCAGTAGGCGGCAAGATACCATTCCCCCTGCTTCACGATGAGTCCATAAGGCTGCAGCTTCCGCTGCGAGCTCTCCCCATTCACCTTAAGGTACTCTGCCGCAATCTTCCGTCCCCGCCACACCGCAGTGCGCAGAATCTCAAGATACGGCACCGCTGCCTGACCGCTCCACCACGGCGTATCATCGAACAGAAACCGGCGCTGCGCGGTACGGATATCCTCTTGATACGGAGCAGGCAAGCTTGCTTCCAGCTTCAGGAGCGCATTTTTGAGCAGCAGACTGGTCTCTCCTGAAGCGCCCGCCGGCATTCCCATCCCCGTCAAAAAGAGCTGGACCACCTCTTCCCCATGCAGTCTCCGCAGACTCACCGTATAGCCTTCCATGAGCGAAATTCCGCCGTTCGGCCCGGTGGTGGTGACCAGCGGGATTCCCGATTCCGCCAAAACATCGATATCTCTGTAAATGGAGCGGACGGACGTTTCGAGGGCGATGGACAGCTCGTTCGCCTTCATCCGGCCCCGGGATTCAAGCAGTAAAAGTATAGCAATCAATCGGTGCAGCCGCATGCTTCTCCCCCAAACCTTCTTATTCGTCATCTATTCTTGCCACTCTGTTGTCAACAATACTGCGTTATGATGAATGTATCAAAATCAAGGAGCTGCTGCAAATGAATATTGGCCTATTGGGAACTGGGTTCGGGGCGTATCACGCCTCTCTCCTGAAGCAAATGGAGTTCGTGAACCGGATTGTGGTTTTCGGGAGAAATGAGGACAAGCTGCTGAAGCTGAAGGAAGAGCTGGGGGTAGAGATTACGATGAATGCTGAGGACATTCTGTCTGATCCCTCGATTGACGTAGTGGATATCTGCCTGCCGTCTGCGCTACATAAGACCTATGCGGTAGAGGCGATGAGACGGGGCAAACATGTTTTTTGCGAGACGCCGGTTGTTCTGGAGCCGGAAGAAGGGCGGGAGCTGCTGGACGCCGAACAGCGGTATGGCCGCAGAATCCTCGTCAATCAATTCATCAAATTCGATTATGCCTATGAATACCTGGAACAGTCCGCCCGTGAATCCACCTACGGCCAACTGCTGCATGTCAGCTTCCGCAGGGAGACCGCCCCGGTGTGGGGGGATCTGGGCCTGTCCGCGATCGCTGCCAATCTGATGATTCATGAGCTGGATGCTATCGCGTGGCTGCTGGACACCCCTGTACCCTCTTCCGTCTGTGGGACCTCTGGAGGTGTGGACGGTCAGGCGCTGGTTCATGCTTCTTTCACTAACACTGGTGTTAGCGCGCACATAACCGTGTCTTCACAGATGCCGGAAGTGTACCCGTTCACGGTTGGTTACGAAGCTTATTTCGAGCGCGGCAAGCTGGTATTCCACGAGACCAATGCTGCGAATGGAGAGGTTGAAGCCAGCCTAACCAGCTATACTTCTGAGGGCAAGACGGCTATCCCGGTAATCCCGAACAATCCTTATGAGAAAAGCCTGCGCCATGCCCTGCTCTCTTTGCAAAACGGGACCATCTCCCAACTGTCATTGCAATCTGCACTGAAGTCCGTGGATATGGCCTGTAAGCTGACGGATCAGCTTACAGCGGACACAGTAGCTTTGTAATTATGCCGGCCAGATACTGTCCAATGCAGGCTTAACGAATCAGGCCCGGTAGAAAGCAAAGTTGGAGAACGGAACTAGTTGGATTTTCTACATTTGCTGATCAACGAATCGTTCCTGTTGGGCTAACAGTTGGAAAAATGGCACTTCTTCAGGCGAATTCCGGCCAAATCCGCAACATTGCCTCCAGTAGATGCTGTTTTTCCAATTGCTACAGAAATCCAACTTGATACAGGTGAAACAAGATACATTTTTCCACTTGCTTCCTTTAGCTAGCTCCGTTCCGCAGCCCTGTACGGGCTGATCAACGACAAGTCCAGGTGCGTAACCCGCCCGGAGGGGTTGACAGCGATGATCTGATTTGGCAGGCGTTCAGCTCTCTTTTTCTGTTAGTTAGTTGCTAAGGTTAGTTGAAAGTTTGGGTTTTGGCGTAGTGATTAGGGTGAGTTGGGGTATTGTTTTTTCTATTATGAATTTTTCATATAATGAAATAAGGTGATTAGAGAGTGTGGAATTGGTATCTTTTCACTTTTGTGTGTTTTTGTTTTGGTACAATTTCGTTAATGACTATAAGTTAACATAATATTTGTTATGTCGTTTTGATTTCTTGCTATCTCTCTTGTCTGCTATTTCCTCCCTTCGATTTAACGCATTGCCGCTTCAAAATGCCGCTGCTCCACTTCATTCCATCGCCGCCAACCTTCATTCCCCTCCTCCCTACTCGCCCGCCGACATCGTATGCACGAAGCGCTCCAGCTTATCCATGGATAGCCCGCCTCCTGTCTTGTGCTCCTTACCTTTTACCATACGCAGAATCCACTTGTCTAAGGCAGATATCCGGTCCGGGTAGATCTCATCGCCCATGATCTCCCTGGCAAGCGCCTTGTTGTAGATAATCTCAGGGTAAGCCTGCTTCAGTTCCTCCTCCCCCTTCTCCCCTGTCATTCCTGCACAGATGAACAAGCCCAGCCGTTTGGTTAAAAGCTCCTGCTTATGCTGGGCTGTGAATGCAGCCATCTCCTTACGGATTCTGCCATAGTAGATGGAGCCGCCTAGGATTACTGTGCCGTAGCCAGTTAGATCCGGCAACTGGCCAGAGCTCAGATTCACCACTTCGGCCGCGTTCAGCCTGGCTTGCAGCAGTAATGCGGCTTTTTCCGTACATCCGTATTTGCTTGCATACACGATCAAGATCCGATTGCTCACTTAAGTCCGCCTCTATTCTATAGGTAATGGGCTTGCAGGTGGTGCGGGTTCCTGCGCATAACGCAGTACCAGAATGAGACACCCGATGACTGCCAGATTGAAGATTGGGAACAGGGTCAACTCTACCATCGAGACATGAACTCCTGCCCTCAGCATCCCAATCATCATGGAGGAGATGGAGGTCAGCAGGGTTGCGGCTTTTACCAGGACAACTGGAGCCAGAAGATAACCATAAGACTGCCTGCGGACGAGCAATGCCCCTGTCAGAACCATGAGCGGAAGCAATACAGCTAAATCCAGTGCCTGAATCACCAGCGTGGTGTAATGCTCAAGCAGATCAGGTGCGGTTCCATTCCGCCAGCCGCCGGCAATCCGGCCCAGCCATAACATGATAATCAGGAAGGCAATCATCAGGAGAATAAAGCCGATGCTTCGGGCCGGAAGCTTCGAGTTGAAGGATATCCCGTCCCGCTCCAGCGAGCGAAAAACTAATATAAACGCATACAACCCCGCCGAAAACAACATGACATAGACCAAAAACAGAGGATTATACATCGCCAGGAAAGAGTAGGATGCGTACGTATATGTGAAATATCCGAGTGTCCCGGCAAGCAGCAGCCGCCCTCTGATTCGTCTGCTGAGACTCAAAAGCAAGGAAATCAGCAGCAATGGAACGCCGGCGAACAGTGTAACGCCATCCTGGGCGATGGCCTGGGCTGCTGCGGACACCGAATCATCCTTGTAGATTCCGTTTCCGTACAGCTCAACTTGTTCTCCCCGGATGGAAGTATAGTATGGATGCCCCCCTTCACTCTCAGCTCCATGGCCTGAGAACAGCCCGATTCCTGACGCTACAATGCTGAGAGCCAGGATAAGCAAGGTTAACACGCTTATGGCTCTGCTATGCTTCATCCTGCCCCTCCTGACCCTGTGCGATATGCACCATAGCTTCAATATGCCGGGCGATCAGCGCCTCCCTCTGCTCCTCCGGGAGCTGCTTCTCCACGGTCAGTCTCAGAATCAGCCCGAAGGCCGCACTCCAGATAATTTGGGCCGTCAGCTCAATCTCCTGTTCACTCCGTGAGGCCAGCCCTCTGAACCGCCGCAGATTGCTGCAGAGCATACGGATCGCGTTGCGCTCCCGTGCCGCGCCTTGGTGCAATACCGCCGTGTGGCTAAGTACAGCCGGTGAGTCGTTCAGCATAACCGTCCGGTAGGAGGAGCCTTCCGCAGTGGTCATTCGTATATACTGGGCCAGTGAGCGCCTTAAGTGGTCTTCCGCCGATTCTCCGTCCGGCAGCGGAGCGGGTCCGGTGACCAGCCCGGCCATGAATTCGTCGTAGCCCTGTTGAAGAAGCTGCTCCACAATATCCTCCTTCCCCTCAAAATAATGATAAATACTTCCCGCGGAGTAATCCATCCGCTGTGCAATTTTACGGATCGACAGCTGTTCAATTCCCTTCTCCTTCACTAATTCACCGGCTGTGGCCAGAATCAGATTCCGCATCGCTTCGCGTTCCTGCGCTTTCCTCTCTTCCTTGCTCATGACTATCAGACACCTCCGTTTGTGTGATGGCCGTTCATTGAACGCTGTATTAATTTTTGAACACTGTTCAATGACAATTATAAGCATTTGGAGCGCACAAGAGTGTGATTATTGATACATTTATTGCCCCTTTAACACATTTGGTTTCCCGGTGAAATCTGAGTTTTTCAACTAACCGGATCGCCCTAAGATTAATCTTTGAGATTTATTTGGAAAAATGATGTTGATCTCATCCGTTCAAACATATTATAATAAACAGTAAATATATGGGATGCGTAACTGGCGAGAACGTAGATTACTACGGGGGAGCGCATCCGTCAAATAAGCCGTTCGCCTGGGCAAAGCATTTGGTTGATTTTTAACCAAATGCTTTTCTATTTTCAAGGAGAGTGTTGGAATGGGAACAGCGAAAAAAGTAGCGGTGCTGGTATATGATCAAGTGGATGCTTTAGATGTAACGGGACCGTTCGACGCATTCGCGGTGGCGAGCAATTGGGGGAAGGACTTTCTGGTCTATACGGTCGCTCTGGAATCAAAAATGCCGATCAGGACAATCAGCGGCTTGACAATTCATCCGGAATTCGCTTCTTCAGAGTGTCCGAATCCGGACATCCTGATCGTTCCGGGAGGCTGGGGGGCGCGTAAGGAGATGCATAATGAGAAGTTAACCGACTGGATTAACGCAACCTCACAGCGGGCTGCATTTACGCTGTCCGTCTGCACGGGTGCACTGCTGCTCGCCAAGGCCGGACTTCTCGAAGGACTACGGGCTACCACCAATATGCGGGCCATGGATTTGCTAATGGAGGCCGCGCCGGCAAGCACGACGCTGATAGAGAACGTCCGATACGTGGACAATGGCCGAATCATTACATCGGCGGGTGTTACGGCAGGCATTGATGCAGCACTGCATCTTATCGCAAAACTTCATGGGGAGGAACGGTCGATTGATACTGCGTCGATGCTTGAGCATGACTGGAGACGGGAGCCTTCCGAATCGCTCGCTATCCGCAGGGCAACGGATGAAGATGTGGACGGTATTCGCTCCCTTCTTATTGACGCAGCACAATGGATTCATTCGGCCCATGGCTTTTGGCAATGGCGCGTCGAAAACTTCGAACGCGAGATTGTCGAGGCATTTGTCCGGGATAATGAAGTGTTCGTTGCGGTTCACAGGAATGAACTCGTCGGGTGTTGCTCCGTCCACTGGGGATACGAGGAAATATGGGGAGAGCAATTTCACGAGGACGCGGGGTATGTTCACAGGTTATGTGTTGCGCGCAAAAGGAAAGGAGAAGGAATTGGCTTGCAGCTCATTCGCTACGCAGAAAGTTATATTCGGGCCAAGGGAAAAAGCTGGCTTCGCCTCGACTGCATGGCCGACAACCCAAGCCTAAATTCATACTACGTCAGTCTAGGATTCGTATTGCAGGGCCGATTTGATGAGGAGTTCTGGAGCGCGAACTTGTATGAAAGAGAAGTACCCTGCCAGTAAGCGTAACGATCAATCTTCTGTTAATGCTTTTTCTTCACCAAGGTTTAAAAAAAGCCTGAGCTCCCCCGAGGGAATCCCAAGCTTATGGGTTAATCAATATTAGCGATCTTCCATTCTCCCTGCTTGTTCTTCAGCAAAGAAATCTCATAGATTTCGTCCCGGATATAACCCTCCGAAGTCATACGCTTAAAACTGATATAGAAGCCTGCCCGCTTGGTTCCCTCAATAGGAATTCCTACAACGGTCAGTTCATTGAACCGGTAGCTGTTCTTCTCATCCAACAGGAATTGCAGTGCTTCGTCAAGCTGAGGGGTAATCATCGTGGCTGCAAACTTTTCTTTATCTCTGGCGGACCAGGCTTCAATGCAAGCCATTGTCTCCCGCAGCGCTTGCTTGTTGCCCGGACTTTTGCCTACCTCAGGAGCCTTCAGGAACACGCCCGGTGTAATCGGCGGCTGCTTCTCCAGGTATTCAACATTACTAAGCATAGACAGGAAAAGAGGCAGCAGCTTATAAGATTCCGCTTCCAGCATATGAATCTCGGCCCGGTAAGCGGTACCCTTGGCTTGGAAAACAAACGCTTCTACGCGCTGGTCACCTTCCCGCTTCATTCCGGTATATTCCTTGTACTTCAGCAGCTTCGGGTCCGTACCAGGTTCCAGCTTCTCATTACGCGCTGCACCCTTATCGTCTCCAAGCTTCACGAACTTAATATAGTTCCGTTTGTCCGCTGTCCCCCAGGCGGTTCTCCCATCCTGTTCGAAGCGGACCATCGATTCCGGCAGGAACACACCGAGCGGCAGGCGCTGATCCGCCGAGAAGGCGGTCGGGATTTTGACTCCTTCCAATACATAATCGATTCCGCTCTCTGAATAGTCCCGAACCTCGGGAATCAGGGTTGCTGACTTAGGTGCAGGGGCTGCTGTTGCAGTGGGCGGGGGAGCCGCCGTCACAAGGGGCGTTGCTGATTCCGCAGCGGCTGTAGCCGCGGATAATGGCTGATCCGCCGTTTGCTCTGGCGGGCCGGGTGAGCCCTGCTTCACTTCATCGCTGCAGCCTGTGCTCAGCACTAGTGCCAGTGCGATACATCCCGCTCCCAATAAGCGCTTACGCTTGTACACAATCATCACCTCAGTTACCAGACGCTGGATACGATCCAAAGTTGCGCTGAAGCCTGCCAGAAATAGGTGAATTTATTTCTTAACCCTATTCGTATTTAATGTGCTGAAGTATTGGCTGGGATTGCCTTGGCGGGAGTTGAACCGCTCCTGGAAATCACCGCCGGTGTAAGCTCCGATGACCCGGTGCCAGAAATCCCGTGCTGGAGTGTTGGCACGAATCTGTGACACCTTCCAGTTGCCGGGGAACATATCGAACAGCCGGTGTGCGGCCCAGGTTCCTACCCCGCTGCGCCGGTAGCGCTGCATTACAAAAAACTCCGTCATATAGAACTCGCCCTCCGGGTCGCGCAGCAGACGGTCGATCAGGGCAAAGCCTGCGACATTGCCATCTACAGTGAACAGGTAGGCGAATTTATTTTTACCGCTGCTCCAGTAAGCCTCAAGTCCCGGATAGGACGGGAACAACCCTTCACGGTCGACCTGCAGCTCCAGATAGCGGGTAAAGTCATACAAGTAGAACTGCATTAATCTGCTGATAATCTGCTTCTGCTCTTTAGGAACCAGCTCGATTCCAAGTTCCATTCAGGTTCACCTCAACCGTTTTTGTTTACTACCCATCATATAACTTTGTCTCATCAGGAGCAAGGTTTGCCAGAAACATGGTAATATAGAAGGACAGCCCTCCCTCTTGGGGAAACTATAAAGAAGGTGAAGCTCATCAGTATTCAAAAAGCGACCGACCGGGCAAACCTGGATCAGCGGCTGCCGCAGATGCCCTGGTTTGTCCAGCAGTTTATCGACTATAAACGGCCGGATTTGTCCCCCTCCACGCTGCTGGAGTATATCCGGGACTATGAATCTTTTTTCGGCTGGCTGCGGGGTGAAGGTCTCTCTGTAGCGGCCAGCAATGCTGACATCACACTGCTTGAGCTGGAGACCCTGCATATGGACAGCATTGTCGGCTACCGTCTGCACTTGACCACAAGGGCTGAGAATGCCAATTCGCGGGTGACCGTATCCCGTAAGCTGTCTGCGCTGCGCTCGCTATTCCATTATCTGAGCCAGATTGCCGAGGATGAGAACTTCTACCCGCTGCTGAAGCGTAACATTATGGCCAAGGTTGAGATCAAGCGCATTCACAAACCGAAGGATACCGCCGCTAAGCTCAAAGGTAAAATTCTGGAGGACGCGGAGCTGCTGGAGTTCGTTGGCTATATCTATGAAGGATACGGCACAGCTGTGGAAGCCAATAAGCAGGCTTATTATTCTTGGCAGCTTAACCGTGAACGGGATGCCTGTATTGCCAGTCTGATCCTCAATTCCGGCCTCCGCGTCTCCGAGGTGGTCAATCTCAACGTGGATGATCTGGATGTCAACAATAAGCTGCTCTATGTCTTCCGCAAGGGTCATAACGACGAGACCTTCAAGACCCCGGTCTATTTCCGGGAACAGTCGAAGGATGATCTCAGCTTGTATCTAAGCCTCCGCCAGAGCAGGTACAAGACGCCGAAACGGGAAAAAGCGCTCTTCATTGCCCTGCCCAACGGCAGCAAAGAAGGCAAACGGATGACCAAACGGGCCATCCAGGAGATGATCATCAAATACGCCAAACGTTTCGGCAAGCCTTATCTGACGGTGCATAAGCTGCGGCACTCTTTTGCCACCGATTATTACCTGCAGAATGACATCTACCGGACGAAGGAACAATTGGGCCATGCTTCTACGGAGACTACCGAGATCTATGCCCATCTCACAGATAAAACGATGTCCGAGGCGATTGAACGCCGTATGAACAATGAACCGCCGCAGTAATTCGCATGGACTTCTAAATTAATGACATTAATTTTTGGAGGAATACGTTTGTTAGACAATCATTCATCTACTGAATTCCCTACGAATCCCGGACTGCCGGAGCTGCAATCGGATTGCCTGAACTGCTTCGGGCTATGCTGCGCAGCGCTTCATTTCTCTGCTTCCTCAGACTTCGCCATAGACAAGCCTGCCGGACAGCCCTGTCCCAATCTGCGGGAAGACTTCCTCTGCGGCATTCATACTGAGCTACGAGAACGCGGCTTCCGGGGCTGCACCGTGTACGACTGCTTCGGGGCCGGGCAGAAAATCTCCAATCTGACCTATGGCGGACGCGACTGGCGTCAGGCTCCAGAGACTGCGGGACAGATGTTCGAGGTTCTTCCCGTAATGCGCCAACTGCATGAGCTGCTATGGTATCTGCACGAGGCACTCACACTGCGCGGGGCCGAGACCCTGCATGATTCGCTTATCAAATTGCTGGAGCAGACGCAGGCCCTCACCCTGCTCAGCCCGGACAAGCTGCTTCAGCTCGAAGTGTCCCTGCACCGAGTTGAAGTCAACGAGCTGCTGCTGCGTGCCAGCGAGCTTGCGCGCACCGCTGCCCGCAAGCAGCTCTCTCCGGCCCCGAAGCGCCAGAAGAACTATGGGCGCGGGGCGGATCTGATCGGGGCCAAGCTGCGCGGGGCCGACCTCCGCTGCCTCAGCTTACGGGGCGCGTATCTGATCGCTGCGGATCTCAGCGGCGCTGACCTGCGGTTCGCCGATCTGATTGGCGCGGACTTCCGCGACACGAATCTGCGCGGAGCCGATCTGCGGGGCAGCCTCTTCCTGACCCAGGCGCAGCTGCAAGCTGCGCAAGGCAGCCCGTCCACCAAGCTGCCGGAATCCTTAAGGCATCCGGAGCACTGGGCTTGAGGAGAAGAAACCGGATGATGTTCTATCCGGTTTTTTTTGTGTCGTCCAGAGGGTTGGTTCAACGATTTTCCCTTGCCATTTGCCTGCCGATGTTTTATATTGACATGACAGCAGGTCTAAAATAAATGAGGTGAACGGATAAGATGACTCCCCGCACGAAGGAACAGAACGAAGATATCCGGCTGCGGCGGCTGGTGCAGATCCGAAAAGCAGCAGCGGACGTATTTTTGAATAAAGGGCCTTTATTAGAAATCCGGGATGTGGCTGCGGAGGCCGATCTCGGTTATGGTACGGTCTATCATTATTACAGCAATAAGGGTGATTTGCTTCACGACTTGTTATGGGATGCGCTCGACCGGGCCGGGGAATGGCTGAAGTTCCCGCCTATGGCAGAGCCCGGGCTACCGCTAAAGATCCCGCTGGAGGGTTCTGCCGCCGGGGTGCGGCTATTGCAGCTATGGGCGGAGGATCACGCTATCTATCTGCTGTGTAAGCAGGCTGGTGAGGGATTCCCTTCCCTGCCTGAAGCCCGCTCTTCCCCGCTCACTGCCGAGTTCCGGCGGGAGGTGCTGACCCCGCTGTCCATGATGCTTGGCACTGGACTTACGGAGGAATCACTTTCTCCTGGAGGGACAGTAGTCGATGCACCGTCTGGATTACAATATACAGAGATGCTGTTAGCCGCTCTGGTTGGCTGTGCTGCTTTGTCCCTCCGGCGGGGACAGCTGAATGAAGAGGCACCGGAGATCGTCAGGGTTCTTAAACTATAAAAGACAGACACTATTGAAAGATTAAGGAGCGAATGCACACAAGATGATTATTCTTAAATCCCCCAGAGAAATCGAAGAGATGAAGCAGGCCAGCCAAATTGTTGCCGACTGCTATCGTGAGGTGTCCAGACACATTGTGCCTGGAATCACCACGCTTGAAATTAATGATTTTGTGGCCAGACATATCACCAAGCTCGGCGGCAAGCAGTTCACCAAAGGCTACAACGGATTCCCTGCCGAGACCTGCATCTCCATTAATGATGTGGTAGCACACGGGATTCCATCCAGCAGACGGGTCGTGAAGGAAGGCGACTTGCTGAAGCTGGACATTGTGGCGCAATACGGGGGTTGGTTCGGAGATTCGTGCGTGAGCTACGCTGTCGGTGAGATCGGGCCGGAGGCACAGAGATTAATGCAGGTAACGAAGGAGTGCCTGGATCTGGGGATCGCCCGGGCTGTTCCGGGAGGACGGCTGGGCGACATCACATCGGCCATACAACAGCATGCCGAAGCACACGGTTATTCGGTCGTGCGCGATCTGCTGGCGCATGGCATCGGACGAAGCCTGCATGAGGAGCCGAGCTACGTGCACATCGGCACCGCAGGCAAAGGCATCCGCCTCAAAGAAGGCATGGTATTTACGATTGAGCCCATGATCAACGAAGGCACGTACCACATCACCATTGACGATGATGAATGGACAGCGAGAACGGCTGACGGCAAGCTGTCCGCGCAGTATGAGCACACCATTGCCATCACCGCAGATGGACCGCTGATTTTAACGGCCCAGTAATCATTGAAGTTGAACGTTAACACATATAGGCTAGATCAAGTTGACCACTTACGAACCCTACAAACCCTCCCGTTTCTGTCTAGGAACTGACCCCAATTAGAGAACGGGAGGGTTTTGTTTTTTACCTTTATGACCGGGTTTTGCGGTTACGGCGTTGGATGCTGCCGTGCAATTGGATGGTCCTGCTTGTTGGCTGCTGGTCAGTGTTTTGGGGTTAGGTTTTGAACTTACTATTGTGAATTTTTCATGTATTGAATTTTTAACTAATTTTGAGTTCAAAGCAGCAGTTATTTAGGTGCTTTAGACGCTGGAACAACAGCAAATGTATTTTGTACAATAGAACGCGGTAAAAACGGCTTCGAAAAAGAATCTATTGTATTCGGTACAATTGAATGTTGTACCAAGGCCCTTTTTCATCCAAAACACAACATTCCACTGTATGAAATACAATCGAATCTCATTTCACGGTCAAGTATGCGTTTTCTATTGCAGGAAATACAATCAGCTACCGTTATCCAGATAAATGACCGGGTTTTGCGATTATATTATGAATTTTTCATATGATGAAATTTGATAATAAAGATTTAGTTGGTTTGTCATTTGACTTGTCATTTTGCTGACCGGTCAATACTAGAAATACTAAGCCTTGCCGTGCTGCTCCCCTCGAATCTCACCCGGCAGCTTCAGCACAGTTACTTTGTCACCAGCGGATAATTGTCCGCTATCCGGCGGGATGACGATCAGGCAATCGCTGTCTTTGATCGTAACTGTGACGGATGACTCGTCCACGGCGGCTGGATAAACATAGAGAACTGCTTCGCGGATCTCCAGACGGGCGCGGACATAGCGGGTGAAGCTGTTGGCCCGCTTATAATCTTCACCCAGCACCGCTGTCCACTCCGGCAGATACGGCTGTACTGCACCCTGCATCAGCCCGATGACCGGACGGGCAAACAGTTGGAATCCTACGAAGCAGGCGCCCGGATTGCCGGATAAGGCGAGCAGGATGCTCCCGCTGCGAACGGCTGCCGTAGTGACGCTGCCGGGGCGCATGGCTATTTTATTGAACAGCATCTCTCCGCTCTGCTCACGGACCAAATCACCCATAATATCATAATCCCCGACAGATACGCCGCCGGTAGTAATCACCAGATCATAGCTCTCCAGTGCCATATGCACCTTACTGCGGGCCAGCTCCAGATCATCGATGATTGCACCCAGCATCACGGGCTCCCCGCCCGCTTCCCGGATTAGCGCCTCCAGCATGGGTGAGTTGCTGTTGCGGATTTTGCCCGGTACTAACGGCTCGTCCACCTCCAGCAGCTCAGTCCCGGTAGCGAAGACCGCCACCTTGGGCCTGCGGCGTACAAGAACCTCCGGCACTCCGAGCGCTGCCAGAACAGCAATTTCGCCAGCGCCGATTAGAGTCCCTTCAGGAAGCACTGGATCACCTGTACTAAGCTCCAGCCCGCAAGGGGTAATATGCTGCCCCCGCTCTTGCGGCTTGCGGATACCGACATAAGTGACTCCAGCTTCCTTCCGGTTCTCCGTGGCTTCCATCATAATCACTGTATCTGCGCCGTCTGGAATCTGCGCTCCCGTCATTATGCGCGCAGCAGTGCCAGCCGTAATCTCTCTTGAGGCTACTGCGCCGCAGGGTATGACTTCGATGACTTCAAGCCACACCGTCTCAGGGTCTCCTGCCGCCAAAGTATCTGCCGCAATCACGGCGAAGCCGTCCATACTGGAGCGGTCAAATGCCGGAAAGGGATGTGGTGCAGCAACCGGCTCAGCCAGATAACGCCCGCTGCTGAGATGCAGGGGTACAGCTTCCGGCGCAAGCAGCGCAGCATAAGGCTTCAGCCTGCCTTGCGCCTCTGTAACTTGAAGCGCTGCGCGCTGAAATTTATCATTACTATAATCCTTATTGGATTCCTTGTTATTTTCCTCGCTATATTCCTTGTCATGATTCTCTCGGTTAGTCACTGTTGAACTCACTCCTTCTGCTTCTCCGGTAGATTGCTGCTCATTAAACCAATTACGCCCTATTCTAACATGAAGGCATGGCAAAAGGGATGCACAGGCCTGTAACAAGCGCTTGCATCCCTTATTCCATTCCGATTCTATTCCGATGTCAGCAGCGCAGCCGCAGCCCTGCTTCAGTTCAGCTTAAGATGCGCGGATCACTCTTACATCAGCCGAAAGGACACTTTCACCCTCATAGAGCATGAACCGTCCATTCTGCCATTCCACGCGCAGCAGCCGCGAATCATCCGCCTGGTATTGCCAGACATGCTGCTCCCCGCCGTTCATATAAGGTGTCTGCCCGGTAACGGCGGCATATCCTTCATATTCTTCCTCCAGATAAAAGGTCCGGTCATCCAGCTCAAGGGTAGCCGGAACCTCGGAGGGACTGTCCAGACGCCCGTCTATCGGGTGATACAATCTGTATTGCAGCTCTTCCCGCTCTTCTATATACAGATAAGCGATCCGGCTCCCGTCACGCAGCGTCAGTACAACTGCATTACGGCCGCTTGTCTTCGTCCGGCCTGTCACTTCATAAGTGACCAGGGAGACCTCACAGATATCTCCGGGAGACAGGGTCAGCATGCTTGCGGGCGCTTTAGGCGCCTCCGGCTTCGAGAACAGATTGCCGATTCTTTTCCAAAGACCCAAAGCCATCATCCTCCTACAGATTGGTACGCTAACCCTTCTTCTTATCCGCGAATAAAGGCCGCAATAATCAAGGCTCCCGTCACATGCAGCGAGCCTGCCATCAGGCCGTAGCCGACCTTGCCAAGCTGAGTGCCATGATCCAGTTCAAGGTTCCCCCACCGGCTGAGGAGCTGCTCTACCGTCTTCTCCAGCACAAATAACAGGATAAAAGAGACAATCGAGACGATAAGGGCGGTCCCGAGCCGGTTCGCCGCAGCAATGGATGCCGATAAAATATAGCCTTGTGACAGCAGCTTCAACACCAGCCGGGTAGTCACGGCCATATTCCCTGCCTTCAGCTCTTCCATATCATTATAACGGGTAAACAGCGAATCCACGAGCATCAGCACACACAGCAGTACTGCGCCGCTGACCGTCCATACTACCATGGACACCAGGGTATCGAAATCCATTACTCCAGCCCCCGCTTGTTCATATTTCACAACAGGTAAGACAAACATAAAGCGAAGGAGAAACCGCTGGTTCTGTCTCCCCTTCGCCTGTGGACAATTGCCTAAAGTCCGGCTTATGCCAATATGTTATTGTTTCTCGTATTGCTTCATCAGCGCAGCCAGCTCATCTTCAACCGCCTGGTCTTTGCCCAGCTTCTCGAACTCATCATCGAGCGACTTGTTGCCCGAGCTCATCTCGTTGCTGGCTTCTGCCTGTGCTTCGGCCTGCAGCATCTTGTCTTCCATCCGTTTGAGTCCGGCAGAAGCAGAGTCGGAGCTGAAGCCGCTCATCGCTTTGTTGATTTCGGTCTGGGCCTTCGCAGCGTTGTAACGGGCAACGAGTGTCTCCCGCTTGTTCTTCATCTGGGTAAGCTGTTTGCGCATTTCATCAAGCTTGCCGCGCAGGTTGTCGGCGGAAGCCTTGTTCTGGTCGAAGCTGGCCTTGTACTCTACAAGCTTGGCTTCTGCCGATTTCTTCTCTTCAAGAGCACGGCGGGCCAGATCGGCGTTACCGGCCTGCGCGGCTGCATGTGCTTGCTGATTGCGCTTGTTCACCAGCGCTTCCTGCTCTTCATACAACTGTTTGAATTTCTTCTCGATAGCGATCTGGGCAGCTACCGCTTTCTCAGCATCCTCCAGATCCTCCGTCATGTCACGAATGTACTGGTCGGTCATTTTAACCGGATCTTCAGCTTTATCGATAATCGCATTCACATTGGACATGGTCAGATCACGCAATCTTTTAAATATAGACATCGTTCATTCCTCCAAAATAAAAGTTAGTTGTTCAATGGTATCTTTTACGCAGGGAGATGGGGATCGTTTCAAAAATTTGTTCCGGCCTTCTGTACTAAATATTGCTCCACCTTATCATTCACAATATTTACGACCGCAAGGATGCCCTCTTTGCTCAGATCGTCATAGTGAATGCCCATCACAACCGTGACTGTCCGGTTCAATGCGGCAGCAGCCTTCAGCGCAATGGCTTCACTGATCGTATGCTCCTTATGATGGGGAACGGCAGAGGTCATCACCCGTGCGAATTCTCCGTCCATGTACGCCGTGCTTGCTGCACCGATATGGCGCACTCCCCCGGTAATCAGCAGCAGCAGATCACGGCCCACCTCGGTCTCGGACAGCACAATATCGTCAGGATGCACCAGATTCGTTGTCAAGCAGAACTCCCCTCCCTTTATATTAACCATAGGCTGTAGAGATCTCTCATTCTGCGGTAAAAAGATCATTGCAAACCGGCTTGCTGCCTATACAATACCACGGATCTCATCCAGTGAGGAAATATTCTCTTCCTTCATAAACTGCTGCAATTCTTCTACAAGTGTGCTGCCCGCCCGCAAATTCATGAAATTGTAGGTTCCAACCTGTATTACAGTCGCTCCCGCCATAATAAATTCAATAATATCCGTGGCTGAAGTGATGCCGCCCATGCCGATTACCGGAATGGTTACCCGGCGGGCTACCTGATGCACCATACGCAGAGCCACCGGCTTAATCGCTGGTCCGGATAGTCCCGCATAGAGGTTATTGAACACACTGCGGCGGCGGCGGACGTCGATCTTCATCCCGGAGATCGTGTTGATCAGAGAGACGGCGTCCGCCCCCTCTGCTTCACACATCACAGCCATCTCCGCAATATCCTCGGCATTGGGCGACAGCTTCACGGCCAGCGGCAGACTTGTAGCCGCCCGTACCGCACGAACCACTTCCTGCGCTGCCGGAGTCTTCACGCCAAAAGCAATTCCGCCCTCCTTCACGTTCGGGCAGGAGATATTCAGCTCAATCATATCCACGGCCGGCTTTCCGGCCAGAAGACGGGCATCCGCATCCCGCTGGATCAGCTCAGCACCCAGCACGTAATCCGCCAGCGTGTTACCGCCCAGATTCACGATACGTGCGGTATCCAGTGTCTCCCAATACGGCAGCTCTTTGGCCAGAAAGGCCTCTACTCCCGGATTCTCAAGCCCTACGCTGTTCAGCATCCCGGAAGGGGTCTCATAGATGCGGATTCCGGGATTACCGGCTTTGGCATGAAGCGTAAGCCCCTTGCCGGAGATTCCGCCCAGCAGGGACACATCATATAACCGGCCATACTCACGGCCGAAGCCGAAGGTACCCGAAGCCATTACAATCGGGTTCTTGAAGGACACACCGGCAATCGTTGCAGTTGTATTAATCATGGAATAATACCTCCTCAGCCAGGAAGACAGGACCGTCTGCGCAGGCTTTGCGTTGCCCGTCCTTGCAGGAGACGCTGCAGACCAGACAAGCGCCGATTCCGCAGGCCATCCGGTTCTCCAGTGACAGATAGACGTCAGGGCGCTTACCCGCAGGATCTGGAGCGCTGCCCTTGAGCTGTGCAGCCTTCAGCATCGGATGCGGGCCGCAGACGAAGATATGGTCATACGCCGAGAAATCCACGCTGTCCAGAATCAGTCCGCCTACATCGACGGTCAGCTCAGCAGCCAGAGGACGGAAGGCTTCTGTACGGAACGGCTCGCGGCTGAAGCCGAGATAGATATCGCTCTCTGGAAGCTTCTGCGCACAATAATAAAGCGGAGCAATTCCGATCCCCCCGCCCACTAAAGCTACCCTGCCTTCCACCTGCGGGAAGCCTGTGCCGAACGGTCCCTCCAGCTCCAGCGGATCGCCCGGATTCAGTCCGGCAAGGATCTCTGTTCCTTCACCCACTACGTGATATAAGAATTCAACACCGTTATCATTCACCTGATGTATGCTAAGCGGTCTGGACAGCAGCGGATAGGCTCCCCATGCCCGCAGCATGTAGAACTGACCCATCTCCCCGCTGTTTCCTCCTTCAACTACCAGGTGGTACACTCCTTCAGCCAGCCGCTCATTACTAATTACCGTCGCCACGTTATCAAGCTCCTTCAAATTTAATCTTATTAACCATGCCTGAGAAGGAACTTAAAATCTGTGACATTATTCACAAATGATACCCTCTATTTCTTGTTCCAGATTCCGCGCACATAAGGTGCGGGCAGCTCGGACGGATCAATTCCACCCAGCGCCTCAGCAGCATGAAGTACCCAGTAAGGATCGCTGAGCATACCTCTGCCTATAGCTACCAGCTCTGCCTTCGCCTCCGTAATCACCGCCTGCGCTTCCGCATATGACTCCAGACGCCCTACAGCGATAACAGGGACCTGTAATCCGCTGCGTATGTATTCAGCAAGGCCCACCTGATAAGCCGGCCCGGCATTCGGGCCGCCATTCGAGCCAATCGGCCCCTCCCCGCCCGAGGATACATGGAACAGGTCTACGCCTGCATCCTTGTAGCGGCGGCAGAATTCCAGCGCATAAGCTTCATCATAACCGCCCTCGACGTATTCCTTGGCGGACACCCGCATGATTAGCGGCATCTCAGCCGGCAGCACCTCACGCACCGCCTCTACCACCTGTTCACCGAACAGGATGGGGTCTTGGCCATACTCATCATCCCGGACATTGGATAGCGGGGAAAGGAACTGGTGAATGAGGTATCCATGGGCTCCATGTAGCTCAACGGTATCGAATCCCGCTTCAACCGCGCGCCGCGCCGCTTCCCGGAAGGCGATAATCAGCTCCGCAATCTCTTCACGGCTAAGCGCCTTGGGCATAGCATAGGTATCATCAAACGGGATTGCCGAAGGTGCAACCGGCGGAGCGGCATCGACGGCCTTGCGGCCGGCATGTCCTAGCTGGATGGCAACCTTAGCACCATGGGCATGAACGGCATCCGTCAGCCGCCTGAACGCCGGAATCTGCCCGTCCTCCCAGATCCCGGTGTCCCGGTTCGTGATCCGTCCATCGGGGTGAACTCCGCTCATCTCTACAATAATGAAGCCGCTCCCGCCGACAGCCCGGCTGACATAATGCACATGATGCCAATCCGTCGGAATACCGTCCTGCTTCTCAACTGCATACTGGCACATTGGAGGCATGACCACGCGGTTCTTCAGGGTCAGAGCCTTCAGTTCATAAGGTGTGAACAAATCGGTCATTCTTGTCTCCATCCTTCCCGTATCTATGATCCATTTCAGTATACAACGATTTGCGGATGTGATAAATCTTTGAATGCTCTGCTGCCTGTACGGCATAATTTCACGGCTGCTTGGAAATAACAACCCTTATATTCTAAAATAACCGGACCCGTGGTTGGAGGAGGCATCATTCCGATGAAACTGGTAATATTCCGCCGCATTGTGCTGCTCATAACCGTCATTGCCCTGGCCCTGTCTGCTCCTGCACCGGCTGCGGAGCTTGTGTCTGTCTCTGCTACAGCGGCTGATAGTCCTGCGCCAGTGCCAGCACAAGAGATCCTGCCATCTTGCCGGCCACAAGCTTCTATTGAAGAGCAAACGGCGGTACCGGCGGGATCAGCGGCCTCCCAGTCTTCAGTAAGGCGCCATAAAAAAAGCAAAGGCCTCTCCCTCAGCCAGCTGCTGCGCAAATACCCGGAGACCCTCAAGACCCAGGGTCCCCGCCGCAAAATGATCGCTCTCACCTTCGATGATGTGCCTGATCCGCGCTTCACCCCGCAGCTCCTGGATGTGCTGCGCAAATATAAAGTCAAAGCTACATTCTTCGTGGTCGGCAGCCGTGCGGAGAAGCATCCCGCCCTGGTAGCCCGGATGATCCGCGAAGGCCATGCTATCGGCAATCACTCCTATAATCACCCCCAGTTCAGCAAGCTGAGTATGAATGCCTTCCGCATCCAGATTATCCGGACGGAGAATATTCTGCAGCTGTTGGCCGGATACAAGCCAAAGCTGATCCGCCCGCCGTATGGCGATATCAACGAGCCGCAGCTTAAATGGGCGAAAGCGCATGGCTATAAGCTGGTGAACTGGAACGTCGACTCGCTCGACTGGAGAGGGCTGTCCAAAAATCAGGTCAAGCATAACATCCTCTCCCGGGCCGGCAGAGGGGCCATCATCCTACAGCACGGGGGCGGCGGCAGGGGCAGTAATCTTCAGGGAACATTGCAGGCCTTGCCCGAGATTATCAGCAATCTGCGCCAGCGCGGATACAGCTTCGTAACCGTTCCCCAGATGCTCCAGGTCAGCAAAAGCAAATAACCGCTTGATAAGCAGGGTAACAAAAAAGGAAACAAAACCGGCGAAGCTGCCTGGTTTTGTTTCCTTTTCATTAATAACTGTTATGCTTGCAGTGGTGCAACTTATCATTATCGGTTTATTCAATAATATATAAATGTACATACTGATAACCGAAATCGGCTACAAAGCTCTGGCTGCCCGGAATAAAGATATCGATCCGGTTGCCCTTGATCGCGCTCCCCATATCCGTGGCTGTAGCTACGAAAGCTTGCTTCGGAAGGCCCGGATGGGTATACCCGGTTACGAGCACCTTCGTTCCCAGCGGAATCACGCTCGGGTCAACGGCGATGGTTCCGAGCTTCAGCGTATTGCCGAAATAATCGACTGCGCCCCACTTGCCATTCTCGCTGGCTGCTGAGGAATAGGCGGAAGCCTTGACCTGCAGCACTTTGGCATAATTGAATTCTTTGCCCCAGGCTTGAACAGTGTTGGTTGCCGGCTGCACACTCAAGGCTTGAACTTCTGCAGCATCCACAGCTTCTACTGAAGCTGCTGCAGTATTGGCTGCAGCCACAGTCTTGGCTTGAACATCACCCGGGATGGTGAATTTCAGCCCGGGATAAATATTTAGCGCTGAAATCTGCGGGTTCGCATTCATAAGCTCTTCTACGCTTATGCCATAATGATTGGATAGAGTATAATAGGTTGTAGTCTCTCCAGCGATATGTACGCTGTTGGCTTGAACGGGAGCTGCGTGAAGCAAGGTGCCGAGTCCCAGTACGGCCGCCAGGGCGGTGATGGCTCTGATCTTGAGTTTCATGAATTGCCTCCTTCAATGGTGACGCGCGGTTTGTAAACTAACAGTAATGAATATATCACAACTTTGTAACCATTGGCTATGTTTTTGTGGATATTGGAAATAATTAGCCCTAATAAAGCGTTATCAAGGATGTAAATATTACATATTCTTAATCATTTTGAAGAGACTCTGCAGAATTATGCCATGTTTCCTGAATATTCGCAAAAATTTTACACAGTTTTAACATTTCTCGCTTAAGCAAATAGTAGAATGAAAGAATACGATATCTTAACTAGACATTGAAGCAACTTGGAGGGTCCATGAACGTGAATACAGATGAGAAAAAAATCAACAATATCAGTCCTGCAACAGCCTATCTTAACCGTGACCTCAGCTGGATCGAGTTCAACCGCCGGGTGCTCGGCGAGGCACAGGACCCGGAGAACCCGCTGATTGAGCGGGCCAAATTCCTGGCCATTGTGTCGAGTAACCTGGATGAGTTCATCAGTGTCCGGGTAGCGGGCATCCAGGATCAGATCCGGGCGGGATATACCAAAAAAGATTTTACCGGCTACACACCCTCCGGCCTCTATAAACGCCTCAGCAAACGGGTGACCAAAATCGTCGCCGACCAGTACCGCACCTTTAAGGATATTTCACGCAGCCTGCACAAAGAGGGCATTGTGTTCGTTGATTATGAAGACTTGACACCGGCACAGGAGCTGTCGGTTGAGGAATACTACCGTGATATTATTTTCCCTGTGCTGACTCCGATGGCCGTGGACCAGAGCCGTCCGTTCCCGCTGGTTCACAGCCAATTCATCTATCTGGCTGTCGTGCTGACACGCAAGGACAGCCAGGAGGATGAGCCTTACTTCGCCATTCTGCAGATTCCGTCCAATCTGCCGCGTTGCATTCCCTTGCCTCACCGCTCGAACAGCAAAAAACGGCAATTCGTATTCATTGAAGATGTGATCCGCCATCATATTCAGACCTTATTCAGCGGTTATGATCCGGTAGCTGTCAGCGAATTCCGCCTGACCCGTAACTCCGACCTGACGATAGATGAAGAAGGTGCGGAGGATCTGCTGGAGGAGATTGAGAAGGAGCTCCGCAAACGCCGGCGTGGTGTGCCTGCCCGTCTGGAGGTCCAGAAAGGCATCCATCCCTATGCACTGGAGCAGCTTCAGGCTGAATTCGAGCTGGAGGACTTCCTCTTCGAAATTGAAGGTCCGCTTGATCTCGGCTTCCTGCGCAGCTTCACCGGCAGTCTGAAGGGCTTCAGCTATCTGCTCAACCCGCCTGTCGAGCCGATGTATCCGGCAGAATTCGAGGAGAATGAGGATTTCTTCGAGGTGCTGAGCACCCGTGATGTGCTGGTCTATCATCCGTATGAATCCTTCGATGCCATGGCGGATTTCATTACCCAGGCTTCCGAGGATGAGCAGGTCATGGCGATCAAGATGACGCTGTACCGGGTCAGCGGCAAGTCTCCGCTGATTGCGGCGCTGGCCAACGCTGCCGAGTCAGGCAAACAGGTAACCGTTGTGGTGGAACTGAAGGCCCGTTTCGATGAAGAACGCAATATTGCCTGGGCACGCAAGCTGGAGCAATCCGGCTGCCACGTGGTCTACGGTCTTGTCGGCCTCAAGACCCATGCCAAGGTGACGCTGATCGTCCGCCAGGAAGGCTCAGAGCTGCGCCGCTATGTTCACGTGGGAACAGGCAATTACAATGACAGTACCGCCAAAGCCTATACCGACCTTAGCCTGTTCACTGCCAATCATGAGATTGGCCTGGATGCGTCAGAGCTGTTCAATCAAATGACGGGCTACTCTGCCAATTACAATTGGAACTCCTTCATCGTAGCGCCGACCAACATGAGCTTGTCGCTCCAGAAGCTGATTCTGCGTGAAGCGGAGCATGCCGCCGCAGGCCGGCCTGCACGGATTATCGCCAAGATGAACTCTCTGTCGAACCAGGAGGTTATTGATTATCTGTACAGCGCTGCCCAGGCGGGAGTGTCTATCGACCTGATCGTCCGGGGAGTCTGCTGTCTGCGTCCGGGAATTGAAGGCCTCAGTGAGCGCATTACGGTACGCAGCATTGTGGACCGCTTCCTGGAGCATTCACGCATCTATTACTTCGAGAACGGCGGCGATCCTGAGGTCTACCTGTCCAGTGCCGACTGGATGACACGCAACCTGACCCGGCGGATCGAGCTGATGTGTCCGGTGAAGGATAGCAGTATCCGCGGTCAGATTGTCAAGATTCTGGAGCTGTCGCTGATGGACAATGTCAAATCCAGCTTCCTTCAGCCCAACGGATATTATGAACGGATCGACGACAAAAAGGCCCCGCTCCGGAGCCAGTTCGCCGCTATGGATGTTACCCGCTGGAAGGGAAGCCGAGCTTTACCTTCACCGACCAAGCATTCCTGAAGGCTTTGAGTGCATTCTCAATGTCCTCCAGGCCGATAAGCACTTGTCCGCCCTGAAGCTCCAGATCCAGCGTATGATTATGCAGACGGGACTTCAGCCCGCTGACAATGCCGATCTCGGTGCTGTCCAGCGCAATGCTTAACTGCACTAATGTACCCAGCTTATGAATCCATTCCTCGTCGGAAGGCAGCAAAATGTCCTTATGCATCAGGGACAGTTTCTGCTTCCGGCTTTTTGTGCTGTAGGAAGCGATGTACGCGCTCAGAATCAGCTGGCGGTGCGTCAGTCCCCGGATGGGTGAATTCATCAGCCAGTAGTGAGTGTGCCGCTTGGATTGATAATAGTTAATGTTGGAGCCTGTCCGGTGCAGCATAATCGCCACATAGACCAGCATCTCCTGCTCCTCCCGGTCCCCTTCCCGATCAAAGGCCTCCAGCAGGCTCAGCGCCAGCTTGTTGATATGGTCGAGATGCCGCTTGGAGGTACGGATATCGAAGCGGATAATCGTATCCAGACTGTACTCCAGCGCGCTGTCACGCACCGGCTGCTCCGGCTCCAGCAGATCATGCAGCATGCCCTCACGCAGGCCTTCGCCGCTGATCAGCGCCCGGCTGGCACCAATGTAATGATAGACGGTATGGAAAATAATCAGCCCGGACACGATGATATCCGCCCGGCTTTTGGACAGCCCGTCCAGATCCTTGCGCTTCTCAAACGAAGTAGCAGGCAGAACCTCCATGAACCGTTCGATCGTCTCGTTCTCCAGCGCGTAACCATGGGAATTAGGCAGCGAATAATCCCGGTTCCTCTGATCGAGCTTAGCCAGTGAGCGAAGCGTTCCTCCCAGCCCGTATAGCGGAAGTCCAGTGCCCGTCGATAGCCAGTCATGCTCCACCAGCCTGCCGGTTACGTATAATTGCAGCTTGCGGAGCTGATCCGCATTCCAGTTGCCGCCCTGGCTGAACATCTGATTGGTGTTGACCGCACCGAACGGGAACGAGATACTCTGCTGATAACGCCGTCCGCGGAATAAGGTAACCTCGGTACTGCCCCCGCCGATATCAATCACGAAGCCATCCTGGACGTCAAAAGCATTAATCACCCCAAGGAAGCCGAAATACGCCTCCTGATATCCGCTGACCACCTCAATCGGAATCGACGAAGCCTCTGAGAGATAGCTGATGATCTCCGCTGAGTTCGCTGCATTCCTAATGGCGGCGGTGGCGCCTGCGCGGATTCTCTCTACTTCAAAATCATCACAAATCTCCTTGAACTGCTGAAGAACAGGTATGATCGTATCCATATCCTTCTTCTCCAGCCTGCCCTCCTTCGTAATCTTCTCGCTCAAACGGGCAGAGTACTTACATTCCTTGATGATTTTGTAGCCGCCTGCCTGCGTCGTGTCATAAATTACAAGTCGTATAGAGTTGGAACCAATATCAATAATGCCGATCCGGCAAAGATCATCTCTCATCTGTATGTACTCCTTTTCAAGTAGATTGATCATTTGTATACTATATCACCCATTGTGCACTCCGCCAAAATAAAATAACCCCATACAGCGGGGTTATTAGCCAGTCTACTATAATACCTTGCTGAGAAAATCGCGCGTGCGGGCATGCTTGGGATGGCCGAATACCTCTGCCGGTGTCCCCTGCTCCACAATCACTCCGCCGTCCATGAACAGGATCCGGTCCCCCACTTCACGGGCGAAGCCCATCTCGTGCGTCACAATCACCATGGTCATGCCGTTCACCGCCAACTGCTTCATAACCTCCAGCACTTCACCGACCATCTCCGGGTCCAGCGCCGAGGTTGGCTCGTCGAACAGCATGACATGCGGCTGCATAGCCAGCGCCCGGGCGATTGCGATCCGCTGCTTCTGTCCGCCGGAGAGCTGCGCCGGATAAGCATCGCGCTTGTCTTCAAGGCCTACAGTCCGCAGCAGCTCCATCGCGTACTTCTCGGCCTCAGCAGCCTGCTGCTTCTTCACCTTGAGCGGAGCGAGCATAATGTTCTGCAGCACGGATTTGTGCGGGAACAGGTTGAATTGCTGGAACACCATCCCCATTTTCTCGCGGGTCACGTTGATGTCATGCCGCTTCGCGGTAATGGATTGACCCTCGAAGCTGATCTCCCCGCCTGTGGGCTGCTCCAGCAGGTTCAGGCAGCGCAGGAAGGTGCTTTTACCCGATCCGCTGGGACCGATGACAACAACGACCTCACCCTTGTGAATATTCAGATCAATGCCCTTCAGGATCTCCAGCTTTCCAAAGCTCTTCCGCAGGTTCTTAACCTCGATCATCCGTGTTCAGCCTCCGTTCCAATATACCCAGCAGCTTGGATAGTGTGAATGTTAGTACGAAATACATGACCGCAATCACAAGCAGCGGACTAAGTCCTTCATAAGTAATGGTGGTTATTGTTCTGGCTTGGAACAGCAGATCCGCTACACCAATCATCGATACGATAGAGGACTCCTTAATAATTGTAATGAATTCGTTGCCGATGGCAGGCAATACGTTCTTCAATGCCTGCGGCAAAATGATGTAACGCATGGTCATACCCTGCTTCATTCCGAGTGAACGAGCCGCCTCCATCTGGCCGCGGTCCACCCCTTGAATTCCGGCACGGAAAATCTCAGCCAGATATGCCGAGCTGTTAATCGTAAGTGTGATCGCACCCGACTGAATCGGGGACAGCGAAATACCAAACTCCGGCAGGCCGTAGTGAATCAGAAACAATTGCACCAGCATCGGCGTCCCGCGTAAGAATTCCACCCATGCGGTGGCAATAAAGCGCAGAATTCTCCATTTGGACATCCGCAGGAGCGAAACCAGGATGCCTAGTACGAAACCGAAGAATACCCCCAGCACCGCAAGCAGCAGTGTGTACTGCAGACCGGATAAGAATAAATTGCGGTACTCATAAGCCATATCGAATATATTCATTGCCTCAAACCCTCCTCTTCTCAAAAAAATAGAAAACGGCGGATCACCGCCATTTTCTGCATGGTAGAGCATGATCCCGCAACCAGCTGCGGGCCTATCTTGATCTCCGCTAACCGTATATGCGGCTTCGCGTGTTATTTGCTCTCAGCTAGCTCGCTCGCTGCCGCTACGAATTCATCAATCTTGCCTTCGGAGTTCAGCCGTCCGAGTGTCTTATTCACTTGATCGAGCAGCTCGGTGTTGCCCTTCTTCACACCGATGACATAGCCGTCATCTTCAACCTCCGGCTTAGCATCCGTGATCACGAGGCCTTTGACGTTCTTCACAAAGGACTTGGCAACAGGTCCTTCCATGATGGAAGCATCCACCCGGTTCGACTGCAGCTGCAGGACGATTTCGGAGATTTTGCTGAGGGAGGTCAGCTGTGCGCCTTCGATACCCTTGGCGATCCCCTCCTGGATGGAACCGGTCTGAATTCCGATCTTGGCGCCCTTCAGTGCGTCCATGGTAGCGAATTTGTCCTTGTCGGCTTCACGCACTACGACAGCCTGCTCTGCCTTATAGTAGATGTCCGAAAGACCTACAGCTTCAGCGCGTTCCGGTGTCGGGCTAAGTCCCGAGATCACCATATCGATCCGGCCGCTTGCCAGCTCATTCAGCAAAGAGTCAAACGGAAGATCCTTAACCTCCAGCTCCTGGCCCAAATCAGCGGCGATCTCCTTGGCAATCTCGATATCGAAACCAACAATCGTATCCGTACCTTCAACCATCTTGTGGAATTCATATGGAGGAAAGTCTGCGCTTGTACCCATAATCAGCTTCTTGGCTGGCGCCTCCGTGCTTGCAGCACCGCCATTTCCGCTTGCTGCGGTATTGTTCTTATCGTTATTGGAGCCGCATCCGGCCAAGAGTCCTGCTGCCAGCAGCAGTCCCATAGAAAGTTTACCCCATTTGTTCATTTGTCTCGTCTCCCTGTTCTATTTATATTCTCTATTCTATCCGTCCCATGGACCGACTTATTATAAATCACTTCGCATGAATATGCAAAGACGATTTTGTGACAAAAACCTGTTACGGCGACAAAAAAATGCACATCCTATGAAGGTGGTATATAATACTATCTACTATAGATTATCTCCAAATGCCGCACGAATCATTACAGCTTCCACCCAACTTACAGGAGGTGCTACTATGCTGCTTGAAGCGATGTACCATGTTCCCCGTGACAAATGGGCCTATGCCTATGATACTGAAACGATTCATCTGCGTGTGCGCACCAAACGTGATGATGTGGACTACGTAGTCGCCCTCACCGGCGACAAGTATGATTGGCAGCATACCTCTTATGACATTATTATGGAGAAGGCCGCCTCCGATGACAAATTCGACTACTGGGAAGCGGCGGTCCGGCCCAAATATAAGCGGCTTAGCTATACTTTTCGCGTAAGTAAGGGTATGGAGACGGTCTATCTGCTCGATAACGGTATTCGCTCTGAGTGTCCTCCGCCGCCGAATCACTTCTACGAATTCCCCTATATCCACGGGATCGACTTGTTCCGGGTTCCTCCCTGGGCAAAGGATGCCGTATTCTACCAGATCATGACCGAGCGTTTCGCGAATGGCAATCCCCTGATTAATCCGGAAGGCACGCAGCCTTGGGGCGGCAAGCCCGAGCTGAATAATTTCTTCGGCGGTGACCTTCAGGGCGTGCTGGACCATCTGGATGATCTGCAGGAGCTGGGCGTCAACGCCCTCTACTTCACGCCGCTATTCGTCTCCCCTTCCAACCATAAATATGACATTGTGGATTACCGGAGAGTTGACCCGCATTTCGGCGATAATGAGCTGCTGAAGCAGGTTGTCGAGGAATGCCACAGACGGGGCCTGCGCGTCATGCTTGACGCGGTGTTCAACCATTGCAGCGATCAGTTCCCGCCCTTCCAGGATGTGCTGGCCAAAGGGGAGTACTCCGTCTACCGGGACTGGTTCCATGTGAACTCTTTTCCGGCTGAGATTGTAGACGGTATTCCCACCTATGACACGTTCGGCTTCTACGGCAATATGCCGAAGTTCAACACCGCCAATCATGAAGTAAAATCTTATCTGCTGGAGGTGGCCGAATACTGGATCAAGGAGATCAAGGTGGACGGCTGGCGGCTGGATGTGGCCAACGAGGTGGACCATCACTTCTGGCGTGATTTCCGCAAGGTGGTCAAGGCCGCGAACCCGGATGCCTACATCGTCGGCGAGGTATGGAGCGACTCCTTAACCTGGCTGCTCGGCGACCAGTTCGATTCGGTGATGAACTATCCCTTCTCGGGGACGGTGCTGGAATTCTTCAACGGCGGGATGGACGGCATCACCTTCGGTCACCGGATCGGCGGCCTGCTCATGCGTTATCCGCAGCAGACGAACGAGGTGGTCTTCAATCTGCTTGGCAGCCATGACACCCCCCGCCTGCTCACCGTGCTTGGTGAAGACAAACGGAAGCTGAAGCTGACGGTCGTCTTCCTGTTCACCTTCATGGGCACCCCCTGCATCTATTACGGCGATGAGATTGGCCTGACGGGCTACGAGGACCCGGATTGCCGCAAATGTATGGAATGGGATCAGGGCAAGCAGGACCGCGAGCTGTATGACTTTTACCGGATGATGATTAGTTTGCGCAAGGAGCATAAGGCGCTTCGTGAAGGCCGCTTCCGGATTCTTCAGGCCTGTGAGCATGACCCGTGCATTGTCTATGAGCGCGCAGATGAGCTGATCCACTTCACGGTCTGGATGAACAATTCACCGCAGCAACGCACGCTCAGCCACCCGATGGAGACCAGTGACTGGCTGGATGCGCTGACCGGCGAAGCAGTAGCCCCGGAACGCGGGATGATGAATGTGGCACTGGAGCCGTACGAGTACCGGATTCTGTTCCGGCATATTGTGGAGGCTTGATGAAATTAGACACATTTAAGTTTTGAACACGTTGCATGGTCGCCGTTGCGGTGAACAACGTCAAAAAGGCATCCCTTAGTTCATCATGAACTGAGGGGTGCCTTTTCCCATCTAAACCTTACTGTACCTATTCCGCTGCAGTCACAGTAATCTTGTTATAAATATCAATATACTGCTGAGCGGATACGTTCCAGCTGTAGTCGCCGGAGAATGCGTTTTTGGCTACTTTTTTCCAGTGCTCGGGCTTGTGGTAGAACGATACGGCGCGGCGGAGCGTATGCATCATATCATGGGCGTTATAATCCTTGAAGGTGAAGCCGTTGCCCTCTCCGGTGTATTCGTTGTATGCCTGCACGGTATCGTTCAGCCCGCCTGTCTCACGGACCACCGGAATGCTGCCGTAACGCAGCGCGAGGAGTTGGCTGATGCCGCAAGGCTCGAATTTGGACGGCATCAGGAAGATGTCGCTGGCGGCGTAGATTTTGCGGGACAAGGCATCACTGAAGGTAATCTGTGAGGACAGCTTGTTCGGATAACGCCACTGTGCCTCGCGGAACCAGCGTTCGTAAACTTCATCCCCCGTCCCCAGCAGTACGAACTGAATATCATCATAGTACAGCAGCTCATCCAGCACACGGGTTAGCAGATCCAGTCCCTTGGAATCCACCAGACGCGTAACCATAGCTACCATTGGAATGTAAGGGGCCACCGGCAATCCAAGCTCCTGTTGGAGTCCCAGCTTGTTCTCGGCTTTCTTAGCCAGGTTGGAACGGTACTTGGTGAAGATTGCACTGTCACTGGACGGATTATAGCTCTTAGTATCAATTCCGTTCACAATGCCGCTGAGCGCGTCAGAGCGCGCAGTCAGGAGACCATCGAGACCATAGCCGTAGTACGGGGTCCGGATCTCATCGGCATAAGTCGGGCTGACGGTGGTGACATGGTCACTGTAGACAATCCCGCCCTTCATATAATTCACATTCCCGTAATACTCCACGCCCAGGAAATAACTGTCGTCCAGACCCAGCAGCTCACCTAGCACGGTATACGGGAAGACTCCCTGATACAGGAGATTATGTATGGTGAATACCGTACGCATCTCACTGTAGAACGGATTATGCCGGTAATGTGCCTGCAGCAGCAGCGGTACAACCGCAGCATGCCAGTCATGGCAATGGATTACATCCGGCTGGAAGCTAATGGCCGGCAGGCATTCCAGCACCGCCCGGTTGAAGTACGCGAACCGCTCGCCGTCATCCATATAGCCATAGATTCCGTCACGGCCGAAGTAGTACTCATTGTCGATGAAATAGACGGGAATCCCTTCAAATACCACCTTTTCGATCCCGCAATACTGATTGCGCCAGCCAATCGGGACCTCCAGAGTAGCGACATGCTCCATCTGAGCGGAATACTTCTCAGGAATTCCTTTGTATTTGGGCAAAATTACCCGGACATCGACCCCGGCCGCCTTGAGGGCCTTTGGCAAAGCGCCGATGACATCGGCCAGTCCGCCTGTTTTGATAAATGGATGGGCTTCCGCCGCGGCAAATAATACTTTCATTCCATCTCCCCCTTATATAGTGGCTTATTCGGACACTTCCTGCCCTTAAACGGTCTTGCGGCCTGACTTCTTAAGCACCAAGAAGCTAAGTGGCGGCAGGGTCAGTTCTATACTGTTCACCTGATTATGCCACTCGGTCTTGGTGCTCTTCAGCGGCTCATTATGGAAGCCCGATCCGCCGTATTCGTTGCTCTCCGAGCTAAATAACTCTTCATAAACACCCGGACGCGGCACGCCAATACGGTAATGGCGGCGCTCGGCCGGCTGGAAGTTGATGATAATCAGCAGTGTATCCACCGGACGTTTGCCTCTGCGGATATAAGATACGATACTCTGCCCGCTGTCATCGGCATCGATCCACTGGTAGCCCGTCATGTCATGATCGAGCTCCCACAGCGCTTTTTCGGCAAGGTATAGCTTATTCAGCGCAGCTGTATAGGCCTGCATCCGCCGGTGGCTCTCATAATCCAGCAGTAGCCAGTCGAGCTGATCCTGATCCTTCCATTCAATGAATTGCCCGAACTCTCCGCCCATGAACAGCAGCTTCTTGCCCGGATGGCTGATTTGATATCCGAGAAGCTGGCGCAGACCGGCGAATTTCTGCTCATAGGACCCCGGCATTTTGTCCAGCAGCGACTTCTTACCGTGCACCACTTCGTCATGCGACAGCGGCAGTGTATAGTTCTCGGCATACGCATAGCATATCGGGAAGGTCAACAAATTATGATGATAAGGGCGCGAATCGAAATCCCGTTCTATGTAGCCCAAGGTGTCATTCATCCAGCCCATATTCCATTTGTAGTTGAAGCCTAGGCCCCCTTCATGCACCGGCGAGGTTACTCCCGGCCAGGCACTGGATTCTTCCGCCATCATGAGCGCCTTCGGATAATACCGGAAGATCGTCTGGTTGAGCTGCTGAATGAACCGGATGGCCTCCAGATTCTCCAGCCCGCCATGCTCATTCGTCCGGTACTGATGGGGTTCCTTCTCGAAATCAAGCCGCAGCATACTCGTAACCGCGTCCACGCGCATGCCGTCAATATGATACTTCTCGAACCAGAACAAGGCATTGGAAATCAGGAAGGATGAGATTTCCGGCTTGCTGAAATCGAAGGACAAGGTGCCCCAGCCCGGCTTCTCCGCCAGCATCGGATCAGCATACTCATACAGCGGCGAACCATCGAACAGGCGTAGGCCATGAGCATCCTTGGCAAAATGGGCAGGAACCCAGTCCAGAATGACCCCGATGCCGGCCTGATGCAGCTGATCGATCAGATACATCAGATCCTGCGGCTCTCCGAAGCGGCTGGTAGCCGCAAAATAACCGGTTCCCTGGTAGCCCCAGGACAGATCATAAGGATGTTCAGCGAGCGGCATAAACTCCACATGGGTATAGCTCATTTCGCTCAGGTAAGGAATCAGCAGACTGCTGATCTCCCGATAAGTATAGAGTTCGCCGTCTTCCTTTTGCCGCCAGGTGCCCAGATGCATTTCATAAATATTCATGGGTGCCTGATACGGACCTTTGCTCTTCCGCCTCCAAGCAGCATCCCCCCATTTGTAGCCGTCCAGATTCGCTACAACGGATGCTGTTGCCGGGCGAACTTCCGCGTGGAAGGCATATGGGTCTGCTTTGAGGAAGCTTGTACCATCTGCTCCTGTAATCCTGTATTTGTAAAAAGTTCCCGGCTCCATTCCCGGAAAAAAACGACTCCAAAATCCTGAATCGGGTATCTTATATAACGTATCAAGATCGGATGTTCCATCCCAGCTGTTATGATCTCCCGCCAGTCCTACATATGCCGCATGAGGAGCCCACACGGTAAAGCGAACGCCGGCCTGCCCTTCTTGGACGGCAATGTGCGCGCCAAGCATCGTATAGCTGCGATAATTCGTGCCCTCATGGAACAGATAAATATCTTCAGCGGACGGGAGGTTTTCTGTTTTTGGTAAATCGGCCAAATCATCACCACCTTAGGATATATGATGCACCTATTACATTACCCGAATATATAGATTTTGAAAATGATTTTGAGAGAAGTCGGGGCAATTTCTGAATACTGAAAATAAACATGTAATTTTTGCAGATATGCAGCAATATAATTCACCTATGTCGTTTCAAGCGCTTGTTCTGCGTGTATATTACAAGCATTGACAAAAAAATGGGAGGGATAACACATGAGTAAGAAAGAATGTATCGCCATGCTCCTGGCAGGCGGGGAAGGCCGCAGATTAGCCCCGTTGACTTCCAGCATGGCTAAGCCTGCAGTCCCTTTCGGCGGACAGTACCGAATTATTGATTTTCCCCTAAGCAATTGTGTGAATTCCAAGATCGACACCATCGGAGTATTGACTCAGTACGAAGCAGAATCCTTGCATCAACATATCGGTGAAGGCGAGCCCTGGGGCTTGCATAGCCGCAGTGACCGGGGTGTAAGGCTGCTCCCTTCTGGGATTGAAGGCAGAGACAGCTATACAGGCACCGCCGATGCTATTTATAAGAATATTGAATATATTGACAGTCAGAATCCGGAGCATGTTCTTATCCTGTCGGGAGACCATATCTATCACATGGATTACCGCAAAATGCTGGATTATCACATCGCCAAGTCTGCGAAGGCAACGATATCGGTTATGGAGGTTCCTTGGGATGAAGCGAGCCGCTTCGGCGTGATGAACGTGGATGAAGATTTCAAGATCTCTGAATTTGCCGAGAAACCGAAGGCGCCGAAGAGCAACCTGGCTTCCATGGGTATTTATCTGTTCGAGTGGGCGTATTTGAAGGCTCATTTGCTGCGGGATGCTGCAAATGCGGAGTCCGGTCATGACTTCGGTAAGGATGTCATTCCATCCATGCTGGATGCGAATGATGAACTGTTCGCTTACCGCTTCGAGGGCTACTGGAGAGATGTGGGTACCGTTGGCAGCCTCTGGGAAGCTCATATGGATCTCTTGCAAGAAGACGGCTTCCAGCTTGATAACTCACGCTGGCCGATGTACAGCCGTGCACAACGCACCAAGCTGGCTGCGATCAGACCTCGCACTCAACAAGCGGCTTCAGCAGATTGCCTGATTCACGAAACCTGCCAGCTCGAAGGCAGCCCTCAGCGCTCGGTCATCTTCAGCGGTGTAGAGATCGGCAAGCAGAGCAGAATCAAGCAGAGTGTGGTAATGCCCGGTGCCCGTATTGGACGCGGTGTTCTGATTGAACACGCCATTATCGGTGAAGGTGCTGTGATCAAGGACGGCGCTGTGATCAAAGGCAGTGCAGACAACATTGTCGTTGTCGGCCCGCATGAGATTGTAGCTGCCAAGCCGCTGGTCCGTACCCAGCCTGCCCGCCTGCTTCAGGAGGTCTATGAGAAGGCCGGCCGTCTGCGTGCGGAAGGAATGCCTTCATAAATAATCGTTCAGCCCTTAGGGCTGCTACATACAAAGGGATACAGCTCCGGTCTGTCCGGACGAATGCTGTATCCCTTTTGTATGCTTGCTTATGAAGTTACCGGTGAGTTGCTGGGACGGGCATTCCCCTGCTGGCTGTCCTCAAGCGGCAGAATGACGGTAACCTGAGTACCCTTGCCCAGCTCACTGTCCATTTCCAGCTTGCCGTTATGAAGCTCCACAATCTGCTGGGAGATCGCCAGCCCGAGGCCCGTTCCCCCGTTAAGGGCATCGACCTGGAAGAAGCGGTCCCGTACTCTGGCCAGGTGCGCTTCACTAATGCCAATACCGCTGTCACGGACAGTGACAGCCATCTCGGTACCGGATAGACGCTCCGCCGACAGCACGATGCTCGAATCCTCCGGCGAGAACTTCACCGCATTATCCACCAGATTGAGGAAGACCTGCTTGAGGCGGTTGGCATCCGCCTTGATGAAAATCGTCTCCTCACATTCCAGCAGCAGATGAATCCGTTTCTTCTCGGCCTTGGCCCAGATATTGAGCAGTGTCTCCTGCAGCAGAACCTTAATATCCACCTGCCCCATCGACAGCTTCATTTCGTTCTGCTGCAGCTTCGAGAAGTCGAGGATCTCCTCCACCAGCCCGATCAGCCGGTCACTCTCCCTGGAGATAATTCCGACCCCAAGCTTGGTCTCTTCAGGGTCATAGCCGCCGGAGACCAGCGTCTCGCTCCAGCCCTTGATGCTGGTCAGCGGAGTGCGCAGCTCATGAGAGATCGAGGAGATGAAATCATCCTTAATCTGGTTGCTGCGGACAATCTCGTCCGCCATATAGTTGAGCGTTGAAGCGAGTTCGCCGATCTCGTACCGGTAATCGCCTTTGATCCGGGTCGTGAACTTGCCCTTCGCCATCTGCGCCGACACGGCCGTAATATTATTCAGCGGACGCACAATCGAATTGGCGAGCCCGAAGCTGAGCAGCAGCACGATGGTGAGGACTGCTACACCGATGGCAATGGAGAGCAGAGTAAGGTTAAGCAGATTATTGTTCACGCCTTCCATCGACGTCAGATAGCGCAAGACATAAGTGTCATGAGCGGTGATCTGCACCATTTTGGATACTGCCATGACATTCTCATTGGTACCTGCCTGGCGGCCCACCCAACGTCCGATACTACCGCCTACTGCCTCGGGAACATCACTGGTGGTAATCGTCCGGTCCGGCTGGAACCCGGTTGAACTGGTAATAATATCCCCTTTAAGCGTCAGGACCTCCAGCTCGGTAAACTCCACATTGAATAATCTAAGCAGCTTCTGCAGCTGGGCCTGTGACCTGTCTCCTGAAAATTCATATTTCACCAATGTCTCGGCCACACTGATGTGCGTGGTGATTTTGCTGTAGATACTGTTGTAATAATAGGTGCGGATCGACAGAAGGAAGATCGTCTCGACCAGGAGAAGCGCTACAAAGACTACAAGAATATAGTGCAGTACAATCTGTCTGCGCATCCCCTTCTTAATCATTGTACCTGGCCCTTCCATTTATAGCCATGTCCCCACACCGTCTGCAGGTATTCAGGCTCCGATGGATTATTCTCAATTTTTTGGCGCAACCGGCGGATATTGACGTCAACAATCTTGGGGTCCCCCATATATTCCTTGCCCCAGACATGATCAAGCAGGGAGTCACGGCTGAGCGGCGTATTCTCCTTCTCCAGGAAGAACTGCACCAGCGAGAACTCTGTTGGCGTAAGCTCAATGGCTTCCCCGCTCCGCTTGAACTGCTTGGAGATCAGATCCAGAGTGAATGGCCCTGACTGGAACGATACCTTGGCTGACTGCTCGCGGTGAACATTGACCCGGCGCAGCAGCGACTGGATACGTGCGATCAGCTCAGTGGGACTGAACGGCTTACTGACATGGTCATCTGCTCCCACCGACAGCGCATAGACCTTGTCCTGCTCCTGTACCTTGGCTGTCAAGAAAATAATCCCCAGCCGTTCATTGGTCTCCCGGATGCGTCTGCATACCTCAAAGCCGTCGATGCCGGGCACCATCACATCCAGCAGGGCGATATCAATATCATGTATAGTGGTCAGCTTGTGCAGCGCCTCGTTACCGTCTGCCGCCTCCAGCACCTCAAAGCCATTGCGCTTCAGGTTAATGACAATAAAACTGCGGATGGACTCTTCATCCTCCAATATCAGTACTTTACTCATCGATTCCCTTCCTTTCAATAGAGGATTTGATTCGTCCGTCCTCTCCTCCGATTGTACTCTGTTCCAGTTCTCCCCGGTATCCAATCATCTTATCCAGATCGCGTCCGAGCAGCTTCCAGCCGGTGTTCTTCACATTGTCCCATTCCGCAGGCGAGAAGAATTTCACTTCAGCAACCGTCTCTCCGGTATCCGTCATAATAAATTTGAGTGATTTGTTCTGAACCGACTTCGTGTCCACCGTCACCCGCTCCTGCCATTCGGGGGCGAAGTTAATCGTGAACCGGTCCAGCGGATCATTGTAGAGCTGGGTACTGAAGGTCAGGCCGTCTTTCCCGTCCCATTTGTAATAAGAATTGAAATAGGGAATGGTCTCCGGGTCGAAATACTCCCAGCCCTTGGGGGGAACTAGCAAGCCAATCTCAATAATGCCGTCCAGATCAATATCCTCGCTGACAATTCTGCGGTCCTTGAAGGTGTGGCTATCCCCTGGAATAGAGACACGCAGTTTGTTATTCTCCATTACAACTAAGGTTGTATAAGCAGAACGCGCATCCACAGCAGAATCCAGAACTATACCTTCTTTATTTGCAGCTACTTTTCCTGAGACAATATTGTAATAACTATTGAAATAGGGGTCCAGATCGTCGAGTTCATCCAGCACCTTGAAGCCGTCATTATACTGGTAGGTAGTTATTGTAGCGAATTCATTACGCTTGAAGTACACCACGGTAATATCCACAATCCTGTCTTCATTCAGATCATCGATGATATATTTGGTATATGGCTTGCTTAGAATCTCTTCCAGCACTCCCCCGGAATAACTGTAGACAACCATGCCCTTCACACCCTTATCTTCCGTGCGGGAATAACCGGCAATAATGTTGAGCTTACCGTCACCAGTTACATCCTGAAGATCTACAGAATCAAGGTTGTTACCAACACCATCGAACGTAAGCTTCTTGACCCAGGCCTCCCCCTGCTTCTCCAGAATCATCCCGTGATTAACCACGGCTTCATTCTTCGTCTGGTAGAACACAAGCGTCTCCATCACGCCATCCCGGTCCAGGTCCTCTGTAAAAATAGAGCTGTTATCATCATTGTCCGGACGGATCAACGTGCCATCCAGTGCCTTCAAGGAAGAATTGATGGCTGCCATCAGCGAAGCCTTGTCCGCAGGCAGCTGGGGCACCCTCATCTGGGATACCGGATCGCTGATGAAGGTGCAGCCCGACAGGGCAAACAGCGACAGGGCGGCTGCGGCAATTCCTCCCAGTAGACGCATACGCATATTCAACTTCATTTACGCTCTCCTTACTGAACGCCTTGCCTCACTTCACAGATGTAGCCGCTCCTGTGAGGTTAGCCGGCGTCCTTTGACATCATGCTTGATTCTTCCGTCCTCCAGCACCCACAGACGGCTGGCATAACGCTCGGCCAGCTCGATCGGCAGCACCGTAAGCACGGTAAGGCCTGTCTCCTTGCACAGATTGCGGAGGGTCTCCAGCACATTCTCCGCAGTCTTGGGGTCAAGGCCCGTCACCGGCTCATCCGCCAGGATGACCTTGGCGCCGTGGACCAATGCCCGGGCAATGGCTACACGCTGACGTTCACCGCCGCTGAGCTGGCCGGACTTCAGCTTGGCCTTGTCCAGCAGGCCAAGCAGATCAAGCTGGTCCATCGCCCCCATATAATCATCTGAGCGGACCATGCCTGTAGCCATCCGCCACAGCGGCGTCTGGGAGGCCTGTCCGATCAGCACATTCTTCAGTGCAGTGCGGTTCGGATTCAGCTCCGCATTCTGCTCCAGATAAGCCCATTCCCGGCGGATTTTACGTTTACCGGCGAAGGGGCTCTTCATAATATCCTGCCCATCTACCCTGAAATTCCCTCTGTCCCACTTCTCACGCAGGGCCAGGCAGCGCAGCAGTGTTGATTTCCCGCTGCCGCTGGCTCCCAGCAGCGCTACAAATTCTCCCGGTTCTAATTGAAATCCGATATCCTGAAGCACCGGTGTTTTATCTTCCCCGACCGCTTTGGCCAAATGTTCAACTGTAATCATAGGTCAGCCTCTCCTGTCTTCGACTCTACTCTATAGTGTACTCTGAAAGCGGGATCAAATTCCATGCGAGCATTCGTTCTTATTCTACCTCATATCGTCTTCCGTGGCGAGAACAATAACCCTGCCAGCCCAAATACAATATACAGGCCGCCCATTACGGCAAACACACTGCCGCCCCAGCCGAATTGCAGCAGCAGCCCGCCGATGCCCGGCCCCGCAATACTTCCCAGACTATAATGGAAGGAAGCGACTACATTGGCAGCCGGAAGCAGCTTGCGCGGCAGGATATCAGCGGCATAGCTTAATCCTAGTGAGAAAAAGGAGCCGACAAGTCCCCCTGCCACCATCAGCACCAGCAGGGTGAGCAGGAAATGGTCGCCGGTAAGCGGAAGCAGTGTGAAGGCCAGGCCTCCTCCTGTCCCCGCAGCAATCAGGATGGCCTTGCGGCCATAACGGTCGCTCCATATGCCGAGCGGCAGCTGGAGCAGCAGGCCTCCAATGCCTGCAAAGGGCAGCAAAGCGGCAATCTGGTCTGCACTGAATCCGGTGCGCAGCCCGTATACCGGGAAGCTGCTGTTCAGGCTGGCTTCCATATAGCCGTATAGCAGCGCCGGAATCAGCGCATACCAAGCAAGCCGGTAGCTCCGGCCGAATCTGCTCGCCTGGCCTTCGCTGTGATCCATAGCTTCCGGCCGCGAGTCAGGCAGCTTGAAGCCCACAATCAGCAGCACGATTACGAACAGCAGGGCTGTAATCAGGAACGGTGCGGGCTGCCCGAACCGCAGCAGGCTGATGCCCAGCGGTCCGAGGCTGAAGCCGAGTCCGTAGGACATCCCGTAGAGCGACAGGTTCCGTCCACGGTGCTCCGCCGGTGTCATGAGCAGCACCCAGAGCTGCGCGGCGTAATTCACCGCTGAATCGCCGATCCCGACCAGCACGCGGAGCACGAACCAGACCTTCACGCCGGTAAGGAGCGGGAACAGCAGGAGTGATACCAGCACCAGCGCGAGACCCGCGGCGATTAGCTTCTTGAAGCCGATGGCGCCAAGTACCCTTTCTGCAATCAGGGTCATGGCAAATGAGCCTACATACAAGGCGGCCGCGTTAAGTCCGTTCAGCGAGGACGATACGCCTTCCTGCTCCAGCAGAATAGATAAGACCGGCAGCAGCATCCCCTGGCTCAGCCCTGCCAGAATAATCACGGCAATCAAAATCGAATAATTCATTCTACCGCTCTGTCCATGCGGCATCGGTGTAGAATCTGACACAAATAAATCCTCCTATGTAATTCATTGATGTGCGAACCTGATGTCCATGCAGGCAAACACCGAACATTATAGTAGACAACCCTCTTCAAAACAAGAGATAATATATAGAAGTGACTGATTTTCTGGAGGTGACCCGGCTTAAATGAAGTATGAACTGAGCATTGATGTTTCCCCCGTATACGAACTGCTGGACAGTTTCATGTTATATGTAACCAAGAAATGGACCTCCAATCTGGACATCGGCACCGACTGGATCCGGGATGTGGATGGCCGCTTCACCCCCGCACAGCTGGCTGCACTGAAGCAGGCCGCCGAATGGCCGTTCGAAGATTATGATGTACTCTACGCCTGGGCCTACAGCCGGGGCGAGGCTTCCAAGGTGCTGCAGTTCCTGGCTGAGCTGGAGAGCTTGTCTCTGGAGGATTGTCTCCGGCGGACCGAGCCTTTCTTCCATCAATTCACGGCCGAGGAATGCGCGCGGATCAAGAACGGATACACGCCTCTTTTGCGGATATGGTATGAGCATTATTTCCGCCATGTGGAGCATACCCTGCTGCCGCTGCTGATTGAAGACGCCTCTGAGAAAAAAATGCTGGAGAGCAAAATGGACATGGTCCCGCTGATCGAATATGCTTCCGGCGGAATTGTCATTGAGGACATTCCCGGGCTGAAGACGATTGTGCTGCTGCCTACCGTGCATAACCGGCCGATCAACACGTATTGCTTCTACAAGAACCTGATGCTGGTGCAATATCCGGTAGATGTCCCTTCAGACAATGAGGAGGAGCCTCCAACGGTGCTGCTTCGTTTAACACAGGCTCTCTCTGATCCTACCCGGCTGAGACTGCTGCGCTTCGTAGCGAACGAACCGAAGACACTGTGGGAGATGCAGTCGGAGCTGAGCCTGTCCCGGGAGATGCTGATGCATCACCTGCTTAGTCTAAGAGTCGCCGGACTTCTGCGGGTCCATTTGCGCGGTGAAGGCACCGAACGCTACAGCATACGTCCTGACGGGGCCTCGGAGCTCCAGATGTTTCTGGAGTCCTACATCCGTATCTAACAGACCAACTTAGGAGTGAACCTCATGAAGTATTTGACCCAACAAGTGATCTTTGATCTCGACGATACCCTGGTGCATTGCAATAAGTATTTTGACCTTATCCTTGGACAATATTTCGAGCTGATGTCTGACTGGTTCAGCGATTACCAGCCTACCATCGGCGAACTGCGCAGCAAGCAGGTGGAGATCGATGTCGAGACCGTTAGCACAAGCGGCCTGGCCAGCGACAATTTCCCGAAATCGCTGATTGCCACCTACCGTTACTTCTGCAGCAAATATAACCGCAAGCCGGATGCCTTCGAGGAGCGTCAGCTGATGAAGCTGGGACTGAGTGTGTACGACCAGGAGGTGGAAGCTTATCCCGGCATGGTAGAGACGCTGGATACCCTCAAGCAGGACGGCCATTCCCTCTATCTCTATACCGGCGGCGACGACACCATCCAGCAGCGCAAAATCGCCCAAATGAAGCTGGACGCCTATTTCGATGACCGCATCTACATCCGCCAGCACAAAAATGTGGAGGCGCTTGAGAATATTCTGACCACCTATCCGTTCGACCGCAAAATCACCTGGATGATCGGCAACTCCCTGCGTACGGATGTACTGCCCGCGCTGACTGCCGGGATCAATAGCATCTACCTGAAGCAGCCGAATGAGTGGCTCTACAATCTGATTGAGCTGGAACGGGAGATGCAGCAGTCCGTCATGACCATCTCTGCCATTCACGAGGTGCCTCCGGTGATCCGCACCGCTGCGCTGCGGGAGCATCACGGCTGATTGACATGCATCATTAGAATCGGGCAATTGTTACAAATGGCATAGGCAGCCTGCCGCCGGTATGATTATACTATTTGAGTAGATTTTCACATCGTGCAGGAGGCCGGCCATGAATAACAAAGCTAACCGTTCCAGGAATACCCCGAATCACGGGCGTCTGCTCCCTATGCTGCTTGCAGTGATTGCCGTGCTGCTGATCGCTCTTCTTGCCTTCTTCCTTACACAGGGCAAATCGTCCGGCACTGAGGCGCTCGATAATCTCCCCAACTACACCGATGTGAAGGGCAAGATCGTGGTAGACGGGCTGAAATACGAGAAGCAGCCGCATCTGGGCAGCGAATCCGCCAATGTGAAGGTGATTGAATTCGCCGATTTCAAATGCCCTGCCTGCAAAAATTGGACCGCCTCCTACCTGGATACGTTCATCAAAGACTACGTAGACAGCGGGAAAGTCCAGTTCTACTTCATGAACTTCGCCTTCATTGACCGGGACTCTTACCTGGCCGCCAGTGCGGGGGAAGCTATCTATCAGCAGAATAATGAGAAGTTCTGGGAGTATCTCCACAAGCTCTACGAGAGCCAGGGCGATGAGAGCAAGATCTGGGCAACCCAGAAGTTCATCCTTAAGTTCGTGAAGGACAATATTGCAGGGATTGACCAAGAGCGGTTCGAGCAGGATCTGAAGAACCATACGTATATGTACGATGTCAAAGAGGACTTCAAAATCGCCGGAGCCTACGGCGTCAACGGCACACCGAAATTCATGGTGAACGGCGTCCTGCTGCCGGATTCCTCCTATGAAGGCTTAAGTGCCGCCATTGAAGAGGCTTTGAATGAATCCCCTTAATCTTTCTTGCAGGTGAAGCTCATCATCCTATAACAAAGCGCCCCGCCATGAAAATCTGGCCGGGGCGCTTTTGATATTCAGGAATTATGATTCCACGGCCAGCTGGCCGGTATCCATATTCTGCAGCACCAGCTTGCCTTCAAGCGGCGCGCCGTCCTCACCGGTCAGCTTCAGCTTCCCGGTTCGGCCCTTCTCAATCAGGGCCTTCACCTGGGTGTCGGTGAGCGTGCGCCCGTGATTCTCCTTCCAGATCACGAAGGCGCAGCCCTCCTTATAATGGGAGCAGCCGTAGCCCTTGCGGCCCATGAAGATCATGCCGCCGCAGCCTGGACGCGGGCAGCTGCCGATGACCTTCGGCCCGGCATCCCCGCTCTTCCCGGCAGCGGCAGACGCCGCGCTGCGCGGTTTGGCCGTTGCCGGCTTGCGCCCGGCCGCCTTGGATTCGGCGGTCTTGCGCGTCGCAGCAGCCGGGCTGCGGCCCTTGCCGCCGCTGTTCAGCGAAGGTGTATCCCCTTCGAAGGAGGTCTTGGCCGCGCGGGACTGCACGCGGACCTTGTCCACAATCATCGAAGCGAACCGCTTGACGTTCTCCATGAATTGCCCGTCCGCTGCGGTGCCGCGGGCAATCTCATTCAGGCGGCGCTCCCACTGCCCGGTCATTTCCGGAGAGGTCAGCAGCTCCACGCCTGCCCCGCGGATCAGCTCCACCGCCGTCCGCCCCTTTTGGGTGATGGCGATCTTTTTCCCCTGCATCTCCACATAGCCGACATTCTTCAGCCGTTCAATCGTAGCGGCCCGGGTGGCCGGAGTACCCAGCCCCGAATCCTTCATGGCATCGCGCAGCTCTTCGTCCTCAATCTGCTTGCCTGCGCTCTCCATCGCCTTCAGCAAGGTCCCTTCCGTGTAATGCTTTGGCGGCTGGGTGTCCTTCTCCTTCACGATCGCATCGCTGCAGAGCACTTCACCGTCTGCGTTGACCGAGAACGGCTCGTTCACCTCAAGCTCCTCTTCCTCGTCTTCCTCCTTGCCTTTACCCTTGGCCGGTTTGGACTTGTCCTTCTTCTGGTCTGCGTAAATCACCTTCCAGCCGAGGCTGAGCAGTTCCTTGACCGTAGTCTTGAACTTCTCGGCTTCCACTTCGGTCATCACCGTATGCACCTTATATTCCGCAGCCGGGTAGAACTGGGAGAGGAAGCGGCGGACAATCAGATCGTACAGCTTAGCCTCGTCCGCACTCAGCCCGTTCGCCTTACGGTTCGTAGGCAGAATCGCATGGTGATCCTCGACCTTGGACGGATTACAAATAAACTTGTTGCCTTTATGAACCAGATTACGGTTCGCACCCTTCACCCAATCGTCGTATTGCGTACCCTGAAGGGCCGACAGCGTCTTGTGCATTTCAGGAATATTCTGCTCCGTGACATAGTTGGAGTTGGTACGCGGGTACGAGATTACCTTATGCTTCTCATACAGCGCCTGGGCGATGTCCAGTGTCTTCTTGGCGGAGAAAGCATATTTCCCGTTCGCCTCACGCTGCAGCAGCGTCAGATCGTACAGCTTATTCGGATATTCCTTGGTCTCTTTGACCTCATAGAGAACAATCCGGGCGGGCTTGCCTTTGACCTTGGCTGCAAGCGCTTCTGCCTTCGCACCCTCAGTTAACCGGTCGCCTTGCCACATTCCCTTATACGTCAGCTCATTCTGGGTGAAATGCCCTTCCACCTCAAAGAACTTCAGCGAGGAGAACGCTTCAATGGTCTTCTGACGGTCATAGATCAGCGCCAGCACAGGGGTCTGCACCCGGCCTACAGAGAGCAGTACATTATGCTTGGTGGTAAAAGCGCGCGAGCCGTTCATTCCGATCAGCCAGTCCGCCTCGCTGCGCGCCCGGGCTGCTTTGGTCAGATTCTCGTATTCCGATCCGTCCTTCAGCTCCTGGAAGCCCTTGCGGATCGTCTCCGGCGTCAGATCGGAGATCCACAGGCGCTTCACCGGCTGGTTTAGCTCCAGGTAGCGCTGGATCAGCGAGAAAATATGCTGGCCCTCACGCCCGGCATCGCAGGAGTTCACCAGCAGATCGCTGCGCTTCGCCAGCTCCCCGATCACCTTCAGCTGATCCATGGTACGTGCATTGGGCAGCAGCTTGAACTCCTCGGGGATGATCGGCAGATCATTAATGTTCCATTTTTTATATTTATTGTCGTAGGCTTCGGGCTCTGCCAGGCCAATCAGATGCCCAATCGCCCAGGTGATGATGTACTGATCCCCTTCCAGATAGGAACGGTAGTTTTTGGCCTTCGGTTCTATTGCGGCGGCGATATTCCGCCCCATGTCCGGTTTCTCCGCAATAATGAGTGTCTTCAACAATAATCGCTCCTTACCCTTGGTTCATTACAAAAGTTGTCCAGTAGTCTATTATACCATTCCTGGCCCCCAAAATCCGCTGCTCATTATTGAGGCCTGCTTACGCGCAGCACGGCCTCGCCAATATCAATGACTTCCTTGGTACCCGTTCTGCGGTCCATGTATTCAATCCTTTGCTCTGCGGCCAGCTTGCCGACCACCAGCGCAACCGGTATGCCGATCAGTCCGGCATCCTTGAATTTGACCCCGGCCCGCTCATCGCGGTCGTCCAGCAGGGTATCGATGCCCAAGGCAGTCAGCCGTGCATACAGGGCTTCGGCCAGCTCCCGCTGCGCTGTATCTTTGACCGACATCAGAAGAATATGAACTGTATATGGAGCCAGACCCAGCGGCCAGATCAGCCCCTGGTCATCGTTGTTCTGCTCAGCCACTGCGGCCAGCAAGCGGGAGATTCCGATGCCGTAGCAGCCCATTACCATAGGCCGGGTGCGGCCGTCTGCATCCAGATAATCTGCCCCCAGCTTCTCACTATAGACCGTGCCCAGCTTGAAGACATGCCCTACCTCGATGCCCTGCTGGAAATCCAGCTCCCCTTCGCCGCACTGCGGACAGCTGTCGCCGGTAACCGCATTACGGAAATCCCCCACCTGCGTCAGCGGAAAGTCCCGGCCGGGCACCACTCCACGCAGATGGTAATCCTCTTCCCCCGCGCCTGTGACTGCTTCTGTCATGGCTGCAACAGCAGCATCCACCAGGATAGGCACGGACAATCCGGCAGGACCGACATAACCGCTTCCGGTTCCGGCAGCCTCCTGCACATGCATGGCATCAGCCAGTATAATGTCACCGCAGCCGAGATACTTTTGCACCTTCAGCTCATTCACCTCATGATCTCCACGGACCAGCACGGCAAATGTGCCACCTTCGCCCGTATAGATTAATGTCTTGATGATATCCTGCGGTGTGAGCTGACTCTCCTGCTCCAGCTGCTGAATGGTCTTCTGGCCAGGCGTATGGAATCGCTCAGGGGCAGGACGTCCGGCAAAATCTTGTCTATCCGGTTCGGCTCCGCTCCGCACTTCCGCCTGCTCCAGATTCGCAGCATATCCGCACAGGGAGCACACAGCTATCGTATCCTCACCTATATCTGACAGGGCCATGAATTCATGATTTTGGCCTTTGCCTCCAATCGCTCCGGCATTCGCCTGCACCGCCCGGTACTTCAGGCCGCAGCGGTCAAAGATCCGCTCATAAGCGCTGTACATCACCTGATAGGCCAGATCCAGGCCCTCCCAATCCGTATCAAACGAATAGGCATCCTTCATCAGGAATTCCCTGCCCCGCAGAAGCCCTGAGCGCGGACGACGTTCATCCCGGAACTTCGTCTGAATCTGATAGACAGTCACCGGCAGCCGCCGGTAAGAGCTGATCTCTGAGCGCATTAGCGCTGTAACCACTTCCTCATGGGTCGGACCCAGCACGAACTCACGGTCGTGACGGTCCCGGAGCTTCATCAGCTCTTTGCCGTACACCTCATAACGTTCCGATTCTCTCCAGAGCTCTGCCGGCTGCATCGAAGGCATGAGAACCTCCTGCGCACCGGCGGACTCCATCTCCTGGCGCACGATCTGCTCCATCCTGCGCAGCACCCGCCGTCCGAGCGGCAAATAGGTGTATACCCCGGCGGCCACCTGCCGGATATATCCGGCACGCAGCAGCAACTGGTGGCTCCTTGTCTCTGCTTCGGCAGGAGCTTCGCGCAGAGTGGTAACTAATAGATTGGTTTGACGCATACAGATCAGCCTCTTTCGTCGATAAGTGTGAACGGGTCCAGAACATTTCGCTGCCATAATGAGAACGCAAAAAAGACGCATCCGTCAGGGACGAATGCGCCGTGTTACCACCCTGTTTCAACCACAAAACTATCTAAGTTTGCGGTCCTCTAAACCGGATAACGGCCGGCTCCGGCAGACTTATGCCCATCTTCAGCATAAGCTGCAGCTTCCAAGGCAGGATTGGTGTCTTACGCACTCGGGGGATCTTTCAGCCGGTGAATCCCCTCTCTGTTCCGGCGTTTACGGATACCAGGTCCTTGGTCAACGCTGTTACGTTATAAATGTTGGTTCTTAATCTATACGATATTCGAGGTCGCGTCAAGCGGGCGATGAATAGATTGTGAATGCAATTAAATATTTTACACCAAATCCTTAAGATCTGAAAAGAATGTGTCGATAAACCGAATAGGAGTTGAGGTATTTAGAGAGAAACGGCTAGCTACCAGCCGATTTCCATGTACCAGAGGGGGAACCGTTCCAATGTTCAAGTCAGTCAACCGCTTCACCGGCAAGCTCAGATCACGATCACTGCAAAGACAAATGATGATGCTGTTTACCATTATGCTAGTGATCCCGATCCTCTTGGTCAGTTATTTCTCCTATTCCAGTGCGAAACGGGAATTGGAGCTTAAAATGCAGAAAGCCACGCATTCCAGTGTCGATCTGGTCGCCGGGACCATCCAAGAATATGTATCCGCTGCTATGCGGAATGTAGATTTGCTCAGCCGCCAGATTGAGTCTTCCGGGCTCGATGTGAAGGCTCCCGCAACACGCACACTCATCGATCAGTTCATGAAGGCACATCCTGAGCTGGAGATTCTTACGGCGGGCAACGAACAAGGTGCCTGGATGAAGGCTCCGGACCCCGGCAAACAGGATTATGATCCGCGTACACGGGACTGGTATAAGGCGTCCATGCAGAATGCCGGTACCACTACAATCATTGATCCTTTTGTCTCCGCAACAACCGGCAATTATACGCTGTTCATCTCCCATTCGCTGGAGGATGGCAAAGGAGCTGTGACCACAAGCCTCAATCTCAAGGCAATGAGTGAAAGAATCCATACTACCCATCCGGGTGAAACCGGCTACTTCTACATTGTGGACCGTAATGATAAATTCGTCTCTTATCCCGGCAAAGCAGCAGGTGAGGATGTAGCAGATTATATAGTGAAAATGCTGGCAAACGACAGCGGGGACCTGCACTATACCAATCCGGACACGGAGATGGACATGCAGGGTTATTATACAACCGATCCGAACACCGGCTTCAAAATTGTCGGCATCCTGCCTACCCAAGAATTCTCGGATGCCTCACAGCCCATTATCTATACCGGACTGATGGTTCTGGCTGTTGCCCTGCTTGTCGCCCTAACCCTGATGTACTTGATTGTCCGCTCCATCACGAAGCCGATCCGCAGCCTGAACCGTTCTGCACAGCGGGTAAGCGAAGGCTATCTGAATGAGCAGATTCAGATGAACCGGGTGGATGAGATCGGTCAGCTGGCACAGAATTACAACCTGATGGTAGGCTCTCTGCGCGGCATCGTATCGGATATTTCGGACACCTCGGGACAACTCGCAGCCTCCAGCCAGCAATTGAATGCAACCACCGAAGAGAACTCCAGAGCCACCGCTTACGTGGCTGAACTGGTGCAGGACTCCTCCGAGGGTGCGCAGACACAGACCTCGGCCATGGCAGAGACCTCGCGCGCGATGGAGGAAATGTCCTCCGGTATTCAAAGGATCGCCGAAGCCGCCGCCTCCATCGTCGATTCTTCCGCAAGCACTGAAGCAGATGTGCGCAGCGGCAGCCGGAAGATGGAACAGGTCAGCCAGCAAATGGATGCCATCCGGACCTCTACCCACCACTCTTCGCAGCTGATCGGGCAATTAAACGGCTTGAACGATGAGGTGTCCGCGATGAGCAGTGCAATTTCGGCGATCGCCGTACAGACAAATCTCCTGTCGCTGAACGCCGGCATTGAAGCGGCCCGGGCCGGAGAGCAGGGCCGGGGCTTCGCCGTCGTGGCTGCTGAGGTGCGGAAGCTGGCCGATCAATCGAAGAATACCGCCGGAGATATTCAAGATACCCTCCAACAGATGACCCGGTTGATCGACCAGACCTATGAAGCGATCCGGCATACCGTTGCAGCTGATGTTGAGCTGGGTATTCAGGTTACCGCCGAAGCCAAGGAATCCTTCAACAGCATTGAACAGTCTACGGCCAAAATCAACAGCCAGCTGCATGACATCTCGGCTATTACCGAGCAGATGTCAGCGGGAGCGCAGGAGGTCGCCGCTTCCGTTCACGAGATCTCCGGCATCTCCCGTTCTACTTCTGACGCCTTCCAGAGTGTAACAGCAGCTACAGAGGAACAGCTCGCTTCCATGGAAGAGATCTCCGCCTCCTCTACGGAGCTGTCCAGGATGGCGGGCGATCTGCAGCTTAAGATTGAACGGTTCAAGCTGGAAGACTAGCCCCCGTGATCATGTGAGCGGTGAAGGCCATTCAATAATATAGCAGCATAATAAGAGCATAATAAAAAGCCGTCTCTCAGCAATGCTGAAGGACGGCTTTTTCGTACATATAGGGTCAAGCAAGTACAGTCGAACCCATCAGGTATTTATCCACTTCACGCGCTGCTTCGCGTCCCTCGTTGATAGCCCATACCACCAGACTCTGTCCGCGGCGCATATCTCCGGCTGCGAATACTTTATCCACATTCGTGTTGAATTTGCCATAACGGGCCTTCACATTGGTACGGCGGTCCGTATCCAGCTTAAGCTGCTCAATGATATCCTGCTCCGGTCCGTCGAAGCCAATCGCGATCAGCGCCAGCTGGGCCGGATAGACAGCCTCGGTGCCCGGAACCGGCTGGTAGATCTTCCGTCCTGTCTCGTCCACCGTCCGGCGGATCTGCACGGTGTGCAGTTCCTTCAGGTTGCCTTCATCATCACCGACAAATTTCGTCGTCATGATCGAGAACTCGCGCGGATCTTCACCGAAGACCGCCTTGGCTTCCTGCTGGGCATAATCCAGCGTATAGACATTCGGGAATTGCGGCCAAGGGTTGGCAATCGGATCACGCGTAAGCGGCGCTTTGTCATGCGTGCCGAATTGGGTAATGCTGTTGCAGCCATGGCGCAGGGAGGTCGCGACACAGTCAGAGCCGGTGTCGCCTCCGCCAAGTACGATGACATCCTTGCCTGCGGCGGATACGTAATTGCCATCCTCCAGATTGGAATTCAGATAGCTTTTGATCGTGCCGTTCAGGTAATCCATGGCATACATAACCCCTTTGAGGTCATGGCCCTCCACATTGAAGCGTCTTGCCTTGGTCGCGCCGCCGCAGAGAACAACGGCATCATATTCATCCACCAGCTGCTGCGCCGGAATGTCTTTGCCAATCTCAGTGTTAACTACGAACTCGATACCTTCTGCAGCCAGCAGATCGACGCGGCGCTGTACGACACGTTTGTCCAGCTTCATCGTCGGAATGCCATACATCAGAAGGCCGCCGATCCGGTCACTGCGCTCAAAGACCGTTACCGTGTGACCCGCCTTGTTCAGCTGGGCGGCTGCGGCCAGTCCTGCCGGACCGGAGCCGACAATGGCGATCCGTTTGCCTGTACGCTTCTCCGGCGGACTCGGGACTACCCAGCCCTCTTCAAAGCCCTTGTCCACAATGGCCAGCTCGATCGTCTTAATCGTAACAGGCTGTCCAATCAGACCGACGGTACAGGAGCCCTCGCAGGGTGCAGGACAGATGCTGCCGGTGAATTCAGGGAAGTTATTGGTCTTGTGCAGGCGCTCCAGCGCTTCCTTCCACAAGCCACGGTAGACCAGGTTATTCCACTCGGGAATCAGGTTATGCACGGGACAGCCTGAAGTACCGCCGCTCATATCCATGCCGGTGTGGCAATACGGTGTGCCGCAATCCATACAACGGGCACCCTGGGTCCGAAGCTCGTCCTCGGTCAGATGCTCGTGGAATTCTTCCCAATCCTTCACGCGCTGCTCGGGATCGCGGTCCCCTGGGAGCTGGCGCTTATACTCCATAAATCCAGTAGGTGTAGACATATATACGTTTCCCCCATCCGTTCTCTTCGTGTTGATGTATAGTACACCATTTCTAATTTTAATTATATTAGCATTCAATACTTTCGCACTGTAATGGACTAATCTGCTGATTATTTGTACTATTTCACATCTTGTGTCAGAGAAAACGCTTCATTGTCACTCCTTGCGGTCGTACACCATAAAACGATAATCATACGGATTCTGCTCGTTCTTGAGTCCTGGTGTGTTGGAAACTTCCTTCCACTGGCTCCAGTCTACCTCAGGGAATCTCGTATCGCCTTCAATCTCCGCCTCTATCCGTGTAACACGCAGCTTGTCGGCATACGGCAGCATCAGGCTATAGATCTCGGCTCCGCCGATCACCATCAGCTCATCCTCTTTGCGCCCCTCAGCGAGCGCCTCAGCCAGCGAATGGATGACCTCAGCCCCTTCGGGTGCGAAGCTCCGGTCACGGGTCAGGATGAGGCTGGTACGGCCCTTCAGCGGCTTGCTGCCGAGCGACTCCCAGGTTTTGCGGCCCATCAGCATCCGCTTGCCGAGTGTCTCAGCTTTGAAATAAGCGAAATCCAGCGGCAAATGCCAGGGCATGTCATTATTTTTGCCAATTACGCCATTCGAGGCCATCGCCCATATCATGGTAATACTCATATAGCAACCGGCGCCTTGATTCCCGGATGATAGACATAGTCGGTAAATTCAAAATCCTCATAAGTATAATCAAAAATACTGTCCGGTACTCTGCGGATGTTAAGCTTCGGCAGCGCATAAGGCTCCCGTGTAAGCTGTGTAGCCACTTGTTCCATATGATTTGTATATATATGCACATCTCCGCCGGACCAGATGAAGTCTCCGACCTCAAGCCCCGTCTGCTGCGCCACCATATGCGTTAGCAGCGCGTAGCTGGCAATGTTAAACGGAAGCCCCAGGAACGTATCCACCGAACGCATCGTAAGCATGCAGGAGAGCTTGCCGCCCGCTACATAGAACTGAAACACGAAATGGCAGGGCGGTAGCTTCATCTGCTCGATCTCGCCTACATTCCACGCACTAACGATATGACGCCGTGAATCGGGATTATGCTTAATCGACTCAATCACATTCGCAATCTGATCGATATGCTGCCCGTCCTTGCTCTCCCACGCCCGCCACTGCGAACCGTATACCGGTCCCAGCTCCCCGTTCTCATCGGCCCATTCATCCCAGATCGAGACGCCATTCTCCTTCAGATACGTTGTATTGGTATCCCCTTTGAGGAACCAGAGAAGCTCATGTACCACCGATTTCAAATGAATGCGCTTGGTGGTCATCAGCGGGAAGCCCTTCGACAGATCGAAGCGGAGCTGACGCCCAAAGACGGACACTGTACCTGTACCTGTCCGGTCGCTCTTAGCTGTACCGTTGTCGAGAATATCCTGTAATAAATCCAAGTAATTACGCAAGCCGTATCACACCCCACTCTCTTTTTCTTCTATCAGTTTACCATGAGCAGACGGTCGTTGTAACTTCCCTAACGATAAAAATACGCAAAAAAACATACATTTCTCTGCCTGAATTGGGCTGACTGCCAGCTATTTCCGAACGTTCAGGACAGTGGCCTCAGTCAAAAGAGGATGTTCCCTGACCATCTGCATGGCTTCGGGAACATCCTCTTATATTCTTACCGCATAAGCTTAAGCGGTTATTATTTCATTACGTGGATCGGGTGGCCTTCTACCAGCTCAGCCGCTTCCATAACGATCTCGCCAAGGGTTGGATGCGCATGGATGGTCAGTGCGATATCTTCAAGCGTTGCGCCCATTTCAATCGCCAGACCCAGCTCAGCGATCAGGTTGGAAGCTTCGATACCGACGATTTGTGCGCCAAGCACCTGATTGTTGTCGCTCTTCGCTACAATCTTGATGAAGCCTTCAGGAGCATTCAGGGACACGGCACGGCCGTTGCCTGCGAACGGGAACTTGCCGGCTTTCACCGCATAGCCCTTATCCTTAGCTTCCTTCTCGGTCAGACCTACGCTGGAGCATTCAGGATCTGTGAAGACTACAGCCGGCATTACCTTGTAATCCACAACCGATTTGTGTCCGGCAATGGCTTCCGCAGCAATCTTACCTTCGTAAGAAGCTTTGTGCGCCAGGGCAAGACCCGGAACAATATCGCCGATTGCGAAAATGTTAGGAATGTTAGTCCGTCCCTGATGGTCTACCTTCACCAGACCGCGGTCATCCAGCTCAACGCCGATCAGATCCAGGCCCAGCTCGCCATCAGTATTCGGACGGCGTCCTACGGTTACCAGCAGGTATTCAGCAGTCACTTCTTTGGACTCTCCGCCTACGGAGTACTTCACAGTAACTTCCTTGTCGTTCTGAACCGCAGATTCGGCTTTGGCGTTAGTTACAATTTCAATGCCAGTCTTAGCCATATTCTTAGCAACCAGACGGGTCATGTCTTTGTCGAAGCCAGGCAGAACGGTATCCAGCCCTTCAATGATGGTAACCTTGGTGCCGAATTTGGAATACATCTGACCCAGCTCCGCACCAATGTAGCCGCCGCCGATAACGATCATGCTCTTAGGGATTTCAGGCAGATCCAGCGCTTCCGTGGAGGACAGGATGCGTCCGCCGAACGGGAATGGCTTCAGTTCAATCGGACGGGAGCCCGTTGCAATAATGCAGTTATTGAACTTGTAACGCGGGGATTCATGATCATTGAACAGACGGGCTTCGTTTGTGCTGATGAACATAGCTTCTCCGCTGAATACTTCGATCTTGTTGCCTTTCATCAGGCTGGTAACGCCGGAAGTCATTTTCTTGACTACGCCGTTCTTGAAGGCCTGAGTCTTAGACCAGTCCACCTTAACGTTCTCGGCAGTAACACCGAATACTTCACCGTGCTGGGCAGCCTCGAATTGATGAGCGGCCGAGATCAGGGCCTTGGAAGGAATACAGCCGCGGTTCAAGCACACGCCGCCGAGTTCCGATTTATCTACAATGATGACCTTCTGGCCGAGCTGGGCGGCACGAATTGCCGCCACATACCCGCCGGGACCTGCACCAATTACCAATGTGTCGATTTCGATTGAAGCGTCTCCGACTACCATTAATTACACCTCCATAACTAACATATCAGGATTTGCAAGCAGGGTCTTAATGTAATTCATGAAATTCTGTGCTGTTGCGCCGTCAATAATCCGGTGGTCAAAGCTCAGGGACAGAGCCATTACAGGTGCTGCAACGATTTCGCCGTTCTTCACAACAGGCTTCTCAGTGATACGTCCGGTTCCAAGAATAGCAACTTCAGGGAAGTTAATGATCGGAGTGAAGAACATACCGCCGGCAGAGCCGATATTGCTGATCGAGATCGTGCTGCCCTTCATTTCATTCGGAGCCAGCTTGCCGTCGCGTCCACGTACAGCCAGATCTGTAATCGCGCTTGCGATCATCCAGATACTCTTGCGGTCAGCGTCCTTGATGACAGGAACGATCAGACCGTTGTCTGTATCTGTAGCAATACCGATGTTGTAGTATTTCTTGTAGACAATTTCATTCGTAGCTTCGTCAATCATTGCATTAAGCGCAGGGAACTGACGGGAAGCGGCAACGAGTGCCTTCACGATGAACGGAAGGTAAGTAACCTTCACGCCCTTCTTCTCAGCTACAGGCTTCATGCGGGCACGGAAGGCTACAAGCTCCGTAACATCCACTTCGTCCATGATAGTAACATGCGGTGCAGTGTAAGCCGATTTAACCATAGCATTGGCAATCGCTTTACGGATACCCTTGAATGGTACGCGTTCTTCTTCCAGGCTTGCATTGCCGGAAGCGGAAGCTGCCGGTGCTGCCGCCTTAGCTTTTGGCGCTTCTGCTGCTGCCGGGGCAGATGCTGCAGGAGCCGCTGCTGCTGGAGCTGCAGAGCCGCCCTTCAGGAAGGCTTCCACATCTTCCAGGGTGATCTTGCCGTTCTTGCCGGAGCCGTTCACCTTGGAGATATCTACGCTCTTGTCACGGGCATACTTGCGCACGCTTGGTGTTGCCAGCACTTCACGGTCAGGGGCTGGTGCTGCCGCCGCTGCCGGAGCAGTACCTTGGGAAGGAGCTGCTGCCTGGGCACCGGATGCTTCAGCATGGCCGCCTTCCTCATGAGGAACATCACCTTCTGCAGCAATGATAGCCACAACTTCACCTACACGGCAGATCTGGCCGTCTTTGGTGAACACTTCGACTACAGTACCGTTGACTGGAGAAGGAACTTCCACCACCGCTTTATCATTCTGAACTTCCATAATGATATCGTCGTCAGTGATTTTGTCTCCAACCTTAATGTGCATCTTGATGATTTCCCCTTCATGCAGGCCTTCGCCCAGTTCAGGGAACTTATATTCAAAGTTCGTAGCTCCGCCGGTTGCAGGGCTGCTGGTTGCAGGAGAAGAGGTTGTATCTGCTCCGCCTTTGGCTGCATCTGCTTCCTGGGAAGCCTGTTCTGCCGGATGGCCGCCTTCCTGCTCAGGAACGTCGCCTTCTGCATCAATGATAGCTACAACTTCGCCTACACGGCAAACTTGGCCATCCTTGGTGAAGACTTCAAGCACTGTGCCGTTGACCGGACAAGGCACCTCTACTACCGCCTTGTCGTTCTGAACTTCCATTACGATATCGTCATCGGTTACTTTGTCGCCGGCTTTGATATGCATTTTGATAATTTCGCCTTCATGCAGACCTTCGCCCAGCTCAGGGAACCGGTACTCAAATTTTGCCACCTTGATAACCTCCTATAAATTATGTTGAGTTATTCCAACAGTCCTGTTTGATAGAAGACAGAAACGGCTGCCGCCCTTTATACAAGGACGGCAAGGTCGTTACTTCCTAGAATTCCATGACTTTCTTAACTGCCGTGATGACACGTGCAGGGGTAGGAATCCAAGTATCTTCGATTTGAGCAAACGGGAAAATGGTATCTGGACCTGCTACACGAAGCACAGGGGCTTCCAGGTGCAGCAGAGCTTTTTCGTTAATCTGGGCAATAACCTCAGCGGCTACGCCGGAGCTCTTCTGAGCTTCTTGTACAACAATCGCACGGTTAGTCTTCTTGATGGAAGCCACAATGGTGTCGATATCAATCGGGCTAACGGTACGAAGGTCGATAATTTCGACTTTGATGCCTTCTTTCTCGAGCTGGTCGGCCGCTTTGGTCGCTGTATGTACCATTAGACCGTAGGTAATGATAGATACATCCGTACCTTCGCGAACTACATTCGCTTTGCCGAGTTCAACGGTATATTCACCTTCAGGCACCTCTGCACGGAAAGCATGGTACAGGTTCAAGTGCTCCATGAAGAATACAGGGTCATTGTCGCGGATCGAAGCGATCAGCAGCCCCTTCGCATCGTATGGATTAGAAGGAATAACTACTTTGATACCAGGACTCTGGGCAATCAGGCCTTCCAGGGAATCGGTATGCAGCTCGGCTGCCTTAACGCCGCCGCCGAACGGAGTGCGGAAGACTACAGGAGCATTGTACTTGCCCCCGGAACGCCAGCGCAGGCGTGCTGCCTGAATAACGATCTGATCCAGAGCTTCGAAGATGAAGCCTACGAACTGGATCTCAGCGATCGGACGGAAGCCCTGTACGCCGAGACCAAAAGCCAAACCGCCAATAGCGGACTCTGCCAGCGGTGTATCGAAAACGCGCTCCTCGCCAAATTCCTTCTGCAGCCCTTCCGTTACACGGAACACGCCGCCTACATTACCAACGTCTTCTCCGAAGATAAGAACATTGGGGTCACGAGTTAGTTCAACGCGCATTGCGTCACGAATTGCTTCTTTCATATTCATCTGTGCCATTGCGTGATATCCCCCTTATTCAAAATCGGCTTTTTGTTCTTCAAGATGTTTCGGAGTTACCTCGAACATGCTGTCGATCAAGCCGGGAATGGTCATTTTTTCGGTCTGTTCTGCTTTCTTAATCTGCTCGTTCACAGTTGCTTTCGCTTCTTCTCTTACGCGCAGAGTGTCCTCTTCTGTCCAGAGGCCTTTCTTCTCCAGGTACTTGGCGAGACGGGCAATCGGATCTTTCTCATTCCATTGACCTTCTTCTTCCTTCGTACGGTACTTACTGGCATCATCGGAGAGGGAATGCGGACGGAAACGGTAGGTTACCGCTTCGATCAGTGTGGCGCCTTCGCCTTTGCGGGCACGTTCAGCAGCCTGCTGTACAGCAGAGATTACTGCAAAGACGTCCATACCGTCGATCTTGATTCCGGGAATCCCTGCGGCAACCGCCTTGTGGGCGATGGATTTCGCTGCTGTCTGCTTCGAGAACGGAGTGGTGATGGCATAGCCGTTGTTCTGAACGAAGAAGATCACCGGCAGCTTATATACTCCTGCATAGTTAAGGCCTTCGTAGAAGTCGCCTTCAGACGAACCGCCGTCACCGGTATATGTGATTGCAACGTTCTGCTGTTTCTTCAATTTGAAGCCCATAGCAATACCGGTAGCATGAAGGATCTGTGCTCCGATAATGATCTGCGGCATCAGTACATTCACGCCATCAGGAATCTGTCCGCCATGCTGATGTCCGCGGGAATACAGGAAAGCCTGATATAATGGAAGGCCATGCCATACGAGCTGTGGAATATCACGGTAGCCCGGGCAGACGAAATCTTCCTTCTGCAAAGCGTACTCGCTGCCGATCATTGTAGCTTCCTGTCCGGATACCGGTGCATAGAAGCCGAGACGGCCTTGACGGCCCAGGTTGACAGCACGGTCATCCCAGGTACGGGTAAATACCATACGGTACATGATTTCTTTCAATTGATCATCGGTAAGGTTAGGCATCATTTCCTTGTTGATAATTTCTCCATCCGGGGAAAGAACCGTAAGGGCTTCAACGTCCTCTGTATACACTTCATAAGGAACTCTAGTCATTATCTTCACCTCAATAAAAAAATTTGAATATCAGTGGTCTCTGTTATAGAATTATTATACACCTGTTGTATCTGTTTCGTCAAAGAAATACGCATAAAATTTATGTTTCCATAAATTTTGTATGTATAACAGGCGTTTAAATATCCTATAACAGATTGAAGGATATTTATCAAGTAAATGATATATCCCACATTTGCCGCTTGGTTAATTTTAACGCAACACTAAGTCTTAAGCAAAATCCGACATGAAAGGTGACGATTTGACAATGAGCGAACCTGTTTTTCTGAAACGTACAATTGTAAAACAAACACTGTGGAGCGAACACCTGCAGGAAGAGCGCAAGCTGCGTATCTATCTTCCCCCCGGATATAATGAAGTACTCAGCTATCCCGTCGTCTACTGCCAGGACGGTGAAGAATTCTTCAACTTCGGCCGGATTGCCACCTTGGCTGGTCAGCTGATTCTGGAGCAGGACGTGGAACCCTTCATTATAGTGGGCGTCGAAGTGAACGTGGCAGTCCGCACCGCTGAATACGCTCCGTTCGGCAGCCGCTTCAAGCAGTACCTTGCATGCTTCGCCGAAGAGATTATTCCCTTCATTGAACATAATTATCCTGTCCGGCGCACACCGGAGGAGCGGATCGTAGCCGGTGATTCCCTGGGCGGCAGTGTCTCCCTCCACCTGGCGCTGGCGTATCCGGGATTATTCAGCCGTGTGCTCAGCCTCTCCGGCGCCTACTATCCCGAGACCCGCGAGCTGTTATCACAAGAGGAGGATCTCTCCTGGCTTCAGATCAACATGGTTGTAGGGCTTCAAGAGCGCGACTACAAGACCGATACCGGCGTCTATGATTTCGTGGAGATGAACCGGGAGACCAAGGCCATGCTTGAAGCCAAGGGAGCCACGGTGTCCTACCGCGAGAAGGACGGCCAGCATCTTTGGGGTTTTTGGCAAAAAGAGCTCCCGGAATCATTACTCTATTTCTTCAGCTCCTGAAACAGCAAATAGAACCCCAAAAGTGAACATCTTACGAACTTATGTATGCAGCACGACTGACTGCGCTTTCATCACGAATCGGACATACGGTGCCGTTCCTTAAATTATAAGGACGGCAACCGGTCCGGCTGTAGCACTATGCCTGCCAATTGGAAGCGGCTTTGCCGTCCTTTTAAAGGACGGTACCGTTTCAGCGAGAAATAGAAGGATAATTTATTTCTCCTGAATAATCCGTTCCAGCAGCACATCACAACCGGCGTTGATTAAATCATAGACCTGCTCGAAATTACCGGTGAAATACGGGTCAGGCACTTCACGCAGCTCCTCATCCGGCAACAGATCCATGAAGAACAACAGCTTGGACTGCTCACCGCCGGGAATTTTGCGCACATTCTCCCCGTTGGACTTGTCCATGCAGATGATATATTCGAATCTCTCGAAATCCTCACTGGCTACCAGCCTTGCTCTCATATACTCATAGCTGATGCCATGCAGATCAAGGATACGCCTTGTCCCTTCATGCGGCGCTTTTCCGATATGCCAGTCTCCCGTTCCTGCAGAATCCACTGTAATCTGATCCGCAAGCTGACGCTGTTCAATCTTGCTGCGCAGCACAGCTTCTGCCATCGGCGAACGGCAAATATTCCCCAGACATACAAACAACACGTTAACGATCCCTCTCACCTCCTGCGCTCAAGCATTCCTTATCATCCGTAATGGATGGGTGCGGTCAGACGCACTAACCCTATTTTAGCGTCAGCGCGGCAATTGTACAACTTTTGAAACTGCTATATACTGTTCAGGATGATGAACTTAATTGAACAACAAGGAGGGGGAGCTATTGCCATCCGGGCGTATTGTAATTGTTGCAGGCGGTGAACTGACCGCGGAATGCCTGCGCTTATTAGATGAAGAGGATTATATTATCGGTGCTGACCGGGGAGCGCTGTTCCTGATTGATCATGGCTTCACCCCCCAGCTTGCCGTTGGTGATTTCGATTCTGTCTCTCCTGAGGCACTGGAGCGGATTCAGGCGGGAAGCAAGAAGACTATAAGCTGTGATCCGGTCAACAAAGACCTTACCGACAGTGAAATGGCCCTGGATCTTGCCCTGAACCTCCAGCCGCAGTCTATTCTGATGATCGGGGTAACGGGTACGCGCATGGACCATACGCTGGCCAGCATTCAAATGATGACAAGAGCACTGCAACGGCAGGTAGCCTGCTCTATTATGGATGCGAACAACTACATTACGCTTACCGGCTCTCAGGCGGTTGTAGAGGAACGGGGGTATTCCTATGTCTCCTTGCTGCCTCTGACTCCCGAGGTAACGGGCATCACCCTTCAGGGCTTCCAATATCCTCTGGAGAACGCCACCCTCAAGTTAGGGCAATCCCTGGCCGTGAGCAATGTGCTGCTGGAGCAGAGCGGAACCGTTCATATTGAGAGCGGACTTCTGCTAATTATTCAGAGCAAGGACTGAATACATAGATTTTTGGAGACATCGCTGTAACCTTTGTTTCAAAATCGTAAAGCCGGGAAACCCTTTGTACATCAAGGGTTTCCCGGCTTTTTTCGGCGAACTCACTACGCAAATATTAATATTTTGTAACTTTTAATGTGATTTTAATAAAACGCTTACATTGCATATCCCGCCTGCATTTAGCCCATCTCTTCCATAATTTAGGCCTGTCATAACCTGCTATACTACGAATCAGACGAACGAAACTACTAGAATTCATTACAACCTTGGAGGTATACAACATGAATAAGCAACAATGGTTCAAGCAAGCAATGACAATTGGTCTGTGCACAACAATCGGGTTCAGCGCCTTACTCGCAACCGGAGCAGGAACAGCCCCTGCTGCCGCTTCAGCTGTATCCGCTGATGCTGTATCTGCCGATTCTGTAAGTGCCGATTCTGTATCCGCATCTTCCACTGGCTCCAAAGTGGTCAGCTTCGGCAAGAAGTATCTGGGTACGCGTTACCAGTTCGGTGCCTCCACTTCAACTACACGTTATTTTGACTGCTCCTCCTTTACTCAATATATTTTCAAAAAATATGGTGTAGATCTGCCCCGTACGTCCGTTGCCCAATCTAAAGTGGGTAAATCGGTCAGCAAAGCCAATCTGCGTGTCGGCGATCTGGTGTTCTTCTCCAGCGGAAGCCGGGCCAACGGCAAGAACGTCACCCATGTGGCTGTATATGCCGGCAATGGCAAGATCCTGCACACTTACGGCTCACCCGGCGTGACCATTTCAGATCTGAATTCGGGTAACTGGAAAAAAACCTACTTGAAATCACGCCGCGTACTGTAACAGCCAGAAGACCTATTATAGCTTGTACCAAGAGAGTACATGTCTATTAGCCGGAGAGCTGCTTGCAGCGGCCGTCAGTTTGTGGCCCCGCTCTCCGGTGTCCGCAGTACATATCCGGTTCCACGCACCGTATGAATCAGTTTATTCCGGCGGCCTTTATCCACCTTCAGTCGCAGATGCCGGATGTACACATCCACCACATTGGTATCCGCTTGAAAATGATACCCCCATACCTGCTGCAATATTTCAGCACGGGGACAGACTTCACCCAGATTCTCTGCCAGATAATACAGCAGGTCGAATTCCTTGGGGGTCATCTTCAGCTCGGCTCCATCCCGGATGACCTGCCGGCGTCCGCGATCGAGGAGCAATCCGTCCACCTTAAGCAGCGAGGCCGCATCTCTACGGCGGCCTGTCAGCTTAAGTAGATTCAATATTCTGCGTTTGAACTCACCGGTATGTACAGGCTTCTCCATGTATTCGTTGCCTCCGGCATCGAATACGGAGACAGCCGCTTCCCCTTTCACTCCAGGCGCCCCTCCGGATATGACCATCACCGGCAGAATCATCCCCTCCTTCCGCGCCTCCGAGACAGCTTCCCAGCCCGCCCAGCCTCCGGGTTCCTCCAGCTCCGCGAGCAGAAGCACAGGCTCACCGCCTGAGAGCAATAAGCGAAGACTATCCAGGTCTTCGCTTATTGCTGTTCTTATACCAAGGCTATGGATGGCCTCCTCAAGCCCGATACGGCCGGCAGCCCTATCCTCTCTGTCTGCATCAGCTTCAAGGCTATCCGGGCGCGGACCGGGTATATACCATGCTATCTTTTCATTCACCGGGATAGTCCCCCTGTACCAGTCTTGCACCGGCTGTGCCGCCGCAGATGATACCTAGAATTCCCGCAAAACAAAGAGACCATTCGGGGGAATGGTCTCTTTGCGGCACTAATCGTGTGCAACATATAATTTCTTATATTTGTACGAAATCGATCTCCTGGAATGCGGACACCTGGGTGTCCCAGCGCTCTGCGACAAAAGCCTGATGCGCCGGATGATTATTGTAGGCATCATAAGCCGCCTGATCGGCGAACTCCATCGAGAATCCGTACTGGTGCTCACACTTGGCGCTGACCTGACGCAGCACCTCGAAATTCTCCACCACCGGAATCCCGCTAAGAATCTCAGCACCATCCCGCAGGAAAGCTCTGGTCTCCTCCGAATCCGGGGCAGATTTGAGTGTAAATACGGCCATATGACGGATGGTTCCCTTGTTCATTACGTTTCTCCTCCATTATCCGAAATACCGGTGATAATAGCTGCGGGCGGCTGCGATATCACTGGTTCCATGTATTAAGGCTCTCCCGTCTGTGAACACAACCATCCGGTACGGCTCTTCTGTAAAAGAAACCAGATACGGATTGCTCTCCACCTTGCCGCTGCTGAGCCTGGACAGGCGGGCGGCCGTCTCCTCCAGATCAAGGCTTCTGCGGTGTGCCGGACGGATCTGCACCGTATCCCTGCCGCACAGCACGTCGCTGCGCTCTGTGTTAGAGGCTGACAGATACGGATAGCTCCGTGATTCACCGCATGAGGGACAGTCCGTCTTTTTCGCCATCTGAACCCCAATCTCCTGCTGCTCATTACGCCAGATATCGAAGGTCAGCAGCTTGCCGCGCAGCTTGTCCTTGAATCCGCCGAGCAGCTTCAGCGCCTCAGCCGTTCCATTCGTAGTAACCATCTGCACCGCTTGCGGAAGAATGCCCGCCGTATCGCAGGTATCCCCGCCGAGCGGGATCGTGCCCAGCAGACAATTCAGACAAGGGGTTTCACCCGGCAGAATCGTATACGTAATGCCGTAACTTCCGACACAGGCTCCGTAGATCCAGGGGATGCCGTGCTTTTGAGCCAGGTCATTGATGATCAACCGGGTATCGAAGTTATCGGTCCCGTCCATAATCAGATCCACGCCGGGAAGCAGACTCTCCAGCTCCTCTGCACGTACATCGAGCACATGGGCTTCAATCACAATCTCCGAATTGACCGCCATCAGCCGGGTACGGGCTGCAGCCGCCTTGGGCGTGCGCACACGGGCATCTTCTTCCGTATACAACTGCTGGCGTTGCAGGTTACTCCATTCCACATAGTCACGGTCAACAAGGATAAGCCGCCCTACCCCGCAGCGGGCTAATGTCTCGGCGATGCCTGTCCCCAGCGCCCCCATGCCAACGACCAGCACACAGGAACGTGCCAGCCCCTGCTGTCCTGCTGCGCCGAACGGCGCGAAGCGGACCTGTCTTGAATATCTGCCATCCCTGCCGGCCGAAGAAGCCGGAACCGGCGTATTTTGATCAGGACCCATCTCTGAACAGCCCCCTATGTACGTAGGTTTTTGTTAAAAAACCGGGAAAAGCGCAGACCTCCACTTTTCCCGGACTCCATTAGTATACGGTCTGCGCGGACCACTGCTCCACATTCCAGACCTTCGTCACCCAATCCTCGTAAAACTCCGGTTCATGGGACACCAGCAGAATCGTTCCCTTGTATTCCATAAGCGCCCGCTTAAGCTCAGCCTTGGCTACAATATCAAGGTGATTCGTAGGCTCATCGAACAGAATCCAGTTGCTCTCACGCATCATCAGCTTGCACAAGCGGACCTTAGCCTGCTCGCCGCCGCTCAGCATGTTCATCGGACGGGTGATATGCTCGTTTTTGAGACCGCAGCGGGCCAGATGGCCACGCACTTCATTCTGGGTCAGGCCGGAGAATTCATTCCATACGTCTTCAATCGGCGTGATATTCTCCGCCTTCAGCTCCTGCTGGAAATAGGCAGAACTCAGATAATCTCCCAGGTAGGTTTTGCCGCTGTACGTAGGGATAACACCCAGGATCGTTTTGAGCAGCGTCGATTTACCGACCCCATTGTAGCCGACAATCGCAATCTTGTCACCGCGTTCTATGATCATATTCAGCTTACTTGGCAGCAGCGGACGGTCATACCCGATCTCGAAATCAACGCCCTCGAACACCGTCTTCCCGCTGGCCCGGCTCTCCTTGAACTGGAACGTAGGCTTCATCGCCTCTTCCGGCTTGTCAATCCGCTCCATCCGTCCAAGCTGCTTCTCCCGGCTCTTGGCCCGGCCTGAGGTGGAGGCACGCGCTTTGTTGCGCTGAATGAAGTCCTCCTGCTTTTTGATGAAATCCTGCTGCTTCTCGTACGCATCAATATGCTGGGCCTTGTTCATCCCCGCCATCTCCAGGAACTTCTCGTAATTGGCCGTATAGCGGGTCAGCTTGGAGAACTCCAGATGATAGATCACATCGACCACCTTATTCATGAATTCCGTGTCATGGGAGATCAGCATGAACGCATACGGATATTGCTTCAGATAATTCGTCAGCCAGTCAATATGCTCCACATCGAGATAGTTGGTAGGCTCATCGAGCAGCAGTACATTCGGTTTCTCCAGCAGCAGCTTCGCCAGCAGAACCTTGGTCCGCTGTCCCCCGCTCAGGGAAGTGACATCCCGGTCCAGACCGATCGCCGTCAGGCCCAGTCCGTTCGCCATTTCTTCAACCTTCACATCAATAAGGTAAAAGTCGCCGATATCGAGTTGCTCCTGAATGTCGCCCATCTGCTCAAGCAGCAGGTCCAGCTCCTCGGGAGTCGCCTCCCCCATTCGATCGGTAATCGCCAGCATCTCATGCTCCAGCTCCAGCAGCGGCAGGAAGGCATCTTTAAGCACATCGCGCACGGTTTTACCGGCGGTAAGCAGGGTATGCTGATCCAGATATCCGTAACGGACCCGCGGCGTCCATTCCACCTTACCGTTGTCCTTCAATAATTTGCCGGTCAAAATATTCATCAGCGTCGATTTGCCCACGCCGTTCGCACCCACGATTCCCACATGCTCTCCATCCAGCAGACGGAAGGACACATCCTTGAACAACACCCGGTCCCCGAAATTATGGGAAACGTCTTCTACACTAAGTAAACTCATAAATTCTCTGCAAGCTCCATTCTATATTGTAAATACCAAGAGGTTCAATAATTATAGATATCGCTCCATTCTAGCACACCTGCCCCCTGCACTGAAATAGAAATAAAGCCCGATTTCTGAAAAACTGTCAAAAAGCTCTGAGCGTTCAGCTCTTTTTCTGAAACAATCTAATATTCTTTGCAGGAAAACGTGCACCCTTAAGCGGACCAATCAGCCCCCTAATGGCCTGAACCAGCTTCCCTTTACTCTGAAAAGGGTCCTGCTGAAGCGGCAGGCTGTATACGCTGGCAGGTTCAAGCAGGGAAGCCAGCAGCGCCACAGTATGCTCCCCGGCCAGCGGCAGACAGATCCGCCATTCCGGCCGGGGAATCAGGCCTCTGCGGCGCAGCCAGTGCAGGGTATCCTCCAGCCGCCAATCCGCAGCGGAGGCAATCAACAACGGGAAGCTGCTGCCTGTGAACGCTTCCAGCGCCCCCTCACCGCCGTCGGTTCCAAGATCCATGACGATGTAAGCATAGGCTTGATCCGGTACCTGCGGGAGTCCCTCCGAAGGGAGCAGCCTCCAGTAGTCCACTCCCATCCAGTTGAACGGTTGCATCTGTGTCCCATGAACACCGTTTATTTCAGGGCTCCCCGCCATTTCCTTCATGCGGTTAAATACCTGCGAACCGGGATTACAATCTACCCATGCCGTCCGTCCGGAGGACGACAGGCAGCGGCTGACAGCAAGCGAGGTATGCGTGGTCCCAATCCCGGGGGACACTCCTAATACTGCCACTACCACAGGCGATTGCTGCGAGTGTAGGTCATCCGCAGCCTTGCGTATGTTCGTCCGCTCATGTCTAGCTTCCCCCGCACCACCAATCTCCAGCTGCTGGAGGACCATCCTTACCTCCTCAGCACTGCCATACCGTTCCTCCGGGTGATGCCGCAGCAGCCGCCGTATGACCGGAATCATCCGGTCCGGGAGCTGACCCTGCAGCTTCCGCTCCATCCCGGGCTGCCAGGCGCTGAACTCCCCGCGGGAAGCCATATACAGCAGCAGCGCGCCAAGCCCGTACAGGTCCGACACCGGACTGCTCTGCCCGCCCCCATATTGCTCCGGGGCTGCGAACCCGGCTGTTCCTAGCTTCTCCGTATCCTCACCGGAGCCGTTTCTCAGCCTGCGCGCAATCCCGAAGTCAATGAGCCTCAGCTCATGCTCTCCAGTCAGCATGATATTAGAAGGCTTGAGATCCCGGTAGACGATCGGCGGCTCATGGCTGTGCAAATAATGCAGTACCTCCAGCAGCTGCCGGGCATAGCTGAGGATTCGCTCTCCCGTCATTGCAGCGGGATGCTCTGCCATATACTGATGCAGGGTGATGCCCTCGATATAATCCATCACCAGATAGGTGTAGCCGTCAGCGTCCGGCGGAAAGAAATCCGCAATCTGCGGGAGCAGCGGATGACGTAGCGAGATTAACAGCTCCGCTTCCGCCTGAATGGCGCCCGCACCATAACTCCCCTCCCGGATTACACTTTCTTTAATGGCCCGCAGCATGCCCGGCAGCCGCACATCCTCCGCCAGATATACCCGGCTCATTCCGCCTGTTCCTATCAGCCCGGTTACATAATAACGCCCTCCCAGAATCTGTCCGGGACTTAACTTTCCTGTGAATTCCATCTCTTCCCCGCCTGTTCATATAGAATGTTGTATAACGCAAAAAAAGCCCCCACTGCCCGCACCGGAACCAGCAAGAAGCCGGAGGTGCAGACTGCGGGATGCTTTCCCATAATCCTGCAAATATGAATTAATACTTAATCATATAAAGTGTAATCTCGTCCCGGTTGTGGAACAGCTGCTTCGCACGCTGGACCTGCATCCGCTGGCCTTCAAACATGGTGATGATCTCCTTGATCACCGCCATGGGCTTCTTGTGCATCAGCTTCACGGTAACAATCGCGCTGCCGCCCGGTGTCAGGCTATGCAGCAGCTCAGTGACCAGCTTCGCCATCAGCTTGGGGCTCCAGCTCATATCGCAGACCAGCAGGTCAAATTCGTTCTCACGGAATTTGACCTCTCCGGCATTTTTGCGCAGAATCTTGAGTGCCGGATTCTTACGTAAGGACTCGTGCATCAGCGCCGGATCAACAGCAGTAACCTTGAGACCGCGCTCCAGCAGGAACGAAGTCCAGCCGCCCGGAGAAGCGCCGATATCGACCGCATTCTTGAAGCTGTAGAACGGAATAGCGAATTCCTTCTCCGCCTCCATCAGCTTGAATTTGGCCCGTGAGATCTGTCCGTCCTCCTTGCGGAAGCGGATCATGCCGCCATTCCAGCTGGACAGGTTCGCCTCCGGCCGGGATACACCGGCATACAGCGCGTCACCGTCCGCATAGACGGAGATCACCCAAGCGGGCTCCTGCACGGTGAACTCGGCATCCAGGCTGTCAAGCTTGCCTTGCAGCCACTCGCGCAGTTCACCCGGACTCTGCTCCCAGAAGGAGGACGAGCCTTTACGAACATGCAGCGACACCTTCTCGCCTTGCAGCTCCGAACGCCGGCTTAAGTATACCGCCAGCCGTTCCAGAGCCGGCAGATCGCCGGTGTCCTGGAAATCAACTGGCTGGATGTGGCGCAAGAAGACCGGCAGGTTCTGTGCCAGCCGCTGCGTTACCTCCTCCGGCTCCGCCTCAAGCGTGGCCAGGAAGATTTCTCCCGGCAGCAGCAAGGTGCTTTTCACCGCTCCGAACAGGCGTCTAAGCTCCTCCTGTGCATAGGGGGCGAAGCCATGGTTCGCCGTGCAGATATATCTTGAAATGATCTTGTCTTCCGTAACATCGTTCAAATCGTTGTGCCTCCAGAACTTATTTTTATCCAGGGACGTCCATTATCCCATTCAACCTTGACCGGAAGATCATAAGTAGCCATCAGCATCTCCTGCGTCAGCACCTCTTCCTTGGGACCGGCTCCTGCCAGCTTCCCGTCACGGATCAGCGCCACGTGAGTGAAGAGCGGAACAATCTCCTCCACATGATGGGTGACATACACCACTCCAACGTTATGCTGCCGCAGCTTGTCGATCTCGGCAAGCATTTTCTCCCGTTCATATAAATCAAGACCGGCGCAAGGCTCGTCCATAATAAGCAGCTTAGGCTCTGCGATCAGGCAGCGGGCCAGCATAGCCTTCTTACGCTCCCCCTGGGATAACAAGCCGAACGGATGATAAGCCAGTTCGCCGAGGTTCATCTCCTCCAGCAGCTTAAGCGACCTGTCCTTCACACTTTGCGGAATCTCCTGGTAGAAGCGTAAATACGCATAGGCCCCAGTAGCTACAACCTCCCAGACCGGGTCGGTTAGCGAGAGCTTTTCCATCAGGGACGGGCCGATATAACCGATTCTCTTGCGCACCTCGCGCAGATCACATTGACCATACTTGTACCCCAGCACTTCAACGGAGCCCTTGCTGGGGAACAGGTAGCCGGTCATCATTTCCAGCAGGGTGGTTTTGCCGGAGCCGTTACGCCCGAGAATGACCCAGTTCTCCCCCTGCTTCATGGTAAGCGATACATCGTCAAGAATCAGGCTCTCCTCCCTGCGCAGGGACAGATGTTGTAATGATATCATTATAATGTCACTCTCCTTATGTATGCCAGCACCCGTTCAACTGAGTGTAAGGAATAGATGATGTCCGGTTCAGCGCTGCGGTCAGCAGATACGGCCAACAGAGCGGGCACACTTGAGATTTGATAGGTGTTCACCAGATCAGGAAGCCTATTGACATTCCCCTCAGCAATCAAAAGGCCAGGCGGAAGCAGATGCTCCGCCACCTCAATCATCCGCCGGGCTGCCTTACAGGTTCCGCATAGCGGGGTATGCAGGAACAGGACAAGCGGCTCGCCCTTCGTGGCCAGCAGCTCCAGCAGCTCCGGCTGATTCATTTCCTTCATCTTTCAATCCTCCCCCGCCTCAAACCAGCTCCTCACAGCAGCAATTTCCGCTCTGTGCGTGCCATCCGGTCCCTTTTCTGTTTCCATAACGATCACTTTATCAGCCAGGGCCTCCATCTTCACAAGCTGGCTAAGCGCCGCACCCCCGATGTATCCGCTACCGATTCCAGCATGTCTGTCCCGCCTTGAGCCGTAGGGGAACCGGGAGTCATTCAAATGCACAGCCGCCAGATTCGCCCAGTACCCTAGCTTCTCACCGCGTGCGATAAGCTCCTCCGTCTGCTCCGGATTCCAGATACCCGCAGCGAAAGCATGGCAGGTATCGAAGCAAAAGCCGATCTTCTCCGGGTAGCGGCACAGCTCACGGACCTTGACCAGCTCTTCGGGCGTCATGCCTTCATACCCATGGTTCCCTGCCATATTCTCAAGCAGCAGCTTGGTTTGTCCCGTCCAGTCTGCCAGCACCTCGTTCATACATTGTATAATTTTTTGATAACCCTGTAACGGCTCCATCCCGGCAAAATGGCCGAAATGCACCACAATGCCCACCGATCCGCACGCCTCGGCAATCTCCAGATCGTTGCGCAGGGAGGCAATCATCACCTCTCTGTCGCCCGGGCCAGCAGCCAGATTCGTCGGATACGGGGTGTGGGCAATGGAAGCCATCCCCTGCTCCCGGCAGTATTCTGCGCAGCTGCTTGCATCGCGGTAGTCTACCGGCTTCAGCTTCAGACTGCGCGGATTCTTCGGAAAATACTGAAAACATGTAGCCCCGCTCTCCCTGGCGGACCGGGCAGCCTGCCCGTACCCGCCGCGAATGCTGACATGCGCCCCTATGAAGGGGCTATGCGTCATGCTGGCAATCCGGGCAATAGAACACCTTGCGTCCAGACAGCTCTGTCTTCACTATGGTTCCCCCGCCGCGCAGGCAAGGCTCGCCTTCACGGTCATACACTTTACAGGCATCATTATAAGAACCGGTCACGGTGTCGCCGGTCATGAACGGCATTTCCATATACCCGCCGATTTCAGTGGCATCCGTTAACACCTTACGCACGCTGTCGTACAGCCGGGTCACCGCTTCCGGTGACAGATTCTGAACAAGCGTAGATGGTAGCAGACGGGCTTCATAAGCAATCTCGTCGGCATAGCAGTTGCCGATTCCGGCCATAACATGCTGGTTAACCAGCAGACTCTTCAGCGCGCCGCGCCGTCCCTTGAGCAGTCCGGCGAAGCGTTCGGCCGTCATCCGGCGGTCCAGCAGCTCGGGTCCAAGCTTCCCCATTGCCGCTTCACCCTCCTTGACAGACAGCAGATGGAGATAGCCCAAACGCAGTCCCATGAAGTAGAGGATATGCTCACCGAACGCAAGCTCAACCTGTGTAGTACGGTCAGGACGTTCTTCCTCTGTACCATAGAACAGTAGTCCGCCCAGCATCAGATGCAGCAGCAGTCTGCGGCCGTCATGCAGATGGAAGAGGATATGCTTGGCGCGGCGTTCCACGAATACAATTCGGGCACCAACCAGTCCCTTCACGAATTCTTCAGTCTCCATATTGATAGTCTTTTCTCTATTTACGGTTACCCCTGTAATGGGTACGTTTATTAGATGCTGGCTAAGCAGCTTTCTGTAATTCTCCATTTCCGGCAATTCCGGCATATTGTCATCTTCCCTTCTTGGATGGTCAAATGGTCACCTTTGTCATTATACACCGAGCAGTACCATAAGTTCAGCTAAATCAGCACAAATTTCATCAGGCTTGACTCCGGTCAGCTGCTGGTAATGCTCCAGATTATCCCGGGTGGTAAGTCCCGTAAGCACCAGTACAGTCCGGCAGCCTGCATTGGCCCCCGCCAAGATATCCGTTCTCATATTGTCACCCACCATCACCGCATCCTCCGGCTTGATACCGAGCAGAGATGTCGCATATGTCACCAGGTGCGTCTCGGGCTTGCCGATGACCACGGGCGCCACTCCGCTGGCTGCTTCAATAGCTGCACCTATCGTACCTGCACCGGGCATCACTCCGTCATCGGAGGGAAGCATCAGGTCGGGATTGGTCAGGACGAATCTGGCTCCTTCACGAATCCAACGCGAGGCGCGGGCCAGTGCTTCATATGTAAAAGAACGGTCGATCCCCTGCACGACAACCTGCGGATGCTCGGAGACCAGGGTTAGCCCTGCCTCTGTGCAGGCTTCCACCAGCCCCTCTTCTCCAAGTATCGCCACGGATGCTCCCGGAGATTCTCCGGCAATGTAACGGGCGGCAGCCAGCGATGAAGTGCAGACCTCCTCGGGCCTGGCTTCAATGCCCATTCCGCGCAAATGTGCAGCTACACTCGCCGGTGTTCTTGAAGAGTTATTCGTCACATACAGGAACGGAATCTCCGCCGCACGAAGCGCTGATATCAGCCGCTGGGCCCCGGGAATCATTCTGCCGCCATGATACAAGGTGCCATCCAGATCAATTAACAAGCCTCCGATATTGTTCATAACTCCTCCTGTCGATTCGAACTCGTTGGTTCATCTCATTTATTATTAACCCTATGAATTATATTTCAGAGCAGCGGCGGCTTCTCCGGGAAGCACGCTGTGAATGGATTTATTGCCCGCCTGCCTGCTATTTTTAGCCGCTTCGTTTCGGCATTTTCTCTACTGCTTCGTACGCTTAATCCTCAGCTTTTACTTTAAATTTAACGTTCTTCGTCGAACGCTAGCGAACTCCTGCAGCGCCCGGCTATTTTTGGCATAGCCCTGTCATTTCCTGCGCTTTCCCGGAAAATAATTCAGTCCGCAGCGTCATTTCCCGGGGTTCTCCGGTAGACCGGGAAGGTGCAGAATTCCTCTGCCAGCAGCGTATTCGGGAAGATCTCCTGCGCTTCCTTCAGCAGCGGAGCGAGCTCCTCCTGCGAAGTGTAACGCGAGCTGAAGTGGGTCAAGATCAGCTCAGCCCCGCCTGCATCCCTTGCCAGCTCCGCAGCCTGCTGTGCAGTGCTGTGATGATATTGATGAGCCATTTCTGCTAGGCCATGGGCAAATGTCGCCTCATGAATAATCAGATCGGCATCCTGCGCCAGCGGCAGTGAGCCCGCACAAGGCCGGGTATCTCCCAGAATAACTACGATACGTCCGCGCTTGGGTGCATGAATCACCTCGGCCGCCCGGATCAGCACGCCTTCATCAGTCGTGATATCCTCGCCTTTTTTTAACCGGCCATATAGCGGTCCCGGCTTCAGTCCATAGCTCTTCAGCAGCTCCGTATTCAGGTTACCCGGACTGTCCTTCTCCGTAACCCGGTAGCCATAGCTGTCAATCCGGTGCTCCAGCAGTCCTGCTTCCACCTTGAAGGTCTCATCCTCAAAAATCAGCCCGCCGCTGTGCTCCACAATCTCCAGCTTATAAGGAATGCGGGACTGGCTGACAGACAGCGATATGTCCAGATATGCCTTGAGCCCGGGAGGTCCGTACACCGTAAGCGGTGAAGTCCCGCCCTGGTAGCCCCTGCTGGAGATGAGTCCGGGCAGGCCAAACAGATGATCACCGTGCAGATGGGTGATAAATAGCTTCTCCAGCTTGCCCAGCCGCAGCGGCGAGCGCAGAACCTGATGCTGTGTCCCTTCCCCGCAGTCGAACATCCAGAAGGTTCGCCGTTCTTCAAGCAGCCGGAGTGCAACCGACGTCACATTGCGCTGCAGCGTCGGCACCCCGGCATTCGTTCCGAGAAAATAGATTTCCATTATGCCCCTCCTCTCTCTCGCCCTGATGTCTTCCTTATTTTTTGTGATCTTGTCTGTTCTTATGACAAGAATTCTACTCTGTTTTTGCTGCAAAAGCATCTTTTGCAGCAAAAAACCTCCCGGTAACGGGAGGTTCCGAAAAGTCGGGGCATAGCCCCTTCTGACCGGTAAGCATGCGGAAGGCTCAGAGCTTCTCCACATTGAAATACTGCGCTTCCGGGTGGGCAAAGACCATCGCCGAGACCGAAGCCTCCGGCTCCATCATGAAGCCCTCGGTAAGCTGCACGCCGATATCCTCAGGCTTCATGAGCTTGAATAACGGCCCCTGATCCTCCAGATCCGGGCAGGCCGGGTAGCCGAAGGATACACGGATGCCCTGGTAACGTGCGCCATGTCTTTGCTTCATAGTCATATCTGCCGGGTCCGGGAATCCCCAGGTATCGCGCATCATATGATGGACACGTTCAGCCAGACCTTCTGCGACCTCAAGAGCGACTGCCTGCAGAGCATGGGAACGGAGATAATCACCCTTATCCTTAAGTTCAGTCGATAATTCACGGACCCCATGGCCCGCAGTAACCACCAGGAAGCCCACATAGTCCATGACTCCGCCCTCCACTGGCTTCAGGAAGTCAGCAAGGCAGAGATACGGCTCCACATTCTGGCGCGGGAAGGTGAAGGTATGCAGCACCTTGGCCTGATCCTGCGGATCATAGATCAGAATGTCATTCCCGCGTGACTGGGCCGGGAAGAACTGGTACATCGCATGCGGGACGATCGTACCTTCGAGCATCGCCTGATGCAGAATATCGTCCACGGTCTCTTTCAATTCTACCGTACGCGGGTCCCGCGCTGCCAATTGCGCCTCTACAGAGCCGCGCAGACCGAGATGATGGCCGAGCAGCATCTGCATATTCACATAAGGAATCACATGTCCCAGCGGATAATTCCGCAGGACATGACGCTCCAGATCAGGCGGGATGAACACCGGGGCATCTGCCGAGATTTTGGAGCGGACTGCGCGCGTAAGTTCGGGAAGCGGCGCTTGCGGAGCGACAGCTACGGCAGCCTCAGCCTCCTCGCGGACTTCCTCCTCAATCTTCACCCGCTCCAGCGGGTTCATCAGTCGGTTGGCGATATCCAGACCGTCCATGGCATCCTTGGCATATAAGACGAGCCCGTCATACTCCGGACGGATTCGGGTCTTGGTGAATTTGCGGGTCAGTGCCGCACCGCCCACCATAATCGGCACATCAATCCCGGCGGACCGCAGATCCTGCGCAGTCAGCACCATCTGCTGCGCCGACTTCACCAGCAGTCCCGACAAGCCGATGGCGTCAGCCTTTTCCTTGCGGAAGGCTTCAATAATATTCTCTGGCGGAACCTTGATCCCCAGATTGACGATCTCATAACCGTTGTTGGAGAGAATAATCTCGACCAGGTTTTTACCGATATCATGCACATCACCCTTGACGGTCGCAAGCATGATTCTCCCCTTAACCGAGGTCTCATCCTTCTGCATGAACTGCTCCAGATGGCTTACTGAGGCCTTCATGACCTCCGCACTCTGGAGCACCTCTGCCACGATTAATTCATTGTTATTGAACAGCCGTCCGACCTCAGACATCCCCGCCATCAGCGGTCCATTAATGATCTCCAGCGGAGGCGAGGTCTTCAGCGCTTCATCCAGATCCGGGATCAGCCCCTCCTTAGTGCCTTCTACCACATAGGAAGCTAGGCGCTCCTCCAGGGAGAGATTGGAGATCTTCTCCTTCTTCTCGACCTTTTTGCCGCGAAAAGCCGCCACGAACGCAGACAAGGTATCGTCATTCGTATTATAGATCAGCTCTTCTGCGAGCTTGCGCTCCTCTTCAGGGATCGATGCGTACCGCTCCACCTTCTCGGTGTTCACAATGGCATAATCCAGACCGGCCTTGGTGCACTCGTACAGGAATACCGAGTTCAGCACCTCGCGGCCGGCTTCCGGCAGACCGAAGGAGACATTACTGATACCGAGAATAGTGTGAACAGCAGGCATAGCCTCCTTAATCAGACGGATGCCGTCAATCGTCTCCTTCGCGGAGCCGATATACTGCTCATCCCCGGTTCCTACAGGGAACACAAGGGTATCGAAGATCAGATCCTCGGGAGCCAGACCGTATTTGTTGACAAGCAGATCGTAGGAACGTCTGGCCACCTCAAGTTTGTCCTTAGCCAGGATGGCCTGACCGGTCTCATCGATAGTGCCAACTACAATCGCTGCTCCGTATTTATGAATCAGTGGCGTGACAAGCTCGAACTTCTCTTCACCATCTTCAAGGTTAATGGAGTTAATGATCGCTTTACCCTGACAATACTGCAAGGCCAGATCAATGACCTTCGGGTCCGTCGTATCGATCATTAACGGCACCTTGACCTTCTTCACCACCAGCTCCAGGAACCGCATGATATCTTCCGTCTCATCCCGGTCCGGGTCCTGCACGCAGACATCAATAACCTGTGCGCCGCTCTTCACCTGGGCACGGGCTATCTCCGAAGCTTCCTCATATTTCCCCTCGACGATTAGACGCTTGAACTTCCGGGAACCGAGGACATTGGTCCGTTCACCGACCATATACGGACGGTTCTCACTCTCCACGTACACCGGCTCTATCCCCGATAAGGCCGGAGGATGCTGGCCGTCCAGCTTACGCGGCGGGTAAGCCGCCATCACTTCAGCCATCGCCCGGATATGATCAGGAGTCGTTCCGCAGCAGCCGCCGGCAATGTTCAGCCAGCCCTTCTCAGCGAAGCCGCCCAGCTTACGGGCCAGAGAATCCGGGGATTCATGATAATTCCCGTTCTCATCCGGCAGACCTGCGTTCGGGTAACAGCTGACGGCCGCTGAAGAGATCGCGGACAGCGAACGGATATGATCCCGCATGAACTCCGGTCCGGTAGCACAGTTCAGTCCGATGGACACCGGCTTCAGATGCTCCAGCGAAATATAGAAGGCTTCTATATTCTGACCGGCAAGTGTAGTTCCCATAGGTTCAATCGTTCCTGAAATCATCACCGGCAGCGTAATTCCGCTCTTCTCGAAGGCGTTACGGATGCCAATGCTTCCAGCCTTCACGTTCAGGGTATCCTGGGATGTCTCCAGGAGCAGCGCGTCCACCTTGCCGTCGATCAGGGCAACCGCCTGTTCTTCATAGCTGTCAATAAGCTCCTTGAAGGTGACTCCACCGGTAACGGAAAGCGTCTTGGTGGTCGGTCCCATAGCTCCTACAACATAACGCGGGCGCTGCGGTGTATCATATTTATCAGCGGCATTACGTGCAAGTCTGGCGGCCGCAAGGTTAATCTCCCGGGCACGGTCCTGAATATCATATTCGGCAAGCACCACTGAAGTGGCACCGAAGGTATTCGTCTCAATCAGATCTGCACCGGCCTCCAGGTATTTCTCATGAATGTCCTGAATAACCTCCGGCCGGGTCAGGACCAGCATTTCATTACAGCCATCCAGGTCATCCCCGCCGAAATCCTCACCGGTGAGCGGCACCTGTTGAATCATGGTACCCATAGCTCCATCCAGTATCAATATGCGCTGCTGCAAGCTCTCAGCAAGTGTGTATTTAGCCACTTTCCATCCCCCCAGTGAAACATTAGAGTAATTTTAGCAGAATAAAGGGATTTCGGAAAGCCTTCCTTTCCACCCTGCATTATTTGTATTTCCATTGATTTCATTTCTTTTAAGGCGCTACCACAAGTTTCTTGCTTGGCATGGAATGCTGCGTCCGGGCAGTCACATGTGAAGTGACATTGAATTCGCCTGCCTCTTCAAAGGTATATTCCCCGACATAAGCCCCTTCTCCAGCACTTTCACCCGTGATTTCAACCTTCCGGGTCTTATCCGCTGCCTCGTTGACTTCGAACATTACTTCTCTCGCATCATCAACCGGTTCACCGTCCTGTGTCACCACAGCCTTGAAGCTAACTGCCGTACCTGCGGTTACTTCCTCCGGGGTCCAGCTCAGCTCCACCTTAATCGGTGACATGGAGGAATTGGCCGCAGCATGCATCTGCATCTCATCTTCCTTATTCCCCGAGCATCCGGCTAGCGTCATCCCCATTATAATGCATATAAGTCCCCTGCGTATCCTTGGCTTCATCATCTGAAGTCCTCCCGGTTCATAGGTAGATTCTTCTTCATCCACGAACATATCCATTCTATATTACAATGAAAGTCAGATCGCTACTCTTCTTATTATACACATTTTATTCAATTTGCCTTAAAGAAGCTGCATGATTCACTCGTGAACATGAGAATAGTCATATCTTTATAAAAAATGCCAATATCCTAAAATAGGATACTGGCCTCATAGAATTCAATTATAGGGAGTCTACCAGCGGCAGAAGCTCCGAGAGATGGCTGATCTGGTAATCCGGCGTAATCTCCGGGTCCGAAGCTTTCGCGTTGCGGTTGATCCAGACCGTGGTCAGTCCGGCAGACAAGCCCCCAAGAATATCTGTCGTAAGCTTATCGCCCACCATTATCCCTTGCTCTGGAGTAATATCCAGCAGTCCGAGCGCATGCTCGAAGATTCCTTTGTCCGGCTTGCCTTTGCCGAAGCTTCCCGAAATCACAATGTGGTCAAAATATGGGGTAAGCTCCGGCACACCATCCAGCTTCTCCTGCTGAAGGGCCGGGCAGCCGTTCGTCAGCAGCAGCAGCTTCACCTTACCGCGCAGCTCGTCCAGCACCTGAAGTGTCTCCTCATAGATATAGGGACGGCCGCGGCGCTCTGCGGCGAACTTGTCAGCCAGCTGTGCAGCCAGCGCTTCATCCTCTACCCCGAGTGAGGCCAGGCCGCGGCGCCAGGATTCCTTACGGTAGACAGGGGCAAGCTGTTCCAGTTGACGGAACTCAGGCTGCTCACCGGCAGTGAAGTTCGCCCACAGCGCTTCATACGGGTTAATACCGATCAGCTTCGTGAACGGATACGTCTCATAGGATTCGTACAGTGTACGGGCTTCCCTGCGAACAGCAGCTTCCAGCTCCCCGGGATCAACGGAATCTCCAGCAGCCTCACAAGCATAGCGGAAGGCTTCTTCCACACTGCGGTCATCCCACAGCAGAGTATCGTCAAGGTCAAATAGTACGGCGGTAATCGGCATTTGTTCTTCCACTCCCTATATGCTGGTCTGTCTTCCTATTCGTGCACAACCTCAATGTTGTTGTTCTTGGCGAACTGCTCCAGGCGTTCCCCCATCGCAGCAGTGTCATATCGGTTAATCAGCTTGGAGAAAATCCACTGCTTGCGCTTACCCTTATACTTAATAGTAACTACACTGCGCGATAAAGTGATCTTCTCAATATCCGCCGCAGCCAGGAAGCGTTCGCGGTTATATTTAATAGTAGAGATACGCGCACGCTCAACCTTAAGGAACGGACGGCGGAAGAACAGCAGCGCAGCAAGCAGGAAGTACAGCACCACACCCAGCCAGTTGGCCAGAATCCCGCTTCCTTTGGCTTCGTCAATTGAGCCGACCACCCAGAACATGATGCCAAGCAGCATCAGTACAACGGGGAATACAATATTGCGGCCTTTGAAAATATCGATGCTTTTCGCGGCAGTCTTAGTGCTGGAAGTGTAAATGGAGTCCTTCCCCTGCTTCTTTCTTTGCTGGTTAATTTGCTTGGTGTTGCGTTGAACCATTCTTTCCCAAGAACGGGCCATGTAAGTTCCCCCTAGTCATCCTGTATTATCTATGAAAAGGCAACAGGCTAATGCTTAAGTCCGTTATTGCCTTCTTCATGCTCCGGATTGTCCACAATTTCGATAGTATCAAGCTGGGCCCGAAAGTTAGTGCGGATATTCCCCAGGTAAATCTCGCGGAGCTTGGCACGTTCAGCCAGTTCCTCTTCATTCAGGCCGCCGTTCTTAGCTTTGCGTGCCAATTCATTGATACGTGCGACCAATTCGTCAATATTCAATACGTTTCCCTCCCTCTAAATTCATTTTAACTTTGCCATGAGAAAAAGAGCTTGTCAAGGTCTACCCCCTGAAAGCTCTCCGAGTCGATCATTAGCATGACACATTCCTTCAATATACAGGTAAAGTCAGAATATCTCCGGCCTTAATGACGCTGTTCTCCAAATGATTACTCTTCATTATTCCTTCTATATATACGGCTGTCTTCATGTCCTCAGGCTTGTTGCTTAACGCAATACTCCATAAGGTATCCCCGCGTTCGACTACAATCCGCTTATCCGGCTTCATCGACGAGACCGAACCGGCAAAAACATTCCCCACCACAGTGAATCCCGAAATAACAAGCATCAGCACCAGGAGAATCTTCATCAGGCTGACCTGACGGAATAGTGATGAGAGCGCAGCGACACTATGAAGAATCGCGTCCTTGATCTTGGTTACATTACTATGAGCAGTTGGATTACCGGGAGCGGACACCTCGATATCCTCATTATTGTAGATGCTGTTGTATGTACTATACTTTAACATGATTATCATCCTCCAAACACATGTTCTTGCTTTCGAAAATAATATAACACGAACATGTGTTTCGATCAATAGTTTTTTCGGAACATTTGTTCTCTTTATTTCCGTTCTCTTATTTCCCTCATTTTAGAACTTATGTTTGTACGAACGGAAGTTCTATGTTATAATTTTCCCAAACATAGTATATGGGGTTGATACCGATGTCAAAGATTTCTAGTCGTCAGCTGGCGATCCTGGAATTTATACGTAATGAAGTCCGCAGCAAGGGTTATCCTCCGTCCGTCCGCGAGATTGGCGAGGCTGTCGGACTGGCCTCCAGCTCCACCGTGCATGGTCACTTGGACCGGCTTGAGAAGAAGGGCCTGATCCGGCGTGACCCAACGAAACCGCGTGCCATTGAATTACTCGGCCAGGAAGATTCAGAGAATGTGCATCAATTCGTCCAGACCGTTACCCGCATCCCGGTAGTGGGTAAGGTTACAGCTGGTGTTCCTATTACAGCTACAGAGAATATTGAGGATTACTTCCCATTACCTGCTCACTACGTAGGCGATAACAAGGTATTTATGCTATCTGTCCTTGGTGACAGTATGGTGGATGCCGGAATTATGAACGGGGATTATGTCATCGTACGCCAGCAGCAGACTGCCGACAATGGCGATATTGTTGTAGCGATGACCGAAGAAGATGAAGCAACTGTCAAGACCTTCTACAAGGAACGGGATCATATCAGGCTGCAGCCGGAGAATCCGGCGTACGAGCCTCTCCGCCTTAACCGCGTTACGATTTTGGGCCGGGTCATCGGATTATTCCGCGATATCCACTAATCTACTCCCCGCTTAACAACAGGCTGCTCCGCACCATGCGAAGCAGCCTGTTTTATGTTCATTTTACTTCGTGTAGTGGCCAAAAAGCTGTATACAAACATTTGTTCGCATTCGGCTTTTTGGCCATTTTTTCTGCGAACCGCTGCATAGCTCCGCACATATCCTGTTACAAAGGAGTGCTGATCTGTATGCCCAATTACCGAATTATCGTCGATCTGTCACAGCGCATGCTGTACCTGCTGGATAATGACGTTGTCACCAGAGGCTTCCCTGTCGGCATCGGCAAAATGTTAACCGTCTCGCCTGTAGGCGAATACACCATCATTAACAAACAGCCCAATCCGGGCGGTCCGTTCGGTGCCTTCTGGATGGGACTGTCCAAGCCGCATTACGGCATCCACGGAACCAATGACCCATCCTCCATCGGCCACATGGTCTCACACGGCTGTATTCGTATGTATAACGCAGATGTTCTGGCTCTAGCCGCCCTCGTTCCCATAGGTACCCGTGTCACCATCCGGGAATAGGAACGTCGCAAAAACCCTTGAGACGCCAGATTGCGTCCCAAGGGTTCCTGTGACTCATATAAATTAGAGCGGATACAGACTACAGCACACTTCTCAACAGACGGATAGCCACCGTATTCAAACGGATGGCCTCGCGGATCGATTCTCTGGCTGCCAGCAGTTCTCTTCTGGCCCGCGAACCTCTAGGCACCCTGCGCAGATTCTCATTGATTTCTTCCAGTCTCTCCAGCAGGATTGCCCGCTGTGTCAGCAGGACATTAATGGCTCTGCGAATCCGGTTACGTTCTCTTTGGCTCATCTTTACACCTCTTTTACACTTGGATAGTATAAGAGATGCCAAGAATGGCTCCAAAGATTGTGTGATTCGGCAGTAATGTTAGTTAGAGCTGCAGGTAGTGGGCAGCGAATCTGCTTACTTCTTGTTCAATCGTACCCGGAATTCAAATTCATCGCGTCTATAAGTCATTCCGGCCAGCACAATGTACTCCGGTGTCCATTTCTGTACAGGTCCGGCATAATCAGCAATCACATGCGGTTTGCCATCAACCAGCTGAACGACGTAGACCTGTACCTGTGCCAGTGCGGCAGCGAATAGATCAGCATCACTGGACAGTACTTTATAAGCCGTATTCAACTTCGTTCCTCCTTGTTCCACAACCATATTAAAGATTCCGTCTCGAATCTATTCAATTATACCGGGTCATGGAACAATATGTAAACCATATTTACAGCTTAATAAACAGGATTTTGAACAATCCGATATACTTCTTCGTGGCCCCGCCATCCCGGGTAAAAAAATTGGTATTCTTAAGGTCCGGTACACTGAATACAGAAAACAAAATGTAGTTATCCCTCACGGTCAAAGACTCAATTAAAGGCTGGGCCACCTGCTTGGTAATTCCGTCGCCTATTTCCTGACCGAGCGTATTTTCCAGATTCTTTACAGAATATTCACTGAATGCTTCCTTTCCCGGATTCGTAACCGCCATCACAATCAGAACAAGGATAAGAACCAGTAACGACTTACCGCCCGATCTCCTGCGGACTCTGCGTGCAGGACTTGGCGTATCATAACGCGAATTCATTCTTTTCCCCCTCAACTACAGAATATATATTATCTCTTGCAGCAAGACCCCCAGCGGATTCAACATCATCCGGTACAAGAACAGCATCCCACCTGTAATTCCACTGGCCCCGACATCAACACTGCTCCAATCCCACACCGGCAGAGCCGGCGCATCCAGCCCATATTGCTCCATAAGCCTAGTTTGGGTCTCCGCTGGCACAGCCACTCCTTCCGCCCCAGCCACCGGACATGTTAGCGCCAGGATGAGCATCAGCGAAAGCATAATCTTATATGTATTCTTCATCATCCGCTCCCATGTCTGCCACTAGAATTCTCTTCTGGTTAAGTATATAGGAGATGGAATAGTATGTAAAATGAATTGATCTGGAGTTATAATTCCTTTATATTATGTTGTAAGGGTTTTGCTCAGTCTTCATCTTCAGTCTCTCCCCCGCACTAAAAATCGGGAGAGTTTTTTTATTTAGGAGGTAAATGTATGAACGGAAATAAGGTTATCCTCATTCTTCTGTCCCTATCCATACTGGGTATACTCCTTTACTTTGGATTAGCTTATGGATTGCTATGGTATATCATCCGGCCCCCGATTCCTCTCGAAGAATAATCTATTAAACCTGGGAGGAAACGTTGAATGGATTTTCGCTTAAGGCAATGCCGCTCATCCAAGGCGTTCTGATCACCGAATATTCGCCAGAGATCCTCGCTACGATTAACCAACTTACAGGCCACTAGGCACATACTACGTTTGGTGGGAGTAGGCGCCTTTTTTTATAAACATACTTCGGAATAACTTATATACTAATGTAGCAGATCTTCCGCCCCCCGTTTGACTTTGAACAATAATCTTAGAACTACACCATCTAAGTAATGTCATCATGTTAAGATCACTTATAATCAAAAAGCACCTCCAAAATATATATTTCATGAGATAAACTTATAGAATCGTGATATTATTTGGAGGTGTACTTATGCGAAATATAGATTATACAAACTATTATTGGCAAGATGATGAAATTAGATTGCGTTCAATAGAGGCTGAGGATTGGGAAAGTATATATTTAACTGCATTCGATACCCCTGCCCGTCGTTTTCTGGAATGTACTATTGAATTGCCGCCTACAATCTCGGGTGCGAAGAAATTCGTTGAAGAGAACGTTGAATTTTCGTCCACTAATGGCCGAATCATGTTTACTATTGAAAATATGAACGGTGAAACGGTAGGTGGTATTAATCTAAACAGCATTGACGAGAGGAATGGTACTTTCAGCATAGGTATTGTAATTGATCATGCCTATCGAGGTAAGGGTTACGGTACCAGGGCAGTGCACATGCTTTTAAAATATGCATTTTTCGAGCGTAGACTTAATAAATTTAATGATTATGTTCTGGACGGAAATAAGGCATCGGCTGCTATGCTTAGAAAAGTAGGATGCGTTCAAGAAGGAGTCCGACGTCAAATTTTCTATATCAATGGTAAATATCATGATTCTATGTTGTTTGGTTTAACAAAGAATGAATATAGGGATCTTCTTCATGAGCAACACCAAAATATATAATCATGCATTAACCTAATCAGAGACGTTCAGTTCCATATACCAACAGCAGTCCGGGATTTATTTCTCGGTAAAAGAAAGCTGTTGGTTTTTTATATTAGAGTGCTCCTTGGCATGACTGTTGTGCTAGCTTTAGGAAGCCTGCTTTTTGGGTATGTCTTCACCACAATCTAACTAACCCTTCGCGGCCGCCAATTGTGTTCGGTTTTTTGTATACATCTTGAATCCCACATACGTAAGAGCACTAGATCCCCGGACAGATGTAAATCATACTCTCTAAAAAATATAAAAAGCCCCCGGCGCGAATAGCGCCAAGGGCTGCTGTATCCTAGTAAAGCGTCATGTACTGATCTCTTTCCCACTCGTGGACCTGGGTGCGGTAGATGTCCCATTCGATTTCCTTCAGCTCGTAGAAGTGGGCCAGGGCGTGTTCGCCGAGGGCTTCTGTGATCACGTGGCTGCGGATCATTTCGTTCAGGGCTTCCTTCAGATCGGCTGGCAGACTTGGGATGCCTTCTTCGATCCGCTCTTCTTCGGACATCACATAGATGTTACGGTCGATAGGAGCCGGAAGATCAAGCTGACGCTTGATTCCATCCAGACCTGCCTTCAGCATAACAGCGAGTGCAAGGTAAGGGTTAGCCGCCGGGTCCGGGTTACGAACCTCAACGCGTGTGCTGAGTCCTCTCGAAGCCGGAATACGGATCATCGGGCTACGGTTACTTGCAGACCAGGCTACATAGCAAGGTGCTTCATAACCAGGCACCAGACGTTTGTAAGAGTTGACAGTCGGGTTAGTGATCGCTGCAAAAGCACGTGCGTGCTTCAGAATCCCGGCCATGTAATAACGGGCAGTCTTGCTAAGGCCCAGCTTATCGCTCTCATCGTAGAACATATTCTCTTTGCCTTTGAACAGGGATTGGTGAGCGTGCATACCAGATCCGTTCATACCGAACAGCGGCTTAGGCATAAAGGTTGCATGCAGGCCGTGATGGCGGGCTACCGTCTTCACGACAAGCTTGAAGGTCTGAATCTGATCCGCTGCCTTGATGGCATCGGCATATTTGAAGTCAATTTCATGCTGGCCGGAAGCCACTTCGTGGTGGGAGGCTTCAATTTCAAAGCCCATCTCTTCCAGTGTCAATACGATTTCGCGGCGGCAGTTCTCCCCAAGATCCATTGGCGCCAGATCGAAATATCCACCCTGGTCATTCAGCTCGGTTGTCGGATTGCCCTTCTCGTCTGTTCTGAACAGGAAGAATTCCGGCTCCGGTCCAACATTCATAGCTGTAAAGCCCATTTCTTCCGCTTCCTGCAGACAACGCTTGAGGATACCACGCGGGTCTCCGGCAAACGGTGTGCCATCCGGCATGTACACATCACAAATCAGACGTGCCACACGGCTGTCAGTCACCCAAGGGAAGATAACCCAGGTGCTCAGGTCCGGATACAGATACATATCGGATTCTTCAATCCGCACATAACCTTCGATGGACGAGCCATCGAACATCATTTTATTGTCGAGTGCTTTTTCAAGCTGGCTTACCGGAATCTCAACATTCTTGATCGTTCCCAGCAAATCGGTGAATTGCAGGCGAATAAACCGGACGTTCTCGTCCTTGGAAATGCGCAGAATATCCTCTTTAGTAAAGCTCACGTTACCCTCTCCCTTTCAACAGCTCTATATTATTTATTAAAAAACCGGGATAGCTCACCTTGGATCAGAGACACTTGTCCCGGTCTTTTACCGGAAACCAGCTCCTGCTTCAGCAGACGGTGAAGCTGCGAATCAGACAACTCTCTACGTCTCACCTCTGTGTCAGGGGTAATAACCGTAGCTTCTTCAGATTCCTTCGAGACAGGATTCATCACCTGCTTAATGCCGGCAATATTAACACCCTTCTCAATCAACGCCTTGATCTCAAGCAGACGTTCCACATCATTAAAAGAGAACAAACGCTGGTTGCCGGAGGTACGCGCAGGTACGATCAGGCTGTGCTGCTCATAATAACGAATTTGTCTGGCGGATAGATCTGTTAACTTCATTACGATTCCAATCGGAAATAATGCCATATTTCTGCGGATTTCATCACCCATGACTCATCCAACCTTCCAATGATCTTTTTCTCATCTCATTGTACATTTCCTTATATGGCGTGTCAATGGTATGTGAGTTTTTCTCACAAGATTTCTTTCACCCATTGTGAGATTAACAGATCAAAGTGTCCGATGCATGGGATTTGGTTCCCCGAAGTATATCACAAAGAGCAATCCGCAGGCAAAATCCGCCCACATAACAGGGCTTTAGTTCCGATGACGAAATAGGTGCTTTGCGGGGGCCTTAAAGGCTTACTGTACATGTTTCATGGCATGTCACGCTTCAACGACCCATTCCCCTTCTCCAGCCGGAGTCTCGAATCCGTTCAGGAAACGGGTCAGAATCTCCTCGGTAATGGTGAATGCCGCATTGGCATCCATCCGCTCGCTTCTTAACAGGAGCCGCCGCCGTAGCTCTTCAGGCTGTACCTTGAGGAAGATCACAGCCCATTTCCCGCCATACTCCCCGATCAGCTGTTTGTAATCATCCCGGCGCTGCCGCTGCCAGAAGCTGAAATCCACCACCACATGACGCTTCGCCTGAACCAGCTGCACCAGCTCTTTGCGCAGCTTGCGTTCCGACTGTTCCTTCAAGGATTCGTACTCCTCCTCAGGATAATCTATCCCGTAGCGGCCATATGTACTCCAGATATCCTCATCGATGGACAGCCGGACGAACCCCTCATGCTCCAGCTTAAGCGCAAAAGTCGTTTTGCCCGAACCCGCTACTCCGCACATCATGACGACTAGTGGAGCCTTGTCCGCACTCCTTTTCTGCAACAATCCCTCGATTGCTTCTGCTTCGTACATCGGCCTCTGCCTCCTATGTGTTCGAGAACTACAGCAGCTTGCGCTCCCTCATGCTCTGAAGAGCCATTAATACCCCGTATTTGACATGAGAATAGGTTAATCCGCCTTGCATGTACCCGATATACGGTGCGCGGATGGGCGCGTCGGCTGACAGCTCCAGGCTTCCGCCCTGGATGAAGGTCCCGGCAGCCATGATGACTGGATGCTCATATCCCGGCATGTCCCAAGGCTCAGGCACGACGTGGCTGTCTACCGCTGCTGCGCGCTGGATACCTTGTACGAAGGCAATCAGATGCTCGGGTCCGTCAAAAGCCACCGCCTGAATCAGATCCGTACGCGGCTCATGCCAGGCAGGCTTGGTGGTGAAGCCGCAGCGCTGGAATACCGCCGCTGCGAAGATACTTCCCTTCACAGCCTGTCCCACCGTATGCGGGGCCATGAACAGGCCTTGATACAGGCCGCGCGTCGTGCCGAGCATCGCTCCTACCTCACCGCCGATTCCAGGGGCAGTCAGACGGTAGGCCGCCAGCTCCACCAGCTCTGCACGGCCGCAGATATAACCGCCAGTCTCGGCGATTCCGCCGCCGGGATTCTTGATCAGCGAACCGGCGACCAGATCAGCGCCAACCTGCGGCGGCTCCAGCGTCTCTGTGAATTCTCCATAACAGTTATCCACGAATACGATCACATCCGGCTTAATGGCTTTTACCCGTGCTGCCATCTCGCCAATCTCAGCGACCGTGAAGGAAGAACGCCAGTCATAGCCGCGCGAACGCTGGATTCCGATGACCTTAGTCTTGTCATTTATTGCTAAGGCGACCTCCTCCCAGTCAACCTTACCCTCTTCTGTCAGCGCTGTCTCCCGGTAGCCGATGCCGAAATCCGCCAGAGAGCCTGTCCCGTCTCCTGGCTTCCCCACCACCTTGTGCAGCGTATCATAGGGGCGCCCTGTAATGTACAGAAGCTCATCTCCGGGCCGCAGCACACCGAACAGAGCGGTAGATATGGTATGAGTTCCTGAAGCGAAATGCGGCCGGACTAGCGCAGCTTCCGCACCGAATACTTCAGCATAGACCAGATCCAGCACCTCACGCCCCCGGTCATTGTAGGCATAACCGGTAGAACCTGCGAAGTGAAAATCACTCACATGCTGACGCTGGAAGGCTTCGATCACCTTCCACTGATTATGATCCACAATCCGGTCCAGCGCCTTGACCGCACCTTCGATTTCTAGCTCTGCAGCTTCCGCCGCTTGTAATAAATCCTCTGCAAATCCTGCCATGTCCCCTTCATCTCTCCTAACATTCTGTATAATGATGCCCCGCTTCCGCAAGTGATGTACAGCCTGATAGGCATCGATTCCTGGAAAACCCGCACAACAAAGCCTGCCTGGATCAATATCCGAAGCAGACTGTTGCTATGCGGGCTATGAATGCTTCCTATCTTAGCGGTTCATGCCAACTCCCAGCGGGTCAGATAAGCCATTATTGCGGCTCCACGAATTCAGCCAGCTTGTAGCTCCATTTATCGTAGTCCTCTTTATTCAGTCGCACGTTATAGAGTACATCGCTTCCGTCATAATCCTGTTCAAGCACCTCGCCCACCCGATAGAGCAGAGAGGACAGATCCCCGCGGTCACCGGGAATGCGGAAGATCAGAGTATCCCCGGCCAGCTGATCGCTGATGATCTCCGTGATCCGTGAGAGGTCCTCCTCATTAAAAGCACTGATCTTCAGGAAGCCCTCACCGGTAGGGAGCATCTCCAGCTGCTCCGGCTGACACAGATCGATTTTGTTGAACAATACGATCTGCGGCTTGCCTGCCGCGCCCAGATCCTGCAGAATACTCTGAACGACCTCCATCTGCTCCTCACGCATCAGAGAAGAGGAATCTACCACATGCAGCACCAGATTGGCTTCATTGACTTCCTCCAGCGTAGCGCGGAAGGAGGCTACTAGATCATGCGGCAGATTCTGAATGAAGCCGACGGTGTCCGTAAGCACGACCTCCTTGCTGCCCGGAAGCTGAAGCACACGCGAGGTCGGGTCAAGGGTAGCGAACAATTGGTTCTCGATGTACACATCGGCATCGGTCAGCTGCTTCAGCAGCGTGGATTTGCCCGCGTTGGTATAGCCTACCAGTGCCACCTGAACCGCACCGCTCTTGCGGCGGTGTTCACGGTGCAGCTCACGGGTCTTGACCACCTCATCCAGCTGGCGCTTCAGCTCGGTAATCCGGTCACGGATATGCCGGCGGTCCGTCTCCAGCTTGCTCTCTCCGGGACCTCTCGTACCAATTCCGCCTCCCTGACGCGACAGATTCTTGCCTTGCCCGGACAGACGCGGCAGCAGATAAGACAGCTGGGCCAGCTCTACCTGGATGATCCCTTCCCGGGTCTTCGCGCGTCCGGCGAAGATATCGAGAATCAGCTGTGTACGGTCAATGATTTTGAGATCTAGCGCCTCTTCCAGATTACGCACCTGCGCCCCGGACAGCTCCTGATCGAAGATCGCGGTATTCGCGCCAAGCCCGTCAGCGGCCATCCGAAGCTCTTCCACCTTACCTTTACCGATAAACCATCTTGAATCCGGGGTCTCCTTATTCTGCCGTAATACATCCAGCACCTCTACCCCGGCGGTCTCTGCTAATTGTACAAGCTCCTGGAGCGAGAGCTCAGGGTCGATCCCGGTGCGTTTGATCTTGTCAGTTACCAGACTGACAAGAATCGCCCGGTCCTGCACTTCTGTCTCTGTGTCATGTGTTGTAGTTGCCATTCATTCCATGCTCCTCATCTATTCTTCCTGGACTATCCTTTTAAATCCTCGGTCCGCAGCGTCATCAGCTCCTGCTTGCCCGGACTTGTACTCTCATACTGGTTCAAGAGCCGCACAGCCTGTGCGCGTACCGCCTTCTCAATACTGTTGCGTACATACCTTGCATTGCTGAAAGCATGCAGACTCTCTGTCTTCTCCATAAGCAAATGCTGCTTGAGTCTGAGTATGGCCTGCGGCATCAAAATATAATCACGGTCCTTGGCCATCAGCTCGGCAATCTGCAGCAGCTGGTCGATGGTATAATCGGGAAATTCAACCTGGATCGGAAACCGCGAGGGCAGACCCGGATTGCTCATCAGAAAATAGTCTATCTCGCCGGAATACCCGGCCAGAATCAGGACAAACTGGCTGCGGTGGTCCTCCATCGATTTCACTAAAGTGTCGATGGCCTCCTTGCCGAAATCCTTGTCTCCGCCGCGGGCCAGACTGTAAGCTTCATCGATGAAGAGAATACCGCCGAGCGCTTTTTTCACCAGATCCCGCGTCTTCTGGGCAGTATGTCCGATATATTCGCCTACCAGATCTGCGCGCTCTACTTCAATCAGATGCCCTTTGCTGAGCACACCCATCCGCTGGAACAGCTTCGCCACAATCCGTGCAACCGTGGTTTTGCCAGTCCCCGGATTGCCCTTGAATACCATATGGTAGGCCTGGCCTCCGGTGGCAAGTCCGGCTTCACTGCGCATCTGGGCCACCTGCAGCAGGGCATAGATCTCGAAGACCAGCTCTTTGATGTTATCCAGACCTACAAGTGCATCCAGCTCCCGGCTCAGCTCCTGGAACAGTCCGCTATGGCTGCCGGGCTTGGGAGCTGCCGTGCCGCCTGCGCTATCAGCCGGCAAGCCGGACACCGGGGCCGGAGCCTGATTATTCAGCACAATGTTAATCTGCCTGGACGGTCTGCGTTCTTCCCGTCCGCTGCTTGCCGCCGCTACATGTCCGTTCACCTAGTTCACCTCATTATACAGGTCTGACTTGCTCTAACCAGTCTATTCCAGTATAAAAGGCGTTATTAGCAGTTTTGGAAATTAGCAGATTTACAGCGACAGCTCCTGCAACTTCCATTTGGTGTAGGCCAGAATCTCGCGGGACTTATACTTAAGCATCGACATCACTTTAGACTCTGTGACGCCAAGCTCCGGGTTCTTGTACCCCAGCTTATGCGCAATTTCCAAGGCGCGGCGGCCATGGAAATCATGGGTAATCACGACGGCTGAAGACAAGCCCTCCTGCTGCATGACTGTCTTGCTGAAGAGCAGGTTCTCGTAAGTGCTGGTAGACTGGTCCTCCAGATAGATCACCTTATCCGGTACTCCATGGGCAACCAGATACCTCTGCATGCCTTCGGCTTCTGTGTACTTATACTCCGGCTGATCCAGCCCTCCAGAGACAACAAAATGGCTGAATGCACCAGACTTGTACAGCTCAAGCGCATAATCCAGCCGTTCCTTCAGCCCGGGACTCGGTTCATCCCCCCACATCGACATCCCCAGAATAACTCCGGCGTCCGCCTTCACCATGGGCGAGGTGGTTGCTGCACTGTTAATTCTGTTAAAAGCTACTCCGCACCAGATGAATCCGGCCACAATCAGTACCAGCAGCGAAACCGCCAGCACCCGCTTTGTACGGTGATGGCGCTTGCGCGACACTTTACGGATCGGGGATGAACCCCGATGATAGACATACCAATCCATGATCTACTTCCTCCTAAATTCTCCGTGATGAAACAATTCGGCACGATGCTTCAGTGAAAGGGAGAAATACGGAAAGGCATGAGCGTCTATCGCACGCAGTATTGCATTGGCTGTTGACCAGGCTAACTGGTAATCACTGTCCGTGATATCTTCCCGCTCCAGCGCTTCCTCCAGCTCATCCTCATCCAGCAAAAACACTTCACCATTCCACAGTACGACAACATCCAGATACAGATCGTCGAACCAGGGAACCCCTTGATCGGTCACACCCTGGACCTTGCAGGTATCAATGTACCACTGCACAATATTTTGCCGTTCATCAAACATGGCCGTCACAATATAGTGGCTGTCCTTGGGAAAATACTGCAGCCATGAATATCCCTTGTCCGCAATGCGGTATGTATGCCTGCCGTAACTCTTCCATAGCGGCTCCTTCAGCCCGTATATAGTGTAGAGTGTGATATAACCGCTGAACTCCCGGGTCTCCACATAGCGGCAGGCAAAATGGCGGCGGGTAATCCTGCGCCAGTTGGCCCGGTCTCCGAATTTACGTTTCATATGAATAACCCTCTTCTGATAATGGTGCATTCAGCTTAACACATTTTGCAGAGACACTCAAAACAAGAAAACCCCGACATCCGGCAATTCTGCATCGCGCAGAGCTCCCGGAGCTGTCAGGGTAATCGTTCATGCTATGAATTTGACTTCAAGTCAGTCTAATGCACATTGCCGGGTCCTTCGACAAAACCGCTGCCCGGATCACTTGCCGGATCGGTTCCGGCATTCGGGTCAGGGATGATTCCGGGATCAACCGTACCGGTTGTCGCCTCCGGTGTCGGTAACGGCTCTGTCGTGGCAGGCGCAGGCGGCGGTGTTATCTCAGGCGGGGATGTGGCGGCTCCGCTGCCGTTATCCCCGCCTTGACCATTGCCGTTATTACCTGGACCGTGATTGCCTGGACCATTATTACCTGATCCGTTATTCCCAGGTCCATTGTCTGGCGGATTGCCGCCGTTCTCTCCAGTTCCGGAATCGCCGCCGTTATCGGGGCTATCCGTAGGCAGATTCGGGTCAGGCGTCATCTCCGGCTCAGGGGTCTGAAGCTCATCCTGAACGGACACCGTTATAGTCTCAGAAGGCTCGCTCTCCTGATCTAGTTCCTGATAATACGCGGTAACATAATACTCGTAAGACAGTCCCGGCATCGCACTGATGTCCCCTATATTAGATGCCATGGTATTCATGAGCGAAGTGAATTCCGCCTCTGACGTCTCGCGGCGGTATATACGGTACTCTACCCCGCTGGCCGCAGCAGGATTCCAGCTCATATTGACCGTCATCGTGGATGGATCATACGCAGCCTGGAAGCCCGTTACCGCCGATACCGCTTCAGGCGTCGGCGTAGCCTCTACCTCTGGAGCAGCGCCCTTCGGTACCGGGAACTGTTTGGCAGGTACACCTTCGAGCGCCTTCTCCATGACCTTGCCCCAGAAGGCAGCGGCCAGCGGACTGCTGTTCTTCAGCAGATGGGTCTTGCTCGGCTTGTCGTAGCCCATCCATACCGCTGCCGTCCATTCCGGCGTATAGCCGACGAACCAGACATCACGGTTCGAGCTGATGCCCTTATATCCGCTTTGTGTTGTACCGGTCTTACCGGCTACCGGACGGTTAATTTTCGCTTTTTTACCTGTACCGTCCTGTACAACACGCTGCATCATCTCTGTCATCTGATAGGCCGTCTGTTCACTCATCACACGGTCTGCCTTGGTGTTCGCCTTGTAGACGGTCTTGTCATCAGCGTCAGCTATAGACTTGATCGAGTATGCCTCCCGCAGTTCTCCCCCGTTAGCAAAGGCACTGTAGGCCTGGGCCATCTCCATCGTGTTCGTTCCCTCACTCATCCCGCCCAGGGCGAGCGACAGGTTCTTGTCTTCATCCTTCAGGTTGATGCCCAGCTTCTTGGCGAACTGGAAGCCGGTATTCACGCCGATCTCATTCAGCAGCCAGACCGCCGGAATATTCTCCGACTTCGTCAGCGCATCGCTCATACTGATCGACTTCGAGTATCCGTGCAGATTGTTCGGACAATATTTGCCGAAGCACTGCTTCTCATTGCTCAGCATGGAATCATTTGTGAATTTGCCGGATTCCAGTGCCGGTGCATAGGATACCAGGGGCTTGAAGGCAGAGCCCGGTGAGCGGCGGCTGCCGTCGATCCGGCTGTAGCCTTTTTTCTCATAATTACGTCCGCCCATCAAGGCTACAACGCTGCCGTTCTCCTGATTCACAATGGTCATCGAGCCTTGTACCAGCTCATCGTCCACACTTTTCTCGAAGTTATCACTGTCGGCAAAAGCATCCTCAATCGTCTCCTGGGCATGCTTATCCATAGTTGTGTAAATCTTATACCCGCCGATGTTGAGATCATCCTCGGTCAGCCCGAATTTGTCCTCAGCCTCACCAATCGCATAATCAATGAATGCCTGGTAGCGCTGCTTCTTCTCAGGCGGCTTGTAGTTATAATCCACAGCCTTCGCCTCGTCCATCTGCTCCTTGGTAATAAGCTTCTGCTCATACATGAGTTGAAGCACTACGCCCCGGCGTTCCTTCGACAGCTCAGGGTTACGCAACGGATTATAGCGGGACGGCCCTTTGGGCATTGCAGCCAGAGTGGCTATTTCCCAAAGCTCAAGTTTATTCAGATCACTTTCCCCGAAATAACGGATGGAAGCGGCCTTAATCCCATAAGTGGTTCCGCCGAACGGAATCCGGTTCAAATACATCGTGATAATACTCTCTTTGGATTCTTGCTTCTCCAGTGCAACGGCAATCGACACCTCGGTCGCCTTACGGAAGAAGGTCTTGTCGCGGTTCAGAAAGATGTTCTTCGCCAGCTGCTGGGTAATTGTACTCCCGCCTTCTACCATACTGCGGGCCGCAATATCCTTAACGGCCGCGCGTCCGATGGACCAGAGGTCCACCCCGTTATGCTCGAAGAATCGTTTATCCTCGGTGGCTACGAATGCTTTAACCAGCATCTGGGGAAGATCCTCATATTCCACCGGATCGCTTTTCTCCAATGACAGCTCGCCGATCAGGTTCCGGTTCCGGTCAAAAATCTGTGTCGGCGGATTGATCGTCAGCTTGTCCCTGTTCTCATCCAGCAGCTTCTGCCCGTTCAGCATGATGAACAAATAACCGCCCAGCGCACAAAAAATAGCTAGCGCAATTGAAAAAAACAAACTCCACAGCACACGTTTTTTGGTTAAGAATCTTTTCTTTTTTTTCTTCGGCTTCCCTTGGGAGCTTGGCGGCTGACTTCCTCTGTTTCTGTTGCCGCCGCTCCGGGTTAACTGGTCTCTGGACATGCTGCCTCCTGACTCCCTTAACGGAAAAAACGTAAATGATGTTCACGAATGAAAAGAACAACCTTCGCAGGTTGCTCTCTCGCACTCTCTATTCAAACGATTTATAAACAAAAAGGTTTCGCTTCAAGACGGTAAAATCTTAATTCTCGTTATTGTTGTCCTGCATCAGTGATACGCTCCGCTGCGGCGTAAATGTGGAGATCGCATGCTTGTACACCATCTGCTGGCGCCCGTCACTGTCGATGACAATGGTGAAGTTGTCGAACGCTTTGATAATTCCCCGGATTTGAAAGCCGTTGGTCAAATATACTGTAGCAGGGATATTCTCTTTGCGCAGCTGGTTCAAGAACGTATCTTGAATATTAATGGACTTGTTCATATGACGTACCCCCAATGGTTCAATTAGATTGTTCAGAAGTATATTCAAGACCTGTAAGAAACTTTCCTGCTATTATACCATTTAATTTTGCAAAATTCTCAGAAAAGTTTTGGCTCTCCAGGACGTCAATCCACTGAATCTCCTTCATGTGGCGAAACCATGACAACTGACGCTTGGCAAACCGGCGGGTATCACGCTTCAGCAGCACCACGGCTTCCTCAAGCGTCATCTCCCCCTCCAGGTAGGCGGCAATTTCCTTATAGCCCAGACCCTGCATAGACACAAGACTCCTGCCGTAGCCTTGATCCAGCAGCCGCTGCACCTCAGGCACGAGGCCCTCCGCCAGCATCTGATCGATTCGCTCTTCAATACGTTTATATAGTATTTTCCGGTCCATTGTCAAACCGATCAGGCATAAATCATATGGAGACTCCTTATTCTGGCCGGCCAGCGAGTCGGATAACGGGACGTTCGTCTGGTGAAAAATCTCCAGCGCGCGGATGATCCGCCTGCGGTCATTGGGATGCAGCCGCTCCGCGCTGGCCGGGTCTACCGCTGCCAGACGGGCATGCAGGGCATCAGCCCCATGCTCCTCGGCGTAGGCCTCCTGCTGCTCGCGGAAAGCCTCGTCAGCCACCGCTTCGGAGAAGCGGAAGCCGTAGCATAACGATTCAATATACAGTCCAGTTCCGCCCACAATAAAAGGCAGCTTGCCTCGCGCACTGATCTCCTCAATCAGCCGTGCTCCCTGCTCCTGGAATTCAGCCGTGGAATAGGCATCCTGCGGATCATGAATATCAATCAGATGATGGGGAATGCCCTTCATCTCGGCAGGCGTGATCTTGGCCGTACCGATATCCATCCCGCGGTAGACCTGCATCGAATCCCCGGAGATGATCTCGGCTCCGTGAGCCTCGGCCAGCTCCAGACTCAGTCTGGTCTTGCCGACCGCTGTCGGACCCAGCAGTACAAGCACTTTGCGTTTCTTCTTAGTTGTCAATGGTAATCACCCCGTACGATGTTTTGGCATTGGCCCGCAGCAGCTCCTTGAAGCCCAGCCGGGTGAACTCTCCGCTCAGCGCCTTCTCCTTCAGCAGCACAGTCTTGCGCGCAACCCTCGTTGCCTCAGCCACGCTATCAGCTGACAATGCAGCCGGATTGGCGAATTGCCGCAGCGGCGAGATCGCCGCCGAATCCGTCAGCGGCACCCGGAACATCGGATCGAAGTATACGATGTCGATGCTCTTGTCGGGCTGGGCCCGCAAATATTCCAGATGGTCCCCGTGCTGCACATCAATACGGCGCAGCGCTTCGTTCACCTTCACCTGGCCAGAGACATACCCGCTCATCCCTTCCAGCAGGAGAGCATACAATGGCAGCGAGCTCTCCAGTGCCGTCACCTTGGAGGTCTCCCCTCCGGTGACTGCGAACAGCAGCGAATCCGCTCCGAGTCCGGCCGTGCAGTCCAGCACGCTGTCGCCGGGGAGCATGCCTGCGGCATCAATCATAGGGTCCGGCTCGCCTCTTAAGATTCTTTTGGCGCGGACAAACCCCATGCTGGGATGGAATTCCATCGGCGGCATTCCCGGCGTAATCAGCCGGACGGCCTCCTGCAGAACCACCAGAATCTGTTCGTCCCCGTAATGCTCCACCAGCTTGCCCATCGAGAATTTCGCTCTCGGAGCATAGGCACAGCCTGTGCGGTCCGCAAGCTCCCGGGCCCGGGCCACCACTTGCGGTATCGGGTCAAAGCCCGTCGTTATAATCATGTTGCCTCCGTTCTGCACTCTATAAATGTACAATATAGCCACTACATAACGCGCTTAAACAGCTTCTCCAGATCATAGGCCGAGAACGACACAACGATCGGGCGTCCATGCGGGCAGGTATAAGGCTGACGGCAGGCCGCGAGCCTGCTGAGGAGCGATTCCACTTCCAGCTCTGTAAGCTTCTGGTTGGCTTTGATCGAAGCCTTGCAGGAGCAGAGAATGGAGGATTTCTCGCGCAGCTTGGCGAGGTCAATCGACCTTTCGCTCAGCACCCACTCTGCCATCTCTTCAATTACCGCCTTTTCGTCCCCTTCCGGGAACCAGTATGGCAGAGAACGTACCAGGAAGGTCTGTCCGCCAAAATGCTCAAGCACGACCCCCGCCTGCTCGAACCAATGCAGCCGTTCGCTAAGCTGCCTGCTCTCCGAAGGCGTGAACTCCAGCGTAATCGGCAGCAAAAGCTCCTGTGAGGCATCTTCAGGCTTGCCGAATTTCTCATAATAAAATTCATAATTCACCCGCTCATGCGCAGCGTGCTGGTCAATCAGGTACAGTCCGCTGTCATTCTGGGCGATAATATAGGTTCCGTGATGCTGGCCGATATAATTCAGCTCGGGAAACTGCGGAAGACCGGAGCCGATCTGCTCCACAGGAGCGTATAGCTCCCCGGCCGCCTGCTGTTGCCCCCGGCCAGCCATAGCTGCCTCTGGGCGGTAGCTTTCGCGGGGACCGGAGGACGGCTGGCGGTATGAACCCTGGGCGGCGTTCCCGCCGCTGTATGCAGCGGCCGTCTCTCTGGCCTGCTGCTGCTCCTGTGCATTGCTGCCGCTATAAGGCCGGGTATTCCCGGGTGCTTGGGCAGCCGTATAAGGGCCTTCTGCGGCTGGAGCGGCAGCGTCCGTTAATGGACCAGCGCTGCCGGAGAACGGAGCGCCGCTCCCTCCGCTGGAAGGCAGCTGGTTGCCCGCTGCGACGCCAGCACCGCCAGGCATTCCCTGGCCGTAGCTGCGCGGATCTGCTGACTTGTCCGCACCGCCCGCTTCCGTACCTTGCTGGATATTGCCCGGAGCTGCGCCTTTGGAGAAGGCGAATTGCTCCTGAATGAATGAGCTGCTGTTCTTGCCGCCGATGATCTCCTTGGTGGGGCGCGGAATCAGGCTCTGGCCCATCAGCAGCGAGCGGAGCTGCTGCTCTATGAATCCGTACAGCTCGGGTTCCTTGCTGAAGCGTACTTCAAGCTTGGCCGGATGCACGTTGACATCCACCAGCGACGGGTGCATCTCCAGCTTCAGGACCAGCAGCGGATAACGGTTAATCGGCAGCAGCGTATGGTAAGCGCGCATGATGGCCGCGTTCAGCCCGTTGCTGCGGATGTAACGTCCCCCGACCAGCGTCGTCACCGCATTGCGGTTCGAGCGTGTCCACTCGGGACGGCTGATATAGCCGGAGATCCGGAAGTCCGGATCTTCCGCCGACACCGGGAGCATAGCCTTGGCGGCTGAGGTGCCATACACAGCGGCAATTACCTGCAGCAGGTCTCCATTGCCCAGCGTATGCAGCAATTGATTGCTGTTATGTTGCAGGGTGAAGGAGATATCCGGATGGGCCAAGGCCATCCGGTACATGGCATCCGAGATATGGCCCAGCTCGGTCTGGATGCTCTTCATATACTTCAGGCGGGCAGGCGTATTATAGAATAACTCCCGTACGGTGAGATCGCTGCCCTTGCCGGAAGCTGCATCTTCATTACGGATGAGCCTTCCGCCCTCGATGTCCAGCACCCGTCCCTTCCCGTCGTCTCCGCTTGCGGTCAGCAGCGTCAGCTTCGATACCGCTGCGATACTCGCCAGCGCTTCTCCACGGAAGCCGAGGCTGGTGATCAGGAAGAGATCACGGCCGCTCGCAATTTTGCTCGTGGCATGGCGGTAGAAGGCGGTCTCGCAATCCTCCGGTTCGATACCCGAGCCGTTATCCTTCACCCGGATGCTCTGCAGTCCCCCCTCTTCCACAGAGACTTCAATACGGGTGCTGCCCGCATCGATCGCGTTCTCGACCAGCTCCTTCACCACAGAAGCAGGACGCTCGACTACCTCCCCGGCAGCAATCTGGTTGGCAATATGCTCATCCAGCACATGAATTTTAGCCATATTCGTTCACCCCGCATGTATTTATTTTATAGATAATATTGAACATTAACGAACTGTAAAAAACGGACTGTAAAAGCCTTATCCGGACAAGTAGAAACGGAATTGCCGTCCTTTGCTGTCCTTTGCGGTCCTTTTAAAGGACGTACCGTATCAGAGAGATAATCATTCTAACGGATGAATAAGATTACCTTCGCGCGAGCACCATGTATGCTGTTTTTCACATACATTCAGGCCGTGTGCCTGCTTGCGAGCACCATGTATGCTGTTTTTCACATATATTCGGGCCGTGTGCCTGCTTGCGAGCACCATGTATGCTGTTTTTCACATATATTCGGGCCGTGTGTCTACTTGCGAGCACAATGTATGCTGTTTTTCACATACATTCAGGCCGTGTGCCTGCTTGCGAGCACAATGTATGTTGTTTTTCACATATATTCGGGCTGTGTGCCTGCTTGCGAGCACAATGTATGCTGTTTTTCACATATATTTGCTACTTATTCCGCTGTAACAGCCAATCGTATTCGGTTTTAAGCACACCTTCAACGGCAGCAGTTCCGCTGAACTACAGCTCCCTTGCCTTAAGCTTCAGCTCATTCAGCAGGCCCATCGCCTGCAGCGGCGTCATGTTCATCAGATCCGCGCCTTGCACGGCGGTGATTAGCTCTTTGAGCAGCGGATTGTCTTTGACGGCAGGTGCCACGGCTCCGCCCTTGCGGTTCTTGCGCGGCTCTTCCTCGCCAAAGATAGACAACTGTACCACTTCATTGTCCTCTTCCTCTACAGGAGAAGCAAGGGATACGGCAGCCTCCCGCTGTCCGGCAGCCATAGAAGCTGCTGCTTCGGAATACGGGTCCGGATGTACTGGAGCTTGCGCGGTGCGTTCAGCCGAATAGGAGTGGCTGCCTGAGGCAGCTCCTTGTCCGGCATCCGGCGTCTGCGCAGCGGTAGCCTGATGCTCCTGTATAACCGTTCCGCCCCCGCTCCGGTTACTGTAACCCGTACCGTAATTCAGCGCTGCGGCGCCCGGCGGAGAAGCCTGTTCAATGCTCTGGAGCAGCCCGTAGGCCCGGTCAATAATTCCTTCTGGCAATCCAGCCAGCCTTGCACAATAGATCCCGTAGCTGCTGTCCGCAGCTCCCGGCACAAGCTTGCGGAGGAAGTTCACCTTGTCGCCGCTCTCCTGGACCGCCATCGAATAATTCCGCAGACCGCTAAGGCTCTGCTCCAGATGGGCCAGCTCATGGAAATGTGTGGAGACCAGTGCCTTGCAGGCAATGGTATCATGCACATATTCGATCACCGCCTGGGCAATCGCCATCCCCTCACTGGTCGAGGTCCCCCGGCCCAGCTCATCGATGATGATCAGGCTGCGGGCGGTGGCTTTCTCGGTCATGACCTGAATGTCGGCCATCTCGACCATGAACGTGCTCTGGCCGCCGATCAGGTCATCCGCTGCACCGATCCGCGTGAATATGCGGTCGATCAGCGCCACCTCGGCGCTGGCTGCAGGCACGAAGCAGCCGATCTGGGCCATGATGCAGATGAGCGCCACCTGGCGCATATACGTGCTTTTGCCGGCCATGTTCGGTCCTGTAATCAGCAAGATATTGCCCTCGTCCTTGCTTAGCGTGCTCCCGTTCGCAATGAATGCCGAATCCTTCAGCACCGCCTCCACAACCGGATGGCGTCCGCCTTCAACCCGCAGATCATAGCTGTCGGACAGCTTGGGCTTCACGAACCGGTGTTCCGCGCTGACGGCTGCGAGGCACTGATACACATCAATCTCTGCCACCTTCTCGGCCAGCGCCTGCAGGCGCGGAACTTGGCTGCTGATCCGCTCGCGCAACTCGGTGAACAGACTGTATTCCAGATCTGTCATCTTATCCTGGGCCTCCAGGATCAGCGCTTCCTTCTCCTTCAGCTCCGGGGTGACATACCGCTCGGCATTAGCCAGTGTCTGCTTGCGCTCATAGCGGCCTTCCGGCAGCGCGGACAGATTGGAGCGGGTGATTTCTATATAATAGCCGAAGACTTTGTTGTAGCCGATCTTGAGGGATTTGATCCCGGTCACCTGGCGTTCCTTCGCTTCAAGCTCGGCAATCCAGCGCTTGCCGCTGCTGCTGGCTTCCCGCAGCTCGTCCAGCCGCTCATGGTAGCCCGCGCGGATGATTCCGCCGTCTCGCACGGACACCGGTGCATCCTCCACAATCGCCCGCTCGATATCCTCACGGAGCTCCGCGCATTCATCCATGGAAGCACCGATCTCCCTTAAGGTGGACGAGCCAGAGGTCAGGCACATCTCCTTCAGCGCAGGAATCTGAGCCAGGGACAGCCTCAGTGCGTTCATATCGCGCCCGTTCGCGCTGCCGAAGGCAATCCGCCCGACCAGCCGCTCCAGATCGTAGATCTCCTTCAGCGCCCCGCGCAGATCCTCGCGGACGATGAACTGGTTATACAGATAATCGACGGCTTCCAGACGGCGCTCAATCGGCGCGCGCTGCAAGAGCGGCTTATCGATCCGGCGGCGCAGCAGGCGGCCGCCCATCGAGGTCTCGGTTCGGTCCAGGAGCCAGAGCAGAGAGCCTTTTTTGGAGCGTTCCCTCACGGTCTCGGTCAGCTCCAGATTCCGCCGGGTGAACGGATCGAGAATCATATAATTCCCCGGCTCGTAAGGCGAAATCTGGGTAAGCTGTCCCAGTGAACGGCGCTGGGTCTCGCTGAAATAGGAGATCAGCAGCGCCAGGGCACGGCCGCGCTCCTTCTCCAGCCGGACCCAGGCCGCTTCGCCGAACTGACGGCGGGCCAGCGCCTCCTCCTGCTTGTCCCACGGCGTATAGACCACAGGCTTGGCCAGCAGGGAAGCTTCACTGCGCAGCTCCTCCAGCAGGGCTGAATCCCCGATAATCTCCGCAGGCTCGTAGATGCCAATCTCATCGCGCAGCCACTCGGTGCTTGAGAGAACCGATGTGACATACAGCTCACCTGTCGTCAAATCGCAGGCGGCCAGCGCCATCATCCCGTCTTCCTCTGTTACGCAGACGAGGTAGTTGTTGCTTTTGTCCGAAATAATCTTACCGTCCATTACCGTACCCGGTGTTACGACCCGGACGATATCACGGCGGACCATCCCTTTAGTCACCGCAGGATCATCCAGCTGCTCGCAGATCGCCACCTTGTAGCCCTTCTCGATCAGTCGCTGTATGTACCCCTCGGCGGCATGATACGGCACTCCGCACATTGGAATCTTCTCACCCACTCCGCCGTCGCGGCCTGTTAATGTAATCTCAAGCTCTTTGGATGCCAAGAGGGCATCCTCGAAGAACATTTCATAGAAATCGCCCAGACGAAAGAAAAGGAAAGCGTCTTTCGCCCCTTCCTTGACTTTGAGATACTGCTGAATCATCGGCGTATAGTTTGCCATCGTCTACCTCCATACCTACTTCATACTGTTCTCTATTATAGCAGAAACTCCGCTCCCCGGGTTACCCCCGGCACGCCCGCAAAGGTTCCTAAAAGTTGGTGGGGGTATTCAGGGGGATTTCGGGTGGGCTGGCGCTTGGGGATTAGGGGTTTGTGAGGAGGAGTGTCAAGTGTGCGTGTGGGAGATGTATGGGTCTGGGGTGGGAGGAATGTGGGGATGTTGGGGCGGGTGTAAAGGGCGGGGTGAGACGGGATGCTGGGGCGGGCGAGGATGTGGAGAGCGTAAGTAACTTGGGGGGATTCGAGTGTTAGGGGCTGAGTGAGGCGGAATGCGGGGCGGGGCAAGGATGTGGGGAGCGTAAGTAACTTGGGGGGATTCGAGTGTTAGGGGCTGAGTGAGGCGGAGTACGGGGCGGGGCAAGGATGTGGGGAGCGTGAGTAACTTGGGGGGATTCGAGTGTAATGTGTATGTGGAAGAATGTTGGTCAATAAAATCAGTATGGGATGTGGGTGAGCAGTAAGAGCGGCTGAGAATGTTTGGTCAGAGTGCGGGCTATATGTGGTGGGAATACAGGTGAAAATACTTGGTCCAGATGCGTATACGCGAGTGCGAGTGCGGAGTGGCAAATGCGGATGCTTGTGTGAGTGCGAAATATGGTGACGGAGGCTCAGGCAAGCATAGTCAGGTATGGTGATGAGAGTTCCTGGCAGGTTTTTTATTCTATTGTAGTTTGTGCATTAGATGGCCCTGTAATTGTCTGAAAAATAGGATCTATTGCACTTCGTACATTAGAAATCCTTAAAAGGAGAGTTTTCGGACCAAATCCCACAAATCTAATGTACGAACTACATCAGAATGGATCTCAGTGCTGGCAAACGGCGATTCTGCTGTAGTAAATACAATCACTCAGATAATCAGCTTTGTTAATCACTTCGTTAATTACTTCAACAGACCCATATAGTTGCGATAGCGGGATTAGAATAGTAAGTTGTATTGGGCGTTAAGCTTAATTGTAATTCATACAACTAAATCGTCCGATATTCCACCAATGCTCCGTTTAGTTGTAGTTTGTACATTTAAAAATCCATCTGTACTCGGGTTCACGCCATTCGGGCAAATTTAGTTGTACAGACTACACTTAGAAGAGAAAAAGCTTCTTTTGGAGTGCGTTTAGTTGTACAGAATACACCTATGGCTGAATGTTCACTTCGAACGAAACTTCATGAATGGGCGCACGTTTGAAGTGAGGATTGGTTGAGTAACTTAGATAATGGAGAGTAAGCCAGAGTAATTGAAGTACTTGAGTACGATTGTTTGTTTAAAAATATAGCCGCCATAGCTACAGCTTCCCACACCTAGCGGTGCAGAAAAGCTGTAACTGGCGGCTATCGGGACTTGACGGGCGGCGGGCTCTATTGATATGCATCCGCCCGCCCGGAAGGTAGCGCCCCGGAGTCCGGCGGGGCGCTCCGTACCCAGGAGCCGCGGATATCCCGCGACTCATCCCAGCTCTGCTGCTCCGCTATGGCGCGCAGCAGCGGATCAATCCACCGGGCGGCGGCTGCGTAGCCGCCCAGTGCGCGCAGCTGCGCCTCCAGGGGAGGCCAGGCTGTGCGCAGAGGAGATTTGCCGCCGCTGTAGAAGGCGGCATGCAGGTCTTCCCGGTCGAGTGGGCGCAGCGGCAGGTCTTCATAATGGCTCACGATCAGGTGAGCCAGACAGACCGCGCCTTTGGCGATGACCGGGGAGACCAGGAAGCTCGGCAGGGTCCGGTACTCGAAGCCGCCATGCGGCTGAGGGCGGAAATCGCCGAGCACGCCATAGCGGGGACGCCGGGCCGCAGCCCGGATGTCCTCCAGCAGGAACAAGGGCAGCGCCAGATAGTTATCTAGCGCGCGCAGGAGCGGCGCACACAGCGTGACGCCGCTGAAGTGCAGGTGGCCGCCGAGGGCCCAGCCCCGCAGCGGCATACCTCCCGCCCGCCAGCAGAGCGAGCGGTCGGCAATGAGCCGGTCCGCCTCGCGTGCGGCGGACATCAGCTGCGCCAGCAGCGCGCGCGGTTCCCCGCGCGGCGCGGGGCGCAGCTCCGCCACCGGGAACACGCCGCGCGTTCCCGGGGGTCCGGCGTCGCAGCCCGCGACGCCGTCCATGGGCAGGTACCGCGACGCCGGCACGACGCGGCCCGAGGATTCCCGGAGCAGCAGGAACTCCGGGTCCATGCCCATGAGCAGCCCCGGCCGGCCCGGCTGCTCACTGTCAAGCATCCGCGCAAGCGCTGCGGATGCTGACCGGTACGGCTCAGGCAGCGCTCCTGCGGGATCAGGCAGCACCGGAGTGATGCCTGTCACCATATACCGCCGCCCGCCCATGGCCCGCAGCTCCACCTCGCCGCTATCCAGTCCCAGGCTATACAGCGCCCGTACCGCAGTGGTCCGCAGAACCCCCACAGACCCCCTCAACTCACTTCTCCCTCCACCTAAACTGCCAAACTCTCCCCCTCCACTCCCATACTCACCCTGCCCCCCAGCTCCTACTCCACCACTCCCATACTCACCCTGCCCTCCAGCTCCTACTCTACCACTCCCACACTCACCCTGCCCTCTAGCTCCTACTCCACCACTCCCATACTCACCCTGCCCCCCAGCTCCTACTCCACCACTCCCATACTCACCCTGCCTTCCAACTCTTCCACCACCACTCCCATATTCACCCTGCCCCCCAGCTCCTACTCCACCACTCCCATATTCACCCTGCCCCCCAGCTCCTACTCCACCACTCCCATACTCACCCTGCCCCCCAGCTCCTACTCCACCACTCCCATACTCACCCTGCCTTCCAACTCTTCCACCACCACTCCCATATTCACCCTGCCCCCCAGCTCCTGCTCCACCACTCCCATAATCACCCTGACCCCCAGCTCCTACTCCACCACTCCCATAATCACCCTGCATTCCAGCTCCTGCTCCACCACTCCCATAATCACCCTGCATCCCAGCTCCTACTCCACCACTCCCATACTCACCCTGTCCCCCAGCCCCTCCCCCACCATTCCCATACTCCTCTTGCCCTCCAACTCCTACCCCACCACTCCCATTCCCGCCTTGCCCTCCAGCTCCTACTCCACCACTCCCATTCTCCCCTTGCTCTCCAACTCTTCCCCTGCCACTCCCACCCCCACCCAACCATCCAGCCCCAAGCCCCCCGCCCATAGCCGCCCCCGCTCCAAGCGGCTGGCAGTCCAGCACGGCCAGATTGAAAATAAGCACGCGGTAATGCTGTCTGTAGCTTGCGGGGTCTTGTCCATCCGAGTGGTTTTGGGTGTCTCTTGTATCTTGTCGCCGCGACCCTCTGCCTATAGAAATGGAGTCGGCCTCAATCCCGCAGCGCCGGAGCCTGCGTTCGATCTGCTCCGGCGCCAGCTGCCGGAATACGTTCAACCCTTCATTCATGTCTAATGCCTCCGCCCATACGAAATTCCTCAGGGCCGTATCCCCTCGCGCACCATCCGGTTACCGGACAATACCCTTTGAGCGATAAGCCGCTGAGGAAGCCTGACCCCCAAATTATCAAATGGAATAACACAATCATCCTTACAAAGACCCTGTCGCACTACACTTGAACATTCGAACGCTGCCCTGTTTAATATTCCTGATGAATGACGCTTCTCCAGCTCCAGCATCCCCCTCCGCTTCATTTCGCCTTGAAGGATACTCAACAGCATGAAGCCTACATCCTTACCATTCAAAAAAAAATTATATTTTAAAAAAAAGAGGGCATTCGCCCTCTACGCCGCTGCCCTCTCATCATATAATGGATCATAACCCACACAGTACTTCAGGCAGCGGCGCATTCCTTCCTAGAGCTCATCATCCAGAGCGTCAGGGTCCATATCATCGTAATCATAGTTCTCGCCTTCAAAATCATAATCCTTGTCTTCCAGATCGTCACTCTGATCACTGACAAACACGCGGAGCTTGGTCTCAGCCACCAGTTCCGCATCGAACTCGCGTTCCACCCGGAGTGTCACACTGCCTCCGCCCGGCGATACCCCGGCTTCCACACAATTGGGTTCCTGCGTTGCCTCCGCAGAGACCTGTGCCGTGGAAGCACGGTGTCTCGGGTCGAGGTACGACAATGGAATAAGCTCCACATAGGAGACCGTTTCCTTGGCAACCTCGGTCTGCTTGTTTTTGTCGTACGAATACCAGATGTTCACATCATAGGTACCGATTACTTCGATTCCGTTCCCGGCGGCAACCGCTTCGTACTGGTGGTTAATGATCCAAGCCCCCAGAATACTAGTCGGATGATGTGGCGGAGTCACGGTATGGGTTGCTGTAGAGAACTTACGACCTTTGCCGCAAATTGCCTTCGTAATGATCTCCCTTGTTTGACGTTTATGGCTTAATGACATCTTTGAACCTCCTCCATACAATCATTCACTATCAAGTGTATGCACGTTCTGGGCATTTGTTGATTGTTAGAGTAGAAATAAATTTGGGTAAGCCCTCAGATGCCGTAACTGAAGCCCTTTGCTTCATTTTATTGCCGGATTTAGTCCATTATGAGTCTCCTGACCTGAAAAAAAACAAAAGTAGCGGCTCCCCCAAACCGGGAAAACCGCTACTTTTTGTTGTGCCAACATCTTAAGCCGGGAAGAGCAGAGGCCCCCTGCTAGGAAAGTACACGTACGATGCCAAGCTGCCGGTGGCGGCTGAGATCGATGAAGTCCTCACCGATGTTCACCAGCGGACGCAGCGGGTCATGGGCCAGAATCATAATGATTTTACCGATCTGCCCGTCCGTCAGGAGCACCTCATTGCCGATCATCGACTGCATCAGCTTATTAATGAACACACTGCAGATATACGGGTCCAGCTTGCCGTAGACGTTCTCGTCCATCTGCTTAAGCACCTCATACAGCGGCGCGGCTGTTCGATAGAACCGATCTGAAGTCATCGCGTGGAAAATATCCGCCACCGCCACGATCTTGCTGAAATCCGTAATCCGGTGGCCAAGCACGCCGAAGGGGTAGCCGCTGCCGTCCATCCGTTCGTGATGCTGCAGCGCCACAAGCGCCTGCATATGATTGGTGCCCACCGTATCGCGAATCATCTCATAGCCATAGGTGGTGTGCTTTTTCATCAGGGCATATTCATCCTCACTCAGCGGACCCGGCTTAGTAAGGATCTCGGCCGGAATCATAATTTTGCCGATATCATGAAGCGTCGCAGCAATCGTCAGCATGCTCAGCTCGTCCGGCTTCAGCTTCAGCCATTTGCCGAGCAGCGTAGAGATGATGCCCACCGCCACATTATGCCTGTATGTATAGTCATCCTTAGTCTGCAGCGCAGACAATATTCCGAAGAAATCATTCTTCTCGCTCACCTGCTGGATGAACGGGATCACTTCATTCCTGAGCTCAATCATCGGCAGACGCTTCGTCTTCGTATAACGCAGCTGCTCAAAAATACTCTCCATCGCCGCCGTACAGTCATCCACAGCCAGCTGATAGAATGCAGCGCTGTCGACCTGGACCACATCCTGCGGCTCCAGAACGATTTTGTGCTGTGTGATCAGGCGGATATGCTCTCCGGTGAGCAGGGTCAATGCCGGCAAGACAAATACACCGCTATGATTAAAAAGGTTCGCTACCAGCTGTTTGCCGATATATTGATCATTGCTGTTATTCATATTCCTCACCTGCCAGACCAAGATTCTTGGGTTTTGGACATCACTTAAGAGACAAGCTCACTTTGGGTGCTTATGTTTCTTATCGTTATTTTACACCGGAATGTGAATACCTGACACCTAAATTACATGGATTCGCTTATGCTTTGCCTTTCGCAGGTTGCTTGTCCTTGGCCGGACGCAGCTCCACCGGGCTCTTATAGCGCTTGGCTATCTTAAGATACAGCGCAAGCTCGCGACATAATTGCAGAATCGCGGAGCGGATCTCGAATTCCTCTCGCGAATCCGGGAGCTCCATCTCCTGGAACTCCTGCTGCAGCTCCTCCAGCAGCCGTTCGGTGCGGCCGGTATATTCCTCAGCCAGCACATCGCCGCTAAGCTGGTCAAACAGCTCTGCCACCATATCCCCATGCGGCAGCTGGCGGTATACCTGCGAGAGCAGCTGCATCATATTCTGGATGGACTCCAGCTGCTCCTTGCGCATATAGAAGTACACGTTCCAGGCCTCATCCGGGTGGATCACATGATTCTCCATTTCCCTGGATGCTGCCATCAGCCCCTTCTGTACAGTCTCACCAGCCCCGATCAGCTCTTGCCCGTCCCAGATATAACCGGGATCACGGAGCGTTCTGGCCATCTGCCGGAAGATCACCGAGAAATAGCCGTCCACCTCCTTGCGGATGCCCGCAATCATCCCGCCGGTCTCCGGCATATAGATGAAGTTCACAAGACCGGCCGAGCCAAGGCCGATAATCAGCAGCTCCACCTGCTGCAGCAGGATATGAACCGTGATATCAGCTTGTCCAAATACGCGGAACACAATTACCGAGCTGGTGACGATCCCTTCCTTGAAGCCGGCTTTGACAATCAGCGGGAAGCCGAACAATACATACAGTCCGAGTACCCAATAATGAAAGCCCAGGGCGAAGAATAGAATACAGCCCAAAAAGAGTCCCACCAATGAGGCGAAGAAGCGCGCCGAAATCGTGCGTAGACTCCTTTTACGGGTCGTTTCCACCCCGAGAATGGCCAGCAGTCCCGCGCTTTGCGCATTAGGGATACCAGCGGCGGCTGCCAGCAGAATAGACAGCAGAGTTGCAGCCGCCGTTTTAATAATACGAAATCCCATGTGAATATCTCTCCTACACCGTTAAGCTTCATCATTCAAATAAAGATATAGTCATGGTACAAGATTTTGCCAAGAGACACAATATGACATGATTCTTACCGCCTCGACAGCAGCAGCTTCTCCACATACACCACCAGCTGGTACATGGCCGTAGCCACAGCCGCAATAATGAGCAGACTCGACATGACCAGGGTGAAGTTGAACACCTGAAAGCCGTAGATGATCAGATACCCCAGCCCTGATTTCGCAACCAGAAATTCACCGACAATAACGCCGACCCAGGACATGCCGACGTTCACCTTGAGGGTGGAGACCACCGCCGGGAACGACGCCGGGAGAATGACTTTGCAGAACTCCTGGCTTTTGGAGGCACCGAAGGAGCGGACCACCTTGACCAGATTCGGGTCTACGCTGCAAAAGCTGTTGTACACTACCAGAGTCGTGATAATCACGGTAATGGATAAGGTGGTAATGACAATGGCGGTGAAGCCTGCCCCGAACATTACAATGAAAATCGGCCCCAACGCTACCTTCGGCATACTGTTGAATACGACCATATAAGGGTCCAGGACAGCGGACAGAAAAGGTGACCACCAGATGACGACCGCCAGCAGCGTCCCGATTAAGGTCCCCAGAATAAAGCCCACCGCGGTCTCGCCTACGGTCATTCCCAGATGCGGCCACAGACTGCCGCTGACCATGTCCTCCCAGATCTGCCCGAAGACCTTCGTCGGATAACTGAACAGCAGCTCATCGATCCAGCCCATTCTGGCCCCGGCTTCCCAGAGCACGAAGAACACCAGCAGGAGACTGCTCCGGACCATCAGCACCTGACTTTTGCGGCGCAGCTTCTTCTTCCTGTAATCCGCATGCTTCTGTTCGAGCCACTGCGCACGGGAAGCCGTCTCACGGGGCTGCGCTTCTATATTCACATTTCTTCCCTCCCTGCCAGCTCCATTTCCTTCCATACCTCGTGAAAAAGCCCGGCGAAGCCCGGCAGGTCCCGCGCATACAGCGGCGGTGTTCTGCGAATCGCTTCCGGAATCTCAAAAATCCTGCGGATTCTGCCCGGATTCGGCTGGAGCAGAATGACCCGGCTGCTGACCGCAATGGCTTCAGACAGGTCATGCGTAACCAGAATCGCCGTGGTTCCCCGGCGCATCAGCGTCTCCGAGACCAGATCCTCCAGCTGCAGCTTAATCTGGTAGTCCAGCGCCGAGAATGGCTCATCGAGTAGCAGCAGGCCGGGGTCGGTAGCCAGTGTCCGCACCAGAGCGACACGCTGGCGCATCCCTCCCGAGAGCTGTGCCGGATAAGCCTGCTCCTTGCCCTCCAGCCCCATATCGGCCAGCAGCTGCAGCGATTTGGCACGCGAGCTTCCGGTGAGCCTTCCGGTCAGCTCCAGCCCGAGCAGCGCGTTATCCTCAATCGTCCTCCAGGGGAAGAGATAGTCCTGCTGGAGCATATAGCCGACCTCCGGCGAAGGTCCTGCGGCCTTACGTCCGCTGAGCAGCACCTCACCTCGTGAAGGCTGCAGCAGCCCGGCGATGATCGACAGAATCGTCGTTTTGCCGCAGCCGCTCGGTCCGACCAGGCTGACGAACTCGCCTTGGCCGACGCTGAGATTCAGATCCTCTATAGCAAGCGAAGCCTCGCGGTCTCCCAGATAGGCGTGCGTGACTTCCTTCAACTCGACTACTGGAAGCATAGTGGTCGGCCTCCTCACTCCTTAATGGTGCTCTCTGCCTGCTCTGCAAAGCTGTTATTAACAATCTTAGCGGCTGGAATCCGTTCCTTCAGCTCACCGGCATGGTCAATGACATCCAGCAGATTATTCCATTCCTTGTCATCAATTACCGGATTCACCGCATAGGTATCCTGTTCCTTATAACGGCTGATGGCAGAGACCACAATGCTCCGGTCAATCTTTTCAAAATACGGCATTACCGCGTCAGCAATCTCCTCAGGACTATGAGCCTTCACCCATAACTGGGCACGCTGGACCGCATTGGTGAATTTCTGCACCGTGTCCTGATTCTTAGTCATGTAGCTCTGCTTGGACATGAATACCGTATACGGCAGATAACCGCTCTCAACCCCGAAGGAAGCGACCACCTGGCCCCGGCCTTCACTCTCGAAGATCGATGCCTGAGGCTCGAACAGCTGCACATAATCCCCGGTCCCGGAAGCAAATGCACCGGCAATATTGGCAAAATCAATGTTCTGGATCAGCGTCAGATCCTTCCCCGCATCAATCCCCTTGCTGCGCAGCGTGAATGCGCCCGCCATCTGCGGCATGCCCCCTTGCCGTTGCCCCAGGAAGGTCGAGCCCTTCACTTTGTCCCATGTAAAATGGCTGTCCGGTGTACGCGCGAATAAGAAGGTTCCATCCCGCTGCGTAAGCTGCGCAAAATTAATTACAGGATCATCCGCCCCCTGCTGGTACACGTAAATGGAGGTCTCCGAACCGACCAGCGCCACATCGATTGCCCCTGAGAGCAGGGCCGTCATGGTTTTATCTCCGCCAGGTATCGTCTGCAGCTCCACATCCAGCCCTTCATCCTTGAAAAAGCCCTGCGATAAGGCCACATATTCAGGCGCATAGAACACGGAACGGGTAACTTCGCCGATCTTCACCTTGACATTAGCGGATTTACTGCCGCAGCCTGCAAGAACAGAGCCAAGCACAAGCATCAACAAGAACGGCAATGACAGTCTTTTGAACCCTTTCATCCTCTCCACTCCTTTCCTCCCGGGTCTTTCGCCCTTGCTCTATGCATATGCGGGAGTCTATGGAAAGGTTAAAGCGCAATATATGAAGCGCTTACATTATAATCGGTTCGTCAACCACGCCCGCTCTATGAATGATCGCAGCGCCGTATTCACGCTGTACCGGACCAGCGAGCCGGACTCGTCAGAATGGGGCGGTGCTTCCGCCGGGGTTATTTTGCAAGAACAATCTTAATAGAGCAGCCATTCCCCAAAAGCATGACACAGCTCCGCCCGGGTCAGCGGGAACGCAATGATATAACCGTCTTCCTGCTCACTGCTGCTGCGCAGAAGCCATCCGCCCGAAGAAGCTTCAATGTAAGAAATCTGCTGCAGGGTCCAGCCTTCCCCATTCCTCGCACATAACCGCAGTTCACCGGACGCTGTCCGGTTCTTAAGCACTTTAGCCAATTCAGCAGAGCTGTCAGGATCACCTGTCTCCGCTTCCAGTGAAGCCGCCAGCACACACAACGTCCATGTTCCGGCCTTCTCATGAATCTCCTCATAACTCCGTCTGGACAGGAATACCGCAGGAGCGGACGGGTTCCGGGGCTGCGCACGCTCGAAGCAATTGAACAGGTAATAGCAGGCACGCTTCATCTCTGCCGGCTCCTTCAGCTCGTAGGCGAAATCATCTTCTTCCGTTAACCCTGTCAGGAGGATCTTATCCTTATGTACTTGCAGGCATACATCCTGTGCATATTCACGCTCATTGAATTTCATTCTGCATATCCGCTTGGAGCCGGAGGCTGTGTGCAGGAGCTCTGCCACCACTCTACGCCGGGTCTCACCCGGGAACAAATACTGTGCCAGACAGATAAAATCTTGTTTATTCACATTCTTTATCCCTTCCTTTTAGGCATACATGTAAGTATAACTGTAAATGAGTGGCTTTCAAAAAAACTGCAAAACTATAAAACTTGCAATCTTTATGTTATCATAAGCTAATTTTAAGGTAAAATTAAGAAACACAGGGTAAGATCAATACCATGAAATACTTTTAGCGAGGTGGTTTTCAAAATGAGAATGCTCATCACTTTTCAAAACAAGCTTGTCCCTGTATATTTCACAACAGAAAACAAACAGCCGACCCAAAAAGTACTTCGACTGCTCAACAGTACGCTTGAACTCAAAATTCAAAAAGGCAAAAACGCCCTGCAGACCTGTTTGAATTCCCTGATCAGTATCGAAATTAAAGGCTCAGAAGCTATATTGCACAGTTACAGTGAAAATGATTCATTGGCCTTATCCCTCTATTAAACAGAGGGATATTTTTTTGCCTGAATAAGTAAATGCTTTGCATAAATATAAAGGTACACAACAAATAAGCACATACCCGCATGTTGAGGGGATGCGCTTAGTTTATAGGATGGTAGGCGCTTAGCAGTAATTATACCGTCACTCAGCCAATCCGGAGGTTCCGGTTCTCCTCTTTCTCCGCCTTTTTAATTCGCAATTTGAACAACTTCACCAGGTTACGCCGGGTATGCTCTTCGTGACAGCTGTCCAGCTTCTTCAGGATGAAACGGTCGATGGACATGTCAATCGCTCCTTTAAATGGGGGCTTAGTCCCGTGATCTGGAGAGGGAATCATTTCCTCTTCTCCTTATATCACCTATATAACCGGACCGCTGATCCCCTAAACTTGTCCTGATGCGCACCTGCACCGCTTGCGAAATTAGTAAAACTACATATGGGCCTTTGAGCGGCAAATTAGGAATCCGTTATAGAAGATATGGTACATTTGCGAAGGATAGCAGCTTCTGTAAGCAGAAAAAAATTTTATCCGACGGATATTTACAAACTAAATATTAAATGCTATATTATCGATAGTTAATATTAAATATATACCTAAGGAGAAATCATAATGTCGAATGTACTGTTTATCAAAGCTAATAACCGCCCAGCCGAGCAATCCGTAAGTGTTCAGCTCTACAACGAATTCCTGTCCAGCTACAAGGAGACTCATCCGCAGGACCAGATCACTGAACTCGACCTGTTCGCTGAACAGCTTCCTTACTACGATAACACACTCATCACTGGCGTATACAAAGCAGCCCAAGGCTTCGAAGCCACTCCTGAAGAAGCAGCAGGCGCTGCACTTGTTAAGAAATATCTGGACCAGTTCCTGGCTGCTGACAAAGTAGTCTTTGCCTTCCCGCTCTGGAACATGACCGTTCCGGCTGTACTGCACACTTATATCGACTACCTGAACCAGGCTGGAACTACCTTCAAGTATACTGCTGAAGGTCCTGTAGGACTGTTGACTGGCAAAAAAGCAGCGGTTCTGAACGCCAGAGGCGGCGTGTACTCCGAAGGCCCGGCAGCAAGTGCTGAAATGGCCGTTAACTTCATCATGGGCAACCTGAACTTCTGGGGCTTCAAGGAAACTACACAGGTAATCATCGAAGGACACAACCAGAACCCGGACAAATCCGCTGACATTATCGCTTCCGGTCTGCAACTGGCTAAGACAGCAGCAGCATCGTTCTAATCTGATCATAAATAGCTTTTTGAAAGTCTCCGTAGGGAGACTTACCGAGAGCATATGAAGAGCTGTCCCAAATGCCATGAAGTGGCTGCTTGGGACAGCTCTTTTTTTGGAGTTAGATCAACGTGAGCACTTGGGTGGACGCTGCGTGAACGGACCGTTGTTACAATCGCTGTGCTCTCCAGATTTTTTTCATTCCCCTTAGCGGTGAAAATCCGGAGACCAAGGCGACCGCTGCCGCTTTTCCACAATCGTTCCGTCCTCTCCACTGTTTAAGCGGGATACGAACTTCTTTAAAAACTTCTCAAAACGCTACGACAGAATATCCCCTTCATTTAACCCACCGGGACAGCCTCTTAACGTTGAGACGGAGTTCTTACGGACAAGACCAGATACCACTGCTATAAAAGTTGCTGAAGCAGGTGGATTTTCTCCACTTGCTATCGAACAAGAGACCTCAAGCTAGAGAGCAGTTGGAAAAATGGCACTTAATCTCCTCCAACTCTTCCCAATCGAGGCTTTTACGGTGTAACAAATGACGTTTATCCAACTAATTTCCTCTATAGCTCCCGAACCACCAAATTAAGATACGTTTTTCCAACTACTCCAGGTGGCGTAGCTCCTGCTTACACAATGCACAGCATCTAGCAAGTTTATTCCGTCATGCAAACTTTCATCCCTATTCCCCTGCCCGCTTCAATGCTTCTACAACGCTCTGGAATTTCATCGCCGCTCAATATTCGTCCAGCACCCGCTGCCAGCTGTTGCCCTTGGCACGGGGCGGGGTGCTTTTGGCGGAGGCGGCGGCTGTCTTGCGCTTCTGTCTCGCTTCCTTGCTGTTCTGGAATTGCAGCTCCTTCTGCGTCTTGTGGTAATTCTGCAGCCGCTTCCCGTCCAGCACACCACTGGCGGCAGCCGCAAGCACGGCGCAGCCTTCCTCCCGTGTATGAGTACAGTCACTGAAGCGGCATTCCGCCGCAAGTGTACTGATCTCACCGAACGCCAGGTCCAGTCCGCCGTCATCCTCCCACAATTGCAGCTCGCGCATTCCCGGAGTATCGACGATGATTCCGCCATCCGGGAGGACGAACAGCTCGCGGTGTGTGGTCGTATGACGTCCGCGGCTGTCCCCTTCCCGCACATCCTGGGTGAGCTGCAGATTCCGGCCGCTGAGCCAGTTGACCATCGTTGATTTGCCGCAGCCGGACGAACCGGTCAGTGCTACCGTCTGGCCGCTGCCAATGTAGGGCTGAAGCTCCTCCCGCCCGTCGCCCAGTAAGGCGCTGACCACATGGACCGGGACACCGGGAGCCGCCTGCTGCATTTCGGCCATTTTCAGCTCCGCATCGGTGCACAGATCTGCCTTGGTCAATAGAATGACGGGATTCGCCCCGCTGTTCCAGGCCATAATCAGATAACGCTCCATCCGCCGTACATTGAAATCATCATTCAGTGCACTGACCAGGAATAAGGTATCCACGTTGGAAGCTACAATCTGCTCCTCCTGAGTCGGGCCCGCCACCTTGCGCGAGATGACGCTGTGACGGGGAAGCACACCATGAATCACAGCATGCGCTCCCCCATCCTGCATCGCCAGGACCACCCAATCGCCTACCGCCGGATACTCGCCGGACCCGCTTAGCGAATGCCGGAACTTGCCTGACAACTCACCCCATATTTCACCTGCTGCAGTAATCACCTTGTATTTACTGCCGAAATCTCCGGCAATCCGGCCCGCTGCATACTCCCTGTCGTCCAGCAGCCGCAGCTTATCTGTCCATTTTCTGTTCCATTCTTCATTCCAGCCGTACTGTTCTAGCTTGATATCGATATTCATGCATTTCCTCCTGAATGGGTTATTATCGTTCTCATACCTCCGCTTATCACATCATCCATGTATCTCCGGGCAGCATTGGCTCGTCACGCCGCACAAAAAAGCCGCCGGAACCCAAAGGTTCCGGCGGCAGAGGCAGACTCGGCCGCGGTCCGGCTTTTGCTGATGTACAGCAAAGAACCGTCCGCTGCGGGCAGAGTCATTCCAGGATAGTGAGTCTGCTCCTCTGCGCGAGAAGAGCAGAATCCACTATCCGGGCGTGATGCAGCAGACCTGCACACGCAAAAAAGCCGCCGGAACCGATACGGTTCCCGGCGGCTCTAGAAGGCATCATAGAGCTTACCTGCGAAGCTGGGGATCAATTATTACTCCACAGCCGCATTTCCCGGAAGACACGTATCCACAACAGTAGCAACCAATCCTGAAACGCTAGTATAAACTGCCATTTGACATCGTCTCCTTCCGAAATAATATGCTGTAATAATATACGGCCCGGATACCGTTTGTCAACAGTGGGCCCTAACTTGCTTAAATAATGCCCCGGAGCTCATCCAGCTCCTGAATGACAGCGAGAGGCTTCACGTTCAGTGATTCATCCCAAGGGTGCTTGCGCTTCAGCCAGATCGTATCCATCCCGCTTCTAGCCGCCCCCCAGATATCATTCACCGGATGATCGCCGATGAATATAGTCTGTTCCGCCGTGGAGCCAAGGCGTTCCAGGGCTAACTTGTATATCTCAGGATCAGGCTTGCTGATCCCGGCTTCGCCCGAAATGACGATCGTGCGGAAGTAGCCGCGGAGTCCAAGCAGATCGATTTTGCCATATTGAATATCCGTGCCGCCGTTCGTGACCAGTCCCAGCGGATATCCCCGGTCCCGGCAATACTCCAGGGTCTCCACCGCATGCTTCATTATCGCCCCGTGGCGGATATAGGTCTCATCATAATAGGCCCGGATGTCCGCAGCGGTCAATGCCTTCTCCCAAGGAAGAACCTCGCTAAGCTCCGCGAAGAACCCGTCCTTATCCCGGTATCCGTCGGCATCTCTGATAATCATATCCTCCACCACCTGCACGGCCTGCCCTTCGCTAAGATGTCCCAGGTGATCCTGCACAAACTTCGTACTGAAGCTGCGGAAGGTCTGATCCCGGTCCATCAGGGTATTGTCCAAATCAAACAGCAACGCTTGTACCTCTCTCATGTCTACGCTCCCCTTCTGTCGTCCATTTCTGCGCCCAACGCACCAGATGCTTATTGTACTACGCTCCCGGGCGCAAAATAAAGACTATTCCGCCAGGAAGGACAACCTCTCCTTCGTCAGAATGGCCTGTATAGGGGGAATCAGGTACGCAGAGCTTTCAGGATTCAAAATGTTCAAAATGCTCTGCCCGGTGCGTAAGCATCATTTCCTCATCGGTAATGTAGAGCGGGAACGGCGGTGTCTCCTTCAGATAACGCTCGGTGGACAGCAGCCGGTAATGAACCTCAGGGAGCCAGGCGTCTTCGAGCAGCGGCAGCTTGCCGGTGTCACTGATATAATTGTCTACCGCCGATTGAACCATGTCGAGGTAGTACGGCACCAGCTTGTCAGATTCTTCAAAAATCTCAAACGTCTCGCTGGACATGTAGAATTTCTGCTGCGGAACTCCGCCTAAATATCGTTTGAGCCGGTTCAGATCAATACTCTTATCTTCCTGAATCAGAGCGGTACGGTTAATGGGAGCGGGCATATCTTCTTCAAATTGCCTTACAGCCTGCTTGATCTGCGGCAAGGTAACGGTCGGATGAACGGGTTGCAAGTTTTTTTTGGCACGTTTGAATATCATACTGAAGGTCTCCTTTCGAAGTTATGTCAGATAACGCTTTCAATTCCATTTTATTCGTTATTTGAACAATTAATCAGCAGTTTCGCACTTGTCATAAAAAATCCCCATTTATTAGATCATTATTTGACATTTTCCCAGTGAGTCCAGAGATCCGGCGGGTTAAGCTCATACTTATCATTCTCCCGGTACATGAACTGGTGCATAATGAACTCGCGGCGGATTGTGGCATAATCATCGTGGAACGGCTTAATGAACTCATTGATCTCTTTCTCCGAATAGACCACACCCGGTTCGAGCTTCTCCACCATATATTGCAGTGCGATTAATTTCTTCTTGTATTGTGCGGGAATCTGGCGCAGGCGTCCGTCTTTGGCAAAAAAATTACGGAGCACCGACTCCTTGAGACTGTGTTCAGGCGACTCTTCCTCCATCTCCTCCACCCCCTTTGCAAAAATAAATTTCAGCGAGGCCTCAGAGCCTGCCTGGATAAACTCGGGATTCAGCTTGAAATATACAGTGTTCTTGTCTCTGCGCTCCAGGATCAGTGCGGCTTCACGCAGCTTGGCTGCATGATGGGTCACCGTAGGCTGTGACAGATTCAGCTTCTCGGCCAAGGCGTGACCGTGAACCTCGCCCCGGGACAGGAGCAGAAGAATACGCAGCCGGGTGGGATCGGATAAAGCTTTGTGATAGGCGACAATTTTGTCTAACTGCAAGCGTGATCACGCTCCTACGGATATTCGTCAGGCAGTCTGGGGGAACTGCCATTTTATAATTTAGATATATATCTAATTATATACCCATCTTGACATCTGATCAATCCCCAATTTGCGGAATTCGCCAGCCATGGCAAAAAACAAAAATATAAGGTACCATTTACTGAATAGAATACTACCTTAGGAGGACATAGATATTATGCTAGACGTTATTATTATCGGCGCCGGTCCCTGCGGACTGTCTGCAGCCATCGAATGCCAGCGCCAAGGGCTCTCCAGCCTGATTGTGGAAAAGAACTTCATTGTCCATTCCATCTACCTGTATCCGACCAACATGCAGTTCTTCAGCACCACCCCGCTGCTTGAGATTGGAGATGTGCCCTTCACCTCTCCGAATGACAAGCCCTACCGCCATGAGGCGCTGGTCTACTACCGCCGTGCGGCCGCGCAGCATCAGCTTGAGATTGCCGCTTATGAAGAAGCGTTGTCCGTTCTGCCGCAGGAGGATGGCAGCTTCGTTGTACATACGGTCAACAAGCGCGGCGAGGAGCAGCAGCGCTACGCTGCGAACGTAGTCATCTCTACCGGTTACTTCGACCAGCCTAATCTGATCGGGATTCCCGGGGAGGAGCTGCCGAAGGTTACGCATTATTTTGGCGAGGCTCATCCCTATTCCGGTATGAAGGTAACTGTAATCGGAGGCAGCAATTCAGCGGTGGATGCCGCGCTGGAGCTGCTGCGGGTAGGCGCCAAGGTGGATATGGTCTACCGGGGAAGCAGCATCTCGGACAATATCAAGCCCTGGGTGCGTCCGATCTTCGAGAGCATGGTGCAGAAGGGGAGCATTACGCTGCATCTGGAATCGCGCGTCACGGAGATCACCCCGGCCTCGGTGCTGGTAACCTCCTCCGTGAATGGGGCTATTACCGAGCTGGACAATGACTTCGTGCTGGCGATGACCGGCTTCCGCCCGAGCAGGGCCCTGCTTACCTCTGCCGGGGTGCAGATGGATGACTCTATGGATAAACCAGCCTTTAACCCCGCTACCATGGAGAGTAATATACCGGGCATCTATGTCGCCGGGGTTATCGCTTCCGGACGGAATGCCAACGAGGTATTCATCGAGAGCGGGCGGGGGCACGGCAAGCTGATTGCCGATCATATTGTGAGTACAAGGCTTACTTAAGAGAAGGAGTGTATCCAAGCTATGGATATAACCTCGTTATTGCTGCTGGGTCTGGCAGCGCTCGGTGTCGTCAGCAGCAACTCGCCGATTACCATTGCCATGGTCGTGCTGCTGCTGATCCGTGTGCTGGGACTTCAGCAGGCTTTTCCCTGGCTGGAGAAATACGGGCTGACCGTCGGCATTATCATCCTGACCATCGGGGTCATGACGCCGCTGGCCAGCGGGAAGATCTCCCTCCAGACCGTCGGACAGTCGTTCCTGCACTGGAAATCCCTGGCCGCCATCGGAGTTGGCGTCCTGGTCGCTTATCTGGGCGGACGCGGAGCCATGCTCATGGGCAGCCAGCCGACCATCGTCGCCGGGCTTCTCATCGGAACCGTCCTTGGCGTGGCTCTGTTCAAAGGCGTTCCCGTGGGACCGCTCATTGCCGCCGGCATCCTGTCGCTGCTGATTGGCCGGATGTAAGCCGGTAGCCACCTCAAGACCAAGGCAAGACGAAACAGGCTGCAAGTCCACCTAAGCGGGTGGACTTGCAGCCTGTTTCTTTTGACTAAGAATAGTATAGCCGTGTTATGCATCCAGCCGCTGAACGTTGAACAGCCGGGCGTAGCTCCCCGCAAGTCCCATCAGCTCCTCATGGGTGCCGCGTTCGGTGATCTCTCCATTCTCCAGCACGATAATCTGGTCGGCATGGGTAATCGTGGACAGCCTGTGGGCCACAATCAGCGTCGTCCGCTCGGATGCAAGCGCCTGTAGCGCCTGCTGGATGAGATGCTCGGACTCCAGATCCAGCGCGGAGGTCGCTTCGTCCAGAATCAGCACCTTGGGATCCTTCAGGAATACCCGTGCAATCGCCACGCGCTGCTTCTGTCCGCCGGACAGCTTCACACCCCGTTCCCCCACTTCGGTATCATAACCTTCAGGCAGCTGCATGATGAAGTCGTGGGCATTCGCAGACACCGCCGCCTTCATCACCTCCTCTTCCCCCGCTTCCGGGTTCCCGAACTTGATATTGTCGCGTACCGAGCCGCTGAACAGGAAATTATCCTGCAGCACCATGCCCACCGTCCGCCGCAGACTCTCCTGGGTCAGCCCGCGGATATCGCGGCCGTCCATGCGCAGACTGCCTTCGCTGATATCATAAAAGCGCGGGATCAGGCTGATCAGCGAGGATTTGCCGCCTCCGCTCATTCCGACAAAAGCCACCGTCTGGCCCGGAGCAATGCTCAGATTAATGTCCCGCAGCACCCACTCATGCTCGTCGTTATACTTGAACCACACATTGTTGAATTCGATCTTTCCGGCTGGCTTCAGCAGCGGCTTCGCGCCCGGAGCATCGACAATATCATAGGGCTCATTCAGCAGCTCCAGGACACGCTCAAGCGATGCCGAGGCTTGGGTCAGCACGGTCGAGGAGTTGATCAGACGGCGCAGCGGCGCATACATCCGGTCCAGATAGCCGAAGAAGGCCACGAAGGTCCCGAGCGTCAGGTTGCCCTGAATGACCTGGTATCCGCCGTACCCGATCACGAGCAGCGGCGCAATATCGGTCAGGGTGTTGATAATCGCGAAGGTGAAGGCGTTCCACCGCGTTTGCGCCAGCGCTTTTTGCAGGAACTTGCCGTTGATCTCCTCGAATTGCCGCTGGTCCACCCGCTCCATCGTAAAGCTGCGGATGACCGCGATCCCCTGAATCCGTTCATGCAGATAGCCCTGAATGACGGCAAGTGCCTGTGACCGGTCTTTGGTCAGCACCTTGAGACGCTTGTACAGCGTATTGACGGCAATCCCATATAGCGGCAAAATGGAAATCGCCACCAGCGTCAGCACCGGATTCAGATAGAGCATGAAGCCCAGCGCGAAGAGCAGGGTGAACATATCCAGCCAGACATTCATCATTCCGACCTCAACCAGGTTCTTCGACTGCTCCACATCGTTAATGAACCGGGAGATGGCCTCGCCCACCTTCGTATTCTGGTAATAACGCAGCGACAGCCGCTGCAGATGCCCGTAGAGCTTATTGCGCATATCGAAGAGGACCTTGCTTGTAATCAGCTGGGCGAAATACTGGCGGTAATACTCCACCGGCCCGCGGACAATCACGAACAGAATCAGGCCCCCGCCGATTACCGTCATCAGCTTCGAGACCCGCTCAGCTATCGTCAGTGCCGGATTACCCAGCAGCTCATCAACTACATATTTGAGAATCATCGGCAGCGTCAGCGGAATGCTGAATTTGACCATCCCGATGATCAGAGTGAGCACAATCCATTTCATATACGGCCGAACAAAGGTATAATAAGATTTCCAAGGTTTCACAGCGTGTCAGGTCCTTTCCAATTCATTCTTCATCAGGGTGCAGTTGACATTTGCGCGCTGCAGTGTTTTATTATTTTTAAACAGTTACGGTTGCAGTACCGAAATTCAGGAGGATAATGATGCCCAGACAATTTGTGACGGAAGCCGTCATGATGGCGATTTACGGCCAGCTTCTCATCCCGCGGAGCCCTGTAGAATATATAGTCCCTTATACCACAATTATGGAGCTTTACGAGCTGCGGGACAGCGATGAGCCGGTGATGAGCCAGGCGGATGATGACAAGCATGTCAGACTCAGAATCCGCGAGCTGATCAACTATTTCGAGGAGCCGCTCAATGCCAAGAAGATCAACCGCTGCCTGAACGTCCCCTGGGCCAAAAGCTCCGGTATCCTCCTCGGCGGACACGCGCAGATCACCATTATCAACAGCGTTGACAATGCCTCCTACGGAGAAGCATTCGATCCGATTGAGACAGAGCTGCTGCTGGCGTCCCAGCGTGAGAAGGTGCCGATTCTGACCGACCAGTTCGAGCTGATCCAGCGCATCATCGAAGGCGGAGTTCCCGTCCAGGTCTATGACATTGATGATTTCGAGTTCGCGATGGAGGAAGAGACCTTCCGCAGCTCGCACTGATCGCGTCACCTGAGCGGCGGGCAGCTTCGCTGGCCTGGTGCGTACAAGCGGAGACGGCCTGGCCGTCCTTTTAAAGGACGGTACCGTTTCAGCGAGGAAATAGAAGGATAAGTTATGGTGTGAATCCTATAAATTCTTATATTTTGGAACAAGCCCTTGCCTGACGGCAAGGGCTTGTTCCACATCCCCGGCAGTGCCGGTATCTGCCATTCGCTCCAGCTCTCCCTTATGCCACCGGCACAGGCTCATACTTATATTCGATGTCATCCTCTGCTTCAGAATAGACAATCGACAGATTGTACCCCTCCATATACCACAGATCCTGCTCCTCCATATAGAAGGTCAAGCCGCCTTCCCCGAACTGCACAGCAGGACGTCCAGGCTGCTCGGTAGCAATGCCCAGCGAGAAACCGGGATGCAGGCCTCCGCCTGAGCTGTACCGGGGGAACAACCGGATATATGCGCCCTCCTGGAGGCTCAGTTCTCTTTTGAACCAGGCGGCTGCTTCCGGACTAATTAATATGTTCATCTCTCCACTCCTCCCCTCTACCCCAATCATACCCAAAAAACTTCAATTCACCAAATTACTGAAGTACTCCTGCCAGATATCCTGCCGCGCCGCAAAATTAAGTTTGACAATTCTTAAAGTGTGATGATAAACTCGGAACATAACGAAACGTCTTCAAGTAATTACCAAAATGAAGAAAGGGTGATCTCGGTGTTGAATATGGATATGGATATGGTATACCTCGCCACTATTGTAGAAAACTATACCCAACTGAATACCGAAGCAGCCCGAGCAGTGGAGAATTCCTGAGGTTCATGCGTATTACGCGTAACGTATGAGAACAGGCTTAACTTATCTCTCACATGTCTCTGTGCTGCTTATAGCACCGTGGACATGATAACCGCAATTAGAGGCGTATCATCCGTTTTCGGATGGTACGCTTTTTCGTGTGCTATGAGGTTATGATCCGCTGCGAAATGTCCGTAAATGTTCCGTTAAACAAGCTAACTTAGTAATTACTTCAAGCACGAAAGGAAGGGATTCACCTTGTTCTCCGTACTCCGAAATCTCGGCTGGTTCTTCCGCCGGGAAAAAAGGCGCTATACTATAGGCCTCATCCTTCTTATTGTGGTAGGTGTGTTAGAACTCCTGCCTCCACGCCTGCTGGGCAACGCCATTGACGAAATCGTCACCGGCGCCATCACTGCAGGTTCACTGATGAAATACATTGGCCTCATCGTACTTATGCTGCTGATCATTTACTGGATCACCTACATATGGATGCATAAGCTGTTCGGGGGTTCGAATCTGGTGGAGCGCCTGCTGCGCTCGCGGTTCATGAATCATCTCATGACGATGACCCCCGCCTTCTTCGAGCGTAACCGCACCGGCGATCTGATGGCCCGCGCCACCAATGATATCCGCGCCGTCTCCGCAACCGTAGGCTTCGGGATGCTCACTCTTGTCGACTCCACCGTATATCTCACGGTCGTCCTGTTCGCCATGGGGTTCCTGGTCAGCTGGAAGCTGACACTGGCCGCGGTCATCCCGCTTCCGATGATTGCGGTAGCCATGGTGTTCTACGGCAAAGCGATCCACGACCGCTACAGTCTGGCGCAGGATGCCTTCGGCGACATGAATGACCAGGTACTGGAATCCGTATCGGGCATCCGCGTCATCCGCGCTTATGTGCAGGAGCGGCACGATGAGAAGCACTTCTCTGACATTACAGATGATGTGTACCGCAAAAATATGGCGGTTGCCCGGGTCGATGCCTTCTTCGAGCCGACGATCCGCTTGTTCGTGGGTCTCAGCTATATCATCGCCCTGACCTACGGAATCTATCTCGTATTCCGCAATCAGATTACGCTGGGCGATCTGGTGTCGTTCAACATGTACCTCGGGATGATTGTGTGGCCGATGTTCGCGATCGGCGAGCTGATTAATATCATGCAGCGCGGCGGCGCTTCACTGGAGCGGATCGACGAGACGCTGAATGCCAAGCCTGATGTCAAGGATGTGCCTCATCCGGTTCCGGTTGACCAGCCGACCACCATCGAGCTGAAGAATGTGACCTTCCGGTATCCGACCTCTACCATCGATAATCTCAGCGGAGTCAGCTTATCCCTCTCCCAAGGCCAGACGCTTGGCGTAGTCGGACGGACCGGCAGCGGAAAATCGACGCTGCTGAAGCAGCTGCTGCATGAATACCCGGCGGGCACAGGCGAAATTCTGATCTCCGGTGTGCCGATCACCCAGATCGCCCTCGACCAGCTTCACAGCTGGATGGGCTATGTGCCGCAGGAGCAGATCCTCTTCTCCAAATCGGTGCGCGAGAATATCCAGTTCGGATACTCTGGGGCCAGCGATGAGCGGATCATGCAGGCGATTACCGCCGCCGCCTTCCAGAATGACCTTGGTACCTTATCTGACGGGCTGGATACAATGGTTGGCGAACGCGGCGTCTCCCTCTCCGGGGGACAGAAACAGCGTGTTTCTATATCGCGCGCCTTCATCTCGAATCCCGATATTTTGATTCTGGATGATGCCCTGTCTGCCGTTGACGCGCGGACAGAAGCGAAGATCATCGAGAACATCCGCGAGGAGCGCAGCGGCAAAACCACGCTCATCTCCACCCACCGCCTCTCGGCGATTGAGCATGCCGATCTGATCGTTGTCCTCGAAGACGGGCATATTACAGAACAGGGTACACACCAGGAGCTGCTGGAGCTGAACGGCTGGTACCGTGAGCAGTTCGACCGCCAGCAGGTCGAGAATAATCTGACGAATGAATAACCCCATACAGGAGGTGTCACCGTTGACACAGAGTACAGGCAAACGTCTGCTGCAATATGCACTGACCGCCAAAAAGACCTTCATCGCCGCCCTTCTGCTCCTGACCATCGGAGTAGCGGCTGAGCTGGCGGGGCCTTTTATCGCCAAGAGCATGATTGACAATCATCTGCTTGCGATTGAGAAGCCCTACTTCCAGACAGCCTTGCCGGAGGATGCTGCAGAATATAACAACACTTATTACAAACGCGGTGACCGCTTTGCCGCAGGTGAAGCCAAGGGCCAGGAGGTCCGCCTGCTTCAGGCGGGCAGAAGCTTCTACTTCATCAATGAAGCGGTACCGAAGGCCGAAGGCGAGCGCAGCTTCGCAGACGGGAAGCTCCAGATCAAATACGGCGAGCAGACGACGGTCTATCCGGCCGTCAAGCTGTCGGCGGGTGATCTGTTTTCCTTTTACAAGCCGGAGCTTCCTGGTATCTATCAGTTAGTCGCTCTATACGCCATGTTCCTTGTGATCTCCATTATTGCTGAGTTCGGCAAAACCTACTGGCTGCAATCTTCTGCCAATCAGGTCATCCGCAAGCTGCGGACCGATGTCTATGCCCATATCCAGCGCCTGCCGGTCTATTTCTTCGATAATCTGCCTGCCGGTAAGGTAGTGTCCCGGGTTACCAACGATACGGAAGCAGTCAAGGATCTCTTCATTGCCGTGTTATCCAACTTCGCTACAGGAATCATTAATATCACCGGTGTCTATGTGGCCCTCTTCCTGCTCGATGTGAAGCTGGGACTGGTCAGCTTGTTCATCGTGCCGATTATTATTCTCTGGATCGTGCTGTACCGCAAAATCGCTACCAAATACAACACGATCATCCGCTCGCGGCTCAGTGAGATTAATGCCATTATCAACGAATCGATTCAGGGGATGTCGATCATCCGTATTTTTCGCCGCCAGAAGCAGAGTAGCGCTGAATTCGAGCAGCTCAATGACGACTATCTGAAATATCAGAACAAAATGCTCAACCTGAACGCCTTCACCTCCCACAACCTGGTGAACTCGCTGCGCAGCCTCTCCTTCGTGCTGGTGCTGTGGTACTTCGGCTTCGGCAGCTTGGACGGGTCGACCTTCGTATCGCTTGGTGTCCTGTATGCCTTCGTCGATGTGCTGGGCCGGATGTTCCAGCCGATTACGGGGATGGTCAACCAGCTGGCAAATCTGGACAGCTCGATGGTCTCTGCAGGCCGCGTGTTCACGCTGATGGATGAGCCGGGAGAGCCGGTCACTGACGGATCGATGCCGCGTTACAAGGGAAATGTCGTGTTCAAGGATGTCTCCTTTGCTTATAAAAAGGACTTCGTCCTGCGCGATATCTCCTTCGAGGCGCGCCCGGGCGAGACCGTCGCCCTTGTGGGCCATACCGGCTCCGGCAAAAGCTCCATCATTAACCTGCTGTTCCGCTTCTATGATCCGCAGCAGGGAAGCATAACGATCGACGGGCAAAAGGTCAAGGATCTGCCGAAGCAATGGCTGCGCAGTCATATGGGCATCGTGCTTCAGGACCCGTACCTCTTCACCGGAACCATTGCCTCCAATGTCAGTCTGGGTGACGAGCGGATCTCTAGAGAGCGTGTCGAACGCGCCTTGCGTGAGGTAGGGGCCGATAAACTGCTGGCTCACCTGCCGCAAGGCTTCGATGAACCGGTCATTGAGAAGGGCAGCACCCTGTCCGCCGGACAGCGGCAGCTGATCTCCTTCGCCAGAGCCTTATCCTTCGATCCGGCGATCCTGATTCTGGATGAAGCAACGTCCAACATCGATACCGAGACTGAGAGCATTATCCAGCAGGCGCTGGAGGTGCTGAAAAAAGGCCGGACCACCTTCATCATCGCCCACCGGCTGTCAACCATCCGTAGTGCGGACCAGATTCTGGTGCTGCACCGGGGCCAGATTGTTGAACGCGGCAACCATGATGAGCTGATGGCGCAGGGCGGCAGGTACTTCCGCATGTATCAGCTTCAGCTGGGTGCGGGAGCCGGGAACGGCTCAGACGAGCCAGCTCCGGAGTCCGGGGGCTCTGCTTCTTCCGCTGTACTCCGGCCATCGCTGGAGCAGATCTAATTCAATTGCTTGAGGACAGCAACTTAGCCTAATGGCGGGCAACCGCATATACCTATCATACATTACAATAAGAACACCCCCTGACGCAGGAAGGCATCAGGGGGTGTCTTTCACTTGATATCAGAACGTTTGTTCTGTATAATGGAGCAATACATATTATGGATGGGGTGAAGATGATGATAACCTACAGTCTTAGCAAGCGGCAAGCCCGGCTGTTCCTGCTGCGCCATCAGCGGCTCGTCCCGGACGGATTGCCCGGCGGCAAGCAGAGCATCTATGACTTCGTCCGGCATGTAGGCTGTATCCAGTATGATCCGCTCAGTATAGCCGGACATAACCACGAGCTGGTGCTTCAGGCGAGAATCCCAGGCTTCGTGCCCGAGATGGCCAATGAGCTGCTATATAAGGACAGACTGCTGATTGACGGCTGGGATAAGAACATGTCGATCTACTGCACAGAGGATTGGCCGTATTTCCAGCGACGCAGGGAAGCTGCTGCCAGGCATCAGCATAACGAGGCCATGGCGGCCATGATTACCCATGTCCGTGCGGAGCTGGATGCACGAGGGCCACTCTCGTCACTGGACCTGGAGAGTACGGAGAAGATCGACTGGTCCTGGGCTCCGGCAAGACTCTCCCGGGCTGCCATGGAGAGCATGTACTTTTGGGGCGAGCTATCCATCCATCACCGGGTGCACACCCGCCGCTATTACGATTATACGGCCAAGCTGCTGCCTCCTGAACTGCTAAGCGCAAGCGATCCTAACGAGACGCTGGAGCAGCATCACGATTGGTATGTGCTGCGCCGGATCGGCAGCATCGGCCTGCAATGGAACCGGTCCGGGGACGGCTGGCTTGGCATCGCTGGCCTGAAGAGCAAGGAACGGACAGCGTCCGTGCAGCGGCTGCTGCAGAAGGACCTGCTCCGCGAGGTACAGGTGGACGGCCTGAAGCTACCGCTATACATCCGCACAGCAGACGTCCCTGAGCTTGAAGCTATATTGCGTCAGGATGATACTGCGGGTGCAAATGAATCCGCAGCCGGGCCGCAGGCTGGTAATGAGGGTGGGACCGGTCATGCCGGAGGAACGGCCTCCTTCGCGGCGGCACTGGCTCCGCTGGACAATCTGTTATGGGATAGAGAGCTGATCCTCCAGCTGTTCGGCTTTCAATATCGCTGGGAGGTCTACAAGCCTGTGCTTGAACGGGAATACGGATACTATGTCCTCCCCCTCCTCTACGGCGACCGCTTCATCGGCCGGCTGGAGCCGGTGATGAACAAGAAGACAGGTGTCCTAACCATCGTCCGCTGGTGGTGGGAGGCCGGAGAGGCGCTTGAACGCTCCATGCTCCCTGCGCTGACCAGGGCCTTCTCCTCGCTGCAACACTCGACCGGAGCCTCAGCGATCCGCTTCGCGCCGGACGTCGTCCAATCCTGCGGACTGCAGGAGCTGGAGGAGGCGCTGTCTGCCACTTCTCTAAAGACAAATTAATTCAATCATCTGAATCATCCTGCGGGCAGAGGATGTAAGAACTTTAGGGGGCCACACAGCTTGTGCCGGTGGACCCCCTCCCCACAATACTCATCCGCCTACTTCAGAGCAACCGGCGTATTCGGGGGCATTAGTGCACCTCATTTGGGGATTTAGCTCGTATCCGACAAATTCAGGGGCACTAGTGCTCTTCATTTGGGGTTTTGGCTCGTATCCCCTGAATTCAGGGGTACTAGTGCTCTTCATTCGCGTGCGTTGCCCCACATCCGCTGAATTCAGGAGCACTTCTACCCCTCACGAATCAGGATCTCCGTCAGCAACATTTCGGCCCACATTCCTCCTCCCCGCTAACACATTGTATTCGGTTTTCCGTATACATCCGGCCCACTCACACCCCCGCCAATACATTGTGTTCGGTTTTCCGCATACATTCGGCCACTCACACCCCCACTTACCCCAATGTGTTCGGTTTTCCGCATACATTCGGCACACTCACCCCCCGCCAATACATTGTGTTCAGTTTTCCGCATACATTCGGCACACTCGCACTCCCACCTCCCCATTGTATTCGGTTTTCCGCATACATCCGGCCCACTATTACGCACAGCTCGTATAACCAAAGAAAACTCCCGCAGTCGCAGTCTTGCTGCGTTAGGGGGAGTCTTCTCGTAAGTTAGCTATATTTTATTGGATGCCTTATTGGATATGCTCTTCCTCAAGGCCAAGCTTGCTGTACATCTCAGTACAATAGCCCTGCAGCTTAATCTCCAACCGGCTCGCCTTGTTCTTGAAGCGTTTCAGTTCACGGATCATATGGGCCCGGCCGGCTGGGGTGAAGGTCTCTTGAATCCGTTCCTTGAAGTAATCATGGACAATATGATTGCGTTCCTTCCATACGGCCTGCAATTGACTCGTCTCTTCCTCAGAGAAGGGGAAGTGATGCTGGATTTCTTTGATGAGTTGGCCGAGTGAATTGCTAAGCTTGCGTTGATACAATTCTGCGATTTCGGCGTCAGTTGGCGTCTTGCCCTGCGACAGCTTCGTCAGCAGCAGCAGATTCGTTAATTGCTGCTCCAGCGCCTGGCAATAGTAGACAGCCAGCCCGAAATAAGCAAATAGCTCTTTGGATTGTTCACTCTCCGGTATTTGTGTATCCTTCATCGTTCCTCCCGTTCTTGATCTGATTATTTGATTTGTGTGTAGATTGAACTTTTCGTTCTATTTTGGAATGGCCGTTGCTGCGGTGAATTTTGGACTTCCGGCCGCTGTTATGTTTGGATTTCCCGATTCAAGCTGTTAGCCGCTGTAGAAATCCAAACATAAAGGCGGACGCTACCGCTCCTACAGTTCCAAATTTCCCCTCCGCCACTTTTTTCAAATTGTAAATCATCAAGTTCAAAGGACACAGCTCAGTTTGTTTTGTTATAGTCCATACGGCCGGTACGGTAAATGTAGAATCCGGCAAGCAATATTATGTACGCCAACGCGTGGGCATAGGCTCCTAGCACGGAGGACACTGGCAGAGTCTCTGCATTCATCATCCTGTCCATGACCGGGTATACCGGGGGCAGGAGAATAGATACAACGGGCCCTGGCACCACTTCAGCCACTTTACCGGCGCTAATAGATAGAATGAGGAGGATCAGCATCATTCCGGCCGCATATCCAGCCCTCGGTACCCACGAGGATTGCAGGTACAAGGAAAGTGTAATCCCTAATAACCCCATTAGAGCATGTCCGGCCAAACCAAGCAAGATCCGCTGAAGTCCAGCAGGTTCATGGAAGCTTCCGGTCAAGACGGGATACATAACAATGATGACATCCAGCAGCAGCGTAAGCAGGACCATTGTAAGCAGCCCCCCCATACTGTAGCGCCGGGCACTGCGGAGCTGAACGATAACCACCTGCTTCTGCACCGCCTGCTCATGATTAAGGAAGCTTAAGCCGAGCCACGCACAGGCTATGAACAGAAAGACTGCCGTAGCCGAGTAGCTGCTCATGACCGGGTTAGGCTTATAGGAATAGAGAATTAATACCGCAATAATTACACCGGCAACCGGTCCGAAGAACCGCTGGGAGACTGTATAACTGTGCAAAAAATAACCGATTAGCCCTTTCACCTGCGTCCACTCCCGCTCTGATCCTTGGGGTCCATCCACTCGGCCAGGTCACTTAATCCCCCGAGAGGCTTTACTGAAACTATGGAACCGCCCGCAGCAAGAATCTGCAGCAGGCAGGTATCTGACATTTTCTGTTCTACAGTCAACCCTGTACACGCTGTACCGGCGAAGTCCGGCTCCGGCAGCACGCGGATGACTCCAGGCAAGGCTTCCAGAGCCCGCTGGGCTTGTCCCGGCGGTGCTGTATAGACGATATCCACTACTGGAGCACTCTTCAGCTTCTCCGCTCCATGAATCGTCCGGAGGGTCTGCCCTTCATGTAATACATATACTGTATCCGCGACAGCTTCGATGATCTGCGGTTCATGAACGGACAAGACGAGTGCCGTCCCCTCCGCCTTCAGCTCCAGCAGTACTTCGATAAGCGTATCTTGTGCGGGCAGATCCAGTCCCGACATGGGCTCGTCAAGCAGCAGCAGCTGCGGCCGGATGAGCAGGCTCTGGATCAGGTTGACCTTCTGCAGCATTCCCTTGGAGAAGCCTGCCAGCTTGTGACTGCGGTAGGCTTCGAGACTGAACAGCTGCAGCAGTTCGTTGATCCGGGACGCCGAAGCCGCTTCGGAGAGTCCGGCAATCCGGCCCATACAGCGCAGATAGTCCTCGGCGGTGAGCTTCAAGCCGGGAAATGCCTCGGGTGCATAACCTGTGGTTATCGCCCGACGGTCACAGGTAAGATCACCGGAGGACAGCTTCAGCAGCCCCGCGAGGATGGATAACAGCGTACTCTTGCCGGACCCGTTACGGCCGATCAGAGCCGTGGCCGTGCCGGGAAGAACTGTCATCGATATTCCGGTCAGTACCGGGCGGCTTCCATAGCGCTTGCTTCCTTCGGTAATTGTAATTAGAGATGTTGCATTCGTGGCTTCCAGGCCTCCTTCCATTCGTGCATGCCTATGGGCCGCATCGAACGGCAGCCTGATTATTCTCTTATGTAACATTCGCCGGAATGGCTTTATTCTCCTTTTTATTTTCCCAGATCCATGAAATTCACATTGAAAAAACCAGAACTGTGCAGAAAAAAATCCGCACCCGCCCTGGTTCCTGTTAAGTATTCGATGCTATATATGTTAGTCCTAAAGGGTGATGTCAGGCGTAGACTTCAACAGCTTCACTGACCCTTCTGCAGGCCATGGCTGCATTGCGGCAGGTATCGATGCAATCCTGGCAATGGTTATGCTTATGACGGCTGCTTGTGTCCGCGCAGCGGTCACAGATGTCAGCACATAATTTGAGGATTTCGGCCACGAACGGGCTTCGGCGGGTCATCGCCTGAATAGCGAAGGAGCAGATGTCTGCGCATTCACGGTCCAGCTGGATGCTCTCCCGCAGATCGGCCAGATCATATTCCTTGAGGCTTGAGACATAGCTATAGTTACAGGCATCCATACATTTAATCAAAGCATTAATGCATTCCTGATATTGAATTCGGGTCATAGCCTTACAACCTCCTGCAATTAGTATAGGGTATGCCTATGTATTAACCTGCAAGAATAAGAACGAACCATTCATAAGGAACTGCAGATTGTTAACTATAGGCTTCGTTTGACCGCTGCGGGTCTGGTCAGCAGACGTCTCTCCAGGCGCAGAAGCTCCCTGCGCAGCTCACCGGAGGAGAAATGCTCACCGATGAATACCGCAACATCCGGCACCTCGCCCTGGGGCGTAATTCTCATGAAATCCGCTTCTCTGTAGGCGTACTGAAACAGAAACCGGCTGGAGGTATCGGTAAAAGTTACGATCCCCTTGGCCCGGTACACATCGCGTGGCAGCTCCTTCACAAACCGTTCGAATTCCTCGCTGTTCACGGGATTCTGGAAATAATGCGTGTAAGCCATCACATGATCATGCGAAGCATGCATCGCCCCTTCAGCGCCGCCCTCCGTATGCTCTCCGCCCTCAGGCCGGTCTTCCCTATGAACGGCTCCCACACTGCCCAGCAGCGCTTCTGGCTCCAGTTCACAGCGTACCGCCGGCAGAATCTCCGCGTACGCATTCCACTTACGCAGCACCTCCGAGATCTCTGCAATCTCTGCGGCTTGAATGCGGTCTGTCTTGTTCAGGATCAGGACGGATGCACAGCGGATCTGCTCCTGCATCAGACGGTAGGTAGCCCCTTGCTGGGAGCGGTACAGCTCCAGCAGATGGGCGGCATCGACGACGGTAATCAGCCCCTTCAGCTCCACCTGCTGATATAGCGAAGTCTCCGTTACTGCATCCACAATCTCCAGCGGGTTGGCTGCGCCTGTAGCCTCGATGATAACTACATCCGGCGATTCTTTTTTGACCAGCGTGGTCAGCTCCGTACTTAAGTCCCCCCTGCTGGTGCAGCAGATACAGCCGCCCAGCATCTCTGCCATCGGCACAGACTGCTCCACCAGCAAGCCGTCCAGATTCACCTCACCCAGCTCGTTCATAATCACGGCCGGCCGGAGGCCCTGATGATTCCAATGATCCAAAAGACGCTGTAGTAATGTGGTCTTGCCGCTGCCGAGAAATCCCGACAAGATATATACTGGTAATGACTGTTCCAAGTTTGCTCTCTCCCTGCCTCAATCGGTTATGGTAGCGAGTGTACTACAATGACCGCCTCTGTGCAAGGCGGCACTGCCAGGTGAGGCATACATCAGCTTCCCCGGAGCTTGTTATTGCCGCTTCCATCCCCTATCATGGGAAATATAAGCTGCACAGCAGTTACAAAAAGGAGCTGGTTCGTATCTCATCCGTCGAAGAACACCGGAGCGAAGCCCCGGATTCAGTCGCTTGCTACATCATAACGGTCTCGGACACCCGGACCATCGATACGGACACCGGAGGGCCGCTGATCCAGAGTCTGCTGGAAGCTGCCGGTTACACCGTGACCGGCCGCACCATCGTCAAGGATGATTATGAAGATATCCGGGAGCTGGTCTACAAAAGCTCCGTTCATTCCGGCATCGAAGCTGTGCTTCTGACCGGAGGGACCGGCATTTCCCCCCGTGACACCACCTATGAGGCCGTAGCCTCTCTGCTAGACAAGTCGCTGCCGGGCTTCGGGGAGATTTTCCGGCTGCTGAGCTTCACCGAAGATATCGGCTCTGCCGCCATGCTCAGCCGGGCCATTGCCGGGACAATCGGCAGTACCGCTGTCTTCTCCATGCCCGGCTCCACCGGTGCAATCAAACTGGCTATGGAACGGCTAATCCTGCCCGAGCTGCGCCATGTCATGCGCGAGATCTACAAACGTTCGTGAGACGCAGCATGGCCGGACACCTATTTTGCCGGAATCTAGACGAATGAACAAGCAGGCTCCTGCATAACGCGTATACTGGCATAAGTCCACTGCGAAGGAGCTGAGTGTAATGAGAAATTGTCCGAAATGTCCTGCTGAAACGGTTACAGATCCCACACAGGTTGTATATGAAGATTACTATCATCCCCAGGTGATCCAGGTGGTCCACCATGTCGAGGTCGTCAGACGCCACCACTGTGTTCCAGTCCCTCACCATATCTACACTTATTCCGTCCGGGATGAAATGTGCGGGCCTACCGCAATGGTGCGCAGCAGAAAAAGATAGTCTAGTCTGCCTCTCCCGTCTATAAGATAGTATATTGTAAAAGACAAAACCGCCGTCTGCGCGTGAAAGATACGCGCAGCGGCGGTTTTGTCTTTTCCGGGAAGTCTATACGATTGGCGGGTCTGTATGAACGTCTGCATCGGGTGCTGTAGCCGCCCAGCGTGTGAAGGTGACCTGAAACCCGGCCCGCGTTGGAGCACACAGGAAGGGTCCCGCCTGGCTGCCAGTCTCATAAGGGAACCGGGCAACGCGGATAGTCCGCCAGGGATGATTCTCTGTTCGCGCTCTGAGGATTACCGCATCCTTCATCCGTGAAGCCCGCAGGGTAATCACTTCGCCCTTCCACTCGGGCACAGGGGACAATGACCAGTCAGAGTAACCATCCGTCACGACTGCACCTATATGGGGAACACCGTCATTCAGCTCAATACCGGCTTTGATCCATTGCTCACCGCTGTGCCATAGCATAATACCTGCCTGGTCGTACAGCTCCGTGAACCCGTCCAGCGCAAAGCTGATCTCTATCGCCTCTGCCTTATCCCAAGGGGCAAGCAGCGCATGACCGTTGTCATGCTGGAAGCCGTACATCGTCTTTTCCCAGTAATCGCTGCCTTCCGCTGCATGGGCCACCAGTTGACCGTCCGCGGTCCTGCTTGACACCGGTTCATTGCTCCATGCTCCATCCTGCCACTCTATGAATCTCATTACAGGTTCACCTCTCCTTGTCGTCTGCTCATCATTCGGTTGATCACTTCAGAGCTTACTATCATCACTATTATATACCCAATCATTGCCGGCGGAAGAATCATGAAGGTGCTCCGCGCCGCCGCCCAGCCCAAGAGCGGAGGCAAAAACGCACCGCCGGTGTAGGCCAAGGCCATCTGATACCCCATAATTTTCTGCGAATGCTCCGCTCCGAACCGGGCGGGCGTCTCATGCAGCATGCAGGGGAAGATCGGTGCCGAGCCGAGGCCAATTAGAATAAAAGCAACCAGTGAATATACCGCCGGAAGCGGCAAGGCCAGCAGCAGCGCACCCGCGAGTGAGATCGCCAGCCCGCCGCGAATCAGCGTACGGTTGCTGAAGCGGAAGGTAATGAAGCCGGTAATCAGCCGCCCGGCCGTGATTCCTCCATAATATAGCGAGACCCATCCGGCGGCCGTTGCCGGGGATACCTCCTTGACGTTCACCAGATAACTGCTGCCCCATAGCCCCACCGTAGCTTCCACTCCGCAATAGAACAGGAAGGTGAGCATCGCCAGCTTCACGCCCGGGATGCGAAGCACCTTGCTGCCCGCTAGGGATGCAGCAGCGGGTAGGGATTCTGCCTGCTCCGGCATCTCCGGAGGCTGCGGTCTGCTGCCCTGGCCCGCCCGCTTCCACAGCGGCAGACTGAAGAACAGTACCACGACTAACGCGAACTGAATCATGCTGACCGCGAAAAATCCCATTCTCCAGGACTCGCCATTCGCAATATAACGCGACATCAGGATGGGCCCCAGCATAGCCCCTATCCCCCAAAAACAGTGCAGCCAGCTCATATGATGCGCTTTGTAATGAGTCGCCACATAATTATTCAACCCTGTATCGATCGAACCGGCCCCCAGACCCAGCGGCAAGGCCAGCAGAGCCACCCACACGACGGAAGAGGAATAAGAGAAGCCAAGCAGGGCCAGAGCGGTTACCGCCACGCTGATAAAAGTGACCATCCCCGTCCCGAGCCGCTTCAGCACCACACTGCTGGCCAAGCTTGAGATAATCGTCCCGGCGACTACTATCATCGACAGCAGTCCGGCCAGCTCGACCGGCGCCCCGAAATCCAGCCGGATAATCGGCCAGGCTGAGCCAAGCATCGAATCCGGCAGTCCCAGGCTGATGAACGCCAGATAAATAATGATTAAGAATACCGTTGCCATGTTACTCCCGCCTAACCTTTCATTGTAGGTGAACTATCCCATCGATAGAGTTGCCAGCTTCTTGGAAGCGACTTTTTTTCATTTGAGTTTCCCCTCGTTACTATATCATGTTACATAATTATTTTATAATATTCTTCCGGGCTAGTTATAGCTGCAAAATAGCCCGGCAGAGTGACTCTGCCGGGCGGGTACTAACTTTAGCTATTGCTTGCTTATGAATGCTAAGACTCCAATAGACATTACACCTTACAAGTCTGGATGCTCATGCTTCGCCTTGAGGCGGCTCCAGCGGCGCTGTACTTCACCCTCGAAGCTGCGCAGGGCCGGTTCATTCTCCGGCTTCAGCAGATGGCGGGTCTTGCCCATCGTCTTCAGCCAGGCGGATACTTCTATCCGTTTGTCCTTATCTTCCGGGTTATAGGTGATATTGGTAATTCCCTGCTCTACTTCATAGAGCGGGAAGAAGCAGGATTCGACAGCCAAGGACACGATATCTGTGCCGTCCTTGTCGTCGCTCATCCAGTTCAGCGGACAGGCAATGAGAATCTTGCCGTAGACCAGACCTTCATTTTGCGCATACCACTGGGCCTTCGCCGCCTTCTTCAGCATATCCTGCGGATAAGCTTCACAGCCGGTAAAGACATAAGGAATATTGGTAGCCGCCATAATCTGCGCTGTATCCTTGTGCTGGGTCACCTTGCCCTGCTGGGTTTTGCCGATGCTTGAGGTGGAAGTCCGGTGTCCGAGCGGTGTCGAATAGGACTGCTGCGCCCCTGTATTCATATATCCTTCGTTATCATATTCCACGATGATCATCTTGTGGCCGCGCAGCGCTGCACCGATCGCAGGTCCCATCCCGATGTCCATCCCGCCGTCGCCGGTAACCATAACGAACGTGAAGTCTTCCTTCAGTCCCAGCCCATCAAGCTCACCGCGGCGTTTGCGTTCCCAGAACATCTCAACCACGCCGGACAGTGTAGCTGCCCCATTCTGGAACAGATTGTGGATGAACGTCGATTTATGGGAGGAATACGGATAGCCGGTAGTCGTTACCATCGCGCAGCCGGTGTGGTAGAGCGCTACGATATCCCCTTCGATCCCTTTGAAGAACAGCTCCAGCCCGGAGAAAATCCCGCAGCCCGGACATGCCCCATGTCCTGGAGACAGACGTCTTGGCTTCTTCATCAGCGAACGTACCGGCGGAACTCTGACACTCAGCTTGCCGGACTCTTCGTTCCGGGTTACCGTGATCAGGCCGGACTTCAGCTTATCGAAATCCATCGGCTTCAACAGGCGCTTCGGCGCATTCTCCGGCGCTCCCGGATTGTGGCCATAGTAATCAAAAGGTACTTCCACACGGTCTGCAACAACAGCATCCATTGCCAGTTGGAAGAAGTGGTGCCCATCCTCGGCATAGAAGTCTTTACCGCCCAGACCGTAGATCCGGCTGATCACCTTAGTCGTTGTGTTGCCATAAGTGAACAGTGCTGCCTTAATCTCGTTCACCATGTTACCGCCGTGTCCGCCGACCGAATCGGCACGGTCACCTACAGTAATGGCTTTGACATGCTTCAGCGCTTCAGCAATCTGCTTCTGCGGGAACGGACGGATCATGTTCGGGGAGATCGCCCCTGCCTTGATTCCCTGCTCACGGAGCTGATCCACTACGTCCTTAATGATCTCCGAAGCCGAGTTCATCAGGAAGACAGCAACATCGGCATCCTCCATCCGGTACTGCTCGATCATCTCATAATGGCGTCCGGTCAGCTCTGCGAATTCCTGGGCGATTTCTTCAAAGACTTCACCCGCATTGTACATCGCAACGGATTGCTGATAGCGGTTGTTGATGTAATCCGGTTCATTCATGTAAGGTCCCACAGTGACCGGATTATTGCGGTCCAGGGTATCGGTGAAGCCTGCAGGCGGTTGTTCGCCAACGAACTTGTGAACATCCTCACGGTGGGCAAAAGCCTGTACCCGGCGCTTCTGGTGCGAAGTGAAGTAACCGTCAGAGGCTACCATCACCGGCAGCCGGACTTTGGCGTGTTCCGCCAGCTTCAGCGCCATCAGGTTCATATCATAGACCATCTGCGGATCACGGCACATCAGGATCGGCCAGCCGGTGTTCAGGGCGAAATACAGATCAGAATGGTCTCCGTGAATATTCAGCGGTCCTGAGATCGAACGGCAGACCAGATTCATGACCATCGGCATCCGCGTACCTGCTTGTACAGGCAATTGCTCCAGCATGAACATGTACCCTTGAGCGCTGGTTGCGTTGAACACACGGCCGCCTGCCGTCGAAGCACCGTAGCAGATCCCGGCGGAGCTGTGCTCGCCGTCGGACGGTACCAGCATAATATCGTGCTGGCCACTGGCTTTCATCGTATCGAGGAACTGAGCCACCTCAGTCGATGGGGAGATCGGGAAATAACCCATGACATGATAGTTAATCTGATGCGCGGCATAGGCCGCCATTTCATTACCGGACTCGTATAGGAATTTCTGCTCCACCTTGGCGGAGCCTAGTTCTTTTTCATAATCAATAGCCACAATGTATTCCACCTTTCTTCCGGGTTTTAGACTGGAGTTACCAGATCGAACTGATGCTTCACGGCATGGCTGTCCGCATAGCCTTCCTGCTCCCTCATGCTGGATAATGCCGAGGTCGGGCAGGCACCGATGCATTTCAGGCAGCCTTTACAGTACTGGTAGTCAATACCGAGCAGGAACATCTGCGAACGGCCCTTGCGGTCCAGGCGCTCTTCCCACACGAAGCATTGGTCAGGACATACCGTGTCACACTGTGCACAGTTGATACAGGACTCAATCTCAAATGCCGGAAGCATACCGGAACGGGAGATGCTGAGATTCTTCAGGAAGCTGCTGCCCGGGTTCGTGATCGTACCGCCCATCGGCTGAGTCTCGTAACCGAGAGCCGAGATATCGGAACGAACATATTCCGGCATGCTGTCGCCGGCAGCCAGCTCGAACTGCATGAATTTCACTTCATTGTAGCCGCGCTCAAAGGTCGTGATGGCCGACTGGACGGCCTGCGGATATTTTTTGCCGAGCGACTTCTCAATGACGCCCTTCATAATATCCGTGTCGAGGAACGGGCAGAGCCGGAATAGTGCCCCCAGCATAGCCATATTGACGCGGTTCTTCTCCTTGAGTGCGATGCTGGTAGCATCGATCACCGCAATCGTGCCGGCCTTCATTTTCAGCAGCTCTCTGAGTTCTTCCGGCGTCTTGGCCGAGTTCACAAGAACGGTGCTGTGTTCATGAATTCCGCTGGTTACATTAACGGTCTTGGCAAGTGCTTCGTGAAATACGCCGACAACATGCGGACGCTCGACCGGTGAAGTATCGCGGATATGGGTATCCATATCACAGAAGCGGATGTGAGCCTTAACCGCAGACCCCTTCTTCTCCGAACCGTACGATGAGAAGCTGACGCCGTTCAGCCCTGCGCCGACCACTCCTGCTTCCGCCAGCATTTTACCTGCCAGGTTCGCGCCCAGGCCTCCAATGGATTCCAGACGAATCTCAAAGAATCCCAGTTCATTTACTATTGGCAATTGTACCACCGACATAACCCCTTTCTTAGTACATCCTTTTGACTTTTTCAACGATTGTAACTTGATTTTGCAAGCCGCGAAGTGACATATCTTGCATTTCCACGCTCAGGAAATCACAGTTCTTTATAGATTTATGCAGGTTTCTTTATACGCGACAGTGCGGTGTTATTTCAATAGAAGGAAAGCTTCCATGAAAACGACAAAATGTGAAGATTCTGTGTAATTCCGCGCTTTCCCAAGCAAACTGTGGATGAGATGTCATCCTTAATTTAGCAATAAAATTAAAAATTAAGATGTTAAAAATATCACAGAAATAATGGGTGACGCACAGTACCGGCAGCATCGTCAATGATCTTCATCCCTTTTAGGACTGTGTTTACTGTAGGGCAAAGTAAATGAATTAGGTCCATTAAAACAGTGGGCAGATTTTAGTCCGCAAGTTATGCAGACATAACTTTCTTCGATACAGTTGATTTATGTACATTTGAACAACGATCCGTCCTTGGAGCGTCCACCCAAGTCCTCGCTTCGATCCCACTTAAAAACAGAGGGCTATCCCATTGGGACAGCCCTATTAAATATTCAGCTCATATTAGAGTACTTCGTATGGGACAAAGTCTGACAGATGTAGACATAATATAAACGTTTCAAGGAAAAACCCATTTATAACCAGAACTGCTAGAGTGATAATCTTCTCCATAATCCCAGAACAAAATGCCTGCGACATCCCCATTGTAATCGGTTTTTCTATCATATCTGGCCCACACGCCTCTGCCGCACCGAATGTGGTCGGTTTTTCGACCATATCCGGCCCACACACCTTTGCCGCACCGAATGTAGTCGGTTTTTCGACCATATCCGGCCCACACACCTCTGCCGCTCCGAATGTGATCGGTTTTTCGACCATATCCGGCTGTTCGGTGAAATCAGCGAAGTCATTCCTATTACTGATCCAGAATATAGTCATCCTGCCGATGCTCCAAGACAATTCCCCTCAACTTTATGCAGAACTTATCCATATCGGACGTAAATCATAATTTCCTCTAGAGTAAAGGGCTGGAGTAACCCAGCCCCTCCTCATCAAACCGTTCGTGAGGTTTTCCCTCATACGGCTTTCCGATGTTTGTCATTCATGGGCATGCAGATTACAATAGCGTTTTTAGTCCGCACTTATTGGCCATATACTTGACCTCCGGGAATGAACTCATCCATCTCCTCCGATTTCTCTTCTTTGCATACCACCGGGTGAATCGCTGCAGAATATACCAATCCAGCTTCGCTAACCTCTTTTGGCTATACTTCGTGTAATAATAATTTCTCCATCCCTGTATCTTGGGATTGAGCCATTCCACTTGTTCCTCAAACGATTTCCAGCGCATGCCGGGTGGTGCTAATCGGTCTTTGACCACGCCCCGGATACGTTCCTCTGCCTTCTTCGTTAGCCACTGCTGTGTGGTATAGTACACCTTCCCTTGAGAGGTTTCTGCTTTCGTTTTTCGGTGGTGCATTCCTAAGAAGTCGAAGCCTTCGTCTCCTGTCCACAGACCTACAATGCGGGTTTTGGTCGGATGTAGCGTGAGTTCCAGACGTTCCATAATGTTGCGGATGAGTTCATACGCATGTTCCGCATCCTTTTTGGTTTTACAGACCACAACGAAGTCGTCTGCATACCTCGTCAGTTCTCCCAGCCCACTTCCGTGTTTCTCCCATAACCGGTCAAAGTAGTTCAAATAGATATTCGCCAGCAGTGGCGAAATCACGCCACCTTGGGGTGTCCCTAAATCGGAGCGCCGTACGTTTCCTTCTTCCATCACTCCCGCATGTAGCCACTTCCGTATCAGCTTCAAGATCCGCCTGTCATTGATACGCATTTGTATTAACTTCATGAGCTTCTCCTGATTGATATTGTCGAAGTAGCCTTGGATATCGATGTCGACTATCCAATTTCCTTTGCGGTTGCAGGCTTTACGAATTCGCTCCAACGCTCCTTTCGCACTTCGTTTCGGACGAAATCCGAAGGAGACTTCTTTAAAATCGGCTTCAAAGATGGGTTCAATCACCAGTTTCGTTGCCATCTGTAGGACTCGGTCACGCACGGTAGGGATGCCTAGCGGTCTTGGCTTCCCGTCTTTCTTTGGGATATAGTGCCGACGTACGGGCTGCGGATGGTAGCTGCCTTCTTTCAGTTCTCGCTCGCATTCCTTGAGGAATCTTGTTTCTCCTTGTTCTTCAATATCTGCGAGCGTTACGGCATCTACTCCCGCAGCTCCCTTATTCGCTTTCACCCGTTTCCAGGCTTCGCATAGCACATCCCACCGGTAGACTTTGTCGTACAAGGCGTGGAATTTACGCTTGTTGTTCTCCTTGGCCGCATGACCTAGCTTTTCTTGGAGTTCTTGAACTTTTTCCTTGGGTGTCGTTAGCCGTTTGGCATTCACTCACTCGTACCTCCTCCAAAAGCGTAAACAAAGCAGGGCTCCTTCCCTCCCTAAGGTTATGTTGTCCTTAGGTTCTTCGGTACTATAAGCCCCTCGGACTCCCTTCCCACAGACGGTTCATTTCGTCTTCTGGACTTATAGAGCGTCTCTTTACGGGTTCCTAAAAAAAAAATTTTTTTTCTTTTTTTTTTCTTTTTTTTTTCTTTTTTTTCTTCCGTGTGGGGGAGGGTCTCCCCAGTTCACTGCATTATCTTTCAATCCATGCCGTTCCCTATACGCCGGAGGATTCTTCACTGCTGTTCCAAGTTCTTTACAGTTTCCTTGGCCTTCGTCTATTGATTCGAGACTCGGCATCCTCTCTTCCCCTTCGCAAGGCCTTTTTGACGGCGCGGCAAGATTCACTTCATGTTGCGGCCTGGATTGTTGCTCGCCCGGTCTCTGACCGGTACTTTTGTCGATGCGCTTTTACACACAGATTTCGCCATGCGCAAGCATCCTAGCTACAAAGGTGGCTTGGTCCCTCCTTTGGTTGGACTTTCACCAACTAGATAATGCGTGCCTCTGGGCACGCAATCAATTAAAAAAGCAGCTTCACCAGTTTACACCGGGAAGCTGCCAGGGAACGCTTAATAGCCCCACCAGTTGCCTGACATGACAATCATCGAGAACAGCTTGATGCTGTCTTCATAGTAATCCTCTGCCGCGCTGTTCGCCGTATGGCTCCACAAGGAGTTCAGCCAGCTCTGGTTGGCGGAGGAGATCATTGCGCTTACGCCGAAGGGGGCATAGAATGCGCCGCTGTTATAGCTGCCGAAAGTGGTTCCGTTCAGCTTATAGCCGTCCTTGATGTTACCCGGCGTATTGCTTGCTTTGGTCTTGATCCAGCTGTTCAGCTGATTCAGCTGGGATAAGGCCCGGTTATCGCCTGTCAGCAGATAATCGGTGGTGATCCGCCACGGGGTGCGGCAGGAATTATAGTTATAGTTGCCGTCGTTGGCATCCTCCAGGAAATTAGCCGCAGCCGGCTTATAGGTATTGCTGGAGTAGACCACGAAGTCCGGCAGCAGGCCGGTGGTTGAGCTGTAGCCGGTGTAGAGGCTGTTGATTAAGGTGTAGGTCTTGTTCGTTACATTCTGCCAGCGGGCATCCCCCGTAGCAGCCTGGAAGGCCTTCAGGTGATTGAGCATGAAGTCTGAAGGGCGGGTAGCCGTATTGTATGAGCCGCTGTTCGCCCAGTCCCCGAGACGGATCGTCCACTGGGTCTGATTAATCTCATTATCCATGATGGCGTTAATCATATTCGTCGCAGCCTGCAGATAGTTGACGGTTCCGCTGCTTCCCCATTGCTTGTGGGCCAGCAGCAGCGAGAAGGCAATATCCATATCTCCGTCGGTTGCGGAGTCTTCCCCTTCGATATTCTGGAAGCTGCTGTTCTGCTTCCAGGACATCAGATAGGGGTTGATGGCGCTTGGATGTGCTGTGTAATAATTGTAGAGTCCGTTGTAGTAGGTCTGTGCGTTACTGTCGTAGCCGGCCATCAGCACGGTGAACAGCATGCCATAGCCATGTGCTTCAGAGACCGTCTCCCCGGCTGAATTATATTTCACATAATATTTGCCTGTTCCGGCAGGCTTAAGATATGCGCCTTTCCAGGCATCCCATTTGGTCTTAACGGCGTTATCCATGACGGTCTGAGTGACATTGTTCGGTTTAATGGTTCCGCTTGTATAGGTGGTGTGCTGCGGGAACGGTTTGTTCACAGCGGCGAAGGCAGACCCGGCAGGCAGGATAAATATGGCCAGACATAGAAGCATCAGACTTTTCCAGTGCAGCTTGCGTTTCCCTTGCTTGTTCATCATCCATTCACTCCTTGTGGTTGGGGTGGATACTTAAGAGAACCCATTGTATTCACAAACGGACAGCTGTAGGAAAAGCTCACCTCCTTACTGGATATTGAGGATGCTGCCTGCCGGACAAAAGTTAAAGCGCTTAAACTTTTGTCCCAAAAAAAATAATCTTCTTCTACCAAAATTGTAAATCGGAACATATTTAATATATTATTCCAGAGAATCTATGTCAATAAGCATATGGTCCTACGTAAGAAGTGCCCGTTATGATAGCAAATAGGAGCCTGCCCAGCGGCCTTCCTCCATTGATGCAGCAACAGCCCCTTCAGCCGAAAGACAATTCATCCGGTTGAAGGGGCTAAGTCAACATCTCTATTCCTGCACTACGGTCCGGTTACTCCACATCGGTAATCATATGCTCTGCAATCAGCTGCTGCTTGCGGTTCCATAGCTGTTCGCTGAGATTCACGCGGAACACTTCCGGGTTCAGCTTGCGCAAGTACTCCGGCCAGAAGAGGTCGAGCTGCTCCTCATGGTAACGGCGGATCTCCGCCAGCTCCGGCAGGGTATAGACCTGGAACCCGTTCACTACAATCGGCTCCAGCATCCGCACCGCGTCGTAACGCTCCACATGCTTCTTCATATAAGGATGCAGCGGGTTGAACAGCTTCAGCCGCACTCCACTGCGGGGTGCTGGCTCATCGGCGGAGCTGATATAATCAGCCAGCGCCTTGCCGTTCTGGCCGATAATGCGGTAGACTTCCTTTTTGCCGGGAGTGGATACCTTCTCGGGATTCGAAGAGATCTTGATCGTGGGGATCATCTCGCCGCTTGGCGCTTCGATCTCGACCAGCTTATAGACGCCGCCCAGCGAAGGCTGATCCGAAGCGGTAATCAGTTGGGTTCCGACCCCCCAGGTGTCGATAGCCGCCCCCTGCGACTTCAGGTTCATGATGGTGTTCTCATCCAGATCATTGGAGGCCACAATCTTCACATACTGCAGCCCGGCTTCATCCAGCATCTCGCGTGCCTTGCGGGACAGATAAGCAAGGTCACCGCTGTCCAGCCGGATGCCGTTCATCCGTTTGCCCTGCGCTTCCAGCTTCTTCGCCGTGTTGATCGCATTCGGCACACCGCTGCGCAGGGTATCGAATGTATCCACCAACAGCGTCACGCCGTCCGGCATTACTCGCGCGTAAGCGTCGAACGCCTCCTGCTCGCTCGGGAAGCTCTGCACCCAGGAATGGGCATGGGTGCCCTTCGTAGGGATGCCGAACTTTTTGCCGGCCAGCATGTTAGAAGTCGCATGGAAGCCGCCAACATAAGCGGCGCGAGCGCCCCAGACTGCGGCATCCGCTTCCTGCGCGCGGCGCGTTCCGAACTCCAGCAGCGTATCATTCGGGGCCACCTGCTTGATCCGTGACGCCTTGGTAGCAATCAGCGTCTGATAGTTCATGAAGTTCAGGATCGCAGTCTCGACAAGCTGCGCCTCCATAATCGTACCCTCGACCCGGATCAGCGGTTCATCCTGGAACACCAGGGCCCCTTCCTTCATGGAATGAAGACTGCCTTGGAAATGGAACTGCAGCAGCTCCTCCAGGAAGGCCGGCGCATAGTTCTCCTCCTGCTCCGACAGGTAGCGGATATCCTCTTCCGTGAACCGCAGCTCGGCAATATACTGGGCGATCCGCTCCAGCCCGGCAAATACAGCGAAGCCGTTGCCGAACGGCAGCTTGCGGAAATAGGCTTCGAACACCGCCCGGCGCTTGTGTGTACCATTCATCCAATGGGCATACATCATATTGATCTGGTATTTGTCTGTATGTAGAGCAAGTTCTCTCCTCAAGTCCTCATCTCCTAGTCATTCCACTGTTGTATTTGGGTTCTGTCTCTGCTGATGTGCTACTTCTCTATAGCGCCCGTGACAACCTTCGCGCCAAGACTGCCGCGGAAGTGTCCAAGCGCCCATACATGACCGTCAGGATTGAAGCTGGCGACGGCATCCTCATGCACCGTAATCCCGAAGCCGTGGTTGTAGGCATCCACTGCCGTATGCAGCACACAGATATCCGAACATACCCCGATCAGGTGCACCTCGGTAATGCCCCGTTCACGCAGCTTCAGCGCAAGATCCGTGCCGCAGAAGGCGCTGTAACGCGTTTTGTCCATCCAGTAGATGGCTTCCCGGTTCGCCTCGTAGACAGCCTTCAGGCTGCCGTACAGCTCACGCCCCTCGCTTCCCCGCAGATTATGCGGCGGAAACAGCTTGGTCTCCGGGTGGTACGGGTCATCCGCTTCATGCAGATCTACAGCCATCACCACATAGTCCCCGCTACGCACGAATTGTTCCGTCAGTTCACTGACTCTGGGCGCAATATCGATGCCGGGCTGGCCGACAGGCAGGTTCCCGTCAACGAAATCATTCGTGAAATCAATTACAATCAGTGCTCTCATGGTAGGATAGCCTCCTAAAAGGTTAATGGGCCTGCACTTCCCGGCAGCTTAAGTATAAATCGATAATAACGGCTCATGGTCCGTGAACATATAGAGCTGTGCCGGGCGCTGGGAGTATTGATTGGAGCTGAGCGGATTCCCCGCTTCATCGCTCACTTCTTTTAATATACCCTGACGGCTGCGTGTTGACGTAATTTTGCGGATAAAATTCGGTTCTTTGAATTCCGGCACCACCGTCTGAATCACCTGGTACAGCTCGCTCAGCGTGAAATGGCGCGGCAGAAACTGCCGGGCAATCGTCGTCTGCAGCATCTGCTGCTGAATCCGCAGGTAGGCATCGGTAATAATATCATGGTGGTCAAAAGCCAGCTCCAGCTCCTCCAGCGCTTCCTGCAGTGTGAACAGGCCAACCTCGCCTGCATCATCCGAGGCCTGCCGCTGCTCCAGCATCCACTCTTCCACCAGTGCAAAGAAGGCATGGCTGATAATCCAGCCGCGCGGATCACGGCCCGGCTGGCTGTAGACGCCGAGATATTCCAAATGCCCGCCGTCCACGCCGGTCTCTTCCTTCAGCTCGCGCGTAGCAGCATCATAGATCGATTCATCCTCCTGGCAAAAGCCGCCAGGCAGGGCCCACATGCCCGCACACGGCCATTTTTTGCGCCGGACCAGCATCACCTTCAGCTCGCGCAGCGGCAGCGTCTTCGTGACGGTCTTCCGCTCGCGCTTGGTCAGTGTAAACATGACAATATCCGCCGGAACGCCATCCGGAGTGCGGTACTTCTTGGCGTTATAGGTTTGTTCCGCGTTCTCAGTCACTATAGATCATCCTTTGCCGCAGCTATTGTTTGTTGTTCGTATCTTTTAATGTACCAAACCTGTCCGCCCAAAATCAACCGGAGCCGGCCCGCTGACTATGTAAAAAGGGACGGATTTACATCCGCCCCCGGGGGATTCTGCATTAATCTCCGCATGTGGAGGGCGGTGCCTCGGTGCCTGCTTCCACATTGATTTTATCAGAAACGGTATCCCTGATCACTGAAATCACCATCTGCAGCAGATAATTGATATCGCTCTGGCTCTGCTGGAACTCGTTCACAACCGGGATGCTGTCGATTTCATCCTGCAGCTCTTCAATCTCACGTTCAATCTTCGCGACCATCGCCTGGTTCTTGAAGCTCTCGAACGCCACGATCTCCTTCTGCTTCTTCTTAATCGTGGCAATGAGTCCCTGCACACGCTCGTGATTCAGAATCTTCTGCTCGGCCTGCTGGAAATGACGGACCTCCTCACTGGTGGAGATGAGTGCAGCCAAGTCCTTCGCCTTGCCCATAATATCCTCCCGTACAATCAAATCGCGGGTATTATGGGTCTGCATACCATATTCATTCAGTCGTGCTTCTTCCTGGCTCATTCTTCTCGCCTCATTTCTCTATAATTAGAGGACCGATGCGGCTTCCGCCTGATAGTCCCCTCTAATGTACCAAGTCTTCGCGCCGGTAATGCTCACCTGCACCAGCGTGCCGATCAGGGAGGACGGGCCTTCAAAATGCACCAGCTTACTGTCACGGGTACGTCCGGCCAGCATCCGGGCATTATTCTTGCTCGTACCTTCCACCAATACCTCCACCCGCCGGCCCAGCATCCGCTCATTCCCCAGACGGCTCTGCTCCTTGATCAGATCATTCAGACGCTGGAGACGCGCGCTCTTAACCTCTGACGGAACATTATCGTCCATCCCGGCTGCAGGAGTCCCTTCGCGCGGAGAATAAATGAAGGTATACGCCATATCATACCCTACTTCGCGCACCAGGGACAGTGTCTCCTCGAACTGCTCCTCCGTCTCACCAGGGAAGCCGACGATAATATCGGTAGTCAGCACCGCATCCGGCACGCCTGCCTTAATCTTACGGACCAGCTCCAGATAGGCTTCACGGGTATATTTGCGGCTCATCCGCTTCAGCACGGCTGTACTTCCCGACTGCACCGGCAAATGGATATGCTCCACCAGATTGCCGCCTTTGCCCAGCACATGAATCAGTTTATCGTCAAAATCACGCGGATGCGAGGTCATGAACCGGATACGCGGAATATCAATCCCCCGCATGTCGTCCATCAGGTCGCCGAAGGTATAATCAATGTCCGTAAAATCCTTGCCGTAGGCGTTCACGTTCTGCCCCAGCAGCGTTACTTCCTTGAAGCCCTGGCGGGCCAGCTCCCGCACCTCGGCAATGACATCCTCCGGACGTCTGCTCCGCTCCTTACCCCGGGTGAACGGCACAATACAGTAGGTACAGAACTTGTCGCAGCCGTACATAATATTCACCCAGGCGCGCAGCCCCTCCCGCTTCTTCGGCAGATTCTCAATGATATCGCCTTCCTTGGACCAGACCTCAATGACCAGCTCACGGCTGAACACCGCTTCCTTAATCAGCTCCGGCAGACGGTGGATGTTATGTGTGCCAAAGATCAAATCCACGAAGCCGTACCGGCTCATGATCCGGTTGACCACGCCCTCCTCCTGGGACATACAGCCGCAGATCCCCAGGAGCAGGCCGGGCTTCTCCAGCTTCAGTGTTTTGAGATGGCCCAGCTCTCCGAATACCTTATCCTCCGCATTCTCGCGGATCGCACATGTATTAAGTAGTATAATATCAGCTTCGCTGCGGTCTTCAGCCGCCCGGTAGCCCAGTTGCTCCAGCATACCCTTCATCGTCTCCGTGTCATGCTCATTCATCTGGCAGCCGTAGGTGGTAATATGATAGCTCTTGCCTGCACCGAAATCTGCCATCTCCGGCGGAATGTCGAAATGATATAGCACTTCAATCTCTTCCTTGCCCCGCCGCTTGCCTTCCTTGTAATCGGGCTGGCTGTTGATCTGCACGTTCCTGCCTTTGATCCGGTAAGTAGTCTTGCCTTCAGTCTCGCTGATGATCTTGGCATCTGTGAAATCGAAATACTGCCCGTAATCCTTGCTCCCCTTTGCCATGCTAAAGTCACATCCTCTGCTGATGTCCCCGTATTTTTAGAGCTTTTCTAGTGTAAAATTATATCATACCGCTCCCAAGATAATCCATTCTCAGAAGCAGGATATCCGCACAGATAGACCTTCTTGCAGTCAGCAGGAAGAGAGGGCAAGTCAGTAGTCCGACTATTGCTTCTTGTATAGCATCAGATTTAAAATAACTTCATTGCTTAGAGCTTCAGTATGAGGCACGCAACTCAGGAGTATCTCCAGCGCAACAAAATCACCCTTCGGGTGGATGAGATTACCTGCGCGCCAGCAAATGTATGTTGTTTTTCTCATACATTCTGAGCCCCTCATATACTTATGCGGCCTCCAGATCATTCAAAGAGTACTTCTCCCCACGCTATCCCCCCTTATCCACAACAGACGGATAATATAATTTCCTATACGACAAAAAAGCCCGGCCTTAAATGTAAGGTCCCGGACTTATTTATTACAACCAGCTTGCCGCCGGACGTCTTAACCCCCAAGCCTATAGATCAAAATTGATGCGTTGGAGTTGATCTGCGTTCCTCCGGCTAAGGTCTGTAAATTGATTGCAGCGGCACTGGAATGGTTCCTTAAAGTGATTACATCGCCGGGGACTACAGAGATAATCACCATCCCGGGGTTAGGCTGTGTTCCCGCCAATGTCATTAAGTTAAGATATAGAGCCAAAAACAAGAAAAAGGCAGGTTATCGAAAAGATAGCCTGCTCTTTTTTTGCACAAAAAAATCTTGACAATCCGTAGAAAACGTGTGGCGAAGCCCCTTGAAAAAACGAGGAGGTTACGCCAATGAATGCTTATGCAAATTCGCTGAAAGACAGACTGACATCTCTCATCCGTGAGATGGCGGCTGCCCCCGCGCCTTACGTCAGAAACCCGGGAAAGGATTTTACCCGAACGAAAAAACTACCCTTTGAAATGGTTATGCAAACCCTGATCTTTATGGGCGGCAACAGCCTCTATAAGGAACTGTTGGAATCGCAGGGCTATGACGTTAACACCGCAACTTCTTCTGCTTTTGTTCAGCAAAGAAATAAAATTTTGCCGTCTGCGGTCGAATCTTTGTTTCACACCTTTACCGCGTCCCATACGGAATTCAAGGATTATCGAGGCTATCGATTATTGGCCATTGACGGTTCCGATCTGCATATTGCAACAGATCCTGCGGACCCGTTGACCTATTCTCAAAGTCAGCCCCACTCGAAAGGCTTTAACCTTCTGCACTTGAACGCTGCTTATGACCTCTGTAACCGGCTTTACGTGGACGCCATCCTTCAACCTCGAAAGCTGCGCAACGAAGGAAGGGCGCTGTCCACGATGGTGGATCGGTCCCCTATTCAGGGGAACGTCATTGTGTTGGCGGATCGAGGATTGGAAAGCTACAATACGTTCGCGCATCTGGAACGGAAAGGATGGAAGTACGTCATACGGGTCAAGGATTTGCATTCGAATGGCATTCTTTCGGGCTTGCACTTGACCTTTGAAGGGGCGTTTGATCAGGAGATTCACCTGACGCTGACTAAAAAACGAACGAAAGCGTTCAGGGATCACCCCGAAATCTATAAAATTCTTCCGGCCACCTCTAGCTTTGATTTTCTGGACATGCAAAAGAACCTGTTTTACCCGATTTCCTTTCGGGTGGTTCGTTTCCTCCTGCCCAGTGGCGATTATGAAACCGTCATTACCAATCTACCGGCTGCTGAATTCTCACCGGATGAACTCCGGGAACTGTATCACCTGCGATGGGGGATTGAGACCTCTTTCCGGGCCTTAAAATACACCATCGGTCTGACCCATTTTCACGCAAAGAAGCAAGAGTCCATTACCCAAGAGATATTCGCAAGAATGATCCTCTACAATTTCGCTGAAATGATTACCTCGCACGTAGTCATTTCCCAAAAGGATAAACGGCACCTCTACCAAGTCAACTTCACGGTGGCCGTTCACGTCTGTAGACATTTCCTGCGCTCCAAGGGCGATGGACCCCCGCCTGATGTGGAAGCTTTGATTCGCAAAAATATTTTGCCGATTCGTCTCACCCGTCCTGGGCAAAGGAATACACGCAGAATACGTAGCAAATCCGCCATTAGCTTCGTCTACAGAGTAGCATAATTCGGTTCGCATGAACATTTTTTTAAGTGGATCTTCCATCCGCTTTGTTTGCTATGCGCTTTTTTCCTTCCTTACACCAAAAACAAACGGCATAGGACGTTTCCCCCATACCGTTTTGGATTCTCTTTATTAATTCCAAACTTATCTTTGAACTTATCTTAATGACATTGGTGTTCCCGCTCCTGAACCATAGACGCTGCCACCTACAGGTGCACCGTTCAGATACAAAGTGAACTGATTCGGTTCCACTGCGGTGACAATGAAGATTACCGCATAATCTCCTGCATTCTCAACATTAATCTGAGCTGTATTAGGGGTATGCGAGAAGCCGACAAGACTCTCATTGCTGTCAAAAGTAACATCTGCTTCCGTAGCCACGGTCTGGGCCCCCGTATTGAAAATATAGGCATAAGATGAGGCCAGTGCGCCTGTCGCTCCGGTGACTCCTGTTGCGCCCGTTGCTCCAGTGGCTCCTGTCACCCCCGTTACTCCCGTAACACCTGTGACACCCGTAACACCTGTGGCACCCGTTGCACCCGTTACTCCCGTGGCTCCCATTACACCCGTCGCACCCGTCGCCCCCGTTACTCCCGTGGCTCCCGTTACCCCCGTCACACCCGTGGCACCCGTTACTCCCGTCGCACCCGTCACACCCGTTACACCCGTCACACCTGTGGCACCCGTTACACCTGTGGCACCCGTTACACCTGTTACTCCCGTGGCTCCCGTTACCCCCGTCGCACCCGTGGCTCCCGTTACTCCCGTCGCACCCGTGGCTCCCGTTACCCCGGTAGCTCCGGTGACTCCTGTTGCCCCTTCTCCCAGCAACTCCTGCGAGACCAGCCGGTGTGCTGTCACCAACTGCCCGCTGGCATTTTGCCCCCATAGGGACACCTGCGCTTCGGAGACTGCCGTTCCTGTCGTGTTGAACACGAATTCAAAAGCATCCAGGTCCGCATAGTAAATTTTGGTAACCACTTGGGAGGGGGCCACACTGATCTCCTCCTGCACATATAAGGTGCGTATGCCGTTCAGGGTATAACCCAAAATAAGAATATCGAAGAATCCGGTTATATTACGGCCGTCTATTTTGAGTGTTACCCTTTGAGTCGGGCGGGTCCCCGTATTGCTTGCAATATTATTCTCAATCGGTCCTGTAGATAAAATTGCCATTTTCCAGCTCCCCTCTCAAGCTAAATCCAGCTATATTAATAGTAGTATTCGAGAGAAAACAGAAGAGTGTTGGCATATTGGCATTATTATTCAAAGATTCACCCGCAAAAAAACACCCCATGCGGGCAGCCATGAGCTGATAGACTTGAAGTCTAACCTAATGGCTTGGCACAGGGTGTTACAGATCAAGCTCTATTGATTAATACAATGTCTTGGTAGACTCCGAGGTGAACGGAATAATCTCGTTAATTTTGCCTGCCTGTACCTTGGCAGGCCAAGCCGGATCGCTGATCAAGGCTCTGCCTACCGCCACCAGATCGAACTCTCCCTTATCCAGCCGGAGCAGCAGCCGCTCAAGGTTGTTATCCTCATTCTTCTCCATAACCGCACTGGTGAATGCGCTGTCCAGGCCGACAGAGCCCACTGTAATCGCCGGTTTGCCCGTAATCTTCTTCGTCCAGCCTGCCAGGTTAAGCTCCGAGCCTGCGAATTCCGGCTCCCAGAACCGCCGGGTCGAGCAGTGGAAGATATCTACCCCAGCATTGCTGAGCGGGGTCAGGAAACGGGCCAGATCCTCCGGCGTCTCCGCCAGCTTAGCGTCATAGGCCCCGCTCTTCCACTGCGAGAAGCGGAGTACGATCGGGAAATCCGGTCCTACCGCACGGCGGCAGGCATCGATTACTTCCACCGCGAAGGTGGTGCGGGCTTCCAGATCGCCGCCGTATTCATCGGTGCGGCGGTTGGTCTTCTCCCAGAAGAACTGGTCGATCAGATAGCCGTGGGCGCCGTGCAGCTCAATGCCGTCGAACCCGATAGCTTTGGCTGCCTTCGCTGCCTTGGCGAAGGCACTGACGATGGCCTGAATCTCGCTCTTAGTCATCGGCTCTGTGACTTGCTCTCCGGCCAGATTCAGCCCGGACGGGCCGATCGGCAGCGCCGAAGCATTAGGCCCCTCACCGATCTTGCGGGCCATGCCGACATGCCAGAGCTGAGGCATAATCTTGCCTCCGGCGGCATGCACCTCACGCACGACTTGCGCCCATCCCTCCAGAGCGTCTTCGCCATGGAAGTTCGGGATATCCTGATGGCTGACCGCCGCCGGATGATCGATGGCTGTGCCTTCGGTAATGATCAGGCCCACCCCACCTTCCGCGCGGCGGCGGTAATACGCCGCCACTTCAGGGCCAGGTACGCCCTCAGGAGAATGCACCCGGGTCATCGGCGCCATCACCACACGGTTACTGAGGGACAAGCCTCCGTATTCAAAAGGTTCAAACAATGCAGCAGCATTCATAATTCACTAGCCTCCATTTCATACGATGATTACTTACTTGATGATTACTTTAAGTAAGCATAGTATGACGGTTCCCGGCGGCAAATGCAAATGACTGCCAGTTCAAGAGATTTGATAAGTCTTATAAGTCCAGCACTCCAGCTTTTGGAGTCACTCGGAAGGCTGCAGCCAGATCTGCCAGCTGCTGATCAGTGATCTTCTGCCGAATCTCTCTTCCGCCGATCAGGTTATAGACAATCGCGGCCTTTTCAATCGTTTCAACCAGTCCGAAGGTGGCATCCATCGTCGCCCCGGTCACAAAGATCCCATGCTGCGGCCAGATGACTACGCGGTACTCCTTCATTTTATCCGCGGTAGCCCGGCCGATCTCGCTGCTCCCCGGCACCATCCAGGGAATGACGCTGACGCCATCCGGGAAGACCACCAGACATTCTGTGCACATCTCCCACAGCGTCTTGGTGAATTTCAGCTCATCCAGATCATGGGTGAAGGTCATGGCAATTACATTTGTTGCATGGGTATGCAGCACAATCCGGTGCGCCGGATCTACCTTCAGCCGTTCGATATGGCTCATAAAGTGGGAAGCCAGCTCACTGGTCGGAACAGCGCCATTACGCAATCCCCATAACACCTCCACACTCTCACCGCTGCTGCTGACACGCAGCACACCCAGATTGGCCTCCGGGTCCTTGATCACATTACGGAAATACTTGCCTGATCCGGTAACGATGAAGTATTTGCCCGCCAGCTCGGCTACAGGGAAGGTAAGGCTGATCGTGCGCAGCGGCTCGCGGATATTGATATACTTGGCTACCTCTTCTTCATCCAGGAGGTAACTGACGTTGCCCCCGTTCAGCTCATCCCAGCCCAGCGACCACATGTGATGGGTAATTTCGGACATTTCCTCGATAAAAGGCGCGGTGACGCCGGATATATACCCTTTGGATTCAATTACGGAAGTACTCATATGCTCTCTCCTTCTATATGCACGCTAAGCGTGCGGGTACTTGTTATTTCAGCAGTCATTGTGATTTCAGTAGCCTGATCTTATCTTAAAGCCAATACATCCTGTTCATAGCGCTTCACTTCAGCCAGCCATTGCTCACGGACCGGGGTCCCCTGCGAAGCGCAGTAGTAATCCCAGACAGCACCGAACGGGTAGGACTTGAATTCTTCCACCAGAGCCAGCCGTGAGGTGTAATCTCCGGCCCGTTCAATGGCCCGAAGCTCCTCTACCGGCTCCAGCATAGCGCGCAGCAGCGCCTTGATCGTATTGCGCGTGCCGATTACCCAAGCCGCCAGGTGATTGATACTGCCGTCGAAGAAGTCCAGCCCGATATGCGTGCGCGGCAGCAGATCCCCGCGAACCAGCTCGCGGGCAATCTCCAGCAGCTCATCGTCCATCGTGACCACATGATCGCTATCCCAGCGGACCGGTCTGCTGACATGCAGCAGCAGCTGCTCGCTGAACATCAGGATGGAGCTGAGCTTGTTCGAGATCACTTCCGTCGGATGGAAATGCCCGGCATCCAGGCAGATTGCCTTGCCGCGTGTAAGGGCGTAGCCCATGTAGAACTCATGTGATCCGACCACGTAGCTCTCCGAGCCGATGCCGAACAGCTTGCTCTCCACGGCATCGATAGTATACTGCGGATCCATCTCCTCGCTGAAGATTTCGTCCAGCGATTCCTTCAGTCGCATGCGCGGTGCCAGCCGGTCCACCGGAGTATCCTTGTAGCCGTCAGGCACCCAGAAATTCGTCACACACGGCTGGCCCAGTTCGCGGCCGAAGTGCTCAGCAATGCTGCGGGAAGCCTTGCAATGCTTAATCCAGAAGCTGCGGATCTCTTCGTCCGCATGGCTCAGGGTGAACCCGTCTGCCGCCTTCGGATGCGAGAAGCAGGTCGGATTGAAATCAAGGCCTAAGCCCTGCTCCTTGGCCCATTCCACCCAATTCTTGAAATGGCGCGGCGCCAGCTCATCCAGATCCACCTGCTCCTTCGTATCGGCATAGATCGCATGCAGATTGACCTTATGCTTGCCGGGAATCAGCGAGAGGGCCTTCTCCAGATCCTGACGCAGCTCATCCGGTGTACCGGCCCGTCCGGGGTAGCTGCCGGTCACGGCAATGCCGCCGCTCAGCTCTTTATCCTTGAACAAAAAGCCCCGTACATCATCGCCCTGCCAGCAGTGCAGCGATACTTTGATCTGCGCCAGCTTCTCCAGTACCTCATCCGTTTGAATTCCATGGGCTGCATATAATTTCTTGGCTTCGTTGTAGTTGTTAATGATGCTCTGATCCATGCTGTTGCCTCCTAATACGTATTGTGAACATCCGCTCCCGGATGAAGCTGCTCCCAGCGGAGCAGCAGCTCCGCCAGCTGAGGAACCGGCTGCGGAAGATAAGACTGAATCGCGAAGGACTGTGAGATGATCTGCCGGGCTTCATGGATATCTGCCATGCGCCCCGCCTCAATCATCTGCACAGCCAGATTACCCAGGGCTGTGGATTCGGTCGGTCCGGCCAGCACCTCCCTGCCGGTAACATCTGCCGTCAGCTGGCACAGCAGCCCATTGTTAGCGCCGCCGCCGACAATCTGCAGCACTTGGGTTAGCTCCCCGGTGAGTTCTTCCAGCTCAGCCAGATGACTGCGGTAGGATAACGCCAGACTGTCAAAGATACAGCGGGCCAGCTCGCCCATAGTCTGCGGCACAGGCTGGCCGCTCTCCAGACAGGCCTGGCGGATCTCCTGAATCATATCGTCCGGGTTCAAAAACCGCGGATGATTGCAGGGAATCAGGCTGCGGAAGCCTGGGCATTCACCGGCCTGCTCTGCGAGTTCCGCGAAGCTAAATCTTCCGCCGTCCAGTCTGCGCACTTCCTGAATCAGCCAGAGGCCCATAATATTCTTCAGGAACCGGTAAGTCCCGTAAGCGCCCCACTCGTTGGTATAATTAGCGGCCATCGCTCTGCTGTTATTGATCGGGTGATCCAGCTCTACTCCCAGCAGAGACCAGGTTCCGCTGCTAAGATAGGCTGATGCACGGTCCTTCTGAGCAGGCACACCGAGTACCGCAGATGCTGTGTCATGCGTAGCCACGCAGATCAGGCGGCATTCCGGCAGATCATACTCCGCGCGCAGCTCCTGCGTAAGGAAGCCGAGATCTTCCCCAGGCTCGGTTAACGGAGCGAGCTGTTCACGCCGCAGACCCAGGAATTCCAGCAGCTCGGCATCGAAATCACGGGCCGCAAGATTCAATAGCTGCGTCGTGGATGCGTTGGTAACCTCGTTCATCTTACGTCCGCCGAGCCGGTAGTAGAGATAATCCGGCACCAGCAGAATCTGATCGGCCGCCTTCAGTTCTTCCCGGTCATGCGCATATAGCTGATACAGCGTATTGAAGGGAAGCTGCTGAATGCCCGTTTTGGCGTAGACCTTCTCGGGCGGAAGGAGCCGCCCGACTTCTTCCATCACCCCGTCGGTCCGGTGGTCACGGTAGGCATAGACCCGGCTTATCTGCTTGCCTTCGGCATCCAGCAGCACATAATCTACCGCCCAGGTATCAATGCCGAGGGTGCATTCGTGAATGCCTCTTAGCTTCGCCTGCTGCAGACCGTTAATAATTTCATTCAATAAATAATCCATATCCCAGAAGCAGGAGCCTTCCTGCTCCGTGAAGCCATTGCTGAAACGGTGAATCTCCTCCAGTTGGAGGCTCCCGTCCACGAGCTGTCCGAGCACCAGCCGTCCGCTGGAGGCGCCGATATCGACGGCGATATGATAGGTCATAGGGAATCTCCTATTCTATGGGGGGTGATTTACAGAATTTTGCGAAATAACGCGATTACTTCATCTTTGGTAGGAATAAAAGGATTACCGGGCGCGCAGGCATCCTTCATGGCGTTCTCAGCCAGCAGATCGAGATCTACTTCCGCTACACCCAGCTCGGACAGCTTGGCAGGAATGCCAACCTCTTTGGACAAGGCCTTGATCGCCTCAATGACGTAATCCGCACATTCCTTGTCGCTGCGTCCTTCAGTCTGCATACCGGCCGCTCTGGCAATTGCTCTGAACTTCTCCGGCACATGCTTGGCATTCTCTTCTTCCACGTAAGGCAGCAGCATTGCATTGCACACGCCGTGCGGCAGATCATACACCCCGCCGAGCTGATGGGCCATGGCATGCACATAGCCTAAGCCTGCATTATTGAAGGCAAGGCCGCCGAGGAAGATCGCATAGACCATCTGCTCACGCGCTTCAATATCCTGTCCGTTCGTTACCGTCCGCGCCAGATTGCCGAAGATCAGCTCCACCGCAGCCAGTGCGGTAGCATCGGTTACCGGATATGCGCCTGGAGTGACCAGCGCTTCAATCGCATGCGTCAGTGCATCCATGCCCGTAGCTGCCGTCAGCGCAGCAGGCTTATCGACCATCAGCTCCGGATCATTCACCGAGAGGGTGGCGATACTGTTCTTGTCTACCATGACCATCTTGATCTTGCGCTCTTCATCTGTAATCACGTAGTTGATCGTCACTTCACTTGAAGTCCCGGCCGTCGTGTTCACCGCGACAATCGGCAGAGATTTATTCTTGGATTTGTGAACGCCTTCATAATCGGCAATATGCCCCCCGTTGGTGGCAACAATGCCGATGGCCTTGGCAGTATCCTGCGGCGAGCCGCCGCCGATGGAGATCAGGTAGTCACATTCGTGCTGCTTCAGGAAGTCTACGCCGTCATGAACATTTTTGCAGGTAGGGTTCGGCTTCACTTCATCATATACCACATACTGAATCCCCGCCTCCTCCAGCACAGCCAGCAGCCTTCCGGCGATTCCGCTCTTCATCAGGAACTTGTCTGTGACCACAAGCGCCTTGTTCAGCTTCAGCTCTTGAATGTACGGGGCGATGTCCTTCAGACAGCCCTTCCCCATCATGTTAATCGACGGCACATAATAGACATGAGTACTCATTGCTTAACCAGCCTCCCGGGCACGTAAATAGTTAATGAACACTGTAAGCGCACATCTCCCTGTTGACCTTCTCATCGTATCGCCGTTAATCTTTGTTGTCAACACTTTAAACACTAAATAAGTTGTTTTTATTTGTTTATTGTTTGTTTTACGGGAAATAAGCAATCATTATTGTGGGTTTCAGAGCAAATCAGGTGAATTGTGTTGTACAACACAGAAATAACAGGCTATATTAAGACTATCAACTCTGGAAAGGTGATACGTATGCTCGCTGCCGAAAGACGCAAAAAAATAATCGACCTTGTCCATCAGGACAAGCGTGTGCTGGTGTCCGATCTGAGCCGGATGTTCGAGGTGACAGAGGAGACGATCCGCAGAGATCTGGAGAAGCTGGAGAAGGATGGCATTGTAAGCCGGACCTACGGCGGAGCCATGTTGAACAGGCATACCAATGAGGACCTGCCTTTTCTGACCCGGGGAGCGCTCAATACGGATATCAAACGCGCAATAGCGATCCAGGCGCTGGATCTGATTAATGACGGGGATACGCTGATGGTCGACCCCAGCTCGACTTCGTTTGAATTCCTGAAGCTGCTGGGTAATAAAAGTAATCTGACGATCATCACCAATTCGATCAACATTCTCCATGAGTTCGCAAGTTCGAGCCACAGCATTATTTCTACAGGCGGCTCACTCCGCCACCGTTCCCTGTCGCTTGTCGGCCCCGTAGCCCATGAGACCATTCAGCGCTACAATGTGGACACCGCCGTAATCAGCTGCAAGGCCCTCGATATGGACCGCGGGGTCACCGATTCCAATGAACCGGAATGTGAGCTGAAGAAATATATGCTGCGCCAGGCACACAAGGTTGTGCTGCTCGCGGACCATACCAAGTTCGACCAGACAGCCTTCGCGAGGCTCGCAGAGCTAAACCGGATCGATGTGCTGATTACCGACCGCAAGCCTTCGGAGGCGTGGCTGAAGCTATTGTCCGAGAAGAATGTGGAAGTGCTGTACTAAGTTCATGGGAAATCATTTTAGGGAGGAGAAATGTTCAAATGGGCAAAAAGAGAAAAACCTTACCCGCCGACTTCGGCGAGCTGGTTAAATCAGGGGATGTCGATCTACTTAAGGCTGTTTTTGAAAAATGTGATTGGGATGCAACCTTGGGATATTACAAAGAACCCGCGCTCAGCATGCGGCAGATTCCGGATGAGCTGGTCCGCTGGCTGGTGGAGCAGGGTGCCGATATTAATGCGAGGGACAAATACCAGCGTACCCCGCTGTATTCCCAGGCTGGAACCTGGTCCGGCAATATTCCATTATTCCTGGAGCTTGGTGCAGAGCTGGAAGCCCTGGATTATCAGAACCAGACCCCGCTGCACGCTGCGGTCAACTATTACCGGACTCAGGCGGTACGGGATCTGGTGGCCCATGGCGCAAATGTCCATGCGGTAAATAAGTCGGGGAACACCCCGCTGTCCAAAGCCTTATTACAATGCCGGAATAGCGATATCGATAGCATGCTGGAAATCTCGCAGATCCTGCTTGATGCCGGAGCGGAGATCACACCGGAGATGAAGGAATCCGTGAGTAAGATCGGCAAAGCATTTGAATTCGCCCGCTCCAATTTCAATAAAGAGCGCTTGAGTGAAACCGCAGCTGCACTCGAATCCCTGTACAAGCTGTTCGATGTGGAGCCTGTAGCAGCGCGGGTGATGCATGACGGCGTTTCCAAGATCGAGGTAAACAGTACAAGATGGCAGGATCAGCACCAAGAGCTATGGGAATTACTAATCCCGGCGTCAGGACATGCGCTCACCGTGCAGGGAGAGGTCATTCGCATCACCGGCCGGATCTCACATGAAATCATGAATAACGGCGGAGGCAACTGGGATGCCGATTTCCGTAAAATGCTGAATGCGCTGCTCCGGCACTTCGCCTCGGGCACACCTCTGGACCCTGCGCACCTCAAGGAAGCGGCGGAATTAGCCGGTTACCTGCGCCATGGCAACGGCAATGATGAGCCGGCCAGATTATGCGAATTGGCCGTGAATTGGGTACTAACCAATCCACAGCCCGTTTCTTTGCCGCAACCGGATTACAAACGCTAAACGGTGAGACATCCAGTGCTTGTCCTGCTCCCTATGAAGAAGCGGCTCCCTTGGAGAGCATAATATTCAGAATGGCCTGGTCTGTGGCGGCAAGCCCCTCCTGGACCAGGGTCTCCATATTCTTGATCGTATCCTCCACCTTCTCGAAGATGACACCGTCATTGAGACCCGCGGAGATATCGTTCATGGCGAGAGTGGCAGACTGAATGGCCGCGTTGGTAGCCGTGGAGATTTTGAGTGCACAGGTTGGCTTGGCACCATCACAGATCATGCCTGAAGTAGAAGCAATCGTATTCTGGATGGAGTGCTTGATCTGCGCCAGCGTCCCGCCCATCAGATAGACAATGCCGCTGCCCGCCCCCACTCCACCGGCAATGCCTGAGCCGCAGAGCGGGGACAGACGGCCAATGTAATGCTTCACATGGATGGTAATCAGATTGCTGAGCGCCATCGCTCTGGCCAGGGTCTCCTCATCCTTGCCGAGTAGCTCGGCCAGGGCAATGACCGGCATGGTACAGGCAATCCCCTGATTGCCGCTGCCCGCCGTCGTCATTACCGGCATGGCACTGCCGTCCATCCGTGCATCGGATGCGGCTGCCGTTGCGGCAATGATCCGGTTCGCCACATCCGCGCCGAACAGATTGAGGGCGGATTGCTGGCTCATTTTCCGGCCCACCTGGAGACCATACTCCCCGCGCAGCCCTTCCTCTGAGATCGCCTTATTCATAACCGCTCCCTCCAGCAGGAAGCGAAGATCCCCGAATGGTGTATTCTGAACGAAGGCATAGATATCTTCGAGTGAGACCGAGTATACCTCGGGGTCCAGACTAAGCGGGTCTCCGCAGTCGGCCTTGTCCATTTTCGGCTCAAGCCGCTGGCCATCCTTCGCCAGATACTGCACATTCGTGTGCTCTTTTACCAGGATCGCTGTGGCGGTATGGTTCTTGCTGTGTACTCTCGCTTCTATATATAGCTTCTCCGGCGTATCCTTCAGCTCAACCTCCAGGAGCTTACGCTCCAGGAGTCCCTCTGCACTTGCCAGCTCCGCCGGGGTCAGCCCGGACAGAATCTCCAGCTTCCGCTCCGAGCGGCGCACCACCGCACCCAGGGCAGCCGCTATCGGCAAGCCCGTCTGGCCTGTACCAGGAATCCCCACACCCATCGCATTCTTGATGATATTGCCGCTGAGGAACAGCTCGATTCCTGTAATCTCTTCCTCAACCAGCTCAGCCGCCAACGAGACGGCATAAGCTACCGCAATCGGTTCGGTGCAGCCTTCTGCCGGCATAATCTCTTTGTGTAATACTTCCAGTAGGTTAACCATCTGTGCATCACCATTCCCTCTGTCTGTCTATCTATGTCTATACCTGTTTCTATATATAGTACATCAGATAGACAATCCGGGGAATCCCCGTTATTACCCATCACCCGCCCAGCTTCACCAGCCGCTTCAGCCCTTCTGTACAAGCCCAGCCGCCCGCCCCCGCCAGAATCGCATTATGACAAAGGTTCAAAGCCAGCTTATACGTCATACTGCCGATAATGATTTCAACCACGATAAACCGTAAAATATCTCTCTTCGTGACCAGATAGACTCTGAATTCCTGATTGCGGGACACCTGCCATCTCCCCCGTCCAATTTCATGTTTCTGTACTTATATGCTTCGGGCGGGTTGTCTGATTCTCTGTGCAGGCACAACAAAGAGCGGTACTTCTCCATTGGTGGGAAAGCACTGCTCCGCCCAAAGCCGAAATAGAAGAGGCTGCCCAAACAGCCATTTCATGGCTTTGGGACAGCCCCCTGATATCACCGCTTCAGCCTAATTGCCGCCTCTTACTTCGACTCCACCGCATGGCCGCCGAATTCGTTACGCAAAGCGGCGACGACTTTGCCGGTGAAGGTGTCGGTCTCCAGCGACCGGTATCGCATGAGCAGAGCCATGGCGATAACCGGAGTCGCTGCCTGGAGGTCGAAGGCGGTCTCCAGCGTCCAGCGTCCCTCCCCGGAGGAATGCATGACGCCCTTGATGTCTTCCAGCTTGGCATCCTTGGAGAAGGCGCGCTCGATCAACTCCATGAGCCAGGAGCGTACGACTGAGCCGTTGTTCCAGACGCGGGCCACCTGCTCGAAGTCGAAGTCATATCCGCTTTTCTCCAGCACCTCGAAGCCCTCACCGATCGCAGCCATCATCCCGTATTCAATGCCGTTATGCACCATCTTGAGGAAATGTCCGCTTCCGGATTTGCCGGCGTACAGATATCCGTTCTCTACCGCAGTATCACGGAACAGTGGTTCAACCACTGCCCACGCTTCCTCATCGCCTCCAACCATATAGCAGGCCCCATTGCGCGCGCCTTCCATTCCGCCGGAGGTTCCTGCATCCAGGAAGTGAATTCCGTGGGCACCCAGCTCCTCATGACGGCGGATCGACTCTTTATAATGAGAGTTCCCGGCTTCAATAATGATATCTCCCTTGGATAATAGCGGCGTCAGTTCAGCAATCACTGAATCTACAAAAGTATGGGGAACCATGATCCAGAGAACGCGCGGGGAATCAAGCCGGCCCGTAAGCTCCTCCAGGCTTGCTGCCCCGGACGCACCGCGTTCGGCCAGTTCCTGCACCGCAGCAGGATTCACATCATACGCTACCACTTCATGGGCATGCTCCAGCAGGTTCTGGCCCAGATTGAAGCCCATTTTGCCAAGTCCGATTAAACCGACTTTCATTACGAATCCCTCCGAATTGTGTAGTCATATATAAGCTAACTCTGTCCGCTTGCTGTTACCGCCGCCGCTTACGCTCCCGGCCGGATGACTTCCGGCTCTATCCCGGCTGTCCGGTGAACGCGTGCAGGCTCTGCATTCTCCGGCTCATCCAGCCACCAGTGGAACTCGCCAAGGAGCTGATCTGCCGCCGCCGGGCCGTTAGATCCGGCAGGATACAGGTGCAGCGGCAGGCTGCCATCTGCTGTTGCTTCGATTATAGGCTGAACCCACTGCCAGGACAACTCTACTTCCTCCCAGTGGGCAAAGAACGTAGCGTCGCCGAGCATAGCATCATAGATCAGATTCTCATAAGCCTCCGGCACATCAGGATTGCCCGGCTCATGCTTAATGCTAACCGGCTCAAGCTTCCCGTGCTGAAGCGGATTCTTGGTATTCAGAGTCAGAGAGATGCCCTCATGCGGGCCAATATCAATCACCAGCAGATTAGGGTCAAGCGGCAGCTTGTTACGGTTCTTGTTATGCACATCATTAAACGGCTCTTTGAATTCTATAACAATCCGCGTGGATTTCTCCTTCATGCGCTTACCTGTACGAATGTAGAACGGCACATCGTTCCACAGCGGATCTTCAATCCATAGGCGTGCTGCAATATACGTCTCATTCTGTGAAGTGGCTGCGATCCCCGGTTCAGCGGTATACGCAGGCACTTGCTGTCCGCGCATCTCCCCCGCTGCATACTGGCCGCGCACTACATGTTGTGATACCTCTTCGGGCAGCAGCGGACGGACGGAACGGATGACATGCCGTTTTTTGCTGCGGACGTCTTCTGGTGTACTGCCCTTCGGAAGCTGCATCGCCATCATCATCAGCAATTGGAGCATATGGTTCTGGAACATGTCACGCAGCGCCCCAGCCTTATCATAGTAACCCGCCCGCTCTTCCACACCCACCGTCTCACTGGCGGTAATCTGGACATTCGCGATATACCGGTTCTGCCACAAGGCCCGCAGCACAGGATTAGAGTATTTCAGCACCTCCAGGTTCTGCACCATCGGCTTGCCGAGGAAGTGATCAATCCGGAAGATTTCCTCCTCTGCAAAAGCTGCACTCAAGCTCTCATTCAGCACACGCGCCGACTGCAGATCCCGTCCGAACGGCTTCTCGATGATCAGACGTTTCCAGCCCTTGGTATTCCCGAGTCCGCTGGCATTGATATTACCGGCAATCTCCCCGAAGAATTCGGGACCGACCGACAGATAGAACATCCGGTTCTGCGGAAGCCCCAGCTCTTCCTCCCGGCGCTGTACATGCCCAAGCAGCTTCACATAATCCTCAGGACGTCCGACATCCAGCACACTATATTCAAAAGCCTGCAGGAAATTCTGCAGCGCCGCTGTATCCTCTAGCGGACGGCGCGAGAAGGTGCGCAGGGAATCCAGCACCTGACGCTGGAACGTCTCGTTAGTGAGCTCCCGTCTGCCCAGCCCAATGACTGAGAGAGGACCGGAAAGCTTGCCATCAGTAAACAGGTTGTATAGAGCGGGGAAGATTTTCCGCTTCGCCAAGTCCCCGGTTGCGCCAAAAAGTACAAATGTAGATGATTCCACTTTCATTCCTCCCGTTATTATCATTTTATTATATAGTTACTTAATATTACTCAGGAACTTTTATAACACACATCATACGACTATAAATTCAATTCGTCAATCTCAATTCGACATTTACGAAAAACAACCGGTGCATGACAAATAACAGACCTTCAACGAGAAGGCCTGCGGGGATTTCCGAACTCATGATCAGAACCATGAAGATACCAGATCATTGATCGGCTTGTAGATGAATATAATCAGCAGCAGCGGGCTGGGAACCTGAATTTTGAGCAGCGTGCATATCGTGGCAGCCATTCCGCCGATCCAGAGCAGAGCCCACACCACACGATCACGCCGCTTCTGCCTGCCCTTCAGGGAGGACAGATCCATGGCTGCACAGCCTGCGGCAATCAGAGCAAACATCAGCACCAGCAGCATACAGGCTCACTCCTTAATATCTTCATAAAATGAATTATCAATCGTACCGATCCGGTTGATCGTCACACTGGCCTCGTAATGGACAGGAAGGGTCTTGAGATAGTCTTCTCCCTTCCGTTCCTTCAGCCTCTCCCATGCCTTGGGGCTCTTACGGTAAATGGATTGCCCGAAGCCGAATATATCCACATTGAACTGCTTGGTGATTCCCTCTACAGCATCCTTCATCCGCTTTACAACCCGGTCCTCCGTCTCCTCTTCCAGTGATTTGATTTTGGCCTCCGTATCCAGCGTATCCGCGCCTTCAACCTCCTGCACATTGCATAGTGTTTCCGCGCTCAAATAGATATGCGGCTCGCCGTCTATGATTTTCACCTTCCGTTTGGTAGTAGAAGTAAGCGCCTCTATAATGATCAGACCTCCGGCTTCGTCTTTGAAGTGTCCCGTATTTTTGGTGACATTATCAGTGACATAATTGAAGCCAACCGTTAGATCATCTTCTATCCAGCCAACCAGCTTATCCTTTTTGAATACAGCAACACTCTCATACTGGAGCTTCGTTCTGGGGTCTGTCTGTTCCACATTGCTTTTCTCACTGCCAGCCTCGGGATCACCCTCCACCTCCACTCCGGTTAACACCGGACTCTCCCCTTGGAGGAGCAGGTCCTCGATGAATTGATCCAATGTGACCGCGACGGTCTTGGATGAAATTTTGTAGGACTTATCCAGGGAACTGAATAATTTAGTCGCCGGCAGCCGGTCCAGCGGGGTCAGCACCTTCAGGACATTCTCGGCGGTCGTCTTCCGTGCAACCATCACATAGAAGTCCATGCGCGGCTCCCGGCTTCTTTTGATCACATCCAGCGTCTTGCCCACTCCTTCCCGCGCCAGCTCTTCTCCGATTACCAGCACCCGGATATGGCCCAGATACGGAGAGCGGGAGCTGATCAGATTGAACTTACGGAGGGATTCATAGACCGTTGGCACTGTAAAATTATACACAACCACGGGAACCCCGCTTCCCCCTGTTCCTCCCGCATTCTGTGAAGAGATCGAAGAGGGTATGACCACCTGCATCGTTATGTTGTAGCCATTCTCCGCTTTATCGAGGCCCATCGCCAGCACAAAAGCCAGTTCATTCAGCTCCTTCCTCTCCCAGCACCCGCTAAGCAATAGTGATAGCAGCAGCAGGGGAAGGCAAGCTGCGACAGCTCTCTTTATTCTGCCAGCCATATCAGGAACCCCCGCGTCTGAATCTGTTCTGGCGGTGCAGATTCTGTGTTCTATTCTCTTGCGGTCTTGTTCTCAGGAACGGCCAGGGGAACCTGAAGAAAGAATCCTTAAGGTCTGCCGGCCTGAAGGGACCCAGCGGACTCATATAAGGAACGCCGAAGGAGCGCAGGCTGACGAGATGCAGCACCACTAGGAATACTCCGCACAATATTCCGTACAGTCCCATGAACCCGGCCAGCGCAATCAGGAAAAACCGGATAATGCGTGCGGCAATGGACATCCCGGCCTCGGGAATCACAAAGCTTGAGATCGCTGTAATCGATACAATGATAACCATCGCCGAGGAGATGAACCCTGCCGCAACCGCCGCTTGCCCGATGACCAGTGTTCCGACAATGGATACAGCCTGACCTACATTCTTAGGAATCCGTACCCCTGCTTCACGCAGAATCTCATAGGTTAATTCCATCATCAGCGCTTCGACAAAAGTCGGAAACGGCACCGTCTCCCGCTGGGCCGCCAGACTGATCACCAGATTGGTCGGGATCATCTCCTGATGATAGGTTGTGATAGCCACATAGAACGCAGGGGCAAACAAGGTGAGAAAAAAAGCCAGAAACCGGATGAACCGCAGCAGGGTAGAGATATCCGCACGCTGATAATAATCCTCCGCCGACTGAAAGAAGGAGACAAATACGGTCGGGGCTAGCAGCACAAAAGGGGTTCCGTCAACCAGGATAGCCACCTTCCCTTCCAGAATCCCCGCCGCGATGGTATCCGGCCGGTCACTGTTATAGATTGTCGGAAAGGGTGTCGCCACCTTGTCCTGAATAAATTCCTCGATATAGCCGCTCTCCAGAATACTGTCCGTATCAATGCTGTTCAGGCGGCGCTTTACCTCCTGCACCAGCTCTTTATTCGCAATATGGCTGAGATACATAATCGAGACACTGGTCTGGGTGACACGGCCGATCTGCATCGTTTCCAGCCACAGCTGACTGTCTTTGATTTTGCGCCGGATTAACGCGGTGTTGGTGCGCAGATTCTCGCTGAACCCCTCCATAGGTCCGCGGACCACAGACTGCGAGCTGGGCTCACTTACCCCGCGGTCTTCCCAGCCGGGCAGCCCGATCCTCAGTGCTGACGCCGTCCCCTCCACCATCAGCATCACGTTGCCGGATAACAGGTCGTGTACGAACTGGGCGTAATCCTGAACCACGGTAAGATCGCCGGCCATTAGCACACGGTTAGTCAAGATTTCTATTTTCTTATCAGGGTCCTGTTCTTCCAGCAGAGCCGAGGTCCGTCCCTCCTGAAGCGAATACAGAATCGAATTATGCAGCAGCTGATTATCTATCAGACCATCAATATAAAAAATAGCCAGCTCCGTATGCTCTCCCAGCTTCAGCTGTTTTCGCACCAGGTCAGTGCTCTCGCCCAGCAGCTTGTACAGCTGTTCATTATTGACCTCCAGCCGGCTGGATAACTTCCCCTCCACCGTACTTTTCATCCGGGCCACTTCTCCTTCCCGTGGACATTCTATTCAGGTTAGTTTGGTAGCATTGCTTGATAATTATTCCTCCAATTCAGACCCGTACTTGATTCACATAATTCTGGAAGGGGATGCCATACTAAGAGGGTTCCGGGTTCATAGGCCCTGGAGGCCACATGTCAAGGAGGGATAGGGATGAGTATTGAAAAAGAGCGGATCAGCACAGCGCAGTTGGTAATCCTGGGTCTTTTCACCTTTATCGGGGATATGGCCCTGGTCTATCCGGCCGCCATGACTTCCGAAGCCCATCAGGATGCCTGGATCGCCGCCCTGATCAGTATACCGCCGGGAATTGCTCTAGTCTTCCTGTTTGTCCTAGTAGCGAATATCAGCCCGAACCAAAATATTATTGAGATCAGCCAGCAGGTGCTGGGGAAATGGCTGGGCAGCGCGGTAGGCGGGTACTATCTGTTCTTCTTCATCATCGCGGCCTCTACGTATGTCCGGGAAATTGAGGATTTCATGTGTACCCAGATCTACGAGGGAACTCCCGGCGGAGTGATCCGGTTCATGAGCATTGTTCTGCTGGTGTACGGTCTGCGCCTGGGGCTTGAGACGGTCGGCAGGGCAGCGCAGGTGTTCTTTCCGCTGTTTGCCTTATTTCTGGTGGCCCTAATGGTGCTCTTATTTCCGCAGGTCCGGCTGGATCGTGTCTATCCCATGCTGACTACACCTTTACCGGATATGCTGCATTCGATCATGATCGGTGTGTTTTACCCGTTCGGGGAGATCTGCGTGTTCTTCATGATCTATCCTTACACCCGTAAGAACAGTAAAATTAACCGTGATATCTTCATCGCGCTCTGCATAGGCTCCGTAGGCCTGAACCTGATTCTGTTCCTCTCGCTGACTGTTCTCGGTGTCTATTTCTCCGAGCATAATTTCTATGCCGCCTATACCCTGGCCCAAAAAATCAATATCGCCAACTTTTTGCAGCGGCTTGAAGCACTTATGGCTACGGCCTGGATTATCACAACCTATTTCAAGACAGCACTCTACTTCTATGCCTTTGTACTCGGAACCGCGCAAATATTCAAGCTGAAAAGCCACCGCCCTCTAATCTTTCCTGTCGCGTTCCTGATCTACGGACTTTCACAGCTCATCTCCAAGGATATCATCTTCTACGTCAAAGAAATCCCCCCCTACTGGGTGGACTGGAATTTAACCTATTCGCTCGCACTACCACTTGTGATCCTCGTAGTATACAAAGTGAGGCAGCGCGCCGCTGCCTCATAAGCTAATCCATAGAGTGAAGCTCCTGTTTTATTGTAGCGCCCTGGTGGGGTCAACGTTATAATAGAAACCATAAAATGTCTTTATTTTGTCATGACAGGAGCGTAAACCAAGGATGAAACAGCTATTCGAGCCTGTTCTGTTTGCGAACCGGCAGTCGCTGATCTGGGACTACCGCATCTATACCGACGATCATTACAAGGGATATTACCACTGGCATCAGTGCTGTGAGATCATGTTCGTACACGGCGGGCAGGGCAGCATTGTTGTGAATCAGCAGATGTATGATATCCGGCCGGGCATGCTTTTCTTTTTCCAGCCGTATCAGCTGCACCGGATTTCTTCGGACGTCTCACCCGAATGCCCGTTCATACGGACGATCTTCTATCTTGACCCCCTGACAGCAGAGCATCTGCTGCAGGGCTTCGCCAAACGTAAAGCGGTGTTCAATGCGTTATGGCAAGGCAGCAATACCTATTGCGGCTTCGATCTTGGTGACCGCCTGGAGACTGTGGAATGGATCTATGGGAATTACAATCAGTGCCGGAGCAAATCATCCGGGGAAGATGCCGAGGATATCACGATGCTGCTTCTGCAGTTGTTAAGCTGTCTCGGAACAGGGGAGCAGTCACTGATTCATACCGGAGAACGGCGGAAGCTCCGCTATTCGGAGCAGATCATGAACTGGATTGAAGCGCATTATCAGGAAGAGGTGAATCTGGAGCAGCTTGCGGAGGAGACTCACCTCTCGAAATCCTATGTCTCGCGGATTTTTCATCAGGAAACAGGCGGCCGCCTGGTCGACTACCTTACCGCCCGTCGTCTCAAGCAGGCCTGCCGGCTGCTCGAGACGACGGACCTGACGGTGGAGCGGATCGGCAGCGCTGTCGGATTCCCGAATCCTTCCTACTTCAACCAGCTGTTCAAGCGGGTACTCGGCCTTTCTCCGCTGCAATACCGAAAGGGAACCTGAGAGCCTACTTGCGAGGAATAGGACAATATAACAACATTTCGTGATATCAAATGACAACTTCCGGTTCGCCAGAGGCGTTATACTGAGGCCATAATCTAATTCAAGTGGAGGCATCAGCGATGACTACAGCTTATTGGCAGGAAGTAATGAACCGTCTGGAACCGAAAGTAAACGGCATGATCAAGCAGCTCGGGACGCGGAGTCCTCATGCTGCGGGAGCAGACGGCAGATTCGATAGTCCCGGGACTGACTGGTGGACCTCCGGCTTCTGGCCGGGAATACTCTGGGTCATGTATGATATGACCGGCAAGGAAGCTTATAAGGATACAGCCTGGCCCTGGGACGAAACGATTGGACAGTGGTTCGCGAAGCCGACCGAAGAGCTGCATCACGATGTCGGCTTTCAATTCCTGGCTACTGCGGTGATCAAGCATACGCTTACAGGTGATGCGGAGGGCTTGCGCCGGGGACTTGAAGCGGCTAACTACCTGGCTGCACGTTATAATCCGGTGGGCCGGTTCATCCGCGCCTGGAACGGGGACAAGCACGGCTGGGTGATCATAGACTGCATGATGAACATCTCGCTGCTCTTCTGGGCCAGCCGGATCACCGGCGATCCGCGCTACAGCCACATTGCTACCCGACATGCGGAGACAGCAATGACCTATGGTGTGCGCGAGGACGGGTCCACCAGGCATATTCTGTCCTTCGATGCAGAGTCCGGCGCTTATATTGAGAACTTCGGCGGACAGGGATATTCCCCTGAATCCTGCTGGAGCCGGGGTTCAGCCTGGGGGCTGTACGGCTTCACGAACACCTGCCGCCACACCGGGGACGTGCGCTTCTTGAATACCGCCAAGCGTATCGCCCATTATTTCATCGCGGCTCTCCCGGAGGATCACGTGCCGCACTGGGACTTCCGGCTTGCAGATGACAAGCGCATATTCAGAGACAGCTCGGCCGCAGCAATCGCCGCCTCTGGCCTGCTGGAACTGGCAGAGCTTGTACCGCCGGGCGAGAAACGCGTGTATGCGGATGCCGCAGAGCGCATACTGCGTTCACTTACAGAGAATTATGCCACCTGGGACCAGCCGGATCATGAAGCCATTCTGCTGCATGGAGCCGCCAGCGGCGATTCGCTCACAGATGTGTCGCTGATCTACGGCGACTACTACTATGTTGAAGCCGTAGCGAAGCTCAACGGCTGGAAGCACCGGTTGTTCTAGTCTGGCTGGCAGCAGGCACAGACAGCTTGCATGGACGCGCGAGCCGAATGTAATCGGAAAACCGATCACACTTGGCAATGTGTGGGCGCGTGAGCCAAATGTAATCGGAAAACCGATCACATTCAGCACTGTGTGGGCGTGTGGGCCCAATGTAATCGGAAAACCGATCACACTTGGCAATGTGTGGGCGCGTGAGCCAAATGTAATCAGAAAACCGATCACATTCAGCACTGCGCAGGCGTGTGGGCCCAATGTAATCGGAAAACCGATCACATTAGGCACTGTGTGGGCGCGTGGGCCCAATGTAATCGGAAAACCGATCACATTCAGCACTGCGCAGGCGTGTGGGCCCAATGTAATCGGAAAACCGATCACATTCAGCACTGTGTGGGCGTGTGGGCACAGTTGTTTTATTCACATAAACTAATTTCGATTCTTTCTTTCCCTCTCCTGATATTGTTACGCTTAAATGTGTTCCACCACTGGAAACCTTTGAGAGGCCTTTAACTTCCCCGTATTTTCTTCCATTTCCTTCGTCGCTGAAAGCACTAATAATATATCACCGACCTTTACAAACAAACAGCGAATCCCCGCCATGGGAGATTCGCTGTTTAAGTCAACACCACCGGACATCCGGCTTCAACTACCTACGCACGTTGCTCCTCCAGCCACAGAATGGCCGTTACCCCGCGCGGGTAATATTTGCTGCCGGTGATCTCGCCGGAGATAATCTGGTCACTCCAGCTCCAGATCGAGAGCTGCGGATGCGTAAGCCAGGCCGTATGGGCCTGATCTGCCGCGCGTCCCTTCTCATCCCATTTCAAGCCGAGAATTTCTCTGGCGATGAACTGGGAGAGATAGATTTTGCTCAGCCAGCTGTTGTTGCTGGTGGAGGAGATTTTCCAGCCGCCGTCCCCGAACAGGCAGACGCCCTCCACAAGCACAGCCTTCAGATGAGTGTCCAGTGCCTCGAGATATTCCCCGAACCGTCCTCCGCGTTCCAAGGCTTCCTTGCAGCCGGTGAAGTAAGGGAATACCAGACCCTCGATCGCCGGGATAATCTTCGAATCATTGCCTTCGCCGATTACAGCCGGAATGTAGCCGCCTTCAGTCACACTCGCCACGATGGTAGCCGCACAGAGCTCAGCTTGCCTGCCGGCCGTCTGGGACAGCTCCGTATTGCCGTTGTCGCGGAAAATCCGCTCCATAGCCAGATAAGCAGCCCAGCATTTTCCCGCCAGATAAATATTGTTGCGCGCCTGGCCCAGGGAGACATCCAGACTGTCATAGGTCGTGATCTCTGCACCGCCCATGGTCCGTGAGCTGTCGAGTGCCATCACACCATTGCGCTTCGCCGGGTCCGGATGATCCCGGTTCAGCATGCTCTGCAGGCAGCTCTCCAGAACGGTAAGGTTGCGCTCCATCCAGCTGCGGTCGCCCGTGTGCTCCACATAGGTCGCCGCAGTAAGAATCCAGTTGACCAATTGCTCGTGGGTCATATGCGAGAAGCAGCCGTCAATGCCGTACAGCTCATAGGAGGAATACCCCGGACGCGACACGGCGTTGGCTACTCCCATATCATGCGTGAAGCTAAGTCCGCCCGGATACTCGGTGCTATCTCCCGGGAAACGGACGGTGTCCACATAACTGAACCGGTCCACGAACATATCCAGCTCATTGCGTACGGTCCACGGGTTCATCTTCAGCTCGTAGAACAGCTGGTCTACCGTAAGATCGAAGGTGTTCATCATCCGGTATTCGCCTTCGTTGACGACCCAGAACGGCTGGCCTTTGTACTCCAAGAGTTCGGTGGAGCCGTAATAGCTGCGGATGGCGTGAGCAAGCATGAAGGTCTGGTCGTCACTTAAGGCTGTTCCCTCCAGCATCCCGTTCGCCTCTTCGGCCTGCTTCTTCAGCGTGTCGAACTGGGATAACGCATATTCAGCAACAGCTTCTACATTGCTGTAATAACGGTTATAGTAATAGCTCGCATCCATTCCTGAAGTCACATAACCGGAGCGGTGGAAGCAGACAGCGAACTGGTACACCTTGCGTTCGCCGGCAGGCACATCCATAATAAGCGCGCCAACCTGACCCAGCCCGAACGTCCAGTTCTCCTCCAGCTCCGCTGCAAGAATATCCTCCATTGTAAAATGCATTGCCGCCTTAACACTTCCCTGCTTCGCGGCAATCGCCAGGAACCGGCCCTGGCCGACACCCGTCAGATCCTCCTTGCCTCCATCGAATCTTCTCAGGGCGCTATACGGGTCATTCCCCTGGAAGCCGAAGAAAGCACGACGCGCAGAGCTGCCCGCTGTGTTATCGACTTCAAGCTCTACCAGCACGGCTGGCAGCAGTACTTCCTTCAGCTCTGCGTCCGAGGCCGTCTCCGGGTCCGGCACCGGCCGGACTGGTGACAGAATGCGGAAGGTCAAATCGCCTGCCTGCCAGCTGTCGGTGGTCAGCCGGAAATCGCGAGTAATCTCGTCTTCCCCGAAGTGAAACAGAAGCTGCGGCTTATCCGGGCTCGGGTCCGGGTTCTCGATGTCGTAGCGCTTGCTTTCATCGTCGCTGCCCTGCTCGTGGAAGGGCAACGTATCGTAACCGCGGCCATCCTTGCGAGCTAGGCCGATATATATGTTCTGTCTCGGCGGCCTGCCGAGTTCGAGGTCAAAGCCGCCGGACGCTCCTTGAAATCCGAGGGTGAAGCTTGAGAATGATCCTATCGGTGAATGATGGGCATTGAAGAATTTGTTCGTTGGCATACAGTATATACACTCCCTCCAGCTATGTCCCGGCAGTGCCGGGCTCTAGCTCTATGTTAGCGCTACCCTCCCCTCAGGCAACAGGCGCAAAGCCGCCAATTATTTGGACAAATCAATCGGACGCAGCGGCCTATGCTATAATAGATCCATCTTTTAACAAAGAAGAGGTTGAACATGAACGTATTAGATCCCGGCACACAGCATTCCATGGACGGACGCATGTCCCCGGATGTTCAAGCTGCCTTCCATCTCTTCGCCGCCCACTGGCGCAAGGTGAATAAGGAATGGCAATATCCGGCACACACTCACCCGATGTTCGAGATCAACATCGTTCTGCAGGGCTCGCAGCACATGGCCATAGGCGGACAATCCTACATCCAGGAGAGCGGCGACATTCTGTTCATCCGCCCCGGTGTGCTGCATTCCAGTCTGGGCGCAGCCGCAGGGGATGAGATGTCTTATTATTGCCTGCACTTCGACATTGACGATCTGGTTCTGCGCCGCTCCTTGATGACGATGGATACCGTCAGTCTAAGCGGAGACACCCCGGAGCTGAAGGCAATCCGTTCCTCCCTGGATGACATCATCCGCTCGACCATTCTCCCGGAGGCCAGTGATGCACAGCGGGGCCGGCTGTTGATGCTGAACGCTTCGCTCCAGTTCTTCGCCGCCCTTACCGGCTGGGTGCTGGCTGCCCTGCCTTCCCCTGCCCGGAGCACCCTGCCGGGAGTGACGGAGAAGACCGTTGCCCTGGCGAATGCCATTGAAGGGCTACTGCAGGAATCCGTCTTCACGGCAGCGGCAACCGGCAGCAGAGCTGGCAGCATCGAGGAGATCGCGGCCAGGCTCGGCTACAGCCCCAACCACTGCAACCGCGCCTTCCGGCAGATCTATGGTCTGCCGCCAAGACAGTATCTCTCCGATCTCATTATCCGCCATGCCAAGCTGCTGCTGCTGGATAACAGTCTGTCTGTAGAGAGCATCGCCTACCGGCTGGGCTACCGCGATGTCTCTCATTTCAGCAAGCAGTTCAAGCGCTGGACCGGCCTGCCCCCCATGGGCTACCGCCAGCTTACGGAGGAGCCGGGCAAGGCAGGCGACGGAGCTCCCCTCCCACACTCAGGGGGAGGTACATCTTAGGAGGAGGTACATAATGAAGATATACCATTTCAAACCAGAATCCGGCAAACCCATAGCAGCCTTTAATTCCGATTTCATCATATCCCGGATTATCCAGACTGAGGGGTTAACACATATCGGCTGCGTATATCTTGGACACCAGGAAGTAATCGGCTTTCATCAGGCGAGCTGTCCGCAGCTGCTGCTCATTATGAACGGTGAAGGGGTTGTGCGCGGAGAGGAAGCTGAATTTACAGCTGTGAGTGCAGGTCAAGCCGTCTTTTGGGAGCAAGGGGAATGGCATGAGACCCGTACGGATTCAGGATTGACTGCGATTATGATTGAAGGTGATTCGCTGAATCCCGCCGCCTACATGACTCTCTAACTGAACATTAAGAGGACTGAGATTCCGCTATATGAGCAAATCAGGTGAAATTCCGGGCTAAGCGGACAGAGAATCCTTTATGCGTCCTAACATGTGTCCTTAGAGGCTCAAAAGTACAAGATAGCGGAATCTCAGTCCGTTTCGGCATTATCAACCTTAATTTTGGCAAAATAAAGGAATCTCAGTCCACTTCAGTTGTAAGCTCACCAAAAGCGCGCATGGAGGGCATGTAAAGCACGAAGCACAAAACAGCGCAGTGCCGGATCGCCAAATCAGCCGCGTGAAGCCGGGAACTCCAGCTGGACCCGATGGTACCATACAACTAGAATCAAGCTGCTATGCAGACGGATTTTTGGTGAAATATCTATTATCCTAATTATAAAAGTTGGTGACCGTATGATCTATCTCATTAAATTCGTATACAGCTTTGTCCTGCCGCCCGGGCTATTCGTCCTGCTGCTGCTGGGCATGGTGGTCTGGCTGTGGAAAAATAACCGCCGTCCCGCAATCGTGCTTCTGGCGGTCACGCTCCTGCTCTATCTGTCGATGACCTCTGCTGTCGCCGACACGCTGATCGGGAGCTTGGAGCGGAAGTACCCTCAGCCTGCTTCCGCTGAGGGGGATGTGATCGTAATCCTCGGCGGCGGGGCCACCTCCGGCACCCCGGATCTGGACGGGCAGGGCAATATGTCCGGTCCGGCAGCGAACCGGCTGCTGGCAGCTGCGCGGCTGTACCGCGAGACCGGCCTGCCGATTATTTTCTCCGGGGGACAGGTATTCGCCGACAGCGGCAATGAAGCGGATATCGCCCGGCGACAGCTCATCGGCCTCGGCATCCCCGCAGAGGATATCCTGCCGGAGAACCGCTCGCTCAATACAGAGCAGAATGCGGTCAACACCGCAAAGCTCATGCAGGAGCATGGCTTCAGCCGTCCCGTTCTGGTGACCTCGGGCTTCCATATGCCACGCAGCATGGTCCAGTTCGGGCATGCCGGACTTACGCCGCAGGCTTTTCCGGTAGATTTCCAGGCCAGCCGTCCTATGTCACTCTATGTAAGCAAATTCACTCCATCCGCCGGAGCCGTCTCCACAACCGGGCTGGCGCTGAAGGAGTATCTGGGGTTAATCGCTGCGAAGCTGCTGCCTTGACCCCTGCAGCTGGCTGCACGCGGCCGCACGCTCATCAAAGAAAGCGAGGTACCTTTAACCAATGAACCCGTACGATGAAGAGAAATTAACCGGCGGAAATGTAAATGAGATCATCCGAAAGGCAGACACCGTCCGCCGTCCTACAGGGAGCTGGAGCACAAGTATTCATGCACTGCTACAGCATTTGGAGCAGCAGAATTTCGCAGGAGCACCCAGATTCCTAGGCGTAGATGAAGCAGGGTGCGAGATTCTATCCTTTCTTCCCGGCGAGGTTCCGGGCAACGCTTATCCTGAGCTGGAGCCGTTCATGTGGTCTGAAGAGACCCTTACGGGCCTGGCGCGCCTGTTACGCAGCTATCATGATGCAACAGAGGGCTTCGTACCGATTAGTATACATACGGAGTGGCAGCTCCCCTATGCCGATTCTGCGGCACATGAAGTGATCTGCCATAATGACGCGGCGCTGTACAACGTGGTGTTTCAGCATGGTTCGCCTGTGGCGCTGATTGATTTCGACATGACCGGTCCAGGCCCGCGCCTATGGGACATTGCCTATACCCTCTACACCTCAGTTCCGCTCGCCGGTTTTGCTCCTGACTATCTGACAGGCTCCACGGTACCTTACCAGGCAGACCTCCATGCAGCAGACCGGCAGCGGCGGATTCAGCTGTTTTTTGAAGCCTATGGACTCCCTGTCCCGGAAGATCTGCACGACTGGTTGACCCGGCGGCTCACGGCTATGTGCGATACGCTGAAGAAGGAGGCTGAGGCGGGCAACCCGGCTTTTGTCCAAATGGTGGAAGAAGGCCACCTGGCCCACTACGAGCGCGAGCTGCAATTCATAGCTGACCATTACAGCGAATGGACTACTGCTTGAAGCAAAAGCCGGAACCCTACACACATAGGAGTTCCGGCTTTATTCGTTACAATTAATCTTTAATCAACTCTGCAAAAACTGCAGACACCTCTTCAGCCAGCAGCTTCGGCTCAAGCTCCATCTGAACGCCGATCCGGCCTGCGCTGACCGCGATTGTCTCAAGCTCCGCCGCACTGCTGTGAATGAACGTAGGGTAAAGCTTCTTCATCCCGACAGGGGAACAGCCCCCGCGGACATATCCCGTGTGCTTCAGCAGGTCCTTGAGCGGCAGCAGCTCAATCTTCTTCACTCCCGCGGCTCTGGCGGCTCTCTTCAGATCCAGCTCCTCAGCAACCGGGATCACATAGACATACGGCTGCGGTCCGCTGTGTGCGATCAGTGTCTTGAATACTACCTCAGGAGGCAGGCCAATCTTCTCAGCAACCGCTGTTCCGTGAATCAGCCCGTCCTCATTGTCGTAGCTATGAATGGTGTAGCTTATCTTCCTTGCATCCAGTATGCGCATGGCATTCGTTTTGTTCATCTGCCGCTCCCCCTAATCCCGGGGATAATTGATTTGCATAATGTCCATGAACGGCACCTTGATAATCTCTTCGTTATTTCTGACATGCACCCTGCCGGTACGCGAATCCATCTCTACAATCACCCCGCGCACCTCTTCTTCCTTCCCCCAGACCGTCAGCAGAATCTCGGAATCCTCCTGCTTCGCCTCTACCAGCTGGTTGCCCAGCTCCTCAAGCACGAATTCGTCGCGGGTGGGACGTTTTGCCACTTTTGCCTTCGCCACACTTTGCCTCCAGTAAGCCATTACAGAATATAGGATCATGCCCGGTGTAAATGCTCGTGTCTATTATACCATGAGAGGAAGCCTGATTTTACACAAATCACGATTATTATTCATGATTCAAAAGCGCTGCCCCCGCGATGCCGGGATGGGTCATTTCATACGGGTCCAGAATCAGGTTCAGCTCTTCCTCGCTAAGCACATTGTACTTCAGACACAAGGCCCGCACCGATTCTCCGGTCAGAATGGCTTCCCTGGCAATCCGCGAGACGACCTCATACCCCAGATGCGGGTTCACGGCGGTAATGATACCGACGCTTCTCTCCACCTCACGCGCAAGCTTCTCCTTGTTGGCTTCAATCCCTGCCAGACAATAGTCGGTGAACACCCGGAAGGAATTGTTCATGATGCTGATCGACTGAATCAGATTGAACACCATCACCGGCTCCATAACGTTCAGCTCCAGTTGACCGGCCTGAGCGGCGAGGCAGATCGTGTGATCATTGCCAATCACCTGAAAAGCCACCTGGTTAATCACCTCGGCCATCACCGGATTCACCTTACCGGGCATGATGGACGATCCCGGCTGGCGGGCCGGCAGCGTAATTTCATTGAAGCCGGAGCGCGGGCCCGAGGCCATCAGGCGCAGATCGTTGGCGATTTTGGACATATTCATCATGCAGACCTTCAGCGAGGCCGAGACTTCGGTATAGGCATCCGTATTCTGCGTAGCATCCACCAGATGCTCGGCGCTGACCAGCGGCAGACCGCTGATCTCAGCCAACAGCTCAACGACCCGTTTGATGTACCGGGGATCGGCGTTCAGTCCGGTACCCACAGCGGTAGCTCCCATATTCACCTCATAGAGATGGCCGCGCGTATGCTCGATCCGCTGAATATCACGCTCCAGCACCCGGCTGTACGCCTCGAATTCCTGTCCCAGACGGATTGGCACCGCATCCTGCAGGTGGGTCCGCCCCATTTTAATGACGGAATCGAATTCAACAGCCTTCTGCAAAAACACACCGTGCATCGTCCGCATCGTGATCAGCAGCTGCTCCAACAGCGATAGCGTGGCAATATGAATCGCCGTCGGAAAAGCATCGTTCGTCGATTGCGCCATATTCACATGAGTGTTCGGACTGAGCTGCAGGTAATCCCCCTTGGCCTTGCCCAGCAGCTCCAGCGCACGGTTCGCAATCACTTCATTGGCATTCATATTCAGCGAGGTGCCCGCGCCGCCTTGAATCGGATCAACGATGAACTGCTCATCCCAGTTCCCCGCAATCACCTCGTCTGCTGCTTGGACAATCACCGCACCCAGGCCCTTATAGAGGCGGCCGATTTCCATGTTGGCGAGCGCAGCGGATTTTTTGACAATCCCCATCGCCTTGATTAATTCATGATGCACACGGTAGCCTGTAATCGGGAAATTCTCCACCGCCCGGAGGGTCTGTATCCCGTAATAGGCCTGATGCTCCACCTGCTTGCTGCCCAAAAAATCCTTCTCCAGCCGATATTCCGTCTCTGTCATCCTGCTCTCCCCCATGTCTTCAGTAGTAGATCCTCTGCTGCAAATTAGTCAACTTATTCTTTCCTTGCAGCGCCAAAGATATTACCTTCATTGCTGCGCCATGCTTAAGGCCTATGCGGGTAGCGCAAAGAACCCGGCAGCCATTGCTGACCCCCGGGCTCTATGTCATTGTAGCTTAAAATTTAAGATAGTTCCAATCCGAAAAAATCCTACTGTCCCCAGGGAGCGAAGTGTCCCGTTTAGACCATATAATGTTCAAATGATACCGGTTTGCCGTTAATCTGCGACTGTATTCCTGTATGCTTATTGTCTATGCTGAGCTGCAGGCGCTCATTCCCGATCCAGGCCGTATACGCTGCCGAGAGGATCTCTCCTTCCGTAAATTCCGGTGCCCGCTGTATAGCGGCTGCGGCAAATTCCTCAAGACTGTGTATCCCCAGCTCCGCCGCCTGATCTGTGCTTAGCGCTTCAACCACGACGGCTCCGGGCATGTTCTTGGACGTTACCTCCAGATAGGATGGCCGCTCCAGCAGTTCATATTCCTGTGATAGATAGACGGCAAAATATACATTGCCCGCATAGCCAAGCAGCGCCTTGGGCTGCCTGATCCATTCGCCTAACGGAAGCACCCCGACGATGGCCTTATCCTCTCCTTCGGGCACCGGGAACAGCGACAGGATCGTGTTCTGATGATACAGCACCTCCATATAAGGACTCTGGTGCCGGGGATCTCCCGGCTGATAGCCTTGACCCGGATGGAAAAAATAAAGCCGGTTCACGCCCGCCGCCGCCGGAATCGGGAGCGAGAAGGCCCAGCGCAGCTGCTCATTGTCGAATTCCTCCACCCGCTCCCACATCCCGCCTGCCGCGTAATCCTTACAGATATAAGCGTAAGAATGCAGCGCCGGCTGGCGCTCCGGGGAACCGGCAACCACCTTCTCGGTCTTCTTGCAGACCTCTACCGGTAAATGGCGGTTCAGGGCAGCGGAACGCGTCTCTTCCGGCGCTTCATAATAGAGGAACCCTGCATATTCGGTGCGCGGCATCTCCTCCGGCAGCGCGAAATCGCCGAACTGGACATAATCATGCAGCAGATTGCCGTCTGCCGGAACATCATGCGGCCAGCCCCGGGAATGCGCGCCCGCCCAGGCCCCTTGAAGGTACCACTGGCTCCGCTCGGTCCACAGGAAGTCCAGCATCTCGCCTAGCCGGTCTTTCACACCGCTGTCCTCTTCCAGCTCCCAGGCGCAGGTGAACGCCTGCACCCAGTGCCAGAACCACGGCAGGCTGCCATACTCCGGCATTCCCTTTGCGCGGATATGCTCCAGCGTCAGCTCCAGACTGTGCCGCCCGTCCTCCCTCAGCAGATCATCCTCGAACAGCCTGCCGAAGATCAGCTTGGCAGCCGTATATTTGGCTTCATGATGGCCGAAGGTCGCTACCTGCTTACGGAAGAAGGCGCTGCGGTAGATATGGCCGAGTGCCGTATGGAACGCCACACGCAGGCCCGCACTGAAGCGGCCGGAAAATTGCCGGTTGAACCAGACCATCAGGCTGCCCATAATCTCCACCGGAAGCTCATGCGGTGCCGCCTCTTCCGGAGTGGGATGCAGCCCCAGCGGCCAATGTCCATACAGGGGGGTCCCCGGCATCCGGTTCTGGAGCTTCACTGTTTCTAATAGGACAGACTCGGCCTTGCGCTTGGCATCCTCCCGGCTGAACGGAAGCTCCAGTGTATCATCCACCGCAGCGGCAAACAGATAAGACGCATAATAGAAATTGTTCCGCACATCATCATGGAACCAGAGTCCGCTGTACAGCAGCGGGCGGCGCTCCGCCTCCACCGCGATCGCGGATATAATCTGCCGCTGACGTATTTTAGAAGTCGTCTGTTGCTGAGGCATATCTGCCATCTCGTTCACCCTCCGTAGGTATGAATTTCATATTTTTAATCCTGAATAAATCCCATGTACTCCAGCTCTATTGTGCACGCTTTCAGTTCAGATGGCAATCTTATCGCTGAACAAATAAACTAAAATAAACGTACTAAAAAAGATTATGCTTGATAAATGAACGTAAATGGATTAAGTTGTACCTATACGAACGAAAATATGTTTTCTAAGGAGACTGAATATTCGATGGAAAGACGTTTTGCATCACATCCGAATGAAGTGAAGCAGTTTGACACTGAGCGCCTGCGCAAGGAGTTCCATATCCCGGTTATCTTTGCACCAGACGAGCTGAAGCTTGTCCTGACCCATGAAGACCGCATGATCGTTGGCGGAGCGAATCCGGTAAACGGCGAGGTGGCTCTGACTACGGACCTCAAGGAGCTTGGCGTAACTTACTTCCTGGAACGCCGCGAGCTGGGAATCATCAATGTCGGCGGCCCGGGTTCGGTTGTTGTAGACGGTACTGAATATGAGGTTGATTTCAAGGAATGCCTGTATGTGGGCCAAGGCTCGAAGGATGTTATTTTCAAGAGTGCGGACAGCGCTAAGCCGGCAAAATTCTATCTGAATTCCGCTCCGGCACACCAGTCTTACCCGACTACGAAGACTACGCTGGCTGAATCCGAATCTGGAGCCATGGGCGGTCTGGAGAATTCCAACGAACGGACGATTCACCGCTTCATCCACACGAACGGCGTGCAGAGCGCACAGCTTGTAATGGGGATGACTCAGCTGAAGCCGGGCAGCATGTGGAACACCATGCCATCCCACACCCATCCGCGCCGGATGGAAGCCTACTTCTATTTCGATCTGCCGGACGATTCCATCGTCTTCCACCTGATGGGCGAGCCGACCGAGACCCGCCACATCGTAATGCACAATGAACAGGCTATCATCTCGCCAAGCTGGTCCATTCACAGCGGTGTCGGTACGCATAACTATACCTTCATCTGGAGCATGGCCGGAGACAACAAGCGGTATGATGATATGGACCCCGTAGGGATGAAAGAATTACAATAGTAGCAAATCAACTACGGAAAGATGAGGCAGGCGGATGAACCCGATACGGCGGCACGAGATGATTATGGAAGTTATGCTGAACCAGAAGGATGTAACGGTGAACGAATTGAGCGATAAGCTCCAGGTCACCGGCAAAACGATCCGCGAGGACTTAAGCAAGCTGGAGGAGCAGGGACTGATTATGCGCGTCCACGGCGGTGCCGTGCTGGCACAGAGCGATCAGTTCGGCATTCTGCCCCTGCGCAATCCGCTGGATAAATACGCCGAGGAGAAGACGGAGATTGCCCGGCGTGCGCTGGCGCATATCGTTCCGGATGACATCATTGCCCTGGACGGCGGAAGCACAACGCTTGAGATTGCCCGGCGGCTTACGAATATACCTCTTACGGTCATTACCAATGATGTCTACATCATCAGTGAGCTGGTCCAGAGAGATAACATCCGTCTGGTCGTACCCGGCGGCTACCGTGTCCGCAATATGCTGGCCGGTCCCGAAGCCGTGTCCTATGTACAGAAGCTTAATATTCAAAAAGCCTTTCTCTCGGCCACAGCCGTTCATATTGAACACGGCCTGTCCATCTATACCGGCGATCTTATAGATTTCAAACAGGCGTTAGTCTCCACGGCCCGTCAGGTGTTCGCCGCTTGCGATCATCACAAGTTCGGACAGACCGCGCTGCGCACCTTCGCCTCCCTGCAGGAGGTCGATGTGCTGCTGACAGACAGCGGGCTTGCCCCGGAGACCGCCGAGCTGTTCCACAAGGCCGGTGTCAACATTGAATGCGGCTAATTTCACAATTCAAATCGCTCAAAGGAGAGAATAATCATATGTCATCTTTATTCAGCTTGGCAGGTAAGACAGCAATCGTAACAGGCGCAGCGCAAGGTCTTGGACAAGGCATTGCCATCGCCTTCGCAGAAGCCGGTGCAGACGTAGTCTCCGTATCACTTAATTCCAGTGACGAGACTGTAGCAGCCTGTGAAGCTTTTGGCGTCAAAGCACTGAGTATCGCCACAGACCTCAGCGACCATTCCAAGCTTCAAGGCATGTTCGACGAAGCCGTTGCCTTCACCGGCAAAGTGGATATCCTCGTCAACTGTGCAGGCATGATCCGCCGTACTCCGGCCAAGGACCACAGTGAGAAAGACTGGTTCGATGTCATTAACCTCAACCAGAACACAGTCTTCCTGTTGTCGCAGATTGCCGGACGTCACTTCTTGGAACGGGGGAGCGGTAAAATCATCAACATCGCCTCCATGCTCTCCTATCAGGGCGGCATCAACGTGCCGGGCTACACCGCAAGCAAGCATGCCGTAGCCGGTCTGACCAAAGCCTTCGCCAATGAATGGGCAGGCTCGGGCCTTAACATCAACGCGATTGCTCCGGGCTACATGGCTACCGAGAACACCGCTCCGATCCGTGCGGACCAGAGCCGCTCCGACTCCATCCTTGAGCGTATTCCAGCCGGACGCTGGGGAACTGCCGATGATGTGAAGGGCCCTGCCGTATTCCTGGCCTCCGCAGCATCCGACTACCTGAACGGCCACATTCTGAATGTGGATGGCGGCTGGTTGGCTAGATAAGGAACCCATACAACGAACCCCCGGTTGCTTCTTATGAAGCATGGCCGGGGGTTTTGTATGTTCCTTATAGTCTGCTCATGAGCTGAGGACGGGTTATGTTGTCCGAAATTCTTTTTAGACAGATCAGATTGCCAATTACAAGAACCGCCAGATAGATCAAGGACCCCATTAGCATGTTCGGAGCCAAGTAGATGATCGCTAATACCGGGAACACAAACAGAACCGACAGCAGGCTTGTCACATATAAGCTCTGACGCGGAGTTCTGAGCCGCAAAGCAAGAATAGCTGCTATGAACATCATGGCGATGGATGAGAGCAGACTAACGGGGAACAGCAGGATAAGCTGCGCAGCCGTATAGCCTTGGATAGAGACAAGCTCAGGACTGATCAGTGCTGCAATAGTTACACCCGCCAGCGTCAGCACAGATGAGAGGATCAGCATGACCGCCGATACAAGCATTGGAATCATACATTTGGCCAGAAAGACCGGCCGGATCTGCAGAGGTGTAGACAATAAGGCTTCCCCTGTCTTATATACTTTCTCCCCGCCTACGGAGTACGCTATTAAGTTGGTCGGCACTCTCGGTATCAATAGCACGGTTAGCAGGACGGCATAACTCAGGTCAAGTGTTCCCGTAAAATACAGCAGCAGACACACCATAGCAACCGGCGAGAAGCACAGAAATCCAAAGCTCAGGAGCATCCTTTTTAAGGTCATTAGCACCTTCCATTCCAATCTTAAAACCATGCCAAACTGAGATCTCGGCAGAGCTAATGATATACGCCGCTGATGCGCTCTCTCCGGCTTTTTGAGGGTTATAGGCTGGAAGAAATCCGGCTGCTTCATCCTCCAGATCTTCGCTGCGAACCTCGAAATAACCCAAAGGTAAATCAATGCACAGATACAGCTTATAATCAGCGCCGATAACAAGTCCACGGTTCCTATAACCGATAGACAAATGACAAACAGAAAGCTCAGAGGATAAGCCATTAGCGACACCCGCTGGTTGGCAGCCCGCAAATCCCCTGATGTAGAGGAAGCATACACCCCGCCCATGCATATTGCACTATAATTCAATGCAGCCACTACCATGATGCACATCCATTGCCAAGGAATCAACGCTGCTCCGCCGCCGGCAAGATAGCTCGTGAACCCAGAGCAGAGGACGGTTATAGTGAAGTAGCCCAGACCAAATAAGAAGCAGAATTCAAACTTCCTCCAGAGTATGCTTTTTCCATGGATGGGACTCGATAGGAGTGTCTCCAAAGTGCGGTGCTCCCGTTCTCCTGCGATGCTGTCAGATAACATGGGTCTCAGTAAGATTGCCGTAAGTAGTGCTGCGGTGGTTAAGGAGACTTCTACCCCGTGTATGAATAGTGGAACGATTATACCGGTAATGCCGATAGATAGTCCATAAAAGAAGAGCATCCCTTTGTCACTTGTAAACTCAGCGCACTGCATTCGAACAACGGGATAGGATCTGTTCATCGGCCTCCCCCTTGCTCCATATCCATATACAGCTTTTCAAGACTGAATTGCCCGTTCTCCAGGTAATGTTTGCTGTCTTGGAGCACTGAGATGGAATCGGTAAAAATATTTCGCCCGTGCCGCAGAATCGTGACTCGATCGCATAGCTTCTGGACCTCTTCCAGGTGATGCGTGGTCATAATGACGGTGGTCCCCTCCTCCTTCGCCAGCCGCGATAACATCTTCCTTAGATCGGTTGTGCTGACAGGATCAAGGCCATTCGTAGGCTCATCCAGGATCAGAAGGCGCGGTCTATGAAGCATGGCCCGGATCAAGGCAACCTTTTTTCTCATGCCGGTAGACAAGCCCTTAACAATCGTTCGTTTCTTGTCATGCAGTGCAAATGTCCGCAGCAGCTCGTCAATACGGCTACTCGATTCAACACGGCTCATACCATAAATGTCAGCGTAATACATCAGGTTATCCCAGACGTTCAAAGACTCATACAGCCCAACATCTTCGGATAAAACGCCGCATAGCCCGCGCACGCTATCCCCCTCCTGTATAGGATTCCGCCCAAAAACAATGACCTCTCCCCCGTCCGGCTCCAGCAGACCAAGCAGTAAGCGAAGCGTTGTTGTCTTTCCCGCCCCATTATGCCCAAGCAATGCGTAGACCTCGCCCTCCTCAATACTCAGATCCAGACCGTTTACAGCAGCCACATCGCCAAAGGACTTTCTGACCCCTTCGAACCGTATATTCTCCATGCTCCCCGCCCCATCCTTTAGATCGTCTTATGTATAGCTTACTGCACATTTTTTGTATAGTCAACTGCACATAAATTGTGTAGTGAACTTGACTAAGACCGTATCCGTGCAACATAATAACAGAGTTGAGGTGCAGAAGTATTGCTTCAGGGGAGGTGGCAGGTTAGTGAAGACAAGAATACGCGAACTGCGAAAAGAGCGGCGGATTTCCCAAGAGGAATTGGCTAAGGCACTGCGTGTCACACGCCACACCATCACTTCAATTGAGAACGAAAAATATATCGCCTCCCTCCCGCTTGCCTATAAAATTTCAAAATTTTTCGATTTGCCGATCGAGGATATTTTTGATTTTTCAGATGTGGAGGATATCGACTATGAAGTCTTTTGAAAAGGAGCTGCGGCGGCGAATCGTTATCAATTCATTCTACGCGGCAGGTATGGGGATAACCGTTATTGTGGCGTTTATACTCAAAGCGTTCGTATGGGGCAGGCTCGACACGCTGGACAGCTGGGATATAGGGATTCTCGCCGGTTTATTGTTCGGTTCGTGGATTACTGCCGCTCTCCGTATTGCCCGGCTCCGTAAGGTTCTCAAAGACCCTGAATTATTAGAAGCGTTACATATTGCCGCACAAGATGAACGAAACCGGATGATCGCCTTAAAAACTGGTAGGGCTGCGATACGTCTTTTCCTTCTTTTATTGTCACTTTCTGCTGTCGTCGCCTCTTTGATTAACCAAACCGTGTTCTTAACAATTGCTGTGACTTTGGTTACCCTTCTGTTGTTGTACCTTCTGTTATCAGCATACTACTCCCGGAAAATTTAACTTACTGGGGAAATGGAGGCAAATTGCATGAACGAGGAATTATTAGCTACGTTTGATGAGCAAGGAAACCGGACGGGGACGGCTCCCCGGGACGAGGTTCACCGCCAAGGCCTCTGGCACGAGACCTTCCACTGCTGGTTTGTCCGTAAGGACGAAGGCGGGCTGAGGATCTGCCTCCAGCTGCGCAGTCAGCAGAAGCGAGATTATGCCGGGCTGCTCGATATCACCGCTGCCGGACATCTGATGGCTGACGAGACCGTTATGGACGGTATCCGCGAGGTGCAGGAGGAGCTGGGGCTTGAAATTGCTTTTGACGAGTTGCAGCCGCTGGGGGTCATCCCCTACCAGATGGACTCCGCCGGATTCATGGACCGTGAACGGGCGCATGTATATGTCTATGAGAACCGCTATGCACTAAGTGAATTCACCCCGCAGCTGGAAGAAGTGGCTGGAATCGTAGAGGCCCGCTTCGCTGACTTCCGCAGCTTCATCTCGGGAGCAGACAGCAAGCTTCATGTGCAGGGCTTCCAGGTCACCGGGAACGGTGAACGAACGGACATCGACGAGCTGGTGGACTTCACGCACTTTGTCCCGCATGAGCGTGAATACTTCAGGCGGGTAATTGAGGGGATTGAGCGGTTGTACGGTCCAGCCACAACCTAAAGCATACTCAAAAGGCAGAACCCGTCGATGAGGTTCTGCCTTCTTTTGTAACTCACTCTATCTGTGCTGATACTTCTAACTATATTACGCGATTTAGCTGCTTCACTTATGCTTTGGCCGCTGCGCGCTTCAGAATTGCCAGTCCATTCACTGCCAGCTTCAGCTCGGCCGGAGCCGCTGCGCCGGATTCTACATCAGTATAGGCTTGTCCGTCCAGCGTCACTACTTGCTCGGAGCCGCTGAAATTCTGTACGAATACATACTCATACTCACCATCGGAACGCAGCTGGGCGGTTACTCCGGTCGGAAGCTCACTGTTCAGCGTGCGGCTGATCCGCTCTTTTCCGGTAATTGCGGCGTACAGATCCACATAGAACTGCGCGTCCTTCACACGTGTTGCCAGATGATAAGCCTTACCCGCTCCCAGCTTATTCACAGTGAGTGCAGGACGTCCGGCGTAGAAGTCGCTGCGGTAATGGCCCAGCGCCTCCGCGCCTTCCAGATGAATCAGCTCGGCGATCTCATGCGCATCGTATTCCCCGCTCAGCTTCAAGCTGTTGCCTGGGTCCATTACTAAACCGTTCAGATCGCGGCTATGCAGTCCTTCTGTCTCTTCGGCCCAAATGCCCAGCGTTCTGCGCAGCGGTCCAGGGAAGCCGCCCAGGTGACACAGATCGGTCTCGCCGACCACTCCCGACCAATAGGTGGCCAGGAAGGTTCCGCCTTGCTCAACGTATTTCTCAATCCGCTTCCCGTTCTCTTCGCTGATCAGGTACAGCATCGGAGCAATCACCAGCTTATAGCCGGACAGATCATCGCCTGAGCCTACCACATCCACCGGAATTCCCAGCTCCCACAGACCCCGGTAATGCTGAAGCACAGTCTCTTCATATTTCAGGCCGGAATTGCGGATACCTTGGGCATCCTTCACCGCCCAGCGGTTATCCCAGTCGAACAGAATGGCAGTCTCAGCAGGAGTTGTTGTACCTACAACATCCTCCAGTCCCGCCAGGGTACGGCCTACCTCAGCTACATCCCTGAAGACACGGGTCTCCGTGTGTCCGCTATGGTCGATCACCGCGCCGTGGAATTTCTCGCTGGAGCCGCGGCTTTTACGCCACTGGAAGTACTGTACAGAATCTGAACCATGCGCAACTGCCTGGAGTGAGGACAGCTTGTGCATCCCCGGACGCTTCAGCTTGCTGACAATCTGCCAGTTCGTGAGGGAAGGTGTGCTTTCCATGAGCAGGAACGGCTTCTTTTTGAAGCTGCGGTACATGTCATGGTGCATCGCTGTCCAAGCGGCCAGACGGGCGTCATCATCGTCCTCGGTATATCCCCAGTCCGGGTAAGCATCCCATGATACCACATCAAGAATCTTCGCCATGTTACGGTAGTCTACGCCGTCAATCATATGCATGTTGGTGGTCACCGGCAGGTCAGGGTTAAAGCCCCGCACCGCGTCAATCTCATGCTGGCAGAAGTTAATCGTCTGATCGCTTACGAACCGGCGCCAGTCCAAGTTAAGCCCGTGAACCTGCATTTCACCATGCGGAGCAGGGGACTCGATCTGTTCCCAAGAAGTATACGTATGGCTCCAGAAGGTAGCCCACCAAGCGTGGTTCACCTCATCCAGATCATTATTGTACTTCGCCTTGAGCCAGTCTCTGAAGGCATCCTGACAGTAATTACAATGGCATTCGCCGCCGAATTCATTAGAGATATGCCAGCCGATCACTGCCGGGTGATGCGCATAACGCTCAGCAAGCTTGGAGTTGATCAGCGCTGTTTTTTCACGGTAGACCGGAGAAGTGAAGCAGTGATTATGACGGACGCCGTGCAGGTTGCGCACCCGGTTCCGTTCCACCCGCAGCACCTCAGGATACTTCTCGGACATCCATGCCGGACGCGCACCGCTCGGAGTAGCCAGGAACGCATAAATACCATTCGCCGCAAAACGGTCCAGCAGCTGGTCCATCCACTCAAAGTTAAATACCCCTTCTTCGCGCTCCAGGGAGACCCAGGAGAAAATCCCGACAGACATGACATTACAGCCTGCCAGCTTCATCATGCGGATATCTTCTTCCAGCACCCCCGGATATTTCAGCCATTGCTCGGGACTATAGTCGGCGCCATGAAGCATTACAGGAGCCTTGCTGCTGATTGCAGGAACTTTGCTGCTCATATGATTTCATCCTCTCGTTTAGGTGTGATAGTAGATGTCAGGATGGGACTTTTCACTGATACAATTTCTTCTGTGGCTCTGTCCCTCTTGCTTATAACGATTTACACTATTTATAATAAAGGATAATCTGTGATCAATGGTAGGATAATAATAGCGTTTGCATAGCACAAAATGAATATGAGGTGTTCGTATGCTCCCCTTCTCTCTGATTGAAATGCCGCGTGACCTGAATGCTTTCCCTCTCTATCCGTACTCTGTCGGCCGTCATATCCAGTATCACCATGTGCGTCCTGCCGGATTCCCGGTGTATCAGATTTTCCTGATCCGCAGCGGCAGCGGGCGGTTCCGTGACCTGGAGGACGGCACCGAAACAGTGCTGCAGCCTGGGATGGCCTATGCATTTCCGCCTGACCGCGGGCATGAATATTATCCGTTATCCCACGAGCCGTGGCATGTCGGCTTCATCGGGTTCCACGGCAGCCAGTCTGCCTCTGTTCTGGAGGGTCTCGGCCTGCTGCCTTCGGCCCCGTTCCGCCCCGAGCGGTTCGAGGAATGCTGGGAGATGCTCGGCGGGATCTGGCACACGGTGAACGGGAACAGCTCGGCGCGTCAGGAGGAGCAGTCGATGCAGGACTTGTCGGTGACGCTGTACCGGCTGCTGCTGATGCTGCGCAAAAGTGATGTCTCCCCAGGTCCAGCGACCCGGCTGGAGAACGAAAACGTCCGCAACGATGCACTTAACAAAGCAGTCAGCCTGATCAACGAGCATTTCACCGAGCCGCTGCTGATCACCAATCTGGCGGCGGCTGTCGGTTATTCCGTCCAGCATTTCCAGCGCCTGTTCCTTCAGGAATACGGCGTCACTCCGCATAAATATCTGCAGAACCTGCGGCTGCAGCGCGCCATGCAGATGCTGACCGAGGACCCGGAGCGCCCCGTGCAGGACATCGCCCTCAACCTTGGTATGGAGACCAATTACTTCATCCGGGTCTTCCGCAAGGCCCATGGAGTAACTCCCGGAGTAATGCGCAGCCGGCTGCATCCGGGCAAGGATCATACCTGATCTGCGCCGGGCTAAAAAATAGCTGCGGCACACTTCCAAAAGAAGTTCTGCCGCAGCTATTCACGCTAACCATATTCCTAGTTACACCGCCGTAAACTGGCTGTTGTACAAGCGGGCGTAGTAGCCTCCGCTCTCCAGCAGCCCGTCATGCGTTCCGCTCTCCACGATATCTCCATCCTTCATGAACAGGATGAGGTCCGCCTCGCGGATCGTGGACAGCCGGTGGGCAATGACGAAGCTGGTCCGCCCGGTGATCATCGCCAGGAAGGCCTTCTGTATCCGCGCCTCTGTCAGCGTATCAATGCTGCTGGTCGCCTCATCCAGAATGAGCATCGGCGGATCAACCAGCATGACGCGGGCAATGGTGAGGAGCTGCTTCTGACCCTGGGAGAGATTATCTCCCGAGGTGCTGATCTTGGTGTCATAGCCTTCAGGCAGGCGCTTGATGAAGCTATGTGCATTCGCGGCCTTGGCGGCTGCAATCACCTCCGCTTCGGAGGCCTCCGGCTTGCCATAAGCAATATTGTCGCGGATGGAAGCCCCGTACAGCCAGGTCTCCTGCAGCACCATGCCGAAATTGCGCCGCAGACTGTCGCGGGTGATGGAGGTAATATCTACTCCGTCAATCCGGATCGTTCCGCTGTCCACTTCATAGAAGCGCATCAGAAGGTTGACCAGCGTGGTCTTGCCCGCCCCGGTCTGGCCGACAATCGCCACGCGTGTGCCCGGCTTCACCTCCAGGCTGAAGTCCTTAATCAGCGGGCGCTCCGGTGTATAAGCGAAGCTTACCTTGTCGAAGGTGATCGTCCCCCGGCTGTTCTCCATCTCATACGCATCCGGCTGGTCGGGGGCTTCCTGCGGGAGATCCAGAATGGAGAAGATCCGCTGCGCCGAAGCTGTGGCGGACTGCAGCTGTGTGATCACACCGGTTATCTCATTGAACGGCTTCGCGAACAGACTGGAATAGATCAGGAAGCTGGACAGATCCCCTACGGAGAACAGGTCTCCGATAACAAGCACACTTCCGATCATCGCAATCAGCGAGAAGGTGATATTATTAACCAGCCGCGTAGTCGGGTTCGAGAGCGAGCCATAGAACTGCGATTTCGTCCCTGTCTTGTACAGCTCATTATTCCGCTCCGCAAAGCCTGCAAAGGAGCGGTCCTCGTAATGATAAGCCTGCACCACCTTCTGCCCGCCGACGATTTCCTCAACATAGCCGTTCAGCCCCCCGAGAATCTTGGCCTGCTCACGGAACAGCTGCTGGGAGCGCATCGTAATGAAGCGGGCAACGAAGAAGGTTGCCGGGGCAGACAGCAGCACCACCAGTGTCATTATCGGGCTGATATAGAGCATCAGCCCGATGGCCCCGGCAATGGTTACGATCCCCGTCAATAGCGTGGAGAAGCCCTGCAGCAGCCCGTCAGAGACGGCATCCATGTCGTTCACGAACCGGCTGATGCTGTCGCCCTGGGGATGGTTATCATGGAACTTCAGCGGCAGGGCGTCCAGTTTGTCAAACAGCTCGCGGCGCAGGTCATAGACTGTGCGGAACGCCAGCTTATTCGTATAATAAGTGAGCAGCCAGCCGAAGAAGCTGCCGACCAGATATACACTGCCCAGAATCAGCAGCAGGCGCAGAATTTCCGGGAACTCCACCCGATCCGGTCCGATCATATGGTCGATGGCGCGGCCAATCAGGAGCGGCCCGATCAGGCTGGCAACCACGCTCAGGATGGCGCAGAAGATAGCTCCATACGTTATTTTCCGGTACTCACGGGTATATTGAAACAGACGTTTCCAGGTCATTGTACTGGTCATTGTAAAGCCTCCTCGCTTGAGAGCTGTGACATGCAGATTTCCTGATAGACTGCGCAGCTCTCCAGCAGTTCCTCATGCGTACCGATTCCGGCAATCCGGCCTTCATCGAAGACGATAATCTGATCGGCCTGCCTTACTGTGCTCACCCGCTGGGATACAAGCAGTACGGTCATATCTGTACTGTTCTTGCTTAGTGCGCGGCGCAGTGACGCATCCGTAGCGAAGTCCAGCGCACTGGAGGAATCATCCAGGATGAGAATCGGCGGACGTCCGACGACAGCGCGGGCAATGGTCAGGCGCTGCTTTTGGCCACCGGACAGGTTATGCCCGCCGCGTACCACCAGCGTATCCAGCCCTTCCGGCAGCCGGGTGATGAACTCCTCAGCCTGGGCAACCACCGCTGCGGCCATGATCTCGTCCCGGGTAGCAGACGCCTTCCCCCAGCGGATATTCTCGGCAATCGTCCCGGTGAACAGCACCGCCTTCTGCGGCACAATGCCGATTCTGCTGCGCAGCTGCTCCAGCCGGTAGTCCCGTACGTTTACACCCTCGACCCTAACCTCCCCTTCCACAGCGTCATAAAAGCGCGGAATCAGATTCACGAAGGTGCTCTTGCCCGAGCCGGTACTGCCGATTAATCCTACCGTCTGCCCCCTGAGGATATCTACAGAGATATTTTCCAGGGCCAGCTCTCCGGTCGTGTTATAGCCAAAAGAGACATTGTGGAAGGAAATCACCGGCGCTGCTCCGTCCCGCTTCGCAGCAGGTGCATGAGCAGGCACTTCAACAACCGAAGCTGTCATCGCCAGCACCTCATTGATGCGGCTGGCAGACGAAGAGGCTTTGGTGAACAGAATGACCAGATTGGAGACTACGATCAGGGCCAGCAGGATCTGGGTTACATAGTTAATGAATGCAATAATCTCACCCTGCGACAGACTCCCGGCTTCAATGTGAATGCCGCCTGCCCATAGAATGGCAATAATCGCCGCGTTCACTACCAATGTCGTCATCGGTCCCAGCCAAGCGGAGATCCGTCCGACACGGATGGCCGTCTGCGTCAGATCCTCAGAGGCTTCATTGAAGCGCTGCTTCTCGCGGCGGCTCTCGGCGAAGGCCCGGATCACCCGGATGCCTGAGAGATTCTCGCTGAGCACCAGCGCCAGACGGTCCAGCTTAGCCTGATATTTGCGGTACATTGGCGAACTCCGAGTAATGATGAAGTATAGAATTACTGCGAATACGGGAGTAGCGGCAATCAGGATCAGCGACAGACGGAAATCCAGAATCATCGCCATAATAATAGCCCCGATACAGATGAATGGCGCACGGATGACCAGCCGGATGAGCATAGCTACTGCCACCTGCAGCTGGTTAACGTCGTTAGTGATCCGGTTGATCAGCGAAGGCGTGCCGATGACATCCAGCTCGGCATACGACAGCGAAGAGATGTGCTTGAACATTTTGTTGCGCAACGTGGTGCCGAACCCCTGTGAGGCCCGCGCCGCATAATATTGACATACCATGGAGCAGCCGAAGCCCAGAATAGCCATCAGCACCATCAGGGACCCCATCCGGTAAACGTAGCTGCTATCCTGCTTGCCAATTCCGTTGTTGATGATCAGGGCTACAATCGTCGGCAGCAGCAGCTCGAGAACCGCCTCCAGCAGCTTGAAAATCGGCCCGATTGTCACTTCTTTCTTGTATGGTTTTAAGAAAACTGCAATTTTGCGCACATTCATCCTCACCTAACTTAGCGTAGTATGTAATCCTTCTTGAAAAAAATAAAAGACCCGTTATGATTATGTCATACCTGCTTATATATTCATAATATTGGTTTCGTATCTATCCCATATGGATAACGTATGTCATAACCCTAACAAATGGAGGCTATACCATGGATATCCGCCAATTAAAATATTTCCTGGCCATTGCCGAGGAAGGACAAATTACATCCGCAGCCAGGAAGCTGCAAATGGCCCAGCCCCCGCTCAGCCAGCAGCTGAAGCTGCTGGAGGAGGAGCTCGGAGTCAAGCTGGTGGAGCGCGGACCGCGCAGCATCCAGCTGACGGATGCCGGAATCATTCTGCGTAACCGGGCCCAGCAGATCCTGGAGTTAACGGACTCCACCGCCCGGGAGATCAGCGACTATGCCAAAGGGCTAAAGGGGAGCCTTACCATTGGAACGGTCTCTTCATCAGGCGCTACCCTGCTGCACGAGCCGCTGACAGCGTTCCATAAGCGCTATTCGGGCGTAACCTTTGAGATTCATGAAGGCAATACGTTCATGATTATCGACCTGCTGAACAAGGGCATTGTTGAGGTGGGCATTATCCGTACCCCGTTCAACACCAGCAATCTGGAATGCCTGTATTTCCATTCGGAGCCGATGATCGCGGTGATGACCGCTGATTATGACTGGGCCCCCAGCCAGAGTGCTGCCCAGCTGGGCGAGCTGCAAGCCAAGCCGCTCATCATCTACCGCCGCTTCGAGCAGCTCATCCGCGAGACCTGTCTGGAGCACGGCTTTGAGCCACAGATCTTCTGTATGAACGATGATGCCCGGACCACGCTGCTCTGGGCCAATGCGGGACTCGGGATCGGCATCGTGCCCAAGTCGGCGTTCGAGCTGGCTAATCACAGCAACCTGATCTACAAAGAGATCCTTTGCGAGAGCCTGCGCACCCGCGTAGCCGCCGTGTGGATGAAGGATAAGTATTTGTCCACCATGGCTACCAAGTTCATCGAGACGTTCAAGTCGCTATGAACACGCCCCGCTCAGTCCCTCCCTTCTGGAGGATGTCCATTATCTGCGCCGGTCATCCTGCGGCTGGACGCTTTCCATATTCGCACCAAAATACCCCGCACCGGCCTAAGCCAGTCGCGGGGTTTCATAATCAGTCAAGGTCAACAGCCCGGCGGCAGCGCCGGTGTTAGACCATGATTTTACAAATATCGTTCGTGAACTGCACCGGATCATTAACCTGCAGTCCTTCGATCAGGAGCGCCTGATTGTACAAGAGGTTGGTGTACAGACCCAGCTTCTCCTTGTCGCCTTCGGCCGCAGCCTTCAGGGACTTGAAGACATCATGGTGAATGTTGATTTCCAGCACCTTGTCCGCTTGCACATCCTGGCCGCCGTTAGGCATGGCCTTGAGGATTTTCTCCATCTCGATCGTCAGCTCGCCTTCAGTGGACAGGCAGACCGGATGGGATTTCAGCCGCTTGGAGGCTTTGACCGCCTTCACTTTGCCGGACAGAATGCCCTGCATGGCTTCGAACAATCCCTTGTTCTCATTCTCTTCCGCTTCGGATGGCTTATCCTCGGCACTCTCTTCAATGCCTAAGTCGCCGCTGGAGACATTTCTAAACTCCTTCTCCTTGTACGCCATGATCATCTTGATTGCGAATTCATCGATATCATCGGTGAAGTAGAGAATCTCGTAGCCCTTGTCCAGTACCATTTCGGTCTGCGGCAGCTTCTCGATGCGCTCTACCGATTCACCGGAAGCGTAGTAGATATACTTCTGGTCTTCCGGCATTCTCTCTACATATTCAGCCAGCGTCACCAGCTTCTTCTCCTTGGAGGAGTGGAACATGAGGAGATCCTGCAGCGTTTCTTTTTCCATACCGTAGTCGTTATAGACCCCGAACTTCAGCTGTCTGCCAAAAGACTTGTAGAACGTCTCATACTGCTCGCGCTCATCCTTCAGCAGGCTCAGGAGCTGGCTCTTGATCTTGCTCTTAATGTTCTTGGCGATCATTGTAAGCTGGCGGTCATGCTGCAGCATCTCACGGGAGATATTGAGCGACAGGTCCTCGGAATCGACCATCCCCTTGACGAAGCTGAAGTAATCCGGCAGCAGGTCGGCGCATTTGTTCATAATCAGCACGCCGTTGGAGTAGAGCTCCAGGCCCTTCTCATATTCCTTGGTGTAGTAGTCGAACGGAGTATTCTCCGGAATGAACAGAATCGCGTTGTAGACCACTGCGCCGTCAGCACTGATGTGGATGTGCTTCAGCGGCTTGTCGAACCCGTAGCGCTTCTCTGCATAGAAGTTGTTGTAATCTTCTTCGGTCAGCTCTTTCTTGTTCTTGCGCCAGATCGGCACCATGCTGTTGACCGTCTGCTCTTCGGTGACATCGATGAATTCATTCTCTTCGCCCTCTTTGGGCTGTCTGCCGGTAATGTCCATCTTGATCGGGAAGCGGATGAAGTCCGAATACTTCTTAATGATTGATTTCAGACGGTATTCTTCCAGGAATTCGTCGTAGTTATCGTCTTCCGTATTCTCTTTGATCTTCAGCGTAATTTCGGTACCGACCGTATCCTTCTCACAAGACTCAATCGTGTAGCCGTCCGCACCCTGGGATTCCCATTTGAACGCCTGCTCGCTGCCCAGCGCCTTACTGATTACGGTCACATCGTCAGCCACCATGAATGCGGAATAGAAGCCGACCCCGAATTGTCCGATGATGTTGTGTCCATCCTTAGCTTCATTATCCTTCTTAAAAGCAAACGAGCCGCTGTTCGCGATAATCCCCAGATTGTTCTCCAGCTCTTCCTGCGTCATCCCGATGCCGGTATCGGCAATGGTTAACGTACGGCTCTCCTTGTCGGCGGTAACTTTAATGTAGTAGTCCTCTTTATTGAACACCAGACTATCATCGGCCAGTGCCTTGTAATAGATTTTATCGATGGCATCACTTGCATTGGAGATCAGCTCCCGCAGAAAAATCTCGCGCTGCGTATAAATGGAGTTAATCATCATTTCCAGCAGTCTTTTGGATTCAGCTTTAAACTCTTTTTTAGCCATGAATAAATAAATCTCCTTTCAAAAGTAACCTTCGGATTACGGAGCATCGTTTAGCACTCCACTCACTTGAGTGCTAACACTCCCTTTTATATACCATATTCTAGTTTTTGATGTCAACATCTTACCGCCCAGGGAGCCCACAAAAAAAGAAATGCATTCTATTTTAGTCCATGTTAGCATTCGGGTTGTACTCCATTTGACCACTTAACCACAGAAAGGATAATGATTAATGATGAACATTCAGCTCGAAAGCATTCCCGCAACACGTATAGCTTATGTACGGCAGACAGGCCCCTACGGCCCCGGCAACGTTCAGGCGATGGAACAATTGAAGGGTTGGGCGCGGGAACAAGGCTTGCTTCAAGGCTCGGCGGTGCTGTTCGGCATTCCGCAGGATAACCCTGCAACTACAAGGCCGGAGCTCTGCTGATATGATGCCTGCATCAGCCTGCCTGAGAATCCTCTCGAAGAGGCCTCAGTACCTTACGGCGAGCTTCTCGGCGGAGCCTACGCAGTGGTAACCCTCCAGCATACAGCTGAAGCTGTCGGTCAGGCATGGGCCGAGATTCTCCCGGCGTTGTCACGCAGCGGCCATAAGCTTGATCCCGGGCGGCCGGTTATAGAGAGATACACGGAAGACATGGTCAGCAGGCATCTTTGTGAGCTTTGTTTTCCTGTATTTGAATAAGGGCAGGAAGGCGCTTTAAAAAGCGGAAGTCCCGAAATCCATGATATAGCTACTTGGGACAGCCTTTATTTTGGAGCAGGATCAGTGTGAGCGCTTGAGTGGACGCTCCGCAAACAGAACGTTGTTCCCATCGCTGTTGTGTCCAGATTTTTTCATTCCCCTTAGCGGTGAAAATCCGGACACAAAGGCGAACGCTCCGCTTGTACACAATCATTCTGCCCGCTCCGCTGTTTATGCGGGAAGCGGACAAAATCACCCTAACGAGCCTGGCGGTGCTCCGCCCATCTTTCACCAATTTAGAACGTCTTCTCTCACCGACCGCTTGTATGAAGCAGCATTGTTGCACATTTTGCAGGACTTCACTAAAAAAGTTACTGGTTGTGGTACATTGTTGCATCATTTGCAGAAATTCCGGTACTTGGAGCAAATTAGCGCTGGCTTTGTTGCATTTTATGCAGGATTTCAGCATCAGTCGTTTCTATTGGGCCGTATTGTTGCATTTCATGCAGGATTTCTCTACAATGTTACGGACTGCGGAGCATGAGGCCCATCCACATCACAGCAGCACCGATTGTATTCGGAATTCCGCATACAATTTGCTAAAAAACAAAAAAGAGGCACCTCTATAAGCAAAATTCCCGCTTACGAGACAGCCTCTTTCATCTTTTCATAGTTAATCCAAATCCAGCGTTTCCCCCGCCGCCATAGAATGCAGCGTGCAGCCCGTCAGCTGCCCGCTCTGGATCAAGGCTTCGCGGAGCTTGTCGGTCTCCGGCTTCGCGGCATGAACCAGTACGGCGTGCCGGACCGGAAGAGACTTCAGCATACGCTGCACATCTTCCCGGCCCTGATGCACCTTATAGCGCAGCTTGAGCACCTCGCATACTCCATGCTGTCCCGGTTCATGCAGCAGCTTGTATCCGAAGGTACCGGCCGCTACATGACCGGTGATCAGCACGGAATAGGTTGAATGGGACGCCCACCTCGCATAGTACCAGCGGGACAAGGACGATTGCATCATGCCATCCGGCACGAACCACAGGGAAGGGCCGGAGCCTGACAGCAGCTCCTCCCGCTCCGCCTCGCTTTGCGGCATCGTCCAGCGGCGGGCGGCAAGAAAGTCTGCTATGTGATCCGCTGCGGAATACCCTCCTGTTCGCTCAGCACTCCTAAGCCAGAACGGCGAGGCTGCCAGCCGCCTCATCCCCTCTATCAGCTTCGCTTCCACTACCATCGGCAGATCCGCGAACAGCTTGGCAGCCCATAGCATCATCTCCTGGCTCCGTCCGCCTGCCGGAACCGGGAGCAGCACCTTGCCCCCCCGTGCCGCAGTCCTGCGGATGGCCTGCTCCAGCTGTCTCAGCTTATCAGACTGGCTCTCCTCGTCCATTCCGTACGCCGCATCGCCCACCGCCAGATCAAGACGCTGCCCGCACGACCATACCCTCAGCCTCTGGTCCGCATCCGGGATGCCTCCGGCTGCTTGTATCGCCTCAGCTGGTGAATCAGCCGCAAGTAACAGGGATTCCGCCGTATAGTCGCCGGAATAGAAGATGGAGCGCCCTTCCGCAGCGATCAGGAACCATACAGATCCCGCCAGATGCCCGCTTCGTCCCCACATGACCTGAACCCCGGGAATCAGTCTGAACCAGGACAGGCAGTTGCCCTCTTCCTCCAGATACCGGTAACGGATCGCTTGTTCATCTGCTTCAGTGTATGGCAGCTCATGGCCCTCACGATTAATATTCGAACGCCAGGAGCGGAAATAGGCATCCAGTTGCGCCCGCGTTTCCCGCGTTGTCCATACCTCACCCTTGTAACCCTGCGCATACAGCAGCGGCAGCGCTACCGAATGATCCTCATGGGCATGGGAGAGCAGTACCATGTCCAGCATTGCCGCCTGCCCGGGTTCGATGAGGGGATATTGTCCGGCTCCGCCTTTTTTGACGCCGCAATCAAGCAGCAGACGGTAGCCCCTTCCACTCAGGAGGTAAGCGGAACGCCCGTGTTCACCGGCTCCGCCCCATATGGTCAGCTTCGTCATAATCCGGTCCACTTTGTTCTGGAATTCAGCAGTTCAATGCCGAGCAGCAGCAGCACCGTCAAGCCAACCGATACCACCGCCATGGCCATGCCAAGCGATACCTGCCCCTGTTCGAACTGGGCAAAAATATACGTAGCCGAGGTCTGCATCGAAGGCGGCAGAATCAGCAGCGATCCAACCAGCTCCCGTACAGATATGGTGAAGGTCATCATCCAGCCTGCCAGCATACCGGGCATAATGAGCGGAAGCAGAATCCGCCGCAAGATATAGAACGGGCCTGCTCCGCTCACCTGAGCCGCTTGAAACAGCAACCCGTTAATTTGCGAGAAGCTGGACTTCACATACTGCACGGTATAAGGAAGAAACAGCACCACATACGTAAGCACTACCATCCCGTAGGTGTTGTAGAGCGTGAAGGGCATCCATGGCGCATTCCAGAGCAGAATCAGCCCCACCACCATTACAATGCCCGGAACCGTATTAGGCAAAAGACTCAGCAGATCAATGATCCGCTGCAGCCGCCCCGAAGACCTGCCGATAGCCAGCGCAAGACCGGCTCCAAGCACGACAGCCACCGATGCTGCGGCAAGCGACAGCCCCAGACTGTTCCCAATCGCCTTCAGGCTCACCGATCCCCAGGAGAGCAGCTCCCTGTAATGATCCAGCGTCAGATTGTCCAGCGATAACCCGGCACCGCGCAGCTTCATCAGCGAGGCGGCGATAATCGAGAAGTAGGGGATGCCTATGGATAATAGCAGCAGGGCAGCCAGATACAGGCCCGCTAGCCAGCCTGCGCCGCCGCGCAGGGAATACATCTTGGAGCGCTGTCCCTTGCCCCCCACCAGACGGTAAGTGAATCGGCGGCTGACCGCCGACTGCATGTACCAGATGACCAGACAGACCGACAGCAGCACGGATGCGAGCGAAGTAGCCTTGCCGAAGTCAATCGGCCAGCTGGAAATGTATTTATGAATTTCCGAGGTCATGACATAATAGCCGATCTTGCGGCCGAAGGTAGCCGGTGTTCCGAACTCCGCAATCGTCTTGACGAAGACGAGCATCACCCCCATGCCATAGGCCGACAGCAGCAGCGGCATGATGATCCGCCGGAAGCGGTAGCCTGCCTTTGCCCCGTGCACCGCTCCCGCCTCCTCCAGATTGCCGCCTATTCGAATAAGCGCATCCCGAAGCAGCAGATACAGGAACGGGAACAGATGCATGCTCATAATGAAGACCATTCCCCAGAAGCTGAAGAAAGAATCACTTAACGCACCCGCACCCGGAAGCCACTGCTGAAGATATCCGCCTTTTTGCATGAACAGAATCCAGCCCATGGAGCCGATATACGGCGGGGTCATGAACGGAATCAGCAGAATAACATCAATCCAGCGGTGCAGCCCCATACGGGTCTTGGCCATCATCCAGGCCAGCGGCATCGCAAGCAGCGTCGTTCCTGCCACTACGCATATTCCAAGCCATACCGAGTTCAGCAGCACCCCGGACAGACTGTGTCCGGTGATCGTACGGAGGGGGGCCATCCAGTCCAGCCGCTGATCCGGGGTAACGCTTTGCCAGAAGATGAGCAGAAGCGGAATGCCGATGCTGACCGCCAGCAAAAAGAAGGAGAGCAGCAAGCCCGCTCTCCGAAGTATCCGGTTACTGTCCATGGAGACTGGACTCATTGCTTTCACCTCAACCTTAAGCCTTTATTTGTAAATTTCCGCGAATTTCGAAGCCGTCTCATTCCCATGCTCACTCATCCAGGTCCAGTCTGCCTTAAGCTGCGGGATGTCCTTCAGATTGGTCCGGTTTGAAGCTTCAATATCCTCGCGGCCCGGTATGAGATACGCATCCACTACCAGCTGCTGAGCTTCGTCAGACAACAGATAATCAATGAATGCTTTAGCATTGGCCACGTTCGGACTCGTTTTTAGAATTGCTGCCGGTCTCGGACTTACCACCGTACCCTCCTCAGGATAGATGATATCCAGCGGTTCTCCCTTTGCTTTAGCTTTGTAGGCCATATAATCTACCCCTGCTGCTACAATACTCTTAGCTCCTGTAATCACCGGATCAAGCGCCTCCTGGTTCGCTCCAGCCATAGCGGCACCGTTCGCCTTGTAATTCTTGAACAGCTCCCAGCCCTGCTCGCCGTTCACGCTCAGATAGCCTGTAATGAAATCCAGCGCCGAACCAGACAGCGTCGGATCAGGAATGTTGACGGCATCCTTCCACTCCGCATCTGCCAGCTCTGCCCAGGTCTTGGGCGGATTCGCTACCAGCTTCGTATTATAGACAATTCCCAGTGCTGATGCGCTTGAGCTGAAATAATTGCCTTCTGCATCCGACCAGTCCTGAATCAGCTTGTCCTTATTGGCCGCTTCCGGGTAGGGCAGCGTCAGCCCCTCCGCCTTAAGCGCCTGTGCGGAAGGCAGGGAAGCCAGAATCACCACATCGGCCACCGGGTTTGCCTTCTCCGCTTCCATCCGGGCCAGAATCTTGCCGGTCGTTCCCTGGAACATTTCCACCGTGACACCTGTCTTGGCCTTGAAGCCATTCACAATATTGTCTGCCAGGCCCTGCGGGCCGGCGGAATAGAGCACCAGCTTGCCGCTTAACGCAGCTTCTGTAGCTTCAGGAGTTGACGAAGCTGCCCCAGTTGCCTCAGGTGTACTCGTGCCGGCCCCGCCGGCACTGGTGCTGTTGCCCGTACCACAACCCGCCAGACTCATACTCATCACAGCAGATAACAGCAGCACTGCCCCTTGTTTACGCGGTTTGTTCCATTTCATGGTTATGATTCGCTCCTTTTAGGTTCTTCTTCATTTGAATTCGAATTCATCCGGCATATCCGCCGCGGTGAGACATAGAGCTGAACCCTTTCTCCTACAGGAATCCGGTTGTTCAGATAGGCTGTCCATATTCCGGCCCCCTCCACCTCCGCACGGATCTCATAACGTTCTCCGGCATAACTGACACTCCGTACAGCAGCGGAATAACACAGATCATCGCCCGCCGTCCGGCTCCATCCGATATGCTCAGGCCGCACCATCTCCTGCTCCGGCGTAAGCCAGTTCGACTTGCCGATGAATGAGGCCACGAACGGTTCTGACGGTGCCTCGTATACCGCTTCAGGAGTTCCAGTCTGCAATATCCGCCCGCTTTTCATAACGACAATCTCGTCGGACATCGACATCGCTTCAATCTGATCATGGGTCACGTAGAGTGCAGTGAGACCCATGTCCCGGACCAGCGACATCATCTCCACTCTCATCTCTTCCCGGAGTACGGCATCCAGCGCGCTTAACGGCTCATCGAAGAGTACCACACCCGGACGGACAACTACCGCTCTGGCAAAAGCAACCCTCTGCTGCTGACCGCCCGACAGCTGATGCGGATACCGGTTCTCCATCCCCTGCAGCCGGACCATCTCCAGTGTCTCCAGTACCTTGCTCCGCAGCTGCGCACGCTGCCCTGAGGCCTTCAGCCCGAAAGCCACATTCTCATACACCGTCATATGCGGCCAAAGTGCAAAATCCTGAAACACCATCCCGAAATTCCGCTTGTGCACCGGAACATCGATCCGCTGCGCAGCGGAGAAATAACATTTCCCGTCAGCGTATAATTCCCCGCCATCCGGGCGCTCAAGGCCCGCTAACATCCGCAGCAGCGTGGTTTTGCCGCAGCCGGAAGGCCCCAGTAAGGTAGTGAACTTACCGTGCTTCAATTCAAGCCCCGCAGGCAGCAGCGCCGGTTGTCCGCCAAAGCTTTTATGAATCCCCTTTATCTGAATATTCATTTCGATCCCTGCCTGTCTTCTTGAGCTGTCCTCAGTCTAACGTCTGTATTCGCAGGTTGTTTATTTTTCATGTAAACACGTAATTAACTTTATATATGAATTCTGTTAACGTTCATAGATAAAATCTATGGTGGGGGGAGATCCCACTAACGATTGGAAGAGGTAACTCCATGAATCTGATGAAACTGCAAATCATTGAACTAATCGACCAGCTGCACCATATGACCAGCGTAGCTGAAGTGCTCGGGATCAAGCAGCCGACCGTAACCTTTCATATGAAGTCGCTTGAAGAAGAGCTTGGGGTCCGGCTGTTCGAGGCCCGCAGTGGCAAAACCTTTCTCACCGAGGCCGGAGCAGCCCTCCTTCATTATTCCGTGAAGATTAATGCGCTTGCCCGCGAGGCCCGGCGGGTAGCCGGAGAATTCGACACCCTCTACCGGGGAACGCTGCTGATTGGGGCCAGTTATGTACCTGCAACCTATTTGCTGCCGTCCATATTACATGCGTTCTCCCGGGAGTTCCCCGGCATCCGCATGGCTCTGTCTGTGAAGCCCTCTCCGGTCATCCGGGAGATGCTGATCCGCCACGAAATCGACTTAGGTGTGATCTCCTCCGAGCCTTTCACGGAGCCTGCTCTGCAGGCTGAATCGCTGATTACAGATGACCTCGTCCTGATCTGTTCTCCTAAGCACCCGCTCGCCCGCAAGACTCAGCTTACTATGGAGGAGATGAGTAAGACTCCCTTTGCGCTGCACGGAAGCGAATCCAGTACTCGCCGCCTGACGGAGCGCTGGTTCGGACAGCAAGGGCTGCAGCTGCGTAATACGATTGAGGTCGATTCACTGGAGGCCATCAAGCAGCTCGTGCAGCTGGGCGGCCACATCTCCGTGATGTCCCGGATGGCGGTACAGTGGGAGCAGCAGCAAGGTCTAATTCAGGTGATGCCTATTCAAGGGGAGATGTCACCGCGTTATATCTATGCCGTGCATAACAAGGACCGGCATCCTTCGGTGCAGATGGAGAGCTTCCGGAGCAGCCTGCAGGCCACCAAAAACTGTTAGCCGTCATTGAGTAAGTCTATGCAGGATTAACGCAATTCCCCTTTCACTTTAACCGCTCCCATATACTTGGCCCGTAAAGTGGGTCATGTACCCAAACCTGATCATAGGAGTGATGATGCTTGAGAAAATGGAAAAAGCTTACCCTGTCCTTCATGCTGAGTATTGTGACAGCAGGCGGTGTATTAGCCGGACAGGGCATCCTGCTGCCGGAGCGCGTCTCAGCCGCAGCTAACGCCGTTCCAGCCTATGAGGTGAAGTTTCTGGCGGACCCTGATCTTGTGCTAGACAGCAGCGGATCGCCGCAGCGCGAGGTCATGGATACATTCGATCTAAATTCTACTCCACAGGCTATTCGAGTCGAGTATTTCGATACCGACACGCTTGAGCTGAACAGCAAGGGGTGGGATGTGCGGCTGCGCAAAAAAGAGAACAAGTCCGATTATGAATTGACCTACAAGAAACGTTATCCTGTCGTGAACGGAAATATCCAGGCAGCGCTCACCCTGGCGAATCAGGAGGGCTTCGACGCCTCAGATGATAACTATGAAGCAGAGGTGGATTGGGGGTATGGCAAGCAGACCCTTAGCTTCTCTAATACCAAAAAGGTCAGCACCAAAGCTGCCGGAGCCGTTCTCCCTGCTGAGGAAGAGGCCCTGAAGCTGCTGCTGGACAAGCTGCCAGGCAAATTGAAGAACTGGTCTGCATCGAACTGGGGGAAGCAGAAGCTGACAGCCTCCCGGGCGCATGGCCCGTTGACCTTCGAGCGGTATACAGGCACCTGGAACAATCAGGAGATCACTCTTGAGGTATGGCCAGTGCGTGATGAGGCGGGAAGCGGCATCCAGAATATCGTGGAGATTTCGTTCAAAGCCACCGATAGCACCAGTGTAACCGGGTTACGTGCCGGGCTGATGAGCCTGCTGAACGCCGAGGGCTGGCTTCTTCCTGCTGATGGCCTCAAGACCCAGCTGATTCTGGAAAGGTATTAAAGTAATCATCAATATTAGCTTATAACTCAAAAAGAGCACTGCCGCACCCTTCATGAGGGCGATACGGCAGTGCTCTTCTGCTGATATGAATTTGTTACGAGACGGCTCCCCGCTGCCCGGTACGTTACCATTACAGCGCAACAGTCTTCGCCTTGGCGTCCTCAAGCATCATCTGAATCAGCGACTGCAGCGGCAGGGACTTCCACTTCTTCGGATGCAGCAGCAGTTGCAGATCGAAATGAATCTCCGGGTGGGCAAAAGACAGCTCGGACAGGTTCCCCCGCTCGATCTCCTCCTCCGCCACAATCCGCGGCAGCAGCGCTATGCCCAGGCCATTGCGTACACAACGCTTAATCGCTTCCAGATTCGACAGCTCAAAACCAATCCGAAACACGATCCCGTGGTCCCGGAGCAGGTTCTCGAACAGGCTGCGGTAAATGCAGCTCTCCTCGGAGACAATCAGCTCGCAGTTGTTCAGATCCTGGAGGGTCACCTGCTCCAGCCGGGCCAGCGGATGGCTGGCTGGTGCCACGAGGACAAGCGGCTCATCACGGATGATCGTTCGCGTAAGCGCGCTATCCACCGTGCTGCGGTCCAGCAGAAGACCGATATCGACCTCTCCGTCCCTGATTTTGGATATCAGATTGGCCTCCTGCTCGGTCTGCAAATGAATATTCAGACCAGGGAACATCGTCCGCAGCTGCTGCAGGAACGGCGGCAGATAGAAGGCCGCAAGTGAATCAATCGTTCCAATCGTAAGCGTTCCGCCGATCTGCTGGGCGATCGTTTCCTTAGAGCGGTCATAGAGATCCAGAATCTCCACGAACAGCTTAAGCAGCTCTTCCCCCGGCGGAGTTAAACGCAAGGCGCGGCCATGACGTTCAATGAGCGGCACTCCATATTCCTTCTCAATCTTCTGTATCTGCATCGTGACACTGGACTGGGCATAGCCCAGCTCTTCAGCCGCACGCGTAAAGCTCTGCCGCTTGGCCACTTCGCGGAAGGTCCGCATATACGTTAAGTCCATCGTCTCACCCTAACATCAATATTATTGATAACCCACATCATTTATTATAGCTAACAACGATGCAATAATCCATGGTACAGTAGAACAAACGGATTTTACATTTTTGGAGGACGATATTCATGTTAACAGAAGAACAGATTTATGGAATTTATGTTCCCGTGGTCACCCCGTTCCATGCTGCAGGCGAGCTTGATCTGGAATCGTATCAGCGTTATGTGAACAACATCATCAAGAACAATATTCATGGTCTGGTCGTCAATGGAACCACTGGAGAATCGCCGACAGTCAATATACAGGAATTACAGTCGCTCGTGGATACCTCACGGGAACTTCTGAAGTCCAGCTCTATCCCGCTCGTGGTGGGAACAGGTACAAATGATACCTACTCTACCGTGGCCCGTACTGAGCTGGCGGCGAACGCAGGTGCCGATGCCGCACTGGTGGTTGTCCCTTATTACAGCCGTCCGTCCCAGGAAGGCATCATCGCTCATTTCCGCAAGGCAGCAGAAGTGGGTCTGCCCATTATGGCTTACGATATCCCGGGCCGCACTGGAGTCGGCATGACGCTGGACACTGCCCGTACGATCCTGGAGATGAACAATGTCGTAGGGTTAAAAGACTGCTCCGGCTCCCCCCTGCTCGTCTCCGAGCTGTCCAAGAGCGGCGGCAAGCCCGTGCTCTGCGGCGAAGATCTGCATTTCTTCGACATGCTGGGCTACGGGGCCGCCGGAGGCATGCTGGCCTCAGCCAATGTACATACAGGCCGCTTCCTCAGCATCTACGAGCAGTACAGAGCCGGTCAGATTGAGGCTGCACAGGCTGCGTATGATCAGCTAGTGCCGCTGATGAAGCTGCTGTTCAAGGAGTCCAACCCGGCCCCGATCAAATGGCTGCTCAGCGAACTCGGAGAGCTCTCCTCGGATACGCTCCGCTTGCCAATGACTTCCATTAGCACCGCGCTGCGCGAGGAGCTGGGCGCCTACCTTGCAGGGGAAGCTGTCAGCGGCAGACAAGAAGCGATGTAACCGTTAAGAGGCCATGGAGCAGACAAACACCCGCCATTTTCAGTGAGAACCTGAGAATGGCGGGTGTTTATGTTAGATAAGGTCAAGCATTACTGCACGTTACAAAATCGAATTACGAGCGGCCCGCTTTAGCCGCTGGACGGCTGGACGGACGTCCGCTCTGACCGCCAGGTCTGCTGCCCGAAGGGTTTGAACGGCCGTATGAGCCGCTGGGCGATTTCTGGCTCTGGCTGCCGCCTGGACGCCCGCTGGCATTAGCCTGGCCCCCCGAAGCACCTCTCGCTCCACCGCCAGCATAACTGTTGCCCGATGTGCTTCTAGCTCCACTGCCTGCATGACCGCTTCCAGAAGCGCCTTTAGCGCCATTTGTGTTGCCGCCGCTCTGCTGTTTGCCTTGCGCGAACCATTCCGACTTCGGCTTGCGGGGCGGATTCGTCTTGGCTTTCTGCGACGGTTTGACCGGCGCTTTGCCGGGACGGTCTGCCAGCAATGCCAGATTGCTCTTAGACATCGGATACGCATGCTCCTTGATCTCCGGAATCGTCTTGCCGATCAGCTTCTGGATATCCTTCAGATACGGAATTTCCTCCGCTTCGCACAGCGAGATGGCGATGCCGCTCATCCCCGCACGGCCGGTCCGGCCAATACGGTGAACATAGGTTTCCGGGATATTCGGCAGGTTGAAGTTGATGACATGGGACAGCTCATCAATATCAATTCCGCGCGCAGCGATGTCTGTTGCTACCAGCACGCGGGTCGCTCCGCTCTTGAAGTTTCTTAGCGCATTCTGGCGCTCATTCTGTGATTTGTTCCCGTGAATGGCTTGTGCTGTAATATTAATGCGGGTTAAATCCCGGGTTACCCGGTCCGCGCCGCGTTTGGTGCGTGTGAATACCAGCGCCGATACAATCGACGGGTCCTGCAGCAGACGGTTCAGCTGATTCTGCTTATTTCCGTTCTCCAGCAGATAGATCGACTGCTCAATTCTGTCTACCGTGGAGGAAACCGGAGTAATCTCGATTTTCACCGGATTGACAAGCAGTGTCTTCACTAGCTGCGAAATCTCCGCAGGCATAGTCGCTGAGAAGAACAAGGTCTGCTTCTTGAGCGGCATCTTGGCGATAATCCGCTTCACATCATGAATGAAGCCCATGTCCAGCATGCGGTCCGCTTCATCTAGCACGAGAATCTGCACATGCTGCAGATCCACACGCTTTTGGCTGATCAGGTCGATTAGACGGCCCGGTGTAGCAATCAGAATGTCGGCACCGATGGCAAGCGCCCGCTCCTGCGCCTTCTGTGATACTCCACCGACAATGGCTGTCGAACGGATGGTTGTGAACTTGCTGTAAGCCTGAATGTTCTCCTGAATTTGCAGCGCCAGCTCACGGGTAGGCGTAAGAATCAGGGAACGGATGCGCTTGCCTCCGCCGGTTCTGCCCGGCTGCTGGCTCAGCAGCTGAATAATCGGCAACGAGAAGGCCGCCGTTTTACCGGTACCGGTCTGTGCACAGCCCAGGATGTCTCTGCCGGCTAATGCCGCAGGAATAGACTCTTCCTGAATCGGGGTTGGGGATGTATAGTTTTCCAGGCTAAGCGCCTTAAGAATCGGGGGGATCAGGTTCAAATCGTTAAATGTCATTTTATCTCCTTCATTGTGCATACATATATTGGTGAATCCTTAATTCCATTTACGAATACTTCTTTTGCGGCGTCTCCACATAGCGCTCAGCAAAGTCGTAACACATAATGATAACACAGAAAAGCAAATATGAAAACTTTCATTTCTTTCTTTTCAAAAAAAATTACAACAAAAAAGCAGAGGAAGGTCCCCTGCTCTTGTCTTACCTATAATAAAAATACTAGTCTAGGATTTCAGCGGTATCGCCATTATTGGCACCGGCAGCGTTAGCTTCATCGGTATCGATGTGCATGTCCAGCTTGAAGCTGTCGGATACGCGTGCAATTACGTTCTCCAGCACCAGGCCGCGTTCGCCGCCCAGACGTACCTTCAGGAGCTGCTTATCAGCAATGCCCCAAGCTTCTGCTTCGGAAGTATGGAAGTGGATGTGGCGCGCTGCTACAATAACACCAGTCTCCAGCTCAACTTCACCGGCAGGTCCTTTAATCGTAATTCCTGGTGTTCCTTCAATATTGCCGGATTCACGGACAGGGGCCTTCACGCCGAGGCTGAAGGAGTCTGTGCGGGATACTTCCAGCTGTGAAGCCGGACGGGCAGGTCCGAGGATTCTTACTTTGTCGAACTTCCCTTTCGAACCAATGACAGCCACTTGCTCATTCGCTGCGAATTGTCCGGGTTGGGACAGGGGTTTGAACTCGGTCAATTGATAACCTGGGCCAAACAATGCTTCTACGTGCTCCTGCGTAAGGTGAATATGCCGGGCCGACACACCTACGGGTACAGTCTTGCTCATTTTTAAGTCACTCCTTGTATTTTCTCTAGTATCTGTACAAGCCACTGAACATTATACATCTTATTACCCGAAAATAAAAAGACCCGCATCACAATGCGAGGCTTTTTTCCGGGCATATTACGATTCTGTGAATGCTTCATCCTGGTTTTTCCAATTCATAGTCATTTCCCGGCGAGAACAGAGGCGCTTCCTGCCGAAGAAGGTAACTGATCCCTTAAGAATCCTAGCGCATTCTCATACAGCCAGCCCCGCACATCCGCCTCCGGATAGTATTTCAGCAGCATCTCGGCGAACTCCGCGTATTGCCCCGGATGCTCCAGCCCTTCTACCCACGCTTCAATTCCGTCAAAGTCCGAGCCGAACATCAGCTGTCCGCTCCCGCCAAGACCACAGACATGCTCAATATGCCTCCGCATATCCTCCCTCCGGGCCGCTCCTTCATCCCGCACGAACCAGGGGACAAAGGTAAGCCCGATTCGCCCGTCGCTTACAATCAGTGCCTTTAGCTGATCATCACTCAGATTGCGGGGATGACTGCATACCGCTGCGCAATTCGAATGCGAAGCAATGAACGGACGGGTACTGTGCTCCAGCAGCTCCCAAAAGCCTGCCGGGGCCAAATGCGACACGTCCAGCAGCATTCCGCTCCCGTTGCACCAGTCGATCAGTTTCCGGCCATGCTCAGTGAAACCGCCGTTCCGCCGCTCCAGCACACCGTCCGCCGCCCAGTTGGCATAATTCCAGGTAATCCCCAGGCAGCGCACACCCAGCTCGAAGCATAACTGGGCATAGAACAGATTGCCCTCCAGACCGTCCACGCCCTCCAGAGAGAGCATTCCATAGGCCGGTGCAGTGAAGCTGCCTTCCTGCGCTTCTTCCTTCCACCTCAGCCACTGCAGCCCTCCAGGACCGGTAACCTTTTGATGGAAGCACTCGATTTGCCCCAGAATATCCTCGAACTTTGCCCTTCCGCGCACCGCAGACAAATAGATGGCAAAAACCTGCAGTCCGACATTTCCCTCTGCCAGCCGCTCTGCGGTCACATCCAGCCGGGGATCATTCTTGAAGTCTATCCCTGGATTCGCCTGCAGCTTACTCAGAGCATCACAATGAAAATCTGCCACCTTCAGCTTCCTGTTTCCCACCATAGGTCAGCTCTCCTTCTTCCTTCACTTGCTGAATATCCAAATGAACCGTTGATGGCCCAGCGTCTATTTCATGTATATGCACCTAACTGAAACGGCAGTCAGCACAGCAAAAAGCCTGTTTACAATGTAAACAGGCCTAATCTAAATGATTCACTTGAGTTATCTAGGTTCCACAATAAGTTTGATAGCCGTCCGGTCTTCCCCATCAATCACTATATCCGTAAAAGCCGGAATACAGATCAAGTCCACTCCGCTAGGTGCGACAAATCCCCGGGCGATGGCAACGGCCTTCACGGCCTGGTTCAGTGCTCCTGCTCCAATAGCTTGTAGCTCGGCCGATCCACGTTCGCGAAGAACACCTGCTAATGCGCCAGCAACGGAATTTGGATTGGATTTAGCTGATACTTTTAATACATCCATAGTAAGTACCTCCCCTGGGAAAATGATGGTGTTCTTCTTCCACTACAGTAGATGTTATTCGCTTCAGAAGAATTAATTCCTTCTTTTTGCGGACCTCTCCGGAGAAAATAGTTCAAAAGATACTCTTTTTCGATATAATAAATATCACACTTCACCCAAAACAAAATGAGTATTCCCGAATTACCTATTTGCAAGTAGAAATGGCATTGCCGTCCTTAGCTCATCACCCATTCATCCTCACGCAGCCGGATCTTCTCCAGTCGTGTCGCTCTGCCTGTAGCTTCATCAAGTTCTGCGAATAGACCATGCAGCTGCCATTTGCCTTCGTCGACTACAAACCGGGAGGGAAGCTGAGTTGTAAATTTATAGATGATCGCATCCTTTTCCATACCCAGAATCCCTTCTCTTGAACCAACCATACCCGCATCTGTAAGATACGCTGTACCTCCAGGCAGGATCACATCATCATTACTCTGCACATGAGTATGTGTGCCGACTACAATCGAAGCCAGTCCATCCATAAAATAGCCCATCGCAATTTTCTCGGAGGTAGCTTCCGCATGGAAATCCACCAGAATGCACTTATGCTCTCTGCGCAGTTCCTCCACAATCTCCTCGCCTACCCGGAACGGGTCATCGATCGCCGGAAGAAAGGTACGGCCCTGCAGATTCACAATCGCCAGCTGCTTGCCGTTCCCCTTAACAACGGTATATCCGCGGCCCGGTGTCCCCGGCGGAAAGTTAGCCGGACGGATGAGCCGCGGCTCGTCGTCGATGAACTCGAAGATATCCTTGTTGTCCCAGGTGTGGTTGCCCATCGTAATACCGTGGATACCCCAGTTAAAGAATTCGTTAGCGATAGCAGCGGTGATCCCTCTGCCGGCAGCGGCATTCTCACCATTGGCAATGATGATATGCGGCTGATATTTGCTTTTCAGGGAAGGCAGCATTTCACGCAGCGCTTTTCTGCCTGTATTGCCTACAATGTCTCCGATAAATAAAACTTTAATAATCTTCTCCTCCTAAATTTTTGGTTTGTGTATGCTCTGCCAACCATAAATCGCTGCTTAAGTATAATTTCACCTATTCTGCTTCATTCCAAACTCCACAGCGTGCTGCATGAAAAAAGGCCCCGCAAGGGGGCCGATTTCCTTATTTATTTCGCATATTCTACAGCGCGTGTCTCGCGGATTACCGTAACCTTGATATGACCCGGATAATCCAGCTCACTCTCAATCATCTTCGTAATATCGCGGGCCAGACGGAAGCTTTCGGCATCATCAATCTTCTCAGGCTGTACCATTACGCGAACCTCACGGCCCGCCTGAATGGCATAGGATTTCTCGACACCCTCGAAGGACTCCGAGATCTCCTCCAGCTTTTCCAGACGTTTGATGTACGTTTCCAGGGTCTCACGGCGTGCACCTGGACGGGCAGCCGACAATGCATCAGCAGCTCCCACCAGCATAGCAATAACCGAGGTAGCCTCGCAATCTCCATGGTGGGACGCGATACTGTTGATAACCACCGGATGTTCCTTGTACTTCTTCGCCAGTTCGACGCCGATTTCAACATGCGAACCTTCCACTTCATGATCAAGCGCTTTGCCGATATCATGCAGCAGTCCGGCACGTTTTGCAAGCACGATGTCTTCCCCAAGCTCACCGGCCATAAGTCCAGTCAAATAAGCAACCTCCATGGAGTGCTTCAGTACGTTTTGACCGTAGCTCGTGCGGAATTTCAGGCGGCCCAGAATTTTGATCAGATCCGGGTGCAGACCATGAACGCCAACCTCGAAGGTAGCCTGTTCACCGTATTCGCGAATCCGTTCATCCACTTCTTTGCGGGATTTCTCCACCATTTCTTCAATACGTGCAGGATGGATACGTCCATCTGCCACCAGCTTCTCCAGTGCCGTACGGGCCACTTCGCGGCGGATCGGATCAAATCCTGACAGAATAACTGCTTCCGGCGTATCATCAATAATAAGATCAATCCCGGTCAGAGTCTCCAGCGCACGGATATTGCGGCCTTCACGACCGATAATCCGGCCCTTCATCTCTTCATTCGGCAAGGTAACGACAGATACCGTAGTTTCCGCCACATGATCAGCCGCACAGCGTTGAATCGCCAAGGTGATAATCTCACGGGCTTTCTTGTCCGCTTCTTCCTTAGCTTGCTGTTCGATTTCCTTGATCATCTGAGCAGTTTCATGGCGAACTTCCTGTTCTACATTGCTGAGAATGATACTTCTGGCATCATCGATGCTCAGATTGGAGATACGTTCCAGTTCAGTAACCTGATTCTTGTAAATAACATCAATTTGCTGTTGGGTTTCATCAATTCGTTTCTCTTTGTTAGCTACTTGTTCTTCTTTTCGTTCAAGCGATTCCATTTTTTTATCCAGCGATTCTTCCTTTTGCAGCAAACGTCGCTCTTGCCGTTGGATTTCATTCCGACGTTCACGAGTTTCTTTCTCAGCTTCGGTACGGATTCTATGAACTTCGTCCTTAGCCTCAAGTACCGTTTCCTTCTTCAGCGCCTCCGCCTCTTTCTTCGCGTTCTCCACGATGACTACGGCTTCTTTCTCTGCGCTGGAAATCTTAGCTTCTGCAAGGGATTTACGAATAAAATAACCGAATCCAAAGAATGCTGCAGCTACAACGAGAACGACAATGACCCAGATCAATGGATCCATCTGTTCACCTCCTCGCTGATATCCTCCAAGGCTCTTTCCCTTGGGTATTTGTGCAGTTGTTAAACTATCCGTTCATCACCATACAAAAAACCGGTAATACACCGATTGCCATACTGCACATGCTGCACATGGACATTGCCCGCCTTATCCGGCGATTACATTTCATATGAGTTGTACGCGAACCGGAACATAAGAGTCTGCTTTTTGGGAAGGAAAAAGGATTCTTAGTTTATGCCGATTCATGTTATATTTTATTATTTATAAAAAGACCTTGTCAAGAGAGTCGATAACCGTAATAAAGTCAAGAGAATCAATCCGGGAAGTAAAACTCCTCTTCTTCCCCCTCAGAATCCTGCTCATCCCGCAGAATCCTGATCACCTGGCGCACCATTTCTCCTGAGAATCCCCGGCGCATCAGGAACGCCCCTGTCTTCCGCCGTTTGTCGTTCACATCTCCCCGGATCGTATTCCATTTCTTCCGTCCGGTCAGCAGCGCGCTCTCCAGCTCCTGCTCGGGTGTGATCTCATCCAGCGCTTCCGCAATCAGCGACTTATCAATTCCTTTCTCCCGCAGCTCCTGCCGGATCCACATCTTGCCCTTACGCTGATTCACAATCCGCTGCTCCGCCCACTGCTTGGCGTACAAGGGATCATCAAGCAGACGTTCCTCCTGCAGGCGGAGCAGAACTTCGGCAATAACAGTCTCCCCTATTTCCTTCTCCCTTAAACGGCGGGCCATCTCCTGTGCGGTTCTGGGCTTGCGCTCCAGATACCTAAGCCCCTCCACATACGCCCGCTGGCGCTCGTCTGCGGCAACGATATCCTCCAGATCCGCTTTTATAAAAGCACTTCCGGTAATCATCCGGTATTTAATCATGACATCTTCATGAACAGTCATGTTGTAGTCTCCGAAATGGATTAGATAACGATAATTAGACTTCTTAAGCCGCTCTACCTTTGTAATTACCAGCTCTTGATCTGCCGGGAAATCCGCCAGCACCTGCTGCTCATCCTGTTCTTCGAATTCCTCATCCAATTGTATAACCATCCTGCCGATCACCTACTTAAGCTGAAATATTTGCGAAAAGGCACCCTGTAATATCCTCCACAGGGCGCCTATCCATCATGACTTCATTATTCAATTAGAAGTAGAGGAGTACTTAATTACTCGATCTCAAGCAGCAATTTCTCTTCTTCCTCTTGCTCCGCAACCACATCTGCTTCAGATGGTGCCGCTACCAGAGTTGTCAGATTACTTGCCTCACGGATCTTGTTCTCGATCAGCAGAGCAATATCCTGATGTTCCTTCAGGAACTGCTTGGAATTCTCCCGTCCTTGACCCAGACGTTCGCCTTCATAGGAATACCAGGCTCCGCTCTTGTTGACAATATCCATCTCCGTACCGATATCCACAAGGCTTCCCTCTCTGGAGATTCCCTCGCCGTACATGATATCTACATCCGCTTGCTTGAACGGAGGCGCTACCTTGTTCTTCACAACCTTGATCTTCGTGCGGTTACCCACGACATCGTTACCCATCTTGATACTCTCTACCCGGCGCACATCCAGACGGACGGAGGAGTAGAATTTCAGAGCGCGTCCACCCGGAGTGGTCTCTGGGTTACCGAACATTACGCCAATCTTCTCACGAAGCTGGTTAATGAAGATCGCAATGGTGTTGGATTTGTTAATGGCGCCTGACAGCTTCCGCAAGGCCTGGGACATCAGACGGGCCTGCAAGCCTACGTGGGAATCACCCATGTCGCCTTCAATTTCCGCCTTCGGCACAAGTGCTGCTACAGAGTCAACTACAATGATGTCTACTGCTCCGCTGCGTACAAGCGCTTCAGCGATTTCCAGGGCCTGTTCACCCGTATCAGGCTGGGACAGCAGCAATTCATCAATGTTAACGCCAAGCGCCTTGGCATACTTGGGATCAAGCGCATGCTCAGCATCGATGAAGGCAGCTTGTCCGCCCTGCTTCTGTACTTCAGCGATCGCATGGAGTGCAACCGTCGTCTTACCGGAAGATTCCGGTCCATATACTTCAATAATACGTCCTTTGGGAAGTCCGCCAATACCTAGTGCAATATCAAGTGCCAAAGATCCGCTAGGTACAACTTCCACTTTCATGTGAGTGGATTCTCCCAGTTTCATTACCGAACCTTTACCGAATTGTTTTTCTATTTGACGAAGCGCCATATCAAGCGCTGCACGACGATCTGACAATCAGACCACTTCCTTCACTGTTTATAGTATTATAATAACGTGTTTTGAAGGGCTTGCCAAGTCTTTTTTAGAACATACATTCGTTTTTTTTGCTCCCAGGGATAATACTCCCTTTTATTGTAAGATGAAGGCCTCCTTCCGGATGCAAAACTCAGCAGGTGCTTCTCTTCCGCTTCTTACGTTAACAGGAACAGCCATAGGGTAATTTGTTATACCTAATATAAAACAAAAAACCGTAGCATGATCGCTCAAGCCACGGTTCTTCCGTATACATGAATTATATACCGGCCCGTACAGTTATTGCAAGGCCGAGCCTTCCAGCGGAGTAGCAACCTTGCGTTCTTCCAGGCGGCGCCACAACCGGTACAGCAGCGCCTTGACGGTGCGCAGCCGGATGTTCTCACGGGTGCCCTTCAGATTCAGCTCATATACCTCTGTCTTGCAGCCCCGCTCAGCCAGTCCTACGAACACAAGACCCACCGGCTTGCGCTCGGAATATCCCGGTCCGGCTACACCGGTAACCGATAAGCCGAAGTCCGTGTCACCGATCATACGCACCTGCTCAGCCAGTACCTCCGCAACCTCGCGGCTCACCGCTCCCGGGGCATCCGGACCTTCAAGCATGGCGGAAGGCACATTCAGCAGTTTCTTCTTAATATCATTGGAATAACAGACGATCCCTCCGGCAAACATGGAGGCGCTGCCCGGAATATTCGTAATGCTCTCCATCAGCAGACCGCCTGTACAGCTCTCGGCAGCACTCAGAGTGAGTCCCGCATCCGCCATCCAGTCCACAATCAGCTGCTCCAGCGGCACATCGATGTTGGCATACAGATTCTCCGGCAGAATGTCAGCAATCGTCTTCTCCAGAGCATCGAGCTTGACCATAGCTTCCCGCTCGGACGGCGCCTTGGTGGAGATGCGCACGGTCACTTCGCCTTCCTTGGCATACGGGGCAATCGTTGGATCGCTCTGGCTGCGGATCAGCTCAATCAGCTTGTCCTCCAGCAGCGACTCGCCAATCCCGGCGAACTTCAGCATCTTCGAGTAGAGCGGCATTTCACCAGTAAGTGCATGCTGCTGAAGCCATGGCTTGGCCTTATCCGTGAACATCGGCTTCATCTCCCGGGGCGGGCCGGGCAGCACGATATAATATTTGTCTTCTTCTGCAAAAGCAATCCCTACCGCAAGGCCGGCATCATTGGACAGAGGAGTCGTCCCTTCAATGACAAGCGCCTGCTTGCGGTTATTCTCAGTCATTACAATCTTGCGGTCATCGAAGAAGCGCTGCACATGATCCATGGCCAGCTGGTCGATGTGCAGGGTCCGGCCAAGCGCCGCAGCCAGCGCATCTTTGGTCAGATCATCCTCGGTCGGACCAATGCCGCCCGTGAACAATATAACATCCGCCCGGCTCTGAGCAATCCGGATCGCTTCCAGAAGGCGGCTTTTGTTATCTCCCACAACGGTCTGAAAATAAACGTCAATGCCTAATGCAGCCAGCTCGACTGAAAGAAACTGGGCATTGCTGTTCACGATTTGTCCAAGTAAAAGTTCTGTTCCAACGGCAATAATCTCTGCTTTCATAGCTGACGTTCTCCTCCTGATTGTAGGTATCCTGCAAGGTTCAGCCTGTTCCAGCCTCTCAGGCTTTGTTCAAATCCAGCAGATCCTTATTCTTCACGAAATAATCAATGCCAGAGTAAATGGTAATGATGGCTGCCGCCCAGATGGCAATGTCATCCACAGGGATGCTGACGAACTGGAACGGGAAATTGTTAAGCAGCAGCAGGGAAATAGCAACAATCTGAATCACTGTTTTTACCTTTCCCCATTTGCTTGCAGCCACTACCTTCCCTTCCAGCAGTGCCACCTGGCGCAGGCCGGTCACGGCAAACTCGCGGCTGATGATGACAATGGCAATCCAGGAATCGCATCTTCCCAGCTCGACCAGCGAGATCAGCACGGCCGAGACCAGCAGCTTATCCGCAAGCGGATCGAGCAGCTTGCCCAGATTGGTGACCATGTTATATTTTCTGGCTATGTAACCGTCAATTCCATCGGTACTGGCTGCCAGCAGAAAAATAACTGCCGCGACCAAGTGATTAATTGAAAGCTGAAAGGAGCCCCAATGTATCGGTTCCGGATAGAAGCTGAAGTCCACCAGCAGAAAAAACATCATGATTGGGATAAGGCAAATACGTGCTAATGTGATGCGGTTGGGTAAATTCACTGAAGGTTCCTCCCCTAGTCCATACGAATCCGGTATTCCAGCATTTTCTTCAAAACTGCTTAGCTAGTATATTATAGCCATAAATAAGTGTCAAAAAAACATGAAGCACCCCGCAAGTAAGGTAGTATACAATGCGGGGCACATGATCTTACTTTAAATTGTTAAACTGTAAATCAAGCGGCAAATCAGCCTTGCGTAAAAGCTGGATAATCTGCTGGAGATCGTCGCGGCTTTTGCCGGTCACACGGATCTGATCACCCTGGATCGTGCTCTTAACCTTCAGCTTGGAATCGCGGATCAGAATATTGATCTTCTTCGCGTTCTCCTGGTCTATCCCTTGGCGCAGTCCCAGCCGCTGGCGCACCGTGCCGAGCGAAGCCGGCTCCACTTTGCCGAAATCCATATTTTTCAGCGTGATTCCCCGCTTCACCATCTTGGTCTGGAGGATATCAATAACTGCATTCAGCTTGTATTCATCCTCTGAGGCGATGACAAGCGCATCCTTCTCCAGCTTCAGGCTGCTCTTGCTGTTCTTGAAATCAAACCGGTTATCAATTTCCTTCTCGGTCTGATGAACCGCATTGGTCAGCTCCTGCATATCCATCTTGGATACGATATCAAATGAACTTTCTGAACTCATGGTTCCACATCCTTTACTTACAATTAGTCTGTTCCTATTATATGAGATAGGGGCTCTTAAGTCTAATACTGGAAAAGAGTCAAGTGGAAACGGCATTCCGTCCTTTGTAAGGACGGTACCGTTTCAGCGAGAAATAGAAGGATAATTTATAGCGTAAACATATAAATTCTTATATTTTCACCTAAAAACACGCCTCCCGGAACCTGTCCGGGAGACGCTCACCTCTAAATATTATCTGCTGCGTGCAGGAGCCCGGAACATATCCAGAATCCCCAGCAGAACATGTGCCAGTCCAAAGCCCAGAATACCATATCCCCAGGCGCCCGGTGTCAAATAATACCCCAGGAGACTGACAATAATGCCAAGCCCTGTTACAATCCAGCTGACGGTCATGAGAGAATACACCTCACTTTGGCGTAAGAACTGTTAAACACTTCTAGGTTCTCCATTCTGCCAAAGACTATACATCGGGTGTACTATTCTCCTGTAGTGCTACCGTCAGTAGCGCCGTCCGTCCCGCTATCCAGTTCAAGGAGCAGGCGCGAGGAGGTTTTGCCGTCGGTGATAGCCTGTCCGTTGACCGAAATTGCCGTAGCTGGTGAATATCCCGATTTGATATACATTCCGCCGCTGTCCAGTGTAAAGCTCAGATTCTCACCGGCCTTGGTGTTCCCGAAGCTGAGCTTCTCCCCCTTGGAGTTCTCGCCCTTGTACACTTCAAGCCAGCTGACTCCGGTCGCGGCAATCTGTACCTGAACCGGGGTTCCAGCAGGTGCAGAGACCTTGTAAATGGTCGTCTTGCCCGATTTACGGTCCTGAGTAACGGTGACAGCACCCGGAGAAGACGATGGAGACGGCTCTGGAGTTGCAGCAGGCGCAGTGGTTGCCGCGGCTCCTGCATCAGGTGTAGCTGCCGCATCCGCTGAAGGCACTGCACCGCCTCCAGCGGCAGTAGGAGAAGGCTTAGCCTTAGCCGGATCTTGCGTCGCGGTAGTCATGCTTGCATTATCCGCTTTCTCCGGCGAATCATTATTCATTGTGGAAGAGGCATATAAGTAGATGACCACCAGAATCAGCACCGGGAAGGTCCACATCAGCAAGGTCGGGAGCCACTTGGCGTTACGCTCCGTTTCAGGCTTGCGGCTGCGCTTCTGAATCACGGTCTCCATGGTAGTATCGACGGGAGCAGCAGGCACATTGCCGTGCTCCTCCATCAGCTCATCCGGGTTAACCCCGACCGCCTCGGCATAGGTTTTGATAAAGGCCCGGACATAAAAGCTGCCCGGAAGCACTTTATAATCCCCTGCTTCGATGGCTTCCAAATATTTTTTGCGGATCTTTGTTACTTCCTGGACATCATCAAGACTCATCCCTTTTTGCAGACGAGCCTCCTTCAAATGCCGGCCCAGTTCCGACATACCATCACCTCCTGAATGTTGTGTGAGCAATGCTCTGAATGAAATATATTAAAGATCTTCACTGTAGCTTGTCGTAAACGACTCGTACAATATCTCTTCGTTCGGTGAATTGCGCAGCTCAATAATAATATCGAAGTCATCGAAGGTGAATTCGGACTCCCGCACAAAAATATCAGGATGCTCAATCACCTTGGTGCTTGCCATACTCATGACATTCTGCAGCAGGTTATAATGCTTCTCGTTCGAGCGGATGGTGCTGACGATCCCGTCAATGATAAATACATTATGCGGATTCATCTCGTCTTCGGCGAGCTGGCTGCGGACGGTCTGGCGCAGCAGCGTAGAGGAGACAAACGTCCAGCGCTTCATCGCACAGACGCTGCCGGCAATAATCGATTCTGTCTTGCCTACCCGCGGCATGCCACGTAGTCCTATAACCTGATTGCCTTCTCTCTTAAACAGCTCGCCCAGGAAATCGACCAGCAGCCCGAGCTCATCGCGGGTAAAGCGGAAGGTCTTGCGGTCATCCGAATCCCGGTCGATATACCGTCCATGCCGGACCGCCAGCCGGTCCACAAGCCGCGGTGTACGGAGTGCCGTAACCGTTATATTATCAACTTTCTTGAGCATTTCGCCCATCAGCATGATCTTCTCATCGTCGCTGGTTTCCAGCAGCATTCCACGCGTCTTGCCTTCCACGCCGTTAATCGTCAGAATATTGACTTCCAGCATCCCCAGCATGGAAGCAATGTCGCCTAACAGACCGGGTCTGTTCTTATGTATCTTATACTCCATATACCATTGTTTATATTCCACTTGTGCGCACCTCATAGATTCCTTTTCCCTGCATGTTGTTTCAGATACACGGGTCATGTTAATGATATATAAAAAAAAATTGAAAGGCAAGGACACGATTGTAATAATTGCAGAAAAGCTCCCGCAAGGGGAGCTTCTTCCGCGTACCTATGCGTTTTTCTTCGCCAGTTTGACCATGAGTCCGGCAATGGTATGCTTCTCATCATCCGTTCCGACATCCCACAGCTCTTTGATGGCCCGGTTGGAATAGTTGCCCGGATCGACCTTCTTATCGAGGAATTCCCCGATTTCGAACGCCAGCTTGGTGATGGTCTCGTCGCTCATCCCCATTTTTTCAGCCTGAATGACCCGGTCGCCCAAAAAACTTTTCCAGGTATCAAAGTTCTTCACTACGGAATCTGTTGACATCTTAAATCCTCCTCAGGTTTGTAATGATATTGAGATTTAGAAGCAACAGTTATAATATGTCTCAAGCCGGAAGGTCTTATGCTGGAGCATTTCTCCAGAGCAGGCTCATGGTTCCTGGCATTATACCGGTTATTACGTAATCCAGCCGCCGTTCGGACTGATGACCTGACCCGTAATATAACCGGACTCAGGCAGCGCCAGAAAATAAACAAGCGAGGATATATCCTCAGGGGTAGCCAGCCTCCCCGCAGGGATCTCCTCCTCCAGCATTTTCAGTTCATCCGCCTGCAGATTGGACAGCATGGCCGTATGAACTGCTCCAGGCGCTACAGCGTTCACAGTGACCTTGGAGGGGGCCAGCTCCTTGGCAAGCGCCTTGGTAAAAGCATTCACTCCGCCCTTACTGGCCGAATAAGCCACTTCACAGGAGGCACCCGAGATCCCCCACACAGAAGACACATTAATGATCCGGCCGTAACGCTGCGTGACCATATAAGGCATGAAAATCTGGCTGCACATGAAGGTGCCCTTCAGATTCACCGCCATGATATCGTCCCACTCCTCCTCGGTCAGATCGGCTAACATGCCATAATGAGCTTTCCCGGCATTATTGACCAGGATATCCGGCATCATGCCGCTGCTCTCCAGTCTTTCGGCCATGCGTACGAGCTGACTGCGGTCTTTCATGTCCGCCGCTACGGTCATTACCTTCGCCCCCAGCGCCAGACAGCGCCGGGCCACATCATTTGCCGCTTCATGCGAATTCATATAATGAATCACAATGTTCATTCCCACCGAAGCAAAACGCTCAGCGATCGCGCCGCCGATTCCCCCGCTGCCCCCGGTAATGAGCACTGTCATTTCGCCAATCGGTTTGCTGTCCTCTCCCGGTAACATCATTAAGGACTCACCACCAGCGATACGGCCAGCTGCTCCCAGTTCACATGATCATGGAGCCGGGCATTCACTTCATCCAGAGTGATCGATTCATACAGGGGAAGCACTTCAAACAGATCTCCTCCACGGAACTGGTAACGGGTGAACTCATGGGCAATGCTCTCCGGCGAATTCAGCATCCGCAGGAAGCCGCCGATTTTCTTTTTGCGGGCTCGTTCAAAATCCTTCTCCGCGAAGCCCGTCTCCAGAATGCGTCCAACTTCTGCCTTAATCCGTTCAAGCAGCAGACCCGGATCTTTGGTATCGCCGCCAATCGCCGAGAAGGCATACTCCGCAGAGCTGTTAAATTCATGGCCGAAGATGTCCGAGATCAATTCCTCGTCATAGAGCTTCTGATACAATGCCGTACTGCTGCCAAACAGCAGGTCCAGCATCAGCTTCGTGGTCAGATCACGGCGCACCGCCGCTTCACCGCTCAGACCATCCACCTTTTCCTTGAAGCCGAACATCATTTTGGGAATGGAGACAGCAAGTCTGCTCTCCACATGCTTCGAGGCTACCTGCTCAGGCTCCTCCGCGAAGATACGTGTAATTTCACCCTGCTTCTCATAGCTCTTGCCTTGCTGATTGCTGCGGATCAGTTCAAATACCTGCTCAGGGTCCACTCCGCCGACAACGAACAGCAGCATATTGCTGGGATGATAGAAGGAGTTGTAGCAGGTGTACAGCGTTTCCTTCGTAATGGTTGAGATGGATTCGATCGTTCCGGCAATATCAATGTGAACCGGGTGAGTAGCATACATGGCTTCAATCAGCCCGAAATAGACGCGCCAGTCAGGATTGTCGGCATACATATTGATTTCCTGCCCAATAATCCCCTTCTCCTTCTCCACGTTCTCATCGGTAAAATAAGGACGCTGCACAAAATCAACCAGCGTGCTGAGATTCTGCTCAATGTTCTCCGTGGCCGAGAAAAGATAGACCGTCTGGTCGAAGCTGGTGAAGGCATTGGCCGATGCGCCATTCGACGCAAAGGTGGCAAAAATGTCGCCTTCCGGCTCCTCGAACATTTTATGCTCCAGGAAGTGGGCAATTCCGTCGGGTACTGTAGTCTCCTCGCTGCCCGCCACCTTGAAGTGATTGTCTACCGAACCGTATTTCGTGGCAAAGGTGGCGTAGGTTTTGAGAAAAGCCGGCTTCGGCAGCACATACACCTGCAGTCCGTTATCCATAACCTCGTGATAAAGTGTTTCTTGAAGCCGTTCGTAATGGAGCTTCTCCATCCCTATTCCTCCTTCCCTGTCAGGAAATAAATCGTATCCAGCTCAAAAGTATCCGCTGCAGCCTTCACTTCAGCCGCCCCCATGCCGTCGACCTGGTCCATCAGTTCCTGGGCAGAACGGTCTTTGCCGGATAGCTGGCGGTTGAAATCAAAGGAAATCATCTCAAACGCCGAATCCTGAATCTCGGACAGCAGGTTGCGGATCATCGCCTTCGTCTGGCTAAGCTCCAGGTCAGTGATATTGCCGGCCTTCAGCTCATCCAGCTGCTTGCGGATAATATCAACGGCTTTGCCGTAGTTCTGGGTCTCGATCCCCGATTGAATCGTTCCGATGCCCTTATGCCCGTCATAACGGGAGGAGGCGTAATACGCCAGACTCTCCTTCTCACGGACATTGACGAACAGCTTGGAATGCGGGTAACCGCCAAGAATACCGTTGTACATCAGCGCGGAAGCATACCGTTCATCCTTGTAGGTAATCGAGGTCCGCAGCCCCATGTTCAGCTTGCCTTGATTCACATCCAACTTCTCCTCTACCGTCCGCACTTCCGTAACCGATACCGGAGTGAAGTCCGAGGTGTAGCCTCCGGCTTCGGAGTGATGGGCCCGGCCGAAATGAGCTGTCACCAGCTTCTCGACCTCCTCAGGTGTGGTATCGCCCACAACATACAGATCAAGCGTAGCTCCATTCAGCCAGGAGGTATAGCTCTGGTACAGCGTCTCAGGCGTGATAGCATCCAGATCGGCCCGTTGACCGAGGGGATGGAGACGGTAAGGCTCGTTGCGGCACATTTCCTCAATGCAGCGTTCTGCCGCATAGCGGATTTTGTCATTCACAATGGATTCCAGCTTCTTGCGGATCGTCTCGCGTTCTGTAGCTACATAAGAAGCCCGGAAGCTTCCATTCTCAAGCAGGGGACGGGTCAATACCTCTCCCAGAAAAGCAAAGGATTCCCCAAGCAGGCTCTCCTTGCTCTGCACAAAGGAATCATTGATCGTATCCATCCGGAACTGGACAATCTGGTAATCCCCGCGTTTATAAATATCGAAGCCGAAGCCGGCACCGTACAGCTCCTCCAGACGCTCGCGGAATTGGGTAGTCTCCGGGTAGGATGCTGTCCCCCGGCGGAGTACAAACGGAACCAGTGCGGTAGAGGTCACTGTACTTTCTTCAAGCGGAACGCCTGCATACAGTGAGATGGCGAATGTCTTGAACGCCTTGGTCGGCAGAACATGTATGCGCATGCCAGCGGCATGGCCATGTTGAAATGCATTATTAGTCAAGTCCAAAACTCCTTTGCAGCGTGGATGGATGCTCTATAACAAGTTTATGAAGTATTATCCATTCTAAACCATTCCAAAGTAAGGAAGCAACCGGAGGACAGCGTACCGGTTGCTCTTACGGAGGGTTGTATACAGACACAGTAAGCTACATGCAGAAAATATGCTGGCCGATCGTCTTCACCTGCGGACGGGACCAAATCCACTTGGAAGTCGCCGTCTTGGGATTGAAGTAATAGATACAGCCGCCCGACGGGTCCCAGCCGCTCAGTGCCTGCTGCACTGCCTTGCGTGCCTGTTCATTAGGCTCCAGATAGATCTGTCCGTCAGCTACGGCAGTGAAGGCTCCCGGCTGGAAAATGACGCCCGAAGGCGTATTTGGGAAGCTTGGGGATTTTACACGGTTAAGAATGACTGCGGCTACAGCCACCTGTCCTTCAAAAGGTTCGCCGCGAGACTCGCCGTAAACCGCGTTAGCCATGATCTTCAGGTCGTTTTCGGACAAGCCCATGGTATTGCCGGAGGACAGTTCAGCCGTATTGGTTTTGGCTGCAGCTGCGCCGGAGGGCGCTTTCTTCTGGGCGGTAGACGTCTCAGGCGCTGTCGGCTTCCAGGCTGTAGTCGCATTGTATAGCTTAAGCTTCGTCTTGGCCCCGACGACCCCGTCGGATTTCAAGCCGAATTTCCACTGAAACCAGGTGACAGCATTTTTGGTTTTGGTCCCGAACTGGCTGTCAATCTTCCCGTTAAAATAACCAAGGTACTTCAATCTTCCCTGCAGCTCATAGACATCCTGCCCGGAGGAGCCTACCTTAAGCGGAGTTGTGCCGAACACGGGCATGGCTTCCTCCCCTTCATCAGGGCTATCTGCGGCAATCTGTTCTGCTGCATATGGCTTGGCATAGATCAAATCATGATCTTTGAAGACTGCACCGGCAAACGGTGCAGCTGCAAGGGCAAGGGTAACGGCGGCAATGATCCACTGCTTATGTTTTGTCATGGGATTCGCTCTACCTTTCTCTTGGAAGTTCTGCATGAATGGCTAAAGTTATTATGACGACTGGCAGGACTTCCTATGCATGACCGCAAATCAAGGAACCGTAAATCCATTGCAACTGAGAACGATTATCAACTATACTTGGGTTATGAAACAACAGGAGTTGAGAAGAAACATGGATTTTAAGGACCATATTGTACTGTGGAACCATGCTGCTGTAGAAGTTATCGATATCCGCAAGGCCTCATTCATTTCTGGACAACCTCCGCTGAAGTATCGCCTTCCGGCTAGTACATACCTGTATATCGTTCGCGGCAGCGCAAGTCTGCTTATAGATGACAGCCGATATGAAATCAGCGGCGCAACTGTCTTTCACGGAGGCAAAGGCACTACGATTAAATTGCTGAAAACACATGAAATTCTGGATTATTACCTTATTATGTACCGTTCAACGTTAACCCTGCCTGCGCGCCGCAATCTTACAGCGCTTTTAGACCGCAGCAAGCCTTTTACCGCGTCATATCATTGCACTCCGGCCCATCCTCTGCCGCTGTATGAGATTCTAGACCAGATGTATGGGGAGTGGCAGACAGGCAGCGACCTTGAGCATCTGCATGTCAAAGCCCTGTTCTATCAGTGGGTCCATGAGCTGCTTCGCCAGATGCAGGGGCAGGAGCTGCACCCGCTTAGAGCAGATGTGCTCGACCAGGCTGTACGCTATATGCATGATTCTTACAGCAGGCCGTTCACCCTGGATTCACTAGCCGGCACTCTGGGCACCAGCCCGAGGACATTATCGAGGTTATTCCGCATCCGGCTTCAGACCAGCCCTGCCCAATATCTGGTTCAGATTCGCATGGACAAGGCCCGTGAGCTATTGCTGGGCACAGAAGCCACACTGCATGATATTGCAGCTTCTGTGGGCTATCCGGATGCGTATTCTTTTGGAAAAATGTTCAAAAAGCACTTCGGAAACTCACCAGTAAGGTACAAAAATTCTGTTCAGGCCGCTTCCCCGTGGCGGGATATGATATCTGCGCTGTCTGCAAATGACATTGCCCGTGAAGGCACTCTCGGATATATTGATGATGATAATCATTATCAATATGATCTAAAAGGAGCGTCATCCATGTTCAGAACGTCTAAGCCATCCCTAATGTTAACCTTGTTGTTATGCTTCACCATAGTGTTAAGTGCCTGTTCCTCAGGAACTGCCACTACAACGACGGCGGGCAACGGCAGCAATACGCCAAGCTCTTCGCCTGCTGCGACGGCATCCTCTACAACGTCCCCTGACAACACTGCAGCCGAGGCACAGACCCGGACAATCTCTACAATAAAAGGGGATATCGAGGTACCTGCCAATCCTCAGCGTGTCGTTGTGTTGTACTTGCTGGGCGATGTTCTGGCGCTGGGCATTAAGCCCGTAGGTGTCTCTAGTGTAAATGAAGGTGCTGCCTTCGAGAACGAATTGAAAGATGTACAGAAGTTGGGAAGTTGGTTCGAGGCCAGCCCGGAAGCTGTCTTATCGCTTGATCCCGATCTGATTATCGTTCCTTCCGAGGAAACCTACAATGCATTGCATGATATCGCACCCACCGTATTGGTGCCTTATGAGAAAATGACAACCGTTGAGCGGGTCAGCTTTATTGGACACACTCTTAATAAGGAAGATCAGGCCACCAGCCTATTAAATGATTTCAATGCCAAAGTGGAGGACAGTAAGCTGAAGCTGAAGGAAGCGGGAATTCTAGATTCGACCATCTCCATCATGGAAGGCGGCGGAGAGCGCAGTATGTTAGTGATTATGAGCAAACAATACGGCCGGGGTTCGCAGGTCTTATATGAATATCTTGGCATGAAGGCACCGGAGAAGATTCAGCAAAAAATAGATAGCAAGACCGATGTCGGTGGGGAGTCTGTATCCTTTGAAGTCATTGCCGATTACAGCGGAGAGTATATCTTCCGTTCCTCTTATGACGGAATGACTGACCTGACGGGAGACCCGATCTGGAACAGTATTCCGGCAGTCAAGGAAGGCCGGTTAATGAATATCGACTTCGGATTATCGTATTACAATGATATCTACTCCCTAAATGCGCAGCTTGATTACATGGTTGATGCTCTGCTTACAGCTCCCCGGGTGAATTGATACTAATGGCACCATTCGCAAAATAAAGTTAGGCACAATCTAAACAGAGCAGCGCTCCTCTAATATTGGAGAAGCGCTGCTCTGTTTTTAGATGTAAAACAACCTATAATAAGGTTCTTTACATAAATATTGTTGCTGATTCTCCGCTTTGATACAATATAGGAAAGAACACTTCTTAGGTGAAGGAGCTGTACATTTGAAGAGAAAATACGGGGACCGTTCAGATTGGAAACGTGTATTGGAAAGAGAATATGTCCAGTCATATCTTGAAACAGATAATTTTAAAGGCTACTTATCACTTCTGAAGATTGCCAAAGTTAAAGAGCCGTTGTACGTAAAATACTTTGACCAAAAGGTTTGCATTGTAAATGATGGGTATTCGTGGCTTCAACAATTCCCTCTTGATAAGCATCATTCAGTGACTACAATGTTTGACGAGCAAGGGCAGATTGTACAGTGGTATATTGATATATGCTATAGAAATGGTGTAAGTGAGGATAACGTGCCTTGGATGGACGATTTGTTCTTAGATATTGTCGTTTTGCCGTCAGGTGCAGTAATCCAAAAGGATTCGGAAGAACTCGATGAAGCATTGCTTCAGGGCAGAATTGACAGCTCTCTATATAACCTCGCAAGACAAGAGGCAGACTTCATTAATTCCCTTATCAAAGACGGGAAATTCACCTTGTTGCAGCTTTCAGAGCAACATCAAGATATTCTTTTACATATGCTCCAAAAGTAAGTCTGATAAAAAAAAAACAACCTCACCCATTTATACTGGGATTGTTCGGGACACATAACATCAACGTTATCGAAAAGAACCTCTAATAAAAAGCTGTCCCAATCAGCCATTCATGGCTTGCGGGACAGCTTTTTACATTTATGAACTGAGTCTGTTCTGCTGATACTGCTCCAGCGACATCAGCACCTCACGCGGCTTGCTGCCCTCGTAAGGGCCGATAACGCCTCTGGCCTCCATAGAGTCGATCAAGCGTGCGGCACGCGTGTAACCGACGCGCATACGCCGCTGAAGCAGCGATACAGAAGCCTGCTTGGCTTCCAGGACAATCTGGACGGCCTGTTCGTACAATTCATCCTGCGGCTCCTGATCCTCGCTCAAGGTGTCGTCTACCTCAGGCACAAGCGACTCATCATAATTCGCTTCCCCTTGGCTGCTGACATACTGCACGATCGTCTCCACTTCCTGATCGCTCATGAAAGCGCCCTGAACACGGATCGGCTTGGAAGCCCCCATCGGCAGGAACAGCATATCGCCGCGTCCGAGCAGCTTCTCGGCACCCGGCATATCCAGAATGGTCCGGGAGTCCACATTCGAGGAGACACCGAAAGCAATCCGCGAAGGAATATTCGCCTTAATCAGGCCGGTGATCACATCTACCGAAGGACGCTGTGTGGCGATAATCAGATGAATTCCCGCCGCCCGCGCCATCTGGGCCAGCCGGCAGATCGCATCCTCTACATCATTCGCAGCAACCATCATCAGATCGGCAAGCTCGTCCACGATGACAACGATATACGGCAGTACTGCTGCCGGATTATCCTTCATCAGGTTGTTGTAGCCCTCCATGTTACGTGTGCCTGATTTGGAGAACAGCTCATACCGCTTCTCCATCTCCACCACAATCTTCTTCAAGGCCAGACTGGCACGCTTAGGGTCTGTCACTACCGGAGCCAGCAAATGCGGAATGCCGTTATATACATTCAGCTCGACCATCTTAGGGTCAACCATAAGGAATTTCACTTCATTCGGCTTAGCCTTATATAGAATGCTGGTAATAATACCGTTGATGCAGACCGATTTACCGGAGCCGGTTGCTCCTGCTACCAGCAGATGGGGCATCTTGGCGAGATTGCCGATAATCGTCTGGCCGGAGATATCCCGCCCGAAGGCAATGGACAGCCGCGAATCCGCCTCCTGGAAAATCTGTGTCTCCATCACTTCCCGCATGGTGACGACCGAGACCTCCGAATTCGGCACTTCGATGCCGATGGCTGATTTGCCGGGAATCGGCGCTTCCATACGGATATCCTTGGCAGCCAGTGCCAGCGCGATGTCATCGGTAAGATTGACAATCCGGCTGACCTTCACGCCGATATCCGGCTGAATCTCATACCGGGTCACCGCCGGTCCGCGAACCACTTCCAGCACCTTCGCCCTTACACCGAAGCTCTCCAGTGTAGCCTCCAGCTTGCGTGCCGTCTGCATATAATCATTCTGATCGCCCGCCTTAGCCCCGTTAATCGGCTTAGCCAGCAAACGGAAGGATGGCAGCTTGTACGGCTTGGGCGGAGGTGGAGGCGGTATAATCGGAGCCGCTTCGCCCTCCTCTGCCGTTCCCGGCAGCCCGTCCAGCTCTACAGGCAGTATACCCTCCCCGGATTCCCCTGACGGAACAGAATCTGCTCCCACTCTCGTAAGCTCAGCAGCACCTGTTCCGGTGGCAGCACCACCACGTGCCGCTGGTGAGAATTCGCTCCATTCCTCCCGGTCCTCGGCATTCAGCCCTTCAGAGCGGATATGCTCGAAGAAATCCCGGATGATCGGCGTCACAGGCTCAAGCTCCTCATCCGGGAAGTCCTCCTCGCCATACTCCTCCAGAGGAACACCTCCCGCTGCTGTCATTCCGGAGATGACCGGACCACCCTGCGGATCCGTAATGATGATATCCGTCACTTCATCCTCCGGATCGCCCATGACTTCCGGCTGACTCTGGCGGGCAGCCCCGCTGAACCAGCCGGTTATTCTGCCCAGCAGCTTCGACTGTCCGCGTCTTGGCAGCTGCTGACCCGATCCGTCGTCCTCTTCAAAGTAATCGTCATCATCCGCAGGTTCCGGCGTTGTAACTCTGTTGGCTCTAGCCGGTCTGCTGTTGACCACTGGAACGGCAGCCGGGCGGTTCGCCGCGCGGAGCTTAATTCCTTCAATCAGCTTGACGGCCCTTACCCGGAGTAAGGTAAACAGCTCTACATAGGAGAGATTAGTAATCAGCATGAAGCTGATGGCCAGCAATACAATCATCAGCAGCTTAGCGCCCAGATTGCCGAACAGCCACAGGAGAGCAGCGTATTCAAGCGCACCGATGTACCCCCCGCTGATGTCCTTGCCCAACATGTACACGCTGCTGTCGCCGGCGCCCGGTGAGAGGGCGCCGGATAGATCATTATGTATTTGAGACAGTACATTGCCCGGATGCAGCATCCCAAGCGGGCCCAGCTTCTGCTGCATCGCCGATATGGTACTCATCAGGCACATGGACAACAGCAGGAGCAGGCCACCGGTATAGCGGCTGTTCCAGGTGGACGGCCATTTCCTGTGAATCATTACCATCAGACCATAAAAGGTTCCCGCCAGCGGCAGCACAAAATAGAATCTGCCGAGCAAATAACCTGCCATGCTTGAGAGCGAGCGGCCGACAGCCGCTTCCCCCGACAAAGCAATGACGGAAATCGTAATCAGCAGAATTCCGTAGATTTCATATTTTAAAACACTGCCCAGCAGCGCTTTCTTCTTCTTTCTTCTCCGTTTAGCCACGCCAGCCACCCCCGAGTCAACATTATACCATATAATGGCGTGGCGTACCTATGTTCTCTTTTGTCAGAATATGCATCTTTAGGGGGGTTGTTCGCACTTAGCGGTCCAGCTGAACGATTGCACCCGGGGAGAAGGCCGCATCCAGATATTTATCCAGCGGACACTGCAGCAGCCGGACCACCTTCGCCTGACCTCCATCCAGCAGCTCTACCTGCATCAGCATGCCCTGAATAGTCATCTCCTGCACGGGAGAGGCATAACTCAGTGCCCCCTCGAATACCTGCTCCATCGGCATAATGGTATAAAAGGTCATTGGGGCAGCCCTCCTTGCGGAAGTGTCTCATTTGTCAGAGTGGGGACAGCAGCAATCATCCGGTTCAAATGGGCGAGTGCGGCACCTATCCCGCCCACTTCATCCATCAGACCATACCTGACGGCATCCTGCCCGCCCACTGCGGTACCGATGTCGCGGTTCAGCTCTCCGGTCTTGAACATCAGATCCTTGAACTGCACTTCCGTGATGCGGGAATGAGAGGTCACGAATTTCACCATCCGCTCCTGCATCCGCTCCATATACTCGAAGGTCTGCGGCACGCCGATCACCAGGCCGTTCATCCGGATCGGATGAATTGTCATGGTGGCACTTTCAGCAATAATGGAATACGTGGAGGATACCGCTATAGGTACACCGATGCTGTGACCGCCGCCGATGACAACTGTTACCGTAGGTTTCGACAAGGAAGCGATCATCTCGGCAATGGCCAGTCCAGCCTCTACGTCCCCGCCGACCGTATTGAGAATGATCAGCAGCCCTTTAATGGTCTTGCTCTGTTCAGCTGCAACGAGCTGGGGAATGATATGCTCGTATTTCGTGGTCTTGTTATGCGGCGGCAAGACGAAATGCCCTTCAATCTGTCCTATAATCGTCATGCAAAAAATATCCGGCTCCCCTGTCGGCACCGCCGTCTGCCCCAGCTCCTTCAGCACCCCCACAGGTCCCGGCATTCCTGGAGGAACCGGATCATTCACCGCTGGTTTAACCTCGCCTGGCAGGATCTCTTCGTTACGCCCTCCGCCCGCCTTGCTTGCTTCTGTGATTTCCATCGTACACAGCGCTCCCCTTCTGCCTGCAACACCCGTCCGTGTGCTTCAGGATTCTGATTTCTATTAGTATGACATTCCGGGGGACTCCCTTATGCACTATATAAATTGCACTTGTATTTTTCTGCTGCTAATTCAAGAAGGCGGCCCCTCTCTTTAACGGACCGCCCTCTGTATGTCATATTTTAATATTTGTCCACCACCGCACCCAGCACCGCTCCGCGCACGTATGTCTGGTCCTTGAGGCTCTCTAACCCGTCCGCCGTGCCGGTTACAACCACACCCAGTATGCGAAGATCACCGGCCTCCGGCGCAGCCTTGTCTTTTTTCAAATAATTGAAGATACGCTGATACTCACTGTGATGCTTGCCCTTCTTGTCCACACCGGTCTGTACTGCGCCGATGAAATCGTCAGGCTTCGCCTGATCCCGGTCCGGCCAGACCCCGAACCCGTAGACTCCGTAATTCGCACTCATCGGGGTCGGATAGTTCATTTTAGCGGGATCATTCTCATTAGGAAACGGCTTAAAGCCGAACCCCTCGCGGTCATCATACGTATCGACCCAGTACCAGACTGGCTTTACGCCTGCGGGCAGCAGGCCTTCCACCTCTTCGAACGAATAATCCTTGTCAAAAGACACGGCTAGTTCCACTCGCTTGTCTTCGTTCATCTTATCCAGCTCGGGAAGATCATTTAGAATTCTCCCGCCATAATCGACGCCCGGAATATAGAAAGCCAGCTCCCTTTGCCCGTTATAGGAATTATATCCCCGGTAATACTCGTACCCCTCCTGCTTCATACGCGGATCTTCTACAGTCAGGTTTGACACGCCGCCGTACGCACCCGTAGTGAAAGGAAACCACCAGGCGTTGTAATTCAGCCATCTGTTCTTCCACGGAACAGGCACATCGTCGACGATTTTATAGGTTTGAAGTTCGAGTACTCCTGATAAAAATCCCCTATTGTCCCTATAGCCTGAATTGAATTCATTAGGGCTGCTGATCCTCATATACTGCTGCTCACTGTAAAGGGCATTGGAGGACAGACGGTCTACCAGCTGCGCTGCGCCATAAAATACGGCGATCAGCATAAGCCCACTAACCGCGAGTGAAATCAGAATACTGCGAATAAGGCTCTTCCGTTTGGTTTTTTTCAGGGTGGTCATAATATTCTGGTCTTCTGCTTCTTCCCATGGGGCAGTCATTCGCCCTCACCTCCATATAATTGTTGAAATTGCTGCCGCGCCCGGTAGAGCGTAGCCTTCACTGTTCCTTCCGTGATGCCGAGCATGGCGGAAATTTCCTTGTAGGACAGCTCCATTTCATATTTCAGCAGAATCAGCTGCCTGTTGGCTGGAATCATACCGGCCAGCACCTCTTCAATCTTCTCCTTGCGCTCCCGTCGCAGCAGCACCGCTTCCGGGAGCTCATGCTCAGGCGCAGGATGAACCTCCACTTCCTCGCTGTATTGAAACTTCTTCTTCCTGCGGCACAGGTCAAAATACCGGTTGATCGCAACCTTGTACAACCAGGCGCTGAATTTGCGCTCATCGATCGCTTCCAGATACAGCAGCGCCTTGTACACAGTGTCCTGCACAATATCCTCTGCATCTGAGGCCCCGGCGCCGAGGCGGATCAAGTAGCGGCGGATCTCCGCCAGTTTGGGTTGGAGCACCTTCTCCAAGTCTCTTGGCTCCATGCTGCACCTCCTTGCCTGTATAACGGTCAGGTTGCCCAAATGTTGTTTTGTGCAGTGAAAAAAAACATTAAAAAGCCCCCTTCCCCAGGAAACCGTCCAATATTTCCGGGAAAAGAGGCTATTGCCAAAGCTATATTGTTAAGAAATGCTTCTCTTATACTTCCATAATAATCGGCAGGATCATCGGTCTGCGGCGTGTCTGCTCATAGAGGAAACGGCCGAGGGAGTCTTTGACACTGGTCTTCAGAGAAGCCCATTCATTGACCTTCTCACTCATCAGACGCTGCAGCGTACCCGCAACAATCCGGTTCGCTTCGTCCAGGAGACCTTCCGATTCCCGCACATATACGAATCCGCGGGAGATGATGTCAGGACCGGAGACAATCGCTCCGTTCTGCTTGCTGAGGGTAACCACAACCACCAGAATACCATCCTGCGACAACAGCTTACGGTCACGCAATACAATGTTGCCTACATCGCCGACACCCAGCCCGTCGATCAGCACGTTACCGGCAGTTACCTTACCCGCTCTGCGTGCAGCTCCACCGGAGATCTCAATCACTTCACCCAGCTCGGTGATGAAGATATTGCTTGGCTCTACGCCAACAGATTCCGCGAGAAGTGCATGCTTGCGCTGCATCCGGTATTCACCGTGGATCGGCATGAAGTATTTCGGCTTCATCAGGTTGAGCATCAGCTTCAGCTCTTCCTGGCTGCCGTGACCGGATACGTGAACGCCGGAGTTGGAGCCGCTATATATCACATTGGCACCCAGACGGAACAATTCATCAATGGTACGGCCTACATATTTCTCATTACCCGGTACCGGTGTAGCCGCAATAATAACGGTGTCGCCCGGCATAATGTCTACCTTGCGGTGGCTGGAACGCGCCATGCGTGTCAGCGCCGACATTGGCTCGCCTTGGCTGCCTGTGCACAGTACTACCACACGGTTGCCTGCCATTCTGTTCATCTCTTCAGGCTCAATGAGCATGCCGTCAGGAATATGCAGATAACCAAGCTCGGAAGCAATGGATACTACGTTAACCATGCTTCGTCCAATAACGGTAATCTTACGTCCTGTTGCTTCAGAAGCGTTCACTACCTGCTGAATACGATGCACGTTGGAAGCGAAGGTTGCTACTACCACACGTTGTTCAGCTTTGCGGAAAATATCTTCCAGCACAATGCCGACATTCTTCTCCGAAGGTGTGAAGCCCGGCTTCTCGGCATTGGTGCTGTCTGACAGCAGGGCCAGAACGCCCTTCGATCCGATCTCAGCCATGCGGTGCAGATTGGCAAATTGACCGTTGACTGGCGTGTGGTCGAATTTGAAGTCACCGGTGTGGACAACGTTGCCCTCTGGTGTCTCAATGCATACCCCGACAGAATCCGGAATACTGTGATTCGTTCTGAAGAATGTTACCTTAAGCGATGTGCCCAGTTCAACCTCGGAATCCTCGTTAATCAGAATCCGCTTAGTTTCACCCAGCAGGTTCGCTTCCTTGAGCTTGTTCTCCACAAGACCCAGGGTAAGTCTTGTTCCGTATACCGGAACATTCAGGTTCTTAAGCACATAAGACAAGCCGCCAATGTGATCCTCATGGCCGTGCGTAAGAACAATCCCTCTTACCTTGTCACGGTTCTCGGTGAGGTAGGAGATATCCGGTATTACGATATCAATACCCAGCATATCTTCTTCAGGGAATTTCAGACCGGCGTCTACGACTACAATGTCGTTGCCATACTGAACTACGTACATGTTCTTACCAATTTCACCGACTCCGCCAAGTGCGAATATCGTCAGTTTGTCGTTGTTGTTATTGTTTTTTTTGGACAAATGAATCTAACCCTCCTATGATGTTGGACGTCATACTTTTTATTTGTTAACAATGAGCTTCAATATTTCAGCGGCGCTGTAATATACATCAAATTGCTGTTAACTCCTTATTTCGACAAGGAATTCCCGGTAAGTCTGTATACTTGCACAGGTCTAAACTCCCGAATCCGGGCAGTAATATCCTCTTGAAGCGGGCAAATGCCCTCAAAATTCCACCACCGCGCCCCTCGCGCGTAAATCCGGCATATTTAGCACAGACTTATTCAAGGACCTATCCTGTCTTACAATGCAACAAATCCGCATTGCCGGAAGATTACCGCATATTCAATTAACCGCACCAAGTCACTTAAGTTCATTATACATGATTTTTTTGGCAAAAGACAAGTCACCCTGTACCTGGTCCTATTCTTTCCTTAACAAACAGCCAATATTTAAGGAAAAGACAAGCAAAAAACGCTGCAATGCCTGACTTTTTTAACATAGAGTTAATCCTGGAGAAATAATTACCATATGCGATTTGCGGCAGTCAGAAGTCCGTAACGTAAAAAACCGGCCGCTCCATAAGAGCGGCCGGTTGCCGTTGTACCTATCTTCGCCTATTCACTTATCCATGCCTGGACTAACTTCTCTGAGCAGGGCAGCAATGAAGGCCGCCTCTTCTTCCGTCGGTGAAACCAGCGGCAGGCGGACCGAGCCGACATCCATCCCGCGCAGCCCGAGCGCATACTTCACGGCCGAGGGGTTCGGCAGCGGCTGCGGACACTCGAACAGTCCCTTGAAGACCGGAAACAGCTGCCGGTGAAGCTCGCCTGCACGGCGGACATTCCCGGAGGTGAAGGCCTCGATCATCTCTGACATCTGTGCTCCGACAACATGGCTGGCCACACTGATAATACCGTGTCCTCCCACAGCAAGCGTCGCGAGACCGGCGGAATCATCTCCGGTGTAGACATGGAAGTCTTCAGGACAAGCTGAGGCAATCCATGTAATCTGGTCTACCGAAGCACATTCCTTCGTAGCCACAATATTAGGAATCTCCGCCAGACGCAGGGTGGTAGCTACACTCATGCTTACTGTCGTTCGTCCTGGCACATTGTACAAGATGCATGGCAGTGAAGTCGCAGCAGCAATTGCAGAGAAATGCTGGTAGAGCCCTTCCTGATTCGGTTTATTGTAGTAAGGGACGACCAGAAGCACACCGTCCACGCCGATTTTCTCGGCTTCCTTAGTAAGCTCGGTGGAATGTCTGGTGCTGTTGCTGCCGGTGCCGGCAATAATTTTACAGCGTCCGGCTGCCTGCTGCTTCACGAAGGAGAACAGCTTCAGCTTCTCCTTATCGGTTAGGGTCGGCGATTCGCCGGTGGTTCCGCAGACTACGAGCGCAGCGGACTTTTGTTCCTTGATCAGGTAATCGACCAGCCTTGAAGTTGCTTCCCAGTTGATTTCTCCTTCCCCGTCAAACGGGGTAACCATTGCGGTGATCAGTCTTCCGAAATCCACTTTGAATTCCTCCTTGTCAGCGGTGCAATTCAAACTTGGCATGCAGGGCGCGAACCGACTGCACCATATCTTCTTTTTTCACGAGAACCCAGATCGTTGTGTTGGAATCAGCAGACTGCAGAATCTGGATGTTCTGCGAGCTGAGCGCCTCGACGATATGTGCCATAATTCCCGGAACACCGTTGATGCCCCCGCCGATGACGGAGACCTTGGCACAGCCGGACAAGCTCTTGGGACGCAGGCCCAGCTCCTGCAGCGCAGCAATCGCCTGCTCCGATTTGTCATCGAACACGGTATATACGGCCTCGGTCGGTGTCACATTGATGAAGTCCACGCTGATTCCGTTATCGGCCATGCTTTTGAAGATCTGCAGTTGCACGCCGGTTCCATTGCCCTCCGGACATTCCACCGAGATCTGCGTAATATTGCTGACATAGGCAACCCCTGTGACGAATCGGTCCACCACTCCATGGGATACATCACTGAAGCCCTCGGGATGGGTCACAAGCGTCCCTTCCGCTTCCGAGAAGGTCGAGCGTACACGCACCGGAATCTGCGCCTGCATGGCAATCTCCACAGCCCGTGGATGAATAACCTTGGCTCCCTGATACGCCATGTTACAAATCTCGGTGTAGCTGACATAAGTAAGCTGTCTTGCATCTTCAACAATCCGCGGATCGGCGGTGAGTATTCCGTCCACATCCGTATAGATGTCTACCATATCCGCACGCAGCGCAGCCCCCAGGGCTGTAGCTGAGGTGTCGCTTCCTCCGCGGCCCAGCGTGGTGAAATCACCCGCTTCAGTCTGACCCTGGAAACCGGTTACTATTACTACTTTATGCTCACGCAGTTCCCGTAGAATGCGTTCTGTGCGAACGTCCAGGATTCTGGCATTGCCATAGCTGTTGTCGGTCAGGAATCCGGCTTGCGCTCCTGTCAGCACCGTCGACCGGATGCCCTCCTGCTCCAGCAGACCGCACAGATTGGCCGCCGAGATGATCTCCCCGCAGCACATCAGCAAATCCCGTTCCCGGTCCGGCAGTGAATTCCCGCTCTGAACCGCCAGATCAAGCAGTGTATCGGTAGCATAGGGCTCCCCCTTGCGGCCCATAGCCGAGACTACGACCACCAGGCTGAACCCGCTGGCCAGCTCCCGTTTGACATGACGGATTACGTGTTCTCTGGCCACTGGTGTGGAGAGTGAGGTTCCGCCGAATTTTTGCACCAAAATACCCATGTATAATTCCTCCATTGCTTCTCTCAGCAGACTTACTGAACCCTACGTGAAATAAATCACCCCGCGAGGCAGAAGTGTTCGTAGCCGCGATAACCTGACTCTTATTATAGCGTAAAATTGTTCGTGCCGCCCCCGGGATGAGGACGGCAGAAATGAAGCTTATGGGTCCGTCAGCTAAAATTCGCTCTTCCGGGCAATCTTGTACTGATTATATAAGCTATGCAGAATGAAATCGTTGTACTAACATAGGCTGTAACTGGTGACCCTGCAGGGCGGCGTAACAGGCTTCGGGAATGAGATCCATCTGCGCCACCAGCGAATTCGGCTTCCCCTCGGGATTATCCTGTCCGAACGGGACGAAATAAATATGTTTGGCTACCAGGAGCTTCGCAATATTCGCAGCGTTAAGCCCAAGCCCGTCATTCGTCGAGATCGCCAGCACCAGCGGACGCCCGTTGCGCATCTGCGATTTGGCTGCCATCAGCACCGGACTGTCCGTCATCGCGTTCGCCAGCTTGCTTGTTGTGTTCCCTGTGCAGGGAGCAATCGTCAGCACATCCAGCAGCTTGGAAGGACCCAGCGGCTCCGCTTCAACAATTGTAGAAATGATATCATTCCCTGTTATATCTTTCAACTGTTTTAACCAATTTTCCGAGGTTCCAAAGCGGGTATCCGTGTTCAGTACCGAAGCAGACACAATCGGCACCACATTCGCTCCTGAGTCCATGAACCGCTGAATCTGCGGCATCACCTCAGCGAAGGTACAGTGTGAGCCGGTAATGGCATAACCTACTGTTTTTCCGTGCCAATCCATTCATTCATCCCCCCTGATTAAAGTCTCGTCCGATATCGACTGTACCAGCGCACCTGCCATAATGATTCCGGCGCTCTTGGGGGCAACAATCCCGGGCAAGCCCGGTGCCAGCATCGCCTTGATCCCGCGCTTCTCGGCATAACGGAAGTCGCATCCGCCCGGTGCGGACGCCAAATCGATGATCACGCAGTGCGGCTGAAGCCGGGACAGGACCTGTGCGTTGATAATCATAGCGGGTATGGTGTTGAAGATCAGATCCGCCTCAGGCGCATGCAGCAGCAAATCCTCTGTCATAAAAGGCTTCCAGCCCATTTCCTCCGCCCTTGCAAAGTGCTCCTGCTTCCTGACGCCTACTTTGACCGTGGCCCCCATTCCCTGGAGGGTTCTGGCCATGGTGAAGCCGGTCCGGCCCATCCCCAGCACCATCGATGTGGAGCCGTGTATGGTAAAGTCCGTGTTCTGTACGGCCATCACCAAAGCTCCCTCCGCTGTCGGGATAGAGTTGTAGATCGCCACATCGTCCCTGTTCAGCAGCTCCACCAGCTTCAGCGAATGTCCGGCACACAGGCCGCGCAGATAGCTTTTAGCCATGCCGGTGTATACCAATGCCCGGGACGGCAGAGCCGCGATATGCTCCTCCCGCAGCTGGAGGCGTTCCGAAGAATACAGCGCGTTAATGTAACCCTCATCATCGCAGCCGACCGCCGGCAGCACCAGCACATCCGCTTCACTTAGCAGCTCGGGCGACAACAGTTCCAGGCTTACCCCCGGGCATGGGGCATCCCATGTATCGAATCCGGCAACGCTTACGGCCGCATCCAATTCCACACATTTCCGAATCACTTCAATTTGTCTCGCGTCCCCGCCCAGGAACACGATCCTGATGCCAGTAAGCATAGGGATGACGCTCCTTTCCACAACCACATTCGACTATAGAGCATCTTATGCCGGAAGCCGCCGATGGGTGAAAAGCGGAGAGGAATTCCCGCAGCACAGATATTAGTCACAGAGTTTTGCTGATATTTCAATCTATAATCAACTAAAAATGGATATGAAAGGAATGCTATGCGGAATAAATTCATTCGTTACATTGTACCAGTCGTCGCAGTTGCAGCAATCCTTACCGCAGCAGTCTACTTGAATCGGACCAGTATTAGTGGCTCAAAGAGTGAACAAGCGAACTCTTTGCCGGAAAAGAATAAGGTAGTCATTTCTGCACATGCCCCCAGTCCTGCCATGGCAGAGCTAAGTCCGGAGCAAATGAAAGAGGACCTGGATAAGCTTGTACAGACACTTGTCCAGATGCACCCCCGTCTGATCAACGGTTGGACCAATGATGAGCAATCCGTTATTGACACTGCTTACGCCAACATTAAGCAATCCAAGACACTTGGTGAATTCTATTTCATTGCAGACACTATAGTCATGCTGCTTCATGACGGGCACACGACGCTCTACCCGCTCCCGGAGGTGAATATCCTTGATTTTCCTTTATTTTGGAGCCGGGAAGGTCTGCTGGTGAAGGATAGACGGGGAGCCTTTCAGCCAGGGGATCGGATTACAGCCATTGGAGGACGCAGTGTCAAGGATCTCGAAGAGGATCTGCAGCAGCTTATTCCGGCTGAGAATGAGAACTGGGTAAGAACGCAGGCAGCCAGCCTGCTCCGGTCAGAATGGTTCCTGCAGCATTTAGGACTGGTCACCGAAGGTACAGTCTTGATAAACGCAACAAGGGCCGGACATCAAATTTCGGAGAGCATCCCCTTGTCATCAGACAGCGGACAGAAGGAATACAATCCGTACCCGGCACATTCTGCTGCGTTCACTTTTGAAATCAAGCCTGAGCAGTCCCTGGGAATCTTTCAGATCAATGACTGTGTGTATTCACAGGATTATAAGTCAATGGTTAAACGTTTCTTTGACGAGGTCTATACACAGGGAATCAGCAATATAGCGGTTGATTTAAGAAATAATGGAGGTGGGGATTCCAGGGTGGTTGAAGAATTTCTCGCCTACACGGATGTCAGGAGCTACCGGAGTTTTGGAGGTGAGGTCCGCTTCTCCACACAAGTTAAGCAGCAATTCCCAGACTTTCCGGACGACGGTACAGGTAGGAACGAACCTGCTCCCGTCCAAAATATCCGGCTGACCGATCATCCCTTCAATGGGTCCGTCTATGTATTGACTTCTCCCCGCACCTTCAGCTCGGCGAACTGGTTCGCTCTGATCATACAAGACAACAAGCTCGGTCAAATCATTGGTGAGGCGAGCGGAAATCAGCCGTCCGCTTACGGAAATGTTATCGGATTCCAGCTTCCGGCATCGGGTATCGGCTTTCAGGTCTCTTTCCAAAAATTCACCCGTCCTGATCCTTCCCGAGACCCGGCCACAGCCGTGATTCCTGATATTGAAGCCTATACAACTGCTAAAGATATTATTGATCGCAGGGATGCCCAGATGGAGAAGCTGTACGAGGTCATTGTGCAGAAACAGACTGGGGGATCTTCCAGCTAAACGATATATTTCAAAAAAGCTTGCGGAAAGCGCACCTAAAGGTGCGCGTCCGCAAGCTTTTTTATAATTCCTGTTTACTATTTGCCAGTATGCCCGAAGCCGCCGGCTCCGCGGACCGTGTCAGACAGCTCATCCACTTCCACCAAAGTCACTTCAGGCACCGCCTGGAATACCATCTGTGCGATCCGCTCGTTACGGGCAATCGCAAACGGCTCCTGTCCCAGGTTGATCAGCAGCACCTTAATCTCACCCCGGTAATCCGCATCAATGGTGCCCGGTGTATTGAGGCAGGTGATGCCATGCTTCAAGGCCAGCCCGCTGCGCGGACGGATCTGCGCCTCCAGCCCGCCTGGCATCGCCAGAGATATGCCGGTGGGGATCAATGTCCGCTCGCCCGGAGCAAGCACCACAGGCTCTCCTACAGCGGCATACAGGTCATACCCCGAGGCCTGCTCGGACATTTTGCAGGGCAGCAGCACATCCTCATTCCCCGGTAGTTTGTTAATTTGTACGTAATGAGGCAAGATCATCTCTCCTAACATTGGCTATCGCTTTATCGGTGGAGCCTACCATCGCCAGGGACAACGGCTGTGCGAACATAAAGTCCAGCAGAGCATTGATGTCCTCCATGGTTACAGCTCCGATTTTGGTTATCATTTCATCCAGAGTATCCTGCCGGCCAAGCATCAGCTCATTTTTGCCCATCCGGTTCATCCGGCTGCCCGTGCTCTCCAGACTGAGAATCAGGCTGCCCTTGAGCTGCTCCTTGCCTTTACGCAGTTCGTCCTCGCTCAGGCCGTTCACCGCCAGATCACGCAGCATCTCTTTGATCAGCTCCGTAACTTCCTTGGTCTGCTTCGGCGCTGTCCCGGCATAGACCGTGAACAAGCCGCTGTCAGCCTGGGCGCTGTGGTACGAGAAGACGGAATAGGCCAGACCGCGCTTCTCGCGGATCTCCTGGAACAGCCGCGAGCTCATGCCGCCGCCGAACGCATTGTTGAGGAGCGCCATCGGATATTGCAGCGGCCCGCCGCTGCGGACACCCGGCAGGGAGATGCAGATGTGATTCTGCTCCGTCTTCTTTTTGTGGAACACCAGCTCTCCCTGATATGCAGGCTCAGTCAGCACCGGCGCTTCACCATGATTCGTGAAGGAACCGAAATGCTGCTCCAGCAGCGGGATCAGACCGTCGTTAATATTACCGGCTACGCTGATCACTGTATTCTCAATGGTGTACTGCTCCTTCATGTAAGCACGCAGATCATCCGGCGTCATCTCCAGCAGGCGTTCCTTCAGCCCGAGGATCGTGTAGGCCAGCGGGTGATCACCGTAAGCGGCAGCACACATCAGCTCATGGACAAGATCATCCGGCGTGTCCTCGCACATGGCGATTTCCTCCAGGATTACATTCTTCTCCTTGGCCAGTTCCTCGGCATCCATCCGTGAGCGGAAGAACATATCTGCCAGCACATCCACGGCAATCGGCAGATGCTCATCCAGCACCTTCGCATAAAAGCATGTATATTCCTTCGAGGTAAACGCATTGACGTTCCCGCCAATGGCATCGAACTGTTCGGCAATATCCTTGGCGCTATAGCGGTCAGTCCCCTTAAAGAGCATATGCTCGATGAAATGGGAAATCCCGTTGTTCAGCGGGTTCTCATTGCGGGAGCCCGTCTTGACCCAGATTCCGAAAGATACGGACCGGCCGGTCGGGATCTTCTCGGTCACCACCCGGAGTCCGTTCGATAATAATATTTTGTCCAATGTGTAATCCTCCTGGCACAGCCCCTGGTTCTGTCTGTATTTGTTATTCGCGCCTCTTATCCTATCAGAAATAGGGCGTTCACTCAACTTCCGCAGTCACGATACGCTCAGGAGAGAGCGTCTGACTGACGGTTCCCAGTTGCAGGCCCTTGGCTCTGATCCCCCGGATCATCCCTCTCAGCGCTTGCGAGGAGGATGCCGTCGGATGCATCAGGATCAACGTTCCCGGCTCTACCCGGCTGCTGATCTTGGCAACAACTGATTCGGGGGACGGATTGCGCCAATCGACCGTATCCAGCGTCCACAGCACCGTCTTCAGTCCCAGTGAGGCGGCGATCTCCACCGTCTGCTGGTTAAAGTCGCCTGACGGCGGAGCAAACCACTTGTTCGTCACACCCAGGCTTTCCTTCAACAGCTTCTGTGTCTTCTCAATCTCGGCAGTAGCGCGCGTCCGGCTTAGAATACTCATCTTAGGATGCGTATACGCATGGTTCTCCACCTCATGCCCGCGCTTCAGCATCTCTGCTGCAAGCTCCTTGTTGCGGCTTAACCAGCTTCCGTCCAGAAAAAAGGTGACCTTCACCTTCTCCGCATCCAGAATGTCCAGCATCGGACGGATATACTCATTCCCCCAGGCCACATTAATCATCAGCGAGGCCATCGGCTTCGCCGGATTCCCCCGGTAAATCGGCTGCGCTCCCAGATCATCCAGTGATACCTTAGGCTTAATCTGGCGGTACAACAGCTTAAGGCCTGCTTCGGGTCCCCGCAGCAGCGCGCTCCGGTAGGTTGCCTCTACATCGACCTCCAGCCCGTTATACCCTGGTATGGCTTTCCATACCCGGTCAACTACAGCATTCACCGGCTGCGCATTCAGTGCCTCGGCCCGGCGGGTAATCTGCGCGCGCAGATCATCCTCCGCCTGATTCTGTGCATAGCTCATCACGGCTGCATCCGCCTGAGGCTTAAGCCCGGCAATCATCTCTTTCACGGGTCCATTCGTGCTGCCAATTCCAATGACTACTGCGATGCAAGCCAGCACTAGCGCCGCCTTGTCCGTCTTCATGACGTTATACCTCCCCGGCACAAACGGTCTGTTCCGTCTCCGCACCAGGGTCAAGCCGTGCGGGGACGCTTTGTCCCAGCCTATGTATGAAGGGTGCAAATTATGCATACTCGTCAATGCCGCCTTCAAGCGGGTATGGTATAACCGTCAGTCAGGACGGTACTGCTGCGTATACTTGTCCAAAAAAAAGAGCCAGAACTGTACTGCTTCTGTCTCTTCTTATCTATAATCAGGATAGCGGTGAAGCGGCAGCGTAATGCTTACGCCTTCGCTCCGCTCTCTGAAGTCAGCACCGCTTTGCGCGACAGGTTGACGCGGCCCTGCTGGTCGATCTCCGTTACCTTCACGGTAATGGTGTCGCCAATCGCCACAACATCTTCCACTTTGGCCACACGCTCAGTGGACAGCTGGGAAATATGCACAAGTCCGTCTTTGCCAGGGATCAATTCAACAAATGCGCCGAATTTCTCAATGCGTCTAACCGTACCCACATAAATCTCACCAACCACTACTTCCTTCACAATTCCTTCGATGATGCCACGGGCCTTCTGGATCATAGCTTCGTCAGAAGAACCGATAAATACGCGGCCATCCTGTTCGATGTCGATCTTCACGCCGGTTTCTTCAATGATCTTGTTGATGATTTTACCGCCGGCACCGATCACATCACGGATCTTGTCGGGATTGATATTGATGATAATGATCTTCGGAGCATATTTAGACAGGCTCGTTCTTGGAGCAGCAATCGCTTCATTCATTTTACCCAGAATGAACATCCGGCCTTCTCTTGCCTGCTCAAGCGCCTCCTGCAGAATTTTACGGTCGATGCCGTCGATTTTGATATCCATCTGAATCGCCGTTACGCCTTCTGCTGTACCTGCTACCTTGAAGTCCATATCGCCGAGGTGATCTTCCATGCCTTGAATATCGGTCAGGATGGACACATGCTCCCCGTCCTTGATCAGACCCATCGCTACACCGGCTACAGGCGCCTTGATAGGTACCCCTGCATCCATCATCGCCAGAATACTGGCACAGATACTTGCCTGGGAGGTGGAGCCATTGGATTCAATCGCTTCGGATACCAGACGGATGGTGTACGGGAATTCAGTCTCACTTGGAATCACCTTGGACAATGCGCGTTCACCGAGTGCCCCGTGGCCGATCTCGCGGCGTCCCGGTGCTCTTAGCGGACGGGCTTCCCCTACGCTGAACGGAGGGAAGTTGTAGTGGTGCATGAAACGCTTGGTTTCAGCCGGATCAATACCATCCAGAATCTGCACATCGCCCAGTGCACCCAGTGTACATACGCTGAGGATCTGTGTCTGGCCGCGTGTGAACAGACCGGAACCGTGCGTGCGCGGCAGCAGAGCTGTATCACATTCGATCGGACGGATCTCGTCCAGCTTACGTCCATCCGGACGAACCTTGTCATGCGTGATCAGTCGTCTGACTTCATCCTTCACGATATCATGCAGGGCTTCCTTAACATCCTTAAGAAGCTCTGGGGTTTCTATGTATTTCTCTGCGAAATACGCCACCGCTTCGTTGTTCACCAGATCGATAGCATCCTGACGGGCATGCTTCTCGGCAATTCTTACGGCTTCCACCAGACGACTCTGCGCAAAAGCACGAACCTCTGTATTCACATCCGCATTAACCGCATGCAGCTTCACAGCCATCTTCTCTTTACCGGCAACGGCTACGAGCTGTTCAATCACAGCCACAATCTTGCGGACCTCGTCATGTCCGAACATGATCGCTTCAAGCATCACTTCTTCAGTCACTTCATTGGCTTCAGCTTCCACCATCATGATGGCATCCTTCGTACCGGCCACAACCACATAAATATCGCTGATTGCCTGCTGGGCTTGATCAGGGTTGATGATGAATTCTCCGTTAATCCGGCCGACAGCCACGCCGCCGATGGGTCCGTTGAACGGCACATCGGAAATACTGAGCGCAGCGGAAGTACCGATCATGGCAGCAATATCAGGCGCACAGTCCTGATCCACGCTCATTACCAGGTTCAAGACTTGAACGTCATTGCGGAATCCTTCCGGGAACAATGGACGAATGGGACGGTCTGTCAGACGGCTGGACAGAATCGCTTTCTCGCTCGGACGTCCTTCACGTTTGATGAATCCGCCAGGGATTTTGCCTACTGCATATAATCTTTCCTCATAATTCACTGTAAGCGGGAAGAAATCCAGATCTTTAGGCTCACTGGATGCTGTAACCGTACACAATACTGAAGTATCTCCGTAACGCACCATCACGGCTGCGTTCGCTTGTTTGGCCAGACGGCCTGTTTCCAGCACAAGGCGTCTTCCGCCCAGCTGCATTTCCACACGTTGTTCCATAAAACCCCTCCTTGAATGGTAATAATACGTTCCTGTATGTTCTACAAGCAAAAACGGCTTGTCCTCCGCAGAAGTGCTATAGCCGTTTTTGCGAATGCTATCCACTTGTCAACTGTAAAAGTTTACCCTAAATTTTCAAAAAGCAACCCGGCTGTCCCGCTGTCGCTCGTAAGAAGGACATACGGTATACAACCAGGCTGCTTTTGGGCTTAACTTATGGAAAATTAACGACGCAATCCCAGTTTTTCGATCAGGGCGCTGTAACGTCTGATGTCTTTGTTCTTCAAATACGCCAGCAGTTTACGACGTTGTCCAACCATCTTCAGCAGTCCGCGGCGGGAATGATGATCCTTCTTGTGCGTACGCAAGTGGTCAGTCAAATTAACGATGTTCTCCGTAAGGATAGCAACTTGCACCTCAGGGGATCCAGTATCGGATTCATGAGTTTTGTGCTCGTCGATCAATTGGTGTTTACGTTCTTGAGTCAATGCCATCCTGTTCACCTCCTTCATTATAATCGCCAGTAGCCTCGTCACCGTCGGTGAGAACAAGTAACCAAGCTAAGGTTCACATGCTGTCATTCCAGCAACGTTAATCAGTATAGCACCTTCACAGGCAAAAGTAAACGGCTTGTCCGGAAAGATTAGGAATGATATCCCAGCATCCCTTTGGCCGTCTCAGCATCTGCGCCGATCTGTGCAATTAAGGCCTGGATAGACTCAAATTTGCGCTCTGAGCGGATATAGGAAACCAGCTCCACCTTAAGCTCCTGCCCATAGATATCTGAGGCAAAATCAAACAGGTGAACCTCAAAGCTCGGAGTGGTCACGCCTTCGTGAAATGTTGGCTTCACGCCGACATTCATCACCCCGTACAAGACCTCGTCCCGGTAAAAGACCTTGACGGCGTATACGCCCTTGGCCGGAATCACATAGCGGTCTTCGAGCTGCAGGTTCGCGGTCGGAAAGCCGATGGTCCGGCCCCGCTTCTCCCCGTGACCGACGATACCGCGCAAGTGATAACAACGTCCAAACCAGGCATTGGCCTTATCCAGTTCCCCGCTCAGCAAGCTCTTGCGGATACCCGAGCTGCTGACCTTCTCTCCTTCAAGCAGGAACGGGGCGACCGTCTCTACCTTCATCGCACCCTGTCCCAGCTCCGAAAGCGTGTCCGCATCTCCCCCGCCCATGTAGCCGAAGCGGAAGTCGAACCCAACAACTGCAGTTATAATCTGCAGCGGAAGCAGCATTACAGAGACAAAATCCGCCGGACTCACCCGGGAGAGCTCTTCATTAAATTCAATGATATATAAAAGCTCAACCCCCATCCCGGCAAGCAGCTCCTGCTTATCCTTAGAAGGGGTCAAATATCCCTCATAATCCCCCTTGCCCATAACATCTTTGGGATGGGGGTAGAAAGTCATCACCGCAGCGGGTACACCTGCCTCGCGGGCAAGAGCAACAGCTGATGTGATGACACTGGCATGCCCGAGGTGCAGTCCATCGAACTGTCCCAGAGCAACTACTTGAGGCTGCGCGTACTGTGCTGCCGTCTCAGGCAGCATCGGATAGCTTAACGTTACGGTTCTCACGCTGTTTCTCACCTACATTCGCAAATAAATTAAAGTTTAGACTTGGGCAAAGACCTTGACAGGTGCAATAGCTCCGGTAGCCTCCAAAGCATAAATACCGAGGAACTCCCCTTGCTGATCATAGAGACGGAAATCTCCGGCCTGCTTCACTTCCGGCATTACAAAACGGGGCGACAGACGCTGCCCCTGCAGGGCTGCTTTCTTCTTCTCTGCCGCAACGGTATGTCTGGGCAAATGTGAAATCGCCTCGTCGGCAGCAATCAGATGCTCATCCAGTGTGCCGCCTTCCTTGTGCTGCGCAATTTGCTCCAGAGTCAGGCAATGACTGGCCGAGATCCCGGCCGACATCGTCCGCTCCAGCTTCACCATCACACCGGGAAGACCAAGCTTACGTCCGATATCTACACAGAGGGTGCGGATATAGGTTCCCTTGGAGCATAACGCCCGGAAAGTGATCTCCGGATAATTGCCGTTCCAGACCATTTCCTGCATCTCAATCTCATAAATCTCCACTTCACGGCTCTTGCGCTCTACGGTCTTGCCTTCCCGGGCCAGCTCGTACAGACGCTTGCCGTCCACCTTCACTGCGGAATACATCGGCGGTACCTGTGAGATCACGCCCTGAAAGGAGTTCAGCACAGCCAGCACTTCGGCTTCTGTGATATGAACCTCCTCCACAGATTCCGTAATCGTGCCGGTCAGGTCCTCTGTATCGCTGGCCATTCCCAACCGCAGTGTGGCAACATATTCCTTGGGCAGCTCCTGGATATACTCAACTACTCTAGTAGCCCGTCCCAGACAGAGCGGCAATACACCAGTTACCTGAGGATCAAGTGTCCCGGTATGTCCAATCCGCTTCATGCCCAGAATGCGCCGCGCCTTGGCCACAACATCATGTGAAGTGAACCCTGCCGGCTTATATACAGCCAGAACTCCTGTAAGCTCACTCATAAATGACGTTTGACCTCCTCAAGCACCAGTGCCACAGCTTCTTCCAGACTTCCATTAATACGCGCGCCCGCTGCCCGGGTGTGTCCGCCGCCGCCGAAGGCTTGCGCGAGTGCAGCCACATCCACCTTACCTGCTGAACGCAGGCTGGCCTTCACCGCATGGTCATCAATGACCTTGAACAGAATGCCTACCTCTACCCCGCGGATATTCCGGGGATAGTTGACAATCCCTTCAAGATCCTCATTGGCCGCTCCAGAGTCCAGCATATCCTGAGGTGTAACATACACCCAGGCTATATCTCCTTCAGGACTAAGCTGTAAGGTGCTAAGTGCGCGGTTGAGCACCTTAACCTGGGGAAGCGTCATCTCTTCCAGCAGGGTCTCTGCCAGGTCCGGTCCATTCACGCCCAGTGCCAGCAGCTCGGATACCGCCGCCATCACTTTAGGAGAAGTATTGCTGTAACGGAAACCGCCGGTATCCGTTAACAGCCCGGTATAAATGGCTGTGGCAATATCAATATCCCATTCCAGTTCAAAGGTCTTCAGCAGATCGAACAGAATCTCTGCTGTCGCTGCCGCATCCGGCTTGATGAGATTCACCGCGCCGTAGCCGTTGTTCGTTGGATGATGGTCTATATTCAAGATCAGGGCATCACTGGTGAAATGCTGCTGGGTCAGTCCTACACGCTGGAAATCAGCACAGTCAACACATATCACATGGCCGTACTGGCGGGGCAAAGAACCTTCAGACAGATTGACAATCTGATCGGCATGCCATAAGTATTCCATCCGCTGCGGAATCTGGCCTTCATTCAGCATCAGATATTTTTTGCCCAGACATGAGAGAAGCCAGCCCACCGCGAGGGTGGAGCTGACTGCATCTCCGTCCGGCTGAACATGCGACACTACAAGATAATCGTCGTGTTCCAGCAGAAACTTACGCGTCTGCTGGAGACTTTGTTCATAGCTCTGCATTCGCCGTCTCCTTTATGTTCCGTAGCCTATTCGTTTTTGCCGATTTCGCCGAGCAGCTTCTCAATATGACTTCCGTAAGCAACGGATTCGTCAATCTTGAAGATCAGCTCAGGCGTATGGCGCAGGCGGATCGCTTTGCCAAGCTCCGAGCGGAGAAAGCCATTAGCTTTCTCAATCGCTCTAAGCGAGTCTGACTTCTGCTCCTCGTCCCCGAATACGCTCAGGTATACCTTGGCCTGTGACAGATCGTTCGTCACATCTACGCCAGTTACGGTTACGAACCCGACACGCGGGTCCTTCAGTCCGCTCTGGATGAGCTGGCTCAGCTCTTTCTTAATCTGCTCGCCAACCCGTCCCGCTCTGATTTTAGACATCTTATTTCACCTCTTCGCTTAGCGCTCTACCGTTTCCATGATGAATGCTTCGATGATGTCGCCTTCGGCGAGATCATTATAGCGTTCCAAAGTTATGCCACATTCATAACCCTGTGCCACTTCTTTTGCATCATCTTTGAAACGCTTCAAGGTGTCGATTTTGCCTGTGAAGACAACGATACCGCTGCGGATCAGGCGCATTTCAGCATTGCGGGTAATTTTGCCGTCGGTAACCATACAACCTGCGACACTGCCCACTTTGCTGATTTTGAATACATTGCGCACTTCGGCATGACCGATAACGTTCTCTTTATAGATAGGATCAAGCATGCCCTTCATGGCACTTTCAATCTCTTCAATGACGTTGTAGATGATGTTATGCAGACGCACATCCACCTTCTCCTGCTCAGCCGCAGCTTTCGTCTGGGCATCCGGACGAACGTTGAAGCCGATCACGATAGCATTGGAGGCTGCTGCCAGGGTAATATCGGATTCCGTGATCGCACCGGCACCGCTGTGAAGAATCTTCACGCGTACGCCTTCCACTTCGATCTTGGCCAAGGAGCCCTTCAGCGCCTCTACCGAACCCTGTACGTCACCCTTGATGATTACGTTGAGATCCTTGATCTCGCCGTCCTTGATGTGCTTGAACAGATCATCCAGCGTAACGCGGGTGTTCGTGTTCAGCTCGGACTGGCGCTGCGTAGTAGAACGTCTGTCAGCGATCGCCCGTGCTTTGCGCTCATCTTCGAAGGCCATGAACGGATCGCCCGCCTGCGGCACTTCGGTCAGACCGGTAATTTCCACTGGAGTGGAAGGTCCCGCTTCCTTGATTTTGCGTCCCTTGTCATTCACCATGGCGCGTACGCGGCCGAAGCAGTTACCTGCTACGAATGCGTCTCCGACCTTCAGTGTACCGTTCTGCACGAGAATACGGGCAACCGGTCCACGGTTCTTGTCAAGCTCAGCTTCTATAACAGTACCGCGTGCCCGTTTGTCCGGGTTCGCCTTGTACTCATTCACTTCGGCAACGAGCAGAATCATTTCCAGCAGCTCTTCCAGGTTAATGCGCTGCTTAGCGGACAGGTTGACGAAGATTGTATCGCCGCCCCACTCTTCCGGCACCAGCTCATAGTTGGTAAGCTCCTGCTTCACCCGGTCAGGGTCTGCGCCCGGCTTATCAATCTTGTTAACTGCAACAATGATCGGAAGTCCGGCTGCCTTGGCGTGGTTAATCGCTTCTACGGTCTGAGGCATTACGCCGTCATCTGCCGCTACGACGATAATCGTCATATCTGTGACCTGGGCACCACGGGCACGCATGGCGGTGAACGCTTCATGGCCCGGAGTATCGAGGAATGTGATTTTCTTATGATTAATCTCAGCCTGGTAGGCACCGATATGCTGCGTAATCCCGCCTGCTTCACCGCTTGAGACATTCGTGGAACGGATGGCATCGAGCAAGGTTGTTTTACCATGGTCAACGTGACCCATGATCGTTACAACCGGCGGCCGTGTCATCAGATCGTCTTCGGAATCGTTCTCTTCCACGGTCTCGAAGCTGTCTTCGTCAACCGGAATCTTCACTTCTACTTCTACGCCGAATTCGCCGGCCAGCAGCAGAATCGTATCGATATCAAGCTCCTGGTTGATGGTAGCCATAACCCCCATCGAGATCAGCTTCTTAATCACTTCCGAAGCATCCTTGTGAAGCAGCTTCGCGGTTTCACCCACGGTCATGCTGCCACGGACAATGATCTTCTTAGGTGTGTTGTCAATCTTCTCACGATATACGGTCGGCTGGTTTCTGCCGCGGTTGTTCTTGCCGCCACGGCCGCGATAGTTGCCGCCCTTGTTGTCGTCGTAACGTTTCTGGCCGCTGTTATTGCCGCCAGGTCTTCCGCCAGTGGTATTCTTCTTAGGGCCGTCGCTCCGTGAGAAACCTCCGCCTGCATTGCCTTGACCTTGCGGACGGTCACCTGTACGTGGTGCGCCGCCTTGTCCTTGCGGACGGCTGCCAGTAGAGCTGCTCTGTGGGCGGCTTCCGCTAGTTGAGCTGCCTTGTGGACGGCTTCCGCCAGTAGAGCTGCCTTGCGGACGGCTGCTGCCAGTGGAGCTGCCCTGTGGACGGCTTCCGCCAGTAGAGCTGCCTTGTGGACGGCTTCCGCCAGTGGAGCTGCCCTGTGGGCGGCTGCCGGTGGAGCTGCCTTGCGGGCGGCTGCCAGTCGAACTGCTTTGCGGACGGCTGCTGCTTGAACTGCCCTGCGGGCGGGAATTCTGAGCGGAGCCTGATGTTTGTGTTCTGCGGGAATCTTGTCCGCTTTGGGGCCTTGGGGACGTCGTCGATTGGTTGTTGTTTTGGTTACTGTTCATACCTACCTGCTTTTCCGAATGAATTTTGTTGGTATTCTGAGCACTGCGTACTTCGGCGGTTACCGCACCGGTAGTCACTACCGGACGGCTGCTGGTGCCATTGTCCCGCTTGGCTGCAGCGTTTGACTTGATGTCCTTGAAGAATTGTTCAACTTTGTTCACGGAGCCATTCTCCATGACACTCATATGATTATTCACCGGGACATCCAAACGCTTCAGAATGGTAATAATTTCTTTACTGCTCATGTTCAAAGACTTGGCATATTCGTATACGCGCAGCTTATCCTTATTATCTTCTTTAGTCAATAACTCCACCTCCGACAGTATCTCCAAGCGTTCTGGAGATCATTTCCGCGAATCCTTTATCCGTAACGGCCAGCACCACGCGCTGGTCCTTACCAATACTTGCACCGAGTTCATCCCGGTGAAATGCGATTACTAGTGGAATATCGTAGGTTCCGCATTTATCGCGGAACTTCTTCTGGGTATTATCTGAAGCGTCACCTGCCAGGACGACCAGCTTCGCCTCTGAAGACCGCACTGCCTTAAGCACAGCCTCATCGCCGGTGACAATCTTGCCTGCTCTCATCGCAAGCCCTAAATAAGAAAGTGTCTTACTCATTGTCCTCACTATCCTTCGCTGCCAAAAACTGCTCCTCCACGGATGCAAAATCCCGGGCAAGCTGGGCATAGATTTCAGGACTGACCTGACATTTCAATGCCCGGTCAAGTGCTTTGGTCTTCTGTGCTAGCTTAAAGTATTCCAGTTTACCGCAGATATAAGCGCCACGGCCCGACTTCTTGCCTGTCAGGTCGATCAGCACCTCGCCTTCAGGCGTTCTCACCACGCGAATCAGCTCTTTCTTGGGCATCATCTCCTGGCTGGCAACGCATTTACGCAGCGGCACCTTTCTTTGCTTCATAACAAAGCACCTCCCGTCAGTCAGCATTCATTAATCGATGGAGACGGAATCCTGATGCATTTCATCATTGGACGATCTGGGTCTGCCGTATTCCTGCTCCGCCTGCGTCTCGCTCTTGATATCGATCTTCCAGCCGGTCAGCTTGGCGGCAAGACGGGCATTCTGCCCCTTGATGCCGATAGCCAGCGACAGCTGATAGTCAGGAACAATGACGCGGGCCATTTTCTCAGCTTCAAAGACTTGAACCTCAAGCACCTTGGACGGGCTAAGCGCATTGGCTACGTACTCCTGCACCAGCTCGGAATATCTGACGATATCAATCTTCTCACCGCGAAGCTCAGTCACGATGGTCTGTACACGCGTGCCTCTCGGCCCTACGCAGGAGCCCACCGGGTCCACTTCAGGATTGCGTGAGAACACGGCGATCTTGGAGCGGAAGCCGGCTTCGCGGGCAACGGAACGAATCTCCACCACCCCGTCAAAAATCTCCGGCACCTCCAGCTCGAACAGACGCTTCAGGAGACCCGGATGACTGCGGGACAGCATGATCTGCGGTCCTTTGGTCGTGTTCTCCACCTTGGTGATATAAGCCTTGATACGCTCGCTCTGCTTGAACTTCTCTCCAGGCATCAGCTCGCTCAGCGGAAGAACCGCCTCGATTTTGCCAAGATCCACATAGATATTGCGCATATCCTGGCGCTGTACAAGGCCGGTAACAATATCATCTTCCTTGTCGATAAAAGCGTTATAGATCAGGCCGCGTTCCGCTTCACGGATACGCTGGGTAACCACCTGCTTCGCAGTCTGGGCGGCAATGCGGCCGAAATCACGCGGCGTGACTTCCTGCTCGGCGATGTCCTCCAGCTGGAAATGCGGGTTGATCTCCCGGGCAGCCAGGAGTGAGATCTCGGTCCGTGCATCGAGAACCTCCTCCACAATAAGCTTGCGGGCAAACACCTTGATTACGCCTGTGTTGCGGTTCATATCCACACGCACATTCTGCGCCGCATTGAAATTGCGTTTATAGCTGGAGATCAGCGCCGCTTCGATGGCTTCGAACAGCACATCCTTGCTGATGCCTTTCTCCCTTTCCAGTTCATTCATAGCTTCAATAAACTCCATACTCATGAAATTCCGGTCCCCCTTTCAAGACGTTAAAAAATAATGGCCAATCTCGCACTGGCGACCTTGGCGTAAGGTACCACATGTTCTTTTTTGCCCGCGGAGATGAGCAGTTCCTCGTTCTCGAACGAGAGCAACCGGCCTTCGAATTCTTTGAGTCCTTGAATCGGCTCATAGACGGTTACATATACGTCCTTGCCTACTGCCTTGGCGACATCCGCAGCTTTCTTGAGCGGACGCTCAGCTCCCGGCGAGGAGACTTCAAGGAAATACGCTTCGGAGAAGGGATCATTCTCATCCAGCTTCTGGCTGATATATTCGCTGATGGTACCGCAGTCATCGATATCGATGCCGCCCTCTTTGTCTACGAATACGCGCAGAAACCAGTTGGAGCCTTCCTTCACGTATTCAACGTCCACCAGTTCGAAACCATTGTCCTCGAGATAGGACCCGAGCAGCTGCTCTACCGTTTGTTTAATTTTGGATTTGGGTGTGCTCAAAAGAAGATTACCTCCACGAACTTGTCTTTTGCTATATACCAAAGATAAAGAGTGGGTTTCCCCACTCTTTACACAACGGACTTATCTCATTATTACCAAAAAAATTATACCATAGTGAGGCAGCACTGACAAGTACCAGCCCTTGACTCCCCTTTTTAAAGGACTCTATATGCTATCACTTAAGCCGGTTGTTAGAACAGTGAAAGCTGGTTGCTCTCCGGCAATCCCCGGAAGCAGCCCATTCCCGTGAGCAGCTCAATCACCGTTTTACTGGCCTTGGATTTCTGCTGGAAATCCTCAATGGAGAGGAATTCTCCTGCGTCCTTGGCAGCGGCGATATTAATCGCAGCATTATCCCCGATTCCCGCAAGCGAGGAGAATGGAGGAATCAGGCTCGTACCGTCTACGGTAAATTTGGTAGCGTCCGAGCGGTACAGATCAATGTTCTTGAAGGTGAAGCCGCGTGCGGTCATCTCCAGGGCCATCTCCAGGACCGGAAGCATGGCTTTTTCCTTAGGCAGCGCCTGGAAGCCCTTGGCTTCGATCTCTACCAGCTGGCGCGCAATGGCTTCGTAGCCTTTGCAGCACAGCTCGATATCGAAATCCGCCGCGCGGACCGAGAAGTAAGTCGCATAGTATTCTATCGGATGATACAGCTTGAAGAAGGCTGTTCGCACCGCTGATATAACATAAGCCGCGGCATGGGCCTTCGGGAACATGTACTGGATTTTGAGACAGGAATCGATATACCACTGCGGCACCTTGCAATTCTTCATCTCGTCAATCCACTCCGGCGGCAAGCCCTTCCCTTTACGCACGCTCTCCGTAATTTTAAAGGCCAGACTGGCATCCATGCCCGCCTTATAGATCAGATAGAGCATAATATCATCACGGCAGCCTATAACCGTCTTAATGTTGCAGGTGTTGTTCTTGATCAGCTCCTGGGCATTTCCCAGCCACACGCCGGTTCCATGGGACAGCCCCGAAATCTGCAGCAAATCGGCAAAGCTGGACGGCTTCGCTTCGACAAGCATCTGGCGGACGAACTTCGTCCCCATCTCGGGCACTCCATAAGTGGCTACCGGGGTGCGGATCTGATCCGGCCTTACCCCGAGCGCATCCGTAGAGTTGAACATACTCATCACCTTCGGATCATTCATTGGAATGGTCGTCGGGTCGACGCCAGTCAGATCCTGCAGCATCCGCATCATCGTCGGATCATCGTGGCCGAGAATATCGAGCTTGAGCAGGTTGGCATCGAAGGCGTGATAGTCGAAATGGGTGGTCTTCCACTCGGCTGTAACATCATCCGCCGGGAACTGCACCGGAGTGATATCTTCGATCTCCATGTAGTCCGGCAAAACAACGATACCGCCGGGATGCTGCCCCGTACTGCGCTTCACACCGGTACAGCCGGCGGCAAGCCGTCCGACCTCCGCGCCGCGCCAGCGCTTCTGGTGATGCTCCTCATATTTCTTAGTGAAGCCGAACGCGGTCTTCTCCGCCACTGTACCGATGGTTCCCGCGCGGAATACATTGTCCGGACCGAACATTGTTTTGGTAAAATTATGGGCGTTCGGCTGATACTCCCCGGAGAAGTTAAGGTCGATATCGGGAACCTTGTCCCCTTTGAAGCCCAGGAAGGTCTCAAACGGAATATCCTGTCCTTCTCCCTTAAGCTTGCCGCCGCAATCCGGGCAGTCCTTATCCGGCAAGTCAAAGCCGCTCGGCACACTTCCGTCCAGGAACCATTCGCTGTGCCGGCATTCGGAATTAGTGCAAATATAATGAGCCGGAAGCGGATTAACCTCCGAGATACCGAGGAAGGTAGCCACCACAGATGAACCTACCGATCCACGGGAGCCGACGAGATAACCGTCCTGGTTCGACTTTTTGACCAGCCGTTCCGAGATCAGATAGTTGGCGGAGAACCCGTATTTAATAATCGGGGCAAGCTCCTTCTCCAGACGGGCAACCACAACCTCCGGCAGCTCCTCGCCGTAGATCGATTTGGCAGTGTCATAGCAGGTATTGCGGATCTCATCGTCCGCACCTTCAATAATAGGTGTGAAGAGATCGCTTGGGAACAGATCGTATTCCTCGAACCGCTCAGCCAGCTCAACAGTATTCGTTACCACGACTTCCTTCGCTTTGGCTGCACCCAGGTATTCGAACTCGGCAAGCATCTCATCGGTTGTACGGAAGTGGGCATCCGGCTTGTTCTGGTCCTTCAGCGGACTGAACCCGGTAATCCCATGGATCGTAATATCGCGGAACAGCTTATCGCGCGGCTCCAGATAGTGCACATTCCCAGTGGCTATCACCGGCTTGTTTATCTGCTCGCCAATCTCACAGATTTTACGTACAACTCCCCGCAGGTCCTCAGGGCTCGCTACGAACCCTTTATCCACCAGATGCATGTACATGGTCAGCGGCTGGATTTCCAGCACATCATAGAACTGGGCAACCTCAATCGCCTCTTCTACGGTCTTGTTCAGCACAGCCTCGAAGAACTCGCCCCGCTCACAGCCGGATATGACGAGCAGTCCGTCACGATGCTCTTCAAGCTTCGATTTGGGAATGCAGGGTACCCGCTTGTAGTACTCGGTATGCGACATGGAGATCAGCTTGTAGAGGTTCTTTTTACCGATGGGATTCAGTGCATAGATGCCGCAGTGAAACGGCCGCACATTCGACAGGTCATTGCCTACATAATCATTCAGCCGGTCCAGCCGTGTCATCCCCTTCATCTTCTCCGCATCGGCCAAGAGACCATTCAGAATCCCGCCCAGTGCTATCGTATCATCCACCGCACGGTGATGGCTCTCCAGCAGTACCTTGTACTTGTCAGCAAGCGTATTGAGCCGGTGGTTCTTCATTTTGGGGAAGAGCAGACGCGCCAGCTCCAGCGTATCCAGTGAAGGATTCGGCAGCTCCGGCTGCCCCAGCTTCTTCAGAGAAGCTTGAATGAAGCCCATATCGAACCGCGCATTGTGCGCAACGAGAATGCTGTCTCCTACAAACTCCACGAATTCCTTAAGTACCGGTTCCAGATCCGGGGCATCCTTGACCATTTCATCCGTAATGTTTGTCAGCTGCTGGATGTGGTAGGGAATTTTCTCATGCGGATTGACAAAGGTGGTGTAGCGGTCCAGCTCCTTGCCTTCGCACATCTTGATCGCCGCAAGCTCCGTGATGTTATTGCGTGTGATGGACAGCCCCGTGGTCTCGATGTCAAAAACGACATAGGTTGCCGTCTTAAGCTCCAGCGGCTGCGCATTCTCCACGATATTGACCGCGTCATTGACGACATTAGCCTCGACACCGTAGAGCATCTTGAGCTTATGCTTATGGGCGGCATGATTCGCATCCGGGAAGCTCTGAACATTGCCGTGGTCGGTAACTGCAAGTGCCGGGTGGCCCCATTTCGCAGCTGTTTTGACATAGGCATCAATCGGTGCTACCGCATCCATCGTGCTCATAGTCGTATGCAGGTGGAACTCCACGCGCTTCTCCTTGGCATTGTCCTTACGGGCAGGCGGCGCCGACACCTCGGTCAGATCCGAAGGAATCATCACCAGCTCGGGAATCTGCATGAACCGGTCATACTCCACTTTGCCGCGCGCCCGGACCCATTTGCCGTTAGCCAGCTGGCCCATGATCTTCAGCTCTTCCTTGGTTTTGGCGAACATCTTCATCTGCAGGGAATCCGTAAAGTCTGTGATGCAGAAGGTGAACAGCGTATTCCCGTTACGCAGCTCCTTGCTGTCCAGCCCGAAGATCGTCCCCTGGATTGTAATCTTCTTCTCTTCATCCTGAATCTCCAGAATGGAGACGGCCTGCTCCTTAATGTCATTCCCGATCTGAAGCTTAATGACCTCGCCCGGGTCCCCCGCTTCTTCAGGCTCGTCCGGCTCACTGTTCATCATCATCAGCTCTACCAGCTCACGCTGCTCCTGCTGGAGCTTCTGCTGGAATTCCTCATAGGCATCCGCTTTGTTCTTGGTCTCATCCTCGGACATCTGCAGCTTGACCTTGAGAGGGAGCGCGAAGTATTTATCATAATATTTAATAATGGCGGCTTCGATACCCTTTTTGCGGGCCAGTTCGAGCGACATGGAATCGTTCAGGCTTAGGATGAGCGTGCCGTCCTGCAGCTCCTGGCTGGAGCGCGTCAGCCAACCGTTGACGGACGGAATCTCACGCTGGACCCACTCCAGGAACATGCCCCAGTACTCCTGTACAATATCGGCTCTGCTTACAGTATCATCATATAGGAACAAGAAGCTGACCTTGGCAATATGCTGCAGCTTCTCACGCATTCTAAGAATAAATGCCCGGTAGGTCTGGGCGGGAATCAGGGTTGTCTTCGCAATCACGATATGCCAGTCATGGTTGCCGCGGCTAATCTCCACCCGTTCAATCTGTCCGTCTACAAAATAAGGATCAATCATGGCAGGCGGAATCTCCCCCTGCTTCATCAACAGCTCAAATCTCTTTCTTCTCTCCACGTTCTGCTCCATGCATTCCCCACCTAACTCGGCAATAATTGTAAGAAAAAGCCTCCGGCTAAAAAAGCATTGGGTACTTGCGGCCCGCCGACTCCTCTCGCCAGAAGCTGATATAAAAAATAACAAATATAAGGTTGCCGATTAATATGCTTTGGCAAATACAACCGTATGCTGAGCAGGCTTGCCGCAGCAAATACAGGTCTCTTTCGTTTCTGACGGGTGGAACGGAATATTACGGCTGCCTGCGCCGGTCTCTTCCTTGACCTTATCTTCACATTCCTCAGAGCCGCACCAGCCTGCAAGCGCAAAGCCGCGTTTCTCTTCCATAGAATCCTTCATCTGCTCAAGAGTGTCTACGGAATAGAAATGATCCTCACGGAATTTCAGTGCCCGCTCGTACATTTCCTGGTGGACCTGCGCAAGCATCGCATTCACTTCTTCAACCAGGTTCTCCTGCTGAATGACCTTCTTCTCGCCGCTGATCCGGGATACGAGCACGCAGACGCCATTCTCCATATCACGCGGTCCAAGCTCCAGACGGACAGGCACGCCGCGCATTTCATATTCATTGAACTTCCAGCCCGGGGTTACATCCGCACGGTCATCCACACGCACGCGGATTCCGGCGCTCTTAAGCTCACCAAACAGTTCGTCGGTACGTCCGATGACTGCTTCGCGGGTCTTAGGCGGTCCGATTGGAATCATAATGACTTGCGTAGGTGCTACCTTCGGCGGCAGAGCCAGTCCGCGGTCGTCACCATGCACCATGATGAGCGAACCGATCAGACGCGTGGTAGAGCCCCACGAGGTGGTGTGTGCATGTTCCAGTACATTCTCCCGGTTCAGATATTGGATATCAAAAGCAACCGCGAACTTGGTGCCCAGATAATGGGAGGTAGCGGCCTGTACAGCCCGTCCATCCTTCATCATCGCTTCAATGGAATACGTATCCACAGCACCGGCGAACCGCTCGGATGGCGTCTTCTGTCCGGTCACTACCGGAATAGCCAGAAAGGTCTCCACGAAGTCGCGGTAGTTATCAAGCATCTTCATCGTTTCTTCGCGTGCTTCCGTCTCATTCTCATGCGCGGTATGGCCTTCCTGCCAGAGGAATTCTGTCGTACGGATGAACGGCAGGGTACGTTTCTCCCAGCGGACCACGTTGGCCCATTGGTTGATCAGCACCGGAAGGTCGCGGTAAGACTGAATCCACTTGGAATACATATGGCCGAACATCGTCTCGGACGTAGGGCGGATCGCCAGACGTTCTTCCAGCACATCGCCTCCGGCCTCAGTGACCCAAGGCAGCTCTGGGTTGAAGCCCTCCACATGCTCCTTCTCCTTCTGGAAAAAGCTCTCGGGAATGAACAGCGGGAAGTAGGCGTTCCGGTGACCGGTTGCCTTCAGGCGGCGGTTCATTTCCTCCTGGATATGCTCCCAGATTTCATAGCCGTCCGGTTTGAACACGATACAGCCGCGGACCGGCGAATAATCCATCAGGTCCGCTTTTTTGATAACATCGATATACCAGCGTGAGAAATCCTCGCCCTGCGGCGTGATCTCTGTAACGAACTGCTTGTCTTTGGCCATGTGAAGAAATCCTCCTATTATTCGCCCCTCAGATTGCACATTAGGTATGAAGCCCAATCAAATGCATCGCGGGATAAAAAAGATATGACATCCGTCAGCCGCTTATGAGGCGTAAAATATCATTATACGTAACAGCGATCATCACCAGGAACAGCAGGGCAAAGCCTACAAAGTGGACCATGCCTTCCCTGCTCGGGTCCACCGGCTTGCCGCGCAGTGCCTCAACACCCAGGAATACAAGCCGGCTGCCATCCAGTGCAGGAATCGGCAGAAGATTGAAGATCCCCAAATAGAGGCTGAGAATAGCCGCCCAATAGGTCAAATACTGAATCCCCTGCTGGGCAATCTGCCCGGTCAATTGGAACGTGCCCACCGGCCCGGAGATATCATCCATATTAAATTTGTTGATCAGCTGCTTGAAGCCGATAAAAATCAGCTTGGTGGTGTCGACCATAGCTGTACCGGACTTGGTAATTGTCTCCCCCACTCCAGCCTTGCGGGTAGGAAGCTCCGGCGTAATTCCAACCTTGCCGCCTTGCTCCCCTTCCATTCCACGGGGAATCATGGTCACATTCAAGGTCTCTTCGCCGCGCTTCAGCGTCCAGTTCATTTCTTTGCCTTTGGAGGCTGAAGTCAGCTTGATCATCTTCTGGTAATCTCCGCCGATGGCCTGCCCGTCCACAGTGACGACGATGTCGCCCTTCTGAAGACCTGCTTCCTGCGCAGGCATTCCTACGCTGACGTCACCGATCTTCACATAGGTCGGATTCTCCACCGGGATTCCGGCCATCTGCAGATGAAGTGCAAATAGCACAAACGCCAGAATGAAGTTCATCACCGGTCCGGCCAGGATCGCTATCGCGCGCTGGCCGACGGTTTTGCTGCCGAACTGGCGGTCCTTAGGCGCAATTTGCGTCTGCTGGGTGCCTTTGATCATCATCGCCTGCGGATTCACATCATAGGTGGTCACTTCACCATCTACATCAAGGCGGATCTTCAGTTCATTCTCCAGATCCGTGAACTGTGCTTCGCCGCGTATAACATTTCTGCGCGTATCCAGGGAATCGAGGTAAATATTCTTTACCTTGTTATCCTGGCCCAGCCGGACAGCAATGGTCTGCCCGGGGCCGATCTCAACCATCTCCGGGTCTTCGCCGGCCATACGGGCGTATCCCCCGAAGGGCAGCAGGCGGAGCGTGAACTGGGTTTCACCGCGTTTATAAGAGAACAGTTTCGGACCGAAACCGATCGCAAATTCCCGTACAAGAATTCCGGCGCGTTTGGCAAAATAATAATGTCCCCATTCATGGACAGTCACCAGAACAAAGAACATAAACACCGTTAAAAAAACAACTCTTACCATCTCCATAGCGCAACATTCCCCCTTAAGGTGTAAGACCGAAGTATGTCCTCTTAATTTATCATTATTCCAAGGCAGGGCACAAGAGAATCAACAGTCCACACCTATTTTTCAGGGTACAGCCATATTCACCGTTTCCAAAGGCCTCTTATCCCTTTACAGGACAGCCGCAAGCTCCCGGGAAGCTATATCGCTACTGTGGATCTGTTCCAGACCGGGGTTCGCCTCATTGTGATGACGCTGAAGCACTTCATCAATAATCTCATCAATCCGCAGGAAGGGAATCTCACCGCGCAGGAAGCGGGCCACGGCGACCTCATTGGCTGCATTGAAGGCTGTTGTGAATGTGCCGCCCGCTATGCCGCAGTCAATAGCCATCTTCAGCGCCGGATAGCGCTCATAATCCATCTCCCGGAAGGTCAGGCTGGCTACCTGAGCCAGAGACAAACGCTTCGCAGGAGACGGCCAGCGGTCGGGATAGGTGAGCGCATATTGAATTGGAACCCGCATATCAGGAGTCCCAAGCTGAGCAATAATGCTGCTGTCGCAGAACTCCACAAAGGAGTGAATGATACTCTCCGGATGCAGCACCACATCAATCTGCTCATACGGAAGGGCGAACAAATGGTGGGCTTCAATAACCTCCAGGCCTTTGTTAACCATGGTTGCCGAGTCAATAGTAATCTTGGCCCCCATGCTCCAATTAGGGTGACGCAGTGCGTCCGCTACGGTAACATTCGTAAGCTGTTCACGCTTATAATCACGGAATGAACCGCCCGAGGCAGTAATGGTAATTGAAGCCACATCCTCACGGTTCTCCCCGTTTAAGCATTGGAAAATCGCCGAATGCTCACTATCCACTGGCAGCAGCTTCACGCCTTTGCGTCCAGCCAGCTCTGTAACCAGATGTCCGGCGGTCACCAGTGTCTCCTTATTAGCCAGTCCAATATGTCTGCCGGCTTCAATCGCCGCCAGCGTAGACTGAAGTCCTACACTGCCTACAAGCGCAGTTACGACCGTCTGTGCATCGCCTCCGGCAGCAATCTCCACCAGACCTTCACTTCCGCTATACAGCTCTACGCCGGCAGGCAGACTGGATCTGATCTCCTGTGCAAGCTCCTTCGTGGATACCGATACACGGCGAGGCTTGAAACGGCGGACCTGTTCCAGCAGCAGTGAAGTATTACTTCCCGCCGCCAGTCCATCGACTTCAAAAGCTTCCGGATGCATAGCTACCACATCCAGCGTCTGGGTACCGATGGAGCCCGTAGAGCCGAGAATACTAATTTTTTTCACAGTTGCTTTCCTTCTCCCTGTCGTTAATAGTAAGGCATCAGCATTACGATATGTACGAAAGGAAATACGATGATCCAGCTGTCGCAGCGGTCCAGGATGCCACCGTGACCCGGCAAGAGTGAGCCTGAATCCTTAATACCGTACACCCGTTTATAGGCAGATTGTACAAGATCTCCAAGCTGACCCAGCACAGCGCAGGCAATTCCAATCAGCAGCGCGCGTCCGATAGTCAGCAGATCAGGAACCAGTATAGCAAACACAATCGATATGACAGCAGAAATCAATACTCCGCCAAGCGCGCCCTCTATAGTCTTGTTAGGACTGATCGCAGGCCACAGCTTGTTCTTCCCAAAGCTTCTGCCGACAAAATAGGCTCCGGCATCACTGCCCCATATACAGCATAGCAGCAGGATCGTCCAGAAGAGGCCATGGCCATCTCCCGCACCGCGGGCGATTCCCATATACGAGAACCCCATTCCTATGTAAACAATGCCAGTGAACATCATCGCGGTGATTTTAATATCAAGCTTATTCTTACTGAAGACAGTGACCAGCAGGAACAGCAGCAATACCAGCCAAATCCCCTGTTCCCAGGAGAATAGCTTATTCGTTCCAAGGAGATCCCAAGGAATCATAAAGCCTACTACAGAGGCATATCCAAATACAGCAGTCAGCCCGAAGGTTGCTGTACCTGTCATTTTCACAAATTCATAATAGCCGATGAGGGCCATCGCAGTCAGCATCAGCTGATACGGCCAGCCACCCCAATAGCATAACCCTAAAAACAAGGCCCCGGCAACAATTCCGGTAATCAATCGCTGCTTCAAAGAATCCCTCTCCCATCAGGCTACTTCAATCCACCATAACGGCGTGTGCGGCGCTGATATTCAGCCACAGCCTGCATCAGATGCGTCTTGTCGAACTCCGGCCAGTACGCATCCGTAAACCAAAATTCACTATAGGCGATTTGCCACAGCATAAAGTTACTGAGCCGCATCTCCCCGCTCGTACGGATGAGCAGGTCAGGATCGGGTAATCCGCTGGATGACAGTCTGTTGTCAATCAGCTCTGAAGTGATCTCTTCAGGTGACAGAATTCCTGCCTGGATATCCTTGCCCAGAGCGCGCATACAGTCCTCAATCTCTTTGCGCCCGCCGTAGTTCAGAGCAAAATTAAGTATAAGTCCGGTATTGCTTAGTGTGCGGGCGACCGCTTCTTCCATCGCCTTGCGGGTATGGGAAGGCAAAGCCTCCGTGTTGCCCATTACGCGCACCTGTACATTCTTCTCAATGAGTTCATCCAGTTCAATCGCCAGGAATTCTACGGGGAGGCGCATCAGGAAATCCACTTCATCCTTCGGCCGGGTCCAGTTCTCCGTAGAGAAAGCGTACAGAGTCAAAAATTCTACTCCGAGGTCATTCGCTGCAATGGTAGCACGTTTGACTGCCTTCATCCCGTTCTGATGGCCCACAACCCGGGGCATACCGCGCCGCTTCGCCCAGCGCCCGTTGCCATCCATAATTATCGCTACGTGCCGGGGAATATTATCCGGTGAAATCTCGACTGGCTCCTGCCTGTCTTTACGGCTCAGCCATTCTTGAATCCGTTTGATCATTTCCGTTTCCTCCAAGCTCTTATCAGAAAGAGACAAACCCCACCATTAACGGAGGGGCCTGAAGTCTCATGAATTTCGTTATACTTCCATAATCTCTTTTTCTTTGGACAAGAGCACTTTGTCGACTTCAGCTATGAACTTATCCGTTGATTTCTGGATATCTTCCTGATGTCCATGTGATTCATCTTCTGAAATGCCGTTCTTCTCCATCTTCTTAATGTCATCATTGGCATCGCGGCGGATGTTGCGGATCGCTACCTTCGCTTCTTCACCAAACTTCTTGGTGAATTTCACCAGCTCAGTGCGGCGTTCCTCGGTAAGCGGAGGAATCGACAGGCGGATGATCGTACCGTCATTGGCTGGAGTAATCCCAATGTCGGATTTCATAATCGCCTTTTCGATGTCTGACATCGAAGTTTTGTCCCACGGCTGGATCAGCAGGGTCCGGGAATCCGGTGTGCTGATGTTGGCCAGCTGATTAATAGGAGTTGGAGCACCGTAATATTCAACCTGGATGCGATCCAGCAGCGACGTCGAAGCGCGTCCTGCCCGCAGTGTTGCCAAGTCGCGTTTCAGCGAGAGAATCGCTTTTTCCATACGCTCTTCGGCATTCTTCTTAACCGATTGTGGCATTTAATTTACACTCCCTTTAACGATCGTCCCGATCTTTTCGCCGAGAACGACGCGTTTAATATTGCCTTGCTCTGTAATAGCAAACACAATGAGCGGTATATTATTATCCATGCAGAGTGAGGAAGCGGTAGAATCCATAACCCCCAGGTTTTTGTTCAGAATATCCATGTAAGTAAGCTGCTCGAACTTAACGGCTGTGCTGTCCTTGAACGGATCTGCTGAGTAGACGCCGTCTACCTTATTCTTGGCCATGAGGATAACCTCGGCTTCAATCTCGGCTGCTCTAAGTGCTGCCGTAGTATCTGTCGAGAAGAACGGATTCCCTGTCCCTGCGGCAAAAATAACTACGCGGCCCTTCTCCAGATGCCGGATCGCCCGGCGGCGGATATAAGGCTCAGCAATCTGCTGCATGGCGATAGAGGTCTGAACCCGGGTAGGGACATCGATCTGCTCCAGAGCGTCCTGCAATGCCAGCGAGTTCATCACTGTTGCCAGCATTCCCATATAATCGGCTGTTGCCCGGTCAATACCGCTTGCACTTCCGGCGATTCCGCGCCAGATGTTGCCACCGCCGCATACAATCGCAACCTGAACTCCAAGCTCCACGACTTCCTTGACCTGCTCTGCAATAGAGATGATCGTATCGGCATCGATGCCATAGCCATTCTGTCCGGCGAGCGATTCACCGCTTACCTTAAGGACTACTCTCTTAAATACCGGTTGTTCCAATTATATACCCTCACTTTCTACAAAAGACGGAACACTACTTGTATGTGTTCCGCTCTTTTGATGCTTGCCTGTATTCAGTTCTTATTCAATGTCATGCAGTTATTATTGTTTTACTTGTGCCATAACTTCTTCTACGAAGTTGTCGACTTTCTTCTCCAGACCTTCACCCAGTTCGAAACGAACAAAGCGGCGGATGGTGATGTTCTCGCCAATCGTGCTGATTTTTTCATTCAGCAGCTGGGAGATTGTCTTGTCCGGGTCTTTAACGAAGGATTGCTCCATCAGGCAGTATTCTTCATAGAACTTGCTGATGCGGCCTTCCACCATTTTTTCAACGATCTTCTCAGGCTTGCCTTCGTTCAGCGCTTGTGCCTTAAGAATTTCTTTTTCCTTCTCTACGTCTTCAGAAGGTACTTCTTCACGGCGGACATACAGCGGGTTCGCTGCTGCGATTTGCATAGCGATGTCGCGTGCGAATTCTCTGAAGGAATCCGTTTTGCCTACGAAGTCAGTTTCGCAGTTGATTTCCACCAGAACGCCAATACGGCCGCCAGCGTGGATATAGGATTCTACAGTACCTTCAGTAGCAATACGTCCGGCCTTGTTCGCTGCTGCGGACAGACCTTTTTCACGAAGCAATTCTGCTGCTTTGGTGATGTCGTTGTTTGCTTCTTCCAGCGCTTTCTTACAATCGAGCATTCCTGCCCCTGTTCTTTCACGAAGTTCCTTCACTGCTTTTGCATCTACTGCCATTGTTATTCCCTCCAGGGTCATAGTCGTTGTCATACGCGGGCATAAAGCGATACTTGCTTGCATTTTAAAAAAAGGGCAGTGAGAGGTTATCCACCTGCCAACCACCCTTTTCATTTAAGTTTATGTTTTATGTTCCGGTTACTACTTAAGCTGTAGTTGTGTCTTCGCCCTGATGAGCTTCAACAACAGCATCAGCCATCTTACCAGTCAAGAGCTTCACGGCGCGGATTGCGTCGTCATTGCCTGGGATTACGTAGTCAATTTCATCCGGATCGCAGTTAGTATCAACGATAGCTACGATAGGAATACCCAATTTGCGAGCTTCTGCTACTGCAATGCGCTCTTTACGCGGGTCAATGATGAACAGCGCGCTTGGAAGACCTTTCATGTTCTTGATACCGCCCAGGAATTTCTCAAGACGATCTTTCTCTTTGCGGAGAAGGATAACTTCTTTCTTAGGCAATACTGCAAAGGTACCGTCTTCTTCCCAAGCTTCCAATTTCTTCAGGCGGTCAATACGCTTCTGAATAGTCTGGAAGTTAGTCAGGGTACCACCGAGCCAGCGCTGGTTAATGAAGAACATACCCGAACGTTCAGCTTCTTCTTTTACGGAATCCTGTGCCTGCTTCTTTGTTCCTACAAATAGGATTGTGCCGTTGTCGCCAGCGACGCTCTTTACAAAGTTGTAAGCCTCTTCTACCTTCTTGACTGTCTTTTGCAAGTCAATAATGTAAATTCCGTTTCTTTCAGTGAAGATATAACGATCCATCTTTGGGTTCCAACGACGAGTCTGGTGACCGAAGTGTACCCCAGCTTCGAGAAGCTGCTTCATGGAGATTACTGCCATCTTCACACACCTCCTAAGTTTGGTTTATTGTGTGTCTCCTCCGCCGCGCGTCATCTTTCAGCAAGACTTTCTTCAGAAGAAAGCACCCCTTGTCGAAATCAACCGGCGTGTGTTTTAACACCGTCAATTAATATATCATAATAAAACAGCCTATGCAACGATTACTTTTTTACGGTAATCAGCTTGTCAATAATGGAGTTGATGCTCTCTCCCTTACTGAAGCTGTAGCTGCCGTATTGAATGATAGTGTTCACCTTACGGCCGTTTGCTGTCTGGAGGAACTTGTTCTTATCCTCGATAACCCCGGCTTCCGCAAGCAGATCTGCCGTCTGGGCGAGCGTAATTCCAGTGGGGATCTTAAGAGAGATTACCCCGTCAACCGCAGCCACAGGCGCTTCAGGCGTAGCCGGAGCCTTGGTAACAGGTGCTGCGGTACTCTGCGGCTGTGCAGGAGCTGAAGGCTTGCCCGGAGTCGTTGCGGCGCTTGGTGTTGCTGCCGGCTTGGGCGGGACAGCAGGCGCAGCTGTCGGTGTTGCTGCTGGCGCCCCGGAAGCCTGGGCCTCGGCCGCTTCCTCCGGTGACGGCGTTGCTGTTGCAGCAGCTTCTGCCGGATCTACAACAGTCAGGTTCAGGCTAGCCGCTTGCCGGATCAGCTCTTCTTTGGTCAGAGGAGCGGTCCGTCCGGCTATCATCAGCTGCAGCAGCAGCGCTCCGGATATTAGCCCGATCCCTAGTCCCAGCATAAAGAACCGGTTCTTCATCATACGGATTCCTCCTGCTGGGCAAGCTGCAGGATCAGCTGCACCTCGCCCCGCTGCAGACCGGCGGTCTTGGCGATAGAATCGATCGATTTCCCTTGCTCATGCAGCTCGAACAGCCGGGGATACCGCAGCTTAATGGAGCTGACGGGTCTTGGCTTAGCAGGAGGTACTGCCTCGGCAGCCTGCTCCCTGCCCTGGGGCTTCTCCGCGTGTCCGGACGAAGCTTCCCGCGAGAAGGTGGCTGCCAGCTGAAGCAGTCCCTTCTCTTCTGCGGTCAGCCGCGCATCCATCAGCAGCAGGCTCTTCTGCAGCTCGCCCACCTGCTCCCGCAGTCCACCGATCTCTTCCTGCAGGGCCGCTTTATTGCTCTGTGACTGTGTCTTAATACTGCCCACCAGCTTCAGCAGCTCGGAGTTTTCGTGTTCGATATCGGCCATGTAGAGCTCCAGAGCCGCCTCCGTCTCCTTCAGGCTCTTCTTCTCCGAGTCTTCCTTCCCCGTTCTGGCCGGCAGCCGCAGGGCATAAACAATAGCAACTGCGCCTACCAGCACGATGTATACCCATGGTTCCAAGTGTGTAATCTCCTTCTGCGTTTAATTCATAGGATGCCTTAACTGCATTTGCGGTTATTCTGGTCGAAATCAGAGACTGAAATCTATACGGTGCCCCTTATAGGGATGTTCGGCATCATGGGTGTTCTCCTGATTGCCCTGCTTACGTGTGTGAGGCTGACTCCCGGAGCCGTTCCCCTTTCCGCCGTCCCGCAGCGCGGATTCTGCGGACTCGTCCACCTCGCTGCTGCGCTGCGCAATCTCCTGGGTCTGCTTGACATTCTGGCCTGCCAATTGCTGCTGGTCGAGTGCAGGACGCTGCTGAAGGTTGTTCTGAACTTTGCCCGCATCATGGGTACGGGGCAAAGCAATTTGCAGTTCCACCGGTTTCAGACTCATAAGATCCCTCTTCTCCACTCATTGGTTACAGAATCAAGGAATAGCAGGCCGCCTCGGCTGCCTGCCTGATTATACATACGGTATTATGGATATATCCCCTTCACTGTAAATGAAGGATACCCGCTCCGTCGGGTCCTTGACGAACCTGGTATATCTGCCGATTACGATCTTAGAGCCTCCATAGATCGTCTTGACGACATCAACCTTAGCTCTGCCGGTGTCCTCCAGCATGCGCTCGATCTCCAGCACACGCTCTTTAATTCTCTTTTCATCACGCATATGGGATTGCTTGGTGGCATTAAGCTTGACGCGAAGCGCCACCTTATCGGGCGATAGCTGGCCATTGTTCGCCAGCTGATTAAGCAGATACAGCGCCTTATTGGTCTTGTCCTCATTCTCAAGAAGCTGCCGGAGCTCCTGGCGCAGTTCGTTGATCTCATTTCTCAGCTCGGGAACAACGCCCACTTCAATCGCTGTAGCTGTAGACATGGTATTGCCGACGGTGCGGGCAATCACGTGTTCACCCGCCTGCACAATACCGCCAACAATTAAGCCTTTGGCGCCGTTGCACAACACATCGCGGCCTGCCCGGATGCTGGAATGCATGATGCTTTGTGAGACTATAACATCCTCCCCGGCCACAACATTGCCATCCTGGATGAACGAGACCTTAACATTTTTACCGGCATGAACGAGCCCTTTATTATATCCGATGATGCCGCCCGTAATCTCGATGGACCCGCCCGATATCAGCTCGGCCCCCTCTACCCCGCCGACCACCCGGATATCTCCTGCGGATTTGACGGTGAAGCCGGTAAGCACATTGCCGCGGATGACCACCGTGCCCACGAAATCAATATTGCCCGTGCTGTAATCCACATCCCCATTGATTTCATACACCGGAAATACATTGATCTTGCCCTTGTCTGTCAGCGTGACCAATCCGTCAATCGCAGAATACATGGAGGTCTCTTCCTGATCCACCACCACATTCTTGCCTACCTTGAAATGAGCCTCCTTCCCTGCCCGGAACGGAAGCTCCTCCCCGGTTACCGTTTTGCCGCTCACACCGTTCTCTGCCGGAATAACCTTGGCAATAAGCTGGCCCTTCCTTACGTTATGCAGCCGGACCAGCTCTTTGTAATCCACCTTGCCATCCTCTTTCTCTAGAGGCTTGCGGTCCTCCTCCATATCAACGGTCAGCACAATGCGGCCATCCTTACCGTTGACAGCAGGCTGTCCAATCGCGATCGGCACCCGGTTCCAGAAGTATTCTTCCGGGTTGCTGCTAATCCGCTGCACAATATCATGCTGGATACCGAAACGAATATTGTGACTGGACAGGAAGCTCTCAAGGTCCTCGACCGAACAAGTGAACTTCTCATCCTTCTTGGTGAACTGAAGGTAAGCAATCCCCTTATCCTCCGAAAAAGTAATGCTCAGGTATTGGCTCAATACATATTGACCGATCAATTTCTGCTCCCCCTTGTCACCGTCACCCGGTTAATCATTTTGCATCAGAAGGTCCCGGTTCTTCTCAAGTGTTCCTCTTAGCCGCAAAATAGCTTTGGAATGAAGCTGGGAGATTCGCGAAGGAGACAGTGACATCACTTCCGCAATCTCGCTTAAAGATAAATCCTCATAATATAAAAGGGACACGACGGTCCGTTCTTTCACTGTTAGTTTCTCGATGCCTTTGGTTAGCGTATCCCTCAGGTAGAACTCATTCACTTTACGGTCCGGATTCTTGGCCTTGTCATCTACCAATATGGACATTCGTGTCTCTGATTCTTCTTCACGTATAGGATCTTCCAATGAACAGAGCGACATTACTGCGACATCCTGCAGCATCGTCTGAAACTCCGTTTCCGAAATATTCAGATACTTGCTCATTTCATCGTCACTTACCGATCTCAAATACTTCTGCTCCAGCTGCTGGTAGGCATCCTCGATTTTTTTCGCTTTTTCGCGTACGGATCTGGGAACCCAGTCACTTTGCCGCAGAGAATCAAGGATTGCTCCCCGAACCCGCCACGAAGCATAGGTCTGGAATTGAAGCCCCCGCTTGTAGTCGAATTTTTCGATCGCATCAATGAGTCCCATGACACCGTTGCTGGCCAAATCGTCCTTGGAGACGTTTTTGGGCAGCCCTACTGCCAGACGGCTGGACACGTAATCAACAATATGGAGATAACTCTCAATCAGCTTTTTTTTAGCTTCAGGATCGCCGTGCTCTTTCCACTGCTCCCAAAGCAGGTCTGTTTCCGACTGAGCTGCTTTACGCTCGTTCAACGGCTTTCACCCTTCCCAAAGTTTAGTCAGCGGGCAAACATGCGGCGCAAGATGACGGACTTTCGCCGCAGTACTCGCTTATTCTTCTTTCAGGTGACGAACGGCCTTGGCCAATTCTTCAGGATCTTTCATAGAGACTAGCTTCGGAGGCTGCAAAGGCGTGAACCCCCCGGGCTCTTCACTGACCGCCTCCCGTTTTGGGGTTAACAGGTCTTTGAGCTCCTGATCCTCTTCAGGTGTACTAATATCAAGCTTCCCGCCAAGAGACTCTCCGTTATCGAACAAACCGGCTTCCGGGTCTGAGGATTCTTTTCCGATAATAAAACCCAATACCCATCTCAGGAAGAAAGCAAGCACAAACCAGATAATAAATCCGTACATGCCCCGGATCAGGCTGGTACCCAGCAGGTTCTGTCCGTTGTTCGCAAGGAAGGTTAGTACAAATCCGATCAGTCCGGCCACAATATTCAGCAATAGTTTCCTGCTCATGGCTAAATTTCCTTCGGGCCTTTTTGAACGCTGCGGATAAAAATCACTCCGGTATTGCAGGAGATTTCTATCGTGCGCCCATAATTGCCGCCCGTGTCCTCCGCGATAAGCGGAATATGAAGGCTCTCAAGAGCAAGCTTGCAGGATTCCACATTCCGAGGCCCGATCCTCATGGTGTCACTCCCTCCGGCAAAAGCAAACATCTGCGAGCCTCCGGCCATCTTGGCCACAATCCGGCTTCTAACCGCCCCCAGCCCCAGCAGGCGGGCCAATAGCTCAGGCACAGCAGTATCTGCGAACTTGGCGATATTCAGCTGTCCCTCCCTGGCAATCTCTGAAGAGGGCAGCATGACATGAGCCATCCCCGCCAGCTTTTTACCGGGATCAAACAGAGTCAGACCTACACAGGAGCCAAGACCGGTCGTACGAATAAGGCTGTCCTGGCTGCCTACGTTCAGATCCGCCATACCTACTTTAATGATGCTCTGCTCTTCAATCATTGTCGAACGGTACTCCTAAAGCCTTGAATATTTTGGGGAACGATTCCGGATCGGGAATAAGGAAGAATTGTCCTTCAATTTCATTTTGGCCTTCTAAAAAAGTCGTATCGATCAGCAGCGCATCATCGCCCATCTGACCGAACTGCAGCAGCCCGTAGCCAAGAATGGCTCCGGCCATATCCATTGCAAGCGCCGGCACTGTCGGATACATGGTCAGGGAGGTGAAGTCCGCCAGGGAAGAGAGATAAGAGCCGGCCAGAATATTGCCGATCTCGCTTAGTGCGGATAACTCCATCTCACTCAGCTCATCGCCGCCGGAGACTTCAATGCCGGCAATCCGGCTGAGCAGGTTGCTTGCCGCCTCCGGGGTAAGAATGAAGAACAGGTTGCCCGGGGCTTCACCTTCCACACGCAGGAATACCGCATATACCAGTTCCTCCGCTCCGCCCACCTTATCGGTGATCTCCTCGAAGCTGAGCAGCTGTACCTTCGGAACCGCCATATCAATCGGCTTATTAAGCAGTTGTGATAAAGCAGTGGCAGCATTGCCGGCCCCGATATTTCCGACTTCCTTAAGCACATCCATTTTGAAGTCTTTGAAGTTCTTGAATAGCTCCATAGGCTAGCCCTCCAGGCTTTCCAGCTGCACGATTTCACTCTTGTTCAGCACTTCAGACAGGTTAAGCATAATCAGCAGGCGGTCATCACCAATTTTGGCCACCCCGTCCAGATACTTCGCCTTGATTCCGCCCACGACATCCGGCGGTACATCAATAATGTCACGGTTCAGATCAATGACATCGTTGGCTGAATCAACAATGAAGCCCACTTCCATCTCATTCACATTGACGATGATGATCCGGGTCTGGTCGGTGTGCTCCGCTTCCTCGATGCCGAACCGTCCGCGCAGATCGATAACCGGAATCACGACACCGCGCAGATTGATCACACCTTTGATAAAGGAATAGGTCTTCGGTACGCGGGTAATCGGCATCATACGTTCAATCGTCTGGACCTTCTCTACTTCAATGCCGTATTCTTCAGTGCCAAGCTTGAATACAATTACTTTGATATCTTCAGCCATGGAATGACCCTCCCTGTTCTAACCTGATTATTTGATAAAAGCATTCGGATCGATAATAAGCGCTACCTGTCCGTCTCCAAGAATCGTGGCTCCGGAAATTCCCTGCACCTCTGGGAGATACTTGCCGAGGTTCTTGATTACAATTTCGTTCTGGCCAATGAAGTCCTGCACGGCCAAGGCAACCAGCCGTTCTCCCTTGCGGACAACCACGATCTCCGTCTCCTCTTCCGTGCTTTCATCATAGTCCGGAATGGAGAAGATCTTGCTCAGGGAGACCAGCGGAATATGGCTGCCCCGGAACTCCAGCATCCGGTTGCCGTGAATGGTGCGGATCTGGGATTGCTTCACAATTCCAGTCTCCACGATGGAAGAGAGCGGAATGGCATATTTCTCTGAGCCAAGCCGAACCAGCATCGCTGCAATGATCGACAGGGTCAGCGGAAGCTGAACGGAGAAATTCGTGCCCTTGCCTGGTGTAGAATAGATGGTGACGTTACCGCCCAGGGAAGAGATTTTGGATTTGACCACATCGAGACCCACGCCCCGACCCGATACGTCAGAGATGACCTCAGCTGTACTGAATCCAGGCGCGAAGAGCAGTTGGTACGCTTCGTCATCTGTCATCGTGCCCGCCTGCTCTTGGGTAATCACACCCTTTTTGACAGCAGAGGCTAAGACATTCTTCGGATAGATGCCCTTGCCATCCTCTTCAATCTCGATGAACACATGATTGCCGCTATGGAAGGCCCGGAGCTGGACGGTTCCGGTCTCCGGCTTCCCAGCCGCAATCCGGTCTGCAATAGATTCAATCCCGTGGTCAACCGCATTGCGCAGCAGATGGACCAGCGGATCGCCAATCTCATCAATCACGGTACGGTCAAGCTCTGTATCTGCTCCAGTGATGATTAAATCCACCTTCTTGTCCAGCGATTTCGCCAGATCGCGGATCATCCGCGGGAACCGGTTAAATACGGTGTCTACCGGAACCATGCGGAGCTTCATTACGATATTTTGCAAATCTCCGCTCACCCGGCCCATATGCTCGACCGTTTCGGTAAGATCCCCGTTTTGGACCTCGGAGGCCAGCTGCTCCAGCCGGACACGGTCAATAAGCAGCTCGCTGAACAGATTCATCAGCACATCCAGCCGCTCAATATCCACACGGATGGTCCGGGAAGGCGACGGCGACCCTCCTGCCCGGGCCGGGGCTGCTTTGCCGTTCTCTTCCTTGGGATGCAGAGAAGCCGCAGGGGAAGCATTACCGGCAGCAACGGGAGCAGCTTCCTGCACCGGAGCCGGAGCGGGCGCTTCGGCTGTAGCTGCCGCAGTGTCTTGTCCCATTTGGCGAAGTGACTCCTGATCAAGCGCCACAGCGGTAACCGCTTCGATCTCTGACAGATTCAGAATCATCTTCTGAATCTCGCTTGCATCCTTTTGGGTTATGTAGTAGAGGGAGAATCCGTAATCGAATTTCTCCTGCTCTATGTCCTGAACCGAAGGGAAGGATTTCACGACTTCTCCTGAACGCTCCAGAAGGTCGAAGACCATGTAGGCACGCACAGCCTTGAGCTGACAGTCCTTGCGGATCGCCACATCCACATACAGCACCTGATGGCCTTCCTGAAGGGATTGCTCCAGCACTGAGTACTGGAACTCATCCAGGAACACCTGGGCCGCGCTGGCATTGCCGGACGCAGCAGCAGTGACTTCAGCAGAAGCATTGCCGGCAGAAGGAACCTCTCCGCGTACGATGGCCTGCAGGGAAGAGACAATCTCTGTTACATCAGCCTTGCCCGCTCCCCCGCCGGTGATATCCTCCACCATGGATTCCAGAGCGTCAATACTTTTGAACAGGGTATCAAAAATGAAGTCCTGCATCCGCAGTTTGTTATTGCGCACCAGATCGAGCACATTCTCCATTTGGTGCGTAAGCGAAGCCAAATCTTCAAACCCCATTGTAGCCGCCATACCTTTCAAGGTATGGGCGGAGCGGAAAATCACCTGAACAATACTCAGATCCTCCGGATTCGCTTCCAGCCCCATCATGCTCTCGTTCAAAGACTGCAGATGATCATTTGACTCATCAATAAACATGGATAAGTATTGGTTCATGTCCATGAGCGGGTACCTCCCCTTCGAGTTCGCTATTCCATTATTTAACGGCTTGTACCAGCCTTGGAGCAATTTCTTGCAAAGGCAGGATGTGTCTTACACACTTCAACTCTACTGCAGACCTCGGCATTCCGTATACCACACAGGTTTCTTCACTCTCTGCAAAGGTTGATGTCACCCCCGAATCATAGAGTGCTTTCATCATACGGGCCCCGTCGCTGCCCATTCCCGTCATAATGACGGCATGACGTTCCAGCGAGGTAAGCTGCAATACCGATTCAAACAGTGTATCTACAGAAGGACGATGTCCATTACGGACCTCTTCCTTAGTAAGCTCTATCATGTATTGGCCGCCAGGCACAGGAACCACTGTCAGGTGATAACCCCCGGGGGCAATATACGCCGCACCCTGCCGGAGAATCATACCGTGCTCCGCTTCCGCGACCTCCAGCGCGCTGAAGGTATTCAGACGCTGGGCCAGCGATTTGGTGAAGTTAGGCGGCATATGCTGGACAATGACAATCGGTGCCGGGAAGTCACCGGGGATGTTCTCCAGGAATGCCTTCAGCGCTCTCGGACCTCCGGTTGAGCAGCCTACAGCAACCAGCTTGCGCACGCTCCGGCTTCCGCTTGCCTGGCCTCCTGTTGCTGCAGGAGGTTCCGCGAACGAGCCTGCAGCAATTTCAGAAGCCGCCCGTTGTACAGCCCTTCCGGCGCCCTGCGCCTCCTGGGAACGCCCTTTCAACCTGTCGGGAGCCGGTTTAGGCACTGCAGGCGCAGGCTTGGCTACCCGCTTCGCAGCCGCCGGCTCAGTGCCGGTCTCCGGCTTCCGTTTGTCAGCGGGCGGTTCAAGCGGCGCCCTGACCCTTGGCTTCTCCGTGCCCTGAAGCGGCGCTTTATCCGCTTCTTTCTTGGACGGCTCCAGCTTCCTTCTTACCGGTTCCACAACAGCCCGCGGAGCAGGCGGTTCAGCAGCGGGAGGAGGAGGCTCAGGCGATTTGACGGCGGAAGCGCGGGCTTCACGCCGCTCGCGCGCCAGCATCGCTTCCTTCATCTGCTCCCGGAGGGACACTCCGACAGCGATGATATCCTGGGAGTTTGAAATGGACGGCTTTCGGATGAAATCGAAAGCCCCCCACTCCAAGGCCAGAATCGTCTCCTTCATACCCTCTTCATTGATGCCGGACAGCATAATCACCGGGAGCGGACGCTGGGCCATGATACTTTTGAGCGCCTCCAGGCCATTCATCTCAGGCATCTCCACATCCATGGTTACGAGATCCGGACGAAGCTCGTTAACCTTCTCAATCGCCTCGCGTCCGTTGGCAGCTGTCGCTGTGACTTGAAAGTCGGCATCATTCTCTATTAAATCGGAAATGATCTTGCGCATGAATGCAGAATCATCAACAACCAGAACTTTATATGGCCTCATAGCTTTTCCACCTCTGTCCCTCAAATTCAGAACAATTATCTGTTTCGTTTCAACCACTTGCTGATGAATCCCTTGATGCCTTGAACTTTAGCGGTTTCTACTGAATCCACAGCCAGATAGCTCTGCGCAAGCCTCTGCACATCCCTGGCTGCAATACTGTTCGGAAAAGCCACTGAGAATGGAATTTGTTTCTTAACGGCCTGTACTACATGCGGATCACTGCTGATGTAACCGAGAAAGGGAAGCTCAAGCTGCAGGAACCGGCTGGCCGCCATCCGGATTTTGTCACTGGTAGCCCGTGCCTCCCGTTCATCCCCTGCCTGATTGACAATCAGCCTGAACGAAACCTCAGGATGCGAATGATGAACAACCTTCATCAGCGCATATGCATCTGTAATTGCGGTAGGCTCAGGCGTGGTCACCACCAGGCAGTCATCGGCAGAAGTGATGAATTTCATCGTTTCCTTGGACAGCCCCGCCCCTGTGTCGAACAGGATGAAATCCATGGTATCGGCAATGCTTGCAATCTGTGTGGTAAAGTAATTCAGATCCGCCTCCGAGAGTGTGAACAGCTCGTCCATCCCGGAGCCCCCTGCAATGAAGGGCAGCGCCTCCGGACCGAGCTGAATAATCTGTCCGATATCCGCTTCCCGCTTGAGCAGGTGGTACAGATTGTATCTGGAGGAGACACCCATAAGGACATCAATATTGGCCATGCCGATATCGGCATCGAACAGAAGAACTCTCCGTCCCATGGCCTTCAGTGCAAGCGCGAAGTTAAGGGTAAAATTCGACTTTCCGACTCCCCCCTTCCCGCTGCATACCGTGATGATCCGGGCGGAGGCACCGCTTCCGGGAGCCTGCCTTGTATCCTGGCTGGAGACCAGCCGTCTTAATGCCTGCGCCTGGTCCATCACCCGCCCCCTGTTCCCAGCAGCATGCCGCCAATCTGCTCCCCTGTGGCCATAAGAAGATCATCAGGAACATTCTGTCCGTTGGTAATATAAGAGAGCTTCAGGGGATAATCATTCAGGACATTGAACAGCGGGCCGTAGCTCCCCGTTTCATCCAGCTTCGTGAATACAACCTTATCCAGCTGGTATCTGCCGAAGTGCTCCGCGATCTTTTTCATATCGCGGCTCTTCGAGGTCAGACTCAGCACCAGTAGGGTCTCGCTCTTAAGCTCCTTGGCCAGCAGGCTCTGCAGTTCAGCCACCAGCATTTCATTGCGGTAATTCCGTCCGGCTGTATCCATTAGCACCAGATCACAGCTCTCCAGCCGGAACATCGCCCGCTGCAGATCTCCCGGTGACTGGACAACCTCCAGCGGCATGTTGAGAATGGAAGCGTAGGTTCTAAGCTGTTCAACCGCCGATATCCGGTAAGTATCCGAGGTAATCAGCCCAACCTTGCGGCCCTGCTTGAACAACTGCTCCGCTGCCAGCTTGGCAATCGTTGTCGTCTTGCCGACCCCAGTGGGCCCGGCAATATATACAATCCGGGTATCCGGGGCAATACCGCCGGCAATGCGTCCTGACAGAAATTCATCAATCTGCTCTCTGAGCACAGCCTCGAATTCCTCCGGCCCCCAGCTGCTTCCTTCCTCACGGTAACGCTCCAGAACATGTCCGATCCATTCCTCTACGAGAACAGCGTCAGTCTCCTGGTCAATCAGGCGGCTGCGTAAGGATTCCAGCGCATCAGGCAGCTCGGCTGCCCCTGAGGAATAACGTGCAATACGTTCCATCCATTGCTTCATATCCCGGATCTCCCGCAGAACATCGCTTTCAGTGGGAGCAGTATGCTCAGGTTCAGACTGCTCTGTTGCAAGCGATTCATAGATCGCTGCAAGCTTCTTCCGGTTCTCCTCTGGCTGCGGTACAGACGACTGGCCTGCTGCAATATCCTCAGTGCGGATATCCGGCGGCTCCGTCTTGGCTAAAGGCGGCATCACAGCGACGCCTCCGCCCTGCTCCAGCGGATCAGCCAGCGCTGCGGCAATCTCGGCAAACGACTTGGCTGCTGCCGCATCTCTTACCGTCACAGGCGGCGGGAGCGGAGGAGCAGCGGCTGAGGCAGCCTTCTGATAGGCCTCTGGCACTGCATTTCGCGGTACATTCATTGGCGGTGCAGGAATCTTCTCCTGCGCGGCCGCCTTTGCACCGTTCTCCACAGCAGCCACAACCTCAATCTTCTTTTTTGTGAACATGCCCATGAATCCGCCAACCTTTATTTCTTTGGTGCTTAAAATAACGGCATCGCTTCCAAGCTCGCTGCGGATCGAATGCATGGCGTCAGGCATCGTATCGACCACATAACGCTTCACTCTCATAAGTTCACCACCCCGACGCTTTGAATTTCAATGTTTGGCTCCAGCTCGCTGTAGGAGAGCACCGGGATATCCTGCATGGTTCGCTCAATCACCTGGCGCAGATACATGCGAATCGTTGGAGAGGTTAGTACAATCGGCTGCTGGCCGGATTGCAGGAGACGGTTGATCTGCTCCGTAAGCCGCTGATAGACGGTTTGGGTAGATACCGGATCAAGCGCCAAGTAGCTGCCCTGCTCCGTCTGCTGCACGCTCTCGGAAATTTTCTTCTCAAGTCCGGGGCCTACAGTAATGACACGCAGGGTCTCCCCCGTCTGAGAGAACTGCTGGGTAATCTGTCTGGAGAGGGATTGCCGCACATATTCAGTCAGAATGTCAGGGTCCTTGGTATACGTGCCGTAATCGGCAAGCGTCTCGAAGATGGTGACCAGATCGCGGATGGATATTTTCTCCCGCAGCAGCTTGCCCAGCACCTTCTGAATATCCCCGACAGCAAGAATGGAAGGGATCAGCTCGTCCACCAGCACAGGGTAATTCTCCCTGAGGTTGTCGACCAGTTGCTTCGTCTCCTGACGGCCCAGCAATTCGTGTCCATACCGTTTGATCAGCTCGGTCAGATGTGTCGCTACAACGGAAGGCGGGTCAACCACGGTATAACCGGATAATTCAGCCCGCTCCTTCACCGACTCATCAATCCATAGGGCAGGCAGCCCAAAGGATGGTTCAATAGTCTCAATCCCGCTAATCGACTCATCATCATAACCGGGGCTCATGGCGAGATAGTGATTAAGTAATAATTCACCGCCGCCAACGTTATTTCCTTTAATTTTGATGACATATTCATTCGGTTTTAGTTGAATATTGTCGCGTATACGAATAACCGGCACGACAAGACCCATCTCCAGCGCACATTGCCGTCGAATCATGATGATACGGTCGAGCAGATCGCCGCCCTGTCCCGTATCCGCCAAAGGAATCAGACCATAACCAAATTCGAATTCGATCGGGTCCACCGTAAGCAGATTGATGACACTTTCGGGACTTCGCACCTCTTCGATCTGCTTCTCCTCGACCAGTTGTTCATCGGCAATCTGCTGCCTGCTGGCCTTCTGCCCCATACTGTAGGCCGCGTAAGCCATCAGCCCTGCCAAAGGAAGCGTGGACATAATCGTAATCGGGGTGAAGAAACCCAGAAACGCAATGGTTGCAGCCACTATGTATAGAAGCTTCGGATAAGACAGCAATTGTCCGGTCAGATCCTCTGCCAGATTGCCTTCCGAAGCCGCCCGGGTAACGATCAGACCGGAAGCCGTGGAGATCAGCAGGGCCGGAATCTGGCTGACCAGACCGTCACCGATGGTCAGTACAGAGTAGGTTGAGAGTGCTGTCTGGAACGACATACCGTGAACGGTCATACCGATAATGAAGCCGCCGATCAGGTTGATAATGAGGATGATGATACTGGCAATGGCGTCACCTTTGACGAACTTACTCGCACCATCCATGGCTCCGAAGAAATCCGCCTCGCGTTCGACATTACGGCGGCGTTCCCGTGCCTGCTGCTCATTGATCATCCCCGCATTCAGATCCGCATCAATACTCATCTGCTTACCGGGCATCGCATCCAGTGTGAAGCGGGCGCCTACCTCGGCCACGCGCTCAGAACCCTTGGTGATAACAATGAACTGAACCACCACCAGGATCAGGAAGACAATGAACCCGATCGCGATCTGTCCCCTGGCAATCCAGCTTCCGAAGGTCGCTACGACCTCCCCGGCATGGCCATCAGCCAGAATCAGCTTAGTTGTTGACAGGTTCAGCGCTAAGCGGAACAGCGTTGTGATCAGGAGCAGTGAAGGAAATATTGAGAACTGCAGCGGATCTCTGGTATTCATAGCGACCAATATAATGGTCAGGGCTATCGAGATATTGACAATTAACAGTACATCCAAAAGCCAGACAGGGATGGGCAGAATCATCATCAGCACGATACCGATAATGCCCAGTAGAACTGTTAGATCTTTAGCTTTCAATGTCCTTAACCTCCCCCGGCTTATCTCCTCTTGCCTTTAAGCTTGTATACATAGGCCAGCACTTCGGCAACTGCCTGGAACAGATCGGCCGGCACTACATCACCGATCTCCGCTCTCTGGAACAATGCCCGTGCCAGCGGCTTATTCTCCATCGTTACAACACCATGCTCCTTGGCCAGTTCCCTGATGCGGAGTGCCACATAATCCTGACCCTTGGCTATAATCTGAGGAGCCTCCATTGTGGAACCGTCATACTTCAGGGCGACTGCAAAGTGGGTCGGGTTCGTGATGATAACATCGGCCTTGGGGACCTCCTGCATCATCCGCTGCATCGCCATTCTGCGCTGACGTTCCCTGATCTTGCCTTTGATGATGGGGTCGCCCTCCATCTTTTTGTACTCATCCTTAATGTCCTGCTTGGACATCTTGAGACTCTTCTCATGCTCGTATTTCTGATAGATATAGTCCAGTACAGCCATTATAAAAAGAGCCGCTGCAATCTTGATGCCCAGGCTCATGGTCAGCTTCGCAACGAAGCTGTATGTCCCTTCCGCATCGACATGCGAGAGGCGTGCAAAGCTCTCCTTCTGTCCCCAAAGCGTACTGTAGACCAGATAGGCAATCAGGATGAGCTTGAAGACAGATTTGAGGAACTCTACTACGGAACGCATGGAAAAAATATTTTTGAAGCCTTTGATGGGGTTGATCTTGCTGAACTTAGGCGTAATTCCTTCGCCTGAAGCCATAAAGCCTACCTGTGCGAAGTTGGCCACAAGCGCCAGCAGGAAGGTGATGCCCAGCAGCGGAGCGAGCAGAATGAGGATCTGCAGCCCGTACTGGTTGAACAGTGCCGAGATATTCTCTGGTGTTACCTCAAGCATCATCCGGTTCTGGAACACATCTGTATACAGCTTGATAAACCGTTCTTTCATGAAGCCGCCGAAGACGCTCAGTGACAGCAGCGCCGAGAAGAGGACCACTGCACCTGACATTTCAGCACTTTTGGCAACCTGCCCCTTCTTGCGGGCATCCTGCCGTTTCTTCGGAGTGGCCTTCTCTGTCTTATCTCCCCCGAACAGCTGAAGGTTCAGTTTGTATCTTGCCTGTTTTGCCAAGACAATCTCTCCTTACCGTAGCCTAAGGACTCTTCCCAATGAGGCCAAGCAGATTGTGCATGGACTCGAACATAATCTCGAAGAGATTCTGGAACAGCGCAGCCAGCCCCGGCATCAGTATAAGAAGCAGCGCCAGACCGATAATGATTTTGAGCGGAACACCGATGACAAACACATTATATTGCGGAGCCGTTCTGGCCAGGAAGGCCAGGCCTACATCCGTCAGGAACAGAGCAGCGACCAGCGGAGCCGACATTTGGAAGGCCAGCATAAAGGATTGTGCAAAGGTGCGGATCAGAAACTCAGACAAGCTTCCGCCGATCATTTTCAGGAACAGATCATTATCTATCGGCACCCATTTATAGCTGTATACGATAGCATCCAGCAGGTAGTGGTGGCCATTCATGCTCAGGAACAGCAGCAGTGCAATCATATACTTGAAGTTGCCGATAATCGGCGCCGAGGCCCCGGTCATCGGGTCAATGACGTTCGCAATCCCGAACCCGATCTGAATATCGATAAAAGAGCCCGCAGTCTGAATCGTCATAAACATCAGGTAGGCGATAAACCCAAGCAACAGCCCGATTAATGCCTCCCTGATAATCAGGAGGATAAACCCCAGATCCTGCGGAACGGTAATATTCATACTGCCTGAGCTGAAGATGACCATGGACACAAAAAAAGACAAACCGATTTTGAACGTTGTCGGCACGCTTTGTGACGAAAAGACAGGAACGACAACAAAAAAGGCGGTAATTCGACAAAAAATCAACAGAAAGACAGGAAAACTTTGCAGCAGGGTCTCTATATTCATAGTCTCAACCGATATACATATAGAGACTGCCCAGAATTTGGCTGGTGAAATCCACCAGCTTCGTTATAATCCACGGACCGAACAGCAGTAAAGCAAGCAGTACGGCAACGATTTTGGGAACAAACGCCAGGGTCTGCTCCTGAATCTGGGTTGTGGCTTGAAAAATACTGACGATCAGTCCTACCACCAGACCAAGAATCAGCATGGGGGCGCTGGTCTCCAGCACTAAATATACGGCTTGGCCGGCCAGACCGATAATAAACTCCGCATTCATCCCATGTGCCTCCTCTTATAAGTCAGGTGTTAAAACTCAGCAGCAGTGATTTGACTACTAGGTACCAGCCGTCCACCAGCACAAAGAGCATAATTTTGAAAGGCAAAGATATCATTACCGGCGGCAGCATCATCATCCCCATGGCCATCAGGGTGCTGGACACCACAATATCAATAATAAGAAAAGGAATAAAAATCATAAAGCCCATGGTAAAAGCCTTCTTCATCTCGCCGATTGCAAAAGCAGGTACCATTACTGTTAAAGGAATATCATTATAGCTGGCTGGCTTTACTGTAGCGTTATTGCCGGTATAGTTCATGAACAGCAGCAGGTCCTTCGTGTTCGTCTGCTTGAACATAAACTCCTTAATCGGCTCCTGCGCTTTGTTCAGTGCTTCACTCTGGGTCAGAGTCCCCTTCATATAGGGCTGTAAGGCCGTCTCGTTCACGGTTGCCAGCGTCGGCGACATAATGAACAGGGTTAAGAATAGAGCCAGTCCTACAAGCACCTGATTCGGAGGCATCTGCTGTGTACCAAGTGAGGTTCTTACGAACCCAAGTACGATCACGATCCGCGTGAAGCTGGTCATCAGCACCAGGAATGAAGGAGCAATGCTAAGCACCGTTACCAGCAGCAGGATGGAGATGGAGCTTGTCCCCCCGCTTGAAGCATCGTTGTCCCCCACCGAGATATTGATATTAGGAATCGGGTCGGCATGAACCGGATGCAGGAGCAGCACACTGAAAATACCAAGCAGCATAAAAGAAAGAATCAGCTTTTTTTTCATAAATCCTCCGACTCTTTCCTGAGATCCTCATCCCTGCGCAGTTCCTCCAGCTTCTCTTTGCGCTCTGGCGCCAGGGCAAGCTTGGATTGCAGCGTCTCATAGAAAGACGAAGTCTCATGAATCTCAATTTCCTGGGACGGCACTTCACCGCGCAGCTTGGACTTGATTTTGGCGATAAGCGGTGCAATGAAGTTGTCCGTTCCTGGGGCCTGGTCTTCAAAAGCGGATATAATCAGCGCCACCTCTGCCGGATCGGTGATCTTATCCATCATAGTGATGTCCTCGCCCACTCCGATCAGATAGAGGCTGCCGCCCAGCTCAATGACCTGAATCGACTTATTCGGACCCAGCCCCAGCGCACCCAGCGTACGGATGGAACGGCCGCTCATCAGAGTCTGATTGCGGCGTCCCAGAAAACGGATCAGCAGCACGATAAGAATAACAATAACTGCCAGAAAAAAAACAACCTTCAATAAATTCAGCAGGGCATTACTACTGTCTCCGAGCGTTCCGGAAGCAAATAACATACCTCGTTCCTATATACCCAGCGTTTTATTGATGGCTTCAATGACACGGTCTGCCTGGAACGGCTTCACAATAAAGTCCTTGGCACCGGCCTGGATTGCATCAATAACCATAGCCTGCTGACCCATGGCTGAACACATAATGACTTTGGCATTGGCATCTACTTTTTTGATCTCCTTAAGGGCGGCGATCCCGTCCATTTCAGGCATGGTGATATCCATCGTGATCAGATCCGGGCGCAGTTCCTTAAATTTCTCTATAGCCTGTGAACCGTCCTGGGCTTCACCCACTACCTCAAATCCGTTCTTCGACAAAATGTCCCGGATCATCATTCTCATAAATGCTGCATCGTCCACGATTAGAATTCGGTTAGCCATTTTTACAAAATCCTCCCTAAGTATGCTTATTGTAATTTTTGTATACGGTCCCACTGGCTGACGATATCCGTAACGCGGACACCGAAGTTCTCGTCGATAACTACGACTTCCCCCTTGGCAATGAGCTTGTTGTTAACCAGAATGTCAACAGGCTCACCTGCCAGCTTGTCCAGTTCAATAATTGAACCTTGCGACATTTCCAGAATATCTTTGATCTGCTTCTGGGTCCTTCCTAATTCTACGGTTACCTTCAGTGGTATGTCCATTAATAAATTTAAATTATTTTCGTCAATATTGCCAAAAGCCCCTGCACTCAGATTCGCAAATTGCACAGGCTGCACATTTACATTACGGCCCTGTACCGGATTCTGCGGCTGAGCCTGCGGATAGGGCGTGCCTTGCGGCGGCATTCCGTAAGGCGGCATGCCCTGCATCCCATACGCCGGCATCCCTGCCGGAGGATAATAATATCCGCCTTCCGGCATTCCCGGATAAGGCGGCATGCCCTGACCCTGCGGCGGATATTGCGGCGGGTACCCTCCCGCCTCCGGCGCAGGCATCTGCTGCTGAGCTGTAGGCGGCGCCTGCGCTGGTTCCGGTGCAGGCGCTGGTGCGGCTGCCGCAGCCGGAGGCGGTGTAGCTTCCGCAGAGGAGACTGCCGCTTCCTGGTCAGCCTGGCTGACATCGCCTAGCAGCATGGTCACCATATCCTTGGCGAATTGTACAGGCAGCAGCTGCATGATAGTGGAATCAATCAGATCACCGATCTTGAGGCGGAAGGAAATCTGGATCAGAGTCTCATCATCCGGCAGGCTGCCTACACCTTCTCCGCTGGACATGTTAAGAATATCAATGCCAGGCGGAGAAATGTTGACGAATCTGTTGAAGATCGTTGACATTGAGGTAGCGGACGAGCCCATCATCTGGTTCATCGCTTCCTGCACGGCACTGATATGAATCTCGTTCAGTTCCTCGTCTTTGGGATCTCCTTCCCCGCCGAGCATCAAGTCGGCAATGACCTGTGCATCCCTGATCTTGATCACCAGAGAATTGATTCCCTGGAAACCGTCGACATACTGTACGTGAACAGCTACATGAGGTTTGGGAAAGGCTTCCTCGAACTCTCCGCGTGTAATAATGGATACCTTAGGGGTAGTAATGTCTACCTTCTTACCCAGCAAGGTGGAGAGTGCAGTTGCCGCACTTCCGAAGGTGATATTGCCGATCTCTCCCAATGCATCCTGTTCAAAAGGTGTTAAGTAATCATCCACGGTCTTCGGTGAAGGAGCCAAATTGCCTTCCGCAGACTGTCTAAGAAGAGCATCTATCTCTTCCTGGGACAAATAATCTTTACTCGTCAAACTCTTCAACCCCTTCGCTGACAATCTCGTCTATTTGCACAGCCACACGTTCTTTGATCATCCCCGGACTTCCAATGAATTTCAGCTTGTCCCCCACCTTAATCGACAGACCGGAATCCACCGTCTTGTTAAGAGAAATCACGTCGCCGATGCTGAGCCCGAGAAATTCAGCAATGGATAAATTCGATTCGCCCAGCTCAGCCACGATGGGAAGCTGCGCCCGGTGCACTCTTGCCCGGATGGCTTCGAGCTCTACCTCATCCCGCACCTTTTTCTCAGAGACAAACCACTGGTGCACCGAGAGTCTTGACATAATCGGCTCCAGCACAACGTGCGGGATACAGAGATTGATCATCCCCGTTGTGTCTCCTATTTTGGTACTGAGGGAGATCAGGGCAATCGTTTCATTAGGCGATACAATTTGCATAAACTGCGGATTCGTTTCCAGTGCCTCCATCCGGGGATGGATATCAAGCACCGTCTTCCAGGCTTCCTGCAGACTTTCAAAGCATCTGCTGAAAATCCTCTCCATAATGGTCGTTTCGATTTCAGTCAACGCATTGATTTTGGAGGGTGCCGTTCCGAAGCCGCCAAGCAGACGGTCCAGCATGGCAAAAGCAATATTCGGATGCACCTCCATCACCATCCGGCCCTCCAGCGGCTCGGCCTCAAAAATATTCAATATCGTCATTTTGGGAATGGAGCGGATAAACTCGTCATAAGGGAGTTGCTCTACTTGAACGACATTGATCTGCACGAAGGTGCGCAATTGGGCCGAAAAGTACGTTGTAAGGTAGCGGGCAAAGTTATCATGAATCCGGGTTAAGCTGCGGATATGATCTTTGGAGAAGCGTACGGCCCGTTTGAAATCATAAGAGCGGATCTTTTTAGTAGTTTCCTCTTTTTTAAGTTCGTCGGCATCCATTTCACCGGATGAAAGTGCAGCAAGCAGAGCATCAATTTCGTTTTGTGATAGTACATCAACCAATTCAATCACCCCCCCATCAAAGAATTGACCCGCCTGCAGCTACATTGGTGCCATTATGAATTTGGTGAATTCAATCTGGGTAATCGAACCTTCTGTCAGGTTTTTGTTGATGATGTTCACCAGTTTGCTGCTGAACTGATCTTTGCCGCTGGCCCCATTCAGCTCCTCGGGTTTGGCATCGGCAATCGCTTTGATAATCAGCGGTGTTATTTTAATCGATTTTATCTTTTCGAATTCTTCCTTGGACGCCGCTGAATCTAATTGAAGCGCGATGTCAACTGAAAGGATGTAATCGGGATCGGCGAGATTAGTTTTGATATCCTGGATTTCGGCCGTCATCTTAACAATTTCATCAGCAGTCATCTTCTTCGTCTCCACGTTCTGGACAGCCTTGTTCACTTCATTCCCGTCACCCGGGAAAAATCTGTCCATCAGCAAGAATGCAGCGACTACGATAAGTGTAACGGCCAGCAATATCGTGATGAGCCATGGCAGCATCTTTTTCATGAAAGCTCCTCCATTGACTGGACTTTAATGGTGGCAGCGTGTGTGCCTATGTCCCTGTTATATTCCTTGATCTTGCTAATGACTTCATCGGCCTTCTCAAGCACGATCAGCCTTTTGCCGGTTACCAGCGTAATATACGTGTCCGGTGATTCTTCAACCATTTCAACCAGCAGGGCATTCAGCCACATCCCCGCCCCGTTCAATCTTGTTACCGAAATCATGACAGGCCTCCTAACCTAAATAGGGGGAGGAGCTCCTCCCCCACGACTGCAATAACATTTCCGCTGCAGGCAAAACGTTATTATTCAGCAAGTTACATCTTACGGTTCAGGCTTAACGGTTCAGGCTTAACGCTTCAGATTAACTACTTCCTGCAATACTTCATCGGAAGTGGTGATAATCCGCGAATTCGCCTGGAATCCACGCTGGGTAACAATCATTTCTGTGAACTCACCAGTCAGATCCACATTGGACATTTCCAGCTGGCCGGTAACAATAGTACCTGTTCCCACTTCTGGATCATTGGCAGTTGTCGGTTCCAGTGCTCCTTCAGCATTTGCATTTAAGGACATCCGGTACAGGTTGCCGCCGATTTTCTCAAGCCCCTGCGGATTGCTGACTTTACCCATGCCAATCTGAACACCGGATTCAGTAGTGCCGTCCGCCATCGTCTGCACAATCGTTCCGTCACTGGAGATGGAGAATGCCGTAACATCGTCAGCGATCTGAATGGGCGCGCCCCCGGAGTCAACGACATGTAAGCCGTCCGATGTAATCAGATTGCGGCTGGCGTCCACATGAAAATCCCCGGCACGGGTCAGGAACGGTACTTCCTGGTCACCCGTAAGCTTCACCAGAAAGAATCCGTCTCCGTCGATCCTCAGATCTGTGGGGTTATTCGTTGTCATAGCACTACCAGCTGTGTGCATAGTATCAACGGAACCGATGGATACGCCAAGACCGATCTGTTTAGCATTGACCCCGCCTTGTCCCTCTTCCCCGGGTGCCGTAACCCCGGAGACAGTCTGGCTCATAATATCCTTGAACATCACGCGCCCTGACTTGAAGCCAATGGTATTGACATTCGCAATATTATTACCAATGACATCGAGCTTAGTCTGGAATCCGCGCATACCTGAAACCCCTGAGTACATAGATCTTAACATTATTAATCGTCCTCCCGGTTATAGAGTCTTCTGACTCTTAAGAATTGAAAGATAAAGCTGGAGCGGTGGCCGCGTCAGTCGGTCGGCAGCCACTTTCGGCTCTCCAGTAAGGACCAGCCGAGGTCAAGATATAATTACTGCACTGTCAATCTGCGTGAATACATTGTCTTTCATTGAATTGCCGTCCATCGCTGTAACCACTGTCCGGTTCTTTACACTTACAATCAATGCCATGTCCTTCATAAGAATCAGAGATTCTTTGCTGCCCTTAGCGGCTGCTTTGTCTACCGCAGAGGAGATCTGATCCAGCTGGCGGCTGCCAAGCTCGATTCCCCGCTGCTCCAGACGCTTCGCTGCATGATTGCTGAACTTCAGCATATTCTTCTGCAGCAGACTCTCGAACGATGCTTCAGGACTTGATGAGTCCTTAACAGATTGCTTACGCTGCAAGGCGGAAGGATGTACAGCTGCCGGATATAATTGTCCGATAGTTATTCTGTCACTCATGATGTCTCCCCGCTCTCCCCGCCGCTTGTTTCAGTCTCGCTGGCTGCCGGAGTCTCACTGGCCGCTGGTGTCTCGCTACCCGCTGGAGTCTCGCTGCCCGCTGGAGTCTCGCTGCCCGCTGGAGTCTCGCTGCCCGCTGCAGGTGTAGTGCCGGCATTCTGAATTTGCGTAATATCCGTCAGAGCAATCCGCTCCTTGCCTACCACTGCATATTGCACACCGCTGCTGACAACAATCGATTCGACATTGCCTGATTTCGGCAATTTCGTCTCGGCATCCGTCCAGGTGATATCCTTCCCGATCAATCCTGACACAGAGCCAAGGGACTGATTCAGTGCTGTAAGCTGGGTGGATATGTTCATAAGCTGCTCTACAGATGAGAACTGAGCCATTTGTGCGATGAATTCCTTATCCTCCATCGGCTGCATCGGGTCCTGGTTCTGCAGCTGGGTAATCAGTATTTTCAAGAACTGATCCTTGCCCAGTGTAGAGTTGCCTGTGGTCTTGGGTGTCTTATCATTCGCTACATAATTCCACTCGTTACTGTTAGACACGGGATTCGTTGCCATATCATTTCACCTCGCTTATCCTGTCGATCATATCTTGGTTGAGAATCCGCCGCTCTGGTTACTGTCCTGCTGAGCTGCTGACACCCAGTCCTTCCATTCTCCATTAAGCTCTGCGGCAAGCACGGCATCTGCCAATTCTTCCTGGCGTTCCCGTGAACGTCTGCCTTGCTGCTGTCCGCCCGCGCCTGTCTGCTGACCCTGACCTCCGGTCCACTGTGACTGAGGGGAGCTGTTGTTCTGCGTCACTTCGAGGCGCTCTACTTGAAGTCCCTGGGACTGCAAGGCCAATCGAAGCTGACTCATCTGCTGCTCAAGCATATCCTTGGTTCCGGCATGCTGGGTCATGAACTGTGCCACCAGATTACCGTTTTGCATGGAAATCTTCACATCCACTTGTCCCAGATTCTCCGGGAATAAGGTAATCGTAGCTTCAGCCACTCCACCCTTCTTGACAATCTCAAGCTTGCCGCTGATGAAGGTGTTCATCTCCTGGGCGAATTGCTGAACCGGCACTGGCGCGGCTTCCGCCTTGAGCGGTGCAGTAATTCCGTGCCGCAGGGATAATTGGCCGGCCGTTACAACCTCCGGCTCCGCGGTCGCTGCTTCGCCAGCGGGCAAAGTCTCCTCGGCTGATACGGTCTTCTTCATTGAAACTGCCATTCCTGCAAGAACAGGAGTGGAGCCCTCATCTGCAATTACAGCTTCGGCGGTACCGGCTGCTGCTGCATCCAACATGGAACGAGTGCTAGCTGAAGCCCCCAATAACCTACGGACATCCGTTGCCAAATCTGCTTTGCTATACATTTCCACCTTGGGCTCGCTTTCCGTTGCCTGCTTAAGCGACACCGCTGGAGCATCCACAACTGCTGGAGCCTTGTTAGCCATGGACTTGTGATTAACAGGCGCACTCTCCGCCATAATAGCCGAGAATTGATTCAGAAGCGCCGCTCCTTTGGCAGCAGTCTCCTGATCCCCGCTGACAGCTGCCGTCTGAACCTGTTGAAGCAGGCTGTTCAGTTCATCTTGAACGGCAAAGCGCAGGGTTTCAGGGTTCTTGGCAAGCGGCGACAAGCTGATGGATGTATCAGCAGCAGTAGCCGAGGCATCCTGTGAACCTGTAGAGGGATTGCCGGACACAAGAGCAGATACTTGAAGCAGCCAGCCTTGAAGCGCTGCAATCAGCGCCGGATCAGCCGCAAGGCTGGTGTCCAGCTTCTCTATATCCTGCACAAGACCTTCCAGCAGATTCGTTTGCTTGACATCTGCGCTGCCTGCCTCTTCTCCCTTAGCCTGAACAGCACTCAGGAGTCCCTGCAATAATGAAGCCAAATTACCGGCTGCAGGAGTCTCAGTGCCTTTGACAGCGGTAACTCCCACCATGCTCTGCACAAGCGTCTGGGCAAATGGCGTCGCCGGATTAACCGTTCCGGTTGTTCCCTGCGTTGTTCCGCCGGAAGCAGCCAGATTGCCTGCGGTTAAGGTTTGTAGAATAATACTCATCTTTTTCACCTCCCTTCAAAAGTTATTTCCCGCCCATCAGACGGTTGACAATTTTGGCTGTCTGTTTGCTGTCTTTCTTGGTCATCTCCCCCAGAATCGAGGAGCGGACCGAGTCACTGACCGTATTCAGCACCGTAATGACCTTATCCGGACTAAGGCTGTACATGGAGCCAAGCAGCACTGCCGCATCCGCAGCGGGCATGCTGGTGAAAGTCTGGCCTAGTTTCTCCTGATCCAGATTAGCTGAAGGCTTGGGAGTAGTGGTACCCGCCTCCTGCTTCAGCCGGGATTGCAGGGCTGCAATAGCCATATCGGTTGAATTTGTGGTTTCTTTTAGCTTTATGGAGACATCTGCCGCTTTTTTGGCATCCATTTTTTCCAGGATGGCCGATTTTGCCGCATTGCTCATCACACTGAAGATTTGAACCATCTCATCGGTAGTCAAATTCTCCATAATCGGTGCCGCTTTGGAGGCCTTCATCCCGGCGTAGAGTTTGGCCAGATCCGTCACTTTCTTCAGATAAGGATCCTCCTCTTCCTCGGTGGCTGCGGCCGTTTCAGCGGCAGTCTTTAACTCTTCAACCTGCTTTTGAAGCGCTTCGGCCTTGGTGGTCTCCGCCGCCTTGTCTTCCTCAGCCTTCTTCAGCTTCTCCTCCTGGGCGGTAAGCTGTGCTTTGAGTTCTTTGATCGTGCTCGCGGAGCTGGCGGCTTGCTCCTTGCTCTCAGCCGGCGGATTCTCTGCGGCTTCACCTGGCGCTGCCGGGTCCGGCGGCGGATCAGGCACCCATTTCTCTATAATAGGAATTTTGTTGGCAATCGCCAGCACGTTGTTACGGATATCCATATTAAATAGGGTGAGCAGTACCCCAAGCAATACAAGCGTGAAAATGATTGGAATCATCAAGAACAAAAAACGCTCTAATTTGCCTGCCGACCCTTCATCTTCAAGTTCCATCTGATTATTTGCCACTAGCGGAAACCTCCCGGGTTAGAGGGATTTCATCGCGAAGCGGACGGTAGCCATCTCATCCAGTTCGTTTTGTTCCCGTAAACTCATATTCTGCAGAAATGCGGTTTGTGCTTTGTCTTTGGCCTTAAGCCATACCTTCTCATCCAGAACCTTAGTACTCAGGTGATCCTGCTTATTCTGAACCTCAACATGTGCAAGGCTGATATCGGAATGCTTGCGGGCAATACATTTGTCGAGATAATCTACGTAATCCTGCATTTCGCGAAGCTTAGCCATCGGTGTCTTCTGCTGTGCTGCACTTTGCAGGGACAACATCAGCGCGCTGCGCTGGCCGATTAATTCATCAAGGCTTTTTTCCTGTGCCTGCAGTTCTCCGAGCGCGCTTGAGAGCATCCACTCTGCCTGTGTTTTTTCGTTACCCTTCAAGTCCACCACTTTTTGAAAAGTATAATGGAATCTCATGATCAATCAACTCCTCGAGAACTGTGAAATTAAAGTCTGCTGCACTTCGCTAAGGGTTACCTTCTCGTTCACTTTTTGCTTGGTGAAATCCCAGATGCTGTCGATGTAATGCATCGACTCATCGATTTGCGCGTTAGAGCCCCTCTGGTAGGCTCCGATGTTAATCAGATCCTCGGAGTCCTTATACACCGCCATCAGGCGCTTCACATTCTCGGCTGCTGCAATCTGCTCCTCCGGGGCGATATCCTTCATCACCCGGCTGATGCTTGCGAGAACATCGATCGCCGGAAAATGTCCTTTGTTGGCTATATTCCGGTTCAGAACAATATGCCCGTCCAGAATACCGCGTACAGCGTCTGCTATCGGCTCGTTCATATCGTCACCGTCAACCAGCACCGTGTAGAACGCGGTGATTGAGCCTGTAGGACCCGTTCCGGCCCGTTCCAGCAGCTTAGGCAGACTGGCGAATACAGAAGGTGTATACCCTCTCATCGCCGGAGGCTCACCGACTGCCAGCCCTACCTCACGCTGCGCCATCGCATAACGTGTTACCGAGTCCATCATCAGCATGACATTCAGACCACGGTCGCGGAAGTACTCGGCAATCGTAGTAGCGATCAGTGCCCCCTTAATCCGGATCAGCGCAGGCTGATCGGAAGTGGCCACAATGACTACCGAACGCTGAAGGCCTTCCGGTCCCAGATCGCGCTCAATGAAATCAAGCACCTCTCTGCCCCGTTCACCGATCAGCGCAATAACATTGACATCTGCCGAGGTGTTGCGGGCAATCATCCCCATCAGGGTACTCTTCCCCACACCCGAGCCGGCAAAAATCCCTACGCGCTGCCCCTTGCCGATCGTCAAAAGTCCATCGATAGCCCGGACTCCAATGCTGATCGGCTCGGCGACCCGCGGGCGGTTAAGCGGATTGGACGGAATGTTGAAGGTAGAGCTATGCGGCATTCTGGCCGGTATCAGTGAACCATCCAGCGGCTGTCCCAGACCGTCGAGAACCTTCCCGAGCAGCTCCGAGCCGACTTGAACGCTCAGCGGCTTGCCGGTGCCCACCACATCACAGCCAGGCCCGATGGCCTGCAGTTCGCCAAGCGGCATTAACAGCACCTTGTTATCACGAAACCCGACAACCTCTGCCTGAAGCGGCTTACTTCCTTTGGCAGGATAGATATAGCACACATCACCGATGCTGGCGTCAGGCCCTTCCGACTCCACCATCAGCCCGATAACCTGCGTAACCTTGCCATTAATCCTTACCGGATCGAAGTTACGCAGCTGATCTTTGTATCTTCTGCTGTCAAGCATCGTCGTCCCCATTTCTGTGTTCATCCGAGTCCAGAGCGATTCTTAGCAGTTCTTTTTTAATTTCGGCAAGCTGGGTATCGACACGGGCATCGATGCTGCCGAAGGAAGACCGGATCACACACCCCAGATCTCTGACCGTTGAATCCGGGAGGATCTGCAGTTCAGCCTGAGAGTCCACAGCAAGCGAGAGTTCTTCGCGGGCCGCATTGACAAAAGCAAACTGTGCAGGAGACACACAGAGTGAGATCAGCCCCTGCTCGCGTTTTCGGGCCAGGTTTTTACGGATCAGATCCATCGCAAATTTCGGTTCAACGGTCAGCTGCTTGTCCACGATTTTCTCAGCAATATCGCAGCTTAGCTCTACAAGAAACGGTTCCGCCTCCTGTATAATTACATCTCTTGCCCGGTAGGCTTCCTGAAGCACGGTCCGCGCTTCTTCCATCATCTCGGCAAGACGCAGGGACATCTCCTGCTCTGCTTGAGCCAGACCTTCCTGATACCCCTGCTGATAGCCCTCGGATTTGACGGCTTCGATCAACAGCTCATCCTGTTCCCTGCGCTCGCGCCACCATTCTTCAGCTTCAGTCCGTGCTGATTCCACAATATTCTCCGCTTCCTCGGAGGCGCTGCGGACCTGACTCTCCGCAAACTCCTGAGCATCCTTCAGCATTTGCTTACGTGACTGCTCCGCTGCCTCCCTGGCGGGGTCCTGGTAGTGGACTTCACCCGGAGGCTCTTCTGGAGCCGGCTCTTCAGTCAGGCCTGCATGATGTCTGGCCTGTTCAAGACGCTTCAGCACATCTACCGGAATATATTGAGAATGCTTGATCAGCTTAGACAATAATGTCATCTCCTCCGCCACGGGCGATGATAATTTCACCAGACTCTTCGAGTCTGCGGATCGTGCCTACGATGCGGGTCTGTGCTTCTTCCACATCACGCAGCCGCACAGGTCCCATGTACTCCATTTCCTCGCGGAAGGTCTCGGCCATACGCTTGGACATATTGCGGAAGATCACATCCCGCACTTCCTCGCTGGCCACCTTGAGCGCAAGCTGCAAGTCCGCGTTGTCGATATCCTTGATAATCCGCTGAATGGAACGGTTGTCCACATTGACGATATCCTCGAAGACGAACATCCGCTTCTTGATTTCTTCGGCCAGCTCCGGGTCCTGAATTTCCAGGGAATCCAGAATGGTCCGCTCTGTACCGCGATCTACACCGTTCAGAATCTGCACAATCGATTCGATACCGCCTGCATTCGTATAATCCTGGGTGACTGTAGCAGACAGCTTCTGTTCCAGGACACGTTCGATTTGGGTGACCACCTCTGGAGAGGTACTGTCCATAATCGCTATTCTTCTGGCTACCTCCGCCTGCTTCTCCTGAGGCAAGGAAGACAGAATGGAGGCCGCCTGTTCAAATTGCAGATAAGAGAGTACAAGTGCAATGGTCTGTACATTCTCGTTCTGGATGAAGTTGAGAATCTGGTTCGGATCAGCCTTACGGGCAAAATCGAAAGGTCTTACCTGCAGCGTTGCTGTCAGGCGGTTGATGACTTCGAGCGCCTTGGCCGAGCCGAGAGCTTTCTCAAGAATCTCCTTGGCGTAATTGATACCGCCCTGTGAGATATATTCCTGTGCGAGACAGATCTGATGGAATTCGGACATAATCGACTCTTTTTCCCCGCTGTCCACTTTGCGTACATTCGCAATTTCCAGCGTCAGCTGTTCGATTTCCTCATCCCGCAGATGCTTAAATATTTGTGCCGATACTTCAGGCCCTAGTGTGATAAGCAGGATCGCCGCCTTTTGACGGCCGCTGAGTCCCTGCTGGCTAGCTTTTGCCATCTCTTCACCTCTGTTCTTCAGCAAGCCAGGTGCGGAGCAGATTTACGAATTCATCCGGCTTCTTCTTCGCCAGACTTTCCAGCTGCTTACGGACCTGACTTTCATTCGTCACGCTATCCATATTAATTGAAGGGAACTCGGTGGGAACCTGCAGCGGAATATCTTCTTCGACCTCTTCCTCCTGCTTGTTCTTGCGGCTGCGGTAGATCAGATAACCTCCGCCTGCACCGACCAGTAGAGCAGCCGCACCGATGGCCCAGATCATCCAGGTTGCCAGTCCGCCGGATGCGTTCTCGGCAGTAGCACCTCCAAATTGTTGCGAGAATACCGAAACTTTTTTGGTCAGGTCTGCGTCTGTATAAGTGATACCTGAATCTGCCAGGGACGCACGGACAATGTTGACCAGAATGTTCTGTATCGCTCCTGAAGTAGCCTCGTCCAAAGTTGTTTGTCCTGCAGGTGGTTCAACCGCGACATTTATGGTTAAATCTTTTACAGTATATGGACTTGCGATGATATCTTTAGTGATTCTAGTAACTTCATAGTTCCTTGTCTCCGATGATTCCTCAGAAGAAGAAGCACCTGTGTCAGCCCCCGCAGGATAACCTGCAACATCTTCAGATCCTGTACCTGCGACTCCTCCGGAAGTGTTCCCTTGGCCCGAGAATGTTTTGCTGATAATCTGCGAGCTGATCTCAATCCCCTTCATATTCTCAGCATCCACCGGTACTACAACATCTTCCTTTCTGTTCTCCTTATCGAAATTAAGCTTGGAGAACACCAGGACATCAACCTTATCGGGACCTGTGAGGGTACTCAGGAATTGCTTGACATCTTTCTTGACATCGTCTTCGAATTTCTTCTTGAGTGCGAAGTTCTCTTCAACCTGGCTGGAGATTCCCGCCTGGCCGCCCTTGGCCGTCGGTTTCAGTTCCACCTCGTTGTTGGTGATTGTAATGTTATCGATGGGAAGATTCGGGACAGCGGTCTTCACGAGATTGAAGTAGCCGTCAATATTCTCCTGGGAAGGTCTGAATCCCGGATTGAAGCTCATCACCACGGAAGCCTGCGCTTTCTCCTGATCCTCCTGTGAGGCGAATACCGTCTCCTTCGGCAGGGTAATGAGAACCTTGGCGTCTTTAATCCCCTGCATCCTTCTCATCAGCTGTTCAACTTCACCATTAAGCGCATTGTTGTATTTAACATTGAATTCACTGTCTGTAGTACCGATCATGGACGAGGATTCATTGAATACCTTGTACCCGATCGAGCCTTGCTGAACGATTCCCTGAGAACCAACAGCTATCTTGATACGTGCAGCGTCCGTACTGGGAACGGAGATACTTTTACCATCCGGGCTTAAACGGTAAGACACCCCTGATGTATCCAAATAACTCATAACTCCCGCTGAATCGGTACTGTCCAGGTCCTGAAAAGCAACCTCGTATTCCACCTTCGATAACTGCATGGTCGTAACTACGATTATTATAATGATAATAAACAGAGTGGAGAAAAACATTATCTTCTGTTTACCGCTGAATCTGTTCCAATACTGGGTTATCTTCTCCCGGTACTGGGCCAATCTTTCATTCACAGTGTCACCCCATCCGAAACGTAGCTAGGATTATTTAGATTTGAGTTCTCATAATTTCCTGATAGGCTTCAATCACTTTGTTCCGGACTTGTGTAGTCAGCTGCAAACTCAGCAATGCCTGTTGGGACGAAATCATAGCCTCATCAATGTTGACCTCTCCCAGTACAAATTTGTTACTCATGTCCTTCGCCTGCTGTTCCTGATCTGCTACCTGGTTAAGCGCATTCTCCAGGTATGAACCGAAGCTCTGTCCCGGCTCTTGCACGGCTGAGGATTCTGCAGCTACGGACTTCATAGCCAGCGGCTGAACCGCCTGGTTCCCGATCAATAAATTCTGTATCAATTCTTCTCCTCCTAGACAGTCAATTCATTCTACCGGCCGATTTCAAGCGCCTTGGTCACCATGGATTTGGATGCGTTCAGCATCGTTACATTCGCTTCGTAAGAACGCGAGGCAGACAGCATGTCCACCATTTCCTTGGTCACATCCACATTCGGCATATATACGTAACCGTCAGCGTCCGCATCAGGATGGCTCGGATTATACACCGGCTTGAGCGGAGAAGAATCCTCGATAATCGATTTCACCTTGACGCCATCATTGCCGCCGCTCATTTTGGAGCCTAGTATATTTGCGAAGCTGTCAGCCTGGGTAGTTTCCAGAACTGTGAGCTTACGGCGGTAAGGTACGGCTTTGCCGTCCACCACGGAGGCTCTTGTGGTCTCGGCGTTGGCGATATTGGAGGAGATCACATCCATCCGCAGACGCTGGGCGGTTAAAGCTGATGCGCTAATACCAAAGCTGCTGCCAAAGTTCATTATTGATTACCCTCCCTGTACAACTGTACGCATCATTGTGATCTGACTGTTCAGCTGTTCAACATAAGAGTTGTATCTCAGCTGGTTCTCGGCGCTCAGCGCCTGTTCTCGATCCATATCCACATTATTGCCGTTGTTATTCATAGATGTAGTCTCATCGGTACTGACCACAGCGGCCGGCATGCCGGTCACTGTCCCGAAGCGGAAATGACGGGAGTCTGATACTTTCGCACCCAGTGTGGCTTTAAGTCCACTCTCTTGATCTCTCAGGAAGCTCTCAAAGCTAACATCTGAACGTTTAAAATTTGGTGTATCATTATTTGCTACATTATTAGCCAGAACACTTTGTCGTTTGGTGGCGGCATCTAGGCCTCCTTGTAATCTTTGAAAACTGACACTGTTCAGCAAACCCATAGTAATCCCCCTTCCAAACCTATCATAATGAAAAGAATTCCACAACTTTGTTCAAATCCCTGCTTATTTTCGACAAATAAAGTCATTTTTTTCACAACATATTCGTCTTAAAGTCGAACCATGTCGATGAATGATTCTTATGTCAATCTCACATACATTGATTCTCTTAGAATTTGTATATTATTACAATAAGAAATAAGCCCTATCTTTTCAGAAAAGAGAGGGCTTAAAGCATGTTTTTACAATTATTTTCCTTTTATATTACATTTTCTTCTTTATTATAGATTTTTTTAACTTTTTATGCATGAATTTAGAATCAAATTTGTATAACCATAATTCGAATTACCTATATTGATGATTTTATAGCTCTGCCTTCTCACAGAATATATTGGCTTAAGTCGCGGTCCTGCGCGATTCCTGCCAGTTTTTCGCGAACATACTCCGGAGTGATGACCATAGTGTCGAGCGTCAGCTCAGGTGCCTCGAACGATAGATCCTCCAGCAGCTTTTCCAGGATCGTATGAAGACGCCGTGCCCCGATGTTCTCCATATTCTGATTCACGGAGGCCGCAATCTTGGCAATTTCCTGAATAGCTTCCTTCTGGAACTGGATTTCAATGTTCTCCGTCTGCAGCAAATGCACATATTGTTTCGTAAGTGCGTTCTCAGGCTCCGTAAGAATAGATACAAAGTCCTCAAGTGTTAGACTGCTCAGCTCTACACGGATCGGGAAGCGCCCCTGAAGCTCAGGGATCAGATCTGAAGGCTTGGCAATATGAAAAGCGCCTGCGGCGATGAACAGCACGTAGTCTGTCTTCACAGGCCCGTATTTGGTCATAACTGTCGATCCCTCGACGATAGGCAGAATGTCACGCTGCACGCCTTCGCGGGATACATCGGGACCGGAGCCCTTGCCCTGGCTGGCCACCTTATCGATCTCATCGATGAAAATAATCCCGGATTGCTCTGCGCGGGCTACCGACTCCTGAATCATGTCGTCTGTGTCAATCAGCTTGGCTGCTTCATCCTGAATCAGCACCTTGCGGGCTTCACGGATCGGCAGCTTGCGCTTCTTCGTACGCTTCGGCAGCAGGTTCCCGAACATCTCCTGCATGTTCATGCCCATCTGGTCATTGCCCTGCCCAGCGAACATATCCATCATCGAAGGCGTCGTGTCCTCGACATCAATCTCAATGACGTCATCCTCTAACTGGCCGGCAAGCAGCTTGAACTTGATCCCTCTGCGGCGTTCGCTCAGGCTTCCGTCCTCCGGCTCTTCCTTGGATTCCTCCGCCCCGCCGGTGTTTCCGCCAAAAATCATCTCAAACGGATTGCGCTGCGATTTCCCCTTCGAGGAGGAAGGGACCAGAATTGCCACAATCCGGTCATTCGCCAGCTCTTCTGCGCGGTCCTTCACCTTTTCGGTGCGCTCCAGCTTCACCATACGGATAGAGGTCTCTACCAGATCCCGGACCATCGACTCCACATCACGCCCCACGTACCCGACTTCCGTAAATTTGGTCGCTTCGACTTTGATAAACGGGGCGTTAACAAGCTTAGCCAGACGCCGGGCGATCTCTGTTTTACCTACACCGGTAGGGCCGATCATCAGGATATTCTTCGGCACAACCTCATCCCGCAGCTCCTCGGACAACAGACTGCGCCGATACCGGTTGCGGAGGGCAACGGCCACTGATTTCTTGGCCTGCTTTTGACCTACGATATATTTGTCAAGCTCTGTTACGATCTGGCGTGGCGTAAGCGATTGATTCACCATTGTGACTTCCTCCCTTTATATATGGCACCTTGCCTATAACTCTTCGACAATAATATTGGAATTGGTATATACACAGATCTCGGAGGCAATTTGCAGCGCTTCTCTGGCAATGTCACCGGCACCCAGATGGGAGGCATGACGCTTGAGCGCCCGCCCGGAAGCCAGCGCAAAGTTACCGCCGGAGCCGATCGCCAGTACATCATCATCAGGCTCGATAATTTCACCATTGCCGGAGATCAGCAGCATGCCTTCCTTATCCATTACGATCATGAGCGCTTCCAGCTTGCGCAGAATGCGGTCCTGGCGCCAATCCTTGGCCAGCTCCACCGCTGCCCGCTGCAGATTGCCGTGGTGCTCCTCAAGCTTCCCCTCGAACTTCTCGAACAGCGTAATCGCATCAGCTACAGAGCCTGCAAACCCGGCAATGACCTGACCTCTGTACAGGCGGCGGACCTTCTTGGCCGTCGTCTTCATAATGACACTCTCTCCGAATGTAACCTGGCCGTCACCGGCAATCGCCGCATGGCCGTTATGTCTTACCGCACAAATCGTAGTTGCATGAAAGCTGGGTAACATGATGAGCACCCTCCTCAGATTAGGTAATACAGGTCTGAACCTATTGTGCCGGTTGTGCAGGACTATCCGCTTCTGCCGGATCAGCATCCACCGGCTCCGGCTCAGCATACTTCAATTCATGGGCTGCAGCATAAGCAGCAAGGCTGTCAAGCGCCCGGTAAGCCAGACGTTCGTTCTTTTCTTTTTTGCTGCGGAACCGTGTCTCAAGCTTCGGCAGCAGGCCAAAGTTGGCATTCATCGGCTGGAAGTGTTCAGGATCTGCCGAAGTAATATAGGCGGGCATGCTGCCCAGCACCGTGTCCTCGGGGAAGATCAGGCTCTCTTCGCCAAGCGCTGCTCTCGCTGCATTCATACCGGCGATCATACCGGAAGCCGCAGATTCTACATACCCTTCCACCCCGGTCATCTGGCCGGCAAAATACAGTCTCTCCCGGCCCTTCATCTGGTAAGTGGGCTGCAGCAGCTTAGGGGAATTTATAAAGGTATTGCGATGCATGACCCCATAACGCACATATTCCGCCTGCTCCAGGCCAGGAATGAGTGAGAATACCCGTTTTTGCTCGCCCCACTTCAGATGGGTCTGGAAGCCGACCAGATTATACAGCGTACCGGCAGCATTATCCTGGCGCAGTTGCACAACCGCGTAAGGGAGCTTGCCTGTATGAGGATTGAGCAGTCCTACAGGCTTCATAGGGCCGAACAATGCCGTCTGCTTGCCGCGTCTCATCATAATTTCAATCGGCATACAGCCTTCAAAGTAAATCTCTTTCTCAAAATCTTTGAGTGCAGCCGTCTCGGCCGAGATCAGCGCATCATAAAAAATATCGAATTCCTCTTCCGTCATCGGACAGTTCAGATAGGCGGCTTCGCCTTTATCATAGCGGGAGGCCAGATAGACCTTGCTCATATCGATGCTGTCTTTCTCTACAATCGGAGCCGCTGCATCATAGAAATAAAAATACTCTTCGCCAAGCAGTCCCTTGATCTCCGAGGACAGGGAGGGTGAAGTCAGCGGCCCGGTGGCAATAACAACAATCCCTTCCTCCGGTATATGCGTAAGTTCTTCGTTTATGACTTCCACCAAAGGGTGGTTATGCAGCATGGAGGTGATTTCACCGGAGAATCCGTCCCGGTCCACAGCAAGAGCGCCTCCCGCCGGAACGGCATGCCTGTCGGCTGCACCCAGTACCAGAGAACCCAGACGCCGCATTTCTTCCTTAAGTACACCCACTGCATTTCCGAGGCCATTCGCCCGCAGTGAGTTGCTGCAGACCAGCTCGGCGAACTGATCTGTATGATGCGCCGGTGTCTTTACGACCGGACGCATCTCATACAATCTGACCGGAACTCCGCGCGAAGCGATCTGCCAGGCGGCTTCACTTCCGGCCAGACCTGCTCCGATAACGGTTACTTGTGCTTTTTCTGTCAATTTCCGTTCCTCCTGTGACCCTATTATTCTGCTAACTCATCGCTCTCGATTACAGCCTCTGTATGATCGCATGAGGTGCACTGCAGCTTGGTTCCCTGCTTGTTGCGCTTCTCGATCATCCAGGAGCCGCAAGCCGGACACGGCTTCACTGACGGCTTATCCCAGGAGACAAAGTCACAGCCCGGATATTGGTCGCAGCCGTAGAAGACACGCCCCTTCTTGCTGCGCCGCTCCACTACCTTGCCTTCATGGCATTTCGGACAGCTTACACCGATATCCTTAATGATCGGCTTGGTGTTGCGGCATTCCGGAAATCCGGAGCAGGCCAGGAATTTGCCGAACCGGCCCAGCTTATAGACCATCGGCTTGCCGCATTTCTCACACAGCTCATCGGAGACCTCATCTTCAATCTCGATTTCCTTCATTTCTTCTTCCGCATATAGGAGTCTTTTCTCAAAGGATTCATAGAACTCGGCCAGTACCTTCACCCAATCCTCCGCGCCTTCCTCCACATGGTCAAGGTCCCCTTCCATATGGGCGGTGAATTCCACATTGAGAATTTCCGGGAAGAACTCTTCCATTTGCTCTATGATTAGCTCTCCAAGCTCTGTCGGCATGAACTTCTTCTCTTCAATCGCCACATACCCGCGCTTCTGGATCGTCTCCAGGGTCGGCGCATACGTACTTGGACGGCCTATGCCCAGTTCCTCAAGCGTCTTGACGAGACGGGCTTCTGTATATCTTGGCGGCGGCTGGGTGAAATGCTGCTTCGGCTCAATCTCTCGCTTCACCAACTCATCGCCTGCCTTCAGCGGCGGCAGGAACTTCTCTTCGTCTGTTGTGCCGTCATCATTGCCTTCCACATACACCTTCATGAAGCCCGGGAACGAGACCTTGGACCCTACCGCTCTGAATATCGCTGTACCGGCTGTAATATCTACCGATAACGTATCCAGCAGCGCGGAAGACATCTGACTGGACACAAAACGCTCCCATACGAGCTTATACAGCCGGAATTGATCACGGCTCATGAATTCCTTGACCGTATCCGGCTCACGCAGCGCAGAGGTCGGACGGATCGCTTCATGCGCATCCTGGGCGCCCGCAGCCTTCTTGGAATATTGACGCGGTGTCTCGGGAATGAACTTCTCACCGTATTTGGATTGGATCAGCTCCTTGGCTTCATCCTGTGCGGTAGTGGATATACGCGTGGAATCTGTACGCATATAAGTGATTAACCCGACAGTGCCTTCCTTGCCCAGCTCCACTCCCTCATAGAGCTGCTGTGCAACAGACATCGTCTTGGAGGCGCGGAAGCCCAGCTTACGGGCAGCCTCCTGCTGCAGGGAGCTTGTTGTGAACGGAGCGGATGGATGCCGCTGTCTCTCCTTCTCTTTCACTTCTTTGACCTGGAAGGCCGCGTTCTTAATCGCTTCCAGCACTTCCTGCACATCACTCTCTTGACCCAATTCCTTCTTCTCGCCGTTCAGCCGGTGGAACTTGGCTTCGAATTCAGAATCCCGAATCGCTAGCCGGGCAGTAATGCTCCAGTATTCTGTAGGAATGAATTCAGAAATTTCATTCTCCCGGTCCATAACAATCTTGACCGCTACCGATTGTACCCGTCCGGCGGAGAGGCCTTTTTTGACTTTCTTCCATAATAGTGGGCTAATCTTGTAACCGACAAGCCGGTCCAGAATCCGCCGCGCCTGCTGGGCGTTCACCAGATCCATATTAATTTTGCGCGGTGTCTTGAAGGCATCCTTTACCGCCTGCTTGGTAATTTCATTGAAGACCACGCGGCATTCCTGTGTGTTATCCAAATTCAGCGCATTTGCCAAATGCCAGGCAATAGCTTCCCCTTCGCGGTCCGGGTCAGCTGCGAGATAGACTTTTTTCACTTTTTTGCTGGCATCCTTAAGTTCCTTCAAGATAGAGCCCTTGCCGCGGATCGTTATATATTTGGGATTAAACTGATTCTCCACATCCACACCGATCTGGCTTTTTGGCAAATCTATGATATGCCCCATTGATGCCTTAACAATATATTTGCTGCCCAGATATTTACCAATCGTTTTCGCTTTTGATGGTGATTCTACAATAACCAACGCATCTGCCATAGGTTTTCCTCCCAAAAGTTCGTAAGCAGATCACCTCCTGAACCAGTCCTAGGACCCGGCTGCACCAGGAAGTCTATGCTTACCACAGTTACTTCTATATTAAATTACCTTATAAATTGCACCCGGTAATTGTGTTACCGCTTTTTTTATGATTAAAGATAACAGAACTGAATGCAAATGTCCAAAATCCCACCTCGTTGACGTGAGCAGCTCATCGAGTGTAAACGGGCCTTGATGCAGTATATGGTAAAGGTGCAGCTCCTCACTTGTCAATTTCTTTTCCATCAGATCGGCTGGACTCTCCCGCTCTACTGCGCCTGCTGAAGCTGATGCAGCCCCCTTGGAAGGCAGGCTGGAGACGTATTCTTCCACAATATCTGAGGCACAGGTGACCAGCTTCGCACCTTGCTTAATCAGCTCCAGTGCCCCTCTGCTCTTGGGAGAGGTCAGCGGCCCCGGCACGGCAAACACATCCCGGCCTGCTTCAAGCGCAGCATCGGCGGTGATCAGGGACCCGCTGCGGCTGTCTGCCTCCACCACCAGTGTTCCCAGCGACAAGCCAGCGATAATCCGGTTGCGCTGCGGGAATAATCCGGGATGACTCGGAGTTCCGATAGGATATTCGCTAAGAACCAGCCCTTCCCGCGAAATCTGCCGCTCCAGCTCACGGTTATCCGGAGGATAGACCTTGTCCAAGCCGGTTGCCACCACCGCAATGGTCCCTCCTGCTCCGCCTAACGCCGCTTCATGACAGACACTGTCAATCCCCCTCGCCAGGCCGCTTACAACCGTGAGACCGGCTGCACTTAGCTGTCCCGCCAGCATCTCCCCCACCCTGCGCCCATAAGCGGTAGGCACCCGGGTCCCCACCATAGCAACAGAGGGACGGGAAGCCAACTCCAGACGGCCACGATAGTACAATACCCAAGGCGGCTGAGGGGTTTCCCTCAGCTGTACTGGGTAGTGATCATCCAGAATAGTGACCATCGCTACACCGCTTTCTTCCATTAAAGAGCGGCGCTTCAGCACCCATGCTTCATTGAAGTCTGCCGCCAGCCGGGCGGATATTACACCGCTGATTCCAGCCCGTTCCCACTCCTCAGCAGAACAGGAGAAGACAGCATTCGTCAAAAGACCTGCCCGGCGGATCTTGTCGATACTTTTCCAGCCAATCCCTTCCATCTCATGCAGACCGAACAACAGCTCCCGAATTTCCATATGTATTCTCTCCCGTGCGGAAGGGCCAGCCTTCCTTATTGTCTTAAACCGAATTGACTTAAACCAAAAAAAAGCAACCTTTCATCCGCGTCATCCGGGACAAAAGGTTGCTTACCTTCAACATTCATTATACCTGCTTCGGCAGGAAAAGCTGTGACAAAACAACCCCACAAAGTGGAGATTTAGCTTCGATGATAACTCAGGTACTTTGCGGGGACCCCAAAACATTTCGAACTAGCGTAAGAAACGCTCTAGTGGGTCGTGAAGGCATTCAGGATGCCGCGTTCCTCAAGCACGCTGACAAGAGTAGAGCCCATTTCAGCAGGTGTTGGAGCTACCTTAATGCCGCAGGACTCCAGCACAGCGATCTTCTCGCTCGCCGTCCCTTTACCGCCTGAAATGATTGCTCCCGCATGGCCCATCCGTTTGCCTGGAGGTGCCGTAACCCCGCCGATGAAGCCCACTACCGGCTTGGTCATGTTCTCTTTGATCCACAGTGCAGCTTCTTCCTCCGCCGTCCCGCCGATCTCACCGATCATAATGACAGCCTTGGTGCCCGGATCTTCATTGAAAAGCTTCAGGATGTCGATAAACTCCGAGCCCTTCACCGGGTCGCCCCCGATGCCTACCGCTGAGGATTGGCCGATTCCGCGCTCCGTCAGCTGATGTACGGCCTCATAGGTCAAGGTTCCGCTTCGGGAGACTACACCGACATACCCCGGCTTATGAATATAACCCGGCATAATGCCGATTTTGCATTCTCCAGGTGTGATGACACCCGGACAGTTGGGACCGATCAGCACCGTGGAGCGGCCCTCCATGTATCTGGACACTTTGACCATATCCAGCACCGGAATGCCTTCTGTGATACAAATGACCAGGTCCATCTCCGCATCCACCGCTTCCATAATCGAATCTGCGGCAAAAGCAGGCGGTACGTAAATGACACTTGCAGTTGCACCAGTGGCTGCTTTGGCGGCAACAACCGTGTCGAAGACAGGCAGACTTTTCTCCGTGCCGTTGTCCAGGGTAATCTGAACCGTAGTCCCCCCCTTGCCCGGAGTTACACCGCCAACCATCTGAGTACCGTAGTCCAGCGCACCTTTTGTATGAAATAAACCCGTAGCGCCGGTAATTCCCTGGGTAATGACTTTCGTATTTTTATCTACAAGAATGCTCATGCGATAGGTCACATCCTCACTTTTATTGTCGAATATTACACAAGAGCAACGATTTTGCGGGCACCGTCCGCCATGGAATCAGCAGCAACGATATTCAGTCCGGAGCCGGCGAGAATCTCCTTGCCCAGTGCCACATTCGTGCCCTCAAGACGTACGACCAGCGGCTTGGTTAAGCCAAGCTGTCTTGCCGCTTCGACTACACCGGTAGCGATGACATCACAACGCATAATGCCGCCAAAAATATTAACAAAGATACCGTTCACCTTGTCATCGGACAGGATGATTTTGAAAGCTTCCGTTACCTTCTCAGTCGTCGCACCGCCCCCTACATCCAGGAAGTTGGCCGGTTCGCCGCCATAATATTTAATGATATCCATAGTCGCCATTGCCAGGCCCGCCCCGTTCACCATACAGCCGATGTTGCCGTCAAGTGCGATGTAGCTAAGGTCGAATTTGGACGCTTCGATTTCTTTGGCATCCTCTTCGTCCAGATCACGCAGCTCCAGGATATCCTTGTGGCGGAACAAACTGTTGGAATCGAAGTTAAGCTTGGCATCAAGCGCCATCACATTACCGTCTGCAGTAACGACCAGCGGGTTGATCTCTGCAATTGAGCAATCTTTATCCACAAAAGCCAGATATAGCGCTTGCATGAACTTGACCGCTTTGTTCACCAATTCGGGAGGAATGGCAATGCTGTAAGCCAGTTTACGCGCCTGGAAGGTCTGAAGCCCAACCGCCGGATCAACGATTTCCTTGAAAATCTTCTCGGGATGTGTAGCTGCCACCTCTTCAATCTCCGTACCGCCCTCCTCGGATGCCATCATGACGACCCGTCCGGAAGCGCGGTCCACAACCAGACCGATATAATATTCTTTGACAATCTGACAGCCCTCTTCAATCAGCAGCCGCTTTACTACCTTGCCTTCGGGTCCCGTCTGATGGGTCACCAGTGTCTTGCCGAGGATCTCGGACGCATACGCGCGAACCTCATCACTGTTCTTCGCCACCTTGACGCCGCCGGCTTTGCCGCGTCCGCCAGCATGAATCTGCGCTTTGACTACAACCACAGGTGTACCCAGCGCTGCGGCAGCTTCTACGGCTTCGTCCACTGTATAAGCAACTTTTCCGTTCGGTACGGCTACGCCATACTTCTTAAGTACTTCTTTTCCCTGATACTCGTGGATATTCATTCCGGAAGCCTCCTAAAGTGTTGCGGTGACCTGTGCAGGCAGCCTGCGGTCATTCCGCATTCCGTTTTGATTGTCCAAAGCCGGGGCCAGACCGGTTGTTAACCGGCAATATCCCGGTACAAGCAGAGCGCCGGCACCTGAAGCATACGCTGCAACCGGTACAGTTCTCTGCAAGTAGCATATAGAACCTATCACAATAGTGATATCTATAATTACCTATATGCCAGAATGTGAAACCCAGAATATTGTAACATGTTTTATAAGCGCTTTCCTTAAAAACTTTCACTATTTATACATACATTTTCGCTCGGTTTCATGCCGGAATGCGAACGATTGCATTGACATTCATGCGTAAAACGGCTTAACCGCCCTTATTCAGGACGGTGAAACCTATACTCTTATATGGGAGCGAGACTACGATTTCGAATTGCTAACGTTAGCTTCATGCACCCGGTTCAGGAGATTTTTGAACTGTCCCAGCAAATCTATGAACTCTACCGGAGAGAGCATCGTGCCTTCTGCCATTTTGCCGGGAATGCCCATAGCATCCTGCCGTAGCGCCAAGCCTTGGGGTGTTAATGAAATCAGCACCTTCCGCTCATCCTGCAAAGAACGTTCACGCAAAATTAGTCCTGCAGCCTGCAGCCGCTTGAGCAGCGGAGTCAGCGTGCCTGAATCGAGGAACAAAGCTTCTCCCAGCTCCTTGACTGTACATTGCTGTCTCTCCCACAGGACCAGCATAACCAGATACTGCGAATACGTTAATCCGATCTTATCCAGATGAGGCTGGTATAGCTTCGTAAATTCACGCGAACAGGCATAAATCGTAAAGCAGAGCTGGTTCTCCAGCATAAGCTCAGGGGTTGTAGTGGATTCTTTTTGCATTTCTTCTTCACCTGCCTTTGTGACATTAGTTTATCACAATTCATCCATAATATCATGTTAATAGCGGAAAATAGATTGACTTTTATTTTAATTGTGTTAAATTAAGTTGTGTACAATACAATTTAAAAACGAACGGGAGCGATTTAATATGATGACCATCCAACAGAAAATGTACGAAACAACAGTAAAAGCCGTAGGCGGCAGACAGGGTTCTATCGAATCCGACAGCCCTAAGTTGAATCTTGCGATCAGCACACCACGCGAAATGGGCGGCGCCGGCGGTGAAGGCACGAATCCTGAGCAGCTGTTCGCAGCCGGATATTCCGCTTGCTTCGACAGCGCTCTGAATATGGTTGCACGTATGGGCAAGGTAAAGATCGAAGGCTCTGAAGTAACGGCTACTGTCAGCTTCGGCAAAGTGGAAGACGGCGGCTTCGGCATTGCCGTGAAGATGGATGTTCTGGTCAAGGGTGTTGACCGTGAGACCGCTGAACGGCTGGTACAAGAAGCTCATGGCGCATGCCCTTACTCCCGTGCTACCCGTGGTAACATCGAAGTAGAATTGAACGTGCTGTAAGAATAGCTTCACAAGTGGAAACGGCATTGCCGTCCTTTTAAAGGACGATACCGTTTCAGCATGCCCTCCCCTGCCCGGCGGCCCCGGACGGGGGTTTTGGCGTATCAGGCTTCCTCCTCCACCATGACCTGCCTGTCCAGATTGCGGTATTGGACCGCTTCGGCCAGATGCGCAGCGCCAATCTCCTCCGCCGCTTCCAGATCGGCTATCGTGCGGGCCAGCTTAATAATCCGGTCATGCGCCCGCATGCTGAGCCCGAGACTCTCGAGAATACTGTCCAGCAGCATCTCCTCTTCCGGCCGCAGTGCAGCATAACGGCGAAGCGCCGCCCCGGACAGCTCGCTGTTCCAGGAGATCGGCAGGATGCTATACCGCTCCGCCTGAATCGCCTGAGCCCGCAGAACCTGAGAGCACATCTGTGCCGTCGAGACCGGAGGTACACTCCTGTCGCCTTCTCTTGGATGCGGCACATCAACCTGCATATCCATCCGGTCCAGCAGCGGGCCCGAGATTTTGCGCCGGTACTGGGCGATTTTGGCCGGACTGCAGCTGCACCGCTGATGCGTGTTGCCACTACCAAGAAATCCGCACATGCAGGGATTCATGGAGCAAGCGAGCAGGAACTGGGCAGGGAAGGTGAAGGATGCCCGCGCCCGGCTGATGGTGACAACCCCATCCTCCAGCGGCTGGCGGAGCACTTCAAGCACAGTCCGGGAGAACTCGGGCAGCTCGTCCAGGAAGAGAATACCTCGGTGTGCGAGACTAACCTCCCCCGGCTTCGGAATTCCGCCCCCGCCGATCAATCCGGCTGCCGAGATGGTATGATGCGGTGAACGAAACGGGCGGTCACGCAGCAACCCGCTCCCTCCGTCCCTAAGCTTCCCGGCAGCACTGAATATCTTCATCACCTCAAGCGATTCTTGATCGTTAAGATCGGGAAGAATTCCGGGTAACCGCTTAATCAGCATAGTCTTCCCCGTACCTGGAGGGCCGATCAGAATAATATTGTGCATTCCCGCTGCCGCAATCGTAAGGGCACGCTTCACATGATTCTGGCCGATAACATCGCTGTAATCTTCATTCATCGGCTGCTTCACCGCAAGCTGGGAGGGAATATTCTCCGCTGGCTCAGAATGGTATCTCAAATGGTCCAGGGACAACGCCAGAACGGGCGGACGCTTCCTTGAGGACGCTTCAGCACTCACAGATACCGATACCGGAAACGGCAAATCAGCCTGCGGCAAGGGCAAGTCTGATCCGGCTGCTTCAGACTGTTCAATCGGATTCGGCGGGGGAAGCTGACCGGGCTGAGGCAGCTCCCGCAAATGCCCGGCAGTGTACACCTTCATTCCCGCAATCAACGCAGCTTCAGCCGCATTGCCGGGCGGTACCAGAACAGCATGAATCCCGGCTTGCCGCGCAGCCTGGGCCATGGATAATACCCCATTTACCGGCCGCAGACTTCCGTCGAGCGCAAGCTCACCAATCAGCAGCATCTGCCCGGCTTCCGGCATAACAAGCTGGCCGCTGGTCGTCAGTATCCCCAGGGCAATCGCCAGATCAAACGCCGAGCCCTCCTTACGCAGGTCCGCCGGGGCCAGATTAATCGTCACCCGCTGTTGGGGATAGCTGTAACCGCAATTCTTGACGGCGGACCGTACCCGCTCCACCGCTTCCCTGACTGCCGAATCCGGCAGGCCGATAATATGGGTCTGCGGCAAGCCGTTAGCCAGATCCACCTCTACTCCGATCATTACACCTTCAATACCATACAGGCATGCGCTATGCATTTTTCCGTACACAAATAAGCACCTCTTCTCCAGAAATACACCCGCAACGGGCGTTCGTTTCCAGGAAAAAAGGTGCTTCCTCTTTTTCCGTAAGCTCAATTACACTCAGTATACCTAAAACCCTACACAACATGCAAGGTTATTGCGTATATAGTGCTGCACAAAAATCAGCTTTTAATCGTCTTGCATAAATATGCAACTATGACCAAAGAATCATTTTATTCAGCCTTCTTCACTGGCTACCACCGAATTCCTTATCTGTTCAAAGGACAGCGGGGTGTAATTCCAGTGCTCCACACAAATATTAAAGTGATGATTGCCCTCATATTTCTGTCCATGAATATGACCGTGCACATTCACGTAAGGCATATGCTTGTTCATATACATCGGCTCATGCGAGAGCAGAAAAAACTCCTTGTATATCAGCGGATACTCACTGACCTCATCAAATCCGGCTTCCAGCCACCAGCCCCGTCCGCGTCCACGGTCATGATTGCCAAGAATCAGTATTTTGTACCCGTTCAAGGCAGACACAATGCTACGGGTATCCTCTTGATTCCTGAAAGAAAAGTCCCCCAGATGAAAAATCGTGTCCTCCTCTCTTACGACTGCATTCCAGTTCGCAACCATCACCTTGTCCATCTCTTCCGCACTGGCAAAAGGCCGCGATTCAAAATCAATGATAAGCTTGTGGCCAAAATGATGATCTGAGGTAAAAAATTCGTTGGACAAGATCGCTCCCCGCTTTCGCTAAGTGCTGGATTGCTTATTCATTCCACTTCCGTTTGGCTCCGCGCCGGTTCACATCCATTTGTATTAATTCCGCCACCGGCGGAGCTTCCTCGTGTTCGATCAGCCATTTGCGCATTTCCTTAATGGCCTCCACTTGCCCGTTACCCTTGTCGCGCCAGGTCAGCAGCTCAATCACATTGATGACCAGTGACAAGAGGCTGCTGTTGCTGTCTTGGGTTTTCTCAGCACGCATCTTGTGGAATAACGCTTCATTCTCCCAGTCAATCAATATCTCTTCCGCTATTGCAGGCCGCATAACGGTAAATGTCTTATTACAATTACTGCAGCATACAACGGATAAGGGCTCTGCGCCAAGTTCCGCTACTATATTATGCTCACAATTTTGGCAAGTAAAGCTTACCTGTATATTCATTGATTGATTCCTCATTCCGGCAGCCCTCCTCATGGTGGCATTAAAAGTTACACTAATGTTTACCCACTTCTTTTGAGAAATGACCCATGAAGTCCGGCATCTGTCAAGGATAATTGTTAAATTTTACCCGGTTTTTGCAAAACAGAGACAGCTAAAAGACTTCCCGGAGATGCCGCAGGGAGGCGATGCTTAAATCCGGCTGAAGCTGTACAGCAATCACATCAAAAGCAATTGCAGCCGGCTGCAGTCCCTGCATGTGCAGGTAGACCCGGGCTGTCTCTCTCACCTGACGGATTTTGCGTGCATCGACCGACTCCTCCGCAGTGCCCTGCACGGCTGAGCCGCTCCGGCTGCGCACCTCAATGAAGACCAGAGCGCCTTCATACTCCGCGATAATATCCAGCTCTCCGCTACGGCAGCGCCAGTTATAATCCCGGATGAGGTAGCCCCGCGAAGTCAGATACATTCGGGCCGCCTGCTCGGCAGCAGCGCCTTTCTCCTGACGGGTGTAGGTTCTGCCGTCTCCGTTATGGCTCACTTCTGTCTCCGTTCACCAGCTGTCCGGTCACTCTGGTATACATAGCTGAGAATCTCAGCCACCAGCTGATAGAGCTGAGGCGGAATCTGCTGGTCCAGATCCAGCTTCGACAGCACCTCTACCAGCGCCGCATCCTCCTGCACCGCTACTCCGTTTTCCTTTGCCTTTTGCAGGATGATGTCCGCTACCGAGCCTTGCCCCTTAGCGACAACCACCGGCGCATCGCTCTGGCCCGGAATATATTTGAGCGCCACTGCCTTCTTGAGATTCTGCGGAACCTTCTGCTCAGACTCACTCATATGCGGTAATCTACTCCTTTGTACTCCTGCGGAGCATAATCGGATGGCTTCACCGCAGCAGCGGCCACGCTCCGTTCCGGCAATGCTTCCGTACGCAGGCTGGACAATTGATAGCCTATGCCTTCGACCGCCGCCTTCATCTCCTCGCGGCGGCCCTCCAGCAGCTCCAGTACCCAAGGTTCATCGTTATGCAGCTTCAGGCTGACGATGCGGTCGACCACCTGCACATCGACCATCGTCTGGCCGAGCTGCTTCATGTCCAGATCGAACCACAAGCGGCAATTCGCCGCGTCGAGCTCCCCTTTGCTGCCGCGCCGCGACTGGATCTGGACAGAGGCCGTCTCCCGGCCATCCGGACCGTGCAGCGGCAGGAACATCGTCACCTGCGCGAACGGCGCGGTGCGGTCTGTATTCAGCAGCAGCTGCTGGCCTGTAAGCTGCTGCACCAGCTGGCCCGCGGCTTCCTTCACCGCGGGCGGGGCCTCGCTGCTGCCCAGTACCTGCAGCAGCACGCCCTTGAGCGTACCGGCGGCATCTTCTGCGCCGCCGGACGCTGCCTGCGCGGCGGCGGTGTGCGCCCCGCCGCCGCGCAGGATCTGCTGCTCGTGCTCCGCACCGAGCAGCTTCAAGATCCGCCCCACCCAGGGGTCTGTCCCCTGGGTGGCGGCGGGTTCCCCTGCGGCTGCGCAGCCGCAGGGGTTGCACTGCCGCCCGCCGCGCCGGAGGCGGGCGGCGCTTCGGCGAGCTGCGGCAGAGTGCCGCGCAGCTCGGAGAGCACGCCCTGCAGCTTCGCGAGCAGGGCCGGCCCCGCAGCGCTCTGCGCCTGCGCGGCAACGCCCGCGCCCTCACGCACTCCAGCTGCGTTCCCCGCACCTTCACGCGTTCCTGCTGCGTTCCCCGCGCCCTCACGCACTCCAGCTGCGTTCCCCGCACCTTCACGCGTTCCTGCTGCGTTCCCCGCGCCCTCACGCACTCCAGCTGCGTTCCCCGCTCCTTCACGCGTTCCTGCTGCGTTCCCTGCGCCCTCACGCACCCCAGCTGCGATTCCCGCACCTTCACGCGTTCCTGCCGCGTTCCCTGCGCTTTCTCGCACTCCAGCTGCGATTCCCGCACCTTCGCGCGCCCCTGCCGCGTTCCCTGCGCTTTCTCGCACTCCAGCTGCGTTCCCTGCACCCTCACGCGCTGCTGCCGCGTTCCCTGCGCTTTCTCGCACTCCAGCTGCGTTCCCCGCTACTTCACGCACCGCTGCCGCGTTCCCTGCGCTTTCTCGCACTCCAGCTGCGTTCCCCACACCCTCACGCACTCCAGCCGCAATTCCCGCACCATCACGCGCTCCTGCCGCGTTCCCCGCTCCTTCGCCACGCGTTCCCGCTACAGCACCCGATCCAGCCGTATTCCCAGAACCTTCTCGCGCTCCAACCGCATTCCCGCTTCCTGCCGGCTCCGCATCTCCCGTTGGTACTAACGCAGCTTGTCCATTGGCACTGCCAGCAGCCTGCGAAGTGCCCGCATTACCGGTTACTCCTGCCTGAGTATTCACCCCGGCAGCTCCTCCCGGAAGAGCACCGGCTGCTGGAGTATTACCAGCCAGACCGGCATTTGCTCCACCTGCCAGCAGCCCACCCGCAGGTCTGCTATTCCCCGCAGCTTGACCTGATCCGTCGCCGTCTTCCCCTTGCTGCACCCAGACGTTCAGCGCAGTCTCCAGCTTCGCCAGCAGATCATGCAGCTTCGGTCCGAATACAGCCTGCTGCAGCCCCTTCACCGTCTCAGCCGTTACAGGCAAACCGCGCTTCACTGATATTACAGCCGCCTCCAGCCACTCTGAGGCAGGGACACCGGGAGGTTTGGCATTCATGACTGCGTCCAGCTTCGCTGCAGTCTCCTTGGTGAAGGCCAGCCCTCCGGCCTGCATCGCTTGAACAATCTCCCGTCCCGCCTTGGAATTGGCAAGTCCAAGCGACTCCAGTGCCTCGCCCATACTCTGCGGCGAGACCATAGCCGCCTCCCCCAGAGAGACCGGCTTAAGCACCGGCAAGCCGCCTTCTCCTGGTGCACCCACCTGCAGGTTCAGCGTCTGACCGGCTGCCAGCGGTGTTTCCAGTTCAGCCCGTACCGGCGTTCCCTGAATCTGTACCACAGCTTCTTTTCCGGAATCGGATACGCTTAGCACAACGCCGCGAACAACCTGACCTTCCTTAAGCTCTACAGATTTGGCCTCCCCCGCCTTGCTGTCGCCAAGCAAACCGCGAACCAGTGATCCGATGTTCATGTTGTCCGCCTCCCTTCTTTCTATTTATATCGGTATTTCGCCTTCATTTGTGATTATCGGGATGATACGCCAAGTGGAAACTGCTATGCCATCCTTTTAGAGGACGGCACCGTTTCAGCGAGAAATAGAAGGATAATGTAGACGTGAAACCATACATTCTTATATTTTTAGAATAAAGACAACTGTTCCTGCTCGGCAAGAATATTGCCGATGAAGCTGCGCCGGTGCATCGGAGTTACACCCAGTGCCTTGATCTGTTCACGGTGCAGCTTGGTAGCATATCCTTTATGTACTTTGATCCCGTAATCCGGGTATAATTCCTCCCACAAGCCCTCACAGAGCCGGTCACGTGTCACCTTGGCTACAATGGAGGCGGCAGCAATCGACTGGCTGTTGGCATCCCCTTTAATGATGGCACGCTGCGGCAAGGGCAGGTCCACCTTCTCCGCATCAATCAGCATATAGTCCGGCTGCTGGCTTAATCCTTCTACCGCCAGGCGCATCGCCAGACGCGAAGCCTGCTTAATATTAATTTCATCGATCACCGCCGCCTCCACATGCCCTAAGCTTACCGCCAGCGCCTGCTCCATAATGGTCTCATACAGAGCATCCCGCTTTTTGGCCGTCAGCTTCTTGGAATCATCCACACCCTCAATAATCAGCCCCGCCGGCAAAATTACCGCTGCGGCCACCACATCTCCGAACAAACAGCCCCGCCCCACTTCATCCACACCTGCGATGTGACGGAAGGATTGTTCCCAGCCTTCTTTTTCATACCCAAGCATATCGATCTCACTCACTGTCTCTCCACCTGCCCATTAAAATTAAAGTAAGCTACATCTATGATCTTCCTACGAATATATGACAGAATTCGAATTCCATAAGAACTTCGAACTTGCACTCATTTCCATCCAATCCCAGTCTCAGAATCTTAAAATTCTGCACTGAATACAACAATCCCTTCATTAATACTGCGCAAATCCAAAAAAGTTGTATGAATAACAGCATTTCTCTTCCCTCAAGCTGACTAAACGAGGACATTCCTGCATTTCATACAACACATCTGCTACGCCGCCCCATTCCCCGCCTACACGCAAAAAAAGAGCCACCCCACTTTCACGGATGGCTCTTCCATTCCATACAGTATTCTACTATTCAGGTGTCTCCAGCGTGAAACGTCCAAGCTTCCCTGCACGAAGCTCATGCAGCAGCGCGCGTGAAGCCTTCTCCAGATCCACTCGGCCGCCGCTCATCAGACAACCGCGCTTACGACCGACTGCTTCCATAACGGCCACGATTTCGTCCGGGTTCTCTAAGTCCTCCGGCAGCTTACTGATATCGAAGCGTTCCTGGAACCGGCTTCCGTAATCCTTCACCAGATACTTCACCGCATAATAAGCGATATCCTCAATATTCAGGATTTCTTCCTTAATGGCCCCGGTTACTGCCAGCTTATAGCCTACCGTCTGGTCCTCGAATTTCGGCCAGAGAATCCCTGGCGTATCCAGTAGTTCCAGACTGCCGCCGGTCTTAATCCATTGCTGGCCCTTGGTAACCCCCGGACGGTCACCGGTAATCGCAATATTTTTTCCAGCCATCCGGTTAATGAGAGTCGATTTGCCTACGTTGGGAATGCCCACAATCAGTGCCCGCATCGCACGCGGATTCATACCCTTGGCAATTTGCCGGTCGATCTTATCCTTCAGCAGCAGCTTCACCTGCTCCGGAATTTCTTTAATCCCGGTGCCAGTTGAAGCATCTACCGGATAGGCAACATGACCCTGCGCCTTGAAGTAAGCCAGCCACTTGCGTGTAGCTTCCGGATCGGCCAGATCCGCTTTGTTCAGAATAATCAGCCTTGGCTTGTCCCGCAAAATATCGTCAATCATCGGATTGCGGCTCGAGATCGGCAGACGGGAATCAAGCAGTTCTATTGCAACATCAATTAGCTTCAGCTTATCCTCGATTTGCCGTCTAGCCCTCGTCATATGACCAGGAAACCATTGAATGGCCAATGCCGTCACCTCCTTTGACTTCTGTCAGCTTAAAATAATTAATGATTTATCAATGAGATATTCTTCACCGGCCAGAAAATAAGGTCTGCACGGCCGACAATATCCCCCAGCGGCACATAACCGATCATCCGGCTGTCCGTACTGTCAGAGCGGTTATCCCCCATTACGAACACATGGCCTTCCGGCACCTTGTTGTCCGTAAACTGCTCATTCGGGAAGTTCTTATTGTTGTACAAGATGTTGTTATTATGCGCATCATCAATCGCGCTCTGGATATACGTCTCGTTCACAGGCTCTCCGTTAACTGTAACGACATCCCCTTCAACTGTGACTGTATCGCCTGCCACACCAATGACACGTTTAATGAAATCCCGGCCCTCAGAGGGCACATGGAACACAATGACTTCCCCGCGCTCCGGCTTGCGGATATCGTAGAGAATTTCATTAACAATCACACGTTCTCCGGTATGGAAGTTAGGCTTCATGGAAGGGCCGTCTACGATAAACGGTTTGAACAAAAGCCAGCGTATTAGAATAACCAGAACCAATGCAATCGCTATCGCTTTAATCCATTCCAGGACTTCATTCTTTGGCTTCCGGGGGCTCTGGCCGTTAGAATCAATCACTTCGCCTTGCCCTTGCTGCAAATCCTGCTGCATAGTTCACCGTCCTCTCCATCAGTTGTTATCTCCACTATACAATACAAAAAAGCTCCTGCCAAAAACTCCCCCGCGATTACTCCTTCAGGAGGCCTTTTCGGAGAAGCTGTTCCTAAGGCACATATGTCTAAAAACCCCACAAAGTGATGCTTTAACTTCGTGCTTACTCAGGTACTTTGCGGGGATCCACAATTCTTTAATCACAAGAAATAAACGAAAGGGGCTTGAATTCAAGCCCCTTTCCTTTGTCACTATTCTAGCGACGAATTTCTTTAATTCTTGCAGCTTTACCGCGCAGGTCACGAAGATAATACAGCTTCGCACGACGCACTTTACCACGGCGAGCCACTTCGATTTTCTCGAGTTTAGGGGAGTTGACTGGGAATGTTCTTTCCACACCAACACCATAAGAGATTTTACGAACCGTAAAAGTCTCACCGATACCGCCGCCGCGACGTTTAATTACAACGCCTTCGAACAGCTGGATACGCTCACGAGTTCCTTCGATAACTTTTACATGCACCTTCAAAGTGTCACCCGGGCGAAAACTCGGGATATCTTTACGAAGTTGCTCTTGTGTAATTGCTTGTAGGATATTCATTAAGGACTTCCTCCTTCCGTACAGGTGTTCTTGCCTCTTCCGGAGAGCCGTTGCTCTCCCTCATTATCCGCAGAGGACCACCGTATTCCACACAACAGAAGTAATTTTATCATAAAAGACAGGCTCATGCAACATATATTTATTCTTTAAAGCGGCAGCATATCCCGTTTCTTCGCCTTCACCTTACAATCCTTGCAGAGTCCGACCACACTTCCGTCATCCTGGGCATAAAAAATCAGCTTACCGTTCTTCTTCTTACAGGAGGAGCACTGCTGCTCCGCAGCATTCTGCTTGGCCTTACGGTGCCCTTCCATAGAAATCACATTACTGGCCTTCCCTTGCTTCGGCGTTTCAGACTGTTCTTGGCTTATCCGGCTGCGGTACACGGTATAGACAACTGCACCCACCAACACAACGATCAGGAATGCTGCATACTGCATTTGGCTCATCCGCCCCTCTGACTTGTTCAGTCCAAATAGTAAACAGACCGTCTCCTGGGTCTGCTTCCGTGCCGGCCCTCCAGCTGTCACATTTCATTCTTCCGGTCCTTCATCTAACGACAGTGTACCATAATGCCTCTCTAAAATGTAGTAGCTAAGCTTCCTGGACTATAGTCCAGTAGAACAACCCGCCGCCAGGCTGTTATCCAGTGTTTTCCCATAATATATAATACTGAGTATACATAAGCAAATAATCATGCCTTTAGGAGGGCCTATATAATGAAGAAACATCACAGTACAGCAATTATTGCAGCCATGGCCGTGTTTTCTATTGCACTTACCGGCTGCCGGGAGCTTCCCGGCAAGGAAGCGGCAGATAACCAACTGGAGCAGACGATCTCCGGCAGCTTCAAGCAGGAGGCGGCAGAAGCCGTGAAGCAGAGTCTCAGCGATGCCAGTGCTGCTGTCGGTGACGCCATCCAGAACACAGCAGGTATGATTAAAGAGCAAATGAACACCAATGGAATCAGCCGGGAGTTCTCCACCTCCCTGCCTATTGCTTCGGCTTCCGTTCTTAAGCTGGATAATGCAGTGGGGGAAGTCGCAGTAGTGCCCGCTTCAGGTGACGAGATTACTGTCCAGGCCACCGTCATTGTCCATGAGCAGACTGGCCACAAGCTGGTATCCGGTGTGCTGGATCATACTGAAATTTCTATTGAACATAAAGGAGACGCTCTAATCGTCTCTGCTCATGGTGAAGGCAATTCGAAGAGGGATCTCTGGGAATGGGCGCAGCATGAGTATGGGGATTCCAACTTCAGCATTAATTATGTAATCGGGATTCCAGAGACCGTTGACCGGTTTGAGATTGATAATAATGTAGGCACCGTCCTGCTCCGCGGGCTTGAGGGAACTTTTGAGATTAACAGCAATGTCGGCAGCATCATCCTTCAAGACACCATATTCACAGGCAAGTCCAGTGTGGAGTCAAATACGGGAAGTATTGAGCTTGGGGTATCCGGCATGACAAAGGGCAGCAGTCTCAAGGCCAAGAGCGATATTGGAAGAATCTCCGCCGATCTGTCAGCATCAACCGCATGTACGGTCAAAGCCCGCAGTGAGCTCGGCCACATCTCCGGCGCCGACAACGGTACACCCAAGGATTATAACGGCGGCGGTCCGCTGGTATCGTTAACCACGCAGATCGGAGCCATATCTGTTAATTAGATCATCCTATAGTGACGCAAAAAGTGGGCCTTCCTGACTTCCAGGAGCCCACTTTTTGTGTTGATCAGACTATCGTCAGATTAACGCAATTGCCAGAAGCGTGAACAGGCTTAAGGTCAGGATCTGGCTGCCGTAGCCATAGTATCCGCCATAATAGTTACCTGCACCGCCCGGATAGAAGGCCGAAGTTTGCATTCTGCCATTGCCCTTTGTTTTCAGATACACATTATTCCGGTCCACATCCACAATAATTCCTTCATGGCGTTTGCCGTCAGTAGTCATAATGCGTACACGCTTATCCTTGCAATGGAGACAATTATAATAAGCTTCCATCTGCTGTTTCCTCCTTAATCGTGGTTCTGTATCTTATGAGGGGAGGGATAAGCCGGTAACGGCTATCGTCACGCAGCAATTGTCTATATGTAAAATAGTTGTGAAATGAAGAACTTGTGAACATTGTGTATCAATTTTGTGTAAAAAGGGGTAATATTAAAGTAACAAAATCAATTAAACGCTTACGGTTGTGAACAATCTTCTACAATCCAAAAGGAGGCAGGAATCATGAGTACAGCAGGCAGACGTTTTATTAATGAAGGAGTACTGCGGATCGCCTGGTTTATCATTTTCGCTTCGCTCACCTACACGGTGCGCAATTATACTTGGGCCATTGTATTACTTCTGGTTGTTGCCTTGTATTCACTGGTCACGGGAGTTATCATGCTTACCCGCCGGGATGGAGACAGGGGCAGGTTTTAGCTTAACCGCACACATGGGCCTTATCACCTAAATAAAAACACTTCCTACAGAGCGTGATGCGCTGACGGAAGTGTTTTTTTGCGTTACACGAAAACGGGAAAATCGGAGTAACAGGATTTGAACCTGCGACCTCACCCACCCCAAGGGTGCGCGCTACCAGGCTGCGCTATACCCCGACATTGCAAATCAATCCATTACTTCATACTTACGTTTGCCGCATCCCTACGATTAACATACGTTCATCTAATGCATAATATGCCGGTAAGCGGTTACTTACTGATATACTATAAATATACCTCACTAGTTCAGCAGTTTCAAATAGAGTTCACTATTTTTATTGAGTTCACTATTTTTTTCATATCCCATTAAAATTTAATGGATTTTCCGTAAAGGCTGTGCTATACTCTTGGCACAAGGAAAGGAGGTGCGTTCACATCAAGCATGACATGCTGAACGTATCCCTTACCCGGACCAACGGCTGAATGATTAAGTCTTGGTGGCGCGGGATACGGATCAAAGTTACAAACTAGCGCCTCGGGTAGAGAGACCGTCTTCGGACGGTCTTTTTTTGTTTGCCCGTACTCATCGCACCCGGCAAACAAATAACCGCCGAAGCCAGCGAACCTGGGGTTCGTCTGTCTTCAGCGGTTATTTGTGGAATTTGCTGTATTACTGAGCCTATTGAACCTGCTTCCAGGTCTAATTCATTTCTTCGATTATAAGATTACGATTTACGATTCTTATAAAAATCAATAATATCACTTACCGTGCGGAGCGGCTCCGCCTCCTTGTGGACAGTGTCCACGGCTGGCTTGAATGATTCATGCGTATTCGTAGTCACTTCAGTCATTCCTTTCGATAATTAAGCTAGCTGCGTCTATAGCTGCATGTCTACTTGCGGCACCTCTATTCATTACCCTAGAAAAAGGGTATTGACGCACATCTGCTCGTATTTATTTCGCTGGCAAAACTTCTTCTATGCCTATCCGTTCTCGTTCGTAATTCCCGTTCCCGGTTCTCAGAACACAGCAAAAAACGCCTCCCTTACGTAATATACGTTAGAAAGACGCCAGCTATGACTCTATTCAGGCCCAAATTTACAGTTCATTCTTCTTAAGGCTTGCCTGCTCCTGCAGCCGCTTCAGCGTCTGCTTGTCCTTCACTGTCAGCTCCGCTGTCTCCAGCAGATCCGGTCTGCGTTCGAGGGTACGCTGCAGCGCCTGCTCACGCCGCCACACCTCGATATTGGCATGATGTCCGCTGAGCAGCATGTCCGGCACTTTCCAGCCCCGGAACTCTGCCGGGCGGGTATAATGCGGGTACTCCAGCAGCCCGGTGCTGAAGGAGTCGGAGATGGCAGAGGTCTCATTGCCCAGTGCCCCCGGCTGCAGACGCACTACCGAATCTATTACTGTCAGAGCGGGCAGCTCACCGCCGGTCAGTACATAGTCGCCAATCGACAGCTCGTCCGTCACCAGATGCTCACGGATTCGCTCGTCATAGCCCTCATAATGACCGCAGATGAAGATCAGATGCTGCTCCTGTGCGAGCTCTTCGGCGATCTGCTGGTTATACGTCCGGCCCTGGGGGCACATCAGAATAATACGCGGCTTCACCGCCTCTGTGTTCTCAGTGTCTGTGTCCCCTTGCTCACCGCCAGCGTTACTCTGAGCCAGTACATGCTCCACCGCTGCGAAGATCGGGTCAGGCTTCAGCACCATGCCTCCCCCTCCCCCGTAAGGCGTATCATCCACGCTGTTATGCTTGTTGCCCGAGAAGTCGCGGAAGTTCACTGTATTCAGTGAAGCAATGCCCTTCTCACGGGCCTTACCGAGAATGCTGGTGCCGAACACGCCCTCACACATATCCGGGAACAGCGTCAGCACATCGATGCGGATCATGGAAGCAGCCCTTCCATGAGGTGCACGGTGATTTTTTTGGCTGCAATATTGACGTCCAGCACTACATCGTTAATAACCGGAATCAGAATATCCTGGCCCTTCTTCGGCTTCACTACCCAGACATCATTGGCCCCGGGCTGCAGAATCTCCGTAATCGTTCCCAGCGGCTGGCTGGCATCTTCATCCGTATAGACCTCGCAGCCTACGATCTGGTGGAAGTAATACTCGTTCTCCGGCAGCTCAACCAGATTATCACTAGGCACCTTGAGCATGCTGCCTTTGTATTTCTCAACCTCATTAATGTTCGTATACCCCTTAAGCTTGGCGATATACATCCCTTTATGCTCTCTCGCCGATTCGATCGTCACCTCGAATTTCGGGCTTCCGTCTGCGGGAATCAGCAGCAGCTTGTTACCGGCCGCGAACCGCACTTCCGGGAAATCGGTATGCGACAGGATTTTGATCTCCCCGCGAATGCCGTGCGTGTTCACCAGCCTGCCTACGGTTAACTCTTCTGTCATGTGTTCATCTCCTTCACGTTGATTGCGTACAGCCTATAAATTCTTATATTTTCAACAAAAAGGAGCCGGGATATACTATCCCTAGCCCCTCCTTGTGCGCATCCTTAAGATAAAATATCCACGGTAACGCGTTTATCACTTTTGACTGCTGCAGATGTGACTACGGTACGAAGCGCTTTGGCGATCCGCCCCTGCTTGCCGATGACCTTACCGACATCATCAGGATGCACGGAGAGCTCATAGACAATCAGGTGATCCTTCTCCACGGTCCGTACGGCCACATCCTCCGGATGATCCACTAAAGCCTTAGCAATAACACCAACTAATTCTTCCATAGAGGACCCTCGCAATCAGTCATTATTTCTGAAGCTTTGACTCATGGAACTTCTTCATCACGCCAGCTTTGGAAAGCAGGTTGCGGACGGTATCAGATGCTTGTGCACCTGTCTGAAGCCATTTAAGAGCCTTCTCTTCGTCAATCTTAACGACTGCCGGTACTTCGATCGGATTATAATAACCGATTTCCTCGATAAAACGGCCGTCACGAGGAGACCGGGAATCGGAAACCACTACACGGTAGAAAGGCGCTTTATGTGCTCCCATTCTTTTCAAACGAATACGTACTGCCACGAAATTCACCTCCTTAAAAGAATATCGTTTTCGATCCCTCCCAAACCCTCCCTTCCCGAAGGGAGGGCCCCAAGGGCTCTGCCCTCTGGACACCCGCTAAGTGCAACTAGCGTAGGCGTTCAGACTGGCGGGACTTGGAATGAGTTCGAGCGGAGACCGCTTTTCCTCCCTGCGGGATACGCTTGACTGGCGGCGTTCCCTGGTAACGAGGGGAAGAGATTTAAACATTAAGATCAAGATCAAAAGATTAAGGTCAAAAGATTACTCGATCTTCTGATGTTGTACTATATCAGATCTATGGGAAAGACTAAAATCCAGGTCAAAAGATTAAGGTCAACGGAACGGGAACTTCATTCCGCCTTTACCGGCAAGGCCCTTGAGCTGCTTCATGGCGTTCTTCTTGCCGCCCTTACCGCCTCCGCCGCCCATCATACCGGAGAACTGCTTCATCATCTTGCGCATTTCATCGAATTGCTTGATGAGCCGGTTCACCTCAGCGACGTTGGTACCGCTGCCTGCTGCAATACGCTTGCGGCGGTTATGGTTGATAATCTCAGGCTGGGCTTTCTCGGCCTTGGTCATGGAATGAACAATGGCTTCAACGCGGCCCATCTGCTTATCGTCAACCTTCAGGTCCTTCATGCCTTTGGCCTTATTCATGCCAGGCAGCATATCCAGAATCTGGTCGATCGGTCCAAGCTTCTTCACTTGATCCATCTGCTCCAGGAAATCATCGAACGTGAACTCTGCGTTACGCATCTTACGTTCCATTTCCTTGGCCTTCTCGGTATCGATGTTGGCCTGAGCCTTCTCGATCAGCGACAGCATGTCGCCCATGCCGAGGATCCGCGAAGCCATCCGCTCCGGATGGAACGGCTCCAGCGCATCGATCTTCTCGCCGAGAGCGGCGAATTTGATCGGACAGCCGGTAACCGCCTTGACGGATAATGCAGCACCACCACGGGTGTCGCCGTCAAGCTTCGTAAGCACTACGCCGGTAAGCTCCAGCTGCTTGTTGAAGCTGTCCGCCACATTCACAGCATCCTGACCGGTCATCGCATCGACTACCAGGAGCACTTCATCCGGAGTTACAACGTTATGGATCTGCTTCAGCTCTTCCATCAGCTCTTCATCAATATGCAGGCGGCCTGCCGTATCAATAATCACATAATCCAGGTTATTGTCCTTCGCATGCTGAACACCTTGTCTGGCAATCTCTACCGGACTCGTCTGATCACCCAGCGAGAAGACAGGAACCTTAATCTGTTCTCCGAGCACCTGCAATTGCTTGATCGCAGCCGGACGGTAGATGTCGGCGGCTACGAGCAGCGGGCGGTGGTTGCCCTTCTGCAGCAGCTTCGCCAGCTTACCGGAAGTGGTCGTCTTCCCTGCGCCCTGCAGACCCGTCATCATGATGACCGTCGGCGGCTTGTTCGACTTAGCCAGCTTCGCCTGGCTTCCGCCCATCAGCTCCGTCAGTTCCTTGTTAACAATATCGATGATGACCATGCCTGGCGTGAAGCTGTCCATCACTTCCGTACCAACAGACTTCTCTTTCACCTTGGACACGAAGTCCTTGACGACCTTGAAGTTAACATCGGCTTCCAGAAGGGCCAGCCGCACTTCACGCATCGCTTCGTTTACGTCATCTTCGGATACTTTCCCTTTGCCGCGCAGTTTGCTGAACACATTCTGCAATCTTCCGGTTAATCCTTCAAATGCCATAGGCGGCTCGCTCCCTTCTTCCTACTCTAACCTCTGCAGCCGGTCCATGATTTCCATGAATTGCTGCTTATATTGCTCCGGCAGCATTCCACTGTCAGGGAATCTGCGCAGTTCTTCTAAGTACTTATTGCGGTCTTCATGCTTGGACAGGAGTCCAAGCTTCTCTTCATAATTCTCAAGCACTTGCTCCGCCCGCTTGATATGCTCGTACACAGCCTGGCGGCTAATTTCAAATTCCGCTGCGATCTCCCCCAGGGAGAAATCATCATGGAAATAATATTTGAGAAACGTCTGTTGCTTGTCAGTAAGCAGCCGTTCATAGAAAGCAAATAACAGGTTGATCCGGTTGGTTTTCTCGAGCCTATTCTCCTGACTCATCAAGGGCACTCCCTTCGTCAAGGAAAAACACTTTACAGCTTCACAACGTCCCTTATGATACCGAAAACAAAGAAAGATGTCAAGTCTTTTTACTTGTCATCTTTTTCTTTGCCCAAAACCGGCATTCCCACCCTGAAATCCTGCACCAGTACGGCACTATGCCTCCCGCATTAATGAATAGGGAGAATGTATAACAATACAACGAAGAAGTGCAAAACGGTTCCGGCAAGCACGAATAAATGCCAGATCGCATGATGGTACGGGAAGCCGCGCCATACATAAAACACGGTGCCCAGAGTGTACAGCAGTCCGCCAATCATCAGCAGAGTCATCCCGCCGCTGGCGACGGCCTGGGACAGAGGGCTCCAGGCGATTACGATCATCCAGCCCATCGCAATGTAGAAGACGGTGGACATGAACAGGAATTTTTTGACGAAAAAAGCCTTAAAGAAAACACCGAATACCGCCACTCCCCAAGCGATACCGAATAACGTCCAGCCCAGCGGTCCGCGGATCGCCACCAGCATAAACGGGGTGTAAGTTCCGGCAATGAATAAGTAGATCGAAGCGTGGTCAAGGAATTCAAAGAAGTCCTTCGCCTTGCCGTCTCTGAGACTATGCACCATCGTTGAATTAAAATACAGGATCAGCATAGTAGCGCCGTAAATGGAGAAACTGACTACATGCCAGGCTGTGCCGTTCTGAACAGCATATACGATCAGCAGAACCAGCGCAGCAATACTTAATAGAGCGCCGATCCCGTGTGTAACCGCATTTGCTACTTCTTCCTTGCGGCTGTAAGTGTGAGTATTTGCCATACCACGATTCCTTCCGTTTGCGGTTTCCTTCTATTATAGCCATTTCTCCGAAGTCCTTCCAGCTTACGGACGCCTCAGGGCAGGCTGCAGCAACATTCAATCGCTTAAGAAGTCATCATTTGCTTTTGCAGCAATTCAAGTCTTATAGCTTGTAGAGCTCGGTATACTTCGCTTCCAGATAATCCGCCAGATAATCGGGATTCAGCGGTTCGCCTGTGACTTGCTCGATAATCTGCGAAGGGGTCAGGCTCTGGCCGTAGCGGTATACCTTGTCAGTAAGCCATTCTTTGATCGGCAGCAGGTTGCCAGTGGCAATCAGCTCTTCGAATTCTGGCAGTTCCTTACGCAGGGTGTTCAGCATTTGGGCCGCATACATGTTACCCAGAGAATAGGAAGCGAAATAGCCGAAGTCTCCTCCGGACCAATGAACGTCCTGCAGTACGCCAAGTGCATCCGTAGGCGGTGTAATCCCTAAGTATTCCTGATACTTCGCATTCCAGGTCTCAGGCAGATCCTTGACTTCAAGCCCTTCATTGAAAATCAGCTTCTCAATCTCATAGCGCACAATAATATGCAGGTTATACGTCAGCTCATCGGCTTCAATCCGGATGAAGGAATTGCCTACACTATTGATCGCCCGGTAAAAGTCTTCCATCTCCACGTTCGCAAGCTGCTCCGGGAAATGCTGCTGCAGATCGCCGTAGTAACGCTGCCAGAAGGCCCGGCTGCGGCCGATCATATTCTCCCACAGTCTGGACTGGGATTCATGAATTCCCATGGATGCGCCCTGTGCCAGGGGTGTACCGATCAGCTCTTCACCGAAATTCTGCTCGTACAGGGCATGTCCGCCCTCATGCAGCGAGCTGAAGATGGAGCTGGTCACATTGTCCAGCAGATAGTTCGTGGTTATGCGGACATCGCCGGGGTTCAGCCCTGTAGCGAACGGATGTACACTCTCATCCAGACGTCCTGCCTCGAAATCATAGCCCATCTGTTCGAGTAAGAAGAGGCCGAATTTCTCCTGCTGCTCCTTAGGGAAGATCTGGCTCAGGAATTCGGTGTCCGGCTTGTTCGGCGAAGCATTGATCGCTTCGGCCAGCGGCACAAGACGGCTGCGCAGACGGGTGAAGATCGCATCCACCTTCTCAACGGTCAAATCCGGCTCGTACATATCCAGCAAAGTGTCATAACGCGAGCCTTGCACACCCCAATAATCAATGAACTCTTGTTTGAAGGCCACAATCTTGGTCAGATAAGGCTCGAAGGAGGCGAAATCATTATCATCCTTAGCCTCTTCCCAGATCGTCTGCGCATGGGCGGTGAGCACCGAATATTCCTCGAAGGTCTTGGAGGGAATGCTTTTGCTGCGCTGGTACTCCTTGCGGGTATCCTTCACAATCTTATTCTGATTGCTGTCCAGCTGCTCCGCTACTTCCGGGCGGCTGAAATATGCTGTGAACGCTCCGACCTCCTCCGATACCTGGAGTCTGAATGCTTCTGCACTCAGCATACCCAGCGTGGCGGAACGGATCTCTACACCTTTGCGGGGCGCGCCTGTACGCAGATCCCAGCCCAGAAGTCCAATTGCTTCATAATAGCCTTTGATTTTAGATAATAGCTCACTGAATTTATCCCATTCTTCCTGGATCTGCTTTTCCATGTTTTGAGCACCTGCCTTGTTTTTTTATCTACTCCTATTGATGATACTTTTTTAAATAGTTATAATCAAATTCGGGCTGTATCTCTTCAAATTTGAAGTAGTTAACAGCTCACAGGCGCGGAGACAGACTCCGCTTAGATTTTGCAATATTTGATTGCAGGAAGCCCTTTATGTTCGCGGCAAGACGCAGTACAATGGATTACAGTTTAATCTTAAGGAGGCACATGGCTTATGAGTCAGGTTACAGACATTTTAGAGTTCAACAAGCATTTTGTAGAGGAAAAAGCATATGAGAGCTATCTGACCAGCCGCTTCCCGGATAAAAAAATGCTGATCATCACCTGTATGGACACACGGCTTGTTGAGCTTCTGCCCAAAGCAATGAATTTCAAGAACGGTGATGTCAAAATCATCAAAAATGCCGGAGCCATCATCTCCCAGCCGTTCGGGAGCGTCATGCGCAGCGTAATGGTTGCGCTATACGAACTGGACGCGGACGAAGTGATTGTCGTCGGCCATTATGAATGCGGCATGGCTTCCCTGAATGCTGACCATATGATTAACTCCATCAAGGAACGCGGCGTGTCCGAGGAAGTACTCAGTACCCTGGAGAATTCAGGGATTAAGCTGACCAAATGGCTGCGCGGGTTTGACAACGTAGAGGAAGGGGTAATTCAGACTGTGGAGCTGATTAAGCGCCATCCCTTACTCCCCCCAAACGTACCTATTCACGGCATGATCATCGATCCGGCTACCGGAGCGCTTGAGCTTGTCTCGAACGGATACGCGGACTAAGGCAACTCTCTGATACTGCTGTTTGCGCGGGTCCCGGACCCGCGCTTTTTTTGTGTAAATTCTTATTTATTAAAATTTGAAACCTTAGCCTCCGCTCTGCGTATTACCGGGCAACAGCCAGGTAAACTGGGTGTTACCAATACTTCTAGGAGGTTCTCGTACTCAATGAAACCAATGAAACGTGTAATGATGATCGTCATGGCCTTCACACTGTTCTTCGCTGTCACTGTTCCTGACTTCGCAGATGCCCGCCGCGGCGGGGGCTTTAAATCAGGAAGCCGGGGATTCACAACGACCCCGAAGAAATCGACCACCGATAATGTGAAAAAAAGCGATAGCACTAAAAGCAACACCAACGGAACTGCAGCGAATGCGAACCGCGGCTTCTTCAGCGGCGGCAGCCTGATGAAAGGCCTGATGATCGGCGGGATCGCCGGCTTCCTCTTCGGCGGAATGTTCGCCGGAATGGGCGCTTTTGGAAATATCATCGGATTCCTGATTAACATGCTGGCCATCTACTTCGTGATTACGCTGATTATGTCCTTCTTCAAGCGCAGACAGGAACGACGCCGGCTGGAAGAAAGGGACGGACGCTACTAATGGGTGTTACCGTTCTCAGCATGGACGAGATTATCAATGCGATCTGCCTGCATATGGCGGAACGCAAAGCCGTACGGGTGGAGGAAGTCCAGGTGGAACTCAGCTGGGACGAGGACACCGGCTACACCGCAGAGGTCTGGATACAGGGAAGAAGCCAGTACCTGGTGGAGTCCAACATGATTGAGTCCATTCTTCGCTACGTACACAGCGAATACGGCATTCGTGCTTATCGTGAGGATGTACGGCTGGAGCTAGACGAAGAAATTACAGCGGTTGTGAACTCGTAAGCGTTGCAAGACATGATTCGAATAAAGGGATGGCCCCGGGTAGCGGGGTCATCCCTTTTATTGTCCATCCATGATGATCACAAGATATAACAATTGAACTAAGACTTTTTTATGTTTTGGGATTAGCCGTGACTCCAGAGAAGTTTTGGACTTCCGGCCGCAGTTGTATGCAGATTTCTTGATTTATCCCATTTTTAACGGTTGAAATCCGCATACAAAGGCGGTCGCTTCCGCTCCTCCAGTTCCAAAATTCCCCTCCGCCACTTTTCCCTTAATTTAAGTTTTCAAGTTCAATCTATATAACTTCTCCTCCTGACGTCAGGAACCCGCCCAGTACATCCTCCCTGCTGACCCGCGCTGCGCCGCTTCCATGCAGCTCAGCCCAAGACACGCGCTGCTGCCGCAGAATCGCCGCTGTTCCTTCAGAAGTGTACTCCTCATACCTGACCGTCTGCTCCCCCCCAGGCTCGCCCCAATGAGCCCACCCCTGGGGGTGGATATGGTGGCCCATCCGGCAATCTAGAAAGGCAGTCTTGGCATGCTCCCGCCATGGGCGGCCCAGGAATACCGGCGCTGTTCCCGGCTCTGCACTCAGATAACATTGATTGAACACGTAGCCGTAAGCCTGCCCCTCAGGAGTGGAGGCAGCCGTGATGTAGCCTGCATGGCCTCCGCTACTCCGCAGACTGTGCAGCGTGCAATGCTCGAAATAAGCCGTTGCTCCGCCAAATATATAATCCACCGTTCCCTCAATGTAACAGTGCTGGTACAACTGGCGGTACTGCGCATGATGCTCCCGCAGCGGAACGCCGCCGAACAGCAGGCGCTCTCTGGGGGCTGGCGGCAGCGGACCGGTGAACAGCGTGTCCTGATGGCCTTTGAACGTACAATTTCGGAATACCGTCTCATCACAATGGGCATACACCGCCACAGCCTGCCCTACCTCGCTGCCTTGCCCCGCTGTATTGGAGACGGTCAGATTCTCCAAGACCAGCTTCCTGCCGCCAAGGAACAGGGTGGGGGTCGCAAAGGTCCCGATCTCTTCCCCCTGCTCATCCAGCTCCCGGGCATAGCGGTTCATCGTGATCTCTACTTGTCCGGTGCCAATGATATGCAGACAGGAGCGGTAGACCCGCACCTCCTCCTTATACACTCCCGGCATAATGTAGAGTGTTGCCTCTGTGTCCGGGTCCAGCCGTTCCAGGGCATCGACTGCCGCCTGAATGGTAGAGTAATCGCAAAAGCCCTCCTTGCCCACCAGCATCCCTTTTCCCATCCCCTCTCAGACTCTAGCCTTCGCTTAAAGCCTGTTTACTTACTTCTGTGTCAATTTGTATGCAGCTTCATATTCTTCCGTGATCTTGGTTCCGCCGGAATCCTTCCAGGTCTGTACAGCTTTCTTGAAGGCCGCCTCATCCGATTGGCCCATGATATATTTGAAGGTAGCATCTGTGATGATCTTTTGCAATTCCGTTCCCTGCTCATTATTGGTTGCCGAATCCAGCGGAACGGTGGGGTCAAGCACAGCGAACTTATCATTCTCGCGGATCAGCTCATTGGCCAGCTGCTTCTCAGGGTTCGCGTCCTTAAGCGTATAGGCAATCTCACTAGGTCTGCTGGAGCTGAAGGGCTGCACATCCGCCTGCCACAGCTCGGTGTTCAGAATCTTGAAGGCGCCGTTCTCATCATATTCATAGTGGGTGCCTTCGATTCCGCCGGTCATCAGCATGAACGCCTTCTCATCGATCAGGTCGTTGACGAACTTCAGCAGCCGCTTGAGCTCGGCTACGGTCTTCACCTCTGATTTAGGAAAAGCCATCAATCCGCCGATCCCGCTGCCCTCGGACCAGATATGATACTGTCCATCCCCATTCGAGATCTTGTTCACCGGCACCAGCTCCATGCCCGGCTGCAGATCCTGCGCCAGTGTTCTCAGACTGGAGATGTCCACCATCCCGGTATAGATCCCGGTCTTCCCCTGCGCGAATTGCTGCTGCTGGTCCGTTTTGGCCGTAACTGCGAAATCCTGCGCCAGGTATCCGTTCTCGTAGAGCTTTTTGGAGTAATTCATCGTGTCCATATATTCCGGTGTATCGAATTCAGGGATGAATTTGCCGCTATCGTCCACCTTCCAGCCATTGGCCGTGCCGAAATAGGAGCTTAGCGTTTTGAAGCTGCTGTATTTCAGCTCCGATCTGTCTCCAAAGCCTGTCGTGTCCTTCACACCGTTGCCGTCCGGGTCATCCTCTGTGAAGGCTCTGGCCACTTCATACACCTCATCCAGCGTCTTCGGAACCGGCAGACCCAGCTTATCCAGCCAGTCCTTGCGGAAAATCAGGCCGGAACGCGCCAGATTCTTCTGGAAAGGAACGCCGTACAGTACGCCTTCAATCGAAGCCGCTTCCTTCAGCTCAGGAGCAATCTTCGCCAGATTACTGAACTCTGAGAGATAAGGGCCCACATCCCAGAATAGCCCTGATTTCAGTGAGCTTCTAACCGATGAATTGGTCATCATGGTCAGGGTAACAATGTCTGCAAGCTCCCCGGAGGCCAGCGCCGTAGTGATCCGCTCTTCCTTGGAAGCATCGGGTACCCAGTTGAAGGTGATTTTGCTGTTGGTATATTCCTCAAGCAGCGATTTTATCGTATCGGTCGGCGGCGAAGCGGTGTGCAAAATATTCAGCCAGGTTAATTCAAGTGTCGAGTTCGGATCCTCTGCAGCGGCAGTCTTCTTCTCTTCCTTGTCTCCGCCGCAAGCCGAGAGTATAGTGGAAGCCATTGTAGCGATTGCAATTAGCGTGACCCATCTTTTGTTCATAACACTTCTCCTTTGGTAGATGAAATAGTTAGCCTTAGCCTTAATACACGCCGTCTTCGCCCATCTTCTTGGCCAGCTTGTTGGAGAGCATCACGAGAATTAACCCGACAACGCCCTTGAACAAGCCTATCGTGGTGCTGAAGCTTAATTGCCCGTTCTTGAGGCCCGCTGTATAGATATAGGTATCGAAAATCTCGGCGACACTGCGGTTCAGCGAATTCAGCAGCAGATACATATGTTCGAAGCCGAGATCCAGCGTGCTGCCGATTTTGAGAATCAGTAGCGTAATAATCACGGGACGGATCGCCGGCAGTGTAACATGCCAGGTCTTGCGCAGACGGCTGGCCCCGTCCATTTCAGAGGCTTCATAGAGCTGCGGGTCCACTACAGTAATAGCTGCCAGATAGATAATGGTCGACCACCCCAGCTCCTTCCAGATAATCTGCAGGATATAGATCGTCCGCAGCCACTCGGAGGAGGTCAGGAAGCTGATTTTGTTGCCGCCGAGACTGGCGATCAGCTCATTGATGACCCCGCCATCCACCGTCAGGAACACATACGTAATAGAGACAATAATGACCCAGGACATGAAGTGCGGGATGTAGATAATCGTCTGAATCCAGTTCTTGAGATAGCGTCCCTTCAGCTCGTTCAGCATCAAGGCTACAATAATCGGCAGCGGAAAGAAGATCACAATGTTCATGGCAAACAGAATCAGGGTGTTACGCAGCAGCTGCATGAACGTAGGCTCCGTAAATAATCGGATGAAATGCTTCAGGCCGACCCACTCACTCCCGGTAATCCCCTGGAACGGCTGATAATTCTGGAATGCAATGATCAGCCCGCCCATGGGTAGATATTTGAAGATGATGAAATACAGCAGCCCGGGCAGGATCATCAGATACAGCAGCTTGTATTTGTTCAGAGCCGTAAGAGCGCGTGAGCCTTTCCCCTTTTCAATAGTCAGATTTGGTGTTGCGGTGATGCTTGTTGCTTTCACATGTCAGCCTCCTTTGCTCGTTCCTGTTACGGTCTCAGCGTAAGAAATTTCTTACATTACGTATATAATCATTATGTGATAGCGTTTACAGAACCCGCGTGGCTGCGGGGTTAAGGACGATCAGATCTCCTCTGAGGATTACCTGCCTAGGCTAATGATTATCTCCGGAGACGGGGCTGCACAAGGCAAGTCTGCGAACACCTCATGCCCGGATTATATACGTAATTTCTGCTCCTTGTTACAGTGAAGAGGTACTGAAAACCGAGGAGGATCACAGAATGAACCCTAGCTCACGTAGAAAAGAATCGGTCGGCGGAAGGATCTTCACCTTCGTTAATACAGCCATACTCGTTCTGATTGCGCTTGTCTGCTTATTGCCCTTCATCAATATCATCGCCAGCTCCTTCGCTACCACCCAGGAGGTCATGGCCAAGCGGTTCATCTTATTCCCTACTACCTTCTCCCTGGATGCGTACCGCTACATTCTCTCAACGCCTACCATCTTCCGGGGACTCGGGGTATCCGTGGGTGTCACCGTTGCAGGAACCGTAGTCAGTATGCTGCTTACCGCGCTGATGGCCTACGGCTTGTCCAGGCGATACCTGCCTGCCCGCAATACCATTAATTTCATCGTCGTCTTCTCCATGCTGTTCAGCGGCGGAATGATCCCCACCTTCCTGGTCGTCAAAAGCGTCGGCCTGATCAACTCGTACGGGTCCCTGATCTTCCCGGTTGCCGTCAATGCCTTCAACATGATTATCATGCGCAACTTCTTCCAGGCGCTGCCTGACAGTCTGGAGGAGTCCGCCAAGATCGACGGAAGCAATGACTTCGGAATCTTCATGCGGATCATGCTGCCGCTGGCCCTGCCTTCCATCGCCACCATCTCCCTGTTCTATGCGGTTGCTTACTGGAATACGTACATGAACGCGATCCTCTATATGAATGATTCGGCCAAATGGCCGATCCAGGTGCTGCTGCGCCAGATCGTTATTGTGTCCAGCGGGATGCAGGCCGAGGGAACCTCGGTAGATATTGTGCCGCCAGCCCAGACGATCAAAATGGCGGTCATTGTCATCGCCACTGTGCCGATGCTGGCCGCTTATCCTTTTGTACAGAAGCATTTCACCAAGGGCGCCCTGCTCGGAGCAGTCAAAGGCTGACGGCCCGCCGTTCAGCGTCCATCCAAATGGTTAGAGCATATACAGAAACGGTACCGCCTTGAAGCAAGGACGGTACCGTTTCTGCATGACCCCCTGATCCAGGCTCTCTCCTGAACCAAGCCCCTATTCCTGCTAAAATATCTGCTGCTCCCCCTGCTTCAGCTTCCGGTAAGCGCCAGGCGTAACCTGCTCCTTCTTGCGGAAGGAGCGGATGAAATTCTGCGGATTATGGTACTGCAGCCGCTCGGCAATCTCCTTGATCGTCATATCCGTCTCCGTCAGCCACCGTTTGGCCATCTCCAGGCGGTAGTTCATGAGGTATTCGCTGAAGGCGGTGCCGTACTCTTTTTTGAAGATGCTGCTTAGGTAATTCGGATTGTAATGAAGCCGCTCGCCGATCCCCTCCAGCGTAAGCTCACGGTCATATTCCGCATGCACAATGTCGGTGATCTTATCCGAGAGACAGCGGAACTGCTTGCTGGTCTTGTCCTTCATGCTGTACATCATGGGGTAAATAACCTCCTGCACCAGCATCCGCTCCATCTCTTCGGGATTACGGATGTCCAGCAGGCGGTGATACAGCTTATTGTTATCCTGGGTCAACAGGACGCTAACCCCCAGATGCTGCTCCAGCTGGATCAGATTATTCACGAGCCGCACCAGCATGACCTCGAATTTCAGGGTGCTCTTGTTCTTGCCCATCAGCTCCGCCAGGAACGGATAGAGCGCAGCTGTAACCTGCTCCTTGTCCCCCAACCGGATGGCATTGAACAATTGCGTCTCCAGCTCTGCCGGATAATGCAGCGACACCGGACCGGAGACGACCATGGAGATGTCCTCATAGAAGATAATCGATTCCTTACCCAGGTTCAGCCGCTGATGCAGTGCCTGCTTGCTCATCTCCCCGGCTTCCTTACTCTCTAACAGATTGCTGTAAAAGTTGCTGATGCCGATGCTAATTGACACCTTCAGATAATCGCGTACCGCCTTCAGCAGAGCTGCCGCATATTCCGTCACTTCCTTATTCATACCGGCATCGCTGTACCCGGCGAAGGTCAGGATCGTAGCCTGGGTATCATCGTTCAGGATAATAGGCTGTAACCGCTGCTGTGCCGGGATAAGTTCCTCCACCATCTTATTGACGGCAAGCAGCAGGACATCCTTGTCCGAGGCCTCCCGGCCGCCCAGACTGTCCAGCTGAATCAGCATCGCCGCATAACGGTGCTTCTCTGACAGGTTATACCCGAACCGGAGCAGACTCTGCTCCAGCTCCTCGGCCGAGACGCGGCTGCGGAACAGATTAAGGATCAGCTGCGTCTCCAGCCGGGGCATTTCCGATTCGATCAGACTCTCAAGCGAAGCCTTCTCCGAGATAATCGTATCAATGGAATGCCGGATATATTCCAGCTCATTCCTGGAGTTCACCTGCGGAATAACGGGCAGACTGCGCTTAAGCTGCTCAATCGGCTTGGTGAAATATTGGGAGATCATATAAGCCACCACCCAGATCAGGAGAATCAACAGCAGCCCCATCGCGGAGATCCCGAACTTGGTCATCTCCAGCGAGCGGGTAATCTCCGCCTGATCCAGCACGGTCAGATAGATCCAGTTATTATACGAGGACTTGGCATAGATTAGCTTCTGACCGTCACGGCCGGAGAACTTCTGCTGGACCGTCCCCTTGTCCTCCATGGAATTGATTGTCCCGGCAAGCTGGCCGAACTGCTCCGGGGCTAACAGCACATTACCAGGATCAGATTCATACATCAGTTCACCATGCTTGTTCAAAATGTAGACGGCTGCGTCTTCCCCGCTGCTTATCGTGGCATTCAGGGTATGTAATGAAATGTCGGATAAAGCAATCGCCTGCTTCTTAGTGGAGAACACCGGCAGTGTATTCACGAACCGGATGCCTTTGTCCGTCTTCATCCAGAAGAGGCTTTGCTCCTGATTCTCAATATACTGCTCCCGGAGCTGCTGGACCTCCCCGGCACTTAGATTGCTGAGCTTCTCATTCAGGATCTGCCAGTTCTGCACCAGACTGATCAGCGAATATTCCGTCCCTTCAGCCGCCATGGAGGCGATATAATTCAGCTGCGAGTTCACATTCCGGTAGGCGATGAAGTCCTGCTCGGTAATTGGATGGGTCACAACCTCCTGAAAAGAGCTGGTGGTGCTATAGGTATTGAATGCGTATTCTATCGTTTGGATTTTGTGCTCCAGATTGTTCTTGATCTGCTCGATATAGCTCTGCTTGCTGCTGGAGAACCGCTCGACCACTGAATCGATGGTACTGATGTAGATATAGCTTCCGAAGCCGACCACCAGTCCCACGCCAAGAATTAATATAGGTATAAAGATGCCGTAGAACATTCTTCCTTTGCTCATTGTGTTTCCCCTTTGATTTGATAGACTCTACTAAATTATAGCGCTTTCATGAATGCGGTTCCATGATTATTTTCACGTGTGCAATTTGCAGACTGCCCGGTTAATACCAGGCGCGCAGCGAAAAACCGGACCAGCGATAGGCTGATCCGGTCTGTTCACATCCTGGGGCTATGAGCCTTGCTTAGAGCAAAGAAATCGTCAGCAGCTCGAACAAGACCAGCGGCATAATTACATTACTGTTCACCGTACCGGGATATGGGTAGCCCGGGCCCGGATATCCCGGACCTGGATAGGGCTTGTAATAAGGATTGTAATATCCGCGGCTCATATCTGTGGCTATGGTTACAACCAGGTACATATTCTTACTGTCCATACCGGCAAGCTTGCCCTCATGCATCTGACCGTCAAGGGTCTGCACCTGCACTTGGTGATTCAGATACGGCTTACAGGACTGGTGAAGGGAATCGCGGACCCCGTTCAGATGCTGGACCACCGCCGGGTCTGCCTGATAGATCACCGGCGTCTGCGTGCCGGAAGAAGTTGTCGACATAGGTGTATGACCTCCGTGTAATTGGATTTGCTTCATACTATGCACCTGCCCAGCCCAGTGTGCCTAGCCTGCTCCCCGGCGCTCATCCGATCCGCATACGCAGACCAAACAGCCGTATACCGGAAAGTCCGGTATACGGCTTAGTGATCAATACTCTACAATTGCTGTGCGTTCAGAACACTTAAAAAGCCACTCCGATTCCGCCCTGGCCGGCATAGGTTCCCATCACGGGTCCCATCGTGGACAGCAGAACCTCCTTGAAGGGGTGCTTCTCCAGAATACGCCGCTTGATCTCCAGCGCCAGCGTCTCACAATTGCTATGCACAATCGCGATTACCGCCTGCTCATAATCATGCTGCTTCTGGTCCAGCTTGGCCAGCAGATGGGTCAGCGCCTTAGGTAGTCCGCGCGTCTTCTCGACGACTTCAACGATACCCTCGTCACTGATTTTCAGCAGCAGCTTGATATTCAGCACGGAAGCCACCGCGCCGGAGATCCGGCTCAGCCGTCCGCCCTTGATCACATTCTCCAGGGTGTCCAGCGTGAAGTATGCCGTCGTCTCTTCGACCTTCTTCAGCACTCTGTCCTTCAGTTCAGCCAGACTTGCTGCGGTGAGTGACCATTTGGCCGCCATGGCGACAATCAGGGTCAAGCCGCCGGAGAACAGCTTGGAATCTATAATTTCAATCGCATTCGGATGTCCTTCTTCCTCGTACATCTCCTTGGCAATCATTGCGGTCTGATAAGTACTGCTAATATTAGAGGACATGCAGATGACCAGAATGTCAGTGCCTGCTTCCACTTGCTTGAAGCTGTCCAGGAAGGTCTGCGGACTCGGGCTTGCAGTCGTCGGCAACTCCTTCGATTCATGCATTTTGTCATAGAAATCCTTCGCATTCATATCATCCGGCATCAGCTCATGGCCGAAATGGACCGGCAAATGAACAATGGAGATGTCATACTGCTTCGTGTATTCAGGGGGTAGATCCGAACCGCTATCCGTAATTATCTTGATGGGCATCAGAATGCTCTCCTTTCAATTCTATACTATTATAGACACCCTTTAAGGAAATCAATAGTACATTTTATAACTTGTCAAAAACAATGTTTTGTGCTAATTGTTACTTGTGATATGGTTTAAGCATAAGGGAACAGAAATGGAGTGTACCAGGATGAGCAAGAATAGAGTATGGAACCGCGGCAAGCATAACGGTGCTGGCCTGTCCAAGAAAGCACCGGCTGCCGCAGAATCCGAGGTTGCTGCAGAGACCGCAGCGCTAGAGGACCACAGCGCCGAGGTAATTAACGAGCGGATTGATACCGTCAAGCCGATGAACCGCAGCAACTGGGTCACCCGGCCCGCCCGCGTGAAGCCGCAGAACCCGGAACGAAATAAGAAGTAGCTTAACCGCTGCATGCTTCGCATTCCATGGGAGCACATTTCTCCCAGCTAGCGGGCTTCCCGCAACCTTTGTTATCATGGAGACACAAACGGCTACGCCGTCCTTAAGAGGATGGCGTAGCCGTTTCTGCTTGCACTAGTCGGTCGGAGAACGGTGAGCTTGTTAGGACTGGTAATATCCAAGCGGGGTATCCCGCTACAAGGATTCAGACAGACTATCCGGCATATACCGGTTCTCCCGTATTAGCGCCCGGATCGCCTTCAGCGTGTTCCGCTGAATCGGGACACCCGTAGTCCGGTGCAGTTGAAGCCAGCGTAGGGCAGCCAATGCCTCGAACAGCTCCAGCTCTGCCGGGCTATACCTGCTGTTGGCGGCAAAGGCTGACCGGTATAGACTGGCATTCCGCTCCGCCAAATACACTCTAAAGAGCAGAATAGACCACGCGATATCATACCTCGGATCGCCAAGCTGAACATTCGTCCAATCGATGATAGTGAACGTCCCGGAGTCCTCAAGAATATTGCCTAGATGATAATCCCCATGAATCAGCTGGTGGGCAGTCAGCTTGCCCCGCTCCGCCAGCTCCTGCGCCAGCGTTCGGATCTCCGGCTGCTCCGCCCAGGCAGGGAAGAAGTAATCTGCGAAATCATAAGCCGGTACCTTCAAGCCGCTGGATGAATTGATCTCTAGCTTATGTACATCAAGCAGATTAGCCGCTATAGCTGTAAGGCTGGCGGCATTTACCTTCTTGACAGGCATACCATCGAAGCTGGTTAACAGCACCTGATGACCCTCAGCGTCTAGACCCCAGGCATACGGCCGTGAGACCGCGCAGCCCTGCCGGACCAGCTGCTCCAGCACTTGATACTGGATCGAGATGTCCGGCCGGGATTCGCGGTTCCAGATTTTCAGCACAAGCTTCGTACCCGGCAGTGTAATTCTGCACACCTCCGCTTCCAGTCCCCCCTTCATCGGGGTAACGACCGCCTCTTCCAGCCTTGCCAGCAGCGCTTCACTATCTGCACTCTGCTCCTGCCAGCGGATACCGCTCAGAATCTTATTCATAGTTATGATTCTCCTCTCCAAAGAACGATCTGCTGCTCATTAGGCTGCCGCGAATCCCTCAGACCATATTCTAGGCATTTTCCCTATTCCAATGAATAACATATTTCAACTATACCAATCAACAGTGAATTGAGGGATGCGAAATGGAACATTGGATTAGAGTAGAACCGAATGTGAAGGTGTATGTGAATGATCTTAACCCGCTTGGCACCAAAACAATACTCTTCATTCACGGCTGGCCAGCAAATCACCAGATGTTCGAATACCAGTACAATCAGCTGGTGCCCATGGGTTACCGCTGCATTGGAATGGATATGAGAGGCTTCGGCCGGTCTGACAAACCGCTTGACGGGTACGATTACAACCGTCTCGCAGATGATATCCGCTGTGTAATCGGCGCCTTGGGACTGCACAATATTACACTCGGCGGGCACTCTACCGGCGGAGCTGTAGCGATCCGGTATATGGCCCGGCACAAGGGATATGGTGTCTCCAAGCTGGCCTTATTCGCTTCGGCAGCCCCCAGTCTGATTCAGCGGCCGGGCTTCCCTTATGGCACGACCAGAGAAGCTATAGAGCAGATTATCCAGTCCACCTACAAGGACCGCCCCAAGATGCTGCATGATTTCGGCGATATTTTCTTCTATCAGCCGGTATCACAGCCGTTCTCGGACTGGTTCTTCCTGTTAGGGCTGGAGGCGGCAAGCTGGTCCACTATCGCAGTCTCCAACGCCTGGCTGGCCGAAGAGCTGTTCGATGATCTCCCCCAAATCCAGGTGCCTACGCTGATTCTGCACGGGGTTCATGATCAGGTGTGCTTCTTCCCGCTCGCAGAGGCGCAGCATCAAGGGATTAGGAATTCGGTCCTTATTCCCTTTGAGAACAGCGGCCACGGTTTATTCTCTGACGAGCGGGAACGGTTCAACCGGGAGCTGGCGGGGTTCGCCGGGTAGATTTTCCGCACAGCCAGAACAGGACTGCCCGAGAAGAAATAGCTTCATGGGGCAGTCCTGTGTTGATTCGCAGGCGTAGGTGCGTGTGCGAATGAGAAGCTCTACAGCTCCAGCGTCTCACCATATGCAAGTGCCGAGCCTCTGATCCCCGCCTCCTTCAGCGCCTGAACGAAGGCCCCGGCATCCTGCTTGATCGGCGGGAAGGTATTATAGTGAACCGGAAGCACCTGTCTTGCACCCAGCCACTTCGCCGCGATAAGCGCATGCTCCGGCCCCATGGTGAAATGTCCTCCGATTGGCAGGATCGCGAGGTCGATGTCATACAGCTCACCGAACATTTTCAAGTCACCGAACAGCCCTGTATCCCCTGCATGCAGTACCGTGTGTCCGTCCGCCTCAATAATAAAGCCCGCCGGTGTGCCGCCATAGATACTCTGTCCGTCTTTTAGTGTAATGCTTGAGGTGTGGAATGCATGAATCATCGTCGCCTTGGCAAAGCCCAGGTCCACCGTCCCCCCGATGTTCATCCCGATGGTCTTTTTCGCTCCCTGGCCCTCCAGATGACCCGCCAGTTCCACGTTGGCAACAACCACCGCCTGATTCTGCTCGGCAATCGGCAGAGCGTCCAGGATATGATCCATATGAGCATGCGTCAGCAGCACCGCATCGGTCTTAATCTCCTCTACAGTCGTCACCGCCGCCGGATTACCGCTAATGAACGGGTCGATGATCAGCGATTTGCCGTTCACCTCAATTTGAACACAGGAATGGCCGTGGTAGGTAATTTTCATAGATATCCTCTCCTCTTCTTGATTAATTTCAATAGGTACTAAGGAATGAATCGTGCAAAAACCCAAGGTTTACGATACAATGACAGCAAGTTGCTCTAAATCCAAATCCAGCAGTGCGATTGACGAATATAACATAAATTATTACGTTCGTTGTTTTTTATGATATATCTATTCCTGCCAGCTGTCAAGAGAGGTGTGAAGAAGTTGCTGTCCGTTGAGAAAACAATGCTGTTTCTGTTATCTAAGGTGAAGCAGATGGGCGCCCAGCAGTTTGTCGAGATCTATGAGCAAAGGGGGTACACCTCCACCTATATCCGCAATGCCCTATCCCGCTTGAAAAAAGAGGGCTATATCGCTTCCCCGGCACGCTCCTGGTATAACGTCACTGCCGAGGGCCTCGCCTACATTAAGGCGATTAACAGCAAGCCTGCCCGTTATCAGGAGCAGTGGGATCATACCTGGGATGTGGTGATGCTGGAGGTTCCCGAATCCGAACGCAAGAAGCGCGATCTGTTCCGCACAGCACTCGGGCAGCTGGGTTATGGGCTTTTATATAACAGTGTGTACATCTCACCATGGAACTATCAGGACGAAGTCGCAGCCCAGATCCAGAAGCTGGAGCTGGAAGGCAAGGTGTCGATCCTCCAAGGCCAATTTCAGGAAGGCACCATTACACCGCTCAAAGCGCAGGCCATCTGGCACCTGGACGACATCGAAGCCTTATACCAGAAGAAATCAGTCTGGCTGAAGGAAGAATTCGCTCCGCGATTGGCGGATACCCTTCAGGCGGGGCAGCCGTTACAGCTCTTCCTGCTATATTTGCAAATGGGAGAGGAGTTAAGCGGATTGTTCATGGCTGACCCCTATCTCCCGGATGAGCTGCTGCCGGACCATTGGCCGGGCAAACGGGTCCTCTCAGACATGAGTGAATACATGGTTAGAGCCGCTCAGGCGATACCTGCGGATTCTTCCTATGCGCCCTTCGTCCAATAAGGTATGGCAAAGAGCAGCCCGGACTCCGGGCTGCTCTTCGTATGTGAACTACTCCTCACGGCTGCCGGAAGCCAGCAGCTCCCGGACCGCTTCCTTATTCGTAAGCGGGGCCCGGCAAGCGAAGTTGCGGCAGACATAGGCCGTTGCTTCGCCGCGGATGGCCGGTTTGTCAGCCAGATGCGGCAGCAGGCGGAGCATCTCTCCGCCGTCCCCTTCCCAGTTCACGATGAGCGCTGCGTCCGGCAGATAGGTCTGCTGAACCTGAGCGAGCATGGCGTGCAGTGCGAGATCTTCTTTTTTGCCGGAGAGGACCCATTCTCTGCCGCCGGAGACCATCCCCAGATGGGCCTGCAAATACATCGCATACCCCGGCGGATACTCCGAAGCAGCGGAAGCAAGCACCGCAGCGGTGCGCTCCGCGATCTCTTTTAACTCCATATCCTGGGTAATAACCGACAGCTTCCACAATAGCTTCGCCGCCACCGAATTCCCGGACGGAATCGCCCCATCATACAATTCCTTCGAGCGGACCGGCAGCTTCTCCCCGTCATGCCCGGTGAAGAAGAACCCGCCTCCTTCGGTATCTAGGAACAGCTCCAGCATCCCATCCTTAAGCGTCAGCGCCCGCTCCAGATAGACCGCTTGACCTGTAGCTTCATATAATTCGCTGAGACCCCAGATCAGGAAGGCATAATCATCCACATACGCCGGAATCGCTGACTCCCCGTCACGGTAACGGGCCAGCAGCCGTCCATCCTCACGCCGCAGCTTGTCCCAGATGAAGTCAGCTGCACGTTCGGCGGCCTTGGCATATTCCGGCTTCTGGAGGGCCTTCGCTCCCATGGCCAGCGCAGCAATCATCAGGCCATTCCATGAGGTCAGCACCTTATCATCCTTAAGCGGGTGAATGCGCTGCTCCCGGTATTCGAACAGCTTCTCGCGCCATTCCTCCATCCGGGTCCGCAGGCCCAACGGATTCATGCCCATGCGCTCCGCAATCTCCTCCGGCAGACCTTGGAGCAGATTCGGAATATTTTCACCTTCAAAATTCCCCTCCGGCGTAATCCCGTATACATGGCAATACGAATGCATATCCTCCAGCCCAAGCGCATCCTCAATCTCCTCACGGGAGAAGACATAGAACTTGCCTTCCACCCCTTCGGAATCGGCATCCTCCGCAGAGTAGAAAGCGCCTTCCGGCGAAGTCATATCGCGCAGCACATACGTGAAGATCTGCTCGGCAATCTCTGCATACAGCGGCTTCCCGGTAAGCTGGAAGGCTTCCAGATAGACATTCGCGAGGAGAGCGTTATCGTAGAGCATTTTCTCAAAATGCGGCACCAGCCATTCCCGGTCCGTGGAATACCGCGAGAACCCGAAGCCCACATGGTCGTACATCCCGCCCTTATACATTGATTCCAGCGTATGCTCCACCATCCGCAGCGCTTCCGGCTGATCATGCAGCTGGCTGTACGCCAGCAGGAAGGACAAATTATGCGGCGAAGGGAACTTCGGCGCATTGCCGAACCCGCCGTACTCCTCATCGAACTGCCGCCGATACAGCTCATACGCCTCATGCAGCAGCTCCGCCCCGGGAATACCGCCTGCGGCTTCCGGGTTGTACGCATTCTTGCGGTCAAGTGTATGCAGCTCAGCCAGCAGGTCGTCGCCCAGCTTATCCAGCGCCGCTCCATCCTGCTCCCACTTCGTATGGATCTGCTCCAGCACATCCATCAACCCGATCCGCCCGAACATCTGCCGCTTCGGAAAATACGTCCCGGCATAGAATGGCTTCTTCTCCGGCGTCAGCAGCACCGTCAGCGGCCATCCCCCGCTCCCCGTCAGCGCCTGACACACCGACATATACAGCGCATCAATATCCGGCCGCTCCTCGCGGTCTACCTTGATCGCTACGTAGTGATTGTTGAGAAGCTCCGCGACTTCGGCGTCCTCGAAGGATTCACGCTCCATTACGTGGCACCAATGGCAAGTACTATAGCCGACAGATAAGAAGATCGGCTTGTTCTCCGCCTGCGCCTTGGCAAAGGCCTCTTCTCCCCATGGATACCAGTCCACGGGGTTGTGGGCGTGTTGGAGCAGGTAGGGCGATTTTTCGTTTGCTAATCTATTGGGTGTATTATGAGTCGTCACCAGGCGTCCCTCATTTCGGATGATTTGGGTAAAGTGTTGTCTAGGGATAGTTTACCCAAATAGTTGGTGGGGGAAAAGCGCAAGGGAAGAACATCATAACATTCCACAGTTGTCCAAGTGTTCAAATAAGATGCTTACCACAATATCCTTTAAAATAGTCTGGTTCTGGCTTAATGAGTTTAATTGGTATCTCTTCAACATCATCTATGTCAGGGAGTACCCTCCAAACCTTCTTTTTTAAGCCTCGATGATTCCACAAGTCATCATAATTACTTAGGTTAGCATCAAATACAAAATAAACTCTTTCTTTCCTATCCGTTCCTCTCTTATTAAAAATCCCAAAGCAAACTAATAAAACATATGGAACATACTCAAAAGTTAATCCTTTATACAGCCATATTTCTCTTTCATTCGCTGTTTCTAACATAGAACTAAACTCAGCATGCTTTAACTTTCCATTCATTATATCCCTACATATCAAATACACTAAATACAAATTATCAAATACTTGCTTTTTAACGAGAGTGGCATTAGTTTGGTCTCGATCATTCGGAAATAAGCCTTCGTATTTTTTACGGTTAGATTCTACGGTAGGGCAATCAGTACTTGGGTAATGAACGAAATGCTTTGCCCCTTGAGGCGCACTACTATTTCTTATAAACATACCATTTTCACAAATTGGACAAACCGCCTCTAATTGCGACGTCTTATATTTCAACTCCCATTCCTGTACAGAAACTTTTTGTTTTGTTACTGGGTGAATACCATAAAACACGCTCTCACCTCACAGTCTCACAAGGAATACGTCTTACCGCCCCAATGCCAATCCCCTTGGCAATGAATGACTTTGGGGCGGTAAGTGTATCTAAAAGCTATCCGAACTCGGGTCTATCTAAGCTGCAGTCTGAATAAATTAACGCTAATTGAGCTATCAAGTTAAAGAATGAGAGTCGAGTAAGCAACGTAGTGTGCCTTGTTGCTCCGGCCTGTATAGAGGATAATCATGATGGCTAAAAAATGTGAATACCTATTGAAAAAAATGGTGTAATTCGTAAAATTCAAATGGAACTAATAGATGAAATAATTTCGAACAGGTAATTCCGAAAAATATGATCTTAATTACAAGCCCAATCGGCTTCTCTAGACGTGTTTACCTTGTTACAAATTCACTAAAGCGTATCAGATCTTTTATTTTGAGTTTTCATTATTAGTTTTTTCCAAATACAAAATTCCGTTACTGAACCCGTTTTGATCAAAATTTGTAGCCATTTTATTTATATTAGAAACTTCAATTTGATTTAATGTATTTTCTACACTCAGTGGTACACTGGCCAGTTCATTAAACTGCTCAGCATACTCTATAGAAACTGCAACTTCTTTTAACCTCTCTATATTCATTTCTAAAATAAGTGATTTGTTTTCATCTTGCTCTTCAGAATTGGGTTCTTCTCGTTCTGCGTAACCTTCATCCACTAAGTCAATATCATCCAGACCAATTTCATTTTGTACTTGAAGCCTATCAATTTTGTTAACATACATTTGATAAAACAACTGTGCGAGTACATAAGTAGCCAAAAAAACAATGACATAAGGACTGTTGTGACTTATACTTTTTAAATCAAATTGTCTATCTTCTTTGACATTTTGTTTTATAAAATTTTTACATAGTATCTCAACACTATTACTTTCACTGTTATAAACTCCAACAATAGGTCGTTTATTGCTCATAAAACTACGTCCAAATAATCCCGGCACTTTACTTACCAATTCATCATAACGCTTTGACAGTAAGTCAGTCTTATTAGACTTGATTTCTTCTTCTACTTCAATCAGTTTTTTCTGTATTTCATATCTATTCTTATATTCGACTTGCAATTTCTTTAGTTCTTTAAAAACAACCTCCTTCATTTTCTTCTGAGATTTAGGCACTACATTAGTGGAAACATATGTGTTTAAATATTTTTGGTATTTATTAATTTCAATTTCTTCAATAGATGTCATAGCTTCTTTAACAAAAAAATAAAGGTTATTCTTATCCAGCTTTTCTTGTCCTTGTTCAGTATCTTTATTAAATTTTGTATACATTCGAGAAAATGAATCAAATATGTACCTGACCGCATCAATTTTTGAATTAGAGTAAAGGGGAATTGGAATTCCTAAATGATATAAATTTTTCACTCCATTTTTACTACTTAACTTATGTGTTCCCAAATACTTATAACTTCTGTGTATACTAAATGATTTATCGAATACAAAAAAATTTCGTGGGTCCTCTCCTTCTTTTATTCTTTTTCGCACTTCATTCAGCAATTCATGTTTATAATGAAGTCCACTGATCTTATTTGCAAAATCAGTAACCCTCCACGATTTCAAGAATTCATCTTCATTTTGTTCTAATCTAAATTCAATTTTGCTCATCGTGCTAACTCCTTAGTTCGATTGTTTTCTTTAAATTATTTATTTCCTCTTGACACTTAATTCTTAACTCCCTTTCTTCAAGGTATTTCTCTCTCAATTTAAAATTCTCTTCACTTTTTTTATCTACCATTATGGCTTGTCTTTCATCAGACAATTTAAAGGACCATAAAGTTATTGCAATACCCATCAATAGAAGAGCGTTAGTGTTTATATCATTAATTATTTCAGAAAGTGTGCTGTAATACTTAAACCCGCTAGCAAAAGCTGCCAATATAATCATGAATATACCTGTACTAATATTCACTTTTCTTAATAATTTCAGAATATAATTCTTTCTACGATTAGACGAAGAACCCAGATTTAATCCTGTAAGAGTTAAAAAAAATGCGCCTATATTAAATACATTGAGCTGAAACTCATTAAAATCATAGAGATTCAATCCTAATAAGATTCCGAGAATGAATAACAGCCAAGGAGCTACTTTGTCCCTAAACATTCGTTGTACTCCTTTCTTTATGTATTAATGTATCCAAATAACTATTTTTGATTATGTATTTCAGGAAAATTCGCTCTTTTTTATTGAAAACTTCAGAGAAAGTTTAGCACGGTAGGTGAGAACTACTACGAATTAAGACTCCCACCAACCAAAATAAGTGATATACAGCTCAACCGCATCTGACATTTATAACAATTTTCATCCAACCATCCCCAATCTTAACATGGTAAATGAAATTTGGAAATATCAAACAATAGGGTAGTGCAAAAACCGAAAAAGTTCAAATAATGTAGTGTTATACAATGAAAATCAATGTTATTGAAACACCCACATTATTTAGTTCTTATTTTAGTAGGTATTATTGAAGTAGACTTCACTTGCATATGTCTAAGATTCAACCAAATTATCCTTGAGAAAAATATTCTATCAATGTCTTAATCATTTTCCCTACACTTCCATTGTTCATGTACGAATCTACTACCGTAACTGTAGCAGAAGATGTTGCTAGTACACTATTAAATACATGAGCAACTTTCAATTTGAGACTATTAGGTACACTGCTATCTTGTTTTGTATTCAAATGATCTATTAACTCATTCATAACCTCAACTATTTTTTCAGTCTCTGGTTCCAATATGTTAGGCATAATATCCCTTATGTCTTTTTTTGTTACTGTTTCAAACCTTCCTGCATTTAAAGCTATTGTTAAATCAAATGCATCATGATAATTAGTCCTTCTATGTACACTGAAATCGCCATCGTATTTTTCAAAATCAACAGCCATGCTAAAGAGGGATCTTTCAGTTGTATGAACTAATATTGAAGCCTCCCTCGTAGCTGCATTGACGTAGAAATCAAGTATTCCAGGGTTTCTATGGGGAACTCCTTCCATGTAAACGTTAGGCTTTGGTCCAAACTTTATTAACTTAGGTAGGTAACCCTCTGGTCCTGTAACGCATATAAGAAAACCATCTGGCACTCCGTAATCATCAATAAATCTGATTTTATTCTCTGAGATTCTATAACAACTTGTTTCACGTCCTTTCGGCTTTTCTTGAATTGTTACACTCTGATCAGTAATGATTATAGGAAACATTGGATTGTTCAGCTTCTTCGAGGGGCTCCTCATTGTTTCGTATGTCCAATTAATATATTGTCCCGTTGCAAAATGGACTTTAAAATCTGCATGCTCATTTATTTTCTGTACCAATAAAAAACTATGATACATACTACACCTCCCACAGGTTTTTTATTTATAGACCTACAATAATTTCAGGATAAAACATACTGAGAATGCTGGATCAATATTTTATACATGTAAATCAATCTTCTTTATACTGCTTTTAATTGATTCTATCGTATAACGTTCCGTGTTCACGACGCCTCACCACATTAAGGACCGTAGGACCAGCCGCATTGCGGTTAGGTGATGCAGGTGTGTTCCGGAATATGCTTCTTTGACATTTCTACCGGGAACGAGGACGTAGCCCGATGTGAGAACATATTATTATATGAAGAATTGGTTCATCTTTGAGTTAGCTATAGGTTCTTCGAAGTTTCTCAATAAAATTGTTTTTAATGTCCTCCCATTTATTTTCCGAAAGATTTATTTCAAATGATTCTAATAGTTTGTTTTTGAATTGAATGAGATCAATTGGTTCCATAAGAGAATAGCCTTTTTTATTACGATCAATAACCCCTCTAATTTCTCCTGAAAAATTAGGTAATATAAATGTCGAGAAATCGTTTCGGGCTATCCAAGCTGCCCCCATCTCATTTAGGCAGTACACACTCTCGTAATAATTATCAGATAACATAAAAAAGACGGTTGTTTGCCCCGATAAATTCTGTCGCAGGTAGTCAAATATATCAAGATCACCTGGAATACCATATCTAGCCGAAGATGTGTATAAGATCATTTCTTCTGGCACTCCTATTGCTTCCATCAATTCTACAAATGCATCACAAATACTTTTATCTTTGGAAGAATGGCTCACAAATATTTTCATCTCTTCTTTACCTCGATCCTCAGTGCTTTTATCGTCTATCTGTGAGTCTACTAAATTCTTCAATTCACTTATGTAATCTTTGACTTTCTGTTCAAGTGCTAGGTGGACATTATGATTTGTAACGTATTCATTAGATTGAATTCTTGATTGATTCTGAACATACCAATCATTTATTAATTCTAAGAAATAAATTACTTCATCAAGTTTCCTTTCACCCACCGCTCTTACAAGTTGATCCGTAATATTTGAGATATACGGTTCTCCCGTATATTTTCGTATTACTCCTTGAATACCAGGAACATCATACGTTAGCTTTTTGAATGCATCCATGAATAACTACCTCCAATTTTTTTAACCATCTTTCATATAACGTAATATTCACGAAGTTCATAAATATAAGAAATACAATTGATTAAACGAACTCATCGTGTCTAAATAGCCTTTTTTAAACATGTTTTTATTATGCTATTGAATGGAAGAATATGACGATCACTAATCCTATACTTTCAAACAAAAAGCCTCCGCCAATTTCTTCAGCAGAAGCTTCTAAAAATTGATTCACGCGAACATCCCCTCAATGACATGTACTGTATCCCACTGAAAGGAAAACCGGCTTGTTTTAAGACTGCGCCTTGGCAAAAGGCTCCTCTTCCCATGGATACCAGTCCACCGGGTTGTAGGCATGTTGAAGCAGGTAGGGTGATTTTTCGTTCGCTAATCTATTGGATGCTTTATTAGTCGTCACCAGGCGTCCCCTTATTTCGGATGGGTAAAGTATTTCTAGGGATTGTATACCCAAATTTATTGGGGAAAGTGCAGAAAATGAGAAAAGGTAACTTCGATAAGTTACATTTAGGGGCATAATTTTATTTATTGAAATCAAAAAAACTCAATTGCTCAGGGTCTTCGTCATTGTTTTGATTAATTATCTTTTTTATATCTTTGACTGAGAATATTTCTAGATAATTCTCTGTCGAAGACAGAGCCCTCTCAAGAAGATTTAAATTATGTAATGAAACGTAAAGAGCTGCAGATTTCGCTTGACAATTAATTGATTTCTCAGGATTAAATTCAATATCTGAAAATGAGTCATATTCCAATATTTGATTACTTAGTTCATTATTCAACGCTAGTGCATTAATATACAGCCAATCATAAAATAAAGTCTTTGGTTCAAGTGGCCAATTCCGATTGAAGTACTGAAAACAAATAAGGCGTCCACTTGTTTTTAATCTTTGATCTTTTTTCGCTTCTTTAGATGTGGCAGTAAGAAGATCTAGATAAGGCCCCCCATTTTCAAAAACTTTACTTGATTGAAAAGCCGTCTCGACACTAAATATTTTTTTGTTTTTAGTATGGATCATAAGATTAAAAGCACTTAAGGAAACGCCTAGCTCTTCTTGTGATTTGCTCGAAATCTCTAATATTTTTTTATTCTCATATTTATTCTTAAAATTTTCATGAAGTGAGTTAACTGATTTTTGTTTTTGTTTAATAGAAAAACCCGGATACCAGTCAAAAGTGAGGTCAATACTCTCAACAAAACTATAATCATTACTTGCCATAAAAATAGGTCTGTTCGCCATTTTTTCTCCTTTTACCAATGATTGTAATCTTTTCTTGCATCAAAGAAACCATCAACAACAGCAGTTTGCATATTTGAAGGTATAGTTTTAATAAACCTATCAAGAGTACTCTTGTTTTGAAAAACAACTCCTCCGATGTATTTTGTTTCTATTGTCCCATTTACCAATACTTCGGCTTGGGGATTCGTAGGACATGCATCTGGAATACCAAGCACACTCCTTGGAGGCTTTTTTGGATGTTCAGCAAACATTTGAAGCATCGCCTCTCTTCCCATTCTCTCTTGAATAGTCCGAAGTGAGACATCGGAGTTTGCAGCATTATCAGGGCAAAAGATGCATTGTTTTTCCCATAGAATGCTAGGTTCTAAAGCTAACACAACCCAGTTAATAGAAGTATCTTTCATTCTAAACTTGTAAAACAACTTATAGTTGGGAAAGTCAATCGAAATACTAGTAGCATTTTCACAAAAATCAAGTCTGTAAATATCGTTCTTCATAGCCGTTATTCCCTTGTGGTTATGTTCTGATATTGGAATAATACCATGGCGTAAGATACTTTCCAAATTATCAGCTTGAGTAAAATGAATTAGCATATCAATTTTTCTTTCTTCAACAATTTTCCGCATTACTTTTCACCTCATTTTCTAAATTAACATACTAATTTCATCATACTCAGGTGTCCCCTGAACTAATCGATTAACAAGCTTTTTTTTATCAATTGATATCAACTTTCCATCTTTGATATTCAATAAATCTCTATGTTCTTTAGTCAACAAGGCAGAAACGTGCCTAGAGAATCCCATGTTTTGCAAGTACACTGCAACAGTATCCCTTGTCCCATACTCTAAAAAAACGTTCCAGTTTGGACCAGCTTTTTTCTCACCTAAAATAGAAACTAATATAGCATGGTAGTTATTAAAATATTTTTCTAATTTATATCTGACTACATTTTCAATATCTGATATCAAATTATTTATTACTTTATTAATATGACGTTTGCTTTTATTGAAATCTTCAAATACTTGAATATTATTCTCATAAAACATTAATTTTTTATTATTTCTCTCGTAGAAACGAAGAGCTTCATTAATCATTTCACTTAGGCTTTGACCATTAATCCACTGATTTACTAAAAGTGTGTAATACCTTAAAGAATTCTTATTAGCAATATCGTTTTTACTTTCGTTCACATCCCAATTATACTTTTCATATAGAAGTTCTAATGCAAAAATACAGTTATTGTAATTAATTTCATGTGGAAGTTTAATCTTCTCTTCAAAGGCTTGATTTTCAACAATAAACTCATAAACGTTATCTTGTTGTCTAACCATAATAGATTGATTATTATTTAGAACATCTAATGGAATCTTTAAATCTTTTATGTTGTCTTGAGCCTTTAATAGCAAGTCTAGTTTCCCGTCATTAATTAATTTCTTAATAATAGGGCTCTTGTAATCATTATCTCTGTCAATCGTATCAATACTAATAATATTCGCTATATATTTCAGGACTTCTTTTTCTGCTTCTGAAGATGTAATTTGTTTCGATTGTAGTAGCTGTTCAATATTTTTTTCATTTTTATCTATCTGATGTGTAGCATTGATTTGTAGTTGTGTGGTTGATTTACCAGTAAGTACAGTTGTGTTTTTCCAATCCTTAATTTCTTCACGGATACAAAATACATTTCCAAACAACTCAAAATTCAATCTACCTGCACGACCTGCTAAATTCCAAAAGTCAATCTTTGACATATTTGATCTATGTTTTTTGTTGCTTAAAATAAAGATATTTTTCGCTGGTAAATTCACGCCTTCCAATAAGGTTGATGTACAAAACAAATATTTAATTTCTCCTTTTTTAAAAAGTTTCTCAACTTTGTTTCGTATTACTTGGGGTAAACTTCCGAAATGAAAAGCTACTCCGTGAGCTAAACAATCAGCTAAATAATAATCTTTATGTATCATTTTTTTAGTTTCCAGTATTAATTCATCTAGCTCATATTGACTTGGATTAGGTGGTTTCGCCAGGTTATTAGGTAAAAATCTTATAAATTCTTTTGCTTTATTTATTGTATTTTCAACTGAATTGCAATATATAACGTTAGAAGAGGATTGTCCAATATTATGTATTAGTTCAAATGATGAAGAATACTTACTAATGGAAATATCCTCAAAGTCATATTTACGTCCTTCATTGTAGTAACTAACTATCCTACTAATTAAATCTATAAAGAAAACATTTTGTGTAACAGGAGACTCAATAGTACTGAATGTCTTTGTTGCAGATTTCTGAAATAATTCTAAAAAAGTTTCTGGATTTGATACATTAGGAGAAGCAAAGTATATTTTTAAGTCAGAAAATTTCTTCATGCTTTTCTCAATGGCTAAATACATTGTTATGCTTCTATAGTCTTTTTCAGCAGCTAACTTATGTGCTTCATCTACAAATAAATAATGTATTCTCGGATTTTCTTTACTTGAGATGTAGCTCAAAAGTCGTTCTGGAGTTAGAACAAAAATATATCTCTTCCCCTCGTTTTCTTCTTCAACTGTGACTACAGAGTTTGTGGTTACTTTATAATTATTATTGATAATAAGCTCTTTTAAATCCTCTTTAATTTCATAAGAAAATTGATTTATTAAAGCTCTTGTTGGAACAATTACCACAAAGTTCCCTGTATCTTTTTTAGAGATTTTATCACGTATGAATGTCTTTATGATAAATGACTTTCCCATTGAAGTTGGGCCAGAAAAACTATAGAAATTTGATTCTTTTATTTTTTCAAATAAATCAAACTGTGAATCTGTAAAATATTTGTTCTCGGCCCCAGGTATTTGTTGAATCTCTTTTTTCACAACAGTCTCAATTTCTCTTACGAACGGAAGTTCCACATTATGATTAAGATTGTTTATGGCAGGGAAATTTCCTAGTCTACTTAATATTGCCGTAGAATATGTTTTAAAAATAGAATTACCTTTGTAAGTAGGGCTTAGAAAAGCAACAATTCTATATGCCATATTTCTACAGTCATTTAATGTTGAATTAGATAGAATATCACTAAATCTCAATAAGTGAACCAGTTGCTTTTCGCTAATAGTCACGGGACTATCGACCACTAGTTCTATAGAAGCGATATTTTTTAACAATCGTTCGTATAGTTGATTAAAATAATCATCTATCATTACATCTCTAGACAGTTTGTCAAAAATCATTAGTGGCCTCCATTAAGTTTCTAATAATTCGCTTTCTAGTCTTGCTGATTTCAACAAATGGAAAGGCATAAACATAAAATGTTGTTCCATATAATTTATGTTCATCAATCTTCTTCTGTATATAACTGTATTGACTCTCGACTTCTGATTTAATTTTGGCTCGTATCATCTTTCTGAATTCGGAGTTACTTAATTTCCGCGAATCTTCATCAACTGTAATTTCAAATCCAGCAAAGATTCCAAAAGCATTATCTTTGAATATTTCTTCCTCCTTGGCGCTAGGAATAATTATTTTCTTTAAAACGTTATAAAGAGCAGGAGAAATACTTTCTTTTTCTAAATGTGTATTCAACAACCTTATTTCATCATGAATATTATTTGTATTTCTAGTTATGAAATCATTGATTGAATTAAAAGCATCATATAAACATCGTTGAAGTGTTTTTTCTAACTTTGATTCCCCAAATATTAGTTGAAAATTATTTTTATCCACCTGCAAAACATGCACCCCATCAGATCCCTTTACGTAATCATTAGGTGATGTTTTCAACTCCATTTTTGTAAAAATCTTTGGTGCATGTAAATGTGACTCTAAAAAACAATACAGCAGGACTTCGCCTAATTCCCCATCGTTATTTTCCCATTTTCGCAATCTCTGAATTGCTTTTACGTAAATCCCTTTGTTATTTTTATATATTTCAAGTTCCTTTCTTGATAAACAATACGTTACAATACAGTCAAACAGTTTTTCCACTAATTCGGAATATACAAAAATATTATTTTCAATTTTAAGTGTATGGAGATTAATTTTGGTGTTGACCCCATCCAATTCAAAACTTTGGATTTCATGATAAAATAAATCCAAAAAATTCTCATCCACATGGGGACTAAATTGATTAAGCAATACATCTACCTCCACAGTGCTTCTGTTGGATTAATATCAGGTCTGTCCAGAACAGACCCATATTTACAACATTCGCCAAATGACAGTACAATTCCTTCCAAATACCTACATAAAATAAATTATTTTTGAAACTTTTGACCTAATTCTCCTTATTTCAAAACCCTTTGTTTAAAATTCACAAAAGAGCCTCTGGTAACTGTACCCAGAAGCGACTATTGCAATTAATTTAATATTTACCTATAACAAATTACCCAAGATATATCTCGCTCAAGAGCAGCATTTATAATGTCAATTCAGCAATCCTTTATTCCTTTCAGGGATCTTGTTATCCGTTAACCATATCGTGATATGTCCAAAATTGATTCCACTCTAGGGCCCGTTAAACTCACGTTAAAAACCCAAACTCAATAAAAAGAAGCCAATGCATAATGAATATACGCTTTGGCTTCTTTTACCGCAGACTATTCCGAATATATTCCCGCTCCGCTTTTTTCAATTGCTTTAATGAATTCTCGAAAGAATACGGAAACTTACCTCTAAGCTCAATCAGCTTTTCAACCTTTCCCAAAGCAATAGCTTCCTTAATAGCAGGAATCCACTTCTCATGAACAGTGCCCCAACTTTCTGCCTGAAGAAGCTCGTCGATCAGCATAGGCAACTTAGAATTAAAGATATCATAGCTCTCTCCCATCCGACTTTATTTGTTCAAAGCACAACTTCTCCTTAGTCCGTATAAGTTCTTCCTTATGTTCCAATACTTCTACGAGCATCGCAGCTCCCGTTCTGAATCCAAGAGTATAGGCAGAAGCAGATGAGATAGAGGTCAGCAAGCTGTTCAGATCCATTATTTCTTCCAGCATAGTGAAGTCTTCTGGGGATAGGTTTGCTTGCAAGATGTGCATACGTTCCGAGATTAGCTTAGAGTTCTGTGCATACTCAGGATCATTTAAACAGATTTGTTCATTTGGGCAGATTTTTCCGTAATATAGATCTTCTAAAAGACTCACTTTTAACCCCTCCCAAATCATCTTCTTGATTATCTTAGCGAATTTTTCGCTAAAAATCAATAGCGAATAATTCGCTAAGATATGCTTGCGTTGGAGGTGTTCAAATATGTATCAACGTATCCGGGATTTACGTGAAGATAAGGATTTGACGCAAACTCAAATGGCCGAGTATTTGCAATGCAGCCAGCGGATTTATAGCAATTATGAACGCGGAGATGTCGATATTCCCACGGCGATTCTAATCAAGCTGGCAGAATTCCATATGACAAGTACTGACTATTTACTTAACCGAACGAACCAGAAGAAACCTTACCCTAAAAGTTAAAAATAGAATAATACGTAGATGCTATACGATTCAAAATATCCACTCTAAGGCAACACAAATAAGCTCACTGGCGAAGCCATGAGCTTTTTGTTTGTTGAGAGCTCTAATTCAATTTAGCAGTCGAATTTTTCTGTCCCTCTTATTAGTTCCCATATTTGTTTAGCCCTTTTAAAAATTTTCCTCATACCCAAAGGGTTCATCAAAACTGGAAGAGAATATTTCCTGTATGCTTTTTGCTAGTTCGTCGACCGTAGAAGCATGTGTTACAGATAGGAGGACTTTTTCAATTTCAGAATCAAACTCATCTATAGGTGCTAGATTTTATCGACACTAATACGTTTTGCAGTACCGTCAATTACGCTGTATATGTCTTTATAGATAGAATCAAACTCATCATGAACCCACAGTGTGTCTGAGACTATTCCCCCACCCATGCCTCCGGCAATCCCGTCTCCAACATTTTTCCTTTCATAGTAAATCCCTTTACCTTCCCCCTCGTTACATTGCCAAGCAATCTGATCCAGATCATCTAATAAGAGATGCAACGTTTGTTTATCGCATCTCACTAAGTTCATAGGGCATACCAAATAAATTTGTCCTCCCCAATCTCCCTGCATGACTACAACTGCATCTCCAGTTAATTTTGCTTGTTCGTAATTCTCAATAAATTTATGCTCCAGCTTGTAGGCTTCATTAATCATATGTCTTACTGGACTGTGAAACTCAGGGATGACTTCTTTATGTTTTTTATCATTTCCACTCATGGCTATCCCCCCAAATTCTTGTCCCACATTTACACCCGTAACCCTAACTGCAAAGCCAATTCTGCGGTTCCGAATAACTCTTGTATGTGAATACCTCTATTAAAACAGAATTCAACCTCATCTTGTGTGTTCCACTTGGATGCCTGAATGTTAAACACCACAGAGGCATCCTCCAAAAATTCAAATCCCCAAATTCTCATTCACATACAGCTCACTGGGTAGAATTCGATGCTTACCTGTGTGAAGCAGCTCTGGCAAACGCCCTATGCGCTCAGCCAAGCGGGAGAGTTGTTGCTCATGAAAATTAGATAAGCCCGTATGAATCCGGTCCTGGAAAGGTTCAAGCCATCTCGCTTCCAAGCTGTCCGGGCCGAAATACACCCCGAGCAGAGAGCCTGCTGTTGCTCCGAAGCTGTCGGTATCGTTGCCTTGCATGACCTGTTTGCATATCCCGTCACCAGCATTCTCTGCGAAGCGAAATGTATTGATCAAGGTTCCGATTTCCTGATACACCTGACAGTGGGAATGAGTCGCGTACTTCTGATGAATCCCCTGATAAGCTTCCAGCCAGTTATCTGCATCCGCTACGATCTGCAGGCAGTCCGCAGTAATCTCATAGAATCGGCTCCTTCTAGGGACGAACTGCAGTGCAGTCCTTATGATTTCAAGCGGATCGCGCAGCACGTGTGCGGCTGCAATTGCAGCGGCAATGAACATCGTGGCACAGATTCCCGTCCGCCGATGTGTAAAACTGGCATCACGCCAAGCCAGCTCGGCCGCAAGCGCAGGTTGACCAGGGCAGGCATAGCCGTAAGCATCTGCACGAATTGCCGCCCCGCATAGTTCGGTATCTTGCACCAGGAAGTCGGGCCAAGACTCTATTTCAGAATGATTAAAGGGTTCCCTGTCATGCTCCAAATAGCTCATCCCCGACCGAACCAGGATGGCCCTCTCCGGCCCCCAGGTTGTACTTATCGGAAGATGATTGATCCATAAATCTCTTAGATTTCTTTTCGTAAAACCCTTACCAAATTGCTCTAACGCCATCATTCCCATTAAGGTGTAGTTGATATCATCGTCAGGTGCCACATAACGAATCCGCCCCCGCGTGGTCTCGAACCAGGACCAATGACGACGATCCAACGCATGGAGAGCTTGTTCCGAAATATAATCATTCAGCGGCCATTCCACTACAGCGGTTAACGCTTGACGTAATTCCGACAAGGTGGGATTGACCTCAATCGGCTTGCCCAGCATTGAACCACAGACTGAAGCGAGGAAGCCTGCCTCTACACGTTTAGCACTGTCCTTCAGATTCAAGACTCCGATCTGGCCTAAAGGTCTATCCGGGTCGCATTCCCTCCATATCTCCTCCAAATCGTCCGGCTCATAGTAGGGCCAGTTGTCCCGCATTGGAATGTCAGCCAAGCTATGGGCGAATTCCAGATAAGCATCATAGCTTGCCGGAAGCTGTTCCAACCGGGCCAAAAAACCGGAGGTTTGATGCCCCTGAGCAAATTTATTACGCAAAATTCCCTCTAATTGATGTTTCAGAAACGTTAGTGATGGCAGCATGTTGTATCTCCTTTATTTTGATTATCACAAAACCCCAGCAACTTAGAAAAATAAACAGATTTCAAAAGTTCACTGTTTATCGCTTGAATCTCCTTAATAAATTCAATAATTCTAGTTCTTATCTCATTAATAAATTCACTTTTGTGTACTCTATTTTCTAGTAGTTCGAGTCGATTTACAGAGCAATTCAGAGCTTTTAAATTTCATTTTTCCGGTCTTCCCTTATCCTTTCTAATGCTCTTTTGGCTGCTATTTTCCCATTATGCATTCCGTTTTTGGAGATCTTCACCAGCTTTTCCTTAGCTGGTATATAAGTATGAAATCCAATAATCTCACATGCTCTTTCTTGAACAAACATATCTTCATCGTCTAGATATTTTATGATGGAATTAAGATTTCCTTTTGGCGTTAATGCCATAATCGAAAAAATATACTGACAGCGAATATCATCGCTTATAAGTTGGTCAGAGCTTATCATTCGATTCAACTCGTCAATACAAGCGAGGTCTTCATTCATTTCAGTTTGACTAACTTCAAATTCTGCTGGATAGTCTTTATTCAAATCATGCCAATCCAGATCAGGATATTCTTCGATTTTCGTTATAAATGAACGTATACTTCTAAAGGCCGGAGATACATCCGTTTCCTCATGATCGATATAACATATCCTGTATTTGCATGCGCCTTGTACGTACAAGCCAATATAGTTTGAATGATCGTCACTCCACAAAGGAATCATATCCCGATAAGCCTCTATTTTGGACATATAATCAACTAATTCAACAATTTCGTCAGCTTCCATTAATCTCAAAAAGTAATTTTGATCCTTTTGTTTCTCCTTGTGCAGCTCCAACTCCTCAACTAATGCAACAGGCAATGTGAGGCCAAGTCTGTGAATAAGATCTGTAAACATGCGACTACTCCTCATAAAATAGTTTTTCACAACCTAGTGTCACTTTCAATCCAAATAGAATGCTTCATTTCATTCACCCTAGCCCCTCCCCAATCCCGCCTCACAAAATAAACACAACCGCAATCACCAGATACGAATACCGCACATTCTTTCTCAACAATATGTATATCGTTCCGTAAAGTAGTGACATAAAGAACGCATAAGCACCCGTCGGACCGCCCTGGAGCAGAATGTGGATCAGGCCCCAAGTGAGTGCGAGGAACATTCCACCGTAGGGCAGACCGTCTCTTTTGAAAAGCATCTCACCGAATTTCTGCCCAAACGCAATCGTCAGCAGGATCAGAGCCGCTTCGAATAAGTAATAGATATTCTGAAAAACGAATCTTACCACATCCTTGTACTCCTGGACCGGCTTAAAGCCCTCCCATACGACAGTTGTCGTTGCAATGGCGATCACCGAAACCACAATCGCGAGCAACCATCCCCGGGAGTCCGGTTTAGCGTTCAACCTCAAGATGTCAAAATCGTGTTTCCGCTTGGAGAGCCTGATCAGAAATACGGCCATACTCCCCCACAACAAGCAGGTAATTCCCCAGTGGATACATTGATGATGGAGTGTATATTCAGAAGCTTTTACCCCGAGTACTGATGGCAATACCATTAACAATACCACTTCAAGTCCAAACCCTGCAAACGCATACAATGCTAAAGACAGATAATCGCTCGCTCCAACCTTCTTCTCTGCCATCCCGGCATCCCCCATCATCCGCATCCTCCAGTTCAACTTAATTCACCTTCATGTGGAAAAATCTCATCCCGCCACGCTCACCAATCTACACCGCTAATCCCCCTCATACTTCCTCATAATCCCCCGCACATATGCCTTGAACCCATTCCGTATCTCGGGCGGACCCAGCACTTCACATTTATCTCCAAAAGCAAGCAGTCGGTCGTAGCCATATTCATTTGCAATAATGGGATACTTGGCCCAGCAGTGGTGTTCATCCACCCGCAGGATATGGTCGGCACCGAACCGTTCGATCACCCGATCCATGACGGAGCGGTCCAGACGGATTGTGACCTCCACCCAGCCCTTGCTTAGCCAATCTCCTCCGTCCATGGGGAGAGGGGTGAACGGTCTCGGAACGAACTGCTCCTTCGTCACTCGGAGACCGCTCATTCTGGCCAGCTTGAAGATGCGGTAGTCCTGCTTATCCAGACAATAGGCTTGCAAGTACCAGCTACTCTCCTTGAAAACCACCTGATACGGCTCCACCCGCCGTTCACTGCTCTGCCCCCGCGCATCCGTATACGCAAAAGCCAGCACAGCGTGCTCATTCATCGCCGTCTCGATCATCCCGAACAGGCTGCGCAGCGATTCATTCCCCCGATTCAAGGACAGATCCATGACGAACGGCGCATTCGGCTGGCCCTCAGCATTGTCCGGGTATAGAGCGTTCAGCTTCTCTGCTGCATACACCATTTCCCGTCTCCCAAAAAGCTGCTTGTAGCTGACCAATCCATTCTTCAGGTTCTGAATTTCTTGAGGGGTGAACAGGGTTTTGCCCACTTTGTAGGACTTCATCAGGCCGACACCACCCCACGCCCCCATCAGCGTATAGATCGGCAGGCCGGCTCTATTCAGCGTATCAATATCCCGGTAAATCGTTCGTCTGCTGACTTCGAGCCGCTCCGCTAACTCGCGCGCACTAATCTGCTCATGCTCCAGCAGGATCATAATGAGCGCAATCAAACGATCCATTTTCATCATGGCCACCTCTAATCAAGTATGCCATACAGGTGTCACAGTTGGTAGATTATGCTGGAGAACGGCTTCATGGCCTCCCTGCGTCCTCTGTCCGAAAGCCCCTACGGCTTCGCCGCGATTGCCCAGGAGGATGGAAAGATCCTGTATATTGCAGGCGTTCAGTCGCCCAGACCCCAGCCGGAGGCTGCGGTTGAAGTGCTTTTTCCGGGAGGAGAGTATTTGGTGTTGTCAGGCCAGGGCGGGTTGTCGCGTCTCGCATTTGACCGGCTGGAGGACGAGGCATTCGGTGATATCCTGAACGATAACTATGAGTATGTGTATACCGGACACCCAATCGCGGAGGTACTAACCAATGGCAACCCAATGGATGCCGAAGTTGAAGTATGGGTGCCGGTGACAAAGCGGAAGGCAAATTGAGGACTCAATTTGAGGAAATAACGTTAGGTTATGGGTAAAAGCAGCTTTGTTGCGATGTAGCGCATTGGATCAGCGGCACTCCGGGTGTGTGCGTGCGGCTGATCCAGCGCTCAATCGTATGCTCATGTAAGGCGGCTTTCGCGCTGACCATTCCAGAACGTTAAGGTGCAGGCGTATAGGATGATAAAGGCTATTATGCTTAGGACAACGGGGATAACAAAATTAATGTTAAGTAGAGAGATCATATTTAGCTGCACTACGGATAACAGGATAACGAACAAGAAGCTTGCTGTAATCATAAAATTGGACCAGGCACGGCGGTAAGTTACGTCTTCTCTAACCTGCTGCTTCCCTCTGCGCATTCTCCAATATTCATATATGAACAGAAGGGTTCCTAACACCTGCATGATCGTAGGTATGAACACGATACTATAAGATTTATCTACATAGCGGTCTACGGTCCAACTGCCGTTGAAATGGACCGGAAGCTGGTCAGGAATCAGATCGTAGTTGCGCAGCACCGTTACAATACTAACAACAATAATAACAGCATGAATGAGGAACCAATGAACGGACAGGCCAACATTTCCTTTGCGCAATCCAGATTCCATCCCCATGACCGATGATTCGGGAGCAGCAGATAGCGTAGGCAGTACGCTTTTCATTTTCAGATGATAGCTAATGTTCATAACCAGGGAGATTACGAGCATTGCAAGTGAATACAAGATAATGACCCAGCTTACTTGCTTCGTATGCTCATCACTGTACATTAAGGCTAGAATGCCAACAATAAATAAGATGATATGTAAAATAGCACTAATCCTGGCATATGACCTCCGCATCTGGCGCAGCGGCTCACTGTGGAAGTGTACGGCACTGACGGTGACTCCGAAACTAATCGTTTCTTTTGTTAAATACGGCATACTCACGATGAGTACAATGGAAGGTACAAACACTAGGATAAATATTATAACAGGCAGTATCGTCATATCATTCACCTCATTCTACATGGATATCATTTCACATAATCCTCGAAAACGATCTTATACTCAGCATACTTTTCCGGAAGGATCTTGTTTCCCTTCATTGATCGCCTTCATCATTTGATCATTAGTTAAGCTATAGATATATCCGTAACCCGATTTTACTGTTGCTTCTATGGCATCTGTTAATCAAACTGTCAATAATATAAATAGGATCTTAACTTTCATTATGTATGCCACCTTCAATTTCTTAACATTATCAATATGACAGTACTAAAAACCCTCCCTTTCATTCCAGATTTAATTCAATAACTCTACCATATTATAGGTTATCTGTCACATGCAAAGAGAGTTTCTTCTACGTAAGCATCGACTATATTTTGGAGAAAAAGGTACCTCCTGTAGAATCAGGTTCCCTTATAAATTAGATTGTTCATTCAGACGCAGCTTGAGATATTGATATAGCTTTTGACTGGCTAATTGCAAGGGGTAGGCCGATGCTTTGCACAGGATTCCGAAAGTCATATATATTAGGTTCCCGCTGAGTAGCCGTATGGTTGTTCCCGCAACAGCGGGCTCCGCTATAATCTTCGGAATTAGTGCGATGCCTAAACCTTTCTCGACAAAAAACTTCAAAGCCGTCATACTCCCGATCTCCATCGTATCAAGCGCCTGATTTCCCGTTTCCTGCATAACCATCTCTAGCCTTCTGCGATATGGACAGGTTGCAGCTGTGATAAGCAGACGATACCCTTGAATATCTTCTGGTGCGAGAATCTCTTTCAGTGCTAGCGGATGGTCTTCAGGGACTAACGCCACAAATTCCTCCTGAAACAAGGGGTCAAAATAAAGATCGTTCCCTATCCCTACATCCGGAGTCGAACACAATGAGAAATCAAGATCTCCGCTGAGGACTCTCTCGGCCAGTGCCGAAGTATTCGCATATTCCAGAGAAATCCGGATGTTCGGATACATAGGCATGAACTCCTTTAAAATACCGGGCAGCCTATAGCTCCCTGTTGGCTCTGTGACGCCGATGCGAATATGGCCCGTCTCCCCCAGTTGCAGATTCGACAAGCTGTTTTGAATTTGCTCCATACTCTTTACAATTTGCATGCTTTGGTCATGAAATAACCTCCCGGCCTCTGTCAGCCGGAACTCCTTACCATGTCCCCGTTCGATCAACTGAACGCCTAAATCCAATTCAAGCTTTTGTATTTGCATCGTAACGGTAGATTGAACATAGTTCATTTCTTTAGCCGCACGGGCAAAACTGCCGTATTTTACGATCAGTTGGAACGTTTTTAACGTCTTAAAATCCATTGTGCACGCTCCTCTATAATTCAAAAGAATTGAACAAACCTTTCATTTTGTTCAATTATACAAATATGACTGCATCATTTACAATGTAAAAGATCAAATTATAACATTTAGGAGTGTAACCATAATGCAGATATATCACAAAGTAGTTCTTGTCACGGGGGGCGGCACAGGGATTGGCAGATTCACAAGTCTCATGCTGGCGAGCCGGGGGGCAACCGTTGTCGTTAACTATTCCCGTTCGCAAGCCGAAGCAGAAGAAACCGTGCGATTGATCAACGAAGAGGGCGGCCATGCGATAGGGGTACAAGCAGACGTATCCAAGGACAAGGAAGTCCGGAGCATGATCGAAACCATTGTTCAGCAATTCGGAACCGTGGATTTGCTCGTCAACAATGCCAGTATTACAAGTCATATTCCGATGGATAGTCTGGAGGAAGTTACCGGAGAAATATGGGATGAATTATTCGCTGTGAATGTTAAAGGTATGTTTCACTGCGCGCGGGCGGTCGCACCATACATGAAGAAAAATAAACAAGGGGCCATTGTAAATGTTGGCAGTATCGCCGGACAAACCGGATTAGGTTCTTCTCTTCCCTATGCCGTATCCAAGGCCGCCGTTCATGGCTTAACAAAATCACTAGCGCGGGCTTTAGCGCCTGATATTCGGGTCAACTGCATCGTACCAGGAGCCGTCGCAACCAGATGGTGGTCCGGAAGAGAAGAAGAAATGCAGAGGTTAGCGCCAAATCTTCTGCTGAAGCGTATTTCGGCACCCGAAGATATTGCCTCCATGATCTGTGCAGCCTTAGAGCAAGAAGCAATGACAGGGCAAATCATTACTGTAGATAGCGGTCAAACGTTGTAGAGGCTCATGCGGATTGGCTATTCCGACCGCTTGCACCTACAGTTACTGTAGGATTTATAATGGTTATAAGGGGGGAGAGGATGATGGACAATACAACGTATACCGTTGGAAAGTTTGCTGAATTAAGCGGTATTCCGGTACGGACGCTTCATTATTATGATGAGGTAGGACTATTGCGTCCGCATCGCCGGGCAAGCGGTCACAGGGTCTATGGTTCGGCGGATCTGATCACCTTGCAGAGAATTATCGGATTGAAGTCGCTCGGTTTTTCTCTGGAGCGTATTCGCAGGTTCATTCATCATGGCGAATCCGAGATGAGTCTGGCGGAAACATTGAGAATGCAGCAGCAAGCTCTGGAAGCAGCCCGCGCTGAACTGGATAAGTCGCTGGAAATCCTCGCCAGAATGACGGCTATCCTGCAACGTGAAGGGGAACTGGAGCATGACATGCTGTTCTTGCTGATTCGCAACATGCTAAATGAGGATAAGCAGCGAAGCTGGGTCGCCGAGCATGTATCGGAGCAAACGGCAAATGCCTTGTTCGATATCTCCTCAGATGCCACAGCGGAACTGGATCGAGAAGTGCTTGCCTTTGCCCAAGCGGTTAAGCGTTTGTCAGCAGGAGCGCCGGATGCTGCTGAAGCAGAGGAAATGCTGGGATTCTATGTCCAACGGATACTGGGCTTTCTGGATGAGAAGGCAATTGCAAACTTTGCCCAAATTCCGGAGGAGCAGCATGAGCAATTAAATCAGTTGATAGATATGCCGTTTGACAAACAGGAGATAGCCTGGCTGGATGAGGCGCTGGCACACTATGTGAGCAAATTCGGACTTCACGGAATAACGTAAACTATATTTAGAGGAGTGACGTTGTGCATTCTTTCCTATTAGCATTGATCTTAATCTCACTTTGCCTACCTGGCATATGGTTAATGAGTCAATTTACAACCAATGATCTTGTTGATAAACCTGATAACAGGTTATCCAGGCATACCTTGTTTATCCTCATCGCCTTACAAACCCTTGTCATCGTCAGTTTAGCCGCTACAGCAGGGATTTATTTCGGTAACAAGATTGGGCTTACTGACCCGTTCCTGGAAGGGCTCAGCCGCGGGGAATTGGACTTAACCAATTTGGTTCAACAAGTGGGGATCGGCATCGTCGCAGGAATCATTTGCGCGTTGGTATGGGTTGTAAGCTATTATTCATTCATTCGACCGAGAATAGATACGGTCTCCATCATAGCCTCCGAGCTAGCTAGGCAACAGCTTGGACTTGCAGCGCGAATGACGTCCGGCGGAATTACCGAAGAGATTATTTTTCGCTGGGGCTTACTGAGCTTAACGATGTGGAGTGTTCTAAAGCTAACGCCTTCCCTAACGGCTGCATTCTGGATTTCCATCGTCACAACCGGTATATTATTTGGATTGGCTCATTTGCCTGGTAACCTTGCAAAGGGTTGTATTCCTTCACCTATGTTAATTGGCTCAATGGTCATTGGGAATCTGTGGGTTTCCATAATATGCGGCTACCTGTTCTGGCAGTATGGAATTATTGCAGCTATTGTAGTCCATATGTTATTTCACATCATATGGTATCCATGGGAACGGCCCCATCCACAACAATAAGGAATAGGGCATCCATAGTTTGATTTGCTTTGGGATGAGGCTGGCACCTTGGATTGGGTCATTGTTTACAACAACTGGTGAAATGGAGGAACGATCCAAGCTATCCGAACCGAAATAAACCCCGAGCAGAGAGCCGGCTGTTGCTCCAATCTGGCTAAATAACCGGAGGTTTGGTGTCCCTGTGCAAATTTATTGCGTAGAATCCCCTCCAATTGATGTTTAAGAAATGCAAGGGATGGCAGCATGTTGTATCTCCTTTGTCCTGGGTTATTGCTCTACATTGGTTGTACTTCTATCGTCAGAGCAATTCTTGAATCGAAACCTGATACAACGTATCATCTGCACAGAACAGCACGCGGTCTTCCCGAAAATCTTGCGTCACGGGTACAAGCGGCTCGGATTTTTCATTCAGGAACTGTATCTTATGCCCTTTGGTCAAGCTTGATTGTTCAAGTTTTTTGATAACATATTCTCCGTGTTTGCCGTAACCGCCATCGAACAAGAAGTGATAACCATCCGTGCAGAACCCGGCCGAACCGGAGATCTCAGGATTCATAAACGTAACCTTGGGCTGACTGGGTCCGCCTGAGATGCAGCCGAGCATAAAGTCTGTATAGTAATAAAACCAGACCTCCTCTTCACGGACAACATTCAAAGCGTAACAATCAGCAATATCCGATACATGATCTTCGTATACTTTGTTGCCATGCTCATCCCAGGCCACCAGACCTTGTGCACCGATTGGATGATCCCACCCGTTATTCCCGAACACCCCTTCGTCAAAATAACTGGTCCAGATGGTGCCTTTTTCCGTCACCTGAACATTCTGAATCCCGTCTCCCAGCAGGAACTCACGGACGGTACGTCCTGTATAGTCACACACTTTGGCGTTCAGATCATATTTACCTGCACCATAATACGAGCAGCGTGCTCCAACCAGCAGCAGATGTCTGCGGAGCGGCTGAACATAATGATAATTGAAATGCTGATCCGGAAATATGATTTCATCGATATAATGTTGACTTTCTACCATTAACACTTTGTAGGTACGCGGTTGCTTCAAGGCGGATTGGACAAACATTCCGCTTGTCCGTTCCGGGACCTGGTTAATCAGCAGAACATATAGGCAGCCATCTCCACCCAACTGAGCCGAGACGATCTTGAACCCTTCAGTATACATCGAAATATCTGCAAAAGGCTGCAGCGTCACTGTTTTATGAAACATGCCATTTCCTCCTTGAGAGCTGGTGTAAACCATCCTCTGTTCTATTACCGTATTATGTCAGAGTAGATGGAACCGGAACATGGCGGAAGTATGGCGAAGCTATCTAAAGAGTGATTTTCAACATGCTGTTTGCTCCCTTTTGAAACTCGTATCCGACCGTTATTTCCTCAGTTGAACAACCCTGTTGATGTAAAAAGGTGAGCAGCTCCTCCAATTGACGATATCTCTCTCCTGTAAGGCCGACTAAAGGAAAAATCCGAATTTCCTGTTTGGTTACCCGAAGTAGCTCTTGGATCGCTTGCCTATGGAAATCAAAATCAAGCCTGTCTGAATACATAAACAAAAAGTGTGCAGACAGTGTCATATCAAATTGCTTATTCTTAAACGGGAGCGAAGGCAGTGCCGATGCAATATAACGCTCGGGATAGTTTTTCATATCAAGTGCACAATCAGTTAATGCGCAGTCTCTATGTTGTTTTAGTTCTTCAACGGATTTGAAATAATCCCATACGTAGTTCATTTGGGCATTTTCCATTTTGGTCATGGCGTGTTCCAAGTCGTTCATACCTTTTGTGTAAAGATCCTCATAGTCATGAAAATAAGCGATATCCGTTGCCGTTACGTCGGCACCTAGTTTATTCGCATAGGCCGTGAACGAACATGCTCCAGCGGGGCAATCCAGAATGGACCGTCCCTTCAATTCCGCTTTTGTTAACTTAAACATGGACATGTATTCATCAAATGTCCTTCCAATAAAAACGATACGGCTTAAATCCAATTTAACCTCTTTACTCATCTCAGCTCACCTTTCCTCTTCTCATCTCATCTATTCTCAGCTCAATCATAAGCATAACTACAAATTGTTTTTTAGTAAAGCTGTTATATCTAACTATTGCGGATGGAGAAGCAAAAATCGTATAACTCCCTTTTAATCGAAAAAAATGGAGTCATCTCATCTAGTCTTCAAGGATTAAGCGGCGACTTTACAATAGATGAGGTTCAGAATCATATTTCTAGTCTCACCCTATCCTCATACAACAGCACCTGGTCATCCGGCAGCTCCGCATTATGATGATAATGCCCGAAGAACCATTTCCCATAGTCCAGTCTGAACTTAATTTCGTTGAAATACGTATGCATGGGATCTGCTTCCACATTCGTACGATAGCGCTCTTTGATCCACTGAAGAGCATCATAGGAGCAGGTATGAGTCAATACATAGTCCACTCTCCACTGGTTCTTGTCCAGATTGCGAATGCCTTCCTGGTACTCTTCCGGGCTTGGCATTTCGCGTTCCCACCAGGATACGCCTACCTTCCTGTACTCCTTATCATGAGAAGCCGCTCCGCCAAAGGTGAAAAAGCTTTTCCCTTCGATCTCAAAGACTTGGCCGCGCATCAGGTGAATGATACTAGGAGTAATGTGATGCACCTGACCGCCATTCCATTCGGAGACTGGATAGGACTCCAGCAGATCAAAGTTCTCGTGATTCCCGTCAATGAACAGGGTGGTCCACGGTTTCTCTGTAAGCCATTTTAGCCAAAAGCGGTCTTCCTTATCATCTGCCCACAACAAGCCGAAATCGCCGACGATAATAACGTAATCCTGCTTCGTCAGCGCCCTGCCTTCAGAAAAGTTTCTGGAGTTAAAGCGGCTGGCCACGCTGATCGAACCGTGAATGTCACCAGTGACATAGATCATGGGATCTGCTCCTTTCAAAGAGCGTTTGATTGGATCGCAAAAGCATACTTCTTCTCCTGCTTCTCCCAGGATGCATTTATGATAAAACCTCTGAATTCCTTTTTATCTTTTTCATAGTAAGAGCTTAAGGAAGAAGCGATGTGCGTGTCTAAATTGAAGCTATACACACCTTTCTTTGTAACATAGGGAACGTCGGTTATTTCTTTGGATGTATATAAATAATCTCCCTTAGCATCAAGTAATCCATCGCTTATGGAAAGTGTGTCAGGCGGATTCGATCCAAAATCAATTGAAATCTCTTCACCATTCTTCAAATATTGAATGTCTGAAGGTTTCCCTTCCTCGAACGCAAAGGAAAATGATTAATAAGGATCATCTCCTTCTCTATAGTCAACGCCAATATCTGCCTGCCAGAATCATGGACAATATGCAGCTAATCGAAGCCAGCCCCATCCACAGCAATACCGAATAGGACATCCATACACTAATCATAGTGTAATTGTAGTTTACCAAAAAAGGCCAGCCTAGCACCAATAGTAACAACAGCGCTCTGATTAGCAGGGTAACACGGGCCTTGATCTTTTGGAGGTGGATTCCCTTCTCTGTGGCAAAATCGCTTCTCCCTCCTGCCAGCCGGATGAGCTTAAAAGCAATCCCAATCACAGTGAACACAACTAACAACGAAGCTACCCCGTCCATTAGGATATAGGTGTCGTCATACTTGAAGGTCTTCATCGGCTGCCCTTGCATCTGGTCATAGATATTCTGGGCAATCAGCGTAGGTGCGGTAGAGTTCAGATTAGCCAGTACGAACACCCCCTCCTTACGTTCTGGATCGATGATCGCCTGGGAAGAATAATTCGGGTTGCTTCCACTATGACGGATCACCCTCGTCTCCCGGTCTTGGCTCCAGCCGAAGGCATAGAATTGGTTCTCAGCTTCATGCCCCGTTGTACGGAGGTCCGGCTCATGTGATTGTTGAATGGCCTTCTGCAGATTATCCGGGATCGCGCTGCTTCCCAGTTGGGCGTTGACCCAGTGCTGCAAATCGTTCAAGTTGGTTACCAGATACCCTGCGGCTATATTTCCGTAGTATCTGGGAGCATCGTAGGCCATATTTTTGCCAAAAAACAACCGATACCCCTGTGCAAGCTTCTCCGGCTTCCATTCCTGTCCTGTCGAGAAATAGCTGTCGTTCATCCCCAACGGCTTCAGAATCTGCTGCGTCACATAATCCTGATAGCTCATCCCTGTCACCCGTTCAATAATCGCTGCCAGAATATCGTAATTCACCGTTGCGTACTGATAGGCACTGCCCGGCTGGGTATCCAGTACAAGACTGGACATTTTATGTATGGTCGCTGCAAGCTGCTCCTTATCTGAACCTTCAGGGATCAGACGGATGCTCCAGGACGGTATTCCGCTGGTATGTGAGAGTAGCTGGTTAATGGTGATTTTAGCCTTTTCACCTTTATAGGTCGGAGCAAACTCTGGTAGGTGATTCGAGACATCGTCGGTAAAAGCCAAGACCCCCTGGTTCTGCAGCATAATCACTGCCAGAGCCGTGAATGCCTTGGTCGTTGAGCCTAGCTCAAACAGCGACTCCGCTGTGACCTCCTTACCCTGCGCTTTATCGGCGTAGCCGTAGGTTTTGAATTCTGTTTTGCCGCCTGTGGCGGATAGAATCGCTACCCCTGCAGTCGCTGTCTTGTCCATGATGCTCTGCACCATAGCAGACTCACTGTCAACCTTTCCTGAGGTCAAAAGAGTTCCAATCTCATGCCGGCATGCAGCCGCAGCAAGGATTAGGATTAGCAGCATGGCAATGCCTTTCAGCAGCATTTCTTTTCTTCGCGTTGTCTTCTTCATGATTAAGCTCCTTCAAGATCTGTCGTCTGGTTCGAGATGTACTTAACTAGTAAGACGTATTGACGCAGCCGTTCCCTGCACAACGAGGGTAAATCCCAAAGCTTCTGAATAAAACGCTACTGCCATATTTAATTTCTCTCCCTGCCTTGACCTTGAAGTATACTTCAATCCTTATAGTGAAATATAGTTAATGGTAGACTTAAAAAACGGGCAAATATGCTTTTAACGAAAGAGGTATATTATGAGAAGTAAATTTAATGGAGAATTGTCGGGGATTGTATTCCTGATTCTAGCGATTGGTGCTTCTGTATTTATCGGGAAAGAAATGTTGTTCGCTGTACTAGCAATAATCGTTCTATTGGCACAATTAGGTATTTATACTTTTCTCCTCAAAAGAAGAGGTAAACTGTTTTGGGTCTATGCAGTGGCCCTGGTAACGGAGATTGTGTTCTTGGTCACTAAGGAGTTTTGGATATTCGCACTTGCTATTCTGCTGCTGATAGTAGCAGGAGTATGGAATGTGTTTTTTGCTGATGAAGTGCGTATGAGCGGGAAGGTTTTTCTAGTGATTCGGAGAGTGTTGTACGGTGTTGTGGCTGTGGTTGCCAGTGTTTTTTGGATCGTTAATATTTATGCCCAGCCGATTACGAGGTCCGTTACTCTGCCTGCTGATTTGACTGCTGAAATCAACAATGACCAGCTTGATTCTCCTACCATCATGTTGGACAATATTGAAAAAATGAATTCCATTGGCAGCCGCACAACCGGATCTGAAGGTCACAATCAGTTCATTGCATGGTTACAGCAGCAGGTGACAGATATGGGCCTTACGGTGTATCGCGACAAGTACACTTTTGATCGCTGGGAAGAGAAGTCAAGCTCTGTGATCATCGGTAACGAGGAGATTCATGTATCCTCAGCGTTCCCTTACTCTGGGGAGACAGATAGCAATGGTGTAACCGGAGAGCTTGTCTACACTAAACCTGGTGAGTATGAGGAAGCCAAGGACAACATAGCGGTCGTTGAAATCAAGAACCTTAAGAATTTCCCTATGGCACTGGTTATGAACATACGCGATACATTTCAAGCGCCGGGTGGAGTTCCTTCAGATGAAGGCGATCTAGTCCTTACCACAGGTCTGAAGCACGCTAAATTGGAGGAAGCCAAGGAACAGGGCGTGAAAGCAGTCATAATCGTCTTGGATGGCGTTTCAGATGAAAAGGCTGAGAAGCAATACCTCCCCTTCACCGAGCATTATTTCGGAATTCCAGCCGTTTGGGTCAATAAAACAGCTGGGCAGAAGGTAATCAACGCAGCTAAGGAACATAAGGCGGGCACAGTGATTTTGGAGGCAGAAGAACAGGAAAATGCGCCGACCGAATCTTTTTATGTGAAAATTGAAGGAAAGAATAAAAAGGAATCGATCATTATAAATACGCATACCGATGGTGTAAATGTGGTAGAAGAAAACGGTGCGATTGGAATGCTCTCCATGATTCGTTACCTGCAGCAGCAGGAGCAGCCAGAACGGACTATGATCTTCACCTTCGTAACAGGACATTTCAGATTGCCCGAATTCAAAGGGACATCGCAGGCAACCTCAACCTGGATGCAGGCTCACCCTGAGCTGTGGGATGGTAACAATGGGCACCTGAAAGCCGTAGCAGGACTCACTGTAGAGCATCTGGGCAGCTTAGAATGGAAGGACAATGCTTCCGGTGAATATGGACCGACTGGAGAAATAAGCACTGAATTCGCCTATGCGGGAAATGAAATCATGGAAGCCATTTGGAAGAAAGCCGTTGAAGATAGAAGTAACACCCGGACAGTTATCTTACGCGGACATAATAAGTTTCAATTCGGTGAGAGTCAGCCCCTGTTCAATGCCGGGATTCCAATGATTGGACTGATCCCCATGCCGGATTATCTCCTGGTAGATAGCGCAAATAGAGAAATGGATAAGTTCGATGTGAACTTGATGCGCGAACAAGTCGGGTCTCTATTGCAGGCATTACAGCTTATTGATCGTACAGAAACTTCTGAGTTGGGGACAGCGGATAGGTATTCGTTTTTCCTGGGACGGACGAAGTAGTTGAATGATAACAGCTAACACTAATGCCACAGGATAATGAGTGTAATTATGGTATTATTATATTCGAGTTTTTGAGTCTATCAATCTTCTTATACCGGAGGGAAACATGGATATCACTGAATTTCAACAATGGGTTAGGGAATATTACAAGAATCGTAACTGGTCGGACTTAGATATATTTGTTCGTATTGGATTTCTTGCTGAAGAAACTGGGGAAGTCGCCCGCGCAATTCGTGCGTTAGAGATTGGCAGGGATCGTCCAGACGAGGTTGCAGGTACATTTCAAGAGAATAAAGCTGAATTAACAGAAGAACTTGGAGATGTTCTAGGGAATCTCATTGTCATCGCCAATAAATATGATATATCGCTTGAAGATATCCTGATAGCACATAAACACAAGCTTCAGGCACGCTATTCAGAAAATTAGAACAAATGTAAGCGTGTTGATTCCCCAAAAAAAGGGACAAAAAAGGCCGCCATTTCGGGTAATGGTAAGTACGACCAAACCAAACCGAAATGAGGCGACCTCATGAATAATAATACCCCATTCTTGGCCGTGTTCAAACAAGTATTAACTTCGGAAGAAGTCCAAAAGGTAACCGGGCAAACGAAGGACTACGAGGATACAGGAACCAAAATGAGCGTCGGTGTGTTGTTCGACTACTTTGTCCAAGCCTGCTACCACCAATGGGATGGCTTTCGTCAAAGTGCTCGGGTGGGCTCGAACTACGGTTTGCCCAAGGATCATTACTCCACCCTTCCGGGCAAAGCCGGTGTAGTGCCTTACGATACCTTCAAGCGTTTGTTTCAAATACTCGTCCAGAAATGTAACCGGCAAACCCGGCGGCACCTGAATCTGCCTAAAGATCTGCTGCTGATTGACTCTACGACGGTTACGGCGGCCAACTCCCGCATGTCTTGGGCTCCGTATAAAAAATTTAGAGGTGGCATTAAACTGCACGTTGCTTTTTCGCAGGGACAGCAGTCACCCGTGAAGGTGGTCGAATCAATTGCCCGGCGTAATGACGGTCCATTTGGAGAAGTCTTGGCCGATAAAGACTACCTTTTAGTCCAGGATCGGGCGTATGGAAAAATCGGTCGATTGGATCAATATGTGCTTATAGCCAATTGTTTGTGGCCCTTACCGCGTATGTGCTTCTGAAATACATTTTTGATGAAATTCATCCGAAGGTACCGGTCTTTGCTAGGCTGACTCTTTGGGGATTTATGCAGTACTGGCGTATATTTAATCTTCCGCTGGAGTGGCAGATTCAGTTGAGTCTGCTCAGGCGTAAAGATCATATAGGCGTTTTTGAAATCCCATAATATGGGTAATCAACACACCTGAAAAATAACAGACATTTTTATTACAGAATAATGATTTATTTCAATGGGGGCCTTTGCCGATTCATAGCAACAGCACACTCCTCTCAAAAGTTAACTTCAATGATAGTTTGTTAGACAATCAAAGGATAGATATATCCCACGATATATAGATGAAAGGTAACTCTCGTGAAACAAAGATTCCGCTACTGGTTGGAAGAGATGATTTTATTTTTTCTCTTTCCGAAGTATTTTGTCACTTTTTAATGCACATATACTCTTAATGACTTGCCCGCTTAATAGATTTAGATGAGCCAGATCATTTCTGCTCTTATAAATAAGGTTGAAAGTATCATTGTCTTCTTTACTTCTGAAACCACCATTGATTTTAAGATAGTAGTATCGAATATGGCGTAATTCCAAATCCTCAGGAAGGTCAATCTTTCTCCCGAATTCATCTGTAACAGGAAGAATATTTAAAAATTCCTGATAATAAGAATCAATTATTTTACGTCTTTCTTGCTCAATTATGGGAAAAACGGTTTGGATTTGTGCTTCCCAAAGAATTTGCTCTACATGTGATTTACTTTCCGAAATAACTGCAACATGTGGACGACTTTGTGCAAGACGGCTTAGTAATCCAAAAACATCGTCTGCGAGTTCTTCAACAGCCAATTCCTTGCAAAGCTCAGGGTTACTATTAGCTAAGTTTGATGCAATTTGTGCAATATAATTTTTCATCATAAACGACAAATTAGAGCGGTCTGAAATACAGTAAGAAGCAAATAACTGCATATCATAGGCGGTGATGTACTTTTTTAGTTCAAGCACTGAGATTTTTTTTTGTTTGTTTATTTGTGGAGTTTTTTCACTAATAGTAAATAAAATTGATCCGCTATTTAATGAGCAATATTTGGCGAATTCAGTTGCAATATCAGCCCAGCGCTTATCCTTCTCTATTTGACGAACTATTAGAACCCTGCCGTTTAATAAATTATTTTTAGCAATAATCCTTGCAGGGGGGCCTTCCATAGGATGATAATTTTGATCGGGTGCATATTTTTGAAGTAGATACCCCCCAATGTCTTCCAAATGAGAAAATTCAATGGAATTGCAGTTGATAATTTGCAATTTGCTATTTTTATAAAGCAATTTGTCTTTAAGTGCAGAGAAGAATTGATCCATGTATGTTGTCTCTTCGAGGATAGTTACTCCACCGTTTGAAACAGCTTCAAAAGCATCCTGCAAGTATCTAGATGGCCCTGATACTTGACCCCACCAAAGAGCTTCCTCATTTAACATTATTGCACTCCTTGTTCGGCATATTTTTCCAATTGTTCCCATACATTTTCGAAACTCCCTAACATTTGAAAGAAGCTATACCGATTAAATATATATTTTTCTGAGCCCATTTGCTCTTGTCTAAGAATATTAAGTTCATCCATTTCTTCAAGAAGAGCTTTCAGATTTTCTTCAGTCATACGGCAAATTTTCTTAATTTCAAAATCTTTGCAAACATTCATAATGTCCTTTACAGAGGCAGCTTTACCTATACCTTCAGAGTAATAGTAATATGCCATAGCATTTGCCAATATATCATAAAGATCGTCTTTATCCAATTGTAGAGTAATGCGGAACCTATCTTCAATCATTTCTAAAAATTCAGATTGACCTAAAAGTGTTTTCAGATGCTTCTCATCAAGTAAATATGGGGGAGTAGAATTTTCATTGTAACTTCCATTTCTGTAACTGTCTACGGTAGCTTCAATCAGTTTTTGACAGTAGAAATGAATTAGTCCAGGGTAGTAATTAGTTTTAGCCAAAATCAGGCTTATCATGTAATCATCGGTTTCATCAATACGAAAACCTAAATATTGCAAAGGTTTTTGCAACAGATCACAGGCATCAGTATATGCAAGAGGACGTATTGTGATATGCCCCATGTGTGCTAGAACACTATTACCGCTTAAGCGACGCTTATTAAAACGAACAACATCGCGAAGTCCAGCTAACACAAATTTAAATTGATCATTAAAAGAATCTTTAAGTTCCTTAAGGATCTCCAGTGGCCTATTATTGTCCTGTTCACAACTTGAAAGGAATCTATCAGCTTCATCTAGTAATAATAACAGCTTATAAATCGGCTTTTCTTTGCTACTAAGACGGATTTTGAGAGCTGTTTTTAATTCCTCCCATGTTGAGTATTCCTGATCTAAAATGTTAGAAAAAACAAGTTCTTCACTGATCTTTTTGGGAGCGGTATGGCAATTATCCTGTTTGAGATCAATAAAAACAGCATAGCTTCCTTTTTCAGGATGATGATCAAGGTTTTTAGCTTGACGGAGCAATGCTGTTTTCCCAAGTTGCCTACCACCATATACCAACACAGGTCCTGTTAAGTTTCGAATTCTATTAAGTTCATCTGTTCGCCCAATAAACATTTCAGGAGGAATAATTCCATTGGGAATATAGGGTTGAACGTTGCTAAAAGGAAGTGCAATTTGCAACATTATATTGCCACGTTCTAGTTGATTATATCCAGCAAGAAAAAGTGCCATTACTCGATCAACAACCACGATAATTTCAGGAATTCCTCTAAGTTTAATAGATTTTGCAAGAAGCGTTCGTTCTGCAAGCGGCAGTGCATAATCTAACAAGACTATTGTCGAAGCTGCTCCACTAGCTCCATACTGTATCATTTCGTCTAATATATTCTCAGCTGACCTAGTTCCAGCCATATGAATAACTCGTAAACCTTTTTGAAATGCTTGTGTTCCAAAAGCAGCAAAAGGATGACTGTACTGACCAAGGGTACCATCAATTGCTTCAGGAAAAATATAAAGTTCTTTATTTTTTCCTGACGTAACTTTTTTGATTTCATGGAATGACAAGTGTTTTATAATAGATTGAATATTTTCAGCATTAGAGAGTTTCGACCATAAACGAATAAATTCATCAGCATTTACTGTATTACGGTTACGTTGATTTGCAAAAAAGTTTGACTTAATTTCTTTTTCATAAATACGATTTAAATCAATACTCTTGTTTGTATTACAAGCAGTATATAGACTTTGGTAGCGTTCATAGAAAAGGTTAAATGGATCAGAAGCATAATTTTGAATTGACGGTATATCTTGTTGTCCATATCCATTATTCGCTAATTGGATATAGTCTTCTGCAACCGTCATATTACGTTTTTCAAGCATTTGATCAATTTTATCAAGAATAGGCCAATTCTTAAATATTACTTCTTTATCTATGTTTTCCGAATCTTTTTCTGCGGCTTGAAGAATATTGTACTTAAGTTCCTCCAGCCTAGCTTGTGTCGCTTCCATTCGTTCCTTAGAATCCTGTTTTATTTGTTTGTTGCACGCATCAAGAAGTCTGTTATAAAAACCACAATTACTCATCTTTTCAGCATGTTGTTCCGCTGCAATGGCAAGACGGAAGTAATTGTCCATAATTCCCTTGCTAGAAATTTGCCCATAGTTCTGTGCAATTTCTACACTGGTCATAAATTCCTCTTTGTAGCGTGTTATCTGGGACGGTGCTTTTTTACGTGTGTTAATTACTGATGATTCATCAATAGAAATTTCCTGACTAAACCGACTGATAATTAAGTCATATCTACCCATATCATAATCACGAAGTGCGTTTAACGCCGCATCTTGCCATGTATAGTTGTGGTCATTACAATGGCGAATTGCTCTTTCCCATAAACGAAAGCCTGCAATGTGGGGTAACTCATACATCCAATTATCTAGTATTGGTAAGTATTGATTATCAAGTTCAATTTCCCCCGTGAGAAGCAAACTTTCGTAAAAATATGATTTCTGTTCAATATCTTCATTCAAAGAATCTTGAAGTTGTTTAAGTACTGCACAAAGAAATGAATAACCTGGATCTCTAATATCATCCTGCTTGTATTGAGAAAGTTGCTGTAAAACTTCCAACATAAGTTCACTTGCTTTGTTACGGTATTTCTTGACAGCCTCTGGACTAACTAAATCCATCATACCTTGCTTTTCCGCGTTAAATCGGTAAATATAGCAATTTATCAATGGTGTAACAGCCTCACGAAGCCAACTACGTTGATGATCACGCTCCTTCCCTAAAAAGGAAACATTTTTACCGAAATTAGATTTGAAATCCATCGTGTCCCAATATGTATCAATGAAATCTTCTAGTTTTTTATCATCGGGATTAGTATTTAGATGAGGGGTAATAGATAGCAAATCTATAGATGTGAATTTTTGACAAAAACCTCTTAATTCATCCAAAGGCATCGATGGGGCTTGTCGCACTTTCTCCGTCATTAACCCATTATTTCCATATAACTCCAAAACCAACTGATGAGCTTTTCTATGACCAATCTTGGCCTTGATGTTACGAGTATTAAAGATACTTAGTGCCTCTATGAGTTGTTGATTAGTTTGATTAAGTTTATTAGTTAGTTCCATTTGAACACGTGCAGTTCCTGAAGTACAGAATTTGAACCCAGTTTGATGACGCTCAAGGAACAACCAAAAATGGCTAATTAGCTGTTTTAGAGCAGGACAGTTTTGTAAAACAGGACTGGAATAATCACTATTGATTTGTCCCCAACGTGATTTTAAGCGATGATCATTAGGATTATCAGGATTGAAAAAGATACGTAGCCACATTGCAATGTTCAAATAATCATTGACCGAATCCACATTTTTCACAGAAAGATTAATTGGGGTGTCACTTAATGTGAATAAATCTTCATATTTGCATAAAGGATCCTCTAGAATAAAAGATATCTTTTCTTTCAATGTTTTTGCTTCAAGCGAAAAGTTAGCTATAGAATGAAGCAAAATCATGGCTTCTGCAAATTTGTTCTCGGCAACCATAAGTAAGGCTTTTTCAATAACTGATTGTAATTGGAATTTCTCAATATATGGCATAATTTCAGCTAGTGGTTCCTCGTTTTTAGACAAATTAATGTCTTCATTTAGGATATCTTCTTCTTGTCCAATTAAATTAACAATTTCAAATTTTCCAATATTATCTAATGTGGCATTAATTTCACTGTCTTTAACGAAATGATTTGTTTCCTCTAGTTCTGTAATACTAGAAACTTTTCTTGTAACCGAGATGGTATTATCGATGACATCAGCACTTTCCGCTTCCTCAGTTCTTTTCTCCGCGATTAAGTTTATTTGATCAAAAATTAAAGAGAAGCAATCCAAACCCTCTTTATCACCCAAAAAAAGTATATTATCTTCATTTGTGAGGAAATATATTGAACTGCTATTCACTGATAAAGCTTGGCTCCAATTGCATCCATCTATTCGAGAGGACGTCCAAATAATCGGCACACAATCTGTTTTTATTTGAATGATCTGTTCAATTAAATTTAATTCATTATTTGAACCTTTATAATTGGAGAATGGTGCTATAAGTACTATACGAATTCCTAACTTTCTGAACTCAAGATCTCTATGTGGCATAGGGATGAGAGTTTTCCAACCATCTAGAATAAAGCTTGTTTTTAAGGCTTTTTCTAATAGTCCCTGCGCTTGATTTATCATACTTAGCTGACGTGCCATTAAAAATGGACTTTCGCAACCTTCTAAACTCCAAGCCTCTTCCCCGGCTTGTCGATAAATAGGTTTGAGTGATGAATATAATAGTAGCTGTTTACGACTAGTTTCTCTTTGAAAAGCTTCAATACCAATAGGACTAAGAGTATAAAAAACAAATTTATCATTTTCTAAACTCACTGTACAAGAAATTAGATATCCTTTCTGGCATAATCCTTGAAGTATCATTCGAAAGAAATTGAGTTTATCTTCTGAAGATGAAGAATTGTCTGAAATGAATAGAGGCAACTCCTCTTCCCCTAATACTCCAAAGTTATTTATGTAGGTTAAAAGAAATGAAGAAGGACGCCGACGGGAAGAAATACGCTTTAAATCCTGTTCAAATTTGCTTACTGAAAATCTTTGCAATTTTTTTCCGGAGTATGATATTTTATATTCGCCTGTTGAGAGAAGATCATCATTAAGGTGGACGTGACTATTATTAGGCAAAACAAGTGTGTTAGGTTCACTTGAAACGCTACTGAATGAGTCAATAGCTGGAGTAGTCTCAGCTGAAGCGGCAACTAAATCATTTACATCTGGAATATTAAATAAACCTTTTCTCAATGCATAGCTCGTAGCAAATCCAATTTCTTTTGTTATTCGACTATAATGATTAGCTTCAGGAATGATTAGTTTGAAGGCAATCTTTATGGCCAAATCATATTTCCCTCCTAATTCGATAAGCATTTCATTTGATGAATAACTTTCAAGCAACTCTTTTGCTGTTGCTTGTTGTTGCTTGATCTCTTCAATAAAGTCTTCATTAACACAATGTAATTTAATGAATTTAGAGATACTTTGTTTCATGTTTTCAACTGTTTCAAAGATTTGTTCGTTAAGTTCAATTTCTTTTATCATTGCATCAATATCTTGTAAAGTGACTAGTTGTTCTTCGCTAATCGATAAATAATCTATTAAATCTTTTTGCTTAATTGAAAGATCGGAAAGTGCTTTAAGTGCATTATTAAGAGCATCTTCAGAGGGGAATTTATTGTTAGTAATATCTGAAACTATCGGCTCAATAATGTTAATTGTATGATGCCTTAAACTAACTAATGAATCTACTTTTTGTTTTAAATATACGGTTTTAGAATATGTAGCGAGTTGATCAGTAGCCAAAATAATACCTCCCTTTATTGATTTGAATTTTCCTGAAATAGCTCCATTAAATCTGAACGTTATAGTAATTTTGCGAATTAATAAATACATTATAAAGTCATTGACCTGTCGTTTACTGTCGCTTTATGCTGTCGAAAGGAGAAGTCACAAAAAAATTAGGTATAATGACTTAATTGGAATAAAAAAACTAGGTTTTTAGACTTGGAAATCCCACAGAAGAGAATAATTGTTCAAGATATATCTTAAAGAACAAGAATAAACCAAAATGAGAAATTTGACGATTTACAGCCCCCTCAACCATTTTGCACTATTCAAAAAAAGTGTTTCTCTTAAGGGTTAAACTCTAATCCAATGCTTCGCATCTTCGGGACCCTGAAGTGAATCTACCTGATCATGCTCTGCTGTTGTATAAAGCAGAGCATGAATGTCATATCCTGGTGAGCAAGCTGGAGAATTGTTATTTGGAAATGGAAACGATGAGGTCTTGCAGGCTCTCCCCTTCCACGGTGAGCTTCTCGTCTCGCCGGCTGGCCTCCAGCGTGAGCAGCATGGCGGCTTCTTCGGCTATGGTCCTTATAATAAGATAATCATGTAATTTAACTAATTGCCAAACATTATCTTATCTTGATATTTTCCAATAAAAAAACCGAAGCTCCCCTACGCCCCGGTTCGTTCACTGCTAATTTATGTCTTTGTGATTAGACTCCCTCTCCCCACCAAAAACCTCAATCATCATTAATGCACCTATTTTGTAGCCTTGAATAAAAGATAATGCCGAATGCAGCGAGCAGGATTCACTATGTAGCTCCAGCAATTCCTCGACCTGATCAAAATCCTCTTGGTGTAGCCTCTCTTTAAGCATCTGTAATGAATCAATAATCCGCTGATTAATCCTTCTCGATTCTGGATCGTTTGGCTTCATCCGCTCATTGGGACGCAAACTCCCATAATAAAAATCCTCCAAAATAATGATCATCAGACCTCCTTCTGTGGACTTTCTCCCTACTATGAATTAATTTTATGCGAAAACCGCATAAAATACAATATGCAATTTTCGCATAAAGTACACTTAGCTTGGGTGATGATCATTGTATTTAAAGATCCGTGACTTACGTGAAGATAAAGATCTAACACAGCAACAAATGGCTGAGTTATTACATATTACACAAACTACCTATTCTCGCTATGAGAATGGGAACTTGGACCTTCCTAGCGCCGTTCTGATTAAGCTAGCTAATTTCCATAATGTTAGTGTTGACTATATTCTAGGACAGACCACCACCCCTACACGTTATCCTCCTGCATATGATTAAACTGGAACAGAAGCGAACTCATATGAATAGCCTCTCCCCACCAACACGTTCGTACTCTAAAACTCAGTCATGCATAATTTTTATGCGAAAATCGCATAAATAACAATATGCAACTTACGCATAACGTAAACTTGGCTTGGGTGATGAGCAATGTACGAAAGAATCCGCGGCTTACGCGAAGACAAAGATCTGACACAACAACAAATGGCTGAACTTTTAAAAATTACACAAGCAACTTATTCCCGATACGAGAATGGGAATTTGGATGTTCCTAGCGCCGTATTGATTACGCTGGCTACTTTCCATAATGTTAGCATCGATTATATCTTGGGGCAGACTGATAGCACTAAGCGTTATCCTACAAAAAAAGAATAATCTGCAATCTAAACAAGTTCATGCTAAGAAGCACATGAACTTGTTTTTATTTTTAGGGAATAGACCTTCATGAAAAGAAGCTATTACCTATATAAATTGAACTTTTTTAAATAAAGACAGGGAAAAGTGATGGAGTGGAATTTTGAAACTGTCGGAGCGGTAAACAGAGATATCTGAGGACAACAGCGGCTGGAAGCCCAAATATTCTCTGTAGTTACAGTCCATCCCGAATATAAAAATCATTAGCAATCTATAAAGGATTTAGATGCCTTCAACGATACGTTTAGAGCGCAGCGACACTTGCTCCAATAACTCGTCTTCATCAATAGTGAGCAGTTGACGGCCTTGCATTAACACTTTTCCGTTAACGATGGTGGTGTCCACGTCCGCACCGTTGGCGCTGTATGCGAGCAGTGAATGGAGGTTGTGTATCGGCTGCAAGTGGGGTTTTCTCATATCAATCAAGATGATATCTGCCTTCTTCCCGATTTCGAGCGTGCCCACCTCATGGGCGATGCGGAGCAACTGCGCACTTCCAGCCGTCGCCATGCGAAGAGCATCCACTGCGGGAAGCTTCGTGGGGTCCCCGTAATCCAACTTTTGCAGCCATGTTGCTGCCCGGATCTCCTCGAACATGTCTAACGTGGTGGCGCTGCCCGCCCCATCCGTGCCTAAACCAATTGTAATCCCTTGGTCAGCCATATCCTTGATCGGCGCTATGCCGCAGCCAAGCTTGAGATTGCTTACTGGATTATGGGACACTCCGCCCCGCATACTCTTCAGATAACCGATATCACGGCGATTTAGATGCACGCTATGTGCGAGGAGCACATGCGCCTGTTCAAACAGACCGAGGTGATACAAATATTCGGTTGGGGTCTGATTATACTTTTCCCGAATCTGAATGACTTCCTCTTTCGTTTCGGCTAAATGAGTATGTAACGGTATGTCCTCCTGCTCCGCTAATTCGATAAGCTCTCTAAATGGCTGCGGAGGAACAGTGTAAGGGGAATGCGGACCTAGCATGGTCGTGATTCTGCCTTCCGCTGCACCGCTCCAGTGACGAACGAGATCAAGCGCCTCGGACATTCGCCGCCCTCCGTCATTTTCGAGGAAGGTGAGCCCCCGTGTTAAAGAAGCCCGCATACCGGCCTCTTCTACCGCTGCCGCGATTTCATTCATGTGAATGTACATGTCGGCGAAGGTTGTCGTACCCGATTTAATCATTTCCGCCATCGCGAGCTTTGCTCCCCAATAAATATCCTCTGGAGTCATGCGTGCTTCAGCAGGGAGCATTTTCTGGTTCAACCAATCCATAAGCTTCAAATCGTCGGAAAATCCCCGCAATAAGCTCATAGACGAGTGTTGGTGGGCGTTGATCAGCCCGGGCATTGCAGCCATACCCCCGCCATGAATGATCACATCTGCCCCAGTAGATATAATGGACTGAATGTCCGCTATGCGGTCCCCGTCGATGAGAATATCCCCGATATAGGGTTCCTCGTTTCCCATGGTTAAGATGGTCGCGCCTTTGATTAACGTCTTCATCGTGACAGCCTCCTTTTCTAGGGTTTATACTAAACCTTGACGTTAAGTGAGGGTCAAGAACATAAAGGGGTCTAGCACATGAAAATAAAAGAAGTCGCTGATATGCTGAAAATATCGCAGCGCGCGATTCGGTTTTACGAAGCCAAAGGTCTCATTGCTCCTTCCAAACAAGCTGACAATCAGTACCGGAGGTTTGACGAAGAAGATATTTGGCGCTTGCAGACGATCATTGCACTCAGGGAATCAGGAATGCCGGTTAGTGAGATTCGGACTGCACTATTGGATATTGAAGCCAAAGGAAACAGTCAATTACGATATTTATTGGAACTCCAGCGATCCGTCATGTTCACCAAGTGGGTCGAAATGCAGCAGATTATCGAGACAACAGACCAAATGATTGAAACCCTCAAGAATGACCATACCCTTCCGCTTGACGACATTTACATTCTGGCGGAGGGTTCGAGAAGACTGAGAGAACAACGGACATGGAAGGATAAGTGGGGGTATGACCGCTTAGCCGGCATTCACGATCAGTTGGTTCAAGAGGACACACGGAAATATGGGGACTATGATGAGGCGCTGCGGCTCGTCGTTCAATGGGTCTCGGCAATCCGTGGGGAACGGGGATTGGACATTGGAACGGGTACGGGAAATTTAGCCGGCCGACTGATCCATGAAGGCGCGGTGATGGCTGGAGTGGATCAGTCCAACGAAATGTTAAAGAAGTGCCAGCTCAAATTTCCAGAGATGGAAACCAAGCTTGGTAATTTCCTGGCACTTCCGTACCTTGACGGGAAATTTGATTTTATTGTTTCAAGCTTTGCCCTGCATCATCTGACGAGCGGCCAAATGCTGCTCGCTATTCAGGAGATGCGCAGGGTATTAAAACCTCACGGAAGGATCTGCATCGCGGATTTGATGATTGACGGGGAAGGAGACACAGCGCATGAAGGTGATGAGGATTCTATTCTACTCCCCAAGCTCATTGATTTATTAGAGGATAGCGGATGCATCACGAAACACCTTAAAGTAAATCGATTGTTACATGTTGTTTTAGCAGTACCTATTCGGTAAAAAAACCTTACCCCTGCGTCAAGGTTCACCGTATTGTATGTGATTTACAACAACGCCCCTTTTTACCAAGCCACAACTCCATGCTCATCAAAAAAGCCGCCAGTTGGACCATCACTAGCTATTGTGGCAAGCTCCACTACAACGGAAGCTGCTTGTTCGACTGAACGATAGCCACTATTACCATTTAGATCGGTAGCTGTAAATCCAGGGCAAACGGAGTTGATTTTAATAGGAGAATCGCTTAATTCTTTAGCAAAGGAAACGGTTAAAGCATTTACAGCCGTTTTAGAACTATTGTAGGCGAGTGAATTCGCCTTATAAAATTCCGACGTTGAGTCTGAATTCAAGGTTAAGGAACCTAATGCGCTGGAAAGATTAACGATTCTTCCGGCAGAAGAATTTCTGAGCAATGGAAGCATTGCTTTAGTGACAGAAAACACACCGAAAACGTTTGTCTCATAGGTACTCTTGAGAACAGACAATTCCAGTTCACTTGGAGTGGTGTTTTCTTCGAAAAACACGCCTGCATTATTAATCAAGATATCAAGCAATCCATACTCTTGCTCAATCCATTCTGCTGCGGAGAGAACGGAGCTGGGGTTCGTGACATCAAGAACCACTGTTTTAGCTTTAATGTTCTCCTTTTCCAATAACGTTACGGCCTCATGTCCTTTATTTTCGCTTCTTGCTCCTATTATAATCTCATACCCCATATTTCCCAATTGTCTTGCTGTCTCAAAACCGATACCTTTGTTTCCACCTGTAATTAATACGATCTTAGATTTATTCATAAAATTGCCTCCTTACATTCTTGTTTTAATACGGCTGCGTTTACCGCATGAGATAAGAATATCAGGGAGACGAATAAATTTCTTTGCCTACAAGCTCATTCTATTTGTTTATTTAGCTCATTTTTAAGCCCCTATAGTCATCCTTCTTCAACCTTAGCTGCCGTCTAAACTCTGACGGTGGAAGTCCGAATCTTTCCTTGAATACTTTGGAAAAGTGAGTGATATTTTCGAATCCGGTCGAAAAACAGATATCCGTAACAGATAACGCTGTTTCCGCTAACAGTTCCTTGGCTTTAACCAGCCTTCGATTGCGAACCCATTTGAGCGGGGAGGTGTTGTATATTGCTTGAAAATCTCTTTTGAACGTCGCCAGGCTTCTGCCGGACAAATAGGCCAGGTCGTTAAGAGAAACGGGATTCATGAAGTTCTCCTCCATGATCTTTGTGATGCTGCCACTGTCCTTGCTTATGGGTTGGATCATTTGATGCAACAAACGATCATTCGAATCTGCTATGTGAAACAGCAATTCCATCAGTTTCACACGAACCAGTCCATCTTTGACTTCGTTAGGGTGCTCGAAATAGGGTTTTAACGACTCGATATAGCTTCCAATGCGGTCATTGATCGGAAAGACTGTTATCGGAACAACCTCATTCACGGGACAAACCGGTTTTAAACCGGCGAATTTGAGGAATTCATCTACTATCTTCTCGTTCAGAAAAAACATCATATAGTCGAGGATGTAATCGGAATCGGGTTCACCCGCTTTCTCGTATTCGACTCCCATTGATTTATGAATAAACATCATTTCGTTGCTCCGCATCGTATATTCTTGATCACCGAAGCGAACTGTATAGACACCCGACTTGATGATTAGCAGAAGATGATCCTGCAAAAAAAAGGTTCCTTTTATGCCTTGCGTGTAAAAGCAGAGTTCGATAACGGACATCCCTTCCAGCTTCAAGCTCCCTTTTTTATTCGGAAACTTTACCAGTTCATTAGGCACCTTGACCATTTTGCTTGATCTCATAGTCATGGACGTCCCGCCCTACTTGTACCTGCGATTGCTCTAGTTTCCAATTCTTGATCATCCTTTCGGTTATGCCAGTCTGCGCTTACGTTTCAACACTTATCCTTTTAGTATAACTGGAACCCGGCGCGAATACTTTGCTGAAAAGCTCAAACGACTTGTTCATTTAGCTCCAAACGAGCAAGTGCTATAATAGAATGAAAATAAAGGATTAGACTGTGAAAATGTGGGTATGTATTGTTATCACTAACCAGCACAAAAGGGGAGAAATAAAGCATGGGAGTTTCTGTTTATTACACTTGTACGAGAAATCATAACCTTACGGGCAGTGAGGAGCAGGAGATCAGGGCCATCATTGATAAATACAATGCGGGTTTTGAATTGAAGGATATTGGAGAAACATTTTATGTTTATGACTATGATCAGGATGAACCAACGGTGATCTTTGCAGGTTCGACAAAGCTGCCCCTTTCAAATGATTTTGAAGATACATTGAATGCGCTGTATTATTGGTTGGCCTGTTTGACGAATATTAGAAGAAGTATTTCTAGTGGGGATTGGCATGTGCATCTAGATGATACGGATGCTGTTTGGGATGAGGAAACAGGTTGGCAAATGCCAGAAGGTTAGTATTCTAAGGTGGAACAATCTTTTATTACCCAATCTTTTCCCCACAGGACTCTATTTAATGATTGTTATCCCATCAATATTTATTGCTACGGAAGCTGGAAGAGTATAATTTATCCCCTTTTCTTAAGAGACGAAATGCGATTGGAGTCAAAATCGTGTTTCGTCTTTTTCGTATGCAATCTTAGATATCCGCATACTGACCGTCACAACATGTCTCACTCCTCAATAGTATAAAACTAAAGGGGGAGTGATTATGACTCGGTGGGTTAGCAGATTCCTCTCAAGCATACTGGCTGTTGCGGTTCTAACATTGGGCATGCATATAGCTGCTGCTTTTGCCGTCAGCAAGGTGTCCATTACATCCATGACTGTCACCAAATCCGGCATTACGGTTAGTCCTTATAACAGTAACCCGGCATTATCCAAGGAGCAGCAAGACAAAGCGTATCGTAATTACAAAAATCTGACACGCGTCGTGATGATAGAAAAGTATGTACTGTCCAGTCAAGGAACCAAGACAAAGATAGGCATTGGTGCAGGCTTTATGTTACCCGGCGGATACATTGTCACTAATAATCACGTGGCCCCCGCCAGCTATAATGGGAAGAAATTACGCTTCCAAATTACCTTTTATGCGCAAAAATCGGACGGGTATCTGCTTGGCTCACTAGTAGCTACAGATGTGAAGGAAGACCTCTCCCTGCTGAAGATTGACGCTACAAAAATCCCCAAGACCTATCAAGACAGCTATTTCAAGGAGTTCAATCTTGTGCCAACAGCCAACGAAAAGGTGACCGTTATCGGGCACCCTACCAAGCCAACAGGAAATTTAGACACTGTGACTACCAAGAGGTACACCTGGACACCACTCTACGGAACATTCACCGCCGATGATGTGGCCGTTATCCGCAAATCGAAAAATGCATCAACACCCGATGTGTACACGCACTCCATGGAATTCAATGTGCAGACCTGGCCCGGAAATAGCGGCAGTGCAGTCATAGATTCGAGCGATAAAATAGTAGGCGTAATCTCCTCCACCATCCTTGGTGAACCCCGGTCCTTTGCCACCAGTTCGAAGCTTATTTTACAGTTCATAGAGAACAACGATTTGTCTGAAGCCATTTTTGGACACGCCGTAGACGGAGGTCAGAGTTAGTTAAATGTATAGATCAAAAGCGGGACTCTTCATGAGCCCCGCCTTCTGTGTTTATAAGTATGTGGCTGTGGAAGACTGCAATGGATGCATTATTTCTTTTTGGGTGTTACGGTGATCTTGCCGGCCGATTTGGAAGGTGTCACAGCTTTGATTACCGTTTTGTGTTTGGCATGTGCGGCTACTGTCTTTACTGCTGCTTTGTGCTTGGTTGGTGTTGTAGCCTTGACCGGACTCTTAGTTGTTGCTGTACTCTTCATAGAGGTTACTGCTTTGGCAGGAGTGGAACCTTTCACAGGAGTTACCTTGGCTGGGGTGGCAGATTTCACCGCTGGTGCAGTCACCTTCACCTCTTTCACTGATTTTACAACAGGGGCCGTTGCTGCGAATGCGCTCGTTGAGCCGCCCACTACACTCACTACTTTACTCTTCTTGTCCATTTGATCATTTCAATCACCTCTTCCTTGAAAGTATCTTCATCTTAGCAGGCGATTGCGGGAATTCTGTGGAACAAGTATGAGTAAAGTATATGAAAATGGCATCATAGAATGTGAACGGTGGCAACGTCCTTTCCTGCCCACAGATTGAAGCTGTAACCTGGTACCCACAAATGCCAAGGTGCGGCGTCAGCAAAAAAGGCCACATCCGCATACGTATCCCAGGTGCCCTCCACTTGACTGATGATCCTGAACAATACGGTCCAGGTATCCCTATGCATGACCCTGTCTATGATCTCTCCATAGTGCACAACGATATCGCGTATCCATTCATCTCTCGAAAAGCTGCTCGGGTCCCGGTACCATGTTATTAGAGCTTGCGCGTGCCTTATGTCGTCCATAGGGTTGCCTCTTTTCTAATCAGTTTCAATTTTCAAATTTATTCAATACATTCCCATCCCATTCATTACATAAGGACGAACGATATCTACAAGCACATCGGTTTGATTCTGTTCCCCGGCATTTAACCAATAATGCGCAGCGCCATAGATGGCTGAACCTGTCATGGCCGCCATGATTTTGATATGATGCCTGTCCACCCCATGGCGGGTATCGCTTTTCAGAAAAATGCTTTCTATGGTTTGCTGCAGCATTTTCTTTATTTTGTCATCGACCAGCTTAGCCATTGGATGGGAATCTATTCTGCAGATCCGATAAAAATCCGTGATATATTGATGCGTCATTATGATCAACTGATCACATATATCGTCCGTGAACTCCTGTGCATTCACCACTAGCTCAGGAATCCTCTCATAAAACGCCATTTCTGTAACTTCGTCCAGCAAAGCATATTTATCTTCAAAATGAGCATAAAAGGTGGCACGGTTAATGGTGGCTTCCTGAGCGATATCTTTGATGGTGATTGCATCAAATCCTTTTTTCTGCAACAAATCTCTGAACGCGGTTCTAATTAACTGTCTTGTACGCAATACTCTAGGATCTTCCTGATTTACCACTTCTATATCTCCTTCTTAAACATCAATGATTACAATGTGTTGCCTATGCAACGTTCCTCTAACTCTGCCGGTTGAACTCTCCAGCACGTAATATTATCATCTTATCAAACAGGTGTTGCTTAAACAATTAGTGTTCAATTTACGAGGAGGATCATCATGAAAGCTATTGCTTTGACAAGCTTTGGAATTCCCGAAGCGCTAGAAGGACTGGAAGTACCCGTTCCCGCACTCACCGACACACAGGTTCTCGTCGAAATGCACACCTCATCCATCAATCCCGCAGATCATCTGTTTCGCAGCGGCGCAATTCTTCAGAGTCCGATGGCTGATAAATTTCCGGATCAATTTCAATTGCCGCTTGTTCTTGGTAATGAAGTAGCCGGCATCGTTAAAGAGGTTGGCAATAAAGTGCGGCATTTCAAGCCCGGGGATCGTGTTATGGGTATGGTTCAGAGGGGTTCCTACATGGACTATGTTGCCGTAGAGGAAGATCTATTGGCCGTAATTCCTGATAGTCTCTCCTTCGAAGAGGCTGGCGCCGCGCCTACGGTTGCTCTGACCGCTTGGCAAGCGTTGTTTGAGCATGGCCAGCTTCAACCGGGACAACGCATCCTTATTCAAGCTGGTGCCGGAGGAGTGGGACATGTGGCGGTCCAGTTGGCTAAGCAACATGGAGCATATGTTATCGCAACCGCGAGGGACTATAATCATAATTTCGTCAAAGGACTTGGTGCAGACGAGGTGATCGATTATACGAAAGCCGACTTCGCCACCCAAATCACAGAGCCTGTTGATATTGTTGTGGATTCCGCTATGGACCCATCCACTTTCGGGACAGGGTTACCGGGAGACATCGGGAAGAAAAACTACTCGGTCATCAAGGATGGCGGCACCTACATTTCAGTGGTGGCCTTCGCGCTTAATCAACAACCGAAGGTCCGCGGCATTAACGCCTATTTCTTCCAGGCAAGACCTAACCGTAGCGATTTTGAATCCATCGTTCGTCAGATGACAGAGAATAAATTGACTATCCATATCAATGAGGCTTACCCCTTTACTGCTCAAGGCCTGCTCAAGGCATATCGCCAAAGCGAAGAGTCAACCAAACGGGGGAAAATCATCATATCGAAAAATCTTGGATAAATGCCATGACTGGTGGAATGGGGAATGTGTAATCTGCATGAAGAAAGCTCTATCCCCTAAGGGTTAGAGCTTTCATATCTCATCCATCGATCAATGATCGGCTGGCCGCTCAGGTGGAGCATGTCATGGTGATCTTCGCAGAGTAGCCAATGAAGCTTTTTGGAGATCAGGTAATATTCATTGAGGCGGCATAACTCAGGGATCACCTGGAGAATCGTCGCCGTCTTCCCCTCATAGAGCCACAGCTTATCATACCGGTCCTCGGCAATGAACCAGATGAATTCTTCTTCGATGATGTCTCTTAGTTTGGAGTAATCCTTGTCCACGAAGCTGGCGCTAATCTCTGCCCGGACAGATAGGGAATCCACATCTGCACCTTATTTCCAGCTGCTCGGATGGACTTCACTAGTACTTTGACCTCCATTCTGTTATCCCTTCTCCCCTCTCATCTGAATCACCTTATATTTGAACAGCAGCGTAATCCCCAGATTCATCAGAAAATGGACAAGGATCGGGACCAGCAAATTATGCGTCTGCACATAGATCCAGCCGAAGACCAGACTTGGGATGGTGATGTTCAGCAGCATTAGCGGCTTGCTGTAGTACTGGACATGCATTCCCACAAACAGCACCGTGGTGATTCCGATGGCGAGCCAGGGCTGGGGAAGGTAGAGATTCAATACATTTTGTATAATTCCCCGGAACAGAAGCTCCTCAAATAAAGCCCCTGCCAATGTAAAGCATACAATCGCAGCGAGCGAATAGTTCTGATAGCTCTTGTTCGTCTCGTCAATGTAGCTGGCAGGCGTAAGCAGGGTCAGGATGATACCGAACAACATCAGACTGATGAATGGAAGGACAACGTACAGCGCCAATTGCAGCGGATTATCAAAAGATAACAGGTCCTGCAGGGTCAGGACATCGTAGATGACAAGGGCAAAGATAACGGCAGCACTGATCAGGGCGAAAGCGAGGAAGACCAGAACAGCGTCTTTCGGCTTGAATTCCTTTTTGGCTTGTTGCGGGGTGTAGGTTGAATGATCCATGACTTCCTCTCTTCTCCTCTTCTTGAATGACTATGTAAGTTACAATCTTCAAAAGCAAAGATAACATAACAGACATTATTACCACAAGAATGAGCCTGTTACGCGCCGCACAGAGGGTAAGATCTTCAAGACTTATCTTCTTCTTCAGCACAAAAAGCTCCCGTGATCGCCACAGGAGCCTCCTTCATCTTTTTGCAGATCATGTTATCCGCCGCTTCACGCTGAACAGCTTATTGCATCCCTTGCATAATGGCATTGATAATGCCTTGCTGGGTGACAGTGTTGTTATAACGGTTGAACAGGGCGAAGCCGTGCTGGCCGTTATAGCCATTGTCCCAATAGACGGGCACGGCCTTGTACTTCTTGGCGGTTGCGGTTACGGCTTTGGCATAGGCGGCGCGGTAGATATTATTGCTTGAATCGTAGGATGATTTGTCAATGGAACCGAATTCTCCGATCACCACCGGATAGCCCTGAGTCGTGAATTTATTGTACATGGATTGGAGCTGCGAGTTCAGGTAATCCTCCTGTCCCCAGGTGGATTTCTTGGCAGGGTTCGTCGCTGACGCTCCCCACTGCGTGATATTCCCTGATTCCTCACCGGCAAAATCCCAAGGGGAATAGTAGTGGGCGGAGATCATGATTCTTTTTTCCGAGCTGGGTATAGTAGATGATCTGTAATTGTCGGTAGGAAGTACGAAGCCGTAATTGCCCGCCGTGTAGTCGATATTCGTATTCCAGCCCGGAATCAGCAGCCATCTGGCACTATTGTTGCCGCCTGTCTGTCTGACCGTATCCACGAAGATCTGATTATAGGCGTTCAAGTTGGCATAGTAAGCCAGATTCGGATTGTTGTAGTTGCCGTCAAACACCTCGTTCATCGATTCCAAAATCAGCCGCTCCCCATAATTAGCGAACTTATTCGCGATCTGCTGCCACACCTTCTGGTACTTCTGCTTAATGGCCGTCTGGTTGCCGCTGTTCACCAAAAGCCAGCTGCCTTGAACGGAATTGAAGCCGTCCCCGTGAATATTAATGACGACATACAGGCCTTCATTGTAGGCGTAATCCACGACTGCTTTCACACGGTCCAGCCATGCTGAGTTAATCGTATAGCCGGGGGCGCTCCCGATATAATTCAGGTAGGAGACGGGGATGCGGATCGTTTTGAAGCCTGCTGCCTTGACTTTTTGAATCAACTGCGGCGTAATGGTTGGGTTATTCCAGGCAGTCTCGCTGGGAATCCCGTTCACCGAAGCTTCGAGCGAGTTGCCCAGATTCCATCCCGCACCCATCTCGCTGACAATCTGCGAAGCCTGCAACGATCTGAAGTCCGAGGTCAGCGCGGCTGACGCCTCTGCCGCAGATGCGCGGGAACCCGTGCTGCCGAGCAAGGTGGAAGCTAGTAATACTAATGCTAGGCTGTAGACTCCGTATTTTTTGATTTTGGCTAACATATTAGAACCTCCGTTCCTTAGATTGAATTCTAACGATCAGGCAAGACACAAGCAGCGCTATGGAAATCCCGAAAATCAAAATGTATCCATTATAAAACAGAGTATTGGTATACTGATTAACCCAGCAGAAACGAAAGACTACGGAATCTTTATCATTTGTGAAGCCGTTTAAGTTTTGTTTTAATGCACTGATTTTGTTTAGTTCACCAAATATCATGAGCACTAAAGTGACAAGCGAAAGAAATGGAATAACTATTGTTGAGAATTTCCTGGGCAGGTTTCTTAGATAGTCAATAGATTTCAAAACCAGGTGTATGAGGAAAATCGCAAGCAATATCAGACTCAGGATCAGAACTACTATTCCGGGATTCCCGTTGCCTGATGTCCCTTTTCCAAGTCTATATTTAATAGTAGTAATATCGACCACAAAAATACAAAGTACGTTTAACGCCAGCAGTATTATTGTTGACCCATACCTTCTTTTCAGAATAACACCTCCGGTAAAATGTATTCCCCGCCAAATTACATCATTTCATTAATTAGCGGAGAATGGGTCAACAACTGCGTTGGAGGGTGCTTAAGGCTCCATCCCCCACACCAGCTGCCCGTTCACATACCCAGTAACCTGCTCGTGATCGGCGAACTGGGTACCGGCGGCGCGGAAGGAGTAATCGTTGGCCTGATTGTAGCCCGACCAGTTGACCTTAGCGAAGCGGGTCTGGATCTCGGCGCTCTGGCCGGGGTTCAGGGTGCCCGCAGCGCTGGTGAAGCCAATCTCCAGAGCATAATCGGCACCGGCAGCCGGGGTGTCCAGCTTCACGAAGGTCCCGGTAACGTTGGCATTTCCGATGCTGGCCCAGTCGGTCCAGAAGCTCTGCTGCTGCTCGCCGTCAATCGTGTAGTAATACCGGAGCTTCACATCGCTGAGCTGAACCGGTTCATTCCCGGTGTTGATTACTTTGAATTTGGGAGCGATTCCGTTGGTCGAGGCACCGGTGCTGCCGTTGTAGGCCTGGATGGTCAGCTCTCCTGACGGCGCAGGGATGTTACTGTCTGTAACATTAATAGTGAGAACCGCATTGCTCCCTCCGCTGAATTGAAAAGTGATCTTCTGCTGGCCGGGCGCCAGCGTGGCAAGATACGCCTGTGATAAGACCACAGCAGTGCCGGTTGCCGTATAATCCTGGCCGGACTGAAGCGTGTAAGTCCCATTCTTCAGGCCTGTCAGCTGATGCCCGTTCAGGGTAAGGGCTACGGTAATGTCCTGGGCAGGATTATCTCCTAAGTCAAAATCAGCATTTACGGGTGAGATCACCGCACTTGGATTCGGCTGGTTCCCGTTCAGATCAGGCAGCTCGTCCAGCGTAATGACATAATCACTCTGGTACAGGGTGGTCAGCGTAGCCGGATAATTGAAGGCCGTACTCATCAGATGCTCACCGTACCATGGGAGGAAGTAGAGCCAGCCTGCTTTTTCATCGGTCAGATTCTGCACACTGGGAACGGTGTCGTTCTCGGTCATGGCTACCATCTTCTTGCCGCCAGTCAGATCCACCAGCTGATAAAAGGTCGAGCTAATCGCGTCCTCATTCGGCACGCCGGACAGTCCGTCATAGCGGTTGTAGATGGTGTTGTATTTATCGTAGCCGACAATATCCACCTGATCATCCCCTGGATACCAGGCCGGAGAAGTGCTGTACACATAACTGTTATAGGTCCAGATCAGATTGTGCAGGCCGTAGGTCTCCGTAAGCTCGGTATAGAGCTGATCCCAGAGCTGCTTGTACACCTCCGCACCTGCCGAAGCCCACCAGAACCACGCGCCTTCCCCGTTCAACCCGCCGTTGCCTTCTGCCTCATGGTAAGGACGGAAGATTACGGGAACATTGTTGTCCTGCAGAATCTGCAGTTGCTCTGCCAGATCCTGAATGGCCAGTTGCAAGTATTGGTACTCTTTGGTCCCTGGAATCACAGCATTAGCGGTATTGAAATTGGTCTCGGTCGGCTTGTAGGTGGCTTCCTTCCAATCGACAAACTCCCCAAGCTGATAGGCGGTGAAGTTACGGGGAACGGTAAGATGCCAGCTATTGGTCGCAATCCCGCCCTTGTTATTCACCCAGTCGATCATGCGGGCGGTAGTGCCGTCCTCCCAGCCATACAGCGGATTATAGTTCATGAGGTCGAACCCGCGGACTGCCGGATATTTGCCGGTCAGGTTGTGAATCCAGTCGAATTCCAGCTCGGAGTTGCCGTCATTCCCTCCGCCGTAGATCTCCTGCTGGCCCGAGAGCATGTGCTTCCCGTACACCTCCGTCAAATAATTCATCAGGAGCTGCGTTTCGGGCGTGGCCTGAGCGTCAGAGAGAACGGGCTGCACAATCAGGGGGTCCAGGTTCGCATGATCCACCGTTAAGGCGTCGAAATAAGCGAATCCCCAGCCTGCTTTGACCTGAATGGTATTGCTGCCTTGATTCAGCTTGTGATAGCCGAAGTTGAAATCCTTCCACGTAGTGGTGTAGGGCAGCATGTACGAACCCTTCGCAGCACCGTTAACGATTAATGCCTGCTGTCTGCCATCCGGGCTCAGCTCCTGCATATAACGGGTCGAGATCGTATACATGCCGGTTGCCGGGACAGTTACAGTGTAGGTTAGCGTACCCGAGTTCTGCATCCAGACAAAACCGCTTCCCGAATAGCCGGGCTTCGGCGTTCCGTAAATCTGGGTCGTCACTTGCAGATCCGGGGTGAGCTGGGCATCCTCGCTTTCGATGGTGATCAGTGCAGGGTCAGCGTGGGCGGTACGCGGCGGTGCCGTCAAGCCTCCAAGCAGCAGTGTGCAAGCGAGCAGCATGGTTCCTGTTCTTTTGAGCCATTTCTTCATTTTCTTCCTTCCTCCCCATGAACAAAATGGTAAAACCTTGGTTAACCTATCAGATCATGGTTGCGCTTTCATAGCAAAGATAGCATGTATTCCATAATTTGTAAATACAAATTAGCAAGTATGCTCAACGGGATGAATTGCAGGAGGAATGGAAGGTTAAGTTCATCGTGCGGTGAGAGAATGAGGAGGGAATCTAGTGGAAAAAGTACAACTAATCGAGCGTCCATGACGTACTTGGGGGTAGCAGTTGGATAAACTACACTTAATTTGTCCAGATTCAGCGGATTTCATAGAATACGTGGAACTAAGTGCCTTTTTTCCAACTGCTTCTTGAAAAGGGAGCGGTTTGGCCGAAACAAGTGCTCTTTATCCAACTGCTATGTTCTCTAGTGTGTCGGTTGCAGGGAGGGCAGCTCTCCGGCAGCTCTCCGCGATTCTAACGAAAGCTTGTCCTACCAGAATCAGCCCTCCCCTGCTCATGGTGCAAAAACCTCCGGGTTATCGCTCCGCCAAGCGCCGATGCAGCCGATTAGGCAGGCGATATAGGTTCGTAGCACTCTACCTTCTCTGCTATACTCGTATTCTAATGCGATGTTTATTCCCTCGCCCCGCCAGGCGATAATGCGGCCGGAAAATCCGGGCCATTCACATTCTTCGTCCAGCTGCGGATGGCCATAGGCCGCGATCGCTTCCTCAGGCGAAGAGTTCATCGTAATGTCCTCAGGTAAAATGACGGGATAAGGCACTTCGTTCTGCTTGCCCGAACCAGGGGGAAGGAAGTGAATAGCGCCGATGATCCATTCATCGGGCTTCGTATACTGTAGTCCGGTCAGCTCATTGATTTTGGGTATACGGTAGAGATCCATCCTCAGAGATGCTTTTGCGCACGGGATCATGGTGTCGTTGAAATAGCTCTTCGGCGCAGGCATTCGCTTAACGCCATAGGGCTTAAGCACGGCTTGGACCCTCTTGGGGTCATACGGCTGGCCCAGCATGCCGATAAGCTGAACGGCCGGCTCTTCCACCCTATCTACATCCACATTCATATTCATATTCATATTCATGTCCTCCTCTTCACCTGACTTGTACTCTGGTCACCCGTTCCCATTATAACAAATAACGCACTCCCCTACATATCTCAAGAAGTGCGTTAACGTTTCATTTTCTGTTCTTTAACACTCAGCTTCCGGTGGACAGTTACTTGGCTTTCTGGAACTTCAGGCCGTCGGCATTCAGCTCGAAGCCGTACTCTTCCTTAGAGCGTTGCCCTCGCGGGAGCTTCTGCCTATCATCAGTTGTACCGCGATCATAAGTACAGTGATCACAGCCATGCCTATCAGCGCGGGCTGGAATGAACCCGAGGCATCGTAGATACGGCCAACCGCGAGCGGTCCCAAAGCTCCGAGAAAATACCCGCCCCCCTGATTAAGCGACGACCAGGAACTGGCCTCTTCCGCCCGCTCCGTCATTAAGAGCGGCAGCATTAGAGCCAGCGGGAATAATCCGCCAGCGCCAATGCCGAGCAGCACTGCGCTCAGCAGCGGTGAGGCTGAGCCCAGAAGGAGCAGCAGTCCGCTTAGCTCGAACAGACTGCACAGCACAAGCCATAACGTGCGCCGCTGGAATCTGGCCACAAGGATGGGCACGAGGATACTTACCGGAATCTGTATCAAGGTGAACAGTGTGAGCAGATTGCCCGCTTCATGCTTGCTATACCCCATGGATGCTGCCACCGGCGCCAGCCAGGCCGTCAGCGAATAGAAGATGCTCGCCATAAGACCGAAGAATATGGTCAGCAGCCAGGCTCTGCCGTTAGCCAAGGGCAGCCGGGCATGTGCAGTCTGCTCCTTCAGCGGCTTGGACCGCGCGGCAATCCTCCACCAGACAGGGAGAGCGGCGAGCGACAAGAATGCCCATACCGCCAGGGACAGCTGCCAGGAATTGTCCAGCCAGGTATAGACCGGAACAGCCAGCCCGGCTGCGAGTGAAGCACCCATCACCATTGAGGCGGAATACACACTGACCATAGCCGAGCGGCCGGGAAAATAACGCTTAATGAAGCCGGACAGCAGCGGTCCGGCAATTCCGATCCCTACGCCTGCTGCCAGCGCCGTCAGAATGAGACCGGCGGATGAAGACAGGAACCCGCGTGCGGCTGTCGCCGCCCCGATCAGCACCATAGCTCCGAAGATCGTGCGCTCCAGACCGAAGCGCCGGCTGATGCTCACGGCAAGGGGTGCGAATATCCCCATACACAGGACTGGCAGTGTTGTCATCAGACTGGCCTGCAGGCTGTTCATCCCCAGATCACTCTGAATGTTACCCAGCAGCGGTGAGACCGAAGTGATTACCGGACGCATATTTAATGAGGCTGCCAGCAAGGCAACGAATAATAGTAAGAAAGGCATTTCCATCACTCCATATCAGTATTTTGTATTTAGCCTGAGTATACGGCGATGTCATATATTGATCAATACTATTGTTTGTATTATTATAATAGCAATTGACTATGATCTTATCCTGAAAGAAGTGAATTTCATGGAAACCCGCCACCTGCACTATTTCATGGCCGTCTGCGAAGAACTGCATTTCACACGTGCTGCTGAGAGGCTGGGCATCAGCCAACCGACACTAAGCCAGCAGATTAAAGTACTGGAAGGTGAAATAGGCATGCCCCTGTTCGACCGGATCGGCAAAAAAATCGCTCTTACCGAAGCGGGGGCCCTCCTAAAGGACTACGCAGCCCGGATGATTCAGAATGAGCAGAATGCCAAGGCAGCGATTAATGAGCTGCGCTCCGACAACCGCGGCATGATCCGGCTTGGGGTGCTGCCCTCTGACCTGGACTACCGCCTAACTCCGATGCTGGTTAAATTTCATTCCGATTTTCCGAATATCCGGCTCCAGGTCTTCGCTTCAACGCTTATTCAGCAGGAGGTGCTGGAGAACAAGCTGGACATCGGCATCTGCCTTCCGGGTCCGCGTGATTCCATGCTGACTCAAGTGGACCTGGGCTGGGAGCCTTATCATCTGATTGTCCGCGAGGATCATCCTTATGCCGCCATGAGCCACATTGAGCTGTCATCACTTGAGCAGATCCAGCTTGTAATGTACCCGCGCACCTACATCGGCAGAGAGCTGGTGGAGAATACCTGCCGGGAGGCAGGCTTCGGACTGGAGCCGATCATGGAGACCGGATCAGCCACCTCGCTGCTTCAGCTGGTCAAGGCCGGGATTGGCGGCACCATACAACCGCGCGGACTGCTTGAGGGCATGGAGAACAGCGGACTTTGCTCCATTCCGATCCTGAATACCGCCCCCTGCCGCAACCTCAGACTGATCTACCGGGCCGACCGCTACATCAGCCATGCCACCCATACCTTCATCAACAGCCTGCGCCGGTTCCTGATCGACAATCTCCGGCTTGAGGACGGGGCTCAGAACCCTTGAAAAATGATATAATAATATTGAATGGAGTTGATGGCCGATGGAATTACTGGACCCGCGTGTGGATTTTGTATTCAAACGGATATTTGGCAGCGAGAACAACAAGGATGTACTGTTGGCATTTCTTAACCGCATTTTTACCGAAGCTGGCGAGCCGCCGTTGACTGAGATTATTTTAATGAATCCATATACGGATAAAGACGATCCATTGGATAAACAATCCATCTTTGATGTTTATGCCAGGACGTCAGATGGTAAACTGATTGATATAGAGATGCAGCTGTTTAATAAGTACGACATAGAGAAAAGAACGCTTTTTTATTGGAGCAAACGTTATGCGAGTCAATTGAGTGAGGGAGAGAAGTATCCAGAGTTGAAGAAATGCGTAACGATCAATATTTTGAATTATTCGTTCTTGAAAAATGAGCAATATCATAACGTATTTCATCTGCGGGAAGACCGGACAGGGATATCCTTGATTGACGACATCGAGGTTCATTTCTTGGAATTACCGAAGCTAGATGAACGTAGTGTTCCATCTGGAGGTGGACTAATCAATTGGCTGTTGTTCCTGAAGGGTGCCGATACATCACACTGGGAGGTGCTGAAGATGAATGAGCCGGGACTGGAGAAGGCGATGGATACCTTGCAATATCTGAGTCAGGATTCAGAGGCCAGACGATTGTATGAAGCGAGACAGAAGTATTTGCATGATGAGGCCTCTATGCTGGGAAGTGCTAAATTGGCAGGTATGAAAGAAGGCATAAAGGAAGGTATAAAGGAAGTAGCGAAGAATATGCTTGACTTGAATCTGGACATAATGACCATTGTTAAGGCCACTGGATTAACAGAGCAGGAGATCAATGCGTTGAGAAAATAAAATATGGGAGCATCCTATGGCGGACACTCCCTTTCTATTTGCTATTTCATAGAGGTATTCATCTGGTTCAACATTAATCATTCAAAACTTCAATCATCTGCCTTGTCTTCGCCAGCTGCTCCACAGTTAAATCATGCTGGGCAGAAGCATATACGCTAAAGACAATATCAAGCACAAATAATTGGGCGAATCTTGAGCTGGTTGCCGCACTGCGAAGTGTGGCTTCCGGGGCACGTGATGTAAATAAAGAAACATCCGCCAGCTGGGAAAGCTTGTTATTTCCAGGTCGGGTAAGGCTGATTGTTCTGATCCCATGCTCCTTGGCCCGCTTGGTTAATTGAATGACCTCGCCCGTTTCCCCGCTATACGAAATCCCCCAGAAGACAGCATTCTCTGATTTCGTAGCCATAGCTGCCGCCAATAAATGACGGTCAGAAATAGCATATACGTTCTTGCCGAGCCGCAGCCATTTCTGTGCCGCATCCTCTGCAATAATGAAAGACGCCCCTATCCCATACACATAAATAACCTCTGCCTGCTGTAACAGGCTCACGGCCTGCTCAATCGAATGCGCGTCCAGTTGACTGGCCGTATTCTGAAAGGTCAATATGGTATTGGACAACATTTTATCAATGATAGAATGCACCGTCTCATTAGATTCAACATCAAAGTAGCCGACATAACTCGTGTTCTCTACTTCAGCGGATAACCGGATTTTGAGCGCGGGGAAGCCCTCGATGCCCAGCGACCGGCAAAAACGGACAACCGCCGCACTGCTCGCCTCCGCTTTAGCCGCTAACTCATGTATGCTCATATGCATCACTTCTTTAGCATTGGCAAGAATGTACTCCGCTACTTTTTTTTCCGATTCCGGCAGTTCATTTAAGACCAGTTCAATTTGAGAAATCATACTTCCTGCTGCCAAGTTCTAAACTCCTCTCCTCAGTCTATTCTCCTTATTGTAACAAAATAGAAGGGAGTAATCATTAAGTAGCAGCCGTGAAGCTAAACCGCCTTCCGCCTTGTCTGACGTAGTCCAATAGAGGAAGGTCCTCTTCTATCACATGACCAATCACATTAACCGCTTCATGTGCCGGCAGATCTCTTAGTGTGATCTGTAGCTCATGTTCATAACGGCCATACAAATAATTATCGACGGTAATCGTCCCTCTGGGCCGCTCGTTCGTATGCATGGGCGCAATACTTGGGCTTATTCCATAACGTTCCTGATCTGTCCGTGCACTCTCAGAGCGAATCACATCACGGGCAGCGTCCAAGCGGTTCCGGTGGACCTTATCCCATAAGGCATAAGGTAATTCTTGGGTTACCCGCAAAGGAATAACCCCTTCCTCATACCGCTGAAATTGAATCTGAGACCCTTCTGAGAGGGTTAAATCGCCAACGAAAATTTTGTCCACGGCACAATCTTGCTCTAATTCCAGGTAGGCCAGAAAAGAAGCTTGATTCCGGTGCTTCTCTAAGGTAGGCAGACTTTGAAATAACGGTTTTCTCTTCAGCCCGTCTCCCGGAATAAAGGCCATCGTCGTAATCCCTTCGGCTTGCAGCCACCTGTTCTTCGCTATGAACGATTCTTTATCCAGACCTGTCTCCGGGCGGGGGTAATAATTATGCCAGGCTTCAATGTTCTCAAGACAAATATGATGCTCTTTTAAGTCAGTCAAGAACTCTGGGGTTAAGGTGCTGGCATTTAAGGCAATTTTCAGTTGTTGTGAGTAGGCTGCAATTTCATCGGCGCTAAATCCAAAATCCATCCGCAAACCTGTAACACCAGCATCCAACAGAAAGGGAAATGAAAATTTCTCCAATGCTTTTCCGGAAATATCTGCCATCAGGTCCATTCCTAACCGCCGGGCAGCCTTTGCGATCTCCAGCAGCTTCTCCTTCAATGCTCCGAACTCATCCTCCGGCATATGAAGAGAGGTGAATATTTCGGTACAGCCTGCAGCCTTCATGTGTTCCATATACTTCACATTGTCTTCTAACGTGCGGTCCGCCGCAAAAATTGAAATTCCGAGCACTGGAATCACCTCAATATCTCAGAGTCGCTTAATCCTGTTCTGCCATAGCCTCTTTGGGTGTACCGAACAGATAAGTGGCAATGAATCCGCCAGCGTATGCTGCAATTAAGCCTATGACGTATTTCAGCCATAATCCATTCGCAATCAAGGGAATTAACGCAACCCCGGAAGGACCAATAGCAATGGCTCCAACGTTGCCGAATAAACCGATGACCGCACCACCAATCCCGCCGCCAATACAAGCTGTAACAAACGGACGGCCCAGCGGTAAAGTAACCCCGTAAATCAAGGGCTCGCCGATTCCCAGAATCCCCACCGGAAGAGCGCCTTTAATCATGTTCGTCAATGATTTATTCTTCTTGCAGCGAATCCATAAGGCGATGGAAGCCCCAACCTGGCCTGCCCCGGCCATAGCCAGCATCGGAAGCAGCAGCGTCATTCCTGAATCATTGATCATCTCAATGTGAATCGGCGTCAACACCTGATGCAGCCCTAACATAACCAGCGGTAGGAACGCTGTTCCTAATACAAAGCCTGAGAATGCTCCGCCCACTTCTAACGTCCAGTTAATCGCTCCGATTAGATTACTGGAGATGAATCCGGCGAACGGCATGATGAAAAAGATTGTAATCAGTCCTACGGCCAGCAAGGCAATTGTAGGGGTAACGATAATATCAACCGCATCAGGAATCACTTTACGCAAATATCTCTCCACGATGGACAGAATCCATACAGCGATGAGAACGCCAATAACCCCGCCTTGACCCGGTGTCAGAGGTGTACCCGTAAATATATTAGTAATGGTCAGGTCCGCTGTTACTCCTGTTAACAGCGTTACCCCGCCAATTACTCCCCCGAGAGCAGGCGTAGCTCCGAATTCTTTGGCAGCGTTAATACCGACATAAATCACCAGGTAACTGAAAATCGCATTTTTGATGACATTTAAGATCGTCACATATTGCTGCCAGGTTGCTGTGTCTAAATTACCCGCTGTCATATTGTTCGTCAGAATGGAGCCAATACCGGCAATTAATCCGGCTCCAACGAATGCAGGGATAAGCGGTATGAATATATTTCCGATCTTCCGCAAAAAGTTTTTGAACGGCGTATCATTCTTCTTTTTTAGCTGCGCTTTCATTTGTGCGCCTTTGGCCTGTAATTGTTCAGCCGAAGTTGACGGATCGCCCTCAGGACTGCTTGCTTCCAACACTTTACCGAATTCTTCAGCGACTTTGGTTACGATTCCCGGTCCGAGAATGACTTGATAGGTTTCATCATCCACTACTCCCAGAACCCCGTCGATTTGCTTCAAGTCCGCTTCAGCGATCCGGCTGCGGTCCACAACGGTTACACGAAGACGAGTCATGCAATGGGTGTACTCGGATACATTTGCACGGCCGCCGATGGCCCCTAATATGTTGACCGCTAAATCATGATATTTACTCATGTTGTAGCCCCCTTCTTCTTATCGTATTATTGAATCGCCTGACGGACGAAGCCTTGTGATGCTTCCAGCCGCTGCACAGCTTCTTCCTTAGTTAGCCCCGCAAGAATCATCACAATGGCAATCTTCGGCTTCTGATCTGCCTGCTTCAGAACACGCTCTGCCGTTTCAGCGTCACACTCTGTCGCATCCATCACAATCCGTTTGGCACGTTCTACAAGCTTTTCATTGGTCAGCTGTACATCCACCATTAAATTTCCATATACTTTGCCCGTACGAATCATCGAAGCGGTGGAAAGCATATTGCAGATTAATTTCTGCGAACTCCCCGCCTTCAAACGTGTTGACCCGGTTAACACTTCCGGTCCGTTTACGACTTCAATCGCAATCCCGGCAATTCTGCCAATCGCTGAATCTTTGTTGCAGCTCACAGCTACAGTGGGTGTTCCAATAGAATTCGCATATTCTAATCCGCCGATCACATAGGGTGTGCGTCCGCTGGCGGCAATGCCGACGACAACATCTTTGGCTGTCAGCTTAATATCCTGTAGATCCTGCACCCCTAATTGTTCATTGTCCTCCGCACCTTCGACGGCTTTGATAAAAGCTCTCTCTCCCCCGGCAATTAGCCCGATGACCTCCTCAGGTGCTGTTCCAAAGGTTGGCGGACATTCAACAGCATCCAGCAGGCCGATACGTCCGCTTGTTCCAGCCCCCATATAAATTAAGCGTCCACCTTGTCTGATCGCCATTGTAATCACTTCCACAGCTTCGGCAATCTGCGGAATGACTTGTTTCACAGCTTGTGCGACCTTGTGATCTTCTTCATTCATCACTTCCAGAAGCTCAAGCGGTGTTAACTCATCCAGGTTCATGGTCTTCTTATTGCGGGTCTCCGTTGTCAAATGCTCTAACATGATTTCCATCATCCTTTTCCGTTTATGAAATCGCTCTCTAAATGCAGAATACCATTACTGAAATATTATTTCAACATAATTATTATTTTATTAAAATTAAATATCAATAAGAAGTTGAACACATACAAAAACAAACCCCTGCGATGCACACAGGAGCTTGTTCATGTATCTTTCTTCTATATTTTCCCCTTTACGCCTCCAGCAAACCCCGCCTAACCGATATCCAACGGATCAATTCCGAATTCCTTATAGAGGATAGCTGATGAACGCTTCACGTTTATTGGCATTCCAGTCCATTGTGCCGCCAATGGCATCATTAACGAACCGCAAAGGTATGTATAGCTGCATATTCACCTGCTGGAAGGCAGCGGAATAGGTGATCTGCTTCCCGTTCACAGTGGCAATCCGGCTGCCGATCTTCATGCTGCCTGTCGTGAACAGGTTGTTAATGGTGATCATCCTCGTATGTTCATCATAACTAATTGTAGCCCCGCTGACATATAGCTTGTCCAGTGAGAGCATCACGGTACCATTCATCAGTGTGGCTCCCCCTGCGGAGGTAGTGATCGGCGAGTTATTCAGATAGATATGAATCGCGGGTAATTGGGCGGATTGGGTGGAACCGGAAGCTGCGGCAGTCGGGGCCGGGGAATGAGCAACACCCGTGACCAGAACGCTAAGACCAATAATCTGCATTATTTTTTTAAAAGTGATCATAAAGTGCCCCCTCCTCTCTCAGAAAATACCATATTCCACATCATAGCATAAAGCGGATGGAACAGCAGAATATTACATGGTAGACTGAGAAAAAAAGCCCGCAATTCATCAGTTGGATGAAAAGCGGACCTGGGAGAGAGCTTCAAATGGCAAAATGGGATAATATGCTGGCTATGCTATGGATGCTGCGGTCCGGCAAAAAACTCACTGCCGCACAGATTGCAGACAGTCTGGAGATCAGCGTCCGTACCGTGTACCGGTATATCGACGCGCTTGGCGCCAGCGGCGTCCCGGTGGTTGCCGAATCCGGACATGACGGCGGAGTCCATATTCTGGAGAGCTTCAGTGAGACGCCCCTGTTCTTCAACACGCTAGAGCTGAGGGCACTGGTAGATGCTTATAAATTCGCGGTAGGCGCAGGTTATCCATATGCGAAGGAGCTGGAGAGCGCCCTCAAGAAGGTGGAGAATGGATTGCACGAAGAACAGCGCCATGACTTGTCGCTGCTAACCAGCGGCCTCGATGTCATTGCCCCGTCCCGTCCGCCGTCTGTCGTCCCTTTGCTGCGGGAGCTGGAGCTGGCAGTGAAGGCGGGACAGACCATTCACCTCACCTACCGGAAAGAGAATGCTGCACAGGATGAAGAGCGCGAAGTCGATCCGTATGGTCTGGCTTACGACCGTTCGGAATGGTATATGGTTGGATTCTGTCACCGGGCACAGGCCATGCGGACCTATCGTGTGGACCGTATTGTCAATCTTGCATTAACGGAAGCCCGCTTCCCTAAGCCGGAGCCCTTCTCGGTATCTGCCTATTTCCGCAGCCAGCTGGAGCCGGAACATGAGGAAAACGCCCTTCTAGTCGTGATCCGCATCGAAGGGGAGCCTGATACGCTGAACAAGCTGTGCAGCAATTGGCATCTGCGGCACTATCTGACGGAACGGACCGACCGGGAGGCGCGGTTCCTGCTCGATGTTCCGTCCATGAACAAGTACCTGCCCAAGTATCTGTTAAGCTTCGGTACTTCCATTCGTATTCTGGAGCCGGTGGAGCTGAAGGAGCAGATTCAGGAATTGGCCTGTGCGATTAGCAGACATTACATGAACGATGCGGATTGAACTTTACTGGCAGCCGTAATTCAAAGCTCCCTTAAGAGGCCCCTGGTAACCTAAAGCAGCTCCTGCGGCATATTCGCTGCAGGAGCTGCTTTTTCACCTTATACACTGAGGATTTATTGCAATTAAGCGCCTGCCAAGGCCGTGACCTGAACCTTAAGTTCATTGACCTGCTTGCGCATGTCTTGAGCTTCCTTCTGCTGCTTCTGGACTACCGTGGTCAGTACGCCGATGATGTCCATCAGCACTACAGACTTATGATCGGCAGTGGAGAAAATCTGCGGCACATCCTCGGCAATGAAGCCGATATTCTGCTTCTTGCCGTTCTCTGTCTTGTAGTTGAAGGTCACCGGCTTCAGCTTGTTCAGCAGCTCCAGCGCCTTCTTCACCGGCAGGCTGGCGATGTTCTCCTTGTAGGTCCGGGAGGAGGTCTGCGCGAAATTCGTTGCCCTCACATTGCCGTCCACATCCAGCTTGTAATCATCGGCCGGAGCTTTGCCAATTCCGATATTGCTGCTGGAATCTACCGTTAATGCACCTGCAACCTGGACCAGCTCATCATAGACGGAATCCTGGGTGACCAGATTCAGCATACTCCCCTCAATGCCCGCCTGCCATACATTTGCGCCAGCATCCCAGAGAATCTGTGCCTTCTTATCCTTGCCGCGGGCAAGCTCGATCCCCTGGGTGACCATCAGGCTTCCGCTGATCATGGCATCCTTCACGTTCAGTGTATCGCTGAGGGTCAGGTCCTTCACTGACAGCGCGCCGCTGACTGTGACGTCCTTAACAGTTAACGATCCAATCACTTCGGCATCCGTTGCTGTTAATAAGGTGTTGATTACAGCTTTCTTTGCATTCAACGTTCCGCTGACCGTAGCCTCCTTCACATCGGCTGTGCCACTCAGCATTGCGTCCTTAGCGGTTAACGAACCGTTCACAACGGCGTCAGTGACCGTTAACTTCCCGGATACTAGGGCATTGCCGTTCACATCCAGCTTGGCGGCTGGTGCGGCGGTGCCTATCCCGATATTACCGGAAGCCACCTTCACCACAGCGTTCAGATCCGTAAGCTCCTGATGCGTATGACCGCTGTAAGCGAGCTGCTTCAGGCTGCCCGCAAGTCCCAGCTGCCATTCAGCCAGTGCTTCGTTCCATACGATCTGCGCCTTGGCGCCTGTGCCCCTGCCCACATCGATCCCCTGGCTAAGAGTCAGGCTGCCCGTAACTGCAGCGTCCTTCGCGGAGAACGTTCCGCTTACCTCGGCATCCGTAGCCGTTAATACGCCGCTAACGTTGGCGCGCTTAGACGTTAACGTTCCGCTGACTGTCGCGTCAGCAACGGTTATACGGCCGGACACAGCCGCATTGCCGATCACCTCAAGCTTGGCTGTTGGCGCTGCGGTGCCGATTCCGACATTTCCGGAGGCGATCTTCAGCACTCCGGTCAGCTCCGACAGCTCCTCGTGCGTATGGCCGCTGTAAGAGAGCTGCTTCATGCTTCCTGCAATACCCGCCGTCCAGACATCCTGGGCTTCATCCCAGAGCAGCTGTGCCTTCTGATCCGTTCCCCTGTCCACTGCAATCCCATGGCCTAGCGTAAGACTTCCGGTGACGGTGGCGTCCTGTGCAGTGAAGTCTCCGCTGACCGTGGCGTCCTGTGCAGTGAAGCCTCCGCTGACCGTGGCATCCTGTGCGGTGAAAGCTCCGCTGACCGTGACATCCTTAAGTGCAGCCAGGCCGCTGATCTTTGCACTTGCTGCTGCCAAGCCGCCGCTTAGCGAAGCCTCTGTAACCGTCAATGATCCGCTGACAACGGCATTCCCTTTGACCTCCAGCTTAGCAGCCCGGGCATCCGTGCCAATCCCGACATTGCCTTCGTCAACAGTGATGGCCCCCGACAGTGAAGCATACTCGGGGTGGGTATGGCCCTTGAACTCAATAGCCTTCAGGGTATTCGAGACTCCGGCCAGCCACTCATCGGCGGTCTCATCCCATAGAAGCTGGGCTGGAAGAACGGTCCCGCCGCGGAATACCTCCAGACCGGCATTTTGGACAATCGGGGTGCTCTGAGGAGCATATTTGTTGACTCTTATGATGTTGTCTTCTACCTCAAGGGTAGCCGCATTGATCGTCACAATGTCGCCATTCACCGTCAGATTGCCGTTCACGGTCAGATCTTTGGATATGGCGGCGCTGACTGCGCTAAGCTCCCCGCGGATTACTGTATTCCCTTGAACATCAAGCTTGGACTTAGGGTCAGGGCTTAAGGTTCCGATGCCGACCTCTCCGTTTTTGGTTACACTGAACAAGCTGTCTCCGCCAGTTGCTCTAACATCCAGCAGCGCCAGCGGAACCGTGGTTCCGATGCCGACATACCCCTTCGCATCCGAGAACAGGGCGATCGTGTTACCGAGCGAATTGAACAGCTTGTTCTGGCCGCCCTTCCCTGTTCCGAATTCAGAGAAGGTGACCCCATCGCCATAGAACCAGGCATTCTGCTCATTATTCCAGTAGATCCGGGCATTCGGCTGAAGAATTCCGTCTTTGTTCAAACCGCGCGGAGCTTCAAACCCTCCGGCAGTAACATTCCCGGAGATAACTGCATCCTTACTAATCACAGCACCAGCTGCATCAATCCCTTTGTTAAAAGAAGCTGACCCTTCAAATACAGCATCACTATGAGCGGTCAGCTTACCTGAGAAGGAAGCCGCTCCAGAGACCTCTGTCTCTGTCCGGAAGACCGCCTTGCCTGCCACATCCAGCACCTCGGTAGGATTATCCGTACCCACTCCCATCTTGCCGCTGCGGGTCAGGCTGAGTACCGTTCTGCCGGCAGTACCCAGCTTCCAGCGGTCCTTGGCCCACTTGATCTGCGCGTTGGTCTCGGTTCCCTGCTGCACCTCGATGCCGTCTCCAACCGTCACTGTTCCGGCAATTGCCGCGCTGGCGGCAGTCACTGCTCCTGTAATCGTGGCACCCGCAGCCTTCACTGCGCCGGAGGCCTGGACATTGCCTGATGTATCCACTACCAATGCCGCACTGTCTGTAGGTGTTGCAAGCTGCCACTGGGACTTGACCTCATCCCAGGCAAGCTTAGCCGGATTCTCATCCGCGCCGCGATAGACCTCAAGTCCGCCACCTGCAAGCGACTTGACCGTACCGGCATCCTTGTTGACAGTAATCCAGGGACTGCCGATGTCCAGCTGATCTGAGGCGATTCTGGCGGAGGCTCCCCGGATTTCCAGATCTCCGGCTACCGTCAGATGACCGCCCACCGTCAGGTCATGGTGAACATTCACATCCCCTTCGGCGCTGGCGCTGAGTGCCAGGATGTCGCTCTTCGGGTTGTACAGCTGACTATGGAGATGCAGAGCATCTGCACTCGCCATCTGTGTCAGCTTGTCCCAGGAGCTGCCGCTGGCGACATTCTCCAGAGAATTCCCGATACCCACCTTCCACTTCCGCTCGCTTTCGTTCCAGAACATTCTGGCAGGCGGCTGCGCTTCTCCCCGGAACACTTCAATACCGCTCTCAGTGGCTGGCGGGGTATCCCCTGCGAATTTGTTGATCTCAATGACGTTATTGGTGACGACCAGATCCTCACGGTTAAGCGTTGTCGTGGTGCCTTTGACGATTAGGTTGCCATCTACCTTAACCAGGCCCGTCACCGCCAGACCACCGCTGACTTCCGCCCCGTTATTGACAGTAAGGGTGCCCTGCACCTCAGCATCATTGATCATTTCAATATCACCATCTGCGGTTACCTGGACAGCCGTGTTACCCGCGCTATCGCTCAGGGAATTGTGCCGGTGCAGGCCATCAGCATCTGAGCTAACGCCTCCGGTCAATGCGTCCCAATTGCTCCCGTAAGCAATATTGGACAGCTCGTCGCCCAATCCCAGCTTCCATCTGCCATCCGTCTCGTCCCAGAGCAGCTTGGCGCTCGGGTTCAGCTTGCCCCGGTAGACCTCAATACTGCTCTGCTTCAGGGAGGAACTGTTCCCCTCGAATTTATTGAGTTCAATCCGGTTGCTGACCACCACCAGATCTTCCTTTTTGACGAAGGTCGTAGTGCCCTTGACCGTCAGATTGCCTTCAATCGTGGCCGATCCTCCCACATTCAGGTCGGATTTCAGAGTGGCGCTGCCTTTGGCCAGCAGGGTGCCGCCAAGCTCCATGTTCCCGGATGCCGACAGCTTTCCCTGCCCGTCAGCCGACAGAACCGTTCCGCCCGACGGTGTGCTCAGTGTGCTGTGCTTGTGGGACGCATCCGCCACAGTCCCGTTCGTCAGCGAGTCCCACTTGGTCCCGTACGGAATGTCGGACATGCTGCCTTCAATGCCGATTCTCCACTTGCGTTCGGCTTCATTCCATTCCACGCGCGCAGCGGGATTCTGGCTGCCCCGGTAGACATCCAGCCCTGCTTTGCTGCCTAGAACAGCATGATTCTCCCCTTTATTCACTGTCAGGAAGCTGTCTGCCACCTCCTGCTCCACTTTGCGGATCACGACCTCCTCTTCCCTGACGATCAGCTTGTTCACCGTGAGGGTCTCGCCAACCATCAGATCATGAGGGACATTCACATTGCCGTCAGCACCGATCTCCAGGGCAAGCAGGCTCTTGTCCTCATTATGGAACTGACTGTGGGTATGCAGGGCATCCGCATTGCTGCTGCCGCCTGTAAGCTCATCCCACTGCTTCCCGTCAGGGATATTGGTCATATCCCCATTGGCTGTGCCGGTCTGCCAGGATTTCGCCTCTTCATTCCAGGCAATTTTGGCATTCGGCAGCGTGGCTCCCCGGAAGACCTCCAGACCGTCCTCCCGGGATACAAGCTTGCCGGACACACTCATCCCCCGGTCAACCAGGACCGTACCTGTATTGTCCGTACGAAGTGCCGGCTTGCCATCTGCAGTATTCAGCTGGCTGTGGCTATGCAGGCTGTCCGCATTGGCGCCGTGATGCAGCTGCTCCCAGTCTGCTCCGTAAGCAACCTTGAACATGCCGCTGGCCTTGTCACCCTCCAGCGCTTCGGTTCCGATCATCCAGCTCTCATTCTTCTCATCCCATTGCAGCTTGGCACTGGAATGATCCTTACGCAGGATCTCAAGGCCCATCCGGTCTTCTTCAGCGGCATTCTGATTCAGGGTAACCTTGCTTCCGCCGATGATAACCTGGGGAACGTCCAGCACCGCCATTCCTCCGCTGACTTCAATCCCTTGCTTCGCGGAGAGGGGCCCCTCCATAGTCGACGCGCCGGAGACCTCCAGATCGCCGGACTCATTCACCTTGAACACCGCTGCGCTGCCCGAGGTTACTGATAGCGTGCCGTCTATATCCACCGCTCCATAAGTGCTGATGGCTCCCGCCTTGATATCGCCAGTGAACTCCGTCAGCGCAGCGTGAACATTGAGCCGGCTCCCTGCCTCACCGTCCAGTTCCTCCGAATTGCTAAGGAAGGGCGTCTCGGGCTTCTTCTCTTTGCCAATAATGATCTGATCTGCCTTAAGTACCGTCCCGCCTGCCGCCCTGGTCACCAGCTGAGACCCGTCTACATCCGTCTCATAGATCCCGCCGATCGTTAAGGACCCATCCTGGGAATGCTTCAGATTCACACGGGCCAGCAGGATATTCTGGTGTACATCTGCGGGCTTCCGGGAGCTTATATCAATGTTCGCCTGCTCCAGCACATGGATGGGGTTGCCTCCTCCCTTGAGCAGATCTGTATCCGTCAGCTTTTCCTTATAGCTGATAGAAATATAGATCTGATCCGAAGTGCTGTACCCGGAGAGATTAATCACCCGATCCGGGTGAGCGTCACTGACCATAATTTCCTGGCTGATCTCCTCATTCTGCTCCGGGTCGGTGACACGGTTGAGGGCAAAGCCCGGAGCGATCTCAACGGTTATCCCGTCCCGCATGGTGACCTTAAGGCCATCCACGACTCCCCAATCATGAAAATGACGGTTGTGCAGCTGCCGCACACGCTTATGGTAATTCTGATCCAGCGTCAGATCCTCTTCCTTCAGCAGCAGCCCGTTGAAATAATTCATGCGTTTCATATCCTTTGGCACAATCCCACTCCTCCCGGCTCTTCATAGTTACAGCTAGCTTAGGCCTGAACGGACTCCTCTTCTGCGGCAGCCAGCTCCTCAAGCACCTGGATTGCCCCGCTGATGCGTGTTAAGGTATATCCCAGATTGGTACGCTTCTCGTCCAGCTCCTGGATCATCTGCCGCCCGGATTCAAGCTCTGCCTTCAGTTCGTTCATGCGTGCTTCTAATTGTTCTTTCATGAGTTCATCCTCCTAAGGTTTAGGCACCCTGCAGGGTGTCGATTTGTTTTTGCATTCTTGTGATCGCTTTCTGCTGATCCTTCATCACGCTGGTCAGCACAGCAATGATATCCATCCCGCTGATCGCCCGCTGATCCGGATCGGCCAGAACAGCCGGTACTTCCTCCGCAATGAAGCCGAGTGTCTTTGGCTTGGTGCCTCCTTTGTATTTAAAAGAGACCGGGTTCAGCCCGTCCAGCAGCTGCTTCGCTTCCTTGACCGGAATGTCGGCAATATTGTCCTTCAGCTCGCGCGAAGACCACCAGTACATGCTGCCGTTGGCATAGACCCCGCCGCTGGCATGAAGATAGATGCGGTCGCCGGCATCATTAGAGACTCCGATGTCCAGCACGCAGTTCTCCCCGCTGGTCGGATAGTACTTGATCCAGGCCGAGTCGCCGCTGCCGCCGCCGGGATCGGACGGGAAGATAATCCCGTTATTGCCACTGCCTGCGCTGGGGATCAGGGCATTTCTCACTTCCAGGCTGCTATGGACAGAAGCATAGGACCAGTCGTTGCCGTAGTTGAGCACCAGATGGCTGCCATTGTCGACCAGCGCCCGGCCGGGAGTCCCTCGGCGTCCGGGATAACCGATGTAGAAATCAGCGCAGCGGACAATGGCGGCGAATTCCTCAGCTACATCCAGCTTTTTGAATTTGCCGGCGAAGTTGAACACCTCTGTCTTGATACTGCCTTTGATCTCAAGGTCGCCGCCAATATATGCGCCCCCCTTCACCTGCAGGGAGCCATTCACATCCAGGTTATCCCAGATGGAGACTCTGCGGACTCCTGATTTCCCGTTTCCCGCGATCATCAATGAATTGTAGTTCGTAGTATCGTTACTGATCTCGGCATGGTTGGGCGATTGACCCGTGAAGCCTGTCCAGCCAGAGGTGAAGCGGACCGGATTCTGGCCGCTCAGGATACGCAGTTCCCCTGCCACATCCAGCTTATCGGCAGGCTCCAGCGTTCCGATGCCCACGTTGCCGGATGCTATCAGGGAGATATGGTCACTCCTGTCATTGGAGGTGCCGATCTCCAGCGTGCAATCCTCGCCTGTACGGGGATAGTACTTGATCCACGCCTGATCCGACCCGCCTCCGCCCGGATTGGCCGGGAATATAATACCGCTGTGCGCCCCGTTCCCCGTGCTTGGAATAATCTCCTGGGAGGCCTGCATTGTCCCGTTCACATACAGAAATCCGTTCACATCCAGCCGGTCCCAGATGGCGACCTTTCGCTTCTGCCCGGCAGAATTGTTGCCGACAATCATCAGCGCCTTGTAATCTGTAGTATCGTTACAGATCTCCGCACCGTTCATCTGCTTGTCGGGAAAGCCCGTCCAAGCGGAGGTGAAGCGGAGCGGGTTCCGGCCGCTGAGCAGGCGTACGCTGCCCTCGACATCCAGCGAATCCTCCAGTACCTTCTGCGGGCCGATGCCGACATAGCCGTTCTTATTCCAGGAGAGCGCCTGCTTGTCTGTGCGGGAGCCGTCGGCGTTAACCGTCCGGGTTCCGAGGGCCCCGCCGCTGCCGCCGAATACTACCGGACCATCCACCTCTGCCGCAGCGAAGGGCTTCCCGGCTCCGAACCAGCCCAGGCCATGCGAATGGTCAACCGTGTCCGGGTTCGTTCCTTTCAGCAGCAGGATTCTGTCGTCCTGCAGGGCAAGATCAGCATCACTGTACAGCTTGCCCGCCCCGGTGAAGCCGAAGCTTTGGCCTGCTGATGAAGACAGCTTACTGTGCCGATGCAGCAGATCAGCGAATTCAGATTTGATCAGGCTGTCCCACTCATTGCCGTAGGCAATGGTCTTAAGATCGTTGCCGAGCCCGGCCTTGAAGCATTTATCCTCCTCCACCCAGACAATCCGTGCATCATGCTTGCCCCCGTCGCCCCGGTATACTTCCAGGCCGCCATCACGCGCACCGGGAAATACATAGTTCGGATCATCCGTGTTGGGGCTGTTCACCTCAACGAAGCTGTTCATAATCCGCATCTCGCTCTGGGCCTTGTCCTTGCTCTTCAGAATCAGCTCGCCCTCAATCGTCAGCGCTCCGGCCACACTCATAGCCCCTGTGAAGCGGGTCTCGGGAGCTCTAATCTCCAGCACTTTACCGGCCTGCAGTGTAGTCATAGACGGCATCGCTGCCAGAACGGCTTCACTCAGCCCCGCGCTGTCCATGCTGTCTTCACTCTGAACCGGGATCACCAGCTTCTCCGTGACCAGCTTTTTGCCGGCGGCACCGGCATAGGTTCTTAAGGGCGTCCGGGCCGCATCACTGTCGTAATCGTAGATACATGTACTGTCGATGGTAATGCCTGCCCCTTCTGTGCGGGGAACCACCCGGGCCAGAAGGATCGTATCGGTACCCTCAGGCTTAGTGGTTCCGTGACTGATTTTTCCCCGCTCCCAGATATGGATCTGTTCCCCTTGACCACGCTCAATGCTGCGTTCGGCCCCCACCTCTTCGTAGCTGACCCAGATGTAGATATTCTCATTGGCGTTATACTCGGAGAGGTTGACCGGATTATCCGGATGTCCTTCATAGATCAGGATTTCCTGGCTGATGCTCTCATACTTGTCGCCGTTCTTGACCAGCACCAGATTCAGGGCCAACCCCTCCGCAATGCTCACCTTCATGGATTCCCCCGGCTTCGCCGAGGGCAGTACCTTGAGCCCGCAGACAATCCCCCAGGTATGCAGATAACGGTTATGCAGCCGCTGCAGGCGCAAGTGAAACTCCTGATCGAGCTTATAATCCTCAGCGTTCAGGAAGAGCCCGTCAAAGTAGCTCATTCTTCTTAATTCTTTTCCCATGATTCGCTTGCCTCCCGGTCTATAATCTCTATTGCTCTGTCATACCCCCGACTAAGGTTTCCATCCCCACACGCCCATAGACCCCCAGACGCATAGACGGGACTTCAATATTCAAGCTGGAATTGGTGTAAAAGGGCCGCTCCTTCCGGATCACCTCCTGCAGATTCCGCACCTTCTGCTGCAGCAGGCTCCGGCTGTACGCCGGGAGGATGATATGGACGGAGAAGTAGCTCGGCTCGGCCGCCCCAACCATCGTATTGATGCCTATACGCCGGGCATCACCGAGACGGACAGGCTCCTCGTAGCTATAGATACGGATGGCCGCCTCTTCACCGGCGTGAACCTGCAAATATTCGGCCAGACCGCCCAGGGTTCCGCGTTTCTTGTAGAGCTGGACGATGCTGCTGATCAGCTTGCGGTTAACGGTGCTGCGTGTGTCCGCAAGCGGAAGAATCTGCGTAGGGGCAAGCGTGCGCTCCAGGTTATCCTCCTCACCGTCATACTCTACGCCTTCGGCCAACTGGAGGCCCACCCAGCCTGCAAGCCAGGGCAGAAACTGTGAGGGAGCCGTCTGCGGATCGAAGTATTGATGCAATCCGTCCAGCAAGGCCTCCATTCCCACAGATTCCGCGCCTGCCGTCCCCGTATTGCCGGAGAGCATGGCTTCGAAGGCCTTCAGGAACCGTCCCAGAAAAAACTGTTCATCGGACTCCCCCGATTTCTGCTGGAACACCCGGGGGAGATACTCCACATAACTGTACCCGTCTGTCTTGCTCATGCTTCCACCTCAATCTTCAGGTCCTTCAGCTTAAATAACTGGAATGGCAGCAGGTCGGGCGAGTCCAGAGTCACGCTGGTGACATGATCAATGCCGGCGATTCCCTCTACCAGATGATACAGATCCGAGGCGTACAGCTTCCTCCCAGGAAGCCAGCCCTGTCCGTGCTCTCCCCCGTTAACCGGGTCCAGGAACTGTACAATACTATCGTTCACGATACTCCCGATGCTCTGATTCCCGGCGGCAACCGTCATTTCGATCACAACGTCCCGGTAATCAGGCTCAACGACATGGACACGGGTCGTCAGCAGCTTGCTCTTCTCCAGGAAGGCCTTAACCTGCTGCTTGATCTCCGTCATGTCTCTGCGCAGATCCTGCTGATTCGCAGTCTGGAGCACCAGAACCACCGACACATGCCCGAAGGCTTCTTTATTCCGCCCGGTGCCGTTCTCCATATCCGTATTAATCAGACAGAGCGTTCGGACCGCAAGGTCGGGATACGTACTCCGAATCCCCGGGATATCCAGCAGGCTCTGCCTCGCCAGCAGCTGGTAATCTTCTGACGTCACAGCCCTATAACATTCGGAGAACTGCTTCGCTCCGCGGGATATTCCGCTGGCCAATGCCTCTCCGTCCTCCAGGGTGATACCCAGCAGCTTGAGGAATTGCTGCTTGCTCTCATCGGTCACCTGGTCAAGCCTGTAGAGGACCATCTCCGTGAAATAGGCGAACAGCTCCACCAGCGTAATGCCGGGATCGGAGGGATTATAGTTCGTCCATTCCGGATCGTAGAGCGGAATCAGCGCAGTGGCGTCAGCCACAAGCTGGTCAAAGCCAAGATCATCCAGCTTCAATACTGGAAGCGTCATAGGTTCTTCCTCCTTTCTGTAGTTACGGCTCCAAGGCATTACAATACGGACACCGCGCCACTGTGTCCGGTATACCGGACAGCCCCGTCAGATACCTCCGCTCTTCCATGCGGATATCCTCCAGCCCGCACGCTGCCGTGGTTGCGGTCAGATCATGAATCAGGTCTGCACGCTTATCCATAAGATACGGAAAAGGATGCTCCTCCGGCTTGTTCACCAGATGCAGCCCGCCGCAGATCAGCTCATCCTCTTCCAGATGAATATTGCCGCTGCCGATGGTGCGGATCTTGAGCGGCGTGGTATTGATGTATTCATCCGTCCGGCTCAGGAAGACAATATCCTTCTCCTCGAATACCGCGGTCTTCACCACAAAGGTTACCAACCCCGAATCCAGCCTATTGAGGATATACGTCCGGACCGTCAGATCATCCGTGAGTTCAAATTCCAGATCGCTGCCCTCAGGATAGCTCTCGGCAAGCGGTTCTTCGTCAAGGGTCTGGCATTCGAGCATATCACCGTCAATGGAGAGAACAATCAGCTCCACCGGCTTCCGGGATCTGTAGCGGAGCCTGATGATTCCGTTCTCCTTGAATCCTCTGAGCACCAGCGATTTCACTTCATCCCCGGCATCCACCGGCTCAGCAAGGGCAAATTGAAGCGCGTTGTCCTCAGAGCGGACCAGGCTGTATTTCGGATAGGCGGCCTGGGGCTTATACGGCCCGTTCTCAAGCGGCTCCAGCTTCAGCGTGAAGCATTGCACTGAAGCCTTGACGAGCACATCCGATACATAGTCAACTCCCGGCGTCTGCTTAATCACGGCATAGACCTCGGAGACATACAGGTTCTGTCCCAGCTCCCAGCCCGTGTTCCCGTCTGCGCCCTTAAGCGGATGAAAGAACTGCTTCAGGTTATCGATGATCCTGCCCTCTGCTACCTTCCGCTGGTCTGGAGAGGTAAATACTACGGTTGCTTCCACAGCCGTGCGGACATAGTCCGGGCCAATGACCTCAATCCCCGGCTCGGCGGTGTTCAGGGGGGCCGAGATCCGTTCGCACAGATAGGCTTCAATCTCACCGCGCAATTCCTGGCTCGGCACCGGCCTCGGATCGTCTGTCTCCGGTACCACGATCAGGGTAGCCCTACCCGGGGTGAATTCCAGCTCCCGGTTCATAGCACTGAGACATTTCACCTTGGCAATCTGGGGCATCGCTTCACGCACCAGCCATTCCATGTCCTCAGCGGTTACGCCCCTGTTCCAGCTCTTCAGCGTATGCGGCCCGCGAAGCTCGGCCTTCTCTGCTTCCTCCTGATCAAAGCCGCCGTCCGCTGCCACCGGATTCGTTACGGAATCCAGCCAGCTGTAGCTGTCCCATATGCGCGATACCGAGCCTGCGGCAACATTCCCGGACGCCCCGCCGCCATGCTTGTAGTCACATAGGATGTTGTCAGTGCCCATAGGCGGAATCATTCCGCTCCGTCCATCCCCGAACATGATCATTCCGGTGCTTCTGTCCAGCATATAGTGCCTTGAATCTGAAGAGGATACGGAGAATGTATCTACTTCCTCCCACGGTATCCATGCCCCCTGACCGGTGGCTTCCCGGACCTTGAGAAGCTGACCGGGCAGCACGGGTATTTTGGACAACTGAACGATCTGATTCTCCTCACCATTGCTGGAGCCCAAAAGCTCTCCTGCAACGGTATTGGAATTGCGGGCCCAGACCGCGTTAGCGAGAATGGCATCCACCTGCGGGACAATCTCGAACCGGCCTTCATCCAGCCGGGCACGTATCCAGTACTGCTCCGTACCGAACAGCGGCCGCTTCGCAATATCTCCCGGCACGGCAAACTGCAGAATCTCCCTGCGGGTGAAGCCTCTGATCTCATCATTCACGCTGAGTGTCAGCCATCTTCTGCCGTCCCAATACTCCCACGCAACCACCGGACGTCCCAGCTGTTCACCGGTTAGCGGGAAGAAGAGGGACACGGGCAGATCGCTGATATCACGGTCAAAGCCCAGATAGAAGGTCGGCTCCGTCTCAGCGCACGGATAGAAGGGCTTGAAATACTCGCCTTCGTTCCGGCAGGCCGCCGACCTGTCGGCGAAGCTGAAGTTATTCTCTGTGAGTACGGTCTGCGGATGCGCCTCCAGCGTGTAGCTGTAGGCAATACTGAGCTTACGGATGGATGGCGGCGCGTAAGTCGCTTGGGTCACCTTGAGCTTGGCTACATTAATGCTTCCCTCCCCCAGCTTGACCTCTTCATCCTGATATTCGTATTTCGCATCCTCGCCGTAATTCCCGCCGGTGATGCGGGCCCGGACCCAGTATTGCTCTTCACCGCCCAGCGTCAGCGGCCGGATACCCGGACAGACGAAGCTCAGCGTTCCGCTGGCAGTAAGGCTACTGACCGCACGGAGAGCAGCGCCGCCATAAGCTGTACCGCCTTCGTCCGCCCTCTCCTCAAGACTGGTGATCGCAAGCCATTCCTGCCCGTTCCAGTATTCCCAGCCGAGTCTCACATACGGTGTGTCCGGCTGCTTGCTGATCTCCGGCTCCGACAGCTCCACCCTCAGCGTAATCCGGGCACCCGGCTTCGAGAAGGCCTCCCCGCAGGCGATATAGAACGTATCGTTGATTCTGGGCTTGTCCCCCAGCGGATAATAATCCTTGCCCATATCCAGCAGGTTTCCGTTATTCACCGTCACATCCGGCGGTAGCGGCTGCGGACTAACCACGTTAAGCTCCAGGCGGATATCTTCGATATCTGGCATTAGCACTCCGGCGGTTATAGGCTTCTTCAGCTCGGCGAAGATCCATTTGCCCGGCCATTCCCGTAGCGTCCCGGACGATCCGTACCCCGCCAGCGTCTTCGTATGCACGCCAGTCAGCCGGTCGAACCGGACCACTGCCCTCCACAGAGCATTCTCTTCCTCTTCCGCTTCGGCTATAGAGGAAGGATACAGCTGCACAGAATTCCCTTCTTCATCGAAACAGAACCAGTCGATATGGTTCAGCAGATCCCCGGTTCTGTCCTGCCCCGGCGCGGCCTTGCTCAGCGCAGCTGCATCAGGCTTGTTGAAATAGACCGATAAGCTGCTGCCCGCTTCCTGGAATCCTAACAGCTCTGTATGCCCCAGATACAATCTGTGGACTACTGTCGAATCGCCCCTGAACAGCCGGGCAGGTCTGCCGGCAGGTCCCCCGGCAACCAGATCATCCTGATTGCTCCACTGGTCCTCCTCCGGATCGAGACTCGCCGCCCGGACCGGCTGTGCCATAATGACGGTCAGATCCTTGTCTGTCTCAAAAACCACCTCCGCCCCCTGCTCCGGCTGGGCGGATACCCGGGTTCCGGCCGGAACCGTGTTATAGCTGCCCGAATCCGGCTTCAGCCGGAAGAGCAGCGGAACTTTGGCAGCACGGGGCGGAGTAGGATGAATGCCGATCAGATTCAGGAAGGAGGTGAAGTTCTTCGCAGGCGCCTGATTCAGCCGGCTGATCACTTTGCCCATCATCCCGGTGAAGATATGGACCAGCGCATCTGCCTTCTTGTCTGCCTCAAGCTCCGGCACATCCGTCCATTCCCGGCTGCAGTATTGGTAGATTAAACGTCGTAGCTCGGGAACCAGGTGTTCCTGATCCCGATTATCAATAATAGGTATTTGCTTTGGCATTATTTCCCCACGCTTTCAAGGAAGAATGGATAGACCAGATTATATTTGCTGTTGCTGGCCCTGATCGAATAGTCAATGGACACCTCAAGCTCGGAGCGGTCTGAGCGCGGGGTGACCGTAATGTCGTCCACTTCAATGCGCGGCTCCCAGTTCTGCAAGGCTTCTTCAATGAAGCTTCGCAGCAAGGTTGCGGTGCTCATGGTATTGGGCGAGAACACCAGCTCATTCAGTCTGCAGCCGAAATCCGGCCGCATGACCCGCTCGCCGCGGGCCGTTGACAGAATCAGAATGATCGATTCCCGGATGGAGTCTTCTCCACCGGAGGATCGGAGACTGCCCCGCTGGACAGCGAGCGGATACGTCCAGCCCCGTCCCAAAAAATCTACAACTTCCATCTCTCAGCCTCCTATTAAGACCGTTCCCGTAGCAGACACTTTCCCTGCCGGTAGGTCGGCCGGATCATTGCAGGTCAGCGCCGGATCACCGTTTCTAGCAGCCTTTTTCCCGTTGATAAATACCGTTGTGCTTCCGGCGCTGATGGTCCCCTTATTGGTTGGAGGCTTCTGAAACGGGCCTCCCTGCGGAACATGGGCCGGCGTATTCGTGGCCGTAGAATCCATGGTGGCTGCCGGCTGCCCCATAATCTTGACATTCGTGCTCAGCGCACCGTCCAGGATTCCCGTGAAGGGATGGGGCAAGGGTGTCGGAACGAGAGCCGATCCGGCTGGAAGCATCACGATATGTGTATCCGTCGCCAGAATCCGGTCGCCTTTTTTCGCTGCAGGCTGTCCCATGAATGAAGCCCCCTCTCTAATTGATGTTGACCGTAGCCCCTTTGATCGTCATACTGGCGGCGGCTTTGACCTCCATCCCGGCCGAGGCTTCGATGGCAGTGCCCGCCGATGATTTCATTTCAATGGATTTGGCGGACAGGGACAGCTTGCCTCCCGCCGAGATTTCAATATCCGCACCGGCGGATACCGATACCTTGTTAGCCTTGGTATCCAGGATGATCCGGTTCTTGCCTGATTTGTCGCTAATCCGGATCTGCTCCGCGCCGCCCTTGTCATCCAGCTTGATTACGTGGCCCTTGGCGGAGGTAAGCGTGATGCTCTCTTCCCCCTTGGTGTCGGCGAACTGCAGAACATGCCCGCTGCGGGATTTGAACAGGCGGATATTATTCTTGCCGTCCTTGTTGGTCTCCGGCGGCAGGTCTTGTCCATTCCACAAGGAGCCAATGATATAAGGGCGGTTGACATCCCCGTTCTCAAAGGCTACCAGTACCTCATCCTCCACCTCCGGCAGGCAAAAGGCTCCCCGCTCCTTCCCGGCCATCCAGGACGCCATACGCGCCCAGTTGGATTCCGGCATCCCCATCAGCGGGATCTTCACCTTCACCCGTCCGGGCCCAGGCTTATCCGCATGGTTCGCCGAGTCATTATTGATGACAATCCCCACCATTACACCGAAAATCCGTCCCTCATTCATGATGCTGTCCATAAAATTGCTAATTCCGGGTCCTTCACTCATAGGCCAGTCCTCTTCACCTTGAACGTCGTGGTATAGCCCTTGCTGTCGATCTTGTGAACTGTAGCTACAATGTAATAAATGCCGCTGAAGCGCTCGCCCAGACCCATCAGCTTCACAGTCTGCCCCGCCCGGAGCTTCGGGTTCCCCCAGCTCATGCCTTCCCCGGCAATGAATTCGCGCAGACGGCTGTTGTAAGCGGCGGCAGCCAGCACCTTGGCTTCGTTCATATCCAGCAGATTCTCGGCCATAATGACAATCGGTGATTCCCCGACCGCTGCGGTGCTGATCGAGAAGCCGCCTTCCTTCCCGCCCATTCTGGTCGTCTCTTCCCCGCTCTTAGCGATGGCCTCAAGCTCCTTCTTCTCCTTCACATCCCAGCCCTTAAGCGTCACTTTACTACCCCGGGTAAGAGCCCTAAGTTCCAGATTCAGCCGTTCAAAATCCTTCTTGAAGCTCATCTCCGGCAGCACCGGGGCCTTCACAGACCGCGACTTGACGAAATGCAGCTTCTTGTCTGCCGCGAACAGCTCATAATCGAGCAGGGCTGCCCGCTCCAGCAGAAATTCGTAGTTGCTCTGATTATTCTGGAAGAGGTAGGGATACACCGTTCCGGTATCCTCCACCACAGGGGTCAGTCCATGCTCCTTGGCGATTTCCGCAGCAATGTCACTATCCTTCTTCTTCAGAAAAGCTTTGCTCCTTGTCCCCATACGCAGCCTGTGCAGCAGATCATATCCGCGGATATCCAGCACCGAATGCTCCGCAAAGTTCAGATCCAGCGAGGTAATCTCCCCGCTGATCATCGGCTCCGGCTGGTCGAGTCCAAGGGAGAGTTTCAGCTGGTCGCCCGGCTTAAGGCTCGTCAGATCCGTTCCCCGCCACATGCCGCTTCCGGCATTCACCATATTCATCTGGATGGAAAATACCGCCGGCAGATTAAGCTCATCCTCCAGCGTGACGCCTTCCACCGCCGCTGTCAGTTCAGCGGACAGCTTGCTTCCGTTCAGCTCGATTTTGTAATTCGCTACACTGGTGCCCATGCAATCCCCGCCTTAATCCGGGATAACCAGAGTTCTCCCGATATCGTTTTTGCCAGGAAAGCCAACCGGATTGACGATCCTGTTCAGCTCGGCAATTCTGCGCCAGGCCAGCGGCTCCTTCAGCGCCTCATTCGCAATGAGGTCGAGCCGGTCCCCGCTTTTGACCACCCACAGCTTCCGGCAGGCATTCAGGCCCTGGCTGTCCTCCACCGACTTGTCCGGCTCATCTGTAATGAAGGTCACATCCAGCAGCGAGCGGACAGGTGTGCCGTTATCCATGAACATCGTGAACTTCTGCTCAATCTTGCTCAGCAGGCCGCGGTAGGTGAAGCCGCCCCAGACGAACATGCAGACCGGCGGTTTTTTCGTGCTTTTGCCGCTGACCTTGGGATCAAGCAGCGAGGTCAGCTGCCGGGTCTTCTTGCGGACATCCTTGCGCTGCTCATAGGTATCGTAGAACAAAGAGACCTTGAACTCCGGTGTCTCTGTAATCTGGAACTGCTTATTGTTCTTCTCACCGGTATATTTGCCTTCAAAAGAAACGGTGTACTCATTGGGGTTAAACATCACCTCAATGGCACCCACGGGCAAATCCAGAGGAATGATCTTCGCTTTCTCCGCCATTATCTTAGCCCCCTCCGATCCTTGCGTATTGCCATTCTCTTCTCCAGCACCTGATATACCCGCTCAGCCAGCTGATTCAGCTCTGCTGCATTCATGGCCGGCGGCGGAACGGCCTTGGTGAAGGCCTGCGCCGGAGCCTGGGCCGCCTGTTCCTGCAGCACACGCTCCAGCTGCTGCTGCATGGGCTCCGGCAGAGCCGCGCGGGGCGCTTCAGGCTTCCGCAGCACCAGGCGGCTATGGCTGGCGGAAGGCTGAAGGTCCGGTTCATAAGCAGGGCCAGCCTTCAGAAGCTGGCTGCCCGGCGACCTTCGCTGCGGGGCGGACGGAAGCTCTGTCCGGTCCGCAGCGTAGATCAGGTCAGCCTCCACCGGAGCCGCAGGCCCAGGCCCTCTTGGAGCTGACCGGCCTCCGGCTGCGGCCATTCGCGCGGAAGCCGCCCGCCTGGCCGCAGCTGGTGCACCTGACGCGTCCCCAAGCGGCAGCAGGATCTGCGGCTGCGCCAGCTGCAATGACTTCATCGGCTGCCTCTGATGAACCGTACTAACGGCTGAGAGCAGCGGGCTCAGAAGCTCCTGCCTGCTCTCCAGCTGTTCAAGCGTTGCCGTCAGCTGCTGACCTAAGCCGAGCTGAAGACTGGTATTTACGCTGGAATGCGGAAGCAGCAGATTATCGGGCTTGAAGCTGAGGGTGGGAGTCTTAAGCTGTGCTTCCACAGCGGTCCCGACTGAGCCCGGGACGGTCTCCCGTTCATGCTTCAATGATTTTGCCCGTACAGAATGCCCAGACTTCTGCCACAAGGGCTGCGCTTCCGCTCCGGTCTCCCTTTCTTGCTTAACGCCATAAGTCCGCAGCAGCTGCATCACCTGCACCAGCTGCTGCTGGTGATGGACTGTATGTGCCGGTCTACCTGTCACCCTGTCCTGCTGCCCTGGAAGGACAGAAGCAGTCGGCAGTTCGCCTCTGTTTTGCCGGTCTCCACCGCTTCTTTCGGCTGTAACGCCTAAAGGCTGCGGCTTCAGAACAGACAACCCGGACGGCGCAGAGACTTGCACCTGTCTTGCTCCGGCTGGATGAGCAGCTACAGGTTCAGCCGGATGAAGCGCTGTATTTCGAATGCGATACTCCGTTGTTAGCTGATGTTGATTGTTTCTATGCTGCGAGACTCTCTCTTGCAGCACCTGTACCGAATCAAATCGTCCGGCTGCTGAATGAAGCCCGCTCCGTAGATCCTCAGCTTGACCAGGAGAAGCAGATTGAGCGCTAAGTCCAGCCGTGCTCCTGCTTTGAGTAATGAGCAGGATGCGGCTTGCCGGTCCGGGATTGTTCTTCCCCGTTACTGCCGGATAATAGAATGACTGATGGATATGGTTGGTCACCAGGTCCGTACGCTGCAATGTCTCCGGTTCCGCAGCATATAGCGGATTGTGCCGCAGGATCAGGTCTTTCAGCTTGCTCCGCCAACGAGTCAGGCCGTATTTTGCCAGAATCGACTGAATGAACTCGGTCTGCTTCTGATTCGCAGGAGCCGCCGTGCTCCGAATGCTCCGGCTCATTACCGGTACCTGTACAGACCGTTATGAGTCAGAACCAGACTCTCGACGGCTACCGCGCTGCTACTGGCGTTGAACGCCGGCCCTTCCCATTTGATGGGACAGGCTTCTATGAAGTTCCACCACACCTTGGGCGTGCCGGAATGATCCAAGAGACAGATGGACCCGCTGCGCCGCCGGATGACCCCATTGACCACATTCTGATACCAGTTCCACAGATATTCATCATTCGTGACCCCGTTTTTCAGCGTCAGATCCGAGTATTTGGTCGGTCCCAGGAACACAAATTCCTTATGATTCTCACCACCGAAGGTTTTGCGCTCCACCTGTGTCTCCACGCTAAGACCTGAGACCTCAGAGAATCCGGCCACGGAGATCCCGTCAATTTCCACGATAAAGTTATAAGCAAGAAAGGGATCTTCCCGGTACCCGGGTACCCAGCTACTTTTCGCGCCGATATTTAGCATATTTGCCTTCATGTTATCCTCTCCTAAGCCTCAAAGAAGTTCTTCTTCTCTTCCCCGCCACTCAGCTTCTGGTTGATCCGGCTGACTTCACTGCACCAGCGGTCCCGTTCAGCATGCTCCAGGTTCAGCACCGCCGTATAGTCCCAGTGCAGATAGTAGGTCAGAAAGGCTACCTCCTCGTAGAGGCGGTCAAGGGGGTAGCCGACTATTCCCCCGGCGGTTCCAGTTCAAGCTCGAAGCGCTGCTCGCATTTGGGGCACTGCGCATGAACCGCATTACTTCCGTTCTGGTTAATCCGGTTATACAGATCCTGCAGATAAGCGAAATCCGAGGTATACAATTCTTCGATGACTCTCGGTGTAATCATGCCCAGCCCGCCCAGTCCGGTGACCACTCTGGAGAGCAGAATGACTGTCAGATACGCAGGGTTCTGCTGAACCCTGGAATCCCGTAGCGGTGTAATCTCATCGGCTGCGGTAGCCAGACGCATGGTCCCCTGCTTATGCAGCGTGCCCGCTTCATCCACGTACCCTTTGGGCAGGGTGAAGCTGAATTCAGTTTGTAATAGTTCCATGATCTCCCTCACTTCCTCCTCTAGACCATCCTCATGTCTTCGCTTCCTTCCGGCATCCCAGCCATGAATATGATGTCCATACCGTCCATCTTATGTTTTGGCGTATCGCATCACATCCACAGTGACGATGACGAAGGGCGGGAAGCTATTTCACTCTGCGTACCCCTTCATGCACCAGCTCCATCGACTCGACAGAGACCTCGTTGCCTTTGGCGCTAAGGGCGCTGACATCATACTTGATCGGCCAGGCTTCGAGGATATCCCACTGCGCCTTGTCATTGCCTTCTTCATCCACCAGGATGATCGACAAGCTCTTGCGGTTCTTCAGCGCGCCTTTATCCTCAATCGACTTGCGCCAGTTGTAGAGCTCCAGGGAGTCGGTCAGACCTTTTTTCAAAGTGATATTCCCGAATTTGGTCAAGCCCGACAGCTTGCGTGCATGCGGGGCATCAATGCCCTCCCGGTAGTCCACAGCCTCTGTGGATGTATCCGGTATCGTTGCGTCTGCGAAGGCTGCGGTCTGAATGCCGTCAATTACAACGCGGAAGCGGTAATTGCGGTAAGGGTCTAATCTTTTGCCGGTTGCCATAGGATAAATCTCCTCTCAATCTCTTATTTGGATAAGGTCTTCTGGCTGACCCGGATGACTACGAATTCAGCCGGTTTGACCGGGGCTACACCCACTTCGATAATCAGCTGGCCGGCATCCCGCACGGCAGGCGGGTTGTTCTCCTCGTCCACTTTGACGAAGAAGGCCTCTTCCTGCGTGGTTCCGTAGAGTGCACCGTCTCTCCATACCCGGGTCAGGAAGGCCGTAAGATTGCGTTTGACCTTGCCCCAGAGGCTTGGATCATTCGGTTCAAACACGACCCACTGGCTGCCCTCATCCAGCGATTCTTCAATGTACATCATCAGCCGCCGGACGTTGACGTAACTCCATTCCGAATCGGCGGACAGCGTTCTGGCTCCCCAGACACAGATGCCTTCCGGCAAGGAGCGGATCACGTTGATGCCGCCGGGATTCAGCAGCTCCTGCTCCGCCTTGGTAATGATCTTCTCAATCCCGACTACAGAATCCAGATAACCGTCGGTGGTGCCTGCCGGTGCTTTGTGGACACCGCGTACGGCATCGACATAGGCATACGTGCCTGCAATCGCCCCGGACGGCGGCACAAGCTTCTGCTTCCCGGTCAGCGGATCGTTGATATAGACCCAAGGATAGTACAGGGCGCCGTAGGACGTATTGAATGAATTGCCCGAATAATCGCCCGCCCCCTCCTTGAAATCCTTGACCTCCAGCGGGCTTAAGCCATGTGGGGGATCTACGATGAAGATGCAGTCTTTTCTCAGCTTGCAATAGTTCAGCATATCCAGGATGGTGCCCCGGCTGTACGCCATATCTGCAAGGTCTGGAGCCGCTACAATGTTGATGCCGTCAATCGTATCGAACGCATGGATACCGGCCCGCTTGACCGCATCCCCCAGGAAATCAATCGGGGACATCCCGTTCACACCGCCGCTGAGGGACAGGGCTGTTTCATTGAACGCCGGCGTTTTCTCCATATTCTCCAGAATGGTCAGGTCCACCAGCGGCTTCACACTGACGAAGGCGGATACCTGATTCACCTTTTCTTCAAAATTGATCAAGAGCATGTTGTCGAAGATTTCGACGATTTTGCCCTCTTCGTCTTCTCCGCTGTATTCATCATTGAAATCACTGTCCAGCAGATACTGCACAATCATCTTGAAGCCAAATTGCTGCTTGTTAGAGGACGGGCTGATCTTGACCGAAATCCGGTTGCCCCACTCCCCTTCCGAACGTGCAACTACTTTGAATAAATCCAGATTATCGGTATCGCGAACCGCAAGCGAAGCCGGCCGGATATCGGTGGATGCCGCTCTCACTACGTAGCAGGAGGTGCCTCCTTCCGCAAAAAAGTTATACACGGCATAAGCCAGATAGCCATTCGGAATAAACTGGCCGAACTCATTGACGAACTGGCTCCAGTTGGTGACCAGTACCGCTTTGCCGATGACCCCTTTTTCTGCGATTCCGACGAAGGCCCCGACTGAGGTGCCCACACCGGCAATCGGCTTGACCCCGCTTGAGACTTCCTCCACATACACGCCTGGCGATAAATAATTTGCCATCTCTTACCCTCCTAAAAAAGTTTAATTAGCTTCTGCTTCTGAGAGAAACCTTCGGCAAAACTGGCTAAGGAAGCATAAACTTAAGGTTGGTCAGCTTACACAATCCGGTTAGGCACAGCTGCCTTTGTCTGCGGAATATCCGCTTGTACGGGTGCCTTGCATGTCATTCCCTCCATGAATCACTCCCTTCACAGAAGCAGTCTCTGCCAGCCTGACTACAGGGGATGAACGCCCAGCTCTTTCACCTCAACCCGTGGGATCAGGATCGTCTTATCCGCAGGCAGCCGTACCGGCGACACCAGATAGGACAGGCTCACCTTAGCCGGCTTCCCGGGGAACACTTCCCACAGCTGCTTGATATCCTGAATCGTCAGGTTGTTATAGGAGATCCGGATTTTCTCATTGCCGCATTCGGCCAGGTTCCCCCGCAGATCGCTGCCGCTAAGCACCGGATGCTCATGGAACAGCTGAAAGATCCGGCCCAGGATCAGCTGCTCAGTCTCCCTGTCCTTGGCATAAGGTGTGAGCAGATAGTACAAATCCAGATAAGCCGGCGGATACATGAACTCATTCTTGCCGCCGGTCTCTTCCTTCTCACTGTTGCGCATACTTGGGCTATGGCTCAGATAATACAAACACATTGAGAGCTTCATCGTTGAGCTGTCAATGTCACTCGGAGAGCCGAAGCTGATGAAGCTGTCATCGTTCAGCTCAGGCACATGCGCCTTCAGTAGCGCCTTCAGGCTGGTGCTGACATCTCTTATTACCGTACCTGTATCCACGGCCATGCTTATTTCACCTCGATCAGTGTGTGATAGGGCGCATAATCCGATTGCAAAAAGGTTCTGCCCAGCTTCAGATACTCCCGCTTGGCCGCCAGCATGATCTGCTTCATCCCGATCGAACAACCCTCATGGGCCGCATAAAAGGCCGCATTCAAGGCAATGTTCTTGATGTTGCCTCCGGCCAGAATGAACTTCTCCGCCATGAAATCGTAATCCAGGCCGGCATCAAGCGGCGCTCCCGCCGGGAACATTCCCTGCCAGATCCGGCCGCGCTGCTGCTCCTCCGGGAACGGGAATTCCAGCTTGAAATGCAGCCTGCGGGCAAAAGCATCGTCCAGATTCTGATTCAGGTTGGTCGCCAGAATCACAATTCCCGTGTACTCCTCCATCTTCTGCAGCAGGTAGCTGATCTCCACATTCGCATACCGGTCATGCGCATCCTTGACCTCAGAGCGCTTGCCGAACAAGGCATCCGCTTCATCGAAGAAGAGAATGGCGTTCGAGGTCTCCGCCTCATCAAAAATCCGTGACAGATTCTTCTCGGTCTCCCCGATATACTTGCTCACAATCTGCGAGACATCGATCTTGTAGATTTCCAGACTCAGCTCAGTCGCAATCACCTCAGCGGCCATTGTCTTCCCGGAGCCCGGCGGCCCCGAGAACAGGATGTTCAGCCCTCTTCCGAGCGACAGCCGTCCCGCAAAGCCCCACTCCCCATAGACGAGTGCGCGGTATTTCACCTGACGGCAGATTTCCTTCAGCTGATTCAGCTGCTCTTCGGGAAGCACCAGCATATCCCAGGTATACATGGCTTGGACTTTCGAGGCCAGTGCCTGGATTCTGCGGCTGGACTGGAAGTAACAGGCTTGGTATAGATCCTTCGTGCTGATCCCCCTCTCCCTGGAGCCATTCCAGACGGCGATGTTCTCACCGCCGTTCAGCGCGGCCCGGATCTGGCTTGAAGTGAAGCGGAAGCTGCCGCTGACTTCATCCAGTTCCATCTGCGGAGACAGCTTATACTTCTGGCCGAAGGCTGTCCACGCCGCCTTGCGGGCCGCTGCATCCGGAAAGGGCAAGTCGATCTGCATGAAGTTCAGCGGAATTCCGGTGAAGCTGATTCCCCACTGCGCTTCTCCAAGGATGAACGTCAGCGGTGCACTGTCTGCCAGCATCTCCATGAGGAGCCGGATCTGCAGGCTGTAGCGGTCATCCTCTGTCACCAGGCTGTCGAAGCCGGTGAAGCAGAGGGCCGTCTTCATCAGCAGCGCATGCCGTCCAAGCAGCCTCAGCATTTCGCTGAAATCAGCCTCAGGGCGCAGCAGCTTCTCCAGATCGGCAACCAGGACAGAGAGTCCCAGGGTGCCGCAGACCTCGCGGATACCTCCGAGCTTCACGGCCTCGTCCGGCCCGCTGACGTATAGCAGGCTGCGAGAGCTACCGGAGCTGCCGGCCCCGCTGCTGCTGTAATGCTTCGCGAACCGCAGCAGCTTCTGCTCTAGCTCAGCCGGGAAACGGGACTGCTGCGGAAGAGGCACCGTGCTAAGCTTCGCCGCCTTCGTCAGACGCTCATCCAGCACCTCATAGCCGAGCAGCAGATTCACCGCCCAATCCTCCAGCTTCAGCGGCCGGGCGATTAGCGGAATGCGGCTGTCGCCGTACTCCCCTCTTCGCTCCAGCAGCAGCTTCATCAGCGGCGCATTCGCATCGAACAGCAGACGGGCCGCCTGCCGCTCCTCCTCTGCCCCGGCGAATACATCCAGGACCCAACCCACCGAAGGGCGTTTGTCCGACATATCATTCTGCAGGTAGGCATAGATTCGTCCATACTTGCCGTCCAGCTCAGGCGCCAGACAAGCGACCAGGATGCTTACCTCCAGCCCCGACAGGTTAAGTGCTGAAGCCACCTCCGGGAGCATGAGCCTGGGTGCGGGACTGGTTACCTCCAGCCCCGGCAGGCTAAGTGCAGAAGCCATTTCTGTGCACGTAAGGCGGAGAGCTGGACTGGGTGACTGACCTGCTGATGGGTGGAAATTAGTCCTCAGTCTGGCAGCAATCTGCCGTTCCAAATGAGCAATTTCCGCTGTTAATAGATTGATGTAACGCTCATCTTCTGGCTGGACATCCAGCAGACTGCGGATCTCCTCGTCCACCAGCTCCAGCTCTGCGTGCGGCTTCGGTCCCGCAAGGTACCTGAGCTTAAGCCGGAGCTCCAGCAGTTGCAGCTCTTCTGCGAGATGTTCTTGGTTGGAGCTGTAGGGCGGAGCGGGTTCGCTGCTCTCCTGTCGGGGAACTGCTTCGGAAGTTGCTTCAGAAGTTGCTTCATGAGCGGAAGCAGGAGCAGCTGTAGCACCTGCGCCAAGCCCGGCTGCTTTAACCCGTTCCACACGGTCAGCAGCCTCCGCTGTTTCCTTTCGATAGCCTCTAGCCAATTTTTTGAATTTCATCGGCAGTTCTGTCCTCACTCTATATTTTCTTGTTCATATATAAAGTAAGTTTTGGGTGGGGGATTACAACTGGGGGGAGGGGGAATGGTTAGTTTTTTTATCAGCTTGGATTTTTCAGTTATATTAAAAAAGCCAAGAAAATGAAGATAACAAAAAACAGGTCAATCATGGTAGTATCTGACCATAATTGACCTGATTGATTTAACGGTTGACAAAATGATGGGGTCATTCGGCACTTGGTAGCCCCTTCACGTTATTAATATACACTTAAAAACATTACCACAAAAAGATTATATTATTAAACTTCATCGTCCTCTTTTAGCAATATTGCATCCAATCGTTCTCTCTCCTGTGCAATTTGGCGTGATAGTTCAAAGCTATTCATGAACATTTCAAGTGGTAACTCTTCTACCCCGTCTTCAGTTTGTTTAAGAATCCTAAATTTTGATTGATGTGTTGATAATACCTGGACTAAATTTTTCATTAACTCCAGTTCCTCTTTGTTTCTACGATTTACAATCATTATCGGTATATGATTCATGCTGTTAAATTTAATTTCATGAAGGGATAAATTCACATGTTTTTTTGTTGTCATTAACAATTTACCGCTTATATTTGAATCCAGTAATAAAGAATATGTGGACAAAATACCTCACCTCAAATATATATTTTATTCTAAAATTCCTCCGGGAATTGCGGATTCATTGGTTTACCAGGTAAACTCTTACGATATGAATTTCCATGCCAACGTTTTAAATGTTCTTTAAACGTTGCCGGATATATAATCTCTCCTTTGTCTGCTAGATGAGGATTCTTAGAAACTGAATAAGCATGATGTCCTGTAATAGTTTTCCCATTAAAAGTGGGTGCTTTATCATTTAAAATATCATTTATTTGTTCTTGCGACCATTCACGAGTTGTTTGCTCACCATTCCTAATTCTTGCTCTTTCCTGATCCCAGAATTTTTGCACCCCTTCATCCCTTCTTGAATCGAGTCTTTTATTCCATTGAAGTCTTTTCCACTCTTCTTTAGTTATCGTTCTATTATCAACCTTTTTATTGAATTTTTTCTTTGTCCTATATCCCAATTGCTTATAAGGGCTAGACTTCGGTGATAAATCAAGTCCTGCTTTCTTCGCCCTTTGGTTAATAACATCACTCGGGTCCTCAAAGCTATCAAAATCAATCTTATCTTTATCCCCATCTGCATTCATAGAGATTTTTTTTAGCTCTGTATCTTCTAGCTTACTGAGTTTGCTATATTCCGCATCACTAAGCTTAACCGGCTTCTTACCCTCTTGCTTTAATTTCAGGATCTTTTGATTGAAATCCTGCTCCTCTATGTCCTGCATAGTTCCGTCAATCAACAACACCCAAGGATTAACCTCGCCGTACAGACGAATATGCTTGCCCTTGCGCACCAGCTTGAACTTCTTGAACTTGAACTTTTGCAGAATCCGGTCCAGCAGGCCCCGGAGATTTTTGGCCCCCTTCATGAGCCCTTTTTGCAGGCTCTTGATCACGATTTTACCATTACGTATAATCATGCTGCCGCTCTTGGAGGCCAGCTTGGCCCCGGATTTCAGCAGGCTCTTGATGCCTTTGGCTCCTGCGCCTACAACGTTCTTCACCCCGCTGGCTGCCGCTCCGACGCCCTTCTTGACAGCTTGTCCGGCTTTCTTGAGGTTGGCTCCGACAGCTTTGAAGCCACCCGCCATCGCCAGCTCAACCAGTCCCATCGCCAGTGCAGTAGCGAGCGCAATTGCGGCAGGTTCGATCATCTTCTGCCAGCCCTGGCTCAGGTAGGTGCCGATGTAGCCGGCGGCTTGCGCTAAGGCTTGTGCAATAGAAACAATTGCCTGAGCCTGCATCGCAACAGTGATAATATTAATAATAGGGGGAATAAGAACAGTAATGGCACCGCCACTGATGGCAAAAGCAGCGCCCACAACAACTAATACTCCAGCTATGCCTGCAAGCAGCTGTAATCCATGGGCCTTCATCCATTTTATTACAAATGATTTAATTTGGTCAAACAACATTTTCGCATTGCCTGCGCGCAGCTTCGCACCGTCTGCGATTTTGCCGCCAAGGCTCTGCTTGGCTGCTCCGGTGTCGAATTCCGCCATAATGCTGTCCATTGTTGCTGGGTCACGGCTGCCGGACATCTCCCTCTCTTCTCCGTCCTTCAAGTTCGCCTCCTGCACCAGTGCAGGGTCCATTTCACCCTGCTCCACCGATTCCATCTCGATATCTTCAGCGGTCAACTTCTCATCCGCTGCCGGACCCTCGCCCTCTGCCTGTTCTGCAACTCCGCCTTCTGCTGCTCCAGCGCCCATTGGCTTGGAGATATCTACCCCAAGCAGATACTCCCACATCTTTCCTTCCAGATGGCTGAAGGAACGCTTCGCCGCCTGGCCGAGCGCTCCAATCCGGGACAACACATCCAGGAACGTGGCAATCAGCAGACTGCCTAGGGTGGAGATCAGCTTGGAATAGAAGTTCTGCACTGCTGCCAGCGCCTGATCCACCTTAGCAGCCAGGAAGTCCATCACCTGAGTGACCTTGGTCTTGAGCTTCTGGGCCAGCTGGTTGACCGCTTTAATGGCCTTATTGACAACTCCGTCAATCTTGCTGCATATCTTGGCCGCAATGCCGGGGAACTTAGCAAATACAACGGACACCAGCTTTTTAAGCAGCACACCCAGTCCCTTGATCAGGGTTGTAATCAGCTTGCGGCCCAGTTCAATGATGCCCAGCACAGCCTGCTTCGCTTTGTCAAAAATAAACTTAACCGCTTTGCGGAGACCCTCAAAAATAAAGTTAACTGCTTTCTTAACGAGTTCGACGACAGCTTCAAGCTTCCCCTTCACCCAGCCGAGGAAGCCGCCCTTCTTCTCTTCCTTGGCCTTCTCCTGTTCATGCTTGCCGTCTGCTTCCTTCTTAGCTTTACTGTAGGCCTGCGTCGCTTCCCGCTCCGCTTCAGACTGCTTCTTCTGAGCTTCCCGCTCTTTGTCTGTGCGGACACTGTTGATCTCCTGCTTCTTCTGCTGGGCGGCTGACCCGGCCTGTTTGGTATAGTCCGTCTCGGCAGCATCCAGCTCCTTTTTCCACTCGCCCTGCAATTGGGTGACTTCTGCTTTGGCTCCAGTCTGCTGGCTGATCTGCTTGTTCTTCGCCTCGGTCTCGGCCTGCCGGATTTGCGCCTGGCTGTCAGCTTTGGAGCTCAGCACTTTACTGTCGAATTTGGCTTGTTCCTTCTTATATTCCGCCTGCTTGGTACCAAGCTGCTTCTTCATCTCTGGAGCCAGACTACGGTTCAGTCCGGCAGTCATATCTGCAGGCAGTGCCAGCGCAGGCAGTTTTTTGGCCCCGGGTGCCTGCCCGCCTTTCAGCCCTGCAGCAGCCTTCACCACGGTGCCATCCGGCTCGGGATAGATCTCATTCTCCCCGAACGGCTGCTTGATCTGGCCCATCTCCGCCTGCTTGGCTGCGCTCACCTGCTGGGAGGCCTCCTGATGAAAACCCTCCATCTGGGAGGGATCTGCCTCCCCGGTCATACTGATTCCCGGCGGCTGGGCGGCTGCGGAGCGGATTTCGCTGAGCATCGCCTCTGGATTGCTCCCGGAACCGGATGCACTAATGTTCATTTTATCCAGCTTCCCTGTACTAACAGCCCCGCCAGTACGCTCGCTTTTGAAGCCTTCCTTCACAGCGTGCTTCAGCGCCGATGGTTTCTTCCGGGCCTGCAGGACCTTCCCTTTCAAGCCGGTCGGCACTGGAACAGCAGGCAGCCCTTGCTTGGTCTTCTGCGTCTGCTTCGTGAAGGCACCGGAGGATACATTCACAGCCTGGGCATAGGCATCCCCCAGCTCTGTCGGCTGAACCTGTGTCAGCTGATCCAGAATCTGCCCCGGATCTTCACCGCTGATCTTCACCGCCTTGCCCTTCGCCGGCTTCTCCTTCCCATCTCCCGCCAAGGCACCTAGTGCTGCTCCGAGCGATGGCTCCTTCGCTGCTTTCTTCGGTGCATCAGCGCCTTTGGAGGCGGCGGACTTCTTGGCTGGCTCCGGCGCTTCCTCTCCCTGAGCTGCTGCTGACTCCTCCGCCTTCCCGGCATGTACCGGTCCCGCAGACGGCTCTTCCCGGGCCTCTTCTGCAGCCGGAGCAGCGGAATCTGATTCTGCCGCTTCAGCTTGCACCTCTACAGCGGCCTCCACTCTCCCCTTTGGCCGGGCAGGCGCTGCCGTCTTCTTGACAGCCCCTGGGCCGAAAGAACTGCCCCCTCCGACAGGCTTAGTTTGTGTAACAGATGCAGCAGCGCTTGCTGCCTGCGCCTCCGACTCCTCCTTACTCTGCATCTTGGTTTCAGCCGGAGCGCTGGCTTGCTCTGCTTCTGCTTGCACCGCTTCCGGTGAATCCGTATGCTCTTCCATCTGGGCTTCTGCGGCCGCGCTCTTACTTGGTCCAGCCGCCTGGGTTCCATGATCTGCCTGCTCTTTCTTCTTCCCATCCTCCTTCAGACTCGATAACAATTGAACCACGGCCCGGTTGCCGAGTGTGCGTTGGAGCGCCAGCTTGTCTTCACGGCTTAAGGAAGCCGGATTCTGGCGGACACGCCGGATAATCTCTACCGGGTCCGGTTGTTTCGTGGCTGCCGGATGAATGAGTACCTGCGGATTGCTGTATGGTTTATGGCCGCCGGATGCTTTATCTTTCTCCTTACTTACGGTTGCTTGGGTCTGCAATGGAGTCCCCCCTCTGTAAAAAATCGATCCTATAGATAAAGTAAAATCCATAGCGCTTTTTACAGCCGGAGTTATAAATAAATCCATTTATTCAATTAATTATGTATATTCTCATGTCAAAAAGGCCGCCCTAAGGCAGCCTGTTAACCATTCTGCGGATTAACGGTTATTCGGGTCTGCCGCTTGGCCCGAGGCTTTGCGCAGCTCATTCGCCAGACGGTGAAATTCTTTTCCAGACTCTGCATTACCTGCAGCCATATAAGCCGCTTGAAGAAAAGCAATGATCTTGCCCGCATCCTCTTTCTTCATCATATAGTCTTTTCCCTCCCCGTTTACATTGCCTGGTGCAGGAACCGCAGCAGACTGTGTGCTCCACCAGCCCGCCTCTCCGCTGGACTGGTTGAGGTCCACATTCACCCCGTGAACCGGCTGACCCAATCCCTTGGGGCCGTTGTCGTATTGATAAATGTGGATACCCTCCGCTTTTCGGCCTTTACTCCAGGCATACGTCTGCCAAAAGCCGGTGCAGGCCTTAGCGGCCATTGCAGCTTCAATAACGGTCACGCTCCCGTAGACACCCGACTGGTAATTCCGGGCGGCTTCTCCTGCTGCCGTAATATACTCTATCACCGTATCCATCTGTTTTGCAGAGGCATCGAAATCAACGGCGAAGTAGATCCGGCTCCCGGCAGGTTGTCCAACCGCAAGGGCCGTCTGTGCGGCAATCGCCCCGTCTGTCAGACCGGCTGCACGGCCTCTCAGCGCACGGCTGGCGGTCGTTTCATACACAGAGACAATTTGCAGCCCCGCAGCGCTGATGGCAACCGCCTCCGCCTGGGTTAACCTTTTCCAGCCGGAGGGCACGAGGTAACGGCATACGAATTCGTAACCATCCTCCTTGAATTTCTTAGCCAGTGTACGTGTTAGCGGTGCTGCGCAATCAAAGCCTTTGGCCATTCCCCCATCTCCTTCTTCCTGTCTGCTACCCGATTAATATTTTCATCAAAAGTCCCGCTGCGGCAATACACATCCCCACGCTGCTAATGATCGTGCCCACCAGCCAGCGCTGATTCTCCCCTTGCCTGAGCTTCAATCTGGACAGCTCATCCCGCATCTCATCCATCCGCAAATGCGCCGATTTGCTGCTCTGCATAGCCTCAAGCGCTATATCCCTTGCACTGTTCATGATGTCAAGCTTGGTCTCTACCCGGGTCAACCGTTGAAGGATTTCATTCATGTCGTCTGGCATATCGTACCCCCGCTAATGGAGCTGGTTGATCTCCCGTTAATGAATAGCTCCAAGCTGCAGCCACTGATCCGGCAACAGCCTGGAAGCCGTGCAATGCTTACTTAGCCGATTACGGTTCCATCCCTGCAATCAGATTGCCGGAGGAGTAGGCCGTAATTTTGCTGGTATCTGTAAAGCCCGTTGCCAGTCCATTGAAGGAATAATCATTAGTCTGATTATAATTAGAGAAATCCGATTTCCAGAATCTGCACTGAATTTCTACAGTTTCTCCCGGCTTCAGACTTCCGGCACTGTTGGTGAAGCCGATTTCCAGATAATAATCACTGCCGGTTTTGCCTGCTGTCTTCTGGAAGCTTCCCGTAACATAGGACTGAATCACCCTGGTATTCGAGCCGGATACTCTGGCATAATCCGTATAGAAACTCTGGAATCTCTCTCCATCGACGGTGTAATAATATCTGAGCTTGATGCTGGAGAGCTGTAAGGTAGACTTACTGGTATTCTCAAAGGATATTCGCGGAAAAATCGTATTCGTCACGCTGCTTCTGCTCGCATTATACGATTGAACCTTGAACGTCTGAGTAACAGTTACATTCTGCACCGCCGTCGATACATTACCGTTAACATCCGTGGCCGTCCAGGTGACCACTGTTATTCCTAACGGGAAGCCGTCAGCCGGAGCATCATTCTTCAGCACAACTCCGAAGATATCGCTCGCTGTAGCTTGGCCCAGGTTCACAAGCGTCTTGGTTCCGGTTGCCGGAGCAGCAACATCTGCCGGAGCTTTCAGCACTGGCTTCGTCGTATCCACCACCGTAATCTTCTGCACGCCCGTGCTGACATTGCCATTCGCATCTGTAGCGGTCCAAGTGACATCTGTGGTTCCCAGCCCATAGCTCTCAGGCGCATTACTGGTTATTGTGACTTTGAAAATATCCGTCCCTGTTGCCACGCCGATCTCCACTGGAGTTTTCAGCGCCGTTGCTTCCACCGTCTTGTCAGCCGGAAGCTTCAGCACCGGCTTCGTGGTATCCACCACCGTAATCTTCTGCACGCCTGTGCTGACATTGCCGTTCGCATCCGTAGCGGTCCAGACCACTTCGGTCACTCCCAGCGCATAGCTCTCAGGCGCATTACTGGTTATTGTTACTTTGAAAATGTCCGTCCCCGTTGCCACTCCGATCTCCACCGGAGTTTTCAGCGCCGTTGCTTCCACCGTCTTGTCAGCCGGAAGCTTCAACACCGGCTTCGTGGTATCCACCACCGTAATCTTCTGCACGCCCGTGCTGACATTCCCGTTCGCATCTGTAGCGGTCCAGACCACTTCCGTCACTCCCAGCGCATAGCTCTCAGGGGCGTTGCTGGTTATTGTGACTTTGAAAATATCTGTCCCTGTTGCCACGCCGATCTCCACTGGCGTTTTCAGCGCCGTTGCTTCCACCGTCTTGTCAGCCGGAAGCTTCAGCACCGGCTTCGTCGTATCCACCACCGTGATTTTCTGCACACCTGTGCTGACATTGCCGTTCGCATCTGTAGCGGTCCAATTGACATCTGTGGTTCCGAGCGCATAGCTCTCAGGGGCGTCGCTGGTTACCGTTACTTTGAAAATATCCGTCCCAGTTGCTACGCCGATCTCCACCGGAGTTTTCAGCGCCGTTGCTTCCACCGTCTTGTCAGCCGGAAGCTTCAGCACCGGCTTCGTCGTATCCACCACCGTGATCTTCTGCACGCCTGTGCTAACATTTCCGTTCGCATCCGTAGCGGTCCAGACCACTTCGGTCACTCCCAGCGCAAAGGCCTCTGGCGCGTTGCTGGTTATTGTTACCTTGAAAATATCCGTAGCCGTGGCCACACCGGTATCCACCGGAGTTTTTAGGGCTGATGCTTCTAGAGTAATATCAGCCGGAAGCTTAAGAGCAGGTTTGACCGTATCGACAATAGTCACCTTCACGATGCCCACTGCGGAATTTCCGCTGCTGTCTATTGCTGTCCATTTTACAATCGTAGTACCGATAGGGAAATTTGCGGTTAGGGTCTTCTCAGAAGTGATCGCGCCATGCTCTCCCGGAGCATCTGTGGTTAGAGTGACCGGGAAGAAATCCAGCGCCGCTGGCACTTCCAGTTCTACCGGGGTTTCCAGAGCCGTTGCTTCCTTGGTCAGCTGCAGTGGTCCTTCGAATTTCAGCAAAGGCTGTGTCGTATCCACTACGGTAATCCGCTGTACCCCGGTTACCTCGTTACCATTGATATCTTTGGCCTTCCAGGTAACTGTCGTTGTTCCCAGCGGATAAGCAGCCGGAGCAGCCGATGTCACCGTCACCTTGAAAATATCCGTGGCCGCTGCTTGACCGATCTGCACCGGAGTCTCTACAGCTGTTGCTTCTACCGTCAGATCTTCCGGTACAGTTAGTGTCGGCTTCGTCGTATCCACGACCTTAATCTTCTGCACCTTCGTTGTCACGTTGCCGTTCGCATCCGTTGCCGTCCAGATCACTTCTGTTACACCCAGCGGATACGCTTCCGGGGCATTATTCTTCATCGTCACCTTGAAAATATCCGTGGCCGCTGCTTGACCGATCTGCACCGGAGTCTCTACAGCTGTTGCTTCTACTGTCAGATCCTCTGGCACAGTTACTGCCGGCTTCGTGGTGTCCACAACCTTAATCTTCTGCACCTTCGTTGTCACGTTGCCATTCGCATCGGTTGCCGTCCAAATCACTTCTGTTACGCCCAGCGCATAAGCTTCCGGGGCATTATTCTTCACCGTCACCTTGAAGATATCCATGGCAGATGCTTGACCGATCTCCACTGGAGTCTCAACAGCTGTTGCTTCCACTGTCTGATCCTCCGGCACGGTAAGCGCCGGTTTCGTCGTGTCCACGACCTTGATCTTCTGCACCTTCGTAGTCACGTTGCCGTTCGCATCCGTTGCCGTCCAGATCACTTCTGTTACGCCCAGCGCATATGCTTCCGGGGCATTATTCTTCACCGTCACCTTGAAGATATCCGTGGCAGACGCTTGACCGATCTCCACTGGAGTCTCAACAGCCATTGCCTCCACTGTCTGATCCTCCGGCACGGTAAGCGCCGGTTTCGTCGTGTCCACGACCTTGATCTTCTGCACCTTCGTAGTCACATTGCCGTTCGCATCAGTTGCCGTCCAGATCACTTCTGTTACGCCCAGCGCATATGCTTCCGGGGCATTATTTTTCACCGTCACCTTGAAGATATCCGTGGCAGACGCTTGACCGATCTCCACCAGAGTCTCTACCGCCGCCGCTTCTACCGTCAGATCCTCAGGCACGGTAAGCATCGGCTTCGTGGTGTCCAAGATAGTAACCTTTTGCTTGCGCGTGGATACGTTGCCGTTCACATCCTTCGCTGTCCAGGTGACTTCAGTCACGCCCAGGGGATAAGAAGCCGGAGCATTGCTGCTCACTGCGGCAACCCCGAAGATATCGGTGACCGCAGGCACCGGCAGCTTAATCTGCATCGTCTGTCCGGTGGCCTCTGCAATGTAGTCCGGAATGTCAGCGATTGCCGGGGCCGTTGTGTCTGTTACCGTAATCGTCTGCGTTCCGGTACTGAAATTGCCGTTCGCATCAGTCGCCTTCCAGGTGACAATGGTCTTGCCGAGCGGGTAGCTGGCCGGAGCATTGCTGACCACCGTGACCGGGAACAGATCCGTAGCCGTAGCCTTGCCGATTTGAACCGGAGTATTTACTGCGGTAGCCTCCACACTGATATCCTGCGGAATCGTCAGGATGGGCAGCGTGGTATCTACTACGGTCACCTTTTGCTTGCCGGTGGTTACCAGACCGTTGGCATCCTTCGCCGTCCAGATTACCTCGGTAACGCCCACGGCATAATTCTCGGGAGCATTGCTCGTTACAATAACCGGAAAAATATCCGTAGCCGTGGCCTCGCCAGTCACAACCGGAGTTCTGATGGCTGTAGCCTCTGCCTTGACGTCTGCCGGGATAGACAGCTTAGGCGCAGTAGTGTCTTCAACCTTCACCTTCTGCTTCGCGATTGCCACATTGCCGCTTGGATCACTGGCCATCCAGGTAACCAGTGTGGTCCCGACCGGGAAATCAACCGGAGCATCGTTAATGATCCCGGTCTCGAACAGATCGAAGACTACCGGCTCGCCCAGAGCAACCTTGGATCTGACCGCCGTGGCCTCCACCGTAAGATCCTCCGGCGCTGTAATGACCGGTTTGGTCGTATCTACGATCTTGACCTCTTGCGTCCCCTTAGTTGCATTGCCATGCTCGTCCGTTATTGTCCATGTTACTTTGGTGGTTCCAAGCGGGAATTCCGCCGGAGCATCATTCTTGACCGTCACGGCAAAAATTTCTGTAACCACAAGCTGGCCGATGTCTACCTTTGTGCTTGCTCCCGTAGCTTCTGCCGTTATACCCCCTGGCAGTGTGACCAGCGGCTTCGTCGTGTCTACGATCTTCACCGTCTGTGTTGTCTTGGTGGTGTTGCCGTTCTCATCTGTAGCCGTCCAGGTAACGACTGTTGTCCCGAAGATGAAGCGTTCCGGGGCGTTGTTGGTCACAGTAACACTGAAAATATCCTTGGCAGACGCTTCCCCCAGCTCCACTGGAGTCTTAATGCCGGTTGCCTCTGCGGTAATGTCTCCAGGCACGGTTAACTGTGGAGGCGTTGTATCTGTAACTGTAATCTTCTGCACTTTCTCGGTGACATTTCCATGCTCATCTGTGGCGGTCCAGGTAACCTTGGTCACGCCCACCGGATAATCCGCCGGGGCATCCTTAGTTAGAAGCACATCGAACAGATCGCTGGCTTCGGCTTGTCCAATATTCACCTTCGTCCGTCTAGCCGTAGCTTCTACGGTAATATCCTTCGGTATTGTCAGTACAGGCTTGGTGGTATCGGTAATGCGGATCAACTGATCTGCTGTAGAGATATTTCCATTCTCATCCTTAGCCGTCCAGCTTACCTTGGTTACGCCCACCGGATAATCCTCAGGCGCATTATTCGTAATATTTACCTTGAAAATATCTGTGGCGGCGGCCTTCCCCGGATCTACCACAGTTCTTCGGCCTACAGCTTCCTTTGTAATATCGGCTGGAACCGTCAGTAACGGCTTAGTTCTGTCTACTACGGTGACCTTCTGGGTTGCTGTAGTCACATTGCTGTTCGCATCGGTCGCCGTCCAGGTGACAGTAGTCGGACCAATGGGGAATTCCTTCGGCGCGTCATTCACCACAATAACCGGGAAGATATCCGTAGCCGACGCTCCGGTGACCACAAGCGGCGTTTTAACCGCTGTAGCTTCCACAACCATATCTCCCTGCACGGTTAGTACCGGCTTTGTCGTATCTTTTACAGTAATTCTCTGCACCTGTGAGGAGGTCAGTCCTACCGGGTCCACCGCTGTCCATTTGACGGTAGTTGTCCCGATCGGATAGTCTGCAGGTGCATCATTTGTCAGGAGAACATCCGGGACCGAGATATCCTGTACGGAGGCTTGTCCAATATCGGCAGGGGTACGTACCGCCTTCGCTTCCATTGTAATATTCGCCGGAACAGTAATGACCGGGATCGTCTTGTCAATCTTCACTTCGGCCTTCTGCACAGCGGTCAGATTGCCTGCATGGTCTACGGCCCAGAACTCCAGAGGGATAATTCCCTCCACCGATACGTCAAAAGCAGCCGAGCTGCCTGCCACACTCTGTTCTTCGCCATCCGTTCCGAGTCTATAATGGATCTCCTTCACTCCGGAATGGGCATCTGACGCGGTAAGAGAGACCGTAACATCCGTGCTGTTCCAGCCCTTCTCATTGGCTTCCGGGCTTAGAATACTGGCAATCAGCGGACCGCTCTTGTCAATTTGCACCACTACCGTCCGGGGAGCTTCTGCATTCCCGGTTCTGTCCACCGCCCAGTAGCTGACAGTAGTCGCTCCTTCCAACTCCAACTCCAGCGCCGCGCTGGAGCCGGCAGTTCTCACTGCTGCATTCTCACCCAGCTTGTAATACACAGCGTCCACACCGGAATATGCATCTTCAGCGGTAAAATGCAGCGCAACCTTCCCCCGGCTCCAGCTGCCGGATTCAGCGCCCGTTACAGCTACTTCTGTAACTGGAGCGCTTTTATCAATATGGATAGGACCGAAGGTTGCGATGGAATAATGGTTCTTATCCTCATCACTGGTAGCCGCACTGTCAACAGCCTTGCCCGTTGCCGTCTGACCTGCTCCTTCAGCGGTGAATTTCTGATCCGGAGTCAGTGATTTGATCGCTGACAACGTATCCTCTGCCGTATAATGTACAGTCACGGATTGACTGGTCCAGGTCCCGGCAATATAAGGCGCACCGTTATCCGTCACCGCCGTGGCCTTAATGGAAGGCGGGGTCGTGTCGATCAGGTTAGAGCCTACGGCACCGACCTCTACCTTGAAGGTGACCGGCTGAAGACCGGGAACGGTAGCTTTTACCTCCATGGTCTTAATGACCCCGGTTCCCTTCGAATAGACCTGATAGCCTTCACCAATATAACCTGTATAGTTGTTAGCCGCAGATGCATATCCGTTTGCATCCGACACCACTGTAATTCCAGTACTGTTAAGCCCGCGCATGACCGCAGTAATTGTACTGTCCTCCGAGACGGTGAAGGTGACGGGAATACCCGGCAGCGGATTACCCGCCAGATCCTTGACCGCTACCACCTGCGGAAGCATAAAGCCGCGCCCCCCTGGAACCACACCCGAGGCCTGCGACAACCGGATCTGCTGCAGCAGCGGCGATACCGGGCTCATCGACCCCTCGACATTACTGAGCGCCATCAGACTCATCTGATAGGCTCCATGATTTAGGATGACTCCCAAGGTAGGATCTATCTCATACACCGATTGATACACGGAGCGATAGACCGAATCCTTAACTGTTGCCCCCCGTTGAATCTGCGGCTCCGGTACTGGCGGCTCTGCCTCATACACTGCTGCAGAGGCAGTGTCCGCTTCAGGCCCCGGAACAATGTTACGGGCTAATATTCCTGACCCGAACACAGCGCCTGGCGCCAGCATCAGAATTAGAAGCGAGAGACACAGCCATCTGCTGATTATGCCCAACCGTCCTTGCTGAACAAGCTTGCATTTCCTTTTCGAATGTTTCATCATACATCCCCTAACTTTTTAGTAATGAGCACAGTGATCATGGTGAAGCCTGGACCTCCTTTACTAATCAAAGGGAAACCCGGACGTGTTTTTACAACTGTTTATTCCGGTTCACACAAACTTCGATTTTCGTTTCGAGCCAGGCTTCGAGGTCGCCGATCACAAGACTCAGCTCCTTCCGTGCGGTTTCTCCCAGGATCGCTATCGCCTTCTCTTTAGCCAGCAGAAAAGATTTCCTCATCGCCTCCGTGTCGAAACTGCCTTGTTGCTTGAGTGTCTCCACGAACGTCTGATTGACGGCGATTACGGCGGATTCAACAGCATCCCCCGCCCGCTGAAGCAGGCTGTTCACTGCCTCATTCTCGATTCTCTGCTCAAGCCCGGCAATTTCCCGCTTGATATAAGCAATTACAGACCTCGCCAGCAGCCCCAGCAGCGGAATAATCAGCGCGGTCATCAGGGTGCTCATCATCTCAGGTGTTACATAGTCACTCATCGCCATCGCCTCCTAAATGGGAATTTCGACAATCTATTGTCTTGTATTCTCGTAATACTAGGTAATCCAGAAATAATTATTACAACTTTCGCAAGAAAAATAGTATTCTTGTAAATTTTTGTTTTTGTCAGTTGTGGAATCTATGGAATATTTTACTTGTTATATGAGAGGATCAGCGATTGGTTAGGTCAGGCCTGGGGGAACAGGCTCCGCTGGACCCTGGAATGAAGGTACTACTGAACATGGGGAGGAAAATTCATGGTTACCTGTGATGACGAATTAGTTGAAACCTGCAGGAAATTATTAAAACGCTCAGCATGGAGAATCCAGTACAAGACTCGCATTCAGCTGATAAAGGAAAGTAATCCGCTCTACGATAATGAATGCTACGACAACAGCTTTGAAAGTATGGTCGTTTCTGAGTTGTTCGTCGATGAGCTTCTGGATATGCTACCATGGGCAAAATGCAGGTATATTATCAAAAGAACAGTCATAGAAGGAATGGCCGAACAAGAAGTAGCAGCCGAGCTGCAAATGACTCAACAGGGGGTTAGCAAATGGAAACGCAAGGGACTGGAAGTCCTGAAGGAAAATCTTATCCATTCATCGAGACCGTAAAAAAAGCACAAAGCGGAGATAAAGCGTCCATGGAGGATATCCTAAGCCTGTTCTCGGTGGACATCGAATATTTATCCCGGTTCATTATGCTGCCGCGGGAAGAAGCCATTCAGACCTTAAAGATTGAACTCATAAATATTGTTTATCAGGATTTGTAAAATCAAAAACAACAGTATTCGCTTCGTACATAAGGGTATAGGAAAGCAGCAGAAAAAGAGGGAATTCATTCGGAGCCAGCCGAATAGATTCCCTCTAGTATCGTAACCGTCACTCATACCTTAAATAACACAATAATCTCAGTAAGCAGAATCAGTCCAGCCGCTGACACGCCTAGCGAATTAATAATGGTCAGCGCATCCGGGTAGTTCTCCTTACGGAACTGGGAGCAGAGTGACACCGTCCATAACACGCTGAAAAAAAGTCCGGTGCTTCCGCAGCCCCTCTCGTTCAGAAGCCGCCTTCTGCGCCGAAAGAATCTGCCGAGCCCGGCAAAGGTAAGCACCATATAAAGGATAAGCTCAGCGGATGAAATCACAATCACCTCACCTGCAGATAAGAGATGCATCAATGCATACTGAAGGCTAAAACCGATAAAGACAAGCATGTTAAAGGAAATCTTGTGGGTACTCAAGCCGTCTTCCTCCCTTTGCGTATAAATGAACACGATCATTAGATAACGCTTACATTATAATTGTAATCGTTTTCCTTTTCTGTGATTTATGACGCTTTCGACCTATAGGAAGATATGCTTTGCGGGTCTTCCCGCCCCCAATATGCACGCAAAAGAACCGGGCTGCTTCGAGAAATAGCCCGGTTTCTTCACTGTATTACACCCATCCCTACTTCAGACTCATAAAGCATTCAGATAATCAATAACGGCCTGCGTTCGCTGATCCCCGTTCTTCTCTACAAGCAGCAGGAAATCATCCAGCTCCGTCAGCAGCCTGCTGCCCTCGATTCTCTCGGGGCCTGCCTCCGACAGTGTATTCTCATAAGCGATGGCTGCCTTTTCAAGAATGACCTGTGTCTTCTTGTCGAACAGCGGTGTCTTGGGCGTGCCGTTGAACACAATCCGCTTGGCCCGCACTAGCGCTTCTGTCATCGCCGCAGCACGGTTAGAGGTCTTATACGTCTGCACAAAATCCTCGTATTGCACGGCCCGCTCTATGACCTGGTACCAGTCCACCAGTAACCTTTCACCAGCCGCCACCGGCTGCTCCGACTCTGTCGCCATCAGGTCGATATAGACCTGCAGATCCTTACTGACATAAGGTTTGAAGACTTTGAAGTTCTTATAAGGAAGGGCGGGCACGAATCCGCCATCCTGCACCAGCTTGTAGCCCATCCCCTCCAGGTCTTGGAGGACCACACGGACCTCGGCCTGTCTCACCTTGGAGCGTGCGAGCGCCATTGGCATCCCGGTCGTATATATGTTCTTGATATTCAGTTGAACGACAGGCGCATTCATACGTTTGGTTGCCGTAGGAAGGTAAGCCTTTAGTGCATTCTCCAGATGCAGTACTGCCAGATTCGCTTCGAGCTGCGTCATCTGGCCGATCCGGTTAACCAGCGTAGCTTGGGCCAGGCCAAGGGACGAAGGCTTTTGCAACCTCTGTTCGAATAAAGCGAAGGCTGTAGTAGGCTTCACCGCCGCTGCCTCGATCTTCTGCGGGAAAGCGCCAAGAACGGTAATTCCGGTACCTGTGAACAACATTGCAGAAGCAAGTACGGCTGCCAGGTTTTTGGTTAATCTCTTCGGCCTCATAGGCACACCCCTTCAATAAATAGACGTAGTGCTTATATTTTACCATACATTAACAACCGGGTTCACGGTCATAGACAACCCTATTATATGATCGCATAATAATAGTATGAAATATTGTCCATGAATAGGAGAATCATCAATGAACTTATCCGAACCTTTTACAACCAGCCGTCTCCACTTCCGCTTACTGAATCAGTCCGACATCGACGCGGTCTACCGACAATTCTCGGACCCGGACATGTGCAGATACTTCAGTGAGCCGCCCTGCGATTATACTGAAGCCATTGAAATCATTGAACATTACGCCCAGCCTGAAGGCAAAGGCCATCACCGCTATGGGATGTTTGACCGGGAGACCGGTTCCTTCATTGGCACCTGCGGCTATCATTATTGGGACGCTGAGCGGAAGCAGGTGGAGATCGGTTATGACATCTGGAAGGACTATTGGGGGCAAGGTTATATGTCGGAGGCCCTGCCCGTACTTCTCGACACGTGCTTCACACAGCTTGATGTGGATTGCATCTATATCCTGACTCATCCGCATAACGCTGCTTCGATGGCAACTGTGCGAAAGTTTGGGTTTGAGGTGTGTGCGCCTTGCAGGGAAGTGGAGGAAGAGCCTCAGGTGTGTATGAAGCTAATGCGGGAGAACGCAGCTGCTGCCAAATAACAAGTGGAAACGGATTTGCCGTCCTTTTAAAGGACGGTACCGTTTCAACGAGAAGGGCTCCCTCCCCCATGGAGCTTTTCCAGATAATCTGTCATTTGATAGGACATATATAGCCTTAGTACCTGATCGATCTGGCGCAAATCAAGCTGAATCAGTTCGTCGATCTGGCGTAAACGGTACCGCAGGGTGTTGCGGTGGACGAATAGTTCGTCGGCGGTTTTTTGCAGCTGCTGGTTGTTCTTCAAATAGCAATAGAGGGTATGATACAAGTCGGCATGATGCTTCTCATCGAATACACGCAGGACCGTAAGCGCCGGATGGGTGACATCCCGGGAATCATGCTGCGCATGCGGGGACAACAGATCATACAGCTGCACATCAGCATACAAGATGCGCGGTTCCGCAGGCCAGACGATCCGCCCGATCTCCAGTGCCTTGAGCGCCTGCAGATAATATTTGCGGCAGTCTGTAAGGTCGGTGAATTCCCGGCTGATTCCCAGACGGATCTGATGGCTGACGAGAAATTCCCGCAAGCTTGGATCATACTCTCTTGACCTAGACGATGCAGTATCACCCTCACTGACCCCCACCATATACTCATGGTAAAAGATCAGCCGCTCCTCCCCGAAACGCAGGTGCAGCTGATCCCTTAAATAACCAGTCTGTTTGCCGGAAGCAGAGGCATCGTACCCCGCAAGCTCCAGCACCAGAATAGACAATCTGCCCTTAGGCAGATGCACTCCGCTCCGCAGGCTCTCCTGAATTAGTTGTGAACCGTTCTCCCCATTCTCCAGCAATTCATAGATCAGCTCTTCATATTCCGCCTGGCTCGAATTCCGGTAAAAGCTGTTCTTCGCCAGCTCCGCTGCCACCAGCCCGGCCGTAAAACCCGCCAGTTCATGATCCTTCTGTTCAATCGGGCGTGTATCGCCCAGCACAATCACATTCCCGACAGGCTTGCTGCCGATCCTAATCCTGGCGACCAGCTTGGTCACCTGGCTTCCGCTACATTCCACTTCGTAAGCCTCCAGCGACTCTATGCCGGTCTGCACACTCTTCAGTTGGTGGACGGCAGCTATGAAATCATAGGAACAGTAGCCTTTGTGCAGATTATCGCTCCAGATGGGATCGCTAACCCCGCTACAATCCGAAGAAGCCAGAACCTTATAGCTTACATCGATGATAATTACCGGATTGCCCATCAGCTCTGCCGCCGCACAGACGATTGCATCCAGTCCTTTGCCGGCGACACAGGCCTCAAGCATTCGGCCCTTAGCCTGCTCCCGTTCAGCCTCTTCCAGGAACAGCCCCCGGATTTGATTATAGAGCTCGAATACATCTTCCCCTGCCCCGAATTCCATACGGTTCTGTCTGCTATATATCTGCTGATGCTGACCTGAAGCTGGCTCCACAGTATCATTAATCAGCATCAGGCTGGCCTGCTCCAACCCTTCTGCGTGATCCGGTAATCCGGACCGGTAGCCTACATAGATATATTCAGGTGCAAAATGCGTCAGGTTCCTCGTAATCAGCATCGTATCTGAATATGCTGTCGTTATTGCTTTGTTCCACTGGATATGTAGGGCTTGCTTACTAAATTGTCTGCTAATCTGTTCAAAGGTTACATTCATCGCTCTCCCCCCTTGATTATTATAGTGCGCCGCGCACAAAATTCCCATTTATTTTTATATTTTCCATATATATAATCACTGGAATAGTCATGTTACATTATTCGTGACCCTATATCACAGGAGGAGATTCAGATGAGCAGCTTCGTAAAAGATGTGAATGAGATTACCAAAAGAATCAATACACCTACGACCTTCTATAATGCCGAGACACTAACTGTCTATTGGGAGACTTCGCCCGAAGTGATCCGCAGCATTCTGCCCGCCCCGCTTACGCCGGGTCCAAGGCCGCTTGTGCACGCTTTTGTAGCTAACTATCCCCGCACCAGCTTCTGTGAGCCTTACCGTGAAGCCGCGGTCTTCGTCCTGGCAGCCTACAACGGGCAACCGGGCACCTACTGCCTGTCCATGCCGATCAGCGATGATATCGCGATGGGGCTAGGGCGTGAAATATACGGCTTCCCCAAGAAGATGGCCGATATCAGTCTCCAGAAGGAGGATCACCATATAGCAGGCAGCGTCTCCCGGCGGGGTACTGAATTCTTCCATGTAGAGGCAGCGCTTAGCGGGAAAATGAATGCCGCAGACGGTGAGAGTATCATCTCCGCACATTACGGTAACGGCCTGCCTGTCTTCAACATGAAGTATTCCAAGTCACCGGATGGCCGCGGATTCGATCTTGGACCGCTGCTGATCCGGCAGACAGCCTCGATGGATATCAGTGTGCGCACGGCGGCAGAAGTAGAGATTCACCTGCATGACTCTCCGCATGATCCTTGGGCCGAGCTGGAAGTCGTTCGTATGCTGGGCGGCATCTACACGGTCAGCAATACCGTCCTTGAACGCGGTGAGGTTCTGACTGCTGTAGATCCTGAACAGTTCCTTCCCTACTCCAACTTGCGCTGGGATTGGTGGAATTAATGGAGGTGTGCCTGTGAGAAATCCATTTGATTTGAGCGGAAAAGTAGCAGTGGTGACAGGCGCAGCCGGGGGAATAGGCGCGGAATTGGTCCAAGCTCTGGCCGGGCAAGGGGCGGATGTTGCCCTGTTGGATGTAAGAGTGGACGAGCCGCAATCGGCGCGGCAACAGATTGAAGCCCAGGGCCGCCGGGCGCTTCCGCTCCAATGTGATGTAACCCGCGGCACGGAGATTGAATCGGCGGTAGCAAGCATTCTGGAGCATTTCGGACAGATTGATATCCTGGTGAATAATGCCGGAGTTGCATCCACAGGCTCTGTCGAGGAACTGGCGGAAGCGGAATGGGACCGGGTGATGGATACCAATGTGAAGAGTATTTATCTCATGTCCAAAGCTGTGATCCCGGCCATGAAGGAACGCAAGGCGGGCCGCATTATCAACCTTGCTTCCATCTGCGGTGTGAAGGGCAGCAAGCTGGCTGCCCTGCATGCCTATAATGCCTCCAAAGGCGCAGTCGTGAATCTGACCCGCGGCATGGGCGCGACCCTTGCTCCTTACGGAATCACAGTGAATGCGATCGGACCCAGCCTGTTCCCCAGCCGGATGACCCGCGCGCTCTACCAGGACCAATTTCTGGAGCAGTATAATTCGCTATGCCCCATGGGCCGGCCCGGCAACCCCGATGAATTGAACGGCGCTGTCCTCTACTTCGCCTCGGATGCTTCCAGCTACACGACAGGCCAGACGCTGTATGTGGACGGGGGCTGGACAGCCGTCTGAGCCAACCGTACCACTGGTACGCTATCCTCTGCGTATCCGCCGCATTATCGCCGGAATTGAATAAGGAGTTGTCTTCATAGCCATGAAATGGCTGTAAGACAACTCCAGCTTTTGCAGGAAGAGATCCTCCTTTATCCAAGGGCCGCTTCAGAACAATTCCAGCAGCCCATCCAGCCGGTCAATCACATAATCATGACTGCTCACTTCACCGAAGCCGTATCTTGCATATACAAAAGGAATCCCCGCGAACCTGGCCGCCTTCCTATCCCCTTCTGTATCGCCTACATAGACAGGACTCATCAGATGATTTCTGTCCATGACCAGCTTAATATTCTCTCCCTTGGACAGTCCGGTTCTCCCCGGATTCTCGTAGTCTGTGAAATACTTCTGCAACCCATGATACGCATAAAAGGCCTCAATGTACCCCGCCTGGCAGTTGCTTACGATGAACAGCTTATATTTAGCCGATAATGCCTGAAGCACCTCTTCCACCCGAGCATACAACCCTCCGCCTTGTTGCGACAGAACGAGACACTCCATATCACAACATTCATCCATAATCTTCTGCCGGATCTCATCATCTGCATCAGGAAACAGCCTTCGGCCAACCTCCGGCACCGGCAGCCCCATAATGCCTTGTAAATTGTCTATCGTTACCTCTTTGGCTGCTCCCTTATAGCTGCTAATCACTTGATTCCATCCACTTACTACGGTCTCCGTCGGGTCCCATAACGTACCGTCCAGATCAAAAATAATACTATCCATTTCGGATTCCCCTCACATTTTACTTTTACTCAGACTTAATAAAGCTCAGAATACTATCAATTGTACTCCGATCAAGTCCCGATAACCAAGCAATGGTATCATTCTCTTCTCTTGTAATGGCCAGAGCTACTATTTTCACCGATATACTGTAAATCTAACGCACTACACTTCCTTACGCATAATTTAGACTTCATCAAATTCCCTCATTAATTTGTAAAAAGTGTTCTTCTTATACCAAGTCTATTCATAAATTCTACAGCCGAAAAATCGTTACTCTTCCAGCTCTCATAATTGGTATCCATTATCTTCTTTGTCCAAAAGTAAGAGTGTTCAAGTTTATTTGCGGCCGCCCCAGGTGCTTCCCTTTTTTCCTTGCTTCAGCGATACCTTCAGCCTACGCCTGCTTAGGACGAATATCTCAAAAAAATATTGTTTAAAAAAAATTTAAAATTCCAAGGAAGCTTTTCCCTTTTTTGGCGTTTATAACTATGAACGGCATTACAAAATATGACAATGGGAGAGTGGCAAATTGAACTTCAAGAAGACTTGGTTGATTGTCGGAACGTTCGCTCTAGGCTTCAGCTTAATGGGAAGTGCTGTTTCCGCAGAGACTAATTCAGAGAAGAATGCTGATATTCAAATTAAAGCTAGTGATATCCAGTTTTATAATGTGCTTCCTGGAAAGTCAGCAGAGGTGAAGGAAAAAGCTCTTATTGAACACAAAGATGCTATCAACTTGGTTGAAAACCAGTTGAATAAAGATGGTATCGCTATCAAAACAGACTTAGACAATGTGGAATATCAAAAATATGTACTCTCGTTAGGAACTTCTTTTGAATTATTCTCTGCAGAGGACATGAAAAAGATAGTTGAATATGTAAAATTTATTGATTGGTATGAAAACTATGAACTTAATGTACAATTGAAAACATATCAAAATAAGCTTAAAAACAACGTAACACTCTCCAATGCAGAACTTACTAAATTAAATGGTCTTTTACCGATTCCTTCAGATGCTCCTTCTACTGCTCCATCTACAGCCAATAACGAAACAACAACTAGTAGCGAAACAAACTTTGATTCTTTCGCAACAGACGAGGTTAGTCCACTAGCCGTTTCCGCAAACGGATATGACAACATAGCAGCCCGTGACTATGCTTATAGTTGGTGGAACAAAAGAAATCCCACGTATTCAACATATTATGCTGAAAAAGCAGGCTGTAATGTAGCGAATTCATCTTGTTGGTCGCAATGGAATGATTGCACTAACTTTGTATCCCAAGCGATTTATGCAGGAGGGATGAAATTTAGAACAGGTTCCCACGTAACTGCTGATGATGCTTGGAGGTTCGGACCTCTTATGCCTACTCACACGTGGGGAGGAGCGCAAAATTTCTATAAACATTGGAGTCAAAGAGCTGGCGTTGCATCAAGTGTGACCGCTCTACAAACAGGTGATGCCGTAAATGCGGACTTTGGAGCTGATGGACATGTCGATCACACTGCTATAATCACAAAAAATACAGGCAACAACAATAATAATAAATTCTTAACCCAACACACAACTGACAAAAAGGAAACTAGCACACTCCAAGATTGGTTTAGCGCTGGCTATACAGTATATGGATACGAAATGGACAAAGCTAGTAACACTGGTAACTAAGCACAACGTAAAACAACGCCCCCTTTACAAAGTAGGGGCGTTGTTTTCTTGTCTAGTCCTCAAGGTTCGCAATTCCAGCATTTAAACTATATATAATATAAAAATGATTCCATTGCTGCATAGTGACTATTTCTTCCCTACCGTCTTTAATAAAAAAATAACCCGATCCCTCCTGTTGAGTATATCCCCACCCTTCTCGTTCCATGCGTGACTTTAACAGTTCCTGTGGATCACCCTCTTCTTTCGTGAGGTAGCGCTCTCGGCCAGGCATATCGCTATCTATCCGAATAACAGATTTACCGGTTGATTCTAAACGATACATATGTTTCACATTATTATATCCAACGTTATTGACGTATAATGCTCCTAACACGACTAAAAGGACAATAGCCCCAATAAAGCTAAATAAAATGATCTTCCATTTCTTCTTCATCCGTTCCCCTTCCCCCTTAAAAAATTGTTTTCATCTTATTTTTAAACGGAAGCGGGCATCACTTAGTTACCAAAAAATTCGATTTGTGCAGAAAGAACGTTCCAGTCTACATCGGGGTCAATAAGAAACCCTCAACGCTCCAAAGCCAGTTTAAAAGCGTCTGAGTTGAAATTTAGCGGCTCATCAGTGTATTTCTGTTTGACCTCCAGCAACGCCCATTTTCTCGGGAAATCAATAATTCCGTTGATAGCTTGAACAGCAATAAACGTATCATAAGTAACGCGAACTTCCGGATATTGTTCTTTATGTTCTATGGAGCTGCGCCCGGCCCGAACCTCAAATATCTTACGAATGCCTACGGTCTTGCCCTCGTATCCAGGTACGTGATCTCTTACCTTTCAGATCATAGTTGTTGTTCCTCTGGCCCCGCCCAGATCAAATGCACCATATTCAGCGAATAGCTCTCCACTCTAGTGATCTGCATCCCCGACTCCCGGACCAGTCCGAGAATATCCCGGGTCTGATGGCATCCATAGATGCGGTACAGGAGCGGATTCAACGCCCGTTGCAGTGTAGTGACCAAGATGTTAGAACCAATTCCATGCTCCAGGAGCAGGATGGTGCCGTCCGGCTTACACCAGCGGTTCAGCTTCACCAGCAGGTTCAGCGGGTTCTTATAGCTGCATAAGGACAGCGTGGAGACAATCGTATCGAACGAATGCGCAGCAAAGCTCATGTCTTCGATATCTGCACATATACAATCAGCTTCCAGTCTGTACTGTCCGGCGGCCCGTCTGGCCTTCTCAACCATGGCTCCGCTGAAGTCCACAGCCGTGATCTTGACGCCTTGAGGATAGAACGGGAAGTTCGCCCCGGCTCCGACGGCAAGCTCCAGCACCTCACCCTTCGCAGAACCGATTAGCTTCTGGCGCCAACGCCGCTGCTTCGGATCATCTCTTTTACGGTCATAATCCGTGGCCTGCCTGTCAAAAATCCGTATCAGCCTCTCTGTATCCATCCCCGCTATTCACTCCCCTTCTTAGTACAGCCGCTTCTCGTAGCTCTCCTCTATACCTCGCCGCACCACTTCCTCCGTGAACTCCGCTGCATTCACATGAGCGGCGATGATGGCCGGAGCAGACGGGAGCAAGGCTTCAGCAGGCCAGGTGCCGGAGTCCCAGACCTGCGACCTTTTGAAGGCCTTGGCACAATGCATATAACATTCCTCCACCTTCACCCCGATCCCCAGCGCAGGCCGCTTGCCTCGGGCTCGCATTCGATCCAGGATAGGCTCATCCTTAATGATATAGGCTTGCCCGTTAACCCGCAGTGTCTCTTCAAGCCCCGGGATAATAAAAATCAGACCGATATGCGGATTAGCCAGGATATTCAGCAAAGAGTCCAATCTGCGGTTCCCCGGACGTTCAGGAATGACCAGATGCCCTTCATCCAGCACCAGCACCGAACCGGGCGCATCCCCGCGCGGAGAGACATCGCAAGAGCCATGTTCATCTGCTGTGGACAGAAATAATAGAGGGGACATCGCTATATAATCACGGCAGTGATGATCCAGCTGATGGATCGATTTGCGCTTCACCACTTCACTCGGATAGCCCAGAAGCTCTCTGAGCTCATTTTCCGACGTCAGCATTTCATGAAAAGGTTTATTCATCCCGCATCCCCGCTTCTGATTATTATATTGACCCCACTCCGCCTAACACCAGACCTGCATCCGTTCATCCAGAGTGGAAGTATGCAGCTCCAGCTGAATTCCATCCGTGTCCAGGAAATTCACTGACCAGCCGGTTCCCCGCTGAACAGGTCCTCTGACGATCTCTATATGATGTTTGTTTAAGATAGCTACGGCTTCCTCGAAATCATCCTCTGCGATATAAAAAGCTACATGATCCATCCCCGCAAGTCCGCCTGTCTGCACCCCGGCTTTCGTCTGTTCCACCAGACATACCCAGGCGCTGCCCCACTCCAGATACGCATCCGACCTCCCGCGGTGTCTAACGCTCATTCCCAGAATCCCCTGATAGAATTCCAATGAAGCCTGAAGGTCGCGTACCTGGAGTGTGATGTGACTGAATCCGGAGACTTTCATTGATTAGTTCCTCCTATTCTCCATCCCTTAGTTAACTACAGCCATCTCACAAACTTCTTATGTACCACTTCGATCTGGTGCCGCTCCGCCCATTCCGTTAGCACCTTTATCCCTTGATCTTCCTGCTCGGGGAATCGAAAACAGTATTTATAAGTAACCAGCAGATTGGCTCTGGGCTTTACTGCGATCACGGGCAGCAAGTAGCCTTTGATGAAAATACACTTAATATTAGAGGCTTCAATCTCTACATTCTTGATCTGCAGGGCTTCCGGCTTAATCTCTATGTTGAACGCCCTGCTAAAGGTAAACAAACGATATACCATAATCCCTGCAACGGCTATTGCAATTCCGATGACGAGATAGGTCACAATCTGCTCCAACAGAGTCGTTTTATCGACCCGAAGGAAAAAGCTTATCCAGAATAACATCAGGGCAATCACGCTTATAGTGGCCGGCAACTCAGCAGGACGTTTGCCTTTGAACCCGATCCTCTCCTCCATCCCATAACCCCCTTCTCATTTATTTTGAAGAACAACAAGCTTCTTCTATCATACAGGGAAATGCTGGAATGAGGAAGGGAGCCCTACTCCTTCATCATTCAACACCTCCCATTGTGATGGTTAATCAAATTTATTCATTAAAATTTTTGACTATCCTGCGGCTACAAGATATTATGGAGGGCATAAGGGCTGACATAGATCAGGAGGACGCACCATGGATGTGTTTGCAGAGTATCTGGCTAAGATCGATAATCCGGTCCATCAGGCAACGGTGGAGGAAGTACTCGCCTGGGTGTTGCAGGAGTTCCCGCAGCTCGAACCGAGAATTGGCTGGAACCAGCCGATGTTCACCGATCACGGAACATACATTATCGGCTTCAGTGTAGCCAAAGGGCATATGGCTGTCGCCCCGGAAAAAGCTGGCATGGATCATTTCGAAGAGATCCTGAAGCAAGGCGGAATAGATCACACCAAGCTGCTGATCCGCATGAAATGGACGAATCCGGTAGATTACGGCCTGCTGAGACAGTTAATCGAGTACAATATTGCCGACAAGGCGGATTGCACAAGCTTTTGGCGGGTATAGCTGCGGCTAATCATCCGCTCCCGGATACAGAAAAGGACATGCGCGGGTAGCATGTCCTTCTTTTTTGTCACCAAATCACGCCACTGACAATCTTGCGGTGATCTGACACATACGCTCTGAATTTATGCTCCTGTGCGGCATCCTCGAACGATTGCTTCGCAACGAACCAATATTCCTGTGGCCCATAGAACAGCAGATAGTAGCTCTGGTTCTCCCATACCCGGGTGAAAGAGCCCCAGGTCATGACGGACGCGTCCTTCTCCGGACTGAAATTGATCCCCTCTGCATCGAAAAGATATTCAAATTCCTTATTGTACCTTGTATCTGCCGACAATATCTTCGGTAAAAGCAAGGTTCGCATCACGATTGACATTCCCATGGTCAGAACCAGCGTAATCGATATGCCGAGCAAAATGACCGACTGGTTCTGAGTATACAGAATCATGCACACCGCTATAAATACCGCTTGAACGCCAATCGATAGTATAGATTTCCACGAGTGGAAATATAATGCCCGCGCCACCTTGGAAATATGCCGTCCATAATGAAAGCTGATTGTCTCCATCCTGCCACCCTCTATCTCTTCACTTCATCACTTATAGTAGTATAGCATCCAACGCGTAGAAAATCCTGCCCCGTTCACACTTCGCGTGTCTCTTCGGGATGATACAGGATTCGCTGGTAATCCCAATCCTTCGTATCCATATCGCTCAGATACATCCGTTCATGCTCCGGCACAAGCTCATATTTGATTCGAAGCTGCTCCCGGTAGTATTCACCCGGATTCTCCAGATAAGCATAATAGGCAGCCCGGCACGCTTCATGCGCCGTTTGCTCGCCGTTCAGCTGCTTGTGGAGGTTATGCAGCTCTTTGAGCTTCTCCTGTGCATCGGCAGAGTATAGGGCTTCGCCTAATGTAACCTCGCCCAATTGCAGAATATGTACCGTTACAGGAGTATCCATTGTCGTGAAGAAGGTCTTATCTGCAACAAGCGCGTCCAGCTGCTCCAGCGTATATTCTGCGTCAGCAGGCAGGTTATAGACCGCTACCTTTCCGTCCTTGTATATCACAACATCGACCAGGTATACTGCGCCGCTATTCTTCATGAACAGATGGACACTTTTGCCCTCCGTCGTCTGGTAGAACATTTCGCTGTTGACATAGAATTCCGTAGAGGAAGGTGAATGCGCAATCCGGCGCGCTTCACTCTGCTCCTGCTCCCGGTCCGAAATCTCATAGATATTCGTATGGTCCGGGTTCAGCAGGCTCACTGTTTCCTGAATATGCTGGTAATAGCTTGCAGCGTTGTAAGTCCACATTGCCGACTCTACCGTATACGCACCCAGTCCATGAATGGACAGCTGCTTCCCGGAGGGGACTGCCGGCGTTAACCAGCCTGAATTTATTTTGCCGGATAAGCCCTTAAGATCTGTAAGCTCCCAGCAGTTGACCATGCCGTCTTTGTACACATCTACATTAATATAGAAGTAACTTCCTCCGTTATGGATGATTCCGGGAATGGAAGTCCCTTCCACCGTCTTGGTTCTTCTAATCTTTCTCATGTGTAATCCCCCTTAGCTAGGATTTGGCAAGTGGTTCGACGACTGGCTCCGGTCCAAGCTTCACGCACAACGTTGCAATCAGGGCTATCAGGAACCCGGTGGTACATGCGATCAGGAAGCCGCCGAACCCTTCCCCCAGATAAGCAGGCAGCGTAGCCAGCCCCGGAAAAGCGAACGAAATCGCAGACGAGCCGAACATCCCGACCATCCCGCCGCCAATCGAGCCTGCACAGCAGACAATAATCATCGGCTTACGCAGCGGCAGATTGACCCCGAACATTGCAGGCTCCGTCACACCAAACAAGGCCGATATCGATGCCGACAGGCTTAAGGTGCGGAACTGCTTGTCTTTGGCTTTGATGAATACTGCCAGCGCTGCTCCCGCTTGGGCAAAGGCAGCAGGACCCATCAGCGCGAGGATCGTGTCTGATCCACCCGTGCTGATGTTGTTGATCGCCAGCGGCACCAGACTCCAGTGCAGGCCGAAGATGACCATCGGCTGAATGATCGCCCCCAGCACCATTCCGGCGCCGACTGAACTGAGATTATACACTGTACGGTACCCGTCTGCCAGGGCGTCACCGGCCAGCGCCCCCATCGGTCCGAATACCAGCAGCGTCACCGACGATACCACGATCACGGAGATCAGCGGAGTGAAGAAGCCGCGAATGACCTCCGGCAATATTTTGACACAGAATCGCTCGACATAGACCAGCAGGCCTACCGCCAGGATGATGGGAATAGCGCTTGCAGGATAATTCACCGGCTTGATGCTCATGCCCATAAACTCAATGACTTCGTTGTTCGCAAATAGTGTAGTCAGACTGGGATATAGCATAACCCCGCCTATAACGACCGCCGTATAAGGATTGGCCCCGAATTTACGGGCTGCCGTAAACGCCAGCAGCAGCGGAAGGTAATGGAACAGGCTGTCCGCCATGGCATTCAGCACCGTATAGGTGCCTTCGGTCTTGCTGATGAGCTCCAGCGCAACCACACCTGCGAGCAGACCCTTCATGATTCCTGCCGCGCTCAATATATTAACTATGGGAAGAAAAATACCAGAAATGCCGTCAATAATGATATTGACCAGACTGCGTTTGGATGGCTTCACGACTGTCTCCTCATTCACAACGTTCATATGATCCCCCTGCATTCTTACTCCACTGTAATACGAATGACCCGTAAGAGTCACTTTTCGCAAAGTACCCTCCTACGGGTCAAGCTCAACACCGGCGTTATTGCCGGTACGGTTCTCTAGAAGACTTTGGTCGTCCATGATTCGCAGTTCCAGGTATCGGTTACGATATCACGGTAGAATTCAGGCTCATGCGAGATCAGCAGAATGCTACCCTTATAGGCCTTGAGTGCACGCTGCAACTCTTCCTTCGCATCGACATCGAGATGGTTGGTAGGCTCATCCAGTACCAGCAGATTGCTCTCCCGGTTAATCAGCTTGCACAGACGGACCTTGGCCTTCTCGCCACCGCTCAGGACAGCAATTTTGCTCTCAATATGCTTGGTGGTCAGGCCGCACTTCGCCAGCGCTGCACGAATCTCGAATTGGGAGTAAGACGGGAATTCGTTCCAGATCTCCTCGATACAGGTGTTATAATTGGATTCCTTCATTTCCTGCTCGAAATACCCGATCTCCAGCAGATCGCCAAGCCGGGCTGTGCCCGAGATAGGCTGGATCTGGCCGAGAATGCTTCGCAGCAGCGTAGTTTTACCGATACCGTTCGCACCGACGAGGGCGATCTTCTGCCCGCGCTCCATGCTGAGGTCCAGCGGACGCGACAATGGGGAATCATACCCGATTACCAGATCCTTGGTCTCAAAAACCATTTTGCCGGAGGTCCGCCCCTGCTTGAAGTTGAACTGCGGCTTCGGCTTCTCCTTGGCAATCTCGATGACCTCCATCTTATCCAGCTTCTTCTGACGGGACATCGCCATATTGCGGGTCGCTACGCTGGCCTTGTTGCGGGCCACGAAGTCCTTCAGATCGGCAATCTCCTGCTGCTGGCGCTTGAACGCGGATTCCAGCTGCGACTTCTTCGCTTCATACACCTGCTGGAAATACTCATAATCGCCCACATAACGCGATAGCGACTGGTTCTCCATATGGTAGATCAGGTTGATCACGCTATTCAGGAACGGAATGTCATGCGAGATCAGAATGAAGGCATTCTCATAATCCAGCAGATAACGCTTCAGCCAGTTGATATGCTGCTCATCCAGATAGTTCGTAGGCTCATCGAGCAGCAGAATGTCCGGCTTCTCCAGCAGCAGCTTCGCCAGCAGCACCTTGGTCCGCTGACCGCCGCTGAGGTCGTTAACATCCTTGTCCAGACCGATGTCGGTCAGACCGAGTCCACGCGCGGTTTCATCGATTTTGGCATCAATCATATAGAAGTCCTGGCTGGTCAGCATGTCCTGAATCGTTCCGACATCCTCCAGCAGCTGCTCCAGCTCCTCAGGGGTCACATCCCCCATCTTGCCGTACATGTCGTTCATCTCCTGTTCCATATCGAACAGATATTGGAAGGCCCCGCGCAGCACATCCCGGATGGATTGCCCTTGCTGAAGCACCGCATGCTGATCCAGATAACCGGCCCGCATCCGTTTCGCCCATTCCACCTTGCCTTCGTCCGGCTGCAGCTTACCGGTAATGATATTCATGAAGGTCGATTTACCTTCACCGTTGGCGCCGATCAGACCGATATGCTCACCCTTCAGCAGGCGGAAGGAGACATCCGTGAAGATGGCCCGGTCGCCGAAGCCGTGACTAAGCTTTTCTACATTTAATATGCTCATGAAGTTACACCTTTTCCTTTATTCTATATTCTCGTCATATTATAAAGGCTAACGCGCCACAACTCCAGAAGGTTTGTAAAAAAAGCCGCTTCATTTGTATCTTTTCTCAACATATCCAGGTAATTTGGCGGAAAATCGTATACCTCCGGTCCCTTTATATGCTTATACTCTACAAGCTCAACTTGCGAAGATGAGATTCTATAAGTGAACAAATCCTCTCCCACACTGATATGCGGTCCCACTGTAGGGAAGGCTCTCAGCGTAATCTGAAAGTCAAAGCCGCGAAAGCCGTTCACCCGCTCCACGTGTTCTACTTGAACGAAATACGGATAAAGGTCAGGACTGGTGGTCAAAAGACTGAAATAGGCTGACTTTAGCCGATCATCCATATAGGGAAGCAATTGGAGGACAAGCATGTCCTGCAGTTGCTGCTCTCGGGAATCTTGCTGCGGATTCTGTAGCTGCGATTGCGGCTCTGCTGCTGTACATAGGACCGGTGAAAGCCAGTCTGTTTTAAGCGCGATAATTAGCAGTATGGTAATGACTCGTAGTGTTCTTTTCACCGGAATCTCCCCTTGGTCAATAGGTATAGTATAAATTTGCCTAAAGGGGGAGGAAGTATGTGATACAGTAATGAAACTATTTTCTTAGCGTTCAATTTACCAAAAAGTAATATTTGGATTATAAACTTACTTTCTCCTATCTTTTGTATTATATTGGTTAGAGAGGTATCGGCTGATTTATAAATCATACATTTGGAGAAGATGCATATGACTTTTAAACCACTCAGAATTCCAACTATACTCTTGATACTTTCAGTCACCTTATTATCGGGGTGCGAAGGCGAAACTTCCAATAGTCTCGCGGCAGCAGATAATGAAGAGTATAATTTGACAATTACTAATAACAGCCCATTATTTTTGAAAAGTGTAGTTGTGACTGTAGATGAAAAAGACGACACACACATTAATTCTCAAATTGATAGTAATATTAATGTTGGTGAAGTCGCAAAGTTCAGGATCAAAAATGGAAATCACAGTTTCAAGATTACACTCAATCCCAAAAAGAACTACTCTGTAAGTAAAGAAGTTAGTGAAAAATTCGAACAAGGCAAAGTAATTAATTATCAAGTAGAAATCGATAGAAATGAAGTCACTATTAATAATAAACAAACCGACAATGAGACATCTGGAGAATAACCCAAGTTAGCGGAGGTAAGAATGTTAGAAATCAAGGGAATAGGAATCAGTGCAGTTAAATACGCACTCCTGAATTTTGTTTTGGTCATAACAAACTTATTGTTATATGCTTCAGGACCAGATGGTGGCGGAACCGGGGACCGGGAGGAAGGGCTGATGTTCTATCAGATGTACTTGATCTGCCTGATTGCGGGATTTGCCATCTATGGGGTATGGTCCATTACAGCAGGTAGATATGAGAAAAAAACAAGAGGTCTAACTGCTATTCCTGTGTTATTATCCTCAGTTTTTATCACCAGTGTATTAATTTATGCTAACCGTAGGTACAAGAACCTGTATGACGGTGCTCTCTTAAATGACAAAGGGTCGAAGGTCTTGGCCCTCTACGCCGACATTTCCCTGTATCTGGTATTCTTCCTTCTGCTCTTTGCTGTTTGCATCAGTGTGCTTGGAATTCTTAAGAGAAACAAATTATCTGTACTGGGGCTGCTGCTGAATCTATCGCTGCTAATACTCTTAAACCTAATACAATTTGTATAAAATAATACTCTCCATTCTCGTGGAAATCATGGCATGTTACGATGAAGCTATGCTGATCTGGAGTCATGGAGGTGTACAAAATGTATATGGAACAAGGAAACTTGGTTATCCGGAATGCAACTGTGGCCGATGCAGAGCTGTTATGCAACTGGTGGAACGACGGAGATGTCATGGCGCATGCCGGATTTCCTGAGGGCTTAGGAATCACTGAACAAGAGGTGTTAACCCAATTGCAGACCGGGACAGACTCTGAACGGAAAGGACGTCTGATTCTTGAAATCGATGGTACTCCCGCAGGTGAAATGAGCTACAGTGCGGTTTCTGGACATGTGGCGGAGATGGGGATTAAAATCTGTGATTACAATCAACAAAACAAAGGGGCAGGCACAGAATGTTTAGGTATGTTGGTCCGTTATTTGTTTGAAACACAGGGGTTTCACAAGATCATACTGGATACGAATCTTAAGAACACCAGAGCACAGCATGTGTATGAGAAACTCGGCTTCCGTAAAATAGCGGTACGAAAGAATGCCTGGGCAGATCAGCATGGGGAATTACAGACTTTTGTTGACTATGAGCTATCCCTAACGGAATGGACTCAAAGTTCCTGAGCCTGACTGGTCATGTTGTGTTCAGTTTTTCGAATGAACAAAATGCCTGCGGCATCCCCATTGTGATCGGTTTTTCGACCACATTCGGCCCACACGCCTCTGCCGCACCGAATGTAGTCGGTTTTTCGACCACATCTGGCCCACATGCCTCTGCCGCACCGAATGTGGTCGGTTTTTCGACCACATCCGGCCCACACGCCTCTGCCGCACCGAATGTGGTCAGTTTTTCGACCATATCCGGCTGTTCGGTGAATTCAGCGAAGTCATTCCTATTACTGATCCAGAATATAGTCATCCTGCCGATGCTCCAAGACACTTCCCCCCAACTTTATGCACAACTTATCCATTTCGGACGTTAATCATAATTTCCTAATCAAGAACAAAATCATCCTAATGGATGAATTAGATTACCTTCGGGCGATCTGAATGTATGCTGTTTTTCACATATATTCAGGCCATGTGCCTGCCTTTGAGCACAATGTATACTCACCTTTTCCAGCGCAGCAGGAAACTATAATTTTCTATACAGCAAAAAACGCCAACAGATGCATCCCTGCATTCGTTGACGTCTTACTGAACCTGACTTATGTCCGGCGCATATACGCACGCACGGTAATCGGAGCGAAGACAGCCACAATCACAGCGGCTCCGATCAGGGAGTAGACCAGATCACTGCCTACCGTTCCATGGTTGACCAGTTCACGGACAGCAGTGACCAGATGCGAGATCGGATTGTTATTCACGAACCACTGAAGCCATTTCGGCATCGTATCAACCGGCACGAAGGCATTCGAGAGGAAGGTTAGCGGGAATAACACAATCATTGAAATCCCCTGTACACTGGAAGCCGTGCGGGCGATCACACCGAAAAAGGCAAAGATCCAGCTGATGGCCCAGGAGCATCCGATGACCAGAACCGCCGCCAGGGCAACCCCTCCGATGCCGCCTTCCGGCCGCAAGCCCATAATGTAGCCCATTACGAAGGTGAGTACCGTAGCAATCGTGTAACGTATAGTATCTGCTAACAGTGCCCCTGCGAGAGGGGCAATCCGGGCAATCGGCAGCGATTTGAAGCGGTCGAACACCCCTTTTTCCATATCCTCCCGTAGCTGGACACCGGTAACGACCGAGGTCGTGATTACGGTCTGTACCAAGATTCCTGGAATAATTACCGGCAGATAACTTGCCACATCCCCGGCAATCGCCCCGCCGAAAATATACGTGAACATCAAGGTGAAAATAATCGGCTGAAACGTGACGTCAAACAATTGCTCCGGTGTACGCCGGATCTTGAGCAGTCCTCTGTAGGCCATCGTAAAGGAATTGCGTACCGCTTGGCCGAAGCTGGTATGGTTTTTCAAATTACGGTCTACACCCGGCTTAATTAAAGTACTCATGCTAATACTCCCTCCTTCTTCTGTGTACTATCCGGGACAAGCCCCGCATCTTCCTTGACGCCATGACCGGTTAGGGTCAGGAATACTTCATCCAGCGTTGGCTTCTGCACACTCATCTCAAGCAGCGGTATGCTTGCTTCACGAAGTGCGATCAGCAGATCGGTTACCCGGTCCACGTTCCCCATCGGTGCGATAATTTTGGCTGCTTCTGCCTACAGGTTAGAGCGTACCTGAAGCACCTGCTCCACAATCTGCCGCGCCTTCAGTAACTGCTGCGGATGGACCACCTTCAGGTGAAGCGAGGAGTTGCCAACCGAGCTCTTGAGTTCATCAACTGTTCCCTCTGCGACCACCTTACCGGTATCAATCACGGCAATCCGGTTCGCCAGTTGATCCGCTTCTTCAAGATATTGGGTCGTCAGCAGGACCGTTGATCCCGTATTCACCAGCTTGCGGATCGTCTCCCACATCTGATTGCGCGTCCGGGGATCAAGCCCCGTTGTCGGCTCATCCAGGAAAATGAGCGGAGGCTGCGCAATTAGACTGGCCGCCAGATCCAGCCGCCGGCGCATCCCGCCGGAGAAATTCTTCAAAGGGCGCTTCGCTGCTTCCGTCAAGCCGAATTCCTCCAGCAGGTCAGAGGCCTTGCTGCGAGACTCCGCACGCCCCAGGCCATGCAGCCTGGAGAAGATGATCAGATTCTCAGTCGCGCTAAGCGACTCATCCACTGACGCATATTGACCCGTCACTCCGATTAACTGACGCACGATCTGCGGTTCTTTTGCCACATCATGTCCGAAGATACGCGCCGAACCTGCGTCAGGCCGAAGTAGGGTCGCCAGCATGCGAATTACGGTTGTCTTCCCGGCACCATTGGGACCCAGCACCCCATAGATCATTCCTGTGCCTACTTTGAGATCTACACCATCCACGGCCCGGTTGCTCCCGTAGATTTTGACCAATCCTTGCGCCTCAATGGCATAGCTGCCGCCCTGCCCTGCTGATTGTGTCTGCTTCATGCTTTATTCCTCCTTGATTGCTGATTCTAAAAGGATAGTAACCGACATATTTAAACTGAATTTAAACCTCCTTCTACTCTGTCCGGTTGCTGTTTCCCTATCCCATTAAACCAAAAATCCGATCCTTTGGGATCGGACTTGCGGAGTACGCTTGCAGTCGTACACTGTGTATTCCTTATTAGTAACCGCTTTCGGCTTTAGCAAAAGCGATATTAGTGTGCCGCATAAAAAATGTTCGTTGACTGTTCGAACAAACAGTATTATGATGGATCTATATTAATTGACTGTTCATTCAAACAGTATTGGAGGGAACCCGCAATGAATTCAACACAACCACCCTATAAGGATGAGCGTAGAAGCTCCATTCTGCAAGCGGCATTCACATTATTCGGGCAGGTGGGTTATACCAAGGCAACCATGAAGGACATTGCAGCCAAGGCTGGTGTGGCTCAAGGGTTAATCGGGTACCACTTCAGTACAAAAGAAACGCTGCTGGTCGAAGTGGTCCGGGAGTGGATGATTAACAAAGGAATGAAGGAAGCCTTCACGAGGCTGGATTTGAACGTATCTCCTGCAGAGCTGCTTCACCAGGGATTGCTCCATGTGGTTGAATTTCGAAAAGAAAACCCGGAGTGGTTCACCTTGTTGATCAGCCTTTGGACAGAGAGTGTGAGCAACGAAAAGCTCGCCAGGCAAGTGCAGGAACTTTACAAGGAAATGAGGTTAGGCATTCTAGAAATCATTGATCGCATGGAGCTGCCATTGGAGCAGCCTGAGAAAGATATGCTGGCCTCTCTCTTTCAGGCTGTCTTCGACGGATTGACTCTTCAAGCTCCTGTCTCCATATCATCCGAGCCGCTCTCACTGGCCACCGTGTCACGGGGAATCGGATGGATGCTTGACGGAATTCGCTCTGCAGACCAACAATAAGGAGAGTGAGAAGATGAATCAAATACTAATTAGAATTGAAGGCTTTGTTGTTCTGGCTCTTAGCGCTTATTTTTACTTATCCAGCGGATACAGCTGGGGACTCTTCCTGTTACTGTTGCTGTTTCCCGATATATTCATGTTAGGGTATGCGTTTAATAAAAAGGTGGGAGCATATGTATATAATCTAGCCCATACGTTCCCTATACCACTGCTGTTGTTACTGCCGGGCCTGGCTTACTCCATTGATGTGCTTATCATGATTGGCTTCATCTGGACTGCGCATATTGGTATGGACCGAATGGTCGGCTATGGGTTGAAATATGAAACGGAGTTCAAAGAAACACATATCCAAAGGCTGTAAGAGAGCGCAACTTTCGCAAGCCCAGGTCCCCCGGGATCGGACTTGCGGAGTAAGCTTGCAGGTATATGCTCTATATTCTGTTTGCTTAGTCATAGCCGCCTTCAGCTTCGGGCAATTCCTGGTACGCCTCCTTACCCGCTACGATGTCCGCGATGAAGTTCCGCAGCTCCAGCAGCTTCTCTGCATCTTCCGTAAGCTCACAATTCTCGCCGGACCAGGACCAATTCCGTGTGAATCCGTTTACAGTGATCCTCCAGCTGTCTTCCTGGTAAGGGACCACCGAACAGCTCTGCTTGGCGGGCACAAGCTGCATCTTACTCATGATGCTGATCCCTCTCATCCGCTCATAGATGCTGCGCATTTCCTCTCCGGTCAGTGTAATATTCGCCGTAGCCGTTCCGTTCACGATCAGATCTTTTACCAAGGTATCCTGATAAGTGTTAATCTCATTCTTGGAGACCTCTCCATACCCGTACCGGACGAGAAAGTCGAAATATTCAGGCATATCTTCAGGCATATCTTCAGGCATGTCTCCCAATACCTCCGGCCGCTCAGGGGTAGGTTGTGTCTCCTTATTCGTGTTATAGCCAGCTATGAGCAGTACGACCAGCAGTAAGTAATATATGTGCTTCAGTTCGGTCCCCTCCACAAGTGAATTTTACAAAAGTACAGCATCCAATCTTAGGTATTATAGTTGTAGGCGGCTAAATATTTCGCAATGACTTCCTTACTCTCATGCCACCACAGAATAGGAACTTCGCCAACCTTCACCAGACCTAACTTAGCGGCAAGATGATTGGAGCCAGTATTGCCGGTATCACAATCCCAATATGTTGTTAGCTGCCGCTGACGGCCAAGCGCTATGAATTCTTGACACAGTCTGAACGCCAACCCTTGATTACGGTATTCCTTGTGCGTGATGATATCCGGTTCAATATAGCCGCCACCCACATAAAAAGTATTACAAGCGCTTACAAATCCGCTCTCATTCAAATAACAATAACCAAATGCCCTGTCCAGATAGGTCTCAGCCGAAGTCCACAGTAATCGGTAACTATCGTCCATCTCCTGAATGTAGCGTCCAAACAACTGCTCATCGATTCTAGTTAAAACAAATTCTCCAGAATCCTCCTGAATGTCAGCAGGAGCTTTAGCGTTACTGTTCATCTTATAATGTGTTCTACTGAGCTCCACTGTGTTGTCTTTCAAAGGTTCTTTAAGCACCGCAAGCCATTGACTGGAGGAAAAGTACAAATCATAGAAATTCGCGTGATTGGCCGGATTGGCTAAGAAATCAAGTATGCTTCGATTGAACTGCTCGTCATCTTCCTGCCCGAACAGATAGTATTTTCCGCCTCGGCTTGCGACAAACCCTGCAGTCGGCTGATCTAACTTATTCACAAATATTCTGCCTGGCTGATTAAGATCTATAACCCCATGAACAAATACAAAGATGAATTCTCCTTCTCTATGCGCTAGAAGATACTTGATTCTACTATACTCACTAGACTGTAATTCAATCAATCTAATCCTTCCTCTCAGTTAATTACCTGTTATGTATATCTGCCCTTCTCCCCTTCTCCTAGTAAAAAAGGCCGGGGCCACAGTTACCTGTGTCCGCCAGCCTAGTATATCATGCCTACCGCCAATTCTTCACTTCTACCCACGCGGCACCCGGTCCGCTCCGTTCAAACGCTGTACCCACAGCTCCTTTAAAAGGCTCCAGCAAGCTCGGGTCCCGGTCGATCAGATCATACACATTCATGATGGCCGTATTCTTCGGGTCGCTCAGATAAGCGTTATCTTCTTCTCCGGTGAACAGCCGCCAGCCGCTGTCCTCCTCACGGGTAGGGGCCTCCCGGTACATCCAGCGCACACCGTTGCCTGGCGTCAGGCATTGCCTGGTGACCATACCCGCCTTCTCCCCAGCTTCGACCCATGCCGGATCTCCTTCTCTAAGAATCGTCTGGGCGATATGTCTGGGTTCGAACTCCACCGGATCTCCGAGCTGGAGCGACTGGATAACCCCCGGTGTATTGGTCAATAGCCCCGTGTACCGCCCGGTAACCGGATCTCTCCCGGTGATCTCCACCCACATCCGTTCAGCCCGTGGCTGCCCTTCAGCCGGTTGGGTCAACATGAAGTGCAGCCGCACCATTCTCCCCGTACCCTGTGTCTCCCGTTCCTGTCTTGCAGGAATAAAGAACGACTCAGGATGTAGCCTGCTCGTCTCTTCCACATCTTCCAAAGTCCACTCCATGAAGTATGCCTCCTAGTTAGTTATACTAGACTACCATTACCCGATTGTAGGAGGCACTATTCATTCTGACTGGAAGCCCAGCCCGCTCTGGCTGAATACCTGCACCGTTAACGGCGCACTGCTTCCCGCACTGGAATCCATATTTCACTTTTAAATGTTGGCGAGTGGGTATCCTTGCTTTCGTTCCACAGAAGCTCCGGCCCTTCGACCTGCTCGTAATTGGAAGAGGGGAACCATTCGGAGTAGATCCGGCCCCAGACATTCTGGAGCGTGCCCGGAAAGGGACCCGCCACTTCGAACACGGCCCATGCAGACGCTTGAACCTCCAGCTTGGCGTAGGACGTCGGGCATTCCTGCGTGGTAGCCACTCCAATATAATGATCCAGCTCCCCGCGTTCATCCATCCGTCCTTCCGAGAAATTCACGGATGCGCTGATCAGTCCTGACGGGACCATATCCGACAGCCCCTTCAGCTCCCCTATCATCTCCATGCTCAGATTCTGCCACATGGCAGCAATCTCCGGGTTCACCCCGCTGAACTGGATAGCTACCCTTTTCTTGAGTCCAACGATCCGGAAACTCTCTTTCTCCTCAATACGGTAATTCATTTCACTGCCTCCTCTGATGGTTAACTGAAAAGTCATTCGAGGAAAGGCCTTCAGGGGTGTCCCTGCCGTTCTTGCTTCTGAAGGCGTTACGCCATGAAGCTGCTGAAAGGCTTTTGTGAATGCATCCGGCGAAGTGTATCCATACTCCAGAGCAACATCAATAATCCGGTGCTGGCTCCCCTGCAGCTTGAAGGCAGCCAGCGTAAGACGCCTGCGGCGGATATATTCCGAGAGCGGGATACCGGCCAGGAAGGAGAACATCCGTGTAAAATGATACTCCGAGCATAACGCGTAGCCCGCAGCTACTTTTACATCGATCTCGTCGTCCAGATGCTCTTCAATGTAGAAGAGTGCAGCATTCATATCTTCCAGCAGGTTCATCGTGCACCTCCCTTTCCTCCCCATCAGATTAACAGCTACGCAGGGAATGCATCCGACAGTTCCTGCACCATATTAACGGGTACTTACTTATTCAAGACAATCCGCAAATTTAGAGGCATAATGAAGCATAGAATATATACGAATAAGCTAGACAGGACATCCCCATTACACGGTTAAAAAGGGAGGTTGCCATGAAGCTTGCCCCCAACTGCATCACGCTCAGCCGGATCGGGCTGTCCCTTCTGCTGCTGTACCTTGTGCCGCTGGGCACGGGCTTCAGTGTAGTCTACCTCCTGTGCGGAATTACCGATCTTCTGGATGGCCCTATTGCCCGAATGACCGGTACGGTTAGCAACCTCGGTGCCAAGCTCGATTCCGTGGCCGACATGACGCTGGCAGGCACTGCACTCTATACCTTATATCCGTTCCTTGGTCTGACCCTCGGCCTCATCCTGTGGGTCGTGCTGATTGCCGTCATCCGGGGAGCCTCCATCCTGACTGCGCTGCGTAAATTCAGAACCTACGGCAGCATTCATACCTACGGGAACAAGCTTGCTGGTATACTGCTATTTCTTACACCGTTGTTGCTTCCCTATGTGAATCAGGCCATCTGGACAATAGTTGTATGCTTAGTAGCCACTCTATCTGCAATTGAGGAACTTATCCTGCTTCTGATCTCAAGTGAGCTGCAGCTGGACCGCAAGGGGCTGTATGTGCGGCGGTGATCCATCACTCCAACCCCAGGTACTCCTTAATCCCATCTACAACAGCGGAGGCCACGCTCTCCTGGAACCCGGAGGTCCACATCTTCGCCTCGTCACCGGGATTCGTTAAATAGCCCAGTTCCAGCAGCACCGACGGCATTACCGTATCGCGCAGAACGAAGTAATTCCCTTTCTTCACGCCGCGGTCTTTGAGACCGGTAGCTTGAATGACATGCTTATGTATAGTCTCGGCCCAAGCCAAGGATTCTTCATGATAATAAAAGGTTTCTGTACCCGATGCTGATGCCTCCTCATAGGTATTGCCATGAATGGAGATGAACAGGTCTGCGGCCAGGTTGTTGGCGAACTGGGGCCGGAACAGCTCTTGTGAGGAGATAAAAGCATCCCCGGTCCGGGTAAGCAGGATCTCAAGCTGCGGGTCCTGCTCCACCCGGGCTGCGATTTTCTCTGACAGGCTAAGATTGAAATCCTTCTCCAGGCGTCCACTGACGGAGACTGCCCCGGGATCTTCACCGCCGTGTCCCGGATCTACCACAACCTTATAGACCTTGCCCAGGTAGGGCTGGCTGCTGCTCTGCGGTTGATCCGATCTGGCAGCATGCACATGGAGCGCTGCATCCTCAGCCGGACCTGCACTTAGGCTGGTATCGGCAATCCTCCCGCCAGAACCGCTGCCGGTGCCATCGCTACATGCCGCCAGCAGTAATAGGCTGAGACATATGGCGGCTATCAGGTACATTTTCCTCATTCCGGTTGCTCCTTCTCGCTCACTTCCTGCACGTTGCCTACTTCCATTTCAGCATACCGGAGGCTTGATAAGCAAGACCTAATTCTCCGTAGCTTCAGGGGCGTTTTCCCCGCCAGCCTTATCCGGTGAATTCAGCAGCACCAGACCCCCGATAATAATCAGCAGACTAATGCCGGTGAGCAGATTGAACGGATCATTCCAGATCAGAATGCCGATCAGTGCTGTTAGCGCTGTCCCCACGCCAGACCAGATAGCATAAGCCAGGCTCAGAGGTATGGTGCGAAGACTGATTGATAAGCAGTAAAAGGCCAGGCCCATTCCAAGCACTACTCCGATCGACGGCAGCACACTGCTGAATCCATCGGAGAGCTTAAGCATAGTCGTACCGAAGATTTCTGAAATAATAGCGATGCTTAGCGCTAAGAAACCTCTCATCTCTACACCCCCGTTGACAGCTTCAGCAGAGCCACACCGCCAATGATGAGGATTAAGCCTGCTATTTTTCGCACATTCAGACGTTCCTTATAGACCAGCACGCCAACCAATGCGGTTAACGCCGTTCCCACGCCAGACCAGATGGCATAAGCTGTCCCGAGAGGGATTTCTTTCAGCGCCAGTGACAGATTGAAGAACGCCAGGCCCATGCCAGCGACCACCGCAATGGAGGGAAGTAGCTTTTTGAACCCGTTGGATGCCTTAAGCATAGAGCTGCCGAAGACCTCACTCACAATGGCTAAGGATAGTAAAACATAAGCATTCAATGGGACTACCTCCTTAATGGATCATTTCATTTAATTTCCGGATGACCTTATTACGCATATCATCGCTGATCTCGCCGATCCCGAATACCTCCGATAACCACAGGCCGTCTACAGCCAGCCGGACAATGGAGCCAATTACCGGATCCAGCCCGTCATTCTCGATGTTCTCTTGCCAGACGGTATAATGCTTCCTTAATTCATCCAGCAATTCACCGTTTGTAAAAAGCGCTGCGTTAAGCGCAACATTCATGTCCTGCCCATCCTGATCGGCTTCTACGGTAGACTGCAAATAAGCACGGCTCCACTTCCCTTGCTCCCGAGTATCCTGGGCCGCCCTCTTCTGGACATCCGCAACAAAATCATTTGTGATGCCCGAAACCATACTGTAGATTAATGCGTCTTTATTCGGAAAATGGTGCAGCAGACCGCCCTTGCTCACTCCTGCTTCAGCAGCCACCGCTTCAAGTGTAAGCTTCTCAATTCCGCTATTCTTAACAATCGTTGAAGCTGCAGCCAGAATCAGACTGCGTTTGGAATTACTGTTCACCATCATCACCTCGTCATTTACTATACCGTCCAGACGGTTTTTTTGTCAAACAGATTGCAGCACAAAGCGCTCATCAGCTGATGAGCGCTCCCGCGACCTATCCTGTTGAAAGGGTAGGCTGCCTTTTCTTAGGCTTTTGACAAAAGTCCCCGGATATAGCCGCTTAACTCCCCGGCAGTCTGCTCGTGCGCCGGCAGGCCCGGGTGGGTTCGCGCTCCCATCGTTTCATTCGTCACATTCGGCAGCTGGAACACCGACACGTTCTTGTCGCCCGTAGACTTCATGTATTCATCCACCGCACGGTAGATCGCCGGCATCAGGGAGAGGCCAAGCATTCCATACACCCAGAGAAGATGCGCCCCGGGGTTATAGCCTCTGAGCTTCGCCAGGAACCTCGTGACTGCGGCCTCGAAGGCGGCCAGATCCTCCTCATGATAGCTTCCGTCTTCATTCAGCCGCTGCTTATAGATGCGCCCGGTACTCTCATCCAGCCATTCGGGGGAGTTGAACGCGCCGTCATCATTGGTACCCAGGTTGACTACCACCACATCCGGCTGCCAGGCCGCAAAATCATTCATCTTATGCGCTCCAAGCGCTTCATTATGCGGGCCGGTCAGCAGACCGCAGACCTGCTCATAAATGTCAGGAATATTGCCCCCCGGATTGTTGTCCCAGCTGGAGAGCACACCCCATCCGCTCTGTGAGATCACCCGGAATTCGGCCTGCACGGCCTCGGCAGTGATCGCTGTATAATTATGAACGCCGCTGAACCAGGCGGGAATCCAGTCCTCTTCGCTCTTGGCACCAATGACGCCCTCACCTGAGGTAATACTGTCACCGATGAACTCCAGCCGGTACGGCTTCGCTTCAACAGGCAGGAAGCTGCCGTCTGTGCGGACCGCATGGAACTGAAGATAGGCGCCGGGGTCGCCGCTCATCGCCTGGACCTCTTTTACAATCCGGATATTCTTCACAGTCTCAGGGTTCATCCCTCTGAATACGCAGATCCAGTGCCTTCCGGCATTCACCATCTGTCTGCTGACGGGAACGGAGTTGATCAGCACACTGATCCAGGATTCGTGATGATCGTAACCGGATTCCACTTCAAGCCACAGCTCGGAGGCCCGGAGGTTCACCTCTATCGCACTGCCCGTCCAGAATAACGTCAGGGGGTTAAGCGCTCCAGTCGTTCTGCCATGAATCTTCAGATGCTTGATCTCTGTCAAAGGCTGTACCTGTAACTGCAAATGGGAACTGCTGCTCATTCAAATCCCTCCTGTTTGGCGGCAATCGAGAAGCTGCGGACCTTCATCCACTTCCCGCCTACCCATTCGTCGACGGTGCCCTTCCGCGTTCTAACACAGAACTTATGCGAGGTACCACGGTCAAAGCCCGTTGCTTCATATAACAGGTCCTCACCCTGCTGTCCCTTGAAATACACCTGCTTCAGGCCGAGTCTGTTCAATAGTTCGTGCTTCACACTGTCTGTATATTGGCGCGAGAATTCTTTGGTCATCATTGTTCCTCCTGCTTCGTTTATCAACGGTTCAACTTCCCGGATGCTTCTTAGAGAATAACGTATATGCGGCGAACTTTCACCTTTATTTTTCACCAAACTGCCCTTAAATACCGGTTGATTTTGAACTCGGCCCTGTAATAGAATTAATGGATTATATAGAAAAGGATGCGCATACGCAATGCCTTACAAGGAATCACGTCCGCTTCGAAAAAGGTCGATTCTGTTCTTCTCGCTGATCATGCTGGTGAAGAGTTATTTCGCCTGGTATTACCTGTTCGAGGACGGTCCAACCTGGACCACCTGGCTGAAGGAAATCCCGTTCGTGCTGCTGCTGTTCTGCCTCATCGAATGGTTCGCCACCAAGCACAAGGTCGCGATCTATCTGCTCGTCAATCTGCTCATTACCGTCCTGTTCTTCTCTCTCATCGTCTATCATAATCATTTTGGAATGATTGCTACGTCCCAAGTCTTCGGTCAGGTCAAGCAGGTAGGCGCCGTCAAAAAAAGTATATTCGCTGTCGTGCATCCGCAATATATGCTTATCTTCGTAGACATCATTATCATCAGCCTGATCATGCTCAGACGGAAGAAAGCGCTGGCCTGGAAGCATTCCATGTCCCGCCCCAGCAACCGCAAGGCGGTAGCTATCCTGTTCTGTATCTCGCTTACGCTGTGCATGATGAATATCTTCCCCAATAAAGCCAGTATGAACGAGAATGTCAAGGCAGAGCAGATGGGCATTCTCAATTATGAAGCTTACGCCCTGCTGCGTGAACCCGCAGAGGAGCCTATGGACCCTGCGCAGATCTCCCAGGCCGGCATTGACATGACGAAGGGCATCCAGCAGAAGGCTGATCCGGTCTTGTTCGGGGCTGCCAAGGGTAAGAATCTGATCATCCTGCAGATGGAGTCGCTCCAGAACTTCCTGATCAATCTGTCGGTGGACGGAACCGAAATCACGCCGAACCTGAATAGGCTGGCCGGCGGGAGCTACTATTTCCCCAGGTTCTTTCAGCAGGTAGGCCAGGGCAATACTTCAGATGCCGAATTTATCGTCAACACTTCCTTTTATGTGCCGCCGGACGGTCCGGCCACAGATAAGTATGCTCCGAAGGAGCTGCCGAGTCTGCCGAAGCTGCTGGAGGCACAAGGCTACGATACCGCGACTTTTCATACCAATAATGTAGAGTTCTGGAACCGCGGGGAGCTGTATAAGGCACTGGGCTTCAATCAATATTACGACAAAACCTACTTCGGTGAAGAGGATGCCGTCTTCTACGGCTCCTCGGATGAAGTTCTGTACCGAAAGACCTCTGCGGAGCTTGCGCGGATGGATCAGCGTGAACAGCCCTTCTATGCCCATGTCATCTCGATGTCGTCACATAATCCGTTCTCGATCCCGGAGAGCAAATACAAGATGACCCTGCCGGAACGGTATGAGGGGACACTGGTCGGCGACTATATCCGGGCGGAGAATTATGCCGATTATGCCCTCGGCCAGTTCATAGAAGAGCTTAAGGGCAGCGGGGTATGGGACAATAGTGTAATCGTACTCTACGGCGACCACCGGGGACTTCCGATCTTCTCTCTGAAGGAAGAGGATAAAGTCCTGCTGCAGGAAATCCTGGAGCATGAGTATAATGAACGAGACCTGATTAATATACCGCTGATGATCTCAGCCACCGGTGTTACCACACCGGCACTGAAGGAGCAGTTAGGCGGCCAGGTGGACATTCTGCCGACCGTTGCCAATCTGCTTGGTGTCCCGCTGGACTATCATATCCACTTCGGACAGGATCTGCTTAATCAGACGGCGTATAACCTGCTGCCGCAGCGCTATTACCTGCCTACGGGTTCATTCGTTAATAATGAAGAGCTGTTTCTCTCCGGCAGCGGATTCGAGGACGGCCAGCATTATACGTTATCCGGTGACGGGACGGATCTGCTTCAATCGACAGAGGATGAATTCACCCGGGCGCTGGAGCTGCTGCGCATGTCCGACAGTTATGTTACTCAGCTGCCTGACCGGGTAGTTAAAGGTCCGCCGGAGGGCGAATAAGAACTGATAATAGGCACCATCCTTCACACAGCAAAGCCCGGTTCGGAGTCCTGTCTCTGAACCGGGCTTCTTTATATGCTTGGTAGGGTTAGCGCTGCTTGTCCAGAAAAGCCCGCACAGCCTGACCCGCCTGAAGCGGAAGCTGCATCCAGACATACGCATGAAGCGAATCCGGGATCAGCGCAATTTCATAGCTGTCCAGCAGCTCTGCGAAGGCATTCAGACTGCTGCGGACCCGTTCATCGTTCCCTTCCGCTTCGCTGGGCAGGAACAGGACCGGACATTGTATTGTCTGATAATAGTGTTCAAAGGACAGCTCCCAATACTTCTCTATGCATTCGATTCTGACACGGTTCGGACAACAATAGGTATACTTGCCGTCTGGATGCTGCTCCAGGCTATGCGTATAGAACGCACAGAAATATTCATTCCACAGGCCCTCCGCTGTCAGCTCATCCCTCTGCCCGGCTACATAGGATTCAAGGCTGTCATAGCACGGTTCCTTCCATTCCTCCAGTTCTGCCCGGAGCTGTGCTTTCTTCTGATTCATCTCTTCCGCCGTACCGTTAAATATACCGTATTCTCCAAATTCGTTATTCAGCGCACCTTCACACACCAGGGACGCTACAAGCTCCGGATGAGCTGCTGCCAGACTGACCGCTACCTGCGCTCCCATGGAGCTTCCTACTACGTGGCACTTCTCCACCTGCAAATGCCTCAGTAACAGATACATATCTTCTGCCATCTCGTCAATATGATAGCCAGTCTCCGGCTTGTCCGAACGGCCATGCCCCCGGAGATCCGGTGCAAGGATGCTGTAGTCCTGCTCCAGTTGCGGGAGAACTCCATCCCACATATGCAGGTTCCCGCCGCTGAAATGAAGCAACAGGACGACAGGCTTGTCTTTCAATGAATACCTGGCGTTAATGCTTATCTCTCCTATTGAGATACGTTCCTCAATCATTTCATTTCCTCCTCCAATCCCGCAATCCCTTACGTTTGCTTTACCTTATATGTATTTGGCAGACAATGGATTAATTATATACGCGGTCCATCTATGCTGTCACCATACGAATAGGCACCAATCCCGCCTTCCCATCATACACAGATATAAAGAAAGGCGGGATGCAGAATGAGTACCATGACAGGTGAGGCGGAATGGGCGATTTTTCTGGCGGCTGTCTGCGGACAGACCTATACCCAATTTGCCAATGCGGAGGGTGCGTTCGTGGTACCGGCGGACTTCTCGGCCGTGCATAGCTTCCAGGCGAAATCGATGGGGAATGTGTGGGAGCTGTTCGGCTTCATTCTGGAATCACCGCAGGAGATCATTATTGCCTGGCGCGGAAGCATCTCCACCAATGACTGGCTCTCGAACATGAATGCCGCGCAAAAGAAATTTAAATACATCCAGGAACCCTGCATGACCCATCGGGGGTTCACCGATATCTATGCATCCGCTCGGGATGCCATTCTCTCCGTGCTTGGCACTCTGTCTCCAGAGAAGACGCTATATGTAACAGGCCATAGCCTTGGCGGGGCACTGGCTACTCTATGTGCGCTGGATGTTTCTGCCAACTCCGCCTTCACCACCCCCCGGCTGTATACTTACGGGTCTCCGCGTGTAGGCGACCCGGATTTTGCCAACGCCTTCAGCCGGTATGTGCGCAGCAGCTACCGCTATGCCAATCTTTTTGACGTCACTACGTATGTTCCGCCAACCGTCTACAAGCTACCTAAGCAGAAGACCAAATACTATTACACCCATGTCCAGACCCTTAAGTCCCTATCCTTCCAGAATGGCAGTCCTGAGCTGAATCATGTCATCCGTAGTTATTTCGCTGTGCTGAGGAAGACACGGCCCGACTTCACCACAGCTCTGTGCACCGCGAATCCTGGGTTCTGTCCGGTCCCGGAGCTGATCACCTGATCTCCGCTCTGCGGATAGACCCTTCTACCGGTTGATCTTACGAATCTCGTCCATCGGAATCTTCGGGGTCCGGTCCGCGTTCAACAGTCCGTTCACTTCCTGCTGCACATCCGTAACCTGAGTGTAGCAATAACCGCAGATGTAAGGTGTATCCTTGATCGCCTGCGTGATGCTGCGGAACCGTTCAATGAAGGCTTCCGTGCTGCTGACCTGCTCCCCATAGCCCCACCCCTCGCCGGTGTTGAATGCAATGCCCCCGAATTCACTGACTATGACAGGCTGACCCCGGTATTCGTAGCCCTGGGCCATCGCGTATTTCCAGTTATTGAACGAGGAGCTGCCGCCAAGCACACTGCCGGAGTCTGCATAACGTTCCAGTAACACAGCTCCGCTCTCTTCATAATCATGCAGGGTAATAATATCGCTGATCGTATGCTCCCAGCCGTCATTGACAATCACCGGACGATCCGGGTCCATCGCCTTAGTAAGATGATAGATGCCCTCAGTGAACTGCTGCTGACGCTTGTTCGTGTAGATCTGCGGGATGCCCCAGGATTCGTTAAAAGGCACCCAGGTAATCACCGAGGGATGATTATATTGCTGCCGGACAATCTCGGTCCATTCCTTCGTGAACTGCTCCACGGCCTCATCATTGAACTCATAGGTGGCCGCCATCTCCGACCAGACCAGCAGTCCCTTCACATCACACCAGTACAGAAAGCGTGCATCCTCAATCTTCATATGCTTGCGTACCCCGTTGTAGCCCATCGCGAGAATTGCGTCAATATCGGCAATCAGCGCCTCCTCCGAAGGCGGGGTCAAATGGCTGTCCGGCCAATAGCCCTGGTCCAGAATCAGCTTCTGGTACACTGGCGTATTGTTGAGCAGCACCTTGCCTTGTTCGATGGAGATTTTGCGGAGTCCGAAGTAGGAGTAGACCTGGTCGATCACCTTGTCCCCTTCGTACAGAACGAACTCCACCTCATATAGCACCGGCGAAGCGGGCGACCAGGACTGGAGCTTCCACGGGCCATTCGCTTCATGGGTCAGCTCTACATCCAGCTGCTGCCAAGACCGGTCGATATGCAGCGAGACCTGCTTGAAGGTCTTCTCCTGCGTGCTGATCCGGGTCTCCAGTCGGAGATTCGGGGCTGCCACCTGAGCCTCGTATTCGAAGCGGACCGAGCGGTTATCGAGATCCGGAGTGATTTTGACAGACTTAAGATACGAAGGGGATACATACTCCAGCCACACACTCTGCCAGATTCCCGTGGTCTGCACATAGAAGCACTCGAAATTCTCATCCACCCAGCGCTGCTTGCCCCGTGGTTGTGTACAGCTCTGACTATCCTCTGCCTTGACGGTCAGACGGTTCAGCGCTCCGGCACCTGTGTTCAGATAATCTGTGATATCCAGTGTAAAAGCCGCGTACCCGCCTTGGTGCCCCCCGGCATAGCTGCCGTTCACCCACACCTTCGCGATATGATCCACCGCCTGGAAATTCAGCAGCACCCGCTTGTTGCCCAAGGTGTCAGGTAGTTGTACCTCCCGCTCATACCATACATACGGATGGAACGTAGTCTCGCCGATTCCACTCGCCACCGTCTCATACGTGAACGGAACCTGAATCTTCAGATCGCCGTGCAGCTCCTCATGCCATCTCTCCCGCTCCCCCGTGTTGTCATCGTCATACCGGAAATCCCATTCCCCGTTCAGGCTCTGCCAGGCGTCACGGACGAACTGCGGCCGCGGATAATCCTTGATATAGTGCCGGGTTGTCATTATAATGCGCACACTCCTTAATAACAATATTTTTGTTTTAATACAATAAATATGTACTAATTATTGCAGAATCCGCTGAAATGTCAATGCACAATACTCATAAAAAAGAACCCGCCGTAAGCAGCAGGTTCTTCACAATAAGCTCATCTCATGTTCCTTCTAGGCCTTTACACTATAAAAAATCTTCATCACCAGATCCTGCTCATAATCGCCGAATTTTTTGCCGAACAGGTTCATGCCGCCCTTGAAGACCGCATTCTCCTTCACGCCCAGCCGCAGATCCACGTGGTTCTGGCCGGTGAGGCCCAACTGCTCCAGATTAACAGCAGATAGCTCCTGATGGTCGATAGTGCTGCGGGTATTATCTACGCTCCAGGTCTTGAGTGCGCCGAACTGGGTTCCCGTATCAATCCACCACGAGGGATTCAGCTTCCCGCGTCTGCCGCCGAAGTCGCCGGGCGAGGTCCAGGTCCCCACCTCCACCTGGTTAATCCACAGTGTGATATCCGAAGGCCAGTCATTCTCGTAATTCGGTGCCTCTGAGCAGATCTCCATGGAGAATTGAATCCGGTGAAGCACCGCTCCTTGCGGAATTTCCAGCGGATAGCGGTATTCGAGATAACCTTTGCGCAGCCAGAGCAGCTGGGCCTGCACCCGGTCCGGATGAAAAAATCCCGCCGGTGAATCCTCCGAAATAATCGGACCATTCTCACTGACCATACCGCAGGTAGGCGCCACTTCGCATGCTGTGAAATTGCCGATCGGCATGGATATCTCATAGCAATATTCGCCTTGACCGGCTTGCAGGCGGCGCTGTGGAGCATTGATCGTGATCTTAATATCATCATAGATCCGGCTGCATACCTTCATCGCCCCGCGTGAAGCAGGCAGCAGCTCGGTCTCAATCAGCCCTGCTTGCTCCAGCACCTTCACGTTGGAGGCTGCCGTAGATACCGGAATTTCCAGCGCTTCAGCCAGCTCCGCTACATTCATTCTCCGGGTGTTAAGCAGCGCCAGCATTCTGAGTCTTAGCTCCGTAGAGAGCGCATGTGTCACCTTCACCAGCTCATCCGCATGCTCCATGGACAACTCCAGCATATCGTTCACCCCTGTCCAGCTTAGTTATCCAGCATATGAACCTGATCGCCCAGCCGAACTTCTCCCGTGCGGATTACAGAGGCATAGACGCCGAACTGCTGCTTAAGCTCTTTATATACTTGCTTCAGCAGCGAACTGTCCCGTTCCAGGGTATCCGGGTCTGTCGTAATCATTACGCAGCGCTCGCAATAGCTATCCACTTGCAGCACTGTACTGCCTATCGACAGACGGCGGCCGAGCCACTCTTCCTCCCCGAGCGAGTCCTCGCTCACTTCCACGAGAAAGTTGCCGCGGAAGCGGCGCTGGTCAATTGGCTTGCCCCACATCGCCTCCAGCTTCTTCAAGCTTTTATCGGTCACCAGCAGAATACTTGCCCCATCTACCGATAATAGCTCCGGGTACTGCTCCTCCGGGTGTGGTGCCTTGAACGCAGACATCGTAATTTCGGTAGAGGTCAAACTCTGTATTTCGTCCAGCAGCTCCTGGTCCCAGCCGAACACCCGGCCATCCGCAGCCGTTACACGGATATCTTCCCCCGTATACTCCGCCTTATAGGACATCATCTTCGGAATCTTCCGGGCAGTGATATACTGGGACCAGTCTTTTTTGGTCATATCATAAAAGGAACAATACCGGTCCCCCTCCACTCCGTAAGATACAACCTTACAAGCCTCCAGTGCCTCCCCCGCAAAGGATTTTACCGGATAACGGTTAATCGATTTAATCTCCCCAACTGTAACTGACACGCCCCCACCTCTTCTGTCTATACTCTGATAGCTCTGCTACTCTTACTGTAGCGGCTTTAACTTCTGAATCTCTTCTACGGAAAGCCCTGTTGCCTCGGCAATAACAGATAGCTCTATACCTAGAGCAAGCAGCTTATGAGCGGTTTCTTTTTGAGCGTCTGCCTTACCCTCTGCTTTACCCTCTGCTTTACCCTCTGCTTTACCCTCTGCTTTACCCTCTGCTTTACCCTCTGCTTTACCCTTTGCCATTCCCTCGGCCTTCCCCTTAGCCTCACCTTCAGCCCATCCCTTGGCCTCGGCCACCTTAGCCGCTTCATACATCGACGCCTCGTCATGTAAATAGCGCTGACGTGCTTCGTATTGTCTACGGGCTTCCTCGTTCTGACTCAAAAACTCCAACGTGTTCATGGCTTTTTTCAGCACAGGTTCATTCATAGTAAGCACCTCCCATTTGGTTTGGTCTACGCCCTTAAGGAATAACAGCCAATTCACCAGTCCGCCTTGTTCCAGAGAGACCGCTTGCTCATCCAGCTTCGGCAACTCCAGGAAGTGAATCTCAATGTCGTCAAGCAAAGGAATTCCCGTGCGGTCCTCCCGCAAGTGAAAGACGTTATGGTATAGAGTATTCGGCAACAGAGCAAAGTTTATAATGTTGATCGTCACGCATCGCTTTAACTGGTTATACGGCTGGCTCTCCTGCAACTGAGTCGAATACTGTTTACTCCAATAATAGAGAGTCCGTTTCTCCGTGTCATATTTGTTGAACAACTGCATCTCTACATTGATAATTTCGCCCTCAGTCGTCTTGGCCCGAATGTCGAGAATGGACTGCTTATCCCGAGGTGAGTCCTTGTCAGTGTATGGATTCAGAAGAATAATATCACTTAGCGGGGGCTTGCCCGCTTCAGCAAAGGTTCGGTTCAGAAAAGCCAACAGCACATCACGGTTCTCTTCACTTCCAAAAATGCGTTTAAACAAAAAGTCATTTCGGGGATCAAGCAGCTCCATCCAGTCCAGCCTCCGTTTCAGTCTTATTATACCATTATCGCTGCCTGTTTTGCGTAAGGCAAGAGCTTAACACTTTTGGATGAAATCAGCAGTAGTATAATCCTCTAAAAAGAAAAAGGACAGCCCCAAGGCTATCCTCATCATTACATATCTTTACAGCGACTCCCGGATTACCCGCTTGTAATACAGAACGGACAGGATGCCGAAGATCGAATACAGCACGGTATAGACTCCCATAACGACGAACATCGGGGTCAGCATTTCGGTCCCGAAGAAGAACCAGCCGGATTTCACCGCAAAGTAACTGTGGCACAGCCCGACAATCAGCGGAATACCGAAATTGAACAGCTGCTTGAACTGGATGCCGCGCAGGAGATCCCCTTGGGTGAAGCCCAGCTTGCGCAGGATCGTATATCCCTCCCGCTCCTCCTCGCTCTCATCCATCTGCTTGAAATAGAGAATACAGCCGGAGGTGATCAGGAACGTCAGGCCCAGGAAGCCGACAATGAACATAATGAGGCCCATATTGGTCCGCTGGTTGAACTCAAATTCATATTGCGAGAAGCTTTGCAGCTCCGGCTTCTGCTGCTTATAAATCTCATAAGCCTGCTTGGCCTGCTTGGACCCGGTAAGATTGATACCGTAATAGATTCCTTCGCCGCTCACTCTTTTTTGCTCATCCGGATCTTTATGCTGAAGCAATTCCTGGAAGACTGAATCATCCACCACGAACACCCCCAGAACACCTCCGCCAAAATAATACGGCAGAACAGTCTCCTCTGACAATCCTGCGAGCTGCTGCTTCATAACACCATCCTTGGTGGAGAAGTCGAGTTCCCCCTTGTTCTTGAGCTGATGCATGGTTTGCTTCGTAGTCGTATACCCCATAATCCGTACCTCACCCGGCTGCAAATCCATGTTTTTCAGACTGCTCTCACTAATCACGGTAGCCAATAGACTGGTGTCATTGTTGGGGATATTTTTAGTATCCAGGACCTCCTTAAGATCCACCTCTACCTGCACCGTTGGAATCTCCAGAGTGGTATAACCTATGCCGGCCTTGTCGAGCGCCTCCCGGAATCCCGCCTCATCCGCCTTCTGAAGGAAGCCGTAATCATGCGGCGAGCTCTCGCGCGCGGAGGACTCCACCGAATAATATGAGATATAGCTCAGAGAGAGCAGGCCGATCGCCAGCGCGGATACCGTGGTGATGACCGTCAGCAGCAGGGCATTCGATTTCATCCGGAACATAATGGAAGAGAGCGATAATACCTCCCGAATGGACAGGTACCCCTTCTTCCTGCGGCGGATGAGATTGAAGAGGAAGCTGACCGAGCCTTTGTAGAACAGATACGTCCCGATAATCACCAGTGCGAGGATAGCAATCATCGCATACATCAATCCGCCCATGCCCGTGAATTTGCCGCTGAACAGCTCCCCGGAGATATAGTATCCTCCACAGATACTGATCATCCCGAGCACGCCGATCACAACCTCCCACAGCGACATTCTCTGAATGCGCGTCTGGGAAGTGGCCGTAGCCTTGAATAGGGACAGAATGCTCTGGGCCCGGATGAAGGTGTAATTCATAATCATAATCAGCACGTACACGGCGGCAAAAACCAGCACCGTCCGCTGCAAAGCCTCAGGGGAAAAGCGCAAGGCCGCCAGCTGTTCGACCTCCAGGATTTTGAAAAGAATCATCAGGATCAGCCGTGACATCACGAACCCTGCACCGATCCCCGCGAACATCGATCCGAAATATAGAATCAGATTCTCGGCGCTCAGCAGCACGAAGATTCTGCTCTTGGTCAGCCCGATCAGCTGAAACAACCCGATCTCCTTACTGCGGCGCTTGATGAAGATGGTGTTCGCATACAGCAGGAAGATGGCCACAATCGCAACCAGCAGGACGGAGGACGCGCCAATGGCTGCCCCGCCTTTGATTGAACCGCTGACCTCGTGCATGGCCGGGTCGAACTGCAGCGTCACGAAGGAGAAATACAGGGCCACACTGAAAATAAGAGCAAAAACGTAGAGATAATAGTTCTTAATGTTCTTTTTGAGGTTCCGCAGGATAATATAATTCAGACTCATTGCGTGACACCACCAAGTACGCCCTGGGTGCTGATAATATCACCCAAGAAGGATTGCCGCGATTCCTCCCCCTTGTTCAGCTGGGTGTAGATTTGCCCGTCCCGGATGAACACCACGCGGCTGCAGTAGCTGGCGGCCACGGCATCATGCGTAACCATGACAATGGTAGCTTCACGCTTGCTGTTCATGGCAGCCAGCTTGTTCAGCAGATCGGACGCAGATTTGGAATCCAAGGCTCCCGTCGGCTCATCGGCAAAAATAATACTCGGATCATGCACGAACGCCCGTGCCGCAGACGTACGCTGCTTCTGCCCGCCTGAGATTTCCGCCGGATATTTATCCTTCAGCTCATAGATTCCCAGCTCGCCCGCTACCTGGTCGAATTTCTGGTGCGCCTCCTTCTTGGACATGCCTGTAATCGATAGCGGCAGCATGATATTCTCCTTGACTGTCAAGGTGTCGAGCAGGTTATAATCCTGGAAAATGAACCCGAGATGATGCTTGCGGAACTCGGCGAGCTGCTTCTCCTTCATCCCGGTGAATTCCTTGCCCTCAATTTCGATCGTGCCCTTGCTTACCCGGTCAATGGAGGACAATACGTTCAGAAGCGTCGTTTTGCCGGACCCGGACGGACCCATGATTCCGACGAACTCGCCCTTGTCCACCTGAAGATCAATACCGCTCAGGACTTCCTGTTTATTGAATTTGTTGCCATAGGTTTTATAGATTTTGTTAGCTTGCATGATAAGCATCTGTTCCCCACTCCTTTTCTATAGCTCTATCATAAGCGGGTGGATGATCATTTTCCTGCGCTTCGCCGAACAAATGGAACAGGCATGTGACACTATTGTCACATGCCTGTTAGCCGCTGAAAGTCATTCTCCCTTGGAAAAGTTAGCGTAAACACACTCCCCTGCCCAAGCACGGAAGCAGCGTGAAGTCTGATCTGCAGCGGCTCCGCAACCTGCCGGGTCAGATATAGCCCCATGCCGGTGGCTGCCCCCTCCTGGCGGAAGCGCGATGAGGTGAAGCCCCTATCATAGATGCGCGGCAGATCCCTGGGATCTATCCCCTGTCCGCTGTCTTCAATGACAAGCACGACATGGCCACCCTCTTCTCGGCTCCGGATGAGGATATCGGAGGCTTCGCTGTATTTCACGGCATTAGTCAGGAGCTGTCTGAGCATGAAGGCCAGCCATTTACCGTCTGTCAGCACGGTCTCGGCCTCAAGCTCTACGTCGAACCCGATGCGTTTGGAGATGCACCAGGATTTCAGTGCCCGGATCTCCTTGTTGAGTATCGGCGCGAGACTTACCTTCTCGATGAACAGATCATTACGGATGAAGGGAATCCGCTTCTGATGCAGCTGCTGGTCGAGCAGATGGTGAATCCGCAGCCATTCGTACATCATCTGTCTTTGCAGGGTCTCGTCCGGCAGGCGCTCTATCATGAGCTGCATGGCAGTCAGCGGGGTCTTGACCTCATGTATCCAGGCCAGCAGCTCGTCCTTCTCCGATTCCAGCAGTTGGACATTCATGAAGGATTCGCGCTTGTAGCGGTCCGTCTGGGCGCTTACCGCCTCATGGACCAGCCGCTCCATCGGACTACCGGGATCGAGGACCGCCTGCAGCTCATAGATCTGATCCCAGGAGGCAAGGCTCTTATAGAACCGGGTCTCCCGGGAATAGCGCAGAAAGACGAAGGCCAGGCAGAGCAGCGTATTGAGGAGTACAATGTACAGGATCGGCAGCAGCGGTATGGCAGAGTCAATAAAGGCCACGAAGATAATAATCAGCTGGAGGGCGGCCAGCAGGAGCAGCCAGCTCCGCTTCTCGGTGATGTATTTCCTTATCATTCTGCCGCCTCTTCAGTCGCCATATACCCTTGCCCCACCTTAGTCTCTATGTAGGCATCCAGACCGAGCGGCTCCAGCTTCTTGCGCAGCCGGTTCACGTTCACAGTCAGCGTATTATCGCTGACAAAATGCTCGTTGTCCCACAGGCTGGTGATGATCTCCTCACGTTCCACAATACTGTTCTTGCGCTCCAGCAGGATTTTGAGAATCATCATCTCATTCTTGGTCAGCAGGGCCGCTCCCCCGCTGCCCGTGACCGTATTCTTCACGAACTCAATCGCCGCTCCGCGCCAGGTCTTCAGCTCCGTGCCTTCCTTGGCGTAATTATAGACCCGGCGTAGGGTAGCCTGAATCTTGGCAATCAGCACCTCGAAATGGAACGGCTTCTGAATGAAATCATCGGCCCCAAGCTGCATCGACATCACCATATCGCTAGGATGGTCCCTGGAGGAGAGGAAAATAATCGGCACCTTGGAGTGGCTGCGCAGAATCCGGCACCAGTGGAAGCCGTCGAACTGCGGCAGCTGGATATCAATCACTACCAGGTCGGGCTTTACCTCCGAGAACTCCTGCAGTACCTTACCGAAATTTGTAATCCCGTACACCTCATAGGACCATTGGGCAAGCCTCTCCCTGATCTCCCCGAACAGGGTGATATCATCTTCGATTAGCATTATTTTGAACACAAAGGACTCTCCTTCAGAAGAAATACTATCGGACTATTATACTTCACATCGCTGAATTGACAAAGGTTGGGACATGTCCCTTCTTTCCTGGTCCAGAACCGCAGGGAGCTTCGATTTATCTTAAGTGTACCTCAAACCGCCGCAATCCGTTAAGTTGAAGATGTACAACGAGGAAACCGGGCAGGCAGCTCAAGAGTTCATCCTGAATACTGCATAGCCCGGCTTATTATGGAAGCTGTACCTTATGGCTTATTTCAATCCTGCTGCGATTTCTTCGCTAGTCCGGATACGTCCTATTCGCGGGAAGATCGTCCGGCAGACATAATCATGCTCTTCCCTTGTGCTTGCTGTCATCGCGTCCTCTGCGAATACTTGCTGATAGCCCAGCTGATAGGCTTCTCTGGCTGTAGTATCCACGCCAATGCTGGTGGAGATGCCGCAGAGTACCAGGCTCTGAATGCCGCGGCGGCGCAGCTGCAGGTCCAGATCGGTGCCGAAGAAGGCTCCCCATTGCCGTTTCGTAACCGTGTACGTATTCTTGAATCCGGCAAGATCCGGTACAATCTGATCCCAGCCTTCAGGATAATTCACCGGTGCTGCTACGGAATCGGTCACAGCTCTGACCATATCCCTGCCATCCAGGCTGGATACCCTGACAAGCACCACAAAGGCGCCTTTCTGTGTAAAAGCATCCACCAGCTTTACCGCATTCCCTATCACCTGATCAGCTGTATAAGGAGCAGCCTGACGGCCGCTTGCGGCGATGCGCAGCTGTACCAGCCCGGCCAGCTCCGGCAAGGTTACAGTAGTGCAGACATGCTCCTGCATGTACCCGATGAGCTTCTCAACCTTCAGGGAGGTGGAGAAATTCTGATGACTCCGCTTGTTGTTCTGGTAAATGGCAATCAGGAGCTGCTGCAGTGTTGTCTTCGCGGCAAATTCATATCCGGGCAGCTTGGCATTCCAGCCTTCAACCAGTCTGCTGAAGCTCTCTTCAATCTGATAATAATCCTTCAGATCCTGCGCGGTGTGCAGCGGGAGCGTCTCCGGCTGTTCTCCCAATGACCACTGTCCCTCCATCAGCTGGACCTGTGCATAACTGAAATGTACAGCCAAGAAGTAGATCGGGTCCTCCAGATCGAACTCTATCGAATGAAATACACCGGGGCGGATATAGAACAGCATTCCTGCCCTGAACGGATGCTTCTTATGGTCCACCATCACACTGCCCCGTCCCCCAATGACCAGGATCAGCTCATGATGATCAAGGGTCCGGGCAATCCGCTTCGAATAGGTCCGTGTATCCTTGAATCTTCTGAAGTTGCAGTAATGGATATGAAAAAAAAAGATTGCTGATGTTCATTTGTCCCTCCGTATGTCCAAGTTCAATCTATATAGTATAACAATGCGCTTCACTCGCTAGTTCAGTGCATTCATTTTTGCTTATTATAAAACTTTCCTAAGCTAAGTGACGTATTAGTTATTAACGGCTGAAATTTTGAACATACAGGGGAGCTGATGATCATCGGAACTTTTGATGGAATTATCATATTGCTGTTCGGAATCGGAATCAATGCGTTTGGACTATATGTCCGCCGGAATCCCACCTTCACCTGGCAGGCGAGTGAGAGCTGGAAAACGAAGGGCGACGGGGAGCCTAGTGACGCCTATATCAGCTCCATGCGCTTCAGAGGGGCAGTTGCCCTATGGATTGGATCCTTCGTTATGGTAATGGGGATATTGAACCTGTTGTAGCACTCCCTTATAACGGAGCAGCTTCCTTCATCTTCGTCATAGTCATTACGGTGATCGGTTTCCGGCATTGACTACATCATGCTGTATATCAAGCCTGCCCGGATGGCAGAAATTCTGGGCAAACAGGAATTGCGTTTCACCGCTCCTATCGTATATGACAGGGAGCTGGCGCAGAGTATCTGTAATCTCAGTCACGCTGTCCAGAGCGGGGCCGACGAGTCACTGGGCAGCGAAATGCTTATTCAGTTGGTTAGCCTCTTGTCCCATACGGAAATACAGACCGCGCAGCGGATTGACAATGCTTTTGTCGCCAAAGCCAAAGAAATGATGTACTTCAGCCTGGACCACGTACTGAACCTCGGCGACCTTGCGCGGGAGTTCAACCGGTCCAAATACCAGTTCATCCGCGAGTTCAAAGCCCATACCGGAACCTCACCCTATCAATTCTTCCTGAACTGCAAGGTCGAGCATGCCGGACAGTTCATCGAGAAGAATAAGGAGATCTATGCCGCTGTGGCCGAATTCGGCTTCACGGACCTGACCCATCTGAACCGGCATTTTAAAAGCGTCTTCCGCAATTACAGCTTATGAGTATATGTCGCAGTTGACATAACTGTTCCCTGTCTCCTCTTTAAAACTCTTCCAAAGCCGCAACTCGGCGGTCGAACTGACTCATCCAAGTCCTGTGTAGGACTTCCGGTGAGGCAGTTTTTTGGCGTTCCACCCGTTAGCTGAATGAAACTCATCTAATTCCTACTTTACAAACTCCTGTTTTTAGCTTATTTTAACATTAAGTAAATATTGAATGTTGCTTATAAATAATTAATATTCAATTTTTTTAACATAAAGTATAAACGGGAGGAACAAATGAACTATTCTTTGCAAGAGACACTACTGAAAAATATCCGTTTTGCGTACAACGAGGCGATTGAGTTTATTGTTTCCATGGGAATGTTGGCCTGTGAGGATCAGCTGGCAGATCTGGCAGCGGAGTATAAAATCGAAATTGATGAGCTGCTGGGGACTTATTTTGAAGATGCCCGAAAGTTATTGTCACCTCATTTCACTCGTGAGCTGATGTTTTTTTTCCGTCACAACTTTTTTCATAATGCTCTGGATTTCCCGCTATATGAATCTGCCTGTTCCTACCCAGAAGCGCAGACTGCCGAAGAATGGATCAACCGACTGGAGGATAGCCCTGCTGAGCATATCGTTTCAGAGATGGTATATGGCGTCTACCACGATAATTTGGAGGCATTGCTGAAGGGCAACGATTGGGAGGTGGTCAAAAAGGATCTCAATAAACTCTTAGAACTTGCTTCGGACACGCAACCTCAGCCTGAGGTGGTAGAAGCCCATGGTCCGCTGCTTGAATGCCTTGCGCGTCCGCAAGAAACCAAGCTGCGTTACATACAGCTCCTGCGGCAATTCCATCAGGATGTTTTCATTCACTGGAAAGACCGGATTCAAGCAATCTCTGAACAGGCCACACTCCGATATGAGGCCCAGTTCCGCAGTAATCCGGAGGTTTTTATTCGTGAACTTCATAAGAATGAGCCTGCACTCTTTGACTTCCCTGCCACCTTCCATGTCAGCTTTGTTTCGCAGGTGAACAACAGCTTCTACAATTTCCATACGGAAACCGGGCTGATAGGCTGGGTCATCTTCGGCATACACAATGACCGCGTATACGGACCCGTTGCCGACCGGGAGAAGACCGAGCTGTTCCTCAAGGCCTTCTCGGATAAACGGCGTCTGGATCTCCTGCTTCTGCTCAAACAGCGGCCGCACTATGGTAAGGAAATCGCAACTGCGCTTGGCATCACACCTGCAGCTGTGAATTATCATGCCAACTTCCTATTTTTCTTGGATCTTCTGGACATCGAACGGGTAGATCACCGCCTGTATTACGTGCTCAGAACCGATACTTTGCGCAATCTGCTTGCCTTAACAACAAAAGTCATGCTGGATTAAGACCCAATTATTAACTGGAGGGGTTCCCCTTGGATCGGACCACTAATACCGGAGCAGTACCACTAGATAAACAGCCCGCCGCTGCCCAAAATATCTTTATCCGTTTGCTGAAGCTAGGCAAACCTTATACTGGCTGGTATATCATCCTGTGTTTTATTGCAGCCATCATCTCACTTACAAGCGTAGGTATAGCTGAAATTCTACGGCGTATTATTAATGCGGCTACACACCATGACACTTCCGGTCTTGCAGCCGCGATGACTCTTGCCGTTGTCATTATAGTTATTGATGCTGGAGTCCACTTTCTGAATACATATCTCTCAGGACTGCTGGAGATCAAATCCACCTCCAGGCTTCAGGTCTCACTGCTGACAAGATTGATGAACGTTCAGATGAAAGAGCTAGACCGTTATCATTCCGCCGATCTGATCAGCCGGATGAACGATTCTGTACCAGCCGCCCAGCAAGGAATGAACAGGAAGACCATCGAACTGATCAGCAATCTATTGCAAATCGCATTTCTGCTGACTTATCTTCTGTCTCTGCAGTTTGTTCTAACCTTGGGTACTATACTCATCTGTTCGCTGGTCCCGCTGGTCATGCTTCCCTTTACCTTCCGGCTTCGCAAGATGAATGAGCAGCGCCAGAGTATCGAGAGCGAACAACAGGCATTCGTTCAGGATTCGATACAGGGCGCTGAGGTCGTGCGTGCCTTCTCCCTTGCTTCCCGCCTGCTAGGGCAGTTCAACCATAGAGTCCGACAATTTAACACCGTTCACTTGTCAGTATCACGAGTTGAAGCCGTAGGCTACAATATGCCTCTGGCTGTTACCCTCGGCGGATTGCTCTATGTCCTCTCTTATGGTGGCTACCTGGTAGTCGGAGGCCGGCTTGATGTAGGGGCCGTTGCCGCTTTTCTTATCTGTTTTGAGCAAATTTCTAACCCGATATCCAAGCTTGCCAATCTATGGACTGAATTACAAGCTTCACTGGCACAAGGTAAACGTTTATTTGAGATTATGGATCTGCCCTTAGAAGGCGAGAGGCCGGCTAATACAGACGCTGCAGACCAGCACCCTGAAGCATGGACTGAAGATAATCAGCCTGTAGCCGGTCAGTTGCCCCTTATATTCCGTAATGTCACCTTCGGGTACGGACAACACAATGTATTATCCGGCATCCATCTGCGGATTGAGCCCGGAAAGGTAACTGCCTTTGCAGGTGCCAGCGGCAGCGGCAAGAGCACCATTCTTCAGCTAATGCTTGCAGCTTATGTGCCTGATGGAGGGAGCATTCATCATGGCGGCATGCCTTTACATACGATTCCACCGCATAGCTGGCGCAGACATATCGCCTACGTATCCCAGGAGCCTTATCTATTCTCCGGTACACTATACGAGAATATTGCCTGGGGGCGACCCGAAGCGTCACGTGAAGAGGTTATCTCTGCTGCCAATAATGCGGGTATCCACAAGTTCATTATGGGAACCCCCCTGCAATATGAGACGACTATCGGTGAAAGGGGGCTTACTTTATCAGGGGGTGAACGTCAGCGGCTATCCATTGCCCGGGCCTTCGTCCGTGAACCAGGGCTGTTGCTGCTTGATGAGCCTACCGCTGCCCTTGACAGCCATAATGAGGAGGTTGTTCAGCAGGCTTTGCAGGTGCTGATGATGAACCGGACCACGGTGGTGATTGCCCATCGGCTGTCAACCATCAGGCATGCGGATCATATTTACTTCATGGAAGCAGGAGCGATTGTTGAACAAGGAACCCATGGGGAGCTGATGGCCATGCAAGGCAAGTACCAAGCCATGGCCCAGGCAGGTGTCCAGACAGAGGTGATTGCCGGAGGAGGATTACAAAAATGAATGATAATTCATCTTTAACTAGCCGAATCCGGCTTCGGGAAGCGCTCAAGCGGCTATTCCCTTATGTCAAGCCATACCGGCTCGGATTTCTGACAGCTGTGGTATTGCTCACAGCCAAGCTTGCCCTGGATGTCGGGTTTGCCACGATTCAGCAGGTTTTCATTGATACTATTAACAATACCGATATGCTGTCCTTGACAAGGATAACCGTAATTTGTTCCCTGGCTTGTCTAGTGACTATCATCTGTCTTATGCTGCAGCATTACCTCCGCTTCACCGTTCACAGCCGTATGTCCTGGGATTTCCGGGCAAAGCTTTTTGATACCAGTCATCGGCTGCCTTACAGCCAGCTGGAAGCTATGCACTCCGGCGATCTGACCTCTCGTAATACTAAGGATGTGGGTGCAGCCATGGGAATGATCAGTAGTCTGGTTTACGATCTGGGTTATAATCTATTGCTCTGCTTGGTAGCATTTCTGTACTTAGCCAATATGGATGTATGGCTCGCACTGCTTGCACTTGGCACGGGACCCGTGGTCTTTCTGTCAGGACGTTTCTTTGACCGCAAACTGCGCAAGCTGTTCACGCAGATCTATGCCCAGGAAGCCCTGTTACGGGGAATTCTGCAGGAGACTACCCAAGGGATGAAGGTCGTCCGTTCATTTTCACTGGAGAATATGCTGCTCAGCAGGTATGCCACTGAACGCGGAAAGCTGAACCAGCTTCAAAAGCAAAGAACCCTGCTGAATGCCCTGCTCTGGCATTCTTCCGCTTTCATCAACAACGCTGTAATGATCAGCTGTGCTGTACTTATTGCAAGATCAGCGATGCGGGGAGAGACCACAGCAGGTGAAGTGCTTGCCTTCATCCTCCTGATGGGACGAGTTCAATGGCCGTTCGTCGAAATGTCGCAGACCTGGGGCGGGGTACAAGAATCACTCGGTGCAGCTGATCGTGTATTTGAAATTCTTGATGCTACTCTGGAAGGTGAAGTCTCTACATACAGTAACCGCTTCTCTTCCCCTGGAGAAGTTGCCATTGCTGAGGAGAGTGTATTAAGTATACAAGGGCTGTGCTATAGCTTCGCTGGGCCGCAGTCCAAGGAGAGGGCCGGCTTATCAGAGATTAATCTCCAGCTAAAGCATGGCGAGACCGTCGCTATTGTCGGACCAAGCGGCTCGGGTAAAACAACCCTAGTGCGCTTATGCTGCGGACTGTACGAACCGCAAGCCGGTAGTATCAGCGTGTGCGGTAATGCCGTAAACGGTCAGTTGGAAGAGGCCCGCCGGATGATCTCCTATGTACCGCAGAACCCCTACTTATTCGCCGGCAGTATCCGGGAGAATATTGCATTCAGCGTGGTTGAGGCAAGTGACGGGGAGATACGAGAAGCCGCCCGTTTGGCAGGTGCAGATGAATTTATCATGCGCCTGCCGGAAGGCTATGACACGATGATTGGTGAACATGGCTCCTCCTTATCCGGTGGTCAAAGGCAACGCCTGGCCATCGCCAGAGCATTCCTGCGTAATGCACCGCTCCTGCTGCTGGATGAAGCCACATCAGCACTTGATAATGAGTCCGAACGGCTGGTGCAGCAATCACTCGAACGGCTAATGACAGACAGGACCACCCTCGTGATAGCCCACCGATTGTCAACGGTACGGGATGCCTCACGGATTATAGTTCTTGACCAGGGGACCATCGCCGAAGAAGGGACACATGATGCACTTCTGGAGCACAACGGACTCTATGCTAGCCTCTACCATAAACAATTCAGCTCTACAGAGGCCGGGACCATGGGTTCGGCACTACTAACAGAATCTCTTACTGCAGAATGACTCGAAGTCTATCAACATTCCTCCTTTGGAAATTTATCTATTTACCCGGGACATAATCGACCCGCTCCTCCGGACATCTGTAATGATCTTGGTAACGGATACTTATGCTAATTCGCTGAACCGAACGAAAAAACTCCCCTTTGAAACGGTCATGCTGATCCTGATCTTCATGGGCGGTAACAGCCTCTATAAGGAATTGCTGGAATCGATTTTCTGGCCATGCAAGAGAACCTATTTTACCCGATTTCCTTTCGGGCAGTTCGTTTCCTCCTGCCCAGTGGCGCTTATGAAACCTTCATTACCAATCTGTTCGCATGAACATTTTTTGAAGTGGATCTTCCAACCGCTTTTTCTTCCTTACACCAAAAACAAAACGGCATGGGGTTTTTCCCCACACCGTTTTGGATTCCGTTTTTAATTCCAAACTTATCTTTAATTATCTTAATGACATTGAGGGCAGCCCTTCCTTTATAAGCTTACTGCTTGATAATCATCTCGCCGCCTTCCGGCCGGCTTGTATAGCTATGATCCTGAGAAGCTTCCTCGATCTGATGGAACGCCCAGTGGCTCGTCGGCACATCCGTCCATACTGGTATGCTCTCACCGTATAGCGGTCCTCTTTCCAAGATACGGTTAAACACAGTAACTCCCTCAGCACGGGTCAAGGCTTTGTTCGGCTGGAAGCTGCCATCCAGCATCCCTTCCATATAACCAGCCTCTTTCGTTTGGCCGATTGCCTTCTCCGCCCAATGACCAAGAGCGTCGTTATAGCTGTGTTCTCCTGTACCTGAGAGTGCTTTCCAGCGCGCAATGATGACTGCTATTTCCGCTCTTGTGATGCTCTGCTCCGGTCTGAAGCTTCCATCGGTCATGCCCTTCATAAGTCCGGCAGCAGTAACCTGACGAATGGCTTCTGCGGCCCAGTGGCTGCCTGCTACATCCGAATAACGGGCTGCTTTCCCTGTACCCTGCAACTCCAGCACCCGGTACAGAATCATGGCTACCTGCGCCCGGGTCATCGCGTTCTCCGGCTTAAACGTTCCGTCCGGCATGCCCACCATATAAGCTTGGTGGCTTTCGGCACCCCCGTTATCCAGATTAAGAATGGTGAAGGTGCTGAACTTCCCGATGGTGAAGGTCAGGCCCAGCTTGTTGTCTCCATACGTTACAATTGCGGGCTTCACCAATTCCCGTTCTCCGTCACTGTGCTCAATGAACACAGCCAGCTTCGACAGATAAGCTTCCCTTGCACTTGCCTCTGCCGGTACATGACTGCTGTCGAGCGGCAGGGTGATTGTTACCGGGCGGCTGGTCATATTGGTCTCAATCGTAATTGGACGATCCACCACGTAGACGTTGCCGTTGTTCAGTGCCTTCCGGACAATCTCCTCTGTTCTAGCCCGTTCTTCTACCTGCTTGCGCTCGCTTTCCTGTTTGACAGGAATCAGGTGGAAATACAGATTCGGGTTCAGGCCGCTGAGCGAGGCATTCGGAATGGTAATCATGCCGTTGTCAGTATAGATTTCCAGGTTTAGACCAGCTTCTTGTACAGCCTTCACTGCCGCATCCGGCAACTCCACACGGACATCTTTTACGATATCCTGTTTGTCCGGAATAACAATACGTACGCTTGGCGAATGGGCAGCCAAGGTCTTTTCAACCGCTTCAAGAGCTTTGGCCGTTGTAAACGTCACTTTATCGCTCTTGCTGCCATCGTTGTTTGTCGTTCTTTCGATTTCTGTTTTGACAACAATTCCATAGCCTATGGCCTCAACATCTACTGTTATTCTCTCTATTACCGGCAGGGCCGGTGTAGGTGTGTTAGAAGGGACATAAGGCGTCTGGGAAGGCTCAGTAGGCTCAAAAGGTGCGGATTGGCGTCTCACGGTAACCGTGTACGTTTTTTCGCTGCCGTCCGTTTCCCGAACTACGATGGTTACGGTATTATCGCCTACATTCAGTGTCACCGCAGCACTTGCTTGCCCTGTCCCGGCAGCCTGGCCGTTAACCGTAATGGCCGCGTCCGGATGAGCGGCTGCCAATGTCAGTTGAAGCTCGGAGACATTGTACTCCACATTAAGACTGTATTCGTACACACTCGCCGTCACATTGGGTTGAATCACACCTGCAGATGGCGTAATGCTTGCCAGACCGCTCTTCGGAACCAATGCCCGGTAAGCCGCCTGCAATGCTTCCAGTGCTGCGTCCACTTCGGCCTGCGTGGCAGTAGCACTTGCCAGTACTGCTTGCGCGTCGGTCAGTATGGACTCGTAGCTCGTCCAGCTTGCTGACGTGTAGGTCTCCTTGTCCAGAATAGCGGACAAGTCCACTCCTGCTTGCAGCTTGCTCTTATCCACTACTGGCACCACTGGCTTCAGCACCAGTGCTTCACGCGCTGCCGTCAGCTCCGCCAGTGCCGTGTCCACCTCGGCCTGCGTGGCCGTCGCGTTACCCAGTACCGCTTGCGCGGTGGTCAGCTTGGACTCGTAATTCGTCCAGCTTCCAGGTGTGTAGTCTTCCTCATCCAGCTCGGAAGACAAATTCACTTCCGCTTGAAGCTTGCTCTTATCCACCACTGGCTTCAGCACCAGCGCTTCACGCGCTGCCGTCAGCTCCGCCAGTGCCGTGTCCACTTCCGCTTGTGTAGCCGTGGAACTCGTAAGCACCGCTTGCGCAGTCGTCAGCTTGGACTTGTAACTCGTCCAGCTTCCAGGTGTGTAGTCTTCCTCATCCAATGTGGAAGACAAATCCACTTCCGCTTGCAGCTTGCTCTTGTCCACCACCGGCTTCAGCACCAGTGCTTCACGCGCTGCAGTTAGCTCTGCCAGCGCCGTGTCTACTTCGGCTTGCGTGGCCGTGGCGTTACCCAGCACCGCTTGCGCGGTGGTCAGCTTGGACGCGTAACTCGTCCAGCTTCCAGTTGTGTAGTCTTCCTCATCCAGCGTGGAAGACAAGTTCACTTCCGCTTGCAGCTTGCTCTTGTCCACCACTGGCTTCAGCACCAGTGCTTCACGCGCTGCCGTCAGCTCCGCCAGTGCCGTGTCCACTTCGGCCTGCGTGGCCGTCGCACTCACAAGCACCGCTTGCGTGGTGGTCAGCTTGGACTCGTAATTCGTCCAGCTTCCAGGTGTGTAGTCTTCCTCATCCAATGTGGAAGACACATCCACTTCCGCTTGAAGCTTGCTCTTGTCCACCACTGGCTTCAGCACCAGTGCTTCACGCGCTGCCGTCAGCTCCGCCAGTGCCGTGTCCACCTCGGCCTGCGTGGCCGTCGCGTTACCCAGTACCGCTTGCGCGGTGGTCAGCTTGGACTCGTAATTCGTCCAGCTTCCAGGTGTGTAGTCTTCCTCATCCAATGTGGAAGACACATCCACTTCCGCTTGAAGCTTGCTCTTATCCACCACTGGCTTCAGCACCAGTGCTTCAAGCGCTGCGGTCAGCTCCGTCAGTGCTGTGTCCACTTCGGCTTGCGTAGCCGTCGGACTGCCCAGCACTGCCTGCGCGGTGGTCAGCTTGGACGCGTAGTCCGTCCAGCTTCCAGGTGTGTAGTCTTCCTCATCCAGCGTGGAACACAGATCCACTTCCGCTTGCAGCTTGCTCTTATCCACCACTGGCTTCAGCACCAGCGCTTCACGCGCTGCGGTCAGCTCCGCCAGTGCCGTGTCCACTTCGGCCTGCGTGGCCGTCGCACTCACAAGCACCGCTTGCGCGGTAGTCAGCTTGGACTCGTAACTCGTCCAGCTTCCAGGTGTGTAGTCTTCCTCATCCAATGTGGAAGACACATCCACTTCCGCTTGAAGCTTGCTCTTATCCACCACTGGTTTCAGCACCAGCGCTTCACGCGCTGCGGTCAGCTCCGCCAGTGCCGTGTCCACCTCGGCCTGCGTGGCCGTGGCGTTACCCAGTACCGCTTGCGCGGTGGTCAGCTTGGACTCGTAATTCGTCCAGCTTCCAGTGGTGTAGTCTTCCTCAACCAGCGTGGAAGACACATCCACTTCCGCCTGAAGCTTGCTCTTGTCTGGCTTCAGCACCAGTGCATCACGCGCTGCCGTCAGCTCCGCCAGTGCCATGTCCACCTCGGCCTGCGTGGCCGTGGCGTTACCCAGTACCGCTTGCGCGGTGGTCAGCTTGGACGCGTAACTCGTCCAGCTTCCAGTTGTGTAGTCTTCCTCATCCAGCGTGGAAGACAAGTTCACTTCCGCTTGCAGCTTGCTCTTGTCCACCACCGGCTTCAGCACCAGTGCTTCACGCGCTGCCGTCAGCTCCGCCAGTGCCGTGTCCACTTCGGCCTGCGTGGCCGTCGCACTCACAAGCACCGCTTGCGTGGTGGTCAGCTTGGACTCGTAATTCGTCCAGCTTCCAGGTGTGTAGTCTTCCTCATCCAATGTGGAAGACAAATCCACTTCCGCTTGAAGCTTGCTCTTGTCCACCACTGGCTTCAGCACCAGTGCTTCACGCGCTGCCGTCAGCTCCGCCAGTGCCGTGTCCACCTCGGCCTGCGTGGCCGTCGCGTTACCCAGTACCGCTTGCGCGGTGGTCAGCTTGGACTCGTAATTCGTCCAGCTTCCAGGTGTGTAGTCTTCCTCATTCAATGTGGAAGACACATCCACTTCCGCTTGAAGCTTGCTCTTATCTACCACTGGCTTCAGCACCAGTGCTTCACGCGCTGCGGTCAGCTCCGCCAGTGCCGTGTCCACTTCCGCTTGTGTAGCCGTGGAACTCGTAAGCACCGCTTGCGCAGTCGTCAGCTTGGACTCGTAGCTCGTCCAGCTTCCAGGTGTGTAGTCTTCCTCAACCAGCGTGGAAGACTGATCCACTTCCGCTTGCAGCTTGCTCTTGTCCACCACCGGCTTCAGCACCAGTGCTTCACGCGCTGCAGTTAGCTCTGCCAGCGCCGTGTCCACTTCCGCTTGTGTAGCCGTGGAACTCGTAAGCACCGCTTGCGCAGTCGTCAGCTTGGACTCGTAGCTCGTCCAGCTTCCAGGTGTGTAGTCTTCCTCAACCAGCGTGGAAGACTGATCCACTTCCGCTTGCAGCTTGCTCTTGTCTGGTTTCAGCACCAGCGCTTCACGCGCTGCGGTCAGTTCCGCCAGTGCCGTGTCCACTTCGGCCTGCGTGGCCGTCGCGTTACCGAGCACCGCTTGCGCGGTGGTCAGCTTGGACGCGTAACTCGTCCAGCTTCCAATGGTGTAGTCTTCCTCATCCAGCTCGGAAGACAAATCAACTTCCGCTTGCAGCTTGCTCTTGTCCACCACTGGCTTCAGCACCAGTGCTTCACGCGCTGCCGTCAGCTCCGCCAGTGCCGTGTCCACTTCGGCCTGCGTGGCCGTCGCACTCACAAGCACCGCTTGCGCGGTGGTCAGCTTGGACTCGTAACTCGTCCAGCTTCCAGGTGTGTAGTCTTCCTCATCCAATGTGGAAGACAAATCCACTTCCGCTTGCAGCTTGCTCTTGTCTGGTTTCAGCACCAGCGCTTCACGCGCTGCGCTTAGCTCTGCCAGAGCCGCGTCCACTTCGGCTTGCGTGGCCGTCGCACTTGCCAGCACCGCTTGCGCGGTGGTCAGCTTGGACTCGTAACTCGTCCAGCTTCCAGGTGTGTAGTCTTCCTCATCCAATGTGGAAGACAAATTCACTTCCGCTTGCAGCTTGCTCTTATCCACCAGAGTAATTGTTTTGGAGGCCATGTTGGTTTTTCCGTTTTTGGCCGAAGTCACTTCTACCGTGTATTTGCCATACGGCAGTGCCACTTCCGGCTTAAAGCTCCATGTGCCATCCGCATTCACAGTAACTGCGGGAGTCCCGATGGTTTGACCGTCCTCATCTTTGATGACTGCCGTTACTGTAGCTCCAGGATCTGTCGTTCCCTGGAACTCCGGCTTGGGATCGGTTACCGTCTCCCCGCCCGGAGCTGTGATCTCAATTGCGGGCACGGGAAGATTAACCGTAATCCCCTTGGTGGCAACTGCAGATTTCACACCTTTGATTGCTGTCGCCTCAACGGTGTACTCCCCATCGTGTAAGTCGCTGCCCGGGGTGAACGACCATGTCCCGTCCGCTTCAACGACAGCATTTCCGCCTGCGCCAGTTACGATCTGTCCATCTTTATCCCTGATTACAATTGCTACCGCAGAACCCTCTTCAGCCTCTCCTGTAATCTCAGGTTTAGGTACATTGACCGTACTTCCCGCAGGCTGGGTGATCTTAAGTGAATCAATGAATTGATCCCTTGGACTCACCGTAAACGGCTTAGCAGGAGCTCCGTAAGTGCTCTTGAGCGAACCCGTGCCATCATAGGCTACGTTAACCGTTTTCCCTTTAACATCCGTTCCCTCAGGCAGTGTCAAAATCAGCTTCTTGGAATCGGCAGAGTCCACTCTGTAGGTGAGGCTGCCTATAGGCACGGCTGTGCCTCCAATCTGAACACTGAAGCCTGCCAAATTGCCCGTGGTCATCTCCTGGTCGAAGGCCAGCACGATCTCATGCCCATCCTCCGCAATTTGTTCCAGCAGTGCATACTGAAGCTCAGGAGCCTCTGCTGCAAAAGTGAAGTATTGTCCATCCTTCAACGTCAATTTGACAGCATAATGAGCTGCATTGCCAAGCTGGATCGGATTTAGAGCATACTCAGTAGCTTGTGAGAAATCGGTGTCGCTGTCACTCACCAACAGCTTTACCTTTTCCGGTGCAGCCGCAGCAGGGATAGCGATCTCCACCTCTCCCACATCTCCATTATTCTGAACCTTCCAGATCCGCTGGGCCTGATACCAATCCGTCGAGCCACGCTGCTCAGTGAACTTAAGCAGCTTGCCGTTATCTCCCCAGATCAGGTATTGCCCGTCCGCAAGCAAGGCCGTATTTCCGCTGTTGGCTTCAGCAAGCCCGCCCAGACCGATCGCCACCTGTGTGTCTTTATTAATGCTTCGGCTCTGCTTCTGGTCCAGCTCCTCCAGAATGTCTTTGCCAAGGCCCGCCACATTGTGATGATACGCCGCGTTGGCCGTCTTGCTCCACAGAAGAGTACCATCCGTACCAATGTAGTCATGGTCTAAGGTGATGCCGTATTTTACAGCCAGATACGTTTCAATCTTCGCTGCATCAGCACTTGTGATCGTGTCATATAAAATAATTTCGGCTACTTCCGCATTAAGTCCGGACCAGTTATACTGAGCGGACGCATTTGTAGCTCCAATAGACGGGGTAAAGGAGAAGGCTGGAAAAACACTCCTTGTAACAGTTGTATTCTTCCCGTCAATACTGGCGGTATGGCCCGGTGCTCCTATTTGATAATTTACAAGCTGGTGCCTGTCCCGTATCGTCGAAGCGACATAAGAGTATACATTTGCTTCACCCGGACCTGTACTTACGCTATTACCGTAGCCGCCCATCACAATTACACCGTTAGAGGGCTTCTGGTCTGAGCTGCCAACGAGAGCCCCTGCACTTCCATCCTCCGGCCATTTGTACACCGTGTACCCAGAGCGGAATGTGATCGCTTTGTCACCCAGCAGCTTCGCCGACGAATTATAATGATATGCGCTTAAAGGATTGGCAAACTTCACACTCGGATTAAAATTTACTCCGCTTTCATTGTACTGCGGAACTTTTGCCCCATTAGGAAGGTCGAGCGTGAACGCCACAGGGTTAGGAGAACGATCCTGCCAGCCTGTCAATCCTCCATGTGCAGCTGCCGCCCCATCATTGGCCTTCAGCCATAAGACCGGCTCCTGAATGCTCCCGCCCGGAGTACCGCTGGCCGCTTCTGCCTTCGACAGTGCACCTGCCGCCGAGAAACCGCTGGCCACCAGTGTCAGCGACAGCAAGGCTTTTGCCGGCCTGCTCCACCAGCCTTTTCGTTTTGCATGAGATTCCATTGTTAACTTTCCGCCCCTTCTATAGTCCTTGTCTACAACTCGAGGAGCTAAAAGGCAGACGGTTCCTTTTGGTAAATCACCATCTCGAGTTCCAAACAGAACTCTTTGTAATAGAAATACAAGTCTGGCCATTCGAAATCTGCAAATTTCTGAATCCATATGCAAGCTATGCTATCTTCCGTCAACAACAGTGCTGTCCTCTTCACTACCAGCACTCCAAGATCGCTCTCTGAATCCCTCCTTTGGCTTGCCATGTAAGAACTGCTGACAGTCTGTCAGACTGCTCAAGGGGAGAAAACTGACGTTCAATCCCTGCATTCAACGGGCGCCAGTTCCCGGACCTAAGCTATCCTGGCACACAGAGTTGTGCCTCCAATCATGTTAATAAGGGCATGTGAACAAAATCTGAACATTTTCGACAAAATGGTGGTTTTTTATACCAAAATCTCGTATCACCCTATGAAATATGCGCTAAAACACTAGAAAATGATTCGAATTATATTTTTGTCATTTATTTTTGTCACATCTGCCGATAAAGATTTTTACAGACAAAAACTCCGGCAGTCCGCATAAATGCAGATCCGGAGTCTTCGTCATTCTTCCCTATCATAAATACCAGGACTAATCACTCTACGCCAATCCTATACATGAATGGTTCACTTACTTGAATCCATTGTCCCGCTGCCCCGGACATCTGTAATAACCTTGGTAGCAATAATCTTCCCCGCCTGATCCAGTCCTTCGATTTCGAACGGAACGCCCGCCGTCGCCGCTTGAAAAGCAAACCAAATTGTCCGGCCCTGCGCCGTCTGAATCAGCTTTGCCTCAGACTTATCAATCCCGGTCTGCTTTTGCTGAACGATAATCTGCTGAATGGATGGGTCCAGCACCTCACCGAACACCATAGGAAACGGAGTGGAGATTTGCTCCAGCTCAGGCAGCCTCATATAATTCATTGCCGACACGGTAGGGTCTCCGTCCATCCCGTAGCCCGCCCCCCAGACCCACTTCCAGCCGATCCAGGTTTTGCGGACATATTCGACTTGAAGATTGCTGCGGTCCTGATCGCCCGAACGGGTCAGAAAAACAAGCTTCCCCCTGCCAACAGTCTCCTCATGTACCACCGTCATGGAATCAGACTCACGGAATAACCGCACGGCCTCCTCCGGACTTGAGCCCAGGGGAATCTGGAGCGACTGATTCATTCCCAATGAGCGGGACATCCGCTGGTCCGACCACCCGCCGGGTCTTTCATACATATATAACAATAAATAGAGTACCGCTACAGAAGCCAGAATAACTCCCGCAGCCATCCCCCATCTCCGTGTAGTTTTCATGAGAGCATCTCCCGTCCCGATTGTTTGCGCTTACAACTGCTTCCATTTAACTATAGATGATTTCGGTCCAGATTACAAAATCCCCCCATAACATATAAAAAGCCTGTAGCGCAAGCCCCTACGGGGATCCTGTCTACAGGCTGTATTTCATTATAGTATTGAATGGATTCCAATATACTTATTTTATTTTACTTCAGTAGCTCCGGTAACTTTACCTTCAAGCACAGCCGTTGCCTTCACATCTTCGCTGGAGAAGTACAGGTTGCCGTCGATTGTAGCATCCTTATACAGGTTGAAGCCGTTAGCTTCTACATATACATCACCTTTGATCGTACCGCCTTGAACGCGGAAGTTCTCGCTCTGTACAGTTACTTTCGGTGCTGTAAGGGTGTAAGTAGCTGTAACTTTGTGGTCTGCATCCTGTGCGTATAGGGCCAGCTTGCGGTAAATCTCCTTGCTGGCATCGTTCTTGTCATGGAACTGGCCTGCTACCACTACATCCTTATCCACTGTCAGGTCGTTCAGAATAGCAACGATCCAGGTTCCTTTGTCGCTCACTGCACTAATGAAAGCATCTGCCTGGTTCACGATTGAAGCCGAGGTAACTGCATCTGTCTGTTCTGTTGCTGGTGCAGTTGTAGCTGCTGCCCCTTTGTCTGCATTGTTTTTATCCGATCCACAACCCGACAACAAAGCTACCGATACCCCTGCTACTACTAATACTTTAAATAATTTCATTTTAATTCCCCCTGTTTCTTTAAGTTAACTTTATTATATATTAAAATTTTATGAATACAACGTGATAATTTTCACGAATTTGTGTCTTTTTTCACAAACATTCATATTTACTCTCTCAACGTATCCTCCCACTCCTCTCTAAGCAGCCCTATTCGGATAGAATCATAGTATATTCCGTTATAATATCGGCATTTTCTAAGCCTGGCCTCCATCGTCATACCCAGCTTCATTCCTGCTTTCATCATTCGCTCATTCCCGGACCAGGTGGTGTAGCCGACACGGACTAGCGGAAGGGTAGTGAATAAATGACCGATCCACAGCTTGAGAGCTCTAGTGCCATAACCGCTGCTCCAATAGGCAGGATCATAGATGACAATCCCCATTTCCAGCCAGTATGACGGCTCATGCTCCCAGTAGTAGCTTACATCACCTATAACAACGCCCTCTACTTCTATTACCCAATTGTTCACACAGCCAATAATTTCGGCTCGCTTCCCGTAATACTCTTCCCAGGAGATACACTTATGTTCAAAATACGGCGCATCCCATTTTTTCCATTCTGGCGCTTCCTCTTTATAAACAAGTTCCCACAGCCTGGGCAGATCCCCTTCAGCTATTGGGCGAATCTGCAGTTCATGATCCTGAATCATAGAATCCCTCCGTTCAGCTAATATTTCACATACTTATATTATATTAACTGAACTGCTGAAGCTGTTGCCGGTATTGAACATTTATAATTAAGGAATACAGATGTTCCGGCTGCTGTAAACTTTTCACGAAGCTTGGCGTTGTATAGGGAAAGGGGGCAAGACATGGCCGAAGACACCATTCATCACTTTCTGCAGCAAGCCGGTACTTTGCTATACCGGTATTTGAGGAAACGCGGGCTTGCCCGCGAGGACGCTGAAGATATCGTTCAGGACACCTGTTATAAATATCTGGTCTATCAGGACGGAATTGGCTCCAAGCAGGTTATGGGCTGGATGTTCCGTGTAGCGACGAATCAGTTCTATGACCTTAAGCGAAAAGACAAACGCCATCCTACGGTTGATGTTGACGATATTAAGCTTCTTTCCTTGACCCATCTGCCGGAGATCCAGCTGCTGAGGCGGGAAACCGCACAGAATATCCGCGACACCCTTGCTTTACTCTCTGAGCAACATCAGGAGCTGCTGATTCTCAAATATGAGCTGAACCTTACTTACAAGGATCTCTCGTCCCTGTACGGTATGAATGAGAACACGCTCAAGACTCATGTCACACGCGCCAAAAACCAATTCATCAAACATTATAAGGAGGGTATTTAAATGGAACAGAATCAGGAGCAGGACCCGTTTATTCTCGGAGGGAAACAGACTCAGCAGCTCATCAGAAAAGCCAGACTCCGCTCCACCCTGAAAACCATTGGAATCATTATGGTTGTGACCCCGGTTATACTTGCCGTTATTTGGTATGGCCTCTACCACTTAAGACTGAATCAGGGCAGCAAGGTTCAAGCTGAAATTCTCTGGAAAAACGAGATCAGCGCCCCTAATGTTCATCTCAGCAACCAGTCGTTGAAATTGGATAGCTTTGGAGGTGAAACGTACAATCAGACTTACAAATGGCTGGGCAACCAACCTTATATTTGGGAGACCGTCGAGGAATCCTATAATTTATGGGGCCGCTCCACCGGAAGATACGGCGCATCTGGAGCAATTTCGCCGCCGGAAAAGCTGCGTTCTTCCTCCTCATACCCCCGCTACAACTCTGCTACCGGTGACCGGGAAATGGTCTTTTATCATCCTGAGATCCAGTATGATTCGTATGAGGACAGCATCAGTCTGCTGAAGCAGCTCGGAGATAGTACATTGGTGGAGCTGGCCTTGTCTTTTGACCATGCCTACACGCTGGAGGAGACGCAGAAGCTTCTGCCTGCCGGGCTGCAGCCTGTCTGGTTCTGGGCGGATGCCTATACTCCCTCTTATAAAAAATACCTGAAAGAAACGCGCCAGACCATCGCAGCCGATTCGATGATCATCTACGGATTTCATGGAGAACAGTTTGCTCCTTCCGGTGGTGTGGATTCCTTCATTACCAGTGTCGAACAGCTGCGAAAATACGGCAAGAACTTCACCTGGGAAGCGGATCAGGTGCATGAGAGCCTTGCCGGGGATAATGATATTCTGGAACCGGATGATATTACGATTATTGGTGTAGTCGTAACCGGTACTGCTAAGCAGCTGGAAGCTCTGCAGAATCAGGATTATATCCAAGGATCAACCTTCGGTGTGGTCTCAGATGCAATATCACTTCCTAACTAACCTTCGGCTAATAGAGATCTTCAGTCTAGGTGCAGCATGAATTGGACATCTGTATAGTTGATTGAGATAATGTGTACTGTATCTGTGGAGGACCTTGATGCTCACCAAGATTGAGCTGATGCTTCATTAGAACCGCATAAGAACCGCACGCACATCATTCACGCGGTGGCCGTGCCTATTTACGTATAATAGAAAGGATAATCCCTATGAACCTGTCCACCCTACCCGGCTCGCTTGCGCCGCTGAATCTGCGGAGCTGTCTGATTCAGCAGCAGGGCGGGCTGATCTTCGAGCATTATAGAGATCAGCGCACAGCCTCCGAGCTGGCGAAGATCAATTCCTGCACCAAGAGCATCCTCTCCGCGCTGGTCTGCATCGCCATGGATCAGGGGCTGCTGCCCGGCCCTTCGGCTCCGCTCAGCGAATTCTTCCCGCAGCTCCGGCGCGATAAGGACGCACGGAAGCCGAACATTACGCTCGAACAGCTGCTGACTATGTCCGCAGGCTTCCGCTGGACGGAATTCGGCGGGGTCAATTCCTTCCCGAAGATGACCCGCACCCCGCATTGGGTGAATTATGTGCTGGAGCAGCCGCTTGCGGATGAGCCGGGTACCCGGATGGAATACAATTCGGGAATCTCACAATTGCTGTCTTCGATTCTGGTACAAGCCACAGGACAGAGCACAGCCAGCTATGCCGAACAGGTTCTCTTCGGACCGCTCGGCATCCGGGACTATGACTGGGAATCGGACCCCCAGGGTATCCATACCGGCGGCTTCGGGCTGAAGCTGCGGCCTGTAGACCTGCTGAACTTCGGACAGCTCTATTTGCAGCAGGGGATATGGAAGGATTCGCAGATTATCTCCGGCAGTTGGGCTGTACATTCGGTACAGCCAGTCATGCACACGGAGCCTCCCCGCCACGGCGGATACGGCTGGCATTGGTGGACAGATGCCCTGTCCTGCAGCTCAGCAGCCGGAGAATCCAGTCTGGTCGACTACTATTACGCCCGCGGGTACGCCGGACAATTCATATATGTAGTGCCGGAGCTTCAGCTGGTCACTGTGCTGACCCAGGATAACAAGCGAGGGAAGAATAATCCTCCGGCGGATGTGTTCCGTGATTATATCGTGCCTTTACTGGGATCTATTTAAGCTTGCTCCTGAGCTTGCTGGCAGCATACCATAGCAGCGGACACAACAGGTTGAAAAAGAGTGGAAACGGCTTTGCTTTGCCGTTCTTTTAAAGGACGGTACCGTTTCAGCGAGAAATAAAAGGATAAAAAAGCCCCTTCCCCCTGGCCAAGAGAGAAAGAGCTTATTATGTACAGACGCACAAATCCCCGCTGCCTGATTGCTTAAGGCCCGGGGATTCATGTGTTGATAACGCTATTCAATTCAATCATTTCCTCCAAGTAACAAAAGCCATATCCCTGACATGGTGATTGTTCTCAATTTCATGTTCACTTCATGCTTCCGTGTTGCCCGTTCGCTCCATTCCGGAGTGTTGCTCCATGTCCTGCATATGGGGTGGATTCCCGCGTACACGATTTCACGAAAAACGTTTTCACGGACGTTTTCCCTACTGTGAGGAATCGCAGTTGTACGCTTCGCTAACCTTTTTCATTGGAATCACGCTCTTTCTTCCGCAAGAGACTTCTCCTGCTTGAATGATAAGCTTCGTTCTTCTTCCAAAAAAGATTTGCTTCTTGGGTTCCCGCATACCCACGATCTGCCAGAAGATGTTATCATCCACCTTCTTCATCAGCAGCCGATTCCGGCATGCTTCGCTAACGCTAGTACATCGGGGCTCTCTCCTTTCCTTCATTCATTGCTAAATTTAGGAATGAGACCATCACCTGCGGTACCACTTGTAATGCTTGGTGCTCTTGATGCTGTGGTTCCTGTGGTGATGTCTACATTATACCTGAGAAACGCTTAAATTTAAACTTTCAAAAACCTGCATATCCCCGCAGAATCTGCGATATTCCAGTAGGATTGCAAATAAAATGCCCATCTCTAAACATTGCTCCGTTTACGGATTATTTGCTCCCGTTAGCTGCTCATTTTCATGTATGCGCTATCATTTCACATGAAAATGAATGGCCAGCCTGAGGAATTTCCTTCCCCGGACTGGCCGGTGTGTCTACAGGGTGAGACTATGATTTCTGTGCTTGCGGCTGAATACCACGAGCAGATAAATTCCATAAAGGAGATACAGAATATTAAGAATGGAGACGATGAGTACCTCATGCTCCAGATTCTCATTGCTGACCATGGCCAGTGCATCGTAGATAAAATGGAACGCGATCAGCGGAACAATATTCCGGCCTGTCTCCATCAGCAAGGCGAGCACACAGCCCAGCAGCAGCGCATTGATAACCTGGAGAATCGTATGTATGATATCATTTCCGCCAAAGGCGTTGGCCATATGCAGAACCCCGAATAAGATGGAGGAGAACACAATATAAAAGACCGGCCCTTTGGATTTCAGAAGATTCCAGATCACCCCTCTAAAAATGGCTTCCTCGGTATAGCCCACCAGCAGGGTCATAATGACGATACTGATTATTTCAGGCGCTCCCAGTTCAACGTTGATTCCATTCATCAGCGGCTGGGCCACCGCAATAATGAGCAGCGGGATGTAGAACAGCACCGCCCGGGACGGACCGGCCTCCAGCTTGCGGAAGCCGAAGCTGACGAGCGAAGAATCCTTTCTTTTCATATAAATGGTTACAATAATGCCCATAACCAGGAAGGCGCAGGCCTGGGCATTGCGTATCCCCATATCGCCGAACTCCTGAATGGTAGCGACAGCAGCGGCTATGGATACCATTAGAGTCAGGACTACTCCCCATACCAGCGAGTATATAATCGGGTGTCCTTTTGCAGTGGTGCTCTTCATTTCAATTCTCCTTTGTGTAGTAGATTACAGTATTGCCGCAATCGGACAATAATGGATTAATTTTAAATGATATTCAGGATTTTTACTATAATAATCTTCCAGTGGGCAAGGCCGCTTGAGCATGCTATAATCTCTGAATCCTACAATGAGATTACAGCAAGTTGAATGTGGGGGTTGCAGGGGGTTACGATCAACATGAACAGTCCTATCAAGATCTTCAAAGTGACCGTGCAGCTGGAAAAGGATGAATATGGTCTTGAGGTTAGCCATTGGCGTCTGCTGGTGGAAACGAACCGCTATTATGAGATCAAGGCCGGCAGCGGACCGGTCAAACGGATTTACAAAGAGAAATTAAATATGGTCATCGAGGATACCAAGGTTTACACAGACGGTTTTCTGGCATGCTCAGCGTTCTGTATTGAAGACCGCATTGAGGATATGCATACTGAAATGCTGCATGCGCTCCAGCTTAAGATCAAGGCCTATATGGACGAGCTGCATCTGAACCAGCAGGCTCTTGAGCTGCAGTTCAACCGCCCGAAGCCTCTGAGAACCGAAGAACAGACCTCCTGACCGTGGCACTACAATAACAAATAACCGGAAGAGTCGCAGGCTTCTGCGGCTTTTCCGGTTATTTGGTGTTGCTATTCCTTAGAGCAGTTCCGCATTCTTCACGGCGTGTTCCCAGCTTGGAAAATAATACAGCGCACTTCTCATCAGCTCGGGCTCCTGCTGCTTGATCTGCTTCTTGTTCATCTTGCCCCCACCAGACTGAAGCTGCTTGATCCTACTGATAACTTCATCTGAAGCCATTGTAATATCCAACTCTTCACCCCTTTCCGGTGTTTCTTTCCATATTTTTCACCATTGCTGCCGGTTCTATACCAGACAGTGATAATGGAAAGTAATCAATGGCTAACGAGATAAGAAGCATCCAGAATCAGAGCGACCCGGCCGTTGCCCAGGATCGTTGCCCCGGACAGATGATTCATCGTCCCCAGATACGCGCCCAGGGACTTGATGACCACCTCCTGGTTGCCGATAATCTCATCGACAGCAAAGGCGGCAATCCGGTCAACAGACCTTACAATCACAAGCGGAATCGTCTTGGAATGGCGCTCTGTCCGCGGATAATGCAGCTTGTCTCTGAGCCAGGAGAGCGGAACAATCCGTCCGTGGTTAATAATCGCCTGCTCCCCTTGAACCACCTGAATCTCTTCGGGAGCGATCCGCACAATCTCGGCCACATTATACATCGGGACAATCAGCACACGCCCGGAGACCTTGACCAGCAACCCCTTGATAATAGCCAGCGTAAGCGGCAGACGGATCGTAAACAGAGTCCCTGCCCCCGGCTCGGTCTGAATATCTATGATTCCGTTGAGACGTCCAATCTGACTGCGGACAATATCCATCCCCACGCCCCGCCCAGACACTTCACTGACCTCGGAGGCTGTGGAGAAGCCTGGCTCGAAGATCAGACTAACGGCTTCCTGCGCAGTTAAATACCCTGCCTGTTCTTCTGTTATGATCCCTTTGCTGAGCGCAGAGGCTGTAATCCGGGCGGCATCGATGCCCTGTCCGTCATCCTCCAGACGAATCACGACCTGGTTCTCCTCATGAAAAGAAGTAAGCGTAATTCTGCCCTTCGGAGCCTTGCCCTGCTGCACGCGCACCTCTGGACTCTCGATTCCGTGATCGGCGCTGTTACGGATCAAGTGGATTAGCGGATCACTCAGCTCTTCAATGATCATCCGGTCCAGCTCGGTCTCGCCTCCCTGAATCTGCAGCTCAATATCCTTACCCAGCTTCTGGGCCAAATCCCTGACCAGCCGCGGGAAACGGTTAAACAGCTGATCCATCGGCAGCATCCGGGTCTTCATGACCCCTTCCTGAAGCTCTTTGATTATCCCGCCCATGTGATCCGATATCGAGCCGATGTCAGGCAGAACCTTGGCGGGATCCGTACGTTGTCCATTAGCGCTCAGATCGGCCAGAGAGGTCTGCTCGATCAGCAGCTCCCCCACCAGATTCATCAGATGGTCCAGCCGCTCCACACTTACCCGGACGGTTGACTGTACCTCATGGGATTTCCCCTTGCCTGGAGTAGAGGACGGAGGTTCTGCAGGCACCGGTCCGGCCGTGGTCTGGACGCCAGTCCCGGCAGCAGGTGCGGGCACGAATGGTGTAATGACAATGCTCTCGACATCGGTCTCCCCTGCCAGCTGCTCGGACACCTGCCGGAGCTCGCGCGGGGAAGCAGCGACTACAGCAAATTGGCTGTAGCGGGCGTCTTCATCGGCTCCCGGCGCCGCCGGGGGCGCCAGGGCAGCAGCAATCACCGGCCCGCAGACCTCTTCGATACGCTGCAAGAGGATATAATGCCGTGCCGCCTTCATCTGGCAGTCCTCTCTCAAGGTGACTACCAGAGCCAGCAGCGAGTAGCCCGCTGCCACGGCCTCTTCCGCCTGAAGCAGCTCCGCTGCATTTAAGACCGGAAGCAGCACCGGCTGAAGTTCAGCCGGCTTATTAATCAGCGCCTTGATCTCCGCAACCACAGCTGAGCAATCTGTAAAGCCCTCCCCGCTGACATACTGAGTACGCAGCAGCTTCATCGCATCCAGCGCCCGGAAGAGTGTATCAATCAGATGGCCGGTAATCTCCGGCTTCTTCTCCCGCACCCATTCCAGCGCATACTCCACCTCATGCGTGAGATCGCTCATCTCGCGGAAGCCCATCGTGGAGGCAGAGCCCTTGATCGTATGGGCTGCGCGGAAGATCGTCTGAATCAGCTCAGCGGTTGGAGCATGCTCCAGCGCAAGCAGGGACTGGTCGATCCGCTCTAATTGCTCGTTCAGCTCTTCTATGAATATATCGCGGTAAGCCGACAGTTCCATCATCATTGCTTGTTCCCCTTTTTACCCGCCCAATATTTCTTCGAGCTTCAGAATACCGATCAGCTGGTCATCCCGCTGCCCCACTCCGTGGAACACCGCATCGCGGCTGCGGTTATGTCCGCCTGCCGGCGGATGAATCTCGGCGTACGTAGTCACCTTGTTCACCTTATCTACAATCAGTCCGACGAATTCCTCACGGTAGTTAACCACAATAATTCTTGTGCTCCGGGTATAAGGCTCATCCGCCATTCCCAGCAGATTGCGCAGGCTCATGACACAAACCACCTTGCCGCGCAGATTGACTACACCTTTGACTTCATTCCGGCTGAAGGGGATATCTGTAATGCTGAGCATTTTGATAATCTCATGAATCTCTTCAATCCGGATGGCACAGGTCTCGGCTCCTACCGCAAGCTCGATATATTGTTCCTTCTGTAAGGATGACATGGCTTCACCTTCCGTCTGTTGAATTAATGGGTCTTGAATGCGGCAGCGGACTTAGCCAGATCCTCGGATAACAGCGCCAGGGCCTGGCAGGTAGCTGCCGTCTCTTCAGAAGCCGCTGCCGATTCCTCGCTGGAGGCCGCAATGGATTGAACCGAGTCCATCACCTCAGCAGCCTGTGCAGATTCCTCTTCGCAGGCTGCTGCAATCTCGTTGACCTTGAGTGAGGAGGTGTTGACCATCTTAATAATCTGCTCGAAGGCCTGGCTGGTCATCGAAGACTGCTCTACGCTCTCAGCGACTGCCCTCACACTCTGCTTCGTATTCTCCTGCATGACCTTGATAATCTTCGTAATCTCCTTCGTGGCATCGCTGCTGCGTTCGGCCAGCTTGCGGACCTCGTCCGCCACCACGGCGAAGCCGCGCCCCTGTTCTCCGGCACGCGCCGCTTCAATCGCTGCGTTCAGGGCCAGGAGATTGGTCTGCTCGGCGATATCGTCGATCACTTCGATGATATCCCCGATTTTGCTGGAATCGTCTTCAAGCTGCTTCATCTGGTGGTTCACCGTCTGCATTCCTTGCAGCGAAGTCTCCACCACATATCCGCCTTCCCGGGCGGTCCGCACGGTATCATTGGAGAGCTCTGCCGCTTCCTCGGCACTGGAGGCCACAGAATCAATCGCCAGCGACAGCTCCTTGAACAGCTCGGTGATATTGGTCGCTGCCGCCGACTGATTGGTGCTGGTGCTCGCAATCTCCTGGGTGCTGGCTGAGATCTGTTCGGAAGAGGCTGCAACGCTCTGTGAATTCATCACAATTCCATTGATTAGATCCTTCAGGTTATGAACCATCCGGTTCAGGGCTGTGGCAAGCTGTCCGACTTCATCCTTAGTAGATATATCCGCTTGCTGCGTCAGATTTCCATTAGCCACTTCTGTAGCTACATGCAGCATCTGCATCAGGGGTCTGGAGATCGATCTTGCGATCAGGTAGCCGATCATAATACTGAGGATGACCGCCGCAATGACTACCGAGATTGTAAGGATGAACGCCGAGGAATAAGCGGATTGTGAATGGTTGTTCGCCTCATCTGCCAGCTCAACATTCACTTTGATCAGACCATCCAGATTGTTCAGCACATTCTGCCCCTGGACGCTCAACTGTGTAGTCAGAAATGTATTGAAAGCAGCCGTATCATCTTGCTCCGCCAGAACCAGCGCCTGGTCGAACAGCTTCTCATAGCTTGCATACTCCTGGTCAAACGAGGCCAACAGCTCCTTTTCACGGGCAGTGGTCGCCAGCGGACGGTAGTTATCCACCTTCTGGACAATTTCCTGACGGCCTGAGGCAATCTTTTGCTTATAATCGGAAATTTTATCTGTATCTGTTGTATTGCTCATATCCCGTGTATAGACCCGGTTAAGCTGATAGCTGATCTCGGCGGCAGACAGATCTCTGACCGAGATCAGGTTATTGCTGTACATTTCCTTCATATTCTGATTGCTGGTGCGCAGGGATAAGACCGAATAGACTCCAAGTCCTGCCAGGATTAAAGAGACAATCAAAAAAGCGGAGACGATCTTTGTAGCTGTTTTCAAATTCCCGAACCATTTCATAGTGCTTCCCCCTGTGGTTAACATCTTAGCGTCCTTCTTGTCGGCGTTAATCTTACACTCCCCTATCAGCCGGCGGGACATCATTAGCTATATTTCGACATTTTATATCAAAAAAATTATATTCTAATTTGTGTTTTTCATATTTTTTTCATCAAACTCAGTGCAATCCTCCCCTTCATCAATTGAAATGTTTACTATTCCGTAGTTTGATGCAGAATCCGCTTGACAGAACATAGAAATAAGTTATAAATAGACATAATTAGCAAACGATTCAATCCCATTTTATCCCCCGCGAAAAGAGGCTTGTCATGTCAGAAAAAGTACCTGTGGCCGAAAAACTGGTGTTCTCAGGCGGTCTGCTGGGCCAGAATATGCTCTACAGCTTCATGTCGATGTACATCCTGTTCTTCTATACGGATCTGCTGGGAATTCCGGCAACCACCGCCAGTGTCATTCTGGTCGCAGCAAGTATTATCGATGCTTGTCTTGATCCGCTCATGGGCATGATTACCGACAAAACACGCTCCAGATGGGGGAAATTCAGGCCTTATCTGCTGTTCGCCCCTTGTCTGATCGTGCTGGCGACCATCCTCTGCTTCTGGGACTTCGGCGGTTCCCGGACTGTGACTCTTGTAATCGCTACCGTCTCTTACCTGCTATGGGGAATGCTGTACACGGTCTGTGACACACCGCTCTGGGCCTTGTCGTCCGTAGTCTCCACCGATCCGGGGGAACGCACCTTATTCGTCACACTGGGCAAAATCGGCGGGACGCTCGGCGCGGTCGTTATCACCATCGGCGGTATCCAGCTTCTGCTCGCCTTCGGCGGTGAACGGAATACGCAGGCTTATCTCTACGCGGCAATCATTATCGGGGTCATCGCGGCGCTGTCGATTGTCCTGACCGGGATGCTCACCAAGGAACGGGTCGTCCCTTCCGCTGAGAAGATCTCATTCCGCCAGAACCTGCAAACGGTGTACAAAAACAAGCCGCTGCTCACCCTGCTCGCCTCTCTCTTGATTATCAACCTGGTGAACGGCATCCGGCAGAGCATTCAGCTCTATTATGTGGTCTATGTCTGGGGGGACGCGGGGTATGCCACGCAGGTCGGGATCAGTCTGGTGGCCGGTATGCTGCTGGGGATGATCGCTACGCCGCCGCTGCTGCGCCGCTTCGCGAAGAAGAAGGTATTCATTGTCTCCTGCATTCTGGGGAGCGTAGCCTGCATTCTGCCTTATCTGCTGGGTGACCATAACGTATTGAACACCCTGGTGTTCTTTGGGGTCAGCTTCTTTTTCTCCGGCATGACGACGATTGTCAGTACCTCGATGCTGCTCGATACAATAGATTATTCGGAGTGGAAGCTGGGCTTCCGGGGCGAGGGCATTGTGTTCTCAACGAACACTTTCATTACCAAGTTCAGCGGAGCGGTATCGCGGATGATTATCGGAGCCAGTCTCGGCCTACTAAGCTATGTGGAGAATCAGCCGGCGACTCCGCAGCTCCAGCACGGCCTTAGCTTCGTGATGTTCCTGCTGCCCGCACTCTGCTTCCTGGCCGCTATTCTGCCGATTCTCTTCTATAATATAACGGAGAAGCAGCGGGTACAGATCCTGAGCGATCTGAATCACAGCCGGTCATTGTAAGTTTCCGGGCAGGATTCACCGGAACTACATATCACATATCACCGCAGATCCAATCACCGCACATTAAAAATTAGGAGCGATTAACTTATGGATGCATCCACAATAGCCGCACTGCTGTCCCCTCCCGACCTGTCCGAATGCCGGAGGATCTTGTGCATACAGCCGCACCCGGACGACAATGAAGTAGGCATCGGCGGCACCATTGCCTCATTCGCGGAACGGGGCTGCGAGATTCATTATCTAACCGTCACGAACGGAGATCTGGGCGCGGTGGACGAGCAGTTGTCTTCCGCCGGGATCGCTGCTATCCGTGCGCTTGAACTGGAAGCCGCCGGACGGAAGCTGGGAGCTGCCGTGTTCCACCAGCTCGCCCACGGTGACGGCACGCTGGAGCATATCCCAGCCCTCGCGGGAGAGATCGCCGAGGTCATCCGGACGGTTCAGCCGGACTTGATACTGTGCCCTGATCCATGGCTGAGCTATGAGGCGCATTATGACCATATCGTTACCGGCAGGGCCGCAGCCCAGGCTGTGCTGTCCTCCGGGCTGCCCCTGTATCCGAGAGGCACCCTTACCCGGCCATGGCAGCCGAAGGCCATCGGCTTCTACTTCACCGCTGAGCCTAATACAGTCATCGACATCACGGATCAATTCGAGCGCAAGTTCGCGGCCATGGCCCTGCACCGCAGCCAGTTCAATGAAGAGCAGCTGGCCATGTACCGGTTCTATTTCGGCGAGCAAGGCCGCCAGCTGGCCGAAGGTAGGGGCTTCGAGCTGGGGGAAGGGCTGAAGGTGTTGTCACCGCTGCACCTGCACTGCTTTGTGGATGCCCGCCGGATATGACGGCTGAGTGCTGGGGCATGTGATGGCGGGGGCGCTAGGTTGCAGGGGTGTGAGTTGGCGGGGCATGGAGTGCTGGGGCGTTGAGTGGCTGAGAAGCTAGGCTAACGGAAGTTGAGCCGATAGTGCGCACGCCACACAATTCGCAGGTGCCCCCGCCTTCCCTTCAACAAACTAGTGGAAAAACGTATCTTAATTCAGCAATTCCCGGCATTTGCAGGTACACAAGTGGAAAAACAGCATCTAATTTTGTCTATTTCCCCATCTAAGCGGAAGTGCGATTTATTAAGTGCCGTTTTTCCAACTATTGTCCTAGCAGTCGCCAATCATTCATCAGCAAGTGTAGAAAATCCACCTATTGTACCGCCCATGTAACGCAAAAGAGCAGCAATCCCCCATAGGGAGATTTGCTGCTCTTTGTTAAGCGGGAAGCTCGGACAAACGGTAGTAGGGGATGTTCAATGCAGGCTTGAAGCCCAGCTTCTGCGCCAGTCTGTACGAGCCCACATTCTCCATACGGCAGCCCCAGACAGGCTCCAATCCCTGCTCCAGACAGTAATCGATTAGCTTACAGCACACTGAGAAGGCGAAATACTTCCCCCGGTGACCCGCTGCCGATTCGATTCCGATCTCCAATTGATCCGTTGTCCGGTAAGCCGAGAAGGCGCTGGAGGCCTGCTCTCCCTCCCACATTAAAGTGTATCCTTTGCCTGAAGCCAGGAAGTGCTCCGCGTCACGCCAGAAATACCGGGGAATGACCGCACCCTCCTGCTCGCCGAATCCTTCACCGTTCATCTGGACCATCTCAGCATCCTGCCGGAACCATTGCGCCTTCGCACGATAATAGACCTCCGGGTCGAACGTAAAATTCACCCGGGTCTGTATGTACATTCTGCGTGTATCCGCCGCATCAAGCCGTGCATTATGCTCAGTAAGCATAGCTTCAATCAGCGGGTCCCAGCCCCCTGCCGGATCAGCCTGTAGCCATTCTGCTGAATGCCGGTGCCCCGTCTTGTTCGTAATATAGTCAGATAAGCTCCGGTTAAACTCCTCATTGCCCGAATCCCCATAGACCAGCGACATCCCGTATTCATGAGCCACATAGAAGGTACAGGGGTTATGTACAGAGTCCACATACACACTGCCTGTCGTCTGCCCGCTCAGAACGCCTTCAGCGAACAGGGTATTGATCTTCACTTCCTTTAACAGCGGCCACGCAAGGGCGTAATCCCGGCTATCTAGCTTCAGCATGCTTATCTCCTCCCCTCCCATTTATATTTTCCACTTATTATACCTTACTATGTCACCCATAGAGGAATGAATGTTATAATACTCTCAATGTCATGCGAATGACTGAATTCTGGCTCAACCTGAAAGGAAACGACCTATGATGAATACTATTCCCGAAGTGAATTTCACCGCTTCCCCTTACTATAATCCCGGCCTCAAAAATGTAGTCATCCTCGCCACCGGCGGTACGATTGCCGGCAGCGGCGAAGCCCATAAAACCTTGAATTACGAGCCTGGAGCTCTGCCCGTGCAGGATCTGCTGGATAGTGTGCCGCACCTGGAACGGCTGGCGAACTGCGCCGGGGTTCAGGTCAGCAATCTGTGCAGCGCCGATATTACCAGCGAACACTGGCTTACCCTGGCAACGTACATTAACACGCTCGCGCTCCGGGAGGATGTGCACGGATTCGTCATTACACACGGCACCGACACCCTGGATGAGACGTCCTACTTCCTGAACCTGGTGATCAAGACTGACAAGCCGGTAATTATTACCGGATCTATGCGCCCAGCTACTGCAATCAGTGCCGATGGTCCGCTGAATCTGTATCAGTCCGTAGCACTGGCGGCGAATCCCGAGGCCTCCGGCCAAGGCGTGATGGTTGTCTTCGCTGAGGGCATCTATAGCGGGCGGGATGTGCAAAAGGTGAACACCTTCAAGGCCAACGCCTTCGATGAGCGCGATTTCGGCTGCCTGGGATATATGCGTGACAGCCATGCCTTCTTCTATACGCGCACCCTGAAACGGCATACCACCGCAACCCAGTTCGATGTATCTGTGATTCAGGAGCTGCCGGAAGTATCCGTAGCTTATTTCCATGTGGATGCCAATCCCGGGATTCTGGATTATCTGGCTACGGTCTCCAAGGGGATTGTCATTGCCGGAGCAGGCGGAGGGATCTACAGCAAGCCTTGGATTGACAAGGTGGGTGAGCTGAAGAACAATAACATCCCTGTAGTCCGCTGCTCGCGGATTTCCAGCGGAATTACACTTAAGGATTCCTACATTGATCTGTCTGCGAATTCTATTCCCTGCAACAGCCTCGTCCCGCAAAAAGCCAGAATCCTGCTCTCTCTCGCTCTGACGCAAACCACCGGCTACGATGAAATTGCCGCAATGTTCAACGAGTATTAAACGCTGCCCGCAGATGGCGGGAACTCAAAGGTGAAGACTGCGCCGCCCTCCGGGCGGTTCCGGGCACTAAGCTCTCCGCCGCAGCGTTCCACAATAGCACGCGCGATGGCGAGTCCCAGCCCGGATTCGCCATTTTTTCCTTTGACGAACCTGTGAAACAGGCTGGGCAGCAGCTCCTGCGCAATGCCCGGACCATCGTCAGCGACCGTCAATGTAATCCTTCCCCTGCTTGAATGCACCTGTACATCAATTCGCTTCTCTGCATAACGGACCGCATTGGATAATACGTTCAGCAGAGCTTGCAGCAGCTTATCCCGGTCTGCTCTTACCATCCCCCCATAGTCCCCGGAGACTGCCGGATGCAGCGACAGCTTCCTTGCCGCCAGCAGTGGATTGACCCGCTCCACCGCCTCGCTCAGCAGCTCCTCCAGATCCGTATCCGCCGCCTGATAAATATCCTCTTCACTGTCCAGCTTCGCCAGAAGAGTCATTTCGCTGACCAGATCACGTAAGCGCCCGCTTTCACCCAGAATAATATCCAGTCCTTTACGGACGCTCTCTCCTTCAAATACTCCATCCCTAATGCCCTCCGCATAACCCGCTATCGACATCAGCGGAGACTTCAGCTCATGCGAGGCATTCTGGAAAAACTGCTTCTGCACCCGGTTGAACCGGTGCAGCTCACCGGCCATCTCGTAGACCGCCCTGGCGACAGAACCAATTTCACCGCCCGCCCGGATCAGATTCACCTCGGCAAACCGGCGGTTTTTCACTTTCCCCAGCTCCTGACGCAGGCTGATCAGCGGATTAATCAGCTTCCGCGTAATGAACAGGCTGAACAGGAGCATCGCTGCCGCGCCCGCAGCAAAGACAAGGATCAGCCGTTTCAAGAGCGACTCCTCGATGACCTTGATTCTGCTGACAGGAGTCAGCAGGGTGAGCTTGCCTTGGGGAAGCGTATTGACCTGCACCAGATACCGCGGATCATTGCCATCCCATAAGCTCTGCAGGCTCCCCTGCTCCATAGCTGTGATATCTACCGTTACCCCGGCCTGCACGGGCTGGGCCGGGAGATATTCCGAGACCACATTCCCCTGCTGGTCGCTCACAATGGCCTGTACTCCGCTGTAGAGCGTAGGATATGGAGCTGTAAGCGGCTCGCTTTTTCCCAATGTGAATGCCCCTCCTTCTGAGAATGGAGCCCGCTGCAGACTCGCGGTCAGGGAAGCGCCAAGCGTCCTTAATCCCTCTTGCTCCTTACCAATGAAATGGTCCATCAGCACGTAATGGATCATCACTCCCGTGATAGACAGGACCAGCAGCAGAGACAGCCCAAAAGCAACGTTGATCTGATGCACCAGCTTCAGCTTTTTCATCCGCTGGCTTAGCCTTTCCGCCATCCTCTTCATTCCTGCACCTCTCTCATACGGTAGCCGTGACCCCAGACCGATTCCAGCGGCAGGCCGTCCATTTTTTTGCGGATGCGCTTGATCAGGTGGTCGACAGCACGGTCGCTGCCGAAATAATCCTCTCCCCAGACATGGCCCAGCAGCTCTTCGCGCGTAAAGGCCCGGTTCGGACTTCCCGCAAAGACCATCAGCATCAGGAACTCCTTGCTGGTCAGCTCCACTTCATCACCCCGCCAGAAGGATCTTCTCTCTTCGGGATGCAGGAGCAGACTGCCCAGCTCTATCCCTGTATGCACTGCAGGCAGAACAGCTGCAGACTGGGATTCGTGAAGACGTTCCCACCGTTTCAGCTGGCGGTTAATCCGGGCTACCAGCTCACGGGGACTGAAGGGCTTGACCAGATAATCGTCGCTGCCCAGCTCCAGACCCAGGATTTTATCCACTTCATTATCCTTGGCTGAGATCATAATAATCGGCACCTCCGCCTCATCACGGATACGCCTGCATAGCTCATAGCCGTCCATTCCCGGAAGCATAATATCGAGCACCCACATGCCGGGAGGATCATTCCTCCATAAATCCCACGCCTCCTCGGCACTTCCAAGGCCAATCGTCCGGTAATTCTCTTTATGTAAATAAGCTTCCACCAGATTGCGTATATTCTCGTCATCGTCCACAACGGCAATGACCGTTTGATTGTTCATCCAGGTACCCTCCGTGATTTGTCTCTTCACCATTATAGCAAGCGGGTGAGCGGGATTGGGCGCTGCCATTGTTTTTCCACATTGCTGACCCTCTCCTGCCACAGAAGCCCGCTATAGTGAGAGCTGTAAGACAAACCACTTGAAGGAGTGTTCGTACATGAATCGTCTAATCGTGAAAAGAATGGCTCTATCCACCCTGCTGCTGTCCAGTATCGCCACCCCGGTCTTCGCGGATACGGGAATCGCGCCGCCTCCAGCACAGGGACCCACTGCCACCATAAGCACAGCCGCTGCATCCACAAATGGCAGTAGGCTGCTCCCCTTGCTTGAACCGCAGGTTCTGGCGCTGGTGAACAGCTATGCCCCGGAAACTTCCCAGGATTGGCGGGATACGCTCAGCCGCTACCATGCATTAACAAGCACGAAGGCGCTTAATGTGGTTCTCGCCACGCCAACGTCTGCCTCTCCATGGACAGAAAAAACCGGTATTATGGATGTGCAATTAGCCACGCCTGGAACATTGACGGACGCAGAAACGCTTCCGCTTGCCACTGTGCCGGAATACGGGACAACTGGGGGCAGTGTTAAGGCAGTTCCGTCCGCCTCAGCAGCTGCAAGCCTCACACTAACGGTGCCTGACTCTCTGGAATCCGGCAAGCTTGCCAATGTGGTAACCTTACATGCGGCGTACATCGATGGCTTATTCAAAGCACAAGCTGCACTGGCAGAGGCTGCACAAGCCACAGATGCAGCAGCAATTAAGCAGGCACTGTCCGCACTGCTGAGTCAATATAAGGACCTTAACCACAAGCTGGAAGAAGCGAAATAAACCACGCAAATCCTGTATTCCATAGAAAGCAGGCCAAGGAATTCCTCCCTGGCCTGCTTTTTCTGTTCATTAGTATAGCGTAGCCGCCGCTTAACGGCGCGGATACATCGGATAAGGATAGAACGCTGCAGCGGGCTGCTGGGCTGCGTAGGCGGGCATGCTTTTGGCGGGCGGGCCTATATTCATTCCCCCGGCAGACCCTGCCACGGCGCAGCCCGGAGGCGGTCCAAGAATAATCGACTCCTTCAGCGGAGCCACGGCCTTGGCATACTCCTCTTCATTAATACAATACGCGCGCTGGATTACCTCTGCGGGAACGGCCCGCAGGAAGTCTGAACCATATACAATATCCGGTGTCGGCGCATCGAAGATCGCCAGGAAATGGGCTTGTTCGCTCTCGGCCAGAATCCAGTGAAACCAGCCCTGTGGGAAGACAGCAATTTGTCCGGCCTTCAGATGATAGGTCATCAGCTTCTGGGTGAACGGATCGAACACGGAGGCAATCAGCTCTCCGCTAATCACGAAGATCATCTCCGTCACGTTCGTGTGCCAGTGCGGCTGGACGATGAAGCCTTTGCTCATATGGGCATTGAAGAACCCGTTACGTATCGCCGGCAGCTGCTCGGCAAAAAGCTGGGTAATATAATTGTTTGCATCCCGCTTATAATTAAGCACCTGGTTAGAATCGGCGGCAAGCTTCAGGTCCGGTGCCTGCAATACTGGATCAAGCATGATTTGTTCCTCCTCAGACTGGATTGTAGCCTTAAGTAACACTGGGCATTCGTCCAGATACTATATGCAGGGGAGGAGCTCTTTGACACTAGAGACCGGTGCGGACTAGATCAGACGAGCGATACTCTCAATCTCCACGGCGGAAGCAGCGAGCTGCTGCATTGAGGCGGTAATCTCCTCTGTGGCTGCGGCCTGACGTTCGCTTTGTGCCAGACAATCCGTAAGCACCGCATCCATCTGGTTAATCTTCTGCTTGATCATCTGCAGAATGCCGGCAATATCCTTCGCCGATGAAGCGCTGGATACCGACATTTTGCGGATCTCTTGAGCCACGATGCCGAAGCCCCGTCCATGCTCAGCGGCATGCGCCGCTTCAATCGCTGCATTCAGCCCAAGCAGGTTGGAATTCTCCGCCACCTTGCGGATGAAATCGAGAATCTCGTCGGTCTGCTGCAGATCCTCTACCACCTTCTGGCCCAGCTCCTTCAGATCCCCTACAGTATTCGCCAGATCCGAGGCCGTGCCTGCAATCTCTACCGATGTCGAGCTGATCTCGTCAGAGGTCACCGCCAGCGCATTCGCTGCATCGCTGAGTGTTACCTGATTGCTGAGGCTGATTCCGATCGTGAACACGCCAATAACCGCCCCGTTCCGGTCATGGATCGGCATCGATGAGGACTTAAAGGGCAGCCCGTAGACTTCTTTGGGAATAATGGCGCTGACTTCTTCTCCACTCTCTAGCGCAGTCCGGATTCCCCCGCTAGGCGGAATGGGACTCCCCTCCCCGACCCGGGCATGCAGCTCTTTGCCCGGTAGATGATAGATGAACTTCTCCGTATCGGTTAAGGCAAACATTACGTCCAGCGGAAACAGCCGCTGCACCAGGGGCAAAGATACTTCAAGCGCCTTCCGCAGCTGGTCCATTTCTGATTCTTGTCCTGATTCCTGTTCGGTATTCATTGCTTCAACAGCTCCCTAATCCTATTTATTTATGTACATCTCTTATCCCTTGAATCTTATCGCTCGAACAATGTAACACAGTTGCGCCCTTCCGCCTTTGACTGATACAGTGCATCGTCACCCAGCTTGTAGATATCCTCCTCGCGCAGACCGTCAACAAGTACGGCGGCTACGCCGATAGAGACGGTAATTCTTCCGTATTCCGGACTTAGGTCATGCTGAATCCCCAGCTCCGCAATGCTTCGTCTGATCAATTCAGCGAACACACGGGACTCTGGAGGGGTAAGTCCGGCGGCCACAATCCCGAATTCTTCACCACCCAACCGGAACGCGGTTCCATCCGCCTGTTCAGCCAGCTCCTTCAGTACCCCGCCGATTCTGCGCAGTACCGTATCGCCTTCATAATGTCCGTAGGTATCATTGAATTTTTTGAAATAATCAATATCCAGCATCAGGTAGGTTAAATACCGTTTGCCTGCAGCAGCCTTGTCCACCTCATCCAGGAACAGCTTATTGAAGTATCTGCGGTTGTACAGCCCGGTTAATTCATCGGTGATCGAGATCTTTTCAATCAGTCCGATATATTTGCTCAGCTCCCCGTTATTGAACTCCAGCTCCTTCGTCCGCTCGGCAACCAGTTCCTCCAGATGCTCCTTGTGGCGCCGCAGCTCTTCTTCCGCCTTCTTCCGCTCGGTAATATCCTTGATCGTTCCCTGAATCGCCGGCTTATCCTGATACATAATCCGGACAACCTTGTGAATGACGATAACTTCATGCGACTTATCTTTATGCAAAAGCCTAGTCTCATACTCTTCCGGTGCCTGCTTGCCCTCGACTCGTCTGGCATAATAATGCATCACCTTCTCCCGCTCCGGCGGCGTAATGAAATTCCCGAAGGGCTGCTCCAGCATCCCGCCCGGTTCATAGCCCAGCATCTGCTCCAGCGCCTCATTAACATAGACACACCGCATATCCTGGACCACGAATACCCCGTCCTGAAGGTTGTTGACTAATTGGCGGTATTTCTCCTCAGAGCGCTCAAGCTCATTATACAGACTGGCATTCTCAAGCGAGAAGACCATCTCTCTGGACAGCAGATTGATAATCTTCATCCGTTCCTCGGTGAATACACCGGTGACCAGATTATTCTCCAGATAGATGATGGCAATCGTCTTATTCTGGTTAATCAGCGGCATGCAGACCATCGATTTCGGCTGCTGCCTCACAATATAAGGATCATTCACGAATGGAGTCTCGGAATAGGCATCATTGTAGATCAGGCTCTCCCGGCTCTCCTCCACCTGTCTGATGATCGCAGCAGGCAGATTGTCCAGCTGATGCGACTCATGAATGGCCACAGAGATCCGGTCCGTGTCCGCTTTATATTCCCCTTCGACCAGAAGATTGGCCTTGGAGGTCATCAGGATGCAGCCCCGCTGCGCCCCGGCATTCATGATCACAATCTCCATCAGCGCTTCCAGCAGGTGGTTCAACTCAATTTCTTTGGAGATGGCCTGTGAAGCCAGAATGATGGAATTCAGATCAATGCTCTCAGTATAATCGGTCACCGTCCTGCCGTGCATGAACTCCTTGGTGCTGATTTTCTGGTCAAGAGCAGGGTATCGCTCCTTGATGAACGCGATCTTTTCCTTGGCGCCCCAGACCGAATAATAGTATTCGGATTGTCTGAGCAGATAGGCGGCGAACTCGTTGAAGCCCTTGTCCATATAGTACCGGGCCGCCAGCTCGTTGCAGAGTGCCTTATAGCGGACGAAGCTTCCCTGCTCGCTGGCCTCAATGGCCAGATCATAATAATAGCCTGCGCGCGTGCTGTTCCCGGAGATCCGGGCCCATTCGGCCCTCATCAGATATTCATGCTGGCGGAAGGTTCCCGGTGCATTGCTGGCCCATTTGCGTACCCGGCCAAGCTCCTTGCGCATTTTGGACCTGGCCTTCCGCTTGCCGTTCACACCCAAATCCTTGTAAGCATATGCCAGATTCAGGAAGGTGTAGAGCGCGAATTCCTCCATAAAAGCCGAACCGGCCAGCGTCCCGATAATCGGATAGGCCCGCTCGATATACTCCAGCGCTTCATCATGCTTCTCGTAGAGAAACAGCAGCTTCATTTTGTAGATATAATAGATCGCAATCCCTGAGTAATACCTCGCTTCCTGCAATTCGTGCAGATAGACCTCTTCGCTGAAGGCTTCATTGTTGAATGAGGTGCGGTCCGGCAGCTCTCCGGCAAGACTGAGGTAATACTGGCGGGCCAGCTGCGCTGTGGCAAGCGACTCCCTGTACTTCGTGTTCTCAATCATAGAGATCGTACGCGCACTTTCCTGGAGCAAAGCCGGGATGTCCATCGACGGATTCCAGAGATTCACATAGAAGGCGGAATGGGCCAGATAGAGCAGATCGCCTGTCCGCAGACTGGCTTCAATGGAGGTGCCGAACCAGTCCTGCAACGTATCCCAAGGCTCGGTCCAGGCGTGGCTGAACAGCGTATACAGGACATGCGCCGCGCCTTTCCACTGCAGATCATTGAATTTGTCATTAATTCTGATCCCGAGACGTCCATAAGCGAAGGCCCCCCGTGTATCGCCGAAGCCGGACAACAGCATGGCATAGCCGATAAAAGCAAGCGCCGACTCCGGCGAGTTACCGTATTTCAGCGTCAGCCCCACCTTCTTCAGCACCACCAGCCCGAACAGCGAGGTCTCCCCCGAGATAAACGCCGGCGGTATAAAGTTAACCAGCAGCCGCATCACCAGTTTCATCTCCGGGTCCTGCATCTCCGGCAGTGCAAAAATCGTCTCCGGGGTTCTCGCCCGCAGCGCGGCCTTAACGACCAGCAGCTCCTTAAGGACGGCGGGCATTCCAACCTTGGCCGGAATCTTAATTCCGAGCGCCTTCAGTCCCCGTCTCCCCGAAGCAATCGACTCGGGCATCATGCCGAGGTACATATAATGATTGGTCTGCATCTCATAGATTTCCGCAATAGCCATCCGCTCCGTAGTTTGCTCCAGCAGCAGACGGCAAGCCTGGTCCCCCTGATCGATATGATGAGTGAGATAGCTGCATTCCGCATACAGCCTGTAGATCTCCGCCGCCTGCCCCGGGTCTGTACTCCAGATCTGCTCCGGGAGCAATTCCATTGCCGCTTCAAGCAGTAAGAAGGCCGAATCATACCCGTATCCTGCTTTGGCCTTATAGGCTGCCCTCAGATTCAGAGCGACGATCTCACGCGCCTCAGAGCTATCAGTGATTAACTCCAGCCCTTTATTAATATGGGTTGCGATATCGACCAGCTTGTCCTCGATTTCCTCCTCTCCAAGATTCCGCAGCAGCAGCCGGCCGATACTAAGATGAAGTCTCTTCCCCCGTTCAGGATCGAGCAGCTGATAGAAGGCCTGCTGAATCCGGTCATGGGCAAATTTCAGCCGGATGCCCACCTGCGCAGCCTCGGGGCCGGATTCAGCCAGCGTAGCGGAGAATATGGCATACTTATGGTCAGCAGGGACGATATATTCTTCTTGGACCGCCCGGGTAATCGCAGCGGCAATCACCTCCGGCGCTTCTTCGCCGATCAGCGTCAGCATCCCGTAGTCGAATACACTGCCGGCCGCCGAGCTAAGCATCAGGATATGACGGACCTCCTCCGGCAGATGCTGCAGCTGTCCGACCAGGAAATCCACCACACTGTCATGGACCGGCAGCGCCTCCAGCTCCTCCAGGCTCCAGCTCCATTCCCCGTCCTGCTTGTCGAAATAGATAATCCCCCGCCGGTAAAGATCCTTCAGAATTTCCGTCAGGAAAAAGGAATTCCCCTTGGACCGCTTATATAACCGTCCGGTAATTCCTTCAACGCGTTCCATGCTGCTGTATAGGGTGTCCGCCACAAGGCTTTGTACATCTGTCTCTTGCAGCGGCTGAAGATGAATACGTCCAACCTCACGGTTTTTGCCGATCTTAACCATCGCGGCGAACAAGGGATGACCTTCATGGATCTCATTCTGCCGGAAGGAGCAGATCACAAACATCCGCTGCAGATGGTTATCCAGCATCAGCTTCTCCACCAGCTTCAGGCTGGAATAATCCGCCCACTGGACATCATCCAGGAAGAGAACCAGCGGCCGGTCCGGTTGCGTTATGGCCTGCACGAACTTGGCAAAGGTCAGGAAGAACCGGTTCGTCTCCTCGGCCGGACTCAGCGGTTCCGGCTCCGGCTGGGTCAGGGTCCAGGCGGCAAGCTCAGGGATTAATCCTGTAATTACACCTCCGTTGCCGCCAAGCAGCCGGGTCAGTGAACGGCTGACTTCACTCCTGTACTCCTCATCCGGACTCTCCAGCAGCTGGCTGACCAGTCTGCGGAAGGCCTGGATGAGCGCACTGTACGGAATGTTCTTATTGTACTGGTCGAACTTCCCTTCAGCGAACAGCCCCTTCTCCCGGCTGATCGTCCGGTGCAGCTCATGGACCAGTGCTGTTTTACCTGCACCTGCATCACCGGAGACCAGCATAACCTGTGAACTCCCGTTAACGCTGCTGCGGAAGGCCGCCTCCAGGGTGGACAGCTCCTGCTGTCTACCGACTATTTTTTGCGGAATGCGGAAGGTGTTCAGGAGATCCTCCGTTCCAATCACGAAATCCGCCTGCCCGGCCAGGCATCTCTTCAGATCGGCCTTAATGCCGTGAGCGCTGCGGTACCGGTCCTCCGACGACTTCTCCATCAGCTTCATAATGACCGCCGACAAGCCCCTGCTAACCCTGCCTCCGGTTGCATGGTAAGGAGAGACAGCTTCCTTCGCAATAATGGAATAGATCTGCTCCAGCATCTCGGACGATGGATACGGCATAAGGCCGGTCATCATCTCGTACAGGACGACACCCAGTGAATAGTAGTCACTCCGGTAATCAATATTCCGGTTCATCCGGCCGGTCTGTTCCGGTGAGATGTACAGCAGACTGCCCTCCAGCACGCCGCTGTTCTGGAAATCCCGTCTCTCCTTGGACAACTTCACCGCAAGGTCGAAATCAATCACCTGGACAATATCCCGCTCCCGGTTCCAGATGATATTCGACGGCTTGATATCCTTATGGATCACGTTCTGCTCATGGATGGAGCCGAGAATATCCACAACCTTGACCGCCAGTCTCAGTAAATCCTCCTCCCCCGGCTGCTCCTCCGCCAGAATCCGCTTCAGCGAACGTCCGCATATATCCTCAAGGACCATGACATACAGACCGTTCTGCTCTTCAAGCCTCAGGGGACGGATAACCCCTTCTGTGGTGGTGCTAAGCTCAGTAAGCAGCTTATATTCCTGCTTGAAGCGCATCACCGCTTCGGTTCCGGCAAATTCCGATTTCAACACCTTGAGAATGACCGTTTCTGCAGAAGAAGCCTCTGTGCAGCGGTATACAGCTTTTATCGGATTATCTGAAATGGTCTCCAGGACCTGATAATGGTCATTAGCAATCATTGTACTCCACCTTTAGCCTTGTTCTTCCGTAACCTCAATATCGGCATCGAATTTAAATACATAGGCAGCAATCAGCCAGATAATCCAGCAATTCAGCCCAAAGAACAGATAACCGAAATACCCCAGAACCGGCATCTCGGAGAAAATATGAAACTTGTCCAGATAAGGCACAGAGTATTTCCAATAATTCGGGTTGGTGGGGGCATCATCATGGAACCACTCACTGCCAAAGTTCCAGAACTCCCAGAAGAAGCCGTTGAACAGCGTAGCCAGCCCAACCAGAATCACCTTGGACCAGTCTCCGTTCTTCACCGGAGTGAAGGGGGTCCAGTAACCGGCAAGCGCCATCGCTGCGGACAGCATCGGAACCAGCGCAACCCACAGCACCCAGAACAGCAGGTACGGATAATAGCCCATGCCGAAGGCCAGGATCAGCCCGAGAATATAATAGATGATCAGCCACATGCGTGATACGTTCAGCTTAGGCCCATGGCTATAACGGTTGCGGAACAGACGGAAGGTCTTGAGGAGTAAATACCATTCGAAGATGGCCGGAAGAACGGTGGTATAGGATAAGGAGAACCAGAACACATTGCCGAAGTTAGAGAACACTTCATTATTAGGGTAATACCAATTCTCCAGGACGAAGAAATTCAGGTATTCAAAAGCAAACCAGCTGAAGCAGGACACCACCGCCAGCAGCTGCATCACCCGGGGCTTGCGCGAGATGATCGAGGCTCCATGATTTCTCCGGTAGACCAGCCCGTCAAGAATCAGAATAAAGGACCACCAGAGGGGAACAAACGTGTAAGACTCCAGCGAGATAAAGAGCTCCACCCGTGCCCACATCAGGAACCAGCTAAGCGCAAGCACCGGCAGGCTCCACCAGAACCAGACAGGGAAAGGGGTGGCCGCCCCCGTCTTCCGGGGTGCTTCCTCCGTCTTCTTGAAGCCGAACCATCCGGGGAATACCAGGACCAGTGTGATGATCAGGGCCACGACACAGGCGAGCGAGAAATAGAGCAGGCTGAATCCGGGGTCTGCTTCGACCTTCTGAGCAGGGAAATCCCCGTAACCGGGCGGCATCCCCTTCCATTTCGCCAGACTGCCGAGTAACGGGAGCAGAAAGATAAGTCCGAAGGTAACGATCAAGAATGCTGTCTTTTTCCATGTTTTCATTGTGCAAAACCCCGCTTATGTATGTAGTTGAAAGTCGAATTATGTTGATAATCGCTAATATTCGATAACACTCCAGTTTATTCCTGCTGGCCGCACACAAAAAAATACCCCACCGTCCATTTCCATGACGTATGGAGCATTTGTGCGAGGCAGCAGAACCCATTATCCCTTCAAATCCAGCTTCATGCTCAGTGAACGTATCCCATGCTCTTCTTCCTCTTCACCAAGCGATACGAATCCCTGGGAGGCATAGAAGCCAGTAGAATTCGGGGAAGAGTTCACCGTGATCTGCGTGCTCCCTCCCGTCCTCATCCGGTCAACCGCATGCCACAGCAGGGTCTTGCCGATTCCGGTTCCTTTATATGCATTCTTCACGAACAGCAGAGAGATATGCTGATGATTACGCAGCTCTATGATTCCTGTAATCTCTTGCCCGGTAAGCGCGATGAAGATCTCGTGATTCTCCAGCATCCGCCTTGCAATGGCGGCAAGCTCAATGTACCTGTAGAATTCAATAACACCCTGCGCTGAATAATTGGCGGCAATATGTATATCAAACGCCTCTCGGATCAATGGAGTGATCCGCTTCTCCTCACCCGGCAACAACTGTCTGATTGCTGTCATACGGCCATTCTCCTTTAGTGTGACTGGTTGCTATAACTCTCTAAGGATAGCATAATTTAGGAAAATTTGCCCATTAATAGTTGCAGCTGATCCGCACAAGGGACTGGCACAGCCTGCCCCGAATATTTGTGAATGCACAGGCACATGCTACAATGGGACCGTATCGTCCTTGCCTTAATTTAACACAAGAGGAGTGACAGCTGTGGCAATCAATGTGTACCTGAATTTCAATGGCAATACCCGAGAGGCTGTAGAATATTACGCGGAGGTGTTCGGGACCGAACCTCCGCATATCATGACCTTCGGCGAGGCTCCGCCAGATCCGTCCCATCCTGTACCGGAAGAAGCCAAACACCTCGTCATGCACGCCAATCTGATGATTGCCGGCAGCCCGGTCATGTTCTCTGACGTATTCCCCGGCATGCCGTTCACGGAAGGGAATAATATCAGCCTAACGGTGACGGATACAGATGAAGAGAAGATTCGTCTCTGGTTCAACAAACTCAAAGAAGGCGGCACTGTACACATGGAGCTGCAGGAGACCTTCTGGAGCAAGGCCTACGGGAACCTGAAGGACAAATTCGGCATCCAATGGCAGCTCAGCCACGACAACGGCCAGAACGGCTAACTCCCTCAGGTAGTTTCCTATTCACAAAAGGGCTTAGGATATGACGCTTCTTCCCTTGGGAGGACGGCATATCCTTTTTTGTATGGTCTAGTAATCGCAGCCTAACCATAACATTTCAAAGTTGTAACCTGATTTTTAATGCGCTTACATCCTGTTCTATGTTTTAATTGTAATAACGTTATGTATTTCATCCTACTGTAAAGGAGACTAACCTATGGAAATATCCTCATTTTTGCTGCCCAAGGATCAGGTTGCGTACATCACCTCCTCGATCTCCATGCGGGAAGCGCTGGAACAGCTGGAGAATCATTATTATTCGGCCATTCCGATTATTGACGATGCCGGTAAATATGTTGGGACCTTGTCGGAGGGCGATCTGCTATGGAAGCTGAAGAATACCGACGGTCTGAGCTTCGCGAATATGAACGAGGTGACCGTCGGCACCATTCAGCGTCATGTGCATAACGAGAGCGTCGAGATCCACGCGCAGATGGAGGATATGCTGACCCTGGCAGCAGACCAGAACTTCGTTCCGGTAGTGGACGACAGCGGAATCTTCCTCGGCATCATCCGCCGCAAGGATATCATCGAGTATTACACACGCAATATTACCGATTAGCAGCATGCGCCACATTGCAGGATCAAGTGATTCAACCGGAAGCAACGGCAAAGGCAGGACCGTCCTGCGAAGGGCGGCCCTGCCTTTGTTCAAGTTAACAGGTCTATATGATTTCAAACACATTGGTCAGGCGGGTCAGCTCAAAAATCTTCCGCACATTGTCATTGAGCCCCGTCAGCCTGATGGTACCTCCAGCCTCTACACATTTCTTATAGGAGCTGACAATCACTCCAAGACCCGTACTGTCAATGAAACGGCAGGTCCCGAAATCAAGCAGGAAGCTTGAATGTCCCCCAAGAATATAACCCCGTACTGTCTCCCTGAACTGACCGGCTTCCTCAACCGAGAACAGCTCCGGCATCTCAATGATCATCTCGCTCAAGCTACTCACCCCTGATTTTAAATTTCTCTACAAGAATCTCCAGCTCATTAGCCATGGCACTGATCTCCTGAGCGGAGGCCGCAAAATTATTAACCGTTGCTGCCTGTTCTTCTGTAGCGCTGGATACATTCTCTGTGTTTGCTGCCGCGAGTTCCGAGATCGTGCCCATGGAATCAATCAGCTTGATGATCTGGTCTGAGGTAGCTACTTCATCTCTGGTAATATCCAGAATCTCCTGCACATTGTCCGTGATCATCTCAACAGATTGTATGATATGGACGAAGGCTCGGTCCGTCTCATTCACAATGCTCACGCCGCTCTCTACTGCTCCGGCCGCGCCTCTCATCGAATCTACAGCCTCGGTGATCCGCGAGATCATCTCGTTGACCAGATCCGTAATCTCACCGGCATTGGTGTGGGTCTCATCCGACAGCTTCCGGACTTCACCGGCCACCACACTGAAGCCCCGGCCGTTCTCTCCTGCTCTCGCGGCTTCAATTGCCGCATTCAGAGCCAGCAGATTCGTCTGCTCGGCAATCTTGTTGATGGTACCGGTAATTGCGGATACCTGCTCCGACAACCCGCTGACCGTATACAATAATGCTTCGGTCTCTTTGGTGCTGCTGTGAATGGTATTCATTGCTTCTACGGTATGAATGACTCTGGCTCTGCCTTCCTGTGCCGCCTGATGGGTAGTCTCCGCATTGCCGGAGGTAGCCGACGCCTTGCTCTGCGCCAGCTGCACCAGACTGGAGAGCTGAACGAGCACCTGGGAAGCATTGATGACCGACTGGTTGTTGTTCTCTGCGCCGGATGCAATCTCCTGGGTGCTGGAGCTGATCTCCTGAATAGAGGCGCTGATCTCCTCTGAAGATGCCGCCATCTCCTCGGACATGGAGGTGAGGGACAGGGAACCCGCTCTCACTTTCTCAATAATCGCCTCCTGTTTGTCAATCATGGTGTTGAACGATTCACTCAGCAATTGGAGCTCATCCCCGGTTTGAATGGACGTATGAACGGTCAGGTCGCCGTCACCTGCCAGACCCATCGCCCGCTCCAGCTTCCGGATCGGATTCACAATATTCCGGGTGGTGAAGAAATACGCTGCCACCATAGCAACGGCAATACAGACCAGGATGAGGATCAGCGTAGTGTTACGGATTTCGGCCGCCGGAGCCATGTATTCCTCCACATTTGCTGTTGTAGCTACAACCCAATGGCCTGCGGGCTGAAAAGAAACATATTTATGTACGCCTTCATAGGTGTAGAAGCCATGCGCGGTGTCCCCAGCCTTCATCCGCTGGACCAGCGCATTCAATTCAGCATTGCTGCCGCTGTCCAGCTTCTCCTTCAGCACCTTGTCCTGCTCCGGATGCGAGACGATGAGGCCGGTACGGTCAAGCATATATCCGTATCCATGCTCTCCAATCTTCACCCCGGTAACCGGCGCAGCGATGTTCTCAAACAAGGCCGTTCCGATCAGCACGCCGGTAATCTGATCCTTCACCCGCAGCGGTCTGGCGATCGCTACAATGTACTGATTCGTCTCCCGTGACAGGATAACTTCACTGACTGCGTCCTTGCCCTGCAGGGCTTCCTGGAAGTAGGGACGGTCCTTCACATCTGCCCCCGGCTCCCCGGAGCTGCTGGTCATCAGCACCCTGCCGTTTGTATCTGCGATAATCAACGATTCCAACAGCTTGGTGTTGTCTTTCTGCACACCGGAAATATACTGAAGCGCTGTGCTTTTGAGGGAGGCCACAGACGGATTCCCGGCAAAATCGGCCAATACGCTGTTCATGCTGGCGATCCCCAGATTCGTACCAACTGCTTCAAGCTCAGCATCCACCGCCTTTGCAGAAGAAGCCGTGGTCCCTCTTAATTCCTCTTCAATCGTCTTCTGCAAGGCACCGGATGCCAGCTGATAGGATACATAGCCGGATATGCCCAGCGGGATACTGATAATCAGAAACAACAGGATGCTCATTTTAATTTTTAAACTTAATTTCACAGAACTCTCCCCTTCTTGACTCTATAAGGAACAGATACTCTTTCTGATGTACATCGTATGATGTATCATCTCGGCACTGTCCGAGAAGCAGCGGATCAGATACAAGCCCCGGCCCCCTTCTTCCAGCAATTCATCACACCCGACAGCCTCCGGGAACACTACCTTGCCGTCCCCGGCCCCCGAATCCTCAATCTGCAGCTTAAGCAGCTGATCCATAAGCAGATATCGGATGGTAATCGGCTTGCTGCAATCGCTGAGGTTCCCGTGATAATAGGCATTGGTCACCGCTTCGATCAGAATCAGGCGGATATCAAAAGCATAGGCTTCGAGGTCAAGCTCCCGAATAATTCCGTCAATGATCATCTGATGATGCTCCAGACCGTGAAGCATCACTTCCTTATGAATAGCTTCCATGGCCCACTCCTTAACAATTCTGAAATCTCCGCTCTGCTGATGTTCCCGCTGACACTCTGCACTCTCTGCCTTCTCTTCCCTGGTCTTACAGCAGCAGCGCTCCCCGGCCGTCACTTGATATTCAGGCTGAGCCAGGTGCAGTCGTCCTGCAGAGCAGCCCCGGCAAACTTCTCCAGAAGATAACTCTGCTCCCGCCCGAGCTCTTCTGTGCTGAACAGCAGCTCCATTCCGTCACTATAGAAGCAAAAGCGGTCTCCGGACTCGAACGGGAGGATCTTCTCCTCAAACTCACTGCTCTCAAACATGCCGAGCGGTGCCCCCTTAACGGTGACCCTCTCCATGCCCCTGCCCCGGGGGACATAGAGAAATTCATTAATCCCGGCTCCGGCAGACTTCAGCTCTCCTGTCTTGAAGTCGAGCAGGAAGCAGCAGCCGGCGACATAATCCTCACCCAGATGCTGCAGCGCTTTGGAATTCAGATCGTTCAACACCTGCACGGGGTCCTGTGTACAGGACAGGCTGTCCATGAACAGTACCCGCAGGGCCGAGATATTCAGCGCGGCCGTAATCCCCTTCCCCGTCACATCGCCGATGAAGCCGATGACCTGCTCTTCATTGACTTTATGGAAGATGAAGAAATCACCGCTTAAGGTTCTGGCCGGAATGTAGAGCTTCTCCAGAACCGCCTTGCTGGAGAGCGGAAAGGATACCGCATGCCGGTGCTCTTGAAGCCGGACTGCCCGCTCCATCTCCCTCTTACTCTCGGTGATATCCCTGAACACCAGCTGCAGCGCCTTGGTCTCCTCATAAATAACCGGCACGCCCGAAATTTCAAGGTCAAAAATGCGGTTGTCCTGCTGCCTGATCAGCCGCTGCTCAATACGGAAGCGTTCCTTCAGGAGACCGGTTGTCTTCAGCTTGTTATGCTCCGCACTCTGGAAGTACACTTCCTCGAAGAAATCCTCGATCCTTCGGCCGATCAGCTCCTGCTTCGGACTGCCGAACATCCTCTCCGTCTGCTTGTTGGCGAACAGGATCGTGCCCCCGCTGTAGACCAGGATGGGCTCGGGGCAGAGCTCGACCAGATCCCTGTACCGCTCCTCGCTTTCTCTGAGCCGCTGCTCCGAGCGGACCCGTTCGCTGATATCATGAATTACGGTGTACACGCAATTCTTACCCAGCATCGTCATCATCCCGGTATGAACCTCCACATCAATGGGCTCCCCGCCGGCCAGGATATGGCGGTCGATGAACACACAGTTCTTCCCGTCCATCTCTTCAGGCAGCGCCTTATCCACAAACTCCTGAACCCCCGAAGTCCGGTCAGCGGCCAGATCACAGATCCGGAGTTGCCTGAATTGCCGGATGCTATAGCCGTAGAACTCACAGGCTGCCCGGTTCGCATCAGTAATTCCGCCACTCTCCGGGTCCACCAGCAACGTAATGAGATGATTGTTCTCATAGATGCAGCCATAATGCTCCATACATTGCGCCGGACTCGGGGAGCGATGCAGATTCTTACACGGTTTATCGGTTGCCATTACACAAGCCTCTATTCTATTCAGCATTAAAGTCTACCCATTATATGCAATAAAAAAGAGTCAAGCCGTGAATTCCGACACAGTTAGACAGAAAAACCCGGTCTGCGGCATGAAAACATGACCACAGTCCGGGTTAATCCTTACAAATTGCATGAAGTTATCAGGCTGAAGCTCAGCCTTACAGCTCTGTCAGAATAATCGTCCCCTGCGGAGTTACCGCCAGTGTATGCTCATACTGGGCTGACAGGCCTCCGTCAATAGTGCGTGCAGTCCATCCGTCTGCATCCACCTTGGTCCGGTAGCTGCCAGTGTTGAGCATGGGCTCAATGGTGAACACCATGCCTTCCTTAATGCGCGGGCCTTTGCCGGCCGGGCCGTAATGAGGCACTTCAGGCGCTTCGTGCATCTCCGAGCCAATCCCGTGACCGATAAAGTCCCGGACGACGGAATAACCGTTAGATTCGGCATAGACCTGGATAGAATGCGCTACGTCGCCTATGCGGTTGCCGGCTACAGCCTGCTCGATACCTTTGAATAGAGATTCCTTGGTCGTCGCCAGCAGCTTCTCCGCCTGCTCGCTAATTGTACCCACTCCGTAGGACCAAGCCGAATCCGCCAGCCAGCCATTCAGGTTGACTACCATGTCAATCGTTACAATATCTCCATCCTTCAGCTCCTCATGCTTCGGGAAGCCATGACAGATGACATCATTCACAGATGCACAGGTGGCATACGGGTAACCGTGATAGCCTTTTTGCTCCGGGGTTGCTCCTTGGGAGAGGATGAACTTCTCGGCAAACTGGTCGATCTCCCAGGTCGTAATTCCCGGCTTGATCAACCCGGCAATCTGCCGGTGGCATTCCGCCAGTATTTTGCCGGCTGCCCGCATCTTCTCAATCTCTTCCATCGATTTCATAATGATCATTCAATTCGCCTCTTCTGTACAGAATCCATTACTCACTATATATAATGGCTCTTGGTTATAATGGGGTATTACTACTCTATATTATGAAAGAAAACCGCCGAAAATCCAAATAAACAAACAAAATAAACCTGTCTCCCGCAAAAACACCAGAAAACAGGCTCATGATTTGCATTCCCGTGAAGGCTAATCTGTACAAGTTATTGTTAACTACGGCATATGCAAACCGCCAGGCGTCAGCCGTTAATCGTGGAAGTTAAGTCCCGAAGTAACCGCCTTGACATACCCGCTGCGGATCACATAATCGCCGAAGTGCTCACCCGCATTGCGTTCCTTAGCGTATCCATGAATTATCGGCCCGAGGGTGTCCAGAATCTCCCGTTCGTCAATGTTCTCCTTGTACAGCTTGTTCAGCCGGTCTCCGGTAAAGCCTGCACCCAGGTACATATTATATCTGCCCGGACCTTTGCCGATGAACGCAATCTCACCGAGCGCCGGTCTGGCACAGCCGTTAGGGCAGCCCGTCATACGGATGATAATCTCTTCATTCCGCAGCCCGGCTTCATCAATGATAACCTCCAGCTTATCCAGCAGGTGCGGCAGATAACGCTCCGCCTCCGCCATGGCCAGCCCGCAGGTCGGCAGCGCCACACAGGACATCGCACTTCTGCGAAGTGCGGAATGATGGGCCCCGTCTGTCAGCCCGTACTGCTTGGCAAGCTCCGTAATCTTGCGCTTCTTCGCCTGGGTCACTCCGCCGATAATCAGGTTCTGGTTCGGGGTCAGCCGGAAGTCTCCGCTGTGAATCTTGGCGATCTCGCGCAGGCCGGTCATCAGCGGGTAGCCCTCCTGATCCTGAATCCGTCCGCTCTGGATATAGAGCGTCAGGTTCCATTTGCCGTCCATCCCCTTCACCCAGCCGTACCGGTCGCCATTATGATCGAAATGATAGTCGCGCGCCGGCTCCAGCGTCCAGCCCAGCCGTTCGTGCAGCTCTCCCTTGAACCACTCCAGCCCGTGCCGGTCGATCGTGTACTTGAAGCGGGCATTCTTACGGACCGAACGATTGCCGTAATCCCGCTGGATCGTAACCGTCTTCTCCGCCAGATCAATCATCTGCTCCGGACGGCAGAAGCCGATGATCCGGCCCAATTGGGGATACGTATTCGTATCGCCGTGCGTCATTCCCATGCCGCCGCCAACCGAGACATTGAAGCCGGCCAGCTTGCCGTCCTCCAGAATGGCGATGAAGCCCAGATCCTGGGAGAATACATCTACATCATTGGAAGGAGGCACCGCCAGGCCAATTTTGAATTTGCGGGGGAGATAGACCGGACCATAGATCGGCTCAACCACCTTACTGTCCACGACTTTTTCCCCGTCCAGCCAGATCTCATGATACGCGCGGGTACGCGGGGCAAGATGATCGCTGATTTTGTTGGCCCACTCTTGAACCTCGGCATGAACCTCCGACTGATACGGGTTCGGACCACTCATCACATTACGATTCACGTCACCGCAGGCCGCAAGTGTAGTCATCAGAGTGTCGTTGATCGTTCTGATCGTCTTCTTGAGGTTCCACTTGAGGACCCCATGCATCTGAAAAGCCTGCCGCGTCGTCAGGCGCAGTGTCCCATTGCCGTACTTATGGGCCAGCTCATCCATGACAAGCCACTGTGCCGCAGACGCCACACCGCCGGGCGCTACTATCCGCAGCATGAACTGGAAAGCCGGTTCCAGCTTGGAGCGTTCCCGCTCACTGCGCAGATCGCGGTCATCCTGCATGTAGCTGCCGTGGAATTTCAGCAGCCGGTTGTCATCCTCCGGCAGCCCTCCTGTAATCGGATTGCTGAGGGTCTCGACAAGCGCCCCGCGCAGATAATTGCTCTCCAGCTTGATATGTTCAACATCACTCGGTGGTCCGCCAATCGGCTTCACCGCTGGTTCATTGTTTGCCATTGCTGATTCTCTCCTCTCCGCTTGAATCCCGCTTAATAGACATCCCGCTGGTAACGCTGCTCCTGCTGAAGGGTCTCCAGATAGGCGGCAGCCGCTTCCGGGCTTAGTCCGCCCTCTTCCTGGATCACTGTAATCAGTGCCGAATGCACATCATGGGCCATATGCTTCTCATCCCCGCATACGTATACATGCGCCCCTTCCTGCAGCCAGCGGTACAGCTCCTTGCTCTGCTCCAGAATACGGTGCTGTACGTACACCTTCTCCTCTGTGTCGCGGGAGAAGGCCACATCCAGCCTGCTGAGGACACCGTCCTTCAGCATCCGCTGCCAGTCCGTCTGGTAGAGGAAGTCTGTAACGAAATGACGGTCTCCATAGAACAGCCAGGTTGGACCCTCAGCTCCCTGCTCTTCACGCTCCTCCAGGAAGGAACGGAACGGGGCAACGCCCGTACCCGGACCGATCATAATTACCGGTACACTGGAATCAGCGGGCAGCTTGAAGTTCGGATTGTTCTGGATATATACCGGCAAGGTGGCACCCGGCTGTACACGCTCAGCACAGTGTACCGAACAGACGCCGTAACGCTCACGCCCATGTGACTCATAACGCACAGCCCGCACCGTGAAGTGTACTTCATCAGGGTTGGCATTGTAGCTGCTGGCAATGGAATACAAACGGGCCGGAAGCTTGCGCAGGATGGTCACGAAGAGACTGGCCGGAGCATCCCAGGGTCCATAGTCTTGAATAAGATCCAGCAGATCCCGGCCCTGGATATACTCCTTCAGCTCCTGCTGCCGCCCGGGGGTCAGCAGTTCCTTAAGGGCAGGTGCGGAGGTAAGCCCGGCAGCCTGTTCCAGGAGCGGCTTCGTCAGCACCGTAATTTCGTAATGCCGCAGCAGCGCCTCCTGTAGCGTGCCTTCTTCCCCCTTCTTGTTCAGCGGAACACGTTCATACGCATCCCAGCCCATAGCGGCAATGATATCTTCTACCAGCTGCGGGTGATTCTCGGGGTAGACGCCAAGAGAATCACCCGGCTCAAAGGTAATATTCGATCCAGCAAGCGACAGCTCCAGATGGCGGGTCTCGCGGTCTGAGCCGCGGCCGTTCAGATTAAGATTCTCCAGTACTTCGGCATGGAAAGGATGATTTCGTGAATAGGCGGATTCCAGCGACTCTGCGCTCTCAGCAGCCTGAACCGCTGCATCCGCAATTCCTGCAGCATTCTGCGCGCCGTTAAGAGCGCTGATGACCTGGCCGAACCACTCGGCCACCGGCTCATCATAATCGAGGTCGCAATCTACACGCGGGCTTAACCGCTGTGCGCCCAGCTCTTCCAGCTTCTGATCGAAGTCTTTGCCGGTCTGGCAGAAGAATTCATAGGAGGTATCGCCCAGCGCAAGTACCGAGAAGCGCAAGCTTGGAAGCTGCGGCGCTCTTTTGCTGTAGAGGAATTCATGGAAGGCCCGGGCATTATCCGGCGGTTCCCCTTCGCCATGGGTACTGACCAGCAGCAGCAGGTTCTCTGTCTTCTTCAATCCATTCGGCTTGAAGCTGTTCATCGCGGACACTGTGACCTTGAAGCCCTGCTCCTCCAGCTTGCGGGAGAGGCTCATGGCGAGCCGCTGGCAGTTGCCGGTCTGGGAGCCGAACAATACGGTCACTTCACGCGATGCTTGCTGCGAAGCGGCTGTTGCCGACTCTGCTACTACTGCTGGAGCAGCGGGGGATACGGCCTGGACGCTTGATCCCTGGTTACCCTGCAGCGACAGGGCAGATAAGTACCCGCTTAACCATACCTGCTGTGAAGGTGTCAGCGTGGGCAGAAGCTGATTCAGCAGCTCTGCCTGGTTCTCATTAAAAGGACTGTTTGTAACTTGTAGTTGCAACAATATCGACCTCTCCTTAGCGTGCAATCTTCTTTCCTCTTAATATCATGAACTCAGGCTAACACAATACCGGCAAACGATCAACGAAACTTATAACAGGAATGATGTTCTTTAAAAGGTAAATACTTGCATAAAATGCACAAAACCCGACTAAATCATAGTAAAATGCTCTGATTTAGCCGGGTTCATTACTAATTATGATAAGTTGCATTAGATAAAATGATAGACCGGAGATGTCTTTGCCTGCCATTTATAATAGTCTGCGGGTTGCTCTGTGCCGGAAATGGTCCACAAGCAGGTAGATTAGAATGAGAAGGCCACCGGCATTGATCGCCAGATCGGCCAGATTCATAATCCCGCCATGATTCCCGAAGACCAGGAAATCTGTAACCTGGTGATAAAGTGCCCGGTCAATGGCATTGCCGACAGCCCCGCCAACCAGGAAGCCGCTGGCTGCTTCGAGCAGGGGGCCGCGGATTTTACCCTGACGCCGGTAATAGAAGATTGCTGCTACAAAAATCACGGCAACAATAGCAAAATACTTCCCGAATCCCTGAAAGGAGCTGAAGGCCGCACCGCTGTTCTCATAGTATACAAACCGCAAATGCGGCGTCCAGGAAGGAAGCATCTCCCCAAGCTCCATATGGGTACGCACTATCCACTTGGTCGCCTGATCTAGCATCAGGACGAGGACAGCTATCAGATAAAAAAGCATCGGCAGTTCCCCTATCTTCTCTAGTTGTTCAACTCATGATCAGGGTCATAGTAATAGTCAAGGCCGTGGTCAAGGTCACTGTTTGTCACAGAATCAGTCTACCATATTCATCTGGATACTTACAAAAATATAGCCGGACCATCCCGTCAGGGACAGTCCGGCTGTTATTCTTCAGGTCATTACGTATCGTATATGCGCTACGGGATGGACAAGGTCCAAGGCTCTGCTTACCAGGCGTAGGCTTCCGGTGCCGGCTTGCCCGGTCCCGGGAAGATCTCGTCCAGCTTCTTCAGTGTTGCCTCATCCAGCGTAATCTCGGTCGCCCGCAGGGAGTCCTCGAACTGCTGGATCGTACGCGGCCCGATAATCGGTGCGGTCACAGCCGGATTCGCCAGTACCCAGGCCAGAGCGACCTGATCCTCATGCTCGCCCAGCTCCTTGCAGAGCGCGGAGAACTGCTCCAGCTGGCTGCGGCGCTGCTCCAGCTTGGCCGAACGGGCGCTGCGCACCCCGGTCTTCGCGAGCGCATTGCGTCCCAGCAGGCCTCCGGCCAGCGGACTCCACGGAATAACACCCAGGCCCAGCTCCTGTGAGGCAGGCAGCACTTCCAGCTCCGGCGTCCGTTCCAGCAGGTTATAGAGATGCTGCTCGGAGACAAGGCCTAGGAAATGGCGCTCCTTGGCCTTCGCCTGGGCAGCAGCGATATGCCAGCCTGCGAAGTTGCTGGAGCCGATATAATCGGCTTTGCCCTGGGACACCAGGATCTCGAATGCGCCCCACAGCTCGTCCCACGATACGTTCCGGTCGATATGATGCATCTGATATAGTTCAATATGATCGGTCTGCAGGCGCCGCAGCGAGCCTTCGAAATGGCGTCTGATCTTGTAGGCAGACAAGCCTGAGCCGGAATTGGGACCGTCCTGCTCGTCGAACATGTCATTGTAGACCTTGGTGGCCAGCACTACCTTCTCACGCCGTCCGCCGCCCTGCTGAAACCAGCGGCCGATAATTTCCTCCGTCCAGCCCCGCCGGTCCTGGCCGCCGTACACATTCGCCGTATCGAAGAAATTAATGCCCGCATCGAGGGCCGCATCCATAATTCTGAAGGCTTCCTTCTCCTCCGTCTCCGGTCCGAAATTCATCGTCCCCAGACACAACTGGCTGACCTTTAACCCCGATTTACCCAAATAACTGTACTTCATCGCAATTCCTCCCTTTCACTCCTGCTGGATTGGCTGCTTCATATTCACTATAACCCTTAGAGCCCACTCTAAAGCAAGTTTTGCCGGGATACGAACAAGTTCACGCTATGTAAATTGTACTTGTAAGTTTTTCGTACCGGGATGAGTGACTCCAAAGAATGTTTGGCCCTCCAGCCGCTGTTGTCCCCAGATTTCTTAATTTAAACCCCTATCTGCGGTAGAAATCCGGTGACTGCTTATGCTTCCGAAGCTAGCTTTCCTACGGAAAGCTTTCAGGCGGACGCTAACGCTCCTACAGTTCCAAAATTCTCTTCCGTCACGTTTTCCCTCTCTGTCCATTCCCCAAGTTCATTTTACATAACGCCTAAATAAAATTCTACTTCTCACCGGCATATTGCTTATGTTCGGGTTTTTCGTTACTACTTAGTTCACTTCAAAACAGGGTTATCAGAAAAAGCAAGAGATAGAGAGGAAAGGACGGGAAGTTGTTGTTTAATGTATGTGGATACTACGCTCCGTAATCGGGCAAACCAAAGCGCCACGCCTTCTGTTCGAAAGGAACGTAGACTTTCTGCTTCACCTTGACCATTCGGACATCACGATCGGCTTGGTTATTATCAATCGGAATGTGGGGATACCAAAGAAACGAGAGGATCGCCTTTTGTGAACTAAAAAAACGTTCTCCCAGGTTGAGAGGACACTCCAAAACTAGCCTTTCTTAGAAAAGAAATATATTCATCAAAATGACTACAAGGAACTTTCAAGGAAATTCTCATAAAAAAACAATAGGGAGCGAGGATTAACTACCCTCAGCTACAACAACGGACAGGTTTCTATGTTATTGAGGTTTGCGGGGTAATTTTACACTCGATCTGGTTAGGTGAGGTATCCTCATTCCAGCAACAATCAATTACGGAGACCCTGTATGCCGTTGTTACCTATAATAGAAACAATCAGGAAGTAGTTCAACAATTATTGTATATTACGAAGTACCTCTTCTCAATATCAGGATCAATTTGAACAAATGAAACACATAATTAAATCCAAAGTTTAAAGTGTTATACGTGTAAAATGTCATAGCATCCTAAAATTTTAACGATGAACTATTCCCCTAAAGTAAGTAATCAGTAAATAAACTTAATTAGCTAAAAATGAGGGGATGTCCCATAAGCCATGAAATGGCTGGGCCCCCCCTTGTTTTGGAGCTGGATGGACGTTTGTGCTCGGTGAGGACGCTCCGCGAACGAAACGTTGTTACAATCGCTGTGCTCTCCAGATTTTTTTCATTCCCCTTAGCGGTGAAAATCCGGAGACCAAGGCGACCGCTATCGCTTTTCCACAATCATTCCGTTCTCTCCGCTGTTTAAGCGGGAAATGGACACAATATTTATAAAAACACAAAAAAAGAAACCCCTCTTTTGGTAAAATGGAGTTACCACACAACCATTTCAAAGGAGAGGTTTCTTTTGTACATTCAATATACCATGGACCAACTTTGCTTGCCAATGGATCTCGAAGAAGATATTCCAGAATATCACCTCGTTCGTGTCGTGAATGCCGCTGTCAATCGGCTGGACGACGCCATCTTTGACGCTGCCTACCCCGGTGGCGGCCGTGACAGCTACCACCCCAAAATGCTGACCAAAGTCATCATTTACGACTACACCCAGCGAATTTATTCTTCTCGTCAAATCGCCAAATCCGTCCGGGAGAACATCCTCTTCATGTGGCTCGCCGGACGGCTGCGGCCAGACTTTCGTACTTTGAATCGTTTCCGTTCCCAGCGGATGAAGACCATTCTCGAAACTGTATTTACCGCCGTGCTCCAATTTCTGGCTGACGAAAAATACGTTTCACTGGAGCAGTACTTTGTGGACGGAACCAAAATGGAGGCGAACTCCAACCGCTATACGTTTGTGTGGGGCAAAGCGGTCAGCAAACACAAAGCCAAACTACAGGAAAAGGTGCAAGCCCTGTTCGCTGACATTGAAACGGCAGAAGAGCAGAAAGAACAGCAGAATCAAGGAAAAGATCTTGTTGAACTCGGTTCAGGTTCTGAAGTGAGCAGTAAGAAACTCGAACAAGCCGTGCAAAAGCTTGAAGCTGAGCTTGCCCTAAAACCGAAAGACAAGCCCCTAAAAAAGGCAGTACGGAAGTTACGCAAAGATTTGCTTCCCCGACTGCTGAAGTACGAACAGTACCAAAAGCTGTTTCAGTAAAACAGATTCAGACGCGACCTTTATGCGAATGAAAGAAGACCACATGCGAAATGGCTAGCTAAAACCGGGCTACAATGTACAGATTGGGACCGAAAACCAGTTTATTTTAGCCTACAGTCTACATCAAAAACCGACCGACACGCGCTGTTTACAGCCGCACATGGAAAAAGCACGGCAGATCCTTGGGAAACTTCCAAAGACCGTCATCGCGGATGCTGGCTACGGCAGCGAAGAAAACTACGCCTACCTAGAAAAGAAAGAGATTCAGGCGGTAGTGAAATACGGCAGCTACCACAAGGAAAAGAGCAAAGCCTGGAAAGCGAATGCCGGAAAGATTGAGAACTGGGCGTACGACGAAACCGAGGATCGCTGGACATGCCCGGCAGGACAAACGCTGTATTTCCGTAAAGAGAGCAAGGAAATCTTAGAGAGCGGATACGAAATTCGGAAGCTTCATTACCGAAGTGAAAACTGCGAAGGATGTCCGCTAAAAGAAAGCTGCACGAAGGCAAGCGGAAATCGGAAAGTTGTGGTGAGTTTGGAACGCTTTCGGTACCAAAATCAGGCTCGGGAAATACTGCGAAGCGAGGAAGGATACCTCTTAGCCGTTCACCGAATGACAGAGCCGGAAAGCGTATTTGGACAACTGAAGAATAACCGGGGCTTCCGGCGTTTTCTGCTTCGCGGTATCGAAAAAGTGACGCTCGAGGTCGGTTGGCTTTCACTTGCCCATGATGTATTAAAACAAGCTGCAAATGACCAAAAACGCAGAGCAGCGATTCTCCAATAACGGGAAAATCGCTGCTTTTTGAGTTTTAAGCTTTTGAAGATAAAGGCCTGGCTCAGCTAGGTTACTTTTGGGACAGCCTCTTTAAACAGTAAAGTTTAACTTGGGAAATTAATATTTATTGAAGCATCATCTGCTGTTGTACTCCAGGTTACTTTTGCTCCAAGCGATTCAGATATAAATCTCAAATTCACATAAAAAATACTACTGGTTGGTTCTAGTGAAGGTGCTTGATTTAATTTTATCAATTTCCCATTTAAATAAGCGTCATATGAATTGTCAGTCAATTTAATTGTAGTATCATCTTTTGTTGCAGTAACAGTTTTGCTACTATTATCCCACTTCACTGTCATTCCATATGCTTCGAAGATTGGACGCATAGGGACAAGCGTAGTACCAAGAGAAGTTACATTAGCATAAATATCCATTTTTTCGTTATTTATAAAAACACTCGGATGTTCTCGCGAAGCAAATGCACTGCTTACCCCTGATACTAATAAAATAACCGTCGTAGATAATAATATTTTTTTCATTTTTCTCATAATGTGCCTCCAATTTAAAAATAATAGACAATGATCATCTTAATCCATTGCCTATTATTATAGTTGTTAAATATTGCTAGAGTCAATAAATACTACTATTTACAACAATTTGAACGGAAGAACTACTTGTTATATTAACATTTGATTGATCATTCTGAGGAGTTGTGATTGCCCCGCTTGGAAGTGGGGAACCATTAAATTGCAAACTTGAAAAAGTTGTTTGATTTTTCCCTGTATCATCATTACTAACAACAGTTGATAATAGTTTCCATCTGCTAATTGAAGGAATATTGTAACTACCGCTGGACTCTAATATAGTGATTAGATTTGTGTCCTTAAGACTGTATCCACCTAATGTGGGTGAAATAGCCCATCCATCAACCTTCATTCTTACTTTGCCATTATAATTATACCACCAGTAAATCAGTGGGCTTGTTCCAGGCTTATACCCGTTCTTGTTCTGTACTTGTTCATATCCTGCTGCAAACGAAGTACCGTATTGATCCCAACCAGTATCAACATCAGGAATGGTTGCACGCAATTTTTTTTTCAAAATAATTACTGGCTTCCAACCATAGGAAGTTGAGCTTGGTCCTAAGTTATTATAAAGTTCAAGCCCCATATCTGCTGCCCAAGAGCCGATACCATTCGCGCTGCTAGAGGAATATTCAAACCCTCCATAGTTAAAAGCAACATGCGTAGGTCGGTCTATACTTACAACACTTGGGTTAGCTTCTGGAAGACTCATAAGTCCCATAAGATAACTTCCAACAGAACCAGTAGTTGTTACGTTAACCCTTCCTCCCACTCCATCTGTAATAAATCCTGTACCTGCAACAGCAGCTTTAAAACTATTTTCTTCAGAATTGGAAATTAATAAATCTTCCACATTCGTTTCTGCTTTATCCACAACAATAAGTTGCGGCTGTTCATTAGCCGCCTCTTCATAAAAATAAGTATATTGATCATCAAATGTAATGTAATCATAGGTTTTTTGATCAGAAGATCTTGCGAAACTAACTCCAGCACCTCTTTCTTCTGCAACTGCATCTTGTGCAACATCTAAAATACCCGCTAATTTGTCGACTGACACCTCCTGAGTTTCTTGATGAACGACATTTACATCTGGCAACCCCAAATCTACTAGTGTTGAAGTATCCTCGGCAAATACCGAAGTTGGAATTGCTGTTAGACTTAAAATCAGAAGAGACATTAGTAACTTTTTACTTCGATTCATAAAATTACCTCCTCGTTAGAATGAGATAATTCTATCATTCGTTATTTTCTAAATATAGTAAATATATCATTGTTATTATTTTACAGTAAGCATATAATGAGAGTCTTTTTTTGAAATATAACCCCACTTATATATCAATTCTATAATTTCTTACTATAGTATCGTTTATGTTTAGGGAACATGATACAAACTCCATTCAAAAGTAATCTCCCGTTTATTTTAGATATTGTTTGGCAATACGGTTATATGGAGGTGTCGCACTTGCAGTGGTAGCTACAAGACACTAATCAATTTCCACGAGGAATGCTTCAGTACTACTCCCGCCAATTTTTTACTCCCCCGCTTTCTAACGAAGGTTCTTCTTACCAATGGCATGACAAATAAAGGGCATGACAAATAAAGATTTGTATTACACCTATGCCTACCCCAGATTATCCGATTTGCAAAATTCCTACCTTGATTTGGCCATAAGTTCAATGCCCTGCTCCGTACTGTAAGCAGTATTTTCTTTTTCAGAATAGGCTGTATCTTCAAAGGCCGTCTCTACGCTCATGCCCTAAGCTTTGCTCTTTCATTGAGAGTTTGCAATTCCTTCCCGTCGTTTCGCTCTCCCGTGGTAAGGGTCGCTGCCGTAATGATTCGCTCTTCACTCATCGTGATATGGGTCTTGTACCCGAAAAATGAGGAATCTGCGCTTTTGTGGCCCACTTTGGCATCTGGATCGGTAGAAGATTAACGGTTTTCATATACATTTTGCCCCAGCCCCTAGTTTGCCCTTTCGCTCCTCATCATCCCCCTCCCCCACACGAGACCCCCCCAGCATACAAAAAACAAGCCCCCCGAAAGAGACTTGTTGCGCACTAACTATAATCCATCATATTATTGCACTACCCCTGTACTCTCTAAGCACTCACCCTGCACTCACTCAGCACTACTAATTACTCACTCGATACTCACTCTAACCCTCACCAAGCGCCGCTCCATGCCCGGCTTCACCGTTATCCGGGAACAGCACCTCGCCTGTCTTCAGTTGAATGTCCACAATCTCCTGAAGCGTACCCGACAGCTCGCCGGGCGGATAGGGCTTGGTCAAATATTTCTGCACATTATCCATCATGCTCTTATCGTCCTTATCCAGCGCCGAGGAGATGACAATCGGCACCTTCTCGGTCCGGGGATCGTTCTTGAGCATGCGGATCAGATCCCAGCCGTCCAGCTCATCGCCCAGCATCAGATCGACAACGATCGCTACGAAGGGCGTTTTGACAGCCTGGTCAAAAGCTTTTTGCGGATGATAGTGATGGGTGACCCGGAAGCCCTTGCCCTTCAGCTCCTCCGAGAGCAGCAATGACAGGCTGTAATCATCCTCCACAATCATCACATCCGGCTTCTGCTCCTTGCCAGCGCTCCATCTTAACGAATGTTCCTCCTCCGGGTGGCCGGCCTCTGCCTGCATCACCGGAAGACGGAACCATACCGTCGAGCCTTCGCCCTCCACGGATTCAATCCCGATCATTCCCTTCTGCTTCTCAATAATCTCCTTGCAGATCGCCAGCCCGAGACCTGTACCGCCAATCCGCTTGGAGGCACTATTGTCCACTCGGCGGAATTTCTGGAACAGCTGCCCGATCTGATTCTTCGGAATCCCGAGTCCGTGGTCCTGAATCCGTACCATAATCGATCCCGGTTCGTTATGAAGCATGACCTTAATCTCACCTGCGCCCGGCGAGAACTTGATCGCATTGCTCAGCAGGTTGGTCAGCACCTGGATAATCTTATCCTTGTCTACCTCAACCTCGGGATTCAGCGCCTCGTCCTCCAGCAGAATATGGTGGGTGCCGCTCAGCTTGTACTGATCGATGACACTCAGGACCGTCTCGCTAAGGTTCACCTTCTCCACATTATACAGCTGTGTGCCGGACTCCATCCGCTGCAGGTCCAGGAAGTCGTTAATCAGCTCCGTCAGACGCTTGGCTTCCTTATGAATCGTCTCCAGATATTTCAGCTGCTTCTCCGGCTTCATCGTTTTGGACAAGAGCAGCTCCGTGAAACCCAGTACACTCGACAGCGGCGTCCGCAGCTCATGGCTGACGGTGCTGACCAGCTCCGACTTCATCAGATCCAGCTCATACTCACGGGTAATGTCCCGGTGGACGAACAGCGTCCCCACCCGGACCTCCCGGCGGAAGACCGGTATGGCATAGGCATCCACATGCTTCATGTCTTCCTTGCCGATAGAATACTTCATCGCACTGGAGTCAGTGGTATGCTCGGACATCGCCTTCTGGTAAAAACGACCCAGCTCTTCCGATTCATTCACCCGGAGGGTGAAATGCTCCATCCAGCGCTCCTTGGGAATCAGCATGCCTTCCGTCCAGTCCTCATAGCTGAACAGTTGGCTGAGCGCCTTGTTGATGTGCTGAATGACGCCGTCCGTGCCAACGAACTGGATGCCCTCATTGACATTGTTCACAATATCCTGATTCAGCTTGCGGCCATTCTCAATCTCCTCGTACATGAACAGGCGTTCAATGGCCAGGGCGACCCGGTTCATCATCCCCTGGATTTCGTCGGTCTCTTCCTCCGTGAACGGATGCCCGATGCGGGTTCCGCAGAAGACTGCCAGAATCTCATCCTCCGCATTCACCACAGTCGTATAGTAGTCGTAACAATACACCTCATTGGCGGAGATTCCCTGCTCTCTGACAGAGCCCACCCGCTTCACCATGTACGACTTTTCCACGCTCAGGCGGTACAGAATCTCCTTGCTGCCCTCACCGATGTACCGCTCTACATTCTCCGGCGGAACCCCTTTGACCACCGCTATCTTATCCTTGACCAGCAGAAAAAGACTGGAGTCGAACGAGTACAGACGGTTCATGAATTGGTTGAACTTGTCGGCAAATTCCTGCTTGTCCAGCGTATAGGTGATCTCATGATTCAGCTGATTGTTAAGCTCCAGCATCATGGATGTCTGCTCCGTGCTTTTCAGCGTCTCCGCCAGCTCCTGCTGCACATTCTTCATCGAGGTGACGTTATTAGCAATCAGGATATACTGGTAGATCTGGCCTTCATCGTTCAGATAAGGCATGATTGTCAGCTGCAGCCAGAGCGGCGAACCTTCCTTGGCCTTCAGCTCCGTCTCTCCGCTCCACACTCCGCCGGTCGATAGCTTGCGGATCATCTGCTCCACCTGTGATTCCGAAATATTATGCAGCTCAAACAACCGGTAGGTGTATCCGATAACCTCGGAGCTCTTGTACCCTGTGTAGACGCTCAGATTATCGTTCGCGTAAGTGAACACGCCTTTGTTCGACAGAATGCCGACAGCAGAGGTCTGATTCAGCGCCTTCATCATGCTCTCGATTTCACTGAGTGACCGCTCCAGTCTGTACTGCTGATCCTGCAGCTCGTCCTGCTGGGCGTGCAGCTCTTCATTCTGCATCATGAGCTCTTCCTCTTTATCCTGGATGCTATGAGCCATATTCAGAAAGGCCTCATAGAGCCGCCCGATCTCATCCTGCTTATGCAGCTTACCGAGCAGAACCGCATCACCGGCCGCCAGCGAATTCGTTGCTTCCTCCAGCTTCACAATCGGATCGATGATAATTTTGAGCATCCGCCAGATCAGCAGCGTGAAGAACAGCAACAGCAGGGTGCTAAGCAGAAAAGCAACAAAAGTGAACGTATCCGCCTGCCTGATGGAGCGGGAGTTCAGCTCATTCAGCAGCGCATCCGAATTGGCTTTGAATTGCTTCGTGTAGCTCAGGAATTCGTTCACAGCCCGGGTACTGCCGCTTTGGGACAGGTTTCGGATTCCCTCGTAATCATTATTCTTCACTAAGAGCATCACTTCAGGCAGGGTCTGGCTCTTGTACTGTTCATAGAAGACCTTGAGGTCATCTCTGTACCGGACTTCTTCAGCCGACAGCTTCAGGGAGGAATACTGCTCCAAAATGCCATCAAGCCCCTTAACCGCAGCGTTCAGCAGCACAAGCTCGTTCTCACTCTGAGTAGCCACATAACCTCTCGCCCGGAAAAAGACCTCGCTTAGCGTCACCGCCAGCTCGTTGATCGTCGCCGTCTTATGTTGCAGCACTTCACGTTTCTGATCCAGCTGTTCCTGCTGGGCATTGATATAGAAGACAAGCCCGATTCCTCCAGCCATAATGGCAACGAAAAGCAGCAGAAGAATCCGGTAATATTTCGTTTTGATGCTCCGGCCTTTAAGCTTAAGGTTTCTCACTCAGAATATCCTCCACGAGCTGCAGCAGCTCCATCGGGCTGAACGGCTTGGGCATGAAATAACGGGCTCCCGCCTCCCTGGCCCGGTTACGGTCCATCTCCTGTGCCTTGGCGGTCAGCATCATAATCGGCGTCCGGCTCTTCAGCTCCCCGTCCAGCTCGCACAGCACTTCAATGCCTGTCATGACGGGCATCATGTAATCCAGAATCACCAGGTCGTAAGGTTCTGCCGCCAGCCTGGCGAGCGCCTCGCCCCCATTCTCGGCAGTATGGGTCTCCACATTCTCGAGATCCTCCAGCGTATCCTCAATCAGCATGCGCAGAACCTCTTCATCATCTACAATCAGTACCTTTTGCACCATAGCTCACTCTCACCTTTCAGTCATCCCTGCTTGGGATGCATTGCATTTAGAACAGAAACCGGTGGGCCAGACGCTCAATCCGGGTCAGCAGCTCCGGCAGATGGAACGGCTTAATGACATAATCATCCGCCCCCATCTGCAGCGCATGGACAATATCCCGCTGGTTATTGCGGCCGGTCAGCATGATCACGAGAATGTTCACCTCAGGATAGCCGCTGCGGATCTTCTCCAGCACCTCAAGCCCGTCAAGCCCCGGCATGACGCCGTCCAGCAGAATCACATACTTCTCTTCAGGAGCGTACCAGTCCGATTTCAATAAAAGCGCGCCGTCCGCGTAACTCATAACCTTCACTCTGGCGTTAGTCCCGGGCTGCCAGGCAGCGAAGTGGGTCGTCACCATTCTGCGGATCAGCGGATCATCATCCACAATAATGACATTAAGCAGCGTCTCGCGCTGGCCCAGCAGCAGATCCTTGCTGTACAGGGTACTCTGGTTCCTGCCGTTATGCTTGCTGGCATAGAGCGCCAGATCCGCTTCCTCTACTAATGTATCGGCATCCTGCACCTCTCCGTTAACCTCGGTCACTCCGCAGGAGAAGGTAACATGGAAGCTCTCACGTTTGGCCTGGAATTCCCGGGACGCGAAGACCTCCTGAATCCGCTCCATTACAAGCAGCGCCTGCTCCGCAGGAGTATTGGGCATGAACAGGGCAAATTCCTCGCCACCATAGCGGCAGAAGGTATCCTCCGTGCGGATGGACTGCTTCACCAGCTCCGAGAAGCTCTGCAGCACCTCGTCCCCCATCAGATGCCCGTAAGTATCATTAACCTGCTTGAACAGATCGAGATCCAGCAGAGCGAGGGAGAAGGTCCGGCCTGTCCGTCTGAAATCGGCGATCAGCTGCTTCATCGTCTGGTTGAAGTACTTGCGGTTGAACGCCCCGGTCAGCTCGTCGACAATGATCGATTCCTGCCACTCCTTTTTCAGCTCAAAGCGGTTCTTGATCAGCACCAGGAACAAATCGATGTCCACCGGCTTCTGTATGTAATCCATAACACCCAGCGAATAGGCATACTTCTGAACCTCAATAGAATGCTCGCCGCTGATGATAATGATCGGGATCCGCTCTTTCTTGGCTTTGCCGATAATCTGCTTCAGCACATCGATCCCGCTGCGGTCCGGCAGCAGAATATCAAGGAGGATCAAATCCGGCTTCGTTTCATAAAAAAGCTTCAGTCCGCGTCCGGCCGACAGCGCAATGCTGACATAATAGGACTGGCGCTCCAGCGATTCCCGCAAAAAAGCAACCAGCTCCACATCATCGTCCACGATCAGAATCTCGTACTGCTGGTGGACATTGCCGTGGGACAATGTAATCCCGGGAGTCAACGGGGGCACCGCGCCTTTCGATTCCGGTTCGTCAAAGAGCTCCAGCACCGGATAGATATAATCGCCCCATTCTGCTTCCGTCCAGCTTCTATGGTTATCATCCGAGAAATAGAGCAGCGCATTACCCGAGAAAGCCTCTACGGTATCGAGACCCACAGTGCCCGAGGTGCCCTTCAAATTATGCAGGAAACGGTAAATATCCTTCTCCTCGACTGCTGACTGTTCCGACCATTTCTGCAGAGTTTCTCTCGTGCGCTCTTCAACCAGCTCTTTATATTTTCTCGTTGTCATAATAGCTCCTTATATCCAGCTTATCGTTCAAAACTCAAATAAATCATATTTCACATCAAGTGTCAACATTATTATACGCTCAGGAAAATGCAGGCTCAAATCTCTGATCAGCCCGACACAAAAGCTTTGGTTGATAACCTATCCTTGATTTGACATAATAATTAAAATCGTTCATTCCGTTAATGCGGCAATGAGCGAAGATTTCAGACCATGGATAACGGGAGGCTTTTCAATTGAAGGGGATTATTACGGTACTCGGAAAAGACAAGGTAGGCATTATCGCCAAAGTGTGTACATACCTCGCAGAGCACAATCTGAACATTCTGGACATCTCCCAGACGATTGTGCAGGATTATTTCAACATGATGATGATCGTGGACATCTCTGCCCCCAGCAAGTCCTTCGAGGAGATTGTGGAGGAGCTTCAGCAGGTAGGGGAAGACATCGGTGTGGAAATCAAGCTGCAGCATGAGGATATCTTCAATATTATGCACCGGATTTAACCGGCGAGGAGAGGAGTGAGCGCTAGTGATCTCGATAGTAGAAGTTCAGGAGACGAATAAAATGATCCGGGAAATGAACCTGGATGTCCGCACCATTACGATGGGCATCAGCCTGATGGACTGCGCCCATACCGATATGAAGGTGTTCAACCAGAAGGTGTATGACAAAATTACACGCTCTGCCGAGAAGCTCGTGAAGACCGGCGAGGATCTGGAGCGCCAATTCGGGGTGCCGATTGTCAACAAACGGATCTCCGTAACGCCGATTTCGATTGCTGCGGGAGCTGTACATACCGATACCTACGTGCCTGTCGCCCAGATTCTGGACAAGGCTGCAAAGGAGGTAGGCGTCAACTTCATCGGCGGGTATTCTGCGCTGGTGCAGAAGGGCTGTACGAAGGGCGACCGGATTCTCATTGACAGTATCCCGGAAGCGCTGGCGGTGACCGAGAGAGTCTGCTCCTCCGTCAACGTCGGCTCCTCGCGCAGCGGCATCAACATGGACGCGGTGAAGCTGATGGGCGACATCATTCTCCAGACGGCGGAGCGCACCAAGGACCGCGACTCCATCGGCTGTGCCAAGCTGGTTGTATTCTGCAATGCGGTCGAGGATAACCCGTTCATGGCCGGTGCCTTCCACGGGGTGGGCGAACGGGAGTGTGTGATTAACGTTGGCGTGAGCGGTCCGGGTGTGATCAAGCGGGCGCTGGAAGAGGTCAAGGGACAGGACTTCGAAACCCTGTGCGAGACGATCAAGCGTACAGCCTTCAAGGTTACCCGTGTCGGACAGCTGGTCGCGCAGGAAGCCTCCAAGCGGCTGAATGTACCCTTCGGCATCATCGACCTGTCGCTGGCCCCTACGCCCGAGATCGGCGATTCTATCGCAGAGATCTTCCAGGTCATGGGCCTGGAGGAAGCCGGGGCTCCCGGCACCACAGCAGCACTCGCCATTCTTAACGACAATGTCAAAAAAGGCGGAGTCATGGCCTCCTCCTATGTCGGCGGCTTAAGCGGTGCCTTCATCCCGGTCAGCGAAGACCACGGCATGATCCAGGCCGTCCAGCGGGGTGCGCTGACGCTGGAGAAGCTCGAAGCCATGACTTGTGTCTGCTCAGTAGGCCTGGACATGATTGCCATTCCCGGCAGCACCAGCAAAGAGACCCTCGCAGGCATCATTGCCGATGAAGCCGCCATCGGGATGGTCAACAACAAGACCACAGCGGTCCGCGTCATTCCGGTCATCGGCAAGGACGTCGGTGAAATGGTCGAATTCGGCGGCTTGCTCGGATACGCTCCTGTCATGGCTGTCAACCCGTTCAATTGTGCGGGCTTCGTCAACCGTGGCGGACGGATTCCCGCGCCGATTCACAGCTTCAAGAACTAAGTGAGCATGCAGGCTTAATTGCATTCTGTACATCTAAACCTCCTGATTTTCAACCCATTCTGCGTTTAGTTGTATATCGTACATGTATAAGGCCGTTTTTTCTTACTACTCACACTTTTAGGCAGAGTTAGTTGTACAGACTACACTTAAACGTGACTTGTGTGAATTTTCGCTGTTTTAAGTGTACGTTCTACAACTATCCCTAAATTTCACTTGGAGCAAAAGACTTCCATCGCGGATGATGTGAGTTGTATTCTTCTTCATATCAACCTTAACAACCAATAAGACACGTTACTCTCCCTGAGCGGGAAGGAAACGTGTCTTATTGGTTGTTGCCGGGAATCAGCGCTGCGGCGGCTCCGGTGGTACGGTAATATGGGACAGCTTCGCAGGGTCCATCAGAAGATACAGGCTCTGAATCCGTTCCCCGCTGGAATCCGTACTCAGGCAGAGCACACACTTCACCACTCCCTGATCGGTGAAGATCAGACCCGGCTCGCCGTTCAGCAGCCCGCAGGAAGGCTTCCACTCCCGCAAATAGTGCATAACCCGCTTCGAGGTCAGCAGTGCAGTAACTCCCCGGCGGCCGGTCATCGGCCGGAGAATGGTATGCACCTCACGGCCACCGCCGTCGGCAACCAGTACCGGATGCTCGCCCAGCAGCTCCAGCATGCCGCCTACGTCATAGGAGGTGAACGCGGCAGTGAAGCGCACCAGCAGATTCTCGGTGACTGCTCCATATCTGAGCGAGGGTAACCGGGAAGCCGGCTCTGTCTGCAGGATACGCTTGGCCCGGCTGAAGATCTGCCGGCAGTTGCTGCCCGACTTGCCTACCATTCCGGCAATGGCTTCATAGTCGTATTCGAAGGCTTCCCGCAGTACGAATACCGCACGCTCCGTGGGAGACAGACGCTCCAGCAGCACCAGAAAAGCATACGACAGATTATCCTTGCGTTCTGCCGCCGCTTCCGGGCCGTCATATCCCTCGCTTACCGGCTCAGGCAGCCACTCTCCGATATAAGTCTCTCTGCGGCTGCGTGCCGAGTTCAGCATATTGAGGCAGCGGTTGGTCACGCCTTTGGCCACATAGGCTTTGATATTCTGAATGCCGCTCCGGTCCCGGTGCTGCAGCTCGGCGAACATATCCTGCACCGCATCCTCTGCATCGGCAATCACGCCAAGCATCCGGTAGGCAATGGAGAAGGCATAGCCTTTATAGCTCTGATACAGCTCCTCCATACCGGGATTCTCCGCTGCAGGTGTCTTGGCCTGAGACGTTATTTTACCCCTGTCCACTTCATGCCTCCCCCTTCCTTACGATTCCGGCTGCTTCATTAACCGAAGTTAGCCGAAGCAGCCCGGGAACATCCCGGTTGTAATGGCAATCCGGTTCCAGCTGTTGATCGTATTGATCGCCATAATCCAGTCTACCAGTTCCTCTTCGTTAAAGTGCGTAAGCATCTTATGGTACAGCTCCAGCGGAACGCCAGCTTCGCTGATCAGCGTGACCTGCTCGGCGAATTCCAGCAGCACACGTTCCTTCGCACTGAACAACGGCGCTTCGCGCCACACACTCAGCAGCAGAATATGATCGGCATAGTTGCCCAGCTTCATCAGATCCTTGCCGTGCATATCCAGACAGAACGCACAGCCGTTGATCTGGGAGACCCTTATTTTAACCAGCTCATACAACACCTTATCCTTGCTGCGGCTTCCTGCATGCTGCTCCAGCGCCATCATTGCCCGGAATGCCGGGCCGTTAACCTCACGATAATTCATTCTTAGACTCAAATTAGGTCGCCTCCATTATGGTTGTATTGCTCTTCATAACTGTAGACAAGATAGAGCCGGAGATTGTGACACAATAAAAGCAGGACAGCGAAATTCCGCAGCCCTGCCGTTTATTCATGTTATGCGCTCAGGCTCTTGGCCCTGCGCGAGGAGAACAGCCGCCAACCGGTCAGGAGCGCCGATAACAGGCAGATCCCAGACGAAGCCAGGAAGACTGCATGCATCCCCGAGAGGAACAGCTCCGGACGTCCTTCTACCAGCCCGGTTACCCGGTAGCCGGCCTTGCTGCTCATTACATTGAACAGAATCGAGGTGGCTAAGGTAATTCCGACGACCATCCCCACATTACGGACCAGCGAATTCACGCTGCCTGCCGAGCCTAGCTGTGTTCGCGGCACCGTGGACATAATCAGCGAGTTGTTCGGTGAGCCGAACATCCCGCTGCCGATGCCAAGCATGGCGATCCAGACGCCGACCAGCATAACCGGACTGCCTTCATGCAGCCGGGCCAGCCCGAACTGGGCAACCACCATCACGATCAGCCCTGCGAAGGTGAGCAGCTCCGAACCGATTTTGTCCGACAATGCCCCGCTTAACGGAGCGACTATCACCATGCAGATCGGGTAGAGCATCAGCAGGAAGCCTGCATCAAAAGGGGACATGTTCAGCATATTCTGCGCATAAAACGGCGCGATAATATTGAAGCAGAAGTTCGAGACGAACACCAGAAAAGCACAGAATATACTCAGTGAGAACAAGGGATTCTTGAACAGGCCCAGTTGAAGCAGCGGCTGGGCGCTGCGCAGCTCCACGATCAGGAAGACGATGAAGGTAATAACCGCAGCGGAGAGAGCGGCAATGATCCGGGCATCCCCGTATCCAAGCTGCTGGCCGAGCAGAAGTCCGGCGAACAGAGAGACAATGAAGACAGCAAACAGCAGGCTGCCGGGAGCATCAATCCCTGACTTCACGCGTACCAGATCCTTCGGCAGTACCTTCCAGCCCAGCGCAATCGCCAGAATTCCAATCGGCACATTCACCCAAAAAATATACTCCCAGCCCATCGACGATACGATAATTCCGCCTAGGCTTGGCCCCGCTATACTGCCGAGAGACACGAAGGTTCCAATCAAGCCGAGAGCCTTGCCGCGTTCCGTAGACGGGAAAATATCCGTAACAATGCCCTGGCTGTTCGCCATGGTCATCGAAGCACCGACCGCCTGCACTACACGCGAAGCAATGAGCAGCGGCAGGCTGTGGCTTAATCCGCAGAGCAGAGAGCCAATGGTGAAGACGACCATACCCAGCTTGAACATCTTTATTTTGCCGGCGATGTCCCCCAGCTTCCCGAAGAACAGAATCACTGAACAGATCGCCATCAAATACCCGGTTGTCACCCATTCTACCTGGGCCACCGGCAGTGCCAGCTCCTTCACCAGCACCGGCAGCGCAATATTCACAATACTTCCGTCCAGTGTAGACATAAAAGTAAACAAGTTAAGAACGATCAGAATCAGCCAGCGCTTCTTCTGTATCCCGGCATCCTCCTGATAGGTCGCCTCTAAGCTGCTCATCCACTAACACCCTCTTGTATCCAATGTAATCTAGTTGCACACGCAACAAACTAATCCTTCACAGTGTACTGCAAATTAGTTGCGTGCGCAACAAAATTACGGTAAGATCTGAGACAGGGCGGTATGCCTTAGGCAGGCTGCCGTTATAATCCTCAGCGAGGTGTCCATTGTGACTTCAAATAAAGAACCCATCGGGAAGCTGATCTCCCATCTTCACCGTCAGAACCAAAAAATACTGGCCAAGGAGCTGCTTCCCTACGGCATCGGCAGCGGAGGCCAGCATAGCTTCTTAAAGCTGGTGCTGAGTCATCCGGGGATCACCCAGGATCAGATGACCAGCCGGATTAAATGCGATAAAGCGACAACTACACGCTCCGTCAAGCTTTTGGAGGCCTCGGGATATATTGAGCGCCGGACAGATCCGACCGACCGACGCTCCTTCCTGTTGTATCCAACTCCCAAGGCGCTCGATTTCGCCCCCGCCTTCCAGGCGCTGCTGGATGACTTCAACCGCGAGCTGTCCATGGACCTCACCGAGAGTGAGCTGGATACGCTGATAGATCTGCTCCATAAGGTCACCCGTAACTCAGACCGGCTGAACGGGCAGGGCTGAGCGTATTCATTAAGTAGAGAAAATCCAGCAGTCACTGCTGTCCCCCGTGTTCAGCCGCAAATAAGGCGCCTTGAAGCTGGCCTTCTGCGCGGAATTCACTCGGCAGCTTGCCGACATGCTCCCGGAACAGCTTGCTGAAATAACGGTCATCCCCGAAGCCGGACCTGCAGGCAATTTCACATACCGGGACAGGGGTCTCCAGCAGCAGTGCTTTCGCCAGCTCCAGGCGCATGCGCCGCAGGCACTCCCCGAAAGTCTCACCGGCAAAGCGGGCGAAGCACCGGCTGAAATAGCCGCGGCTCATATGGATAGCAGCGGCAACATCGCCCTGATTGATTTTATCGCCAGCATGGCTCTTCATATAACGCACAGCGCTGATCAGGCAGAGCATCACCTCTTGACTCAGGCCCAGCTCAATCATCCGGCGCTGGACATACCCCGTGAACTGATGCAGCCAGACTTGCCAGTGCCGCCAGTGCCGGTTGCACTCTGCCGCCAGCGCGAGCTGTTGCGCTTCCTCCGCCGTAAGCAGCAGCCGGCTCCAGCCCCGCAGCAGCTCTTGGCCAAAGTCCGCCACTGCCGTAGGGTCCGGCTGCTGCATCGCAACCCCGCTGAGGAACAGATCCCATTCTCTCCGCTCCAGCGTCCAGCGTAGATTCTGCGCCTGTACCAGCGCGGAAGGGACGCCCGTCTCCGGCCGTTGCCGCGCGGCCAGCGCCTGCAGTTCACCATAGTGCAGCCTCGGGAGCGCCTGGCCGCCCGCCGCATAGAACAGCGCCTGCCGGGCTGACTGTTCCAGCACCGCAGCGATTCTCTTCAGCGGCTGACCGCGCACCCCCTCCAGCAGCGCCGCTGTCCAGCTTGTCCCAAGCACCGCTCCCAGCTCTCCTCCGATCCGTGCTGCATCCACAGGATACGGCAGCGGAGACAGCCACATCCCCGGCACAGCATGCAGCGTGGAATTTCTCACCAGAGACAGCGCGTACAGCTGCTCTTCCTTCAGTTCCGGCGTAAGCGGCACATATAGCAGCGCTTTGTCCTCAGCGATTACTTTTTGCTCTGCTTTTGAAGGGGTGCTCTTGTTTCCGTCCTCCCACCTGATCCGCTCCACCAGTCTGCGGATAATTTCATCGGCATTCTCCGGCTCCAGCAGCGTTTTGACAATGTAATCCACCGCTCCCAGCCGTAGCGCCTCCTGCACATCATCGAATTCATGATGGCAGGTCAGCACCACGCACCGTACCGCGGGATACCGCAGCCTCACCTCTCGGATCAGCTCGAACCCGGTCATCCCCGGCAGCGATAGATCCACGAACAACAGATCCGTCTCCTGCTCGCGCAGCAGCTCCAGTGCCGCATGCCCGTCTCTGGCCTCTCCGGTAATCACCACCCCGAAGGACGGCCAATCCAGCAGTGAGATGAAACCCTTGCGCACCAGACGCTCATCGTCTACGACAACAGCCTTAATCATCGAAGTCCTCCTTGCTTTTGATAGGAATAATGATGGATACCGGGTTCCGTCTTTCTCACCGCTCTTCGTGAAAGCGTTTCAATATATAGATACAATACCATATTTTGTTTATTCTGAAAATAAAAAGGCATGCACTTCAGGCTTTAACTCGATGCTTGGTCGTCGCTGTGGTGAACATTTGGACTTCCGGCCGCTGTTGCACCCGGATCACATGATTTTATGCAACATAAAAAGAGCTGCTCACAGGCAGAATATCCGCCTTATAAACAACTCCGCTTGTATTTCTACTTCACTATTTTAACCCTTCAGGCCTCATCATGCCCAACCACAATTTAAAGACTGATGCTCTACTAGGGCAAGCGACCCGCCCGCCTACCTTCACCTAAAAAGCCGCCCGATTAGCCTCCCGGCCCCTCACTCCAGGCTTGAACCGGAACAATCCGCCCGCCTGCGGCCAGCGTTCCTGCTCTTCTGCACTCATGTATCCGCGTGCCGTAGTGATGTACAGTTCGTCCAAATTCCCGCCGCCGAAGGTACAGGAGGTTACATAATGCGACGGAACCTCGATTTTCTCCAACTGCTCGCCTGTATGGGGATTCCACCGTGAGATACAGCCCCCGCGCCAATGGGCAACCCAGAGCATGCCTTCACAGTCGATCGTCATCCCATCCGGCCAGCCTTCGCCTTCCGCCAACCGGATGACCGTCCGGCGCCCGCTTACCGAGCCGTCTGCCAGCGAATAATCCATTACATCGATCCCCTTGGTCAACGTGTCAATGTAATACATGACCCCCAAGCTGTCGTTCCAGGCCAAGCCGTTGGAGATGCCGATCCCAGTCAACACCTGCCGGACCTCACCAGCGGATTCCATTACATACAGGCTGCCCTCTCTTCCCGCAAACCTTCTGTTCATCGAGCCGAACCACAAGCGTCCACGGCTGTCGCATTTGGCATCATTCAGCCGGTTACCGGGAATTCCGGTCTCCACCGCTGCCAGCAGCTCCACAGGCTGATGCTCCATATATCTGTAGATCCCGTCCTCCATCGTCAGAATCCAGCCGCCGCGCTCCGCCGGTACAGCTGCACTTACCTTTCGCTCAAAGGAATGAATATCATCCGTCCCCTTACCAGGGTCATACAGATGTAATTCATTGCTGTCAACATCCATCCAGTACAATCTGCCCTTCTTGTGATCCCAATGGGGACCTTCTCCGAGTGCCGCCTTCGCAGCAACCACGCATTCCATCGTTCCGCTCAACATAAATCCTCCTCTACTAAATACTCTTTCTATGTACTACTGCTCTTCAGCCGCCGCCAACCTGACATACACCTGTCCGGTTCGCATGCTATGCTGAATGCAGCACAATCCTATGAACTGAGGTGACCCATATGAAATTCGAATGGAGAAAAGAAGACAAGGCCCTATATCTGCCCCCCTCCGAACCGGGGCTGATTCAGGTACCCGCCTTCCCTTATTTCACCCTGCGGGGTGAAGGCAATCCCAACGGAAGTGCCTTCGCAGAAGCAGTCGCTGTGCTGTATTCCTTGTCCTACGCAGTCAAGATGCTGCCGAGAAAAGGTCCCGCACCCGAAGGCTACTACGACTACACCGTCTTCCCGCTGGAAGGGGTATGGGATCTCAGCGAAGCCGGACGCCGCTTAGCCGCTCTTGATAAGAACGAGCTGGTGTACACATTAATGATCCGCCAACCGGATTTCCTGACCCCCCTGCTTGCTGCAGAAGTGCTGGAGCAGGTCAAGCGCAGCAAGCCGCACCCTCTGCTGGACAAGGCCGTCTTCGCCCGCATCGAAGACGGCCTGAGTGTACAAATGCTGCATATCGGCCCCTATGATGATGAACCGCACAGCTTCGCCAGAATGGAGCAATTCTGCTCTGCTCAGGGCCTGCTGCGGGAGTCTCACCTGCACCGCGAAATCTATATCTCAGATGCCAGGCGTGCCCGCCCGGAGAAGCTGCGGACCGTGCTGCGGTTCAAGGCCGCCCGGCAGGATTAACGCTACATTTTCACCGCATTCCTTACCGTTGAGCTCTTATGCACCTCCAGCAACTCCCGGTACTCCACCGTCTCAATATCGCAGCCGGGCCCGATCACAACGCTTCCGCCCCGGACGGTCTGCGCCTGCGTATGCTGAAGCTCGATCCGATCTCCTTCAATCAGCCGGGCCGCGAAGCTCATCTTCTTCCCGGGTCTGAGCAACGCGCCGGAACGGCTGCGCTTGATGGAGATGCTGCCGCCGCCGACTGTATCCGCCCTACAGGGGCCGAATAACGTCAGGTCGAGCCTCTCCGCATTTAATAGTCCGCTGACCTCCAGGACTCCGGTAATCTGCACCTGCTCTGCTTCACAATCGCCCGTAACTATGATCCCGCCGGTCAGCTTGATATCCTCAATCCGCAGCCCGCCGCCTGCCGTAAGCTCTCCTTGTCCGCGCAGGCTGGCTGCGTCTACCCGGCCCTTCACCTTGCACTCCCCGGTGATTTTGATATCCTGTACCCGAAGATTTCCTTCAACCGCTACCTCTCCGGTCTGCGCAAGCTTATGGCAGTCCACATCCCCGCTAAAGGTACATTCTCCCGTCACCTTGACATCCTTAAAAACTCCGCCGACAGAGCTCGACGTCCCGAGTATCTTCAGATCATGGCGTTCTACCGCTTCATTCACCGGTCTTCTCCTCCTTTCCCACCTGGGCACCGGGATGTACAGTCAGTCCCGTTCTATACTCCACCCGGCCAATCGAGCAGCCCTGCCCGATAATGACCGTACCGCCCCTCACTACATCTGCACTCGTGTATTCCAGGTCTAGCGTATCTCCCTCGATGAGCTTGGCCCGCAGCCCGATTTTGAGCTTGGGGATCATTCCGCCGAGCAGTCTGCCCCAGGCCGCGTTACCTTTTTTGCGGATCACCAGGCTCTCCACGCCAATCTCCCCTGCCTCAGACTGACCCTGTAGCCCGAACTCCATCCGGCCCGCACTCAGCAGGCCACCCACCGTGAATACCCCTTCACCGGTCAGCTCCTCCAGCTCACAATTGCCCTTCAGCTTCAGCATGCCGTCCATTACACAGCGCTCTCCCCGCAGACTGCCTTCTCCGTTGACTACTCCATTCAGCTTCATTTCACCAACCTGCAGATTGCCCTTCAGATTGAGGGTTCCGTCCATCTCCATCTCTTCCGCCGCGAGGTCGCCGTTCAGCTTCATTACGCCGTCACAGCTATAGATATGTGCGCTGAGCGCTCCGTTAATCTTGCTGACGCCGTTGATATTCACTTTGTTATATCTGCCTCCGGCAGCCGTGTTGACCCCATCCATCACCAGATCCGGCAGTTCATTCTTCTCCATGGTCCAGCCTCCTGTGGTGTACTGTTCCTTACTCTATAAGCCGCCTTCAGTCAAACGTCCATTCAGTAGTTCCGCCAGATCGGCAGAGCGAAGCCTGCTCACCAGCCGTACCCCCTCTTCGAAGGCCAGCCCCGCTCCCGGCAGCGCCATAATGAAGAAGCTAACCCCCATCTTCCGCACAAAAAACAGCTCCCAGCCCTTCTCCCCGTACCCCGGCGCATGACTCTCCAGCGTCTGATAGAGCCGGTCTGCTTCCTCCCAGCTGAGCTCCCCCTTACTGAGCAGCCAATCTGCCGCAAATACATTAAGAATCTGCTCGAAGCTCAGCGGTAAGCCCTCGGCCTCCGGTCTCCCAAACCGCTCCAGACTACTCACCGAAACAATGTTACGTTCCTTTAGCTGGGATACAGTTAAGCTGATTCTGTACGAGGATGCCGGTTCTGACAGCTGATCCGCCAATTCATCTAGGGAGAGATCATCCTTCTTCTGTAAAATATGCTGCACCCGCCCCAAAATCCGTGCCCGCGGAAAAAAGGTCTCCTGTCCCGTAAAGGTAGATTTGCGGATGAACCATTCCTCAGGAATCAGCTGCTTCCGCTTCCAGCGGTACAACTGCCCGTAAGAGATTCCTGTCTCATCGAGCAGCTCCTTTTTGGAGATTAAATCCTCTTCCATATCACCACTCCTTGCGCTCATCGTAACATAACACTGTTACGTTGTAAACTGGCAAGCTGCCTAAATACACTCCCCTCCCGTGCAACAGCGCCTCCTCCTATCCACTCCTTCATAAAAAACAGAGCAGACCCTAGCCCTTACCGGCTTCGGATCTGCCCGCTATACTTCATTCTATGAACGCACAACGCCCTTCTGCCGGGCTTCACGCAGCCATTTCGGGTACTCGTTGAAGAGCCGGTCATACAGGTCCTCATCGCTGACCTCGTCCAGATCATCCAGCGCGAAAAAATCGGCATTATCCACATAACGGCCCCGCAGATCGTCAAGCTCACGGAGTACGCCATAATCCGCATTGCCCAGCCCCACAAACTGCCAGAAAATATTATGCTTCGAGCTCTGGATCAGCAGCTTCGATATTTTGGGCGTCTCATAGATGCCCCCGTCGCTGAAGAAGACCACATATACCGGCAGGTCGCCCGGCTCCTCCTTCGTATATTTCTTGATCAGATCCGCCATAACCACCGGCTCATTGTTCCCGATGCCCAGTCCCCCGAACATCTTCGGTCCCGGATAGGTCCGCTTCACATAATCCTCATATCCGTGTTCATTCACGCTTGGCATTCTCTTACTCTTAGTGGCGAAGAACCAGACATCCAGCATTCCGTCATCATCCATCTTGGCAGCCACAGCCAGCACCCGTTCAAAAGCCCGCCGCACGACTCCCTTCGCATATAATTGCGCCATGGAGCCAGATGCATCGAACACCACGGCTACCCTTGCCTTCTCCTGGTCAAGATTCTTCTTGCGCAGTGAAATTCCGACCTGCTGCTTCAGAAGATCAATCTTCGTCAAATTCAGGGCAGCCCGGGGAGCCTCCTCCTGGACTGTATCCTTGGGCGGTCCGCTGTATGCAGCCGCTGCTTCCGTATGGCCTGACACCGATTGAGCCTCAGCTCCGCTGCCGTTCTCCGGCGCTTCGTCTTCCACCTCGACCCCATGCGCTTCCGCCAGCGGCTTCAGTCCGCCATGGAAGCCCCGTCCAACCGCGCGAAGCTTGAAGCCCCCGCCGTGGCGGTACAGCTCTGCCAGCACGAGCGAGGTCTCGGCATTACCGTCCATAATTTCATATACCAGCTCCGTACCCTTCCCCGCCGCGCTGATTCTGCAGCCTCTGACATCGGCGAAGGTTCCGGGACCGTCCAGCGTAGCTGCGAAGACGCATTTCTCAATGCCCGAGGCGCTAAGCGCACGCAGATCTATAGCAAACTCCCCGCTGTATTTATCGATAGGATTGAATACGACCGTGTGCTTAGGATCAGCTGGCTGATTATAAAAGATAAAGAAATCATCGGACGGCACCTTCCCGTTCCCGCCCACCATGAAGCAGCTGATATCCAGAATCGCCGGAGAACTGCTGCAGGATATCTTCACGGTTGCCTGGGTGGAAGCCTCGTCCAGCTTCGCATTGGAGCCGCTTACCAGCTTGATTATATTAGGATTCATGAATGCACTCTCCTACTCTCTCATATGAAATACCAGGATGTACCAGATTCCCGCTTCGGCAAAAAGGAGCAGACCATTCCCTGCTAAGGATATGTCTGCTCCTGGTTGATAAAAGATTATGACTCTCCATATACAGCCGTTATCTCAGGCTGTCTGCAAAGTTCTCTGCATATAGAAGATGCGATGGCTACAGCCAGAAAAGTCTTATTCTTCAGACTTCTCAGCTTCGGCTGCTTCCTCAGCTGGTGCGGCAGCAGCTTCATCAGCCGGCTCCTCCATCACGAGCGGAGGCGAAATCCGCACGATCAGCGTATCTTCAGGGGTAAGGATCTCCCAGCCTTCATGCTTCGGCAGATCGGACACCAGCAATTGATCACCGATATCGAGGCCGCTGATATCTACTTCGAGGTTTGCTTCCAGCTTGTCCGGCAAGGTCCGGATATCCAGCTCATACAGCTCCACCTGCTGCACGCCGCCGCTCTTGACGCCGATAGGATCACCTGTGAAGTGGAAGGCTACCTTGGTATCCAGATCAGCCTTCATGTCAATCTGCTGCAAATCTACATGAAGCAGCGTACGGGATACCGGCTGGCGCTGCACTTCCTGAATAACCGCATTCTTCGAGCCGGAGCCCGGGAATTCCACCTTCAGGATGGCACGCGGGTTTTTGCCGAGAATATCATTAAGTGTTTTGGCATCTGCTGAGAAGGACTGGGTATCTGAACCTGCACCGTAAACTACAACCGGTACAAAACCTTTGCTGCGCTGGGAAGAATTCGATCCGGATCTTTCAGTCAAGCGTACTGTGGTATTCATGATATTTCCTCCTAATAGTTTTTTGAGCGCTACGCCCTTTTCGTTAAGAAAGCCGGGCAAGTTGCCGGGGGCGGCGTACGCCAAGTAGTGTCAGCATAGCTGCATTAAAAAACAAGACCAATTAGCTCTTATGTCTAATCAGTCTCTTATTAACCATATTTGCCCGCTATGGAATCAGTATAGCACCGGGAAAAGAACAAGTCAAAATAGGGTAAAATTCAAATCCGATCCATATTTATAAATGATTACGCTGAAATCACACGCTGTAAATGACCTACGGTGCCTCTCTTCCCCTTTCTCGCTTTTTGCCGCACAGGGTAGTAAAATAAAACCACTATACCCGAATGGAGTGAAGATACATGGAACAGATTGCAAAGGGAGAAGGACGTTTCTATATCGCTGGTGACGGAAAAGACCTGGCCGAGATTACATACAGAACCGAAGAAAACACAGGGAATCTGGTGATTGACCATACCTTTGTCTCCGAAGATCTGCGCGGCCAGGGGGCTGGAGAGAAGCTCGTGCAGGCGGTCGTTGACCTGGCCCGTGAGCAGAGTGTCAAGATTGTACCGGTGTGCCCGTATGCGGCCCATCAATTCGAGAAGCACGAGGAATACAAGGATGTACTCAAATAGGAGGAAGAACGTTTGACGAATACAGATACACTGAAACAGATTGAAGAGCTGCAGCAGCGCTGCGAGCACTATGAAGGAATCTCGCTGAAGCTGAACTGGGACATGCTCCGGCAGCCCAGTGTAGCAGGCGGTGCAGAGTGGCTTTTGACCTATGAGGACGGCCTGCTGGTCGGCTTCATCGGCCTGTACGGCATCGGCGGTGATATGGAGGTATGCGGCATGGTCCGGCCGGGCTACCGCCGCCGGGGGATCTTTAGCTCCCTCTGGGAACAGGCCCAGGCCATCATCCGCAGAGGGAAGACGAAGACGCTGCTGCTGAACACCCCTGCGGCTTCGGCTTCAGGCAATGCCTATCTGAAGACCTTGCCGCTTGCCTTCAGCCATTCGGAGTTTCAGATGAAATGGGATGGTGCGGGCAGCAAGGTTAGAGCCTCAGAGGCCAGCTCGGCCTCAGGCAATGTCATGCTCCGGCCTGCACGTCCGGAGGAGACCCCTCTACTCATCGCCTTCGACTGCGACGGGTTCCAGATGACCGAAGAGGACGCCGCTGAAATGTATGAGCTGCACGAACAGGAAGGCTCACAGGAGCATATCATCATTGAGCTCAGCGGCCAGCCCGCCGGGAAAATGCGTCTGTGGTCCGAGGACAACGAAACCTGGATCTACGGATTTACGGTGGACAAGAAGCTGCGCGGTCTCGGCATCGGCCGGAGTGCCCTGCAGCAGACCATTGAGCGGGAGCAGCGGAATTATAACGGAGTGAATCTGGAGGTTGCGCTGGATAACCCGAATGCACTGCGGCTCTATGAGAGCTGCGGCTTCGTCATTCAGAGCCAGCAGGATTATTACACCTATCCTTTGAACGGCTAGCCTGGCAACGAGTATTTCAAGAAGCATACATTTAGCCCATATGCCTGCGCACCAGCACAATGTATGCTGTTTTTCGCATACAATTCCTAAACAATCAAAAAGCATCCCCTCACGGTCAACTGACCCTGAAGGAGATGCTTTTTGTGTCGTCTCCAATTTCAATTCATCGTCTGCTTCTACATCAGTCCGTAGCCCCGCACCTGGGCTTCATCCCGGTCGCTGCGGCGGTTGCTGCATTTCACGCAGCCTGGTGCCTGTTCTTCCCGTTCCAGGAAGACAGACAGCAGGCGCACATAATCCAGCGATTCCTGCAGGGGCATGTCTGCTCCGTCATACAGCTGCCTGCGGCCATCCAGCAGCGAGTAGATGGCGATCGTCTCCGCCGGCTTCCCGTAAGCCTTATGGCAGAATACATTCGCCATATGCAGAAATCCGGTAATCACCTGCTGGTCAGCATGTACCATGAATTTCTGGATATTCAGACTGCGTCCCGTATGCTTCGAATTCCAGGCCAGCTGAAAAATCACAGCCAGCTCAATCTCAAGCTCCCGGACAGGAACATGCCACTGTTCGAACCGCATCACCGGAATCTCTGCGGTGTAACTGCCTGCGACAATCCGCATCAGCTCATCGGCCACCGCCTGCTTGACATCCCAGTAATGCATCAGGGAAGGAAAAGCATTGCCCTTCGGCGGCCAGCGGCGCTCCAGCAGAAACTGGACAGGCGTCTCCCGGCGCACCTCGGGCCGCAGACTGTAGTAGTCATTAAGCGTATGTCCGACTGCAAATTGAACCTGCTGTCTCCAGCGGGGAAGTCCGGTAGCGGGAGCTCCGCTGCCGGCCACCTCGGCCCCGCCCAGCATGATGTGCTCCATGCGGTAATCGTTCAGACGTCTGTACCGGCCAGCTTCAGCATCCGGCTTCGTTCCTGTGAAGTCTCCTGCCGCCGCGCCCATCCTTAAGAGACCGCCGCGCAGATCTCGATGAACTGGCGCCCGTAAGTGCGGCAAGCCTCTTTCTCCGCTGCATTCGGACCGTATTCAATCTTCAGGCTGGGCTGCACAATCTCGGCCCCGCGCTCCTTCAGCTTCTCTTCAATCTGATCCACTGCTCCGCAATAGATCGCATACCCGGTGTCTCCGCTTCCGAAGGCCGCCGCCTTACAGGCGCTGAGATCCAGCTCATCCAGCTCTTCATAGAAATCCAGGAATTCATCCGGCAGCTCGCCGTCTCCCCATGTGTACGCACCCAGCATTACAGCCTCATACGCTTTTATCTCATCCGCATTGCAGTCCATGACCGATTTCAGTACGGCCTCTCCGCCTGCCGCGCGTATTCCTTCCACGATCAATTCAGCGATTTCCTCCGTATTGCCAGTCAAGCTGGCATATGCCACTAGCACTTTAGCCATGACTTTTATCCTCCCAGGGTCCAAATAAAATGTATTCTCTATAATCCGGTCCCTTAAGCAGACCGTATCTTACTTACCTTAATACTGTGTTAATCTCATTCTATTTGATAATGATTATCATTGTCAATATTAAAAAGTGATTCTGCTCTTCCCCTGGCCATCCTTGCCGCATAACACAAGCAGCGCCAGTCCAGGACATAACTGCTGCCCGGAGCTGACGCTGCTCAGTATTACTATTATCATATGATGTGTGGAACGATTAATATCCGCCTTCCAGCAAGGTAATTGCGTTGCCGTCGGGATCACGGAAATTCATCTCTTTACCGCCGTACTCCATGGTTGCCGGAGGCTGGCAATCCAGTCCTTTCGCCTTCAGCTGCTCATACGTTTCGTCCAGACTGCCGCAGGAGAATACAAGATTAACGGTGCCGGTGGTTAGGTTCTCCCACTTGTCTGCGTTCCATATAATGATGCCGGGCTGGCTGGCGTCTATCGCAATTTTGGCCCCGCCAGCTTCTCCATAGCCCTCGAATGGAACCGGAATGCCCAGGACCTCCGAATAGAATGCTACCAGAGCTACGGGGTCTTTACTGTACAGGTTGATGCCGTCAAAAGCTGTAATCATAATGATATCCTTCCCTTCATTGCTTGTATTGTGATCCGGCTGGTGTCAGCGGTTCTATCCTCATTGTACTTCTGCCTGTATGGCTTGTATTGCAAAAAAACGACATCAGCGCCGGGCATAACTCAGCGCATCCAGCGGAGTTCTGCCTGCGAACTTCTTGAAATTGTTGATCAAATGCGACTGGTGGCTGTACCCGTAGGTGAACACCATATCCTGCATTACGCCCTTGGTCTGGGAGGAACGGTACAGGTCACGCCAGACATTCTGGAAACGGATAAGATCGGCGACCTTTTTGGGCGGAAGGCCGATATGCTGCCGGAACAGCCGTTCAAGCTGGCGGCTGCTTAAGCCCGAGCTGCTCTCCAGCGCCCCTGCCATCATGATCCCGCGTGATGTAAGCAGCCTGTGGACCGCGTTCATCATCCCGTCACTGCTGCGGTTTCCCCGTTCCAATCTCCGCAAAAGGAAAGCTTCAGCAGCAGCGATGCGCTCAGTCATTGTACGGATATGCTGGAGCCTGTCTCCCAGCTCCTTACGGAAGGTTCTGAAATAATACTCTACCGGAACATGCACATTCAATACCTCCGTCAGCGGCTCGTCTGCGAACAAATGAACGGCCCAGAAGTGAAACCGGATGGCGAAACGCTCTGTCGTAACAGGCTGTGCTGCTTGTCCTGCCTCAAACGGAGTGTCGTTAATCCCGCAAAAAATCCCGCCGGACTCCCCTGTCCCCTCATCCCATTCCCATATGATGTCCATGCAGCTATCAGGTATGATAGTCTCCGTCTGCTGCGGCAGCCGGGGCTGTGCTCCTGATCCCCAGTAGCAGCGGATATACGGCTGAAGCAGCCTGCCCGGCAGATACTCGCCGCCCCCGGCCGGATTGGCCGTAATCGGATGATACAGCGCCGAAAGATTATACATCCCCGTGCAGCCTCCTTCCTTTGCTGTAACCTTGTATTCAGATCATACACAATCCCTGTACGAAGCGCCAGAACACCTGCTTTTCGATTGGCCAAGTCCCCTGCTTACCGAATGGATTATGTTGCAAAATGATCTGCCCTGCTTTTCCTGGTAATATTATACGCCTCTTGCTTGTTGGCTACACTGGGAATAGTCGCTGCTTTGCAACCATTTTGTTTGTAGCTGCAGGCTTAAATGTTGTACAATAAAGGCTAAATGACTTTTTGAAGGATGGATTAATAATGTATCTAGCCAGTGATTGGAAAGACTATGAAGTGATCGATACCGGGGGCGGGGAGAAGCTCGAACGCTGGGGCGATATTATCCTGCGCCGGCCGGACCCGCAGATCATCTGGCCGCTGGCCAGCGAGAGCGCCAAGTGGCGGGATGTGCACGGACATTATCACCGCAGCTCCGCCGGAGGCGGGCAGTGGGAGATGAAGAAGACGATACCGGAGGACTGGAAAATCAGCTACGGCAAGCTGAAGTTCCACCTCCGCCCGACGAACTTCAAGCACACCGGGCTGTTCCCGGAGCAGGCGGCCAACTGGCGCTGGATGATGGACAAGATCGCAGCGGCTAACCGGCCGATCTCCGTCCTCAACCTGTTCGCTTATACCGGCGGAGCCACTGTTGCGGCAGCAAGTGCCGGAGCCTCCGTCGTGCATGTCGATGCAGCCAAGGGGATGGTTCAATGGGCCAAGGAGAATGTAGCTCTGTCCGGTCTTGCCGACAAGCCGCTCCGCTTCATTACCGATGATGTATTCAAGTTCGTCCAGCGCGAACAGCGCCGCGGCAGCAAATATGATGCAATTATTATGGACCCGCCGTCCTACGGAAGAGGGCCGGGCGGTGAAATGTGGAAGCTCGAATCCAGTCTCTATCCGTTCCTGGAGAGCTGCATGGAGATTATGAGCGACCGTCCGTTATTCATGCTGATTAACTCCTACACGACCGGCATCTCGCCAACCGTACTGCGCAACATGCTGTCAATGACGATGGGCAAGCGCTATGGCGGCAAGCTAAATTCCGGTGAGATCGGCTTGCCGATTACAGCCTCCGGCATGAATTTGCCTTGCGGGATTCTGGGCCGCTGGGAGGCGTAAGCCATGACCGGAACGAATAACGGCGCAGCAGGAGAATCCGGCAGCAGCCCCTCCCGGTTCGAGATTCTATATGAGGACAACCATCTGCTCGGCATTGTGAAGCCTGTGAATATTCCCGTTCAAGAGGATGCTACAGGCGACCCGGATCTGCTGACACTGCTGAAGGAAGATGTGAAGGAACGCTACACGAAGCCGGGCAACGTCTTCATGGGCCTGGTTCACCGGCTGGACCGGCCTGTAGGCGGTGCTATGATCTTCGCCAAGACCTCGAAGGCGGCCTCCCGGCTATCCGAGAGTGTGCGCACCCACGCCTTCCAGAAGGTCTATCTGACAGTGGTGCATGGTCAGCTTCCGGGCGTAGAGGCCCGGCTGGAGCATACGCTGCTTAAGGACCCTAAGAATAACACCGTCCAGGCCGTCCGGGAGGGAACGCCAGGCGGCAAGCAAGCCATCCTTGATTATACCGTGATTGGTACGGCAGAAGGCTATTCGCTGGTGAGAATTGACCTGCTGACCGGCCGCTCCCACCAGATCCGCGTCCAGCTCAGCAACGTTGGATGTCCGCTATATGGAGATCAGAAGTACGGCGCGGCCGTGAACAGACCGGGACAGCAGATTGCCTTATGGTCTGCACTCACCCGGTTCCCGCATCCGGTGACCAAGGAAGAAGTCGAGCTGCTCTCCCTGCCTCCCCGTTCCTATCCCTGGAATCTTTGGACTCCGCAAATGCAAAAGCAGGCTATCCTTTAACGGACAGCCTGCTTTTTTGCATGATCATATAGGTTCTCAGTAGGTGCTTATACGGACTGTACCGAAGCTGCGTCATCCACGGCCGGGGCAACCGCCATCTTGCCCATGAGGTAGAGCAGCAGCTGCTGATTATGGGAGGAAATGGGGTCCAGCGCTTCTGCAAAAAAATCACTGCGGACCTTCAGTCCGCGCAGCGTCTCCCGCTGGCCTGTCTCGGTGATGCTCACCCAGACAATTCTGCGGTCTGAGGCATCGCGTTCACGGACAATCAGATTATGCTTCTCCATCCGGTCAAGCAGCATCGTCACGGCCGCCGGACTGGTTGCCAGATGAGGGGCCAAATCAGAAGGCTTCATCGCATCACGCTCCTGTAGCAATTCCAGTACGGTAAGCTGGGCATCAGTCAGTGTAGGCGCAAGCTTGCTGTCCATATGTAGCTTATAGTCCTTTAATATCTTATGCCAGATTTTACTGAATTCAGTGGAGTGCACACTTATTCCTTCCTTTCCTGCGGATCTCTATAAGGTATATTTACTTTTTCGCCAGAAAAATTCCAAATCCTTCAAGGCCAAAAAATAAAATCATATCTGCAACTATTCCCCCCCAAATTAAAAACGCGGGCAGCCTGTTACTCCTGGGCTGCCCGCGCCGTTCCATGCGGTATTATATTTTACTTGACTGCCTGAAAAAGAATGGCGATCTCGTCCTTCTTCTCGACAGCAACCAGCTGCTTGCCTGTAGAACGGCGTTCAGCAATCGGTGCCGATTCGGAAGAGAAGGAATGTACCGCGCCGCTCTGGGTGATGGCGGTCACCTCCAGCGGCTCCTTGCAATAGAATGCGCCTGCCAGCCTGCTGCCGTTCGGGCGGACACGCTTGCCTTCCTTGAACTCGAAGGTTGGCATCCCTTTGCCTCCGCGGCTCTGGGAAGGATAATCCACCATCAGGGAGCGCTTGGCATAACCGATGTCGGATATAGCCAGGATCTCACCTTCATCCTCGCTGACCCAGAAGCAGGAGACCACCTCATCTCCTTCACGGAGCTGAATTCCCCTAACTCCTGTGGCCACCCGGCCCATAGGATTCACTTCATTCTCACGGAAACGGATGCTCATGCCCTCACGGGTAATCAGCACGATGTCCTTGTCACCCCTGCTGTGCGCCACTGTAATGATCTCATCGCCTTCGGCCACCTTACAGGCGGCAACGGCTCCGGAACGGCTTGTAGAGTACTCCTTGAGCTCGGTACGCTTCACCTGCCCCTTGCGGGTGATGAAGACCAGACTGGCCAGCGGGTCCTCCAGGTTGCCGACCGGCAGTACACTGACGACACTGTCTCCCTTATTCAGTCCGATCACGTTGACGATGGCCGTCCCCGGATCTTTCCATTTGAACTCTGGAATCTGATGCACGGGAAGCAGGAAGTATTGACCCTTGCGGGTGAAGACGAGCAGGCTCTCCCGGGTATTCAGATCCAGCAGCTTGACGATATGATCGCCATCCTTGACGCCTGAAGAGTGGCGCTCCCCGCCCGAACGGGTGAAGGACAGCATGCCGGTCCGCTTGATATAGCCGTCTGCAGAGAGTGCAACCAGCACATCCTCCGCATTGACCAGAACCTCCATGTTAACCTTAAGCTCCTCTACCTCACCCTGAATCAGGGAACGGCGGTCGATTCCGTATTTGTCACGGATCTCCAGCAGCTCCTTGCGGATAACGGTAATCAGCTTCTTGTCGCTGTCCAGAATCCCCTGGAGCACAGCAATCCGGGCCAGCATCTCATCCAGCTCCTTCTGCAGCGAATGTATCTCCAGATTGGTGAGACGGTAGAGCTGCAAGGTAAGGATAGAATCAGCCTGTCTTTCGCTGAAGCCGAACATCCAAACCAGATTATTCTGGGCATCCTGACGGTTCTTCGATGCCTTGATGGCAGCGATCACTTCGTCCAGAATATTCAGCGCCTTGACCAGTCCCTCTAAGACATGGGCACGGTCCTCCGCCCGTTCCAGATCGAACCGGGTACGGTGAGTGACCACTTCGCGCTGATGGGCAATGTAAGCTTCAAGGATCGCTTTGAGCCCCAGCTGCTGCGGAGCCTTGTTAACGATGGCTACCATGTTGAAGTTGTAGGTGACTTGGAGATCGGTTTTTTTGAGCAGATAGGCTAAGACGCCTTGTGCATCTGCCTCCTTCTTCAGCTCCACCACGATGCGCAGGCCCTCACGGCCGCTCTCATCGCGGACCTCGGCGATCCCTTCAATCTTTTTCTCCAGACGGATGTTCTCCATGGAGGTCACCAGCCGTGACTTCACGATCTGGAAAGGCACCTCGGTGATCACGATCTGCTGCTTCCCGCCGCGCAGGTTCTCAATCTCCGTCTTGGAACGCAGATAGATACGGCCTTTGCCGGTGCGGTAAGCATCCATAATGCCGTCTCCGCCCATAATGGTTCCGCCTGTCGGGAAATCCGGTCCCTTGATGAAGGTCATGATATCCTCAAGCGCAATGTCCGGCTTCTGCATGACCGCGATGCAGGCATCGATGACTTCCCGCAGGTTATGCGGTGGAATCTCAGTGGCGAATCCGGCCGAGATCCCGCTCGTCCCGTTCACCAGCAGATTCGGATAACGGGAGGGAACAACCACCGGCTCCTTGGCCGTATTATCGAAGTTGTCCTTGAACAGTACGGTGCGCTTCTCAATATCGCGCATCATCTCCATGGCAATCGGAGACAGGCGCGCTTCTGTGTAACGCATCGCCGCTGCCGGGTCATCATCCATGGAACCCCAGTTGCCGTGTCCGTCTACCAGCACATGCCCCATCTTCCACGGCTGTGCCATCCGCACCATCCCGTCGTAGATCGAGGAGTCCCCGTGGGGATGGTAGTTACCCATGACATCACCGACCGTTTTGGCTGACTTGCGGTATGGCTTATCCGGCGTATTGCCGGAATCGTACATGGCATACAGAATCCGGCGCTGCACGGGCTTTAGCCCGTCGCGCACATCGGGGATCGCCCGGTCCTGAATGATATATTTGGAATACCGGCCAAACCGGTCACCCACGACCTCTTCCAGAAAAGCCGGCAAAAATTGCTCTGATAAACTGCTCATATCCTCTTCACCTTCTGTTCCTCATTCTGTCCGCGTTTTTAAAGCTTGATGATCTGACCGCTGCGCTCTTGCGTTATTGAATTCAAAAACAAACAATATTTTGATAACAGGTAAGATCGTAACTGCGGTGATTTTGGACTTCCGGCCGCTGTTGTATTTAGATTTCTGATTCATAGGCCTAGCGGATGAAATCTAAATACAAAGGCGGACGCTGACGCTCCTCCAGTTCCAAAATCCCCTCCGTTACTTTCCCTTGTATCAGTTTATCAAAACATAGTTCACAATCCATTGAATTCAAGAACCAGCCGCTTCGCTTAAACCGATCATCAAAAAATTAAAAACAGCGGAAGGTTTCGTCACTTCCCACTACTACTTACGATCTTTGTTACTCCACGATCTCCGTGAAGTCGACGTTCTCGACAATCCAGCGCTTACGCGGATCGACCTTATCGCCCATCAGCGTGGAAACGCGGCGCTCCGCCTTGGCGGCATCCTCGATCTGCACCTGAAGCAGCGTACGCGAATCGGGATTCATCGTAGTCTCCCACAGCTGGTCCGGGTTCATCTCACCCAGTCCCTTGTACCGCTGCAGCTCGAAATTCTTCCCGAATTCCTTCAGATAATTCTGCAATTCCTCATCGCTCCAGGCATAGCGGACTGTCTCCAGCTTACCCGATTTGCGCGTCAGCTTATACAGCGGCGGCTGGGCGATATAGACCTTGCCGGCATCGATCAGCGGCTTCATGTAGCGGTAGAAGAAGGTCAGCAGCAGCACCTGGATATGTGCGCCGTCCGTATCGGCATCAGTCATAATGATGATTTTGGAATAATTGCTGTCCTCCACGGCAAAATCAGGCCCGATTCCCGCACCGATTGCCGAAATGATCGCCTTGTATTCGTCATTCTTCAGGATATCCAGCAGCTTGGCCTTCTCGGGGTTCATCGGCTTGCCCTTCAGCGGCAGGATCGCTTGAATCTTAGAATCCCGGCCTTGCTTCGCGGAGCCACCGGCTGAATCGCCCTCGACGATGAAGATCTCGGTACGTGTAACGTCCTTGGACTGTGCAGGTGACAGCTTGCCGCCCAGGTTCGAGCTCTCACTGCGCTTCTTGCCGCTGCGGATCTCATCACGGGCCTTGCGGGCAGCTTCACGGGCCTTGGAGGCCTGGATCGATTTTTTCAGCAGACTCTGTGCAACTTGGGGATTCTCTTCCAGGAACCGCGCCATCCGCTCGGAGACGATGAAGTCCACGGCGCTGCGGGCAGATGCGCTTCCGAGCTGATCCTTCGTCTGTCCGACAAACTCCACATCCGACATCTTGATGCTGATGACCGCCATCATGCCTTCGCGCAGATCATTGCCCTCCAGATTCTTATCCTTCTCCTTGAGCAGCTGCGTGCGGCGGGCGTAATCATTCAGCACACGGGTATAGGCTGTCTTGAAGCCTGTCTCGTGTGTTCCCCCGCTGCGGGTAGGAATGGAGTTGACAAAAGAAGCGATCGTCTCCGTATACCCCGCATTATACTGCAGCGCGATTTCCACCTCGATCTCGTCCTTCTCGGAGCTGAAATGGATTACATCGTGCAGTACATCCTTGCCTTCGTTCAGGAATTGCACGAACTGGCTGGCGCCGCCTTCGTAGAAGAATTCATCCTGACGCCCGCTGCGCTCATCGCTCAGATTGATTCTAAGCCCGGAATTCAGGAAGGCGATCTCCTGTACCCGTTCTGCAAGCGTATCATAGTTGAATGAAATGCCCGCAGCGAAGACGCGAACATCCGGCTTGAAGGTAATCTTCGAACCGGTCTTATTCGTATTCCCCAGTATCTCAAGACCGGTCACTGGCTCACCGACATGTTCTTTTCCGCTTTTGTCGACCCAGTATTCAAAGCGCTGACGGTGAATCTTGCCTTCGCGGTAAATCTCCACTTCCAGCCACTCGGACAACGCATTGGTAACCGAAGCCCCGACCCCGTGCAGGCCGCCCGACTTCTTGTAGCCGGAGCCGCCGAATTTGCCGCCTGCATGCAGTATAGTGAATACCACCTGCGGCGTTGGGACTCCTGTCTTGTGCATTCCGGTCGGTATTCCGCGTCCGTTGTCAATGACGGTCACCGATCCGTCTTTACGCAGTGTAATATCAATCTTCGAGCAAAACTTGGCCAAATGCTCATCTACGGCATTATCTACTATTTCCCATACTAAATGGTGCAGACCCGAGGAACTCGTACTGCCAATATACATGCCGGGCCGTTTGCGGACCGCAACCAGACCTTCGAGCACCTGAATGTCGTCAGCATCGTATCCAGTCCGGCCTGCTTCGCCGTTCTTAGAGACTTTTGCAAACATATCGATCTGTTCGAGCATTCATGCTCCTCCTTCACTTGTCTTCCTGTCTCTCTAAAAATGCAAACAAACGTTTTCGTTCACTTTGTACATTCTAATTCAAAATATCCCGTTTCGTAAAGACGGCGAATGAAATGATTACGGCCGCAAGCCCCCAAATGCCCAGAACCGCCATCGAAAAGCCCAGTGTCATGCCCTCTATCGGCGCGGGAGTGCCCGCTAAATAAGTCGTCAGCTCCATATTGACCATAAATAAATATTTGGCCGCCGTCCAGGCGGAAGCCATATTCGTCAGGATCGTTCCGGCAATCAGCGCCGCCATCATCACTACAATGCTCGCAGCCGTACTGCGGACCAGCACCGACACCATGAAGGCCAGCAGGGCCACCACGATGCTGACATACCAGATCAGCCCGCCCTGCATCAGCAGATACTTCCACTGCTCCACGGCATGAACCTTCGTCATATCCACAGTATCACCGTTTAGCTGGAAGCCTGTAAAGACTGGAACATTGAACCCCTTATAGCCAAAAGCCAGCCCCGATATCAGATAGCTGATTACGAATACGGACAGGACAATCAGCGAGACGAACATCAGCAGCGCTACCATTTTGCTGAACAGTACCTTCCAGCGTCTGACCGGGCGGGTCAGCAGCATTTTGATCGTGCCTGTCGTCCGCTCCCCGGAGACCAGGTCGGAGGCAACCGCCATGATCAGCAGCGGAATGAACAGGGAGACGGAATTATTGACAAACTCCCGGGTGAACGTTACTCCGCTCGGCTCGTTCGGATTCACATCATGGTCCAGATAATACTGCAATTGCTGGAGAAAAATCCGCCGGTACGACTTCCATTCCTCCGGAATCCGGTCGCTGCCGAGCGAATTCTGGTTATCGGTAATCTGCTGCTGGATCTCCAGCCTCCAGTCAGAGTTAAATTTGTCACGGCTGCGCTCGGCTATGCGCATTTGCGCATAGGTAAACATTGGCACCAGCACGAGCAGGATGAGCAGGATGACATAGAAACGTTTCTTTTTAATAATCTTCAGGCACTCATTTCGGATGAGCGGCAGCAGGTTAGTCAATGGCTTCACCTTCCGTTAGCTTCAAGAATAGCTGTTCCAGTGTAGGGTTGATTTTATGCACAGCCCGGACTTCCACCTCTTGTGCAACCAGCACGGCAACAATCTCCGGGATCAGCTCCTCGTCCATCGCCGTAACCAGGGAATTCACGCCCATGCCTGCGATGACCGAGTCATCCAGGGTAACCTCGTCCAGATGAAGCAGCGCGATATCCGGCCGCCCGGCCATGATGTCTCTTGCCCGCTGAAGCGGCTCCAGCTCCCACAGGACATAAGGCGAGTTACGGGCAACCAGCTCGTCTACAGCGCCAACAGCGAGTACACGGCCTTTGCTGATAATGGCTACCCGGTCGCACAGCAGCTGAATTTCGCTCAGCAGATGACTGGACACAAAGACCGCCAGCCCTTCGTCTGCCAGCTTACGAATGAATTCGCGCAGCTCCTTGATCCCCTTGGGGTCCAGGCCGTTGGTCGGCTCATCGAGAATCAGCAGCCGGGGACGGCCGAGCAGAGCTTGGGCAATACCGAGCCGCTGGCGCATCCCCAGCGAATACGTGCTGACTTTATCCTGGATGCGCTGATCGAGCCGCACAATTTCAACGACCTCGGCAATCCGCTGCTCGTCCACTCCGGGCTGCATACGGGCGAAATGCTGCAGGTTCTCCCAGCCCGTCAGATACGTGTAGACCTCGGGATTCTCGACAATAGAGCCAACGTATTGCAGCGCTTTTTCCGGATTCCGGTTCACATTATAGCCGCAGACGGTAATCGTCCCTTCGCTCGGGCGGATCAGGTCCACCAGCATGCGGATGGTTGTGGTTTTGCCTGCCCCATTCGGACCGAGAAAGCCGAAGATTTCGCCTTTTTTCACATCAAACGTGACATCATCTATAATCCATTTGCGGCCGATTTTTTTACGCACTCCCCGGGCGGACAGAACGACTTCTTCCCCCGGTGCCTCATGAATGGTTCTCGCCATCTTATACAGCTCCTTGCCACAGTCATTTCTGTTCAAAAAATCATCGATTCAACGAACCGCCTGTACAATCCGCTCGCTCATCCGCTGATAGCCGTCCCCGTTCGGGTGAAAATGATCATTTGACAGATATTTCGCCAAATGGCGGTCAAACAGGTCAAAGGTCGGGACCAGCGTCATGTTCTGATGCTTGTTGATCATATCCATCGCCGCATTATTCCACGCCGTTACCGCCTGATTACCGGGAATTAGCAGCCCCTCGATATCTCCAAAGGGATTATACAGTCCGATGTAATAGACTTGGGCCTGCGGATTCACTTCTGCAACTGTATCCAGTATGCTGCCCAGCCGTTTGGCGGCCCCAGGCAGAGCGGAGAGAAGCGATTCCGGGGTCAGATCACCTGCAGACGCGGTTGGAACCGGGGTAGTGCCTTCTACCTTGTTATTGGCAGGGGCTTCCGTGCTCTGAGGTACCGCTTGCTCCGAAGGCTTCGCAGAGGCGGCTGCTTGTCCGCTGCTCCCGCCTGTGCCCAGAATATCCGAGCCCCGGAACAGGTCGTTCCCGCCGATGGAGATCAGGATGACATTCGCCTGACGCAGCGCGTACTGTACCCCTTCCTCCTGAAGCTTGCTCTGTAAAGCAGCTGTGGTCAAGCCGTTAATGCCCATATTGCCCAGCAGCTCTGCCTTTCCTCCATTGGCCGACAAGGCATCCACGGTCCGTCTAACAAACCCTTGCCCGGAGTTGTCTCCGGTCCCTTTGGCCAGAGAATCACCAAGCGCCAGGATCTTGTATTCGTCACTTGCCGCGGCTGTCGGTGCAGCCGTCTCCTGCGGAAGGGACGAGAGGAACTGCTCCCCCTTCGGGTTCAGAATATCTCCCACTGCATACACAAATCCTGTAATCAAAAGTAAAGTTGCCAGGATGGACACCAGGCTTACTGTCCTCCAGGTCCATTTGGATTCCTTCAATGCTATCCCTCCATCTGCCGTACTCTTCTGCCTCTTCCATCATTCACAACATTATTAACTATGTAGATAAACATAATTCTTCTTTGCACAATTTGCAAACCGTAGGGGGGTTTAGGTGGGGGCGCGGCTGCGGTGATTTTGGACTTACGGCCGCTGTTGTCTCCAAATTTATTGAATGAACCGTTATACGGTTAAAATTCGGAGACAAAGGCGGACGCATTCGCTCCTACAGTTCCAAAATCCCCTCCGCCGCTTCACACCTAAACGGTGGAAGCAGTAAGGGCGGCACGATGGCGCTACGCTGATCGTGCAAGACCGCGGACTGCGGCACGATGACGCTGCGCTAATCGTATCAAGACCAATATTACTTTAATATCCTAAAAACATAAAAACGCCCCCCGGCAATGCCGGAGGGCGGAGTTAACGTAACTTTATTTACCGATGAATTCCTGGACCCAGTAATTATTATCGAAGCCCACGCCGATGTAGTTGAAATTCGCGCTCAGGATGTTAGCCTTATGACCCGGGCTGTTCATCCACGCCGTCATAACTTCCTGAGGGGTCTTCTGGCCCATAGCGATATTCTCACCAGCCGCCTTATACGTAATGCCGAACGCCGACATCATATCAAAAGGTGATCCGTAGGTCGGAGAAGTGTGTGAGAAATAGTTGTTCGAGCGCATGTCCGCAGCCTTCGCCGCAGCCACTTTGTTCAGGCTGTCCAGTGCGGAGACAGGGGCTAGTCCAGCTGCAGCGCGCTCTTTGTTCACCAGTGCGACTACTTGCTGTGTGTAGCTGGAGGCGTTATTGCCAACTGCAGGAACCGCAGATGGGGCAGGGGTTACCACAGGTTTTGCAGTGGCAGCGGGGGCCGGGGCTGGCTTAGCAGTTGCTGCCGGTGCCGCTGTAGCCACTGGTGCTGCTGTTGCAACCGGCTTAGCCGGAGCTACCGGCTGTGCTGCCGGGGCAGCTGCAGCTGGCGTTGTGTATACAAAGGTTTTAGTGACAGTGTACGTATTGCCATCCAGTACAAAGGTCTTCGAATTGTTCTGTGTGAAATAGTCCATGAGCTGTGCGAAATTCATATCTGATCCGGCTGCCGCAGAGGCACCGGCTGCTGCTGCGTTTGCTTGTAATGGAAGAGAAATGCCAAGCGCCATAACAGCGGCTACGCTTCCACCTATCATTCTTCTCAAAGTCTTGCTTTTCATTCTGCCATCTCCTTAATCTTCGTTGTGGTGTATCATGGGGACAAGGGTGTCTGTCTACATATGTTACAAAGTTGTAATCTGTTCTTAGGTCATTGTAACACAAAACTATCAGCTGTGCGCTTCTAAATTCTGTCATTTTATAGTATAGAAAGGATTTCATAGATAGGAAGGCTTGTCCCTCCGCCAGCGGCAAAAGAAAACAGCATTGCCGTCCTTTTCAGGACGGCTGTGTCTATCCTATATATCGGCGATTCTATCGCTTATTTTAATGAAAAGACTGCCAGAACTCCCCTTCGGTCGAGATCAGGCCCATAATCTCAGCATACGGAATGCGGAAGGTTGGAAATCCTGCGGCGTACGGAGCAATCTCATAAGGTGCAAAATACAGGTACAGCGCCTCAGCATCCACATAAAAGGGCTGATCGGCTGTAATGCCTTTATACGTATCAGGGAAAACATAGGAATACTGCGGATCATTCGCAATCTGCTTGCCGACAATATCACTGAGCTTCTGCACGTATTTGCTGCCGGGCTTGAACAGATCGCTGAGCGTGTAGAACTTGCCGGTGCGCAGGTTGATATGCTCATAGATCCGCGTAGGCATGCCGTGCGCAGCGCCGAACGGAAAATGATAACCGCTAAGCTCCAGCACCAGCAGATTCTTGCGGAAGAAGGATACGGCGAAATCTCCCGTATAGCTGAAATCCTGCGTGCCTCCCCCCGTCCCCGCCCCGTATGGGAGCGACAGGCCCCGCAGCTTGTCATTCACTGCCTTCGAGACCTCAGCAACCGCGATCCCTTCCACGACCGGATAATAGACCAGATAATCCCGGTTAGGCTTGTATTTCTTCTCCAGCACAGAGTATGGCGGTCTGAGCGGAATGACCCCGTTTTGCCGCCAGACCTGCTTGCCTTTACGGTCATAATAAGAGGTGCGCAGATCAATATCCGCGCGGATCAGGCTGCCGCTGAAGGACAGTGATCCTGAGCCTGCGATGACCGGGGGCTGGGCGGCTTTTTTCCCGCTGGTGTCAATAAAATACGTATCCTTCGCATCATACACCGACGCGAGTCCCTGCTGATAATTGTTCACGCCCAGCAGCGGGTGGGTGCTGAGAATTCTTCCGGTCAGCGCATCGGCGATGACATATCTGGAGCCTCTGTAGGGCTGATCCGCATACAGCGGGGTCCCCAGCGCCACACGGTTCTCTCCCAGCTGCTGCACCTCATAATAGACGGCGGGAATGATCATTTTCCCCTGCTTATCGATCAGACCGTAGGCGTTGCCATAATCAGCGGCTGTGTTAATCACCGCCCGGCCCTCCGAGAACGGCAGAGCTGCCGTATACTGCGGCTGGATAGCAATCGTGCCGTCCGTGTGCAGATAACCGTATTTTCCATTCTCCGTCGCCTGAAAGGCCAGCAGCCCATCCCCCGGATACCCGACAAAAGGATGTTTGTACGTATGCAGCACCACGCCATGGAGATCAATCAGCGCATATTCCCCTTCGGCTATTTTGACCAGTGCAGTCCCGTTTGAGAAATCCCCGGCGTCCAGATAGACGGCTGGCAGCACCTCTTTGCCCTGGGCATCCAGGTAGCCATACAACGAGTTCCCCCCGGTAGTATTCTGCTTGGAGAACAGCGCACGGCCTTCGTGCAGCGAATTCAGATAGTCATAGCGCGCGGACGTCACCTCTTTGCCTTTTTCATCAATAAAAGTGTAGCCCTTCACATCCGACACCACGGCCCGCCCCTCGGAAAAAGGACCAATAAAATTATAGACCGGTTTGACCCGCTCCCGCCCGGAGCTGTCAATCAGACCGCTGACATTCCCCCGCTGCACTACCGCCAGGCCATTCTCCTGAAACTCCTCCGCATAATCATATCTCGGCTCAATCACAATCCGGCCGTCGTTGTTGATATATCCCCACAGCGTCCCGTCCTTAAGCTTAAAAGGAGCCGGATGCAGCAGCGCTGCCCGCAGGCCTCCGCCGTCATCCGGAAGCACAATGAGCGCCTCCAGTGGCTTTTTGGAGTAGTCTACACGATATAAGCCCGCCTCTGCCGGGATTGTCACGAACAAATCCTCTTCCGCACGGATGAAATCCTCCTCCTGCTGCGGAATACACTCATTCCAGCCGATACCGTCCCACCGCCATACCTCCGTCTGAATCAAACCGTTGTCGTTCCCTTTTCCCAGCTCGTTCAGCTTAATCCTCAGCATGTTGTCGTTCTCCTTTACAAAGGCTTTTGCCTATAGACTATGAGAGCGAGGGGGAAAGGGTGTGCTTGGGCGTTAAAAAACAGAAAAGCGATGTCGTAACTGCGGTGAGTTTTGGACTTCCGGCCGCTGTTAGGTTTGGATTTCTTGATTCAGACCGCTGTTCGCGGTAGAAATCCAAACCTAAAGGCGGACGCTGCCGCTCCTACAGTTCCAAAATCCCCTCCGTTACTGCTGCCTTTCTGTTGTAAAAACACAAACACACCCTTTTGGAGGGTGTGTACCGGGTGAACAAGGGCTGCTGTGCCTGCCCTTGAAATATGAGAATAACCCTTTTGCTGGGCAGGCAAAGGTTTATAAAACTCTATAAAGGATAGAGGTCTAAAACTCTATTCAGCGGACTGGACAAATACGTCCGTAAAAACCGTGCTAATTCTGCCTGTTACCAGTCACTTGACTGCAACCCGACTACTTACTGCTAACTTGCTGACTGCTAACTGCTGACTATTCAATATTGACTGCTGACCGCTAACTATTTACCGTCTGCTACCTGATTACTAGCCACTTGTTACTTGCCGCCCACTGCCTGCTACCTGAATGCTAACTGCTTGTCTCCTGCTGCCTGCCGCCTGACTGCTTGCCACTTATCACCTGGCACCTCTCCCCCCACCCTCTGCCCCCTGACGCCTCTAAATCAGAATAAAAACTATTAATTAGTTACTGTAAGCTGCGAAATCCTGCCCAAAATGCAACATTCGGCTATGTATATCGACTTTAAACTAACATTGTTGTATGAAAGGCAGCATTTGTCCGCCCGCAAGCCAATTAGAAGAGGAAATGTTGTAATTCGTGCAGCAATCCCCCCTGAGTACCCCTACTCGAGCCAACTGGAATTGCATTTATTGCAACATTTTAGGATCATGTGATAGGAGAAGCAGATGGAAATCGGGAACCGAAGGAGGGGTAGCATCCGGAAGCCCCAAATCCGGCAGGCACGTGTATTCGAATGATTTGGAGCAACGCTGCGACAAATCCGAGCAGGCCAAAAAGCGTTTGCGTGGGTACCGCAAACGCTCTTTCCCTGCCTTCCCCACCCTTGGTGAGATGATAGGAGTACCGGAGGGGATTTGAGACTGAAGGAGCGCCAGCACCCGCTGAGTTCTTGAATTCAATTGTAATGGAATTTGAATTATGAACTGATCCTCGGGTAGAAGGAAAGTGGCGGAGGGGATTTTGGAACTGGAGGAGCGGGAGCGTCCGCCTTTGTCTCCGGATTTCTACCGCGATTAGCGGTTTAAATCAAGAAATCTGGAGACAACAGCGGCCGGAAGTCCAAAACTCACCGCAGTCACGATCATACCTTCCACCCAAGATGCTCAGTTCAGTTCAAATTATATGAACACTTGAATTCAATAACTTAGGAGCGACAGCGGCCGGAAGTCCAAAATCCCCGCAGGTACGGATCATCACCGAACCCAAGCCTATTTTTTCGATGAATATTTCCGCATATCAAACGATACAGCCGCGATAATGATCAGGCCTTTGATGATCAGCTGATAGTAAGGGCTGATGCCGATGAAGGTCAGGCCGTAGTTGATCAGGGTGAAGATGATAACGCCGACCAGGACGCCCGGCACGGTACCAATTCCGCCGGTGGTGGATACGCCGCCGACTACGCAGGCTGCGATGGCGTCAAGCTCATACATGTTCCCGTAGTTGTTGGTCGCGCCGCCGGTTCTGGCTGCTTCAAGCACACCGGCCAGACCGTACAGGGCACCAGCGATAGCGTAGATGTAGATCAGGTTCTTGGAGACATTGATCCCGGATACCTTGGCTGCCTGCATGTTGCCGCCGATGGCGTACATGTTCTTACCCAGCTTGGTTTTGTTGAACAGCACCCAGACTATCGCCGCGACTCCGAGGGCTATGAGCACGATGTACGGGATGGAATACTGGCCGCTGCCGATGAAGCCGGAGCCGATGTCGGTGAAGTCGGAACGCAATCCGCCGATCGGCTGGGATTGGTTCGGGTCCATATCGAAGTAGAGCGAGTTCAAGCCGTACACGATGAGCATCGTGCCCAGAGTGGCGATAAACGGCGGAACGTTCAGCTTAGATACGATAATCCCATTGACGAGACCGCAGAGCAGGCCGGCCACAATGGCAATCAGAATCGGCAGCCAGACCTGCACCTGCGGCAGATCGGGGAAGAAGCGGCGGGAGTAATCGGGTATCTGCAGCATGGAAGCTGAGATCACCGCTGTGAAGCCGACCACCCGGCCTGCCGACAAGTCGGTCCCGGCTGTGATCAGGATAAAGGCCACCCCAAGCGCAATAATCACGCGTGTGGAGGACTGGATCAGGACATCCCGCAAGGTATTGATGGACATGAAGCTTGGCTCGTATATGATAATCCCCATGATCAGCAATACCAGCACGATGTAGATTGCGTTTTGAGTCACGAAGGACTGCGCTCTTTTAATAGTCATAATTGTGTTCCTCCTTAATTGTTACGCGAAGTTTAAGCATTCATTGCTAAGCTTCTTCAGCCTTGCAGCAGCCCTATGGTCTTCGCCGTCCTGTGAGTATAGCTCCTGATTAATGCTGTGCAGCGAGACGCATCACTTCGGTTTCCGTAGCCTGCGCACCTTCTAATATTCCTGTAAGCCGTCCTTCCGACATCACCATAACACGGTCAGACATCCCCAGCAGCTCGGGCATTTCCGAGGAGATCATGATGATGCTCTTCCCCTGCTTCGCCAGGTCGGCAATAATCGTATAGATTTCGAACTTCGCACCGACGTCAATTCCGCGTGTCGGCTCATCGAGCAGCAGCACCTCAGGCTCAGTGAGCAGCCATCTGGCCAGCAGCACCTTCTGCTGGTTCCCGCCGGAGAGATTCATAATCTGTGTCTTGGTCGTTGGCGTTTTGGTGCGCAGCTTTTCAATCATTTTATCGACTTCTACCTTCTTCTTGCGGCCGTTCAGCAGCAGGTATGGCGTCTTGTAGCGGTCCAGGTTGGCGATGGCGCCGTTCTCATGCACAGACAGCACCGGAAAAATCCCCGTCACGCGTCGCTCCTCGGTCAACAGGGCCAGCCCGTGCTTCTTCGCATCCTGCGGAGAGTTAATCTTCACCTTCTTGCCGTCAATCGAGATGGAGCCGGATTTCACCGCGCGCAGTCCGAACAACGCTTCAATAACCTCGGTTCGCTGTGCGCCGACCAGACCGCCGACACCCAGAATCTCCCCGCGTCTTAATTCGAAGGACACATCCTTGAAGGATCTGGGCTCGGGTGAGGTCAGACCTTCCACCTTCATGAACACCTTGCCTGGAACATTGGTGCGCTCCGGGAAACGGTTCGTCAGATCACGCCCGACCATCTTGGAGATAATCAGGTCCGTGGTCAGCTCGGCCGAGGGCCAGGTGCCGATCTTTTTACCATCACGCATAATCGTCACTTCATCGGAAATCTCCAGGATTTCTTCCATTTTGTGAGATATATAGATAATAGCTACGCCTCTTTTTTGCAGGTCCCGGATGATCCGGAACAGATGCTCCACTTCCACGCTGGTTAAGGACGAGGTTGGCTCATCCATGACAATCACGCGGGAGTGAAAAGAGACCGCCTTCGCAATTTCGATGGATTGGATCTTGGATACAGACAGCTTGCCCACCAGTGTTTCGGGATTCAGGTCGATATCCAGATCTTTAAATAAGTTTTCGGTGTCTGTGAACATTTTTTTGTGGTCAATGAACTGAAGCGGCCCGATGCCCTTGGTTGGAAAACGTCCCAGCCAGATGTTCTCCATCACGCTGCGGAAAGGTACAGGGTGCAGCTCCTGATGGATCATCGAGATGCCGTGCTTCAGTGCTTCGCTCGAATTGGAGATGGAGGCCTTCTGGCCATCCAGGAAGATCTCACCGGCATCCGGTGAATAGATTCCAAAGAGACATTTCATCAGTGTGGACTTGCCTGCCCCGTTCTCGCCCATAAGTGCATGAACCGAGCCCGGACGAACCTTAATGCTGACTCCATCCAGCGCCTTCACGCCGGGAAATTCTTTGGTAATGCCGTTCATTTCCAGCAAAAATTCCGTATTTGCCATGTTGTTACGCCCCCTACGCTTTTTTTCTTTTTCCATGAGAGGCACAGCGGTTCCATCCTGCTCCCTACCCGTAAGGAATTCCGGAGAGCGCATTGCAGCGCCCTCCGGGACTGGTATCTATGATACGTATCTGTAGCCTTGCACCTGTTAACGGATTACTTGGCGTCTGCTACGTTGTCTTTGGTGATTTTTTTGTAGGAGATCCATACGAACTGGTTGTCCGTGATGTCGAAGCCTACGTTCTCTTTGGTTGGCGTTTCGCCTTTGGCCAGCAGAGCGGCCAGGGTGATCGCTGCTTTACCTTGGTTGTTGGCATCGTTCAGTACGGTACCCAGCATCGTTCCATCCTGCAAAGCTTGAACCGCAGGAGCTGTTGCATCCACGCCTACAACCGGCATGTATTTGTCGCCGCTGAAGTAGCCTTGAGCCTTCAGAGCTTCGATCGCGCCGAGTGCCATATCATCGTTGTTGGCCAGTACGGCTTCAATCTTGTCGCCGTGTGAGCCGAGGAAGGCGGCCATTTTCTCCTGGCCTTTTACACGATCCCACATCGCGGTATCTTCAGCCAGCTTCTCCACCTTGATGCCTGCATCTTCGATGGCCTGGATGGAATATGTGGTGCGAAGTTCTGCATCCTGATGTCCCGGTTCGCCCTTCAGCATGACATACTGCAGCACGCCGTCGCCGTTCTTGTCCGCTTCAGGGTGTGCCTTCCAGTAGTCCACGATCAGCTGGCCGGACATAGTGCCGGACTCTTCAGCTTTCGCACCTACATAGTAGACTTTATCCCATTTCTTCATATCTTCCGGCAGCGGCTCGCGGTTCAGGAAGACCACCGGAATGTTCGCTGTCTTGGCTTTGTCAATGATGACGCCCGCAGCGGTGCGGTCTACCGGGTTGATCAGCATGCCGTTATATTTCTTGGTGATGAACAGATCCACCTTATCGTTCTGTGTAGGCTGGGAATTCTGGCTGTCTACGATATCAACCGTGGCAATGCCCTTGGCAGCAGCATCGATGGCGTTGCGGACACCCGTCATGAACGTGTCGTCGAATTTGTAGATCGCTACGCCGACCTTCGGAGTCTCAGCAGAACCGGAATTCGCTGTGTTAGCCGAAGTTCCTGTGTTAGCAGCGTCAGCCGCCTTGTTATTGTTGCCGCCGCAGCCTGCGAGAGCAGCACCCAGCAATGCACTTGCAAGTAGAACGGAAGTGATTTTTTTCATGTCTAATTGACCTCCTGAGGATATTTCTTTATTTGGGATGATCCCGGTGTGTCCCGGGTACATCCTTATTATGCCCTACGTGAAAACGGTTGCGAATATAAAATCCTACTCAATTTCATGAAAATTCTAATGTTTAATTCTTAAATTTCTGCTACCTTACAAACGGGAACAGCAGCTTCTGATTCTCCGGCCACAGCATATTCTCCAGATCGATGAGCTTGGTGCCGGTGTCCACACGTTCGGGAATATCCATGCCTTCGAGTGCCTCCACGGCATATTTCACCGCCAGATACCCGTTGCTGAACGGATTCTGAATGACGGTCGCCTGCACCGTGCCATCCTGGAGCGATTCCATCATGGAGGGCGAGCTGTCAAAAGCAATCATTTTCACACTATCCCTATTAAGGCCCTGAATCACCCTGGCCGCGCCCTGTGAAGCAATCTCATTCAGGGTGGCAATACCTCGCAGATTGGGGTACTTGTTCAGCATCTCGCGGGTCAGATTTTCGGCGTCGGAGGTGCTGGAGGAGGTGTAGGCGATCTGTACGACCTTAACGTTAGGAAAGCGGGCGGCATAATTCAAAAAACCCTTTTCCCGCTCATCTGCATCCCGCGCACCATAGTCGATGCTGCCCGTCTTGCCGGAGTCCGGGGTAAGCGACGAATTGGTGAAGTTAATGATCCCGATCTCGCCATAGCCCCCCAGCAGCTGAATCAGCCGTTCGGCGGACTTCTGTCCGGCCTCGTACCCGTTCGACCCCACGTAAGTCCGAACCTTGGCCGAGCCGACCTCCGCATCGACTGAGATCACCGGAATTCGGGAATACGCCGCCTGATCCACGACCTGCGCCAGTCCCATATAGCTGCTGGCCGCGAGTATAATTACATCCGCCTTCTCCTGGATAGAATCCTCCACCATGACGACCTGCTCCTCAATATCACTCTCCGAATCGGGCGCCTTGAAGGTCAGATTGACATTGAATTCCTTCGCCGCAGCCTCTGCTCCGAGCTTCAGGGTGTTCCAGTAATCCCCTTTGTTCATCTTGACAATCAGGTGGATATTCCGCGTCTTGCTGGTGCTGATATAAGCTGGCGAGGCGTTAAAGCAAGAAGATACAGAGATCCACAGCACGCCGCACAGCAGCACGGTGAGCCATACACGCAGGCTTTTCACAGGTTCGTCTCCTCCTTCTGCTCATCCATAGCCTCTCCCGCCGGGAGGGCCGGGAACACAATCGTCACAACCGTCCCCTCTTCCAGCTCACTCTCAAAAGCAAGCCCGTACTCCCGCCCGTAATACAGGCCGATACGTTCGTGCACATTCCGGACACCGACCCCTGATCCGCTGGTGCTTTTGACGCTTCCGCTTAGAATGCCGTTCACCGTCTCTTTGGACATCCCGAGGCCGTTGTCGCTGACCCTGATGAGGATTAGCCCGTCCTGAAGCCCGGCGGTGATCGAGATCAGCCCCTCGTCCGGCAGCATTTCGATCCCGTGATAGAGCGCATTCTCCACGATAGGCTGCAGAATGAGCTTGATGGTCTGGCACTCTAGGACCTCCTCCTGCGCCGTGATCTCATAACGGAATTTATTCTTGAAGCGGAAGCTCTGAATCACCAGGTAATGGCGGATGTGGTCCAGCTCTTCCTGGATGGTGATAATGTTCTTGCCTTTGCTGAGGCTGATGCGGAAGAATCTGGAGAGCGACTGGATCATGGTGACGACTTCATCCGTTTTGCCGCGTTCTGCCAGCCGGATGACCGAATTCAGCGTATTGTACAGAAAATGCGGGTTAATCTGCGATTGCAGCACCTCAAGCTCACCCTTCCGCTTCGTCTCCTGCTCATAAATGATCTGCTCCATCAGCTGGCGGATACGCTGGAGCATCATGTTGAAGCGCCTCGACAGCTGCTCTACCTCATAGGCTCCGCTAACGTTAATCGGCGTATTCAGATCCCCCTCCGCCACCTGCTTCACAGTACGCTCCAACTTGCGGATCGGACTGGCAATCAGCCAGGACAGGAAGACCGACACCGCAATGACGCAGACCAGAACAACACCAAGAAACCACGCCAGGAACTGGTTCAGATCCCGCTTGGTGGTGACAATCTCATCGTAATAGGCGACCCCGACAATCTTCCAGCCGGTCTGCGCCAGCGTGCGTACGGTAATAAACCGCTTCTCCCCGGTCGATTCGTCCAGATAGCTGCGGTAGGCGTATTCCAGCACCGGCTCCACATTCTCATACTTCAGCCCGGCGTAGATGAGCTGCTGCTGCGGATGGTAGACGATATTGCCGAGCGGGTCGAGGATGTAGGCGTAGCCTCTTTTGCCCAGCTTGACCTGCTTGCTCAGTTCATCAATCGTTCTGAAGTTGAAGTCCAGCAGCAGCACACCGGTTCTCAGCTCCCCGTTCTCCCTGTATTGAATCAGCTTGGAGATGGAGACTACCCAGGTATACCTGCCCTTGAACAGATTCTGGATATGCGGGGCGGAATAGGAGATCTCGGAGGTACGCTTGGCTGTGGTGAACCAGCTCTGGCTCTCAAGCCCTGTGTTCATGCGCATCGTCTGCCCCGGCGTCCCAACCACATACTTCCCCTGGGGTGTAAAAACAGCCACGGACACCAGATCCTCGCGGCTGCTCATCAGGGTATCCATCCGTTCATAGAGCAACGGGGAATCGATGGAGGGCGTAGAGGTAATCTGCTTCTCGGCGGTCGCAAAAATACTGCCCATCCCCTTCACATACAGCTCCAGGTTATAGTTCACCTGCTCGATGATCTGCTGCATGTTGAGATTGGCATTCTCCTCGGCCGTGTTGGCGAACTTGCCGTACAGCATAATACTAACGATTACGGCCACCGCCGCAGTCACCGCCATGAACGTAAGCGTGATGATCAGCTGAATGCTCCGCAGCTTCGAGGACAGGCGCAGCCTGCCGCTCTTGCGGGACCCCGGCCGCAGCGGGAAGAAATAACCCCTCGGCTTGTTCATGGCTATTCTCCCCGCGCGCTGTTCTTATACTCTTTGGGGGATTGTCCGTATTTCTTGCGGAAGCAGAAGCTGAAATAGTTCGGGTCGGCAAAGCCGATCCGCTCGGCGATCTCGAACGCCTTCAGCTCGGTGGAACGCAGCAGCTCCTTGGCGGCCTCCAGCCGGATCTGCAGCAGATAGCTGACGAAGGTCATCTTCATTTCTTTTTTGAAAATGCTGCTGAAATAGCCTGTGCTGATATGCAGATGATGGCATACCCTGCCGATGGACATATCGGATTCTTCATAGTGGCTGCGGATATATTCCTTAGCCTGGTCAATGAGCTGCTTGTAGCTCGACTGGCGCTCCGAGGCGATGGAATCCATCAGCCGGCTGCATACGGTAATAATCCACTGCCGGGCTTCTTCCAGGTTGTTGAATTTGTTCATATCGCTAAGCGAGGTCAGGCCGGGTCCGATAAAATCATTCGTTCCGCTCCCGGATTCCTTCGCCACCCGCAGAATGGAGGTGATGATCTCCAGCAGGAAAATCTGATAATCCTGCGCCGAGACCTGCTCCGTATCCAGTCCCCGGAACAGCTCGTCCACTACTTCCCGTAGCTCCTGAATGGTGCCCAGCTTGATCGTACGGATCAGCGACTGCTGGGTCAGCTCATCATAGTCCAGCATCCGGCTGGACCGCGATTCCACATCCTCAATCCAGATGACCCGGTTGTTGCCGAGGATCAGCCGGTAATCAAGCGCTTGCAGCGCATCCCCGAAGGAATGGAACAGCATGGACGGTGCCTTGCAGACGGTTCCGGCCCCGGCAGTTACGGTCAGCTTGAGGAAGCGCTGCACATTCTGGCAGATCTCTTCGAGAATGGCGAAGGTTCTGGCAGTGATGTCACTCTCCTCCGGGCTCTGGCTGACCGAGAGCAGCACAACATCATCCCGGTGGATGAATACCTTGCCGAAGCCATGCTTCTGGCAGATCTCCTCCGCGATGTTCAGCACAGCATAGAGCTGGAGATTACGGTCGCCGGTATCCCGCAGGGAGACAGGCCGCTGAGCTTGAACGGCGGAAGAATGGTCCGGGCGGATATAATCGATGCTGATTACAGAGGACTGGAACAATTCACCGGTGAGGGGGATGCCGTACTCTGTGCTTTTCTCAGCGATCTCTGCGGAGCGCAGACGGCGGGACACCAAGGTGGAGAGGAACTGCTCGCGCAAGACTGGCAGGCTCTTACGGTAATGCTCGCTCAGCACGAACACATTCTCCTTCTCGGCGATCTCGGTCTCGATCGTGGCGCGAACCTTAAGCAGCACATCAATCAGCTCCTGGGACGAGAAGGGCTTCAGGATATATTCATCAATCTGCAGCTTAATCGCCTTCTGGGCGTATTCGAATTCATCAAAGCCGGTCAGAATGATAATCTTCGTATTCGGATGGCGGCTGCGTATCCATTCTGCGAGCTGCAGGCCATTCATGAAGGGCATCTGGATATCGGTAACGACCACATCCGGCAGCAGCCGGTCGATCGCATCCGCCGCCTCCCGCCCGTTCTCGGCCTGCTCCACGACCTCGAAGCCGTACTGCTCCCAGTCAATCTGGGCGATAATGCCTTCTCTTACATCTTCCTCGTCTTCGGCGAGTATTAATTTGTACATGCTTCATCCCTCTTCGGCATAGAATATGGAGGTTCACAGAACTATAATAGCTGATTCAAATGGCCCGATCTATGGTTATATAGAGAAGGCTGCGGATCTTGGGAAACACTATAGTGACTGATTTAGGGACAACTGTAGTGACAACTATAATCAATAGGAGCAATTCACTATATAGCGTGCCCTGATATAACGCAAGGGGAAATTATGTACATATTTTAGGGCAAGTGCTACTCATATAATTAACAAGTGGATTTTGTATACTTAATTTGATTATTTTAACCAATTAGGCTATTTCAAGTGGATAAATGACATTTATTTCTGCGGATTTACTCATAATACGGGGATTATGGACGAATAGATGTACTTTTTCCAACTGCTAGTTTGGACACGGGAATTTCGGGCGAAATAGATGCTCTTTTTCCACTAAATTCCGGGGGGAGCCTCGGGGAGAAGGCGAAACGGGGAGCATTCCCGACAAGCTGCGGCGGGGTTGCCGCGCTATCTCCAAAAAAAACCATCCCGATTACGCCGGGATGGGGATGTTCGGTACACGTATAGGATTATAGCAGGGCTTTGTTGAAGCGGTAGCCTGTTGTCTTTTCAAAGCCGATATGGCGGTAAAACGCATGTGCAGGTGCACGTTCAACGCGATTGCCGCTCCGCAGGAACAGCTGGCAGCAGCCCTGATGGCGTGCCCATTCTTCCGCTGCAGCTACGAGTCTTTTGCCAAGGCCTTGTCCTCTAAGCTCCTCTGCTACGATCAGCGCGGTAATCTCCGTAATACAATCGGCATGCTTGTAGTAGGACTTCACCTGCCGTAAACCGATCATTCCCACAACTTCGTTATTGAGCTCTGCGACCAGTGTGCAGTGGAACGGATCATGCTCCATGCCTTCCATTCTCTCTTTCATCACGCTAAGCGTTGTCGGATAGCCGAATTCACGCAAAAGGGCTGTCACTCTCTCCAGATCATTCATGCCGCATTTGCGAATTTGCAGTACCTGCTCCTGAGTACTACTGTTCATCCTTGTATACCTCCACTTGTAGCTTAGACGCAGCCTGCTTGGCCGTCATCCGCGCGATTTCAATATCTTCCGCTGAACTGAGTGTTACTGCCATCCGCCGTCCTGGGCGGATCTCCGGCTTGCCGAATATCCGGACCTGCGTGCGGGGAAGGGCCAGCGCCTCTTCAATCCCGGTCACCGCAAAAGCTTGTCCGGCTCCATCAGTCTTCAGGGTGGCCGAAGCTCCCGGTGTCAACAAACGTACCGCTTCCAGCGGAAATCCAAGAATGGCTCTGACATGCAGAGCAAATTCCGACAAATCCTGCGTAATCATTGTAACCATACCTGTGTCATGCGGCCGGGGGGACACTTCACTGAACAGAACCCCATCCGCGGTGAGAAACAGCTCCACACCAAAAATTCCATAACCGCCAAGCTGATCGGTAACCTTCCGGGCGATGGCCTCAGCCTCTTCCAGCTGCGCCCCGCTCATCTGATGTGGTTGCCAGGACTCTACATAATCGCCATCCTGCTGAATGTGGCCGATCGGCGGACAGAATACAGTTCCGCTAACCGAACGGACGGTAAGCAGTGTGATCTCGCTCTCAAACGTAACAAAAGCCTCCACGATGACGCGTGTTCCCTTCGCACGAGCGCCTTCGAGCGCCGTATTCCAGCAGCCTTCCGCATCCTCATGTGTTCTGCACACGCTCTGGCCTTTGCCGGAAGAGCTCATGATCGGCTTAATGACACAAGGCGTTCCCAGTTCCGACACGGCCTGGCGCAGTTCATCCAGACTGTCAGCGAACCGGTAGGCTGCTGTAGGCAGGCCCAGCTCTTCTGCCGCCAGACGGCGGATGCCTTCGCGGTCCATGGTCAGCCGTGCCGCACGGGCAGTAGGAACAACCAGGAATCCTTCTTCCTCCAGCTCCACCAGCGCCCCGGTAGCAATGGCTTCAATCTCCGGTACAATCAAATCGGGCTTCTCTGTACGGATAAGCTGCTTCAGTGCCTCTGCATCCAGCATGTCCAGTACATAAGAGCGGTGGGCCACGCCCATCGCAGGTGCCGCTTCATAACGATCCACAGCTACGGTCTCTACGCCAAGGCGCTGAGCTTCGATAATGACTTCCTTACCCAGTTCACCGCTGCCGAGCAGCAGCAGCTTTTTACTCCGGGCTGATAAAGGAGCTCCCCACATTGTCGACTCCAACCTCTTTTCGCAAATTTGTCTGCTGACTTCTCTGTTTCTGTAAAATGTCGCAGTTTGATTGTAAATTTTCAGTCTTCTTTATTTTCATCCATCATACACCAGATTGCAAGCGTTCTTCGACATTTTCCTACAAACTTCACAGATGGCTGTTCAACAGACTTGTGAAAACGGTTTTACTGTCCCTTTTAGGGGCGGCACCATTTCATTGAGAAATACAAGGATATGTTATCAAGTGCATTGAACAAATTCATCCTAACGGATGAATGGGATTACCTGCGCTCCGGCACAATGTATGCTGTTTTTCACATCCATTCCGCCTTTAGGTGAGATCAGATACGCTCCTGCTCCTCACGGCGAGTCTTCAGCCACATTCAGCCACAAAGTCACTCTATGCATCATTCAAAAACTCCCAACCACAAATTTACGCACACCTTGGCCACAACAGGAGGAAACTATAGTTTCCTATACAACGACGAAAGCCTGCTCCTGAAGCCGTAATTCTTCGGCGATCCGGCCCCAATGCTGCGCACCATCACCCCCTTTCAGCAGCGCCGACATGGCTGCCTCCTGTTCGGACAGGCCTTCACGCAGCTGATCTGCAGCCTGGGATAAGGCGGCTGCTGCTGCATCGGTATAGAATGTCAACAGAGAGTCCTCCTGTCCTTGCGCCGCCGCAGCCACCGCTTCTTTGAACCACGGCTCGGCAGCCGCGCGGATCTCTGCCCGGCCCGGCCCCTCGAAGAAGTGGCGCGGAGATTTGAAGCGGCTCCACAGTCCGGCCCAGTCCAGCGGAGCCAGTACGCAGTCCAGCTTCGCCGGTGCCGGCCAGCGCTCATCCGGATTCTCCAGCAGCTGAAGCTCCTGATCCGGGATGGACAGCTCGGCTGCAGCCGCTGTAGCCGCCTGGGTCACGAATCTGCGCCCTGCCGACTCCAGCCGCAGGGTCGTTGCCCACAGCTCCTGCTCCAGTTCACGCAGAATACTGCGCTCCAGCTCCCGCCCGCAGGCGATGAAGATGTCCTTCAGGTTCCCTCCGTCTTCCCGGAGAATGGAGGGATGGAAGGACTCCTGGAAGGAACGCCCGAAGGAAAAGGCAATCCGCTGCCGGACATGATAGAGCAGCTCCGCACCTTCTCGGCGCAGGTCCCGGAGCGGGCGGTCTTCCTTAGCAAGTGAGGCCAGCCGCAGATTCGCCGCTTCCCGGCGCTGGCGGAACTGCTTCATTCCTTCCTCCTGCTGGTCTGCCTCCATCAGCGCAAGGCGTTGCCATTCTTCCGCGCGCCCACGCACCGAGCTTAGACTGTCCCTGGCTGCTGCCAGAGACAGTCCCGGCAGTTCATCACCGGCGAACGCGGAGAGTGCGGCTTCAAAGCTGCCGAATCCCGAGGCCTCGTAGGCTTCCGCCGCTCCGCTTGACTTACCTTCCAGCGCAAGCAGGCTGGACACGCTGTAGATCCGCGGCGAGGTCAAGCCTCCAGCCCGCAGATTCTGCGCCACATGCTGCTTCACCTCTTCAAGCTCCGCCTCGTCCGCTGCGAGGTCTGCGGCGTTGATGATGAAGAACATCTTGTCGAGCGCGAAGCTGTCTTTGATTCTGCCCAGCTGGGCAAGCAGGCTGCGGTCAGCCTTGGAAAAGGCATGGTTATAGTAGGTCACGAAGCAGATAGCATCAGCATTCTTCATGTAACCGAAGGTTACACCGGTGTGCCGGGCATGCAAGGAATCCGCACCTGGCGTGTCCACTAATACAATGCCGCTCCGTGTCAGCGGGCTGTCATAATACAGATCCGTGCTCTGCACGAAACAGGCGCGCTTCTCGTCTGCGACCAGGCTGCGGTATTCGGCCAGACTGACCGTCCGCTCTGTTCCGAGCAGCGGACGGGATTCCTCCCATCCGGCGGCAGCTGCCCGCAGGAAGCCGGCATGCGGCAGCGCGGACGGATGGAGCCCGCCGGTCTGCAGCCGGGCCACGGCTGCGGTCCACGAGTCGTGCTGCGGCGTCGGCAGTTGCAGCACGCTGAAGGAATGGAGGATGTCCTCCCAGACCTCCTCCGCCCGCTTCATGGTGATGGCCGCCGTCCCGTGGGCGAAGCCGCCCTCCGGCGCCAGAATCCGCCCGACGGCAGCCGTTGCCGGATGCGGCGACACGGGCAGCACCTCTTCGCCCAGCAGGGCGTTGGCGAAGGAGGATTTGCCGGCGCTGAACGCTCCGAACAGCGCCATCGTGAAGCGGCCGCCGGCGAGGTCCTCCGCCCGCGCCGCCAGGCTGCGCGCAGCCGAGGCCATGGCCGGCTCGCTCCGCAGCACCCCGGCCGCCGCGTGCAGCGCCGCAGCGGCCTGCGTCAGCCGGCGGCGCCCGCCCGCCGGCGTTGCCGTTCCCGCCGCCCAGGCCGGGGCGGCGTTAGGGCTTGCCGCCGCTGCCACGCGCGGCGGCGGTTCCGGGCTGGCGGCGCTAAGCGCGCCAGCCGCCAGGGGCGGCACCCCCGGCAGCGCGCCGGGGGTGAGGGTGCGGCGCGGCGGCAGCAGCGCCGCAAGGGCGTCCGCGCGGGCGGCAGCCGCGCGGTCCAGGGCGGCCAGCGCGGCGTGGGCCGCAGCCTGCCGCCGCAGGGCAGCTTCGCGGTGCGCAAGCTCCGCGCGCCGCTCCTCCACCAGCGGCGGCAGCGCATCCAGCAGCGGCTCGCCGAAGGCCAGGACCGCGCGGCGGAACTGCGCCTTAAGCTCTGCCGCAAGCGTGCGGCAGAAATTAAGCAGCGCCTCGCCCGAAGCCCCGGTCCCCGGCTTCACCTGATCCGCCAGCCACTGCTGGCTCACCGCCGGGAAGGCCTGCTTCAGCAGCGGCTCCGCCTCCTCCTGCCACAGCTCCAGGCCTTCCGCCCACTCGCGCACCAGCTGAAGAGTGTGCCACTCCAGCTGGGCAGTGATCTCTCTCTGCTGAAGACTGTGCCAGTGCAGCAGCCGCGCTCCCTGCTCCTTCTCCCGCTTCGCAGCAGTGAAGAACAGGCCGCGCCGGAAGCCCGGCTGGAGGCTCTCGATGTATGCGCCCGCCGCGTCCCGCAGATCAGCCGGCATCAGATTCGTGTTGCCGAGCAAGGCGTCCAACCTGCTGCGCAGCTCAAGCCGCGCCTCTTCAGGCAGCTCCTCCAGCGATGCTTCCTCCTGCATCGTTGCCCGGATCTCTGCTTCCACAGCTTCCGCCGCTGAACCGCCTGTCTCTTCCAGCAGCGCCGCCCGCTCCTCCTCCTGCTGCTCACGATAATCCGCCAGGACAGCATCCGCCGTATGATGCATGGAGCGGGACAAGCTGTACTCCAGCAGCTCCTGCCGCTTCTCCAGCAGACCGGAGATCACCGCCAGCAGATTTTTCCACTGATTCAGCGGATGCTCTTCCACCTTAAGCGAAGTGAACAACAGTCCCGTAGAATGAATCCCCCATTCCCGGAAAGCGCTTTCCACTTGCTGCCGGTATTCCTCCAGCGGAATTTCCTGCTCCCTGTGCTTATCGATCTGATTAATGATCAGGTACAGCGGCTTACCCCAGTCGCTAAGGCTTTTGGCAAACGCCAGATTATTCTCCGACTGTACATGATTGTAATCCATCACATAGAACACCGCATCCGCCAGATGCAGCGCCGAGCGGGTCGCCGCCTGATGGCCCTCGTCTGTCGAATCTACGCCGGGAGTATCCATCAGTACCCCGTGATTACCCAGCACCGGGACATCCTCCCACACCTCTATCGCTGAATATTCAGTCCCCTGGCGGCAGTAATCCTGAAGCCGGTCAGGCGTAGTCTGGATCACCCCGGGATTCCCTCCGGTGCTTCCGTCCACCGGATGGAGCAGCACCTGCGGTGCTCCGCTGCGGATCGATACAATATTGGCGCTGGTTGGAACCGGACCCGAAGGCAGCACGGCCTTACCGCAGAGCTTGTTAATCATGCTCGACTTCCCCGCCGAGAAATGTCCGCAGAATGCGAGTGTCAGCTCATCCGCCTGCTCCTTGACCTTTAGATCCGCTACGATCTGCGCACTCTTCTGTTCTCCCCATTGCCTCAGCCGCTCCTCAAGCAGTCTAAGCGCTGATGACCCCGCTGTAACCTGCTTCACTCTTTCCCGTTCTGCTCCCACAACATCCCCGCCTCCGCTGCAATCTATAGCTTCTTTCATTATTATTACATTTGTATGATTTATCTCACTGCAAGAATAGAACAATTATATTTTATCATCAGATCGTCACAAATCAAATGTCCACATTTACAAAATCAGCTATAAACCTTCACGAAAAACAAGATTTCGCAGATGGCTTTCCAATCTCGCCCGCACATCCTGCTTATATGGGTTCGCAAAATAACCCCACAAAGTGGGGCTTTAGCGTAGGTGATGACTTAGGTACTTTGCGTGAACCCCAAAACATATAAATTCTTATCTGTCAAAAAAAGAGGCTGCCCCGTCAGCCACTTCATGGCTATGGGACAACCTCTCTAATCAACTCCAACCGAATTAAGCTGTTTCCAGCACGGGAAGCAGGATTTCAAAGACTTTGCCGTGCTGTAGAATGGTCAGGCCACGGGATTTGTCTTTCATTACGACAACCTCTGGCTTCGCGGACATACGCTCCAGGTAGAACTCAGGCACATCGCCGGAATGGCTGATTGTGATGCCTTCCACTTCCTGCTCTTCGTTCTCTTCCATCGGGCTGTCCACAACGCGGTCAAAAATATCAGAGAACGCTTCAAAATTATCAGTATATACAGAAATGCACTTCATCTCTATCCCATCCTCTTCTTCTCTAATTCTTGGTTAGCTTTCGTATGATCCTTAGCTTTCCTGATTACAGCAGTTTTCATACGTTTTTTGCCCTCCCGGCATACATCCAGCAGCGGGCAGATTTGGCACCCGGGATTCTGAGCCTTACAGTGATATCGCCCGAAAAAGATCAGCCGGTGGTGCGTCAGCGTCCATTCGTCACGCGGCACCGCCTTCATCAGCTTCTTCTCCACTTCCAGCACCGAATCTTTCCAGCCCGCAAGTGCGAGCCGTTTGGCTACCCGTTCCACATGAGTATCCACGGCAATCGCCGGAACGCCAAACGCATTGGAGACGACCACATTGGCAGTCTTGCGTCCGACACCAGGCAGGGTTACCAGCAAATCATGGGCCTGCGGCACTTCACCCCCGTACTGCTCAATCAGGATTGCGCAGAGGTTCTGAATATGCTTGGCCTTGTTGCGGAATAGACCAATCCGCCGGATATCCAGCTCCAGCTCTTCCAGCGGCACTGAGATATAGTCGATCGGCGCCTTGTACTTCTGAAACAGGTCCTCGGTCACCTTGTTCACTGTTGCATCCGTACATTGGGCTGAGAGCAGCACGGCTATTGTAAGCTCAAAAGCGTTGCTGTGATTCAGCTCACAATGTGCATCAGGGAACATGCCTCCGATAGTGTCCAGGATGTGGCGGACCTCTGCAGCTTTCATAGCGTCCCCTCCACGGAGCAGGTATGACTGCAAGTTCTCTTACAGCATATCTTCTCAAATCTGAAGAAATATAAGCAAAGATACATTATATCGTATACTTTCATAGCGTTCAAGCGAACACCCTGCTGCCCTTATATTTCAAAAAAAACGCCTTGATCCAAGGCAAAACCAAGGATCAAGACGGTGTTTCACACGGAAAATCACCAAAACGATTATTGTTTCACAATTTCTACAACCTTGCCGTTGTTGAAATACATTATAATATTATCATTTTCTTTGAGAGATTGCACGGATAAAGTCGTGTCACCTTGATGAATATATACATTTGGGGCAAGCCCAAACGTATAATTATCAGTCAGCGTGGCGCGTTTGGTCAATATTTCATTCGTTGCGCTCTCATAACGGGCGAACGTCCGGTTCAACTGACTGAACACGGAGATGATCACTACACCGCTGGCATCCTTACGCACCAATACCCGGTCTGCTGTGGTAAGTCCGCTCAGAGCGTTCGTTGCAACCCCGTCCCGGAGGATCCTCACTCCGCTGCCCGCAGTGAAAGGCTGGGAGGCTCCCGTATAATCCTTCACGGTGAACGTACCTGCTGCGGCATCCACTGCCGTTACCTGTCCGGCAACCTGTTTCACCGACTGCAGGGACAGCGGTGTGGAACCGTCGAAGCTGAGATTCACGAAATCTCCGGCCTTCAGCTCAGTCAGCGCGATCTTCTGGCCTGCTTCGTTGGTAAGCGGCACATTCACCAGGTTCAGCTCGCTGCTGTTGCTGCCACCCTCAAGCTTCACGGTCATTTTGTTAGTGCCCGCATTGATGGTAGCAATCTCGAACTGGGACGACCCGTTCACACGCAGCACAGAGATGAGCTCCTGATTGCTGGCAAGCACTGCCGTTACCGGCACATTGAGCGGAACATCGGTGATGACTGCCCCGCTTTTGCCAAACATTTCAATGGCCTGCGGATAAGACATCGTCAGCAATTGTCCGTTGCCCAGCTTGAACACAATCGTTCTGGCCGAAGTATTGATAGCCGTCAGCGTGCCGGAATATTTGGTCGTCAAATCAACAGACATTGCACGCTCATTAATGGAGGTCACATCAATCTTGCGGTTCTCAACCAGTCTGGACCCCATCGTGGTCAGCGAAGTGGTAAGCAGTCCGCCGTACGACATCTTTGTTTTCTCATCCATTTTGACTACATGAGCCTTGCCGTTATTGTCCGTGAAGGTCAGGTACTGGGTCTTGGTGTTATAATCCACAACGGTAGCAGCCGCGTACTGTTCAATCTGACGGCTCAGCACCTCAATCTTGGTCACCTGATCATTGCTGTTCAGCGTAAGCTGCACATTGTCTCCGCCTGTTTTGTCAGCAATCAGGTCAGCCATCACCGGACTTACAGCATTCGGAATCACAATGGCCGGATTAGTAGCAAGCAGATTGACCTCACGGGTGCCATCGCTCTTCTGATAGACAATTGTTGAATCTGTCAGCTCATAGATGAAGCCCTTCACTATGCGTTCCACTCCCGAGGTTACTTCCACGGAACGGATCGCATTATCCTTGATAGTATAAGAGACAGCAGCACCGGCTTTCAGCTCTGCGGGCTGAATAATAGAGCTCTGGGAGCTGAACAGCGTAGTCCCTTCTTCCCATTTGAAGGTTTCTACTGTGCCGTCGGCATTCTTGAATGTAATGCTCTTGGCAGCAGTGTCAACGCTTTGAACCGTGCCTTTAGCCGTCTTGTTCACAATACCGGAAGTGACCTGCACCTTCACAACCTTGCGGGAACCGGTGAAGGTTTCACGCAGCAGCGTAAGCTTGCTGCCGGCGGTAATCGAAGCAGGCTGAATAACGGCTCCATTCACATCCAGGAAGGCCGTGCCTGAATCGTAGGGATACTGATCATATCCGTTCGCGGAATCGACCCAGATGATACCCGGCGTATGCTTGGTGAACACACCTTCCGCCTGCTCAACCTGAACTGCCGGGTCTGTCAGCTCTACATATGCTGCGCTATAGGTGGCTCCAATTACAGTTACTTTCGTATAGGGCTGAATCTCGTTCAATGTAATGCGATTCTCGGAAGTACTGGTGTAGTAGGCGGTATTGGCATTCAAAGTGAATTCCAGCGTATTGCCGTTAGTGTACAATCCCAGCTTGCCGTCCTTGAGAGCACTTATTGTTCCTTTGAACGTATTGTCGTATTCCAGGCTATTATGCGCTTCAGCACGGCTGAAGAAGGTAGCCAGCTGTGCACGGGTCACAGCGCCTTGCGGATCGAAGCGGTTGCCGGTTAGCCCGTTAGCCAGTCCCAGCTCCACCGCTGTGTTAATATAGCCGCGTTTGTTCGCGGACACTTTGGCATCATCTGCAAAGCCTGTCGGCCGGCCCGCAGCCGCAGAAGCGGATGCACTCTGGCCAAGCGCACGGATCAACAGCTCAGCGACCCATTCACGGCTGGCCTTTCGCTCGCCCCACGAGCTTTTTAGATTATCTGCAGCCATCTCCGTGGTCTTATCCAGCAGTCCTTGCTGGAAGGCCAGGATTACATATGGCTTATAATAGTTCGTAACAAGGAAATCATTAGGCAGCGCAACTTCGGTACTGGTGTTCACATTTCCCTGCAGCTTCATGAAGCGCAGCGCCATCAGCACCGCTTCCTGCTGGGTCACAGAATCGCCAGGACGGAACAGGCCGTTATTGCCGACCACAATTCCCTGAGTTGCCAGCTTATAGATATGCTTTTCGGCCCAGAAGCCCGTCTTGACATCACTGAAGATCCCTGAACCAGTTGCAGCCGTCTGCGAAGTCGCTGCAGCAACGGTTGCTCCGGTTGAAGCGTTGTCGGCAAAGGCAGCGCCTGCCCCGCCAAGCACCATCGCACCGGCCAGAACGGCAGATACCGCTTTTACAGAATAAGATTGAACCGTACGCTTTAATCGTTTTGGACCGGACAATTCGATATTCCCCTCTCTATGGCTTATCTGGATTTCTATGTTGTTAATTTCGTTAGCCATCCGGCTTATTCCTGCCAAATAGCCTACAATCCGTTATTCTCGCGTGTGATGGGATGCACAAGATCCACATGCCCCATCAGACTCTCCACCTGTTCTCCGTCTACCAGCACATCGATATTCTTCACTTCATCGAACTGGAAGAACATCTGGGACAATGCGCCGATCGCCAGAGCCTCGCCGCCTGCACCAAGCTGTGCCTCATCCGGCTTATGAATATCCATCACAATCTGTCCATTGGAGAATTCTAGTGATTTCAGTTCAATCTTGTTCCACAGCGGAATCTGGTCAGCATTATCGCTCTTCTGGAGTGTTTTGAAGGCTTCCTTATATTTCTCCTCCGCATCCTTGAAGGTGATGGAGACATCAGCAGGAACCAAGTCGTTCTGTTGCAGGTCTGTATAATACGTCTTGATCTTAAGGCTCTGCTTCTCAGGCACTGCTGGTGCCTCCGTAGCCGCCGGAGTGACCGTTGCTGCAGGCTCAGGCGTGCTTGTAGCTGCCGGTGTGGCAGCGGGACTAGCGGGACTGTCATTCCCGGCATTGTTTCCTTCAGCGCCGCTGGATACCGAGGTTGAATCCTGACCGGACGCATCGCCCGGTGCAGCAGTAGGTTTATCGCCGCAGCCCGAAATTACGAGAAGCAGCAGCGCAGCGATCCCTGCATATGTCAATTTCTTGTTCATTTGATTAACCCCCTCAGATGAATATGGGCAGGAGGGACCGCAAAGTCCTTTTGACCGCAATATAGGGTCTTTATCCGACTCTGCGGCCCCTGCTGCCGCCCGTTGTTATTGAATCCCGAGATACTCTTTAATTCCGCTGACCATCGATGCGGCTACATTGTTCTGCAGTGCTTCAGTGAACAGCAGAGCCTCGTCTTTCTTATTGCTGAGATAGCCCACCTCAAGCAGTACCGCAGGCATCTTCGTCTCGCGTATCACATGGAAGTTGCCGTAACGCACTCCCCTGTTGCTAAGCCCGGTCGCCTGCACAAGATACTTGTGCATCACATTGGCCAGAGCCTTGCTCGCGTCCCGCTGATAGTAGGTCTCCGTTCCGCTCGCAGCCGCTGATCCGCTGCTGTTGGCATGAACGGATATGAACAAATCTGCACCGAGGTTATTGGCGATTGCCGCCCTTTCCTTCAGTTCCAGGAAGGTATCATCGCTGCGCGTCAGTACCACGTCAATCTTGTTCTCCTGCCGCAGCAGCGCAGCCGCCTTCAGAATCACAGCCAGGTTGAAATTCTTCTCATATTTGCCGGTAACGCCTACAGCCCCTGAATCCTTCGCGCCATGTCCGGCATCGAGCACAACCAGCTTACGCCCGCTGTTGCCGGGCTGCGTTGAAGTGTCGCCTGGATCCTGTGCGTTCAAATCAATGACAATGAGCTTGGAGGAATCTCCCGATACCTCTACGCTATAATTTTTTGGGGTATTAAGATCAATTACAAATCGGACAGTATAAGGATTAGTGCTATACAGCGAATAGCGGATACCGGAGACATCCGGATAATCCGTAACTGTCAGGTTCCCGTTCAGGTCAGGATCAAGTATTTGTCCTGTTCCGAATATATCCGAGAACGTGGCATTCGGCAGATCAACGATGATTCGGTCCGGTCCGCTGATCTTAGAGACCTTAGGCTCGGCATTGCCGTCTATGGCAATCGTGAACCGGTTCTCATTGAAGCTGATGCCGTTGATCATGCTCACGCTGCTTGAGGGTTCTCCCGGCGGCACTACAACCGTCCCTCCGTCCCCATTACTTTGTCCCGGGTCAATGTTAGGCTCGGAAACGGGCGGGGTAATAAGATCTACTACCTTCTTCGTGTTATCCCATTTGACCGTAAGTCCGAACTGCTCACCAATGAACCGGATCGGTACGAGTGTCGTGCCGTTCCGCAGGAGAGGGGCCGTTGACATAATTACCGTCTTGCCATCGACGGATGCCGCAGTCTGATCTACGATCAGCTGAATGGTCTTTCCCTGCTGTTCAATCTTGATGGTCTTGCTTGTCTGATTCCAATCCACCTTGTATCCAAGGTTCTCAGCGATCATTCTTAGCGGCACCATGATGGAGTTATTTACATTTTCCACCGGAACGTCTTGTCCTGCATTCAGTTCCTGGCCATCCAGGAAGATCTTGTTCTGGCCAGCAGCGGCTTGTCCATGCCCTGGCAGCACCACAACAAAGAGCAGCAGCAACAGCATAAAAGCAAATTTCTTCATTCTTCACCTCTAAGACTCTAGTATTCCGCCCCCAATCGAGCGTTCTTGATGGCATGCCAACTGACAACCTTCGACATAGTGTAGACGCCTTTAGAACTTAAAAGTTGCGAATAAATCCCAACCAAAGTGGAAATGTCTGTGTATTCCCTATAGCTAAAAGGTATGTAGTGCGGTTACAGACAACTCCGCTTATGCAGTGTTACAAACCAAGATATTCCTTAATTCCAGCTGCGATTTCGCGGGCCAGATTATTCTGGAGCTGTTCACTATACAGGCCTGCTTCATCCCCCGCATTGGTCAGATACCCGGCCTCCAGCAGAATCGCAGGCATCCGGGTCTCCCGGGTAACATGCAGACTCTTCGAGCGGACGCCATTGTCTTTGAAGCCGGTTCCCGCTACCAGATGCTTTTGCATAATTTCGGCAAGCGGCAGGCTCTCACTGCGGCTATAGTACGTCTCACTTCCGTTAACTTTGCTGCGGTTCGGATAGGATACATCCAGTGAATTCGCATGAAGGGATACGAACAGCGTAGCATTCGCCGCTTGGGCAATCTTCACACGATCCTGAAGACCCAATGTAATATCCGATGTACGGGTGTAGACGACATCAGCCCAGCCTTCCTGCGTCAGAATAGCTCCGGCTTTCAGGATGACCGCGAGATTGAAGGTCTTTTCCAGCTTGCCTGTAAGACTAACCGCGCCCGATTGCTTCCCCCCGTGTCCGGCATCAAGCGCAATAATCGGTCTTCCGGTGAATCCCGGATTCACCGGTGCCCCCGTTTCACTGCCTGTTACATTGAGATCGATTGTGACTAGTCCTGTACTCTCATCTGTACTTACCTGATAATTCTGGTAGCCCGTAGTCTGGATTACGAACCTGACCGTCGGGGGATTCGTACTGAACAATGCATAACGTATTTCAGTTACAAGCGGGTAGCCGCTCACATCCAGCTTGCCCTGCGGACTTCCTCCAGTAGATACGCCCGGGAAGTTCCCGCTGAAATCAGGGGCAAATGCCGCTCCGGCAAAATCCACTACGATCCGATCGGGTCCGGTAACTCTCGTAACCGTAGCCTTGGCTCCTCCGGCAGCGGCTACAATCAGCCGGTTCTCGCTGAATACCGCCCCTTTCACTACAGGGGATGTAGCTGGCGGAGTCGGAGCAACTATAACACTTCCGTCCAATTCCTCCAGAGTCTCTGTGCCGCTCTGAGGCGGAGTGGTTGGTGACGGGGACTGAACTGCCCCTGGAGCCGCTTCGGTTGATTCTGATGGAGCTGGGGTGGCTGACGGCAGCAGATCTGAAGCGACTGGCGCTGTATCCGTTATCCCTCCGCTCAAGTACACCGTCTTATCCGTATTGTCCCACCCGACGCTAAGACCAAATTGCTCACTGACAAAGCGGATAGGCACCAGTACCGTCCCGCCGTTCTGCTTAGGTGCAGCATTGAGCGTCAGGTTCACTCCATCGGCTTGTGCGGTGGTACTACCGACTGCAAGCTGTACGGATTTGCCGTCCTGCTGGACAGTTACCTTGCGGCTGCTCTGTTCCCACAGCACTTCGAAGCCCAGATTCTCCACCACTACACGGATCGGAATCATAACGCTTCCATTCACGTTCTCGAGGATTACCCCCTTGGGCAGTGCAAGCTCCTTGCTGTCCATCACGATCTTACCGGGGGTTGTTCCGGCTGCCGCAGCTTTGTGGCCGGCGAATGACAGGAGGAGCAATGGCAGCAGCAGTAGAAGCAACACCCGTTGTCCGGCTTTCTTCATCCTTTCCTCTCCTTTGGTCCATTGATAGATTTGCAGATAAGATTAAGACGACAATAATCCCCAAAAGTTGCCTTCGCAGGCAATAATATCTCGATTATAGCAAAAAAACTTCTATTTCCGACACCCGGAAATAGAAGTTTTGTGTAAATACTAAGAATAAATATGCTTCAGCCGCTAACTTAACTTAGCTCTTAGGCAAAAAGCTTGGCTGCATGACGCTCTTCATAAGCAGCAATCTCATCGGCATGCTGAAGTGTCAGGCCGATATCATCCAGCCCCTGCAGCAGGAACTGGCGGCGGTGCTCATCCAGCTCAAAGGTGATGGCCAGACCATACTCATCACTCAGCTTGTTGTTCTCCAGATCCACTGTAAGCGTGTAGCCCTCATGCTCTGCCGTGCGGCTGAAGAGATCGTCTACCTGGGCCTCCGAGAGCTTGATCGGCAGAATGCCGTTCTTGAAGCAGTTGTTATAGAAAATGTCGGCATAGGATGGCGCTATGACCACTCTGAACCCGTAATCCATGATGGCCCAAGGCGCATGCTCCCGGGAGGAGCCGCAGCCGAAATTCGCGCGGGAAATCAGCACAGAGGCTCCTTCATAACGCGGTTTGTTCATCTCAAATGCCGGATTGTCATTCCCTGCTTCATCAAAACGCCATTCGTAAAATAAAAACTGTCCAAAGCCTGTGCGCTCGATCCGTTTCAGGAACTGCTTGGGGATAATCGCGTCCGTATCTACATTAACCCGGTCTACCGGGGCTACAATTCCTGTTAACTTCTTGAATTCTTCCATTGCTGAATCCTCCTGCTCTCTCAATTATTCTATGAGTTGACGGCTTCCGTCTTGTAGTTCCAGTCACGCACATCCGTGAAGCGTCCTTTGATGGCTGCCGCAGCCGCCATGGCAGGAGAGACCAGATGCGTGCGTCCTCCGCGTCCCTGACGTCCTTCGAAGTTACGGTTAGAAGTAGAAGCGCAGCGCTGGCCCGGCTGCAGAACATCCGGATTCATCGCCAGGCACATACTGCAGCCGGCTTCACGCCATTCAAATCCAGCTTCGGTGAATACTTTATCCAGACCCTCCTTCTCGGCCTGCATCTTCACGCGCCCGGAGCCTGGCACAACAATAGCTGTAACTTTGTCAGATACCTTATAGCCTTTGGCTACTTCAGCCGCAGCCCGCAGATCCTCAATCCGGCCGTTGGTGCAGGAGCCGATGAAGACATAATCAATTCCGATCTCGGAGATCGGTGTACCGGGAGCCAGATCCATATATTCAAGCGCCTTCTCGGCTGCTTTGCGTTCATTCTCGGTAGTGAAATCAGCAGGGTTCGGTACGGTGGAGTTGATATCCGTTCCCATACCAGGGCTAGTTCCCCAGGTAACCTGCGGGATAAGTGTTTCTACATCGAATTCGACCACAGTATCATACTGGGCGCCTTCGTCACTAACAAGGCCCTTCCAGGTCTCAACGGCGGCATCGTACGCTTCACCCTGCGGCACATATTGACGTCCGCGCAGATAGTTGAAGGTTGTCTCGTCCGGTGCGATCAGGCCCGCTCTTGCTCCGCCTTCAATCGACATGTTGCAGACGGTCATGCGCTCTTCCATCGACAGCTCACGGATAGCTTCGCCGGTATATTCGATAACATAGCCAGTTGCAAAGTCCGTTCCGTATTTGGCAATTACGCCGAGAATCATGTCTTTGGCAGTCACACCCGGATTACGTTTGCCGATGAAGCGCACTTCCATGGTTTTGGCCTTGGATTGCTGCAGACACTGGGTGGCAAGCACATGCTCCACTTCGCTGGTGCCGATCCCGAAGGCCAGTGCACCGAAGGCTCCGTGTGTGGAGGTATGGCTGTCCCCGCAGACAATCGTCTTGCCGGGATGGGTCAGGCCAATCTCAGGTCCCATGACGTGAACGACACCTTGGTCAATATCATTCAGGTCAAACAATCTTACGCCGAAATCACGGCAGTTCTGCGAGAGCGTATCAATCTGCTGCTTGGAGATCGGATCGGTAATATTGTAACGGTCCTTGGTAGGCACGTTATGATCCATTGTCGCAAAGGTAAGTCCCGGACGGCGGACTTTACGGCCGCTCAGACGCAGCCCTTCAAACGCCTGCGGAGAAGTAACCTCATGAACGAGATGCAAATCGATATAAATAATGCTCGGCTTGCCTTCTTCCTGATGAATAACGTGATTATCCCAAATCTTCTCAAACATTGTCTTGTTGCCCATGAATTTCACCTCATAATAGTAGAATCGTTCCTAATGAAGAGAGCGTGGAGTCTCTCTTGAATGTTCTAAATATAACATCGCCACGTTTATAATTCCAAGATATGATTTCTATAGGGTTTATAGGTTATACTTATAAACAGATGATCTACTCATTAAAGGAGCTTATGTATGGAACTCAGACAATTGCAATACACGCTGCAGATTGCTGCAGAACGGAATTTCTCCCGTGCGGCGGAGAAGCTGCATATCGCCCAGCCCTCGCTCAGCCAGCAGCTGTCGAAGCTGGAGAAGGAGCTTGGCGTGCTGCTCTTCCAGCGTAATACCAGCTCGGTGGAGCTGACCTATGCCGGCGAGAAATTTGTGGAACAGGCCCAGGGGATCATTGATGCCGTTGAACTGCTGCGGCAGGAGATGTCCGATATCTCCCAGCTTCGCACTGGACGCGTAATGGTTGGCAGCATGCCGATCACCGGAGCACATCTGCTCCCGCATGTGCTGCCTGTATTCAAGAGCAAATACGCCGAGGTTGAAATCACCCTGCTGGAGGACTCATCCATGAATCTGGAGAAGCTGACAGCCAGCGGCCAGACGGATCTCAGCCTGCTCTCCCTGCCGCTTGAAATTCCAACCCTGGCCTACGAGGTGCTTGGTGAGGAGCGGATCGATCTTGCCGTTCCGCCGGGACATCTGCTGGCCGGCCGTGAACCGCAGGGCATCCGCACCAGCCTGGCCGAGCTTAAGGATGAACCGTTTATCGTGCTTAAGGAAGGCCAGGGCTTCCGTAAAATGACTGTAGAATTATGCCGCGGGGCCGGATTCGAGCCGCGGATCGTCTTCGAGAGCAACAATATGGAGACAGTCCAGTCGCTGGTTGCTGCCGGGATGGGCGTTACTCTGGTGCCCCACTTTATTGCACGCGCTGCCAGGAGTGAATTCGTGCCGGTCTACCTTCCGCTGGCTGAGCCGGTGCCAGGCCGGACGCTGGTCATTGCCTACCGGCGCGGACGTTACTTGTCCCGTGCAGCCGAAGCTTTTATCGAGACCTTCAAGGCAACCGTGGCCGGACTGACCGATAACTAGCCATAGCACACAAGCGGGCGGTGCACTCATCCACAGCTACTTTATCCCGCAGGATAAACATAAATCGGTTTGCCTGCACAGCATGAAAAAATTTATCCGCGGCTCTTTGCAAACCCTGCTGCCCCATGGTATCCTAAGTGACAAATAGTGAAACGTGCTGACGGGACCAGTAAGAATGGACGTATATTCGTGTGCAGAGAGTAAATTCCTGAAGGCTGGGAGAATTTACCGCGAATGACCATTCTGAATCCTACCCCTGAGCGGCCTGCCATGCAGGACGGATACTCCCGTTATGAGAATGAAGTCGGATGAACCCTCATCAATGAAGGTGGTACCGCGGAAGTTAATCAAGCTTTCGTCCTTTGCTAAGTCTAAGGATGGGGGCTTTTTGTCATTTCCGGGCGTTACAGGCATTTCAATTCGAGAGGAAAGTGAAAGACAATGACGTCAAGAATTGTGGTCAAAATCGGCAGCAGCTCACTCACAGGTCCCGAAGGCGGCCTTAATCGTGAGGCGGTCGCCTTCTTCGCCGCCGAGATTGCAGCGCTCCGCAAGGACGGCTGTGAAGTGCTGCTGGTCACCTCCGGGGCGGTCGCAGCCGGCTTCCGGGGCATCGGCTATGCTTCCCGCCCAAGGCTGCTGCATGAGAAGCAGGCGGCGGCGGCGGTAGGACAGGTTATGCTGATGCAGGCTTATCAGGAGGCCTTCGCAGGCCACGGTATACCCACTGCTCAGATTCTCCTGACCCGTACGGATTTCTGCAGCCGCCGGGCCATGAACAACGCCATGATGACGGTTGAAGAATTGCTCCGCCAAGGCGCTGTGCCCGTGTTCAACGAGAACGATACGGTATCGGTGGATGAGCTGAAGTTCGGTGACAACGATACCTTATCGGCGCTGGTTGCCAATCTGCTGAAGGCCTCGCACCTGCTGGTGCTGACCGATATGGACGGCGTCTACAGCGGCGATCCCCGCAAGCACCCGGATGCTGTGCGGTATGAGCACATAGAAGAGATTACGCCTGAGATCTATGCCATTGCAGGCGGTGCGGGCTCAAGCGTGGGCACCGGCGGCATGCGCTCCAAGATCGACGCGGCCAAGATCGCCACGCGGGGCGGCGTTCCGGTCTTCGTGGGCCAGGTTAAGGAGCCAGGGGATTTATCACAGGCCGCAGCCGGGACGGGCAAGGGCACTTATTTTGCCACCACACTCTCCTCTCTGCCGGTCAAAAAACAGTGGCTGGGCTTCATGTCTACCCCGCTCGGATCACTGTATGTCGATGACGGTGCTGTTGAAGCGCTGCTCCACGGGGGGCACAGCCTGCTGCCGGTTGGGGTCAGACGAATCGAGGGTAGCTTCCATTCCGGGGATGTCGTCGAAGTGCTCGGCCCGGATGCGAAGCTGCTTGGGCGGGGCATCGTCAATTATGATGACAGCCAGCTCCGCAGCATTCAGGGGCTTCCGAGCCGCGAGATTGTGCCCAAGCTCGGTGAAGTGCACCGGCTGGAGGTTATCCACCGGGACGAATGGATCACACTGCGTTAATCTTGCACAACCTATTGTATATCCATATGCCAACATCATTTTATTGAGGAGGAATTGCCATGAGTGAAGTGGTTAACAAGACAACGCTGGCCAAAGCAACGACAGGGGTACTCGCAAGCCTGACTACCGCCCAGAAGAATGAAGCCCTGCTGGTGATGGCTGCCGCCCTGCGCGCCGAAGCTGATTACATTATTGCCGCCAACGCCGAAGACCTGGAGCGCGGCCGGTTGAACGGGACACCGGAGTCGATGCTCGACCGGCTGGCCTTGGATACGGGACGGATTGACAGCATAGCCGAAGGCTTGCAGCAGATTGCCGTTCTGCCTGATCCGGTTGGAGACAATCTGGAGACGATCGAACGGCCAAACGGCCTGCACATTGAGAAGGTACGGGTTCCGCTTGGAGTCATCGGCATTATCTATGAAGCACGCCCCAACGTCACCGTTGACGCTGCCGGACTGTGCCTTAAGACCGGCAATGCCGTGGTGCTGCGCGGCGGCTCCTCCGCCCTCTCCTCCAACCGTGCCATCGCCGAGGTGCTGCACCGCGCACTTGCAGGTACCGCCCTTCCGCCGGATGCCTTACAGCTGATCGAAGATCCTAACCGTTCCTCCGTGGATGAAATGCTGAAGCTGAACGGACTGCTGGATGTCATCATCCCGCGCGGAGGAAGCTCTCTGATTCAGAATGTGGTTCTGAACGCCACCGTACCGGTTATTGAAACAGGAGCAGGCATATGCCATACTTATCTGGATGCAAGTGCCAATCCGGAAATGGCCCGGCGTATTAGCGTGAATGCGAAGGCCCAGCGGCCTTCGGTCTGCAATTCAATGGAGACACTGCTGGTTCACCGTACTTACGCCGAAGAACATCTCGCCGCACTTGCCGAAGCCTTCCGCGAGGCCCGTGTGGAGCTGCGCGGCTGCCAGGATACCGTTGCTCTTATCCCTTGGGCTGTGCCTGCCACACCAGAGGACTTCGCTACAGAATACAACGATTATATTCTAAATATTCGTATCGTGGACACGCTGGAAGAGGCTCTCGGACATATCGCGGAATTCGGCACCAAGCATTCCGAATGTATTGTAACTGAAGACGCGGCGAATGCTGCACGCTTCCTGCAGGAGATTGATGCTGCAGCGGTATATCACAATGCATCTACCCGGTTCACGGACGGCTTTGAGTTCGGCTTCGGCGCCGAGATCGGCATCAGCACCCAGAAGCTCCATGCCCGCGGGCCAATGGGACTGCCTGCACTCACTTCAAGCAAATATATGATTCACGGCTCCGGCCAAATCAGGGGTTAACTCACTCAACTTATAGGGGGACTGCCAGCCATGTGCCAGCAACCAGCAATTCCGCTCATCAATCATAATATCGTTTTTTACGGCGCAGGCTCGATGGCTGAGGCCATTGTACGGGGATTGATCGCCCGGAATGTAGTGGAATCGGACCGGATTATTATGCTGAACCGCAGCAGCAGCGAGCGCCTGGCTGAGCTCCGCAGCCGTTACGGCGTGCTCGGCTATAATGCTCCCGAGTCCAAGCTCGAGGCTCTGCGCACTGCGCCGGTCATCGTTCTAGCCATGAAGCCCAAAGACGCTGCCGAAGCGCTCCGTTCACTGGGACCGCTGCTGTCGCCGGATCAGCTCGTCATCTCTGTCATTGCCGGGCTGACCATCCGTACGATGCAAGGCTTACTGGGGAATCCGCAGCCTGTGGTCCGCACCATGCCGAACACCTCTAGCTCCATCGGCCTTGGTGCTACCGGGATTGCCTTCTCCAAGGAGGTTGGCGAAGACAGCCGCCGTACAGCGCTTAATATCTTCGAAGCGGTCGGCCTGACGGCGGTCATTGACGAAGAACGGATGGAGACCTTAACCGGGATCTCCGGCAGCGGACCGGCTTACATCTATTACATGATGGAAGCGATGATCGCTGCCGGTATCCGCGGAGGGCTGCCGCTTGCGCAGAGCCGTGAGCTGACCGTCCAGACCGTGCTTGGCGCAGCCCGGATGGTGCAGCAGACCGGTGAAGAGCCTGCCGCCCTGCGCAAAAAGGTCACCTCGCCGAATGGATCTACCCAGGCGGCCATTGAAGTACTGGAGCGCGGCGATTTCTTTGAGACCGTCATTTCCGCCGTCAACCGGTGTGCGGAACGTTCCCGCGAGATGGGCTCGGCTCTGGAGCAGGAGCTGCACTAATTTTTTGGCCTAGTTATTGATATTCTTACTACAACATAACAGCCCGCAGTTCCTTCCATGTGAAGGAATTGCGGGCTGTTCGCGGGTTGTGAGGCACAATTCCGCCAGCTTCAAGTGCATTTATACCCTTCATTTTGCTCATCAAGCCACTTTTGCTGAATTCAGTGGCACTTCAGCCCCTCACCCCCGCTCCCCTCCCACTTTCCGCCAACTCACAAGCAGCAAATCAAAAAAAGTGCCCCTTAAGCCACATACATGACTTAAGAGACACCTTAACCGGCCGGGACTTGCCCTGGACCGGCATCTCTAACTCGCTCCGCTCATCTGCCGCCGCCCCGGAATTTCTGGGAATAAGCTTTGACATCCAGAGCATTCTTCACCCGGTTGCGGGCCCATTCCAGCAGAATGCGGTCAATGTAACGGAAATGAACCTTTCCGGCAAAGACCGACTCCTTCAGCGCGAGCAGAATCAGTTCCTCGGGATAGCGGTCTTCATCCACCCAGCCGGAAATGGATTCACATTCCATGGGGGACAGCGGACGTCCGAATTCCTTCTCGAAAATGCTGAACAGACTGCGTCCGTCCTCTGACTCCTTGTCACCCGGCACAGCCGGGCGGCCATAGCCGCCATCCGGTGCGGTAGCCCCGGAGTAATGAGCCACTGCACGGGCACCCGGCTCCCGCCCGCTCTGGCTGGGCTTCTCCTGGGCATTCTCCCGGGTGAGTTCCGCCAGATAAGCTCCCAGCTTGGCGTATAGGCCGGAGAAGTTATAGCGCTCATAATGGATGTCTCTCAGCTCGTCGTTATCTCCGTCAATGCTGATGAACCCTTCCTTCATAAGCTTCTGCAGTTCTCCGGCAATCACCGGAATACTGCGCCCGGTTACTGCCTGCAGCTCCTCCAGGGAAGGGAAATCAATCCCCTCCACCTGTCTGAAGGAGAGCAGGTGAATCAGCAGCATGGATTCACTGCCGGTCAGATTCAGCTTCCGGTAATATTTCAGGAGTGCATAAGGAATGACGGCCATTCCGTTCTCCAGGCCGAAGGCTACGCCCTCGCCCCAGGTATTCCATCCTTTTCCGTCCATACTTAAGCCCCCTTTCCCTATTCTTTAAGGGTAAAGACGGTACAGTGTACGAGGGAAGGCAATGGTCTCACGGACATGGTCCAGACCGCAGATCCAGGCTACAGTACGCTCCAGCCCCAGACCGAAGCCGGAGTGTGGAACCGTGCCGTAGGTGCGCAGATCCATGTACCATTTGTAGGTATCCATCGACAGGTTATGTTCCTTGAAGCGGGCTTCCAGCAGCGCCGGATCATCGATACGCTGTGAACCGCCAATGATCTCCCCGTAGCCTTCAGGAGCGATCATATCCGCACACAGCACCACTTCCGGACGATCAGGATGCGGCTTCATATAGAAAGCCTTGAAGGAAGCCGGATAGTGGGTAATGAAGACCGGTCTGTCGCTCATCTCGGCAATCGCCGTCTCATGAGGAGCCCCGAAATCATCGCCCCAGGCAATTTCATAGCCTTTTTCGTTCAGGAACTTAATCGCATCGTCATAGCTGATACGCGGGAATGGCGCTTTGATGTTCTCAAGCTTCGAGACATCGCGGCCCACCGCTTCCAGCTCGGCGCGGCAATTCGTAAGCACGGACTGCACGACAAAGCTGATGAAATCCTCCTGCACGCACAGGCTCTCTTCATGATCGGTGAAGGCCATTTCCGGCTCAATCATCCAGAACTCAATCAAGTGGCGGCGGGTCTTGGATTTCTCTGCACGGAAGGTAGGCCCGAACGAATAGACGCGTCCCAGAGCCATGGCTGCAGCTTCCATGTACAGCTGTCCGCTTTGGGTAAGATACGCATCCTCTTCGAAGTACTTGGTGTGGAACAGGTTGGTCGTGCCTTCCGCTGACGTTGGTGTCAGAATCGGCGGGTCCACCTTCGTGAAGCCGCGCTCATTGAAGAACTGCTGAACCGCGCGGATAATCTCCGCACGAATCACCATGACCGCCCGCTGCTTGGAGGAACGCAGCCAGAGATGACGGTGATCCATCAGGAAATCGACGCCATGCTCCTTAGGTGTGATTGGATAATTCTCGGTAAGATGCAGAACCTCAATACCTGTAACCGTCATTTCATAGCCTGACTGGCTGCGCGGCTCCTCCCGGATGATTCCGGTCACATACAGCGAGCTTTCCTGGGTAAGGCTCTTGGCATCGTCCCAGACCTGCTCAGGCACTTCCGATTTCACCACAACTCCCTGGATATAGCCCGTACCGTCCCGAAGCTGCAGGAACTGAATTTTACCGCTGGAGCGCTTGTTGTTGACCCAACAGCCGATGACAACAGTCTCTCCGACATGCTCATTCACGTTCTTGATTACACTTTTGTTAGCCATGCCTACTATCTCTCCTCTAATTTAGCCGTTAACTCCTTGCACAATACGATAGGTATCGCGTGCGATCACAAGCTCTTCGTTCGTTGGAACCACAAGCACCTGTACCTTGGAATTGGCTGTAGAGATACGCCGAGGATCACCCGAACGGACCTTGTTGGCTTCTGCATCCAGCTCGATTCCGAGGAACGTAAGATTGTTCAGTACTTTTTCGCGCAGCAGGGAAGCATTCTCGCCTACACCAGCGGTGAATACAATTACGTCTACCCCATTCATGGCAGCTGCATAAGAACCGATATATTTACGCAGACGATACTCGTACATTTCAAAAGCAAGCGTCGAATTAGGCTCGCCTTTCTCCGCACCGTCAATAATATCACGCATGTCACTGCTCACGCCAGAGATTGCCAGAAGTCCGCTGTGCTTGTTCAGCATGGAGTTCACTTCACCGACAGACAGTTCTTCCTTATTCATTACATAAGGAACAATAGCCGGGTCAAGGTCACCACTGCGTGTACCCATCATCAGACCTTCCAGCGGAGTCATCCCCATCGAAGTATCAACAGAAATGCCGCCGTTAACTGCAGTTACGCTGGCACCGTTACCGATGTGGCAGGTGATAATTTTGAGGTCGCCAAGCGGACGGTCCAGATACTCTGCAGCAGCCTTGCTGACGAAATCATGGGAGGTTCCGTGCGCGCCATAACGGCGTACTTTGTATTTGTTGTAAAGCACTCTCGGGATGGCATACATATAAGCCTTCTCAGGCATCGTCTGGTGGAAGGCAGTATCGAATACAACGACCTGCGGCACACCGGGCATATTATTCTCGGATGCGGTAATCCCCATCATCGCAGCCGGGTTATGCAGCGGCGCAAGGTCGAACAGCTGGCGGATCTTGGTCTTCGCATCGGCATCGACCAGCGCGGAGGATTTGAAGAATTCCCCCCCGTGCACTACACGGTGGCCCACTGCATTAATCTCATCGGTGGATGCGATAACGCCATGCTCTTTGTCTGTCAGACAAGCAAGCACTTTACGGATTGCCGTATTGTGCTCCAGAATTTCGCTTACTTCGGTTACTTCCTGCTTGCCGGTCGGCTTATGGTTCAGAATGGATGAATCCATTCCAATACGTTCTACCAGGCCTTTGGCAAGTACAGATTCATCGGTCATATTGTACAGCTGGTATTTCAATGAAGAACTGCCGGAATTAATAACTAAGATATTCATACACGGTCACCATCCTTGTCATACTTGAAGAAGCCTTCGCCCGATTTTGCACCCAGTTGTCCGGCACGCACCATCTTTTTGAGAATTGTAGATGGACGATACTTGAGTTCGCCGTATTCACGGAACATATTCTCCAGTGCGGCAAGAACGGAATCCAGACCGAAGCGGTCTGCCATTTCAAGCGGCCCGTTCTGGAACTGGTAGCCGATACGCATAGCGTCATCAATGTCTTCAGGAGAAGCGACACCTTCCTGCAGCACATGCATAGCCTCGTTAATGAACAGGCAAATGAGGCGCGAAGATACAAATCCGGGGGATTCGTAGATCATAACGCCTTTTTTCTCTACAATCTCATCGACAAAGGCTTTGGTATCTTCAAATGTGCTGTCCGAGGTCTTCAGGCCGCGCACGATTTCAACCAGATCAACCTTTCCTACAGGATGTATGAAGTGCATGCCGATAACGCGTTCCGGATACATTGTAGAGCTTGCAAGCTCCGTCAAGCTGAGCGTTGACGTATTGCTCGCAAGAATAATGTGACTCGGACACACCTGATCGAGCTGATTGAATACCTTTTGCTTCGCCTCCAGATCTTCAACGATTGTCTCAATGACCATATCGCAGGAGCTGAGTTCAGCGAAATGTGTAACCTTCTGGATACGGGACAGAATCAGCTTCTTCTCCGCCTGGGTAATTGCCCATTTCTCCAGCTGCTTGTCCAGACTGGTCTCGATCATTTCGTAGGAGTAGTTCAGTCTTTCAGCAGTTTTCTCCACCAGCATAACATCCAGGCCCTTGGCTGCCAGCATTTCGGCAATCCCTTGTCCCATTGTGCCTCCGCCGATGACACCGATCTTTTTAAAATTCATGTAAAAGTCTCCATCCTTTCAGGTATCTATACTTCTGTATTGTACCTTGTCTGTCGAAAAAAATAAGTAGCCCGACATATAATGATATCTTAGCATGTCTGAAAAGTAAAAAAAAATAACCGGCATAAAGAATTATGCCGGTAAAAGGACACTGTCACGAAATTGACAACGAAATTGCTCTCCGGAGAGAACTTCTTCCTTCATTAAAATGTCAAGGGAGTAATCAAATATATTTCTCTGCTGCTCCAGCAGGTCATTCGTGCGGATCATAAGTTCATCCAGTATCTTACTGTTTTCCTTCATTAATTCTTCAGTGGTAACCATTTGCAGATTCGCAATGCCGAGCGAGGTGAGCCCTGACTTCATCATGGTCTCGACGATATTCAGCGCCTGATCGAAGTCTCCACGGGAACCGGTACTGCGTCCGCCGTAATACATCTCTTCGGCAGCCGCTCCTCCCAGGGCAATCATGATCTGGTTCTCCAGGTAATCCTTCGTGTACAGATACTGCTCGGTCTGCGGATTATGCCGGACATACCCTAGAGCCTGACCGCGCGGGGTAAGTGTTACCTGGCTAACGCTTCCGGGGCGCAGCAGCTCAGCCATAATAGCATGTCCAAGCTCATGAATCGCTACCCGCTTCTTCTCTTCATGGTTGGTCTCACGGTCGGTCTTCTCACCCATCATGACCTTGTCGATCGCCATCGACAGATGACGCTGCTCTACCAGGGTCAGATTCTCACGCATCATGTAGATCGCGGCTTCGTTCATCACGCTCTCCAGCTGCGCACCCGAGAAGCCGTAAGCTTCTTCGGCGATTTTATCCAGATCCACGGTATCATGCAGCGGCTTGTTCTTGGCATGCAGGTCGAGAATCGACTTGCGGCCCTTCTTGTCAGGCATATCCACCTGAATATGGCGGTCAAAACGCCCCGGGCGAAGCAGCGCAGAATCAAGCATCTCCTTGCGGTTCGTTGCGGCTACCAGCAGGATGCGCGGGGTATCGTTGTTATAAATCCCGTCCATCTCCGTCAGCAGCTGATTGAGGGTCTGATCATATTCACGCTGCTGTCCGCCTTCTCGCTTCCCGCCGATGACGTCGATTTCATCAATGAAAATAATGGCGCTTTGCTTATTCTCCTTGAGTGCGCGTGTGCGGGCATCCTTGAACAAATCGCGTACGCGTCCCGCACCCACACCGACATACATCTCAACAAATTCACTACCCGAGGCAGCTACAAACACGGAGCCCGTATAATGCGCAGCAGCCTTAGCCATCAGCGTCTTTCCTGTTCCCGGAGGACCTGTAAGCAGAATTCCCTTAAGCGGGCGAATCCCGAACTTGCTGATTTCTTCATGCCGGATCAGGAAGTCCAGCGCTTCACGCAGCTCCTGCTTGGCATTGTCCTGTCCGCCGATCTCTTCAAAAGTCAGCTTGGAGGGGCCGTTCTTCTTGCGCTTCTTATCTGCACCTGCATTAACTGTCAGACCGCCACGGGCATGGGCAATGAACAGGAGCGCGGCAACCATACCCAGCGCTATGATTACGGGGAAGATATTGATCCCCACAAAAGCCATAAAAATCAGCATGACCGGAACGAATCCGGCTAAAACCTCTTTCCAGTACTTAGGCATTGTTCCACACTCCCATCTTGGCTGCTGCACGCGGCAGAATGATAAATTTGCTCTCAGTGCCGTTGCTCAGGCTTACATACACATTATTGTCATCAATCTCTGTGGTAGCTGTAACCCCGCTGTACTTGCTGTCCTGCTCCTTAAGTCCATCCAGCTTCGCTGGTATCAATGTATACTTCCGGCTCTCCATCGCTTCTGCTACAGAGAACATCGCTTTATCCCAGTACTCATCCAGCAGCTCGCTCGGCTTCTGCTCCACATCCAGCTTCAGGGTCCGTCCGTCAATAGCAGTGCTGCCTTCTCTTGATACATACTGCACCAGTTCACGTAATTTCGTGCCCGGCTGCAAATCCAGTTTCAAAGTGACCTCATTGCGTTTAATAGTAATATGGGAATCCTTCACTCCCTCGTAGGATGATACCAGCTTCTGAAGCGGCTCCTGCACCGCGAACTGACGGTAAGAATACCAGCCACCAAACAATAATGCAGCAGACAGCAGAGACGTTAGCAGTACAGGCATAAGACGCAGTTTCAAGAAACGTCCTCCTCTCAAAAATGACCGAGCATAACTCTATAATAAAGACCATCCAGCGTGTCTAGCGCCCTTCCGAGACTGACATGCTCTTAAGCATGTCTTAGTACAAGTAGTAGTATATCATAGGTGTATATACGATTTTACATAAAGTTGTGAATATATTTAAAATTTTTGATACTAATTTCTGGATGTTTCATGCGCTTATCATTTTTACCCGGCCAATCTTCAGTTCGGAGTCCGCTGGATTTCAGCCATCATATATTCCGCAAAATCAGTTAATTCGCCCGGCTCATAGCCTTCGGCGTCCCCCGCACCGCTATATTCCTTCAGACACTGTCTAAGCAAGCCGTGATAGACTTCAGGCAACTGCTGCAGCCCCCACTCCCCGCCTTCCTTCTTGGAAGAAACATGACCTTCCTGCATATAATAGAGTATCCTGCATAGATTCAGTATGTAATACACCGGTGATTTCTTAATATTCTGCGGCGCATCATCGATATCCCTGATAATGGAATCCAGATAGTACCTGTTGTCTACCGGCGCAAAGGCCTCGCGGATCGGCTCCCCGTACAAGATAAACCCGCGATGGTAGACTACTGCAAAATGCGCCGCCAGATCAGCATCCTCAAAGCCGCCGCACAGATAATTCTCATCAGTTCTGTACCGCTCTAAATGTGCTTCCGAAAAGTGAAATTCAAAAGGCGTAGGATACACAAAATTTCGCAGGTATGTCTTAAGGACGATGGATAGTTCAATTCCGCGCTTATTCGGCAGACTGTCATGATAACCTACAATACGCCTGGCAAGTCTATGACTGACCTCTGCGGGCAGCTTGTCATGTACGACGATCAGCAGATCGATATCGCTGGTATCGGGGTGAAAACAGCCCATCGCCAGTGAGCCATGCACGTAAATTCCCGACAGATTCTCCCCCAGCTCCTCCTTGAACAGATCCACCGCCTGATACAAATAGGACAAAATTTCCATATTATCAATTCCCCCTGTCTAAAATTCCGTCTCCTGTGGCTGATCTAATATACATGAATGGTATTGCAACCCGTATATACTCTCAAGCCCATGAACGGCTCTAACCTGTTCTTTACTCTTATGGATACACCAAAAAAAGCGGGAGCACAGTATCACTGTATCTCCCACTTCTCCTATAATCCAAGCCTGGCCGTCCGCTTAACGGTTCGGCAGACTGTACCCCTCACCGATGGCGCTGCCATCCTTGAAGCGGTAAAAGTTATAATAGAATCGCCCGTCTTTTTTGTAAAATAGCTGCCAGGCATATTCCCCGTTGTATACACCGGGCAGCAGCCGTTCGATCGTAATGTCCGGCAGCTGAGCGGCTATGATTCCGCGCATTTTCTCTTCTGAGGTGCCATTGCTCAGTTCCTCAGCATACAGGTCGTTGTCGCCTCCGGCAGGCTTGCCCTCCAAGGTGAAACGGACCCACACCATCAGCTCGGTCCCAGCTTCATTTTTACCGGTCAGCACCCAGTAGATCTCATTCTCATTCCAGACAGATTTCTGGGCCTTGGTTACCTCTGTTAGTCCGGCACGCGCCCGGGCCAGCTCCTTGGCCTCACTCCGCTCGTTCCACTGGTCCTTCATAATGTAGGCATAGAACTGGCTTAGTCCGAACAGAAGGAGCAGCACCACGGTAATCCCCAGCCAGATCCATTTTCTCCTCTTCTTCTTCACCACGCTGCTTCCTTTCCCGTTCCCCTGAATTACCGTTTAAGCAGGCTCTCGAACGTCTCCTGTGCTTTGCGGCGGATGGCTTCTTCATCAAGTGTCAGGCATTGTCCATGCTTCACAACCTGCTGGCCGTTCACCCATACATGCTCTACATCCTTGGCACTTGCCGAATATACGGCATGGGAGAGCAGATCGGTATGCGGCAGCAGATGAGGCTGGTCAATATCAAGTGCGATGAAGTCGGCCTTCATTCCTGCTGCAAGCCGGCCTACCCCGCTTAGGAAAATAGACTGCGCCCCGTACTCCGTAGCCATCAGAAGCGCCTCAGGAGCCGGTACCGCTGTAGGATCACCGCTTACGCCCTTGTGGATCAGAGCCGCCAGCCTCATCTCTTCGAACATATCCAGATTGTTGTTGCTTGCCGCACCGTCTGTACCCAGGGAGACCTTAATCCCGGCTCTCAGCAGTTCAGGAACACGGGCAACCCCGCTGGCCAGCTTCAGGTTACTGCCGGGGTTATGCGACACGCCAACGTTATGGCGGGCCAGAATCCCGATCTCTTCATCGTTCAGATGAACCCCGTGGGCAATGAGCGAAGGACGGGTGAACATTCCGAGCTTCTCCAGATGTGCGACCGGACGCAGGCCGTAGTCGGCCACGTTCTGTTCCACTTCATGGCGCGTCTCGGACATATGGGTGTGCATTGGCAGGTCTAGATCATGGGCAGCCTGCACAAACTTCATGAAAAACTCTGGAGGACAGGTGTACGGGGCGTGCGGTGAGAGCATGGTCGTAATTCTGCCGTCAGCCTTGCCGTGCCAGTTACGGGCAAAAGCAATCGCCTCAGCGAGCTTCGCTTGCTGTACCTCTTCCGGGCACAGCCCAATTACGCCGCGCATCAACACAGCACGAATACCAGACTGCTCGGTCACTTCCGCTACCCGGTCCATATGATCATACATATCGAGGAAGGTGGTTGTGCCGCCCTTCAGCATCTCCAGCACGGACAACGAGGTTCCCCAATATACATCATCACCAGTGAATTTCTCTTCCATCGGCCACATCTTCTCCTGCAGCCAAGACTGAAGCACCATATCGTCGCCGTATCCGCGCAGCAGTGACATTGCAGTATGACCATGGGTATTGACCAGACCAGGCATGAACAGCAGACGGCTGCCGTCTACGACCTGTGCGCCATCCTCCACTACCGGCTCAGCTTCACCTATGTAAGTAATCAAATCATTCTCCAGGGTCATGTACCCGCTCAGTACCGGCTTGTCACTGCCCGGAACCAGGAAGTGCCCATTCTTGATTATCGTGATCTTACTGCTCATCTTCAGCCTCATCCTTTCCATCATGCAAATAATAGGCCAAGCTCTGCAGATCTGTGGTGAAATCTGCGGCATGAATCCGGATATTGGCAGGCGTCTTGAGAATAACCGGTGCGAAGTTCAGAATCGCTTCGATACCGGAATCCACAAGAATATCAGCTACGTTCTGGGCTTCACTGTCGGGCACGGTAATAATCCCGATCCGGATGCCCTGCGAACGGATTGTACTGCTTAGCTCCTCCATCGGCTGCACAACCAGCGAGTTGATCTGCTGGCCCACCTTCGGCGGGTAGGCATCGAAGATGGCAGTAATCTTCATCGTATCCTTCAAGTAAGCGTTGTAGTTAGACAAGGCATGACCGAGGTTACCGGCTCCAACCAGTGCAACATTAATTTGCTGGTCAAGCTTCAGGATATGGCGGATCTTCTCAATCAGATAAGATACATCATAGCCGATGCCTTTCCTGCCAAAATCGCCGAAATAAGCCAAATCCTTACGGATCTGGGCGGGATTTAGGTCAAGCTTCTGGCCCAGCTCCTGAGAAGAGACTGTGGAGATTTCACGTTTTTGGAGATCGTTCAGGAAACGCAGGTACACTGGGAGCCTGCGCACGACGGCCTCCGATATTTTATCCGATTTCATGTATTCTCCTCCTTAAAAGTTGTGTTAGACCCGTACAATTATAGCAACCGTGCCCCGCCGCCTGCCGGAGTGGCAGGGCAGGCGGGAACGGATCTTCAGGTTAATCATGACTTATTAATAATAGCAATAGCAGAAGAATTAGGAAACCCCGCCGTCATCCAGCCATTCGGCAATTCTCGGGACCATCTGCTCGGTGAGCATATGCTCCATCTTGGGACCGGGGAGCGAGTACAGGAAGTACTTTCCATAATGCGATTCAATGACTCTGGTATCGTACACAATTACGATGCCCCGGTCCTGCGCCGTGCGGACCAGCCGCCCGAAGCCCTGCTTGAAGCGGATGACGGCCTGCGGCACGGACAGCTTCATGAACGGATTCTTCTTCTGTGCCTGAAGCAGCTCCGACTTCGCTTCTGCCAGCGGGTGATTTGGCGGCTGGAACGGCAGTCTGACAATCGCCAGGCAGGTCAATGCTTCTCCCGGGATATCCACCCCTTCCCAGAAGCTGCTGGTACCCAGCAAGACCGAAGCCGGGCTGTCCTGGAAGCGGCGGATCAGCTTGCTCCGGCTGCCGCCTTCCACACCTTGTCCGAGTACCGCGATATCCTGTGAGGCAAGTGCCTCCTTCAGCGGTTCATACACCTGGCGCAGCATCTTGTAGGAGGTAAACAGCACCAGCATCCGTCCCCGTGTTGTTACAGCTGTCTCGGCAAGGGAGTGCACGAGGGTGTCCACAAAGCGGGCATCCCCAATACTCCCCTTGACGCTCGGGAAGTCCCGGGGAATGACCAGGAGAGCCTGCTCACGATACTTGAATGGCGACGGAAGCAGTGCAGTCATCAGACGCCGCTGCTCTGCAGCTTCGCCAAGACCCAGGTTATCAATCATAAACTGGAAGGATTTATCCACGGATAAGGTGGCCGAGGTCAGGATAATGCTCTTCTTCTTATCGAAGAACAGCTCCCTGAGCTGGGTGCTGACATCTACGGGAACAGCATACATTTGCAGCGACTTGCCCTTATAATTGCCGCTTCCCTCCAGCCAATACACGATGTTCTCATCGTTCAGACTCATGAAGAAGCGGATCTGCTCTCTAATGGATGCCAGATCCTTGAATAACCCACCGATATCAGTCACAAGACTGTCTGAGGAGGATTGGCTGTCCGTGTCACGCATTTCACTGAGCATTTTGTCGCCCTTGCGGATGATATCGCTCAGACTGAGGTTCAGTGTATTCTCAAGGGCAGCCAGCTCCTCCCAATCCTTCGGCTTCTTGCCCGGCTGCAGGCGTGCCACCAGCTGGCCTGCTTCACCGGCCCCGGCATCGCTGCGCTCGGGCAGCAGGCTGAAGAGCCGGTCGCTGAGCGCATCCCAGGACTCCTTCACCGTCAGCAGATCGGGATAGATCCGGTCGATCACGCCGCTCCATTCGGAGGCCTGCTCACTGCCCGAAGACTGCAGACTCTGGCGGAGGGCAGGCAGCTGCCCGCTCCGGCTATCCTTATAGAGACGGGTGAGGGTATGGGCGAATGTGAAATATTTCATCTGCATGCCAAGATGCTTGCCGGCAATATCCTCCAGATGATGGGCTTCATCAATCACAAGATGGTCGTACGCCGGAAGAAGCTGATGCCCGGCTTTGACATCTGCGAACAGCTTGGAGTGATTGGTGACCACCACATCGGAGATCCCGGCTTCATGCTTGGCCCGGTGGTAATAGCATTTGCGGAACCAGGGACATGCGCGTCCCAGGCAGGAGTCGGTATCACTGGCTACCGTCTCCCAGAAATCGCCGCCCCGTCCGCTTAAGTTAAGCTCCTCATCATCGCCGGTCGTCGTCTGGGTCAGCCAAACGAGCATTTGCGCAGCGGTGAGCGCTTCTTCCCTTGGACTCGTAAAGTCCTTTTTGTTCATTCTATGTTCGAACTTGCGCAGACACAAATAGTGCCCTCTTCCCTTAAAGATGGAGGCCTTGAACGGGAACGGCACAACGCTGGTTAAGAGCGGAATATCCCGCTCCCGCAGCTGGTCCTGAAGGTTAATGGTATGCGTGCTGACCATCACCTTCTGATCACTTTTCACACTATGGTAGATAGCCGGAAGCAGATAACCCAGCGATTTACCGGTGCCTGTTCCCGCTTCAATCAGTAGATGCTTGTCCTGCTCAAGCGCTGTAATGACCTCATGGATCATCAGCTCCTGGGCTTCCCGGCTCTCATACTGGGGAAGAACAGCCTTCAGCCGCTTGGTTACCTCATCCATATATTCTTCAAAGGTAATATTCTCCAGCGGATTGACGCTTCCATCCTCCCGTGGCGTAGCCAGCTCTGCCCAGTCCCCCACAGCCAGCGCAAGCTGGCGGTAGAAGCTCAGCTCACCTTCCGGCTGAAAGGTCTCCATCTCCCGCTCCCGCAGCAGACCGTCGAAATACCAGGCCAGATCACTGTCTTCGTCCGCGAACAGCTCATTCAGCCGCTGAATCGTCAAGAGCGGCAGACTCTGCAGCTCTTCCAGACATTTGAGCAGCACAATAGCCGTGGCAAGCGCATCACTGTCCGCCTGATGGGGACGGTCATGCGTAATGCCGAAGTGGCTGCTTACCGCGCCAAGCTGATAGGTGCTCAGTGAGGGAAAGCATATTTTGAGAAAATCGATCGTATCCAGAATCCGCCCCTGAAACGGCAGGTAGCCGCAGCGGTCCAGCGCATTCTGCAAAAAATGAAAATCAAACGCGACATTGTGTCCGACGAGGACGACATCATCCAGCAGCGGCACCAGCTCCATCATCATCTCATCGAGCTCCGGCGCATCCTGTACGTCGCTGTCTGTAATTCCGGTCAGGCCCGTAATAAAAGGAGGAATGGGCGCTCCGGGCTTGACATAGGAACCATACACCCGGGAGATCGTCCCGTCTTCTTCTATAATGGCAAGGCCAACCTGGATGATCTCTCCCACAGATTGGGTTCCCGTAGTTTCAAAATCAAGCACGGCAAATTTCATTATAAGTTCTATTCCCTTTCACTTGAGACTCTTTATCAGCATAACAGAAGTTACGAAAAAAGGCGATGCACACCCCGGGAAACGGGGCGCATCGCCTAAAGAAACCGAGGATAAATTATAAAAGCGAAACCAGCTGATGGCCAAACTCCAGCTTCCCGCCCCGTCTGCGGCATACCTCCAGATTCACATTCGGCTCCGGCAGATCCGGGTCATGCAGCAGCGACAGGCTGAATAGCTCACTGGCCTCATTGAAGCGTTCCTGAGAAGCCCGGATACAGCCCAGCGCATTATAGATCATCGCCTTCAGCTTCTCCTCACGGATCAGGCCCAGCATGTGATTCAGATGTCCCCAGGCGGTATCGCCTTCTCCCTCCTGCAGATAAGCCATGGCCAGATACAGGCGGGCAGCGAGGCTGTCCGGATACTTAGCCGTAACCTCCCTGAACTGTTCAATGCATTTGCGGTACATCAGCAGCTTGTAATAGCCCTGGCCTCTGACAAAAGCATCCATCCCAAGCTCGGGCGCTTCCTCTTCCGGCAGCTCCTCTGGCTGAACCTGGAAATCCGCCTGTTCCCGGAACTCGCTCAGCTTCTCGGCGAAGACCAGCCATTCATCCATTACATTATCACTGATTCGGTGGAGCATATTATACTTGGATAAAAGATCGCTTCGGCGGGCACCCTCCGCAGTAGGATAGTCGGCTTTGATCTCCTGGAGCATCTTGTTCATCTCAGCAAATAAATGTTGAAACACCGGACATCCCACCCTTACTGATAATGAAGTCAGCTTAAGCTTGCCTTACTTCATTATCAGCAAGTACAGGGGTCTTCATCCCTGCCATTGATTACATGGCTCAAAGCTCAGAATTCAGGCAATCGTCGCGTGAATCTCATGATCCGCCAGCTTCACCGGCTTGTTGCCCGCATCAACGAACACTACAGTCGGCTTGTGCGCCGCCAGCTCCTCGGAGGACATGACAGCGTAGGATATAATAATCACTGTATCGCCAGGCTGTACCAAACGCGCCGCCGCCCCGTTCAGACAAATGACGCCGCTGCCGCGCGGACCTGGAATGACATAAGTCTCCAGACGGGAACCGTTATTATTATCCACGATCTGCACCTTCTCGTTCTCCAGCAGGTCTGCAGCTTCCATCAGATCTTCATCAATGGTAATGCTGCCCACATAATTGAGATTGGCTTCAGTGACCGTTGCCCGGTGGATTTTGGATTTCATCATATGTCTAAACAAGAGCGTGTGCCTCCTTAGGAATAAATACATTATTGTCAATCAGACGGGTTCTGCCGAACTTCACGGCCAGAGCCATTATAACCTCTCCGCCCGCATCCGTCAGCCTGCTGCCGCCTTCCAGCTCTTCCAGATCAGGGAAGGTTAGAATCTCCGCATAATCAATGACCGCAAGCGGCGATTCAGCAATGACCGAGACCAGCAGAGCCCGTGCTTCATCTACGGTACGAATGCTGCCCTCTTCCATAGCCTGGCGCACCTCGCGCAGGGAACGAGACAATACCAGCGCCTGTCTGCGCTCCTCGCTGCTCAGATAGACATTGCGGGAGCTAAGCGCCAGCCCATCTTCCTCGCGCACAATGGGACAGGCGATAATGTCCACGTTCATGTTAAGGTCAGACACCATCCGGCGGAGAACCGCTACCTGCTGGGCATCCTTCAGTCCGAAGAAGGCGTAATCCGGCTGCACGATATGAAACAGCTTGCTGACCACAGTAGTTACTCCGTCAAAATGTCCCGGACGCGAAGCACCGCAGAGCTGCGACGTAAGCGAGGAGACCGATACGCCTGTACGGATCGGCTGCGGATACATCTCTTCTACACTGGGGATGAACACCAGGTCCGCACCTTCACGTTCAGCCAGCGCCAGATCACGCTGCTCATCCCGCGGATAAGAAGCAAAGTCCTCATTCGGGCCAAATTGCAGCGGATTGACAAAAATACTCATCACCACCGTGCCGCTCTTCTCCCCTGCCTTACGCAGCAGACTGGCATGTCCTTCATGCAAATATCCCATGGTAGGCACAAAGCCAACAGGGCCATGGCCCCCTTGACGCATATATTCGAGCGCTTCGCGCAGTTCAGCAATCGTTCGGATCACTCTCATTTTATTTCACTCCTTTGCCGGCATTGCCGTATAAAGATTCCAAAACGGTCTCGTCCGCGCGAAACACATGCTCTTCCGCAGGGAACGAGCGGTCCTTCACTTCTTGAACGTAGCTGGTGATGCCTTCACGAATTAGAGTGCCTACATCGGCGTAGGTTTTGACGAACTTTTTCTCCCGGTAAGGTGAGGCATACCGCAGGACATCATGGAACACCAGAACCTGTCCGTCACAGTAACGCCCGGCACCGATGCCGATGGTCGGTATGCTGACAGCCTTGGAGATGGCTTCTGCCACTTCCTCCGTAACCAGCTCCAGTACAATGCCGAATGCCCCGGCTGCTTCCAGTGCCTTCGCTTCGTCCATCAGCCGCTGCGCATCCTTGGCATCCTTCCCCTGAATCCGGTAGCCGCCGATCATATTGACCGACTGCGGGGTCAGGCCGATATGGCCGAGCACCGGAACTCCGGCTGCTACTACAGCCGACACTGCGGAGCAGATCTCAAGACCGCCTTCCATTTTGACCGCATGGGCCTGGCCTTCCTGCATCAGTCTTCGCACACCGCGCAAGGTCTCATCCACACTTCCGTGGTAGGTCATGAACGGCATATCAGCCACTATAAAAGTATTAGGCGCCCCGCGCTTCACCGACCGGGTATGGTAGACCATATCCTCTATGGTAACCGGCAGCGTGGTGTCATAACCAAGCACGACATTTCCCAGGGAATCACCGACCAGAATCAGGTCGATTCCGGCTTCTTCCGCCAGCAGGGCTGAAGGGTAGTCATAAGCGGTCAGCATGCTCAGGGGCACCCCGTCCGTTTTCATTTTTTTCATCTTGATAATATTCAGTGCGTGTTTGTCTGCCATTGCTCTCATTCCCCTTTTCCATAAAATACGCGGTATCCGCGCAAACAAAAAAACCCTTTAGCATGGTCCGCTAAAAAGGTCCGAAGGGCAAAAAAGAGTCACTCGCGATCGTCCCTTCTGTCTCGGTCCTTACGGCTCAGAGCAGAATCCAACGTAACCGTTACATCCAGTTATGAAGGTACATCCGGTAAATAGGTGTCCTGTTAAAAGATACAATTGCGTGAGTACAGCTCGCCATGCGATGCCGCCTCATGAGGACAGTATACCAAAAAAACACAAAAATAAACACCTCAAGTCGAAACAGCTTTACCGTCCTTATAAAGGACGGTACCGTTTCAGCGAGAAATAGAAGGATAAGTTATCGTGTGAAACAGATATTTCTTATATTTTAAAATATGACATGTCTTGAAGTAGCTGATGGTGTAAGTGGATGGTGTTAACTGTATTTTGTGCAACTAAAGTGAAGGATATTTAAGCTGGGAGGGATTTAATTGCAGTATGTACCATTAAATACCCTTTAATTCTGAAAAAGGCGGAATTTTCCATATTTTAATTGTACAAAATACATCTATCCCCGCCATTATAAAAATTTCGCTGCTTTTAAGTGTACCAAATACAATTAAACCAATTGTAGTTCTATTTACAGTGTTAGGCAGCTATGAGATCCTATGGGACTTTACTATTGTAACTTAATGGCGGCAGCTTCTGCCGCCTAGATCATCTCGATTTCACCTGAAAGTACGCTCACGACCTCACCGGATTCGTTACGTAACAGGAGTCCGCCGTTATCGCTCAGTCCGACAGCAGTGGCTTCGGTGCGGCCTTGGGGAGTATTCACGTATACCTGACGCCCCAGTGTCACCGACATTGACTCCCACAGCTCCTTTACAGGCTGGAAGCCTTGCTGCAGATAGACCCGGTACAAATATTCGAATTCCTTCAGCACGGCTTCCGCAAGCCTTGTGCGGTCTACAGGAATGCCCCCGCCTTCGATCAGCAGCGATGTACCGATCCCGCGCAGCTCCTCCGGGTAGTCTTCCTCCGTCAAATTTGCAGCGATGCCGATACCGGCGATGCAATAATGCAGCCCGCCTTCACGAAGCGAGGATTCCAGCAGAATTCCGCAGATTTTGCGGCCGCCGGCCAGCAGGTCATTCGGCCACTTGATGCCGGCCGGCACCCCGGTAACCTCACGGATGGCTGTGCAGACAGCCACTCCGGCGAGCAGCGTCAGCTGCGGAGTCAAGGCCAGCGGCAGATCTGGACGCAGCACCAGGCTCATCCAGATTCCTTTGCCGTGGGGGGAGTGCCATTTACGGCCCATCCGCCCACGCCCGCCGGTCTGCGCTTCGGCCATGACCGTTGTTCCCTCCGGGGCGCCGCCTTCGGCGAGTATTTTGGCTTGCTCCTGTGTGGAACCGACAGTATCCAGCCGCTGAATTCCCTTGGCCCAGCGGGGAACGAACGCCTCCCGCTTCAACACGCCGGAATGCTGCGCATGACCGCTATTCATTTCTATCCATCCTTTGCGCTGCTTGCAGCAGTAATTGGTTGTCATTGGCAAGGTCACCTGCCGCGACAGCCAGAAGAAGCTGGTTCAGCAATACGCCCAGCCACGGGCCGGGACGCTTCTCCAGCGCCGCTGTCACCTCATGGCCGCTCACCGCCAGCTCAGCGAGAATACGGATCGGCATCTCTGCGGTCCAGGACCGCAGGAGGCTGGTGGTGACAGAGGGGATGGAGCTTGCCATTGTAGGCGCGTCAGGGACAGCTGCCGATGTGGCGGGTGCGACTGGAGCCGTGGTGGCAGGGACGCCTGACGATCTGGCGGGTGCGCCAGCATCTGCGGCAGGGACGTCCTCCGCCGTGGCGGGTGCGACTGCGGCTGTGACAGGGACGTCTGCGGCCGGGACGCGCGCACCTGCGCTAACAGCGGACGCGGCGTCAGCCCCCGCCGCCTCAAGCAGCGTCAGCCACCCTTCGGCGGCTGACTGGCCATGGCCCAGCACGGCGGCGATCCACCGCCGCCGCAGCCGCTCCCCGGCGCCGGAAGCCTCCGGCCGCGCCGAGGACAATGCCGCGTCCCAGGCTTCGCGGACGCGGAGCACGGCGACGACGCCAGTGCGCGTCGCCCCCGGGAACGTCCATGCCCGCAGGAGCTCATCGGCGGAAGCCGCCGACGATCCCAGGGCATGCAGCAGGAGCGCCCAGCGCAGGCGGGCGCTCTCCAGGTTCCCGAGACCGGCGAGGCGGGCGGCGGCAGCCGCCAGGTCCCGGCCGGTCCAGGGGAACGGCGCTTTGCCGCGCGGCAGCAGGCCGCTGCGCAGCAGGAGCCCCAGCCCGCGCTGCGGGTGCGGGCCTTCCAGGATGCGCTCCACCTCGGCGCGCACCCGCTCCACAGCAATATGCGCCAGCTTGTCACGCTGGCGCAGCAGACCGCGCCAGGTATTCTTCGCAATCGCGAAATCCAGCACGGAAGCAAAACGTACGCAGCGCAGCATCCGCAGCGCATCCTCCTCGAAGCGTTCCTCCGCTTCGCCTACACAGCGGATCACGCGGAGCTTGAGATCCCGCTCCCCCCCGAAAGGGTCAATCCGCCCGCCGTCAAGTCCGCAGCAGATGGCGTTGATCGTGAAGTCACGGCGGCGGAGATCCTCCCGCACATCCCTGACGAATACGACATGCTCCGGACGCCGGTGATCGGCATAGCCGCTCTCCGTCCGGTAGGTCGTAACTTCCAGGCTGTAGCCTTCCTGCAGCACAGTGATCGTGCCATGCGCCAGTCCGGTAGGGACGCAGCGCGGAAACAGGGCCATCACCTCCTCCGGCAGTGCGGAGGTAGTGATGTCTATATCATGCACCGGACGGCCCAGCAGCTCATCACGCAGGCAGCCGCCGACGAAATAAGCTTCATGGCCGCCTGCCACTAGTCCTGCAACAACAGTCCCGGCGGCTTCAGCCATGCCGGGTGATGCCATTCTCCATTCCATATCGTACTCCTTACCCCAGAATCGGGTCTAATCCGGATACCTTGCGCCCGAGCACACGGTAATAGATATCTTCATATTGATTGGTGATCATATCTCTGCTGAAATCATTGCAGGACCGCTCCAGGCATGCGCGCCGGAAGCTCTCAGCCATCGCCTCATCCGAGAGCAGCCGGACGGCATATTCTGCCATCGATTCCGTATCGCCGACTGGCGCAAGGAATCCGGTCTTGCCATGCTGAATCAGCTCCGGAATCCCACCGGCCTGCGAGCCAATGGTCGGAACGCCGCAGGCCATCGCTTCCAGGGCGACCAGCCCGAAGCTCTCCTTCTCAGAAGGCAGCAGCAGCAGGTCCGCCAGCGAGATCACCTGGGCAATCTCGTCCTGCTTACCCAGGAAACGGACATGATCGTCGAGGCCCATCTCGCTGATCTTAGCTTGAATCTTCGGCAGGTCAGGGCCTTCGCCGACCAGCAGCAGCTTGGAAGGCACCTGCCGGTTCACCTTGGCGAACACATCCACCACATCACTCACCCGCTTGACCGGGCGGAAATTGCTGATATGCATCAGAATCTTCTCATCCGGGGCCGCGAAGTCGCCGCGCAGATCCGTTACATCCCGGGGATAATAGACACGCTTATCTACGAAATTATAAGTCAGATCAATTTCACGCGTAATATCAAGCGCCTTGCGGGTCTCCTTGATCAGATCACGGGAGACTGCGGTCACCGCATCACTCTCGTTAATGCCCAGCCGGATCAGATCCTTCAGGGATTCATCCTGGCCCAGCACTGTAATATCCGTACCATGCAGCGTGGTAACCACTTTGATATCATTACCAAGGATCTGCTTGGCCAGAAAAGCACATACCGCATGCGGAACCGCATAATGCACATGGAACAGGTCCAGATTTTGCATTTTGGCTACCTGCGCCATCTTGGTCGCCAGCGCCAGATCATATGGCGGATAGCGGAATACATAATAATCGTTAACCTCTACCTCATGGTAAAAGATATTTTTCTGAAACGTTCCCAGCCGAAACGGGATGCTGTGTGTGATAAAGTGAACCTCATGGCCTTTTTCAGCCAATAGTTTGCCCAGTTCAGTTGCCACCACGCCCGAGCCGCCAAGAGAAGGATAACAAGTGATGCCTATCTTTAGCCGCTCCATAGCTCCGCCCCTTCATTTAACTTAGCTCTATTACTCCAAGTAACGATATGAATTAATTATAGTTGTTTTCCGGGCTTTGTCGAGTGGCGCCTTATCCGCGTGCAGCACTGAACAGATCTACAGTATACGGTACCTTACCGGCGAACCCTTCGGCATAAGGAATGAGCCTCCGCTGGCCCAGCAGCATGTCTCTGGAACGGACTCGCTCGATATACCCTTCCGTCAATGGCGTTGCAACGGCATCTTCACCCGGAGCGAGTCCAAATTGGGAACGGTAGCAGGACAATGCCTGCTCCTTCAGCGGATACTGCGCAGTCACATCTACGATTAGATCCGTCCGTCCTAGATCATTAATGAAGTAGAAATATAATTGTGGCTCGGGGATAGCGGGCTTGTCCGGCATATATTTGCGCAGCTTGGCGTTAAATACCGCTTCCTCCACCAGCTTACTGCAGGCAATATGATCAGGATGGCGGTCTTCCCAGTAAGGGGCAAATACCATAGACGGGGCATAGCGGCGGATTTCCGCTGTTACAGCCGCCAAATGGCCCTCTGTCATATACAGGCCTCGGTCAGGCAGCCCCAGATTACTCCGCACCGCAGCGCCCAGCACTGCGGCAGCCTGCTGTGCTTCCTGTTCCCGCAGCTCCACCGTGCCGTTCGAGGACATCTCTGCCCGGGTCAGATCGCACATTCCTATCTTGAAGCCGGCAGCAGTATGCTTGGCAATCGTCCCTGCCATGCCGATCTCGGCATCATCTGCATGCGCGCCGAATACCAGAATGTCAAGCTTCATAACTCGTCCACACCCGGCTTGTATTTATGTACCAGCTCACGCCAGCCGAAATCTCCCCGGTCAATAGCCTTCACCAGAATTTCTGCTGTAGCAATATTCGTGGCCACCGGAATCCCATACACATCACACAGACGTAGCAGCGCTGTAATATCCGGTTCATGCGGCTGGGCCATCAGCGGATCACGCAGGAAAATAATTAAATCAAGCTCATCCGTAGCCACCATCGAGCCGATCTGCTGGTCGCCGCCAAGCGGCCCCGACATGTAACGGTGAATGGAGAGCTTGGTCACTTCCATGATACGCTGGCCCGTGGTCCCGGTGGAGAATAATTTATGACCTTCAAAAACATGCTCATAAGCAGTTACGAAATTAACGATTTCATCTTTTTTGCGGTCATGTGCGATAAAAGCAATTTTCAACATTCTGTTTCTCTCCCCGTCTATTCTATAAAATGCTCAAAACCGTAAATCAAGCCGGTATAGCCCATCACCTTTTGAATCCCGAGCTTGACTCCAGGCATATAACCCGCGCGCTCATAGGAGTCATGACGGATCTTCAGCGACTGTCCGAACCCGCCGAATACAACCTCCTCCTGGGCAAAAACGCCCGGAAGACGCACACTGTGAATACGGAAGCCGTTATAATACCCGCCGCGCGAGCCTTCAATCAGCTCTTCTTCCTCCGGATGTCCCTGGCGGAGCTCCTGCCGCGCCTCAGAGATCATCTCTGCCGTCTTAATCGCTGTTCCTGAAGGAGCATCCAGCTTCTGGTCTCCGTGATATTCGATAATTTCGAGATGAGGGAAATACTTTGCGGCCTGGGCAGCAAATTTCATCAGCAGAATCGCGCCGATGGAGAAGTTAGGCGCAATCAGTCCGCCGATTCCCTGCTCCTGGCATTGCTTGTCCAGCCCGGCGATCTGCTCCGGCGTGAAGCCGGTGGTACCGATAACCGGACGGACGCCGTATTTGACCGCCAGCGCAGTATTGCTATATGCAGAGTGTGGAAGCGTAAAATCAACCATTACATCCGCCTCTGTATCTGCAAGCGCAGTCTCCAGATCCGGAGTCACAAGTACACCGCAATCCTCAAGGCCAACCAGCCGTCCGGCATCTCTGCCATGTGCAGAGCGGTCAACCGCTGCTGCCAGCTCGAGTTCATCATCCTGCAATACCAGCTTCACAACCTCTTTGCCCATTCTGCCTCCGGCTCCGGAAACAACAATCCTGATCTTGTCACTCAAATGAATTCTCCCCGCTTTCCCTGGCTCTGTTATTATTGTATATAGTGTTGCAGCGATTTTTGCAGATCCTTCATCAGCAGACGCAGTCCGCTGTCATCCGGGTGCAGCGACATGACTTCCTTCAATACCGCAATCGCCTGCAGATGTTCATTCATCCGGCTGTGCGCAATCGCCAGCCATACATAAGCATCCCCGTAGAGAGGGTCAAGCGATACTGCTTCCTTCAGCAGCGTAATCGGATGATACGGATTCACACTGTCCGCTGCTTCATCCTCCAGCAGCCGCTTCGCTTCCTGCACAAGCTTAAGAGCCTGCAGATGCTGAAGATGCAGCTGATACTCCGGTTTGGTTCCATCCAGTCTGCGTGCGGCTACAGCATGCTCAAGAGCTTTGTCCAGCATGCCGCTGCGGGCATAGGTAATAGAGCAGCGGTATCTGACTTCCGCATCATCGGGACTTGCGGCAATGGCCGCCTCGAACAAGGTGATGGCCTCAGCAAAGTCACTGCGGAGTATTGAGCGGTAGGCCGCTTTTACATAATCATTATGATCCATATCCTCACCATCCTTACGGCTAAATCCCGTTCGTTTGGTACAGCATATGTAGCATAGGCCTAATCGGTGTTTTTGGGCGTCCAGCGCCCGGCATCACGCGTATTGAATTTGTGCATAACCTTATTATGTGCCTCAGTTAAGTCTATACCGAGTGAATTGGCGAAACAAACGGTAATGAAGAGAATGTCGCCCAGCTCCAGCTCAATCGAATTATCGGCTTCATCCGCTTTTTTCGGCTTCTCGCCGAATTGATGGTTGACTTCGCGCGCCAGCTCCCCGACTTCCTCGGACATCCGGGCCAGCATCGACAGCGGACTGAAGTAGCCTTCTTTAAACTGTGAGATATAGGCATCCACCTCACGCTGAATGTCACCAAGACTTTTATCCATAAATTGTCGTTTCACCCCCGTGTGTTCTTGCCTTCTGTTTGCCCCTATGTTATCGTAAAGACGTTTTGAAGACAAATCTTTTTTGCAATGACGCCTGGAGCTTACGTGCTCTCCGGGGGGATCATTACATATAAATTGCCCATTTAGAGGCGTAGGCGAGGGATGTTATGAGTTCAACCATTAAAATCAGCACAGTCAGCAAAACAGTGGCCCCCATCATGCTGGGCACGGCCATCTACGCATTCGGACTCCTGTATTTCATCATTCCCAACCAGCTGATGGAGGGCGGAGTTACCGGGATTACCATCCTGCTCAATTACGCCTTTAACATCCCGATCTTCTTAACGACACTGCTGCTGAACCTTCCGCTCTTTCTGCTCGGCTGGAAGGTGCTGGGGGCGAATCAGATCGTCTATACCGGACTCGGCATCGGCTCGCTGTCTTTTTTCCTCTGGTTATTCGAGCGGATGATTAAGGCAGGCTGGATTGTGACGTTCAGTACCGAGCATGATTTTATTCTTGCTTCATTATATGCAGGGGTTACCCTGGGTCTGGGCTTGGGGATTGTCTTCCGCTTCGGAGGCACCACCGGGGGTGTAGATATTGTGGCACGGATACTCGGACGCAAGTTCGGCTGGAGCATGGGACAGATTATTCTGGCCGTGGATATCATCATTATCGGGGCTTCCCTGCTCTACATTCCCCGCGAAAAAATACTGTATACGCTCGTGGCAGTCTTCATCGCCTCACGTGTAATTGATTTCATCCAGGAAGGAGCCTACGCCGCCAAAGCCTTCACCATCATCAGCGACGAGGCCCCGCAGATTGCCGAGCTGATCACCGTAGAAATGGATCGCGGCGTTACCTTAATCCCGGCGATCGGCGCTTATTCCAAGCAGGCGAAGCATATGGTCTATTGCGTGGTCTCCAGACAGGAGATCCGCCGGCTAAGCCTGCTGGTGAAGTCGGTGGATCCTAAAGCCTTCGTCATTATCAGTGAGGTTCACGACGTTCACGGCGAAGGCTTCCGGGAGACCTGAACTATACACACATAAGGGCGGACCCCACAAGCCGGCAATGGCTGCTTGTGGGGTCCGCCCTCTTTGTATCCTCTGTTGCCGCCGCTCAAGTCTACACGGGTTTTAGATTCTGCTTCTGGCCGCGGTACTTACGGTAAGCCGTATACACGAGCACCGTAAGGATGAACGCGCCTGCCAGCAGGGCCCAGCCCCCGTATTGCTGCGGAGCCAGCGGCAGAGACAGGACCGGCTCGCTGCGGTCCTTGCCGAACATCACTCTTGCTGCATCCTGCCCATAGGATACAATCTCCAGCAGGCGGGCCCGTTCCACGGGCTGCTCCGAGCCTGCCACCCCTCCTGCGTAAGACATCCAGGAATCAAAGGTGCTCACCGCCTCAGCAGGCCGGGAGATGATCACCGCAGGCCGGATATTCGCATACCGGCTCTGAAGTCTTGCCAGGGCCGCTGTCCAGCTCTTCAGATCATTCGCGGCAGCGCTTTGCTCCATATCGTTCAGATCCTCACGGACCAGCTTATAGTACTGCAGCCACATGGGCTGGCGGGGGTGATTCAGGCTGTTAGCGGCAAGCCGCAGCTTCGCCGCTGCCGCTTCCCATCTCTCCGGGGACGGCTGGGCCGCAGCCAGTGCCGACTTCATGTCCAGGATCACAGAGGATAGTGCATTGACCCCCTCCACTGAGGTCATCCCTTCAAAGGACGAAGAGATGAAGATCTGCGAGACCTCCTCTGCCTCCTGGCGGGCCTTCAGCACATCGCCTTCAAGCACATAGCCGTATAGAGCTTCCGCAGCCTGCTCCAGCCGCTGCGCTCCGCTTCTGGCCGTGAGAGCAGCGGGATCACTGGGTACACTTCCGGCTGCTTCTATGTAAGCCGTACTTCCCTGGTCTGCAGCGGCATCCCCTGCTTCAGCCTGAACGCGGCCTCCGCTGATACCGGCCAGCAGCCAGCACAGCAGAATTCCTGACAGTATGAATACTTTTCTGCGCGGCATAAGACATCCCTCCCACCTTAATGTATGGCGGAAGGACAAGAGTTAGAACAGAGGCTCAGTGCTTCATGGCAGTGCTGTCCGGAAGTGCCGGACGCCTTGTCCGGCCGCAGAACAGCCAGGCAGCAGCCGTACTGAACAGTGTAAGCCCCATGGTGAGGTACTGAACAGCGATAAGATCATCATCAAGCACAGAAGGCAGCCATGGATACACGCCTTGTGAATAATCCACTATATCATTAGCGAATGTCCACGCAAGCGCCACAGGCAGCATTCTCCGGAAGGTGAAGAAGCGGGCATAGATCAGAGCTTCCACAGCCATTCCGATATGGGAGATCATCAGCATCCAGTCCTTCCAGGTGATGGAATCTCCCTGATAACCGCCGGCCACAATGATGCTGACCGCCCATATTCCGTACTTCACAGAGGTTAGGACTGCCAGCGCTTCAATCAGTTCACGTATCAGCGTCCCCGCAAGCCCTCTTGGCGGATACAGCAGCAGCAGTAATGCAGCCGTGAAGAACAGACTGGCCGTAGGGCTGTCAGGAACGAACGGCAGTAGCCAGAGCGGTTCAGTCTGCGCCGTGAACGTGAGCTGGTTGCCATACCACATATATCCGTAGACCGTTCCGAGCAGATTCACGATAAACAGCAGCCATATTATTCTCCGGTCCCTAAATAATTTCTCAAACCAATGACCCGGCATACAAACAACTTCCCCCCGACTGTAGCAGCTTCATTTCAATACAACACTGATTTCATTACAACTCTTATGACATAACAAAGACCTGAGCGCATACACGATCAGGTCCTGCGTTACTGTTATTTTACTGTCCGCTTTTTTGTTTGGCAAGCCAGCCGGCCAGCTCATCGATATCCTGCTCGGTCAGCCCTGCTCCCATAGCCGTCTCCACCATTGGCGGCATCTGACCTTTACCTTCTTTTATAATAGTAAGAATCGCCGCCTTATCATGCTTATCGCCTACACCCCGAAGCGAAGGAAAACTGCCGGAGCCCTTCATATCTACCGCATGGCAGGTTATACAGGTTGCTTGCTTATAGAGTGCCATCGCCGGATCATCCTTGTCCACAATGGCAATATCCTTCGGCTTGACGGCACTTGTGGTTGGCAAGCCCGCCGCCCTGTTCTCGGCCGCCTTCTCCTCGCGCTGAACATCCTCTGGAATCTGGCCGGTTTCAGCCATCTCATGCTTGTATTCTGTCCAGGCTGTGTTGGTCAAATAGACGATTGCTGCGAGAGACAGGAACATCAGCGAGGACGCAATCGGTCTGCGGTAGAACCGCCGCTCGGGGCCGGTATCCAGGAAAGGCGCCAGCAGCAGCGCACCGAAGGCCACGCCTGTCACGCCCAGTGTTCCCAGCACGATATAGTCACCTGATGCATAAGGAAGCTTCAAATACTGATAGAGAAAGAGAAAATACCAGTCGGGAATCGGAATTACCGTTGCTGCCGGATTGGCAGGGAACCCGAGCGGAGCCGGCTCCGAGATGGTTAGAACCAGGATTCCCACCAGCACCACTACGCCAACCATCCATTCCTTGAGCAGAAAGTTAGGGATAAAGGCTTCCGATTTGCCCGGATACGCCGTATAATCCGGCGGGGTAATGAATCCGTTTCCTCTGCGGACCCGGGAATCCCCGACGAATATCACCTTCTCTTTGGAGTCGTCTCCGTGTGCCATGACCGTGCCTCCTATACGTTATTTTACAGCGGACCGGATATGCCTTGTCTGCGGATCATAATGAAGTGCCCGACAAGCAGTATAAGCAGAACCGCCGGGAGGAAGAATACATGTAAGGCGAAGAACCGGGTCAGCGTCTCGGCGCCGGCAATACTGCCGCCTTGCATCAGCTCCTTGAGCACCGGTCCCATGAACGGAACCGAATTGGCGATCTCCAGCGTAACCTTGGTGGCGAAGTACGCCTTATTGTCCCATGGAAGCAGGTAACCGGTAAGTCCCAGTCCCAGCATGACAAAGAAAATCAGCATCCCCACTACCCAGTTCATCTCGCGCGGAGCCTTATACGAACCGGTGAAGAACACACGCATCGTATGAAGGAACATCATGACAATGACGAGACTCGCGCCCCAGTGGTGCATGCCGCGGACGATTTTACCGAAGGCGACCTTGGTCTGCAGATATTCCACGCTGGCGTAGGCATTAATGATATCCGGGACATAATACATGGTCAGAAACATTCCTGAGAGGATCTGTATTACAGTGATGAAGAAGGTTAGTCCGCCGAAGCAGTAGACAAAGGCTGAAAAGTGGTGTGCGGGATTGACATGCTCGGGGACCTCGTGGTCGGCAACATCTCTCCAGATCGGTGTAATATCCAGACGTTCGTCAATCCAGTTATATACGTTTTTGAACACGCCGTTCACGCCTCCTTCGCCGAAACAGTATTAGGGACGATTTCACCGAGATATACCCAGCCTCCGTCAATCTTGGTGGTGTACTGGTCCAGCGGCTTGGCAGCCACGGCCAGTTGCCGGCCCTGCTTCGTATAGCGGGCGCCATGGCAAGGGCAATGATATTCATCAGGATGCGCCTTGTTATTATTCCAGCCTACGGTGCAGCCCAGATGCTTGCAGATCGGTGAAAGCGCATAAATATCTCCGTTCGCGTCTTTACGGATCCACGCCGTAAGCATCGCTGTACTGGCATACCATCCGTCCTGCTGCGGAAGCTCGAAGGTGAACTCCTGGGGCTCTTCTGTAATTTTGGACGCTTCCGCTACCTTGATGAATTCCCCCTCGCCTTTTTTCTGCAGAATCGGATCTACAGCAAACCGTACCATCGGCAGGATAACTCCGGCACCCATAAAGGCGGTAGCCCCGCCTAGTGTGTAGGTCAAAAACTGTCTGCGTGACATCTCGTTTCGGCTGGGCGGTTCTTGCGGAAGTGATTCTTCTTCATTAAGGCTGCTCATACTGTATGTAACCCCCTTTTCAAAATGTGAGAAGGCACCTGCAGAGTTGTTGCATAGGTTTTTTAGGTAAAAATTCCGTTTTCAATGAAAAATATCACAGTTCATATAAGTTCATCCTAATCATAGCTTAGGGTCTAAAACCCGTCAAGAATATTGTCTAAATTGTGACAGGCGTTTAAGGTGTTTTTTTGATAAATTGTTGATTTTCCGTCACATTTAACTTATTTTCCATTCTCCCATAGGGCCTGGATTTCACTCCGCACATACACGCTTACCGAGGTTCTGGAATCGGCCGCTATCTCAGACAGGCAAAGGAGTAAATCGCTTTCAAATACCTCCTCCCTGCGCAGCCCCTCATTGGCAGACATCACGACCGCATACTGGAAGCCGCTGGATTTGACTTTTCGGCAAAGTTCATTCAGCAAAGCTGTCATTCCAGGCCCTGCATACTGTACCGCCGGATAAGTCACGACCCGCCCCTTGTACGGTTGTTCGGCCAATTCCAGGAAATCACGCTGCCGTTCAAGTAACTTAACTGTCTCAGGCGGAGTCTCCGTGCCTTGAAGTCCGCTATACGGAATGATACAGGTATCATAGTATTGTCCATCGGTCTCCCAGGCTCTACTGTCAAAATCACTGAATTTCATAGATTCGCCCCCTCTAGCCGCATTCCGCAGCATGCATTTAACTTTAAAAGCATCATAAACAAGTGTATTCAGCTTGGCAATCCTTAATTTCAGCAGAAAAAAAGAAATGCGCCAGGCGCATTTCCCTATGCCAAACTTTTCAGTTCTTCTGTCAGATTCCGGAAAGCCGCCTCATCACCAGCAGCCAGCGCCGTGTCGATCTTCCGGTACAACATGTCGGTACGACGCTTTCTTAACGCTTCATCCCACACCATTTCCGCAGCCAGCCCCAGCATCACTTCATAAGTAGCCTTCATTTTGTCCATTCGATACACCTCCGCTGTTTAAGAAATTCCGTATTCCAATGCTTTTTTCACATAGCTTTCACTTGTGCGTGCCATCCTCAGCAGATCCTGCTCAGTCAATTCACGGACCACTTTGGCCGGTGTGCCCAAGGAGAGCGTGTATGGAGGAATGATTGTGTTCTCGGTTACAAGGGAGCCGGCTCCTACTAAAGCATATTCACCAATCTCTGCTCCGTTCAGTACAATTGCACCCATTCCGATTAATGTGCCCTTGCCTATCCGGCAGCCGTGGATGATTGCTGAATGCCCGACCGAGATGTCATCCTCCAGCATCAGCGGCAATCCGTCCGCCACATGGCCGACCACACCGTCCTGGATATTGCAGCGCTCCCCGATGATCACCGGCGCCAGGTCACCGCGAAGTACGGCGTTGAACCAGACACTGGATTGTTTGCTTATTCTTACATCGCCAACGAGCTTAGCGCCTTCCGCCACATAGACTGTCTCGTCAATCTGCGGTATGTAACTCCCATAGGCAATCCGCATCTCTCTCCTCCTTACCTGAGCAGATGCTTTGGCACAGCCGCCTCACATCCCCAGGGTGTCATCATGACCACTGTTCCTGCGGGTTCCTCACCAAGCTTAAGCATGCCCAGATGCAGCATCATCCGCAAGATTCGCTGTTCGAGAATGGAAGCGGCATCATCGTAATAAAAGGGCTTGATCAGCCAGCCGATTCCTTCTGACAGCGAGGCTGTGGTCACCCATCTGCCGGCACTTAGACTAATCCAGTAGACCAGCGAAGGCAAATTGGGAATAGCCCCTTTATACAGTCTTAACCAAAAGGAGAATAACTGCATCAGCTTTTCCGATTTCCCCTCCGCCAGAAAATGCCCGCCTGCCGCTGTAAGCTGCAGCCTGTAGCCCTCCTCGGAGATCCAGCGGCGGTGGCGGGCATAATCGTACAGCAGGGCAAATCTCGGCGGATAATGCTCACAAGCCCTGCCATAGCCGAACCTCCAGCCGCCCTTGCCGAGTAAAGGCTCTGCAATCTGCAGCGTATTCATCACTCCCTGCTGATTGCGCTTATAGAGCGCGCCTTCCTGGTTCAGCTCAGGCTCATTCTCCATCACATACCGCAGGAACAGCAGCAGATCTCCGGCCAGCAAATCCCCCTCCCCCCTGTACACCGCCGGCTCCGTGCCCGGAACAATCCGCTCCTGCAAATGCTGGCCCATCTGCTCACGGAAGCGCTTCTTCAGATCCAGCGGCACCTGGAACAGATACCGGCTCTGCTGGGAAGCTCCGCTGAACAGCCAGCCGCTGTTCTTAAGCCGGCTGACCAGCTCGCGGTAGTCACCGCTTTTGCCGGGCGGGGCATCGAAGGAAGCCTGCCTGGCTGCAGCCAGCAGATCCTCCAGGCTGAAGTGGCTTCGTTCATCGAAGAGCAGGCTGTTCAGCAAACGCAGCTCTCCCGGGGAACTCCCCTTAATATGGGACTCCATGAACTCCCGGCTGCCCAAGGTGATCAATATACTCTGAATCAAATCATGTTTGGAATTCCGTTTGCATTCACACTGATAGCGTCCCGCAATGGCGGTCAGCTGACCAATGTCTGCATAAGTGAGCATATCCGCCAGATTCATCTCTCATCGCCTCACTGTTTTACTACCATTATGGGAAATACAGCCCTTTTTATTCCTTATGCCGCAAAAAAAATAACCCGAAGGGTCGGGTTAATGCTGTTTTTGTAAAATATGACGGGTACAGTTGTACACTAAAGGATTCCATTCCTGATCGTTCTTCTCCAGAATCGTGAGTGAGAGATTGCCGAGCCGTTCCGAATATTTGTCTTTGTAGAGTGCGGTGTAGAGCTGTGCAAGGAATCCTCCGTGGGAGATGACCAGGACATTCTTACCCGGGAACCGGGCCGTAATATCCTCCAGGAACGCAAGCCCCCGGACCTGAAGCGCCTCATCGCTCTCCTGTCCCAGAGACAGCAGCTTCCAATCCTTGCCCCACTTGGCTTCACGGGCTTCGGCTGTCATACCCTCCACCTGGCCGTAGGCACGCTCACGGATACGGTCATCCGGCTCAAGTAAAGGAATGCCCAGCTTGGCCGCTACGATCTTGCCGGTCTCTGCTGCACGGGACAGACTGCTGGTAATACAATAGTCCCAGTGATAAGGCTCCTGCAGCAGCCGGTCACCCAGCATCTCAGCCTGCCGCCTGCCTTCATCATTCAGCGGAATATCACTTTGTCCCTGAATTTTACCTACTGCATTCCAATCCGTCAGCCCATGGCGTATTAAGCCGATCAGCATCGCCTATCACCGTTCCCTTCCCTATTTATGTTTGCTTAATAATGTAACACGAATGAAAACAAATGTCTTCTTTTTTAGAACAAGTAGAAACACATACATTCTTGTACTCAAATCAAAAACCCTCTTCTCCATGCTCGGGAAGGGGGTTCTCATTGTCTGCGGTACCGGTTCAGACGGACCAGCAGGAATATGGATAATCCGACGCCCAGCGTCGACAATACCATCCAGTACTGCGGATGTGCAGGGCCCATATTGGCCACCAGCGGCTCAATAATCCCGCCCTCAGACTCCACCGGATATGAAGAAGACCAGTCCAGGGTTAAGCCTGCCACACCTGTCTCGACGATCCCGCTCTGTGCCGCCGTCGTATTCGAGGGGGTCTTAAACACGGTGAAATATAAGAAGCTTGAGATAAACACGGCTAAAAAACAGGCAATCCAGAGGCTTAAGCGATGCCGGAATACTGTAGAACTCCCCGCAGACTTCCCGTCACCGGGCATAAGCCAGGGGCTCTCCAGATAGATCCGCTCCATAACCTTACTGTTAATCGCTTCTGCCCGCTCATCGCTGACATCGAATCTTGTATCCTGCATAAGCTCACTGGTCTCCTGCCACAGCGCCCATTCGGCACTGCAGTAGGAGCAGGTTGCGATATGTCTCTCAAGTCTAATCCGCCTGGGATCTGTGGGGGGAGCGTCCCACAAGTGTGGAATGGAATCCTGCGCTTCCCTGCAATTCATAGGCCTTACATCCTCTCAGCCTGCTCTTCAAATTCAGGCTCATAGAAATAGGATTCGAGCTGGAGCTTCACACTGCTCCTTGCCCGGAACAGCAGTGACTTCACTGAGCTGACGCTCTGATCCAGAATCACGGCAATTTCCTGGTAATCCATCTGATCATATTCCCGGAGAATCAGCGCGGAGCGCTGCTTCTCCGGGAGATTGTTAATCGCTTCGCGAACGAGCTCCATCCGTTCCTTGCGCAGTGCTGCCTGTTCCGGGGCAACATCAAGCGGTGCCACAGGTGTATAGCCGCTCTCTTCAAGCGACACATTCCCGGCACGGTTCTTGCGAAGCTCACTGAGCACTGTATTGCGGGCAATGGTGTACAGCCATGTGGAGAAAGAAGCATCCACTTCCCGGAAGGAATGAAGACTCCGGAAGGCTTTGTAGAAGGTCTCTGAACAGAGGTCTTCGGCAATCAGCTCCATATGGGAGTTCTTCAGCATGTGGTACACAAAAGCCAATATCTTGCGTTGATATCGTCGCATGAGTTCCGAATATAATTCTGTATCGCCTTGCTTGATTAGCTGGATCAACTGGGAATCCGTCATGGTGAGTCGGCCCTCCTCGCCCTTGCACGTGTAATCCCGTCCGGTCCGTATCTACTTATACCGGGCAGGTAACAAAAAGTTGCGGCATACCTTCATTTTTTGCAGCACAAAAATCCAATCTTCCTATGTATATTCAACTTACCGTTATTTAAGGCTTCCAACCTTCAATTCCTTTTGTAAGACAGAAGAATGGCAGCATTCTCCTCACAGGACAACACAGCCCGTCTCCACTTGTTCAGCAAGCGGTTACCTATACTTGGAAGGAATCTATAAACATACTTAACCCAGTATAGCATAGTTTCTAACGGGAGGAAATTAATAGACTTTGAGAGATGCGCAGACAGTCCGATGAAAGCGGTCTTTTTTTCTTTAAATAAAGTGTTGACAATATGTAAACGGATACATATAATAAAAGTACAGTATGGTTTCTCTCCACTCCTATCCAAACACTACACGGTTCCAAGAAATTGTGAACTGTAACCGCTTATTATGTAAGCGGTCTTTTTTTTGTCCATTTTTACGAACATTTGGGTATTTAGTGGCCGCTTGTTTACTGCCGCAGCCTGGGCACCATCTGACAGCAGTTTAATTTCCTCTAATTAATAAATAAGAGCCGGGGCATCCGGCCCCGGCTCTGCTTTTACATATATACGGTATAATCATTCTCCTGCAGCAGAATTCTGGCCCGCTCCATATCGTTCTCCTGGCGGAAGGACAAGCGCATGATCCCGGGAACATCCTCGCGACTCTCAATAATCTGCACGTTGCTAAGGTTGATGCCCTGGTCGCCCAGCTCCGTAGCAATCCGGCCGATAATGCCGGGGTGATCGGGAACATCAATATGCAAATCGAACAGCGGAGTGATCATTCCCTTGCGCCGCTCAGGAAGCTGGCTGCGGAATTGATTCGCCTCCTGGAAGGCCGACTCGATCCCTGCGCCATCCCCGCTCTCCAGCAGATGGATGAACGAGGACACCTCATCGTTCCAATCCTTCAGCAGCCGCAGCATCACAGAGCGGTTATTCAGCAGAATATCGCGCCAGATGATCGGATCGCTCGAAGCAATGCGGGTAATATCACGGAAGCCCCCCGCAGCCAGCGTGCTGTACAACGAGTCCGAATGGTCGTATGCATGAATCTGATTCACCAGGGCTACCGCAATAATATGCGGCAGATGGCTGATCGCTCCAACAATCTCATCGTGGCGCTCCGGATCAAGCCGGACTATCTGCGCTCTCGTATGCAGCAGGAGCGATTCCAGAGCCTGGTAGGCAGCTTCCGGCACGCCAGGCGGAGGTGTAAGCACGTAATACGCATTCTCAAACAGTAAGGAGGAGGCTGCCTCTACGCCTGAACGCTCCGATCCGGCCATAGGATGGCCTCCGATGAAATGTACACCAGGAATATCCAGTGTAAGGGCACACTCCGCGATGCTGGCCTTGGTGCTGCCGACATCCGTAATAATACAGCCCGGCTTCAGCGGCAGCTTGCTTAACCGCTGAAGATAGTCCTCAAGCATGCCTACCGGCACACACAGAAAAATATAATCCGCATCCAGTGCAGCTTCCTCAAGTGATAATGTAGCTTGATCAACCACACCTCTGCTCACATATTTAGCAGCAGATTCAGGGCGGTGGGCATGGCCCACAACGGTCAGACCCTCCTTGCCTTTGAAGCAAAGGGCCAGTGAGCCGCCGATCAGGCCGACACCGAAAATTGCTATTTTTGTCGTCATCTTCTTAGTACTACCTGCCTTCTGTGGTATCGTCAATCCAGCTGCTGAGCCCTCACGGTTATGCGCGAACTTCCTGCTCCTTCAGCACCTGCTCCAGGGCAGCTACGAAGGCTGTGTTCTGCTCGGCGGAGCCGATGGTCACCCGCAGGTAGGTCGGATACCGGTGGAAGCCTGTTCTGACGATGATTCCCTGACGCAGCAGCGTATCGAAGACTTCAGCAGCCGGCTTGCGTACATCCACCATAATGAAGTTCCCGTGAGCCGGGAACGACGTAAGCCCGAGACGCGCGAATTCCGCCTCAAGCTGCACAATCCCTGCACTGTTAAGCGCACGGCACTGCTGCACATATTCCTGATCGGAGAGTGCTGCCACCGCCGCCACCTGAGCCAGGCGGGTCGTATTGAACGGCTCGCGCACCTGATTAATCAGGGAGATTACCTGGCTGCTGGCCACACCATAGCCGATACGGAGCGCCGCAAGACCATAGATCTTGGAGAAGGTACGAAGGACTACCAGATTAGGGTATTTGTCGATCAGCTTAATGCCGTCGGTGTAGCTGAGATCCGTTACATATTCGTAATAGGCTTCATCCAGGACTACCATCACGCTGGCAGGTACTGCATCCAGGAACGAAATCAGGGCGTCCTCGGGCACAATGGTACCGGTTGGATTGTTGGGATTACAGATCCAGACGATCTTGGTCCGGTCTGTAATCTTCGCCAGCATTGCATCCAGATCATGCGTTCCGTCTTTAAGCGGGACTTCTATAGTTATAGCCCCTTCGATATCCGCATTGCTCTTATATACGGAGAAGGTCTGATCGGCCATAATCGTCTCGTCACCGGGCAGGAAGAAGGCACGGGCAATCAGAGCAATAATCTCATCAGATCCGCATCCGAAAATAATACGCTCACCCGTAACGCCCAGATGCTTAGCCAGCGTCGCTGTCAGCTCTGCGGCAGAGCCGTCCGGGTATAAAAAGAGATTATCCAGCTCCGCTACAATAGCGGCCTTCGCACTTGGTGCAGCCCCGTAAGGGTTCTCGTTGGATGCCAGCTTAATGACTTCGCTTAAGCCCAGCTCCTTCTTGACTTCTTCAATCGGCTTCCCCGGCTTGTAGACAGGAAGGTCAACGATATTCGGTTTTGGATTCATGGGTGATCCTCGCTCTCCAAATATTAATTAGGTCTTAATTGTGCCACAAATTCACGAATTTGCAACAGTCCGGCGCTTCTCGTCTGCGGCTGGGACAGCAGAGGAATAACCTCCTCCACCTTGCGGACAATGGCGCTTCCGACTACTACACCATCACAGATCTTCGCAAAACGGGATACCTGTTCTCCAGTGGAGATCCCGAATCCTACAGCAACAGGCAGGTCCGTTGACCGGCGGACGGACGCAATGAACTCATCTACTCCGCTGTGGAAGCTTGAGCGCTCCCCGGTTACACCGAGCGAGGATACGCAATAGACGAAGCCGCTCGCGCCGGATACGATCCGGGCAATCCGTTCGCTGGAGGTCGGAGCCACGAGCGGAATAAGATTCACTCCGGCGGCACGGCTGCGTGCACGCAGGTCCTCCGATTCCTCCACCGGCACGTCAGGGATGATCAGCCCGCTGATCTCATGGGCATTCAGCTCCGCAAAAAACGTATCCAGCCCCAGCTGCATCACCGGATTGTAATACGTGAACAGGATGAACGGCAGTTCACTGCCTGCCTGCCGGGCCTTCAGCGCCGTCTCCATGCAGGTGCGCAGATGAACCTTGCTGCGCAGCGCTCTTGCAGACGCCCGCTGGATGACCGGACCGTCGGCCAGCGGATCGGAGTAAGGAACGCCCAGCTCCAGAATATCCGCTCCCGCTGCCTCCAGCTCGGCAATAATATCCAGCGTCGTCTCAAGATCAGGATCGCCTACGGTTAAGAACGGAATAAGGGCAGTACGGCCTTCCGCCTTCAGCCGGTTAAACGTCAGGTCCATCCGGTTCGTCGTTTCGGTTGTCATTGCTGCTCCGCCCCTTCCGTATAAGCCATAATGGATTCCACATCTTTGTCGCCGCGTCCTGACAGGCAGATCACCACAATATCATCCTTGGTCAGTGTCTTGCCAAGCTTGACCACATGGGCAATGGCATGAGCTGATTCCAGAGCGGGAATAATCCCTTCCGTCACGCAGAGCAGCTTCAGCGCATCCAGCGCTTCCGCATCGGTCACCGGCACATACTGGGCACGGTGAATGTCCTTGAGATAGGAATGCTCAGGCCCCACGCCCGGATAATCGAGTCCGGCCGATATGGAATGGGCCTCGATGACCTGTCCATGCTCATCCTGCAGCAGATAGCTCAGCGAGCCCTGGAACACGCCATGGCTTCCCTTGCTCATGGTTGCTGCATGGAACGGAGTGTCTACGCCTTTACCGGCGGCTTCAACACCAATCATCGCCACCTGCTCATCCTCCATGAACGGATAGAACATGCCGATAGCATTGCTGCCTCCGCCTACTGCGGCAACCAGCAAATCCGGCAGGCGCCCTTCCGCCTCCAGAATCTGGCGGCGGGTCTCATCCCCGATAATCCGCTGGAAGTTGCGGACCATCATCGGATACGGATGGGGACCAACCGCAGAGCCAAGCACATAGAACGTATCTTCCACATTGCTCACCCAGTAGCGGAGCGCCTCATTCCCGGCATCCTTCAGCGTTCTTGAGCCGGATGTCACCGGAATAACCTCTGCCCCGAGCAGCTTCATGCGGAAGACATTCAGCGCCTGGCGGCGGGTATCCTCTTCACCCATGAACACCTTGCATTCCATACCGAGCAAGGCGGCTACCGTAGCTGTCGCTACTCCGTGCTGGCCTGCGCCGGTTTCGGCAATCACCTTGGTTTTACCCATCATTTTGGCCAGGATGCCTTGTCCGATAGCGTTGTTGATCTTGTGGGCGCCTGTATGATTGAGGTCCTCCCGCTTCAGATAGATTTTGGCCTCGCCAAGCTCCTTGCTTAGCCGCTCTGCATAATACAGCGGGGTCTCGCGGCCCGAATACTGCTTGAGCAGATAATCTATTTCCTCCTGAAAGGCCGGGTCTGCCGAAAATTTATTGTAAGCCTCTTCCAGCTCGATCAGTGCAGTCATCAAGGTCTCAGGAACGAAGCGGCCTCCAAAAGAACCAAAACGTCCATTTTTGTCCGGTACTTGTATCATGATTGCTTCACCCTTTCTACGAAAGCTGTCATTTTGGCAATGTCCTTACTGCCGTTACTCTCAACTCCGCTGGAGACATCCACGCCATAAGGAGCGTAGCCGTCCAGCAGCTCGTTCACATTGTCCGGATGCAAGCCTCCGGCTATAAATAAAGGCAGCGCATGCTTCGCCGCCGCTTGCTGGTATAAGGGAATCTGCTCCCAATCAAATGTACGGCCCGTACCGCCGCGCTCCTGCGGATCATAGGTGTCCAGCAGCAGAGCATCAATGGTGCCCGCATAGCTGTCCAGCAGAGGCTGAACCTCATCCCCTGCTTCAGGATTACGTCCGGCTACCGAAAGGGCCTTCCAGACCTTAACCTGGGGAAAAGCCGCCTTGACCTCCGCACAGAACTGTGGACTCTCTTGTCCATGAAGCTGCACAACATCCAGCGGTACAGTTCTCAGCAGCTCTGCCAGCTCGGAAAGGCCGGGGTTAACGAATACGCCCACCGGTCGGGGCGCAGGCTCAGACTTCCAGTTGCCCAGCTCTGCAATCAGCTCCGCAGCCACATCAGCAGTAACCCTGCGGCGGCTGGGCGCAAACACCAGGCCCACATAATCGAGCGGCAAACTATTCATAGATTTTAGCACTTCAACGCCCTGAAGTCCACAGATTTTTACGAGAGGTTCAGTCACGATGCACACGATCCTTCCCGGCAGGAAGCGGACCGAGCAGCTGATGTACCGCCTGCTCTACATCCGGCTGGCGCATCAGGTATTCTCCGACCAGTACACCGGTTGCCCGTGTCTTGCGGAGATACGCAATATCCTCCGGCCCGGTAATCCCGCTCTCGCTGATTACCGGAAGACCGGCAGGCAGCAAAGCTGCCAGCTCCTCCGTAGCGGAGAGTGAGGTTTCGAACGTCTTGAGATTCCGGTTATTGATGCCCAGCAGAACCCCGGGATGTTCAGCCTTACCCGTAGACAATACCGTCTCCAGTTCAGTGCGGTCATGGACCTCAATCAGGATATCGAGTCCAAGCGCGGCAGCGGAGTCGGTGAACCCTGCGAGCTGCTGCGGGGTCAGAATGGCCGCAATCAGCAGAATCGCATCCGCGCCAAGCAGGCGGGCCTCGTAGATCTGCTTCTCATCGATGATGAAGTCCTTGCGCAGCAGCGGAAGCTTCACCGCCTCTCTTACCTGCTGCAGATACACGCCGCTGCCCTGAAAATAATCCTTGTCCGTCAGCACGGACAGGCAATCGGCTCCTGCCGCTTCATAGCCCCGGGCAATCGTCACCGGATCAAAATCGGCCCGGATCAGCCCCTTGGACGGCGAGGCCTTCTTCACCTCGGCGATCAGCCCCATCTCCCGGTTCCGGCGTTCAGTCAGAGCGCTGCGGAAGCCTCTGGTAGCAGGCAATGCGGCAATGGAGCGCTCCGCCGCGGCGAGCGAGAATTGCTGGCTTAACGCTTCTACCTCTTTCACTTTCGTGGCAACAATCCGGTCAAGATACATAATCAAGCTCCTTTGTCATCGCTTTTAACTGTTCCAGCTTGCGCAGGGCCGCCCCTGAATCCACAACCTCTCTGGCACGGTCCACGCCTTCCTTAAGTGTATCCGCCAGACCGGCGACATAGATGCAGGCCCCGGCATTCGCCAGTACGATATCACGGTACGGATTGATATTACCCTCCAGCACTGTAGTGATAATCGCCGCATTCTCAGCAGCATCGCCGCCCATGACGTCCTCCAGCGGATGCTGGCTGAGGCCAAGCTCCTGCGGTGTAATTTCGTAGGTGGTGACTACGCCCTGCTTCAGCTCGGAGACCTGCGTCGGTGCCGAGATGCTGATCTCATCCAGGCCGTCCAGGCTGCTCACAATCATCGCCCGCTTGGAGCCGAGCTCACCCAGGACCTTGGCAACCGTCTCTGTCTTATTGCGGTCATAAATGCCCATCAGCTGCCGGTCTGCTCCGGCCGGATTGGTCAGCGGGCCCAGCATATTGAAGACCGTCCGTACACCCAGCTCACGGCGGGGAGCAGCGGCATGCTTCATGGACGGATGATAGATTTGAGCGAACAGGAAGCAGATGCCGATACTGTCCAGACATTGCCGCGCCTGCTCTGCATTCAGATGAATATTGACACCGAGCGCTTCCAGCACATCTGCACTGCCCGCTCTCCCGGACGCCGAACGGTTGCCATGCTTCGCAACTCTTACAGAAGCAGCGGAAGAGATAATCGCTGAAGCTGTGGAGATATTGAATTTATGAATACCGGAGCCGCCCGTGCCGCAGGTATCCAGCAGCTGGCTCCGCTCGGTAAGCACCTGTGTGCCGAAACCGCGCATCGCCTCGGCGAAGCCGGTGATTTCTTCAACGGTCTCGCCTTTGATCCGCAGCGCGGTCAACAGCGATCCGATCTGTGCGGGTGAAGCTGCACCTTCCATAATCGTGCCCATAATCTCGCGGGCCTGCGTACGGGTAAGATCCTTTCCCTCGATTAAACCGGCAATTCCTGATTGTAGTAACTGGCTTGCGTCCATAGTTCATGTCCTCCTAAAATTTTTAAGTTTTATGGAGCATTCTCTGCTCTTCTGATCTCGTCTCTGCTAATTCCCGGTTCACGGGGTATATTCATACATATAATCCTGGTTAATGACCTGCTTCTCCTTCATTTCAGCAGGGAACATCGCTTCCGCCATTCGGATTGCTTTCAGCATTCCCTTGGCCTTGTTCACTGTCTCCTCATATTCCTTCTCCGGCACAGAATCCCAGACGATTCCTGCTCCGGCCTGCACATAAGCGCGGCCTTTGCGGAAGATAATCGTACGGATCGTGATGCAGGAATCCATATTCCCGGAGAAGCCGAGATAGCCGATCGCTCCGGCATAAGCCCCGCGGGCTTCCCGCTCCAGCTCGGCAATAATCTCCATCGCCCGCAGCTTCGGCGCTCCTGATACCGTACCTGCCGGAAGGCAGGAAAGGAAGGCATCGAAGAAATCCTTATCCTCGGCCAGCGTTCCGGTCACATTCGAGACCAGATGCATGACATGCGAGTACTTCTCGATCTCCATAAATGTATTGCATTTCACGCTGCCGAATTTCGAGACCCGGCCGAGATCATTGCGGCCCAGGTCGACCAGCATGAGATGCTCCGCACGTTCCTTCTCGTCCTCCAGCAGCTCTGCGGCGAGCTGATGATCCTCTGCCGCGCTCGCTCCGCGCGGCCGGGTTCCGGCAATCGGCCGGGTCTCCACCCGTCCGCCGTCCACCTTGACCAGCGCTTCCGGCGAGGTGCCGACGATGATCTCCTCATCCATTTTCAGATAATACATATAAGGGGATGGGTTCAGGATGCGCAGCATCCGGTACACATGCAGCGGAGAGACCTCGGTCTCGATATGCATCCGCTGTGACAGCACCACCTGGAAGATATCACCGGCACGGATGTATTCTTTGGCCTGCTCTACGTTACTTATATACTGCTCCTTGGTGAGATTCGAGTGAATCTCTCCCAGCTCGATATCCTGCGGAATGCTGCGGCGGTTGACGTTCTCCTTCGGGCCTTCCTTTTGCAGCTCCTCTGCCAGACTCACTAAGCGATTGCTCAGTTCCTCGTAGCCCGCCCGGATATCCGAATCCGTATCTCCATCCTTGATATGAAGATTACCCACCAGCAGGATCTGCTGCTTCACATGATCGAAGACGATAATGCGGTCACAGAACATAAAGCGGATGTCATCCATATTCAGGTCATCTACCGCATGTGCGGACAGCTTCTCATAATACTGCAGCAGATCATAGCCGAAGAATCCGATGGCTCCGCCCGTAAACGGCGGCATACCTTCCAGTTTGGGACTGCGGTAGGAACGGAGCAGCGCTTTCAGCTCCTCGACAGGTTTGCCGGACAGCTGTTTTTTCTCGCCGCCGACCTCCACCTGGATCTTCCCCTTTTTGCCGGAGATCATCAGGAACGGATCACTGCCGATAAAAGAATAACGCGCCCATTGAATGCCGCCCTCTACACTCTCCAGCAAAAATGCGCGATCCTGCTCTGCAAACCGCTGGAACAGCCGGATCGGCGTTTCCATATCAGCCAGCAATCTTGTTACGACCGGGATCAGATTGTATTCGCGCGACAGCGACACCACTTCTTCAATGCTCGGATTCGTCACTTGGGTAACCTCCTAGGGGATAACGGATATTGTCCGAAATACAGAAAAACCTCTACCGGAGTAGAGGTTTGTTGATAGTCAGTATGTGAATTAGCGCCTCGGACCGGCATGAACCCAATCGAATGCTAGAGATTCCTCCATGGATACAGGGATAGCGCAGATGCAACTCATCATAAGTTACGGCTATACAGGTATACCAAAAAAGAACACTGACAATCAAGGGTCTGCTCTGCAATAGGTCCTACACTCAGCTCAACTATACTCTACTCAACTCATTCTAAACTCTGCTTTACTCGGCTAACTTCACTATACATGATGACGGTAGTCATTGACAACCCCGCGGGCTATAATTTATTACTTGCTCTGTGAGAGATCCGGGCGAAGCCGCTGGGCTTCATTCAGATACACATGACGGATATCGCGCTGGGATTTGTCGGTGTTCACCTGCACCATCAGGCGGATGCAATTCGGCAGGCTGCCCTTCACAGGGATCTCCACGGAACACATCAGCGGAACCATCTCCCAGCCTTCGATCTCACGGATCGCCCGTGCCGGGAAGGTTGCATCCAGATCAGCAGTCATCGTAATCCACACACTGCAGATATCCTCTGCGATCACATCATTGCGCTCCACAATTTCCCTCAGCAGGATCACCGTTTCACGTAAAATTTCCGTCTCTTCATTCTGGGTTACGGTCGTTGCACCGCGTATGCCCCGGTTCACCATGGGCTCCCCTCCTTCTTAAGCTGGGCTATGACTTCTGAGACATCGCTTGCCTGCACATCACTGATGATACTTACTTCACCAATGGCCTCCGGCACGATAAAAGTCATTCGGCCTTCCTTGAATTTTTTGTCATGCATCATCGCTTCCATCAGCTCTTCCCCGCTGTACTGCGAAGGAAGCCGGGTGGGCAGCGACAAGGCGGTGAGCATGGACACTGTGTCCTCGTAGATCTGTCTGTCCCGGCCCAGCTTCGCTGCGAGCAAAGCAGATCCGGCCATCCCGATCGCAATCGCCTCTCCATGCAGGAAGGTGCCATAGCCGCCGACAGCTTCAATGGCATGTCCGATGGTATGCCCCAGATTCAGAATCGCACGCTGTCCATGCTCCCGTTCATCACCGCCGATTACCTCCGCCTTGATGGCACAGCCGCGTTCCAGCGCATATCCCAGCGCCTCGGGGTCCAGTGCCAGCAGCTTGTCCGCATGCTCCTGGCACCAGTAAGCGAACTCACGGTCCAGAATCAGCCCGTGCTTGACCACCTCAGCCAGGCCTGAAGCGACCTGCCGGGGTGGAAGCGTAGCTAAGGTGTCCAGATCATATAACACCATAGACGGCTGATAAAAGGCGCCCAGCATATTCTTGGCCAGCGGATGGTTAACGGCCACCTTGCCGCCTACACTGCTGTCATGGGCGAGAATGGTCGTTGGAATCTGCATGAACCCGATTCCCCGCATATAAGATGCAGCAACGAAGCCGGCCAGATCGCCAACGACTCCCCCGCCAAGCGCCAGCACGGCTGAGCTGCGGTCCAGACCGCCTTGAATGGCTGTGGTAATGACTTCTTCATAGACGGCTAGTGACTTCGAAGCTTCACCCGCCTGAATGACATGGCTGACCACCGTATATCCGCTGCTGCGGAGGGAAGTCTCCACCTGCTCGAGATAACGCGGCGCTACTTCGGTATCACTGACCACCAGCAGCGGGCTGCGCTGTGCGAATCCGGCTTCGGTGCAGCGTTCGCCGATACTCTGCAGCAGACCGCTGCCGATATAAATCGGATAAGAACGTTCCCCTAAGTCAACAGTAATGCTGCGCATCTTAGTAGCTCTCCAGCTGAGCCAGGTAATTATTGTAGTTCGCGCGGATCTCTTCCAGAGAGTCACCGCCGAATTTATCCAGGAACGCCTTGGCAATCTCCCAGGCTACTACACTCTCCAGTACGACACAAGCTGCCGGAACGGCACAGGCGTCTGAGCGCTCCACCTGGGCTGTGAACGGCTCCTTCGTGTCGATATCCACACTCTGCAGCGGTTTGTACAACGTCGGGATCGGCTTCATTACCCCTCTGACGACCACCGGCATTCCATTGGTCATTCCGCCTTCGAACCCGCCCAGCCGGTTGCTCGCCCGGAAGTACCCTTTCGAGGCTTCATACATAATCTCGTCATGGACCTGTGAGCCGCGCAGTTTCCCGGCTTCGAAGCCGATCCCGATCTCCACGCCCTTGAAGGCATTGATCGACATCACGGCTCCGGCGATGGCACCATCCAGCTTGCGGTCGGACTGTACATAACTGCCAAGGCCAATAGGCAGACCTTCGACAATACATTCCACAATCCCGCCGATGGAGTCGCCTTCTTCCTTGATCTTGTCTATGTAAGCCTCCATCTTCTGCTCCGTCTCCTTGTCCACTACCCGCACAGAGGATTCTTCAGTCCGGGCAATCAGCTCATCGATAGGCAGATCGTTAGCAGGTGCTTCAATCTCTCCGATCCGGATGACTTGTCCGGCAATCTTCACTCCGAAGGCTGCAAGCAGCTGACGGGCAACCGCGCCTACAGCTACTCTTGCTGCCGTCTCACGGGCGCTGGAGCGCTCGAGCACGTTACGCAGATCGGTATGGTTATACTTAAGTCCGCCGTTCAGGTCCGCATGACCGGGACGCGGACGGTTCACCCGGCGCTTCTCTTCGTCACTGCCCGGAATCGGCTCAATATTCATAATGTTCTTCCAGTGTGTCCAGTCCTTGTTCTCCACAATGAGCGCTACAGGAGCTCCGGTAGTATAGCCGTGGCGTACACCGCCGGCAATCTGGGCAGTATCCTTCTCAATCTGCATCCGGCGTCCGCGGCCGTAGCCCTTCTGTCTCCGGTGCAGCTGGAAATTAAGCTCTTCAAAGTCAAGTGTCAAATTACTGGGCAATCCCTCAATAATGGCTGTAAGCTGGGGGCCGTGCGTCTCCCCCGCTGTTAAATAGCGTAAACTCATGCTGCGTTCCCCCTTCACACTTTTGGACTGTAAACCGCTAAAATGTTAAATGTCTTTGCTTATTATAGTATAGGCTCTCCGCTTTGACAAGAAAGCAATAGCCCGGCCCTCCGCTTATATTTGAACAAAACAAGCGCCGCTCCTGCTCTTTCGAGTAGAAGCGGCGCTGCTGTGCTCCCCCGTTCAGGAGCCTGTCTCCAGACTGTCGCTGCCTGGTGCCGGAAGGCGGCCGCCGGTTCTGCCCTCTTCCGCAGTAAGCAGGCTCTGGAGCTGCAGCTCCTCGATGCCGAGAATCTGCCCGCATTCGCGGACGGTGAGGAACCCCCGCCGGTAGGCGGTGATGACCTTGCTTTTGTCCATCTGGGTTAACGACCTTTCACTTGGCGTTAGGTTTCTTCCTACTTCCCAGTATCACTGAAAAGCGCCTAAAGTATACCCTGCACCAAGGGAGACTCCAGCAGACTACGGCTATTTCTTGCGGTAAAAGAAGGTTTCGGTCGACTCGAAGCCATACTGCGCCGGTGTGAAGATCTGCTCCGTGCTGCCCACGAACAGATAACCCCCGGGCCGCAGACTGGCCGAAAATTTGTGATACAGCTTATTCTTGGCTTCTTCGGTGAAGTAGATCATGACATTGCGGCAGATAATCAGATCGAAGCCTTCGTCGAATTTATCCAGCAGCAGATTCTGCTTGCGGAAATCGATATTCTTCTTTAGTCCTTCACTGACCTTGAAGACCGGGCCTTCCGGTGTAAAATACCGGTCTGCCACATCTTTGGGCACATCCTTCAAGGAGCGCTCCAGATAGATCCCCTGCTTCGCTTTGGCCAGCGCCCCGTCATCAATATCTGTAGCCAGAATACCGGTCTGGGCCAGAATATTCTTGTCCGAGAGAATCATCGCCAGCGTATAAGGCTCTTCTCCCGTTGAACAGGCGGCACTCCATAGCTTCAGTCTGCGGCCGGAGCGCTGAAGATCCGGCAGAATCACATCCCTCAGCACTTCCCAGCGGTTCGGATTCCGCCAGAATTCGGAGACATTGATGGTCATGCGGTCCAGGAACTCATAGAACAGAGCCTTGTCCTTCATCATTGCCGCATAGAACTCGTTAAAGGTATTGTAGCCGTTCTTCATACGGAGCGTCGTCAGCCGCCGCTTCATCTGTGCTTCCTTATACTGCGCAAGGTCAATGCCTGTGCTTTGTTTGATATTATGAATAAATCCGGTGTAATCAGGGTCCGGGGTTAATGAGGATTCTTCACGTTCAGCCATAATAATCTCCTGTCTCCTGCCCGGATGCTTACATCCAGGCCGCGATGTCTTTATGATACTGTGCCAGCTCATCCGGAGCGAAGAAATTGGCGATCTCACGTGCTGCACTGTCCGGTGAGTCCGATCCGTGGATCAGATTAAGCGGAGTATGGCTGGCATAATCCCCGCGGATGGTGCCTGGCAGGGCCTCACCGACTTTGGTTTTGCCGATCAGGAGACGGGATAATGCGATGACATCATCGCCTTCCCACACCATGGCGAACACAGGGCCGGAGGTAATGAAGCTTACCAGCTCCGGGAAAAAATCCTTGCCGTCATGCTCCGCATAATGCTTCTTGGCCTGCTCCTCAGTAACGGTAATCAGCTTGGCAGCGACCAGCTTGAATCCCTTGTCTTCCAGGCGGGCGACGATGCGTCCGATTAGTCCGCGCTGTACACCATCCGGTTTGATCATCAGATACGTTTGTTCCATAGAGTCACTCTCCAATTTCCCTTATTCTAAATGAATGGGCTGTTTATGGTCTGATATTATCAGAAACCCCGGCATCTGTGAACGTAAATTTGCAGATAATTTCTTATATTTTCAATAAGCCCGGCCTGTTACGAAAAAGGCGATATCGCGCAAATTGCGCTTGGTCCGGTTGCTTGGCAGCTGCTCCAGCGCATCCAGCGCCTTGGCGATATAGCGGGAAGCCAGCTCCTCCGCACGGGAAATCCCGTCGCCGGAGAGAATCAGATCAATAGCGCGTCCGACCCCTCTGTTCCCTTCACGAATCGCTTCAAGCTCTTCCAGCAGGCGGCCGCGGAGCCGCTCATCCTGCAGACTGTAGATGACAGGCAGAGTGATATTCCCCTGCCGCATATCGCTTCCGGGCGGCTTGCCAATTTGCTTCTCCGTTCCGGAGAGATCGAGCAGATCATCACGGATTTGAAACGCCATCCCAACGTTATATCCGTAATTATAGAGGAGCCTGGCAGTTCCCGGCTCCGCATCTGCAGCCAGAGCGCCAAGCTGACAGCTGACGGCAATCAGCAGCGCTGTCTTACGGCGGATTCTCCGCAGATAATGGCGCACGCTCTGTCCGCTGTTGAAGAAGTCGCGGATCTGCTCCATCTCTCCGATGGACATTTCTACCATGGCTTTGGAGAGAATCTGATGAATCAGGGGATTTTTCAGCCCTGAAGTCATCACGAGTGCCTTGGCATAAATATAGTCGCCGGTGTACATGGCGATCTTGTCGCCCCATTTCGCCTTGACGGTAGGCTCTCCCCGCCGGAGCTCCGCATCGTCAATGACATCATCGTGGACCAGTGAGGCGCTGTGAATCAGCTCCAGCGGAATCGCGACGCGCTTCAGCTTATCGAGATCATAGGTCCCGAATTTGCCGCCCATCAGAACGAATACCGGCCGGAGCCGCTTGCCCCCAGCTCTCAGCAGATGCAGCGAGGTCTCGCTCAGCAGGTCATCATCCCCCTGGACACTGCGGTACAGCTCTTTCTCAATCTGATCCATATCTTTGTTCAGCAAGCCGAATATTTGCAGTCGCTTCATTCTTTCACCCGTGTCAGCAGATTGTGGCTCCAAAGCTCCATCTTCACTTCCTGCGGCAGCAGGCCCATTTCATAGGCATAGCGGAAATAGAGGTTCAGACCTTCCTGCTGCCTTTCCCCAAAGTCATAACATAAATTACGGAAGTAATCTCTCCAATAGGAGGCCGTGCCCCCGATCGTGCAGCAGGCTTCGTGAATTACCGGTCCCAGCTCATTCAGGCCGCGTCTCTTGCTCCGCTCGAAGGCTTCAGCAATCTCGGCAATGGCCTCAGGATTCAGGGCTGCAGCCCTGCGGTTGACCGCCCACACAGCAAAGGTCATACTGTGGCCCGTCCATTCCTTCCACAGCCCGCCCAGATCCGTCACTTCATAGCCCTGATCCTGCCAGGAGGCGCGGATGGCATGGTCTCCGATCAGGAGGCCGGCATCCGCCTGCTGCATCATAGTGTTCAGATCGGGATCGCTGCTAATGTACTCCGGACTAGTGCCTAAGGCCTTGTGCATCAGGATCTTCAGCAGATTGACCGAGGTAGCCGAAGTATTCGTCACGGCTATCGTTCCGCTGCCAAGCTGCTGTAACGGCTTTTTGGAGAAAAGAAATATTGACCTCACCGGACCGTCCGCGCTGACGGACAGACCGGGCAGCAGCAGCAGCCGGTCGCTGGCCGCTGCATAAGCAAAGGAGGATAAAGCCCCAACATGAATATCTCCTGCTGCCATGCCCCGGTTAAGCACAGCAGGCACCTCACTCACCATTTCAGCAGGAAAGCTTAAAGAAGAGGGATCGAAATAATGATAGACCGGCCATGAATTGGTATAGCTGATTTTGCCGATGACGGTGTGTTCCAGGTCTGTCACCCTTCATCCCCCCATCTGCGAAATAAAGTATGCTCAATCCCGAAGCTGTCGAGCACCTTGCCCACCATGAAATTGACCAGATCATCCATGGTGGCAGGACCGTAATAGAACGCCGGCATTGCCGGAATCAGCTTGACGCCCATCCGCGACAGCTTCAGCATATTCTCCAGGTGAATCGCATGCAGCGGTGTCTCCCGGGGTACCAGAACGAGCGGACGGCCCTCCTTCAGCATGACATCCGCTGCCCGTGTCATCAGATTGTCCGAGCTGCCATGTGCTACAGCAGACAGTGTTCCCATCGAGCAGGGCATAATAATCATCCCCTCTGTCCGGAAGGAGCCGCTGGCAATCGAAGCGCCTATATCCTGTACCGGGTGATACAGAAGAGAACCGGGATAGCTGCCGAACTGCTCATTCAGCAGTCCTTCCCGGTCAGTTACGGCATAACCCAGCTCTTCCTTGAAGACACGCCAGCCTGCATTACTGACAACCAGATGTACTGTATAACCGAGGGACAGCAGGGTCTCTGTCAGCCGGATGCCGTAGATCGCCCCGCTCGCACCGGTAATGCCAACCACGAAGTTCTTAGGCTTAAGTTCGGTCATTTGTAGAACTGCACCACCAGGTCAATCAGAGTAAAGGAAAAGACCACAATGCTAAGTACACCGTTCATGGTGAAGAAGGCGGTCTGCAGCTTGCTTAGATCACCCGGAGATACAATGTAGTGCTCATAGAACAGAATAATATAAGCAATCACCATGCCGGCCACATACCACCAGCTCAGTTCCGTGATGAACAAGAGGGAGATGAAGCCCAGGGCTGTCAGCAGATGAAAGACCTTGGCAATCCCCAGCGCACGGGGCACCCCGAAGCGCACCGGAATCGAATACAGTCCTTCCTTGCGGTCGAAGTCCACATCCTGGCAGGAGTAGATGATATCAAAGCCTGCTGTCCAGAATACGATCGTGAAATAGAAGATCATAGCAGTCAAGTCCACCGTTCCTGTAACCGCAACCCAGCCGCCGAGAGGCGCAAGGGCAATGGTGAGCCCGAGAATCAGGTGACAGGCCCAGGTGAAGCGTTTGGTGAAGGAATAGAGGACCAGCAGAAAAACAGCAATCGGCAGCAGCTTCGCTGACAGCGGATTGAGCTTGAAGGCTGCCCAGAACAGCAAAAAGAACGAGAACGCGATGAACAGCGTCACCTCTCCAACCTTCAGTAATCCTGCCGGAATGGCTCTGCCCGCTGTCCGCGGATTCTTCGCATCACTGATCCGGTCGATCAGCCGGTTAAGCCCCATAGCCGCGCTGCGTGCGCCGAACATAGCAACAACCACCCATCCGATCTGGCTCCAGGAGGGCAGTTCCCCAAACATAACTACTGAACCCAGCAAGGCCCCCATAAAGGCAAAAGGTAAAGCAAAAACCGTGTGTTCGAATTTAATCATTTGTAGAAAAATACCGATTTTCTTAAACATTACAGTTCTCCTTGAGTCCAAGATGTAACGCCGCGATGCCACCGTTCAAGGGGAACGATTCCACTTTTGTAAGTCCGGTATCCCGGAAGATCTCCTCTAATTGCTTCCTGTCCGGGAAGAGTGCCAGTGATTCAGGAAGCCATTTATATTGCTCATACCGCTTGGCGAACAGCCTGCCGAGCAGCGGAAGCACACGCTGGAAATAAAAATAATAAATACCTTTGAACGGCTGCTTCATCGGCTTCGACAGCTCCAGGCAGACCACCATACCGCCGGGCTTCACCACGCGCTTCATCTCACTCAGCACCTGTACGGGATCAGGCACATTACGAAGTCCAAAGCCAATAGTGGCGTAATCGAAGGAATTATCACCGAACGGCAGCTCCATCGCATTCCCCTGAATCAGGGAGATGCGGTCCTGCAATCCGCGCGCTTTCACCTTACGCCGTCCCACCTCCAGCATGCCTGCGCTGAAGTCCAGTCCCATGACATTTCCGGTCTCGCTCGCATCAGCGAGGGCAATGCTCCAATCACAGGTACCGCAGCACAGGTCTACTGCCGAGTCCCCGCGCTTCATGCCCATCTTGCGCATGGTGAACTTCCGCCAGGCCTTATGACGCCGGAAGCTCAGAATATCATTCATCAGATCATACTTGCCGGCAATGCTCTCAAATACCGAATGGACAAATTGCTCCTTCGGCTTGTCGCCTTGCCCCCCTGTTACGGTAACTTTATCTACTGTCATTCTCTAACCCTCCACGGCAGCTTGTCCGGAAATTTTCATTTGCAGAAGCAGGCGGTCCAGTGCAGCTCTAAGCTGACCCGCCAGATCCTCGTCCCTGATCCCCTGCAATAACGACTGAATGGACGCGAGCGAGCTATGCAGCTTGTCCGTCAGCAGCGTATCGCATTTGCATCTCAGCTTCAGCTTCTGCCAATCCTTGGGGTCCAGAGTCTGCCCCTTAAGCTGCTGACGCTCCTCTTCGGTCGCCGACTCCATCACCTTCCAGTAAGCATAGCCATCCAGCGCACTTGCCGGAGCTGCCCCCCGGCGCAATTCCAGGGCTGCTGTCTCACACTGGCTGAATTCGGCGAGCAGCTTCTGCCAGATATCTCTAAGGGACTCTTCAATCATCGGTGTAAAAGAAAGAAACAGCCGCATATTGAGCTGTACCGTGTGCTTCAAGTATTGTTCGGCCGGGACAAGCGTTCCGCTCATCTTGCCGTAAAGATTGGCCTTCATCACATTGAAATCAGCGATAGCCGCGCTCAATGTGCCAACCATTTCAATCTGACCGTGTCTCGCGAGCAGATGGTAGAACCAGCTGCTGAAATAATCACCGGCCAGAACCTTCAGCTGGCGGGTGCGCATCATATCGCCGCCGGGCTCTTCATGATTCCGGTCAATGCTCTCATGGGTATCCAGTCCAAGCTGGACGAGTCCGGTCACCAGGGTGAACAGCTCTGCCTGCTGGAAGTCTGCCCCCCGGCCCCTGCCGAGAAAAATATATAACAAATGACCCCGCCCGTCTGAGAACGGCGGCAGTTCCGTATGCCGCTGAATCATATCGTAGTCGGTGTAGGGTTTAGCCAGTTGCGGTATGCGGTACGGTTTCATTTTAGCCTCCGAAGCCATTGACGTTTGTCAAACTCATTGTTCACAATCTTGTCTATTATATCACATGTTTTTTTGTCACGCACGGGTGAAGCCTTCTAGTTTCAATTACCCGGTTCAGGGATAAATGAACTGCTTTTTCCACAGCTCGCTTTCGCTAATGCGGAAGCCGTTCTTCAGCGAATCGGGAAGAGGCGAATTGCCTGCGTTCTCCAGCGCCTCCTGCAGCAGGGGGCTCCACTCGCTGCGGCGGATATCACCGGCAAGGAGCAAGCGGCGGGTATCCAGCCACCTATCCTCTGCCACCACACGCAGCAGCAGTTGGTCTACGTTCGAAGTCTCCTGAATCGCGAACCCGATAGCCAGAGCCATGTTACGGTACAGCTCCTGCGGTTCGTGGGCATCACCGTTCACCTTGAGATCCATAGACAATACCCCGTTCTCCCAGCCTGCCTTGTCAATCATCAGACTGAAGGGAATCTCACTGAGCGCATCTACCAGATTGTCATTCTCCAGTACCAGGCCATTCGGGCCTATCGTCTGTACTGCGCTATAGTTACTCTGGGCAGTTATAACGTTGCCGGCCAGTTGCGGCAGCAGCAGGGTAGTAGCTGCACTAAGCAGCAACGCCGTTCCGATCAGCCAGCTCCGGTTCATAACATGCCTCCCTACTCATAGTTTCCGCTGCTATGCAGGATTATACGGCACCGCAGAGCGGCCCATATCTAGTTATATTTTGAAAAAAAGCAGGCTATGCCTGCTTTTCAGCTTTCACTCTCTAATTGTCCGTGTTTGCTCCAGATTTCAGCCTTGCCGCGGATTTTCATTGCTGAGGTGTGATCGGTGAATTGGGCAATGAGCACCTCGCCTTTGTCCAGCTTCTCCGTATGGTGAAACCGTGTGTCCAGCCCTCTGGTCAGCCCGATGACCTGAACACCGTTCTCCTTGGCCTTGACTACGATATAGTCGCTGCCGGACGGTGCAGGATTCACTTCATTCTTCTTCTCAGTCATTGTAATCCTCCTCAAAGTTTATGAGCCTCTCTCAAAAACAAATGCCGCCCTGGAAGGCGGCATCGTTGGTATTCAAGGACTATGGGGCAGATATGTAGAAATCTTTATTTGATTCCGTCTTTCAGCGCTTTACCGGGTTTGAAAGCCGGTACTTTGCTTGAAGGAATTTCGATTTCTTCACCAGTCTGCGGGTTGCGGCCTTTACGTGCGGAACGTTCGCGCACTTCAAAGTTTCCGAAGCCAACCAGCTGAACCTTATCGCCGCTTTGCAGTGCACCTGTGATCGCTTCAAAAACAGCATCTACCGCTTTCGTAGCGTCTTTTTTGGGAAGTTCAGTTGCTTCTGTAACTACGTTGATCAAATCTGATTTATTCATGTCTTCTCACCTCCCTGGTTAAAAGTTCCGGTATCATACACTCTTTCCGTTTCAACGTAAAATATACGTGATAATCCCGTTTAATGCTAGAAACTGGCACCTCTCTTCTAGAAGCGCAACAAACTTATAGTAATACAGCCCAACCATAATATCAAGGCGTTCCTCAAAAAAGGAGCAGAAAGTAGCAGGTTTCCCTTCATTCCGCTGCAATTGCGCAGTCTATTACTACCAGTTATGCCGTAAAAGCGGAAGCTTTCCAGGGAGAATTCCCCTTTTCCGCTCTAGCAGCGAATGGGCCAGGAAATAGCAAAAGAGCGGGAAAAGCTCCCGCTCCAAAGGACAAGCCTATTTCATTTAGAGGATGATGGCGATCAGGCCGCCTGAACCTTCGTTGATAATCCGGCCCAGCGTTTCCTGCAGCTTGTAGCGGGCATTGTCCGGCATCATCGCGATCTTGCCCTGAATGCCCTCACGGACTATGGAATGCAGGGACCGGCCGAAGATATCGGATTCCCAGATTTTGATCGGGTCATTCTCAAAGTCCTGCATCAGGTAGCGCACCAGCTCTTCACTCTGCTTCTCTGTACCGATAATCGGCGAGAACTCCGACTCGACATCCACCCGGATCATATGGATCGACGGCGCCGTAGCCTTCAGCCGGACTCCGAAGCGGGAGCCTTGGCGGATCAGCTCAGGCTCATCCAGCGCCATCTCGGCCAGAGAAGGTGCGGCGATGCCGTACCCCGTTGTCTTAACCATTTCCAGCGCTTCCGAGAAGCGGTCATATTCGCGCTTGGCGTGGGAGAAGTCCTGCATCAGCTGGAGCAGGTGATCCTTGCCGCGAATCTCGACCCCGACTACCTCCATCAGCACCTGATCATACAGCTCTTCGGGAGCGTAGAGGTCAATCTCGGCTACCCCCTGGCCCATGTTCATGCCGCTGAGGCCTGCCCGGTCGATGAAATCATATTCGGTAAACTGGGAGACCAGGCGGTCCACATCGCGCAGACGACGGATATCCTTCACGGTATCACGGACAGAATTCTCATAGCTGCTGCGCAGCCAGTGATTCTCGCCCAGCACCATCACCCAGCTCGGCAGGTTAACATTAACTTCATGCACAGGGAATTCATACAGTACTTCACGCAGGACACCAGTCACATCGTCCTCGGTCATATTCGCAGCGCTGAGCGTCATCACCGGAATATCATATTTGAGGGCAAGCTCACTGCGGAGCTGCTGGACTTCCTCACTGCGCGGCCGGGTGGAGTTGATGACCAGCACGAACGGCTTGCCGACCTCCTTCAGCTCTGCGATCACGCGCTCTTCGGAATCGACATACGAGCTTCGTGGAATCTCGGCAATCGTACCGTCGGTAGTCACTACCACACCCAGAGTCGAGTGCTCCTGAATGACCTTGCGTGTCCCGATTTCAGCCGCTTCCTGGAAAGGAATCGGTTCCTCGAACCATGGGGTCGAGATCATCCGCGGACCATTCTCATCCTCATACCCTTTTGCGCCTTCCACTGCATAGCCTACACAATCGACCAGCCGGACGTTAACCTCCAGGCCTTCGGCCACCTTAATCTGCACCGCATTGTTGGGTACGAATTTAGGCTCGGTAGTCATAATAGTTTTGCCTGCCGCACTTTGCGGCAGCTCATCGACCGCTCTTACCCGGTCTGCTTCACTCGTGATGTTCGGCAGAACAATCGTTTCCATGAAGCGCTTGATGAATGTCGATTTCCCCGTGCGAACCGCGCCGACGACGCCAAGATAAATGTCTCCGCCGGTACGCTCGGCAATGTCCTTGAAAATATCCACTTTTTCCAAAAGAGATCCCCTCCTCATATTACTCCGAAGAAAAAATGCCTGAAGAGCATCGACTTCGCGTTCCGCCGGCAAACTGACCCTTGCAGGACAACCACCGGACTAAGCTTTGCCCGCCCGAAGCCTAGCTTACTTGCCTGAGGCGAAGCAAGGTTGCCCCGCGCTAAACTCCGAATGCTCGGACATGCATTTGGACTAGTATCATCATATGTATCCGTAACGGATTTATGACCAGCGTCCGCGCATTTTTGCATCTGAAATTTCGTATACCCGCTCTAGCTCGCCACTGCGTCAAGACACCCGGAAGTCTTCTCATCAAGTCTATGAGGGCGGCTTGCGGCCTAGAACTACTATCCATTCTGAGATTCCCCATACAAAAAAGCAGCAATCCCCCGCTCCCGGAGAACTGCTGCCTTAATTTATAATAGTATATTGCTATTCCTGCGGAGCCTGCGGGACGGGACGGCCATCCACCCACAGATAAGGGAGAGACTTGACAGGGACATAATAGGAGGCCTGCGTAAGCTCCAGACGCAGGTCACGGTCTGCCTCCGGGCTGCTGCCGTTCTTATCAATGGCTGAGGAGATATCCGCACCGTAATCAACATAGACTGCCCCGCTGCGATCCATCAGGAGCCCGAGCGTCTGGCCCGAATATACGCTGCTTAGCTTGATTGTCCCTGTCCCTGCCCGTTTGGCATCGATAGATACAAGGCCCGGATACAGCTCCTCCCCTGCCGGAAGCTTCCCGCCGTGCGCAGACTTATAGAGGTTCACCTTGCGCTGGATATCGTTAACCTTCTGCACGGTCACCAGGTCCATTAATTTGACCTGTGGGTCCGTCTCCTCATCCAGCACCAGAAAATGGGCGCTTCCGCCCTTCTCGAACGCTGCTGCCGGGATCTCGTCCAGGTACCCTTCCTGCTGCAGCTTATTCAGGTCAATCACGAATTTCTCGTATCTGGGCGTGTCCTGATCGCTGGTCAAGATCGGCAGCAGCCCCTTCTGCTCCTGATAATCATCGACCGCCGCCTGCACCCGCTTCACACTCTCGCGGTAACTGCTGCCGGGCTGCTGCTGCTCCCGGGGATACATGCAGCCGGTTAGAGACAAGATCAGCAGGAGAAGCAGCGGCAGCAGCATCGCAGACCTGTGCCGACTCTGCCGGAGCTTCACCAGATGCATGGAGTCCACTCGCAGGGCTCCTCTCTGTTCGTTTAAGGTTGCATTTGCGCCGGGAGTAACCATCACCATAAGTCCTCCGATTCGCCACGGCGCGCCGCTTCCAGTCTGCGGCGTACAGCCGCCTTCAGCGGGTCCTCGGGAATATGCACTTGGACGTCGCCCCATACAGCGGCCTGACAGGCCAGGCGGACGCCTTCATTGAGCAGGCTGCCAAGCTTGCGCTTCTCCGCCTCCGCAGGAGGTCTGAGTCCCGCGGCATCCGTATGCTCTACGGACACTTTGCACATCATGCATCCCGCCTTGCCCCCGCAGCGGGTAGGCAGGACGATTCCGGCTTTGCGCACAGCCTCCAGCAGCGTAACCCCATGCTTGACAGAAGCTGTGCGTTGTTCCGGAAGGAAAGTGACCGTTATTTGCGATTTCGCATTCATCTTACAGCCTCCTTCCTTGGAATCAGGTTATATACGTATAGATTCGGATATCCCCAGCAGCTCGTCCAGCCTAGACTGCAGGCCGTCGGCTTCCAGATGATTCTCCTCAATGAGCTGCTCCAGAAGCGGCAGATGACCGGCTACATCCTGCTTCATCAGCTCCGCAATCGCCCGGCAGCGTTCTTCCCTGCCGCGCAGCAGATTGAAGATCAGCTCATGGACAAGCGGCATCAGGGCCAGGCGGCCGCTCCCTTCGAATGTACATTTCGGGGCATAGGACTGCAGCTTGCTGATATCCACTGCATATTGCCCGGAGCCGCTGCCGATCCTGAATCCGCCCACCAGCTCAACCTTCACCTCCCCGATGAAGTAGAGCCCGCGCAGAGAGTAACAGCCTCCGCTATAATCCTCCTCCGGTGCGCAGACAGTGTATCTCAGCAGTGCCCGATGAAGCTGCGCGGTATCCTCCAAATCACAATAGAGGTCAATATCGCGCGGAGCAGCACTCAGCTGAACCCCGTGCAGCAGCAGACCGCAGCTTCCCCCCAGCAGCCACACCGGCGGCTTACCCGGCCCGATCACATCCAGCTCCCGCGCTATGCTGCCCAGTGCCGTCTCCAGCACATAAGGAATTCCTGAACCGGCCATCAAACTACACACGCCCCATTCCTGTAAAATCAACTAACGATTCTGTCAGAAATACGTCTGCCTGAGTATAATGTAAATGCTTACATAATTGAAGCAGCCCCGCCCAGAACTCCGATCAGTAGGATGACAAAAGCAATGACCGATAAAACAGCTCTAAGCAGTCCCTTCGTCTTGCTGCGTGCAAAAGTAATCAAAAAAACGGATAAGCCCATAATCAGTACCGCAATCAGAGACAGCCACATTTTTGTCATCGGGTCCATAGGTCATGCGCCTCCATTTCACTTTTCCCGGATTGCGACTATTATAGCGTGAAATCCGTCATTTTTTAAGTATTAATTTACAGATTAGCCCCTGCCGATGGAAAAAAGGGCATCAACCACGGAATCAGCTTACCTTCCGGAGTTATGCCCAGTCTGAAAAAGAGCCATCCCGGCAGGAATGGCTTACTTCACGGATATGCTATTTTTTCAGCATCATTTTCATTAAAGACTCCATCGTACCGGAACCGGCGCCGCCTTTTTTAACAGCATTGACGATCTCCTGCACTGTAGCCTCGCTGACCGGCACTTTAGCCATAGCTGATACCTGTTTAATTAACTGGCGGAGCTGGGCTTCATTCTGTGTGGTGCCCGGCTTAACCGTACCGGCCAGCTTTTTGATGGCACCTTCCGAAATGTTTTTGCCCGTCTTCTTGTTGATGGCGTTCAAAGCATCCTTGGAAAAATCTCTGCTCACTGTTCATCCCTCCTCCGTCAATCCCCATTAACAACATATGAGATATTCCGGCAAAAGGTGAACGTGATCAGGAATGCCACTGCTCCCAGGTCTCCTGGGAGATGGCCTCCATCTCCGTCTTACGGTCACGGCCCATCAGGGCTTCCACCGCATTACGCGGTGTTCTGCCTTTGAACAGCACATGATAAATCTGGTCGGTGATGGGCATCTGTACGCCCAGCTTCAGCGAGATCGCATAAGCCACCTCCGTCGTCCGGATGCCTTCGACAACCATCCCCATCGAGTCCAGCACCTCATTCAGCGGCTGGCCCTGGCCCAGCATGGAGCCGGCGCGCCAGTTGCGGCTGTGCTGGCTTGTTGCCGTTACGACCAGGTCACCAAGTCCGGCAAGGCCGGAGAAGGTTAAGGGATTCGCACCCATCTCTACCCCGACCCGGGAGATCTCAGCCAGGCCGCGGGTAAGCAGTGCCGCCTTCGCATTATCCCCGAACCCCAGCCCGTCGGACAGACCCGCACCCAGCGCGATAATATTCTTCAGTGCACCAGCCAGCTCTACACCTAGCTGATCCCTGTTGGTATACACACGGAAGTCGTTGTTAATGAACAGCCCCTGCGCCGCCTTGGCACGGCTCTCATCCGGCGAAGCCACGACGACCGTGGTCGGACAGAGCCGTACCACTTCTTCAGCATGGCTCGGCCCGGAGAGCACCACAATATCGCCTTCGCTGCAGCCCAGCTCTTCCGAGATCACTGTGGACATCCGCTTCATGGTCTCGGTCTCGAAGCCCTTGGTGGCGTGAATGCAGAGCATATCTTCCTTCCAGAACGGCTTAAGGCTATGCGCCACCTGGCGCATTCCGGAAGAAGGCGCCACAATGACTACCGCCTTCGAACCGGAGACGGCAGTCTCCATGTCCGTGGTGGCAATAATATTTCCAGGGAGCTCAATCCCCGGCAGGAAATGATGATTCGTATGTGCTTCGTTAATCTCGGCAGCCTGCTCAGGCTTTCGCGTCCACAGATAAACCTCCGAGTGGTTAGCCGCCAGCACAGTAGCCAGCGCAGTTCCCCAACTGCCCGCGACCAGCACGGTTACTTTATCAGACAACGCGATTCCCCTCCTTGGCTTTGGAGCCGATTTTGTTCTCACGGCCCTGTGAGATCTTCACGATGTTGCTGCGGTGACGCCAGAAGGCGAACACTACGATGACCAGGCTTCCCCATAGCTCAGGGGTCGTATGCTCCGTGAACAGCAGACACACTGGAGTCAGAGCCACAAAGATCAGCGAGCCCAGCGAGACATACCGTGTAAGTATAATAGCGAGAATGGCAATCGCCCCGGCAATCAGTGCAGGCCAGAATACCAGTGTAGCCATCACTCCAATCGTCGTTGCAATCCCTTTTCCCCCGCGAAAGTGAAAATAGACCGGCCAGTTATGCCCGATGATGGCAGCCAGTCCGCAGACCACTGCGACCCAGCTTCCCCATCCCCCGGCCCATGTGCCAAGCCAGACTGCGGCAATTCCCTTCAGTACGTCCAGAAACAGCACCAGTATGGCCGGTCCCTTCCCCATCACACGCAGTGTATTGGTCGCTCCCGCATTGCCGCTTCCATATTGGCGGATATCAATCCCCTTAAGCAGCCGGGCGAGCAGTACACTGAAGCTGATGGAGCCAAGCAGATAGCTTATAACGATAACCAGAAGTTCAAACGCCACTACTCTTCTCCCCTAACCTTCGTTCTCGGATTTGCGCCGTGTAAAGAGGCGGATCGGTGTACCCTCGAAATTGAACGCTGCACGCAGCTTGTTCTCCAGGTAACGTTCGTAGGAGAAGTGCATCAGCGAAGGATCATTGACGAATACCACGATGGTCGGCGGCTTCGTTGCCACCTGGGTGACATAGTTAATGCGCAGACGGCGGCCTTTGTCCGTAGGCGGAGGATTAATCGCCACGGCATCCGATACCACATCATTCACCAGATGGGTGGTAATCCGCAGGGCGTGCTGTTGGGCGACATGCTGCACGACAGGCAGCAGCTTCTGCAGACGCTGTTTCGTAAGCGCAGACAGAAATACCACCGGCGCATAGCTCATGAACAGGAAGTGATCGCGGATGTTGCGTTCGAAGTTCTGCATCGTCTTGTCGTCTTTCTCAATGGCATCCCATTTGTTGACAACAAAGACCGAAGCCTTGCCCGCATCATGGGCATACCCGGCAATATGCTTGTCCTGGTCGATGATGCCTTCTTCCCCGTTGATTACAACGAGTACAACATCAGCACGCTCAATCGCCTTCATGGCTCTCATTACACTGTATTTTTCCGTGTTCTCATAGACCTTGCCGCGTTTGCGCATGCCCGCTGTATCGATCAGCACATAACGCTGGCCATCCCGTTCGAACGGCGTATCAATCGCATCGCGTGTAGTCCCTGCAATATCACTGACAATAACGCGTTCTTCGCCCAGAATTGCATTAACCAGTGAGGATTTACCCACATTCGGACGTCCGATCAAGGCTACACGGATGACATCTTCATCATATTCCTCATCCACTTTATCCGGAAGACGTTCAACAACCGCGTCCAGCAGATCGCCGATTCCGGTTCCGTGACTTCCTGAAATGCCGATCGGATCACCGATTCCAAGGGTGTAAAATTCATAAATATCTTCCGTGCGCTTCATGTTATCCACTTTGTTGATAGCCAGAACGATCGGCTTGCCGGAACGGAACAGAATCTGCGCCACTTCCTCATCCGAACTCGTGAGTCCGCTCTTCGCCTCGCACATGAAGACGATCACATCCGCTTCCTCAATCGCCAGCTCCGCCTGAACGCGGATGGATTTCAGAATAGCGTCTTCTCCGTCAATCTCAATCCCGCCAGTATCAATGACACTGAAGAATTTGCCGTTCCAGTCGGAGACTCCATATATCCGGTCACGTGTAATCCCCGGTTTATCTTCTACGATGGCCAGTCTATCGCCAATCAGCCGGTTAAAGATCGTCGACTTTCCGACGTTAGGCCTGCCGACAATGGCCACTACGGGTCTTGCCATATTCATTCCTCCTGTCTTCCTTACGTTACTCATCATAGCAAAAAACATTCCAATTGGCTAACCGTCTTACCCATGTATTGCCGCTATCCTGTATGCCCTGGAACAGACAATCGGCGAACCCTCTGATCGAGGGCTCGCCGATTACTTTACCCGTTATGATGAGATAACAAAGGGATTAGTTGTTACCCTTGAATTTGTCCAGCTTGTCGCCGAAACGTTCAGCCAGTGTGAAGCTGAGGCCTTCGTTGCTGAGCGATACGTTAGGATTGTTCAGCACTTCCTTAGGCGCTCTGTCTCTGCTGTTGCTGCGTTCTGGTCTGGCCGAAGGAGCTGGAGCTTCTTCAGTTTCCTTGATGCTCAGGCTGACGCGCTTCTCGGATGGGTTGAAGTCAAGCACTTTCACTTGTACTTCCTGTCCTTCCTTGAGCACTTCATGCGGAGTGCCAATGTGCTTGTGGGAGATCTGGGAGATATGCACAAGGCCTTCAACGCCTGGCAGCAGTTCAACGAATGCGCCGAAGTTCACAAGGCGCTTAACTTCGCCTGTAACTACATCGCCGATGTTGATCTTGCCTGCTGCGGAATCCCAAGGACCCGGAGCAGCTGCTTTGATGCTGAGGCTGATTTTGCCCTTTTCAGGATCAACCTTAAGTACTTTCACGCGAACCTTGTCGCCTTCGGATACAACATCGGATGGCTTCTCTACGTGGTTCCAAGCAATCTCGGATACGTGAACCAGTCCGTCTACACCGCCAACATCAACGAATGCGCCGAATTGAGTCAGGCGTTGAACCGTACCTTCGATGATTTGGCCTTCAGACAGCTCAGCCATAATCTTCTGCTTGTTAGCTTCGAATTCTTCCTCCAGAACTTCTTTGGCGGAGAGAATTACCTTGCTGTTCTCACGGTCAAGCTCTTTCACTTTGACACGCAGTGTGCGGCCCTTGTAGTCGCTGAAATCTTCAACGAAGTGACGCTCAACCATGGAAGCCGGGATGAAGCCGCGTGCGCCAACGTCAGCCACAAGGCCGCCTTTGACAACATCAGCTACAGTAACTTCGAAGGATTCCTGGGAAGCGAAATACTTCTCCAGATCTTCCCATGATTTCTCGCTGTCGATGGCACGCTTGGAAAGCACCAGGCTCTCCTTGTTGTCGTTGATGCTGACAACCTTGCATTCCACTTCCTGGCCGACTTCTACCGCTGCTGCGGCATTGTCCAGCTGAACGGAAGACAATTCGCGAATAGGAATAACGCCGTCGTATTTATATCCAATGCTTACATAAGCTTGGTTATCTTCAATTTTGACGATTGTTCCTTTCACGGTATCGCCTTTTTTCAGAGAAATGATTTCCAGACCTTCCTGGCTTGTCACTTCTTCTTCATTGCTGGCAACAACTTCTGCAGATTCGGTAACAGCGGATTCTACAGTTTCTGCCTTATCTACGGTCTCGTTATTCTCAACGTTATCCGCAGCTTCTTGATTCTTGATTTCTTCAGACATGTGATTACCCTCCTCGATTCAAAACCCCATTTATTTAAACCCGCGTAGAGCAGGGTTCAAAACAATCATTGCTTCGTTAAACCATTTCATTTTGTTGATTAGTATGTTCCAAAAAATAGCGGTTATGCTGTAATTTATAAGCTATTCACAGAAACAGAAGATTGACTCCCGGACTTACCGCGAACTGGGCTTGCCGGTACTGATCATTTCATGGATGCGTCCCATAATAACATCGGTTACAGCGTCCAGAGAATCACTTCCCGCACCTTCAAATGCGCTGAGGTCTATGGGCGCCCCATATACAACAGTCATCCGGCGGAACGGCTTGTAGGACCCGATAATGGCTGCCGGTACAACGGCTGCGCCGCTGCGGAGCGCGAAGCTTGCCGCACCCTTCTTGGCTGAACCTGAATCGGAGTTCCGCGTTCCTTCCGGGAAGATGCCCATCACATGTCCGCTGCGAAGCGTATTGAGGGACGTCTTAATGGATTCTTTGCTTACGCCGCCACGCTTGACAGGAAATGCGCCCAATTGCTTAATGAGCCAGCCCAGCACCGGAACATTGAACAATTCCGCCTTGGCCATATATCTTACCTGTCGCTTCAGCTTAATGCCGATCGTCATGGGATCAAGCAGGCTGATGTGATTCGCGCAGAGCAGGACTCCACCCTCCTTCGGCACATTCTCTCTTCCCACAATCTTGAGCGGGAACAGTATGGCATAAATCATACGAAGCAAGGCCACGCAAAATGCATAAATCATAGATGATTTCTCTCCCCGTTAACATAGGTTCTGCAGTGGGAGACGATGGCTTCCACGGCCTGAAGGATATCCATATGCGTCGTATCCAGAAGAATAGCATCCTCGGCACGGCACAGCGGTGAAATCTCCCGGCCTTCATCAAGCCGGTCCCGCGCTGCAATATCATGTTCAAGCTGCTGGAGAGTCACTGTTTCCGTATCCTTCAGTTCCTTGTAACGACGGAGAGCACGCTCCTCCACACTTGCCGTCATGAAAATCTTCACTTCGGCATCCGGCAGTACGGTTGTACCGATATCCCGGCCATCCATCACGACTCCCTTGCGGAGCGCCATCTGACGCTGCAAGTGACTCAGTCTGGATCTAACACCCTCAATCTTCGAATACTGCGACACCTGGCCGCTGACCTGAAGACTGCGGATATGCGGGGTCATGTCTTCCCCATTAATCAGCACTTTCTGCACATCTTTCTCAGGCAGAAGCTCAATCGCCATATTCTGGACCTTCCGGTCCACCAGCTCATGATTCTCTGCAGCTATGCCTTCACGAAGCATATACCAGGTGATTGCCCGGTACATGGCACCCGTGTCTACATAAATGTAAGACAGCTCCCGTGCTACCAATCGGGCTACAGTGCTCTTGCCTGCCCCGGCAGGTCCGTCGATGGCGACGTTAATTCGGTCGTTAGTATGTGTATCCTGCCTGTCCAACGGGGCATTCCTCCTCAAACACTCTTCCGCAGAAATACGCATATCGACATATCTCTCTTGGAACTTGCTGATATTCTCAAGAAAAAAGCAGGCATTGCCTGCGACTTATAAAATTATACCACAGTTTGAACCCCAGTGCAAAATGACATTGAGGTTTTTTAGGGAGAAAAAAGCTGATTCAGGGCCCTCTTGAAGATTCCTGCGCAAGGAATCAGCGGTTGCGGAAATCAAACTGGCGTTCAAAGCAGTACCGGATAATTTTTTGCCGCTCCGTATCGGAAATGGCCGAGAATTTAACCATAACCAGATTCCGTCCGGTCTCCAGCGGTTTGATCCGTACAATCTCGCCTTCAAAATTAACATGCTCCGTGCTTCCGTTGCGGTAGGAGACGAGCAGCCAGCAGGCCAGCTTGTCGGCCACCTCTAATGTAATTTTGGCATCGCTTAAGAATGATGTCCCGCCGCCGCCGATATCCTCGGTGCGCACCAGAAAACGGCTGCCCAGGGCATCCTTCACGGCCAGCTCCAGCTCGGCATTGACACGGAAGAAGCTGCGCCGCTGAATTTTGAAGATGGACTCCGCCGCAGGCTTGCGCAGCCGGACCATCCGGATGACATCTTCCTTGAAGCCGAGCACATGAGTATTGAAGTAATTCTTGATGCCGCCCTCTGTGAGAAAATACACCGACAACTCATCACCGACGAACAGCTTCTTAAGCCGGCCGTTGCTCTCCTGCATAGGGATCTCTATCAGGATACTCTCATCCTCCATGTCAGCAATCCTTGCCCGGTACTGGATCTCAGACTCTGCCGCATCGCTGGATGCGACCTGGAGGTATAGATATTCATTGATTTTGGGATACAAACCTGTCACCGCCGCTTGAGTTAGTAATAAATGCTAAACCGATTATAGCATGCCCTCTTGAGGCAGGTCAGAAATATTATTAGGCGTTGAACACCAACAGCCGCAACCGGCGTGCAACCTATATTTTCAGCATCAAAAAAAAGACGCCCTCCGTTTCCGGAAATGCGCCTTCTTTATAGAGCCGGTTTTAGCTGTCCCCATGGAAAGTCCGGCTATTTATCCTGTGCCCCCGAAGAGGTGCGCACCTGCTCCACCGCTTCCTCATTGCCGTCATCGGCGTTCAGATAAATCCTGAACTGTGAGCCGTTGATTTTGCCGCCGAATTCATACGTCAGCAGCTCCACCGCATCTTCATTCTCGATCCAGGCCAGCCGGTTATAGAGCTCCTTGAACTCCGGGTTAAGCATCGCTCTGGCTTCCGCCAGGGACAGCTTCGGCTTCGGCAGCACACGCTTCTCCTTATGCTCATTCACATAGTCGCTTGCCTGAAACCCTATGGCTTCCCCCGTATCCAGCCCGACACGAACCGTCATTTTCTCGGGATAGATAAGAACGCCGTCCTGGCTGCTGACAAAGGTCAGATTGCCCAGATTATCGTACCGGTCCGCACTGACTGCGGTCATGCCGGGATAGCCCTTCTTCTCCAGGAACTTACCCGCCTTCTCCACAGCCTGCTTCATGGATACTTTGGCCGGCCCTACCTCGCGGTTGTCGTTGTAAGAGATCAGCAGTCCGCCTTCCGCCGTGAAGTCCATCGAGACCGGCTCCTTATGGTCACTGGAAGTCACAGTGGCTGTATAAGAAGCCCACTCCGTTCCCTTCCCATTCTCCTGAATCTTCACCTGTGCCTTCCCGCCCAGCTCGGCGAACTTCATCGCCTTGCCCTTGATCTGGTCAGCGGTAACCGGCTTGCCGCCCAGCTTTTTCACCGACCGCTTATCATAGATACTTGCAACCGAAGGGCCGTAGTCCAGCTCCGGGTATGCCGCCACGCGTTTATCCACGGTTTTGAATCCGTCGATGATCGTGTTGTCTTCGGCCTTCTGCTCTGTAGCCAGTGCAGTCTCTACATCCATCCAGCGCAGCTTTTTGCCGATGACCTTGTCCTGAACCTTCTGCAGGTCCTTGGAGATTTCAGCCGAATTCTGGTAGAGCGTCTTCAGATTCGCCATTTCCCCCTCTGTCAGCGGCTTCTTCGTGAAGTCACGCACCGCAGCCTTGTAGGAGAAATTAGAGATCTTAGAGAGGAACTCCTCCGTCTCACTGAACGGCAGCAGCGTCAGCGGCAGCTGATTGATCTCGTTCTGCGCCTCGCTGGTAATCCGCCATACATTGACCAATCCCTTGCGGTGCATTCCATTAGAGGTAGTGTTCACCGCAAGCGTATTGCCCAGCTCGCCGTGAAGCCGCTCCACATGGAAGGAGAGATCATGGAACGCGCGCTGATACTGGTTCTCCGCTTTGATCAGAATCGAATTCTTCTCCTGATTCTCCTGATACCCCCAGACGAGCGCTCCAAGCAGCAAGAGTGCAGTAAGCGGGAACATTATGGCACTTAATCTTTTGTACATAGGTCCGCATAGCTCCTTTCAGTAGCTTATTGCCGTTAGTTTGACAATAACTGAGAAGTCTTATGCACTTTTTCAAGAATCCGGTCTTCAGGCCCGTTCCTCAATCTCAAAGCCGCTTACACAGCTGCACAGACATTGCTTGAAGCCGGTCTGGACAACACCCTGCTCCTTGTTCCCTCTTAATATGTAGGTTTCGCCGCACTGCTTGCAGACAATCCGAACTTTTACTCGCAAAAAAAGACACCTCTCTCTCCTTTCTGGAATTCCTCGCCTTAAGGAACTGCCCTGTAGGATTAAGTGTGTCCATCTCGATTATAGGTTAACCTCTTCCTCACGCTTCAAAAAGCGAAACGGGGAACGGCTGTTGGCCCGCGCTACCTTCCCCATGCCTCTGTACCATAAAACTGCCATCAGGGGCACGATAAACCAGATCCAGTAATTAGCTGTCGTCGCGAGCAGAAAATCATAGATTCCATGCCACAGCCAGGGCAGAAGCAATGAAATCAGCAGAATCTTACGGGTCTTGACCCCGCCGGAGAACTTGGCTCTGCCCATATGGTAGCCCATAATTACCCCGAACATGGCATGTCCGGAGACTGGAAGCAGCGCCCTTAGAATCATGGTGCCGATTGAAGCATTGCTGTACCACGCATACATTACATTCTCTATTGTTGCGAAGCCGAGCGAAATCGCTACGGCGTATAGTATTCCATCATAGGGCTCGTCAAATTCGGTATGATTGTAAATCATATGGTACAGCACAAACCACTTCAGGGCCTCTTCCACCCCGGCTGAGATCAGAAAGGAATCCACATAAGGACCGCCGTCCAGCCCCAGCACAAGTCCCCTCTGGATAATCATCACCGGCAGCACAATCATCAGGCCAAGCAGGAACACCTTAAGCACCATATGGAGCGGTTCCTGATCATACTTGTCTTTCAGATAGAAAAAAGTCAGCAGCGCAAGTCCCGGTGCAACTGCTGACGAAATGACCGATAACAAAAGCACCGAATAGCCTCCCTTGCGCTAATACCTAATCTCTGCTGAAGCCGTTATGGCCGGACTGGTACCTTCCCACTATCTCTTATTCCTGGCGTTTGAAATGATTGCACAGCGTCTGAATCGCATTCTCCGCCATAACCGTCTTGCCGTATTCGGCCAGAACAGCCTGAGTTACCGGAGAGGAATCTCCGAATTCAGCGAGCACGCCTACCAGCCCTGACAGTGCAGCCTCTTCAAATTCCTTCGGATCGAAGTAGAGGTACCATTTATCATTATAAGAATACAGTTGTCCTTGAGAAGTAATATTGCCGATGAGCACATGAGCCGCTTCCACCAGAACCTCGAAATCGCGGAATGCATATACAATGGAGTCGCTTTGTTCAAGAGTAACTTCCATTTCATAAATCTCTTCAGGCAATTCATCTTCCCCGGCCCCACCGTACTGATGGTGATCATATTTCCCCCGGGTCACAATAACGACCATGCCTTGCGCGGGCAATGCGAACACTTCCACGGCAAGCGGACCCGTAGCGTCAAAACCAAGCTCGCTGTACGCCTGATCCATCATTTCCGTAAAGAGGTCGTGCACCTTGGGAACCTCCTGCCACATGTCTTCCTTCTGGATGCCCCGCTCGCTCAGGTCGTCAAAAGTGAGGAAAATCCGTATCTTATCTTGACTTAATCGCTCTATTCTCATGACAGGATCCTCCTTTTGCAAGCTCATTTAATATTAATGTATGATGAGTCCCGAGTAATGAGCCAAAAATGGTTACTATGTATGTATGTTATCATTTTGAAGCTACAAATGCACGTAAATAAATATAGATTCAGCCCAATTTGCTGCCCATTATATGTAAAGCCATATTAAAAAAGAATCACTTCAGCGATGCCGGCATCGCCAAAATGATTCTGCAGCGGTTAAATCCGGTTACAAACCGGGTATGGCGGTATGAGTATCTTTGAGAATCTGCTCGACTTCATGCTTCACATCAGGGTTGCTGCGGATGAAATCCTTCAGCATGTTCAGATTTGATTCTTTGGACTTTAACGGGGAATCCTCTTTATGATCGCCACCGCCGGATACATGTGAGCCGGAGTGTTCATGGCTGCTGCCCGCTGCCGTGCTGCCGAAGCCGGTCATGGCCATTCCCATAATTTTGTCCTTGGCCTTGTCACCCGCATTATAGGAAGAACCATTCGAGTGAAGTAAGGCAGACATCATGGCACTGCGTTTTTTGGACATAATCATACTGGCGGCTGCACCAATCAGCACCCCGCACAGAAATGACGAAGTATTCATATCTCCAACCTCCTTGTATGGTAAAATCATGCTTAGTGTTCGCGGAAAGGTAGCCGCTCATACAGCCAAACAACAAGAAAGCGAGATGAAAAAAGTGGGTAAAGCAACAATAACGCTGCTTTTGGCGGCTTGTCTGCTGTCAGCTTGCAGCAACAGTGGAAATACAGGCAGCCAGGCGGCGGAGAAGACGCCACTGCCTGCGGCAGCAACAGAGGCGGCGGAGACAGCCGCATCTCCTGCACCTGAGGTAACAGCATCAGCTGCACCTGAGGCAACTGCATCACCGGAGGCCACGCCTGCGGCAGCCAGCGATGCGCAGGTGCCGCTGCTGTATCATATGAACAAGAATTATGACATTGTCCCGAATGATCCGGCCACGAATAAGAAGGTAGTCCTGCTGACCTTCGACGACGGGCCGAAGGAAGCGGAATTAATCAATCCGCTGATGGATACACTGGACAAGCACAAGGCCAAAGCGATCTTCTTCGTCAACGGGTACCGGGTGAAGGAGCATCCCGAGCTGCTGGAGCTGATCCACAAGCGGGGCGGCGTACTCGGCAACCATAGCTGGGATCACATCGTACTGAAGGATAAGCCGGAAGCCGAAGTGAAGAAGCAGATTGAGGATGTGCAGAATATCGTCAAGGAAATCACCGGTGAGACCCCTCACTTCTTCCGTCCGCCGCATGGTGCCGGCGGTGACGTAGGCAAAAAAATCGCCGCTGCAAACGGCATGCTCTATATGACCTGGTCCAATGGCTCCCTCGACTGGGAGATGAAGGCCAAGGATGCGGGCAAAACGGAGAAGCTGATCAAGAATGTAACCGATCAGCTGCATTCCGGCAGCAATATTCTGATGCATGAGCTGCCTTGGACGGTAGAGGCGCTTGACACTCTGCTGACTACGCTTGAAGGCAAGGGCTACAGCTTTGTAGATCCGCGCAGCATTGAGCTGAAGATGCGCTAAGCGCAGAATGAACAAGCAAAAACGGCTGCCCCGTTGGGAGGGCAGCCGTTTTTTTGTCATGCTTATGGGTTCATCACATTGAATCTCTGAGATCCGGAATGCTGCTGTCCGCAGCACAGGGTCAGCACATGCATCTCGGCCGGACTGCGCCAGCGCAGCGGCAGATGCGCCGTACCGAACCCCCGGCTGATCAGCATCTTCAGCGGCGGGAGACCCGCATTATAGCTCCGGGGGATCTCATACATCCCCGCATTATATCGGCGGTAGAACTCATCGGTATGCCGGTTCCCGATCAGGGGCAGTACAACCTGGCCTCCATGGGTGTGCCCGGCCAGAATCAGGTCAGCCGGAATCTCCTGCTGCCGGGACAGCCAGAGCGGATCATGCACGAGGATGATCCGGAAGACTTCCGCATCCGCAACAGCTGGCAGAGGCCCGTAGGCCTTCTTGCCACCTTGCCGCGGGAAATCCACCCCGGTCAGAATAAACTGTGCGCCGTCCCGCTCAATGACGCAGTTCTCATCCACCAGCAGCCTGGCTCCGCTTCCCCGGATGATGTTATCCACCAGATTGATGTTCGCCCTGTAATCATGATTCCCATGTACGGCATATACAGGCGCAACCGAAGCGGCCAGAGTCATATTGTTCAACAGGCGTTCTATGGGAGCGCCCTTCTCCGTCATATCACCGCCCAGGAAGACAGCGTCCACCTTCCCCCGCAGCGGGGTCAGCATCTCCTCCGGCAGACGGCGGCGGTGAATATCCGTAATGAGCAGTATCCGGTAGCCGTCGAACGCGGCAGGAAGCCGGTCCAGTACAATATCCAGATGATTCAACCGTTTTTTGAAGGCAGCAGCAACCATAAGGAGACCCATGCCCCCTGCTCCCCCAAGACTCACACCTAATAGAATCAGGAGCACCCCAGTCAACTCCATAGGCTGCCCAGATCCGGCGCCCCGTTAATTCCCCACCACAGGAGGAAGCCCAGCAGCATCAGAAATACAACAATCAGCGAATTGATGAACATTTTGCTGAACCGGATTCTCTCTGACGGATAGCTCTCCGCACGCGAAGGAGTCTGCTCCCCTTCCTGCTGTGCCGCCTCACGCTCCGGCTTCCCGGAGGCCCTGCGCCCGGATAAGCGCTCCTTTCTGGACAGGGTCCCTGCCACCGGTACCGGACTTCCCGCACGCTCTTCTGCTGCCCCGGAAGCCGGCTGACGCTTGCCCGCTCTGGCCGGAGGCTGTTGTTCTCTCTTCTGCTGTTTCTGGCGGGACCTTACCCGGCTTAATTGTTCTGTCATGATACCCTCCTGTAACGAATAACCATACCGGAGAACAAATCTATAAGGAAATGGCACAATATCGGTGCCCACAGACTGCCCGAATGGATGTAGATAAGTCCAAGACCATAGCTGCTGAGGAAGACCCAGCCCGTTGGAATCCAGTGCCGCAGATAACGGACATGAATAACGGCAAACAGTATACTCGTCCAGTAAGGCCCGAGAGAATGCTGGATCGCTCCGCGGAAGAGCAGCTCCTCACACACCGCAACCACCGCCGAAATGACCACAATATGCCACAGCGGCCGTTTGCCGAACAGTAGCTCATTAATCCCCCCGTCATCCATGCTGTCTTCAGGAACAATATGGGTCAGCAGGAAGTCAACAGCAAGCATAATAACGGCAAGGCCAAGGCCCCAATACACGAAATGTACACTATCCGGAAAATTTAATATGTGAATAGGATTTCTTTTCTGTAATAATATCCATATCAAACCGATAAATAAGGTAAGGCCCTGAGTAATGTACAGATTAATAAGTAACAGCTTGTCTGTTAACTGCTGTGGATCGGCCTTTTTAATTTTGATGTCACCCAATTTGAATTTTTTCATTATAACCTGCCTGTTCTATAAATGTTTTTACATAAGTTAATTTACCTATACGAAGGAGCACTTAATCATGAACAGCCGTACCTCCCGCACTCAAATGATGTACACACTAGGTTTTTTGTTTTTTCTAATATCCGCATTCGCTTCATTTTTCACGGGAGTCAAGGTTGGAGCTGACAAGACAGAGGCCAAGTATTCACAGCTGAAGGACCACCCAAGCGCCCAGGAATTCTCCGGCTCCTATCAGCAGCAGGATCTTGTCACCTTTTATCATAACGTATTTTTGCCTTACCGGGAATTCAAGCGCAATTGGAACGAACAGGTGGGCGTTCTTGCCCGCAGCACGGATGCACGCCAGAATGCGGCAACATTGAAGAATCTGAGTATTCTCGCGGACAAGCAGTATGATAAGGTAACCCAGGATTCGCTCTTCACCAATTCGCCGATGCTCTATGAATCTCAGCTCAATATTCTTAAGAGTCTCACACTCTTCTCCCAAGCCTCCAGTAAGGTGACTGCGGGAGCTTCCGGCGCCGAAGCCGCTAAAGTGCTGAGAAGCGACAACTTCACAACCAGTGCCGTGAGATTCGGGCTGCTCGCCCAGAAGAACTTCTATGATTCCATGCTGAAATGGGGGTCGAAGACCCACCCGTCCATTCCGCAGCAGTCCGGTGAACTGAAGACACTCTCTTTCATTCAGTGGAAAAAAATGCCGCTCTTGCTCAAGAATGCTTCCATCGCCAATATCATGCTCAACCGTGGCATCTACGCCGGATATGATCCGCAGGATATCACTGCCAAGATTGATGACATGATCTACTCCGGGACCGCCAGCTCGCTGAAGCTGAATGATATCCAGTCCTCCGTCACCCTGCTCATCTCCACCGGTGCGGTGCAGGAGCAGGACTTCATCAAGTGGCGGGAACAATATTACGGCAAAGAGATCATGCCGCAGCTCCCTTTCTTCTACGAGTAGGACCAGTTATTGCATCATAACGAAATTTACGGTCCACTTCAAGGCGGACCCGCGCAAAAGAATCCTATTGACACACTTGGCATCACCATGTTACATTATGACAAATTAATCAAGCAAAACCGATGATGGAACAAAGATTACTTGCAGTCTTCAGAGAGCCGGTGGGTGGTGAGAACCGGTGGCGGACATTAATCTTTAGCGCTCCTGAGATATTGTATTGAACACAAGAGTAGATACAATCGGATCACTCCGTTACCAGTGTGGCCTTTGCAGGCCAATGAGGCTGCTTCTTAACCGTCGCAGTGAATTAGGGTGGTACCACGACAACTCTCGTCCCTTACTACGGCAGTAGTATGGGGTTGGGAGTTTTTTTATTGCCATATTCCTATGAATCCGGTACCGCTGCATGCTGTTTCTTTTGTGCGACAGCGCGTTACCCCGATGTCAAGCTGCTTATTACGCTCTTGTAAGTTCTGGTACTGCGGATTGCCTTACCCGGTGATCCTTGGCATATACAATAGCTTTCCCATTTGAAGGAGGACAAGAGACCATGTTTAAAGTATTAGTATCGGACCCGATCAGCGATTTGGGCATTCAGCAATTGATGGACGCAAGCGATGTGACTGTAGACAAGAAAACAGGACTAAGTGAAGATGAGCTAGTTGCAATCATTGGCGAATATGACGGCTTACTCGTTCGCAGCCAGACTACCGTGACGGACAAAATTATCGCCGCCGGTACTAATCTCAAGGTTATCGGCCGGGCCGGAGTCGGCGTGGACAACATCAAGCTGGAGTCAGCCACGCAGCGCGGTGTAGTCGTTATCAATGCTCCGGACGGCAATACCATTACGACCTGTGAACATGCTTTTGCCATGATGATGGCCTTGGCCCGTCATATTCCTCAAGCCTACGCGAAGACGATTTCCGGCGTATGGGACAGAAAAACCTTCCTCGGCGTAGAGCTGCGCGGCAAGACACTGGGCGTACTCGGCATGGGCCGGATCGGCAGCGAGGTGGCCAAGCGCGCCAAAGCCTTCGGCATGAGCATCCTGGCCTATGACCCGTTCCTGACAGCTGACCGTGCAGAGAAAATGGAAGTGAAGCTGGCTTCGGTAGACGACATTGTGCGCGGTGCAGACTTCATCACCGTTCACACACCGCTCACCCCGGAGACCCGCCACATGATCTCCCGTCCGCAATTCGAAGTGATGAAAAAAGGCATGCGCATCATCAACTGTGCCCGCGGCGGTGTCATCGATGAAATGGCGCTGGTAGAAGCGATTGACAGCGGTATTGTAGCCGGTGCTGCGTTCGACGTCTTCGAGAAGGAGCCGCCTGAAGCAGACCACCCGTTCCTTACACATCCGAAGATTATCGTGACTCCGCATCTGGGTGCTTCGACGATTGAAGCCCAGGAGAACGTAGCCATCGATGTATCCGAGCAGGTCCTCCATATCCTGCGCAACGAACCGTTCATCAACGCGGTAAACATTCCGCCGGTTGCACCTAGCGTGATGAGTAAGCTGCAGCCGTACTTCACCCTCGGCGAGAAGCTGGGCAGCTTCGCTACGCAGATTACGGACGGAGCGATCCGCGAGATCCATGTGGAATATGCCGGTGATCTCTCGGATGTGGATACCCAGCCGCTCACCCGCTATGTCGTCAAAGGTGTGCTCACCCGCCACTTTGCCGGAGATGTGAACATCGTCAACTCGATGCATCTGGCGAAGACCCGTGATGTGAATGTAGTGGTGACCAAGGCTTCCAAAACCAAAGGCTTCACCAACCTCATCACGGTAACACTCAAGGCTGAGCATGATGAAGAGCGTCTGGTCGCCGGTACCCTGCTGCAGGGCTATGGCGAACGGATTGTTAAGGTCAACAAGTTCCCGGTCGATATTGCTCCAGAAGGCCATCAGGTTGTGATCTCGCATAATGACAAACCGGGTATCATCGGACTCGTCGGCACCCTGCTTGGCGAGAACGGCGTCAATATCGCATCCATGCAGGTTGGCCGTACGATCATCGGCGGAGCTGCCATTATGCTCCTGACCGTTGATAAGGGTGTGCCGAAGGAGGTCCTGGTGAAGCTGGCCGGACTGCCGGAGATCAACACCGCTGAGGAGATCATTCTGCTCTAATTCTTATTTCTTCACAATAAAACACTCTTCGGGAGTGCAGGCCCCAGGCCGCGCACTTCCAAAGAGTGTTTTTGCGTTATACTATGAAATCCGGTAAGCTGGCACCTGCCGGCCATCGGTGTCCGTAAAGCCATATTTCCGTGCCAGGTCCCCTACCTTCTGGGGAGTACCAGTCATGGATATCACTTCAGGATCAGCAGCAAGCGCTGCAACTGCCCGTCCGATATAAGCGGTTGATTCAGTGGTCTGAAGCCCCTCCTCCTCCTGCCAGTGCTCCTCATCTGTGCCGAAGCTGTCCAGGACCAGCTCGGTCCGCATCCAGCCGGGAGAGACGGGAATCACCGCGATGCCATCCGCAGCCACTTCTAGGGATAATCCGTAGGCCATGCGCACCAGTGCATTTTTGGACAGATCATAATAGAAGTTCCCCGTGTACTTGTACTCGTCCCAGAAGGTCGTATGGACGATTAATTTACCCGCCCCCGCTCCTTCCCTGCGCATCAGGGGTACAGCATAATAATTAGTCATTAGCTGCGCCCTCACACCGGCAGTGAACATATGATCCCAATGCTGCACCGGCTGCTCCCAGAACGGTTCATTCCCGATAGGGAGAGTATTGCCGCCCCAGACGTTATTGACCAGAATATCCAGTCTGCCCTGCTCTGCGCTAATCTGCCGGATTACAGCCTCTGTCTCGCTGTCATTGGTATGATCACAGCGGATCACAGCTCCGTCCCCGCCTGAGCGGCGGATCTCAGCCAGCACCCCTTCAAGCGTTCTTGCCTGTCCCTCCTGCGGCATACCGGCATTCCTGCCCGTAATGTATACATAGGCACCAGCCTTCGCCAGCTCCAGTGCAATGCCTCTGCCCGCTCCCCTGCTCCCGCCTGTTACCAATGCCACTTTCCCTTGCAGATTTGTCATTTGATCCGCTCCCTTTCATCTATCATGCCCGGATTAGATAGATCATTTGCGCTAATCCGTACTCTTGTCTAATATATACCTTATACATGACAACCATTGACATATATAAATAATACATTCAAGGGAGGTTGCAGAATGAGAGCGGATCGCCTGATCACTATCGTTCAACTCTTACAGAGCCGCGGGAAAATCAGCTCCAAAGAGCTGGCGCAAACGCTGGAGGTATCCGAACGTACAATCTTCCGGGATATGGAGGCACTAAGCTTCTCCGGCATCCCCGTGCTGGCGGAGCGCGGCCGGGAAGGCGGCTGGAAGCTGGCCGAAGGCTACAGGAATTCCCTGACCGGAATGAACACCAAGGAGATTGCCGCGCTGCTGGTGCCCGCTGATCCGGCGATTCTGCACGCTTTGGGCATTCAGGAGGAGTTCTCCTCGGCGGCCCGCAAGCTGCAAGCCGTCGCTACCAGACAGCCCGTCACCCCCTTCAGCTTCCTCAGCCAGCGGATTCACATCGACGGAGCCGGGTGGCATCCTTCCGGGGAGACCTATCCCTGCCTGTCCGCTTTGCAGGGAGCCTTATGGGAGAACCGCAAGGTGAGAATCACCTATATGCGCGGGGAGGACACTGCCGAGCGGCTGGTTGCACCGCTGGGGCTGGTAGTCAAGCGCGGAGTCTGGTACTTGGTCGCAGGGCATGACAGCGAGCTGCGGACCTACAGGGTCTCCAGAATCACTGAGGCCAAAGTCACAGATGAGTCTTTTGAGCAGCCGGAGGATTTCCACCTGTCTGAGTACTGGGAGACCTCCACCGCCGCATTCAAGTCTGCCTTGCCCAGGTACCCCTCCAGCCTTCTTGTAAGAGAGCAAACGATGAAGGAGCTGCAGAAGGAGCGATACGTCGCCCTGTTGCACCAGGAGCCTTCTGAGGCCCCGGGCTGGATCAGGGCCGAGGCCGAGTTCAACACGCCGGAGTCTGCGTGCCGGATCGTCCTGTCCCTGGGTCAGGGCATCAAGGTGACAGCACCGCCTGAGCTTGCGGATACGGTTGCTGCGGCTCTGCGTGAAGCGGCAGCATTATACGATTTTTAATAATAGACCAAATGCACTAGTATCCCCTATAATATTACAATACACATTATTATTTATAGGGGGACTTTACATTATGGACTGGATGAACAAGCTGCCGTTGAAACAAAAAATCGTCACCGGATGTTACCTGGTTGCCGCTTTATTCGCTGTCCCTGTCTTAATCACGCTAATCCTCATGGACAGGCTGCTCATCGGCATTATTCTTGTCGCCGTCCTGGCAGCGCTGACTTACCCGCTTGCGCGCTTCATTGAGAGAACGCTTACATCTTCATTTGAGGATATCTCCAATGTGACGCACACGATTGCCAAAGGCGACTTCACCAGCCGTGCCGACGAGAATGGCTCCATGGGCGACATCAGCCGCTCCTTCAACACCATGATTGACAAGCTCAAAAAAATCCTCACCGATGCTTCACAGATTACCCGTCAGGTTATGGACGCCAGCCGCGGGATTGAAGACAAGAATCAGAACCTGAAGTTTGTCATGGCGCAGGTGGCCTCCTCCTCCAATGAACTGGCTCTCGGTGCTAACGAAATCTCGGTGGATATCGCTGATATGACCGAATCGATCAAGGATATCGAAATCAAAGTCTCCAATTATACGAATTCCACCAAGGAAATGAATAAAAGATCTGTACATACGCTGGAATTGGTAGAACAGGGACGGCAATCGGTGGATACCCAAGCCGAAGGCATGCGCAAGAACATCCAGGCTACCCAGAAGGTGGCGGATACTATCGAAGCCCTATCGCATAACGCACGAGGCATTACGATGATTACCAAGACGATTACCGAAATTGCTGAACAGACCAATCTGCTGTCGCTCAATGCTTCTATTGAAGCCGCCCGTGCAGGCGAGCATGGCCGCGGGTTCGCCGTTGTTGCCCAGGAGGTCCGCAAGCTGGCCGAGGAATCCACCGCTTCAACCAAAGAGGTGTTCGGTCTGGTACGCAGCATCGAAGCGGATATCAAGCAGGCTATCGATAACATCGCCATCAATGAAGAGGTAGTCCAGGTGCAGAATGAGATGATTACGGAGACAGCCAACATTTTTGCTCAAATTGTGCATAGTGTCCAATACATAACCGAGCAGATTGCCTCCTTTTCCGCAGAGAGTGACCTTATGCTGGAGAGCGCGCTCAAGATCTCCGGGGCGATCGAGAATATCTCAGCCATCACCCAGGAGACCGCCGCAGGGACGGAAGAGGTATCCGCAGCGATGAACGAACAGATTCATGCTCTTCAATCCGTAGCTGAGGAGACAGAGAAGATGACCTCCGCGGTCTTCAACCTACAAAAAACGATTCATATTTTCAAATTTTAACCTCAGCACAAAGAGACACGCCTGCGGAATTTTCTGCGGGAGGTGTCTCTTTTTTTGGGCAAAACAAAGATTGTTATGTAATATTCACAAATTGTTGAAATTGTGCATAAGGGTAAAAACCGTGCTTTGCACTTCTTTACTATAGTCGTTCTATTGTCATAGCTTGTCTATAAGCTAACATCTCACATCACTATTACTTAAGTCCTATCACCGAAATTTGTAATGCTGTATATCTAGTGAATTCTTAATGTTTTGCAGTAAATCAGGAATGTAATGAGTCTTTGTGCTCACTTCCCACATTAATCAACCTAAATGGCCATTTGCATTTTAAGACTTTAGTCTTCCAGGGACAACCATTTTCAAAAGTTTGAAAATCCAAATATTTAGCCATTTTCACTCCTGAATATTCGCCAAATTCCGAGTTTCTTCTCACAGGGGTTATTGACAAAAGAGGAGCAAGGAATATATTGTAAAGGAAAATTCTCCACAAATTCATTTATAACCGCATACCGGCAAAATTCACCGAAAGGGAATGACGCAAAGCCATGGATCTACAGTCTCATTTCTGAAGTGGGATCATGACAGCCAGGTTGCTGAAAAACTGTGAACGCCTTAGGTTTCGCGTTTGATTATGGTGATTCGTGCAACAGACCTGTGCTCCAATGGTGAGTACAGGTTTTCTATTGCTGACGTATACAAATAACAACTTGCGGGGTGGATGTTCTGAAGACAGTTGCAGATTATATGGCGGAAGCATTACGCAATCTGGGAGTCACTCATTCTTTTGGAATCATAGGCAAGTCTATTTGCCCCATCGCTTTGAAAATGGTTGACTACGGTATAGAGTTCATCCCCGGCCGGCACGAATCCAGCTCCGGCTTCGCCGCCGGCGGTTATGCTCTGAAGACCGGCAGTCTCGGGGTAGCCTTCGGCACCTCCGGTCCGGGGGGAACGAATCTGCTCACCGCAGCAGCGCATGCCAAGGCCAATAATCTTCCCGTCCTCTTCATCACCGGACATCAGTCCATCAAGGAGCTGGGCATTCCCCAATGTCAGGATTCCACTTCCTACCTGGCTGATTTGGCGGATATGTTCCGGCCGGCCACCCTCTTCAGCAAGCTCGTTGAACGCGGCGATCACTTCAGCACGATTTTCAACCATGCCCTATCCATCGCCCTCGGTGACCAAAAAGGCCCAGTCCATCTCTGCATTCCGTTTGATGTGCAGACAGAGCGGCTCGCGGAATGCCGGATTGTTCTGCCGGAACGCGAGGGACTAGTCAGTTATCAGAACTATGACCGGGTCATCTCGGCGATTAATCAATCCGCTAGGCCGCTGATCATTGCCGGTAAAGGCGTCAACCGCTCAGGTGCCCATCAGGAACTGGTTCAGCTGGCCGAAACCTTCAACATTCCTGTAGTCACCTCTCCAGGCGGCAAAGGTGCAATAGCTTATGATCACCCGCTCTACCACGGTCCTGTCGGCGTTGGCGGCTCCTCGCACGGCGATGAATTGCTGAACAACAGCGACCTGTTCATTGTTCTGGGCTCTCGTCTGAGCGACATGACCATCTGCAACCTGAAGCCGGAGAATCATCCGCAGCAGCTGATCCAGTTCGATGTAGATCCAACCTTTGTCGGCAAAATACTGTCCTCATCCACCATCGCTGTCGGCGGGGACTTAAGGGACAACCTGGCACTGTATCTTCAGAAGCTGGACCCCTCTACGGTCACCAGGCATGAAATCACAATCTCCAATGCTTACAATGACGAGTTGCCCGTGCTGGCGGGACTCTCTCTGGCTTCGGTAATGAGCACGATGAGCGACTTGATTCCTTACAACAGCAGCGTTTTTGTAGATGACGGCAGCCACGGGTTCAATGCTGTGAAATGGTTCAATGTCCGCAGGCCCGGCAGCTTCATATTCGATGCCTACTTTGCTTGCATGGGCAATTCAATTGGCATGGCGATCGGCGCCAAGACGGCTTCTCCCGGAGAGACAGTCTTCTGCATTACCGGTGACGGCTGTTTTATGATGCTCGGAACTGAAATAAACACAGCCGTTTGCAAGGACATTCCGGTGATTTTCATTGTGGTGAACAATAAGCAGCTGGATATGGCGCTTAAGGGTATGGAGAAAACGACCGGCCGGATTGACGGTACGATCTTCGAGGTTCCGATGGATGCCGTGAAATTCGCCGAATCGCTGGGTGCAGCCGGCTTCCGCTGCGAGACGCAGGAGGAGTTCGCTGCCGCAATCCGCGAAGCTGTGGCACTTAACAAGGCAGCTGTCATTGAGCTGCTGACTGACCGTGATGAAATGCCTCCTACGGCCCACCGCACGCTGGATCTTACGTAAGGAAGCCGTATCCGCACACCTTTTTTAACCTACTATCAGGAGGACATATCGTGAACAAGAACATGAACAGCGGACTCGATCATTTCACTGATCTCTCAGGAGATTATGGGGCCAAGGCCCTGGCTCCGATCAAAGAGCATTTTCCGGAATTAGCCGAATATATCATGGGCAATGCCTATGGCGATATTTTTCAGCGGACCACGATTGGCTCTGACTGGAAGGAGATCGCGGTGATCTCGTCGCTGATTACGATGGGACAATATGAACAGCTGGGGGTTCATTATGTAATGGCGCTCCGCGTTGGCATGACCGTCGAGCAGATCAAGGGTGTGCTGCTGCATCTGACGCCTTGCGTCGGTGCCCCCCGGGTGATTTCGGCCTTTAATGTGCTGCTGGATACCCTGGAGGAGATCAAAGAAAAATCTTCATAAATCTACAAATTTCGACTTTTGATTGCACGTTTCAGTATGATCTGGTTATAATGAAGGCAAAATATCCCAAATCAAATTGCGGTTTTGTCGAATAGAGTCGCAGGAATAACGTTTTGGAGGTATTGGAAATTACACTTAGGGAGAGATCAACATGGGACAATTTATTTTGAAGACAGATACTGCGAAGAAAGTAATCAATATTGAGCTGGAGGGAACCTTCTCTAACGAGGACGGGCTCAAATCTATACAGGCTTACCAGCAGACTATTAACCCGATCAGCCCTGCTGAATATGCACTAGAGATCGACTGCCGCAAGCTGAATGTAACAGCTCCTGATGTTGTACCGCTGCTTGAAGGCTGCTTCATCATGTTCAAGGCTGACGGCTTCCAGAAAGTGAGTCTTACCCTGGAAAATAACCCGATCCTCAAAATGCAGCTGGCACGCCTGGGCCGCAAAGCAGGACTTGAGAATCTGGAGATCACTTCAACCGTACAAGCTTAATAAATACAAATTAAACCTAAATCAGCCGCTTGAAACGCACAGGTTCATTCATTAAACCGACTGCTAATGCCGGAAGAGAGTTTTGTAAGAAGCAGATTCGTGAGAAGTATAGCTAACAAAACTTTAGGAGGTCTGTACTATGGCGGGGATTCGCATTAAGGACATTGATATCTACCATCCAGACAAAAGAATCGGCAATGACTTTTTCATACAGCATTTTGACGATAAAGGTATTGATATCCGTGGACTGCTGGCTACTCTAGGCCGTGAAAACCGCTACAGCATCGACAGCCCGGATGAGAATTCCCTGACAATGGCTTTTGAAGCCGCAAGTAATGTTCTGGAGAAGACCGGTCTTACCGGCCCTGACATTGACCTGATCGCTTATGCAAGCCAGACCCCTGAATATATATTTCCTACGAACTCATTGATGATTCACCGCCTGATTAACGGGGCTTCGCATACCATCTGTATTGACAGCAATGCCAACTGTGCCGGAATGACCGCCTCGGTTGAGCAGGTCAGCCGCCAGATGATGGCGAACCCGAGAATCCGCCGCGCCCTGGTCATCGGCTCCGATTACGTGGCACCGCATGCGGACAAAAATGATCCGGTGTATTACGCGAACTTCGGTGATGCCGCTGCCGCTGTTATTCTGGAGCGCGATGAGCATTCGGTCGGCTTCATTGACTCTATCTACCAGACAGACACCTGTGTGTACGGCAACTCTCTGTTCCCGGCAGAAGGCCTGGCTAAGCTCGGACGCACCGGTGTTGCCGCAGGAGAGTTCAATGTGAAGTTCATTCCATTCGATGATTCCATCTGTGTGGATGCCGCTTCCGAATCAATCAACACTCTGCTGAGCAACAACGGGATTGCCCCTGAATCGGTCAAGGCTGCCTGCTTCTCACAGCTGTCTCTTCCGAACATCCAGGCCGTCTCCGGCAAAACCGGCATTAACCCTGAGGCCGCAGTCTACATAGGCGATGAGTTCGGCTATACCTCGACCAGCAGCCCGTTCATTGCCCTTCACAGAGCCGTCACTACCGGGCAGCTTGAACGCGGAGACAAAGTTCTGTTCTGGACCGTGGGCGCCGGATGGCAGAATGTCGCATTTGTAATGGAGTACTAATCTTACCGTTCACTTCTGTTTCAGAGTAAGCAAACGGCCCGCAGCAGAGTTTCTGCCTGCGGGCCGTTTCTGTTCTTAATGCCTCTACTCCGCTCTAAAATCTGCCTTCGTGCTTGCCCTCATGCTTCTCCCAGCCCATCGTGCGCGACACAGCATCCTGCCAGGCACCGTATCTGCGTTCCCGCTCCTCCGGCTCCATCTGCGGCGAGAAGACCTTCTCGGCCGTATTGAAGCTCTCCAGCTGCTCACGGGTCCATACCCCGGAGGTAAGTCCGGCTAGCAGCGCAGCGCCAAGTGCTGTAGTCTCCGCGTAGGTTGTACGTGTCACTTCGCTGCCCAGAATATCGGCTTGGAACTGCATCAGCAGATTGTTGCGCACCGCACCGCCGTCTACCCTCAGGCCGGTGAGCGGCATGCCGGCATCCTTCTGCATCGCGTCGATGACATCGCGGGACTGGAAGGCCAGTGATTCCAGCGTCGCCCGTACCAGATGTGCGGAGGTGGTGCCCCGCGTCAAGCCGAATATGGCGCCCCGCGCATACATATCCCAGTAAGGCGCACCCAGGCCGGTAAAGGCCGGCACCACCACAACTCCTTCACTCTCGTCCACCTCGCTGGCCTTCTCTTCCGAGTCGGCGGGCGCGACGATCAGCCCTAGCCCCTCCTGCAGCCACTGCACAGCCGCTCCAGCCACGAAGACACTGCCCTCCAGCGCATAATAGAGCTCATCGCCCATACCCCAGGCTACCGTGGTCAATAGGCCATGACTGGATGCCACAGCTTCAGTGCCTGTATTCATAAGGATGAAGCAGCCTGTTCCATAGGTGTTCTTGGCACTGCCTGCCTCCAGGCAGGTATGACCAAAGAGCGCTGCCTGCTGGTCCCCCAGCACCGACCGGATAGGAATCTCCAGACCGAACCACTGCTGGTCACAGACACCGAAATCTCCGCCCGACATCCTCACCTCCGGCAGAATGGACGGCGGAATACGCAGCGTGTCCATCAGCTCTTCATCCCACTCGCGCTTATGCAGGTTATACATCATCGTTCTTGAAGCATTAGTAACATCTGTAGCGTGTACCGCACCCCCGGTCAGCTTCCAGATCAGCCAGGTGTCTACCGTTCCCGCCAGGAGCTCTCCCTTGCCCGCACGCTCTCTTGCTCCCGGTACATGGTCCAGAATCCATGCCAGCTTGGTCGCCGAGAAATACGCGTCGATGACAAGCCCCGTCTTGTCCGCAATGACTCCGGCCATCCCCTGCGATTTCAGCTCCTCACATTGGTCTGCTGTCCGCCGGTCCTGCCAGACAATTGCCGGATAGATCGGTTCGCCTGTAATTTTATCCCAGATAAGTGCAGTCTCCCGCTGGTTGGTAATGCCGATTGCCGTGATGTGATCAGCCGGTACGGAGCTTGCTGCAATGGCATCTCTGGCTGCGCCAAGCTGGCTCTCCCAGATCTGCTCCGGGTCATGCTCCACCCAGCCCGGGCGGGGAAAGGATTGCCGGATCTCATATTGCCCCTGCGAGATCACTTCCGCCTCTGCATCAAAGAGAATTGCCCGTGAGCTGGTAGTACCTTGGTCCAAGGATAAGATCATAATGCCCAGCCTCCTGCAAGCCTTAGCTTGAAATATATGTTTCACGATGAACAATATTAATGTGCTGATTTCAACAAAAAGCACCTCTGCTCTCAGAGGCGCTGTCATGCACGGTCTTGGTTTACTGTTTTTCGACAGGAAGCCGCAGGGTAAATGTGGTGCCTTCTCCTAGCTTGCTGAAGGCGTAAATGCTGCCATGATGCGATTCGACGATATTCTTCACGATCGCCAGCCCCAGCCCCGTACCGCCCGACTCTCCGCGCAGGCGCGCTTTATCCGCTTTGTAGAAGCGTTCGAAGATAAACGGCAGATCCTCGGGGTTAATGCCGGCCCCCTGGTCTCTGATCGCGATCTCCACCAGACTCCTGCCCTCCAGCACTACTGTGCCTGCCAGAATAGAGATTCTCCGGTCAGCCGGGGTATGGCGGAAGGCATTATCCAGCAGATTGGTCAGCACCTGCTCCAGCTTGTCTTCATCGGCTGCCTCCAGCAGTAGCTCCTGTTCAGGCCTCTTAAGCTCCAGCATGATATCCCGCTCCTTGGCTCTGACGGAGAACTTGCGGTATACCCGCTCCAGCAATTCTCCCACATCCACCCTGGACTTCAGCATATCCGTATGTCCTGCTTCCATGCGCGCCAGGTCCAGCAGATCCTTCACCAGACGGCCCATACGCAAGGATTCATCGTGAATGACCTGAACCAGCTCACTGCTCTCCTCCGGGGAGGAAGCCATTCCGTCTAATAGTGCTTCACTGTAGCCCTGCATCATGGATAGCGGGGTGCGGATCTCATGGGATACATTGGCCACGAAATCACGCCGCATCTTCTCCAGACGTACCTCTTCGGTCACATCCCGCAGAACGGCAACAGCTCCGCGCAGATGATCTTCGGAATAGAGCGGTGCCATGTGCACCGACCATACCCCCTGCCGGACATGGACATTGGAGCGTTGATCGCCCCCGCCCTCAAGGGTGCTGAAGAACAGCGGACGCAGCGGCGGCGGCACCTCACTGGAAGCGGAGGCCTTCGGAACGAGTCCGTTATCCTCTTCCTCCTCCCAGGCAAGATCACTCCACGTTTCGAGGAGGGTCTGGCCATGCGGATTGGTGAGGATGATCCGGCCTTCGATATCGAAGGTGATTACCGCATCGCTCATGCTGCGCAGAACACTGGATAAATGCCCTTTTTCATTATTCAGACTGCGTATATTCTCTTCCAGCTCTTCCGCCATGTGGTTAAACGATGTGGCGAGCTGGCCGATCTCATCGCTTGTGACTAGGGTCAGTCTTGTTCCATACTCGCCGCGGCGGATGTCATTCGCTGCCTCAATAACCTGCTGCATCGGCTGGGTGATCTTCGTGAACAGGAACAGGGCAAAGAAGGTGGTCAGAGAGAACCCGATCATGCATGTATACATGAACAAGCGCTTGATTGCCCCGGAATTGGTGAAATTACTGTCGATGTAAGGCAGCAGGAACAGCCCGAGTGTAATGAGCACGACAGCAACCAGAAAGATGATCGTGATCCACAGCTTACCGACAAGGCTTCTCCAGAAGTTCACTTATTTAGGCACCTCTAGCTTATAGCCTACTCCCCATACCGTTGTAATCATCGCTGCCGATTCCGGGGATACCTTATTCAGTTTTTCACGCAGACGCTTGACATGGGTATCCACGGTGCGCAGATCTCCGAAGAACTCGTAATTCCATACATCCTTCAGCAGCTCCTCACGCGAGAATACCTTGTCCGGTGAGATGGCCAGATAATGCAGCAGCTCGTATTCCTTGGGCGTCAGACTTACCTCTTGGCCCCCTGCGCTTACGCGGTGTGCATCATGCTCAATAATCAGGAACGGGAACACGATATTGTTGCTTGAATTACTCTCTTTGGACAAAAATGCCGTTGCGGAAGAACGGCGCATGATCGCCTTGACCCGGTAGATCACCTCGCGCGGACTGAATGGCTTGACGACATAATCGTCTGCCCCCATCTCAAAGCCCTGAACCCGGTTGATCTCCTCACCCTTAGCGGTAAGCATCAGGACCGGTGTGGATTTCACCCCTCTGAGCCGGGTCAGCACTTCAATCCCGTCAATACCCGGCAGCATCACATCCAGCAGAATCAGACCGTAGTCATTCGCGGTTGCTTTGCGCAGGGCAATTTCCCCGTCCTCTGCCTCATCAATCTCGTAGCCTTCTTTTTCAAGATACATTTTGAGCAGGCGGCGGATACGTTCTTCGTCATCCACCACCAGAATTCTATTCAAGTGCTCAGCCATTTACACAACAACCCCTTCATCAATTACAGTAGAACGTCACCCTGCATCATACGCATGCCCGAAAGAAGCCTGAGCTTATCAGTCCGTTCCCGCATATGAATGAAGTCCGGCGATAACCAGGTTAACGCCAACCAGGGTAAACATTACGATTAGAAAGCCGAGTACAGCGAGCCAAGCGGATTTGCGTCCCTGCCAGCCGCGGGCCAGCCGCAAATGGAGATACGCACTGTAGAACAGCCAGGTGACGAGAGCCCAGACTTCCTTGGGGTCCCATCCCCAAAATCTGCCCCAAGCCACCTCGGCCCATATCATTGCAAAAATCAAAGCCCCCAGTGTGAAAATCGGGAACCCGATGGCGATTGCCCTGTAGGTAATCTCATCCAGGTCATTCTCATCAATTCCATCAAGTACCGGATGAAGGGCCTTCCCAAGCGGCTTACGCACAGCCAGCCGAAGAAGCCCGTACAGGAGCAGTCCGGACAGCAGTGACCAGATCACAGTGTTGAACTTGCGCCCTGCATTGACGCCATTCATCCAGGATGGTGCTTGAAACAAAGGCTTCTGAAGTCCAAGAAACGGCTGGAAGCTCTCAATTTCGCTATGGTACGGTGCCACAATCGGCGGCATTTTATAACTCACTTTCTCTATTGTACTATCTTCCTGCCCGGGGCTGTCAATCGTAACGTTCGAACGGACAAAAACAGATTCATAGCCCGCGCCGCGGAAGGCAAATACAGATCCAAGAAATCCAATTATAACAATGATCGAGAACAGAGTAAATTCGACCAGCCGCTGCTGCTTGCGGTCACTGCGTTCCTTACTGTCAAACTTCACTGTCCGCAGCAGGTACATCAGCCCTGCGGCAAAGCCCACCGCGAAGAAGGACTCCCCGAGCGCAGCGAGCGTGACATGAATATTCAGATAGATCGACTTCAGCGAAGGGATAAGCGGCTGCACTTCCTGCGGAAATACCGCTGCATAAGCCATTACAACAATGGAGATCGGAACCGCGAATACCCCGAGAATCATCTTGCGGTAGATGGCGAAGATGACTGTAAAGGCAACCATCACCATCATCGATAGGAAGGTCATGAACTCGTACATGTTACTTACCGGAATATGACCGGCCCCCATCCAGCGGGTAATGAAGTAAGCCAGATGGCAGAGCAGCCCGAGTGAGGAGGTGATAAAAGCAATCCGGCCCCACCGTGCAGTATGCTCCTCCGGCTTCCTGCCCGACCATTTGCGGCCCATAATAGCAATGGTGAACAACATGAAGGCACCGCTGTATAAGAAAAATGCGGCTATAAAGACGTCACTGCTGAAATCGAGCAAGTTCATGCCATGCCTCCTCCGTTGTCCAATGATTTGTCATCGACTGTCATGTCTATCTGCTCCAGAATAGAAACGAGCTCACGGCGGAAGCCGAACCAGTTCTTGTTCGTGTGGCCTCCAAGCACCAGCTGTCCATCCTCAACGATCAGCCAGATGCGTCTGTGCTGCCAGTAGAAGCCGAGAATCAGCCCCAGCATGACAATACCCGCACCAATCCAGACGAACGGCATGGCCCGGTCCACACGTATATTGAGATAGGTGGTGGATTCCGAGAAATCCACATCCGTCATACTGCCCACCTCAAGCTCCAGAAACCGTGTGCCGCCTCCAAGCTTGTCGTTGATGGCCTCCTGCTGGAAGCGCTCCTTGTCCACCTGCTTCGGGAAATAGAAATATTGCTGCCCCTCTGCTGGCAGATCCGGACCACGGATCAGGAAGAGAAACGCCGGAGCGTTCGGATAAGGGGAGGTGGAGACCGGACGGCCTTCCTCATTCAATCCGAAATCCATATACTTCTCCTTCAGTTCAAGCGTGTACGGTCCGGCCTTGAAGCTGCGCTGCGGATTCTTCATATCCAGTCTGAACTTGCCGTAGCTCTCGCCGGTTGAAGCATTGACCAGATCAGGCTGCACGGAACGCAGCACAGGCGTAAGGTCATAGTCAAACTGATACGCTTTCATTCCTTGGTAGCTTAGCGGAGAATTCACCTGAATGTCGTGTCTGGCCACTTCCGCAAGCTGAGGCTCCTTGGAGGGATCGCTGCAGTCTGCCGTACATTCATATAGAACCGCCTTCGTCTCATAGAGCTTAGGGAGAACCTTCTTGCCCCGGAATTCCTCGGGCATCTCTTCTTCACTATAGAATTCTACCGTGAATTTCTCGTTCTTCAGGTACATGCTGGTGTCCGGTATCTTTACTGTCTCTCCCTGCGGAAAGGCAAGATGCTGATCCATATTCAGACCCGGCAATCCCCTGGCAAGCACAGCAAGCAAAAATATAATCAGGCCGATATGTATTACATAAGGTCCCCAGCGGCTGAAACGGTGTTTCTCGGCCAGTAAAGCGCCACCCTCCGTCCGCACGCGGTATCCTTTCTTCTTAAGCGGCTGAACGATCCGTGCCACCCATTCCTCCGGCTCCCCCTCCACTGCTGTATTCAGCGTAAGCTTTTGACGGGTAAGGAACTGGCGGTGCTTGCGGATCTTCTGCCGGGTTAGTGCCTTGTAGAGCGGAAGCACGCGGTCCAGGCTGCAGATGACCAGAGAAGCTCCGATCATAACCAACAAGGTCACGAACCACCAGGATTCATAGGTATGCGAAAGGCCGAGTCTATAATATATATTCCCGGCTGTTCCATACGTTTGTTCATAATAGGTTGAAGCGTCAATATTCAGAAAGGTGCTCTCTTGCGGAAATATCGTACCGAGCATCGCACCCAGCAGCGTCAGCACAATCAGGTAGATGGCTATTTTGACGGAGGAAAAAAAGTTCCAGACCTTGTCGATCACTCCCGGGCTTACCCGCTGTGAACGGCGGGCCACCCCATCGTAGCGCATCTCCAGGTTCCCCGAAGCGTTCTCTTCCTTCTCATCCAGCGGCTTGCCGCAGGCTTCACAGAGAACCGTTCCTACAGGATTCTGGTGACCGCATTCGCATTTGGTGTTGCTGATCAGCGGCTCATGCTTACTCATGGTCCCACCAGCTTCCCGATTTGCTCGTCAAGCGAGTTCAGATCCAACTGGCCGATATGAATGCTGTCCACCCTGCCCTTCGTATTAATGAAGAAGGTAGTGGGCAGCGGGGAGACCCCGTAGCTGCGGACCGCGTCGCGTCCCTTATCCATCACAACCGGAAAATCAATATCCACGAGCTTCACGAAATTGTCCACCGTCATCTGATCCTCGCCCACATTCACGCCCAAGACCACGACACCCTGGTCCTTCCATTTCTCCCACTGTGCCTGGAGGGCAGGCATTTCCTTCACGCATGGTGCGCACCAGGAGCCCCAGAAGTTCAGGACAACCGACTTCCCTCTAAATTCCTCCAGCGTATGGGTCGCACCGTCCAGCCCAAGCAATTCAAAATTTGGCGCTTTCCCGCCTTCTTGAGGCTTGCCGTCTCCCCCGAACACAGAGGAGCTGATGGCATAACCCCCAAGCAGAACGATTAGAAATAGTATCACGATTTGGATTGGCTTCCTGGCTTTGCCCATACAGGGGTACCCCCTTCTGTGACGCAACTCATTACTTTAGTTGTAAGGTGTGAACATCCTATGAACATTATAACGAATATTGTCACAGTTTTAGGAGGGGAAATTGTGAACTTTATGTGTCTTTGCGTGTCTGATTATCCCGAAGCATTCCCGCTTTGGCAATTTGCTGCAGATGATTGATCTCATCCTTAGTCAAATGGCGGTAAGAGCCGCGCTTGAGATTCTGGAGCAGGATATCCCCGAAGGAAATCCGCTTCAGACGGATAACCGGATGCGACACCGCCTCGAACATCCGCCGGACCTGACGGTTACGGCCTTCATGGATCGTGATGCTGATTACCGCTTCCTTATTGGCTTCATCGATATCCTTATATTCGACTTCTGCCGGAGCGGTCATGCCGTCTTCCAGCTTAATGCCGGCCTTCAGCTTGTCCAGCGCTGTGCCGTGCGGCACACCCTTGACCGTGGCCAGATATGTCTTCGGCACATGATGCTTTGGATGCGTGAGCAGGTTGGCAAACTCACCGTCATTCGTCAGCAGCAGCAGCCCTTCCGTATCGTAGTCCAAGCGGCCTACAGGGTATACGCGCTCTGTGATTCCTTTCAGGTAATCCGTTACTACCTTGCGGCCCTTGTCATCCGAGGCGCTTGTAATTACACCTTTGGGCTTGTTGAACATAATATAGATTTTATTCTCGCCCCGGATCAGTCTGCCCGAGACTTTAATAATATCGGTTGCGGGGTCCGCCTTCGTGCCAAGCGTAGTTACGAGTTCCCCGTTGACTTCCACTTTACCGGCCAAAATCATTTCTTCACATTTGCGTCTGGACGCAACACCTGCTTGCGCCAATATTTTCTGTAATCTTTCCATTTTCGACTACTCACCTCAGGTTAATGATAACCATCAGAGGCATAAATCACAAGATCATTCCACGGAAAAAATGCGCCGGGGCAAGTTTCACTATGCGGCTCCACCGTAAGCGGCGACATTTGATAGCGCCCGGACAGCTCCAGTATAAGCTTCCCCGCCGCAAACAGCTGCTGCTGGCGCTCCGGAAGCTGGGGCAGCTGCTCCGCCTCCCCGTAGTTGCCTTCGAGGCAAATATGAATATGCTCCGGGTCTGTCAGCAGCGGCGCCGCATAGACCGAGCCGTTCAGCCCGACCCAGAAGTCGAAGCCTTTGCCGTTAATAGACGGACAGCGGGAATGATGCAGAATAAAGCCTTTGTAGTCCACCCTTTGTCGTCCTCCCTCCGTATTGCTGAAATAGCATATGTAGGGAGGGGGAACGTTGTGACCTGCGGACGCTGTTTTTGTGCCCTATCGGAATCGTTCATTACATAGCAGCAGAGGAAGACGTAAACCTAATATAACAGGGATGTAAGGAAGCTGTAATCTAAATCGATAGTCAGAGTGATGAGAGATTCTTAGACTTAAGACGACAGCGAATCATACTATATTTTTGTAACGGAGGAAAAGAAATGTTGCTTAAAGGAACATGGAAAAAACGAGTCATCGCAATATCAGCAGTCTCGACGCTGCTCGGAGGTTCGGTTCCCGTCTCAGCCGCACAGCTGGCTCCGAATCGGCTGCCCTATGCGCATGAGATTCAATCATTGACAAGTGAAGACTACAGCGATCTTTCTTTTTTGAAGCCGCTGCTGAAGGACAAAACCGTCGTCAGCCTTGGTGAAAATTTCCATCGGGTAGGCGAATACGCGAGCATGAAGACGAGATTGGTAAAATATCTGCATGAGGAGCTGGGGTTTGAGGTCATCGCTTTTGAGTCGGGTCTGGCTGAGGCTTCCGTCGTCAACGATGTGGCTGATGAATTGACTCCAGCAGAGATGATGGATAATTCCATATTCGATATCTGGAGATCCGCAGAAACCCTGGAGTTGTTCAACTACATCAAGCAATCCCGCCAGACGGACAAGCCCTTGCAACTGGCCGGATATGATATGCAATATACATCCCCCATGCTGACGCTGGCCGCCCGCAGCAGCATTTCCAAGGTTAATGCTGCTTATGGCCAGGAATTTATGGATTTTGACAACGAGGCCATCGGGAAATTTAATGAACTGATGAGTCAATACAGCCTGGAGACCAAGAGCAATGCTGTTTACCAGAAGAAGACAGGCCAGCTCATCCAGAAGTATGTCCCTAAATATAAGGAATACATCAGGTTCATCCAAGAAAACCGGATTCAGTTGGACGCAGCTTACCCTAAAGCTCCCCACATGGTAGATACTGTCCTAAAAGGGCTGGAGGACCGGGTGGCGTTGTTCATACAAGCCCAGCTAAAGAATGTGCGGGAAATTTACGAAGCCCGGGACAAAGTCATGGCTGAGCATGTGGAATGGCTGATGAAAGCCAGATACCCCGGCAAAAAAATCATCCTGTGGGCCCACAATGACCATTTGGCTAAAAAAACCTCGAACATTCGCGTCCTCGAGCAAGGAAAGTGGCAGAACAGTTTCACCAGTATGGGCGAACTGCTGCATCAGAAGCTGAAGGATAAAATGTATGTGGTAGGCTTATATATGTACCGGGGCAAAGCGGCAGTTATTTCAACCTTGAAGGAATTCCCTATAGGTCCGATGCCAAAGGGCACTCTGGAAGCGAGAATCATGCGAAGCGGATATGCCCGGACCTTCGTAGACCTCACCGGACATACCCAGGCAGATGCAGACAACAGCTGGATGTTTCAGCCACTGTATGCTGCTGAGGACGGGCTGACCAGAGAGGTTATTGTTCCGATGGCGATGAAATTCGTACCGAAGGAACAGTTCGATGGCCTGATCGTCATAGATAGAGTATCCCCGCCAAACCGTAATTACTAACGGGGCATGACAGATCTCCTCCTGCCTCCCTACCCGAATACCAGCAGACAAACGGCAATGGCAGCAATAAAGCCGACGACGTCCGAGAACAGGCCCACTTTCAAGGCATAGCGGCCGTTGCGGATGCCTACGGCGCCGAAATAGACAGTCAGCACATACAGGGTGGTGTCTGTGCTGCCCTGTATAGTAGAAGCAATCATACCGATGAGAGAGTCCGGGCCGTGGACGCGGATCAGGTCTGTAGTATAGGCGAGTGATCCAGTGCCCGTCAGCGGGCGCAGGAGACCGAGTGGAAGCACCTCTGACGGAATACCCAGTCCCTCCATCAGAGGGCTTACAAAGCCCATCAGGAAGTCCAGCGCACCGGACGCACGGAACACACTGATCGCCACCAGCATGCCGACCAGATGGGGGATAATCGCGATCGCGGTACCGAAGCCATCCTTCGCCCCCTCCACAAAAGATTCATAGACCGGAACCTTACGCGTGAAGGCATACAGTGGAATAAAGGTAACCATTACCGGAATCGCCCAGGCAGAGATCAGACTGATCAGTTGTAACACGGACGGTCACCCTTTCACCGAAGAATGTGGGAGCGCCCCGCTCCCGTTTGCCGGGCCGCTCCCGGCCTTCAGGACCGGCGGCGGTCCGGGCGGCCTGCGGAGCAGGGTCAGGCGGCGGAACAGCCTGTCCGCAGCAATCGCCGCCAGGGTAGCCACGGCCGTCGCCGCCAGGGTGGTCCCGACGATGGCCGCCGGGTCCGCCGATCCGTAATTCAGCCGGATCGCAATCAGAGTCGCCGGAATTAGAGTGATGCTGGCAGTGTTCAGCGCAAGCAGGGTACACATGGCCGGCGTTGCGGTCTCCTTATCCGGGTTCAGCGTCTGCAGCTCCTGCATCGCCTTAATGCCCATCGGAGTGGCTGCATTCCCCAGCCCCAGCAGGTTGGCGCTCATATTGGAGAGAATGTAGCCGATCGCGGGATGCCCTTTGGGCACATCCGGGAACAGAAAGGAGACTACGGGACCCAGCACTTTGGAGATTTTCTTCAGCAGGTCGGCATCCTCCGCAATCCGCATAATGCCCAGCCAGAACACCAGCACACTGATCAGCCCGAAGCTGACGGTCACCCCGCTCTTCGCTCCATCGAATACGGCGGCGGTGAACTCGTTCATTCGTCCGTTCACTGCCGCAAAGCCAAACCCGATCAGAATCATCCCCAGCCAGATTCCATTTAACATCGGTATCCCCTCCCCCGGTTCATTCTTTATACTCTGAATAACTGAACAGCTTCACTATTCCCCCGTGTGGAACAGCGCCCGCAGCGCACTGCCGAAGGCCTGCAGCCAAGTCCCCGCCGGATAGGCGGAGGCGCTCGCAGCGTTGTATTTTTCCACATATGGTGAGGTCTCCGGCGGGAGCTGGCCAGGCGTATACACCGGAACCCGCCCGATCTCCTGATCTCCCAGCTGCAGAATAATCACACCCCTGAAACCGAAGTTAACATCGCCCTCACTCCCGCTGGCATTCATACCTGCCCTGCCCGCACCTGCACTTACACCGGAGTCCGCACCTGCACTCCCCGTACTCACAGTGCCGCCACCCGCAGCAGCCTGCGCATCCGCATTAAGCACCAGCTTGTTGACGAGCCTGGCTTCCTCCCCCTGACCAAGCGGATACGCGAAGGCCTTGCCGGTCACCAGACTGTAGCCTTTGACGGCCTCGCCCCGCTCGACCAGCGTCTTCAGCGGATAATGGTTGAAGCCGAAGTCCAGCAGCGAGGCATGGTCGTTCCAGTCATTGCCGTCGTTCAGCGTAACCGCCACGAGCTGCTGCCCGTCCCTTGTAGCGGAGCTGACCAGGCAGCGCAGCGCTTTTTTGGTATACCCCGTCTTCACCCCGTCCGCTCCTTCGTAGAGGCGCAGCATCTTATTCTTGTTGCTCCATTTATAGTCCCATTTCTCATAGGGATTGTCCGCCGTCTTCTCTTTGGTGGCTACGATCTCCTTGAATACCGGGTTATGCATCGCATATGCGGTCAATACGGCCAGATCATTCGCACTGGAAAAGTGGCCTTCTGCATCTAATCCATGCGGATTGGCAAAATGCGTATTTTTCAAATTCAGCTCCTGCGCCTTGGCGTTCATCAGGTAGACGAACCCCTGCTCCGAACCGCCGACATGCTCGGCGATTGCAGTTGCCGCATCATTGCCGGAGCGCAGCATCAGCCCGTACAGCATATCCTTCAGCGTCATTTCCTCGCCCAGCTTCAGGTACAGGGAGGAGCCCTCCTTGGCAAAAGCATTTTTACCAACCTTGACCTTCGACGTAATATCACTGTTCTCTATCGCCACAAGGGCGGTCATAATTTTGGTCAGACTGGCAATCAGCATCGGTTCATCCCCGCGGCTGCTGTACAGAATTCTTCCGGATGTCACATCAATCAGCGCCGCCGCCCTGGCATGGGTAGAGATCGAACGGTTCTCTGCACTAACGGCAGACACCGGCACCAGCGCAAGCAGCAGCACACACAACAGTAAGGACAGCATAGATTTTCGGGTTAATGTCTTCATGTTCATCCTCCGGCTTCTTATCCGTTCCTTACGCAACGGTTCATCAGTCTTGCCTGGTTGTACAAGTGTATGCGGGGCATGGGGCAGGTATGTCCTATCCTCCATCATCCGGCAAAAAAGGGATACCACCCTCTTAGGTGATATCCCTGACAATTCATGCTTTGCTTAATTCGCTCAATCCTAATGTGTTGACGAATGGTCAGACGAGCCGGACCCGGTCTCCACAACGGTTTTGGTTACCTTGGAGCCGGGAATATCTGAAGCTTCGGGAACCATGCCGGGCTGGAACATATTCTGGATTTTGTCGAGCAGGTTAGGCGTGGCATCAATAATTTTCTCGAACAGATGGGTCTGATTATCCAGCGGCACAATATGTACCCCTTCCCTGCCAACGACCAGAAAAGCGATTGGACGAATAGACACGCCGCCCCCGCTGCCGCCCCCGAAGGGTAGCATTTTGACACCGGACCCGCTGCTGTTCACGCCCGGACCATCATCCTCCACCCTGAAATCACTACCGCCGGCTGCGAAGCCGAACGTCACCTTGCTAATCGGCAGAATGACCGTGCCATCAGGCGTTTCAACCGGATCTCCTACAATTGTATTTACATCAACCATGCCTTTAATATTCTCCATTGCGGTCTGCATGAGACCTTGAATCGGATGATCTGACATTGTTTGTCTCCTCCTCGTGTGTATATAAATGTACCTGCAGTATTTATCTTGCCCACTATAGATTGGAGTATGTAGATTATTTAGGAACGATCACGGCTGAGCAATTTCTTCCACCGGCCCAGACCGCCTTCCACTCTCGACACACGCCGCAGCAGGAGAAGCCCCGCATAGAGCGCATATCCGGCGGACAGCTTGCCACTGCAGACGGCTTCCGTTGCAAAAGACGGCTGATCCCGGAAGACAGGTGTCACGAATATCCCCGGCTTATGCACCAGTCTGACCATACGGGAGAGCACGCCGATCATCGTCCACTTCAGTCCCCATAAGGCCCCCACCGCCGTGGCGGTCGTTGCAGCCTCCCCCAGAGAGAAGTCTGTGGACCAGTCCAGCTTGGTGATCTGAATATGTGAAAGAGTGTCCTTGAGCCATTTTTTCAGACCGCGGGTGGCATGTAACGCAGTGCGTACATTCTTTAACCATTGCGTCACAGATTCCTTATCGACCTGCCCTTCCTTCTCGCTATCCAGCTTCACAGGTGCGATTCCGCTTTTCTCCACCTTGAGCTTAATTCCCTGTTCAAGGCCCTGGAAGACCAGCGCAGGCACCTCATAATGAAATTTAACGAGGCCATACACAGCTCTGATATCGAATTCGATGCGGTCATCCTTACCCAGCCTGCGGACACGAAAGTGAAAATGAATCGATGACGCTAGAGCCAGCAGGAACAGCAGAACAACGAGCAGCAGCAGGATTAAGGGTATTGCCAGCCATAACGTCACACGGTTAACCTCCAAGCAGACTTTAGAATAATAAACATGGAGCCTCTGGATTAGTATGGCAATTACGGCTGGATAACATTCGGTGATTTCGCAAACTTCTCCATTTTTCATGAAAAAATGCCGCTGCCCCCGAAGGGTCAACGGCATCTCTGTCACAGCGGCAGTCCGCTGCGGTTATTCCGGCTCATCAAAAGTCATCTGGCTGTCCAGCTTGCTGAACAGCAGCTGGGTCTCCTCTTCCAGGCCCTCGGAGGTGTCGAAGTTCGACGGCTCCGGCAGCTCCTTCAGGCTGGCCAGCCCGAAGCTGTCCAGGAAGGACTTGGTCGTGCCGTACAGAATCGGACGCCCGACAGCCTCCGCCCGGCCCACCTCGTGGATCAGATCCTTGTTGCCCAGCGTATGGATGGCCCGTTCGGATTTTACGCCCCGGATCTCCTCAATCTCCACTCTCGTGATCGGCTGACGGTAAGCCACAATGGCAAGTGTCTCCAGCGCCGCCTGGGACAGGGACGACCTGGAGGGCGAATACGCCAGACGTTCGAAATACTGCGCATGCTCCGGGAGTGTCGCCAGCCGGTAATTCCCGGCAATCTGGACCACCTGAAGGCCACGGCTCTGCGAGTGGTAATCCTCTCTTAAGTCATCCAGCGCTCTTGTAGCCAGATCAGGCCGCTGCTCGGTAATCTCGGCAATCTGCCGGACCGACAGGCCTTCATCCCCTGAGAGAAATAGCAGGCCTTCAATAATTGATTTCAGCGTGTTGTAGTCCACTGACATCCTCTCCTCCTCTCCACTCCATCACAATATCCTCAAATAATTTCTCCTGGTAGCAGTAAATGGCCTTCATCTTCATCAGCTCCAGGATGGCCAGGAAGGTGGTCACAATCTCATGCCGGTCCATCTCCTCATGCAGCAGGGAAGAGAAGCGCATTCTGCCGCCGATCCCTTTGCGCTGGAGCGCTTCGGATACATCACGGATACGATCTTTTACCGAGATCTCATCCCGGGTAATCCGCTGGTACGAGGTGCGCCGGGCAGCCTTGCTTAGCGCCTTGCGGAACGCAGCGATCAGATCGGCGGTATGCAGACCCTTCAGTGTATTGTCCGTCTGCGCAGGGACGAAGGGGCCCAGATCCTCAGGCTCTTTCGTAAAAATCAGGCTGCGCTCGCTCTCCATATCCAGCAGCTGCACCGCGATGCTCTTGAACTTACGGTATTCAATCAGTCGCTGCACCAGCTCCGCACGCGGATCATAGCCGTCATCCTCATAATAATCGAAATCCTCGATTTCAATGACGGGCGGCTTCGGCAGCAGCATTTTGCTCTTAATCGACAGGAGAGTGGCAGCCATCACCAGAAATTCACTCGTGATATCCAGCTCCAGCTCCTTCATTCCCTGTAGGAATTCCATATACTGCTCGGTGATCTCGCTGACCGGAATGTCCTGGATGTCGATTTCCGCCTTGTCAATCAGATGCAAGAGCAGATCGAGCGGACCTTCGAACGTCTCCAGCTTGTACAATACAGTCACGCGGTTTCCTCCCGCCCAAAAAAAGTAAAGTGCAGCGCCGCAAGGACGCTACACAAGTAGAAAGATCTATGATCATGCTTTCTTCTCATACCTATAAATAAGCACGATTTACGCTCTTTCGTCAAGAGGTGTATTATTTGAACTGCTTATTCAGGTTAGCCATTTCGATGGCGGCAGTCGCTGCATCCCAGCCTTTATTGCCGGCTTTGGTCCCCGAGCGCTCAATGGCCTGTTCGATATTCTCCGTCGTAACCACACCGAAAATAGTCGGAACACCCGTCTTAAGATTAATCGCCGCTACGCCCTTGGCAACCTCGTTGCACACATAATCATAGTGTGTTGTAGATCCGCGAATGACGGTGCCCAGCGTGATAACGGCGTCATATTTGCCGCTTTCGGCCATTTTTTGGGCGATCAGCGGAATTTCGAATACGCCCGGTACCCAGGCTACATCCACTTCATCATCGGCGACTCCATGACGCTTGAAGGCATCGAGAGCCCCGGAGAGCAGCTTGCTGGTAATGAACTCATTGAAACGTCCTACGACAACCCCATATTTCAAGCCCTCAGATACTAAATGTCCCTCAAAATAATTCGGCATGCTACTCATCAACCCTTCGTGTATAGGATAGGAAATCTATGATTAAATTTTGGTATTCTCATTCTGTTCGATCTTGTCAAAATTCAGCAGATGCCCAAGCTTCGCCTGCTTCGTATGCAGATAATTGGTATTGTCCTTATTCTCCGGCATCTGGATCGCTACGCGCTCCACCACCTCAAGGCCGTAGCCTTCCAGCCCCTTGATCTTGCGCGGATTGTTGGTCAGCAGCCGGATCTGGCGGATGCCGAGATCCTTAAGAATCTGTGCCCCGATGCCATAATCCCGCAGATCCGCCGCGAAGCCCAGCTTCAGGTTGGCATCCACAGTATCCAGCCCTTCTTCCTGCAGCTTGTAGGCGCGCAGCTTGTTGATCAGGCCAATGCCCCGGCCCTCCTGGCGCATATAGAGGAGTACCCCTCTGCCGGCTTCTTCAATCTGGCGCAGCGCCGCTTCGAACTGCGGGCCGCAGTCGCAGCGGTGCGAATGGAACACATCGCCGGTCAGGCACTCGGAATGCACACGTACGAGTACCGGCTCATCCCCTGAGATATCGCCTTTAACCAGGGCAACGTGCTCCTTGTCGTCCACCTCATTCGTATAGGCAATGGTCTGGAAATCACCGAAATCCGTCGGCAGATTCACTGCTACCTCACGGGTAACCAGATGCTCCTTCTCGTTACGGTAGTGAATGAGGTCCTTGATGCTGATCAGCTTAAGGTCATGCTTATTAGCGATCTCAATCAGGTCAGGCAGGCGGGCCATCGTACCGTCCACCTTCACCACTTCACAGATGACACCTGCCGGATAAGCCCCGCACATGCGGGCCAGATCAACCGCAGCCTCCGTGTGTCCGGAACGCCGCAGGACTCCGCCTTTTTTGGCGATCAGCGGGAACATATGCCCCGGTCTGCGGAAGTCGGCCGGCTTCGCCTTCGGGTCCAGCATGGCCTTAATCGTCTGGGAGCGTTCACCGGCCGAGATGCCGGTCGTCGTATCCGCGTGGTCAATAGATACCGTGAACGCCGTACCATGATTATCGGTATTCTGGGACACCATCGGATGCAGGTCCAGCTCCTCTGCACGCTCTGCTGTGATCGGTACGCAGACCAGGCCGCGTCCTTCGGTAATCATGAAGTTAATCACTTCCGGGGTAGCCCGTTCCGCCAGAGCGACGAAGTCTCCTTCATTCTCACGGTCTTCATCATCTACAACGATAACGACCTTACCGCGCATTAAGTCGTAGATCGCATCTTCAATCGGGTCTAGAACACTGTCCTTATCAGCTTGCTGGCTCATATTACCGTCCTCCTAATGGCTATACGCTTGCCTGACGGCTTGCCGTATGCCTGATCTATAGATTATACGAACCCGTTGGCCGCCAAAAAATCATGACTGATCTTCGAGCTTCCTCCATCATCTTCATTGCCCGCACGCGAACCGTAATGGAGCAGATGGTCCACATATTTACCGAGCACATCACATTCAATATTCACCCGGTCTCCCGCCCGCTTGTGGGCCAGCACTGTCTCTCCCAGCGTGTGCGGGATAATCGACACGGTGAAGGTTGCGGCTTCCGTCCTCACAACCGTAAGGCTGATGCCGTCTATCGTAATGGAGCCTTTGGGAATGATGAATTTGAACAGGGATTTGCGGTCCGGGGCAATCTCGAACACCACTGCATTCTGATCGCGCCTGACGCTGCGGATCTCACCGGTTCCATCCACATGCCCCTGGACAATATGCCCTCCGAAGCGTCCGCCGGCAGCCATGGCGCGTTCCAGATTCATTTTGGACCCGGTGCGCAGCTCCTTGAGCGTACTGTTGCGGTAAGTCTCGGGCATGACGTCAACGGTGAAATGATGGTCCCCAAGTGAGGTTGCCGTGAGACAGACTCCATTGACCGCCACACTGTCTCCGATCTTCAGATCTCCCATGATGAGCGAAGCGCCGATACTCAGCACCATCATCTCCCCACCGCTGGTGACGCTGCGCAGAACTCCCACCTCTTCAATTAAGCCGGTAAACATACCATCCCTCCTTCCTGAATATTCGGTTACTGCAGAGGAACCGGGGTGCCGCTGATACACACATTATCCCCGAGCACTTCCACTTCCAATCCTTCAAGCTGGATGGCATCACGCATCAGCTCCACACCCCCGAAGTCGAAGGTACCCGCTGCTTGCGCGCCGCCGCCGACAATCTTCGGAGCGAAGAAGAGGACCACCCGGTCAATCAGCCCCTGCTCAAGCATCGCCCCATTCAGCGTTCCGCCGCCTTCCAGCAGAATGGACCCAATCTCCATTGCACCGAGCGCAGCCATAGCCGCCTGCAGATCCACACGCGGACCGCTGCCCGCAGCAATCACCTCTAACCCTGCAGCCAGCAGCGCTGCTCTGCGGTCAGGATCGGCTGCCTCTGTCGTCACAACCACCGTAGGCGCGAGTCCGTCCTTGACCACAGCGCTGTCCAGCGGCAGGCGCAGCGAGGAGTCAATGATAATCCGCACCGGATTGCGTCCGGGTACATTCAGTCTAGTTGTCAGCGAAGGGTTATCGGCAATCACCGTATTCACCCCGACCATAATCCCCTGATGGCGGTGACGCAGGGTATGTACAATCTCCCGTGCCTCTGCATTCGAGATCCACTTGCTGTCTCCGGTCCGTGTGGCAATTTTGCCGTCCAGTGTGCTGGCGCTCTTCAAGGTTATGAACGGCCGCTTCGTTAAAATATACTTGATGAACTTCTCGTTCAGCCGCAGCGCCCGGCCCCGCAGCAAACCTACTTCAACATCAATCCCCTGCTCGCGCAGCATCGCAATTCCCCGGCCTGCCACCTGAGGGTTGGGATCCTCACAGGCGACAACCACTCTCGCCACCCCTTCATCGATCAGACGCTGGCTGCAAGGAGGCGTAATGCCGTAATGACTGCAAGGCTCCAACGTAACATAGGCTGTACTCCCTTGCGCTTTACCGGCTGCCATATTGAGCGCATGCACCTCGGCGTGTCCGGTTCCGCGCTGCAGATGAGTTCCAATCCCGATCATGGCGCCGTCCTTCACGACTACGCAGCCGACCACAGGATTAATTCCCGTCTGGCCCTGTGCCCGCTCCGCCATATCCAGCGCAAGGGACATGTAAAACTCATCGTTCATCTTATCCATGTCTTGCCTCCTATCCCAAGGCTGTAGTCTTTATGTGTACCAAACTATAAACAGAAAAACCCGTCTCAATCTCCAGGAGGAGTTCAAGACGGGATATACGAGAGGTGATCGCAGCAAAGAATATATGCGTAAATAAACGCCGGACCTCCGGCATTGTGAAAGTTCGCACATATGTTCCGAAAACACTGCTGCTCGGCCGCCTGTTGCAAGCGCGGCGCGTGAATCTCTCCTTCTTCCATCCAGACTATACTGTCGGTCCCGGAATTACACCGGGTCCACCGTCCGTAGCAATATCATACGAAGCGGGTAGCGGACTGAGCATCAGAAGCGGCAATTATTAAGCCAGCTCCAACAGCATCACCGCCGGTAGGGAATCACACCCTGCCCTGAAGGATTGATCTATTCAGTTCAATACCAAGTTAAGCCTACAACAAAATTATCACTTCGCCGGATGAAATGCAAGTGTGTTTCGGAAATTTACTATATTTATGTAACTTAATTCCCTTATACACCCGTCTCACGCTGCTTGTCCGCTCTCAGCAGATCGCGGATTTCCGTCAGCAGGAGGATATCCGGTGCCGGGGCAGGTGTCTCAACGACTTCAACCTTAACGGTCTCCTTGCGTCTGAACCGGCTGCTCAGCTTCACCACCATGAAGATGGAGAAGGAAATAATGAAGAAGTCGACTACGGTCTGGAGGAACATGCCGTATTTTACCGCAACATCTCCTATACCAAAGCTAAGTTCCTTCAGATCAATACCTCCGCTGATCAGACCGATAAGCGGCATAATAATGTCAGCCACCAGCGAAGTAACAATTTTGCCGAATGCCGCTCCAATGATTACGGCAACCGCCAGATCAAGTACATTACCTTTCATGGCGAAGCTTTTGAATTCCTTCCACATGACGAACCATCCCTCCGAAACTTTGAATTTGAAATTATTATAGCATTTATAGCAACACATATAGCAAGATGCAAGTTGAAAAATGTATAAGTGGAGTAGGATTAACGTATGCACTTGGATGGACGCTCCGCTGTTTAAGCGGGATGCGAAGTACCTAATTTTCTAAAAAACGCAAAGGAGCGAGTCTCCAATAACGGAGAATCGCTCCTTTTTTACATGTTAAGCTTTAGGAACCCTATCCTGCTGCTCTAATTCTGCCTAATCCTGCTTGCGTGTTCTGCGGAATACCCGGCTGAGGATGAAGCCACCCAGAATCAGGCCTGCACCCGTCAGGTAGATCGGCAGCGGGCTGCTCTCTCCGGTCTGCGGCAGTCTGCCGCTGCCGTCATTCGTACCCGAGACCGCCCCTTGCGGAACCGGATCGTCTTCAACATCTACTTCCGGATTGCCCAGCGGGATATTATCGTCGATTGGCGTTACCACTTCAGGTGCTGCCGGTACCGGAGTAACAGTTGGTGCCGGTGCAGATGGCTGCGCCGTTCCCGGCAAGCCTGGTCCTGCAGGAATCTGTGACTCATCGATAATGACTCCCGGTTCGAACGTACCGGCTGGTGTTGGTACCGGAGTAAATACCGGACCTCCGGCAGGCGATGTCGGAACAGGTGTAGCCTCTGGCCCCGTAGAATCTGTAGGCACCGGCGATGGAACTGTGGTCGGAACTGTGGTCTCTACAGGTGTCTCAGTCGGCACAGGAGTCACAGTCGGCGTTGGTGTTACTGTCGGCGTTGGCTGCTCCGCCAACTTATTATACAAGGTAAGATTCAGCACGGCCGATGAGCCGATCGTCACCGGATGCTCGGTGGAATCAAGCACATAGCCCTGCGGTGCTATTGTTTCAATCAGGACATAACTGCCCAGCCACAGATTGTTGAATGCCGCGATGCCTGCTGTATCAGTGGTGCGGGTATTCACCAGCACCCTGTCATTTCCGTTCACGCGGTATAGCTCATAGGTAGCTCCCGCCAGAGGTTTTGCAACATTGCCTGCTTCCAGCTTGAAGACATTAAGCGTCCCTCTGACGCCGCTGCCTGTTCCCGAACCGCTGGAAACTCCTACGATAATCTCCTTGGTCGTCTCCTTGGTGATAAGCTTAACGTTATTGCCGCTGAAGCTCACGGAGTTAACCAGCTTATCGCCAGTGTTCGCAACGATCAGCGACTGATATTCCAGCACATAAGCGGAATGGATGTCACCAGGGAAGCTTAAGACGAAGGACTGTCTGCCCTGTGCATCGGCGCTGATCGTCAAGCTGTAATCGGTATCCTTCACCAGCGGAGGGCCGCTCTTCGTGACCTCTCCGTTCACTGACGTAACCGTACGGTACAGCTGGAAGCTGTCCGGCAGCAGGATCTGATTCGTGCTCGGCACATCGGTGATTACGGCATCTTTTACATGGGACTGGGTGCGGTTGATCGCAATGGTCCAGTTCAGCTTATCCCCGTTCTGCACGCCGTCTTTGATCACATATTCATCCCCGTGCGGGATATCTACCGTGGCCTTCAAATCCTTGGAGACCTTCTTCGTCCCATCCAGCAGCTTCGCTGTATTGGCTACCTTGGTTCCGATTAGCTGTCCGGCCAGGCTGGTCTTGAATACGATGTAATAGGGCGAATTAATGGCTTTGTCAAAACCAACCTTCAGCTCATTGCCGCTTCCCACGCTATAGCTGAACTCATTACCGTCCACCTCAGCGCCTGGGCTATGCGTTCCATCCTTAGCAATATTCATCTTGTATACCTTAAGTGAGCCAGGTACCAGAGACTGTCCATCACCCAGTACATCCGTCACTACAGGATCGGCAATGGATTTGCTGTTGTAATTGACGCCTATAGTCCAGGTCAGCTCCTTGGCAGAAGCATCATACGCCCCGGATTTGATCCCGTTGTTCTTCACCTCGGAATTAGGAATGAACTTCCCGCTGGCTTCTGTCCACTGTGCCTTGTTCTGGCTGTCCTTCCAGTCAATCCGGGCCACGTTGATGAAATCACTCGTATTGCCGGTAAGCCAGTCATTGCTGAATTCCGTCTGATAACTAATGGTATAAGTCCCTGTAACCGGTGCGTTAAACTTCACCTTGAAGCCTTCATTCGGCTGAGCTGGTGAATTCACAATCAGGGTATACGCCGATGGAGGGATCACTGTGCCGGAAAGAGTACGGACCACCAGTGAACCCGAGATGTACTTCTGTCCTCCCTGCGGGAAGCTGTCTGTAACCACCACTTCGTTCATTGGGTAATTGTCGCCGTTGAATGTGATTTTCCAATCGGTGGTGTGTTTGTTGTAATTCACGCCGGACAGATTCTTATAGATAATAATAGGCCGGATCAGTTGAGAAGCGTTGCTGCTATAGGTGCTGTCAGAGACAGTGTTGGTAATATTCGTATCTTTGAACACACGGTCTGCGGCTTTGGTCGTATATTCGATCAGATAAGCCGATTTCACCGTATTCTTGAACTCCAGTCTGAATCCGTTGCCGGATTCGCCGTTGACAGGCGTGACTGTGTAATCACTGCCTGCATTCAGAGCCGTCCCTTTGGCAGCTTCTCCGGCTGCATTCAGCGTAACCGGATAGATCCGCACCGAGTTCTCCAGGAGCACCTGGGAGCTGTTGAACACATCCGTCAACACCGCGTTCTCCGGGGAGATCGTCCGGTTATTGTAGTTGTATTCGATAGCCCAGTTAATAGTCTGAGTGCCCCAGTCATAACGGACGACTTTTTTGTTAAGGCTGCCGCCTCGTTCAATGACTACTGTATCCGAAGCACTTACCGGGTCACGGCCGTCCCCTGTAAAGGTTGCCGTGTTGGTGAAGCTGGACAAGTTGTCGCTTACTACCTGCGTGGTATAAGTGATACGGTATGCCCCTGTGATCACAGGGGCCGTGAACTGAAGCTTCAGCGTCCCGCCGGAGACGCCGGCAGTATATTTGCTGCTGTCTACCAGTTGGCCTTGCGTAACTGTGCCGTCAAGCTGAACATTCAGCTGGTAAACGGCAAGTGTAACCGTGCTGTCCAGTGCCAGCCCGGCAGGAATCGGGTCGGTCACAGCAGCGCCGCTTACCGGCTCCAGTCTTTTGTTCACATCGACGGTCCAGTCAATATGATCCGCGTTGAAGCCGCTGGAGATTCCCTTCTTGGTAATCGTCGAGCCTACAGTAGGCTTGAATGATACTGTAATCGTCTGGACCCCACCGTTCACCGGGAACAGAATCTGCTGGACGGTGCTGCCGCTGATCACTTTTTTGTCAAATTGGGTATTAATACGTAAGGTCCCCTGCACATTGGCATGACTCTCGATGTAATCATTGAAGGTCATCACCACCTGATGGGTAGCCTGGCTGACCGTGAATGTGCCTACCGTCCCATCGTCCGATTCCAGTCCGCCCTGAATGTCATTGAAGAGCTGGAACTGCTCGGGAAGCTGGAAAGCAAAAGTGTCTCCCTGGCTATAGCCGTGGCCGTTAGGAAGCGACCAAGTATAGTCCAGCCTCACGGTGGAATCCACATCATACACACTGCCTGTCACCGTCTGTCCATCCGGACCATATACCGCCATGGATACGCTCGTAATAATGTCCCGGTCCTGTTCAATGGCCGCCGCTGTAGCCTGCCGGGTGAAGCCCAGCCCTGAGACCAATTGCACAAATAACATGACCAGGACTACTGCCAGGCTTGTTCTTTTTTTCACCATTTCCCATAAGCCCCCGTTCTTTCGATTGAATGATTTGAAGCATACCTGCTAAAAAGATGGCTGCTGAACGCACCGGTAAGGACACACTCCACCTGAAGTTTCGTTATGTATACGGGCTAAGAGTCCATCTTATGTAAATAAACTAGTAAACCTGACTTTTCTGCCCACTACAGACGATATATACTTATATCACCTAAGAGTAGAACTTTAGAATCAGAAATGGTTAAAATTAAAGAAATTATTATGCAACCCTTACTTCAGGATTCAAGGAGAGATTTCAAGTGAACCGAACTTTATTCTGGGAGCGTGCCCGTGACAGCGATTTCGTCATGCTCTCCGCCTCTCATCTCGTTGCCCTGTCTGTCATTGCGCTATGCTGCCTGGCGCTCTTTGGGGCCCGCTTCGCCCTGCGCAGCCGGTCCGGCCTGCGGTTAGGCATACGCCTGCTGATGATCCTGTTGCTGGCTGCTTCTGAGGGAGGCCTGCATGTCTGGTATCTGTCCCATGACAGCTGGAGCCGCAGCTCCTCCCTGCCGCTGGAACTATGCGGAATTACCCTGCTTCTGTCAATCGTGATGCTGCTCACGCGCAGCAGGCTGCTGTACAGCTTTCTTTATTTTGCCGGGATCGGCGGTGCATTCATCGCCCTGCTTACACCTAATCTGGTCTATCCGTTTCCGCATTTCCGCTTCCTGCTCTTCTTCATCGCCCACGGGTCGATCATACTTGCATCCCTGTACATGACCTGGGTCGAAGGATATAAGCCCACCTGGCGCTCACTGTTCTTCACCATGCTCTGCCTGAACCTTGTCGCAGCATGCGTCTACGCCGCCAATAAGCTGCTGGATTCCAACTATATGTTCCTGATGCGCAAGCCCAGCACGTTCTCGGTACTGGACTATTTCGGCCCTTATCCTTATTATCTGCTGGTTGAAGAAGGCTTCGCCTTCGTCATCTTCCTCCTGATGTTCCTGATTTTCTTCAAGCTGCCGGAGCTGTACACCGCCCGCCGTGCCGCAGCCCGCGGGAAACTTGGCAGGTAAACGGAGGGGATGAATTCAGGGGCACTTGTGCTCCTCATTCCCGCCTCGTGCCGACTTTCGGCGGATTCAGGGGCATTAGTGCCAATGTCATTAAGATAAGTTCAAAGATAAGTTTGGAATTAATAAAGAGAATCCAAAACGGTATGGGGGAAACGTCCTATGCCGTTTGTTTTTGGTGTAAGGAAGGAAAAAAGCGCATAGCAAACAAAGCGGATGGAAGATCCACTTAAAAAAATGTTCATGCGAACCGAATTATGCTACTCTGTAGACGAAGCTAATGGCGGATTTGCTACGTATTCTGCGTGTATTCCTTTGCCCAGGACGGGTGAGACGAATCGGCAAAATATTTTTGCGAATCAAAGCTTCCACATCAGGCGGGGGTCCATCGCCCTTGGAGCGCAGGAAATGTCTACAGACGTGAACGGCCACCGTGAAGTTGACTTGGTAGAGGTGCCGTTTATCCTTTTGGGAAATGACTACGTGCGAGGTAATCATTTCAGCGAAATTGTAGAGGATCATTCTTGCGAATATCTCTTGGGTAATGGACTCTTGCTTCTTTGCGTGAAAATGGGTCAGACCGATGGTGTATTTTAAGGCCCGGAAAGAGGTCTCAATCCCCCATCGCAGGTGATACAGTTCCCGGAGTTCATCCGGTGAGAATTCAGCAGCCGGTAGATTGGTAATGACGGTTTCATAATCGCCACTGGGCAGGAGGAAACGAACCACCCGAAAGGAAATCGGGTAAAACAGGTTCTTTTGCATGTCCAGAAAATCAAAGCTAGAGGTGGCCGGAAGAATTTTATAGATTTCGGGGTGATCCCTGAACGCTTTCGTTCGTTTTTTAGTCAGCGTCAGGTGAATCTCCTGATCAAACGCCCCTTCAAAGGTCAAGTGCAAGCCCGAAAGAATGCCATTCGAATGCAAATCCTTGACCCGTATGACGTACTTCCATCCTTTCCGTTCCAGATGCGCGAACGTATTGTAGCTTTCCAATCCTCGATCCGCCAACACAATGACGTTCCCCTGAATAGGGGACCGATCCACCATCGTGGACAGCGCCCTTCCTTCGTTGCGCAGCTTTCGAGGTTGAAGGATGGCGTCCACGTAAAGCCGGTTACAGAGGTCATAAGCAGCGTTCAAGTGCAGAAGGTTAAAGCCTTTCGAGTGGGGCTGACTTTGAGAATAGGTCAACGGGTCCGCAGGATCTGTTGCAATATGCAGATCGGAACCGTCAATGGCCAATAATCGATAGCCTCGATAATCCTTGAATTCCGTATGGGACGCGGTAAAGGTGTGAAACAAAGATTCGACCGCAGACGGCAAAATTTTATTTCTTTGCTGAACAAAAGCAGAAGAAGTTGCGGTGTTAACGTCATAGCCCTGCGATTCCAACAGTTCCTTATAGAGGCTGTTGCCGCCCATAAAGATCAGGGTTTGCATAACCATTTCAAAGGGTAGTTTTTTCGTTCGGGTAAAATCCTTTCCCGGGTTTCTGACGTAAGGCGCGGGGGCAGCCGCCATCTCACGGATGAGAGATGTCAGTCTGTCTTTCAGCGAATTTGCATAAGCATTCATTGGCGTAACCTCCTCGTTTTTTCAAGGGGCTTCGCCACACGTTTTCTACGGATTGTCAAGATTTTTTTGTGCAAAAAAAGAGCAGGCTATCTTTTCGATAACCTGCCTTTTTCTTGTTTTTGGCTATATATCTTAACTTAATGACATTGGCATTAGTGCTCCTCATTCCCGCCTCGTGCCGACTTTCTGCGGTTTCAGGGGCATTAGTGCCTCTCATTCCCGCCTCGTGCCGACTTTCGGCGGATTCAGGGGCATTAGTGCCAATGTCATTAAGATAAGTTCAAAGATAAGTTTGGAATTAATAAAGAGAATCCAAAACGGTATGGGGGAAACGTCCTATGCCGTTTGTTTTTGGTGTAAGGAAGGAAAAAAGCGCATAGCAAACAAAGCGGATGGAAGATCCACTTAAAAAAATGTTCATGCGAACCGAATTATGCTACTCTGTAGACGAAGCTAATGGCGGATTTGCTACGTATTCTGCGTGTATTCCTTTGCCCAGGACGGGTGAGACGAATCGGCAAAATATTTTTGCGAATCAAAGCTTCCACATCAGGCGGGGGTCCATCGCCCTTGGAGCGCAGGAAATGTCTACAGACGTGAACGGCCACCGTGAAGTTGACTTGGTAGAGGTGCCGTTTATCCTTTTGGGAAATGACTACGTGCGAGGTAATCATTTCAGCGAAATTGTAGAGGATCATTCTTGCGAATATCTCTTGGGTAATGGACTCTTGCTTCTTTGCGTGAAAATGGGTCAGACCGATGGTGTATTTTAAGGCCCGGAAAGAGGTCTCAATCCCCCATCGCAGGTGATACAGTTCCCGGAGTTCATCCGGTGAGAATTCAGCAGCCGGTAGATTGGTAATGACGGTTTCATAATCGCCACTGGGCAGGAGGAAACGAACCACCCGAAAGGAAATCGGGTAAAACAGGTTCTTTTGCATGTCCAGAAAATCAAAGCTAGAGGTGGCCGGAAGAATTTTATAGATTTCGGGGTGATCCCTGAACGCTTTCGTTCGTTTTTTAGTCAGCGTCAGGTGAATCTCCTGATCAAACGCCCCTTCAAAGGTCAAGTGCAAGCCCGAAAGAATGCCATTCGAATGCAAATCCTTGACCCGTATGACGTACTTCCATCCTTTCCGTTCCAGATGCGCGAACGTATTGTAGCTTTCCAATCCTCGATCCGCCAACACAATGACGTTCCCCTGAATAGGGGACCGATCCACCATCGTGGACAGCGCCCTTCCTTCGTTGCGCAGCTTTCGAGGTTGAAGGATGGCGTCCACGTAAAGCCGGTTACAGAGGTCATAAGCAGCGTTCAAGTGCAGAAGGTTAAAGCCTTTCGAGTGGGGCTGACTTTGAGAATAGGTCAACGGGTCCGCAGGATCTGTTGCAATATGCAGATCGGAACCGTCAATGGCCAATAATCGATAGCCTCGATAATCCTTGAATTCCGTATGGGACGCGGTAAAGGTGTGAAACAAAGATTCGACCGCAGACGGCAAAATTTTATTTCTTTGCTGAACAAAAGCAGAAGAAGTTGCGGTGTTAACGTCATAGCCCTGCGATTCCAACAGTTCCTTATAGAGGCTGTTGCCGCCCATAAAGATCAGGGTTTGCATAACCATTTCAAAGGGTAGTTTTTTCGTTCGGGTAAAATCCTTTCCCGGGTTTCTGACGTAAGGCGCGGGGGCAGCCGCCATCTCACGGATGAGAGATGTCAGTCTGTCTTTCAGCGAATTTGCATAAGCATTCATTGGCGTAACCTCCTCGTTTTTTCAAGGGGCTTCGCCACACGTTTTCTACGGATTGTCAAGATTTTTTTGTGCAAAAAAAGAGCAGGCTATCTTTTCGATAACCTGCCTTTTTCTTGTTTTTGGCTCTATATCTTAACTTAATGACATTGGCATTAGTGCTCCTCATTCCCGCCTCGTGCCGACTTTCGGCGGATTCAGGGGCACTTGTGTTCCTCATTCCTGCCTCGCGCCGACTTTTTGCGGATTCAGGGGCATTAGTGCTCCTCATTCCCGCCTCGTGCCGACTTTCTGCGAATTCAGGGGCATATTAGTTGGAAAAACGTATCTTGTTTCGGATGTTTTGGAGCTTTCGAGGAAAGTAATTGGATAAACGTCATTTAATTTTGTGCATTCCCTCTACTCTGTTCTATTTGCAGCATTTTAAGTGCTGTTTTTCCAACTGTTTCCTGACAAGCCTTCCTCAGCTCCTGAGCAAGTGGAGGAAATCCAACTACTATTTGTACAATTCCCCGCACGGCAAAAAGCACCCGGCTGGATAACCCGAGGCCACTGAAAAACTAGCCTTTCTTAGAAAAAGTAAAAAAACGTATTTAAAAGACGACGTTATTCGGTTTCTCCGAATGGACGTCGTCTTTTTCTTACCTATTTCTTCAACTTTGGTTACTCCATGAGTTTCAATATTCGTTTTAAATTAACAGTGAATATCGCCATGGCTCCTTGAATCTCCATGCCAACTAAACCCGTGGAAGATGCAACATCGTACCCGTGTCTGTGTTTGAGTTCGCTATTCTTGGCTTCTATTTTGTAGCGCTCTTTCGCTTTGACCTTAAAGGGTTCACTTTCCTGAAACACAGCTTGCTTGGCATGTTCGTTGCTCTTTATACTTACCGAGTAGGTCTTACTCCGAGCGCCTTCTGTGTAGCACCCTTCCTTTAAAGGACATCGCTTACACTGTTCAATATCATAAAAGTAGGTATCCTTTTGGTTTTTGCCCTGTCCCTTTTTGCCTTGCCGTGCTCTTCGAATGGCCAGATGCCCGGCTCTGCAGACATACATACCCGCATCTTTATTAAAATCGAATTCGTCTTCTTTTCTTCGGTTTCCTTGCGTAATCTGTGGATGTAATTTGGCCACAAGTTCAATGCCCTGCTCCGTACTGTAAGCAATATTGTCTTTTTCTGAATAGGCCTTGTCTCCAATGACTGTCTCTACGCTCATGCCCGCAGCTTTGCTCTTTTCAATAAGAGTTTGCAATTCCTTCCCGTCGTTTCGTTCTCCCGTGGTAATGGTCGCTGCCGTAATGATTCGCTCTTCACTCATCGCGATATGGGTCTTGTACCCGAAAAATGAGGAATCTGCGCTTTTGTGGCCTACTTTGGCATCTGGATCAGTAGAAGTCTGCAACTGTTCGACATCGTCAGCGACGGTTTCTTTCAATAGATTGAAGGGTTCTTTGACCTTGGGGAGTCCGGTAAAACGTCCGTCCTTTTCAATGACCTCAATGAGATCTTGGCAGTACCCGATTTCATCTTCCAGTACATTCGTAACGGGCTTCACTGGAAAGGAACTTTTCATAGATTCATCTAAGGCATAGATTGCTTTTCGTACCTTTTTGGAACGTTCTCGCAGCAACTCTTGCGGACTTTTTTGGGTATAGCGGGCTTTGGTGTGGGTAGCATCGACAATAATGGATTTGCTGCGAATGATTCCTTGCTGAATGGCAATCTCCACCGTTTTACCAATGAGTATATCGAGCAACTTCATATCTTTCAGCCGCAACTTACGAAATTTGCTCAGTAAACTAGAATCAATAACCTCTTCCTCTGGCGCCATATGTAGAAAAAACTTGAACGACAAATCGGTTTTGGTGCGTTCCACAAGATCGCCGTCAGACAAGTCATAAATGGATTTAAGCAGTAGATATTTAAACATTCGGACCGGGTCTACCGCGGTTCGTCCATTATCTTGGCAATACCTTTCGTTTAGTTCCTCATAAACAAAGCTGAAGTCCACCAACTCGTCCATGCGCCGCAACAAGTTATCTTTTGGAATGAGTATATTGTAAAGTTCGATATACGGGCTCAAGATAAAACTTTGCTGCTTAGGAAGCATGAAGACCACCAGCCTTTGATTTAATTCTTTAATTGTATCGAAAAAAAGAGACATTCTTTGTGTCGAATGTCTCTTTCAGTTCTTTATGGACTTTTTCAGTGGCCTCGGATAACCCAGCCGGGTGCTTCGGCGATGCCTTAGGAAGAGAAGAACCTCCCCCTATAGCGTCAATGGAGTACTTGTATTAAGCTTCTACAATTTCAACGGTCGTCATCTTGTCGCGGCCTTTGAAAGCGTCAACCAGATCCATGCCTTCAACCACTTTACCGAATACTGTGTGTACTCCGTCAAGGTGCGGCTGTGGAGCGTAAGCGATATAGAACTGGCTTCCGCCTGTGTTCTTGCCGGCATGGGCCATAGCCAGGGAGCCGCGCTCGTGCTTGTTCGGGTTGATCTCGCAGTTGATGGTGTAGCCAGGACCGCCGGTGCCTGTTCCGTTCGGGCAGCCGCCTTGGGCTACGAAGCCTGGAATCACGCGGTGGAACAACAATCCGTTGTAGAAGCCGTCTTTTGCCAGCTTCTCAAAGTTTGCTACTGTATTAGGCGCATCCTGATCGAACAAGTCGATCAGCACGACGCCGCCGTTTTCGAGTGTAATTTTCGCTTGCTTAGCCATATGTAAATGACCCCTTTCGAAATGACAGATGTAGAACACGTTTATTAGTTTACTATGAAACGGAGCACAAAGCAAAGCAAGCGGGAAGTCTTCCCGCCTGCCGCTATAGCACAACCCTATAGTCTTCTTATTTCGTAACGGCTTGTTTGGAAATCCGTGCAGGCACAATATCATTGGCAACAATATCCTGATGGGACTCGCGGCGTACAACCAGATCACTCTGCCCGTTCTGCACGAACACCACCGCCGGACGGCGGATACGGTTGTAGTTGCTGGCCATGGAGTAATTGTATGCCCCTGTGCAGGCCACAGCCAGCAAATCGCCGCTCTCCACCTTAGGCAGCTCAACGTCCCAGATCAGCATATCGCCGCTCTCGCAGCATTTGCCGGCGATGGATACCTTCTCCACGTTAGGCTCAGTCGCACGGCTTGCCAGCAGCGCTTCGTACTTGGATTCATACAGAGCCGGACGCGGATTATCGGTCATGCCGCCGTCAACAGCTACATATTTGCGCACTCCCGGAATTTCCTTGCTGGTTCCAACCGTGTACAGAGTCGTTCCGGCATCCCCTACGATACTGCGGCCCGGCTCTACCCAGATCTGCGGCAGCGAATCGTTAATGCCGGCGAAGTGGGTCTTCACTGCATCTGTGATGGCTGCGACATATTCGGACACCTGCAGCGGCGTATCGCCGTCCACATAACGGATTCCAAAGCCTCCACCCAGGTTGACTACAGGGAAGGAGATTCCCAGCTCTTCCTTGACGGTACGGGTGAACTCGGCAATACGTTCAACGGCAAGCTGGAAGCCCTCGGTCTCAAAAATCTGCGACCCGATATGCGAATGCACGCCGAGCAGGTTCAGATTAGCCAGGCTGTCAGCCAGACTGACCGCTTCACGGGCCGAGCCGTTGCCGATATCAAAGCCGAATTTGGAGTCGGTCTGTCCTGTCGATGCGTAGGCATGATGGGCATGGGCTTCCACTCCAGGCGTAACGCGCAGCAGAATATTAACAGTCACTTCTCTGCGGGCGGCAATGGACTGAAGCAGACGGAGCTCCACCAGATTATCGGCGACAAAGCAGCCAATCCCTGCATCGATCGCCATCTCAATCTCATCCGGTGTCTTATTATTGCCGTGGAAATGAATGCGTTCCGCCGGGAAACCGGCTTGCAGCGCAGTATACAGCTCTCCATCGGAGACCACATCCAGCGACAGACCTTCCTCATCCGCAAGCCGGCACATCGCCATTGTCGAGAATGCCTTGCTGGCATAAGCCACCTGGAACCCGAGGCCGGAAGCTGTGAACGCCTCCATATACTCGCGGCAGCGGCGGCGGACCAATTGCTCGTCCACTATATATAGCGGTGTCCCATACTCCGCCTTCAATTCGGTTACATCACATCCGCCGATCTCCAAATGCCCTGCATCATTGATTCGGCTCGTCCCGTGTAAAAACATTGCGCAGTCCTCCAATTTCTGTGGAATCATCCGTTCCACCCTGTCTAGTATATGATTTGGGGCCCCGATGCGTTCCTGAAACAGATGCTCAGAATACAGATACGGCTTATTGCGGGGCTGTTCAGTATATTCAGTATAACAGACAGAGGGAACACCATTGAATGGACTTTTTTGCAGTTGATTTGTATTTTCCTACGACTTGCGCGGGGCATCCTTATGCTCAGGCATCCGGGTGCTATCTCTTGTTTTGTTGAAGGATGGCCTTGTTTTGGAGCTGAGCACCGGCTGACGCAGGAGGATCTCCGCCATGGCTTTTGCATTAAATGGTATAAACGGCCACATGTAAGGAGAGTTATACGAACGGTGCGTGGTCAGCAGCACCACCAGCAGCGTCGTCCCGATCATGAAGCCGGGGATGCCGTAAGCAGCCACCGCCAGCAGCAGCGCAAGCCGGACAATCCGGTTGGCCAGCCCCAGCTCGTAGCTCGGCGTTGCAAACATCCCGATAGAGGCCACCGCCATATAGAGCACCACTTCATTGACAAAAAGACCGGTCTGCACAGCGATATCACCGACCAGAATGGCAGCGATCAGCCCCATCGCGGAGCCGAGCGGCGTCGGTGTATGCACCGCAGCCATCCGCAGCAGGTCTACCCCAAGCTCGACGATCAGGAACTGGGCAATGAGCGGGAGATTGGCTGATTTTTGCGGACCGATGAAATCAAGCATGCCGGGCTTCAGCTCCGGATGGAGAACCATCAGCATCCACAGCGGAAGCAGGAACATCGATGCAAAGATCCCGATGAAGCGGACCCAGCGGAGATAGGTTCCCATAAAAGGCGTCTGGCGGTTCTCTTCCGCATGCTGGCACAGATCAAAAAACGTCGTCGGCAGCACCATCACACTCGGGGAAGTATCGACAAACACAACCACCCGGCCCTCCAGCAGATGGGAAGCGACAATATCCGGCCGTTCCGAATAACGGACCAGCGGATAGGGGTTCCAGCCGCCGCCGACAATCGCTTCCTCCAGCTGCTTGTCCGCCAGGGGAATGCCGTCGAGATTGACGCTTTTCAGCTTGTCCGTAACGGCCTGCACCTGGGTCTTATCCACGATATCATCGATGTAAGCTAAGCAGACATCTGTCCGGGTCCGCCGTCCAATCTGATGCATCTCCAGCTTCAGCCCAGGGTCGCGGATACGTCTTCTAACCAGAGCCACGTTGCTTAGCAGCGTCTCTGTGAAGCCGTCCCGCGATCCGCGGACCACCCGCTCAATCGACGGCTCATCCGGGCTGCGGGAAGGATACGAACGGGTATCCATGATAATAACCTGCGATTCCCCTTCAATGAAGATCGCGCTCATGCCGGCTAACACTTTGTTGATGCTCTCGCTGAACAGTTCGCCCTTCTCCACCTGGACATGGGGAATATATTCACTCATGAAGCTGGCGAGTACATCTGTCGATACATTTTCGGGGGTCAGATACGTCAGGCGCTTCAGAATTTCATCGATAATCGTATCCTTGGCGAAGCCGCTGATGCAGAGCAGCGCCGCACTTTTCCCGCCGAAGGACATTTCCCTGAACACAATATCGAAGGAGGAGCCCAGCCCAAGTACCTCGGTCAGTGTATTCTTCGCATCCGCCAGGGATTGCGGGATCTTGTCGTTGCCTTGCCAATACGTAATCGACTGCTCCAGGGAGTCAGAGCGTTCATTGTCACGTTTTTGCTGCAGAGGGTCATTGGACTTGCTTGCAGAATCCGCTCCCTGACCGGCTTTGGACTTCTTAGGGGCGGATTGCTTGGGCGCAGACTTCTTCGGCTGCTGGGGCTGACCAGCTTCCTGACCGTCCTCCTGATCCTCAGGCTCTTCATCATCTCCAAATAATCTGGCAAAAAAGCCTTTATGGCTCTTATCCTGCGTCTGAGCCCCCAACTCGTCCGAGGTTTCCATATCCTGTGATTGGCCTCTGCCGTCTTCATGGGCTCCCTGTCCCGCTCCGGAATCCGCAGCCGAATGATCCGTTCCTGAATGATCTGTCCCTGCCTGCGCAGCTCCGGTCAGCCCGGGTGTACCCGCACCTTCGGAATCTGCTGATTCCGGGCCTGCAAAACCGGCGGAGGCAGATTCTTCTGCACATTGTGTTCCCTGCTGCGAATCGTCTGCTGCCTGGTCTCTCGTACCGGATTCCGCAGATGATTCCTCCGGCCCGGCATCGTCGCCGAACAGACTGCTGAAGAACCCTTTGATTCCTCCGCCGGACGATTCCTGACTGTCTCCGTTCTCGGATGCGGGATCATCCCCGGGACTGGCCTCATCATCTGTAGCCGCAGCATCTTTCCCACCGACAGCCCCGCCATCTCCAGATGCAGCGTTCTTACCGCTGCTATCCTCACCTTCTCCAGCCGCAGCACTCTGACCGCCGCCAGCTTCTCCATGACTCGCCGCCCGGGCCGCTTCATTCCCATCTCCGCCACTATCTGGCGGAGCATTCAGGCCCGACGGGCTCTCCTGCCCGCCTTCAATCGGGCGCTTCACCGCGCCCAGCTCCGCTGACGCCTCCAGCTCCTGTCCTCTGTCGCTCTGGGATGCAGCCGGTTGCTCTTCCTGCTCCGGCGGTTTCTGCCCCGTCACCGCCCCCAGCTCCGCCGACGCCTCCAGCTCCTGACCCATGCCGCTCTGGGACGCAGCCGGTTGCTCTGCTTGCTCCGGCGCCTTTTTCTCCGGCGATTTCTGCTGCGCAGAACGGTCTTTCTTTTTATCCGTCTCTATCTGATCACCGCTGTGAATATACCTCACTCCCTAGCCCCCTTTACTGTTGATAGACAAACCAGTCGAACAACGAGCCTGCCACCTTGCCGCATACCATCGCCATTAAGAGACCAAGCAGCAGATGGGTCATATGCAGACGTTTGGCCAGGATCGGCAGGACATTCAGCACCTCGGTCAGAGCCGCCGCCAGCATGCCGATGAATATGCCGTTGAACAGGCCGACCCCCAGCTCGATCAGCGGGCCGGCCGCCATTTTCCAGTTCCAGAAATCGCTCACCGTCCCCAGCAGGGAACCGCCGACCATCGCTCCCTCATACCAGTGAACCTTGTCATAGGAGGAGGTAAGCTGCGCCAGCCGGGGGATGAGGTCCAGCACTACGAATAGCGCAATCACCCCGCCGCCCACTGCGATTCCCCCGGCAATCCCAAGCAGCAGATGAAGTCCGAGTGACATTGGTGCGGTCATGTGCTCCCCTCCCGGCTGCCGGGCGCCTCGTCCCTGCGGCGTTTCATTTTGCGGTACTCCTCGTTGATTACATATTGATCGATATTCTTCTGATACAGGAACATTTCCACCTCAAGGGGAGTCGGCTCCTCGTTCCATTTCTTTTTGAACAAATGATTGAAAAAAATCACCATCCCAAATCCGATGCCCAGCGAATAAGCGATCTGAAACAGATAAGGATGCTCGTCCCTGCGTCCCGTCAGCATCTCCACAATCCGGATCTGTACCTCCATCATGCTGACATCGGCATGGAAATTCATAATCGTCAGCGCCGAGCCGAAGAACAGCAACAGCCAGACCAGCACGAACAGGGCTATAGAAGGTTTAGCCGCCGTAGACGGACCTTCAATCTGTACAATGGTGCGGCCTTCGCCAATCGGCTGAATCTCCGCATCGGGGTACACATCCTGAATCCGGGGAATGACGGTCAGCAGATCAATCAGGATCAGATTGCCGTCACTCTCCTTCGGCTGAAGCACAAGCAGTGTATACAGCGGCTCCCGCCACTGCGGATCAGTGATCAGATAAGCGACATCGCGCAGCAGCACCCCCTTGCCCTTGGGCACCGTCACCCGGTTCTTAAGCTGGATATATATGCATGTAGCCGGGGAATCAGTGTTCATTTGCGGGCCTCCTTAAGCTCAGGTGTGATGCGGTCCTACGGCAAGAATAAGGGTAGTATGGGAAAAAAGGCTTATTTTTACTCTTCTCCTCCGCAATTCATCTGATTTAAGCAGGACCACCGAAACTTTTCCTGCCTCAGGGCCGTCTATAGTTACAGTTATTTACACAGAAGGGATGGAAGTTCATATGAGAAAAGCATTGCACCACTCCTTACGGATGGTTCTCTCTGCATCGATGCTTCTGGCATTCGCTGCGCCACTCACAGCACATGCAGCCGAGAAGATCGAGGTATACGATTCCTATACCAGCAAGAGCAGCAACGTCCAGCTATATTCGGTGAGTCAATTGGACGGGAACCAGTTCATCAATGCTGTCATTGCCCGGCAGCCGGATGGGACCTATAGTAAATGGCCGGAGGCTTTTCAGCATTTCCGGAAGAGTGACAGCGGGAACCTGCAATTGACGGGGATGGATGATCCGGAGCAAGCCTATGTCTACGATACGCAGAGCCAGTCCATTATGCGCAAAAGCGAATACGCCCTATCCCCTGACGGCCGCTGGGGTGTACTGGAGCGTTCCCGTTACGAACGTCAGCCGGAGGGCTATATCGCAAAATTCAACGATCAGTATCTGAGAAACACAGCAACCGGCAAAGTCTCCGTCTATTATTCTACTCAGCGGTACTACAATGCCCGGTGGATTAACCAGCATACGCTGCTTGAGAGCGGATATAATGAGGCTGCCAAGCAGAATGTGATCAGTACGTACGATCCGTCCACCGGGAAGCGGCAGGAGCTGCTGAGGGGGACCTTGAACAACTGGAACTTGTCGAAGGGACTGCTGCAATATGTCAAAAACGAGCCCAAACGCCTCCCATGGATCTACAATCTGAAGGACGGATCGTCACGGCTGGTCAAGGATGCCCGCGAGCTTGAAGCCTTGTTCCCTGCTGCTCCATCTTCAAGACCGGAAGTCACATTCCCTAAGGGTATGCTGCTGAAAGAGCTGCCTGTCACAGAGCTGCCGATCACCTTAGCCTATGAACACAACCTGAATCTGGACGGAAAAAGTGTGGATGTATCCACCATATTCACTAAGGGCGGACAAGAGTGGATACCGGTGAAGCCGCTTGCAGCGGCCCTCGGCTGGAAGATCGAAGTCATGAACATTAGCGCAACCGGCGACCCTTCTGCGGCTTATATCTATAAAATCACAAACGGTAGCAATCACGCGGTTCTTACGCCTGTGAACAGCTTCAATTCGGCAAGCAGGCTGTATATCGCACCAGCGCAGCTTAAGGAGCTTGGGTACAAGAGCATCAAGGTCACTCCATATGTGAAATAAAATCACTCCAGCGGCGGCAACCTTGCCCCAAGTCTGCCTATACAACAAAGAGGATGTTCCCGGACGGCGCGGCCGTATAGGAACATCCTCTTTGTATGTTGCGCTGGGTCCTGGGGTCTGTCCCCTCAGACTGTAGCGCTATGAAGTTAATTCTGTTTGGCCGGCTGCAGCTGATCCCTCTGCTGACTGGAGATGAAGAACAGTGCCGTCCAGATCAGCGCGAAGCCGACAATCTGTGGCAGGGTTACAAGCTGATGATAGACTACCCAGTTAATTAGAATACCTGTCATCGGGAAGCTGAGTTCGGCCAGGGTTGCTACCGAAGCTTTGGTCGTATTCAGTCCCTTGTAGTAGAGCAGCATGCTGAGCAGTCCGGGCAGCAGCGCCTGCAGCAGCAGGTTAATGGCAACTGCCGCCGAGCCGCTGACTCCGCCGCTCATCTGCCACGGGGCGCCTTCCATACTTGTAATTACGAACAGCAACGGGAGCGCCAGCATGAAGCGCAGTGAGGTTACCGTCTCATATTTCATTGAGCCCAGCAGATAACGCCCCATGACTGTAGAGCCGCCCCACAAAGCAGCAGCGCCCAGCGCCATCAGGCTTCCTACGCCCATGAAGCTGTTCACATGGCCGAAGGGAATCGTCCAGCCGAAGGTCAGCAGGTACGTCCCGGCCAGCGCAACAATAAGCAGCGGTGCGAAATTGCGCGGCAGGCGTTCTTTTAGAATAACAGCGGCAAGACCAATGGCGAACAAGGGCTGAAGCTTCTGGAGCAGCAGCACGGCATTGAAGTCTCCGCTGGATAAGGCCTTGGTGAACAGAATGGTCGCTACGGCTGAGCCGCCCCACGATACCACGAGCAGCGCTGCGGCCTGGCGCAGACGTACACCCTTCAGCTCTGCGCGATTGCGCCACATTACCGGAGCGGCAACCAGGAAGAGCACAACATGCTCAAGCAGTACAATCTGGGACGACGTCAGGGATTTCAGCAGGATAATGCGGAACAGCGGGTCAACTCCCCATAAGGCCGCCCCCAGAACCACCAGCCAGAATCCGCTGCGCACCGGTGCGGTACGCACGCCTTGGGATGAAGCAGATACATTACTCATCTTTCATTCTCCTTGTCGATACAAACCCTCGATAGAGACCAAAAACCCCCGTGAGTCCTGAGAACAGGACAAACATCGGGGGCGTTATCAATAAAGACATACGGAATAGACCCGCCTGCCTTTATCTTATGATCCTCTCCCATCCGGACTTTACCGTCGGCTCTGGATTGTCACCAGATCAGTCGCTTCCTCTGTGATAGAGTAACGAGTCGCGGGCTTAGTTCTCACGAACATCACCGCCGGTCAGGAATTTCACCTTACCCCGAGAATCTTGTATTCTGTTATTATTTTCACAATCCCAGAATACCTCTGATTCTTCATTTCGTCCAGCTTTTTATGAAAATAATCATTATATTTCATTCAATAATCATCAAAACAATCATTCTGCCAAGCAAATCTGCGTACCGTATCCAGGTTCTGGTTCGTTTGGCAGAAACGGCGGCTTGCGATACACTATAGTATGAGCATTAATCATACCCATTATAGAGATTTTATTTGGAGGTCATCATGAAAAGAAGCTTTCCGACCAATCTGCTGTATTCCATCTTTGCTCTGGCCGGCCTTGCCATCATCGGCTTCATGGCTTATGTTATCGCCGCTTTTACAGGAGGAATGCTCTTCTATGGTCCGCTGGCTCTCGTCGTAGCTTCAGGGCTGGCTGTACTCTCCGTGCTCAGCATCTTCGGCTTGTTCAGCAGGAAGCTACGCCGGATGATCCTGGCTGCTTTTGCCGGAATCTGTGTGCTGGCAGCCGCAGGCCATGAGATCAGGCAATCGTATGTGAACAGCCTTGCGGAAGTGAGGGAGCCTGAAGTGGACTTGTACCAATATGCCCCATTTGAGGCGAATACCAAAGTTGCCTCTCTTGAGCATAAGGCGTCCTATCAGCTTACGGAGCAAATGCCCCGTCTGGATGGTGCAACCGCGCTGTATCCGCTATATTCTGCTTTTGTCCAGGCGGTGTATCCGCAAGATACCTATAACTCCAGCATTGAGCTGACCGGAAATGATCTCGTCCTGTGCACCAGCACTTCCGAGGCTTACAAGCGGTTGATCGCCGGAAACGCTGATATTATCTTCGCTGCGGCACCTTCGCTGGCCCAGACGAAGCAGGCGAAGCTGGCAGGCCGTGAACTGAAGCTCACCCCGATCGGGCGCGAAGCATTCGTCTTCTTCGTCAACAAGCGCAATCCGGTGGACAGCTTAACGATAGAGCAGATTAAGTACATCTATTCCGGCACAGTCACGAACTGGAAGGAGGTTGGCGGCAAGAAGGCGTCTATCCGTGCTTTTCAGCGGGCAGAGAACAGCGGCAGCCAGACCAAGCTGCAAAAAATCATGGAGGACCGCCAGCTGATGGCTCCCCCGAAGGAGAACGTCGCGGATGTGATGAGCGGAATTATCAGCCTGACCGCCAGCTACCGCAACTTCAATAACGCGCTCGGCTTCAGCTTCCTGTTCTACGCCTCACAGATGAATGCCAGCGATGAGATCAAGCTGCTGGCTATCGATCAGGTGCCACCCTCCAAGGAGACTATCCGCAGCGGCGAATACCCGCTCGCCGTGGAATTCTATGCCGTAACGGCCGGCAGCACCAACCCGAACATCGAACCGTTCCTGGACTGGATTCTGTCCGCCGAAGGCCAGGAGCTGGTTGAGAAGACCGGGTATACGCCAGTTAAATAAGCAGAGGCACCAGCATCCTTTACGGGGGAAGGATGCTGGTGCCTGCGCTTGCCCATTGTAATCGGTTTTTCGATTACATTTGGCTCACGCACCCCGCGCCTGCCCATTGTAATCGGTTTTTCGATTACATTTGGTCCACGCACCCCGCGCCTGCCCATTGTAATCGGTTTTTCGATTACATTTGGTCCACGCGCCCCGCGCCTGCCCATTGTGTCCGGATTTCCACTTACATTCCGGCCCGCACACAGACAGCAGCCCTCCCGGAGGTCTTCCTCCGGCGAGGACTGCTGTCTGTAAACTTATCCCTTATAATACTCAAAAATCCGTCTGCGCTTCTCCCCGTCCGGGTCGTTCACCACGCCCGAGGATTGGTCAAATATCATGGTTGCCCGCGTCTGCGGTGTGTACTGCGGCCAATCCAGTCCCGGCGCTGCCGGATCTCCACCATGGGCGAAGGCTGTCCAGGCGGTCTGCATTGCCTCCGCCACTGCCTCCATGTCCGGCGTCACGTTCAGGCCGTACTGCTTCAGCAGCGGGAGATTGTTGAAGACATATAGAATCTCCGCTCCGTGAATGGCCTTCTCCAGCAGCGGATGCCCGGGCACCGTCCAGTCGAAGCGGTACATCCAGACGGGGGCATGTCCCTGCTGCTTGTCCGCGAACGAAATCGAGCTGGCCCAGAAGAACAGGTCGGTCAGCACCTCCGCCTGTCCTTCCCAGGTATGGCTGTAATCCGAGGTCAGCTCGGAGAGGTCGTCCACTCCCATCAGCTGCTCCAGCGCTTTGAGCGATTGCTCGAAGTTATCTGCCTTCTGCCCCTCGCGGAAGAACAGATTGCCTTCGTGCAGATTCGTTCCGATCACCACGGGAATGCCGCTGGCGGCTCCCGCCGCAATGGCCTGTACCGGTTCAACCGGCAGGGTTCCCGGCTCAACGACCGGCTGGAAGAACATATTCATCGAGTCTCCGGACAGCTTGTACGCCATCCGGCCTGCGGCTTCCATAATCTCTCCGGCCGGGAGCTTATGTAACAGCTGTGTATCGCTGCCGGGCTGAAGGCCCAGCTCGGCTAGCAATGCGGCGGCAATCTGCACGCCCTGCTCCCCATTCAGCGTCTGCGCCGCCCCGCTCTCCATAATGGCCCGGGCGAACAGTCCCTTCGCCGCAGGCATCGCCAGCAGCGCGGCAATGCTCATGCTTCCTGCCGATTCACCGAAGACCGTGACCCGCGCCGGATCACCGCCGAATGCAGCGATATTCTGCTGCACCCATTCCAGGGCAGCAATCTGATCCAGGAGGCCCAGGTTGCTGCCCAGCCCTCCGCCCAGCGGAGACAGATGCAGGAACCCGAGCGGACCCAGCCGGTAATTCACGGTAACCACCACGACGTTCCCGGAGACAGCCAGTTTGCTGCCCTCGAACATCGGCTGGCTGCCTGCGCCGGTAACGAAGGTGCCGCCGTGAATCCACACCATTACCGGCAGCGATTCTGTCTCCTCAGCTACCGCCGGGGACCAGACATTCAGATACAGACAATCTTCATCGTAGACCGGGGTGGTACCACCGAACCGCGTCCCGCTGGTGCTGAACGCCTGCAGGCTGACCGGTCCGAACTTGATGGCCTCCCGTACGCCACTCCAGGACTCCGGCGGCTGCGGTGCCCGGAAGCGCAGCTCTCCGAGCGGCGGGGCAGCGAACGGGATGCCGCGCCACACGTTCACGCCGTTTCCCGCTTCTCCCTTCAGTTGCCCATAAGCTGTATTCACCAGTTGTCCTGACATTGCACTCATTCCTTTCGCTTTATTCCTCAGTCTTTTCTTCAATGACTCTGTAGAGCCCGGAGCGGAAGCGGAACCACTGGAAGATATGGGTCATTACCACTTTAAGCACGGCGTAGCCCGGAACCGCCAGTATGATACCGAGTACACCGAACATTTTTCCGGCAAAAATAATCACAAAAATAATCGTAATCGGGTGAATCCTAAGCGATTTCCCCATAATCTGCGGCGAGATGAACTTCCCTTCGATCAGTTGAACTGCAGTCCAGACAATGACCATCTTCAACAGCATAAACGGTGAGGTAACCATCGCCACGATCAGCGCAGGGGTAATCGCAATGGCCGGCCCCAGATAAGGAACTACAGCCGTACAAGCGGCAACGATTGCCAGAACCAGCGAATACTCCAGCCCGATAATCAGGTACCCGATATAGAGCAGTGCCCCGATGCAACAGCTGACAATAATCTGGCCGCGGATATATGATGCAATCTGATTGTTCATTTCCTGCATCACCATCCGGGACTGCGGCCGCAGTGCGGTAGGGATGAGTCTCATAAGATAGTCGGGCAATCTTTTGCCGTCGCGCAGGAGATAGAAGAGAATGAAGGGTGTAGTCACTACAGCCAGCACAATTTCGGTCAGGGTTCCAACGAAGCTGCCTACGCCGCTGACAGCATTATTCAGGAAGGTTGTGGCCCAGGTCGTCACCTTGCTGGTGATATCACTAAGGTCCGTGCCTACGCTCGACTGAATCTTATTGAACAGTTCACTGCCGGTAAGCTGGACGAATTCCTCCTGAATCTGCTCACTGTAGACGGGGAAGTTGTCAATCAGGCCCATAAGCTGGGTGCGGATGATCGGGATGACCATAAGCAGCACCAGAGTAATGATCCCCATTATGATCAGATATAGAATGACAATACCATACGCCCGCTTCACCCGGCTTCTCTTCTCCAGACGGTCCACCAGCGGATTCAACAGATAATAGGCGATCCCAGAGAGCAGCAGCGGCGCTGCCACCGTATGCAGAAGCACAGACAGAGGCTTGAACACAAACGGAATCTTTGAGAATACGAGTATCGTTAAGCCCACCAGCAGCGCAATCAGCAGACCCACCACAAACTTGTTGTTCAGAAAAAACTTCTTGAATTTATCCGGCCATACCTGCCGTCTATCCATATCCTGCCGCCCCCTAGCTGCAACTCTTACCTGTTAAGTGTGATTATTTGCACTATGTATAAGCATAGTAACCCTGTGGCTGCAAGTCAAATCAGGGACAATCAACGCAAATAGCAGCCATTGTTAATATCAAAGGTGGCTCCTGTATAAGCTCTGGCTCTGCTGCTCAGCATAAAAATCACCGTATCGGCAACATCCTCCGCCAGCAGCGGTTCAGGATTTAACTGGTGTTCCCGGTATTCCTGCTGCCTCCAGGCGGGGATATGTCCCATCATCGGGGTGTCCGCCATGGTCGGCGCCACTGCATTCACGCGGATCAAAGGGGCAAAATTCATTGCGCAGCTTTTGGTCAAGCCAAGAATAGCAGCCTTCGTTAGACCGTATACTGCATCGGAGCTGCCTTCCTGGCCGGAGACTGATGACATGTTAACGATGACGCCCTTTTGCTTCTGCTCCAGCAGCATGCGTCCGAAGGCCTGGGAGAAATAGACATACCCTTTGATATTGATATCCATCACCCGGTTGATCTCCTCTGGCGTGTACTCCAGCAGGCTGCGGCCCAGATAAATTCCTGCATTGTTGACCAGCCCGCTCACATCGGCATGCTCTTGCTTAAGGGCTGAGAAGAAGTGCTCCACCTCGCTGTAATCGGCGACATCCAGCCGGTAAGTGTAGAGCTTATCCGAAGCGGCTTCGTGCCTCAATTCCTCCAGACGGGGACCATCCAGGTCACAACCAATGACCTCAGCTCCCGCCTCCAGACTATGTCTGACAATGGCCTTACCAATACCTGAAGCAGCACCGGTCACTATTATTTTCATTTCTTGCAGCATCCTTTGACATTCCTCCCTGTATTAGACTTAATAATTAACGTCTTACTGAAAGCGCAAATCAACAATACTTCCTGTCCGCTTGAAGCCCACCGACTGATAGACCTTATTGGAATCGGGATTCGCCGCATCGGCGTAGAGCATGGGCGTCACGCCCTTACTGAGCAGCTCGGCACACAGGGCAGCTACAGCCGCACTCGCATACCCGTGCTTGCGGAACTCACGCGGAGTGAACACTTCATTAATCCGCGCTTGCCTGGCAGACTGATGGGCCAGATTAACCATGGACACCGGCTGTTCCCGGTCGATCCATAGACGGAGCTTGCCCGACTCCGTAACCGCTGCGGCATAGTCCAGATGATCCTCGGGTGCACTCTCCGTACCGAAGCAATCCTGCACGAATCCGGCTAAATACCCGGCGATAAGCGGAATATCACCTGGCCCCGCCTGCTGCAGCTTGCCGCTGAAACCATGCGGCAGCTGCACCTCCGGGCAGTGATAGGCCTCCATCATCATCCGTACGTGGTGAGACTTACCGGTAAGTTTGCTGTACGCATCGGCGAACAGCTTCCCCGTCTCCGGCGTTCCGTTAACCCCCGGCAATTCGCGGTCCTCCAGCATTTCCGCCAGCTCCCGGACAAGGGAACGGCGCCTTTCTTCAGCCAGCTCCGGTGATAACCACAACCACGAGTTACGCCCGGCGGCATGGGCGAAGATGAGATCATTCTCCTCTGTCCTGAGCCGCAGGGCTTCCCCGTTCTCTACAATCAGATGGATGAGATTATATTCCACCTCTTCCTGCATGAACTGCCCTATGTGCAGCACATCATCCCCCGGCCCAAAGCTTACGAACATCCCGCTTCCCCCTTTTAGACTTTTCTATCTATTGTAATGCTCCCCTTGGAAAAAATAAACAGCCCTTAGCCGGAGAATTCCAGCGGCGGGCTGCACTGATCACTATATTATCATTTCTTCTTCTTACCTTTGGCACCCTTGGGAGTAGCGGCCTTGAAGCCTTCTTCATACGTATAGAGCAGATTCTCTTCGAGCTGTTCTCCCTTCAGCACCTTTCGCACCAGGCTTTTGGCAGATTTAGGGGTGACATCCCTGTACCATACGCCTTCCGGGTAAGAGATCACGACACAGGCATCCGAGCATCTTCCGTTGCAGCGGGTTACTGTTGTATGTATCAGCGCATCTGCCCCTTGCTTCGTAATCTCATCCTCAATCGCTTCCGCTACCTCTTCACCCTTATGCTTCTTGCAGTCACTTCCGTTACAGATCAGCAAATGGCTGACCGTTCCTTGCAGATTCCAGGTTGTCATGGCCTTCTTCGCCCCCTCTAATACAACTATACCCTGCTTGTCTCTGACCCTAAACTTTACCTTTCGATTCGAGGATCGTCAATAGCAGGAAAGACTGTTATACTATTACTGAGAATGATTATCATCCAAGAAAAGAGTGACTTGTAACATGCAGACGCGAAATGCCGGCAGTTCATTGCCTACTCCTCATAGCTTTTATATTCCGGTACATGTAACGGCACTGGATAAGGCTACCTTTGACCGGGAAAATCCCATTCCCCCCTTCACCTCATTCCTGGTAGTAGTCACCGGCGGAAGCGGAGTCATCGAGCTAGATGGAGAACGTATCCGTCTATCCGGCGGTCATACCTTGTGCAGTGACAGTCCGGTGGATATCAGGCTGCCCCGCAGCCATAAGCTGCAGGGTGTGTGGATCGAATATGCGGTGATCTCCGGCAACAGCCGGCCCTTCAGCCCGCTGAACCATGATCTGCCGGTCCGAAGCTGCCCTCCCCAGGTAAGCACGCTTGCTGTGCAGCTTCTTAGCAGCTGGAACCAGCCGGAGCAGCGCACGCCATTTGCCTTACAAGCTCTGTTCACAGAGCTGCTCACTGAGCTGCATAATAGTGCTGCCGAGTATAAAGAACCGCAGGCTCAGTGGATTGACCGTGTACTACATCATATAGAGTCTAATTATAATGAAGATTTGACGAGAGAACAGGCTGCCGGACTTGCCGGAGTGACCCCGGAGCATTTCTCCCGTGCCTTCCGCAGATTCACCGGGCAGACCTTCAATCAATATATAACGCTGCTGCGCATCCGTAAGGCCCAGCAGCGTATCCTTACAGGAGCCCCGAATCTGAGTATGCTGGCGCTTGAGGTTGGTTATAGCGAAGGAACCTATTTGAGCCGCAAATTCAAGCAGGTTGTAGGGATTTCGCCTTCAGCCTATCACCGTAAGAGCAAATCCGTAGTCTCGCTGAACTTCAATCATACGGCCAGCCTCCATGCGCTCGAAGTCGTTCCCCGGCTGGGAGTCTATTCGTCCTGGATGGAGAGCATGCAGCCCGTTCCCTCCAGGAAGCTGCTGGATGAAGGAATCGGCTCCGCAGGTCTATACGAACGTCTGTCGTCAGCCCGGCCGGATGTCATTATCAGCTACTCCTTGCCTGACAAGAGCAAGCAGCTCCTGTCCGTCGCACCGGTAATTGAGATTCCCTTCATGCAAATGGACTGGCGGGAGCAATTCCGGCTGATTGCCGAGGTGACTGGGCGTCAGCCGCAGGCTGAGGCCTGGCTAAGCCTCTATGACTGGCATTGTTACCAGGCTAATCAGCTGCTGGACCGGCGGATCGGTGACCGTGGAACCGCCATGGTCCTGGAGCTTGGCGCAGAGACGGCCTACTGCTTCAGCAGCAGCTACGGGCGCGGGACGCAGATTCTGTATCATGATCTTGGTTTCCGCCCGCCGCTTGGCCTCGTTGCCGAGGGACTGCTGGATAAGGGCTATCTGGAGATTGCCTTCCATAACATCGCCCGCTACCCCGCTGACCATATCTTCATTACCTCTAGTAGGGAGGCTGCTGAAGCGCTGGAGCCGCTGCAGAGCTTTCTTCACCCTGTACAGCAATATCATATCGATGACTCTCCAGGCGGAAGAATCTATTACCTGAATCAGCCTGGCATGTTCTACGGGTTCGACCCGCTCTCCTCCGAGGCTCAGCTGAAGGTCCTGGTGCAGGCGCTGACATCATAAATTTACATAGCCGGACATCACATTCAGCCATAGTCTAATCATAGCAAACTCTGTAAAGTGTTATTGAGAATGATAATCGTTCTACATTAAGGAGGCTGCATCTTGAAAATCCCGTATTTACGTTCTCGCCGCATTCACCCGAAAGCTTGGATGGTCCTGTCTTTGCTTCTGGCATTGACTCTTATCGTCTCCGCTTGTGGAAACAACTCTTCTAATAGCAGCAATGGTGCTGCTTCAGCTAAGGCTACCGGCACACCCGCTTCCTCCACTCAGCCAGAGAAGGCTGCTGCAACCGCAGCTCCCGCCTTCCATACTGTGACAACTGTGAATGGAGATATTGAGGTGCCGGCAGCACCGAAGCGGATTGTTGCCGAGGAATATCTGGGCAGCTTGATTGCCCTGGATACGATACCGGTCGGTGCGCCCGGGCTTACCCTGGAGAATATGTATTACAAAGAATTCCTCACAGGAGTCGCAGATACCGGCACATACGGTAAAATGTCACCGGAGAATATCATCGCGCTGAATCCCGACTTGATTATCTCCGGCAATGCAGACAGCTATGCGGCGCTCAGTCAGATTGCCCCAACGGTCATTGTGCCATATGGCGATTTGAAGAATGCGCATGAAGAGCTGACCTATTTCGGTAAGCTGCTGGGCAAGGAGCAGGAAGCAGCAGCCTGGCTGGCTGATTACGATAAGCGTATTGCTGACGCCAAGGCCCGTGTGGATGCAGCCATTCCTGCCGGGGCCACCTTCAGTATTCTGGAGCATGCAGACAAGTCCACCTGGGTCTATGGGGATAACTTCGGACGCGGAGGACAGCCTATTTATCAGGCGCTGGGGCGCAAGCCGCCGGCTGGAGTGGCTGCTGAAATTATGGAGAAGCAATGGGCAGAATTATCCGCTGAGACCCTGGGCAAATATGCTGGTGATTATCTGGTCATCACCGACAATACCTGGGCTGCTCAAGATTTCCAGGCAGACCCGATCTGGGGCAGCCTGCCGGCAGTCAAGAACGGGAAGATCTACGTATGGAAAGAAGAGCGCTCCTGGTACTATGATCCGATTGCCGTTCTGGCCCAGACGGAGGAGCTGGCTGATTGGCTGACCGGGGCACAACAATAATGGAGTCATGAACAAGCTGCCCGGAGCCTTCAATGGCTTCCGGCAGCTTTTGGCGTTTACCCTATCCATTACTCGGAGATAATAGCTGTAGCCCGCCGCACCGGAACCGGTGAATTATTCTTGCGGTGCACAAGGAGACCTCCATGAAGATTATCAGTATCTATGTCCTGTTAGCTGTTCTTACGCTTACGTTAATAGTCATCATTGATGTGATGTCCGGCATCAGCCTGCGTGCATCCATTCATTCGCTCTCGACCATCTTTGCTACAACCACACTACAGGAAGCCATATGTATCACAATCTTCCTGCTTCTCCCGTTCGTTCAGGTAGCCGTTCATGCCTCTAAGAAGCGTCAATCCCGCCGGAAACCGTCTTAATTCTGCTAACGGTACAATCCGAACTTGCGCCGGACAAGATGAATCAGCAGCAGCAGGATTGGAATCACCGCACAGAATACCGGCAGAATCGTCTGCAGAAAAGTCTTCCCGTCATTCATATGCTCCGAATAATTCTGCGCGCTGACAAAAGAGCTGAACAGCATAATCACGCCTGCCGGAATAACCAGCCTGCTTGTATCGTTAACCTTGAACAGATCGTTGGCAATCGCAACAGCAGCATAACAGTAGACGGTCAGCTTAAAGAACGCCCCGATAATCAGTGTAAGCATAACCAGGGCATCCAGCCGTTGAATGAAATTGGCCATATTCACAAGGGTAATGGTCGTAAACATGGGAAAGGCGGTACGGCTGTACAGGTTCTCGCCAAGCACAGACATTTCGATTGCATGTGTGAAGCTGAGCAGACAGGCGCTGACAATGATGGCTGCGATTCCGGTTTTCTTAATTTTCCGGGATTTGTTGAAGTGGGGCAGAATGGTAGTGAAGCACATCAGTTCGCCGAACGGAAAGATCAGGATGTTGGGATAGGCTGATTTCAAGGCTTGCTTGTAATCATTCATATGAAGCGGAAACAGATTCTTATACTCCACCAGCCCGGCTGAGATTACAGCAATAATACAAATGCACCCCATAATGATCACGATCCACAGGACAATCTCGGCAGTCCTCGCGAACACTTCTATCCCTTTGCTCAGGATATACATCACTGCAATAATCATGATTGAATTAATGATCAGAATCGGAGTTTTGTCATAGGAGGCCGAGATCAGCAGATCACCCGCTTCCCGCAGATTTCTTGAACCGTTATAGAGAAGCACCGGCAGGAACAGCAGACTTACCGGCCAGCCCAGCCATGGCCCGAGAATAGAACGCGTATACCCGCTTATGATCTGGTTCGGGAATTGGAGGCAGAGATGTGCGAACACCAGATACAGCAGAACGCCCCCGGGAAGGGCAATCAGAATGGCGAGCCAGACTGCATGTCCGCTCTCCAGGCCAATAGGTACAAGCACGGCGGTTCCCAGCTCAAACAGAATGATCAATGCAAGCAGCTGGCTCGGGCCGATCACTTCTTTTTTCATAACATCAATCACCTGATTTCTGCGGTTAAGCCAATTATTTACCTTCGGGGATATAAGGTTTCAGACTCATGCCTGTACTGCGGATGTAAGCCTTGATCTTGAGGTCCAGCTTCCCCTCCGCGAAGATCCGGCCCCAGTCCCCGTCCAGCGCCGCCCATTCCTGCGGATTCGTCCGCTTCAGCTCATTGCCGAAATTGAAAATATCGCTCTCCAGCTGTTGTCCCTTATGAAAAGCCTGCATCACTTCAATCCTCGTCTTCTTCTCCAGCTCTTGTTCAAGCTTCATGATCTCTTCCCGCTTGCTGAGATCCACGAAGCTGTCCGTTTCATTGACGCTCCCCTCCTCGGCAATCGTCACATGAAAGACCGGAAGACCATCCTCAATCGCGGTCTTTACCTCCGTTCTGGAGTAGATGATATTGACGGCAATGGATTCTTTTTTATCATCTGAATCAATATCCAGCACTGTTTCTTCTATCTGGTTAAGCAGCCACTCGGTTCCCCGTGCTTCTGAGTCTTTCATCCAATAGAGCAGCTTGCCCTGCCTGAAGACCCCAAGCCCGCTCATCATCGTCTCGGTCAGGGTCTCAGCCCCCTCCAGATTGCTTTTCTTCTTCCCTTCCTCCGCATCTCCATTGATCTTCACCGCATTGATCGTCAGATCCCCTTCTCCAGTAATGCCTTGAATGACATCGAATACTCTAATGATCCGGTTCTCCCCCCAGACGCTGGAGGTATTCTGCGCTTTTTTGACCAGTCCCAGAGCCGGCAGACTCTCTACAGGGGTCAGCAGCTTCATGACAGAGGCGGCATCGCTGCCACGGGCAACCAGTATTTCTGAATTGAGCCGCAGCTCATGGGACCGCTCGAAGATGTCGAAGATATCGTTAATCCCATCCCGCGCCAAGGACTCTCCAAGCACAATAAGCTGGGTATGGGCAAAAAAAAGCTGGCGGGTTACATGCTTTGACGCCCGCCGCAACGCGCCGAACATCGTTTTGTCTGTGGCCGACACCACCACTACAGCAGGCTTGCCGCTCCCGGGAGAGGTACTCGTCGATGTGGAAGACGGATTGACCAATTGAAAGGTGACCCGGTATTCATCGGTCTCCGGAACGAGATCCATCCCTATGCCGCTTACGATGGCCAGCTCATTCAATTCCCGGCTGTTCCAGCAGCCGCTGAGCGGCATGACCAGCATTGCGATGGCAATCAGGTGCAGCAGCCCCTTAGCGTTCATTGGATTCCCTCGTGGAGGCCCCTTTGCCTGCGGAAGCAGATGCCGAGCTCCCACCGTTGTTGACCAGACGTTTTCTGAGCTTCATGAAGCTCTTAGGGGAACGGATGAAGGTATCCTTCAGATTCCCCGGAACAAGGGGACCGATGGGCGTCATGTAAGGAACACCGAGTGAGCGCAGGCTGCACAGATGGGCAATCAGCATAATAGTAAATATAGCGATGCCATACAGCCCCATAAATGCGGCGATCGCCATGATGATAAACCGCAGCATGCGGATGGAGAGCGCCATGTTGAAGGCAGGTGTAGCAAAGCTGGAGATTCCTGTGAGCGAGACCACGATTACCATCGCCGGCGAGACGATCCCTGCCTGAACCGCCGCTGTCCCAAGCACCAGACCGCCGATGATGGATACGGTCTGGCCGATCGGCGAAGGCATGCGGACCCCTGCTTCCCGGATAATCTCGAAGGTAACCTCCATCAGAACCGCTTCTACAAAGGCAGGGAACGGCACCCCCTCCCGCTGTGACGCCAGATTGATCAGCAGCGGGGTCGGAATCATCTCCTGATGGAAGTTCAGCGCAGCGACGAAGATCGCCGGGCCATATAGCGAAATAACCAGGCATACAAACCGGAGCATTCGGATTAACGATGAGATATCATAACGCTGATAATAATCCTCCACCGTATGAAAGAACATGAAGAAGGTAGTCGGAGCAATCAGCACGAACGGGGTACCGTCCACGAATATGGCAATCCGTCCATCCAGCAGATTGCCCGCGACACTATCCGGGCGCTCCGTATTGAACATCGTGGGAAACGGGGAGTATTTGTTCTCCTCTACGATCTGTTCAATATATCCCGACTCCAGAATCATATCGACCTGGATCTCCTGAAGCCTGTTCTTGAATACCTCGATCGTCTCTTCGTCTGCAATGCCGCGGATATACATGATCGTAATATCAGTGTGGGTGACATCACCCAGCTTCATCGTCTCGGTCCAGAGGTCCGGGTTCTTGATGATTTTGCGGACCAGGGCAATATTCGTGCTAATGGTCTCGGTGAAGCTTTCCTTGGAGCCGCGGATGGCAACCTGGGTCCCCGCCTCTGAAACGGCTCTGGACTCTCCACCGCAGGTGCTTCCACTGATCCCCCCCTCCACTCCGTTAACCAGAATAACTGTGTCTCCCGACAGCAGTGCCTCGAGCAATCCGTTGATATCGCTGACCAGCTTCTCCTTGCCGATGCTAAGGGCATTCTCTTTGATATAGCTGTAGACTTCCTCCGGGGTTACTGCAAGCCGCGCACGGTCATTCAGAGCTTGAAAGGACATCACATGCGAGATGTAGTCATCGACCATCACTCTGTCGGTAATGCCGGCGATATATATTGCAGCCACACGGGCTGTTCTATTAATTAATTCATAGGTGCGTATAACCAGATCTGGACTGTTCCCGAGCCTTGCTTGAATGGTACTGATGTTGTCTTCCAGCTTAGGGGAGACCGGCGAATTTATATTCTCCATATCCGCACCTCCTGGCTCTTACTATTCGCCCGCTATCCTTTTTTTATACAGCATATGGAATGTGTAAAAGCAGAACAAGCTGTCCCCGGTACGGAATAATCCGTGTAAGGGACAGCTTGTGCAGATACAGCTTATGGTATAGCGCCGGTACACCGGCTGGTATCTCAGAAGGAGGAATGCTAGTGGTTATCTACTACGCCAAGCGCCTTGTTCTTCTCCTTGAACCGGTCATTATGGGAGGAGACGTAGGCTACCTTCTCAGCGGTAGGGTCCATGTACAGCTTCGCGCTGTTCAGGGCAAGCACCGCGTCGGTGAATGTTCCGGCAATAAGCCGTACCTTGCTCTCATGATCCACGAAATCTCCGGCAGCGAAGATACCCGGCAGATTGGTCTCCAGCTTACCGCTGACGTTCGCACACCATTCTCCCATATCCAGTCCCCAGTCCTTGAGCGGACCGAAGTCGCTTCTCAGCCCGTGGTTGACAATGACGGCATCGACCTCAAGCTGCTCATGCTCTCCGGTCTGAATATGGCAGACGGTCACCTGATCGATCTGCTCTCCGTCACTGCTGTGCAGCTGGCTTACCGCGCAAGGCACACGCACATCCACCGAGGAGGCCTTCATCCGGGCAATATTCTTCTCATGCCCGCCGAACTGCTCCCGGCGGTGTACCACAGTTACACTGGCGGCAATTCCCTCCAGCTCATTCGCCCAGTCCACTGCGGAATCTCCGCCGCCCGAGATCAGCACCCGCTTGCCGCGGAAGGGCTCCAGCTCCTGTACCGTGTAGTGCAGATTTGTCACCTCATAGCGGTCCGCGCCTTCAATCTCCAGCTTCGCCATCTGCAGAATACCGTATCCGATGGTAAGTATGACGGTACGGGTCCAGTGCTGCTCGCCTGTGGCTGAGGTCAGGATATACGTACCGTCCTCCTGGCGGGCCTGGTGAACAATCTGCTGTCCGAATACAAGGGTAGGATCGAAGGTGCGCGCCTGCTCTGCCAGCTGATCAATTAACTGGCGGCAGAGAATAGGTGTTACTCCTCCGACATCCCAGATCATCTTCTCAGGATAGATCAGCATTCTGCCGCCCAGCTCATCCTTCGCTTCAATCAGCTTAGTCTTCAGATCCCTCATTCCGCTATAGAACGCTGTATACATGCCTGCGGGGCCGCCGCCAATAATCGTCACATCGTATAATTCCATTGCTTCGTTCATTGATATCCCTCCAAGGTCTGGTTGTATTTAAGATTTGGTACGGGCCAGAAGATACAGAAAGTATGGAGCACCGATGACGGCTACTACAATGCCGGTAGGAATCTCGGACGGCTGCAGAATCCGCCGTCCGATCGTATCCGCCGCAATGACAAGCAGCGCGCCGATCAGCGCAGAGGCGGGCAGCATCAGCTGATGCTTCGGTCCAACCAGCCGCCGCGCCAGATGCGGACCGACCAGCCCTACGAAGCCGATGCCTCCGCTGACCGCTACGCTGGAAGCCGCAAGGCCGACCGCTGCTGCCAGCAGACGGAACTGCTCTCTGCTCACATTAGCACCGAGTCCTGTCGCTGTCTGCTGGCCCAGATTAAGTACATTCATCACCCGTGCCTTGTAGATGACATAAGGCAGGAGAATCACGATCCAGGGCAGCAGGGATAAGACAAACTTCCAGCTTGTGCCCCAGATGCTGCCCGCCAGCCAGGTGGCAACGAACTGATACTTGTCCGGATCGAGGCGAAGCGTCAGCACGATCATCGCCGCGCTAATGCCTGCCGCCACTGCGACCCCGGTAAGCAGCAGCCGGATCGGCGAAATGCCCTGATGCCGCTTGTAGGCGAGGCTGTAGATCAGAGCAGCAGTACAGGCCGCCCCGGCAAAGGCAACCACAGGCAACAGATAGACCGGTGCCGCCGAGGTCGTCGGATAGAAAGAGATCAGCAGCATGACCATCAGTCCCGCCCCGGCATTAATGCCGAGAATACCCGGATCGGCCAGATCATTGCGGAAGACCCCCTGCATCACTGCGCCGGATACGGCAAGTGCGGTACCAATTAACAGAGAAATGACAATCCGCGGCAAACGGAACTGGAACAGAATCAGCTCCTGCTTCTCCGTCCCCTTGCCGACCAGCGTATCCAGCAGCTCAAGCGGAGTAAGTCTTATGTATCCTGTATTCATACTTATAATGAACATTATCACAATCAGAACGGCCAGCACGCCGATCACTCTCAGGCCATACTTACGCCTTGCATCTTCGGAAGAAATTCTCTTATGGCTCTGCATCTTTACAGCTCCCTTCTTTCTTTTCGGGCCAGATACAGGAAGAACGGTACCCCAATCAGGGCTATAATCGCACCCACCGGCGTTTCATGCGGCGGATTGATCATCCGGGCGGTCAGATCCCCCCCGACCACCAGCAGCGCACCCAGCACCGCAGAGCAGGGAATAATCCAGCGGTAATCCACACCCACCAGATAGCGCGTCAGATGGGGGATGATCAGGCCGACGAACCCAACAGCTCCCACTACAGCTACCGAGGCTCCGGCCAGAATCAGGACAATTAACGTACCAGCCAATTTCACCAGTCCTGTACGCTGCCCAAGCCCCTTGGCAATATCCTCACCCAGGCTGAGCATCGTAATCGAACGGGACAGCACAATGGCTCCCAGGATAGCCGCTATCACCCATGGGGACATGATCTGCAGCTGGAACCATTTCGTTCCTGCCAGACCACCGGCATACCAGAAGGCAAGATCTTGTCCGATGCGGAAATAAAGGGCGATGCCTTCGCTTAGCGCAGAGAGCAGCGCACTGAGAGCAGCACCTGCCAATACGAGCCTGGCCGGGGTTAGTCCGCCCTTCGCCAGCGAGCCTACACCGTAGACAATTCCCGCTCCGGCTCCGGCGCCAACGAAGGAATAGAGTATGAGATACATGAACGGCAATCCCGGAAAAAATGCAAAGCAGACAGCCAGTGCAAAGCCTGCTCCAGAGTTAATGCCCATCAGTCCCGAATCCGCCAGCGGATTGCGGGTCATCCCTTGCATAATCGCCCCTGCCACAGCGAGGCCGGCTCCCACCATTACGCCGCCCAGCACACGCGGCAGCCTAAGCTCGCGGATGATCTGATGCTCGGTAAGTTCGGGATTGAAATGAAAGACTGCGGTCCATACGACCGACAGCTTAATATCTGCGGCCCCGAACGATACGGAAATAGCGATACCCAGCGCCAGCGCAATCAAACCGCCAATAAGAATTAATGTTGCCGCCCAGGGACGGGACCGCAGCTTCAGCGGCTTGGCCTTCTCATCCAGCCCGCTCCCGGACACTGCCTGTTGATTCATGAATGTCACCTGTTTCTTTGAAATTGATTCTCATTATCATTATCAATATTGTAAAGGAACAGGTCAAGGTTTGGCAATGGACAAAATAAAAACAAGTAGAAACGGCTTTGCCGTCCTTTAAAAGGATGGCAAAGCCGTTTCAGCGAGAAGGCGGATCGTACCTTATCGCGGCCTTTAAACGACCAAATGGTGCTGCTAGCCCTAGCCCCATAGCCGCAACCAAATAATGAGCCTAATCCGACAGTGCCCGCATGATGTTGGATTTCGCCTCTGCCGCAATCGCTTCATTCCCGTCATCGACCGCTTGCATTAAGATCAGCATGGGGATGTATACCGCCATCAGCCGCGCCAGCAGCTTCGTCTCCTCGTCCGCTCCTCCATACGTTTCGAAAAACACGCCGCGGGCGAAAGGTGGTAAAAAGCTGTAAGCAACGCTCAAATCGCAAGCCGGATGGCCTACGCTCAGATCGCCCCAATCAATGATGCCGGAGACAATCCCGTTCTCATTCACAAGCATATTTTTGAAATGAAGATCGCCATGCAGCAGTGCATTCACCGCCTCGACACGGTCCTTTTGCAGACTGTTAATATACGCTTCGATCACACCGGACTCCTCCGGCGACAAGTGTTCAGCCACCTTCGATAGAAAGCCCTCCAATTTCACTTTGCGCGATGCTATGTCCGTCAAGCTTCGATGATCTTGCTGAACTCCGCACTTCAGCGCCGCCTGCACCGGGAACTCATGTAATCTCCGCAAAAATCTCGCCAGCGTCTCTGCCGATAAAGCCCGGCGTTCTTCCGCCAAACCGATGGGGAAATCTCCCGGCACGTGGCCATAGCCAAGAAATGGTGCCGGATATTCGTCACTTGCTTCGCCATAAAACAGCGGTTTCGGATAGGGAATGGTCAAATATGCCTCCAGCTTCGGCAGCAGCTTCCCTTCCATACGAATCGCGCCCACTGCAAACGTTCTTCTTGGAAACCGGAACACGTACTCGTCACCGATAAGAAAAACCGTATTGTCCCAGCCCCAGCCCAATCGCTTCACTTGCTTCGATGACAGCTGAGGGAATTGTCTGCCGATCAGCGTCCGCGCCTGCTCTTCGTTAACCTCCCACTCCGCATCCCATACATTCGTTCCTCCCATGAATTGTCTGCCTCCTCGTTCCTTCGCTCAATCATGCATTCGATAAACCGAACCCACCTATGAGGTCGCCCTCATCTTTATGCTTATCAACAATAAAGTTTAACATAGCCATATTTATAAAAACAGCCTATCCTCCCGGTTCCATCCTGTTAGAGATGTAACTGGAGCATAGGCTGTCAGATTGGCGGTTAGTTGAGTTCTATACATTCTGAAGCGTGCCGCCAAATATTTTGCGGATGTACCCTTGCAGCTTGCCGATATGCGGCACGAAGAGGCTTTTGTCATACACATAATTGGATTGGCTTACCAGCTGTGAATAGAGCAGGAAGAGGATGGCCGCGAGCTCCCGGTCAATCTGCCGCTCATGCTCCATCAGAGCATACGTCTCATCCAGCGCCTCATAGAGCTGAAGCAGAGCCGTCTCATTAATGATCTTACGGCGCAGAGGTACAAGAATATCTGTAGCAATAGCATCAATCCGCAGAATAACAGCCGCCAGTCTCTCGTTCACACTATTCTCCTCCTGCAGTGACTGAATGGTTAAGCGCTTGCTTATTACCATCCTATGTCTGCCGGACCCCTGGCATGCCTGGGCAGCGGAATCAGCTACCTCGTGTAATCCTCGTATTCGTCTCTCCTGTTCAGCTTGGAGTACATATATTCATCATTCTTCAGCTTATAGAGCTGGCCCATTGCACCAAAGATCAACACTATAACTACAATCAGACCATAGGCATAGCTAAACTGGTTGAAATAGAAACACAATACAATGGCTGCAAAGGTCATAAGCAGCAGTGCAAGTGCGATCCGGCTCAGAATTTTCTTCATCAGGGTTCCTCCGCAAAAAGTTTTAGTCTAAATGTATCATAATCTGCGGACGAATCCTGTCGAAAGCTGGCAGCTAGACCATTTTCGAGAGTACCGTTCCCGCCAGCAGCTCCCCAAGTGTCTTATCGAGCGGCAGCGGCTTGTTGCCCAGGCAGGTGCGGAGCGCGGTCAGCAGTACCCGGACATCATATTTGCTGGGATGAACAGGAATCACTTCTTTGTCCAGCGCCAGCAGATTATAGACGGCCATCATTGCGGAGCGGACCGAATACTCCACGGTGAACACGCAGTCGTCCGGCACTTCGGCGAACTGGCCGAGGAAGGCTAGATTCACACTGCCCTGCGGCACGACCTGCGGACGGTCACCAAGAACGCGCGGCATGAACTGCGCAGTGATATAAGGCATCATACAAGGGATGACGTTAGTGGTATGCTCCAGAATCCCGGGAATGCGGTCCGCAAGACCCATATGGTAGCACAGTTCCTCCAGCAGCTCGCGTCCGGTGCAGTCGCTCATTTTTTTCTTGATATAGTCGCCTTCGGCATCCGGGAACAGGCCATACGCCCACAGTACCTTCACATTGTCTGGCTGGTTGATGAAATGCGGCTGCTTCGGTGCGGTCCAGGACATCATCCAGCTGGAGTCTTTGATCGTGACCACGCCGCCCATGCCGGGAGCATCTCCCGTCAGCTCCAGCAGATAAGGGAATACAATCTCATCATCGGTAAAAGTCATTGTGAACGACAGCCATTTGGACTTGTCGATATCCCCGCAGAACACTTCAGGGCGGCCGAAATCCGGGGATTTGGCAGCAAGCTTCTCCCAGAGGCTCCAGCACCCGCGTTCAGTAACGGACCGGTTCAGCACCGCCGGGTGGTCCAGATCGCCAAGGGTAGAATTCTCTGTCATTGAGCCGTTCGTGACCATGACCAGATCCCCGCGTGTCACCGGAATCGTCTTGGGGGAACCATTAACCTGCACCTGAATCGCGGTTACAACCTTCTCATCGCCGCTCATACTAAGCTCCAGATCCGTAACCTCATGCCCTTTGTCAAAATGAACGCCCTCACGCTCCAGCCATTTCATCAGCGGCAGGATCAGCGAGTCGAACTGGTTGTATTCGGTGTGCAAAATTCCTTTCAGCTGGTTCATCCCGGAGATCAGGTGCATGAACCGCTCCATATAACGCTTCACCTCTACCACGCTATGCCAATTCTCGAAGGCGAACATGGAGCGCCAGAAATACCAGAAATTCGTCTCCAGGAAGCTCGGGTCAAAAAACTGCTCAATCGTCACCGCGCCCAGTCTCTCTTCGGTAGCCAGCGTCAGCTTACCTAATTGCAGTGCATGTGCGGTAGAGAGCCCAAGCGATGAGAAGTCGGCGGGGGTGCCTTGCTTTTCGATCAAACGGCAATGCGATTCAATCGGTTCAGCCAGGTTCAGCTCCCGGAATTCATCCAGCACTGTCCGGTCCGGATTGGTCAGGGAAGGGATGAAGCCGAACAGCTCCATGAAGCATTCGAAGTGCTCTTCAATCTCGCGTCCGCCCCGGGCGCTGTAGCCGTCCTTGGCATTGCCCGCCCCGTCCATGGAACCGCCGTATACAGCTGATTGCTCCAGAATATGAATATTCCGGCCGGGCATATGCCCGTCACGGATCAGGAATGCCGCCGCCGACAGGGAGCCGATCCCTCCTCCGACGAGATAAGCCTTGCGTGAAGCGATGCCTTCCTGTACCTGCGGATGAATTCTTTGATATGTACCCATGTGTCCTCTTCCTTCCTTGATCAGGGGATAAGTGCCTGCTAACTGCCTTCACTATAACCGCCGTGAACCAGGGATTCTATGGACAGCCGGACGCAACTGTCTAGGGATTACACATCCGCCCGATATTGTGTCATAACTTCACCGGATGAACTGCAGACTGATAATGCTCAAGCCCCCGGGCAATGCATCCGTCCATAATCCGTGATACCTTGTCCACCACTCCGGCCGGATCTGTATTCGCCCCGGCTCTGAGCCAGTGGATCACCTGTTCAAGGATGGCCAGCGTGTAGAAATCGGCTATATCGAGTCTGGCCTGCATTCTCACAGGCTCCGGAATCTGCTCCTGTCCCGGCCACGCCTGCCCGTCCAGCTCCTCCACTACGCTGATCATGACGCGGTAAATTACCCCGTACAGGAATTGCTCCAGATGCTCGCGTCCCAGCGAATGGAAGGTATTCAGACAGATGGTTTTGTTATTTACGGTGTAACGCAGGACGCTTAAGAATCCTTGCTTCCAGCCCGCCCAGCAGCAGTATTGGTCCAGTCCTTCAATCACTTCTGACTTGTAGATCCAGCCGAGCAGCTCATAGATATCCTGAAAATGATTATAAAATGTATGGCGGGTCACCCCGCAATCTGCGGTGAGCTGCTGGATCGTTATTTTGTTCAGGGGCTTGGTGAGCATAAGCTTCTTCAGAGACCGGGCTAACGCGTTCTTCGTTAAGAGTGAATTGGACATCTCTGCCTCCTGTGAGCGCTTGGATTTGATATTCCAATTATAACCAATTGGGAGTTTGTTTTCATCCCGCCTCCTCCGCAGCTCTTGTTACTCCCGCTCCCCCAGCCGGACTGCATAGGTCTTGTATCCCGCTTCGCTAATCTCAAGGCAGTTCAACTGCTCCCCGTACACACAGCCGCCGTCGATGCCTATTTTGTCGCCCAGCGGACTGAACCAGACGCCTGCCCCGTCCTGCAGATCTACCGTAGAGGTATGGCCGAAGACGACCGTCTTCTCCGTAGAAGTTACAGGATGATTGTAGAAAGGCTCCCGAATCCAGATAAAATCATACTCCCGCTGGGTCCGCCAGTCGGCAAGGGAAGGATCAATGCCCGCATGAACGAACAGATGGGTCTCCGTCTCATAGTAGTAAGGCAGCGAACCCAGGAAATCCAGATGCTCCTTATACTCCGTACGCATGAACCGCTTCATCTCCGTGTAATCCTTCCAGCCTGAATCCGGGTGCAGCAGCACCGAATCCCGCCCTCCGCAGTAGCTCAGAAGGGTGTGGAATCCCCCATTGGTTATCCAGTGGGTATCCCGCTTATCATCCTCTCCCGCCAGCGCATCGCAAGCCATCTGATCATGGTTGCCCCGCAGCACAATAACCCCCTCTGCTTCAGCAAGCCGCTTCACCTGCTCCACGACCGCTCTGCTGTCAGGCCCTCTGTCTACATAATCGCCCAGCAGGATCAATTGATCCTTGGATGGGTTATACTCCGCCCGGCGGAGCAGCAGGCTGAATTCCTCTATACAGCCGTGAATGTCACTGATCACTAATGTTCTGATGCCGCTCTCCTCCTTCTTCACTTGTAACTGTCTTGACCTGGAGTATTCATTATACTATATAGGCATAAAAAAGAGGTTCACCCGCCAAGCGTTCAGCTTAGCAGGGCAACCTCCTGGTTACATTCTATTCCATCCGCGCGGATGACGGGTGCTGTACCGGCCGTTCCGCAGCACGGTCCCAGCGCCAGAGGGCGTCATGCCCCTCCAGATGCAGGCCGCCGTACCATTCATCGATACTTTGCAGCTGTAGCCGGTCGGCTGCTCCGGCCAACACCTGCTCTCCCCATCCAGTCAGCGTAACGCTGCGATGCAGGAATTCCGGTACTTCCCTGTAATCTGTTAGCTCTGCTACACCATCGATCTCAATCAGAGGCTTCTCCCCGGCTGTCAGTGTGCGCAGGATCTTCCAGTATTCCGTATCGCCCATGCCAAGCCGGTGCAGCTCATCCGTCACCTGCCGGAACAGCTTAAGCGGCGTGTCCATTCCATTAGCCACGGCTTGAAGGGTGGTCTGTTCGACGATCCCGAGACCATTCTCTACGGAAGGCAGGCGGGAGAGATGGGCCATGAAGGCGTCATAGGCAAAAGCAAGTGCGCCCCCCGCCAGCTCCTCCCGCTTCGCCGCAAGCAGGTCTGCGAGCTTCCGGGGATCGGCAGCGGCATAAACCTCCCACAGCAGGCTTCCCAGCTGCAGCTCCTTGCGGCCGATATTCCGCCAGGTTCCCGGCAGGGTACTCAGCTGAGCTTCCGTCAGCTGTCCCAGACCATGGAACAGCTCAATCCCGGGGAATTCTCCGATGCAGAGCAGGCTCAGCTTCGTGTTGCCCAGCTTTTGCCCATTGAACCAGTGTAATAGATAGGCCAGCATACTCTGGTCGAACAGATCATGCTCGAACCACAGCACCACCTCATCATACTGACGGAATCCGCTAATCCTCTGCTCCTGCTCCGCACAGCCCGCCATATATTCAGCCGCCGGAATGCCCATCGTGGCCTGTAGCACCTCAGCCCGCAGCTGCTGATTCTGCTCTGCCACCGGATCTATGAAAATCGGCCCCGCCGAATAGATCTCTCTCCACACCAGCACCTCCCCCTGGACAATCCCCTGCTTCAGCTTGTCTCCCACCGTGTCACCATTCACAATATGCAGCATTCGCTGTCCTCCCTCATGTAACAAATGAAATGCAGCCGCCAGATCGACAACAGGCAATGCCCCCTTCAGCTTGCGTCTGCCGTCATACAGCCTTTTCTTCAGCGTAGCAACGGAAAGGTCCAGATACACGGAAATCTCCTGAAGCGAGTACCCGTAGAAGTAGAACAATTGCAGCGGTACCCGCAGCTTGGCAGACAATTCCGACACTGACCTGTGGAGCACCTGCGTCCATTCTCTATGTTCGGCAATCTCCGCAACCCCTGGAGAAGAGCCCGCGACATGCACCGCCGCCTCCAGAGGCAGCAGGGCTTGACGCTTACGCCGCAGCAGCCGGTGACACTGTCTGACCACAATGGTTTTGAACCATCCCGGAAACGCCGCAGGCTCCTGCAGGCTGGCAAGGTTCATATACGCCTCCAGCAAGGCTTCCTGTACCGCGTCTTCCGCAAGCTGCACATCCCCGAGCATATCGTAGGCCACTACGTAAGCCATCCCCCGCACATGCCCGCTAAGCTCCCGGAAGGCTTCGGCATCGCCCTTCTGCGCCTTTTCAATCCAATGCAGCATACGTCTGCAAACCTCATTTCTGTATTTTTATCGTGTTCTAATGATAAGTGCCGGTCCGGGAGGAAAAGGTTACAAAGAGGGTGCAGAATGTATTGACCAGTGTTAGATTTATATTTTGGTAAATTAAATTTGCAATGATTATATTTATTTAAATCAATTTCGAATGATATGTGTTACTATTATTTCATTTAGCCAAGCTCGGAGGCCAAAACTGTTGCCCGGAGGATATTAAGTGATACCCACGGCCTATGTCAGCGAAGATAATACACTTTCAGGAGGCAAAACATTGAACCATACACCGGGCAAGCTTTTTCTCTCTACACTAATGATAGTAACTGCACTATATTCTTCTGCCGGAACAGCTTTTGGCGCAGCAGCTCCTCAATTAACTGGAATCACAGGCCACTGGGCACAAAATGAAGTTACCGACTGGGTTGACAAAGGGCTCATTCAGGGATACGCCGACGGTAGCTTCAAACCGGACAATAGTCTGAAAAGATCAGAGTTCATGGCGCTCATCAACCGCGCCTTCGGATTCACCGAGACGGCACCTGTTGCCTATAAGGATCTCTCTACAAGCAACTGGGCCTACACCGAGGTTGCCAAAGCCGTGAAAGCCGGATATATCAGCGGATATTCAGATGGTACCATCGGTACCGGCAAGACGATCAGCAGACAGGAAGCCGCAGTGATTATCAACCGGTTATTGAAGCTGGATGCCGCGCAGACCGGCGCTCTTTTCAGCGATTCCAAGGATATTGCCGCCTGGGCACTGGATTCTGTCAACGCCGTGGCTGCCGCAGGAGTCATGAAGGGTTACTCCGAAGATAACAGCTTCAGACCCGGCAGAGATATTACCCGTGCGGAGGCCGTAGTGTCCTTAACGCGCACCAAAGTTATTGAGGAAGCTCTGGCCAATACTCCTGGAAATGTTGGAGGCACCCCTTCAGCAACCATCTCTCCAACAGCTAGTCCAACTGCCACACCAACTGCTACACCTACGCCTGTCCGGAGCACCTATGTCCCTTCCGATCCAACGGCTACTCCTACAGCTACACCAGTAGCGACACCAACACCTGCAGTTACACCTACACCAGAACCTTCACCAGTTCCTACACCAGCACCTACTCCTGATCCGGGTGATACGTCAGCCCCTATACTCACAAGTGTGACCCTTGGAGCGGTGACTGTAGGAGACAATGTATATGGAACAAGCAACGAAGCGGGTTATTTGTATCTGGTCCCCTCCACAGTGGCCGTAACGACAACGGGTCTGGAAGATTCTGTTCATGCCGCTCTGGGTAAAAAGCTGGCGGTAACCGCCTCCGTCTATTCCCCGCTGAATACGCAGGGTCTGCCTGCCGGTCATTATATTGTGTATGCTGTAGATGGCTCCGGCAATATCTCGGCCCCTTCCAGCACGATTGAGGTTAGAGCGATTGAACTGACTATAGGGCTTCCTGCCTCCTTGACAGAGTCCAAAACCTATGACGGCACTGCTTCAGCAGCTGTAACCGCGAATTCGCTGACCGGTGTGCTGAGCGGTGACGATGTTGATGTTCATGCCTCTGCTGCCTACAACAGCGCAGCGCTTGGGGTGAACAAGACGATAACCGTTACCTACACATTAAGTGGAGCGCAGGCAGCCAGCTATATCGCACCAGCTCCCTATATCGTGAATACGGGCATTATCGCACTGAATCCATTAACCATCGCAGCCCCTAATTTGACCTTGGCAAAGTTCAAGGACGGAACCACTACAGCAGCAGTGACCCCCGGACAGCTTATAGGGGTAGTTCCCGGGGAAGATGTCACTGTGAGCGCCGTTGCCAACTATGACACATCAGCCGTTGGGACGAACAAGACCATAACTGTAGTCTATACGCTGAGCGGAACAGATGCGGGTAATTATATTGCACCTGCGAGCTACATTGTCACCAACGGGGAAATTGACCGGGATCAGATCACACGCTCCAGAGTCTATGACGGAACGACTGCGGCAGCGGTAATCGTTGGTGCGGTAAACGGTATCATCGACGGAGATGATGTGACTGTGCATGCCTCCGGGACCTATGACAGTCCTAATGTCGGTGTGAACAAAATCATCACCATCTCCTACACCTTAACAGGAGCAGATGCAGGTAACTATTTCCCACCTGTTAGCTATTCCATTAATACAGGTATTATCACAGCCTTACAGTTGGACATTACAGCACCCGTTCTCACAGAGTCTAAGCTCTATGACGGGAATACATCGGCCCAGATCACTCCAGGTACCCTGATCGGAGTTATTCCGGGGGATGATGTTACAGTGAACGCTACAGCAACTTATAACGATGCTGCTGTCGGCAGCGGCAAACTCATCACCGTGGTCTACACCTTATCCGGCGACGATGCCGGTAACTATGCGGCACCGGGAAATTATATGATTTCCACGGGTGTGATTGTAGCGCCTTAAGAAGATATCTCTGAACACAGGGTATGAATAAAAGCGTCCCGCGAGCCGTGAACCGGCTGGTTGGGGCGCTTTTGTTGTAATTGGTTGGGGTTGGATAAACTAGGCTACGAGTTAGCAATGAATTCGGGCGGAATATCGTCTGCGAGCCAGATATTATGATTTCCGTGATAGAACTTGATTCCTTCCTGTGCGGCCCGCCCGGCATCGATGGTTAAGATCACAGGACTTGAGTCCTTTCGTCCTCCCACCAGCTTCGCTGTATCCGTATCCACCGAGAAATGAACATACTGCCTCTTCATGGGTTTCAGTCCTTCGTGCAGAATCGTCTCCACCCATTGCCTGGCTGTACCGTGGTACAGAATGGGGGGCGGAGTTTCATTTTGCTTGATTATTTTTTGCGGGACAGAGTGACCATACAGCGCCCTGATTCTGCCATCCGCAAGCTCATGCCGCTGCTTATCCGATGCTGCGATCATCTTGTCCAGATCCTCTGCACCGACCGATTCCCACTTCTTGTCCTGATGCAGCGAGTGGAGCAGTTGCTCGATATGCACCCATCCCTGTGCATCCAATTCCAGTTCATATTCCCACGGTGCGTGACGCAGGGCGTAGGAGACCTCTTTGCTGAGCTTTGCATAATCCACCTGTGTTTAGCCCTCCATAGTCATTTAGCATTGTTGTCAGTATTCAAAATCATCGATTGTTACGAGTTTAGCCTAGTTTAGCATATGTGAAGCTTCCGGTATAACCACGCGCAAAGCCATAGGCGTGCTCCGTCAACAAGCAAAGAGGACTGAGATTCAGCTATGTCTGCGTATGAGCCGGATATGCCGGGGCACGCGGACACAGAATCCGCTATGTGACCAGATTCCGCTTGATTAGGAGCCGGATAGACAAGATAAGGGAATCTCAGTCCGTTTCAGGCTCAAAAAGAGACGTTTCGGCCAAATAAGGGAATCTGAGTCCGGTTCGTACAATGATCGGCAGTGAGGGGCATGGTCTCACTTTGAGCGCACGAAAAAAGCCGCCCCTCTAGGAGGCGGCCCCCTTGCACCCGTCACTGTACATCACATACTTAACTCTTGCTAAGCACCACAGCTAACCCGACTGCTGTATCGGACTTACTGAGCTGCGGCAGTATCAGCCGAGACGCGCTGTAACTTCCACTGCTACTGCGCAATCTGCTCGCGGATGTTCGCGAGGATTTTCTTCTCCAGCCTCGACACCTGCACCTGCGAGATGCCGAGGCGGCTGGCGACTTCCGACTGGGTCTGATCGCGGTAATAGCGCAGATACACGATCAGACGCTCGCGCTCGGTTAGCGCACCGATGGCCTCGTTCAAGGCCAGCTTGTCGAACCAGCGCTCCTGCGACTCGTCGGCGATCTGGTCGATCAGCGTGATCGGATCGCCGTCGTTCTCGAAGACGGTCTCGTGGATCGAAGTCGGCGGCTTGTTGGCTTCCTGGGCGAAGACGATTTCTTCGGGCGTGACGCCCAGCGCTTCGGCCACTTCACCGATGGTCGGGAGGCGGTCGAGCGTTTTGGACATCTCATCCTTCATCTTGCGCACCTTGTTGGCCATCTCCTTCAGCGAGCGGCTGACCTTGAGCGTGCCGTCATCGCGGAGGAACCGTTGGATCTCGCCGATAATCATCGGCACCGCATAGGTGGAGAACTTGACCTCATAGCTGAGGTCGAATTTATCAACGGACTTCAGCAGTCCGATACAGCCGATCTGGAACAAATCATCCGGTTCATATCCGCGGTTCATAAACCGCTGCACCACTGACCAGACGAGGCGGATATTGCAGTTGACCAGCGTGTCGCGGGCCGTATGGTCCCCGGCTTGACTGAGCGCGATTAGACGTTTGACCTCCGCATCGTCCAAATAGGTCGGCGGAGCTTTTTTTGCTTCTGCATCCATGGCTCCAACCCCTAATTGTATAAAGCTTTTTTCGAGACGATGGTTTTCTTCATGGAGATTGAGGTTCCGCGTCCCGGTTCGCTGATAACCTCGAATTCATCCATGAAATTCTCCATAATGGTGAAGCCCATACCTGACCGCTCCAGCTCCGGCTTCGAGGTATACAGCGGCTGCTGGGCCAGCTCCAGATCCTCAATGCCCCGGCCCTTATCCTCAATCGTCAGATGCACGGTCTCATTCTCAAGGGAAGCGGATATGCTGACAACACCTGCGGGATCACTGTCATAACCGTGAATAATACAATTGGTGACAGCCTCCGAGACTACCGTCTTCAAGTCATTCAGCTCCTCCATCGTCGGGTCGAGCCGGGAGACAAAGGCAGCCACTACCACACGCGCGAACGATTCATTCTCCGACAGCGCAGCAAACTGGACACTCATGAAGTTACGAGCTTCGCTACTAGTCATAACGCGACCTCCAAATCCGAGAGTGCAGCGCTCTCGTCGTCATATAGGGGCATGATTTTGAACAGGCCCGACATTTCCAGCAGGCGCTTCACAGGCGCTGTGGCATCGCAGACTGCCATTTTGCCGCCCTTACTGCGGATCAGCTTGTACCGCCCCAGAATCACTCCGAGACCCGAGCTGTCCATGAACTGCAGCTCCTTCAGACTCAGGATCAGATGCTCCACCTGGCCCCGCATAATCGCTTCATCCATATCCATACGTACATAATCGGCTGCGTGATGGTCCAGTTCCCCGGACAACCGGACAATCAGCACACCCCGGTGATGCTCCATCTCCACATGAGAATTCATGCTTGCCACTCTCCTCTTCGTTGCTTGGACAACCGCCCTGTAACTATTTCTTTCCCCTACAAGGACAAGGTTTCTACACCGCAATTGAGGATTCCTGCCTCACGACAAAACTAGAAGAAAACCCCTAAGAACTTACACAAAGCCCCCGGTTCAATCTACAAAATGCAAGAAATTAATCATTCGTAAACATAGCGCCCGTTGCCCGCTTGAACAGCTTCCACCAGCCCGCCTTGGCTACCGTTTCGCCTGCCTTCAACTCGTATTCCTTCAATACATCGTTCCCCTGGTAGACCACCAGCTTGCCGACCGTCTGGCCTTCGGCCACCGGAGCCTTCACCTGCTCATTCAGCACCAGCTCATGGCGGATACCCTCCTGGGTCACTCCTTTGCGGAGCAGGACACTATAGTCTTCCTTCGCCACCAGCGGGAGCTGCGACTTCACGCCCTTCTCAACCCTCACCGTGCCGATGGTGTCGCCTTCCTTGTGAATCGTATGCAATTTATATTGGGAAAAGAGGTAGTCGAACATCGCCGAGACCTCGCTGTTGCGGGTCTTGGTGTTCGGCTCGCCCAGCACCACTGCTACAGCGCGCAGGCCGTCTCTGGCCGCTGTCGCCGACAGGCAGAACTTCGCTTCGGACGTATATCCCGTCTTCAGCCCGTCAGCCCCCGTGTAGAACCGCACCAGCTTGTTGGTGTTGACCAGCCAGAACGGCTTGGTGGAATCCTTGCGCAGGTAATCCTGATAAGAGCCGGTGTATTTGATAATCTGCTCATGCTTCAGCAGCTCCCGGCTGATGACGGCAATATCATGCGCGGAGGAATAATGATTCGCAGCCGGCAGGCCGTTGCAGTTGGCGAAATGAGTATCCTTCAGGCCCAGGTCCTGCGCCTTCTGGTTCATGAGATCGACGAAGGCGCTCTCCGAGCCGGCGATTTTCTCCGCCATAGCTACGGAAGCATCATTGCCGGAGGCCATCGCGATGCCCTTCAGCATATCGTCAACCGTCATTTCTTCACCCGGCTCCAGAAAAATCTGTGAACCGCCCATCGATGCCGCATACTCGCTGGTCCGCACCTTGTCGGTCAGCTGCAGTTTGCCCTCGTCCAGCGCCTCCACCGTCAGCAGCATGGTCATAATCTTGGTAATACTGGCCGGCGGAAGTTTATCATGGCTGTTCTTCTCATAGATGACCGTGCCCGTGCTGGCATCCATCAGAATGGCAGAACGTGCCCCCGGCGCCAGCTCCGCAGCCGCCCCGCCGGCATTGCCGGAATTTGCGGTGCCTTTGGCTTTTTCCTCGGCCCAGGCTCCGGTAGCGCCTCCCAGAACCGATACAGCAATGCACAGCACAAGCGTTACATAACGAATTTTCCTCACAATGGTTCCCCTCCTGAACTTAACCTTCATTTCACAGGTACTGTGTTCCAGTTTCGTCAGAATCGCAGGAAATTATTCCATTTCACGCACAAAAAAAAGAGCCTCCCCCGGTATCTTCACAGATACTTGAGAAAGCCCCTTTCCGGTACTGCTATGAATAGCTTAGCCGCCGATAGCCAAAGCGCTGAAAATAACAGGTCCCACCACTGTGGCAACGGAGCCGACATCCTGGTTCTCTACAATCAGCTGATAGTTCTGGACACCGGCCGGGACGTTGATATCTACCATATGCAGCGAGATAATACCATCGTCATTGAAATTCTCCTCCAGCTCTACCCGTGCATAGAAGATTTCGGTACCTGCCCGCCAGATGCGGACCAGCACATTGGGCGTATCCAGAGTAACATCCACGCCGATGGTGGCTTTCAGTTCCACCTTATTGGGGAAATGTCCTGGAACTGCGGGATTAATATACACCGATGTTCCTGCAATCTGTATACCAGCCGGAGAAATAGGAACAGGGATGGAGACCCCGTTAGTAATAGGTGTAACTACGGATGCGTTATAATCCAATAGTGTTTTGGCCATGCGTTATCACTCCTTTTCATATTCTACTAAAGTATATGAAAGATATGAAAAAGAGCTTGTGCATTTCTATTACTAGTCCACCTATTTATTAACGTGCGTTGCTATAATTCACTGCCGGACGGCTGCCGCCCTTATGCCCGAGATACAGTCTGGACAATAGAGGAGAGCGCACCGCCCAATTGGCGGCCAGCAGCGGCACCCCCACTCCAATCAGCGTAAAGGGCAACAGCCCGTAATCCGTCCCGAGGAGATATTTGAGCCCGTAATTCAAAGGCAAATGCAGGTACATGATCGCAATGGAGTTACGTCCCAGGCTGCCCATCCAGTCCAGCGGAACAAGCTTCGAGAGACGGTACACAGCGGCGCAGATAGTCAATGAGATGAGTAGCGGCACGGCCAGATCGAGCAGCAGCGAAGTATACTCCTTGTATTTCATATTCAGGCTGTATTGAAGGACACCAGTCCGCTCCAGCAGCAGCACAAGAGCACATAACGGAAGGAGCACCGGCAGCGCCGAATAGCGGCGGATGAGCGCAGGGATCATCTGTTTGCCGTAGAATCCGATCGCATAATAAGTAATGGCGAGCAGGGACACATCTGCATTCCAGGGAAGATTGAAGTTCCTGAGCGCGGTCAGGGAGATGAGATGTGACAGGAGATAAGCAGAAGCGATCAGGAGAAATTGCGTGCGGCGGGAATAACGGACAATGTATCCGAAGAGCAGCTGTGTGAACAGCAGGCAGGTGATGAACCAGAACACCCCGTAAGGACCCGTAAGTGACAGTCCCCCGTAGAGCAGTCTCGCTACATTCTCGGCGAACCCTCGTATACTGAAGTTGAACAGCAGCAGCACTGCCGCAATCAGGAGTCCGTAGGCAAAATAGGGAGTCATCAGCCCCTTGGTCCGTTTGGCCGCCCAGCCCAAATACCGCCCGGGTTCAACCGGCTTAAATACAAGTCCGCTAAGCATGAAGAACAAAGGCATCCGGAACCAGGACAGATAATGATTCGCTGCCGCATCGCCGGAGTGGCCCATTACTACAAAAATAATACTGAATCCCTTGGCGGCATCAATCCATAATTGTCGTGGTTTGTTCACGTCTTCCTCCCATCTCCTCCCAAATCAGTTTTAATTTAAAGTAATTATAAAAGGGTTTGTTTTTATTTTCAAATTCCGATGAAATATTTCAGTGTTATTTCTGAAAGGATATTCACTTAACAACGGAGCAAACTCTGTAAAAATAAGTCATTCTGCCTAGACGGGAGACGTTGTCCCATCCGGGTAATAAATAGGGCTAAAGTCCGGCGGTGTTGCCGGTGACGTAGCGGGCAGAAAAAGCGTCTGGTATGGTGCGGGGAAGTAGGAGGCGGGATGCCGAATGTGGTCGGTTTTTCGATTACATTTGGACCACACGCATCCGCAGCGCCGAATGTGATCGGTTTTCCGATTACATTTGGACCCACGTAACTCGGCAGCGCCGAATGTGGTCGGTTTTCCGATTACATTGGACCCACGCAACTCCGCAGCTCCGAATGTGGTCGGTTTTCCGATTACATTTGGACCGCGCGCCTCCGCAGCTCCGAATGTGGTCGGTTTTCCGATTACATTTGGACCACGTGCCTCCGCAGCGCCGAATGTGATCGGTTTTCCGATTACATTTGGACCACGGGCCTGTGTGTGAGCATATTGCATGCTGTTTTCAGCATACATTAGTCCACGGGCCTGTGTGTGAGCATATTGTATGCTGTTTTCAGCATACATTCGGTCCACGGGCCTGTGTGTGTGCATATTGTATGCTGTTTTCAGCATACATTCGGTCCACTTGTCTTCGCCCGGTCCATTGTATGCTGTTTTCAGCATCCAGCAAAAGCAAAGAGCCACCCGCTGCCGGATGGCCCCTCCTCACACTGCACATATGCTTAATACAAATGACAGGCCACCTGATGGCCTGAGTCCAGCTCCCGCAGCACCGGCGCTTCCGACTTGCAGCGGTCCATCGCATGCGGACAGCGGGGGTGGAAGGCACAGCCTGTGGGCGGAGTCTCAGGGTTCGGAACATCCCCGGTCAGGACGATGCGCTGCTTTTTCAGGCCCGGATTCGGCACCGGAACGGCAGACATCAGCGCCTGGGTATACGGATGCAGCGGCTTCGCGAAGAGTGCCTTCGTCGGCGCCAGCTCGACAATCCGCCCCAGGTACATGACGGCCACCCGGTCGCTGATGAACTTCACGACTGACAGGTCATGCGAGATGAACATATAAGTGAGGCCGTATTGCTCCTGCAGATCCTGCATCAGATTCAGCACCTGGGCCTGGATGGAGACATCCAGTGCCGATACCGGCTCATCGCAGACAATGAACTTCGGATTCAGCGCAAGCGCGCGGGCAATCCCGATCCGCTGCCGCTGGCCGCCGGAGAATTCATGGGGAAAACGGTGGGCCTGATAGGGGGACAGACCCACCACCTCCATCAGTTGCTCGACCCTGCTCTTCAGCTCTCCGGCGGGAGCCGATCCGTGGGTACGGAGCGGTTCCTCCAGAATGCGCTGGACGGTCCAGCGGGGGTCGAGCGAAGCGTAAGGGTCCTGGAACACCATTTGCATATCGGTACGGAACTTGCGCAGCTGCTCGGTATTCAGGCTGCGCACATCAGTGCCGCCGAATATAATCTCGCCTTCTGTCGGCTCAATCAGCCGCAGAATGGCCCGGCCGGTGGTCGATTTCCCGCAGCCGGATTCTCCGACCACAGCCAGCGTCTCTCCCTGCTCTACGGATAAGGTTATGCCGTCAACGGCTTTGACTGCACCCACCTGCTTAGAGAAGAAGCCTTTGCGGATCGGATAATGCTTCTTCAGATTGCGGACTTCCAGTAATGTGGTCATAGAACCCCCTCCTGCTGCAGGATACAGCGGCATGTGTGGCCCGGCTGCACCTCAAGCAGCTCCGGGAGCTGCTCCCGGCAGCGGTCCACCGCTACCGGACAACGCGGTGCGAACCGGCAGCCGGGCGGCTGGCTGGCCGGATTCGGCACCTGGCCCGGTATCGAGCTGAGGCGGTCCTCATCCCCCGCCAGCTGGGGCAGGGAAGCCAGCAGCCCTTGAGTATACGGGTGCAGCGGCTGGCTATACAGGGTAGCCACATCCGTCTCCTCGACGATCTGACCCGCGTACATGATGACGACCCGGTCACACATCTCAGCAACGACCCCCAGATCATGCGTGATCATCAGGATTGACATGCCCTCGTTCTTTTGCAGATCCCGCATCAGATCAAGGATCTGCGCCTGAATCGTCACATCCAGCGCCGTAGTGGGCTCATCGGCAATCAGCAACTGGGGATTGCAGACCATCGCCATTGCAATCATCACCCGCTGCCGCATCCCGCCGGAGAGCTGATGGGCATACTGCTGGGCAATCTTTTCCGGCCGGGGAATCCCTACCTTGCGCAGCATCTCCACCGCCCGCTCAGCCGCCTCCTTCTTGCTCAGCTTCAGATGGTAACGGGCGGATTCGGAGATCTGGCGGCCGATCTTGAACACCGGATTCAGCGAGGTCATCGGCTCCTGAAAAATCATCGCAATCCGGTTCCCCCGGATATTCCGCACCTCATTCATCGACATCTCCAGCATATCCTTGCCCTCGAAGCGGATCTGGCCGGAAGCAATCCGGCTGATCCGTTTGGGCAAGAGCTGCATGATTGAGAGTGAGGTAATGCTTTTGCCGCAGCCCGATTCGCCTACAATGCCCAGTGTCTCTCCCTTGCGCACTGACAGACTGATGCCGTCCACCGCACGGATTGTACCCGCCGCTGTCTGAAATTCGGTGCATAGCCCTGATACTTCCAGCAGTTCTGTCATGATTGCCCCTCCTTAAATATCCCTGCACAAATTAAAACTTGAAGCTTCGTCGTCACTGCGGTGAACATTTGGACTTCCGGCCGCTGTTGTCCCCAGATTTCTTGATTCAATCCGCTGTTCGCGGGTGAAATCCGGTGACAAAGGCGCTCGCTACCGCTCCTTCAGTTCCAAATTTCCCCTCCGCTTCTTTTGCTTTTTGTTTATTTCTTTAGTACCTCTTATATAAATCGGTTCCCTTGTTGTGTAATTAGCTCTCTTTATCCTCTACGCCCAGATATTTCAGCGCCGTCAAGGCATACACCTTCGCACACTGGATAATCTGCCAGACAGGAGCTTTCTCGTTGAAATTATGAATGGTTGACAGCTCGGCCGGTCCGTATTGCAGCACGGGAATGTTATGAGTGCGGAAATGGCGTGCATCGCTGGAAGCCCATTGCAGCACACCGTAGGCTTCTTCCCCGCTTACCTCACAGATACTCTCAACCAGGTCCTTGACCACCGGCTCCTCATTAGAGGTCCAGTTGGCATTGCCCTGGAAGCCGAAGCCCTTCACCTCCGATTCAATGCCGGCTTCAAGCAGCAGGGAGCGGGCACGGTCCAGCACATCCCGGTAGTCTACCCCGAAGGGTACGCGGGAATCGACCTGAATCGTGCAGCGGTCCGCCACTACGTTCACTTTGGTTCCGCCCTGAATCGTTCCGATGTTGACCGTCACATGGTCGAATACCTGATAGGCGAGGGAATCTTCTTCTTCGCTGCCCTTCACGTAATCCTGCGAGATGCGAATAATCTCCTGAACTTCCTCGGGAATGTCCACTTTGATATCCCATAGCCGCTGTAAGGCTTCAATCCCTTTGGCGGCCTTCACAATGGCGCTGTCTCCAACCACAGGCGACAAGCTGCCGTGACCCGGTGTGCCTTCCACGGTGAATTCGAACCAGCAGCTGCCCTTTTGCCCGATGGTCGGGTTCAGCGGGCCGGAAGGCTCGGCAATCACAGCAGCGGTTCCGGTAATCAGGCCGCGCTCCAGCACCCAGGGAACCCCGAGATGACCGCCGGTCTCTTCATCGGGCACGATCAGCAAGGAGAGATCCCCTTTTAGCGGAACGCCCAGCTTCGACAGCAGTGCAGTGACGTAGATTAACCCGGCCAGGCCCGCTTTCATATCCGAAGCCCCTCTGCCCAGCAGATAGCCATCCACGATATCGCCGCAGAACGGATCGAAATCCCAGCGCGAGCGGTCTCCCGCCGGAACGACATCGGTATGTCCGCAGTAAATCAGCTTTTTGCCGGTGCGCTCCTCCGCGCCTGCGCCCAGTGTGGACACCAGATTGAACATGGTTTCGGTGGCCGGATAGATCGCGGTATCGATACCGGCTTCTTTCAGATAACCAATAATATAAGCGCTGATCTCCCGTGAATCGCCCGGCGGATTCTCCGAAGGGTAACGGATCAGCTGAGAGCAGAGCGCAAGCAGTTCCTCCTGCCCGGCATCAATGGCTTCCAGCACTTTGCTTTTCCAGTCTGTCATGGGTTACGAATTCTCCTTTGTGTTCCAGGCTGCACGCCTTGCGGCTGGCAGGAGGAACTGTGAATTTGTGACAAAGAAGAGGGACAAGGCCTAAGGCCTGCCCGCTCTCTTTTAGCCAAACCTGCTTATTCTGTAATCGACAGCGGATAGAAGCGGATGACTTCGTCCGGGTAGAAGGCGTAGCCGCTGATCTTATTGCTCATTCCGACAATGCGGTTATACTCGTAGAGATACGCCCAAGGTGCTTCTGTCGTGATGATTTCCTGAGCCTGCTTGTAGAGCTCTGTGCGCTTCGCCGTATCTGTCTCCAGGTTCGCCTGCTCCCACAGCTTGTCTACTTCAGCATTCTGGTAGTTGATGTAGTTGGAAGAGCCCTTGCCGTACAGCAGGAAGCCGAGGTGATAGCCAGGATCATTGACGAAGGAAGTCCATTTGGAGATATAAGAGGTCAGATTATTGGTCTTCTGCTGCTCCAGGAACTGTGCGCGGGCCAGCTTGTTGATCTTCATGTTGACTCCGATTTTGGCCAGCTCAGCCTGGATCAGGACCGCATCATCTTCCCAGTCATCGAAGCCGGAGCCCAGCGTGAAGTCGAAGTCAAAGCCCTTCTCATAGCCTGCTTCCTTCAGCAGTGCCTTGGCCTTGTCCAGATTGTACTCATACACATAGCCTGCATCGGTGAAGCCCGGCGTGTTGCTGGCTACCGCACTCTTCATCTGCTTGGCCTGGCCGTACATCACCCCGCTCAGCAGCTGATCGTAGGGAATCGCATAGTTGATCGCCTGACGGACTTTTACATTGTCGAACGGCTTGACTTTGTTGTTCATGGCGAAGAACAGAATCCGGTTACTTGCATTGGAAGCAACGGTCAGCGCCTTATTGGTCTCAAGCGTTGACACATCCTTCGGAGGAATCTCAATCGCCATGTCTACATCGCCTTTACCCAGCAGCAGCACGCGGTTCGAAGCTTCCTTGGTGAACTTCAGGGTTACCTTGCCGAGGCTTGGCGCACCCTGCCAGTAGCTGTCATTAGCTGTGAAAACAGCTTCGGTAGCCGGGTCCCACTTCGTAAGCTTGAACGGGCCGGAACCGGCGGCATTCGTCTTCAGGTAGTCTGCACCCTGTGCTTCTACCGTCTTCTGGTCCACGATGGAGAAGGTGTACATCGCCAGAATCTGCAGGAAATTATGATTGGCATTAGTCAGAGTAACTTCAACGGTCGAAGCGTCTTTTACCGTCACTGATTTAATTGAAGCCATGCCGTAGAGGAAGCTGCCGGAGCTCGACTTCGCCACACGTTCAAAAGAGTACGCTACCGCCTCGGCATCCACCGGATTGCCGCTCTGGAAGCTCACGCCGGATTTCAGCTTGAACGTATACACCGTGTTGTCAGCATTCACTTCCCAGCTCTCTGCGAGCATGGGCTTGATGTCTTCGGTATTGGCGATGCTGGCGCCATTCTCGGTCTTGATGCCGTAGGTGACCAGCTGATCATAAGCGGCCAGCACAAGCGTATCGGAGGTCAGATCATTAGCTTCCGCCGGGTCGAGCGTGGTGCCGCCCTCGGAATAGGCCACCGTAAGGTTCTTTTTGACCGGGGCTGCTGTTGCTGCAGTATCCGTTCCTGCCGAAGTGGCAGCTGGGGTCTGCGGATTGGCGCTGCTGGCGCATCCGGCAAGCATGATTGAAAAAGCGACGAGTGTGGACAACAGTTTAACTTTTTTCATCGATAATTCCTCCCTTTTCTATATCCTGCCTGCATAACAACTACTTGTGCTGCTGATGATTGTCTGCCGCTTGCGCTCCAGCTGACGTTAATCTATCTATCTCTATCGGGACGGGCGGCCTTGGGGAATCCCCCTGCTCGCCTCATTTCCCCGAACGCAACCGCGGGTCAAGCACATCCCGGAAGCCGTCTCCGAGGAGGTTGAAGCCTAAGATGGAGGTGGCAATGCCGAGGCCTGGAAAAGTAACCAGCCACCATTGCCCGGAAATGATATATTCCCGGCCTTCGGAGATCATCGCGCCCCATTCGGCAATCGGAGGTCTGACCCCAAGCCCCAGGAAGCTGAGACTGGACGCGGTCAGGATGGCGAAGCCCATCCCGAGCGTAGCCTGCACCATTAGCGGCGCCAGAGCATTCGGCAGAATATGCCGGTACAGAATGACTCTATCCTTCACACCAATGGCCCGGCTGGCTTCGATATACTCCTTCTCCCGCAGAGAGACCGTCTGGCCGAACATCAGCCGGGCGAATTCGGGAATGCCGACAATGCCGACGGCGATCATTGCGCTGCTGAGTCCGGCGCCGATCGAGGCGGCAATCGCCATAGACAATACCAGTGACGGGAAGGACAACAATACATCCATGACCCGCATGATGATGGTTCCGGTCCGGCCGCCGTAGTAAGCGGCAATCCCGCCCAGCGGCATCCCGATCAGGAAGGAGATCGAGACCGCGATCAGGCCGGTCCAGATGCTGATCCGTGCGCCGTACAGCACCCGGCTGAGGATATCCCGGCCGAAGTTGTCGGTTCCGAACCAATGGCTGCCGGAGGGCGGCTGCAGCTTATTCGCCATATCTGTGACGAACGGATCATGCGGAGCCAGCCAGGGGGCGAAAATGGCTACCACGGTCCAGATCAGGATGAAGGTCAGCCCGATGGCCGCCAGGCGGTTGTGCAGCAGCAGGGATAATAGGGTCCGCGGCTTGGCCGGTGCGGGCTTCGCCGGGCTGCCCTGTGCTGAATGTGCTGCAGTGCTCACAAGCAATCTCCTCCTCTCACACAAGCTGTTCTATTCATAACGGATTCTCGGGTCAATGAACCCGTAGATCAGGTCGACCGCCAGGTTAATTCCGCAGTAGAGCACGGCACTGACCAGGGTGAACGCCTGGATCGGCGCGTAATCCGCTGCCAGTATGGAGTCGGTGACATAGCCGCCGATTCCCGGCCAGGAGAAGATCGTCTCTGTGATGACCGCGCCGCCCATCAGGAAGCCGAACTGGAGTCCGAGTACCGTTAGCGTGGGAATCAGCGCATTAACCAGTGCGTGCTTGTAGATGACGGCCGATTCCCGCAGCCCTTTGGCCCGGGCGGTGCGGACGAAGTCCTGATCGACCACCTCCAGCATGCTGGAGCGGGTCATCCGGGCGATGATCGCCATCGTACCGGTACTGAGGCAGATCGCCGGAAGCACGAGATGCGCGAGGCTGCTTTTAAGTGCAGCGGTGTCGCTGGAGAGTATACTGTCCAGCACGTACAGCCCGGTGATATGCACCGGTGGGTTGAGGTCCCCGCTGATCCGGCCCATCGGTGCCGGTGCCCAGCCCAGAATGGAGTAGAAGATATAGATGAACATCAGTCCGAGCCAGAAGATCGGCACACAAGCACCTATCAGGGAAAATACACGCGAGATGTGATCCAGTAGCGATTCCTTACGAGTAGCGGCCACAATGCCTACCGGAATGGCGATTAGAACCGCAATCAGGATGCTGGCCAGGGTCAGCTCAATCGTAGCCGGGAAGCGTGAGGCCAGGTCGCTGGCGACCGAATGTCCAGTGTGATAGGCATAGCCGATATCGCCTTGCAGCAGCTGCCCGATGTAAGCGAAGAACTGGATATACAGCGGCTTGTCCAGCCCCATATCCTGGCGGATCTTGTTCACAATCTCCTCCGGAGCCTGCTCTCCGGCCAGCATAATCGCAGGATCGCCCGGCAGGACTCTCGACAGAATGAAGGTGATGACGATAATGCCGAGCAAGGCTGGAATCATCTGCACCAATCTTTTTAATGTATAAGCAAACAATGAATCAACCCCCTTACGACTTCGACTGCTGTGCCTCTGTGACGGAATTCCGCTCTCATGTCAGGTAATACGTGTATGCTGTGTCTTATTAAAGTGTTGAGCTAATTCTACATAGAATTTCACAGCCCCTCTACGTCCCGTTCAGCTAAAAAAATGCACAACCGTTTGTCGATTGTGCACTATCAAGGACTATGAATGTTAGATTTACTCACACGACATTCCAGAAATCTTCCAAAGCGCCCTATTTTTCCTGGAGGTAATAGTAAATCAGGCACAAATGGCAGACGAACTGTTCGCGCGGATCATTCAGATCGAAGCCGGTGATATCCCGAATCCGCTCCAGCCGGTATTTGACGGAGTTGCGGTGGATATAGAGGCTGTTCGCCGTCTCAATCAGACTGCCCCGGCACTCCAGATAATGATAGAAGGTCAGCAGCATATTGCTGTCATGCTCCTGGTCATATTGCAGCAGCTTGCCCAGCTTGCGCTCGAACAGCTTCTCGAACCCCGGACCGCCCAGCCCCTCCAGCAGATGATAGACCTCCATCTCTTCGTAGCGGGTAATCCCGCCGGGGCCTTGTCCGAGTCTTCTGGAGATGGACAGTGCTTTGCGCGCCTCGTTATAGCTGGTGTGGATGTCCCAGAGATATTCCGAGGTGCCGATACCGCAGCGGTAACTGCTTAAGCCTTCTGCCTTGTCCTGTAGCCAGCCGCTCAGCGTCTTCTCCCACGGCTCCTCCGCGTCACCGCCCGGCGTGAACCTGCGCCCCTCCTGCGTAGGCAGGAACAGCACCGCCCGGCTCGAACGGTACTCGACGTGCGGCGTGACGCCGCGCTTCTTCGCCTCCCGCTCCAGCAGCCGGTTCACCGTCTCCTCGCTCGGCGCCGTCTCCCCTTCGATGACGGCCACCTCCCACTTGTGCTCAGGGTTCATCCCGAGCTGTCGGGCCCGCCGCTGCACCTCATGCCTCGACGGCAGCGGCGGGGTCAGCAGCTCATCAATGAAGTTGCCGCGCAGCCGGAATTCCGTATCCTCGGCTACCTTACGCCGCATTATTTCAAGGGCAAAAACAAGCCGGGCTTGCTCAATGCCCACCTCCTCCATATCATCCAGCCGCTCCTTGTCGACGAGCAGCCGGGCGACCGTCCGGCGGTCCACATGGATGTTCCAGCTAAGCGGAGAGTCGCTCTGGGTCCAGTCATAGTCTGCCGGGGAGGATACGATAATCTTCCGCTCCGTATCCACGAGTGCCACCGGGGCCTTAAGGAACTCGGCCACACTGTCGCTGACCGCCTGAATGCCGCTGTTCTCCAGCACCATGGTGGTCAGCGTGCGGTAGACCTCCTCCGCCCGGCGCAGCAGCATCGCCTGCCGTCCCAGCAGCAGCTCCATCACCGGCTGGGTGATATCCGTGTACGGAATCTCGGGCGGGATCTCCACAATCGGCAGACCGCAGGCATTGCTGGCCTCGATGGCCCCCTGGGGGATCTCCTTCAGGAAGCGGGCCGGCTTGATCGCCAGCGCCGCTGCGCCCAGATTATCAAGCGTATAGATCACCTCAGTCAGCAGCGAAGGATCATGGCGGATCGAATAGGCTGTCGTCAGCAGCATCACCCCTTCGCTGATCCAGCCCTTCAGATCCGGAACCTCCATAATATCCACGAACCGGACCACCCGGTCCAGCCCCTGCTCCCCGCTGATGACCTTCGCTTTCCCAAGAACCGAGAGCTCCATTAGCTCCCGCAGCGTAATTCCTCGTGTATTCACCCTTCCGCCTCCCTCTGCTGTCTTCAGTATTTCATGATTTTTCCTGAAATATGCCAATATGCCATGACAATGCCACCAGCCGACTTTTTGCGTTCCCGCTAGTTTATCAGAGATTCCCGCCGAGCCACAGGAAATTGATATCCAGTTACGGCAGATTTTCGGTGTGAAAGCGCATTAGGAAGAAATTGGATGAATGGGAGGGATGGGAAGCGGTTGCTGGGGGAGGCGGTGGGAAGGGGTGAGAGACGTAGGAGAGCGATAGAGAGGGCCATTGGGGAGTTGGTGAGAGGAACAGGTGGATTGAGGAGTGCGTGGGGCGGATCAAAGGGATTTATCCCTTTGATTTCGAGCGGCGGGCGCGTTTCGCGAGATTCAGAGGGATTTATCCCTTTGATTTCAGGCGGCGGGCGTGTTTCGCCGGATTTAGAGGGATTTATCCCTTTGATTTCAGGCCGCGGGCGCGTTTCGCGAGATTCAGAGGGATTTATCCCTTTGATTTCAGGCGGCGGGATGGCGTAAAGTAAGTTGTGTACCACAATTTGGAGCCTAGCCAGGCAACAAAAAAGTAGGGTATCCTCGGGTTTACCACAACACCAAGAAGGAGCCCTACTCGATGACTATTGTACCCGAACATATGCTAAATAATCTATTTGAAAAACTTGTTAAAGACTTCATGAAAGAGAATATGGAATCGCTGCTGCGTGCCGAAATCCAAGGGTTTATGGCGAGTGAAGAAGCCGGTGCCAGCAATAGCCGTAACGGATACTATACACGGGATCTGCATACGAGATACGGCCATATTGAGGATCTTCAGGTTCCCCGGGACCGCCAGGGTCTCTTTCAAACTCAGATGTTTGAACCGTACCAGCGGCGGGAGGGCTGGCTAGAGGAGGCGGTGATCCAGATGTATAAATCCGGCATGGGTACCCGAGATGTGGCCCGGTTTATTGAAAGCATGTTCGGCAGCCATTACTCGCCCACCACCATCAGTAACATCACCGCTACGGTGCTGGAGGACATTCACCAGTGGCAGAAACGCCCGCTGAGCAAGCGCTACTCTGTGATTTACCTAGATGGGCTGTACGTGAAGCTGAAACGGGGCACGGTCCGGGGCGAAGTCGTCTATTTTGCCATGGGAATCGACGAAGAAGGTCAGCGTCAAATCCTGGGGTTCTACGTGGGGGGTCAAGAGAGCTCGAATGGCTGGCGGGAGGTACTCAAAGATCTGTACGCACGCGGGGCCCAGGAAGTGCTGCTAGGTGTATTTGACGGACTGCCGGGGCTAGATGCGGCCTTTAAAGAAACCTACCCGCAGGCGGATGTGCAGCATTGTGTGGTGCACAAAGTACGAGCCACGTTACCCAAAATCCGGGTGGAGCACAAAACCGATGTAATTAAAGCCCTGAAGACCGTGTATGATGCACCGGATGAGGTCGTGGCCCGGGCGAACTTTGACACGGTGAAAGCGAAGTGGAATGCGTTATACCCGAAGGAAATGCGGTCTTGGGAGGAGCAGCTTTCGACGTTACTGACGTTCTACAAGTACCCGGAACCGATGCGTAAAGCGATTTACACGTCCAATCCCATCGAGCGAATGAACAAGGAAATCCGTAAACGCCTGAAGCCGATGAATAGTCTGACCAACATGGATGCGGCAGAAAAAATCGTGTATCTGGAGATGTTAGGCTACAACGAAAGGTTTGGACAGCGAGTCACCCCTGGCTTTGGGGTGGACACGGTGAAAAAGAAGCTCAGCCAGCTCTATGAAGCCCGCTACCCTTCGTTGCCGACAGCCGAAGAAGAGTAACTAATGAATCCAGTTTCTGGGGGTCGGGGTTCCCCCTCCCCCCAGAAACACTACACCCCCAACCCGTAACCCCGGGGAGGTACTTCTACTCATTTACACAAACTTCTTGACGCTACCGGCGGCGGGCACGTTTCACCGGATTTAGAGGGATTTATCCCTTTGATTTCGAACGGCAGATGTATGCAGATATGTTACCTATGGCTAAGTGCTCTAACCAAATTAGTTACTCTACACCTTCTGGCTATTTCCCATTCCATAGCGCTGCATCATACTCCCTATGTACCTGACCAACTATAATTTACCAGATTGCTCTCCTCACTAACTATTCTGTTCAGTACGGCTAAGCTTAACGATTCAACGGATCTGTAACTAACTATTCCCTAATTTATCTCCCCTCCCATTCACTGAACACAATAAATGCCAAATGTTACTCAAAAGATACTCATCCACGCCGCCCCACTCTCCTGCTTCCCCAAAGCTCTCCCCCGCCAATACTCCCCCCATAGTCAATCTGCCCAATTCAGGGGCACTAATGCTCCTCATTCGCTCCCTTTGCCCACTTTCGCTGAATTCAGGGGCACTTGTGCTCCTCATTCGCTCCCTTTGCCCACTTTCGCTGAATTCAGGGGCACTAATGCTCCTCATTCGCTCCTTTTGCCCGCTTACGCCGAATTCAGGGGCACTTGTGCTCCTCTAATCCCCTATAACCACAAACAAGCGCCCCCCGGGCCTGAGCCAGGGGGAACGCTTTAAGGAAATCATAGCTATTAGTTTGCCGCACCTTAGTTTTCACGCATTAGTTTTCACGCATTACTTGCCACACATCGCCTATACACGTAGTCTGCACCACACTCACAGCAACGGCGGGTCTCAGCAAATTGCAAAGCCTGCCCAACACAAAATGCCATTCTATATGCGATGCACAGCTCCTGCACCAGAGGCTGACGCAGCAGCAGCGGCACCAAGGCAGAGTATGGGATCGAACGCCCGAATGCCGAGCTGTTCTTCCAGCTCCGCTGCCAGGCCGATGGTGGCGAAGCCTGTGCACGCCAGCACAAGGGCTTCGGCGCCGCGTTCTACGAGCCGGGCAGCACCTGCAAGCGCGCCTGCGCGTCCGGCGGGTGTGTTCAGATCCAGCGTGGTTGTCACGCCGTCGGGGCGGTCCATGCCAACGTAGGCATCGCCGAGAATGCTGCGGATAAGCGGCGGCACCTCTTCCAGAATCGTCAGCACCCCCACCCGGTTGCTGTAAGCCATAGCCATATGGGCCGCGCAGGAGCCCGCTCCCAGCACAGGAACATTCACCACTGCTCTGGCTTCCAAGAGTGCCGGATCGGCAGCACAGCTGATGCCGATAGCCGTGCATCCCTGCTGCTCCAGTTCCCCGGCAAGCCTTATAATCTTCGGAATGGATTCCGCCTCTGTCTGCGCATCATACACACCCTGAGGCTGATCCGGGATGCAGCGGCTCATCACCGGCAGACCATACCGCCGCTCAATTAGATCCCCATGTAACTGAATTGCAGAGCTCTCCTGCAATGTAATAACACGTATGATTCCAAGCATCCTGTCTCCTCCTGATCCGCCTTGATTTAGTTACCGCAAAAGCATAACCAGCCGCCCTATTTCAACCGTAAACAGCAATAGCAGCCGGAAATCCAAAGGTTCACTACAGTGGCGATTGCGCCCACCGTCCAAATCTGTGGTGCGGCTTATTTAACCTTGCAATCAGCAGCTTCCATTCTGCTTACAGTAGTTCCCCAGCCTGCATAATCAGCTTGTTGTCGATATACACATCCGGCTTCATGACCACAGCATCAATATGCACGCCAGCCGCAACGACCCCGCCGAACGTATTATTGCTGCCAAAAGCAACATGGATCGTCCCGTACACCTTCTCATCTTCCAGCACCACGCCTGTAATCCGGGCCTTGTTATTGGTCCCGATGCCGAATTCACCCAGCAGCCGACCATCGCCATCGCCAAGCATGTCCAGCAGCTTGCCGCCATGCTCCCCGCCGGCATGGATCAGCCGTCCATCTTCCACGGTCAGCACCATCGGGCCATCCAGTGCGCCAATCCCTGCTACCGAGCCATCCACCTTAATCTGGCCGCTAGCTGTGCCTTCCAGCGGTGCAATATAAGCTTCACCGGAGGGCAGATTGCCTGACTCTCCCGGATTTAGATATAATCCGGTGCTAAGGATGCCATCCCGGCCGTCAATAGAGAAACTAAGAACCATCCCTTCCTTCTCCACACGCACCCGGCTGCCCGCAGACAACAGCGCAGCGACCTGCTCGGTCAGCGCCTTCACCTGCCCATAATCCGCAGTGATCGCGCCGTGGCTGAACATATCATCGGTGATCCCCGGCATGGTCGCTACCCGGGTTCCCGCTGCGGCTGCCTGCTTACGCGCCGCCGTATGTGTCATCGAGTGGGTCGTGATGCATACGGCCACATCTGCCTTAGCCATAGCTTCGGCAACGGGAGCCGGAGGCTCCTCCCCCGATCTGCTCCGCGGCTGCATAACCAGCAGCATTGATTCCGCTCCCAGCCTTTTGCCCGCCTCATAGACCGACTCGGCCAGATCACGCTTATCATCGTCGGCTACTACAGCCAGCAGTTCTCCGCTGGCAAGCCCGAGACAATCCTTAAGAACATTCATGCTAATTCCAATTCTTGCTTCACTCATCTTCATTTCCTCCCGGGATTAAACCATTTCTGCTATCAGCTTGCCCATCAGGGCATTGGACAGCACGGCGGGCACTCCTGCGGAGGCCGCCCACTGTCTATGCTGCTCCACATATCCCATACAGTCAAGCACTAACACATCCGCATGACCGCTCAGACGCTCTGCTGCGGCGCGAAAATCCGCTTCCGTACCCGTATAAGGTGAAGCCGCAGCGAACGGCAGCCTGGCTCCGGCGCCAGCGAATTTCTCAATCATTGCGTCCTCCTGCTCCGGCAAAGGGCCAATCAGTCCCAGACGACGCCCGTCCAGCATCGCCTGCACGACCGGAGGAATGATCCGGTCCGGCTCAATCAGATGGGCAGCAGACGTATGCAGTCCCGGAAAAACTCCCGTACACGCCAGCAGGATCGTCCGAATCCCAGCGGCTTCCATAGCATCAATCTTCCCTTGGAGAACGGACTGTATCCGCTCCCGCGAGATTACCGCAGCGGACCCGTCCGCCATGCGGGTGGTCAGCACATACTCTCCCGGCCCTGGACTGTAGAATTCACGCACCTGTTCAGCCGTGAACCCGTCCAGCACCCCGGACTGAACCAGTCCCGCCTTGCCTTCCAGATATTTCTCAATGATGGGCGCGACATCCTGCCTGGGTGCTTGCCCAATCGTAATCAGCCCGATATTCTTCATGCGCTTCCCTCCTCTGCTGTCTTGCCTGCTTCTGCTACCCCCAGTGATTGCAGAGCAGGCGCTGAAGGAAATTCAGCGCCTACCTGCAATACCAATATCCAGTTATTGAGAGGTGACTGCCGGTTTGCCCAGCGTCTGCAGCACGCTCATGGAGCCGTACAGCTCGGTAATCTTCGCAAACTCTGCTTCGTTGTAGAAGGAGCATGTCCCCTGCGTTACTTCCTTGGCCGTCTCGATAGCAAAACGCACCGCCTGAGCAATATCCACCTCATGGCTGGCACCGGTACCACAACCCGGAACCATAGACTGGGCAGTAATCGCGAGGCCCACCACCGGAGCAGAGGTAGCTACCGCAGGCTGAAGAATGGAATTGATATGATACAGCCCGTTGCCGTAAGGGGTAATATCCTGAGTCGTCACCGGAAAAGTCACCGGGTACTGCCCGGTCGTCATTTCCTTGATCCGCAGCAAATCTTCGCTGACCCGCAGAATATAGCCTTCTTTAACGGTCGGCGAGATGGCGATTCCTTTGTGGTTAACCACACGGTTGCCTTTGGTCGTATCAATCGATAGAACCGCTTCCATCTCCGGCAGCACTTCATGCTCATTCATCTGCAGAATATCAACAGGGGAATCCATAAAATCCACCGGCTCGTGCGGCAGGGTCGGCGCATCCGGGCAAATATGGGTGGTCACCAGCACATCTCCCAGCAGCACATCCCCTTTGGTCTGCATGTCTGCCAGCTTCAGCGCAGAAGCAATCGCCGCTACCGCACCGTCTGCATCAGAGACCAGGCCAATTCGGCTCGGGCGCGCCCCGATCCCCCCCAGTCTGCCGACAATGCCGAACGTTGGGGCAGATCCGCCGCCAAGCTTGCCTTCGCTGCCCGGGATCGTGATTTTGACGAATTCTGTGCTGCCCTTCTCCCCTTCCACCTTCTGAATCTCAACCTTAACCGCAGGATATTCTGCGAATAACTGCTTGACCTGCTTACCGTTAACATAAGCGCTGTCCAGTGCGTTCAAGACTGTAATCGTTTGATGAAGTGCCATTCTAATTCCTCCCCGGATGCATGCTCATGTTTGTCATGTTTGCATTTATACTATCTCATCCGGCAAAATGTCCACAATGTACCGTCCTGCCAAACTGGAACAGCATTTCTTGTCCTTTGCAGATAAACCTTACGCGCAGAGTACACTCTTACGGCTTACCGCCAATGAATAAAGGTTAATTCTCCCAAGCAGCGAAATATAACAGGGTAATGGTGCTTATTTTCAGACAGGAGGTGCTTCATAGGATGAAGCCTGCACATCAGATTAATAAGGACAAGCTGGTCCAGATTATCAGTGAAGAGGCCCGGCGGACGGGGTTCTCAGGGGTCGTACAAGTGACGGAACAGGAGCATATCCTTGCAGCGGCAGCTTTTGGGATAGCTAATATCGGGGACGTACGGCTCAACCAGGCCCACACCCGCTTCGCCATCGCTTCCGGCAGCAAGTTATTTACCTCCATTGCGGTCTGCCAGCTCGCAGAGCAGGGTTTGTTTTCTTTTGACGCCAAAATACTGGACATTCTGCCGAAGCAGGAATTCCCAATGTTCGACCCGGCAATCACAGTGCATCAACTATTGACTCACAGCTCGGGCATACCGGATTACTTCGATGAAGAAGAGATGGAGGATTTCGCGGCACTGTGGAAGGAGACCCCGATGTACACGCTGAGGCGGCCTGCGGATTTCCTTCCTCTGTTTGCTGGACTTCCTATGAAATTCGTCCCAGGCGGGCGGTTTCACTATAACAATGCAGGATATATCATGCTTGCTATGCTCGTAGAAGCCGTCAGCGGGCAACCGTTCACGGAATATGTAGAACAACATATTTTCCTGCCTTGCGGGATGAAGGATTCCGGTTACTTCGCGCTTGATGCGCTTCCGGCCCACACCGCTCAGGGATACATCGACAGCAGCAATGGGAAAAAGACCAGCAACATCTACTCCATTCCGGTGGTCGGAGGCGGGGACGGGGGGGCATTTGTTACGGCGGCGGATATGCATAAGCTGTGGAGCGGCTTGCTTGAACACAAGCTGTTACAGGCAGAGACCACGGCTCTGCTGCTGACACCGCATATTTATGAGCGAAAGGACAGTTATTACGGTTATGGCGTGTGGATACAAGCCGGCCCCAGCGAAAAGGTGCTTAAGTACCATATCATGGGCTACGATCCCGGGATTAGCTTCCATTCCGCATACTATCCCGAACGTGGCCTAACGATTACTGCTCTCTGTAACAAGAGTAACGGGGCTTACACGATGATGTCCGCTATGGAGGGCTATCTGCCGGTGGGGTAGCGGTATGTTCCGTTTAGAAGTTACGGAGTATGATTCAATTGTCCTCAGATACGCTTATAGCCTTAGCTCAGTTTCTGGGCTAAGGCTATTTTACTTTTAATCTGCTAGGTGGAGTGGGATTAGGGTGTGAACGTAATAATATTGAGATTTCGATTGATAACTGTTGCTGAGGTTATATTGGCATCCGTAGTAACAATTGCACGAACTTGGTAGGATACAGAAGCAGTAGCCGGAGCTGTATCAACATAAGTGTCCGCAATCGGAAAACGTTGCGTTCCCGATGCATTTCCGCTACGGTTAAGTGTTCTGGTAGAGATCAAAGTCGCAGAGCGGTAGATACGAAGTTCAGCAACAAGTGACCAGTTGGACGAAGTGATCGCTTCTAATGATATAGCGTAATCAATTTTCAGCTGCTGAGAGATCACTTCGTTCTGAGTCACCGAAACAACAACGACTTCTGTATTCAAAGGAGGATAGATAGCTATTGAGCCTGTAGTGTTGGTAAATGCCAGTGTAGGTGTACCCGTAGCTCCGGTTGCTCCTGTAGCTCCAGTGACTCCTGTTGTTCCCGTTACACCTGTCGCTCCTGTTACTCCGGTTGCGCCTGTCACTCCTGTGACTCCGGTAACTCCTGTTGTTCCTGTTACACCAGTTGCTCCGGTTGCTCCGGTTGCTCCTGTAGCTCCAGTTGCTCCAGTGACTCCTGTTGCGCCAGTGGTTCCGGTCTCTCCCGTCGCCCCTGTAATTCCAGTTGCCCCGGTGGCTCCCGTTCCTCCCGTAACTCCCGTTACACCTGTGGTCCCCGTAATTCCAGTCGCTCCCGTCGCTCCCGTTACACCTGTGGTCCCGGTCTCACCCGTTGCCCCCGTAATTCCAGTTGCTCCGGTGGCTCCCGTTGCACCCGTAATTCCAGTTGCCCCGGTTGCACCCGTTGCCCCCGTTGCTCCTGTAACTCCAGTTGCCCCGGTCACTCCCGTTACTCCAGTTGCTCCAGTCGCTCCAGTCGCTCCAGTCGCTCCCGTTACACCTGTGGTCCCGGTCTCTCCCGTCGCCCCCGTAACTCCAGTTGCCCCGGTTACTCCCGTTACTCCGGTTGCTCCAGTTGCTCCGGTGGCTCCCGTAACTCCAGTTCCTCCGGTGGCTCCAGTCGCTCCCGTTACACCTGTGGTCCCGGTCTCACCCGTTGCCCCCGTAATTCCAGTTGCTCCGGTTGCACCCGTTGCTCCCGTTACTCCAGTTGCTCCGGTGGCTCCCGTTACACCTGTGGTCCCGGTCTCTCCCGTCGCCCCCGTAATTCCAGTTGCCCCGGTTGCTCCCGTTGCTCCCGTAACTCCAGTTTCCCCGGTTACTCCCGTTACTCCCGTTACTCCAGTTGCTCCGGTGGCTCCCGTAACTCCAGTTGCTCCCGTCGCTCCCGTTACACCTGTGGTTCCGGTCTCTCCCGTCGCCCCCGTAATTCCAGTTGCCCCGGTTACTCCCGTTACTCCCGTTACTCCAGTTGCTCCGGTTGCTCCAGTCGCTCCCGTTACACCTGTGGTCCCGGTTGCTCCCGTAGCTCCAGTCGCTCCTGTTACACCTGTGGTCCCGGTCTCCCCCGTTGCCCCCGTAATTCCAGTTGCTCCGGTTGCACCCGTTGCTCCCGTTGCCCCCGTTGCTCCCGTAAGGCCAGTTGCCCCGGTTACTCCCGTTACTCCAGTTGCTCCGGTGGCTCCGGCGGCTCCCGTAACTCCAGTTCCTCCGGTTGCTCCAGTCGCTCCAGTCGCTCCCGTTACACCTGTCGCCCCGGTGATTCCCGTTCCTCCCGTCAAGCCTGTCGCTCCGGTGGCTCCAGTTACACCAGCCGCTCCCGTTGCCCCTGTCACACCCGCCCCTCCAGAATAACCTAGTAATTCTGCAGAAACTAAGCGATGTGGGGTAGTTAGCTGTCCTGAACTTCCTTTTCCCCATACAGATATTTCCGTGTTATCAACAGCTCCACCAGTGATTGTAAATACAAATTCAAAGGAATTAAGATTACTGTAATAATCTCTGGAAATCACCGTATTGGGTAGAATCTCATCCTGGCTTAAGATAAACAATGATCTCATCCCACTGAGATTGTAACCCTGTGTTAAGACGATCACGGGTTGGGTTGTACTTTGATTGGCGATTATTACAGTCGATGATATCGTTGGTCTTGAGCCGTTTACAGCATTATTCTCAATAGGCCCCGTATTCCATACCGCCATTCCCTGGCCTCCTTCTCTAGAAGTTAGCTGCTCCATCGCTTTAAGAATCATCTTTATAAATGAACTACACATTCATCCAGAACCTATCGGTTCTTTCCATATGAATCCGGTAATAAAATAGTATGTAGTCTATCATATTCATGCTAAATTCAATTGCTTATGCTGTTGACCCTAGTAATCAGTGATTTGGTTCCATTCGTTACGAGATTCAGGCTTATGTAAAGGGAATTACTAGATATGCAGGCAACAGGCGAAGGAATGACCCAGATGTCTTCAGAACTAAATCATCCTAAAGGATGAATAAGATTACCTTCGCGCGAACACAATGTATGCTGTTTTTCACATACATTCGGGCCGTGTGCCTACTTGCGAGTATAATGTATGCTGTTTTTCACATATATTCAGGCCGTGCGCCTGCTTGCGAGCACAATGTATGCTGTTTTTCACATATATTCAGGCCGTGCGCCTGCTTGCGAGCACAATGTATGCTGTTTTTCACATACATTGGATCCATATTCCGCTGTAATAGCCCATTGTATTCGGTTGTAAGCATACCCTCAGCCTTCAGTCACATTCAGCATTAAAGTCCTTCTACGAATCTTTCAAAGAACTCGTATCCACAAATTTACACACACCTTTTCCACAGCAGAAGGAAACTATAGTTTCCTATACAAAAATAAAACAAGCCGTACACCAGCAATCTGCTGATTCGTACGGCTTGTTTGTATAAACGTAGATTCCAAAGTGTACTCCGGTCCGGCTAGTAACGCGTTACCCCGTCCTTGGTCACCAGCGCAAAGACCAGCGGCTGCGGCGGAACTGGCTGGGCGGAGATGCGGTAAGCTTCCAGCACTTTGGCTTCGGCTTCCTGCACCTTACTCTCGCTGGCATCGTTCACATGCAGCACTGCCAGCGTATCACCTGCGGCCACGGCGTCGCCGACCTTCAGCGAGAGCTGAATGCCGACCGCCAGATCGATCACGGACTCCTTCGTCTCGCGTCCGGCACCGAGCAGCATCGCGGCCACACCGATCTCTTCAGCCTGGATGCTCTCCACATAGCCTGCGGTCGCAGCCTTGACCTCGATGAATCTGCGGGCAGCGGGCAAGGTGTCAGGAGAATCAATCTGTGAGACATCGCCGCCCTGGGCTGACACCATCTGCTTGAACTTAGCGAGGGCGCTGCCGTCTTCGATATGGGACAGCAGCATAGAGCGCGCTTCTTCCTCATCCTTCGCCTTGCCGCCGAGCACCAGCATCTGGCTGCCCAGGATCAGGCAGACCTCCTGCAGATCCTTCGGCCCGTGACCGTTCAAGGTCTCGATGCCCTCCTTGATCTCCAGGGCATTGCCGATACCGAAGCCCAGCGGCTGGTCCATATCGCTGATGACCGCTACCGTGTTGCGGCCAAGGTGAGTGCCGATATCCACCATGGCCTGGGCCAGCGCGATGGAATCGTCCAGCGTCTTCATGAATGCGCCGCTGCCAGTCTTCACATCCAGCACGATGGCGTCTGCGCCTGCGGCGATCTTCTTGCTCATGACGGAGCTGGCAATCAACGGAATCGATTCCACCGTGGCCGTCACATCACGCAGGGCATACAGCTTCTTGTCCGCCGGCGTGATGTTGCCGGACTGGCCGATCACCGCCGCGCCGATCTCGCCCACCTGGGCGAAGAACCGTTCCCGGTCCATCTCCACCGAGAATCCCGTGATCGACTCCAGCTTGTCCAGTGTGCCTCCGGTGTGGCCGAGGCCGCGCCCGGACATTTTGGCTACCGGAACTCCGGCCGCTGCGACCAGCGGTGCAAGCACCACGGTCGTCTTATCACCCACGCCTCCGGTAGAATGCTTGTCCACCTTGATGCCCGCAATCGGGCTAAGGTCCACCTGGTCGCCGGACATTGCCATCTCCAGGGTCAGGTCGCCGGTCTCCCGCGCGTTCATTCCGCGGAAATACACGGCCATTGCCCAGGCGGAAATTTGATAATCCGGGATTTCCCCTTTGCTGTAGCCTTGAATCAGGAACGCTATTTCTTCGCGGCTAAGCTCACCGCCGTCTCTTTTCTTCTGAATAAGATCAACAGCACGCATTAGATCTGTACCTCACGGACGAAGGAGCGCACCAGTCCGATGAATTTTGGCTTGGTCAGGTTCGCCACTTTTACTACCTGCTCATGGGTGAGCGGCTCCAGCTCATCGCCGATCGCCATGTCAGTGATACAGGTAATGCCGAGCACGCGCAGCTTGCTGTGACTGGCCACGATAACCTCCGGCACGGTGGACATTCCCACGGCATCGCCGCCGAGATAGGCCAGCATTTTCAGCTCAGCCGGGGTCTCATAAGTAGGACCGCTGATGCCGGCATATACGCCTTCCTGCAGCACAAGCGCTTCACCGTCCACACCTGTAACGCCCCCTGCAAGCTTCTTCGCCAATGCAATATATTCAGGGTCATAGGCACTGGACATATCAGGGAACCTTACGCCCAGCTCCGGATCATTCGGTCCGATCAGCGGGTTGTCGCCGGTCATATTGAGGTGGTCGGTAATCAGCATCAGGTCACCTGCCTTGAACGCTCTGTTCATCCCGCCGCCTGCGTTGGTAATAACAAGGGTACCGATGCCCAGCTTAGCCATTACATAGACCGGAAGAACTACCTTGCGCATCTCATAACCTTCATAGTAGTGAAAACGGCCCTGCATGATCATAACATCCTTGCCTTCCAGCTTACCGATCACAAACCGTCCGGCATGGCCTTCTACCGTTGAACGGGGGAAATGCGGAATTTCTTCATAAGGCAGGTAGACTGCATCTTCGATCTGATCGCCCAGGTCGCCAAGACCTGAACCCAGAATAAGGCCGATTGCCGGTGTATAACCGCCGAATTTAGACTGAATATAAGCAGCGGCTTCCTTCACTTGTGTGCCGTATGGGATTGTTGTTGGTGTTGTCATCGATTGTTCCTCCCGGATATGAATTGTGTATAGAATAACGCGTATGTGAAGCAGTACCTACATTTTGGGAATAAAAGCAAGCACAAGCTTCAGGAACTGCTCGCGCACACGCTCAGCCGTCTCCATCACCTCTGCATGATTCAGCGGCTGCGGCAGAATACCGGCGGCCATGTTGGTGATACAGGAAATGCCCAGCACTTCAATCCCGGCATGACGGGCAACGATGGTCTCGGATACGGTCGACATGCCTACGGCATCTGCTCCCTGGCGGCGCAGCATCACGATCTCGGCAGGCGTCTCATAGTTCGGTCCGAGCAGACCGGCATATACGCCTTCTTTGAACTCGAAATTCAGGGCGGCGGCAGCTTCCTTGGCGGCTGCAATCAGACGCGGGCTGTACGCCGAGGACATATCCGGGAACCGTACGCCCAGCGCATTGTCATTCGGTCCGCTCAGCGGATTGCGGCCAGTAAGGTTCAAATGATCTGTGATTAGCATGAGATCGCCCGGTGTGTATTCCGTGTTGACGCCACCGGCAGCGTTGGTGACCAGCAGGCTGGTTACGCCCAGCTCCTTCATCACCCGTACCGGGAATGCTGTAACCTCAGGGCCGTAGCCTTCATACATGTGGAAGCGGCCCTTCATCATGACCACGCGGCGGCCTTCGATCATGCCGATCAACAGCTCACCTTCATGTCCTTCTACCGTGGACACCGGGAAATGAGGAATCTCATGATAAGGAATAACGACTTCATCTGTGATCAGATCCGCCAGAATGCCTAGGCCGGAGCCCAGGATCAGCCCGATTTCAGGGGCGACGGTGCATTTATCTTTAATATATACGGCGGCTTCTTGAATTTTGCTTGAGGTTATAGTGGTCATGGGTTACACTCCTTCTTTTTTCAAAAAATCCAGTTCAAGCTGTGGTGTGATTACTGTAATTCAGACAAAAAGCTTGTCCCGTACTGCGGAGCCTTCGCCCCGAAGTTATCGGCGATTGTGGCGGCCACATCCGAGAAGGTCTGGCGGATGCCCAGGCTGCCGGGAGTCTTGAATCGCGGGCTGTAGACCAGGAGCGGCACATACTCGCGCGTGTGGTCCGTTCCGGCATGGATCGGGTCATTGCCATGGTCTGCGGAGATGATCAGCAGATCATCCTCACCGAGCGTACTGAGCAGCTCAGGCAGCGCCTGATCGAATACCTCCAGCGCGCGGCCGTAGCCTTCCGGATCACGGCGGTGGCCGTAGAGGGAATCGAAGTCCACCAGATTAGTGAACAGGAATCCGTTAAACGGCTTGCGCAGCTCGTCGATGGTAATCTGGATGCCGTGTTCATTGCTTTTGGTCGGATAGGTTGCGGTTACCCCTTCGCCGGTAAAAATATCATTGATCTTACCCACAGCAATCACATCCTTGCCGATATCCTCCAGAGCGTTCATCACTGTCGGCTCCGGCGGCTTCACCGCATAATCATGGCGGTTCGGCGTGCGCACGAAGTTGCCCGGCTCGCCCACATAAGGGCGGGCAATCACGCGGCCTACGGAGAACTCGGGAGCCATCGTCAGCTCACGGGCGATTTTGCAGGCGCTGTATAGCTCCTCCAGAGGGATGATATCTTCATGCGCTGCAAGCTGGAACACGCTGTCCGCCGAAGTATAGACAATCCATGCGCCCGTCTTCATCTGCTCCTCGCCGTATTCCACAAGAATCTCCGTGCCGGAGGCCGGCTTGTTGCCGATGACCTTGCGTCCGGTAGCCGCTTCGAATTTCTCGATCAGCTCCGCAGGGAAGCCGTCGAAGTAGGTGTTAAAAGGAACCTCAATCTTCAGTCCCATCAGCTCCCAGTGTCCGGTCATGGTGTCCTTGCCTACGGATACCTCCTGCATTTTGCCGTAGTAGCCTGTAGGGGCCGTTACCGGTTCAAGCGGCGGCAGCGGGGCAATATTCGCCAGCCCGAGCTGCTGCAGATTCGGAAGCTTAAGACCCGGAACCCGTTCCAGAATATGTCCGAGCGTATGGGAGCCTGTATCTCCGAAATTAGCAGCATCCGGCGCTTCACCGATACCTACACTGTCCAGAACAATAAATCCGATGCGTTTAAATGAGGACATTGCCGTCTTCACTCCTTTTATAGTTTGCATAATCTTGCCGTCTGCTCTAAGCATGAAGAAACTCCGGGAGAACCTCTCCCGGGAGCGATTTCTTCAGTATGATTCCATCATAGCTTTCTTACTCACAAAAAGCATCTTTTCGGCCCAATCCGATCCGCCCGCCCGTTATTCCTAAGGTCTCTCATCCTTGTACAGCCGGCTATTTCGCCCGGGGATGATGATTCTCGTAGACCTCCTTCATATTCTTGCGGGCAATCCCGCTGTAGATCTGAGTGGTCGAACTATCGGAATGGCCCAGCATCTGCTGCACAGAGCGCAGGTCCGCCCCGCCTTCCAGCAGATGCGCAGCGAAGGAGTGGCGCAGAGTATGCGGTGTGATGTCCTGCTCAATCTGAGCTTCACGCGCGTATTTTTTGATGATTTTCCAAAAGCCCTGACGGGTCAGCCGTCCGCCCAGACTATTCAGGAACAGCGCAGGCTCCTCCCGGCTCGCACGCAGCAGCTTGTCCCGCATTCCCGAGGTATAACGGGCCACGCAATCAGCCGCAATCACGCCGATCGGGACCACACGCTCCTTGCCGGAGGCGCCGCTGCAGCGTGCGAACCGCAAGGATGTGTTCACATCCTCCACATTCATCGAGATCAGCTCCGTCACACGGATACCCGTCGCATACAGCAGCTCCAGCATTGCCTTATCGCGCATCCCCTGGGGAGCAGCTTCATCCGGAGCCGCCAGCAGACGCTCGATCTCCGCAATGCTGAGAATGATCGGCGGCTTGTAACTCGGCTTAATGGCTTCCATATCCAGCGTAGGATCTTGGCCAATCAGCCGTTCCTTCATCAAAAAATGAAAATAGGCGCGCAGCGATACCGTATTCCGGTTCACCGTGGCTGCTGCCTTCCCTGCTCCGCGCAGGGCACCCAGATAGAGCATGATATGCGTTCTTCTAATATCTTCGGCCGCGTCCAGGCCCCGCTCTTCCGTAAACTCCAGAAACTGCGAAATATCCCGTCCATAGGATTCCAGCGTACTAGGAGACAATCCTTTGTCCCCGGACAAATACTGCATAAACGGCTGTAAGTATGACTTCATCAATTCACGCTCCTGTCAGACTCAGGCTGCTTCATGCAGCTTCGCAGCGGGTTGAGATCCAGCAGCCGGAACAGCGTTGTTCCATGACATGCTATAGATTGATTCGACATACTTCTCCCTTAATCCTGCAATCCGGCCCGTTACTCCCCGTACCAGTAAAAAAGGCGCAGGCGATCCCCCGCACTTATCCCCTGTTCCCCATACTGGACATCCTGAAACGCCCGGACAGCGGTGCCTTCCGGAATCTCAACATTGCGGGCCGGACTGATCCATGCGCTAACCCAGCTCAAAACATAATACAGCACACAGCTTACCGCCACAAGCATCGTCATGAAATACAGCCGCCGCACCGTGCGGGGCAGAGAAATAATCATCCAGGCAGCCTCCTCAAAATGATATCAGCATCTGCATCATCATCCTGCATATGCTTCCCTTCTGCTGCACTTGGGTAAGTGCAGGCAAGTGCGGCGAGTAGAAAGAATGCGGGCAGAAGGAATGTGAGCAGAACTCGTCCTTCACTTTATGCGCCGGAGGGACGTGTTATGTATGTTAAGTAATATTTGGCTCCCTGGCCGCTCTCACTGAGACGGCTCTGCCGAAATCAGGTGCACTTTTACACCTTATTCGCCTGTTTAGTCCACGTTTGCCAAAATCAGGTGCACTAATGCTCTTCATTTGCTCAATATAGCGTACTTGGGCTGAATTCAGGGGCACTTGTGCTCTTCATTTGCCCGTTTAGCCGACTTTGGCTGAATTCAGGGGCACTTGTGCTCTTCATTACTCTCCTTCAACTGCCCGTCCAGCACACTTTTAGTGAATTTAGTGGGATTTATCCCTTTCTTTTCTTCGTCCTGTCCACTTTCAGCCAATTAAAAGGGATTTATCCCTTTCTTTTCCTCATCCAGCTCACTTTCAGCCAATTCAAAGGGATTTATCCCTTTCTTTTCCTCATCCAGCCCACTTTCAGCGGATTCAAAGGGATTTATCCCTTTCATTCCCCGCTACAGCCCACTTTCAGCGAATTCAATGGGATTTATCCCTTTCATTCCCCGCCGCAGCCCACTTTCCTTGCTCTCCCGGCAATCAAAAAGCTCCCCTCCAGCCATTCAGCCGGGGGAGAGCTTGCGCGGTCATGCTTCATCTGAAGATGAGCTTAGGAATATCGCAATGAAGCATTCTTAAGTCCACGTTCTATATACGCTTATTCGGGAGTATTGTCCTCTGCCGGATTCTTATCCTTGCAGCGGTGGCATATTCCGTGAAAATCAAGTCTATGATCAACCACCGTGAAGTTGTATTCCTGCTCCAGCCGCTCTTCCAGCGGTCCGAGCCAATCCTCACGAATCTCATCCATACTTCCGCACTGCACACAAATCAAATGATGATGATGATGCTTCGCCGTATCCGTACGCAGATCATAGCGGGCCACACCGTCTCCGAAATTGATCTTCTCCACGACATGAAGCTCGCTAAGCAGTTCCAGGGTACGATACACGGTGGCAAGACCGATCTCGGGCGCCTTTTCTTTCACAAGCATAAATACATCTTCCGCACTTAAATGATCATCCTCGTTCTCCAGGAGAACTCTTAAGGTCGCTTCCCGTTGAGGTGTAAGCTTGTATCCTTGGGATTGTAGTTGTTGCTTAATCTTGTCTATTCGGGCTTCCATTGTCTGCCTCCCCCTTGGAAAATTACCACACCGGGCTTCAAGCCACTTCTTCCATTATAGGGGGATTTCCTTTAAGAAGTCAAACGGTTTTAGTATCTCGACAGGGCTGGCCCATTCATTCACAGATCCTCCATATTTGAAAATTCTTCCTCATCCGGCCGACACCAGAAGAGGCGTCACCCAGCGCATCATCACCGGAGTCACGTAAGCCTCGAAGCCCGAGATTCCCATCACCAGCAGCGCCATCCCCAGCGAGAGCAGCGTATACATCATGAACGGATGAGTCACCTGCGTGCGGCGCTGCTGTCCCAGTACCCGGCTGCGGATCATTAGCAGGGAGAAACCGAGGGCCGCCGCGCTGCATACCAGCAGCACTGGAATCAGCACCAGATTATGCGGAGCGACGGAGACCAGGGCGAACAGCATACCGTGCCAGGAATATTGGCTGACGAGAGTGCCGACGGTGAAGCCGATCAGCACGCCTTTGAGGAAATCCAGAATTAGAATGCCCGGAAGTCCGATCACGGACAAGCCGAGCACCCAGATCAGGCCGACCCACTTCAGATGAAAGGCGGCGATGCTCCAGTATGAATCCTGCGCGGCAGGCAGTCCCTGCTGATCGACCGTCACGAAGAAATTGCTTAAGTAATCGCCCAGCTCCTGCTGCTGATCCAGCGTAAGCGCAGTGACGATAAGCGCTCCGAAGACCACCCCGACCAGAAATAATACCGCGACAAAAATATATAGAGGCGTCTGTTCCTTCACCATCAGCTTTAGACTGCGCACCCTGACATTCCCCTTTCCGGTCACATGTTACACCATATGAGGGAATGTCCTGATCTATGACTTGTCCTTAGTTCTTGAGCACCTTGCCGTAGGTGCCTCCGCCACCCGAGGAGAGCACGAGCTGTCCTGTACGGGCCAGCACGATCAGCCCGGCCAGCTCCGCTCCCGCTACAGCGGCAAGCTCGGCTTCCGCAGCCCGGTGCAGAATGTTCATCTCTGTGCCAAAAGCCTCCAGCAGCTGGTTCAGCTTACGCTTGCCGAGGCCGGGAATGAACTCCAGCGGCACCTGGTAATGGTACGCAGGCCGATATTCCGGAACCTGCGGCAGCGGACGGTCGGCAATGTGCAGAATGCGGTCCAGCACACCCTGGACCAGCTTCGGACTGCCGCAATACGGGCAGCGCTCCGAGGTGCTGTAGGCTTCATCGATGATGCTGCCGCAGCCGCCGCAGTAGGTCCGGTGATATTTGCCCAGCCGGGGATTCAGCCCGAAGTTGGCGCTGACCCTGCGTCCTTCCGAGCGCCGGAGCGCCAGCTTCAGCTCCTCGAAGGAGGGCTCCCGCATCTCGATGACATTGTACTCGCGGCCGATTTTGCCGAGGGAATGAGCATCGGAATTGGTCAGGAAGCTGTAACGGTCAAGCTCCGAGATATACCCTGCCATCTCTGAATCCGCACTGAGGCCAAGCTCCACCGCCGCGATGCGGTCCAGATCGAATAACTCAGCCATCCGCTCGGCCGCGCAGCCATAGAGCCCCTTATGAGGCGTGAAAATATGTGCCGGAATCAGCAGCCCGCCCCGCCCGGTAATCTCGTCCTGAAGCACCCTGGAAGGGGCGTACAGGCGCTGCGAGCTGAGATTCACATTACGCATATGGGCGCTCATCCAGGTGCTGAAATCCTCCATCGTTCCAAGGTCCGGCATGAAGGCCAGGACATGGCACTCCCGTCGCCCGGGCTCACGGATCTCGATCTCGGTTCCCAGCAGGATCGTTGTCCCCCGGTACGCAATTCCGCCGCCTGCGGCTATCGTCATTTCACCGGAATCCAGCGCGGTATGAATATCACGCAGCACGCCCGGTGAGTGGCTGTCGATAATGCCGATCAGGCCAATCCCCTTGCGCTCCGCCGCTTCCCGGGCAATCCCGGCGAAGGTCAGATCACGGCTGCCGCTGATTTTGACCGCCTGGCCCTCCGAAGTCCGTCCGATATGCACATGCAGATCGCAGTAGACGTTGCTGAGCTCCGCCGCTAGTGCCATTGGCCTGTCAGCGTGTAGAGATGCCAGGCATAGACCGCCATCATCGTCTTGGCATCGGCAATACGTCCGTCCGCAATGTACTGGTAGGCTTCCTCCAGCGTCAGCTCGGAGACCTCCAGGAACTCATCCTCATCCAGCGCCATCTCGCCCGGCTGGGCATCCTCGGTCACATAGAGGTGAATGATCTCGTCGGCGAAGCCGGGCGAGGTGTAGAACGACTTCAGCAGCTTCAGCCCCCCGCTATGAAAGCCGGTCTCCTCCTGAAGCTCACGGCCCGCAGCCGCCAGCGGATCTTCACCCGGGTCCAGCTTGCCTGCGGGAATCTCCACCTCGGTACGGTGCATCGGCTGACGGTACTGCTCCACGACCAGCATTTTACCTTGGTTCAAGGCCAGCACGGCTACAGCTCCAGGGTGCTTCACGACCTCGCGGGTTGCGGTGTTGCCGTCAGGAAGCCTCACGGTATCCACCTGAAGCGAAATAATGTGGCCTGCAAAAATCGGCTTCGTTGACAATGTTTCTTCATCCAATGCGGGGTTGCGGTTTATTTCATCTTTTTTCATAGATTTGTGGTCTCCTTTGGCATCGTTATGCATAGGGTGTATTATAGCAAACTTAAGAAGAAAGAAGGAATGCAGGCATGAATAACATCCTTGTCCAAGCAAGCTCATCCGCAGTTACAATGGTAGGTAAACCGGAACAGATTATGGCCGTAATGGCCGGGTGGATGAAGCAATACGGGCGCGATATGCCCCTCTCTTACATCCTGCTGCTCCAGGCAGATTCGCGGATCAAAGCTTCCAAGGCTGGATAATGCCGCTTCGTTCTTCCGGTCAGCGTCTATAATATTCCAGAGTATAAGAAGGAGCTGTCTCCCGGATCATCCCGGAAGCAGCTCCTGTTTATTATTTGTTATGCGGCAGCAGACCGCCTTGGTACTAGCCTTGGCATGAACGGGTCCCTCCTGCACAGTGTCTTGATCGGCTCAGCCCTTCTGGCTCTCGGCCACAATGGCAACAACCAGGCTGGCCACCTTGACGATGTCTGCGGCCTTGATCCGCTCCTTCGTAGTGTGAATATCCTCGTAGCCAACCGCCAGATTCACAACCGGAACATTCAGCCCGTTGAACACATTGGCATCACTGCCGCCGCCGGAAGCGAACAGCCGGGTCGTCAGACCCAGCGAAGTGATCGCCCGGTCAGCCAATTGAACAACCGGATCATTCCCATTAAAGCTGAACGCCGGATAGATCATCTCGCTGCGGAATTCACTCTGCGCACCGTGGTCGCGTGCGGTAGTCTCCAGCGCCTCACGCATAGACGCAATCTGCTTCTCTACCTTCTCCTGCACAATACTGCGGGCCTCCGCATCCAGCTGAACATGATCGCAGACCACATTCGTCGGTCCGCCGCCGGCGAATTTGCCGATATTCGCTGTCGTCTCGTTGTCGATCCGTCCAAGCTTCATAGCCGAGATCGCTTTGCTCGCTACCTGAATGGCGCTGATGCCATCCTCCGGGTTCACGCCTGCATGGGCGGATTTGCCGAAGATCTGCATCGTGACCTTCGCCTGTGCCGGTGCTGCAATCGCAATGGCTCCCACTTCTCCGTTGGAATCCAGCGCGAAGCCCATATCTGCATCCAGATGCGCCGGGTCCATGGCGCGTGCGCCCATCAGCCCCGACTCTTCGCCTGCCGTAATGACGAACTGAATCTGGCCGTGCGGCAGCTTCTGCTCCTGAATGACCCGGATCGCTTCGAACAGGGCAGCCAGTCCCGCTTTGTCATCCGCTCCAAGAATGGTGCTGCCATCACTTCGAATCCAGCCGTCTTCCCCCAGGGCAGGCTTGATCTTCTGGCCGGGTACCACGGTATCCATATGGCACGTGAACAGCAGCTTCGGCGCGCTCACACCGCTGTCCGCAGGCCAGGTCACGAACAGGTTGCCGGCTCCGTGCCCCGTTCTCTCCTGCGAATCGTCCTCCGCCGCAGTCAGCCCCAGGCTGCTGAACTTCTCCTTGAGCACATCGGCAATCTGCCGTTCATTCCGGGTCTCACTGTCAATCTGGACAAGCTCCATGAACTCATGGATCAATCGGTCTTCTGATATCATATGGACTTCCCTCTCTTTCTCAGATACGTTACAATGGTTGTACTGCGTTCAATTGTGGGCTTATGCTCATAACTTAAACTAATCTCAAAGGAGTCACTCATGCAACGACAAAAATGGTTCCGCATTATCATCTACATCATGCTGTTCGCTATGATCGCCTCTACGGTGCTGTTCGTCATCGAACCGTTCCTCGCAGGTTAATCACGCTTAGCGCTTAAGTAACAGCGTCCGGGTTCCCCGGGCGCTGTTTGGCTATACGGAAACTGCTCCAGGAAATAGGGCACCAGCTCTTCAGCGACCGTCCCGATGTCAAAAGCGCGCCCTGTACATTCCTCAAGCGAGGTCACTCCGTATTCCGCAATCCCGCAAGGGATAATGCCTGTGAAGCCGCTTTGCCCGATCCCGGCCGATACGTTGAAGGCGAAGCCATGACTGGTGACAAACCCACGGCGGAATTTACACTTGTTGAACTTTACGCCGATGGCACAGATTTTCTCATCACCGACCCACACCCCGGTATACCCCTGCTTGCGGGTTCCCGTAATGCCATAGGCCTCCAGATACGCAATAATCACCGACTCCAGCTTGCGCAGATAGCCATGCAGATCAACCTTACCGTTCTCGCCCAGCTTCAAAAGCGGGTACCCGACCAGCTGGCCGGGCCCGTGATATGTAATATCTCCCCCGCGGTCAATCTCAAACAGCGCAATGCCCTGCTGCCTGAGCTGTTCCCCGCTGAGGAGCAGATGCTCCGGATGATTCTGCGAACCGATGGTGTATGTGGGCGGATGCTGCAAAAGAATCAGCTGCTCGGAAGCAGTGCCCGCGTCAATCGCATGCACCGCTTCCTTTTGCAACTCCCAGGCCGCTCCGTACTCCATCACCGGAAGAATGGTAACTGTAAGTTTTCTTAGGTTCAGATTCTCCATGATCTAAGTTCCCCTTTGCTTCTCATTCTCCCTGTTCCAGGAGTCCGCAGCCGCCTTACTTAGTAGAGCTTCGTCTCCGGGGTGTAGCCTTCCACATTATCCTTCACGCGCTGCAGGAACCGTCCGCTGATGACTCCGTCCAGAATCCGGTGATCCAGCGACAGACAGATATTCGCCATCGAACGTACGGCAATCATATCATTGATGACGACAGGCTTTTTGACGATAGATTCAAAAGTCAGAATCGCCGCCTGCGGATAGTTGATAATCGGGTAAGACAGAATCGAGCCGAACGAGCCGGTGTTGTTCACCGTGAACGTACCGCCCTGCATATCGTCCAGGCGCAGCTTGCCCTCCCGTGTCTTGAGTGCCAGTTCGTCGATCTCGCGGGCCAGCCCGGCGACATTCTTCTGATCGGCTTTTTTGATGACCGGCGTCATGACGGAATCCTCTGTGCCTACGGCCAGCGAGATGTTGATGTCGCGTTTGACGATGATTTTGTCAACGGCCCAGACCGAGTTCATGATCGGGTAATCCTTGATTGCACTGACCACCGCCTTCATCAGAAAAGCGAGATAGGTCAGGTTAATGCCCTCTTTGCGCTTGAACTCATCCTTCAGCTTGTTGCGCAGCACCACCAGATTGGTCACATCGACCTCGATCATCGTCCAGGCATGCGGGATCTCCGAGACGCTCTGGCGCATTCTGGTAGCAATCGTATTACGGATCGGCGTAACGTCGATCAGATATTCCGAGCTGCTGCCCCGTCCGCCTTCGATCTCAATCGTCGGAATCTTCGGCGATTCGCTGAGGTGCAAGCCGGAATTGCGCACCGGCTGAAATTCATCCTGAACCGGCTGGAACACAGGCTGCTGCGCAGCCGGTGCAGGGGCGGCGTCAGGTACAGGCGCAGCAGCAGGGGCTGCTGCGGGTGCCGGCGGCTGGACGGAGACGCCGTTCTCCAGGAACGTGAGCACATCCTTGCGTGTGATACGTCCGCCCAGGCCGGTGCCCGGCACGGCCGCCAGGTTGATGCCGTGCTCGGCGGCCAGCGTCTGCACAGCCGGAGAGTAACGGGCCCGCATTGGAGCTGCGGCGTCATAAGCCGCAGCGGGCACGGGCGGCCGCGCGGCGGCGTGGGCCGCCTGCGGGGCGGTGCCGGATGCCGCAGCCGGGGCAGCCGCTGGGGCTGGGGCGTCACCGGAAGCTGCCGGTGACGGGGCTGCAGCGGCTGGCGCAGCGGAGCCAGCCACTGCGATGCGGGCGATGATCTCGCCGACGCTGACCGTCTGGCCCTCTTCGGCCAGCAGCTCGGCCATGGTGCCGTCTACCGTTGCAGGCAGCTCCGCGTTCACCTTATCCGTGATTAGCTCGCAGATCGGCTCATATTGCTCTATCGAATCACCCGGTTGCTTCAGCCACTTCCCGATAGTCGCTGACACCAGCGATTCAGCCAGCTGCGGCATAATTACATCCGTCAGCGTTGTATTGTCAGACATAATGTCACTCCTTAATGGTTTGTAAGCGTGGACTTCTTGAATTTACTTCGTACAAAACTGGCATCGGAAGCATAGGCTTTGTTTTGTAAGCATTAGCCACCTGGCCCCCGAACGGATAGCCAGCCATGAAATCCTGCACTTAATACAACATTCGCTCATACAAATCTGCCCAAAATCAAAAATGTTGCTCAAAACGCAGCAATTCTCTTCATTCGGGCGGCTGAGCGGACATATTGTTGTATTTCCTGCAGCATTCTTCCCAATTCACTGTATATTTCATATCCAAGCTGCACTTTCTGCAACATTCTTGCCCGGGTCCCGGTCGCGGTGTCCAGGTAGGATGAACTATTGAACTTAATACTGCGCCAGACGCAGCATCTCAGCCTTGACCTTGTCCTTGCTGAGCAGGAAGAATTTCTCCATCGGCGGTGAGATCGGCATTGCCGGGACATCGGGTCCGCACAGGCGGAAGATTGGGGCATCGAGGTCGAAGAGACAATGCTCGGCGATGATCGCCGCCACTTCAGCGCCGATGCCTCCGGTCTTGTTGTCCTCATGGACAATCAGCACCTTGCCGGTCTGCCGAACAGCGGCAATAATCGCCTCGCGGTCCAGCGGCTGGAGGGTGCGCAGATCCAGGATATGCGCGGTTACGCCATGCTCCTTCTCCAGCTCCTCCGCTGCCTGCATCGCAAAATGCAGCGGCAGGCTATACCCGATCACCGTAATATCGCTGCCTTCACGCAGCAGATTCGCTTCACCAATCGGCACCGTGTAGTCGCCTTCCGGCACATCGCCCTTGATCAGCTTGTAGCACTTCTTGTTCTCGAAGAACAGCACCGGATCAGGATCGCGGACAGCGGCCTTGAGCAGGCCCTTGGCATCTGCAGCCGAATAAGGAGCCACAATCTTAAGTCCCGGCGTGCCGAAGAAAATCGACTCCGGACACTGCGAATGGTACAGCCCGCCGAAGATGCCTCCGCCGATCGGCGCACGGATGACGACCGGACAGTTCCAGTCATTATTGGAACGGTAGCGGATTTTGGCGGCTTCACTGATAATCTGGTTCGTTGCGGGCAGCATGAAATCCGAGTACTGCATCTCGGCAATCGGCTTCATACCATACATTGCAGCACCGATAGCCACCCCTGCAATAGCAGATTCCGCAAGCGGTGTGTCCAGCACCCGTTCTGCGCCGAACTGCTCCTGCAAGCCTTTGGTTGTTGTGAAGACGCCGCCCTTCACGCCGACATCCTCACCCAGCACGAACACCGACTCGTCACGTTCCATCTCTTCCTTCATTGCCAGCCGGATTGCATCGATATATTCCATCATCGCCATGGCTTAAGCGCCCCCCTTCAGGCCGGATTCATCGTAGACATGCAGCAGCGTATCTTCCGGTTTCGGGAACGGCGCATTCTCCGCGTAGGTTATAGCCTCTTTCAGTTCAAGATTATATTCGGCAGCCAGATCACGCTCCTGCTCGTCACTCCATAGACCGAGTCCGGTCAGATAGGTGCGGAACGCGGCGATGCCGTCTTTTGCCCAGTTCTCATCAACTTCCTCCTGGGTCCGGTAAGCCAGATCATTATCCGAAGTGGAGTGCGGCGACAGGCGGTACATCATCGCTTCAATCAGGGTCGGGCCTTCACCGGCAAGCGCACGTTCCCGGGCCTCCTTCACCACACGGTAGACCTCCAGCGGATCATTGCCGTCCACCCGGATGCCGGGGAAGCCGTAACCGAGCGCACGGTCGCTGACCTTGCCGCCAAGCTGCTTGTGAGCAGGAATCGAGATCGCATACTGATTGTTTTGGCAAAAAATAATCATAGGCAGCTTATTCACACCGGCAAAGTTACACGCTTCATGGAAATCCCCCTGGTTGCTGGAGCCTTCCCCGAAGGTAACGAAGGAGACGAACTTCTTCTTCTGCATCTTCGCCGCCAGCGCGAAGCCTGCCGCATGCGGAACCTGGGTCGTGACCGGGCTTGAGCCCGTTACAATCCGCAGGCGCTTGCTGCCGAAGTGGCCCGGCATCTGCCGGCCGCCGCTGTTGGGATCTTCCGCCTTGGCGAAGACGGAGAGCATCAGCTCGCGCGTGGTCATTCCGACAGAGAGGACAAACGCATAGTCCCGGTAATAGGGCAGGAAATAGTCATTCTCCCGGTCCAGTGCAAATGCCGCCGCGACCTGTGCTGCCTCCTGCCCGATGCCGGATACATGGAAATTGATCTTGCCCGCACGCTGCAGCAGCAGACTGCGCTCATCATATTTCCGTCCGAGCTGCATGAATCTGTACATATCGATAACCTGGCCGTCTGTGAGTCCAAGCTGCTTATGTCTGTTAACGGTGTCTACAGTACCTTGGGATTCCATATAAGAGGTACCTCCTAAAAAGTATTGCCGGCGCTCAGCTTCCAGCCCCGCTATCTCTAACAGGTTCAGGATGCGTCCGTCAGGCGGGTTGACCCTAATACTAAATATATATGCCCTGATCCTATCACCAGGTACTAAATCCATTATAATCTTTTTCGTGGCAAAAAGAAAAGCCAAAATCCCTCCGCCAAGGCAAGGCTCTGGAACCGAACAAATATAGCCGGTATGGAGCGATATCGGCGCATTACGCGCCTTCCGCTCCCTCCGGCCTTCTTGTTAAGCTCTCTATCGCACGCTAGAATCCGATTGCTCTTCCATCCACCGCCAGCATCGCCTCGCCCAGCACCTCCGACAGTGTCGGATGAGCATGTACAGCCTCCCCGACCTCCCAAGGTGTAGCATCCAGGATCTGGGCCAGCGCCGCTTCGCCGATCAGATCGGTCACATGCGGGCCGATCATTTGCACGCCGAGGATATCCCCGTTCTTCGCGTCAGCCACCACCTTCACGAAGCCGTCCTTCATGCCGTAGACAATGGCTTTGCCGATGGCGGAGAACGGGAATTTGCCGGTCACCGTCTCACGGCCGAGCTCCTTCGCTTCCTTCTCTGTGTAACCGACACTTGCCACTTCCGGCCGTGTATAGACACAACGGGGAACCAGATGCGCTTCATACGGATGGAGCGCTTCACCCGACAGATGGTTGACGGCACGGATGCCCTCATGGCTGGCGGCATGAGCCAGCTGCAGACCGCCGATACAATCGCCAATCGCATAGATATGCGGTTCACCCGTCTGCATATTGGTATTCACCGCAATGACACCTGTATCGAAACGGATATCTGTATTTTCCAGTCCGAGATTCTCGATGTTCGCCACGCGTCCCACGGATACGAGCAGCTTATCAGCCGATAGACTCTGGCTCTGCTCCCCCTTGCGGGCTTCAATCGTAATCCCTGTCTCCGACACTGTGCAGGTCTCGGCATCCACCGTTGTTCCGGTGAGCACCCGGACTCCGCGTTTCTTCAGCAGACGCAGCAGCTCGCGGGCCACCTCTTCATCCTCCTGTGGCAACAGCTGCCCGGCTGCCTCGACGACAGTCACCTGCACTCCGAAATCAGCCAGCATGGATGCCCACTCCACTCCGATCACCCCGCCGCCCACAATAATAATCGAGGCCGGTAGCTCCTCAAGCGTAAGCGCCTCCTCACTGCTCAGAATCACCTTGCCGTCGGGCACCAGTCCCGGCAGAACGCGCGGACGCGAGCCGGTAGCAATGATAAGATTCGTAGAGACCACGGTCTCCATCTCGCCATTCTCCAGTTCTACAGCCACTGCGCCGCTTCGCGGGGAGAAAATCGAAGGCCCGATGATCCGGCCTTTGCCCTTCAGCACCTGAATCTTGTGCTTGCGCATCAGATACTGCACCCCCTGATGTAGCTGCTCTACTACCGCTTCCTTGCGCTGCTGCACTTTGGGGAACACCAGCTTGGTGCCCGTAGTCTCTATACCGTAGCTTTCGCTCTCGTTGATTTCAGCCAATACCTCTGCACTGCGCAGCAGTGATTTGCTGGGAATACAGCCGCGGTGCAGGCAGGTTCCGCCCAGCTTGTCCATTTCAATAACGACAACGGATTTGCCCAGCTGCGCAGCGCGGATCGCTGCCACATAACCGCCGGTGCCTCCCCCAAGTATCGCCACATCACAGGTCATTGTCATGATATGTATCCTCCAGTCATTCCTCTTGAATTCAGTTCAATCTATTATATTGTACTCTCTTTCGGGAGTAATTCAAAACTTATAAACGTCATGTATTCATGGACTTTTGCAGGTTAAAGCGTTATCATATGGGTGAATTCAAACGGCTGCGAAGAGGAGCGACTGTGATGAAACTGCTGATTTCACGCTTCATTGCCATCCTTATTCTGGTGATCCCCGGCCTCCTGGCGATGACGGGCTTCCTGATGATGAAAGATGATCTGTTCAACTATTTCGCGATGCATGGAGACGACTCGGTCGTTCCGGTGTTCGCGTGGCTGCATTTCGGCGGCGGCCTGCTTTTATTCCTGGCGGGCATGACCTTCCTCGGCGGCTGGATTCTGACCCGTGACCGCAAAAAGAACTACGTTGGCCCCCGCTTCAGGGAGAAGCAGCAAGCACAGCAGCCCCCGTCCTCCGAAGCCCGCTCCTAATTATATTCCATTGAAACAGGGGATGCCTCAAGCCATGAACGAACCGGCTGCTAAGGCATCCCCTTGTTGTTAGCTATCGAACTTTTAACTGGAGGACTCCCGATTCACACCAGACGCCGCGTGAACCGCACGCTGTACTCTGTGAGAGTGCGCTACGAGTCTGTCGCTCAATTGCTACGTGCCTGTTACTTAAGTGCAGTTTGTACAACTAAAATGCTCGGATCAGGCCCATTGTGAGTTTTAGCTGCACTTCGTACACTTATAAATCTCTACATTGCGTTTAAAGACTAATGTGCCTGATCTTAGTTGTACGGAATACATCTATGCCAGCTTATTCGTTAATCCGCAGCATTATAGCTGCACGAAATATAAGCGTGTTGATTTCCCAAAAAAAGGGACAAGAAAGGCCGCCATTTCGGGTAATGGTAAGTACGACCAAACCAAACCGAAATGAGGCGACCTCATGAATAATAATACCCCATTCCTGGCCGTGTTCAAACAAGTATTAACCCCGGAAGAAGTCGAAATGGTGACTGGGCAAACCGAGAACTACGAGGATACAGGAACCAAAATGACTGTCGGTGTGTTGTTCGACTACTTTATCCAAGCCTGCTACCACCAATGGGATGGCTTTCGTCAAAGTGCTCGGGTGGGCTCGAACTACGATTTGCCCAAGGTTCATTACTCCACTCTTTCGGGCAAAGCCGGTGAAGTGCCTTACGATATCTTCAAGCGTTTGTTTCAACTGCTCGTCCAGAAATGTAACCGGCAAACCCGTCGGCACCTGAATCTGCCTAAAGATCTTCTGCTTATTGACTCTACGACGGTTACGGCGGCAAACTCCCGTATGTCTTGGGCTCCGTATAAAAAATTCAGAGGAGGTATCAAGCTGCATGTGGCCTTCTCGCATGGACAGCATTCACCCGTGAAGGTGGTCGAATCGATTGCCAGGCGCAATGACGCTCCATTTGGAGAAATTTTGGCCGATAAGGACTACCTTTTAGTTCAGGATCGGGCGTATGGAAAGATCGGTCGATTGGATCAATATGTGCAGCAAGGTCAGTCCTTTGTGATTCGTCTGAAAGACAATCTCCATTTGGTGATGCCGCGAAAGCTTCAACGACCGGCGGAGGGAGACACCAAAATTGTACGCGATATCACCTGTTATATTGGTCAAGGCAAACACCAATCCGCCCACCGCCACCGCGTCGTTGAATTTGAAAATGACCGGGGTGAAGTGGTACGAATTGTGACCGATTTGAGAAAAGAGTCCGCTCATGTGATTACTGAAATGTACAAAGCACGCTGGGAAATTGAAGTATTTTTCCGCTGGGTGAAACAGCATTTGAATGTCCCTTGTCTATTTGGAACCACCGAAAATGCAGTATATAGCCAATTGTTTGTAGCCCTTGCCGCGTATGTGCTTTTGAAATACATTTTTGATGAAATTCACCCGAAGGTACCGGTCTTTGCTGAGCTGACTCTTTGGGAATTTATGCAGGACTGGCGTATATTTAATCTTCCGCTGGAGTGGCAGGTTCAGCTTAATCAGCTCAGGCGTAAAGAACATTTAGGTGTTTTTGTCATCCCATAATATGGGTAATCAACACGCCTGCACGAAATACAACTATCCGCGAGATAAGAGATACGGTTCACAGGTATGTGGTACGATATTAGAGCTTACCAACAGCACAATTGCACAATGTACAACAGAAAAGGGTAATCTCCAGCAGAATTCAAAAGCTATTGCACTTCGTACAGTAGAATTCGAACAACCCCCACTTTTCTGCTCAAATCAGCAAAATCTAATGTACCAAATACAGTAGAATACCATTTTCCACTCAAAAATGAGATTTCTACTGCACAAAATACAGTTACCTTACCAATTCCACCGCCGTAGCCTCTACGTACAACCTTCAACGCAAGTGTGAGCATTAGCGTGAGCATCAGCATTAGCGTGAGCATCAGCGTTACACTTCATTGCCTCACCCTCACCATGCCTCAACCATCCCTCATCCTTACTCCCCGGCCGCGTCCTTACTTCCCCGCACCAGCTGACTATAGAGGCCGCCCTGCCGGAGCAGCTCCTCATGCGAGCCCTGCTGAAGCAGGCGTCCGCTCTCAAGCACCAGAATGCGGTCGGCTGCGCGGATCGTGCCCAGCCGGTGGGCGATCACGAAGCTGGTCCGGCCGCGCATCAGCGCCTGGAGCCCTTCCTGAATCTTGATCTCGGTCACCGTATCGATGCTGCTCGTCGCCTCATCCAGCACCAGCATAGACGGATTCGCCAAAATTGCCCGGGCAATCGCCAAGAGCTGCTTCTGTCCCTGGCTGATACCGCTGCCGTCCACAGACAGCATCCGGTCGTAGCCGTCCTGGAGTCTCATGATGAAGGCATGGGCATTGGCCAGCTTCGCAGCCTCCTCCACCTCTTCATCGGTTGCATCCAGCCGGCCATAGCGGATATTATCGCGGATCGTACCTTTGAACAGGAAGGAGTCCTGGAGGACGAAGGCCATATGGCTGCGCAGACTCTCACGGGTGACCGTTGACAGCTCCCGCCCGTCCAGCGTAATGCTGCCCCGGCTCGGATCGTAGAAGCGGGACAGCAGGCCGATTAGCGTCGTTTTTCCAGCACCGGTAGGTCCGACCAGCGCAATCATCTCCCCGGGCTTCGCCTCGAACGTAATTCCCTGGAGCGTATCAGCGCCACCTTCATAAGAGAAGGACACATCCGTGAACTTTACGGCTCCCTCCACATGTTCCAGCTTCACCGCCTCGCCTTCATCCCGGGCCTCCGTCTCTTCATCCAGCACCTCGAAGACGCGCTCCGCACCGGCGATCGCCGACAGCAGGGTGTTCCACTGGTTCGCCAGATCATTCAGCGGCCGGGTGAATTGGCGGGCATATTCAGCAAAAGCGATAATAATCCCCACCGTCACCAGCCCGCGGATCGCAAGCAGCCCCCCGACTCCTGCCACGATGGCAAAGCTCAGATTGTTCAGTCCATTCATCAGCTTGGGAATGAAGCCCGAAATCGATTGCGCCCAATACCCCGACAGCATGATCCGTGTATTGCGCTCTCTGAATCCGGTAATCACCCGCTCCTCCTGCGAGAAGGCTTTGATAATCCGCTGCCCGGACAAGGTCTCTTCGATGAACCCGTTCAGCTCACCCATATTCCGCTGCCGCTCCTTGAACAGCGGGCCAGTCCGCCGGGTAATCCAGCGCATGCCCAGCATCATCAGCGGCACTACAATGAAGGTCAGCAGCGTCAGCAGCGGGCTGAGCCACAGCATCACGCCAACCGTGCCCACTAGCGTCAGGATACTGGAAAAGATCTGAATCGCCGAGCTGTTCAGCGTCGAACTGATATTCTCGATATCATTGGTCAGACGGCTCATAATCTCTCCCTGCTGCCTGCGGTTGAAGAAGGAGATCGGCAAGCGGTGCAGGTGTGAGAACAGATCCGTCCGCATCCGGTAGACCGTCTCCTGGGCCACTTCGATCATCCACACATTTTGCAGCCAGGAGACCAGGGAATTCAGCAGGTAGACGAGCGCCAGCACCAGCAGGAAGATGCCCCACGTTCTGCCGCCCTCCCCGCCCAGATAATCGTCCACTGCCCGGCTGATCAGGTAGGGTCCAAGGAGCGACAAGGCTGAGCTTAGCAGAACCATGAACAGCACCAGTATCAGCTTTGTCCGGCGTTCAGCGAGATAAGTCCATATGCGTCCTAATGTGCCAGACCAGTTCTTGGCCTTCGCCTTCGGCTTCCGGCTGCCCATCGCCCCGAAGACCTTGGCTTCGCCGTGGCCTACATCCAGCTTCGGATAGCGGAACGGCTCAATGAGTGCTTTGAACATGCTGCCCCTCCCCTGTCTGCGATTGATAGATTTTGCGGTACAGCCCGGACTCCTCCATTAGTTCGGAATGAGTCCCCTGCGCAATGAGCCGGCCTTCGTCCAGCAGCAGAATCAGATCCGCCGAAGCCGTTGAGCTGATTTTCTGTGTGATCAGGAAGGTCGTGCAGGACAACTTCTTCAGCTCCCCCAGCAAAAGTCCCTCCGTCACCGCATCAAGCGCACTGGTGCTGTCATCCAGAATCAGGATCGCCGGTCTTCGCACCAGCGCCCGTGCAATGCTCAGACGCTGCTTCTGCCCGCCCGACAGATTAACTCCGCGTTGCCCAAGGGCAGTCTCGTAGCCCTGCGGCAGTCCGGCAACTGTGTCATGAATCTGCGCTGCCGCTGCTGCCTGCTCAATCTCTGCCTGACTCGCCACTGCATTTCCCCAGGCTATATTCTCCCGGATCGAGCCGGTGAATAGCAGTACCTCCTGAGGTACATAACCAATTGAGCCCCGTAAGGTCTGCATATCCATCTCCGTATGCTTCTGTCCGTCCACCAGGATGCTCCCGCTGCCGCATTCATACAGCCTGGGAATCAGCGTTACCAGGGAGGATTTGCCTGAGCCGGTCGCGCCCATAATCGCCACGCGTTCCCCCGGCTGCACCGTGAAAGAGATATCGTCAAGCACCTTAATGTCACTGCCGGCATAACTGAAGCTGACCCGCTGGAATTCAACCTTGCCTTGAACAGCTGACGCAAGACCTTCTCCAGAAGTCATACCCAGCTCGCCCGGGCCATCGCTTGCCGCCATCACTTCAGTGACCCGTCCCGAAGACGCCCGTGCGCGGGAGAAGCTGACCATAATCCAGGATAGCGCTGACAGCGCTCCCATTGTCCGCAGCGAGTAGTTAATGACAGCAACCGTCTGCCCCAGCGTCGCATCCCCTGTAGAGATCTCTATCCGCCCAAACCATAACACGGCCAGAATGCCGGCGTTGACGATGATCATAATGAACGGGGTTGAGGTCTCGGTAAGCCGCAGCGCAGCAATAGTCGATCTCATCAGCTCTCCGCTGAAGGTTGCGAACCGTCCAATCTCATGGCCCATCCGCACAAATACACGGATCAGCCGGATTCCGGTCAAATTCTCCTGAATCACACCATTCACGCCGTCGAGCCGGCTCTGCACATTGCGGAACAGCTCAGATGCTCTGCGCATCAGCCAGACCATGAAAATCACCAAAAACGGCAGGGTCACGGTCAGCAGCAGCCCCAGCTTGATATGTACAACAAGCGCCATAATCACGCTTCCGATCACGACCAGCGGAATTCGGGTCATGAACCGCAGCCCCATGAATATCGTATCCTGAATTTGCGTTACATCCCCGGTAAGGCGGGTGATCAGGGACGAGGTAGGGAAGCGGCTAAAAATATCGTAAGAGAACGACTGTACCTTTTCATACAGCTTGTCACGCAGGTCGAATGCAAACCCCTGACTGACATGCGACGCAAAAAAGGAGCTGAGTATTCCCGCCACAAATGCCACAGCGGCACTCCCTACCAGCACCCCGCCCCACAGCCAGACGACTGCCGTGTCCTGTTGCCGGATACCATCATCAATGATTTTGGAGATCAGCAGCGGCTGCGACAGCTCCACGGCCAGCTCAATCAGCATCATGACCAGCGCGGCAATGGCGGCGACCCGGTATTTTTTAAGAAAAGTCAACATTAGCTTCATCGAAGATACCCCATTTGCTTATTCGTAGAGCGCATCCCGCAGGCGGGTAGACATGGCAGAGCCCTGTCCCGACTTCAAAATGACCCGGCGCAGTGCCTTGTTGCTGCGGTTCAGCTCGGTGAGCTCGGTTAGCATGTCTTCCAGTAAATTCTCCGTATCGGGGATGAGCTCCCCCTTCTCCTTCAGCGCATTGATCCGTTCCTTATATTGCTCCAATTTCTCTGTCACCTGACTAACTTCCCTTCTGTTCACTATATTCTCCTGCTGAAGACACAATTGCGTTCATTATAGCACATCCCGGGCGGAAGCAATGTTTGCACTGGCTACTCCGGCCCCGAGTATGATACTCTAGTAAGGTCGATTTTTTGGTCGTGTAGCAGATTAGCTGAACAGTGAAAGGATAGATGGACGTGGCACAATTATTTTTCAGGTATGGAGCTATGAACAGCGGCAAATCCATTGAGATCCTCAAGGTTGCACATAATTATGAAGAGCAGGGCAAGTTGGTGCTTCTCTTCACACCTTCCATTGATAACCGGGATGAAGTGGGATATATCTCCTCCCGGATCGGACTGCGCAAGCAGGCCATTCCGATCGACGAGCAGACCGATATCTACAGCATTGTCAGCAGCAGTCTGCCGAAGCCGCATTGTGTACTGATCGACGAGTGCCAGTTCCTGAGCAAGGACTGCATCCTGCAGCTGGTGCGTATTGTGGATGAGCTGGACATTCCGGTGATGGCCTTCGGCCTCAAAAATGATTTCCAGAACAATCTGTTCGAAGGCAGCAAATATATGCTGATCTACGCCGACAAGATCGAAGAAATGAAGACCATCTGCTGGTTCTGCGCACGGAAAGCCACCATGGCGCTGCGGGTCGAGAACGGCAAGCCGGTATACAGCGGCAAACAGATCCAGATCGGCGGCAATGAAGCCTATTACCCGGTCTGCCGTAAATGCCACAAGAATCCTCCATTGTAAAATACCCTAAAACAGAACATTAAAACGCACTCCAGCCCTCAACAGGCCAGAATGCGTTTTTTTGTGTGCCAGTCTATTGAACCGCTTGAAGCGCCCTGTGCTCATCCTCCTTACGGACGAACAGATCATGCTGGATCGTAGCCTTCCCACCGAAGTTAGCACGCCGTGTGGTCTCTCTCATTCCGCCATTAATCCGGGAACGGTGCGGGATACCTGCTGCTGCAAGGCGGCTTTTGACCCGGAGATATTGTCCCTGATCGAACGTGGTGTATATTAATGTGCGCTCCCTCGGGACGAAGACATGCCAGATACCTCTAAGCAAGCCCACATGCGTCTCCTCCCTTTAGTTCAGATAACGTTCATGAAGAATCCGCAGATGATGCCGCTCATGTCCAATGATTAGACAAAGCTGAGCTCGCACAGACATGGCAGTCCCGCCAAAATTCCCTGTACGGGTATAGTCGTCCTCCGCAAGACTGTCTGCCAGCGCCAAGGTGGACTCGCGGACGATCCGGTAGTGCGCAATCATCTCTTGCAGCGTAAAGCGGTCGAACGCCCCGGCAGCCGCATAATCATTCTCTTCATAGCCCGGAAGCGGCGCCTGTTCTCCCCTCGCAAAACAAAGCAAGCGGTAAGACATAATGCGGTCATTATCCGTCAGATGCCCTAGCATTTCCTTGATACTCCACTTCCCTGGGGCATAGCGGTAGGCCCCTTGCTCCTCTGTCAGCCCGCCAAGCAAAGCCAGCACCTGCTGAGTCTGCTCTCTTAGAATAACGCCCAGTGCTCCTTCCGGCGGCACCAGTGTAATATATCTGGACTGAAATTCGGTATACTCTCCTTGCGCAGGACGCTGATTCATGGTAAAAACCCCTCTCCAAACCAATTTTTAAGAAATATTTGCCGGATTGTGTCAAAACCTGTTGTTGTATCTTAGCCTATTATGTATAATATCACCAGGATTACAGATTTGTTAATCTATTTCCCGGGAGTGTAAGCATGCTGGATTTTGTGCTTTATATGGTATTTTCTATTTTAGAAACATCAGCAATGTTTTATTTGGCTTTCAAGGTCTTTAAGATTGATGTTTATCCTGTGGAAATGATATTTGCTTCTACAATAATGGCATTTGTCTCGTTTGTTCTCCGTAATGATTATGAAATGGTGCTAACAGATGTATTATTCCAATATTTGTTGACCTTCTGCTTTATGTGGCTCTTATTTCGAATTCATATTTTTTATGCTGTTTCTATGACAGGGCTGACATACCTTGCCTATATGTTCATTCAATCCTCATGCTACTTCATTATGAAAATAATTGGATTGTACATTCCGAGTATACCTTACGCGACAATAGGTATTTATATTATTCAATTTATTTCGGCTCTCTCAGCTATATTTATTGGTGTTTATATCGGCAAGAAGAAAAAGGGCTTTGATTTCGTTCCTGACAAACAAAATATTAAAGTTAAAATTGAAACTCGCGAAATCAAAATCTTTATTCTAAGCGCACCATCCTTAATCTTTGTTGTTTTGATGGTGGACCTGGCACAAAAGTATTGGCAATATTTTTTCCTAATGCCCATGATTTATGCCGTTCTGCTTTATGCTTACCTATATCTTGCATATAAGAAGGATCGAATGCACAATGAATTCATTAGCTAATCGAATTGCAGTCACAATCAAAAATGCTAATCCCGAGGAAACTCATTCCATAGAAATCATGCAATATGCGCTTGGCATTATCTTAAATACGTTGTTAATCATAGTAAGTACAGCAGTTATAGGCCTTATTACCGGCCGTTTAACAGAATGTTTAACCTTTCTGTTAAGCTTCTGTTTCCTTCGCCTCGCCTCTGGCGGGTTTCATTTAAAAACAGCTATGGCTTGTAATATTGTCACTACTTTATTAAGTACCCTACTCCCTTTTTTAATCGCATTTTCAGAATTCGGCCTTTGGATTGCTAACTCAGCCAGTTTACTCATCATGATTTTATTCGCTCCAAACCCTGATAACAACGCAAGAATCCCCGCTTCAATTTATCCTATGTTGAAGTTGGTTTCTATAGTAATGGTCTCCTCTAATTTCTTTCTTCAATCAACTGTGCTAGGATTGGCGTTTTTAGTCCAGTCATTAACAGTAATTCCCTGGACAAGGAGGCAAACACATTGAGAAAAACTATCGCAAAACAGCTTTCATCCGCTCTTGCCGGATCTGCGCGTTTCTTTGTCTCAATTATGAAGCCAGCGTTTCATAATCCTGAAGTACCTAAAGAATTACGCAAGTAATTACACAAGGATGGGGAGTACATGCGTGTCTTACAAAACGACGGCTCATCCCGCAGTATCAAGGATGAGGAGATATTGTATTTCTCTAATTACAAGAATACAATATTCGTCCATACGAAAGAAGGCGAATTTGTTCTCCCTACCACCCTTTCCGATTTGTATGCAGCTTACGGAGAAATGGGCTTTGAACGTCTTGACCGCAGCAATGTAGTCAACATTGGCAATATTGACGGTTATGATCCGGAACGGAAGATTGTTCTGTTCAATCAAGGGGAACAATTTGCAACGGTATCTGAATCCAAGGAACCACGTATCCGCAGATTTCTGGCTTCGCATAAGAACGAACCACAGTCATAGAGTGTAAAGAGAGCAGCGATCCTTTTTATAGGTTCGCTGCTTTTTTGTAGTCATGAAAGGCTACGAGAAACAAAATCAACTATTATCACATATTATCCAACTTATGTAAAGATAAATTCAGAGGGCGAATGACAGCAGACGGATTATATTCCAGATGGTACCATTTACATAGAAGCATTTCATTAATATCTTAATTATCTTTTCCACTACTCTCAACCATGATGGAGGAATACAATGGATACTTACTTTCATCCTTCTCCGCGCCCCTCATCACTTGAGCTATTGTCTGACGAACAATTAATGAACATCTACGAATTGGCGCTGGAAGCCAAGGCTTCACCGGATTTTATCCAGATTATCAGGAATGTACTCACCACGCGGAATCTTTCAGGTACCCAACATCATTAGAATGCGAAGCTCTCCACCCATATGATATACCTCCACAGAAGCCAAAAAACCATCCTCCACAATGTGCGGGGATGGTTTTTGGTGTGTAACAAGCTTACGCCTACTCGATAATTTCGGTCTTGAACACATTCTCCAGCTTCCCGCCGAGCCGCTTCTTGAGGGGAACCTTGATATCGCGTCCCAGCTCCTTGAAGAAGGTCTCGGCATCACATTTGACGTTCTGGGCCATAGCAATGACTGTTCCATCGGCAACGATATTCTGATTCACTTCAAGCGGCACATCTACTTCAATATCGTATTTTTTGGTCAGTGTCTTGATGTATCTTGCAAAAATCTCCAACAGCTCTTCGTTGTTGAAATTCTCGATGGCCGCTTTCCCTTTGCTGGTGAACTTCATATTGATTCTCATGATTCTTATCCCCTTTTCTGTCTAACCATTTGTAGTTTGTTTATGGATCAAGATGAATAGATGGCTGCAAGAAAGGGCAACATTATTCATTTTGCAATCACGCTAAGCCGGGCCCTTCTTTACTTGTACACGCCCTTGATCTGTTGTACTTTGAACTGGGTGAATTCCTTCAAGGCCTGAATGACCTGGTCCTGTTCCTCTTCCTTCAGCTCGAAGATACCTTCACGCAGCCATTCTCCGAATAAGTATGCCTGACGCCCTTGGCGCGGCTGCCTGCGGAGACTGTCCAGACTTCCCTCGAATATATCGTTAAGCACATCGGTCAGGTTGTACTTCTCGATCTTCTCTATAACCATTCCTGCCCCATATTCCGTCTCATAAACGATGACCTCGTCAGAATCAAAGGAAACATATGACGTTTCTTTGTCTTCCTTCGCCCGGAATTCCTTCAGCTTGTTGAACGCCGTCTCGTAAATGTAGTCCTGGGACTGATTATGCTTAGGCAGCTTGTAGCCCTGCTTCAGCGTCTTGATGTACTCAATATCAGGCATATAGTCGGCCAAATGATACATCCGGTTCTTGAGATCCCCTCCGAGTGCTTCAATGATCTTATCCAGGTTATCCTTAAGCGGGATACTCTCTCCCCGTTCAATCTTGCTGAGCTGTGAATAACTGATGCCGCTCTTCTCTTCCAGCCCCCTGAGGGTTAACCCCCGGGCCTTCCTGAAGTGCCGGATGAAATTCCCCAGCTCATCGGGGTAATTATCGAAATCGTTCATAAGAGCCACCTCTACCTATATCATAACACAAGACAACAATTTGTGTTTCATAATAACAATTGTTTGTGTAAATTCTTTAGGCGAGAAGCGTAAAACCCTCCATATCCCCTTAATATATGGGGTTATTTGCCAAAAATGAGAACCATTCTAATCCGTTTTCCTTATTCTCTCAAATAGACCCCAATCTTATCCGATATAACCTAATGTAAACTTAATACCACAACTGGAGGAATGTTCATGTCTTACACAATGGAAGTCAATCTTGCAAAAAACCAGGTGATCGTTAAAGCCTACGGCCTGACTGAGAGTGACGTACCCGCCTACATAGCAGATTTTGAAAACGCTCTGAAGCAGCTGAAGCCAGGCTTTACCGGAGTCACTGATGTGACAGGTTCCCCAACCGTGCTCTCTCCTGAAGTAGCCGCAATGCTCGCTCCCACCGGTGACCGCGCGATAGAAGCAGGGGTAGGCGGCTGGGTATACGTTGCAGACTCCCCGGTCTGGAAAATGCAAATGAAAAGACTGTTCGGCAAATTCGCCGTGCATTATCCTACATATCAAGAAGCCGATGCTTACCTGAGCAGTCTGGGCAACCAGTCCGTTAATTAAGATATATGAAATATAAGCTTATATTTATAACAAAACCGACCAAGCAATGGCTTGGTCGGTTTCTTTTACAGAATTATTATTAGCGTAGTACCTTAACCAAAGCCGCGACTTCCTCGCTCCCATAGCCAGCGTGAAGGGCCTTGCCAAGTCGGTCGAAGCTGCTGCGCTGACTTGTTCACTAGCAAAGCGCCGGAGCTGTATCGCAGTCTCCGACGCTCCGGGGGCATCCAATCCGGTAACTAGCTGCTATAGATTCACTACATATAATGACGAGGCCACTGAAAAAGTCCATAAAGAACTGAAAGAGACATTCGACACAAAGAATGTCTCTTTTTTTCGATACAATTAAAGAATTAAATCAAAGGCTGGTGGTCTTCATGCTTCCTAAGCAGCAAAGTTTTATCTTGAGCCCGTATATCGAACTTTACAATATACTCATTCCAAAAGATAACTTGTTGCGGCGCATGGACGAGTTGGTGGACTTCAGCTTTGTTTATGAGGAACTAAACGAAAGGTATTGCCAAGATAATGGACGAACCGCGGTAGACCCGGTCCGAATGTTTAAATATCTACTGCTTAAATCCATTTATGACTTGTCTGACGGCGATCTTGTGGAACGCACCAAAACCGATTTGTCGTTCAAGTTTTTTCTACATATGGCGCCAGAGGAAGAGGTTATTGATTCTAGTTTACTGAGCAAATTTCGTAAGTTGCGGCTGAAAGATATGAAGTTGCTCGATATACTCATTGGTAAAACGGTGGAGATTGCCATTCAGCAAGGAATCATTCGCAGCAAATCCATTATTGTCGATGCTACCCACACCAAAGCCCGCTATACCCAAAAAAGTCCGCAAGAGTTGCTGCGAGAACGTTCCAAAAAGGTACGAAAAGCAATCTATGCCTTAGATGAATCTATGAAAAGTTCCTTTCCAGTGAAGCCCGTTACGAATGTACTGGAAGATGAAATCGGGTACTGCCAAGATCTCATTGAGGTCATTGAAAAGGACGGACGTTTTACCGGACTCCCCAAGGTCAAAGAACCCTTCAATCTATTGAAAGAAACCGTCGCTGACGATGTTGAACAGTTGCAGACTTCTACTGATCCAGATGCCAAAGTAGGCCACAAAAGCGCAGATTCCTCATTTTTCGGGTACAAGACCCATATCGCGATGAGTGAAGAGCGAATCATTACGGCAGCGACCATTACCACGGGAGAACGAAACGACGGGAAGGAATTGCAAACTCTTATTGAAAAGAGCAAAGCTGCGGGCATGAGCGTAGAGACAGTCATTGGAGACAAGGCCTATTCAGAAAAAGACAATATTGCTTACAGTACGGAGCAGGGCATTGAACTTGTGGCCAAATTACATCCACAGATTACGCAAGGAAACCGAAGAAAAGAAGACGAATTCGATTTTAATAAAGATGCGGGTATGTATGTCTGCAGAGCCGGGCATCTGGCCATTCGAAGAGCACGGCAAGGCAAAAAGGGACAGGGCAAAAACCAAAAGGATACCTATTTTTATGATATTGAAAAGTGTAAGCGATGTCCTTTAAAGGAAGGGTGCTACACAGAAGGCGCTCGGAGTAAGACCTACTCGGTAAGTATAAAGAGCAACGAACATGCCAAGCAAGCTGTGTTTCAGGAAAGTGAACCCTTTAAGGTCAAAGCGAAAGAGCGCTACAAAATAGAAGCCAAGAATAGCGAACTCAAACACAGACACGGGTACGATGTTGCATCTTCCACGGGTTTAGTTGGCATGGAGATTCAAGGAGCCATGGCGATATTCACTGTTAATTTAAAACGAATATTGAAACTCATGGAGTAACCAAAGTTGAAGAAATAGGTAAGAAAAAGACGACGTCCATTCGGAGAAACCGAATAACGTCGTCTTTTAAATACGTTTTTTTACTTTTTCTAAGAAAGGCTAGTTTTTCAGTGGCCTCTATAATGACCCAAGTGTTTTTTGTTATTCCTTAATACCCCGGCCAAGGACGCCGCACACAATATAATATAGAGTCCCAGGAAAAGCGGCATGGACAGGACCGCCTTACGCTCAACAATCCCCATTCCAATAAAAGTCATCCCTAATATGAGATAGGGCAGGACCATCCCTCTTTGAAAAGAGGCCCGCGCCTCCTTACTCAAACTATCCCTAACGGATTGCCGAAGGAACACATCAAGTCCAAAAAAGTGACAAGCCGCTTGTGTGAGCATCCAGATCCCTAAAAGAATCTGCGCTATGATTTCTCCCACCTCCTTTGCGTATCCCTTCATTATAAACTAAAAAAAGCCACTCCATGAAGGAGTGACTTGATTTGTTATTCACTCAGTTGACGCAGCTTCAGTATCTTTTATATATAATACTTTCCAGCTGATACTGTTTAAAGTATGATTATAGATGTAAGGGAGGGAGGTGATTCCCTTGGAGACATGGCAAAAGCTTTCAGTCATCATTGCAGTACTATCCTTCGTTCGTCTAATCATCAAAGACATTGCTGAAATTAAGGACAAACACAAGAAAGTACGCAAAAAGAAAACGTCTAGGACTTCGGCAAAAAGTCGTAGACGTAAGCGCTAGGCTCCAACAGCCTGATGATATGGAATGGAACGGACACAACACCGTTCCCCTTTTTCCCTTACAGTTTACATTATAACGTTGCATATAGTCAATGTAAAAGGCCAATTCATTTATCTCACTATAGCTTAGAAGGATGTGTATTCAATGTCTAAATCTAAACGTGAAGGTACATTACGATTGTCAATATTCATCATCATGATACCTTTGATTTTCGTTGTTCAATCCAATCCTTACTATATAGCTATTATCTCGTTCGTTGCTCTGTATTCGCTTTTAACTGGCGTTTACAGACTCACACGCAAGTCATGACAGCAGACGAGGCTGTTACTCATTGACGACTGGCTCAGGATCATCCTAGACAAATAGAACGTAACAATATAACTGAAGCCTCGCGATGGGCTTCTTTATTTGTGTGAAGAAGAACAATATCACTCCAACGGGTGAAGGATGCGGGTGTCTCATCGTTTTCTGGTGAAATACATCCAGCCCATATGCCTTTTAGCCACACAATGTAGCCGGGTATCGGAAGCTTTCTGAAGTGTTTATTCCTTTCATGACGGTACTCCCGCCTATCTGTCGCCATTTCTGAGAGTTTTTCTCACCGACCACTGTATGGAGCCTGATTGTTGCACCTTTTGCAGGATTCCTCTAAAAAATGTTACTGGCTATGGTACATTGTTGCTTCATTTGCATAAATTCCGGCATTTTAGAGCAAGTTAGCGCTGGCTTTGTTGCTTTTCATGCAGGATTTCAACAAAAGTTGCTGCGATTAGGCAGCATTGCTGCACTTCTTGCAGGATTTCCCTGCAATCTTACGGGCTGTAGAGCATTAGCGTTAGGCCCCTACATCATCGCAGCAGCACTGAATATGATCGGTTTTTCCATTACATTTGGGCCACGTGCCCACGTAGCGCCGAATGTGATCGGTTTTTCCATTACATTTGGGCCACATGCCCATGTAGCGCCGAATGTGATCGGTTTTTCGATTACATTTGGGCCACGTGCCTCTGCCGCGCGAAATGTGATCGGTTTTTCCATTACATTCCCATTGTGTTCGGCTTTTCGTGTACATCCGACCTGTGTCCAGTGAAACAAAATACCACTTGCTATTGGGGAATACAATTTCCCATTAGCAAGTGGTATTTATTATTATGCATTCCGGTATTCACAGTACAGGCTCTAGACTGAGTATCCCATCATCTATCCTGCCCCTAACCCTTTCAACCCACCTTATGCTCAATGCGCAGCTTATCCGCTACCATGGCAATAAATTCCGAGTTAGTTGGCTTGGATTTGGAGATATTAATGGTATAGCCGAACAGGTGGGAGATGCTGTCGATGTTGCCACGGGTCTTCCTTCTATATAAGTTATGTATTTTAGGTTGTTTATTGGGTTCTAGCGTGAAAATCAGTTGCTCAGTAATCTCACAGGAAGAATGTATATTATATCCATTCTTATGTCAACCCTACAAATAGAAAAAGTGACACGTAATTGTGCCACCCATAGAAATTTCTATCCATAATTAAAAACGAATGCATTACAGTTTTTAAATTTGTGAAAGTAACTTTTTCTTCATCTCACTAAACTCTTCTGATGTAATTAGACCTTGTTTCATCAGTTCCCCTAGCTTTACTAACTCATCAGCCACAGAAGCAGATACTGTAGACACTGAAGCTTCTTCTTTAATCGAATTAGGAGCAAGAGCAGATACTAATTCCTTTTGCTTCGTATCCTGCAATTCAGCATCTGCTCGTCTGATTAACACGCTAATAAGTCCATGCCAATGATTTGCCTCCTTAATTGCATTTTGGTATTTAGGCGTATTTTTTCGAACTGCCTCTATCACAAACAAGAACTTAATATAGTAGACTGGATTTTTTGTATCGTTAACTGTAATTTTTAATGTGATCGCTTTGATTTCACTTTTTGTAGATTTACTCGCTGATAAAGCTCCTACAGCAGCTCCAGTGCCTCCAGCAATCATACCACCAAGTAGTACTCCACCCAATTGACTTGTTCTGGATGTAGTTGTAACTGACTCTCCATCTTCGGTAATTTCAGATTTGATTAAGTCTCTGTAGGAATAAACCTTTTGTGCGATGCCATAATTATTGTCAATAAAGCAGACCTTTTTAGAAGTTTCGTCTATAGCGACCAAGAACTTTTTGTCCTCAGATATATGATATTTTGAAGCTTTAAAATCTTTAACCTCATCCAAATACCAATATAGTTGTTTATCAGTATTATAGTTTTGTTCTGTTTTTTTCCGTTTGGCATACCATGAAGTAACTAATGCTACGCCACCCCCAATAATAAATGCTAATATTGGATTTCCTGTAATCATCCACAACAATATAAACAAAGCTATTGAACCCATACAACCTAGAAGAAAAGTTTTATCATCTGTATTACTCATATATACTCCCCCTATTAATTGAACCCTTTCAAAAACGAAAAAACCAAACGTGCTCCTCTCCTTCATTTAGATTTATTTTCCATACTATAGTCATGATAGTGTCGATAAGTGTAAAAATCAACATAAAATTAACTCAATGTTTGGCTGTTTACAAATCCCCAGCTAACCTAACCTTATGTATGAGGTGGTTACAAATGTCAGAGTTTATCAATCTTGTCGCACAACGCATTAGAACATTGAGAAAACAGAAAGGTCTGACTCAGGAACAATTGGCTGAGAAGGCAAATCTACATTACAGCTATCTATCGTCGGTGGAAAGAGGCGAACGAAACGCCTCCCTAGAATCTATCGAAAAAATCATCAATGCTCTTGAAATCAATCCCATGCAGCTTTTTAATTTTGCTGATATCAATGTTTACGAAGAAACAGCCGATAAGCAAAACACACTTGAAGCAATCGAAGCCTTACTACAAACCAGAAATTCTGACGAAGTCTCCATGGTCTATCGAATTTTAAATGACATGGTTGACACCTTCGACAGAACAAACAAAAGAAGCACTCCACGCAATGACTGAGTGCTTCTTTCCCAGCTCTTCTGTCCTCTATAATGGGGTTCGTACCTTTATAGGAACAAACCCCTCAGCGCCTCCAAACACGCTTCAGCAGCCTCTCCAACGACTCCGTAAAATTCGGATTTTGTCGTTTTATAGTTGCCTACTATTCAAAGAATTCATCACAATTCATAACGCCTCTACAAATAGCTGCTTTCCAATAGTTTTTCCCATGACTTTCTTCAAGCTGTTTTATTTCAATACTGAGAAGACTCTTTAAAGAAAATTCGTCTAATCCAAGGTTTAACCTTTTTTTGTTTATTTGTAAAATTTCAGCTACGTAAGACGTTACTTTATATTCTATTCTGTTAAAAACGTTAAGTTCTTCATAATGCGTACTGATAATGTCATAAAAAGGATTAGTCGTTATATTAGGCGGACACATCGAAAAAACTACCGTTGGAGCATTATTCATCATAGAAATATCAGCTTTCATAAAGACTTCATTAGGAATTTCATCAAAATAGAAATGAACAAATAACCTCATTCCAGTTTCATGATTAATCCATTTCCTACCCTTTAATGAATTACAGTCTGCGCAGCATGGTACTAGATTATGACTCATTACTGAAAATTCAGGAAAATCTTCTTTTGGCAAATAATGATCTACTGTTGTGGGAGAATTAATGCCACAGTAAGGACATTTATCTTTTGTAAAAGTATCCTGGACATTAGTAATTTCTGCAAATAACCAATTGGATGCTTTTGTTTCAGAATTATAACAATTAATTAGACATTGTTTCTCAAGTCCAGAGAAACTTACAGGTGATACATTAGTTAAATTGTAGCAATTGTCTTGATACTCTTTGTAGCGATCTAGAACCCTATTCTGAATACAACCATCCGTATTACCATTTCCCTTTTCAACCAACATATCTCTACATGGACTACTCTTACTACCAGCTATTGAAAGGAACAATGCTTCAGGTGTTAAATTTGGAAAAATAGATAAATTCCTCATGTTTATCGTTTCCCATCTTTATTTAATTCTAAAACATTAAGGTAGGTCATAGCATTATAGCTTAATCCTTTTGGAAAACTCTGAAGTATCTGTTCAAATTTTTTATTCTGCAATGTAACTACATCTCTCAGTAAAGTCATGTAATTACTTTCCAAATCCCTAACATTAAAAACTTCTTCTGTTATCTCTGTAAGGTTTTCACCGAATGATTCAAGAGACAACTCAGAAACCCGTAGAGTGTTATTATTCCGATCAAGCTTTTTTATGTATCTTGAAGGAGTCTCTTGAACAATTAGCGAAGAATGTGTAGAAACTATTGCATATGAATTAAATTCGTTCAGGAGTTCGTTTAGCATCCTCATTAAATTTGATATGGCGTTAGGATGAAGATGGAGTTCTGGTTCGTCAAATAGTAATATTGATTCATATTCTATACTCGAAATTACATTAGTCATTGTGTATAGTAAGATACTTTGACCAGAACTTAATTTCCTTTCAAATAACTGCTCTGGTTCCTCTTCTATAACAAACGTCCTGAATTCATCTTCAAAAACATTTTCAAGTATCCTTTTCCACGCCGCAAACTTTTCTGAATCCTCTTGAAGTTCATATAGCGTATTTTTTGCATTTTCCTTCATTTCTTCCATGGATATTGTTTTCTTGTCCTTACCTTGAATTCCACAATATATATAGTTGTTTAGTTTTTTTGCTTCTTCTCCGTCAATATTAAAGTTCCTAGTCTGATGTGGCTTACTGAACTCATCGAAAGCACTAAAAGAAACTGCAATAACTTTACTGAAAAGTGGCATCGTATCAAATGCATTAATACTATTTTCTTTGCTTTCATCCCCGCAAAGAGCATTTGCAAATTGTGCCATAAATTGTGTTTTACCAGAACCATTCTTACCCACCAATACATGCATTCTGTGAGGCAAGAAGTCATATAATGTATAATCAAATAAAAAATCCACTTTTTGATCTATTAAAGAATATGGAGGTTTAAATGAATAATTAAACTTAAATATTTCATCTTTCCTTACACCACCAAAAAATTGATCAGCTGATTTGAAAACTTTCCGTGGTTCACTCGACCGAAAAAAAGATTCTCTTATTCCTTCATGATTTTCAAAAGCTTTATAGTACTGTTTGTAAATGGCTATATCTTTTATAGCTTTTAAATATTCTTCATATATATCATTACCAAGTTTTAAAATCCTCCTATAATATTCCATGGTTTGACCTAGCGAGCAAAAGATATCTTTCTCAAGCTCATCAAATTCATATGGCATTTTATTAAAAGAAGTAAAAGAAGTAATATGTAAAATTTTCACTGCTCCTAACTCTACTCTAGTATTCGAGTTTAAAAATATATAAGAGGTAAAGAAGGTTTTGTAGCCAAAATCATCCCAGTTATCTTTAAGCAACTCCACATAAGGAAATTCTCCCCTAGTAAAATCCCCTAAGTCATTAGGATATGATACAACATAAAATTTCATGTCAGAACCTTCTTTCTATTTCACTGAATATTCATTGCAATCTTCTTCCCCATAACTTCTCAGCCTTGTAATCCTTGCGCACCTCGTGCAGTACACCGCTATTCGCTTCTGACCAAGACTCCAGTATCATCCTTGGCTCTCCCTCAATGATTTCACACGCTGTAAGAGTGTCGCCGCTTCTGAACGCCTCAATGACTTTAATCAGGTCAGTTCGATCGAGTAGCTTGACATGGTTGATACCAGCCAGTGTCTCACAAGGCTCTGTATACTTGGCTGTAGCAATTACTATAGCTCTCTTTGCTTTGTAGTACCGCATGCAGGAGAAGACCTCCTGTACAGCACTGATACTTACTGGATTGTTAACGTGATAGCGCTTTGCTTGAACAACATTCCTTACACCTTCACGATCAGTGAAAACCAAATCTGCACCAAAATCGCGGCTCCCTAAAGTCTTGTAGACTCCAAAATAGCCTAGCTCCATAAACAGCCTATAAAGATACATCTCAAAACCTGAGCCATCCTCCATCTTGTCTATTTCAGCAATGGTGATAGCTTTTAAATCATAATTCTCTTCAGTGAAGACTGCTGTCCTCTTTTGTTTAAGTTGGAAACTCACAACCAACAAGCCAATTACAACAATCAATACAACTATTAATACAGATAAAACATAGACCATAAGGGCTACCTCCACTATAAACTAGTAAAATCATACCATATTTCACTTGGAAATAAATCAATTTTTTGGATTATTCGACACAGAAAAAGAGACAGTCTAAGACTGCCTCTTCTATTAATTTATGGACAAACATCATACAGTTTTCTGCTTTATTAAAATCCAGACTCGATAGTTCAGCTAGTTGATTTTTTGTAAAAATCATGAATTTAATATCTAAAACCAAAAAACCTATTTTCGTCAGTGCTTCGATCTAATTTTGCAACTACTGACTTTTCATTAATAAATTGATTAATATCATCATCAAGCAACTCATCAACATTTATAGTAACAAAGTATTGTCCTAATTTATTGCTCCGAAGGGCATGGTCAATATATCTTAAGAGTCTTGGCTTCACTACCACATCTGGTTTAGAATAAGAACCATCATGAAATAAAAAACTAATAGCTCTTTTCCTTTGGGTACGATATAAGAGCCACGTCAAATCAAACATATTTATTTTCATGTAAAGTCTGCCATGTGACTTTTCATCTGGTATCGAACAGTTAATTTTAATTCTTCCAGTAGCAGCTTTACTCTTTCCAGAGTTCTCATATTCAAAAATTAAAACTCCTGATTGTTTATAAGTCACCCCCATAAGCTCACTGAATAAGCTTTGCAGGTAATTACGCTGATCTGAAAAAGAAAGAAACTCATCGTTTCTTATTGAAGTAATCCTCAACTTTTCAGATTCTAACATGTTTATGTTGTCATTAATTTTGTTACGTTGATTATACTCCGAAATTCTCACTCTAATTTCTGCTAATTCCAACTGTTTTCTTTCTAATTCATTAATCATGGATGTTATATCTTCAACAATACTTGTATTGTTCAATAAATCAGCGGAAGATTTCAAAGCCAATTCAATCTTCTTTTTTTCTTGATTCCAGTCAATAATTTTCATATCTAATTTATTAATTTTGTCCTTGAAGTAATTCCCTCTATTTTCTACCATGAAATTATAAAAAGATTCAATTTCAGTGTAATTTTTGTTTATACTTTCAGGGAAATAACCTACTAGCTGTTTATAAAATGGGGCTACATCATTTAACTTTTTTATATCTCTTGTTTTATGAGCCAAGTTTTCAATATTTTTTTCATATTGTCTTTTTATATGCTCAGATTCAAATATTTTTTTTTGCAGTTCATTTAGTTCATTTTTCAGATTCGAATACTTTAATGAATTAACTTCATAATGTCCCGTTACATCAAACGACTTAACAGAGCTTTTAATAGTATTAATCTCATTATTTAAAGTATCTTCTTTTAAGATTAGTGCATTTATATTAGTTCCACTTTCAATATAATTAATTTGTTGTTTTAGCTTATCAATTTCCTTCTTGATATTGATAATTTCAGTTTCAAAATAATGAGGTAATCCAAAAAGATATGATAAGAGCGCATGATTTTTAGTAGCATCTCTACCTACCAGAGTAACATCGCTATATCCCTTTTTTTCATCTCTAATTATGTATTCTCTTAAGGAAGAAAAGCTAGTGAAATTACATTCTTCATCTATGAAAACTAAATCATGAATTAGTTTCTTATATTCTGTGGCTGTGTGATTATGCCACTTCGTAATATCATATGTTACCTCACTACTCTGAATACTGTAGCCCTTTTTAGGTGAATTAAATAATCTTGCTAGGAAAATTGTATCTTCGGAAACACTAACTTTAAGTATTATCATAATATCTTTTTCAATAAGTATTTCATTATTTTCATAATGTTTAGTAATAGATTTCCCTAATAGCATTTCTATACATTCGATCATTGTTGTTTTTCCTACGCCATTTGTTTCATCATCGACAGAACTCTTTTCACCTAAAATAATATTTAAACCAATTGTATTAAATTTATATTTTTTCAAGACATCTTCATCTTTCCGACTATAAACTATCAGTTCTTCTAATATCATCCCAAGTTCCTCTTTATCATGTTTTTATTTTCAACAATGAGATTTAGTGAATACAGTAATGATAAAGATAAGTATAAAATCCTTTCCATGTTAAGGTTTAGAGTTATTTCCCTTTCATTTGTGTACGCTAAAAACAACTCATCTATATGTTGTTCTTTCTTTAATAGTTCATATAATGTTTTTGAAGTAAATAAAACATTTTCTTCAATTATTTGATGCTTCGATACCAAAAAATAATCAATACTGTAATAATCGAATTCTTCCATATCTTTCTGCTTCCTTTCCATAAAAGCAGATTTAAAATCAATAACATTAAACAGATTATCTATAAATTTTTTTTGCTTCACTTGATCATTAAATTTAGATTTGAAATTTTCTTTTTGGAAAATCGCAATTGCCGATGTTTCCATCAATTACTTACCTCCAGTTTATTTTTTGATTCATTAAATATCCCACAATCATATATAATCCAAGCTACTAAAATTTTAATATATCTTTTGATTTTGTTATTACTATATGGCAACACTTTAATTTCCGAACTATTAAATAATATCTCAACAACTTTATTAAATATTTCATCCCCATTTGTAAAATTGTTATGAACGCTCATATATGTTTCAATAATAATTTCAGAAACAATCTCTTTTTTCTCCAGTTCAATATATGATGTTGAGTTCATAATTTCATCAATTGCTGAAAAGAATACAGCGTATCCAGAAAATAAATTTTCGAAAGTATCACTACAGTTCATCTTTTCAAATTTTTGCTCAATCTCGACTTGTTTACTTTTATACTTTTCAACATTTCCTTTTTTTTGAGGATATTGATGAAAATCAATTATAAATCGTTTAAATTCGTCCTCATTAAAATCACCTTCTTCAGAGATTGAACTGACAGTCTGTTCTTGAAATCTCTTAACTTCATAGGACAAAATGCCAGTCTTCACTTTTCGACCAACATCATTATTAATCTTCCAATAAGAATTTTCTTGATTCCAAGAGTGATACTGAAAATCAGCTTTTGCACTACTAGTAGAAATCTTTGCTGTTACAAACCCTCCATTAGCATAAGAATCTACTAAACCTGCGCCACTAACAACATGCAGAATTGAGTTGTTTCCATTGACTTCAATGTCGTAATTTGGTTTGTGAACATGCCCAGATAGGTACATATCAATACAATAATCATCAAAATTAGTTTGCATTGCTTTTTTATCTGTATTAGTCATGCAGTCTAGGGTATGATGTCCAATGGCTATATTTAGTTTTTGGGAATTCTTCTCTAGTTTTTCCAAGCAAGAAAGTAATTTGTGTTTTGCAACTAACAATGTACTTTCTTCTTTTGCTGAATAAGCTATTAAGCAGGTATTAATATGTACAATGTTACATTTTTCATTACTTCTTATAAAATGAACTTCATTTTTGGGATAATCTTCACCTAAGAACTGCTTATAAAACTTGAAAAAGCCTTTAAAACTTTTATATAAAATATTTCGAGTATCCGCTATGTTGATAGCTTTATCAAGTTGTTCTGTAGGATTGGCTCCACCTTTAATACCCTGTATCATTAAGCTTCTTACTTCATCTCTTTGCAAATCATGATTCCCAGGAACAAGGTATACTTGCTCTTTAGATATTCTCATGCAAGTGATAATACTTTGTAAAAAGCGATCTATTTCTGAGGTGAATTTCTGACCTTGATGAGTTAAGTCACCTGTTATAATTAGCATATCGAATTTCACTGTATCAGATAAATTAGAAAGATAAGTCATTAACTCTCTTCTCATTTTTTCAGAGTCATAATTAACAAAATGAAGATGCATATCAGAAATATGAACAAAGTTTATCTCCATGGATCCCCCTCGTTTCTTTAATCATCACAATTACATTTATTCCACAAAATTCGCAAGAAATATTATTTAAAACAAACTTTTTTTCGTAATAGTGCGATTTAGTTTAGTGGATGTCTCTTTAGAAGATTATACCATATCACAGATTTCTTTTTTATTGAATATTTGCAAAACATACTTATATTATAAAAAAGGCAGCTAAATTTGCCGCCTTTCCCATTTGGATCTTGTTACTTATTTATCCAAAAACAGGTACAAGTCCTGTTACTACTGCGCTGCTAAAATCGACTTTTCCATTTAAGACCACCGTGTTAGTATTTGCATTCAACACAAGATTCCCGCCAGAAGGTTTAATTTGCAAACCTCCGTTAATCGACTCAATAGCACCACGATAATTGCCGTCACTCCAAAAGGCTAATGACGAGAAGTTTGAACTTTCAATTCTCACACCATGAAGTTGATTGCTTGAATTGTATGAATTAAATCCGCCTGAGTTCAATTCAATCCTGTTCCCTGAATCAGCAGTCTTAAACAATCCACCTATGATAGTACTACCTGTGATAGTACTACCTTCAATTGAGTTACCAACAATTCTCCCACCCTGCAACGTTGGAGAGTATATCATCTTTCCATTGATGAACGTTCCGCTGTAGGTTCCATTTGCAACAGCAGCAACTCCATTCACAGCCTTGTTAGCTGTCGTTTGTGCGGTTGTAATAGTGGGATCGCTGTTGATATTGCTCCAGGACATTGTGCCGCTTGTCATTGAAATATTTCCGCTAATGTTGGCGTTTACAAGAGTTGCATTTGTTGCCACGAAAGCACCTGTAGTACTAACTCTGAAAGGCGCTGAACCAAATGTAGAACTTCCTAAATATATTCCATTTGTATCAGCTTTAAATATACTGCTTCCACTACCGATTGTTAGCGTCCCACCCACAATGTTCGAATTGTTCATGGTTGAACTGTTAATTATACCACTTAATGTAATGTTAGTAGCAACAACGTTACCATACATATCTGCTCTGTAGTTAATGCCTCCTTCAAATATAATCCCAATCATCACATTCATATGGAAAGTTAGCTCCTTTCCATTTTGCAAGTTGCCTATTATCTGCAATAGCAGAAATGCCTTTTTGTATACCCGTTGATGAAACCAGAAAACAATGTAGCGCTCCACCAACCGTTTCGTCCGCCACCTGTTCATATGCTTGTCTAATCACTTCTGGTATATCCAAAGTAGGATTCTTTAATTTAATATTTTGACAGTGTTGGCGTGCTTCTTCAGAATGCGCCCCTGCATTGAATAGCTGGCAATCTGACGGAACCTGTCTGTTCATAGAGAAATTATCAAAATGATTAAGTTGGTAAAGCGTAGCTTTTCCATATTCCATTGTGACAATATTAATCGCAAAGTCAAAACAATCATTAAACTGATTTTTTTTGTTATATTCATTATAAAGTTTTTTCACTTTTCTCTGAATAAATCTAATCGAACTATCCGCCTTTATCAAGTTAAATAGCTGTTGATCGACTTCCACATTACCGCTAACGAAAATCACTTTATTGCCAATCACTCTAATTTTCTTGTATTTATCCGTAACATAATAAGATTTCTCCATTACCCTTGCACTAACTCTACTGTCAGCACAAACAAACACTTGATTTCCTTGAAAATATGCATGCCATAAACTCATATTGCTACCTCTTCTTTCATATTCTCGATACTTTCATCAAATTCAATATAAACAACTCCAAAATCATCAACGTATAGTTCCAAGCAGCTTTTCGCTTCTTCTTGAACATCCGGTATTTGCACATAACGAACACTTGTATCATCCGTCACAACGCTAATTGGAATACCCATACCTACAATCATTGGTGCATTCATAAGCCTGTCCCTACCTATGACATAGATTGAATAATCCTCTGTGACACGCCTGATACCACTGGTAAGATTGCCATGCATCATATTACGCGTGACTCCTAATTGCATGACTTCATCAATACGTGCTATAGAATTGACCACACTGGAGCATTCGAACACAGTTGCCGTAGAATCTGCTTTGGTGGCAACTACGGCTATGCATGGCGTTGAAAACCTCTCCACTGCCCTTTCTGATGCATTTTGACTAAAGGGAACTGCTTCAATGTTGTCCTTGGTATACCCCATATCATGATCCTTCCTTCCGATTGTTGGTCTATAGTCCAACCTCATGTTCCGCTCTTTGAAAAACTGATATTGCGAAGTCCATTCTTTGATGAAACCACGTTCTGCAATCAGTGCTTTAGCCATAGCATAACGATCTTTAAATTCGTGGGGCTTTCTAAAATACGTTGGTTTACTTATGCTTTTCGTTCGATCAATTGAATTCTGGCTTGACTTAACTAACAATATTAATGCCTCCAACTTTTCAATTTCACTCTTTAGCCCTGATAAAGCTGCGCTAAACTCCTGTGATTCTAAAATCTCGCTGCAAAACACATCATCCTTTTTGCACCAACCTGTTCCTTTCATCTTTTTAATCCTACGATTCTCCTGTAAAGCTTGTCTTTTCTCCCTCTTGCTTTTCATTACGGTCATCCTTTCTTTTACTGTTTCAAACACTAATTTTGTATATAAAAAAACATCCAATAGATGTACATTGGATGTTTTTCTTCACTTCGTAATTATTTAAAAAATTGTGTACCTTTAAAATCTCTCCCCGAAACAAAAAAATTCATAACATATTAAATACGTCCTAACCAAACTAATATAGCCTCACAATATATAGGGAGTTGGGGTGATTTCATCAAGTACTTTTGCATACTCATGAGCTTTCATTATATATAGGGAGTTGGGAGACTTTTATCAAGTGGTTTTGGCGACTTTAAAAAGCAGATGACCCGTCGCAGTAGAACAGCGTATGGGATTTTATGGTAATTATCTAGCGTTTCTGATCTAAACATACCCCCGGTATACTGTCGTCTAATATGGATTAGAAGACACTTTTCACACTTAAATACAACATTACAACCATATATTGTATATATTTTTTCATTTTTCGAACTATACTTGCAGTGTCCTTGAGACACGGACATTGTATGAATTAATTCAAGCCAAAAGTGATTTGATGTATAATAATCTTAAGTTACGACGCTTTTCATAATTGTTAGTAGCAGAAGTCTGCCTGATATAATATCCTTAATCACCTCTGAGAGGAATGAGGTTTATGGAACTTTTAGAATATTGGAATAAAACTTTTAGTTCAAAGAGCCTAGAGCTGATATATGATTATTGGTTAGATAAGTATGAAGGGAATCTTCGTAATTGCAACAAACCCATTATTGACTTAGGTTGCGGAACTGGTAATAACACATTATATCTGCTAGAGAGAAATTACGAAGTAATATCTTGCGATTTTTCCGAAGTGGCTCTCAATAGTTTAAAATCCCACATCCCTTATGCAACAATTAAGCATTTCGATATGAGAGACGGCATCCCATTTAATGATCGAAGTGTTGAAATTGTGATAGCAGATTTATCGTTGCACTATTTTGATGAACAAACAACTTTTGAAATACTACAAGACCTAAATAGAATATTAGAAGATAATGGATTACTATTATGTCGACTTAATTCCACTAAGAATATACCAAATTTAAATGTGTTTTATCTCCAATCAGATGGGTTACAGCGAAGATACTTCAACGAAGAGCATATAAATTATTTTTTCAATAATGTATCATGGGAAATTATTTTCAGATCAGAATACATAATGAAAAGATATGCAACGGACAAAGTTGTGTGGGAACTCTTAATAAGGAAGAAGCCATCCAATTGATTCGATTCACACATTTCTAAATAACATTAAATATCTTGGAGGAAGCTATGTCGCTTTTCGTAAATGAATATCCTTCTCTGGAATCTTATTGGCGTTCAGTAATACTATTTGGTCAGAATGTTGCTTCTTACAAATTTGCTTTAGCCAAAGCGCTCTTGGAAGTTTCACCAAATGCTAATACTTTCATTCCATTGGACGAGCTTTCGGAACCTTTCTCAAGACACATACTGGAACATCTCAAGATGAATGACAAGCAAATTACATCTAAGTCTAGCAAATTCGTAGATGCATGTAGAAATTTCAATGCTGGCACAATAAGTAAAGATGAGTTGATAAGCACTACTGTTAAATATGGATATTCCAATGTTCTAGATGCTTTTCACGTGGTTAACCGTGAGGAAATACCAGTAAAGTTTTTTGAGAAAGCTTCTAATGGAAAACAAAAAGGAATTTGCCTAACGGATAATATATTCCACCTAATGAATTCAGTACAAAACCCTAATTTACCTCATGAAGTTGAAGCTAGATGGAACTTGGTTGAGACTGCATGGAAACTGGGAATGAAGTCATCTTTGATAGCCATTCATTACGATGAGTCCAATAATCTTTTTTATACACAAGAAGACAAATTTAAGAGAACAGACGTTACTTCAGCACGGAATGCTTTGAATGGTTATCAGAAGGGGAAGTGTTTTTACTGCTTTCGAGATATTACTGTGGAGCCATCTTCAGATGAATTAGCAGATGTAGATCATTTCTTTCCACACAGTCTCAATCGAGAAATTCATGTGAATTTAGATGGCGTATGGAACCTAGTTCTAGCTTGCAAGTCTTGCAATAGAGGCGAAAGCGGAAAGTTTGCGCGAATACCAGCCATTCATTTATTAGAACGCCTTCATAAGAGAAATAATTTTTTCATCGAAAGTCATCATCCACTAAGAGAGACGCTTATGTTACAAACAGGAACAGCAGAAAAAGAGAGGTATTCATTTTTACTTCATGTAGATAAGGCTGCAATTAATGCCCTCATTCATCGCTGGAAGCCAAGTTTGGAGTTAGCTCCAGCATTCTAACAAAGGAGACTTCGTATAAATGAAATTGTACAATAAACTCATTCGTGACAAAATTCCGGAAATTATGGAGGTGGACAATAAGACATTTGAATTAAGAACTTTGAGTAAGAGCGAATATTGTGAACAACTCATAAAAAAACTCCACGAAGAAATAAGAGAATTCGAAGAAGCAGATGACTGTAATCAAATTGAAGAACTAGCCGATATTGTAGAGGTAATTTACGCTATAGTGGAGAACCAGAGTTTAAGTGTTGAGGAATTCGAAAAAATTCGTTTAGCCAAAAAGGATAAACGTGGCGGATTCTCAAAACAACTATTCCTTATCAGTGTCAACAACGATTGATGTAATTATTACCACTTGCTTTCGCCCTCCCCATAAATCAAAAGGAGCCTATCACTAGGCTCCTCTTTTGATTTTCTGCTCCTAATCTATAACACCGTAATTGCTTATATAAGGATTTACATTTTAGTTTCCAGTAGATAGAGTGGAAAAAGAGCATCCTATAGATGCTCCCATGTTCAACCACTCGTAGAACCTTGCTTTCTTTACTCCAGTCATAGCTTCTATATCTGCAATAGAATGATACAACTTCAAAGCACGTTCAATCTTCTTCGCATCAGTCTTGGGTCGCTATCCTTTCTCCCCCTTGCTCTGAAAGCCGCTAATCCAGCTTTAATCCGCATAAATCCCCCTCCAATATCTATGTACTATCATCATCGCATCATTAACAAGTACGTTTTAACAACCTAGATTTAGCAAGGAGTAATGTAACTGGATCCGTCACATTTCGGGGTACTTACGTTGCATTCTTCCTTCGTCTGAAATATGAAGATTTTTGAAACAACTGTTCAATTTAGTCAAGATTGTTTACATAAAGAAGCAATGAATTAATAGATAGGAAAACATATTGTTCTGAGGTAGGATAATAGGAGAGTTGGAAATATAACCAATTGAGGTGACTTGAATTGAGTAATCATCAAGCAAGATTTATTGAATTAAAATTAAATCAAATTTTAAGATATGATTCTGATGAAGCTGCACTTTTCAGGGGATTTTACGAAAATATTGAGAACATAAAGTTAAAAAAAATTTTCTCGATACTTCATGCACAATTCAATAATTTATTTTCTTTTATGAATGATAAAGCACAAGCCAACCAACATTACAATGCAGATCCCAGTAGATCACTTAAAGATTTAATTCAATTCACTAAATCTTTTCATGCCAACCTTAGAGATGAATATGCATTTACTATAAACGATTATTATGAAGACATCATGAATAAGTGTATTTCCTTCCTTTCATCTAATGGAGGAAGTACAATACCAGAGGACTTTAAATTCATTAACATTATTGAAGATCAACCTATTTTCAATATAGCAAATACAAAGTCTTTATCCAGTGCAGTGAGTAGCACAACTGTGCATATGCGCTTAATTGGCGAAGGTTCATATGCAAATGTGTTTAAGTACAAAGACCCCTTTTACAACGTATTCTATGCAGTGAAGAGAGCTAAGAACGATTTACGCTTTGATGAATTAGAAAGATTCAGAAATGAATTCGATGATCTAAACTCCTTAGAGAGTCCCTTTATCATTAAGGCGTTCTCTTACGAGAATAAAAAAAATGAATATGTAATGGAGTATGCTGACGAAACTTTAAGCAAATATATAAATCGAAGCAACAGTACCCTTCTTTTCGAAAGTAGAAGAGTGTTAATTGAGCAACTGTTTCGCGCATTCATGTACATTCACGCCAAAGGTATACTTCATAGAGATATCAGCTTAACCAATATATTAGTAAAACATTATGATGATGGTTCAGTCTATGCAAAAATTTCAGATTTCGGAAACGTCAAACGCATGAACAGCACCCTTACCAGACAAGGCACTGAAATAAAAGGGGTTTTAAATGATTATAACGATCTCGAAGTTGTGGGGTTTGAAAACTACGAGATAAGACATGAAACTTATGCGCTTGGAAAGGTTATTTACTTCGTCTTAACTGGACGCACTAGTAATTATCATTCGGAAAAGAATGAGCCACTAAAACAGTTCATACTAAAAGCCGTATCACCTAACAAAAACAAGCGATTTACGAATGTTACAGAAATGAAAGAAGAACTTTATCAAAAAGTATACCCAACACTCCGCAAATGAATGACACAGAATCGTCGAAAAGCTAGGAGTCACTCCCCTATCAAAAAGGAGCCTTTCGCTAGGCTCCCTCCCACTCACTACTTAGTCTTTCTTATATTTGTACCTCATATCAGTAAAATTAGAATCCAGATCATTGACTCTCTTAATTAATGTTGGCATATCAGATTTTAAAAGCTTAATCATCCTCTCTACTTGCTCCAACCTCTTACCAAGTTCCTCTTCACATCGTGCTAACCCATCACTTTCTGCAAGTTTCTCGACCAATTCTTCAAGCATATTCTCTATCCTTTTATTGGTTTCTCCTTGCTCCCATATAAAATCCTGTAACTCAAGTTGCAAACCCTTGATATTTTCACTCATGCCTATTCACCTTTCATCTTTAGAGTTTAAGTTTGTAATATGAAAAACAGGATTATCGCAAGAATTTGTCTATCGCTTACCCTATCGCTCACCGTAGTCAATCCGTACAATCTTCAGCCAGCTTTTGATTTTTTTGATTTCAGCTTTGTCCACATTCATCAGCTTTTCAGCGATTGAACTGATGGTATTATCAGCTCTATTCTATACACTCTATCGTCTGGTAACAGGCGGCGCATTGTAGAACAGTTAAATTGGTTACCAGCAGTGATAGGAGAGGCTCAAACGTTAATCCGTTTCGGAATCAATCCTTATAATAATTACTTTCTACTCCAGCCCCTAATGATAAACTGCCTCATGTTCAACAAATCCAGTCCCTAAAGGTAAGCTACTGATCTCAAATTCATCACTCTCTACTTCTTCAAATGCCCCTTCCTCAAAATCTAAACCATCATCGTCTTCTCCATTAAATCCAATATTTCTGACACCCCTGCTTTTCCACCGTTCAGTATTTCTATCCATTGTATCTTTATTTATTTCCAAGAATTCAGCGTATGTCCCAACACCTTTGCATATCTTATGCTCAAGCTTTTTTCCACCTTTTCCGTTATTCCTAAAAAAGGAACATACCACATTCTTTTCATTCATAACTTTGATATATTTATGAATTGTATCCTGATGAGTGCCCAATGTTTTTGCCATCTTCGTAATCGTCATAAAAGCTTTTTGTTCTTGACCATTTGATAACTTTGACAACAAGCAATGTAGTGGATAGTATTTGTCACTTAGACCTTTTCCCTTATAGAATTCAAGCATGTCTAAATCTACAGAAATCCATAAATCCTCATCACTTCTAGGTTGGTCTTTTCTCTTTCCTTCTTTTATAACAGAATCAGTTTGAGGAACATCAATTGCTCTAAACACAATCATTTCATTAACTTTGATTTTATTATTTTCATCTTTTAGTCTGTCCCACCTAGTTGGCTTTTGTAGCTTAATAATCTTTTTTGTTATTAGCAATTTCAATAAATCAATAGTTTCATCAGCAGAATAACCGCTTGTATGCCTTAATTCTGATATTGTAGTATAGAAAATAAATTCTTCATTTAAATTTTCTCTTTTCAGTCTATATTTGCATAGAGTCAAATACATGTTGAGTCCTTTGTAGTCTATGTCCAATATCTTTCTTTTTTTATTGTTCTGGTCGAACCAAGCCGACTTAATCTTTACACTTCCATATAACTTCTCCAATTTAATCTCGTCTCCAATGTACTTATTTTTAGCACTCTGCCCGAAGGGCAGCAGCTTTTTTGCCCGAAGGGCAGTAGGCGAAGCCAATCAAAAGATTAGTAAGCTTCGCTTGCTAAGAGATATTAATCTTTATTAAGGGAGTATATTAATAATATTTAATATGTCCTATTATTAGGGATATCGACATCATCTGAGCATCCTTTTAAATAGAAATTTTGGCTTATTGTCATTAAAATCCGTTCGAAAATTTTATTAGTAACCCTTATTAAATAAGGCTAATATCATTCCAATTACTTTTGATCTGTATGTCCTAATTTTGAGATTTTTGTCACCGTTGATTGAAAATCGAAATCCCATTATTAGACGGTTTGTCATCAAACTAAACATCTAAATCCTAATTTTTAGAATGTTGATCATAATAGTTTGTAACTCTTGTATATTTTTTCAGTAATAATAGGTACTAAAAAAATGAAATTAGTGCAGTGTATCTATTCTGCTTCAATTTAGTGCTTCTAAAAAGTCCACAGGGATGGGACAGTGTTCCAGCCCATGGACTTTGAAATATTTATATCATTCAATATTTTTCATTACCGCGCTCTTCCCTTGTTAAACGTATCGCCTCTTCTATAGTCATATCCGCATTCTTTGGTGGCTTGCCAAGCTGACCATTTGTTTTAGATTCATGACTTTCCTTATTCTGCCGCTGGCGACCTTCAAGTTGCTCAAAATACCTCACATTTTCTTCTGAATAATACTCTTCACCGCATTTAGGGCATTTATGTCCCAAAACTTCAACCTTCACCTTCTCTGCCTCTCCCTGGGGATAAAGCTCCTTATGAATCTTAGCAGGAGGAACATTGTACCAACCACATGTACATTGAGGAATATTGTCTGATTTGGTTGTGACAGTGATATTGGGTAACTCAGCCTGTCCGCATTCTGGACAGTGTAAAATCAACACATTACTAATGCTCACTTCTGAAGCGCTGATTGTTGCTGGAATTTTAATTTTCCAAATATCAAATTCTACTTTTCTATGACAAAATTTACACTCCTTAGGTATGTGGTAGTCCTCTGCTTCAAAAACATCAACTACAAAGTTGTGAAGAATGGTTAGTAGAGATTCCTCTAACCTACGAATGCTATTCGAAATGTCCATGTTCTGTAATTGACCTGTATCTTTTAGTTGTCTAGTTAAAGCCAATAGTTCCAATTGTGCAGTTCCAATTACGTTTGCGATATTGTTAGAACCCATAATATCCCTCCATTCATCCAATGAGTCTTACTTCAGACGACCTAGCTCACGTTGTAATTCCCCCAGCCGCTCCCAACAGGTATTAATGTCCTGTAGATTTGTCGCCAGAAGCTGCTCCAGCCTTCTTACTCTCGCTGGTAGGGCAAAGTGGGAGGTGTCTTCGATCGGATTACTTTGCATGGTTATCAGTTGCTCCTTTACCTCTTCAAGTTCAGCAGCCAGCTTGTCTAACATCATCACTTTATCGTTAGTCATGCGCTTAACCTCCATTATGTTTAATTTGCTTTCCCCAAGTTTTCAATCCATCTAACCGTTGACTTGAAGTTCTCATCATGTAACGGATATCTCATTCTTTGTTTAAATTGCATAGGAGTCATCTTCCACATCTTCGCATCTTTTGCATATTCCCTTGTGAGAAACTGATATATACTGGTATCATAAAAAGCCTTTTGATAATTCAAGAGTGGTTTATAAATATTGATATACTCCAGTTCAAGAAGCAACATGTCAGCATATGAAGATACGTAGCAAACTGTAACTCCACCACAGTAAAAATTTTTAAAATACATGTCAGCGATCGAACCAGATGTTTTCCCATTATATTTTTGTATTGTTCTGGTTCGAACTTTCCTTGAGGCGCCAACATTCAATATAGTGGAGTACGCATTTTTCAAACAATATACAGCCAGTGTGTCTATCTCTATCTTATAAGGATTCTCATAATCCAAAATACGAAAATTTGACTCATATCCCTTAAAAGAAAAACGCATTTTTCTAGAACTCATGGATAAACAATATAACGCCCATCTTTCCTCGTCAGTTGTTGTCGCTGTAATTGGTGTTATCATTAGCTTCGCCCTCCTCAACATGCTGATCATCTTCACTTTTCTCTGTTATTCCAGGCTTTCCAAACCATATAAACAATGATAGTGCATACACCACCTATCCCAAATCCAAAAACGAATGACATGTCAAATGTCGGATTTGTTAACTCAATTACGTTCAACCACCTTCACTCCTTTCGTTCTTACTCCATTCGACCACCTTTCTTCAGAAGGGTATTGACAATACCCAAACTGAAATGCTAATATGAGTGCAGACATTAAACAAAAATTATAATGGTATATTTACGCAAAAAATTAAAAATAAATCAATTTTATCATAAAACATCTTCTATAAAAAGTAAAGGGACGACTTTTTGAGTCGCCCTTTTTTGATATCTTTTAGCGTTCTTCAAATCGCGCTATACGACATTGATCATGCTCCAGACGTGTTCGCTTCCCTCTGTTCTTGCCCTATACACGCCTTCACAGGTAATTTTTTTTGCCTCCAACTCTTTTAGCAACCACTCCGGGACTGCTTCGATAAATAGATATTCTAACGCTTATTTCCTGTTACTACGATACAACAGTTTAAACTTTTTGAAAGTCACCCCTTCCTCTACCTGCTGCATTTTGTGCTGGCGAAAATCACAGATATCAGCAGGAATTGTATCAATATTACCACTCCAAAAGCCGTTCCACTCTCTCAGATCAGCTTCGTTTCTTATTAAAAAGTCCAATTTTTGCAACCAAATGGGGTGTATATTGTTGTATTTCAGAAGTTCTAGCCAAGTCTCCTTTGTGTTTCCAAGGTCATTGAGTATTGATTCGTAGGTCTTTCCGTTTCCCAGCATCATAATTTTTCTCCTTCGAAATGGGCATTGTTAAACAAGGAAATGTATATACATTCCTTTACGAAAATGATATGATCGTTTTATGTTTATGATCGTTAAACGACTATATTCAAACTATAGAACTATAGACGTTTAATGTCAATAGTTTATTTGGAGGGCAGCTTATGAAAAACATGTTTTCTCTGCATTGCAATCTTGCACAAATCCTTGCCGATAGAGATATTACGCCATACAAGCTGTCGAAAGAAACCAGCGAAAGGATAGGTACAATTTACAAGTTAGCTAACAATGATATTGACGGAGCAAGACTCCCAGCTTCTTTATTGGCTAACGTTTGCGGATATTTGGATATTACACTGGATCAGTTGTTTACTATTACTGGAGGCGAAAAGGAGGATGAAGCATGATCTCAGATAATGCATTGAATGAGATGGGTGTTATAAAGAGTAAAGAAGGGGTATTCATTCCGAAAGACTTCTGTCTTGTTACGCTGCTAAATCTTTACCAAAATGAAACTACTGTGCTAACTGATGAAGAGCATAATGCAATATCTAAGTTTCTTTTTCACTTGGAGCTTGACTTGAGCATCTGTGACGGAACGAAAAAGGCATACCTTAAGCAGAGAGTTGTTGAAGCGGACTAACACCCTTGTATGCTCAAAATTTCATCCAAGTCACCAAGCTGCTCATATACGTTGTAACGCTCTCTCATTGCTCTACCAACATTCCCCTGCCAAAGGGATTTAAGAGGCGCTAAACTACATATGAATTGTTCTCAGCACTATGTTCACGCTTAACGCCACTCTGTAATCCCTACCCAGCTCAAAAAAAAGGCAGCACACTCAGCTCTTTTCGCTAAAGTGTGCTGTCCTTCTGTTTAAACATACACATAAAGTGGTATGAATAGAGGGGTATTACAATGTTTCTAAGGCATTCTATACCCCTTGATTTTTACCTCCGAAACGGGGTTTTTGGGCGGCTCCAAGCGTGATAAAACCCCCCGAAATCGGGATATAATATTCTTTTCTATATCTTTAATATTCTCTTCTATATCTCCGGTGAACGGGGTTCTCCGTTTTATCGGCTTCGCCTTTGGACGCTTCGCTTAGTGGGCTTCGCCCATGGCTTCCTGCGGAAGCGAAAACCGCTGATATGGTTAAATGACAAAGAGTAATCCGCCGACCCTAGAAAAGTGACGGATTACTCTTTGTGGTTTAATCCTTAAAGACATGAACAAAAAGGTAATCCGCCCACCCTGAGAAAGTAACAGATTACTCTTTGTGTCCAAAAACAAGGGATAACAAGAAAAAGAATAGCACAAAAGTATAGAAATGCAAGTTTTTACTAAATAAAAATCCACACCTCTCCACAACCATTCCACATGATGTAAACGCCGCTGTAGCCTCTGAGGGCAGATTTACCCATTCTGGCTCCATGAATGGCATCTATCAATAATGGAATCGCTCTGAGGGAATCAGAGGGGGAAGTCATTCTGACAGGGCTATAATTTAATCACAATTCTTCAATAAAAGACAACGGACTATGTTTCTGATACTTCTTCGCTATCTCTTCATCTGAAAAATCTAGATATGCCTTCTGTGTAACTTCCACTGAGGAATGACCTAATATCCTGCAAAGGCTGAACCAATCCCCTCCGTGCAAGATATAGTATTTTGCAAAATTGTTTCTCAACAAATGTGGGTGGACATGAACTCCAGCTTTTTCACCAGCCTGACGTAAAGCTCGTTCATAGTTACGCACTTCAAGCTGCGTTCCTTTAGTGGTGGGGAACATATAAGGACTTTCAGAATATCTGTCCTTATATCGCAACCATGATTTTAACTCATTTGCGGTTTTATAGGAGAAATAAACAAAACGTTCTTGTTTGTTTTTTGCATTTGTCACATGAATACTCTTGTGCTGGAAATCTATATTTTCAGGCAAGATACTTAGACATTCACCAATACGCATTCCAGTATCAAGAAGGAGTCTGGTGATCACAAGGTTCCTGTAACCATGGAATGTACTGGATTCAAAGTGATTGAAAATACCCTTTAGCTGATTGGGTGACAAAGTTTGCTTTAGCTTACGTTCAACTTTAGGGTTCTCTATATTCTCCATAGGATTCTTGGTAATTTCTTTTTCGACTTGATACAGGTAATTGAAAAAGACTTTGATGTTGCGAACGTAATTAGAGATTGTGGACGTTGATACTTCCGAGTTGTAGTCTTTTCTGCCTTCTGGATGGTTGTTATATTTTGACTTTGATGCAGCAACTACTGTGTATTTTCCGCGCTCTCGTAAATACTTAATGTAGTGCCTCATATGCCCTGTTTGAACTTTTTTGACTTCTTCAATTTGAAATTCACTTTTGAGATATAGCATAAAAAGCTTCAGCGTCTGTTCGTAACTCGCAAGTGTTTTCCGTGACAAGTTCTTAGATGAACAATAAAGCATAAAGTTTTCCAATTGAAATTGCATGTCTGTCATAAAAAATACCGCCCTTCATTAGGTTTTTGATAAACCCAATAAACAACGGCATTAATACATTTGTCATATAGAAGTAAGGTGGTTTCAAACGACCATTTTCAGATGTTTACCGCCAAAATTGTTCTGACTGTAAACCACTTCCAACCCGTATATCCCATCATCTATCCTGCCCCTAACCCCTTCAACCCACCTTATGCTCAATGCGCAGCTTATCCGCTACCATGGCAATAAATTCCGAGTTAGTTGGCTTGGATTTGGAGATATTAATGGTATAGCCGAACAAGTGGGAGATGCTGTCGATGTTGCCACGGGTCCAGGCGACCTCAATCGCATGGCGGATGGCGCGTTCTACGCGGGAAGGCGTGGTTTTGAATTTCTCGGCTATAGCCGGATACAGCGTCTTGGTGATGGCACCAAGAATCTCAATGTTGTTATAGACCATGGTGATGGCTTCACGCAGGTACTGATAGCCTTTGATATGCGCAGGGACGCCGATTTCATGAATGATTGAGGTAATATTCGCATCCAGGTTCTTGCCCTTGGACAGCGGAACCACATTACTGGAAGATCTGGAAGAAGAATAGCCGGACATGCTTCCGGAAGTGCTCATACTGCCCTGCGTGCCGACCAGCTGGCGCACACGGTTCGCCAGAACCTCCATGTCAAACGGTTTCAGAATATAATAAGAGGCGCCAAGCTGAACGGCTCTCTGCGTAATATTCTCCTGGCCAAAAGCGGTCAGCATAATGATCTTGGGCTGCGGGTTCAGATCCATATCACGCAGGCGTTCCAGCACGCCGAGGCCGTCCAGATGCGGCATAATGATATCAAGAATAAGGACATCGGGGATCTTACGTGCTCCGCTGAGCATCTGTAGTACCTCTTCCCCATTATAGGCAATGCCTGTTACGGTCATATCTTCTTGTTCAGTAATGTACTCGGCGAGCAAATTCGTGAACTCCCTGTTATCATCAGCCAACAACACTTCAATATTCTGCACTGGCTACTTCCTCCTTATATATCTGCTATTCAGAAAATAATGATCATCTTCTCTCCCTATAACTTTCGACATCAGGTTTGAATATCCTTCTGTCGAAAATTATTTTTCTTTATTTTTTTTCGGTGTTGATTTATAATTAAATATTTTGTTTCACGTTTCGAGGATAATCGCTGCCCTTCGACAAAAAAATCTTAAGGCTAAACCGCCTTAAGATTGTATTGAGACTCCTGATCCTGTTGAACCACACCGGAGTCCCTGAGCATCCACTCAATGAAGCAGCCATACCCTGACTTGGGATCATTGACGAACACATGGGTCACTGCACCGATTAGACGGCCGTTCTGGACAATCGGGCTACCGCTCATTCCCTGGACAATCCCTCCGGTCTTATCGAGCAGACGCGGGTCGGTGATGCGCAGCACCATACCCTTAGTAGCAGGGGTCTGCTGACGGGCCACATGGATGATCTCTACGTTGAAGCGTTCGACCTGCTGACCATCGACAACGGTAAGAATTTGCGCCGGTCCTTCCTTCACTTCAGTGCTCATAGCCACCGGAATCGGCTCCTGATATAGGCTGTGCTCAGGATTACGGGTCATTTTACCAAATATTCCGAAATCCGTGTTGCTCTCCACATTCCCGAGAACCTGGCTTTCCTTCAGAAAATGGGCCCGTTTCTCCCCAGGATCGCCATCCTGACTCTTGGAGATTGAAGTGACGCTGGACTGCACGATATGGCCGCTGCCGACCACAATCGGCGTACCTGTGTTCATGTCGGTGATGACATGCCCAAGGGCCCCGTACACACCCTGCTTGGGGGCGTAGAAAGTGAGGGTCCCTACACCTGCTGCGGAATCACGGATGTAGAGCCCGAGCCGCCACACCTTGTCTGTGCGGTCATACGCGGGCTTTAGCTGAGCTGTGTGCTCTTTACCGCCGCGTTTGTAGACGATGCTTAAGGAATCATTGCTCCGGCCGGCTTGCTCGACCAGCCTTGCTACCTTCGATACCTCGTCCAGCTTCACCCCGTTAATGGAGATCATCAGATCGCCGGGCAGGATGCCGCTGTTCTCGCCGGGTGAAATCTTGGACTGCTCCGATACTTCAATCAGATGATGACCTACCACCAGCACGCCTGCCGACTTCACCTTCACGCCAATCGTCTGACCTCCGGGGATGACCTTAAGTTCACTCTCGGTTCCCTGTACCGCCCTAAGCGGCTGATGTTCAAGCGGTGCTGCGTGGATCTGTGAGGGTCCCGTTATGCCTGATAAACTGAGAAAGAAGGCAAATAAAAGGCCGGGCATTAACTTCCTGAGGTTAGGCTTCAATGGCTGTCACACTCCCTTTTGCTTCTTTCGCTTGACGAAAAAGGTGGTCGCCAATTGCGTACCTATAAGATAACCTTGCCCTCAGGCTTTTATTACTGTCAATCATTGTCCCGCTTAGCTTGCAGCTGCCTTGCTGGCCTCGGCCAGACCCAGCATCTCCTGCGCGTGATGCAATGTTTTTTCGGTAATTTCCACACCGCCCAGCATCCGGGCCAGCTCCATTACGCGGCCTTCGGCCGAGAGTGAGTCCACCTCAGTCATCGTGCGTCCGTCTTCGACTTTTTTGGCAATCAGGTATTGATGATCCGCCATACAGGCCACCTGCGGCAGGTGGGTAATGGAGAACACCTGGCAGGTGGAGGACAGCTTATACAGCTTGTCCGCGATGGACTGGGCCGCCCGTCCGCTGACCCCGGTATCCACCTCATCGAAGATAAGGACAGGAATCGCATCATGCCGCGCAAAAATACTCTTCATCGCCAGCATGATCCGCGACAGCTCTCCGCCGGAGGCGATCTTGCCCAGCGGACGCAGCGGCTCGCCGGGATTCGGGGAGATCATGAATTCAGCACTGTCGATCCCCTGCCGGGTCAGACGGTACCGCCGTCCCTGATACTCCATACCGCGTGGATCTTCGAGCGTCTCCATCTTCACCTGGAGGGAGGTCCGTTCCATCTGCAGGTCCTTCAGCTCTCCCTCGACCTGTGAGGCAAGATCCGTCGCGCACTGCCGCCGCGCTCCGCTTAGCGCTTCGGCTGACTCCATTAAGATATGAAGCAGGCCATCGCGTTTGGCCGTTAATTTCTCAATATATTCGTCCTTATTCTCCAGAAGATCCGTCTCCCGCTCAATCTGCTGATAATACTCCAAAATCTGCTCCACACTATCCCCGTATTTGCGCTGCAGTCCGGTGATCAGATCCAGCCGGTTCTCAATATCCTCCAGCCGTGCCGGATTGAACTCGATCTCTTCACGGTAGTCGCGCAGCTGAAATGCCGCATCCTCCAGCTGGTAATAAGCCGACTGCAATTGCTCGAAGACTGCCCGCAGACCCTTCTCGTCATACCGCACCGCATCTTCAAGCCTGGAGATTACATTGCCAATGGACTCCAGCCCTTGCCTGTCATACAGCAGCTCGTATGCGCCGGATACTGAATCCATCATTTTCTCACTGTGGGATAGTTTTACCCGTTCTTCGGCAAGTAATTCATCTTCTCCCGGTTTTAGTCCCGCAGCAGAAATTTCCTCCAGCTGAAAACGGTACAAATCAAGCATCTGATACGCCTTTTGGCTGGATTCCTGAAGTTCCCGGAGTTCTTTTTCCACTTTGGCGAAGGCTGTATATTTCTCCTGATAATCCGCTTTGAGCGGTCCGATTACCGCCTCCCCATAGGTATCCAGCAGACCCAGGTGACGTTCAGCCTTCAAGAGGTTCTGATGCTCATGCTGGCCATGAATATTGACCAGCTGCTCCCCGATTTCACGCAGCATGCTCAGATTGACCATCTGACCGTTCACGCGCGAAGTACTCTTGCCCTGGGAGGTAATCTCCCGGCGGATCACCAGATGCTCCTCACGTTCTGCCCCGATGCCCAGACGCTCCAGCGTATCCCAGACCGGGTGACTTCCCTGCAGGCTGAAAAGCGCTTCCATTTCGGCCTTCTCACACCCATACCGGATGGAGTCAGCGGAACCGCGTCCCCCGGCAATGAGTGCGAGCGCATCGATAATAATTGATTTTCCGGCACCGGTCTCCCCTGTAAGGACATGGAACCCCGGATAAAAATGCACATCCACCGCCTCAACCACGGCCAGATTGCGTATAGACAATGTCTCTAACACGAATACAGCACCTCCGACATGATGATTGCCTGTCTGCCCGTAAGCAGAACTACGATATATAGCCCATAATTTGTGAAATAACGTCCTTGCTGTCCTCCGGCTGGCGGCAGATTATCAGAATAGTGTCGTCTCCTGAGATCGTACCCATAATTTGCGGCCAGTCGATATTATCGATCAGCGCAGCCACGGAATTGGCCGTTCCCGGCAGACATTTCATCACCACAAGATTCGCGGAATAGTCAATTTGTACAAAGTTGTCCACCAGCACCCGCTTCAGCTTCTGGGTCGGGTTGTAACGCTGGTCGGTGGGCAGGGAATACTTGTAACGCCCGTCATCCATCGGAACCTTGATCAGCAGCAGTTCCTTGATATCGCGGGATACGGTAGCCTGTGTGACTTGAAAACCCGATTCACGCAGTGCCTCCACCAGATCATCCTGGGTTTCGATTTCCTTTTGCGAGATAATTTCTCTAATCTTGATATGCCTGTGTCCCTTCATTGTTGCCTCCCGTATTTATATAGTGCTTAACTGGATTCTCCGTCGTCCTTGCCGAAATTAATTACATGAATGTTGGAATTCACCGTATCCACATAGAGTACCCCGCTGCAATCCGGGTAGATCAGCAGATAGGGGAGGATGTGGTCCCGGAGTCCGCTGCCGGTGAATTCAAGCTCCTTGCGGGGGCGGGACAGGATGACCAGATAGTAATGCTCCTCATTCCTGGTGGCTACATAATCAATGAACAGCCTGCTGTACATCGGTGCACCATTCACCTGAAAAGACAGCGGAATCTTCAGCTTGCCGCCAATGACCTCATATCCCGCATCCTCCAGCAGAGCGATGGACGGATGGGACTGAATGACCTTGTTGATCGGCACCCGGTCCTTCATGAAGGAACCCGGAGACCCCTGCAGCCAGATATAGATTCTATAAAGGATAAAGATTGCCGCCGCCAGTCCCATAAGTGCCACTACAGCCTTGTCCGAGCTCGCCACTCCCATCACCTCGGTGAATCTATTCGCGCGAGGGCGGGCGAAATCCTGCTTCGGTCTGACAATCTGCCGTTAATTTCCGGTTCGGGGAGACCTGTAATTTCTTATATTGGCAGCAAAAGAAACTCATCTCTTAGATGAGTTTCCATGGCCCGCAGCGCTGAAGGTTGCATTCGCTTCCTTAATGACCGAGTCGGCAAGCGCGGCGAAATTATTCGGCTGTGCTTCAGCCGCAGAAGTCTGCTGCACTGAAGTCTGCTCCGCAGCCTCTGCAGGCAGCAACTTCCAGTGTGCCAGAAATTCAATATTACCTTCCCCGCCGGTAATGGGGGAATACGTCAGTCCTGCAAGCGTGTAGCCCAGTTCGGCTGCCATGGACAGTACATTTATCAGTACCTCCCGGTGAACAGCCGGTTCGCGCACAACTCCAGACTTGCCCACCTTCTCGCGGCCGGCTTCGAACTGCGGCTTAATCAGCGCAGCGATATCAGCAGGACGGTTCAGCAGCGCCATAAGCGGCGGCAGGATGATCTTCAGTGAAATGAAGGAGACATCGATACTTGCAAAGTCAGGTACCGGTCCCTTTAAATCGGGCGGGGTCATGTAACGGAAGTTGGTCTGCTCCATTACGGTTACCCGTTCATCATTACGCAGGCTCCAGTCGAGCTGGTTATGTCCCACATCGATCGCGTATACATGGGCCGCTCCGTTCTGAAGTGCACAATCGGTGAAGCCTCCTGTTGAGGAGCCGATATCCAGCATATTACGGCCGGTCAGCTCGATGCCGAACTGCCGCAAGGCCTTCTCCAGCTTCAAGCCGCCGCGGCTGACATAGGGGTGCAGTGCTCCCTTGACTCTTAGGACAGAGCTGCGCAGCACCTTCATCCCCGGCTTTTCTATCCGTTCTTCGTTCGCAAGCACAAGCCCCGCCATAATGGCAGCCTTGGCCTTCTCTCGGCTGTCGTAGAAGCCTTGCTCCACTAACAGCACATCAATTCGTTCCTTAGGGTGTTCCATGTTCATCTCCCGATCACTTCGGTCCGCCTTCCGCCCCTGCCCTTACGAGGTGGAAGTTGACTTATAGGTATAAGTGCTAAGACCCTTCATTGACTTTATACGTGCGCACACGGCTTCAACGGTAAGGCCGGTTTCCTGGCGTTGCTCCTTAATCGACCCATGCTCGACGAAAATATCCGGCACGCCCATCAGGTGGACATGCGCATCATATATCTCATGCTCTGCAAAGAACTCCAGCACCGCACTGCCAAGGCTGCCGGCCTGGCTCGCTTCTTCCAGCACCACCATCCCTGTTCCGGCATGTGCCAGATCAAGCAGCATGGTGTTATCCAGCGGCTTCAGGAAGCGCGCATTCACCACACCGACCTGAATCCCTTCACGCCTCAGCACTTCTGCCGCCTCTTCAGCAACCTGAACCATCGGGCCGCAGGCAAGCACGGCATAATCCTCACCAGGACGCAGGCGTTCCCAGGTGCCGATAGGCAGACTGTGCAGCTCAGCATCCATAGCCACACCCGTGCCGTTAATCCGCGGATAACGGTAAGCAATCGGTCCTTCATTATAGTCCAGCGCCGTCTTCATCATGTGGCGCAGCTCATTCTCATCCTTCGGCATCATAAGCACCATGTTCGGGATATGACGCATAAAAGCAATATCGTACACGCCCTGATGGGTCTCCCCGTCCGCGCCGACGAAGCCCGCACGGTCGATGGCGAACATAACATTGGCATTATGGCGGCAAATGTCATGAACGATCTGATCATAGGCACGCTGCATGAAGGTGGAATAGACGGCAAATACCGGCTTCATGCCTTCCATAGCCAAGGCCGCACATAATGTGGCGGCATGCTGCTCCGCAATCCCGACATCAATCATCCGGTCCGGGAATTCCTTGGCGAACGGGAAAAGTCCCGAGCCGCCCGGCATCGCCGGTGTTACGGCAATCAGCCGCTTGTCCTGATGCCCCAGCTCAATTAACGTCTGTCCGAAGACTTCCGTGTACATCGGATTGCCGACCGCTTGAAGCACCTGGCCAGATTCGATTTTGTAGGGGGAAATGCCGTGCCATTTATAGGAATCGACTTCCGCCGGTTTGTAGCCCTTGCCTTTGGTGGTAAGCACATGCACCAGCACAGGCCCAGATACATTATCCGCCTGATGGAAGGTGTCGATCATCTTCTCCAAATCATGACCGTCTACGGGTCCCAGATAGGTAAATCCGAGTTCTTCAAACAAAACACCGGGCACCAGCATGTTCTTCAGACCGTCCTTCACATTCTGCGCAGTCTTCGCCAGACGTCCGCCGATGGCCGGAATTTTCTTCAGCAGGCCTTCGACCTCGTCCTTGGCCCGCAGATAATGACGGTCTGAACGGATCTTGCTTAGATAGTTATGCATAGCCCCTACATTCGGAGCAATCGACATTTCATTATCATTAAGGATAACCATCAGCTTGCGGCCCTCATGTCCAATATGGTTCAAGGCTTCAAAAGCCATACCGCCGGTAAGGGCACCGTCGCCGATCACGGCAATTACCTTATTGTCTCCGCCCTTCAAATCACGGGCCATCGCCATACCCATGGCTGCGGACAAAGAGGTACTGCTGTGTCCGGCTTCCCAGACATCATGCTCGCTCTCTGTACGCTTGACGAAGCCGCATAATCCGCCGTGCTTACGCAGTGAATCGAACCGGTCCTGGCGGCCGGTTAATATTTTGTGGACATACGCCTGATGCCCTACGTCATAAATCATTTTGTCCCGTGGACTGTCATAACAGTAGTGCAGGGCCAGTGTAAGCTCCACGACGCCCAGATTGGATGCGAGATGCCCCCCTGTTACAGACAGCTTCTCGATCAGAAACTGGCGGATCTCCTCCGCAAGTGCAGCCAGTTCCCCGACTGATAGAGATTTAAGTTGCTGAGGATCATTTATTTGTGGAAGCAGCACGAGTATTCCCCGCTTTCCTAGATGTTGTAAAATATAAACCCCATTATAACACAAACGAAACGGCTGTCGAAACACAGCCGTTTGCGAAACTTCATTTAGTGATCGCGTGACATCAAATAATCGGCAATTTCCAGCAGCCGGGACGGGTCCTGGAACCCACCCTCAAGGATCGCATGACGCGCTGCTGCGGTCAATTGCGTGACCTCTGCGCGTGAAGCCTCCAGCCCGATGAAATACGGATAGGTTACTTTTTGCTGCTTGATATCACTGCCGGTTTTTTTGCCCAGCTTGCTCTCATCGCCGATGAGGTCCAGAATATCATCCTGAATCTGGAAGGCCAGGCCAATCTGTGTGCCGAACCGGCGCAGGGCTTCCAGCTGCTGCTCATTCGCACCGGCGATTCTGCCGCCCGCAAGCAAGGAGAAGATCATCAGATCGCCGGTCTTGTGCAGATGAATATACTGAAGCTGCTGCAAGTCGGTCATGCCCTGCTCGCCTTCCATATCGGCTACCTGACCGCCGACCATTCCGCGCGGGCCGGCCATCTCGGCCAGATCCTCCACGATGGACAACACGCGCTCTGCCGGAACGCCATGCTTACGGGAGGCTTGTACCACACTGTAGAACGCATGGGTCAGCAGCGAATCCCCGGCCAGAATGGCCATCGCTTCCCCAAAGACCTTATGGTTCGTCAGCTTGCCTCGCCGGTAATCATCATTATCCATCGCCGGAAGATCGTCATGAATCAGAGAATAAGTGTGCACCATTTCAATCGCTGCTGCTACAGGCAGCGCAGCTTCACGGCTGCCGCCCAGCGCTTCGCAGGCAGCGGTGACCAGCAGCGGCCGCAGGCGCTTACCACCAGCTTGCAGTGAGTATTCCATCGACTCTCTTAGGACCCGGGGGACGTCCCACTGCTCCGGTACAACTCCGCTGAGAGCAGCGGCAACCCAGCGGCTAACGTCTGCTATATATTCCTCCAGCGGTTCGCGGCCCTGCGCCGCTGCCGAACCGCCCGATGGCTCAAGCTCAGAATGACTCATCGCTATCGCCTTCCAGCCGGTTGCCGAATGGCTTCTTGCGAAGTTCGCCATCCTCCACAGTGATCATTTCAATCTTGCGTTCCACTTGCTCCAGCTTACTGCCGCATAGCTGCGAGAGCTTCATTCCCTGCTGGAATAAATCAATCGCCTTCTCCAGGGGAACGTCACCGTGTTCAAGCTCACGCACGATACCCTCCAGGCGCTCCATGGCTCCCTCAAAATCCAGTTCAGCTTCCTTCGCCATTCGCTTTGCCATCCTCCTTCATTCCCCATACGTGGCAGTTTAGTTGTCCGTCATTAAGCTTTATGTTGACCACATCGCCAAGCTCTACTTCCTTCAGCGATTTGATTAAATGCTGCTCCTTCTCGTCATACACAAGGCTGTAGCCCCGTGACATGACCTTAAGCGGGCTAAGCGCATCCAGATGGCGCAGCTCTGCCCCGAACCGCGCGCGCTTATCTGCAAGGCGCGCCTGCATGGCCGCCGTCAGCTCACGGGTGAGGCCATCCGTGCGCCGGCGGGCAGCGCTGACACTGCTAAGCGGATGGAAGCGCTGCAGGCTCTGGTGCAGCAGCGCGCTGCGCCCCTGCGCGCGGCTGTGCCTTGCCTCTGCTGCGCGGAGCAGGGCCGCGCGCAGCATATCCAGCCGCTGCGCGTGCTGGGCCAGCTGCCGGCGGGGGCCGGCCAGCGCCAGCGAGCGCTGCAGCGCAGCGAGGCGTTCGCCGCCGCGCTGCGAGCGGCGCAGCAGCCCTTGGCGCAGCCGCTGCCGGGCCATGCGCAGCTGCCCGGCCAGCTCGGCTGCGCTCGGCACAGCGAGCTCCGCCGCTGCCGTAGGGGTGGCCGCCCGGAGATCGGCGGCGAAATCGGCGATCGTGAAGTCGGTCTCGTGGCCCACGGCCGAGATGACCGGAATCCCGGAGGCCGCAATCGCCCGGGCGACGGCCTCTTCATTGAAGGCCCACAGCTCCTCCAGGGAGCCGCCGCCGCGCCCGACAATCAGCACATCGGCCTCTCCCATGGCATTCAGGTTCTGTAAGGCCTGTACAATGGACGGTCCAGCCCCCTTACCCTGCACTAGTACAGGGTGCAGTACAATTGCAACCTGCGGGTAGCGCCGCTGCAGGGTGATGATGATATCCCTCACAGCCGCTCCTGTCGGGGAGGTCACAACCCCGATGCAGCGCGGGAATTGCGGCAGCGGACGCTTGCGCTCCGCTGCGAACAGGCCTTCCTTCTCCAGCTTGCTCTTCAGCTGCTCGTAAGCCAGATACAGGCTGCCGATTCCGTCAGGCTGCATATGTGTCGCATAGAACTGGTATTGCCCGTCCCGTTCATATACAGTCACATTTCCCCTGGCGATTACCTTCGTGCCTTCCTTCGGCACGAACGGCAGCCGCGAGTTATGCGAAGCGAACATGATGGCTTTGATCCGGCTGCTCTCATCCTTCAGCGTGAAGTACATATGCCCGCTTCCGTGATGGGTGAAATTCGAGATTTCACCGCGAATCCATACGTCGGACAGCAGCGCATCCGAATCCAGCTTCATACGGATATATTTGTTAAGCTCCTTGATGGAGTAGATCTGCCGCTCTGCCGCCATAAGTCCGGCCTACTTCAGGCCGCGGCGGCGTTTGGCGGCGATCAGTGTGTTGCTCATCAGCATGGTGATCGTCATCGGTCCTACGCCGCCCGGCACAGGCGTGATATGCCCAGCGACTTCCCGGGCACTCTCATAATCGACATCGCCGGCAAGCTTGCCGGTATCCAGACGGTTCATGCCGACATCAATCACAATCGCACCCGGCTTCACGAATGAAGCATCGATGAAGTTGGCCCGTCCAATCGCTACCACCAGGATATCGGCCTGGCGGCTAAGCTCAGCCATATTCGCTGTGCGCGAGTGGCACATGGTTACTGTGGCATTCTCCCGCTGTAACAGCAGGGATACAGGCTTGCCGACAATATTACTGCGGCCGATCACTACCGCGTGCTTGCCGGAAATGTCCGTACCGGTCCGCTTGATTAGTTCAATAACCCCGGCAGGTGTACAGGGAAGCAGACTGTCGTCCCCGATGACGAGGTTCCCCACATTGACCGGGTGAAAGCCGTCCACATCCTTCTCTACCGAGATGGCGTCAATCACAGCCTTCTCTTCAATATGCTTCGGAAGCGGCAGCTGAACGAGGATGCCGTCAATATCGCTGCGGCCGTTCAGGTCTGCCACCAGTGCCAGCAGCTCCTGCTGGGTGGTAGCTGCATCCAGCCGGTGCACCTCGGAATGGAAGCCCAGTTCAATACAAGACTTCTCCTTGTTGCGCACATAGACCTGGGAAGCCGGATCTTCACCGACAAGAACGACAGCCAGACCCGGCTTCACGCCGCGCTCCGCTAAGTCTGCAACCTCCCGGGCAATCCCGATCCGAATGTCGTCCGATACCTGTTTACCGCTGATAATCGCTGCTGTCATGTAAGTCTCTCCCCTATTGTCTATTGAAGGCTTATAAGCCTGTTACTGCCGCTTGCTGTGAATCTGAATCTGAATCCGAAGCTGAAGCTGAACTACAGCTCAGCTCTAAGCGTGTCCACATCCTGAATCATTTTACCGAGGACACCATTCACGAATTTACCGGAATCTTCTGTGCCGAAATGCTTGGCCAGATCAATCGCCTCATTGACAGACACCTTGGCCGGCACATCGCTGGCGAAGATCATCTCGAAGGTAGCCAGACGCAGAATCTGACGGTCTACACGTGACAAGCGGCTCATCTGCCAGCCCTTAAGATAATGCTCCAGCATATCGTCGATCGCCATTTTGTGTTCCCACACGCCGTTTACATGCGTAACTACATATGCCTTCAGTTCAATCTCATCTGTAATAACGCGCTCGGTTTCATTCTCATCTGCCGCTTCTTCAATCAGCATGTCAACCGCTTCTGTAACCTCTACATCGTTCATTTCCATCTGGTACAGGCTTTGTACAATAATTTCTCTCGCTAAACGTCTCTTCATGTGTTCCTCCTACGAACTAACCTCTTGTTTTGGTGTTACAGATTACAACGATTATAACCGGACCAGCTTCTATACTACATTTCCTCACATAAACAGCCGCATAGGCTGATATAGGAGCATTTATACCCTTAATTTTCTCAAAAAGCCCACTCCGGGCAATTTATATTGCATTTTCAGCAAAAAACCGCGCAGCCTTTCTTCCGCAGGTCAGCAACTCAAAGTAACGGGTTCCAGGCTTCCGGGAGAAAGACTATCGCGGTTCATTTGAAGGGACGCCAGCGTCCGGACAGCCGCTCTGCGATCTCCTGCCATTGAAACAGGGGACCCTGCGCGGTATCCTTTCGTTTGCCGAACGTATATCCGATGAACACTACCAGTGCAAAGAACAGCATATCCCAAAAACCGCTAATCAGATAAATCAATCCGAGAAAGACACCGAAGGCAACTCCGGTAATTCTACCCCCGTGACTTTCCCATACTTCTCTCCAGGACATAAGGGAAACTCACCTCTATTCCACTCGACTTTTGAAGCTTGGTGCCTGTGTGAGGTTAGCAATGTATACAGACACATCTGCAACCGGAATTCCGGTTGTCTCCTGTACGAAATCATGTACCTGGCGCTGTACATCCGTAGTAAGCAGCGGCAGTGAATGCTCGCCGTCGACGACCGCCCGGATCATAATCTCAAGACCCGCCTGTGAGACACGGATGCGCGATTTCAGGTCGCGGATGCCCTTCACTTTGCCTGCAGCCTTCAGACTCAGGTTCTCAATGGTCTCCATTGAGATCTGAATATCCCCATACTCTGTACGCTGATCCACAGACGGCAGGGAAGCGCGGTCGCGGCGCAGGGAGATGTAGAAGAAGCGGATGCTCAGCAGGAACAGAATGACCGCCACCGAGATCGCAGCGATATAGACCGCCGGTCCGTCCGAAATCTCATACTTGTCCGGAATGACACCGCTTAAGAGGAGGATGGCAGTTACAGATAGTATTCCAATGCTTAAGCTGTACAGGAACAGCAGAAGCCTGTCCAGAATTTTGGCCACGAGTCTCACAACCTCCTTAAATTAAGGTAAACCCTCGACGCACTGTCGGGGGTTTATGGAAGAACTGAACCCTTACTTCACGCGGATAACCGCATCCGTGTCCTCGCTCTTGTCAATGCTTGTATTGCTTTTGAACTGCACATCATGGATATGCACGTTCACTTCCACAACGGTCAGACCGGTCATGGTTTCGATGGAACGCTTAACATTGCGCTGAATTTCAGCAGCCACTTCCGGAAGACGGTAGCCGTATTCGATAATTACGGACACATCCACCGCAGCCTCGCGCTGTCCAACCTCAACCTTAACCCCTTTGGACAGGTTCTTGCGTCCGAGAAGCTCCACGATTCCGCCGGCGAAACCGCCGCTCATTCCGGCCACACCTTTCACCTCAACGGTTGCCAAACCGGCGATAACCTCGATCACCTCTGGAGCGATCTGGATTTCACCGATTTCCGTACGTTCAAATTCTGTCGGCAATGTACTCATTTGGACTTCACACCTTTCCAGCAAAAAAGTTGTAGGGGCACTTCAAGCGGGCAGTACGCCTCTTATTAAACATACTATATCATTTGACGAACTTTATGACAAACCATGAGAAGCCGTCCTAAACTTCATACTCCTCAAGGAACTTGATATCGAAGTTCCCGTCCAAAAACACCGGATGCTCCAGCAGTCTCTGGTGGAATGAAATGGTGGTATGTATGCCCTCCACCGCAAATTCAGCCAGTGCACGCTTCATCTTGGCTACAGCCTCTTCCCGGGTCGGTGCCCAGACGATCAGCTTGGCAATCATGGAGTCATAAAAAGGTGAAATGGTATAGCCCGGATACGCCGCGCTGTCGACCCGCACCCCAAATCCGCCCGGTGGCAGATAGAAGCCGATTTTGCCCGGAGACGGCATGAAATTACGCTCAGGATCCTCGGCATTGATACGGCATTCAATCGACCAGCCGTTGATCACAATATCCTCCTGGGTGAAGGAGAGGGGATTACCTTCCGCTACTGAGATCATTTCCTTAATGAGATCGACGCCGGTGACCATCTCCGTTACCGGATGCTCCACCTGAATCCGTGTATTCATCTCCATGAAATAGAAATGTCCGTCAGGACCCAGCAGGAATTCCAGGGTACCTGCCCCCGAGTAATTAACTGCCAGTGCAGCCCGTACCGCCGCTTGGCCCATCGCATCGCGGACCTCCGGGGTAAGTACGGCGCAAGGCGCTTCTTCGATCAGCTTCTGGCGGCGGCGCTGCACAGAGCAGTCACGCTCGCCCAAGTGGACGACGTTGCCGTGATTATCGGCGATGATCTGAATCTCCACATGCTTCATGCCGGTCAGGAATTTCTCCAGATAGACTCCGGCGTTGCCGAAATTCTTCTGCGCTTCCTGCTGGGCAGCGGTAATCTGCTTCACCAGTGACTCTTCATCCTCGGCGATGCGGATGCCCTTGCCTCCGCCGCCTGCCGTAGCTTTGACGATAAGCGGGTACCCGATATCACGGCCGAGCATCACGGCTTCCTCTAAGTCACCGACAATCCCGTCCGAGCCCGGTATAATCGGAACTCCGGCCAGCTTCATCGTTTCTTTGGCAACAGCCTTGTCGCCCATCCGGGTAATCGCATCCGGAGACGGGCCGATGAAGGTAATGTTACAGGATTCACAGATCTCGGCGAAATCCGCGTTCTCGGCCAGGAAGCCATAGCCGGGGTGAATAGCATCGCATTCCGTCAGCGTGGCAACGCTCATAATATTAGTAAAGTTCAAATAGCTGTCCTTGGCGGGCATCGGTCCGATACAGTACGCCTCATCCGCAAGACGTACATGCAGGGAATCGCGGTCCGGCTCCGAATAGACAGCCACGGTGGCAATACCCAGCTCGCGGCAGGCCCGGATAATACGGACCGCAATCTCGCCGCGGTTGGCAATCAACACTTTTTGAATGTTCATGCGTTTCCTCCCAAAGTTTAGCGAAGCTTGCAAGCTCCTCTTCATTCTCGCGGCAATTATTCCGCTCTCACCAGAAACAGCGGCTGACCGTATTCCACCAGTTGGCCGTTCTCAACCAGGACAGAGACAATCTCGCCCTTCACTTCGGCTTCCAGCTCATTCATCAGCTTCATCGCTTCAATGATGCAGACCGTAGATTTCTCATTCACCCGGTCTCCGACATTAACAAAGGAAGGCGTCTCCGGTGAAGCGGCACTATAGAAGGTCCCAACCATCGGCGAGACGATTTTATGTAATGCGCCTTCAGCGGAGGTTGCGGGCTGCTGCGCCGCAGCAGGAACTTCACTAACAGCCTGAGGGGCAATAATCTGCGGACTTTGCGGCTGCGGGGCTGGCGTAAAGGGGTAGGTATAAGGAGCCGCCTGAATTACTGTTCCTTCAGCTTCAGAGCGATCCGGTTTACGGATAGCCAGCTTCATACCTTCGCTTTCAATCTCCAGCTCGTGCACGGAGGAAGTCTGGTCCAGCAATTGAATCAATTCCTTAATCTCGCTTAACTTGAACATTGGGTAGTTCACTCCTTCAGCTTTCTCTCGAAGCCATTTTGGGACGCTGGCTGAGCAGGGTACGATATCCGTTCTGACAAGCATACCCGTAACGCGGGTCTGCTCTGTAATTCTCTTGAATCGCTACCTTGTGTAACCGCTGCCTGCGTAATCTTCTTTTTCTATACATCGATAACTTTATGTATTATATCACAAACGCTAGAAATGGAAAGAGCCTGGGACGCGCCCGGGCTCTTTCGGCATTTTATTCTATTTTCCCTGGTTTTATTCAGCTGGCTTACTGCTCCGAGACGTATTGGACCTTAATCTTGTCCTGGGTAACGCTCAGTTCCTTCATTACAAAATCCACGATGCCGACCGCCTGCTTCACATCCAGCTTATCGCTAAGCACCACGATCGTGTAGGCGTCACCGGCTTCTTCTTTCACAATGGCCTCACCGTATTTTTGTTGAAGCTTCTCTTCAATCCCGGTGATCTTGGACTCTTTCTCTTCCAGCTTGCTGAGCTGCTCCTGGGCTGCTGCATTCTCAGCCGGTGTCTTATCCATATCGTTAATCAGCGCCAGCAGATCATTGTGATCCTTCAGGTTCTTCTGTTCGCGTTCGTACAGGTAGTTCGTGAACAGGCTGCTCGCCGATACGCTCTGCGAAGCCACTTCATCCAGAATCGCCTCGTCGTCCTTCGCCGGAGTCTTGTCTACAGCGGCTGACGTATCCTTGCTGTCTTTGCTGTCCTTGGTATCCTTGGTGTCCTTATTTTCCTTGGTATCCTTGCTGCCAGCTGTATCCTTACCTTTATCAGCTGTAGTAGTGGCCGCCTTGTCCGTTGCAGCAGTTGTATCCTTGGCAGTGTTACTGCTGTCAGCAACCACACTGCTGTCATCTATCACGGCCGGAGTCGTGCTGTCATCAGTTGCCACTGTCGATGCCGCTTCATCCTTGGTGGTCTTGCTGCTGTCATCCACGGTTCCTACTGCAATTCCTTTGTCCGTGCTGACCTCTTTGATGACAAGTCCGCTGTCCAGCGTAGTCGCGGTTCCGCCGCCCGTTCCGTCTTTTATAGTATCCACCTGGATGCTGCCTGCGGTTTCTTTGGGGATGGGAGCCCCCGTATCTTCCGTGAACAGATAATATGCAGAGAGCACTACCATCAAACTGAGCATAGAAACCAGCCAAATCGTTTGTCTTTTGCCCTTCATTGTTTATACCTCCTATAATTTTGTTGCCAGCCCTCTTGTCGTCTCTGAGTCGTGTGCATCGTACAAGCCTCTTCTGTTAAAGCATATGCCGGGGTTGCCGGAGACATGCCTATTCCTGCTTGCGCGGGACAACAGAAATCCGGTAGACCGGTACGTTAAGCCCTTTTTCAACCGCCTGCTCAATCAGACTGCGCACGACCTTGTTCTCTGCCCCTTTGGCGACCACTAGCACTCCCCGTACCTGAGGCTTCACCCGCTTGGTGATGATCGGAGCCTCATTCCCTGACTGGCTGTAAGTGACGATCTGGCCGTCCCTGGTGTACTGGGTGGTATGGCGTTTACCGCCGCTGGCATCTGTTTCTTCACTTTGCTGCTGCGAGTCGTTCATATTGCGCTGCACGATAATCTCCTCTGTGGAATCTACGGTGACCATGATATCCACAGTACCGACCCCCACGATTTTCTCCAGAATCTCCTTCGTGCGGTTCTCCATCGCCAGTTCGATGCTGTCAAAAGAATTCGCGCTCCCAGTCTCCTGCTGCAGGACTGTCTGCGAGGTCCCGCTGTCCGGCGGTTCACGCCCTGTGTTCTCGTTGTCCAGCTTCTTCACATTCACGAAGGAGTTGAACAGCATAATTGCAACACCCAGCAGGCCGATAATGATCAGCCAGCGGAAGGTGTGGCTGCGCTTCGGGCTGCCGTTGCCGCCTCCGGCCCACTGCTCCAGCTTTTTCAGCCAATTGCCCATTGATTTCCCTCCTTCAATTATGATTTCACGGTACCGCCCCCGCTGCTTTGCACCTTGATCAGAGCGGGGTCCAGGTTCCAGTTCTTCTCCAGCAGCTGGATAATTGTTCCGGCTTCTTCCGCCAGGGTCTCCTGCACTCCCTCAGTGCCGCTCCCGGAAGAGGAGGACGCCGGAGCCGAACCACCACCTGAGGATGACGCTTCCTGCGCTTCACCATCTCCCCCGCTGCCTTCCAGGCTGACCTGGACCGGCTCCACAGGGTTAATCTGTATCGGCCCGGCTGACGGGAGGGATGCAGTACCATTGCCCGGCAGAGCCCCTCCAGAGGCGCTCTGCTCCGGCGGAAGCGCTACTGTGACCGAGGAGATCAGCGGCACCTCCTCGCCGAGCGGCGCATCTGGATTCGGGCCCATGGCCAGGGCCACTGTCACCTTCACCCCGCCGAGCCCGGTGCTCCCGGCAATCTGGTCGCGCATCTGGCCGGCTACTTCTTCGGCAGCCAGCTTCAGGCTCTGCTCACGCGCTCCGGCAGCCAGCATCCGCCCGTCCGCCAGAATCTTGTCCAGCGAATCCGGTGCGCCCTCCGCTCTGTTCAGCAGCCCCCCGCTTCTCTCCTGCTGCTGCATCGCCACGGTCAGCTCCTTGCTGGCATCTCCCTTCAGCAGAGAGATTATCGGGCTTAGCATTGTCAGCAGAACCAGCAGGCTGAGCACCAGTCTGGCGTACCGTTCCATGGATTTGCTGGGCAGCAGCATCTCCACGAATGCAGCCATCAGCACGACGAGAATCAGCTCATGGAGCCAACTGCTGAGCCAGGACATGGCGCACCTCCTTGTCATTTCGTTCTAGCGCATCATCACGGTCACATTGCCCGCAGTGAGCATAATGGTTACAGCCAGGAAGAACATCAGCGAGACGGCGGCCAGCGCCGCGAAGACATAAATCATGCTTTTGCCGATCGTCTGCAGGCAGGTCACGATCGGTGTCTCGCCCAGCGGCTGCATAACGGCGGCGGCCAGATTGTAGATCAGGGCGAGGATCAGAATTTTGATTGCCGGGAACGCGCACAGGAAGAGGATAATGATCACTCCCGACAGCCCGATGGCGTTCTTCACCAGCAGTGAGGCCGAGATGACCGTGTCCGTGGCATCCGCGAACATTTTACCGATCACCGGCACGAAATTCCCTGTAATATATTTGGCCGCACGTATGGTCACTCCGTCTGTAACCGAGCTGGTAATCCCCCGGACGGAGATCACGCCGAGAAACACCGTCAGCAGCACCCCGAGCAGCCCGGCCCCGATATTGCGCAGCAGGTTCGCCAGATGGGTCAGCTTGTATTTCTCAGACATTGCGCTCACCAGATGCAGCACCGCCGAGAAGAACAGCAGCGGGAAGACCAGCGTATGAATCAGCGTGCCTACGGTATGGATCATGAATACGATCAGCGGATGGGTCACCGACACCGTGACGATATTGCCCATTGAGGCCAGCAGCGCAAACAGCAGCGGAATCATAGCCATCATGAAGTCGATCATCCGGTCGATGGCATCCTTGGCATAGCCGATAGCGACATTGAAGCTGTTAACAGCTATGACCAGCACCACCATGTAGCAGAGCATATAAGCGATCTTGCTGACGGATTTCCGTTCAAAAGCGGTCTGCAGCGTCTCCAGAATCATACTCAGCACACTGATCATCACAATCGTGACCAGCAGCTTGCCGTTGTAGAGCACCTCATGCCACATGAAGTTCATCAGGCCGGACAATACGCTTTTGAAGCTTAAGCCCTTATCTCCCGGCAGCAGCATATCCATCAAGGAAGGTGTCCGTCCCTCCGGGAAAAATCCACCGTAATCCTTCATCAGCTGGTCCCAGTAAGACTCGACTTTGTCTTTTGGCAGATGCTCCACCTGCCCTTTCACCCACTGGTCAACAGGAGACGTAGGGCCTCCGCTGCCGCCTGTAGCCGGAGCTGAAGGAACAGGGGACCCGCTTGCAGTACTTGCCACACTTCCCGCGCTTGCAGCATTCGCAACACTTGCCGCACTTGCCGTGCTTCCACACAGCAGAAGCAGCTGGAGCACCAGCAGCAGGGCTGGCAGAAGCAGGAGCGCCTTTCCCCCTTTTGGCGGCCGAAAAATACTATGCTCCTGCATTCCCCTCACCTCCGCTCTACTCCAACTTGTCCGGCATGTCCGCTGTATCAGGCTGGCAGCAGCTTCATGACCGTTTCAATAATAATGCTGATAATCGGAACAGCCAGCACCATGATCAGCACCTTGCCGGCCAGCTCAATCTTGGAAGCAATCGATTCCTGCCCGGCATCCCTCACGATCTGCGCCCCGAATTCCGCGATATAGGAGATGCCGATGATTTTGAACACGGTTTTGATGTGGATCATTTCCATCCCGGAGGACTCCGCCACCCGCTCCAGCGTACCTAGAATCGTTCCGATCTTGCCGATCAGGAACAGGAAAATCAGGATGCCGGCCGCCGTGGTCAGCAGGAAGGCGAATACCGGCTTTTGTTCCTTCAGGACGAGGATAAGGACCGTCGCCAAGATGCCAATTCCCACAATCTGAATGATTTCCATAACTCCAGCCTATTGAAAAAGAAAAATCGTTTTGATTTCCTGCAGCAGCCCATCCAGCATCCGGATGACCATAAACAGGACGATGATAAAGCCGACAATCGTTACCCAGTGGGCGATATCCTCTTTGCCCATCTGCTTAAGCACCGTATGGATCATGGCGATAATGATGCCGATGCCGGCAATCTGAAAGATCGCGTTGACTTCAATATTCATTCCTGGCACCTCGCTAAAAGATCAAAATGACGATCAATGCTCCAAGCAGCAGACCCAGGCTTTTACTCACCTTCTCATACTTGCCCTGATCTTCTCTGGCCGCTGTCTCCTCCTGCTTCAATTGCTGTAAAGCCAGTGCAATATGCGTGCTCTGATTCGGCCGGTCACTGGTTCCGAGCGTGCAGCTTAGCTGCCGGATGATCTCCTTCTCCGTGCCCCGCAGCGATGCGCTGCTCCAGTGGGCTTCCATCGCCCGCCGGATGGCCTCTTCCGCACTGTAGTTATGCGGCGGGTTCATCTCCTCCGCCGCCGTAAGGAAGAAGGCCTGCAGCGGCTCCTTCGTCTGCATTCCAATCCGGCGCAGCGCCTCCGGCAGCGGCGTGTAGCCGTACTGGATCTCGGTCTCCAGCCGCTGGAGCGCTGCAATCAAGGCCCGGATATGTCTCGGCCGGTCAGCATACTGGGCCGCCCGCTTGAAGCCGGCCAGGGTTCCCGCCAGCACGATCAGTACCGCGCCAAGCAGCTTAAGCATGGCGGTCACCCCCTGACACCGGCTGCTGCTCCGGCGAGACCAGCAGCAGACCCCGCTTCTGGGCGTCCAGAATGCGGAAGGACAAGCCAGAGGCTCCGCGGTGCAGTATCACATACCGCTCGAACATCCGGTGCTCCAGCAGCCCGCCAAGTCCGGGCCGCCGGGCAAGCTCGGACACTTCCTTGCCGTGCGCAGAAGCGACCACCGAGATCCCGGCGTGCAGCGCCTCGGTCACCGCCTCTGCATCCTCCATGCGGCCGATTTCATCGGCGATCAGCACATCGGGCGACAGGGAGCGGATCATCATCATCATGCCCTCCGCCTTGGGGCAGCCGTCCAGAATGTCCGTACGCGGCCCGACATCGAAGGCCGGAATTCCCCGGCGGCTGCCTGCGATCTCAGAGCGTTCGTCGACGATGCCGACCTTCAGCCCCGGCCGGCTGCCTTCCCGGCCGCCGCTTGTACCTGCCGACAGCTGCCTGGCCAGATCGCGCAGCAACGTGGTCTTGCCATGCTGCGGCGGGGACAGAATCAGCGTATGCATCACACGCTGCCGCCCCCGGTCCAGCAGATACGGCAGTACGCCGTCGGCGATGCCGTGCACCTCACGAGCAATCCGCACGTTGAAGCCGGTAATATCACGCAGATGCTCCACGCCGCCCCCGCTCAGCACCGTCCGGCCGCAGAGACCGATCCGGTGTCCGCCCGGAATCGTGATGAAGCCCTTGCGCAGCTCCTCTTCCATCGTATAGAGGGAATGATTGCTGATGAGGTCCAGCAGCCGGTGCGTATCCTCCCGGTCCGGCCGGTAAGCCTCGCAGGGAAGCTGGGTCAGGGTGCCGCCGGCACCGATGAAATGATACTTGCCGGAATAGTTGATCTCCAGCGGCCGTCCCTCACGGACGCGAATCTCCTCCACCTTGTCCAAGAGCGCAGCGGGGAGGCCACCGAGCAGCGCTCTTACTTTTTCGGGAAACAACAGAAGCCAGTCATTTGCCATACCAGGTACCCCCAAGCTGTCCTCTACTAAATAGCTTTATTTCATATTTATGCTTGTACTTATGCTTTATGCCTATCATCTATCATTTCTTGAGAATCCCGAATAAGAGAATAGCCACCCCGCAGCCAATCCAGCCGAGCTTCCCCCAGGACAGCTGCTCTGCCATCCCTGTAAGGCCCACAGCCGTGGTCAGAATGAGAATCGTAGGGCCGACAAGCGCCAGTCCCGAATTGACAGCCAGTGCCTTATCCACCTGATTCAGCTTCAGCATAATCAAAGCCGCCGCAATCTCTACACTGCCAGACAGCAGCCGCAGGGCCGACATCCAGCTTACATACTTGTCCAAATATCCCAACTCCCTTTTCCAAATCTATGGGCCCGCCCGCCATTTTCACTGCAAATCAAACAAGCTGTTATCCATGGATATGCGGAAGGGGGCGACTTTAGACAAGAAGAAATGGGGATACTAGCACAGATTTCAGGAGGTGTGAAAGATATCATAGTGCCGCTCTCCATAAAAAAATATCATCGGTATGATAAATTTAATTTTTCCGTATCCAAAGATAACCAGCAAAGAAGGGGATCACAGTCATGCAAGTTCGTAATTTCGTAGTACCGCTTGTATCAGGAACGATAGGCAGACAGGTAAAAGAGGTAGCGATTATTATATTTTCGGCCTTCCTAGTAGCAGCCGGCCTGCGGTTATTCCTGATTCCGCATCAGCTGCTCAGTGGCGGTGTAGCCGGGACAGCTTCCATCATCGGATATTTGACCCATCCAAAGTATATTTCGTTGTATTATTTCGCCATCAATCTCCCGATCCTGATCTGGGGCTTCGTCGCCGTGGGCAAAAAGTACATCTGCTATAGCATGCTGTCTGTACTCTCCACCACCTGGTTCCTGAACGTGATCCCTGTGGTGAAGCTTACCAAGGACCCGATTCTGGCCAGTATCTTCGGCGGGGTGATTATTGCGGGAGGGGTTGGCTTCTCACTGCGGGCGGGAGGATCTTCCGGAGGCTTCGACATTCTCGGCTCCATCATTACCCGCAAGCGGGATATTCCCATGGGGACGGTGCTGTTCGTAATGGACGGTCTCGTCATTCTGTGTCTGGGCTTCTTCAAAAGCTGGGATTCCGCGCTGTACGCGATGCTCTGTATCTTCGTCAAAAGCCGGGTGGTGGACATGATCCACATCCGCCATATCAAGCTGACCTGCTTCATCGTCACGAAGGAGCGCGAGAAAATGCTGAACCGGCTGACCAGTCTGCCGCACGGCATCACGGTTGTGAACGCCGAGGGCGGATACAGTCACGAAGGCAATACGATGCTGATGACCGTAACCACCCGCTATGAGCTGGCAGATCTGCGCAAGACGATTCTGGAGACCGATCCGAAATCCTTCGTTAACGTGCTGGAGACGGTAGAGATTATGGGCAGGTTCCGGCGGCTGAGCTAGCGAGTGCATCATGCAGGCCATTCCTATCCTTATGTATGATACACAAAAGAGTGCTGTTCTCCGCTTTTGCGGGGAACAGCACTCTTTTTGTTTTGCGTCTTAGACCTATTGTTGAATTATAATCTGCGGCTTAGCGGCGGTCCTGTGGACCTCCAACGAAGGCTTGCTCTTGTGTATCCAGGTTATAGGCGGTATGCAGCGCCTGGATGATTTGCTGCAGGTTGCCGGATTCAATCACACAGGATACCTTGATCTCGGAAGTGCTCACCATCTTGATGCTCACGCCTTCATTCGAGATCACCTCGAACATTTTGGCGGCAACCCCCGGGTGGCTGACCATCCCGGCGCCGACAATCGACACCTTGACCAGACTGTCCTCGGAAGTCACTTCACGGTAAGGCAATACGCTGTGCAGCCCTTCGATGACCTCTTTGGCCTTCACAAGATCTCCAAGCGCTACAGTGAAGGAGAAGTCAGCCGTCTTGTTCTGCACTCCGCTCTGCACGATAATATCGACATCCACACCTTCATCGGCCAGCTTGCCGAATACCTGGGCGAGTACCCCCGGCACATCTGGAACTCCCAGAATACTGATCCGGGCCACATTTTTATCATAGGCAATTCCGCTAACTACTACACCTTGCTCCATGCTTGCTTCCTCCTTCACCACAGTACCTTCATTATGGTTAAAGCTTGATCTGACGACCAGCTTCACTTGATATCGTTTGGCATATTCCACGGCACGCGGATGCAGCACGGCTGCCCCGAGATTCGCCAGCTCCAGCATCTCGTCATAGGAGATTTCCTTCAGCTTGCGCGCCGTCTTCACAATCCGCGGGTCAGTAGAGTAGATTCCGTCTACATCGGTATAAATCTCGCAGACATCCGCCTTGATGGCTGCAGCCAGCGCAACCGCTGTCGTATCTGAGCCTCCGCGGCCCAGCGTAGTGATCTCGCCATCCAGCGTCATGCCCTGGAAGCCGGCTACAATCACAATCTGCTCCCGCTCCAGCGACTCCAGCACCCGGCGCGGAACAATCTCACTGATCCGTGCCCGGCCGTGGGTCTCATCGGTGCGGAACCCGGCCTGCCAGCCTGTATAGGATACGGCATTCCGGCCGATTCCGTGAAGCGCAATCGACAGAAGCGCAACGGAGATCTGCTCCCCGGTAGTCATCAGCATATCCATCTCGCGTGCGGGGGGCTGACCGTTCAGCTGATTCGCCTGATCGATCAGATCATCTGTGGTATCTCCCATAGCGGAGACCACCACAACGCAGCGATGTCCTTCATCCTGCTTGGCTGCGATCCGCCCGGCGACCCGCTTCATACGTTCAATGTCGCCGACGGAGCTGCCCCCGAATTTCATGACATAAAGTGACAAAGTTCCATTCACTCCCTATTTCGCTCTAAAGTAGCTTAAATTTTGGTTAATGCTTTAACACAGTATAATACGAAAATCATAACATGCGTTAATGGTTTCACAAAATAAAGTGCCCATTTTTGATGAACCCGGCCATAACCCCGAACCCTCACAGCCGGAATCAGGGGCACTAATGCTCCTCATTCGCTCATATAGCCCGCTTTGGGCCAATTCAGGGGCACTAATGCTCCTCATTCGCTCGTCCAGCCCGCTTTGGGCCAATTCAGGGGCACTAATGCTCCTCATTCGCTCGTCCAGCCCGCTTTGGCCCAATTCTGGTGCACTAGTGCACCTCATTCGCTCATCCAGCCCGCTACGGCCCAATTCAGGGGCACTAATACCCCTCATTCGCTCATCCAGCCCGCTCCGGCCCAATTCAGGGGCACTAATGCTCCTCATTCGCTCGTCAGTCCGTTTCGGCCCAATTCAGGGGCACTAATGCTCCTCATTCGCTCGTCCAGCCCGCTTTGGCCCAATTCTGGTGCACTAGTGCTCCTCATTCGCTCGTCCAGCCCGCTTTAGCCCAATTCTGGTGCACTAGTGCACCTCATTACTCCCTTCACTCCACATTCTGCCCCACCTGAGACGTCCGCCAGAGGGATTTATCCCTTTGTTTCCCTATATGCCGTACGCTTTCTGCAAATCTGAGGGATTTATCCCTTTGATTTACCCTTCCTCTCCACTTTTAGCTTAATCTGAGGGATTTATCCCTTTAATCCCTCCGTTCAGCTAACATTCCACTATATCAGAGGGATTTATCCCTTTCATCATTTTCATCCCTTTTCCCTTCACTTCTTCCCTCTCCCCCAGCCTGACACAGCAAAAAGACCTCCGCCGCATCAAGCGGGGAGGCCCTCAAGTTACATCTGAAATCCAAAAAGGCTCTACGCGCGGGAGATATATTTACCTTCGCGGGTATCGACCAGAAGAACATCTCCTTCATTGATGAACAGCGGTACCTGGACCGTATGACCGGTCTCCAGAACAGCGGCTTTGGTTGCGCCTTGAGCCGTGTTGCCCTTCACGCCCGGTTCGGTCTCGGTAACCTTCAGCTCTACGCTGGTCGGCAGGTTGATCCCGAGGATTTCGCCCTGGTAGCTGACGATATTCACGGTCATGTTCTCTCTAAGGAAGTTAAGCTCCCATTCAAGCTGCTTGGCTGTCAATTCGAACTGGTCGTAAGTCTCGTTGTCCATGAACACATGCTCAGAGCCGCTTGCATACAGGTACTGTACGCCACGGTTCTCGATGATGGCGCGGCCAATCGTTTCACCGGCACGGAACGTGCGCTCAACCGTATTGCCGTTACGCAGGTTCTTCAGCTTGGAGCGGACGAAGGCTGCGCCTTTACCCGGCTTCACGTGCTGGAAATCTAGGACGGTGAAGATGTCCCCTTCTACTTCTACGGTCAGGCCTGTCTTAAAATCGTTAACTGAAATCACAAAAAATCCCTCCTGGAATCCATAAATGAACTGAATGATAGTGTCTTACAGTACCAAATAATCCTTCGATGAATGTGTCAGCAGCGTGATGCCGCTCTCGGTAATGACAATATCATCTTCAATCCGTACGCCGCCAAGGCCCGAGAGATAGATTCCCGGCTCCACGGTGACAACCATCCCCGGCTGGATGACTTCATCCGCCAGCTTGGACAAGCGCGGCCATTCATGTACTTCCATCCCGAGACCATGGCCTGTGCTGTGGCCGAAGTATTCACCATACCCGTAGCGGGTGATGATATCTCGGGCCAGGGCATCACATTCACGGCCGGTCATGCCGGGCTTGATATGCGCCAGCGTATGAAGCTGCGCTTCAAGCACAATATCGTAGATCTCCTTCAGCTTAGGGTCCGGTGATCCCAGAGCAATCGTGCGGGTCACATCGGAGCAGTAACCGTCCAGGAGCGCGCCGAAATCGAAGGTGACGAATTCGTTGTTCCCGATAACCTTGCTGCTCGCTACACCATGCGGCATAGCTGAACGCTCACCGGAAGCGACGATTGTATCGAACGAAGACGAAGTTGCACCATGCGTACGCATGTAGAATTCCATTTCCAGATCGACATCGCGTTCCGTCATGCCCGGCTTGATCACATTCAGGATATGACTGAAGGTGGCGTCTGCCAGATCGGCAGCCCGCTGCATCACAGCCAGCTCTTCCTCATCCTTGAACATGCGCAGGTTCTCAACAGCCTTCGATACCGGTACCATGGCTGCCGGGGCAAGAGCCTCCGCATAAGCGGTGTACGCACTGAAGGTCACATCATCCTGCTCGAAGCCGACACGGACTTGTCCGCCCTTCGGCAGCAGTTCCCGCACGGTGTCAATGAATTTCGAGTCATGCTGTACCACCTTGAGGCCATTCACCTGTTCCGAGGCCTGTGTCATATACCGGAAGTCCGTCAGCAGATAACTGTCATCACCGGTAACCAGTACGTACCCGGAGGAGCCGGTGAACCCACTCAAATAGCGGCGGTTATATCCGCTGGTAATTAACATCGCATCCAGTCCCAGTTCCTGCAGAACCTTACGCAGCTTGGAGACGCGCTTGTTGCCCATTTTCATTCTCCTCTCGAAATAGCCACATTGTATTTTACCATAGCGGCAGGCCAACTGAGAAGTTTTTTCGAAGGGCCTAGGCTAGCTTCGTCTGCTGTTCGCGTTTGCGTTCATCCGTATACTCGATGGCCGCCGTATATCCGATGAATAATCCCCAGAGCAGGAAGAGACAGAATTCGCTGATCACCGTGTCCCACGGCAGCTTGAACGGCGGCTGGAGCAGGAATAAGCGCGAGCAAGCCAGGAACAGGACCGACCACCACAGCACCCCGTACAGCATCCCCGGCCAGGGCCCGTTAAGCTTCCGGAACACCAGCACATAGATTAGGGACGAGAGTACCGACAGAATGATAAAAAATAAATATCCGAGCAAATACCCGGCAGGCGTCACCAAAAACTCATGCTTAAAAAAAGGCTCCGCCAAAAATCCCGGAATAACCTTAGTGAAGTGCAGAACATACATCAGCCAGTGCAACCCTCCCCAGATTAAACCGGCGAAATAACCCAGTTCAATGGAGAAATAAAAAGGATTCGTCTGGACGCTTTTGTGCTTGCTTGAAGAACTCATAGAGCTCCCTCTCTTTCGGTATGGGGTTAATCCGGTTTCCACTCCGCTCTCTACAGCTAGTATGTACAGCTAAAGGCAATCCAACTAGTAATGTGTTTAAAAATTAGTTACAATGTATTATATAAATCATATCAATATACGGGAAGGTGAATTGGTTGTCCCAGGAAACTCCCAGTTACGGCGGCCAAGCCGTCATCGAAGGCGTCATGTTCGGCGGCAAGCATGTCAACGTAACAGCCGTAAGACGAAAGAATCAGGAGATTACATTTTTGGAGGTGCCGAAGAGCGATAAGAGCTGGGTCCTTAAACTGCGCAAGATTCCGCTGCTTCGCGGCATTGTCAGTATTATAGATTCCAGCGCCAAAGGCTCGAAGCATCTGAACTATTCGGCAGAATCCTATGCCGAGGATGAGACGGAGCCGGAAGAGCTTGCCAAGCAGCAGGCGAAGAACAAGAAGAAGGACGAAGGCTGGAGCCTCGGAATGATCTTCGGCGTAGCTATAATGGGGATTCTGTCTTTCCTGTTCGGTAAGCTGATTTTCACGCTGGTCCCGGTATTCGTAGAAGATTTTTTGTTCAAAAATGTATTTGACAACTATATTCTGCACAACCTTGTGGAAGGCGGCATCAAGCTGATTCTCCTGCTCGTCTATCTCTGGGCGATCTCGCAGACGCCAGTGATCAAGCGGCTCTTCCAATATCACGGAGCTGAGCACAAGGTCATCAGCGCCTTTGAAGCCGGTGAAGAGCTGACCGTAGCGAACGTACAGAAATACAGCCGTCTGCATTACCGCTGCGGAAGCAGCTTCATGATGCTGACGATTATCCTCGGTGTAATTATCTACTCGGTCGTCCCGTGGGATTCCCTGATGGAACGGGTACTGCAGCGTATCGTTCTTTTGCCGGTGGTCATCGGAATCTCGTTCGAGGTACTGAAGGGCACGAATGCGGTAAGAGATATTCCCGGCCTTAAGTATCTGGGGTACCCTGGCCTGTGGCTGCAGCTGCTGACTACCAAGGAACCGAAGGACGATATGGTAGAGGTTTCGATCGCTTCCTTCAACCGGATGCGGGAGCTGGACGCTGCAATTGAAGCAAAAGGATATTCGGAGGCAAGTGTGTCAGGCGGCATTTTGGATCCTGCGAAAGGATGATTAGCCAATGATCAGACATGCTTTGATATTTTGGATTACGACAGCTCTTGCCGTATGGGGCCTGATGGTAGATATTATGGCACGCGGCCTGATGGCCTTGTCCATCTTCATCCTACCCCTGATTCTGCTGGGACTGTTGTATTACGCCTACAAAGTGGCCCCCGGTAGAATGGGAGGCGGACCCGGACGTCCGCGCACTAAGGTTAAGCCTTCGGCCAAGACGATGTCCAAGGTTGCCGGCATCCGCAAGACCACTGGCTCACCGGGCAAGCGCAAAAGCTATCCCTTCCAGGTCATCGAAGGCAGTAAGGGTAAGAATGACGATCAGTTGCCCAAATATCACTGAATACTGAATGTAACGAAGCAGAGCTGCAAAAGGCATCCCCACATGATTTCATCACGTGGGGATGCCTTTTTTCTGGTAAGATAAGAATTTATATGTTGTGGTTTAGTTACCGCCTTGGAGCAGCGGGCTGAAGGATTGCCCTCCTGGTGTAGGACGGCGGTGCCGGACGATAGTTAGCGAAGAACTCTTCTCCGGCTGCGATGCCCGCTGTATACAAGGCGTCGGTCTGTGCCTGCGTGATATGAAACTGGGTGGTGGAGATGCCCAGCGTAGGGATTTTGACCGTACGAACGAATTTATCCGTCTCAATATATCGTTCATCATGCGCGGAGAGCATCGTCTCCACCATCGCCTCCAGCATGCTGAACGGCCCTGTAATATGATGCGGCTGCGGAGCTGTCTTCCCAATCAGCTGATAGCCTATGGTCGGTGTCCTGCGCAGCGGTGAGAGGAAGCCGTCCTTCTTCTCATCGAACAGCCAGAGCGGGAAATTACTCAGCACCCCGCCGTCCACCATATAGACCAGCTGCCCGCTGAACGGCTTCCCCCTTGCCGCCTCTCCGGCCAGCATCAGGATCACCGGATCAAAGAAATACGGAATGCTGCAGCTCATCCGCACAGCCTTGGCGACTTCGAAGCTGTCAGGCTCTATCCCGTACAGCACCAGATCGTCGGGCAGCACCACAATCCGCCCGTTGGTGATGTCTGACGTAATTACCCGCAGCTTGCCGCGCGGCAGGTCCCGGAATCTTACTACCCCCTTATTCAGCAGCAGGCCGCGAATCCACGCTTCCAGCGTCTGGCCTGAGTACAGCCCCTTCTTGAGCAGCACACGCAAGGCCGGCCCAACGAAGGCGGTGTTGTAGAGCGCTCCCCGCTTCAGGAAGGAGGTGAACGGTGTCCGCCGGATAATCCGGCTCATGGTCTCTCCGCTGTACCCCGCTGCCAGCAGCGAGGCAATGATCGAACCGGAAGAGGTTCCTGCTACCCGCCCGAAGGTACGGCCCGCGCGTTCCGTCGCCTCCACCGCACCTGCCAGGGCAATTCCTTTGACTCCCCCGCCTTCAAATACCGCGTTAATCTCCATACATGGCAAACCCCCGTTCCATAGAATGTATTGTTATCTATGAGCACGGGGGACTATTCATGACTTAACTCTTGAAATAGAAGCTGAGCAGACTGGCTAGCCCGTAAGGGTCACGGACCACAATATCATTCGCCCGGAAAAGGATGCTGCCAGCCACCTCATCGTATTTCTCATTATATTTGAGCTGGTTGATAATCTGATCTCCGCTCTGCCATTCCGCAGTCTGCTTGGTATCCCCTACCTTGTAGGAGGCAAGACCGATATACAGCTTAACCTTCGTTCCTTTAACCTCGTTCACCCACCAGTCCACCAGCTTATCATAACGGGCAGCGCTGAAGGAGAGGCTCCAATAGACCTGCGGGGCAACATAATCGATCCAGCCGCTCTGAATCCAGGTGCGCACATCCGCATACATGTCATCATAGGCTGACACCCCTGCTGTAGTATCTGAGCCGGTGCTGTCCGCTTTTTTGTTGCGCCATACCCCGAACGGGCTGACCCCGTAAGAAACGGACGGCTTCGCTGCATGAATCTCCTGCCCCAGCTGACGGATGAACTGGTTGATATTATCCCGCCGCCAGTTGCCTTTGCTGCTAATCCCTTGTGAATTGAAGGTCTTGAAGGCCGTATCATCGGCAAAAGCTACATTGGACGGATAGAAATAATCATCCAGATGTACCCCGTCGATATCATACCCTCTGACCACCTCCATCACCGTGTCAATAATATGCTGCCGAGCTTCCGGAATTCCCGGGTTTATGTACAGCTTGTTCTCCGCCTTGACGATCCAATCCGGATGAAGCTTGGCTACATGGTTAGGGGCTAGACTGCTGGTAGAAGCGTCTGTCGTAGCCCGGAACGGATTGAACCAGGCGTGCAGCTGCATTCCCCGGCTGTGGGCACTGCTAACCATATAGGCCAGCGGGTCGTAGCCGGGCTCCTTACCCTGAGTCCCGCTAAGCACCTTGGACCAGGGCACGATCTGTGAAGGATAAAGTGCATCTCCAGACGGTCTGACCTGGACGAATACACTATTGAATCCGGCCGCCTTCAGCTTGTCCAGCAGGCTGTCGAACTCCTTCTTCTGCTTGTCGGGATTGCCTGCCGAAGACGTCGAGGGCCAATCCAGATTATACACAGTGGATACCCAGGCGCCCTTCATCGCCTTACTGGTCTTGGCACCAGGAATAGAAGGTACGGTTGGTGACGGTACCGTTGGTATTGGCACAGACGGCGTAGGTGGTACAGTTGGTGTAGGCACTGACGGAACTGACGGCACCGCAGGCGTTGAAGGCCCGCCGATCTCCTTGCCGGAATATAAGGAAATATGCTTCGTCGCCTGATCCCAGAGTACTTGAAGCCCAAGCTGCTCGCTTACAAACCGCAGCGGCACCATGACCCGGCCCTGTGTAATCTGCACAGAAGTATCCAGACGGACGGCTGTACCGTTAACGATAGCACTTGTTTTGCCGCTGGTCAGCTGCAGTACATTATTATCCTTGCTTATGGTTGCTGTTTTACTGGCCTGATCCCATTTCACACCGGCCCCCAGTCCCTGGCTAATCACTCCAGCCGGCACCATCGTAACATTAGTACGTGTAATATACGGCGGCACATCCGGATTCAGCGTCTCCCCATCCAGTTCAATGGTGATTTGCACAGAAGCTGCGCGCACACCCGGCGTCCATACAGGCAGACATAGCATAATCACGAGCAATCCTACGATCCATTTACGGTAATTCATAATTCCTCCCAGGTCTTGAAGTTGTATAGACAAAAAAATAGCCCTCTCGTCCTTGGGTCAGGGAGAAGGCCGTTCTTTTGTAAACGGAATCCTTCCTTAGTGAAAAAGGAACGGTATCCGTTTTGACGTAAAAAAACTGGAAAGGTTGCGCTAATCAAACAAAAAAAGCCACGTTTATGAATCGCTGGCTATCTCATGGTGAATATCGTACAAGGTCTGCACACGCGCTTCATCCCGGCGGAAATACTCCACCAGCGTTTCGATCCGGGTGATGGAATCCCAGCTCAAGTGATGCTCAATGCCTTCAACATCCTTATAAATATGCTCTTGCTGTACCCCAATAATCCCGAGGAACTCCTCCAGCAGCTGATGGCGGTCCACAAGACGTTTCCCCACTTTTTTTCCTTTGCTTGTTAGGACAAGCCCACGATATTTCTCATAGATGAGATATTCGTCCTTATCCAGTTTTTGGATCATCTTGGTCACAGAGGAGGGATGGACTTCCAGCCCCTCGGCAATATCCGAGACCCGCGCATAACCCTTCTCGTCGATGAGCTTATATATGCGCTCCAAATAATCCTCCATGCTGGGTGTTGGCATTCTAGCTTACCTCTTTTCTATAATGAGCGTAACGGTGGGACCGGGCCTTGCTCTAACAATGATACATGCTTCTGCCGCTCCTTGGCAAGTCCTGCCGGTCATCCGCTTCCCCGCTTAGTGATGTTTACCATGATTCCATTCGCCTGCGGATTGGCACAATAACGGTATCCTCATCCCGAAGGAGCGTGAAATAATGACCTTAATCACACCCGAACGCCCTCCTGCCAAAAGACAGCGCAAGCCCACCGGACTGTTCATCCCGGAGCTGGTTTTCTTCGAGCCCGATGCGCTCAATTATCCCAAAGGGGAGCGGATCATGGAATGGGTCAAGTCCCGGAATATTCCTTACCGCATGACGACCTCGCATAACCGGATTACCAATCTGCCGGGCGAGACAGAAGTCGAGCAATACAAAATCGCCAAACGGACGCTTGTGGTCGGCTTGCGTAAAACGCTCACTTTTGACCAGTCGAAGCCGTCTGCCGATTATGCGATTCCGATTGCCACCGGGTGCATGGGCCACTGCCATTATTGTTACCTGCAGACCACGCTTGGAGCGAAGCCCTACATCCGTGTCTATGTCAACACCGGGGACATCATCGATGCAGCCAAAAAATACATCACCGAGCGTTCCCCGGAAATCACGACGTTCGAAGCGGCGTGTACCTCCGATCCGCTCGGCCTTGAGCATATTACCGGCTCGCTGACGGAACTGATCGAATTCATGGCGGAGGAGCCGCTCGGGCGGCTGCGCTTCGTGACCAAATACCAGCATGTCGAGCCGCTGCTTAAGCTGAAGCATAACGGCCATACCCGTGTACGCTTCAGCGTGAACGCCGACTATGTGATCAAAAACTTCGAGCCGGCCACCTCACGCTTCGAGGAGCGGATTGAGGCCGCCGGACAGATCGCCCGTGCCGGATATCCGCTGGGCTTCATCATTGCCCCTATTATCTGGCATGACGGCTGGGAAGACGGCTACAGCGAGCTATTGGAGAAGCTGGCGCATGCCCTGCCGCCGGGGATTGGCCAAGGGCTGACCTTCGAGATGATCCAGCACCGCTTCACCAAGACGGCCAAGACCGTCATCGAGAAGCGTTATCCCAAGTCGAAGCTGGAGATGGACATCGAGAAGCGCAAGAAGAAATGGGGCAAATGGGGACAGAATAAATATGTCTACCCGGACGAACAGCAAACCGCCCTGCGCGAATTCATCACAGAGCGGATTTTTGAACATTTTCCGGAAGCGGCTATTGATTATTTCACTTAAGTCCCTAATTAGAAAATCAGCCAGCGCGGCGTGATGCCCTGCAGCCAAATCGTAATGCGGAACATCTGGTCGGTGAACAGCAGGATGCCCATGAATACCATCAGCCCGCCGCCCAGCTTCATCAGCAGGTTTGAGTATTTCAGGATCTTGCGCGCCCCGCCCAGGAAAAAGGCCAGTCCGAAGAACGGCAGGGCAAAGCCGATACTGTACGCCGTAATCATCGTAAACCACGTTCCCGGATCACTGGCCGATAGCGCGATAATGGCTGTTAGAATCGGTCCGATACACGGTGACCAGCCTGCCGAGAACCCGATGCCGAAGATGAAGGAGCCCAGGTACCCGGCAGGCTTCCATCTCAGCTCCAGCTTGCGTTCCCGGAGCAGGAACTGCGGCTGGAAGACGCCCAGCAGGAAGAGCCCCATGACAATAATAAGGATCGCCGATAATTGACGGATCAGATCCCGCTGGCCGTTGAAGAATTCACCGAACAAGCCGGCTCCAAAGCCAAGCGTATAGAACACTGCCGAGAAGCCCAGAATGAACGCCAGCGTATGCGAGAGGGTCCGGAGACGGACCTCTTTGCTGTTGCTGCCGCTCTTCAGCTCCTGCACCGATAAGCCGGTAATATAAGATAGATAAGAAGGATAGAGCGGCAGGCAGCAAGGCGATATGAATGACGCCACTCCGGCGGCAAAAGCGATTCCTGCATTCAGGTTGGACACGGGCGCATCTCCTTCCATAGTCGGGGTCACTCGGGTCACTTCATGTAGCAGCAGTACAGATACAGTTATGTAGTTGGTGCTGAGGGCGGCCGGTTATCCTCCTGTTTGTTAGGCTGGCAGCCCTTTTTTGCCGATGAGGGTTAGGGTCAATAGTGCAATTAACAACAGAACAATCGTTGCTCCAGGAGCCAGATTCCATACTCCAGCAATGACCAGTCCGCCAATCACGGCAATCTCGGCAATCGCCACGGACAGAATAACCGAAGACTTGAAGCTCCGTGACAGCAGCAGACTAATGGCCACAGGAATGGTCAACAGTGCAGAGACCAGCAACGAGCCGACAATCTTGATCGCCGTACTGATTACCAGAGCCGTTAACACCGTAATCAGCATATTGAGCAGCTTCACCGGAAGTCCGCTGACACTGGCCGCGTCCTCCTCGAAGCTGAGCAGGAAGAATTCCTTGAAGAATAAGGTCACGACGACCACAACGGCAATCGTTACGATGCCCACCACGATAAGATCAGTAGTATTGAGCGTATAGATGCTGCCGAACAGATAGCTCATTACATCTGCATTATACCCTTTGCCCAGGGTGAAAAAAAGGGAGGCCAGCGCTACACCGCCCGACATGATGATGGCAATGGACAGCTCGGCGTAGCTTTTATAGGCTTTGCGCAGCTTCTCAATCGCAAATGAGGCCACAACCGCAAAGACCAGCCCCGCCCCGAGCGGATAAAAGCCAGTCAGAAAGCCCAGCGCTACCCCGGCAATCGTAACATGCGCCAGCGTATCTCCGATCATAGACAGACGCCGCAGCACCAGAAAAACGCCGATCAGCGGCGCCGTAATGCCAATCATCAGCCCGCCGGCCAGCGCCCGCTGGAAAAAATCACTATACAGGATTTCCAAGATGATGTTCTCCTACCTTTCAAATATAAACCTTTCATTGCAAAAGCTTTTAGCCATCCCTCCCAAACCCTCCCTTCCCGAAGGGAGGGCCCCAAGGGCTCCGCCCTCTGGACACCCGCTGAGTGCAATTGGCGTGGGAGGAACGACTTGCGGCGTTTAGAGACGTTGGCGGAAGGATCGCTTTGCCTCCCTGCGGGATACGCTTAACAGCAGGCGGGATCTACATACGTCACAAGACTAAGATCAGTAGATTAAGATCAAAAGACTAAGATCAAAAGATTAAGGGATCGTCCTATGTTGTACAATGGACGATCCAAGTGATAGACCGTCCTATATTGTACAATGGACGACCTGAGAAATGATAAACTGAACGCTGCTGCAAATCTATTGCACTATGTACAATAGAATTCTAACTTTTAAGCCAAAAATTAATTTCTGTTGTATTTTGTACATTAGAAATTTGAAAAACAGCATAGAAAAGGGCCATTCTCAAAAATCTAATGTATAAACTACAATAGAACCGGAAATTAAGCACTACAGTGAGCAATCTAATGTACAAAATGCAATTGATGCACTAATTCGACCTGCTCGACGTATTCAAGACAAGGTGTGCTGCAAATTATCGACGGCGCAGTCCTGCACATCATGCGAGTGGCGGCAGTAGAAGTTGATTTTACCGTTCTTCTGGACGGGCTCGCTGCCCAGGTAATTCTTCATCATGTCGATATCATGCGAGACCATCAGGAAGGTCATATGGTGATGGGCATGCATGTGCATGATCAGCTCGAAGAATCCGGCCTGGGTCTCGGCGTCAATACCGACGGTAGGCTCATCCAGAATCAGCAGATCCGGGTGGTTGATCAGCGCACGGGCCAGGAAGACACGCTGCTGCTGGCCGCCGGACAGCTGGCCGACTCTTTTCTCGGCAATATCCTGAATCCGCATCACTTCAAGCGCATCCTCACACTGCCGGTGCTGGGCCTTCGAGACCCGCCGGATCAGGTTCTTGTTGTTATACAGGCCGGACAATACGACCTCACGGACAGTGGCCGGGAACAACGGGTTGAACGCATTCTTCTGTGGTACGTAGCCGATCCGCTCCCAATCCTTGAACTTCCGGACAGGCTGGCCGAACAGCCGGATCTCTCCGCTTGAAGCAGGCAGCAGGCCGACGATCATCTTAAGCAGCGTAGTCTTGCCCGCACCGTTAGAACCGAGGATCCCGAGGAAATCACGTTCTTTTACCGTATAATTCAGATTCGAAATTACCTTCTGTTCCCCATAGGAGAAGGACAAATCCTGTATTTCGATCATATGCTGATGGCAGTCCAGGGATACCGGTTGCATGTGAAGTACCGCCTTTCACTTATACTTTCCTTATTATTGTAAGGCCAGAATGAGATTTTGCAAATTTTTCTCCATTAAGGTGAAATAATTGTCCCCGTTCTTCTGCTGGGCCTCGGTCAGCCCTTCTACCGGATTCAGCACCATCGTGGATACCCCGGTCTCACTTGCCAGTGTCTTAGCCAGCTTATCAGATACAAGCTCCTCGAAGAAAATATAACGGATGCCCTCTGCCTTAACCAGCGCCGCCAGCTTCACCAGATCCTGCCCGCGCGGCTCAGCATCCGGCGATAGCCCCATGATAGCATGCTGGGACAGGCCGTAGTCACGCGCCAGATACGAGAAGGCCTGATGAGATACGACAATCTCCTTGCCGGGCAGCTTGCCCAGCTCTTCGGTGAACTTCAGATCCAGCGCGCTCAGGCGGTCGGCCAGCTTCTGGTAGCGCTCCTCATAGCCTTCAGTATGCGCAGGATCAACGGATTGAAGACTATCCTTGATATTCTTAGCCATCACAAGCGCCGACTTCGGACTTACCCAGGTATGCGGGTCGGTGTGCAGGCTGTCGCCATGCCCGTCTGCTTCAGCCTCTTCACCTTCCTGCTCATGGCCGTGATCATGCCCATCGTCTTCATCCGTTGTAATCAGCTTCACCCCTTGGCTAACCTCTACAGCCTTAGTCTTACTGTCACGGTCAAGGCTCTTGAGGAAATTAGGTACCCAGCCCTCCAGACCAGCTCCATTATAGAGGAACAGCTGCGCCTTGGAGGTACTTATGATATCCTGGCTGCGCGGGGTCCAGTCATGCGGCTCTACCCCTACAGGAAGCAGGTTGATAACATTGGCATCTTCGCCGCCGATTTCGGCAGTGAATTCATATATTGGATAAAAAGTAGTTATAACGTTCACTTTTCCTTCCACAATGCTTCCGTTGCTCTTCGGTCCGCATGCGGCCAGTGACAGCGTAAGCAACAGGACAGCGGCGAGCAGCAGCCCTTTTTGCAAGCTTTTTGTAACCATTTCTCTATCGACCCCTTAAATCGTAAAATTTACTATCAGAATTATAATAGTAATCGTTACGATAAGTCAACTCCGATCTACATTTCGTAGTCTGCAAGCTGCCTTCTACCCGGTTATCTTGGAGCAAAAAGAAGCAATCCCCGCTGCCTGTGGCCTGCGGAGATTGCTGTACGGTCATTATGCGGTTGCTCTTGGCAGCCTTATTTCACAATCGCTCCGTTCGGCATGCTGTCCGGCACGGTAGCAATGGTCAGCTGCTCGCCCTTGGAGGCGGCCAGGATCATGCCCTGCGACAGCTCACCGCGCAGCTTCACCGGCTTCAGGTTCACAATGCAGATCACCTTGCGCCCCACCAATTCCTCCGGTGTGTAGAACTTTGCAATACCGGATACCACTTGGCGCTGCTCATAACCAAGATCCAGCTGCAGCTTCAGCAGCTTATCCGCTTTCTTCACCGGCTCGCAGGCGATGACCTGGGCTACGCGCAGCTCTGCTTTGGCGAAATCGTCGATGCCGATTTCTTCCTTATGCTCCTCTTCCTCCGGATCGGCAGCCGCCGCCTCCGGAGTCACCGCTCCCGGCGCCGCCTCTGCAGCGGCCGGCTTCCCGGCTCCCATCGCTTCGGCGATGTACGCTACTTCCTGCGCCACATCCAGGCGCGGGAAGATCGGGTCGCCCTTCACCAGCTTAGTACCTGCTGGAATCAGGCCGAAGGACCTGCCGCTCTCCCAGGTGGTCAGCTCGCCCGGCTGAATGCCCAGCTGCTCCCAGATCTTCTCCGGAGAGCCGGTCAGGAACGGCTGGAGCAGGATGGACGCAGTGCGCAGTCCCTCGACCAGATGTCTCATCACCGAAGCCAGCTCCCCGCTGCGGCTCTCGTCCTTGGCGAGCACCCAAGGCTGGGTCTCGTCAATATACTTGTTCGTCCGGCTGATCAGCGCGCCGATTGCAGTCAGGGCTACGGAGAATTCCATCTTCTCCATCGCTTCTTCTACCTTAGCGTAAGTGCTCTGCACCATCGCCTCAAGCTCACCATCAAATGCGGTAACCTGCCCGGCATAAGCCGGAAGCTCGCCGCCGAAGTATTTCTCCACCATCGCCCCCGTCCGGTTCAGCAGGTTACCAAGATCATTAGCCAGATCGTAGTTAATACGGTCCACGAAGCTCTCCGGCGTGAAGGTTCCATCCGAGCCGAAGGGAACCTCGCGCAGCAGATAATAGCGCAGGGCATCCAGGCCATAGCGGTCAATCAGCGTCACCGGATCGACCACATTGCCCTTGGATTTGGACATCTTGCCGTCCTTCATCAACAGCCAGCCATGTGCGAAGACCTTCTTCGGCAGCGGTTCGCCGAGCGCCATCAGAATGATCGGCCAGTAGATGGTATGGAAGCGGACAATTTCCTTCCCGACGATGTGTACATCTGCAGGCCAGTACTTGTCATACAGACTGCGGTCCTCGGAGCCGTAGCCAAGGGCCGTGATGTAGTTGGTAAGTGCATCGATCCATACATAGACTACATGCTTCTCGTCGCCTTTTACCTTAACACCCCAATCAAAAGTCGTACGGGATACAGCCAGATCCTCCAGACCCGGCTTGATGAAGTTGTTAATCATCTCGTTCTTACGGGATTCCGGCAGGATAAACTCCGGGTTCTCTTCGTAAAACTTCAGCAGGCGGTCAGCATACTTGCTCATGCGGAAGAAGTAACTCTCCTCCTTGACCAGCTCCACCGGATGACCGCTGTCCGGACTTTTTCCTCCGGTAATCTTGCCGTCAGCATCTCGTTCAATATCCACCAGCTGGGTCTCGGTGTAGAAGGTCTCATCCGAAATACAGTACCAGCCTTCGTACTCCCCTTTGTAGATATCCCCCTGCTTCAGCAGGCGGTCAAAAATATCCGCAACCACCTTCTTATGGCGCTCCTCCGTGGTACGGATGAAATCATCATTCGAGATGTCCAGCTTCTTCCACAGATCCTTAATGCCGACTACAATCCCGTCCACGAACTCCTGAGGGGTCTTCCCGGCCTTCCCGGCCTTCTCTTCAATCTTCTGCCCATGCTCGTCCGTTCCGGTCAGATAGCGAACCTCATAGCCGCGCAGCCGCTTGTAGCGGGCCATCGCATCACCGGCTACCGTGGAATACGCATGCCCGATATGCAGCTTGTCACTCGGATAATAGATCGGTGTTGTCAGATAAAAGGTTTTGTTCTCACTCATTACTTCATCATCCCTTCGTTATCCCTAATCGTCCATTTCACACAAAAAACTCCCGCCCCTCTATGGGGCGAGAGTAAACTCACGCGATACCACCCAACATTCCCCGGCTCCTCACAGAGCGCAGGCTTCGTCAGTTCCTTAACAGAACTGTCCATTAACGCTGGAACACGCCATGTGCTTACGCAGACCCCGGCTTCAGGCCTTCCGCTCGAACACAGTTCCTCCCGGACCATCTTCAATCTGGCGTTCCATACCGGCTCCCAGCAGCCCCGGCTCTCTGTAATGGTGTCCACATCTACTTATCCGTTCCTCGGAATATCACTTATTATTCAAAATATACCCATCCCGGCGGCCTGTGTCAAGTCGTATGCAGCGGCTTGTCCCCGGATGGCTGCTCTTTGCGCGGCGGCACCGGGTCAAGGCCTCCCGGATGGAAGGGATGACAGCGGGCGATCCGCCTGGCAGCGAGCCATGAGCCCTTAAGCGGCCCGTGGACCTCAATCGCTTCCAGCGCGTAAGCCGAACAGGTCGGGTAGAACCGGCAGGTAGCGGGCTTGAGCGGTGAAATGAACTTGCGGTAGACCCGGATAGGAGCCTGTACCGTTCTTCGTATGCTAGCCATACTCAGCGTCCCTCTTTGCTGCGGACGGCCCCGGCCGGCTCTTCTTCTCTTCCCTGCTCACAATCCTTGCAGTAGCCGAAGACCTCGAATTTATGCTTGACCACCCGGAACTGATCCGGCGGGTCGGTTAGATTCATCGGGCAGAATTGAATGGGGTACGTCTTCATACACTGCAGACAAATCATATGGTGATGATGGTGATCCTGACTGCAGCTTGCCTTGAATTTGACGCCTTCTTCAAATACAATCTGCTCCAGTACCCCCAGCTCCTCCATAACGCGCAGGTTACGGTAGACGGTATCGAAGCTCAGCCCGCTATACTTGCGGCCCATATGCTCATATACATCCTTCGCAGACAAATATCCCGTATTCTCGCCGAATAATTTGGCAAGCGTCTTGCGCTGATCGGTGATTCGCAGCCCCTGCCCCGACATGGCTTCCAGGATTTGATCTGTCGACAGCATTCGCTCATCTCCCATAACATTAGATCGTTTGTGTTGCACTCTCTTTATAATGCCCCAAAAGCATTGCCCCGTCAATAAAAGCGCCTGTTGCCTGCCCACATCCATGAACTTCCGGCAGATTACAAAACGGCAGCCGCCCCATCAGGAGCGCTGCCGTTTTGTATTGTAGAAGAAATTATTTTTTCGCCGGAAGCGGCGTGAAGACAAAGTTCACAGGCAGGTTACTGCCGGAGGCGACGGAGAACACAATCTCCACACGCCCTTCATATTCTCCGGTGCGGTAGATGACAGCATTCGTGTCTGAGGATAAGCCTAATACGCCCTTATTGGGCAGGTTCACCATTGTACCGTTTACGATCAACGGCCCCAGATAAGGACCCCCGCGCGGATTGAAGGTGATCAGCGTGTTTGCTGCAACACGATCCAGTACGATTTTGTACAGTACCCCGAAGTTACCGGCGTTAGAAACATATGTTCCATTCATTGGATCAAGGCCGTCCAGGTTTTTGTCCATTTTATTGTCGCCCAGAAGCAGCTTGCTTTGCGTGGTACCCACCAGCTCGGTCACGTTCATGACGCGGGTAGAATCGGGGAAGGTTCCCCGGGTATGCACGCCGTCAATGTCAAGAATCGGCAGATAAGGCAGCTCGGCGACAGGATCTTTGCTCTGCTCCACCATAACTACATTATACTGAATCGGCAGATCACTGAACAGGTCTGCGCTCAGCGACATTACGTCTTTGGGCTTCATGGCGATTTTGTTCAGGTCTGTCATAATCGGAAGACTTTGCCCAGGCTGCAGGGTAATTTGCGATTGGGCCAAGCCGGTAACCATGGAATTGAAGTATTTCTCCATCGATACTTTTCCAGTATATTCCGGTGAGGTCACCGGTCCGGCAATTCCTAGATATTGGATGTTAATAGTTGTCGGATACAGGTTGTTATTCGTTGCAATCACATAGAGCTTCTGTCTGGTAGCCATATTGTTCATATGATGCACCAGGAAGCGCGTATTGCCCACTGAACTCTCCCGGTACAGTACACCTTCCGTCTGAACGGTCTCCGGGCTGTTACTGCGGATCAGGGTGTAGCTTTCGGACGACAACGTATACGGCAGGTTAGGGAGCGCCGGAATCATCCCGCCGTCCATACTGATGATATCCCCCGGAATGGTGAACAGCTTCGTTACTTCATCCTGTGTATACAGTTGTTCATTGGTGATTGTAATCATCTTCTCAAAAGTACTGCTAAGACCGTGCTTGTCCGTAACCGTCAGCTGAATGGACAGCGGTCCCGGGGTGAAGTACGCCAGGGAACGATTGTTCCAGGTTGCGGTCAGCTCTTCATTCTCAGGATCATAGCTGGTATCGGTAAGGACTACCGGCTCACCCATTTTGTATTCTTCTTTATCTGTTGTGAATTGGGCTACTGGCGGCTGATTAGGCTGCAGTACCTGAATGGTTACCGGATAAGGGTCACTCCACATGTTGTTGGCATCCCGTACCGAATACATAACCGTATAGAAGCCCGGCTGATCATAGATATCCTGCTTGTTGTCGCTCCAACGCTCTTCAACAATCGGCGTACCGTTCGGGGAAGAGCTGTAGGTAACATAATTCACAGTAGTCTCGCCGGCATAGATTTCTTTGGGCTGAACTGTGAAGGAGGCAGTCGGCTTCGTATTCAGCGTAAGAATAACCCGCTTCTGCACATTGTCCACGGTATAAGGAATATTAAGTGCATAGGTAATGGACGTTAACGGAATCATGAAGGTGCCTTTGAACTGGTAAGCCGGTCCCTTCATAGTGAACTTGGTACCATTGACGGTATAGATTTTGCTGTCGGTCTTGAACCGCATAATGCTGGTACCCTTGGTCACAATGACCTCTTTGGTTTTGGCGTCATAGGTAAAGGCAACGCCGACCATTTCCACCATTGCGCGGATCGATACGTAGGAGACGCCGTTCTTGACTGCCATCGGCTGATTGGCGGTGTAAGGCGTTCCGTTTCTGAACATCTTGTTGCTGTTCATCATCAGAATAAGCTGGCCTGCCCCTGCAGTAGAGGTAGTAGTCATGCTAGGGGTTACAGGCGTATCCGTTAACGGAGTAGCCGTAGGCACAACGGCATCCGTCGGCACAGTACCGTCCACAGGAGCAGCTGTTGCGCCTGGAACCTCAGTAGCAGCCGGAGCTGGAGTCTCTGTTATTGCTGGAATGCCTTGAACCGGTGATGCTGTAGGAACAGGTGTTGGTGTGGGTACCACTGTACCTGCAGGCGGTTCAGTCATTAACGGAGGCAACGGGTCTGTTGACTCAGGCTGAAGCTGTGTTTCAGAAGTATCCACCGCTGCGGCAACATGGCCTGTTACGGTTTGTGTGCTGACTGGAGCTGCAAAAGCCGGAACGGCTGCTGCTAATTGTGATACAGCTAATACTGTTACCAAGAACATTTTCCTAAAATTCATTGTACGACTCCTTCTGCTCCCATTGTAGTGTATAAGGCAGTATATTTAATGCTTTCTGTCCACCTTATAATCCCCGCAAAAACGCAACCGCCCTCTTCAGGACGTCAGCATATTTTGCCACGTTCATTTTACAAAACATAGTATTAGACGCAAGCAACGGAGAAAAGTTTCATTCTGTGTAAAGAAAGATCAATATAAATCCAATTAGCTCCATTATTAATGGGGTGCCCCCACCTGTCACCAGGAGAGTATAATAGTAGCAGACTTCATGTGAAAGGAGTATTTAAGCTGAAATGAATCCATCTGAAGGGTTATACAAACTTATCGACGCCCGCTGTGTTAATCCGGCTGGATCTGAATCTGAAATACATAAGTCAGACAGGCATACCCTCCTCATAGGAATTAAAGGCAGCTGCGAAGTTGAAGCTAAAGGCTTTTGCTCTGAATTTGGTTCTTGCGATGTACTGCTGCTGCTCCCTGATACACCGTGGCGCTTGTTAGTGAAGGAGAAGCACTCTCTGGAATACTGCTGTTTTACCTTTGATGTGTATACTATGGACGGACAGCATACGCTTCAGCGCGGAGAGCTGGAGGCCGATATTTTCCCGCCTGCCCATTGGTCTGAAGCGTTAGCTAAGACTGACCTGATCTGCTCTTGCTGGCAGGGCAGCAGCTGGGAAAGAATGGAGTCATCTATCCGTTTCCAGGAATTGCTGCTTCAGTTATGGAGACCAGACAGTTCGGAGACTAAGCATCGCACTCCCTCAACTGCAATAATTGACCAGTCCAAAGCCTATATAGACAGTCATTTCGGGCAGCCCATGACCAGAGAACAGCTTGCCGAAATGACAGGAATGAGCGTCGCCCATTATTCCCGGCTGTTCAAAAAACAGGTGGGCCGGAGCCCGATGGAATATCTGAATTCTGTCCGCATTCGTCATGCGGGTGATTTGTTGCTCCGCTCTGAAATGACGCTCCGTGACACAGCGCACCGTGTAGGCTATCAGGATGAGTTCTATTTCAGCCGTAAATTCAAATCAGCCATTGGCATTTCACCATCTGTATATGTTAAAAAACACCGTATGTCCACTCGTATTGCCTCCATGGCCCATCCCTACACCTCTCATTTGCTGGCATTAGGTTTAACGCCTTATGCGGCATTGATTAATAATTCATGCGGATCTGCCTATAGCTTGAATAACGTTATCAGCTTGGGGCATGATCAGCCCGACCTCGGCAGACTGGCAAATGCCCGGCCGGAGCTGATTATCAGCTTCGAACATTCAGATTATGCGGAACAGGACAAAGCAGGCTTGTTCCCCCATATTGCCCCAACGTGTACCGTGCCATTTGAAGGGGATTGGCGTGAGCATCTCCGGATAATTGCGAGAGCGGTGAACCGTCTGGAGATCGCCCGGCAGTGGCTTGAGGCATACGAAGAGCTGGCTGAGAGTCTTCGGCTCAGTGTCAGAGAAAAGCTGAAGGACGAAAAAGTTGCTGTGGCGCAATATGAGAACGGGTGCTTCCGCCTGTTCGGCAACCGTAACTTGGGTACCGTGCTGTATAAAGATTTGCAGCTTGAGAGACCCCGGCAATTACTGAATGTAGAGCATTCCATTCTTCTTACTCCAGATCAGCTTTCGGAATGCAGTATTGACCATCTGATTCTATTTACATCGGGTAACTCCGCACAGCGTGATTTGATCCATCGTTCGCTAGCTTCACAAGAAGCATGGAGGGAGTTAAATGCCGTACGAAAAGGAAACGTCTACGAGGCCGCTGATTCAAGTCTCTATTCCTGTTACACCTCGCTGGCCCACGATTTATTTCTGCGCCGTTCAAGCGAATTGCTCCTGAGCCATATGTCCAGGCGATGAGCATTTTTGTCCATGGCACCCACCTATGCCACTCCTTATAATTAAGTCGTGATAATGATTATCAAAATCAATTACGAAAGGTGTGTGGCTTGTGTTTCCTTATACTCGAAAGTTCAAAGACAAATTTAGCCGTGGAGTCATCGGCCTGCTTGGAGTAATAATGCTGGGGCTTGTCGTTGGATGCAGCAACAGCGTGAATAATGGAGGTTCGGCGGTTGCCGGTTCCACCTCTCCAGTACCTGCCAAGACGGCTGAAAATACGGATACCCGTATCATCTCAACCATTAAGGGAGATATAGAAATTCCGGCACATCCGAAAAAGGTTGCGGGCATGCTTTATGTTTTTGCTGACCATCTGCTGGCACTTGGAATTGAACCTCATGCAATGGTTACATACAACGATCTGGGATTCCCCCAATACCTGTCAGACCAAATGAAGGATACTATCGTTATTGGCTCAGGAGAAGCACCTAACTTGGAAGCACTGCTCGAAGCGGAGCCGGATCTCATTCTTGCTTCTAAGACACTGAACGAAGCGAACTATGAGCAGCTATCAAGGATTGCGCCAACGATACTTTTCGACAATGAAAATGAAGATGATTGGACCCGATTCCGGCAAACGGCAGAAATCTTCGGAAAAGAAACTGTGGCTGATCAGGTCCACGCCGATTATGAATCAAAGATAGCTGCGGTAAGGAACGAATTGGCTGCCACTGCTGCCACTGAGACTGTCGCCTATATGCGAATACAGGACAAGCAATTGCAGCTGATTCAACCGGGAGATAATTTTACGCTCTTCGGCCCTCTGGGACTAACCCCCGCTTCCACAGAAGGTATAGATTTCAAGGACTCATGGAATGTAGCCATCTCCGAAGAAGTACTTCCCGAACTGAATCCTGACCGTATGTTCATCATTCTTCGTCCAGGTGACAGTAATCAGACGGCTCTGGATAATATTATGAGCACTTCAATCTGGGCCAACCTTACAGCTGTCAAGAACAAACATGTGTATATCGGTGATGCAAATCTGTGGTTTGCCGGCTATGGCCCAATCGGACTAAGCAAGGTTATCGATGAAATCTCGAATGCCTACCTGCCGGAATCGTGAGGGACGAGCCATGACTCCCACTCCTGACAGCCTGCTCATACGAACGATACGCGACAGAAGAACCATACAGGAATTTAATGGAATGCCCATTGCCCGGAGCACACTGCTCAACTTGCTGGACAATGCGGTATGGGCACCTTTTCATTCCAAAAAAGAGCCTTGGCGATTCATCCTGTTCACAGGGGAGGGCCGGACAATATTTGCCGACGCTATTCTGAAGACACGCCCGGAAGCATTCGTTCAACAATTCGGTGCACAGATACATGATACGTATTGCAGGCGGATTCCGGTCCACCTCATCGTGATCATGCATAGCGCCCTTCCTCCAAAAGCCTGGGAGGAGGCCCTGGCAGCAACTGCCGCTTTGATTCAGAACATTCAGCTGCTGGCCTGGGAACAAGGAATCGGCGTGGTATGGAAGACCACTGCTTTTAATGAAGATTCCTCATTTCGGTCAGCAGCAGGTGTAACTCCTAACGAGAAAATCGTTGGCACCTTGCATATGGGATATTTCGATCCCGAAGACAAGCCTGCTCCAAAACCGCGTACTGCTGCTGTAGACTTGCTGACAGTTATAGAAGGCAATCATTCGGATAAGTGTTGACAAGAGATCGTGGTCGGTTCCTGCTTTAAAAAAACAGAGGGCTGTCCCGCAAGGCCATTTCACGGCTTTCTGGGACAGCCCTAATTACTGGAAAAGCAGACTTACTGTGCTTCAGCCGTCCCGAACCTGCTGCGGTATTCCTTGGGTGTCATTCCCGTCTGCTTCTGGAACACCTTGGTGAAATAACGGCGTTCCTGATAGCCGACGCCCAAGCTGATGGCCGTGATGCTCTTATCGCTGCTGGCGAGCATGAATTTGGCAGCATCAATCCGCTGCTGCGTGACATATTCCACGAAGGTTACCCCGAAGCGGTTCTTGAACAGCAGGCAGAAATAACTGCTGCTGATGCCAATCGTATTCGCCACCTCATCAATGCCGAGATCCGCATGGAGCCGCTCTGTAATGAACTGTGCGGCTTGATTCATCAGCTGCTCCGGTGTTTTTTTGGCTGGCTCATCAGCCGCAGGCACTTCCTGAAACAACGGGATGCTGTTGTACAGCTTATCCTTATACTGCCTGCTGCGAATCCGGGAGCCGATCTCACGCACCTTGTCGCCAAGCTCCCCGTAATGAATCGGCTTGCAGATATACTCCTTCACCCCCAGCCGGATCGCTTCACGCGCATAATCGAATTCCTGGTAGCCGCTGAGCAGCAGCACTTCGCTCTCCAGCCCCATCTCGCGCAGCTTGCCGATGAACGTCAGTCCGTCCATTACCGGCATACGGATGTCACATAGCACCAGATCCGGCGGCTGCTCCTCAGCAAGGCGCAATGCCTCCATCCCGCTGCGGGCCATCCCCGCAACCTCCATCCCCATGTCCTGCCAGGGCAGCACAGTATTGAGATTGCTCAGAATAGGCGCTTCATCGTCAACCAATAATACTTTTAGCATAATGGCCTTCCCCCTGCCCGTATTTCGGAATGACGCACTGGATGATCGTTCCTTCCCCAGGACTTGCACATATGAAAATCCCATATCTGTTACCGTATTCGATCCGTATCCGGTCTGCGACACTGCGCACACCCAGCCCCCGCCGCTCCAGATGAATGCCCTGCCCGGGCTTGCCTGCCGGCTGCTGCTCTGCCGGATCATTCACCATATATTGAAACATCGATAGCTGGGACGGGGTCATCCCGATTCCGTTATCCTGTATCCGCAGCACCAGATTGCCTTGGGTCTCCCACACCTTGACACTCACCAGACCCTTATACCCGATCCCCTCAAAACCATGCTGAATGCTGTTCTCCACCAGCGGCTGGAGCGTAAGCTTCAGAATTCCGCAGCCCAGCAGCTCTGGCGGAATTTCAAGCTCATAATCGAACAGGTCCTCGAACCGGAACTTCTGGATATCCAGATAATTGCGCAGATGCTTAACCTCTTCCTCCAGCGTAATCTCATCCCTGTCCTGAATGCTGATCCGCAGAATACTCGCCAGCCGGTAGACCATCTCACTGACCTTGCGGCCTTCATTCTGCACCGCCAGCACATTGATCGATTCCAGCGTATTGAACAGAAAATGCGGCTTGATCTGCGCCTGCAGCACACGCATTTCCGCCTGATTCTTGCGCTGCTGCTCCACATGAACCCGATTGAACAGCATGTTGATTTTGTCCATAAGATCATTGAAGCCTCTGGCCAGCAGCGTCATCTCATCATTACCCTTCTCCTCGACACGGGTAGTAAGGTCTCCGTCCTCCACCCGGCGCATGAAGCGCACGATCACAGCAATCCCGCCTGTAATCCGGTTCATGAAGAACAGATTGAAGATGACAGCGCCCAGAAGGCACAGGAACATCACTACGACGAACCAGCGGGCGAACACCGTCACCTCATGAGACAAAGTATCCCAAGAAGTGATGGAGACCAGACTCCAGGGATACTCCTTGAGATGGTAGACCGACAGAATGCTTTTCTCGCCGCCGAACTGTGTCTTGAAGCTCTGAAAGCCGGGCTTAAACGTAATCTCCTTCGTGGTGAAGCCGCGGAAATCCTGCCCGTCCAGCTGCCTGTCCGGGTCCAGCAGAATCATCCCGTCATCGTTAACCAGCATGAAAGACACCTTCTGGTCGGTGCCGCCAATCTTAAGATTGCGAAAAATCGACTCGAACTCCCAGTTCTTGATCTGCACCACCAGAATGCCGATATTCTGAAAGAAGCTAAGCTCCTTAATCAGCCGGATTTGCGTAAATACAGCCTCCGTCCCGGTCAGCTCAGGGTACTCATGCGGGGCCAGCCATTTCGGAACCCCGTTCAGCTTCATGACCTCCTGGTACAGCTCGCTGCCTTTGAACTTATCATAGGGCAGGGTGCGGAAGTTCTCCTTGTTGAAGACCGACACGATCTCCGAGCTCCCTTTTCCGTTGAAATTATACAGGAAAGCATAGCTGATTGACGGATGATTATAGAGCAGACTGCGGAAATTGCGCTGGCTGGCATTCAGGCTGAGCTGCTCGGCATCGGTTAAATCCTGCTTGGAGGGATCATCCGCACTGAGTGCCATATGAAAGACCGAGGTGGCAATTCCGTTGTCAGTCACATTGTCCATATCCTTGAACACATTAGAAATGCTGTAACTGATCGCTTTGAGCGAATATTCGGACTGCTGGCTGTATTTCTTCTCAATGGAATTATAAGTCACGAAGAACATAATCATGCCAAGAATGAACAGCGGAATGATAATCAGGCCTAAGAATGCCGTAAACAATTTGTAGCGCAGATTCATCGGCTGTTGCTCCTGACATGATTGATATTATCCTTTTACACTGCCTGCGGTGACGCCTTCAATAATCTTCTCTTGCAGAACCGCATAAATCACGATGACCGGAACCACACTGTAGACAATCCCCGCCGACATCTGTGCGTAATTCATCTGATACTGATCGCGGAACTGGACCATCCCCACCGGGAGCGTACGCAGCTCGTCATTGGAGAGAAAATAGTTGGCCAGCAGGAACTCATTCCAATTTCCCAGGAAATTAACAATGAATACCGTAACCATCGCCGGAACTGTCAAAGGTACAATAATTCTAGCAAATATACCCGGGGCCTTCAAGCCATCCATGACCGCCGCTTCTTCAATTTCACTGGGCAGCGAACGCATGAAGGCCGCCAGAATAATGATCGTGAACGGGATCGCATTAGCAATGTAAGGAATAATCAGCGCCCAGTGGGTATTGAGAATATGCAGCTTGCGGACAATCGTGTAGATGGGCAGCATCAGCGCATTATTCGGAATCAGCATCCCGATCAGGACCAGCGAAAAGAGGATGCCGTTCCACTTCCCCTGACGCATCCGCGTGACCGCGAAGGCAAACATAGACGCCAGCAGAATAGACACTACAGAGGCCAGAACCGAAATATATAAGCTGTTGAAAAAATAAGTACTGATCTTGGCATTCACCCAGGCTTCCACGTAGTTTGACCATTCGAAGCTCTTCGGAATGCCGAAGGGGTTGAGGGCAATCGCATTATTATCCTTCTTCACCGAAGAGAAAAGGACGAAGAGGAACGGAAACAGCACAATCACCAGATACCCCAGCAGGGCGATGTGCGGCAGACTTTTTTTCAGCGGGCGCGACATCAGTATTCAATCCTTTCCGTACGGCGGGCAAACACCAGCTGGTAGAGGGCGGTTACCACGAGTGTGAACAAGAAGATCAGAACAGCGATCGTATTGCCGTACCCGTATTTGAAATTGGTAATCGCATACTTAATCATATAGGTGGCCATCACCTCGGTTGAGCCCGCCGGACCTCCTTTGGTCATAACAATGACGATATCTGCAGCCTTCATCGCTCCGGCAATCGAGAGCATAATCACCACCGAGATGATCGGTACGATCAGCGGCAGAGTGATGCGTGTAGCCCGCTGGAACCCTGTAGCGCCATCGATGGCCGCTGCTTCATCCAGCTCACCGGGAATGGAGAGAATCGCCGCTAGCACCATCACAATGTAGAATCCGGTCCACTGCCAGGCATTTGTAATCAGAATCGACAGCATGGCGAACCGTTCGTCCGACAGCCAGTAGACCGGCTCAATGCCGACCAGACCCAGTACTTTATTGAACAATCCAATGTTCGGCTCGTAGATGAAGCCCCAGAGAATGCCGATAACCGCTGTAGACATAATGGATGGCATGAATACCGCCGTCTTGTACAGTCCCTTTAGCTTCTTCACATTCGCAATCAGTAAGGAGAAGAACACAATCAGCGGCACCTGTATGCCTACGGAGAAGAGAATGAACCACCCGTTATTTTTCACAGAAATCCAGAAGCGTTCATCTCCCAGCGCTTTCTTGAAGTTATCCACTCCGGCGTATTTGACCGTCTCGGATACACCGTTCCAGCTGGTGAAGCTATAGTAGATCGAACTAAAGATCGGATAGATGAAGAACATAATGAACAGCACCAGTGCCGGAATAACGAACAGAATGAACACCAGAGGATTTCTCAGTGCCTTATTCATAGCTACCTCCATATTGCTTTTCTTTTGAAAAATGCACCCTGGAGCAAGCACCAGGGCACATGAATATACGACACACTTAAGATTTGAACTCGAAGCATGGTCGTCACTGCGGTGAACATTTGGACTTCCGGCCGCTGTTGTCCCCAGATTTCTTTATTTTTACCGCTGTTCGCGGTAGAAATCCGGTGACAAAGGCGGACGCTACCGCTCCTCCAGCTCCAAATTTCCCCTCCGTTTCTTTTTGCCTTTTGTTAATTTCTTTAGTGCCTTTTTATACAGTTTACCGCTTCTTCTTATTCCACTGCCGCGTTGGCCTCTTCCTGAATCTTCTGGAGTGCTTCGCCCATCTTCTCAGGAGTCGTCTGCCCGCCGATCAGGCTCTGAATCTGGATATTACTGATTTCAGTGGTGACATCCGCCTGAACCAACGAGTCAAAGGCCGGGAAGGAGGACTGGGAGCTGTTCAATACCGCGACAATCTCACTCATCAGATCATCCGTAATGTTCTTGTTCAGCACAGCCTGATCGATCTTCATGGCAGGCAGGACTCCGTCCTCTACCAGACCGCGCAGCTGCATCTCTTCATTAAACATATTCTTAATGAAGGATTTCACTGCTGCAAGCTGCCGCTCATCTTCACCCGCCGAAGCCGAGAAGCCATAACCATTGTTCACATCGCGCATCAGCGCCGTCTGATCCCCCACTCCGCCTTCAACCGCCGGAATATTGAAGAAGCCGACCTTGCCGATTAGACCTTCGCCGGATTGGCCGGCTTTGAACACGGAAGACTTCCAGGTCCCGTCATACATCAGGATGGCTTCACCGCTGGTGAACTGGGTCGTATATTCAGCATATTCGAAGCCCAGCTCTCCCTTCTTGAAGTAGCCTTTATCCACCCATTCCTTATATTTCGCCAAGCCTTTGATAACATTCGGATCATTCCACTTCGCTTCACCGGTAGCGAACTTCGCGGTCACATCCGGTCCGGCATAGCGCGACCAGAGATGGTTGGCCAGCATCAGCGGTACCCAGCCTGCTTTGGAGGCACCGGCCATCGGCACTTTACCATCCGCTTTAATATCGGCCAGCTGCTTCTCCAGTTCGGCGAAGGTCGTTGGAGCCTTCCAGCCCTTACCGGTATAGTATTCTTTATTATAGAAGAAGCCTTCTCCAGAGCCGCCGATCGGCAGGCCGTAGATTTTGCCTTCATAGGTGAACGGGTCCAGATTGGAGAACTTGTCTTTGATGCCTAATTCATCAAGGATCGGGGTCAGGTCCAGCAGCTTGCCTTCTTTGGCATAGATCTTGGAGTCCGGGCTGCCGAACAGGTCGAAGATCTCCGGAGGGTTACCAGCCGCCATTTCACCGCGCAGCTTTTCCTTACGGTTCACATCCGAATCTACGCCATCAAGCTTGAAGGTCAGTCCAGGCACATCCGCCTGCACCTTGCCCACCACATCCTCCAGAATAGCCAGTCGTTTCTGTTTGTCCGCTCCAACCTGGGTATGACGGATCGTCATTTCAAAAGGCTCAGCATTAGCCGGTTCTTCCGTTGCGGGAGCATTGGTAGCAGCAGCCTCTTCCGTCGCAGCAGGCTCTGTCGTCGGAGACGCATTATTCTTGTTGCCTCCACAGCCAGCCAGCAGCGCCGAGCTAACGAACATCAGGGACAACAGCAGTGTTAGACTTTTTCTCATTACGGGTGACCCTCCCTATTTAATGGTTTCCCTTACAACTCTTATTATAGAAAACCAGATTTGTTACCGTAAGGTTAAGATTCATCTTCAATAGGGATAAAATCCTCTAATGGAAGCGGATTCAGTCAGGTTTCCTGACATAGAAAAAAGCGAAACTCCTCAGAATAGAAGCTTCGCTTTCGATAATTAATATATGCAATTAGACCAATGCGGTCTGCATACGGCCTTCTTCAATCAGCCGGTACGCACGCTGCACTTCTTCATCGGAAGGTGACTCTACCCCTTCAAGCTCATAGGGACGGCCAAGCTCCTTCCATTTGTAGATGCCCATTACGTGATAAGGCAGGATTTCGAACTTCTCTACTCCATTAAGTGTGCCAATGAACCGTCCAAGATTCTGTAGATCCTCTTCCTTGTTGTGAATGCCTGGAACATAGACATGGCGAATCCACATTTTACGGTTATTATCGGATAACCAGCGGGCCAGCTTCAAGGTACGGTCGTTGGACTTACCGGTCAGCTTGATATGCGCTTCATCATCAATATGCTTCAGATCCAAGAGCACCAGGTCAGTAACATCCAGCAGGTCGCTGATTTTCGATCCATCATTATAGCCATTGGTATCAAGCGTGGTATGCAGATTCCAGCGTTTCTTCACCTCGGTGAACAGTTGCTTCACGAAATGCGCCTGGAGGGTTGGTTCACCGCCGGATACGGTCAGGCCGCCGCCGGACGTTTTATAATAATTCAGGTAAGGCTCAATTTCCGCCAGTACTTCCTCGACGGTCATTTCCTTGCCTTCATTGAGTTCCCATGTATCCGGGTTGTGGCAGTATTGACACTTGAGCAGGCAGCCCTGCATAAAAAGCACGAAGCGGATACCCGGGCCATCCACCGTTCCAAATGTCTCCAAAGAGTGGATATGTCCTTTAAGCATGAGATGTCATCCTTTCGAAAAAAACTTAAAATTTTAACCACTTTCAGACAAGAGTGTACCGCCCTCTTGCAAGGGCGGCAGCTCTTTGATTGATTTCAGTTCTTGTAGAACAAGAATGCTTCTTACATGGAATCGTGGAATGTACGGTTGATAACATCCATCTGTTGTTCACGGGTCAGCTTGATGAAGTTAACAGCATAGCCGGATACGCGAATGGTCAACTGTGGATAGTTCTCTGGGTGATCCATAGCGTCAAGCAGCTGCTCACGGTTAAATACGTTAACGTTCAAGTGCTGAGCGTTATTGTGGAAGTATCCGTCCATCATGAAGACCAGGTTGGACTTACGGGAATCTTCGTCTTTACCCAGCGCCTTAGGAACGATGGAGAAGGTATTCGAGATACCATCCTGTGCATCGGAGTAAGGAAGTTTGGCAACAGAGTTCAGGGATGCCAGGGCGCCCTTCTTGTCGCGTCCGTGCATTGGGTTAGCACCAGGAGCGAATGGTTCGCCTTTTTTACGTCCGTCAGGAGTAGTACCAGTCTTTTTACCATATACAACGTTTGAAGTGATAGTCAGTACCGATTGAGTCGGCACAGCATCACGATACGTTTTGTTTTTGCGGATCATCGACATGAAGGTTTCAACCAGTTCAACAGCAATGCCGTCAACAGCGTCGTCGTTGTTACCGTAGCAAGGGAATTCACCCTCAGTTTCAAAGTCGATAGCAATACCTTCTTCGTTGCGGATTGGCTTAACCTTAGCGTATTTGATTGCGCTCAGGGAGTCAGCAGCAACGGACAGTCCGGCAATACCGCAAGCCATAGTACGCAGAATGTCGCGGTCATGCAGCGCCATTTCGATACGTTCGTAGGAATATTTGTCATGCATATAGTGAATGATGTTCAGCGTATTGACATAAGTCTTAGCCAGCCATTCCATCATTGGTTTGAAGCGTTTCATTACTTCATCATAATCCAGGTATTCAGAAGTGATCGCAGGATATTCAGGACCTACCTGAGCACCGGATTTCTCATCTTTACCGCCATTGATCGCATACAGCAGAGCCTTAGCCAGGTTGGCACGGGCACCGAAGAACTGCATTTGCTTACCGATACGCATTGGGGATACGCAGCAGGCAATCGCATAATCTTCACCCCAGTATGGACGCATTACATCATCGTTCTCATATTGGATAGCGCTGGTCTCAATAGATACTTTGGCACAATATTTTTTGAAGCCTTCAGGAAGCTTCTCAGACCACAGTACAGTCAGGTTTGGTTCTGGAGCAGGTCCCAGATTGTACAGGGTATGCAGGAAGCGGAAGCTGTTCTTGGTTACGCGGGTTGTGCCGTCTTCAGCCATACCACCGATGGATTCTGTAACCCAAGTTGGGTCGCCGGAGAACAGGTCGTTATAGTCAGGCGTACGCAGGAATTTCACGATACGCAGCTTCATTACGAAATGGTCAACGATTTCTTGAGCTTGCTCTTCAGTCAGAGTACCTTCTTCAACGTCGCGTTGAACATAGATATCAAGGAAGGAAGATACGCGTCCAAGGGACATTGCCGCACCATTCTGTTCTTTAACAGCTGCCAGATAACCGAAGTATACCCATTGTGTAGCTTCTTTGAAGTTCGTAGCCGGTTTGGAGATGTCCATACCATGAGCTGCAGCCATTTGTTTCAGTTCGCCAAGAGCACGCATTTGCTCGGACAGCTCTTCACGCAGACGGATAACATCTTCTGTCATGGAGTCAACTTCAAGCTCAGCCAGTTGCTGCTTCTTGTCTTTAATCAGGAAATCAATACCATACAGAGCAATACGGCGATAGTCGCCGATGATACGTCCGCGGCCATAAGCATCAGGAAGGCCTGTGATTACGCCGGATTTACGCACAGCTCTCATATCTGGTGTATATGCATCAAATACGCCTTGGTTATGCGTTTTGCGGATGTTCGTGAACATGTCAACGATATTCTGCGGAAGCTCGAAGCCGTAAGCCTTAGTAGCATCGATCATCATCTTGATACCGCCGAACGGCTGAATGGAACGTCTGAAAGGCGCGTCAGTCTGAACGCCGACAATCTGTTCCTTATCCTTGTCAATGTAGCCAGGAGCGTGGGAAGTGATGGTGGAGACAGTATCGAGGGAAACGTCCCATACGCCGCCTCTTTCTCTTTCTTCCTTGCTCAGCTGGGAGATAATCTTCCACAGTTCAGTTGTATTGCTGGTAGGTCCAACCAGGAAATCTTCAGTTCCTTCATAAGGCTTGATGTTCTTGGCAATAAAGTTGTTAACGTCAACTTTCTTGGCCCAGACACCTTTTGTGAAATTTCTCCAACCTGATTTTGCTTCTAATACTTCTTTTTCAATCACCGACATGCTAAATCCCTCCATTTATATTTATTATATTTGTAGAGATCGCGGGCTTGAAGGTTAATCCCGTGTCTCGTGATCCCGAGGCTAATAGTTGTTATAAAATTCACAATCACATCTTCATAACGGGGATCGTTGTCTATATAAACATTTTAGTTTATTTTCTGAAAAAGGACTGTGACAAATATCACTCTTTCGGTGATATTTGTCACTTCCATCCAGTCCCATATTAACCTTTAACCTTATTCTTTGCCAGGCAACCGTTAATTAGTTATCGAATTTGCCGTAGAATGCGTTGCGGTATACATCAGCAAGCTCGGAGACCAGCGGCATTTTAGGATTGGCAGTAGTACATTGGTCTTCAAATGCACGGTCAGCCAGATAGTCTACACGGGATTCAAAGTCCTTAGGATCGAAACCAAGAGCCGAGAAGGATTCTTCGATACCGAGTTTTTTGTTCATGTCGCGGATTGCATTGATCAGGCTGGTTACGCCTTCTTCGGTAGTGCGTGCAGGCAATCCCAGAATACGGGCGATTTCTGCGTACCGTTCGTCAGCTACAAAGTGCGAATATTTAGGGAACGAAGCGAACTTCGTAGGTTTCTTGGCATTGTAACGGATAACATGCGGCATCAGGATCGCATTGGTACGGCCGTGTGCGGTGTGATACTGTCCGCCCCATTTGTGTGCCAAGCTGTGGTTAATCCCCAGGAATGCGTTGGCAAAGGCCATACCGGCAAGCGTCGAAGCATTGTGCATTTTCTCACGGGCCAGCTTGTCGCCTTGCAGTGCGGATTTCTCCAGCCACTGGAACACCAGTTGGATGGCTTTGATTGCCAGACCATCGGTATAGTCACTGGCCATTACAGATACATAAGCTTCGATAGCATGTGTCAATACGTCCATGCCTGTATCGGCAACTGCAGTCTTAGGCAAGCTGTAGACAAACTCAGGGTCAATAATTGCTACGTCTGGAGTCAGCTCATAGTCAGCGAGCGGATACTTGGTATTATTGCCTGTTGTCTTGTCTGTGATAACTGCGAACGATGTTACTTCAGAACCGGTACCCGAAGTGGTTGGAATGGCAACGAATTTCGCTTTGTTGCCGAGCTTAGGGAATTTGTATACCCGTTTGCGGATATCCATGAACTTCTGTTTCAGGCCGTTGAAGTCTGCATCCGGATGTTCGTAGAACAGCCACATGCCCTTGGCAGCATCCATTGGGGAACCACCGCCGAGTGCGATGATGCAGTCCGGCTGGAATCTGTTCATCATAGCTGTACCTTTTTCTACAGTAGTAGTCGATGGATCCGGTTCAACTTCCGAGAACACTTCGATCGCTACAGGAGTCTGGCGCTGACGCAGATAGTGCTCAACTCTTTCAACATACCCCAGTTTAACCATTACTGGGTCAGTGATGATAGCAACGCGTGTGATATCAGGCATTTTGGCCAGGTACTGAGTGGCTCCCTTTTCGAAGTAAATCTTGTCAGGTACTTTAAACCATTGCATATTCACGGTACGACGATTCACCCTTTTCACGTTGATCAGATTGATTGCAGTGACGTTCTGCGATACCGAGTTGCGTCCGTAAGATCCGCAGCCCAGTGTCAATGAAGGGATATTAGTGTTATAAATGTCGCCGATTGCGCCGTGAGTCGATGGCGAGTTGACGAGAATACGTCCGGTCTGCAGACGGTTGGAGAACTTCATGATTACTTCTTCGTTGTTGGAATGGATAGCCGAGCTATGGCCCATGCCGCCAAATTCAACGATTTGAGCTGCGCGCTCGATACCCTGGTCAGCATTCTTCACTTTGTAGCAAGCCAGAACCGGGCTCAGCTTCTCAGCGGACAATGGATATTTAGTACCTACACCTTCAAGCTCAGCTACCAGGATCTTCGTTCCGGCAGGAACCTGAATGCCGCACATTTCAGCGATCTTCACAGCGGATTGGCCAACGATAGCCGGGTTAACTGCACATTTCTCTACGTTCATTGCGCCGCTGGTCAGCTTAGCTGCTTCTTCTTTGTTCACAAAGTAACAGCCGTTTGCAATCATTTTCTTTTTCACTTGATCGAAGATGGCTTCTTCAATGATAACTGCCTGTTCGGAAGCACAGATCATACCATTATCAAAAGTCTTCGACAGGATAAGGTCTGTTACAGCCTGATCAATATCAGCACTCTTCTCAATGAAGGCAGGCACGTTACCAGGGCCTACGCCGAGTGCCGGTTTGCCGCAGCTGTAAGCTGCCTTGACCATTGCCGATCCGCCGGTTGCCAGAATCAGTGCAACGTCCGGATTGTTCATCAGTGCGTTTGTTTTGTCCATCGTAGGAAGCTCAATCCATTGGATGAAGTTCTCAGGTGCGCCTGCTGCTACGCCTGCATCATGCAGAATTTTGGCTGCTGCCGCACTGCACTCTTGCGCTGACGGGTGGAAACCGAATATAATAGGGTTACGTGTCTTAGCGGAAATCAAAGCTTTAAACATCGTGGTGGATGTTGGATTGGTTACCGGTGTGATACCCATAATGATTCCGACTGGTTCAGCAATCTTCTGGAAGCTGTCATAAGCGTTATCCTCAATAACGCCTACAGTCTTGTCGTACTTAATACCGTGCCAGATATATTCAGTGGAGAAGATGTTCTTTGTAATTTTGTCTTCGTATACTCCGCGTCCTGTTTCTTCAACAGCCAGTTTTGCCAGGTACATATGCTTGTCGAGTCCGGCCAGCGCCATTGCATGAACGATTGTGTTTGTCTGCTCTTGATCCAGGCCCATGAACGCTTCGTGGGCTTTCTTTGCTTTATCCACCAAAACCTGAATATACTCTTCAGCGGTGGTTTGTTTCACTTGGGCGGCGACTTCGTTTTTAACTGCCATCTCCCTCGTCCTCCTGTCAATTTTTAGGTTGTTTCTTTCTATACATTTATCTTAGCACATCCTTTTCACCTTGTATAGTGAAATCTTTCACAAAGTTTAAAGTTTTTTTTGAGTTGTTTTCAAAGCGCTTTCATTCGATCATATACTAGCGTTTCTTCCATATTATATGTAATATTTAATTGATATTTGTCTATTCTGCGAACGAAATACGATAGTCTGCAGCGTTGATGGCCCATCATGCCTCGAAATTCCGGTTGGGCTTCGGGAATTTTGCTCATGAATGCCAAGCCTCCACTTCGGTTCATCCGTCGCTTTTCTACAGACTCACTCTGACGGTGAATATAAATATAAATTTCTGCCAAGTGGAAACGGCTTTGCCGTCCTTTTAAAGGACGGTACCGTTTCAGCGAGAAATAGAAGGATAAGTTATCGTGTGCAACCTATAAATTCTTATATTTTCATAAAAAAAGAGACAGCATCTCTGCTGCCCCCCTTATTCATCTCTTCCCCTAAGTCTAGAAAGAGACATCCCAGGCTACTCTACCTTAATGGTATCGAAAAATTTCTTCTGTACGGTTGCGGCTGCTGCATCAAGCTGGGCCTTGGAGTCCGTGCCTTCCTTGGCGAACAGCTCCTGAATGACATTGGACATGGTTGCATAGTAGTCCTGGGTATTGTACTGCGCCTCAGGCTTGCCGTCGAGCAGAGCCATAATATCTGTATTGTATTGATATACAATATCAGAGTATTTGTCATACACTGCTTTGGTCTTCTTGCCGAACTCGGAATCAGCGGCATAGTAATCAAGAAGCGGCGGAATGAAGTATTTGCCGTCCGCCTTGCGCTGCTGCAGAATGGCATCGAGCGCTTCCAGGCCTTTATCCGAGAAATAGTCGAAGGTAATATAACGGAAGGCCATCTCCTGCTCATCCTTGCTGGCGTTAGGGTTGATGACCAGATAGTCGCCGCCGAGAACACCGGTATGCTTGCCGCCTTTCTCAGCCGCAGGCATTGGATAGGTCAGCACATCCTCAGGCTTGAACCCGCCCTGATTAAGCGCCTGTTCAATGACACCGTCAGATCCGGCCATCACCATCGCGGTACGGCCCTGCTGGAAGGCACCTACCGCATCGCCCCAGCCGAGCGCCCAATCCTGGGGAACCGCTTTGGCTTCCCATCTCAGCTTTTTATAGAAGTCCAGCGCTTTAACACCAGCTTCGGAATTGAAGGTGGCCACCACCTTGGCGCCCTCAATCTTCTGAATCTCTCCGCCTGCTTCGAACAGGAAGTTGGTCCAGTTCCAGCCGGCTTCGTTGCCTTTGCCCATCGGGGCAATCCCGGAGATACCTTTCTTGGGATCGGCCACTCCTTTGGCTGTGTTCAGCATGTCGTCCCAGGTCCAATCCATTGGAGGTACGGCTACACCTTTGTCATCCAGCATCTTCTTGTTGATCATTGTTGTAGTGACGTAACCCTTCTGGGTAACCCCATACACCTTGCCGTCAATGATGAACTGGTTCTGCAGCACAGGATTGATCTGATCCTTGAACTCATAGTTGTTCCACAGATCGGTGATGTCGGCAACCCAGCCCTTCTCTATCAGGAATTTGGCTTCGGTGGCATACGTGTTGAAGAAGGTTGGCGCTTCGTTCGCAGCCATCTTCACTCCGATCTCGCTTACATTATACTGCCAGTCGTCCTTGACGATCTCCACGTTCGGATAGACTTCCTGGAACCGCTTGATTTTGTCATCCTCCTGCGCTCTCACCTCGGTCAGGTCCGGCGTAGGATAGTGGATTTTGATTGTTACCTTTCTCTGGGTGATATCGTCAGCCGGTGCTGCAGACGGAATGGCTGACTCTTCCGCCGCCTGGGTCGCTGCTGGTGCTGGTGTCGCTTCTCCCCCGTCAGCCGCCGGCTTGTTGCCGTTATTATTGCCGCCGCAAGCGGACAATAAGGTCCCCGTGACCAGGAGACAGGCGAATACGCTGGAAACTTTACGCATGGTAACTCCCCTTTTCCATATCATAATGAGCTTACAAATTCATCTTAAAAGAGAAACCGTTTACAAACGAGGTGTATTTATATTCCCTTCATGTGCAGGAGTACGATCTCTACCGGAGCTCATCCTTCCTGCTCAGCCTTTGACCGCAGACAATGAAACTCCGCGCATTATGAACTTCTGGAAGACCAGGAATACCAGGATCGGCGGCAGAGAGACAATGAACAGAATTGCGAATTTGATGTTCGTATTCAGCGCTTTTACATTGATAACGTACTTATAGATAGCGGTAGCGAGCGTATACTTCTCCTCACTGTGCATGACCAGCGACGGCCAGAACCAGTCATTCCAGGCTGTGGAGAAGATGAAGATCGCCAGTGTTGCAAAAATCGGAACCGACAGCGGCACCGCAATGGTGAAGAAGCTTCTCGGCTCCGAGGCCCCGTCCATCCGCGCGGCTTCCAGAATCTCGGGATGAATCCCGTCGAAGAAATTCTTAAGCAGCAGGAAGAAGAACGTGTTCGCGCCTGCCGGCAGCCAGAAGGCCGCATATTGATTGAGCAGGCCAAGCTCCTTCAGATTGACAAAGTTCGGAATCATATAGCTCGTGGCCGGAATGAACAGCGTCATCAGGAAGAAGAAATAGAAGACCTTGCGGTACGGCACATTCATCCGTGAGATACTGAAGGACGCGAGTCCCAGTACAATTAAGGTAGCGACCATATTTCCTGCAAAAATATAAAGGGTGTTCCGCAGAAACATAGCCAGATCGATATAATCCAGCGCATCCTTCAGATTGCCGAAATGCCATTCCTGCGGAAAAAAATGCGGTGGAAAGGAATTGACCTCGACATTCGACTTCAGCCCGTTGAACATCGTCATGAGGATGGGGTACAGCATGCTGAATATCATCAGGACAATGAACAGCACCATAATTCCGTAGACCACCCTGTTGCTGGTCTTTTTCAGGTCATGCTCCGAGAGAATACCTCTGTCTGCGCTCTTCATGCTAGTTGTCCTCCTTGTTAAGCTTGAACTGAAGAATGCCCAAACCGCCCAGAACAACAAACATCAGCATCCCCAGCGCAGTCGCCGTACCATAATCCAGTCTGGTAAAAGCATACTTCACAATAAGCAGCGCATACGTCAGGGTAGCATTGTTCGGCCCCCCGTCCAGCAAGGCCAGCTGTGACTGGTAGCCCTGAGAGGTGGCAATCACCTGAAGAATCAGCATCAGCAGAATCAGATTGCGCAGCGAAGGCAGGGTGATGTGGCGGATACGGGCCCAGACTCCGGCTCCGTCAATCTCGGCGGCTTCATACCAGTCCCGGGGAATACTAAGCACCGCAGCAAGATAGATCAGCATCCCCGAGCCAAACTGCTGCCAGGTCTCCATGAAGACCAGCGAGATCATCGACCACCGGGTATCGGTCAGGAAGGCGATCTGCTCCGCTCCGGTGCTGCCGATTACCGCATTTATCGGTCCAACGGGATCATACAGCCAACGCCACAGCCCGTATAGGACTACAGCAGGCATGACATATGGCAAATACGCAGCAACGCGCACGAATCCGCCGAATTTCCGCAGCTCGGAGACGGCAATGGCAAAGGCAATCGGAACCCAGAAGCCGATCACCAGGCAGAGCAGCATATAGTACAAGGTGTTTTTGACAGCAATCAGCACATCGGGGTCAGTAAGTGCCCTGGCATAATTGTCCAGGCCGACGAAGGTATTCCCTTTGACGAAATCAACGGTGTAGAAGCTGTACAGGAACCCTTTGAAGATAGGCACCCACATAAACATAATGAAGATAATCAATGCGGGGACAAGAAACATCACGCCCCAATAATTCTTTTTCCAGCGGTTCTGCTTGTACGGCTTGCTCTCGAGCTCCGCTGGAAGGTGATCATGTAACGCAGCAGACTGATTCATTCCGGCTCCCTCATTCCTGTCGTCTTTCAGCACTTTATGGGAAAGCGCCTCCTGTCTTCATTGTAGGAAATGAGGGAGAGACTTAACATGTCTATATCTATGGCAATCGTAAGCGTTCTTACTTCTTCAGTTCGCTGGGGCTGAGCCCGTAGTATTTTTTGAAAATTTTGCTGAAATGCTCCGGCGACTCGTATCCCACCCGCTCCGCAATCTCATACCGCCGCAGATCGGTGTTCAGAATCATCTCCCGGCTGTCCTCCATCCGCAGCTTAATGACATATTCCCACAGGTTATAGCCTGTATTCTTCTTGAACAGATAGCTCAGGTAATTAGGGCTGACATGATTCTTCTTCGCTACTTCATGGATCGTCAGACCCTTCTGGGCGTAGTTCCCGTCAATGTATTCCTTCGCCTTCTGTACGATCAGATTGCTGTGCGTGTGCAGTTCCTCGGGTGACGGATCAGCAGCATAGCTGTTCCAGTTGAAATCTCCATAATAGAACACATAATGATCGGCATGCTCGTTGTTCCAGAGGATGGCCTTCGAGGCTTGCCGGTTCAGCACATCCATGAAGCTCAGCCCCTTCAGAATCTGGCTGATGCCGATGACAGCCCGCAGCTGCAAATAGCGGTTAATATTGTAATGGAGGCTGCGACCCAGCACCTCCAGCCGGCTCAGCTGGCCGGTGGATGGCTCCTCGTAGCTATGCTCATCCCACTGGATGATGACCGTAATCTCCTGGTCCGGCGAATAGAAGGCAGTGGAATTCCACTCCTGATCCAGCAGCTCCTTGGCAATATTCAAGGCAGCGTAACACAGCAGGGTATGATCGTGGGTAGTGTACCTCTGCTCAGGCCGGTCTTGCGGCAGGGGAAGCTTGATTTTGATCACCGCAAAAAACGGCCCCTGCAGTCTCAGCTCATCCAGCTTACCCCGCTTCTCCTCTGCCCCCAGCACCGCCGCAGTCTCCGTAAGCAGACTGTTCAGCAGCTCGCTGTACTCGGGAAGCGGCTCCTCCAGGCGGAAGCGGTCTGCATTCCCGTCCATATAAGTGGCCAGCTCCGGCGACGGTCTATTCATCTTCAGGACGACACTGCGCACCGAATCCAGGAACTGCTCACTGTTCAGCGGCTTGATCAGATAGTCTCTCGCACCCAGCCGGACGGCCATCTGGGCGTACTGAAAGGTCTCATGCGCAGAGATGACGATCGTCTGCATCCAGGGCCTGGTCATTTTGGCATGCTGCATCAGTTCGATCCCGCTCATAGCCCCCATCTGGATATCGGTCACAAGCAGATCGATCTCCTCCATGCGGATACAATCCAGTGCCTCATACCCGCTGCCGGCCGTATAGATATGGTCAATATCCAGCCCGGAAGCAGCCAGCAGACTGCTCAGTCCTTTGCAAATGAGCGGCTCATCATCAACAACCAGTATATTGAACACCGTATTCTCTCCTCTACTCTATAGTCTCTGACTTCGGAAGGATCACACTTACTATCGTGCCTCCGCACTCGCGCGGTCTATAGCTGATCCCGTAATCCACGCCGAAGTGCAACTGCACACGCTGATGGATATTGCGGATACCGTAGCCGTTCACCGGGTTCGGGCTGTCATCATTAAGTATCTGTTCGATAGCCTTATAATCGACCTGCTTATAGCCGTTATCCTCAATGGTAATCCGAATCCGGCCATCCTCCAGCACAGAGGTAATAATGATTTCGCCGTCCTCCTCCATATGCTTAACCCCGTGGATAATCGCATTCTCGATCAGGGGCTGCAGCGTGATCTTGGGAATCAGATTCCTGGTCGTCCCGGGAGCGATATTCCAGATAACGGCGAACACATAATCATGCCGGTGCTGCTGGAGCTTGATGTAAGCACCGGCATGCTCAAGCTCCTCTTCGAGCGTGATCAGCTCCCGGCCCCGGCTTAAGCTGATCTTCATCAGCTTGGATAATTCCTTGATCATTTCCGCGGATTCCACGTTGCCTTCGAGCGAGCTTTTCCAATAAATACTCTCCAGGGTGTTGTACAGCAGATGCGGGTTGATCTGCTGATAGAGCAGCTGCAGCTGCGATTCCTTCTGCTTCAGCTCCATCTGGTATTTGTACATAATCAGGCTGTTGAGCCTGCGGGCCATATCATACGTGGCGTTAATCAGCACACTGACCTCATCGTTGCTTCCTCTGCGGGGAGTCTCAGGCACACGGTTGCCCGGCTCATACTTGCGCACAAAAAAAGCCAGCTTCTGCAAAGGCGTCATCAGCGAACGCCAGAAGTAGGTAATGATGATCAATCCGAACAGCGCATAGGCCACTGTTATGTATTGAATGACGCGTTTCATTTCGTTTTGCTGCTGGAGCAGGGATTTGACGGGTACCTTGTAGACCAGCTTTTGCTCAAAGGCATGATTGTTGTTCACCACATAGATGAAGTCATCAGTGATAATATCCTCGGTTCCCTCCGGATCTCCCGCCTCCGAACCGTCCGGCAGAACGATCACCTCTCCGGTTGAATTCGTGGTGGAGGCCAGCACACGGTTGCTCATGTCCGTCAGATAGATTTCCCCGTCCGGCAGTGAGATGGACCTTAGCGATTCACCGATCTTCGATTCCATCTTGGTCACCACCAGCACGCCGAGCGTTCCTTCCCCGCGGTAAATATTATTGACAGCCCTGACATACGTAAGCGTCTTCAGATCTTCGGCCTGCGGACTCAGCTTCTCGGTGAACATCAGGGTACCGCGGCCTTTCTGCTGCACCACCTGTTCGAACCAGTACGGCCGTTCCTCCTTGGAGAAAAAATAAACCCCCGCCTTCTTCACCTGCGGAAAATTGGGAGCGAAAAAGTAGTAGTTATCGGGATCATATACATACAGCGAGTAGTAAATCCCGTCACCCCGTTCCGCTCCCTGCGAATAGCTGCCGAGCAGCTTCTCGATGGTCTCATAACGTTCCACCCGCTCCAGCACCGTATCATTCCCGCTCATATTGAGCTGCTGCAGGACCGGATTCTGGATGACGGTGGTCGTTATTTTGTTAACTGTATCGATGTCTCTGTTAATAATGGCGAAATTCTGCTTGTTCAACTCCACATAAGCATTGGTCACATGGTGCTTCAGAATCTCCTCTGCCTTGTAGTTGCCGTAGCTGTTCAGAATCAGAATAGGCGTAATCATGATCAGGAACAGCAGAATCAACTGCTGCTTCACACTGAGCCGGACAATGGGTTTTACAAGCGTGGACAACATCTGGATTCACCTCCAGTTCCAATAATACAAGTGGAAACGGCGTTGCCGTCCTTTTAAAGGACGGTACCCTTTCAGCGAGAAATAAAAGGATAAGTTATCGTGTGAAACAAATGAGTTCTTATATTTTAACAAACCTACAAGCGCTTACACAGGTTTATTTCAAAGTTGTTTATGTCTATTTGTATGGAGTTTTTCAGCCAAGTGAAAACCAGCCCACACACGAACACCCCGTGTTGGACTGGTTTTATAGTGTCTCATCCTGATCACATTGAGCCGGACGGCTTATACTAGCTGTAATTCTTCCTTTACTGTTCTCAAAAAAGCAAGCACAGCAGCAATCATCTGCTCCAGCCCCGGTTGTTCAATCGGAAAATGACCTGCACCCTCTAGAATCACAGATTCTTTCCTGCCTTTAAGATGGTCATAAAATGGTCTGCTGAAACGGTAAGGCGTCATAGGATCTAATTGAGGATGAACGAGTAATACCGGACAAAGGTCAAACTGCTGAGGTTTCAGGACCGGTTTCATATTTAGAAAGGTTCTTAATAAGCGTAAAGGGATTTTTGTTCCTGCCGCATGAGGATCATTCATAATGAGTCTGGTCAGTTCAGCGTTGTTCGTGATCCATTTCATCCGGGATACTTTATTCACAGAGATCTGCAAGGAGTCTAGGAGGTCAGGGAATTGATTCATACACCATCCGCCTAACCGGCTAATGAGTTTGTTGGGAGCTAACTGATCACGAACCTTCACATCACTCGTATCCACAAATGTCGTTGCAATCAACCCTTTGACCTGCTTACTTTGTACTGCGGTGTGATAAGCCAACATGCCGCCAATACTGGAGCCCAGCAGAATAATAGGCTTGCCGTCCCGTTTCAGCTCCTGTTCGATCAGTTCATTCAGGATGTCAATCCAGAGTTGATAATCCAATGATTCCCCTGAATCGGTATAGCTTAGACCATAGGGAGGCAGATCCGGAGAGACGACTTCATAACCATAGGTTTGCAGCATGCGCGTATAAGGCGCGAGCAACCTGCCATTGCCGCCAGCTCCATGAATGAAAATGATTTTTAAAGGTGCGTCAGGAGCTGGCATACGGTCCAGATGAATATGGGCATTATTCCAGATCATCCATTCCTCTGTCGGCAGATATCCTGCATGGACCTGCATTTCTTCAGGGAAAAATCTTTGGTATTGTTTCCAATAAGTCACCGATTGGTTATAGGATGAATCCTTGTTCATGAATAAGCTGTTCCTCTCTCAGGGGACCGGGATTTCTTTTTCCATAATGTAATCATCCATGACGAATCCGTTCCCGATATCTGCCACTTGTTCCCTAAGGATCCGAAAGCCCTTTCTTGTATAGACCGCAATACTTGATTCATTATCACGATTGACTGTCAGCCATATGTGAGTCAGGTTCCGCTCCTGACACAGCTTCTCCAGGAAGACCAACGCCTGGCTGGCATAGCTGCGCCCCCTGTACTCCTTGCCTATATAGAACTTGCTCAGGAAGAGCTTCCCTTCCACTTGTCTGGCCGACATATACCCCACCGTGGAGCCTTCCCCGCTATGGATTAAGTAATATTCGTAACCCTGCTCATGGATCTGCTGCGTAATCGCTGGAACCGACTGGTACTTGCCAAGCATATACTCGATCTGCTCGGAAGTAATAAGGGTGATATAATATTCGCGCCATATCTCTGCCGCCAACAAGGCAACCTCAGCGGTCTCTTCCGCTGTATTCACTTGTTGAAATCTAAGCTCCATAATATGTACCTGCCTTCCCTGAGTCTCTCGTATCACCCTATCCTTGGACACGGACATTGAAGCAGAAGTTCACGTTCTGGTATACCCGTTCAATTGCAGCCACGAGGCACAGGCATCCGTCCAGGTCTTGGTGTGCGGCTCTTCAGGGGCTAAGCCCAGACCGTGTACACCGTGCGCATAGATATGCAGATCAAATGGAACCTTATGACGGCTAAGACCTGCGGCGAACAGCAGGCTGTTCTCCACCGGAACATAATCATCGTCCGAGGTATGCCAGAGGAACGTTGGCGGCGTGTCCGGGGTTACCTGGAACTCGCTGCTGAGCTTAAGCGACAGCTCCGCATCAGGAATGGCTCCCAGCAGATTCTCCTTCGAGCCTTGATGTGTGACCCCTTCGGTCATCGAGATAACCGGGTAGCATAGAATGAGGCGGTCAGGACGGCTGGACAGCCGCTCCAATGGCTCCGGGTGATCAGGATTGCCCAGATCATAAGATACCCCGGCGGTAGAAGCGAGATGTCCGCCCGCCGAGAAGCCCAGAATACCGAGACGGTCTGGGTCAATGCCGAATTCGTCCGCGCGGAAGCGGATCGTACGCAGCGCCCGCTGCGCATCCAGCAGCGCACTTGGGTATTGGTAAGGCGCAACACGGTAACGCAGCACGAATGCTGAGATTCCGAGTGTATTCAGCCACTCCGCAACCGGACCGCCTTCATGGTCGGCACGCATCGCATACCCGCCTCCCGGACAGACCAGAACAACGGCATTCCCTTTGCCTTCAACTAAATAAGGTGTGATCGCAGGCTGATCCTCTTCACTGGCTCCCAGCGCTCCAGGCGCACCTTCAGGCCATAGCAACAACGTTTCCATCATCATCCCTCAAGCTTTCCTTCTATAATAGAATAGATAATAGAGGAAAAAAGTTCCTCAAGGGCCATTCTATCAAGGTCTTACAATTCATGCAATCCGGATATCACCAGATCCGCTGCCTTCAGCACTTCAGCCTTCCCGATGCCGACCACCTGCATTCCTGCCGCCTTGCCGGCGGCTACTCCGGCCTCGGCATCCTCGAATACCACACAGTCCTGCGGCTGCAGCCCCAGTTCCCGGCAGGCACACTGGAACACCTCAGGGTCCGGCTTAGCCCGGGCTACCTTATTGCCGTCAATAACAACGTCGAACAGCCCCGCAATATTCAGCTTATCCAGTATGAATTCCGCATTCTTACTCGCAGAGCCAAGGGCAATAGCCACGCCGCGTGCTCTGAGCGCATTCAGATAGGCTCTGACTCCGGGCAGCAGCTCTGATTCATCCATACCGGAGATATATTCCACATAGAGGCGGTTCTTCTTCTCCGCCATCGCCAGCTTCTCTGCTTCGCTGTATTCAAGGCCGCCAATCTCAAGAAGAATATCCAGGGATCTCATCCGGCTGACGCCCTTGAGCCGCTCATTGTCCTGTTCGGTGAACGGGAAGCCCAGCTCCCCGGCGAGCGAGCGCCAGGCCAAATAGTGATACTTCGCCGTGTCTACAATCACGCCATCCAGATCGAAGATAGCGCCCTTCATATGCTCCAGCATCATTGTCATGCTCCTCTCTGATTGGACTCAGACGCTAACTCCAGGATCGCACCGGGAGGGCACGGCACCGCCTCACCGCCGAACCCGGCGAAGCTTACCGCTTCGCTGTTGCCCGGCGCTGCCGTAACCGTGATCTCTTCGCGGCCGATCCGCAGCCGGAAGCTGCCTCCGCGCAGGATTACCGGCAGCTCAATGGAACTCCAGGTCTCCGGCAGAGAAGGCTTAAGGGTGACGGTCTGGCCATCAAATCGCACACCCGCGAAGCCAAGAACCACAGCCATCCATGCGCCCCCGTTCGCCGCCGGATGCGTCCCGCCAATATAGAGGTCACCAACATACTGCTTCGATTCACCGGTTAGATCTACGGTGGCAGTGCGCATGAAATACGGATATCCCCAATCCGGCAAGCCGATATCCGCTGCAGCCAGCGCATAGATACACGCGCTGAGGCTGGAGCCATGCTCGGTTCGCGGCTCATAGAATTTCCAGTTGGCCTGCTTCACTTCCCTGCTGAATCTGTCCCGGAACAGATGAAGCATGAGCACCACATCGGCCTGCTTCAGGATTCTTGTGGTTGTTGCCAGCCCGTTGCCTCCGCCCCAGTACTCATTCGGGTGAATCATCCGTGCCTTCAGCTCAGCCAGAGACACATCCTCCAGTTGCAGATAACGGTCGAATTGTTCAATCACCAGCGTATCCGGGTCCGGTGCGGAACATAGAGCTGTGCCAGCATTGCTGTGAACTCATCCAGGAACGGCCCGTCTGCATACGATTCAGCAAGACCGTTATACACAGCCGGATATTTGTCCTGCAACCGTTCTGCTGTCTGCAAGGCAATCTTCAGTGTCCCCTGAACCATGGCGCTCGTAAATGCGTTATTATTCACCCGCTCATGATATTCATCCGGGCCGGTAACATCCAGCAGCTCATAACGCCGCTTCACAGGATTATAGTAAGCATAGGAATAGAAGAAACGCGCACATTCCCAGATCACCTCCGCCCCGCCGTCCGCCAGGATGCTGTCATCTCCCGTGAAGGTCACGTATTGCCAGAGTCCATGCACGACATCTGCACTGATATGAATCTGCTTATCGCGGAAATAGGTCCGCATGGGGCGCCCGGTAAATACATCGTTCACATTGAACAGAGTGCAGGCATCATCCCCCGTATCCTGACTCTCCCAGGCATAAAAAGCGCCCAAATATCCGTACTCCGCCGCCTTCCGCCGCGCACCGTCCAGCGTGTGGATGCGGTACATCATCAGATTGCGGGCAATCCCAGGATCACTGTGCAGGAAAAAAGGCAGCATGAACATCTCCGTATCCCAGAATACTGCGCCCTTATAGACTTGCCCGGACAAGCCGCGCGCGGGAATTGAGACCTTCTCCGACTTCGTCGGTGCAATGATCAGCAGCTGATACATACTGTAGCGCAGCGCAAGCTGCGCCGCTTCATCGCCTTCAATGACACAATAACTGCGTGACCATCGCTCCGCCCACTTGCGCCGGTGCGCCTCCAGCAGTCCGACATATCCTGTAGCGGCGGCCGCCTGGACGGTCTGCACCGCCTGCTCGTCAGGTCCGCCTTCCGCCGAATCGCCTTCGCCATCCAGACCCGTGTACACGGCTGCATATTTGCACCATGTATAAGTCTCACCTGCCTTGGCTTCTATAGAAATATGGCGCAGCGCGGTTCCTCCATCCAGCTCGAAAACAGCGTCAACCCGCTTCGCCTGTTCAGCGGTACCCAACGCTATAAGCTCCGCCACCGCCAGCGGCAGCCCCAGCTCCCCGGTAACCGCTGTTGACAGCAGCGCGCCGCCAGCAGAGCGGCTCTGCTGCTCCAGCAGATGGGGGCCGTTGATATCCCACACCGCGCCATCAATTCCTGTCATAATCTCTATCCGGCAGTCGGCGGTGCAGTGAAGGGTCCATCTGGCGGCCAGCAGATGGAGCTGATCCATGCTGGGGAACCGCTCTGCGGTCAGGGTCAGCTTCCCGCCTCCCGGGATGCTGAACGTTGTCTCCCGCCGGTGGATAGCTGAGCGGAGATCCAGGCTCTGAGTATGAGCCAATGGTTCGGTATCCAACACATTTAGCTTGCAGCCGTTGGCGCTGACTACCGTATACAGCCCGTTCGGGGCGTTCACCGGCTCACGCCATTTGTCGCCCGCCCGGTCATACACTCCGGCCAATGTAACCGCCGCAAGCTGCTCCTTCCCGAACTCCTCAAGGACTCCCCGGAAGCCCATATAGCCATTGCCGGTCATAAATTTGTTGCCGTTCGCCGTAATCCGCCCAGGCTCGAAGCTGCGCTCACTTACCGTCCAGTCCATTACACAGTCATCCCTTCAGCGAGAGGAAGCTCGATTCCTGCTTCATCTACGGTCACCCGCTGATCATAGATCAGCACCTCTGTGCTTCCGCCATTGACTGCTCTGAAGGAAACCGACTCTGCATTTACCGTAATACCCAGCAGTACGCCCCTGCACATCACCTGGAAGCTGTAAGTGGTCCACTTCTGCGGCAGCACCGGCCGGAAGGACAGACAATCTCCATCCGAGCGCATTCCTCCGAAGCCGTAGACGATGTTCATCCACGCTGCGGCGATCGATGTGGTGTGCAGCCCTTCCCGGGTATTGCGGTTATAGTTGTCCAGATCCAGGCGCGTGGCGAACTCGAAGAACCGGTACGCTTCCTCCGATTTGCCCAGCTCACTGGCCAGAATCGAGTGAATCGACGGCGAGAGCGAGGACTCATGAATACATCTCGGTTCATAATATTCATAATTCGCCAGCTTGGTCTCGCGGGAGAACTGTCCGTTGTACAGGAACATGAACATCAGCACATCCGGCTGCTTGATCATATCGTAACGGTACAGGCGGTCATACGACCAATTCGAGTACAGCGGGAATTCCGCAACCGGAATCGAATGAATGTCGATATGCGGCATATCAAAAAATCCGTCATGCTCCTCGTAGATGCCGCTGCCGGGATCGAACGGGATTTTCATATGGGCACGCTTGTGGTCCCAGTCAGCCAATTCCTCCTCGCGAAGTGCAGTAACCGCTATAACCGCCGCATATTCTTCAGGCGCCTCCACCTTCATGAGAGCTACTGTTTCGAGCGTATATTCGAATAACTTCTGAGCCAACAGATTGATGTAGCAGTTATTGTTAACCATAAGCTGGAATTCATCCGGCCCCATCACGCCGAAATATCCGTATTCCCCGGTGCGTTGACCCCACTGGCCGCGGGATGCGTAGAAACGGCTGATCTGAATCAGCATCTCGGCGCCTTTGCTGTAGAGGAATTCCAGGTCGCCGGTGTTCTTCACATAATGCCAGATGCCGTAGGCGACCGCCGTCCCGACATGAAGCTGCAGATTGGAGTGCTGCCACAGGTCACAGCTCTCTGTCCCGTCAATCGTGGCAATCGGATAGAATGCGCCCGCGCAATCCACATCCTTCCCGCGCTGGAGCGCCTGAGGTAGCGTCTTGTAGCGGAATTCCAGCAGACTGCGGGCCGCCTTCGGGTTATTGAAGAGATAGAACGGCAGACAGTAGGACTCGGTATCCCAGAAGGCAAGCCCCCGGTAAGCTTCGCCGGTTAACCCTTTGGCACCGATGTTATACCCGGGATGGTCCCCGTGATATGTCTGATACAGCTGAAAAATACAAAAACGGATGCCCTGCTGATTCTCCGGGTCGCCCTCAATCCGGATATCGCTGGTTGCCCAGATGCTGCTCCAATAGGAGGCTTGGTCAGCAACCACCTCTTCCTCCACCAGCCGGTCCGCCGCTGCTGCAAGCTCCAGGCCTTTTGTCCAGAGACGGTCTGCAGCTGGGGCAGCATCCGTGCCTGTCACATTGACCACAAGCTTCGTGAAGGAAGCAGGCTCCCCTTCAGCCAGCATAAGTGAGAATTTCCGCCCGATATACCGGTCATCTTCCACAAGCTCCGTATGCAGCACCTGCGAAGACTTCAGGACAAAGCCCGAGAACAGCTGATTTCCGGTTGTCAGCGTACGGGCCATAATGGCAGTTATTGCTCCTTCCCCGCCGCGCTGCTGCTCTTTCCACATACTCTGGCCGTGTTCCTCATGAACCATGCCGAAGTCAAGGCCAGTACTAATATCTACCTTACCCGTGAAATTAAGCGCGGTGAAGCTAATCTGCTGCAGTCCCAGATGGGACAGAGTCATGCTGACCAGGCGTGTGAAGCAGAGCTTCAGCTTTTTCCCGTCCGCCAGCAGCCAGATGAACTCCCGTGTATAGGTCCCCGTCCGGAAATCCAGTCTGCGTGTATACGCCTCTATGCGGGAGTGCGCCAGATCCAGGGTTTCACCGTCCACCGAGATTCGGATATGCAGCCAGTCCACGGCATTGACCATGTAGCGCAGCGACCGGATAATCCCCTTATAATGGTTGCCAACCTCCATCTGCTCACTCAGCCCGTTGAAATAACTGCCCGGCAAGGAATCGCCGCTGTAGCCCTCGTCCGCATACCCCCGTACCCCCATATACTCATTGCCCAGTGAAAAAATAGATTCCGAAGTCCGGTTGCGTTCCGGATCAAAGCCTTCCTCAATAATTGCCCAGGGATCGACCTTCAGATAGGGATCTGCTACTTTTGCCATAATTGAAACTCTCCTTCGCTAAGTGAGGCTTGGTCCGCTCCTCCGCTCACAGCGGAAACAACGGACACTTTAGTTCCAGAGTATCGCTAAGCCCGCCCGTGACCAAGGTCCGCCTGTAAGCGAGTTATGTGCATTTGTACGGATCATATGGAATGCGGACGTCAAACGCAAAAAAGCCGCTCCCCCTCTGCATCTATCCAGAACAGGTGGCAACTGATATAATATCCTTTGAATCATGTAAAGAAGCCTATCATGCGCTCAAAAACATAAGCTTTCTCACACAATTGAAGTGAAATTTATCACAATGTTAAAAATTCGACACTTTTATACGAAAATACTTACCCATAAAGAGGAATTTCAAGGTATAATTAATTTAAAATTTACTGAAAAACTGAGGGAATAAAGGGGATGTCGATTATGATAAAGGAACATTATAATGTTATCGAAGCCCGCGGCAATACAAACTGTTTCTCCGAGCAGAACTTTAACCGCCTGTTGGTCACCATGAAGGAACGTGTAGTCCCTGAAGGATCACACCTGTTCTGGGAAGGCGATTTCTCGGATAAACTGTTTTATATCAAGCGTGGACGTGTGAAATTGACCAAATCTACAGACGAAGGCAAGGAACTTATTCTGTATATGTATCAGGCTGGCGATATGGTAGGTCAGGCTGACCCGTTCTTCAGCACGAAGCATAGCTTCACGGCTGAAGTCATTGAAGAGAGTGAGGTTGGCGTGATCGAGCAGAAGGATCTGGAGATTCTGATCTGCCAGCACTGCGACTTCTCCATTGACTTCATGAAATGGATGGGGATCCATCACCGTCTCACCCAGACGAAATTCCGCGATCTGATGATGTACGGCAAACCGGGCGCACTCTGCTCCACACTGATCCGTCTTGGCAACACCTATGGTGAGAAGACGGGCGACAGCATTCTAATCAACAAAAAAATCACGCATACAGATCTGTCCAACATGATCGGCGCTACCCGTGAGAGCGTTAACCGCATGCTGAGTGATCTGCGCAAAAAAGATGCGGTGGAGTATGAGAATGGCATGATCGTCATCAAGGATCTGGCGATGCTTCAGGAAATCTGCCACTGCGAATTATGTCCCAATGAAATTTGCCGAATTTAATTTCCTATCAATAATACCCTCTATTCACCTCATTGAAACATATCTGACCCAAAAAATTTAATAGAGTGGTCATGACGCCCTGACCGGCGTCTTTTTTTCTGCCCACTTCCCCTTATCAGTAAGCTATACCCACACGGGCTCTTATGAAATCGCTAGCATCAATTTGACTATAAGTGAATTCCGCTGTATCCGCTACAGATATTTCAGTACCGCCTCCGGGCAAAATATCTCGTCTCACACGATAGGTCCCCATACGTTCTCCTTCCACCAGGGCGGTTGGGCACACAATGGTCCATTTAAGGTTCGATCGCTCCAGCAAGCGATAGGCTTGTTCATGGTCTTCTGCGGCACGGGTAGACCTCCGTTTAGATTCGCTGGATTGGTAACGCAGGAGTTCAGGCGAAAGCTCACTTTGGAGAATACCCGCAGTTCCTACGGTAATAATGCGCTCTATCCCTTCACGAGTCATAGCTCTGATAATAAAAGGCATACTGTCAGATAGCGTGGTTGTCCCATCGGTGTTCAATGCACTAATCACTACATCGTTTCCCTGCACTGCCCGGGCGACATCTTCTTGATTAAGAACATTACCTTGGAGGATCGTCAGGTTGGCATGGGGAGGCTGAACCTTCTCCGGGTTACGGACCAGTACTGTAACATGATGTCCATCCTGAAGAGCATGGGTAACAATGTGGCTCCCCACCCGGCCGGTGGCACCTAGAATCAATATATTCATATGAAAATAACCTCCTGGTAAGAATTATCCCTATTATAGCAGGGATAGAGCGGCAAAAAAGCCCCGCAGCCATGTAGCATCTGCGGGGCTTGATATTGGATCTAGCTTGCTTTCTTAGTCTGAGGGGTAGCAGATACGTTACGCGGAGTCCGTACTGGCGAGATCAGCCAGTAGGCCATCCCTACGAAGACACCGCCGCCGATGATATTACCAAGTGTAACGGGAATCATATTATGCAGCCAGCCGGCGATGCTCACTGTCTCTGGATGATTCGGCAGCAGCACGGCTACGCTGAGCAGCGTCATGTTCGCTACACTGTGTTCATAGCCGCTCGCGATGAAGGCGAACAGACACCACCAGATCAGGACCAGCTTCGCCGCTTCACTCTTGGTGCGGGAGGACATCCACAGCGCCAGGCAGACCAGCCAATTACAGAGGATGCCGCGGAAGAACAGCTCCGAGAACGGTAGGCTCATCTTTTTGGCGGCGGCTGCGAAGATCAGATGCTCGGCAGGCGCTGCCTTGAAGAGGCCCGATCCCTGAATCAGCAGCGCCAACACCACAGCACCGGCCACATTGCCGAGGAATACCAGGACCCAGTTCTTCACCGTGTCCCAGATCGTAGTTCTCCCGGCAAGCGTGCTTACCGTGAAGAACATATTATTTCCCGTGAACAGCTCTGAACCTGCGAATACAACCAAGGTCAAGGCAATCCCGAAGGATGCCCCCATAATCAGCGGCTGGAACGGTGACTTAATCGCCGCCAGCGGTGCCCCCAGTGAGAAGATCAGAATAATTCCAATCCCCACATATGCTCCTGCCAGGAGGGCCGCCAAAAAATATTTGGGCAGACTCTCATTCATTTTGTCGCGCTTCCCTACGGCTGTCTCAACGATATTCTCTACGCTCTGCGTAAACATATCCGCACCTGCTCTTCCTTTAATTTAGGGTTGTTACTGCCGCAGGCAGAGTGACCTTAACAACTCCGCCCTCTACTGTAACCGGATAGACTTCTGCCTGCCCCCGGTCCGGTGCCTGAACCTCTCCGGTACGAAGGTCGATCTTCCAGTCATGCAGCGGATCATATAAATAATAGCCTGATACGATGCCTTCCGCGAGCGGACCGCCCTTCGGGTGGGGACTGTGGTTGCGGACCGCATAGACTGCGCCGTCCGATGTGCGGAATATGGCTAATTCCACCTCTCCTGCATGAACTACCCGGCCGATCTGCAGCATGAACTCTTCCACTGCGCCTATCGTATACTCCCGATTGCTTCGTTCCATTATGCTCTCTCTCCTTCTCCCTTTAGACTATACCTGTGTCTCTTCGAACAGCGCGGTGCGGGTGTTTTTATCATTAAGCATTTTCCGCCAAGGATCACTCACCTGGGCCAGGGCAAAGTCAATACGTGCCGCCAGCTCTTTACGGTTATCGTCATTGCCCATAACCACAGTCTGGATATGCTCAAGACCCATGCGCTCTACCCATTCGGAGGTTCTCTCCAGGTAATTGCCGGTCTCACGGTAGTACTGGATAACAGCGGAGCAGACCTCAACCAGCTCCTCGTCGGTCTTCACCTTGCAGAAGGCATCTGCGATGCGCGGCTTAATCCCGCCGTTCCCGCCGATGAACACTTCCCAGCCGCCGTCATTGCCGACAATCCCGATGTCCTTCGTGCAGGATTCTGCACAGTTGCGCGGGCAGCCGTTAACCGCCATTTTGAACTTGGCCGGCATATCCAGCCGTTCGTACTTGCGTTCCAGCATAGCGCCCATGCCCATGGAATCCTGTGTGCCGAAGCGGCAGAACTGCGAACCCACGCAAGTTTTTACCGTACGCAGCGACTTCGCATAACCATAGCCGGACGGCATATCCAGCTCCTCCCACACCTTAGGTACATCTTCTTTTTTGACACCGATCAGGTCCAGGCGTTGTCCGCCCGTTACCTTCACAACCTTCACATCATACTTCAGGGACACATCGGCAATCCGCTTCAAATCTTCAGGAGTGGTCACCCCGCCATACATCCGCGGTATAACTGTATAGGTTCCGTCCTTCTGAATATTGGCGCTCATCCGTTCATTGACGAACCGTGACTCCTTCTCATCCTCGTGTGTGTCAGGGTAGATCATACCCAGATAATAGTTCACTGCAGGACGGCATTTCGAACAGCCTTCTGCCTGCTTCCAGTCCAGGACATGCATGACTTCCTTGGTGGTCCGGAGGCCTTTAGCCGTAATCTCGGCTACGATCTCATCCCGGCTAAGCGAGGTGCAGCTGCAGATTCCCTGCTTGGCGCTCTGCTGGAAGCTGTCTCCGAGAACGAATTGCAGAATCTGCTCTACCACCGGCTTACAGCCGCCGCAGGAGCGGGTTGCCCCCGTGCAGGCTTTGATCTCATCCACCGTAGTGAAGCCGTTCTCCGTAACAGCATCCACAATCGCTTTTTTGGTTACGCCGTTGCAGCCGCAGACGATTTCTTCATCAGCCATCGCTTCAACGGACATGCCCTTCTTGGCACCGCCTCCGCCGCAGCAGCTCGTGCCCATAACTTCATCATAGATTTCATTGGTCATCTCTGTGCTGTTTTTCACAAGCTTCTGCAGGTTGGCAGATTCCGTTACATCACCGAACAGAACAGCACCGACAATCACATTATCCTTAAGCAAAATCTTCTTGTAGGTTCGCTTCCATTCATCCTTGGCAGAAATGACGGTATGCTCCGGTGTTTCGGTGAATTCACCAGCGGAGAATACATCTACCCCGGAAATTTTGAGCTTGGTTGCTACAACTGAACCTTCATAGCCTGGAGTCTGACTACCTGACAGATGCTTGGCGAGAACCATGCCCTGCTCGAATAACGGTGCGACGAGTCCGTAGCAGGTTCCCCGGTGCTCTGTACATTCGCCGACAGAATACACATCAGCCATAGAAGTCTGCATATAATCGTCAACTACAATCCCGCGGTTAACGGTGATTCCGCTGTCCTTCGCAAGCTGGACATTCGGCTTGATTCCAACAGCCATCACTACAAACTCTGCGGGCAGCTCACTGCCGTCACTGAAGCGCAGTCCGGTCACCCGTTCTTCGCCGGTCAGTTCTACCGTCTGCTTGCCCATGGCGAATTTCACACCTTGACGCGTAAGCTCTGCCTGTAGCATGGAAGAAGCGGTACGGTCCAGCTGACGCTCCATCAGATCCTCCAGCAGATGCACAACGGTAACATCCATGCCCAGATTGACCAGGCCCTTCGCCGCTTCCAGACCCAGCAGTCCTCCGCCGATCACAGCCGCCGTGCGGTACTGCTTCGCCGCTGCCAGCATCGCATCGCAGTCCGCGATATCTCGGAACCCGACTACCCCATCCTTAGTGCTGCCGGGTACGGGGAGAATGAAAGAATTCGAGCCTGTGGCAATAATTGCTTTATCGTAAGGAACCGCCAGTCCATTATCGGTCAATATGAGTTTGTTCTGTTCATCAATCCGGGTAACCGTCGTGCCGGTATGCAGTGTAATATGATTATCTTCATACCACCCGAGATCGTTGAGAATGATGTCTTCAATTGTTTTGCTGCCTTCAAGTACATAGGACAACATAATCCGGTTATAGTTGGGATGCGGCTCACTGCCGAAGACAGTAATATCATAAGCGCCGCCCAGCTTCAGAATCTGCTCAATCGTGCCTACTCCCGCCATGCCATTCCCAATCAGCACTAACTTTTCTCTTTCCGCTGCCACTGGTAGACCCTCCTTCAGAAACTCTGATTTCTTCAATAACTTTACCTGATAGAGAAATTATACTGTCCCCAATTCCATGACAAGTGTGACCACAGTCACATGGTATGTGAATTTTTTCACACAAGTGGAGATGACTTCTCGCGTTCTTTCATAGGACAACTTATGGCGTGAAGCACAGAGATATTTTATTCAAAAAAAACGGATACCCATGCAGTTTCGCACAGATATCCATTCATTCGATACACGATCTCACTCCTATACTTCATTCACTTATTTCAGTACCAGAGAGATCTCCAGCTTGTCCTGCGGACTGAGCTTCATGTCCACTCCATTACCGAGCAGACCTTTATCGTTGACCTTCAGTCTCCATTCCTCGCTGCTGAGCGGGGTATAATCCATCACAGTAAGCACCGTCCGGTTATCCTCGGCAAGCCGAACCATACCGCTGTTCTTCAGCAGTCCCTTGACGGACATATCCTGCATAAAAGAAAGCACATGCGAATGTGTCAGCTCCGGCTGCTCGCTCCCCCCGTTCACAGTGATGATGACAGGCTGAAACATCTTTCCGGTTCCGGCAGGCCCTGCTGACATCGTAATGGCTGAACCCGGTTCAAGGGTTGTATTCAGCTCTTGAACCTTCTTGCCGTTCACCTGAATCTCCCAGTTCATGTCCTCACCCAGGGAGACCTTATTCACCTCAAGAATACTAGTTCCATCCGCTGAAAATGTAACAACGCCGCTCTTTCTGAACAGCTCTATTATTGAATTCCCAGCCACGTAAGCTTCGTTAAGCAATCTGGCCGAGCTTCCGGCCATTTCACTGTCACCCACCTTGACTGAAAAGGTTAATCCCTGGCCTCCGTTACTGCTGCCGCCATTCTCTGATCCCAAGCCACAACCGCTTGCCGCGGCCAGCAAGAGAAGGCACAGCATGAAGCGCATCCATTTCGTGGACATCCCACGGCACCGCCTTCATATGTATTTTCCCGGACTCTTTAAGGATAACGCATAGAGGAAGGGTTCTCAAATCATTTCTGCCGGAAGAAAAAGTAAAAAGTCCCAGAAGGGACTTATCCAATGCAGCAGGTCCTATTGATAACGCAGGAACAGAATATTGTTCTCCAGATGCACATGCTCGAAGGTCATGCCTTCCAGCTCTTCAAGCCGGGCATACGTCAGGCGATAAGTCGTGCAGGCATGTGCGGGCGGTGTGTAGTTATTAGTAACTCTGCGCAGCTCGCGTAGAATCTCTCCGGCCCCGTCATGCTCAGCTTCCAAATTATGCAGCAGTCCGCGCAGCTCCGCAAGTCCTTCTTCGGTTGGGTTCTGGGTGTAGGCCAGCATCTTAGGGAATTCACTCTCTTCTTCCTTCGCCGTATGCTGCAGCAGCTCTTCACGCAGCATATTGAACAGGCGGTGCATTTCTCCCAGGTGCGGTGAATCCTCACCGTGAACGCGGAACACCTTGGTTACATTTTGGCTGATTAGCGGAAGCTCTTCACGCAGGTAGCGGTGATGCTTGTTCACAATATAATCCACCAGTTCCTCTGACGAAGCTTCGTTCCAGGCGGTATCCTCTTCCAGCACCGGATGCTGCTCTTGCAGCTTGTTCAGCTCCTGCACCATTGCTGCCGGATCAAGACCCTTCTCGGCAGCGGCTTCAGCCAGCGGCTTGGCACCTCCGCAGCAGAAATCGATCCGTTGTGCCTTGAAATAATCAGCTGCTTTGGGGAACTGCAGAACAATATCTCTGACCATTGCTTCCGGGGTGAACCCGGGATGAATTGTTGTATCGTTTAATTGATTGGACGCCATGTTGGCCCCTCCTCAGGTTTAGATGTAGGTTTGTGCTTCTTTTCACTTCTACACCTTATCACTGGCCTTAGGCGGAACTTGTGATTGTACGCACTGAATATAACAAATTTTAATGAACGCGAACTTTTAGTATTCTTATGTAAAATATACTAGACATTTTGTTTTATATATTTTACAATATGCGTGAGGTGAGGGAATGGGGAAAAATCTGAGGCTCAAAGCCTCCAGAGCAGCAAAAGACATGTCGCAAAAGCAGCTGGCGGATGCCGTGGGGGTCACAAGACAGACAATTATCGCGATTGAGAATGGTGATTACAACCCCACCCTGAGGTTGTGTATTGACATTTGTGTAACCCTTGGGAAGACGCTGGATCAATTATTTTGGGAGGGAACGAAGGATGAGCAGAACGAACCTGGATGAGAGACAATTGCAGCAGCGGCACAAGGCGGGGAATCAGGCATTTCTTTTGATGGCATTCTTATTGCTGACAGACATGGCGCTGCAAAACTACGGAATGAAGTGGCTGGAATATCCGCTTAGTAATTACGCAATTTTCATGCTGGGTGTGGGTTCCTATCTCGTACGGCTGATCTGGAGCGGTGCATATGTGGGACCGGGCGGACTACAGGGCGGAGCAAAAGGGAAAAACGTTCTGGGTGCAATGCTGGCGACCGTGGTGGCAGCCTGCATCCTTATTGTTACCTTCGTGAATCCAGCCGCCCAATCAGCAGCAAACAGCGGTGCGAACGGGAAGGTGATTCTGGTCATTTCCGTTACAGCAGGACTGGTCATCTTAAGCACCGTGTACTTTATCCGACGGAGGAATAACCGGGCGGAGTAGAGTGGCTTGTGCTGCTGAAGCAAAAGAAGCGGAGGGGAAATTTGGAACTGGAGGAGCGGAGCGATCGCCTTTGTGTTTGGATTTCTACCGCGAAGAGCGGTTTGTATCAGGAAATCCAAACACAATAGCGGCCGGAAGTACAAATATTCACCGCAGCGACGACCTGGCTTCAAGTTCAACTCTTTTTTCGAGCTTCACTTTTCTATCGAACCGTCGCCTGCATGTAAGTCCGCTTGCCCTGCGCATCCTTCAGGTAGGGGCCAAGTCCGGCGAACCGCGAATGATCCACATATACACCCGTCATCCATCTGCCTTCGGTCAGGCCACCGTTCCACTGCAGCACCAGATCGGGGGCAGAGATCCATTCCTGATACACTCTGATGTTCTTATCCTTGTATTCTTTGGCCGGTTTGTTCAATTCGCTCAGCGGTGCCGGGGTAAGGTAGGTGGGCACGAAATATACAGAGATCAGCTCCATATCCTCCTCACTCAGAAAAGCCTCCTCCCCCAAGTAAGGCTGGAGCAGCCGCGTGTTCTCATACATAGACCAGATTACAGCTTGAAGTACCATGCTCTGGCTAATTCCATTATGAAAAGTAAAACGGCGCTGAGCATTTGAGCCACTCCCTCCCTTAGCCGTTACCGGCTCCAGGCAATGCCGCTCACAACCAATACATTTCCAGCCGGACGGGCCTTGAATCCATTTCTGAAACACGCTCCCGCTGTCATTGTCCCCTTTATATAGAGAAGAAATGATCTCATACGGCACACCGATCCACGCATCCCACAGAGAATCCGGGAGATGGTTATGAAGCATGAACAGCACCTTGTCATAGATCAGCTGTACTTTAATCGAAGCAGTCTCCAGTTCGGCGACATCCTTTTTTCCATAGGTTATTTCCCGGGAAAACAAGGTGATGGTCATGGTCCTCGCCTCCTAAAAGTTGTGTGAGCCCTCCGCTTCCTTCCATCAGCATCGTCCAAAACACATCCCGTAAGCATCCGTCTGCCGCATAACCCTGGGCTTTTCCTACTTTTGTTAACGCTTCCACACATCCGTAATATTTAGTATGTTCTATTATATTACACAGGTAGGGCCTAAGTGCAAGGTTTATTTGGGCAAAATTTGCATAAACAAGCGGAAACGGCATTGCCGTCCTTATAAAGGACGGTACCGTTTCAGCGAGAAATAGAAGGATAAGTTATCGTGTGAAACCTATAAATTCTTATATTTCAAGCAGAACAGCATATGAAAAGCCCCTTACCCGGATACCCGGCAAGAGGCTGTCATCAAATATATATTACGGTACTGCTACTCCACCCAGCTCTCGGCCCAGGACTGGATTTGCTGCATGACCGGCTCAAGCGCACGGCCCTTCACTGTTAATTCATACTCAATGCGCACCGGTGTCTCCGGGTACACATGACGTACCAGAATGCCCTCGCATTCCAGATCCTTCATGCGCTCGGACAGCATCTTATCGCTCATTGACGGAATCAGTCCGGAAATATCCTTGAACCGCTTGGGGCCGCTCATCAAGGTCTGAATAATGAGTCCGTTCCAACGCTTGCCCAGAAACGAAAAAGCCGTCTCAAATCTCGGGCACATCGTCAGTTGATGTTCTTCCATGGTTATCACCTCTCACTTATGAAGCTTACAATTAGTTAGTATATATAATTTTACCACATTTATTCTGGAATGAACATCGTTTGCCAAAAAAAAGTTCATTAACCACTATTATTATATTTACGCTCTCAATCCTTGGTGTCTTCTGCCTTGCGTCTTAGCTGGATGGCCTCTGTAACCACATAGGCAAGATCATCGTTGCTGTAGAGGGATAGTACACCCAGTACCGTATCATCGGAGATGAACCCGGCCTCCTCCGCGGATACCGTCAGGGCCAGCGCATTGGCCAGCGCCTGATTGCCCTCCTGCTGCGGATAAGCCTGCAGATACAGGGCATGCGGGTCCAGCTTATTATTCACACACCACTGGGCAAATACGAGAATCATCATTTCCTCGTCCCGCTTGTAGCTCTCGATAATCCTCTCTTCCATCGACTTGTTGTCATAATCCTCCATGTTGTTCTCCTCTCTGCTGCGATGCTGACCGCTCAGCGGCTTAATCTTGCTGCTAATTCATGGCTCGGCAATACGGCCGAAGCGGAAATACCGCATTGCTCCGGTGTCGCTATATTACTGAGATAATGGCTGACCGCTCCGCTGAAGCCTCTGCGCTCCAGCACGGTATCCCAGCTGCCGAAGTTCTGCGTGCGCGGCAACGAGCCCTGCTCATATAATATAACCCGTTCCATGTCTGTCACCTCCACCGACCTGCCATGTCCGTGCAGCTCCAGCTTCTCCAGATCGGCCCCTGCATCCCGGACCATGCTGTAATGGCCGGTGGTCCCATTCTCCCAGCCCAGCATTCCCGAGGCGTGCAGAAGCCGCCCCTCCGCATCAGCCCTCAGGCTGGTGTGCAGCAGCTCATAATCCCCGCCGGACAGCCAGAGCAGCAGATCCAGCATATGAATCAGGTCATCATGGATCGTCTCATGGCTGCTGCCCTGCTGCAGCTTCGTCCGGTGTTTGACAGCGGTGGATTGGCTGATGCCTCCGGCCTTATGCAGCCAGGATTTGGCGGCGGCATACATCGGGGCATAGCGGCGGTTGAAACCCACTCCCAGCAGCAGCCCCTTGTTCTCAGCAAGCTCTGCCATCCGGCGGGATTCCTCCAGATCATAGGAGAGCGGCTTGTCCACATACACGGACACCCCATGCTCCAGGCAAGAGGTAACCAGCTCATAGTGCGTAGTTGTAGGACTATGTATGAACACAGCATCCAGATCCCAGGACAGCAGCTCCGTAAGCTCGGTTGTCCCCCGCTGAAGGCGATAAGCCTGGACTGCCCGCTCGACCGTAGCAGAGGAATGGCTGAGCACTCCCACCACCTCGGCCTGATCATGCCGGGAGAGCAGCGGCAAATAGACTTTACGGGCAATATCGCCTATGCCGATCATTGCCACTCTTTTGCGGACAGATAGTTTCATTACAGCAGCATCTCCCTTACATGTTGGGGGAATTTCTATTCCCTTATAGATGTATTATACCGTGACATGCAGCGGGAACAATGATCTTTGCTTCAATAATTGCTTTAATTGCTTTTTTTTCAGTATGATGAAATGGATGGAGTGAAGAAGGGGCATAGTATAATGAGAAAATGGCTAACGGTTTTTCTGTATGTTTCGTGCATAATCCTCGCGTTTATCTACAGGTATGAACTCCTGGCCTGGCTTAGAGAGGATCATCCTTTGTATTTGTCCATGCTCGCCGCCACAGTGCTGGCCTTATTTCCGGTCCTGCCCTACAAGCTGATTATCGGATTGTTCGGGTATGCCTATGGAAGCTTCGCAGGAGCGTTAATCTGCTGGAGTGCTACCACAATAGCGGCAGCCCTTGTCTATGGAGTCGTTGCATCCATGTTCCGGAGCAAATCTATGGCCTATCTAAGCAGTATTTCGGCGCTGGACAGATTTGTGTCCGCTGTGGAGCAGCGTCCCTTTGCATCCGTAGTGATTGCCCGGCTGGCACCGTTCATTCCGCAGATGGCTGTGAATATCTACGCCGGTGCCGCCGGACTGCCTTTCTGGAGCTATCTTGGAGCCACCGCACTTGGCAAAATTCCCGGCATCGCCCTCTACGCCTTCCTCGGAGGACAGATGTTCCAGCATCCGCGAAGTGCAGCTGTAGCTATAATCGTGTATATTGCCGTACTGGCTGTAGCCGGATTATCCATGCGCCGCCGTCCTTCTGCGGGCCGCTGACGCTTCAAGAATTTCCGGTATGCTGGCAGTAAGCCTCTATTTGATTTATAATTAAATTGTGATCTATTTAATTGCATTCTACAGATGGAGGGATAACAATGAGTGAATTTCAAGCTGATTCTATAAATGTCAAGACCGAGCAAGCCACCTTCGCCGGTGGATGCTTCTGGTGTATGGTATCCCCTTTTGAAGAGCTTCCGGGCATTGTCAAGATTATCTCCGGTTATACAGGCGGACATACCGTGAATCCGACCTACGAGGAAGTATGCTCGGAAACCACCGGACATGTTGAGGCGGTGCAGATTACGTTCAATCCGGATATTTTCCCATATAGCAAGCTGCTTGAGCTGTTCTGGCAACAGATTGACCCTACCGATGCCGGAGGGCAATTCCATGACCGCGGCACTTCCTATGGAACGGCAATCTTCACCCATTCGGAGGAGCAGCGCCAGCAGGCAGAGGCTTCCAAGGCAGCTCTTCAGGCCAGCGGACGCTTCTCCGCTCCCATTGTGACGCCTATTCTTCCGGCCAAGCCCTTCTACCCAGCCGAAGAATATCATCAGGGCTATCACCACAAGAATCCCGGCCATTACAAGCGTTACCGGAAGGGTTCGGGCCGGGAAGCATTCATCGAAGCTCACTGGACGCACAAAGAGGACCCGCAGAGCCTGAAGGAGCGCCTGACACCGCTTCAATATGAAGTAACGCAGAACAGCGCTACGGAATCTCCATTCCGCAACGAATTCTGGGATCACCACGGAGACGGGATCTATGTGGATATTGTCTCCGGGGAGCCACTGTTCAGCTCAGAAGATAAGTTCGATTCCGGCTGCGGCTGGCCGAGCTTCACGCGTCCGATCCGGGACTATGTGGTCAAGGAGAAAACCGACCTCAGCCACCTGATGGTCCGCACTGAGGTACGCAGCAAGACAGCGGACTCCCACTTGGGCCATGTATTCAATGACGGCCCTGGAGCGAACGGACTGCGGTACTGTATCAATTCGGCAGCTCTGCGCTTTGTTCCCAAAGAGGACCTGGAGAAGGAAGGCTATGGCGAGTACCGTGTGCTCTTCCAGCATGCTTAAGGCTGGAGATCCCGGCTTGCCTCAAGCTATAGCTTCATAAATTGCATAACTTACGTGTGGCTCGAATGTATACTGTTTTCCGCATACATTTGGGCCACACGCCTGCGCATCAGCACAATGTATGCTGTTTTCCGCATACATTTGGGCCCCATGCCCGCACATCAGCACAATGTATGCTGTTTTCCGCATACATTTGGGCCACACGCCTGCGCATCAGCACAATGTATGCTGTTTTTGACATACATTCGGGCACATACTTTATCCACAACAGAAAAAAATCATAATTTCCTGAACAAAACAAAGCCTCCAGCCCGGATTCACGGGTAGGGAGGCTTTATTCTTTACATAAATGATCCTATGTTTATTCGTACAGCCCGCTCTACTTGTTCTGCTTATCCGTATTCTCTTCATCCGCTGCGGCCGATACTACAGGTGCCACTTCAGGTTGAGGCTGCGATTCCCGGCCCGGCAGACGGTTGCCGCCCAGCCGTGCCTGTTCAGGGTGTGCAGGTTGCCGCCGCTTGAAGCTTTTCCGTAACCAGAGCACCAGCGCCACCACCACTCCAGCTACCAGCAGGACGGGGAGCGCAGCCGCCAGTACAACAACAAGCCACTGGAACATCACAGACAACGCCTTCATGCTGCTCTTGAGCGCTTCCGAAGCCCGTTCACCCAGCGGCCCCTCGGAATTAGTCTGTGTAAGGGTAAGACTCTTCTCCGTCTGGTAGAGGCGAAGCTCCACTGTAGAGAAAGATACGTTCTGATCGATATACCGCATTCTGCCCTTGATCTGTTCGATTTGCTCCTGAATTTCCCCAAGCTGGTTGGCGAACTGGACGAGATCAGCCGGTTTGGTCGCTTTTTTCATAAAATCAATATACTGCGCCTCCATCATCTGCTTCGCCTTAAGGCGTGACTCCAGGTCCACATATTCCTCCGACACATCCTGCCCCTGGATGCTTCTCTGGAGCTTCTCATGCTTAATCTTCTCCAGATTGTTCAGGAACGGAGAGAAGCCCGCCGCAGGCACTTTTAGGATAAAGGTTCCGCCCTGTTCATATTCAGACATATTCTCTGAGAATTCGATAATGTAGCCCCCGGCCAGAGTAACCATATTCCGCACTTCAGTCTGCGCTGCCCCGTAGTCGCTTACCTCCATATTGAGGTTCGCCTTGTAGATCAGCTTCTTGTTCAGCCCTGCTACCACATCGGTGCCTGTGAATCCGGCAGAAGCATCTGTCCCTTGCTCAGCCCCCGCCCCAGGGACTGCCGAATTTCCGCCGCCGCCCTTCACTGCAGCCTGATCATTGACAGCCATCGCCGTGTTAGCTAGACTATCCTCCTTGACCTCCACCGCAGCAGGCGCACTCTCCGCCGATCCGTCTGATGCTGCTTCATTTCTGAACGCGCTTTCTGTATTCGCGGCCGAATCTGAATTGCTACTCGACGCGCCGCATCCCGTCAGAACCACGGCTACAACCACTAGATACAATAAGTAATGCAGACCCCATTTTCGCATGCTCATTCCTCCATCAAGTGTAATTGTATACTGCTTCCTGTGTTTCAGCTTCCGCGGCGAAAGGCCGTTATCTGTATCGGTCCGTTCCGCGCTTATCCCTCTTGACGTTCCAAAAGCTGGAAGGTTGCAGCCATTTACGGAAAATAACAAATAAGACCATTCAGCCATAGATAGCCAAGTGTGGTCCTGTTTGCGTATTGCCTCTTTATTTGTTACAATTACGATGATAAAACGGCAAAAAAACACCAAAAACCCTATTCGCATAGAATAAGGTTATGGCGCTATTCGGACAAGCTCCACCTTGCCCGGGCAGCTGTAATTGATTTCTTGCCGATTTATGATGCCTACTACTACAAGAGGAGGTGAACCCTCATGGCAAAAGACGTATTGTGCGCAGTTAATTCTTGCACCTACTGGGCTGAAGAGAACAAATGCAACGCTGAGTCCATCTTCGTTGCTTACCACAGCTCCAAGCAGCCTACACAATCTGAGGAAACAGATTGCAAAACCTTCGAAAGCAAATAATGAATCTTTACAGAATATGAAGGAGCCCTCCACAGGTTCCTTCTTTCTTTTCTCATTCTATCAAGAATGAGAATTATTATCAAGTGTTTCCTGCAAAAAACAAACCACTGCGGGCCGGAGACTATACTCTCAGGCTTGCAGTGGTTTTGTTGTGCAAATCTAAGCAACTTAGGCGGAACAGTGCCGTCTGTTAACGGGTCACTGCGCCGTGCTGCTCTCTTACCAGGACCGCGGCCTTCACCATGTTGCGC